>JADJWQ010000004.1 GCA_016716265.1 Planctomycetota bacterium
CGTGCTGCGGGTGACCGCGAGCGAGATGCTCAACGACCTCGCCGCGCAGGAGTCGTCGGTCACGCTCGCGCGGCGGCTCCGGCGCTACTGCAACCCGGCTCTGCTGATCGTCGACGAGATCGGCTACCTGAGCTACGACAGCCGGTACGGCGACCTGCTCTTCGAGGTCGTCAGCCGTCGCCACGAGCTTCGGTCGACGGTGCTGACGACCAACAAGGCCTTCTCGGAGTGGACCGAGGTCTTCTCGAACGCCTCGTGCGTGACCGCGCTGATCGACCGCCCGGTCCACCGCGCCGAGATCGTCAAGATCGAGGGACGGTCCTACCGGGAGAAGGAGGCCCACGAACGCAACGCGCGCAGGGCGGCAGAACGGGGACGGAAGTCGCGAGCCGCCAAGGCGCGGTCGTGAGCGGCACCCCGCGGCGGCCGCCACCCAAGCCCCCGCGACCGGAACTCGTGCGACGGCCGCATGGCGCCTTCGGATGGCTCGCGGCCGAACTGCTCCACGATCGTTGGCTCGCCGACCTCGGGCCACACGCGACTGCGATCCTCGTGCTGCTCGCGATCGCTGCCGATCGCCACGGCGCGTCCTTCTACGGTCGTGATCGCATGGCCGGCGTGCTCGGCATCACACGGCAGCACGTCGACGCTGCGCTCGCGCGTCTCCTCGACTTCGGCCTCGTCACCTTCCGGCCCTGGCGGGCCGGTGGTCAGGACGGCGTCTGGCAGCTCCTGCCGCTGCCGGTTCGCTCGGCTAACGCGCGGTCCGGCGCTAACAGGGAACTGTCGATCGCCGAGGTGCTACGCACCCTCGGCTTCCAGCCCCGGCAGGGCCACACCGCCGAATAGGCGCGGATCCCGACCGCCGCCTACACGCGCGGGGCGGGGGCCCGATCGACGGATCGACGCTCGCAGCAGCGACGTCGGAGAGTAGGCGCGGTTGCACGTGGCGGTCGGGGACGGCCGGACTTGAAACGGGAGTCCGGGCGGCGGAGTGTCGGCCGGTGGGCGTGCTCTCCGGCGCGCCACACAGCGCCCGGCCGGTGGGGCGGTGATCGACCTCGGGCTGGAAGCCCTCCGCGGCGCGCAGGCCCGCGAAACCCTGTCCGCGGAGTTCGCGGACCGGACCGAACCTACAGGGCGGCGGTCAGGAACTCGCCGGCGAGCCCCACGGCTCGTCCCGAGCGCGTCGCCACGACGGGTCAGCTCAGGGCGTCGTGATCACCCCGCGGACGCACCGATCGTGGTGGAGCCGACCTCCGCCGATTGCGCTCCTCCGGTCGGTGCCGGAGCACGCCGGCGCGCGGATCGATGCCGGTAGGCAGGTCGTTTGGAGCCACCGTCACCAGCCGAGTGTGCAACGGAGTGTACAATCGCCTGGGCCACAACCTGGCACGATCTGGCACGGCGTGGCACGACGGCGCGCTCCGAGAATCGCCACAACCTCCGCCGCGTGGCACACATGGGCACTCCCTGACGCAGCCTGGCACGACCTGGCACGATGACCGGCTCATGGTTCGAGTCCTGCAGGGCCTAAATTCCAGGTGCCCGAGTTCGGCCGAGAAACCCCGGCTTCCGGCCGATCTGCATTTCGCGGCGGGCGAGTGTGCAATGGAGTGTGCAATTGGCCTGGCCACACGGGGGCACGGTCTGGCACGGCGTGGCACGATCTGGCACGGGGCGATGGGGCGCGGATCGCGAGGTAGGCCCTGCGATGCTGGGGCACGGTGGCCGAGCCGTGGACGCGGCTGCTGGCACTGATCGGGTCGCGAAGTAGGCCCTGCGACGGTCCTGCTCGGATCCTGCAGAGCCAACTCGCGCGGCGTCGCGGAGGGGGGCTGCGCGTCGGGCCGCACGAAGGCGCACGTGCGTGCGTGTGGCGAAGGCGCCCCAGGGGGCGCGCCGGAGGGCCGCGGCGGCACGTCGGCGAGCGTGGGCCGCCTGAGCGGGCGCGTCGCGGCCGAGGCCGTCGAAGGGCCGGGCCTGCCGCGCGGTCGCTGAGCTTGCCGAGGTCAGCCAGCGCGGTCCGTGCTCGTCGGCTCGCCCCCCGTCGCGAACATCCTCGGCACCGGGAACGTCCCCGGCAGCTCGCGGAACAGGTCGCCGTCGCCGAGCTCGCCGTAGAGGTCCATCGTCAGCCGGATGTCCGAGTGCCGGAGCACCTGCTGGATCACCTTCGGGTGGACCTTCAGCTCGATCAGGATCCGCGCGCAGCTCTTGCGCAGGCAGTGGAAGTCGACCCGCTTCCGTCCAGCGCCGCGCTCGGCGGTGAGGCCGGCGGTTTCGGCGTCCTTGCGCACGATCGTGGCGATCTTCGACGACAGGCGGAACACGCGGTCCGCATCGCGCACCGGGTCGTCGCCGAGCCGGGCGTGCAGCGCATCCCGTCGCGCCCGCATCTGCAGGAGCGAGTCGACCACGAAGCCCTGCAGCGGGATGACCGCGTCGTCGCCGTTCTTCGTGAACCTCCCGTCGAGCCGCACCGAGGGCCGTGCGCTGTCGAGGCGCAGGTCGTTCCAGCAGAGCGACGCGCACTCGCCGGCGCGGAACGCGGTCGTCAGCACGAACCAGTAGAGCACCTGCCGGTCGCGCACCGCCTCGCAGTAGTCGGGCCGCGACTGCAGGCCGCCGGAGCGGTCGCTCCGTGACATAGCGTGTCCAGGCCGCCTCGACGAGCCGCTCGGCCTCCTCGAAGCGGAAGCCGACGCGCTTGAAGATCCGGAACTTGTCGCGGTTCGAGGTCCGGACCGCGAGGTTCCGCAGCGGGTCGCACTCCCAGCGCCCGGTGCGCTCGAGCCACTTGGAGAAGCCGCGCAGCGCGCCGTCGACAGCATCGATGCGATGCCGCGCGTCGACAGCGTGAACGGCTCGTGAGCCGTCGCCTTGGTGACCGGAGCCGGAGCTGCAGGGACGGCGTCGCAGGAAGTCAGCCGATATGATGTTCGACACGCACAGCCTACCGCCAGTTGGCAGCAGGCCTGGCACGGGGGTATTCCGCCCCTGGTTCGCAGCGGAGTCGGGCTGCGAACCCGCGAGGGCCGGGCTCGTTCAGCGTGCCGTCGCAGACGGCACGCTCATCGTGGCGATCATGGTCGACGAACGGATCGGCGAACACGAGCCATCGTGTGAGGCGGACGGACCAGACTCCGACGATGGGGCCACGCAGTTGTGAAGCGTGCGGACAACTCGAGGCGTCGCCCCGGCGCAAGTTCGGGATGCCGTCGGCGAGCCGCCGGAGGCAACGTGATGGCGGCTGAAGTTCTTTATATTCAAATCGTTGCGGCTCTCGCCGCCTCTCCATACAATCGATTCAGGTCATGTCGGTCCCCCTCGCACAGCGCGCATCCCCAGCACCCGACTCAACGGCAGCGCTGCTGCAGCGGCAGCGTGGGTTCGCCGGCTCGACTGCCTCCCGCAGGATGGCTGCCGGAAGCGGCGGGCACCAGTGGATCGGGAAGAAGTATGCGTCTTGCTCCTGCAAGAGCGGACACAGCTGGATCGGAGTCCAGAATCACAGGGTGTGGATCTCGTATTGAGCGAAGCCGCTCTTTTCATGCCGCGAGCGCTCGGACGGCGGTCCGCTGCGTAGCGAAGAACCGCGACATGGCAGCGTCCCATTGGTGGCTGAGCGCGAGCGCGCGGAGCTTGATCACGTGGTCGCCGGTATCCTGCTTCCAGCGCGATCCGGCGCGCTTCATGCGCACGCCGATGAGGCTCTTGCAGGTTGCCTCGACGGTTCCGCTGCCGATCGGCAGCCCTTTGGCGCGGGCGCCGGCGTAGTTCATGCGGTGCGCATGATTCGTGAGGTAGGTGATGGCCTCGTGGATGGGGCCGTGCTTGACCACGCTGCCGTCGACCGGGTCGCACCAGTGCGGTTCGAGGTCGGCGAGAATCTGCGTGACGGCGTCCTTCCTGCGCTCGAGGAGCCGGCGCCAGCCAGCCACGACCGCTCGGCTTTCGGCGCCCTGGATCGCCTCGGCTGCCGCGGACAGCTTCTCGAGGACGTGCCAGAAGTCGACCATCAGATGGCGCGGACCTAAGAGGCTTTCCGGGAAGCTCGACTCGAGCAGGTTCCACATCTCGTGAGCCCCATCAGCGAGTAGCTGAAGTCGCAGCTCGGGCTGCTTCTCGCGCAGCCGGTAGACCACGTTCGCCATGGCGTTGCACACGTCCAAGGGGTCGATGCCAGGCATTTGTCCGAAGCGCATCGAGTAGAGCGCTCGGCCGTTGCCATCGTGCAACGTGACGGTGCCGCAATGCCATGTGGAAGACGCGCGTGATCTTCGGCGCGTTCCTCCTGGGCCGACCGGGCGGCCGCGGGATGGCTCCTCCATCGGCACGCTCGCCCGGTCGAGCGATACCGAGATCGCGCGTGCCTCAGCCGGGATCTCGAGGCTGCTCACGATGGCGTCCTCGATGTTGACCTGGTGACGAAGGTACAGCGCCCCGAGCTCATGCGGCACGCGCTCGAAGCTCGCGCGAGAGTAGGGAAGCCGGCGGGTCTGCTTGCCGCTCTGCTCACCCTCCCGCGATGGCGCCTTCTGCAGCTCGAAAGCCATCGCCCCGGCCGTCTGCGGTAGCCAGCCGTCGCCGATGGCGCCCGCACGCAGGCTGATCGCGTCCACCGTCGGTGCGTTGCCCTCGCCGAGCGGACGATACAGCGCACGTCGCACCTCGACGGTCCCCGCGAGCGATCGGTACCGGCCGTTGCCGTACCTGACCTGCGTGAAGGTCTTGCCGTCGATCTCGACTCGCGGCGCGTCGACCTCCAGAGCGCCGAGCATGACCGCGTGCGCGTCCCGCTCCACCGCGCCGGTCAGCTCGGCGACCATGACCTCCGAGACCGCGTAGTCGATCGCCTCCCGGCCTGCCGCGCCACTTGCGGCGCGCGATGCGACCGCGGCGCACAGCGCCTCGATCGAACCCACCATGCTCTTGCACGCAGCCGGCACCGCGACGACGATCAGGTCTTCGACGGCGCCCCTCCCAGGACGCTTGGTTCGCATCCTGCATCCGATAGGGAGGGGCGTCGTTTTGTACAAGTTCTTTTTACACAAGATCTTGTGCTCGCTCCCCGCCCCCGCCGCACCGCTCGGTGTCAGCGCCGCGCCTCACTCAATCCGGGAGCCACACCCGAATCACAAGTGTGGAGGCTGTGAGGGCTCCGGGGGCCGCACGCAACAGACAATCCGCGCGGTCGGACGAGGGATGTCGGCGGGCGTCGCCGCCGGATCAGCACCTGCGCTGATGGGCATGCTTGGTGGCGGGCAGGGCGCGATGTCGCTCGGTGGCGGTGCGCTCAGGATGCGCGACGGAGAGCGGTGCTGTTGCCAACCTCCACGGCCGGGACCGGCGACTCCTGGACCGGCGACTCCTGGACCGGCGACTCCTGGACCGGCGATTCCGGAGCTGCCGGGGCCGACGACTCCGGGCGGGCTGCCGGCGCGCCTGGTCGGCGCGCGCGAGACCGCGATGGCTCGCACGAGCGCAGGCAACATGGCGTCATTGAGCGCGGTTGGCTCGACGGCCGGAAGCGTGGCCGCGGGCGGGAAGCTGCCGGTGAGCAGTGTGGCGTCTGGTGGCCGTAGCGGCTATCCGTGGTGGCCGGGATGCCCGGAGAGTGGCGTTGTCAGGGCTGGGCGTTGCGCTTGCCAGCTCAGAGACCGGGCGGCGCCGGGCTGTTGCTGCTGCATCAAGCGAGCGGAGGTGAGGCCGTGGCCCGAGCGGCATCTCCCAAAGGACGGATATTGGGAGAGATTCAGCTTCATCGCGCATTTCGAAGCAATGCGCATAGACGAGCGAATCGGCGATCTGGGCCCCTGTCATCAGGAGTGGTGGGAGGTCTCTGACGACCGGCTCGGTTTAACCAACAAGGATCTGTACGTTGGGCGAACCGCTCCCGCCGACGACTGGGCCGAAGTCGATCTCTCGCGACATATCGACGGACCGGCGAATCTGGAGATGTACGATCTTGCCTGTGAGACCCACGATACCGGGTTACGCCTTCAGCTCATGGATATCCCAGGCACAAGCAACGCCCTGGGAACGATAGCAGCGGATGAGGACCGGCTTGTAATATATATGCGGTTCCAAAGCAGCTGCCCTCACATGCAGTGTAAGGATGTATGTGTTTTGTTTGGGGTCAAATACCGCGCGTTTCACAGGCCCGAAGTAACTGTTTTCGGACCAGTGGACGGCGATCTGTGTAGTAGTGGCCGTCCTGCCGTGGTTAAGGGGCCACAGGGCTCGATATTTACCGGGGACGTGCCGCGCGTGATCAGTGGGGTCCTACCAGCGGCGATGGTGCCTGCAACGTGGGGGGCCGGGCACTTACTGCGCGAGTGAACAGCCTCCACGGCGAGGTTCGAGTCATGAAGATTCAGCCATTTAGCCGCTGCAACGCGCATATCGATACTGGTTGACGCTCTCGGAGTCGCGATTCGAACATGAACTTTGCGCCACGAAACCAGGGTTGGCCTAGAGGCACGCAAGATCAATGAGTTCCGATATGTCCGGGATCCGCACAGCACCACACAACGATGGCGACACGGTGGATCGGCGCATGGTAGATGGCCTCAAGTGCACGGCTCGCCGCGAAATGGTACTTGCTGCGAGCTTGCTGTGTGCAATAGGGGGATTGCCAATTCTACTGTACGTGTTCGCGTCGCCGATCGAGTCGGAAACGCCGGGTCCTGAATACCTTCTTCAGCGTCGGTTCGAAGCGATCGTAAATGGCAGGTTGTTTGCTAAGGAAATGCGCCTCCATCATGGCGATGCGTACCGCGCCGTTCTCCGGACGCTTGAGCGACCGGAGATCAGGCGAGCTGGGTTCCATCTGGATGGGCTTGCTAACGAATGGGTCGCGCGGCGCGTTGACGGTGGGGCTGTGCTCGTGTCACGGGGAGCCGACGGCGTATTGGGTACGTCCGACGATTGGGCTTCACCTGTGATCGGTTCTCAATAGGCAACATCTCCGGCGCGTGGTGTCCGAGAACGCGGCCGAGGTCGTTTCGGGGCCGAACGCGGTCTCAAGGCCGTGTCGTTGCGATCGGGTTGTCGCGAGTTCTGCCGAGCAACGACCGGGACGGGCAGGACGGTCGCGCGACTTGCAGCGTGATCAGTTGCCCGCTATCCCTTCCCCGACGCGACCGTCATTGGGTTGCGCGCGGGCCTCGCGCGGGGCAGGGGCCCGATCGACGGATCGACGCTCGCAGCAGCGACGTCGGAGAGTCGGCGCGGTTGCACGTGGCGGTCGGGGACGGCTGTAGTGGTCCAGCAATCGTCCGGGCTGCGCCGGCGCGCCGCATCCCGCTCTGAGAGCCTGGTTTAGCATCGTTTCCTTGGTCGGCTTCCCTCGGAGTTCCAAAGCCCCCCCATGGCGAGACGTCACCCACTCGCTCTCCCCCGCGGCTGGACCAGGACCGTGCGGTCGAGCTTCCTGCACGCCGCCTCCGTGGCCTTCACCGCGCTGACCTTCGCCTGGCGCTCGGCGGCGAGGAGCCGTCGCGTCACGATCCGAGTCCAGGCCGAGTTGGACCGCGCCGAGACCGAGATCGCCCTGCTCAGGGAGGAGTTGGACATCAAGGACGAGCGCCTCGGACGCATCCCGCCGCGGCGGCGCTCCCACTACGGCCCGATCCAGCGGATGCGGATCCTGGAACTGAAGGCCGCGCGCGGCTGGTCGTCGGCGCAGACCGCGAGGGTGTTCGGCGTCACCGAGGACACGATCGTGTCCTGGCTACGTCGCATCGACGCGGCGACCGATCGTCCCCTGGTGCGCCTGCCAGGGCCGGCAAACAGGTTCCCCGACGTCGTCGCCCATCTCGTCCAGCGCCTGAAGGTCCTGTGCCCGTCGCTGGGCAAGCTCCGCATCGCCCAGGTCCTGGCTCGGGCCGGCCTCCACCTCGGCACGACGACCGTCGGGAGGATGCTGAGGTCGCCGTCGCCGGCCGACGACGTGGAGCAGGCACTCCTCATCGACGAGCAGTCCGCCGAGCCCCGCCGCGTCACCGCCAAGTACCCCGACCACGTCTGGCACGTCGACCTCACCGTCGTGCCGACGGCGGCCGGGTTCTGGGTGCCGTGGCTGCCGTTCTCCAGACCCCAGCGCTGGCCGTTCTGCTGGTGGGTCGCGGTGGTCGTCGATCACCTCTCGCGACGCGTGTGCGGCTTCGCCGTGTTCACGAAGATGCCGACGTCGACGGACATCTGCCGCTTCCTCGACCGCGCGACGAGCCGACGCGGCAACCGGAAGCCGAGGCACATCGTCGCGGACAAGGGAAAGCAGTTCTTCTGCGCGACCTTCCGGAACTGGTGCGCGCGCCGTCGCATCCGGCCACGCTTCGGCGCGGTCGGCAGGCAGGGCAGCATCGCGGTGGTCGAGCGCTTCATCCGCTCGATGAAGTCGGAGTGCACGCGACGGATCCGCGTGCCGTTCGATCTCCGGTCAATGCGCGACGAGATCGGGGCCTACGCCACGTGGTACAACGAGCACCGGCCGCATCAGGCGCTCGATGGCCGAACACCATCCGAGGCCCACGGTGCCACGGCATCGCCCGCGCGAACTTTCGCCTTCGAGCCGCGACCGCGATGGCCGGTCTCAAACGATGACGACGTCACGCGCGTCCGCGACCTCCGGCTGCACGTCACGCACTTCGACGGCCGCCGGCACCTGCCCATCGTCGAGCTCTCGCCGGCCGCCTGAACGCTGACCGTTGTCCGTGGCCGAAGCTCGTAAGCGGCCATCCTGCGCGCGCTCCGACACACCGCCGCCCACGACCTCCGCCGGCGCCTCTCGATCGTGGTCGTTCGGTCCCGATCGAGTGCAACTGCGCGCCCCCGACGCAAGTCGCTCGGCTCGAAACGCGGTCGCGGAAACTCGTGGACCAGTACAGATCGGCGAACACAAGCCATCGTGTGAGGCGGACGGACCAGACTCCGACGATGGGGCCACGCGGTTGTGAAGCGTGCGGACAAACTCGAGGCGTCGCCCCGGAGCAAGTTCGGGATGCCGTCGGCGAGCCGCCGGACGCAACGTGATGGCGGCTGAAGTCCTGTAGATTCAAGTCGTTGCGGCTCTTGCCGCCTCTCCATACAATCAATTCAGGTCATGTCGGCCCCCCTCGCACAGCGCGGATCCCCAGCACCCGACTCAACGGCAGCGCTGCTGCAGCGGCAGCGTGGGTTCGCCGGCTCGACTGCCTCCCGCAGGATGGCTGCCGGAAGCGGCGGGCACCAGTGGATCGGGAAGAAGCATGCGTCTTGCTCCTGCAAGAGCGGACACAGCTGGATCGGAGTCCAGAATCACAAGTGTGGAGGCTGTGAGGGCTCCGGGGGCCGCACGCAACAGACAATCCGCGCGGTCGGACGAGGGATGTCGGCGGGCGTCGCCGCCGGATCAGCACCTGCGCTGATGGGCATGCTTGGTGGCGGGCAGGGCGCGATGTCGCTCGGTGGCGGTGCGCTCAGGATGCGCGACGGAGAGCGGTGCTGTTGCCAACCTCCACGGCCGGGACCGGCGACTCCTGGACCGGCGATTCCGGAGCTGCCAGGACCGACGACTCCGGGCGGGCTGCCGGCGCGCCTGGTCGGCGCGCGGGAAGCCACGCCGGGAGGCGTAAACCGAGCGCACCTGCTTTCGTCGGGCGCCGTCCGCTCGAGGGGGGGAAGCACAGCCGCGGACGGGACGTTGGCGATGAGCGGTGTGTCGTCCAGTGTTCGCGGCGGCTATCCGTGGTGGCCGTGGTGGCCGGGGTGCGTGACGCCCGGAGTCACTAGACGGGGGGCGTGTGACTGCGAATCAAGCGCCACCCACGGGCGATGCTGCATCGCGGTGCAATGTGGCGTGGTCGGCGCCTCCAGTAACCCCGGTTTCGAGCATTGCGCATTAGTCAAGGAGCAGTGCGACGGCAAGACCATCGTCTTTGAGCTGAATCCGGACCGTGAAGACCCGACGGAGGGCGGCAGATTCGTAGGTGGTTGGTGTCGGGACGCCTACGGCACCGTTTCGGATTCTATCTACTGGTGGGAAGGCGAAGCAGGTGGTATTGTAACGGGAAGAAACTACACTACGTACCACAAGGTCTGTTGGCCGTGCTTCGCGCCACCATACGATAATGTCAACCCCCTGCCCTGTGAGTGCATCACTACGCGTGACTGCGCTCACTATTACGCGTATACACGAAAATCCCAATATCGCATGCGGTCGCGTAATTCCAATACGTACGCGTCATTCATTGCGGCTCGGTGTTTCTATCCACAGATCAGCGAAGTCCCGGGTTGGGCCAAGGGATGGCGGCTGCCTCCGGACCTCCCCGCCCCATACCCGCCGGTGGTGAGAAACCCCGGCACCCGAACCCCATGAGGCGTTCAAGGCGCAGCGCGCGAAATCTTGGCATGGAATCGGCCCAGGAGGGACTCTTAATGTCTTCGCTGCGCAGGGTGAGCCGCGATAACAATTCTGGTGCGCCGGAGCGAAGCGCCCGGATCGTATGTATGGCGCTGGCGGCAGCGCTCGCTTCGATTGGTACATGGCAAGTCGTCCGATGGTTTTCAGAGTCGGCTTCGTTGTGCGGAGACTTCGTCATGATTGACTATCAGGGGCAGGCGAAGACGACGCGCTTTTTTCTCTTTCCCAGGCGCACGATTAACGGGGTGCCCGACGGGGCGGTGCTAGATATTTGCCCGCTGCCCCGGCCTATGTACTGGTCGTGCCGATCCTACCAGAGTTTTTCGGCGAACGCTGAAGAACTCAAAGAACTTGCGGTTGCGAGGAGAATACTAGTTATAATCGAGAGCACGGACGGAGGTCCGAACTTTCGAGTTGAGCGGTTCGTAGATGAGCAAGTAGACGATTCCATTCTGCTCGCGCAACGGCTCCCCGCTTACAGGGCATTGCGTATGCGTGTCAAACCGGTATCTCAGAAATCAGACGAACGCGACGCTATATCGTTTCTTGCGTACGACGCTCACTAGCATTATTAGTTCTTGTCGATTCTATGCGTCAGGCGCGGGGTGTCCGAGAACGCGGCCGAGGTCGTTTCGGAACCGAACGCGGTCTGAATGCCGTGTCGTTGCGATCGGGTTCGCGCGAGTTCGGCCGAGCAACGACCGGGACGGGGGGGGGGGTGGATTTCAGTTCTGGCGGGAAGTTGGGAGTGGGCTGCGGAGTCGTTCGTACCAGGTAAGTGGCAACAAACACGGTACTTGCGTGCGGCAACGCGCCGCTCTCCGCAGCCCAGCTCAGTGAACGCCTGGACGACGCAGTGGTCAGGTTCCGACGACAACTCGACCGCTTGGTCAGTTCGTTCGAGGGGTCGGGTCCGCAGCCGTCCGCGTTTCAGGACCTGACAACCGGGCTGAGGGCGGCGAGTTCGGCGGTGGCGCTGAGCGCTCTGGTCGCGACGTTGGAGGCCACGGACGTGGTGTAGTGGTCCAGCAATCTTCCGGGCTGCGCCGGCGCGCCGCATCCCGCTCTGAGAGCCTGGTTTAGCATCGTTTCCTTGGTCGGCTTCCCTCGGAGTTCCAAAGCCCCCCCATGGCGAGACGTCACCCACTCGCTCTCCCCGCGGCTGGACCAGGACCGTGCGGTCGAGCTTCCTGCACGCCGCCTCCGTGGCCTTCACCGCGCTGACCTTCGCCCGGCGCTCGGCGGCGAGGAGCCGTCGCGTCACGATCCGAGTCCAGGCCGAGTTGGACCGCACCGAGACCGAGATCGCCCTGCTCAGGGAGGAGTTGGGCATCAAGGACGAGCGCCTCGGACGCATCCCGCCGCGGCGGCGCTCCCACTACGGCCCGATCCAGCGGATGCGGATCCTGGAACTGAAGGCCGCGCGCGGCTGGTCGTCGGCGCAGACCGCGAGGGTGTTCGGCGTCACCGAGGACACGATCGTGTCCTGGCTACGTCGCATCGACGCGGCGACCGATCGTCCCCTGGTGCGCCTGCCAGGGCCGGCAAACAGGTTCCCCGACGTCGTCGCCCATCTCGTCCAGCGCCTGAAGGTCCTGTGCCCGTCGCTGGGCAAGCTCCGCATCGCCCAGGTCCTGGCTCGGGCCGGCCTCCACCTCGGCACGACGACCGTCGGGAGGATGCTGAGGTCGCCGTCGCCGGCCGACGACGTGGAGCAGGCACTCCTCATCGACGAGCAGTCCGCCGAGCCCCGCCGCGTCACCGCCAAGTACCCCGACCACGTCTGGCACGTCGACCTCACCGTCGTGCCGACGGCGGCCGGGTTCTGGGTGCCGTGGCTGCCGTTCTCCAGACCCCAGCGCTGGCCGTTCTGCTGGTGGGTCGCGGTGGTCGTCGATCACCTCTCGCGACGCGTGTGCGGCTTCGCCGTGTTCACGAAGATGCCGACGTCGACGGACATCTGCCGCTTCCTCGACCGCGCGACGAGCCGACGCGGCAACCGGAAGCCGAGGCACATCGTCGCGGACAAGGGAAAGCAGTTCTTCTGCGCGACCTTCCGGAACTGGTGCGCGCGCCGTCGCATCCGGCCACGCTTCGGCGCGGTCGGCAGGCAGGGCAGCATCGCGGTGGTCGAGCGCTTCATCCGCTCGATGAAGTCGGAGTGCACGCGACGGATCCGCGTGCCGTTCGATCTCCGGTCGATGCGCGACGAGATCGGGGCCTACGCCACGTGGTACAACGAGCACCGGCCGCATCAGGCGCTCGATGGCCGAACACCATCCGAGGCCCACGGTGCCACGGCATCGCCCGCCCGAACTTTCGCCTTCGAGCCGCGACCGCGATGGCCGGTCTCAAACGATGACGACGTCACGCGCGTCCGCGACCTCCGGCTGCACGTCACGCACTTCGACGGCCGCCGGCACCTGCCCATCGTCGAGCTCTCGCCGGCCGCCTGAACGCTGACCGTTGTCCGTGGCCGAAGCTCGTAAGCGGCCATCCTGCGCGCGCTCCGACACACCGCCGCCCACGACCTCCGCCGGCGCCTCTCGATCGTGGTCGTTCGGTCCCGATCGAGTGCAACTGCGCGCCCCCGACGCAAGTCGCTCGGCTCGAAACGCGGTCGCGGAAACTCGTGGACCAGTACACTCCACCACGGACCGGTCGATGCCGACGCCCGGCAGCGCCGGTTTGACCCCCGCGCGGCCCGCCACGGAACGTGCAACGAGAACGCTCGGCTGCCGACATTGGGCGTGCTCCGTAACAACCTGGAGCGAGGGCGGGCGTTTTCAATGCGCTGAAACAATTTTTGCGCCCGTCCTCGCCTCCTTTCTCTTTCGGGGAAACGAGGCTCGCTCGCAGCCACACCGGCTGCTCGCAGCGCCCAGCCTACTGGTCACGATGGACGAGGTCTCGCTCGTCGCGCTCGGCGAGAGTGGCGCGCTTCTCGGCTCCGCCGATGACCTCGAGCAACTCGACCGGAAACCGGCTCCGCCGCCTCGATCAGGGGGCAGCGCAACACCGGCATGCGTCTGGCCTGTCGGCGGCCGCAGCTCAATTCCTCGGAGGGGTTGACGACCCTCCGTGGCCCGGGCATGTTCGCGGTCTGGGGACGCCCCTCCCCCTCGGAGTCGCTTCGCTCGACGAGGCAGGAGATCGTTGCTGGGATGGGAGACAAGTGGTACCGAAGAGAGCGTTCTGCAGCTGAGCTGACCGTCAGCGACCTGCGTGTCGCCGGCTCGAAGATCCTCGAGAGGCTGAGCGTCGCAACTGCTAGTGATGGCCCAGCTTGCGAAGAAGTGCGAGAGCCCGACGGTAGCTCACAGGTGGAAGGAGGTGAGCACGCTGACAGGACTCGTGACGCCGAGGGGGGGGCCTGATGAGTGGCCACAGCGCGACCCAGCGCCCGCCTGCTGCGGTTCTTCATGATCTTGACTGGAACGAGCTTCACGTGGTTCTGCGGCGGTCGTCTCGAGCGCGCAGCCACCACGATCGGGAAGACGCCGTGCAGGACGCTTTGGCCGTTCTCTGTGAGCGGCTTTCCGCCGGCCACGAGGTCGATGCGCCGCAGCGGTTCGCTCTCGGGGTTCTTCGGCACCGCGAAGCCGATCTTCAACGCGCGAGACGCGAGTGCCTGACCAACGACCTGGACTGGGTTCCCGCGGAGAAGACCGGCGGTAGATCCGCTGCGAGGCCCGGGATCCGTTCGATGATCTGCAATCCGGTGATGGGGCTGACAGACAGGGAGAGAGACGTGCTTCTGGCTTCCCTTCTGACATCGACACCCCGCGGAGCGGCTGTTCTACTCGAGACGGACGAAGCCGCTTACGGCAGGGTCTGGCGGAGAGCGGCCGCGAAGCTGCGCGTGCGAGCACGGGAATTCCTCCACGAAGTGTCCGAGCCGAACGACTAGTAGCTGTGAAGCGGACGTCGCGCGTTGCCCGTGCTTGGATGCTCGCGCGATGGAGGAGTTCGCTGCTTCCTCATCCTGGACACCACGCAGACAAGAACAAGGAGACCCCTCGTGTACGACTCGCAGATCCTCATCGCCAAGAGCGCGGCGTACTCCGTCTACAGCCCGTGGTTCCCCCGTAGCGGAGACTACCTCACAGTTACCCTGGAAGTCACCGCCGTGGATGGCGCGGAGATCAAGGTGGAGGTGTTCACGAAGAACCGTGAGGACTCCGGAGACGGCGACAACGCGCAGACCGGAACGCTCAACATCACGAGGAGCACCATCGGCATCCAGTCAGAGACATGGCGGTCCGGTCCTGGCTCTGGCTCCTCGACGAACGCCACGTTGGACGAGTTGGTCCGCTACAAGTTCACGATCACCACGACGACCCCAGGAAAGTGGATCGCGTTCCGCATGCTCCCGCCTGTGTGGTTCGACGCCACCGGTACCAGCTGACCGAA
Organism: Planctomycetota bacterium; assembly: GCA_016716265.1. Classification (GTDB taxonomy): domain Bacteria; phylum Planctomycetota; class UBA1135; order UBA1135; family UBA2386; genus JADJWQ01. Next base: position 14,822 of record JADJWQ010000004.1, read on the forward strand.
CCAGAGGGAGCGCCATGTTCGATGCGCAACTAGTCCACTCGGAGCTCAACGGAGGCACAGTCGAGCTCTACAGTCCTTGGTTCCCGCGAGCGGGGGACTACGCTCGAGCCACCATCGACGTCGTGGAATACGAGGGTTCTGCGGGGTGGTACATCGAGGTCGTCCCCTACCACAAGAACGCCGAAGACTCTGGAGACGGAACAGCCGCGTCCGGAAGCACGGTCTCCCGATCCACGACGGGTCGCACCACCCAGGAGTGGGGACCGTTCAAGGAGTTGGTTCGGTATAAGTTCCGCGTAGCGGGCACCGAGCAGGCAGCGGCCTGGGTGCTCTTCCGGATGTTGACGCTGGTCTGGTTCGACGCGGCATGACGGAGGGTTCCACGAATGTTCGATGCGCAACTAATGATCACCGAGTCCGACGGAGCCTCGGTGTCTCTGTACAGCCCCTGGATGAACCGTGAGGGAGACCGCGTTCTCGCGACGCTTGACCTCGTCGAACTCCACCCGGACGGGAGGCTTCAGGTTTCGGTGTACCACAAGTCTGCAGAGGACTCGGGGGACGGCGATCCTGCTAGCGGCACTGCCATCACGCGGACGTCCGCCGGGCGAACGACCTCCGAGTTCGGCCCACTCAAGGAGTTCGTCCGCTACAAGTTCACCTGCGAGAGCGATGGTGAAGGAACGCAGGCGTGGACGCTATTTCGAATGCTACGCCTGGCGTGGTTCGACGCAGTCTAGACCCCTGCGTGCTCTGCCCGCTGCGCGGACCTGAGCCTAGGTCGCCACGTGACGCGACATTAGGTCCCGTGCTCATCCCTCGGCGACGACCCGACAGAAAGTGCGAGGTGCCATGATCTCTCGAGCAGCAACTCGCGCACCGGCCTGCACCACTGAGTTTCTCGCTCAGCAGCGAGCCGGACTAGGGGCTCACGCGCATCACGCCATGGCACGGCAAGGTGGCACAGGGCAACAGTGGGAAGGCAAGAAACACGGAGCCTGCAGCTGCAAGAGCGGGCACCCGTGGATGGGTGCCCTCAACCACAAGTGCAGCGGGTGTCCTGGGGCACAAGGTGGCCGGGGGGGCGAATGTGAGTGCGCGGGAAGCTGTGGCGGAGCGGGCAATCCCTCGCCCAGGGAACTGCTTGCCATACCTCTTGACGCGTACGTCTTGGTCGATCTCGATCTTCCGAATATCGACGACGTAGTCGCAGATGTGCCGGGAGACCTGACTGGAGGTGGGGAGTTCTTCATTCCGGTTCAGGATCCACCGCCGACGAGAACCCCAGGAGTGCCCGCTTGTCCCTGTCACCCGGAGAACGTCACAGGCTGCATGGGGGGTGACCCCAGCACCGCGCCATCTCAGCCAGACTTCCGTGAGCGCTACCTGCGGTGCCAGCCGCAACTGGCTGCCTATAGAGAATGCCTCGAGAAGTACAAGGCCTACCTCGGGGATCCTCGTTTCGGGGAGTATGCAAAGGCGGTGCTCGAGCGGTGCCCTCCCCTGGACTACCCTACGCCAGACTGCGGATTCGGAACTTGCACTCTCTCCGTCTATAGCGGCATGGACGACCAGGCTGGAGGCCCAGGGAAACCGTCCGGGCCCCACAAGCGTGCGACCGACGACGCGTTGCTGGCCAGAAAGAGAGCTCCTTACCACCCGGTCTGGGTCGCCGGTGACGACAACGAACCTGCGCTCGGAGTATCGCAGGATCCCAAGATGTGGTACAGAGGGAAGTTGTCCGGGTTACTCGGAACGGGTCGGCAATTCCCAGGGGTCAATTTCGGTGCTGTTTTTGAGTATACCTGCACATGCGAGCCTCAGGCGGAGTTGCATTGGTTCAAGTCGAGCCGTCGACCTCGGCCAAGGCGGGGGCAAATACCTCTGCCTTCGGGCCGTTGGTCTAGAGACCCCGTTTCCGGAGACTATAGAATCTATCTCGATCAGGCTACCGCTCACACCCAAGTTGGCGACAGGTGTATGATCTCGCTGGTCGACTCGCCAAATAGGCTTGGCGTTGAAAGTAACTCATGGCTCATTGTGGGAGTTGTCCATTGGGAGGACGGCCAGAAATGCCTGGCAGCAGCGGTTCTCGTGCTGAATGTGCTTAGCGCGCACCCTTCTTCCGGAGACCCGACGCTCGACCCCAGGGCGTGGGTGCTCCCGCTGACGGGTCGCGATCTTCGGCGCGCGCTATCCCGAACTCCCGGTGTGCCGTCTGGCATCGGCTTGGGAGGACAGATCGATCTCGGTGACTTCCCGCTCCCTGAATGATCGTAACGTCCAATCTGGTCACCATGAGCACTGCTTTGCGTCAACTTGCCGTGGCAATCCTAATTGTAGCTTGTGGTTGCTGCGGAAATCGTGCGGTTGACTCCGGGGTGCGGAGTGATACGCTCCTCAGTTCAACGGTTTCTCCTCCTCTACGCATCGTTATTGGTCCGTTCGCGGCCATGGAAGGGGACGCCCTAGACGCTGTGGTCAGTTGTGACAGCGATGCATCGCCACCGATAGTAGACGTGTACGTAGCGACAGAACAGGGGGTGTCCAGAGGCGGGGCGAGCGGCGAGAAACTGCAATCGTTGCGGTTGACGCTGGAGTGCAGGGGCTATGAACAAATTACTCAATGGGAGCGGTCCGAATGGGGTTGCTATTTGCGGTTCATTCACAAGCCGACCCCAGTAGCGCGAGCCTATCGTGACGGTTGCTTCGACGTGACCGCCTCTCTGTGGAGGGCTGGGATTCCGTTCGAAATCGCGTCATCTAATGATTTCGAATTCTGGGTGCCTCACGCCTATGCTGAGCGGGCGCGGAACGCAATCCACGAAGTGAGCAGCGCAACTGCCTGGGTCGAAGTTATTCCGGGGTCCCGGTCACGGTGACGGCCGCGTCGCCGCGAATCGACTGGCGGCGGTTCGGCCGATCAACGGTCACCTCGGGCACACCGGTGGCGCAACGTGCGGCGCAAACGTCAGCAGAGTCCCCTTTTCCCGACGCGACCGTGATCAGGCCGCGCGCTCGTCGTGGCGGAGCAGGCCACCGAGGCGTTCGCGCGCATCGACGTCCCCGGTTCCCGAGGCGGGGATCCCGGCGATGAGCTCGTTGCCGATGCCTTGGTGCGGACGCTCGGTGTGGTAGTGAGTGACGAACTCCCGGACGGCGCGATGGAGGTGGCCAGTCCCGAAGAGGATGAGCCGATCGAGGCACTCGCGCTTGATCGAGAGCACGAAGCGCTCGGCGATCGCGTTTATGTTCGGAGCCTGGTACGAGGTCGTCACCTGACACACGCCCGCGTCGGTCAGGATGCGCTTGAAGCGGCCGCTGAACTTCGTGTCGCGGTCGAGGACCAGGAACCGCTTCGCGCGGAGGAATCCGTCGACGTGGTCGGTGAGGTTGCGCGCGACCTGCGCCATGAACGCGGAGTCAGGGTTCGTCGTGATGCCGGGGATCTCGACGGCTCGCGTCGCGTGGTCGATCACGAACAGCACGTAGTGGGTGACGAGCCCCCGAGCCGTCCACACCTCAGCGGTGAAGAAGTCGATGGCGGCGATGACGTCGGCGTGGGAGCGGAGGAAGGCGCGCCAGCTGGTCGGCCGATCAGGGCTCGGCTTGATGCCGTGCTCCTTCAGCGTCTTGGCGACCGTCGACGTGGCGACGCAGTGTCCGAGCTTCTTCAGCTCGCCCTGGATGCGGCAGTAGCCCCAGGTCGAGTTCTCGGCGGCCATGCGGACGATCAGTGTCCGGATCTCCTTCATGATCCCGGGCCGACCGACGGCAATCCCGACGCCGGGCAGGGCGACGTGATTGTCCGCGAGCGCATCGGTGGAGTGCCGAACCACTACCACCGCGCAGCGGCATAGGGATCGTGCTGATTCGACAGGGCGGTTACGGAGGCGGAATCGGGCTCGAGGTGCGTTCGAAGCGCCCAAAGCTCGGCCGAGTGGACAGATTCCGCGTTGCATTGGGGCGCGTGAGCTTGGCCGGGAGCCGCAGGATCGGCGTCGTTCGAGTTTTGGGACAGGACGGGCTGGAATCGGAGCACGGCGCGCATGATCGCGGCGGTCGAGCGCAAGTTCGTAAGTCCACGGAGCGCAGCGCGTTCGATTCTCCGGACAGCACGGGTGGAGGGGCTGGAGTCCGGGCACGGGGCGCCGATCATGCCCGGTGAAGCGCAGGCCCTCACGTGAACCGTCCGCAGCGCGCTTCAGTCTTCGCGCCTCGTGCGCACACCCCGGCAATGCTGCGTCAGATCGCCCGTCGAGACGTGCCGGGAGCCGCCGTGCCGCGGAGCAGCCCTGCGACGCTCAGATCCTCGTCGACGTCCGGCCAGTGAATGCCGTGACCGTCGCTCAGCAGCCGCCAGTTGAGGCGTTGTTCGTTCGTAGCGTGGAGTAGGCGGGGGAACCAAGCCAACGGAACGATCACGCGACGCCCATCGGCTAGCTCGACTGAGAGTTCATCCTCGGTAACCACGACGTCTGTCGCGCGCGGGTCGACGCTAGGATCCGAAGTAGTCATGCCATGCCCTCAGGAACGTCGAGCGGTGCTCATGAACCTGGCGCTCGAGCCGACGAAGCTCTCGGGCGCCAAGACGACTGGACGCAGCCAAGGATACCGGTTCGAGCCAGAACTTGGCGAGTGCCCCCGCCTGCTCGATGTGGATGTGCGGCGGTTCAGACCCTTCGTTCGAGTAGAAGAAGTACCGCGCCGGCCCGATTCGAAGAACCGTTGGCATCTCCGGCGCATCGTAGCTGGGTGCACCGACAGGCCAAGCCGGTGGGCGACCGCCGTCCCCGTTCGGCGATTCGGCCGGCGAGCCCGCGCCTTCCACCTCGCGCAACACCGGCGCCACCAACTGCGGTTCGATCCGTGACCTACATCCCCTCTCCTGACGCGACCGTGATCAGGCCGCGCGTTCGTAGTGGCGGAGCAGGCCGTCGAGGCACTCGTGGGCGGCGGCTCTGCTGGTGCTGGCGCTCGGTGAACGTCGCGCGCGCGGGGTTCGGGGGCCGAGTGTGCAACGGAGTGTGCAATTGCCCGGGCCACAACCTGGCACGATCTGGCACAGCCTGGCACGACGGTGCGCCGCCCGAACCGCCACAACCTCGGCCGCGTGGCACACATGGGCACTCTCTGACGCAGCCCGGCACGACCTGGCACGATGACCGGCTCATGGTTCGAGTCCTGCAGGGCCTAAACTCCAGGTGCCCGAGTTCGGCCGAGAAACCCCGGTTTCCGGCCGATCTGCATTTCGCGGCGGGCGAGTGTGCAATGGAGTGTGCAATTGGCCTGGCCACACCGGGGCACGGTCTGGCACGGCGTGGCACGATCTGGCACGGGGCGATGGGGCGCGGATCGCGAGGTAGGCCCTGCGATGCTGGGGCACGGTGGCCGAGCCGTGGACGCGGCTGCTGGCACTGATCGAGTCGCGAGGTAGGCCCTGCGACGGTCCTGCTCGGATCCTGCAGAGCCAACTCGCGCGGCGTCGCGAAAAAGGGCTGCGCGTCGGGCCACACGAAGACGCACGTGCGTGCGTGTGGCGAAGGCGCCCCAGGGAGCACGCCGGAGGGCCGCGGCGGCACGTGGGCGAGCGTGGGCCGCCTGAGCGGGCGCGTCGCGGCCGAGGCCGTCGGTGCCGTCGACCGGCCGGGCCGGACGCGCGACCGCCGAGCCGGCCGGGTTCAGCCAGCGCGATCCGTGCTCGCGGGCTCGCCCCCCGTCGCGAACATCCGCGGCACCGGGAACGTCCCCGGCAGCTCGCGGAACAGGTCGCCGTCGCCGAGCTCGCCGTAGAGGTCCATCGTCAGCCGGATGTCCGAGTGCCGCAGCACCTGCTGGATCACCTTGGGGTGCACCTTCAGCTCGATCAGGATCCGCGCGCAGCTCTTGCGCAGGCAGTGGAAGTCGATGCGCTTCCGTCCAGCGCCGCGCTCGGCGGTGAGGCCGGCGGTCTCGGCGTCCTTGCGCACGATCGTGGCGATCTTCGACGGCAGGCGGAACACGCGGTCCGCATCGCGCACGGGGTCGTCGCCGCGCCGGGCGTGCAGCGCATCGCGTCGCGCCCGCATCTCCTGAGCGAGTCGACCACGAAGCCCTGCAGCGGGATGACGGCGTCGTCGCCGTTCTTCGTGAACCGCCCGTCGAGCCGCACCGAGGGCCGTGCGCTGTCGAGGCACAGGTCGTCCCAGCAGAGCGACGCGCACTCCCCGGCGCGGAACGCAGTCGTCAGCACGAACCAGCATAGCACCTGCCGGTCGCGCACCGCCTCGCAGTAGTCGGGCCGCGACTGCAAGCCGCCGAGCGGCCGCTCCGCGACGTAGCGTGTCCAGGCCGCCTCGACGAGCCGCTCGGCCTCCTCGAAGCGGAAGCCGACGCGCTTGAAGATCCGGAACTTGTCGCGGTTCGAGGTCCGCACCGGGAGGTTGCGCAGCGGGTCGCACTCCCAGCGCCCGGTGCGCTCGAGCCACTTGCTGAAGCCGCGCAGCGCGCCGGCGTAGTGATCGCGGGTCTTCGCGCTGCGGTTGGCGCGGACCGAGGTGAGGAACCGCTCGGCGTCGGCGATGTGGACCTCGGGCAGGTGCTTCACCTTCGCGAAAGCGAGGAATTGCCGGATCTGCCGGATCGTGCCGCTCACGTATCGCGCCGCCAACTCGTTCGCCTCCAGCGTCGCGCGGTACTCGTCGACGAGATGCTGGATCGGGACGGCGCGGCCGCGTGCGAAGCGGTCGACATGGCCGTTCCTCGCCTGCTCGACCGAGCGCAGGGTCTCGGCCAGTCGCTCGCGCGCGATGCGCACGTCCTTGGTCCTCGTCGACCGGCGCCGCGTGACCCCGTCGGCGTCCGTGAACACGATGTGCCAATAGGGGCTGTTCGGCCGCCGATACGGATTGCCGTTCCAGGGGCTCTGCGCGGCCTGCTTCATTGCGACGTCCTCAATCCGAGGAACGCGAGCACGTCCTCGCGCACCAGCAGCGTGCGACCGCGGATGTGCTTGCGCTCCGGGAATCCTGATTGCGGGTCAGCCATCAGCCTCCACACAGTTCGCTTCCCGACGCGCAGTAGGGAAGCGGCTTCTGGCACCGTGATCAGGAGATGCTCGGGCGCTCGCGAGATCTCCGATTCGCCGCTCGATGTCCGCGCCCGAGGATGGATGTCGCCTCGTCGCCCGAGCGCGCCGGATTCCGCCGTAGGCGGCCGGTCGCGGGGATCAGCGGCCATCGTGCTGCTCCTCCTCTGCGCCGAGCGTGAGAGCATCGAAGATCGCCGCCTCGATGGCCCGCCGCGCGCGATGGTCGATGGGTCGGCAGAACGGGTGCCGGCGGCCCTGGCGATCGGTCTGCACGGAAGCAGTTCAGCGGCGAGCGCGGCAGTTCCCGGACGCCCGGCGAACGAATTGCGTGCCGTCCAGGCGCTGCGCCCGTCATGGCGTAGTCATTGGCCAATGAGCTCGCGCACATTGCGACCCTCGCCGTGGTCCGATACCAGAGGGAATGGGACGCTCGGCAACGCGCCATCGACCCGGACCGGGATGCTCCGCGGGACGAGGGTCGACACCCCCCTGGTCGAGCTCGCCATCGCGCGCTACCTTGCCCAACGCACGGACGGGACAGGCGCACGAGAGGCGCACAGAGTCTGGAGAAACTCGAAGGGACGGAGCTTGCCGATGTTGGACTGGTCTGACCGGATCAAGGACGTTCGCGAAGTCGAAGGCGGCTTCCTGGTCACCTGGGCGCAGGAGGAGTCCAACGATCGCCCCCCGGTGGTTACGCTCCTCCGCTGGATTGATCCGCGTCTGACCCGGCGCGGCGCGGAGCCACCGTGCGCGAACGATGGCGACAGCCCAGTCGATGATGTTGGCTCGGATTGAGGAGCATCGCTTGAGATGACGTGCGGCTGAGTCCCGAGGTTCCGGCGTTCAGCGCTGGCCGCGAGGTGAGTCCGACGCCCGAAGTCCACCGGATCTCAAGGGCTTACAGCGATGAAGGAGCGGTGAAATGCATGAAAGCAGGAGCGCTGCCTCGAGCACGAGGCGCCGGACGGCCGTGGGTGAGCCTCCCCAACGCCCCGCCCCTCAGGTGGCCGCGAAATGGGCTTGCAGACGCTTGCGGGTCGCGCTGGCGGGCCGGGCGGTGGCGGCAACCTGGCATCACTCGGCTCGCCCCATTGTCGCGTGCGACTCGGCTGAGCCGCTGCCCTGGGGGAATCCCTAATGGGCGAGGCCGATGCCGAAGGAGAGCCCGGCGACGCGGACTTGACGGTGGACCAGGTCGACTGGGCTCGTTTGCACGCGAGCCTGCAGCGCGCTTCGAGGCTGCCGTGCTGTCACGATCGACACGACTGCGTGCAGGAGGCGCTTGTCGTGCTCATGGAGCGCATCAGACGCTATGGAGGCCCGGCCCCCGCCATCCGTGGCGCTCGTGGGTTGCCTAGCCGAAGCTGAGCCGAGCCACAACGGGCTGGCGGAGGTGACCGCCGAGGCCGTGGTGCGCAGACGCAGACGAGGAGGCCGGACCATGAGCGATGGTAGCGAGTTTCTCTACGTGGGGATCGATGCTCATCAGGAGACGCTGTCGATCGCTGTTCTGGAGGAGCAGGGGACCGGCCCGGAGCCGGTGGTTCAGCTGCCGAATCGGCTGCCGGTCATCCGCCGGTGGTTCCGGAAGCTGCTGCAGCGAGGATCGGTCGTAGCGACCTACGAGGGCAGGCTGCCTGGGCTTCGTCTTGCAGCGGGTGCTGGACGACCTGGGCGTGCAGTGCGTCGTTGCGGCACCAAGCCATCTGCCGAGGATCCCCGGCGACCAGCGGAAGACGGATCGAATCGACGCGCGGCGGCTTGCGTCGTTTCTTCGAGCCGGCCAGATCGTGGCGGTATCGCCGCCCTCTCCGGAACTTCGAGTCCCTGCGTGGTCTGACACGATACCGCCCAGGCCATGCGGGAGGACGTGGTCAGGATGCGCCATCGGATCCAGAAGTTCCTGCTGCTGCGTGGCCATGTGCATCGCGATGGGCAGAACTGGTCGCCCAGCCACATGCGGTGGCTTCGTCAACTGCAGGTCCAGATCGACGACGATCGTTCGACGCTGGACTCGATGCTCGATGAGCTCGAGCATCGACAGACGTCGCTCGCATTGCTCGACCAACGGATCGAGATGCGCGGACGGCAGCAGGACATCGAGGAGGCCGTGCGCTCTCTGATGGCTTTCCGTGGTGTGAAGTCGCTGACGGCGGTGTCGGTGATAGCCGAGCTCGGTGACCCTCGTCGCTTCCGGTCAGCGAAGCAGGTCAGCTCCTACTGCGGAATCACGCCGTCGGAGCATTCGTCTGGCGAACGAATCAAGCGTGGTCCGATCACGCGCGCCGGCAATGCTCGTTTGCGACGATTGCTCGTCGAGGCTGTGCAACATTACGCGCGGCCATACCCCAACAACAGCGCCGTCATTGCACGGCGTGCAAATGCACCGACTCGCGTGCAGGCAATCGCGACCCGTGCCGAGCAACGCCTTCGGCGGCGCTATCGCGCGTTGGCAGTGCGCAAGCATACGAACGTCGCGAAGACGGCCGTGGCCCGCGAGCTGATCGGCTTCTTGTGGGCCGCGCTGCTGCCCGAGAAGTGCTCGACCGAACATCCGTGAGATTCCTGGGGGGGATCCGTGCGGCTCCCGCTGGAGGATCCTCGACTCCGCTGTGTGAACGACCCTCGCGGTCCGTTCTCGATCTCAGACTGAAGGCCTCCCGACGGACGAAGCTTCCTGTGGTTTCGATCCACGAATATCAGCGTGACGCACCGTCGCTGAGAGCCGCACGGCCCCCGCTTTTCCATCGGCACAACTGAGGACGAGGAAGGCGTCGAGCATCGCAGCAACGCGGGCTGCACGGCGCGACGACCAGGTCTGAAACAACAGCGCGGCGAGGCATCCGCCTCGGACCGGCGAGGCGCGCCGTCACGGCGCTTGCGCCAGCGTCGATCTCCGAGGGGCCCCGGCTTCGGTCCGAGCAGGGCCCCGGTCAGCCAGCGCTCCGTCCGTCGCGACGGCGCGCGCTGGCTCGACCGCGCCTGGAGCAGTCGAACCCGGTCGAGCCAGCGCCCACCGCCACGACGGCCTTGTGGCCGGGGCCCTGCTCGGACCGAAGCCGCCCTCGAAGATCGACTTGCGCAAGCGCCGCGCCGTCGCGCCCTCGCCTCGGTCTCGACCTGACTCGGCCGTCCCGCCGCTCGGACGGAGAGATTCGAGTGTGGGGAGCTTGACGGAGGGGCCTCCATATCAGGGGAGGGAGCCGCGTCAAGTCGGAATGGGCCTTCGCGCTCGGAGTTCTCCGACATCGAGAAGCCGACTGCCGAAGGACGGCTGCGCGCGTGCAATGGGTTGCGGATCTTGACGAAGTTCCCACGACGCAACCCACCGAACGGTGTCGCGCGGCACCCCACCTGCTCGCAGAGATGATCGCTGATCCCGCGGTCGGGCTGACAGAGCGGGAGGCGATGGTGATTCTCGCCACGATCAGCGCTCCGACGTCGGCGGCCGCGGCGGCTCTAATCGAAGTAGCTCCAAGGTGTTTCGACAGTACGCGGCGGCGAGCGGTTGCCAAGTTGCGCAGCCGAGGCAGGGAATACTTCCCCATCTCAGTGCACCCGAACGACTAAACCCTCAGACGGCCCGCTCGGCCGGCCACCTCGATGGCGTCGCGCGGGAATTCGATCGACACCGAAGTCCGCTCCTACAGAGACACCGCTATGATCGATGCTCAGCTGCTCATCAAGGCGAGTAGCGCCTACTCGCTCTTCAGCCCATGGTTCGCTCGCCAGGGTGACTACGTTCGGATTAGCGGAGAGCTGGTCGCGAACAGCGGTTCCACCATCCAGATAGAGCTCTTCACGAAGAACTCTGAGACGGTGGGGGATGGTCAGACGGTGGACTCAGAGACTACTCTGGCACTCTCCACGGTCGGAGTGCCAGCGACTCAGGAGTTCGGCCCGAACGCTTCCAGCAACAGCGCGCAGGGCATCCTGGAGCTGGTGCGCTACAAGATCACGATCACGGGCGGCAGCGCGGGCGATTGGGCGATGTACCGGCTCCTCGCCCCGGTCTGGTTCGATGCCGTGAAGGCGTAGGGTCCGAGGGGGTGCCGACATGTTCGATGCGACTCTGATTCAGACCGAGAATGATGGCGCTGCGGTCAGCCTTTTCGGTCCCTGGCTCCCACGATTGGGGGAGCAGGCGATGATCTCAATGGACCTGATCGCCTTGAGCCAAGCGAGCCTGACCGTAGTCCTCTTTCACAAGGACCGCGACGATGTCGGTGACGGAACCCAGGTGGGCTTCGGCGCGATCACGCGAGTGGCCGTGGGTAGGACAACAGCTCGTTTCGACCCATTGAAGGAGCTCGTGAGATACAAGATCACCGTTGAGACTACGGAGGAAGGTGAGGGTGCTTGGGCCCTTTTCCGCATGCTGTCGATCGTCTGGTACGACAGCGTCACGGCGTAGTGCCGAACTTGGGGCATCGATGCGATGCCGCGCGTCGACAGCGTGAACGGCTCGTGAGCCGTCGCCTTGGTGACCGGAGCCGGAGCTGCAGGGACGGCGTCGCAGGAAGTCAGCCGATATGATGTTCGACACGCACAGCCTACCGCCAGTAGGCAGCAGGCCTGGCACGGGGGTATTCCGCCCCTGGTTCGCAGCGGAGTCGGGCTGCGAACCCGCGAGGGCCGGGCTCGTTCAGCGTGCCGTCGCGGACGGCACGCTCATCGTGGGGATCATGGTCGACGAACGGATCGGCGAACACGAGCCATCGTGTGAGGCGGACGGACCAGACTCCGACGATGGGGCCACGCGGTTGTGAAGCGTGCGGACAAACTCGAGGCGTCGCCCCGGCGCAAGTTCGGGATGCCGTCGGCGAGCCGCCGGACGCAACGTGATGGCGGCTGAAGTGCTGTAGATTCAAGTCGTTGCGGCTCTTGCCGCCTCTCCATACAATCGATTCAGGTCATGTCGGCCCCCCTCGCACAGCGCGGATCCCCAGCACCCGACTCAACGGCACCGCTGCTGCAGCGGCAGCGTGGGTTCGCCGGCTCGACTTCCTCTCGCAAGATGGCTGCCATAAGCGGCGGGCACCAGTGGATCGGGAAGAAGCATGGGTCTTGCTCCTGCAAGAGCGGACACAGCTGGATCGGAGTCCAGAATCACAAGTGTGGAGGCTGCGAGGGTTCTGGAGGCATCACTCAACTGACGCTCAGCGTTGGCGGGCGAGGGGCGATCGCCGGCGTCGCCGCCGGATCAGCACCTGCGCTCGTGGGCATGGCTGGTGGCGGGCAGGGCGCGATGTCGCTCGGTGGCGGTGCGCTCAGAATGCGCGAGGGCGAGCGGTGCTGCTGCCAACCTCCACGACCGGGACCATCGACTCCCGGGCCTGCGATTCCCGAGTTGCCAGGGCCGACGACTCCGAGCGGGCTGCCGGCGCACGTGGTCGGCGCGCGCGAGACCGCGATGGCTCGCATGAGCGCAGGCAACATGTCCTCGTTGAGCGGGGCTCGCTCGGTGGGCGGAAGCATGGCCGCGGGCGAGACGTTGGCGATGAGCAGTGTGTCCTCTGGTCGGGGTGGCTACTCCTGGTGGCCGGGATGCCCGGAAGTCGGCGAGTATCGGCAAGGTCGCTGTGACTGCACGGGTCCGAGACTGGGAGGTCGCTGTTGCTGCTGCGTCCGAGACCTTCGGGTCGTGATCACGAGACAGGGACCGCACGGCGAGCCTGTGGCGGCGTCTACTGGTCCCAAGGCAATCGTGGGCCACGTATTTCGAGTCTATATCGATTTGCAGTACGTAGGGCATGGGGCCGTGAGCGAATGCAAGGTCGAATGGTGGGAGCACTCCAACGTCGCTGCAAACGACGATACCTTCCAACGTGACGGGAATCAAGTCCCAGTCTTCCCTGTGAATCAGTGGTTTGACACATTCGCGTACTATGGACGTAACGTCCGAAACAACCCAGGTTCAACGACCTACCCTTGGTTCGAGCACATCGACCAGCCCGATAAATGTGCAGGCGACGGCCGCTATACCATCGTCCTGAAAGACACACCCGCGGTTACAAGATATCATGGTAATAGGGTATTGAGATTTCGGATTCGTGTGACCTCCGGGCAGGATCCGGAGTGTTGCTATCGATGCGGCCCATGGCAGCAGCGTTCTGTGGTGGGGAGGCAAAGAATAGAATGGCATCGCAACCCCGTCACGACAATGCTAGACCCTAATCTGAGCGGCCATTTGGTCTTTGGTTGGACAACTCTCGCGCCGGTCGGTGTCGTAAGATCGCCGGGTGATTGGACAACCGGTAGAGACCCCATGGCCTACCGCGTAGACACTGGATCCCCCGACGCTTCTCCGAACTTGGAGCTTTGTGGATCCCCGGCCGCCTTGCGATTCATGAGCCCAGAAACATATGCGAAGCGGAATCGATGACTAGCATACTGCGCGGCCTGCTATTTCTCCCGATCGTCGCGGTTATGTGTTGTAAGCCGGAAAGCGGGAGCTATCACTCCGAATCACATGGCAACGGGACGGAATGGGCTCCGGGGGAGAAGTGGACGGACAGATTCCAGCAGTGGGAGGGCACGCTTGCACGCGGTTACCCGCTCAACCACCCTGGTGAGGTCTGGGTCTTTACAGGACTACGGTACAAGCACCAGAACTTCGATCCCGGCGACGGCTACGGACTCTACTTCGAGTTGCGGAATCCCGTTCCGCACCGAGAAGGCGATCCGTACGTGGGAGGGCTGCCGATATTCGTCGAACCTCGGTCCGAGGACGACCTGAGGGATTGTGAGAGGCTGGTCACGGGGAATCTTGGCAGCGGCGCTCCGAGTGTCCTGACGCCCCACTACGTCGCGACGCTAGTGAATCTCACCGCAGACGTGATATCGTTGGCAACGCTGCGACAATATCGGTAGAGTATGAGCTGTTTTCCTAAACGAGCTGGAGGTCGGGGAGGCCCTCTACAACCCTGACGACGCTCGCGCTCCCTACACCATCCTCTTCGACACCACGACCTGGACCCCGATCTCCCCGGTCCCCGTCAAGCGCTTCCGCGGCTTCACCTACGACGTGCCCCGCACCACCGACGAAAACGCTCCTCTCGACGGCTGACCGCCAGCGCGCAGCTTCCTCCTGCAGCCGCGAGCGCGATCAGGACGCCAACTGGACCACCGTCACTCGATCAACTGGACCACCGGCGCTGGGGAAGCATGCTCTGGGGACCAAGGTCGACATGACCGTTCTGCGCAAGCTGCGCGAGATCCCGTACCTAGCCAGCTACTCTCACCGTGGCGCCTACTACACGCTGCGCAGCGTGGCCCAGTTCGATGCGCGCGGCTTGTGGAGTCACGGCGCGGTTCGCTTCTCGAAGTTCGGCACCCTGATTGACACGGTGGCCGAGCTCGTCATCCGGTCCAATAGTGGCCAGCTCGTCTCGGAGCTGGTTGCCGAGCTGCAGGTCGAGGTGAAGCAACCGCTGCTGAATCTCGTACGTGCGGGCCGATTGGCGCGCGAGGAGTTCGGCGGCCTGTATCTCTACACGGCTCCCGACGCCAAGCGCCGCCGACAGCAACGGCTTGCTCGGCAGGCGACCTACGTTGCGAAGCCCTTCGGACCGATCGTGGCCGGTGCGGCTGCACCACCCGACGAGGTCAAGGCGGCCATCGTCTTGTTCCTCAGCACGCTCGACGAGAAGCAGCGTCGCTTGTTCGCCGGCCTCGAATCGCTTCGCGTCGGACGCGGTGGCGATCGCCGCATCGCGGACTTGACCGGTATGGATGTCCACACGATCGCGAGGGGGCGGCACGAACTCGAGACGCGCGACCTGCAGCTCGATCGCATTCGCCGACCCGGCGGTGGTCGTCGATCGCTGGAAAAAGAAACGCCCCAGCTGATCGGTGCCATCGAGAAGCTGCTGATCCACGACACCGCGGGCGATCCCATCACCGGCTTGAAGTGGACACGTCGAACGACGCGGAAGATCGCCAAGGAACTCGCTCGTGGCGGGATTCGGGTCCCTGGCAACACCGTCGCCAGGATCCTGCACAGCCTTGGCTTCTCGTTGCGCGTCAACCACAAGAAGCTCGCGCGTCGCTCGCCGCCCAACCGAGACCGTCAGTTTCGCCACATCGCCCGCCTCCGCGACGTCTTCCAGCGGAGGGGACTTCCGGTCCTCAGCGTCGACACGAAAAAGAAGGAGCTGGTCGGCCAGTTCAAGAGCCCAGGTGCCATCTGGGCGATGGCCCCCACCCTTGTCAACGACCACGACTTCCGCAGCGATGCGCTCGGCATCGCCGTGCCCTATGGCATCTTCGACATCGTCGCCAATCGAGGCCACGTGGTCCTCGGGACCTCGCACGACACGCCTGCCTTCGCTGTCGACTGCCTGGTGGACTGGTGGACACGCCATGGACGATCACGCTACCCCGACGCGGATCGTCTGCTCCTCCTCGCCGACAATGGCGGCAGCAACGGGTCACGCTGCCGCGCCTGGAAGCTGAACCTCCAGCGACGGTTCTGTGATCGCTTCGGCGTCGCCGTGACCCTCGCGCACTACCCGCCGGGTGCGTCGAAGTGGAACCCGATCGAGCATCGCCTCTTCTCCGAGATCAGCAAGAACTGGGCGGGCCGTCCACTGGACAGCCATGAGACCATGCTCAAGTACCTTCGGACAACAAGCACCGCAACCGGGCTCAAGGTCACCGCCACACTCTCGCGCCGTGTCTATGCTACCGGCGAGGTCGTCTCCGCTCTCGACATGCAAAAGCTCCACCTTCGGCCCACCCGATTCATGCCCGTCTGGAACTACTCGCTATTCCCGCGTCCCGCGAGCGAGTGAAGTTATTCTTGCGCGAGCCCTAAGGAACAAGAACTGCAGCGGCCGACCGGAGGGGCCGATGAGTCAGCGAATGTCAAATGCGATACACTCACGCCGCCGTGCAAGCGGGTCACGTGACATACTGTCGGCCCTGGCCGTGATGGCCGGCGCAGCGCTGGCTGCTTGTGGCCAACGGATTACTGCCGTGGATTTGGCTAGAGACTGGAGCGCCCGTCGCGATAGACTGGACGCCGTACGCGGCATGCTGATGAATCCGAATGGCTACGATCGCCAAGCCCTTCAGGAGATCCTTCACGATCTCTCGGCGGAGGGCGCAGTGGCGTCGCGTGGTCGCGTATTCGTATGCATGGCGAATTACGGCCTCGCCGTGAATGGCCTTTCCCTTTTCTACGTCTGGGTGCCTACGCAGTTGCACAATTCACTCGAGACTTCGACCAATGGCCGATGCAGGTATGTGCCAATTGAGGACTGTTGGTATATACTAGAGGAACGATGACGTTTCTGGGGGGTGTGGATCTCGGATTGAGTGAGGCGCGACCCAAACAGTCTTGTGCATGCTCGACTACTACGCTCGTGGCGTGGTGTCCGAGAACACTGCCGGGGTCGTTTTGGGGCCGAGCGGGGTCTCAAGGCCGTGTCGTTGCGATCGGGTTCGCGCGGTGTCCGGAAGCAGCGCCGATGTCGTTCGAGGGTTACGCGCGCGCTTGAGGCAGTGCGCGGCGGCAGACCGGTGGCGCGGCCGCGGGTCTCATCTGGGGTGGCGTCGCTTCTCCCGGGGCGGGCCTGGTCAGGCCGCGCGCTCATCGTGGCCGAGCAGACCGTCGAGGTATTCGCGGGCGGCGATCTCGTCGGTGCAGGCGTTCGGCGGACGCTTTGCGGCGCGGTGCTCGCGGGCCGAGCGTGCAACGGAGTGTGCAATTGCCCAGGCCACAACCTGGCACGATCTGGCACAGCCTGGCACGACGGCACGCTGCCGGAACCGCCACAACCTCCGCCGCGTGGCACACATGGGCACTCCCTGACGCAGCCTGGCACGATCCGGCACGGTGACCGGCTCATGGTTCGAGTCCTGCAGGGCCTAAGTTCCAGGTGCCCGAGTTCGGCCGAGAAACCCCGGTTTCCGGCCGATCTGCATTTCGCGGCGGGCGAGTGTGCAATGGAGTGTGCAATTGGCCTGGCCACACCGGGGCACGGTCTGGCACGGCCTGGCACGATCTGGCACGGGGCGGTGGGGCGCGGATCGCGAGGTAGGCCCTGCGATGCTGGGGCACGGTGGCCGAGCCGTGGACGCGGCTGCTGGCACTGATCGGGTCGCGAGGTAGGCCCTGCGACGATCCTGCTCGGATCCTGCAGAGCCAACTCACGCGGCGTCGCGGAGGGCTGCGCGTCAGGCCGCACGAAGGCGCACGTGCGCGCGTGTGGCGTGGGCGCTCCAGGGGCCGCGCCGGAGGGCCGCGGCGGCACGTCGGCGAGCGTGGGCCGCCAGAGCGGGCGCGTCGCAGTCGAGGCCGTCGGTGCCGTCGACCGGCCGGGCCGGCCGCGCGACCGCCGAGCCGGCCGGGTTCAGCCAGCGCGGTCCGTGCTCGCGGGCTCGCCCCCCGACGCGAATATCCTCGGCACCGGGAACGTCCCCGGCAGCTCGCGGAACAGGTCGCCGTCGCCGAGCTCGCCGTAGAGGTCCATCGTCAGCCGGATGTCCGAGTGCCGGAGCACCTGCTGGATCACCTTCGGGTGGACCTTCAGCTCGATCAGGATCCGCGCGCAGCTCTTGCGCAGGCAGTGGAAGTCGACCCGCTTCCGTCCAGCGCCGCGCTCGGCGGTGAGGCCGGCGGTCTCGGCGTCCTTGCGCACGATCGTGGCGATCTTCGATGGCAGGCGGAACACGCGGTCCGCATCGCGCACCGGGTCGTCGCCGTGTCTGGCGTGCAGCGCATCGCGTCGCGCCCGCATCTGCAGGAGCGAGTCGACCACGAAGCCCTGGAGCGGGATGACGGCGTCGTCGCCGTTCTTCGTGAACCTCCCGTCGAGCCGCACCGAGGGCCGTGCGCTGTCGAGGCGCAGGTCGTCCCAGCAGAGCGACGCGCACTCGCCGGCGCGGAACGCGGTGGTCAGCACGAACCAGTAGAGCACCTGCCGGTCGCGCACCGCCTCGCAGTAGTCGGGCCGCGACTGCAAGCCGCCGAGCGGTCGCTCCGCGACGTAGCGTGTCCAGGCCGCTTCGACGAGCCGCTCCGCCTCCTCGAAGCGGAAGCCGACGCGCTTGAAGATCCGGAACCTGTCGCGGTTCGAGGTCCGGACCGCGAGGTTCCTCAGCGGGTCGCACTCCCAGCGCCCGGTGCGCTCCAGCCACTTGCTGAAACCGCGCAGCGCGCCGGCGTAGTGGTCGCGCGTCTTCGCGCTGCGCTCGGCGCGGATAGCGGTGAGGAACCGCTCGGCATCGGTGATGTGGAGCTCGGGCAGGTGCTTCACCTTGGCGAAGGCGAGGAACTGCCGGATCTGCCGGATCGTGCCCGCCACGTAGCGCGGCGCCGACTCGTTCGCCTCCAATGTCGCCTTGTACTCGTCGACGAGCTGCTGGATCGGGACGGTGCGGCCGCGTGCGAAGCGGTCGACATGGCCGTTCCTCGCCTGCTCAACCGAGCGCAGGGTCTCGGCCAATCGCTCGCGCGCGATGCGCACGTCCTTGGTCCTCGTCGACCGACGCCGCGTGACGCCATCCGCATCGGTGAACACGATGTGCCAGAAGGGGCTGTTCGGCCGCCGATACGGATTGCCATTCCATGGGCTCTGCCCGGCCTGCTTCATTGCGACGCCTCCGCACCGACGAACGCGAGCACCTCGTCGCGCACGAGCAGCGTGCGCCCGCGGATGCGGCGAGGACTCGGGAATCCGGACTCAGGGTCGGCCATCAACCTCCACACAGTTCGCTTGCCGACGCGAAGTAGGGAAGCGGCTTCCGGCACCGTGATCAGGAGATGTTCGGGCGCTCGCAGGATCTCCGACTCGCCGCTTGATGTGCGCGCCCGAGGGTGGATGTCGTCCTCGCCGGGGAGTGCGAAGGATTCGGCCGGAGGCGGCCGGTTGCGGGGATCAGCAGCCATCGTGCTGCCCCTCCTCCGCGCCGATGCCGAGGGCCTCGAAGATCGCCGCCTCGATGGCCCGCCGCGCGCGATCGTCGATGGGTCGGCAGAACGGGTGCCGGCGGCCCTGGCGATCCGTCCGTGCGGGAAGCTCAGCGCATGCCGGCCGGTCGCGGTGATTCGGAGGGCGATCCCGTCCAGCCGGAGGGCGTCGGCGAAGACGCAGGTCACGTAGCCGAGCATGCCGTCGCGGGCGTTGCCGTCGCGCACGGGCGTGAACGACACGGCTGCTATGCTGGTCTGCAGCGCTCTCGGGTCAGCCATGCGCACCTCCCTGCTCGTGGATCTGCGTCACGCGCCTGTGCAGCCGTTCGAGACGCACCCAGAGGATCAACGCCCAGCCGCAGACGTCCTCGAGCTCCTGCTGCACCTCATCGACGAGTTCCGGCGCAGCGCGCTGGAACGAGGAGTCGCCGTACGTCGCGGCTCCGACCACCAAGCGAGCCCGGAGGCGAGCCACGAAGCGCTCGAGCGCGGCATCGAGCGTGATCACGCGACGTCCCCTTCCGTCTCTGACCCGCGCACGGCCGGGTTCTGCGGATTGTGCGGATACTGCGGAGGGGGGTTCTCGACCTGGAGCGGCGCCGGGTTGACCTCGAAGACCGGACTCTTGGGTCGACCGGGACCACCGGCAGGTGCTTCGGGTCGCTGCCGGATGCGGTGCCGTTCCTGGAGCAGGTCGAGGGCAGGATCGATGACCTCGACCTGGTGAGCACGTCCCTTGACCTGGTTGAACGCGTCCCGCCTCGAGAAGGTCGTTACCCGCTTCCTGCGTAGCCAGGAGTCGATCCTCTGGGCCAGGTCGACGGTGATATCGTCGCCGCCGAGCATGAGGGTGCGCTCGTAGTGCGCGGTAAGATAGGGGCCGAGCGACAGCGCGCAGCGGAGCGTCTCGACGTCGATGACGAGCGGCGAGATGGGCTCGAACGCGCGCAGGATGCCCGCGACTCGAAGCAGCCCGCCGGGCAGCTTGTTGCCCCACGAGCGAATCTGGCTGAGGTCGCCGTCCGGTCGGAGGTGGGCCTCGTTCCTCTCGCGGTACGCGTCGAGGCACTCTGCGGCATCGGGCGTGAGCCGGATGAGCGTCGGCTCGGTCGGTACGGGCTCGGCCAGGTGCTGCTGAATCCGCGCGCCGAAGTAGTCGATCAGCTCCACCGGGACCGGGTCGGTTCGCAGCTTGCGATACCCGACCCGGGACTCCGGAATGCTGAAGAAGAAGCGCGGCACCAAGCCGCGGCCCAGGGCCTGCCGCGATGCCAGCAGCTCGGCGACAGCTTCAGGCTGCACGAAGAGGGCGATCTGCAGCGCCGGATGGGCGAGGCGATCGGGCTCGCGGCCTCGCCGTATGCTCTCGACGGCGTCGCCGGAGTGGCCCGACAGCCAGACGCCGAAGTTCGGCGCGCCCGAGTAGCGGCCCATCAGGATGTCGATCGCATCTCCCTCGGCGGCCGCGAGCATCGCTCGCTCGTGATTGAGGACGAGCGCTCGCGCAATCGCCTCGGACGTGCCGTCCGTGACGATCAGGGACGGTGGTCGCGGCCTCGCGGCCTCGATATCCGCGAGCTGCTGGGCGAGGCCGTCGATGTCCCCGGATTCGCCGGGCTTGAGGGCGGCCTTGCGTCGGGCCCGATCGAGACGCTCCTTCGCTATCTTCTCCTCGTTCTCGAACTGTCGGAGGACGTCGGCCATGCCCGTCGCCTGGTCCCGCTGCCACGCGTAGATGGGCTCGGTGAGCTGCCGCACGATTGCCGACTTCCTCTCCCCGCTCGGCATCAGCACGGCGACATACAGGCTGAGCTGCTCCCTCCAGCCGCGCATCGCCTCGACCTCGAACCGCTTCGAGAGCGGCAGGGCCATCACTGGTAGAGCCATGAGCGCCACGGCATCTACCGGGACCTGGTAGCACTCTGCGACCGAAAGGACGAAGTCCTTGAGTCTGCCCCTTCGTTGCAATAGAACCGCCTCCTCCGAGAGGCCATTCAATCCTTCGCCAAAGCGAGCGATCGATTCGATTGGGGTGATGGCCTGCGGACGGAGCTCACCGCTGGTGATCCGCAGCAACACTTATCTCGTGCAAGTGAAAGAGCCTGACATCCGTGCCGTTGCGAAGTTACCACAACAACGAACAACACGGAGCAGGCTCCAGTGCGATTGTCACGCCAAGAAGTCCGGAAGTCAAGTGTCGGGATCCCGGAGATCCGCTTTGAGGATCAGTCCCTGACGTCGTTCTCCGGCCTGGCCATACTGCAGGCTCTCGTCAACGGCATGGGGCTGCGGGCTCGTCTCAAGAGTGTGTCCGGCATCTGTCGAAATCAGCGAGCTACTCGGCCAGCACCTTTCTTCTGATCCTGGTAACGCACTCGTTTCTGGGTTGGCGACGCCTTCGTGATATCGACTACTACCGGGGTGACCCACTTCTAAAGCGTTTCCTCGGACTCGAACGCATCCCTGACGTCTCCACGCTATCGCGTCGACTCGTCCAGATGGACGAACGGGTGGTCGAGGGCCTTCGCACGCTCCAAAGGAACTTGGTCATCGACAGAATACTCGATTCCTGTTCATCCCGCATCACCATGGACTTCGACGGCTCTGTCATCAGCACCAAGAGCCGTCGAACACAGGGCACTGCAGTCGGCTACAACAAGAAGAAGGGGCAGCGCAGCTACTATCCGCTATTTGCGACCATCGCACAGACGGGCCAGGTCTTCGATGTGTTGCATCGTGCTGGGAACGTCCACGACTCCAACGGGGCGCTGGACTTCATTCGGTCGTGTTTCGCGACGCTCCTCGCGCGAGGCTTTCGCGGCCGATTGGAGGCGCGGCTCGACGGCGCCCACTTCAGCGAGGCGACGTGCGCGTGGCTGCGCGACGAGGGCATCGAGTTTTCAGTCAGCGTGCCGTTCGAGCGCTTCCCAGAGCTGAAGTCGCTGATCCAGCAGCGAGCGCGCTGGCGGAGCATCGACGAAGAGTGGGCTTGGTTCGAGTGCGACTGGAAGCCGCAGAAGTGGAATCGCGGCATGCGGTGCCTCGTCTACCGACGTCGGGTCAAGACTCCCCGGAAGGGCCCGATTCAGCTGGACCTCTTCGAGCCGATCGAGCGACATAACGAGCATAAGGTGGTAATGACGAACAAGCGCGGCACTCCGGTCACCGTGCTTCACTTCCACAACGGTCGAGGTTCGCAGGGGGGATCTTCGCCGAGCTGAAGTCCCACGGCTCGCTGGACTACATCCCGACTCGCCGCGAGATCGGAAACCGCGTCTACATGCTCGCGTGCGTCCTGGCCCACACGCTCGGCCGCGAGATGCAGATGCGGGCGACCCCGCCGAGCCGAAAGACGGGACGTGCTCGTCCCTGCCTATGGGTGCTCGAGCGCCTCGACACCTTGCGCAGGGCTGTCATTCAGCGCGCAGGACGACTGACTCGGCCGCAAGGACGGCTGACCTTGACGATGTCGACCGACGATGCGCTTACCGCCGACTTCCAGCGCCTGCTCGCTCCTTGGCAGAATCAAGCGGCCTAACGCGTCAGCCCGCCTCGCGCGCGGGTTTTGCAACGTTGGGGTCTGGCCAAGTAGCTCGGGAACGCTGCGTCGATCGGAAACGGCGGGAGGGGTGCAGCATCGACCACCGGCAGTGGAGCTGGCCAGCCAGATCGGAGCCCCCCCTCCGCAGTAATCGCACAATCCGCAGAATCCCCAGGCTGCTCCGATGGGACCGGACTCGCGACTCGTGGACGCGCCGTCGCGAGGCGCTGCTCACGCTGCCAGTCGGCTCGCCAGTGGGGGTCGGCCTGGTCGGCCAGCCAGAAGATGTAGCGGGCAGTCTTGCCGCCGGGTCGGTCGCGGAAGGACCGCCAGTGCTTGTCGCTGGCTTGCGGGTCGAACTTCGTGGACTTGCTCGACCATGCGTCCCAGAGCGTGCGTGCCGCGGCTTCGGGGAGCGACGCGCGCAGCGCCATGCCGACGTGGATCCACACGTCGTAGTCGTCGGACGGGAGGATCTGGAGGGCACGCTCGACCCTCCGTTCGTCCTCACCCGCGTCACGCACGATGCGTGGTGCCGCCGAGCGGGGCGCGGTCGCCGCCGGGAACATCGCGAGGACCGCCTCAATCGCCTGTGGCGTCGCGGCAGCGAGGCCGGCGCTGCCGGACCAGAGCCGGCCGGTGACCGTGAGGTAGCGAGAGCTGTTCCCGCCGAACACCTCGAGGTGCCTGCCCGGCCCGAACGCGTCCCTGGCGCGGGTACCGAGCAGCTCGGGTGGCCGGCGCCCTGCGAAGATCACGTGCAGCCCGTCCCCGCTCGGCGAGACCTCCACGTAGGTGGGGGGCAGGCACGAAAGGAGCCGCTGCACCGGGGGAGCCACGGCCCTGGACCGCTGGTCGAGGACATGATCGAGATCCAGCGCCCAGTAGTCGGAGTCCGTGAGCACGAACCCGAGCCCACCGACGCGGTCGGTGCGCAGCGCGTACGCGAGGGCCGCGTCGAACGTCGCCCACGTGCTGGGATCGTTCGTGCGGGCACCGCGCCCGGTTCGTGCGTCGAGCGGCGTCTTCGACAGGCGGCCGCGCTCGTCGAGCGCCCCGTTCCAGGCGATCCAGCGGGGAAGCGCCACCAACTCTGCCGGGGCTCGCTCGCGCACGAGCCTGAGGCTCGTCGCCGTCGCCAGGGCCGGACTCCGATCGTCGTCGGCGCGCGTCTCGGGTTCACGCACGACCCACCTCCGCCCTCTCGGACCGTGAGTCGCCCAGCGCAGCGCTCCACCATGCGAACGCGCCCCCGGATGTGAACCGCGTGCCACCGATCAGGATCGTCGGGAGGCGCACGCCTCGGATTCCGCGGGATGCCCACCGATACGGCACGGTTCGGTGGACCAGCTCGCCAGTGCGCCGCTCGAGCCACGTGGGAAGTCGACGGAGCGCGATCAGGTGGTCGTGCAGTGGGTCGATGATGTGGGCGCCCGTCGCTGCGTCGGTCGCCGAGTCGCGATGTGCTGTCATCGTGACCGGGCCTACGTGCCCGCTACAGCCGAGGTTTCGTCACCGGCATCACCCGGTGACGCTCGGTGATCACCGGTGATGGCGGGTGACGAACCCATCAGACTGGCCCCGCACCGGGC
Organism: Planctomycetota bacterium; assembly: GCA_016716265.1. Classification (GTDB taxonomy): domain Bacteria; phylum Planctomycetota; class UBA1135; order UBA1135; family UBA2386; genus JADJWQ01. The sequence continues at coordinate 38,947 of JADJWQ010000004.1, forward strand.
GGCCCCGGGCGACGTGGCCGTCGAGCCGCTGGCTGCGGCGGCTGCTCGGTGGTCAGCTCGTCTTGTGCTCGTTTCGCGTGTTCAGATCATCCGCACCGCGCTGCGTGAGAATCACGTCGTCACGCTCGCGTCTGATCCAACCGCCTCTGCATAGACGCCCCGACGGAGCGAGGTAGTCAGTTGCCTTCTTCCTGTCCTGATCGCCGAGATGGGTCAGGACGACGGCAAGCTCAGCTCTGTCGCCCAATCGCAGTATCGCTGCCGCGCCCTTGTGCTTTCGAACGGCACGTCCCACGGCCTCAAGCGTCTTCGCAGGTCCCCCATTCCCGAGTCTCGGCTCTGCTGGCATGCTCTCGTCTGTGGCCTCGTGCGGGCGTTCGCCGACCCCAATCACCCGCCGCAGAACCGCTACCCATCGTCCTCGCATGAGCTTGATCAGTGGGTGGTTCCATCGCAGCAGTTCGGTATGACCTGAGCGGTTATTCTGCCACTGCTTCAGATCCCAGAGGTCTCCGCCCACAGGGCGCGGCGGGCGAGTATCAGGATGGGGTCCGGCTTCCGTCATCCACCGGCGGAAGTAGCCATGGACGGATCTGAGGGCTTCGCGCCCCGATTCGTCGAGTTCATTGGCGAGCTCTCCCAGCGCGACTCCATCTCGGTCCATGAGCTCCAAGAACCGGGATGGCGAGTCCTGGCGGGTTGCGTCGATGTGCTCCTGCCACTTGTCGCGGTCGCGTTCCACCACCGTGGACCTCCTTGGAAGTCGTCTCGGGTTTCGCCCGTCAACGGCGGGGCGTGCGCGGCGCCTGCGGTTGTCGGCCGGGTCAAGCCTATGGTCCGTCGCCGTGGCATCAATGGCGAGTGCCCGCGCGCCGCGCTGCGGGTAGGGGATCTGCCCCGCAAAGGTGCCGCGGGCCTTGAGGCGTCCTCAGCCGGACCGGCAGAAGCGTCGCACGCCGCAGAGAAAGCGTTGGCTGGCGCGAACGCAGACACAGCCAGCGGTCCAGCCCCGGCCGCCGATGGCGCTTACGCCCCGACAGCGGCTCGCAGCCGAGCCCGATCGAGCGTCGCGTAGATCGCCGTGCTGGTGATGCTCGCGTGCGTGAGCGCCTGCTGGGTCAGCTGCAGATCGCCGGTGGCGGCGTAGATGCGGGTTGCGAATGTGTGCCTGAACGAGTGCGCCGACCTGCCCGCGATCCCTGCCTTGCTGAGCCACGTCGAGATCCGACGCTGCGCGTGGCGCGTCGAGATCCGTCGACCATGGGTCAGGAACAGCGGCCCGCTGTCTCGACCATCGAGGAACCTCCGCAGCTGCGCCGCCAGATCCTTCGGGAGGAGCGCCCCGCACGGCCGATCGTTCTTCGTGCTGCGGATGTTCAGCTCGCGATGCTCGAAGTCGACATCCTCGATGTCGAGCGCCAGGGCGGACCCGATCCGGACGCCGCTTCGCAGCAGCAGCTCGACGAGCATGCTGTCGCGTGCTGCCTCCGGTCCTTCCGCCGCCGCGAGCACGGCACGGAGTCGTCGCTGCTCGTCCTCGCGTAGCCCGCGTGGCGGTGGTGGCGCACACCGAGCGCGCCGGAGGAGGCGAGCCGGGTTCGTCGGGATGAGACCCGCGTCGTGCAGGTGGCCGAAGAGGCAGCGGATGCTCGTGCGCATCGCGTTCAGCGACGTCGCCTTCTTCGCGGTGCCGTGGCAGCTCGTGCGCGTGCCGGAGTCAGCGAAGAAGTGTGCGACGAGTTCCGGCGTGATCGCGGTGATGTCGGTCGTCTCGGCCGTGGTCGAGGGCCAGTCGGCGAACGCGGCGCCGTGCCGCCGGTATTGCCCGATCGTGTGCGCCGATCGGCCGTCGGCCTCGAGCTGGAGAAGGAACTCTTGGAGAGCGGCTTGGACGTACATGGTGACCTCGATCACCGGGGTCGTCGGCGCCTCCAGCAAGCACTCGTCGGTCGATCATCGGGCCGTCCTGCGAGGCGGCTCGACGGCCGAGGACCGCGCGGATTTCCGAGGAATGTTTCTCCGATTCACCGTTGATTCACCGTTGGTCAACGGTGAGGGCCCTCGGAGCGGCACGGAACGTGCGTTCGGTCCCCGAGGAGCCGCAACGGCCGCCCGGGGAAGAGGCGCATCTCCCCAAGCATGCGACCTACGACAGCTGCGCCAGGAGCCACCCTCCGCGCATCAGCTCGCAGAGCCTTGCGGTCGCCGCCGCCCGCTCCGACCTCCGCGCCCTGGCGACCGCATCGAAGGCTCCGATCAGCTCGGCGTCACCCTTGCCGAGGAAGAACGCCATCAGCGCGAGCAGCTCACCGTCGACCAGCGCGACCTCCCGGGCTAGCCCCGCATCCGGCAGCTCGCCACGACTGCGGAAGGCCAGGATCGCCTCGCCGAACGCGTCGAACCAGTCCGGGTCGCTACGGTCGATGCGGCACCGCACGACCTCGAGTCGCGCGATCAGCCGGCGCGCCTGTCGCGTGTAGGGCGGTCGCGCCAAGCACTCGGGGTAGCCGAGCATCGCCAGGCCGGTGGGGCCGTACTCCGCGGCGTACTCGCCGTCGAGAAAGTCGGGGTCGGCCACATCCACGCCCGCGACCGCAAACAGCCTCAGTGCCCAACGCGCGGCCTGCCGCACGATGCCGTCGGAGTGGATCGCCTCACTCAGCAGCTGCTTGCGAGCCGGCCGGCGCGGTGGAGCGGGCGGGGCTGCGGCCGCCGCCTCCAGCTCGTCGGCGAGGGCCAAGAGGCGGTCGAGCCCCCTCTTGAATCCGTCGGCATCCTGAGGCCCGAACGGCTGGAGCGGCGGGTTCAGCGTCCGCCTGACGACCGCCTCGGCCAGCCGATCAGCCTCGGGCAGCTCGCCAGTCGCGCGGAAGTGCTCGAACGCGCCGTCCAGCACGTCCTTGTGGATCGGCACCTCGTCGACAGCGCGCGCGACGCGGTCCAATCGGCTCTTGAGTTGCTTTGCCATGGGTCCTCATGCACGTCGTGGGCGCCCGTGTCGCGGTGGCTCCAGCGCTTGTGCTGTGCGCTCGACCTCGGCCAGGCGTTGCTCCATATCGTCCATCTCGATTGCCCTCATGCGGGCCTGGACCGCGTCGAGCAGGAGCTTCGCCACGTCACGATCGACAGCGCCGCTGCATAGCGAGTCGATGACCATCGCGATGGCGTTGTTGCAGTCCGCGGCCGTTTGCAGGCGGGGCATCGCGATGTCGACCGGCTCGGCCTCCACCGGGGCGTCGGCGACGCGACCGCAGACGCGGTCGAACACGAAGCGCATCGCCGAGAGATCACCTTCGAGGCCCATGCGGGTCGCCCTGCGGATCATCGCGGCGATGTGTTCGGGGGCGACGGCCTGCTCGGCTGCGCGGCGCAGCTCCGCAGCGCGACGACGCGGGCCGCCCGGGCCGCCTGCATTGCCCGCAGCGAAGCGACCGCGCTCGTCCCGTCCGTTGCTGTCGCCGCCCTCGACCACCGGTCAGAAATCCTCGTGGCTGTCGCCGTGCGCACGCTCTGCAGCGACCTCGTCGAACGTCCGCCCGTCGCCATCGAGCGTCGTCGCCTCGCCCGAGGCCCTCTGCCAGCGCCGGACCGCGACGTCGACGTAGCGAGGATCGAGCTCCATGGCGAAGCAGCGCCGCTGCAGCCGCTCGGCTGCGACGATCGTGGTCCCCGAGCCGACGAATGGGTCGTAGACGGCGTCCTCCCGCGTGCCATGGTTGCGAATCGGGCGGCCCATGCATTCGACCGGCTTCTGAGTGCCGTGCTCGGTCGCCTCGTCGTCGGCTGCGGTGCACGGCTCGATGTCCCAGACAGTCGATTGGCTGCGATCGCCGCACCACTTCGAGGACTCGCCTTGGCGCACGGCATACCAGCACGGCTCGTGCTGCCAATGGTAGTGGCCGCGGCTGATCGCGAAGCGCGGCTTGCGCCAGACGATCTGGGCGCGGATCTGAAGGTCGCAGCCGTGCAGGTGCGTCGCGACCTCGGCGGCGAAGCGGCCGGCGTGCCACACGTAGGCGACGGCGCCGGGGAACAGCGCGTAGGCCGCGGACCAGTCGACGCGATCGTCGTTGGCGACTGCGCCGGTGCGCTTGGTGTCGCAGAGCCCGGCCTGGTTGCGCCACTTCGGATCGTAGGACACGCCGTAGGGCGGGTCCGTGACCATGAGGAACGGCACGGCCCCGTTGAGCAGTCGATGCACGTCGTCGCGCGACGTCGAGCTGCCGCAGAGCAGCCGATGCCGACCGAGCAGCCACAGGTCGCCAGGACGCGACGCCGGATGCTCGGGCAGCTCCTCGACCTGGTCCTCGCCGAGGTCGGCGGACTCCGCGTCGAGCTGCGCGATCAGGCGATCGATCTCGCTCTCGTCGTAGCCGACGCCGTCGAGGGCATCCTCGGCGCGCAGCTCCTCGAGCAGACGCACCAGGGCCGGATCATCCCACTCGGCGAACTCGTGGCTGCGATTGTCCGCGATCGCGAACGCTACCGCGTCGATGTCGGAGCCTTCGAACCACCACACCGGTACCTCGGCCATGCCGAGCTGCTGCGCGGCCTTCAGCCGCGTGTTGCCCGCGATCACCTCGCCGGAGCGGCGGGCGACGATCGGCTGCTGCCAGCCGAAGCGGCGCAGCGAGGCGGCCACGTGCGGCACGGCGGCGTCGTTCCGCCGCGGGTTCGTCGGGCTGCAGTAGAGCCGCTCGATCGGAACGGTCTCGACGGGCGGCGAAGCTGGCTGGTCCAAGTCGACACTCCATGACGGGGCTGAGCCGATTGGAGGTGGACTTGGACGGGTGGCTCGATGGAGTGATGGTAACCGGGCGTTGACCGACTGTCACTGTGGCGCGCGAGCCGGAGCGGGGCACCGGGCGTCTGCGGTCGCATACCAGAGGGAATGGGACGCGGCGAGGTGGGTGGGCATCGGCAGGGCAGCTTCCGTGAGGGAGAGTCCGGGTCCACGGCGGTTGTCGGTCGACAATCCGCAGATCGGCGTGGAGGACGGCGTCGAACGGGAGCCGGCTGCCGCGCGGCGCGAGTCGCAGCACCTGAGCGCTGGCCGTGACGTCGACACCGCCATCGGCAGCCATTCCACGCCAATTTCGACACGGTAGCACGAGTGCTGCGGCCGCGCGCGATACCCGGAGCCTGCGGCATGTGATTCGCCAGCAAGGCATATGAACGGCATTCCTCAACGCGCCGTATGAACAGCGCGGGCCTGACCGCTCCTTGTGGCTGTGGCAGGCGCAGGGGCGGATGGCCGAGTGCGCGTCGTGGGCAGGCGAGCTTCAGCGGCGCCGCTGGCCGGCACTGGATACGTCGGGTGTGCCTCATGGATGCTTGCCTGAATAGGGTGCCTCGCGGGTCGCCGCACAACGGGCAGCATGCGAAGCCGGATGCAGCCGCAGCGCGACGGTCGATCCGAGAGCTCTCGCTCTTGATGCGATCTTTGTGGGTCGCCGTATTTCGTGCGAGCGATAGCACATATGTGCGAGGCGCGCGCTCCTCATGGATATTCCTGATGGCCTGCGAGCGCGCGATCCGCAATGCTCGCCGCTCGCTTGTCTGGCAGAGCTGAGCGATGCACCTGCATCGGTGCAGCCTGTCTGCTGGACCAGCGGCCTCGCACCAGCATCGAGTCATCGACAGAAATCTGCTGTCCAGGCGAAAGCTGTCCGAAGTGGGGCCGTTGCTCGCGATGAGTCGGTCGGAGAAGATCTCATGAGCTTGGAGCCCCCTCGCCTTCGCTCTCTCCACATGTCGTCGCGGCTGATCGCCAGCCTGCGTCACGTCGGTCTTGCGCTCCTGCCTGCGCTCATCGCACTGCCGCTGGCAGCGCAGGGTCTGTCCTCCGCCCCCCCGACGTCCGGTCCGGTCTTCGACGACTGTCCAGACCCTTCGGTCTACCGATCCCTCACGCTCGACGTCGGTGTCGAGATCGTCGTGGATCGCTCCGGAGAGGGCCACGTGTTCCTGCCCCGTCCCAGGCCGCTCAACACCGGCATGCACTGGGAGCCCGGCTTCCGGCTGAACCACATCCACCAGGTCTCGGCGCTCGAGAACCAGGCTCCCGTCGATCAGCGCACGCTCGGCTACGGCGTGGCTGGCGAGCTGCCGACTCCCACCAGCCCACCGGAAGCCGGCGGGGGTGGGACGACGCTCCCGGCCACCACGGTGTTCAGCGCACCGCCGAACTGCCTCCGCGCGTTTGTCCCAGGGTGCGAGCCGCCGATCTGGTCGATGGGGTCGCCGAGCGTCGGCACTCCCGCCAGCGGCGCTGCTGCGGGACCGCTGAACGGCACCTGCTTCGACTTCAAGACGGCGAGCAGCTACCAGGGCCGCTACGCAGCGGTGTTCGACGGTGACAACGACGCTCTCCGTCTGGTGCACTACATCGACGGCAACGACACCGACCAGGCGCGGATCATGCTGCCGAGCGGGGCCATCCTGGACTTCGTCCAGCACACCGGCCTGTCGGGCCCCGGCGGTCGAACGGTCTGGCAGCTCGACCGCGTTCGAGACGCGTGGGACAACGAGCTGGTCATCCACCGCGACTCCATCGGCCGCATCCAGTCGATCGCCTACCCCTCGGGCGCGCGCGAGATCTGGAGCTGGCAGGTCCCGGTCTCTGGCGTCCCCGGCGTCTCGCGGATCGACATCGACTACGACCTCGACGGGAATCCCGGCACCAACACGACGCTCGAGCAGCAGGCGAGCTGGGGCATGGAGTTCGCGCATGAGGTTCATCAGCCGGACGGAGGCCTTCCCGCCGAGACGCTGATGGTGCCGTTCGGCGGCGCACGTCTGTCGCGGATCGTCTACCCTGAGACCTCGTGGGTCACCGCTGCGAATCTCGACACTCCGTTCAGCACCACACCGAGCACCGGCCGGCTGGTCGTCGAGCTCGGCTGGGACACGACCGGCAGCCGCCCGCGCGTCGAGTCGGTGAAGGAGTACCGGCAAGCTTATCGCTGGTCGGACCCGACCACGTCCGTGACCACGGCGGCGACGATCGATTACACGGTCGAGTACGGGCTCGCCCGAATCAGCAAGCTCACGGATCGCCATGGTGCCTCGACCACCTTCGACTACCTGTACTACCCCGTCGACCACCTGGTCGAGCGAGTTGACTGCGTCGACCCCCGCGGCACGTGCACAACGACGCGGCTGGATGGGCTGGGCCGCAAGATCCAGGTGACCGTGACTCCACCGAGCACTCCCGGCACCGACACGCGACCGCGCACCAACGACCCGCTCTTCAGCGGCGATCCGAGCCTGCACGAGCCGAGCGCGGTGACGTGGACGTTCGTGTACGGCGGCGCCAGCTCCTGCGGCTGCGGCAAGCCGGTGCAGGTCTGGGCGCCTGGCCCCGCGGGATTACGTATCTCGACCTACACCTGGGATGAGTGGGGCCAGCCTCTGACGGCAGACGTCCCCGATCCGAGCACGGGAGCGGCACAAGGCGCTACGGTCCAGTACACCTGGACCTGGGAGCGGAACCTGGAGTCCGGCACGCCAACCGCGCTGCTCAGCCATTCGGCAGCCTTGCTGGCTGGCTACACGACGCCAACGGCGACCTGGACCAAGGATGCGATCAGCTGGACTCCGCGCGACAGCGCCAACGCGTCGTACGGCGGCAAGCCCGCTGGCCAGAGCCTGGAGATCACCGTCCAGAAGCCGGGTCCGACGATCGCTGAGGTGGTGACCGAAGCGCGCACGTGGACGGCGGATGGATGGCCGCTGACGGTGACGTCGGGCGATGGCGTGCGGCTGAGCTACGACTACACCGGCTCGCCGGCCGGATTGCCGGCGAGCTCGACGCGGCGACACGAGAGCAACAACGGTCCCGCGGTCGTCACAGGCTTCAGCTGGGATGCGCTCGGTCGGCTCTCGCAGCAGGTCGACAACCAGGGTGCGGGCGCGCTTCGAGCGCACGACGACCTTCACGCACGATGGCGAGGGCCGGCTGCTCGGCGCCTCGGTCTCGCTGAGCGATGAGGACGTCACGGGCGTGACGAGGACGATCGTTCACGAGCGGCAGCTCCTGCGGGACTTCTGGGGCAACGTCGCCGTCGACCGGCTCCGCAACCTCGACAGCGCCGGAGCGGCTCCGGAGCGCTTCGGGGCTTCGACCGGCGCGGCCCGCGCCTGGATCGAGACGCACCGGCACTTCGTCGGCGAGCGGCTGGTGCGCGAGCAGGTCGATCGCCGGCCGCTGAACGAGGACGAGTCGGGTCCTGTCAGCGATGCGACGAACGCCCGCTTCCTCGAGTACACGTTCGACCACTACCCCGACGGCACGCTCCATCACGTCTACCTGCCCAACGGCGCCACGCGGACGCTGCTGGTCGACGGCTTCGGCACGCTCTACTCGTCGACGGTTGCCAACGCGACCGAGGAGCTCGTCGAGGTCCGGCGCTTCATCGACGCCGCCCTCGACGTGGTGAAGGTGCACCGCGGCGATCCGACCGCGGGTCCGAGCCTATGGACCGAGCTCGTCCGCGGCGCGGAGTCGGGCGTGGTCGAGCGGATCGTCGAGCCGACCTACGACCCGATCGGTGGGGCGTTCTCGTACGGCGGCTCGCTCGGCGGCGCCGAGCACGTGCTGACCCGCGACGCCGGCGGTCGAGTGCGGCAGGTGGAATCGATGGACGGCGCCAACGTCCTCGCCCACGTCGAGATCGACTACGACGAGCTTGATCGGATGGTGCAGCGACGGGTGCACGCTCTCGATGCCGGGAGCACGGTCGACACGACGACGTGGTACTACGGAGGCGCCACGCGGCTGGAGCGGCTCGTGCGCCCCGGCGGCCGGACCTGGACCTGGACCTGCGACGAGCTGTCGAGGCCCCGCTACATCGACGACTCTCTCGCCCCGACCAGCAACCGGACCGAGCTGACCTGGTGGTCCGGCAGCGACCTCGTCTACGAGCGCATCACCCGCCTGGTCGAGGAGGACGTCGACGGCTCGACGACGTCTCGGAGCTTCACGACCCGCTTCGACTGGGACGCCCTCGGCCGGCTTCGGCGCGTCGAGGACCGTGGTGAAGGGGGCTCGCAGCCGCCCGAGACGGATGCATTCTGGTACTACGCCACCGGCGACACGCAGTGGCACGTGCGCTGGAAGGGCTCGACGCGTCCGCAGCTGGGCTCCAATGGGTCTCGCGAGCAGCGCTTCCTCCCCGACGCGCGCTCGCGGCTGGTGGAGCACGCGCTGCTCGGCGACGGAGGTACGACCGACGACATCGTTCTCGATCTGGCCTGGCTCGACTGGACCGACGCCAACACTGCGCGCACGCGCCTCGAGCGTGAGGACGGCCTCGACCACCGCACGATCACCCACTACGACTTCGACGGCCGGCCGGACATCGTGCAGCGTCCCGGTGCGCCGAGTGCTTTGCCGCAGAAGGTGCCGGCCAACCACACGATCCTCGGCACCTACGACGCCGCGTCGCGGCTCGTCGAGCTGGTCCATGGCGCCGCGCAGGCGAGCCTGGCGCCGACGACCGAGCTGCTGTGGAACGGTGCGGGGGATCTGATCGCGAGGCAATTCCTGTCCGTCGACTCGTTCCCGCTGCACTCGGCGATGGCGAGCCGCGAGGTGCTCGAGCGCGACGCGATCGGGCGGATCGCTCGGGCAACGACCTACTCTGGTGATCTGGGCGCTCCGCTGGAGGCCGTCTCGGTGGCTCGCGACGAGGACTCGATCGGACGCGTGCACGACGAGACGTACTCGTTCGGATGGCTCGACCATGCGGCGACGGATACCTGGTCGGTGACCAGCACGTTCGACGCGGGTCTGATCGATCGGCGCGCGACGCTCGGCTACGAGTCGGGTCTCACCATCGAGCACGGCTGGGACGCGATCGGTCGTCTGGACGGCCTGAAGTGGAATCCTCAGGGCTCGAGCGAGGTAATGGCCGACTACACGCATTTCGGCCAGCGCACCGCGTCCCGCGCCCTGAAGCCCGATGACGTGACCACCGATCTGCGGATCGTCAGCGAGATCGGGCATGACGCCTATGGGCGCACGGCGAGCATCCTGGACCGACGCTTCGTCGGCGGCTCGCCGAGCGCGACGCTGGCGAGCTACGAGCTCGTCTACGACGGATTCGGCAATCTCGTCGAGGAGCGCTACGACCGGCTGGATGGCGACCCGCAGACGCAGAATGACGGCGACCTCTTCGATGCGACCGATTCCACCGGCTGCACGAGGCCATCCTCGGCGCCGTGGTGGATCAGCAGGGGCAGGTGCAGAGCTTCGTCAGGGCGCTGACCTACAGCCTGGACGAGGCAGGCAATCGCACGAGCGTGCACGACGAGGTGTCGGGAGGTGCCACCACAGACACTGCATACGCCGGCTACAACAACCGCTACGACTACATCGAGCAGCTGCCGATCCCACCGAATCCCGAGCAGATTCTGTATGACGATCGCGGGAATCTCGCCTGGGACAAGCACTTCCTCTACGTATACGACTTCAAGGACCGGCTCTCGGAGGTCTGGCTCCTCGTCGAGGACGAGGAGACGGCGGAGCAGACGCGGCTTGGTGCTGTCGGCGCCTTCAGGAGCCAGCAGCTCGCGGGCAGCGTTGCCGACCTGGATCCGTTGTACGCCGCACGGCAGCGGGTGCTGGAGCGCTTCGAGGGCGATGTGGGACGGATCGCCACGGACGTCGTGACGCTGCAGCGGCGTGGCTTCCTCACCGAGCGTGTCGCGCTCGCGCCAGGGGCTCGGCTGACGACGGCCTCCGGGGCTGCTGTGAGCACCGGGGCGCAGACGGCAGGCACGAGCGCTGTGGCGCTGCAGCCGCTGGCGATACGCCTACGACCCGTTCGATCGTCGGGTGGGGCGCGTGCTGCTGAGCGGCGACGAGATCTGGCTGCACGTCTACGACGGATGGCAGGAGATCGAGGAGCTACAGGTCGATCAAGCAGGATCGAAGAGCCCGACCAAGCAGCTCGTCTGGGGTGAGCGGCTCGATGAGCTGGTCGCGTACCGGAGCTACGGCGTGCTGCCCGGCGGCGGGATGGGCTGGCAGAGCTACCACGCTACCCAGCTCGGACATGAGTCGGTGACGAGGCTCGTCGACGCGAACGGCGACGTGGTGGAGCAGAGCGTCTACGACCCGTTCGGGACGCCGTCTGTCTACGGGCCGAACGAGAGCTACCTCGGTGCCTCATCCTCGGTCGGGCTGCCGTTCCAGTGGAAGGGGCATCGCGTCGATCCTGAGACGGGGCTCGTCTACATTCGCCTCCGTCATTACTCGTATGAGTGGGGTCGTTTCGTTTCCATCGATCGCCTTGGGGTATGGGGTGACGCAGTGACGCTAGGGAACGGCTACAGCTATGGTCGGCACGAGCCAATGAGCGGACGAGATCCTATAGCCGAGGGCTGGTTCATCGGGGCCTTGATCGGTGCTGCCGCAGGAGCAATCGGCGGATTCGTTTCAGGAACGGTATCGGCGCTGCGCGAAGGCAAGAGCTGGGGCGAGGCCGTTCATCGAGGCGGTCGCGACGCCGCTATCGGCGCTATTGCTGGTGCCGTTGCGGGGGCGACGCTGGGACTCCTGACGACGGAGTCCGTGGGCGCGTTCGCGGGCTTGACTGCTACGGAGGCTTTCGTAGGCAGTGTGGCTGTCGACGTGGCAGTCGCGACGCCCACCGCGATCGTTGCCGTTACAGTGCGATCAAGACTCGATAGCACGCCGGACGAGGTTCGAAATCGAGAGATCATCGGCGAAGCGCTCGGAGCCGTACCCGGCGCTGTGGGCGGAGAACTTCTGGGGGCAAGTCTACGGTGTGTAAGGCGGGGCTTGACGCCGCTGACGCCGCCTGTTCCCGGAAGCAGGACGGGCGCGGCCGGTGGGATCGCCGCGGAGCCTCCGCGTCGGATCACTGGTTCGGTTGAGGTTTCCACGGACGGAGTCAAACTAGAAGTCCATGAGGGACCGGCTGTTCCGACGGATCTGCCTGGCGCAGGTGATACGGAAGTCGGAGCGATGATCGAAGTTGGTCCGAGCAGCGTGAAAGTCACAGTGGGTGTACAAGGCGTAAGATGAATGAGCTGGTTGCCAATCTCGTAGGACTCGGTGCTGGGGCGCTGGTCCTCCTGCTACTCTTGTTTGTTGGCCATGCGGTCGACCGGACGCGAAACAGGCAGAGCGACGTCTCCAGCATCGAGGGGCGAATGTCGATGCCTGCTGTGCTGCAAGCAATAAGTTGGACCAGCGCTGCGTTTGGCTCCGGCTTTCTTGCGTTCTGTTTCGTGAATGGAGCAGACATCTACGAGAAGTTGTGGGGATCCACGTGGACGGCCGGGTCGCTGTGGATGATCCACTGGAGTGCTCTGGTCGTGAAGTTCGACGAGTGCCGACTGGCGACGTGCGGTTTCTGGAGGCGCCCTCACATCATCAATTGGAGTGACGTCTGCTCGGTCAAATGGAATGAAGGCATGTCTCGCGCGGAGTTCAGATCTGAGAGCGATGTTGTCAGAGTTTATGGATTCATGACAAATCGACAGACTTTCTCTAGGGTATGCTCGGCAAAGGTGCTGAGCGAATCTGCGCGAACTGCACTGAAGAAGGGCGGTCTTCTAGTGGGGTGATTCGCAAGTTCGAGTGATTAGTTGTCCCCAACGTTGCAAAACCCGCGCGCGAGGCGGGCTGACGCGTTAGGCCGCTTGATTCTGCCAAGGAGCGAGCAGGCGCTAAAAGTCGGCGGCAAGCGCATCGTCGGTCGACATCGTCAAGGTCAGCCGTCCTTGCGGCCGAGTCAGTCGCGTGGTGTCCGAGAACGCGGCCGAGGTCGTTTCGGGGTCGAACGCGGTCTCAAGGCTGTGTCGTTGCGATCGGGTTGGCGCGAGTTCTGCCGAGCAACGACCGGGACGGGCAGACCGGTGGCGCGACTTGCGGCGTGATCAGTTGCCTGTTCTCCCTTCCCCGACGCGACCGTGGTCAGGCCGCGCGCTCGTAGTGGCGGAGCAGGCCACCGAGGCGTTCGCGCGCAACGACGTCGCCGGTTCCCGAGGCGGGCATCCCGGCGATGAGCTCGTTGCCGATGCCTTGGTGCGGACGCTCGGTGTGGTAGTGAGTGACGAACTCCCGAACGGCGCGATCGAGGTGGCCAGTCCCGAAGAGGATGAGCCGATCGAGGCACTCGCGCTTGATCGAGAGCACGAAGCGCTCGGCGATCGCGTTCATGTTCGGCGCCTGGTAGGAGGTCGTCACCGGACACACGCCGGCGTCGGTCAGGATGCGCTTGAAGCGGCCGCTGAACTTCGTGTCGCGATCGAGGACCAGGAACCGCTTCGCGCGGAGGAATCCGTCGACGTGGTCGGTGAGGTTGCGCGCGACCTGCGCCATGAACGCGGAGTCAGGGTTCGTCGTGATGCCGGCGATCTCGACGGCTCGCGTCGCGTGGTCGATCACGAACAGCACGTAGTGGGTGACGAGCCCCCGAGCCGTCCACACCTCAGCGGTGAAGAAGTCGATGGCGGCGATGACGTCGGCGTGGGAGCGGAGGAAAGCGCGCCAGCTGGTCGGCCGATCAGGGCTCGGCTTGATGCCGTGCTCCTTCAGCGTCTTGGCGACCGTCGACGTGGCGACGCAGTGTCCGAGCTTCTTCAGCTCGCCCTGGATGCGGCAGTAGCCCCAGGTCGAGTTCTCGGCGGCCATGCGGACGATCAGTGTCCGGATCTCCTTCATGATCCCGGGCCGACCGACGCGGCGAGACGGGTAGGTCCACTTGGCGGCGATCAGTCGGCGGTGCCAGCGCAGAATGGTGTCGGGCGTGACGATGGTCGCGACGCGGGCGAGGAGTCGCCGGCCCAGTGCGGCGCCCTTGGCCGCGAGACGGCGGCGCTGGTCATCGGTCAGGCGGAGTCGCCGGCTGCCGAGCTGTTCTCGGAGAACGCGGTTCTCCTCGATCAGGTAGGCAATGGTCCGCGCCTGCTCGCGGTGGACCCAGCCGGCGAAGATGACGAGGAGCAGGCGGAGAGGGGAGAAGTCCGGCATCGCGACCGATTCTCGGGGCGTCGCAAGTCGTGGCGTTGCAGTGCAGTCGAGTTTTCGGACAGCACGAGCAAGCCCGATCGACGTCGGTGGTGCTGCGATCGGCGGTCTCCGAAGCGGAGCCGCGGGTGCCCGCGGCCGCCTGCTGACCCGACGCGCACTCCCGCTTGCGTCGGCAGAACCTGGCCGAGGGAACGGCGACGGACGCCGGCTGAAAGCCCGCCGCGTCGCGCGGGATCGCGAATCCGCCTCCTCGGAGCCCCCGAGCAACACGGGCAGCCTGTGAAGCCGCGAGAGTGGTCGTCCGCTCGCGCACTGCGCACGGCTACTGAAGCGTCAGGCGAACCGCGTTGCTAGCCTTATGGCAGTCGGTGCCGAGAAGGCCGATGGCCTGAACGAAAAGCAACGCGTGGGCCAGCGCCGGCGAAGTGGGAATCGTGATCCGCCAGTAGCCGACACCGAAGTTGTCGAGAGCAACAGCGAGTGCGTCGTCGATTGAGACGAGAAGATCGCAACCGGAGGCCCAGCCCATCTCGGGCTTCGCCCGACACCCAACCGGTAGCCCGGTCGACGCACGAACGTGGATGAAGCAGCCGGTCGTCGTCAGGGGATGAAGACGGCGCCGCTCTCCGCTACGACTCCAGCTTGCAACAAGTAGCCAAGCGGAGGCAGCGCCGTGCGTCAGTTTCTATCGCGTTTCGCCGGTTCGATCATGGCGGTCCTGTCGGGTTTTGACCGGATCGTGTTCAGGGGCTCGCACCGGAGCCTGGCGTTCAACCACGGGATGGAGGCGTTCGTGAACAGCATCGGCGTCCTCCGCAAGGACTTCGGGGGTGTGGATCTCGTATTGAGCGAAGCCGCTCTTTTCATGCCGCGAGCGCTCGGACGGCGGTCCGCTGCGTAGCGAAGAACCGCGACATGGCAGCGTCCCATTGGTGGCTGAGCGCGAGCGCGCGGAGCTTGATCACGTGGTCGCCGGTATCCTGCTTCCAGCGCGATCCGGCGCGCTTCATGCGCACGCCGATGAGGCTCTTGCAGGTTGCCTCGACGGTTCCGCTGCCGATCGGCAGCCCTTTGGCGCGGGCGCCGGCGTAGTTCATGCGGTGCGCATGATTCGTGAGGTAGGTGATGGCCTCGTGGATGGGGCCGTGCTTGACCACGCTGCCGTCGACCGGGTCGCACCAGTGCGGTTCGAGGTCGGCGAGAATCTGCGTGACGGCGTCCTTCCTGCGCTCGAGGAGCCGGCGCCAGCCAGCCACGACCGCTCGGCTTTCGGCGCCCTGGATCGCCTCGGCTGCCGCGGACAGCTTCTCTTGGACGTGCCAGAAGTCGACCATCAGATGGCGCGGACCTAAGAGGCTTTCCGGGAAGCTCGACTCGAGCAGGTTCCACATCTCGTGAGCCCCATCAGCGAGTAGCTGAAGTCGCAGCTCGGGCTGCTTCTCGCGCAGCCGGTAGACCACGTTCGCCATGGCGTTGCACACGTCCAAGGGGTCGATGCCAGGCATTTGTCCGAAGCGCATCGAGTAGAGCGCTCGGCCGTTGCCATCGTGCAACGTGACGGTGCCGCAATGCGCCATGTGGAAGACGCGCGTGATCTTCGGCGCGTTCCTCCTGGGCCGACCGGGCGGCCGCGGGATGGGCTCCTCCATCGGCACGCTCGCCCGGTCGAGCGATACCGAGATCGCGCGTGCCTCAGCCGGGATCTCGAGGCTGCTCACGATGGCGTCCTCGATGTTGACCTGGTGACGAAGTGCAGCGTCCCGAGCTCATGCGGCACGCGCTCGAAGCTCGCGCGAGAGTAGGGAAGCCGGCGGGTCTGCTTGCCGCTCTGCTCACCCTCCCGCGATGGCGCCTTCTGCAGCTCGAAAGCCATCGCCCCGGCCGTCTGCGGTAGCCAGCCGTCGCCGATGGCGCCCGCACGCAGGCTGATCGCGTCCACCGTCGGTGCGTTGCCCTCGCCGAGCGGACGATACAGCGCACGTCGCACCTCGACGGTCCCCGCGAGCGATCGGGCACCGGCCGTTGCCGCACCCGACCCGCGTGAAGGTCTTGCCGTCGATCTCGACTCGCGGCGCGTCGACCTCCAGAGCGCCGAGCATGACCGCGTGCGCGTCCCGCTCCACCGCGCCGGTCAGCTCGGCGACCATGACCTCCGAGACCGCGTAGTCGATCGCCTCCCGGCCTGCCGCGCCACTTGCGGCGCGCGATGCGACCGCGGCGCACAGCGCCTCGATCGAACCCACCATGCTCTTGCACGCAGCCGGCACCGCGACGACGATCAGGTCTTCGACGGCGCCCCTCCCAGGACGCTTGGTTCGCATCCTGCATCCGATAGGGAGGGGCGTCGTTTTGTACAAGTTCTTTTTACACAAGATCTTGTGCTCGCTCCCCGCCCCCGCCGCACCGCTCGGTGTCAGCGCCGCGCCTCACTCAATCCGGGAGCCACACCCGACTTCGGTGCCTACGCCCGGCAGACGACCGAGGAGTTGAAGTCGGCGTCGCTGGCCAAGTGCCACGAACTCGAGCGGCCGTACCGGTACCTGACGTCGAGCCGCGAGCGGAAGGAAACGCTCGTGCAGCGGATCCTCGAGCGATCGCCCGTCGACGAAGGCCTGATCTGCGTTCTGTCCTGCGTCGAGCCCTGCACGACGTTCAACTTGTTCAGGTCGCGCGAGACGAAGAGGCGCGAGTTCCGCAGACAACCCGGAAAGTGCCAGCACCTCTACCACTACTTCCTCCATCCCCGCTTCGGTCTGATGCACGTCCGCCTGCAGACCTGGTTCCCGTTCACGGTTCAGGTCTGCATGAATGGACGCGAGTGGCTGGCTCGCGAGATGACGAAATCGTGCATCCGCTTCGTCAAGGAGGACAACTGCTTTCCGTACGTCGATGATCCGTTACGGGCCCAGCGTCTTCTCGCGAAGCAGGTCCACGTCGACTGGCCGCACGTGCTCGACCGCCTCGCACTTTCGAGGTCAACCCCGCGCTCCCTTCGATTCTCCGGCGAGATGATCCGCACCACTACTGGTGTGCGCACCAGCTCAGTGGGCAACCGACGTCCTCTTCGTTGATCACCAGTCGCTCGCCGCCGTCTATCAGCCTCTCGTGCAGCACGCGATGACTCAGTTTTCCTGTGCAGACGTCATGCGGTTCCTCGGCCGCAAGGCGAGCCACGCCTTCCTCGGCGAGGTCACCAGCGACTTCAAGAACCGCGTCGAAGGCATCCGGGTCATGCACCGCGCAGGCCGCAACTCGGTCAAGACCTACGACAAGAACGGCAGCATCCTCCGTGTCGAGACGACCATCAACGCGCCGACCGAGCTGCGCGCACCCAGGCCGAAGGGCGAGTCCGGCGAGCTCGTCGTCCAGCCGGTCCGGAAGACCGTGGCGGACCTCGAGCGCCTCACGGAGATCGGCCAGCGCGCCAACGAACGCTACCTCGACGCACTGGCAGAGATGCACCAGGACGCTTCGTTGCACGAAGTCATCGCCCCGATCTGCAAGCACGCCACCTTCCGCGGGAAGCGCGTGCGCGCGCTTCGGCCGTGGGATTCCGATGACCTTGCCCTGTTCCAGGCGATCGCGGACGGAGCCTTCGTCCTGCGTGGCTTCACCAACCGCGACCTCGTCAACAGGCTCTACCAGAAGCCGGCTGCCGATGACTCCGACCGTCGCCGACGTCGGTCCCGAACCTCGCGCCAGCTCCGCCTGCTCCGCGCACACGGCGTCATTCGCAAGCTCCCCAAACAGAACCGCTACCAGCTCACCGGGAAGGGCCGGCGCATCGTCACGGCCATCCTCGCAGCCCGCGATACTCCCGTATCTGCTCTTCTGCACGCCGCTTGAGATGTTTGCGCGGCGCGTACATGTTGGGCCTCAGGGACCCAGAGTGCTGAGATCAAAGGGAAGTCTCATCGCACCCCAACGCGTGCTATCAAGCCCGATCGCGATTAGACCAGCCGGAAGGGAGGAATAGCGGGGCGGATACTGTCGAAGGTCGACGCGCAGGCGCAGCTGGCCGCCGAGGCGAGGCCAACCGGAGTCATAGTCGAGCACTGCCGCTCCGAGGGAGTCGCAGCGCCATCCGCGATTCTCGCACCCGGTCCCGAACGACTCGACAGCTGAGGGCCGCGCGGACCGTTCCGCAATGCCGCGGTAGCCATCCGTGGGCTCCTGGTCGTTCCAGCCGCCAACGCAGAAGCCTGGGTAGAACGCCATGTGAACGACGTCCTCGCCGATCGGTAAGGTCCCGGGCTCACCGGGGCACCACGCTGTGAACGTAAGCGGCTCACCTGAAACCCACTCGAACTGGTTGTCGCGATCGAAGTCCTCAAGCCCAATCCAGAGGTTCTGCTGGCCGAACGTCTCCCACAGCCAGTTCTGCATGTCTTGCGACCGAACGGTCGCCAACTCGCCGCCGAGCCGGTGCGCGGCACGCCGAGCCTCGAACCAAGTCGCGGGCTCGGTGAGGCAGTACCAGTGCATGTCAATAGGGCACTGTCGCCAGTCGAGCTCCAATCGGTCGAGCGCGAAGAGGTGGTTGCCCGTGCCGTCGTTCGCGAGCCAAACCGCATGATCGGCGACCGCGTGGACGTCATGTGGGTCCGAGCCGGCCGGGCCGCGGCGCAGGTCGGCGATCATGCGGGTCGATGCGGCGGTCCCGGCAGTGAACCAAAGCTCATGGCCGTGGGTGCCGTCGTCAGCCGTGAACAGCATCCCGTCGGCGAACGCGATGCCGTCGCTCGGCGAGGTCGGTGCGCCCGCGATTAGCACGGTGCTAATTCCGGTAGAATACCCGAAAGCGATGAGTTTGTATCCCGTGGCGGAATCTCGGGCGCTCACTAAGACCAACTCGTCGAGTTCGCCGACGAAAGACAGATCGTCCATTCCGAACAGGTCAGGGACTGGCGACCAGGGCCCACCGACGGGCGCACTCACGATGCGACGCATGCCGGCCGTGGTTGCATCCGCAAGAAAAACCTGGGCGTCTGCCACCCAGAAAACGGAATATGCGATGTCGCCTGGAGCGAGATAGCGAGTATTTCCGAGCAGAAACGGAACGAACTCAGGAACGCGATTAGACTCCAGCCAAGGCTGTCCGATCGCGTCCTCGCGCACGACGAAGTCATAGCGACCCCAGCCCCAGGTATGCGGTACGCCGACCTCTCCTGATGGTCCAAAGTCCTCGAAGTAGACGATTCCGTCGTCGCCGAGTGGCTCAGAGCACATGATTGGACCGCCGCTCCATCCAGAGGTCCACGAACAATCGCCTGTGCCCGTGCCCCCGTAGCGTGCGCCCGTGAACAGGTCAATAACATAGGTGCTACCAACCGCGTTCCATAGGACGAGATAGCGGTCGGGCCGCACGCGGACTGTTCGGACTTCCTCGATCCCACCCGGGTCGGCGATGCCGCTGGTGGACCGCTGCCACCCGCTGCCCGACCAAGTGTAGATGTCGAGAATCTCCGCGTGCAAGTTGGACGTGACGCGGCGCCACACTCGAAAGCCGGTACCGGCATCGCCGCCATCATAAGGGACAGGGGGCACCGAGTCATAACGTTGCCCCGGCTGTCGATCCTTGACACGCGGTCGCCCGGATAGAGAAACAAGCCGCCGGAACAGACGGCTCGTTCGGGGGCGACGAGCTGCCCGGTGTCCACGGGCAGGCTCAATCCGTCGGTCACCCACACGGTGCCCGACTTCTCGAACCAGACCGCCTCGGAGGTCGCGCCGAGAACCCGAGTCGCGTCGGTGGCAACGCGGACCTGAGGGATCGCTGGAACCGCTGGATTCAAGAGCAGGCCGAGGGCAAGTGCAGCGCGAGGCGACATGGATCCTCCGGGCTCAGCATACCAAGTGCGCACGTTGCCTCGCCTGCGGGCGTGGCGACGCTGGACGCGGACCCGGTGAGCCGTCTGTTGTAGGGGGACTTCGGCCTGAGGTGCCGCGATCGGCGCCGAACGACGTCAGGTCGTCGGCTGGCGTCAACCGTGCCGTGACTTCGGATGTTAGCCACCAGCGCGTCGGCGTCGAGGTTGTACTGTGCGCCGTGCGACGCTCGGCGTCGTCTCCGGGCGCGGGGCAGAGCTCGGGCGTCGTCGCCGCGTTCACGAAGGGGCGGGGCGGCGGCGCGACAGCATGCCGACGGCCCCGGCACTGGCCCGACAACACGATGATGTACACGCCGCGGATCGATCCCTGGGGCTTTGCGGCCTCCAGGCCGGCGTTCGGGCTGCTTCATCACCGGAGCACCACGGGGGGCGGCCCGGGGACCCGTTGCCACGAATCGGCAGGGGTTGGGGCGTGCCGTCGCCGGCAGAGGCTGCTCCTCCTCCGCCCTCGGCGGCCGTCGCGGGTGCTTTGCGTATGCGGCGTGCGCTCCTCCGCTCGCGCCCGAGGCATTCCGGGGGGGCCGACCTAAGTCGGTCGGCGGGTCGTGCGCAGGCACCGTCACCGGCCGAGTGTGCAACGGAGTGTGCAATTGCCCGGGCCACAACCTGGCACGATCTGGCACAGCCTGGCACGACGGTGCGCTCTGCGTACCGCCACAACCTCCGCCGCGTGGCACACATGGGCACACCCGGACGCAGCCTGGCACGACCTGGCACGATGACCGGCTCATGGTTCGAGTCCTGCAGGGCCTAAACTCCAGGTGCGAGTTCGGCCGAGAAACCCCGGTTTCCGGCCGATCTGCATTTCGCGGCGGGCGAGTGTGCAATGGAGTGTGCATTGGCCCGCCACACCGGGGCACGGTCTGGCACGGCGTGGCACGGTCTGGCACGGGGCGATGGGGCGCGGATCGCGAGGTAGGCCCTGCGATGCTGGGGCACGGTGGCCGAGCCGTGGACGCGGCTGCTGGCACTGATCGGGTCGCGAGGTAGGCCCTGCGACGACCCCGTTCGGATCCTGCAGAGCCAACTCGCGCGGCGTCGCGAAGGGGGCTGCGCGCGCCAGGCCGCACGAACGCGCACGCGCGCGCGGTGGCGAGGGCGACCCCAGGGGGGCGCTCCGGAGGGCCGCGGCGGCACGTCGGCGAGCGTGGGCTGCCTGAGCGGGCGCGTCGCGGTCGAGGCCGTCGGTGCCGTCGACCGGCCGGGCCGGACGCGCGACCGCCGAGCCGGCCGGGTTCAGCCAGCGCGATCCGTGCTCGTTGGCTCGCCCCCCGTCGCGAACATCCTCGGCACCGGGAATGTCCCCGGCAGCTCGCGGAACAGGTCGCCGTCGCCGAGCTCGCCGTAGAGGTCCATCGTCAGCCGGATGTCCGAGTGCCGGAGCACCTGCTGGATCACCTTCGGGTGGACCTTCAGCTCGATCAGGATCCGCGCGCAGCTCTTGCGCAGGCAGTGGAAGTCGACCCGCTTCCGTCCAGCGCCGCGCTCGGCGGTGAGGCCGGCGGTCTCGGCGTCCTTGCGCACGATCGTGGCGATCTTCGACGGCAGGCGGAACACGCGGTCCGCATCGCGCACCGGGTCGTCGCCGCGCCTGGCGTGCAGCGCATCGCGTCGCGCCCGCATCTGCAGGAGCGAGTCGACCACGAAGCCCTGCAGCGGGATGACGGCGTCGTCGCCGTTCTTCGTGAACCGCCCGTCGAGCCGCACCGAGGGCCGTGCGCTGTCGAGGCGCAGGTCGTCCCAGCAGAGCGACGCGCACTCGCCGGCGCGGAACGCGGTCGTCAGCACGAACCAGTAGAGCACCTGCCGGTCGCGCACCGCCTCGCAGTAGTCGGGCCGCGACTGCAGGCCGCCGAGCGGTCGCTCCGCGACATAGCGTGTCCAGGCCGCCTCGACGAGCCGCTCGGCCTCCTCGAAGCGGAAGCCGACGCGCTTGAAGATCCGGAACTTGTCGCGGTTCGAGGTCCGGACCGCGAGGTTCCGCAGCGGGTCGCACTCCCAGCGCCCGGTGCGCTCGAGCCACTTTGCTGAAGCCGCGCAGCGCGCCGGCGTAGTGGTCGCGCGTCTTCGCGCTGCGCTCGGCGCGGATCGCGGTGAGGAACCGCTCGGCGTCGGCGATGTGGATCTCGGGCAGGTGCTTCGCCTTCGCGAAGGCGAGGAACTGCCGGATCTGCCGGATCGTGCCCGCCACGTAGCGCGGTGCCGACTCGTTCGCCTCCAATGTTGCCTTGTACTCGTCGACGAGCTGCTGGATCGGGACGGTGCGGTTGCGCGCGAAGCGATCAACGTGGCCGAGCCTCGCCTGCTCGACCCCGCGCAGGGTCTCGGCCAGTCGCTCGCGCGCGATGCGCACGTCCTTGGTCCTCGTCGATCGGCGCCGCGTGACGCCATCCGCATCGGTGAACACGATGTGCCAGAACGGGCTGTTCGGCCGCCGATACGGATTGCCATTCCAGGGGCTCTGCGCGGCCTGCCTCATTGCGACGTCCTCAATCCGAGGAACGCGAGCACGTCCTCGCGCACCAGCAGCGTGCGACCGCGGATGTGCTTGCGCTCCGGGAATCCTGATTGCGGGTCAGCCATCAGCCTCCACACAGTTCGCTTCCCGACGCGCAGTAGGGAAGCGGCTTCCGGCACCGTGATCAGGAGATGTTCGGGTCCTCGCAAGATCTCCGACTCGCCGCTTGATGTGCGCGCCCGAGGGTGGATGTCGTCCGCTCCGGGGAGTGCGGAGGATTCGGCCGGAGGCGGCCGGTTGCGCGGCTCAGCGGCCATCGCGCTCTTCCTCCTCGCCGACGGCCAGGGCATCGAAGACCGCCGCCTCGAGGGCGCGTCGCGCGCGATCGTCGATGGGGCGGCAGAATGGGTGACGGCGGCCCTGGCGATCGGTCTGCACGGAAGCAGTTCAGCGGCGAGCGCGGCAGTTCCCGGACGCCCGGCGAACGAATTGCGGGTCGCCCAGGCGCTGCGCCCGTCATGGCGTAGACATTGGTCAATGATCTCGCGCCCAATCGCAGACCCTCGTCGTGGTCCGATACCAGCGGGAATGCGACGCAGCGGGGCGCACAGCATCGGCGTCACCCTCACGGTGGAGGGCTGAGCCAACGTCGCGTGCGGGATGCCCCGGGGCGCAACGCCGCGGTTCGGCGTCGGACGCGGGGCTGCTTCCAGGCACCCGGCCCGCAGCAGGACTCGGTCGGCCGAGCCGCGTCGACCGCGTCGGAGCCGGGGAGGCCACGTCGCCACTCTCGAAGTTTCGCCGCCTCCACAGTGAATGGATTGGAGGTAAGGCGTGGAGGCGAAGCCAGCAAAGCGCACGCCCAACTGGGCCGATAGGTCCTGTGGTGGATCCGCATTGTTAGCCGCAATACCGAGCTCTGTGGCCGAGTCCGCGAAACCAAACGAAACGCGCGTGTCTCGCCTTGCTGGCCGGAAGCTCGTGTTTCCCCGTACAGGGTTTGCTTCAGGCCCGAGCGGGCGGCACTCAGCGTAATCCACCATGCACTCCCGAAACGCGTCGGGGGAAGCCCTTAGTATTGCCGCCCTTGACATGTTCTGGTCTGTCGGTGCATCACGAGGGAGCGAGCCAACATATGCGCGGCGCGCGCGGTCCCGAGCGGAAATCCTGCGCGGGGCGTGAAACCTCGTCGGCATCGCGGGGTTGAGGCCACAGTCTCTCAGAAGGAACCCTGGTGGAAACCCGAGTCGCGCTCTCCCGCTCCCGGTGGGTGCACGGTGCACTCCCGCTCGCTACGCTCGCAATGGTTGCCTGCGTGTGCGGTTCCCTTGTCGCGCAGACGACGAACAATCGTCCTCGCATAGACGACGGCGGCGTCGGCGCCGACGACCATTGCCACGGAGGCGTGCTGGGTGCGGGAGCGGCGCAGGTGTTCTTCACGCCGTCCAGCCCCTACACCGGAGCGGTGCCGAGCGACCTGACGCACAATCCGGAGCCGGGGTCGGATCCGATGACTGTCGCCGATCCGCACCTTCCGAGCGCGCAGGGCAGCACGATTGCGCTCGACGGCAGCTCATTTTACCACTTCGATCTGCCCGCAGTTCCCGGTATCGCCGGATTCTCTCTCCCCATTGGTCTGTCGTATCGGACATTCACGGCGAACGGGTGTGGCTCCCGGATTGAGTGAGGCGCGGCGCTGACACCGAGCGGTGCGGCGGGGGCGGGGAGCGAGCACAAGATCTTGTGTAAAAAGAACTTGTACAAAACGACGCCCCTCCCTATCGGATGCAGGATGCGAACCAAGCGTCCTGGGAGGGGCGCCGTCGAAGACCTGATCGTCGTCGCGGTGCCGGCTGCGTGCAAGAGCATGGTGGGTTCGATCGAGGCGCTGTGCGCCGCGGTCGCATCGCGCGCCGCAAGTGGCGCGGCAGGCCGGGAGGCGATCGACTACGCGGTCTCGGAGGTCATGGTCGCCGAGCTGACCGGCGCGGTGGAGCGGGACGCGCACGCGGTCATGCTCGGCGCTCTGGAGGTCGACGCGCCGCGAGTCGAGATCGACGGCAAGACCTTCACGCGGGTCGGGGTACGGCAACGGCCGTGCCCGATCGCTCGCGGGGACCGTCGAGGTGCGACGTGCGCTGTATCGTCCGCTCGGCGAGGGCAACGCACCGACGGTGGACGCGATCAGCCTGCGTGCGGGCGCCATCGGCGACGGCTGGCTACCGCAGACGGCCGGGGCGATGGCTTTCGAGCTGCAGAAGGCGCCATCGCGGGAGGGTGAGCAGAGCGGCAAGCAGACCCGCCGGCTTCCCTACTCTCGCGCGAGCTTCGAGCGCGTGCCGCATGAGCTCGGGGCGCTGTACCTTCGTCATCAGGTCAACATCGAGGACGCCATCGTGAGCAGCCTCGAGATCCCGGCTGAGGCACGCGCGATCTCGGTATCGCTCGACCGGGCGAGCGTGCCGATGGAGGAGCCCATCCCGCGGCCGCCCGGTCGGCCCAGGAGGAACGCGCCGAAGATCACGCGCGTCTTCCACATGGCGCATTGCGGCACCGTCACGTTGCACGATGGCAACGGCCG
Source organism: Planctomycetota bacterium (assembly GCA_016716265.1). Classification (GTDB taxonomy): domain Bacteria; phylum Planctomycetota; class UBA1135; order UBA1135; family UBA2386; genus JADJWQ01. The sequence goes on from JADJWQ010000004.1 coordinate 63,885, forward strand.
AGCGCTCTACTCGATGCGCTTCGGACAAATGCCTGGCATCGACCCCTTGGACGTGTGCAACGCCATGGCGAACGTGGTCTACCGGCTGCGCGAGAAGCAGCCCGAGCTGCGACTTCAGCTACTCGCTGATGAGGTTCACGAGATGTGGAACCTGCTCGAGTCGAGCTTCCCGGAAAGCCTCTTAGGTCCGCGCCATCTGATGGTCGACTTCTGGCACGTCCTCGAGAAGCTGTCCGCGGCAGCCGAGGCGATCCAGGGCGCCGAAAGCCGAGCGGTCGTGGCTGGCTGGCGCCGGCTCCTCGAGCGCAGGAAGGACGCCGTCACGCAGATTCTCGCCGACCTCGAACCGCACTGGTGCGACCCGGTCGATGGCAGCGTGGTCAAGGAGGGCCCCATCCACGAGGCCATCACCTACCTCACGAATCATGCGCACCGCATGAACTACGCCGGCGCCCGCGCCAAAGGGCTGCCGATCGGCAGCGGAACCGTCGAGGCAACCTGCAAGAGCCTCATCGGCGTGCGCATGAAGCGCGCCGGATCGCGCTGGAAGCAGGATACCGGCGACCACGTGATCAAGCTCCGCGCGCTCGCGCTCAGCCACCAATGGGACGCTGCCATGTCGCGGTTCTTCGCTACGCAGCGGACCGCCGTCCGAGCGCTCGCGGCATGAAAAGAGCGGCTTCGCTCAATACGAGATCCACACCCCGGCGAACGCCCACAACGAGGGCTCGGCATCGTTCGGCCTGGACGATTCGCTCCACCTGTCGATGGTGGACAAGATCCACGAGGTGTCCGGCGAGCGGATCCAGTGGATCACCGGAACGGGCGATGTGAACTACTTCGTACCGCAGACGGTCGGTGTCCCGACCGACGACCCATACTACACCTGGTTCAGCGTGGAGGACAACTACGCGCTGTCGCGCCTGCGGCTTTACGATCCTCCAGGCGGCCCAAAGGGGCTCGAGCGCTATCGTCCAGACGGCTCCGTGATGCGCTACGAGTACGTGGAGTCGGACGACTTCTGGCGGCCGGACGTGTTCTTCGACGCCTATGACAATGCGTGGAGCTACACCTGGGCGAGCGCGACAGCCGCGAGCCGGCTGCATTCGATCGTCGGTCCGCGAGGCATCGCGGCGATGTTCACGTGGACGTCGGCGGGATCCGGGCTGCTCTGCTCGGTGACCTACTCGAATAGCACGACCGCGTTCACGGCGTTGAGCTGGTCGTTCAACGTAGACGCGAGCGGGAAGCTGCTGCACCTGACCCTGCCGGTGACCGAGTACGTCACGCAGCCTCAGAATGACCCCCTCTACGATCTGAGCACACCACATAGCGACGCCCGGACCCTCACCTTCTCGTATTACACCATCGGCGTCGGCGAGGGCTTGCTGGACACGATCGAGGACTCGCGTCTCAGCGGCAGCGGTCAGGGTGGCGGCTACATCCTGCGCAAGCACATCTACCGAAACGACCTGAGCACGGCGAAGCCGCAGGTCATCGAGCAGATCGACGAGCTGGGCATCGTGCATCGGTTCACGTACACTGTTGGCTAGGACACCGTGACGGTGACCTACGAGGCATCCGAGAATCAGACCGGCACCACGATGACGTACGTCATGCCGGTCTCTGTCCTGTCGTCCGGCAGCGCGCCGTGGCTGCCCACCAAGATCAGGGTCACGCCAGGATCAGGAGGACGACCCAGGGCTGCGAACAATGATCTGCCGGAGCCAGACTACCTGGAGTGGGAGATCCAGTACGCCGGCTGCAGCTGTGGGCTGATCACGCAGGTCGTCTATCCTTCGGGTGCGACGCTCGATGGAGCGACGCCTTCGGCCGGCGCACGAAGTGGACAGGCCCCGATCCCGACGGCAGCGGAACGGTGGACTTTCAATGGACCTACCATGACATCAGCCGCGGCTGCCGCGTCGCGAGCTTCGACGCTCCGATCGGCATCGACGTGACGTACGACTACCTCGACTCGTGGACGCCACGCTCGTACAACCTGTACGGCGAGAAGCCCGGAGCGCTACGGATCTCGACCTCCGCGATCACCGGCTCCTCGGTGTCTCCGCAGACGATGACGGTGGACGCGAGCTTCGACTCCGCGGGGCGCACGACGAGCGTTGTCGATTCTGGCGGCATCACGTTCACGCATTCGTACGGCACGAGCTCGCCCGGCTACGGATTGCTCGAGAGCGTCGCGCGCGCGGTGCCCAGCAACGACACCACGATCCCACCCAACGACCAGACGCGCACCCTGACGATCGTCTACAGCGACGACCTGGGTCGGATCGAGCAGCTGAGGCTCGGCACGTCGGGCAACGAGACGGTCGTGGATGTCGACCAGGATGGGCTCGGTCGGATCACCGGCACCGAGGTGGCGACGGGCACGGGCCGTGCTCCGATGATCACGCGGTACTTCCGGGACGCGTTCGAGAACGTGTGCGTGGTGCAGCATCGGAACCTGGATCACACCGGCCAGGATCCTGATCCCCAGGCGCGGGACTGGACGCGCAGCGAGTCCCACTACTTCTACGGCCGGCTCCTGGAGGCGCTCGTCGACCGTGCGCCGCTCGACCGTCCGGAGGACCTGCAGGATCCGCTGGGCACGGCGCTGCAGGGCGACGACCGCTACCTGGCGTGGATGGCCCGCTACGCGTTCAGCTACCGTGACGACGGCCAGCTCCTCGAGGTGGAGCTGCCGAACGGGTCGACGAACCGCTACGAGATCGACGGGTACGGCACCCTGTACCGCATCATCGCGGACTTCGGCGGCGAGAACGTCGAGCTGGGCCGCAGCTACTACGACGACGACCTCGTCCTCGCGCGGCGGAGCCGCCTGCTGGAGTCCGGCCCGCCGGAGGAGTACGCGACGTGGGTCTACGCGCGCAACCACAACGGCCAGGGCTGGATCGATCGGGTGCTCACGCCGACGGGCCTGCAGGAGGTGGTGACGCTCGACGAGCTCGGCCGGCCGGTGTACGTGGTCCAGCAGGATTCGGCGTCGAATCCGCTGGCTGCCCTGTGGACGGAGTACGACGAGGCCGGCCGAGTGCTCGAGTCCAGGCGGGTGCTCTACGATGCGCAAGGGTCGGTGATCGACGAGGCACCCACGACCTTCGACTACGACGTGCGCAGCAACCTGCTCAGGGTCGTCGATCCGAACGGCCGCAGCATCCGTCGCGAGTACGACGCCTACGGCCGGCTGCGCATGATGCGCGACGAGCTGAACCAGGATCCGAGCGACTGCGACGAGGTGGAGCTCACCTACATGCCGGGCCGCGACTTCGTCGTGAAGTCGACGCGCCGCTTCTACGACGAGGTGTCCGCGTCGCGGCAGAGCTACGTGACCGAGGTCGAGCGGGACCTGGTCGGGCGCGTGGTGACGCGGCAGGTCAAGGGCCTTGACGGGCAGTCGACTCCCCAGGTGCACGAGTACGGCTACGATAGCCTCGGTCACCTGAGCTTCTACCAGGACCCCGACCAGGTGGGTGACTCGAACCGATACGCATCGACGCTGTTCGACGCGGACGGCCGCTGGGTGCGGCTCGTGCGCAGCGCCAGCGCGAACGAGCAGATCACGCTCCAGTCGCGGCACATCGACGCTCCGGACTCGGGCGCGAGCCTGGCGATGAGCCGCTACGACGGCCGCGGGCTGGCGACGACGTGGCTCTACGATGCCGCGTATCGTCTGAAGGAGGTTCGGCGGCCGGGCTACACGAGTGGCACGCCGCACCGGACCACGATCAGCTACGATGCCGGCTCGAGGCCACGGCAGATCGTGGACGGCAACGGCAGCGTGATCTCGCAGGAGTGGGACCTGGCCGCACGGAAGTTCGAGCGGACGCTGGAGCAGGGTGCGAACGTGTCGGTCCTGGCGACGCGCGAGACCGTGCGGTTCGACCTCCTGGGCCGCGTGGAGTCAGCCTGGACGATGTCGGGCCTCGCGCACGACGGCTACATCGGCGGGGTGCAGATGACCTGGGACAGCCTGGGCCGCAAGCTCGGCGAGTCGTTCACCTACACTGGCGTCGATCCGTTGCGCCCCGTGGACATCACGTCTGGCTACGACGACCCGAACGGCCCGGACTACGGCGACGTGACCTTCCGCCGCACGCTGACGCACTCGAGCGGATTCCAGGTCTCGAGCGCGCCGGACGCCATCGGGCGGCTGAGCCAGCGCACCCTTCAGGTGCCGGGTGCCGGGTCCGCCTTCACCTTGGGCTCGTACGCCTGGAGCGGTGGCGTACCACGTGAGCGGACGACGAGCGTGGGTGGCAGCGGGAGCATCGTGCGCGCGGTGGCGCTCGACTCGTTCCGGCGAGTCATGACGATCGAGCACATCGTGACGGGGGCGCAGTCGCCGTACGAGTCTCGCGGCTTCGCGTGGACGCCGGGGGGTGATCTGCTCCGGCGGGCTTGGGAGAAGGTCGGCCACACGCAGCAGTCGCCGAGCACCGGGGACCAATTCCAGATGACGGCTTCCATCGAGTGATCGGCGCCAAGCTGGGCGTCGAGGACGTGCTGGACCCCTACTCGAGCTCGGTCGCCGACTCGACGGTCGACTACGATCTCGAGCCGGGGCAGAGCCGCGACTCCGTGACGATCACGCTGAGCGGACAGCCGCCGCAGACCGTCGACTACACCAACGAGGCGAGCAGCGCACGCTACTCGTACGTGGGGGCGATCGCACCGCGTACGACGGCGAGGGCAACCTGGTCTTCGACGGCCGGGCATTACTACCTGTACGACTTCCGGAATCGGCTCTCGCAGGTCTTCGAGCTCGTGGCGGACTCCGGCCAGAGCGCTGCGGCGATGCGCAGCGCAGGTGGCGCGATCGTCTCGACGAGCGCGCTGACACAGGCCCGCGACGACATCCTGAGTCGGCTCTCAGGGTCTCCGGTGCAGGCGATCCGGAACGCGTCGCGCGCCGAGCGAAGCAGCTCGACTCTGCGGGCGGTCGTTCCATCGCCCTACGGCAGCAGCCGCGCCGGGACGACGGTCGAGGCTCAGCTGGTGCTGATCGCAGCGTACGGCTACGACCCGTTCAACCGCCGCCTGGTGCGCGTGGTGCCGGACGCAGACGTCGATGCCCGGTACGCCTACGATGGGTGGCGCGAGGTCGAGGAGTGCGAGCCGGTGTGGGAGGACTCGACGTGGGTTGCCAAGGCGCAGAAGGTGATGGTCTGGGGCGCCAGCTTCTCGGAGCTGCTGTCCTACCACCGATGGAACGGTGAATCGTGGGACAGCTACATGGTGAGCCAGGACGAGCAAGGCTCGGTCACGTGGCTCCACGATGCTGATGGAAACGAGGTCGAGCGGGTGGAGTATGACCCGTACGGGGCGCGCACCGTGTACGTGCCGGCGGGAGGGGGCTCCTACACCGCGGTGGCGCAATCCAGTGTCGGGCTCGAGGTGGGCTACACCGGCCACCGGCATGACCCGGAGACGGGGCTGATCTACGCCAGGAACCGCTATCTCCACACGGAGTGGGGGCGGTTCATGACGGTGGATCCCATCGGGTCCTGGGCTGATTCCGCGAATCTCGGGAACCCGTATGCCTACGTCGGTAACAACCCCGCGTCGGCGGCAGACCCCAGCGGGCAGTTGAGCCTCTTCAGCACGGGTGCCGGCGGACGCGGGGAAGCCTACGCCGGTGGTGGTGGCGGCGGCTTCGGCGGCTTCGGATTCGAGAACATCAGCGGGACGGGCATGGATGGCGCGCTCGCGGGTGGGCCGCCGATGGGGCCCGACCTAGGAGCTTGGGTCACGGGATGACCCTGGAGCCCTGAAGTTTCGGTGGATTGTCTCACCGTTTCTGGTTGCTGGTACGTAGGGAGGGCATGGCGCGGTTCAAGCGGGGTCTCGACATCGACCAGGGTCTGCTCCTTCCCCCCTCGCTGCGGGATTGGCTCCCCGAGGACCATCTGGCGTGGTTCATCAAGGACGCGGTCGACGAACTGGACATCGACAAGCTGGTGGACGCCTACCGGGTGTGCGGGAAGGGCGAGCTGCCGTACCACCCGCGGATGATGCTACGCGTGCTGATCTACGCGTATGCGACCGGCACGTTCTCCTCTCGCAAGATCGAGAGCCAGCTCCGCGACAGCGTGGCGTTCCGGGTGCTTGCGGAGAACCAGGTGCCGGGTCACCGTTCGATCAGGCGCTTCCGTGCGAACCACCTGGAGCAGTTCAGCGACCTGTTCGCGCAGGTCGTGAAGATGGCAGCGGAAGCGGGGCCTGGCGAGGATCGGCACGCTGGCCATCGATGGCAGCAAGCTGAAGGCGAACGCGAGCAAGCACAAGGCGATGAGCTAGCGCGCATGAAGGAGGAGGAGGAGCTGCTGGAGCGCGAGATTGCCGCGATCATGAGGCTGGCGCAGGAGAAGGACGAAGGCGAGGACGTCGAGTTCGGTCCTGACTTCCGCGGGGACGAGCTGCCCGAGGAACTGCGGCGCCGCGAAGAGCGCCTGGCGCGCATCCGCGCGGCGAAGGCTCGACTGGAGAAGCGCAAGGCCGAGGAGGCCCAGGCGGCGGACGAAGCCAAGAAGGCGCAGGCGGAGAGCGAAGGACGCGAGCCGCCCCGGGAGCGGCCCGGAGCGCGGAAGATGCCGGAGGGCGAACCGAAGCCGAAGGACCAGGAGAACTTCACCGACCCGGATAGCCGGATCATGAAGACCTCGACGGGCTTCGAGCAGTGCTACAACGTTCAGATCGCCGTCGATGGAGACTCCCGGCTGATCGTCGCCAACGTCGTCAACAACTGCGCGTCGGATGCGGGGCAGCTGATCCCGGTGATCGAGGCCGCGATGGAGAACACCGGTCTGCCTGCGAACCAGGTGCTCGCGGATGCTGGCTATCGCAAGGAGGAGGACCTCGCTGTGCTCGAAGCTGCCGGCATCGACGCTTACATCGCCCTCGGGCGCGAGGGCAAGGATGCGCGTGAACCCGGGGAGCAGAACGAGGCAACGCAACGCATGCGCGAGAAGCTCCGCACCGAGGAGGGTCGCGAGCGCTACCGACAACGCAAGCACGTCGCCGAGCCACCGTTCGGGTGGCTGAAGAGCATCCTCGGCTTCAGGGGATTCAGCCTACGTGGCCTTTCGAAGGTCGCTGCGGAGCTGAATCTCGTGGCGCTCGCGCTCAACCTGCGCAGGATGAAGGGCATGACTTCCGCGTGAGCGGGGTCTCCGGGGTCTCGCTTCGTCGCGAGGCCCGCCGAGGGACCGGCGCGCGCTCCGTGACCGACCTAACTCGACCGTGACTGCCCCGCCGGACTGGCGGCCTCCGAGTTCCCGCGATGCCTTCCGCGCGACCGCGCGCCTTGGCGCGCGGCGCGCTGGCCTTCCGTGGCCCAGGCTCCTAGGGCTCACGTTCAGCGGTGGCGCAGGACCCGGGAGCGGAGTAGGGTCGACTCCATATGAACATTCAGCAAGTGAATGCTGCTCACAGGAGCCGAACATCGTTATCTTCATCAAGCGGTTGTTTGAGTGCCGCATGATCATGATGATGCTTGACTTGGCCGAGCGGCACGAAGCGGACGCATATGAAGACGAAAGCGGGGAGCCGTATCATGTTGGCGGCGACACCGCCGCCGGACAATTGGAGTGGGTGGATGACGTCGAGAAGGCCGAGGCCGAAAATATGGACGCGGAGGGCCTGGCGAGTTTTCTCTCTGATCATCACGTCCAAGAACGCGGGACGTTCACGTTTCGTCTCGTGACCTCGGGAATTATGATAGAAACGTCGGGCGTCTTCATGATCAACACAACCTCGGGCCGAATCGTCGCTCTGCGTGAGAGACGCAACCGTACGGAAAACTATCATCACTCCCACAGAAAATACTGCAATCAGAAGGCGCAGGCGATCACCAGGCTATTCTCGTGGATGCATGTCATATCAGGCTTCCATACACATCCGGCAGGCAATACATGGAGTACTCAGGACCAGAACGCAGTCAATGACCCAAGCAACAACCCTTTCCCAGCAGAGGTAGTGATTTCTCTCGGGAGAAGGACCACGTGGAAGGACGGCTGGTTCACAACCTCCGTCGTAGTCAGGGACTAGAGAACGCCGTGCGCAGAAGTGGAGAGGTGATGAAATGAGCATGCTACAGATGTTCAATGCAAGATCTACGCTGGGGCAATGGCTGCGCGCGGGACTGGCCGCGGTCGCGGTGTGCGTGGTAGCAATCGGAAGATGGTCGCCGACGAGCACGGAGAAGACCGTGATTCGCATGGTCGAGGGGGAGAAGATCGTAGAGATTTCGTCTGACGGCGTCATCATACGCGCTGGATCGAATGTGGCCGAGCTGCGCGCGAGTGGGCTGATCGTTCGTCGACAGGTGACCGCCGCGGACGGCGTAACAACCACGTACACGACGTTTATTGGCGCGGCGATGTTCGATGCCGTCAGCGAAGATGGTGTCGACACGTACGCTCTGCGGATGATGCCGAACTTCCTCAGTATCGCGGCGGAGAGCACTGCAGGATCTCACGGAACCGCGCAACTGGGGACGGACGGCCTGTACTTCGATCTCGTGAACGGGGTCGGTACGAGTCGGGGTCTAGAGTTGAGCGTGAAGCAGAATCCAGCAATCGATATGCATCGGCCAGATGGAACGTCTCGCCGAATCGAATGAGCTGGGATGTCTGCAAGCCAGTCGTCGCGTGGGCCGGGGCCGGCAACGGCCCCGGTCCGCTGACCGCCCACGTCGTCCGGGGGTCCCGAGCATGCGCGCGACCGCGTCCCCGTGGTGTCCGAGAACGCGGCCGAGGTCGTTTTGGGGCCGAGCGAGGTCTCTAGGCCGTGTCGTTGCGATCGGGTTCGCGCGGTGTCCGGAAGCAGCGCCGATGTCGTTCGAGGGTTACGCGCGCGCTTGAGGCAGTGCGCGGCGGCAGACCGGTGGCGCGAGCCGCGGGTCTCATCTGGGGTGGCGTCGCTTCTCCCGGGGCGGGCCTGGTCCGGCCGCGCGCTCATCGTGGCCGAGCAGACCGTCGAGGTATTCGCGGGTGGCGATCTCGTCGGTGCAGGCGTTCGGCGGACGCTTCGCGGCGCGGTGCTCGCGGGCCGAGTGTGCAACGGAGTGTGCAATTGCCCGGGCCACAACCTGGCACGATCTGGCACAGCCTGGCACGACGGCGCGCCGCCCGAACCGCCACAACCTCCGCCGCGTGGCACACATGGGCACTCCCTGACGCAGCCTGGCACGACCTGGCACGATGACCGGCTCATGGTTCGAGTCCTGCAGGGCCTAAACTCCAGGTGCCCGAGTTCGGCCGAGAAACCCCGGTTTCCGGCCGATCTGCATTTCGCGGCGGGCGAGTGTGCAATGGAGTGTGCATTGGCCTGGCCACACCGGGGCACGGTCTGGCACGGCCTGGCACGATCTGGCACGGATCGGATGGCGAGGGAGGCGTGAGGTAGGCCCTGCGATGCTGGGGCACGGTGGCCGAGCCGTGGACGCGGCTGCTGGCACTGATCCGGTCGCGAGGTAGGCCCTGCGACGATCCTGCTCGGATCCTGCAGAGCCAACTCGCGCGGCGTGGCGGACGGGGCTCGGCGTCAGGCCGCACGAAGGTGCACGTGCGCGCGTGTGGCGAGGGCGCCCCCAGGGGGCGCGCCGGAGGGCCGCGGCGGCACGTCGGCGAGCGTGGGCCGACTCAGCGGGCGCGTCGCGGCCGAGGCCGTCGGTGCCGTCGATGGGCCGAGCCGGCCGCGCGATCGCCGATCCGGCCGGGTTCAGCCAGCGCGGTCCGTGCTCGCGGGCTCGCCCCCCGACGCGAATATCCTCGGCACCGGGAACGTCCCCGGCAGCTCGCGGAACAGGTCGCCGTCGTCGAGCTCGCCGTAGAGGTCCATCGTCAGCCGGATGTCCGAGTGCCGGAGCACCTGCTGGATCACCTTCGGGTGGACCTTCAGCTCGATCAGGATCCGCGCGCAGCTCTTGCGCAGGCAGTGGAAGTCGACCCGCTTCCGTCCAGCGCCGCGCTCGGCGGTGAGGCCGGCGGTCTCGGCGTCCTTGCGCACGATCGTGGCGATCTTCGATGGCAGGCGGAACACGCGGTCCGCATCGCGCACCGGGTCGTCGCCGTGTCTGGCGTGCAGCGCATCGCGTCGCGCCCGCATCTGCAGGAGCGAGTCGACCACGAAGCCCTGGAGCGGGATGACGGCGTCGTCGCCGTTCTTCGTGAACCTCCCGTCGAGCCGCACCGAGGGCCGTGCGCTGTCGAGGCGCAGGTCGTCCCAGCAGAGCGACGCGCACTCGCCGGCGCGGAACGCGGTCGTCAGCACGAACCAGTAGAGCACCTGCCGGTCGCGCACCGCCTCGCAGTAGTCGGGCCGCGACTGCAGGCCGCCGAGCGGTCGCTCCGCGACGTAGCGTGCCCAGGCCGCCTCGACGAGCCGCTCCGCCTCCTCGAAGCGGAAGCCGACGCGCTTGAAGATCCGGAACCTGTCGCGGTTCGAGGTCCGCACCGGGAGGTTGCGCAGCGGGTCGCACTCCCAGCGCCCGGTGCGCTCCAGCCACTTGGAGAAGCCGCGCAGCGCGCCGTCGACAGCATCGATGCGATGCCGCGCGTCGACAGCGTGAACGGCTCGTGAGCCGTCGCCTTGGTGACCGGAGCCGGAGCTGCAGGGACGGCGTCGCAGGAAGCCAGCCGATATGATGTTCGACACGCACAGCCTACCGCCAGTTGGCAGCAGGCCTGGCACGGGGGTATTCCGCCCCTGGTTCGCAGCGGAGTCGGGCTGCGAACCCGCGAGGGCCGGGCTCGTTCAGCGTGCCGTCGCAGACGGCACGCTCATCGTGGCGATCATGGTCGACGAACGGATCGGCGAACACGAGCCATCGTGTGAGGCGGACGGACCAGACTCCGACGATGGGGCCACGCAGTTGTGAAGCGTGCGGACAACTCGGGGCGTCGCCCCGGCGCAAGTTCGGGATGCCGTCGGCGAGCCGCCGGAGGCAACGTGATGGCGGCTGAAGTTCTTTATATTCAAATCGTTGCGGCTCTCGCCGCCTCTCCATACAATCGATTCAGGTCATGTCGGTCCCCCTCGCACAGCGCGCATCCCCAGCACCCGACTCAACGGCAGCGCTGCTGCAGCGGCAGCGTGGGTTCGCCGGCTCGACTGCCTCCCGCAGGATGGCTGCCGGAAGCGGCGGGCACCAGTGGATCGGGAAGAAGTATGCGTCTTGCTCCTGCAAGAGCGGACACAGCTGGATCGGAGTCCAGAATCACAAGTGTGGAGGCTGTGAGGGCTCCGGGGGCCGCACGCAACAGACAATCCGCGCGGTCGGACGAGGGATGTCGGCGGGCGTCGCCGCCGGATCAGCACCTGCGCTGATGGGCATGCTTGGTGGCGGGCAGGGCGCGATGTCGCTCGGTGGCGGTGCGCTCAGGATGCGCGACGGAGAGCGGTGCTGTTGCCAACCTCCACGGCCGGGACCGGCGACTCCTGGACCGGCGACTCCTGGACCGGCGACTCCTGGACCGGCGATTCCGGAGCTGCCGGGGCCGACGACTCCGGGCGGGCTGCCGGCGCGCCTGGTCGGCGCGCGCGAGACCGCGATGGCTCGCACGAGCGCAGGCAACATGGCGTCATTGAGCGCGGTTGGCTCGACGGCCGGAAGCGTGGCCGCGGGCGGGAAGCTGCCGGTGAGCAGTGTGGCGTCTGGTGGCCGTAGCGGCTATCCGTGGTGGCCGGGATGCCCGGAGAGTGGCGTTGTCAGGGCTGGGCGTTGCGCTTGCCAGCTCAGAGACCGGGCGGCGCCGGGCTGTTGCTGCTGCATCAAGCGAGCGGAGGTGAGGCCGTGGCCCGAGCGGCATCTCCCAAAGGACGGATATTGGGAGAGATTCAGCTTCATCGCGTACTTCGAAGCAATGCGCATAGACGAGCGAATCGGCGATCTGGGCCCCTGTCATCAGGAGTGGTGGGAGGTCTCTGACGACCGGGTCGGTTTAACCAACAAGGATCTGTACGTTGGGCGAACCGCTCCCGCCGACGACTGGGCCGAAGTCGATCTCTCGCGACATATCGACGGATCGGCGAATCTGGAGATGTACGATCTTGCCTGTGAGACCCACGATACCGGGTTACGCCTTCAGCTCATGGATATCCCAGGCACAAGCAACGCCCTGGGAACGATAGCAGCGGATGAGGACCGGCTTGTAATATATATGCGGTTCCAAAGCAGCTGCCCTCACATGCAGTGTAAGGATGTATGTGTTTTGTTTGGGGTCAAATACCGCGCGTTTCACAGGCCCGAAGTAACTGTTTTCGGACCAGTGGACGGCGATCTGTGTAGTAGTGGCCGTCCTGCCGTGGTTAAGGGGCCACAGGGCTCGATATTTACCGGGGACGTGCCGCGCGTGATCAGTGGGGTCCTACCAGCGGCGATGGTGCCTGCAACGTGGGGGGGCGGGCACTTACTGCGCGAGTGAACAGCCTCCACGGCGAGGTTCGAGTCATGGAGATTCAGCCATTTAGCCGCTGCAACGCGCATATCGATACTGGTTGACGCTCTCGGAGTCGCGATTCGAACATGAACTTTGCGCCACGAAACCAGGGTTGGCCTAGAGGCACGCAAGATCAATGAGTTCCGATATGTCCGGGATCCGCACAGCACCACACAACGATGGCGACACGGTGGATCGGCGCATGGTAGATGGCCTCAAGTGCACGGCTCGCCGCGAAATAGTACTTGCTGCGAGCTTGCTGTGTGCAATAGGGGGATTGCCAATTCTACTGTACGTGTTCGCGTCGCCGATCGAGTCGGAAACGCCGGGTCCTGAATACCTTCTTCAGCGTCGGTTCGAAGCGATCGTAAATGGCAGGTTGTTTGCTAAGGAAATGCGCCTCCATCATGGCGATGCGTACCGCGCCGTTCTCCGGACGCTTGAGCGACCGGAGATCAGGCGAGCTGGGTTCCATCTGGATGGGCTTGCTAACGAATGGGTCGCGCGGCGCGTTGACGGTGGGGCTGTGCTCGTGTCACGGGGAGCCGACGGCGTATTGGGTACGTCCGACGATTGGGCTTCACCTGTGATCGGTTCTCAATAGGCAACATCTCCGGCGCGTGGTGTCCGAGAACGCGGCCGAGGTCGTTTCGGGGCCGAACGCGGTCTCAAGGCCGTGTCGTTGCGATCGGGTTGTCGCGAGTTCTGCCGAGCAACGACCGGGACGGGCAGGACGGTCGCGCGACTTGCAGCGTGATCAGTTGCCCGCTATCCCTTCCCCGACGCGACCGTCATTGGGTTGCGCGCGGGCCTCGCGCGGGGCAGGGGCCTGTAGTGGTCCAGCAATCTTCCGGGCTGCGCCGGCGCGACGCATCCCGCTCTGAGAGCCTGGTTTAGCATCCTTTCCTTGGTCGGCTTCCCTCGGAGTTCCAAAGCCCCGCCATGGCGAGACGTCACCCACTCGCTCTCCCCCGCGGCTGGACCAGGACCGTGCGGTCGAGCTTCCTGCACGCCGCCTCCGTGGCCTTCACCGCGCTGACCTTCGCCTGGCGCTCGGCGGCGAGGAGCCGTCGCGTCACGATCCGAGTCCAGGCCGAGTTGGACCGCGCCGAGACCGAGATCGCCCTGCTCAGGGAGGAGTTGGACATCAAGGACGAGCGCCTCGGACGCATCCCGCCGCGGCGGCGCTCCCACTACGGCCCGATCCAGCGGATGCGGATCCTGGAACTGAAGGCCGCGCGCGGCTGGTCGTCGGCGCAGACCGCGAGGGTGTTCGGCGTCACCGAGGACACGATCGTGTCCTGGCTACGTCGCATCGACGAGGCGACCGATCGTCCCCTGGTGCGCCTGCCAGGGCCGGCAAACAGGTTCCCCGACTTCGTCGCCCATCTCGTCCAGCGCCTGAAGGTCCTGTGCCCGTCGCTGGGCAAGCTCCGCATCGCCCAGGTCCTGGCTCGGGCCGGCCTCCACCTCGGCACGACGACCGTCGGGAGGATGCTGAGGTCGCCGTCCGCGGCCGACGACGTGGAGCAGGCACTCCTCATCGACGAGCAGTCCGCCGAGCCCCGCCGCGTCACCGCCAAGTACCCCGACCACGTCTGGCACGTCGACCTCACCGTCGTGCCGACGGCGGCCGGGTTCTGGGTGCCGTGGCTGCCGTTCTCCAGGCCCCAGCGCTGGCCGTTCTGCTGGTGGGTCGCGGTGGTCGTCGATCACCTCTCGCGACGCGTGTGCGGCTTCGCCGTGTTCACGAAGATGCCGACGTCGACGGATATCTGCCGCTTCCTCGACCGCGAGACGAGCCGACGCGGCAACCGGAAGCCGAGGCACATCGTCGCGGACAAGGGAAAGCAGTTCTTCTGCGCGACCTTCCGGAACTGGTGCGCGCGCCGTCGCATCCGGCCACGCTTCGGCGCGGTCGGCAGGCAGGGCAGCATCGCGGTGGTCGAGCGCTTCATCCGCTCGATGAAGTCGGAGTGCACGCGACGGATCCGCGTGCCGTTCGATCTCCGGTCGATGCGCGACGAGATCGGGGCCTACGCCACGTGGTACAACGAGCACCGGCCGCATCAGGCGCTCGATGGCCGAACACCATCCGAGGCCCACGGTGCCACGGCATCGCCCGCCCGAACTGTCGCCTTCGAGCCGCGACCGCGATGGCCGGTCTCAAACGATGACGACGTCACGCGCGTCCGCGACCTCCGGCTGCACGTCACGCACTTCGACGGCCGCCGGCACCTGCCCATCGTCGAGCTCTCGCCGGCCGCCTGAACGCTGAGCCGTTGTCCGTGGCCGAAGCTCGTAAGCGGCCAACCTGCGCGCGCTCCGACACACCGCCGCCCACGACCTCCGCCGGCGCCTCTCGATCGTGGTCGTTCGGTCCCGATCGAGTGCAACTGCGCGCCCCCGACGCAAGTCGCTCGGCTCGAAACGCGGTCGCGGAAACTCGTGGACCAGTACAGCCCCGCGGTGCCGGCCGGATACGGGGCGGCCGGTTCCAGCCGACGATGTCTCGCGCAGCCGGCTCAGCGACCGTGCGTCGTCTCGAGGATGTTGGAGAACGCCACGCTGCCCCAGTAGCAGGTGGGAGGAGCGCTCGGCGTGAGGGTCCAGAACTGCGAGCGGAGCGTGGTGCCCAGCGCATTGGGGTCGCAGATCACGGCGATCGGAACGAACGTGCCGCCGTTGGCGATGGGGATGTCGACGGTGAACGTCGGCAGCAGGGCGCGGCAGGTGTTGCACGCGAGGATCGGAGCGCCGGGCGCCAGACTGACGTCGATGGCGAGGACGCTGATGGTGCTGCCGCCGTTGTTGGCCCCGGTCAGCCGTAGGCCCCAGTCGGGGTTGCCGAGGGCCATCGGCCCGTTCGCGGTGAGCGTGCCGCCTTGGCCGCAGCCGCCACCGAGGTCGACGATCGGTCCACCGGGCCCGAAGGCCTCCCATCCCTGCGTGAAGGCGAAGGGGCCATCCCACATCGCGGCCATCGCGCGGTCGTCGTCGTTGCGACCACCCGTGTAGGTCGACGCGAACCCTCCGTTCGCACAGAAGGGCTTGAGTGTGTCGATCGGGCCACAGGCCTCGCCGCGAGCGTTCGTCAGTACGGCGACGACGTCCCCACGGCCGGGGAAGACCTCTCCCCAGCTCACGCCGAAGAACCGCCGAGACGGATTCGCGCCATTCTGCACGAACGTCACGGCCGGCGACTCCTCACGCTGGTTCGGAGTGTCTTCGAGTTCCGCCTGACGCGTGAACGCCCAGACCGCGCCGGGGCTCGACGGAACGCGGAGGTCGATCGTCCAGATCCCGGTGCTACTCGAGTTGCCGGGCTCCTGGCGGCGGTACACGCACAGGAAGTTCTCACCATTGCCATCGACGACCGGCTCGCCGACGGGGAGAGTCGCACTCGAGTTCCCGGCGATGAGGGCAACCGAACTCAGGAACGTGCTGTCGAGGCTCAGGGCTCGGGCGGCGATGTACGACGGCGCCTCCTCCCAGACGACGAAGAGACGTCGCGCGTCTCCGCCGCTGTTGCACGTCCGTGGCCGGCGGGCCGCGGTGAATCCAGTGAGCTGACGTGAGCGGACGATGGTCGGATCGCCATTGACGTCGATCGAGATCTCACGACTCTGGATCCCGTTGTACGGATCGGCGAACACGACCATGCACGCGTCGTCTGCCAACGTGCGATCACCGCACACGTCCGGCTGAATGCCCTCGGTAAGCGGTCCCCTGGAGGGCACGAGGTTGCCGGCGTGCAGTAGAAACTGTCGGAGGCTGGAGCCGCTGGCCGCCGTGACGGCGCGGCCGATGATCTGCTTACCGTCGTTCGGGTCGTGCGAGTCGAATTCCATGACCGCGTAGAACATGTCGCGCAGGTTCACGTTCGCGACCTTCGCGGCGTACATGTCCTCGACGCCGTTCTCGATGTTCACGCGAGTGCCGACCGTCGTCCCGTTCTGCCGGACGCGCTGGCCGTAGACGTCCCGGTCCGAGGCGGAGACCGTGTGCTGCCAAACGACGAGGTACAGGTCCCAGGTGACGTCGTACGCCACGTCGGACAGGATGGCGCCGTTGCCATGGCGGCCGAGCGGCCCGATCAGGGGGTCGAGGACCAGGGGGTATCGAGCCGTGTCGACGAAGGCTGCAGGCAGCACGAGCTCGAGTTGGGAGCCGTCCCAGCGGAGTTCACCGGCGCACCGGCGCCCGCGGGCATCGATGCCGACGACTCGGCCGATCCCGACGAGCGGTTCGCCGTCTCGGTGCAGAGTCAGGCCGTCGTCGTAGTGACCCACCTCGGCAGTCAGCTCCGTGTCGAGTGACAATCGCACGACGAGATCGCCCTGTCCCGGAAGTCGCGTCGGGAAGACGAAGCTCTGCTCGATGCCGTCCTCGATGACCTCGTAGGTCTCCACGACGTCCGTGTCGTGCACGTAGCGCACGGTGTTGCCGTCGAGCGTCGGTTGGACGCTGCGCGGATTCTTGGTCGGCGGAAGCACGCTGCGCTCGCCGTGCAGGATCTCTGCGAGCCTGAAACGCACGGGCAGCGAACGGGGCGCCAGCGGGCCGAGTGTCGGCACGAACACCACTCCGTCCGGCGCGAACTGTGCCTTCCAGCGTGCCTGCGAGGCCCACAGCTCGCCGTCGGTCGAGTTCACGACGGCGGGACGCATGAAGTCCGTGATGCTGCCCTCCGGTAGGTTCGGTTGCGGATCCTGTGCGCGGAGCACCCCGGCGACGAGGGTCACGGCCGCGAGGGCAGTGGTGGAAATAAGGGAATCGGTTCGCAGCATGGGGAGAGCCGTGTTTGGAAGACGAATCGGTGCAGCAGCGGACGAGAGCGACCGCGATGCGCGGGAGTTGTTGTATCCGGCGCTGTGTCGAATGGACAAGCCCACGTGCGCTTTCGTTCAGTCGTTCCATCGGTTTGGTCTCGCGAGGGTAATGGCTCCGGGATCGAGCAGAGAGGTCTGCTCGCCCGGATATCAGATGGACCCCGCACGGGCCATGCGTAGGGAATCGGTCGAGAAGAACGTGTGACGCAGGCACTCCTCCCGATTGGACACGGGATACAAGACCAGCGTCCTGGGAGGAGCGCCCCACGAGGCCTCGTTCTCGTGTGGGTATCAGTCGAGCACGCGGGAGTCGCGGTATCGATGCAGAGACTGGTCTATGCGACGGTGGCACCGGCGAGCTCGGGAGACGGCCGCCGCGCGGTGGACGACCGCGGAGACCGAGAAGACGATCGCCGAGCGAACGCGTACATAGAGGTGCTCCGAGCGCTCGAACTCGACGATTGCGGGACAGGACTCGGACGATGATGCGATCAACCGCGAGGTCGAGGTGCTCTACGGACCCACCCGCGACCCGATCGAGCCGCGCCACAGGTCCGTGCGCGACCGAATCCGAGATCCGAGGCCCGGTCCGTCCGCGGTTGCGAGGGCTCGTTCCTCGGGCCCGTTCCGTTGCTCCCGCACGGACCGACGGCATGGAATCGAATCGCGGTCGCGCGCGGGTGATGCGCATTCGGTGTCGAGTATCGGAGGCGACCGGGATATCCGGGTGGGCCGACTGATCCCCTCGAGACTCAGGCGCTGCGATCGGAATCCCGGTCGCCCCGCGCCCGGGCTCTGCCTGTCACCGCGCGGAGCGCCCCGAAGTAGGCAAGATCTCCCCGACCGGACTCCCGGCGACTGCACCCGACCGCGCCCTCGCTCCGCCGCACGGCGCCCGGCCTCCCCGCGCAGGGCGCCGAAATCCCCTTTGTCCTTCCTACGGGCGGTCGCCACGTGTCTCTGGTTCGATGGCCGGGTCGAGGAGGCAGCCCTGTTCTACGTCCCGCTCGTCCCTGGCTCCGAGCTGGGTCCGGTGCTCCGGACGGACGACGGTGCGGCCCTGGTCGTCGAACTCGGTCTCGGCGGGGCGCGCTACCAGCTCCTGAACGGCGGGCCGCGGTTCCGACTCGACGAGGCCGCGTCGATCGTCGTCCACACCGCGGACCAGGCCGAGACGGACCGGTATTGGCACGCGGTGAGGTGCGACGGCGGTGAGGAGAGCAGATGCGGCTCGTGCCGGGACCGGTTCGGCGTGTGGTGGAAGGTGGACGCCGACGCGACCATGCGATGTCAGGCCGCAAGTCCTCGGACGCTGTCCGGCGCCGTCGAGCGCAGCCGGTTCCTGCCGACCGCGCTCCGCGGCACCGGGGTGCAGCAGAGTGACGTGGAGTCTGGTCGAGCGCTCGCCGTCGCGGGCATCGGATCATCTGGTCCGGATCGCGCGCGATGGGTGAGCCGACCCCTGCTCAGCGGCCGTGAGTCGTCTCGAGGATGTTCGAGCAGGAGACCCGGCCCCAGTAGCAGGTTGGGGGGGTGCCGGGAGTGAGGGTCCAGAACTGCCAGCGCAGCGTCCTGCCCAGCCAGTTCGGGTCGCAGGTCACCGGGATCGGAACGAAGGCCTGGCCGTTGGCGAGCGGGACGTCGACGGTGAACGTCGGCAGCAGGGCGCGGCAGGCGTTGCACGGGAAGATCGGCGCACTGGGCGCCAGGCTGAGGTCCACAGCGAGGATGCTCATGGTGCTGGCGGCCCCGGTGAGCCGCAGCCCCCAGTCGCGGTTGCCCAGCGCCATCGGTCCCTCCGCGGTGAGCGTGCCACCCTGGCCGCAGCCGCCGCCGATGTTCACGATCGGACCACCGTTGCCGAACGCTTCGAAGCCCTGCGCCCAGACCCTGAATCCGTCATGGATCACGACCATTCCGCGATCATCGTTGTCCCTGCCGCCGGCATAGGTGGACGTCACGTTGCTGAATGACGAGAAGGTCTTGACCAGGTCGCGCGGGCCGCAGACCTGCGGGCTGCCGGTGACCCGCCCGATGTAGCTGTCGGCACGGGCAGGATTGTTGAAGACCCTGTTGTGGCCGATTGCGTAGTACTGAACAGATGGACTGGGTCCATCCTGTACGAGCGCGAGCGACGGGAACTCCACATCCTGATTCGGATCAGCGTCGTACGGGGCAGCACCGTTGTCCAGCATCGAGGAGCTGGCTGACGACGGCACGGTGAATCCCCTGATCCAGATGTCGTCGTCGTTCGAGCTGTTCGGCCGTTGGTAGGCCAGCAGAAAGTCCGTGCCGTTGCCGTCGATGCTCGGCCGAGACGCAGCGCCGAAGGCGAAGTTCGCACTGCGGAGGGCGCTGTTCATGCTGATTGCGCGAAGGACGATGAGGGGCGAGGCCTCCCAGGCGACGACCGCAACACGTCCGGAGCCACCGCTGTTGGAGATTCGCGGGTTTCGTGCACTGACGTCGCTCGACAGCTGGGTGAGCCGGCTGGTGATCAGGTTGGAATCGAGGTTCGCCGCGATCGTGACTTCCTGGCTCACGACCCCTTTCTTCTCAGGAAGGGTCGGAAGGGGCTCAGGTTGAATATAGACCACGAGGCACTCGTCGTCGGCGGTCGTTCGCTCGCCGCAGACGTCAGGCTGGAACCCCTCCTCGTCCATGCCGACGACGGGAGAATTGATTGCGTCCTGGATGTTCAGCTTGCTGCCCATGACCCCGTCCACGGCTCGCACGGCGCGGCCCCAGACTTCTCGCGAAGGCCCACTTCCGGAGTAGTGGTTGTCGAACTCCCACACGACGTAGAATGCGTCCCGCACGTTCACGCTGGCGACTCGTGGTGCGTAGTCGTCGTTGCCGTTCGTGTCGATCAGGACGGGGTTGCCGACGGGGGTGCCGTCCGCGCGAATCCGTTGCCCGAGGACATCCCGGTCCAGCACGGCCGTGGTGCGTTCCCAGACGACCAGGTAGAGGTCGTTCGTGACGTCGTACGCCACGTCGGGGTACCAGACCGAACCGCTCGGACCGATCTGGGCCAACGAGCCGATCAGGGGGTCGAGGGTCAGCGGGTAGGAAGCGGAATCGACGAAGGCCGCCGGCAGGACCAGGTCGAGGTACGAGCCGTCGAATTCGAGCCACCCGCTCCGCTGGCGACCGCGGGCGTCGATCCCGACAACCGCTCCGATTCCGACGACGTCCCGAGCGCCGTCACGCAGCACCAGGCCGTCCGTGTAGGTGCCGGCCGGGGCGGCGAGATCGGACTCGAGCGCGACGCGCACGCGCAGGTCGCCGCTGCCCTCCGGACGCTCGGCGAAGACAACGCTGTGCTTCAAGCCCTCGTCGCGGACCTCGTAGAGCTCGCGGATCCCGTCGCCGTGGCGGTAGGAGACGGTCTTGTCGTCCAGCGTCGGGTCGGTGGCGGGACCCTTGCCCTCGCGTGCGAGCCCGTCACCGCTGCCTCGTCCGGCGTCGACGAACGAGAAGCGGACGGGAAGCGACACGGGTGCGTCTGCCCCGAGCACGGGGGTGAAGGTCACCCCTTCGGTCGTGAAGGACGCCTTCCAGTCGGCTTGGACGGCCCACAGCTCGCCGTCGACGCGCTGCACCGTGGCCGACTGCAGCCAGGCCTGCGCCTGCATGGTCGTCGCCTGGGGGGCGCCCTGGGAGGCGAAGTCCTGGGGAGACTGGGCGTCGAGAGCGTGCGGGAGCAGGAGTGCCGCCGCGAGTGGTAGGTAGATCGTGTTCATCATGGTCGAGTGTGGCGAGGCCGCGATGGGGACCCGCGTCCGGTCATGCCCCGAGAGCGACGGGGTCGCGGAGACCGCCGTCCAAGATCACGGCCGGTTCTTCGTGGTGTTCGAAGCTGGTGAAGGGCCGGCGTGCCGGCTCGAGACGGGGACGGGCGGCCGCTCCATCGAGCGGGACCGACCCGAGGGCCTCATGCCCCGTCTCGCTCCGAGGCGGCGCGTTTTTCCTCACGATCTCGGCGGCCAGTCGGCAAGAACTCCGCGAGCTCCTGCTCACGACCCCTGCGAGATCGCGGACCGCTGCTACCCTTCCCCCCCTGCATGCCCCCGCCACGCGTCGACATCCTGCGCCTCAAGGAGCTGTTCGACGCCGCCGCTCCGCTGACGGCAGCGCAGCGCGAGCGCTACCTCGACGAGCACTGCCCGGGGGACACGCCGCTGCGCCGGAAGCTCGCGCGGATGCTGGCCGACTCCGGGTCGCCGTCGGCCTTCGCCGCGGCGGGCCCGGCATCGCGCTCCGCCAGCGCGCCGCCCCGCAGGATCGGCCGCTACGTGCTGCAGGCCGAGATCGGCGCGGGAGGCATGGGAGTGGTCCACCGCGCGCAGCAGCTCGCCCCGGTGTCGCGCGAGGTCGCGATCAAGTGGCTCCGCCCGGGGATGGGCAGCGAGCAGGTGCTGAGGCGCTTCGAACGCGAACGCGAAGCGCTCGCCGCGATGAACCACGAGAACGTCGTCCGGGTGTTCGACGCCGGGGTGACCGACGACGGACGGCCGTACTTCGTCATGGAGCTCGTCGACGGCGTGCCCCTGGATCGATACTGCGCCGAACACGAGGCGGGGCTGGTCGAGCGGATCCGGATCTTCCAGCAGGTCTGTGCCGGAGTGCAGCACGCCCACCAGAAGGGCGTGATCCACCGTGATCTCAAGCCCGCGAACGTGTTGGTCTGCCGCTCCGACGACGGACCGCGGGTCAGGATCATCGACTTCGGCCTCGCCCGAGGGCACGACCCCGAGCTGGGCGCGGACACGATGATCACGCGGCAGGGCATGCTTCTCGGAACGCCCGAGTACATGTCGCCGGAACAGGTCGCCGGCGATCCCGGTGCCGTGGATGCGCGCACGGACGTCTACTCGCTCGGCGTGATCCTGTACGAACTCCTCTGCGGCGAGCTACCGCTCTCGTCCGCTGACTTGCGCGACGCGGGACTGCTCGAGCTGGGGCGGCGGATCAGCGAACGGGAGCCCCGCCGGCCCAGCGCCCGCGTGTGGTCGCAGGTCGCTCGACGGTCGTCGGGCGAAT
This sequence comes from Planctomycetota bacterium, assembly GCA_016716265.1. Classification (GTDB taxonomy): domain Bacteria; phylum Planctomycetota; class UBA1135; order UBA1135; family UBA2386; genus JADJWQ01. Next base: position 86,224 of record JADJWQ010000004.1, read on the forward strand.
CGCATCGGAACGGGAGTTCGCGGCAGACGTCGCCGGCCCGGCGCGCGCTCGCCCGCAGGCTGCGCGGCGACCTGGACTGGATCGCGCTCCGGGCCCTGGCGAAGGACCCCGAGGGGCGCTACGCCTCGGCCGCCGACCTGAGCGCCGACCTCGATCGCCACCTGGCCTGTGAGCCGATCGCGGCCGGGCGTCCCGGCCGGACCCACGCCCTGCGCAAGTTCGTGCGTCGCAACCGGCTCGAAGTCGCCGTCGCGGTCACGGTCCTGTCCGCATTCGTCGCCGGTCTGCTCGGTGCGATCGACGGCTTGGTCGAAACCGAGGCGGCGCGCAGGCGCGAGAGACTCGCGAGGGTTCGTGAGCAGCAGACGATGGACCCGCTGCGCGTCGCCGACCTGCTCGATCGGGCGCGCGCACCCTGGCCCTCCGAGCCGACGCTGGAGGCCAATCTGGTGGCGCTCGAGCTGTGGCTCGAGGAAGCCGACCTCCTGCTCGGCCGCGCCGGGATGCACGAGGCCGCGCTCGCAGGTGTCGCAGGGACCTGGGAGCTCGCTTCGCCGGCCCGCGAGTCCAGCTCCGTCGTCGACCCGGCGTCGGACCCTGGCGTCGACCATCCGGCGGTCGAGCACCCGGCTGCCGATGACCCGGGCTCCCGGCGCGACGCGAGCGGAGACCGAGGCGCGGCGCGCGCGTCCGGTGCGAAGCCCGACGCCGCTCCACCCGCCGATCCAGACGGGGGCCCGATCCACGCCGGGCTGCGACCAGGGTCCGAGTCGGCGCGTTTCGCGGCGCTGGCGGACATGCTCACGTCCCTGCCGGAACTTCGAGCTCGCAGAGACGAGATCGCCGGCCGGCGCGCCGTGCTCGAGCGTCACTGGCCCCTGTGGTCGGTGTTGCGCGACGGCCTGCGCGGCGTCGAGGGATTCGAGACGGCCGACCTGCGACCTGTCCCGCACCTGATTCCCCTCGGCATCGACTGCGATCGGAACCGCGAGCTCGGCCGCCAGGTCGAACCGCTCTGGCTGTTCGCGGTCGGAGGAACCGGCGAGATCCCGGAGTGGCTGAACGCCGAGACGGGCGCGCCGGCGCCCTACGGCACGCGCGGACGGCTGCGCCTCGTCGAGGACTCCGCAGTGATCCTCGTGCTGCTGCCCGGCGGCGGCTTCTGGCGCGGCACCCAGTGCGACGATCCGACGCTGCCGAACTACGACGACATCCCGCGCCCGCACGGCGAACCGCCCGATCGCAGCGGTCCCGTCCTCCACGTGCCCGTGAAGCCGTTCTTCCTGTCGAAGTACGAGCTTACCCGGGCCCAGTACGCACGCTTCGTCGCGGCGACCGATCACCGGGCCTGTCCAACACACGGCGCCGCGGACGTCGGTCATCACGCAGCGCGCGGCATCGACTGGCGTGACGCTGCGCTGTTCTGCGAATGGGCCGGGCTGGCCTTGCCCAGCGAGACGCGCTGGGAGTATGCGGCGCGGGCGGGCACGACCACGCCGTTCTGGTCGGGGCGAGACGAGAGCGCACTGGCGCGCGTCGGTTGGTATTGCGGGAATCGTGCGTCCTATCCGCAACCCGTCGGCACGAGCCCGACCGGGATCGGCGCGCCGAATCCCTGGGGTCTGCACGACGTGCACGGTGGTGTGCGCGAGTGGTGTCAGGACCTGTGTACGAGGCACTGGCGCGAGGGGCCGTGGGACGACCGAGCGCGCACCCACGGCGAGAACACCCATCGGATCGCCCGCGGGGGTGGGTTCACGTTGGGCGTCGACGCCGCGCTGGCGGGGCACCGTGCCTACTTCCCACCCGGGTGTGACTTCCCCGACATGGGGTTCCGTCCGTCCTGCGAGCTGGGCCGAGCACCATGATCGAGCGGCAGACGCTCCCGTCGATTGCCGGCTACCGCGTTCTGCACAGCGTGGGGTCGGGCGGTTTCGGCACCGTGTATGCGGCCGAACGGCTCGAGCCGGTGCGTCAGCGCGTGGCGCTCAAGGTGCTTCGCCCGGGTATGGAACGCCCGGAGCTCCTGGCCCGCTTCGAGCGCGAGCGGCAGGCGCTGGCCATGATGAACCACCCGAGCATCGCCGCGATGCTCGACGCCGGCGTGGACGATCTCGGGCGGCCCTTCGTCGCGATGGAGTTCGTCGACGGCAAGCCGATCACGGAGTTCTGCGACGACCACGCGCTCACCACGCGCCGGCGGCTCGAGCTGTTCGTCTCGGTGTGTCGCGGCGTGCATCACGCGCATCAGAAGGGCGTCGTCCACCGTGACCTCAAGCCGGCCAACGTCCTCGTCCTCGAGGCCGATGGCGTCCCACGCCCGAAGATCATCGACTTCGGGATCGCCAGGGCGGTCGAGCCCGACCGCGCCGAGCACTCGTTGCTGACGCTGCCGGGGCGGATCCTGGGGACGCCGGACTACATGAGTCCGGAGCAGGCCGATCCCGAGAACGTGGACGTCGATACGCGCTCCGACGTCTACTCGCTCGGCGTGCTGCTGTACGAGCTGCTGACCGGAGCGTTGCCGTTCGCGGACGACGAGCTCACGCTCAGGCACCCGGCCGAGGTCCAGCGTATCCTGCGCGAGCGGGATCCTCGGCCGCCGAGCACGCAGAGCCGCGCGCAGAATCCGGCGGCTGCCGAAGCCCGGGCGAAGAACCGCGGCCTGTCGATCGAGCTGCTCGCGCAACGACTCCGCGGCGACCTCGATGCGATCACGATGATGGCGCTCCGCAAGGAACGGGAGCGTCGCTATCCCTCGGCCAGCGCGCTGGCCGACGACGTGGATCGCCACCTGCGCGCCGAGTTGGTCCTCGCGCGGCCGGCGACCGCGCGGTACCGGTTCGGCCGATTCGTCCGCCGACACCGGGCAGCCGTCGCAGCGGCGTGCGTCGCCGTCACGGCTTTGATCGGCGCCTTCCTCGTGACGCTGTGGAGTCTCGGTCGCTCCGTCGAGGCGCGAGCGCGGGAGGTCGCCGCACACGCGCTGGAGCGTCGGGCGACGGACCCGCTGAGGGTCGAGCAGCTGCTGCATCGGGCGAGGATCCCCTGGCCGCAGACCGTGGACGCCGCTCAGGAGAACGACCGCTGGCAGGCCTGGCTCGAAGAAGCCGAGGACGTGCTGAGTCGTGTCCCCGAGCTCGCGACCGCGACCTCATCACGCTCGGCCGACCACGTCGACCTGCGAACGCGGAACCTCGGGCAGATGCGGGCTCGCTTGCCCGAGCTCCGTCGCTGGCGCACGGAGGTCGCCGGGCGCCGTGCGGTTCTCGCGCGTCATGGCCCGCTTTGGGAGACCTGTCGTGAGAGCCTTCGAGCCTCCCCCGACTTCGCGGGTGTCGACGTCGCGCCGTTGCCGCGGTTGATTCCTCTGGGCATCGACCTCGATCGCGACAGGCGTCTCGGGCGCCAGGTTCAGCCGCTGTGGGTGTTCGCGGTCGGCGGCACAGGTGCGATCCCGCGCTGGGTCGACGATCGAGGGCGGGACGTCGACTACGGTGGGCCCGGTCGGGCGGTCATGGCCGTCGACACGGCCGTTCTGCTGGTCCTCCTCCCGGGCGGCTCGGCGTGGCAGGGTACTCAGACCAACGATCCGAACGCGTTGCATTACGAGGCCCTGCCGGAGGGCGTGTCGCTCGGCACGGAGGCACCGCTCCACCGGGTCACGTTGTCGCCCTTCTTCCTCGCCAAGTATGAGGTGACCAACGAACAGTACCTGCGCTTCGTCGCGGCGACCGGGGCGGCGTTGCCCGACTACGTCGACCACGAGCGGATCGGCGGCGCGGGGAAGCCGGTCGTCGGCGTCGATCGGGACGAGGCGATGGCGTTCTGTCGTTGGCTCGGCCTGCGGCTGCCGAGCGAGTCGGAGTGGGAATATGCCTGCCGCGCCGGAACGACGACGAGATTCTGGTTCGGCGACGAACCCGAGGAGCTGATGCGGGCGGGGTGGATCGGACGCCGGTCGGAACAGGGCGGCTCTCCGATGCCGGTAATGCTGGGCGGTCGCGGGGTGTCCCGAGCGAATCCCTGGGGTCTCCACCACATGCATGGCAACGTGGAGGAGATCTGTCGTGACGACTTCCATGGGTCCTACGTCGGCGCGCCGGCCGACGGCAGTCCGCGCGTCGACGGTGAGGGGCTCGGACCCGTGCGCCGCGGCGGGTCGTGGCACGACGGCTGGGAGTTCTGCCGGTCGGCAACTCGCACGAGCAACCGGCCGCATGGGCCCTACGGTCGACGGTTCGACCGCCTCGGCTTCCGGGTCGCGCGGAACCCGTACTGACGCCCGGCGGCTTCGGCCTACGATTGGCCGGCGTGGTCTCGGCACGCGCGGTGGAATCCCGTAACTCCAGACGCCTTCGGGCGCTCCACATCTGGAGGGAACGTGACGCAACGCGACTCATCGCAACGGATCTCTGAACTCATCGAGTCGGCGCAGGCGGGCGGCGAGCAGGCGGCAGAGGAGCTGTTCCCCCTCCTGTACGGAGAGCTTCGTGACCTCGCACGACAGATGATCGCCCGCGAACGACCGGGCCAGACCCTGCAGCCCACCGCGCTCGTCCACGAGGCCTACCTGCGGATCGTCGGCGGGCGCGACCGCGGCTGGGACGGCCGCCCCCACCTGTTCGCGGCGGTCGCCGAGGCCATGCGCCGGATCCTGATCAACCGTGCCCGGCGCAAGGGCCGGATCAAGCACGGCGGCGATCACGAGCGCGTCGAACTGGACCTGACCGACCTGCCCATCGAGGCGCCGAGCGAGGACATCCTGCAGGTCGAAGAGGCGCTCGCGTCACTCGAGGCGGCCTATCCCCAGGCGCGGGCGATCGTCAATCTGCGCTACTTCGCGGGGTTCACGAACCAGGAAACCGCGGATGCGCTGGGGATGTCCGATGCGACGGTTCGGCGCGAGTGGCGCTTCATCCACGCCTGGCTGCGAGACGCCCTGGGCCCCGTCGGGCCGGAGTGAACCCCGACGTCGCCAGGCGACGCCGAGGCGCGGTCCGCCGGAGGCCGTCCGGAGTTCCCGCGCGGCTCAGTTCCCGACGGCGTCCTGTCCGGAAAGAGCGCCGACGTCATTCTGGTGTTCCGGCGACGCTCGCGACCGCGTCTCCGCAATACGACTCGCGAGGGTCAGGCCGAGCAACGGCCGCTTCGGGCACACCGGTCGCGCGATGTACCGGTCGGTGACTGGCTTTCCTTCTCCCGACGCGACCGTGATCAGGCCGCGCGCTCGTCGTGGCGGAGCAGGCCACCGAGGCGTTCGCGCGCATCGACGTCCCCGGTTCCCGCGGCGGGTATCCCGGCGATGAGCTCGTTGCCGATGCCTTGGTGCGGACGCTCGGTGGTAGTGCGTGACGAACTCCCGAACGGCGCGATCGAGGTGGCCAGTGCCGAAGAGGATGAGCCGATCGAGGCACTCGCGCTTGATCGAGAGCGCGAAGCGCTCGGCGAACGCGTTCATGTTCGGCGCCTGGTAAGAGGTCGTCACCGGACACACGCCGGCGTCGGTCAGGATGCGCTTGAAGCGGCCGCTGAACTTCGTGTCGCGATCGAGGACCAGGAACCGCTTCGCGCGGAGGAATCCGTCGACGTGGTCGGTGAGGTTGCGCGCGACCTGCGCCATGAACGCGGAGTCAGGGTTCGTCGTGATGCCGGCGATCTCGACGGCTCGCGTCGCGTGGTCGATCACGAACAGCACGTAGAGGGTGACGAGCCCCCGAGCCGTCCACACCTCAGCCGTGAAGAAGTCGATGGCGGCGATGACGTCGGCGTGGGAGCGGAGGAAAGCGCGCCAGCTGGTCGGCCGATCAGGGCTCGGCTTGGTGCCGTGCTCCTTCAGCGTCTTGGCGACCGTCGACTTGGCGACGCAGTGTCCGAGCTTCTTCAGCTCGCCCTGGATGCGGCAGTAGCCCCAGGTCGAGTTCTCGGCGGCCATGCGGACGATCAGTGTCCGGATCTCCTTCATGATCCCGGGCCGACCGACGCGGCGAGACGGGTAGGTCCACTTCGCGGCAATCAGTCGGCGGTGCCAGCGCAGGATGGTGTCGGGCGTGGCGATGGTCGCGACGCGGGCGAGGAGTCGCCGGCTGCCGAGCTGTTCTCGGAGAACGCGGCGCTCCTCGATCAGGTACGCGACGGTCCGCGCCTGCTCGTGGTGGACCCAGCCGCCAACGGCGGTCAGGATGACACGGAGGGGCTGGAATCGGAGCACGGCGCGCATGATCGCGGCGGTCGAGCGCAAGTTCGTAAGTCCACGGAGCGCAGCGCGTTCGATTCTCCGGACAGCACGGGTGGAGGGGCTGGAGTCCGGGCACGGGGCGCCGATCGTACCGGTGAAGCGCAGGCCCTCACGTGAACCGCCCGCAGCGCGCTCGAGTCTTCGCGCCTCGTGCGCACACCCCGGCAATGCTGCGTCAGATCGCCCGTCGAGACGTGCCGGGAGCCGCCGTGCCGCGGAGCAGCCCTGCGACGCTCAGATCCTCGTCGACGTCCGGCCAGTGAATGCCGTGACCGTCGCCCAGCAGCCGCCAGTTGAGGCGTTGTTCGTTCGTAGCGTGGAGTAGGCGGGGGAACCAAGCCAACGGAACGATCACGCGACGCCCATCGGCTAGCTCGACTGAGAGTTCATCCTCGGTAACCACGACGTCTGTCGCGCGCGGGTCGACGCTAGGATCCGAAGTAGTCATGCCATGCCCTCAGGAACGTCGAGCGGTGCTCATGAACCTGGCGTTCCAGCCGACGAAGCTCTCGGGCGCCAAGACGACTGGACGCAGCCAAGGATACCGGTTCGAGCCAGAACTTGGCGAGTGCCCCCGCTTGCTCGATGTGGATGTGCGGCGGTTCAGACCCTTCGTTCGAGTAGAAGAAGAACCGCGCCGGCCCGATCCGAAGAACCGTTGGCATCTCCGGCGCATCGTAGCTGGGTGCACCGACAGGCCAAGCCGGTGGGCGACCGCCGTCCCCGTTCGGCGATTCGGCCGGCGAGCCCGCGCCTTCCACCTCGCGCAACACCGGCGCCGCGAACTGCGGTTCGATCCGTGACCTACATCCCCTCTCCTGACGCGACCGTGATCAGGCCCCGCGTTCGTAGTGGCGGAGCAGACCGTCGAGGCGCTCGTGGGCGGCGGCTCTGCTGGTGCTGGCGCTCGGTGAACGGCGCGCGCGCGGGGTTCGGGGGCCGAGTGTGCAACGGAGTGTGCAATTGCCCAGGCCACAACCTGGCACGATCTGGCACAGCCTGGCACGACGGTGCGCCGCCCGAACCGCCACAACCTCGGCCGCGTGGCACACATGGGCACTCCCTGACGCAGCCCGGCACGCTTCTGGCGCGGAGTCAGCAACTCGAAGGCGGGTTTCATTCCGATTCCGACAGGTCTTCACATATGGATCAACAGGTCTATATGGAACCACAAGCTGGTAGCCGGCGGCGTGATGGTGGGTGCGTTCGTCGTGTGGGAGACTCCTCGAGCACTCTGGAGGTATTTTCAGGAGTAGTTAATTCGCGCCACGCGAGGCGGGTGTGTGCGTCGCGAACGCAACATGAATAGGGGGTAGGTTCGACTTCGGGCAGGATCATGCGGCACGTCGATCGAGGTAGTCTTGCCACGCCACAGGCCACCGCTCGTCCTTGACGAGCACGCGCAGGTTGAGCACACGCTGACCGCCTTCGTCCGACCATCGCATGCCGCTGCGCTTGAGTCGGTGGGCGACGATGTTCTTCGCTGCGGACTCGACGTGACCACTCCCGATGGGGAGCCCCATCGCGATGAAAGCGCTGTATCGCATTCGTTCGCGGTTCCTCGCGAAGTGCTTGATCGCCCGGCGAACCACATCGCGTGCGTCGGAGCCAGCGGGCAGCAGCTTCACGTATCTCTTGAGCGCGCGCAGCAGGTTGTCGACGCCGTCGTCGTCGAGCAGAAGCCGCTCGCGACGATTCTCGAACCAGCGTGAGGCCTCGGGAGTGTCTGGTCCGAAGATCGCCTGCGCGGCGCCGGAGAGACTCTGGGCGGCGTGGTAGAAGTCGAGGATCAGCACCGCACCGACGAACTCCTCGCGCTTCTCTGCGGTAGTCCAGATCGAGTCCTTGCCGTCGCAGATGATCGCCACCTGGCCAGGCTGGCGCTCTTCACGGAGTGCGGCGACGCGCGCCGCTACCTGATCGATCAGCGTCTTCATGCCGGTTTCCGGCATCCGTGCGAAGTAGCGACTGTCCCGCAGTTGTGGTCTGGTCTCCCGTCGGTCGGCGGGTCGTAGGCAGAGATGCGCCCGATTCCAGCCTCCTTCCACTCCGTCTTGCCGTCTCCGCGAACGGGGACCATCACGCCGTCCCAGCTGATCACGAGGTTTGCGCTGTCGGCCAGAGGAGCATCGCGAGCGATGACCTCCTCGACCTCGTCTCCGCGCTTCTCGAAGAAGTCGCCGACGTCGCGGATCACCCGCTTGATCGCCGTCGACGACGGCGCAACAGGCAACGCCTTGGTCATCAGCTGCTCGACCTCGCAAGGCGTCAGAGCGCTGCACGAGAACGCGACCATCTCCTCGATCTCGGGCGTCATGAAGCGGTCTGTCATCCCGCAGCGCTCGTCGAGCGGCACGACTCCGCCGGACTCATCGTCCGCCGCGTAGTACCGCCGCGACACCGTCGCCAGGCCGAACGCCGTCAGCCACTGCTTCGGCGCGATCCCCTTTGAACCGATGCTGTCGCCCTCTGTGTTCGACGGACGCGTGCGCCACGTCCGTGGCCTCCAAGGTCGCGACCAGAGCGCTCAGCGCCACCGCCGAACTCGCCGCCCTCAGCCCGGTTGTCAGGTCCTGAAACGCGGACGGCTGCGGACCCGACCCCTCGAACGAACTGACCAAGCGGTCGAGTTGTCGTCGGAACTTGACCACTGCGTCGTCCAGGCGTTCACTGAGCTGGGCTGCGGAGAGCGGCGCGTTGCCGCACGCAAGTACCGTGTTTGTTGCCACTTACCTGGTACGAACGACTCCGCAGCCCACTCCCAACTTTCTGCCAGAACTGAAATCCACCCCCCATGAATACGCAACCGGTAACGCGTGTTCTATTAGGCATCACTGGAGCCGCGACCATGGCATGGGGCGCCTGGACTGGATTAACATTGACCGCGAACGGCAATTTCTGCGCGGGGACCTTGATTCTGTTCGGTGCGCTCTCAATGCTATGGCTCGTGTTGTCGGCGAGGACGGATGAGCATCGGCGCGCAACTCCAACAGAGCCGATTCGAGTGGAGACGTGGGACGACATGGAGAGTCGCTGGTTCGCGTACAGCGCCGAGGATGAGGTGTGGGAGGCGCACGTTTCCCGTGCCGGGCAAGACATGCATCTGACGTTCTCGGTTCCGGGTGATGTCGGCGGCGTGCCGCAGCGTGTCGTGGATGACGCCGCACGTCTCGTGGCTCTGACGCTCCGGGGTAGTCACGTGGACGATATGCTCGGAAGAGAGCAAGTAACGTGGCGTGGACCCGATCGAGATCGGATCACGCGGTTACAACCATGCGGTATGTGGTTTGTGCTCGGCGGCAATAGTGAGATAAATCACGTAGAACTGGAGCTGTACGATCCGGAGAGTGGACTGGACGAGAACTGGCGATGCGATCTTCTGAATGATGGCCGGATCGCTTTGGGAGCACTCGTGCTCGAGTGAATGCTGCGATGAACGAATTTCAGGTGCCCGAGTTCGGCCGAGAATCGCCGGTTTGCGGCCGATCTGCATTTCGCGGCGGGCGAGTGTGCAATGGAGTGTGCAATTGGGCTGGCCACACGGGGGCACGGTCCGGCACAGCCTGGCACGATCTGGCAGGGCGCGGTTCGCGAGGTAGGCCCTGCGATGTGCCGGGACGCGCTCCGAGCCGTGAGGGCGAGTGCTCGAGCGCGGGTCCGGGGCACGACCTGGCACGGCGTGGCACGATCCGGCACGGGTCGGATGGCGAGGGAGGCGTGAGGTAGGCCCTGCGACGGTCCTGCACGATCCTGCAGAGCCAACTCGCGCGACATGGCGGACGGGGGCTCGGCGTCAGGCCGCACGAAGGCGCGCGGTGTGCCTTCGGCAAGCGTGCGGACCCGGCCGGAATCCACGCGGTCGCAGAGGCAGCCGCTCGCCCGGACCGCTCCCCCGCGGTCCGCAGGCGTTGGCGCCGATCACTCCGAGGCCGCGGCGGCGCCGATCTTCTCGAGCGTCGCCGCGAAGCTCCAGGGCATCCAGTCAGCGGGCGCCTCGGCGACGCGCTGGTGGTGGCGCTGGAGGGCGACCAGGTAGTCGAACGGGTCCGCTCCGCACAGCTCCGCGGTGTGGATGTCGACGGCGCCCGAGTCCCGCGCGATTTCGGCGTTCTGATCCGCGCGTGAGGTAGTTCTGGTTCCCCGACCAGGGCACCGCCCCTGGTTGTGGTTCCCGGCGATGGCGACGAGGACGCTCACCGCCGTTTTCCCGACGGGCGGCGGCGCGGTCGCTCGGTACAACTCGCCCGGCCACCGACCTCCGTACAGACGGAAGCCCGGCTTCTCAGGTGTGGCAACCTGCCGGGCTTCCCAACGCACGGGGATCGGGCGTGAGCCGTCTCCTCATGGGTGGCGGGATCTTGCGCCCTGACCCTGTGCGCGTCCAGTCCCCGGTGGCTCGAGGACATCGAGTTGGGCAGCCTCCGGGTCTTCCTGTGCGCGCTCTGCGACGCACGGGTCGCGATCTGTCGCCGGTGCGACCGCGGCAACATCTACTGCGGTGACGGCTGCGCCGTGCAGAGACGCCGGGAGAGCCAGCGCCGGTCCGAGCACCGCTACCGGACGAGCGAGCTCGGACGCCGCAACAACGCGGCCCGGCAGCGGCGGCATCGCGAGCGCCGCCGTCGCGAGCGGGATTGCGTAACGCATCAGGGTCCACCTTCGCCGCCGGTCGCGGCACAAGGTCCGGCGAGGCAGGTCGCCTCGCCCGATGAACACCACCCCAAGCCCGTGGCGCCCGACGTGGCGCCGTCTACCGAGTCGATTCCCTGCAGCTTCTGCCGCGAGCTGCACAGCCCGTTCGTGCGCACGTCGTTCCTGCGACGCCGCAGCGCGCCGCGCCGATGGCCGTGACGCGACGAGGAGGGCCGGATGATCCCGCGTGATCTCGAGGCCGAGATCCTCCGACTCCACCACGTCGAGAAGTGGAAGGTCGGCACGATCGCCGCGCAGCTCGGCGTGCATCACGACGTCGTCCGCCGCGTCCTGCAGCAGGACGGCATGCCGCAGTCACGACCACAGCGGCCGAGTCGGATCGACCCGTACCTGCCCTTCATCCTGGACACCCTGCATCGCTACCCGCGCTTGCCGGCGAGCCGTCTTTACGTGATGTGCAGGGAGCGCGGCTACCGCGGCAACCCGGACCACTTCCGGCACATGATCGCGCGGCATCGTCCGGAGCGCCCCAAGGAGGCGTTTCTGCGCATGACGGCGCTGCCCGGCCAGCATCGGGCAGGTCGACTGGGGTCACTTCGGCAAGCTCCAGATCGGGCGCGCCGTGCGCGCCCTGATGGCCTTCGTGATGGTGCTGGCCTACTCGCGCCGGATCTTCCTGCGCTTCTACCTCGACCAGCGCACCAGCAGTTTCCTGCGCGGCCACGTCGCGGCCTTCGATGCATGGAACGGCGTGCCGAGGACCCTGCTCTACGACAACCTCAAAAGCGCCGTCCTCGAGCGTCGTGGTGATGCGATCCGCTTCAATCCGCTGCTGGTCGACTTCGCGCGCCACCACCGCTACGAGATCCGGCCGGTCGCGGTTGCGCGCGGCAACGAGAAGGGCCGCGTCGAACGCGCGATCCGCTACATCCGCACGTCCTTCTGGCCGGCGCGCTCGTGGCGCGATCTCGACGACCTCAACGACCAGGCCACCGACTGGTGCGACAGCCACGCGATGGACCGTGCCTGGCCCGGCGACCGGACCCGGACCGTGGCCGATGTCTTCGCCGAGGAGCAGCCGCGTCTGCTCTCGCTACCGGAGGCTGCGTACCCGACCGAAGAGCGCAACGAGGTGCGCGTCGGCAAGACCCCGCACGTCCGCTTCGACGGCAACGACTACTCGGTGCCGCACGAGCTCGCCCAGCGGTCCGTCGAGCTGCGGGCCTCGCTCGAGCAGGTGCGGATCCTGCACGAGGGCCAGTCGTCGCCACGCATCCGCGGTCGTTCGACCGCGGTCAGGTGATCGAGGATCTCGCGCACGTGCACGGTCTGCGCAAGGCCAAGGGCGAGCTGCGTCGGCATCGTGCGCAGGACCGGCTGGCGCAGGCGGCACCGAGCAGCCAGCAGCTGTTCGTCCGGATCGCCGAGCAGGGCTTCAACCTCGGGCGGTCGACGCAGCTGATCGTGCAGCTGCTCGACCGACACGGCGCCGTCCGTCTCGAGCAGGCGATCCGCGAAGCTCTCGCTGCCGGGCACCCACAGCCACCACGCCCTGCGCCACATCCTCGAGCGGATGCGCCACGACGAGGGCGACCACCCGCGGTGCCGGCGAAGTTGCCGGAGGATCCGCGCGTGCGCGACCTCGCGGTACGGCCACCGGAGCTCGGCAGCTACGACGCGCTGCTCGACGGACCGCAGGACCAGACCTCGAAGGAGGCCGACGATGTCACGACGGACTGACGAGGCACTGAAGGAGCAGGCCCGGCGACTGGGCCTGTGGGGCCTGCTGGCGAACTGGGAGACGCTGGGGCGCGAGTCGTGGGTGTGCGACTACCTTGACACCGAGGACGACGTTTGGCAGCAGCGCAGCCTCGAAGCGGCGCGTCCGCAATGCGAAGCTCGGTCGCTTCAAGACGATGGCCGACTTCGACTGGCAGTGGCCCGAGAAGATCGACCGCGATCACGTCGACGACGTCCTGGGCCTCGGCTTCATGGACGAGAACGCCAACGTCGTCATCGCCGGACCCAACGGAGTCGGCAAGACGACGATCGCACAGAACCTCGGCTACCAGGCGCTGATGAAGGGCCACACCGTGCTGCGGGTGACCGCGAGCGAGATGCTCAACGACCTCGCCGCGCAGGAGTCGTCGGTCGCGCTCGCGCGGCGGCTCCGGCGCTACTGCAACCCGGCTCTGCTGATCGTCGACGAGATCGGCTACCTGAGCTACGACAGCCGGTGCGGCGACCTGCTCTTCGAGGTCGTCAGCCGTCGCCACGAGCTTCGGTCGACGGTGCTGACGACCAACAAGGCCTTCTCGGAGTGGACCGAGGTCTTCTCGAACGCCTCGTGCGTGACCGCGCTGATCGACCGCCTGGTCCACCGCGCCGAGATCGTCAAGATCGAGGGACGGTCCTACCGGGAGAAGGAGGCCCACGAACGCAACGCGCGCAGGGCGGCAGAACGGGGACGGAAGTCGCGAGCCGCCAAGGCGCGGTCGTGAGCGGCACCCCGCGGCGGCCGCCACCCAAGCCCCCGCGACCGGAACTCGTGCGACGGCCGCATGGCGCCTTCGGATGGCTCGCGGCCGAACTGCTCCACGATCGTTGGCTCGCCGACCTCGGGCCACACGCGACTGCGATCCTCGTGCTGCTCGCGATCGCTGCCGATCGCCACGGCGCGTCCTTCTACGGTCGTGATCGCATGGCCGGCGTGCTCGGCATCACACGGCAGCACGTCGACGCTGCGCTCGCGCGTCTCCTCGACTTCGGCCTCGTCACCTTCCGGCCCTGGCGGGCCGGTGGTCAGGACGGCGTCTGGCAGCTCCTGCCGCTGCCGGTTCGCTCGGCTAACGCGCGGTCCGGCGCTAACAGGGAACTGTCGATCGCCGAGGTGCTACGCACCCTCGGCTTCCAGCCCCGGCAGGGCCACACCGCCGAATAGGCGCGGATCCCGACCGCCGCCTACAGTGGATCAGGCTCATGAACAGGTCGCCGACCCGAGCGCCGTTCGGGGTCTTGTAGAACATCGCGTTCTTGCGGTGGAGGATCGCCTTCTTCAGCGCACGCTCGCAGATGTTGTTGTCGAGTGGCGCTCCCGGCTCGCGCAGGAACAGCGTCAGCCCGGCCCAGTGCTTTCGCATGTAGACGATCGACTCGCCGAGGCTGGAGTTCGGCTCGACCTTGCGGTCTTCGATCTGGTCCTCGAGCCAGCCTTCGAGCGCCGCCATGAGCGGCTGGCTGCGCTCCTGGTGCAGCGCGAGCCCGTCCTGTCCGGAAACTCGACTGGCTTGCTGCGGAACGACTTAGAGTCTTTCGGCCCACCGCACCAAAGGGGACTTGAGCGGCGACATCGGCACTTCAGTCGCAATTCGCCACGATGGCGGAATCTCAAACCGCCGGCTGCGCCGGTCGCCTGGGCACCACCCGAAACGGTCCGGCGCAACGCCGTAACTCGTGTAATGACAACGCGGACCAGTTTCGGACAGGACGGGCAATAGCCCCAGGTCGAGTTCTCGGCGGCCACGCGGACGATCAGTGTCCGGATCTCCTTCATGATCCCGGGCCGACCGACGCGGCGAGACGGGTAGGTCCACTTCGCGGCGATCAGTCGGCGGTGCCAGTGGAGGATGGTGTCGGGCGTGACGATGGTCGCGACGCGGGCGAGGTTTCGCCGGCCCAGTGCGGCGCCCTTGGCCGCGAGACGGCGGCGCTGGTCATCGGTCAGGCGGAGTCGCCGGCTACCGAGCTGTTCTCGGAGAACGCGGTTCTCCGCGATCAGTTACGCGATGGCCCGCGCCTGCTCGCGGTGAACCCAGCCGGCGGGGCGATCGGGATTAGGTGGAGGGGCTGGAACCGGAGCACGGCGCGAGCGATCGTGGCGGTCGAGCGCAAGTTCGTAAGTCCACGGAGCGCAGCGCGTTCGACCTTTCGGACAGCACGGCTTCACCTTCGCGGAAACGAGGAACTGCCGGATTTGCCGGGTCGTTCCCGTCACGTATCGCGGCGCCGACTCGTTCGCCTCCAGCGTCGCCCTGTACTGCGGGAGTTCGGGCGTCTTGCTACCGGTTGTCCTTCGTGGTCGGCCGGCGTCGGCTGCGGGTTCGGGCGTTCCGCGCCAGGCCTACCGTTCGCTGCCGTACTCCCGTCGCAATCGCTCGAGGACCGCGGCAGCCAGCTCTGTTCTGTCGCGGTGGGCGAACGCCTCGGCGAACGGGTCACCGGTGCGCTGCATGAGGGCGAGGAGCTCAGCTCGCAGCGCGTCGATCTCGGCCTGCCGCGAGGAGTCGGCGATGAGATTGGTCCGTTCGCAGCGGTCGTCCGTCAGGTCATAGAACTCCTCGGGCACCCGGTGGAGATAGAACTCGGTCCGCGCCTCGAGCTGCGGGTCGGTGGCGGCGGCGGCGAGCATGGCCTTCCACGACAGGCCGGCCATGTTCTCCGTGTAGTACTGCCGCTGGCCGTCGCTCCACGCGTTCCAAATGTAGGAACGGTCCTTGGTGCGGATGCAGCGCATCGGCAGCCACCGGTTGCCGAAGGCGGCGTTGTAGAAGGTGAACACACGGTCCCAGCCGGCCATCGGCTTGCCCTGGATGGCGGGCAGGAACGAGCGGCCGTCGATGTCGGGGAGTGGCGGCAGGCCGGCTGCGTCCAGCAGCGTGGGGGCGAAGTCGAGCGTCGAGACGAGATGGTCGGAGTCCACGCGGCCGGGCTCGACCAGCCCGGGCCAGCGCACGATCAGCGCGCCCCGCGAACTGTTCTCGTAGTCGTTGGACTTGGCGAAGGGAAAGGACATGCCGTGGTCGCCGGCGTAGAAGACCACCAGCGTGTTCTCCGCGAAGCCCTCTTCCTCGAGGACCCCGAGCACGGCGCCCAGCGCGTCGTCGAGACGCCTCACGTTGGTGTAGTAGCCCGCCAGCTCCCTACGGATCTCTGGCAGATCCTCGAGGAAGCCCGGAACTCTGGTCACCTCTTCTGGCTGTATCCAGCGGCTGGGCGGCTCGCCTCCCGCCAGGTCGGCCGGTCCCTTGATGCCGATGAACGGGCGATGGGGGTCGTAGCAGTTGACGTTGTGGAAGAAGGGGCGACCCTGCTCGCGGGCCATTCGCACGAACGTCCGGGTTGCCGCTGCGAGTTGGGACGGGTGCCGGCTGATGGTGTCGTCGGCGACGTCGACGCAGAAGCTCTCGGCCGGCTGGTGGTGCCGACCCTTGCCGAACATGGAGATCAGGTAGCCGGCGGCATGCAACTGCTGATTGAGCGTGCGCACTTCGGGCCGAATCGGGAAGAAGCCCATGGAGCCGCTGCGGTGGGGGTAGAGCCCGGTCTGCATGATCTGCCGCACGGGCTGGCAGACTGCGACCGTCGAGTAGGCGTATTCGAAGCGCACGCCCTCGGCCGCGAGACGATCGAAGTTGGGCGTCAGGTCCTCGATCGGGCCGCCGCACACGCCGGCCGAGTCGTGGTTCATGTCATCCGCTGTGAAGAACAGGATGTTGATGCGCTGTGCGGGAGCGTGGAACGCGGTCAGCGCCATGATCAGCGCCGCGAGAATCGGAGTGCGCGGTTTCATCTCGGATCGGTCTCCTGCTGCCGAGGAGGGAACGCGGCTCGGCACGAGGTGTCCAGGGGGCGTTGGAGCCGTTCGCGTTGCGCTCCGGAGAGGGGCTCGAGGTTCATATGGTGCAGCGGACCGGGCACGCCGGAAGAAGATCGCTGCTGCAACGCTGTCCAAGGAGACCCGCGTCTCGGAAGCCCGGTCGTCGCGCCGGGGCCTTCCGGCACGTGCGGTAGACCGTCCTGTCCGAAAGGTGAGCCGACACGGTTCCGGCAGTCCACCTGACACGATCCGCCGGTGTCCGCGCGTGGACAACGTTCTTCTCGGAATAGCCCGGGCAGACCGATCCCGTTCAGCGACCCGGTTTCTCTCGAACTGCGGACCACGCCGGGCCGTCAGGCCACAGGTGCGTAGTGGCGCAGCAGGCCGCCGAGCCGCTCGGTCTCGCGGACGTCGCCCCCGCCGGCGTGGCCGTCTTCCGGTCGTCGCGGCATGAGCGCGTTGCCCACTCCTCGCGATGGCCGCTCGCGGTTGTGGTGCACTGCGTACTCCCGCAGCGCCCGGCGAAGCATGCCTCGTTCGAACAGCACTGGCCGGTCGAGACACTCTCTCTGCACCGAGCGCCCGGTGACCGCGTTCATATCTGCAGCCTGGTTGGAGGTCGCCACCGAACACATGCCGACGTCGGTCAGGATGCGCTCGAACTGGCGGCTGAACTTCGTGTCAGGATCGAAGATCAGAAGCCGCCCGGCGCGGAGGAAGCCGTCGCCATGGTCGGTCAGGTTGCGCGCAAACTGCGCCATGAAGGCGCCGTCAGTGTCGGTGGTGACGCCAGCGATCTCGGGGGCGCGCATCGCGAACGATCACGAAGAGCACGTAGTGCGTGAACAGCCAGCGCGCGGTCCGGACCTCGGCGGTGAGGAGGTCGGCGTCGGCGATGGCGTCGGCGTGCCACCGAGAGAGGGTACGCCAGGATGTCGACCGATCCGGTCACGACCTGTTCCCGCGCTCCTTCAGCGTCCTGGCGATCGTCGACCTGGCGACGCGGCGGCCGAGCTTGCTCACCGCGCCCTGGATGCGGCAATGGCACGGGCCGAGCCGTCGGCGGCCATGCGGACGATGAGCGCTCGAATCTCCTTCATGTTCCCTGGCCGGCCGACCACCGCGGCGACCAGGTCCACTTCGCCGCGATCGGCCGTCGGTGCCAGCGCAGGATGGTGTCGCGAGTGACGATCGTTGCCGCGCGAGAGTGGAATCGGCATCCCGGCGTGGAGCCCCTCGCTACGAAGCGTCGGCGCTGGCCGTCGGTCAGGTGTCGCCGCCGTATTGCGGGCTGTGCTGCGATGGCGCGGACCACGTCGGCCAGTCAGGTACCGATCGGGGCGTGCGCACGGTAGGACCCAGCCGCTGCCCGTGGTCAGGAGGAGGCGTAGGGGCTGCCGTCCAGGCACGCAGGTTGGGCAGTGCCGGCGGAGCAGCGGGCCTGTGAGTTCGCGAATCGCCGCGGGTTCGAACTTGCGGACAGCACCCCCACGGCGGGCCGCGAGGTCGCGCACTTCGGTATCATGGGCCGATCGCGGAGCGACGCCGCGGGCGAGATGCGGGCATTCGCGGCGATCCGACTTCGCGGCCGCTGAGCCGAGGTAGCCTCCCGATGAACCGAAACCGATCGACAGCGGCGCGCTGTGCGCGCTTCCTGCTCGTGCTGCTGGTGTCCTCGCTCTGGCTCGTCGCCTGTACGGGGCCCGAGCCCGCCGACGACGGCCCCGGCGCTCGTCGCCTGTCGACCGCGCTGGTCGATGCACGGATCGAGAAGGGCATGAGCTCCGGCGAGGTCCTCGAGGTTCTCGGTACGCCGAACATCCAGGCGACCGACGGCGAGGGGGGGCGCGTGTGGACCTGGGACAAGGTCTCGACCGATCGTGTCGACGAGCGCAGCTCGGTCTTCGGCACGCTGCTGGTGCTCGGCGCCAGCTCTTCGAGCCGCAGCAGCTCGACGACGCAGCGCACGCTGACGATCGTGATCAAGTTCGACGCCGACGACCGGGTCAAGGACGTTGCCTACCACGCGACGCAGTTCTGAGTGGCGACGGCGCCCGTTCGCGATTGCTGCCCTGCTGGCCGTGGCCGGGCTCACCGGCTGCGTCGTGCGCGCGACGCCCGCCGAACATTTCACGCTGTCTCCCGAGGCGCCGAAGTGGCGTGCGGCGCAGACCCGGATCTTCGAGACCGCGGATATCGACGAGCTGCTGTCGGCGTCTGCTGCGGTATTGCAGGATCTCGGATTCCACGTCGTGGAGAGCGAGCGCGAGCTGGGGTTCCTGCGCGGCACCAAGGAGCGGAGCGCGCGGAGCTACTCCGAGGGCATCCTGCGTGGCCTGATGCTCGCGGCGACGCTCGGCCGCGTCTGGGTGCCCGTCGACCTCCAACAGCGCATCGGCGCCACCGTGGTCGTCATGCCGGTCGAGGGTCCGAGCGATCTGCCGGGCGTCTCACGGCTCGCGGTGCGCGTCAGCATCCACCGCGCGATCTGGCAGGGCGCGGGACAGACCGACCGGACGGCGATCCCGCCCGGCAGCCGGCGTCTCGTCATGGTCCGCGATCCGGAGATCTACCAGACCTTCTTCGCACGGCTCTCGAAGGCCGTGTTCCTCGAAGCCTACACGTTGTGAGCACGCCGGCCATGCGAACTGCGTTCCGGGTCATCGCTCTCGCGTCTGCGCTGTTCGCCCTGTGCCCGGGCGCCTGCTCCGCGCCCGAGCCGAGCGAGGATCTGCTGACGCCGCAGGAGGAACAGACCCGCATGCGCGCCTACCAGAGCCGGAGCTTCGAGGTCGCGGATCGCACGACCGCGATGCGGGCGGTGCTCAGCGTGCTGCAGGACCTCGGCTTCATCATCGAGCGGGCGAACGAGCCGCTCGGTCTGGTCAGTGCCGCCCGCTTCGACGAACGCTCGTTCGGCAGCTTGGTGGCGATCACCGTCACCGTGCGGGCCGAGAGCGAGTCCCGGATGCTCGTCCGCGCGAACGCCATCTACGACCAGCGCCCGATCCGGGACCCCGAGATCTACCAGCAGTTCTTCGCGGCGCTGCAGCGCTCCCTGTTCCTGACCGAGCACTGAGATGCATTGCCGGCTGCCGCACGCGCTGCTCCTCTGCGCCGTCCTGCTCGCGGGCTGCTGGACGCCGTTCGAAGCCCGCCACGAGGGCTCCTGGAATCCGGACGACCAGGTCTGGCGGGCGGACCTCAGCCAGGTGCGGGTGCGCGCCGCGCAGTCGCGGGTGTTCGAGACCTCCGACCGCGTCGCGGTGCTGGCGGCCACGATCGGGACGCTGCAGGACCTCGACTTCGTCATCGACGTCGCGGACGAGCACCTCGGCGTCGTGTCCGCGCACAAGCACCTGCCACTCGAGGGCGGCGAGGTCGTCAGCGATCCGACCTACTCGCTGCACGACCCGGACGGCTTGCTGGTGTTCGAGAACGTGTGGCGCACGTGGGGCCCGTTCGACCACCGCTGCGACATCCTGCGTGCGACGGTCACCGTCCGCCCGCGCGGGAGGTCGGAGGTCGTGGTCCGCATCAGCGCGCAGCACTACCTGCGCGCGGTCGAGGACGCCGAGCCCTACCAGGGTTTCTTCGCCGCGCTGCAGAGGTCTCTCTCGATCGACGCGCTGCAAGTCCAGCCCGATCAGAACTGAAACGGTGGCGGCGAGCCAGGCAACCTGGTGTCGAGACACCCCGTGAACGGAGCCCTGGGCCTGCGCCTACTCCTTCGGCCGTGCTCGCCGATTCGAACCAACGTGGGATGGCGCCGCCGACAGCTGACACGAGCTGGCCGGTCGCGCGGACCGCTGTGCGGTCGGCGGCAGTTCCTGCGCCTCGGCGCGACGAGACACCGGCTCCGAGGTTGCAATGACGGCGCGCTCCGTCGAGTCGCGTGAGCGACGATGTTGCCGCCGCGGTGGTTCGGCTTGCCGTCGATGAGTCCGTTGCGGAGGCCCCGGTACCGACTTCCGCGTGGTGAGTTTCCGCAGGTTCGAGCCCGCGAACAGGACGCCGTCTCGTACGCCCGGTGACCACGGTCGGGCTTCGCTCGACGGGTCAGCGACGCTGTGCGATGAAGTCGATGCCGAGCGTGCCGAACAGGGCGGCGCTGCTGTGCTGCCGCGCACCCGCGAAGACGTCGCCACGCCACGTGACGCGGAAGCCCTCGAATCCGGCGGCCACGACCGTGACCTCGAGCTCTGCCTCTTGCAGAGCCCCGGCGATTCAACCCGTCCAGAGGTCGATGCGGTGCAACGCCTGCCGCGGGACCTCACGCCGCACGATGATGTCGGCGAGCTGGAGCCGCCCGCCCGGACGAAGAACGCGCCGCATCTCGGCGAGCGCGCGAGCCTTGTCCGGCAACAGGTTGAAAACGCCGTTGCTGATCACCACGTCGGCCCAGCCGTCGGGGACCGGCAACTCCTCGGCCAGGCCCTCGTGCACCTCGAGATTCGCGAATGGCGCCTCGGCGGCGCTGACCCGCGCCTTCTCGACCATGGCCGGTGTCATGTCGACGCCGATCACCCTGCCTGTCGCGCCGACCATCTTCGCGGCGATCCACGCGTCGGCGCCCGCGCCGCAGCCGATGTCGACGACGTGCTCACCGGCCCGCAGCGGACCGGCGCGGAACGGGTTGCCCGTGCCGGCGAACGACTCGACCGTGCGCTCTGGCACGTCGCCGAGCCAGTCCTCGTCGTAGCCGAGCAGAGCGAACAGCAGCCTCCCGGTGTGGAAATGGAAGCCACGGCCGGGCTCGCGCGCGACCGCGTCGTAGTCGGCCCGGATGGCGTGCCGCAGCTCGGCTCCGTCGATCCACGTGTCCGCTCGTTCGGTGTCCATGCCCTGAAGGCGCACGATGCGGTCCGCGGGGGACGCGAATTCAGCGCGTCTGCGCGCACCCGACAATCGTGGCCGGGTGTCGAAGCAGACTGCGCCTGTGGCGGCGCGGCTCCGCTCGGGAGCCGCATCATACGAGAGGTACGAACGATGACCACCTACTCCTTCGCTGGCTGCCTGCAGAACTCCCAGCGCATCAACTGGCGCCTCGACGAGGTGCTGGGTGATCGCGATTTCGATCCCCGCAAGCGCTGGCTGCCGCAGGCCCTGTCCGGTGCCGACGCGGTCCGGTGCCTCGACGATGACGAGAAGCGCAAGCTCACGCACGTCGAGATGGCCGCCTACGCGCACCTCTTCGGATACGTCGAGGAGTTCATCGCGCCCAAGATCGCGGAGCTGGCATGCGACCACCGGGAGAGCGACCGCACCGCCTTCCACGCGCTGACGAGCTTCGCTGCCGAGGAGGTCAAGCACATGACCCTGTTCCGTCTCCTGCGTGACCGCATCGACGCGAAGATGGGCTTCGGTCTACAGCTCGTCGGCGATGCGGAAGGCACTGCCACCTACGTGCTCGGCAAGAGCCCCGGCGCCGTGCTCCTGCTCACCGCGTGTATCGAGTGGTTCACGCAGCGCCACTACCGCGAGTGCTTCGTCGAGGATGCGACGCTCGACCCCTTCGTCCGCCACGTCTTCAAGATGCACTGGCTGGAGGAGTCGCAGCACGCCAGGATGGACCACCTCGAGACGCTGCGCGTGTTCACTGCCAGCGACGATGCCGAGCGCGACCGCGCGGTCGACGACCTGATCGATCTCGTCGCCGCGGTCGACGGTCTGCTGCAGATGCAGGCGGGCTTCGACGTCGACAACCTGTCCCGCTACCTCGGTCGCGAGTTCGACCAGCGCGCACGCGAGGAGATCCTGGCCAGCGTGCTGCGCGCCAAGCGTCACACGTTCCTGGCGTCCGGCGTAACGCACCCGCGTTTCCAGGAGCTGTTCCTCGAGGTCACCACTCCGGCCCAGCAGGAGCGGGTCGGCGCCGCTCTCGGCGCGCTGCTCGCGGGTGACGCCGCGACCGTCTGAGCGCGCGGCATGGCGGCTGGCCGCCACGGCGTCATTCCGACAGTCCGTTCCCGCCTATCACGAATACCTCCGATGACCTTCCGCCCGATCCTGCTCGCGCTGGCCCTGACCGCCGCCGTTACGCCGGCGCAAGGCGAGGCCGACCGCGATCCGCGCTCGGCCCGCGCCGAGTTCGAGCACTTGCTGCTCGAGCACGTGCGCGAGCAGCGCGAGGTGGCGCGGGCCGCGCCCGAGCTCGACCGGCTCGCGACCCTCGACCGCGCTGCGGCCCGTCTCGCGCCACGGTTCCTGGCGTTCGCCGAGGCCTGCCCGGACGCAGCGGTGCAGCTCGAGGCGCTGCTGTGGCTCGCGCAGAACGCGCCGACCGGCTCCGCGGACGGCGCGCGCGCGGCCACGCTCGTCGGCGAGCGGTTCGCGTCGGCACCGGCCGCGCTGCGCGTGCTGCCCTCCCTCGGCCGCTTCTGCCCACCCCTGACGGAGGACGAGGCGTCGGGGATCGCCGAGCGTCTGTGCGTCGAGCAGGTCGGTGATGAAGCCAGGTCCCGCTGCCATTTCTACGCCGGTGACCTGCTCCTCCAGCGACGCCCGGGCCAATCAGCCCCCGAGGCTGCCCGCCAGCACCTCGAGCGGAGTCTCGCATTGACGCAGGAGCCTCGCCGCCGAGCGGCCGCGGCGCGATCGCTCCACGCCGCCACGGTGATCGACGTCGGTGCGCGTGTTCCGGCCGTCCACGGCGTGGACTTCGACGGCGCGGCGTTCGATCTCTCGCAGCGGCGTGGCAAGGTCGTCCTGCTCTCGTTCTGGGCCGACTGGTGAGGCGCGTGCAAGGCACACGCCCCCGCCGAGCGGTCGCTCGCGGAACGACTCGACAACCGCCCGTTCGAATTCGTCGCGATCAGCGTCGACCAGGATCTCGCGGTCGCACGCCGCACCGCTGCGGCGTTGGGCCTGCCCGGCACGCAGCTGTGGGCGGGTCCGAAGGGCACGGCGGGCCCGTTGCCCGAGGCGCTGATGGTGCCGAGCTGGCCGTTCTTCCTGCTCGTCGATGCCGAGGGCGTCGTGCGCTGGCGCAGCCACCGGTTCGACGGCCTGCCCGAGACAGCGCAGCGCTGGGTCGAGGCCGCGGAGCGCGCCGCCGCCGGGGCACCGGCGATCGGCAGGTGAGCTGCCGCGCGGGCGGGGCGGCATCGGCCTCGCGCTCGCCGGCCGCGTGGCGGCCCGCCAGCGCCAGCGGTCCGATGGCCGCTGCTCAGCTCACCTCGCGCATCAGCTTGCGCACGAAGGGCGAGATGAGGATGAGGGCGACGCCGCAGTAGATCGCGTAGTAGGTGAGCTGCAGGTAGCCGTCGGTGTAGGCGGTCAGCTTCTCGAGGGACGTCGCGGTGTCGCTCGGTTCGGACATTCCGGCGCCGAGCAGGCCGGCGACGTATTGGCCGTAGGCGCTCGCGAGGAACCACAGGCCCATGATGATGCCGAACAGGCGCTTGGGCGCGAGCTTCGTCATTGCCGAGAGGCCGATCGGGGAGAGGCAGAGCTCGCCGATGGTGATGACGAGATAGGCCAGTGTGAACAGCGACAGCGACGACTCGCCCTTGGCGGAGGCCGCGAAGATCAGGCTGTGGAAGATGTAGAACGCACCGGCGAGGAACAGGAAGCCGAGGCCGAACTTGACGACGGTGTTCGGCTCACGCTTCTTCATCGACAGGAACAGCAGGCCGATGAGCGGGCTCAGCAGGATGACGAACAGCGAGTTGGAGCTGTTGTTGACCTCGTTCGGGTCGATCGTCATGCCCAGCGTCTGGACCGGCGTGATGTGATTGCGCGCGACGAGCGCGAGCGAGCCGCCGCTCTGCTCGAAGAAGGCCCAGAAGAAGATCGAGAAGAAGATGAACACGAGGGCCGCCGACAGCTTCTGCACCTCCTCACGGGTGCAGCGCGTAATCTCCCAGACGAAGTAGATCAGCGCGAGCGGGCCGACCGTGTACATGAACATGTCGGTGTACGCGCTGTTGCTGACGAGCAGCAGGACCAGCGGGATCGCGACGAGCGAGCCGACGTAGACGTACTGGATCCGCCGTGTGGCTGCCGTGCGTTGCGCCGGCGTCTGCCCGGGCTCGTGGAGCGGCGAGTAGCCGAGCGGCCCCAGCGAGCTCGCGGTCAGCGAGAACACCGTGACGCCGCAGATCATCGCGATGCCGGCGCTGATGAACGCCCACTCCCAGCCGTACGTGTCACCGAGCCTGAAGCACAGCAGACCGCCGAGCAACGCGCCGACGTTGATGCCCGAGTAGAACAGCGAGAAGCCGGCGTCCCGACGGTGATCCTCGTCGTGATAGAGCAGCCCGACGACACCCGAGATGTTCGGTTTGAAGAAGCCCGTGCCGACGATCGAGATGCTGGTGCCGATGTAGAACAGCTCGTTCGGCGACCACGCGATCGTGAAGCTGCCGATCATCATCAGGAGCCCGCCCCAGACGATCGAACGGCGGAAGCCGAGGATCTTGTCGGCGAAGAAACCGCCGACGAACGTCATCGTGTAGACGAAGGCCTGGATGGCGCCGTAGCGCAGGTTCGCCTCGTCCTCCTTCATGAAGAGCTGCTCCGTCATGAAGACGGTCAGCACTCCACGCATGCCGTAGAAGCAGAAGCGCTCCCACATCTCGGCGAGGAACAGCCACCAGAGCTGCCGGGGATACCGGCCACGGAAGCTGCGGATCGCGAGGAGGCGCGGATCGATCGCGGCGCCCGCGGGTTCGATCGCTGAGGGCTCGTGGTCGGGCGACGACATGGTCGGTGTCGGGGTCGGTTCGGTGTCGGGGTGCTGGGCCAGAGACTAGCGCTGAGGGCTGGTCGTCGGCTCACTGAAGGTCGGGCGCGTCCGCGATCTGTCGTCGCGAACGGAGGCGACGCTGGACGGCGAGCTGAGGCTCGATGCCGCGCAGCCGGCGGAGCAGCAGGACGACGATCACCGGCAGGACGCCGAGGACGAGGTAGAAGGCCACCGGGAGGGATCGCAGCGCCGCGTGCGTCGCGCCCGCGAGGATCACGACGAACGACATGGCGAGGAACAGGCCGATGCTGCCCTCCATGGGGTTCTTCACGGCCTGCTCGGTGAATGGCAACCGGCGCCCGAGCTTCAGCATCGCGACGACCGACGTGCCGACGACCACGCAGGTGGCGAAGGCGAGGTCGAGGGCGATCTCCGGTCCGGCGATCGCCAGCAGCAGCCCGGACATCAGCAGGACCGCCGGTGCCGTGAAGGTGACGAGCAGCGCCGTCAGGCCGCCGGTCAGGAATTCGCCGGGCCGGCGCAGCGGCGCGGTGCGCAGGATCCAGCTCGCCTCGTGGTTGTCGCTGTAGCGGGCCATCGTGACGACGAGCGGCGAGTAGGTGGCGAGGAAGTAGAGCGAGATCGCGAGCATGCGCTCGTTGCGCACCGCACCGCGCTGCAGCGACATCGCGATGCCCAGCACCACCGACACGGCGACCAACGGGTAGGTGCGCAGCCGGAACGTCCGCTCGCGACGGGACAACGCGGCGACGAAGTCGTAGCCCGCGCGTGCCGCGGTCGAGCGCAGCAGCGCATCGCGGAAGACGCGACGCCTGGGGCGCGGCGCCGGCGCGCTGCGGGCGCCGGTCGCCATCGCGGCGAGGCGCGCGACGAAGCCGCCCCCGAGCCACGCGACCAGCGCGGTGAGCAGCGCGAGCGGAACGACGACGCCGAGGACGCCGAGGACGACCACCAGGCGGCTGTGGTCGCCCTGCCACCAGGCGAGGAGTCCCGCACCGTGGAAGGGCGGCAGCAGCGCGAGCCACCAGCCACGGTGCCGGACCAGCGACTCGACCTCCGCGGAGCTGACGAGTCTGGGCAGCACCTGGAAGCCGCCCATCACCAGGACCATCGCCGCGACCTGCAGGTACAGGATCAGGTCGCGGAAGCGCTCCATGTCGAACAGCCGCATCGCGCCGAGGAACAGGCCGAACGACAGTGCGACGGCGGTGCCGGCGAGCAGCAGCGTCGCGAGACACCAGATCGGGACGAACGCCACGCCGTGGACGATCGTCCCGGCGATCAACGGCAGCACCGACGAGCCGAGCAGCGTGACGGCGAGGAGCGTGGTGGCGTGCGTGATGCGCGTGGCGAGCAGCGTGCGGTCGCCGACCGGCAACGGCGCGATCACGGTCACGTCCGCGGTGTCGACGAGCATCGGCAGGTAGTCCGACACGAGGACCATCGTCAGCATCGCCATCAGCACGAGCTGCGCGATGCCCATGCCCCACAGCGGGTCGCGGATGAACCCGACGGCCATCGCACCGATTCCGCCCATCAGGACCTGCATGACGAAGCCCAGCACCGCGCCGGTCTGCAGTCCGCTCTGTCGCCCCTCGTCCTGTGCGCGCCGTGCCCGCCGCACGCCGAGCGTGAACTCGGTCTGCAGCAGCGCGCGCAGCGCGTCGGTGTCGACGCCCGCTGCCCGCAGCGGCACGCGCAGCCGGCCGACCACCGCGCACGCGAAGCGGCCGAACGGTCCGGTGTCCTTGAACGGGCGCGGTCCGCTCCGGAGACGGGTCATGCCGAGTGCCCCAGCGCGGCCACCACGGCGCGCGCGCGCTGGCTCGCGCCCCCGTCGCTGGTCAGCTCGAGGAAGATCCGCTCGAGCGTCCCGCCGCCCTGGCTGCGCGCGCGGAGCTCGGCCAGCGTGCCGTTCGCCGCGATCCGCCCGTCGGCCAGGATCACCAGCCGGTCACAGACGCGCTCGACGACGTCGAGCATGTGCGAGCAGTAGAAGATCGTGCGGCCGTCGTCGGCCAGCGCACGGATCAGCTCCTTGATGAGCACCGCCGAGTGCGCGTCGAGCCCGGACAGCGGCTCGTCGAGGAACAGCACCTCGGGATCGTGCAGCAGCGCGCCGACGATCATCACCTTCTGACGCATGCCCTTCGACAGCGCCCCGAGGCGCGATGCGATCCGGCTGCCGAGGTCGAACGCGTCCAGCATCGGCTTCGCGCGGGCGAGGATCGCCTCGTCGCGCAGGCCGTGCAGCCGACCGACCAGCAAAAGGTGCTCCTGCACGGTCAGCGCCTCGTACAGGACCGCGTTCTCGGCGACGTAGCCGATGCGTCGCTTGACCTCGAGCGGGTGCTCGCGGACGTCGAAGCCGGCGACCTCGGCCCGGCCTTCGAAGCCGGCGAGCATCCCGACCAGGATGCGCACCGTCGTGCTCTTGCCGGCGCCGTTCGGCCCCAGGTAGCCGAGCACCTCGCCGGGCGCGACGCGCAGGTCGATCCCGTCCAGCACCCGCCGGTCGCCGAACGACTTGGACAATCCGTCGAGCAACACCGCGTCGGTCATGCGCGACACGGTAGCGGGCGTCCGGATGGTCCCGAAGTGCGCGGTGGACGCGCGCGCTCAGCCGGTGTCGGCGCGGCGCGGCGTGGCCGCGATCGCCAGCGCGTCCCGACCCGCCGAATGCGGGAAGACCAGACACGGGGAATCCCCCGGCTCGCGTGCTTCGTGGTTCCACGCGCCCCGGGCGGCGCCGAGGGTCCACGCGGCGAGCTCGCTGAGCCTCGACGAGCGCTCGAGCGCCGTATCGACGCGCTGGAACAGACGATAGCTCGCGCGGATGCGTTCGCGGGTGCGCTGCTGCGCAGCGGCGCACAGGTCGATCGCGGTCCGGTCCTTTCGCTTGCCCGTCACGGCGACAGGATCGGCAGGAGCCCCAGGTGACTTGCGCGTTCGGCGCTGATTCGCTCGAGTCGGCGTCTCCACTGCGAACCACGCACGGAACCGGCCGATGCCGTGGCGCTCTCGCGCCCGTCGGGATTCTCGACAGTGCGACGTCAGGGCGCGACGACCTCACTCGACCGCGGGTCAACCCTCATCGTCGGGGGCGATCAACGCTGCGAAGCGCGGGTCGTCGCGGAGGGGGTCGAGGTCGCGCTCGTCGAGCGCGTGCTCGCGGAACTCCGGCTCGAGGCCACACGCGAGGGTGACCTCGTCCAGCGCGCGCTCGACATCGCCGAGCAACGCCAGATAGCAGCCGAGGTTGTAGTGACCGATCGCGGAGCGCGGCAGCTCGACGAGGAGACGCAGCATCGTGCCGGCTGCGCCGCGCAGGTCGCCGAGGCGCTTCTGGCACCATGCGCGCTGGACGGCGAGCCATTCGGGGTCGTGCGGGTACCGGGCGATCTCGTCGAGCCGCAGCAGGGCGTCCGCGTAGCGACCGAGCTCCACCATCGCGCGCGCCTCGAGCATCTGCGCCACCGGGCGTGCGGCCGGGATCCGGAGCAGCGGGGCGAGCTTCTCCAGCGCGCGCGTGGTCGCGCCGAGTTCGAGCCAGCCCTCCACCTCGACGGCGAGCCGGTGCACCGCCGCCGGCAGGTCGAAGCTCGGCGGCGTCGGGTCAGTAGCCATGGAAGTCCGCGGCGATCGCCAGCAGGGCGTCGATCTGGACGTTCAGCCGGTGGTCGCCGCCCGGGATCGGTCGGAGCTCGGCGATCTGGCCGGCGGCGCGCAGCGCGGCGACGAGCTCCTCGCTGCCGCGCAGCGGCACCACGTCGTCGCGATCGCCGTGGAAGACCAGCGTGGGGCAGCGGATCGCCGCGGCGAGCGCCGTCTCGTCGTGCTCGGCGAGGTCGTCGAGCACCGCGCTCTCGAACACGACGGCGCCGTCGGCCCGGTCGAGCGTCGCCCGGCCGCTCGCGGCGTCGCGCCGGGCGAGCAGGCGGCCGAGAAAGCCGAGCGCGGGCGCGATCAGCGTCAGCGAGACCACCGCGCGCGGGTGGCGGGCGGCGACCCAGCTCGCGACCAGTCCGCCGAGCGACGAGCCGACCAGATGCGCGGGGCCCGAGCGCTCGAGCACTGCCGCCGCGTCGGCGACGAGGTGGCTGAGCGGCACCGCGCCCAGCGTGCCCGACGAGCCGCCGTGGCCGCGGAAGTCGAACCGCCACGCGCCGCGCCCGCGCCGGCGTGCCAGCTCGAACAGCGCGCGGCTCTTCTCGCCGGCGCGGATCGACGCGAGGCCGTGCAGGAACACCAGCGGCGGATCGGCACCCGGCAGTCGGTCGACGACCAGGTGCGCGCCCGGCGCAGGCTCGATCGTCAGCGTGTGCAGGTCAGTGTCGGCGTCCGCCATCGTTCGGATCGGGCAGGCCGCGCGCCCGGGCCCCCTGAGGCGGCAGTCTGCGGGCGCCGGGCGATCCTGTCGAGGACGCTGTGTGGAGGCGTCAATCGACCGTGACCAGCGTGCGGCCGGTCTGACCCGGCGTGCCCGGACCGGACGTGACGAGCGGCGTGATCCGGACCACGACCTCGCGCGACGGCGGGCCACCGCGCAGATCCCTCCGCGCGTCCCAGCGGAACTCCTGCGCCGTGCCGGGCGCCGGACCGCCGACCAGCAGCAGGGGATTGCGGCTGCCGGGTGCGGGCGTCGCCGGCGCGAACGTCCCGGTGTCGACCGCGACCTCGACCAGCACCACGGCCAGGTCCGACTCCGCGTCCGTCAGCTGGAAGCGCACCGCGACGACACCGTCGCCGACCGGCTCGGGCGGCGCGACCGAGCCGACGATCGGGCGGGTGTTCTCGTTCGGTGGGCCCAGCCACACGAGCGCCTGCTCGACGACGCCGGTTCGATCGGCGAAGGCCGGCAGCGCCAGGTGGTCGTAGAGCGGACCGGAGAACACCTGCCACGCGAGCACGCCGTTCAGCCCGACACCGCTGTCGACCGCGACGAAGCCGTCGCTCGATGCGCTGCCGACGTCACCGGCGATCGCGAAGTACTCGATGGACGGGCCGGCCCAATCGACATTGAGCGACGCGACGAACCCGGCAGGTCCGACGTCGAGGTCGAGCAACCCCTGCACGAGCGGCCGGTCCGTGGCGGTGGCGATCGCCGCGACGGCGCCGAACGGCGAGCTCTCGAGATCCGCACCCTGGTTGGGTGTCGCGACCAGCACGACGCGGTCGACGTGGTCGGTCAGCGGTGGATCCCCCGGCGCGTAGCCAGGGCGGTCCGCATCGGTGTGCGCGCGCTCGAGGGCGTAGCGGGCGAGCAGGCCGCCGGCGCCGTGGGCGACGATCCGGCACCCGAAGCCTGGCCCCGCGCCGTCGCGCAGCAGGTCGTAGAGGCGGTTCGCGTTCTCGCGGATCGAGCGTCCGCTCGGGTACTCGAACACGACGACGTTCGCGAACAGCGCATTGAAACCCGCGCCCGGCAACGCGGTCGCGAGGCTCGCCGAGGTTCCGAGCGACACGGCGGAGCCGAGCGAGCCATGGATGACCAGCAGGTTGTCTTCCGCGCCGGATTGCCAGAACGACGCCAGGCTGCCCTGGCCGACCTGCACGTCGAGCTCGCCATTGGGTGTCGGCACCAGCAGTCCATTGTCGTACGCCGCGTGCTGCAGCTCGGCGGGGTCGACCAGCCGAGGTTCCTGGTGGATCAGCACGCGGAGCTGCGGGTGCATCGCGAAGCAGGTGCCGAGCTCGTCCAGCGTGCCGCTGACGGTGCGGTGCTCGATGTCGCGCTCGGGGTCGGGGAGCAGCAGCGCGTCGCGGGACGGGTCGTCGCGGAACGACCACAGTCCGATCGT
Organism: Planctomycetota bacterium; assembly: GCA_016716265.1. GTDB lineage: Bacteria > Planctomycetota > UBA1135 > UBA1135 > UBA2386 > JADJWQ01. Next base: position 117,222 of record JADJWQ010000004.1, read on the forward strand.
CTCGGCAGCCCACACGGCGCCGACCGTCCGCTCGTACACCTCCGCGTAGTCGATGGTGACGGTGGCTGGCACCGCGAAGCGCAGCCCGACCGGCTCGAAACGGAACGTCTGCACGGCACTCGGGAAGCGCGGATCGCCGTAGCGGGCCAGCACGCGGATCTCGACCGGCTCGGCGAGCGCGCCCGCCGGGATCCGGAGCCGCAGACCGGGATGGAGCGAGCCGCTGTCCGCGGCCGGTTCGATCACGCCGCCGTCGGGGCCGACCGTGCCGACCGCGACCTCGAACTGCGCGCTGCCGGCGGTCACCCCGGAGCGCCGCCGCACGTCGAAGCAGGCCGCGAGCGCGGCCAGCGCGAGGACGAGGGTGACGGAGAGCCGGGCAGAGCGGTGCGGGATCATCGCGAGCGGGACGAGGGCGCCGGTGGGGCGCCTAGTCTGTCTCGGCTCGGTGCCCACCGGGTCGGGAGTCGTTCCCGATCTTCCCGCAGCGTTCGCACGCGGCTGCGACCCGCGCGGGCCGCGGCGGTGAGTCGAACGAGTGAATCAGACGATCCGCTCGACGTGGTCGACGCGGATCGTGCGCTCGCCCTCGGGGACGACGATCGAGCTCTCCTCGCCCGGGCGCGTGCCGAGCAGCGCGTGAGCCAGCGGCGCGCGGTAGTTGACGATGTCTTCCTCGATACAGTCCCAGGGGCCGAGGATCCGCAGCGCGCCGGTCTCGCCGGTGTCGACGTAGGTGAAGCGCACCCGCGTGCCGGGCGCGACCATGCCCTCCGGGATCTTCTGATCCTCGAGCAGCCGCGCGCGCTTCAGCTCGCGCGACATCTCCTCGGCGCGGCCGGTCAGGTTGCGTTGCTCCTCCATCGCGGCCTCCCACTCGGCGTTCTCCGACAGGTCGCCGTACGACGCCGCCGCGTGGATCGCCTTCGCGTTGAGCGGGATCTTCTCGTCGACCAGCACCCGGTGCGCCTCCTTGTGGCGCGCGAAGCCGGCGGTCGTCACGTAGATCACGCCGTCGTTCTCCCAGAACGGGCGCTCGGGCTTCTTGGTCAGGTCCGGGAAGCGGTCGGCGACCACGCGGAGGATCGCGTCCGTGACCTCCTGCGGGAACTCCTGGCCGCCGCGCTCGGCGATGCCGAGGAACGCGGCGACATCGGCGCGGGCGCCCGACTCGAGTGCGCGGCCGAGCAGCGACCGCCTGCCGACCAGCAGGCTCGTGACGCGCGAGCGGATGCGATTCAGGGCGGGCTCGCCCTTGCGCTCCTTCGCGATGATGCGCGCGAGGTGCATCACGACGCGGGCGACACCGACCAGGTCGGGTGCATCCTCACGCCCGTCGAACACGCCGTCGGCGTAGAGCTTCGCGAGCAGGTAGGTGACGGTCGGGTGCTTGCGGGGGAACGGCGCGACCTGCGCCCAGGTCGGCGCCAGGCGATCCGCGACCTTCGCCTCCTGCAGGCGCTCGACGACGAGCTCGGCCTCTTCGGCCGGCACGCTGGTGATCTTCGCGAGGCACTGCTCCTCCCAGCCTGCGCCGAGGGCGTCGGGCAGCAGCTGGATCGCATGAGCACGGCTCTCGGCCGTGGCGAGCTGCGCGATCCGCTCCGGGTGGAACTCGCCGGTGTGGTCGACGACCAGCCGGCGCAGCTCCTCGGCGGCCGACACGCTGGTCGAGCGGCCGTGCTCCTCGAGGAACACGATGCCGTCGAGCAGGTGGGCGGGCGTGTCGCTGCTCGCCGCGACCGCGGCATCGATCCGCGCCTGCGCGAGGTCGAGGAACGTCGCCTCACCGTGCTCGTGCAGCCCGCGCGCCAGATACTCGCGCGTCACCGCGATCACCTCGGGGATGTCGTGGCAATGGCCGAGGCGCTTCTCCGCTTCCTCGGCGAGCGACAGCGGCTGCTTGCGAAGCTCGAAGAGCGGTCGCTGCTTGGTGCCGGTGACCTCCAGCCAGGGGTCGTGCGAGGCGGCGGTCTTGGCCCGCTTCCACCACGCGTTCCAGCTCTTCTGCGGCACGACCGACGGGCACACCTCGCCCTTGAGCTGCGTGCTCGAGATCGAGCCGCGGAACACGCTCGCCGCCATGCGGATCAGCCGCGACGGGTCGTCCTGCGCGATGCGATCGAGCCCTGCAGGATCGAGCAGCCGCATCGCGCGGATGTCGTCGGGCGCCAGCGGGCGCAGCGTGTCGACGGCCTTCGCGAGCGGGAACTCGCGCTCGGCGCCATCGGCGAACTCGACGCGGAGCGTGCGCCCGTGCGGGTCGAGCTCGCGGACGATTCCCTCGCCCCAGCCGGCGCGGTGGTTGACCACGTTGCCGGGCGTCATCCGGCGCGCGCGCTCGAACAGTGCGAAGGCGTCGGCGGTGGGCTTCTCCGCCGCGAGCCCGCTCAGCTCGCTCACCACCTCGAACCAGGGCTCACTGCCGCAGCGCTTGCGGACGATCTGCATCGTGTTGCGCACGAAGCTCTCGTTGTGCGCATCCTTGCGGATCAGCGTGATTGCCAGCTGCAGCGCGTCGTCGAGGCGATCGCGCTTCTCCAGCGTGTCGACCATCCGGGTGCCGAGGTCGAGCGCCGTGCCGTGCTGGTTGCGGTCGCAGAGCTCGGTGAGCGTCTGGCAGTAGACCGCCACGTCGCCGGGGCTCTCGACGGCGCGGTCCCAGGCGTCTTGGAGACCGTCGAGATCGCGGCTGCGGACCAGCGTGAGGTAGTCGTGCTCTGTCAAGACCGTTGCGGTGCGCTCCAGGCAGGAAACTCGGGTCGCGCAACTTACCGCCCTGGTGGAGCGGGTGCAAAGGCCCGGACGATCTCACGCGCGGCGCCGGCGCACCGGCGCGCCACCGCGGCCCGGATCAGTCCGCGAGCCGACCGACCATCGTGTGCATGTTCCGCAGCGCGGAGCTCTCGTCGTACGCGTCGAACGGCAGCTCCTCGAGCAACTCCTCGACCGTCGCGACGAGACACACGTAGAACTCGACGCCGTACTGACGCCGGAACGCGCGGATCTTGGCGAGCTGCGGATCGCCCACCGCGTCGCAGGTCTCGATCACGACCGACTTTCCTTCGCGACCGCGGCCGCGCACGACCATCGTCGGCGCGTAGGCGGCGAGGCTGCCGTCGTCGAGCGTGATCTCGAAGTGGCGCGGGCGGTGGCTGTGGGTGACGCCGAGCTGCGTCAGGTGGTCGCAGACGTCGCGCTCGAGAGCGGTGAGCAACGGCCGGCCGCCGCAGTGGCCGAACACCTGCGGGCGCGTGCTCCGGGCCGGAGATGCCTGCACACCCTGCCGGGACGCGGGGACACCCGTTCGCGATCCGGAGCGCGTGCGGCGGGTGCCGCTGCCGTCCGCGGTCGCTGCGCCGGAACTCGCCGCGCCGCCCCGCGAGCGGGTACGGCCCTTGTCGGAGCTGCGGGAGACGGGTGCCTTCTTGGGGGACTTGGTGGGCATGTTGCCTGCCATGGGGTCGTCGGGAGGGGTGCGGCGCGGCTCGCGCCGGCGCCCCCGAGGGGTCCGTCGCCGGCCCGGCGGCTCCCGGAGAGGTTGCGAGACCGCTGCGGAGTCCTGCCCGGGGGGCGTGCGATCCGGGAAACTTATCGAACCGGGGGCGACCCGGGAACCCCGTCGGAATCCCTGAGCGCCCTCGCAGATGGTCACGCGACGGCGGACCTCGCAGCGGGGTCCCCGCCGTCGCTGCGCTGCATCACTGCAGCGTGATCGTCATCCCGTTGCTGGTCGCCAGGCTGCCCGGTGCCGGCGGGACGAACGTCACCCACTGCAGCTGGACCTGCACACCGACGAGCTGCGGGTCGTTGGCGAGCGTCAGCGGTAGACGCGCGACGCCGTTCGCGCCGGCGACGATCGCCGACGACGCGACCGACGGCAGTGCGATCAGCAGGTTACAGCCGGCCGGGGCGACCGTCGGCGGTAGCGGCGTGCTGGTCTGGCCGACGCCGAAAATGGCGTAGCTGAACGAGCCGGGCGGGACGCGCTCGACGGCGAGCGCGAAGCTGCCACCGACGACCGGACGGCCGCCATAGGCGCCGCACACCGGTGCGAGCTTCGTGATCGGGTGGCTGCAGCCCTGGCCGTACGGCACGTAGCCGGTGGGGAACGGTCCGGGCATGAAGCCGTCGTCGAACGCCGTCCAGTCCTTGATGAACGGACCGAAGGTCGTGTTCCAGACGTGGCCGCCGGCGCGCGCCCAGGTCCACGTCTCGCGCGCCTCGCCGGTCTCGACGACGCCGTTGCTGTTCAGGTCCTCCATCGCGAACACGTGCTTGTTCGCAGGTGCGGTGGCACCCCAGCAGACGTGGAGGCCACCGTCGACGGCCTTCATGGAGAACACGCGGTCGTTGAGGTCGGAGACCGGCGAGCCGCCGATCGTGTAGCTGAGCGGCTGCACGCCCGCGACGGGCTGGCCGGAGAAGTTCGCGAACAGCGAGATCTCACCGTTGTCGATGCGGTAGTCGCCGTCCGCGTCGGCCCACTTGTAGAACAGGCCGTGGATGGCGACCCCACCCGGATTGGTGAAGATGAAGCCCGAGTTGTAGCCAGCGCCGAAGAAGTACTCGCGCGGGCCGAAGCCGCTCGGCTTCGCCGCCGCGAAGAACTCGACGAGCCCGACCGGCTTGGTCCCGGCGGTGCTGCTGGCCACACCGTCCCACTGCGGAAATGCGCCGTTGACGTCGAAGTCCGGGTAGGTCGGGACGTCGTTGATCTGCGACGGGTTGAAGAACACCGACGCGGTGGCGACGCCATTGTTGTCGGTGAACGCGTACCAGGCGAACTGGTCGGGGGAGTTGGCGGTGGTGACGGTCGTCGAGCCGCGGCTGTAGGCGATCACCGTGCCGTTGTCGAGCGTGTGGACCTGCTCCCACAGGTGGCTGACGAGCGCAGTGGTCCCGGTGCCGGCGCGGTTCGGCACCGACAGATTGGAGCCGGCCCCGACGAACACCGTCTGCTCGCCGGCGTCCATCGCGTCGCCGTCACCGTTGAGGTCGACGAGGCGGTGGATGCCGCGGCCGAACGGGGACGCGCTGTCGTCCTGCGCGACGTAGACGATCGTCTGCGGATTGGCGGCCGACTGGTTGCGCCAGGCGGTGATGCCGTCCGGCGAGAACCCGCTCTGGAAGTCGAAGAACAGCGTCACCTCGCTCGGGTCGAGGACGCCGTTGTTGTTCGTGTCCACGCCGCGGGTGATGTGGCCCTCGGACGAATCCGCGATGTAGAACGCGTAGCTCGCGCCCTCGCGCACCCACTTCATGTCCGAGATGTACGAGACGGCGCCCGCAGTCACGTACGACGTGCGCAGGAACGCGAAGGTCTCCTCGGTCCCCTCGCTGAGCATGCCGTCGCCGTTGAGATCGCGCTGCCGCGAGATCGGATACGAGTTGCCGGTGGGACCGGATGGGCCACCACTGTCGGCGAAGCCACACAGGATCATGTAGTCCTGGCTGGCGAGATCCGGACCGAGCAGAGCGCCGCCGAGCGCGGCGCAGACGAGGATGGAGTGCTTCATCGATAGCGGAGGGATGGGCTGCGCGGGGAGCGCCCGCGGATCGGACGCCCATGGTCGCGCGACGGGAACGCGACAGGGTAGCTCCGCGCCGGATTTCTCACAGCCCGACGCGCGCTCCCCCGGCATGATTGCGAGCATCCGCAACTGTCCTCCGCTGCGCCGTCCCATCTTGCGTCCCGCGGCGGGACCCGGAGCCTCGACAGCTCGCGCGGATCGCTGGATCATCGTGGCCCGCGATGACTTCGAATCGGCACACCCGCGGCCGGCCGATCGGCCTCCTCGCGCTGCTGGCGCTCGCCGCGTGCGGCGGCGGCGGCGCGCCGATCGACCAGCGCATCGGCGAGGGCCGCATCGTCGCTCAGGTCGGCCCCGGTGGCCGCGTGCTGCGCGGTGACGGCGGCACCGAGCTCGAGGGCTTCGTGCTCGACATCCCGCCTGGCGCGCTCGACCGGCTGGTCGAGGTTCGCGTCGAGCCGGGCCGCGACATCGACGTGCCGGCCACGACCGCGCAGACGCCGGCCTTCGCGTTGTCGCTCAGGCCCGATCCCGGCGTGCTGCGCGTTCCGGCGCGGCTGCAGGTGTCGTTCGATCTGCCGGTGTTCCGCAGCCCGGAGGACCTCGTCGTCGTGTCGCGGCTGCCCGTGGATCGGCCGAGCGCGATCAGCTCGGTGGCGAGCGCCGATCGCTGGACGGTCGCCGCGGATGCCGGCGACTACGATCGCCAGTCGCGCTCGTTCGCCGCCGACGTCGGCTCGCTCAGCGATCTGCAGGTCCGCATCCTCGATCGACCGCGGCTCGCGACCGACTCGATCCGTCTCGTCCAGCTCGGCTACGAGAGCTTGTCGCGGCTGACCGACGCGTCGCTCATCGAGGCCGATCTGCTGTTCGCGGAGGCCCAGCAGGCCGATCCGTTCGCGCCCGCGGCGAACCTGTTCCGGGCGGTGTCGCGGGTGATGGTCGCGCTGAACGATCGCCGCGACGACAGCGCGGAGCTCGACAGCGTCGGTGAGATCCTGCAGCGCGCCGGCTTCGACGTGCAGAGCCGGTCGCTCGCGGCGCGGCTGCGGAGCGGCGTGTGGCCGTCGCAGGTCGAGGTGCCGGCCGACGCGCCCGACGACGTCGAGATCCTCGCGTTCCTGCGCACCCGGCTGATCCCTGCGCTCGAGCTGGCGCTCGCCGACCTCGACCGCGTGCCGACCACCGCGCAGCTGATCCTGGTGCTGCCGCCGCTCGTCACGGCGCTGCCCGGCGACCGCGAGCTCGACGCCGCGGACGTGCTGTTCCTGCGCACGTTGCTCGCCGCGGCGATCGCGACGATCGAGCTCGCCAGCGACCTCGACCTCGGCGTCGACGGCTTCGAGCTGACCCGCCGGGGCGCGCCGCGAACGTCGCTGCAGGCGCGGCTCGACGTCGAGCCGGACTTCGGTCGGCTGCGCTCCGCGCCGGACGCCCGCACGCTCGAAGCGGTGCGCGCGGCGCTGTTCGCGTGGATCGAGACCTTCGAGTCGGTCGCGGCCGAGGACGACCCGCAGGGCAACGACCTGCTCGTGCTGCCGAGCTCGTTCGACGCCGAGCGCTTCGACCTGTGGCGCGCGAACCTGCAGGGTCTCGAGACCGCGCTCGGCGACGGCACCGCGGTGCGCTTCGTTCCCGAGTCCGACGCCGGCAGCCTGCTCGTGCACCCGCGACCTGCGCTCGAGAACGGGCGCGTCGATCCGCGTGCGCTGCTGCCGGCGCTGTTCCGGTTCGTGCCGCTGGCCGGGACGCTGCCCGACCCGACCGCGGGTGGGCTGTTCCCCGAGCTCGATCAGGCGCGCGCGACGCAGCTGCTCGGCCTGTTCGACCGCCACACGCCGCCGCGTGCGACGATCGTCGCCGACGGGCTGCTCGACGACTGGCCGGCGAGCGCCGAGGCGCTGCTGCCGGCCGACCCGGTCGGCGACGCCGGTGGGGACGGCGCGCTGCGCGCCGTCGACGTCGAGCGCGTGTTCTTCGCCGAGTCCGACGACGAGCTCGCGTTCCGGATCGACGTCGCCGACGGCCCGATCGCGTACCGCTCGTCGCAGGCGTCGATCTACCTGATCCGGATCCGCGAGGTCGGCGATTCGGGCTTCGAGCATCGCATCGACATCGAGCTGGTCCCGCGCCTCGAGGATGTCGAGGTGCGCGTCGGCCGCGACGGCACCGCGCGCACCGTGCGCGCCAGCGCGGCGGTCGGCGGAGGCGCGGTGGAGGTCGTGCTCGACCGCTTCCAGCTCCTCGACCCCGACGAGCCGGTGCTCGACCGCTCGGTCCACGTGCGTGCCGAGGCGATCGGCCTGCTCGGCCCGCAGCGCGCGAGCGACGCATCGCGGAGCTTCCTGGTCCGCTTCTGACTTCGTTCGAGGTCCTGCGCCGACGCCGTGGCCGCGCTCCGCGATACCTGCTGGTGCCTCGCGTTCGCCGCGCTCGCGGTGACCCCGTGGTGGCTGCGGCCTGCCGACCCGGCTCTGCATGCGCGGCCCGAGGTCGCCGCGCGGCCGGCGCCGGTGTTGCGCGAGCTGACCGACCTGCGGGTGCCGGCGCGCGACGGCCTGCCCGCGTGGCGCGCGGCCACCGCGCAGCCCCGGCCGTGGGAGGGTCTCGGTGGCTTCGCGCTCGGCGGGACCCTCGACGCGCTCGAGCTGCGCGACGTGACCGTATCGCTCGGGACCGACGGCGTGGTGCTCGCTGCGGAGCGCGGCGTCGCGACCCGCGTCGCGCTCGAGCTCGCCGGCGTGCGCGGCCGCGGTCCCGCGGGCGAGCGCCTGCGTGCCGGCGACTGCGTGCTGCGTGGCGGAATCGCGAGCTTCACCGGCGCGGTCGCCTGGCTCGCGCCGGGCGATGGGGTGCCGGTCGACGTGCAGCTCGATCAGACGCTCCCGCTCGCGGAGCTCGCGGCGCGGCTGGCCAAGCCATGAGCGGGCGCTGGCTGCGCGACCGGCTCGCACCGGCGCTCGCGGGGCTCGCGGCCGCGGCGGCGCTGCTCGCGCTCGCCGGTGGCGGGGATCCACTCGCGGCGCTGCGCGCGCTCGACCACGGCGACCTGCTGCTCGGCGATGCGCGGCTGTTCTTCCTGCCCCAGGGCCGCGCGGTGCTCGCGAGCGCACCGGGCGCGCACCTGCACGTCGCGCAGAGCTACCTGACGCCCGGCGCCGCGCTGGCGTTCGCGCCGCTCGCGGCGCTGCCGGACGGCGGGATCGCCGTCCTGTGGGTGGCGGTCGGGCTCGCGGTGGTCGCGCTCGCGTCGCTGGCCGCCCGCTTCGCCGGTTGCCGGGAGCCGCGGTCGCGCGCGGCGATCGCGTTCGCCGTCGGCTGCTCGGCGCCGGTGCTGCACGGCCTCAAGTGGGCGCCGACCAGCACCTGGGCGCTGCTGGCGCTCGCCGGCGCGGCGCTCGCGCTCGAGGGCGGTCGCGCGCGGCGGGCGGCGCTGCTGGTCGGGGTCGCGATCGTCGCGAAGCCCTGGGCGGTGCTCGCGATACCGGCGCTGCCCGGGTCCCGCGCCCGGTTGACCGCGCTCGCGACGGCCGCGGCGCTCGGCCTCGCGCTGCCCGCGCTCGTGCTCGGCCCGACGGCGACCTGGAGCTACTGCGCCGACCTCGTCGCCGACGTCGGAGCGCGGCGCGCGAACTTCGCCGTCGATCCCAACTCGCAGGCGCTCGGCCACGTGCTGGCGCGCTACCTGCGCGTGCCCGCCGCGGACCGGCTGGCGTGGTCCGGTGCCCTCGCGCTGCCGGCCGCGCTGCTCGCGATCGGCTGGCTCGCGGTCCTCGCGCGCCGGCCAGTCGCGCGCCCGCGGGCGGCGACCCTGTGGCCACTGCTCGCGATACCCGCGCTCGTGCCGACCGCCTGGCCGCACGACCTGCAGGTCGTCGCGCTGCTGCTGCCGGCGGCGTTCGTCGCGCGGCGTGGCCGGGCGGCCCGGAGCGCGCTCGCGGTGGCGTGGGCGGCACAGTCGGTGGGCGCCGTCTGGCTGGGTGGCCCGCGCTGGTTCGGTGCGCTCGGCCTGCCGCTGGCCGCGGTGGCGATCGTGGCGGCGGTGCGCGTCGCGGCCGCGCGCCGCGATCATCCCGCCGCCGGCTCGGCGACGTGCACGAGCGCGTCGCCCTGATGCACGGTCGGGTCGAGCGACAGGCCGATCACGCGGCCGGTCGGGACCGTCACGCGGATCGGCACCGCGTCGCGCCCGAGCGCGTCCGCGACCTCGCCGATCACCTGGCCGCGCTCGACCCGCGCGCCGAGCGCACACGACAGTCGGGCCAGCCCACCGCGCGGCGAGCGCACCCACGCGCTGTGCCGCGCGAACGTCGTCGCGCGCGGGCTGCGGCCGCCGCCGCGCCGCAGCATGCCGAGGTGCGCGAGCACCTGCAGGCAGCCGCGCACGCCGGCGCGGATCGCGGCCGCGTCGAAGCGCTGCGCCTCGCCGCCCTCGTAGACGAGCACGCGCGTGCCGTGCCGTGCGGCCGCCGCGCGCAGCGAGCCGTCGGGCTGCCGACCGTGCAGCGTGACCGGCGCGCCGAACGCCTGCGCGCAGGCCCGCGTCGTCGGGTCGTCGAGATCGGCGCGCACGTGTGGGAGGTTCGTGCGGTTCCGCGTCCCGGTGTGCAGGTCGATGCCGACGACGCAGCGGGACACGACGTGTTCGACGAACCGCCGCGCGAGCCGCGAGGCGAGCGCACCGTGCGCCGAGCCCGGGAACGAGCGATTGAGATCGCGGCCGTCGGGCAGGTAGCGCGACCGCTGCAGGAAGCCGAACACGTTGAGGAGCGGTGCGGCGAGCAGCGTGCCGGCGAGCCGCTCCGGCGTCACCGCGGCGAGCACGCGGCGGACGATGTCGACTCCGTTGAGCTCGTCGCCGTGCACGCAGGCGCTGACGAACACCGCCGGCCCGGCCCGGCGGCCATGCACGACGCGCAGTGGGATCGTCAATGGCGTGCCGCTCGGCAGCCGGGCGGCCGCGAGCTCGACGTCGGCGGTGCTGCCCGGTGCGACGACCGCGTCGGCGATCTCGAACGGCTGGCGGGTGCGCTCAGCCACGGATCCGGTCGCGCGGGTTGCCGGGTCGCGCGTTCTTCTCGATGAACTCGATGATCTTGCCGGCGACGTCGACGCCCGAGGCGGCCTCGATGCCCTCGAGCCCCGGCGACGAGTTCACCTCGATGACGACCGGCCCGTGGTTGCTGCGCAGCATGTCGACGCCGGCCACGCCGAGGCCCAGCGCCTTCGCCGAGCGCACCGCGGTGCTGCGCTCCTCGGGCGTCAGCTTGACCGCCTCGGCGGTGCCGCCGCGGTGCAGGTTGGCGCGGAACTCGCCGGGTGCGCTGCGCCGGCGCATCGCGGCGACGACCTTGTCGCCGACGACCAGCGCCCGCAGGTCCGCGCCGTCCGCTTCGCGGATGAACTCCTGCACGAGGATGTTCGCGTCGAGCCCGCGGAACGCCTCGATCACCGACTCGGCGGCCTTGCGGTTCTCGCACAGCACGACGCCGATCCCTTGCGTGCCCTCGAGCAGCTTGACCACGAGCGGGGCGCCGCCGACCAGGCCGATCAGCCCGTCGATGTCCTTGGTCGAATGCGCGAAGCCGGTGACCGGCAGGCCGATGCCCTTCGACGCGAGGATCTGCAGCGAGCGCAGCTTGTCGCGCGAGCGCGAGATCGCCAGCGAGCTGTTCAACGGGTAGGTCTCGGCGCTCTCGAACTGCCGCACGACGGCGGTCCCGTAGAACGTGTAGCTCGCGCCGATCCGGGGGATGACCGCGTCGAAGCCGAGCAGCGGCTTGCCGCCGTAGATCACCGCCGGGCGGTGGCTCGCGACGCTGATGTAGCAGCGCAGGTAGTCGATCACGGGCGCCTCGTGGCCGCGCTGCACCGCGGCCTCCTTGAGGCGGCGGGTCGAGTACAGGGAGCTCTTGCGGGACAGGATGCCGATCTTCATGGCTGGGGCCGGCCGGAGCTTCGGGTGCGGGTGCGGCGCCCGGCGAGGAACGACGCGGCGGGGTCGACGAGGAACCGGCCGCGCAGGTCGGCGCGGCCGAGCAGCATGCGGAACCCCATCGCGTCGCGGCGCGACAGGGTCATCTCGGTGGTCCAGGTGAGGCCGTGCAAGGCGATGTCCATCAGCACGACGAGGCGGAGCTCGCGCAGGCCGTTCGAGCTGGTGATCCAGCGCTGGCCGACGACCTCGGCCTCGACCGCCACGGCGCCGGCCGCGCTGCGCTGGCGGGGATGGATCTCGAAGCTCGCGAACCGCCGCCCGTGTCGCTCGGCCACCGCCACGTCGAACGCGTGGAGCGCCGACGAGCGCGCGCCGGTGTCGATCTTCGCCTTGATCGCCGGCACGTCGAGGCCCGGCAGCGCGACCCACTCGCGCCAGCCGACGAGCGGCAGGTTCGCGCGGGACCGGCCGGTGGCGGCTGGCGGATCGCCGGGCTGTCTCGCGTCGGTCCTCATCCGATGGTTGATCGCGGGCCGATCCTAGGCTCTTCTCCAGGACACTGCCCTCGTGCTTCGCCGATTCGGAAGGGGCTGCCGTCCATGAACATGCTCGATTCCCGCGCAGTCCGCCTCGCACTCGCGGGCGCACTGGCGCTGCTCGCCACCGCCTGCTCGTCGACCCGCGAGCTGATGATCAAGTCCGATCCGCCGCAGGCCGCCGCGATCTATGTCAACGGAGAGAGCGTCGGCTCGACGCCCCGCAAGGTCGTCGTCTCGTTCGATCCCTACACGCGCGTGTGGATCCAGGTCGTGAACCACGAGACGTTCCGGCTCTGGGAGAACACCTACGACAAGGACACGTGGCCCGAGGAGGACGAGGTCGTCGTCAGCCTCGGTGGTGCCCGGTGAGCTGCTCTGAGGAGGTCCACGCGATGAACACGCAAACGATCGTCCGCCGCTCGGCGCTCGCCGCCCTGCTCGCCGTCTGCGCCGCCGGCTTCACGTCATGCGGCTCGGTGCCGACCCGCGAGTTCCGCTTCGAGGTCCGCGACCTGAAGAACGCTCCCGTCGAGGCCTGGATCGACATCGAAGAGTCGCGCTTCGCGCGCGGTGGGCGCGTGCGCATCGAGACCGACGAGACCGGCCAGGCCGTGCTCCCGCTGGTGTTCCCGGGCGAGGAGACCGAGGAGGTCGGCATCCGGATCGAGCCGAAGAACCTCGACTACTACGTGCCCGCCCGCCGTGCGCTGCGGCTGACCGACCCGCCGCGCCAGCTCGTGTTCCTCTACGACAAGTGACGTCAGCGCGGCTGTACGCCGAGCAGCGCATCGCCCGGCCGGACCACGCGGCGGAAGCCGAGCGCTGACGAGCCGCGGTCGTTCTCGACCGCGGTGCGCGGCCGGAACGCGCGCGCCATCGACCGCGAGCTCTGCCCCGGAGTGAGGCCGTACACCGGTGCGTCGCGCGGCGTCGGCGGCTCGGCCCACTCGCGCGCATTGTCGAACAGGCCCAGGACCGCGCCGCCGCCGTCGAGCATGAGTGGCGCGTCGTCGTCGCGCACGCCGTGCAGCTTGCCGTAGCTGCGCGCGGCCCGGCGCTGGACCGTGTCGGCGAAGCTGCTGCTCGCGCGGCTGACCAGCAGGCGGACCTCGTCCGGCCGCGGCAGCGACGCGCCGGGCTCGAGCGACGCGACGCGTACCGCGACCGGCAGCTCGAGCTGCACCGGGAAGTCGAGCTGGCGGGCCGCCTCGAGTGGCGTGACCGCGGCTTCGAGCTTCGTGACGAGCTCCGCGTCGAGCTCGGTCGCGCGGTCGCGCAACAGCGACCGCGCGTCGCCGCCGGAGAACTCGTGGGCGTCGATGTAGAACGCGACCACCGCGGCCTCGGCGCCGCTGTCGGTCTCGGTCCGCCCGCCGGCGACGAACACCATGTCGGCGACGCGGCGGGCCAGCACGCCGAGCAGCTCGCCGACGCTCTGCGCGTACTTCACCGCGCCGGGGTCGAGCCCCGGCACCTGCGCGAGCTGCTGGACCGCTTCGCGCGCCTTCGCCGCGGCGGCCTCGAGCTGGCGATCCTGGGCGCTCTGCTCCATCGCCGCCTGGATCGCGGCCGCGGCGCCGTCGAGCGCGTCGAGCCATGCGGTCGGCAGCACCGTGTCGAGGTCGCGCTGCGCGCGCACCGTGCGGCGCAGCTCGGTCAGCTCGCGCTTCGCGAACTGTCCGCCGAGCCTGCGCAGCAGCTCGGCGCTGCGCTGCCAGGCCTCGAGCCGCGCGCGTGCGCGCTCTGCGGCGCTCCGCAGCGTCTCCTGGGTGGCCGGGTCCGCCGCGAAGTCGTCGATGCGCTTCTCCAGTGCCGTCAGCCGGTCGCGGCGGCCCGTCAGCTGCGGGTCGAGCTCCTTGCCCGGGTCGGCGCGGCCGTCTAGGTCCTCGATCAGCCGGTCGAACTCCGCGCGCAGCTCGGTGGCACCGCCGGCGATGACCAGGAACTGCTCGAGCTCGTCGACGCCGAGCGCGGTCCCGCGCGCGGCGGGGTCCTCGCCGTGCAGGCGCGCGGCCACCGCGAGCGACCGCCGGAGGTCGGCGAGCGCCGTGCGCAGGTCGTCGAGCTGGCGCTGCGTGCGCAATGCGGAGCAGCGCTCGAGCTGCGCGGTGACGCTCGCATCGATCGCGTCGCGCAACGTCGCCACGCGCGCCTCGCGCAGTTGGTCGAACCACGGTCGCAGGCCGGCCCGCCAGTGCTCCGCGATCTTCGATGCGAGCATGTCGGCGGGCACGCGCTCGATGTCGTCGAGCCAGGTGACGACGGTCTCGAACGGCGGCACCAGCGACTCGGGTGCCGGCGCCGCGAGCAGACGCTCGCAGAGGCCGAGCCGCGTCTCGGCCTCGAGCCGGCGAGTCACGACGTTGGGCACCGACGCCGCGTCGCGACCGGTCAGCGCGCCGTCGACGATCTGCCGACAGCGCCGCGCGTCCTCGATCCGCTCGGGGTCGGTCGCGATCGCGTCGGTCTGCTGCCAGCCATGGCTACCGAACGACAGCCACGCTGCGGCCAGCTCGCCCTTCAGCAGGTCCAGCGCGGGCAGCGTGCGGTCGAGCGCGAGCGCATCGTCGATCGCGCGCAGCTCGGTCGCGGCGGCGTTCAGCGAGTCGGCGTCGGTGATCGCGTCGATCGCGGTGCGCGCTGCGGTGATGCGCTGCTCGAGCTGCTCGTGCGCGGTGATCCGTTCGACCAGCTCGCCGCCACGGGTGGCGTCGTCGCCGGTCGCCGTCGTGAGCACCGCGTTCAGCCGGGTCCGCAGCGCGACGAGCGAGGCGCGCGTCTCGACGCGCGCGAGCTCTTCGGCGAGGTCGGCGATCTGCTCGGCGACGGTCGGGCCGGGCGGAGCGGGCGGCGTCGGACCGCCGTCCTGCCCGGTTCCAGTGGGCCCGCTACCGGTGGGCCCGGTGCCGGTGGGTCGTGTGCCGGCGGGTCGTGTGCCGGGACCCGTGTCGTCGGGCGCGGGCTTCGGGCGGTCGTCGCCAGGCGGCTTCTCGGGGGCCGTCGTCAGCTGCGCCCAGGCGTCCTTGACCGCCGGCAGCCACGATGGCCGCGTGAACCAGCCGGCCGCGCCCAGTCCGCAGAGCAGCACCAGCCAGACCGCGGTGCGCACGAGCTTGCCGACGTCGCTGCGCGATCGGCGACCGCGGCGGATGCGGTCGAGGTCGGAGAGCAGCTCGTCGAAGCCTTCGTAGCGCTTGCGGCGATCGCGATTCGTCATCCGGCGGATGACCGCCGACAGCCGCGCCAGATCGCTGCCACCGCGCACGACGCTCGCCGGATCGAGCGCCTCGACGCTCGACTTCGCCGTCGAGATCGCCTCGAGCGAGGTGTCGGGCACCGGGTGCTCGCCGGTCAGCAGGAAGAAGAAGCTGGCGCCGAGCGACCACATGTCGCTGCGCGCATCGAGCTGCTGACCGCGGAACTGCTCCGGGCTCATATAGCGGAGCGTGCCGATCGAGTCGCCGGTCATCGTGAGCTGGTGGGTCTGGTCCAGCGCCTTCGCGATGCCGAAGTCTCCGATCTTCAACGTGCCCTCGTCGTCGAGCAGCAGATTGTCGGGCTTGATGTCGCGGTGGACGATGCCCTTGGCTGACGCTGCGCGCAGGCCGTCGGCCGCCTGCGCGAGCCAGCGGATGCCGTCCGCGACCGGCAATCGACCCTGCTTGCAGCGCTTCGCGTAGTCGGCGAGGCTGCCGCCGCCCGCGTATTCGAGCACGAGGAACGGCACGCCTTCGAAGCTGCCGACGTCGTAGATCTGCAGGATGTGCGGCGACGAGAAGCTCGCCATGAGCTTCGCTTCGCGGCGGAAGCGCTCCAGCAATGCCGCGTCGTCCTCGATGTGCTCCTTGATCGCCTTGACCGCGACGATGCGGTCGAGCGCGACCTGCTTGCCGCGATAGACGGTGCCCATGCCGCCGGCGCCGAGCAGTGCCTCGATCCGGCAGCCGCCGACCTCGCGACCGATCCACGGCGCGCGCAGCCGGTCGCGCTCCGCGTCGCCACTGCGCGCCTGGCCCCCACTGCGCGCCTGGCCCCCACTGCGCGCCTGGCCGCCACTGTGCACCTGTCCCTTGGTCGCGCGCGCCGGAGCCTGCGTGCGCTTCGCCGGTGCCTTGCGGGTCGGCTGCTCGCGCGACGGGATCGTCCGCTCCCCGGTGTCCGCGGGCGTGCCGCGACCCGCGATCGTGCGCTCGTCGGCCGCGGGCTGTGGGTGGCGGGTCGGCTGCCGGGACCCGGCGATCGTGCGCTCGTCGGGTTCCGGCGTGCGACCGGCGATCGTCCGCTCCTCGGCAGGTTCGGGTCGGGCCGGCGGAATCGTGACGTCGGCGGGCGCGGCGTCGGCTGCCGGTCGGCCACCGGCGAGCGTCGCGTCCGCGTCCGGCTCCGCGCCCGCGTCGAGGTCGAGGTCGGCGAAATCGTCGCCGCGCTTCGGGGACGCCGCGCGCGCCGGGACGACCGTGTTCTCGTCGTCGCCGGTGGGCTCGGCTGGTCCCTGCCCGCTGCGCGCGGGGCCCGCCAGGGTCTCGTCGAGATCGTCTTCGGGGCGCTCGCCTGGCTCGCTCATCGGCTCAGCTCGTTCGGGGTCGGGACGTGCAGCCGCACATCCTGCCGGTTCCCCGCGCGCAGCGGAATCCGCCTTCGCGATTCCCAGCGCCGTCGCGCGCGACTCACGCCGTGGCCGGCTCGGCCTTCTTGCGGGCCTTGCCGCGGAACCGATTGCGCAGCGCGACGCCGAGCTTGCGCCGCACGTCGACCAGGTAGGTCTCGAGCTTGCGGGTCTCCTTGCCGCGCAGCGCGTTCCACGCGATCCGGAACGGCCGCAGCGGGTGGAACAGGAAGCTCGTGAGGTAGAAGTTCAACAGCAGCTTGTACTTCCACCGCGTGAGCTGGCCGGCGCTCAGGTGGTCGCAGTAGTTGTTCTCGGGCAGCAGGCGTTGCTCGTTCGCGAAGATCGGCGTCAGCAGGAAGCGATCCTCGAGGCTCACGCGGCCCCGCTCGGTCAGCTCCCGGTAGAGCTGCGTGTTCGGGATGGGGAAGAAGAACCCGACCGCGATGTCGTCGATACCGAGCCGGCCGAGCTTGCGGCACATGCGGGCGGTCTCGCGCAGGTCGTCCGCGGTGTCGTGCGGGAACGCGATGACGATGAAGATCGTGACGTTGAGCTTGTTGCGTACCGAGGCCTTGACCGCGTCCATCAGGCTCTCGGTCTTCATGCGCTTCTGGATCAGCTTGCGCGTGCGCTCGCTGCCGCTCTCCGGCGCCAATGCGAGGGAGCGCCCGCCGGTCTCGTAGAGCAGCCGCGCGACCTCGTCGTCGATGACCTCGCAGCGCGTCCCCGACGGGAATTGCCACGTGACGTTCAGCTGACGCTGCTTCAGCTCGTTGCAGAAGTCGATGATCCAGTCGCGCTTGAGGATCGCCGTCAGGTCCTGGAACGGGAAGTTGGTCGCCCCGAAGCGCTCCTTGTAGTGCTGCATCTCGTCGACGACGTCCTTCGGGCTGCGCGCGTACCAGCGCGTCGTCCACATGTTGGGCGACGCACAATAGGTGCATTGGTACGGGCAGCCGCGGGTCGCGAGGATCGGCACCGTCTGGCCCTGGTCGAGGCCATTGATGAAGCCCTGCTGGTTGTAGACGTCGATGTCGAACAGGTCCCAGGCGGGCCACGCGATCTCGTCGACGTCCTTCTTGCGGGCGCGCGGCTCGCGGCTCTCGGTCGGGCGGCCGCCGGCGTCGCGATACCAGATGCCCTTGACCTGCGACCAGTCGACCCGGTCGACGCCGATCCGGATGCCCGAGAACACCTCGACCGCGGCCTCCTCGCCTTCGCCGCGCACCACGAAGTCGATCGGCGCCTGCTGCATCGACAGCTCGGGCAGACCCGAGAAGTGCTCGCCGCCGCAGACGAGCGGTTTGTCGGGGAAGCGGGCCTTCAGCTTCTGGCAGATCTCGCGGACCAGCGGCCAGGAGAAGGTCCACATGTTGGTCAGGCCGAACGCCGCGGCGTCGGGGTCGAGCCGCGCGACGATCTCGTCCGGCGTCAGACCGAGTGCGTAGAGCGACTTCTTCTGCTCGCTGCGCGTGACCTGCTCGGGCGCTTCCGCGACCGCGTCGACGACCGACACCTCGAACCCGGCCTTGCGCAGCGCAGCGGCGATGTAGGCGAGCCCCAGCGGGAGGCTCGGCCTGAGCGCCGTCATCGCGTGGACGTTCAGGTAGAGCGGCGGGTGGATCAGCTGGACCTTCATGGTGCGGGCGGCGAGGTGAGCGGCGGCGGTCCGTCCGGTCGGTCGGAGCCGCGCGAGTCTACCGGCTGGATCGGCCGGACGGGGGCCCGGATGGTAGGCCGGCGGGGGTTCGCCACCAGGGGCCGCGTCCGACCGCATCGGGGCGCCGCGCCACGGGATCGGTCGCACCGAAGACTCGGCGTGGACACCCCGGCGCGGGATCGGAAGCTCGCCGTGGACACGCGCGCGACGGCGCGCCACGCTCCGCGGACGTCATGCACGTCGAACTCCGGACCGCCGCTGCCGCCGAGGCCGAGCGCACCGCGCTCGTCGAGCTGCTCGGCCCGCGCCTCCCGCTGCGGCCCGCGGCCGCGGTGCCCGAGCCGGGCGCCGTCCTGTGGTGGCACGGCGCACTCGACGCCGGTGGGACCGAACTCGGCGCGCTGCGCGCCCATCTCGAGGCCGGCGGGCGGGCGCTGTGCACCGGGGACTGCGCCGCGGTGCCGCACGCGCTCGGACTCGAGCCCGACCCACCGACCCCCGCGGGCGCCGACACCGCGGTCGCACGGGGCCTGCAGCCGCTGCCCGGCCACCCCCTGTTCCACCGTTTCGCCGGTGGGCTCGATCTCGTGCCGGGCCGCGCGGGTGCGGCGGGCGAGCTGCCGATCGCGTCCGGCTGGCCGGTCGCCGGCCGGGTCCTGGCGGTCGAGCGGGCCGGCGGTAGGTGCCTCGCGGCGCGCGCCGCGCTCGTCGAGTACCGGGTGGGGTCGGCCGGCCGGCTGCTCGCCTGCGATCTGCCGGTGCGCTTCGCGGATGCGGACGATGCGCTCGCCGAGCCGCGCGCGCGGTTCTTCGGCGACCTGTTCGACTACCTCGCCAGCGACTCGGCTGGCGAGCGCGGACCCGCGCCCTGGCCGCGTCCGGACCGTCCGCTCGGGGCGCGGATGTTCGCGGTCGCGGGCGAGGAGGCGCCGATGGCGGGCGCCGCCGCCCCCGAGCCCGCGCCGGACGACCCACTCTGGCGCGACGTTCCCGCCGCACGGTCGCACTTCGCGCCGCTCGTCGCGCCCGACGGCCAGACGCTCGCGGCGACCGCGGACGGCCGGGTCGAGGTCGTCTGGTGTCGCAGCTTCCAGGCCCTGCGCGACCTCGAGGTCGAGCTCGCGGCCGACGATGCGCCGCTGCGCCCGCTCGCGGAGCTGGTCGCCACCTGCCGGGTCCACCCCGACGCGCTCACGTGGGTGCTGCCGGCGGGTGGGGCGGTCGGGCTGCGCGCCGCCGACGACGGCGAGGGCTTCTGCCTGCACGTGCGCGCGGGCGCCGCGCAACGGCTGCGCGTCGGGGTGCGCGGTGTCGCGGAGCTGCGCCCCGCGGCGCCGTATCCAGGCGCGCTGTGCGGGCCGATCGAGGTCGCGACCGGTCGCCACGGCGCCGTGCTGGTCGCGCGGACCGCCGAGCTCGGCGTGTCGGCGATCGTCGCCGCCGACCTGCGCCCGCAGCGCGCGTCGCTGTGCGAGCTGCCCGGCCGCGCGCCCGGTGCGGCGGTCGGGGTCGGCTTCCGCCGCGAGTTCCGCGTCGCGGCGGGCGACGAGCTGACCGTCTCGTTCGGTGGCCACGGCGGCTTCGGCGCGGCTCCCGACGGCGCGGAGCGGATCGAAGCCGCCGCCGATGGCGCGGTGACCGTGCAGGTCGGCGAGCCGGGACTCGACGCGCTGGTCGCGCTCGTGCGCGCGCGACGGGCCACGTTCGCCCGCGCGGCGAGGGTCGCGGGCGGGCGGCTCGCGAGCCTGGATCCCGCCACCGCCGACCCGCGCTTCGCGACGCGCGACGCGTTGACCGGCGACCTGCTGCTCCTCGGCTGGGGCGAGCGTCGCAGCGTGCTCACCGACCTGCGGCTGTGCGCCGCGCACCAGGATCCCGACGGCCGGATCCCGGTCGAGATCTCGCCGAGCGGACCGTGCCGGCACGGCGCGAGCGACGTCACGGCGCTGTTCGTGACGGTGCTGGGCGCCTGGCACGCGTGGACCGAGGACCGCGCCGGACTCGCGGCGCTGTGGCCCGCGGCGCGCGCCGCGCTCGGCTGCCTCGAGCGCTTCGACCGCGACGGCGACGGGCTGTGCGAGCGCGGCGACGGCGACGAGTGGCCGGCGCTGCCGGGCGCCCGCGTCGACGTGCGGAGCGCCGCGCTGCAGTGGCGCGCGTTCGCGGCCGGAGCGGCCCTCGCGGCGCAGCTCGGCGACGACGTCCACCACGCCCGCTGGCAGGCGCGCGCGGGCCGGCTGCGACAGGTGTTGCGCGAGACGTTCTGGATGCCGGGCGATTCCGGCTACGCCACCGCGCTGCTCGCGGACGGCGCGCTCGACGAGCGCGCGTCCGCGCTCAGCGCCGTGGCGTGGGCGCTCGGCCTCGGCGAGCACGGCAGCGAGACGGCCGCGCTGCGGCGGTTCGCGACCGCGCCGTGGCAGGCCGACTGGGGCTCGCGCCTGTGGCCCGGCGACGCGGACGACGGCGGCGCGGTGCCCGCGTTCGCGACGGTGTTCACCACGCTCGCCGACTTCGCGCACGGTCGTCCGGACGCGGGCTGGGCCCGCTGGCTCGGCTGGGCGCGCGCGATCGAGGCCGGTCGCGGGGCGGTGCCGGGCGTGCTCGCCGAAGCGCTGCGCGGCACGGCGCCCACGCCGGAGCCGGGTGTGCCGCGCGACGCGTTCGTCGCGCACGCGGCGTTCGCCAGCGTGCTGACCCACGGTCTGTGCGGCTGGCGCGCGCTGCCCGACGAGCCGCGCATCGTGTTCGAGCCGGCGCTGCCCGGCGGCGTCGACCGGGTGGCGTGCGAGGAGCTGACGATCGGTCCGCGCCGGCTGTCCGCCGCGGTCTGGCGCGGGGCGGACGGCGCCGACCTGCATTGCGAGCTGCGGCTCGAAGGGCCGCCCGTCGAGCTCGAGATCGGTCCGTTCGTGCCGGCGCCCGCGCGCCTCGGCGGGGTGCAGCTCGACGGTGCGCCGCTCGCGGCCGTGCACGTCGACGAGCAGGGCGACGGCGTGCGCGTGCGGGCGCGCGCCACGCTCGCCGCGGGCGTGCACCGCCTCGACGTCGAGGCGCGCCCCGACCTGCTGGTCGCCACCCCGCCCGCCGGCTGCCGGCTGCTCGCGCGGCGCTGCCCCGAGCCCGACCTCGTGCAGCTCGACGTCGAGCTGGCGGAGCCGGCCGAGCTGTCGGTGCGGCTGCCGGGCCGGCGGGTCGCAGCGGTCGAGGGCGCCGAGCTCCGCGCTGCGGACGGCGGCGAACCGGCGCGACTGGCGGTCGATCCTGGGCCGGGGGTCGGTCCGCGGCGCGCCCGGGTGGCGCTGCGCTTCGAGCCGGTCGCGTGACGGGCTCGACGCGCGAACCTGGGGCGATGCCTGATGGCGCGCCGCGCCGCAGTCGGCAGCATCTGGCCGACTCCCGCGCGCCCCCTGCGGGAATCGCGAGCCGGTCGCGGTGCCTGGCCGACCGGGGCGATCGACCCGAACGGAGCGCAGCGTGGGACATGACCGCCGAGACCAGCCTGTCGGACCGGACCCTGCCGGAGCCCGCGACGCGGTTGCCCGCAGCGGTCTCCACGACGTCGCGAACGTGTTGACTGCCGCCCTCGGGGAGCTCGACGTCGAGCAGCTCGAGCCCGCGGCGCGCCTCGAAGTCGTGCGCCAGCACGTCGCGCTGGCTGCCGCGATCTGCCGAGCCGCGCTCGACGCGGAGCCGGACGCACGCGCGACCGGCGAGAGCGAGCCGACCGCGGCGGTGGCGGAGTGCGTCGCGCTGCTGCGCGCGATGGCCCGCGCCGCGGGCGTCGAGCTGGAGGTCGAGTTCCGCCCGCAGGTCCCGCGAGCCGCAATCGGTCGGCTGCCGCTGCTGCGGGCGCTCGTCAATTTGCTGGTCAACGCGATCCGCGCGGCCAGGAGTCGCTTGCTCGTGACGGTCGGCGCGGCGGGCGGGCAGCTCTGCATCGCGGTCGACGACGACGGGCCGGGCTTCCCGGCGGAGTGGCTCGGTGACGGACCGCCGCCGGTCGCCGTGGGGTCCGGTGGCCACGGCATCGGGCTGCGCGCGACGCGCGACGCGCTGCTGGCCGCCGGCGGCGCGCTGCGGCTGGCTCGCTCGGCGCTGCTCGGTGGTGCCCGCGCCGAGCTCGCGCTCCCGGTCGGCTCGGTGGCGTGCGGACCGTCCGCCCCGCCGGTCGCGGACCCGGCCCCCGGGGCCCGCCTGGAGCTCGTGGTGGTCGAGGACGATCCGGTGCTGTGCTCCGTCGTGACGCGGATCCTGAGCGCTGCCGGCCACCGGGTCCGCATCGCGGTCGACGTCGCGGCCGCGCGGCGCGCGCTGGCCGACCTGCGGGACGGCGGCGTGCTGATCGACGCGACGCTCGCGGGCGACGTCGGCGCGCTGCTCGCCGAGCTCGCCGCGACGGCGACGGTTGGCGAGGCGCCGCGCGTGATCGTGACGAGCGGGTGCCCCGAAGCGGAGGTCCGCGCCGCGTTGCGGCTCGGGCCGCAGGTCGGGTTCCTCGCCAAGCCGTTCGACCGCGAGCGCCTGTTACAGGCGATCGCGTCGCTGTGCGCGACCCCGCCCGCCGGAGCGGAGCGCGAGCCCTGAGAGGCTGAGCGGCCGAGTCGCGGTGCCACGGGGCTTCGCCGCTGCCGCGCGTCAATCCAGGCCGAGCCCGCGCCCCTCCTCGGCGGTGATGCCCTCGCCGAACGAGCTACCGAGGTAGACGCGGCGCACGGTCGGATTGGCGACGATCTCCTGCGGTGAGCCGGCGGCGATCACGCGGCCCTGATCGAGGATGTAGGCGCGGTGCGAGATGCGCAGCGTCTCGGCGACGTTGTGGTCCGTGATCAGGATCGCGATGCCGCGGCGGGCGAGCTGCGCGAGGATCTTCTGGATCTCCTCGACGGTGATCGGATCGACGCCAGCGAACGGCTCGTCGAGCAGCAGGAGCTTCGGCTGCGTGGCAAGCGCGCGGGCGATCTCCAGGCGCCGGCGCTCACCGCCGGACAGCGTGTCGCCGTAGGCGTCGACGAGGCGGGTGAGCTGCAGCTCGGCCAGCAGGCCCATCGCGCGCTCGCGGCGCTCGCGGCGCGGCACGTAGCGCGCCTCGAGCACCGCGAGGACGTTGTCGAGCACCGTCATGCGCCGGAACACGGAGGGCTCCTGCGACAGGTAGCCGAGGCCGCGGCGGGCGCGCCGGTACATCGGCATCCGCGACACGTCGAGACCTTCGAGCAAGACCCGGCCGCGGTCCGGCGCGATCATGCCGACGACCATGCGGAACGACGTCGTCTTGCCGGCGCCGTTCGGACCGAGCAGCCCGACGATCTCGCCGTGATCGACGCGCAGGCTGACGTCGTCGACGACCTTGCGCCGGCGGTAGGTCTTGGTCAGCCCCTCGGTGCGGAGCAACGGCTCCAGCGCGGCGTCCGCGCGCTCGCCGGGGTGCCCGCTCCGGGCGGCCGCGGCGCGCGCGCTCACCGGATCGTCCCTGCGCGGAACCAGGGGTACCAGGGCCAGAACGTCAGCAGCGGACGGCCGAGGATGTGATCGCGGGGGACGAACGGGATCGCGTCCTGGCGAGGGACGAACGGCCCGTCGGCGCCAGCGAACGCGAGCGCTCCGCCGCCCCAGCTCGCGCCCGGCGCCGGCGCGCCCAGCAGCGCGTAGACCTCGCCGATCTCGTCGGTGAAGCCGATGTAGTCGACGCCACCGAGGCGCGCCGGCACCGGATTCTCGTCCGGGTCCGGCATCTCGCTCAGCGGCATCGGCCGCAGGTTGCCGCGCAGCGGCGTCGCGTCGGGGTGGGTCCGCGGGTCGACGACGCGAGCCTCCGCGTCGACGCCGATCGTGAACACG
This sequence comes from Planctomycetota bacterium, assembly GCA_016716265.1. Taxonomy (GTDB): domain Bacteria; phylum Planctomycetota; class UBA1135; order UBA1135; family UBA2386; genus JADJWQ01. Next base: position 141,343 of record JADJWQ010000004.1, read on the forward strand.
GTCCAGCCGCGCGAGTCGACCGACTGCAGCGTGTTGTCGCCGAGCATCCAGTACTTGCCGGCCGGCACGTCGACGATCGCCGTCGCGCCGTCGCGCACGTAGTGCAGATCGCGGTCGACGCGCAGGTCCTCGACCTCGATGCGGCCCTGCCCCTTCACCTCGATGCGCAGGCCGGCGGTCGCCTTCGATGCTCCGGGTGTGCCGGCGGCGGCGAAGCGCCGCAGGTCGAGCGACTTGAACGCGCCGGTGTCGAGCTCCGCGCCGGGCTCGCCGTCGAGCTCTACGTGCAGGTGATCGTCGACGTGCGCGAACTGCACCGCGAGCCCGGCAGTCGTCGCCGGCACCGCGAACGGCTCGCTCTGGATGCTCTGGCCGTCGCGCTCGGCGCCGAGCCGGGCGCTGGTGCCGTCCGCGCTCAGCCGGAACGTCACCTTGGTGCCGTCCGCATCGACGACCTCGAGCTCGACCGACCAGCCGGCGAGCGGCGCGGTCGACCGCAGCGTGAAGCGGAGCCGGGCGTCCTGCACGACCTCGCTCCACTCGACGTCCTCGCGGGCCTTGATCATCGCCTGCGCGACCCACGTCGGGTACCCGTCGGACACGTGGTTGACGAGCCCGCCCTTGCCGTCGTCGCGGAACGACAGCCACGCGGTGCGCTCCTTGTCGTGCTCGATGCGGAACGCGTCGGCGCGGCCGTCGATCGCCTCCCAGCGGTCCGACCGGCGCCACCCGCTGTTGGCGGGGAGGTTCCAGCTCGCGAGGCGGGCCGGGAACACCTCCTTCCAGTGCTCCTCCTGGATCGCCGGTGGGCGCGGCAGCGGCGTCATTCTCGCGCCGTCGGTCGGGTCGTCGCCATCGAGGCGGTAGACGTTGCCGCCGGCGATCACCAGTCGTTCGCCGGGCAGCCCGACGATCCGCTTCACGTAGTTCTGGATCAGTCGCCCCGGGTAGCGGAACACCGCGATCTCGAAGCGCTCCGGATCGCGCCACAGGTAGGCGCTCTTGTCGACCAGGATGCGGTCGAACAGCCCGGTCTCCTTGCTGCCCATCATCGTCGGCTGCATCGACGACGTCGGGATCTCGTAGGCCTCGATCGCGAAGTACTTCATCAGCACCGCGACCAGGATCGCGATCGCGAACGCATCGACGTTGTCGCGCAGCGGATGGGGGCTCTTCGGCTTCTGGTCTCGTGCAGCCATGTCGCTCGCCCGGGATCCTAGCCCGGAGGCTTCCCATCCGTACCGCGTACGATTTTTACACTACGGCCGCGTCGCGCCCCGCTCCGGCGCGTGGTCGGCCGGCTCGCGGAGCGCCTGCCTGCCGCGCGGACCGCTGCCGCGCGCCGGTCAGTCGCCGAAGTTCCACCAGCGGCGTGGCACGCCCTCGGGGATCGGCGGTCTGGTGTCGGTCCGGCGCAGCGTCTCGATGCGCCAGGGCTCGTCCTCACGCAGGATGCGCCGGTAGAGCTCCATGTTGCCGCGGTAGGTGTAGTAGTACCAATGGTCCCAGACATTGTCGGGACGGTCGCCGGAGATCCGGATGCCGTGACACTCCGCCATCCACCGCTGGAGCTCGGGGCGATCGATCTGCAGGTCGATCCAGTTCGGTGCGCGCGACCCCGTGTCGAGGCCGTTGTGGCCGATCACCTGCGAGTTGCCGAACGTGCGCGGCCCGAAGTTCTCCGCCAGCACGTCGAGCACGTCGTTCTCGCGGCTGACGACGTTGTAGAACGACGGCAGCCGGGTGGCACCCGACGGGTCCGAGTCCGCGAGCCGCAGCAGGCGTTGCATCATGAGCTGCGCCTCCACGACGTATTCGGCACCGCCGAGGATCACGATCCGCCGCAGCCGACCGATCAGCTCTCGGTGCCCCGCCTCGGCGGCCATCGCCAGCGCCCGGACGACGATGCGCGAGCCGAGGCTGTGGCAGAAGACGTCGAACGGGTGGCCGGCGAGCGCCGCCGTACGTGCGGCGCTCTCGAGGGTCGCGAGGAACACCCACGCGGATTGCTCCGCGAAGCCGTAGGCGCGGCTGTAGAAGTTCTTGAAGTGCGCGATGATCGACGAGGCGAGCCCGGGTGCGCTGTGCCATCCGAACGCGACCGCCACGCCGTGCTCGCCGGCATCGCCACTCTCGAAGCCGAGCCAATGCGGCCAGCTCGTGGTGTGATGACGCTGCTCGTGGGCGGCATCGCCGACTTGGAAGTGGTAGACGCGGCTGTGAGGGTTGTCCGTGTCGCTGGGCTCGGGGCTGACGCCGGCCTTCGGGTCGAACAGGAAGCCGTGCACCATGAACACGACCGGGGCACCTCGCTCGAGCTTCGCGGCCTCCGCGGCGACCTGCGTCTCGATGTAGTGCGCGAAGTCCGAGGTCTTGTTGGCGAACCCCGGCCGCCGCAGCGCCTCGAGCTTCCCCTGCCGGCGGCGCCGCTGGTAGGCGTCGTGCACGAGCACGCCGTCCGGAGTCGGCGCGTAGGGCGTCTCCTGGATCACGGACAGGCGGATGATCGACATCGGACCTCCCGGCCGCATGATGTCGCCCCCCGCGCCGCCCGGGAATCCCCCGCGCGGCTTCCGCTCGGCACCGGGTCCGGATCGGCAGCCAGCAGCGAGATCGTGCGCCGGCAGCGAGCGGCTCTCGACGGATCGAGGGTAGACTGCCCGCTGCGCGCTGCCGCGCACCCGTATGGTCCAGCCGTCCTCCGGGGCTCCGGAGCACTTCGTTTCGTCGCCGCCGCGCGTCGGGCCGGACCCGGGCGCCGCGGCGTGGCACGGTCTCACGCCGCTGCACGTCCCGTTGCACGTCCCGTCGGGCGTCGATGCGGCCGAGTCGCCCGAACCGGCCGAGCCGCAGGGCGACTACGCCGCCGCCGCGGAGGCACCGCTCGCCGTGCCGAGCGTCGCCGATCCTGCGACTCCGCGCGTCGCCGAACTGCTCTCCCCCGCCGGCGGCCCCGACTCCGCGTTCGCCGCCTTCCAGTTCGGCGCCGATGCGGTCTACCTCGGTCTGAAGAAGTTCTCGGCGCGCGCCGAGGCGCAGAACTTCGAGCTCCCGGAGGTGGAAGACGTCGTCGGCTACGCGCACTCGCTCACTCCGGCGCGGCGCGTGTTCGTCACGGTGAACACCGTGATCCGCCAGGACGAGCTCGCCGAGCTGGCCGAGGTGGTCTCCGAGCTGAGCACGATCGGCGTCGACGCATTGATCGTGCAGGATCTCGGCGTCTACCGTCTCGTGCGCGAGCACTTCCCGGATCTCGAGCTGCACGCGAGCACGCAGCTCGCCGTGCACGACCGCGCCGGGGCCGAGGTCCTCCGGCAGCTCGGCTTCGCGCGCGTCGTGCTCGCCCGCGAGCTGACCTTCGAGGAGGTCCGCGACGTCACCGCGCACGCCGGCATCGAGACCGAGGTGTTCGTGCACGGTGCGCTGTGCTACTCGTACAGCGGTCTGTGCCTGTTCTCGTCACAGACGTTGGGCCGCAGCGGCAATCGTGGCCGTTGCGCCTACTCGTGCCGGGACTCGTTCGAGGTGTCGGGCGCGCCGGACACGCTGCGCGACGGCTCGCCGGTGCGGCGCGATCCGCGACATGGCCTGCCGTTCTCGATGAAGGACCTCGCGCTGCCGGACCACCTGCCTGCATTGCGCGCTGCCGGAGTGTCGTGCTTCAAGATCGAGGGTCGGAAGAAGAGCGCGCTGTATGCGGCGACGACCACCGACTACTACCGTCGACTGCTCGACGGCCGATTGTCGCCGGCCGAGCGCCCCGAGCTCGAGGCCGACCTGCAGACCGTGTTCAGCCGGCCCTGGACGCGGCTGTTCATGCAGTCGCACCGCGACAAGGAGGTCGCGGACCGCGACACGACCGGCCATCGCGGTGCGCTGTGCGGGGCGGTCGAGACGACCGCGGGTGGCCGTCTGCGCTTCCGCACCGCGCGGGCGCTCGAGCGTCACGACGGCCTGCAGATCGACGTTCCCGGCATGCCGCGGCCGTTCGGCTTCCCGATCGATCGATTGTGGATCGTCGACGAGCGCGCCGCGACCACGCGACGCACTGCATTCGAGGCCCCCGCGGGCGCATTGATCGAGGTCGAGCTCCCCGCTGAGCACCCGCCGCTGCCGATCGGCGCACCGGTCTACTGCGCGTCGTCGCAGACCGTGAAGCGCCGCTATCGGGCGCGACGTCCGAAGCCGGGGGCGCACCGCCGTCGGCTGCCGATCGACGTCCGGCTGTCCGTTCGAGAGCGCGAGCTCGTTGCCATCGCGGAGGGCGGCGGCGCGGCGGTGCGTCGCGTCGTCGCGGGCCCGTTCGAGCTGGCCCGCAATCGCAGCGGCACGGCGGCGGCGATGGCGGACGCGTTCGCCCGGCTCGGCGACACCGGCCTTGCGCTGCGCTCCTGCGCGGTCGACGATCCCGATGGCCGGTTCGTCCCGAAGCCGGTGTTGCACGCCCTGCGGCGCGCGGTCGCCGGCGATCTGGAGCGCGCGCTCGAGGCCGGTGCGCGCGATCGTGCAGCGCGCGTGTCTCAGTGCGTGCTGCCGCCGTCCAGCCCGCCGCGCACCGTCGACGCATTCGCGTGGAGCGTGAAGGTCGACCGCCTCGCCTTTCTCGGCGAGTTCGAGGCGGCGGACTTCGACGGGGTCGAGGAGATCACCGTCGAGATCGCGCGCGATCACCCCGCGCTGCTCCTCGAACGGCTCGACGAGCTCGCGGCACGTATCGGCCGCGATCGTGTGCGGCTCGCCCTGCCGGTGCTCACCCGCGCCTGGGAGCAGCGCGGGATCCGGCAGCGCATCGAGCGACTCCGTGCGGCCGGCTGGCGGCGCTTCGAGGCCGCGAACCTCTCGGCATGGAGCTACCTCGGCCTCGACCCGCTGCGGCCGGACGCCGAACTCGATCTGGCGACCGACTGGCCACTGTATGTCGTCAACCGCCTCGCGGCGTTGCAGCTCGTCGACATGGGGGTGTCGCGCTTCGCGCTGTCACCCGAGGACGGCCTCGACAACATGCGCTCGCTGCTCGCCGAGTTCGCCGACCGCGCCACCGTCATCGTCCACCAGGACACGCCCCAGTTCATCGCCGAGTCGTGCGCCTACGCGAACCTGATCGGTGGATGCCCTGGGAAGGCCAATTGCCGCTTCGAGAGCATGGAGATGGAGTCCGAGCGTGGCGAGCGCGTCACGGCGATCGATCACCACTGTCGGACGATCGTGCTCGACCGCGAGACCTACTGCCTCGCGCACCTCCTGCCGGAGCTCGCGCGGGCCGGTGCGGTCCACCTGCGCGCCGACTTCGTGCTCCGCAGCTACTCCCCGGCGCAGGTCCGCGACCGTTGGCGGGCGATCCGCGCCGGCCGGGCGCTGCCTGCAACGCACTGCGCGAACTTCGCTCGCGGTCTCTCGTGACCGCGCGGTGGGCGCCCCGCGCCGCTCACCGCAGCAGCAGCGCGGTCGCCAGTGCGGCGACCACCACGATCATCACGATCGTCAACACGAAGCTCTGCCGGTTGCCGCGCTCCAGCACCTCGGCGAGCACCGCGCGGTCGGCGTCGAGCGCCCGGCGCGTCTCGGCGCGGTCGGCCTGCAGTGCGCCGCTCAGCTGCTCGAGGGTCTGCTGCTGCAGCCGTGCGCTCTCGGCCTGCATCTCGGCGAGCGAGGTCTGCAGCAGCGCGAGCGCGTCCGCGGCGCGCCGTTGATCCTCCTCCTGCCGCTCGAGCCGCGTGTCGAACCGCGCGAGCGCGTCGGGGATCTGCGCGACGCGCAGCGCGAGCTGCTCGACGCTCTGCACGACATCACGGGTCAGCGAGGTCTGCCGCGACAGCGTCGCGCCGAGCTCCTCGAGCAGCTGGACGCCGGTCTCCGACGCGGCGGGCAGCCCCTGCATCAGCTCCGGCAGCGCGCGCACCGACGTCTCCAGCCGCTCCGACGTGCGGTTGTGTGCGTCGATCTTGCGATCGATCGCGCCGAGCACGTCGGTCAGGTCCTGGAAGCTGGCGCGGATCCGGTTGACGACGTCGTCCTTGGTCGCCGGCAGGAGCCGCCGCTTCGCCAGCGCGATCGCCCGCGCACCCGGTCCGGCCGGCGCCTGCCGATCGGTCGACGGCGGCCCGGACGTGACCGACTGCTCGCCGGCGTGGCGCTGCTGGTCGATCAGCCTGCGGAACTGTTTGGGATCGACAGGCTCCAGCTCGCGCTGGCGCCCCTGACCGTCGTCGTCGCTTCGGATCATGCGAGGCCCCTCGGTCACGCCGCCCTGGCGTTGCCCGCGGCCAGTTTCGCACCGGTCCGGACCGCTAGACAAGCAGGCTTCGCGAACTTGCGGCAGGTTCGTGCCGCGCGCGGTGGGGTCGGGCGACTGGTCCACCGCGCGCGGCGCGCCCCCCGCACGCCCGTTCGGGGCGGGTCGAGCGGCCGGGGCTCACGCCGCTCGATCCACGCTGCGTTGGCTCTGCCACTTGCCGAGCACGACGGAGCCGACTGCGGCAGCGAGGCCGAACGAGGCCACCGCCAGGACGAGTGGCACGCCTCGCCCATTGGGCAGGTCGGAGCCCACGACGCGCAGCGCGCCGACGATGCCGACCAGCACCGCGGTGATGAGCACGTCGCGGTCGCGCATGCGCGTCGCCCACAGCATCAGCACCACGCTGGCGAGGTTGACGATCACCGATTGCACACAGGGGAAGGCCGCCGGCACGTCGGCGCCGAGGCCCGTCATCGATCGGTGGGCCAGGATCCGGAGGACACCGAACGCCATCGCCGCCGCGACCCAGAGCATCGCGATGGCGCAGCGGTCGGGCCGGACGAACCGTGCCAGGAGTCCGCTCGCCTGGGACGGATGTCGACGCGCGTAGCGGAAGTGGAGCGCGGCGAGCACCGCGATCGCAGCGCTCGACAGAGCGCCGGCAGCGAGGCCGTCGGATGGTCCCGAGAACGGGTCCGACGACCAGGCGAGGATGCCCGCGAGCAGCTGGAGCGCGTACGAGGCCAGGCGAAGCCCCGCGCTGTCGATGCGTGTGCCGAACATCACGAGGGCCAGCGCGAGCGCCGACCACAGCGGCAGGGCGGCATCGAGTCCGCCGAGCACGCGCGGCGTCGACGACGCGAGCAGCACCGTGCCTGCGATCGTGAACGACGCGATCGCGTCGGTGCGCCCGGCCGCGCGCCGCGCGAGTCCGAGCGCGACGGCGAAGTGCAACAGCGCGACCAGCGCGCCGATCACCGCGATGCTCGCGGCGCCGTGGTCGAGCATCCCGCGGGCCGCGTGGGCCGCGCCGTATGCCCACAGCACGTTGAGCGTGGGGAGTGCCAGTGGGATCCCGGCGTCGGTGCCCGGTGTCGAGCGCGTGAGCAGCGCTGCGCTCGCACCGTAGAGGATCGCGAAGGCCGCCAGCAGCGGCAGATACCAGCGCGGCGCGAGTCCCACCGCCGGCTCGTCGCCGTGTCGCAGCAGTGCATCGATCTGGAATCCCCAGCTGAGCCAGAAGAACATCGCGATCCCGAACATCGCCCAGGGGAGCCATTGCGAGTTGCCCACGCGCCGAGCCGGGATCGCGATTGCGCTGCCGGCGAGGATCACCGTGGCGGCCGGCGGGAATCGGATGTGTGGGAACCCCATCGCGGTGGCGGCCAACGACGTCGTGACGAGGGCGAATGCCACCACCGACGACGATCGGTGGCGCAGCCCGAGCGCGGCGACCGTTACCAGTGCGGCGAGCAGCATCCATTCGGCGGTGGTCGACGTCAGCACCGCGCCGGTCGCGCCGCCGGCCCCACCCTGTGCCTCGAACAGCACGACGCTGAACAGCATGATCCCGCACGCCGGAAGCACGCGCTGCCCGCGGCGATCGCGCGCCAGCTGCCGCCAGCCCCAGGCGACGAGGAGCCCGCAATATCCGACACCGGCCCAGACACCGATGCGTCGTTCGAGAACGCCGCTCTCGGTCAGCGTGCGCAACACCAACGCGATGACGAGCACGAAGCAGACCATCGCGATGCGCGGTAGCAGGCGCGATTGACCCACCCACCCCCACATGGAGGGCTCCGCTGCGACCTCCGGCGGTGGACCGGGCGTCTCCGAGCCCGGAACGGCCGAGTCCGAACGTCGCTCGAGCGCGGCGACGCGGGTCGACAGGGATTGGACGCTGCGCGTCAGGTCGCGCAGCGTGGCGATCACCTCGGCGAGCTCCCGCTCGCCGGGCCCGATGCCGACGTCTGCCATGGCGAACCGATCCGCGCCGAATGCTAACCAGAACGGCTCAGAACATCGTTGTCGTCGTCACGCCAGCTGGCAGCTGCCGCGACCGCATGACCGGATCTCGTGAATCGTGCGGGCCGACGGCAACCCGCGGACCGGCGAGAGTCCCCCGCACGGCACTCGTACTGCCGTCACTGCCGCAAACGTTCGTTTCAGGCGCCCCGGCGACCGTCGGCTGGCCAGGGCGGGGCGTCGCCCCGGTGCTCGGTGAAATTCCGAGTTCACGTGGGCATCTGCACCGTGACCCAGACTGCGAGCGAGCCCGTCTCCGCCGTGCGACGGACGGGCCTTGCGCCAACCCCACGGAGCGCCGGGCATGTCAACCACGTCACCGGGGCAGGCGGGTCCTCCGACCCGCTACGTGCGCCGCGTGTTCCTCCTCGTCGGCGTGGCGCTCGTTGCCGCGGCGCTGCTCCAGCGAGCCGCGCGGCCTGCCACCTGGGGCGAGCTGGGCAACTACCGCACCGCGGGCCTGACCGCGATCCTCGCGACGGAACCGGTCCACCTCGGCAAGGAGGGTTGCGCGCGGTGTCACGCGGAGATCTTCGGGCTCCACGAGAAGGACTTCCACTTCGACGTCGAGTGCGAGGATTGCCACACGCCGGGTCGCGAGCACGTCCGATTCCACGACCGCTTCCCCACGGGCGGGGACCCGGCGCTCGCCGCGCTTGCGAGCATGCCGAAGGAGTACACGCGGGAGGGCTGCCTGTTCTGTCACCGCCGTCTCGGCGCACGTCCGCGAGCGTTCGCGCAGATCGAGCCGGCGGAGCACTACGCGTTCCTGGGAGTCAACGACCCGCAGACCAGGTGCATCGCGTGCCACAGCCCGCACGAGCCGATCTTCCTGCTCGCCGAGGTGAAGAGGGCCCGGATCCACCCGGTGATCCACGAGTGCATCCACTGCCACGACACCAAACCCGAGGGCGACTACACGCAGGTCGACTCGCACCCCGCGATGTTCGTCTGCTCGGACTGTCACGAGGGCATCGTCGAGGACTTCGAGAGCCGGAAGCACTCGTTCATGAGGTGCACGGCCTGCCACCTCTACCACCCCGAGAACGAGGACTCCGGTCGGATCCTGGTCAACGGGAACCGGCGGTTCTGCCTCCTGTGCCATGAGGATGCGCCGTTCCGGACCGGTGCGAAACAGCCGCTCGTCGACTCCAAGGCGCATCTCGAGATGATCGCGGATGCACTGGAGCTGGATGCCGCGGAGCTGGCGGCCGATCCGCGCGCGTGTCTCCGCTGTCACCTCGACAAGATCCACGGCGACGTCGTCCGCAAATAGGAGCCCCGCGATGCGACCCACGAACGAGGATGATCTGAGCCGCCGCCGCTTCCTGCGGATCACGCTCGCCGGTGTCGGCGGAGTCCCCGCCGCGACGCTGTTCCTGTCCACCCAGTCGAAGGACCTGTTCCCGCCTCCTCCGACCGATCTCGACGACCTCGGCCGATTCGAGTGGGGGTTCCTGGTAGACACCACGCGGTGCATCGGCTGCGGCTCCTGTGTGCGCGCATGCCAGAAGGAGAACGGCGTGCCGGACGGCTACTACCGGACCTGGGTGGAGCGCTACGAGGTCGACAAGGACGGCGAGGTGCACGTCGACTCGCCCGACGGCGCGATCGCCAGCTTCCAGACCGATCTGCTGCCCCGTGAGACGCGGAACAAGGCGTTCTTCGTTCCCAAGCTCTGCAATCACTGCCGCTCGTCGGCGTGCACGCAGGTGTGTCCGGTCGGTGCGACGTTCGACACTCCGGACGGCGTCGTGCTGATCGACAAGGACCGCTGCGTGGGCTGCGGCTACTGCGTGCAGGCCTGCCCGTACGGCTGTCGATACATCGACGAGCGCACGGGCACCGCCGACAAGTGCACGCTCTGCTACCACCGCCTGCACCGCGGCATGACCACCGCCTGCGCCGAGGCCTGTCCACGGGAGGCCCGGATCTGTGGCGACCTGCGCGCTCCGAAGAGCCGGCTCCGGCAGGTGCTGCGCGAGCGGCGCTACGGCCTGCTCAAGCCGGATCTCGGCACCCGGCCGAAGTGCTACTACGTCGGGCTCGACCCGGAGGTCGTGTGATGGAAGGCTTCGTCTTCCCCAACGAGCAGCACGTGACCTGGACGGTCATGATCGTCCTCTACCCGTACATCACGGGTCTCGTGGCCGGCGCGTTCATCGTGTCGTCGCTCCACCACGTCTTCGGGCTGAAGCAGCTCGCGCCGATCGCGCGCTTCTCGCTCGTCAGCGCGTTCGTGTTCCTGCTGTTCGCGCCGCTGCCGTTGCTCAACCACCTCGGCCGACCGGACCGCGCCCTGAACATCCTGATCACCCCGAACTTCCGCTCGGCGATGAGCGGGTTCGGGTTCATCTACGCACTCTACGCCATCATCCTGGTGCTGGAGATCTGGTTCGACTTCCGTGCGGACATCGTCCGCCGTTACGAGGCCGCCTCGGGTCTCGCGCGGCGCGTCTATCGCGTGGTGCTGCTCGGAGCCACGTATCGCGACGAACGGACCGATCGGCTGGACAAGAAGGTGGTGAAGACGCTCGCGGGCGTCGGCATTCCGGTCGCGCTGATCCTCCACGGCTACGTCGGGTTCCTGTTCGGCTCGATCAAGGCCAACCCGTGGTGGTCGACGCCGCTGATGTTCATCATCTTCATCTTCTCGGCGATCGTGTCGGGCATCGCCGTCCTGACCTTCCTGTATCTGTTCGTCACCTGGAACCGCCGCCTGACCCGCAACCAGGCCACCGTCGACACGCTCGCCCGCTTCCTGTGGGGCTTCATGATGGTCGCGGTGGTGCTCGAGCTGATGGAGGTGTTGTCCCTCGCCTACGAGCAGACCGAGGAGTGGTCCGTGCTCCGCGAGCTCATCACCGGCCGATTGTGGGTCTCCTACGTCGTGCTCCAGCTGCTGACGTGCTCGCTGGGCCCGTTCCTCCTGCTGTCCGCGGTGGCGCTGCTGAAGCTGCCGCTGCGGATCTCGAACCTGCTGGTGTTCCTGTCGTCGGTGCTGTTGCTCACCCAGGTCCTGCTGATGCGATGGAACGTCGTCATCGGCGGTCAGATCCTGTCCAAGAGCTACCGCGGGTTCACCAGCTACCTACCGGGTCTGTTCGAACGTGAAGGGCTGGTCGTCGCGGCGGTCATCGTGATCGTGCCGTTCCTGCTGCTGCGCGAGTTCGACAAGCGATTCCCGTTCTTCCCGGTGCCCGCACGCGAAGAGCCGAGTTGAGCCCCGCCGTGCCGGGTTGACGCCCGAGCCGAGGGTGTCCGGCGCCCGCCCGAGACCTCCGCGCCGCGGTCTCGCCTTCGCCATCCTGGGCGGGCCGTGCGCGCGCACGCTGCATTCGCCGATCCGGCCGCGACCGGCGATGTCCTGCGCGTCGGAACGTCCGCACCTGCTCGCAGATCCGGTCCGCCATCGATGCGCGAGCGCGCGGAGCTGCTGCATCGACGTTCGGCGGTCGATGGCGCCTACCTCGCGACGATGTTCGGCGAGGAGTTCGCGGGGCTCGAGCCGCGGCGGATCGTGACCCCGCCCACGGGGCTCGAGATCGGCTGCGTCCCCATCGTCGTCGAGCAGCGCGACCGGTGCCGACGGTGCGCAGCACGGCGGGAGAAAGTACCGAACGGCGATTTCCGACTACGGCCGTAGTTACAACTACGCACGTAGTCGGTAGGGTCGTCTGCGATGGGCTCGGCACCGAAGATCAGCGACGCAGAGTGGTACGTGATGGAATCGCTCTGGGACCGGCATCCGGCGACGGCCAGCGAGGTCACCGAGCGGCTCGCCGAGCGCCACGGCTGGTCGGAGAACACCGTGAAGACGATGCTCGGCCGCCTCGTGAAGAAGCGGGCGGTGCGCTTCGAGCGCGACGGCAAGCGCTACCTCTACGAGCCGGCCGTCGCTCGCGACGCCTGCGTGAGGGACGCCGCGCGCGGCTTCGTCGAGCGTGTGTTCGGTGGCGAGACGAGTCCGATGCTGGCCTGGCTTCTGCGTGAGTCGCGGCTCGATGCGAGCGAGCTGGACGCGTTGCAGGAGCTGATCGAAGCCCGCCGGCGCGGGGGGAGGCGGCGATGAGCGACCTGCTGATCGCGTCGGCACAGGCCGCAGCGCTGGCGGTCCTGGTGCTCGCGATCGAACTGCTGGCGCGCTCGACGACGCAGGCCGGGCTGCCGGCCGTGATCCGCTACGCGCTGTGGTGGATCGTCGTGCTGCGCCTCGCACTGCCGGCGCCCGTGCCCGACCCGCTCGGCTGGGAGCGCCCGACGTGGTGGTCGGGCGACTTCGCGTGCCTGGCGGTTCCCGCGGCTCCGGGCGGCGAGGCCGCAGCGTCGGTCGGCGAACCGCGCGCGGTGCGCCTCGACTGGGGTCTGGGCGCGCGCGCCGCGCGCGACGAGTCGACCGATGACGCAGGGGGAACACCGGTCGCGGGCGGAGCGCCCGAGATCGAGCCCGCGGTCGACCGCCCGGTCGTCGCGCGCCGCGCCACGCCCACGCCCCGAGCCGTGGCACCGCCGGCCGTCGGCGACCCGCCGACGCGCGACGCCCGCGGTGCCGCGCTCCTGCCCACGCTCGGCTGGGGGCTCGGCTGCGCCGTGTGCCTGCTGCGCGCGCTGCTCGCAGAGCTGGTGTTCCGCCGCCGCGTCCTTCGGACCGCTCGACCGGCGGGCGCCCGGGCGACTGCGGCATTCGACGGCGCAATGCGCGCGCTGGGCGTCCGCGGCCCGGTGCAGCTCCTGGAAACCGCCGCGATCGACGCACCGGCGGCCCACGGCGTGCTCCGCCGCCGTGTGCTGCTGCCGGCCGGCATGGCGGACCGCACCGACGATGTCGCGCTCGCGTTCGCATTGCGACACGAGCTCGCCCACCTTCGCGCGCGAGATCCGTTCGTCAACGTCTGCCTTGCCGTCGTCGAGGCCGTGCATTGGTTCAATCCGCTGGCATGGCTCGCCGCGTCCCGATTGCGTGAGGAGCGCGAGCCGCTCCGCGACGCGTCGGCACTGCGCGCCGCGCCGGCCCTCGATCCGGATCGCTCAGCGCGATCGCTGCTCGATGCGGCGCGCGCGAGGCTCCCGTCGTCGCACCCCACGCTGGCCACGCTCGCCCCGGCTCGGCGCAGCGCCCTTCGAAAGAGGCTCGAGATGATCCTGTCCCTCCACCGATCCCGCCGGACCCCCGTCCTCGCTGGCGCGCTCTGCTGCGCCGGCCTCGGCTGGGCCGGACTGTCCGCGGCCCGACCCGTCGAGCGTGCGCCGGCCGGCGCAGCGGCTGCGACCGCGCTGGTGACCGTTCACGCGGGCGACCCGATCCGGGTCGTCCGTCGTGACCCGGAGCCGACCTGGGAGGCCGGTGTGCGCGCGAAGTTGGCGACTCCCCTGCGCTGGGGCGCGGGCATCACGCTCGAATCGTGGCCGGAGCTCGTCCGGCGCGAGACCGGGCTGGTCGTCCACCTCGCCCCGGAGCTGGCGGAGGAACACGACCTGACCGGCGAGCTCGCGCCGCTCGCCGTGACATTGCCGCTGCACGACGCCCTCGACCATTTGTGCTGGGCATGGGGCGACGACATCGCGTGGCGTCCGGTCGAGGGCGGTGTATGCCTCGAGCCCTCGCATCTCGGGCGCGGTCTGGAGCTGCGCTTCTACGATGTCCGCGCGCTGTCGAGTGGCGCCGATGCCGAGGTGCGCTTGATGGACCTGGTATACCACATGGCTCCGAACGGCTGGGACCAGTATGACGCGCAAATGGAGTTCTGGCAGCGGCGCCTGTTGATCCGACAGACTCCTCGCCAGCACGAGGAGCTGAAGCGGCTGCTCGATCGCGTCGCGGGCGCCATACCACCATCGGAGGACGGCGTGCCAGCGGATCTCGCGCGACGCCTCGCCCAGCCGTGCAATCTGCAGCTCCAGGGGTCGCGGCCAGAGGTCCTGAACCAGCTCGCCGCCGCTGCGGGGATCGCACTGTTCCAACCGCGCTGGTTCGTGGACGAGGCCGAGCTCGTGTCCGTCTCCGGAGCCGGGCGGCCGTTGTCCGCCGTGCTCGCAGAGGCGGCCGGTGAGCACCACGTGACGGTTGCCGGCGGCGCGGTCCTGATCGGGGATCGATTGCCGCTCGCGGTGCGCATCTACGACGTCTCGGATCTGATCGCGGTGACGGACCAGGAAGTCCGCGATTGGTTCGACGAGGAACCGAGCCACCAGGAATCGGACGTCCGCGAAGCGGCCCGCGCATCGATCCGCGACGAGAAGCAGGAGCGCCTGATGGAGCTGCTCCGCTATCACGTGTCCCCGGCGGTCTGGGACGAACTCGAGGGGGCGAACATGATGGTCTGGGACGACAGTCTGGTCATCGCCCAGACCGAGCCGATGCACGCGGAGGTCGCATCGTTCCTCGATGCCGCGCGCAGGGCGCTGCGCGATTGAGCCTTCCGATCCGGAGCCGGCGCGGTGGGGGGGTCGTGGACTCCGTCACGGTTCCTGCTTGCGATCAGCGGCATGGCGGCAAGGCCGGTCCTGTGGATCGTCCTGGTGCTGACGCTGATCGCCTACGCGCTGCTCGGCCCGGGCGAGTCCGCCGTGCGGCCGGCGGACGGCACGCCGCCGATCGGCCGCGAGTCGGTGCAGGGCGGAGTGCCTGACGGTCCCGCCGCACCGGTCGGGGTCGCCCCGGTGCCGGTCGAGAGCCGGCTGCCGCTCGGGGCGACGCCTGGGTTCGTGCTGGCGGCGTTCGATCGCGAGGGCGAGCCGCTCGTCGCCTCCAAGGCAGATTCCGTCGCGACCGGGTGCGTCGCCTGGCGGACCACCGGGCTGCCGATCGCGGGCTGCACCGTCTCCGTCACCCGCCTGCGCCTCGACACCGTCGTGAACGACACTGCGACGCCGGCGCCGCTCGCGGTTCCCGATCCCGGGATCACGGCGACGACCGACCTGCTCGGTCGCATCGAGCTGTGCGGAGTGCCTGACGCTGACCAGCTCTACCTGCGCGTCCGCCTGCCGGACGGCTCAGCCGACGAGTTCCGCCATCCCGACGCGCTGGTGTCCGACGCGGTCCGCGAGTCGCGGCAGGCCGGTATCGAGACGTTCCACACCGACGTGCTCGATCGCGGGCTGACCGTCGCGCGCTGGCTGCGGCGCCGCGACGCATTGCTGCGGTTCCCGCGCGCGAGCGTTGCCAGCGACGGCAGCTTCGTCCTCGATGGAGTGCGCGCGGGTCAGGTGCAGCTCGTCGTCCACGCGGTCGGCGGGGTCGGCCTGCGGCTGCCGGTGACGGTGCACGCCGGACGTACGACCGAGCTCGGCGAAGTCGAGCTCGGCAGCGACGACATGTTGTCGGTGACGGTGGTCGACGGACGCGGCGTACCCGTGTCCGGTCTGCAGGTCGCCGTCGTCCACGCGCTGCAACGGTTCGGCTCGACCCCGGCGCGCACCGGAGCCGGCGGGCGGGTGTGGTTCCGGGTTCCCGGCGTGATCATTGCGACCTGGCCCGACCGGCTCGCGCTGACGGCGTCGCTGCTTGCGTTGGACGGAATCGACCGCCGATGGGCGGATCGCGTTCGCCGGCGTGCAGCCGGGGGTGTGGAACGTCCGCCCGCACGAGCCACCGGGTGTCGACACCAGTCCGTGGTTCGCGCTGCCGTCCCAGCTCCGTCCGACGCTGGTGCAGGTCGTGGGCGTCGCGGCGGCGACCGTCACGGCGCTGTCGCTCGACCTGCGGCGCGGCGAGCTCGCGAGGGCTGCGGCATTGTCCGGCCGCGCCCTGCTGAGCGAGCGGCCTTCCGACCGCTTCGGTGTGCGCGTCGACGGCGAGCCGCCGCCGCTCGCTGTTCCCGACGCGCTCGGGTGGTTCGCACTGGGCGAGCTTCCCGGCTGCGAGGTCGCGATCGAGCTGCGATTCGAAGACCGCATCGTGCCGGTGCAGACTCCAAGGGTCCCTGCGCGCGGCGCGGACGGCGTCCGCCCGCCGTTGCTCGTCGACGTCGTCACCGGCGCAGTGACGCTCGGCCTGTTCGATGCAGAGGCGCGGCCGTTCCGCGGGCACACCATCGACCTCGTCCGCGACGACCGCGTGTGAGTCGCCCTTGTCACCGACGCCTCGGGAACGCTCGTCGAGCCGTCGCTGCCGGTCGGTTCATGGGTCATCGAGGTCCGCGGCGCGAAGCGGGCGGTCGCGGACTTCGGCGGTCGTCGTATCCAGGTCACCTCCGGCCGGCACGCGCTCGCGGACCGGTACCAGGGCCGCTGAAGCGGGATGCTGGCCGGCTGCTATCGTCGCGGAATGCACGGAGCACTCCTCGGCGCGACGCTCGCCGGCCTCTCGCTCGCAACCGGCCTCGCCCCCGCGCAGGCACCGTACGCGGTCGGTGTCCGCGACGTCGCCTGGTCCAACCCGACCGGGCGTGGCTCGGCGACCCTCGCGGCGCGCGTCAGCTATCCGGCGGCGAGCGCCGGCCGCGACGTGCCGGTGCTCGCGCGAGCCGGTGGCTGGCCGGTCGTCGTGTTCCTGCACGGGTTCGCCGTGCAGGGGCGCAGCTACAGCGCGCTCGCCGACGCACTCGCGACAGCCGGCTACGTCGTGGTCGCCAACGACACCGCGCAGTTCGCGAGCGGCACGCAGGCGCTCGACGGCGCGGCCTACCTGCCGGCATTGCGCAATGTCAATGTGGCGCCGGGGGGGCCGTTCCAGGGTGCGTTGGACGTCGCGCGCGTCGGCCTCGCGGGGCACTCCATGGGTGGCGGCAACACCGGCTCGGCGTTGGCCGCGGAGCCAGGCTACCGCTGCGGGTTCTGCTTCGCGCCCGTCACGCCGACCGCCGCGGAGCTGCAGGCGATCCGGGTGCCGGTCGGGATCCTGGTCGGCACCGGCGACGTGATCGCACCGTGGCAGACCTGGTCCGAGCCGTACTACGCGGGGCTGTCGGCGTTCACCGGCACGAAGTCGCTGACGCTCTGGAACGGCGACGCGACGCACACGAACGTCGTCGGGTTGTTCGTCACCGGCGGGACCGGTCAGCAGGTGTTCGAGCGGGCCGTGACGACGGCGCTCGGCTTCTTCGACCGCTGGCTGCGCGACGGGTCGACCGGCCTCGAGGACGTCCTCGGCCTCGCCGCCCGGGCCGAGCCACGGCTCGTCGAGCTGCGCATCGCCGTCGAGGCGCCGCAGGTGTTCGGGTCGACCGGGCCGCGGCTCGGGGTGACCTCGCGCGTGTCGGTCGTCGCGGAGCCCGGCCGGGCGCTCGCGCTCGCCGCGGCGCGCTTCGCGCCCCAGCCGCTGTCGACGCCGGTCGGCCTGCTCGCGCTCGAGACCGCGACGTTGTTCGTGGCGTTCGACGGTGCCGCCGGCGTCGAGCGCCGCTTCGACGCGCCCCTCCCGGTGCCGCTGGACCCGGCGCTCGCGGGCGTCGAGATCCCGCTGCAGGCGCTCGGCGCGAGCCTCGCCGAGCCGGTGCTGCTCGGCGGCACGGCACGGCTCACCGTCGCGCCGTGAGCCCACCTGCGGGGGACGCCGACCGATTCGAACGGACGTTTCAGGGGATCCGCACCAGGATCCCCTGAAACGTCCGCCGGTGCCGCGCTACATTGGGGTCCTGCCCCAGCTCTCGACCCTCGTTCCCGACCCATGCACATCCTGACTGATGCGCGGGCGCTGCTCGTGGCGTTCGTGATGGCGATCCTGGTCGCGCCAGCCGGCGCGGCTCCGCAGTGATGCCCGTCCGGTGGGGGTTCCAGTTGGAGCCCCGAAGGGATGGGAAGCCCCGGCGCCAACCCGGGTGGTGGCCTCGGTGGAGCCGGCGGTGGGCGCGGCGGCGCGCCTGGCGTCCCGACCACCGGCGGCGGTCCCGGCGGAGGGGCTCCCGGCGGCATCATGCTGGACCTGCGCCGGTTGCGCAGCGCCAAGGAGCGGCTGCGGATCGACTGGCACTACCCGGTCTACGCACCGGACCTGCAGGAGTCGCAGCCGGAGGACGGCCGCACTTCGGCCGGTCGTGCGAGCGTCGCGTTGCCGCGCGAGCGCGCGATCTACGAGATCCGTGCGGACGATCGCCGGCCGCTGCTCGTCGTGCGCGAGTGCGGCCACTGCCAGGGCACCGAGGACGCGCTGCTGATCCGCCGGCTCGACAACGAGCGTACGCTCGTGCTGTCGAAGTGGTTCCGTTGCATCAAGCTGCCCGACCACGTCCTCCAGGCGGACCACCCGTTCCGCAATCTGTTCGAGGGCGACAAGCCGCCGCACCTGTTCCTGTGCCGCTATGACGGCACCGACGTCGTCGCGATGGACGGCCAGCAGAAGCAGGGCGACCTGTGGGCCGCGATGGAGCGGTTGATCGGTCTCGAATACGAGGGCGACGTCGGCGACGCGGTGCGCGGCTACCTGCGGATCCTCAACGAGTACGACACGATCGACTCGCTCGAGGACGAGCTGCGCCGCCAGCTGGAAGAGGAGCTCGACGACGACGGCGCACGGTCGCCGAAGGTCCGCAAGCTGAAGCACAAGCTCGAGCAACTCGGCGAACGCCGCGCCCGGGCCGAGGCCCGCGAGGCCGAGCTGCTGGATCTGGGACTGCGCCCGCTGCCCGAGAACGCGCCCGAGCCGGTCGGCGCGCGGGGCGGCTGATCGCGCCGGCGCTGCGCCATGGACGGCCTCGCGCTGCGCACCGCGTTCGCGATGCTGCTCGCCGCGCTGCCGCTCGGCGCGCAGCGCGACGGTGCCGATCCCGACGACGCGCGCTGGCGCGAGGACCCCTACACGCACGGCGATCCGGCGCTGATCGAGCAGGCCGGCTGGGTGCGGATCGGCCACTTCACGCTCGGCGACCGCCACGACACGCGCCGTGCGGAGGCGGATCTCGGCCGCGTGCACTTCCGCTGGATCGAGACGCCGCACTTCAAGCTCGGTTGTGAGCTGCCCGAGCAGAAAGTGCCGCGCGAGCGCGCGGACCGCGACGCGCTGCGCCAGGAGCTGCGGCGGCTCGCCGAACGCCTGCCGGGCGTGCGCGCCCAGACCGTTCGCGAGCTGGACCCGTGGCTGCGCGCCCACCTGTTCGCGCAGCGGCTCGAGGAGCTCTACGCCGACGTGGAGGGCCTGCTCGGCGTCACCGACGCGGACTTCCCCGGCCCCGATGCGCCGTTCTTCCGCGGCGATGCGCCGCCCGACCGCAAGTGGATGGGGCGCGGCCCGTTCCTTGGCGTCAAGGGCAAGTTCATCGTGCTGTTGTGCGAGAAGGAGTCGACCTCCGGTCGCTACCTGCAGACCTACACGCAGGCCGACCCGAGTGCGCCGTCACGCTGGTACTTCCTGGACACCGACTGCTTCGCCTACGTGACCTCGATGGAGTTCGCCGACGGCGTCTACTCGAGCGACCGTGCCATGCACGCCTGCGTCCGATTCAACGTCGCGCGCTCGCTGCTCGACGCGTTCAAGGGCTTCAGCTACCAGGCGCAGGCTTGGTGGACGGAAGGGCTCGCGCACTGGCTGCGCCGCGAGGTGGTCGAGGATGTCAATGCGTTCTCCGGGTTCGACGGACTGCCGCAGCGTGCCTATGAGGTCACCGATTGGGGCGAGAAGGTCCGCCAGCGCCTCGAGAACGACCTCGTACGGCCGCTCGGCGAGATCATGGACATCGAGGATCCGCGGCAGCTCACGCTCGTCGATCATTGGGCGTGCTGGTCGCGCGTCGAATACATCATCGAGGAGCACGGCCGCGCCACGCTCGCGCGGTTCATCGATGGCGTGAAGGGCTACGTCGACGCGCGCGGCAATGCACCGACGAAGGAGGCCCTGGCGCAGCGGCAACGGGAGGTATTCGCCGAGGTGTTCGGCACCGATCCCGCCGGCTTCGACGCCGCGTGGGCGAAGTGGGCCCGGCGCCGCTATCGCTGACGCCGGGCCCGGCCCGCGCTCACAGCGCCGCGGAGAGCGCCGCCACCGCCGCATCGAGCTGCGCGTCGTCCCAGCCGGTCACGTCACGCAGCCAGGCGCGAGCCTTCTGCGCCGCACGGCGCCACGCGGCGCGGCGGTCGGCGTGATCGCGCTCGAGCACGGCGAGGGCGACGAGCGTGGCGCGGGCGCGCGCGGCATCGCGACCGCTCGGCTCGTGCGGCAGCGGTGTCGCGCGCAGCGTCGCGAGGCGGTCGTCCGGCAGCGTGCCGTCGAGGTCGGCGAAGTCGCCGTCCGCCGTCTGCAGGGCGAGCAGCGCGAACAGCCCGTCGGTCGCCGTCTCGTCGACCGAAGCCGAGCACTCGGCGAACGCGTCCGCCAGCGACCCGAGATCCTCGCTGCCGAGGATCGACCGTGCCGCCTCGCCGAGCGTCCGCCGGAGCGATGCCGAACGCTTGCGCGACGGCGCCGGTGGTGCCGAGCAGGCCGGCGACGCGAGCGGCCTCGCGAACGCCGCCCGCAGGCCCGGCGCCGCGTCCGCCGCCCCCCAGCCGACCGGCATCATCACCGGCACGCGCTGCAGCTCCGGGCTGCCCTGCGCGCGCTCGGCAGGCGTGCGGTGCTCGATCGCGACGAAGCCGGTGCGGCTGCAGACGATGCCGAAGGTGCGGCTGAGCGCGACGAGCTGCGCGGTGCGGTGGTCGTCGCGGCTCTTCGTGAACCGCGACGCCGCCGGCGTGCCGCGGAGCTGGTCCTCCAGCACGCGGATCCGCTGCCGGGCCCACAGCCGCGGCAGCGCGCCCTCGGCCGCGGCCGTGGCCGGTACTTCGACGGTGAACCGCTGCGGCTCGCCACCCAGGCGACAGCCGAGCGTGATGGTGCGGGGCAGCTCACCCGGGCAGCGCGCGTGCACGAGCAGCGCGTCGCCGTCGAACACCGGCGGGAGTTCCTCGGTGCCGCGCTCGGCCGCGACGCCGCCGAAGTCGATCGTCACGTCCTCGACACGCGGTGCGTCGAGCCGACTGAACGTCCGCAGGACCTTGTCCTCGATGCGCTCGCCGTAGGCGACGAACTCGGCCGCGCCGCCGGTCACCCGCGCCAGCCCGTGGACCAGCGTCTGGCTCGCCGCGGGGCCGATCCCGAACGTGAAGATGCGGTGCGTCGCGGCGCAGTCGCGGGCGAGCGCGATCGTCGCGTCCTCGTTCGAGACCTGTCCGTCCGTCAGCACCAGCACCTGTCGCGGCGGACCGTCCGCGGCGCCGCGGTCGCCGAGCACGTCGCGCAGGCACGCGAGCAGCTCGGTGCCGCCGAGGTCCGCCTCCATGCTGCGCACCCGCTTCAGCGCGGCGGCCAGCGAACGTGCGTCGTAGCGGACCGGCGAGTGCGTCAGCGCCTCGTGGGTCGAGCCGAAGCGCACGATCTGGAAGCGGTCACCGTGCTTCAGCGAACGCAGGCACAGCTCCAGCGCATTGCGCGCCTGGGCGATCGACTCGCCCCCCATCGAGCCCGAGCAGTCGACGACGAACACGACGTCGGCGGGCTGGGCCGCGACGGTCTCGGGCAGCTCGGGCAGGAAGCTGACGGACACGTAGCGCGCGCCGTCCGGGCCGTGCTCAGCGCGCGCCTGCGGGCGATCCTCGCCGGCCAGCGCGACGTCGAGGACGATCGAGCGGTCCGGGGCGATCGCCGCATCCCGCAGGGCGACGCGGTAGCGCAGCCCGTCCTGCTGCTCGCAGCGGATCGCGTGCGTCGGGGAGGACACCGTCGCGGCCCGACCGAGGTCGAGTTCCGCCTCGAAGCTCAGTCCGTACGGCACCGCGTGGCTCTTCGGCGGGTTGACGGCGTCGGCCTCGAGCAGCGCGTCGAGCGGATCCATGCCGGCGCCGCTCGCGTAGCGGGGCGCCAGCGTCGTCGGCAGCTCGAAGCGCAGGTGGCGGTCGACGACGGTCAGCTCGCGCACGTATTCGATGCGCAGCGTCGCGACCTGCCCCGGCTTCAGTGCGCCGGCGCGGACCGTGAACACGTCGTCCCGCTCGTGCTCGAGCAGATAGGCGCCGTCACCCCGATCGACCGCCTCCTCGTAGCGCTCCTGGATCGCGGTCGACTCGTCGACGATGCCGGTCAGCACGCGGTCGCCGGTGATCACCTCGAACCCGCACACCGCCGCACCGTCCGGCAGCGGGAACGTGTAGATCGGCTCGAGGGGAGCGGCGCCGCGATTCGCGAAGGTCTGCTCGACGGTCGTGCGCTCGGCGAGCCCGGCCAGCCGGGTCGAGACGCGCAGTCCGCGCAGCGCGATGTCCGCGGTGCGCGCGGGGTCCAGGGTGCGGATGTCGATGGCGGTGGTCATGCGTCGTCTCCTCGCGGTCGGCCAGGGTCGTCGGGTTCGGGATGTGTGGGTGGCGGCGCCGGTCGGCGGCCGAGCCGCTCGGCGACGAGGTCGGCGAGCGCGCGCAGGTCGGCAGCGCCGAGCGCGGCGCGCGCCGGGTCGAAGTGCAGCTCGACGCCCGGGCCGAGCGTCGCGCGCAGCCAGGCCTGCGCGCCCGGCGGGGCGGCGGCAGGGGGCAGCTCGGCGCCCTGCGCGCCGGCGAGGATCCGCCGGATCTCCTCCAACGCGTAGCCGCGCTGCTGCAGCTCCTGGATCGAACGCAACACCGCGAGGTGTCGTGTTTCGTACCGCGCGCCCCGCCCGGCTCCGGCCGGCGGCGGCAGCAGGCCGCGCTGCACGTAGAAGCGGATCGCCCGCCGGCTGAGGCCGGCGGCTTCAGCGAGGTCCGCGATGCCGAGCGCGTGCTGGGTCATGCCAGGAACATGACACCATCACTGTCGACTTGCAACCCCTCAGTGTCATGTTTTTCGACGCCGCGCCCGCCGCCCCGGCGCCCCGGTCAGCCGGACGACTCGGGCGCGAGCATCACGACCGCCAGCGGCGGCAGCGTCAGGATGACCGAGTCGCGCTGGTTGCTCCACGGCATGCCGGTCGCCGTGACGCCCTCGGGGTTGCCGACGCCGCTGCCGCCGTAGTGCTGTGCGTCGGTGTTCAGGATCTCGCGCCAGCGCCCCGCGAGCGGCACGCCGACCCGGTAGCCGGTCCGCGGGACCGGCGTGAAGTTCATCGCGACGACGACGTGGTCGGTGCCGGCCCGGTTGCGGCGCAGCGTGACGCAGACCGACTGCTCCGCGTTCTCGACGTCGAGCCACGTGAAGCCCTCGGGCTCGCAGTCGGCTTCGTGGAGTGCGTCGTGCTCGCGGTACAGGCGGTTGAGGTCGCGGAGCAGGTCGCGCACGCCGCGATGGCTCGGATACTGCAGCAGGTGCCAGTCCAGCTCGGTCGCGTAGTACCACTCGTTCCAGGTCGCGAGCTCGGCGCCCATGAACAGGAGCTTCTTGCCCGGCGTCGCGTACATCGCCGCGAGCAGCGCGCGGAGGTTCGCGAACCGCTGCCACAGGTCGCCGTGCATCTTCCGCAGCAGCGAGCCCTTGCCGTGCACGACCTCGTCGTGCGACAGCGGCAGCACGAAGTTCTCGTTCCACGCATACAGGCCGCGGAACGTCAGGTCGGCGTGGTGGAACTTCCGGTGGATGGGATCGAGCTGCATGTAGCGCAGCGTGTCGTGCATCCAGCCCATGTCCCATTTCAGGTGGAAGCCGAGGCCGCCACTCGACGTCGGGCGTGAGACCATCGGCCAGGCGGTCGACTCCTCGGCGATCGTCAGAGCACCCGGGAACTGGCCGCCGACCATCTCGTTGAGCCGGCGCAGGAATCGGATCGCGTCGAGATTTTCGCGACCCCCGTATTCATTGGGGATCCAGCCCCCCTCGTCGCGGGAGTAGTCGAGATAGAGCATCGACGCCACGGCGTCGACGCGCAGGCCGTCCGCGTGGAATTGCGCGAGCCAGAAGCGCGCGCTCGACACCAGGAACGACACGACCTCGGCGCGCCCGAAGTTGAAGATCGCGGTCTTCCAATCGGGGTGGAAGCCCTGCCGCGGGTCGGCGTGCTCGTAGAGGTGGGTGCCGTCGAAGAACGCGAGGCCGTGGGCATCCAGCGGGAAGTGCGAGGGCACCCAATCGAGGATCACGCCGATGTCGGCCTGGTGCAGGCGGTCGATCAGGTATTTCAGGTCCTCCGGCGTGCCGAACCGGGAGGTCGGGGCGAACAGTCCGGTGACCTGGTAGCCCCACGACCCGTCGAACGGGTGCTCCATCACCGGCATGAACTCGACGTGCGTGAAGCCGAGGTCGCGCACGTGCTCGATCAGCGGGTCGGCGATATTGCGGTAGGTGACGCCGCCGTCGAGCTTGCGCCAGGAGCCGATATGGAGCTCGTAGATCGAGATCGGCTTGCGGTGGAAGTCGCCGTCGCCCCGCTTCGCCATCCACCGCTCGTCGCCCCACTCGTAATCGCCGTGCCACACGATGGACGCGGTGCGTGGAGCGACCTCGTGGAAGCGGCCGTACGGGTCCGCCTTGTCGACCTTGTAGCCGTTGAAGTGCGACTCGATGCGGAACTTGTAGACCGCGCCCTTCCCGACGCCGGGGACGAACGTCTCCCAGATGCCCGACGCACCGCAGGGCACCAGCGGATGCGCGCCGGGGTCCCAGCCGTTGAAGTCGCCGATCACGGCGACGTAGCGCGCCGCGGGTGCCCACACCGCGAACCACGCGCCGTCGACGCCCTCGTGTCGATGCAGGTGCGCGCCGAGCTTCTCGTAGGCACGGTCGTGGCGCCCCTCGTTGAACAGGTGCAGATCCAGCTCGCCGAGCCGCGACCACGGCCGCTGCGGTGCCGCCGCCGGTCGGGCGGCGGCAGCGACCTCGGCCGCGTCGGGCGTCACCGGCGGCGCCGGCAGCTCCGGTGCGGCCGGCGCCGCCGGGGCGGGGGCGGGCCGGGGAGTCGCGCGGGTGCGCTCCGCCGGGCCCGATCCGGAGGGCCGCGCCGCGCGGGGCTCGGCGTTCGACTCCGGTGCGGTCGCGGGGTCGACGGGTTTCGGGTGGGTCTTGCGTCGGCGCATCTTCGGATTCCTCGGCGCCGTAGCTGACACTGCCCCGAGGGCGAGATCCAGACCGCGCGTGGCACCGCGTCGCCCGGGGGGTCGCGACCGGCCTCGCACGCAGCGCAGCCCGCCGACGGCTCGCTCAGCCTCACCCGCGATCGCTGACGCCGCCGGCGTCGCCGCCGCCGCGCGGGGGGTCGCCGCCGCCGGGCGCGCCACCGGCATCGCCGCCGCCGCGCCGGCCACCGCCACCGCGGCGCCCGCCGCCGTCACCACCGCCCGCCGGGCCGGCGCCGTCCCCGCCACCGCCCGGGCCGCCGCCACCTGGGCCGCCGCCACCCGGGCCGCCGCCACCTGGGCCGCCGCCACCCGGGCCGCCGCCACCCGGACCGAAGCCGGGTCCGCCGCCGTCGCCACCGAGCAGCCGGCGCAGACCGCCGCGCGGATCGCGCTCGCCGGCGACCTCGCGCGCGAAGCTGCGGAAGCGATCGAGATCACCGCCCTCGACGACCTCGCGGGCGACCGCGAACCACTGCTTGACCTCGGCGTCCGACTCGGTCTGCCCGCGCTCGTCGAGCAGCGGCAGCAGATCGCGCTCGCGGCGCGACGCGACGACCCACGCCGCTGCGGTGCGGACCTTCGCATCGTCGTCGGCGAGCGCGATGCGCAGTAGCGCGGTCACGCCGTCGTCGTCCTCCAGGTCGCCGATCGCCATCGCGGCCTGCAGCCGCACGCTGGCGTCGCGGTCCTTCTGCAGCGTCCGCTCGAGCGTCGACCGCACGGTTCGATCGGTAGGACCGACCACCGCGAGCGCGCGCAGCAGGCGTCCTTCGACGGTCGGCTGCTGCTCGGCACGGAGCTGCTTCTGGAGGGCGCGCAGTGACTTCGGCTCGGCGAGCGCCTCGAGCGCGCGGGCGGCCTCCTCGCGCATGCCGTCGTCGCGGTGACCGAGATCCTCCTCGGCGAACTCGTGCCACGCGCGCGGCGACAGCGAGCCGATCATGCCGAGTGCCATGCGCTGCATGCGCTCGTCGACCCGGCGCATCTCGGTGCGCGCGTACTTGAGCGCCTCGGGTGCGTCGCTCTGCAGGATGACGCGGTAGTTCTGCATCGCGGTCCGCCAACCGGAGCGGCCTGCCTTCATCGCCTCGATCGCGTCGAGCACCTGCTGCCGGCTCGGCGGGGGCGGCGCGCCCGCGCCGTCCGCGCTGCCGAACCGCAGCGACCGTGGCGCGCGGGTGCGGCCGATCGACTCCCACGCGAACCCCGCGTCGTTGCGGGCGATCGCGTCGGCCCACATCCACTCGAGCTGCCCCACCGTCAATGGCCCCGCGGCCGCCGAGACGATCTCCGGCTTGTCGCCGGCGCGGACGAACAGGTGGTTCGGCACCGCCAGCGGCACCTCGACGTTCTCGACACCGAGCAGCTCCTCGCGGATGCGCCGTTCGTCGGGTGTGATCTCGCCGGCGAGGCCGACCGTCAGCATGAAATTGACGGTGTGGCCGGCGAGCTCCGCGATGCGTGGGTCGCGATCGTGCAACTCGGCGAGCTCGTCGCAGCCGCGCGCGTGTGGCGTGCGGATCGAGATCAGCACGAGCGAGCCACGCTCCGCCGCGACTCGCATCGCGGTGTCGAACGTCAACGTCCAGTCGATTCGGCTCTGGGCCGGGGCAGCGGGCGCGAGCGTCAGCAAGGCGGCCACCAGGCCGGCTCGAGACACCGTGCAAGAGGTGAGCATCGGTACTTCCCTCGGATTCGGTACCGGAGCAAGGCAGCGCCAGCGTAGCCGATCGAGGCGTCGGCCCGTCGCGCGGGATGTCCCGGATTGGTCGCCCGGACGCCAGCGGTTCCGGTGGCAGGCACGCCGGTCCGCCGGGAGCGGTGCCGCGCGTCGCGGCGCGTCACGGATCGAATCGATACCCGCTGCCGCGCACCGTGACGAAATGCCGCGGCTCGTTCGGGTCGGGCTCGAGCTTCTGGCGGAGCTGGGCGACGAAGTTGTCGACGGTCCGCGCCGGTCCCTTGTGGGCGACGCCCCACACCTCGTGCAGCAGGTGCTGTCGCTCGAACACCTTCGACGGGTGCTCGAGGAAGTAGCGCAGCAGGTCGAACTCGAGCCGCGTCAGCCGTACCGGCGCGCCGCCGCGCGTGACCTCGTGGGTGTCGGGATCGACCTCGATGTCGCCGAAGCGGAGCAGCGCGTCGGTCTCGCGACCGGCTCCGGGCGATCCCGCCGCGACCGCTCCGGCGCGCTCCCCGGACGCGTCGAGGCGCCGTAGCACGGCCTCGATCCGGGCGAGCAGCTCGGCGACGCCGAACGGCTTCGTGACGTAGTCGTCCGCCCCGAGGCGCAGCGCCGCGACCTTGTCGAACTCGGCCTGGCGCGCGCTCAGGATGATCACCGGTGTCGAGTCGCCGACCTCGCGCAGGTCGTGCAGCACCTCGAGCCCGTTGCGATTGGGCAGCGTGATGTCGAGCAGAACGAGCCGCGGCTGCTCCGCGCGGATGGTCTCGAACGCCTCCGCGCCGTCGCCGATCACGCCGGTATCGAAACCCTCCAATCCGAGGTTCAACGCCAATCCGCTCGCAATGGCCTCGTCGTCCTCGACGATCAGGATGTGGCCTCTCGCGGACATCATCGAGAGCCTACGCGTCCCCGTCGTGGGGCGCTCTCGGAATCCGGAACCTGAATCGCGCGCCCTTGCCGGGCGTCGACTCGACCTCGATCGAGCCGCGGTGGGCCGCGACGATCGCCTTCACGATGGCGAGCCCCAGGCCGCTGCCGCCGACGCGGTCGCCGGCCTTGCCACGCGTGAACTTCTCGAACACGAGCTTCTGCTCGCTGAGCGGAATGCCCGGGCCGTTGTCGCTGACCTCGAACTCCACGAGCCGGTCGCCGGTCGCATGCGCCTTCAGCGCGATCTGCTTGTCGTCACCCGTGTACTTCCAGGCGTTCGACAGCAGGTTGACGATCGCCTGGGTCAAGGCGCTCGCATCGCCGACGACGCGTAGGTCCGGCTGGACGTCGAGCGCGATGTTCGTCGGGCGCGACAGGTCGATCGCCGCGATCGCGTCGACCGCGGCGTGACAGATCGGCCCGACGTCGGTCGGCACGCGGGCGAAGGGCTGGGTCGCGCCCTCGATGCGCGACAGCTCGATCAGCCGGTCGACGAGCCCGTCGAGGCGGACGACCTCGCGGCGCAGGATGCTCAGGCATCGATGTCGCTCTTCCGGGTCGGTCAGCCGGTCGTCGAGCAGCGCTTCGACGAACATGCGGATCGACGTCATCGGCGTGCGCAGCTCGTGGCTGACCGACGACAGGAACTGCGATTGGTTGCGCACCAGCGACGCGCCGCGCCGCAGCAGGATCGCGCCGAGCATGAAGCCGGCCAGCGACGATGCGCAGAACGACAGCACCAGGATGCCGGCGATCAGCGACACGTTCGCCTCGCCGCCGGACACCAGCAGCACCACGCCGATCGGGGTCGTGAGCACCGTCGAGCAGAGCACCGACAGCAGCAGGACGACCTGCGCGCGCCGCAGGAAGACGTCGGCGGGGGCGCGTAGCTTCACACCGCGCATCATGCCGCGCGGCGTGCGCAGCGTCACGGCCGTAGCGCGGAGCGCGTCACCAGCGGAGCAGCGAGCCGCCCCAGGTCAGACCGCCGCCGAACGCGACGAGGCACACGAGAGCGCCCTTCTTCAGGCGGCCGGTCTGCATCGCTTCGTCGAGCGCCAGCGGGACCGACGCTGCCGACGTGTTGCCGGTGCGCTCGACATTGACGAACACGCGCTCCATCGGCAGCCGCAGCCGCTCCGCGGCGGCCTCGATGATCCGGAGATTGGCCTGGTGCGGGATCAGGAGGTCGAGGTCGTCGAGCGAGGCGCCATGGCGCACCAGCAGCTCCTCGACCACCTCCGCCATCTTGGCGACCGCGAAGCGGAACACCTGGCGGCCGCGAAGTTGAATGAAGTGCCGACTCGCGGTGACGGTGTCCGCGCGGGCGGGGCTCGCCGAGCCGCCGGCCGGCACCTGGATCAGCTCTGCACCGCTGCCGTCCGCGCCGAGCAGGTGGTCGAGCAGCTCGCCCTGCGCGGCGTCGGTGCCGAGCACGAACGCGCCGGCGCCATCGCCGAACAGCACGCAGGTCTCGCGGTCGGTGTAGTCGACGACCGTCGACAGCTTCTCGGCGCCGATCACGAGCGCATTGCGCACCGTGCCCGCGGCGACCATCGCGTGCGCCGCCGACAGCGCCGTCACGAAGCTCGTGCAGGCGGCGTTCACGTCGAACGCGCCGGCGCGGGTCAGGCCGAGCTTGTGCTGGACGATCGCGGCGGTCGACGGTGAGCAGTAGTGATCGGGAGTGGTCGTCGCGACGACGACCAGATCGACGTCCTCCGGGGCCAGTCCGGCGTTCGCCAGCGCGCGCCGCCCTGCCGCGGTGGCGAGGTCCGAGGTCGCCTCGCCGGCGGCGGCGAGGTGGCGCTCCTTCATGCCGGTGCGCGCGACGATCCAGTCGTCGCTCGTCTCGACCATCCGCTCGAGTTCCACGTTCGTCAGGAGCCGCTCGGGTAGGTGGCTCCCACAGCCGAGGATCCCGACCTGCCGCACCACGAACGGCGACCGGCGCACGCCCTCGCGCCGCGCCTTGGGCTGCGCTGCGGAGCGGTGGCCGTTGCGGAGGATCGCCCAGTGCCGTTTGACGGTCTGGGGCGTGGCTGCGAATTCGCGATCGCGTCCCGGCATGATCGCGGACCGTAGCGGATCGGCGGCCCCGGATCGCGCGGTGCCCTGTCAGCGTTCCTCCACAGTTCCGTCATGCGCCCGCCCGACCCCGGGAAAACCCGCGGTCGGGGGCACCCGCTGCCATCGGCGTCTCCGCGGCGGGACCCGCGCCGGCCCTCGCCGCGCGCGTGCGCGTCGGTTTTCCTGGAACGCGCACCCGCTCCGCGGAGACCTCCCGTTCGCCATGACCGGCCCCTGCCACCCGCTCGACCCCGCGCTGCTGCTCGCCGAGGCGGACTTCGTCCGGCGTCTCGCGCGCGGGCTCCTGTTCGGCGACGACCGCGACCAGGTCGACGACGTCGTCCAGGACACCTGGCTCGCGGCGCTGCGCAGCCCCCCCGGCGGGGGCTCGCGTGGCGCGCTGCGCGCCTGGCTGTCGACCGTCGTGCGCCGTCACGCGGCGGACCAGCTGCGGTCCCGCACGCGGCGACGCCGACGCGAGCGTGTCGCCGCGCGCGACGAGGAGCCGCTGCCGTCGGTCGACGACGCGCTCGCCCGCGAGGAGCAGCGGCGCGCCGTGGTCGACGCGCTGGCGGCGCTCGCCGAGCCCTACCGCAGCGCCGTCGCACTGCGCTACCTCGAAGGGCTCGAGCCCGGCGAGATCGCGGCGCGCCAGCGCGTGCCGGCGGCGACCGTGCGGACCCGGGTGCACCGCGGCCTCGAGCAGATGCGCGAGCACCTCGATCGGCGCAGCGGCGGTGACCGGCGCGCGTGGCGCGCGGCGTTGCTGCCGCTCGCGACCGCGCGACCCGGGGCGGCGACCGGCGTGGCGATGACCTCCATGACCCTCGCGTCGATCGCCATGATGAAGAGCCTCCTGCTCGGTGCTGCGGCCGCGCTGTGCGCCGCACTGTTGTTCGTGTTCGCGTGGCCTGCCGCCAGCTCGCCTGCCCCGGTCCCGCGCAGCGGAGACCCCACCGTCGGGACCGTGCCGCTCGCTGCGGCGCCCGCGGGCGACGCCGCCGTCGCCGCCCGTAGTGAAGCGCTGCCGTCGGCCGATCGCGCGGGCGGGAGACCTGCCCCCGCCGCCGCCGAGGTCGGCGGCTACCGGGGTCGGCTCCTCGACCCGGCCGGTGTGCCGCTGCCGGGGGCGGCGGTCCGCCTCGTCGCGCTCGACGGTGCGCGGTTGTTCCTGTCGGCCGCGGCGGCGGGCGGCCTCGTCACCGCGTCGGCCCGCACCGACGCCGACGGGCGCTTCGAGCTGCGCGACCTGCCGCGCGGCGCCGACTGCGCGCTGCTCGCGGACGCCGACGGCGAGCTCCGACAGCTGGTGCCGCTCGACGGCTCGGTGGCCGGTGGTGCGTCGACGGACCTCGGCGACCTGCAGCTCGCCGCGCGTGGCGCGGTCGAAGGCATCGTGCTCGGCCCCGACGGCGAGCCGCTCGCCGGTGTCGAGGTGCTCGGCGCGGACCTGCCGGCCGTGCTGCTCACGGCGCTGCCGGTGCACCGCTTCGCACCCGCGCAGGGCGCGGTGATCGCACTGCCGCGCGCGGCGGCGTTCCACGACGTCGACACCTACCAGCGCGAGCTGCGGCGTGCGCTGGCCCGGCTCGGGCTCGAGCACGCGCCGCTCGACGCCGCGCGGGAGCAGGTCGTCGCGCTCGACGCGGCGCAGCTCGCGCCGCTGTGGAACCTGTTGCCGATCGCGCGCGACGTGTCCGGCCCCGATGGTCGGTTCCGGCTCGGCGGCCTCGTCGAGGGTGACAATCTGGTCGTCGCGCGCGCGCCGGGGGTCGGCGTCGCCTACGACGCCGGTGTCCGCGTCACGCCGGGTGTCCAGCGCGAGGCTGTCGAGCTGCGCGTGAAGCGCGGCGAGGTCGCCTACGGCCGCGTCGTCGATGCCGACGACCGGCCGGTCGGCGGCGCCGAGGTGCGCGTCGCCGCCATCGGCGCGCTCGGCTTCCGCGGCGTCGCACCCTGCGAGCCTGCGGTCCGCACGGCTGCGGACGGGACCTTCGAGGTCGGCGGACTCGAGCGTGGACCGGTGCTCGCGATCGCGCGCCGGTCGGCCGACGAGACCTGGGCCTTCTGCCCGGTGCGGTCGGTCGACGAGGACCTCGAGATCGTGCTGCCCGCGGCGGTCGCGGTCCGCGCGCTCGTGCGCGTGCCGGACGGTATCGACGTCGCCGGTCTGCGGATCGCGGCGCGGCCGACGCCGCCGCTCGGCGAGCTGCTCCGCTTCGGCACGGTCGGCGGCTACCGCGAGCTCGCGTGGCGTGCGCTCGCGGACGGTGCCCTGCAGTGCGGACCGCTGACGGCCGGCACCTGGACGCTGCGCTTCGAGCTCCCGGGCTGCGCGCCGGTCGCGCGCTGCGCCGAGCTGCCGCTCGCCGAGCCCCTGTCGATCGACCTCCAGGCCACCTGGTCGCAGCACATCGCGGTGCGCACCGCGACCGGCGAGCCGGTCGACGGAGCGCTCGTGTTCGTGCAGGACGCACGCGACCTCGATGCCCTGCGCACGCTGCCGAGCTCGTACGGACTGCCCATGTGGACCGACGTGCTGCCGCGCGACGCGGTGGTCCGCTCGGACGCGACCGGCGAGGCCACGCTCGCGGACTGTCCACCCGGCCTCCGCATCCACGTGCGCGCGCCGGCCCACGGTGTCGCGTTCCACACCGTGACGGACGCGGACCGCGAGCGCACGATCGAGCTGCGCCTCGCCGGCGTCGGGTCGATCGAGGGTGCCGTGCGCGTCGGTCCGGCCAGCCCGCGCGGTCCGGGCGCTTATCGCGTCGTGGTGTCGCCGGCAGGCTTCGACGGGCCGGACGGCCCGCCGCCGCCCGAGGGCTCCGCCGGCCTCGATGCGTCCGGCCGCTTCCGCTTCGACGAGCTGCCGGTCGGGCGCTACGCGGTCGAGTTGTTCGACGCCACGCCAGGGACACTGACGCTGCGCGGACTGGTCGACTTCGTCGAGACCCACGCGAGCGTGTTCGGGCGACCCGACCCCATCGCGCGAGAGGTCGTCGAGCTCGCTGCGCCCGGAACGGTCGCGCGCGTCGGGTTCGACGTCGACGGTGCCGATCCGACCCGCGGCTTCGTGACCGGCCACGCGTCGATCGATGGTCGAGACGCCGCCGGCTTCACGATCTGGCGGCGCGACCGGCAGCCGTTCGGCGCCGGCGACCCGCAGGCCTGGTTCGACTACGGCTGGGAGAAGCGGGTGAGCGCGACGCTCGACGCGCACGGCGACTTCACGGTGCTCGACCTCGAGCCCGGAGCACAGTGGCTCGGTCTGCGGGACGGGAGCGACGGCGAGTTCGTGCACGTGTGGTGCGTCGACGTCGCCGCCGGTGCCGGCGTGCGCGTCGACGCCGCGGTGCGGCTCGGCGCGGTCGGGGGCGTGCTGCTGCGCGCCGACGGGCGGCCTGCGGCATCGGCGCAGCTCACGCTGTCGCGGGCGGACGTGTCGTCGGCGGGGCCCGCGATCGAGACACCGCGGCTCGCTCGCGCGGACGCGGCCGGTCGCTTCCGCTTCGATGCCGTGCCGGCCGGGCGCTGGCTCGTGAGCGCGTACGCGCCGACCTTCGCCCTGTCGGCGACGCCGGTGGAGGTGTTCGCGGGCGATGCGACGCCACCGCTCGAGCTGCGCGGCGAGGACCGCTACGAGGTGACCCTGCGATTGGCGGACGACGTTCCGCTCGCCGAGGACCAGGGTTTCGGCGTGCAGATGGCCCCCGTCGGTGGCGGCGCGAGCACCTCCAGCTACGGGTTCGCTCGCGAGGTGTCGTTCCCGTTGCAATCGCCGGGTCGCTACTCGTTGCGCCTCTGGATCGGTGGCGCGATCCACGCGTGCGAGCCTGCCGAGGTCGAGCTCACCGAGCTGCGCACGGAGCTCGTGGTGCGGCCCGGAGCGGTGCTCGGTGACCGGTGAGCGATCGCGGGCTCAGCCGCGCCGCGCCACGATCCAGGCCCCGTGCGTATCGCGCTCGACCGGCGTGAGCAGATAGCGCGCGCGCAGCTGATCGCGGACGAAGGCATTGGAGAGCGGATCGGGACCGGATTCCCACAATGCGAGCGCCCGCTCGCTGAGCAGCAGGATGCGGCCGTCCGCGACGACGCGGTCGTAGAGCGCGTCGAACACGCGTGCCAACACGGCGGGCGTCGCACCGGCGCCGTAGGCCTGCGCGGTCAGGGCGAACGCCCCCGCGGTGTCGACTGCCGGCGCGACCAGGATCAACGAGCGCTGCTCGTCGTTGTCGATGCAGATCACGTAGGCATCGAGCTCGCTCGCGATCGTGCCGAGCGCCCGCGCGGCGGGCGTCACCGCCCAGGTGTCGTGGGCGCGGATGTCGTGCCACGACAGGGCGGCGCCGGTGACGACGGTGACGAGCAGCGCGGCGCGGGGCAGCGAGCGCGCTGCCAGCAGCGCGGCGACCAGCATCAACGGCAGCAGGTAGGCGCCGCGCTCGCTGTTGAGCGCCGGATCGACGATCAGCAGCGTGCTGATCGCGAGTCCCGCGACGAGCGCGACCGCGAGCGCCGCGGCGACCGGCCGGAGCGCGCGCGAACGCGCAGCGGTGAGCCACGCGACCGACACGAGGCCGGCCGCGCGCAGCCACTCGTTCCACACGGTGCCCGGGACGTCGGCGAGCGTCAGCGAGCGCCGGAAGGACGCCACGAAGTCGGCCTGCGACCCGAGGCCCGCGCTCGGTGGCCGCAGCCAGGCCGCGAGCCCCATGGCGAGGACGGCGTGCGCGGCCAGGACGACCGCACCGTGACCGGTGGCGCGGCGCCACGAGGTCGGTGCGAGCCGGGCGACCGCGAGCGCCGCGAGCAGCAGGGCCAGCAGATGCCCCGACGCGTGCACGCTGACGGCCACTGCCGACAGCGCGCCGACCAGCGTCGCGCGCGGCAGTGACGGCGTCCGCCACCAATGCGCGAGGGCCACCAGCGTGAGAGCCGCGAAGGCGAGGAACACGCCGTGCACCTCGACGACCGTCGCGAAGAACGAGATCCCCGGACAGGTCGCGGCGGCGCACGTCGCGAGCGTAGCGCGCGATCTCGACATGCCGCCGTGGCGTGCCGCTGCGTGGACGAGCAGCAGCGCGAGCGCCGTGCCGATCGTCGAGGCGAGCACCGCCGCGCGGTAGGCACCGATCCCGAGCGGCGCCAGCGCATCGCGGCACGCACCCAGCAGCGGCAGGTAGAGGAAGTGCAGCCAGTGCGCGAGCTGGTCGCGAGCCAGGAAGTAGACGAAGCCCGGACCGTCGTTCGCGTGGAACGTCGACTGGCCGAGCGCCGTCCAGGCGAGACCGAAGGCGAGGGCGAGCAGCGGGCCGTCCCACGCCGCGGCCGTCCGCCGTTGCGGGGTGGCGGTGGTCACCGGGGTCGGCTCGGGGGTCGGCTCCGGTCGCGGAGGGGCGGAGGTCGATCGCACGGGGGGCGCAGAGACTAACCGTTCCGGCCGGTGCCACCCCTCGACCCGCCGGCTGGATTCCCTGCGGCGTCATCGCTGTGCGGTCGACGACCATCGCCGTCCCGCGGGTCCGCAATGATCCTGTCGAACGCGGTGGATCTGCGGGGTGCACGCATCTCGGTGACCGGCCCGCCTCGACTTAGCATCGGGCCCTTCCGAACCTCCATCTCTCGATGAACATCCGCCTCCTTCCCGTCGTCGCCGCGGCGGCGCTCGCCGCCACGACATCCGCGCAGATCGCGCTCCGCGAGCTCGCCACGGTCAACCTGGACGTCACGTCCAACAGCGCCAACCCCGAGTACATCGGCTCCAATCCGATCACCGTCGCCTGGGACGGCACCGACCTCTACGTCGGAGGCTTCAACGCGTCCGGCGCGACGGCCAACACCGCCGTCATCCGGGTCAGCAACGCGTTGACCGCGCCCTCGTTCGGCACGCCGTTCGGCGTGCTGTCGACCCCGAATCTCCGCGGCTACTCCGGCCTCGACGTGTCCGGCGGCGCCGTCGCCGCGGCCTACGACGATGGCGCGGCCGATCCGAACGGCATCGCGCTCTACGACGCGAGCGGCACGCAGCTGTGGGCGAAGAACGCGCGCGGCGGCAGCGGCGTCGGCTTCGATCCCGGCTTCCCCGGCGGCAACCCGGCGCAGGGCCAGGGGGTCGCGTGGACGACGTTCGGCTCGGGCCGTCGCGCACTGCAGGACACCGCGACCGGCGCCGACATCTGGACGACCGCCACCGGCATGATCATCCTGACCTCCGAGGGCACGTTCTGGCGCGACGTCGACTTCGACGACGCGACCGGCGACGTCTACCTCCGCGAGGGCAACAATGTCATCCGCTGGGTTCGCAGCGGTGACAACTCGGTGACCTCGTCGAGCATCCCGTTCAATCCTGCGGACGCCGACTTCGTCAATGCGCAGAACATCGCGTTCTGCCAGGTCGGCGGCACGCAGGCGCTGTTCTTCAACGATCGGTCGCAGACGGCCGGCGGCCAGCGCTTCTTCGACGTCGTCAAGGTGATCGACCCGGCCGGCAACCCGCTGGTCGTCGACTGGGGTGGCTTCACGGCGGCCGACGGCGTCGGTGCCTACGACTTCAGCTACGACGCCGCGTCGGGCACGCTGGCGATCGTCGACTACGCGAACCGCAGTGCCTCCATCTTCGCGGTGACCGAGACCTGCGCGACGCTCGCGACGACCGGCAGCGGCCTGCCCGGCACCAATCTGGTGTTCGCTCTCGGCGGTGCGTTCCCGAACGCACTCGCGGCCCTGCTGCTGACCGGCGCCCGCGCGCAGACGACGCTGCCGATCGGCACGCTCGGCACGCTCGAGCTCGGCATCGCGACCCCGTTCATCGTCGAGTCGATGGGCGTGACGGATGGCAACGGCGACGCCTCGCTGTCGATCCCGGTCCCGCTCGGCCTGCCGCCGGTGTCGCTGGTGACGCAGGC
Source organism: Planctomycetota bacterium (assembly GCA_016716265.1). Lineage (GTDB taxonomy): Bacteria > Planctomycetota > UBA1135 > UBA1135 > UBA2386 > JADJWQ01. The sequence continues at coordinate 178,121 of JADJWQ010000004.1, forward strand.
GTTCGCCGTGCAGCTCGGCACCACCACGGTGCTCGAGTTCTGCGTGTCCGGCGTCGCCGAGAACACCGTCGGCCAGTGACCGGGTCCACCCGGGAGCGCGGGCGCCGCACGCCTGGCGCTCACGGGCGCAGCGCGGCGATCGCGAGGTTGTCCTGGCCGCCGGGCTGCCCGTCGACGCCGCGCAGCGCGAGCTCGGCGAGCGCGTGGACGAAGCGCGTCGGCTCCGGTCCGACGTCGTCGAGCAGCGTGGCGAGATGCGCGGGCCCGATCGAACGCTCGGGCTGGCCGTAGCAGCACTCGTCGACGCCGTCGGTGAAGCACACCAGCAGATCGCCCGGCTCCAGGTCGAACCCGAACCAGCGCCCCTCCGTGAGGCCCTCGGGATCGCCGAGCGACACGTAGCTGCTGGCCTTCGGATTGCGCGGCCCGGCCGGCGACCCGCGGCGCAGCACCGCGCAGGTCGAATCGCCGACCGAGAAGCCCTGCGCGCTGGCGCCGGCGCGGTCGACCAGCACCGCGCACAGCGTGGTCGCGGATTCGGAGCTCGCCGCTCGCGACCGCACCAGTGCGTCGAGTCGCGCGCGGAGCTCGAGCGTGCTGCTCGGCAGCCCGCCCCCCGCCAGCCCGCGGATCAGGGTCTCGCTCGCCTCCGGGCCGAAGTGCGCGTTCGCGACCGCGAGGAGGGCGCGGCGGCCGTCGACGATGCACAGCACGGCATCTTCGTTGGGGCAGGCGGGGTCGCCCTTGGCCCACCGTGCCGGCGACTCCGGGTCGCTGCCGGCGCAGAGCGCGATCGCCGCCCGGCCGTCCGCGCTGTGGCGGACCTGCAGGTCGCCGAGCTGCGGATGATCACGGCCCAGGAGCACCAGCGTCTCGGCCATCGCTGGAGAGCATCTCCGAAACCGGCCGCGCTGTCCTGGGGGGATCGCGGCGCGCGTCAGTCAGCGCGCAGGCGGATCCGGAACTCGACCAGGTCGAGCTCGCAGGGGCCGTCGACCGGGTCCAGGCGCACGCACACGAGGTCGCCCGCGGCCGGCCAGCCGCGACCCTGCCGTGGATCGACGACATACGTGTGCACCGCGCCGTCGTTGACGACCCCGAACAGGACGCTGGCGTCCTCGCGGAACGTCGCGTCGCCGTCGCACATCCAGAACAGCTGGCCCACGCCGGCATCGCGCGCGAACGCCGGGTTGTGAAGGCGCATGTCGATCTCGAAGGCCGCGATGTCGGCGGTGCCGAACGGCATCGTCGGGCCGACGAGGTCGGGGTCGCCCCCGGTCGACAGCAGTGCCCAACCCGCTCCTGCGGTCGTGCGCACCGACACCTGGTCGCCCATGCGCCAGCCGATCCGCGCGGCCGGGTCGGCGAACCGCCAGCGGGTGACCCCGGTGGTGTCGGGCATCGCCAGCCGCGCGCCGAGCTCCCGCACCCGCTCCCGGCGGACCGGATCGCGGATCGCCGCCCCGAGGTCCGGGGCCGGGACCGGCGCGAGCGTGCGCGCGTGCAGCGCGGCGACGCCACCGGGCAGGATCGCGTAGCGACGGCCGCGCGCAGAGCGGAGCTCGGCACCGTCGTATGCGAGGGGCTCGCGGTCGAGCGGGCATGCCAGCCGGCCGAGCAGCGCGTCGCGCGGTGCCGTCCTGGTCGCCGCTGCGAGCGGGCGCTGCTCGACCCGCGCGTCGCACAGCGCGTCGCACAGCGCGTCCTTGCCCAGTCCGGCCGGGCGCCGCGCGTCGGGGTCGAGCCAGGCCACGGCGACGATGCCCGCGCCGTGCAGGCCCGGCGCGTCCGGTGTCGCGTCGTGGAGCCAACGGCGCGCGTCCTCGTCCGACATCGGCTCCGTGGGCCGGGGCGGCACGAACTGCGTCCACAGCTCGACGTCGTCGCCGAACACCGCGCGCAGGTCGTCCGGGTGGAATCGGTTCCGCTCGCTGTGCGGGTAGCCGCAGCGCAGCGCCAGCCACCGGTCGATCGCCGCGCGATCCGCGCTGACCTCCTCGGTCGTGAGCACGACCGCTCGGCGCGCGACCCGCTGCAGCTCGAGCAGCACCTGCACCGGATGCTCGACGTGCTCGATCGTCTCGCTCGACAGCACGACGTCGAACGCGCCGTCGGGGAACGGTAGCCGTTCCGCGTCGCAGGCGACCGCGTCGAGGTCGAACAGCTCGCTCGCGCGGCGGCAGGCCTCGACCGACAGATCGCAGCCGAACACCTCCGCGCCGAACACGCGACGCGTGACCCACGCGATGTAGCCGTCCGCACTCCCGACGTCGAGGAACGTCGCGAAGCGCATCCGATCGAGGGTGCGCAGGATCTGCAGCGCGCGCGCGAGGCGCGGCAGGCGACCCGGTTCGCTCGGCCCGCCGCGATGCCCGTAGATCGGCATGTGCCCGACGAACACGCCACCGGCATCCACGCGTCGGAACCGGTCCTCCAGCCAGCGGCGGGTGTAGGCGTAGTGGGAACGCTGGGCGCTCATGTCGGGAAGGTCCGCGGGGTGACCGCGGCTTCGTCAGCTCTCGTCGATCGCGGACAGCACGCTGAGGAACGCCGACTGCGGGATCTCGACGTTGCCGACCTGCTTCATCCGCTTCTTGCCCTTCTTCTGCTTCTCGAGGAGCTTGCGCTTGCGGGTGATGTCGCCGCCGTAGCACTTGGCGGTGACGTTCTTGGCGAGCGCGCGGATGTTCTCGCGGGCGATGACCTTGCCTCCGACGGCGGCCTGCAATGCGACCTCGAACAGGTGCCGCGGGATCTCCTGGCGCAGCTTGGTCAGGATCTTCCTGCCGCGCGTGTCCGCGACGCTGCGGTGGCACAGGAACGACAGCGCATCGACCTCCTCGCCCGACACCAGGATGCGCACCTTGACGAGATCGGCTTCCTGGAAGCCGCGCAGCTCGTAGTCCATCGTGCCGAAGCCGCGGGTCGCCGACTTCAGGCGGTCGTGGAAGTCGAAGATGATCTCCGAGAACGGCATCGCGAAGGTCAGCATGACCCGCTGCGAGCCGTAGTACTCGGTGCGCTCGTAGACGCCGCGGCGATCGGTCGCGAGCTTCATCACGACGCCGATGCTCTCGGTCGGCACGACGATCCGGACCTCGACGATCGGCTCCTTGTAGGTGTCGATCTTCGACGGGTCCGGCATCTCGGACGGCGAGCGGACCTCGACCTCGCTGCCGTCGCTCAGCACGACGTGGTAGGTGACGTTCGGCGCCGTCTGCACGAGGTCCATGTCCTCCTCGCGCTCGAGCCGCTGCTGGATGATCTCCATGTGCAGCAGCCCGAGGAAGCCGCAGCGGAAGCCGAAGCCGAGCGCGTCGGAGGTCTCCGGCTCGAACGTGAAGCTCGAGTCGTTGAGGCGCAGCTTCTCGAGTGACTTCCGGAGGTCTTCGAAGTCGCCCGAATTGGTCGGATAGAAGCCGCAGAACACCATCGGCTTCGGGTCCTTGAAGCCAGGTACCGGTCTGGCGCGCAGCGACTCCTTCTCGTGCGTGATGGTGTCGCCGACCTTGACGTCGACGAGCGTCTTGATGTTCGCGACGAGGTAGCCGACCTCGCCGGCGTGCAACCGCTCCTCCGGCACCATGCGCGGCGCAAGCCGCCCGAGCTCGATGACCTCGTAGCTCTTGCCTGCCGCGAGCATGCGGATGGTGTCGCCGCGGCGCATCGTGCCCTCGCGGACCCGCATGTAGATCACGACACCCCGGTAGTCGTCGTAGATCGCATCGAAGATCAATGCCTGGAGCTTGTTCGCCGGGTTCCCGCTCGGCGGCGGGATCTGCTCGACGATCGCGTCGAGCAGCTGCTCGCAGTTGAGGCCCGACTTCGCGGACACCGCGATCGCGTCCTCGGCCGGCAGGCAGATCGCGTCCTCGATCTCGGATGCGACCTCGTCGGGTCGCGCGTGAGGCAGGTCGATCTTGTTCAGCACCGGGATGATCGTGAGCTTCGCCTGCTCGGCCAGCACGGCATTGACGACCGTCTGTGCCTCCACGCCCTGCGAGGCGTCGACGAGCAGCAATGCGCCCTCGCAGGCCTGCAGCGACTTCTGCACCTCGTAGTTGAAGTCGACGTGGCCGGGCGTGTCGATCAGGTTGAAGAGGAAGGTCGTGCCGTCGGCGCGCTTGTAGCGCATCGCCACGGCGCGGGCCTTGATCGTGATGCCGCGCTCGCGCTCGAGCTCCATGTCGTCCAGGAGCTGCTCCCGCATCTGGCGCTTGTCGACCGTCTGCGTCAGCTCGAGCAGGCGGTCGGCGAGCGTGGACTTGCCGTGGTCCACGTGCGCGATGATGCTGAAGTTGCGGATCAGGGAGACTTCGGTCACGGTCGGCTCGGCGGTCGGAACAGTCGGTCTGGACAGTTGGTCTGAGCAGTCGGTCTGAGCAGTCGGTCTGAGCAGTCGGTCTCAGCCGAGGGCGGGCCTCGGAGCGGCGGCGTCGGGGCGTCCCGCCGGAGCAGGTGCGGCGATACGGGTCAGGTGCGGCGCGGCAGGTCGCCGTCGACCAGCCGCTCCCGCAGGATCCGGGCGAGGCTGCGGAGCGCCTTGCCGCGGTGGCTGATCGCGTCCTTCGCCGCTGCGGACAGCTCGGCGAAGGTCGGTGCCGGGCCCGGGTCACCATCACCCGCGTCCGGCACGAACACCGGATCGTAGCCGAAGCCGTCGCTCCCCCGGGGGGTGTCGACGATCACGCCCTCGCAGGTCTCCTCGACGCGGGCGAGCACGGATCCGTCCGGGGCGGCGAGGCACAGGTGGCAGACGAAGCGCGCCCGCCGGTCGGTCGTCGCCGCGAGCTCGTGGCGGCGCTCCAGCTCGTGGAGCAGCTTGTCGATGCGGTCCGCGTCCGTCGCGCCCGGGCCGGCCCAGCGCGCCGAGTGCACGCCGGGCTCGCCGCCGAGCGCGTCGACGCACAGTCCGGAGTCGTCGCCGAGCGCCAGCGCGCCGACGTGGCGGGCGAGCGTCGTCGCCTTGACCTCGGCGTTGCCGGCGAAATCGGGCCGGTCCTCCACGATGTCGAGCGGCTCCGGCAGCTCGGCGAGCGACCGCAGCGCGAATCCGAGCGGCGCCAGCAGTCGTTCCAGCTCCTTGCGCTTCTTGCGGTTGGCGCTCGCGACCCACAGCTCGATACGGCCTTCTGCGTGGCGGCCCTCTGCCTGGCGGTCTTGTGCGTGGCTCATCGCGCTTCGCCTCCGTTCGCCGACGCCGGCTCGGATGCGATGACCTCGCGCTGCCGGGTGACGATCGCTTCGCACGCGCGGGCCGACCGGTCGAGCATCGCGCGCAGCTCGTCGTCGGTGAAGCTGCGGCCTTCGGCCGTGCCCTGCACCTCGACCAGTCGGCCGTCACCGCGGCGGACGACGTTGAGGTCGACGTCCGCGACGACGTCCTCGCGGTAGTCGAGGTCGACCAGCAGCTCGCCGCGCACCAGTCCGACCGACACCGCCGCGACCAGGTCGGTCATCGGCCAGCTCGCCGCCTTCAACCGGCCCTTCCGCTGCAGTGCGACCAGTGCGTCGTGGAGCGCGATGCAGGCGCCGTTGACCGCCGTCGTGCGCGTGCCGCCGTCGGCGTTGATCACGTCGCAGTCGACCCACAGCGTGATCTCCGGCAGTGCCTCGACGTCGAGGACCGCGCGCAGCGAGCGCCCGATCAGCCGCTGGATCTCCAGGGAGCGCGCGTCGATGCGGCCGCCGACCCGCCCGTCGCGCACCTTCCGCGACCGCGTCGAGCCGGGCAGCATCGAGTACTCGGCGGTCAGCCACGCGCGACCCTGGCCGCTCATCCACTGCGGCACGCCGTCCTGCACCGACACCGTGCACAACACCTTGGTCCGGCCGCAGGTGACGAGCACCGAGCCGTCGGACTGGTCGACGATGCCGCGCTGGAAGGTGATCGGACGACACTCGTCCGCGGGTCGGTCGCGCTTGATGGAGGCCAGGTCAGCTCCTTCCGACCGCCGGTCGGCGGTGAAACGGGCCGAACAAGATAACGGTTCCCGGGGCCGGTGTCCCGCGCGGTCGGGTCCGCGGCCTCAGTCCGGCTGCGGCAGCGGCACGGCGGGCTCGAGCGCCGCCTCCAGCGTGCGCCTCAGCTCGGCCATGCCGAACGGCTTGCGCAGCTCGAGGACGGCGGCCGCCAGGTCCGCGCCGAGCTGCCCCTCGGCGGTCGTCAGCAGCACGATGCGGACGTCGGGACAGCGCAGCGACAGCAGCTCGGCGATCGACCGTCCCGACTCGACCCGGGCGCCGTGCTCCAGGATCGCGACCTCGAACCGCTCGGGGGTCGCCTCGATCAGCGACCGAGCCGACGCGCCGTCGACGCAGCTGACGAGCTTCCGACCGGTGTCGCTCAGCTCGTGGGCGATCATCTCCCGGATCTGGGGGTCGTCTTCGAGCACCAGCACGCCGCCGTAGCGGTGCGGCTCGGCCCGTGCCGCCCGCCGCGCGCGCGGCCGGACCGGTTCCGCGGGAGCGCGGGCGACGCTCGGTGCCGCGGGCCGCTCGACCTCGACGCGGGTGCGCGCCGGCATGCTGATGAAGCAGGTGACGCTCAGCCCTTCCAGCTCGTCGAAGGACAGCCGGGCGCCCTGGGCCTCGAGCAGGTTCCGGGCAGCGACGTAGCCGAGCTGGATCGCGGCCCGCGAGGCTTCGTGGGGCGTGCCACAATCCTCGGCCTCCGCGCAGATCTCGAGGACCACGCGGGTGTCGCGCTCATCGGTGATCTGCGCGTAGCAGCGGAAGCTCAACCGCGCCGCGCGCGATTCCAGGCCGAGCAGCGTGTCGATCAGGAACAGCGTCGCACTGCGCAGCGCGCGGTGATTCGCGACCGCGTCCGGCAGGAACTCGGAGGTGACGGCCTCGAGCCGGTAGTGGGTGCCCCAGTCCTCGATCTCGGCGACGATCTCGTCGAGGAACGAGCGCAGCCGCAGCGGCCGGACCGGCAGCGGTTCGACGTGCGCGAACGACAGGATCTTCTCGCTGAAGTGGCGCAGCCGGCGGACCGCGGTGGCCAGCTGGCGGCTGCGGTGGGCGATCAGCGTCGACTCGACGCCGACCGGATCGGCGACCGACTCGGCGAGCAGCTGCGAGTGACCGTCGATCGCCGACGCCAGCGACGCGATCTCGTCGCCGAAGCTGCGCGCGACCGCTTCGACGTCACGGCGCGTCTCGTCGAGCACCCTGCGCAGCACGCCGAGCTCGGCGCGCTCGGCTCCCGGCGGGCGCTCCGCGCCCGCGCCGGCCCCGATCCCGTCCGCACCCACCTCGTCGAACCCCGCGCTGCCGCGGGTGCGTCTGCGCACCGATGCGAACAGCAGCGTCGCCGCCAGACAGGTGGCGACGCCGACCAGGAACCAGAACATCTGTGGCATGGGACCTTCCTGCCGGGGGGCGATCGGCGGGCGGATCAGGTCGAGCGTGACGAGGGGCGCGCAGGGGGGGCCGCCGGGTGGGGGGCGCAAGCCGACCGGGACGCGGTCGTCGCAGCCTCCTCGCCCGGGTGGCACTCGGAGCGAGCCGTGCCAGTGTGCGCGCGCCGGGCGGTCGGGCAAGAGGCGCGCGTCGATCGCTGTGCAGAGCGGTGCAGATTCCGGAGAAGTGGAGGAATCCTCACTCTTTTGACGGCGTCCTCCACGGCGCTCCACCCAGATGCAACACGTGGTGGATCAAGCCTCTGCATTGCGCGTCGGGAGTCGGTGTGCAGAGCGCTCCGACCTTCAACACTCCACAGGCTCTCACCAGCGTCACCGCGAGGAAGACCCCGCCGCGCCGCAGGCAGAGCTCGGGTGGAGGCGCACCCTCGGTCGCGAGCGCCGCGGGGTTCGCGCAGCCGAGCAACCGGATCCGCAGCCGGTGGTCGTCGTGCTCGTTGCGCAGCGTGAGCTCGATCCGCAGCCGGGCATCGGTCGGCCGGCCGCTGACGACCATCCGGCACGGGTAGCCGTCGCCACGGCGGCCGAGCCGGCCGTCGAGCGTCAGGCGCTGCAGCGTCCGGTTCTCCTCGTAGCGGACCGGCTTCAGGAACGCCGGTGAGAACAGCCGCGGCCGCTCGTCGGGGTCGGGCACGAAGCCGTCGAGGTCGCCGCGGTCGCGGCGGTCCTCGAAGCGCACGCAGTCTTCCGCGTGCACGCCGTGGTCGCGGTCGACGAACAGGATCCCGCCGCGCCGCGACCAGCGCAGTCGCGCGCCGCCCGACGCGACCAGCAGCTCCCGTCGCTTGCGCAGCTCGCGGCCCTCGAACACCAGCAGCGGGTCGAGCGGGTCGTCCGGCTCGGGGGGCGGCGGCGGCGGCGCGGGCTCGCACAGGCTGATCGCCTCCTCGAGCGCGACGCGCACGCCGCGCGCGACCCCGTCGGTGACCGTGCCGGCGGCGAGGTCCGGGGTGTCGACGCTGGCGAGCCGAGCGCGCGCGGCGTCGGTGCCGCGTGCGGCGACCGCGGTGCGGGCCTGCCACCACCACAGCTTCAGATCGATGCGCGCGTCGGCGCTACCGGCTCCCGGTGCTCGGAACGGTCCCGGTCCGGCCGTGGCCCACAGCCGCTCGCGCACCGCGAGCGTGTCGGCGAGGCGGTCCGGGCTGGGCGGCGGCGATGCGGGCTCCACGATCCGCTGCAGGTTGCCGGTCGCGGGGGCCGTCCGCAACGGAATGGCCGTGCCGATCGCGACCGGCGCACCGGCGGTGGCGTCAGTCGCCGATCGTCAGCCGGTAGGCCGGCGAGAAGCCGACGCCGTTCTGGCCGGCGCCGGCCAGGAACTCCTCACCGATCACCTGCACGTAGAACGTCAGGCCGCGGAGCGCGGGGTTCGCCGGGATCGGCAGCGTGAAGCTGCCCGGCGGGAACGCCGGCGAGCTCACCACGGCGATCGGCGTGGCGAGGTGGAGCTGGCAGCGGCCGAAGCTCAGCGGTGGGACCTGCTGCGCGAGCGACAGGCCGGCGACGGTCGGGATCCGCTGCGCGCCGATGACGGGGGCGATGCCGAACGTGAAGCCGAGTTCGCCGAGCAGCGGCATCTGCGCGAAGAACATGCTGTCGATCCCGCCGCAGCCGAGGCTGATCTGTGCGATCGACGCGCGGACCGTCGGCACGTACTCGGCGGTCGTGTCGACCGGCACGCGGTAGGTCGATCCGCCGGAGCTGACGACGGTCGCCCCGCCGAACACGACGACCGCGCGCCGCTGCGGGTCGTAGGCAGCAGCGTGATCGCCGACGCGCGGTCCCGGCACTGCGGTCGCCACGCGCGAGAAGCCGAGGCCGAAGGCGTCCAGCTCCCAGGTGTCCGCGAGCACGTCGAGCCCGGTCGCGTAGCCGCCGTGCAGCACGATCCGCCGGCGGTCGGCGTCCCAGGTCATCGAGTGACCCTGTCGGGCAGACGGCCGCGTCGCGAACGACAGGCGTCGCCACGCGCCGGACTCGAGGCGCCAGGCGTCGTCGAGGGCGCCGAACGCGTCGCTGCCGCCGAACAGCACGATGCCGGTGCGGTCGTGGGCCATCGCGGAGTTCGCGCGCGGCGGCGGCTGGTAGGTCGTCTGCAGCCGGGTCCAGTCGCTGCCGTCGAAGCTCCAGGTGTCGTCGAGGAAGCGGCCGCCGAAGCCGCCGAACAGCACGAGCCGGCCGGTGCCGGGATCGAACGCCAGCGAGGCGCCCGCGCGCGCTGGCGGCCGGTTCGCAGGCTGCAGCAGCGACCAGTCCTGACCGTTCCACTCCCAGGTCTCGTCGCTGGCGAACGGAGCGCTGTACAGCTCGCCGCCGAACAGCACGACGCGGTCGCGCACCGGGTCGTAGGCGAGTGCTGTGCGCGTGCGGCTCGACGGCTGGTGCAACGGTGCGAGCCGGGTCCACGCGCCCTGCGAGAGGCGCCAGGTCGACGGCGCCGGCGTTCCGCCGAACAGCAGGAGGCTCGGCGGACCGGAGGTCTCCGCCATCGCGTAGGACTCGCTCGCGGCGGGACGGGTCGGCGGGGCCAGCGTGTTCCAGGTGAGCTGCGCCGGAATGGCCGGCGCCAGCAGCAGGACGGTCAGGGTCGGGGTGCGCATGAGTTTCGGGTCGGGAATCGGGATGGAGGGACCGGGGACGGCCCTGGGTAGCCAGCCGCGGCGGTCCGGGAACACGAAACCGACGCCGCGTCCTTGCACGGCCGTTCGATCGCCCGCTCGGCAATGGCCGGCACGCCGAATGCGGCGCCGGACGGGACGGCGACTGCCGCGCGCACCGCGACGAGACCCCCGTGTGACGTCAGCGCCCGGTCGTCGCAGCTCCGATACCGCGCTCGCCCGCGCGTTCGATCGCATCGAGCGTCTCGCGCAGCACGATCGCCACCGACGAGTCGGCCGGGTGGACCGCGAGGCGCCGCCCGAGCAGCGAGCGCATTGCGGGATCGGGATGATCCGCGAACCAGATCGCCAGCCGTGCTTCGCATTGCGTGCCGGTCGCGAGCAGCTCGGCCAGGATGTGCGGAAGGTCGGTGAGGCCACCGGCGAGCAGCGCGCGCAGCACCGTGTCGGCGGCGCCGGGCGGACCGTCGACGAGCGTTCGCCGCAATGCCGCGGGCAGCGTCACATGGCCGAGTCCCCACCAGAGCACCGCGGCATTGGAGCGGCCGAGTGCGGTGGCGTCCGGGGCGCCTCACGAGTTCGACGACGGCGTCGGCGGCGGGAGCGCCGAGCCGCGTCGCGGCGGCGAGCAGGTCCGGGAACGCGTTGTGATGATGCTGGAACGGCCACGTCTCGGCACGCGGATCGAGCAGCTCGTCGAGCCGGGCGACCGCCGTGATCCACGCGTCCAATGCGTCGGCTCCGATGAGCTCACACAGCTTGCTGGCCGCGAACACCGCGATCGCGGGGTCGACCTCGCCAGCCGCGGCCCGGAACAGCGCGCTGCGGTCGGACCGGTCGCCGCCCGCGTGGCAGATCGCCGCCGCGCGCAGTCGCTCCACCGGCGGGAGGCTGGCGTCGTCCGCGCGCGGCCCGAGCAGCGGCACGACCTCCGCCGCGGCGCGCCCGCCGCGGAGCAATGCGTCGAGGAGCGCCAGGCGTCGCGCCGCGTCACCGGTCGTCGCCGCCGGCGGCTCGGCGATCATGCCGTCGGCCAGCGCGACCGTGCGCAGGTGGTGACCGAGCGTCGCGACCCACGCCACGCCGCGCGCGGGGTCGACACCCCACGCCAGAGCGTCGTCACGCAGCGTCGCCCCGTCCGGGACGCCGCCGAACAAGTCGGGCAACGTGCGCGACCACGCGAGCCGTCCGCGCGCATCGAGGAACGCGAGCGCGCTGCCGTGCCCCGGGGTTGCGGTACCGGTCGAACAGCGCGATGCCGACCGGCGCGTCGGTCCTCACGGCGGCCTCCGGGCGCTGCGGCGGTCGGCCGCTGGCGAGCAGCCGGTCGAGCGGGTCGCGCCCGACCGCGGGCTTGCGCTCGGCGATGCCCGGCGCGACGCCGTCGAGCTGGTCGGCGACCCGAATGCCGCGGACCGGTCGGCGAAGGGTCCGGCGTCGGCGGGACGGCCGGGCTGGGTGCTGGCCACCGGGGCGAGCGCCGCGACCAGCGCCGCGGTGCGGAGCCAGGTCGTCGTGGGAGGGGCCTGGGTCACCCGGCGGTCGGTAGCGCGGCGCCGCGGCGATCGGAAACCGGGGCGGTGCTCGCTTGCACGGCAGTGACCCGGCCGGGATCGTCGCGCGCATGCGCCACCTCACCCCGCTGTGGTTCGCCGTCCTCGTCGCCGCCTGCTCGCAGGCTCCGACACCCCCGCAGCCGATCGCGCTGTTCGACGGCGTGAGCCTCGCGGGCTGGCACGCCGACGTCCCGGCCGCCGACGGCGGTGCCGACGTGCCCGCGTCGTTCGAGGTGCGCGACGGCCTGCTCGTCAGCCGCGGCAAGCCGGAAGGTCACCTGATCACCGACGCGTCGTACGGCGACTACCGCCTCGTCGTCGAATGGCGCTGGCCGGGCGAGCCCGGCAACTGCGGAGTGCTCGTCCACTCGTCGACGCCGCGCCGCCTCTACGAGATGTTCCCTCAATCGATCGAGTGCCAGCTCCACGTCGGCAATGCCGGCGACTTCTGGTGCATCGGTGAGGACATCGCGGTCCCCGACATGGAGTCCCGGCGCGGTCCGAAGGAGCGTTGGGGTGTCGACGGTGATCGCGCGCGCCGCATCCGCAATCTGACCGACGACTCGGAGCGTCCCGCCGGCGAGTGGAACCAGATGATCATCGAGTGCCGCGGTCGGGACATCGACGTGTGGGTCAATGGCGACCACGTCAACCACGGCTTCGACTGCACGGCCGATCACGGCCAGATCGCGATCCAGGCCGAGGGTGCCGTCTGCGAGTTCCGCAAGCTCGAGCTCACTCCGCTCGCCGCCGCGCCGCAGTGACGCGTCACGCCGCGACCGCGCGGCGCAGGTCGCGGATGCGCCAGGCGAGGAACAGCGTGTCGGCGAGCAGGCAGATCGCGAGGCCGACGGCCGTCGCGAGCTGGCGCGTGTCCTGGTCGCGGAGCTGCTGCAACGGGACCAGCACGAGCGCGTCGAGCGCCAGCAGGATCGGCGCCCAGGCCGTGAACGTCGCGAAGCCGGCGCCATCGGCGATCCCCGCCTCGCGCAGCCGGCGCAGCGCGCGGAAGCCGCTCGTCGTCAACAGCAGCACCAGCGCGAGCGCCGCGATCGCGACGACCGACCGGCCGAGGGCGAACGCAGGTGCCGGCTCGCTCACGGCGAAGCTCGGCGAGACCGTCGGGGCGGGGGGCGTCTCCGGCCTGGCGTCCGCCGCCGCGCCCGACTCTGCATCCGACTGGAGCCCGGCGACCGCTCGCTCGCGCTGCAGCCGTGCATGGTTCTGGTCCCGCAGGTTCGCCGACAGCAGCGTCGCGACCGCGATCACGCCGGCGATCACCACGAGCCAGGCGACCCGGAGTCCGCGCGTCGGGTGGCGGTGCGGATCCCGGTGCAGTCGTCTGCCGGAACGTGACACGCGCGCGCGGTCGACCGCGGGAGCCCCGCTGCGCGGCGTCTCGTCGCGGAGGTCGCGACTGACCTCCGACGCATGCTGGTAGCGGCGCTCCGGCTCCTCGGCGAGCGCTCGCATCACGATGTCGTCGAGTCGTGGGGCCGTGCCGGCGCGCTTCGACGGCGGCGTGAAGTGGCCGATCGGCAGTTGGCCGGTCAGCATCTCGTACAGCATCACGCTGAGCGCGAAGATATCGGCGCGGTGGTCGACGGCGGCGCCGCGCAGTTGCTCGGGAGCCATGTAGTGCGGCGTGCCCAGGAGCTGGCTCGTCGCGGTCAGCGATGGGGCGCCGTGCGACTCGCCGAGGATCCTCGCGAGGCCGAAGTCGGCGACGCGGACGTTGCCCTGCGTGTCGATCAGGACGTTCTCCGGCTTGATGTCGCGATGGACGATGCCGTGGTCGTGCGCGAACTGGAGCGCGGCGCAGACCTGGGGGACGATCCGCAGCGCCTCCTCCGGCGGCAATCGTCCCATCGACATCAGCCGGCGGAGATCCACGCCGTCGACGAACTCCGTCAGCAGGTAGTGGAGGTCGCCGCGCTGGCCGAAGTCGTGCACGGCCAGCACGTGTGGATGCTGGAGCCGCGCCAGCGCCCGTGCCTCGCGCGCGAAACGCTCGGCGAACGCCGGATCGGCGGCGAGCGCCGGTGGCAACACCTTGATCGCGACGTCGCGGTCGAGCCGCGCGTCGTGCGCCCGGTAGACCGCGCCCATGCCGCCGCGGCCGATCAGGCCGACGATCCGGAGCTCGGGGAACGCGGCCTGCAGAGTCGCGGGCGTCGGCAGGCCCGCTGGAGCCGCGGAGTCGGTGCGGGCCTGGTCGAGGGCGCCCTGCCAGAGGCCAACGGGGTCCGGCTCGGCGGGCCGGGACCAAGGCGAGTTGGAGTCGGTCATGACCTCCGCTGCAGCAGGGGCCGGACGAGGTTACGCGGTTTCGCCACGAGATCTGCCCCGTCGTGGTCGGTCGCTCCCCCCTCGCTCATCGCAGCGCCTCCAGCAGCTCGGCGAGCTCGTCGACCGTGTCGTCGGTCGAGTCGAGCGTGTCGCGGACCGACGCGATCAACAGGTCGCGGAACCGCCGGCGCATCCGGTGTACCGCGACCTTCAGCGTGCCGACCGGCGAGCTCCGCGTAGGGTGCGTCGGACGGCGCCGTCTCCTCGAGCCACGGACGCAGTGCGTCGAACAGCTCCGCCTTGCCACGTGCCGCGTACTCCGCGTCCAGCGTTGCCAATGCGGTGTCGAGCGCCGCCCGTGCCCAGGCGCGGTCGAACGCGCGCTCGGGGGTGTCACCGCGCCGGTCCGCGATCTCGATGCGCGCGTCCTCGGCGTCGAGGCGCGGAGCCTCGAGGCTCACCACGACGGTGGTGCCGCCGCGCTTCGTCGCTCTCTCGGCTGCGACCGCGTTCAGCGCCTGATGGCGCGCACAGCTCGTCGAGCGCGCGCCTGCCGGCGCCGTCGTCGCGCGCCGCGCGACGAACGAGGCTCCAGCGCGTGGTGTGGAACGCGGCCGGTCGGTCCATGCGCCCGAGCATCGCCGATCGGCCGGCCATGGTGGAGTGCGCAGCCGGGCCGGGCCATGTGCGGCGCGATCGTCGAAATCTCCACGTGACGAGCGGGCGCGTCGAGCACTGGTCGCGGCGGACCTGATGCAGACCGAGGAACTGACATGACCGACCACCGCTGGCTCGCGGCGCTGACCGCGGGCGCCCTCTCCGTCGCCTGCCCCGCCGACACGAATCTCCCCGCCGCAACGGCGCTGCCGCTGCCGCAGGTGCAGTCGCCCGACCCGATCGCGCTGCCGGCGCCGCAGCGTCCTGCGAAGGGCGGTCCAGTGGCCGCGGCTGCGCTGGCGGCCGCCTTCGACCCCGCGCGCGTGCTCGTCGACGACGCCGGCGCGGGCGGGCTGTGGGCCGCGGCCGGCAGCTACAAGGCGCGGTTCGCCGCCGGCGCGGCGACGTTCGTCCCGTATCTCGGAGCGCGGGCCGCACGCGATTGGCCGCTGACGCTCCGGCTGCGTCGCGTGACCGTCGCCGGTGCGACGGTCGCCACGAGCGAGCCTCGGCTCGGGCGTCCCGGGGCGGATTGCGTCGCCTTCGACCGCGGTCCGGTCGTCGAACGGCACTGGCTGCGCTCGGACGGCATCGAGCAGACGTTCGAGATCCGCGAGCTGCCGGAGCGCGGCGAGCTGTGCGTCGAGGTCGCCTGCGAGACCGAGCTGGCAGTGCTGCCGGATGGCGGCGGCTTCCTGTTCCGCGGCCCCGAGGGTGGCGTGCGAATGAGTGGTGCGGTCGCGATCGACGCCGGCGGGCGCAGGGAGGCGCTGCGCAGCGAGCTCCGCGACGGGGCGATCGTCCACCACGTCTCTGCCGGGTTCGTCGCCGAGGCAGCGCTCCCGATCGTCGTCGATCCCGTGCTGTCGACGTTCTCCATCGCGTCCAGCACGTTCGCGTTCGGCGCGCCGGACCTCGCCTTCGAGAGCGGCAGCGGGATGTTCCTGCTGGTCTGCGAGCGCCGCTACTCGCTGACCGACACCGATGTCTGGTGCGAGCTGCGCGACGACGCCGGCGCACCGGTCGCTGGCTCCGGCCAGTGGATCGACGTCTCGACGGACGATTGGCGCAAGCCACAGGTGGCTGCCAATCGGGCGGCGGGTCGCTTCCTCGTGGTCGCCGAGACGCTCACCGTCGGCGGGTCGTTCACCACCATCCGCGGCCGGACGCGGGACGCGGGTGGTGCCACGCAGCTCCAGGCACCGTTTTCGATCTCTAACGCGCTCACCAATCACTCCGTCGATCCGGACGTCGGCGGCGACGGCAATCCGTTCGGGCCGGACTACTGGGCCGTCGTCTGGGAGGACGTCCGCTCCGCGAGCGACTCGGACATCCTCTACCGGATGATCCGCGACGACGGTACCTCGACGACGCCGGCGCCGCTCGCATTGGAGAACTCCACGTCGCTCGAGCAACGGCCCCGGATCTCGAAGTCGAACGGCTCGTCGCCGGCGACCACGCAGTCATGGATGGTGGTCTTCACACGCCGCATCTCGCCGACCACGAGTGCGGTCCTGGGTGCGAACCTGTCGTGGGACGGCAGGATCACGCATCCGACCTACCCCGTCGGTCCCAATCGGCATGCGATGGAGTTCCTGGTGCCGGACGTGTCGTCGGCGACCGAGGTCGTGCAGGGTCGACGCCAACATCTGGTCGTTGCGCAGCAGTCCGTCAGTCCGACCGAGGACGATCTGTGGATCGACCTGGTCGCGGACGGGCAATGGCTCGCGGGCCAGAACATCAGCACGAGATATGCGGCGCCGCAGGTGGCTCCGGTCGTCGACACCGACGGCGTTCGCTTCGCGATCGCGTTCGGGCAGCTCTTCTCGGCTGCGACCAACGACTACGACGTCTACGTGACCACCGTGCACACGGTGCAGACGCCGGCCCTCGGGCTCGGCTTCACCGAGACGCAGCTCGGGGTCGGCCTGCAGTTTCACTGGGAAGGCGCGCCCGCCGTGGCAGCGCGCCTCGACGGCAATGGGGGGCGCTACCTCCTCGCCTGGGAGGACTCCAATGCCGGCGGCCCGGCCACCGTGCGCGGAGCCGTCTACGAAGGACTCGGCACCGGTGGGTTCACGACGCTGCCGTACGGCTGCCACGGCTTCCCGATCACCGCGACCGGCGATCCGCGGCTCGGCGCCCGCGTGTCGTTCCAGGTGCCCGGCCCGACCACCGGCCCGACGACCTCCGGCACGTTGTTCGGCATCGTTCGCGCGGTGCCGGTCGCGATCCCGATGTGCAGCGTGCCGTGCACGCTCGGAGTCGAGGGTCCGGCGTTCCCACCGCTGATCCACGTCGACATCCCGATCGACGGCGCGCTCGTCGGCTTGCGGGCCGCGGTGCAGGGCTTCGATCTGACCGGCGGCTCGTGCCTGGGGCTGGGCTTGCGGCTCAGCGACACGATCGTGATCACGGTCCGCTGAGCGGCCAGGGATGATCGGCCTCGCGGGGCGCCCGGCTCCGCTACCATCGCGAGTCGGCCATGGAAGATCTCATCGCCGAATGTGTGCGGGCGTTCGAGGAAGGTGGCGCCGTCGAGCTGCGCGCCGTTCTCGACTCCCACCCGGACCAGCGCGGTGAGCTCGAGCGCTGTCTGGGGGCCCTGCGCGGTGCCGGTCTCCTGCCCCCGGACGACACCACGGACGATCCGCAATGCGGCAGCTCCGGCACGGCCGGGCGCCTGGGCGAGTTCGAGCTGCGTGCTTTGCTAGGCGGCGGCGGCATGGGCCTGGTCTACCGGGCGTATCAACCGAGCCTCGATCGCGAGGTGGCCATCAAGGTGCTGCGCTCGGATCGCGTCCATCTGGAGTCGGCACGCCAGCGCTTCCGGCGCGAGGCGGCCGTGATCGCCGGCCTGCGGCATCCCGGCATCGTGCCGGTGTTCGCGGTCGGCGACGACGACGGCGTGCAATGGCTCGCGATGGAGCTCGTCGAGGGCGAGACGCTCGCTGCGGTGATCGCACGCCTAGGCTCACGGCGTCCTTCCGTGCTGCGCGGAAGCGACCTCGTCAGCTCGGAGGCGACCACTTCTCGCGCGGCCCGCGAGAGCTGGACCGACGCCTGTGTGCGGGTCGCATCACAGGTCGCCGATGCGCTCGACGCGGCACACGCGGCCGGCGTCCTGCATCGCGACGTCAAGCCGTCCAACGTGCTGCTCGCGGCCGGCGGTGCCGCGAAGCTGTTCGACTTCGGACTCGCGCGGCCGCTCGGTGAGGAGCGGCGACTGACTCGCACCGGCGACGTCGTCGGCTCGCCGGCGTACATGGCGCCGGAGCAGGTCCGCGGTGATGCCGTCGATGCGCGCACCGACGTCTACGGTCTGGGCGTGCTGCTCTACGAGCTGCTGGCGCTCGAGCTGCCGTTCCTCGCGGACGACGAGCTGGCGCTGCGCGAGCGTATCGCGCGTGGCGAGTCGGTGCCGCTGCGGCATCGCAATCCGTCGGTGCCGTGGGACGTCGAGACCATCGTCGCCTGCGCCATGGACCCCGAGCCGCGGCGGCGGTATCCGAGCGCCGGCGCGATGCGCGACGACCTCGCGCGTTACCTGGCGCGGGAGCCGATCCGTGCACGCCGCCCGGGACCGTTGCTGCGGCTGCGCAGGTTCTGCCAGCGGCGACCCGGGCTCGCGGTCGGGCTCGCCGCGACGCTGGTCGTCGCGGCGGGCGTGCCGACCGTGATCGGCCTGGTGCAGCTGCGGGCGCGGACCGCCATCCTCGCCGAGCAGCGCCTCGCGGAGCGGCACCTCGACACCGCATTGGATGCGCTCGATCGGTTCCTGGCCGACTTCGGAGCCGACGAGCTGTCGTACACGCCGGGCCTCGATGCGGCCGGCCGTGATCTGCTGCGCGACTCGATCGATCTGTATCGGCGGCTCGTGGCCGACCGTCCCGACGACGTGCGCGTCCGGATCGGTCTGGCCGCCGCGCTGCGGCGCGACGCGTGGCAGAGCAAGCGGATCGGCGATCTCGCTGCGGCGCGCGCGGCGGTCGGCGAGGCGCTGTCGGTATTGCCGCCGCCGGCGGATCCACGGACGCGCATCGCGCGGTGCTCCGTGCTGCAGACGAAGGTCGCCGTCGACCGCGCCGGCGGTGACCTGACCGCGGCCGAGTCCGACCTCCGCGAGGCGCTCGCGGGTCTCGACGCGGCGGGCGACGTCGAGGAGCGCGCCGTCCGGGCCGCCGCCCGATTGGAGCTCGGCCGGGTGTTCAACGACACCGGTCGGCAGACGGACGCCGAGACGGAGCTGACCGCGGCGCTCGCGGAGCTGGACCAGGTCGGTGCGAGCCGCGGCGTCGACGTACTCGGGCTACGCGCGCACGCGCTGCGCTGTCTCGCGACCGTGCACCTGCGTATCGGCCGGACGGCAGCCGCGCTGGACGAGCTCCGCGCGGCGTGGGCGATCCTCGAGCCCGGCATCGAGGGCGGTGCACCGCTGACCGGCTGCCGTCTGATGGCGGCAGAGGTCCTCGCCCGGCTCGGCACCACGGCTGCGACGAGCGACGTGGAGGGTGCGCGCGGTGCGCTCGCACGGTCGGTCGAGCTCTACGAGGGGCTCGTCCGCGACTTCCCCGATGTGTCGCAGTTCCGGCGCGAGCTCGTCGCGACTCTCGTGGCGTCCGCCGAGGTCACACCGCCCGAGCAGCTCGGCTCGCTCTACGGCCGGATCGACCGGGAGCTCGAGGTCGATGCCGGCGATCGGGTGTGGACCGCACTGACGCGTCTCGACGTCGCGCGCGAACGGACCGACCGCGCTCAGGACGATCCGGCGGTCGCCGCCGCGCTGGAGGCGGAGATCGCCCGCTTCGACGCGGAGCTCGACGTCGGCGCGCTGGCACCGCGCGAACGGCTTAGGGTCGCGCACGCGCTGCACTCGCTCGCCCTCGCGCGGATCGGGCCCGCGACCGAGCTCGCGGTCGCGCCGCTGCAGCGCGCCGTCGAGATCGAGCAGGCCGTCGCGGCCGCGTTGCCCGAGAACGTCGAGATCGCCGAGTCGCTGATCAACTCGCTCGCGATGCTCGGCCTCGCCCGGTCGAGCCTCGGTGAGCACGCGGAGGCATTGGAGGTCCTCGACCGTGTCATCCAGGCCCGCGAGCAGCGGCTCGCGGTGACGCCGGATGCTCCTCTCGTGCGCCACCGGCTCGCGGGCACCTGCCACTCCGCCTCGACGAGTGCGATCGCCCTGCGCGAGTTCGAGCGCGCGGTCGCCTACGCGCGCCGCGGGGTCGAGCTGAGCGAGGAGGCGGTCGCCGCCGTGCCGAAGCGAGCGTGGTCGGACCGTCTGATGACGCTGCGCGCACGATTGTGCGAGGCCTTGCTGGCGGCGGATCGACCCGACGACGTGCTGCCGATCGCCGGGCGGATCGCGGATGCGGTCGCGGACGGGGACTCGACCGTCTCCGCCGCGTCCTTTCTCGCGCAGGCCCACGCGCGCCTCGTCGCGATCGATCCGGCGCGAGCCGAAGCCGCGGGCGCGCGAGCCGTGCAGGTGCTCGCCACCGCCGCGGAGCGCGGCTTCGACCGGTGGCAGTCGCTGCTCGGCTGGTGGCAGTTCGACTCGCTGCACGAGCGACCGGACTTCCGCGCCCTCCTTCAGCGCGTCCGCCGTTGATGCTACGGCCGGTCGCCGTCGCACCCGCGCAGGGTCAGCGCGAGCCGGGCCAGCCCGCGGTAGACGAGATTGCGCACGGCGACCTCGCGCTTGCCCATGGCTGCCGCGATATCCGCATAGTCGAGCTCGACGATCCGGCGCAGGACGACCGCCTCGCGCTGCTCGTCGGTCAACGAATCGAGCGCTGCTTCGACGAGCTCCACCTGCTCCCGCGCGCTGGCGTCCCGGCTCGGTGTGAGCTCGGACAGCCATGCGCCGAATCCGCTCGCGTGCACGTCGACCGGTGCCTCGCGGGCCGCGTCCTGGCGCGCGCTCCGCAGTCGTCGGCCGCGCCCCGCGAGCTTCCGCCACGCGACCTGGCAGAGCCAATGGCGGAACTGGACCTCGTCGCGGAATTCGAATCCGTCGAGGCCCTCCAGTGCCGCGCGGCAGACGGTCTGGACGAGGTCGGCATGCGACTCACGGGCGAGCAGGCGCGGCCCGGCCTTGGCGCGGACATAGGCGTGCAGGCGCGGCAGGTTGCGCTCCAACAGTTCCTCCAGCGCGGGCCGGTCTCCCCGCGTCGCGCGGTGGAATGTGGAGTCGGTCATCGCGCACGATCGTAGCCGGGGCTCCGCACACCGGCGACCGCCCGCGTCACGGTCCCAGCCTGATATCGATGCAGTTCGTCAGGAACAGCGAACCGCCCGACAGCAGCGCACCCTGGAACCACAGCGTGAGCGATGCGGACGGGATCGGGATGCCGCCCGAGCACCAGGTGCCGTCGGCATCGGTGGCGCCGCCGGGACCGACGGCGAGCGGGTCGCCGAGGCACAGCATGCCGACGACCGGTGGTGGCATCTGCAGCGGTGGAGATCGCAGCGACAGGCTCCAATCGAGCACGAGGGGAGCGTTGGTGGGGCCGAACAGCTGGAAGCGGGCAATGTCGCCCGCGGTGTAGCGGCCGAGCGCGCTCGCGCCGAGCCGCACCGACTCGAAGGACGAGCGAACGCGTTGGGCGAAGATCTTGTACGGCGGCAGCACTCCCGTGACGGCCCGGTCGTCGGTCCACGGCACGAGGGCGATGGCCCGTCGGCTGTCGAACGCGATCACCGGTTGTGACTGACCCGAGGCCACCGCCGCGCCGTCGACGAGGAGCGTGCGATCGCCGATCGGCTCGCCGCCCGCGGTTCCGCCGCCGGCGGAGCCCGCGATGATCCGCGCGAAGCAGTCGCCGCCGGCCGGGAAGCACGGTCGCGGCCAGCAGAACAGGTCGAACGTGACGACGAAGCGGGCCTCGGTGCTGCCGTCGTAGTCGACCGCACAGGCGCGCGCATCACCGCTCGTCGAGCCGTTCGGTCCGGCCGAGACCAGGAAGTTCTGGCCGATCGGCGCGAACGTCGACGGTCCGATCACCGCGCGCTGCGCGTGGATCGTGCGGTTCGTATTGCCGCCGGCGAGGCTCGCGTCGGGCCAGACGACGAGGAATTGGCCGTTCCCGGTCGCGAAGGCGAGATCCGGTCGTCCGGCGGCGCCGCTGGTCTGGCCGATCGCCAGGTAGCTCGCGTAGCGCACGGCGCCACCCTGGCTCCACGGCGTGATCACCTGGCCCATCACGTCGCTCGCGCTCAGGCCGGTCACCGTGTAGCGGCACACGGCGACGAAGCATGGCTGGTCCGGGCGATAGGCGACCGCGGCGTCGTGGAAGTCGGCCACGCCCGGCGGACGCGTGAACAGCGTGCGTTGGCCGCCGAGCAGCTGGCCACCGCCGGCACCGGCGTTCGCGATGCCGCTGACGAACTGGCCGAGCACCTTGCGCTTGTTCGCAGCGATGTCGTGGTCGGTCCAGACGACCAGGTAGTCGCCGGAGCCGTACGCGACGTCGGGCTCGATGTCGTACACCGTGTCGCACGAGCTGCTCGGCGTCCCGCTGACGAAGAACTCGGCGCCGACGAACCGGAATGCGCCGCACGAGCCGGTCGGGTCGTAGGCGATGCGGCGTGCCATGATGGAGCGGTCGACCGGCACGCCGGGTCCGCACGGCTCGTTGACGCGCAGGTCGTCGTATTGCCAGCAGACCAGGAACTCGTTCTGGTCCGGCGACCAGGCGACGCGCGGCAGCACGCTCGCGTGCACCGAGTAGATGCTGCAATCCGCGGTGCCGAGCGGAACGCCGGTGCCGGCGACGAATCGGCCCGCGACGGTCGTGGTCGTCGTTCCGCCCTGCGTGTAGGTCTGCTCGAACACGATCAGGAAGACGTCGTCCGCGGCGTCGTAGGCGACCGCGGGATGCTGGTGTCCGTCGCTGCCACCGGCCTGGCCGACCGGCCAGGTGAGCTGCGTGTCGACACCGACTGCCGGCCCCTGTGAGCGGGTCGCCGGCGCGAACGAGGCCGCCAGCGCGGCGCTGCATGCGAGCAGCACGCCGCGGCTGCGGCCCGGATGCGCGATACCCATCTCGGACCTCCGGGAACGAGGTGCCTGGCGCGGCGAGCGAGCCCACCGCGGTGGGCTCCGTCGCGTGGCCCCCCATTCTCCCAGGCTCCGCGCAGGCGGCCCAGGGCCGCCCGCGCGCCGGCGAGGTCATCGCCCGGTCGCTGCGCGGCCGCCACCGGGCAGTCCCCGCGGGTCGATTCAGGGATCGTCCGGATCCAGCGCCTGCGACACCGGCACCGTCGGCTTCCCGGCCAGGTTCCCGACCGGCGTGACGGGACCGGCGACCGGATCCCGCAGGTGTCGCGAGGGAGCGGCCACGGCCGTCCTGCACCGTGGATCATTGGCGCGCGTCCGCTCCCGATCGGCGCCGGGTCGGGCACCGCCGACGTCACCGACGCTTCAGCGCGAGGGCCATCGCCGCCTTCGCGATCAGCGTCAGTTGCACGCGACTCGCCGGGCGGTCCGCGATCGATCCGGGCTAGACTTCACGGTCCCGCCTCTCACCCCGCCCCCCTCCGGACCGGCAGCCTTGAACCTCACCTCCGCCGCCGTCGCCCGCGCCGTGGTCGGCGAGTTCGCCATCGACGGCGAGCTCCGGTCGATCGACGCCTTCGAGCGCGGCCACATCCACGACACGTTCGTCTCGAGCTGGAGTAGCGCATCCGGGAACGTCTGGCGCTTCCTGCACCAGCGGATGAACGAGCAGGTGTTCCCGGACGTGCCGGCGCTGATGAACAACATCCAGCACGTCACCGAGCACCTGCGGCGCCAGTGCGACGGCGACCTGCGCACGCTGCGGCTCGTGCCGACTCGCGACGGCAGCGCCTGGCTCCAGCACGAACACCACGGTGCCTGGCGGACCTACGTGTTCCTCGAGAACACCACGAGCCACGACCTGTGTGACGACCCGCGGCTCGCCTACGACGCGGCACATGCGTTCGGCAGCTTCCAGTCACAGCTCCGCGGCCTCGATCCGGCGCTGCTGCAGGAGACGATCCCCGACTTCTTCAGCTCACCGCACCGGCTGCGCCAGCTCGATGCGGCACGCGCCGCCGACGCCGTCGGGCGCGTCGGCGCGTGTGGGCCCGAGCTCGCGTTCGTCGAATCGCGCCGCGGCATGTGCAGCGTGTTCGACGACCTGCTGCGCAACGGGCGCATCCCATCGCGCGTCGTGCACGGCGACACGAAGCTCAACAACGTGCTGTTCTGCACCGAATCCGAGCGGCCGGTGTGCGTCGTCGACCTCGACACCTGCATGCCGGGGTGGTCGCTCTACGACTTCGGGGATCTCGTGCGCTTCACCGCCGCGACCTGCGTCGAGGACGAAGTCGACCTCGACTGTGCCGGCATGGATCCCGAGCTGTACCGGGCGCTCGTGCAGGGCTACCTGGACACCGCGAGTGGTTTCCTCGGCGACGAGGAGGTCGCATTGATGCCGCTCGCCGCGAAGCTCGTCACGCTGACCGTCGGCATGCGCTTCCTCGCCGACCACCTGTCCGGCGATCGCTACTTCAAGGTCGCTCGCGAAGGCCACAACCTCGATCGTGCCCGCGTGCAGTTCCGCATGGTCGAGAGCATGGAGCAGCAGGACGACCTGATGCGCAGCGCATTGCCGCGCTCGATCCTCGGGCGGGTCGGCACGTGAGTCGCGTCAATCGGGCGCGGGGTGGACGGCAGGCTGGTCCACGCGCGTCCAGGGCTCGCCGGGGTAGATGCGCTCGAAGCGAGCTCCGACTCCCGCACCGAGGATGACGCGCAGCGTCGGATCGCGCTCGACGAGCGGGCCGAGCTGCATGACCGCGTGACCCTGCGGGGTGTCCAGGTCGCTCTCGTCGTCGCCGTCGGCGACCAGCCGCCACCCCGAGTCGACGCGCTGAGTCGGGGGATCACGGCGCGCGAGCACGCTGACCGCGCCCGGGGCCAGCAGCGCGCGCGTGCAGACGACGAGGCCCAGCGGATCGAAGTCGAGCGTCGCCGGCGCCACGGACGCGATCTCCTCGATGTGCTCGGCGGTGAACAGCACCGGCGTCTCGCGGTCGATGCCGCCGAGCCGGCGCGGCGGCTGCTGGACCAGCCCGACGTACGACGGTCCCGGAACGACGTGCGCCACCCGCACCCACAGGGACTCCTCGGCGAGCGACGGGTTCGTCTCCTCCGCCTCGACGAACCGGAGCCGCACCTGATCACCGGGGCGCAGCGCGACAGCGTGCTCGCGTAGCCCGGCGCGCGGGCGCGCGCCATGGCCCTTGCGTAGGTACCAGGGAGCCATGCGATCTCCGGAAGGTGAGGGGCGGGCGGGGTTCCGCGCGGTCCGGGGGTAGATCGGCCATCCGGAGCGCGAACTTGCGCGGCCGTGCAACCTCGAGTACCGACGCCATAAAGCCCAGGCTCCCAACAGTTTGACGTCTAAGGGTGTTCCCTTGGCGGGGCGTCGGGCGCGGCCGCCCTGCGCTGGGCGCGCCGCCGCCGGGCTCGCACCGGCCTGGCGGGCCCGCCATCATCCGGCCCCATGCTGACGCCTGCGCTCCGGGATCACCTCCCCGCCCGTCTCGCCGCGCTGCTGCTGCTCGCGGCCCCCGCCGTCGCGCAGTCCGCGCCGGTCGCCGCGCCGCTCGCGCCGGTGCCCGCCGAGCTCGTCGACGCGATCCGCCGCGAGGGCCTCGAGCGCAGCCGCGTGATGGACTGGCAGGACCACCTGTGCAACGAGATCGGCGGCCGCCTGACGGGTTCCGACGGATTCGACGAGGCCTGCCGCTGGGCGCGCGACCAGTTCGCCGAGATGGGGCTCGACGCGCGACTCGAGCCGTGGGCCGAATGGAAGGTGTGGTGGAACCGCGGCCAGTGGATGGGGCGGATGGTCGAGCCGGTCGAGCTCGAGTTCCAGGTGGCGACGCCGGCCTGGACCGCACCGACGAAGGGGCTCCAGCGCGCGCCGATCGTCGCGATGCCGACCGACGCCGACCGCCTCGCCGCCGTGCGCGAGCGCGTCGCTGCCGGGGAGCGACTGTTCCTGTTCGGGCCGCGCCCCGGCGACTCCGGTGGCGGCGATGCCGGTGCCGCGGTGCGCGAGTGGATCGAGTCGGGAGCGATCGCGGGCACCGTGCAGTCCGCGAGCTCGACCGGCATGACCGATCGCCGCTATCCGAACCAGATCCGCGTGTTCGGCGACCGCACCGGCGCGCTGCGGGACTACGCCGCGCGTCCGCGCACGCCGCACATCATCGTTCGCGACGATCATGCTGCCGCGATCGAGGCTCGGCTCGCGGCCGGCGAGAACGTGGTTGTGGAATTCGACATCCGCAATCGCTTCCGGGACGGGCCCGTCACGCTGAACAACGTCGTGGCTGACCTGCGCGGGACGGAGCGCCCCGACGAGATGGTCGTCGTGTGCGGGCATCTCGATTCCTGGCACCAGGCGACCGGCGCGACCGACAATGGCACCGGTGTGTGCTCGACGCTCGAGGCCGCCCGCATCCTCACGGCGGTGGGGGCGCGACCGCGGCGCACGATCCGCTTCATCCTGTGGGGTGGCGAGGAGCAGGGGCTGCTCGGCTCGCGCGCCTACGTGGTGAGGCACCGCACCGAGATGCACCGCGTGTCGGCGGTGTTCAATCACGACTCGGGCACCAATTGGGCATACCGGCTGACCGTCACCGAGGCAATGCTACCGGCGCTCGAGTCGGTGTTCGCGCCGGTCGTCGCATTGCCGAGTCCGGATCCGAGCCACGACGGTCCGACCTTCGAGCTGGGCGCCGCACCGCAGATGAGCCCCGCCGGCGGCGGCAGCGACCACGCGTCGTTCGCCGCGGTGGGTGTGCCGGCCTGGTCGTGGTCGCTGCGCGGCCAGCTCCCGTACGGCTACGGCTGGCACAGCCAGTGGGACACCTACGCGCTGGTCGTGCCGGAGTACCAGCGCCACAACGCGACGGTGTTCGCGCTGGCGGCCCTCGGCGTGGCGAATCTCGATGGGCTGCTGTCGCGCGACGGCGTGCTGCGGCGCGATCCGCGCGACAAGGGCGACGCGACGCTGCAGATCGAGGCCTTCTTCGGTGTCGAGCTGGACGCCGACCTCGCGCTGACGGCCGTCGACGCGGCTGGCATCGCCGGTCGGGGCGGGGCGCGCGTGGGCGACCGGATCGTCAGCTTCTTCGGCGAGCCGGTCGACAGCGCGGTCGACATGGCGCGCGTGCTCCGCGATCACGCCGCGGCGACGCGGGTCGAATTCGCGGTGCGGCGCGGCGGCGCCGGCCTCGAGTTCGAGGTGGAGCGCTGACGGTGGGGGGGCGGCCGCAGGGAGTGGATTCGGTGGGCGCCGATCGTCGACACTCCCGTCGGGGCCCGGCCGAACGCCGCCCCAGGAGCCTGGCGTGAGCGACGACAGCAGCCGGATCGAACTCGTCCCAGCGACCGAGGAATCCCTCGAAGCGGCACTCGGCGGTCGCGGTTCGCTCGCCCACGCGCTGCAGGCGCAGGTGCCGGGCGACTGGCCGCCGACGCAGTACACCGCCCGGCTCGTGAACCGCTCGCTCGAGATCGTCCGCCGCGGTGGGGCGGCCGCAGCGTTCCACCTGCACTTCCTGGTGGTCGATGGGCACGCGCATTCACCGCGGACCGTCGCCGGCGTCGCGGGCTTCAACGGTCCGCCGCTGCCCGACGGGACGTTGGAGATCGGCTACGCGATCGTCGACTCGATGCAGCGCCAGGGGCTCGCGCGCCAGGCGGTCGGTCTGCTCGTCGAGCGCGCCCGCGCGCTGCCGGGCGTGCGGTGCGTGATCGCCTACGCGCTGCGCGACGTCGAGAGCTCGCTGCACGTGCTCGAGCGCAACGGCTTCGTGCAGACCGGCGCGGGTCCGGACCCCGGCGTCCTGCGCTTCGCTCTCGAGCTGGCCTGACTCCTCGCGCGGCGCGCGTCAGGCGCGCGCGAGACGGATCCGCGTGACGGCCTCGGCCCGCTCGCCGGGGGCGAGCTGCAGGCGCTGCGCACCGAGCCAGCCGGTCTCGAGGCAGACGAACCGTCGCCACTCGTCGTTGCCGAGGTCGGGCAGCCGGCGCGCCTTCGCGACGTGCGGGTTCCACACGACCTTCGACGGCGCGCCGTGCGTCTCGACGACGATGCCGCGGCCCAGCGCCGGATCGACGAGGAGCACGGGCCCCGGTGCGTCGGCGTAGCTGCGGTCGAGCTCGCCCGCGACGCGCAGCGGCTCGCGGGCGTCGATCGCGACGCGGCCCTGCAGTTGGTCGCGGAACGGGCGACCCGCGAGGCCGTGGACCTCGCAGCGCGCGGCGTCGCCGACCTGCAGGTAGGTGTGCAGCATGGCGTCCGCAGCCAGCGGGCGGATGCCGCGGTTCTCGACGCACAGTCCGAGCTCGAGCGCGTCGGTGACGCGCATGCGGAGCGTCAGCCGGAAGGCGTGTGGCCACTGGCGGAGCGTGTCTGCGTCGTCGGTCAGCTCGAGGCGCAGCTCGGCGCCGTGGCGGTCGGCACGGCCGCCGACCGGCACGAACGGGCGCCGCCGCGCGAAGCCGTGCGCCGGCAGCGCGGGGTCGCGCGGGTGTGGACCGAACCACGGGAACACGATCGGCACGCCGCCGCGGATCGGCTCGCCCCGTGCGAAGCGGCTGCGCGCACTCAGGAACAGCACCGGCGCGGCGCCATCGGGCGGTGTCCATTGCAGCACGTGTGCGCCGTGCGCCGCGACGTCGACGCGGCCGGCGGGGCCGTTCAGCCGCAGTGCGGCGATACCGGCCGGGCCGGCAATGCTCTCGATCGCGTCGGGCAGCAGCGCCGCGCGGCGCAGGAAGTCGCGGTCGGGGTCGTTCATGGTGCCGGCGGAGTGGCGCTGGCGGTCGGGCCGGCTACCATCGTTGCCCCGGCCATCGTCCGGCCTGTCCGAGCCGAGTCCAGCCCGTTGCGCGTCGCCGATCTCGTCGATCTGGAGTGGTTGCTCCGCGACCGCGGTGAGGAGCGGGGCCCGGGTTCCGACGCGGACGGTCCCGCGGGCGAGGGGCGGGCAGACGCGCGGCGTGCGGAGATCGAGCGCGGCCGCGACGCGGTGCGCCGCGCGCTCGAGGACGCCGGCGTGCCGGCCGGCGAAGCGCGCGCCCGCGTCGCCGGCGACCGCGCGCTGCGCGAGTCGCTGCTGACGGCATGGGTCGGCGCCGAGCGCATCGAGCGGTCCGGCGACCTGCCGGGCGAGCGCGTCGAGAGTGCGCTGTCGCTGCTGCGCCTCGGCTTCGTCGTGCTCGGCCTGTGCGTCGGCACCGGCGCCGCGTCGGCGCTGCTCGCCTACGACGGGTCGACGCCGGTCAACGTGCTGTGGTTCGTCGCCATCCTGTTCGGGCTGCAGATCGTGTCGCTGGTGCTGTCGTTCCTCGTCGCGCCGCTCCTCGGCAGGCTGCGCTCGCCCGGGGGCAGCGGCGGGCTGCTCCAGTCGGGATTGCGCTCGCTGGTGCGCCGGCTGCTCGGCGGGCGCGGACGCAAGCTCGCGGCGATCGCCAGCGCGATGCGCACCCGCAACCGGCTCTACGCGACGATCGAGCGCTGGACCCTGTTCGCGATCTGGCAGCGCTTCGGCGTGGCGCTCAACGTCGGCGCGCTCACCACCTGCCTGTTCCTGGTGACGTTCTCGGACCTCGTGTTCGGTTGGTCGACGACGCTGCAGCTCGACTCGCGCGACGTGCACGCCATCGTCAGCGGCATGGCCATGCCGTGGGCCTGGCTCGGCGACGCGTTCGTGCCGAGCGAGGCGATCGTCGCCGCGAGCCGGTGGTCGCGGATGGACGGGGCATTCGTCGGTGGCGTCGCCGATGCATCGACGCTCGCCTCGCAATGGTGGCGCTTCCTGGTCGCCGGGCTGTGCTGCTACGGGTTCGTGCCGCGCTCGCTCGCATTGTGGTACGGCGCCCACCAGGCGCGCCGCGGCCTGCGCGCGTTGCGTCTGGACCACGCGGCGGTCGAGCAGGCGTTCGACGCGTTGCTGCCGATCGGCGCAGGCTGGGACGCGCCGGCGCCCGACGCCGTGCGCGGGCCGGCGCCGGCGGGGAGCGGACGGCCCGCCGGCCCGGTCGAGGTCGCGGCCGGCGTCCCGACCGCGGTCGTGTGCTGGGGGAGCGTCGCGCGGGCCGGCCAGGCGGTCGTCGACGCGGTCGCGGCGCGGTTCGGACTCGCCGTCGCCGCGCGGGTCGACGCCGGGGGTGCCGAGCTCGACGGCGACGAGCGGGCGCTCGCGGTCGTGCGGTCGGCCGGCGCCGAGCGCGCGCTGCTGCTGCTCGACGCCGGGCAGCAGCCGACCAAGGACGCGCTGCGGTTCGTCGGTGCGCTGCGGACGGCGCTCGGTGACAACGTCGGGATCGCGGTGCTCCTGGTCGAGCGCGGCGCCGGCGGGCAGCTCGCGGACGCCGATGCCGACGAGCGCGCCGCGTGGCGACGCTCGCTGACGACCCTCGACGACGCCTGGGTCGGCGTCGCGACGCTCGTGCCCGGAGGTGGTGCCGCATGACCTCGTCCGTGCCGGTGTTCGTCGTCGTCGGCAATGTCAATCAGGGCAAGTCGTCGGTCGTCGCCGCGCTGTCCGAGAACTCGACCGTGCCGATCGACAGCTACCCGGGCACGACGATCCGCAGCGGCACCTACGTGTTCCGCGTCGGCGACCGCGAGCTGTTCCGCATGATCGATACGCCGGGCTTCCAGGAGCCCCGGCGCGTGCTCGAGTGGCTACGCAACCGCGCGAGCCACTCCGGCGAGCGGAGTGCGGCGGTGCGAGCGTTCGTCGCCGAGCACGAGCGCGAGGCCGAGTTCCGCGACGAGGTCGAGCTGCTGCGGCCGATCCTCGACGGGGCCGGCATCCTCTACGTCGTCGATGCGTCGGCGCGCTTCCAGCCCGCCAACGAAGCGGAGATGGAGGTGCTGCGCTGGACCGGCCAGCCCGGCATGGCGCTGCTCAATCGCACCCGTGACCGCGACCACGCCGACGAATGGCGGCCGGTGCTCAACCAGTTCTTCAACATCGTGCGCAGCTTCGATGCGCACGGCGCGCGCTTCGCCGACCGCGTCGCACTGCTCCGCGGCTTCCGCGAGATCCGACCCGAGTGGGCCGAGCCGATCGACGTCGCCGTCGCCGCAATGGAGCAGGAGTGGGCCGACCGGCAGCGGCGCGCGGCGCGACTGGTCGCCGATCTGATGATCGACGCGCTCGGGCATGTCGAACGCCGGCGCATCGACGCGGGTGACGACGAATCGTCGATCCGCGCCGAGCTGCTCGAGCGGCTGCGCAAGCGGTTGCGCGAGGTCGAGGCGAAGGCGCGGACGGCGGTCGAGGAGCTGTACCGACACCGCCCGCTCGACCGCGCCGACGAGGTGCTCGATCTGCTCGACACCGATCTGTTCTCCGAGCAGGCCTGGCGGCTGTTCGGGCTGACCCGCGCGCAGCTCGCGAAGCAGGGCGCGATCGCGGGCTTCGTGACCGGCGGGGCGGTCGACGCCGCGATGGGCGGTTGGAGCTTCCTGACCGGCGCGATGATCGGCACTGCGACCGGTGCGGCCGCCGGCTGGTTCGGCGGGCAGACGCTCGCGCGGACCTGGGGTTCGACCAGCAAGATCGCCCGGCGCCTGTTCCCGGACGTCGCCGGGCGCTTCGTCGGGATCGGACCGGTGACCAGCTCGCGCTTCGCGTGGGTGCTGCTCGACCGCGCGCTGGTGCACCTGCGCGCGGTCATGGAGCGCAGCCACGCGCGGCAGGACGCGCTCGCCGGCGGGCGCGCCGGCGTCGCCGGCGACCTCGAGCCCGAGCTGCGCAAGGCGATCGACAAGCAGCTCCAGGAGATCGTCCGGCGCACCGCGGCCGGGCGCGACGTCGACGAGCTGCGGCCGAAGCTCGCGGTCGCGCTGCTGCAGCCGATCGACGGCTGGTGAGCCCGCGCGCACCGCCGCGTAGCATCCGGATCGGATGGACGCCCCCCGCAAGACCTCGGGCTACCTGCACGGCTACACCCGTGAGGAGCAGGATCGGCTGATGCGCCAGGCTCGGCAGCTCGAGCCGGCGATCCACGACCGGTTGCCGTTCCGCCGCGCGCGCAACCTGCTGGAGGTCGGCTGCGGCGTCGGTGCGCAGACCAGCATCCTGCTGCGCTACTTCCCCGAGCTGCACGTCACCGGGTTCGACCGCTCGGCCGACAACCTCGAGCGCGCGCGCGACAACCTGTCGCGCTGTGCGTGGGCGACCGGCCGCTTCGACCTCGTCGAGGGTGACGCCGGCACGCTGCCGTTCGAGGCGAGCAGCTTCGATGGCGCGTTCCTGTGCTGGATCCTCGAGCATGTCGACGACCCGATGCGCGTGCTGTCGGAGGTCCGGCGCGTGCTGCGCACCGGTGCGCCGATCGTCGCCAACGAGGTGCTGAACGCGACGTTCTTCATCGACCCGTACAGCCCGTGCACGCTCGACTTCTGGCGCGCGTTCAACGACCACCAGTACGACCTCGGCGGCGATCCGTTCGTCGGCGCCAAGCTCGGCAATCTGCTGCAGGCGGTCGGCTATCGCGACGTCACGACCGAGGTGAAGACGTTCCACCTCGACAATCGTGCGCCGGGCGATCGCGCCGAGTTCCTCGCCTATTGGACCGACCTGCTTCTGAGCGCGGCACCCGGTCTGCTCGACGCGAAGCGGATCGCCGCCGAGACCGTCGACGGCATGAAGACCGAGCTGGCCCGCGTCGGCCGCGACCCCAATGCCGTCTTCTTCTACTCGTTCGTGCAGGCCCGCGCGCGCGTGTGGTGACCCCGCCGGGCGAAGGCGCCTGATGTAAAAATCGTACGCGGTACGGATCGGAAGTCATGCGGGCGATCGTGGTGGTGGCGTTGGCGGCGAGCGGGGTGGGGCAGGAGCTGGCGTGGTCGGATCTCGGGCCGCTGGCCGAGCGGGACGCGTACCGCGGGGTCGCGTATCGGTTCCTCGGCGATGGGGAGGTGCGGGCGTGGATCGACATCGCGCCGGCGCCCGGTCAGCGGCTGTGGTTGCTGTGGGGGAGCAAGGGTGACGAGCGCGGTGCCGAGGTGATCGTCGGCGGCGTCGCGGTGCCCTGGCGCGGCGGTGGCTGGGACGGCTTCCGCTGGCGGGAGCTGTCCCTGCCCAAGGGCCTCGGCGGTGACGGCTTCGAGATCGAGCTGCGGAGCGCGGCACCGCGCCCGGGCTTCGTCGCCGGTCTGCGGTTGTGCGGCCCGGACGGGCCGGTGCCGACCGACCCGACGCCACCACCGGGCAGCGAGCGCGTCCGCCTGCTACCGTCCCGCGACGACGCCCTGCGCGCCCGCGGCGAGCAGGCCAACGAGGCATTGCGTCGTTGCCGCGACTACGTGCGCGGGTGGCTCGCGCACGCCGATCCGGAGACCGGCCTGATCCCGCGCAATCTGTCCGACGGCCGCGGCTACTGGAACGGTCGCGACGCGGCGGCCGACAACTACCCGTTCATGGTGTTGACGGCGGCGTGGACCGACCGCGCGCTCTTCGAGGGCCGCATGCTCGACATGCTGCGCACCGAGACCCGTCTGACCAGCCGGGTCGGTGCGCTGCCCGACGACTGGTCGTTCGCGACGCGGTCGTTCCGGCACGCGGAGGTCGATCTCGACCGGTTGGTCTTCGACGGCTCGGAGTACGTGAAGGACGGCCTGATGCCGCTGACCGAGTGGCTCGGTCCGTCGCCGTGGTCGGAGCGGATGCTCGCGATCGTCGACTCGATCCTCGAGCACGCGCCGATCGACACGCCGTACGGCCGCATCCCCTCCACGAATGGCGAGGTCAATGGCGAGATGATGCAGGTGCTCGGCCGGCTGTCGTTCATGACCGGCGAGCAGGGTTATCTCGAGGCAGCTGCGCGGATCGCGGACCACTATCTGCTCGAGCCCGGCCACCACCCGAGCCGCGACGCCGATCGGCTGCCGCTGCGCGACCACGGCTGCGAGCTGATCTCCGGCCTGACCGAGGTCTACCTCGCGTGCCGCTTCCGGACCCCGGAGCGTGCCGCCGCCTGGCGGGAGCCACTGCGCGGGTTGCTCGACCGCGTCCTGGAGATCGGTCGCAACGAGCACGGGCTGTTCTACAACCTCGTCGACCCGCGCAGTGGGCGCGTGCTGCGCGGCGGCCTCAGCGACAACTGGGGCTACGACCTGAACGGCTTCTACACGGTCTGGCTGCTCGACGGCACCGAGAGCTACCGGGACGCCGCGCGCCTCGCGATGTCGAACCTGCTGCCGCACTACCTCGCATACCCGTGGGAGGGCTCCGGCGCCGACGGCATCGCCGACTCGGTCGAGGGCGCGATCAACCTCTCGCAGCGCGAGCAGGTCGCGGGCGTCGACGAGTGGATCGATGCCAACATCGCCCGCATGTTCGCGATCCAGCGTCCCGACGGCATCGTCGAGGGGTGGCACGGCGACGGCAACTTCGCGCGCACGGCATTGATGTGGGCCGCCGCGAAGCAGCAGGGCGCGAGCCTGCAGCCCTGGCGCGCCGACCTCGTGCTCGGCGCGGCGCGCGACGGGCCGGCGCTCGACCTGCTGCTCGAGTCCGACTGGGACTGGTCCGGCGCCCTCCGCTTCGACGCGCCGCGCCACCGCACCGTGATGCACCTGCCGCTCGACTACCCGCGGATCAACCAGTTCCCCGAGTGGTT
Organism: Planctomycetota bacterium; assembly: GCA_016716265.1. Taxonomy (GTDB): domain Bacteria; phylum Planctomycetota; class UBA1135; order UBA1135; family UBA2386; genus JADJWQ01. The sequence goes on from JADJWQ010000004.1 coordinate 212,361, forward strand.
CACGATCGATGCGGGCCGTCGCTACACGGTGACGTCGACGGGCACGGCGCCGCGCGAGTTGTCCGGCACCGAGCTGCTCGCCGGTCTCCCCGTCGCGCTGCGGGCGCACCGGGCGCTGCGCCTGCGCGTCGTGCCCGCCGGCGGCTGAGCCCCGGCGACCGGCAGCGGAGGATCCCCGGGGCGAGTGCTGTGCAGGGTGCCGGAGACGGCGATGATCCGTGGATGGACCCGAACCCTCCCCCTCTGCCGCGCGCGCTCGCCCGCCAGGTGTTCGACCTCGCGATGGAGTGGTACTCGCTGCGCCCCTGGGAGAGCTTCGACGATACGCAGATGTTCGGGCTGCGGCTCGGTGAGGACGGCGAGCCGCTGCTCGTCAGCACGCTCGGCGCGGCGGGCGAGGTGTTCGGGCTGGTGCTCTACCGCGGTGATCGTGCCCTCGACGCGATCCGCGCGGCGAACGCGGGCGACCGCAACCTCCCGGCCGGCGAGGACGGCTTCGCGCTGACGCTCGACATCGCGCCGGTCGGCTCGATCCCCGAGCCGCTGCGGGACCTGCTGCGCGCGTCCGGGCGGTCGACCCGGCTGGCGCCGGCCTGCTTCGTCTACGACGGACGCAGGCCGCCGCGCCCGGCGCGCAAGTCCGAGTACCGGCTGCTCGCCGGCGTCCTCCGCGCCGTCAACGCCGCGCTGCGAGAGCGCCTGGTGCACGTGGCGCCGATCGGCGCCAACGGCCCGGTGCGCGTGCCGACGCTCGTCGCGATCGAGCGCGGCAAGTCATTGGAGGTCCGGCGGCGGACCGAGAGCTTCGCGCCAACCGGGCCAGCCGGTCTCTTCGATTGGCCTGCTGAGGCGGCGGCGCGACCGCAGCGCGACGTCCATTGGATCGTGGGGCGAGCCCCGGTCCCGGTGCACCTCGCGAACGACGAGCGCCAACCCGTCGTGCTGCTCGCGCTCGATGCGCGGGACGGCATCGCGCTGCTAGCGAACGCGATGCTCGCCGAGGACCTTCAGCCGGCGGTCGAGGCCGTCTATGGCCTGATGATCGACGGCTCCGAGCACACGCTTCCGGGGCGCCCACGGCGGATCACGTTCGCCGACCGCGAGCTGCTCGAGGCGATGAGCGTCGGGCTCGCGGCGATGGATGTCGCCACCGACTACGAGCCCGAGGCGCCGCTGCTCGCGGACGCGATCGAGAGCTTCGTCGCGAGCCTCGGCGGCGCGCCGCGCGACGAGCCCGACGAGTGGAGCGAAGCTCTGTCCGAGCTGCGCGAGCCGCTCGAGGAGCTCGACGAGGACGACCCCGATCTGTCGGACCGGGCCTGGGACGAGTTCTTCGGCGGCGAGGTCCCGATCGGCGACGACGAGCCCGACCTCGCATTCGACCATTGGCGGCTGCTGCACGCGACGACGCGCGGCTTCCGGACGTTCGCACGACATGTGCATGCCTTCGGTCTCACTCCCGCCGCACGCGAGCTGCTCGACCGGCTCACAGCGGCACGGCTGTCGGTGTTCCGGCTGCGCAGCTCCGACGGTCTGCGGCTCCGGTTCGAGGATCTGCTCGACGCGCGGCCCGACAACGTCGCCGTCGTCGTGGAGTCGCAGGCGGCGGCGGCGACCCATCCGCTCGGCAGCGTGCTGATCGGTCGGTTCTGCGAGTTCCGCGGCGTGACGAAGTTCCTGCCGCTCGCGCCGCTCGTCCTGCCGCACCTGGTCGACCGGACGCTCGGTCACCTGCGCGAGCTCGGGATGGAGCTCGATCACGACGGCATCGCGCGCGACGCGCACCTGTGCGGGCGGCTGTTCCCCTTCGTCGCCGAGCTCGAGGCGAGCCCTGCGACGGTGACGAACACCGACGGCGACCCGCTCGAGCTCCAGCGCGCGACGTTCGCAGTACGCGACTTCGCCGCGCTCGGCGCCGCGCTCGCGTCGCGCCCCGACATCGAGCCTGCTGACCACGACGACGGCGGTGCGAGCGCGCCGCCGAGCCAATGGGTCTGGTTCGGCGAAGCGCGGCGCGGACAGCGCTCGCTGCTCGCCCGCCTGGAGCACGTCGGCGACCAGCTGCTCGTCGAGGTCGACTCGCGGGCGCGCCTCGAGCGCGTGCGCGCGTGGCTCGAGTCGATCCCGGGGGTCCGCTTCGTGCGCTCGCGGGAGCTCGACGGACCGCCGCCGCTGGACGACGCGCTCGGCGCCGGCCCCGAGCTGACGCCGGAGTCCCGCGAGGAGATCATGCGCGTCCTGGAGCAGTACATGCTCGCCTGGGTCGACGAGCCGATCCCCGCGCTCGATGGTCGCACTCCGCGCGAGGCCGTCCGCGACCCCGACGGCCGCCGTCGCGTCGAGCTGCTGATCCGCACGATGCCCGACCCGGGCGGCATCCCCGGCCTGCGCGCCCCGCGCGAAGCGATCCGCCGCGAGCTCGGGCTCGATTGAGCCGGGCCGGCGATCGGCTGGCTGCGGCCCGTCGCGACCGGGTTGCGATCCGCGCGGGATCGCAGCGACAATCCCGGGCCGCAGTTCCGCCCACGGCCGCGGCATTCCGACAGGACGGAGGATCGCAATGGGGACCGCACGGACGTCGCTGGTCGCTCTCGCGCTGGTCGCGGGACTCGATGCCCAGATCGCCTGGACTCAGCTGCTACCGGCCGGCGGCCCGGGCACGCGAGTGGCACCGGCGCTGGCCTTTGACGAGGCGCGCGGCGTCACGGTGCTGTTCGGGGGATTCGACGGCCCCGTGACTCCTGGCGACACCTGGACCTTCGATGGCAGCACGTGGTCGCGGGTCGCGACGACCGGCCCCGCGCCGCGCACCGGCCACGTGCTCGTCTACGACCCGCTCCGGCGAGTGGTCGTCCTGTTCGGTGGTTCCGTGCCCAACGCCGGCATCGTCGATGACACGTGGGAGTGGGACGGCGTCCGGTGGACGCAGAGATTCCCGGCGACCGTGCCGCCGGCTCGCACGCTCGCGGCGGGTGCGCCGTGGCCCGCCTGGGGCGGCATCGTCGTGCACGGTGGCTACCCGCTCGACGGCACTCCGTATTTCTGGTCGTTCGACGGCAATGACTGGACGGATCGGACGACGGCGACGACGCCGAACGGCGCCGATCACGCATTGGCATACCATCCGGTGCAGCGGCGGTTGCTGATGGCAGGGGACTCACTCAATGTGCAGTTCGACGGCAGGAACTGGGTCGAGTCGGACCCGAGCCTGCTTCCGCACCGGGGCGCGCGCATGGCCTACGACCCGGGATCGAACCACATCGTGATGTGGGGCGGGTTCGACTACGGCAGCCTGGGCCCGACCTACTACGACGCGACGTGGGCGTGGGACGGGATCTGGTCCCGCCTCGACGTCGGTCCGACACCCGGTGGCCGCAGCGACTTCGGAATGGCGTTCGACGCGCTGCACCGGAGCCTCCTGGTCTACGGCGGCATAGCCTATGGCTGGCTGTCCAGCGTCGAGTACGACGACCTGTGGGCGCTCGCACCCGCGCCCTCTCCGACCCCCTACTTCGAGGCGCGCGCGACCGGCTTCGGGCTGACGACCGCCTGCCAGTTCGTCGGCGGCTTCCCGCTCTCGGTCACCGCCAAGCCAATGCTGTTCACGGCGGGCGAGCGGGCCTGGATCGGCGAGAGGGGTGTGGCTCCCGGATTGAGTGAGGCGCGGCGCTGACACCGAGCGGTGCGGCGGGGGCGGGGAGCGAGCACAAGATCTTGTGTAAAAAGAACTTGTACAAAACGACGCCCCTCCCTATCGGATGCAGGATGCAAACCAAGCGTCCTGGGAGGGGCGCCGTCGAAGACCTGATCGTCGTCGCGGTGCCGGCTGCGTGCAAGAGCATGGTGGGTTCGATCGAGGCGCTGTGCGCCGCGGTCGCATCGCGCGCCGCAAGTGGCGCGGCAGGCCGGGAGGCGATCGACTACGCGGTCTCGGAGGTCATGGTCGCCGAGCTGACCGGCGCGGTGGAGCGGGACGCGCACGCGGTCATGCTCGGCGCTCTGGAGGTCGACGCGCCGCGAGTCGAGATCGACGGCAAGACCTTCACGCGGGTCGGGTACGGCAACGGCCGGTACCGATCGCTCGCGGGGACCGTCGAGGTGCGACGAGCGCTGTATCGTCCGCTCGGCGAGGGCAACGCACCGACGGTGGACGCGATAGCCTGCGTGCGGGAGCCATTGGCGACGGCTGGCTACCGCAGACGGCCGGGGCGATGGCTTTCGAGCTGCAGAAGGCGCCATCGCGGGAGGGTGAGCAGAGCGGCAAGCAGACCCGCCGGCTTCCCTACTCTCGTGCGAGCTTCGAGCGCGTGCCGCATGAGCTCGGGGCGCTGCGCTTCGTCACCAGGTCAACATCGAGGACGCCATCGTGAGCAGCCTCGAGATCCCGGCTGAGGCACGCGCGATCTCGGTATCGCTCGACCGGGCGAGCGTGCCGATGGAGGAGCCCATCCCGCGGCCGCCCGGTCGGCCCAGGAGGAACGCGCCGAAGATCACGCGCGTCTTCCACATGGCGCATTGCGGCACCGTCACGTTGCACGATGGCAACGGCCGAGCGCTCTACTCGATGCGCTTCGGACAAATGCCTGGCATCGACCCCTTGGACGTGTGCGACGCCATGGCGAACGTGGTCTACCGGCTGCGCGAGAAGCAGCCCGAGCTGCGACTTCAGCTACTCGCTGATGGGGCTCACGAGATGTGGAACCTGCTCGAGTCGAGCTTCCCGGAAAGTCTCTTAGGTCCGCGCCATCTGATGGTCGACTTCTGGCACGTCCTCGGAAGCTGTCCGCGGCAGCCGAGGCGATCCAGGGCGCCGAAAGCCGAGCGGTCGTGGCTGGCTGGCGCCGGCTCCTCGAAAGCGCAGGAAGGACGCCGTCACGCAGATTCTCGCCGACCTCGAACCGCACTGGTGCGACCCGGTCGACGGCAGCGTGGTCAAGGACGGCCCCATCCACGAGGCCATCACCTACCTCACGAATCATGCGCACCGCATGAACTACGCCGGCGCCCGCGCCAAAGGGCTGCCGATCGGCAGCGGAACCGTCGAGGCCACCTGCAAGAGCCTCATCGGCGTACGCATGAAGCGCGCCGGATCACGCTGGAAACAGGATTCTGGCGACCACGTGATCAAGCTCCGCGCGCTCGCCCTCAGCCACCAATGGGACGCCGCCATGACGCGGTTCTTTGCCACGCAGCGGACCGCCGTCCGTGCGCTCGCAGCATGAAAAGAGCGACTTCGCTCAATACGAGATCCACACCCGGCGAGAGCGTCAGCCTGGCCTGCACCCGCTTCGGGTCGACCTGGTTCACGACCCCGATCGTGCTCGTCCACGGCGGGTCCGACCGGAGCTGGAACGGTGTGCCGCTGCCCCTGCAGCTCACCGCGCTCGGGCGACCGGACTGTGCGCTGCTCGTCGCTCCCGACGTCACGGTGGGCGCGCTCGCCCGCCATGGGAGCTCCTGGCGGCTCGCGGTGCCCAACGACCTGGCGCTGGTCGGCAGCGCTCACCACTTCCAGGTGCTCGGCGCGCCGCCCGGCGGCGCCCTGTTCACCAGCAATGGCGTCACGCTCGTCGTCGGCCTGCGGTAGTCGTTCGATCCCGGCGCGCGGTCGGTCGAGCACCCACGGGTTCGGCGCGCGGGATCAGGGCGCCCGTAGGACGGACAAAGGGGTTCTCGGCGCTCCGCCAGGGGAGCCTGCGCGCCGTGCGGCGGAGCGAGGGCCCGGTCGGAGGCCCTGGCGCCTGAACCTCGAGCGCCGTGCCCTGGGAGGTCGTGCCCGCTAACGGCGAGCGCCACGCCCACCTGCAGGTACTGCGCGGCGTCGCCGACGCCTTGGAGGCGGCGCTCCGACGCCACGAGCGCACCTGAGGTGAGACGACTCGACCCGGGCGGTTCATGTCACACCCAAACGGTGCGATATGGATCATCCGGGTCGAGTTGTCAGGTCGAGTTGCCACCGGGGGCCGGATTCCGCGTACGTTTCGAGGCGTATGTTCGCCAGACGCTTCCGCCTTCGTCTCCAGGCCGCCGCGTTCATGCTCCCGATGCTCGTCGGGCCGGGTGTCGCCACCGCCGCGCCGCAGGACCCGCCGGACCTCACACGCGGGGAGCCGATTCCGGAGAAGGCGAAGCACGACTGGAACCTTGGCGCGACCGGCGCACGCGGATGGATGTACACCGACCGCATGGTGACCCTCGCAGCCCGCCAGATCGGGATCACCGCGGTCGCGGAGGGATCACCCGCCGACGGCGTGCTCGAGGTGGGCGACGTGATCCTCGGCGTGAGCGGCAGGAGGTTCTCCCTCGACCCCCGCACCGAGTTCGGCCAGGCGCTGACCCGCGCCGAGTCGAAGGCCGGCCGCGGCATGCTGTCCCTGTTGCGCTGGCGCGACGGCCGAACGCAGACCGTCTCGCTGCGGCTCCCGGTGCTGGGCAGCTACAGCGCCACCGCGCCGTACGACTGCGCCAAGTCGCAATCGATCTTCGAGGCCGGCTGTGAGGCGCTCGCCCGCAGCATGCGTGAGCCCCTCTATCGCCCCAACCCGATCCCGCGCTGCCTCAATGCGCTCGCGCTGCTGGCGAGCGGCGAGGAGGACTACCTGCCGTTGGTCCGCCGCGAGGTACAATGGGCCGCCGGATTCTCGGCGGATAGCTTCCAGACCTGGTACTACGGCTACGTCTGCATGCTGCTCGCCGAGTACACGATCGCCACCGGCGACGACTCGGCCGTGGCCGGCCTGCGGCGCCTGGCGCTGGAGGCCGCCAACGGCCAGAGCGACGTCGGGTCCTGGGGTCACAAGTTCGCGCTGCCGTCCGGCCGCCTCACCGGCTACGGCATGATGAACGCACCGGGCGTGCCGCTGACGATCGCACTCGTCATGGCGCAGAAGGCCGGCGTGGATGACCCGGAGATCGGGCGCGCGATCGGCCGCAGCGTCGACCTGCTGCGCTTCTACGTGGGCAAGGGCGCGATCCCCTACGGCGACCACCACCCCTGGATCCAGACGCACGAGGACAACGGCAAGTGCGGCATGGGGGCCCTGCTGTTCGACCTGATGGGCGACGCCGAGGCGGCGACCTACTTCGCACGGATGAGCGTCGCCTCGCACGGCGCGGAGCGAGACACCGGCCACACCGGGAACTTCTTCAACATCCTCTGGGCGCTGCCGAGCGTGGCAATGTCGGGCCCGCAGGCCACCGGCGCGTGGATGCAGGAGTTCGGCGCTTGGTACTTCGACCTCGCGCGGCGATGGGACGGCACCTTCGCCCACCTCGGCCCGCCGCAGGAGGGCAACGACAAGTATCACGATTGGGACGCGACCGGCGCATACCTCCTCGCCTACGCGTTGCCGCGGCGCAGCCTGGTGCTGACCGGCAAACGGCAGGGCTACGCACCGCAGCTGAGCGCCGAGGAGGCCGCCGCGGTGATCGCCGACGGCCGAGGCTGGAACAACCGCGACCGCCTCGCCTCCTACCAGGCGATGGATGACGCCGAGCTGCTGCAGCGCCTGAGCAGCTGGTCGCCGGTGGTCCGTGAGCGCGCGGCGACGGTCCTGGCGCGCACGAAGGGCGAGGTCGTCCCCGAGCTGATCGAGATGCTCGACGCACCGCGACTCGAGACCCGCTACGGCGCCTGCCAGGCCCTGGCCCGGCTCCGCGAGCACGCCGCCCCCGCCGTGCCGGCATTGCAGGCGAGCCTGGAACATCGGGATCTGTGGCTGCGCGTGAAGGCGTCGGAAGCGCTCACGGCGATCGGTCAGGCGGCGATGCCGGCACTGCCGACGCTGCTCGAAGCGCTGACTCGCGAGCCCGACGCGAACGATCCCCGTGGCATGGAGCAGCGCTACCTGTGCTTTGCGCTCTTCGACCGCCGGCAGGGCATGCTGCAGCGTTCGCTCGAAGGCGTGGATCGCGACGCGCTGTATACCGCGATCCGCGCCGGCCTGCACAACGAGGACGGCCGTGCCCGCGGTGCGGTCGGTGCGATCTACGAGCGCCTGCCCGCCGAGTGGCTGGAGCCGCTGTGGCCGGCGATCCTCGAGGCCACGATGGAGTCCTCGCCGAGCGGCATCATGTTCGCCGACGGCGTGCGCACCGCGGGCCTGAATCTGATGGCGAAGCACCGCATCGCCGAGGGCATCGACGCCTGCGTCTACTACGTGCGCCACATGAAGCAGCACGGCAGCCAGAAGCGCGTCCCGCAGATCCTCGAGATCCTCATCGGCTACGGCGCCCACGCGCAGCGCACGATCCCCGAACTGGAACGCATCGCCGACTTCTTCGAGAACGACGAGACCGACTTCCCGAAGCGGCTCAGTCGCGACAAGGCGCAGGCCGTCCGCGACGCGATCGGCCGCATCCGCGCCGCCACCGAGCGGCCCCAGCTGAGACACATCGGCACCTGACCGGATCGGTGACCCGAGCGCGGCCATCCGCGCCGCGCGGTCTGATCGGGCCGGGACCAGCCCGGCAACGACCGCCGGTTGCCGTACGCCGCCCGCATGCGCTCTCCGACCGAGCTGGTCCCGCCGCGCGTGCGGAACTGCGCGAACGACGACCGTCCCTACGGGGTTCGCCGAGGGCGCCGGCGTCGGCCTCGACGAGGCTCCGCAGGTGCTGCGCACCCACCGCCGCACCTTCGTCATCGACTCCTGCGGCGCATCCTGGCTGCCGACCTGCGGCCTCGGCCGCCTCGAGCTCACCGGCAGCGACCCGCTCGACCCGTTCGCCTGGGTCGAGAACACCGAGCACGTTCGGCGTCGGCCACTCCTGCTTCGCCCGCTCCGCCGACGGCAGCGGACTCCGAGACGTCTTCCACGCCAGGCGCACCCGCGAGCCCGGCTGGGAGCGCGCCGTGTTCCTCCAGCCCCTGCACGTCGACCGCCAGCGATATCCGGTCCTCGGGCGGCCGGTTGCCCCCGAGTGCCGACTCCCGCTTCCCGCGGGAGAGCCGCCGCGACGCCCGCGTCGAGGCGCGGCCGAGGCAACCGGTCTGCCTCGCTCACGACGACGGGTTCGCGGACTCGTTCGCGTCTTCGGACGGCACCGTCCCCAAGCCGGCCGGATCGCCCCGATCCGACTCCCGGCGTGTGCTCCGGACGGGGCTCTCGCCCCGCCGCACGGCGCTCCGCCCGTTGAGCCTGAGCGCCGTGCGGCGGAGCGAGGGCCCGGTCGGAGGCCCTGGCCAGGAGTCAGATCGGCGAGGTATTGCCGCCGTCGGGATGCTCGCCGCGTTGACAGGCAGAGTCCGGGCGTCGCGCGACCTGGATTCCGATCGCAGCGTGTCTGGGACTCGAGGGCTTCAGGCGGCCCACCGGCCCGGTCCATGGGGCGGTGGCCGGGGTCGGGCGAGGGGCGGGAGTTCTGCGGGCAGGTCGAGCCACGTGAATACCCGGACGATCGTGCGATCCCGGCGCGCGGTCGGTCGGGCACCCACGGGGTCGGCGCGCGGGATCAGGGCAGGAACGTGATCCGCAGGCCATCGCTCGCCACGACGCCGTAGCGGATGCCGGGATCGGGGTGGAAGCCCTGCAGGTAGATCCGCAGCCCGACCGGAATGCCGGCCGGGATCGGCATGGCGACGAGTTCGGAGACCGGGATCGCGGCGACGGGCACGAGGTCGCTCGGATCGATCAGCGCGGTCAGTCCGAGCAGCGGGAGCTGCGCAGGGCCCGAGCTGGCCAGGATGAAGCCCGCCGGGGAGCCGCCGGTCGCGCGGACCAGCACGCCGAACCGCGCATTGCCGACGCGCGGCAGGCCGCCCGGTGCCGGCGCGGTCTGCCAGACGTGGATGGCCACGCCCGGTGACGGAGTTCCATACGCGACGGGATCTGGCGCGACAGCGATTCCGGTGCCGCTCCCTGGATAGTTGAACGCGATCGCGGTGCCGGCGCCCGTGCGGTCGACGAAGTACACCCCTCGCAGCGTGGCGTGCGTGCCGACGCCGACCAACAGGGCGTCGTCGAGCGGTGAGACCGACCCGCAATTCGCACCGAGATCGGTCTGCACGGTGGATCCGGTGAGATCGAGACCGAGCCCGCTGATCGGCACGAGCGGACCACCCCGCGGGGGTGGCGACGTCAGGCTGCCGGGCCCGTACGGCTCGAGCGCGAACGAGCTGATGACCGCGCGACCGTCCGGGAGCTGGACTCCGGTGACCGCCGTCAATGTCGCGAAGGCAGCGAGAGCGAACGGGCGATGGTGTCGAATGCCGGAGCCGGGGGTCGAGATCAGGGGTCGATACGGACCCGAGGCCGAGTCGATGGTGCACGACGAGGACCCTACCTTCGGTGGCGCGCGTCGGGGCCAGTGGTCTGCTCGGGACGATCCTCCTGCGCACCTGCGCCTCGCCGTGCCCTCGTGCGGTCCGCGCGTGGAATGCCGCGGTCCGCCGCGCCGGCTCGAATCGGAACGTCGGCGGCCCGTCAGCGTGGTCGCCTGGCCGTCGAGACCCGGGTCGTGGCTGCGCTCGATCGTGGGCGCGGGGAATGTCCTGAACCCGGAGCCGAGGTGGCCGCGTCGTCACCCGCCCATCGCGAGAATCCGGCAATAGGCGTCCGGGTCGAAGCGGAGCTCGCCGAACAGCGCGAGGCTGGCCGCCGCGACCACCGCGGCCGGCTGCTGGCGGACGACGACGCGCGTGCCGGTCGGCCACATGGCGCGCAGCTCATGGCCGGCGTGGGCGCGCAGGTCGGCAGCCGCGCAGGCGGCGAGCGGACACAGCGGCAGCGTCAGCCGGCGCGGTCTGCCGTCCTGCCGCTGCAGATCGCGGAGGCGCTCGACGACCTCGTAGGCGTAGAGCTGGAGCACGAGTTGGTCGGGCAGCGTGCGGCGTGCATATGCCGGGACACGTCGCAGCGCCGCTGCGAAGCGGCCCTGCCGTGGAACCAGCGTGCGCGCCGCGGGGTCGGCGTCGACGATCACCTCCCAGCTCGCCGCGAGCGAAAAGTCGGTCGCGAGCGGATCCGGCGCGGGAGTGGCAGCCGGTGTGGGAACGCGCGCCGGCCGGCGCGCGTGCAGGACGCGTTCGACCGCGATGCGAATGCGATCGCGGTTGGCTTCGAACGGCTGCTCCGCGTCGAGCACGGGCCAGTCCTCGACGTGCGCGAGGTCGAGCAGCGCGGCGCGGAAGCGCGACAGCATGTACGGATTCTCGTCGACCGTCAGCTCGGGCCGCTCCCGCAGCCGCGCGACGGCGGTCTCGACCGGAACGTCCAGCACGAAGACCACGTCGGCGCGCGGCAGACCGCACAGCAGCTCGCGCGCGTACGGGTCGTGGTGAAAACGACCGGCGCCGGCGGCGAGGTGCGTCTGGACGTAGCGGTCGAACAGCAGCACGTCGTGGTCGGCGGCTGCCGCGTCGACGACCTCGCAATGGTACTTGAGCGAGTCGAGCAGCTTGGCGTGCCGCTGCAGCGGCCACAGGTGCAGGTGGTGATCGCCGGCGCAGGCGCGCGTCATGTCCGTCACGGTGTCGTGGAACACCCCATGGCGATACATCTTCAATCTCGCGACCGACAATCCGAGCTCCCGGCCGAGCCACCGCTCGAGCATTGCCAGGTGGCTCGACTTGCCCGCGCCATCGATGCCGTCGATCCCGAGCACGATCGGCCCGGCAGCGGGCGTCGGCAGCGGCAGCGCAGCCGGCCGCGCGAGGCTCTCCGCGAACAGGTCGATACCGGCGAGAGCGGCATTCTCGAGATCCAGGAACGCGAGGCGCCGCTGCGGAGCTTCTCGCTGCAGCAGGTCGAGCCAGGACCGGCGTGCGGCGGCCGGCCAGAGATCGCCGGGCAGCACGCCCCACCAGGCGGGCGCGAGCCGCGTGTGCACCGCTGCGGGCTGGTGATCGTCACGCGTGGCGAAGAACCACACGCGGCGCGGTTCCGCCGCGGTCGCTCGGCCGATCGCTGGATGGGTCGGCAGGTCGATCCGGTGCAGACCGGCCAGCTCGTCGTGCGGCAATGGCTCGGCGCGGTCCAGCAGGACGTGCTCCAGCGGGCGGGGCCCGACGCCTTGGACGCAGTGCACGCGGAGCGCTGCGCCGTGGTCGCCGGCGAGGCGGGCCGCGCTCCGCAGCAGCGCGGCGACGGTCGCGCCGCGCGGCCCGGCCGGTACGACCACGTCCCGACCGGCGGCCACTGCGAGAACATCGGACGGCGTGAGCCAGAGCGCGCGCAGATCGAGGACGTCGTCGCCGGTCGGCGCGGCGGATTCGAGGTCGAGCAGCTCGGGCCACAGCCAGGCGAGCGGGCCGGGTGGCGGGACGACCAGGAGCTCGGCCCGCGTCAATGGACATCCTCCGTGGCGAAGGCGTCCGGTGGCAGGATGTTGACCAGCAGCTCGCGATTGCGGTCGCGGAGCGAGCGGCCGGCGTACATCTGCAAGCGCGGCTGCACACCGGAGCAGTGTTCGATCGACAGGCGCTCCCATTCCGCGCGGCGTGTCGGCCAGTAGCGGGCGACGTACGCGGTCCACGCCGGCAGGCCGCCGCCGAGCGGATCGAGCAGCGCCGGGTGGAACGGCGACGGCGCTGGTGGCAGCGGGCTCCCGCAGGCCGGTAGTGCCAGCGTCGTGGCCCCGGAGTCGCGCTCCGCGTAGAGGTCGAGCCTGCCGTCTGCGGTGGGGCCCGCGACGACCAGCTCCTCGGTGCGGATCCCCGACAGACGGAGCGCCTCGCGCAGGACGTGGGCGGCCTGCGTGTGGCTCCGCGGCGTCCCGAGCAACGCTCGCTCCACGCCCTGGTCGCGCAACCAGCAGGCCGTCTCGGCCGCGGTGCGACCCCGATCGCCCAGATCGAAGAGCGCCGGCATCCCCTGCGCCGAGCGGGCCAGCGCGCGCACGGCCGTCCGCCAGGACTCGAGCTCCAGATCGCGAGCGAACAGGCCCGCGGTCGCGTGCACGTCCGCGGGCAGCAGCAGCGCGACGCGGTCGTGCTCGCTCACCACCACCGTTCTCCCGGAGGCTCGGTCGGCAGCAACGGTCGGAGCTCGGCGATCGCCTTCACCACGCCGTCGCGGCGCCCGAACAGCGGATCCTCGTGCTCGATGGCGATGAAGCCGTCGTAGCGCTGCACGATCAGCTCGCTGACGATCCGACGCCACGACAGGCCGCCCCAGCCCGGCACGCGAAAGCGGAAGCCACGGTCCTTGCGATCCCAACGGCCGTGCGCCAGCAGGCCCGAGCGGCCGGCGTGGTGGGCGACGAGCTCGGCGTCCTTGCCGTGCACGTGCAGCACGCGGTCATTGAGCTCGGCCACGAAGATCACCGGATCGCAGCCCGCGAGGAACAGGTTCGCGGGGTCCAGGTTGAAGCCCCAGGCCTGGTGGCGTCCGAGGGTGTCCAGGCTCTCCAGCGCGGTCTCGGTATTGTAGACGATCTGCTTGGGGTGCGGCTCCTGGGCGAAGCGCACGCCACGGTCGGCGAGATGGTCGAGGATCGGCAGCATGCGCTCGCGGAACGCGGGCAGCATGCGTTCCCAGCCGACCGGATCGGGCCACGGGAAGAACCGCGCGTAGTCTTCGCAGCCGACGAAGCCGACGACGGTGTCCACACCGAGCATCGCAGCGATGTCGCCGGCCCGGCGGATCGCCGCATCCGCGAATGCGGACTTCGCGGCGGCGTCTCCCGCGTGCACTACGTCGGTATCGGTGTGGTGGGGACCGAGCAGTAGCTGGCCGTCCTGGTGGATCGACACCGCGCTGAGCTCCAGCCTGCGATCCTCGAGTGCACGTCGGAGGCGATCGCCGCCGTCACGCACGACCTTCGCCGCGTCGATCCACGGATTGCCGACGTGCAGGGGCAGCTCGAGACCCTGCAGACCGAGATCGGCGATGACGTCGAGTCCGGCCTCGAGCGACAGGTCGTAGAAGGGCTGTGGGCAGACGCCGAGCTTCACGGAATCAGTCCTCGACGAGATACGGATAGTCGCAGCGCGCGCACGGTGAGTCCGTGGGGAAGTCGCCGTCGACGTGGTGACGCCGCACCTCCATCAGTCGGTCACCGCGCCACATGCTCTCGAGCGTGTTCGCATGGACGTTGCCGAAGATCGTCGACCGGAGCCAGTCACAATTGCACAACACCATGTCGCCGTTCCAAAGCACGTAGGCCTTGACGAACGGGCGCTGACACGGCTGCCGTCGGGTTCGCGCTGCCGGGCCGACGCCGAGCGTCGCGACGTCGACCGAGCCAGCCCGGTTGGTGACCGGCTTGATGTAGACCGGCAGGCCGGTGCGCTCGGCGAACTCCGGCGCCCGCTCGGCCACGTCGCCGAGGTCGAGGGCCGTGACACGCACGTCCATGTCGCCGAGTTCGCCGGCGTCCCGACGTGCGCCGATCTCACGCAGGTTGGCCAGGATGCGGTCGAAGCGCAGACCGACCATGGTCGCATCGTAGCTCGCGGCGGTGAAGCCGTTGACCGACACCGTGATCTCGCCCATGCCGGCAGCCGCCAGCGCCACGGCGCGCGCGCCGTCGAGCAGCTTCCCATTGGTGATGATCGTGACCAGCGCCTCGGGTACCGCGGCGCGGGCGCGGCGAGTGAAGTCCTCGAGGCGCTTGTCGACCGTCGGCTCGTTCATCAGGAACAGCGACAGGCGCTCGACGCCCCGTCCCGCGATCTGCTCGAGGATGCGCTCGTAGGTGGCGTCGTCCATCCATCCGGACGGCAGCGCGCGGCTCGTGGTCGGGTAGGGGCAGGTCGTGCACGCTGCATTGCACAGCGTCGTGGTCTGGATCTGGATCTTCGTGAAGAACGGCAGCGACAGGGCCGCGACGTCCGCGGGCCGGACCTCGCCACCGCGAAGCCGCGCGAGCAGGAGCGCCTCGCGCTCACCCTGGGTCAGCAGGTCGATCGGTCTCATCGGATCGCTCCAGCGCGAGCGCAGCGCAGGATGCTCGGCGCCAGCTCGCGACACGTGTCCGCTGCGAGGTCGAAGGGATGGGCGGCGAGACATTCCACCACGTGCGTCGTGTTCGGCTCGCGAGCCGCGCGCAGGGCGAGCTGCTCGAAACGGGCGATGCGTCGCGTCAGCTCGAGCTCGCGCGCGATGCTCGGACGGTCCAGGTCGAGCGGGCCAGGGGCCGGTGGCGCGGCAGCCGTCGGGTGCTGGACGCCGAAGTGCTCGACCACGGCCTCGCCGGGCACGCCCGGGAGGCAGCTGGCCGCGGGTCGCGACACTGCGAGACGCCGCGGCTGGCCGTCGAGCAGGCTCTCGATCGCCGGTACCAGCGCCAGCTCGTTCCACGGCATCGGCCTCGCGGCGAGCGGCGCGGGCAGCTCCGCCGACGAGGTGCTGGCGTAGTGGGCGAGCAGGCGATCAGCGAGGGCCTGCAGCTCGCGGCCGCGGTCGAGCGTCCGCGCGCGTTGAGCGGCGACGCTGCGCGCCCGGTGCTCGTACAGGCGCCGATAGGCGAGCGCGAGCACGCCCAGCTCCCGAAGACGGCGCCCCTCGACGCCGAACTCCGCCGGCCCGCCCGGCGCCTCGGACGCGTCGATCGCTCGGAGGATCGCAGGTAGCACGTCGTGTTCCCGCTCGTCCAACACCGCGACGAACGCGCCCTGGTGATTGGCGCCCACATAGCGAGCCGTCACCACTGCAGGATCGACGCCGATCCGTGCGCAGGCGCGGCGCAGCGTGACTTCGGGAAGCTCGCAGAGACCGAACGCTCGCAACGGTGCGCGACCTGGCGCGTCCGGCTCGAGCAGGGCCCTCAGGCCGATGCCGAGCGGATTGCTCATGTGCACCCAGGTGACACCCGGCGGGACCAGCCGCGCCAGCTCGTCGAACACCGGCACGCTGCGCAGCGCCGAGGCGAGTCCGGCCGGGCCGATCGTCTCGTCGCCGGGCAGCCCGAACGCGAGCGGGAAGGTCTCGTCGTGGGACCGGCCCGCGAAGCCGCCGACCCGGATCTGGTTGACGACGATGTCGGCGCTCCGCAGGGCAGCCGCCGCATCACCGGTCGCCACGATGGTGTGGTCGGGAGGATCGGCGCGCCGCGCGTTCCGCAGGCGCACGAAGCGCGCCACCGCGTCCGAACGCGCAGCGTCGCGGCCGACCAGCGCGATCTGCAGTGGCGGAAGCCGACCAGCGATGGCCGCCAGCGCGTCCATCAGCAAGGGGGTGAAAGCGCTGGATCCACCGAGGACGACCAGGTTCCGGCGCGCGGTCGGTGCAGGGCTGGCCGTCATCCGAAGAACTCCCGGACCGTGTCGATCACGCGGTCGATCTCGTCGTCGCGCAGCTCATGGCCGAGCGGTAGCGAGACGATCGTCTCGGCGAGCCGCTCCGCGATCGGGAAGTCCCCCGCACGGTAGCCGAGGTCCACCTTGCCGAGCCGCGGATCGTAGCTCTGCAGGTGGGGCGGGATCGGGTAGTGGATCCCGCTCCCCACACCGCGCTGGCGCAGGAACTCGCGCAGCGCGTCGCGCCGCCCGGTGCGGACCACGTACAGGTGCCACGCGTGGACGCCGCCGCCCGGCTCGGGCAGCTGCAGGTCGCCGACCCCCTCGAGGCCCACGGCGTAGCGACCGGCGAGCTCGGCGCGGCGCCGGTTCCAACGGTCGAGGTGCGGCAGCTTCGTGTTGAGAACGACGGCCTGCAGCGTGTCCAGCTTGCTGTTGGGACTCAGTGCGCGCACCGTGTACTTGTCGAGCTTGCCGAGATTGCGGAGCACGCGCAGCCGCTCGGCGAGTTCGTCGTCGTCGGTCAGCACCGCGCCGGCATCGCCGAACGCACCGAGGTTCTTGCTCGGGTGGAAGCTGAATGCGCCGGCGTCGCCGATCGTGCCGGCGAGCCGCAGGTCGGCGCCGAGCGCTCCGTGGGCCTGGGCGGCGTCCTCGAGGACGCGCAGGCCGTGGCGCTCGGCGAGCGAGCGCAATGGGACCGGATCGACGACGCGACCGTACAGGTGTACCGGGATCAGCGCTCGGGTCCGGTCCGTCACCGCGGCCGCGACGCGGTGGAGGTCGAGCAACATCGACTCGGGCTCGGCGTCGACGAGAACGGGCCGCGCTCCGGCCATCGCGATCGCCGTGACGGTGGCGACGAACGTGTGTGCGCACGTGACGACCTCGTCGCCGGGGCCGACGCCCCAGGCTCGCAACGTGAGCGCGAGGGCATCGGTTCCGTTGCCGACGCCGACGCAATGCCGCGAACCGTGCATCGCGGCCCAGGCGTCCTCGAATTCGCGTACCGCTCGGCCGAGCACCGGTGCGTCGCCGCGGAACACCCGCTCGAGCGCGGGACCGAGCTCGGGCCACAGTGGCCCGTACTGCCGCGCGTAGTCCTTGGTCGGCACGTCGTCGGTCATCGCACCGCTCCGAACCGATCCCAGGCGAGCGCCGCGGCGCCGAATGCGCCGGCGAGCTGACCGGCGCGACACTCCTCGATGTTCGCGTGAGCCGCATTGAGCGGGAACGCGCGGCTCAGAGCGGTCTTGCGGACGGTGCTCAGCCAGCGCGGACCGAGGCCGAGCACGCCGCCCGTCAGGGCGACGCAGCCCGGGTTGAAGGCGTTCAGCAGGTTCGCGATGCCGGTGCCGAGCGCTTCGGCTCCGGTCTCGATCGCCTCCGCCGCGGCGGTGTCGCCGGCCGCGGCGGCCGTCGCGATCTGCTCGAGCGTCGGTGGCTCTCCGAGTGCCCCGCAGGCGCCGGCGCGCCAGGCGCGGCGCGCGATCGCGGTGCCGGAGGCGAGCGTATTGAGGCAGCCGCGATTGCCGCTGGAGTGGTCTTCGCCACGCCAGTCGATCGTCATGTTGCCGAACTCGGCGGACGTGTTCGACGCGCCCCGGTGCAGCCGGCCGCCGAGTACGATCGCGCCACCGATGCCGGTGCCGATCGTCAGCACCAGCAGGTGCTCGACTTCCCCGCGTCGCACCAGGTACTCGCCCCAGCCGGCGCAGGTCGCATCGTTGTCCGCGAGCACCGGCATGCCGCAGCGCTCCCGCAGCGCCGCCGCCAGTGCGAACCCACCGTCCCAGCCCGGCAGGATCACCGAGCTGTGGACGACCCCGTCGCGGTGATCGATCAACCCGGGGAAGCCGACGCCGACGGCTCGCGGCGCGCCGACGTGTGACCGGAGCCGCTCGACCAGGCCCGCGAGCTGGTCGACGATGCCGTTCGGGCCGGCCGTCGCCGCGGTGGGCACTCGCAAGGCGTCGAGTGCGGTCGGTGCGGCCTGTCCCGCACGGGTGCCGAGCAGGGACTCCGCGGCGAATGCTGCCGCCAGCGTCTTGGTACCGCCGACGTCGATGCCCAGCACGACCTCGGTCATGGCGCGACTCCGAGTCGCAGCACCTCGTCGTGGAGCTGCCGTGGATCGAGGCCGAAGCCGACCGGATCCTCGCCCAGCATCCGCTCCGCGGCCGCGAGATCAGCGGCGTCGTTGACGTCGAGCCATGGCGCGTCGTGGTGGTAGGTCGTCAGCCGCAGACCTGCGCCGAGCGCCCGGTGCACGAGCGCGGGGAAGGGCTGCCAGCGGGGCTCGTCGAGCAGGCGCAGTGCTGTCGGCGCGAACAGGTAGGTGCCGGACGAGATGCGGTAGCGCTTGATCGGCTTCTCCAGGTAGCCGGTGACGCGGCCGTCGTCGTCGATCAGGACCTCGCCGAGGCGCAGCCGGTGTCGCTCGTCGTGCGTGGCGATGGTCAGATCTGCACCCGTGTCCCGGTGGCGGACCCACATGCTCCCGAGATCGATCCCCGACAGCAGGTCGGCGTTGACGGTCAACACGCATCGCTCGGCGTCGCGCAGCCACGCGAGCGCGCCGATCGTGCCCAAGGGCTCGTCCTCGACGTGGAACGTCAGGCTGTCGAAGCGGCTGCTGAAGTGCGCCCGCGCGAACCGAGCGATGTCGTCGGCGCAATGACGCAGCGCGAAGTGCACATGGCGCACACCGTGTCGCCGCAGCTGCAGCAGATTGAGTGCCAGCAGCGGTATCCCGAGGACCGGCACGAGCGGCTTCGGGAGCTCGCCCTGGCTGACCGACATGCGCGAGCCGCGCCCGCCGGCGAAGACCAGCGCGGTGTCGAGCTCCATTGCCCGGTCGTCGCTCATCGCTGCTCCCCGTTGTCGGGGATGCCGATCTCGACGACGAACAGCCGGAGCGGCTCTTCGCCGACGTTGCGCAACCCATGTTCGCCGAAGCTCCGATTGACGATCACCGTGCCGGGTCCGACCTCGAAGTTCTCGCCGTCTCGATACATGCGCCCGACGCCGCTCAGGACGAGGTAGATCTCCTCGTCGGCGCCGTGGCGATGGCGTCCGATCGAGGTGCCGGGTGGGAGGACCGCGTAATCGATGAAGCGAACCGGGCTCGCGAAGTCGGAATCCTGGAATGCGCGGTGGAAGCCGATCCGGCCGTCACCGCCGTGGGCCCGCACCTCGGCGAGAGCGAGCTCCGCCAGTCGGAGGACCGGGAGGTTGGAGCTCATGAGCGCCCCCAGCGGGTCTCACCTGGAATGAGGCCGCGCGCGGCGACCTCGGCCTCGTAGTCCTCGAATCCCTCCACGATCGCGCCGGTCGGCAGCTCCGGGACGATGCGCACGCGGCCGATCGCCTCGGGAAGCACGAAGTTGAGCACGTCGCCGCGGATCATCCGAACGCAGCGCAGGTGCTCGACGATGGCGTCGACGTGTAACGGACCGACGGTTCCCAGCAGGTCGTAGCGATCCAGCAGGACGAGAATGCGGTCGGCGGTGCCGGCGTCGAGCCACCCTCGCCGTTTCGCGATCAGGGTCGCGACTGCCGTGCCGATGCCGACGGCCTCGCCGTGCCGGACATCCTGGTAGGCGAAGTCCGTCTCGATGGGATGACCGAGCGTGTGGCCGAGGTTCAGCGGTCGCCGCAGGTCACTCTCGTACGGATCGGACTGGACCAGGCGCATCTTGGCCCGCACCGCTCGCACCGTGATGTCGAGCAGTGCGTCCGGGTCGCGCGCGCGCAGCGCCGCAGCGCGCTGCTCCAGCTCGGAGAACAGCCCGGGGTCGTTCAGGATCGCGACCTTGATGACCTCGGCCATGCCGCTGCGGAAGTCGCGGTCGCCCAGCGTACGTAGGAACTCCGGGTCGGCGGCCACGTGGCTCGGGTGGTGGAACGCGCCGTACAGGTTCTTGGCGGCCGGCGAGTTCACCGCCACCTTGCCACCGACCGACGCGTCGACCTGTCCGATCAGCGAGGTCGCCATATTGACATAGCGGATACCCCGCATGTACGCGGACGCAACGAAGCCACCGAGATCGCTGATCATGCCGCCACCGAACGCGATCAGGATGCCTCGTCGGTCGATGCCGAGTTGCATCATCTCACCGAGTACGTGTTCGAAGGTCGCCAGCGACTTGCTCGCTTCGCCTTCCGGGATCTCGACGCGCAGCGGCTCGTAGCCGGCCCGACGCAGCGCCGCGTCCAGCCGTTCGCCGTAGAGCCGCGCTACCCGATGGTCGGTCAACACGCAGACGCGCGCCGCACCGCAGGCATTGAGCAGCACCGTGCCGTATCGATCGAGCATGCCGCGGCCGTGCTCGACGCGATAGTGGAGCTCGCGATGGACACCGACCTCGCACGCGAGCCACCGGTCGTCTCCGCGCGCCGACGCGCGCTCGCTGCGAGCGCCCGCCTCTCGCGGCCACGCATCCGAGGACGCGGTCTCGCCGCTCGCCCTGGGAGCAGCGGAATCGGGGGAAGTCGAATCGCCGTTCATCCGAGTGCAGCTTTCCCGTCCGCTCGGCGGCTCCCATTCTCCGTCGGAACTGACGAGCCGATGGCCCGTTGCCACCGGCGCGAGTTTAGGCACGTCCTCGAGACCGTCAAGCGATCCGGCAGCCGCGCCCGGCCCCGGCAGCCGGCCGGATGCACCTGGTGTCGGCACGCGATACGCTGCGCAGCCGATGCATGTGCTGATGACCGTGCATGGGCAACCGCCGGAGCTGGTCGGTGGCACCGAACGTCACGTGGAGGACCTGTCGTCGGAGCTGTGCCGGCGTGGGCACGCGATCACGGTCGTGACCGGCTCGCTCGCGCATTCAGTCGGCGAGACCCGGGTCGTCGGCGAGCGGCGCGAGGACGGAATCCGCCTGCGCCGAGTCTTGCGAGGTGAGATCGAGTTCGAGGAGTGGACGAAGTGCCACTCGCCGGGGGTCTCACGGGCCTTCGCCGCGATGCTCGCTGAGCTGCAGCCCGACGTCGTGCACGTTCATCACTGGATCCGGTTGACGACCGACCTCGTGAGGCAGTGCTGGCACGCCGGTATTCCGAGCGTGGTGTCCATCCACGACTACTCGACGACGTGCCCGATCCACCATCGAGTGCTGCGCGATGGCTCGTTCTGCCGGCGTGCGCCGGGACCCGAGCATTGCGGGGAGTGTCTGCGCCCTCAGCTGCGACCCTGGCGCGGGGACGACGAGGTCGCGCGGGTGCTCGCACTTCGGCAGTCCGACTTCGCGAACGAGCTGCGGCTGGCCAACGTGCTGAGCCCGCTGTCGGCCGACCTCCGGAGTGGATTGGGTGAGCTCGCCGTGGCGGAGGCCGATCGCATGCTCGTCCAGCCCTTCGCCAGCGGCCTGCAGCTCCGCCGTGCACCGGAGCCGGACCCGCTGGCCCGGCCGTTGCGGATCCTGAACCTCGGCAGGGTCACCCCGCTGAAGGGGCAGCACGTCCTGCTGGAGGCGGTCGCCGCGACCACGAATCCCCGCGCGTTCGAGGTCCACCTGGCGGGGCCGGTGGACGACGCTGCGTACGGAGCGAGGCTCGACCAGCTCGCCGTCGGACTGCGCGTCGTCCGCCGCGGCGGCTACGAGTATTCGGCCCTGGAGCGCGAGACCCATCACCTCGCGGTGCTGCCGTCGCTGTGCCGGGAGACCTACGGCCTCGTCCTGGACGAGGTGCAGAGCCTCGGCCTGCCGGCCTTCGCGACGCGGTTCGGTGCCCATGCCGAGCGCATCGGTGCAGGCGGCGCCACGTTCGCCCCCGGCGACGCCCGGTCGCTCGCGGCGCTCCTCGACCGCGCCGAGCAGGACCGTGCCTGGCTCGCACGGCTCCGCGCGAACGTCCCTCCGCCACGCAGCTTCGCGCGACTCACCGACTTCTTCGAGGAGTGCTATCGTCGGGCCATCGCCGAGGGTCCGCGCGCGGTCGACGACCGGTTCGACCTGCAGGGGCATCTCGAGGACCTCGCGCTGCGCGTGGACAGCCGCGAGCGCGCGCTCTGGGCGCGCGGCCTCGGCACGCCGGGCCCGTGACGCTCCGCTGCGCCGCGACGGAGCGGTGCCGGGAAAGTCGTCGGTGTCGCCTCCTGACCCGGTCCGGCGCAGTTCGTCCGTCCGTCGACGGCCGGGTTGTCGACATCCCCGACACCGCGCCACGGATCGGTCTCACGCTCGTCCCGCGCCCGACCGGGGCCGACCTCAAGCCGGCCGTCCGAGCGGGCCGATGCAGCCGTCGGTCGGTGGCTGCGATGGATCCCGTGCTCGGCGATGTCGGTGTGGACCTGCGCGTGCTCGATGCGATGACGCTGCGGGCGCGGGTGGCATTGCACAATCTGGCGAACCAGGACACGCCGGGGTTCAAGCGCTACGAGGTGCAGTTCGAGGAGCTGCTGCGGCGGGCGGAGGCCGCGGGCACGGACGCGAGGAAGGTGCTGCCGCGCGTCGAGCAGGACCTCTCGGGGGCGCCCGGCCAGAACAACGTCGATGCGATGGCGGAGCTGACGCTGCTGATGAAGGCGCGGCTCGCGCAGGATCTGTTCTCGCGGCGGATCGCGGGGCACTACGACCGGTTGCGGCTCGCGATCGGTGGGCAGGGCGGCTGAGGTCGAGGCAGGAGCGGACGATGGACCACGAACCGATGCGCGGGATGTTCGCCGGCTTCGACCTCTCTGCGTCCGGGTTGCGGGCGCAATTGCGGCGGTCGGAGATCGCGGCCCAGAACCTCGCGAACATGCACGTGACGATGGGGCCGGACGGCGAGCCGTACCGGCGGCGCCAGGTGGTGTTCGAGGAGGTGCTCGACGACGTGTCGGCGCGGGTGCCGGGGGCGGAGCGGGTCGCCGGTGGCGTGACCGTGGCGGAGGTCGTCGAGGACCACACGACTCCGTTCGTCGTCGTGCACGACCCCGGACATCCTCACGCGGACGCTGACGGATTCGTGCGGCTGCCCAATGTCGACCTGTTCCGCGAGCTCGTCGAGATGTCGATGGCGGAGCGCAGCTACCAGTCGAATCTCGCGGCAGTGCGCAGCTACCGGGCGATGCTCGAGGACACGTTGGCCAACTTCCGCTGAGGCCCGGAGGCGATCGGATGGACGACCTCGGCATCGCGATCCAGGGGCCCGGCGGGGGCAATGCGTGGCGGACGCTCGGTCCGGCGACCGGCCCGGGCGATCCGCTGCGCGGTGCCGGCGAGACCGGCACCACCGCAGCGACCGGTCGCAGCGGCTTCGCCGCGAAGCTGACCGATGCCCTGGCGCAGGTCGACGCGCTGCAGGACCGTGCCGGCGACCGCGCCACGGCGCTCGCGCGCGGCGAGCCGGTCGAGCTCCACGACGTGCTCGTCGCCATGGACGAGAGCGACGTCGCCTTCCGTCTGCTGCTCGAGGTGCGCAATCGCCTGCTCGATGCCTGGCAGACCCTGACCCGGACGCCGATCTGACATGCCCCAGCTCCTCGCCGACATCCTGAAACAGGTGCGCGCGATCTGGTCGCGGCTCGACGCGGGGCAGCGCACGATCGTGTTCGCGGTGCTCCTCGCGACCGTAGCCGGGCTCGGTGCGATCGTCTGGTATGCGGGCCGGCCCGACTACGAGGTCGTGTTCCGCGCCCGCGATGCGCGCGAGCTGCAGCTCGCCCAGCAATCGCTGAGCGATTCCGGTGTGCCGTTCCGCGTCGACGGCGATCGCCTGCTGGTCGACCGCGCATTGCGCGACACCGCCGGGTCGACGCTGCGTGCCGTCGACCTCGATGCGCCGCAGATCGGCGACGAGCTGTCGGTGCTCGGCAACTTCGCGCTCGACAGCCCGAGTCGCGCCGCGGTCCTGGAGCGACTGACGATCCAGCGCGTCGAGGCGTCGATCCGCGCGATGCCCGGCGTCGAGTCGGTGTCGATCCAGGCGACGCGACCGCCGCGGTCGGTCTACCGCGCGCTCGACGACGCACAGCGGCCGCGCGCGACCGTGATGATCGAGCTGGCCCCGGGCGAGCCGTTCGCGACCGTCGCCCGTGCGGCGATCGCGCAGGTGTCCGCGGGTCTCGGCGTCCCGGAGCAGGACGTGACCGCGATCGACGCGCGCACGAAGCAGAAGCTGGGTGGCGACGGTGACGCGCTCGACGCGCCGCTCGGCCTCGACGACTTCCTGACCCGGCAGGAGCACCTCGCCGAGGAGCGCCGCCAGCGCGCGCAGTCGCTGCTCGACCGCCTCTATCCGGGTCGCACGCTGGTCGCCGTCAGCGTCGAGCTCGACCCGCGCTGGGAGCGGCGCACCGAGAAGATCCAGCCGAGCCGGCCCGCCAAGGTGCAGGAGGAGCGCACGACCGACAGCTCGTCGCGCGCCCGACCCGGGGGGACGCCCGGCGGCGCGTCCGGCGCCGACGGCGCGCTCACCCGCGTCGACGACGGTAGCCAGGAGACGCGCAGCGTGACCTACGAGCCGTGGAGCGGCACGCGCGAGAGCGGTCTGCTCGCACCCGAGATCCGCAGCATCGACGTCGCGCTCGTGATCCACAGCGATCTCGCCGACCAGCGCCGCGCGATCGAGGACTGCGTGAAGAGCGCGGTCGGCCGCTCGAGCGACGGCGAGGCGACGGTGCGCACGATCGTCGACGACTTCGAGGTCACCGCGCCGCTCGCCGGCGTGCTGCCGGCCGGGCCGCCCGACGGCGGCTCGGCGTGGCCGCGCGTGCTCGCGCTCGCGCCGCATGCGGCCGAGGTGCTCGCGGTCGTGATCGTGCTGCTGTTCCTGCGCTCGCTGGTCCGCCACAGCGCGCCGCGGCGCGCGCCCGAGGCGCGCCAGCCCGCCACGGTCGCGGTCGAGGCGTTGCCGGCCGACGACCCGCACGCAGCCGAACGCCGCCACATCGAGCGCTCGATCGCCGACGATCCCGCGGCGTTCTCGCGCCTCGTCGAGACCTGGCTCGCCGAGCAGAAGCCGTGAACGACGACCGACTGCCGATCCCGAAGCGCATCGCGATCCTCCTCCTGTCGATCGACAAGGAGGCGGCCGCCAAGGTGCTGCGCGAGCTCCCCGACGAGGTGCTCGACCAGGTCGCGCGCGCGATGAAGGGGCTGCAGGACGTCCGCGTCGACCAGACCACGGTGCGCGCGATCCACGAGGAGTTCGCCGAGCGCCTGCAGAGCGGGCGCGAGACGCTCGGCAACGTCGATCAGCACACGCGCGACGTGCTCGAGCGAGCGTTCGGCGCCGAGCAGGGTGCGCTGGTCGGGCAGCGCGCCGACCAGGCGATCGTCGCGCGGCGACCGTTCGCGACCTTCGAGACGCTCGACGCGGAGGACCTCGCATCGCTCGTCAGCGACGAGCACCCGCAGATCGCCGCGGTGTTCCTCGCGCACCTCGCACCGTCGAAGGCCGGCCACGTGCTGTCGAACCTGCCGCCGAGCCGCCGCGCGGCACTCGTGCGGCGCGTCGCGTCGCTCGAGCGCACCCCGCCGGACGTCGTGCAGCGCGTCATCGAGGTCATGCGCGCCAAGGTCCGCGAGCTCGGCCTGACCGCGCTGCGCTCCGAGCCGCAGAGCTGGGTGAAGTCGGCCGCCGAGATCCTCAACCACATGGGCGGCGCCGAGCGCGAGCTGCTCGACGAGCTCGAGGAGAGCGATCCGCAGCTCGCCGGCCGCATCCGCGACGAGATGTTCACGTTCGACGACCTCGCCGACCTCGACCGGCGCGCGATGCAGAAGGTGCTCGCGCAGGTCGACAGCGAGGTGCTCGCACTGGCGCTGAAGGCCGCGGCGACGCCCGTCGAGCGCAACGTGCTCAGCTGTCTGTCGAAGCGCGCGGCACAGCTCATCCGCGAGGAGCGCGCCGATCTCGGGCCGACGCCGTTGTCCGAGGTGCTGCGCGCGCAGGCCGAGATCCTCGGCGCCGTTCGCGACCTGATCGACCGCGGCGAGATCCGGCTCGGCGAGGTCGAGGAGGAGGTCGTGTGAGCGGCCGGATCCGGGTGCAGGTCGGCCGCCGCCCGGCGGCGCTGCGGCTGTACGGGCTGCCGCCGGACGGGCCGCAGGGCGCGCACACCGCGCCGGCTGCGGTCGCCGGGCTGATGGCGTTGCGCGACGCCAATGCCGCGGCGGCCGAGCTCGAGCAGGCCACGGCGCGCATGGCGACCGCGCTGGACCGCGCGCTCGCGGCGTTGCCCCAGCTGGTCGCGGACCGCCTCGCGCGCGTCGCGGGGGACGCGGCGGAGCTCGGCCTCGCCGTCGCGACCGGGCTCGCCGACGGCGCGCTCGACGTCGGGCGCTTCGACCCGGTGCCGCTGGTCCAGAAGTGCCTGCGCGAGCTCGCCGTCGACGTCGCACGCGCGCAGCTGCGCGTGTTGGTCGGCGGCGACGACCTCGCGCGCGTCGTCGCGACCGCCGCCGCGTGGCTCGGCGAGCGCGGCGAGCACGTGCGCTTCGCGGTCGACCCGTCGCTCGCGCGCGGCGCGGTGCGCGTCGAGGCCGACATCGGCATGGCGGGCTACGACCTGCGGGCGGTCTGCGCGCGCATCGCGGCCCGCATCCGCGAGGAGCTGGCCGCCGGATGACTGCGCTCGTGCCGCCCGACGTGCTCGCTCGCGCCCTGCGGCTCGACCGCGCGATCGCCGAGGGACTCGTGCGGCGCGTCGCCGGCATCGCGCTCGAGGTCGCCGGGCTGCGCAGCGGCGTCGGCGACGTCTGCGCGATCGACACCGGCGCCGCACCGCTGTGGGCGGAGATCGTCGGCTTCGGCCGCGATGCGGCGATCGCGATGCCGTACGGGCCGCTGCACGGCGTGCGGCCCGGCGCACGCGTGATCGCCGGTGGCGAGCCGCTCGGGGTGCCGTGCAGCGAGGCACTGCTCGGCCGCGTGATCGACCCGCTCGGGCGGCCGCTGGACGGCGGACCGCCGCTGGCCGCGCCGCGCATCGCGCTGGTCGCCGATGCGCCGGGGCCGCTCGAGCGCAGGCCGATCACCGAGCCGTTCGAGACCGGCGTGTCGGCGATCGACGCGCTCCTGACGCTCGGCCGCGGCCAGCGCGTCGGCGTGTTCGCCGGCTCCGGCGTCGGCAAGAGCACGCTGCTCGGCACGCTCGCGCGCTGCGGGCGCGCCGATGTCAACGTCATCGTGCTGGTCGGCGAGCGCGGCCGTGAGGTCGGCGAGTTCCTGACCGACGTGCTCGGCGCCGACGGGCTGCGCCGCAGCGTCGTGGTCGTCGCGACCGGCGACGCCGCGCCGATGCTGCGCCGCGCCTGCGCGTTCGCCGGCATCGCCGTCGCCGAGTGGTTCCGCGACCGCGGCGCCGACGTGCTGCTGACGATGGACTCGATCACCCGGTTCGCGGGCGCGGTGCGCGAGATCGGTCTCGCGGCCGGCGAGCCGGCCGCGCTGCGCGGTTATCCACCGTCGCTGTTCGCCGAGCTGCCGCGCCTCGTCGAGCGGCTCGGCTCGGCGGCGCGCGGCTCGATCACCGCCGTGCTCACCGTGCTGGTCGAGGGCGACGATCTCGCCGAGCCGGTCTCCGACGCGCTGCGCGGCCACCTCGACGGCCACATCGTGCTCGACCGCGCGATCGCCGCGCGCGGGCGCTACCCCGCGATCGACCTGCTGCAGTCGCTCAGCCGCCTGATGCCGAAGCTGGTCGACGGCGAGCACCTCGCGGCCGCCACCGCCGTGCGGCGTGCCCTCGCGGTGCTCGAGGACGCCCGGGATCTCGTCCAGGTCGGTGCCTACCGCGCCGGCAGCGACCCGGAGCTCGACGCGGCGCTCGCCGCCCGGCCGGCGCTCGACGCGCTGCTCGCGCAGGGTGCGGCGGGGCGCGACCTCGCCGAGACCGGGCGGCGACTGGCCGATGCCGTCGGCGCGATCCGCGCGCGCGGCTTCACCGGACCGGCCTGATCGGCCGATGACGGGGACGTGCGCCGGTTTCGATTCCGCCCCGAGCGACTGCTGAGCCTCGAGCGCCGCCGCGAACGAGCCGCGCGACGCGAGGTCGCGCGACACGCGCAGGCGGTCGCCGGCCTCGAGCGGCGGCTGCAGCATCTCGCGGCGAGCCGCGAGGCCTGTCTGGCCGACGGCGTCGCGCGCAGCCTCGGCGTCGCGCTGGCCGACGGTCTCGGCCGCGTCGCCGACGGCCTGGCCGGCGAGCTGCGCAGCGCGCGGCGGCAGCTCGACCGGACGCGCGACGCGTGGCTCGAGCGGCGCTCCGCGCAGCGCGCGCTGGAGAGCCTGCGCGCGCGCGAGCTCGCGGCGTGGCGGCTCGCGGTCGCGCGCGACGAGGCGCGCGACACCCCGGCCGCCGGGGGCCGGCCTGCCGCAGCGGAGGGGACGACATGAAGAGCTGGTTGCCGATCACCGCAGCGGGGCTGCTGCTGTTCGTCGCGACGATCCTCGTGCTGCTCGCTGCGCAGGGGCGACTCGACTACGAGGGGACCCGCGGCATCCCGGTGCTGTCGTGGTTCTACTCGGACCCCTACGCGACGTCGGTCGGGACCGAGCCCGACCGCCCGCTGCCCGCGGACGCGGGGCCGCAGCTGCCGCGCGCGCCGTCGGCCGTCACGGCGGCCATGCCGCCCGCCGCGCCGCTCGCCGAGCCTGCGGCCGCGGGGCCGGGCACCGAGCCGGGGGCCGGTGCTGCGGACCTGTTCCGCTACCCGCCGCTCGACAGCGGCGTGACGCCGCAGGAGATCGACGAGCTGCTGCGCTCCGCGCGGCGGCTGGACAACGAGGTGCACCAGCGGCTCGCGCAGGTCGAGGCGCGCGAGCAGGACCTCGCTGCGCGCGAGCAGGATCTCGCCGACCGCGAGAACGCGATCGCGGTGCAGATGACGAGGGTCGATGCGGCGCGCGAGGCGCTCGACGAGCGCATCCGCCTGTTCGAGAGCAAGGTGAAGCTGGTCGAGCGCGACCAGATCGCCGGGCTCGTCGCCTACGGCAGCACGCTGGCGTCGTTCGATCCGCAGCGCGCGGCGGCGCTGGTCGTCCAGGAATGGGGCGACGACGTCGGGCGCGACCGCATCACCAAGGTGCTGACGCTGATGGATCCGGTCGACGCCGACGCGATCCTCCAGCGCATCCCCGACGAGAGCATCCGCGCGGTCCTGGTCGCGCGTCTCGACGTCGTCGTCCAGGACCGCGACCGGTGAGCCGAACCGAGACGCAACCCTGGTCTCGGATCAATTCACACGCTCGGCCGGCCGAAGACAGAGTGGATCGCAGCCGAGGACCATCCGTGACCGATCGCCAGGAGCCAACGAAGCACGGTTCGCGCCGGAGGTTCGCCGCCGTGCTCGCGTTCGTGTGCGTCGCGGCCGTCGCCGGCGGCGCCGGGGCCGTCCTGCTGACGCCGGCGGCCGAGGCGTTCGAGCCGACCATCGGCGACAGCGGCGGCAAGCGCATCACCGTGCTCTGCGATCGCATGGTGGATCCCAATGCGTTCAACCCGCGCAGCGCGCGTGGGCACAAGCTGGCGAAGGTCGCGTTCCGCTTCCGCTACGCGACGACGTTCGGCCACCGCGAGGCGGTGCGGGCGAGGATCGAGCAGCGCTGGGACATGATGGTGGCCGCGGTGTACCGGCTGCTGAAGCGCCGCACCGCCTACGAGCTCAACACCGACGAGGGGCTCGACGCGCTCGCGACCGACGTGAAGGCCGCGATGTCGGCCGAGCTGTTCCCGGACGGTGTCGCGGAGGTCGTCGAGCTCGGCTGGGTGCAGGTCCTGGTCCAGTGAGTTGGCCACCGCGATGACGGAGCCACCGCGATGAAGGAGCTGCTGTCGAGCGAAGAGATCGACACGCTCCTCGAGCTGTTCCGCGCCGAGAGCGGCTCGTCGCTGGCCGAGCGCGACGTCCACGAGCTCCGTGAGGTCGTCGACGGCGTGCTGCAGGACGCCGTCGTCAGCCCGGTGGATCTGCTGAAGCCCAATCGCTTCACCAGCGATCAGATCGACGCCGCGGAGCGCTTCTTCTCGACGACTGCGACGGCGCTGGCCGCGACGATGATGGACCGGCTGCGCCTCGACCTCGTGTGCGACTGCGTCGCCGTCGAGCAGCTCCGCTTCGGCGACTGGCAGGCGCGCTCCGGTGCGCCCGCCGCGATCTACGTGCTCGCGACGCCTCCGTTCGACGCGCCGGGCCTCCTCACGATGTCCGCGCGGCTGCTGCACGGCTCCGTCGATCGCATCCTCGGCGGCACCGGCCGCGTCGACGAGCCGCTCCCGCAGCCGACCGCCGCGGTCAACGCGGTCGCCGAGAGCTTCGTCGCTCCGCTCGTCGAACGGCTCGCCGTGAGCTTCGCCGAGGTCGTGAAGATGGGCTGCGCGGTCGAGCGGCGCGTCGGCAGCCAGGCGCTCGCCCAGATCGTCGGGCCGAACGACGTCGTGCTGTCCGCCTACCTGCAGGTCGGCGGCGACCAGCTGAACGGTGACCTGCGCCTCGTGCTGCCGTTCGCGCAGGCCGAGGCACTCGTCTCGAAGCTCGGCCACGGGCGCACGCCGGACTACGACGCGGCGCCGGGCTCGATGCGCGCGGTCGTCGCCGAGGCGATGCGGCCGGTGTCGGTCGACGTCGTCGCGCTGCTCGGCCGCGCCGAGCTGTCGCTGCGCGACCTGCTCGACCTGCAGGCCGGCGACGTGCTGGCGGTCGACCGCCGCGTCGGCCAACCGCTCGAGATCCTCGTGCAGGGGCGGCGCAAGTTCCTGTGCACCCCCGGCCGCCGCGGCCGGGCGCGGGCGGTCCGCGTCGAGACCGTGGAGCAGGGAGATGCACGCGATGAACGTTGACACCGGTCTCGGGGACGATGTCCGCGCCGTCCAGTTCGGCGAGCTGCAGCACGACGGCCCGCGCGCCGACGAGCGGCGCAACCTCGACCTGCTGCTCGACGTGCCGATCCCCGTGACCGTCGAGGTCGGCGGCACGCGGATGACGCTCGACGAGGTCCTCGCGCTCGTACCGGGCAGCGTCGTGAGACTCGACAAGAAGGCGGAAGACCCGATCGACCTGCGCGTCAACGGCAAGCTGGTGGCGCGCGGCGAGGTGGTGATGGTCGACGACAGCTACGGCCTGCGGATCACGCGGATCGTCGACCCGCGCGAGCGGCTCGAGAGCCTGCGGTGACGGCCGGCGGCCGCCCCGCGCGCGCGGGGTCAAGTGCGGTGGGCCGCCGTGCCGAACGGGGACCGGCCGCCCCGCGCCCCGAACCGGCCGGTCCGACCGCGCCGTCCGGCGACGGGAAGTGGATCGGCGGCGCCCCCGCCCATAGTCTCGTCTGATCCGTCCGGAGCGCCCTACTTTTCGAGGAGATGCCTGTGTCCGCAGCTGCACGCCGAACCGCGATCGAGTCGATTGTCCACCGCGAACCGCCGAGCTCGCCGAAGGCTCGCGAAGACCTGCACGAGCTGTTCGGCAAGAACGTGTTCGGGCTCGCGCAGATGCGCGAGCACCTGCCCGAGCGCGCCTACCGCGCCCTGGAGTCGTGCATGCAGCGCGGAGCCGAGCTCGACCCCGAGCTCGCCGATCTGGTCGCCAATGCGATGAAGGAGTGGGCGCTCGAGCGGGGCGCCACGCACTTCACGCACTGGTTCCAGCCGATGACGGGGCTGACGGCCGAGAAGCACGACGCATTCCTCGGCCTCGAGGACGGTCGGCTGCTGCTCGAGTTCTCCGGCAAGCAGCTCGTCAAGGGTGAACCCGATGCGTCGTCGTTCCCGTCCGGCGGACTGCGCGCAACGTTCGAGGCGCGCGGCTACACCGCGTGGGACCCGACCTCGCCGGCGTTCATCCGCGAGACGCCACTCGGCGCGACGCTCTGCATCCCGACCGCGTTCTGCTCCTGGACCGGCGAGGCGCTCGACAAGAAGACGCCGCTGCTGCGGTCGTGCGAGGCGCTCAACAAGCAGGCATTGCGCATGCTGCGGCTGCTGGGCGACGAGCGGGTGTCGTTCGTCTATCCGACCGTCGGTGCCGAGCAGGAGTACTTCCTGATCGACCGCGAGTTCTACGTGCAGCGCCCCGACCTCGTCGCGACCGGGCGGACGCTGTTCGGCGCGCGCCCGCCGAAGGGGCAGGAGCTCGAGGACCACTATTTCGGGTCGATCAGCCCGCGCGTGCTCGCCTTCATGCACGAGGTCGAGGCGGAGCTGTGGAGCCTCGGCGTGCCGATCAAGACGCGCCACAACGAGGTCGCGCCCTCGCAGTTCGAGATCGCGCCGGTGTTCGAGCGGACGACGCTCGCGACCGACCACAACATGCTGACGATGGAGGTGCTGCGGCACGTCGCGCAGCGCCACGGCTTCCAGTGCCTGCTGCACGAGAAGCCGTTCGCCGGCATCAATGGCTCCGGCAAGCACAACAACTGGTCGATGGCGACCGACACCGGTGAGAACCTGCTCGAGCCCGGCCACACGCCCGAGGAGAACATGCGCTTCATGCTGTTCCTGACGGCGGTCATCCGCGGCATCGACACGCACGCGGACCTGCTCCGCGTGTCGATCGCGCACGCCGCCAACGACCACCGGCTCGGCGCCAACGAGGCGCCGCCGGCGATCATCTCGATCTACCTGGGCGGTCAGCTCGAGGCGGTCGTCGACTCGCTGGTCACCGGCGAGGCGCGCCGCGACCGCAGCGGAGTCGCGCAGTCGATGCGGCTCGGCGTGACCGCGCTGCCGCCGTTGCCGCGCGACGCGACCGACCGCAACCGTACGTCGCCGTTCGCGTTCACCGGCAACAAGTTCGAGTTCCGCGCCGTCGGTTCCAGCCAGTCGATCGCGCGTCCGAACGTGTTCCTCAATGCGATCGTCGCCGACTCGATCGCGGTGCTGTGCGACCGCATCGAGGAGCGGCAGCGCGGTGGCGCCACGCTGGAGCAGGCCGCACAGCAGGTCGTGCAGGAATCGCTGAAGACGCACCGCCGCGTGATCTTCAATGGCAATGGCTACTCGCCCGAGTGGCACGCCGAGGCCGAGAAGCGCGGGCTCCCGAACTTCCGCACCGCCGTCGACGCGGTCGGTCGCTACGCGGCGCCGGAGAACGTCGCGCTGCTCGAGCGGCAGGGCGTGCTGTCGCGCAAGGAGTGCGAGTCGCGCGCGAACGTGATGTTCGAGTCGTACGCGAAGGCGATCGCGATCGAGGCGCAGAGCGCGATCGGAATCGCGTCGACGACGATCCTGCCCGCGGCGCTCCGCTTCCAGGCGCAGCTCGCCGAGTCGATCGAGGCCGCGCGTCGCGCCGGCGTGAAGTCGCTGGCGCGCCAGGAGGCGCGGCTCGCCGAGACCGCCGCCGGCATCGAGTCCGCGCTCGGCGCGCTCGCCGCGCTGCAGGAGCGGTTCGAGACGGTCGAGGCCCACGAGAACGGCTCGCCGGAGCGTCACGCGCGCGCCTACCGCGACGAGGTGATCCCGGCGATGACCGCGCTGCGCGAGGCCTGCGACGAGCTGGAGACGCTCGTCGACGACGAGCTGTGGCCGCTGCCGAAGTACCGCGAGATGCTGTTCATCCACTGACGCCCGCGCGGGCCGTCAGCGGCGGACCTGCGCGTCGAGGACGCGCAGGCCGCCGGTGCCGTCGCAGGTCGCCGCGAGCTCGACTACGGCCGCGCGGGACATGCCGCGTGGCGGCAGCTCGAGGAGCAGCGTGCGCGGCCCGCCGCGGTCGATCGTCTGCTCGTCCAGCAGCAGCGTTCCCAGCGTGCCGTCGAGCTCGCGGAGCCGGACGGTGAGCGTCGCGCGGTCGACGTCGGGCGGCAGCGCGACGTGCAGCGCCAGCGCGCACGCGCCGGCCGGCAGCAGCGCGAGGCCGTCGGTCGGCCCGCCGCGGGGGTCGAGCTCGAGGGCAGTCGCGTAACCCCGCGCGCCGGTCTCCTGGTCGGTCGCGAGTGGCGTCAGCCGCGCTGCGTTGCCGTCCGGCGTCGTCAGGCGCACCTGCGCGGCCGCGGACGCGCGCGCGACGAGCACCGCCTCGGTGATCCACAGCGCCGGTGCGCCCGCCGGTAGCTCGAGCTCGATCGCGAGTGGCGTGCCCGCCGATGTCGCCGGCAGGTCGACCTCGACCCGCACGGCATCGCTGTCGGCCGGGGCGAGGAGCTGCGCGCCGTCGACCGGCGCGTCGGCCTGCAGCACGCGGAGCCCGATCGCGCACGCTGGGTCGAGGCCGCGCAGCGACAGCGACAGGCGTGCGCGGGTCGCGACCGGTGGTCGGCGCAGCGCGTGCAGCGCCACCGTGCAGGCCTCGTCGCGCGCCGGCTCGATCCGCAGACCGCGCCCGGCGCGCGTCGCGCGCGCCCCGTCGAGCGCCGCCGTGTCGAGTGGCAGCGGGCGGCGCGCCGCGCCGCGGCCGGTCGACAGCTCGGGCGTCGCGGCCGCCAGCAGGTCGAGCCACTGCGGTTCGGCGGTCAGCCGCGCGATCGTCCCGTCGGTCCGCACGTCGGTCAGCACCCAGGGCAGCTCACCTTCGGAGGTCGCCAGCGATGGCCTGGTGCCGTCGTCGACGCGCGACGCCGCGCGCAGCAGGTCGCGCCGCGAGCCGGGGACGAACGGTGCGTCGACCGCGCCCGGTAGCCCGGCCGACAGCCGCAGGTAGCCCGGTCGCACGCGCTGGCCGTCGAGCCGCACGACGAGTGGCTCGCGGCCGGCAGCGAAGTGGCGCAGCAGCAGCAGCCCGGCGCGGTCGTCGCCGCCGGCCGGCTCGCGCTGCTCGATCCACAGCTCGCCGCGCCGGTCGCCCGGGAACGGCAGGCGCAGGACCTGCCGGCCGACCAGCGACGGGGGTAGGGCGATCGACGCCGGGCGGGTGGCGTCGAACGTCACGACGTCGACCCAGCCGGCCGCCGCGAGGTTCGGGCCGAGCGGCGGCGCCGGCAGCAGGCGGTCCGGCGATGCCGACAGCGCCAGCCGGCCGAGGTTGCCGTGCTCCGGCGTGCGGAAGTCGACGAAGTCGGTCAGCGCGCGCAGCACGCCCTCGACCAGATCGGCGACGCCCGGCGTGCGCCCCTGGAGCTGGCTCGCCGACAGCAGGACGACCGGCGCGCCGAGCCCCCCGTACTGGCCCGCGGTGGCGGCGACCCGCACCGTGTCCGGGTCGATGCCGAGCGCACCCCCGACGGCGAGGACGACGTCCGGATCGACCGACTCCGGCGCGTCCGCGAGGGCCTCGCGCAGTGCGGCGACGATCCGCGCGGGGCGCTCAGCGGGCGGCGTGCCGTCGAACGCGATCGCGAGCGGCGCGCGCACGGCGCCGCCGAGCTCGGTGACCCCGCCGGACAGCGTCCGCAGCCAGCTGCGGGCCGAGCCGATCGTCAGGCCCCGCCCGCCGTCGGGGGACACGCGGTTCTCGGGGCCGCCGAACAGCGCCTGCCGCAGCAGCTCGGCGTCGATCGTCGGCGGCGCGCCCGCGTCGTGGATCGGCACGGCCAGCACCTGCAGGTCGGCCGGCAGGCGGCGCGGGGCCCCCGCGGATGCCGCGAGCAGCGGTGGCAGCTCGGACGGGTCGTCCGCGCGCCAGGTCAGGTTCGCGACCTCGGCGGGCTCCGCACCGGTCGTCGCGAGCACCAGCTCGAGGGTGCCGTCGCGCCACAGGCGCGGGTCGGCGAGCGCGAGCGTCACGTCGCGCGCCCGGTCGACGAGCTCCTCCGGCGCGGCGGCGAGCAGCCGGCCGTCGCCGTCGGCGATCGCCAGCGATCCGCTCGCGCGCACCGTCAGCGCGAGCTGCGGCGTCCGCTCGGCGACCGGGACGCTGACGCGCAGCGGCTCGCCGGGCGGCAGCAGCCGCGCGTTCTCGCGGCCGTCGACGAAGCGGACCACGGGCGTCCGCCGGTCGGCCTCGGCGTCGCTCAGCCGCTCGTCGGCCTCGTCTCCGAAGTCGATCGAGCGCAGCTCGCCGACGCGGATGCGGCGCGGCCCGGCGGCCGGATGCACGACGGTGCGGCCGGGACTCGTCTCGATGACGCGCGCGAGCAGCGTTGCCTCGCCGTCGATGCGCGGGAGCCGGATCGGATCGAGCGGTGCGAGACGGTCGCCGTCGCGCAGCAGCGTCGCGCGCGTCGCGAAGCCGCTCGACATGCGCAGCTCGACCTCGAACGCGTGGTCGGTGCTCGGGCCCCGCACCGTCGCGGTCGGCAGCCAGGTCGAGCCGCTCGGCAGCCGCGTCGGCGGCGCGAACTCGACCCGCGGCACGACCGCGGCGGACAGCTCGACGCGCTGCAGCGCGGGGCGGAACGCGAGCTCCTCGCCGCCGCAGCGCAGCGTGGGGGGTACGCGCTCGGGGTCGCCGAACGGCAGCAGCGTGACGGCGATCCGGCGCCGCTCCGAAGGCGCCGCCGCGAACGTCGTCACGCGCAGGTCGAGAGTGCCGGGCGAGGCGACGCACGACTCGACGATCACGTCGCTGACGGCGCACGCGAAGGCCCGCTCGGGATCGACGACGACGTCTCCCAGGCGGCGCTCGGCGGCGACCGCGACGGTCCACGCGAGCGGTTGCGCGCCGGCGGCGAGCGCGGCGCGCAGCGCGCATGCGGTGCGCTCGGTCAGCGTGCGGCCGCCGAGTCGCGCGACCGCATCGACCAGCGCCAGCGCGGCGCGGGCGGTGACCTCGGGGTCCGTGCGCACCTCGGCGTTCGACGCGGCGAACTCGCCGAGCGCGACGTCGCGCCGCCAGTCGGGCGTGAACGCCTGCTGCAGCTCGCACAGCGCGTCGCACAGCCGGGCGACGTC
>JADJWQ010000005.1 GCA_016716265.1 Planctomycetota bacterium
CCGCGCGCTCAACGACAACGACGGCCTGCACGTCCTCGGCCTGACGCTGAAGCCCGCCCCCACGCCGGCCGCGACCGCGCCGGCCGAGGCCCCGGCGCCCGCACCCGCGACCCCGCCGGACGCGGCGTCGGCGGCGCCCGCGGCGCCCGCCCCACCGTTCCGACTCGACGAGTTCCTGGTGCGCGGACTCGACCTGCGCATCGAGGACCGCACCGGCCCGGTGCCGACGCTGCTGCCGCTCGACTCGCTCGACGTCGAGCTGCGCGACCTGCGGCTGCACGACGGCAGCGCGACGCCGATGCGCTTCGCGGTGTTCGCCGGCGCCGGCGACGTGCCGCTCCCCGAGCGCCAGGTGTCGTCGTCGCTGCTCGCCGGCATGGTCGGCGCTGCCGGCAATGCGCTGCTCGGCCGCGGTGGCGAGCTGAAGATGGTCGAGCGCCCGCTGCTCGACGAACTCGCGGCGCAGGGCGAGCTCACGCTCGGCGACGTGCCGACCGGGCGCGTGCGCGTCAGCCTCGCCGACTTCGAGCTGACCGCCCTGCGCGGCATCGCCGAGGCCGCCGGCGTCCAGATCGGCGACGGCCTCCTCGATCTCGGCCTGGACGTCACGCTCGGCGCGGACCGCCGGATCGAGATCGACTCGCGGACCACGTTGACGCACCTCGCGATCGACGAGCCGCCGGGCGGCCCGATCGAGCGCTACCTGAGCCTGCCGGCACCGCTGCAGACGGTCGTGTTCGCGCTGCGCGACGCCGACGGCGAGATCGCGATCCCGGTCGACCTGACGCTCGACGAGGACGGCATCTCGGGCGGCCAGATCGCCACGCTGGCGACGCGCACGCTCTCGTCGGTGCTGACCGACGCGTTCCTCGGCTCGCCGTTCCGGGTCACCGGCGCCGTCACCGGCCTGCTCGGCCTCGACGGCGACGGCAGCCGACCGGACCTGCCGGTCGAGACGGTGACGTTCGAGACGGCCGAGGCGGCGCTGCGCGGCGACGACCTCGCGATCGTCGACCGCGTGGCCGAGCGGCTCGCGGACGACGACGAGCTGGTCGCCGTCGTGCAGAGCGAGCTCGGCCGGGCCGACTGGCAGCGCGCCGAGATCCTCGCCAATCCGCGTCGCGAGGACGCGCTCGCGCTGATCGCCCGGCTGCGCCAGAACCTGCGCGAGCTGCGCCGCGACCGCGACGTGCTGGCCGCGGAGGCGCGCGCGCACTACGCGGTCGGCCGGCTCGGCGAGGCCCAGGAGGCGACGCGCCGGCTGCGCGGTCTCGACGGCGAGATCGGCCGCCTCGACCAGAGCATCGACCGGCTGGTGCGGATCGTGCGGCCGGGCGCCGAGCGCGGTGCCGGACGGCGCACCGAGGACGCCGCCGCCGAGCTCGCCGAGCAGCGCCTCGGCGCGGTGCGCGACCGCCTGCTCGAGGCGCTGCGCCGCGCCGGCGTCGCGGACCCCGAGCGCCGCGTCGAGCTGCGCAACCCGCGCGCGCGACGCGAGGCCGCCGCCGACCAGGCCGCGGTGCGGATCGCGTTCCGGATCCGCCGCGCGACCTGAGGCCCGTGCGCCGCGCGGGCCTTGACCTGCACGGTGCGCGGGGTTCCTGTCGGGTGCGGAGACCGACCATGATCCGATGCACACCTCTGCAGGCCCGCGCCGTCGCGCTGTGCCTGGTGTGGCTCGTGGCGACCGCCGCAGCGCAGGATCCGCCGGCAGACCGGCGCCCCGCGGAGCGCGACCCCGACCTCGCCCAGAAGGTCGAGCAGCTCGAAGACGCGTTCGGCGACCGCCGAATGGAGCGCGACGCCGAGGCGACCGGACTGCTCCGCTACCTCGCCCAGGCTGCCGGCAGACCGCTGCACGAGGACGACGAGAAGCTGCTGCTCGACACCTTCGACAAGGTGCTGACGCGCGGGCGGCTGCGCGAGCCCGACGCGCGCGCACCGTACGAGGCGGCCGCCGACGGGCTCGCGGCGCTCGGCTCGCCGGGCGCGTCGCGGCTGATCCGCGTGCACGAGCGCAAGCGCTTCCCGCGCAAGCCCGATTGGGAGCCGATGCGCGCGAAGCTGGTCGAGTGCATCGGCCGCGTCCCGAACGACGAGACGCGGCCGTTCCTGACCGAGCAGGTGCAGCGCTCCGGCGAGCACAGCGTGCTGCTGGCGGCCGGCAGCGCGCTCGGACGCTTCCGCGACGCCGACCAGCGCGTCCGCAAGGAGCTCGTCGAGCTGCTCGCGAACCGGCTCGCGGGCTTCGAGAACGTCGCCTCGCAATCGGCGGTCGACGACAAGGCGCAGCTCAACCTCGACCGCGAGAACGCCGAGCGCGCCGTCGAGATCCTGCGCCGCCCGTGGTGCGAGGCGCTGTCGGCGCTGACCGGCGCTTCCCACGCGACCGGCAACGACTGGGCGAAGTGGTACCGCGAGCACAAGCGCGAGCCATGGCCGGACCTCGGCCCCGCCGGGGGCTCGCGCTGACGCCCGGTTCCCAGCCCCCCCGGCGCCGCCCGATACTGAACCCGCGCGCCGGCGGACCGTTCCGGATCCGTTCGGCGGCTCGCGGACGGCGCCTCGCACCGGAGCCTTCCGCCCGCCCGAGCGTCCTACCCGGGCCCCCGGCGGCGTCGACCGCCGGCGCCCGCCGCCCCCTCCTGGATCCCTCGCCATGCTGACACCCCGCATCCTCCCCGCCCCGGTCCGCCGCCGCAGCATCCTGCTGCGGGCGGCCACCTGCGCGCTGCTGCTCGCGCCCCTCGCCGCCACCCAGACGGCGCCGACGAAGTTCGGCACGATCTTCCGCGGCGAGGTGGACGGCGCGGTCGCAGCACTGCGCGCCGCCACGACGGCCGCGACACCCGGCTTCGGCGACGGCAGCGTCCGCTGCAACGCGATGGCGCTCACCGCGCTCGGCCACTGCCACCGCTTCTACGCGCAGGGCGACGGCCCGGTGGTGCGCACCGCGATCCAGACGCTGTTCGCCGGCCGGCGCGCCGACGGCGCGTTCGCCGACCGCACCGACCGCAGCGACTCCGACGTCGCCGCGACGACGGGCTGGTGCGCCGAGGCGCTCGGCGTGATGGACCCCGAGCTGTACCGCGACGACGTGCGCCAGGCGCACGCGTGGCTCGCGCACCACGGCCAGCAGGGTCCGACGCCCTGGCAGGCGCGGCTCGCGGCGGTGCGCGACGCGTTCGCGCGCGGTGCGGGCACGCCGGTCGACTTCGGCCGACCGGCCGCGACGGCGCTCGCGGAGACCACCGATCGCGGCTCCGCCGCCGACCGTGCCGCGCAGGTCGACCAGCTGGTGACGGTCGTCGCCTGTCAGGTCGTCGCGCGCGAGCTCGACGCCGGCAAGGTGCCGGCACCCGCCGCGGCCGAGTGGAGCGAGGCCCAGCAACACGGCTTCGACTTCCTGCTCGCGCAGCAGAAGGACGGCGTGTTCTTCGTCGCCACGCAGGGCGGCTCGTTCCCGGACACCGGCGTGTCGGGCCTCGCGCTCGCGGCGCTGCAGACCAAGCCGGCAGCGCTGCGCAGCGAGGCCGAGCAGAAGGTCATCGACGCCGGTCTGCAGGCGCTGCTCGCGCAGCAGAACGAGGACGGCTCGTTCGCGCAGCGCAATGCGAACTACACGACCTGCGCGGTGATCCTCGCGCTGTGCGCGGCCGGCCGGCCGGAGTTCGCGCCGGCGCTTCAGAAGGCACAGCACTACATCCTCGGCATCCAGAACGTCGAGTCGCGCGGCTATGCGCGGCAGGACCGCGACTACGGGTCGATCGGCTACGGCGGCGACCAGCGCGGTGACCTCAGCAATCTCCATTTCGCGATCCAGGCATTGCGCGAGTCCGGCGTGTCGGCGGACGACGAGGCGCTCGCGAAGGCCCTGGTGTTCCTGCAACGCACGCAGAACCTCCGCACGGTCAACGACTTCTCCGGCCGCGTCCGCGACGACGAGGGCGAGTGGCTGGACGTCGTGTCCGGCGACGACGGCGGCGCCGCCTACTACCCGGGCAACTCCGCGGCCGGCTACGTCGAGCTCCCCGACGGCAAGCGCATCCCGCGCAGCTACGGGTCGATGACCTACTCGCTGCTGAAGTGCTACATCCTGTGTGGCCTGAAGAGCGACGACCCGCGCGTGCAGCACGCGATCGGCTGGGTCGAGTCGAACTGGACGCTCGACGAGAACCCCGGCGCCGACCCGTCGCTCGACCCGAAGACGCGCTACCAGGGCCTGTTCTACTACTACATGGCGCTCGCCCAGGCGCTCGACATCGCCGGCCTCGACCATCTGGAGGTCCCGGAAGCCGACGGCGCGCCGGCCCGCAAGGTCGACTGGCGCGCCGAGCTGCGGACCCACCTCGCGGCGCTGCAGCAGCCGGACGGCAGCTGGCTGAACGACAAGAACGGCCGCTGGTGGGAGAACCAGAAGACGCTCTGCACGATCTACGCGCTGCTCGCGCTCGGGCGCTGAGCGGCTCGCGGCGCCGCACCGCGATCCTGCTGGCGCACGACCGGTCGGCCGGAGAGGCTCTCCGGCATGGACGATCGGTCGAACGAGCCGGCTGGCCCTGCGTGGTTCGCCTACCGGCACGGGGGCACGCGGTTGCTCGGGGTCGTCGACCCCGAGTCGGGGACCATGCGCAGCATCGGCGCGCACGACGAGCTCGAGCGCCTCGCGAGCGGCGGGCTCTCGCTCGAAGCGCTGCGCCTGCTCGCGCGCGTCGGCGAGCCGCTCGACCCGGGCTCGATCGTGTGGGACGTGCCGGTCGAGCGGCCGTCGAAGATCCTCGGGCTCGGCCGCAACTTCGTCGCGCACGCCAAGGAGCTCGGCAACGAGGTGCCCGAGGAGCCGCTGTTCTTCGGCAAGCTCGCCGACACGCTGCTGCCGCA
Source organism: Planctomycetota bacterium (assembly GCA_016716265.1). GTDB lineage: Bacteria > Planctomycetota > UBA1135 > UBA1135 > UBA2386 > JADJWQ01. Next base: position 4,882 of record JADJWQ010000005.1, read on the forward strand.
CGAGGGCACGATCCGGCTGCCGCATTGGGTGCAGAGCCGCATCGACCACGAGATCGAGCTGTGCGTCGTGCTCGGCTTCGACGACCCCGACCGCCACGGCCGCCGCTACGTATCGCGCGACGACGCGATGGAGCTGGTCGCCGGCTACACGATCCTCAACGACGTCACCGCGCGGACGATCCAGATCGACGACCGCAACGCGAAGAAGCCGTGGCTGCGCAGCAAGTCGTTCGACACGTTCTGCCCGGTCGGCCCGTGGGTCGTACCGCGCGACGCGCTCGATCCGCACGCGCTCGCGATCGACTGCTACGTCGGCGCGGAGCACCGGCAGTCGAGCAACACCGAGCTGATGATCGTCGACGTGCCCGGGGCGATCGAATGGCTGTCGCGGCACACGACGCTGCGGCCCGGCGACCTGATCGCGATGGGCACGCCCGACGGCGTCGGCCCGCTCGCCGACGGCGACGCCTGCGTCGGTCGCATCGCGGGGATCGGCACGCTGCGCAACCGCGTCACGCGCGAGCCGGCGCCGGGCCACGGTCGCTGATCGGGCCCGGACCGCGCGCGGGCCCTGGCGAGCGCGGCGCCGCGCGGGCTACGCTCTGGTTCATGCGCGCTCTCCTCGCCACCGCCCTCGTTCCGCTGCTCGCGGGCGCGCTGCCCGCACAGTCCGGCGAGCCGCGCCACCTCGTCGACCCGGTGCCGTTCGAGTGGGCGATCACCCGTCAGTCGACCGGCTTTCCGGTCGGCTACGCCGAGCGGCGCGTGCTGCGCTACCAGCAGATCCACGACGGCCTGGCCGGCCGGCCGCGCGCGCTCCGCGGCATCGCGTGGCGCCGCGCGCCCGGCGACAGCGGGCTGGTCGGCACGTTCGCGGCGACGCTCGAGATGCGCTTCAGCACCTCGCCGCGGACCGCCGCGACGATCTCGTCGACGTTCACCGACAACGTCGGCGCCGACGAGAGCATCGTGACGGCCAATCGTTCGATCTCGTTCCCCGACTCGGTGGGTCCGTGGCTCGGGCCGGCGCCGTTCGACTACGTCGTGCCGACCGACGCGCCGTGGAGCTTCGCCGGCAATGGCCCGCTGTGCGTCGAGCTGCAGCTCCGCGACCATACGAACCGTACGCCGGCGCAGTTCGCATTGCACGCCGCCGGCTATCCGGTCGTGGCGTCGTTCGGCGCCGGCTGCGGCGGGATCACGCAATCGACCCAGCTCGGACTGGGCGAGGCGATCCACCGGATCGGGGGGCTGCCGGCCGGCGCTCCCGCCATCCTGATGCTCGGCCTCGACTTCCGCGAGTCCGCCGCCGGCACGCTGCCGATCGATCTCGGTCCGTTCGGTGCGCCCGACTGCTCGCTCCAGCTCGCACCGCTGCTCGACGTGCGCGGCCTCGCCGACCCGACCGGCACCTTCGAGGCCCGCATCCCGATCGCGACGATCCCGGCCGGCGTCTGGTACGGCGCGCAGGGTGCCTCGGTGCAGCCGGGCATCAATCCGCTCGGCCTGGTGACGACGGACGCGACCGTCGTGCTCCCGCTCACCGGTCGCACGGTCGGCCGCGTGTGGGCCGAGTCGCTCGGCGCGCTCACCGGCGTGCGACAGCCGGTCTACGGCCTCGTGCTGCAGCTCCGCGAGTGAGCGCGCTCAGCGCTCGAACACCTCGGCGACCGGCACGATCCGCACGTCGTCCGACCGCAGCGGGATCCGCAGCCGCTCGATGATCGCGTCCTCCGCGAGCACGTCGGCAGCCGGTGGCGTCTCGTAGCTGATCGGGGTCGGCGCGTCGCCGAGCAGGGCGTCGCGGAACCGCGCGCCGTCGTCGGTGACGACGACGAGTTGCAGACGGTCGCTGCGCAGGTGCTCGCGGATCACGCGGTTCACGTCGGCGAGCGTCAGCCGGGCGAGCCCGTCGCGCACGTGGCCGACGAAGTCGTCGAGCCCGTACCAGCGCTGGTCGAGCGCGTAGCCCAGGCGACGGTCGTCGGTCTGCAGCAGCAGCGCGCAGAACTTCGACAGGAAGTCCCGCGTCGCCTCGAAGCGCGCCTCGTCGAGGCCCTCGCGGCACAGCCTGTCGAGCTCGTACCACGCGGCCTTCGCCGCGAACGGCCCGTTCTCGTGTGGCACCGGCCGGATCCAGATCGAGAACACCGCCGAGCCGCGCGCGTAGTTCGGCGGCGGCTGCATCAGGCGCCCGCCGCGCGGGAAGTACTCGATGTAGGCGTAGTCACCGTAGTTCAGGCCACGGATCTCGCGCAGCCGCTGGTAGAGGTGGCTGTTCTCGCTGCGGTGCTCGCCGAGCCAGCTCCGCACGAGCCACAGCGCGACCCAGTCGGGGTGGTCGCGCGTGACGGCGATCGGGAACCCGACGTGGATGCCGGTCGCGCGCGTCGTCTTCTCGACGATCGTCAGGCGATTGCGGTCGAGGCCGCCGGCCGGCGAGGCATCGGCGGGCGGGAACACCGCGGCCTGCGCACCGCGCCGGCGCGGGAACGCGGCGGTCGCCGCGTCGCCCGCCGCGCCGAGGCCGCGGAAGTCGGCTGCGACGCGGCGCGCGAACGCGGGCGTGAAGCCGCCTCCGAGACCGATCGTCGGGCCCGGCACCAGGAGACGCGCGGTCACGAAGCTGCGGACGTCGTCGACGGTCAGCGACCGCACGCCGGAGACGGTGCCCTGGTCGAGATGTCCGTACGGCCGGCCCGCGTACAGCTCGCCGAGCAGCACCTCCTTGCCGAGCTCCTCGTCGTCGACGCGGCGCAGTCCGATCTCGATCGCCGTGATCGTGTCGGCCTTGACGCGCTCGAGGTCGGCGGCGTCGAACGCCGACTGCGTCAGCATCTCGCGCAGCAGCGCGTAGTAATCGTCGAGATTGTCGCGGTGGACGGTGCCGCGGAACACGGTCAGCTCCTTGTCGACCTGCGCGGTGACGTCGGCCGCCATCGGGAACAGCGCCTCGAGCAGCTCGGGGTAGCTGCGCGACGTGGTCGAGCCGCGCGCGAGCAATTGCGCGGCGACCCACGCGAGCCCCTCCTTGCCCGGCGGATCGTCGGCGGCGCCGGCCTCGAAGCACAGCCGCAGCGACACCAAGGGCGACGGCGACGGCACCAGCACGCCCGGGTAGCCCGCCGGCAGCGCGGCGCCGGTCGCTCCACCCGCGGTGTCGGCCGCGTCGGCGGGCGGGGCGGGTGGCTCGAGCTCGTGGCCGAGCGTCGCGATCGTGCGGCCGGACGCGACCAGGTAGCGCCGCGCCGCGGCCTGCAGGTCGGCCGGCGTCAGCTTCGCGTACAGCGCGTGCAGTGCGCCGACCGCGCCCGGATCGCGCGTCCGCGCGATGATCCCGGCGACTGCACCGGCGACGTGCTCCGCGCTGTCGAGCGACGCCGCGAACGAGTAGCGCAGATTGCAGCGCACCATGTCGAGCCGGCTGGCGTCGACCGGGATCGTGCGCAGCGCGTCGCAGGTCGCGAGGATCGCGTCGCGCACCGCCGCGACGTCCTTGGGCTCGCGCACCCGCGCGAACACGATGCAGAGCCCCGGATCGGTCGAGTCGCCGAAGTCCGTGAACAGCGCGTCGACCAGCCGCTGCTCGACGTACAGGCTCTGGTACAGCGCCGAGCTCTTCGAGAACGCGAACTCCGCGATCAGGTCGAGCGCCGCCTTGTCCGGCCGCTCGACCGAGAACGCCGGGCCCTTGAACGCGACCGCGACCCACGGGCTGGTCGGCTCCGGCCACGCCACGTGCACGTCGCGGGGCGCGGTCTGCGGCGGCTCCGCCGGGACGTCCGCGACGTGGCCGCCCCGCTGCCAGCCGTCGACCCATTCGCGCTGCACGAGCGCGCGGGTCGCCTCGTCGTCGACGTCGCCGGCCACCACGATCGTGACGTACTCCGGCCGGTAGAAGCGGTCGAAGAACGACAGGCTGTAGTCGTACATCCGCGGCATCGCCCGGATGTCGCGCAGGAAGCCCATCGTCGTGTGCTTGTAGGTGTGGCGGTCGAACGCGGTGTCGCGCAGCCGCTCGTACAGCATCTCGACCGGGTCGCTGCTGTTCTTGTTGTACTCCCCGTACACCGCCATCGCCTCGGTGCGGAACGCCTTCTCGTCGTAGGCGAGCCAGCGGAACCGGTCGGCCTCGAGGCGCAGCACGGTCGCGAGCTCCTCCGTGGGCACCGTCGTGTGGTAGTCGGTGTAGTCGTCCGTCGTATACGCATTGCGGTCCGCACCGGCGGCCTTGAACGCCGCCGCCTGCTCCGCCGCCGTCGTGTTCCGCGTGCCGCGGAACATCATGTGCTCGAAGAAGTGGGCGAACCCCGAGCGCCCCTCCTCGACCTCGTTGCGGGAGCCGACCGACACGACGCAGTGCACCGCGACGGTGCCCGGCTGACCGGTCGGGATCGTGACGAGCCGCAGCCCGTTGTCGAAGTCGTGGATGCGATACGGGAACGGGAACACGTCGCCATCCTGGGCGCGGAGGCCGACGCACGCGAGCAGCAGGACGGCGCCGGTCGCCGCCAGGGAGGTGCGCATGCCGCCGAATCTACCGCCCGGGCATCCCGGCGGTCACGACGACGCGCCGAGCAGGCGCAGGCCACCGTCGACGGTCAGCTCCTCGCCGGTCAGGTAGGCGCCGCCGTCGCCGAGCAGCAGCTCGACGACGCCGCGCAGGTCGTCGACCGCGCCGTCGCGCTCCATCGGCACGCGCGCGGACATGCGGTCCTGGCTCTGCGCGTGGCTGTGCGGGTGGCGGATGATGCCGGGCGACACCAGGTTGACGGTCACTCCAGCAGGCGCGACCTCGAGCGCCAGCGAGCGCACCAGCGACGCCAGCGCGGCCTTGACCGCGAAGTAGACCGGCGCCCGCAGCTTGGCGCTCGGGTCGGCGCAGCCGGCCGCGCCGAACAGCACGACCCGCCCGCGGCCCGCGGCGACCATCGAGGGCACCAGCGCGCGCGTGACGTTCAACGCGCTGGTCAGATTGCTCGCCAGCATGTGCCGGTCGTGCTCGGCATCGCCCCCGAGCAACGGCCGCTCGTCGAAGTCGCCCACCGCGTGCACCAGCCCGAACGGCGCACCGTGCTCGGCCAGGAACCGCTCCGCCGCCGCCTGCACCGAGCCGGCATCGGCCGCATCGACCCCGTTCGCGCGCCGCGACCACACCACCGCGCGGTCCTCGAACCAGCGGGCCACACCAGCACCGATGCCGGTCAGCCCGCCCACCACCAGGATGCGATCACCCATGCCCCGATCTCAGGACACGATCGCACCGAGCACAACCCCGCGCCGCGCGCATGCAGGCCCAGTGTCGCCGTGTCCGCGCCCGCCCGATCGCCGATTCGCGGCCCGGCCACCCGTGCGACGAGCACGCCCTGGACAAGGTAGCGCCCGGTAGCTACTTTCCGGCGATGCGAGCCGTGGGCCTGAAGGTGCTGAAGAACAAGCTCAGCGAGTACGTCCGGCTGGTCGCCGCCGGGGAGACGGTCCTGGTGACCGATCGCGATGTCGTCGTCGCGGAGTTGATCCCGCCGCGGGAGGGTCGCGGGGAGCGGGTCGACGACGCCCACCTCGCCGAGTTGGTCCGTGAGGGAGTCGTCGATCCGCCGGCGATCGGCCGCAGCAACACGCCGCCGCGGCGCCCGACCGCACCGTTGGCCGAGCTGCTGCGTGGACTGTCGGGCGACCGCGAGGATCGATGATCTACCTCGACACGTCGGTCGCTCTCGCCCGTCTGTTGGCCGAGGACGTCTCGCCCCCCGAGACCCTCTGGGACGAGGTCGTCGTGTCCAGCCGGCTGCTCGAGTACGAGCTGTGGACTCGCCTGAACGCCCTCGAGCGCGGCGCCGACTCCGCCGAAGACGCGCGCCAGCTGCTCGGTCGCATCGCCCTGGTGCGACTCGAGCCACGCGTCCTGGCGCGCGCTCTCGAACCCTTCCCGCATCCCGTCCGGACGCTCGATGCGATGCACCTCGCGACGATGGCCTACCTGCTGGATCACGGACAGAAGGTCGAGCTGGCGAGCTACGACCGGCGGATGACCGAAGCCGCGACGGCCCTCGGCTGGAAGCTGTTCGACCTCTCGTGACCTCCCGCGGTGCGCCGCGCTCTGTGCCCCCCCGGCAGCGTGTGGAGCACGTGGCCGAGCACAGGCTCTGCGAGAGCATCGCCGCCGAATGAAAGTCCACGACCGCCGAGCGGCGGCATGCGCCGATTGGTCGCACCAGCTCGCCCACCTTCGCCACGCCGACGCCGTGGCCGAAGCCGGCGCGAGGCTCGCGACGGACCCGGGTGGGCGCACCCTCGGCGCGGCGGGAAACGCACTCGCTTCACGACGAACCGGGTTTCGTGAAGCCATCGCGTCCATGACTCTGCTCCAATCGGGGTTGCCCGGTCGCACCGTCCTCCCCGCGGGCCGATACTCTCTCTCACCGACTTCGGCGAGACCGGCCACCGGAGGCTCGGGGCCGTGGCACGCTCCCGCTCGACCCCCATGGAAACGACTTCGAGCATGACGGCTGACTCGACGTCGGCGTCGACGAGTCCGGCGTCGATCCACGCGGCCTGCAGCCCGCGTCTCTGTCTCCCCGCCGCCCTCGCGCTGCTCGTGCTGCTCGTGCTGTCCGGCAGCGTCCGCGCGCAGTCGGACGCCGGGCTCACCGCGCTCGAGCGCGAGTTCGCGGCCGCGCGCGCCGACTACCTCGAGGTGCTCGGCGAGTATCTGCCCGGCGCCTACCGCGAGCGCTTCGCCGGCCTGACCCGGGACGAGCTGGCCACCATCGCAGCGACGCGTCGTCTGTGGCAGTGGTACATCGACGAGGGCCCGTTCACGATGGGCGACCCGCGCAAGCAGAGCACCGGGATCTTCCGCGAGGAGTTCCTCGATCCGATGGACCGGGTCGCGGAGATCCTGCTGATCGACCCGGAGGAGATCCGCGACACCGCCGTGCGCCGCGCGCGCGCCGAGGCCTTCAAGCTCGGCGAGAAGCTGATGCGCGCCCGCGAGCGGTCCGGCGTGGACATCGACCCCACCGCCGAGCGGACCGCGCCCACCGGTATTCCGTATCCCCGTCTGGACCGACCACACACCTGCGTCGACGTCCTGCGGCTGTACGAGCGCACCCTGGTGCTCGCGAAAACGGTCGCCCATCCCGGCGCGGAGGCGGTGCTGATGCAGAACGCCGAGGCCTGCGCGGAGGTCGACCTGATGGAGGCGGACTTCGTCATGTACGCGAATCAGGTGCGCATGCTCAGCGGCTCGATCGCCTGGGTGTGCGATCCGCTGATGACCGCCTGCTGCCGCGATCACTCCGCCGACCGCAAGGCCGGCCTCGCCAGCGGCCACCAATCGACGATCGAGGGCAAGCGCTTCCCGCGCGACCGCGCGGAGCGCTTCGGCTGCCGCGTCGGTCCGGAGGGCGCCGGCGGCGGCCGCACCGGCCGCGAGGCGATCCGCGGCTTCGCCTACGACGGCACCGGCCACGGCGGCCCGCTGTTCGCCCGGCTGCGCAATGTCGTCGGGCCCGGCCAGCGCGAGGGCGCGCTGACGGCGATGTACCAGACCGACGATCGCCTGAAGCACCCCTGCCAGGCCAGCGAGGGTGAGCTGATCCTGCCGCCGGGCGTCACCAGCCGGATGCTCGATGCGGGCACGCGCGCCATCTTCCGCGCACTCGCCAGCGGCCGGTTCGAGGAGGCCGACAGCCTGCTCGGCGGCCGCGAGCCGAGCGACGACTTCCAGAAGGCCGTGCACCGCTACCTCGCCGCCCGCCTCGAGGCCGAGGTCGATTGGACCCTCACCGGCATCGAGCACATCCTCGACGCCGGCGACGCCTACGAAGCCGACCAGCGGCTGCAGGTCGCCGAGCGCACAATGGACGGTATCGCCGGCTTCGACCAGCGCGCCGGCCGACTGCGGGCCCGCCTCGCGCAGCGCGGCGTCGCCCAGGAGATCAAGGTCGGCCGCATCTACCAGCAGATCATCGGCAGCAAGCGCCTCGACCGTGACAAGCTGCAGCGGTTCGTCGAGGAGTTCCCCGAGTCGGCCTACGCCGCCGCCGGCCGGCATTGTCTGGAGGCCGGCGACGGCGCCTTCTGGCCCGAGCTGTTCCATTTCGTGATGCAGGACACCCACCTGAACAAATGGTCGTACCTGCAGCCCGAGCGGATCGGCGGCCGCTGATCGCGCGCCCCGGCCGGGGGCGGCCCCCACGGCTTTCGGGCTCGGCGCCCGTCACTCACTCCCCGCCCTGCCGCTCCCACAGCCAGACCGCCATCGCGCCCTGCTCCCGGTTCGCCCACGCGTGGTAGGGGATGGCGAGGAGCTGCACCGCCCCACCCGCCGCAGCGCGCCCCTCGCCACGCAGGACGGTGATGCCGCCGAGCAGGTCCGGACGGTGCTCCGCCGCGAACCGGACGTCCGGCTCGAGCGTCACCTCGAACAGGTCCACGCCCGGATTGTCGACGGCCTCGAAGCAGTAGACGACCGGCCCGCGCATCAGCGCGACCTTGCCGCGGTCCTCGCGGACCTCGTCGTGCGCGCGGACGCGACGGACCTCCATAGGCAGCTCGAGAACCACCACGTCGCCGGCCTGCCAGGTTCTCGCGAGGTGGACGTAGCCGTCCGGCTCGGGCCGCGCCGACACGACCTCCCCATTGACCGCGAGCGACACCGGGGCGATCCCCCGATCGACGAAGCGGTACAGATCGCTCGGCACCGGCCGGCCCGACGCCCAGCCGGGAATACGCAGGCAGAGCTCGAACCCGGCGTCGCGCTGCGGCGTGACGGTCAGCTCGACCCGTCCGGCCCACGGGTAGTCCGTGCGCTGCCGGATCTGCACGGCGACGCCGTCCAGTTCGACCTCGGCGTCCGCTCGTGCGAACAGGTTGACGAACAGCCGTCCCGCCGCGCGGGCATGCACGAAGCCGCCGACCTGCGGGACGAAGCGGGAGATGTTGGTCGGACAACACGCCAATCCGATCCAGCTCCGGCGCCTGGCGCCGGTCCGCGACTCGAGCGGATTCTGGTAGAAGAAGGCGTCGCCGGACGCCGCCAGCCCGGACAGTGCCGCGTTGTAGAGCGTCAGCTCCATCACGTCGGCGTACTTCGCATCACCCGTCAGCAGGTTCATGCGATGCTGCCAGAAGACGTGCGCGATGTTCGCACAGGACTCGCAATAGGCCCGATTGGGCAGCAGATACGGATCGCCGAAGCCCTCGTCGCCGTACTGGGCCGTGCCGATGCCGCCGGTGATGAACATCTTCCGGCCCACGACGTCGCGCCATAGCGCCTCCACGGCCCGCGCATAGTGGGCCGCATCGCTGAAGCGTGCGAGATCGGCCATCGCCGAGTACGCGTAGCCGGCCCGCACCGCATGCCCGACCGCCTCGGTCTGCTCCGACAGCGGCATGTGATCCTGCATGCGGCCGCTGCGCGTCCTGAGCTTCCGGTACCAGCCCGCGCGGCTCGGATCGACGGGCTCGGCCCCGGGCGGCTCGACGGGTGCGGACGGGTGGTAGCGCCGGTGCTCGGGCACGCCGTGCTGACAGCCCCGCTCGTCGAGCAGGAACCGGCACAGGTCGAGGTAGCGCGCCTCGCCGCCGGTCGCACGGTAGAGCCCGATCAGCGCCAGCTCGATCTCCTCGTGCCCGCCCACGTCGTGCCGCCGGTCCTCGCCGAAGATGCCGTCGATGTGGTCGGCGAAGCGCATGGCAGCCTGCAATGCGCGTGGATCGCCGGTGGTCCGGTGGTGCGCCACCGCCATCTCGAAGAAGTGCCCGGCGTTGTACATCTCGTGCTGCAGGCGCAGGTCACGCCACCGCCCCTCCAGCCCCCGCACGGTGAACCACGAGTTCAGGTAGCCGTCGTCCTGCTGCGCGGCGAGGATGCGGTCGAGGATGCCTTCGGCGCGGCGCGAGAGCTCCGGGTCGTCGACGTTTCGGAGGAGGTGCCAGACCCCCTCCATCGCCTTGTAGAGGTCCGAGTCGAAGGCGTGGTTGCCGTGCAGCTGCCCCTCCTCCACGCCCGCCGCCACGTCGAAGTTGGTGACGTGCCCGGCCCGCTCGAGCGCATCCAGCGCGTGCGGGATCGTGACCTCGTGGTGGATCCGCAGGCGCCGTCCCCAGAAGCCACCGTCGAACACGACGTGCCCGTGATCGACCTCCTCGAGGCCACGCATCGGCGCCACGCCGTCGCCCGGCAGCGCGGCGCCCTGCACCTCCTGGGCCCGTGCGGTGGAGATCGACAGGATCGCCAAGGCAGCAGCGACCTGGCAATGCAGGATGGATCGCACCATGCCGGCAAGACTACGTGGTCGCTCGCGCCGGGCGGTGTCCATATCCGGGGTGCGCGCGGGCTCGGCGGCGCGACCGCAGCGGACGCGGCAGCCCCGGGTGAGGCAGCAGCGGGTGAGGCCGCGGCGGAAGCGCTGTGTCCGCGTGCAACTCGGTCGCGACGCTCACGGCACGGACCGACCTGCGACTGCGTTCGGCGGCGACGTCGGGCCGTTCACCCAACCGCGCACGACGCGATTCCGTTCCCGCATCGGACGCGCCGGTGCGGACGTCGCTGCCGGCGGCGCCACACTATCCGCCGAGCAGCGCGATGATCACCTCGGCGTCGGCGATCAAACCGTCGGCGACGCTCGCCGGCAGGGACCGCTCGCGCTGCACGAGCACCTCCTGGATGAACGCACGCAGGCAGTTGGCCGCCGAGCTGCGGTTGCCCTGCAGCGAGTGCCACAACGCGTCCTGCACCGCCGTCAGCTTCGCGTCGAGGCTGACGACGATCCCGTGCCGGATGTCCAGGTTGTGCACGCGGTTCAACAGGTCGTTCAAGGCACTCATCGCCGGCCACTCGACCACCACGAACGGCGAGAACGACCGCACCACGCCGCAGATCCGGTCGGTCGCCGGGTCGCGCGTCGTCGTCACGTTCACCCACTGCCCGTGCTCGTAGTGCAGCAGCTGCAGCGTGCTCTCGTCCGCGAACGTCGTCCCCGTGTAGTCGATGCAGATCTCGACGTTGCCCGCGAAGTCCGCCGTCGTCGTGACCTCGTAGTAGACCCCGGCACCGCCGAGCTGGAAGCCCGACGGGATCGCGGGACCGGTGGTGCTGGTCGTCACCGTCGTGTCGCCCGCCGCGGTCACGCTGTCGAAGGTCAAGGTCACCGGCGACGTCCCGGTCACCGGATCGGTCGGCGTCGCGACGACGTTCGCGCCGTCGGCGGTGTTCAGGACGCGGAAGGCAAAGGGTAGACCGCTCGGCGACAGGATCACGGTCTGCGGATGGCCCAGAGTGAGCATCTCCGTCAGAACGAGCTGGAGCTGCCCTGCGACCCAGCACATCGAGTACATCGCCCTCCCGTCCGCGCTGGGCTCCGACGTATAGAGGCCGCCGACGGAGACGTGGTCGAGCAGCGACGATCCCCCTGGCGTGAGACCGAGCACCGCCAGCCCCGGGTTCGGCCCATTGCGCAACCAGGTTTCACCGATCGCTCGACCAGCCGCGGAGTCGACGACGAAGCTGCGGAGGTCCTGAAGCTCGCCAGGGAGCGTGAACTCGACCGTCCGGGCGCCGGTCGCCAGTTCGAAACCCACGAGCCGCAATTCGCTCCAAACAACACCCGGCGAGAGGACGAAGGCGATTCCTGCAGCCTCGTCCACGTAGAAGCGCCAGAAGTACGACGACACGATCACGCGAGCGACGCCGGTCGCAAGCACGAGCTCGATCAGTTGCCGATCGTCGCCTTGAGCCCGTCTGAAATAGAGCCGCGTACCATCGCGCGAGGCTTGCAAGCCGACCTCCCCTTGGTGCAAGCCGTCCGCACTCACGGTCGCGACGCTGGCCGTCCGTAGATCGACGGACACGATGCGGTCTTCCAAGGCGTTCTGCTGCAATCGCGACCAGGAGTAGGCTGAATCATTCTCGAAGACGAACACCTTGTCTGCTGCCACCTCGACATCTACGCCTTTGGAGATGCCAGCGTCGACTCTCGAGAGCACACCCGACGGCAGGTCGAGCGCCAGCATGGCGCCGGAAGATGAAGCCACCAGCAGGGTGTCGTCGTCCAGGAAGCACAGACCTGTCGGGCGCTCGCACCACGCCTGTCCGAGAGCACTGCCAGACACCGTGAGTCCAGAACCGTCTTCAGAGACGGCGTAGCTCGTCCCGTTCGGGCTGATGGCCAGTGCCGCGCCACCGACGTAGTAGCCGAAGATGTCGCCCCGAAATTGTGGCTGAGCGTTGGGGTCGCCGAGGTCCAGCGAAAGCACACCGTACCCATTGGACTGGACGTACAACGTGCGGCCATCGGGCGACAGCGCGACAGCCATGGCTCCAAGTAAGGCCAAGTTCGGCAAGGCGGACGACGATCCACTCACCAGATCGACCTCCAGGACGCCGAACGCACTCCCACCCGGGACGTAGAGCCGCGAGCCGTCCGGAGTGATCGCAATGCTTCCCTCGTGAATCCGTGCATCCCAGACGACCGTCGTCTGCACTCCCGAGGTCAGGTCGACGGCCACGACTCGTGCCGGGTAGGCGAGAGCGGTGACGTAGGCGATCCTGGGCGCCGAGTTGCCCGTGGTGGGCTCGAGCACGAGCCCGAACGGTCCCCCCAGACCCGTCGCGACGGTCGTGATGTGCCCGGTGCGGAGGTCCACGGCCGACAGCTCGCCCGTCGACCGTTCGACCACCCACGCCGTGTCACCGTGCACGGCCAGCTGACACGGGAGACCGAGTCCCTGCGTGACGGGCTGCCGGGCACCTGTGCCGAGGTCGTAGCGGACCAGCTCTTTCGTCGTCTGCTCGAACAGGTAGGCGACTCCCTGCTGCGCGGGGAGGACCGCTGCCAAGGGGAGCAGCGCGACGAGACACCCTGCGGCGCGGCGGAGTGAGGAGGATCGGGGAGCGGGAGCTATACGTTCCATGAGGTTCCTTCCGAAGCGGAGTGCGGCGCGCGGCGACGGCCCGGAGGACCGCTCCCGCGCCGCAGTGCCCAACGGAATGCGGCTCCGGAGGCTGACAGGATTCGCCGCGGCGCGCTCGTCCTCCGCTGTCCCGGCGCGCCGACCGGCGCTACCGTTCCCGGGCGTGAGCGAGCCGCGCGAGCCTCCTCCGCCCGATCCGGACTTCGAGCAGGTCTACGATCAACTCCGCCGGCTCGCGCGGCAGATGCTGGCCGACCAGCGGCCCGGCCACACCCTGCAGGCGACAGCGCTCGTCAACGAGGCGTTCCTGCGGCTCCAGCAGGGCGACCACCCGGCGCTGTGCGACAAGGCCGCCTTCCCGCGCGTCGCGGCGCGCGCGATGCGCAACGTGCTGGTCGACCACGCACGCGCCCGCGGCGCTCAGAAGCGGCTCGGGCGACGCAGCCAGCTGACGCTCGATGCGGTCGAGCTGGCGAGCCAGGGCGAGACGGCGGCGATCCTCGAGGTCGACGAGGCGATCGAGACGCTCCGGACGAGCCACCCCCACCTGGCGGAGCTCGTGCAGCTGCGCTTCTTCGCCGGCCTGACGATCGGTGAGGTGGCACGGACGCTCGGGCAGTCCGAGCGCACCGTCTACCGGGACTGGACCTACGCCAAGGCGCTGCTGCTCGGCGCACTCGACGAGTGAATCGTGGCAGGGTCCGGCCCGGTTCTCCGTCTGGACGACCGTTCGAACCGCGCGAGGAGCCCGACCCGATGACCGCCCACAGCGAGGACCGCGCCCAGGCCCTGTTCGACGCCGCATTGGAGCTCCCCGAAGAGCACCGCGACGGCTTCCTGGACCGCGAATGTGGCACGAACGAGGGCCTGCGCCGCCAGCTCGAGCGGCTGCTACAACTGCACACCCGTGCCGAACGCGAGCTGCGGGACCCGGCCGAGCCCCCTCACGAGTCGCCGGGCGATCGGATCGGTCACTGCGAGCTGCTGCAGAGGATCGGGGAAGGCGGCTTCGGCACGGTCTGGATGGCGGCGCAGGAGCGCCCGGTGCGGCGCCGGGTGGCGTTGAAGGTCCTCAAGGCCGGCATGGACACCGCCCAGGTGGTCGGCCGCTTCGAGGCCGAGCGCCAGGCGCTCGCGATGATGGACCACCCGAACATCGCGAAGGTGTTCGACGGTGGCGCCACGCCGCAGGGCCGGCCCTACTTCGTGATGGAGCTCGTCGAGGGCATCCCGATCACGAGGTACTGCGACGACGCGGGGCTCGGCATGCGCAAGCGGCTCGAGCTGTTCGTGCCGGTGTGCCAGGCGGTGCAGCACGCGCACCAGAAGGGCGTCATCCACCGCGACCTCAAGCCTGGCAACGTGCTCGTCACGCTGCACGACGGCAAGCCGGTGCCCAAGGTCATCGACTTCGGCATCGCCAAGGCGACGCAGGGCCGGCTGACCGACCGCACCGTGGTCACCGGCTTCCAGCAGATGCTCGGCACGCCGGAGTACATGGCGCCGGAGCAGGCCGAGCTGTCGGGCCTCGACGTCGACACGCGCGCGGACATCTACAGCCTCGGCGTGTTGCTGTACGAGCTGCTCACGGGCACGCGGCCGTTCGAGCTGAAGACCCTGCTCGAGGCCGGCTACGCCGAGATGGTCCGCACGATCAAGGAGGTCGATCCGCCCAAGCCCAGCACCCGGGTCAGCACGCTGGGCGACGAGCTGCTCGACGTCGCGCGGCATCGGCAGGTGCATCCGCGCGCGCTCGGCACGCTGATGCGCGGCGACCTCGACTGGATCGTGATGAAGGCGCTCGAGAAGGAGCGCAGCCGCCGCTACGACACCGCGACGGCGCTCGCCGACGACGTGCTGCGGCACCTCGCACACGAGCCGGTGCTGGCGGGTCCACCGAGCCGGCTCTACCGCTGGCGCAAGTACGTGCGCCGCCACCGCGTCGGCGTCGCCGCGGGCGCGGCGATCGCGCTCGCGCTCCTGGCCGGCGGCGTCGCCGCGACTCTCGGCTACATGGAGGCGCGCGAGCAGACACGGCAGGCGCAGCTCGCCGGACAGAAGGCCGACGACGAGAAGGCCGCCGCGATCCTCGCGCGCGCCGAGGAGCAGCGGCAGAAGGAGGCCGCCCAGCGGTCCGAGGCCGCGGCCGAGCAGGCCCGGGCAGCCGAGCAGGAGCAGCGCCGGCGAGCCGAGGAACGCGAAGCGACCGCCCTCCGCGAGGCCCGGAAGAGCCGGCACCTCGTCGACCTGCTGCAGGAGATGCTGGCAGGCAGCAATCCGGAGGGGACCAAGAGCAACGACTACACAGTGCGGGAACTGCTGGACGACTTCGACCGCGGGCTGGGCGACCAGCTCGCGATGGAGCCCGAGGTCGAGCTGGCGCTGCGGCTCACCCTGGCGAACAGCTACGTGAAGCTCGGTTTGCCAGACCGCGCCACGCCGCACCTCGAGCGAGCCCGGACGCTGGCCGACGGCATGGGCGCGCTCGACCCCAGGGAGCGGACCAACCTCGACGCCGCGGAGGCGGGCTACCTGCTCGCGAAGGGCGACTACGCCCGAGCGATGGACGCGTTCGCCGCGCTGGTCGAGGGCGACCGGGGGGAGGTGCCAGACGAGGAGGTGGACAACTGGCGCCGCCAGCTGGCAATCAGCGCCTGCCGTCGCGGCGACCCGGAGCAGGCTGTCAGGATCGTCGAGTCCCTGGTCGTCGACATCGAAGCCCGCGAAGGTGACCAGCGGCTCACGCTGTCGCTGGCATGGCAGTTCCTCAGCGTCGCGCTGATGGAGCGCAACGACCCCGGCGATCTCGAGCGCGCGGAGCAGGTGGCGCGGCGGTGTCTCGAGCTGCAGAGGGAGCTGCTGCCGGCCGACGACTACCCGATCACCTACAGCATGAACAACCTGGCCACGGTGCTGGGCCACCTTGGCCGGTGGCAGGATGCACGACCGCTGCTCGAGGACGTGCTGCACCGCGACCTCGAACGCTACGGGGACGACCACCGCCGTGTCGCGGAGGACAAGGTGCAGCTCGCCCATGTGCTCTGCCAGCTCGCTCGGCCGGACCTGGCCGAGCCATTGGTGAGCGAGGCGGTCGCGCACTGCCGCAGCACTCCCGGCAACCTGCTGGACCTTGCCAACGCCCTCAACCAGTACGCCAGTGCCCTGTACCTGTTGAGGCGCTACCAGGAAGCGCTGGACGCCTGGACCGAAGCGCTGGCAATCCGCCGGAAGGAACTCGGCCCGCACGACTCGACCGCGCGCATCCTGCAGAACGTGGCGGTGGCCCACACCTCGCTCGGCAGGGTCCTCGAGGCCCGGACCTTCCTCGAGGAGTCGCTCTCCATGCGGCTCGAGCTGCACGGCGAAGGCCATCTCGAAGTCGCGACGGCCCGCCTGGGTCTCGGCGACCTCCTATCGCGCCTGGGCGAGCTCGAGGCGGCGGAGGCTCAACTGCGCGCGGCGCTGACGGGTTACCAGCGCAACCTGCGTGCGACACACCCATTCCTCGCCGAGGCCGAGTCGTCGCTGGCCCGGTGCCTCTACCGTATGGGTCGGTTCGAAGAGGCGATCGCACACACCGAGGCGGCTCTCGCCATCGGACGGACGCACTGGCCGCCGAACAGCCGTAGCCTGATGGAGGTGCTGAAACTGCTCGGCGGGGCGCATTGGCAGCGCGGCAATCTGCCTGCGGCCCAGGCAGTGTGGACGGAGCTCGCTCGCAACAACGCCGAACACCTGGGAACCACACACCCGGCGACGCTCACCGCGAAGCTGATGCTGGCCCAGGTGATCCTCGATCAGGTGATCCTCGACCAGAGCGAGGCGCGCGCCGCGGACGCCGAGCAGCTCGCCGGCGAGCTCATCGAAGCCACGCGGCAGGACCCCGCCACGCCCGGTCCGACGATCGCTCCACTCCTGGTGCTCCGCGCCGAGGCCAGATTGCTCGCCGGCCACGCCGACGCAGCCGAGCAGGACCTGCAGGAGGCGCTGCGGCTGTGCCGCGAGGCGACCACGCAGGACGCAGCACTGGCTCGCTCTCAGCTCGCCTGCGGCGAGTACCTGCTCGCGCGTGGCCGCGCAGCCGAGGCCGAACCCCTGCTGCGGTCGAGCGTCGATCTCGCCGCGCCGGAGGGCACCATGTCGATCTACCGCTGGATCGCGGCGAGCGCACTCGGCGGTGCGCTGCTGCAGCAGGGCCGCCACGCGGAGGGCGAGCCGCTGCTCGTCGAGGCCATCGCGAAGCTGCCGATCCCGATGGCCATGCCCGACGCGCGCGCGCGCCGGCAGACCCTCGAGAGACTGGTGCAGCTGTACGAGACGTCGGGACGACCCGAGCAGGCTGAGCCGTGGCGCGCGAAGCTCGCCGAGATGCCCACTGCCAATCGCTGACGCCGCGCACACATGCGCCGGCCGCAACACCGCGACGCGCGGCCTGCTCCTCAAGGAACAGCGCGGCCACGAGATCCTCACCGACGTCTACCGCTGCGATCCCATGGGCGCCGCGGTGCCCGGGTCGTGCACCGCCCTCGCGCCCGGCCAGCCGCCAACGGGCCGCACGCGCGACGACCCGTCCGACACCGAAGAGGAGCCGCTGCCCGTCGCCTGGACTGACACCCGGACCGGCTCGAAGGGCAAGACCGCGCGCGTGTTCCACACCACCATGGGCAGCGCCGGCGACCTCCAGTGCGCCGACCTCCGCCGCATGGTCGTCAACGCCGCCTACTGGTGCCTGCACCTCGAGAAGGAGATCTCCACCGAGCGCTCGGTCAACTGCGTCGGCCCGTACGACCCGCTGCCCAGCGGCT
Organism: Planctomycetota bacterium; assembly: GCA_016716265.1. Lineage (GTDB taxonomy): Bacteria > Planctomycetota > UBA1135 > UBA1135 > UBA2386 > JADJWQ01. The sequence goes on from JADJWQ010000005.1 coordinate 22,608, forward strand.
TCGACTACGAGAAGTTCGGCGCAATACCGAAGCCCGTGTCCGCGTACCGCTGAGCCGCGACATCGACGCACGCGGGGCTACCGCGCGACGAACACGTCCATCATGCAGCCATCTCCTACTCGTGCTCGCCGAGCACCAGCAGCGCGCTCGTCTCGTCCGCAACGAACCGGCTGATACTCTCGCAAGCCGCCTCGAGCACGGCGAGCACCTCGGCATTGCGGGCGTTGTGCAGGCACAACCAAACAACCTTGGGTGGCGCCCCGCGGAGGGCGCTCAGCCGTTCGAAGTCCTCGTCGGTGACCAGGACCAGCCCTCGCGCACGCGAAGTTCGAGACGTCGAGATCGGAAAACCCCGCACCCAGCTCCCGCCGCACGTGCATCGAGCCCGGAAAGGTGACCGCCAGACGCGCGAGGATCGCCTCGGACAGATTCTCGTCCAGGAGCAGGGCGACGAGTCATGCCGCCGGGCCGACGCGGATCCGACGCTCCCTCGCCGCCGCGAACGCGAAGCAGGCGAGGACGTCCTCGTGGGTCAGCTGCGGAAACTCGGCGAGAAGCTCCCTCTCGTCGCGGCCGCTGGCGAGGAACTCCAGCACTTCGCCCACGGTCAGGCGGGTGCCGCGCACGCAGGGTTTCCCGAACCGCACGGTCGGGTCGATCGAGATCCACTGCAGCTGGTCCATGGCCGGTCGTTCACGGCGCCCGTGATCGAGGAGATCCTCGCAGGAGCCGCTGTGGGCAGCAGCCTGCCGCAGCTCGGACACACCGTGCTCGGGTCCCCGACGGCTCCGGGTTCACCAGGTCCGTGCTCTCGCATCGACGCGGAAGACTGGTACCCTCCGACCCCGCGTGCACGCCACACCGCCGCGGCGGGCTGCTGGTCGCCAAGACACGCGCTGGGACAGCCTCGTCAGCCCCTGTCACCCCGGCCGCAGCCCGAACACGTCCATCACGCCCTTGGTGCCGCCGGCAACGAGGTTGGTGGCGTCGCGCGTGAGGAAAACCGAAGTCGCAGCCGCGCCAGGGACGACCCGCCCCGCGGCGTCGCCGCCGCGCGCGCCGATCACTTCCCCTCGGTGCGCTCCTCCTCCCTGGCCCCGGCGTCGCGCAGCTTCTGCTCCCACTGCTGCGCGAGTTCCTCCCTGCCCTGCTCCCGGTACAACCGCGCCAGCGCCACGATGGTCTGCCTCGGCACGGTCGGCGAGTCGGGCTGGAGCATCCTCGTCGCGGCTTCCACCAGCAGCGGCTCTGCGTCGTCGAGCCTCCCCGCGGCCGCGAGCACACGGCCGAGCAGGGCCATCGCACGGTGGTGATCCCAGGATCCAGTGGCGCGGCGCTCCTGGATCGCCAGGGCCTCCCGGGCCGGCGACTCGGCGTCGGCGCCGCGACCGGCCTCGAGGAGTCGCGTGGCCAGCAGGGTCGAACAGCGCGCCAGAGCCACCTCGCCGTCGCTCCCCGACCGGCGCAGGCGATCGGCTTGATCCTGCAGCAGCCCGATCGAATCGTCGAGGCGACCGAGACCGGCGAGCGCGGTGGCGAGGTTGCCCAGGGCCCGCACGTAATGCTCGTCCAGGTCGCCCACGGCCGCCCGCCACTGCTCGAGGTTCTCACGCAGGATCGGCTCGGCCTCGGCGAAGCTCTCCTGCTCCAGCAGCACGACGCCGAGCCGGCTCTGTTCGGAGGCGAGGCGCTGGGGCCTGGCGCTGTCGTGGGCCCGCACGAGGTCGACCGCCTCGCGCAGCAGGGTCTCGGCATCGTCGAATCGCCGGAGCCGCAGCAGCGTCTCCCCCAGGTTGCCTGCCGCGCTCGCCACGGCCCGCTCCCGCCCGGGCTGACTCCGCAACCAGTCGAGACGCGCCCGCCAGTGCGGCTCGGCCTCGGCGTGACGGCCTGCCGACGCCAGCAGACTGCCGAGGACCTCGCTGGCGAGCGCGACCGCCTCCTCGCGGTCGGCGCCAGAGTCCTTCGCGACCGTCAGCGCCTCCTCGGCGAGGGGCAGGGCCTCGGCATTGCGCCCCTGCAGCCCGAGACACGACGCCAGCTCCAGCATCGTCCAGGCCAGCTCGCCTGGCTGCGCTTGCCCGCCTTCCTGCAGGGCTCCGATTTGCTCGCGCAGTTCCGGCTCGATCTCGCTGTGACGACCGAGCGCAGCCAGGATCCCCACCAGGTACCTGCGCATGCTCACGACGCCCGGGTCGGCGCGGCCGACGAGCGCTCGCCGCGCACGGATCTGCTCGCGCAGCAGCCGCACCGCCTCTTCGTTGGCGTCGGCCGTGCCCTGGAGCTGCAGCGCCCGCGCCAGGTTGACCACCAGACCGGGGACCGACAGGAGCCCCGGACCGTCGTCGAGCTGCAGGCGCAGGTCCAGGGCCTCCCGGAGCAGGGGCGCGGCCTGCGCCTTCTTCACCGCGGCAGGCTGGTTCATCATGGCCAACCCGAGCGCGTTCAGCACGTCGACGCGGAACCGCCCGTCCGCGCGGTCCTGACCCTCGCGCGCCAGCGCGAGCGCCTGCGTCAAGGCGGACTCGGCGTCGGCGTGCTGTCGTCGCATCTCGAAGATCGACCCCCAGGCGTACAGAACCGCGGCGAGATGCCGCTGCTCACCGCTCGCTCGCGCGCGCTCGACTTCGACTCCGAAGACCGCCTCGACGTCCTGCGGCTGCTTCCGCCGGCAGAGCAACTCGACGAGCTGGCGCAGCACATCGAGGGTGGGTGGGGCGATCGCGCCGGTGAGCCCCTCCTGCGTCGCCCATGCCTCACGCTGGAGCGACTCCGCCTCGTCGACGCGGCCGCGGGACCACGCGAGCGCCGCGCACCGCCGCAGGTAGGTCACGATCCGCGGCTTCGTCGGCTTCTCCGCTCGCCGCTCGAGATCGACCGCCTCGCGCGCCAGCGGTTCCGCGTCGTCGATCCGACCCTGCCTGGCCAGGATGCCGGCCAGGCCGTACAAGCCCTCCGCCAGTCTCGGGCCCCCGCCTGGGACCCGCCGCTCGATGTCGACCGCCTCGCGCGCCAGTGGCTCCGCGTCGTCGATCCGGCCCAGCCTCTCGAGGATGGCGCCGAGGTTGATCATGTACGAGGCCAGCGCCGGGCTCTCGCCATAGACCCGCCGCGCATCGTCGACGGCCCGACGTAGCAGCCGCGCGCCCTCTTCCAACTTGCCCGCGTTCGCGAGGGCCATGCCGAGGTTGTTCGTCACGGATGCGACCTGCGAATCGCACCCGTCGACCCGGTGGAGCCGCTCCAGCGCATCCCGGTGCAGCGCGACGGCCGCCTCGTACTGGCCGGCGCGGTAGCGCACCTTACCGAGGTCATCGAGGACCTCGGCGAGGAACGGGTGATTGTCGCCCATGCCCGATTCCGCGAGCTTCCACGCCTCCTGGAGGCACGACTCGGCTTCCTCCAGCTTGTCGGCGGCGATCAGCGTTCGCGCGAGGTCCCGCAGGGCGAGCGCGATGACGTTGCCGTGGTCACCGCTCAGGCCCCGCAGGATCGACAACCGCTGTCTGCCCGACGCCTCGGCTTCGTCCAGGGACCCGCGTGCGGCGAGGACCCGGACCAGCGCGCCTTGGATCTCCGCCGATGCCCGACTCTCCGCTCCCTGGGACTGCCGCACCTGCTCCCAGGCCTCCCGCGCACGAGACTCCGCCTCCTCCAGCCGGCCCATCAGCATGAGGACATCCGCCTCGTCGCGCAGGATGCCTGCCATGGTCGAACCACGTGGACCTTCGAGCCGCTGGACGATCTCGCGCGCCTGCTCGAGGTACCGAAGCAGCTCAGCAGGTGGGCGCTGTCCGACCAGACCTCTCCCGAGCAAGTGGAGACAGCCCGCCAGGGCGGCCTCGTCGCCGCCCCCCTGCCGCAGGGCGAGGGCCCGCTCCAAGTGTGGTTCCGCCGTCGCCCGCAGAGAGAGACCGAAGTAGACGTCGGCGATCATCTCGCGGAGCGTCGCCTCGACGGCGGGGTCCAAACCCGCCAGCTCGCCCAACTCGTGGTCGAAGTCCTCCAGCAGCTGGCGCACCTCGTAGTCGGGGGCCTTCTGCTCCGCCGGATGGCTGCTGCCCACCATGCGCCGAAGCAGGTCGAGGACCGCCTCCGCGCGCTCGCGATGCGTGACCTCGTTCTGCCGCGCCGCCTCGGCGGCGGCCTTCTCTCGTTCTGCGACCGCGGCCGCCTCCACGGCTCGCTCCTCCCCCGCCTTCGCCGTCCGGTAGCCCCACCCGGCCACGATGGCTCCGGCCACCAGAGACACCGCCACCGTCGCCAACGCCGCTGCCCCGACCCGATGCCGGCGCAGGTACTTCCGCAGCCGGTACACCCCACTCGGCGGCCCCGCGAGCACCGGCTCGTCGCGCAGGTGACGCAGCAGGTCCTCCGCCAGCGCGTGCGCGGTCTCGTACCGCCGGCCGCGCTCCTTCTCCATCGCCTTCAACGCGATCCAGTCGAGATCGCCCCGGAACGCGTGAGACAGGCCCTTCGGCATCATCCGCCGCCGACCGGCGATTCCCGTGACGCGCTCGCCCAGGGTGCTGACCCGCGTGCTCGGCTTCTCCGGATCCACCTCCTTGATCCGCCGCACCAGCTCCTGCCAGCCGGCCTCGAGCGCCTCCTTGAGCTCGAACGGCTTGGTCCCGGTCAGCAGCTCGTACAGGAGCACGCCCAGGCTGTACACGTCCGCCCGCGTGTCGATGTCGAGCCCCGACATCTCCACCTGCTCCGGCGCCATGTACTCCGGCGTGCCCAACATCTGCCGGAAGCCGGTGAACACCGTCTTGTCGGTGAGCTGACCCGCCGTCGCCTTCGCGATGCCGAAGTCGATGACCTTCGGCACCGGCTTGCCGTCGTGCAGCGTCACCAGCACGTTGCTCGGCTTGAGGTCGCGGTGGATCACGCCCTTGTGGTGCGCGTGCTGCACCGCCTCGCAGACCGGCACCAGGAGCTCGATGCGCTCCCGCGGCGTCAGCCTCGCCTCGTCGCAGTACTGCGTGATCGGCACCCCGCGCACCAGCTCCATCGCGAAGTACGGCCGGCCCGTCGCCGTCGCCCCGCCGTCGAACACCTTGGCGATGTGCGGGTGCTCCATCAACGCCAGCGCCTGCCGCTCGGCCTCGAACCGCGCGACCACCTGCCGCGTGTCCATGCCCCACTTGACGACCTTCAGCGCGACCTTGCGCCGGATCGGCTGCTGCTGCTCCGCCATCCACACGGTGCCGAAGCCGCCTTCGCCGATCACCTCGAGCAGCTTGTAGGGGCCGATCAGGTCGCCCGGGCGCTCGCCCGTGGCGCGCGCTTCGGGCAGCACGGCGTCCAGCTCCGCGTGGTCGGCCAGCAGCTGCTCGACCAGCTGACGCAGCGGCGCGTCGTCGCCGCAGACCTGGGCCAGGAAGGCGGCGCGCTCCGTCGCCGCGCGCTCGAGGGCCTCGCCGAACAGCTGCCGCACGCGATCAGGTTGCGAGCTCACGACGACCTCCTGGAGTCCCGGGGGACGGTCGGGTTGTATTCGTTCGCGGCCGATCCGCCTCCTGGTCGGCAACGCCCCGTTCGCGCCCACGCCGACGCGAAGACCGCCGTCGAAGCCAGGGCAGGATCGCGTCGGCGACAGACCGCGGGGGATGGATCGATGTGACGGGTTCCATGGCATGCGGACGCGCGGGCACCGGCCGGTCAGTCGCCGACCAGAAGCCCGACACCGTTGCTGAAGGTCAGCCCGAACGCCGGCCCCTGCGGGTCGACGGCGAACGCCTGGAGGAACAGGCTCAGCCCGCGCAACGCGATGTCGTCGGGCACCGACACGCTACAGCTGGCGAAGCCCGCGGCGTTCGCGACCGCGGCGACGGTCTCGATCGGGCTCTGCAGGTAGAGCGTGCACCCACCGCCGACCGGCTGGTTCTGCGCGCCGAGCGAGAACCCGAACAGGCACGGCGCGCGCGGCCGCGCACGATGCAGGTCCACGCTCAGGGCCGGGCCTCCGAGCTGGGGCCGGGTGCTGGTGAGGACAGGCGCGTCGTCGCCGGTGCAGCCCGAGCCGAAGGCCTTGGCGGTCGCGGGTGTCGCGGTGAACAGGGCAGTGAGGTACCTTCCGACCAGGACGACGTTTTGGCGCGTTGCGTCGTAGGCCATCCTGTGGCCGTGGAGCCCGCTGAACAGGCTGATGGCCTGGGACGGCCTCCAATCGACGCCGTCCCACTCCCAGGTATCCAGGAAGCCGGAGTTGCGGTTCTGGCCGCCGCACATCACGACGCGTTGGCGCAACGCGTCGTAGGCCATCGCGTGACCCGAGCGCCCGGGGGGGCTGTGCGCGGGGTGGAGCTGGGTCCAGTCCGTTCCATCCCATTCCCAGGTCTCGGCGGAGTCCGTATTGGAGCTGGCGATGTACCCTCCGAACAGCACGACGCGCTGGCGCGCCGCGTCGTAGGCCATCGCGTGATCCGCGCGCCCGATCGGGCGTCGCGTGGACGAGCGGTAGATCCAGTTGCCGCCGTCCCACTCCCAGGTGTCGGCGTAGTAGACGGGACGGGCGCTCGCTGCGTAGCCGCCGAACATGACCACCCGCTGGCGCGCCGCGTCGTAGACCATCGCGTGCGCTTCGCGCCCGGACGGGCTTTGTGTCGGCGCGCGCCGGATCCAGTTGGTGCCGTCCCATTCCCAGGTGTCGGCCAGGGGACTGCCACCGCCGACGCGCCCGCCGAACAGCACGACACGCTGGCGTGCCGCGTCGTCCGCCATCGCGTGACCGCCGCGCGGACTCGGAGCCTGCGCTGGCGTGCGGCGGCGCCACCGGAAGCCGTCCCACTCCCAGGTGTCCGCGAAGAAGCCAAGCGACCACGATCCACCGAACAGCAAGACGCGCTGACGCCCGCTGTCGGGCGTCATGGCGTGAGAGTACATGACGGCGGGACCGTGGTTCGGGGCGCGCTGGGTCCAGTTGGTTCCGTCCCACTCCCACGTGTCCGTGGAGGGGCCGGTGGTGTAGTTGACCCCGCCGAACAGCACGACACGCTGGCGACCGACGTCGTAGGTCATCGCCTGGTCGGAGCGGGCGCTCGGGCTGTTCACCGGTGTCCGCCGGTTCCAATTCGCTCCGTCCCACTCCCAGGTCTCCGCGTAGATGACGCCTGGCAGACCGTGCCCTCCGAACAGCACGGCGCGCTGCCGAGCTGGGTCGTAGGCGAGGCGAGCTCCCGCGCGCACGGTCGGCCGGGTGCTCGGTGCGCGCAGGGCCCAGTTGGTCCCGTCCCACTCCCACGTGTCATTGAGGTAGATCGGACCAGAACCGTTCGCCACCCCTCCGAACAACACGACGCGCTGGCGCGCGGCATCGTAGGCGAACGCGAACTCGGTCCGTGGAGGCGGTTGGGTGGTCGGTGTGAGGTAGACCCATCTCGCACCATCCCACTCCCACGTCTCGCTTCTGGACCAATCACGCTTGAACAGCACGACGCGCTGGCGCGTGGAGTCGTAGGCCACCTCGCCGTCCGGCGGACTGCCGCTCGTCGGCTGCAGGGTCCAGTCGATGCCGTCCCACTCCCAGATGCCCCTGCTCCCGAACGTCACGGTCCGGTCGCGAGCCCGGATGAGTCGACCATCCGGTTGCACGGTCGGGTGCATGGCCAACCAGTGGTCTCCATCCCACTCCCAGGTGCCACTGGAGTTCAAGAGCACCGTGCGGCCGCGAGCGCCGTCGTACGCCGCCTGGTAGTAGCCACCAGTGTAGGACAACGGCGCCTGGACCCACGTCGACTGCGCAACGGCAGGTACCGCGACCGACAGCAGGACCACGCGGACGATGACGCCCGTGAGCCGCCAGCCGCGATCCGTCGCTTCACTCGCCATCGTGGACTTCGTCACCGCTCGTTCCTCCTGGGTACTCATGGCGCGCCTCCAGCTTCGACGCGGCGGGCCCGCCACGCCGCTGCCACTCCGCTTCAGTTGTGCCTCCAGCGCGGCCAGTCGCCGCTGCTGCGGATGCGCACGGCGCCGCTGCCATCGGGGTTCGCCGTGAAGATGCCGGCGCTCTGGCTGTTGCCGAGGTGACGCAGCACGATCCGGCGGTCGTCGGGCGAGAAGCTCGGCGCACCCAGGACCTGGCTGTCGCCGTAGACCTGCGTCGGCACCCAAGGCAGCGCGGTCGGATCGAGGGCGTGGATGGCCAACTCGAGGAAGCTGGCCCCGCCGCGGAACAGGATCAGGTCCGTGGTGTGGGCGACCTGGCAGTCGGAGAAGTACCACCCGGCCAGCATCACCGGCCCCGGCGTCGCGGCGATGCCGCCGCCGGACGAGGGCGCGAGCAGTAGGAGGCGGACGCCGGCGTTCGGAGCATCGACCCCGGTCCAGAGACCCGTCGCGTCCCGCGTCCAGGTCGCGCACTGCTCCGACTCCGGGGAGCTGGTCAGGTTCTGCCGGCCGGTGCCGTCGGTGTTGACGACGAACACGTCGTCCACACCGCCCACGCCGACGTCGAGGAACGCGATCTTGTACCGGGCCGTCGGGGGCCGGCACGCGGGACCAGTCGACGTAGCTCCCCATGATGCCCGACACCGGCGTCAGGAACTGCGGCGGGGAGCCGTCCAGGCCGATCTTGTAGACGCCGCGCTGCCCGCCGAGGTTGGCGGTGAACACGAGCTGCGTGCCGTCCGGCGACCAGCTCGGGAACCATGCCCCCTCGCCGCGCCGCAACGCCACCACCGTCCGCACGTTGCTGCCGTCGGCGTTCATGACCTTGATGCCGGCCTCGGCGAACGCGATCGCCGGATCGGCCGGCGGGGTGCTGCCACCGCCGCCCTTCTTCTGGGCCGGCAGGCCGACGGCGACGAGGACGAGGACCGCGGCGGCGGCGAGGGCGGACCGGGACGAACGGATCGACATGGGGAACTCCTTGGGGGCACGTTGCCCGCGCCACACCAGGAGCCAGGAGCCCGCGCCGGCTGCCAAGACAAGGGGAGGATCGTGGTTCCGAGCCCGGGGGCGGCCCGGCCGCCCTACCCGTCGTCGCGCAACAGCTGGAACAGCCGGGTCCGCGCGTAGGCCCAGTCGCGCGCCACCGAGCGCTCGGAACGGCCGAGGGTCTTCGCCACCTCGGCCACTTCCAGTCCGGCGTAGAAGCGCAGTCGCACCACCTCCACCAGGTCCGGGGCCTCGACCTCGAGGCGGTCGATCGCCTCGTCCACGGCCAGCACCTCGTCGAGCGCCCCGGTCGCTGCCAGCTCCACGGAGTCGAGCGACCGGGGCACGAAGCCGCCCCCCCGCTTGTGCCGCCCCCTGGCGCGGGCGTGTGCGATCAGGATCCGCCTCATGGCGACGGCCGCCGCGCGGCGGAACCGCCCCGGTTCCGCAGCGGTCTCGTCGCCGACGTGCCGCAGCTGCAGCCAGGCCTCGTGGACCAGCGCGGTCGCCTGCAGCGTGTGGCTCGGCCGCTCGCCCGAGAACATCGCCTGGGCCAGCCGGCGCAGCTCCTTGTAGGCGGCCACGAACTGGTGGTCGGCAGGGTCCTTGGGGGTCGCGCGGCGACTCGGCGGGCATGGCGATCGGAGGATACTGCGGCGGACGACCGCATCGGAAGCTCCCGACGAGTCCGTGGTCGCCCGAACGGGCACGGGCCCAGCGGCGAACCGCGGCGAGGCGCGCAGCCCTGTCGCAGTCGGCGTCGGTCGCCGACCCGGGCGCCGTTCGGTCGACAGCGGCTTCGGGGACGATCAGCGACGCGGCGTTCCCGTACCGGGGCGCGGAAGTTCGAGCAGCCTGCTGGGGAGTCCGGGTGATCGCCGACGCGCGGCGCTGGACCGCAACCACACGCAGCACGTCCTCGACCAGGTGAAGCTCGACCAGGGCGAGGCGCGCGCGAAGGCAGACCCTGCAACGGCGCGTCGAGTCCGACGAGCAGTCGGAGAGGTCCGCCGAGGCCTGGCGGGCGAAGCTCGCGGCCAGCGGTGGAGGCTCACGTCGCATCGCCGGACTCACTGCACCACGCGACCATGGTCACGCCCGACGCCCCCGTGCGCCGGCACCGACGGCTCATTGCGACACGGCGCATCCGACGCCGCGACATCGCCGAGGGGATCCGGACGCTCGTCGTCCGCCATGACCATCGACGAGCGCGGCCCTGAGCTGGGAGCTGCTCGTCCGAGCCGGCGGACGTTCCTGCGCTCGCACACCGATGTCGTCGTCGCGAGTACGACTGCCGTCACCGACTCGACCGGTCCGGGACTCGCCAGCTCCACTCGGACCGAACACCCGCATTCAGGCATCTGCAATGCTGCCCGTCGCAGCTGTTCAATGACTGGCAATGGCAGGTCGCGGCCGGCGAATGGCTCGCGGGATCGCTCCGCCACCTTGAATGCGCGACACCGATCGACCGGAACCCGCGAAGGACGCTCTCGGGGCCCGCACGGCACCCAAGACGGCGCGGTCGCGCACGTCATGCGCGTTGGACGCGCCGATGGACTCTCCGCAAGCCGGGAACACCGTCGGCTCCCTGTGCGAGCAACGCGCTCTCGAGCGCCTCGTGGACGGCCTCGACGCGCTGTTCTGGCGTGAGCCCGTCGAACCAGAACTCGAAGTCCGCGTCGTCCTGCTCCTCGATGCGGACGCGCCGCACGACCCAGCGGCGACCCGCCCGTTCCACGATCTGCGGGTCGACTGGCCCGGGTCGCTCCATGCGCGGCAGTCTACCGCACCGGCACGCCCGGCGCGCCCTGTACCCCTCGCCCTGCCGAACCGTGCGCGTATCGTGGTGGCGATGGCCCGCACTCCGCTCGTCACCCTGCTGACATCGCTCGTCCTCGCCGCCTGCAGCGGCGGCGGTGGCGGCGGCTCGACGGCGCCGGCGACGATCGACGGGAGCTGGGAACTGACGCTCGAGACGACGATGGCGCCGCAATGCGCCGGCCGCGTCGGCGCGCGCGCGACGTTCGCGCTGCAGCTGACGCAGAGCGGTGCCGAGTTCGCGCTGGTCGGCACGCAGGGCGCGAGCTTCCGCGGCGCGCTGAGCGGCACGGTCGCCGAGCTGAGCGGCTCGTGGCCGATCGCGGGCGGCACCGCCAGCGTGCTGCAGAGCGACGTGCGGCTGACCGGCGACCGGCTGCTCGGCACCGTCGACTGGACCTGGAGCGACGCGACCTCGACCTGCGCGGGGCGCGACAGCTTCGACGCGGTGCGGCTCGGCAACCTCGAGCCGCTGACCGGGCTGTGGGACCTGCAGGAGGAGGTCCGCAGCGCGACCTGTCAATTGTCGACGACCCGCTTCCGCGACACCTGGGAGATCGTGCAGCAGGGCGACCGCATCGACGTGCTCAGGCAGGCGAGCCGCAGCTCGGCGGCCGGCACGCTCGGCCCGGATGGCTCGGTCGCGCTCGACTTCCTCTATACCGACGCGCGCGGGCAGCCGGCGATCGACCAGTTCACATTGCGCTTCCTCACCGGCACCAATCCGCCGTCGGTGCAGGGCGCGTCGAGCTGGCAGTCGGCCGGCTGCACGGGCAGCAGCGACCACACCGGGCTGCGCACCGGCGACCTGCCGCTGCGCTGAGCGCGCGCGAGCCGCGTCACCCGCGCGGTCAGAACACCGCGACGCGGCTCGGCGGCCAGAACCGTGCGCGCACCTTGCCGCGCAGCAGCGTCAGCGCGACGAAGCCGAACTCGCGGCTGTCGCAGCTCACCGGCCGGTTGTCGCCGAGCACGAAGCAGAAGCCCGGCGGGACCGTCACCGGCGGCAGGTCGGCGTGGTCGTGGATCGGGCCGAACGACTCCGGCACCGCCGCGCCATTGACGCAAAGCCGGCCGTCGCGCAGCTCGACGACGTCGCCGGGCAGGCCGATCACGCGCTTCACGTAGTCGACCGACGGGTCGCGCGGATTGCGCAGCACGACGACGTCGAAGCGGTCGACCGGCGTGAGCGAGTAGCTGACGCGGTCGACCAGCAGCCGGTCGCCGTCCTGCAGGCAGGGCTGCATCGACTCGCCGCGGACGATCGAGACCTGCACGACGAACAGGTGCAGCAGCACGATCAGCAGGAAGCCGCGCAGCACGTCGCGCAGGAACCGCACGCGCAGCGAGGGCCGGTACGGGCGGGGCTCTCCGGCGCGGTCCGCGGCATTGGGTGCGCCGTCCCCACCCGCCGTGCGCGGCGCGCTGCCCGGCTCGGGCGCGGTCCGCGGCGTCTCCAGGAACCCGACCATCCCCCCACTGGTCGGCCGCCCTCCGGCGATCCTGGAGCGCGCGGCCGGCGGCGTCCAGGATCCGTACCGCGCGGCGCGATCGCCTCGGCGTCAGCGCGGCGTCGCCATCGAGAACACCCACAGCCCGGTGCCGGTCGCGACGACGACCGCCAGCAGGAACAGCGCGACCGCACGGCCGTGCCAGCGGCGGACCGCCGGCCGGCGCGCGCTCCACAGCCCGGTGACGAGCACCGGCAACACGAGCGCCGCGCCGGTCTTCGCGAACCACAAGTGGATGCCGAGCTCGCGCGCGGGGAACTGCGCAGCGCGCACCAGCCGCTCGGTCAACAGGATCGTGATCCCGAGCATCACGACCGTCGCGGGCGCGAGCACGAAGTGCGCACGGCGCCGGCGGCGCAGGCCGGTCCACACCGTCAGGCCGGCCAGCGCGAGGGTCGTCACGAACGAGGCCCAGAACCACGTCACCATCGCGGGCATCTTCGTCGCCGTCGCGCGGGCGTCCAAACTCCTGCTGCGCCGCCGGCTGCGGAAATGGCATCATCTCGGCGATGAGCACCGAGTCAGTGGTCCGCGGAGCGATCGTCGGGGCCGGGCGCCGGGTCGCGGTCGTCGTCGCCCGCTTCAACGAGCTCGTGACCGACCGGCTCGCCGCGGGGGCGCGCGACGCGCTCGTGCGCGCCGGGGTCGCCGCGGACGCGATCACCGTCGTGCACGTGCCCGGCGCCTTCGAGCTGCCGCTCGCATGCCGCTGGGCGCTCGAGTCGCACGATGCCGCGGTCGCGCTCGGCTGCGTGATCCGCGGCGCGACCGACCACTACGAGCACGTCTGCGCGCAGGCCTCGCGCGGCGTGCTCGACGCGATGCACGGCAGCGGGCGGCCGGTCGGCTTCGGGCTGCTGACCTGCGACACGCTCGAGCAGGCGCTGGAGCGCGCCGGCGGCAAGGCCGGCAACAAGGGCGCCGACGCGGCGTACGCGGCGCTCGAGATGCTCGGCCTGCGCGACGCGCTGCGCGGCTGAGGCGCTCGCGCGCGGCCCCGGAGCCGGGCCGCGCGCGATCCCGTTGCGCGGCTGCGACGTCCGCGTATCCTGCGCGGTCTTCCCGATCTTTGGCTCGCCCTGGACCCGCCCGATGCGTCGTCGCACCCGTGCTCGCGAAACCGCGATGCAGTTCCTCTACCAGCTCGACCTGCGCGGCGAGTCCGTGTGGGCGGACCTCGACGAGTTCCTCGCCGACGCCACCGAGCAGGGCGGCGGCCGCGACGAGGACGGGCGCCGCTTCGCGCGCCGGCTGGTCGAGGGCGTGCGCGCAAACCGCACCGAGATCGACGCGATGCTGCGCCACGTCGCCCGCAACTGGCAGCTCGAGCGCATGGCCACGGTCGACCGGAACCTGCTCCGCGTCGCGATCTACGAGCTGCTGCACTGTCGCGACATCCCGGCGAAGGTCGTGATCAACGAGGCGATCGAGATCGGCAAGCGCTTCTCGACCGCCAACACCGGCGCGTTCGTCAACGGCATCCTCGACCGCATCCGCATCGACTACGCCGACCGCGGGCTGACGCGCGTCGACGCGGTCGCCGAGCCGCCGCCCTCCGCGGCGACGCCGGACGCCGCTCGTGACGCCGGCGACCCGGACGCCGGCCGCCCCGACGACCACCACTCGGACGACGCCCACCCGGACGACGGCGACGCGGCACCGGGTGCCACGCTGACCGCCGATCCCACCGGCACCTGAAAGCCCGCGTCACGCCCGCCGTCGAAGCCTCGCACGACTGATCGCCATGGTGTTCGGAAAGCTGTTCCGCGGGCTCAAGAAGACCCGCGACAAGATCGCCGGGGGGCTCGCGAGCCTGTTCGGCCTCCGCCGCAAGCTCGACGAGGACTTCCTCGACGACCTCGAGGAGCTGCTCTACACCGCCGATCTCGGGCCGACCGGCTCGGCGATCGTCGAGGAGCTGAAGCAGGCCTGGAAGCGCCGCGAGATCCACGAGACGCACGAGGTGCCGGCGTTCCTGCGCGGCAAGCTGCTCGAGCGGCTGGTGGGCTGCGAGGGCACGCTGGCGCGCGCGGCGACCGGGCCGACCGTGATCCTGGTGGTCGGCGTCAACGGCTCGGGCAAGACGACGTCGATCGCGAAGCTCGCGCGCCGGCTGCAGCGGGAGGGCCATAGCGTGCTGCTCGGCGCCGGCGACACGTTCCGCGCGGCCGCGGTCGAGCAGCTCGGCATGTGGGCGGAGCGCCTCGGCATCGACATCGTGCGGCAGCCGGCCGGCGCGGATCCGGCCGCGGTCGCCTACGACAGCTGCGCGGCCGCCAAGGCCCGCGGCATCGACTACGTGATCATCGACACCGCCGGCCGCCTGCACACGCAGAAGAACCTGATGGAGGAGCTCGGCAAGGTCGTGCGCGTGATCCGCAAGCAGATCCCGGACGCGCCGCACGAGACGCTGCAGATCCTCGACGGCACCACCGGCCAGAACGCGATCCGGCAGGCGCAGGAGTTCGGCCGGGTCGCCGAGGTCACCGGCCTGCTGCTCGCGAAGATGGACGGCACCGCGAAGGGCGGCGCCGTGTTCGGCATCCGCGAGATGGTCGACGTGCCGGTCAAGTTCCTCGGCGTCGGCGAGCAGATCGACGACCTCGAGCCGTTCGCGGCCGAGGCGTTCGTCGACGCGATCCTGACCCACGAGCCCGAGGCGAAGCGCGCGTCGGGGGGTGCGTGACGGCAGCCGGGCCGACACTGCCGGCGCCCGCGCGCCCGGACGGCCCGGCGGTCGACCCCTGGCTCGCGCTGCTGCTCGCCGCGATCACGCTGCCGGTCGAGCCGGGCTGGATCGACTTCGAGCAGGTGCGGCGCGGCCTGCTGCTCGCCGCGGCCGGCGTGCTGGCGATCCTCGGCTGGCGCTGGTGCCCGCGCGTCCCGCCGCGCGGGCTGACCGCGCTCGGGCTGCTGTGCCTGTGGCACCTGCTCGGTTGGCCCTCCGCGACCAACCCGGGCTCGGCCGCGGAGCGCGCGCTGCACCTGCTCGCGCTCGCGATCGTGTTCACCTGGGCTGGCAGCCGGCCGTTGCGCGGCGTGCTCGGCGCCGCAGCGCTGCTCGGCACCGTGGTCTCGCTGCACGGCCTCGCGCAGCGCGCCGGGCTCGACTGGCCGGCCGGCATCGGCAGCGCGGCGGCGCCCGGCTCGTTCCTCGGCAACCTGAACGCCGCCGCCGAGGTCGCGGTCGTCGGCCTCGGTGCGGCGACCGCGCTCGCGCTGCGCAAGCGCGTCGCGCTGCCCTGGCTCGCGACGGCCGCCGTCTGCGCCGGCTACCTCGGCGTCGACGGCTCGCGCGGCGGGCTGGTCGCGGCGGCGCTCGCGCTGCTGGCGGCAGCCGTGCTGCCGGCGGGCGAGCCGCGCGGCGTCCGCCGGCTCGCGGCGCTCGGCGCGCTGGTGCTCGTCGCGGCGCTCGGCTGGCTCGGCCGCGCCCCGCGGCCCGACGTCTTGCCGACTGCCGGCGGCGCGACGATCGCGCGCCCGTCGACGGTCGCGATCCGCACCGAGCTGTGGTCCGCGTCGCTCGAGATGGTCGCGTCCGCACCGCTGCTCGGCGTCGGCCCCGGCCAGTTCCGGCACGAGTACCCGCGCTTCCGCAGCCAGGCCGAGATCGAGGCGTCGACGTTCGGGCGCCGGCAGCCGACCTTCGCGCCCGACCCGCACCAGGACGCGCTGCAGATCGCGGTCGAGGCCGGCCTGCCGGGGCTGCTGCTCGCGCTGCTGCTGCTCGCGCGGTCGCTGCCGGCGGTGCTGCGCCGCGGCCCCGGGCGCGCCGCGGCACCCGCCGTGCTGGCGTTCCTGGCGACCGCGCTGGTCCGCGCGCCGGTCGGCAACGCGCCGGCGGCGGCCGCGTTCGCCGCGCTGCTCGGCAGCGCGGCGGCCGCGCCGGAGCGCGCGCGCCGGCGGCTCGGCGCCTGGTCGAAGCTCGGCAGCGCGCTGCTCGGCGCTGCGCTGGTCGCGGTCGGCGCGATGCACGTCGGCGCCGCGCACGCCGCCGCGCGCGGCTGGCCCGCGGCCCCGACGACGGCGGACCTCGACGCGGCGATCGCGCTCGACCGGACCGAGTCCCGCTACCACAGCCTGCGGATCCAGGCGATCTGCGGACTCGGCAGCGACGGCCTGCTGCTGCACACCGGCCCTGCCGAGCTCGCGCGGGCGGCGGACGACATCGCCGCGATCCGCCGCTTCGACCCGCACAACACGACCGCGCTGTTCTTCGCCGCGCAGCTGCTGCGCGGCGGCGCGCGGCGCGGCGAGGCCCACGAGCTGCTCCACCACATCCTCGAGCTCGACCCGCGCCACCCGGGCGCGGCGCTGCTGCTCGCGATCGACGCGGCCGGCGCCGGCGAGCTCGACACCGCCCGCGCGCTGCTCTACCGCGATCCGCACCCGTCGATCCGCGTGCGGCTGGCGGAGCACCTGCGCGCGATCGCCGCGATCCCGGGGATCGCGAAGGCCGGCGCGTGGCGACGCGAGGCGCTGTTCGTCGCGGCGGTCGACGCGCTCGCCGACCCCGGCAGCGCCGACCCCGGCAGCGCCGACCCCGGCAGCGCCGACCCCGACAGCGCCGACCCCGACAGCGCGGACGCCGCCGACCGCGTGCTGCGGTTCGTCGGCGAGGCCGGCTCGGCGGAGTCGCGCGGTCTCGTGCTGCGCGCACACCTGATGCTGCGACTCGGCGGCGACGCCGACACGCTCGCCCCCGCCGAGCCCGGCGCGCTGGCGGCGATCGACGCCGGCTCGCGCGCGCTGCTCGCGCCGTCGTTCGCCGCGCTGCGCGCGCTGCCGGGCTGGGCGCGCGTGCTGCCGCCGCCGTGATCAGCGCGCCCCGCGCCGCGCACCGCCGGCCCCGCCCGCGGGCTGCGGTGCCGCCGCGGGTGGCGGCTGGTCCGCGAGCACGTCGTCCCACGCGAGCTCGGCGCGCGCCGCGGTGAGCAGCTCCGCGAGCGGCACCTCGCGCGGGCGCGCCGGATGGTCCTCCGGCAGCATCGCGCGCAGCGCCGCGATCACGTCGGCCGCGAGAAGCGCGACGCCGACCCGCGTCGGGTGCAGGCCGTCGCCCTGCAGGAGCGCCGCCGGTGGCACCAGCACCTCGCGACCCTCGAACGCGACGCGCCGCCCGCCGTCGTGCGCGGCCTCGACCATCCGGCCGAGCCCGAACAGGTGCACGTTCGGCCGTGACGCGGCCCAGTCGGCGAGCGCCGCGTTGAGCCGCTCGACCTCGGCGCGGCTCGGGATCTGCGCCGGGCTGATCATCCGCGGGTCGGCGTCGCGGACCAGCGGGTAGTCGCCGACCAGCAGCGGCGCGTCGAAGCGGCCGAGCAGCTCGAAGCCGTCGCGCTGCAGCCGCAGGCGTCGCTCGAGCGCGTCGGGACCGCGCGCGTAGCCGTAGCCGAACCAGAACATGAAGTCGACGGCGACGATCACGGCGGGGTGTTCCTCGGCGACCGTCGCGACGCGCGGCTCCTGGATCTTCCGCGGCGCGCGGAACGTCGCGGTCTCGCTACGGTCGACGAAGCGCACCGCGCCGTCGGGCCACGCGACCGCGAGGACCGGCTCGAGCGCGATCGACTCGTCGCGCTCGCCGTCGGGCCGCGGGAACGGGTTCACGAACCCCGCGCTGACGCTCGCCCCGACGATGCAGACGACCGGCCGCTCGGCGCCGTCCTGCGCGGCGGTGTGGCCGAGCGGCGCCAGCGCGAGCAGCAGGGCGAGGGCGCGGCGGACCGCCGGGCGCGCGCGCCCGACGTCCGGTAGCGAGGATCGGTGCGACATGGCCCTGGAGCGTAGCAGCCCAGGTCGAGACGGGCAGGCCGGAATGGGGTCGGTGCCCGCTGCTCTCGGGCGGTATCCTTCGCCCGCCCTCATGTACCGCGATCGCACCGTCTCGCTGGTCGTCCCGGCCTACAACGAAGAAGCGACCATCGGCGCCGTCGTCGATGAGTTCCGGACCGTGCCGCACATCGACGAGATCGTCGTCGTCGACAACAACTGCTCGGACCGCACCGCGGAGATCGCCCGGGCGGCCGGCGCGCGCGTCGTGCAGGAGTCGCGGCCCGGCTACGGCGCCGCCCTGCTGCGCGGCATGTCCGAAGCGAAGGGCGATCTGCTCGTGCTGACCGAGGCCGACGGCTCGTTCGCGGCGCGCGACGTCGAGAAGCTGCTGATCTACCTCGACGACGCCGGCATGGTGATGGGCACGCGCACCACGCGGCAGATGGTCGAACAGGGCGCGAACATGCGGTTCCTGCTGCGCTGGGGGAACGTGTTCATGGCGAAGCTCCTCCAGCTCCTGTGGCTGCGCCCCGACGAGCCGCGCTTCACCGACGTCGGCTGCACGTTCCGCGCGCTGACCCGCGACACCTTCGAGGCGATCCGGCCGCGGCTGACGCAGACCGGGCCGGCGTTCTCGCCCGAGATGATGTGCGCTGCGCTGATCGAGAGGCGCCGTGTCATCGAGATTCCGGTCACCTACCGGCAGCGCGCCGGCGGCGAGTCGAAGCACTCGGATTCGTTCCGCCGGCAGGCGCGCACGGCGTGGTCGATGTTCAAGGCGATCGTGCGGAAGCGCCTCGGCTCGCTGTTCGGGCCCCGCATCAAGGCGAATTCACCGAGGACGGCGCCCCGCCCACAACCCGAGCAGTAGACTTCCGGGCTCCCCTCCGGAGCCCGAGGATCCGCTGGCGCCGAGCGCTCCCGCGGGGCGTCCCTGCCAGGGCGCGGACGCCGCCGACCTGAAGGTCCCGGTCCGGCCGGCCGACAACAGGGTCGGCAGCGCCCGTCGTGACTCCCGAGCCCGGCCGCGGATCCTCGCCGTCCTTGCCGGACCCTCGGCTCCGAACCAACGCACTCCACTGAACCCGCACCACGGAACGCGCACCCCGGAACCCGCAGCACGGTCATGAGCAGCCACGTCGTCATCCTCGGTGGAGGCCTCGCAGGCCTGTCCTGCGGCTACGAGCTGGTCCAGCGAGGCAACCGCGTCACGATCCTGGAGCGCGAGCCACACGTCGGCGGCATGGCATCGTCGTTCGTCGAGGACGGCGACGAGTACTGGACGCAGGACTTCGGGCCGCACCGCTTCCACAGCCAGGACAAGAACCTGATCCAGCACGTGCGCGACATCCTCGGCGACAACATCGTCACCGCGGAGCGCCTGTCGCGGATCGTCCTGTTCGGCAAGTTCTTCGACTACCCGCTGGTCACCAAGAACGTGCTGAAGAGCATGCCGCGCCTGCTGCTGATCAAGGCATTGCTCGACTACGCGTGGGTGCGGTTCTGCGACAAGACGCGGCTACGGCGCTACGACGAGAAGACCTTCGAGGGCTGGGTCACGCGGCGCTTCGGCAAGACGCTCTACAAGATCTTCTTCGGCCAGTACACCGAGAAGGCCTGGGGCATGTCGCCGAGCCTGATCTCGTCCGACTGGGCGAGCCAGCGCATCACGGTGCTCGGCCTGTGGGACACGATCAAGAAGACGCTGCGCCGCCCGAAGGCCGGCGAGACGCCGCGCACGCTCGTCAAGAGCTTCATCTATCCGAAGTACGGCGGCATCGGTGAGCTGGCGCGCGGCTATGCGCGACGCATCGAGGAATCGGGCACCGGCTCGCAGGTGCTCACCAATGCACCGGCGGTGAAGATCCACCGCGACGGCATGCGCGTCACCGGCATCGAATACGGCAAGCACGAGCGCCAACGGATCGAGGCCGACGCCTACGTCAACACGATCCCGGTCACGGCCCTGGCGGCGGCGCTGGCGCCGAAGGCGCCGGACGAGGTGCTGAAGGCGGCGCGGTCGCTCGAGTACGTCTCGATCGTGTTCGTCTACCTGAAGCTGAACCGGCCGAGCGTCAGCCCGGACAGCTGGGTCTACCTGCCGGAGAAGCACCTGACCGTGCACCGGATCTCGGAGTTCAAGAACTTCAGCCCGTTCTGCGCCCCGCGCGACAAGACGCTGATCTGCGCCGAGATCACCTGCCGCCGCGGCGACGAGATCTGGCGCGCGAGCGCCGACGAGCTGCGCGCGATCGCCGCGCGCGACCTCGCTTCGGTCGGCCTGATCCAGGAGAGCGACGTCATCGACGCGCAGATCCGGAAGATCCCGTTCGCCTATCCGGTGTACGATCTCGACTACCGGTCCCACCTGGAGCCGGTGATGGATTACGTCGGTCGCCTCCAGAACCTGCAGACGACCGGCCGCCAGGGCAACTACCGCTACAACAACATGGACCAGTCGGTCGAGATGGGCCGCAAGCTGGGCCAGGAGCTCGCCACCGGCGTGCAGACCGGCCACGCGGCCGTCGCGACCGGCAAGGAGTACTTCGGTTGAGCGACGCGGAGTCCGACGACCCGAGGCTCGTCCACGTCACGACCTGCCAGCTCTGCGGCAGCGACCGGTCGACGCTGCATTTCGCGGAGCCGCCCTACAAGGTGCTGCGCTGCGACGGCTGCGGGCTCGTCTACGTGACCCCGCGCTGGAGCGATGACGCCCTGCGCGAGGTCTACGGCGAGGACTACTGGCGCAGCGACAGCCCGAAGACCAAGGGCTACGCCGACTACGCGAGCGAGGCGGAGCTGTACCTGAAGACGTTCCGCCGCCGCACGCGGCTCGTGCGGCGCTACCTGCCGACCGATCGACCCGCGCGGATCCTCGACGTCGGCTGCGCCGCCGGCTACTTCCTGCGCGTGATGCAGGACCTCGGGCACGATGTGCGCGGCGTCGAGGTCTCGGAAGCGATCGCGGGCGACGCGCAGGCGTCGCTCGGTGCCGAGCGGGTGTGGGTGGGTACGCTCGACAGCGTGCCGCGGGAGCAGCCGGGCTTCGAGCCCGGTAGCTTCGACCTGGTGTCGATGTGGGACGTGATCGAGCACGTGCCCGACCCGCAGCAGCTGCTGCGCGATGCGCTCGCGATGCTGCGCCCGACCGGCCACCTGCTCATCGAGACGCAGAACGTCGACAGCCGGTTCGCCAACGTGCTCGGGCCCAAGTGGCACCACTACAAGCACGAGGAGCACATCTACCACTTCAATCCGCACACGATCCGGATGGTCCTCGACCAGGCCGGCTTCGACGTGGCGCGGCTGACCAGCGCGTTCGGCGGCAAGTACGTGTCGTTCGGCTTCATCGCGGAGCGCGCCGCGCGCCTCAATCGCCTCGCGAGTCTCGCATTGAAGCCGCTCGCGGCGTTCAAACGCGCGAACGTCTACCTGAACTTCCGCGACGAGATGGTGGTCGTCGCGAAGCCCAAGGCCGCCGCGACGGCGTGAGGACCCGATCGGGCCCCCCGGCACACGACGATGGAAGCGACCGTCTACGACCAGTTCGCACAGCTCGAGGAACGGCACTTCTGGTTCCGGGGCCGGCGGCAGATCTTCTTCGACCTGCTCGACCGGGTGATCGGTGACCGCCGCGGTCTCGACGTCCTCGAGATCGGCTGCGGCCCCGGCGGCATGCTGCCGTCGCTCGCGAAGTACGGCCGGGTCCACGCGCTCGACATCAGCCACGACGCGATGCGCTACTGCCACCGCCGTGGCTTCCACCGGGTCGTGACCGGCTCCGGTCTGGAGCTGCCGTTCGCCGACGCGTGCTTCGACCTCGTCGCGCTGTTCGATGCGATCGAGCACATCCCCGACGACCGCCGCGTGCTCGACGAGGTGCGCCGCGTGCTCCGGCCCGGCGGCGTCGTGTTCATCTCGGTGCCCGCCTACCAGTTCCTGTATTCGCAGAACGATCGGCTCGTGCACCACCAGCGGCGCTACACGCGGCCGCAGCTGCGCACCCGGATGCTCGAGGCCGGCCTCGAGCCGCTGAAGATCTCCTACTTCAACACCTTCCTGTTCCCGCTGATCCTGCCGGCGGTGATGGTGCTGAAGGCGAAGGAGCGGTTCGTCGGCCTGCCCGAGAACCAGACCAACCTCAGCCACGAGTTCCCGAAGGCCCTCAGCGACCTGTTCGCGTGGTTCATGGGCTCCGAGCGCTGGCTGCTGCGGCACACCGAGTTCCCGTTCGGCCACTCGCTGATCGGGATGGGTCGCGTCGCCGACGGCGCGCGGGCATCCGCGTGAGGCGGCGCGGCGAAGCCGGGGGCATGTCGAGTCAGCCCGAGTTCACGCTGCTGTACGACAGCGAGTGCCCGATGTGCCGGCGCGAGGTCGAGTGGCTGTTGCGGCGCGACCGGCACGGCCGGCTGGCCGCCGTCGACATCATGGCGCCCGGGTTCGACGCGTCGCGCTACGGGCTCGCCGCGGACGACGTGCACCGCGAGCTGTGCGGCGTGCTTCCCGACGGCACGATCACGCGCGGCATGGAGTCGATGCGGCGCGCCTGGCGAGCGGCCGGGCTCGGCGCGCTGCTCGCGCCGACGGCATGGCCCGGCCTGCGGCAGCTCGCCGACCTCGGCTACCGCGTGTTCGCGCGCTACCGCGTCCCGCTCGGCCGACTGCTCGGGCGGCGTTGCGACAACGGCGCCTGCGCGGTCACGGCGGGCCGGCCGCGCCGGGATCCGTGAGCGGCGTCACCGTTCCGGCGCGCGCATCGACGCGCACGCGCTGACCGTCGCGCAGCGCGCGCGACGCGTCGCGCAGATCGGTGATCGCCGGCACGCCGGCCTCGCGCAGCACGATCGAGCCGTGCGACAGCTCGCCGCCGAGCTCGACGAGCACCGCAGCGACGCGGCAGAACAGCGGGATCCAGCCGGCGTCGACCGCGGGCGCGACCAGGATGATCGGTGCCCCGTCGACGGCGTCGGGAGGCTCGGCGGTCGGGTCGCTCACGAGCCACGCGCGGCCTTCGACGACGCCGGCCGTCAGCCCGAGCCCGCGCAGCGTATCGTCGCTGCCGGCCGCATCGGCGACCGCGAGCAGGCCGCGGCGCCGGAACAGGTCGGGCAGCGGCGCGGCCGCGAACGCGGCCTGGTCGGCGCGTCGCTCGGCCCAGGTCGCGGCGTCGACCCCCGGTCCCGCGTCGACCGCGCGCAGGTCGTCGGCCGACAGATCCCACACGGCCTCGGGCGCCGGCAGCCGGCCGGACTCCGCCGCGCGCACCGCGAGCTCGGCGAGCCTCGCGCGCAGCGATCCGAACGCGCGCATCGCGTCGTCGCGCAGCCGCTCGCGCGCCGCGAGCGGCCCGCGCGCGAGCCACCACAGCGGCGCGGCCAGCCGGCCGAGCACGCCGAGCGGCGGCCGGCCGGACACCGCCGCTGTACCCGGCGCCACGAGCGCACGCAGCAGGGGCCCCGGCTCGTCGGCGAACCGCGGGCGCGCGACGTCGCTCTCGAACGGGCCGCGGTGGCCGTGGCGCGCGAGCAGCTCGGCGACGGCGGCGCGCGTATCCGGCTCGGCGGGCAGCCGCCCTGCGCGCATGCGCTCGCGGTCCGCCGCGCTCGGCGCGAGCGACGCGCGCAATCGCTGCAACTCGTCCAGCAGCAGGGTCGACGCCGTGCGGTGGCGCGCCGACCACGCCTGCAGCACCCCGAGCCACCGCAGGAGCGCGAGCGGCAGCGACATCGCGGCGGTCAGCGCGAACATGCCGTGGACGAGCTCGACGTAGCAGGCGCCAAGCGCGTCGAGCGTCGCACGGAAGTCCGTGCAGCGGGCGTCGCTGGCGAGCTCGGCGATCCGTGCAGCAATGCGCCGCGCGTCACGCACCGCGCGCCGCTGCGCGCGTGACAATCGCCACAATGCCCCCGCACGTCGCAGCATGCGCAAGGGCCGCAATGGGTGACCGGCGAGGTGGTCGCCACCGATCGACGCGGTCACCAGCCGCGTCGGCAACCCGAGCCGGCGTAGCGTGTCGATCAACAGCGACAGGTTGATGCGCGGCCTGCCGCGGAACACCTCGAGGAACGGCCGGCCGGCCGGCAGCCCGGAGTCGTGCGCGCGATACCAGCCGAACAGTGCCTCGGCGCGCTCCGCCATGACCGACACCATCGTGCGCGACGGCAGCTCCGGCAGGATCTCCTTGTGGTTCGCGACGGTGAACAGCTCGTCGCGACCCGGCGACGCGGTCACCGGACGGCATTGCAGGAGCCAGCAGCGCCTACCGTCGTCCGCCCACTCGACGTCGTGATCGCCGGGCCCGAATACGCGCCGGACGGCGCGCAGCAACCGTTGCAGGCGCGCCAGGAACGGCTCGGCGGCGGTCGGACGTTCGAGCGGCTCGAGCTTCGGCAGCTCGCAGCGGACGCCGGCCCGGCGGCCGGCGACGAGTCCGTCGGCGGTCCCGTCGACCCACTCGACCAGGTCGTCCTCGAAGTCCGCCTCGGTGAAGGCGACCCCGGCGTGGCGTGCAGCCACCATCCGCTGCACCAGCACGTCGCAGCGCCCGGGCACCAGCGCGGGGATGCGGGTCGCCGAGTCGACCACGCGCCCGATCGCCGCCGCCAGTGCGCGGTCGTCGGCCGCATCGACGCCGAGCTCGCTGTGGAACGCCCCGGCGAGGCTGCGCGCCGTGCCGTCCTCGCTGCGGAATGCCGAGCGGACCGCCACCTGCCCGCGCCGCAACCGTGCCGGCAGGGCCGCGACGAGCGCACTGCAGTCGGCGTGCTGCGGTGCGTCGACGAGCAGCAAGCCGCCGTCGGGCACCGGTAGACCGGACCGGCTCGCGGCGTGCAACCGCGCTGCCTTGCGACCGACGGCGGCCGGCCAGTCCCGGCCACCGAGCGGGACGAACGCGCCCTCGATCATCGCGCGAGCTCCGCGACCAGCCCGGTCGCGAGGTCGGCGATCCGGCGCGCGTAGTCGTCGGGCTCCTCGAGCATCGGGAAGTGATCCCAGTCGGGCACGACGACCGTGCGCGCCGCTGGCAGCAGGGCCGCGAAGTCGGCGCTCTGGTCGGCGGTCAATACGCGCTCACGACCACCCCACAGCAGCACGGCCGGCACGTCGACCGGGCGCAGCGACGCGAACCAGGCCGGGGTGTACCAGTCGAAGGCGTGCCCGAACGCCGCGCAGTCGCGGTAGCCGGCGAAGAAGCGCGCGTCGACGTCCGGCGCGAGCGGCGCGCGGAACAGCCAACGCCGCCACAGCGGCCGGAGCAGACGCGCGCCGAGCGCCCGGCGCACGCAGCCGCGCACGACGCGCGGCCGCATCAATCGCGGGAACCGGCGCTGCTCGAGGCGCGCACCGACCGGCGCGTGCAGCAGCAGCGCGTCGAGCGCGTCGCGGTGCCGCTGCGCGAGCTCCAGCGCGAGCGAGCCACCGATCCCGTGGCCGAGTACGATCCGCGGCCTGGTCAGCTCGCCGAGCGCCGCGAGCGCCGACTCGACCTGGCCCGCGAGCGTCGCGCCGCGCGGGCCGAGCGGCCGCCCGTCGAAGCCCGGCAGCGTGACGGCGTGCAGCGCGCCCGGCGCGAAGCGGGCCGCGATCGCGTCGAAGCGCACCGCACCACCACCGTTGCCGTGCAGCGCGAGGATGGTCGCGCCGGGCGGCAGCCGAATCGTTCCCGCTGCCGGGTCCATGCGCGGCGCCTTCGCGACCGCGCGGGCCCCGGATGCGGAGCGCGACCGGCGTGCTCGCATCGGTTTTTCCGGTCGGCGCCGACGTCGGCTTTGCCGGCAGCGGCATCTCGTCCCAAAGTGCAGGCTCTCCGGCGCGCGCCGCGCGGCGTGCGCCGACCCGTACGCCCAACCCCCACCCAACACGCAACATGGCCTTCACGCTCCCGGAGCTCCCCTACTCGAAGGACGCGCTCGCACCGCACATCTCGGCCGAGACCCTCGAGTTCCACCACGGCAAGCACCACAACGCCTACGTCACCAAGCTGAACAGCCTGATCGAGGGCACCGAGTACGCGGGCATGTCGCTGGTGGACATCGTGCGCAAGGCACCGAAGGGCGGCATCTTCAACAACGCGGCGCAGGTGTGGAACCACACCTTCTACTGGCACAGCATGGCCCCGAGCGCCGGCGGAGCGCCGACCGGTGCGATCGCGGCCGCGATCAAGGCGCAGTGGGGCTCGTTCGACGCGTTCAAGACCGAGTTCACGAACACCGCGATCAACACGTTCGGGAGCGGCTGGGCGTGGCTCGTGAAGACCGCGGCCGGCAAGCTGGCGATCGAGTCGACCTCCAATGCCGAGACGCCGCTCACCGATCCGTCCAAGACGCCGATCCTGACCTGCGACGTCTGGGAGCACGCCTACTACATCGACTACCGCAACGCCCGGCCGGGCTACCTCGAGAAGTGGTGGCAGCTCGTCAACTGGGAGTTCGCGAACAAGAACTTCGCGGGCTGACGGCGGCGCACCGGCGGCCGCGCGAGCCGGCTGGCGCTCGCGCCAGCGGCGGTCGGGAGCGGACCGGCTGCGACGCGCGCGCCGGCCCGCTGGAGCGACTCAGGAGTCGCCCTTGCCGGGCTGGATCTTGCCCTGCTCGTCGGGCGTGCGCCAACCATAGCGCTCGCGGAGCGCGTCGCGCGTGTAGGAGACCAGCACGGCCCGCACGCGGCGATCACCCGCATTGCGTCGCGCGAGTACGAGCTGACGCCGCGTGATGTCGTTACTCGTCGCGGGCGCGACAGCCTCGACCACCGCCAGGAAGCTGCTGCGGAGCATGATGTCGTCGAGCAGCTCGGTCGCGTCACCGACCTTCTCGAGGCCCTCCAGGCGCTTCGTGAAGAACAGGTGTTGCGTCGCCTTGTCGTAGTTCTGCCGGCGCGCTCCGCGATCCGGCTCCGCCAGGTCGCGCGGCAGCGGGCCGACCGTCTCGAGCGTCACGTTCTCGACCGACTCGCAGACCCCCGCGAGGACCTCGCGATACTGCTCGCTCAGCACCTTCTCGATCTCGGCGTCGGTCTCGGTCTTCAGCTCGTTGGTCAGCGACTCGCGCTTCGTGTCCGCGGCCGCGAGCTCCGCCTCGGCGTCGGTCAGCTTCTGGCGGGTCGCGCGCGTCGAGCGCGCCTCGGCGCCGCGCGTCGCCTCGAGCTCGGCGACGCGCGTCCGCAGCTCGTCGATCCGGCCCTGCAGCTCGGTCTGCCACGACTCGAAGCGCTCCTGCACCTTGGTGTCGCGGTCCTTCTCGAGCTCGGCGATGCGCTCGGCGCCCTTCGCGCGCGCGGCCTCCTCGAGTGCCTTCTCGAAGGCGTCGCGCGCCTCGGTCAGACGCTCGTCGGCGCGCTCCTTGAACCACTGTGCGAGCGCGTCGTCGCGGATCTCGGCGAACGGCCTGAGCGGCGCTTCAACGCGCTCGGTCAGGCGCACCTCGAACACGGCGTTCGCCGTGTGCTGCGTGAGCGTCGACAGCGGACGGTCGGCGGCGAGCGCGTTCAGCACGCCGGCTCGCGTCCACTTGCCGACCGGGTCGACCTCGGTGATGTCGGTGGCGGGCTTCGGCTCCGTGCCGGTCGTGGCGACGCCGAAGCCGGGGCGGCCGGCGGCCAGCTCGGTCCAGACCGCGGCGAGGTCGAACGACGCGCGCGCGGCGACCACGGCGTCCTTCGCGGCCGTGAGCTCCGCCTCGCGGGTCTCCACCAGCGCCTCGGCAGCGGTCAGCGCCTCCTTGTCGGCATCGGTCGCGCCCTCGGCATTCGCGCTGACCTTCAGGTCGGCGACCGCGAGCCGCGCGTCCTCGATGCGATCCTCGAGCGCGTCGAGCCGCTCCTCGACCGTGGTCGCGGGCTGCTCCGCGCCGGGGAACGCCGCGAGCGCTGTGATGCAATGGGCGTCGAGCCGTTCGCCGACCTTCTGCCAGAGCGCCTTGACGACCGCCTCCGCCTCGAGGCGCGAGCGGATCCTCGCGCGGAGCGCCTCGTCGAGCTCGAGGAAGCCGGGGTCCTGCTCGGCCGCGTCGGCATCGGTCGGCTCCTGCGTCGGCTCCTGCGTCGGCTGCGGCTGCTGGGTCCCCTCGCCGGGCGCGGGGGTCTCGGTCTCGCCCCCGCCGGACGGCTGCTCGCCACCCGACTGCGGCTCACCCGCTCCACCGCCGGTCCCGGCCTCGCCCTGAGGGGCGCCGCCGGCACCCGGATCCTGCGGCTCGCCCTGGCGACCGTCACCGCCGTTGCCGCCGGTCGTCGAGCCACCGGGCGTCGATCCACCCGGCGTCGCACCACCGGGCGCTTCCGGAGTCTGGTTACCGGAGCCCTGCTCGCCGCCCTGGCCATTGCCGCCACCGGGGCCTTCACCGGCGCCCTGGTTCTCGCCCCCGGCGCCCTGGTTCTCGCCCCCGGCACCCTGACCGCCCTGCCCGTCGCCACTGGCCGGCTTCGGCTTGCGGTACAGCTCGTACTTGTTGACGTCGTAGAAGCGATCGACCTCGGCGTCGGAGATCGTGAGCCCCTCGAGCTCGGGCTCGAACGCCGCGCGGTCGAACCCGTCGAGCAGCACGTAGGCGAGGTCGGCACGGAACCGATCCGGCCCCGCGAAGCCGCGCCGCTCCATCGGGGTCATCTTGTCGAGCCAGCTGACGAGTTCGTCGTCGCTCGGGTCGCCGGCCTCCTTCAGCTCGTTCTCGATCCGCTCGGCGTCGATGACCGCGACGTTCAGCGTCACGAGCTCGAGATCGCGGATCAGCGACTGCACGAGCGCGGCGTCGGTCGTGTCGACGCCGAGCGCCTCGAGGCGCACGAGGGTGCCGATGCGCATCGCCTCGGCGATCGTGTTGTAGTAGGCGGCGACGTCGGGGTAGCCGAGGCGCCGCGCGAGCTCGAGGGGCGACGTGACGCCCGGGTCGAACTGCGACGTTAGCTGCACGCCCAGCTGCACGGCGCGCTCGACCTCGTCCATCGACGGCTCGATGCCGTACTCGATCGCGACCCGGCGCAGCGCGGCGTAGATCTCGACCCGGTCCTCCTGGCCATCCGACTCGACGATCGGCGGCAGCGCGACGGTCAGATCGCCGCGGCCCTCCCAGATGCGGACCTGCTGCGCGGCGGCGTGATCCTCCGGGGTGACATTCACGACGCGCCCGCCGAGCGTGAGCGTCGGCATCGGCCGATCGCGCTCGAACCAACCGCTGGCCGTCGACATGATCGCCGGCGTGATCGAGAAGGTCAGGAGCGCGAAGATCCCGGCCGTGAACAGGATCGGCCGTTGATACTTTCGGAAGAATTCCATCGCGGAACGGGTCGGAGGTCGCGCTGCGATCGGTCGCGGCAGCGGGCTCAGACGCCGGCAGCCACCCGGACGGGCGGAGCGGCGGGAGTGAAGGCGCAACAGGTTAGCGGAATCCCGCGCGGAGGCATGCAGATTCCTGCCCGACGCGGCGTTTCCAGGCCCGGCGCGCGCGGCGGGACGCGAGCCGACGACCGGGGGACGCCGGGAGCACCGCCGCGGGCTCAGGCGGGCGGCAGCTCGATCGCGCGATCCGCCAGCAGGTCGGGGAAGTCGTGGACGATCGGGTAGACGACCGCCTCGCCGTCCGGCACCAACCCGGCCTGCAGCGGCTCGACGACCGCCTCACCGCCGCGGTCGACGACGCCGCCGGCACGGATCCGCGCGTTCAGCGCGGTGAGACGCTCGGCGTCGAGCAGCCGCAGCGGCCGCCGCGTGCCCGGGCTGCGCAGCATCGCCAGCCATTCCGGATCGAGTTCCATCGCTGTCGTCCGTGGTCCGGTCCGCCAGGATGCCCGCAGCGCGCGCCCGACGCCAGCGCGCATCGCGCCCCCGTCCCGGACGATCCCCGCGGACCGGTCCGGCGACCGCGGACCGGCAGCGCGCGCCGCGCCGCAGCAGCGGCGCGGCCGCACCGTGGTGTGCCGATGCGGGCGCTGGGACTCGAACCCAGGACCAACGGATCGAGAACGCCCTGACGATGTCCCCTCTCTCCGGCCTGCGGAACCGGGTTCCGGTCGGCTCGCGCGACGCAGTTACCTGCACGATCACCCTCCCGACCATGCGTGGCAAGGCATCCGGAGCGCGGCACGGTGTCGAGCATCGCGTCACTCCGACCCTTGGGACCCGCCACCGCGCGAGCGTCGAGATCAACGGCCAGGTCCACGTCGGCGAGCTCCGGGACGCGCACAGAGACGCCGCTCGCGACCGCGACGCACTGCGGAGCCAGCGCGACAGCTCCGCAGCCTGACCGCGTGCCTCACGATCGGCGAGGCCATGCGCAGTGTGACCCCGGATCTCCGGCGCCGCCAGACGCGGCCGGAGACCATCGAGGACCAACTGCAGCGGCTCCGGACGATGCCCGCCTCACCGGCGAAGGCCGCGTCTCGCTCGCCACGCTCCACGGCGAACCGCGCGCGCTCGGGACGATCCTCCCGCACGGCACGTTCGTCGGTGCGTGCACCGGAAACCCGATGCGGGAGGCTCGCGCTCTCGACCGCCACGGACTCATCACGTGCTCCGCAGGTGGACGAACGACCTCCGCGAACCTCGCCTCCAGGCCCACGCGCTGAGACCGCGTTCGGCACCGCGTTCGCGTCGCGTGGAACGTGCGTGCACGCGCTCACGCGCGCGATGGGGCACGCAACTCTCTCGACGTCGACGATCGACGTGCACGCTGCGCGCGCGCCCGAAGATGCGATCGCCAGCCGCGGCTACCGGTCTCGGTCCGCGGCCAGCCTGGAACCTGCGTCCCCTCGGAACGGACCGCCCCCCGCTTCGACGGAGGAGCGCGCAGACGCCCGTTGGCCGGCCTGATCTCGAAACACGAGACTCGAAGTCCGAGCGTGGGGCCCGCCAACTCCACGGACCGACCTGCAGCACCGGCATGCGGTCCTCATCGAGCATCCTCCCGACCATCACCGGCGGCAGCCCGGGCTTCCGCGCCGCCGCACACCGGTCCTGGTAGTCGGCCGCGTCGCCGCAACTCGCGGCCTCAGCCGGCGCTCCCCCCGCACACCCAAGCCTGCGTACGTCCCGCGAGTGGCGACCGACTCTGCTGCTCCAGCTCAGGGGGGGCCCGCGTAGCGTCCCAAGACCGCACTCGGGCGATCCATGGAACCACGTACGCGGACGTGCACCACGTGGCGAGCGGTTCCGACCACCTTCCCAGCGTGGTGAACGAACACTGAGCTGACGAAAGTGCCAGCGCCTGCGACGGACTCACACGACCATTGCGGCCTGCGTGCACCGGGGCCTTCCGGCCCGATGCTGCCCCAGATACGATCCCAGCGACCGAGCGACCGAGGCCGGCCCAACATGGCAAAATCCCTGGGTGCCTTCATCGCTTTCCTCGCGTTCGTCCTGGCGACGGGCGCAACCGCGGAATTCGTGAGTCGGCAGATCTACCCGGCTTACGAACTCGTCGGGTTGGAGCGGTTCGAGGGTCCGGACTGGCAGTCCTCGGTCGAACCCGAGGGTTTCCTATACAAGCCGACCGGCGAGCGTGTGCCAGGTCCGTGGTTCCTTCGGTCCCTCCACTCCTTCCCGTCGATCGGGTCTCTCGTCGCTGCGTTGGTGCTCCTGGCTGCCTGCGGCCTCGCGACGGCTGGCGGGATAGCGCTGTGGGCAGGATTGTCGTGGCTCTGGTCCGACGTCGTCCGACGACGGCGGCAGCCGTTTGGATCCGCTGCCACGGTCAAGTGACCCTCGAGATGCGAGGCGCTCGCCGAGCGCGCGCGGACGAACTTGGCATGCCACCGGCCCTCGCGCTTCGTCGGCCGACCATCGGCCCGCATCTCGCGCACGCACTCGATCGCCTCCCGCTCATCGACGATAGTCTCGACGATGCGCCGGCCGTTCTCGTCGAAATGCGCGCCTTGAGCCGGACGTCCCCCGGACGGGTTCCAATGCGCTCGCAGCAGAGGGCGCGCCCGGTGCCACTTTACGCGGGTCGAATGCCGAGTCCTCGCCGCCCAGCGCCGGCCCCTTCCCTGTCTCCGTGGGGATTGTGAGCCCAGTGGAGGGTCTGTATCCTCGGTGACATGGTCGAAGTCCATCGGCCGCGTCCGCTGCAACAGCGTCTCGCGGGCGCCTGCCACGAGATACTCGCAGGAGTACTGGCCCTGGCCGGAGGGGCGCTGGCCCTCGTGCTCGTGACCACGCTGGTCACCGTGGGCTGGATGTATCATGGCGCTCCGACGGAAACCGATCTGCCGCGCAGCTTCGTCCCCAATGACCCGCCAACGATCCTCGCTCCGCTGCTCGGGGGGCTGATCGCACCGTTCGCGTCCCTCGGCGTCGTCATCTGGTTGGATTCCAGGCGAGCGCACGGCACGAACAACCTGTCGTACGTGTTGGCGCTACTTGGCTCGGTCGCTCTCCTCACGGCTCCGATCGTATTCTGGACCTTCGAGGCAGGCGACCGCGACCGCTGGCTCGCGAGCTTTGCGGAGGGCGTGATGAACACCCTGTTCACCTTGGCTGTGGTGGGCGCACTCGCGACGGTCCTCGTCTGCGTGGTGCGAGGTACGGTGGTCGCGCTCTGGTCCGCGTGTCTCCGAGTGTCGCGGAAGCTCCGTTGATTCGGTTGACCGACCCTTCTCACTGAGGTGTGTGTAGAGGGGGCGATTCGCCTGATTCGACCCGGCGGCAAGGACGGCGTGAGGGGCCGACTTCACACGATGCCTGACCGTGAGAACCGGGCCTCCGACCCGTCGGTCATCCGGGCTCGACCTCGCCGCGGTCGTCCGACCGGCTCCGCAAACCGTCGGCGGGCTGGACGCTCCACTCGACCCGAGGCCGGGCTCTCCTCGCAGTCGCAGTCGGCTCGGTTTCTGTTCTCACGCTTGGAATCGTGTTGGATGCGGACGAGCGGACCGTGGCGGCGGGCCTGCATGATGCCGAGTTCTCGGACGATCTCCGCCACGGTCCGCACCGCGGTCTCGTCGGCCTCCCCAGCCGCCGCCGCGACGGCGAGCGACGCCCTCACGCCGGGCTCCCGGGCCTGCGCGGTTGCCATCGAGGCGGTCGCCTCGGAGTGCTGCTACATATTGAGGTCGGCGCGGCGCCACACAGCGACCTTCGGCGGCAGTTCCCCCGGCACGACGTGCTGCCCGATGATGTGCTCGAGAACGCACGAGATCGTCGCAACCTCGTTCGCTCCGGTGTAGCCGCTGGTCGGCACCA
The DNA here is from genome assembly GCA_016716265.1 of Planctomycetota bacterium. Lineage (GTDB taxonomy): Bacteria > Planctomycetota > UBA1135 > UBA1135 > UBA2386 > JADJWQ01. The sequence continues at coordinate 55,770 of JADJWQ010000005.1, forward strand.
GCCGCGGGATCATGAGGGACATCGACGACCCGACCCGGCGCTCGAGATCGGACCAAGCCTTCTCCGGATCGTACGGCAGGGTTCTGACGCAGGGGCGGTTCGTGCAACAACCACAGAGCGCGAACCGGCCGGCGACCGTCAGCAGGAACGAGCGGCGACCACAAGTGCCTCGTTCTGCGTCCTGTGGTGTGGGGGCGCTGGGACTCGAACCCAGGACCAACGGATTAAAAATCCGGTGCTCTACCGACTGAGCTACGCCCCCGTGGCGTCGGCGCGGCGGGCGCAATGCGCGCCGGACTCGCGTGCAGCGTGGCGGTGACCGGGCAGCGCACGGCGCGGCGGGACTGGGACCACCGCACCAGGTGACCGGTCACCCGCGACCGGCTCGCGCGATTCAGTCGTGCATGATCTCGTGCGACTTCTTCGCGAGCAGGTCGTCGATGCGTTTCTCGAACTCCTTGAGCCGCTCCTGGATGCGGTCCTGGAGCTCGCGCTTGTGGTCCTCGGTGATCTCGTGGTTCTGGAACGCCTGCTCGCCGGCCTTGTTGGCGTCGCGCCGCTCGTTGCGCATCGCGACGCGCGTCTCCTCCGCGAGGTCCTTGACCTTCGCGACGAGCTTGCGGCGCTGCTCCTCCGACAGGGGCGGCAGCGTCAATCGGATCACCTTGCCGTCGCTCGACGGCGTCAGGCCGAGGTCGGAGGTCAGGATGGCGCGCTCGACGTCGCGGATGATCGACGCGTCGAACGGCTTGACCAGCAGCTGGCGCGGCTCGGGCACCGAGATCTGGGCGAGCTGGTTGAGCGGCGACGTCGTGCCGTAGGCCTCGACGCGCAGCGAGTCGATCAGGGCCGGCGAGGCCCGACCGGTGCGGATTCCAGCCAGCACGCTCCGGAGGTGCTCGACCGACTTCTCGGCGCGCTCCTCGAAGTCGACGAGGATCAGCTCGCAGTTGTCGTCCATGGGATCGTCTCGTGGCGGGCGCGGGTCCGGTCGCCCGGGCGCCCGGTCGGCTCGACCGCGACCGGCCGGTTCGTCACCGCGCCGTGGGTCCGCCGCGCCGGGCTGCGCGAACCGCTGATGTTACCGGCGCGGCGCGCCGGTTCCACGCCGTGGCGCGCACGGCAGGCCGTCAGGCCCCACGCCCGTCTTCGCCGACCACCCAGGTGCCGATCGGCTCACCCTTCACCGCGCGCTCCATGTTCCCGGGCACGAACATGTCGAACACCATGATCGGCATGTCGTTCTCCATGCACAGCGTGAACGCCGTGCGATCCATCACGCCGAGGTCGCGCGCGAGCACCTCGCGGAACGTCGCGCGCTCGATGCGCTGCGCCGACGGGTCGGTCCGCGGGTCGGCGGTGTAGACGCCGTCGACCTTCGTCGCCTTCAGCACTGCGTCGACGCCGAGCTCGGTCGCGCGCAGAGCCGCCGCGGTGTCGGTCGTGAAGTAGGGGTTGCCGGTGCCCGCTGCCAGGATCACGACGCGACCGCGCTCGAGGTGTCGCAGCGCACGCCGGCGGATGTAGGGCTCCATGACCTCGTCGATCGCGATCGCCGACATGGCGCGCGTCTCGACGCCGCAGCGCTCGAGGCCGTCCTGCAGCGCGAGCGCATTGATCGCGGTCGCCAGCATCCCCATGTGGTCGGCCGTCGCGCGGTTGGTACCCCGCTCGGCGAACGGGGCCCCGCGCAGCAGATTGCCACCGCCCACGACGATCGCGATCTGCACGCCGAGGCGGCACACGCGCGCGATCTGCTCCGCAATGCCGGCGACGACCGCCGGATCGACCCCCGACGCGCCGCGCTCCGCCAGGCTCTCGCCGCTCAGCTTCAACAGGACGCGGTGCAGACGCGGCGGCGCGGCCACGGCTCAGCCTCCGAGCTCGACGCGCACGAAGCGCCGGACCTGGATGTTCTCACCGATGCGCGCGACGAGCTCCTTGCGGACCTCCTCGACGGTCTTCTTGTCGTCCTTGACGAACTGCTGGTCCATCAGGCAGCGCTCGGCGAGGTACTTCTTGAGGCGTCCCTCCGCGGCCTTCGCCACGACGTCGTCCGGCTTGCCCTGCATCTGCGAGCGCGTCATCTCGAACAGGATCTCGCGCTCCTTGCCGAGCGACGCCTCGTCGATCTCCGACTCGTTCAGGTATGCCGGGTTCATCGCGGCGACGTGCAGGCAGAGGTCGGTGCCGAACTGCTGGAACTCCTCGTTGCGCGCCACGAAGTCGGTCTCACAGCCGATCTCGACCAGCACACCGAGCTTGCCGTTGTGGTGGACGTAGCTGAACACCTGCCCCTCGGTGACGTCCTTGTCGGCGCGGTTGTTCGCGGTCTGCAGACCGTGCTTGCGCAGCCAGTCGACCGCGGCGTCCATGTCGCCGCCCGTGTCGCGCAGCGCCGCCTTGCAATCCATCATCGGCGCGCCGGTCCGCTTGCGGAGGGCCGCCACCATCTTGGCATCGATCTCAACCATCGGTCGTGTGGGAGTCGGGACTTCGGGGAGTCTGTCGGAGCGGCGACGGCGCGTTCGCTGCGCCGATCGCCAGGGAATGTCGCCGGCCGGATCCGGCCGTGCGAGTCGTCGGAAGGACCGCCGTCCACGGCGGTCGCTCCGCCCGCCGCCGCGCGGTGCCGGCCGCCGAGCGGCAAACCGCACGCGCGCTCAGCTGTCGCTCGAATCGTCCGGCGCGGGACTCGGCGGCGGGCTGGACGGCGGGAGCTCGACGGCAGGCGCCGGCGCGGCCTCGCCCGGCGCGGCCTCGTTCGAACGGATCTGCGCGGCCTCGGACGCGGCATCGCCACCGACCGAGACCGTCTCGGCGTGGCCACCCGCGCGGTCCGCGAAGCGACCGGTCGACCGCCGCCCGAGCCGCCCGGCGCTGTCGCCGCCGCGGCCGCGGCCGCCGCCACGACCACCCTCGCGACCGCCGCCACCGCGACCGCCCTCGCGACCGCCACCTTCACCACGGCCACCGCCGGAGCGCTCGCCCCCGCCGGGGCCACGCCCGCCGCGGCCCTGCACGACCCGGGCGCGCGGGTCGTCCGCCGCCGCGCGCTGCGCCTGCAGGAGCGTCTGCTCGTCGAGGCCCGCGCGACCCTCGAGGATCGCGTCGACCAGCCGTCCCATCAGCAGTTGCACCGAGCTGACCGCGTCGTCGTTGCCCGGCACGACGATGTCGGCGAGGCTCGGGTCGCAGTCGGTGTCGAGGATCGCGATGACCGGCACGTTCATGCGCGCGGCCTCCTTCAGCGCGATGTCCTCGCGCCGCGGATCCACGACGACGATGGCACCGGGCATTCCGGCCAGCTCGCGCAGGCCCTCGAGGTTGCGCTGGATCTTGCGCATCTCGCGCCGGAGCATCGACTGCGCCTTCTTCTTGTGGCGCTCCATCGTGCCGTCGGCCTCGGCCGCCTCGAGCTCCTCGAGGCGCTGCAGCCGCTCGCGCACGGTGTTGAAGTTGGTCAGCGAGCCGCCGATCCAGCGTTCGGTGATCGCCGGCATGCCACAGCGCTTCGCCTCGGCGTCGACGACCTGTCGGATCTGCTTCTTGGTGCCGACGAACAGGATCTGCGCGCCGGTCGACGCGAGCCGCCGCAGGAAGTGCGTCGCCTGCAGCAGGCCGCGCACGGTCTGCTTCAGGTCGATGAGATGGATGTTGTGCCGCTTCCCGTGGATGAATGGCTTCATCTTGGGGTTCCAGCGGCGAGCCTGGTGCCCGAAGTGGACACCGGCGTCGATCAGTTCCTGCAGGTTGACGGCGGACACGTTGGCGGCGACCTCCTCGGCGGCGGTGGCAGTGCTGGCTCGCGGAGCGATGCAGGCTCGGGGGTGCGCGCGGCGGAGACGCGCGCGGCGTTCGAGCCAGGTTGAAGGGGCGGAGATTCTAAGGATCGCGGCGGGTCGTTCAAGGCCGTCTTCCACCACACCCGGCACCCGGCTAGACTCTGCCCTCCGTCGCGCACCCGCCCCCGCGTGTCGGACCGAGTCGAACCGCACGCATCGAGGGCCGAGCGCCCGCGCGGCCGGGCGGCCCCGCCATGAGCGTCTCCACTGATTCCGAATCGGGCTCCGGCCACGCTGGCCGCCAGCCCGAGAGCTCCGCCTCCGAGGAACGCTCGCCCGAGCTCCGGGAGGTCGGCCCCGGCATGACCCGCCCCGGCACGACCAGCCCAGACATCGCTCGAGCGACGGGCCCGGCACGCGTCGCGATCCTCAACCACCACCGCGACGACGTCCGGCCGCTCGCCGAGCTGCTGCGCACGAACGGCTACGTCGTCGAGGTCGAGGAGTCGCTCGCAGCCACCCAGCGCCGGCTCGACGAGGAGCCGCCCGACGTCGCGGTGCTGAACCCGCTGCTCCTCGAGCCGGGCTGCGTCGAGCTCGAGCTGCTCGAGCGCCTGCAGGAGAACAGCCAGCCGGTGCCGTTGATCCTGCTCGTCGATCAACCGCAGCTGCTGCGCGGCCTGTGGTCGCCGCGGCTGCCGCTGTGCGACTTCGTCCGCAAGGCGCCCGGGTCGGCGACGCTCGTCGACGGCTACGAGCTGCTGCAGCGGCTCGAGCTGGCCACCCACCATCGCGCGTGCTTCGTGCGGCTGCACGAGCGCGCCGTCGAGCTGGAGGGCCAGGTGAGCGTCGACTTCAAGACGCAGCTGCTCAGCGAGCGCTACTTCCGGCAGGTGCTGGAGCTCGAGTTCAAGCGCGCCCGCCGGCACCAGACTCCGCTGTCGCTGCTGCTGCTCGACGTCGACGACTTCAAGTCGGTCAACGACTCGACCGACTACGCATTCGGCGACGAGGTGCTGCGCCACGTCGCCGGCACCCTGGCGCGCAACATCCGCGAGACCGACTTCGCCGCGCGCTTCGGCGGCGACGAGTTCGTGCTGCTGCTGCCGCACACGACGCCCGCCGAGGCGGTGCAGACGGCGATGCGCGTGCGCACGCGCATCGCGCGGGAGACCGTGCGCAATGCCCGCTATCGCCGCGAGGTCACCGTGTCGATCGGCATCGACACCTTCGACGGCCGGCAGAACACCACGCCGGTCGACCTGCGCCGCCGCGCCAACCTGGCGCTCCAGAAGGCGAAGCGGCGCGGCAAGAACCAGGTTTGGCTGTTCGCGGACGAGCTCGACGACCCGATCGCCGCGGCGCTGCCCGAGGAGGAGATCGAGCTGTCGGCGCCGATCGGCTCCGACGAGCCGCGCCGCGAGGCACCGTCGCGACCCGCCGATGTCGCCGGCACCGACCCGCGCGGACTGCCGGCACCGCGGCGGACCGAGCCGCGCCGCCGCGACGACCGCGAGCGCCAGCGCGAGACCGGTGCGGACTGACCCCGCGCGAGGCCGTCGCCGCCTCCGGCGGATCGCGCCGCTGCGACCGACCGCAGCAACCCGGCGATGAACCTGCTGCTGCTCGACGCCACCGAGCTCGACGCGAACGGTCGCACGACGCTGACCGGCCGGCGCGCGCGCCATCTGCTCGAGGTGCTGCAGGTGGCGCCGGGCCGCGCGCTGCGGGTCGGCCTCGTCGACGGTCCGCTCGGCACCGCGCAGGTCCTGCGCTGCGCGCCCCCCACGGTCGAGCTCGCCTGCGAGTTCGACGCCGACGCCCCCCGAGCGCACACCGCCGACACGCTGCTGCTCGCCGTGCCGCGCCCGAAGGTCCTGCTCCGCGCGCTGGAGGACGCCGCCGCGCTCGGCTTCGGACGCATCGTGCTGATGCGCACCTGGCGCGTCGACCGGTCGCACCTCGAGAGCCGCGCGGCGACCGACCCCGACCTCGCCGCACGCCACCTGCGCCTCGGCCTCGAGCAGAGCTGCCGGACGCGGCTGCCGGTGATCGAGCGCGAGCCGCGCTTCCGTCCGTTCGTCGAGGATCGCCTGGACGCGTCGCTCGCCGGGGTCGAGCGCTTCGTCGCCCATCCGTCGCCCGCCGCGATCGAGCTGGCCGCGCTGACGCCGGCTCCGCACGGACCACTGGCGCTCGCGATCGGCCCCGAGCGCGGCTTCACCGACCAGGAGATCGAGATGCTCGGCGCACGCGGGTTCCGCGCCGTGCGCAGCGGCCCGCACCCGCTCCGCGTCGAGCCCGCGCTCGTCGCCGTCGCCGTGCAGCTGCAGCTGCTGCGCGCGCGCGCGACACGCGGCGGGTGACGGTCGATCCACGGCGCGTCGCCGCTACGATCCCGCTCGTGCGATCGCTGCGCGCGCTACTCCTCCTCGCTCCCGTGCTGTGGCTGACCGCCGCGACCGGCGCGCTGCGCGCGCAGGAGCCCGGCACCGCCCCGCGCACCGACCCCGACGCGATCACCGCGCTGCGCGCCGAGCTCGACGCCGCGACGGGGTTGACGGACGAGCAGCGCCAGCGCGCGCGCACCGAGCTCGACCAGGCCTCGGCCGATCTCGCCGCCGAGTCGGAGTGGCGGCGCAAGCTGAAGGATCTCCAGGACACGGTGCGCGGAGCGCCGCGGGAGATCGCGCGCATCCAGGGCCGGCTGTCGGTCCCCCCCGGCTTCGTCACGACGCGCGACTACGAGACGATCTCGCAATACGAGACGGCGATCCAGGAGGCGCAGACCGCGCGCGACGAGCAGGCGCGCACGGTGGAGGCGCTCACCCGCTCGATCGACGCGCGGCAGGCCCGGCAGCGCGAGATCCCGCAGATCGTCGCCGACCTCGAGGCCCGCCTCCAGACCAATGCCGCGGCGCTCGCCGAGACGCCGCCGCCCGACCTCCCGGCATTGCTCCAGACGATCCACGTCGCCGCGCTGCGCGCCCAATCACAAGCGCTCGCAGCGCGCCTCGACCACGTCCGCGTCGAGCAGTCGGGCGGCGATCTGCTGCAGGGCCTGGAGCGCGAACAGCGGAGCGAGGCCCAGCGGCTGCAGGATCGCGGCGACGCGCGCATCCAGGAGCTGCGCCGGAAGCTCGAGCCACTGCGGCAGGCGCAGATCGATCTCGCCCGCGAGGCGATCGACGGCTGGGAGAAGTCGCTCGCCCAGGACGATCCGTTGCGGTCGATGCTCCAGGAGTGTCGGGAGCTCGTCGACAGCCTCGGTCGCGAGTACCAGCTGCTCGCCGAGGCGACGCGGCGACGCGACGGTATCGCGGCCGACGAGAAGGAGCTGAGTAGCGACTTCAAGGCGGCGAAGGAGCGCGCCGACGTCGCCGGCCTGTCGATGGGGGTCGGCCTCGAGCTGCGCGCGCTGCGCGCCCAGCTCCTCGACGAGCTCGCGCGCTGGCGCCGGCTGCGGGGCTCGCTGCGCGCCGACGTCGTCGCGGCCCACGACGACCGGTTCGACGACGAGAAGCGCCTGCGGAAGGCCGAGGCGCAGGTCGCGGCCCTCGCCGACGCGCTGCGCGACAACCGCGAGCGCCGCGCCGGGCTGCTGCCGCGGCTCAGCTCGCCGGGCGGCGACGCCGCGGCGACGGCCGAGCTCGCACGGCTCGACGCGGCGGCCGAGCGGCTCCAGCTCGAATCGGCGATCCAGACGCGGCTCCGGGACCTGCTGCAGACGCGCCTCGAGCCGCGCCGGCAGCGCGCCAGCGTGCTGGTCACCGCCGACACGACGCTGTCGATGCTCTTCGACGAGGCGCAGACCTGCCTCGACTTCGTGACCGAGCGCGTGCTGTGGGTGCGCGACGCGCGGGCCGTCTGGAGCGAGCCGACGACGACGTTCACCGGCGAGCTCGGACACCTCGCCCGCACGCTGCTCGGCGAGCTGACTCGCCTGCGCGCCGGCTTCGGCGAGGGTGCGTCGGCCGGCTTCTGGGTGCTCGCGGCGCTCGCCACACTCGGCTTCGCGCTGCGGAGCTTCGCGCGGATGCGGCTCCGCAAGCTCGGCGAGGCCGCGAGCCGGCGCTCGAACACGTCGATCCTGCCGACCTGGCGCGCGGTGATCGCCACGATGGCGCTCGCGCTGCCCGGCCCCCTGCTGCTGCTCGCGTTCGCCGACGTCGCGGAACGGCCCTGGTATTCGGCGAGCGGTGCGCTCTTCGTGCTCGAGCTGCTGCGGCAGTCGGCGCGGAGCGACGGCCTCGGCGGCAGGCACTTCGACTGGCGCGAGGACAAGGGCAAGCTGCTGCGCCGCAACCTCGCGTGGCTGACGCCGATCGTCGTGCTCGCGACGATCGTGTTGCGCCGCCCGGGCGACGACGACGCGGAGCGCGCCCTCGGCGCCGACCGCATGGCGCTCGCGATCGCCGACGTGGCGCTCGCCGTGTTCGCGGCGCGCCTGTTGCGACCGCAGGTCGGGTTGCTCGCGCCGGCGTCGCAGGACGACGGCCCGTCGCCGCGCGTGCGGCGGCTGCTCCAGCTCACGGCCGTCGCGGTGCCCCTCGCGCTCGCCGGCTTCGCGCTCGCCGGCTTCTCGTTCACGGCGCGAACCGTGTTCGTGCGGCTGCTCGCGACGCTGCTGCTGATCGGTGCGGCGGTCCTGCTCCACGACCTCGTGATCCGCTGGCTGCAGCTGTCGCGTCGCGCGCTGGCGATCGAGCGCGCGAAGGAGGCCCACCGCGCGAAGCAGGCGTCGGTCACCGGACCCGCGCTGCCCGGCACCGAGGGTGTGGCAGCGACCGACCTCGCGACGATCGACCAGCAGACGCGCACCCTGGTCCGCGTCGCCGCACAGGTGATCGTGCTGGTCGGTGCGTGGCTGTTGTGGAGCGACGTGCTGCCCGCGTTCGGGATCCTCGGCGACTACAGCCTGTGGTCCGAGATGGTCCAGGAGCAGACCGTCGTGCACGACCCCGGCGGCGACCGCGTCGTGACGAACGTCGTCCAGCGCGCGGTCACGCTCGAGGCGGTGCTGCTCGCGATGGTGATCGGCGCCGTGACGTGGGTGCTCGCGCGCAACATCGGCGGCCTGCTCGAGGTCGCCGTGTTCCGCCACCTCGAGATCCGCGCAGGCGAGCGCTACGCGATCCGGACGATCGTCGGCTACGTCGTCGGCCTGGTCGGCATCGTGCTGGCGTTCTCGACGATCGGGCTCGGCTGGGGCCAGGTGCAATGGCTCGTCGCCGCCGTGTCGGTCGGGCTCGGGTTCGGATTGCAGGAGATCTTCGCGAACTTCGTGTCCGGCGTGATCCTGCTGCTCGAGCGGCCGGTGCGCGTCGGCGACTTCGTGACGGTCGGCAACACCGACGGCAAGGTCACCCGCATCCAGATGCGCGCGACCACGATCACCGACTTCGACCGCAAGGAGCTGGTGGTGCCCAACCGCGAGTTCATCACCAGCCGGTTCGTGAACTGGTCGCTGTCCAATCCGATCACGCGGCTCGTGATCCCGGTCGGCATCGCCTACGGCTCCGACACACGCAAGGCGCGCGAGCTGATGCTCGCCGCCGCGAACAGCTGTCCGACCGTGCTCGCGACGCCGAAGCCGAACGTCGTCTATCGGCGGTTCGGCGACAGCGCACTGGAGTTCGAGCTGCGGATCTTCATCGCGTCGCTCGACGACTGGGGCGATGCGATGAACGACGTGCACACCGCGGTCGACGACGCGTTGCGCGCGGCCGGCATCGAGATCGCGTTCCCGCAGATGGACCTGCACCTGCGCTCGCTGCCGCCGCGCACCGACCGTCTCGCCGGGATGCTGTCGCTCGAGCCGACTCAGCCCGACGGCGGCGGCGGCAGTGAGGGCGCCGACGGCACCGGTGGCGCCGGTGGCGCCGGCGGCGGCGCGGGCACGGTCGGTCCGCGCGAGCCGCGCGCGCCGATCCAGCCCTGACGCCGGAAGTACAGCACCAGCAGACCGGCGAGCAGCGCCATGCCGGCGAGCAGCGTCACATAGCCGTAGCGCCAACCGAGCTCGGGCATGTTCCAGGGCGACGCGCCGCGGTCGAAGTTCATGCCGTAGAGCGACGCCAGGAACGACAGCGGGATGAAGATCGTCGAGATGACGGTCAGCACCTTCATCGTCTGGTTCATCCGCGTGTCGGTGAGCAGCACGTGCAGCTCCATGACCGAGTCGGACTCCTCGCGCAGGAGCTCCAGCAGGTCGAGCAGCCGCGCGACGTGGTCCGCGCAGTCGCGCAGGTAGACGTCGATCGTGTCCTCGATCGCGTCGATCTCCTCGTGGCGGAGGCGCGCGAGCAGGTCGCGGGTCGGGCGCAGCTGGCGCCGCAGCGAGCCGATGCGGCGCTTGGTCGCGTGCAGCGCGGCGAGGTGGATGCCCGACGGATCGCGCGTCACGTCGTCCTCGATCGCCGCGAGCCGCTCGGCGAGCTCCTCCAGCACGGGGAAGAACGCGTCGACCGCGGTGTCGACGATCGCGTAGAGCAGGTAGCCCGGCCCGAGCCCGCGGATGCGCTGGCCACCCCGCCGCATGCGCTCGCGCACCGGGTCGAGCAGCTTCGAGTGGTTCTCCTCGAAGCTGACCAGCAGACGGTCGCGCAGGAACAGCGCGAGCTGGTGCGTGACCGCGGGGTCGTCCGGCTCGATCGCCGGCACGCGGAGGACGACGAACACGCCGCCGTCGTCGAACAGCTCGAGCTTCGGACGCTGGTCGACGTGCACGACGTCCTCGAGCGACAGCGGGTGCATGCCGACGCGCTCGCCGACCGCCTGGAGCAGCACGGAGTCGCTGAGGCCCTGGACCTGCAGCCAGACCGCCTCGCCGCGCCGCAGGTCGTGCAGCGCGGTCTCGATCGCGGCGGCGCCCAGCGGCTGGGACTGGTCGTGGTGGTCCTGTCCGTAGCGCACCACCACGCAGTTCGACGGTCCGGCCGTCGGCGGAGTGCCGACGAGCCCCGGCGCCGCCCCGGGCTCGATCGCCCGGCGCTGCAGCCGCCGCCGCTTGGAACCCGCCGAGCGTCCTCGATGTGCCATGTGCCAGCGCGTGACTTCCGATCGGTACCGCGTACGGATCGGAAGTCACGCGAGGCTTCCGATCCGTACGCGGTACCGATCGGAAGTCAATGCTTGTGGAGGTCCTTGTGCATCAGGCGGCGGCTCTGGGCCAGGCGCTCGGCGGCGGGCAGGCCGCGCAGCTTCTCCTCGAGGCCGAGGTCGCTCTCGTCCTCGAGCTGGCGGCAGACGATGTCGATCAGTCGGGGCGGCATACCGCGCTCCTCGAAGAACGCGCGGTGCGCGCGGAGCTCGCGCGCGGCGGCGACCGCCGTGTCGGGCAGGTGCTGGTAGCCGTCGCCGTCGACCTCCGCGCCGGGGACGACCTGCAGGCGCTGCGCGAACTCGCGCGCGGTGCCCGACTCGAGCCCGGCCGACGCGCACATCGCGACCGCCGCCAGCAGCACCAGAGGGTGCGCGCTGCCGTCCGGGCTGCGGTACTCGACCGTCGGTCGCGCCAGCGCGCCCGGCAGGCTGCCGCGCTCGCGCGGGTTCATCGTCCGATCGAGCCGCTGGCTGCACGCGAAGTCGAGCGGCACACGGATCAGCGTGGCGCGGTTGCGGTGGCCCCAACACACCCGGGTCGGCGCCTCCTGGCCCGGCACGAGCCGCAGGAAGCTCGCGGCGACCGAGCTGCCGAACGCGGTCAGCGGACCGGCCCGCTCGAGCAGCCCGCCGATCAGCCGCAGCGCGTCGTCCGACAGCTCGCCGTCGTCGCGCCGCATGACGTTGCGACCCTCGCGCCGCACCGCGAGGTGCAGGTGCATGCCATTGCCGGCCATGCCCTCGTCGAGCTTCGGCAGGAACGTGACCGTCGCCGCGTGCCGCGCCGCGATCGCGCGGATCAGCCAGCGCGCGACGGTCAGCCACGCGCCGAGGTCCTCGATCGGCATCAGGTCGAACTCGAGCTCGTACTGCTCGACCCGACAGCCGTCGATCTCCGGCTCGTGCGACTCCAGCCGACCGATGTAGCCCACCTCGCTGTGGCAGTACTTGACGCGCCCGGTCACCGCGCTGACCGCACGCAGGATCTCGTCGACCACCGGCCGCGACGCGAGGTACGGGCTCGACTGGTGGTAGTTGCGCTGCGGGCGACCCTGGAACCGCGGGTGGTCGGGCCGCGTGCACACGTAGAACTCCAGCTCGGCGAGCGCGTCGAGATCGCCACCCGACACGTCGCGGAAGTGCCGCGCGGCGTGCGCGAGGACATTGTCGGGCGTGGCGGCCGCCGGCTTGCCGTCGGCATCCGCGAAACGGCAGACGATCTGCAACTCGTCCTCCTGCCACGGGTCGAGGAACGCCCATGAGTAGACCGGCACCACGTAGAGGTCGCTCGCCGTCGCCGGCAGCATCCGTGGGAACAGGCTCGAGCCGTCGACGCGCTCGCCGGTCGCCAGGATGCGGTCGAGATAGGCGCGATCGTTGACCGGCAGCCGCAGCTCCTTGAGCTTCCCGTCGAGCGCCGGATAGCGGAAGTTCACGACGCGCACGCCGTCGCGCAGGCACAGCTCGAGCAGATCCTCGCGCTGCCACTCCTCGGGCGGCTTGCGCAGCCTGCGCACCAGCGGACGGACATCGTGCTCCACGGACGGGACGGGTTCGAACATCGAAGGCATCGCCAGGGGTCGGGGAGCCGCCAGCGTGCCCTGCGCCGGTCACGGCGGCCACTCGTGGATTCCACTCTCCGCCGGCGCCACGACTCCCGACACCGCCCCGCTATGCTGCCGCGATGCCCGTCCGCGTCCGCCCGTTCGCGCTCACCGCGCTGCTCGTCGCCGGCACCGCCGCGACGCTGCCGGCGCAGTTCCGCCCCGAGGAGCGCTACGACCTCGGGCTGCGCCTGCGCCGGTTCGAGCGCGCGTGGGCGGCGACCGCGCCCGGCGCGCCGGCGCGCGACGTCGCGCGGCAGTGCGCGCAGCGGTCCGTCACCGCGTTCTTCGCGATGAACGCCCGCGGCGCGGGCGCCGCCCTCGACGAAGGCTGGCTGGCGCTGACGCGCGACGGCACCGAGGCCGACGCTCGCCGCGCGGCGGTCGCGCCGCTCGGGGCGCGGGTCGCGCGCCGGATCGTCGCACCCGGCGAGGCGATCGACGTCGCGATCCTGGGCCTCGACGCGATCGAACGGACCGCAGACCCCGCGCAGCCGCACGCGGAGCTGGTCGCCGAGTTCGCGGGCGTCACCCGCGTCGCCACCGGCGAGGAGCTCGCGCTCGCGGCGACGGCACCGGGCGACTACGCGCTGCAGGTCGGCCTGCGCACCGGGCCCGAGCCGGGCGGAACGCGGTGGGCACCGCCGGTGTCCGTGTCGGTCGTCGCCGACGCCGACGCGCACGTCGCCGCGCTCGAGCGCGAGCTGGCGGACGCCGACGCCCGGCTCGGCGACGGCGCCCGCTCGCTCGAGGCCGAGAGCCTGCGCGGCCTGACCCGGCTGCTCGGGGCGCTCGCACGCGGCCAGGCCCACGAGACCGACGTGCCCGCGGCCCGGCTGTTCGCGGCCGCCGACGCGCTGGGGACGGCGCTGCGCGAGGGCGACCGCTACCCGACCGACGCGCACCCGGGCGAGCACTGGCTGCGGGTGCCGACCGGCAACCGGGCGCTCGCGGTCCGCCTGCTGGTGCCGCCGCGCGCCGCGGACGACCGCGCGCCCAGGCCGTTGATCGTCGCGCTGCACGGCATGGGCGGCAGCGAGCACCTGTTCTTCGACGGCTACGGCGACGGCCTGCTGATCCGGCTCGCCGCGGCCCGCGGCGCCTACGTGGTCGCGCCGCGCGCGATGCCGGCGGGGGCGGCCGAGGCGCTCGTCGAGGCGCTCGCCGAGCGGTTCGCGATCGACCGCGGCCGCGTCTACGCGGTCGGCCACTCGATGGGCGCCGCGACCGCGGTCGGCGCGGCTTCGCGCTTCCCCGCGCTGTTCGCGAAGGTCGCGCTGCTCGGCGGTGGCGGTTCGCCCACGGACCCGGCAGCGCTGCGCGCGGTGCCGTTCCTGATCGCGCCCGGCGAGCACGACTTCGCGCGCCGCGGCGCCGAGCAGCTCGCCCGCGCGCTCGATGCCGCCGGGGTGCCGGTGACGCTGCGCGTGGTGCCGGGCGTCGAGCACCTGCTGGTCGTCGAGGAGGCGCTGCCGGCGACCGTCGCCTGGCTGTTCGGCGACGCCGGTGCCGAGCCGCCGCGACGCCGCGACCGCTGAGCTCCCGCGCGGCGTCCACGCGCACCCGCAGCGCGAAAACCGCCGGCCGGACGTGGCGTTACCGCCAGCCGAGCGACCGCCGCGCGCGTGTTCCACCGCGCGCACCGGCGATCTATAACCGCCGGACTCCACTCCAACCGGGCCCCTCGCCTCCATGACCGCCGCCGACCTGGACCGCCTGTTCCCCCGCTCCGACGTCTTCGCCCCCCGCCACCTCGGCCCGCGTCGCAGCGACTACCAGCCGATGCTCGAGACCTGCGGCGTCGCGTCGATGGCCGAGCTGCTCGAGCGCGCCATCCCCGGCGCCGTCCGCTGGCAGGGCACGCTGCGGACGCCCGCCGCGCGCGGCGAGCAGCAGGTGCTCGCCGACCTGCGCGCGATCGCCGCGAAGAACCAGCTGTGGCGCTCGTACCTCGGCACCGGCTACCACGGCACGATCACGCCGCCGGTCGTCCTGCGCAACGTGCTGGAGAACCCGGGCTGGTACACGCAGTACACCCCGTACCAGGCCGAGATCAGCCAGGGCCGACTCGAGGCGCTGCTCAACTACCAGACGCTGATCCTCGACCTGACCGGTCTCGATTGCGCCAATGCGTCGTTGCTCGACGAGGCGACCGCCGCCGCCGAGGCGATGACGATGTTCAAGCGCGTGCTCGGCCGGCAGAGCGAGGGGCGCGACGCGTTCGTGGTCGCCGCCGACTGCCATCCACAGACGATCGCGGTGCTGCGCACGCGCGCCGAGCCGCTCGGCATCGAGGTGCGCGTGCAGGCGCCGGACGCGCTCACGTTCGGCCCCGACGTGTTCGGCTGCCTCGTGCAGTACGCCGGCACCGACGGCCGGCTCGCCGACCCGAGCGCCGCGATCCGCGCCGCGCACGACCACGGCGCGCTCGCCTGCGTGGCGGCCGACCCGCTCGCGCTCGTGCTGCTGAAGGAGCCCGGTGCGTTCGGCGCCGACGCGGTGGTCGGCAGCGCCCAGCGCTTCGGCGTGCCGATGGGCTACGGCGGCCCGCACGCGGCGTTCCTGGCGACGCGCGACGACTACAAGCGGCAGATGCCAGGGCGCATCATCGGCGTGACGCGCGACGCGCGCGGCAATCGCGCCCTGCGCATGGCGCTGCAGACGCGCGAGCAGCACATCCGCCGCGACAAGGCGACCTCGAACATCTGCACCGCGCAGGTCCTGCTGGCGGTTATGGCGTCGTTCTACGCCGTCTACCACGGCCCCGACGGGCTGCGCGCGATCGCCGAGCGCGTGCGCGGCTCGACCGGCATGTTGCGCGAGGCGCTCCGCGCGGCCGGCAACGAGGTGCTGCACGACGCGTTCTTCGACACGCTGCAGGTCCACCCGAAGCAGGGCGCGGCGAGCGTGCTCGCCGCGGCAGCGCAGCGGCGCATCAACCTGCGCGACTTCGGCGACGGCACGCTCGGCGTCAGCCTCGACGAGACGCTCGAGGAGCGCGACCTCCGCGACCTTATCGAGGTGTTCGGCGGCGACGGCCGGCAGGACCTGGCGGCGCTCGCCCGGAAGGTCCCGGCGCTGCCGGTGGCGCTGCGGCGCGAGACGGCGATCCTGACGCACCCGGTGTTCCACAGCTACCGGTCGGAGACCGAGATGCTGCGCTACATGCACCGGCTGCAGGCCAAGGACCTGTCGCTGACGACGTCGATGATCCCGCTCGGCTCCTGCACGATGAAGCTGAACGCGGTCGCCGAGATGATCCCGGTCACCTGGCCGGAGTTCGGCAAGCTGCACCCGTTCGTTCCGACCGAGCAGGCGCAGGGCTACCGCGAGCTGCACGACGCGCTGTCGCGCTGGCTCGAGGACGTCACCGGCTTCGCCGCCACCAGCCTGCAGCCCAATGCCGGCTCGCAGGGCGAGTACACCGGCCTGCTCGTCATCCGCGCGTGGCATCAGCACCGCGGCCAGGGCCACCGCAACGTGTGCCTGATCCCGAGCTCCGCGCACGGCACCAATCCCGCGAGCGCGGTGATGGCCGGCATGGAGGTCGTCGTCGTCAAGTGCGACGAGCACGGCAACATCGACGTCGCCGACCTGAAGGCGAAGGCCGACCAGCACTCCGACGCGCTCGCCGCGCTGATGATCACCTATCCGTCGACGCACGGCGTGTTCGAGGCCGCGGTCAAGGAGATCTGCGCGATCGTGCACGAGCACGGCGGCCAGGTGTACCTCGACGGCGCGAACATGAACGCGCAGGTCGGTCTGTGCAAGCCGGGCGACCTCGGTGCCGACGTCTGCCACCTGAACCTGCACAAGACGTTCTGCATCCCGCACGGCGGCGGCGGCCCCGGCATGGGGCCGATCTGTGTCGCGAGCCACCTGGCGCCGTTCCTGCCCGGTCACCCGGTCGTGAAGACCGGCGGCGCCGAGGCGCTCGGACCGGTGTCGGCGGCGCCGTGGGGCAGCGCGTCGATCCTGCCGATCAGCTACGCCTACATCGCGATGATGGGGCCCGACGGGCTCACCGAGGCCACCGAGGTGGCGATCCTCAATGCGAACTACATCGCGCACCGCCTCGACGCACACTTCCCGGTGCTCTACAAGTCCGCGCAGGGTTTCGTCGCGCACGAGTGCATCCTCGACTGCCGCGGCTTCGAGAAGACCTCCCACGTGACCGCGGCCGACATCGCGAAGCGCCTGATGGACTTCGGCTTCCACGCGCCGACGATGTCGTTCCCGGTCGCCGGCACGCTGATGGTCGAGCCGACCGAGAGCGAGTCGAAGGAGGAGCTCGACCGCTTCTGCGACGCGATGATCGCGATCCGCGAGGAGATCCGCGCGATCGAGCGCGGCGAGCTCAGCCACGACGACAGCCCGCTCGCCCACGCACCCCACACGCTCGCCGACGTCGTGTCGAGCGAGTGGGACCGCAAGTACCCGCGCGAGCAGGCGGCGTTCCCGTCGCCCTGGACCCGCGTGCACAAGTACTGGCCGACCGTCGCGCGCGTCGACGACGTCTACGGCGACCGCCACCTGGTCTGCACCTGCCCGCCGGTCGAGGAGTACGCCTGATCCGGACGCTCGGATCGCGATCGGACCAGGCTCGGATCGGGATCGACTCGACGCGGCGGCTTGCGTGAGCGCGCGGCGCGGCGGAACCTTCCGCCGTGACCGCCAGCGAATCCGCCGACCGCCGCCGTGCCGACGACCGCCGCCAGCGTCCCACGCCGATGCTGTCGCGGTTCTGGCTGCGCGGGCGCCGGCGCGGGGCGCGGCGCACCTGCGAGGCACAGGGCATCTACGTCGACCGCTACACGCGCACCGAATGGGCGCTGTGCGCGGCGATCCTCGCGCTGTCGCTGGCCGACCTCGCGCTGACGTGGCGGCACCTCGCGCGCGGCGGCGAGGAGGCCAACCCGCTGCTCGATTGGGTCCTCGCCACGGCGGGCGGCTGGGCGTTCTCGCTCACCAAGGTGGCGCTGACGACGGTGCCGCTCCTGTGGCTCCTGCTACACGTGCGGTTCCGCCGCGTGCGGCCGGCGCTCTTCGGCCTGCTGCTCGCCTACGCGCTGGTGCTCGCCTGGCACGCGGTCGTCGTGCTCGATGGCGCGAGCGCCTGACGACCGGGTGCACCGCCGGCGCATTGTCCCAACCTCGTGTCCGGGCCGGTCGAGGCTCGACGACACGCGCGCACCCGGGTCGACTTGCAGGCGTGTTCCGCCGCATCGCCACCGTGTCGTTGTGTGCCCTCGCCTGGTCCGGCGGTGTCACCGCCGGTGCCGTCGCGGTGCTCGCCGCGCAGCAGGATCCGCCGCCGCCCGCGGAGCCGCCGCCACCGACCCCGCCCAAGGACGGCGAGGAGCACCTGTCGCCCCGCGAGCTCGCGCGCCGCGCCGCCAAGGACATCAAGGCGGCGATCGCCGCCGGCGTGCGCGACGACATCCTCGCGGTCTACCGCAGCCAGGGTCTGATCGACGACCGCGACGTCGCGCGTGCGCTCGGTGACGCCGTCGACTCCGAGGACGAGGTCGTGCGCTGGGCGACCGTGCTGACGCTGCGCTACAACCCGAACCACGCGGCGGTCAGCGAGCTGCGCGCGGCGCTGCGCGTGCCGGCGATCCAGGCTTCCGAACCATTGACGGCCGAGGTGCTGCTCGCCATCGGCCAGCACGCCGACGAGCGCATGCTGCCGCTGCTGACCGAGGGCTTCGGTCCGGCCAAGGAGCCCGAGGCGCTGACCGATGCGCGCATCGACGCGGTCGGCCGGCTGCAGAATCGCGATGCGATCGACGCGCTGATCAAGTTCGGGCGCTCGGGCTTCGCGAAGGGGCACGAGGAGCGCATCTGTCGCGCGCTGCAGGCCCAGACCTGCGAGGACCTCGGCACCGAGCTACGCCCATGGGTCCTGTGGTGGAACCAGGGCAAGAAGACCTGGCGGCTGCCCGAGCCGATCCCCGCTCCACCGGCCGACTGGGCCGCGCAATGGGAGCCACCGACGCCGGAGCGCCTGTTCGACCGGATCCCGGGCTACGGCCGCGCGATCCAGGTCGATCGGCCAGACCCCGACCGCGAGCGCGGCCGCGGTCGCGGCCGGCCGCCCGGCGGCGGCGGCGCACCGGAGGGTCGGCGACCGCCCGGCGGCTCGGGCTGAGCCCTGCCCGGCACCGCGCGCGCCGCCTCACGCGACGTCGAGGACGACCCGGAAGCGCGCCGCGCCGCTCATCATGCGGTCGTAGCCCCGCTGTGCGTCGGCGAGCGGGAACCGCTCGATCATCGGCCGCACGCCGCTGCGCAGCGCGAACTCGAGCGCCTCGGTCGAGTCGGCGGCGGTACCCGACGACCAGCCCTGCACGCGCGCATCGCGCGAGATCAGGTCGATCGCACCGATCTGCAGCGGCTCGAACGGCGCACCGACGATCATCAGGCAGCCCTCGATGCCGAGGCCCGGCACGAGCTGCGAGATCGCCGGTGCATTGGGGGCGGTCGCGAGGATCACCTGTGCACCACCCAGCTCCGTCAATTGCGCGCCGGGATCGGCGGCCGCCGCGTCGACGTAGTGCTGGGCGCCGAGCTGCTCGGCGAACTCGCGCTTGTCGGCGCCGCGCGACACCGCCGCGACGCGGAAGCCCATCGCCTTCGCGTACTGGACGCCGAGGTGCCCGAGCCCGCCGAGCCCCTGGATCGCCACCAGATCGCCGGGCCGCGCCCCCGCATTGCGGAGCGCATTGAAGGTCGTGACGCCGGCGCACAGCAGCGGTGCCGCCTCCGCCCAATCGAGCCCGGCGGGCACGCGCGCCGCCGCGATCGCCGGCGCGATCATCGACTCCTGGTAGCCGCCGTCGTGCGTGATGCCGGTGATCGCTCCCGACTGGCAGTGGATGAACTTGCCGCGCAGGCAGGCCGGGCAGGTGCCGTCGTGGCCGCCGTGCCAGCCGAGGCCGACGCGGTCGCCGACCGCCAGGTGCCCCACGCCGGGACCCACGGCGTCGACGACGCCGGCCACCTCGTGCCCCGGCACGCGCGGCAGCGCCAGGCCGGGCCACAGCGCGTCCTTGACGAAGTGGTCGCTGTGGCAGACGCCGCAGGCGTGGACGCGGACACGGATCTCGCCGGCCCCGGGCTCGCGGGGTTCGCGCTGCTCGAGTTGGAAGGGCTGATCGGCAGCCCGGACGACCATCGCTCGCATGGTGCTGAACTCGCTCTGCAGGGTCGGGGGGGATCGAGGGAGGCGCGGCCCGCAAGCCACGGGGCGACGCGCCGGCCGCTCCCGGTGCCCCGGCTTCGCCGGCACGCCGGCCTGGATGCTGCGCCCCGTGCGGCTTCCGCGCCAGCATCTTGCGCGCGCGGCACCCGCCAGCGATGACACGGCGACGGCCGGCCGGGCGCCGCGCCGTCCCACCCGCCATGACCGACCGACCCGACGCCGACCGCGCCTGGGCGCTGCCCTTCCGCAAGGTCCACATCTTCGCGAAACTCACGCCGGCGGAATCCGACCGGCTGCTCGCGCTGGTCGAGCGCGTCGCCTACCGCAGCGGCGAGGCGATCTTCCACGAGGGCGACCCGCGCGCGCGCATGCTGCTGATCGTCCGCGGCCGCGTCGAGCTGACGCGCACCGACGTCAACGGTCAGCGGCGCCCGGTCGCGACGCTCGGGCGCGGCGACCTGCTCGGCGAGGGCATGCTGATCCGCGACTCGGTGCACTCGACGACCGCGACCGCCGTGACCGCCACCGACCTGCTGGTCCTGCACCGCGACCGCGTGCGCGCGCTGATCGACGACGACGCCGGTCTCGAGAACCGCATGCTGTCGACGCTGCTGGCCGAGGTCGTCGGGCGACTCGACCAGCTGCTGTTCCGCACCGGCGGCGTCACGCACGCGTTCTCGACCGGCCTGACGCGCACCGAGCACGACCTGCTCGGCGACGGCGAGGTCCAGGCCGAGGCGTACTTCGGGCTGCAGACGCTGCGCGCGATCAGCAACTTCGACATCGGTGGCGTGCGCCTCAATGCCTACCCGAACCTGGTCAGGGCGCTGGCGATGGTCAAGAAGGCCTGCGCGCTCGCCAATCTCGACTGCGGCGCGCTGCAGCAGGACGTCGCCGGCGCGATCGCCGAGGCCGCCGACGAGGTGATCGCCGGCAAGCTGCACGACCACTTCGTCGTCGACGTGCTGCAGGGCGGCGCCGGCACGTCGACGAACATGAACGCCAACGAGGTGCTCGCCAATCGCGCGCTCGAGCTGCTCGGCCACGAGAAGGGCGACTACGGGCGCCTGCACCCGAACAACCACGTCAACTGCTCGCAGTCGACGAACGACGTCTACCCGACCGCGCTGAAGCTCGGCATGATCCTGAGCAGCCAGCGGCTGGTCGATTGCGTCGAGGAGCTGATCGCCGCGTTCGAGCGCAAGGCGGCGGAGTTCGCCGCAGTCGTCAAGATGGGGCGCACGCAGCTGCAGGACGCCGTGCCGATGACGCTCGGCCAGGAGTTCGGCGCGTTCGCGACCAGCCTCCGGCAGGAGCTGCAGGGCCTGCACCGCGCGCGCGACGACCTGCGCACGCTGAACCTCGGCGGCACCGCGATCGGCACCCGGCTCAACACGCCGAAGGGCTACCCCGAGCGCGCGATCCAGCGGCTGCGCGAGGTGACCGGCCTGTCGGTCGCGCTCGCGCACGACCTGATCGAGGCGACGCAGGACACGCAGGCGTTCGTGATGTTCTCGTCGTCGCTGAAGAGCCTCGCGATCAAGCTGTCGAAGATCTGCAGCGATCTGCGCCTGTTGTCGTCGGGCCCGCGCGCCGGCCTCGGCGAGATCCGGCTGCCGCCGCGGCAGCCGGGCTCGTCGATCATGCCGGGCAAGGTCAATCCGGTGATCCCGGAGGTCGTCAACCAGGTCGCGTTCCGCGTGATCGGCAACGACCTCGCGGTGACGCTCGCGGCCGAGGCCGGCCAGCTGCAGCTCAACGTCATGGAGCCGGTGATCGCGGCGAGCATCCTCGAGTCGCTGAAGATCCTCGCCAATGCCGTCGCCACGCTGCGCCGCAACTGCGTCGACGGCATCACCGCCAACGTCGAGCAATGCCGGCACTTCGTCGAGAACAGCATCGGGCTCGTCACGGCACTCGTGCCGGTGCTCGGCTACGGCACCGCGACCGACGTCGCTGCCGAGGCGCTCGCCAGCGGGCTGAGCGTCGCCGACGTGCTGCGCGGCCGCGGCCTCTACACCGACGACGTCGCCGCCCGGCTCGCCCCCGAGCGGATGACCAATCCCGATTGACCGGCCCTCAACGGGCCGCGCCGGACGGCGGCGCCTGCAGCAGCCGGACCGCGCCGGCGACGACCGCGGTCTCGGTGCGGAGCGTCAGCGGGCCGAGGCTGCGCGCCGCGAAGCCGGCCGCGGCGAGCAGCTCGAGCTCGGCGGCGGTCAGGCCGCCCTCCGGGCCGACCACGAGCAGCGCCTCGGACGCGTCGCTCGGGCCGAGCTCGAGCGGCGCGGTTGCCGCGACGAAGCGCGCGGCCGGCAGCGGCCCGGCACACAGCTCGGCGAGCGTCGCGGCGGGCTCGAGCGCCGGCAGCGTCGCGCGGTCGCACTGCGCGCAGGCCTCGATCAGCACGCGGCGCCAGTGCGCGATCGGCTCGGGGGCGCGCCGGGCACGCTCGGTGAGCAACGGCCGAAAGCTCGCGACGCCGGCCTCGGTGCCGTGCGCGAGCAGCCAGTCCGCGTGCGCCTTGCGCGGCATCGCGCAGGCGACGTGCACGGCCAGGCGCGGCGAGCGGCCGAGCGGCGGCTCGCACGGCGCCCCGACGTCGACCTGCAGCTCGCGCGTGCCGACCGCGCGGACCGCCGCGCGCACCTCGCCGCCCGCACCGTCGAACAGCACGACCGCGTCGCCGGCCGCGAGGCGCACGATCCGGCCGAGGTGGTGGCCGAGGCGCGGGCTCAGCGTGGCGGGCCCCGGGGGCGGCAGCGGGCGGACGAACAGGCGGCGCGCCATGGTGGTCGCCCAGTGTCGCGCGGCGCGCGGCGCGACTGAAGTCCACCGCGGTCGCGGCGCCGCAGTGCACTATCCTGCCGCGATGCCCCGCCCCCGCCCGCTCCCGCCGCTGCGGACCCTGTCGCCGCTCGCCGTGTCACTGCTCGCCCTGTCGCTGCTCGTCCCGTGCGGCTGCGGCGCCGCGCCCGCGATCGACCCGACGACCGTCGAGGGTCGGCTGACCGAGCCGGCGCAGCTGGTCGGGACCAGCTGGCGGCTGACCATGATCGACGGCGCGCCGGCCACGCCGGGCGTCACCTCCCGCCTCGCGTTCGACCGCGAGGGCGTGCGCGGCAACGGCGGCGTCAACAGCTTCGGGGCCGCCTGGGCACTCGACGCGAACGGCCTGCGCTTCGGTCCGCCGCTGTGCACCAAGATGGCCGGCCCGCCGGCCGCAATGGCGCAGGAGAGCCGCTTCCTGAACGTGCTCGGCGAGGTCGACGGCGCGCGCCGCGAGGCCGGCCGCCTGCGGCTGACCCGCGGCAGCGCGACGGTCCTGGAGCTCGAGCCGGACGCGTGACCGACATCGCGGACCAACCCGCCGCGGCTGGTGCCGTTCCGCCACTGCGCCTGCTGCACCTCGACGAGCACCTCGTCGCCGTGTCGAAGCCGGCCGGCCTCGCCGTGCACCGCGGCCCGCGGTCCGACGACGACGAGAGCTTCCTGCTGCAGCGCCTCGGTGCGCAGCTCGGCCGCTACCTCTACCCGGTACACCGGCTCGACCGCGCGACCTCGGGGATCCTGACCTTCGCGCTCGAGAAGCGCGCGGCCACCGCACTGCAGCAGAGCCTCGCGGCGCCCACCGCGGTCAAGGAGTACCTGGCGCTCGCCCGCGGCGACACGCCCGACGCGTTCTCCTGCCGGCGCCCGCTGACGAACGAGGCCGGCGAGTGGAAGGACGCGCGCACGGACTTCGCGACGCTCGCGCGCTTCTACCGCGTGTCGCTGCTGCGCGCGCGGCTCTACACCGGACGCACGCACCAGATCCGCCGCCACCTCGACCACACCGCCCACCAGGTGATCGGCGACACGACCCACGGCAAGGGTCGCATCAACCAGATGTTCCGCCGCCGGCACGGGCTGCCGCGGATGTTCCTGCACGCGTTCCGGCTCGCGTTCGACCATCCGGTGAGCGGCGAGCGGCTCGACCTGTGGGATCCGCTGCCGGACGATCTGGCGGAGTTCCTCGCCGCGCTGCCCGAGGTCCCGCCGGACCTCGTCGCGCGGCTCCGCGCGCGGCCGCTCGACGGCCGCTGGCTGGCCCTCTCCGACGGACCACGCTTCGTGCGACACAGCTACGTCACGCACCTCGAGTCGACCGCCGACGGCTCCCGCCTGCCGGCCGGCGAGCTCCACCAGACGCACCAGGGCAAGCCGCTACTCGTGCGCTACGACCTCGACGCGCTGCGCGCCGAGGTGCCGCGCACGGCGGTGCTGGCGCGGCCGGCCGACCTGTGGCGGTTCAGCGAGCTGCTGCCGCTGCGCGACCCGCGCAATCGCGTGTCGCTCGGCGAGACCGAGACGCCGCTCCTCGATTGCCCGCGGCTCGCGACCGCGCTCGGCGTCGCCCGGCTGCGGATCAAGGACGAGTCCCGGCTGCCCGGTGGGTCGTTCAAGGCGCGCGGCATGGCCCTCGCCGTGTCGATGGCGAACGAGCTCGGCGTCACGCGGGTCGCGGTGCCGACCGCCGGCAATGCGGGTGGCGCGCTCGCGGCCTACGCGGCGCGCGCCGGCATGCGATGCGTCGTCGTGATGCCGACCGACACGCCGATCGTCAATCGGCTCGAGGTCGAGCTGCACGGCGCGGAGGTCGTGCTGCACGACGGCCTGATCCACGAGTGCGGCCGGATCGTCCGCGAGCGTTACCTGGCGGACGGCTGGTTCGACGTCAGCACGCTGCGCGAGCCGTATCGCATCGAGGGCAAGAAGACGATGGGCCTCGAGCTCGCGGTGCAGACCGGGTTCCGGCTGCCGGACGCGATCTTCTATCCGACCGGCGGCGGCACCGGCCTGATCGGCATGTGGAAGGCGTTCGCCGAGCTCGGCGCGCTCGGCTGGCTCGACGCGGAGCGCAGGCCGCGGATGTTCGCGTGCCAGTCGACCGGCTGCGACCCGCTGGTGCGCGCGTTCGACCAGGGCCTCGACGCCGCGCCCGACCTCCCCGGCGCGCACACCGCGGCGTCCGGCATCCGCGTGCCGAAGGCGCTCGGCGACTTCCTGGTGCTGCGCGCGGTGCGCGAGTCCGGCGGCGCCGCGCTGGCGACCGCGGAGTCCGAGCTACCGCGCTGGCTGGCGCTCGCGATGGCCCGCGAGGGCATCGCCCTGTGCCCGGAGAGCGCCGCGTGCCTCGGCGCGATCGAGCGTTGCCGCGCGCAGGGCACGCTGCGCGCCGACGCCGACGTCGTCGTGTTCAACACCGGCGCAGCCCAGAAGTACGTCGAGTTCCTGGAGCTCGCCGCCCGGCGCGCGAGCCGACCGCAACCATGAACCGCAGCCACGGACCGCTCCTCGCCGCCCTGCTCGCGATGCTCGGCGGCTGCGCGACGACCGAGGTCGAGACGTTCTCGGTCGTCCGGCCCGATCTCGGCGACCGGCACTTCGCAGCGGTGTGCGTCACGGTCCCCGACGGCGACCTCGGCGCCCGTCGCGAGATCGAGACCCGCATCGCCGACGCCTTGACCGCGCGCGGCGTGCGCGCGCTGCGCTGGACCGAGCTGTTCTTCCCCGGCGAGAGCTACCCCGACGAGGAGATCGTCGCGCGCCTGGAGGCGAACGGCGTCGAGGCCGTGCTGTCGTTCGAGACGACCCATGCCTGGACCGAGGAGTTCCGCGTGCCGGAGACCGCGACGATGTTCGTCGACGGCTACGGCGGCGGCCGGCCGTGGCGACGGCTGCACGGTTTCGGCTTCGCCACGACGACCGTCTACGGCGGCTACACGGTCGCGCTGCCGCGCGCGCTGTACGAGTCGCGCCTCGTCGACCGCGAGTCCGGCCTCGCGCTGTGGATCGCGACGATCCGCGCGAAGGGCCAGAATGGCGCCGACTGGGACGCGGTGCGCCGCGCGGCGGCCGACGAGGTGGTACCACGGCTCGTGCGGGACGGGCTGCTGGCGGTCGGGCCGCTCGCCGCGGAGCTCAGCGCAGGACCGCCACGTACAGCGCCGGCGACGCCCTGATCCGCGCGGTCGCCGTCGCGAGCTGGAGCGCCTGGAACGCGACCGCGCCGGGCCAGGTGCCGAGCGCGATCGGGGCGGCGAGCCGCGCCTCGCCACCCGGCGACACCGCGACCGGGAACGCCGCGACGATCGTCGCGAGGAAGCTGCAGCCGATCAGGCCCGGGATCGGCCCGGTCAGCGTCGCGTCCGGCGCCGCGGCGAACACCGCGGGATCGGACTCGGCCAGTCCGGCCGCCCGCAATGCGAAGTCAGTATTGCCGATCCACGCATTGCCACCCGTGTAGTCGATCGACGGCCCGCACCCGCTGCCGACGAGCGCATCGACCTCGCATTGCACGAGACCGCAGGTCCGCAGCCCCTGGACGATCACGCTGATCACCAGCCGGCCCCCGACGCGGTGGATCTCCGCGCCGGCCGGCAACGCCGCCTCGCCGGGCGGCAGCGCGTGGTCCGCGCGGAACATGAACCCGGTCGCGACGCCGGTGCGCGGATCCCACTCGAGCAGGTGCACGCCGTTGCCGGGCTGCGCACCGCCGCTGCGCGCACCGCCGAGGCTCGCGACCCACAGCGTGCCGCGGTCCTCGTCCCAGGCGAGGCCGACCACGCCGTCGGCCGGCGGCGCGAAGCGGGATCGCTCGACGCCCGTGCGATCGAACGCGGTGAGCGGCGACGCCAGGCTGGCGGTCCAGAACGCCACACCGTCCCAGGCCAGGCCGCGCAGCGAGGGCGTCGCCACGTGCGCCGTCACGTTCGCCGCCGGCGCGAAACGGCGCGTCGCGAGGTCGAACGCGACGACGTTGCCGGCCGCGCTGCCGGCCGGGTCGACCGCGAAGTACAGCCGCCCGGCGCCGCGCTCGAAGCAGCCGTCGCGCAGGCCGACCGCCGAGCCGTCGAGCGTCGCGGGCGCGTCGTAGCCGGCGACGAAGCCGCCCTGCGCGTCGAACTCGAGCAGCCGGTGCGGCAGGCCGAGCGCGCGGCGCGGTGCCGTCACGAACAGCTCGCCGCCGGGTCCGACCGCGAGCCCGGTCAGCGTCGGCGCCCGCGCGCCGGTCGCGCGCTCGAGCTCGGCCTGCAGGTCGACGAAGCCGAGCGCGGTCGCCGCACCCTGCTGGGCGGCGACGGCGGCCGCGAGCAGGCTGCAGGCGAGCAGCGGACCGGCGGTGCGGCTGAGCGTGGGCATCGGAAGGACGTCTCCTGCATCCGGAAGGTCGGCGGGGCTCTCGACCCAACGCGCCGTGGCACTGGTCCTTTCATTCGCGGTCGCGGGCCGGACCGGGCAGGTCGGACTCGGCGACCCGGAAGCGCTCGAACGCGCTCCGCCAGTGCGCGGGGATCGGCACCGGCCGCAGCGTGTCCATGTCGACGCCGACCGTGCGGATGCGCGCCCGGCACAGCAGCGTGCCGTCGTCGCGCGTCATCCAGATCGCGAGCCGTACCGACGTGCGCCCGAGCTCCAGCACGCCGACGTGCACCAGCGGCTCGTCGCCGTAGCGCACCGGCGCCACGAAGTCGACGTCGAGGTGCGCGGCCGGCAGCCCGTAGCGCTCCTCGTGCATCACCGCCGCGTAGCTCTTGCCGAGCCCGTCCGCCCACCAGTCCTCCATCGCGCAATGGCACAGGTGCAGGAGCTGCGGGTAGTAGGCGATCCCCGCCTCGTCGACGTCGCCGAACCGGAGGCGATAGCGGACCTGGAACTCGGAACCCGGTAACACCATGGGGCCGGCACGATAGCGGCCCGGGCCGGGATCAACGACCCTGCGCGTGCGGAGCTACCGCGCCGTGGTCAACGCCGACACTGTCGTCCGAAGACCTTCCACGCTCCCCGGATGCGTCCGCGACGACTGAACCGATTCACCCGCGTTCTCGGCCCCCGACCGGGTTCCGCGTCCGCTCACCGCGTCGGTTCGCCTCCCGTGTAGCGGCCTCTACGAGCCACGCCGTGAGCCACCGCCACACGGGAGCAACGGGCGAACTTCGGCGCCTGGCAAACCACGCGGACCGCGGCAACCACGTGCCCAGAGTCCGCACGGACCGATGCCGTGGCCTTGACCCGCTCGTGGGGATGGGCCAGACTGCAGATGGAGGCTCGGTCGAGGAGCTGCTTTCGGGCGGCTCCGAAGGCGTTGCCTCCTCTTTCTTGTACGGGCTTCCAGTAGGCGAGGATCGGACTCGCTGAGCGAACGCAACCGGCCGCCCAAACAGTCCCCGTTCCCGCCCGCCGGACCTCTCCACCAGCTGGCGCGGAGCTCCTACCGCGATGCGCGTGACTCGTGGCGCTCGGGCGAAGCCGTGACCACCCGACCCTGAACGAACTCCCGCCGCTCGAGTCCCACGTAGCCGACGTGAACCGTGCCCGAGAGGGTCCGGCCTCTGGCGAGCGTGTACTGACGGACGCCGGCGATCCGCTCTCAAGACCGACGGACGTCGAACGGGTCGGGGACGAACACGATACCGAACACCCCGAACACACCTCCGTCCCGGTAGCCCTCCCCTCGAAACTGCAGCCGGCGCAGCCATGGCTCGAAGCGTTCCGCGATCTCCGGACGGGTGACCGCATCCATTCCACGATTCGCTACTCGGAATCCCCAGTTCACACAGTATATGGTCAGATCGGCGGCCTGGACTGGATAGGTCATCTCCGAAGAGACGAAGAAGGGTGTCGGCACGATCCAGGCTGAGCGATAGCGCCCCGTATTGGTGCGCTGAAAGTACGCTTCGAGGCGTCGCACGAACCTGCGATCCTCGGCCTTGTCGACCTCGTCCAATACCAACAGCCCGTGCTGACGCTCCTGCTCGAGGAAGTAGAAGTAGCGCTCGAACAGGAACACATGGTCCTTCCGTAGATACGCCTGCGCCTGGAAGCCGTCCGGCTTGGCGATACCACGCGGGATCGCGGCTGCGAATACCGTGGCGCGATGCGCACCGAGCAGTCCGAACATGCCTTCTGCCATATCCAGGCAAGCTTGGCCGTATGCGGTGAATTCGTCACGAGTCGGTGTCTTCTTCTCCGCCCCTTTGGTCAGGAACGAACGACATTGCCTGCGGCGTTCCTCGTCCGACATCTGGGCCCCCTGCGCAGCCCACTTGAATCGGTCCCTGCCAAGAAGGCGCGAACCCTTCAGCTCCGTTCGGAACAGATGAAGTTCCGTGCCGAAGGCCGCCAGCTCGAGGCGCTGCAACGCTTGCACGAAAGGCCACAACTCGGACGCATGTAGCGCCACACCGCCTCGCACCTCATAGGGCATGGACCGATGATCGTGACGGCTCTCGTCCAGGAACAACAGGTAGCCCATGTGACCGACCGCCCGGCGACCTCGTCCTCCGTACTATCGCCCACCAGTCCTCCATCGCGCAATGGCACAGGTGCAGGAGCTGCGGGTAGTAGGCGATCCCCGCCTCGTCGACGTCGCCGAACCGGAGGCGATAGCGGACCTGGAACTCGGAACCCGGTAACACCATGGGGCCGGCACGATAGCGGCCCGGGCCGGGATCAACGACCCTGCGCCAGCGCGGTCACCGCCTCGGCCACGCTGTCGGCGATCAGTCCGTAGCCGGCGTCGTTGCAGTGGCCGTCGGCGACGAACAGCGCGGCGCGCTCCTCGTCGTCGGCAGGGAACCGCGCGCCCGCCGCGACCCACGGGATGCCGAACGACCGCGCGACCGCGCGCTGGACGTCCTCGGTCACCCCGCTGCGGAACGGGTGGCTGACGATCACGGCCGCGGCACCCGCGGCCTGGCACCGCGCGACGATCGCCGCGAGGTTGTCATGGAGCACGGCAGTCCATTCGTCTCCGGCCGGGGGCGCTGGCGGGCGGAGTGCGGCGAGCAGACGCTCCGCCTCGGTCGCGTCGCAGCCCGCGGCACGCGCGGTGTCGAGCACGAGCCCGGCCGGGAAGTCGCGGGCGGTCGCCATCTGCAGCCCGAAGCGCGTCGCCGGGGCGTCGGGTGCGGTGCGCCAGGCATCGACCAGCGCGCGCAACGCCGCCGCCCGGTCGCCGCGGTCGACGACCCGGAAGCGCAGCACGAACAGCGCGGCGCGAGCCTCGGCCGGCAGCTCCGCGCCGCGCGCGAGCGACGCGTCCAGGAACGCGAGCACCTCGTCCCGCGGCAGGACCTGCGTCGCCGCGGTGGCGAACACCTCGATGAGCCCCGCCGAGTCGGCATCGGGGTGCTGCAGCGCGGCGCTGGCGACCTCCACTGCCTCGGAATAGTGGCCGAGCGCCTGCAATGCATTCGCGAGCGAACACGCCGACCGGCCGTCCCGGCGCTCGGTGTGCAGCACGCGCAAGCGCGCCAGGGCGCGCTCGGCACCGTCGACGTCGCCGAGCACCCGCCGCGCCCGCGCCAGCGGCGGCAGCAGCTCGAGCTCGGCGTCGGCATCGAGATCCGGCGCGCGCAGCAGCTCCTCCCCCAGCGCGGCGGCCTCGCCGTAGCGCTCCGCCGTGATCGCGGCCAGGAACTGCTGCCGGCGGTCGTGTGCCGCGAGCGCGTCGGGGTCGAGCTCCGCGGCGCGCACCAGCAGCAAGGGCTCCCGGCCTGCCGGTGTCAGCAATGCGGCCGCACCCTCGAGCCGCAATCCGGTGTCCACCTCCTCACCCGGCTCGCCGAGCGACAGTCCCGTCGGAGTCGGTCGCCATTGCCATTGCATCGGGCCGATGCGACCGTGGCCGTCCGGCCAGAACACCGCGGTCGCGCCGCCCGGGGTGACCGTCCAGCGGCCGACAAGCGGGTGGTCGGCGAACGCCCGCGCGTCGGTCCGCTCGACCGGCTCGGCGGCGGCTGGCGGCCGGTCGTCGAACAGGCCGAGCCCGCGCACCGCGATGCGCAGCAGCTCGAGGGTCCGCAGCCGGAAGCCGGACCGGGCGGTCGGGCCGACCGGGGCGCGACCGCGCTGTCGCCACCGGTCGTTGATCCCGACCATCACGCACACGACGTCGGGGCGGTGCTCGGCGAGCTGCTGGTCGAGCCCGGTCGCCACCGCGAGCGAGTCGAAGCCTGGCGTACCGCCGTTCACGACGTGCCAGCGCGGCCCCAGCTCGCGCTGCAATCGCGCCTCGAGCTGCGCCGGGTAGGCGGCGGCCGGCGAGCTGGCGCCCATGCCGAACGTGAACGAGTCGCCGACGCACAACACGACGCGGTCGTCCGGATGCCGGTCGCCGACCGCCAGCTCCCGGCGACCGAACAGACCGCCCGCGACGAGCGCCAGCAGCTGCAGCGCGAGCTCCAGCAGCACGAGGGTCAGCGCGCCGGAGGCGAGCAGCCGCACCAGGGTCCGCCGAGCACGCTTCATCGCGCGCAGGATCGCCGATGCCGTCCCGCGTGTCAGCTCCCCGTGCCGACACCGGCCGGACGCCAGGCCGACCCGCGGACCGCGCTTCCCGCCGCCCCACCGTTCCGCGATGATCGCGGCTGCCATGGCGCAGAGGATCGCGTTGTTCTGGCCCGGCGACGCCCGGACCATCCCGAACGAGCTGGCCCAGCCGAACGCCGAGGAGGCGACGGCGCAGATGGAGCGCGCGCTGCGGAAGCTCGGCTGCGCGCCGTACCGGATCGAGGGCTTCCTCAGCAAGCCGCACCACGCGATCGACAAGCTCGGCCGCGTCGACGACCCGCTGATCGGCATCTGTGTGCACTGGTTCTACGGCCCGCACACGACCGAGGGCGTGGTCGGCAAGGACCAGCCGCTGCTGCTCGCGAGCAACTTCTCGGGACAGTGGCCGGGACTGGTCGGGCTGCTCAACACCGGCGCGTGTCTCGAGCTCGTCGACCGCCGCCACTCGCGGCTGTGGACCGACGCCGCCGACTGGACGAAGGACCCTGCCTTCATGGCGCGCCTCGAGGAATGGTGCACGCGCGGGCAGATCACCTGGCCGACCGACGAGCTCCACGACTCGGCACCGGTCGACGCCGCGGCGTGGCGCACCGCCAAACAGGTCGCCCATGGGTTCCGCGACCGGCGCGCCCTGCTGCTGATGCTCGGCGACACGTCGATGGGCATGACCAACGGCTACTTCGGCCCGCGCCTGCTCGCGCGGCACGGCTTCAGCGAGCACAAGGTCGACCAGGCCTGGATCGTCGCGCGCGGCAAGGACGTCGCCCAGAAGCGCATCGACGACGCGTTCGCGTTCGTCCGGGACAAGGGCATCCAGTTCCATTGGCGCAAGGGCGGCGACGACGACTTCACCGAGGACGCGACCCGCGAGCAGCTGCGCGACTACCTCGTCGTCAAGGACCTGCTGGAGGAGTACCGCGCCGACTGCCTCGGCTGGCAGTACCAGCTCGGGCTCATCACCCTGCGCCCGCCGAGCGACCTGTCCGAGGGCCTGTTCAATTCGACCTGCCGCCCGGAGTCGAACGGCGACACCGTCGCGACCGCGACCGAGGCCGACCAGGGCAACGCCGTGCCGATGGAGATGCTCAAGCGCCTCCTGAAGGCGAAGGGGCTGCACCAGGCGGTCATGTTCCACGACGTGCGCTGGGGTGCCGAGCACCAGGGTCGCTTCCTGTGGGTGCTGCTCAACTCCGGCTCCTGCGGCGCCTATGCGTTCAACCACGATCCGGACTCGCTGCGGGGCGCGCACAGCTACCGGCAACCGAAGCTGTATTTCCCGGTGCCGGGCGGCACGCTCGCCGGCGAGAGCCTGCCGGGCGCCATCACCTGGGCGCGCGCCTACGTCAAGGGCGACCGTCTGTGGATGGACGTCGGCCGGGGCGAGGTCGTCAAGCTGCCGCCCGCGGTGCGCGACGCCTGGTGGAACGGCACGACACGCCAATGGCCGTTCATGGCCGCCGACCTCGGCATCTCGCGCGACACGCTGATGGCCCACTACCTGTCCAACCACGTCGCGGTCGCCTACGGCGACGTGTTCGGCGAGATGGTCGCGCTGAGCCAGGAGCTCGGCTTCCGCGTGCGGGTGCTCGCGCGCGAGGTGTGAGGGCGCGCGGCGCGGTCCGCTGCCCCCCATGGGCCGCCGCGGCCGCGGTGCGCTCGGGCCGCTGCCGGCGCGGAGCCGCAGCTCGCCGGGCCGTCCCGCCCGGGCCGACGATGGACGCCCCGCGCCGGCTCTGCGAACATCACGGGCCGCCATGCTCGCGCTCCGCACCCGCGCCCTCTCCCTGACCGCCGCCGTCCTGCTCGGCGTCCCCGCCGCCGCCCAGGAGCCCCCCGCGAAGGTCGACTTCGCGGCCGAGATCCAGCCGCTCCTGCAGGCGCGCTGCGTCAAGTGCCACGGCGCCAAGAAGCAGGAGGGCGACCTGCGGCTCGACCAGCGCCGCTTCGTGTTCCACGCCGAGCGGGACCTGTGGACCGTGATCCCGGGCGACGCCGAGGGGAGCGTCGTCGTCGAGCGGATCACGCTGCCGGCCGACGACCCCGACATCATGCCGGCCGAGGGCGACCCGCTGACGCCCGAGCAGATCGCGCTGGTGCGCCGCTGGATCGACGAGGGCGCCGAGTGGCCCGAGTCCGCCGACCGCGCCGTGCTCGAGCAGGAGACGCGGCGCCGCGCCCGCGAGGTGATCGAGCTGCCGGAGCTGGACGCCGCGCAGCGGGAGGCCGAGGCGGCCGCGTTCGACGCGCTGCGTGCGGAGGGCGTGCTGGTGTCCCGCATCGCCGCCAACACGATCGCGGTCGAGGTCGACTTCGGCCTGCTCGGCCCGCAGGTCACCGACGCGCAGCTCGCGCTGCTGAAGGGCCTCGAGCCGACGCTCGTGTGGCTCAGACCTCGGTCGCACGCAGGTCACCGATCAGGGCCTGCGGCGGCTCGCGGCGTTCGACCGGCTGCGGCGCCTCGACCTGTCCAATACCTCCATCGGCGACGCGGCATTGGAGTCGGTCGCCGGCCTCCGGCAGCTCGAGTACCTGAACCTCTACGGCACGCAGGTCACCGACCGCGGGCTCGCCCGGCTGCGCGACCTGAAGAGGCTCGACAAGCTGTTCCTGTGGCAGTCGCAGGCGACACCGGAGGGCGCCGCGAAGCTGCGCGAGGCGCTGCCCGACCTGCGGATCGATCTCGGTGAGGACGCCGAGGCAATGCTGCGCGGCCTCGACGGCGATGCGAAGCCGGCGCCGATCAACACCGAATGCCCGGTGTCCGGCAAGGCCATCGACCCCGCCGTCACCTCCGAGCTCGACGGCAAGGTGGTCGCGTTCTGCTGCGCCGACTGCAAGGCGAAGTTCGACGCCGACCCCGACGCCTTCCGCAGCAAGCTCGGGCTCGACGCACCGCGCACGCCGATCAATACCGAGTGCCCGGTCTCCGGCAAGCCGGTCGACCCCGCCGTCACCTCCGAGCTCGACGGCAAGCTCGTCGCCTTCTGCTGCGCGAACTGCAAGGCGAAGTTCGACGCCGACCCCGACGCCTTCCGCAGCAAGCTCGGGCTCGAGCGGAAGTGAGCGCCGCGGCGGTGGGCGCCGGTCACCGGCGCCGGATCACGTGCATGCCGGTGGCGTCGTCGCTCGCCGGCTCGACGACCAGCCCGCGCGTGTAGAGCATCGTGCGGAAGAAGCCGAGGAACTGGTCGCGTGGGATCCGCAGCTCGCCCATCAGACGCAAACCCTCGCGGCCGCGCACGATGTCGGCCTCGCTGTAGGTGAACGGAATGCCGGTCAGCCGCTGCGCCATGCGGATGAAGTCCGCGATCGGCAGCTCGTGGCCACCCGGGATCGCGAAACGGATCTCGTCGCCCTCGACGCTGACCGTCGCGATCGAGGCGAGCGCCGATGGTTCGACCGGCGCCGGCGGTTCTTCCTCCCGCTGCGCCGTCGGCACGTCGAGCTTCGCGACCAGCTCGAGCACGCGCGCGACGTCGCTGGCGCTACCCTCGATCACCAGCGCGCCCAGCGACGCGATCGCGACGCAGCGCGCCCCGCCCGGCGGCGGGACCGGCACACCCTGCGCGGACACCGCATTGAACGGCTGCGGCCCGGTGAGCTCGCGCAGGGTCGCCGCGATCTCCTCCGCTGGCGCGTGCTGTAGCCGGACGACGCGCAGCACGCTGTCGCCGGTCTGGCTGGCGACGTCGGCCGCCTTCAGCAATTGCACCGCGTTCGCGACCTGCGGACCGAAGCCCTGCAGCAGGATCGTGCGGTCGTCGCCGACACTGCCGAGCACGAGGCTCGACGGCGACATGCCGGTCGACGCGAAGAACGGCCGTGTCGCATTGGCCGCGATCTGCCCGTTGATGTGCTGTAGCCGCAGCACCGTCTGGATCGGCACCCCGTACTGGCCGCGGTAGTCGTCGATCCGCTCGACGGGCACGAACGCTGCCTGCGTCAGGATGTCGCTCCGCCGTGGCCCGTTCATCGCGATCAGATCGACCGTCGCGCTCTTGCCCTGGCCCTTGGGGACGCACGCGATGCCGTGCTCGTACATCGTGCGCAGGAAGAACTCGAAGAACTCGTCGCGCCCGCGCTCGAACAGCAGCTCGCCGTGGAACGCGATCGGGGCGGACGAGCCGAGCTCCGCCGGCTGGAACACGAGCGGGCGCCGGGTGACGCTCGACGCCAGCGCGACGAACTCCGCCACCGACAGCCCGGCCTCCGGGTTCACCTGGAATCGGATGGCGCCGTTCGACAGCTCCTGGACCGGCCGCTCCGCGGCGGTGTCCGGGTCCTGCGCCGGGCAGGTTCCCGTCGTCCAGACGAGGAGCGGAAGCAGCAACGCCGCACTGCGGCGGAAGGCGTGGGGAGTGCACAGCATGGTCGGGACCTCCGTGGGTTCGCATGGGACGGCGGCCGGGCCCCGATCTTCCGGCCCGGGCGAGACTCCGCCCGCGCCTTCACTCCCGCCACGGCGCCGGCCCGGCCTGGAGCAGGCCGAGCGCGCGGCCGCGCGCGAGCAGCGTGTCGACCGCGGCCCGGCCTTCTGCGCCGAGCTCGATCGACCAGGCGTTCACGTACAGCGCGATGTGCGCGTCGCAGACCGCGTCGCTGAGCTCCTGGCTGTGCGCGCGGACGAACGCGCGCGACCGCGCCGGGTCCGCGAACGCCGCCTCGACCGACTCGCGCAATGCGACGCCGAGCTCGTCGTGCACGTCGCGCGGCAGGTCGCGGCGCGCGGCGATCACCGCGAGCGGCAGCGGCAGGCCGGTGTCGCGCTCCCACAGCTCGCCGACGTCGGCGATCGCGACGAGCCCGTGGTCGCGGTAGGTGAACCGGCTCTCGTGGATCACGAGCCCGGCGTCGACCTCCCCCGCCGCGACCGCCGGCATGATCCGGTCGAAGCGCAGCTCGACCGGCTCGAAGCCGGCCGGCGCGAACAGCCGCAGCAGCAGGAACGCCGTCGTGCGGGTGCCCGGGATCGCGACGCGGCTCCCGCGGCCGAGCGCGCGCAGGTCCGCCGGCGCGCGACCGCCCGCCCGCGTGACGACCAGCGGCCCGACGCCGCGGCCGAGCGCGGCCCCCGCCGGCAACGCCGCGTAGCGGTCGGCGACCGCCGCGAGCGCGCCGATGCTCAGCTTCGTGACCGGCAGCGGGTCCGGCCCGGCGGCGCGCCGGTTGAGCTCCTCGATGTCGGCGAGGCACGGCCGGATCGTGCAGCCGCGCGGCGGCCGCACGTCGCCGTGGGCGAGCGCGTGGAACGCGAAGGTGTCGTTCGGGCACGGCGAGAAGCCGAACTCGAGGTCCGTCACGAGTGCAGCGCTCCGCTGGCGGTGGCGAGCAGCCCCTCGTCGAGCGCGCGCAATGCGAGACGCTGGGCGAGGTCGGCGGCCTCACCGAGGCGCCACGCGCTGCGGTGGC
This sequence comes from Planctomycetota bacterium, assembly GCA_016716265.1. Classification (GTDB taxonomy): domain Bacteria; phylum Planctomycetota; class UBA1135; order UBA1135; family UBA2386; genus JADJWQ01. The sequence continues at coordinate 92,213 of JADJWQ010000005.1, forward strand.
GATCGCCGGTCTCGTTGGACACCGCGCGCAATTCGATGTGCGGCACGCCGGCCGCCTCGCAGGCGATCGCGATCGCGGCGCTCTCCATCGTCTCGACGTCGGCGCGCGTGCGCGCGGCGATCCGCGCCGAGGCGTCGTCGCGCCCCGAGCACGTGCTGACGGTCGCGGCCCGCACGCGCGGCAGGCCGAGCCCCTCGGCGACCCGCTCCGACACCTCGGCGTGCGCCGGGAACGGACCGGTCGTGCCGAGGCCGAGCTCGTCGAGGTCGGCGAAGCCATCGCCGAGGTCGACGCCCTCGTCACCGAGCACCGACTCGACGACCACGCACGCATCGCCGATCTCGAGCAGCACCTCCCCCGCGGCGTGCCGGCCGGGGAACGCGCCGCAGACGCCGACGATGCACACGAGACGCGGGCGGTCGGCGGCGAGCGCCGCGGCGACGCTGACGGCGGAGCGCGCCTTCCCGACCCCGGTCTCCAGCACGCGCAGGCTGAGGTCCTGCCGGAGCAGCGTCCCTTCCCGCGGGTGGGCGAACGTGAACAACACGCTGCGGCGTTCGTGCGGGTCCATGGCGCTCCAGACTCTCCGAACTCGGGGATTCTGTCGAGTTCCGTGTACCCCTGAGGTCCGCCACGATACGCCGATGCAACCGGTCGACGCCCCAGCGGATTGCGACGTCCTGGTCGTCGGCGGCGGGATCGTCGGCCTCGCGACGGCCCGCTGTCTGCAGCAGCGCCATCCGGCGGTCCGCGTCGTCGTCGCCGAGCGCGAGCGGACGCTCGGCGCGCACCAGACCGGACACAACAGCGGCGTCGTGCACTCGGGCCTCTACTACCGGCCGGGCTCGGCGAAGGCCCGCACCTGCGTGCGCGGCGCGGCGCGGCTGCTGGAGCTGTGCCGGGAGCGCGGCCTGCCGCACCGCGTGACCGGCAAGTGCGTCGTCGCGACGCGCGACGACGAGCTGCCGCGCCTCGCCGACCTCGAGCAGCGCGGGCGCGCGAACGGCGTCGCCGGCCTGCGCCGGCTCGACGCCGGCGAGCTGCGCGAGCTCGAGCCGCACGCGCAGGGGCTCGCCGCGCTGCACGTGCCGGGCGCGGCGATCGTCGACTACGCGGCGGTCGCCGCCGCGCTCGGCGACGCGATCGCGCGCGCGGGCGGCGCGGTGCGCCGCGGATTGCGTGTGCTGCGTGCGACCGCCGACTCCGCCGGCCTCGACGTCGTGACCAGCGCCGGCAGCCTGCGCTGCCGCGGCATGATCGCGTGCGCCGGGCTGTGGTCCGACCGCCTGGCCGCCGCCTGCGGGATCGCGCCGGGCCTGCGCATCGTGCCGTTCCGCGGCGACTACCACCGGCTGGCGCCGGCGCGCGAGCACCTCGTGCGCGGGCTCGTCTATCCGGTGCCCGACCCGCGCTTCCCGTTCCTCGGCGTGCACCTGACGCCGCTGGTCCACGGCGGCGTCGAGTGCGGTCCCAATGCGGTGCTCGCATTGCGGCGCGACGGCTACGACAGCCGGCTCGCGTGGTCGACGCGCGATGCGCTCAGCGCGCTGGGCTGGCCGGGGACGTGGCGCCTGTTCGCGCGCTACGCGACGATCGGCATCGGCGAGCTGCGGCGGAGCTGGTCGCGCGCCGCGTTCGCCAAGGCCCTGCGAAGGCTGGTGCCCGAGCTCCGCAGCGCCGATCTGCTGCCGGCCGGCTGCGGCATCCGTGCCCAGGCGCTCGACCGCGCCGGCCGGCTGGTCGACGACTTCGCGTTCGCGGACGGGCCGCGGATGGTGCACGTCCTCAATGCGCCGTCGCCGGCCGCCACCGCGTGCCTGGAGATCGCCGAGGAGATCGTCACCCGCGCCGAGGCCGGCGGGCTGCTCGCGCCGTGACGGCGATCAGCGGGCGGCGTCGGCCTCCGCGGCGCGCTTGATGCAATCAAGGTCCTTGGCGCACTGCTTCGCCATCGACTTCAGCATCGGCCGCATCAGGAACGTCATGATGCGGGCGAACCTCGTCAGCGGCTCGACCGCGAACGTCATCGACAGCCGCGTGCCGCCGGGCGCCGGCTCGCAGGCGATCTCGGTGCGGTAGCGGCAACCGTGGTTCTCGGCGCCGAGCACGTAGCGGCGCGGCGGCTCCAGCTCGACGACCTCGAGCACCTCCGACGCCTCCTTGCCGAACATCCGCCGCGTCTCCTTGAAACGTGTGCCGACGGCGAGCGGCCCCTCGGTCAGCATCTCGACCTTGACGATCGCGTCGACGACCTCCGGCGCGCGCGCGAAGTCCGACGCGTGTGCGAATACGACCGCGGGCGGCGCGGCGACGTCGACGCCGGTGCGGATCGGCTTGCGGGGTGCAGCGCTCATGACTTCCTCCGCGTGTAGCGGGATTCGACGACCTTGGTGTTCGACTCGCCGATCGGCAGGTCGTGGACCTCGAGGACGAACTCGTCGTCGGACACGAAGCGCCAGACGTACTTGACCATCTTGTCGTGCTCGCCGGTCAGGTACTCGTCGAGCGTGCCGTACGTGATCAGCGCCGCGCCGTCCGGAGTCAGGTCGCCCTCCGAGCGGAGCATCGCGGTGTCGATCGACTGGACCATCGTGACGACGAAGCTCTGCTTGAAGTTGTCGTAGCCCATCACCGCGAAGCTCTGGTGCTGCTGGCCCATCAGGCGCCCCGTCGAGCGCATCTGCAGCCAGCGGCCGTCGATCAGCCACGCGCCGGACGCGCGCGCCGTCTCGGGCGGCGTCGGCTGCTCACCCATGAAGAAGCGCGTCGACACGTCCCACTCGCCGAGGAAGCGCTCCAGCACCTCGTGATTCGGCCCCGGCTGCGTGAATCGCCGGGCGCGCTCCATCATCTCGCGCATGGCCTCGGCCTGGCGCGGGTCCTGGGGAGCCTGGGGATCCTGCGGCGCGGGAGAGGCGATCGGCGCGACCGGCACGAACGCGGCGACCAATGCGATCGCGGGGAGCAGCAACAATGACTTCAGCATGTCGACACGCGGGCTTCGGGGACGGCGAGGGCGCGGCCGGCGTCAGGGCCGGCGGCCCTCCGGGGACTCCGCCGCCATCGCGGACAGCACGGCGTAGCGGAGCTGGAAGCAGCCTGGCAGGGAGTCGAGCGGCGGCGGGCGCTGATCGACGGGCGCGGTCGCGACGGCGGCGACCGGCGACGCGGGCCCAGTGGGCTCACACAATGAGCACGCGAACAGCGCGGCGATCGGCAGCGCGGCGAGCCGGGCGAGCTGCCGGCGTTGCCCGACCGGGGCCCCGCCGAGCGCCGCCAGCCGCTCGAGCAGCACGCTCGCCGGCGAGATCCAGCCGACCGCGCCGCGCGCCGGCGCGAGCAGCAGGTCGCGCGCGGTGGCGAGCAACGTGCGCCGGTAGGCGTCGCACTCGCCGCCGAGCCGTGCGACGACCTCGGCGTCGCAGCCGAGCTCGCGCGCGGCGCGCAGCCGGCGCGCGGCCCACCACGCGGCGGGATGGAACCAGAACGCCGCAAGCAGGGGCAGCGTCAGGCCGGCGCGCAGCGCGTCGCGGCGGCGCAGGTGCACGAGCTCGTGCAGCAGTGCGCAATCGCGCTCGGCCGGCCGCTGGCGCGCGAGCCAGTCGAGCGGGATCACCAGCGTCGGGCGTCCAGTGCCGCAGAGCCGCGGGCCGGCGCCCTGCCGGTCGCCTCCGCGCTGCACGACCGCGACGCGCCGGGGCGGGCGCAGGCCGTGGCGCCGCGCGAGGGCGGCGACCTCGTGCAGCAGTGTGGCGTCGGGAGCGCGGGCATGGGCCGGCGTGCGCGCACCGCGCAGCGCGAGCGCGAGCACCGCGAGCAGGCCGGCGAGCCACGCGAGTGCGAGCGCGCCGAGCACCCCACCCGGTGACGTCGCGAGCGGCGCCGCCGAGAAGACCGGTCCCGCGCCGGGCCACGGCAGCGCCGGCGGCAGCAGTCCCCCTGGCGTCGCGAGCCGGACCAGCACGAGCGTCGCGAGCAGCTCGCGCAGGCCCGGCGACAGCGTACGACCGCCGACCCGCTGCACGGCGCTCACCGCGAGCGCGAGCACCGCCGCCGCGACCGCGCCGCCGCCCACCCAGCCGAGCAGCGCCGTTGCGAAGCCCGCCGCGGTCACCGCGCCCGCTCCCTCGCCGCGCGGTCCTCGGCTTCCAGTAGCTTGCGCAACGCCTCCCGGTCGCGCTTCGACAGCCGCTCGCGCTGCACCAGGTGCGTGACGAGCGACCCGAGCGCGCCGCCGAACGCCCGCTCGACCAGCTCGCGCAGCGCCCCGCCGCGCGATTGCTCGCGCGTCAGCAGCGGCTCGTAGACGCTCGCGTTGCCGCTCCGCGACTCGCGCAGCGCCCCCTTCTCCACCAGCCGCCCGAGCAGCGTCTTCACGGTCGAGTAGCTCCACCCGGTCCGGTCGGCGACGGCGTCGAGCACATCGCGCGCGCGCACCGGTGCGAGCTCCCACACCGCGTCCATCACCGCCCACTCGGCGTTGGTCAGGCTGACCTCGGGCTTCGACATGTGTCGCAGAATCTACGACAAGTGTCGAAGGTGTCCAGCGGCTGACCGACCTGCGCGGCCCGGCCCCGCCGCCCGCGCCGGCACCGGGAGTTGGCCGGGTCCGGCCGCTATGCTCCCGGGCCGGAGGAGCCATGCCCGAGTCCCCCCGCTCTCACCCCTCGTCCTGCGAGCTCCCCGACGACGTGTTCCAGGCGCTCGTCGGGTTGCTCGACCGCGAGATCTCGATCGCCGAGCGGGAGCTGGAGCTGGCGGCGCTCGAGCGGCGTTGGCCGGACCACGCCGCGGCGCTGCGGCGCGCATTCGACCTGATGCTGCGGGACGCCAGGGGCACCGTGCCATCGATCTGCGACCTGGACGATCGCGATCCGGAGCAGATCGGCCCCTACCGGATCCTCGAGCGGCTCGGCAAGGGCGGCATGGGCGTCGTCTACGCTGCCGAGCAACGGACCCCGGTGCGGCGGCGCGTCGCGCTGAAGGTCGTCAAGCAGGGGATGGCCACCCGCGAGGTGCTCGCCCGCTTCGCGCTCGAGCGGCGCGCGCTCGCGGCGATGTCGCACCCCTGCATCGCGAGGGTGCTCGACGCCGGCGCGACCGAGCGCGGCGAGCCGTACTTCGTGATGGAGCTGGTGCAGGGCCTGCCGATCACCACCTACTGCGACAAACACCGGCTGTCGCTCGACGAGCGGCTCACGCTGTTCCAGCAAGTCTGCGCCGGCGTGCAGCACGCGCACCAGAAGGGCGTGATCCACCGCGACCTCAAGCCCGGCAACGTGCTGGTCGCTCGCGAGGGCGACGAGCACGTGCCGAAGGTCCTCGACTTCGGCCTCGCGAAGGCGACCAACCACGACTTCCTGGAGGCTTCGCACTACACCGGGCGCGACCGGGTGCTGGGCACCCCGGAGTACATGGCGCCCGAGCAGGCGATGGGCGACGGCGAGGTGATCGACGTGCGGGCCGACGTCTACTCGCTCGGCGTGATGCTGTACGAGCTGCTGGCCGGCCAATTGCCGTTCACGACCGAGGAGCTGCGCCGGGCCGGCGTCATCGAGGCGCTGCGGCTCATCCGCGAGCAGGACCCACCGAAGCCGAGCACGAAGCTGCTGTCGCGCCGCGACACGGCGCACGCCCACGCCGAGCGCTGCCGCAGCTCGGCCCACGCCCTGACCCGCGCGCTGAGGGGCGATCTCGACTGGGTGGTGATGCGCGCGCTGAGCAAGGAGCCCGAGCGGCGCTACGACTCTGCCAACGCGCTGGCGATGGAGCTCCAACGCTACCGCTCGCACGAGCCCGTGCTGGCCGGGCCGCCGGGCGCGATCTACCGCCTGCGCAAGTTGCTGCGGCGCTACCGCGTCCAGGCGGTCGCGGCGGCGGTGGTGCTGGTCGCGATTCTCGCGGGCGGCGCGGCGGCGTCGATCGGCTTCGGGCGAGCGAACGCCCGGGCGGCCGAGCTGGCGAAGAAGACGGCGGAAGCCGAGTCGAATGCTCGGGAGTCCGCCGAGAACGCCCGTGCGGCGAACGAGCGGAAGGCCGAATTCGATCAGGTGGCGGGCGTGGTCGTGCACGAGCGGGCAGTCGCGGGAATCGAGGAGCTGTATCCGGCGTGGCCCGACAAGATCCCGGCGATCGAGGCGTGGCTGCAGGGCGACGTGAAGCGGCTGCGGGAGCTGCGGCCGGCGATCGAGACGACGCTGCAGAAGCTGCGCGACCGCGCGCTGCCGTGGACGGAGGAGCAACAGCGGGCCGACCGCGAGGGCCATGGGCGCTACGCCGAGTGGCAGCGGCTGCGGGACGAGGTGGCGAGTCTCGAGCGGGCGGCGGCGGTGCGGGCTGGCGGAGAGCTGCCGGCGGTCGACCTACCGGAGGCGCTACGCGATGCGGACCCGAGGACGCTGAACGCGTTCGCCTGGCCGCGGGTCGCACCACAGGCGGAGGAACGCGAGGTGTTCGGCGAGGAGTTCGCGGCGCTGGCTGCGGCGGAGCGGGCGGTGGCCCGGGCGCGGGAGGCGGGAGATCCGGAGCTGTATCAGTACCTCGACACGCTGGCGTGGGCTCTGGTGGCAACGGGTCAGGACGGGCGCGCGCAGACGGTGAGCCAGGAGGTAGTAGGCGCCACTCCCGTGAGGGTGAAGCTGAAACGCGACAACGCTCGACCGAGCGTGGCCCGGGAATTGGGCCAGACCGAGCAGGTGCTGCGCGATCGTCGCGAGCGGATGCTGGCTCTCGACCGCGAAGTCGCGACGCGGCAGACGTGGACGTTTGCGGACGAGCAGGATCGGTTCCTGTTCGGGACGCTGGGCGGGCTGGTGGAGAAGCTCGACGCGTTGGAGTCCACGCAGGTGGCGGAGGTGCGCGAGAAGCTGCTGCGCTGGGCGGAGCATCTGCGATCGCTCGAAACGGACCGCGACTGGCGGCTGGCGTGGGCGAGGGCGGCGGAGGCGATCGCGTCGAACGCCAGGTATGCGGAGTCTCCGCTCCCCTCGTTGAAGCCGCAGACCGGCCTGTGGCCGATCGGCGAGAACCCGCTGACGCACCTGTACGAGTTCTACCACCTGCGGTCAGCGTGGGATGGCGAGAGTGAGCTGGCGTCGATCGCGATCCCTGCGCACGATCCGGAGACGGGCTTCATCGACGTGCAGGAAGGTACGGGGATCGTGTTCGTGCTGATCCCGGGCGGCACGTACACGCTCGGCGCGCAGGCGGCGGATCGGAACGGCCCGAACTACGATCCGCGGGCTGAATCTGACGAGACGCCACATCAGGTCACGCTCTCGCCGTATCTGCTGGCGCGCCACGAGCTGACTCAGGCTCAGTGGCGACGCCTGGCGGTGGGCGGGCTGGCGGCCACGCCGAGCTACTACGGTCCCGGCTATCGGGCACGCGGGATGGATGCGCCCGTGGACTGGACGCATCCGGTGGAGCGGGTGGACTGGTCGATATGCGATGTGTTGCTGCGGCGTCACGGATTGACGTTGCCGACGGAGTCGCAGTGGGAGTGCGGGTGTCGTGCGGGGACGGACACGGTGTGGTTCTGCGGCAGCGACGAGGCGGACCTGGAGGGGTTCGCGAACGTGCTGGACCAGCGGGCGCAGAAGTTCTCACAGCGGACCGGCGCGGACGTGGGCTGGGATGACGGTTACCTGCTGCACGCTCCCGTGGACGCCCTGGAGCCGAACGGCTATGGGCTGTTCGATCTACATGGAAACGTGTGGGAGTGGTGTCAGGACGATTACGGGTCCTACGCCAGGCCGCCCCGTCCCGGCAGCGGCCTGAGAGTGCAGGGTGACGGCTCCGGCCTCCGCGTGATCCGCGGCGGCTGCTTCCTCGTTACCGCCCGCTACGCGCGGTCCGCCTGCCGCATCGGCACCGCGCCGGCGATCCGCAACCTCGACCTCGGCGCCCGCCCCGCCAGGATCATCACGGACAACTGATCACGGCCTCACTGCGTGCACCCAGGGCACCCCCAGGCGAGCGCATCCACTCAGCGCGGGCTTCGACGACGGGCGATCCCCGTGTCGCGGGGCGCGCGCGTCGACAATCCGGCCCGGACATGCCGCGCCAACCCCTCTGCACCGACTCGAGCCGGCGCAAGCGCGCATCCATCGGTCACCCCCGCATCACCGCGATCGCCGCCTCGCCAGGCGTTCCCGCCGGCGAGACGTTATCGTCCGGCGCCACGACCAACCGGTCGCCCCGCAGCTCGGCGCGCACCCAATTCGAGCGGGCGCCGAGGGCGCCGTCCTCGACCTCCACGCAGATCGTGTCGACCGTGCAGGGTGGCAATGCGAACGGCCCGAGCGTCATCGCCGCGCGATTCGCAGCGAACGGCAGCGAGACGAGCGCACCGGTCGTCGACGGCAGCGGCAGCTCGATCGGCACCGGCGAGCCGGCGTCCTCGATGACCAGCACGGTCACGTAGTGCCGGCCGACGGTCAGCCCCTGCGGGCCGAGCACGAGCGAGGGCCCAGCACCCTCGGCCAGCCGTAGCGCGAGGCCGGGCTGCGCCAGCTCCGGGCCATCGAGCCCCCCGCCGCCCTCCGGCGTGCTCGACTCGGGGATCGGCAGCAGCGGGAAGCGCGTCGTGCGGAGTTCGAAGTTGCACGTGCCGGTGCCGGGGTCGCGCGCGATGCCGCGCACCTGGTCGAGCAGGTAGCGACCGGTCGGGTCGCCCAGCACGGTCACCTTGCGCCCGGCGTCGGTGTCGACGAGCCAGACGATCGCGACCAGTTGTCCGTCGAGCGTCACGCGGCCCTGCTCGCCGATCAGCACGTTGGTCAGCCGGTAGCCGTCGGCGACCATCTCGCCGGTGTCGCCGCGGAACCGCAGCGGGTCGTGGTTCGCATCCCAGACGACGTCGAGGTTGGTGCTGCCGGTGAACCGGCCGTACGGGCCACCGTCGCCACCGTGCCGGCAGGCCCCGCCGTGCTCGACCGTGATCGAGTTGGCGGACACGCCGACCGACGTCTCGACCCACACCCGCGAGAACCACCGCGGCCGGCTGCTCGCGACCAGGTGGGCGGGCAGGTTCGCCTGCAACGTGCCGTTGTTGCCCGCGACCGTGCGGAGCCGCTGCGGGGAGCCGGTGTCGAGATCGATCCACACCTGCGCGCCCGGCCCGAAGTTGCTGCCGCTGACGACCAGCATCGTGCCCATCCCGTCGAGCGGCGTCTCGCGCGGGTACATGCCGGTGATCACCGGGAGGACGGGACCGGGGCCCGGCCCCGGATTCGAGAGCTCGGCCGGCGTCTCGGGCAGACACCCCGCCGCAGCCAGCACCAGCACACACGCCGTCACCCGCTCCCATCGCCTCGCAGATTCCATCTCGTCCTCCTCGTCTCCGATTGCCTCCGAGGAAGCGAAGCGCGCGGCGGACGCGGCGGGGGCAACGACCGTCGACCGTTGTTCCGCTCGCGCTGCGCTGCCCCCGCGCCTCCCCACGATCGGCTCCGAGGTCCTGAACCCCGCACGTGCTCCGAGAGTGCGCGAGCATCTCGGCCCGATTGCCGGTCCCCGCCTCTCGTGGGCGAGCGGCGTGCGACCCCCACCTCACACGGCCCCGACCGCGGCGACGGCGCCTGAGTCGGCATCCACCTGGCCCGGCCGAGCTGGTGGAAAACGTCTACATGGATCCTCATCATGTAGACGTTTTCCACCATGGCCGCACGACCCGACCTGACTCCGCGCGGACTCGAGCGAGCGGGCCTCGGCGCCTACTTCCGGCCTCGCGACGTCGAGGCGCTCGGAGTCACGGAGCCGATGCTCCGCACGCTGCTCCGTCGAGGTGTCGTGGAGAAGGTCGCACGCGGCCTCTACCGCCTGACCGCCGCGCCAGCCTCGGAGCACGAAGCCGTCGCCGCGACCTGCGCGCGCGTGCCGCGTGGCATCGTGTGTCTGCTCACGGCACTGCAGATCCACGAGATCGGCACCCGCCTGTCCGCGGAGGTCTGGCTCGGAATTCCGCACGGCACGCGATCGCCGCTCGCCACGGTCGCCAGGCTCCGGATCGTCCGCTTCTCCGGCCCGATGCTGTCCGCAGGCGTCGAACCGATCCGCATCGACGGTGTGCCGACCAGGATCACGAATCCTGCCCGCACCATCGTCGATTGCCTCCGCCTGACCAGCCTGATCGATCGCGAGACGGCGCTCGAGGCTCTGCGCGAAGGACTCCGGACCCGCCGCGCGACCAGCAACGGGCTGCTTCGAATGGCCCGCGCCTGCGGGACCTTCGAGCGCGTGCGCCGTGATCTCGAGGTCCTGAACGCATGAGCGAGACCCCGAAGGACCTGGTCGCTTCGATTCACCGCCGTCTTCTCAATGGGGCCCGCGGCCGGGGTGAGGACTTTCAGCTCACACTGCTGCGCTTCGGTGCCGAGCGACTGCTCTATCGCCTCTGCCAGTCACCGCACGGTGAGCGGTTCATTCTGAAGGGAGCCCTGCTCCTGCTCCTGTGGTCCGACCAGCTCTACCGCCCGACCCGCGACGTGGACCTCGAGGGCTTCGGCGATGCCGATCCCGACCACCTGCGCGACGTGTTCCGGTCCGTGTGCCAACAGCCGTGCCCCGAGGACGCGCTCCGCTTCGACGAAGGCTCGGTCCAGGCGCAAGAGATCCGCACGGCACAGGAGTACGGCGGCGTACGCGTGACCCTGTATGCGTAACTCGGCAAGGCCACGATCCGCCTGCAGGTCGATATCGGCTTCGGCGACGTCATCACTCCCGAACCCGAGACCAAGGACTTCCCCACGCTCCTGCCGTTGCCTGCCCCTCGTCTGCGCACCTACCCGATGGAGACCGTCGTCGCCGAGAAGTTCGAAGCACTCGTCCGTCTCGGCCGGGCCAACAGCAGAATGAAGGACTTCCGCGACCTCACCACCTTCGCCCGCCGCTGCGAATTCGACGGCACTTTGCTCTCGCGCGCGGCGAAGGCCACGTTCGAACGGCGCGACACGGATCTCACGGATCTCGACGACATTCTCGATCCCGGCTTCTACGGCGACTCCGCATTGAACGATCGCTGGCGCGCCTACTGCCGCACGATAGGCCACGCGGACACCGAGACTCTGCCGGAGGTCGGGAGGGAGTTGATCCGCTTCCTGGGGCCGTTGGCCCAGGCCCTCCGAGGTGCCCCGGCTCCAGGCGCGTGGAGTCACGCCGAGGGTTGGGCTTCCGTGTAGCCTCCGCGGCACGGGCGGCTCGCCGGAGCGGACCCACTTTCGCGGGCGATTCTCAGAAGGCGCGGGGCGCCGCGTCTTCGGAGGCGGCACCTTCGACACCCCGTCCCGCCTCGCGCGCTCCGCCGCCCGCAACAACCGAACGCCGACGATACGGGTCGATGACCCCGGCGTTCGCGCGGCCAGGATCATCGCGGACCGTCGTCCGCCGGTTCACGGCGAGGAGCGCGCGCGGTGTCGTGCGGCGCACGCGTCGACGACTTGGCCCGGACGCGCCGAGTCCACCGCTCGTCGCCGACTCCGGGTGGCGCACCCCGGCCCGATCGGTCACCCGCGCATCACCGCGATCGCCGCCTCGCCGGGCGCCCCCGCCGGCCCGGCCGCGTCCGCCGGCGCCTCGACCAGGCGGTCGCCGCGCAGCTCGGCGCGCACCCAATTCGAGCGGGCGCCGAGGGCGCCGTCGGCGACCTCCACGCAGATCGTGTCGACCGTGCAGGGTGGCAATGCGAACGGCCCGAGCGTCATCGCTGCGCGGTCCGCGGCGAACGGCAGCGAGACGAGCGCACCGGTCGTCGACGGCAGCGGCAGCTCGATCGGCACCGGCGAGCCAGCGTCCTCGATGACCAGCACGGTCACGTAGCGCCGGCCGACGGTCAGCCCCTGCGGCCCGAGGACCAGCGACGGCCCAGCACCCGCCGCGAGCCGCAGCTCGAGACCGGGCTGCGCGAGCTCCGGGCCGTCGAGCCCCCCGCCGCCCTCCGGCGTGCTCGACTCGGGGATCGGCAGCAGCGGGAAGCGCGTCGTGCGGAGTTCAGTTACGTGCCGGTGCCGGGGTCGCGCGCGATGCCGCGGACCTGGTCGAGCAGGTAACGACCGGTCGGGTCGCCCAGCACGGTGACCTTGCGCCCGGCGTCGGTGTCGACGAGCCAGACGATCGCGACCAGTTGTCCGTCGAGCGTCACGCGGCCCTGCTCGCCGATCAGCACGTTGGTCAGCCGGTAGCCGTCGGCGACCATCTCGCCGGTGTCGCCGCGGAACCTGCGCAGGTCGTGGTTCGCATCCCCAGACGACGTCGGGGAAATTGCTGCCGGTGAACCGGCCATGCGGGCGGCCCTCGCCACCGTGCCGGCACGCCCGCCGTGCTCGACCGTGATCGAGTTGGCGGACACGCCGACCGACGTCTCGACCCCGCACCCGCGAGAACCACCGCGGCCGGCTGCTCGCGACGGTGGGCCCGGGCAGGTTCGCCTGCAACGTGCCGTTGTTGCCCGCGACGGTGCGGAGCCGCTGCGGGGGAGCCGGTGTCGGGATCGTATCCACCTGCGCGCCCGTCGAAGTTGTTGCCGCTGACGACCAGCATCGTGCCCATCCCGTCGAGCGGCGTCTC
>JADJWQ010000006.1:0-1572500 GCA_016716265.1 Planctomycetota bacterium
CGACAGCTCGATGTCGATCGCCGGGAAGATGCGACGCTCGGCGAGCTGGCGATTGAGCACCAGCTCCATGTTGCCGGTGCCCTTGAACTCCTCGAAGATCACCTGGTCCATGCGGCTGCCGGTGTCGACGAGCGTCGTCGCGAGGATCGTCAGCGAGCCGCCCTCCTCGCAGTTGCGCGCCGAGCCGAAGAACTTCTTCGGCATCTCCAGCACCTTCGAGCCGATGCCGCCCGACATCGTCGCGCCGCCGCCACGGCCGAGCGCGGAGTTGTAGGCGCGCGTCAGACGCGTGATCGAGTCGAGCAGGATCACGACGTCCTGGCCGGTCTCGACGAGGCGTTGCGCACGCTTCATCGCCATCTCCGAGACCATGATGTGGTGCTTCGGCCCCTCGTCGAGCGTCGACACCAGCACCTCGCGATTGTCGCCCTCGACGGCCCGACGCCACGCGGTCGCCTCCTCCGGCCGCTCGTCGATGAGAAGCACCATCATGTGGAGGTCCGGGTAGTTCGCGGACAGCGCGTGGCAGATCTTCTGCAACAGCACCGTCTTGCCCGAGCGCGGCGGCGCGACGATCAGACCGCGCTGACCGCGACCGATCGGGCACAGCAGATCGACGATGCGCAGGCTGATGTCGTCGTCGATCCCCTGCGCGAGCACCATCATCGGCTCCGGGTCGACGACGGTCAGCTCCTTGAACAGCCGCCGGTTCTTCGACTCCTCGGGGCCGAGTCCGTCGATCGTGTCGACCTCGGCGAGCGTCATCCGCTTGTGCCCCTTCATCGGGATGCCGCCCTGGCCGATGACGAAGCTGCCCTCGATCATCCGGTACTGGCGCACGAGCGGGGCCGGCACGAACACGTCGTCGTAGCCGTCGTCGTCCGGCAGGTACATGTGCCGCTTCTGACGCAACCAGCCGGTCTTGTCCTTCTGCAGCTCGAGGCACCCGGACACCGCCTCGGTGTCCCCGTCGATCTCCGGCATGAAGTCGGCGCCCGGGCTCGGCACGCCACCGCCGACTCCGCCGCCGCCGCCACCGCCGCCACCGCCGCCGCGACTCCCGCGGCGCCGCCGCCGCTTGCGCCAGCGCTTCTGACCGTTGCCGCCGCCACCGTTGGCGGACCGCTCGTTCTGGCTCATCGATTCTCCGCTTGCCGAAGTCGGGTGCGCGCCCCCGGCGCGCCTGCGCTGCTCACCTGCGCGGACCCGCGCAGCGCGCTGGATCCGCACACATCAGGCTCGGCCCGGCGCAACGCGCGCGAGCCCTCGCCGCGATCCGGCCGCCGCGACGCGCCTCGCCGGACACCTCCGCGGTCGACCGGGAGCCTGGCCGGGACGCCGCGCGAGGTCGCGGCGAACGGCTCGGTCATCCTGGAGTCGGGGCGCGGGCGACGGGCGACGGGAGGGCGCGTCCGTGGCGAGCGCGACGGCGCGTCGGAACGACGCGGCCCGCGACCGGGACCGCCACCGGGAATCCGGCGGCTGGCTCTCGCCTCGACGATGTCCCCCGGCGCACGGCGGCGTCGGTCGGGAGCGTTCACGGAAGGTCGTTCCGCAGCGATTCGAAACCGATCCCCGAAGTGTGGATCCGGGGACCTCGAGTAGCCGGTCCGACGCACGCGCGTCGCGAGGGAGGGTCGGGCTCTGGCGCGAGCCACCCGCGGCTCGCCCAACGAGGCTCACCGCCGGAGGATCGCTCCGGAACCGGTCACCGGGGAAACGTGTCGCTGCAGATCCGGGCGTTCGCGCGTCGTCCGCCACCCTCGCTCGCCGCGCGATCCACTCCGGATCGCTCCACGCCCCGCAAGGGGCGCGCGCCGCTCGAGATCATCCGCACCGTGTCCACCCGCATCGTGCGTCGACGATCCCCGATCCCGGCGACCTCGACTGTCCAGGTCCGCTCGCGAGTGTCGTTGGACACCCGCCATCGGCACCTGGGACCTCTGCGGTGAGTTGCGTGTGCGAACTGTGCGCGACGAACGATGTGTGTGACGAACCGCGACCGACCTGTCTGCGGCGACCCGATCGTCCCCTCGACAGAACCGGGCACGATGGGCGGTGGACACCACCGCCGCGATCTGGGCCCCGACCGTAGCCACGACGCCCCGCGAGGGCAAGGTGGGGCCCGCGTTTTTGTGGACCGCTCCGGTCGCGCTTGCGCGCGCCGCGGCGGCTGGATAAGCAGCAACGTCCGGGCGGGCGGGCCTCGGCGGATCGACGTCACGGGTGCGCGCGCACCAGCGAGCCCGCGCAGGGACCCGGCTTCACCCGGCGGGCCGATCGACCCGAAACAAGCCTGCGATCCGGGTCCGGGTCGCGCCGCCGGTGCGGACCGGCGGCACCGTCACAGCCCGACCCGCTCGACCCACGGAGACCTCGATGCACATGCCGCCAGCAGCCGACGACGCGCGCCTCCCCCGCCTCGACGACGACGACATGGAGGAGCTGCGCCCCGACCGCGCCGGCGGCTTCGTCGAGCGCCATCTGATCGAGAGCCGCACGTTGCTGGTGTTCGGCCCGATCACCGACCAGCTCGCGAAGGCCTGCGCCGAACGTCTGTTCGTCATGGAGGCGCAGGACCGCGACCGACCGATCACCGTGCTGATCAACTCACCGGGCGGCAGCGCCGACTCGGGCTTCGCGATCTACGACATGCTGCGGTTCGTCGCGCCGCCGATCCGCACGGTCGTCAACGGGCTGTGTGCGAGCGCCGGCATCCTGGTCCACCTGGCCGGCGAGAACGGCCAGCGGTTCACGCTCGGCGAGAGTCGCTTCATGATCCACCAGCCGTCGACCGCCGGGCGCGGCACCGCCTCCGACCTCGACATCACCGCGCGCGAGGTCATCAAGCTGCGCGAGCGCTACGTGCGGATCATCGCCGATGCGACCGGCCGCAGCCCCGAGCAGATCCTCGTCGACGCGCGGCGCGACTTCTGGCTCAACGCGCAGGAGGCCGTCGCCTACGGGCTGGCGAACCGCGTGCTCGCGAGCCGCACCGAGCTGGACTGACGGCGCGGCTCGCCCGGCGCGGCTCGACGGACGACCCACGCCGGCGAACCGCTCGGGCCCGGCGCCCGTTGGAGCGAGCCGACGATGATCGCCGCCGCGCAGCTCGCCGCCCTGCTGACCGTCGCGCTCGCCGCGATGGCGACCGGTCGCACACCGGCCGCCGCGCGCCCGCAGGACGGCGACGCGATCGGCCTCGTACGAACCGCCTCGGGTCGCCCGGTCGAAGGCGCCCGCGTGCTGTGGCTGCCGCACCCCGACCGGGGCGCGCCGTGGCTCGACGCCGGCGCGCCGCGACCACCGACCGCGGCGCTCCGCGAGGGCCGCACCGACGCGCGCGGACGGTTCCGCTTCGCCGCTCCCCGCGGCCCGGCGACCTGCGTCGTGCTCGACGACGACGGCCTCGGCGCGCTGCTGGCCGACGCGGCCACCGACGACCCGGTCGCGCTCGTCGCGACCCCGCTCGCCGAGCTGCGCCGTGCGGACGGCGCACCGTTCCGCGCCCGCGCCCGGCTCGCGACCGGCACCGCCGTCGAGCTGCCGCCGCGCGCGGCGCCGGCGCTGCAGCTCCCGGCCGGCGCCTGGCTGCTGACGATCGAGGACGGCATCTGCCGTGAGCTGCGCGTGGAGCTGCGCGCCGGCGAGCGCCGCACGCTCGACGTCGACGCCGGACCGGCCGAGGGCCTCGCGCTGCACAGCGCGGCGGGCCCGATCGTCGCCGCCGGCACCGCGCGCTGGCCGGCGCGCCTCGGCGCCGCCGACGCGTGGACCGGGCGGCTGCCGCGGCCGGTGGCGCCGGTCGAGGTCGAGGCGTGGTTGCGCGCGGCGGACGGCTCGCTGCGGCGCGCCGTCGGCTGGGCGACTCCGGACACCAGCGCGCTCGAGCTGCGCACGCCCGAGGTGCCGACCCGCGCGCTGCGCGTCGCCGGTCCCGGCGCAGAGCCGCTGCCGGACGCCGAGCTGCGCCTGGTCGCGGTCGAGCCGGGCGGTCCTCGACTCGTCGCGATCGCGCGCACCGACGCGGCGGGTCGCGCGGCCCTCCCGCAGGTGCGCGCGCTCGACGGCCCGACCTTCGCGGTGGCGATCGCCGCCGGTCGCGCGCTCGTCGCGGCGCAGTGGGACGGCGGGACGGGACCGCTCGCGCTGACGCTGCCGATCGCCGAGCCGCGCGAGCTGTGCGTGCTGGGCGCGCGCGGCGACCCGCTGCGCGGTGCGGTCGTGCGCACCCCGGTGGTCGATCCGGACGGCCACCCGGTGCCCCTCGAGCGCGCCTTCGCGACCGACGGGCGTGGCCGTGTGCGCGTCGCCGGGCTGTTTCCGGGACCGGTCGAGGCCGAGGTCGGACACGCCGATCACGTCCCGATGACGGTCTCCTGGCCGCCGGCCGGCCGCGACTGCGTGGTCGATCTCGCGCCCGGGTCGGCGCTGCTCGGCGTGGTCCTGCTGCCGGACGGTCTTCCGGCGGCGGGCGTCGCGGTGGAGCTGCGCGACGCGACCGGTACTCTCCGGCGTGCGACCGCGCGCGACCACCTCGGCCGCCGACGGCACGTTCGCGTTCCGCGGCCTGCCCGACGGTCTCTACACGCTGTTCGCGACGACCCAGCGCGACGGCGTCACCTGGTCCGGCAAGACCCCCCGTGTGCAGCCGGGCGCCGACCAGTGGCCGATCGAGCTGCGCAACGAGGACCCGGCACCGCCGGGCCCCGAGCGCGGGCGCTGAGGCGGCCCAGCCGATCAGGCCGGTACGGCAGCCCAGTCGATCAATACATCAGCGTCGCCATGCGGCGGCGGAATGCGCTCGCGCGGTCGTCGCCGTCGGGCTCGAGCCCCATCAGCTCCAGCGTCATCACCGCAGCGCGCCGCGCGAGCTCGCCCGCGAACGCCTTGTCGCTCTGCATCGAGTCGAGGAACGCCTCGACGGCGCCGTCGAGATCGCCGCCCGCGAGCCGCTCGCGGCCGGCCAGCAGCGCGACACCCGCGGGCTTGCCGGCCGCCTCGCCGGTCGGCGGCTGCTCCCAGATCTGCAGACCGTCGAGCAGCCGCCTAGCACGGGCGCGCTCCGGCTCCTCCTCGGGGATGCCGTCGAGGCGCTCGCGGGCGGTCGCGCAATCGCCGCGCAGCACGGCGGCGAGCCCCGCGCGCAGCCGGGCGACCGGACCGTCCGGGTCCGCGGGCGCGGGCTCCGGCGCGGCCTCGCCGGCGACCGCACGCACACCGTTGCGCTCCAGGAAGCGACGCACCTCGGACTCGGGCAGCGCGCCGGCGAAGGCGTCGACCGGCTGGCCGCCGTCGAACAGCACGCAGAACGGGATGCTCTGCACGCGGAACGCCATCGCCAGCTCCTGCTCGCGCTCCGTATCGATCTTGCCGAGCACGAAGCCGCCGCCGAACTCCCCGGCGAGCTTCTCGAGCACCGGGCCGAGCGCGCGGCACGGGCCGCACCAGTCGGCCCAGAAGTCGAGCAGGACCGGGACGTCGCGCGACCGGACGACGACGTCCCGCTCGAAGTCGCGGGCCGTCACGTCGAACACCACGTTCTGCATCGCCCCAGGAAACGAGGGGCGCCGAGCGCCGTCAAGCGCGGGATGCACCGCGCTCACAGCAGGTCGTGCGCGCTGATCAGCACGCCGACCAGCTCGGTGAGCAGCACACCGAGCAGCATCGCGAACGCGAATGCCGCGACGACGAAGCCCGAGGCGCCGAGCGACGCGCCGAGGATCAGGTTGGTGCACAGCACGAACACGACCAGATCCGCGAGCAGGGCGATCCCGACCGCGATCGCGGTCGCCGGCAGCAGCGACGCCTCGACGGCGAGCACGGCGAGCAGCACGACCGACAGACCCGCGCACCGCGCGAAGGTCACTCGCTCGAGACCCGCCAGCCGCGCGCTGAGCAGCACCAGGAACGACGACATCAGCAGCAGCGCGGCCCCGAGACTGGTCAGATGGCCGGCGCCCCCTTCGGGCACGACCCACAGGAAGCGCTCGATGAGGTCGACGACGCGCTCGTCCGGACCGCCCGCGCGCGACGCGGTCGCGCCGCTCGCCGGCTCGCGTCCCGGCTGCTGCCGGGCGCCGCCCGCAGGGCTGCCCGCCACGACGTCGCCGCCCTCGGTGCCGCTCGCGTCCTGCTGGTCGTCCAGCGCGGCGGCGGACCGCGCCGGAGGTCCCGGATCCGCGCCGACCGGCACGATGCTCGCGACCGCCGCGCGCGGCAGCCGCAGCTCCCGCCCGTCGACGACCACCTGGATCTCGTCGGCATTCAGCTCGACGACCTCCGCGAACAGTACGCGGCCCGACTCCAGCTCGATGCGGGCCTCGAGCGCCTGCGCCGACGACGCGGACGCGAGACTCAGCGCAGCGATCAGGGCCAGGATCCGAGGAGACATCCTGGCTCCTGGTCGGAGCCCGGAGCCGCGCCGCTTGAGGATCGTGACCGGGCCGGTCCGCGATCCGGAACGCGTGGCGCGCGGGCGCCGATGGCACCGGCGCTCCGCGCCTCACCCGTCGATGCGGCTGCGCATCTCGCGCCAGACGGAGGCGCGCGCGTGGGTGTCGCCCGCGTTGCGCAGGAGCCAGTCGAGGTAGGCCTTGAGCTGCGTGCGCTCGTCGGGCTCGAGACCGCGCGGTGACGACCACAGGCCGATCAACGCGAGCACCGCGATGTCGCGGGCGTCGACCGACGACGGCTCGCGTTCGAGCACGGCCTCGACGTCGTCGAGCGCGTCGAACAGCGCGATCTGTGCGGCCTCCCCGCGCTCGGCGCCGATCCGCTCGATGCGGCGGAACGCCCGCACGAGGTCGAACTCCGGCGGTGCGCCGTCGCCGAGCGCGGTCGCGAGGTCGTCGACCGCAGCGAGCGACGGCCGTTCGCCGAGCGACTCGAGCAGCACGCCGAGCGCGCGGGCGCGGGGGTCGGGCGCCGACGCCTTCAGCTCCTCGACGCCGATCCCGAGCCGCGCGCCGAGCAGTGCAGCGAGGTCGTGGCCGAGCACCTCGACGAGCCGCGCGTCCGGCGTGCCGGCGTGCTGCGCGCGCAGCTCGGCGCCGAGCGCGGCGAAGTCCTCCGGGTCACCGACCCGGAACGCGAGCAGCCAGGCGAGCTGCAGGGCGTTCGCGTCGCCGGAGTCGCGACCGCGCGACGCGGCGAGCTCGAGGGCCTGCCGCAGCTCCCCGGGGTCGCCGGTCAGCGCGACCGCCTCGGCGAGCACTTCCGCCGCGACGCCACGCAGCTCGGCTGGCGCGCCCGGCGCGGTCGCGCGCACCTGTACCGCCTCCCACGCCCGCCGCGGATTGCCGAGCTTGCGCAGCAGGCGCACCTCGGCGACCGCGAGCGCCACGTCGTCGGGGGCGCTGGCCGCCTCGCTGCGCACGTTGCCCAGCACCCGACGCAGGTCGTCGGGCCGCGGCGTCGACTGGCCGAGCTCCGAGTCCACCTCGGCGAGCAGCCGCTCGACCCGCGCCCGGCGGTCGGCCGCCGCGAGCTCGCGCTGGACGACGAACGCCCCGGCCCCGAGCACGACCAGCGCTCCGACCCCGATCAGCAACCGCTTGTTCATCGCTCCGTCGCCTCGTCGCCAACTGGCCCGTGAACCGGCCCGCCCGGCGTGCGCGCGCGGGCCCCGGCGATCCGCCGCGGTCGCTCCATCAACGCCTCCCGATCCGGATCGCGACCATCGTGAGGTCGTCGTCCTGCTGCACGCCGCGCGCGAATCGGTTGACCGCCGCCTCGACGCGATCGAGCACCGCCTCCGCCCCGATCCCGGCCGACTCGCGCAGGCACGCGCGCAGCCGCTCGGCGCCGAACAGCTCCCGCTCGGGGTTGCGCGTCTCGTCGACGCCGTCGGTCCGCATGAACAGCAGATCGCCGGGCTGCAGCTCGACCGGGCCGGCGGCGTTGTAGACCTGCTGGTCGACGACGCCGAGGACCATGCCGGTCTTCTCGAGCTCGCGCACCTCGCCGTCGCGGACGAGCAGCAGTGGCGGGTGCCCGGCGTTGACGTAGTGGGCGGTGCCGCGGCGCGGATCGACCTGCACCATCAGGACCGACATGAAGTTGCCGGTCTCGACGCTCGCGCAGAGCCGGTTGTTCAGCCGCGTCATCACCTCGCTGAGGTCGTCGAGCAGCTCCAGGTAGCTGCGCGTCGCGGCCTGCGCGGCGTGCGTCAGCAGTGCCGCGCCGACGCCGTGCCCGGTGACGTCGCCGATCAACGCGACGAGCCGGTCGCCGCCGATCGGCGCGAAGTCGTAGGTGTCGCCGCTCGCCTCGTCGCGCGCGTAGAAGCGCACCGCGAGGTCGAGGCCGGGGAAGTTGCGCGGCACGTCGGCGAGCAGGTGCTTCTGGATCTGCTTGGCGATCTCGAAGTCCTTCTCGAGGCGGGCCTTCTCCAGCGAGTCGGCGTGCAGCCGCGCGTTCTCGAGCGCGATCGCGAGCTGCGCCGACAGCGCCCCGAACAGCGCGAGGTCACGGCCGGAGAACTCGCGGCGCACGGCGGTCGAGTCCACGTAGATCACGCCGATCGTCCGGTTGCGGACCCGCAGCGGCGCGCACATCACCGCCCGCAGACGCAGATTGAACACCGACTGCCCGAGCTCGAGCGCCTCGCGATCCGACTGCACGACCGCGCGCTCGGCGTGCCCCGCCGCGAGGCAGCGGCTCACGGTGTTCTTGCTGTAGGCGACGTCGGCGCCGAGGTCGACGCCCTCCTTGTCGCGGGCGACGCGGACCTGCAGGTCGTCGGCGGCATCGCCGAGCAGCAGCAGGCCGCGCTCGGCGCGCGTCACCGCCACCGACTTGTCGACGATGTCCTTCAGGACCCGATCGAGGTCGATGTTCGAGTTCACCTCGGCGATCGTGTCGAGGAGGATCTCGAGCGACTCGGCATCGCTCTCGGGGTCGCCCGTCAGGAGGCTGGGCGACTCCGAGGGGTCGACGGGACCCCGGCCGCCCCCGTCCGGGTCGTCGGGCTTCTTCCAGAAGAACAGTCGCTTCATGGCCGCGCGCGGAACTCTAACGGATTGAACGAGGGGTTTCCGTCCGACAAAATCCAGGCCCCCCGCGCCTCGACGCGGCCGCTGTCGACAGGTGCTCGCCACTGGGCGCCGAGCGGACCGCCCGACCCGCGGACGTCCCGCGCGCACGGGCCGAGTCCAGGTCGCGCCCTTCGAACAGCCGTGCTCTCATGAAGATCGACAAGTACGTCCAGGACGACTACTGCATCCTGACGCTCAAGGGCGAGTTCGACACGTTCTACGTGCCGAGCCTGCAGGAGGAGGTGGAGTCGCTCCTCGAGAACGGCGTCGCGCACCTCGCGTTGAACCTGCGCCTCGTCAAGTTCATCAACTCCACCGCACTCGGCGCCATCATCCGGTTCCACAAGCTGTGCAAGGCGGCGAACGGCGAGCTGGTGATCGCGCACCCGTCGAACTTCGTGCGCGACATCGTCACGAAGGTCGGCATCGACCAGATCGTACCGGTGTTCGACGAGCAGGAGGCGGCCGTCAAGCACCTGATCAAGAACCTGAACGAGCTGGAGCTCGCCGGCGCCGTGCCGGTCAACCAGGAGAAGGTCCTGATCTCGTTCCCCGACGAGACGCGGCAGCGCCAGACCGGCGGCAAGCCGCTGATCGGCTCGATGGGCAACGTGAACGGCGACCGCATCCAGTTCCTGTGGTCGGGTCAGAAGCGCGGCGTCAGCCAGGACCAGATGCGGCAGCTGTTCTTCACCGGCAGCGACGTCCACCTGAAGTTCCAGGTGAAGATGTTCAAGAAGGGCTACTTCGAGCTGCTCGGCAAGGTCCGCGAGGTCGAGGCGGCCGGCGACGACGCGGTCCGCGTGACGGCCGGCTTCGTCGCGATCTCCGACGTCGACCGCGAGGCGCTGACGCAGTTCGCCGAGGACATGGAGTTCCTCAAGCGCCAGCTGCCGAACTGACGCGCGGCGTGCTGGCGCGGCGGTGCGCGCCGGCGCAGAACCGGGGCAGGTGGGCGCGCGAGGCGTTGACGCCCGCCGTGCCGGCCGCTACGGTTCCTCCCCCTTCGACTCCGTTCCGACCCGTCCGATGAAGCTCAAAGTCCGTCGCTCGAACCTCAAGCGCGCCAAGAAGGTGGGCTTCCGCACCCGCTCCAAGACCGCGGGCGGACGGAAGGTGATCAAGCGCAAGCGCAAGAAGTCCGGCGGCTACTTCCGCGTCGGCTGAGCGCCGCATCGCGGTCCGCCGGGACGGCCGGTTCGCACACTGCTGCGGCAGGTCCGACATCCGCCCCGCGGAGCCCAGCGCCGAGGCGCGCGGCCCCTGGCCGCCTGCTGCCGGGATCCCGCCGCGAGCCGCCCCGACCCGGCGCCGGAGTCCGCGGAGCACTGCTCCCCGAGACTCCGTATGACCTCGCACCACGATCCGTTCTCCGCCCGCCGCACGCTGCGCGCGGGCGCCGCGGGTGACGTGACCCTCTGGTCGCTTCCCGCCCTCGCCACCGCCGGGCTCGGCGACGTCTCGCGTCTGCCGTTCAGCATCCGCGTGCTGCTCGAGGCGGCGCTGCGCAACCTCGACGGCTACGTGATCACCGAGGCGGACGTCCAGCGCATCGCGGGCTGGTCGCCGAGCAGCGCCGGCCAGGAGGAGATCCCGTTCCTGCCCGGCCGCGTCGTGCTGCAGGACTTCACCGGCGTGCCCTGCGTCGTCGACCTCGCGGCGATGCGCGCGGCGATGCAGCGGCTCGGCGGCGATCCCGCGAAGATCAACCCGCTGGTGCCGTGCGATCTGGTCATCGACCACTCGGTCCAGGTCGACCATTTCGGCTCGCCGGACGCCTACCAGCGCAACCTCGAGATCGAGTTCGAGCGCAATCGCGAGCGCTACGAGTTCCTCAAGTGGGGCCAGCGCGCGCTGCGCAACTTCCGCTGCGTGCCGCCGGGCACCGGCATCGTGCACCAGGTCAACCTCGAGTACCTGGCGGGCGTCGTGCTGACGCGCGAGGTCGGCGGCGCACGGGTCGCGTTCCCCGATTCGCTGGTCGGCACCGACAGCCACACGACGATGGTCAACGGCCTCGGCGTCGTCGGCTGGGGCGTCGGCGGCATCGAGGCCGAAGCGGTGATGCTCGGCCAGCCCGTCTACATGCTGATGCCGGAGGTGGTCGGCTTCGAACTCCGCGGCCGCCTCCCGGAGGGCACGACCGCGACCGACCTCGTGCTGACCGTCACCCAGATGCTGCGGCAGAAGGGCGTGGTCGGGAAGTTCGTCGAGTTCTGGGGCGACGGCTTGCGCCAACTGAGCCTCGCCGACCGCGCGACGATCGCGAACATGGCGCCCGAGTACGGCGCGACGATGGGCTTCTTCCCCGTCGACGACGAGACGCTCGCCTACCTGCGGCTCACCGGCCGCGATGCGGCGCAGATCGAGCTGGTCGAGCGCTACACCAAGGAGCAGGGCCTGTTCTGGACTGCCGGCGCACCGACGCCGACCTACTCGGACGGCCTGGCGCTCGACCTCGCGAGCATCGAGCCGTGCCTCGCCGGGCCGAAGCGGCCGCAGGACCGTGTGACGCTGTCGGCGATGCGCGACCAGTTCCGGAGCACGCTGCGCGCCCCGCTCGACAAGCGCGGCTTCGCGCTCGGCGGCCCGGCGCTCGAGGCGCAGGGCCGGGTGCCGGGGACCGGCGCCGCGATCGGACACGGAGCGGTCGTCATCGCCGCGATCACGTCCTGCACGAACACCTCGAACCCCGACGTGCTGGTCGCCGCCGGCCTCGTCGCCCGCAAGGCGCGGCAGCGCGGCCTGACGGTGCCACCGTGGGTCAAGACGAGTCTCGCGCCCGGCTCGCGGGTCGTCACCGACTACCTGCAGGCCGCCGGGCTCGCGGCCGACCTCGATGCGCTCGGCTTCCACAACGTCGGCTACGGCTGCACGACCTGCATCGGCAACTCGGGTCCGCTGCCGGACCCGGTGCGCGCCGCGATCCAGGAGGGCGATCTGGTCGCGGCGTCGGTCCTCAGCGGCAATCGCAACTTCGAAGGTCGCGTCAATCAGGACGTCAAGGCGAACTACCTCGCGTCCCCACCGTTGGTCGTCGCCTACGCATTGGCCGGCACGGTCGACAAGGACCTGCGCACCGAGCCGCTCGGCACGGACACGAACGGCAAGGAGGTGTTCCTGAAGGACATCTGGCCGACCACGCAGGAGGTGCGCGACACGGTGCGCACGTGCGTGCGTCAGGACATGTTCCGGGAGCGCTACGCGTCGCTCGAGGGCCCGGCCGAGTGGCAGGCGATCCACGTCGCCGGCGACAGCCAGCTCTACCAGTTCAAGGCGAGCAGCACCTACATCCAGGAGCCACCGTTCTTCCTGGAGATGGCGCACGAGCCGGAGCCGGTGCGGCCGATCGAGGGCGCGCGCTGCCTCGTCAAGGTCGGCGACTCGACGACCACCGACCACATCTCGCCGGCCGGCTCGATCAAGCCGGACAGCCCGGCGGGCCGCTACCTGCAGCAGCACGGCGTCGAGCCGGCCGACTTCAACAGCTACGGCGCTCGCCGCGGCAACGACCGCGTGATGACGCGCGGCACCTTCGCGAACATCCGCCTGCGCAACCAGCTGGCGCCGGGCACCGAAGGCGGCGTCACGACCCACCTGCCGAGCGGCGAGGTCACGTCGATCTACGAGGCGAGCCAGCGCTACCAGCAGGCCGGCACACCGCTGCTCGTGCTCGCCGGCAAGGAGTACGGCACCGGCTCGAGCCGCGACTGGGCCGCCAAGGGGACCAACCTGCTCGGCGTGCGCTGCGTCCTGGCGGAGAGCTACGAGCGCATCCACCGCAGCAACCTGGTCGGCATGGGCGTGCTGCCGCTGCAGTTCCAGGACGGCGAGACGGCCGCCAGCCTCGGACTGACCGGTCGCGAGGTGTTCGACATCGACGTCGACGACCACGTCGCGCCCCGCCAGCTCGTCGCGGTTCGCGCGGTCGATCCCGACCGCGGCACGACGACGACGTTCCAGGCGGTGTGCCGGATCGACACGCCGGTCGAGGTCGACTACTACCGCAACGGCGGCATCCTGCACACGGTGTTGCGGCGGCTCTCGAAGGACTGAGCGCCGGCCGTCGGCGGACCGGGCGCCGACCATGCGACGCGTCTACCTGCTCTACTGTCTGTCCGGTTTGCTGAGCCTCGGCTACCAGGTCGCCTGGTTCCGCGTGTTCGTCGACGCGTTCGGCTCCACCAACCTGACGTTCGCGTTCGTCGTCGCGAACTTCATCGGGGGCCTCGCCGCGGGGAGCCTCGCGAGCCGCCGCTTCGCCGGGTGGCTCGGCCGCCGCGCGCGCGTCGCCGACCCGCTGCGGCTGTACGGCGTGGTCGAGCTCGGCGTCGCGCTGACCGCTGCACTGACGCTGCTGCTGCCCGCGCTGCCGGCCGACCTGTGGGACGGCTTCCCGTACGCGCTCGACGGCCGCGTGTTCGAGCCGACCGCTGCCGCCACGCTCGCACAGCTCCTCGCCAGCACCGCCTGCGTCTTCGCGCCGTGCTTCCTGATGGGCGTCACGTTCCCGCTGCTGTGCGACGTGTTCCGCTCGTCGGCGCGGTTCCCGGCGGCGCTGTACGCGTGGAACACCCTCGGTGCCTGCGGCGGCGTGATCGCGGCGGAGTTCCTGCTGCTCGCGTGGCTCGGCCACCAGCGGATGTTCCTGACGATCGTGATCGCCAATGCGTTGCTCGGCGGCTATTTCGCGGCGGGTCGCGTCCGGCTGCCCGCCGGCCAACCCCGGCCCGCCGCGGACCAGGCGGCGACGGCGCTGCCGGCGACGTCGACGCTCGTCGCCATCGCGGTCCTCGGCGGCGGACTGACCGGCGCGTTCGAGGCCGACGTCCTGCGCCGGCTGCAGTTCCTCGACTGCCGGACCGGCGCCGCGCTGTCGTGCATCTCGCTGTGGGCGATCCTCGCGATCTTCCTCGCCAGCGCCACCGTCCGCCTCGCACCGCGGCTCACGCTGCGGCATCTGCAGATCGGTGTCGTGCTCGCGCTCGGCTACTACCTCGCGGTCTGGCACGACGCGTACGCGCTGAAGCAGTGGGCGAACAGCGCGGACGATCTGCGCGTGCGCGCGGCGCTCCCGCGCCTCCCCGCGGGTCTCACCGGCTCGTTCCTGTTCGTCGACTTCGGCTACGGCTTCCGGGCGCTGCTGCTGTTCACCGGCGTATTCGTGCTGCCACCGTTCTACCTGCTGTCGCTCCTGTTGCCGTTCGCCTGCAATCGGGCCCAGGCGGACGGGCGGCACCTCGGCACGCTGTACGGTGCCAACACGCTCGCCTTCTGCGTCGGGATCGTCGCCTTCTCGACACTCGCACCGGGCGTCAATCTGTTCTACGCGCTGCGGTTGTTCCTCGCGATGTTCGCCCTCGGCGCGCTCGGCCTGTTCGCGCTCCGGATCGGCGGGCGCCCCGCGCGCGCGGCGCGCACGATCGCCGGCGCGTGGCTCGCCGCGCTGGTCGCACTCGTGCTGCTGACGCCGGCATCGTTCGCTGCCTCGTGGTTCGCGCCGTCGAGCCCCGCCTCGCGACTGCCGGTGCGCGCATTGCGGAGCGACGGCGCCCACACGACCTTCGTGCTCGACGACCGGCACGGCGACTGGCTGTTCTTCGACAGCCACGCGATGTCGGGCACGAATCCCACCGCGCAGCGCTACATGCGGCTGATGGCGCACGTCCCGCTGCTCGCCCACCCGCGGCCAGCAGGCGCGCTGCTGATCTGCTTCGGTGTCGGCAACACCGCGTCGGCGATCGCCGCACACCGGTCGATCGAGCGCCTCGACGTCGTCGATCTGAACCGGCAGGTGTTCGCGACCGCGCCCGAGTTCGCGGACACGAACCACGGCGTGATCGACGACCCGCGCATCCGACTGATCCACGACGACGGCCGCCACTATCTCGCGGTGAGCGACGCCTCCTACGACCTCGTCACCAGCGAGCCACCGCCACCGATGTTCCCGGGCGTGTCCCGCCTGTACTCGGTCGAGTACTACGAGTCGGTGCGCGCGCACCTGACACCCGGCGGCTTCATGACCCAGTGGCTGCCGATCGAGCAGATGCCCCGGCCCGCGATGCGCTCGGCCATTGCGTCCTTCATCGCGGTGTTCCCGCAGTCGCTCTTGTTCGTCGGGGCGGACACCAACTTCATCCTGCTCGGCTGCAATGGTGCACTCGACCTGCAGACGATCGAGCGCCGCTACGCGGAGTCGCCCGCCGTGGCGGCCGAGCTGACCGCGCTCGGCGTCCCCCGGCCGGCTGCGCTGCTCGCGCGCATCACCATGGGCCCGCGCGCGCTGGCCGCGGAGTTCGGAGGGGAGCCGCTCGTCAGCGACCAGCGCAACGACTTCTCGCACGTGTTCCACGACCCGGGCGCACCCGCGAACCTGACCTACGACCCGAGCGCGCTGCTCGCCGAGCTGCCAGGCACCGACGAGCGCGGACTGCGGTGCGCGGACGAGCTACGGCGGATCACGATGCACCTCGGCCGGCTGAAGACCGCAGTGCCCGACTTCCCCGCGACGGTGCTGCAGTCCGTACCGAGGTCCGCGGGCATGCCGGGAGCCGGCGTGGACTGGGTGGTCGTCGGTCTGCGCATCGCGGCCGCCGCCGAGCGGCTCCGCGGCGGCGACCTCGCGAGCGCCGTCGAGCAGCTCCGCGAGGTGCTCCGGCTCAGCCCCGAGCTGCCGCTCGTCCAACGCGACCTCGGCACGATGCTGCTGCAGCTCGGCCGCGACGCGGAGGCGGCCGACGTCTGGCGCGCGCTGCAGGCCGTCGAGCCGGACGACGTCGCCGGCGTCTACGGCGAGGCGTTCGCGCTGCACCGGACGGGCGCCGACGAGCGGGCGCTCGCGGTGCTGCGCGCGCACGGCGGGCGCTTCCCGGGATCGCTCGCGCTCGCGCGCCTGGCGGGCGACATCCTGGCGGCCCGGCAGCGCTGGGCCGAGGCGCTCGCGCACTACGACCGCGCGCTGGCGATCGAGCCGCGCGACCAGCTCGCGGCCGCGGGGCGGGAGCGCTGCATCGTCGAGCTGCGCCGCTGACCGCGCGCCGGGCATCACTCGGGCCACCCGACTGCGAGGCGGTCGCTCGCCGGAGGGTCCCGCTGCGGCGGATCCGGGCGGGCCGCGCGGCTGGCTCCCGGCGGGGAGGTTCACACGAGTCCGAGCTGGATGCCGAGCAGCACTGCCTGAGTGCGGTCGCGGACGCCGAGCTTGGCCAGGATGCTCGACACGTGGTTCTTGATCGTCCCCTCCGCATTGTCGAGCGCCCGGGCGATCTCCTTGTTCGACAGCCCCGCCGCGAGCAGCCGCAGCACCTCCTTCTCGCGCGCGGTCAGGGTCGCCGGCGGCGGCGGGATCGGCGGCGCGGCCGCGCCGCTCGCACGCAGGCCGGGCAGGATCTTCGACAGCGTGACCGGCCGCACCGCGGACTCGCCGCGCGCGACCGCCTCGATCGCCTCGACCAGCTCCTCGAACGTCGCGTCCTTCAGCAGGAAACCCGCCGCCCCGAGGCGCAGCGCTTCGAGCAGCACGTCGTCGTCGGGGAACGTCGTCAGCACGACCACCCGCGGTCCCGCGCCGCCGAGCCGGCGCAGCACGTCGAGACCGGACAGACCGGGCATGCGCACGTCGAGCAGCAGCACGTCGACCGGCCGGCCGGCCTGCGCGAGCGCGGCGAGCGCGGCGAGCGCGGCGGCACCGTCGCCCGCATCCCCGGCGACCTCGAGTCCCGGCGCCAGCGCGAGCAGGCTGCACAGCCCGCTGCGCACGAGCGCCTGATCGTCCGCCACGAACACGCGGATCACGCCGCCCCCCGTCGGGCCGGGACGACCAGCTCGACCTGCGTGCCGGGCACCCCTGCCGGCGATTCGATCCGCAGACTGCCCCCGACCTGCGCGACGCGAGCGGCCAGTCCGGCCAGGCCGCCCCCGGCGCGCGGCGCGCCGACGCCGCGCCCGTCGTCCCGCGCGACGACGACGATCCGCGCCCCGTCCCGGCGCACCTCGAGCGCGAGCATCGCGCCACCGGCGTGCCGCAGCGCGTTGGTCACGAGCTCCTGCACACCGCGCAGCAGCACGTGCGCGCACTCGGGGTCCACGTCGCCGAGGTCGTCGGGCAGCTCGACGCGCAGCTCGAGCATCGGCACGCGCCCCAACAGATCGCGGATCGCGGCGAGCAGCTCGCCACCGCTGCCGGCGCCGCGCACGTCGGCCAGCACGTCGCGCAGCTCGGCGAGCAGCACACGGCAGATCGAGTGAGCGGTCTCGACCGTCCGGCGCGCGGCATCGGCGTCCTGGCGCCGCGCGAGGTCGAGGTGCAGCGAGAGTGTCGTCAGGTGGTGGCCGACCGCATCGTGCAGGTCGCGGGCGATCCGCGTGCGCTCGCCCAGGCGCTCGCCGGCGGCGATCACCGCCTGCGCCGCCGACAGCTCGGCGAGCGATCGCTCGAGTGCCGCCCGGCCGCGGGCCTCGCGCGCTGCGAGGCGCGCCGCCGCGAATGCGAATGCCTGCAGCCCGCACATCGCCGTGACGAACACCGCGAACGCCACCCCACCGCCGAGATGCGGTCGGTACACGACCGCCAATCCCACCGTCTGCGCGAGCACGATGGCCTGACCGAGCCGGTCGCGACCGGCGAGGGCGAACTGCGGCACGGCCACGACGCACAGCAGCGCGAGCGTCGGCACGCCGGGCAGCGTGAACGGCAGGCACCACACCGCGCACGCCGCGGCGGCGACCTGCAGGACGCCCGCCGCAGCGACCGTGCCCGCCGCCCGCCGCAACCGCGGCAGGAAGCCGAGCCCGAACACGAGCGCGGCCACGACGCCGAGCGCGACGCGCGGCTCCCGCGCCAGCCAGGGCGCGCTCGCCAGCCGCCAACCGAGCGGAGCGAGCGCCGCCACCCAGGTGATCACACCGCTGGCGCGCATGCCGGTGGCTGCGCCGCGCGGTGGGGACGGTTCCGTGCCGGACGGTTTCATCGCGGGTTCCAGGTCCCGGGATCATGCCGGCCGGACGCACCACCGCGCAGGTGCCGGAAGTCACGGGTGGATCGCATGCCGGGTTGCACTGCCGGCGGGGGCCGCGCCACGCGAACCTGCGCGATGTCGAGCCGGGATGCCCCCGGCGCGACGCGACCCGGAGATCCATGATGCTGCGACACTTCGCGATCCTCACCCTGTCCACCGCGCTGCCGCTGCCGTCCGCCACCGGCCAGGATCCGGCCCGGTTCCCCCCTCTGCCGCCCGCGATCGCCGGCGAGGTGACGCTGCCGCTGACGCAGACCCCACCGCTCCCATGGCGCGCGGTCGGCACCGGCACCGCACTGCGGATCGATGACGCCGGCATCCTCCGCGCGAGCTGGCGCCGAGCTCCCCGCGAGGCGTTCGGGCTCGCACTGGCGTTCCGCGCCGGCGGCCTCCCCGGGCTGGGCAGCCTGCGCCTGCGGCTGTCGGGCGACGCCCCCGCGACGCTGCTGGTGTCGCTGCGGGACGACGCCGGCCAGGTCTTCTCGTGGCCGATGCAGCGGCTCGGCGCAGGGCCGCTCGCGCTGGAGCTCGACGCCGACGACCTGGCCCCGGACCCGTTCCAGAACGGCGGGCGGACGCCGGGCGAGTTCGCCGCCGAGCGCGCGGTGATCCTGAGCCTCACCGACATCGCCGGCTACCTCGGCGGGGCGCCGGGCGAGGCCGGCTTCGCGCTGCTCGAGGCGACCGCGCGCGTCGGCGCCACCGCGCCCGCCGCGGCGGAATGCGCGAGTGCTGCCGAGGCGACGTTCTTCGCGGCGCTGGTCGACGGCGACGGCACGCCGCAGGACGCCGCCCGGCTGCTGCTGCTCGACGCGCTGCAGCGACCGCACGACGCGCGCCCGGCGCTGCTACTCGGCCTGGCGCACCTGTGGCGGGCCGCGGAGGGCGACCACCGCGATCCCGGCCTCGTCGACGAGTTGCTGCTCGCGGAGCGCTGGCTCGCCCGCGCGGCCGACCTCGACCCGTCCGAGGACCGCCTGCCCAGCTGGCTCGTGCCGGCCCGCATCGCGATCGCCCGAACGTTCGGCGACCCCGGCGCGATCCCCGCGCTGCGCGAGCCGCTGCTCGCCGCGGCGCGCCGCGACCCCGCCTTCCACGGCTTCGCGGTCGGGTTGCTCGGCTATGGCGCGGCGCGCGACTCGAACGCCTTCGCGGCCGGGCTCGCGGCCCTGCGCGCGACGGTCGCCGACGCGGATCCTACCGACCCCTCCGTGCGCAACGAGCCGCGCTGGCCGCACAACCGCGAGGGCTTCCTGCTGTTCGCGGCGTCCTACGAGCAGCGCGCGGGAGAGGCCGGCCGTGCGCTGACCCTGCTCGACCGCGTCGAGGCGATCCCCAGCTTCGCGGACTGGCCGTTCCGCGCGGAGGTCGAAGCCCGGCGCACCGCGTGGCGCGCCGGCCGCGATCCGGATGCCGGTGGCGAGTTCATGCAGCGCAATGCGTGCGTCGTCTGCCATCGCGCGCGCTGACCCGCGCGCGGACCGTCAGGGGGTGCTGCCCTGCGAGTCGACCACGCGTCCCTGCAGCGCCTGGACGTGACGCGCATTGTTGCCCTCGAGGCGGTTCATGCGCTCGATCTGCTGTGGGCTCGCCTCGAACACGTGCTGCAGCACGAGCCATTGCACCGTCTCCGTGAACGGCGGCGTCGTCAGCGAACCCGTGTAGTGGTAGTAGCGCTGCAGCTCGTCGCCGAGCGCCTCGCCGATCGCGATCTGCAGGTCTGCCAGGTCGACCTCCTCGTGGTCGCCGCCCGGCACGGCGTCGAGAAAACGCGCGAGGAGCGGATCCTCGTCGCCACACTTGTAGAGCACGCCCACCACCAGGAAGTGCGGCACCTCCCCGACGTCGTCGCTCTGCTTGTGCACGAGGTGCAGCTCCATCGGGAACGTCATGCCGTCGATCCGGTGCTCCGACGGCGTATGGAAGTGGAACTGCGCGACGTCGTAGCGCCGGCCCTCGAACTCCACGTAGCTACCGCTGTCGTAGTCGAGCTGGATCGTGTGCCCGAGGTTGCGGATGTGTCCGTGCGACGGCTCGTAGTGCGACGCCATCGCGTGGTCGCCGGGGACGACGGCCTTCGTGAAGATGTCGATGGGCGACTGCCGCAACCCGTGCGTGCACGACGCGAGCGCGTAGCCCTGCTCGACCGAGGCGACCGCGTCCGGCGCGCTGCCGTGCACGGCGTTGTCGAGCGACCCTTCCGTCGCCAGCACGGCGTCGTGGCCGGCACCGGCACCGGTCCGGGGCGAAGGACCGGTCGCGCAGCCGAACGACGCGACACAGGCGATCGAGAACACGGACAGGCGCAGCGCACTGCGCCGGACGGCGAGCAGACGACGGTCCATCGGCACCTCGGATTCCTCGGCCGCACCACCGCGGGACGGCGATCGGACCTCCGGCCGGCGCGGATCGGCTCGCCGGGGACAAGTCCGCGGCACGCGCCGAATTGCAGTCGGCGTGATCTCAGTCCCGTGAGTCCGGGGCCCGCCGCCGACCCTCGGCGATCGGGCCGCGGAGCGCCCGCCGCAGTGCGGCGCTGTCCTCCGGCAGCTCGCCGCGCAGCTTCGCCGCGACATCGTCCATCCGGTCCTGTCCGTAGACCAGCTGGCCATCCGGCGTGATGAAGGTCGGCACGCCGAACGCCCCGATCGCGACCGCGGCGTCGGTGTTCGCGCGCAGCACGGCCTTCGTCACCGGCGACGCGATCGCCTCGGCGATCCCGGTGTGGTCGAGCCCGGCCGAGTCGACCGCCCGCTCCAGCACACCGACGTCGGTGAGATCCTCGCCACGCTCCCAGGCCGCGGCGCTCAGCGCGCGCGCCACGGCGAGGCCCTCCGACTTGCTGTCCTGCCACAGGCAGGCCACGCGCAACGCACGCAGGCTGACGAACGGCTGCACCGGCGGCGGGGCGAACGGCAGTCCCAGTTCGCAGGCGCGGTAGAAGACGTCGCGCAGCGCGAAGTCGCGCGCCTCGCGGACCTCGCCGGTGCCGACCCGCCCGGTCGCGTCGAGCAGTGCGGCCAGCACGACCGGCCGCACGTGCCACGTGAAGCCGTGCTGCTGCGCGAACTCGCCCGCTCGCGCGAGCGCGAGCCACGAGTAGGGAGACACGAAGTCGAACAGCAGCTCGACGATCGGCCGCGCCCGCTCGCCAGACTGCTCGATCACGTGCCGACGTCCCAGGTCTCGCCGCCCTCGAGCAGCGACTCGATCGACTCGGTCCGGCGCTCCTGGGCCACGGCGATCTGCGCCAGCACGTCTTCCTCGAACACCGGCCGGTCGACGTCGCGGAAGACGCCGATCGGCACCGGCAGCTCGGTCTCCGACGCGTGCGCCAGCGCCATCGCGGCCGCCGGGCTCGCGGCGGCCGGGTCCCACACCGGCAACGCGGCCACCTCGACGCCGGCCGCACCGACGTCGACGACGCACGGCTGCATGCGCTCGTCGAACCGCACGGCCTTGGCCGCGTCGACCCCGAACCGCAGCGGCTCGCCGGCCTGCAGCTCGAGCGTCCGCGCCGCGCGCACCTCCTTCTCGGTGAAGTGCTTGAAGGCGCCGTCGTTGAAGATGTTGCAGTTCTGATAGATCTCGACGCAGCGCCGTGCCGCGGTGCGCGTCCATCCGCTCGATCATCGCGACGAGGTGCGCCCCGAATACGTCGATCGAGCGGCCGACCCAGGTCGCACCGGCGCCGAGGGCCAACGAGATCGGCGAGAACGGCGCGTCGACCGAGCCCATCGGCGTCGACTTCGTCAGCTTGCCGCGCTCGCTGGTCGGGGAGTACTGGCCCTTGGTCAGCCCGTAGATCCGGTTGTTGAACAGCAGGATCTTCAGTCCGACGTTCCGGCGCAGCACGTGGATCAGGTGATTGCCGCCGATCGACAGCGAGTCGCCGTCGCCGCTGATCACCCACACGTCCAGCTCCGGATTGGCGAGCTTCACGCCGGTCGCGATCGCCGGCGCGCGGCCGTGGATCGTGTGGAAGCCGTAGGTCTCCATGTAGTACGGGAACCGGCTCGAGCAGCCGATTCCCGACACGATCACGGTGCGGTGCAGACTCTTGCCGAGATTGGCGAAGGCCGTCTGCACGGCATTGAGGATGCCGTAGTCCCCGCAGCCCGGGCACCAGCGGACCTCCTGGTCGCTCTTGAAGTCCTTCTTGGTGAGGGGAACGCCGGTCGTCGTCATGCGGAGAGCTCCTCCAGGGCGGCGAGGACGTGCTCCTCGAGCTCCTGACTGGTGAAGGGCTGCCCTTCGACCTTCGTGAACGGACGCGCGTCGACGAGATAGCGCGAGCGGATCAGCATCGCGAGCTGGCCGCCGTTGAGCTCGGGCACGATCACGCGCCGGAACGAGCCGAGCAGCACGCCGAGGTTCCTGGGGAACGGATTGAGGTGGCGCAGGCTCAGCGCGCTGACGGAGTAGCCCGCCTTGCGCAGCCGCAGGGTCGCCGCCGTGATCGCCCCGGCGGTGCCGCCCCAGCCGAGCACCAGCACGTCGCCGGAGATGTCGCCGAGCGGCCGGGCCGGCGGGATGTCGTCGGCCATGCGCGCGATCTTCTCCGCACGCATCCGTGTCATGTGCGCATGGTTCTTCGCGTCGTAGCTGACGTTCCCGCTGCCGTCCGCCTTCTCGAGGCCGCCGATGCGGTGCACGAGCCCGGGCGTGCCGGGCCGCGCCCACGGCCGCGCCAGCGTCTTGGCATCGCGGAGATACGGGAAGAACGGTGCCCCGTCCGGGCTCTGCGCCGCGTAGCGGACCTCGATCTCGCGCAGCGAGTCGAGCGCGGGGATGCGCCACGGCTCCGCACCGTTCGCGATGTAGCCGTCCGACAGCACGATCACCGGGACCATGTACTTGATCGCCAGCCGCACCGCCTCGTATGCGGTCTCGAACGCATCACCGGGCGTGCGCGCCGCGACGATGCCCACCGGGCACTCGCCGTTGCGGCCGAACATCGCCTGCAGCAGGTCGGCCTGCTCGGTCTTGGTCGGCATGCCGGTGCTCGGCCCGGCGCGCTGCACGTCGATCACGACGAGCGGCAGCTCGGCCATCACGGCGAGCCCGATCGCCTCGCTCTTCAGCGCGAGCCCCGGACCGCTGGTCGAGGTCACCCCGAGCTTGCCGGCGTAGCTGGCGCCGATCGCCGCGCACACCGCGGCGATCTCGTCCTCGGCCTGGAACGTGACCACGCCGTGATGCTTGTAGCTGCTGAGCTGGTGCAGGATGTCGCTGGCCGGGGTGATCGGGTAGCTGCCGAGCACGAGCTGCACGCCCGCGCGGCGCGCCGCGACGACGAGCCCGAGGCACAGCGCCTGGTTGCCCATCAGCTGGCGATAGCGGCCCGGCGGCAGGTCGGTGGCCGGCGGCACGCGGTACGACGTCTGGAAGATGCCGGCGACGTCCGCGTAGGTGTGACCCGCGCGCAGCACCTTCTCGTTGGCGTCGGCGACCTCCGACTTCTTCGCGAACTTCTTCCGGATGTCGTCGAGCGTCGGCTGCATGTCGCGATGGAACAGCCAGTAGAGCATGCCCAGCGCGAACATGTTCTTGCAGCGGTCCTTCGCGCGCGTGTCGAGCGGCGAGTCCGCCAGCGCCTCGCGCGTGCGCTCCTCGAGGTCGACCTCGATCACGCGCAGCCCGTCGAGGCTGCCGTCCTCGAGCGGATTGCTGTCGTAGTGCGCCTTGCGCAGGTCGTTCGGCCGGAACTTCGCGGTGTTGACGATCAGGATGCCGTTCGGCTTCAGGTCCTTGAGGTGGACCTTGAGCGCCGCCGGGTTCATCGCCACCAGCACGTCCGGGGGCGTCCCCCGGCGTGTGGATGTCGAAGCTCGAGAAGCGGAGCTGGAACGCCGACACGCCCGGCAGCGTGCCCGCCGGCGCGCGGATCTCGGCCGGGAAGTCGGGGAACGTCGCGAGGTCGTTCCCCATGATCGCCGTCGTGCGCGTGAGCTGGGTGCCGGTCAGCTGCATGCCGTCGCCGGAATCGCCGGCGAATCGGATCACGATCTGATCCAGCTCCGTGAGTTGCCTGGACTCGGTGTCGGTCATCGTCGAACTCCGCCGTCGCGCCGCGTGAGCCGCGGCGGCGGGGCTCCGCGATTCTATGGACCGGCCGCGGAACTTCACGGAGCGGGCGCGCTCTCGCCGCCGCCTGCGATCAGCGCCGGCTCGAGCAGGCGACCGAGCGCCGCCAGCGAGCGGACCACCGGAACCCCGGGAACCGCCCGCGACCCGATCAGCACGGCCGGCATGCCCGCGCCGGCGGCGCCGGCGGCGTCGACGTCCGGCCGGTCGCCGACGTAGCAGATCGCCGCGGGCGGCAGGCCGAGCCGCGCGGCCGCCACCAGGAACCCGCGCGGGTCCGGCTTCAGCGCGTCGACCTCCGCGTCGGTCGCCGCGACGACCGCGTCGACGAGGTCGCCGATGCCGAGCGCGTCCACCTTGCGGGCCGCCGGGTAGTCCGACAGCACACCGATGCGCGCGCCCTGCGCACGCAGCCGCCGCAGCAGCGGGACGAGCCCCGGCCGGCGAGCGCGGCGGATCGGGCCGAGCACGCGCTGGCGCATCCACAGTCCGACCGCCCGCTCGACCTCGGCGACCGCGACTCCGGCGCGGCGCGCCGCTTCGGCGTGGTGGAACGCGTCGAGCGGTGCGCCATCGCGGTCGAGCCCGGCGCGCAGATCCTCGTGCACGCGGCGGAACGTGCGCAGCACGCGCAGCGTGCGCCGCGCTGCCGCGAAGCCCTCGCGCGGCAGGTGCAGCGCCAGATCGGCGAGCACGAGTGCTCGCATCGGCCGCATCGAATACAGCGTGCCGTCGACGTCGAACAGCACGCCGCGCAGCGGCGGCAGGGAGCCGTCGGCCGCGCGGCTCACCCGGCGTCCCCGCGGCCGTCCCCGAGCCGTTGCCAGCGCTCGATGCGCGCGCGCGCGGCGTCGAGCACCTCGCGCGCGGGCCGCCCGGCGAGCAGCGCGAGACCGGCGCCGACGTCGCGCATCGTCCACACCGCGAAGCGCCCGGCCCGCACGTCGGCGACCACCGCGTCGTCGAGCATCAGGTCGCGCGCATTGGCCGCCGGGATCAGCACACCCTGAACGATGCTGCGCGGTCGCGCCCGGCAGGCCCGGTGGAAGGCCTCGATCTTCTCGTCGAGGCCGCCGACCGGCAGCACACGCCCGGTCTGGTCGAGCGCGCCGGTCACCGCGATCGCCTGCGACAGTGGCGCGCCCGCGAGGCTCGACAGCAGCG
Source organism: Planctomycetota bacterium (assembly GCA_016716265.1). Taxonomy (GTDB): domain Bacteria; phylum Planctomycetota; class UBA1135; order UBA1135; family UBA2386; genus JADJWQ01. The sequence continues at coordinate 25,307 of JADJWQ010000006.1, forward strand.
CGAACAGCTCCGCACACGACGCCGAGTCGCCGTCGACCAGGTCGTAGCTCTGCTCGAAGCACAGCGTGGCGCGACAGCCGAGCGGGGCATCGCGACCGAGCGCCTCGGCCAGGTAGCCCTGCAGGATCAGCAGCCCCTTGTCGTGGTACGGACCGGTCAGCTCGCTGTCCCGGTCGATCTGCACGACCTCGGCCCGGCGCGGTGCCGCCGCCGCCGTGCGAGCCGTGACGCGGACGACGCGGCCGAACGAGAACGCACCGGTGTCGACGACCGTCAGCGCATGGACCTCGCCGGCGACGCGGCCCGTCGTCCGCAGGTGCAGGTAGCCGTCCCGCAGGTCGGCGTCGCCGTGCTCGCGCGCGAGGTCGACGCGCGAGACGCGCGCCCGGCACGCCGCGGCGACGTGCGCGCGCCGCACCGTGCGCACACCCTCGCGCACCGCGAGGAACGCCGCCTCGCGCGCGACGTCGGCGAGCTCGGCGAAATCGGCACTCAGCCGGTCGCGCCGGCCGGCAGCGCGCGCCGCGTGCTCGCAGAGCGCGGCGGCGCCCTCCGGCGCGAAGCGGCCGAGGCCCTCGTCGTCACCGAGACGCGCGAGGAAGTCGGTCAGCCGCCGACGGTTCGCAGCGTCGTTCGGCAGCTCGGCGTCGAACGCGACGTGCACCTTGAACAGGCCGGCGAACGCCGGGTCGCGCGTCGCCAGCTGCTCGAACTGGCCGGCGTCGCCGACCAGCACGACCTTGACGTCGATCGGGATGCCCTCCGGACGCAGCGCGCCGGCCGTCGTGCCCGCCGCCGGATCGAACTCGCGCACCTCGAGCAGCCCCGCCTCCAGCGTGCGCTCGAGGTGGCGCCACACCCCCGGCTCGGCGAGCACGTCGTTCGCGCGCAGCACGAGCGTGCCGCCGTCCGCGCGGAGCAGCGAGCCGGCGTGGATGCGGTGCAGCTCGTGCGCGCCGCCGTCCGGCAGCCGCTCGATGACCCCGAACAGGTTCGCGAAGCTCGGCGCGGTCTCGAGCACGACCGGGCTGCGCAGCTCTCGCGTGGCCGTCCGCACGACCAGCGCGTCGAGCTCGTCCAGCACGGCGTCGAACGACGGACGGTCGGCCTCCGGATCGTCGTCGTCGAGCCACGGCGCGGGATCGGCCAGGACCCGCTCGCGCAGCTCGGCGAGGAACAGCGCGAGCGCCGCGTGCGCGTAGCGGCGGCGGAACGCATCGAGGATGCCGCCGACGACGCGGCCGGCGAGCCCGCGGTCGAGCTCGCGGACCTCGCGCCAGGCCGCGTGGTGCGCGGCGCGGATGCGGTCCGCGACGTCGTCGAAGCGCTGCATCAGACGGTCGCGCGTCGCCAGCAGCCGGCGCGCGCGCACCGGCGCGAGGCGGCCCGCATCCACCGCGGTGCGGAGCTCGTCGACCGTCAGCGCGTCACCGTCGAGTAGCGGCCGCACGTCCGGCACCCGCACGCCGTCCTCCTCCTGCTCGACGAACGCGCAGCCGTGCTGGCGAGCGAGCCGTTCGAACGTGCGGATCAGCCGTTGCTCGCGCGCGTCGGCCGCGGACCGCGCGCGCCAGCGCGCCGCGCGGTGCACGCGGCTCGCGACCGCCTGCCGCAGCGCGTCGCGGAGCTCGGTCAGCATCTCGCGCAGCGCACGCTTGAACGCCGGCCCCTCGCCGGCCGGCAGCGTGACCAGCCGGGGCGCCTGGGGTGCCTCGAAGTTGCGGACGAACACGCGGTCGGGCGCCGGCGGGCGGTCGACGCGCAGCTCCTCGACGAGCTGCTGGACGACGCGCGAGCGGCCCGAGCCGGTCAGTCCGGACACGAACACGTGGAAGCCGTGGGCGTCGATCGCGAGGCCGGTGCGCAGCGCGTCGAGCGCGCGCGGCTGGCCGAACAGCTCGGCCGTCGAGCGCGCGGCGCGCGAGGGCCGCAGCGGCGGGCACCGCCAGCGCACCGCGGCCGCGGACAACGCGCGCACACCGCGCGGCAGCACCGGAGCGGCGCGATCGACGCCACCGACCCGCTCAGCTGCCACGTTGCGCAACCAGCACCGCGCACGGCGCGGCGTCGAGGACCTCGGCGACCGTGCTGCCGAGGAACTTCTGCAGGAAGCCCTTCTCGGCGGTCGGCTGGATCACGATCAGGTCGACGTGCTGAACGATCGCCTCCTGCAGGATCTGCTCCGGCACCTCCTCGCTGACCGTCGCGTGTCCGCGCGCCGACACGCCCTGCGCCGCGGCGCGGTCGACGATCCCCTGCAGGATCTGCTTGGCGTCCGCGACCATCGCCGCCGTCAGCGTCTCGCCGAGCGCGACGCCCTCGCCGCGGCCGGCCGCCGCGCGATGCCGACCGATCAACGCGACCATCGCCGGCGTGTCGATCACGCCGAACAGGATCAGCTCCGCGCCGAGCTGCCGCGCGAGATCGATCGCGTAGGTCAGGTCGGGGTCGCCGCGCTGGGCGAACTCGACGAAGGCGAGCATCCGGCGGATGGCGCGGTCGGTCATCGGCAGCCCGATGCTACGGACCGGACGACGCGCGTGGACACCCCCAACGCGGAATTCGCCCGGCCCCGCACCGGGGCCGGGCACCGCGCCGACCGGGGCGCTCGGCTCAGTTGCCGATCAGCAGCAGCGTCTCGTTCGACGTCGTCAGGGCGCCGCCGACGACGCTGACCGCCTGGCCGTAGAACAGCGTGCCGGTCGCGTTCGGGTTGCTGGTCGCCGGCAGCGTCGCGGCGAAGCTGCCGCCGGCGTCGAGGACGACCGGGAACGCCAGGAAGTTGGCGCCGACCGACAGCGTCGGCAGGCCGGGCAGGCTGAGCGGTCCCGGGCTGTCGGACAGCAACATCGCCGCCGGCGCGCTCGGCGGTCCGCCGATCGACAGCACCGTCGAGCCGCCGAGCGGCACCTGCGCCGGATTCAGCGTGACGGTGACCGCCGGCGTGGGCGTCGCCTGGAACGAGAACACCCGGACGTCGTCGATCGCCCAGCCACCGAGATTGAGGCCGGCGTCGGTGCGCAGCCGCCACTCGATGTTGACGGCTGCATTGTTGTTGGCCTGCGGGATCGGCAGCTCGAAGTCGACCCACGACGTGTCCAGCAGGTTGCCCGAGGCCGGGTTGGTCCACACGACCTGGTTGTTCACGCGGATCTCGGCCTGGTCGTAGGTGCCCTCCTCGACGGTCAACCAGCGCTTGAAGCGCAGCGTCACGCCGACCTGCCCGCTGAGGTTGAGCGTCGGCGAGCGCAGCCAGTTCTCGACGTTCGGCTGGTAGGCACCGTTGAAGTTGCCGATGCCGAGGTCGTTGCCCCAGCAATTCGCGCCGGAGGCCGCGGCGGCCGGGTCACGCCATGCGACTCCCGACGACGTGCCGGAGCGACCGGTCGGCGTGCCGAACTGCCAGTCGTTCTGGGTCGCGACCAGACCATTGGTCCAGCCGAGCGCACCACCCTCGAAGTCGTCCGCGAAGAACACCTGCTCCAGGCCGACGGCATAGCTGTATTCGCCCGTCGCCGGCAGCCGCAGCGAGCCGCCGCTGCTGTGCGACGCCTCGATGTGGTAGCGCATCGCGGCCGGCGAGCTCTGGCCCGGCAGCAGCGCGATGTACTCGGCCGGGTTGCCCGACGGAACCATCGGGAGGCGCTCGACGATGCCGCTGCCGCGATCGAACACGACCTGCACGTCGGTGATCGCACCGTTGAACGGCGTGACGGTCGCGCGCACGACGCGCGGCTTCAGGACCTTGTCGGTCGAGGTCAGCGCCGTGTGCACGATCTGGCCGAGCTGGCGTACCGGGTAGGGCAGGTTGCGCGAGATGCTGGCCGCCTCGAGCACCGCGTAGTTCGGGGTGCCGTTCAGCAGGTTGCCGTCGTCGTCGTCCAGCAGGAACACCTGCAGCACGGCGTTCGGCTGGTTGGTCGCGTTCGCCGCGATCGAGCCGACGACGATCTGCTCGGCGCGCGCGGTGCCCGGCCCGGTGCCGAGGCTCGCGCGCAGTCCCTGGCGGACCTGCCACGCCCAGCCCATCCAGCACTGGCCCGCGGTGTGCACCGGCGTGCTGCCGGGGAAGCCGCCGACCGGGTAGGTCACCGTGTTCAGCGCGGTACGGACGATGCCGCCGCTGGTCGTGAAGTTGCGGCCGACGATCGGGTCGTCGAGGCGGTAGATCGACATGATGTCGCCCCAGCCCTCCGACAGGCCGTCCGTCTGGCTGATGCCGCCGAACGCGTCATCCATGCCGTGGCCGACTTCGTGGTAGACGACCGACGAGAAGCCCGTGTTGTTGCACGAGCCGCCGGCCGCATAGAAGTTCACCGTGTTGGCGGTGTAGTAGGCATTGCACGTCGACGCGATGTTCGTCGTCGCGCGGATGTTGGCGATGTTGATCCGGTTGGTCGGGATCGCACCGGTGATGCTCGTGACCCACCGGTTCTCGTCGTCGATGTGCCAGAACGTGGTCGGCTGCGTCCACTCGGTAGCGGTCGCGGCCGGCGTCAGGAGCTGGATCATCGCCGGCACGCCGGGCGTCGCGTTGACGGTCGCGGACACCGCCGAGCCCTGGTTCGTGAGGACCCCACCACCGACGCGCTGACCGCCCGCCAGGTTGACGGTCACGGAGACCGCCGTCGTGCCCGAGTACGGGATCGAGAAATCGCCATTGGCGTCGGTGAACGCCGTGCCGACGCCGCTCGCGGTCACGCGGACGCCCTGCAGCGGGGTATTGGCGAGCGCATCACCCGGCGCACCGCGATTCAGCCACGAGCGAACATTGCCGACGATCGGCGCCGGAGCCGGCGTGCTAGAGCAATCGACGTGCTCGTCGCCGAGCGGAGCCTCCTCGCCGTGGACGTGCAGGTGGCCGAAGCCACAGCGGTAGACCTGGTCGGCCCACTCGATGACCTCGCCGGTGAGCGCGTCGACGTAGACCTTGCCCACCTTGACGTCGTTCGGGTCGCTGCGCAGGTCCGCACCGACCTCCCACGCGAGGCGCGGCGTGGTCGGGACCTTGCCGAGGACGTCGGCGTGGATCACGAGGCGCACCGTCGGCTCGCTGTCGTCGGTCAGCACCGCGACCTCGAGGTGGCGTGCCGCGAGCTTCACCGCCGTGGTGGTCGCGATGACCGGGCGCACCGAGAAAGCGTCGGGGATCCGCACGAGCTGCGAGCCGAACATCGACACGACGCCCGCGTCGTTGACGCGCACGTCGGCGCGACCGCCGAGCACGGGCAGGCCCGCATGGAACTGGTCGTAGACGAGGATCCACAGCGAGCCGACATGCTGGGCGATCGACTCCTGGAGCTGCGAGCGACCGGTGCCGAGCAGCTCGGCGCGCTCGGCCAGCACGCGACGCGCGACGTCGCGCGCGGCCGCGAGGGAAGTGATCGGGCCCTGCGTCATGCGCAGGCCGACACCGTAGATCGCCGACGGCGTCTCGGTGGCCTTGCTCCAGACGGCGCGCCAAGAGTCGGCGGGCCAGTCCTGCTGGAAGCGGAGCCAGGCGTCGGAGACCGGATCGGACGCGGGGCGGCCCTCCTGGGCCATTGCGATGCCGGCCAACCCGAGGGCGGCGGCGAGGAGCGTTGCGTGCTTCATGGATGAGAGGAACGGAAAGGGCAGGCCGGCTGGCCTCGCTGCGGGCGCGGGGCGACCGACGACCGCGGCGAGGTGCTGGGAACGGACCGGGGCCGCAGCAGCTGCGGCTCCGGCAATCGGAGAGAGGGGCCGGCTGGTCCTTCCGGTGTCGCGAGCTCGAGCAGCTCGACGGCGGGCGCAGGGGGCAGGGACCGCGCCGCTCCGGACGGACGACCTGGGAAGTGTCGATCGGCCCACGGTCGCTGTCAAACGCCGCGAGACCGTCGTGGGACCGCTCCAGCGGCGATTCCGGGGTCACGCCGAGGGCGCGCCGCGAACACGCGCTCGCATCGGCCGCGGACGTCACATCCGTGTCGCGAATCCGACCGGTCCGCGCCGACGGGTGCTGCGCGCCGCGAGGCTCAGCGCAGCCAGACGGTCGCGCTGTTGGTCAGCTGCGGCTGGCCACCGGTGCCGACGACCACGCCCTGGAAGAACAGGTCGACATCGGCGAGGCCAGGGTCGTTCGGCATCACGAGCGTGGCCTGCGCGATGCCCTGCGCACCGAGCGCGAAGCCGCCGATCGGCAGCAGCACGACCGGGTCCAGGTGCAGCGGGCGGTTCCAGCCGAGCGACGTGCTCGACGTGGCGCCGGTCGACGCGACAAGGCCGAATGCGCCACCGCCCGGCCCGCGCATCGTGATCGCGAGCTGCTCGGCCGCGCGGAGCTCCGCGCGGTCGAGCTCGAGCCCGTCCGGCACGCCCAGGGCGCGCACCGTCGCGACGAGGTCCGGGCGCGGACCGATCTCGCCGAAGGTCGGCGTGCCGTGGTGCGCGAGCGCGTCACGCAGCTCGCGCGGCGTCAGCACGCGGCCGAGCTGGCGCTTCGCGATGCCCTGCACGACCAGCGCGGCACCGCCGATGATCGCGCCCGCGGCGGACGTACCGCCATAGCCGTCGACGTACGACTGGCGGCGATCCCGATTGGGGAAGAACAGGTTGCCGTAGCCGGTCGAGCCCACCTCGCCGCCCCACGACGACACGTCGCACCGGCTGCCGTAGTTGGTGAAGCCCGCGCGCCGGAACGTCGACCCCTCGCTCGCACCGACGACGATCGCACCGGAGTCGCGCACGTTGCGGTCGAACACGCGCCCGAAGCGCGGGTCGTCGAGGTCGTTGTCGCCGTTGGTCGCGGCTTCGACGACGACGACGCCCTGCGTCGTCGCGGTGAGGATCACGTCGAACACGACCCGCACGAACTCGGCCGGCACCACGTCGCGCGGCTTCGTCTGCGCGAGGTTGATGCCGAAGATGATCAGGATCGCATCGCCCGGCGCGGAGGCAGCGAGCGCCTGCGCGATCGCGAGCGCGTAGTTGCCGGCGATCTCCCAGCTCAACAGGCGCACCGTCGACTGGTCGGCGACGCCGGTCACGCCATAGTCGTTGCGCGTCGCGTTGAGGATGCCGAGCACCGCGGTGCCGTGGTCGGCCATCTCGCCGGTGCCGGGCGTCGGACCGCCCAGGAAGCTCTGCAGCGTGATGCCGTCGAGGTCCTCGTGGTCGACGATCCAGTCCTGCTCGACGTGGACGAGACCGACCGTCTCCCCGCGCCCACCGACGACGCTGCGCAGCGCCGCGAAGCCGTGCCCCGCCGGGGCCGGCTCGACGTAACCCTGGTGGCTCGTCAGATCGGGCGTCGGCGGTGGGATGTCGGTCGGTGCGCAGGCCCCGAGCATCGCGCGCAGGTCGACGTCTCCGCGCGACTGCGGGATCGGGACGTATTCGAAGTCCGCCTCCTCGACCAGGGGCTCGGCGGCGAGCTCGACGCGCGCGCGCTCGGCAGCAGCCCCGTTCTCGAACCCGAGCACGAACCACAGTCCGAGGTGACCGGGGCGCTCGACCCCTTCCGGGAGCCGCTCGCAGGCCTCGCGGTGCCAGCGGTCGAGCAGCTCCGGCGCCAGCGGGATCAACGGCGCCGCGCGCTCGGCCGCTGCGAAGATCCCGGCGATGCGACCGAGGTCGACGCCGGTGCGGGAGGTCAGCCGACCGTCGGCACACACGGCCCCGGTGCCCTCGCGCAGCTTGACCCACAGACGGTCGGCGCGCTGGCTCGGCACGACATCGAGCGGTGCGGACTCGGCTTCCGCGGGTGCCGCGGGCCCCTGCGCCTGCGCGAGGGCGGCCGGGCCGAGCGCGAGGGCGCAGGCGAAGGCGGTGCTGGCGAGCGGACCTGGTCTCATCGGGGCTCCATGATCGGCGCCGGTCCAGGACCTGGCGAGCCCCCAGCCGGCGCGGGTCCCGGAACGGGTCAGAAGCCGACCCGCTCCTCGCCCGCGATGCGCTGCGTCTCGGACCGCTCGAAGCCGGGGCCGTCGGTGAACTCGTCGACCTCGTCGAGCCGCACCGAGATGCGGGACGACACGCCGCGCTTCTGCATCGTGATGCCGTACAGCACCTGGCACGCGGCCATCGTCCGCTTGTGGTGGGTCACGATGCAGAACTGGCTCGGACCGACGAAGTCCTGCAAGACGCGCAGGAAGCGCTCGACGTTGGTCTCGTCGAGCGCGGCGTCCACCTCGTCGAGGATGCAGAAGGGCGACGGCTTGACCTTGAACACCGCGAACAGGATCGCGAGCGCGGTGAGGCTGCGCTCGCCACCGGACAGCAGTGCGATCGACTGCAGCTCCTTGCCCGGCGGCTTGGCGACGATCTCGATGCCCGACTCGAGCGCGTTCTCCGACTCGGTCAGGTACATGTCGGCCCGCCCGCCCTGGAACAGCTTGCGGAAGATCGAGCGGAAGTTCTCGCGCGCCTGCTCGAACGTGCGCTCGAACAGCGCGCGCGACTCGAGCTCCATCCGGCGCAACGCCTCCATCAGCGCCTTGCGCGACTGCGTCAGGTCCTCGACGTCGTGCTCCAGCGTGCCGAGTCGCGCCTCCTCGTCCTCGAGTTCGCGCACCGCGTCGAGGTTGACCGGTCCGAGGCGCTCGCGCTGACTCTGCAGCACCTGCACCTCGCGCCGGCAGACCTCCAGGTCGAAGTCGTCGCGCTCCCACAGCCGCTCGAGCGACAGCTCCGCGGCGACGCGCGCGGGTGGCAGCGGCGGGCCCTGCAGCTCCTCGACGAGCCCTGCCGGCGGGACCGGCCCGGCGAGCTCGATGCCGAGGATGCCGACGTCGTCGGTCTCACCGAGCACGTTGCGCAACTCGATGCCGACGTCCTCGAGCAGGCGCTCCTCGAGCCGCTCGAAGCGATGACCGACGTCGGCGGTGGCGAGCTTCAGCCGACCGATCTCCTCACGGACCGTCTCGCGCGTCGCCTCGCACTCGCGCACCTGCGCCTGCCAGGTGCCGCGGTCGTCGCGCGCCGCGACCAGATCGAGCTGGCGCTCGTCGCGCACCTGCTCGAGGCCCGCGACCTCGTCGTCGAAGGCCTCGACCTCGGCGCGCAGCGAGCGCGCCTCGCCGAGCGCCTGCTCCGCGCCGGCGAGCGACTGCTCACGCCGCGCGTCGAGCTCGTCGAGCGCCTCGTCGAGGTCGCGCAGGCCAGCGTCGAGCGCGTCGATGCGGTGCGTCTGCGTATCGCGCTCGGAGCGCAACGCTGCCTGGCGCAGGCGGATCTCCTGTTCGGCGGACGTCGCCGTATCGGCCACCTCGCGCGCTGCGCCGAGCTCGCCCGACAGCGCTTCCTCGGTCTCCTTCGCGACCTGCTCGCGGCGGCGCAGCAGCACCTCGCCGAGCAGCTCGCGGCCGAGCAGCGCGAGCCCGCGCCAGCGCTGCGCCTGCAGATCCTGGCGCTCGCCGGCGACGTCGGCAGCCTCGCGCTCGAGGTGTCCGACGCGATCGGCGACCCGCGCGCGCTCGGTCTCGGCGGCGCGCTGCGACTCGCGCACCGCTTCGCGTGCCTGTCGCACCCGGCGCGCGCGCGCCTCGAGCAGCGTGAGGCGCTCCTTCGCGGCGTCGCGGTCGCGCTCCATCGACGCGACGCGCTCCTCGAGCGCGCGCGCGTCCTCCTCGAGCGACTGGATCTGCGCCCGCCGCACGACGAGACCGCCGAGCGACTCACCGCCGCCCTCGAGGCGCGGCCCGCAGACGGTCGTGCCGTCGGGCGTCACGAAGCACAGGTCGGTGCGGTCGGGGCGCGCGGCCGCCGCGTCCTCGACGAGGCACACACCGCGCAGCAGCCAGTGCACCATCGGCCACGCGTCGCGCTTGCAGCGCACCCGCCGATACAGGTACTGCGCGCCGTCGGGCAGCGAGAACGGTGAGCTGCCCTCGAGCCGGTCGCCGAACTCCTCGGCGATCAAGAGCAGCGCGCGACCGCGCCCCTCGCTCTCGAGGCGCCGCAGCATCGCCTCGGCGTGCGCGCGGGTCTCGACGACGAGTGCCTGTACGTAGTTGCCGAGCGCCGCTTCGAGCGCGCGGCTGTCGCGCAGATCGACGTCGATCTGGTCGAGCAGCCGGCCGCGCAGGCCGGGCGGCCGCTCCTCCAGCAGGAAGCGCGGCCCCTGGTCGAGGCCGTCGAGCTCCGCCTCGAGGCCCTGCAGCGTCTCCAGCCGGCTGCGGGTCGACGCCGCCCGCTCGCGCAGGCCGGCCTCGAGCCGCGCGAGGTCGGCGGCGTGCGCGTCGGCGGTCTCGAGCTCGCCGAGCGCGCGCTGCTCCTCGCCGGCGAGCCACGCCTCGCGCTCGGCGAGATCGGCGATCGCGCGCTCGGCGAGACCGAGCGTGCGGCGCTGGCCGCCGAGCTCGGCACCGAGCGCGCGCGCGCGTTCGTCGAGCCGCGCGAGCGACGCCGCGAGGCCGCGCACCGTCGCGCGGCGGTCGTGGGCCTGGTTGCGCAGCCGGGTCTTCTCGTGCAGCAGCTCGAGGAACTGCTCCCGCGCGCGCTCGCGCGCGGCATTGAGCTCCTGGACGCGGGCCTGCGCGAGCTGCACGTCGGTGCGCCGCTGCTCGGCCTCGCGGCCGCTGTCGACCAGCTCGCGCTCGACGTCGACGAGCCGCGCGCGGGCGTCACCGAGCGCACGCCGACGCTCCTGGCGCTGCTCGTCGAGCCCGCGTTGGCGGCTGACCGCGCTCTCCGCCTGCTCGCGCAGCTCGCTGGCGCGGTCCTCGAGGTTGCGCGCGCGCTGCACGGCGGACTCGCGCCGCGACGACGCCTCGCGCAGGCGCTCCTGCGCCTCGGCGACCGCCGCCTCGGCGGCGGTGATGCGGGCGTCCAGCTCCGACAGCCGCGCGCGCACGTCGTCGAGCGCTCGCTCGGCGGTGTCGAGCTCGACGCTGCGGGCAGCGAGCTCGACGTCGAGCCGCGCCTGCTCCTCGCGGAGCGCGCTGCCGTCGACCGCCGCGACCGCGGTGCGCAGGTCGCGGAGCTGCTCCTGCAGCTCGCGGAAGCGCCGCGCCTTGCCGGCCTGGATCTTCAGGCTGCGGATGCGGCGCGCGCGATCCTCGAGCAGGTCCTTGACGCGCGCCAGGTTCGCCTCGGTGCGCTCGAGCTTCTTCAGCGACTCGCGCTTCTGGATCTTGAAGCGCGACACGCCGGCGGCCTCCTCGAAGATCGCACGGCGGCTCTCGGGATCGGCTGACAGCACCGCATCGATGCGGCCCTGCTCCATCACCGAGTAGGCGCCGACGCCGAGGCCGGTGTCCATCAGCAGGTCGCGCACGTCCTTGAGGCGCACGACCTCGCCGTTGATCAGGTAGGCGGACTCCTTGTCGCGGTTGAGGCGCCGCCCGATGCGGATCTCCGTGCAGCCGCGCAGCACCGCGCGGCTCAGGCGCTCGCGCTCGCCGTCGGCCGGCGCGCCGTTCGTCGCGCCACCGGCGATCGTCGCTCCTGCGGTACCGTTCTCCTCGCCGACACCGTTCTCCTCGCCGACACCGTGCCCCTCGCCGGCACCGTTCGCCGCGTCGGTCGGCTCGGCGTCCCCGTCGGCGTTGGCGGCGGCGGCGGCGGCGGGAGCCGCCTCGCGCTCGACGACGAGCACCGGGTCGTCGAACGGCTGGTCGTTCTCCAGCACGATCGTGACCTCGGCCTGGTGCAGACCCTCGCGACCTTCGGCGCCCTTGAAGATGACGTCGGTCATCTCGGCGCCGCGCAGGCTCTTCGCACTGCGGTCGCCGAGCACCCACTTGAGCGCGTCGACGACGTTCGACTTGCCGCAGCCGTTCGGCCCGACGATCCCGGTCAGGTCGTGGTCGAAGTCGAACTCGGTGCGATCCGCGAACGACTTGAAGCCGCGCACCTCGAGTCGCTTCAGACGCATCGCGCGGACCTCCGCCGCACCGGCCGGCGCGCGCCCGAGAGCGCGCTCAAGGCTGGTGAATCGCTCAATTCCATTCGGGCCTCGGCACCGGGTCGGGGTCGGGGCCGAAGCGGTCCGCACCCGCCGCACCGCGCGGCGGGCCGCTCCGCGAGCTCGACCGCTCGGGCTCGGCATCGTAGCGCGCGGCCGGGTCACGGCGGTGCGCAGCGCCGGCGACGCCGCCGAGGGTGTCCGCGCCCACGCTGCGCTCGGCGAGCAGTGCGGTGCGGGCGCGCTGCCGCACTCCCGCGGCGGCGAAAGCGCGCGCGGCGCCGGTGAAGCCGGCGGCCCACAGGCCGGCGACGGCGAGCTCGGCGAGCTCGGCCGCGGACGTCAGCGGCGCATCCGCGGCGCGGCGGATCCTGGCGCAGCGCAGCGAGCGGAGGATCGCCTCGGCCAGCTCGAGCGCGGTCCACGCCTCGCCCTCGCCGGCGGCGCGCAGCGCCGCCTCGAGCGAACGCGCGAGCTTGGTCGCGCGCAGCGCTTCGGCGCGCCCGTCACGTTTCCAGATCAGGAACTCGCTGCGTGTCCTCATGGATCCCCCTCCGGCCGTCCCCTGCTGCAGGGCTCGACCGCTTGCCGTTCGCGACGGCGCCATCCGCGCCCCGCGGTCCGCCCGACCGCGCTGCGCGCTCACCGGCCTCGTTCCCCGGGGCGTCGCGCGTCTCGCGCAGCTGCCCGGAGCTCAGCATCGTCTGCAACTCGTCGAGGAACTGCCCCACGTCCTTGAACTCGCGGTAGACCGACGCGAAGCGGACGTAGGCGACCTGATCGATGCGGCGCAGCTGCTCCATGATCAGCTCGCCGATCACCTTGGTCGGCACCTCCTTGTCGAACGCTTCGGTGCACTGGCGCTCGACCGAGTCGGCGATCCGCTCGACCTGCTCGGTCGTGATCGGCCGCTTCTCGCAGGCCCGCAGCAGTCCCGCGACGATCTTCGCGCGGTCGAACTCGACGCGCTCGCCGCTCTTCTTCACGACCCGCAGCGTCGTGCCCTCGACGCGCTCGTAGGTCGTGTAACGCCGCCCGCACTCCCGGCACAGCCGCCGCCGGCGGATCGCGAAGCCGTCCGCGCTGGCGCGCGAATCGACCACCCGGTCGTCGTCGGACTTGCAGTAGGGACAGCGCACGGCTTCGAAGCTCGCTGCGAGATGGGCGCCTCGACGCGCGGTGCCGGCTGCGGACGCAGCGCGAGCCCCGTCGCGGCGAGGACGTGGGGAGGACCGACCGCCGGCGGTGTGCCCCGATCTCTGACCAGACCGGAACACCCCAACGCATCGAGGTCGCCGGGCAGTTTCCACCACAATCCGTTGGTGTGTCAAGCGCGCGGACCGCTCACTTGCCGAGGCAGAAGCGACCGAAGATCCGCTCGAGCAGCTCCTCGGGCACCGACCTCGCCCGCAGCCCGTCGAGCCGGTCGATCGCGTCGCCGAGCTCGAGCGCGAGCGCCTCGGGCGGGGCGCCCGTGCGCGCGCCCGCGAGCGCCGCCTCGACCGCGGCGCGGGCGGCCCCCACGATCGACTCGCCGCGCCCGGCCTCGGCGTGCCCGGGAGCACCGCCCGCCCCGGCGAAGCGGGCCAGGAACGCGCGCAGCGCCGGAATGCCGAGGCCGCTCGGCGAGCCGACGCGGAACACCGGCAGCCCGGCGGCCGCCGCCGGCAGCGGCGCGAGCGGCGCGAGGTCGGCGTGCGTCGCGACCACCGCGAGCAGCGCGGGCGCGCCGACCCCGGGCGGCGCGTGCGCGGCCTCGACGGTCGGGTCCAGCACCCACAGCGCCCCCGCACACAACGCGCCGAGCTCGCGGCGCTGCGCGAGCGCGGCACGGTCGACCGCGGCATCGGGGTCGACCAGGTCACCGGGCGCGTCGAACAGCACGACGCCGTCGCCGACCTCGACGCCGACGACGTCGCGCGTCGTGCCGTGCCGGTCGGAGACCAGCATCGCCGGCCGCCCGGCGAGCGCGTTGCACAGCGACGACTTGCCGGCGTTCGCCGCGCCCCACAGCAGCACCCCACCACCCCGACGCCCGCGCGGCAGCTGCACCGCGAGCGCGCCGAGCCGGTCGCGCGCGCGCTCGAGCAGTCCGCGCCACGCCGCCGGGTCGACCTCGCCGGTCTCGCCGGCCTCGAAGTCGAGACCGGCCTCGAGCAGCGCGCGCGCGTCGAGCAGCGCCGCGCGGCAGGCGTCGAGCTCGGCGCCGACGTCGCCGCGCAGCGTCCGCAGCGCCCGGCTCGCGTCGGCCGCGCTCTCGGCGTGGATCAGCGCGAACACCGCCTCGACCTCGGCGAGGTCGAGCCGGCCGTGCTCCCAGGCGCGGCGGACGAACTCGCCGGGTGCGGCCGGCCGCGCTCCGCTGGCCTCGAGCGCCATGCCGATCCGCTGCACGAGCCGCGGCGAGCCGGGCACGTGCAGCTCGGCGACGTCCTCGCCGGTGAACGACCGCGGGCCCGGCATCGTCAGCAGCAGGACCGGCAGGCCGTGTGCGCCAATCCGCAGCCGCACATCGACCGCCGCGCGCCGGGCCGGCACGGCGCCGTCGAGCTGCGCGCCGACGACGGCGAACGCGTCCGGACCGCTGACGCGCACGACCGCGCGCTCCGACTCGCCCGGAGCCGTCGCCTGCGCCCAGATCGTGTCGTCTCGCACCGTCGCGCTCCACGCGCACACCGCCCGGCGGGCGGCGGCACCGCTCACAGCACCGGGGTGCCCATCGCCGCGGCCTCCGGCGTGATCGGCCCGAGCACCTTCTTGACGATGCGCTGCTCGACCAGCGCGATCGACGCCGACGTGATCATGTAGACGAACATGCCCGCCGCGTAGCCGTACAACAGCACGCCGAACACGACCGGCAGGTAGCGGGTCATCTGCGCGACCTGCCGCTGCTGCGGATCCGTCGGCAGCGGCTGCCGCGTCGTCAGGTAGAGCATCAGACCGATGTAGACGAACGGCAGCAGGTTGATGTGCGCCAGCATCGCCGGCGATGTCAACCCGGTCGTCAACACCGCGTCCGGGCGGCTCAGGTCCGAGATCCAGCCGAAGAACGGCTGCTGCCGCAGGTCGTAGCTGACGCGGATCGCCGAGAACAACCCGAGGTAGACCGGCATCGTCAGGAACACCGGCAGACAGCCGCCGAGCGGCGGGAACAGCTTGTGCTCACGCTGGAAGGCGAGCATCTGGCGCTGCAGCTCCTGCGGGTTGCTCTTGTATTGCGCCTGGAGCTTCTCGAGCTTCGGCTTCAGCACCGACATGCGCTGGCCATAGGCGCGCATCGACTTCTGCATGCGGAAGTTGAGCGGGAACAGCAGGCCGCGCACCAGGACCGTCAGGCCCATGATCGCGAGTCCCCAGTTGCCGAGCAGCCGGTGCAGGAACTGCAGCAGCCCCATCAGCGCGGCGCCCAGCGTGCGCGCGCCCGGCACCGAGCAGAAGCAGGCCGGATCGAGAGCCTCGTCGACGACGACGTCGAATCGCGCGTAGTCGGGCTGCTCGTCGAAGATCGTGTAGTCCTTCGGACCGAGGAAGACGCGATAGTCGAAGCGCAGCTCAGCGCCCGGCGCGGGCGCCTCGAGCGCCAGCGCGTAGCGCGCGATCGGCACCGTGAACGCATCCATGTCGTTCTGCGGCACGCGCGGACCGGTGCGCAGGTCGGCGCGCCGCAGGGCCCGCTCGGCAGGTGAGTCCACCGGGTACAGCAGCGCGCAGAAGAAGCGGCTGGTGGTGCCCGCGAAGTCGATGCGTCCGCCGGGCTGCTGCGCGGCCAGGACCGGCACCTTGTCCGGCTCGTACGGCCCGGTGGGCGCGCGCTGCACCTCCACCGTCGCCTCCCCGTCGGCGGCGAACGCGCGTCCGACCGCCATCGCCGCATTGCCGTAGAGCGCCTCGGACTTCGGCGTGAACAGCGCGAAACCGTCCAGCTGGAACGAGAGCTCCTCACCGCCGCGCGCGTGCTGCACCCCTTCACGCGAGCGCAGCACGAGCTCGATGCGCAGGTCGCGGCGGCGCTCGCCGTCGTAGAGGAATGCCTTCTCGATCGCGAAGTCGGCGGTCTCGGGCGCGTAGCGGAAGCGCACGCCGGTCGGCTCGTCGGCGACGACGTCCCAGGTGACCGCGTCGAGCCGCTCGGCGAACGCGCGCTGCGCGCCGGTCTCGACGAGCAGCATCCACACGTCGATGCCGCGCGCGGGATCCGACGGATCGGCCAGCTCCTCGATGACCAGCGGGTAGTCGATGTCGGCGCCGGTCCGCAGGTGCGTGCCGGTGTGGTCGAGCAGCTCGATCCGGCGCACCGACGCGCCGACGCGGTCGAACCACACGCGGAAGCCCGGCTCGCCGTCGCCACCACCGAACTCGCGCCGCAACACCGTGCCTTGCGGAGGCGTCGCCGGCGCGGGCACCGCGGCATCGGGCACCACCGATACAGGTACGGCAGAGGCGTCGTTCTGGGACGGGATCGGGCGGCACGTCCACAGGGCGAGGACGGCGGCGAGCGCGATGCGCAGCGGAGACACCGGGGGCATGGATCGACGGGAGGTTCGGTCGTCGGACCGGGCACCCCGCGGACGGCGCACCCGATCGCGCGGGGTCAGCGGCCGCGCTCGAGGCGCTCGGCCAGATAGTCGGGGAGCTCGGGGATGGCGCGGATCTTCGCCATCGTCGACTGCACGTCGTACTCGACCCGGTGGAAGCGGATCGTCTCGCCATCGAAGGTCGCGAAGCACGCGCGCGGATCGCCGTCGCGCGGCTGGCCGACCGAGCCGATGTTGACGATCGCGCGGTAGGCGCCGGTCCGCCAGCCGTCGGGGAGATCGCTCGGCGTGTAGAACCCGCCGGGCTCCGGGTAGACGCCGGGCACGTGGCTGTGGCCGACGAAGCAGACCTGCTGCTCGCCGAAGCGCGCGAAGCAGCCGTCCATCTTCACCGGGTCCTGGCTGTCGCGCGGCACGATGTACTCGCGGATCGGGTCGCGCGGGCTGCCGTGCACGAGCAGCATCGGGCCCTCGCGGTGCTCCTCGCGCATCGACGACAGGTAGTTCCAGAACGCGAAGTTCTCCTCACGCGGCGCGTCGCGGCGGTTCAGCTGCTCGCGCGTCCAGTCGATGGCGGCGCGCGCGCGCGGATTGAAGTCCGACGCGTAGTGCATGCAGCCGTCTTCGTGGTTGCCGCGCAGCGAGAACTCGGCGACGTCCATCACGCGCCGCAGCGTCTCGCGGGGCTCGGGGCCGTAGCCGATGACGTCGCCGAGACACAGGATCCGCTCGACACGGAGCCGCCGGATCTCGTCGAGCACGACGCCGAGCGCCTCGGTGTTGCTGTGGATGTCGGAGATGAAGGCGATCATCGCGGGCGTGGGAACGCCGCAGGGTAGCGGTGCACGCCGACCCACGGAAGGCGCGAGGTCGCGGATCGGCCTACAATCGCGAACCGCTCGGCCCGCTGCGGCGCGGGCCCGACGATCGACAGCATGGCGACCCCCGAGCACGCCGCCGCGGACCGCACCGCGGGCGCGACCCCCGACGCGACCTCCGGCCCCGCGCCGGTGCCGATCCTGACCGGTCCGACCGCCGCCGGGAAGACCGCCCTGGCGCTCGCGATCGCGGAGCGCTGGGGGCTCGAGATCGCGTCGATGGACTCGATGGCGGTCTACCGCCGCATGGATGTCGGCACCGCGAAGCCCGCCGCCGTGGAACGCGCCCGCGTCCCGCACCACCTGATCGACCTCGTCGAGCCGAGCGAGAGCTTCGACACCGCGACCTGGTGCCGCGCCGCCGAGGATCTGCTCGCGGCGGCGCGCCGGACCGGTCGGCGCCTCCTGTTCGTCGGTGGCACGCCGCTCTACCTGATGGCGTTCTTCAAGGGCATGCTCGACGGCTCGCGCGCCGATCCCGCGCTGCGCGCGGAGCTCGCCGCGCGCGAGGCGGCCGAGCCCGGCGCGCTGCACCGCGAGCTCGCGCGGCGCGACCCCGAGGCCGCCGCGCGGATCCACCCGAACGACCACAAGCGGCTGATCCGCGCGCTCGAGGTGCTCGAGCAGACCGGCCGGCCGATCTCGGCGCAGCAGACCACGTTCGCGAGCGACGCATGGCGCGTGCCGTGCCGCATCGTTGTCGTCGACCGCGACCGCGACGAGCTGCGCGCGCGGATCCGCGCGCGCACCGAGCGCATGCTCGATGCCGGGCTCCTCGACGAGACGCGGGCGATCCGCGACTCCTGCGGGTTCTCGCGGACGGCGGCGGCGGCGATCGGCTACGCGGAGTGCTTGCAGCACCTCGCACGCCCGTTCAAGGACCGCGAGGAGCTGCGCAACCGGATCCGGCGCGCGACCCACCGGCTCGTGCGCCGGCAGCTCACCTGGCTGCGCCGTCTGCGCGAGGCGCGCTGGGTGCGGCCCGACGCGCCCGCCGACGCCGTCGCGGCCGACCTGCTCGGCTGACGACCGGCGCCGCACCGGCACGGATCTCCATGGTTGACAAGCACCTCCCGTCAACCACGATACGGCGTCCGACGGGCCCGCTCGCCATGCGCAACGCTCTCCTTCCGCTCGCCGTTCTCCTCGCCGCGCTGCTGACCGCGGTGCCCAGCCACGCGCAGGACGCGTCGCCCACCGACCCGCCCGCCCCCGCCGGCGCGCCGGTGCTCCACCACGAGGAGCCGGGGCTGCTCGAGCGCGGCGGCGCGATCGACCGCTTCTTCGGCGACGCACTGACGATCGTCTCGGCGGTGCCGTTCCAGGACCTGCTGTTCGGCGAGGATCCCGCGCTGCCGTGGACCTCGCGCGACGGCACCTTCACGATCACGCAGACCAACCGCGCCGACGGCCCGAACCCCGAGCAGAGCATCGAGGCGCTGCGCGCGAACTGGGGCCGGCTGCTGACGACCGCCGCGCACGACGAATTGCTCGGCCCCTGGCGCAGCGCCGACGGCGACCCGTTCCACCTCGACGTGACCGGCGCGGCGCAGCGCCCGCGCCTGCCGTTCGTCGTCGTCTGGCTCGTCGTCGCGGCAGTGTTCTTCACGGTCACCTGGCGCTTCGCGAACCTGCGCCTGTTCCGCCATGCGATCGCGATCGTCCGCGGCCGCTACGACAATCCCGACGACCACGGCGAAGTCACGCACTTCCAGGCGCTCGCGTCCGCACTGTCGGCGACCGTCGGTCTCGGCAACATCGCCGGCGTCGCGATCGCGATCTCGCTCGGCGGTCCGGGTGCGACGTTCTGGATGATCGCCGCGGGCCTGCTGGGCATGTCGCTGAAGTTCACCGAGTGCACGCTCGGCCAGAAATTCCGCCGCATCGACGCGACCGGGCGCGTGTCCGGCGGTCCGATGCGCTACCTGCGCGACGGCTTCACCGGCACGCGGCTCGCGGGGCTCGGCGCGACGCTGGCGTTCCTGTTCACGCTGTTCTGCATCGGCGGCTCGCTGGCCGGCGGCAACTCGTTCCAGGTCAATCAGTCGCTCGACGTCCTCCGCGCCCAGGTACCCTGGCTGGAGACCAACTCCTGGGTCTACGGCGTCGTGATGGCGATCCTGGTCGGCATCGTCATCATCGGCGGCATCCGCCGCATCGCGCAGGTCGCGGAGAAGATCGTGCCCGCGATGTGCGGCATCTACGTGCTCGCCTCGCTCGTCGTGATCCTCGCCCACGCCGAGCACGTGCCGGTCGCGATGCGCGAGATCTTCGACGGTGCGTTCTCCAGCGAGGCCGTCTACGGCGGCGTGATCGGCACGCTGATCATCGGCTTCAAGCGCGCCGCGTTCTCGAACGAGGCCGGCGTCGGCTCCGCGGCGATCGCGCACTCCGCGGCGAAGACCGAGTATCCGGTCCGCGAGGGTATCGTCGCGCTGCTCGAGCCGTTCATCGACACGGTCGTCGTCTGCACGATGACGGCGCTCGTCATCATCATCAGCGAGGTCTACGCACCGAACGGCGCCAATGCGGAGCTGGTCGCCAACCAGAACGGCGCCGCGCTGACGAAGGCGGCGTTCGAGTCGGTACCGTGGATGGTCGGCTGGTTCCCGTGGATCCTGACCATCGCCGTCGTGCTGTTCGCGTTCAGCACGATGATCTCGTGGTCGTACTACGGCGAGCGCTGCTGGACGACGCTGTTCGGCCAGCGCTCCAGCATGGCGTACAAGGTCCTGTTCCTGGTCTTCGTCGTGCTCGGCTCGATCGTCAGCGCCCGCAACGTGCTCGACTTCGGCGACCTGATGATCCTGATCATGGCGTTCCCGAACATCCTCGGCCTGTACCTGCTGCGCGGCGTCGTCGGGCGCGAGCTGCGCGAGTACGAGCAGAAGCTGCGGGCGGGCGAGTTCCGCACGTTCGACTGACGGCCGCCGATCGGACCGGAGTGCAGTGAGCGGGTCACACGCGAGCGACGGCGCCGAGCTGCAGGATCTCGCGCGCGGGCTCGGCCTCGCCGTCGACCGCACGGCGTGCGACCGCGTCGCACGTTACCTCGACGCCATGCTGGCCGAGAACGAGCACGTCAACCTGACCGGCGTGCGCGATCCCGCGCGCGCGCTGCGGCTGCACGCACTCGACGCGCTGGCGATCGCGGGTGCGGTGCCGGCCGCCCCGGCGCGCGCGCTCGACCTCGGCACCGGCAACGGCTTCCCGGGCGTCGCGGTCGCGGCGCTGTGGCCCACCTGCCCGGTCGTGCTGTGCGACCGCACGCAGCGCAAGGTGGCGGCCATCGGCCGGGCGCTCGCGAGCTGCGAGCTGCCCAACGCGACCGCGGTGCACTGCGACGTCGAGCAGGCTCGCGCGCGCCAGCCAGACTGGCTCGCCGCCTTCGACCTGGTCACTGCACGCGCGGTCGCGCTGCCGCCCGGCGTCGCACGGCTGGCGCTACCGCTGCTGGCGCCCGCGGGCCGGCTGGCATTGTGGATCACAGCGCACACACCGGCACCAGCGATGCTCGCCGGGGGTCTGCGGCGCGAGCGGCTGTTCGCCTATCGCATCACGGCGCAGGACGAGCGCGGCGCTCCCGACGAGCGGGAGCTGCGGATCGCGCTATGGCGGTGCGCCACCGGCTGAGCCGGAAAGGGCACCGGCTGAGCCGGAAAGGCCACCGGTCGAGCCGGAAAGGGCACCGGCCGGGCCGAGTGCGCGCGCGCGGACCCCGAATGACCGATCCGCACCTCAGCGGAGCGGATCTCCCGACCTCAGCGGATGACCCAACCTCAGCGGATAACCGTGCCGCCGAACGGGATCCACGGCACGACGTTCTGCGAGACGCCGTCGAAGGTCTGCGACCAGAACACCGTCAGGTAGGTCTCGTCGGTCTCGAAGTTCACGTACGGATCGTCCGCCGAGTAGTTGAAGAAGTGGCGGTTGATCGTCGACCACACCGAGCCGAGATCCCGGTCGAACGCGTTCGTGCGGCCGTCGATCGTGTGGCGGAGCTTCGACCAGCTCCGCTCGTGCGCGTAGTCGCTCTCCATGCGAGCGACGTCGGCGACCGTCAGCTCACTGGCGCTCGACTTCGACGCTTCCGAGGACTGGCAGGCCCCGAGGGCGAGGGCGCCGGCGAGGACGGGCAGGATCAGGGCGAGCTTGCGCATGACAGCACGCATGTCGGCAGAGGGGTGGAGGGTGGTCGTCGGGCTCGGAGGGGTCGACCCGATGGCGAGACGCTAGCGCGCTGGGAAACCCAGCGCAACGGCTTTTCGCAGCCGGGGCTCCGGCGCCCGGGAGCCCTCGCGACGTGACCCGCGGCGCCCCTGCCGGTAGGCTCCGCCGGATGCCGTTGCCGGACCGCCCGAAGGGCTTCGACGACCTCCTCCCCGACGACGTGCCGCGCTACGAGCACGTGATCGGCAGCTTCCGGCGCGTCGCCGAGGCGGCCGGCTTCCGGGAGATCCGCACCCCGTTGCTCGAGGACCTCGGCCTGTTCCAGCGCTCGCTCGGCGAGGTGACCGACGTCGTCCAGAAGGAGATGTTCACGGTGCCGCGCCAGGAGGAGACGCTCGCGCTGCGGCCGGAGGGCACCGCGTCGGTCGTCCGCGCCTACCTCGCCGCCAGCCTGCACAAGACGGCACCGTTCCAGAAGCTCTACTACGCGGGACCGATGTTCCGCGCCGAGCAGCCGCAGTCCGGCCGGCGCCGCCAGTTCGACCAGTGCGGCGTCGAGGCGCTCGGCTCGTCGAGCCCGCTGCTCGACGCCGAGGTCATGGCGGTCGCGGTGCGATCGTTCGAGGCGATGGGGCTGCGCAACGTCGAGCTGCGCGTCAACAGCATCGGCGACGCCGGCGATCGCGAGGTGTTCCGCGCCGCGCTGACCGAGCACATGCGCGCGCACCTCGGCGCGCGCTGCGACGACTGCAAGGAGCGCTTCACGCGCAACGTGTTCCGGATGCTCGACTGCAAGGTGCCCGGTTGCCAGCCGTCGAACGCGTCCGCACCGCGGTTCCTCGACCATCTGGGGGCGACCAGCCGGGCGCGCTTCGACGCGACGCTCGCCGGCCTGACCGCGCTCGGCGTCGAGCACGCGGTCGACCACGGCATCGTGCGCGGCTTCGACTACTACACGCACACGGTGTTCGAGCTGCTGTGCCGCGACGTCGGTGCGCGCAGCGCGGTCTGCGGTGGCGGCCGCTACGACACGCTGATCAGCGACGGCGGCGGCCCCGAGCTCGGGGCGACCGGCTTCGCGATCGGTGTGATCCCGACGCTCGTCGCGCTCGAGAAGCAGGGCCACCCGAAGGCGCAGCGCGGCGAGCCCGGCATCGACGCCTTCGTCGCCGCGGTCACCGAGGGCGAGCGGCTACCGGCGTTCCGCCTCGCCGACCGCCTGCGCGGCGCGGGCCTCGGCGCCGACTGCGACTTCGAGGACAAGAAGTTGAAGGCGCAGTTCAAGCAGGCCGACCGCCGCGGCGCGCGGCTGGTCGTCATCCTGGGCCCGGAGGAGGTCGCCAACGGCCGCGTGAAGATCCGCGACCTCCGCGCCGGCGAGGACCTCGAGCTACCCGACGACGCGGCGCTGCCGGCGGCGCTCGCCGCCCGGCTATGCGCCCCACCGCGTGCCGACGGATCCTGAACGGAGCGATGCCATGACCTCGGTCTGCCTGTTCGGCGGCGCGTTCGACCCGCCGCACCGCTCGCACCGCCGCGTCCTGGAGGCGGCGATCGAGCGCCTGGAGCCGCAGCGCACGCTGGTCGTGCCCTGCGCCGACCACGCCTTCAAGGGCGCGCCGATCGCGCCGGCCGAGCACCGGCTGCGGATGTGCGAGCTCGCGTTCGGCGACCTGCCGGGCGTCGAGGTCAGCCGCCTCGAGATCGACCGTCCGGGCGTCAGCTACGCGATCGACACCGTGCGCCACCTGCGCGCCGAGCTCGGCGTCGACGACCCGCTGTGGCTGCTGCTCGGGGCCGACAACCTCGGCGAGCTGCACCGCTGGCGCGAGGTCGGCTCGCTGCTCGAGCTCGCGATCCCGGTCACGTTCCCGCGCCACGGATTCCGCATCGACGACAAGGCCCTGCGCGACGTCGACATCCGCATCAAGCACAAGCGCGCGATCCTCGCCAACGCCCTCGACCTGCCGGCCGACGGCGTCAGCTCGACCGCGGTGCGCGCGGCCCTGCAGGGCGGGGCGACGCCGACCGAGCTCGCGCCCGCGGTGCTCGAGCACATCCGCGCGCACGACCTCTACGCGCACGCCGCGGCGGAGTGACGCGGTGCTCCACGCGGCCGTCACGCTGGCCCTCGTCGGCGCCGCGACCGCCGCCGCATTGCGCGTGCACCGTCGGCTGCGCCCGTTCCTCCCGGAGGACCACCCCGGGCCGGGCCGCAAGGCCCACCCGCGCCCGACGCCGATGCTCGGCGCGGTGCCGGCCGTCGCGACCGTGATCCTGGCCGCCGCTGTCGTGCCGGCGGGCTCCTGGTGGCTGGCGCTCGCGGTCGCGCTCGCCGCGCTGACCGGCGCGGTCGACGACGTCCGCAAGGACGCCGGCGGTGCGGGGCTCGGCCCGGCCTGGAAGTCGGCCGGCCTGCTCGGCGCCGCGGCGTGCGGCGCCGTGCACGCCACGCACGCTGGCGACCTGCAGGGCCCGTGGGCCCCCGTCGCGATCGTGCTGCTCGTGTTCGTCGTCACCAATGCCGTCAACTTCCTGGACAATCAGGACGGCGTGACGATCGCACTCGGCTGCGGGGGCCTCGCGCTGCTCGGCGTCGACGGCGCGACCATCGCCGCCGCGTGGCTCGCGCTGCTGCCCTGGAACTGGCCGCGCGCACGCGCGTTCCCCGGCGACGCCGGCGCCTATGCACTCGGCTGCGCGCTCGCCACGCTCGCCGCGGCACGCGCGGTAGCGACGCCTGGCGATCCCGCAGTGCAGCTCCGCCTCGCGATCGCGCCCGTGCTCGTCCCGCTCGCCGACTTCGCGCAGGTCGTGAGCGTGCGCCTCGCGCTCGGTATCGCACCGTGGCGCGGGGACCGGCGCCACCTGACCCATCGGCTGCTGGCGCTCGGCGTGCCGCGCGCCGCGTTGGCGCCACTGCTCGCCGCATTGGCGGTCGGGCTGGGTCTGCTGGTGTCCCCGAGTTGACGCGGAAGAGGCCGCGAATCCGCGCTGCGGGTTGCCGCATCCGCTGGACCGGGTGACGATGTAGCGCATCAGCAGACGTCACGGAGCTCCGCCGATGCAACCGACCGTCCTTCTTGCGCTCGCGCTGTCCGCCGCCGCGCCCGCCCAGGTCCAGCTCCGGGTGTTCGCGCACACGGACCTCGCCGTCATGCAGCACCGGATTCCGGCTGGCACCGACATCAGCGGCGGCGCGTGGCTGTCGTGGTCGGACAATCACCCGCTGTGGCCGTCGTTCGCCTCGATGGCGGTGTACGTCACGGCGACCTCGGTCCGGTTCGACAACTCGGTCAGCGCGACGCTGTCGATGCCGCCGACGATCGCACCCCACTCGATCCGCGTCCACCTGTCGAGCCCGACCACCGTCGACGGCACGCTACACGTCGAGGGTGGCGTGATGGGGACCTCGTTCTTCCGGGTCGACGTCGGCGACGACGGGACCGTCGACCTGCAGAGCGGACTCGCATCGGTGACGCTGCCGGCGATCCTCGAGCAGACGCTCTCCGTCGGGCCCGGCGGTCTCGACGTCGTCCTCGAGGGCTCTGCGGCGGCGAGCCTGCTCACGTTCTTCGGCTCGTCGACCGTCTCGCTGTCGTTTGCACCGACCGGCGCGCACGTGACCCGCAGCGGCGCACCGTGCGGTGCCGAGCTGGCGGCGCGCTACTACCGTGAGCCGGTGCTGCTGACGAACAACCGACGATTCGAGCTCGCCGTCGAGCGGGCGCCGGTCACGCCGTACGCGTTCTTCGTCGTCGGTGTGACGCCGCTGCAGCTCGCGATCCCGCCGCTCGGCTGCCTGCTGCGTTCGGACATCCTGGTGCCGCTGCCCGCGACCGTCGACCCGCTCGGCCGTGCCGCGCTCACGCTACCCGTGCCGGCGACGCTCGCTGCGTTCGACGCCCGCATCCAGTTCGTCGCCGCGACGCTCGACCCGGTGCTCGGCGAGCTGTGGCGCACGAGCGAGGTCGTCGCCACCGCACTCTGACGGCCGTCGCCTCGGTCGCGGCGCACCTGCGGCCACCCGCCTGCGGCCGGCGTCCCGGCCGGGCCACGGCGCCGGTGATCCGGCGATCGCCGCCGCGCATGCGCGACGCGGCCCGGCGGATCCCGGTGCATCTCCGGGACCTCCCCGGGCCTCCGGGCCGCGGACGGCGGCACTATCATCACGGCCATGTGGCGTTCCCTCGCAACCACGACTCTGCTCTTCACCTGCGTCGCCGCGCAACAGCCGGCGGCGCCTGCGTCCTCCACCCGCGCCGTCGTCACTCCCGACGGCGTGTTCTACGCCGTGCAGTCGGCCCCAGGCTCCGCACCGACGCCGGCGACGGGCCTGACCGACTCCCCCGCCGGCCTGCGCTGGACCTACGCCGACCCGAACCGGATCACCGGCTCGGTGAGCGTGGGCTTCGAAGGCACCATGGCCTGGCTCGGTGGCCAGCTCAACGGTCCGCGGCTGTCGCTGGTGTCCACCACCGACGACGCCGGCAATCCACCGCTGCCGATCTACGAGAACCTGCTCGCCAGCAGCGAGACTCCCAGCGTCAAGGCCGCGGACGACGGCTCCGCCGCCGTGCTCGCGCGCAATGCGTCGGGCGGCGGCGCCACGGTCGAGTACCTGACCTGCTTCTCCGCGACCCCCCAATGGTCGGTGAGCTATGCGAGCGGCGTCGAGGTCGCGATCTCCGACGACGGTCGCTACGTCGCGGTGGGATTCTCGCCGACCACCATGTCCGCACAGATCGACGTCTACGACGCCCGGTCGGCGACGCCGACCACGCCCATCGCCGTCCTGACGGCGACGACCCACGGGCTGCGCCAGCTCGACATCTCGGGTGACGGGTCGACCGTGCTGATGGCGACGAACACCGACAACCACGTGTTCGACGTCGCGACGCAGACGCAGATCTTCACCGATTCGTCGACGGTGTCGCACGACGCCCACGCGATCAACTACGACGGCTCCGTGTGGGGCCGCGGCGGCTTCAATCCGGTGCGCGCCTGGGTGCGCTCCGGCGGGACCTACAACCTGGTCCTGAGCTACAGCGACTCGACGCTCGGCTTCCCGGTGTTCACCGCCGCCGACGTGTCGGCCGACGGCTCGACCTTCGTCGCCGCCGCCTACGATGCCCAGGGCAGCGCGCGGCTGCGGGTGTTCTGCTGGAGCCTGACGCCGACCGGCTCGACGCTGCTGTGGGTCTACGCGAGCGATGGCACCGGCTCGCGACAGACGACGCCGCAGGCGGTGTCGATCTCCGACGACGGCGAGCTCATCGCGGTCGGCACCTGGGGCGACGAGTTCAATGCGCACGCCGAGGTGCTCGTGTTCAGCCGCACCGTGGGCAACGTGCCGATCCAGACGCTCGACACGCCGGGCTCGTGCTACGACCTCGACATCTCCGGCGACGGCCAGTTCGTCGTGGTCGGCACCAAGGCGGTCCACGCCAACGTGTTCGGCCGCGGCGGCGAAGGCTACAGCCTCGACCTCGGCGGCCAGCGCTACTGGCAGCAGGGCACGGCCAGCCTCGGCCGCACGATCACCCTGAACGCCGACGGCGCGCAGGGTGACGGCGTGTTCCTCGCATTCGCCTCGCAGCGCGGCCCCGGCATCAGCATCCCGGGCATCGCGGGCACGCTCGAGCTGGACGTCGGCAGCCTGCTCGGCGTGGTGTTCGTCGGCACGGTGCCGGCGGGCGGGACCCTCGGCACGATGCTGAGCGTCCCGAACGTGCCGGTGGTGGTCGGCCGGACGCTGTGGACGCAGTCGCTGATGAGCCCGCCGTTCCGCTTCGAGAACCTGCTGCTCGTCCCGCTGACGCCGTGAGCCGCGCCGGGAGCGGGCGGCCGCGCGAACGGGGGACGCTCCGCTCAGCTCATCCCCCGCGGACCGCGAGCAGGTCGGCGTCGTCGACGAGGACCTCCCGGAGCCGGCGGATCGCACGGTGCTGCCGCACGTAGACGGCGCTCTCGCCGATTCCGAGCAGAGTGGCGACGTCGCGCGCGGGGTGTTGCTCGAGGCACCGCAGCACGAGGATCTCCCGGTCCTGCTCGCTGAGGCTCGCGATCGCGTCGACGACGCGCTGCACGCCCTCGCGTTCGGCCGCGCTGGTCAACGGCCCCCGCCCCGTCCAGGTCCAGGACTCGCTGGCCGCGCTCCCGCGCTCCGCCACCGCCACGCTTCGCCGGGCGGCCTCCCGCAGGACGGCGTTCACGCGGTAGAGCAGCACCGTCGACAGGAACCGCACGACGACGGGGGTCATCCTCCCGTCGCGCGACGTCAGCTCGCCGAGCCGCGGCAGGGCTGCCGCCCAGACGTCCTCCACGACGTCCTCCGGATCGACCTGTCGGCGCAGCTCCGACCCCATCCGGTAGCGGGCCTGCGCGAGCAACCAGGGTGAGAACCGCTCGGCGAGCCAGCCCAGGCTGCCGCGGTCGCCCTCCAAGGCGGCGCGGACGTGCCGGGTCGTCTCGTCGGGTGGCTCGTCCTTCCGCGGGCGGCACCGCATCGCAGCTCCGAGGCTAACATGCACGGCAGCGTCCGGCCACACCTGGAGGACCGCCATGAGCGAGGCCGCCTACCGCGCCGTCGTCACGAACGACCTGCTGCGCAGGATCGTCGCCGACCTGGCGCTCGGCGACCGGAGGGACCTGGCCGACTACCGCGCCCTGTGGCCCGACCGGTCCGGCCTGCTGGAGCAGCTCTGGAAGGAGATCTTCGCCGGCGCCTCACCTCACGCGACGCCTCCGGGGCCGCCGCAGCTCGGCCCGTTCCGCCTCGAAGGCGAGCTCGGCCGCGGCGGTCAGGGCATCGTGCACCGTGCGGTGGACACTCGCCTGCAGCGGACCGTCGCGCTGAAGGTCCTCCGCCACTCCGGACGATCGACCGCCGACCTGCTGCGATTCCGGCGCGAGGCCCGCGCCGCCGCTGGATTGCGCCACGCCGCGCTGTGCACCGTGTACGAGACCGGCGAAGTCGACGGACGCCTCTACGTCGCAATGGAGCTCCTGCCCGGCCCGACATTGCAGCAGTGCATCGATCGCCACCGCGCCGACCCCGACGCCGCGCCAGGTCCCGTCGCATTGCCCAACGCCACGGACGCGACCGTGCCCGCGCGACTCCGCGCGGTGCTGGAGGTCCTCGAAGGGACCGCGATCGGCCTCCAGCACGCCCACGACCGAGGCCTGGTGCATCGCGACGTCAAGCCGTCGAACATCACGTTCTCCGCCACGTTGCAACCCGTGGTGCTGGACTTCGGCCTCGCGCGCGACATCGACGGGAACGATGACGTCACCCGCCGGGGAATCGTGCTCGGCACGCCGGGCTACGTCGCGCCCGAGGCGTTCGTCGCGGAGTCCGCGGACGTGGTCTGCTCGCCGCGACTCGACGTCTGGTCACTCGGCGTCGTGCTGTACACGCTGGCGTCCGGCGGCCGACCGCCGTTCCGGTCCGACTCCCCCACGGCGTGGCTGGACGCCGTGCGCGGTCGCCGGCGACCGCGCCTGCGCGGTCTGCCGCGAACCGTCCGCCCCGCACTCGAGCGACTGCTGCGCGATGCGCTCGCGCACCGGCCCGAGCGGAGACTCGGATCCTGTGCCGAGTTCGCCCGTCGCCTGCGCGCGATCGCCAGCCGTTCGGGCGACCGACGCCGACGGACCGCCGTCGGCTGGATCGCCGTGGCCTGCACGACGGCGCTCTCGATGCCGCTCGCGTGGCTGGGCCATCGGCTGGCATCGGCGGGGCGACCGGACTCCCCGGCGTCGTCCATCGAACCCGCCGACGCCAGCCGGTCAGCCCTCGAGAACTCGACCACGTTCCGACGGGACGGCGAATTCGAGAGCATCGAGCTCGGGTGGACGAACGGCCCGCTCGGCCCGTCGCGCCGTCGCCCCAGCTACTCGCTGACGGCGGCACATGGCGGCTCGTTCGTCGGCCTGCGCGACGGCGATATCGTGTTGCACCGGTTCGGCGGCGAGCTACGCCGATTCCATTCCGCGCAGGGTGCATTGGACTCGCCCGTCATCACCGCGAGCGGGAGCATCGTCGCGGCGTGCCAGGGACCCGATCGAGTGGTCTGGTTCGATGTGGCTACCGGCGTGGAGGGCAGCCTGGTGGCCAGCGACGGTGGCGAGTTCTCCGGGCTGTGCGCGCACGGCGAGGCGCTGGTGGCGCTCGCGGGCTCCGAGCTCGTGCTCGTCGATCCGCTCGCATCGACCGCGCCCGAATACGTGCGACCACACGGCGACGGCCTGCCCGGACCGCTGGTCGAAGCCGTGCTCCTCGGCCCGACGCGCGCTCTGCTGCGCGGTGGAACGACCCGACGTGGCCGCGCGGTCGCGGGCACGTCGGACGACGCGCGGCTGGCGCTGGTCGCGCTCGACGACGGCAAGGTCCTCGGCTGGTGGAGCGAGCCCGATCAGCGCGTTCGCCTGCTCGACCTGGTCGATGCAGCCGGACGGTTCGCGCGGCTCGACCAGGACGCTGGCCGGCTCGAGGTACGCGATGCCGAGGGCCGGCTGCGATTCGACTTCGCGCCGGCTCCCGGCGATGCCGTCCTGTCCTTCTCCCTGACGCGCGACGGTCGGCTGGCGGTGCTCACCCGCACCGCGCCAGACACCGACGCCACCCTGCACGTCGTGGATTGCACGAGCGGCGCGCGGCACGACGTGCCGATCCGCCTCGCCGGCGAGCAGGCGTGGCCGTTCGCGCTCGCGGACCCGAGCTGCATGCTGCTCGCCCAGGGAGGCCTCGGCTTCGATCTGATCGATCTGCGCTCGGGTGGGATCGTCGGGACGTTCCGCAGCGCGGACCGCTGGCAGGGCAGACACTGGGTCGGCCCGCTCGGACGCACGTTCTACACCTGCTGCCCGCGCCGCGGCGCGGTCCGCGCCGTCCCGCTCGGCCGATCGCCGGATGCGGTTCCTCCGCCGCCGGACGCCGAGCCCGCGGCGGTCCGGGGCGCACCACGATGATCGTGGCTACGATCGGGCGACGCCTGGCGAGGCGGCCGGGACCGCAATGAACGAGGGCAGCCGACGACCCGAGGCGGGCCGGCTCGATCCGGAGCCGGACCCCCGCGCGATCGAGGAGGCGCTGCGCGACCTTGGGAGCGAGCTGTTCGGCCCGTCGCCGCGCGCCGACTTCGGGCCGTACCGGTTCGTCGCCGAACTCGGCCGCGGCGGACAGGCGGTCGTGTTCCGCGCGGTGGACACGAGACTGCAGCGGACCGTCGCCCTGAAGCTCCTGCGGAGTGCCCGCCCGGACGACACCGAGCGCGGGCAATTCCATCGTGAGGCGCGCGCCGCGGCGAGCCTCCGGCATCCTGCCGTCTGCACCGTGTTCGAGGCGGGCGACATCGATGGCCAGTCGTTCGTCGCCATGGAGATCGTGGCCGGTCCGACGCTGCAGCAATGCATCGACCGCCACGTCGCGAACACCGGACGACCGCCCGGGCCCGTGGCGTTGCCGCACGCGGAGGCGGGCACGGCGATCACACGGCTCCGCGCCATCGTCGCGGTGCTGGAGCAGGTGGCGCTGGGGCTGCAACACGCTCACGACCACGGCGTCCTGCACCGCGACCTGAAGCCGTCCAACATCGCGCTGACCGACGACGGCCAGCCGGTGATCCTCGACTTCGGTCTGGCGCACCGCCTGCGCGACTCCGACCACGTGGACCAGGCCGGCGCCGTCCCGGGCACGCCGGGCTACATCGCGCCCGAAGCGTTCGACTCGAGGTCGGAGCCGCCCCCGGACTCGTCGCGTCTCGACGTCTGGTCGCTCGGCGTCATCGCGTACGTCCTGGTATCCGGGGGCCGCCCCCCATTCCCTTGCAGTCCGATTGCGGCCTGGCTCGATGCCGTCCACCGCAGCCCCCCGCCGGCCGTGTCCGGTCTCCCGCCGACTGTCGGTCGGGCCGTGGACGAGCTGCTGCGGCTCGCGCTGGCTCCCGAGCCTCGGAATCGTCTCGCCTCGCCAGCGGAATTCGCGTCCCGGCTCCGCGAGCTGGATGCGCTCGCGAGCCGTGTCCGCAGCAGGACCTGGTCCGTCGCGCTCGCCGGCCTGCTGACGACCTCGCTGGTCACCGTCGCGGTCGCACTCGTTCGCGGTGACCGTCGCGCGTCCAGCGGCGGCGAGCCCGGGGACGTGGCGGCAGCGGTCGCAGCCGCGTCCACCAGTGCAGATGACACCGAGCCGCGCTCGCTCGGCGAGACGCCCGCCGCCATCGCCCGACCCGCACCCGAGCTCGAATCGCTGGAGGTCGGTTGGCGCCCGAGCGGGATCGGACCAACCCGACGTCGGGCGAGCTTTCGCGTCGCGAGTGCCGACGGTCGGTCCTTCGTCGGTTGTTCCGACGGCGACCTGGTCCTGCAACGATTCGACGGTGCACCGCGCAGGTTCCACTCCGGCACCGGCGAGCTCGATTGCGTGGTGATCACCGCTGATGGCGGTACCGTCGCGGGCTGCCAGGGGGTCGGTCGGGTGGTCTGGTTCGACGTCTCGAGCGGCGTCGAGAGCCGTCTCGAGGTCGGGCCGGACCGTGAGGTATCCGGTCTGGCTCCGCACGGCACCGACCTGCTCGTGATCGTCCGTGACGGAATCCGGCACGTCGATCCCACCGGTGCTCGCCCGACACGCTGCTACGACTTCGCCGGTGACGGCCTGCCCGAACCGATCCTCGACGCCGTCCTCCTCGACGGTTCGCGCGCGCTGCTTCGCGGCGGCGATCCCCCCGCGGGTTCCACCGGACCGCACGGCCGACCGGACCACCGGCTCGCGCTCGCGTCCCTCGACGTGGGGGCTCCGGTCGCGTCGTGGAGTGGCCAGCCCAGCAACAACCGACTGATCGACATCGTCGACGCGACCGGTCGCTTCGCGACCCTCGACCCCGAACTACCGGCCTTCCACCTGCGCGATCGCGACGGCCGGTCGATCGCGAGCTGCAGACTGCCCCCCGACGCGCGCGTGCTCGGCTTCTCCCTCGCGAGAGATGGCCGACTGTTCGTCGCGACCACGGGGTCCGACGACGATCCGCCCGCCCGTCTCCACGTCCTGGCCCCGGACGGTGCTCCACCACGCACCATTCCGATCCAGGTCGGAGCGAGGACCGCCGTGCCCCTGGCGCTCCCCGACCCGACGCTCCTCCTTCTCACGCAGGACCCGGAGGGCTTCGACATCATCGACCTCGACACCGGTCGGGTCGTCGCGCCGCGCCGCGATCTCGCGCCGTCCAGCGGCAAGCACTGGATCGGGCCGCGCGGCAACGTCTTCTACACCTGCAGCGCGTCGCGGGGCGCGCTGCGCGCCACGCCGATCGCCGCGCTGCTCGCGGCGGTGGCGACAGACCGCGCGGCGCCGGGCGCGACGCCGCGCGGCCAGTGAGCCTCGCTGCCGTCAGCGCCAGGTCACGCCCAGGTCCACCGGCGTCAGGAACAGCGCGGGCGGCTCGCTCGGGTTGCAGACCCCGCTGTCGTCCCAGGTCTCCGGGTCAGCCGGGACGACGAGGCCCCCGTTGAACACGCCGGCGCAGCCGATCACGTAGTTGGCGCCCGGCACACCCGCAGACCCCCAGGTCGACGCACGGATCTCAGTGTCCGCCGTCAGCAGCCGGACCGCGCCGCCGAACGACCGCAGCTCGTTCGTGCCTCCCTCGCCGAGCCCCACGGTGCTCGCGTCGATCACCGCCATCAATGACGGCGGTCGACTGCTGCCGGGCTGGCTGCTGTTGCACGCACCGGAGGTCGCGAGCAACACGTCTCCGTGGGCGTAGACGCGGTTGACCGCGGCACCATTGTGGTGGTTGACGTTATCGATGGCGCGATCGATCGCACGCACGCTCCCGGTGAGCGAACGAACGTCGATCTCCCCACCGCCGGAGTGGTGACCGCGCCCCTCGATCGACAGCGTGCCGGGGTTCGGGAAGCCCCAGTGCAACACGTGGTTGCCTAGAACCGTGATGTCTCCGTGCGCTTGGACCTGGATGCGCCCGGCGGAGACGCAATGCCGCTCGGCCCGTACGACGACGCCGGACGTCGCGATGTGGCAAGACTGGAAGCCCAGCCAATGCAGCCGGTCACCATCGATCGTCACCGTGTCGTCGAACGCGGCGATACGAATCGTCGGAGCGGGATCTCCGCAATGGGTCGCCTCCACGAGTCCGCGGCTGAGGATCGGCCCACCGACACCGGCCAGCGGATCACCTCCCGAGAGCAACGAGATGTTCCCGCCGCCGTCGTTGCGGATGACGCTGAATCGGCCGAGTCGCAGCTCGCCGCACCGCGCCCCCACACACAGATCTCCAGAGGTCCCTTCCGGCCCCTCGCTCCGGCACAGCACACAGCCGTCGATGATCACATCGCCGTCGACCTCGATGCGCACGTCCCCGCCTTGCGTATTGCGTGCGACGACCGCGATGCTCGCGCCACGCGCCACGTGCAAGGCACAGGACGACCGGATGACGAGGGTCGGACCGTAGAAGCTCCGACACAGATCGCGGGGAGCCGGCACGACACCGGTGGAAATCGTCGCGCCGCGATCGACGACCAGCCGGTTCGCTCCGACATCGATCGTCATCGACCAGGTGTCGGGCGTTGGCCCGCTGGTGTCGAACGTGACGTACGGCACCAGCGTCTGGTCGCCGATCACCACCGGAGGAGTGCAGGTGAAGTCGGCGACCATGCTGTCGCGGAGACGCAAGACCGTGCCGTCGCACGCGGGATACGCCGCGAGAACGGTCAGCACTGCAGCATCGCTGGTCACGGTGCCCGCGACATTGGTCACGTCCACCGTGTAGCTGCCGGCGTCGCCGAGCTGTGTGTCCGTGATCACCAACGTGTCCGCGACGGCGCCCGGAATCGGCTCGCCGTTGTGTAGCCACTGGTACTCCAGTGGCGTGGAGGCGGTCGCGACGACCGTGAAGGTCACGGTGGCGCTCACGTGCACCGTCTGCGATACCGGCTGCGTCACGATCACCGGCAGAGCCGGGACGCTTCGAATGGAGACGGCCGCGAGAACGGAGTCTCCCGCCGCATTGGTGACCGTCAGCACATAGTCGGTCACCGCGTCCGGGGGCGGGAACACCTCGATTGGCACGCCGCTCCCCGGCGCGAACGCGCCTGGCTCGATGATGGCGACACCGTTGGAGTAGTTCGCCAGCAGGAAGGCGCTGCTGTAGTTGTCGATGACGTATGCCGACGAGGTGAACGAGTCGATCATCGCCGGCGGGAACGTCTCGACCTGAACGGTCGCCGTCTCGTAGGTGCCAGCGGGGTTGGTGACGGTCAGCGTGTAGACGGTCACAGCGTCCGGACGGTGGGAGCACGCCCGGCAAGGGCACTCCGGTCGCGATCGGGCCTACGCCCTGATCGACCTCGCCAGCGCCGCCGGTGTACTCCGCGTACAGGGTCACCGGGAAGCCGTTGGTGACGCGATCGTCGTCGATCAGGAACGTGATGATCAGCGGCGGCGCGTACGACGTCACCGTCACCGTCCGCTCGACGAACGCACCCGCCGGGTTCGTCACGACCAACCGGTAATCGGTCGTCGTCGAGTCCGCCGGGTCGCGCACCACCGGCGCCCCGGACGTCACCGGGTCACCGTTCAGCGCGCCGTCGCCGTGCTCGAAGGTGAATGTCACCGTCGTCGTCTCGCCGTCCGTCACGGCCAGCGGATCCGCCGTGAGCAGCGTGATGACAGGCGCCGGATACGACGTCACCGTCACCGTCCGCTCGACGAACGCACCCGCCGGGTTCGTCACGACCAACCGGTAATCGGTCGTCGCCGAGTCCGCCGGGTCGCGCACCACCGGCGCCCCGGACATCACCGGGTCACCGTTCAGCGCGCCGTCGCCGTGCTCGAAGGTGAAGCTCACCGTCGTCGTCTCGCCGTCCGTCACGGCCAGCGGGTCCGCCATGAGCAGCGTGATGACAGGCGGCGCGTACGACGTCACCGTCACCGTTCGCTCGACGAACGCACCCGCCGGGTTCGTCACGACCAACCGGTAATCGGTCGTCGTCGAGTCCGCCGGGTCGCGCACCACCGGCGCCCCGGACGTCACCGGGTCACCGTTCAGCGCGCCGTCGCCGTGCTCGAACGTGAAGCTCACCGTCGTCGTCTCGCCGTCCGTCACGGCCAGCGGGTCCGCCGTGAGCAGCGTGATGACAGGCGCCGGATACGACGTCACCGTCACCGTCCGCTCGACGAACGCACCCGCCGGGTTCGTCACGACCAACCGGTAATCGGTCGTCGTCGAGTCCGCCGGGTCGCGCACCACCGGCGCCCCGGACGCCACCGGGTCACCGTTCAGCGCGCCGTCGCCGTGCTCGAAGGTGAAGCTCACCGTCGTCGTCTCGCCGTCCGTCACGGCGAATGGGTCCGCTGTGAGCAGCGTGATCTCCGGTGCCGGGTACGACGTCACGAACACCGTCCTGCTGACCCGTGCGCCGACCCCGTTCTCGACGACCAGCTCGTACGCCGTCGTCGTCGAATCCTCCGGATCGACGACCAGGCTACCACCGGAGGTCACGGCGATCCCGTTGACCGAACCCGCGCCGCCGCTGAACTCGAATCGCAACACCGTGGTCTCGCCGTCCGTCACCGCGTTGCGATCCGGCGCGAACAGCACGATCACCGGCTCCGGCTCGACGTGTACGTAGTCCGGACGCGTAACGTAGTCGCTGCCACCCGGACCGCTCACCGTCAGCGTGACCGAATAGTCCCCCGCCTCGCCATACTGATGCGACGGATTGCGCTCGGTGGACACTCCGCCGTCGCCGAAGCTCCATGACCAACCCGTCACCGTGCCACTCGACTCGTCGGTGAACGCAACGGTCAGCGGAGCTGTTCCAGACGTGGGACTTCCGGAGAATCCCGCCACTGGCACAGGATGGAATACGGACACGTAGTCGACCTCGAGCTTCTCGTCCGTTCCGCAGGGACCGGTGACTGTCAGCTTGACGCTGTACGTGCCCGGATTCGCGTAAGTGTGAGAGGGGTTCGGGATGCTCGCGCTGGACCCGTCGCCGAAGTCCCACGCCCAATCGGTGATGGTACCGCTCGACTGATCGTTGAACGTGACGACCAGCGGCGCGATTCCGCTCGGTACGCTGCTCAGGAACGCTGCCACCGGCCGCGGGTTCACGGTGAGCATCGCAACCTCGCTGTCCGTCGTGCCACCCGGGTTCGTCACCTGGACGTCATAATTGCCCGAGTCGCGGAGCACGAGCGGCGACACGATCAGCGTCGGTGATATGGCCCCGACAATCGGGATTCCGTCATGACGCCACTGATACCGCAGTGGTGTTGCACCGACCGCGGACACCATGAACGTCCACGTGCCCCCCTCGCAAGCATCGGGGGTGCCGACCGGCTGGGTGATGATCGAGGGCGGATGCGGCAGCACGACGACCGACGGCGTCGGCTCCATGCCACAGTCCGTACGGATGTCCAGCTCCAGCACTTCGCCCGTGATTGCCGAGACCAGCCAGAAGTCCGCGGTCGCGGTCACGCCCACCTCGACGTCGCCGAGCAGAACGGTGGCCACCGCGTCAGCACCCGTGCCGGTCACCGAACCCGCCATAAGGCTCTCGTCGATCCAGCAGTTCGTCAGATCCTCGTTGCGGATGATGACGCGGACGTATCGCGCCAGGCCTGGCCCGAGGTTCGTCACCTTGACCCCGAAGTTGAACGACGATCCGGATGTCACCGACGTCGGCGTCTCGAACTCACATTTCGTCGCAGGCACCGTGACCTCGAACGGGTGTGTCAGCGTGTCCGCGAGCACGGGCGCCAGGAAGACTCCGAATGCGTACACGTCGGCGGAACCGGCGATCCGCAGCGCGTACAGGCCGGGCTCGTCGCCCCGCACCATCCAGGTGTGCTCCACCTGCGCACCGGCGGGAATCACCGCCTCTGGACCCGTGAACACCTTCGTCACGATCTGCGGCGGATCGGTCTCTGCGACGCTGAGTCCGATCGGTAGCGGTGTGTGGAGCGCGACGATCGGATTGCGCAGCACGATGTCGTTCGGGAATACCGTGTCTGCACGATTGATGAGCACTGCCGTGATTTCGAAGAAATCCTTCAGGATGAAGATCTGCCCCTGCACGATCACCCAGGTCTCGATCCTCGCGACCTCGCCGGAGACCGGATCTGCCACCCACTCGATGATCCCGTAGGCAGAGGTACCTCCGCCATCGTGATGCTCGACGTGGACCGCGGGGTGAGGCATTCTGTCGCTTCGGGGCATCACGACGCTCGGCACGTGAATCGGAGAGCCGACCCGCATTCCGACGTAGAAGTCGTAGACGGTGTTGTTCTCCGGGTCTGCCATCACGATCCCGCGCTCCAGGATCTCGCTCGTGCTCAGCTCACGGACCTCGACCGACTCGACGCCGATCGTCGCCCCGCTCTCCAGCACGATGGGATCCGCGGTCGACGTCCCGAGCGGCACGTCCAGCACCACGGACCGCGCGCGATAGCCGAGCTTGTAGACGGCCACACCCCGCCGTCCCGGCGGGAGGTGCAGCGTCACGACGCCATTGCTGTCGGTCGTCAGCACGCCGGTGATGTCCTGGAACGCCACCAACGCACCGCCGAGCGGCAGGCCGGCGGCGTCCTCGACCTGCACGGTGAGCGTGGCAGCCGGCGCACTGAGCACCTCCACGGCCACCGTGCCGCTGAAGTGGACCCCGCCAGACGTGCCGACGTCTACCACGATGTCCTCCAGCGCCGGTGCGCTGGCCCCTGCCGGAACGTCGAGCCGTCCGTGCGCGATGAGCGCTGCGCCGGGCGCCAGGGCCTGGCCGACCGGTGCATGCGGGAACGTCAACCACGTGCTGCTCGGTGTGATCGAGTCGATCGTCGCCGTCGCGGCACCGACGTTCCGGATCGTCAACGACACCTCCGCGTTGCCACCCGGATACGAGATGAGCCGTCGGTGGGAGACGGTCAGCGCATCGTCCGCCACGCCAACCAACGTGATCCACGCTGCTCGGTTGTCGCCGGGCGTGGCCTCCGGAGGATCCAGGTTCTCCGCGATCGCGTACACCGTGACGATGCCCGACGCCGTCGGCGTCCACGGCATCTCAACCGTGATCGCGCGCCCCACGGAGAGCGTTGCACTGGTCGATCCGAACGGCGGATAGCCGAGATCCGGATCCTCGAAGTAGACGTGAATGGCGGTCGACGCGGTCACCGCGCCTTCGTTGCGCACCGCGAAGCTCAGCAGCGACGGCTCTCCCACCGCCGGGACCGATGCCGACACGGACGGTCTGACCTCGAAGGTCTCCGGCAACACGCGGAAGTCGGACTCGTACGCAGCGAAGACGATGGTGCTCTCGAGGTCATCGAACCCCGGGCACGACCATCGCAGCAGCCTCGTCTGAGGCGTATCGACGATGATGTCGTCGAAGACCGCTCTACCATCGACGTCGGGCGTACGGAGCAGAGTGCCGCTGACGCCGCCGACCAGGCCGGGCAGCGTCAGGCTGACCTCCGCGCCCGCCGGCACCGCCGCGTTGCCGAACTCGTCCACCCAGCCGATGCGCACCACCGGAAGGACCACGTCCTCGAAGTGCAGCGACACGGGATGCGTGTCGAAGCCCATGTCGACAGCCTCCGCTGCTTCGACCGTGATCATCGCGCTGAGACCGTCGTCGAGACCCGGTGCGCTGGCGCGCAGCTGGATCTCCTCCGCGACGGTCGTGCGGACGGCGGGGAACGTCACGTCGCCATCGACCGTCGGCAACGGCTCGCCGCCTTCCAGGGCCCCCGAGCCGATGGCGAGTTCCAGCGTGATCGGGACACCCGAATCGTTCACCTTGTTGTCGAACTGGTCACGGAGCTCGACCGTGACCGCGAACGCGACGCCGGCGATCTGCGTAGTGCTGACTGCGGCGAAGGCGACCGCGGTCGCCGTGGCCGGCTCGACGTCGACGGTCGCCGGTGATGGGCTGCTGAGCCCGGTTGCAACCGGCACGACGTCGAGCGTCTCGGCGATCAGGTGACGGACGTCCACGTACGTGGCGGTGCCGCCGACTGCCACGACGCTCGCTTGCCCGTCCAGCGGCTGGGACGCCCCCGGCACGGTGAGGTCGATCGCGCTCTCGAAGTCCGTCGCATGGTTGCCGAACGCGTCCACAGCACGGACGGCGCACAGCGACCACGTGGCTCCCGCGGTCACCGGTGACGCCGGCCACACCTCCCACTCGAGCGCAGTCGCGACAGCGGGACGGATCGTCACGGTCGTCGCGGGGATCGGGCGCAGCCCATCCGCGATGACGTCGAACGTCAGTGGTCCGGCGATGTCGGGAGCGAAGCGGGCCGAAGGGCGCGATACCGCCGTCCGCCTGCACCCGAAGCGTGCCGAGGAGCGATGCTCCGCCCAGCGGCACGATCTCGATCCAGTCGTCGGCCTCCGGATTGAGCTCGTCGAGGTCGTTGAAGACGCCGACGGCCAGATACCAGTCTTCGCCCGCAACCGCGTCCCCGGGCGGGTCCGTCGTGAAGCGCAGATTGGTCGAGGCCGCGAATGGCTGTGCGCTGACCGTGCGCAAGACCGTGCCCGAACCGATGAAGTCGATCCACTCGACCAGCTGGTAGTAGTAGACGTTCTCCGGATCGAGCCCCTCGTCGACGTGCTGGTAGGCGCTCGGCACACCGTTCGCCGAGATCACGGCGATCGGCGCGAACGGACCCAGCGGATCGGTGCTACGACGCAGCTCGAAGTCATCGATATCGGGCTCGGCGAGCGTCGTCCAGTCGAGGGTGATCTTCTCGATTCCCGGCGTCGCGGTGTAGGTGTCGATCTCCGTCGTGCTCTCGTTGACCCAGTGGATCAGCAGCTCGCCGGGATCGTTGTCGAAGTCCTCACCGGAGAACCCACCTCCGTGATTGACAAAGGTGATCGGCGCGCCGCCGGCCAGAGTCGTCGCGTTGAACACCCCCGCGGTCGCCGCAGGGTTCTCGAACCGGACGTAGCGGATCTCGGTAGCTACGCTGCGGCGCAGATCTAGCAGCACCGCGCCGGCGCTCGGGTACGGCTCGCGGAACGTCAGGAAGCGCAGATCGTTCGGTGCCGCCGCAAAGACGGCCGTATCGGTGATCAGCACACCGGTGGCCGCGATCTTGTCGAACACGGCATGGGACGCCGCGACGTTGCCCGACAGCGACAGGCGATACCCATTGCCGGAACTGCAAGTGATCGTCGCCGGCGCCACTGCCGTGCCCAAGGCCTCGAAGCTCCCGGACACCGTCACGTTTCCAGCCGGACCGAGCGCAAGGACGCCACCGGCTCCGATCCGCAGCGTGCCCGCCACAGGAAGCGCCGTCGTGATGAGGTGCAGGGTGTTCCAACCGACATCCAGCGTCGCCGCGGCGTCGATCGCGATGGCTCCAGCCTCGAGGCTCAGGCTCGCACCGCCCAGCGTGCGGACGCCGGATTCGAGACGGACATCCGTGAATCGCATCGGCGCGAGCAGCGGATCGGTATTGATCAAGGCTCCGTCGCCGTCGAACGTCACCGTGGAATTGACGACGTACGCGGCGTCGTTCGCCCAGTTTCTCCCCACCCGGAAATCCGGCTGCCGAGCCCCGCTGGCGGCGCTTCCAGAGAGCACGACGTCCCCGATGACCTCGATGGTACTATGGTCGGGATATGTACCCGCGTAGTGCGTGAGATACCCTCCTGAACCGACGAAACTCCCATCGACGATGGTATGACTGCTGTACATCGTCTGAAGAACACCACTCACCAGCTCAAGGTCGTGAGCAACCCGAAGACTTCCACTCAGTTGGATCGTCGGATCTCCTACCTTGGCAATCCTCACGTACGGCAACGTGCCGCTACCGCTCAGGTTCGCATTGGAATCGCCATCCATTACCAGACTACCGCCACCGGTCACGTCGCCGCCCACCGCGACCGACTGCCCCACCATGTGATCTTCCGTCGTGGTCTCGAGCACCCCTCCGGCAGGTACGGTGCAGTTGACGGCGATGTCCAGTGGCGTGCTCCCGGTCAGCGTCCCAGACACGTCGAGCGACCCACTCACGACCGTGGTCCCCGCCGCGTCGACCAGCACTTCGCCGCCCGGCGGCACCACCAGGTTGCAGAATCCAGGTGCGTCACCCGAAATCGTCTGTAGCTCGCTCCCCGTGAACGTCACCGTCCCGTACACCGGCCGATAGGCCGTGTCACCGGCCCAATCCATGTCGAGCTCGAAGTCGGGCTGCTTGGGTCCGCTGGCCGCCGTCCCGGAGAACACCACGTTCCGGCCGACCTCGATCGTGCTCCGGTCGGGATACGTACCCGAGTAATGCGTCAGGTACCCTCCTGAACCGATGAAGCTCCCATCGACAGTGGCGTGACTGCTGTATCGAGTCTCGAGGATGCCGCTTTCCAATTCGAAATCGGAAGCAATGCGCAGGCTTCCATTCAAGGTGATCTTGCTTGTGGCTACCTTGAGGATCTTCACGCCGGGTAATGTACCGCTACCGTTGAGGCTCGCATTGGATGCGCCGATCATCACCAATCTACCGCTTCCGGTCGCGTCGCCGTCCACAGCGATCGAGTGCCCCACCATGTGATCTGCCGCCGCGGTGTCGAACACGCCCCCGGCAGGTACGGTGCAGTCGACGGCGATGTCCATTGGCGTGCTCCCGGTCAGCGTCCCCGAAACAACGAGCGAGCCACTCAGGATCGTGTTCCCCGCCGCGTCGACCAGCACCTCGCCGCCCGGCGGCACCACCAGGTTGCAGAATCCAGGTGCGTCACCCGAGATCGTCTGTAGCTCGCTCCCCGTGAACGTCACCGTCCCGTACACCGGTCGGTAGGCCGTGTCACCGGCCCAGTTCATGTCGGTCTCGAAGTCGGGCTGCTTGGCTCCACTGGCCGCCGTCCCGGAGAACACCACGTTCCCGGCGACCTCGATCGTGCTCCGGTCGGGGTAAGTACCCGAGTAATGCGTCAGGTAACCGCCTGAACCGATGAAGCTCCCATCGACAGTGGTGCGACTGCTGTATCGCGTCTCGAGGATTCCGCTCACCAGTTCGAAATCGCGATCTATGCGCAGGCTTCCATTCAATGTGACCTTGCTAGTGCTCGGCTTGAGGACCCTCAAGCCCGGTAATGTACCGCTTCCGTTGATGCTCGCATTGGAGTCATCATTCATTACCAGCCTGCCGGCGCCGGTCACGTCGCCGTCCACAGCGATGGACTGCCCAACCATGTGATCTTCCGTCGTGGTGTCGAGCACGCCCCCCGCAGGCACGGTGCAGTCGAGGGCGATGTCCATTGGCGTGCTCCCGGTCAGCGTCCCCGAGACGTCGAGCGAGCCGCTCAGGACCGTCGTCCCCACCGCATCGACCAGCACCTCGGCCCCTGGCTGAATGACCAGGTTGCAGAATCCGGGTGCGTCACCGGAAATCGTCTGTGGCTCGCTGCCCGTGAACGTCACCGTCCCGTATACGGGCCGGTAGGCCGTGTTGCCAGTCCAGTCCATGTCGATCTCGAAGTCGGGCTGCTTTGCTCCGCTGGCCGCCGTCCCGGAAAGCACCACGTTCCGGGCGACGTCGATCGTGCTCCGGTCGGGGTACGTACCCGAGTAATGCGTCAGGTAACCCCCTGAACCGATGAAGCTCCCGTCGACAGTGGTGTGACTGCTGTATCGGGTCTGCAGGATACCACTCACCAGCTCCAGGTCGTGAACGATACGCAGACTCCCACTCAGTTGGATCGTCGCAGCACTTGCCTTGTCGATGCGAGTGTTCGGCAATCGGCCATTACCCCCGAGGCTCGCTGTCGAGCTGCCTGACATCACCAATGTGTCGCTGCCGATTACCTCGCCGTTGACCGTGATCGACTTTTCGACGGCCAGCGTCGTATTCAGGTTCAGCGTGCCCGATACATTCAGAGAGCCGCTCAGCACCGTGTCGCCCGCCGCGTCGACGAGCACGTCACTACCGGTCTGCACCATGACGTCACAGAAGCCCGGTCCAGCGCCAGAGACCGTCTGCATCGCGCTGCCCGCGAAGGTAGTCGTTCCATATGCCGGCCGATAGGCCAGGTCCGCGGTCCAGTTGCCGTAGGCCTCGAAGTCAGGCTGGTTTCCACTCGCCTGTGTTCCGGAGAACGTGATGCCATGGTCGACCGCGATCGTGCCGTGAAGGCTCTGCGTGCTGTAGTGCGCCAGATACCCTCCGGACCCGGCGAAGTCACCACGCACGACGAACCGTGCCGCGTCCCGCGTTCGGACCGTTCCACTGACTACCTCGAGGTCGTGGGACACCTCGTGACTCCCCCACACGTCGACACGAGCCCCAGCATCCATCTGGATCCGGAAGTACGGCAATGCGCCGTCACCGCTCAGCATGCGCGTCCCGCCTCCGCCGAAGACCACCACGCCGTCGCCGAGCACGCTGCCGGTCACCGTCAAGTTTCCGAAGATGCC
Organism: Planctomycetota bacterium; assembly: GCA_016716265.1. Lineage (GTDB taxonomy): Bacteria > Planctomycetota > UBA1135 > UBA1135 > UBA2386 > JADJWQ01. The sequence goes on from JADJWQ010000006.1 coordinate 69,199, forward strand.
GAGCTCGAAGCCTCCGGTCACCGTCAGCTCTGCGTCGGCCGCGACGCTCAGGGCGCGCGTCGCCGCCCCCACCGCCGTGATCTGCGGATCGGTGGGCGTGTCGGGGATGGTCGCATCGACACCGGCCGTCGGCACGCCGGCGGTCCAATTGGTTGGATCGTGCCAGTCCGAGCTCGTCGCTCCGGTCCAGGACGTCTGGGCCTGCGACGGCGCGACGACGAAGGCGAGGGAGAACACCAGGGAGATGAAGGAACGCATCGCAGGGTACCGGTCGGAGCGCGCCGCCATGTCGGCGCGCAACCCGACCAGTGCCCGCGACCGGGTCGACCTTACCGATCGAGGTGACGCCCCGCGTCGGAGCGGCGCTCAGACGCGCTGCGGACTCAGTGGAAACCCGATAGCGACGCGTCGCAGGCGAGCGTCGTCGCCCCTAGCCGCCCGGAGCCCTGGATGCCGAGGTCGTAGTGGCTCGGGCCGGTGTAGAACCACCCGGTCGCGTCACGGATGTAGCTCGCATTCGCCCGCGAGTTCGCGAGCTGGCGCGTCTCGACACCGCCCCGCGTCACCGATCCAGTCAACCCGATCGAGTCGGCGCCGAAGCGGACGTAGCCGGTGGTCGCACCGTCCAACAACATGCGGGTGATCCCGCATACGTCCGTCTTCAGGCACCAGTGGTTCACGCTCGCACGGGTCGTCAGGCGGTGGGCGCCGTCGTCCGCGAAGGTCATCCTGGACGCACAGTCGGTGCCCGCCGGCAACCAGGTGTCCCAGTATTCGTCGTCGGGGGGAATCCCGTTCGGGAAGATGCGAGCCTCGTGATTGAGCTCCGCCTCGCGTGCACGATTCCGCATCCGATCGTCGATGGTTGCGATCGGCGACCGCTGAAGCGCCAGTCGCCAGAACTCCGCCAGCAGATCGCACGACGCGTTCAGGCCCACGACCTCGTGAAGGTGGCTGCAGGTGACACGGTCGAACGGACGTCGCATGCGCGTCAGTACCGGCGCGGGGTCGGGGGTCCCGGTGTGGTAGTGCTGGACGGTGTCGATGATGTCCTGCGCCGACAGGTCGAACAGGTACTCCCCGCCGGTGTTCTGTCCGAGCACGAAGTTGCGCTCGAAGTCCGCGACGTGGCGGTCGACGAGTGGTTGGGTACGCATCTCCAGGACCACATCCCCGTGGACCATGCAGACGCGGACGGTCTGGCAATGCAGGTCCTCGTCCGGCCAGCCTGCCGGCACCGGAACCTGCACCGTGCTGATCCCGATCGAATCGGGCGGCGGAGCCATCAACACGACCAACGTGGCCGGGTCGAGGCGCAGCACTCCGTCGACACCAGGGATCCGCACGGGCGGCCCCTCGGCCAGCGAGAATGCGAAATACGTCAGCTCGGTCGGTCCGAGCTCCGCACGCACGGATACCTGCGTGGACTGCGCCAGCGCGACGCTCCCGAGCGCTGCGGACAGCAGCGCGACCACGCCCGGGTTCGGATTCATCTCCTTCGCCTCCAGTCGCTTCGTTCCTCGGCGATGCACCGAGCGCACGCGACGAAGGACGGACGGAGCCACTCGACCGCGGGGCGGCCGTTTTCCAGCGGACGTCGCCGTCCACCGTCCCGTCACCCAATGCGAGAGAACCGGATTGTAGCGGTGTCGCGTGGCGCTGGCGGCGACCCGGTCACGCGCGAGCACCCGGGGAATCCCGGACCGGGTCCGCCGGTCGGCTGCCGAGGCGGAACGTAACCCCCGCGGCCGGAGGGCCGTAGCGGCGGCAGCTCCTCACCCGCCCCGCACGACGACCTGCGCGAACGCGCTGTCGATGCAGTGCTCGCGCTGCCGGTCGCGGACGTCGTCGACGCCGATCGACGCGAGGCGCGCCAGCGTGCCGAACGGCGCGAGGCCCTCGAGGGCGTCCTCGGCGTGGCCGAAGGCGAGACTGCGGACCGAGTCGAAGGAGCGCACGTATTGACCGAGCACCTTGCGCCGCACGCGCTCGAGATCGGCCGCGTCGATCGCGAGCCAGGATTGCAGCGCCTCGCGCAGCACCGGAGCGACGACGTCGGGCCGGTCGGTCTCGCAGACCGCGACCGTGAAACCGAACGTGCGCTCCCCCATGTAGGAGACGCTCAGCGAGTCGTCGATCAGACCCTCGCGGTGCAATCGCTCGCGCAGGTCGCTCGACGGCCCGAGCTGGCGGTCGAGCAGGATCCGCGTGACGAGCTCGCGGCGCGCATGCGCAGCGGGATCGTCGAGCAATGCGCGGTCCTTGAATCCGAGCAACAGCCGTGGCCGCGCGACCTCCATGCGGACCTCACCGGCGGTGCGCTCCGGCGGATCGAGGTCGGCCGGGAACACGCTCGGCACGGCGTCGCCCGCGGGGAGCTCGCAGGACTCGGCCTGCGCGAGGACCGCGTGCGGGTCGACCGGGCCGGCGACCGACAGCACCGCATTGCCGGTCCGATAGAACGCGGCGTGGCAGGCGCGCAGCTCGTCGACGTCGATCGCCGCGATCGAGTCGACGGTCCCGCCGACCGGGTGGCGCACCGGGTGCTCGCGGTAGAACAGTCGGAGCAGCTCGAAGAAGCCACGGTACTCGGGCGAGTCCTCGTACATGCGCAGCTCCTGCGCGATGATGCCGCGCTCCTTCTCGACGTTCTCGGGCGTGAGGTGCGCCCTCGCGACGAGCCGCAGCAGGTCGTCCAGGTTCGCCTCGAACTGCGACGTCGCCTGGAAGAAGTAGTTGGTGCGCGTGAACCCGGTCGTCGCATTGACCTGCGCGCCGCGTTGCGCGAAGCGCTCGAACACGTGCAGATCCTCGTCCTCGAACAGCTTGTGCTCGAGGTAGTGCGCGACGCCCTCCGGGCTGAGATGGCGGTGCCCGTCGACCTCGAAGCCGAGGTCGGTGCTGCCGTAGCCGACCGACACCACCGCGACCGACTCGCGGAAGCGTCCGGTCGGCGCGACGCGCAGCGCGAGGCCGCGTCCGGTCGTCGCGGTCCACACCTCCTCGCCGAGCACCGGGTCCCGCACGATCTCGAACGCGCCGTCGCGCCGCACCGCGCCAGCCCCTTCCACCACGGTATCGCTCATCCCTGCACCTCCGCGGCGCGGCCGTCGCGCGGCGCCAGCAGGTAGCGCGCGTCGAGCCAGGTCCCCGCCATCGAGGCGACGACGTCGTCGCGGCCGATCTGCCGGTAGCGCTCGGCGAGGCCCTCCGGGTCGCGGTCGAGCCCGAGCGTCCAGTGCTCGGCCACGAACCGCGTCATGCCGGCGACCGAGTCCTGCACGGTGGCGATCGCCGACAGGTGATGCGCGCGTGCGACCTCCAGCTCGTCGTCGGTGAAGCGACCCGCGGCCAGCTCGGCCCGCTGGCGCTCGCACTCCTCGACGACCGCGTCGGCCGACGCCGCGTCGAGCCCGACGCGCACCGTCAGGAGCCCCTTGTGCCGGTCGAGCGCAGCCTGCGCGTAGTAGGCCAGCGAGCGCGCCTCGCGCACCTCGCGGAACAGCCGGCTGTGCGGGCCGCCGCCGAGCATCGCGACGAACAGGCGGCGCGCCAGCCACACGTCGGGGTCGGCGGTCCACGGCGTCCGCAGGATCAGCACCAGCTTCGCCTGCTGCAGCTCGACGGCCTCCACGAACTCGCGCGCCGGCCGCGGCGCGACCTCGACCGGCGGGCCGATCGCCTCCGGGGCGCGGGCCGGCAGCCGGGCGAGGAACGCGTCGACCGCACGAGCCAGCTCGCCGTCCTCGAGCGCACCACACGCGACCAACGCCGCCTCACCGTGTTGCAGGAAATCCTGCCGGGCGAGCTCCGGGTCGCCCGGCGTCAACGCGCGTAGCTCGTCGAGCCCGCCGTACTCCGGCAGCGCCATCGGCTCGCCGGCGCAGGTGAGCTGCAGCGCGCGCAGCGACGCCCACACGCCACGGTCGTCGATCAGCGTCTCGACGTGCCGCACCGCCTGGTCGCGCTCGCGCTCGAACACATCGCTCGGAAACGCTGCACCCTCGGCGAGCCGCGGCTCGACCAGCTGCTCGGCAAGGAATCGCAGACCATCGCCGAGCTGGTCGGGGTGGCCCGGCAGGAAGCGGCCAGCGACGACGTCGAGCGTCATGCGCAGACCGTGCACCTCGCCGATCTTCTCGGTGCCGGGCAGGACCGCGGCGCCGTACAGCGACTCCATACGCCGGGACAGCGCCGGCCGGTCCGGGTCCTGCGCCGTGCCCTGCAGCAGCAGGCCCGGCAGCAGCGAGCGCGCGGCGGCGCGCGGGTCGAGCGGGCGGCGCAGCTGGAGCGTCACGCGCAGCGTCTTGAAGCGGTCGTCCGACCGCCACAGCACCGGCAGCCCCCCCTGATGCCGCAGCCGGAATCCGGCGAAGGTCTCGGCCATGCCGCGAGTCTAGGAGTGCACGCCAGTCGAGGCGAACCGAACTCCGTCGCCGGGCGACACGACCTCGCGCAACGGAACCGGCCGGCGGTCGTATGCTGGCAGCGATGACGATGCGCACGCTGAACCACTTCGCGATCCTGTCCGCGTGGTTGCTCACCGTCGGGCTGACCGCGCAGGGCGACGCGCAGGTCCCGAACCGCGCTGCGGACGACGACGGGGCCGGCCCCCCGGCCACCGCGGAGGGGCAACGGCGCGACCCGCTCGAGGAGTTCGCCAAGCGGGTGCAGGCCGCCCACCAGGTGCAGCCTCGCGCCACGCCGGTCGACCGCTTCCGCGCCTCGATCGCGGTCGAGCCGGTCGACCCGCAGGCGCTCGGCGCCGGCGAGCGGGCGGTGCGCGGCGAGATCCGACTCGAGGTGTCGTTCATCATGCCGCGGCTGTTGCGCTACCGGATCGAGGGCGACGGCGAGACCGTCGAGGAGGGCCTCGACGAGCGCGGCGAGTGGCTGCGCATCGGCAACCAGCTCCACGACCTGCGGGGCCGTGACGCGGTCGAGTTCGCCGAGGACCGCGAGAACGTACGCCGCAACGTGCGCCTCGCCCGCCAGCTCTTGTCGTTCGTCGACCCGGCCGCCACGCTGCGGGCACTGACCGTCGAGCAGGGCCCTGAGCCGAGCCGGCTGCGGTTCGGCAAGGACAGCTGGGACGCGACCGTCGTCCAGGGCCGCCTGGAGGGCTACCCGTTCTACGTGCGTCAGAAGGACGCCGCACCGGCCCCGCAGGCGCGCCTGTCGCTGTGGTTCGGGGCGGACGACCGCCTGCTGATGGTGCGCGCCGTGCCGCTCGACGCGGAGGGCACGGTCGCCGGCGATGCCGAGTGGGTGAAGCTCGAGGACTACGAGGCCAGCGGCGGCCTGCTCGTACCGCACGTGCTCCGGATCTACCAGGAGCGCGATCGCCCCCGCCCGGTCGCGAAGATCCGGCCGGAGAGCATCGAGTTCGCCGACGGCCTCGACCCCAGGCTGCTGGCGCGGCCGGGGTCGTGAACCCGGCGGCGTCCCGGCCTCGGCCCGGCGTCGTCCCGGCGTCGTCCCGGCAGTGGACAGCGCCCGACCGGCGCCCGATGATGGTCGCCCCTTCCACCCGGTGGGGTGCGCACGGTGCGCGCCTGCCGCCCTCTCTGCCACGGAGGACCCTTGGCGAAGGAAGAAGCGATCACACTGCAGGGCAAGATCGTCGAGGCTCTGTCCGGCGCCCGTTTCCGCGTGCAGCTCGACAGCGGGCACATCCTGCTCGCTCACGTCTCCGGCAAGATGCGCAAGCACTTCATCCGCATCCTGCCGGGCGACACGGTGACCGTCGAGGTGTCGCCGTACGACCTGACGCGCGGCCGGATCACGTACCGCAATTGAGCGCGGCGGGCCGCGGCCTCAGACGCGCCGCTTGAAGAAGCGCTCGAGCTCGGCGCCGGTGAAGGTCAGCACCGTCGGTCGCCCGTGCGGGCAGTTGTGCGCGTGCTCGCAGCGGGCGGCCTCGCGCAGGAGCGCGCGCACCTCGGCATCGTCCAGGCGATCGCCCGCCATCACCGACGAGCGGCACGCCATGCTGTGGAAGCGCTCGACGACCGCCTCGCGCGCGCGCGGCCTTGCGTCGGCGTCGGGCTCGCCCACGGGGCCGCAGGCCGCGTCGCCGTCGAGCAGCGCGCGGAGCAGCGCCGCCGGGCGCGCGCGGGTGAGCACGGCCGGGATGCCCTGGATCGCGACCGCGGCACCGCCGAAGTCCTCGACGACGAAACCCTCCGCCGCGAGCACCTCGCCCTGGTCGAGCAACCAGGCCTTGTCGGCCGCGCCGACCTCGACGATCTCCGGGGTGAGCAGCCGCTGCACGAGCGTCGCGCCCCGCTCGTCGTGCCGGCGACGCAGCCGTTCGAACGTCACCCGCTCGTGCAACGCGTGCTGGTCGACGACGACGAGGCCGGCCGGGGTCGCGAACACGAGATAGCAGCCGAGCGCCTGCACGAAGGGCTGGCCGGCGAGCCCGCCGAGCAACGCGTCCGGCGCCGGCTCCGCGCCGGCCTCGCGCACGCCAGCCGCCGTGTGCGGACCGCGATCCGCGGCACCGACCGCGCGCAACCCCGACGGCAGCGGCGACGACCCGCCGCCGCTCGTGCGCTCGGCGCGGCCGAACAGGTCGGGCGGCAGCGGCGGCAGCCCGACGATCGCGCGCGGCTTGTCGCCGCCGACCCCGACCGCACCGGCACCGGCGCGCGGCGCCGCGCCACTGCCGCGCAGCGCGGCGCGCGTCGCCTCGAACAGCAGGCCGCTGACGCGCCGTCCGTCGAGGAAGCGCACCTCGGCCTTCTGCGGATGGACGTTGACGTCGACCTCGTCGGGCGGCATCGCGAGCAGCAGGAAGTGCACCGGCTGCACGGCGCCCATCAAATGCTCGCGGTAGGCCTGCCGCACCGCCTGCAGCGCGGAGCGGTCGCGCGCGAGTCGACCGTTGACGTACAGCAGCGCGAGCGTGGCGTCGCGGCGCGCGAGCTCCGGTCGGCCGGCGAGCCCCTCGACGCGCAGCGAGCCCTGCCCGAGCTCGACGTCGACGAGCTGCTCGGCGAGCGCATTGCCGAACGCGCGACCGACCCGCTCGCGCAGCGTCTCACCGGCCGGGAGGCGCAGCAGCTCGCGCCCGTCGGCGCGCAGCGTGAAGTCGACGTCGAGGCGCGCCAATGCGAGGCGCGCGAGCAGCTCCTGCACCCGCGCCCGCTCGGCGCGCGCGGTCTTGAGGAACCGGCGCCGGGCCGGCGTGTTGTGGAACAGGTCGCGCACCTCGACGCGCGTGCCGGGCGGCGACGCCGCGGGCCGCACGTCGCCGGTCCGGCCACCGTCGCAGTGGACCTCGTGCCCGCCGCCGGCATCGTGCCGGCGCGAGCGGATCGTGGCGCGCGACACCGAGCCGATCGACGCGAGCGCCTCGCCGCGGAAGCCGAGGCTGGCGACGTGGTCGAGATCGGCGAGCTGCGCGAGCTTGCTGGTCGCATGGCTGACGAACGCGAGCCCGAGGTCGGCCGGCGTGAACCCGGCGCCATCGTCGACCACGACGATCGCCTCGCGCCCACCGTCGTCGAGCGCGACGTCGATGCGGGTCGCGCCGGCGTCGAGGCTGTTCTCGACGAGCTCCTTGACGACCGAGAACGGCCGCTCGACGACCTCGCCCGCGGCGATCTGGTTGACGACCTCCGGCGGGAGCACGCGGATCACGGCCGCCGTCTCCCGCCGCCGCCCGTCGGCACGGCACCGCCCTGCCCCGCGAAGTAGCGCATCAGGAAACGGTCGAGGATCCAGCGCGGCTCCTCGCCGGAGCTCCGCAGCTCGCGCTGCGCGCGCAGCAGGAGCCGCTGACCGTGCCGCAGCCGCGCGGCCGGGTTCTGCTCGATCTGCGCCCGGAACCGCTCGGTGAACGCCCGCACGCCGACCCGTCCGGGGACGTCCTCCGCGCGCACCCCGGAGTCGAGCAACCGCCGCCCGGCGTGCGCCTGCGAGAACGCCTGCCACAGCCAGCTCGCGACGAACGGGAACACACCGCCCGCCTCCATGCCGGCGCCGTCCTTGGTCCGCACGCCGCGCTCGAACATCGCGTCGAGCGAGCGCATCGCACGCGCGCGGTCGCCGGCCAGCACCGCCTCGGCGAGCTCGAACGGAGTCGACTCGAACCCGACGTGCAGCGCGCTGCGCAGGTCGTCCGGGCCGAGCGTGCGGCGCGGGTCGCCGACCGCGTCGCGCAGCCGCGCGAGCTCGGCGACCAGCTCGGCGGGATCCGTGCCGACCGTCGACTGCACCAGGAACGCGGCCTCCGGCGTGATCCGGAGGCCCAGCGTGCGCGCACGACTCTCGATGAACCGGCACAGCTCGGCCTCGAGCGGGCTGCGCGAGCGGTCGTAGGGCTCGGCGTACAGGTCGCGGAACTCGAACCACTGCGCGAGCTCGGCGAGCGTCTTCGCGAGCTTCGTGCGGCGGTCGAGCTTCGTCAGCTCGAGCACGAGGCCGCAGCCGGGCGCGATCCGCGGCAGCCGCGCGGCGAGCTCGGCGCCGTGTGCGTCGAGCCACTTCTCCGCCCGCCGCACCAGCACCCAGCTCCCCGATCCGAACAGGCCGCCGCCGAGCAGGTCGTCGAGCTCGCGGCCGTCGCCCGCCTCGCTGCCGTCGACGCGGCGCAGCTCGGCGTCCGCCGGCAGCGCCGCGACGACGAGCTCGAACGCCTCGTCCCGGAAGAAGCGCGACGCGCCGCCGAGCACGACGACCTGCGGCAGTGGCTCGGCCTTCAGCGCCGCTTCGAGGCGCTTGATCTCACGATCGGGACTCGGGGTGGCCATCGGACTCCGGCGGGCGGCCGCGCTGGGCGGCGCGGGGACTCACCCAAGGTAGACGTCGGCGGCGACGAAGCCGAGCATCGCGAGTCCGACGACCCCGTTCATCGTGAAGAACGCCAGGTCGATGCGGTCGAGATCGTCGGGCCGCACCAGACGGTGCTCGACGATCAGCAGCGCGGCGACGCAACCGACGCCGGCCAGGTGGATCGCGCCGAGCCCGGCCAGCGGTCCGAACGCCGCGAAGCCGAGGATCGCGAGGGCATGGAAGCCGCGCGCCAGCGCGAGGGCACGCGCGCGACCGAGCCGCGCCGGGATGGAGCGCAGTCCGTGCGCGCGGTCGAACGCGTCGTCCTGGCACGCGTACAGCACGTCGAACCCGGCGACCCACAGCGCGACGCCGGCGCCGAGCACGGCCGGCGCCAACAGGTCGGCCGTGAACACGCCGCGCACCGCGAGCCACGCCGCCGGCGCCGCGAGGCCGAGGGCCGTGCCGAGCCACAGGTGTGCCAGCGCCGTGAAGCGCTTCGCGTGGCTGTAGCCGAGCAGCCACGCGAGGGTCGGCACCGACAGCAGCAGGCAGGCGGGACCGAGCGCCCACGCCGCGGCGACGAAGCCGAGCGAGCTGAGCGCGACGAACGCGAGCACGCGCCGGGGCGCAAGCACGCCCGCCGGGATCTCGCGGTGGCGGGTGCGCGGGTTCAGCGCGTCGACGTCGCGGTCGGCCCAGCGGTTGTACGCCATCGCCGCGGAGCGCGCGCAGACCATCGCGACGAGCACGAGCAGCAGCACGCGCGGCGACGGACGCCCATCGCTGGCGACCAGCAGCGCTGCCAGGGCGAACGGCAGCGCGAAGACGGTGTGCGCGAAGCGGATCAGCGACAGCCAGGAACGGACGCCGGTGCGTCGCGGACCGCTGGCGGCGTCAGTCATCGACGATCACCTCGCCCTCGTTCCACGGGCTGCCGTCGCCACCGGTCGCGGGAGTGTGCCAGCGCTCGACGAGATCGTGGTCGACGCCGAGCTTGTCGAGGATCCGCGCGACGACGAAGTCGACGAGCTGCGCGACGGTCGTCGGGCGGTGGTAGAAGCCGGGCATCGCCGGCAGCACCACCGCGCCCGCTTCGACGAGCGCCAGCATGTTGCGCAGGTGGATCGCCGACAGCGGCGTCTCGCGCGGCACGACGATCAGCCGTCGCCCCTCCTTCAGCGCGACGTCGGCAGCGCGCTCCAGGAGGTTGGTCGAGAAGCCGTGCGCGACGCGGGCGACCGTGCCCATGCTGCAGGGGCACAGCACGACGCCATCGATGCGGGCGCTGCCACTCGCGGGCGTCGACTCGACCGCGGCGAGGTCGTGCACGACGAGCCGGTCGCGCAGCGGCGGCGGCGCGAGGTGCCGGGCGCCGACCGTCTCGCCGGGCCCGACGACCCCGGTCTCGAATTGCAGCACGCGACGTCCCGCATCGCTGACGACGACCTCGACGCGCGCGCCGGCCCGCAGCAGCACCTCGATCAGGCGCAGCGCGTACGGAGCACCGGAGCCGCCGGAGATACCGACCACGAAGGTGCGGGGAGGGGCCGCTGCGTCAGCCATGGGTCAGGTAGTAGTGCAGGTCGTAGATCGCGTGCGTGTAGACCACGACACCGAATCCGCGAAGCACGAACAGCAGACCGAGCACCATGCCGGCGACCGCGCGGAAGGCGAACACGTCGACGACGAACGGCTCGCCACCGCCGCCGAGGTGGTGGAACGCCGAGAACCCGAGCGCGCTCAGCAGCACGGCGACCGCGACGCCGGTCGCCGACGACAGGCCGAGCCGCTTCGACAACCGCGCGAGCGGCAACGCGAGCAGCGACAGGATCAGCAGCCGGAACACCGCCTCCTCGTAGATGCCGGCGCCGAGCGAGCCGATCAGGTCGCTCGCGAGCGTCGGGTCGATCGCCAGCACGATCCGTCGCTCGAGCAGGAACAGCGTCAGCACCTGCGCGACCGGCCCGAGGATCAGCCCGTAGGCCGCCCCTTCGATCGCGGCGACCAGCGCGACCCGCACCCACGGCACGCGCCGCACCAGCACGTGGATCGCGGCGGCGAGGAACACCGCGCCGAGCACGACCTTCAGCACGACGAGCGCGTGCGGTCCGAGCAGTCGCAGCGAGTCGGTGACGAGCGCCTCGGCGCCGTTGCGCTCGTGCGGCGCCAGCGTCAGGCGCAGCGCCTCGTAGCACAGCCACAGCGGTGCGACCGCCAGCAGCGACACCGACGGATCGCGCGACCAGTGCAGGTAGCCCTCGGCAGGGCGCGGCGGCGGCGCGTGCGTGCGGTCCGAGGTCGTGCGAAGCCGGACACGGCGCATCGCTCAGCCCACCGCGATCCGGGCCCCCGCGCTCGCGACGCGGGGCTTCTCCGCCAGGTAGAGCGCCGCGATCCCGCCGCTGAGGATCTTCAGCCGCGGCGCCACCAGACCGGCGTCCGTCATCATCGCGAGGAACTCGTCGCGCTCGGGGAAGCGCATCACCGAGTCCTGCAGGTAGTGGTAGGCGCCCTCGCGATCACCCGAGATCCAGCTGCCGAGCCGCGGCAGGATCCGCCGGAAGTAGAACAGGTACAGGCGCCGCACCAGCGGCGCGCGCGGCCGGCAGAACTCGAGCACCAGCGCGCGACCGCCGGGGCGCAGCACCCGCGCCATCTCGCGCAGACCGGCGCGCGGATCGGCGACGTTGCGGATGCCGAACGCGACCGTCACCAGATCGAACTGCTCGTCGTCGAACGGCAGCGCGAGGGTGTCGGCCGCGAGGAAGCGCGGCGCCCCCGCGCGGCCCGCGGCCTTGCGGACCGCGTGCACCAGCATCTCGCCGCAGAAATCGGCGCCGGTGACGCGGCCGCCGGCGCGCGCGAACGCGAACGCGAGGTCGCCGGTGCCGGAGCACACGTCCAGGACGTCCTCGCCCGGCTGCAGGGCGGCGAAGCGGACCGCCTGCCGCCGCCACAGTCGATCGACGCCGAGCGACAGCAGGTGGTTGGCGCGGTCGTAGCGCCGCGCCACGCGCGCGAACATCCTGCGGATCGTCAGGCTCTCGGGCATGCGCGGCGAGTGGGCCGACCGGCACGGCGGGGCAAGGTCGCGTCCCGCTGCGCGCCGGCGCGCTGCGGGACGCGCGGGCCGACCGCGGGCGTCACTGCTTCCAGTAGCCCGACAGCGACGCCACGCCCGGGATGCTGATCGTCGTGACCTTCCCGCGCGTGACGAGGTCGAACACGTCGACCGCGCCGACGTCGCTGAGCGCGACGAACAGGAACCGTGCGGTCATCGGCAGCACCGGATTGCCGTTCGCGTCGATCAGCACGGCACCCTTCGACGAGTGACCGAGGATCGAGCGGCCGATCAGGTTGTTGAAGGTCGTGTTCTGGTTGATGAACCAACCGTTGTTGAACATCTCGTCCACGCAGACGTCGACCGGCGAGTTGCCGGACAGGCGCTGGTTGCCGGGGACGGTCGGATCGGAGCCGCCGATCGTCGACACGACGCTCCACTCCTTCTGGCGGAAGGTCGGCGGCAGGATGAAGCCACCGCTGTTCTGCTGCGTCGGCAGCGGGCCCCGCGGGGTGGCCGTCAGGTCCACCCGCGACACGACGCCGACGCCGGCCTCGTCGACGTGCGTGATCCAGAAGCCGCTGAGGCCGGCCTGGTAGTCGAGCCGCACGCGCGTGCCGCGCCGGAACACGATGCCGACGTCGCCGATCAGGTCGTTGAAGCCGGTGCCGTTGACGCCCTCCGGCCCGGACTCGAACACCGACACCGTGCCGTTCGTGTTCAGCACGTAGGCGTAGTAGACGCCGCTGGTGTTGCCGGTGAACTGGTAGCGCTGTGTGACCGCGATGTCGATCGGCCCGTTGAGGCCGCCCGACACGGTCTTCTGCAGCGTGAAGTCGCGTCCCGACAACACGGTCAGCGAGTCGGCGTCGCGGCTCACCGTGATGAGTGCCTCGCCGTCCGGCTGCCACTTGATCGACGACGGGCTGTTCGGCAACCGCGTCTCGGCGACGACCGTCAGGAAGCCGGCGCTGCGCGGGTCGGTGTTGACGAAGCTGACGCTCGAGCTCGAGAAGTTGGCGACCGCGAGCACGCCCAGCGTCGGCGACATGGTGATCGCCACCGGGTCGCTGAAGCGCAGCGAGTCCAGCACCGTGAAGCGGTTGCTGTTGACGACCAGCACCTGTCGGTTCTCGCGATCGAGGATGAACAGGAAGTGGCCGACCTGCTGGCGCGCCGTGTACGGGCAGAACATCGGCGGCGGCGGCGGCGGGCTCGGCGCCGGCTGCGGACCGGTGAAGAAGCCGTCGATCGCGTGCTGGTAGTAGCCCTGGATCGTGCCGGAGGTCAGCTGGCTGACCGGCGACGCGACGCACGAAGGAACGACGGCCAGCACCGGCGGCGGCGGCGGCGGCGGACCGTTCGTCGAGATGACCGTCGGCTCTTCGCCGAAGATCAGCCGCGACAGGTTCGGTGGCGGGAAGATCAGCTTCGGCGGGTTCGGGTGTGGCGGGACCGTCACGCAGTTGCCGATCGTCACCGCGCCCGAATTCGGGTTCACCTGGTTCTGGCCGCCCGCATACACGTTGACGTTCGAGTTGTTGTAGATCAGGTCGAGCGGCGGCCCGACGTGGATGTCGGTGACGCGGCCGACCAACGGCGCCTGCAGCAGCCGCGTGTTGCCGCGCGTGTCCTCGACCAGCGTCAGCGCACCGTTCGAGCCGGCGTCGAGCGGCGTCAGGCCGACCGCGAGCGACGGCAGCACGCCCGGCTGACCGATGTTCGGGTTCCGCGCGTAGTTCGTGTCGCCCGGCGACTTGGTCGGCCGACCGGTGATCGGGTCGGGATCGAGACCGTTGGTGCCCTGACCGAAGCCGTTGAGGTCGATCACCGACACGCCGGGCACGGCACCGCCGATGCCGACGTAGATCGCGTCGGGGCAGACCGGCGCATTGACGATGCCGGGGCCGTCACCGGTGCGGTAGGTCGTGCTGATGTTGTTGCCCAGCTCGTCGCCGGTCAGGCCGTGGATCGACGTCGCATTGACGTTGACCTGCACCAGCGTGTCGCCGGGCAGGTTGTAGGCCGGCGTGACGATGTAGTTGCAGAAGTCGCCGTAGCTGACCGGGTCGGCGTAGTAGGTCACCGAGAAGGTCTGCGCCGAGGCGGTGACGTTCAGGCTGACGCCACCCGGCTGCGGGGTCCGGTTCGTCCGCGAGAACAGGCGGCCGACGTCCCACGGCTGCACCGGCTTGTTGAACTCGATGCGGATCGGCAGCGTCGGATCGACGTTGCTCTGGCCGTTGCCCGGCGTGATGCGCGGATTGGTGGTGAAGCCGAGCACGTCCGGCGGATTCGGGTCCGTGCCGACCGTCGTCGCGGTGCACACCTCGCCCTGCAGCACCCGACCGTTCGTGTTGCGTACCGCGTTCGTCACGATGACGCGGATCAGCACGTCGCGGCTCTGCGGGTCGAAGGTCTCGAAGGTGTCGAGGTCGCCGTCGCTGTCCGCGACGAACACGAACGACTTCGGGCTCACCAGCTCGGCGTCGTTCGAGAAGCCGCGGGGGAAGCCGCTGGCGTCGGGATCCAGGATCTCGATGCTGCCGTTCGCGTCGAGGTCGACCGCCTGCACCTGCTCCAGCACGCCCTGGCGGTTGAAGTAGGTGCGCCCGCCGACGAAGCCCCGACCGCGCAGCACCGTCGTCTGCTCGGTGTTCGGGTCGTAGGCGAGCACCGAGATCGCGGTGGTCAGGCCTGAGTTCGTCGTCGAGTTCGCCAGCAGGCCGCTGAGGATCGACTCGACCTGCAGCTTGTGCGTGAACCGGATCAGCAGGAACTGGTTGCCCGGCGAGCCGCTCGGCAGGATCGCCTCGTCGGGGAACGTCGCGACCGGCAGCAGCCCGTTGTCCTCGGTCAGGTTGCGCTCCAGGATGTCGCGCGACTCGACGTTGACGATCTGGCTGGTCGGCAGCCCGACGCTGTTGAGGACGCGCATCCGGTACGGGTAGACCTGACCCTGGCCGGTCGAGATCTGGGCGACCAGGAAGTCGCCGCGGTTGTCCGGATCGCTCGCACCGCCACCGCAGGCGGCGAGCATCAGCAGCAGAGCGGGGACGATGAGCCCACTCGCCGAACGGATCGATCGCATCGTGTCGTGCCTCTCTGGAGGGGTGCGCCGCCGCGGATGCAGCGAGCCTGAGAGCTGCGGGCAGCTCGGAACGTTACCGGGACGGCCGTCCCAAACAAGAAGCAGGCCCCCCGAACCGCAGCTTCGGGGAATTCGTGAGGCTACCGCTGCCGCGCACCCAACGGGCGCCTGAACCGCGACTTCTGCGCACTGCAGCGCCGCGCGGGCCGGTTCGTCGGGCGGCGCGACACGGTGCGCGCGGCCGCGTTCGCGTCCGCGCGCCGCGCGAGCGTGCGGCCTGCTCCGCCGCGGACGTGCGCTACCGCACAACGCCGCGCGGCGGGCGCTTCCGAACGCCACGACCGCAGCGGCGCGCGCCGGCAGCCGCACCCGCGATCTGCAGCGGTCGTCGCGCGGACTGCGGCGCCGTCCCGGGTAGCCTCTCGCCATGATGTTCGACGCCGAAGGGACCCCCGAGGAGCGCGAACTGGACCGCGCGCTCCGCCCGGCCACGTTCGACGACTTCGTCGGCCAGGACACCGTGCGGGAGGACCTGCGGATCGCGATCCAGGCCGCGCGGCAACGCCGCGAGCCGCTCGACCACGTGCTGTTCGCGGGTCCGCCCGGCCTCGGCAAGACGACGCTCGCGCACCTGATCGCCGCCGGCATGGAGACGCGGATCGTGGTGACCTCCGGGCCCGCGCTGGTCGCGCCGCGCGACCTGGTCGGCCCGCTGTCGCGGCTCGAGCGCGGCGACGTGTTGTTCGTCGACGAGATCCACCGCATGCCGCGCGTCGTCGAGGAGTACCTCTACTCGGCGATGGAGGACAGCGCGGTCGACATCGTGATCGACTCCGGCCCGTCGGGTCGCACGGTCCGCCTCGCGATCGAGCCGTTCACCCTGATCGGCGCGACGACCCGCGAGGGCCTGCTGACCGCGGCGTTCCGCAGCCGCTTCGGGCTCGTCGAGCGCCTCGAGCCGTACCCGCCGCACGAGCTGCGCGAGATCGTCGAGCGCGCCGCGCCGCGCCTCGGCATCGGGTTCTCGCGCACCGCGGCCGAGCTGGTCGCGGACCGCGCGCGCGGCGTACCGCGCATCGCGCTGCGCATCCAGCGCCGGGTCCGCGACCTCGCGCAGGTGCGCGGCATGGACGCGGTCGACGTCGAGGTCGCGCGCGCCGCACTCGAGCGGCTGCGGATCGACGAGCTCGGCCTCGAGGACGTCGACCGCAAGCTGCTGCGCGCACTGATCGAGCGCGGCGAGCCGGTCGGTCTGAAGACGCTCGCCGCGATGGTCGACGAGGCCGAGGACACGATCGAGGACGTGTTCGAGCCGCACCTGCTGCGCTGCGGGCTGCTCGCGCGCACGCCGCGCGGACGCGTGGCGACGCTGCGCGCCTACCGCCACCTCGGCCTCGAGCCGCCGGCGGCGAGCGGCCCGCTGGCCGGCGAGCTGCCGTTCGCCGACGACGCCGGAGCCCCATGAGCGAGCCGCCGTTCCACTTCGAGCTGCTCGGCGAGCGCGACGGCGTGCGGCGTGGCCGCTACCACACGCCGCACGGCAGCTTCGAGACGCCGTGCTTCGCGCCGGTCGGCACGCGCGCCGCGATGAAGGGCGTCACTCCCGAGCAGCTACGCCAGACCGGTGCGGAGCTGATCCTCGCCAACGCCTACCACCTGTTCCTGCGCCCCGGCCACGAGCTGATCGCGCGGCGCGGCGGGCTGCACCGCTTCATGGCCTGGGACGGACCGATCCTGACCGACTCCGGCGGCTACCAGATCTTCTCGCTGTCGCACCTGACGCGGATCGACGCCGACGGTGTGACGTTCGCGTCGGTCGTCGACGGCTCGCCGCAGCGGCTGACGCCCGAACGTGCGCTCGAGGTGCAGCGCGCGCTCGGCCCCGACATCGCGATGGTGCTCGACGTGTGCCCGCCGGGCGACGCCGGGCGCGAGGTCGTCGTCCACGCACACGAGCGCACGCTGGCGTGGGCGCGGCGCGCGCGCGACCTGCACGAGGCGTGGGGCGGCGCGCAGCGCGGCCAGGCAGTGTTCGGCATCGTCCAGGGCGGCGTCGACCCGGAGCTGCGCGCCGCGAGCGCGCGCGCGCTGGTCGCGCTGGACTTCGACGGCTACGCGGTCGGCGGCCTGAGCGTCGGCGAGACCAAGGCGCAGATGGACGTGGCGCTCGACGCGGCGATCGACCTGCTGCCGCGCGACCGCCCGCGCTACCTGATGGGCGTCGGCACGCCCGAGGACTTCCGCAGCGCGACGCGGCGCGGCGTCGACCTGTTCGACTGCGTGACGCCGACGCGCCACGGCCGCAACAACCAGGCGTTCACCCGCGACGGCATCGTCAAGATGCGCAACCAACGGCACGCCGAGGACGACCGCCCGCTCGACGAGCGCTGCGCCTGCTACACCTGCCGCCACTTCAGCCGCGCCTACCTGCGCCACCTCGCGATGGCGGGCGAGATGCTGGCCGGCGTGCTGCTCAGCCTGCACAACATCCACTACTTCCAGGACGTGATGGCCGAGATCCGCGCGTCGGTCGGCGCCGCGCCGGCCGGCCGCGGCCCGTAGACTCCGCGCATGGCCTGGATCGACACCGTGTCCGAGGACGACGCCGACGGCCGGATCGGGGCGCTGTACGCGGCGGCGCGCCGCCGCGCGGGGCGCGTGTTCGGCATCGTGCGCCTGATGTCGCCCGACCCGGCGACGCTCGACGCATCGATGGCGCTGTACGCGGCGACGACGACGTCGCCCGGCTCGCCGCTGCCGAGGTGGTTCCGCGAGCTGGTCGCGGTCCACGTCTCGATCGCCAACCGCTGCCACTATTGAACCGAGGCGCACACCCGGGACCTCCGTGCCGAGGCCCCCGACACGCTCCGTGACGCATTGCTCTCGGCCGACCCGCGCGCGGCCCTCGACGACCGCCATCGCGCGCTGCTCGACTACGCCGTGGCCCTGACCGTCGCGCCGCACGCCTGCCGCCGCGAGGACGTCGATGCACTGCGCGCCGCGGGCGCGACCGACGCCGAGATCCACGCGACCGTGCAGGTCGCCGCCTACTTCAACTACATCAACCGCGTCGCCGACGCGCTGGGCGTCGACCTCGAGCCGGAGATGCCACCCCCGCCCGCCGGCGCCGGCCGCTGACCGGCGTCAGTCCGCGACGAGCCGCACGTAGTCGATGCCGACCATGTGGCGGGGGATCGCGCGCTCGTCGTGGCCGGCGATCTCGATCGCCAGCTCGGTCGCGTGCCCGTCGACCGCGAGCTTGCCGAGCTCGACGACGCCGGTGTGGCTGACCTCCGGGCTGTAGAGGTCGATCACGTCACCGAGCGGTCGGCCATCGTGCAGCACGCGGATCCGCGCGTAGTCGCGAGCCGTCGTGAACACCGCCTGCACGCGGTAGCGGCCGGGGCGCTGGACCGGCACCGCGACGATCAGGCGGTCACCGACCTTGCCGTCCATCCACCAGAGCTGGCCATCCCGACTCCAGCGCGCGCCTTCGAAGCCGCTCATGTCCTGCGTCGTGTGCGTGCCACCGGTGCACTCGACGACGCGCATCTGCTCGCCTTCGACGGCGCCCTCGGCGAGGAACGCGACCGGCGGCACCATCTCGACGAGCGCGCGCTCGGCGGCCGGCGGCACGGCCGGCAGCCCGCTGGTCACGCCGGTCGCACCGTAGAACCACACCGTGCTCGCGTAGTCGACCTCGACGTCCTTCCAGTGCCACACCTCCAGGTCGAAGCGCAGCGAGCGGTGGAACGGCACGGCGTCGTGCAATTGCAGGCGGACGTTCTGGGTGTAACCGAAGTTGCCGGGACCATCACAATGTGGCTGCGCGTGGAGCGGGCTCGAGAACGGCTCCGGGCAGCACCATGCATAGCCGAAGTAGTCCTCGGTGCCGGTGCCGAACGTGCTCGGGAAGTCCTCGCCGTCGACGACGATGCGCTCGTCGCCCTCGCCCCACCACGCGCGGGTCGGATTGCGCACGACGAGCCCGCAGCCGACGAAGCGACCGGGCCCGCCGCGTGCGTCCACCACCAGATGGTCGCCGCGCGGCCGGGTGTGCAGGTCCCTCACCTGGTGCCACGCGGCGCGGAACGTCAGCGGCGCCTCGTCGAACGTCGCCGGCTCGTTCCAGATCGCGGTGGTCAGCTGCAGCCCGTCGTCCTCGGCGGCCGGGCCGTCGAGGAGCACGCGCAGCCGGATGCCCCGGACGAACGGCATCGGGAACAGGCAGTAGCCGGTCCCGTCGGGCAGCACGCCGAGCGCGCGCCCGGCCCACGGATCGAGCCCCGGGGCGCTCGCGAAGAAGTCGCCGAGCGGCACGTCGACGACGGCCTCCTCGTCGACGTCGATGCACAGCCGCGCCTGCCGTGCGAGCGCCGGCCGCGCGGCCGGTCCGGCGAGCCCGAGCCACAGGCCGCGGATCACGCCCGGACCTTCGAGGAATCGCGTCCACACCGCGCCGTCGGCGTCCGGCGCCACCGCCTCGGTCTGCAGGACCGGTGCGCCCGGACCGCTCGCGGCCTCGATGGCTCGCGGCCCCCCGGCGAGCGCCGCCGCCCACCGGTCGATCGCCGCGCGCTGCTCGCGGAGCCACTCGGGACGGAAGCTGAAGACGTGCTCCCCGGCCGCCAGGTGCTGCACGTTCACCTGGTAGTAGAAGTCGCCGGTGTCGCAGGTGAGCACGAGCCGCCGGTCGAACGGGATCGGCAGATGGCAATTGGCACCCCGCGAGCGCACGCCGCAGACCGGCTCCGGCAGCGCCTCGACCTGACCGCTAAGCAATGCGGCGAAGTCGACCGTCCAGCGCGGCTCGGCCTCGCCGTCGACGTAGAACCGCAGCGTCCCCGAGGGATTCGCCGACCAGATGCGCGCGACGAACGCGGGTCCCTCGGCATCGACCATCACGTATTCGCGCCGACCGTCCCGGTCCTCGACGCGCAGGTACTGGCCACGGTCCGCGTTCGCATACCACGCCTCGGCGTCCTCCGGGCCGGCGTGGCTGCGGCGGTCGTAGCTGGAGAACTGTACGCAGCGCTCGCCGGGGCGCGGCGCCACGAACAGCCGGTCGAGATCGGCGGTCCGCTCGAGCAGGCCGGCGAACCCGATGCGCGCGACGGGCGCGTCCTGGGCGAGCGCGGCGGTTGCCGACAACGCGGCGGCCGCAGCGATGACGAGAGAACTCCGCACCATGCCGCGACGATAGCGCTCCGCTCGCGAGGGTGTTCGGCCGAGCTTCGTGACATCGATGGTACGCCGTGCGACGCGCGCCGCAGCCACGCGGCGGTTTCCCCCGAAACGCACCCGCGACCCGCGCGGGCCGCGCGTATGCTGCGCGCGCTGCCGCCAGCCGTGCGGACCTGACTCCGCGGGCCACGCGACCGGCTCCTCTCGACCCCTCGGAGATTCCCATGCCCGACTCGCGCGCCGTGTCCGGACGCACGTGGTTGTTGCTGTCGTCGCTCCTCGCGGCACCGTGCGGATCGCTCCTCGCCCAGGACGGCAGCCCGCCGCCCACCCTCGCCGCGGCGCTCGCGGACGGGCTCGCGTGGCGGGGCCTCGGCCCGGTCAACATGGGGGGCCGCGTGACCGACATCGAGGTCGACGCCCACGACGACGCGCGCTGGTTCGTCGGCACCGGCGGCGGTGGCCTGTGGCGCACCACGAACGCGGGCACCACGTGGACCCAGATCTTCCGCGACGGCGGTAGCGCTTCGATCGGCGACGTCGCGGTCGCACCCTCCGATCCGAACGTGGTGTGGGTCGGCACCGGCGAGGAGAATGCGCGCAACTCGGTGCAATGGGGCGACGGCGTCTATCGCTCGACGGACGGCGGCGACACCTTCCAGCACGCGGGGCTCGCCCGCACGTTCCAGATCGGCCATATCGCGATCCACCCGCAGGACGCGAAGACCGTCTACGTCGCCGCGCTCGGCACGCTGTGGGGGCCCAATCCCGATCGCGGCGTCTACCGCACGCGCGACGGCGGCGAGAGCTGGGAACGCGTGCTCTACCTCGACGACGTGACCGGCTGCATCGACGTGCGGCTCGATCCCGAGAACCCGGCGATCGTCTACGCGTGCATGTACGAGCGGGCGCGCGACGGCTTCGACAGCAATGACCCGGCGGTCCGCTTCGGCGCGAAGTCGGGCTTCTACCGGAGCACGGACGCCGGCGACACCTGGCAGCGGATGACCGCGGGACTGCCGACCTGCCGCTGGGGCCGCTCCGGCATGAGCGTCTACGCGAAGGACCCGAAGACGCTGTTCCTGATCGTCGAGACCGAGCGCAGCGGCTGGGCCACCGGCAGCGAGCGCGTCGGTCAGACCCCCGCCCAGCAGGGCAACCGCGCCTACATGGGCCTGATCGGCGAGGACGCCGCGACCGGCGACGGCGCGGCGATCACCCGCGTGACCAACGACGGCCCGGCCGACAAGGCCGGCATCGAGGCCGGCGACGTGATCGTGCGCGTCGGCGAGGAGGCGATCGCCTCGTACCGCGAGCTGCTGCGCGTCATCGGCGCGGCGACGGGCGGCGAGAAGGCGGAGATCGCGCTGCTGCGCGGCGGCGAGGAGCGGACCGTCACGATCGAGTGGGGCACCCGGCGCGGCGGCGGCCGCCCTGGTGGCGGGCCAGGCGGTGGCGGGCCAGGCGGCGGCGGGCCGGCCGCGGACGACCCCAACACCGGGCCGAACTCCGGGCGGCTCGGCGGCCAGCGCGAGAACGTGCAGGGCGATCAGGGCGCGGACGGCTTCGAGACCGGCGGCGTGTTCCGCTCCGACGACCGTGGCGAGAGCTGGCGGCGCGTCAACAGCCTCACCGACCGGCCGTTCTACTACAGCGTCATCGCGGTCGACCCGTCGAGCGACCAGAACGTCTGGTCGGTCGGCGTGCCGCTCTTCGCGACCACCGACGGCGGCGAGACCTTCGACCAGGTCCAGCGCAACATCCACGTCGACTTCCACGCGCTGTGGATCGACCCGCGCGACTCCGACCACGTGCTGGTCGGCGGCGACGGCGGCCTCTACGAGACCTTCGACCACGCCGCGCATTGGCAGCACATCGGCAATCTGTCGATCGGCCAGTTCTACCACGTCGACGTCGACACTGCCGACCCCTACAACGTGTGTGGCGGCCTCCAGGACAATGGCACCTGGTGGGGTCCGTCGCGGACCCGCTGGACCGACGGCATCGCGAGCGACGACTGGATCACAATCTACGGCGGCGACGGCTTCGGTGCGGCGTTCGACCCGCTCGACCCGAACACCGTCTTCGCGACGTCGCAGAACGGCGCGGTCGGCGCCGTCGACCTGCTCCGGGCCGCGGTGTCCCGCGTGCAGAAGCCGCGCGGCAGCTACAACTGGGACACGCCGTTCTTCCTGTCGCACCACAACTCGCGGATCCTGTATGTAGCCGGTAATCGCGTCGGGCGCTCGCTCGACCGCGGCCGCACCACGACCGAGATCTCCGCCGACCTCGGGCTGACCGAGCGCGGTACCGCGACGGCGCTCGCCGAGTCGCCGCGCGAGGCCGGGCTGCTCTACGTCGGCACCGACGACGGTGCCCTGTGGCGCTCCGACGACGACGGCCACTCCTGGGAGCCGCTGCACGAGAAGCTGATCGGTCTCGCCGGGCCGCGCTACGTCAGCTCGATCGAGCCGTCGCACCACGCGACGGATCGCGTCTACGTGACTTTCGAGGGTCACCGCTCGAACGACTTCGCGACCTACGTGATGGTGTCGGAGGACCGCGGTCGGACCTGGAAGTCGCTGGCAGACGGATTGCCGCACGAAGCTCCCGCCCACGTCATCGTCGAGGACTCCCGCAACGCGGACCTGCTGCTGTGCGGCACCGAGCTGACCTGCCACGCGTCGCTCGACCGCGGTGCGACGTGGTGCGAGCTCGGCAACGGCCTGCCGACGGTCCAGGTGCGCGACCTCGCGATCCAGGACCGCGACGCCGACGTGGTCGCCGCCACGCACGGCAATGGCGTGTTCGTGCTGGACCTCGGACCGCTACGCCAGACGACGCGCGACATCGCGGCGTCCAAGCGCCACCTGTTCGAGCCGGAGCCGGTCACGCAGTGGACCATGCGCAGCCGCTCGTACCTCGGACACCGCGAATGGTCGGCGCCCAATCCGGCACCCGGCACGACGATCTACCTGTGGCTGCAGGAGCCGCCCGCCGAGAACGCGCGGGAGGTCACCATCCACGCCCTCGACGGAGGCGTCGTCGGGACGCTCGAGGTCCCGGCGCGCGCCGGCCTGCACGTGCTGCAATGGGACGGCCGCGTGGCCGGCGGTGGTGGCGAGGGACGCGGCCGTGGTCGCGGCCGCACGCCCGCCGCGCCCGGCACCTACTCCGTCCGCTACGGCACGGGCGAGGACGCGCTGGTCCGGATCGTCCGCGTGCGACCCGATCCGGGCGGCGGTAGCACGCCGCTGTCGAACCCCGTCCCCGTCGATGCCGGTCTCGCCGGCACCGACCAGACCACCCTGACCAGCGACCGGGAGGACTGACGATGCTCCTGCTCAGCGACATCACGAAGCTCGCCGCGGTACTCGCCGCCGCGACCCTCGCGCTGCCGGCGCGCCCGGCCGCGCAGAGCGACGCGCCGTTCGTGCGCGACGACGTCCTCGCCCGCCTGCAGTGGCGCACGGTCGGTCCGCCGAACTTCGGTGGCCGGATCGTCGACATCGAGGCCGACCCCACCGACCGATTCACCTTCTACGTGGTGACGGCGACCGGCGGACTGCACAAGACGACGAACAACGGCACGACGTTCACGTCGATCTTCCGGGACGCCGGCGTGTTCTCGCTGGGCGACCTCGCCGTCGCGCCGTCGAACGGCCGGATCCTGTATCTCGGCACCGGCGAGCCGAACAACCAGCGCAGCTCGTACTGGGGCGACGGCGTGCACCGGTCGAGCGACGGCGGCGCGACCTGGCAGCACGTCGGGCTCGACGGCACCGACCACATCGGCCGGATCGCCGTGCACCCGACCGACCCGGACGTCGCCTACGTGGCGGCGCTCGGCGCGCTGTATCGCGCCAACCGCGACCGCGGTATCTACCGCACGCGCGACGGCGGCAAGACGTGGGACTGCGTCAAGTGGATCAGCGAGGACGTCGGCTTCGTCGACGTCGCGCTCCAGCCCGGCGCACCGGAGGTCGTGCTGGCGGCCAGCTACGAGCGGCGGCGGCGCGCCTGGGACTTCCGCGACGGCGGCCCCGGCAGTGGCATCTGGCGCAGCACGAACGGCGGTGACGACTGGACGCAGGTCAAGGGCATCCCGTCCGGGGAGGTCGGCCGCATCGGCCTCGTGTTCCACCCGCAGCAGCGCGACGTCTGCTATGCGATCGTCGAGAACCTCGCACCCGACCCGAACGCGCGCCGCCGCGGCGACGTGATCGGCGGTGAGGTCTACAAGTCGACCGACGCCGGCGCGACCTGGAAGAAGGTCAGCGACCGCGCGGTCGGCGGCGCACCCCATTACTACTACGGCCAGATCTCCGTCGACCCGGCCGACGCCGATCACCTCTGGGTGCTCGGCGTGCAGGTGTACGAGTCGAAGGACGGCGGCAAGACGTGGAGCACCGACTTCGCGGACCGGCTGCACGCCGACCACCACGCATTGTGGATCGATCCGCTCGATCCGCGGCGCGCGTTGATCGGCAACGACGGCGGGCTCGCGCAGACGCGCGACGGCGGCCGGACCTGGGACGCCTGCGACTACTTGTCGCTCGGCCAGTACTACGCGGTCGCAGTCGACCAGCGCGAGCCGTACACGATCTACGGCGGCACGCAGGACAACGGCACCTGGGGCATCCCGTCGCGCCCGACGACGACGCAGGGGCTGACCCGCCGCGACGCGATGCGGATCGGCGGAGGCGACGGCTTCCAGGTCGCGGTCGACTGGACCGACCCGGACGTCGTCTACGGCGAGTCCCAGTTCGGCGCGCTGTTCCGCTACCACCTCGACACCGGCCGCCGCGCCGGCATCAAGCCGCGCGGCCGCCGAGGTGACCCCGCGCTGCGCTTCAACTGGATGTCGCCGCTCGCGCTGTCGGGCCACAATCCGCGCACCCTCTACTTCGGCAGCCAGTACGTGCACCGCTCGCGCAACCGGGGCGACGACTGGGACATCATCAGTCCGGACCTGACGACCGACGACGCCGAGAAGCTCGCCGGCGACGTCCCGCACTGCACGATCACGACGATCGCCGAGTCGCCGCGCCAGCCCGGCCTGCTGTGGGTCGGCACGGACGACGGCCGCGTGTGGGTGACGCGTGACGACGGCGAACGCTGGGAGGAGCTCAGCGACCGGTTCCCGGGCCTGCCCCGCGGGCTGTGGGTCAGCCGCGCAGAGGCCTCTCCCCACGACCCGGGCCGCGCCTACGTGGCGTTCACCGGCTATCGCGAGGACCTGCGCGACCCGTTCCTCTACCTGACGACCGACGGCGGCCAGTCGTTCCGCAGCATCGTGCACGACCTGCCAGCGAACGCGTCGATCAACGTCGTGCGCGAGCACCCGCGCAACGCGGACTGCGTCCTGGTCGGCACCGAGTTCGGCGTGCACGTCTCGTTCGACGGGGGCGGCTCCTGGCACCCGCTCGGCAGTGGCCTGCCGACCTGCGCAGTCCACGACCTCGTCGTGCACCCGCGCGAGGACGACGTGATCGCCGCGACGCACGGCATGGGGCTGTGGATCCTGGCGGCCGAGCCGCTCACCGAGCTGTCGGGCGCCGTGCTCGAGGAGCCGCTGCACGTGTTCCGGCCGCGCGACGGCGTCCGCCTGCGCAACGCGTTCGCCCCGGTGCGCTACCCCGGCGCGCGCGGCTGGGAGGCCGACCGCTTCGAGAGCCAGGCGCGGTTCTGGTACTACCTCGGCGCGCCCGGCGAGGACCGCCCGGAGATCGAGGTGTTCGACGCAGCGGGCGAGCGGCTGTTCCGGGCGCAGGGCGAGCGCGAGGCCGGGCTGCACGAAGTCGTGTGGCGCGAGCGGCGCCGCGGCCCGCAGGGCGGCGGCCCGGCCGCGGCCGGCGGTGCCGGCGACTACCTGCTGCGCGTGACGCTGGGCGACCGCAAGGTCGAGCGCACGTTCCGCGTGCGCGCGCCGGCCGACGGCTCGGCGTCACTGCGCGCGGACCAGGAGCCGATCGTGCTCGGTGCCGACGACGACGAGCACGACGAGCGCGGCGCCGAACGCGATCGCTGAGCGGGCCGGCGCCGCGCTCGGCTCACTCGAGCTCCGGACCGTCGCGCCACTCGTCGACGGTGTCGCGGTCCGGGAAGCCGAAGCCGTCGGCGTCGAGCAGCAGCGCGACGACCGCGCCGATCACGTGGATCCGCAGCAGCGCGAGGTCCTTCTCGGGCCGGCCGAGCGTGCCGATCTCACGCTCGACGTCCGCGGGCGTCAGCCCGTGAAGCTGGAACAGCGCATGGCTCGCCCCGTTCAGCGCCGCGATCCACGCCGAGCGATGCTGCGTCGGGATACGGATCGCCAGCCCGTCGTCCGGCTGCGGATCCCCGAGCGAGCGCAGGTCCTCGCGGACGATCGCCGCTCGCGATGCGAACAGGTGCTCGAGCTCCGGATGGACCAGCCGCCGCCACTGGGCGTCGTCCTCGTCGGAGTCGAAGGTCGCCGGCAGCAGCCGGCCGCGGACGCGCGGATCGTCGCTCTCCAAGAGCTCCGGCACGCGGATCAGCGTGTCGGCGACCAGCATCGACAGCTCGGCGAGCACGACGGTGCCATCGGCCTGGACGGTCCACTTCATCTCGGCTCCGGGTTGCCGCTTCGACGGTGCGGTCGTGGCCCCCGCGACATCCGACTCGTCGGGCTCATCGGGATCACGCGTCGCTCTGCTCGAGCGTCGCGAGCAGGTGGTGGGACTGCAGCTTCTGCACGTAGACCTCGGCCGACTCGCGCGCGCCGGTCCAGACGACGGCGCGGCCGGTGTGGTGGACGCGCAGCATCAGGCTCTCCGCCTTGCCCTCGGGATAGCCGAAGACCTGCACGAACACGCGCGTCACGTAGGGCATCGGCGTGATCGGGTCGTCGTGGACGATGACGTTCCACGGTCGGCCGAGCCGCGTGACGGTCGTCGTCTCGGTGCTCTCCTCGGTCTCGGTCGCCGCCCGCACCGAGCTCCGGAACCGTGTCGCTGCCATGCCCATGGCGCGGCGATCGTATCGCCCGCCCGGGGTCGCCGGTATCCTCTCGGCCCCTCCCGATGCCCGCCGACGCACCGCGCCCACTCCACGTCCTCGCGCTGCCGCTGGTCGCCTCGTTCACGCTGCGGTTCGCGTTCGGCATGGTGGATCTGGTCTACGCTGGCTACCTGCCGGACAGCCGCGCCGCGGTCGCCGCGATCGCGTTCTACATCCCGTTCCAGGAGATCTACGTCGCGACCTGGGTCGGGCTGTCGGCCGGCTACACCGCCGCGTTGAGCGCCGCCTTCGGCCGCCGTGACCAGGCCGCCGTCGCACGCCTGCAGCGCAGCATGCGGCGGCTCCTGTACGCGATCGTGCCGGCGCTGTCGCTGCTCGGCGGCGCGGTGTGGTTCGCGGTGCCCTGGTTCGGCCTCGAGGACGCGCTGACGCGGGCGTTCCGCGTCTACGGCACGACGATGTTGATCGGCATGCCGCTGACCGGCTTCTGGTCGATCCACCCGGACTCGATCGTCAAGGCGCACCACGACACGCGCTCGACGATGGTCGCCGGGATGTCCGCGACGCTCACGAACGTCGCGCTGAACTCGACGTTCGTGTTCGTATTCGGGTGGGGGCTGTTCGGCATCGCCGTGGCGACGGTCGTCTCGCGCCTCGTCGCGCTCGCCTACTCCTCCTGGCGTGCCCGTGCGCTCGAGGCGACGCGGCTCGCCGAGGCCGACTGGTCGCAAGACGGCGCCGCGACCGAACCGCGCGGCCCGCTTCTCGAAATCGTCACGCTCGGCCTGCCGTCGACGCTGACCTACGCGCTGACGGCCGCCGAGGGCGGCCTCGTCAACCGCCTGCTGACGAGCGCCGAGGAGTCGACGGTCGCGATCGCGAGCTACGGGGTCTTCTACAACCTGCAGCGGCTCGCGCTGATGCCGACGGTCGCCTGTGCGGTCGCGGTGCTGCCATTCGTCGCGCGCCTCGTGCCGGCCGGCCACCACGCGCAGGTCGCCCGCGATCTGCGCCGCGTCGCGCTGCTCGCCGCCGCGTTCGCGCTGGCGTTCACGCTGCCGGCCGGCGTGCTGTTCCCGAGCGAGGTCGGCGCGTTCTTCCTGTCGGACGCCGACGCCAGCTCGCTCGACGCGCCGCTGACCCGCTCGCTGCTGCGCCTGCTGCCGCTATCGACGCTCGCGATGCTGCCGTTCCTGCTGCTGCGCCCGGTGTTCGAGGCGCTGCGCCGGCCGCGGCTCGGCGTGCGGCTCACCGTGCTCCGCTTCGTCGTGTTCGCGTGGCCGGCGCTGCTCGGCGGCTTCTGGCTCGCCGGGCACGCCGGCATCCCCCGGCCGGTCGGGCTGGTCGCAGGCTTCGTGGTCGCCGGTGCGCTCGGCTCGCTGGCGACCGTCACGCTGGTCGCACGCAGCCTGCGTGCGGCGGCGCAGACCTGAGCGCGCCACTCACCAGCGCGCGCGGCTGCCGGCCAGCCCGAGCACGGCGCGCCACTCGTCGGCCGTCACCGGCTGGACCGACAGGCGCGCGCCGCGGCGCAGGACCAGCATGTCGCGCAACGCCGGCTCGGCGGCGAGCGCCGCGCGCGTGACGGGAGCCGCGAAGCGCTCGACGAACTCGACGTCGACCATCAGCCAGGTCGGCGCGCCGGGGTCGGACCTCGGGTCGAAGTACGGCGACGACGGGTCCCACGCGTGATGGTCGGCGTAGGCAGCGCGGCAGACGCGGGCGATCCCGACGACCGCGAGCGGGTCCGCGTTGGAGTGGTAGAACAGCACGCCGTCACCGACGGCGACGTCGTCGCGCAGCAGGTTGCGCGCCTGGTAGTTGCGGACCCCTTCCCAGCAGGTCCTGCGGTCGCGCGCGAGATCGTCGATCGAGTAGACGGCGGGCTCGGACTTGAACAGCCAGTAGCGCCGGGACGCGGTCGCGCCGCGCCGGGTTCGGGTCGCTGCCATGGGCTCAGACGGTCTCGTGGATGGTCTCGCGCAGCACCTCGTCGACCGTCGTCACGCGGTCGTGGATCGCGCGCAGTCCCGCCGCGCGCAGCGTGCGCATGCCGGTCTCGCGCGCGATCCTGGTCAGCTCGCCGGTGCTCGCCGCATCGAGGATCGCGGTGCGCAGCCGCTCGTCGAGCACCAGGATCTCGCCGAGCGCCATCCGACCGCGATAGCCGGTGAAGTTGCAGGCGTCGCAGCCCTGACCGCGCGCGAACCGCGCGTCGCCGACGTCCTCGCGCCGCAGCCCGAGCTCGTGCAGCACGTCGTCGCTCGGCTCGTACTCGACCCGGCAGCGATCGCAGATGCGCCGCACGAGGCGCTGCGCGACCACCGCCTGCACGGTCGCCGTCAGCAGGAACGGCTCGACCCCGATGTCGATCAGGCGCGCGATCGCGGACGGCGCGTCGTTCGTGTGCAGCGTCGAGAACACCAGGTGACCGGTCAGGCTCGCCTCGATCGCGGTCTGCGCGGTCTCGCGATCGCGGATCTCGCCGACCAGGATCACGTCGGGGTCCTGGCGCAGGATCGTGCGCAGCACGCGCGCGTAGGTCACACCGATGTCGTCGTTGACCGGGATCTGCACGATGCCTTCGAGGTCGTACTCGACCGGGTCCTCGACCGTGATGACCTTGACGTCCTCACGGTTCACCTCGTTCAGCATCGCGTAGAGCGTCGTCGTCTTGCCGGAGCCGGTCGGGCCGGTCACCAGCACGATGCCGTGCGGCAGCGTCAGGAGCCGCTCGAGGTCGACGCGCTCGTGGTCCGCGAAGCCGAGGTTGCCGAGGTCGAGCGACACGACCGAGCGGTCGAGCACGCGCATGACGCACGACTCGCCGAACATGGTCGGCAGCGTCGACACGCGCAGGTCGACCGGCTTGCCGCCGACCGTCAGCTCGATGCGACCGTCTTGGGGCAGGCGCGTCTCCGCGATGTCGAGGTCGGCCATCACCTTGACGCGGGAGATCAATGCGACGGCGAGGTGCGGCGGCGGCGCCTCGAGCTCGTAGAGCACGCCGTCGACGCGGTAGCGCATCTTGAACTCGGCTTCGAACGGCTCGAGGTGGATGTCGGAGGCCTTGTCGCGGATCGCCTGGTAGAGGATGTAGTTCAGCAGCTTGACGACCGGGGCGGCCGACGCCATCGCCGCCTTGTCCTCGAGGTCGAACTTCGCGCCCTCGCGCGACAGCTCGGCGACCAGCTCCTGCAGCTTGCCGCGGCCCGGCCCACCGTCGTCGCGGTAGGCGGCGTCGAGCGCCGACTTCAGGCGCGCCTCGTCGGCGACGACGCCGTGCACCTCCATGCCGGCCGTGAACCCGAGGTCGGGGAGCACCGACACGTTCAGCGGGTCGCCGAGCGCGACCGTCAGCACACCGCCGTCGATGCGCAGCGGCAGCACACCGAATGCCCGCGCCGTCCCGGCATCGATCCTGGCGATCGCGGCGGCATCGGGCGTGACGGTCGCGAGGTCGACGAAGTCCAGACCCGCCTGCGCCGCCAGGCCGCGCGCGAGCCCGGCCTCGTCGAGGTGACCGAGCTCGACGAGCAGCTCGCCGAGCCGGCCCTGCCGCTCGCGCTGGACCATCAGCGCCTCCTGTACCTGGCCCTCGTGGACGAGTCCGAGGTCCTTCAGGACCTGTCCGAGCAGACGTCGCGGACCGGCCATCGGATCAGGCGCCCCCACCCATCTTCTGCTCCAGCGCCTTCGCGTCGAACGCGCGCTCGAGCGCGGCCTCGCGAGCGATGCGCCCGGCCCGATACAGCTCGAGCAGCGAATCGTCGAGCAGCATCATCCCCTGCCGGCGACTAGTCTGGATCACCGACGGGATCTTGAAGGTCTCGGTCTTGCGGATGTGGTTCTCGATCGCCGCATTGCAGATCATCACCTCGAAGGCGGCGACCCGGCCGGACTCGTCGACGTTCGGCACGAGGATCTGCGAGATCACCGCGACGAGCGCGACCGCGAGCTGGGCGCGGATCTGCTCCTGCTGCTCGGTCGGGTACTGGTCGATGATGCGATCGACGGTGCGCGCGGCGCCGGTCGTGTGCAGCGTGCCGAACACCAGGTGGCCCGTCTCCGCCGCGGTGATCGCGGCCGACGTCGTCTCGAGGTCACGCATCTCACCGAGCAGGATGACGTCGGGGTCCTGGCGCAGCGCGCGCCGCATCGCCTCCCCGAAGCTCGCGACGTCGGTGCCGACCTCGCGCTGCGTGACCTGGCTCTTCTTGTGCGCGTGCACGAACTCGATCGGGTCCTCGATCGTGATGATGTGGACGTCGCGGTTGCGGTTGATCCAGTCGAGCATCGTCGCGAGCGTCGTCGTCTTGCCGGAGCCGGTCGGACCGGTGACCAGCACGAGCCCGCGGTGCATCGTCAACAGGTCGCGCACGGCCGCTGGCAGGCCGATCTGCTCGAACGACAGCATCCGGTCCGGGATGCGTCGCATCACGGATGCGCGCGTCCCTCGCTGCGTGAACACGCTGACGCGGAACCGGCACATGTCACGATGCGCGATGCCGAAGTCGGAGCTGCCGACCTCCTCCAGCTCGCGGCGGTTCCGCTCGGGAGTGATCTCGTGGACCATCCGTTCGAGGTCCTCGCCGGTGAGCCGCGCCTGCCCCTCGATCTCGACGAGGTGGCCATTGATGCGGAGCACCGGGGCGCGGCCCTCGGACAGGTGCAGATCGGACGCGCCGCGCTCGTGGCAGGCGTCCATCAGGGCGAGGATGTCGTGCATGGGAGGGAGACGTCTGGGGGCGCGGGGGGGGGGGGGGGGGGGGGGGGGGGGGGGGGGGGGGGGGGGGGGGGGGGGGGGGGGGGGGGGGGGGGGGGTCAGCCCGAGGCGGTGACGCGCAGCAGCTCGTCGACGGTCGTCACGCCGTCGAGCACCTTGCGCACGCCGTCCTGGAACAGCGACCGCATCCCGGCACCGGTGATCGCGAGGTTGCGCAGCGACTCCGTGGACGTACCGCCGAAGATCGCCTCGCGCAGCGTCGGGTTGAGGATCATCAGCTCGAAGATGCCGATGCGCCCGCGGAAACCGGTGCCCTCGCAGCGGGGACAGCCGACCGCGCGACCGACCTCGATCGCACCGGTCTTCGCCGCGTCGAGTCCCAGCGTGCGGAGCTCGGACTCGGTCGCTGGCTCGAGTCGCCGACACTCGGTGCAGAGCACGCGGATCAGCCGCTGCGCCATCACCGCCTGCACGGCAGCCGAGGCGAGGAACGGCTTGACGCCCATGTCGACGAGCCGGGTGATCGCGGACGGCGCGTCGTTCGTATGGAGCGTCGAGAACACGAGGTGGCCGGTCAACGCCGCCTGCACGGCGATCTCCGCCGTCTCACGATCGCGGATCTCACCGACCAGGATGATGTTCGGCGCCTGCCGCAGCATCGCGCGCAGGATGCGGGCGAAGTCGAGCCCGATCGCGGAGCGCGCCTGGCACTGGTTGATGCCGGCGATGTTGAACTCGACCGGGTCCTCCGCGGTGATGATCTTGACGTCCGGCCGATTGAGCTCGCGCAGCGCCGCGTAGAGCGTCGTCGTCTTGCCGGAGCCGGTCGGCCCGGTGACGAGCACGATGCCGTTCGGGCGTTTGATCGTCTCGCTGAAGCGGCGGCGATCCTCGCCTTCGAACCCGAGCGCCTCGAGCGAGCGGAGCCCCTGGTCCTTGTCCAGCAGGCGCATCACGACCGTCTCGCCGTGGCTGCTCGGCAGCACCGAGGCACGGATGTCGATCGCGCGCCCGCCACGCCGGAAGTCGATGCGACCGTCCTGCGGCTTGCGCCGCTCGGCGATATCCATCGACGCCATGATCTTCAGGCGCGAGGTGAGCGGTCCGTGCAGCGCCCGGTCGAGCGACTCGTGATCGCGCAGCACGCCGTCGACACGGAAGCGCACGCGCACGCGGTGCTCGTAGGGCTCGATGTGGATGTCGCTCGCGCGCTCCTCGATCGCCCGGCTGATCGTCTCCTCGACGAGCCGGATGATCGGTGCGTCGGGGTCGCCGGAATCCGCCCGCGCGTCCGCCTTGCCGCGCGGCGTGGCCGCAGCGCCCCCGCCGGCGACGATGCGCCGGATCGCTTCCTTCAGCCGACCCGGCGGCGCGATCGCGCAGCGCACGTCACAGCCGGCGAAGAACGCGAAGTTGTCGGCGACGTAGGTCTTCAGCGGATCGTCGATCGCGACGTAGAGCACCCCGTCCCGGATCAGCACCGGGAGCGCGCCGCTCTGCTCGATCTGGTCGCGGGGCACCCGGCCGACGACGTCGTCCTCGAGCTTCGCCTTGCCCGGGTCGACGAACGGCAGGCCGGCCGTCTTCGCGACGCAACGATAGACGCGGTCCTCGTCGAGCATCCCGAGTGCGACGACCGCCCGCTCGAGCGTCGCGCCCTTGCTGCTCGCATACGAGCGCGCCTTGTCGAGATCCGCGTCGCCGAGACCGGCCGCGCGAAGACCGTCCTCGAGAGTCTGCCGTGCGGTCAACGCACGTATCCGTTGAACTGCAGTTCCTTGACCTCGGCGGCCGGGTGGTTCAGGCGCACGATGACGTCGCCGCGCACGAGTCGCCGCGACACCTCGGGCGAGATCCTGATCTCGAGCTTGCAGACCTTGCCGTCCTTGGAAGTCACCGCCGTGACGAGCGACTCCTCGACCGACAGGTTGCGGAACTCGACGCTCTCGATCTGGAGGTCGAAGTCGTCGGTCGCCTCGAACTCGACCGTCTTCGACGCGCCTTCACCCTGGCGGATGCGGCCGAACGGGATGAACGTCGACGGGCGGACCTCGAGCGGTCCCTCGACCCACGCCATCACGCGCAGCGGGATCTTGCGGCCCTCGACGTTGGTGAACAGCTCGACGATGCCGCCGCCGGCGCTCGGGTCGACGTTCGGTCCGTAGACACCCTCGATCGTCCAGATCGCCGCGCCGTCCTTCTCCTCCTTGGCCATCTGGATCTGCATCCGGTCGGGCAGCGTCCCGTGTCCGGTGATCTCGAAGTCCGGCTGCATCGGCGACGTGATCTGGACCGAGAAGTGCCGCTCCTCCTTCCAGCTCATCCGATTGAGGTTCACCTCGGGCGGCACGAGCCGGAAGAACTGCATCGCGACCGCCTTGCCCTTCAGCACGATCGTGGGCAGCGTCGCGTCGGAGGTCATGATGGTGATGGTCGCCTCTTTCGGCCCGACGACGCCACGCAGGTCGACCTGCACCTCGACGTAGCCCGACTCACCCGCACCGATCGGGACGACGTCGACGCGCTCGCGCGCGGTGCTGCCGTCCGCGTTCTTCGTGGTCCGGAAGATCGTGTTCGGCTGTGGGTTGTTCTCGATGCTGTAGCTGACGTCACCGAGGTGCACGACCGCCTTCGAGCACGTGCAGCTCGGTTGGAAGCCGCGGAACTGGTGGGCCTGGTCGTGCGGGTTGTGGAAGTCGAACCGGCCGGTCGCCACCTCGCCCTCCAGGTGGCGGCCGAAGTCGAGCTCGGTGGTCGAGAACCAGCTGTTGCCGCCCGGGCTCGTCGCGGAGCTCTCGGTGGCCGGCTTGGGCTGCTCCTGCGCCGCCGCACCGAGGGCGAGGCCGGACGCGAGCAGGACGACGAGGACGTGTTGCTTGGGGAGGTTCATGGGACTCGACTCGCGCGGACGGGGCGGAGGGGCGGACTCGACGGACGCGGACTCAACGAACGCGAACTCTACGAACCAGGCGGACGCGTCCCGGCGGACGCGACATAGGTACCGCCCTGGCGGGTTTGTGCAACGCGGCGGGCCCGGATAGCCTCCCCTCCGCCCTGGATTTCGTGAAGCCCGAAACCGTCCCGATGCCCGACCCGCGCCTCGCCACCGCCGTTCTCGTCGGGATGTCCGCGCTGTGCCCGGGCTGCTGCCAGCTGGCGCGCTACGTCTGCGGGCCGGACGACTCGGCCTGGGTGCAGGTCTCCTACGCGACGCCAACCGACACGCTGCGGACGCTGCGCGAGGCGTTCCGCCGCGACGACGAGGTGGCGATCTACAAGTGCCTGTCGCTACGGTTCCGGGGCGAGTTCGGCGCCGACGCGCTGGTCACCAAGGTCGCGCTCGACCGGCTCGAGGAGGAGAACCCGGGCCTGCACATGGTGGGCTACGCCGAGATCGAGCCGGTGCCGGACAGCACGCCCGAGCGCCCGTGGTTCGTCATGCGGGTCGGCGACCGCGGGTTCCGCGTCGGCCTCGTCCGGCAGGCGTTCTGGAGCGTCGACTACGGTGCGGAGACCGACCCCGACGACTACCGGCTCGGCGGCGGCTCCGTCCTGCGCGATCCGGCGGCGCTGCGCGAGCTGGTCCGGATCCGGTCCGACGACCTGTCGGCGGTCGTGACGGTCACGACACCGCCCATCGACACGCCGGAAATGACCGTCGATGCGCTGCGCGAGATCCGTGTCGGCTTCCAGTGGAAGGTCGACGCGATCGAGCCGCTCCCGACGGACTGACGCGCCGCGGGGTGCTGCGGGAAACGGACCCGGGCGCGCCGGCCTGTCGACCGGTGCGCCCGGGGATTCGCGAGGCGCAGGCGGCACGTCGGCCGCCCCTCGATCAGCGGATCTCGACCGTCTCGGTGCGCCCGCCCGGCGCGGCGCTCCCGAAGAACGCGTCGACCTCCGACAGGATGTCACGGTTCGGGGCGCCGACCGGCTCCCCGGCGAACAGCAGGTCGTCCTCGAGCATCTTCTGGGCGACGTCGAGACGGTTCTTGATGTCGTCCAGGACCTCGCGAGCCTGCCCCAGCGGCGAGTCGTCGAACTCGAAGGTCCGCGCGCTGGCGGCCATCGCGTCCAGATTGCGCTTCTGGGTCCGCAGCGTCGCGACCATGTCCTCGAGCCGGGCCTTCTCGATCCGCACCGCCTCGACGCGCTGGCGCGCCGCCTCGACGGCCCGCTGCTGGCGCTCGATCAACGCCCGCTTGCCCTCCAGCAGCGCGACGTTGTTCTGGTGCGTGTCGAAGGTCCGCTCGAGCTGCAGCTGCAGGCGGCTCCGCTCCATGCCGGCGAGCGTGTAGCGTGCCTCCCCGTTGCCGCGCAGCGTCGCGCTCACGTGCCGGAGCTGCTGCTCGCCTCGCTGGACCTCGCCCTCGAGGTGCTCGACGTCGTCCTGCAGGCGGGCCAGGTCGACCTCGGCCTGCGCCAGCTCGCGCCGCGCAGTGTGGAGCTGCGGCTCGATCTCGTGGATCAGCGCCTCCGCCCGCTTCAGCTCGAACTCGACCGGGATCTGGTCGTGCACGCCCTGCCGGATCTCCCGCGCCGCGGTGTGCAGGTAGCTGCCGGCGTGGCTCCCGAACACGAGCCACGCGCCGCCAGCCAGGACGACCAGGCCGATCACACTCCACTTCAGCATCTTCAACATCACGTCCTCCGTGTCCTGGCGGTCGTCGCGCCGCCATCGCCGAGGTCGCCTCGCGACCTCACGCGTGCAGCCTTCGACCGGGTCGGAGAAGATTCCGAGGCGGCGAGAATCGTGCGCGCGGCACGCGACAGCCGCCGTCGGGCCGCGGGCTCAGCGCCGCCCACGGCTCTCGCGGAGCGCCGCGACGGTCGACCGCAGCAGCCGGTCGCGCAGGTCGTCGAGCGTCACCGTGTGCGAGGCCGCCTCGCGCTCGCGCAGCTCCTCGACGGTCGCGTTGCAGTAGGGGCACTGGCTCTCGTCGAGGTGGAACCCGACGAACTCCGCGGCCGCCGGGTCGAGCGAGCCGTCGAGGAACGCGCCGAGGAGGTCCGGGTGCGGGCACGAGACCCGCTCCTCGCGCCACACCGTCGCGACCGTGAACAGCAGCTGCTCGTCGTCCGGGGCGGCGCCGGCCGCGCTGGGATCCAAGGCGTCGCTCGTCATCGTGCCCCCGGCCTCCAGAGCCCCAGGAACAACGAGTGGTTCGGGTCGCTCTGCCGCGCCAGCCCACGCAGCTTCTCGATCGCGCGGAACTTGATCCCCGCCACCGCCTTCTCGTCCGCGAGCCCGAAGCGGACCGCGGCGTCCTTGTTGCGCCCGCCGAGGACGAACAGGAACTCGAGCACCATCAGCTTGCGGAACTCGCCCGCCTCCCACAGCGAGCCCACGTACTCCTTCAGGATCCCGCCCAGCACGCGACGGCGCCGTTTCGAATCCTCGCTCCCGACGACCTCGCGATCGGGCGCCGCGGTGGTCTCCTGGGGCATGTTCTCGAGCCAGATCGCGCTGCGCTCCGCGTCGCGGTCGCCCTTCGCGGGCACCAGCTTGATCTTGTGCTTGCGGAAATGGTCGATGACCCGATTGCGCGCGATGCCGAACAGGAACTGGTCGAACGTGTACTCGGGATCGAAGCGCGGGATGCCCTTGATCGCGCCCAGGAACACGTCCTGCGTCAGGTCCTCCGCCGTCTGGTGATTGTCGACGTAGCGACGCACGTAGAAGTAGACGCGCCGGAAGTAGGCGTCCTGCAGGCGCTGCCAGGCGTCCTCGTCCATCGCCTGCAATGCCGCGATGTCGACCGTGTCCGCGCGTGCGTCCATCGATTGTGCGGGGAGACAGCCAGCGCATCGCGCCGAGCGGCATCGTGCGTCAGCCGGCGACCAGTGTGAGCACTCCGCCGAGCAGCATCAAGACCACCAGCGCGAGCAGCAGGTAGCCGGTCATCGTGAAGGCGAACGCGAGCAGCCGGAACGGCAGCTTGACGGCCCACACGAGCAGCCGCCCGACCCCTTCCGCGAGCGCGCGGAGCGGGACGAGCAGCGCGAGGATCAGCATCTCCAGCGCGCGGAACAGCCCGTGCACGAGCACGCCGACCGGACCGCGCTCGGGCGGTGCGAACGGGACCACTTCGCTGTGCGACTCGTCGCGCGACCGGCTGCGCGGGGGCGCGGCCGGCGCAGGAACCACGTTCGGCAGCGGCGGCGGGACCGCGACTCCGGCGGGCCGCTGAGCTGCCGCGGACGCCGCGGCCGGCCGCGGCTGCGAAGACCCCGCCCGCGCCGGTCGCAGCGGCGGGATGCGCATGCTCTCGCCGAGCGATGCGGGGGCCTGCAGGACGTGCAGCAGCTCCTTGACGGACTGGAAGCGGTCGTCGGGCTCCTTCGCCAGACACCGGGAGAGCACGGTGCACTCGACCTGGCCGAGGAACTCCGGCAGGCACGGCGGCTCGGTCTCGTGCTTGCGCAGCACCTCCCACTCGGACTCGCCGCGGAACGGCACGTCGCCGGTCAGGCACTCGTACAGGATGATGCCGAGCGA
Organism: Planctomycetota bacterium; assembly: GCA_016716265.1. Taxonomy (GTDB): domain Bacteria; phylum Planctomycetota; class UBA1135; order UBA1135; family UBA2386; genus JADJWQ01. The sequence continues at coordinate 107,528 of JADJWQ010000006.1, forward strand.
GTAGATGTCGCTGCGCGCGTCACCCTTCCGCTTGAGCATCTCGGGAGCCATGTAGTACGGCGTCCCGCGACCGAACGAGAGCGAGTTGCGCGACTCGGTGACCAGCTTCGACAGCCCGTAGTCGCCGACGCGCGCGATGTCGCCCTTCAGGAAGATGTTGGCGGGCTTGAGGTCGAAGTGCACCAGGCTGTGCTCGTGCAGGGCCTGCACTCCCCGCGCAGCCTGGATGAAGATCCGCAGTGCCTCGTCGCGATCGAGCCGCCCGGCATCGAGGCGCTTGCGAAGCGTCTCCTCGCCCGCGTAGCTCATCACGATGTAGGGGATGCCGTCGACCGAGCCCTTGTCCTCGATCGACACGAGGTTCGGGTGGTCGATCTGCGCGAACAGCCGCACCGAGTCCAGCTCCCGACCGACCGCGTCGCGCACCGCCTCGTCGTCGACCTTCAGGAACTTGATCGCGTAATCCTTGCCGATCGACTCCTTGCGGGCCTTGAACACCATCCCGAAGACGCCGCCGCCGAGCTTGTTGACGATCTCGAAGCCCGGCACGTAACCCGGCTTCCGGTAGTTCCTGTAGAAGGACTCCCAGTCGATCGCCGAGCGCGACCAGGTGCTCTGCGACTCGAACGATCCGGCTTCCATGATCATCTCGGGACGGCTTCGAGGGGGTCAGACGGAGACGAGCGCGATACCCGTGCCGAGCACGGCCATTCCACCGAACAACAGACCGAGGCGCCACGTCATGTAGCCTCGGGTCAGCCGATCGAACCACAGCCACAGGAAGCCGAGCAGGCCGGTCAGGCCGATGGCACCGAGACCGCGGTGGACGAAGCGGCGCGCGACGGTGTCGATGCGTCGGGCGAGACGCCCGAGTTCCGCATCGACGCGGTCCCGCTCGTAGCGGACCAGCAGGTGGGTCTGGAAGCTCCGGAACGAACCATGGTCGTGCTCCAGCCGGCGCTGGTCGAGGACCTGCACGAGGCTGCGGGCATCGAGATCGGCGAGCCAGCGCGCCGCTTCCCGGCGCTGCACGAAGCCCGGCAACCAGACCGGCGCGCGCTCCGCGATCAGCCGGTCGACATCGCTCTCCAGATCCCAGCGCAGCTGCTCCTTCGCGCTGCGCAGCGCTGCAGCGTCGGCGTTGCCGGGCTCGAGCTCGACGCGCCCGGCCACCACCACGGCGTCGGGGCGGGCCGGATCGCGACCCGCGGCGACCCAGTCGGTCGGATCTTGCGCGAGCAGCGCGGCAGCGAGCGTCATCAGCAGGTGGGCGGCGAGCATCGGGAGTCCTTTCGGCCGGCGCCGCCATTCGGCGCCCCTGGCCGATATTCGGACGCGACGCGATCCGCGGGCGGGGCGGTCGGCCGCCGCACGGCCACGGCCGGCGACAGGATCACGGGTTCCACGGCAGCACCACGAAGGTCACTCCGGCCGCGGTGATCGTCGTGCCCGCGACCACCGGGTGCTCCTTGTCGAAGGGCCGGCCGTCGATCGAGCCCTCGCCATCGCACCGAACACGGATGCGACCGTCGCGATCGGCGAAGATCTCGACGCTGCCGGTCGCGCTCTCCACCGGCACGTGCTGGTCGCGACCGGCGCCGAGCAGGATGCGACCATCGCGGCCGCGGTCCTTCATCCACAGGATGCGCTCGGTCCCGGCGACGCGGAACCCACCGGTGATCCGCAGGACCGCGGTCAGCGAGCGCGGATTCGGCCGGCGGTACTCGATGCCGACCGGACCGCCCAGCGCGACGCGCCGGCCGTCGCTGAGCTCCAGCTCGTCGACTTGCCGGCCGTCGCAGGACACCGCGCCGCGCTCGGCAACGATCCGATCGCGCTGGCCGCCGTGGAACGACATGCTGCGCGAGAATCGCGCGTGCACACCCGCGAGACTCGCGAGCAGCGTGACGTCCGCAGTGCCGTCGCGCAGGTTGCCGATCGTCCAGGAGTCGCTGCGCACGACGAGGAACTCGCCGCCGTCGTCGACCCGCAGCAGGAAGCGCGCGCCGAGGCCCTGCGCGGCGGCGAGGTCGCGCCGCAGATCGTAGATCCGGGTCCGCATCAGCGCGGGCGTCGGGCCGAGTCGCCCGAGTTCGGCGGCGGCCGCAGCGGGATCGTCGCCGTGGCTGAGCTCGCGGGCCCGCTCGACCCGCAGGGCCGCCCCGCGCAGACCGGCCAGGTCGCTCTCGAGCCGCTGGACCTGCGGCGTGTCGGCGGCCACCGCGCGAGCGCGGTCGAGGTGCTGCTCGGCGCCGGCGAGGTCGCGGTCCGCCAGCGCTGCGCGCGCGTCGGCGACCGCGGCGTCGGCCTCCCGCTCGCGAGCGCGCAACCGCTCCCGCAGGTCCTCGACGCGGACGCGGGTCGCGGCGCTCGGCGCCGCGGCGACCGCCTCGCGCCCGACCACGAGCCGCGCCGCGTTCGCCAGCCGACCGGCGCGCAGCGCCGTCTCGGCCAGCGTCATCGCCTCGTCGTGCAGCGCCTCGACGCGCGCCGCCAGCCGCTCCGGGTTCAGCAGGCGGTCGCGGAGCTCCCCGACCGCGCGCATCCGCTCCTGCCACTCGTCGAGCCGGCCCGCGCGCAGGGCCTCGCCGGCAGCGTCGAGCAGATCGAGACCCTGCAGCTCTGCGGCGACGGCGTCCTGCAGCCGCAGCAGCTCCGGGTGATCGCGGTGCTCGTCGCGGAGCGCGGCCAGTCGACCGGCGCACGCGGCGAGCCCGTCTCGCGTCGCGGAGGTCCGACCGTGCAGCTGGCGCAGCACCTGCGCCACGCCACGGCCGACGACGTCCGAGCGGCGCCGTAGATCGCGCAGCATGATGCGAGCCTCCTCTCCGTCGGGACCCGGCACGGCGAGCGGCAGCGCCGCCGAGATCGCGGCATCGACCCGGCCCTCGCGCGCGAGGCGCCGCGCCTCGCCGAGCCGCTGCTCGCGCTCCTCGACGCAGGCCTCGATCCGCGCGAGCTCGCGCAGGGCATCGGCGTGACCAGCGTGCCGCTCCAGGACCTCGAGCAGTGCTCCGCGCGCTGCACCGAGCTGCCCCTCGGCGGCCAGCGCACCAGCCACTTGCAGGCGTTCCGTCGCGTGCTCGTGATCGTCCCGCAGCGCCGACGCCCGAACGCGGAGCGCCGCGAGGTCGAGCCGCTCGCCGACCGCGGAGCAGATCGCAGCGGCGTCGGCGAGCCGACCCGCGTGCTCGAGCTCCACCGCCCGGCGCAGCTCCTCGAGCGCCGCCACCAGCGGCTCGAGGGTCGACGCACCCGGGCCCCGTCGCGGCACGGCGTCGAGCTGCCGCAGTGCGGCCTCGATATCGCCCTGTGCGAGCGCCGCCTGCAGGGCCGCGGATGCGTCCTTGCGGATCGCGCGGAGCGCCGCGGCGATCGCCGGCTGCTGCTCGAGCTCCGGCAGCGCGAGGCGCTGCCGTTCGAATTCCTGCTCCGCAGCCGCATCGCCCCGGTTGGCAGCGGTGCGCTGCAGCGCCTCGGCGACCGGGCGGGCCAGCGCCGCGGCGACCCGGCCAGCGACCGCGCTCGCGGACTCGCCGAGCCCCGCATCGAGGGCGCGGGCCGACGCAACCGATTCCGCCGCCGCGTCGAGCTCGCCCGCGCGCAGCGCGCGCTCGGCGGCGCGCAGCAGCTCCGCTGCACGCCCGCGCCGGACGGCGAGCTGGCCGCGCACCGCCTCGACCTCGTGGGCCGCCGCACCGAGCCGCTCCGCGGTGCCGGCGCCGGTCTCGGCGGCCGCCAGATCCCCCGCCGCCACCCGCGCGCGCGCCTCGTCGAGCAGCTCGCGCGCCACTGCGCGGCGCTCCTGGTGCGCGGTCATGTGCGCCTCGACCTCGCGCCGGAGCGCGGCGAGCCCGGACAGCTCGGGGCTCGCGCCCTCGACGACCGCGAGATCGGCGAGGGCGGCAGCGAGCACGCCGTCCTGCAGCCGGCGCCGCGCGCGGTCGAGCAGTCCGCGCAGCGCGGCGTCGCGGATCTCCTCGCCGCGCCGATCGGCCCGCACCAACGGGTCCTGCGCGACCCGCAGCGCCTCCTCGTAGCGCCGCTCGCGCAGCGCCCGGCGCGCCTGAGCCATCCTGACGAAGCGATCGAACATGTTGGGGTCGCTCGAAGTCCGCCGCGCGACGCCCCCGCGACGTCGCACGGCGTCGGCGGCTGACGATCGAGACCCTCAGTATTCCCGGAGCGCGCCTGCCTGGGGAGGCGCGCCGTGCCCACCCGCCGGCGTCGCCCGCCGCTGTCCCGGTCGCGTCGCCGCGGCGGCCGCGGGGCGACGGGGCCGGCGCGCTCAGCGCCGATCGGCGCAGATCCGCGGAGTCTCGGACCCGCGGCCCTCGAGCGCGAGCCGCAGGCAGGCCTCGGCGCGCGCCAGGAACACCCGCCGGTCCGGCACGCCGGCCATCGGCGCGGTCGCGATGCCGATCGCCGGGTCGACGTGCAGCTCCGTGGAGAACTCGCGCTCGCGGAGCGAGTCGTCGATCCGGCGCGCGAGCGCGACGGCGCCGGCGGTGCCGGTCCCGGGCAGCAGGAACATGAACACGGACTCGGTGAAGCGTGCGAGGACGTCGATGTCCCGACACTCCGTCAGGAAGGTCGACGCGACCTCGGCCAGCACCGTGCGCGCGCCTCGGCGTCACGTGGCCACTCCGCCACTCCACAGTCGAGCAGCAGCAACGACAGCGGCTGATGGAACCGGCGCGCCCGCTTGAACTCCTCGTCGAGCTTGAAGCTCGCGAACGGGCCGTCGAACAGCCCGGTCTCGCGATCCGTCAGCCGTGCGACGAACCCGGCGTCGCGCTCGCCATCCAGCATCCGCTGCAGCGCGGACATCTGGCGACCGCGGTCGTCGGCGAGTTCCCGCTCGAGCCGCTCGAGCAGATCGTCGACGGAGGCGCGCTCGCGCGGTCGGTGCCAGCGGCGCAGCACGTCGTCCACACCGTCGAGCGAGCCGTCCGCATCGAGCTGCAGGCAGCCATCCGCGAGGCAGAACCGCGCGATCTCGGGACCGAGCGAGTCGGCGACGTCGATGACGATGAACACCGCGATCCGCGGCTGCGCCTTCAGCCGGCTGCACGCCCCGAACGGATTGCGCAGCGGCACGTCGCCCTCGGCGTCCGGGCCGCCGAGTCCGAGCACGACCAGGTCGTCGGCCCGCGGCTCGGCAGGCAGCCCGACCTCGAACGGGGCAGCGAACGCCTGTTCGAGGGCGCTGCGCACCGCGGGCGGACACCCGCACACGAAGCGCCGAGCGGGTCCGGGACGAGCAGATTCGGCGGCATCCAATCGCGGGCTCCCCGATCAGGAAACGGCTTGGTGGGACCGACCGGCGGTGCCCCCGCCGGCGGAGAGACAGTGCCCGCGCCCACGCCCGGTGGACGCCGGCGACAGGACCACAGGATCACGTGTCGGACGTCAGCGCTGCCAGCACCGAGTCGGAGAACTCGTAGTTGGCGTAGACGTTCTGCACGTCGTCGTGCTCCTCGAGCTGGTCGATGCAACGCATGACGCGCCGCGCCTCGTCGACGTCGCCGATCTGCAGGACGTTCTGCGCCAGGAAGCTGACCTCGCCGCCGGTGACCGCGACGCCCGCCGACGCGAGCGCCGTGCGGACCGCCTCGGAGTTCGCCCGGCTCACAGCGCACCTCGTACCGGTCGTCGGTGGTCTCGACGTCCTCCGCACCGGCCTCCAGCGCGAGTTCGATCAACCGCTCTTCCCCGACCGCGTCGCGCGCGACGGTGATCAGGGCCTTGCGGGCGAACATCCACGCCACGCTGCCGGTGCTGCCGAGGTTGCCACCGCTGCGCTCGAAGATCTTGCGGATCTCGGGCGCGGTGCGACTCCGCTTGTCGGTCAGGATCTCGAGCATGACCGCCACGCCGCCGGGCGCGTAGCCCTCGTACAGGATCTCCTCGTAGTCGCCGACCGAGCCGTCGCCGGTGCCCTTCTTGATCGCGCGCTCGATGTTGTCCTTCGGCATCGACACGACGCGGGCCTTGTCGATCGCGAGCCGGAGGCGTGGATTGGTGTCCGGGTCGCCGCCACCGAGCTTGGCCGCGACGGTGACCATGCGCGCGACCTTCGCGAACGCCTTGGCCTTCGCGGCGTTGACGCGGTCCTTGCGATACTTGATGTTCGCCGCGTGTGAGTGGCCTGCCATCGATGGAATGCGCGCCGCTCGCCGGCGCCTCCTCGCGAGACTAGGCAGCCGCCGCGCCCGGGTCCAGACGAGCGGCGGCCTCCGCACGGACAGCGGCGACACCGAGCGACCGTCGCTCGCGGACGCCACGGCAGCCGGGGCGATGGGCGGCTCAGCGCTTCGAGAACTGGGTCGCGCGACGCGCCTTGCGCAGACCGTACTTCTTGCGCTCGATCATGCGCGAGTCGCGCGTCAGCAGGCCGTGCTCGCGCAGCAGCGGCTCCAGGTTCGGATTGTCGATCTTCAGCGCGCGCGCGAGACCGAGCGACACGGCCCCACTCTGCCCGGTGATCCCACCGCCGACCACGTTGACCCAGACGTCGTAGCTGCCGAGCGACTCCGTGACGGTCAGCGGCTGACGCACGGTCTTCTGCGTGTCGGGGGTCGTGAAGAACTCGTCGACCGGCCGGTCGTTGACGAGGAACCGGCCGGAGCCGGCCTTGAGGCGCACGCGCGCCACGGACGTCTTGCGGCGGCCAGTGCCCCACACGTAGGGATCCGTTGCGAGGACCAAGTTGGATACTCCTGGGAAGCGGGCGTCGGACACCCCGGGAACGCTCGCGACTGCGGCGGCACGGGGCTGGATTCAGGGTGGGTGGAGCTGCCAGTCGCAGCTCCGCGGGGATCAGCAGGGGATGTCCATCTCCACGGGCCTCTGCGCCGCGTGCGGATGCTCCGAACCGCGGTAGACCTTCAGCCGGCGCAGCATGTCGTGGCCGAGCCGGGTCTTCGGCAGCATGCGGCGCACGGCCTCCTTCAGCAGCTTCTCCGGCTCGTGCTCGATGCGCTCGCCGAGCGTGGCTTCGCGGAGGCCGCCGACGTGGCCGGTCCAGCGCGTGTAGACGCGGGTGTCGCGCTTCTGGCCCGTCACCCCGATGCGCTCGGCATTGATGACGATCACGCCGGCACCGACGCTGATGTGCGGGGTGTAGAGGGGCTTGTTCTTGCCCATCAACACCTCGGCGATGCGCGATGCCATCCGGCCGAAGACGTGCTTCGAGGCGTCGACGACATACCACTCGGTCGTCGCACGCTGATGATCTTCGATGGTCGCGAAGGTGGTCTTGGTCATCGCTGGGCTCGTGGTTCGCGCGCGCGTCTCGACCCGCTGCCCCGCGCCGGCACGACGAGGCGCGAGCGACGGTGTTCCGGCGGGACGGGCCGAACGGTGCGAGAGGATCCGGGCCGGCGCCGCCGGGCGGTGCCCGCACCGGCGTCTCGACGGCCGTCCCACCCCCGGAGCCGCACCGCGGACCGCTGACGACGGCACCGCTCCGGCTCGGCTCCGAGACGGGAGGGCAGAGCAGGCTAGCGGCTCGGCGGGACGCGTCAAGAGCGACGTCGGGCTCTCCGCGGTTTCCCCTGCAGGGCGGCCCGGCGCCGAGGGCCCGCGTCAGCCACCCTGGACGCCCACGGACTCGTCGTCCCCGACGGTCCGCAGCTTGAGGATGTTCGCGATCCCCGGCCGGCGGCTGGTGCCGACGACGATCGCGTAGGTGTCGCCGACCCGCGCCACGCCCAGCCGGAGCAGGAGTTCCTCCGCCTCGCTCATCATCGCCTGGACCGAGTCCACCCGCGACAAGAGCAGCGGCGTGACGCCCCACACGAGCGTCAGGCGCTGCACGGTGCGCTGCGACGGCGTGAACACGTAGACCGGCGTCTCGGTCCGCTCCCCCGCCAGCAGCTGGGCCGTGTGGCCGCTCTCCGAGAACACCGCGACGAGCCGCGCATCCGCGAGGAACGCCGCGTAGGCAGCTGCCTGCACCGTCGCGAGCGTGACCGACTCGCCGCGCCGCAGCACGGCCCGCCGCTGCCAGCCGTCCGCCTCCCCGAACAGCTCGCTCTCCGTACGCCGGACGATCCGCGACATGATCTTCGCGGCGCGGACCGGGAACTTCCCGGACGCCGTCTCGGCCGACAGCATCACGGCCGACGTGCCGTCGTAGATCGCGTTCGCGACGTCGGACGCCTCCGCGCGCGTCGGCCGCGGGTTCGTGATCATCGACTCGAGCATCTGCGTCGCCGTGATCACCGGCTTCCGCGCCTCGATCGCCTGACGGATGATCCGCTTCTGCACCCCGGGCACGACCTCGGGCCCGAGTTCGACGCCCATGTCGCCCCGAGCGATCATCACGGCGTCGGTGACCTCGAGGATCGCCGCGAAGTTCGTGACCGCCTCCGGCCGCTCGATCTTCGCGACGACGCGCGCGTCGGAGTTGGCCGCACGGATCAGCTCCTTCAGGCGCACGACGTCGTCGGGGCGCCGCACGAACGAGATCGCGACGAAGTCGACGCGCAGCTCCAGCACCACCGCGAGGTCGGCGAGGTCCTTCTCGGACAGGCTGCTCATCGACACCGACGAGCCCGGCAGGTTGATCCCCTTGTGCTGCTTCAGCAGACCACCGTGCACGATGCGCGTCGAGATCTCGGTGCCGTCGATGGTCTCGACCTTCAGCTCGATCATGCCGTCGTCGAGCAGCACGCGCTCGCCGGGCCGCACGTCGCCCGCGAGGCCGAAGTAGCGCGAGCCGACGCGCGCCGGCTCACCGCCGCGCGCACCCCGACCCACCACGCCGGGCTCGCAGCTGAGCACCAGCTGCTCCCCGCGCTGCAGGAAGATCGGCTCCGCGTTCTCGAGGCTGCCGATCCGGATCTTCGGGCCCTGCAGGTCGACCAGCACGCCGACCGCGGTCCCGAGCCGCAGAGCGGCATCGCGCACCGCCGCGACGTCGCGGCGCAACGTGTCGTGGTCGGCGTGCGCGGCGTTGAGCCGGAACACGTCGACTCCCGAGCGGATCAGCTCGTCGATCGTCTCCGGGTCGCGGGACGCTGGCCCCAGCGTGGCGACGATCTTGGTCCTCTTCGGTCGGATCATGAGGGCGCGCGGCAGTCGACCGCAGCGGGCCGCGATTGGACCCCGCCGACACCCAGATGCAAGAGCGACCGCGCGGCGGAGGTCTGCACGCGGGTCAGAACGAGTCGCGGTTCTCGTCCCACCAGCGGCGCCAGCGGCGCTGCATGCTGGCGCGCTGATCCTCGCGCGCCTCCGGATCGAACGGCAGCGACTGCCCGGTGACCGCCTTCAGCGACGCGTAGGCGGTGAAGCGCACGATCTCCTCGGGGTCCGCCAGCGCCGTCAGCAGCGCCTCGACCGACTCGCGCGACCGGAAGCCGCCGAGCCCCTCCAGCACGAGCCGCCGCACGAACGGATCGGGATCCTTGGCGAGCGGCAGCACGTGCGCCAGCACGCGCGCATCACCGGAACGTAGCAGCTCGTCGACGGCCTCGAAACGCGCGCCGGCATCCGCGTCCCCGAGCCGCCCCACCTGGTGCAGCAGCTGCGGCGGCAGCGCCTCGTCGCCGCCGGCCTCGGGAACGACCGGGGGCGCCGGCGCGCTGACGTCGGGCCGTGGGCTCGGCTCCGCCACCATCACCCGCGGCATCGCGCGGAGCTCGGCGAGGTCGCGGGTGATCGCGCGCAGCTCGTCCTGCAGCAGCGCCGCGCGCGCCTGCCCCTGCACCTGCCCCGCCGCGATCTCACCGAGGGTGCGCCGGAGCTCCTCGAGCTTGCCGACCAGCGCGTCGACCGCCTCGCCGACCTGCCGGGTCTCGTCGCGCGCCTCCGCGGCAGTCGCGTCGAGCGCCCGCCGCACCTCGCCGATGCCGCGCTCGGAGGCGACCAACCCGAAGCGCTCCTCGAACTGCACCAGGCGCTCCTCCTGGCGGCCGACCGTCCGCTGCAGGTCGACGACCGCATCGAGCGAGGCCTGCTGCGAGCGCGCGATCCGCGACTCGAGGAACAGCGCCGCACCGACCAGCGCCGCCAGCACGACGACGACCGCGACGACGATCGCGCCGCGCAGCGCGGAGTCGCGCGCAGCGCCGGCCGCCCCGGCGCCGCCGAGGGCGGGAGCCACCCCGGACGGCAGCCGCACGGCCCGCCCCTCGCGCACCGCCGATTCCGGGACCGACTGGTTGCAGACGTTGCAGAACAGGACCTCGGGCTCCGGCTCGGCCGGACCCTGCCGCTGGGGGATCGTCGTCATCGGAGGACCGCGCGGGGAGCGCGGCGCGGGGGGCGTCCCGCGACGCGCGTCGCAGCCGGCATAGTAGCTGACGCCCGCGGGGAAACCGGCCGCCCGTGCGCACCCGCCGGACCCTCAGCCCCGACGGGCCGGGCACCGGGCGCTCACAGGGCCTCGAGCTGATCGAGCCGCTCCCACGGGAACTCGTCGCGACCGAAGTGGCCGTAGCTCGCGGTGCGCAGGTAGATCGGCCGGCGGAGCTGGAAGTGCGACGCGATCCGCGCCGGGCGCAGGAACGGACCGAAGTGCTCGCGGACGCGCGCCGTCAGGGCGATCTCGTCCGCGAACGCGGCGGTGTTCAGCGTGCCGAACGTGTCGCAGCGGATGCTGACCGGCTCGGCGATGCCGATCGCGTAGGCGACCTGCACCTCGCAGCGGTCGGCCCAGCCCTTCGCGACCACGTGCTTGGCGACCCAGCGCGCCGCGTAGGCCGCAGAGCGGTCGACCTTGCTCGGGTCCTTGCCGGAGAACGCACCACCGCCGTGGCGGCCCATGCCGCCGTAGGTGTCGACGATGATCTTGCGCCCGGTCAGCCCGGCGTCGGCCTTCGGGCCGCCCTCGACGAAGCGCCCGGTCGGATTCAGGAACCAGCGCGTGCGGTCGTCGACGCTGCCCTCGGGCAGGACCTCGAGCACGACCTTGCGCAGCGCGGCCTTGAGCTCGGCATCCGCGACGTCGGGGCTGTGCTGGTGCGACACGACGACCGTGTGCACGTGGGTCGGGCGCTGGTCGGCGTCGTACTCGACCGTCAGCTGCGCCTTCGAGTCCGGCCGCAGGAACGGGAGCCGGCCGGTCTTGCGCGCCTGCGCGAGCGCCTCGAGGATCCGGTGCGAGTAGTGGATCGGGAAGGGCATCAGCGCGTCGGTCTCCCGGCACGCGTAGCCGAACATCATGCCCTGGTCGCCGGCGCCCTGCTCCTTGCTCTGCGAGGTCGCTGCGTCGACGCCGAGCGCGATGTCCGGCGACTGCCGGCCGATCGCCGTCAGCACGGCGCACGAGTTCGCGTCGAACCCGATCGTCGGGTCGTTGTAGCCGATCTGTGCGATCACCCCGCGCGCGACCTCCTGGTAGTCGATCGTCGCGGTCGTCGTGATCTCGCCGCTCATCACGACGAGGCCGCGCGACGTCATCGTCTCGCAGGCGACGCGAGCTTCCGGGTCCTGGGCGAAGATCGCGTCGACCACCGCGTCCGAGATCTGATCGCAGACCTTGTCGGGGTGACCTTCGCTGACGGACTCACTCGTGAAAAGTCGGGGCTCGCTCATGACGCTCTCGGACGGCTGGGACGATCGGGCGGCTCGCCCGGGTTCTGGTCGGCCCGGGCGAACCCGGGACCTTAAGGGACTCGCCCCCGCAGGCGCAACGCCGCGACCGGTGGCGGCTCACGCGTGACCCACCGCATCCCGCAGCAGCGGGGCGAGGATCTCGCGCGTCCGGTCGACGGCACCGCGATTCGCGACGATCATCGCCACCGCCCGCGCGCCCAGCGCGGCGCGTAGCGCCGGGTCGCCGAGCAGCCGCTCGAGCTCGGCCTCGAGCTGCCGCAGGTCCGCGATCTGGACCGCGGCGCGGGACTCCAGGAGCAGCTCGACGTCGGCGCGGAAGTTCGCGACGTGCGGGCCGAACAGCACCGCGCGGCCGAGCGCTGCGGGTTCCAGCATGTTCTGGCCGCCGTGCGGCACCAGGCTGCCACCGACGAAGGCGACGTCACAGGCAGCGTAGAACGACTCCAGCTGACCGATCGTGTCGACCAGCAGCACCGCATCGTCCGCGAGCGGCGCGGGGGGCTCGCCGACCCGGCTCCACAGCGACACGGCATGGCCGCGCCCGCGCAGCGCATCGACGATCGCACCGGCGCGGTCGGGATGGCGCGGGACCAGCACGACGCGCAGCTTCCAACCGCGGCGCGCCGCGACCGCCCGGGCGGCGTCCGCGAGCCACTCCTCCTCGTGCCCGTGGGTGGACCCACACACCAGCACGAGACGCTCGTCCGGCGCGAGCCAGTGCCGCAGCTCGATCGCCCCGGCGGGACCGTTGCCCAGCGTGACCCCGTCGTACTTGAGGTTGCCGGTGACCGCGATGCGCTCGTCGGGGATGCGCAGCGCGCGCCAGCGATTCCGGTACGTCTCGGTCTGCACGCAGAACAGCCGGATCCAGTCGAGCTGCGGCAGCAGTGGCCGCACCGCGCGGTAGCCGCGGAAGCTCCGCTCCGAGATCCGTCCGTTGACGATCACCACCGGGATCCCGCGCCGCGCGGCCGCCTGCAGGAAGTTCGGCCAGATCTCCTGCTCCATCAGCACCACACAGGCGGGCCGCACGCGGTCGAGTGCACGCCCGGGGAACAGGCCGAAGTCGATCGGGTAATGGATGACGCGGTGTCCCGAGTACAGCCGGCTCGCCAATGCGTGTCCGGTCGGTGTCGTCGCGGACACGACGATGCCGAACTCCGGATGCGCCTGCGCGACGCGCTGCACGAGCACGGCCAGGCCCTTGACCTCGCCGACCGAGACGCCGTGGAACCACAGCACGGGACGGCCGGGCGGCGACGGCTCGACGCGCCCCATGCGCGCGCCGAACGACCGCCGGTAGCGGCCGTCGAACGCGATGCGCCACGCGACGATCGGGCCGTAGACGAGAGCGAACAGCAAGAACACGCCGTGGTAGAGCAGCAGCGGCAGCCAGCCCTTCCACAGCGGGACCCCGCCCGCCGCCGTCCGCTGCTCGCGCCCACGGCCGTCGCTCAAGTTCGCCACCCCTGCATCGGCGCCGGTGCGCTCAGTGCGCGCCGTGGCACTTCTTGTACTTCTTGCCCGACCCACACGGGCACGGGTCGTTGCGCCCGACCCGCGCCTCGGCGACCGCCGCGGCCGTCGCCGCTGCCTGGGCGCGCTCGGCCTGCTGGCGGCGCTCCTCCTCGGCCTTGCGCTGAGCGGCCTCGCGCTGCTCGCGCTCGACGTCGGCGCGCGAGCGGATCGTGATCTTCTCGCCGCGCTTCAGCGCCTCGGCGATCTGCGCCGGCACGTGCCCGGCGGCGACCAACGCGTCGAGCTGTCCCGCGGCGTGCATCGCCTCGAGCCAGGCCTGGATCGCGACCGGATCGGTCGGCACCCCACCGACCGGGCCGCGTGCGCCGGGCGCCTGCTGGGCGTCGACGTCCTGCCGTCGCAGCTCGACGCGGAACACCAGGTTCGTCACCTGGTCCGCGATCGCGCTCTTCAGCAGCCGGAACTTCTCGTAGCCCTCCTTCTTGTACTCGTTCTTCGGGTCGACCTGCGCGTAGCCGCGCAGGCCGATGCCGGCCTTCAGGACCTCCATCGCGTGCAGGTGGTCCTTCCACTTCTGGTCGATCGTGTCGAGCAGCAGGAACTGCAGCACGCGCCGCCAGTCGTCCTCGCCATACTTGTCGCGGCGCGCGTCGAGCCCCCTCTCGAAGCGGGTGACCAGCTCGTCGAGGATCGACTCGCGCGGGGTCGACTCCAGATCGCTCAGATCGATCTGGTCGCCACACTTGTGCTCGACCCACTCGCGGATCGGCTGCCACGCGACCGGCTCGTTCTTGTCGCCGGAATGCTGCTCGACGATCGGCTCGAGCACCTCCTCGAACATGCCGACGACCTTCTCGCGCAGCATCACCTCCTCGAGCACCTCCTGGCGCTGCGTGTAGATGAACTTGCGCTGGGCGTCCATCACCTCGTCGTATTCGATGAGGTTCTTGCGGATGTCGAAGTTGCGCTGCTCGACCTTCTTCTGCGCATTGGCGATGCCGCGCGACACCATCGGGCTCTCGATGCGCTCACCGGCGCGCAGCCCGAGCTTCTCCATCATGGTCTTCACCCAGTCGCGGGCGAAGATCTTCATCAGGTCGTCGTCGAAGCTGAGGAAGAAGATGGACTCGCCGGGATCGCCCTGCCGGCCGCAGCGGCCGCGCAGCTGGTTGTCGATGCGCCGCGCCTCGTGCCGCTCCGTGCCGATCACGAGCAGCCCACCGAGTTCCTTGATGCGCTCGCCATCCGCCTTGCTGGACCGCCGCAGCTCCTCGCGCAGGGCCTTCGCCTCGTCGGTGTCGCGCTCCAGCTCGCGACGCCCGCACTCGAGCTCCCACACCTTCTCGGGGTTGCCGCCGAGCACGATGTCGGTGCCACGACCGGCCATGTTCGTCGCGACCGTCACTGCGCCCTTGCGCCCCGCCTGCGCGACGATCTCGGCCTCGCGCGCGTGGTGCTTCGCGTTGAGGACCTCGTGCGGGATACCCGCGGTCTGCAGCAGCTTCGACAGCTTCTCGGACTTCTCGATCGACACCGTGCCGACCAGCATCGGGCGCTCCTTGGCGTGCTCCTCGCCGATGCGCTCGACGATCGCCCGGTACTTGTCGTCCTCGTCCAGGTAGATGAGGTCCTGCTGGTCCTTGCGGACCATCGGCCGGTTGGTCGGGATGGCGACGACGTCGAGGTCGTAGATCTTCGAGAACTCCGCCGCCTCCGTCATCGCGGTGCCGGTCATGCCCGCGAGCTTGTCGAACATGCGGAAGTAGTTCTGCAGGGTGATCGTCGCCAGCACCTGCGACTCCTCCTGCGGCTTCATGCCCTCCTTGGCCTCGACCGCCTGGTGCAGCCCGTCGCTCCAGCGCCGGCCGGTCATCAGACGCCCGGTGAACTCGTCGACGATCGTGACCTCGTTGCGGCCGGTCCGCGGGCTGCGGGCGACGACGTAGTGCGTGTCGCGCTTGTAGATGTGGTGCGCGCGCAGCGACTGCTCGATCATGTGTGGCCAATCCATGTTGGCCGGGTCCGAGTAGAAGCTGCCGACACCGGCGAGCTCCTCGGCGCGCTCGGTGCCCGCGTCGGTCAGCAGCACCTGCTGCTCCTTCAGCTTGACCTCGAAGTGCTCGGTCTCGCGGAGCTGCCGGGCGATCCGGTCCGCCATCAGCCACTTGCTCGCCTTGCCCTCCGGCGGCCCGGAGATGATCAGCGGCGTGCGCGCCTCGTCGATCAGGATCGAATCGACCTCGTCGATGATCGCGTAGTTGAGCCGCTTCTGGACCTGCTCGGCCGGCGACTGCTTCATGTTGTCGCGCAGGTAGTCGAAGCCGAACTCGTTGTTGGTGCCGTACAGGATGTCGCAGGCGTACTGCGGCTTGCGCTCGCGCGGCCCCATGCTCGCCTGGATCGCGCCGACGGTCAGGCCGAGGTACTCGTAGATCGGCGCCATCCAGTCGCGGTCGCGCTTGGCGAGGTAGTCGTTGACCGTCACGACGTACACGCCGCGCCCCGACAGCGCATTGAGGGCCGCCGCGAGCGTCGCGACCAGCGTCTTGCCCTCGCCGGTCGCCATCTCCGCGATCTTGCCGTCGTGCAGCACCATGCCGCCGACCAGCTGCACGTCGAAGTGCCGGAGACCGATGGTGCGCTCCGAAGCGACGCGCGTGAGCGCGAAGATGTCGACGAGCGCGTCCTCGAGCGTCGCCTCCTCGGCCTGCACCTTGCGCCGCCATTCGGCGACGGCCGCGCGGACGCCGTCCGCATCGAGGCTCTCGGCCCAACCGGCGCGCTCGTTGATCGCCTGCACGCGCGGCTGGTACGAATTGACGGCCCGCTGGTTGGCCGAGCCGAAGATCTTCTGGAGTCCCTTGCCCACGCGGGCGGGGAGCGAACCGATATCGAGCTTCATCTGCACTGTCTCCTCGCCGCCGGCCCGCGCTCGGAGCGCGCGGCGCGACGCGACGGATCGATGACACGCCGGGCCCGCGACGCGGGACCGGCATCGAGTGTGACGCAACGAGGGTCGCGAGCTCCGGTCGCGCGCGACCCAGGCCGCCACCGGCGGCCGCAGGCGGTCCGGCCGTCGGCCTGGCGCCCGACGACCGGCGGCGGCGCGGCGCAGAGCGCCGGCCGCCCGCGGGGCCGGGGTCGCGAGCGCGCGGCGCGGCCACGGGCGGCCTGCCACCGCGCCTCCGCGCGCGCCGAGCGTCGCTCAGCCGCGCGCGGAGCCGCACCCGGCGCCGGCACCGGCGCCGGGCGCCCGCACCGGCGGCCAACCGTAGGCACCCGCGCGCACGGCGCGCAGCGGGCGTTCGCCGTGGCTCGGGAGCGCGCGGCCGGGCTCCGCGGGCAGCGACAGCGTGGCCCGCTGGCTCGACCGCGGACCGCGGCGCACGCCGACCTCGTCGGCACAGGCGACGACCCGCTGCGGCGTCCGGTCCGCGCCACGCCGCTCGGCGCGCGCGTCGCGCAGGGCAGCGGCGCCCACCAGCGCGATCACGACCAGCAGCGTGACCGCAGCCGGCGAGCCACCGCACAGCGACCGGCGCCACGCGGCGGCACCGATCAGCGCGCGCGCCCAGGATCCGCCGCCCGCCGGCGCGGAGCCGTCCACGGAGCGCCGAGCAGCGGTCACCGCGGGCCCTCCCCGCCGCCCGGCGCCAGGAAGCCATCGCCGGAGGTGCCATCGGCCGGCCCGAGCAGCCGGTCGATCATGCCGCGCAGCAGGTCGTCCGCGAACGGCTTGGCAAGGAAGCCGTCCGCCTTGCGGATGTCGCTCAGCGCGATCTTGCCGGCCGTGCAGAGCAGGATCGGGATCGCGCGTGTGCGCTCGTCGGCACGCAGCGCCTCGATCACCTGGATGCCGTCCATCTCGGGCAGCTCGAAGTCGAGCAGCACCAGATCTGGCAAGGTCCGCTGCGCCATCTCGACGCCCGCTGCGCCGTCCGCGGCGCGGGTCGTCTCGAACGCCCAGGTGTGCAACACCGAGCGCACCGCCGCGGCGAGGTCGTCCTCGTCGTCGACGACGAGGATGCGGCCGCGCGTCACCGGGGGTGTCCGCCCGTTCTGCGAGGACTGCTCGTCCTCGCGCTGGCGGCACAGGTCACGGATCGTCGCCGCGGTCGGCAGCTGCAGTTCGCGGAAGCGGCGCTCGATGTCGCCCTTCAGCTCGCGATTGAAGCCCTGCAGCCGCGTCCACGCCTCGTAGTCCGGGAAGCTCGGGTCGAGCTCGTGCGCGTCGTGCGTGTCGACGCTGAAGTAGAACTCGCCCGGCACGATGTGCTCCAGGACCTGGAGCTTCATGAACGGGTAGTTGCGGTTGCCGAGGCGCAGCGAGTAGCGCCGCAGCGTGCGACCACCCTCGCGGACCGACTGCTCCTGGAACAGATCGAGCACGTCGCCGATCGTGCCGCCCGGGTTGCCCTCGGCATCCCCGTTCTGCGCGGCCGCGCGCCGCAGCAGCTCCATTTCGGGACGGCTCGGCCCCCCGCCCGCGGCAGTACCGAGCGACGGAACGCTGCCGTACGCGATCTCGAGGTAGGCGTTGACCGCCCGGGCCACCATGGCCAGGGTCAGCTCCTCGAGCTTCACCGTCGACAGACCTCCGTGCGTGAAGCACCCATGCGCGCCAGCTCGCGATCCGCACCGCCGCGGATCGCTCCAGTGCGTCCGCGGGGCTGCTCGGCGGCTGCAGTCTATACCGGCGCGGCCGACCGTCCAGCTCACCCCGCGCGGATTCGCCGGCGCGCGCCGGCGACGACCGAGCACCCTCACGCGTCCCGCTTCCCGGCCGGCTCGCGCCACAGCAGGACGAGCAGCGCGATCGCGCCGACCGTGATGCACGAGTCGGCGACGTTGAAGGCCGGGAACACGGCCTCCGAGCCATCGGCGCGCACGCGGTAGAACAGCAGGAAGTCGCGGACCGCGCGCCCCGGCATGAACAGGTTGTCGTACAGGTTGCCGACGGCGCCCGCGAAGATCAGTCCGAGCGTCAGGAGCTGCAGCCGACAGCTCCGCGCGGTGCGGCGCGCGATGTAGATCAGGACGACCAGCGCCACCGCACGCAGCACCATCAGCGCGCCGGTGAAGTCCTGGAACAGTCCCCACACGGTGCCGGTGTTCTCCCAGCGGACCAGCGAGAACCCGAACGGCTCGGGCAGGAAGTCGAAGTCGACGCGGATCTGCTGCGGGAACAGGTGCGGGTCGTTCCGCTCGAGCCACGCGAACACGTAGGCCTTCGACCACAGGTCGAGCGCGACCAGCGGGGCGATCGGCGCCCAGAACCAGACCCGGCGCAGCAGCGCGCCAACGAAGCCGGCGCGCCCGGCCGCAGGGGCCGGAGCGAGCTCGGGGGCCGCATCGCCGACCCGCTCGCGGCGCTCGTCGACGCCGGTCACGGCCCCGACCTCCGGAGGCCGGCGTCCGCCGGACCACAGCCCGCGACGCAGCGCATCACGCGCTCTCGCGCCGCTCGACCTCCGCCTGGTGCTGCACGCAGAAGCGGGCCCAGGGGATGTACTCGAGGCGCTCCTTGGGGATCCAGACGTCGGCCTTCTTCCGATGGCCGGCCTCGGCCTCCTCGATGCACAGCGGGCAGCACCCGAACGGCCACTCGCCGCTGCCGTCGATCCGCTCGAGCGCCTCCTCGATCAGCTGGATCGTCTCCTCCTCGTTCTCGATCAGGCCGAGCATGAAGCTCTGGTCATAGGTATCCGTGCCCTGATCGGCGAGGTGGTCGACCGACGCGTCCTGCTCCGACGCGCGCAACGCCTCGTCCCGCATCGAACCGACGTCGCCGCGCAGGTTCGCGAGCTGGGTCAGCAGCAGCTTCTGGAACTTCTTGAGGTCCGACTTGGCGGGCTTCGGCATCGGCTGGATTCCTGGATCCGCGGCGGAACGTGGACTCGAGCGGCACAGCGCGGCAGCGGGCGCTGACACCCGCGGCCACTCCCTCCGCCGGATCCGCCCGCCCCCGACCCGATCGGCCGCGGCAGCGGGAGGTCCGCCGAAGTCGCGTTCCGCCGAACTCGCGTCTCGCCGAACTCGGGGCGGCTCCGAACTCAACCCAGGATCGGCCGAGGCCTGTCGTCGGGTGGAGCAGACCGGCGCGAGCGAGGCGACTCGCGCGGCTCCGCGACGCAGCGTGGCCGTCCGGGGCGGGTTTGGAGGGCGGGGACAGTAAGCTCGTCCCCCAGGGCGGTCAAGCGCGCCCTGCCCGCCGCGATGCCGCGAACACTGCACGATCACCTGGCCGACTTCCTGGTCTTCCTCGGGGCCGAATTGCAGCTGTCGCGAGACACGGTCGCCGCCTACCGGCGCGACCTCGAGCGCTTCCTGGCCGACGTCGGCGACGCCGAGCCGAACCCCGACGCGATCCGCCAGCACCTGCGCGCGCTGCGCGCGACGCACGCCGAAGCGTCGGTGGCACGGGCGATGGCGGCGATCCGCGGCCTGTGCCGGTTCCTGTGCGCCGAGGGCGTGCGGCGCGTCGACCCGGCGCAGGGGCTGCTCGGCGCGCGGCTCGAGCAGCGGCTGCCGAAGGCGCTCGGCCGTGGCGAGGTCGAGCGGCTGCTCGACGCGGTCGACCCGACCCACCCGCTGGCGCTGCGCGACCGCGCGCTGCTGGAGGCGTTGTACGCGACCGGCTGCCGGGTGTCCGAGCTGATCGGCCTGGAGGTCGGCGGGCCGCTGCGCGACCACGGTGTGTTGCGGGTGGTCGGCAAGGGCGGCAAGGAGCGCATCGTGCCGGTGTCGGAGCGCGGATGCGCGGCGATCGAGCGCTACGAGCGCGAGCTGCGGCCGCTGCTGCACGCGCGTGCGACCAGAACGACCGATCGGCTGTTCCTGTCGCACACCGGCCGGCCGCTCGACCGCTCGCGGATCTGGCAGATCGTGCGCGCCACCGCGACCCGCGCCGGATTGCACGTCGCGTGCTCCCCGCACGCATTGCGGCACAGCTATGCGACGCACCTCGTGATGGGCGGCGCCGACCTGCGCGCGGTGCAGGAGCTGCTCGGCCACGCGTCGCTCGCGACGACGCAGGTCTACACGAAGGTCGATCGCGACCGGCTCAAGGACGTGCACCGCCGCTTCCATCCGCGCGGCGGCGACGCTTGACGGGCGCGGCGGGCTCGCCGACGTCGTCCGCGGGAGCTGCCGCGAGCGCGCGGTGCACGCGCTCGGCGACCGCCGCCGGCAGCCCGTCGACCGCGCGCAGCTGGTCGAGGCTCGCGGCGCGCACACCGGACAGCGACCCGAACCGGCGCAGCAGCAGCCGACGCCGCGACGGGCCGACGCCCGGGATGTCGTCCAGCACGCTGGCGACCCGGCCGCGCAGCTGGCGGTGGTAGGTGATCGCGAAGCGGTGCGCCTCGTCGCGCAGCGCGGTGACCAGCCGCCAGGGCGGCGAGCCGTCGTCGAGGTGGATCGGCACGCCACGGCCGGGGACGAACAGGCGCTCGTCGCTGCGCTCTCGACGATCGCCGGGTGCACCGCGCAGCCGGCTCTTCGCCAGGCCCACGACGGGCAGCTCCCCGGGAGCGAGACCGAGGCTCGCCAGCGCGCGGCCGGCGGCCGCAAGCTGGCCGGCACCGCCGTCGACGATCAGCAGGTCGGGCAGCAGGTCGTCGACGCCGTCGAGGCAGCGGCGCACGCTGCGCTGCACGGCCTCCTCCATCGCCGCGAAGTCGTCGCCGGCGTGCTCGTCGGCGATCCGCAGCCGGCGGTACCAGTCCTTGGCCGGCCGACCGTCGACGAAGCACACCCGGCTCGCGACCGTCCCGCGCCCCTGCGTGGTCGACACGTCGAGGCAGTGGATGCGCTGCGGTGGCTCGGTCAGCTCCAGCAGCGCGGCGAGCGCCTCCCCGGCGTCGGCCTGCGCGGCCTCGCCCGCCGCGGCGGCCGCGCGCGTCAGCCGCGCGTTCTCCTGCGCGATCTCGAGGTGCCGCAGGCTGCGCCCGCGCTGCGGGACGCGGATCGCCACGTCCGCGCCGCGCTTGCCGGCGAGCCAGTCCTCGATCAGCTCGACCTCGGCGGGCTGCGCCGGCACGACGATCTCGGGCGGCACGAAGCGGTCACCCAGGTACAGGCGCGGCAGCAGGTCGCCGAGCAGCAGCTCGTCGGGCAGCGCGGTCGACAGCTCGTGGCGCCGCGCGCTCTCGAGGCGTCCACCGCGGAACATCAGCTGCGCGATGGTGACGCTGGTGCCGTCGTCCGTGCGATACAGGCCGAGCACGTCCTGGTCGCCCTGGACCGCGACGACCGCCTGCCGCTCCTGCACGCGCTCGAGCGCCTCGATCTGGTCGCGCAGGACCTGCGCGCGCTCGAACTCCAGCCGCTCCGCAGCGCCGGCCATCTCGGCGCGCAGGCGCGCCAGCACCGGACCGGCGCGACCGCGGAGGACGGCGGTCGCCTCGTCGAGCGAGACGTCGTAGTCGGCGCGCGTCACGAGCCCGACGCACGGTGCGGGGCAGCGGCCGATCTCGTGCTTGACGCAGGGCCGCGAGCGATTGTGGAACACGCCGTCCTTGCAATCGCGGAGCGGCGCGACCTTGTGCAGCAATTGCAATGTGCGGCGCACGGCCTTCGCGCTCGCGAACGGGCCGAAGTACTCGGCGCCGTCGTCACGCCGCCGCCGCACGAGGCGGAACCACGGCCAGTCCTCGCGCCGGTCGAGCCGCAGCAGCAGGAACGACTTGTCGTCGCGCAGCTTGACGTTGTAGAGCGGCTTGCGCTTCTTGACGATCGTGTCCTCGAGCAGCAGCGCCTCCTGCTCGGTGCGCACCGCGAGGAACTCGACGTCGTGTGCCTCGCGCTCGAGGAAGCGCAGCATCGGCCGGCCGTCACCGCCCGGCTTCAGATAGCTGCGCACGCGCGCACGCAGTCGCGACGACTTGCCGACGTACAGGGCCCGGCCGCGGGCGTCGGTGAACACGTAGACGCCCGGCGCATCGGGGAAGTTCGCGACCTTGTCGACGATCTCTGGTCTCACACCGCGTGGTCCTGGCGGGGGGTCCCGGCCCGCCGCAGCTTCGCGCACGACGGGTGCGCGGAGCCATGCTGCCACGGCGGCGCCGTCAGAGCACCTGCTCGAGGACCTGCAGCCGCGCCTCGAGCCGGATGATCCGCTGACCGGTCGCCAGCTTCGCCTCGTCGTCGCCCTGCGCGTCGAGCAGGCGACGGCAGTGGTCCAGCTCGACGGCGGTCGCGTGCTTCTCGGCCCGCAGCACGGTGCCGAGCAGCTCCCGCTTCTTGCGGGCGGCAGCCAGCTCGACCAGGGTCTCCTGCAGCTCGCTCGCACTGACGGTCGCGGCCTTCACGAGCTGCTCCAGCCGCTCGACGCGCGGCGCGAGACCCTGGATCCGTGCGTCGAGATCGACCGCCTGCGACACCAGCTGCATCAGCCCGGCGGTGTCGAGCAGCGGCTGCGCGACGGCGGGCGCCGCGCGCGGCGTGTCGGGCTCGGCCACCGCGTGATCGGGCAGCCCGTCGCCGTCGGTGTCGATCATCCGCACGGCGGGCAGCTCGCGGGTGTCGGGCAGCCCGTCGCCGTCGGCGTCGCGGAACACCGCGCCGCGGGGGTCGGTGCGCGGCGCCTGCGCCGCGAGGCGCTCGCCCAGGGCCGCCACCTGCGCGCGCAGCTCCTCCACCTGGGCCTGCAGCTGACGATTGCGTGCGGCCAGCTCGGCCGCGGACTCCTGCGCGGGCAGCCGTGCGCCGAACGACAGCGCGCTTCCCGCGACGAGCAGCACGCCCAATGCGCGCCGCGCGGCGCGGCCGGCGCGCGAGTCCATGCTCAAGGGACGGTTCCTCCGTAGCAGCATCTCGATCCTCCTCGGGACACCGGTCTCGTCACCGAGCACGCCGAGCGCTCCGGCGGCATCGAGACGATGCGCGCGCGGGGCGGGCGACAGGGCGTCGGCGAGACCGAGCAGCCGACGCGCATACTCCGAACGACCACAGCGCAGGGCCGCCAGCTCGTCCGCGATCAGCTCGGCGGCGAACCAGGCGCGGCGGCGCAGCAGCCAGAACAGTGGATGCAGGCCGAGCAGCGGCGTGCACAGGGCGAGCCGCAGCCGCGCTGCGTGGTCACCGCGGGCCACGTGGGCGAGCTCGTGCAGCAGCACCGCGCGGGCGACCGCGAGATCGGCGGCGACCGGTGCCGGCAGCACGATCGTCGGGCGGCGGCCGCCGTAGACGAACGGGCGACTCGCGCGGGGCGAGACGCGCAGCGCCACGCGCGGGTGCCCGCCGGCGCGGAGCGCCTCGAACAGGGCGGCCAGCGCACCGGTCGCCGGCCGGCTGGCGCGGAGCGCCGCGCGCACCGCCAGCGCACCGAGCAGCAGCCAGAGCGCCAGCGCCCCGCCGCCGAGCACCTGCACCGCCGCGAGCGCGGTCGCGAGCGACCACGACGGTGGCGCGGCCGCCGGCTCGACGACGACCGCACGGGTGACCTCGGCCGCGCGCCGGCCGACCGGCAGGGCCGCGGGCGGCGCCGCCGGCGGCGCTGCGTCGAAGAGGCCCGCCGTCGGGGCGGGTGACTGCGCGGGCCCCACGATCGCCGGCACCGCGGCCGCGACCGCTCCCGGCACGGACCCGGCGAGCCGCGCCTCCTGCGCCGCGGTGGGCGCGCGCGGCAGCCGGGGCAGCGGCACGACCGTGGCGACGAGCCAGAGCGCGGCGACCTGCAGCGCCCACTCGCCGAGCCGCTGCCGCAGCACCGGCCCGCGCGCCACGGCCTGGGCACCGAGGCCGACGGCGAGGATCGCGGTGACGCCGAGCACCGCGGCGGGCATCTGCGCGATCGCCGCGTCGAGCCAGGCGCTCACGTCGCCCTCCCGCGGCCATTGCGCTGCTCGAACTCGTCGATGAGCTGGCGCAGGCGGTCGAGGTCCTGGCGGCGCGGCCGGCGCATCGCGAGCGCGCTCGCGACCAGCTGGTCGAGCGCACCGTCGAACGCGCGGTCGAGCACGCGGCCGAGCAGGCGGCGGCCGGTCGGCTCGCGCTCCGGCACGGCGCGGTAGACGAACGCGCGCCCCTCGCTCCGGTGCGTGACGAGGCCCTTCTCCTCCATCGTCCGCAGGAACGCCTGCACGGTGTTCTGGACGATCGGCAGGTCGTCGCGCAACGCCTCGTGCACCTCGCGCACGGTCGCCTCGCCGCGCTCCCACAGCACCTTCAGGATGTCGAGCTCGCGGCCGGTCGGCTCGGGCAGTTCGTCGCGTTCCACGGTCGGTCCTCGTCGCTGAGAACACTACGCTTACCCAACCAAGCGTAGAGTTCCAAGCGGTGATTCTCCCGAGTCGTCGCGCGCGGCGGGCGGTCCGGGAAAACCTCGACCGCGCGGCACCTCCGCTCGATGATGCCGGGTCTCCCCGCGCCCCGAGCGGGCGCACCGCTCCCCCCAACGACCCCCCGCGCGTCCGTGTTCACGATCATCCTGTCCGCCGCGATCGGCGCCATCGTCTGGCTCGCGGGCATCGCCCTCGACATCTGGGGCTGGGTCGGCGGCTTCTTCGTCGGCCTGCTCGCCTTCGTGATCGTCGCCATCCTGGTGCTGCGGCGCGTCAACAAGACCATGCAGCCGGCGCTGCTCCACGTGCGGCGGCAGACCGAGGCGCGCGCGCTCGGCCCGGCGATCCAGTCGCTCGAGGCCCTGCTGCCGGTGGGCCGCTGGATGCCGATGCTGGCCGGGCAGCTCCAGGCCCAGATCGGCACGCTCGCGCACTTCCTCGGCGACGACGAGAAGGCGCTCAGCGCGCTGCGCAAGTCGTCGAAGCGGTCGGCCGAGGGGCAGCTGATGCTGGGATCGTTGCTCTACCGCCGCGGCGACAAGGACGAGGCGCTCCGCGTCCTCGCGATCGCCGCCGCCGTGCACCGCAAGAACGCCCTGCTGCACAACACGCGCGCGTGGCTGCTCGCCAAGGAGGGCCGCACGCAGGACGCCATCGCGGCGCTGGTCGCCTACCTGAAGCGCGACGCGAACAACGAGCCGACCAAGGACAACCTGCTGCGCCTGCAGAACGACCGCAAGATGTCGATGCAGCGCTTCGGCATGGAGTGGTTCGCGCTGCAGCTCGAGAAGCCGCCGCAGTCGATGGGCGAGATGCGGCCGGTGCGCAAGGGCTTCCGCACACCGCCGAAGAACCCCGGCAAGCGCAGCAAGCCGAAGTAGTCGCCCGGCCCACCCGCGCCTTATGTAAAAACCGTACGCGGTACCGATCGGAAGTCAGAGGAGCTCGAGCTCGAGCTTCTCGAGGCGGAAGATCTCGTCGCGGAGGCGGGCGGCGGCCTCGAACTCGAGGGCCTTGGCGGCGGCGACCATGCGCTCGCGGAGCTGCTGCAGGTGGGTGCCGAGCGCGCGGCGGTCGGTGAACTCGGCGGCGAGCTGCGCGGCGGTGCGCGCCGCGACCGGCTCGGCCGCGTCGGCCCTCGCGCCGCGGCGACCGCGCTTGCCGCGGCCCTTGCGGGCGCCGGGCTCGTCTTCCTCGCGCTCCGCCTCCAGCAGCTCGCGCACCGCCTTGACGACCGTCCGCGGCGTGATGCCGTGCGCCTCGTTGTGCGCCATCTGCTTCTGGCGGCGACGCTCCATCTCGTCCATCGCGCCCCGCATCGAGTCGGTGACCCGGTCGGCGTAGAGGATCACGCGCCCGTCGACGTTGCGCGCGGCGCGGCCGCAGGTCTGGATCAGCGACGTCTTCGAGCGCAGGTAGCCCTCCTTGTCGGCGTCGAGCACCGCGACCAGCGTGACCTCGGGGATGTCGAGCCCCTCGCGCAGCAGATTGATGCCGACCAGACAGTCGAAGACGCCGAGCCGCAGGTCGCGGATCAATGCGGTACGCTCCAGGCTGTCGATGTCGCTGTGCAGGTAGCGCACCTTCACGCCGACGTCGCGGAAGTAGTCGGTCAGCTCCTCGGCCATGCGCTTCGTCAGCGTCGTGACGAGCACGCGCTCGCCGCGCGCCGCGCGCGCCTTGACCTCGCCGAGCACGTCGTCGACCTGGCCGCGCGCCGGCCGCACCTCGACCGGCGGATCGACCAGGCCGGTCGGCCGCACGACGAGCTCGGTGACGCGCGCCCCGCTCTTCTCCAGCTCGTAGCGGCTCGGGGTCGCCGACACGTAGACGACCTGGTTCTGCAGCAGCTCGAACTCGTCGAACGTCAGTGGCCGGTTGTCGAGTGCCGACGGCAGCCGGAAGCCGTAGCGAACCAGCGTCTCCTTGCGCGCGCGGTCGCCGCGGAACATGCCGCCGGCCTGCGGCACCGCGACGTGGCTCTCGTCGATCATCATGACCGAGTCGGCCGGGAAGTAGTGCAGCAGCGTCGCCGGCGGCTGGCCCGCCGCGCGCCCGTCGAGGTGCCTCGAGTAGTTCTCGATGCCGTTGCACATGCCGGTCGCGCGCAGCATCTCGAGGTCGTGCCGCGTGCGCTGCTCGAGCCGCTGCCGCTCGAGCAGCCAGCGCTTGGCCTCGAGGATGGCGAGCTGCTCGTCGAGCTCCTGCTCGATCGAATCGCAGGCCGCGAACAGCCGGTCCTGCGGCGCGACGTAGTGGCTGGTCGGGTAGATCGCGATCCGCTCGAGCTCCTGCACGACGTCGCCGCGCAGCGGATCGACCAGGAACAGGCCGTCGATCACGTCGCCCCACAGCTCGACGCGGATCGCGTTCTGCTCCTCGTAGACCGGGAACACCTCGATCACGTCGCCGCGCACGCGGAAGCGCCCGGGGGCGAAATCGATGTTGTCGCGCCGGTACTGGATCGATGCCAACGCACGCAGGATCGCATCGCGCTCGACGCGTGCGCC
Organism: Planctomycetota bacterium; assembly: GCA_016716265.1. GTDB lineage: Bacteria > Planctomycetota > UBA1135 > UBA1135 > UBA2386 > JADJWQ01. The sequence goes on from JADJWQ010000006.1 coordinate 134,370, forward strand.
CTTCGCGAGCTCGACCGACAGCTCGCGGTAGTTCTCCGGCGAGCCGAGGCCGTAGATGCAGCTGATCGACGCCACGATCAGCACGTCGCGGCGCTCCATCAGCGACCGCGTCGCCGAGTTGCGCATGCGGTCGATCGCCTCGTTGATCGTCGCGTCCTTCTCGATGTACGTGTCGGTGTTCGGCACGTACGCCTCGGGCTGGTAGTAGTCGTAGTAGCTGACGAAATACTCGACCGCGTTGTCGGGGAAGAACGCGCGGAACTCGGCGAACAGCTGCGCGGCGAGCGTCTTGTTCGGCGCGAGCACGAGCGTCGGGCGCTGGATGCGCTCGACGACCCGCGCCATCGTGTAGGTCTTGCCGGAGCCGGTGACGCCGAGCAGCGTCATGGCGGTCTCGCCGCCCTCGATCCACCGCGTCAGGGCGTCGATCGCCACCGCCTGGTCCCCGGCCGGGGCGAGGTCGGTCACCATCCGGAACTCGCGCATCGCGCTGATCGTCGCCGCCGCGCGGCACGCGCGCGAGACCGCCGGCCGGCCCGCTGCTCCGGTTGACACTCCCCATCGCCCGGCTACCCTGCGGGATCCGTCCGAGCCCCGCCACGACCGTCCGCACGCCCCGCCGAGCGCGGGGACCACGAAGACCCAGGAGCTCAGTTGGCCGCAAGACGCCGTTCCTCCGCCAGCGCCCGTGCGCGTTCCCGTTCCGCGTCGTCCGCCACTGCGTCGTCCGGGCTGTCGTCCCGGCTGGGGAGCGGCTCCCGCGGTCGCGCCGGTGGTCGCGGCGGGAAGGCACAGCTGCCGTGCCCGTCCTGCGGAACCGAGTTCCTGATCCCCGTCGAGCGCCTCGAAGACCCGTTCGAGTGCCCGACCTGCAAGCGCGTGTTCGTGCCGGCCAAGGCGAGCACCAAGGGCCTCAAGCGCAACGACGCGAAGCCGTACTTCATCGGCGCCGGCATCCTCGTCGCGTTCCTGCTGATCCTGGTCCTGGCCGACAGCGGCTCCGGCGACAAGGGTGCTGGCGACAACGCCAACCGGGTCACCGAGCCGCGCGTCGAGACCGGCTCCGCCAACCCGCGCGTCGCCGCCGCGAAGGAGTGGCTCCGCGGCCTGCAGGACGCCGACGTACTGCGGCTCGGTCGCTACACCGACATCACCGCGATGCGCAAGCACCTCGGCATCGAGAACGCCGACGGCACCGCCGCGGAGGTCGAGTCGCGCGTGGTGAAGGCGCTGCTCGAGTCGGAGTCGACCGAGTTCCTGCGCCATTCGATGGTGTTCAGCGGCAGCGTCACCGAGAACGAGGCCAATGCGCCGGCCGGCAAGGTGACCGTGCGGCTGTCCGTCGCCCGCGAGCACGCGGCGCAATACGTCCGTGGCGACGACGCGATCGGCGAGGTCCTGGTCGACTTCCGGATGAACGGCACGCAGCCGCTCGTGACCGGCTTCACGGTGACGACCACGCCGCCGAAGCGCGCGCCGGTCACGGACCGTGAGCGCGCGTCGGTGCACCCGGTCCTCGGCCAGGCTCACGACGTCCAGCGCGTCTACAATGGCCAGACCGAGACGGTCCGCGAGGCGGAGATCAAGCCGCTCGACCACCTCGAGGACACGCCCGCCGAGGTGCGCACCGAGATCGACGCATTGGTCGCGAAGCTGATCGATCTCGATGCGCCGGGCGCGCAGGCGTTCCGCGTGACGCAGCGCATGCGCGACATCGGTCCGCGGCCGGTCATCCCGCGCCTGCTGAACCAGATGTACGAGATCCACGCCGACTCGCGCGAGAACATCCTGCGCCTGCGGCGGATCACGCAGGCCCTCGAGGACCTGACCGGCCAGCGCTTCGGCTTCAACCCCGCGATGACCGGCGACTCGAACAACACCGCCGCCGCCGAGCTGCGCGAGTCGGCGCTCAAGCAGTGGTACGGCTGGTGGGCCGACAACCACTGGCGCAAGGACCCCGCCTACGCGATCGACCATGGCGAGGACCTGCTCGGACCGGAGGACGCGCAGCCGCAGCCGCGCTCGCGGCCGCAGGCACCCGGGGGCGCGCAGCCGCCGGCCCAGCCGCGCCGCGACGGCAACTGACGCCGGCGGAGCCCGCCGGCGCGCGCCGCGAGCGCCGAACCGCGGCTACGGGGAAACGCGGTGCCGATCCGTTGCGCGGCAGCCGATATGCTTGGGCCGCGGACCGGCGTGTGTGCGCCGCGTCCCACCGAGCGCGCGCGGAGCACCGCCGCCCGCCCTCGGCCCGCCCGTCCGGCCCCGGTCCCCCCTCCCCGTCCAGCGCGATGACCGCTCTCCAGATCGTCTGCCAGAACTGCGGCGCGAAGTACCGCCTCCCCGACACCTTCAAGGGTGACCACGCCAAGTGCCAGGCCTGCAAGGCGACGATCGACGTCGCCGCGCAGCGCACGGCGGCCGAGGCGGGTGCATCCGCCGCACCCGCAGGTGCCCGGCCGGCTACGGCGCGCCCGGCGCGCGCCCGTGCCGAGGCACCGGCGGCCGCGAGCTCGCCGCGCCGCGCCCGCCGCGCCGAGGCCGACGACGAGGGCTCCGGCCGACCCGCGGGCCGGGGTCGCACCGGTGCCGGCCGCCGCCACGCGGCGCACGACGCCGACAGCGACGACGAGGGCCACGCGCGCCACGGCCATCATGGCCATCACGGTCACCATGGCCACCACGGCGCCCGCGAGCAGAAGAAGGGCGGCAATACCGCGATCCTGGTCGGCTCGCTGATCGGCGTCGTCGTCATCGCGGTCGCGCTGATCTTCGTGCTCGGCGGCGACGGCAAGGACGGGCAGGGCACCGGCACGCAGAACACCGACGTCGCGCGTGCGGGCGGCGCCCAGGACCGGCCGGGCGACCGCGGCGCGAATGCCCAGGCTCCGGGTCGGTCGGACGTGCAGCCGACCCCGTCTGCCGGCGAGACCCCGCGCTCCGCCGACGCGCCGAAGCCCGCGGACGAGCCGAAGCCCCCTGAGGCATCCACGCCGCGCGAGGAGCCGAAGCCGCCGGCCTCGACGCTGCAGTCGACCGCGGACGTCTACAAGCCGAGCGACGACCTCCCGGAGGTCACGTGGCCGGAGACGGTCGACACCGCCACCCGCGAACAGCTCGTCGGTCTGGTAGACACGTGGGCCACCCGCTCGTACGGCTGGACCCAGGCCAGGAACAAGCTCAAGGAAGCCGGCTACCCTGCCCTGTTCGCGGTCGTTGCGAAGCTGCGCGAGCTCGACTACACGAACAATGAGGAGGCGCGATTCGGTTACGAGCTGAACGAGTTCCTGCGCATCGAGCTGTTCGAGGGCCGCTCGCACTACGGCTATCGCGTACCGAACGCTGGCGAGGATCAGCCGCTCGAGGACATGAACTGGAACGCCAAGACCGTGAAGGGCTGGTATCACATGTTGCAGCAGCTGCAAACGCGATCGGACTTCGACGAGTACATCAAGAAGTTGAAGCTGGCGCCGCAGGGCAGCGGCAACAACTGACGCGCCGCGCGTATCTCTACCGCCGTTTGTCAGCCGCGCGCCCGCCGCCGCCACGCGCGGCGCAGCAGCTCCTCGGCGACGACCCAGACCAGGATGACGCCACCGACGATCGCGAACTCGATCTCGGTGTCGATGCCGGTCTGGCGGACGGCGCTGAGGACGACCTGCATCAGGCCGGCGCCGAGCACGACGCCGGGGATCGAGGCCTCACCGCCGCGCAGCGAGCAGCCGCCGAGGACGGCGCCGGCGATCGCGTAGAGCTCGTAGAAGTTGCCGAGGCTCGCGGCCTTGCCGCCGACGCTGTCGACGACGAACAGCACGCCGGCGAGGCCGGCCAGCGCACCGCTGATCGCGTAGGCGACGACGACGGTGCGCTCGGTCGGGATACCGCTCAGGCGCGCGGCCTCGCGGTTGTTGCCGAGCGCCAGCAGGTAGCGGCCGAGCACGGTGCGCGTCATCACGAGCGTCGCGGCGACCGCGACGACGAGCAGCACGAGCATCGGCGGCGTGATCGCGAACGCGTCCGTCACCGGGATGCGCTCGACCAGCCAGGCGACCTCGCGGTGTCGCTCGGCCCAGCCGACGCTCGCATCGCCGGTCACGCCGCGCGCGAGGCCGCGGTAGACGAGCAGCCCGCACAGCGTGACGACGAACGGCTGCAGGTCGAGCCGCGTGACGAGCACGCCGTGCAGCACGCCGAGCACCAGCGCGAGCGCCAGTGCCGCCGCGAACGCAGCCGCGATCGGCCAGCCCAGCTCGAGCACGAGGAACGGCGGCGCGAGCCCGGCGAGGCACAGCACCGAGCCGATCGACAGGTCGATCCCGCCGGTCACGATCACGAACGCGGCGCCGATCGACAGCAGCCCGTACAGCGCCGTGCGCGCGAGCAGCGACTCGACGCTCGGGCCGCTGAGGAAGGTCGGGCTCTGCAGCGCGGCCGCCGCGACGACGACGGCGAGCACCGTGACGATCCCGATCAGCTTGCGATTCACGTCGTTGCCTCCACCGCGGCTCGCGTCCCGGCGCCCGTCGCGAGCGCCATCACCAGCTCCTCGGTCGCCCGCTCGGCGCGCAGCTCGCCGGCGACGGCACCCTCGTGCATCACGACGATGCGGTCGGCCAGCGCGAGCAGCTCGGCGAGCTCGCTCGACGCGAACAGGATCGCGCAGCCCTGCGCGGCGAGCTCCTCCATGCGCTTGTAGATCTCGTCCTTGGCACCGATGTCGACGCCGCGGGTCGGCTCGTCGAGCAGCAGCACCTGCGCGTCGCGCGCCAGCCAGCGGCCGAGAACGACCTTCTGCTGGTTGCCGCCCGACAGCGTCGCGACCGGCTGCCCGGGCCCCTTGCAGCGCAGGTCGAGCCGCGCCGCGACGCGCCCGAACGTTGCGCGCTCGCGCCCACCGTCGAGCACGCCGGCCCACCGCCCGCCGGCCCGCCGGTGCTCCGGCAGGCTCGCGAGCGTCGTGTTGGCGAGGGCCGACATCCGCAGCACGGCGCCGCGCTCCTTGCGATCCTCGGGCACGAACGCGAGCCCGGCCGCCACCGCGTCGCGCACGCCGTGGCCGCGCGGCAATGCGACGCCGTCGACGGCGACGCGACCCGCGAGCGCGCGCGCCGCACCGAACACCGCCTCGAGCAGCTCGCTGCGCCCCGCACCGACCAGCCCGGCGAGACCGACGATCTCACCGGCGTGCACCTGCAGGTCGACCGCGTGCTCCGGCCAGGTCGCGCTGCGCAATCCCTCGATCGCGAGCCGCACCGGCCTGGCACCGCTGTCCCGCCGTGCGCGCGGCCGCACCTCGAGCTCGCGCCCGACCATCAACCGCACCATCGCCCGATGGTCGATCGCACCCCGCTCCAGCGCGCCGCTCGGCCGCCCGTCGCGCAGCCCGATGACGCGGTCGGCGACGCGCTCGACCTCGCCGAGGCGATGCGAGATGTACAGCACGGCGCAGCCCTGCGCGCGCAGCTCGTCGATCACCCGGCACAGCCGCTCGGTCTCGTCGAACGACAGGCTCGAGGTCGGCTCGTCCATGATCAGCAGGCGCGCGTCCTGCGACAGCGCCTTGGCGATCTCGACGAGCTGCCGCGGCCCCATCGCGAGGCGGCCGAGCGGCGTGCGCGGATCGACGTCGAGGCCGACGCGCGCGAGGAACGGCCGCGCCGCCGCGTCGACGGCGCGCGGCACCAGCCAGCCCAGCCGGCGCCCGGGCTCGCGGCCGAGCAGCACGTTCGCGCCGACCGACAGGTTGTCGCAGAGGTTCAGCTCCTGGTGGATCAGCGCGATGCCGAGCTCCGCTGCGCGGCGCACCGAGTCGATCCGCACCGGCTCGCCGCACCAGCGCAGCTCACCGGCGTCCGGCTCGTGCACGCCGGCCACGACCTTCATCAGCGTGCTCTTGCCGGCGCCGTTCTCGCCGATCACCGCGACGACCTCGCCGGCATCGACGCGCAGGTCCACGCCGGCGAGCGCGACGACGCCCGGGAAGCGCTTGCCGAGGCCGCGCACCTCGAGCAGCGGCACCGGCGCACCGGCGGGCGAGGACGCGGGCGCGGTCACTTGCCCTCGAGCACCGCCATCTGGGCCCCGAGCTCGGCCCGGAACGCGTCGAGCCCGGTGCGCGTGATCGCCCGCGCCGGGATCTCCAGCACGCCGCCCGCCGGCAGCGCGGCCTCGTCGCCACGCGCGATCGCGACGAGCAACCGGATCGCCTGGTAGCCGTATTCGTACGGATTCTGCACGACGGTGCCGACGACGTGGCCCGCCTCGATCGCCGCGAGCGTCTGCTCGTCCTCGTCGAATCCCACCACCGCGATCTGCCCGAGCCGCCCGCGCGCGCGCAGTGCATTGACGCAGGCCGGTGGATTGTGCTGGAACAACCCGACCATGCCGGCCAGGTCGGCGTGCGACACCATGACGTCCTCGACGTTCGCCTTCGCCTTCGCGTCGTCGCCGTCGTCGGTGTAGGTGCCGACGATCGTGAAGCCACCGCCGGTCAGCACGGCATTGCCCTCGTCGAGCCGCACCGGCGCCGATTGCTTGTCGCGGCCGAGCAGCACGTCGATCACACCCTGCCGGCGCAGCCGCGCGTTGTCCTGCGACAGATTGCCGACGAACAGCGCGACCTTGCCACCGGCGGGCAGCACGCCGCGCAGCAGCTCGCCGGCCATCCGACCCGCCGCGTAGTTGTCGACGCCGACGAAGCAGCGGCGCTTGCAGTCGGGCGCATCCGCGTCGTGCGTCACCAGCGGCACGCGTGCGGCGATGCGGTCGAGCAACGGCGTCTGATTGACCGGGTCGACCACGCTGACCGCCATGCCGGCCACACCGGCGATCATCCGGTCCTCCAGGATCTGCTTCTGGTCGACCATGTCGTTGCCCTGCGGCACGCGGAAGTCGACCGGCACGCCGAGGTCCTGCCCGGCCTTGACGACGCCGGCGCGCGCCGCCTCCCAGAACCGGTACGGGCCGTTCGTCACGAACGTGAACGCGGGAGCGCCGGCGCCGCCGCACGCGGCGAGCGACAGCAGCAGAGCGAGCGCGATCAGCAGCGCGCCGAGCCGGCGCGCGATCGCGACGAGGGACATGGAGGAGCTCATCCGACCGTCATCCCGCCGTTGACACAGAAGTTCTGTCCGGTCACGAACGACGCCGCGTCGCTCGCGAGGTAGACGACGCCGCCCGCGACGTCCTCGGGTACGCCCCAGCGGTCCATCGGGATCAATGCGCGATAGCCGTCCTTCAGCTCCTGCGGGTCGTTCTCGTGCCGCTCGACCGGGATCCAGCCGGGCGACAGGATGTTCACCGTGATGTGCCACGGCGCGAGCTCGGTCGCCATGCTGCGCGTCCACCCGTTCTGCGCACCCTTCGCGGCGACGTAGGCGCTGAAGTTGCCGACGCCGCGCTGGAAGACCTCGGAGCCGATGTTGACGATCCGCCCCCAGCGCTGCCGCTTCATGTGCGGGAGCACGGCGCGCGTCAGCAGGTAGGGGGACTTCACGAAGAAGTCCAGCATCGACTGGTAGAACGCCCAGTCGTAGTCCTCGATCGGCTTCTGCGGCTGGTCGGGCGTCGCATTGACGACGAGCACGTCGATCGGCCCGAGCTGATCGGCGACCGCCGCGCACAGCCGCGCCACCTCGCCCGGGTCGGTGACGTCGCCGCGGAACACGCCGCCGACGAGACCCTCGGCGCGGTACGCCGCGAACGTCTCCTCGGCCTTGGTCCGGCCGTTCTTGTAGTTGAACGCGACCTTGGCGCCGGCGCGGCCGAGCCCGAACGCCATCGCGCGACCGAGGCCCTTGCTGCTGCCGGTGACGAGGGCGACGCGACCCTCGAGCGAGAACGGAGAACGACGGCTGGGATCGGTCATGCTGCAGTCGGCGCGGCCGCCACGGCGAGCCAGCGGAACGAGGGGAGTGAGCGATCGCAGGATAGCCGCGCGGCTTGTGTGCCCCACGCGAGGCCCGTAGAAAATGCCGGTCGGCCGCCGCCGGCACCCGCTCATGATGCTCGCCCGCCGCGCAGCCGTCCCGGCCGGAGCTGCCGTCGCGCTCCTGCTGCTCACCGCCGCGTCCGCCGCACAGGACGAACCGCTCGCGTCGCCCGGCGGTGCTGCGCAGGCGGCGACGCTCGAGTTCTTCGAGGCGCGCATCCGCCCCCTGCTCGCCGAACACTGTGTGCGCTGTCACGGTCTCGGCGAGCGGAAGTCGGGGCTGCGTCTCGACCACTTGACGTTCGTGCTGCGCGGCGGCTCGCGCGGACCCGCACTCGTTCCCGGCGACACCGAACGCAGCCGGCTGCTGCGCGCGGTCGGCTACGACGACGTCGATCTGCAGATGCCGCCGGACGGTCGTCTGTCCACGCGGCAGCGCGCCGACCTCGCGGCCTGGATCCGCGCCGGCGCGGCGTGGCCCGACGAACCGATCCCGTCCGCCACCGGGCCCGAGCGCCCCGCGTTCGATCTCGCCGCGCGGCGCACCGAGCACTGGGCGTGGCGGCCGATCGCACCGCCACCCACTCCGGAGCCCATCGAGCCGGAGTGGTCGCGGGACCCGCTCGACCGCTTCGTACGCGCGCGGCTCGCGGCCGCCGGGCTCGAGCCGGCACCGGTCGCCGACCGGCGCACCTGGCTGCGCCGCGTGTGGTTCGACCTCGTCGGGCTGCCGCCGCCGACCGACGCGATCGAGGCGTTCCTCGCCGACCCGGAGGCCGGCGCCGAGGCGCGCGTCGTGGACGCCCTGCTCGCGTCGCGCCAATACGCCGAACGGCAGGCGCGCCATTGGCTCGATCTGTTCCGCTATGCGGAGACGATGGGTCACGAGTTCGACTTCGACATCGAGGGGGCGTGGCGCTATCGCGACTACCTGATCCGCGCTCTCGACGCGGACGTGCCGTACGACCGCCTGGTGGTCGAGCACCTCGCTGGCGACCTCGTCGACGAGCCGCGCCGCGACCCGGCGACGAGCGCGAACGAGTCCGCGCTCGCCACCGCGATCCTGTGGCTCGGCGACCAGACCCACAGCCCGGTCGACGCCCGCCAGGCGCGCGCCGACCGCATCGACAACGCGATCGACATCGTGTCGAAGGCGTTCCTCGGCATGACGGTCGCCTGCGCGCGCTGCCACGACCACAAGTTCGACGCGATCTCGACGCGCGACTACTACGCGCTCGCCGGCGTGCTGCGCAGCTCGCGCTACCTGCCACGGGCGACCGCGCCGGAGCCGGCGGTCGCGGCGGCCGTCGACCGCCTCCAGGGCGCCCGGCGCGAGCTGCTCGACGCGCTGACGGCGAGCTGGGACAGCGCGCTCGGCGAGCCCGCGCAGGCCTTGACCGACCTGCTCGCCGCGGCCCTCGCGGTGCCGCCACCCGCCGCGCCGGGTGCCGACGACGACGCGCGGGCCCGCCAGCGCGCCGACCGCGACGCGCTGCTCGGCGAGCTCGCCGCCCGCCACCACCTCGCGGATGCCGCCACATTGCGCTCGCTCGACACCGAGCTGCGCGACCGCGCGGCCGCCGACCGCGGTCATCCGCTGCACCTGCTGGCCCGGCTGCGTGAGCTCGGGGCGCCCGGCGCGGTGAACCTCGACGGGCTGTGGGCCGACCTCGCCGCCGCCGAGCCCCAGCCCGCGGCCGCGGCACGCCGCGCGGACGTCACCGTGTTCGACGCCGACGATCCGCACTCCGTGCAGTCAGCGCGCCACGACGGACCGGGCTTCGCGGCGTCGCCGCGTCGCGATGCGGTGGTGCTCGAGGTGCCGGCCGGCGGCGCTGACGTCAGCGTCCATCCATTGCCCGGTACGTGGCAATGCAGCGCCGCGACGGCGCGCCGGCTGTGGGGCACACTGGCGACGCCGGATTTCCCGATCGAGCGCCGCTACCTGCACGTGCTGGCGGCGGGACGCGATGCGCGTCTCAATGTCGTGCTCGACGGCTTCTACCTGATCCGCGATCCCATCTACGGCGCGCTCAAGCCGCGCGTCGATTCCCCCGCGCCTCGCTGGTATCGCATCGATCTCGACATGTGGCGCGGTGAGACCTTCTACCTGGAGGCCGCCGACCGCAGCTCGCCCGACCCCGCCGATCCGATCCACGGGCGTGGCAGCGGCGGCTACGACCGCGACGGCTGGATCGCGGTGCGGCGCGCGGTGCTCTCCGACGACCCGGCGCCACCGGCTGAACCGGCGCTCGCCGCGCCCGGCCTCGACACTCTCGGGCGGACGCCGCCCGCCGACCTGACCGAGCTCGCCGCGCGCTACGCGGCGGCGGCGCGCCGCGCGGTCACCGCCCTGCGCCCGGTCGTCGCGACCGCGACACCGCCGCGCGCCGGCGACCTCGCGGTGCTCACGGCGCTGGTGCGTTGTGGCGCGCTGCCGGCACCGGCGGGGGAGCACTGGTCCGGTCGGCTCGCCGCGTGGCGCGACGCGGTCGCAGCGGTTCCCGCACCGGAGTTCGCGCCGGCGACGGCGGACGGCCCCGGCGTCGACGAGCGCGTCCACGTCCGCGGCAGCCCGCGCAATCTCGGCGAGGCCGTGCCGCGCCGCTTCCTGGAGGCGCTCGGCGGTGCCCCGGTCCGATCGGCGGGCAGCGGGCGACTCGAGATCGCCCGGCAGATCGTCGACCCGGCCAATCCGTGGACGCCGCGCGTCGCCGTCAATCGCGTGTGGCACCACCTGCTCGGCCGTGGCCTCGTGCCGACCGTCGACAATCTCGGCGTGCTGGGCATGCCGCCCACGCACCCGGACCTGCTCGATCGCCTCGCCGCCGACTTCGTTGCGGACGGCTGGTCGCTGAAGCGGCTGTATCGGCGGATCGTGCTGAGTCGGACGTACGCGAGCGACAGCCGGCTGCACCCGGTCGCGGAGCGGCTCGATCCGGACGACCTGCTGCTGCACCGCGCCCGGATCCGACGGCTCGAGGGCGAGGTGCTGCGCGACGCGATCCTGGCGGTGGCCGGCAGCTTGGATCCACAGCCGTTCGGGCCGGGCGTGCCGGTGCACCTGACGCCGTTCCTCGACGGCCGCGGCCGGCCCGGCCGCTCGGGTCCGGCCGACGGCGCCGGCCGCCGCAGCATCTACCTCGAGGTGCGCCGCAACTTCCTCGACCCGTTCTTCCTCGCGTTCGACACGCCGATCCCGTTCTCGACGGTCGGCCAGCGCACCGTCTCGAACGTCCCCGCGCAGGCGCTGTCGCTACTCAACGACCCGTTCGTCCACGACCAGGCGCAGCGCTTCGCGACCCTCGCGCTCACCGCCGAGGCCGACCCCGAGCTGCGCATCGAGCGCATGTTCGAGCGCGCCCTCGCCCGCCTGCCGACGCTCGCCGAGCGCACGAAGCTGCTGCGCTTCACGCTCACGCAGGCCGCCCTCCGCGCCGTCCCGCCCGACGACCCCGCCGTCTGGACCGACCTCGCCCACGCCCTCCTCAACCTGAAGGAGTTCGCCTTCCTCCGCTGACTTCCGATCGGTACCGCGTGCGATTTTTACATCAGGCGACCTCACCCCACCCCGGCTCCGACGCATCCCGATGCGACCCCCGCCCAGCGATCCTCGTTCCGCGTCCGCGCTGACCCGCCGCGACGCGCTCGCGCGCACCGCCCACGGCTTCGGTGGCCTCGCGCTGCTGTCGCTGCTCGGCCCGCGCGGCGGTGTGCTGTCCGCATTGCACCATGTGCCGCGGGCGCGCAGCGTCATCTTCCTGTACATGGACGGCGGTCCGTCACAGGTCGACACGTTCGACCCGAAGCCGCGGCTGCAGCGGGAGGACGGCCAGCGGTTCGGGCTGAAGATGGAGCCGACCCAGTTCAACAACAATGGCGGCACCCTCGCGAGCCCGTGGAAGTTCGCGCCGCGCGGCCAGTGCGGCACGCCCGTCAGCGACCTGTTCCCACACGTCGGCACGTGCATGGACGACATCGCCGTCGTCCGCTCGATGGTCGCGGACTTCTCCGAGCACACCAACGGCAACTACTTCCTGCACACCGGCATCGGCCTGCAGGGGCGGCCGTCGATGGGCGCGTGGATCTCGTACGGCCTCGGCTCGCCGAATCGCGACCTGCCGACCTTCGTCGTGCTCAATGGCGGGCTGATACCGCCCGGCGGCCTCGACTGCTTCAACACCGGCTTCCTGCCCGCGAGCCACCAGGGCTCGATCTTCAAGGCGGGCGAGCAGCCGGTCGCGAACGTGCTGCCGCGCGAGCAGCACCCAGGGCTCCAGCGCAACAAGCTCGACCTGATCCGTGCGCTCGACGACGAGGTCGTGCGCCAGGTCGGCCCGGACGACGGCATCGAGTCGGCGATCGTCAACTACGAGCTCGCGGCGCGCATGCAGCTCGCGGTCCCGGAGCTGATGGACCTGAGCGGCGAGAGCGCCGCGACGCGGCGGCTGTACGGACTCGACGCCGACTTCGAGCCCGCCCGCATCTACGGCCGCCAGTGCCTGATCGCGCGCCGGCTCGTCGAGCGCGGCGTGCCGTTCGTCGAGCTGACCTGCCCGCGGCTCGACACCGACCGCTGGGACCAGCACAGCCGCCTGCGCCGCGACCACGAGCTCAACGCCCGTGCGGTCGACCAGGGCATCGCCGGCCTGCTGAAGGACCTGCGGTCGCGCGGCCTGCTCGACTCGACGCTCGTCGTGTTCGCCGGCGAGTTCGGCCGCACGCCGTTCGCCCAGGGCCGCGACGGTCGCGACCACAACCCGTTCGGCTTCTCGATCTGGCTGGCGGGCGGCGGCATCCGCGGCGGGATCGTCCACGGCGCGACCGACGACTACGGCTACAAGGCGATCGTCGACCGCGTGACCGTCCACGATCTGCACGCCACGATGCTGCATCTGCTGGGCGTCGACCACACGCGGCTCACCTATCGCTTCAGCGGGCGCGACATCCGGCTGACGGACGTCTACGGTGAAGTGCTGGCGCCCGTGCTGGCCTGAGCGTGGCCCGCGGCGTGGGGCACACAGACACATCGCAGTACCGATCGGAAGTGATGGAAGAGCGTTCGTTCGAGGGCGTGGGACGGGCGGTGTCGGTGGTCGGGCTCGGCTGCTGGCAGCTCGGCGGTGAGTGGGGCGAGGTGTCGGACGCGCAGGCGGACGCCGTGCTCGATGCCGCGTGCGACGCGGGCATCACGTTCCTCGACACCGCCGACGTCTACGGGCGTGGCCGCAGCGAGCGGCGCATCGCGCGGTTCCTCGCGCGGCGCGGCCTGCGCGACGGCGCCGTGCGCCCGGTGATCGCGACCAAGGTCGGCCGCTTCCAGGAGCCCGGCTGGCCGTGGAACCTGCAGGCGGCGACCGTGCGGCGCCACGTCGAAGCGTCCCTGCGCCGCCTCGGCACCGACGTGCTCGATCTCGTGCAGCTCCACTGCGTGCCACCCGAGCGCCTCGCCGACGGCTCGCTGTTCGACGTGCTCCGCGAGCTCCGCGACGCCGGCCGCATCCGCGCCTTCGGCGCCAGCGTCGAGACGGTCCGCGAGGCCGAGCTGTGCCTGCGCGATCCCGATTGCGCGTCGCTGCAGGTCATCTACAACCTGCTGCGCCAGCGTCCGGCCGAGGCGTTCTTCGACCGCGCGCGGGAGCGCGGCGTCGCGATCATCGTACGGCTGCCCCTCGCGAGCGGGCTGCTCGCCGGGCGCTGGCACCGCTCGACGACCTTCGGCCCGGCCGACCACCGCACGTACAACCGCGACGGTGCCGCGTTCCACGTCGGCGAGACGTTCTCCGGCGTGCCGTTCGACACCGGTCTCGCACTGGTCGACGAGCTGCGGGCGATCGCCCCGGCCGGCACCGATCTCGCGGCGTTCGCCCAGCGCTTCGTGATCGACCACGCGGCCGTCACCACCGTGATCACCGGCGCCACGCGCCCCGACCAGGTTCGTCGCAATGCCGCGGTCGCGGCACTGCCGCCGCTGTCGCGCGCGATGCACGCCCGCCTCGCGCGCTGGGAGCGGGACCGCGTGCGCCCCCACGTCCGCGGCCACGGAGATGCGCCGCGATGACCGCGTCCGACCGCTCGCCGCGCTGGCCCCGCCTGCGCTCCCGCTCGCGGCTGCTCGATCTGCTCGCCGCGCTGCTGCTGCTGCTCGGCTTCTGGACCGCGTTCACGTCCTTCCTGGCGCTCGGCATCGTGCTGCTCGCCACCGCGATCGGCATCGCGTTCGAGTTCCCGGACCCGGAGGCCGAGGAGCGCGCCACGATCGCCGCCGAGCGTGCGCGCGAGACTTCCGGCCGCCGGCTCGCCACCGCACGGACGCCGCTGACGCCGACCGGCCTCGTGCGAGCCGATGACGATCCGGCCGGCGAGCACGCCGCGCGCAGCATCGCGGGCGACCTGCCGGAGGGCACGCGCGTCGAGATCGTCAACGAGGTCGACGGCGAGTGGGTCGTGCGGCTGCCGCCGCCATCCTCGCCGCCGCCGTCCGCGCCAGCACCGCCGGCCTGAGCGCGGCGTCACTCCGCGTGGACGAACACGACCTCGAGGACCCGCGGCCCGTGCACGCCCACGACGAGCTTCAGCTCGATGTCCGCGGTGCGCGACGGCCCGGTGACGAACGTCACGCAGCTCGACACCCCTTCACCACCGATCCTCTGCAATGCCGTGCCGACCGTCGCGACGAGCGCGCCGGTCGGCACGACGCACACGTGCACCGGCGGCAGCAGCGACGCGAGCCGCGAGCGCTCGTGCGCCACGTCGAGCACGAGCGTGCCGGTCTCGGCGATCGCCAGCCGGGCCGAGGTCAGCCCGGCCTCGCACTCCCACACCTCGTCGTCGCGCTCCGCGAACAGGAAGCCGGCACCGCGCAGCGAGGCCACGTAGCCGGCCGCGGGGTCCGGCACCGCGACCCGCGTCGCACCGTGCCCGCGCAGGATCGCCGTGAGCGCCTCGCCGAGCGCGTCGCCGCCCGCGGCCACCTCCTGCACGCGCACGCCGAGTGGCTCGGCCCGCGCGCGGAAGCCCGCGACGAGCGCAGCGACATCCCCGGCGTCCGCAGCCGCGGGGTGCTCCGGCAGAGCGACGCCAGCCGGGCGGCCCGCCCGGCGCAGCGCATCGCGCACCGCCTGCAGCACCGGAATGCTCACGGCTCGCCCTCCTCGGTCCTCGCGGTCCGCGTGCCGCACAGCGCCATGCCGGCGCGCCAGCAGTCCCGGAACGCGTGCCGCGCGAGCGGCCGCAGGTCGCGACCTTCGGTCCACGCCGCGAGCGGCGGCGCGAGCCATCCGAGCAGCCCGCCGACCCGGCCAATCCGACCGCCGCGCGCGAACAGCCGCTGTCCGAGCCGCACGAGCCGCGTGGCGACGGCGTAGCGCCACGGCGAGCGCACGACGAACGACCACAGCCAGAACGCGAGCCGCTCACCGCGCCGGCGCGGCACGGTCCCCCGCGGCCCGCGCGGGGCGCTCGCCGCACCGACGACCTCGCCGCGCAGGTGCAGCAGCAGTCCCGGGATGTCGATGCGCACCGGGCACACGTCGCGGCACGCCCCACACAGCGACGACGCGAACGGCAGCTGCGCGCCCCGCTCGAGTCCCGCGAGCTGCGGTGTGATGACCGCCCCGATCGGCCCCGGATAGACGGACCCGTACGCGTGTCCGCCGACCTGCTGGTAGACCGGGCACGCATTGAGGCACGCCCCACAGCGGATGCACGCGAGGCTCTGCCGCGTGACGGCCTGCTCGAGCATCCGCGACCGCCCGTTGTCGAGCACGACGACGTGCACCTCGTCGGGCCCCTCCATCGCCGGGTCCGACTTCGGGCCGGTGATCAGTGTCTGGTAGGTCGTCAGGTGCTGCCCGGTCCCCGACCGCGGCAGGAGCTTCAGGAACACGTCCAGATCGGCGAGCCGCGGCACGACCTTCTCGATGCCCATCAGCGCGATGTGCACGCGCGGTGCCGTGATGCTCAGGCGCGCGTTGCCCTCGTTCTCGAGCACCAGGAACGAGCCGGTCTCCGCGATGGCGAAGTTCACACCGGAGATGCCGATGCCGGCCTCGGCGAAACGCTCGCGCAACACGCGCCGGGCAGCCGCGGTCAGGGCCTGCTCGTCGGCATCCGGTGCAGTGCCGACGCGCTCGGCGAACAGCTCGGCGATCTGCGCCTTCGTCTTGTGGATGGCGGGGACGATGATGTGCGAAGGTGCCTCGCCGGCGAGCTGCACGATCCACTCGCCGAGATCGGTCTCCACCGACGTGAAGCCGGCTCGCTCGAGGTGCTCGCCGAGCCGCACCTCCTCCGAGGTCATCGACTTGCTCTTGACGATCGTGCGGGACGCTTCCGGGCGCCCCTGCAGCGCGCCCTCGCACAGCGCGGCGACGATCGCGCAGCACTCCTCTGCATCGCGCGCCCAGTGCACGCGCACGCCGCGCGCCGTCGCGCGCTCGGCGAACTGCTCGAGGTAGTGATCCAGACGTTCGAGCGTGTGGTCCTTGATCGCCCGCGCGCGGTCGCGCAGCGCATCGAACTCCACCGCGCCGACGTCGGCGACCGCCGCGCGCCGCCGCTCGCCGAACAGGTCGGTCGCGTGCCGCAACGCGCCGCGCAGCGTCGCGTCGCCGAGCGCCGCCACGGCGTTCTCGCCGAAGCGCTCCATCCGTTGCTGCTCGCCGGCGCTCACGGCGCGTCCCCCGCGAGGATCTCGGCGACATGCACGGCGCGCACCGCCGAGCCGAGCCGCCGCAGCCGCCCCTCGATCTGCATCAGGCAGCTGACGTCCGCCGCGGCCACGCAGTCGACCCCGAGCGCCGCGATCGCCTCGCACTTGCGATCGGCGATCGCGGTCGACAGCTCGGCGTGCTTGACGGCGAAGGTCCCGCCGAATCCGCAGCAACTGTCGGCCTCCGGCATCTCGACCAGCTCGAGCGCACGCACCTTGCTCAGGAGCCGCCGCGGCTCGTCGCGGATGCCGAGCTCGCGCAGCCCGTGACACGCGTCGTGCCAGGTGACCCGCGCGGCGAAGTGCGCGCCGATCGCGTCGCGGCCGAGCACGCCGACCACGAACTGACACAGCTCGCGGCTCCGCTCCGCGAGCCGCTCGGCACGCTCGCGCCAGGCGGGCTCGGCGTCGAACAGCCGCGGGAAATGGTGGACCATCGCCGCGCAGGACCCCGACGGCAGCACCGCCCAGTCGGCGCCGGACCGCTCGAAGCTCGCGATCCACTGCCGCGCCTGCCGGGCGGCGTGGCCGCGGTAGCCCGTGTTGTAGGCCGGCTGCCCGCAGCAGGTCGCGCCCGGGTCGAACGTCACCTCGCAGCCGAGCCGACGCAGCACCTGGACGGCGGCCACCCCGACGGTGGGCCAGACCTGGTCGACGAGGCAGGTGACGAACAAGGCGACGCGCACGCCGGGAGCGTACCCGCGATGGTGCAGACGCGGGAGCGTCCGTTCCAGGTCCTGCCGAGCGGCCGCGGGGCAGGTGCCCCCGGCCGCGCCGCCGCGCTACGCTGCAGGGATGGCAGGTCGACGCTCGGGCGTGACCTTCGCAGCTCTGCTGCCCCACCCGCCGATCGCGGTGCCGGACGTCGGCGCGCACTTCGCCGCCGCCTCGCTCGCGACGACGACCAACTCGCGCGAGGTCGCGCGCCGGCTCGTCCGTGCACGTCCGGATCGCATCGCGCTCGTGTCCCCGCACGCGCCGCGCCGCGCCGGCTCGTTCGGTATCTGGTCCGGTGGCGAGCTCCGCGGCGACCTCGAGATGTTCCAGGCCCCGGCCGCACGCGTGGCGCTGCCGAACGACACCGACCTGTGCGCCGAGCTGGCCGGGGCAGCCGCGCGGGCCGGACTCGCGACCTGGCCGATCCCACCCGGTCTGCTCGACCACGGCTCGGTGGTGCCGCTGTGGTTCCTCTGCGAAGCCGGCTGGGCCGGTCCGACCGTCGTGCTGTCGCTCCCCGCGGACGCCGACCTGTCGCAGTGCACGCGATTCGGCACCGCGCTCGCCGAGGCGTGCGAGTCGCGCGAGGCGTGCACCGCATTGATCGCCAGCGGCGACGGCACGCACCGCGCGCGACCCGGCGCGCCCGCCGGCTACGCACCGCGTGCGATCGAGTTCGACCAGCACCTCGGTGCGATCCTCGCAGCGGGCGACCTGCGCGCGGTGCACGACATCGACCCCGCGCTCCGCTCGCTCGCCGCGGAGGACACCTGCGAGAGCCTCGGCGTCATCGCCGCGGCGATCGACCACGTCGGGCGCCGCCCCGAGGTGCTGTCGCAGGAGCACCCGTTCGGAGTCGGCTACACCGTCGCGATCCTGCACGACGCGAATCGCCGATGAACCGCGCCGGGGCAGCGCTGGCTGCGCGCCTGTCCAGCGCGCTCCCGGACGGCCGGCTGCAATGCGAACTCTGCCCGCGGCATTGCCGTCTGCGCGACGGTCAGCGCGGCTTCTGCTTCGTTCGTCGACGCCATGGCACGACGATCGAGCTGACGACCTGGGGGCGCGTCACCGGCCTCTGCATCGATCCGATCGAGAAGAAGCCGCTGCATCACTTCCTGCCGGGGACGCCGGTCCTGTCGTTCGGCACGGCCGGCTGCAACCTCGGCTGCCGGTTCTGCCAGAACTGGACGACGAGCCGCAGCCGCGACGTCGTGGCCGCGAGCATCGACGCGACTCCCGAGGTGATCGCGCGGACCGCGGACCACCACCGCTGTCGCGCGGTGGCGTTCACCTACAACGATCCGGTCGTGTTCGCCGAGTTCGCGGTCGACACCGCCGTGGAGTGCCGCGCGCTGGGCCTCGCGACCGTCATGGTGACGGCCGGCTACGTCGACCCGGGCGCGCGAGCCGATCTGTTCGCGGCGGTCGACGCCGCGAACGTGGACCTGAAGGCGTTCCGCGACACCTTCTATCGCAACCAGTGCCTCAGCGGCCGCGGTGGGCTCGCCGACGTGCTCGACACGATCGCGTGGCTCGTGCACGACACGCCCGTGTGGGTCGAGCTGACCACGCTGCTGATCCCCGGGCACAACGACGACGACGACGCGATCCGCGAGCAATGCGAGTGGATCGCCGCGACGCTCGGCCCCGAGGTCCCGCTGCACTTCACGGCATTCCATCCCGACTTCGCGATGCGCGACGTGCCGGCGACGCCACCCGTGACGCTACGCCGCGCGCGCGACCTGGCGCTCGAGCGTGGCCTCCACCACGTGTACGTCGGCAACGTGCACGACCCCGCCGCGCAATGCACGCGCTGCAGCGGTTGCGGCGCGGTGCTGATCGAACGACACGGCTACGCGATCGCGGGCTGGCGCCTCGACACCGCGGGGCGCTGCGCGGCGTGCGGCACGCCACTCCCGGGCCGGTTCGACGCCGACCCGGGTAGCTGGGGCAACCGCCGCGTGCCGGTCGCGCCCGAGCCCTGAGCGCGGCGCCGACTCGACCGTTACCGCCGCCGGGTCCATGATCGCGGGCCATCCCGCCGGAGAGCCCGACGGGGCAGGAACCCCTCATGCGGATCTGCGGTGCGGTGTGGATGCTCGCCGGCGTGCTCGGCGCCCAGCAGGGCGAGCACCCGGTCGACCGGTTCGTGGCGGCCGGGCTGCGCGGCGCGGGGCTCGACTTCGCGCCGCCCGCCGACCGCGCCACGCTGCTGCGGCGGACGAGCCTGACCCTGACCGGGCTGCCGCCGACGCCGGCGGAGGTCGACGCCTTCGTCGCCGACGCGGCGCCCGGATCATTCGAGCGCGTGCTCGACCGGCTGCTCGCGTCACCCCACTACGCGGAGCACCAGGCCGCGCGTTGGCTCGACCTCGCCCGCTACGCCGACACGAACGGCTACGAGAAGGACGCGCCGAGGACGATGTGGCCGTGGCGCGACGAGCTGATCGCGAGCTTCGACCGGGACGAGCCGTTCGACCGCTTCACGATCCGCCAGCTCGCCGGCGACCTGCTGCCCGACGCGACCACCGCGGACCGGATCGCGAGCGGCTACCACCGCAATGCGATGCTGAACGACGAGGGCGGCGTCGATGCCGAGGAGTTCCGCGTGGTCGCCGTCAAGGACCGCGTCGACGCGACGGCGCGCACGTGGCTCGCGCTGACCCTCGATTGCGCGCAGTGCCACGACCATCCGCACGACCCGATCACGCAGCGCGAGTACTACGCGTTCTACGCCTTCTTCGACTCGACGCGCGACACCGGCGTCGGCGCCGGGCCGACCGTCGCGGTCCACCCGCGCGCGGTGCAGCCGACCGCGGAGCTCCTGACGCGCGAGCTCGCGGCCGCGCGCGCCGCCCTCGACACCGCCACGCGGACGGACGACCCGGTGCTGCGCGACTGGCTCGCCGCCGAGCGCACCCGGCTGCTGGAGCGCGAGAGCGCGCCCCCCCGAGCCGGGCCTTGGTTCCACCTCGGGCCGCTGCCGTGCGACGACCAGCGCCGCGCGCTGGCGCGCCGCTTCCCCGCCGAGCGGCGCGTCGACCTCGACCGCCGGTTCGAGGGGCTCGCGTGGCAACCTCGCCCCGACCTGACCGACGGCATCGTGCACGCATTGCCCGGCGAGCGCTGTGTCCACTTCCTGTTCCGCACCATCGACGGCCCCGCCGGCCGCCGCGTCACGCTGTCGCTCGGCAGCGACGACGCGCTCGAGGTGCTGTGGAACGGCGACGAGGTCCTGTCCCGTGACGTCACCCGCGCTGCTGCGCTCGACTCCGATCGTGTCGACGTCACGCTCCGCGAGGGCCCTGACGAGCTGCTGCTGAAGGTGGTCAACGGCGGTGGCCCCGGCGGCTTCGCGTTCCGGCTGGTCGACGGCGACTGGTCGGAGCCGGTCCGCGTCGCGTTGCGCAAGCCGCCAGCCGACCGCGATGCGACCGACGACCGCACGCTGGCCGCGTTCCTCCGCGACAGCGCGCCCGCGCTCGCCGCGCAGCGCGCCCGCGTCGCGGCGCTCGTGGCCGGGCTCGCCGAGCTGCCGACTGCGCAGCCGCTGGTGATGGCCGAGCTCGACACCCCGCGCGCGACGCGCGTGCTGACGCGCGGCGATTGGCGGCAGCCCGGGCCGCGCGTCACGCCCGACGTGCCCGCGGTGCTGCCGCCGTTCCCCGCGGACGCGCCGCGCGATCGGCTCGGGCTCGCGCGCTGGCTGGTGGGCCCCGCCGCGCTGCGGACCGCGCGCGTCACCGCGAACCGCGTGTGGGCAGCGCACTTCGGCCGCGGGCTCGTCGCGACGCTCGACGACTTCGGCGCGCGCGGAGAGCCCGCTTCGCACCCGGAGCTGCTCGACTTCCTCGCGCGGGCGTTCGTCGACTCCGGCTGGTCGCTGCGCGCGCTGCACCGGCTGATCCTGACCTCGCGCACCTGGCAGCAGGCGTCCGCGCTGCCCGCGGACGACAGTGATCCCGCCAACCTGCGGCTCGGCCGCGGGCCGCGCTACCGGCTGTCGTTCGAGCAGCTCCGCGACCAGGCGCTCGCCGCGGCGGGTCTGCTCGACCCGACCGTCGGCGGGCCCAGCGTGATGCCGCCACAGCCCGACGGCGTCTGGGAGCAGAGCTTCGCGGTGCACGACCTCGACTACCGCTGGCGTACCGACGACCCGCCGAAGCGGCATCGCCGCGGTATCTACGTCTATCTGCGCCGCACGGCCCCCTACCCGACCTTCGCATTGTTCGACGGCCCGCGCCGCGAGGTCTGCGCGGCATCCCGCAATCGCACGATCACCCCGCTGCAGGCGCTCGCGATGTGGAACGACCCGGCGTTCGTCGAGGCGGCCGGCGCGCTCGCCACCAGGGTGCTGCGCGAGGTCGATACCGACCCCGCGTCCGCGCGCCCCGACACGGTCGACGAAGCGCGCCTCGCCCGGCTGTTCCGCCTCGTCCTCGCCCGCCCGCCGCTGCCGGCCGAGACCACCGAGCTCCTGGCCCTGCTGCGCGACGCGCGCGCAGACTTCGCAACGCGCCCCGCCGACGCCGCGGCGCTGTGCGCGCACGCCCGGGTGGCCGCACCTGGACCGATCGAGCTGGCGAGCTGGATCGTGCTCGCGAACCTCGCGCTGAACCTCGACGAAACGCTGACCCTCCGATGAATCCCTCCCGCCGCGACGTCCTGCAGATCGCCGGCCTCGGCCTGGCCGATCTGGCGTTGCACGACCTGCGGATGCGCGACGCCGGCGCGCCCTCGGGTCCACACCATCGGCCGCGCGTGCGGCGTGTGATCCAGCTCGGCATGATCGGCGCGCCGTCGCAGATCGACCTGTTCGAGCACAAGCCCGAGCTCCTGCGGCGCGACGGCGAGGCCCCGCCCGCCGCGGCGCTGCGCGGTGAGCGCTTCGCGTTCCTGCCCGCCGAGGGCCGCGGTGCCACGCTGCTCGCGCCGCGCTGGCCGGTGCGCCGTCACGGCACGAACGGCAGCTGGCTGTCCGATCTGCTCCCGTGCCACCGCCACATCGCCGACCGCGTCACCTGGCTCCACGCGGTGCACACCGACGAGATCAACCACGTGCCCGCGCAGCTCGTCTGGCAGACCGGCTCGCCACGGCAGGGTCGGCCGAGCTTCGGCGCTTGGATCGACTACGGGCTCGGTCGGCTCGCCGACGACTTGCCCGCCTACGTCGTCCTCGCGTCGGGCAAGGCCGGCCGCTGCGGGACCGCCTGCTGGGACGCCGGCTTCCTGCCCGCGCGTCACCAGGGCGTCCCGCTGCGCAGCGACGGTGAGCCGGTCCTGTTCCTCGACGACCCGCCCGGACTCGGCCGCGCGCTCCGCGCGCGCTCCCTCGACTCGCTGACGAGGCTCGACGAGCTCGCCGCCGAGCGCGACCGCGACCCGGCGACCCGGGCGCGGATCGACAGCTACGAGCTCGCCTTCCGCATGCAGGCAAGTGTTCCCGAGCTCGTCGATCTCCGCAATGAACCACCCGCAACGCTGGAGCTGTACGGAGCGGAGCCGGAGCGCCGCTCGTTCGCCGCCAATTGCCTGCTGGCGCGCCGCCTGGTCGAGCGCGGCGTCCGGTTCGTGCAGCTCGTCCACGGCGGCTGGGACCACCACGGCGGCGGCGGCGACCAGAACCTGCTGACGAACCTGCCGCAGCGCTGCGCCGAGGTCGACAGAGCTGCAGCCGCATTGATCGTCGACCTCGACCGCCGCGGTCTGCTCGACGACACGTTGGTCGTGTGGGGGGGCGAGTTCGGCCGCACCCCGATGCTGCAGGGCCCGCGGAGCGACACGGCGCTCGGCCGCGACCACCAGCGCACGGCATTCACGATGTGGCTGTGCGGCGGTGGCCTGCGCGCCGGTCTGCACCATGGCGAGACGGACGACTTCGGCATCCGTCCGATCGCGGGCGCAGTGCACGTCCACGACCTGCACGCCACGCTGCTGCACCTGCTCGGCATCGATCACGAGCGACTGACCTACCGGTTCCACGGCCGCGACTTCCGGCTGACGGACGTCTACGGCCAGGTCGTCGAGCAGATCCTCGCCTGACGCCAGCCGACCGCGCACCGCGCCCGGCCTCGGGGTCATCCGGCCGGGTGAATATCCGCCATCCATCGGGACAGCGGCGCCGCGCGCCCTTGTTCCCCTCCTCGCCCCGCGCGACGATCGCGGGCGCGCCAACGATCTGCCATGACCGACCCCAGGCCCCAGCAATCTCTCGCCCTGCGCTCGCTCGACAAGGCGCTCGGCGCCCTGCGCAACCTCGGCGTGCTCCCGCGGGAGCCGGCGCCGGCGCCGGTCGTCGCGCTGATCGACCGCATCGCCGATCTCGAACCGGACAAGGCCGCCGCCATCGCGCGGACCCTCTCGCAGGCGAGCCTGTTCAACGAGGTGGTGCGCGACCAGGTCGATGCGATGCGGGTCGGCGAGCGCTACCGCGGCATCACCGCGGCGTTCGACTCGATCCGGGCGGACGCGAAGCGCATGGTCGACCAGGTCGCCGACCAGCGGATCGACACGTTCGAGCGGCTGTCGAACATCTGGATGAAGGTGACGCGGGGCGACATCCCGTCGCGGTTCGACAAGATCAAGGCGACCTACCTGGACGTCTCGCGCGACACCGCTGACCAGATCGCCCGCGAGCAGACGATCCTCGACGCCTACCGTGACTTCCGCGTCGCATTGAAGGAGGCGCAGGCGCTCGGCTTCGAGCTGCTGGAGGCAGCGACGGCGGAGCTCGAGCGCAAGAAGACCGCATTGCAGAAGGTCGCCGCCGAGCTCGACGCGTTCCGGGGCGACGACGCCGGCGCGCGCGCACGGCTCGAGCTCGCCCGCGACCTGGCGCTGCACGCGACGCAGGAGGAGGACGAGCGCTACCAGATCGCCAAGGACCTCGCCGAGAACCTGTCGATCGCCTACAGCACGACCGAGGTCGTGATGGCGCGCATCCAGCAGATCGCCGACTGCAAGCAGCGGGTCTACCGGCAGGCGGTGACGTTCTTCGGCACCAACGAGACCGTGTTCACCGCCCTGTCGGCGTCGTTCACCGGAATGCACGGGCTGCACGAGGGCACCGCGACGCTCGAGGCGATGCGCGACGGCATCAATCGGAGCCTCGAGGTACTCGGCGATCTCGGCACCGAGATCCAGGAATCCGCATTGCGCGCCGGCTACGGTCCCAACCTCCGCGCGGCGTCGGTCGCGAAGCTCGTCGACGCGGTCACCGACTTCCAGGCGCGCAGCGTCGCGATCATCGACGAGATGCGCGCGGCCAGCGAGGTCAACGAGCGCGAGATCCGCGCCGCGACCGAGGCCGGCGCGCGCCGCATGGTCGAACTGCAGCAGCGTGCGGCCCGGCTGCCGGAACTCGCGTGAGCGCACCTGCACCGGACGAGTCGCGCGGCGAGCGCGTGCCGCTCGACGAGGTCATGCTCGCGATGGACGTCGTCGACACGCTGCGCCACCAGCAGGAGCTGGTCGCGCGCGAGCTCGACGACGAGCGCCGCACCCGCGAGCTGATCGAGCGCGTGCAGTCGATCTACGATGCGCAGGGGATCGACGTGCCGCCCGCGGTGATCGCCGACGGCGTGACGGCCCTGCGCGAGAACCGCTTCGTCTACACGCCGCCGCGCCGCAGCTTCGAGGTGCGGCTCGCCGAGCTGTACGTCGACCGCGGTCGCCAGGCGCGCCGCGCCGCGCTGCTCACGATCCTCGCGATCGCCGGGTGGGCGGCGATCGCGCTGCCGGCGCGCGCCGAACGCCGGCGGCAGCTCGAGCTGACCGCCCAGCGGATCGAGGCCGCACTGCAGAGACGCGACGGACTCGGCACGCGGCTCGAGCGGCTGCGGACCGGCCTCGCGCGCGCGCGCGAGGTCAGCGAGGCGCCGGCCGCCCGCCAGCAGCTGCTCGACGCCGAGGCCGCACTCGCGGCGGCCGGCGACGCGGCGGCCGCGGCGCTCGCCGGGCTCGAGCCGCGGCCCGACGCGCAGCTGGTCGTCGCCGGCGACGCCGACTCGTCGCGGCGATTGCTGGGCGCCGAGGACAGCCTCGACCACGGCGACGCCGAGCTCGATCGTGCGACCGGCCTGCTCGCGGGGGTCGACGCGCTGAACGACAGCGAGCGCGGGCTGGCCGCCGTGGCGCAGCGCATCAACGAGCTCGCGCTCACGCCCGCCGAGCGCGCGCCGCTCGAGCCGCTGCGCGCTGCGGTCCGCGCGCACCTCGACGGCGGCCGCGGCCACCGGGCGGCGGCCACGCTGGAGGAGCTGCGCGATGCGGTGGTCGCGGTCGACCGCTCGCGCGCCCAGCGGACCGAGCTCGGCGCGCGCTGCGAGCGGGCGTGGGCCGCGCTGGCGGCGCTCGCCGCCGAGCCGCGGGCGGTCGGCGAGGCGGAGCGCCGCCGCGCGGCCGTGCGGGCGGCGCTCGACGCCGGCGACGCTCCGCGCGCGGCGCTCGCCGTCGAGCAGCTCGAGGAGCTGTTGGCGGAGCTGCAGCTCGGCTACCGGCTGCGCATCGTGTCGCGGCCGGGCCAGCAGAGCGGCATCTGGCGCTACGACCGGAGCGATCGCTCCAAGCGCAACCACTACCTGATCGTCGAGGCCGTCGACGCGCAGGGCCGCGTGCTGGCGCTGCCGATCACGAGCGAGGAGGACGGCAGCACGCGGGTCGTCCGGCAATTCGGGGTCCGGGTCCCGGTCGCCGTCTACGACAGCGTGCGGGCCGACAAGCAGGACAATGGGCTGATCGACCGCGCGCTGATCGGTGAGAAGCGCCCCGGCATGCGCGAGCCGCAATGGGATATCGACGTGCTGCCCGGGAGGATCACCCAATGGTGAACCGTCCGCCACCGCTGCCGTCGCGCCCGGGGAGCGACGTGTATCGCTCGCTGTCCGACGAGCTCGCCGACGCCGAGGCGAGGGTCGGCTCGCTGGGCGACGCGCTGCGCGACGTGCGCGGCCAGATCGAGGAAGCCCGGCGCGAGGAGGTCCGCACGGTCGCGCGACTGGCGCGCGCTCGGCTCGGCGCGCTCGACGCGGAGCAGGTCGCGGGGCCGCTCGACGACGCCGATCGCCAGGCGCTCGAGCTGCTCGCCCTGCGCGACCGGCAGCGCACCGAGCTGCGCGCGGAGCTCGATCGCTCCGCCGCGGCGCTCGCGGCGCTCGACGCCGAGCGCGACGCCGCGCGCGACGCCCACACCGCGAGCGAGACCGCGCGCGACGCGGCAATCCGCGCGACGCTCGACCGCCTCGCGGCCGCGCCCGACTACGTCGCGCTGCGCGGCCACGTCGAGTTCCTCACCGGCCGCGCCGGCCAGGCGACCGACAAGGCGGCGCGCGCCGAGCAGGACCGCGACCGCAAGCGCGCGCCGTACGAGCGCGACAAGCTGTTCTCGTATCTGTGGCGACGCCGCTACGGGACGCCGGACTACCGCGCCTGGACCCCGATCCGCGCGCTCGACACCTGGGTCGCCCGGCTGTGCCGCTTCCGCCCCGCGCGCGACGACTACGCGCTGCTGCTGGAGATCCCGAAGCGCCTGCGCCAACACGCGGAGGAGCTGGCCCGCGACGCGAAGGCGGCCACCGCGGAGCTCGCCACGGCCGAGCGGGCGGCGCTCGAGGCGGACGGCATCGGCCGCCTCGATGCCGCGGTCGAGGCCGCCAACCGCGCGTTCCGCGCCGCGACCGCCGCGTTCGAGCAGGCCGAGCGCCGGCACGGCGAGCTGCACGCCCGCCTCACCGGGCTCGACGAGGGCAGCGACGAGCTCGGCCGCCGCGCCTTGTGGGTCCTCGAGACGCAGCTCGCGCGCGAGGACGTCGAGACGCTGCGCCGCGACGCCGCCGCGACGGCGCCGGCCGACGACGATCGCATCGTCGTCGAGCTCGCGCACTTCCGCGACCGCCAGCGCGAGCTCGCGACGCGGCTGGCCGAGCTGCAGACGCAGCACCGCGAGGCCGCCGGCGCCGCCGCCGAGCTGCGCGAGCTGCAGCAGCGCTTCCGCCAACGCGGCTTCGACCGCAACGACTCGGTGTTCGGCCCCGGTCTCGACCTCGGCGGAGTGCTCGCCGGCATCGTCAGCGGCGCGCTGCAGGCCGGCGCCGCCTTCGGCCTCATGCGCCGATTCCAGCGTTCGCTGCTCCCCCGCAGCGAGCTCGGCTCGGGCGCCGCGATCGCCGGCCGCATGCTCGACGCGCTCCTCTCCGCAGCCTCGCACTCCCACTCCACGGACGATGGCCCGTCGCGCGGCGGGGGCTCGTTCGGCGGCGGCGGCTCCGGCACCGGCGGCGGCTTCGGCGGCGGCGGCTTCGACACCGGCGGCGGCTTCTGACCCACCCCGCCCCGCGCGGACCCGTGGTGTGACTCAGAGGTTCGGGGCATTCATCGGCGAGTCATGTGGGTCGTGCGCAAGGCGCTGCTCCTCGGGATATCCGATGAGATATCCCGAGGAGCAGCAACGCCGTGAACGGCCCGAAGGGCCGGCGAGGAATGCCCCGAACCTCTGAATCGGACCGCTAGCTTCCGATCCGTGCCAGGTACCGATCGGAAGTCCCAGCCACGCGCCAGGGCATCGTCGCGCTGCCGGCCTTGGCGGCGCCGGCGACCGATGGCTCCGCTACCATCCCCACATTGGTCGTCGCCGCCACTACGCCGGGCTCCTGGGTCCCCGCGGAGGGGTACGCGTTCGTCAACGACGACCCGAGCGACCTGCACGTGCGCGAGCTCACCCCGGAGGAGATCGTGCATCGCCTCCGCATGCGGCCGTCGCTCGACACCGCCAACGAGCTGCTCCGTCGCATGCGCCATATCGACCCGCACTCCACGGTCGCCGAGCTGGCTGCGGCGGTATCGATCCGCTTCCACGACGGTCGGCTCAATGCCACCATCGATCCCGAGATCATCGATTGGGTGAAGCGCGTGCGTGGCTCGGCCAGTGTGCTGGCCGCGCTCGCTCCACCGAGCGGTCCGGACCTCGGCAGCATCGACACCGGCCGCATCCTCGGCATCGCGACGTCGGCGGGCGAATCGCTGATCGACGAGCTGGCCAAGGCGCCGACCGCGAGGTCCTGGCAGACCGCCGTCGCCGGCTTCGTGATCCAGGCTCTGTTCGAGATCGGCAAGGCCGAGCTCGAGAAGTCGATGCTCACGGCCGAGCACGACGGCCGGACCGCCGCGTTCGAGTATCGAAGAGAGCTCGCGACCCGGCAGTTCCTACGCGATTGGCACGAGTGGCCCGTGCTGCTCGCACGGCTGTGCCGCCGCTACTCGTGGCGCTTTCCGCGCGGGTGATCCGCGCGACACCGGGGGGCGATGCGTCGGGACTGGGGAACGCGGCTCACCGCTCCGACGCGACCAGCGGCACGCGGACCACGGCCGGGCCGTCGCGGGCGACCCGGAGCGGCTGCGACGCGGCGAGGCCCATGCCGGTCTGCGCGGTCAGCGACAGCTCGCCGAGCGGCAGGTCGAAGCCGATCCGCCATTGACCGGCGCCGCCGGGCCCCGCGCCGCGGGCCACGCAGCGCCCGGTGGTGTCGTGGACCGCGACGTCCAGCCGGCCCATCGGCGCGCCGCCGCCGGGGTGCTCGAACAACAGCACGACCGGCACGCGCTGACCCGCGTCGAGCACACCGAGCCGCAGATCGCCGAACTCGCGACGCTCGCCGCGGCCGAGTGCGAACTCGGCGCGGGCGGAGCCGCCCTCGAGCACCAGCGCGTAGCGTCCCGCCGGCAGCCGCTCGACGGCGACGTCGACCGCGCACCCCGGCTCGTCGATGCCCCCGACGTCGAGCCAGACCTGCTGGTCGAGGCTCTGGACGCGGAGCCGGCCGGTCAGACCCGGCGGGGCGGTGACCCGCGCGCCCACGGCGCCATCCCGCGCGAGGTCGGCGGGCAGCGCGAGCTCGACGCCGGTGTCGCCCGCCCGGATGCCGCTCAGCGTCGCGAGCGGGAAGCCGACGACCCGGCCGTCCGCGCTGATCGCGTCGGCCGGATAGACGCGCAGGAACTGCTCGCGCCAGACGTCGAACGGCGGCACCGCGACGTCGAACGTCCCGTCCGCCGCGACCGGTGCCAGCGTCGGCTGCAGGTGGTTCTGCGCGTCGATCGCGATCAGCAACGTGCCGCGCGGCCGCACGCCGGTCACGCGCCCCGTGACGTGCAGGTCGCCGGGCGACAGCGCGACGTCCCAGGTGCGCGTCTCGCCGGGCGCGAGCTCCATCGCGACGGTCCGACAGCCGTCCGCGCCGAGCCCGGCCGTCAGCACGACCGCGCCCGGCATCACGCCGTGCAGCTCGTAGCGGCCATCGGCATCGGTCGCCGCGACCACGGCGTCGAGCCCTGCGCTCGACCACCCGGTCTGCACGCGCGTGTTCGCGAGCGGACGCCCGGCGGTGTCGCACACGCGGCCGACGACGGTCGCGGTCGTCTCGAGTTGCAAGGCGAGCTCGGTCGCCTCGCCGGCGCGCAGCTCGGTCCGCGCCGACCCGGCGGCGTGCTCGTCGCGCGCCCGCACGACGCAGAGCCCCGGGTCGAGCCCCGGGATCTCGAAACGGCCGGTCGCATCGCTCACCGCCCGCGCCGCCCGCACGCCACTCTGGACCTCGACCGCGATGCCGCGGAGACCACCGCCACCGGGGCCGATCACTCGACCGCGCAGCATCGCGCCCGGCGCGAGCGCGAGTTGCAGACCGTCGAGGTGGTCTGGCTCCTCGGCCTCCAGCTGCCGCGGCGGCGAGCACTGCGTGCCGGCCCGCGCCTCGAGCGTCGCGCCGCGCGGCAACGCGAGCGTGAAGCGGCCGTCGGCGTCGGTGCGGCACGTCTCGACGCTCGCGGTGGCGTCGGGTCCGTCGCACACCCACAGGCTCGCCGCGGCGGGGCGACCGTCGGCGCCGACGACCTCGCCCCGTACCACGACCAGCCGACCGGTGACGTCGACGCGATAGTGGTCCGGTCCCGCGCCGGCCTCGATGACCGCACCGCCGATCGGGATCCGCACGAGGTAGCGACCGGCGACGAGGTCGAAGCGGCACGCGCCGTCCGCGTCGGTCAGCGCGGCGATCGACCGACCGGTCGCGCCGCTCGCCGCGGTGTCGATCCGCACGCGACGCCCGTAGCGATCCTCGATCGCGGTGACGAACACCGCAGCGTCGCCGAGCGCCAGCAGGTCGACCGGCACGCCCGGCACCGGGCGGCCGTCCGCCCGCAGCTCGATGACGATCTCACCGCGCGGTGGCGCGACGACCTCGACCCGCTCTCCGCCGAGCGCAGGCAGCGCGACGACCTGCGCGGCACGGATCCCGTCGGGCTCGGCGCGCACCGCCACCACGGTCGCGTCGGGAGCCGCGGTCGGTCGGCTGCCACGGCCAGCGAACGCCACCAACGCGAGCGAGACGACCGCGAGCGCGGCGACCGTCGCGAGCCACGCCGGCCGCCACAGGCGGGCGAGCGGCAGCGACGGCTCCCGCGGTCGCGCCGCCGCGACCGCCGAGCGCATCGCCGCCGCGCTCCGCCCGGGCAGCATCGCGACCGCGACGGCCGCGCCGATGCCGGCCGGCAGGGCGTCGCGCAACATGCGCAGACCGCGGCTCGCCTGCACGCGGACGGTCGTCTCCGGGCGCCCGAGCCGCTGCGCGATCGCCGCGTAGTCGGCGCCGTCGATCACGCGCCGCGCCACCACGTCGCGGTAGGTCGTCGGCAGCGCGGCGATCCCGCGCTCGATCGCGCGTACGACCTCGGCGGCCTCCAGCGTGTGGTCGCCCACGGCCTCGCGCGCCGACCGCGCCACCTCGCGCGACCTGCGACGCCGCTCGGTGCGCACGGTGTTCAGCACGCGGTGTCGCAGGACGCCCAGCAGCCACGGCACCAACGGTCGCTCGCTCGACCAGCCGCGGGGATTCTCGAAGGCGGCGAGGAACGTCTCCTGCACCGCGTCGTCGACGTCGTTCGGGTCGGGCAGCAGCGCGCCGGCGTACAGCCGCAGACGGGCGACCGTCAGGTCGAAGATCCGCTCTGCCAGCTCCCGGCTCGGCCGCTCGCGCCACAGTGCGAACAACCGACCGGCCTCGTCCTCGACGCCGCGACCGCGCTCGTCGCCCGGCACGACCGCGAACTCGGCCGGCTCGTCCTGGGTCGCACGCCGCCGCCGCGCCGCGAGCGAGACCGACCGGCGGCGGTGGAGCGTCGCCCGCAGCAGCGGATCGGCGGGCTCGGACCTCAGCTCGTCACCCGCGGAACCGAACTCCATGCAGCGTCTCCTGGCCATCTCGAGCGAGGCTCTCCGGAGCGGGCAGGGGCGGGCTCCCGACCGGACAGCGGGTCTGCACCGGCGTGAGAGAGGCGCCGCGCGCAGGTGGCCGAGTCTGCGGCGCCGCTCGGCGAGCGTCAACGGGAGTGGGTCGCACGGCGCACGGTTTCGGGACCGGCGAGCGACGGGCCGCGCGCAGCGATCGACGGGCCACGGCGCCCCAGGCCGGCCGGGCGCAATTCGACGCCCGGACGAGTGCTTTCCGGGCCGGATTCCCTGTTCTCTCCCACCCCGGAGCCCCGCGATGAAGATCGAAGCGTTCTTCGACCCCGCCACCTACACGATCAGCTACGTCGTCTACGACGAGGCCGGGAAGGTCGGCGTCGTCATCGACCCGGTGATGGACTTCGACCCGAAGTCCGGCCGCGTGTCGGACCGCTCCGCCCGGAAGCTGGCCGCATTCATCGACGCGCAGGGCCTGACGATCCCGTACGTGCTCGAGACGCACTGCCACGCCGACCACCTCACGTCGGCGCCCTGGCTCAAGGCCCGCTACGGCAGCAAGACCGTGATCGGCGCCGGCATCCCGACCGTGCAGAAGACCTTCAAGACCGTCTTCGACCTCGAGTCCGACTTCCCGACCGACGGCAGCCAGTGGGACGTGCTGATCGAGGATGGCGGCAAGCTGCACGTCGGTGCGCTGACGATCGAGGCCATCCCGAGCGGCGGCCACACGCCGGCGAGCGTGTCGTATCTGATCGGCGATGCGGTGTTCGTCGGCGACTCGCTGTTCCAGCCCGACCAGGGCACCGCCCGCTGCGACTTCCCGGGGGGCTCCGCGGCCGAGCTGTACGACTCGGTGCAGCGCCTGTACGCGCTGCCCGACTCCACCCGCGTATTCACGCTGCACGACTACCAGCCCGGAGGCCGCCAGCTGCGCTTCGTGTCGACGATCGGCGAACAGAAGGCGAAGAACGTGCACCTCGACGCTCGCACGACGAAGGAGGAGTTCGTCGCGCTGCGCAGGCGCCTCGAGGACGGCAAGGAGATGCCCAATCTGCTCCTGCAATCGGTGCAGGTGAACCTGCGCGCCGGCGAGCTGCCACCACCCGCAGCGAACGGGATCGCCTACCTGAAGATCCCGCTCAACGTGCTGTGACGCGATACCGGACCTGATCCGGATTCCCGCCGCCGAGTCGCGCTCGCCCAGCGAGCGTCGGCCCCGGCCCGGCTGCCCGGGCGCCTCGTCCGTCCCTAATAGGCTGCGGCCGCACCGCCGGACCGCGGGTCGGCGACACCGATCCGCGTGCCATCCGCCTGCACCTCGATCGCCTGGCAGCGACCGATCTGGCTCGGCTTCGGAGCGAAGGTGTGCCCCATGCGCTCCAGGATCGCGCGCGTGTCGGGGTTCAATGCGCCGAGCTCCCAGAGCAGGTGCGCGGGCTTCCATTGATGGTGGATGCGCGGCGCGGCCACCGCCTCGCGCAGCGGCAGGTCGTGGTCGACGAGGTTCAGCAGCACCTGCAGCACGGTGTTGATGATCCGCCCGCCACCCGGGCTGCCGAGCACGTAGCGCACCCGGCCGTCCGCCAGGACGAGGATCGGCGTCATCGACGACAGCGGGCGCTTGCCCGGCGCGATCGCATTGGCCTCGTAGCCGACCAGCCCGAACTGGTTCGGCACCCCGGGCTTCGCCGAGAAGTCGTCCATCTCGTTGTTCAGCAGGAAGCCACACCCGCCGACGACGAGCCCGGAGCCGAACGTCGAGTTGATCGTCGTCGTGCACGACACGGCATTGCCTGCAGCGTCGATCACCGAGAGGTGCGTCGTGTGCTCGCCCTCGGGCGCGCCGGGTGGCACACCGGGATCGACCTCCGACACGCGGTCGAGCCGGATCGTCGCGCCGCGCCGCGCGAGATAGTCGGGGTCGAGCAGTCCGCCGAGCGGAACGGCCCACCGGTCCATGTCGCCGAGCCAACGCGCGCGGTCGGCGTAGGCGCGCTGCATGACCTCGGTCAGCAGATGGATCTCGCGAGCGCTGCCGTGTCCCGAGCCGGCGAGATCGTACGGCTCGAGCAGCTCGAGCATCTGCAGCAGCGCGACGCCGCCCGACGACGACGGCGGCATCGCCAGGACCTGCAGGCCGCGGTAGTCGGTCGCCAGCGGCGTGCGCTCCTGCACGACGTAGCCGGCGAGGTCGTCCGCGGTGATCAGGCCGCCGGTCGCGCGCTCGTGCGCCGCGAACCGCGCGGCGGTCTCGCCTCGGTAGAAGCCGTCGAAGCCGCCGGCCGCGAGGCGCTCGATCGTCGCGGCGAGCTCGGTCTGCACGAGCCGCTCGCCGGCCGCGAGCGGTCGATCGCCGCGGAAGAACACCGCGCGCGTCGTGTCGAAGCGACCGAGGATCCGCCGCGCGTCGAACAGCGCGTCGGCCAGGAAGTGCTCGATCTCGAAGCCCTCGCGGGCCAGTGCGATCGCCGGTGCCGCCAGCTCCGCCAGCGGCCGCGTGCCGAACTTCGCCAGCGCTGCGCACAGCCCCGCCGGGCTGCCGGGCACGCCTCCGGCGAGCGCGCCGTGGAGGCTGCGCTCGGGATCGACGCTGCCGTCCGGCCGCAGATACATGTCGCGGTGCGCGGCGGCCGGCGCCATCTCGCGGAAGTCCAGCGCGGCGGTCGTGCCGTCCGCCATGCGGATCAGCATGAAGCCGCCCCCACCCAGGTTGCCGGCTTGCGGGTGCGTCACCGCGAGCGCGAGCGCGGTCGCGACCGCGGCGTCGACCGCATTACCGCCCCGCCGCAGCACGTCGAGGCCGATCCGTGCCGCGCGCGGCTCCGCCGCGACGACGCAGCCGTGCCGCCCTTTCGCGAGCAGGTCGTTCGGCAGCACCGCGACGCGCGGGTGCGCAGTGGGGAACGCGGCCGCGAGCCCCGCGAGGATCGCGGCCACCCGGAACGGATTGCTCAGCATGGCGGGGAGTGCGGCGGACCCGCTGTGGAGCGGGCCGGCCTCGGCTGCGACGCGCGGCGCGCGTCAGTCCTTCGCGCTCACGTCCTCGGTGACGGTCGCGCCCTGGTCCCTCAGGAAGGTCAGCACGCGCTCGATCTCCTCGGCGTCCCCCTCCAGCTCGAGCGCCATGAAGCCACCGTCCTCGCGGACCTGCGCCGCGCGGATGTTGATCACGACCTCGAACTTGCGCATCACCTGGTAGACCAGCGGCTGCCTGACGAGATCGTGCTCGAATTCGAAGTGGATCAGCTTCTTGAGGGGTGCCATCGTCCGGGACCCGGCAGGATGCCGGACCCGCGCCCCGATCGCCAGCGTGACGCCCTGGGAATTCCCGCGCGATGCCCCCCCGCCACCATCCGGACGAGCACCGCGCAGCCTTGCGCCGCGCCGCCGTGGTGGGTACGCTGCGGGGCCCGAAGCGGTGACGTAGCCAAGTGGTTAGGCAACGGATTGCAAATCCGTGAACGCGGGTTCGATTCCCGCCGTCACCTTCCACGCGTCGCGCGGCGGACCGCCGCGCGACGCCGACCGACCACCTCTCGCGTCACCGTTCGCGTGACGCCACCGGACGAGGCGCGGCCCCACGCTGCGCCTCGCTCCCTGTACGGTGTCCCGCTGCACGGTCTCCCCCTGCACGGTCTCCCGCTGCACGGTCTCCCGCGCGAGACGCGCGCGGCGTCTCCCGCTCCTCGCGACGGGCAGCGCATCCTGTGACCCGGTCCCTGCTCGCCGCGGTCGCCGACCGCAGCGGCGCGCTGGCAGCGCGACCGCCCGGGACACCGGCTGGATCGGCCGCGCGCGGCCGCGAAGATGAGGGCATGCGTCACGCAGCGGGTCGGATCGGTGCGCTCGGTATGCTGCTCGGTCCGCTGCTCGGCAGCCCGCTCACCTGTCCCGCGCAGGCGCTGCGCGACCTGCCACTGCCGTGCCCCGGCCGCGCGGTGCAGCTCGCGTCGACCGACCCGAGCGGCGGCAACCTCGACCATGGCCACTTCGTGGCGATCGCGCCCGACGGGGCGCGCGTGCTCGCCGATCTGCGCGGCCCCGGTCGAATGACGCGGCTGTGGTCCGCCAACCCGCTGGGCGAGCTCCGCGTGCTGGTCGACGGCCGTGAGCACTGGCGCGGTGCGTTCGCCGAGCGGCTCGCCGCGGCGGGCCCGCTGGGCGGCGCCGGCACCGGCGGCGGCCTGCTGTCGTACGTGCCGATCCCGTTCGCGACGTCGCTGCGCGTCGAGCTGCGCGGCGACGGGCTCGACGCCGTCTACTGGCAGCTCGGTGCGGAGCTCGGTCCCGGCCCGCTGCCGGACGCGGCCGGGTTGCTCGACCGCGGGGTGCCCTCCGAAGCGCTCCGGCAGGTCGAGCTGGCGGACGTCGTCGCCCACCCCGGCCCGGGTGCGCTGCTCGCGCGGCTCGACGGCGCGGCCGAGCTGTGCGAGCTGGCGGTGCGGCCGCGCGGTCCGGCTGGCTTCGACCGGGTCGCGCGGCGCGGCGTGTGGCTCGAGTGCCGGGTGGACGGCGAGCCGGCGCCCTGCCTCGCCGGTCCGCTCGGCGACGTGCTCGGCGTCGGCCCGGACGGCGACGGGGTCGAGACGCTGCCGGTCCACTCGCGTGGCGGCTGGCGCGTCCTGCGGCTGCCGATGCCCTGCCACAGCGCGCTCGAGCTGACGCTCGTCGCGCTCGACCGCGCCAGCGAACGCAGCTTCGACGTCCGCTACGGCTGGCGCCCGCTGCCCGCGGAGCACCCGCGCGGCGCGCTGTGCGGCAGCTTCCACCGCGCCGTCAACCGACCGGGCGTGCCGTTCGACGTGCTGCGCGTCGACGGCGCGCGCGGCCACGTCGTCGGCGCGTTCCTCACGCTCGCGGGGGCGCCCGGTCAGGGCCTGACCTTCCTGGAGGGCGACGAGACGCTGCGCGTCGACGGCGAGACCGACGCGGCGATCGTCGGAACCGGGACCGAGGACGACATCGGCGGTGCGTGGTACTTCCGCGGCGGTCCGTTCGGCGGCCCGTTCCACGCCGTCGCGACGGTCGACGAGGCTCGCGCGCTGGTCGCGGCCGCGCGGTTCCGCATTGCGGATCCGGTAGCGTTCACGCACGGCGTCCATTGGTCGATCGAGCACGGTGGTGGCAATGACGCGCCGGGCTCCGACTACGCGGCGATGGCGTTCTGGTACCGCACCGCCGGCCGCGCGCCCGCGCCACCGGACGTCACCGCGCGGCGCCGCTGGGCAGCGCCGCAGCGCAACGCACAGCCGGTCACGATCGCGGCGACCGCGCTGTGGCCGCAGCTCGCGACGCCCGGTGCGCCGGCGATCGTCGAGCTAGCCGCGGGCCGCACCGCGCTCCGCCTGCCCGCCGAGCCGGCGTGGCGGGCGCTGCGCGGAGCGCCGGTGCGGCTCCGGCTCGACGGACCTGCGGGCGAGGCGGCGGCGGTCGTCGCGGCACTCGGCGAACACGTCGAGATCACGGTCGCCGGTGGCGGACTGCCGGTCGCGCGGGTGACCGCCGAACCCTGGCTGCCGGCGATCCGCAGCTGGCGCATCGTCGGACCGTTCCGGCCGGCCGTCCCGCGCCGCGGCGTCGACGAGGCGTTCGGACCCGAGCGGGACGCCGACGTCGCGCGCGAATACCCGATCACCGGTCCGGGCCCGCGCGGCTGGCGCGCCCCGCCCGCACCGCCCGGCTGGACCGGCTACCTCGACCTGAACGCGCCGTTCGACCCGGCCGACGACGTCGTCGCCTACGCGCTCTGCCTCGTGCGCTCGCCGGTCGACCAGGATGCGACGCTCGTGCTCGGCAGCGACGACGCCGTCAAGGTGTTCCTCGCCGGCCGCGAGGTACATCGCCACGACGGTCTGCGGGGCGCCGCGCGCGACCAGGATCGCGTGCGCGTCCGGCTCACGGCCGGCGAGCAGCCGCTGTTGTTCAAGGTCGAGGACTACCTCGGCGGCTTCGGTCTCTACGCGCGCTTCGAGGACGCGCGCGGGCTGACGTTCGCGAGCGGACTGCCGTGAGTGCGGCTCAGCGGGTCGCGAACTCCATCGGCTTGCGCACGCGTTCCACGGCCGCGTCGCCACCCAGCCGGCGCACCAGCGCGAAGGCGAACTCGAACGCGGTGCCCGGCCCGCGGCTGGTGACGAGCTGGCCGTCCTCGACGACCGGCGCATCCGCCACGTAGCGCCCGTGCGCCGCGACCGCGTCGCGCACGGCGGGGTGGCACGTCAGGCGCGCACCGGCGCCGACGCCGTGGGCTGCGAGCGCGCTCGGCGCCGCGCAGATGGCGGCCAGCTCGCGGCCCGCGGTGACCTGCGCGCGCAGCAGCTCACCGAGCGCCGCCGACTCGCGGAACCGGCGTGCGGCGTCCCCGCCGCCGGGCAGCACGATCACGCGGAACGACCCGCGCACGTCCGCGAGCGCGGTGTCCGGCACGATCTTGACGCCGCGGCTGCAGGTGACCGCCTGCGGACCGTCGAGGCCCGCCACCACGACGTCGACCCCGGCCCGCCGCAGGACGTCGACGACGATCGTGAACTCCATCTCCTCGGTGCCATCGGCGAGCAGCACGAGCACACGCGTTTCGGACTGGCCCATGCCGATCATGCTCCACGGGGCACCGCGCGCGTCCAGCCGGGGCGCACCCCCGCGCCCGCGGAACGAACGGCGCGGCGCACCGGACGGCGCCGCGACCTATACTCCTCGCGACACCATGGCGGCCCGCATCCTCAGCACGATCGCGTTCTGGATCCTGATGACGATGCTGATCGCCGGCGGCGTCGTGGTGGTGTGCTGCCTCTACCTGCCGTTCGTCGCGCTCAAGGCCGCCTACCTGGCCGTCACCGGACGGATCGACGAGGCGCGCGGTGGCCGGCGCCGGGCCGCCGACGCGACCACGGACGGTGCGACCGACGACAGCGCGACCACGGACCGCGCGACCACGGACGGCTCAGGGCAGCGCGCGAACGCCTGAGCCCGCACCGGCGCGGTCGCGGCGCCGGCGGCGGCCGGGATCACTTGCGGCGCTCGCGGCCGCCGTCGCCGCACAGGCGCCTGGGGTCGAGCAGCTCGGCGAGCCGGTCGCCGTCGAGCTCGGTCCGCTCGGCGGCGATCTCCCGGACCGTGCGCTCGGTCTTGCCGGCCTCCTTGGCGATCTTCGCCGCCGCCTCGTAGCCGATCTCGGCGTTGAGCGCCGTCACCAGCATCGGATTGCGCTCGACGCGCTTGCCGGCCTGCTCGGTGACCTCGAGGTCCTTCAGGCAGCGCTCGCGGAACATCCGCAGACCGTTGGCGAGGATCACGACCGACTCCACGGCGTTGCGCGCCATGAAGGGCATCATCGTGTTGAGCTCGAACTGCCCCTGCGAGTTGCCGAAGCCGACGGCGACGTCGTTCGCCATCACCTGCCCGCACAGCATCAGCACCGACTCGCAGATGACCGGATTGACCTTCGCCGGCATGATCGAGCTCCCCGGCTGCACCGCCGGGAGCGCGATCTCCGCGAGCCCGTTCAGCGGTCCCGACGCCATCCAGCGGATGTCGTTGGCGATCTTGAAGAGCGCCGTCGCGAAGCCGCGCAGAGCGCCGGACAGGTGGACGACCGCATCGAGGCAGCTCTGCGCCTGGAAGTGGTCACTCGTCTCGAGGAGCTGCGGCAGCCCGCAGTCCTCGGCGAGCTTCGCGCACACGAGCGACGCGAGCTTCGGGTGCGCATTGACGCCGGTGCCGACCGCCGTGCCGCCGAGCGGCAGCTCGCACACCTGGTCGAGCGCGTGACCGATCCGCTCGATCGCGCGGTCGACCTGCGACGCATAGCCACGGAACTCCTGCCCGAAGCGGATCGGCAGCGCGTCCATCAGGTGCGTGCGACCGGTCTTGACGTCGTCGAAGGTGTCGTCGGCGATCTCGTGCAGGCAGAGCGCGAGGCTGCGGAGCTCGGGCAGCAGCTGCTCCTTGACGGCCAGCGCGAGCCCGAGCTGCACCGCCGACGGGAACACGTCATTGCTCGACTGACCGAGGTTGACGTGGTCGTTCGGATGCACCTCCTTGCTGCCGCGCTCGGCACCGAGCAGCTCGCAGGCGCGGTTCGCGATCACCTCGTTGGCATTCATGTTCGACGAGGTGCCGCTGCCGGTCTGGAACGCGTCGACGACGAAGTGCGCGTCGAGCTCGTTGCGCGCGACCTCCTGCGCCGCCTGCTGGATCGCGGCCGCGCGCTGCTCGTCGAGCAGGCCGAGCTGCTGGTTCACCGCCGCGGCCGCCCCCTTCAGGAGCCCGAGCGCCCGCACGACCACGGCCGGGATGCCACCGCCGCCGATGGGGAAGTTCTGCCGGGCCCGCTCGGTCTGCGCGCCGTAGTAGGCGGAGGCCGGGACCTTGACCTCGCCCATCGTGTCCTTCTCGCTGCGGTGTTCGCTCATCGTGGTTCTCGCGTCGGGATCGGACGGCGGAACGCCCCATCGAAGCGATTCGGACGCGCGGGTCCAAGACCCGGGTTCCGTCCCGGTGCACGCGCGGCGCGGCGATCGACCGGCGCGCCCTCTCGCGGCCGGGGCTGCCGCGCGCTAGCGTGGGGCCCCACGACGCCGCGCGCGGGGATGGCGAAACCGGCAGACGCAGCGGACTTAAAATCCGCTTCCCGCAAGGGAGTGAGGGTTCGAGTCCCTCTCCCCGCATCCGATCGGCCCGCCGCGTCGGCGCAGTCGCATTGAGGCCCGCGCCCGACGCGGCGACCGCGCGGCAACGGGAGGTCCGCGGTTCCCCCGGTGGCGTCCGCTGGCCAGAATGCGGCTGGAGCCGACCATGCCCACCGCGTCCCGCCCGTCGTTCGCCCTCGTGCTCGCACTCGTCGGATCGCTCGCCTCGACCGCCGCAGCCCAGCGCGGCGAGTTCAGCGACAGCGCGCACGGCTTCTCGATCCAGCCGCCGAAGGACTGGGCCGCGCTGCCGGCCACCGGCGGCGACCGCGGCGCGCTCGTCGCGCTGTGGTGCTCGCCGAAGGCCGCCGAGCCGCGCGCCGGTGGCCGGCCGCACGCGCCCGCGCTGCGCGTGCTGCACTTCGCGAAGCGCGGTGCCGGCGACGACGCGGTCGACGGGTTGGCGCGCCGCACGCCGTTCCGCGACTTCGACGACTACCTGCGGCGCGGCCACGGCACCGCCGCGCGCGTCGTCGTGCGGGAGTCCGTCGAGCTCGACGGCGGCGGCTCCGCCCTGCGCTTCGAAGCGGACGTGCCCCGGCCAGACGGCGCGCGCAAGCTGTTCGGCCTGCGCGTCGACCGCGGCGACGCCGGTGAGCTCGTCGTCGAGATCGAAGTGCTCGAGGAGCAGGCCGCGAAGGAACGCAAGGAGATGCTCCGCACGCTGGCGAGCTTCGCGCTGCGCGAGCCGTCCGGGACGGCGCCGGCGCCCGAGGACGCGCCCTGGCTGCGCGACGCCGCCGCGTGGCGTGGCCGCGACGGCGCCGCACAGCGGGCCGAGCTGCAGCGCTGGGCCGAGGCGCGGGTCGCGGCGGTGCGCGCGGCGCCCGAACCGGGCTGGACCGAGCTGGCGAGCGACCGCTGGCTGGTGCTGAGCCACGGCGATGCGCGGACCGCCAGGCGCGCCGTGCAGGCCGCCGACGCGATCCGCGACTGGGCCGAGAAGCACCTGCCGGGTCTCGGCGGTGCCGGCACCGCACCCGCCGTGCTGCGCATCTACTCCGATGCGCACGAGCTGCGCGCGGTCCAGCGCGGCGAGGTCGATCCGCGCGAGTTCGACCCCGACACGCGCACGCTGCATTTCGCCCCGGATCCCGACGCCGGCACCGGTGCGGGCTACGGCGGATTGTTCCGCGCGGTCGTGTGGCAGTGGATCGACGACCAGGTACCGGGCGCGATGCGCGCGTCGCCCCGCTGGCTCGAGCTCGGCATGTGGGAGTATCTGCGCAGCACGAAGCTCAAGGGCCGCGGTATCGAGTTCTTCCCGAGCGACGTCGAGCGCGGCCGGCTCGACTACCAGATGCGCAACAACTCGATGCCCGCGCTGTGGCACCTCGTCCAGGAGAGCATCCAGCCCGAGCCCGACGACGGCGCGCCCGAGGACGACTGGGGTTACACGCCCGAGTGCGCGCTGCTGATGCGCTGGCTGTTCGACCACGACGGCTGCGCCGCCTTCGGCGTCAACGACC
The DNA here is from genome assembly GCA_016716265.1 of Planctomycetota bacterium. Classification (GTDB taxonomy): domain Bacteria; phylum Planctomycetota; class UBA1135; order UBA1135; family UBA2386; genus JADJWQ01. The sequence continues at coordinate 176,122 of JADJWQ010000006.1, forward strand.
TGCCGAGCGCCTACCTGCGCGGTATCGGCACCGCACTGGCGAAGGTCGGTCCCAATCCGACCGCGGACGTCGACTGGGCGCTGCTCGACGTCGCGGACACGAAGACGGCGCGCACGCGCTTCTACGCGTGGCGCAAGGCACTCCGCGAGGCCGTCAACTACGGCGTCATCCCGCTCGACGAGGCGACCTGGCGCAAGGCCAACGAGCGCTGGGTGGCGTTCGCGAAGGAGTCGAGCTGACGTGGACGCCCAGGGCATCGAGCGCGCATTGACCGCCGCGCTGCCGCTGCCGCACGTCGCCCGGCTGGTGTTCGAGCTGGGGCGCGACGGGGGCGGGCAGAAGGCGCTGCGCATCTGGGCCGTGATGGCCGACGACGCACCCGCGACCGTCTGGGGCCCCGACGCCCGCGAGCGCATCCGCGACGCGCTGCGCAATGCATTGCGCGGTGCCGGCGTCCGGGTCTGGCCCTACGTCGCGTTCCGCACGGCGGCCGAGCAGGCCGAGCTCGACGCGGGGGTACCGACGTGAGCTTGCACCACGAGCTCCTGGAGCAGGCGCGGCACCTCGCGCGCCGCGAACGCAGCAAGCCGCGCGAGGCGAGCCTGCGCCGGGCGATCTCGGCCGCCGCCCTGGCCCTGCACCACCTGCTGGTGCACGAGCTGGCGCGCGCGGTCGCGCCCGGCCGCGACGGTGCACCGATGCGACCGCTGGTCGCGCCCGGGGTCGAGGCCGAGCGGCTCCGGCGCGTCGCGAAGGCGTGGACGACCGGCGCCGTGCCGCCCGCCGTGCGCGCGGCGGCCGGCGAGGACCCGCTGCCCACGCCACTGCGCCGCTTCGCCCACACGCTGGTGACGGCGATGGAGGCCGCCGAGCGCGCCGAGCGCGATCCGGGCAGCCGCTTCACGCGGCGCGAGGCCCAATGTCACGTCGACGACGCCGGCGAGGCGATCGCACGCTGGAACGACGTCCGCAGCGGGCCGGCCGCGCGGCTGTTCCTGCTCGCGCTGCTGCTGTGGGACACCTGGGAACCCGGCGGCTGACCGGACCGCGCGGCGAGCGGGTCGGCGTCAGCATCGTGCGGTGGCCCGCAGCAGGCCGACCGCCAGCCGATCGAGGTTGTGCGCGCGCGACGCGGCGCCGTCCAGCCGGACGATCGCCGCGGCTCCCTCGCTCGGCTCCGGTGGCTCGTCCTGCGCGAGCAGGCGCGCGTAGACCCGCTCGTCGGCGTCACTGACCGAGGTGTTCGCGGCACTGCGGCGTCGCAACCGCTCGAGCGCGACCGGCTCGGCGAGCTCGACCCGCACGACCACCGGCACGGCACCCGCGGCGCGGACCGCGGCGCAGGCCTGCCGCCGCCGGACGGCCTCGCGGTAGTTCGCGTCGACGATCGCCGGCCCGGGTCCGGCGAGCGCACGCGCGGTGAGCTCGCCGTAGACGCGGTCGCTCGCCGCCGGCGAGTAGGCCGGCTGCGGCAGGCGGACCTGCGGCGCGACGCCGAACAGCTCCTTGCGCACCGCGTCGCTCTCGAACACAGGCCACCCGGTCGCGACCCGCAGCGTGCGCAGCAGCGTCGACTTGCCGCTGGCCGGCAGGCCCGAGCCGAGGATCACGACGCGCGCACCCGCCTCGACCAGGGTCCACGCGCACAGCCGCAGGTGCTTGCGCGCGACGCCGCGCAGACGCGCACGCACGGCAGGCGGAATGGCGGGGTCGGTCGCGCCGAGCGCGTCGACCTTGGCGCGGACCATCGCCCGGTAGCGCACGAGCTCCGGCAGCACCGCGGGGAGGTCCGGGTCGCCCGACGCCGCGACGTAGGCGTCGACGAGCGGCGCGACGAGGTGGTGGCAACCGCGCAGGCGCAGGTCCATCGCGAGAAAGGCGAGGTCGGTCGCGACGTCACCGCAGCGGAAGTCGCGACGGAACTCGACGCAGTCGTAGATCGTCGGCGGCACGGTCATGCAGACGTTGCGGGCGTGCAGGTCGCCGTGCCCCTCGACGACGCGCCCGGCCGCGAGACGGTGCCGGAGCAGCTTCGCGAGCTGGGGCAATGCCGGTTCCACGCGGTCGCGCACCGCGAGCAGCAGCTCGCGATCGAGGCTCGCGTCGTCGCCCCGCGCGCCGAACCGCTCGGCGTCCCGGAAGTTCGCGCCGATCTGCTCGATCAGCCGCTCCGGCGCGCCGAGCGCGCGCACGTCCGCGTCGGCGTCGGCCGCCGCTCGACCGTGGAAGGTCGCGATCCGCCGCGCGAGGTCGCGGATCGCAGCCGGCTCGACCGCGCGCTCGGCGAGCAGGCGGTCGAGCATGCGCTCGGCGGGCAGCCGCCGCATCGCGACCGCCCAATCGACGATCGGCGCCGTGCGGTCGTCGGAGCCGAGCCGCAGACCCGCGGGCGTCCGCCGCAACGGCAGCACGGCGAGGTAGACGTCGGGCGCGAGCCGCCGATTGAGCCGCAGCTCGTCGCGACATGCGACCTCTCGCTGCGCGAGCGAGGAGAAGTCCACGAACGGCAGCCGCACCGCCTTCTTCAGCTTGTAGGCACGGTCGCCGACCAGCGCGACGACCGACACGTGCGTCTGCACGATCGTCACCGGACCTCCCGCGCCCCGCGGGTAGACCGCAGCGTCCTGCAGCGCGTCGACGTGTTGTTCGACCCGGAAGTCCATGCGAGCCCGACCGCCGTACGGGTCAGTGTCGCGCGATGCGGTCACCGCGCGCAACGCCGGCGCGTCCGAACGTCACGTCGAGCGCGGGTCCGGCCGGACGACGCCCCGGGCTGGCGACCTGCGTGACCGCGAGAGGGATCTCGTGGATCATGCGGGCTGACCGCGATGCTGGCCGCCGGACGCCGCATCGCCCGTCGTCGCCCGGTCGGCGGTGCCCCCCTTGCTCGAGACAACGGTCCGATGGCCCTCACTCCGTCACGCATGGTCCCGCTCGGCTCCGCCGCGCCGGACTTCGAGCTCCCCGAGCCGCGCACCGGTGCGGTGGTGAACCTCGACGACGTCGCCCGCGGCAAGCGGGCCACCGTCGTCATGTTCATCTGCAACCACTGCCCGTACGTGGTGCACGTGAACCCGGAGCTGATCCGGGTCGCCACCGAGTACGGCCCGCGCGAGGTCGGCTTCGTCGCGATCAGCAGCAACGACGTCGGCTCGCACCCGCAGGACGGCCCGGAGAGGATGGCACGCCATGCCGCCGACGTCGGCTACCCGTTCCCGTACCTGTACGACGAGGACCAGTCGGTCGCCCGCGCCTACGACGCGCGCTGCACACCTGACCTGTTCGTCTACGACGGACGGCGCCGGCTCGCCTACCGCGGCCAGCTCGACGGCTCGCGGCCGGGCAATGGCGTGCCGCTGTCGGGCACCGACCTGCGCAATGCGCTCGACGCGCTGCTCGCCGGGAAGCCGATACCGACCGACCAGCGCCCGAGCGCCGGCTGCAACATCAAGTGGCGCGCGGGCAACGAGCCGCGCGATTGACGGCCGGCCGGCGGACGGGATCGTCGGTGCGACCCGGACCGACGCCGCTGAGCTGCGCGCCGTCAGGCGCGGCAGCTCCAGCACGGGCGGCCCGGGCGGCTGCCCCGCGCGTTGTTCAGTAGCGGTAGTGGTTCGGCTTGTAGGGCCCCTCGACCGGCACACCGATGTAGGCGGCCTGGTCGGGACGCAGCTTCGTCAGCTTCGCACCCAGCTTGTCGAGGTGCAGGCGCGCGACCTTCTCGTCGAGGTGCTTCGGCAGCACGTAGACGGCGTTGTCGTAGCTGCCGTTGTTGTTGAACAGCTCGATCTGCGCGATCACCTGGTTCGTGAAGCTGTTCGACATCACGAACGACGGGTGACCGGTCGCGCAGCCGAGATTCAGCAGACGACCCTCGGCGAGCACGATCACGCCGTGGCCGTCGGGGAACACCCAGCGGTCGACCTGCGGCTTGATGTTCTCCCGGCGAATGCCGTGGACCTTCGCCAGCTTCGCCATCTCGATCTCGTTGTCGAAGTGGCCGATGTTGCCGACGATCGCGTTGTTCTTCATCCGCGCCATGTGCTCGACGCGGATGACGTCCTTGTTGCCGGTCGTCGTGACGAACACGTCCGCCGTCTCGACGACGTCCTCGAGCGTCAGGACGTCGTAGCCCTCCATCAGCGCCTGCAGCGCACAGATCGGGTCGATCTCGGTGACGACGACGCGCGCGCCCTGCCCGCGCAGCGACTGCGCCGAGCCCTTGCCGACGTCGCCGTAGCCGCACACGACCGCGATCTTGCCGGACAGCATCACGTCCGTCGCGCGCATGATGCCGTCGACCAGGCTGTGCCGGCAGCCGTAGACGTTGTCGAACTTCGACTTCGTCACGCTGTCGTTGACGTTCATCGCCGGGAACGGCAGGTGGCCCTCCTTCTGGAGCTGGTAGAGCCGGTGCACGCCGGTCGTCGTCTCCTCGGTGACGCCCTTGATCGAGTCGCGGGTCTTCGTCCACTTGCCCGCGTGCGCGGCGATCGACGCCTCGAGAGTCGCGGTGAAGATCTTCCACTCGTCGGACGCATCGTCGCCGGGCGCCGGCACGCCGACCTTCTCCCACTCGGCGCCCTTCAGCACCATCATGGTCGCGTCGCCGCCGTCGTCGAGGATCATGTTCGGCAGCTGACCGTCCGGCCACGTCAGCGCCTGCTCGGTGCACCACCAGTATTCCTCGAGGGTCTCGCCCTTCCACGCGAAGCACGGCACGCCGCGCGGCTCGGCGGCGCTGCCGTCCTTGCCGACGACGACCGCGGCGGCCGCGTGGTCCTGCGTCGAGAAGATGTTGCACGAGGCCCACCGCACCTCCGCGCCCAGCTCGACGAGCGTCTCGATCAGCACGGCGGTCTGGATGGTCATGTGCAGCGAGCCGGTGATCCGCGCGCCCTTGAGCGGCTTGCGCTCGCCGTATTCGGCGCGGACCGCCATCAGGCCGGGCATCTCGACCTCGGCCAGCTCGATCTCCTTGCGGCCCCAGGCGGCCAGCGACAGGTCCTTCACCTTGTAGTCGGTCTTCACGGATGAGGAGGTGGTCATGATGGTGCGGTTCGTTCTTCTCGGGATGGAGTGTGAGAGGTCCAGGACGAGCTGCCCCCGGCCGGCCGCGTGCCGCGCACCAGGAACAGCGGGAGTTCGATCGAGCGACCCGCGGGCCCCTCGACGTGGTATCGGTCGAGCACCGGCTCGGACGACAGTCCGAGGAAGCCGGCGCGCGCCAGCGCGGCGAGCACGGCATCCGGCCGCACGCCGAGCCGCAGGTCGCCCATCCGCTCGCGCATCCAGTCCTCCTGGTGCGGCAGCAGGTCGGTGAGGACGACGACGCCGCCCGGGCGCAGCACGCGCAGCACCTCCCGCGCGGCGCTGTCCATGTCGGAGACGTGGTGCCACACCAGATTGGCGAACACCGCGTCGACCTCGGCGTCGCCGAGCGGCAGGCTCTCGAGTTCCCCGCTGCGGAACTCGACTCGCGCGGCGGCGACCGGATCGCCGGCGAGCCGCCGCTGCGCGGCCTCCAGCATGCGCTCGGCGTGATCGACCGCGATGACGCGCGCGACCCGCGGCGCGAGGTAGCTCGTCATGTAGCCGGCGCCGCAACCGAGGTCCGCCACCGCGAGCTCCCGCGGCGCGAGCGCCGCGAGCGCCTCCGCGCGCAGCGAGCCGCCGCGGAACTCCTGCCCGACCTCGACCCAGCGGTCGGCCAGCGCGTCGTGCGCCCGCCGCGACCGCTCGCGCCGCTGCTCCCGCACCGCCTCGAGCGCGGTGGCGTCGGCCCGCCCGGCCTCACCGTCGAGCCACGGCTGCAGCACCGCCGCGAACAGCTCCGGCGTCAGCGGCCCGCCGGCGGTCGGCTCGACCAGCGAGTGGAAGCTCCAGCTGCCCTCGCGCCGATCGCGCACCAGCCCGGCCCGCCGCAGCAGCGCCAGGTGGTTGCTGACCCGGCTCTGCGGGAGGCCCGTCACCGCCACCAGCTCCTGCACGGCGAGCTCCTCGCGGGCGAGCAGTCCGAGCAGGCGCAGACGGGTGGCGTCCGACAGGAGCTTGAGGGTCGACTGGAGGGTGGACAGGGAGGTCACGGGAAGCGGATATCAGGACATGCTGATCCCGTGATGTCAAGGGAGACTGGCCCCAAAGATTGGCGCAACCCCGGTCATGTCCTGTCCTGACAAGGGCTTGCGGCGGCCCCTGCCAGGTCCCGGCGGGCGGTTCCAAGTCAGCTCCAGCGCCGACCTTCGCGCGGAGCCGCGCCAATCTCTGGGGCCACCGTCCAGCGTGGAGCGTCTAGCGCGAGACGTCGTCGAGCCAGTCGCGGCGCCGCCCCACCTCCCGCGGTCGCCCCTCTCCGTTCGCCACCGTCAGCCCCGTCCAGAACGCCAGTCGCGCGACCTGCTCGATCTTCCCGTACTCGAGCCGCTCCGGGCTGTCGGTCACCTGGTGGTAGTCCTCGTGCTCGCCATCGCAGAAGAACACCACCGGGATCCCCCGCACCGCGAAGTTGTAGTGGTCGCTGCGCGTGTAGAACTCGTCGCCGATGGTCAGCCCGAGGCCGACCTGCGGCGCGAGGCGCGCGGCGAGCTGGGCGATCGACGAGTAGTTGCGGTGCCGGTAGCTCGGCGTGATCGAGATCTCGCCGGGTCCGGACAGCGGCGCGAAGCGGCCGATCATGTCGATGTTGACGTCGGCGACCAGGCGGTCGAGCGGCCACGGGGAGTGGTCGGCGAAGAACTTCGAGCCCCACAGGCCGAGCTCCTCACCGGACACCGACAGGAAGATCACCGAGCGCCGCGGGCGCTGGCCGGTGCGCGCCGCCTCGGCGAACGCCTGCGCACACTCGAGCATCGCCGCCGAGCCGGACGCGTTGTCGTCGGCGCCATGGAAGATGCTGCCGTCCATGCGCAGCCCCATGTGGTCCATGTGCGACGAGAACACGACCGCCTCGTCGCGCAGCGCGGCGTCGCCGCCACGCAGCACGCCGACGACGTTCACGGCGCGCGCGTCCGGGTCGGTGACGACGCGCAGATCGACGCGCGCGACGGGCGCCTCGGCAGGCGGCGGCCCCGCCATCGCGAGCTGATCGTCGTCGCCGACCGAGTAGCCGAGCAGCTCGAGGGCCGCGCGCGTCGGCGCCGCCGGCAGGAACACGAGCGGCGCATCGGTCGCGAGCGTCTCGATCATCGCGCTCGACTCGCCCTCGTAGCGGAGGATCGGCTTGCCGGGCACGAGGCCCGAATAGGTGAGCATCTCGCCGACGCCGGAGTCGTCGTGCAGCATGCCGAACACCGCGATGCGCGCGCCGCGCCGCTCGAGGTTGCGCGCGATCGAAGCGGCCTTGCGCAGCGCGAGGAAGCCCCATTGGAACTGCGCCTGCACCGGGGCGCGCGGGCGATCGATCGTGCGCAGCAGCACGAACGGCACGTCGCCGGGGCCGAGCTCGGCCGGCAGGTCGCTCTCGGCGCCGTAGCGGCAATCGACGAGGCGCCCTCCGAGCGACACGTCGTCGACGCTGCGGCCAGGGAACACCGCGAAGTGCCGGTCGACGACCATCACACCGAGCGTGATGCCGGTGCGCGTGGGGTCGAGGAAGCGCGACACGACGGGCCAGCTCTGCAGGAAGCTGCGCGTGCCGTCGGCCTGCTCGTCGCCGAGCGGCTCGCAGCCGAAGCCCTGCAGTTGCTCCGCGATGTACTGCGCCGCAGCGAGCTGGCCCGGCGTGCCGGTGTGGCGTCCCATCAGCTCGTCACCGGCCAGGTGGAAGGCGTGCCGCCGCAGGTCCGCGACGTCGATCTGTGCCATCGCCGCCGGGGCGCCGTCGGGGAGTGCGGCGACGGCGCCGGACTGCGCGGCGAGCCACGGACCAGCGGTGAGCGCGGCGAGGGCCGCGGGGAGCACGGAGCGGAGACGGGTGCGGATCATGCGTCGGACGTCGGCTGAGCCGCCTCGATACGGCGCGGCGCGGCGCGGCGCGAGCCCCGACCCGGGGCGACGTCACGCTGCGCCGTCGCGACGCGCGGTTCCGACCGCCGCGCCGCCCGGGTAGAACCCGGGCATGCCGCCCGCTGCCGCGCCTTCCGGAATCCGTGCGCTCGCCTGCGCGCTGCTGCTCGCCGCGGTGGCCTGCTCGAGCCCGGCGCCGCAGCGGCGCTTCGGCTCGCTCGGCGACTTCGAGACCGGCAGCTCGCCGTCGCGCGCCGAGGGTGGCCAGGCGCCGCGCTTCGTCGCGCCGCCGGGACTGAGCTGGTCGGCCGCGCTCGCAGCGCTCGCCGAGGGTCCGCTCGACGACCTCCCCGCCCGCCGCTACGAGCTCGGCCTGACGGTCGTCGACCGCACCGCGGAGCCGGGCCGTTGGCGCTTCGCGCTGGTCCCCGATCTCGCCGTGCTGGTCGACGACGAAGGCGGTCGCTTCCCCGCCGTGCGCGTGCGCGTGCCCGACCCGGCGGCCGCGCCGGCGCGCCGTGAGCGCGACGGACCGGAGACCGGCAGCTACACGCTCGTGTTCGACCTGCCCGGCGACTACCGGCTGCGCACGATCGGGCGCGTCGCCGTGCACTGGGCCTTCGAGCTCGACGGCGCGCTGTACCGCGTCACGACGCTGTTCCGATGAACGTGCCCGAACGACTCGCGTCGCTGCGCGACGTGCTCGGCGAGCGGCGTCTCGCGTGGCTCGTCGGCGCGGTGCTCGCGCTGATCGGGGTCACCGCGCTGATCGTCAGTTGCGCGACGACCGGCCACCGCCGCGGACCGCTCGACCCGGCCGACCGCCGCGGCCAGGAGATCGTCGTCTGCGGCCAGCTCTTCGACATCGGGACGCCGGTCGTGCTGTGGTCGGACCCGGGCGGCTACGACGCGTACAGCGAGCTCCCGCGCTTCGAGGAGCCGGCTCGGGACGCGGACGGCCAGCCGATCCAGCGGCGCCGCTACGGCGCGCGCAGCGGGATCCCGGCCGACGTCGCGGAGCGCGTCGCCACGTCCGGCTGGACGACCGGCGATCTACGCCGGGTCGTGCGGCAGTTCGTGCTGCACTACGACGTCTGCGGCACCTCGCGCCAGTGCTTCAAGATCCTGCAGGACAAGCGCAATCTGTCGGTCCATTTCCTGCTCGACGTGGACGGCACGATCTACCAGACGCTCGACCTGCAGGAGCGCGCGTGGCACGCGGGCAATGCCAATGACCGCTCCGTCGGCGTCGAGATCGCGCACATCGGCGCCTATCCGGCGCCGGGTCACCCGGTGATGCGGAGCTGGTACGAGACCGACGACCAGGGCCTCCGCGTCCGCTTCCCGCGCTGGATGACCGAGCTCGGCATCCGCACCCCGGGCTTCGTCGCGAGGCCCGAGCGCGCGGAGCTGCTCGAGCTCGAGATCCACGGCAAGCGGCTCTGGCAGCACGACTACACGGCCGAGCAACGCCAGGCCCTCGCGCATCTCGCCGCCGGTCTGCACCGCGTGCTCGGCATCCCGCTGGAGATCCCGCGCGACCCCGGCACGGGCGGCGTCCTGTGCACGGCATTGCCGAAGGACGATGCACAGGACGGGCTCGCGACGTTCGCAGGGATCCTCGGCCACTGGCACGTGACGTCGGGCAAGACCGACCCGGGTCCCGCGCTCGACTGGGAGCGGCTCCTCTCCGACGCGCGCCGCCTCGCGGACGACGATTGACGGGCTGCGGCATCACGGCATGGCGGCGACGCGGTCGGCTATGCGCCACCCGCCGCGACGATGCCGAGGCAGATGCGGGCCCCGACGTCGAGCAGGTCGTCGTCGAAGTCGAAGTCCGGATGGTGGCAGCCCGGCGTCGCGCCGACCGGCGCTCCGGCACCGACCAGGAAGTAGCAGCCGGGCACGGTCCCCGCGAGATAGGCGAAGTCCTCGGACGCGGCGAGCGGGAGGCCCGCGGTGCCGACGCGGCCCGCACCGACGACGCGCGCCGCAGCGGCCGCCACACGCGTGACGCAGGCGGCGTCGTTGACGACCGCCGGATACGTGCGCTCGACCTGCGCGTCGATCTGCAGCCCGGCCGCGGCCGCCTCACCCGCGGCGACCTCGCGGACGCGCGCGGCGAGCCGCTCACCGAGCTCGACGTCGACGCTGCGCAGCGTGCCGCGCAGCTCGGCGCCGTCGGGGATCACGTTGTTCGCGGTGCCGGCGTGGAACGAGCCGATGCTGAGCACCGCGCCGCCGGCGAGCCCGACCTCGCGCGCGACGAGCGTGTGCAGCGCGGTCACCAGCCGGGCGCCTGCGGCGATCGGATCGCGGCAGCGCTGCGGCTCGCTCGCGTGCCCGCCGCGACCCCGCACAGCGAACAGCAGGCGATGCTCCTGCGCCATCACGGTGCCGGGGGCGACGCGGACGTCACCCTTCGGGAAGCCGGGCCAGTTGTGCAGCCCGTACACGGCCGCGACACCGTCGAGCGCACCGGCCGCCACCATCACGCGCGCGCCGCCGCCGTCGACACCCTCCTCGGCCGGCTGGAACAGCAACCGCACGGTACCCGGCACGCGGTCGCGCAGCGCGGCGAGGCGCGCGGCCACGGCGCACAGGATCGCGGTATGGCCGTCGTGACCGCACTTGTGCGCGACGCCCGGCACCTCGCTGCGGTACGGCAGCGGCGTGCGCTCGTCGATCGGCAGCGCATCGAGATCCGCGCGCAGCGCGACGACCGGCCCGGGCCGCCCGCCGTCGAGCTCGGCGACGAGCCCGGTGCCCGCGCACGCGCGCGGCCGATAGCCGTGCTCCGCGAGCCAGTCGCGCACGCGCGCCTGCGTGCGGTGCTCGGCGAACCCGAGCTCGGGCCAGCGGTGCAGCTCGTGGCGCAGCGCGCGGGCGCGCTGCAGCAGCTCGGTGGGCAACGGATCGTCGAGGCGCGCTCCAGTCGTCACGGGTACCACGATAGCGCAGCGGCGCGCCGGTGCCGTGCGACCTCAGCGCTGCGCTGCCTCGTAGCGCTCGAGCCGCTCACGATAGCGCACTGCGGCGGACGGATCCGCGCCGTCGACGGCCTCGCGCTGCAGCCTGATTGCCTCGTCGACCAGTCCGTTCTCGAAGCAGGCGAGCGCGAGCGTGTCGACGCGCCAGTAGGTGCGCCAGTCGGGGTCGTCCTGCATCGCGCGCGCCGCGGCGAGCGCGAGCTCGGCGTAGTGGCCGGTATAGGGCTCGCGCGTCAGCAGCGCCCACGCCCACGAGTTCAGCGCCTGGGCGTCGGGACCGATCGCGGCGATCAGCTCGCGGCCGATCGAACCCGCGGCCTCGACGTCGCCGAGGACCCGGGCGCGGTGCTCGAAGGTCCGCAGCAGCAGCCGCTGGTCGCCGGGCTCCGCGAAGCGCCCGACGTCGAGCGCCAGCGACGTGAGCTGCGGGAAGTGCCGCGCACCGTCCGGGATCCCGTCCAGCACGTCGAGCAGCTCCGCCATGCGGCCCGGCACGCCCTTGTCCGCCTCCAGCCACGCGAAGCCGCAGCTCTCCGCGCGGCGCAGGTCGTCGCAGGCGACGTAGCAGAGGAACCCGGCCCGCTGCGTGGCGGCGTCGCCGCGCTCGGCGCGCACCGCGTCCGCCAGCGTCGCGCGCACCGTGTCCCGCATCAGCTCGGCGGGCCACCGCGCGGCGACGATCGCGAGCACCTGCACCTGGAACGCCGGCCGGTCGCGCAGCGCGCGCAGTGCGGCATCGAGGCGCGCGCGCAGCGTGCGGGTCTCGACCGCGGCCGGCAGCCGGCCGAGTTCTCGGCACCACGGTGCGGCGTGCGCCAGCGGCGATGCCGCCGGGTCGGACGCGTCGAGGGCTACCGTCACCGTCGAGCGCGCTTCGCCGCGACCGACCAGCGCGAGCGCGCTCGCGAAGTCGAGCCGCCCCGCCGCGAGATCCTCGGCCTCGTGGCGCGCCGCGGCATCGAGGCGGCCGAGCCGCAGCACGGTGCTTGCGGCGTCGAGCAGGACGTAGCCGGCGCCGGCGCCGACGTCGGTGCCGCCGAGCAGCACGCCGCGCAGCCGATCGCGAGCGTCCTCGACGCGCGGGAACCGCCCGCGCGCGCCGCGCCCGCGCAGCGCGCCGAGCCGCTCGGCGCTCCCGGCGGGGAGCAGCGCGACGATCGCGACGCGCTCGCCGAGCTCGCGCTCGAGACCGGCGAGCTGGCGCTCAGCGGCGAGGTAGGCGGTGCGGGATTCGGGCAGGAACGCCCACAGCGCGGGGCGCCCGCCGGAGTCGCCGGGCGTGACGGCCAGCGCCGGGGCGCGCTGCCCGATCAGCGCGGCCCCGCCGTCGCGGGACTGCGCGAGCAGCGCTGCCGTGCCGGCCAGCAACCCGACCACGCACGACAGCGCGGGGAACCGGGTCTCGGCGATCGCGGCCATCGTTCGTCCTCCGGATCGGGACAGGGTCGCCCTGTCCACGATCGCAGCATCGACGCGCGGGGCCACGCGGCTTGTGCCCCACTATCTCGCCACCCCGCGCCGGCAACCTGTCGCGTTCGTCGACACCGGCCGGCGCGGCGGCAGCCGCGGTGCGGGGGCGCCCGGCGGGCTGGACTCGATTCGGGACGAACCGCAGTCTGGGCGGCATGCCGGTGGAAGCGCTGCGGCTCACGACCCGGGGGCGGGGCCTCGTCGAGATCACTCCGGCGGTCGCGCGCGCCGTCGCGGACGCCGGCGTCGACACCGGGCTGTGCACGGTGTTCGTCCGCCACACGTCGGCGAGCCTGGTGATCCAGGAGAACGCCGACCCGAGCGCCGCGCGCGATCTGGAGGCGTTCCTCGACCGGCTGGTGCCGGACGGCGACCCGCTCTACCGCCACGTCGCCGAGGGCCCCGACGACATGCCGAGCCACGTCAGGGCCGCGCTGACGCAGACCTCGCTGTCGATCCCGATCGTCGCGGGACGGCTCGCGCTCGGCACCTGGCAGGGCATCTGGCTGTGGGAGCACCGGCGCCGCGGGCACGCGCGGGAGGTGCTCGTCGCGGTCGTCGCCGGCTGAGCGTTCGCCCGCGCCAGTCACGGGGCGCCCGGGGGGACGTTCATCAGGAAGGTCGCGACATCGCCGAGGAACGCTCGCAGCGCGGATCGCGCGTCGTCCGGCAGCTCGACCTCGTGCAGCGCCGCCGTCATCAGCGCCATCCAGCGGTCGCGCGCGTGCGCGTCGATGCGGAACGGCTGATGCCGCATCCGCAGTCGCGGGTGACCACGCGTCTGCGAGTAGCGCGGCGACCCGCCGCAGCGCTGCACCAGGAAGTCGGCGAGGCGACGCTCGGCCCCGGCGAGGTCGTGGCTCGGGTACATCGGCCCGAGCAGGTCGTCGGACGGGATGCGGCGGTAGAACGCGGCGACGACGTCGCGCAGCGTGGCCTCGCCGAGCTGCTGCGCGAGGTGGGCGACCGGATCGGGAGGCGGCGTCGGCACGGGCCCATCGTCGCGGCCGACCGACGCGCCGCAAGAGCGCTCCGGCCACGGTCCGCCATCGGCCTGCGCCCGCGGCGCGGCGACGCGCCGTTGCGCGCTGCGCCGCGCGACCGCAGAGTGCCGCGGATGGCCGCCGACGACGCCGGCTCGGACTTCGACTTCCTGCACGTGACGGCCGACCGCCGCGGTGAGCTCGATGCGTTGCGCGATCGCGGCGGGCTGGTGCTCGAGCTGGTCCGCCGCGGCGTCGATCACGGCGCGCTGGTCGTCGGCGACCGGCCGCCGACTCCCACCCGCGACCCGCTCGCGGCGTGGCGCGCCGGCGAGCCGGTGTTCCTGCCCGATCTGCTGACCGAGCGCGTCGCGACCCACGCCCAGGCGATCGACGACACGCAGCGGATGTTCGACCGGCTGCGCGACGGTGCGCGCTTCCTCGACGAGATCGATGCGCGACTCGGGGACGACGAGCTGTTCCGCTACGCCGGCTCGACCGTCGATCACGGCGAGCCGCGCGAGATCGAGAAGCTGTTCGTCGACGTGCAGAGCGAGGCCGGCGCGCGGCGCCTGGCGCGCGATCTGTGGCTGAAGCTGTCGTGGATCGCTCACGACGAGCGCGACCTGTCGCTCCGCATCCGCGTCTCGTTCGGCCACGAGGCGACGCGCGACTGGCTGACGCCCGACGGTCGCGAGGAATGGTCCGACCGACTCGCCGACGCGGTGTTCCCCGAGTGCGCGGTGGTCACCGGCAGCGGCGCGCTGACCGGCCTGCTGCGCGACGCGCTCGGCGGCCCGTTCCGGCTGTCCGAGCGGATCGTCTACAGCAACGCGCCCGGTGGCGGCGCGCTGTTCCACCACGACGCCGACCCGGGGCAGCGCGGCGTCGTGTTCGCGCAGCTCGCGGGCGTGACGGTCTGGCTGGCGCTGCCGCTGCGCGAGCTGGCGGAGCGGGTCGCCGACCACTGTCACTCCCGCGCGGCGGACGTGCGCAGCGCGCTCCTCGCCCCCGAGCCGCCCGATGGCGCACTGTGGCAGACGCTCAATGCCGATCCGTCCTTCACGGCCGCCCTGGTCCGCGCCGGCCACCTGTACGCGCTCGGTCCCGGCGACGCGCTCCTGCTGCCGTCGCACGGCCCCGACGACTGCGTCTGGCACTCCGTGTTCGGCACCGGGGACGCACCGAGCCTCGCCCACAGCGACGGCGTGTTCGCGGGCTGACCAGCGCGCGCGGGACCGTCGCGATCCTGCACACCGCAGCCCGTCCCGCTGATGACCCCCCGACCGCCGCGTGGCGCAATCCCCGGCACGGTGCTGCGCGACCGCCGCTCGGCGTCGCCGAATCACATGTCTGCCCTACCGTAATTCGCGCTTGCAATCTGGCGCGACGTCCGGTCCCCTGCGGCCGTGGGCGGTCGGGTCGCGAGCCGCGCTGTCGAGTGCGGACCACCGACGATCCGCACGGCCCGCACGGCGCTCCAGTCGCATCGCCGTTCTTTCCGACACAGCCTCGGAGTCCGCCATGCAGGGTCTCTCGCGCACCGTCGTCGTCCTGCCAGTCGCCGCCGTGCTCGTCGCCGCGGGGCTCGCCGCCCAGGATCCCGCACCGCCGGCCGGCCCGTCGTCTCCGTCGGGAGGAACGGCGGCCAGCGAATCGAACCGCGGCCCCTGGCGCCTCGACGACGCTCTCGGCACGCCGGACTGGCTGAAGCTGAGCGGCGAATACCGGCTGCGCTGGGAGGGTCTCGACGGCGAGTACCGCGCCGGCACGCTGGCGGAATCCGACCACCTGCTGCTGTCGCGCGCGCTCTTGAAGGCCGAGTTCACGGCCGACCCGTTCGGAGCGACGGTCGAGCTGATCGACGCCCGACAGTTCTGGGCGAGCACCGACTCCTATCTCACGAACTCGATCGTCGATCCGATCGACTTCCTGCAGTTGTTCGGAGAGGTGCGGCTCGGCGACGCGAACTCGGGCGCGAATCGGCTGCGGGTCGGCCGCCAGACCATCGACCTCGGCAGCCGCCGACTGGTGGCCCGCAATCGCTTCCGCAACACGATCAATTCCTTCGACGGCATCGACTGGCACTGGCAGCCTGGTGAGGACGAGGACACCTGGGTCGAGGCGTTCTGGACGATGCCGGTGCTGCGCGAGCCGACCAATGGCGAGCTCTCCGATCTGCGCCACAATCGGCCGGAGCTCGACAAGCACGACGAGGACTATCAATTCTGGGGAGCGTTCTTCACGACCGGCGTCGCCGAGAAGACCGCGATCGAGGCCTATTTCTATGGTCTCACCGAATCGGGCGCCCGCACGCGCCATCGCAACATCTACACGCCCGGGATCCGGATCGTCCGCGACAAGCAGAAGGGCGCGGTCGACTTCCAGTGGGAGACGGCGATCCAGTTCGGGGAGTCACGGCTCAGCCGCAGCGCGACGATGGATCTCGACCACCTCGCGTGGCTGACCCACGTATCCGCCGGCTACAGCTTCGACGCGGCGTGGAGCCCCCACCTGCGCATCGCCTGGGATTACGCGAGCGGCGACGAGGACCCGACCGACGGCGACAACGGCCGCTTCGAGACCCTGTTCGGTGCGCGGCGCTTCGAGTTCGGCCCGACCAGCGAGATGGGCGCGATCGCCCGTGCGAACCTGAACTCACCCGAGGTCCGGCTGTCGCTGAAGCCGTCCACCGATACCGAGGCCCACATCGCCTGGCGTGGCGTGTGGCTCGCCGAGAAGCGCGACCAATGGACCTCCGCCGGCGTGCAGGACCCGACCGGCGCCGCCGGCAGCCACGTCGGTGACCAGATCGAGGCGCGCGTGCGCTGGAACATCGTGCCGAAGAGCTTGCAGCTCGACGTCGGCGCGGCCGTGCTGATCGCCGGCGACTTCCAGAAGGACGCCCCGAACGGTCAGGGCCGTGACACCTACTTCGGCTATGCAGCGATGAGCTGGACGTTCTGAACGGGAGCACCGGCTCGCTACCATGCGGGCATGCTCGCGCGAAGAGCTGCATTCGTCCTGCGCGCGGCGCTCGCCATGGCTGCCGTGCTGCCTCCCGCGTCCGCCTCCGATCAACCGTTGCCGGGCTTCGCCCGCCGCATCGCGGGCGACGTGCTCGACTACCACTCGGCCGATCCCGACATCGGCCGCGGCCTGCTGGTCCGCTCGCTCGACGCGGACCGCTCGATCGTGTGGGAGACGGCGCCGGTCCCCGCGGACTTCGCGGGTGACGCAGCGACCTTCGTGTGGCTGTTCGGGCTCGACGTCGACCCCGGCCAGCGCCGGTTCGAGCTGCGCGTCGATGGCGAGCCCTGGCTCACGTTCCGCAACCCGCCGACCTCGGCGCGGCGCGAGCTTCGCTGCGACGGCCCCGACGGTGCCGAGCTGCACCTGCGCGCGACGGTCGTCGACCGCTTCGACGACCTGCTCGGCTACGCGACGCTGCGCGTGCCGCGCGCGCGGTTGACACCGGGCGCACCGCTGCGCCTCGAGGTCGCGGGCGAGACCGCCGGCGACCGCGCCTGGTACATCACGTTCATGGCCGCGGTCGCGCCCGGTGCGAGACTGGCCGCGTCCCCCGCGATCCGGCGCGATCCCGCCGGCGGCTATCGGCCGCTCGACCTCACGGTCGTGCATCTCGACCCGCCGTGCACCGTCGCGATCGAGACCTCGCACGGCGCGTCCGTCGGTGGTGTCCTGCAGCTCGGCGCCAACCGCTTCGAGCTGCGCTGCCCTCCCGACGCACCCGACGCGCGGGTCCGCGTGCGCGCCGGCGACCACACGCTCTACGAGCTCGCGACGACCCTGTCGCCGCTGCGGCGCTGGTCGGTCGACCTCGTGCAGCACACACACACCGACATCGGCTACACGCGGAGACAGAGCGAGATCCTGCCCGAGCAGCTGCGCTTCATCGACCGGGCGCTCGATCTGTGCGATCGGACCGACGCGCTGCCCGAGCCGGCGCGCTTCCGCTGGACCTGCGAGGTCAGCCACGCGGTGCGCGACTTCGTCCGCATCCGCCCGGCGTGGCAGGTGGAGCGCCTGCGGAGGCGCGTCGCCGAGGGGCGCATCGAGGTCACCGGCATGCTGCTCAACATGTCGGACCTGGTCGACGAGGCGAGCTTCGCCGCGTTCCTGCGCCCGATCGCCGAGCTGCGCGACGCCGGACTCCGCGTCACCACCGCGATGCAGAACGACGTCAACGGCGCGGCGTGGTGCCTCGTCGATCACTTCGCGGAGCTCGGCATCGAAGCGCTGACGATGGGTCAGAACGGCCACCGCGCACTGATCCCGTTCGACGTGCCGACCTGCTTCTGGTGGGAGTCGAAGGCCGGCCGACGCGTGCTCGTGTTCCGCGCCGACCACTACATGACCGGCAACTTCCTCGGCGTGCACACCGGCAACATCGAGTCGGTCGAGCCGGAGCTGTTGCGGTACCTGCGCCAGCTCGAGGACCGCGGCTACGGCTTCGACCGGATCGCGATCCAGCACTCCGGCAGCCCGACCGACAATGCGCCCCCGTCGGTCGCCGCGAGCGCGGTGGTCACGGCCTGGAACGAGCGCTACGAATGGCCGCGGCTGCGCTGCTCGACCGCGCGCGAGTTCGTGTCCTGGGCCGCGGCGACGCATGGCGACGCGTTGCCGACGTTCCGCAGGGCCTGGCCCGACTGGTGGACCGACGGCTTCGGCTCCGCCGCGCGCGAGACCGCCGCGGCGCGGGTCACGCAGGCACGGATGGTCGCGGCGGACGGCCTGCTGGCGATGGCCGCGCGGCTCGGCACTCCGCTGCCGCCCGCGTTGACGAGCCTCGCGGACGCGTGCCGCGAGGACCTGCTGCTCTACGCCGAGCACACGTTCGGCGCGGCAGACAGCATCCGTGAGCCGTGGTCCGCCGAGCAGCTCGACCAATGGGGGCAGAAGGCTGCCTACGCATGGGACGCGGTCAAGCGTGCCGCGCTGCTCACCGACGGCGCACTTTCCCTGCTGCCGGTCGCCACCGCCCGCGCGACCGAGCCGCGCATCGCCGTGGTGAATCCGCTCGCATTCGAGCGGGCCGGACTCGTCGAGCTGTGCGCGGACCACGCGATCCTGCCGATCGATCGGCCGTTCCGGGTGCTCGACGACGCCGGTGGCGAGGTGCCGGTGCAGCGCCTGCGAACCCGCGAGGGCAGCAGCGACTGGACGCTGTCGGCACCGGCGATCCCACCGCTCGGCTGGCGCACCTTCCGCGTCGCCGTCGAGCCCGACGCCCTGCCGGCTCCGCTCGCGTCGCGCCGTGCCGGCACGGTCGTCGAGAACGCGCACTACCGCGTCGAGGTCGACCCGCGGACCGGCGCGATCGCATCGTGGCGCGACCGCGCCACCGGCCGCGAGCTCGTCGACCGCGACGCGCCGTTCGGCTTCGGCCTGCCGATCCACGAAGCGCTCGGCGACCGCGAGCAGCTCGAGGCGTTGCACCTCGTCGACGTGCAACGCGCGACGCCCGGCGCGGTCGTCGTCGACGGCATCATCGACGGCCCGGTGTTCACGACCCTCGCACTCCGCGCCGAGCTGCCGGGCTGTGCCACCCCGTCCGGCGTGCGCTGGGAGCTGCGACTGTTCCACGCCGAGAAGCGCCTGGAGCTCCATTACGCGATCGCCAAGCGGCGCGGGCCGAAGCCCGATGGTCTGTACGTCGCCTTCCCGTTCGCTCTCCCCGACGCGGCGCTCGCCTACGAGGCCCAGGGCGGCGAGGTCGACCCGCGCCATGACATCCTGCCGGGCGCCGCCGCCGACTGGCAGGCGGTGCAGGACTTCGTCGCCCTCCGCGCGCGCGACGCGCAGGTCGTGCTGTCGTCCGCCGAGATCCCGCTCGTGCAGCTCGGCGGCATCCGCCTCGGCGAGTTCCGGCGCACGGTGCAGATCGACCGCAGCCACGTCTACGGCTGGGTCATGAACGACTACTGGACGACGAACTTCCTCGCCGGTCAGGAGGGCGAGTTCCGCTTCGCCTATGCATTGACGTCGGGCGCCGGGCTCGGCGCCGCCGCGGCGGCCCGCTTCGGCCGCGCGCACCGCATACCGCTCGTCGCGTGCGCGCTGGCCGGCGGCGGCACCGCGACGACCTGCGAACGGCTCTCGCTGTTGCCGTGGCCCCTGCCAGACGGCCTGCATCCGATCGCGGTGCGCCCGGCCGATGGCGGCGGTCTGCTGTTGCACCTGCGCGAGCTCGACGGCCGCAGCGCTCATTGGCCGGCGAGCGCGGCAGAGCTCGCGGACGCGCCGGTGCGGCTCAGCGCGACCGACCTGCTCGGCAGGGTGCGGGAGCCGCTGGCGGAACCGCTCGAGCTCGCGCCATTCGCGCAGCGCTGCGTGGTGCTCGCGCCGCGCTGACGCGCGATCACTGCACCTGCAGCGCCTGCTCGATCGTCGTGCGGCGGCCATCGACGTCGAGATCGAAGCCGCGGCCGAGCACGAGCGCCTTGCCGACCGGCAGCTCGCCACAATGCGAGAACCGCGCGCGCTTCACCTCGCCGAACCACAGGTCGCCGCCCTCCGGCAGGTCGGTCGGCCGCCGGCGCGGCGCCGCGGTATGGATCACGTCGACGACCGCGTCACAGCCGTTGCGCCCCGAATCGTCGAGCTGCCACGGCAGCCATGACGCGATGATGCCGGTGAAGGTCGTCCGCACGACCGGCGACTGGCTGGTCGCGCGCTGGGCGATCTCCGGCTCGAACGTCATCAGCGCGAGCGACTCGATACCGCGGATCGCGACGTGCGCGCGGCCGGCGAGCCCCGGCATCACCAGCAGGTGCAGGCGATCACCGCCCGCCCCGTCGGACAGCAGCGTCCGCGCGCGCAGCTCGACGGTGCGGTGCAGCGCGTCCTCGACCCCACCGAGGACCTCGCGCACCCGCGCGATCGCCGCGGCCGGGCCGAAGACCGCGATCGACGCGCCGACGAGCTCCACGCGCGCGGTGCCCTCGTCGGTCCACGGCTCGAGTGCCTGCGCGACCAGCGCGCGCACCGAGTCGCGGTCCAGCCCGCCGAGCGTGCCGTCCAACGCCTCCGAGATCCGCAGCTCGAACGGAGTGCCGAATCGCTGCCAGTCCTCGTCGTCGCGAGCCGCCACGCGAACGCCGAGCCGCGGCGCGATCAGCGACGAGATATCGAGCACCGCGAGCCCGTCGAGCTGCGGCGCCGGCGCAGCTCGCTTGCAGGTGACGACCAGACACAGCGCGTCGCCGCCGGCCTCGGCACCGAGGCTCCACACCGCGATCGACTCGCCGGGGGCGACGCGCGCGCCGGTCGCGAAGTTCGCCACGGCGAGCGTCGGCACGTCGACGCTCGGATAGTCGCGCAGCCCGCTGGCGCGCACGACGACGTCCGCACGCCGCTTCGCGACGGCACCCTGCACGTAGACGACCAGGTCGTCGCTGCCGGCCAGCGTGTGCGGCTCGACCACGACGTCGACGCCCTCGAAGAACGTCTGCACGTCGATCCCGGCGGTGTCGGCGCGCTGGGCGACCTCGACGTGGAACGAGCGCACGAACGGCGTGCGCGTCCCCGCCCCCAGCCCGATCGGCGCGCCGGCGCGCGTGCGCGCGCGCGCCGACCAGGCGGTCTGCGCGTCCGGCACCGCCGGCCGCACGTCGGCGGCGAGCACGCCGCGCGGCTGGTACTCGGGCGGCTCGACCGTCGACCCGGCCGCGAACCGCAGCAGCTTCACCTCGACGTCGATCGCCGGGTGCAGCGCACCGCGCAGATGATCGAACAGCTCGTCGGCGCGACGCACGACCTCGGGAGTACCGCGGATCGTCGCGAGGCCGTTGGAGACCGACCACTCCGACTCGTAGCGCTGGTCGCCCAGGCCGAGGGTCAGCAGTCGCGCGTCGAGCAGATCGCTGAGTTCGGACTCCGCGATCCGCAGCCCGTCGCTGGAATCGAGCAGCGGCTGGAACTCCGACGTCTGCTCCTCGGCGGAGCCGAGCAGCGGGGACATCGGCGGCGGTACCGGCCGCTTCGGCATCTCGATCAGCTCGCGGACCGGCCGCACGCGCAGCACGGTCGGCGGCGGGCTCTGCGGTGGCGCGCTCAGCGCGGCGGTCTGCAGGTCGGGGGCGGACAGGGCGGGCGCGAGCACCGCCAACAAGGTGATCAACATACGGTTCCTCTCTCTCCGACAGACGTTCGACGGACGTCCGACGGACGTCCGACAGTGCCGCACCGTGCGAGCGGTGCGGCAACGAAGTGACACCGGGGTCGTGTCAATGCGCAGCGCTGTCCCAGCGCTGCCGTCGCAGCAACGCTGCCGCGACGCCGAGCTGTGCGGGCGAGAATCCACCCGCCAGCAGGAAGTCCCTCTCCTCGTCGCTGAGCTGCAGCCCGGCGATGCGCTTCCGTGCGATCGGCTCGCCTCGCGACGCGAGCACCGCGAGCCACAACGGACGACGCGCGTCCGGCACGCGGGCCAATGCGAGGTCGTCCGCTCCGACCGGCAGCCGGCCGAGCGCCCAGGCCGCGAGCTCCGCCTCCTCGAGGCGCGGCGCGCACAGGATGTCGCGCAGCCCGGCCGCGGTGTCGAGATCGCGCAGCTCGCCGAGGGCGCGCAATGCGATCCGGCGGTCGCCGGCATTGCGGCTCGCGTCGAGCGCGGCCACG
This sequence comes from Planctomycetota bacterium, assembly GCA_016716265.1. Taxonomy (GTDB): domain Bacteria; phylum Planctomycetota; class UBA1135; order UBA1135; family UBA2386; genus JADJWQ01. The sequence goes on from JADJWQ010000006.1 coordinate 198,155, forward strand.
ACCTCGGTGGCGATCCCCGCGGAGTCGAGCCCGGCGAACGCCCGCGGCACGAGCTCCTCGGGATCGACGAGTCCGCGCCGGGTGGCGTCGGTGACGACCGCCAACAGGAGCCGGCCGAGCCCCGGACGCCCCGGGGCGGTCCGCAGCTCGCGGACGAGCAGCTCGACGACCTCGCGGTCACCCGCCGCGCGCGCGCGCAGCGCGGCATCGAGCGCCGGCGCCCCGATCCGCACGGCGGCCGCCCACGGCGCCCGCGGCTCCGGCGGTGCGCCGCGCAGCTCGCGGGCGAGCCGGCCGACGAAGCGGTCGCTGCCGCGCGCCGCCCGCGCGATCGCGTCGGGCAACGGTCCGCCATCGGCGTCGGTGAGGTGCGCCAGCGCGACCCGGAACACATCGACATCGTCGGCACCGGCGCGCACGAGCTGCGCAGCGACGCCCTGCCGGACCGCCGCGGCGCGCCGGGCGGCGGCGGCCGGGAGCCCGGTCCACCGGGGCTCGGTGACAGTGGCGACCGCGAGCGCCGCGAGCTCGAGGCGCGGTCCGGCGACGCGCTCGGCGGCAACCGCCAGTCGCGCCGCGGCGCTGCGCACGCGCTCGGGGCTCTCCGCGCCACGCCTCGGCGCGGACCCGTCGTCGGGCGTCAGCAGCACCGCCCCACGCGGCAGGCCGGCGTCAGCCACCGGCGGTCGCGCAGGCTCGCCCTCGGCTCCCTGGACCGTTGCGTCGCGGGCGACCGGCTCCGCCGGCCCTGGCCGTGGCAGGGCCTGGCGGCCTGCGCTGCGGGCCAGCAGGGCGCCGACCAGAGCACCGATCGTGACCAGCGCCGCCGCGGCCAGCGCGCGCCGCCAGCGTGGTGCGCCGGCCGCGCCGGGGACTGCGGCGGTGGCCGGGACGTCGGGGCGCGGCGCCACGACCGCCCGCTCGAGCCAGCTGCGCAGCTGCCCGTCGTCCGGCTCGTCGCGACCGGTGGTCGCGACCAACGCGTCGAGCCGGCGGCAGCGGCGCAGCGCCGCGGCACACACGGGGCAGGTACGCTCGTGCCCGGCGAGCTCGGCGTCGCCGACGCCGAGCGCCGCCGCCGCGTCGACGTCGCCGTCGAGCGCGCGCGCGATCACCGCGTCGGTCCACGCGCAGCCGTCGATCGGGGCCCGCCGTCCGTCCTGGTCTCGCATCGCCGTCCGCTCCTCGTCCTGAGCTCGGCCCGTCAGGGCTCGAGATGTGCCCCCAACCGCTCGCGCACGCGTCGCCGCGCCTCGAGCACCAACATCCGGGCGGCGCTCGCCGAGCACCGCAGCACCGCTGCGATCGCCGCATAGTCGAGCCCCTCGCGCGCCCGCAGGTGCAGCGCGGTGCGCTGCCGCGCCGGCAGGCGCTCGAGTGCCTCCTCGAGCCGGTCGGCGAGCTCGCGGCCGACCGCGTCGTCGGCCGGCGACGGCCCGAGCGCCGCCGGCAGCTCGACCTGGTCGAGCGCCCCGGCGCGGCGGCGCCACGCCGGCTGCCGCACGCGGTCGAGGGCGCGCCGCGCGACGACCTGGAACAGCCAGGCGCGCAGCGCCACCGCGTGCTGCAGCGCACCGACCCCCTGCCACGCGCCGACGAGCGCTTCCTGCACGACGTCCTCGGCGAGCTGTGCATCGCCGACGACGCGCCGCGCGAGCGCGTGCATCGCGCGCAGGTGTGGCCACACGAGCCGCTGGAAGGCGGCGGCGTCGCCGCCGCGAGCCGCCGCGAGCGCCGCCTCGAGGGCCGCCTGCTGCTCGTGCGTCTCGCCGGGGTCGATCACGCGCCGTGCCATCCTCGCTACCATCGGGGTCCGCGACCAGCCGCGCCACGCTGCCGGCGGAGAGGGTCCGCGCGGCACACTCACGATCGGGGCCCGCCGCCGCCGGCGGGATCGGGATCGGGATCGCGAGGCAGGACGCCGCGCGACCGGTTCGCGTCAGGCCGAAACTGCAGGAAATCCGACACCGCGAGGAGATCATGTCCGCGATGCACCGCCGACCGCCCGCCGGCCTGCTCCCCGCCGTGACGCTGGCCGCGTGGCTGTCGAGCGCGCCGCTGGCCGCGCAGGACGCCGCCGCCCCGCCGCTCGAGCTACGCGACGCGCTGGTCCTCGCAGCGCCGGCGACCGGTCCGCGCCGCACCCCCACGCCGGTCGATCCCGTCGTCGCTGCGTTGGTGCGTGGCACGCTCCGCACACCGGTCGCCGGCGCGTCGCTGGACGCGACCGACGACGGCGGAGCGGGCGGCCGGGACGGCCCGGTCTGGCGGGCCGTCCGCAGCGGCGACGATGGGGCGTTCGACGCCGCCGCGCTGCGCGGCGGCTGGTGCTTCCTGACCGTGGATGCGGAGGCCCCCGGCGTCCGGCTGCTCGACGCCCGCGGCCACCGCGCCGCCATCTGGAACGGTCGCCCGCTGGCGGGCGATCCGTACGACACGGGCGCGGTCCGGATACCGGTCGCCCTGCGCGCCGGGCGCAACGAGCTGTGGCTGCAGGCGGGCTCGCGGGCGCTGCGGGCGCGGCTGCTCGCACCGCGCGCCCAGTGCACGATCGAGGACTTCGACCGCACGTTGCCCGACGCATTGCGGGGCGATCCGGGCGAGCTGCGCGCGGCACTGCTCGTCACCAATGCGAGCGAGCAATGGCGCACCGGCCTGCGGTTCGTCGCGGCGACCGCCGGCGGCGCATCGCGTGCGACACCGCTGCCACCGCTCGCCCCGCTCGGCGCGCGCAAGGTCGCGCTGGAGCTCGAGCCACCCGCCGCGGGCGCGGGAGCCACCGTGCCGTTCGCCGTCGCGCTCGTCGACGCCGACGGCCGCGAGCTCGACCGGACGACCATCGAGATCGCCCTGCGCGATCCTGGCGAGGGGCTGCGCCGCACGTTCGTGAGCGCCATCGACGGCAGCGTCCAGTACTACGCGATGCAGCCGGCACGCCCGGGGACGTTCGGGCCGGACGCGCCGCCCGGCGTGCTGTTGACGTTGCACGGGGCCGGGGTCGAGGCGACCAATCAGGCGTTCGCCTACTCACCGAAGTCCGGCGTGCACGTCGTCGCACCGACCAACCGCAGACCGTTCGGCTTCGACTGGGAGGATTGGGGGCGGCTCGACGCGCTGGAGGTCCTCGACGACGTCACCGCGCGCGAGCGCATCGACGCCTCCCGTGTGTATCTGACCGGCCACTCGATGGGCGGCCACGGCACGTGGCAGCTCGGCGTGCACGCGACCGACCGCTTCGCGGCCATCGCGCCGAGCGCCGGGTGGCGAGACTTCTGGGCGTACGGCGGCGCCGCGGAATGGGACGCGGGCGATCTGCTGGCGACCGACGTGTTCGAGCGCGCGGTCGGCCCGAGCCGCACCCTGTCGTTCGAACGCAATCTCGAGCGACGTGGCGTCTACGTGCTGCACGGCGACCAGGACTCCTCGGTGCCGGTCGACCAGGCCCGCGTGATGCGCGCGCGGCTCGGCGCCTTCCATCCGGACTTCGCCTATCACGAGCAGCCGGGCGCCGGTCATTGGTGGGGCAATGCCTGCATGGACTGGCCGCCGCTGATCGAGTTCCTGCTGGCGCGGCGGCGGCCGGACGACATTGCGCTGCCGAGCCTGTCGTTCGCGACGGCGGCGCCGGCGATCGCTTCGCGCTACCAGTGGGTCGAGGTGCTCGGTCAGCTGCGGAGCCTCGCTCCGAGCTCCGTCGATGCCCGTGTCGACGCCGGCGAGCGGAGGATCGAGCTGCGCACGATCAACGTCGCCGCGCTCACGATCGATCTGGCGCGCTGGTCGCTGCCGCGCGACGACGGCGCGGCGGCGGCGCTCCCCGCCGGCGCACCGCTCACGGTCGTGGTGGACCAGCAGGACCTCGGCCTCGTGGCGTGGCCCGCCACGGCAGCGCGCCTCGTGCTGATCCGCGCCGGCGGCACCTGGACCGTCGCGGACCGCGCTCCGCCACCGTCGCGGAAGGGCCCCCATCGCGACGGACCGTTCCGCAACGCGTTCCGCAACCGGATGCTGCTCGTCTACGGCACGCGCGGGACGGACGTCGAGAACGCGTGGGCGCTCGATCGGGCGCGCCTCGACGCCGAGGTGTTCCGCTACCGCGGCAACGGCTCGGTCGACGTGCTCGCCGACGCGGTGTTCCGGGCGGTCGACCATCCCGACCGCAACGTGATCCTGTACGGCAACGCGGACACCAATGCAGCCTTTGCGGCGGTGCTCGACGCCAACCCCGTCGAGGTCGAGCGCGGCCGCGTGCGCGTCGGCGATCGCACGCTCGAGGGCGAGGACCTGTACGTCCTGGCGATCCGGCCGCGCGCCGGCAGCGCGGTGGCGGCCGTCGGCATCGTCGGCGGCACCGGCATCGTCGGCATGCGAGCGACCGACCTGCTGCCGCTGTTCGTGTCGGGGGTCGCGTGGCCGGACTGGACCGTCGCCAGGGCGAGCACGTGGGTCGACGGCATCGCCGGCGTCGCCGCGGCCGGCTTCTTCGCCGCGGACTGGTCGCTCGGCGACGATCGCGTGTTCCGCTGACTCCTGCCGGGTCGCGTCGGCAGGGTCGGGCTGGCAGGGTCGGGCTGGCAGGGTCAGGCTGGCAGCGGCGCGAGCTGGCCGTGCACGACGACCGACTCGATCGCGATCGAGTCACCGTGCTCCGCGACGACCGCGTAGACCGCGCGCTGCCCCGCCCCGAGACCGCCCGCGAGCACCTCGAGGCCGCCGTCGGCGCCGACCACCGCGGGCAGCAGCGGTCCGCCGATCTGCCGCCAGATCGGCAGCACGCCGGGGACCGACGCGCGGGCGCGCAGCGCGACCGGTGCCGCACCGCGGGCGCGCCGGTCGCCGCGCGTCGAGATCGCCAACGATCCGTCCACCGGGGTCGCGTCGAGCGTGCCGAGCGCACCGTCGTAGTGCAGGTTGGTCTCCCGGGCGAGCGCAAGCGTCACCCGGAACCGGCCGTCGCAGAACGTGAACCCACCGCATTGCCGCAGGAATCCGAGCTCGCCGAACACCGCGTCGCAGCGAAACGCGCCGAGCGGCGCATCGAGCATCGCGTCGGCGACGTGGAACGCGCGGCCGGCGAGGTGCACGACGACCAGCTCGGTGCCCGGACCGGTGCCACGCACGCCCTCGATCTGCAGCTCGGCGATCGCCGGGTCGTAGCTCCAGTCGAGCGAGCCGGGGCCGAGCAGTGCGACGGCGAACCGCTCGGCGCCGTCGTCGAAGGCGGCGACCCCGCGATGGCCGCGGTCGCGGCGCGGGCCGTGCAGCACGACGAGCTCACGCGGCACGGCGAGGCCGAAGTCGGCGGCCGCGGCGCCGGTCGACCAGGTGATCCGGTTGCGGTTCATGGCAGCTCCGTCCCCTGTGTCGCCCACGAGGATGCCGCGCGTCCATCCGGAATCACCCGAGCCACGGTGGGTTCGGTCGACGGCTCCGCCCGGCGCGGCCGCCGAACCGAGGATTCCCGTGGAGCCCCGTGCGGACGCGGGGCAGAATCGCCCCTCCGCCGCGCCGGACTCCGTCGCGCCCATGGACCCGAAGAGCCGCAATATCGTCTTCCACCCGGGCGAGGTGACCCAGCGCGACCGCGAGTCGTTGCTCGGGCAGCGCGGCTGCGTGCTGTGGTTCACCGGCCTGTCCGGGTCGGGAAAATCGACCGTGTCGCGCGCGGTCGAGAAGCGCCTCTACGAGCGCGGGCACCTCGTGCAGGTCCTCGACGGCGACAACGTCCGCCACGGGTTGTGCCGCGACCTCGGGTTCTCGGCCGACGACCGCACCGAGAACATCCGCCGGATCGCCGAGGTCGCGAAGCTGTCGGTCGACGCCGGCCTGATCGTCCTGACCGCCTTCATCTCGCCGTTCCGCGCCGACCGCGACGCCGCCCGCGCGGTGGTCGGCACCGAGCGGTTCGTCGAGGTGTTCCTCGACGTGCCGCTGGACGTCTGCGAGGAGCGCGACCCGAAGGGCCTCTACGCGAAGGTCCGGCGCGGCGAGATCGCCGAGTTCACCGGCATCAGCTCACCCTACGAGCCACCGCTCCGCCCCGAGCTCAGCGTCCCGACCGCCGGCCAGACGGTCGAGGCGAGCGCCGCCCAGGTGCTCGACTGGCTGCAGGCGAACGGCTTCCTCAGCGGCCCGGGCCCCGCGCCGGGCGGCTGACCCGGGTTCCAGCGGCCCCCGCTCCCCACATCCGCCATCCACCCGCACCGCGCCGACGGACGATAGGCACTGCGATGAGCAAGTACCTCCTCTCCCATCTCCAGGAACTGGAGCACGAGAGCATCCACGTGATCCGCGAGGTCGCGGCCGAGTTCCAGAATCCGGTGATGCTCTACTCGGTCGGCAAGGACTCGACCGTGATGCTGCGGCTCGCGGAGAAGGCCTTCCACCCGGCACCGATCCCGTTCCCGCTGCTCCACGTCAACACGACGTGGAAGTTCCGCGAGATGATCGAGTACCGCGACCGGATGGTGCGGGAGACCGGCGCGCGTCTCATCGAGTGGATCAACCGGGACGGCGTGAAGGCGAACATCAATCCGTTCGACCACGGGACGCAGCGCTACACGCACATCATGAAGACCGAGGCGCTCAAGCAGGCGCTCGGGGCCGGTGCCTACGATGCGGCATTCGGCGGCGCACGGCGCGACGAGGAGAAGAGCCGGGCGAAGGAGCGCGTGTTCTCGTTCCGCGACCGCAATCACGCGTGGGATCCGAAGAACCAGCGCCCCGAGCTGTGGAACGTGTTCAACAGTCGGATCGCCAAGGGCGAGTCGATCCGTGTGTTCCCGCTGTCGAACTGGACCGAGCTCGACGTCTGGCTCTACATCCACTACGAGAAGATCCCGGTCGTCCCGCTCTACTTCGCGAAGGAGCGGCCGATCGTCGTGCGGGAGGGCGCGCTGATCATGGTCGACGACGATCGGCTCCCGCTGCGGCCCGACGAGCGGCCGCAGATGCGCAAGGTCCGCTTCCGGACGCTCGGCTGCTATCCGCTGACCGGCGCGGTCGACTCCGACGCCGCCACGGTGCCGGAGATCATCGAGGAGATGCTGCGGACGCGCACGTCCGAACGGCAGGGCCGCGTCATCGACTACGACGAGGCCGGCTCCATGGAGGAGAAGAAGCGCGAGGGGTACTTCTGAGATGACGATCCAGGACGAACTCGACCGGCTGGGAATCGAGGGCTACCTCGACCGCTACCGGAACAAGGACCTGCTGCGCTTCCTGACCTGCGGCTCCGTCGACGACGGCAAGTCGACGCTGATCGGCCGCCTGCTGCACGACTCGGCGATGGTCTACGAGGACCAGCTCGCGGCGGCGAAGCGCGACACCAAGAAGTTCGGCACGACCGGCGAGGAGCTGGACTTCGCATTGCTGGTCGACGGCCTCGAGGCCGAGCGCGAGCAGGGCATCACGATCGACGTCGCGTACCGCTACTTCACGACCGAGAAGCGCAAGTTCATCATCGCGGACACCCCGGGTCACGAGCAGTACACGCGCAACATGGCCACCGGCGCGTCGAACTGCCAGCTCGCCGTGATCCTGATCGACGCGCGCAAGGGCGTGCTCGACCAGACGCGCCGGCATTCGTTCATCACGTCGCTGCTCGGCATCAAGCACCTGGTCGTCGCCGTCAACAAGATGGACCTCGTCGACTGGAGCGAGGAGGTCTACGACCGGATCCGCGGCGACTACGAGGACTTCGCCGCGAAGCTGCAGGCCGAGGACATCCATTTCATCCCGATGTCCGCGCTACGCGGCGACAACGTCGTGTTCGCCAGCGAGACGATGCCCTGGTACCAGGGCGGGCCGCTGCTCGACTACCTGGAGAACGTGCACATCGGCAGCGACCGCAACCTGATCGACTTCCGGCTGCCGGTGCAGACCGTGCTGCGCCCGAACCTCGACTTCCGTGGCTTCGCGGGCACGATCTCCTCCGGCATCGTCCGCAAGGGCGACCCGATCGTGTCGCTGCCGTCCGGGCGACAGAGCCGCGTCAAGCAGATCCTGTCCTACGACCGCGAGCTCGACGAGGCGTTCGCGCCGATGTCGGTCGTCGTGACGCTGCAGGACGAGATCGACGTCAGCCGTGGCGACACGCTCGCCAATCCGAAGAACACACCACGCCTCGAGACGCACATCGAGGCGATGGTCGTCTGGATGCACCCGAATCCGCTGGAGATCGGCAAGAGCTACCTGATCAAGCACTCGACGAGCCAGACGGCCGCGACGGTGCGCGACGTGCGCTACCGGACCAACGTCAACACGATGCGCTCGGAGGAGGCGCGCGGTCTCGCGATGAACGAGATCGGCCGCGTCGAGCTCGAGGCGATGAAGCCGCTCGCCGTCGACGCCTACCAGCGCAACCGCGGGCTCGGCTCGTTCATCCTGATCGACCGGCTGACCAACGCGACGATGGGCGCCGGGATGATCGTCGACCGCGCCCTCGCAGAGCGCAGCCTGACGCGGCGCCGGCCGGCCGCCGACGCCGGCACGAACATCCGCAGCCAGCGCGGCCAGGTCTCCACCGAGGAGCGCATCGCGCGACTCGGCCAGCAGCCGTTCACGGTATGGTTCACCGGCCTGCCGCGCTCCGGCAAGACCGGCCTCGCGTTCGCGCTGGAGAAGGCCCTGTTCGACCGCGGCATCGTCGTCCGCGTTCTCGACGGCGAGAACCTCCGCGGCGGCCTCAGCGACGACCTCGGCTTCTCGCCGGACGACCGCTGGGAGCACCAGCGCCGGGCCGCGTGCGTCGCGCGGCTGGACAACGATCTCGGCATCGTGACGATCGTCGCGCTGGTCTCGCCGCTCGAGTCGGACCGCGAGCAGGCGCGGCGGATCATCGGCGCCGAACGCTTCCTCGAGGTGCACTGTGACGCTCCGGTCGAGGCCTGCGAAGCGCGCGACGACCGCGAGCTGTACGCGCGCGCGCGCCGCGGTGAGATCGCCGGGCTGACCGGCGTCGACGGTCCGTACGAGCCGCCGAAGGACCCCGCACTGCGGCTCGACACGGTCGGTGCGACGATCGGGCAGAACCTCGCGCGGCTGGTCGCCGAGCTCGAGCGCCGCCGCCTGATGTAAGAATCGTACGCGGTACCGATCGGAAGGGAGTCAGGGGGCGAAGCGGATGCCGGTGCGGAGGGGCCAGGAGGAGACGTCGCAGCCGAGCGCGCGGAGCCAGTCGGCGGCGGCGTCGTTGCAGTTCCACAGGCACCAGTAGTCGTCGTCGCTGGGGACGAAGGCCATGTTCCAGTCGCCGCCGCCGACGACCGCGCGGCGGGCGGCGGCCTCGAAGGTCGCATCGAGGCGGGCGCGCAGCGCGCGGACCTTGTCCAGGTCGGCGACCAGCGGCTCGAAATGGGAGGTGGGGAAGTGGCGGCGGACCTCGTCGATGTCGCCGGTCGCCACCTCGCGGCGCGCGAGCGTGCCGGCGGTCGGCCACAGGATCACCGGGAACACGCGCGGCCAGCCCTTGTGGCCGAGCGCGTACCAGTCCCACTCGCCGTAGCCGTACTCGACCAAGCCGCCGGCGTCGCGCCGGAACCACAGGCCCAGGTGCATGCGGTCCTGCACCACCCACACGGTCTCGGCGCGCTCGGGCGGCACGTCGCGCGGCGGCCGGATCGTCGAGGTGCACGCGCCGAGTCCGATCGCGACGCCGAGCGCGAGCAGCACGAGGACGCCGCCCAGCGCGAGTCGGTAGAGCGTCCTGCGTGCCGTCATCGGGCCGCGCCCCCGAACGCCGCGTCGGGATCGAGCAGGAACTCCGCGACCGCCGGATCGGCGTAGGCGAGGTCCCAGGACGCATGGCCGACGCCCGGCAGCTCCGTGTAGCGGACGCGGGCTCCGGCGGCCTCCAGCGCGCCGATCATCGCGCGCGACTTGCCGACCGGCACGACGTCGTCGTCGGCGCCGTGGAACACCCAGGTCGGCCGCGCCCCGAACCGCGCGGCGCGCGCGGGATCACCCCCGCCGCAGATCGGCAGGAAGCCGCGGAACCGCTCTGCGCGGGCCGCACCCCACACGAACGTCGCGAAGCCGCCCATCGACAGGCCGGTGAGCACGGCGCGCTGCGGATCGACCGGCAGCTCCGCGAGCGCGACCTCGAGCGCGCGATCGAGGTGTGCCTCGGCGCCGTCGAGGCCCTGTGCCCAGGGCTCGTCGACCTTCACCCAGACGAGGTCGCGCGGACATTGCGGCAGCACCACGACCGCCGGGAACCGCTCGGGATGCTCGCAGATCGCCTTGCCGAGTCCGTGCGCGCCGTGCTCGAAGTCGTCGCCGCGCTCCCCGTAGCCGTGCAGCCCGACGATCAACGGCCAGCGCCGCCGCGGATCGAGACCCGGTGGCAGCCAGACCGCGGCCGCGCGGCGCCGGCCGGCGACGTCGAAGTGCAGCGCGCGGAAGGAGGTCTCGCCGTCGGCCATCGGGTCGGATCACAAGGGCGCGGGCCCCCGGCGGAGCCCGTCGATACCATGCCCGATCCGCCCACCGTCTCAAAGCGACGAACCGGACGCCGGCCCATGCAGACGCTCCCGCTCACCGCCTCGCTGCTGCTCGCGCTCACCGCCGTGCCGTGGCTCCCCGCCCAGTCGACCGATCCGCAGCCGGCACCTCGCTACGATGTCGTGGTGTACGGCGGCACTGCCGGCGGTGTGGCGGCAGCCGTCGTCGCCGCGCGCCACGGCCGCGACGTGCTGCTCGTCGAGCCCACGCCGCGCCTCGGCGGCATGACGACGTGTGGGCTCGGCGCGACCGACATCGGCAACAAGGCCGCGATCGGTGGGTTCGCGCGCGAGTTCTACCGCGCGATCCGCGCGCACTATGCCGACGACACCGCGTGGGTGCACGAGTCCCGCGACGCGTTCGCCGGGCGCGGTCACGAGCCCGGCGCCGACGCGGCCTGGACGTTCGAGCCGAAGGTCGCACTCGCGATCGTCGAGGAGCTGGTCGCCGCCGCGGGCGTGACCGTCCTGCGCGGCGCGGGTCTCGACCTCGACGGCGACCACGGCCCGGGCGGCGGGGTGCTGCGCGACGGCGACCGCATCCGCGCCCTCCGGCTGCGCGACGGGCGGATCGTCGCGGGCCGCGTGTTCGTCGACGCCAGCTACGAGGGCGATCTGCTCGCGAAGGCCGGCGTACCGTACCGCGTCGGCCGCGAAGCGAACGACGAGTACGGCGAGACGCTCGACGGCGTGCAGATCGGCAATGCGCGCTACCACCAGTTCACCCACCGCGTCGATCCGTACCGGATCCCGGGCGATCCCGACAGCGGTCTGCTGCGCCACGTCGGCGCGCCACCGGCGAGCCCTGACGGCAGCGCCGACGGCGGCGTGCAGGCGTACTGCTTCCGGCTCTGCACGACCGACGTGGCCTCGAATCGCGTGCCGTGGACCGCGCCACCCGACTACGACGAGCAGGACTACGAGCTGCTGCTGCGGAACTTCGAGGCCGGCGACCGCCGCGTGCCGTGGCACCCGGTGTGGATGCCGAACCGCAAGACCGACACCAACAACAACTTCGCGGTGTCGCTCGACGCGATCGGCATGAGCTGGCGCTGGCCGGAGGCCGGCTGGCGCGAGCGCGAGCGGATCTTCGCCGAGCATCTGCGCTACACGCAGGGGCTCCTGTGGACGCTGGCGTCGAACGAGCGCGTGCCGGCCGACGTGCGCGAGCACTTCGCCAGGCTCGGCCGCGCCGCCGACGAGTTCACGGCGACCGACCATTGGCCGCCGCAGCTGTACGTACGCGAGGCGCGACGGATGGTCGGCGACGTCGTGATGAGCGAGCGCCATTGCCGCGGTGTCGAGCGGGTCGACGATCCGGTCGGGCTCGGCTCGTACGGAATGGACTCGCACCACGTCCAACGCTACGCGACGGTCGACGGCGCAGTCCGCAACGAGGGCGACGTACAGGTCGGCGGCTTCGCTCCGTACGGCATCTCCTATCGCTCGATCACGCCCCCGCGCGGCTCGGTGGGCAATCTGCTCGTGCCGGTCGCGGTCTCGGCGACGCACATCGCGTTCGGCTCGATCCGCATGGAGCCGGTCTTCATGGTGCTCGGGCACTCCGCCGCGCTCGCCGCACACCTCGCGCTCGAGCGCGGCACCGCGGTGCAGGACGTCGACTACGCGAACCTCGCGGCCCGACTCGCGGCCGAGGGTCAGGTGCTCTCCTGGGGCGCACCGCCGCGCGCCGCGCGGATCGACCCGTCGGCGGTCGACGGCATCTGCATCGACGATCTCGCGGCCGTGCGCCACGGTAGCTGGATCCCGAGCACGTCGGTCGCCGGCTTCGTCGGCGACGGCTACCTCCACGACGACGCGCGCGGCGACCCCGCGACCTGGATCGAGTTCCCGTTCGAGGCGCCCGACAGCGGCGTCTACCGACTGCAGCTGACCTGGCCACCGCACGCCAACCGCGCGCGCTGCGTGCGGATCACGGTGCGCAGCGGTGCGCGGCTCGAGCGCGCGACGATCGACCAGACGACGTCGCCCGACCGGGGCGCAACGGCGCGGGCGGCCACCGTGGGGTGGCGCACCGTCGCGGAGCTCCCGCTCGCGCGCGGCGCGCGCGTGTCGCTGACGCTGGCGGCCGACGGCGCGATCGGCTACGTGACCGCCGACGCCGCCCGGCTCGTGCCGCTGCGGTAGCCCTACGACTGCGCGTCGTGCTCGACGACCGCCTTCAGGCACACCGGGCTGCGCGCGACCTCGAACGCGCGCGCCAGCTCCGCGACCGCGAACCGGTGCGTGACGACCGCGTCGCCCAGCGCGCGCAAGTCGGGATCACCCACCAGCAGGGCGAGCGCGCGGCGGAAGTCCCCGCAGCGGCTGCTCGACAGCACGATGCCGCGCTGCAGCACCGCGGCCGCCAGCGGGCTCGGCACGCCACCGTCGCCGAACAGCACGAGCTTCCCGCAGGGCCGCACGACGCCCTCCTCGTCGAGCGGGCTCGGTCGGATGGCGCGATCGACGCTCGCGAGATCGGGCACGCCGACGACGTCCGCGCCCGCCAGGCACGCCGCGTCGTCGCCCGCCGCGCGCAGCGCCGCGCGCAGCACGACGGCATCGGGCGACGCATGCAGGGCGCCGGCCGCACCGAGGGCCGGAGGTGCCTGCGCCGGATCGCCGAGCCAGGCCACGCGCGCGGTCGAGCTGCCCGGCGCCAGCCGCGTCGCCGCCGGCGCGAGCGTCAGCTCGTCGACGACGAACGCGGTCGCGGCGGCAAGCCCCGCTGCGGGCCGGCCGTGCGTCGACTTCAGGTGCACCTCGCGGCGCGCGAGGCGCAACGCCACCGTGAGCCCACCGGCACGGCCGCTGGTGTCGAACACGAGGTCGAAGCTCGCGTCGGGGAGCGGCTCGCCGGCGTCGCCCGCGACGACCGCGACGTCGTCGGCACCGAGGCGGCGCGCGGTCACCGCGAGCGCGTCGCGCCGCACGATCGCCGTCAGCCGGAAGTCGAGCCCGCGCTGCCGCCGCACGCCGGCGAGTGCCGCGACCAGCAGCATGCCGAGTCGCCGCGCGCCGAGCACCGCGACCGCGTCGCCGGCGCGCGGCGTGCTGCGCTCGACCGCCCGCAATGCCGCGGCGAACGGCTCGACGAGCACCGCCGTGCCGGTCGGCAGGGCGTCGGGAACCGGGATCGCCGCCGCGACCGGCGCGAGCACGTACGGCCCGAAGCCACCCGGCAGGTCGTGGATGCCGAGCACGATGCGGCGGCGACAATGGCGCGCGAGCTCCGTGCGGCAGTCCGGACAGTCGCCGGCGTGGCCGCGCGCCGCAGGTGAGTCGTTGATCTCGACGACGTAGCGCTGGCCGACCTCGTCGCGGGCGACGACCTCGTGGCCGATCACCTGCGGCAGCGGGAACGGCAGGAAGCGGCGATCCAGGTCCGTCGAGCACACGCCACAGCACAGCGTCGTGAGGAGCCGATGACCGGCGCCCAGCGCCAGCAACGAGCGGCCATTGCGCTCGATCACGTGGCCGCGGGCGGTGCTGCCACACACCCGGAACCCCGCCTCCTCGAAGCTGTCGTCGGCCCGATACTCGAGCGCGCGGTAGCGAACGTCGTCCATCGTGTCGCGAGGTCCTACGGGCGTGCGGTGGGCAGCGCGCGCGTTGCTCCGGTCGGCGTCGCGCGACGCTTCAAGGTCGCGGTGTGAGCCGATAGCCGTGGAAGGCGAGCGACGCCACCGGCTCGAACTCGTAGCGCTCGCGCAGCAGCTCGAGGACCAGCGGCCCGGCCTCGCCGGGCTTCGCCGGCTGCTCGAGGGTGTGTAGCCCGTCCTCGCTGAGCAGCAGGATCCGGCCGGCGCGCAGCTGTTCGATCTTCGTCACCAGGAGCGCGCCGAACCTCTGCAGCGTCTCGGCCGGGAATGCGCGCGCGTCGAAGGCATCGTAGAAGTCGTCCGCGCTGCGAGCGCCCTGGAAGTATCCCCACAGCGTCGAGAAGTCCTCCGGGCTCGCCGCGATCGGGTACGGCTCCCCCGGTGCCGCCAGCGCGCGCATCCCCTCGGCGCGCGCCGCGAACGGCTCGGTGTCGTGACGCACGATCCAGAGTGCGGAGAGCAGCGCGGCGACGGCGACCGCGATCCAGCCGAAACGGCGCGGCCACGCGAGCAGCACGGCCAGCGCGAGCGGCCAGGCGAGCGGCAGCGCGTAGGCGCCGCGCTCCTCGAAGCCGGCGAGGATCGCGAAGCTGATGCCCCAATACGCGAGCACGGCGCAGCCGAGCGCGGCGGCGAGCCCGCGCGCGAAGCCACGGCGGTAGAGGCCGAGCGACAGCACCGACATCGGCAGGAACGGCTGGATGATCTCCTGCCACAGGTTGCGTGGCAGCTCGGCGGGGTGCTTGATCTGCTCGGAAGCGTGCTGGACGAAGAACGCGTAGTTGCCGCGCACGTCGCCGACGGTGCCGGCGAGCACGCCGAGGTGACGCGCACCCCACATGCCGACGACCGTCGCGACGCAGGTGAGCGCGGCGAGCCCCCACAGCCTGCGCCACGAACGCGGCGCGCTGTCGGCGAATCCGGCGCGCGAGAACCAGGCGAGCAGCGGCAGGTGCACGGCGAGCACCAGGAAGCCGGTCGAGTGGGCGGCGTACGCGCTGGTCGTCGCCACCGCGAGCAGCAGGGCGGCGAGCACCTCGCCGCGCGCCGTGCGGCGCGTCGCGAGCACGGCGGCGGCCCACACCGAGAAGCCGTAGAACGCGAAGAACGGGCCGTGGCGCTCCACCACGGTCGCGTAGAACACGACCCCCGGCGCCGTGCCGACGAGCGCCGCGAGCAGCAGCGCCTCGCGGCGCGTGACGCCGAGGCGCCGCGCCGCCGCGTGACACAGCGCGACGCCGATCGCCGTGCCGACTCCGCTGAGCGCGACGACCGACTCGAGCATCGGCGCGCCGAGCACCTCGCCGGTGCGCTTCGCCAGCAACGCGAGCGGCTTGTAGAGCAGGTGCATGTCGCTGCGGATGTCCTCCGCATGGATGCGGCGGAGCAGCCGCCAGCCGTCGACGCCGTACAGCGTGCGCTGCCCGGCGAGCAGGTAGACGACGAGCGCGACGGCGAGCACCCACAGGGTGTCGAGCCGCGCGCGCAGCGGGGAAGGTCGGGCCGGAGCGGCCGGGGGCGGAGGCATGGTCTCGATGCTCCAAGCTTGCGGCGCCGGGGCGTGCGAATCGAGCCTGCGCGCGCATGGCGGCCGCCGGTTATGAATCGGGCTCGACCGACCCGAACCCGACGACCGCGATGGACGACGCGAACGCGATGACGGTGGAGCGCCTGCGCTGGCTCGGCGCGCGCTACCGCTCCGGACTGCTCGAGCAGGTACTCCCGTTCTGGCTCCGCCACGCGGTCGACCGCGAGCACGGCGGCTTCATCACCTGCCTCGACCGCGACGGCACCGTGGTCGACACCGACAAGGGCATCTGGGTGCAGGGTCGCTTCGCGTGGTTGCTCGCGACCCTCTACGCCGAGGTCGAGCCGCGGCCGGAGTGGCTCGAGCTCGCGCGGCACGGCGTCGAGTTCCTGCGCCGCCACGGCTTCGACGCGGACGGTCGGATGTTCTTCCAGGTGACCCGCGACGGCCGCCCGCTGCGCAAGCGGCGCTACCTGTTCAGCGAGTGCTTCACGATCGCGGCGTTCGCGGCGCTCGCGCGCGCGAGCGGCGACGAGCGCGCGCGCGACGACGCGCTCGAGCTGTTCCGCCGCGTCTGCCGGTACGTCGACGACCCGAGCCTGCTGCCGCCGCCGAAGGTCGACGCGCGCACGCGCCCGTGCAAGGGCCTCGCGCTGCCGATGATCACGATCGTGACCGCGCAGATCCTGCGCCGCGTCTGCGACGACCCGCTGTGCACGGAGCGCATCGACCGCGCCGTGCACGAGATCGAGCACCACTTCATGCACCCCGAGTTGGCCGCGGTGCTCGAGGTCGTCGGACCGCACGGCGAGTACCTCGACCACTTCGACGGCCGGACCTTGAACCCCGGCCACGCGATCGAGGCGGCGTGGTTCCTGCTCGAGGAGGCGCGGCTGCGCGGCGGCGACCAGTCGCACCTCGTCCGCCTCGGCACGACGATCCTCGACTGGATGTGGCCGCGCGGCTGGGATCCGCAGCACGGCGGCATCCTGTACTTCGTCGACGTGCACGGCGGGCCGGTGCAGGAGTACTGGCACGACATGAAGTTCTGGTGGCCACAGAACGAGGCGACGATCGCCACGCTGATGGCGTGGGCGGCGACCGGCGAGCCGCGCTACGCGAGCTGGCACCGCCAGATCGACGATTGGATGCACGCGCACTATCCCGACCCCGAGCACGGCGAGTGGTTCGGCTACCTGCACCGCGACGGCCGGCTGTCGTCGTCCCTGAAGGGCGGACTGTGGAAGGGCCCGTTCCACATTCCGCGCATGCAGCTCCGCTGCTGGCAGCTCTGCGAGGAGCTCGCCGCGCGGGCCGCCGACGTGGCGGTGCCGGCACCCCGTTCGTGAGCCGCGCCCATTGGCGAGCGGCCGGGATCCCGACCGCAATGCGCGCTGCGACAGGCCTGGGACATGGCCGTTCGCGACGAATTCGTGACGACGCGGAACGCCCATCGCGCCCGCGACAGGGAATCCTGGGAAATGTTGGACCAGGCTGCCGTCGCGCAGGCTCCAGGTGCCCGTTCCATCGGGGCGCGGGTTCCGGGAGCCACGGCGGCTTCGACCGGAGCCTCGAGCCACACCCCGTCTGGAGAAACCCGACGCGATGAACCGTTCCACCCTCGTCACCACCCTCGTCACGAATCTCGCCCTCGTCGCGGCCGCGACGGCGCAGGGCGTCCCCCTGGTCATCAAGCCGGCCGACGGCACGGTCCGCTACACGGTCGACACGCGGGACCACACGGTCGCCGAGACCAGCATCACCGTCGACGGCCAGCCCTTCGAAGGACGCGGTGGCCGGATGGCCGGCCCGCGCGAGACCGACGCGTCGTCGCACGTCGTGTTCGACGAGCAGGCTGCCGACGGCGTCGTCCAGCGCACCTACGTCGAGGGGCGCGCGTCGATGACGATGCCGGGCCGCGACGGCGAGCCGATGGAGCAGGAGGTCGAGTCGGGCCTCGTCGGCACGCCGCTGTTCATCGTCGAGGACGACCGCGGGGTCGTCGTGCTGCAGGGCAGCGCCGACGGTGAGGAGCTGCCGCGCTTCGCCGCGATGGGCATGCCGCCGCGCGTGTCGTTCGCCGGCATCACGCCCGACAAGTCGATCGACGTCGGCGGCCAGTTCGAGCTGCCGGCGGCGTTCCTGCAGTCGTTCGCGATGATCAACCACCCGGTGCGGCCGGCGATGGAACCCGGCGCTCGCGGCCCTGGCGGCCGGCAGCCGCCCGGCGAGGGCCAGCCTCCCGAGCGCGGTCAGGGCGCTCCGCAGCGCGGCCAGTTCGGTGGCCGGGTCGGCGGTGGCATGGGCCGCATGGGTGGCGGCGCCGACTTCGCGATGCTCGCGGCCCCCGGCCTGAGCGGTGCGATCACCGGCGAGCTGTACGCGAACGAGGGCGGCATCGCGAAGATCCGCATCAAGGGCGTGCGCCAGGGCGAGGGCGACTTCGCCGAGCTCGGCCTCACGCCGCAGCCGCGCCGTCCCGCTGGTGGCGAGGACCCGAGCGCCGGTGGCGACAACCCCCGCGGCCCGGGTCGCGGCGGCTTCGGCGGCATGGCGCCGCAGACCGGCAA
Source organism: Planctomycetota bacterium (assembly GCA_016716265.1). Taxonomy (GTDB): domain Bacteria; phylum Planctomycetota; class UBA1135; order UBA1135; family UBA2386; genus JADJWQ01. Next base: position 216,360 of record JADJWQ010000006.1, read on the forward strand.
GGTCGCGGTCGAGCTCGCCGGCGAGCTGTGGATCGACACCCGCACGCACCAGCTCGTCAAGCTGGTCGTCGAGGGCAACGCGACGATGGCGAGCAGCCGCTCGATGGACCGCGGCGGCCAGCAGATGGACATGGCGACCGAGACGCACCGGACGTTCCGCGTCGCGGTCGAGGCCGGCCCGGCGCCCGCCCCGAAGGGCGACGGCGGCAACTGATCGTCGAAGAGCATTCGGGTCCGCGGCGCGCACCGCGCAGGGCGGCGCGCGCCGTGGTCCTCGTTCGAGCAAGGATGGAGAACCGTCGCGCCGGGTCGCTCCCGAGGTGACCCTGTGACACCGCGGCGCCCCCGCGGTGTCCTCTCGGGAGCGGCCCGGCCGACCTTGCGTCGGACCGAGGGGCCACCGCGCCACTCGGATCCGCTCGGCCAGGACTGCTGCAGGCCGCCGTCATGAACCCGCCGCGCGACACCACACCGCTCGACCTCGCCGAGCTGCACCGGCACGCGCCGGGGCTCCGCGCGCTGGTCCGCGAGCTGGTGCTCGACGACTCGCGGGTGGACGACGTCCTGCAGGAGACCTGGCTGCGCGCGCTAGAGAGCCCGCCGCGCGACCGCGCGGCGCTCGGGCGCTGGCTGCGCACGGTCGCACGCCGCCTCGCGTTCCGCGAGCTGCGCCGCGAGCGCATGGCGCCGCACGCGGACGCGGCCGGCGAGCCGGACGACCCGCTGCCGCCGCCCGACCGGATCGTCGAGCGCGAGGCCGCGCGCCGCGAGGTCGTCGAGGTCGTGCTCGGGCTCGACGAGCCGTACCGCTCCACGGTCCTGTACCGCTACTTCGAGGGGCTGACGTCCCGCGAGATCGCCCGCCGCGCGCAGCTGCCGCTCGACACGGTGCGCACGCGCCTCAAGCGCGGCCTCGCGCTGGTGCGCGGTCGGCTCGACGCGAACCACGGCGGCGAGCCGGCGCGCTGGCACCGCGCCCTGCTGCCGCTGGCGACGCTGCCGATCGGCGTGACCGCCGCGCCCGTCGGCGCGGGCACGGCGGGTACCTGGTGGCTCGCGTCCTGGCGTGCCGCGCTCGCGCTGCTGGCGGTGGTCGGCGCCGCGCTCGCGACCGTGCTGGCGCTGCGCACGCCCGCCGCCGACGTCGCACCGGCCGCCCCGGCGACGCTGGTGGCGTTCTCCGCCGACGACCTGCGCAGCGATTCGCGCGGCGACGATCTCGCGGCGCTCGCCGTCCGCGCGCCGCTGCAGGCCGCGACGACCGAGGCGAGCCCCGCCGATGCCGACGCCCCGAGCGCCGCGCGACCGACGCTCGACCTGCGCGGCAGCGTGCTCGAGCCCGGCGGCCGGCCGCTCGGCGGTGCGCGCGTCGAGCTCCGGCTCGCGCCGCTCCCGGGTCGCGATGCAGGCGGCGGCCGGCGCCGCGACGGCGGCGCGGACGGCGCGCGCACCCCCGACCAGCGCGCCACCGAGCGCCGCGTGCCCGACGTCGCGATCACCGATGCCGCCGGCCGGTTCCGCTTCGTCGGCCCGGCGTTCCCGGAGACCGCGGTCGGCCTCGTCGTCACCCACCCGCGCTTCGCGACGACGGTGGTCGACACCAGCTGGCACTTCCGCGAAGGCGTGCTCGAGCTCGGCGCCGTGGTCGCCGATCCCGGGCGCGACCTGGTCGGTCGCGTCGAGGACGCCGGGGGGGTCGCCGTCGGCGGTGCGACCGTCGAGCTCGGCGCCGAGCGCGCCGAGCCAGCCGGAGCACCATCGCTGGCGGTGGGCCGCGCGACCAGCGATCCCGACGGCCGCTTCGTGCTGCCGCGCGCGCCGGCGCGGCTGGCGTTGCACCTGACCGCGCTGCGGCCGGGTGGACGACCGGCACCGGAGGTCGCGCTCCCGCCGGGCGCCGCCCCGGACTGGCTGCGGCTCGTGCTCGAAACCGAGGTCGAGCTGCGCGGTCGCTTCGTCGACGCCAGCGGCGCACCGCTGCCCGATCGCCCGGTCGCGTTCGTCGCCAGCTCCGAGCGGAGCGCGCTCCAACGCGCCGCCCGCAGCACCAGCGACGCGGACGGCACCTTCGTGCTGCGCGCCGCGCCGTCGACCGCCGGCACGCTGCTCGCGCTCGACCCGACCAGCGGGCTCGTCGCCACAGCGGACGGCGTCATGCCCGCGGCGACGGACCCCGGCGCGCCGCCGGTGGAGCTCCGGCTGCCGGCCCCGCGCAGCGTCGCGGGCCGCGTGCTGGCGGCGGACACCGGCCAGCCGCTGGCGGGCGCGACGGTCGACGTGCTCGGTGCGCCCCGCCAGGGCGCGGCGGGTGAACTCCGCGGGCGCGCCGCCACCACCGACGTCGACGGTCGGTTCCGCATCGACGGCCTGCCCGCGGCGCGCATCGCGCTGCGCGCGACCGCCCCCGGCCGGCCACCCTCGGCGCCACTGCTGATCGATCTCAGCCGCGGCGACGCGGCCGCGCCGGCGGAATTCGAGCTCGCTCCCGGCGCCGACCTGCGCGTGCGGGTGCTGACCGCCGAGGGTGCGCCGGTCGCCGCGGCGCGGGTCCGGGTCCTCGGCGGCGCGCCGAGCGTGCCGGTGGCGGGCCGCCCCGACGGACCGGCGGACGCCGGCGCCGGCGGTCGGCCAGGGCACCGCGGCCGCCTGCCGCGCGGTCCGCTCGGGGCGCGCAGCGGCTGGACCGACGCCGATGGATCCGCCGCGATCGACGGGCTGCCGGGCGACCGCCCGCTGACGGTGGAGGTCGAGCCGACCGACGCACCGGGGCTCCGCGTCGAGCTCCCGCCGCTGGCGACGATCGCGACCGGCGCGGCCCCCATCGAGCTGCGCCTCCCTGCGCCCGCGCGCATCGAGCTCACGCTCGACGGCAGCCTGCCGGGCCGCGCGCTGCTGGTCGCGATCGACGCTGACGGAGCCCGGCGCGCGACGCCCGTCACGGCGACGGGCCTGACGAGGCTCGCCGGCCTCGCCCCGGGCCACCACGAAGTCTGGCTCGAGCCGCGCGAGCTCGCTGCCGGCGTGCTGCTCGGCGAGGCCGAGCTCGCGCCCGGCGGCGCCGCCCGCTTCGCGTTCCGCGCCGCCGACGCCCGCCCCGCCCGCCTGGTCGGGCGCGTCGAGACCGCGGCGCCCGGCGACGAGCTGCTCGACTGCGAGCGCCTCGAGATCCGCCTCCGCCGCGCCGGCGAGCGCCGGGCGCTGGCCGCCGTGCCGCTCGCGGCCGACGGTCGCTTCGAGCTCGCCGGCCTGCCGCCGGGCCGCTACGACCTCGAGCTCGGCGAGCGCGGCGCGCCGCGCGGCGTGTGGCTCGCGTGGCGCAGCACCGGCCTCGTGCCCGGCGAGACCGTCGTCTGGGACCTCGCGCCCGAGGTCGCCGGGCTGCTGGTGACCGCCGACGCGGCGCCGCTCGGCGCCTGGCTGCACCGCCCCGCCGGCGCGGCGGGCGAACCGGCACTGAACCTGCACGTCCGCGGCGGCGACCACCTGCGCCTGCCCGCCGGCGACTGGCGGGTGCGCGACCCCGCCACCCTCACGTCCACCGACCGAATCGATTCCGCATCCGGCGACGAGCTCCGCATCCGACCCGGCACGCTCCACGAGTTGCATCTGACCGACCGATGAACGCACGCTCCTTCTCCCTGCTGGCCGTCATCCTGCTCGCGTTGGGCGGGGCCGCCTGGCTCCTGCTCGGCGACCCCGGCGCCGCGGTGGCGCCGCCGTCCGACGAGCCGCTCTCCATGTCGAACGACGGCGACAGCGGACCGCGCACCGGTCCCGCACGCCGCGCCGACGGCATCGTGCGGACCGACGTGTCGCTCAGCGGCGACGCGCGCTCGCGCGCCGACACCCAGGACGATGCGCTCGACGACGAGCGTCCGGACGGCGCATTGAACATCGCCGGCCGCGTGCTCGACACGCGCGGCACGCCGGTCGCCAATGCCGAGATCGTCGCGATGACCCAGCGCGACTTCCGCGAGCTGATTCAGCGCGGCGGCGACATGTTCCAGCGCGGCGGTGGCCGGCGACCCGATCCGGGTGCGTTCCGCGACCTGCTGCAGCCGACGCGCGCCGCCGACCCGGTGCGCACCGACCGCAACGGCCGGTACGAGCTCGCCGCGAAGGCGTTCCGCAACGGCGAGGTCCGGCTGACGGTCGCGCACGGCGACTTCGCCCCGGCCATGGTCCAGCGGCAGTGGAACACGGACGACGGCGCCGAGATGAACGTCGAGGACATCGTGCTCGACGACGGCATGCGCATCGTCGGTCAGGTGGTCGACGAGCGCGGCAACGCGGTGCCCGGCGCGACCGTCCGGCTCGAGACGACCGGCGGGCGCGGCGGCGGCGGTCGCGGTGGCCGCGGCGGCGGCCCCGGCGGTGGCCCCGGTGGCGGCCCCGGTGGGATGTTCGGCGGTGACCCGCTCGGCGCGCTGCTAGGCGACACGACCACCGATGGCACCGGCTCCTTCGAGCTGTCGCACGCACCGGTCGGCTCGTTCCGGATCGCCGCGGAGGCGTCCCGCTACCTGCCCGGTCGCTCCGAGCAGAAGGACGGCGAGAACGGCGCGACCGTCGACGTCGGCCGCATCACGCTCGGCCCGGGCGCGCTGCTCGAGGGCGTCGTCGTCGACTCGCGCGGGCAGCCGATCGCGAACGCGCGCGTCGTCGCGACCGTCTCGCGCGACGCGATCTTCGCGCGCATGCGCGAGTCGATGGGCGACACCGGGGGACGCGGCGGCGGGCGCGGCATGATGGGCGCGATGGGCAACCTGATGGGGGCCCGCCAGGAGACGCGCACCGACGCCAACGGCGCGTTCGCGCTCGACAGCGTGCCGCAACGCGACGTGCGCCTCGAGGTGTCGCACGACAGCTACATCGACGAGTCGCTCGAGCCGATCGCCCCGATCGAGACACCGCGCGTGCAGGTCGCGATGCGCGACCTGCTCCGCATCGCCGGCCGCGTCGTCGACGCCGCCACCGGCACGCAGATCGAGCTGTTCGCCATCAACGCGCGGCGCGTGCCGGGCGAAGCCGACGGCGGCGGTCCGTTCGGCGGGTTCGGCGGGCAGCGCGGGCAGCGGGGCCAGCGGGGCGACCAGGGTCAGCCACAGCCCGACGACCCGGAGATGCAGGCGCGGATCGCCGAACGCGAGGCGCGCATGGCCGAGGCCGAGGCGCAGCGGGAGCGCGAGCAGGTCCGCATGCAGCAGCTCCTCGGCGGCTCGGGGCTGATCCCCGGCCGCACGCCGGCGCCGACGGCGCACGCCGAGGGCGCGTTCCAGCTCACCGACCTGCAGCCGGGCACCTACGTGCTGGACGTCGACGCGCCCGGCTACATCAAGGTCGCGGCCGGCCGCTACGAGGTCACCGAGGAGCACGTCCCGGCGGACGTCGTGATCCCGGTCGAGCGCGGCACCGCCGTGCACGGCGTGATCGTCAGCTCGCGCGACGGCGCGCCGGTCGAGAACGCCCGCGTCTCGCTGCGCCTGCCGTCGAGTGGCGACAACCAGGGCGCGGGCGCGATGTTCGGTGGCGTGCAGATCGACTTCGGCGGCCCCGGCGGCGGGCGCGGCGGCATGCTGGCCGCGCTCGGCGGCGGGCGCGGCATGGCGCTGCAGGCCGTCCGTACCGACGCGGCCGGCCGCTTCGAGTTCGCCCCGCAGCGGCCCGGCACCTACGAGCTGGCGGTCGAGGCCGAGGGCTTCCCCGGTCTCGAGAACCCGAACTTCGTGCTGCCTGCCAATACGCCGGTGCACGAGGTGCGCGTCACGCTCAACAAGGGCTCGCACGTGTTCGGTGTGGTGGCCGGCCTCGCGGACGGCCAGCGCGCGCGCATCGTGTTCGTGCACGTCGAGTCGCGCGATCGCAAGACCGCGAACGTCGACGCGGAGACCGGCGAGTACTCGATCGACGGGCTGCTGGCGGGCGGTTACACCGTGCAGGTCGAGCTGCGCGACCGCGGCAACAACGGCGACTGGCGCAATCGCGTCGGCCAGGCGATCGCCTCGTCGCTCGACACGCAGCCCGACGTGTTCGTGCCCGCCGACAGCGAGTATCGCTACGACATCGCCGCCGACTCGGCCGAGCTGCCGAAGGTGACCGGTCGCGTGTTCCGCAATGGCAATCCGGGGGCCGGGCTCGAGGTGCGGCTGGTCGCGGCACAATCGGCCCAGGCGGACCCTGCACGGCGGATGATCGGCCGGCTCTCACGGCTGTTCTCGGACCGCGTCGACCCGAACACCGGCGCGTTCGAGATCGCGGCGGTGCCGCCCGGCGAGTACACGCTCGAGGTCCACACCAACGGCGGCGGACCCGGCGGCGGTCCTGGCGGCGGCCCGGGCGGCCGCGGCGGCCCGCAGCTCCGCGGTGGCGGCCCCGCGCTGCACAGCGAGCGCGTCGTGATCGTGAAGGGGCAGGATCTCGACCGCACGATCGCCGTGCAGAGCGGCTCGGTCACGCTGCGCGTGGTCGACGCGAACGGCGCCGCCGTCGATCGCGGCCGCCTCGACTTCGCGCTCGCGATCGACGCCGGCAACCTCGACCCGGCCCAGTGGTCGGACCTGCCGTCGTTCCAGCGCAGCGGCTTCCGCAACGGCGAGATGTCGATCCAGGACGCGCCGGTCGGCGCCTGGCGCGTGCACGTGCAGGCGCAGGGCATGAAGCCGCTGGTGACCGACGTCGTGATCAGCGCGGGCCGCACGACCGAGCAGGAGCTCAAGCTCGAGAAGGGCGAGTGAGCTCGCCGCGGCCCGGGGTGACGACCCCGGCCGCCCGGCTTGTGCACGGGGCGTGCATCTCCTGAGATGCGCGTCATGCGAAACCGTCGTCGCCGCTCCGCCGCGTGCGCCCTCGTGCTGCTCGCCGGCTGCACGCTGCTCGCCAACCGGTCGCCTGCCCAGGCGCCGGCGACCGGCGCCCCGGCCACCCCGGCCCGACCGAACTTCGTCGTCATCCTCGCCGACGATCTCGGCTACGCCGATCTCGGTTGCCAGGGCAGCCGCTTCTACGAGTCGCCCGCGATCGACGCCCTCGCCGCGAGCGGGCTCCGCTTCACGGCCGGCTACGCCAATGCGCCGAACTGCGCGCCGACGCGCGCCTGCCTGATGAGCGGGCGCGACACGCCGCACCACGGCGTCTGGACGGTCGGCTCCGGAGCGCGCGGTCGCCCGGCGAATCGCGCCTCGACCCCGCCGCCGAACCGCACGGAGCTCGACACCGCCTTCACGACCTTGCCCGAGGCGCTACGCGCGCGCGGCTACGCGACGGCCCACTTCGGAAAGTGGCATCTCGGGTCACCCGGCAGCTCCGGTCCGCTGGAACACGGCTTCGAATACCAGGTCGGCGGCACCGCGGCCGGCCATCCGAAGAGCTACTTCAGCCCGTACGGCAATGCCGAACTGCCGGACGGGTCCGACGGTGAATACCTGACCGACCGCCTGACCGACGAGGCGATCGCCTGGCTCGACCGGCGCGACGAACGTCCGTTCTTCCTGTACTTCGCGCACTATGCCGTCCACACGCCGATCCAGGCGCGCGCCGACGACACCGCGCACTTCGCGGAGAAGGCGCCCGACGGCGAGCAGCGGCGGCCGGACTACGCCGGCATGATCCGGGCGCTCGACCGGAGCGTCGGCCGCCTGCTCGACGCGCTCGACGACCACGGGCTCACCGACGACACCGTCGTCGTGTTCACGTCCGACAATGGTGGCGTCGGCGGCTACGCCGGTCTCGGCACGCGCGACATCACCGACAATCGACCGCTGCGCGGCGGCAAGGGGATGCTGTACGAGGGCGGGATCCGCGTGCCGTTCATCGTCCGCTGGCCGGGGGTGACGCAGGCAGGTGCGACCAGCGCCGCGCCGGTCCTCACCTACGACCTCCACCCGACGCTGCTCGCCGCGGCCGGACCGTCCGCCGAGCGCACGCCGGCCCGGCTCGACGGTGTCGACCTGCTGCCCGCGCTGCGCGGCGGAGAGCTGCCGGAGCGCGACCTGGTCTGGCACTTCCCCGGCTACCTCGAGGCCAACGCGGAGCGCGGCACGTGGCGCACGCGGCCCGGCAGCGCGATCCGGCGCGGCTCGCTGAAGCTGATCGAGTGGCTCGAGACCGGCCAGGTCGAGCTCTACGACCTGGCCGCCGATCCCGGCGAGCAGCGCGACCTCGCCCGCGAGCAGCCGGTCCGCGCGGCCGAGCTGCTGCTGCGGCTGCGGTCCTGGCGGTCGCGCCACGGCGCGGCGATGCCCGCCCCGCTGCGGGATTGAGCGCACGCCTCAGCGCGGTGCACCGTCGCGGCCGAGCTCGCGCTCGAGCTCGGCGATGTGCGCGTCGAGCGCGCCGAACCGCGGGTCGTCCGGGCGCAGCGCGCGCGCGGCGCGATACGCGGCGACCGCGTCCGCGAGCGCGCCTGCGCGCTCCAGCAGCGAGGCCTGGATCAGCCCCAGCTGGACGCGCTGGTCGACATCGAGGTCGCCGCCCCGCGCCGCGGCGAACGCCGCGATGCGATCCGCGGCGTCGCCGTAGCGACCGCTCTGCACGAGCGGCTGCAGACCCCGCAGCGTCTCGCGCATCTGCCGCCATGCCGCGAACCGCGCCTCCTCCCGGTCGATCTCCGCCAGCCGCGCGGCGAACCGGTCGCGCAGCGCGGTGTCGGCGTCGGTGTCGGCGTCGGTGTCGGCGAGCTCGACCACCGCGCGGATCTGCTCGCGGTAGCAGCGCTGCAGGCCGCGCTCGACCGCGTCGACGGCAGCGGCGAGCGCGCGGGCGCGCTCGAGCCCGTCGCTCGCGGCTGCACGCGCGAGCGCCGCATCGCGTCGCTCCCGCGTCGCGCGCAGCTCGGTGAGCCCGGCCACGAACGACTCCGCATCGAGGCGGCCGTCCCGGTCCGTGGCGTCCGGACAGCGGGCGTACGGAAGCAGCTGGGCATCGGTGATCAGCACGATCGGCAGCCGCTCGATCCCGAAGCGCTCCTGCAGCGCCTCGCAGCGCGCGACCAGCTCCGCCCCGGCGCGCGCCGGGTCGTTCGGGAACTCGACCTCCGCGCACACGAAGTCTCGCTCGACCGCGGCGAACGCCCCGCTGTCGAGCACCTCGGCACACAGGCGCCGGCACGGCGGGTTCCAACCGGAGCCGACGAACGCGATCAGCACGTCGCGCCCGGTCTCGCGCGCGCGGGCGGCAGCCGCGTCGAGGTCGGCCCACCACTCGACCGGGCGGTCGCCCGGCGCCGGTCGCGCGGCGCGCGGTGCAGGCGACTGCCCGGGCGCCGGGCACACGGCGGCGACAGCGGCGAGCGCGAGCCACGCGGAGTACGGGCGGCAGGTCCACATCGGACGCTTCGTATCACGCCAGCGCCGCGCGCGACAGCGCGCAGGGCGTCAGCTGCCCTGCCGCGCGCGCTCGGCCAGCGCCGCGAAGCGCGCGGCGTCCGCGCGGCCCTCGTGGATCTCGACGATCTCGCCCGACGCGCCGATCGCCAACGTGACCGGCAGCACCGGATCGAAGCCGAAGCGGTCGCCGAGCGGTCCGCATTCGTACTCGGAGAACAACAGGTTCGCGTAGTCGATCCCGCGCGCCGCCAGGAACGCCGGCAGCTTCGGTAGCACGGTGTCGACCTCGTAGCCGGGCGCCATCAGGTCGAGGCATACCCCGGCGACCTCGCCACCCGCCGCTCGGAATGGCCGCGTCGCCGCGACCAGCTCCGGCAGCTCGGCAACACACGGCCCGCACCACGTCGCCCAGAAGTTCACCAGCAACGGGCGCCCCTTCCGCGCGTGGACGAACGCCTCGAGGCCCTGCAGGTCGACGACCTCGACCGCCGCTCCGGCGATCGACCGGGGGGCGCTCACCGGTGCGTTCGGCTCACCGCAGCCGCCGAGCAGCAGGGCGAGCGACGCGCCGGCGGTCGCCACCGTTCGCAGCGAGCTGACCATCGAGCGATCCCTCACGGCGTCAGCGACCACCGCGCCGCGGGCGGCGCGCCTCGCCGGCAGGACGCTTGATCGAGCAGCCTTCGGGACGCGTCTCGAACGGCTCGAACTCCTTCGCCTTCTGCTCGTCGAGCAGCACGTCGAGCACGTCGCGCAGGTAGTGCTTCGCCTTCTCGCCCTTCTGCTGGCGGAGATCGTCGTCGATCAACCCACGGTAGACGAGCTTACCGGTGCCGTCGAACACGAAGATGTCCGGCGTCGTCTTGGCCTGCAGCAGGTCCGCGACCTTGCACTCGGCGTCGACGAGCACCGTGTACGGCAGCTCGTTCGCGCGCAGGTAGGCGCGGATCTCCGGGTAGGGCTGCTTCGCCTCCGCTTCGGTCGGCTCGGCCGGTGCGCCCCGCGCCGCGCCTTCCCTCTGCAGCTCGCCATTGCCGACGTTCGCATTGATCGTCACGAACACCACGCCCCGCTCCGCATACTCGCGGTGGATCGCGGCATAGCGGCTCTCCCAGCCGCGCATGATCGGACAGCGCGTCGACCAGAAGTTCACGACGACGATCTTGCCGGCCAGATCCTCGGTGCTGTGGTCGATGCCGTCGATATCGGTCAGCGTGATCGTGGCACGGACGGTGTCGCCGAGCCGGACGACCTGCGGCTCCTGCCGCTCTTCCTGCTGCGGCTGCGGGTCCTGGACGTTCGGCGGCGCGGGAGGCTCGACGCCCTGCGCGGCGACGGACGCCGCGAGCAGGAACAGCGTGAGCGTGGACGAGAGGAACGACCGGTTCATGTCGAGACGCATCGGAGACTCCGAGTCGAGGGTACTGCCGTCTTCGGGACTGCCGTCGGGGGGACCGCCGCGCGGAGCGGCATCGAACGGCGGCTGGGATCGTACCGGCGGGCGCCCGGGACAAGGCGGGCCACGGCGGAGATGCCGCCGCACGCCAGCGCTCACCGGTTCGCCAGCCAGACGATCCCGCCGACGACCAGCAGTGTGAGCAACACCGCGAACGCGATCTTCCACGCGCTCCACGGCCGTTCGCCCTGCACCTCGCCGGTGGCGGCGTTGACGATCACCTGGTAGGTCTTGTCACCGAAACGGTACGCTAGCAGCCAGACCGGCAGCAGCAGGTGCTTGTAGGTGAGCGCCCCGTAGCTCGTGTCGATGCGGTGGATCCGCTGCTCGTCGCCACCGATGCGCCGCCGCACGTCCTCGCGGATCGCGACCTCGATCCGGCTCTCGGCGGTCTTGAAGCCGCTCTCGAGCTCGACGTCGTAGGTCCGCGCGAGGTAGCCGGCGAGCGCGCCGGCCGTGAACGGCAGGCAGGTCTGCAGCGGCCACGGCTCGAGCTGGTCGACGAGCTTCGTGGGCAGGCCCTGGCCGGCGAGCACGAGCACGTCGTCGAAGAAGCGTTGGAACGAGCCGGACGCCGGATACCAACGCGTCCGCCGCTCGCGTCGCTTGTTGTCGCCGCTGCCGACCTCGACCCAGTAGTGCTCGCCGCGCTCACCGCGGTAGTGGTTCGCGGTCATGGCATCGAAGGTCCAGAACGGCAGGTAGACGCCCTGGAAGCGGCCCTGCACGCCGCGCTGCTTGAACGCGGTCGGCGCGAACCAGCGCCCCTTCACCCAGGCCGCGAGGTTCTGCTTCGCCCGGTCGCGCGGCACCTGGAACGGCAGCACGCCGTCGACCGGGATGCGGTCCTCGGCGTCGTGCACGCCCTCCTGCTGGATCGGCGTCCCGCAGTACGCGCAATCGTCGCTGGTCAACGTCCCGGTGAATTGCAGGATCGCGCCGCAATCGACGCAGCGCACCTCGCGCACACCGAGCTGCGCCGCCGCGCCGGTGCGGTCGCGGCGCCGGGACGCCTCGCGGTCGAGCGTCGCACGCAGATCCTGCTCGACGACGGCGGCCTCGGGATCGATCTCGAGCTCCTTCTCGAAGCCACAGAACGGGCATTGGAGGCGCTGTGCACCGATGTGGAACTCGAGGCTCGCCCCGCAGCCCTCGCACGGGAAGAAGCGGGGCCGGCCCTGCTCCACCTCCTGCGCGGTGGCGGGGTCGGGCTCGGCGGCGGGGTCGGGCTCGGCGGCGGGGTCGGGCTCGGCGGCGGGGTCGGGCTCGGCGGCGGGATCGCGCCCGGCCGGCATGCCGGGCACCGGAGGCGGGGAATCGCTCGTCATCGGGGGCGGCTGCGGGTGTGGAGGTCGTGCGGTCCGGTGCGTCGCGGGCTCACGCCGGCGGCGGTGGCGGCGGCGGCGGCGCCGGCGGGCCGAACAGTGGCGCGAGCTGCGGCACCGTCCCGGCCGGCTGCCAGCCCGGCATGCCCGCGCACCAGACCAGCGTGTCGCGCGTGAGCTGCCCGGTCGCGACCTGCTGCTGGAGCTGCTCGGGGCCGAGCGGGCCGAGGCTCTGGCCGTCGCGGGCGACGTGCCACATCGCGGGCGGCGGCGGCGGCACGGTGCCCGGCATCCCGCCGGCCGGCGCGGTCCCCATGCCGCGCATCATCTGGTTCGCCATCGCGAAGCCCATCCCGAGGCCCATGCCCTCCGACGCGCCACCGCCGGCGGGATTGCTCGCGGCCTGCGTCATCGCCTGGCCCATCTGGTACTGCTGGAAGCGTCCCATGTCGCCGATCACGCCCATCGACGTGCGCGTGTCGAGCGCCTTCTCGACCTGCTCGGGCAGCGAGATGTTGACGATGAAGAGCTGGGGGACCTCGAGGCCGTACTCGTCGTCGATCTTCTCGTTGACCGACTGGTTGAGCTGCGCGGCGAGCTCCTGGTAGTTCTGCGCGAGGTCGAGCGCGGCGAAGCCCGAGCTGCCGAGCACGTCGGCGAGCGCCTGGTTGATCACGCCGCGCATCAGCGTGCCGAGCTCCTCGGTGTCGAACATCCCGTCGGTGCCGACCAGCTCGGTCAACAGGATCTTCGGGTCGCGCGCCTTCAGCGTGTAGGTGCCGAACGCCCGCAGCCGGATCGGCCCGAACTCCGGATCGCGCATCATGACCGGATTGGGCGTGCCCCACTTCAGGTCGGTCAGCGTGCGCGTGCTGACGAAGTAGACCTCGGCCTTGTAGGGGCTGTCGAAGCCGTACTTCCAACCCTGCAGCGTGCCGAGGATCGGCAGGTTGCGCGTCTCGAGCGTGTGCGTGCCCTGCTCGAAGATGTCGGCGAGCTTGCCCTCGTGTACGAAGATCGCCACCTGACCCGGCCGGACGATCAGCTTCGCGCCGTTCTTGATCTGGTTGTGGTAGCGCGGGAATCGCCAGACGAGCGTCGAGTTGCTGTCGTCGAGCCACTCGATGATGTCGACCAGCTCGCCGCGGAGCTTCGCGAACAGACCCATGTTTCGATTCCTCCGATCGGGTTGGCGGTGTCTCGCCCGGTTGTAGCCGCGCCGCGCGGCGAAGCCAGGGTCGCTTGCGGCGCGCGGCTACCGGGTCGCGACCCCGCGATTCACGGACCGGCGAGCGCGGGACCCGGCGGGACCACGCAGTGGCCGAGCGCACGCTCCCCCGGTGGTCCTCGCGAACCGCCCGCCGGCAGGACCGCAGCGCGGCGACGGAGCCGCCCCCTGCGGCGCGACGGCCGGGCGCGACCGGCTCGCACCCGGCGCGGCGCCGCCCGCGGCAGCATCGCGAGGACCCCACGCCGCGGCGCGGCGGCGGCGACCGCGCTCACATCATCAGACCGACGATCACCGCGCCGATCAGCGCGGCGGCGAGCGCGACCGACACGACCAGGACCAGCTGGCGGCGCGCGTGCGCGCGCTCGCAGCGGCGCCGCAACGATTCGAGCTGGCGGCGGGCAGTGCCGACCTCGTCGGCGGTCGCGTGCAGCGTCTCGAGCGTCGCGAACTCGGTTTCGGCACGCTCGAGCTGGCCGCTGTCGAAGGCGGACCGCAGCGCGCTCTGCGCGACCAGGATGCGCTGCCGCCGGGCCGCCTCGGCGCGGCGCAGCAGCGTGCGCAGCTTCTCCGATCGCGGGTCGAGCTGGCGCAGCGCGACCGCCTCCTCCCACACGCCCTCGATGCGGCCCTGCGCCAGCCCGCGGGCCAGCGCGCGCGCGCGCCGCCGGACGTCGCGCTGCCGCAGCAACGCCTGCTGGCGGCCGATCCGCTCGCGCACCTCGGCGTCCGCGGGCAGCAGCCCGCTCAGCTCGCGCCAGAGCCGGATCGCCTCCTCGAGGTCGAGCTGACGATCGGCGACCTGCGCGCGCCGGCGCAGATCCTCGGCCCGCGCGCGCGTCGACGCCACCTCGTCCTGCACCGCTCGCGCGCCGCGGTGACCCGGTACCTCGGCGAGCGCGCGGAGGGCCTCGGCCTCGGCGTCGTCGAGCCGACCCTCGGCGAGCGCGCGCCGTGCGGCAGCGGCATGCCGATCGGCCGCCGACTCCGCGCCGGGCCGCGAACCCGCGGGTTGCGCTGCGACCACCTCCGGCGCGGGGATCCGCTCGATCGCCGCGAGCACCTCGTCGACGGTCTGGAAGCGGCGCCCGGGATCGAGCGCCACGCAGCGCGTGAGCACCGGTCGCCATGGCGGCGGGATCCGCTCCTCGCGCATCGCGAGGGGCGTCAGACCGGTCGCCGCGTAGTAGAGCGTCACGCCGAGCCCGTAGACGTCCGCGCGGGAGTCCGCGCTGCGGCCGTCGAGCAGCTCCGGCGCGGCGTAGTGCGCGGTGCCCATCGCGATGCGCGTCATGCCGACATCGGCCGCCGACGCCTCGCCGTTCGCCAATCCGAAGTCGGCGAGGCGGGGCTGGCCACGCTCGCTCAGCAGCACGTTCGAGGGCTTGACGTCGCGGTGGAGCACGCCGTGCGCGTGTGCGCGCGACAGCGCCGCCGCGAGACCGCGCCCGAGCTCTCGCAGCGCCGCGGGCTCGAGCGGTCCGAACCGGTCGATGCGCTCCTGCAGCGTGCCGCCGCGGCTCAGCGGCATCACGTACCACGGCCCCTCGGCATCGCGTCCCCAGTCGAGGATCGGCGCCAGGTTCTCGTGCTCGACCGCGGCGAGCGCCTTGAGCTCGCGCAGGAAGCGCTGCTCGATCTCCGGACTCGCGCAGTGCACGCGCTTCAACGCCTGCTCGGTCTGCGTGCGCCGGTTCCGCACGCGGTGCACGACGCCGAGCGCGCCGCGCCCGAGCTCCTCGCACAGCTCGTAGCCGCGATCCGCGGCACCCGAGCCCTGCCACGCGGACGCCGCACCGCCGGCACCGGCGGGCACGTCGCCATCGGGCACCGCCGGCAGCAGCGTGCCGCACACGACACAGCGTGCCGCACGGCGCGGATTGACGTGACCACAGCCTGGAGCGGGACAGCGCATGGCGGACGGTTCCCCGACCTCAGCGGCGGTGGTCGAAGGCCTCCATCGGGAAGTCCGGCTCGACGCTGCGGTCGGTCGCCATGATCGCGCGCACCTGCGCGACGACGTCGGGGTGCTCGGCCGCGACGTCGCGCGTCTCACCGAGATCCGTGTCGAGGTCGTACAGCTCGATGCGGTCGCCACCGCGGTGGATGTTCACCATGACGCCCTTGTAGCGCCCGATCCGCACGGCCTTCTGGCCGCCGTACTCGTGGAACTCGAAGGTCAGGTGATCGTGCGCGCGCTGCTCCCCCGGCCGGCCGAGCAGCGTCGGCAGGAAGCTGATGCCGTCGCAGCCGTCCGGCACGCGCGCGCCGCTGAGCTCGGCGAGCGTCGGCATCACGTCCTGGAAGGCGCAGACGTGCCCGGTCACCGCCCCGGCCGCGACGCGCCCGGGCCAGCGCGCGATCATCGGCACGCGGATGCCGCCTTCGTAGACGCTGCCCTTGCGGCCGCGCAGCGGCCCGGCCGACGCGAAGAAGGTGGTGTCGACGCCGCCGACGTCGTGCGTCGGACCGTTGTCGGACGAGAACACGACCAGCGTGCCCGCCGCCAACCCCAGCTCGTCGAGCAGGCCGACGATGCTACCGACGTGCTCGTCGAGGCTCGTGATCATCGCGGCGTAGCCCGCGTGCGGGCGCGGGTGCGGCACGTAGCCGCGGCCACCCAGGTACGGCTCGACGTCCCAGTCGCGCGGATAGCTGTCGACGAGCCGCGGTGGCGGCTGCATCGCGACGTGCGGCTCGATGAACGGCAGGTAGAGGAAGAACGGCCTGCCGTCCGCGGCGCGCGCCCGCAGGAAGCCCCGCGCGCGCGCCATCATCAGGTCGGGTGCGTACTCGGTGCCGTAGAAGCGCGCGTAGCCCTCCTCGGGCGACGCGATCCTGCCGTGGCCGGGGACGACCGGGTTGTCGAGCGGCACGCGCTCGCGGTTCAGCCAGAGGTGCTGTGGGTAGTAGGTGTGCGCCTCGCGCTGACAGTTGTAGCCGTAGAACAGGTCGAAGCCCTTGGCATTGGGATCTCCCGCCGAGCCGACCGGGCCCAGCCCCCACTTTCCCATCGCGCCATTCACGTAGCCGACCTCGTGCAGCATGGCCGGCACCGTCGGCACCTCGGCGGAGATCGGCAGCTGCCCCTCCGGCTTCACCTCCCGATTGCCCCTGATCTCGGCGTGGCCGGAGTGCCGGCCGGTCATCAGCACACACCGCGAAGGGGCGCACACCGGCGCACCGCAATAGGCCTGCGTGAATCGCAATCCCTCGGCTGCCAGCCGGTCGAGGTGCGGCGTGCGGATCTTCTGCTGGCCGTAGCAGCCGAGCTCACCGTAGCCGAGGTCGTCCGCCAGGATGAAGACGACGTTCGGAGGCCTGGCCGCGTCCTGGCCCCGACACGGCGGAGCGCCGACGCCGTAGACGGCGACCACGGCGGCAGCGGCCCGGACGATCGACGGCGGCGTGCGCATGGGTGCGGATCATCGCGCCGGAGCGCGCGGGACGCGAGCGCCCGATCGGGCGGTCACGCAGCGGAATTCACAGCCGCGCCGCCTGGGCCGCCGCGCCGAGCAACCCGGGCTGCGGATGCACGATCACCTGCAGCGGGATCGGTCGGAGCAGCTCCGCGAACCGCCCCTTCTGCTCGAACGCCTCACGGAGCCCGGTGCGCGGCAGCAGCTCGACCAGCCGCGGTGCGATACCGCCACCGATGAACACACCGCCGCGCGCCAGCACCGTCAGCGCCAGGTTGCCGGCGACCGCGCCGAGCAGTGCCGCGAACATCTCGACCGCCATCGCGCAGACCGGGTCGCTGCCGGCGAGCGCCCGCGCGGTCACCACCGCGGCCGGGTCGCCCGCGCCGGCGAACGCCTGCGCGGTACCGGGCGCGAGCTGCCGTCGCACGCAGTCCTCCTCGCACAGGAAGTCGAAGATCGCCGCCAGCCCGGGTCCCGACAGCACCCGCTCGATCGACACCCGACCGTGGCGCGCGGCGAGGAACCGCAGCAGCGATGCCTCGAGCGCGGTGCGCGGCGCGAAGTCGGCGTGCCCGCCCTCCGACGCGATCACCGTGTAGCCGGTACCACCCTCCGGCCAGTACAGGAACCCGACGCCGAGCCCGGTGCCGGGACCGACCACCGCGATCGGCGCGCGCTCGCGCACGGCTGTCCCGCCGAGGGTCACGACGTCGCCGGGCCCCAGCTCCGGGACGGCGCTCGCCATCGCCACGAAGTCGTTGATCAGCGCGAAGCGCTCGATGCCCGTGCTGCGCGCGAGTGCGGCGGCATCGACCACCCATGGCAGGTTCGTGGCCCGGCACACGCCCGCCTCGATCGGCCCGGCGACGCCGACGCACGCCGACGCCGCGACCGGCACCGCCGGCGCGATGCCGAGCTCGGCCCGGACCAGCTCCTGGAATCTACCGAGCAGCTCGTCGAGACCACCCGCGGCGCTGGCGATGTCGCGGAACTGGTGGGCGAACAGCGGCTGCCGTGCCCCCGGTTCCCAGATCGCGAAGCGGGCGTTCGTTCCTCCGATGTCACCAGCGAGCACGCGCATGGCGCCGACGATCGCGGCACGGATCCGCTCCGCAAAGCGAAATTCGCACGGCGTCGATGCCGTCGTTCCGCACCCGGAAACCAGTGCGTGCGCTCCCCTCGCCGCCGGCGCGCACCTAAGATCCCGGTGCCCGGCGGTCGGCGCTCGGAACGGTCGCCTCCGCCCGCCCGCGGCCGGCGCGCACACCGAACCGTCACCGGCGGCCTGTCTCGAACAGCCATGTCGACGATCGACCTCTCCCAGCACGGCATCTCGGTCACGAACGTCCTGCACAATCCGTCACCCTCGATCCTGTACGAGCAGGCGTTGCGGCGGGGTGAGGGGAAGCTGCTCGCGTCGGGTGGCCTCGCGGTGCGCTCCGGCAAGAAGACCGGGCGCTCGCCGAAGGACAAGCGGATCGTCCGCCACCCCGACAGCGAGGGGAACATCTGGTGGGGCGACGTCAACATGGCCGTCGACGATCACACGTTCCTCGTCAACCGCCAGCGCGCGATCGACTTCCTCAACACGCGCGACCAGCTCTATTGCATCGACGGATTCGCGGGCTGGGTACAGGACCACCGGATCAAGGTGCGCGTGATCGCACTGAACGCCTATCACGCGCTGTTCATGCACAACATGCTGATCCGGCCGACGCGGGAACAGCTCGCGAGCTTCGGCAAGCCGGACTACGTGATCTACAACGCTGGCGCGTTCCCGGCCGATCCGCTGCAGCCGGACATCTCCTCGAACGCCAGCATCTGCCTGAACTTCGAACGCGCGGAGTTCGTGATCCTCGGCTCGCAGTACGCGGGCGAGATGAAGAAGGGCGTCTTCACGATCATGAACTACCTGATGCCGAAGAAGGGCGTGCTGTCGATGCACTGCTCCGCGAACGAGAGCGAAGACGGCAAGGTCTCGATCTTCTTCGGCCTGTCCGGCACCGGCAAGACGACGCTGTCGGCCGACCCGCGTCGCAAGCTCATCGGTGACGACGAGCACTGCTGGACCGACCAGGGCGTGTTCAACATCGAGGGCGGCTGCTATGCCAAGGCGATCCAGCTGTCGCCCGAGAAGGAACCGGAGATCTTCGCCGCGATCCGCTACGGGGCGGTGCTCGAGAACGTCGTCTACGACGAGGCCGCGCGCGAGGTGGACTACAACGATGCCTCGATCACCGAGAACACGCGCGTGTCCTACCCGGTCGAGTTCATCCCGAACGCCAGGATCCCGTGTGTCGGCCAGCACCCCAACCACGTCATCTTCCTGACCTGCGACGCGTTCGGCGTGTTGCCACCGGTCGCCGAGCTGACGCCCGACCAGGCGATGTACCACTTCATCTCCGGCTACACCGCCAAGGTCGCCGGCACGGAGGTGGGCGTCACCGAGCCGCAGGCCACGTTCTCGGCCTGCTTCGGTGCCGCATTCATGGTCTGGCACCCGGCCAAGTACGCCGAGCTGCTCGCCGCGCGCCTCCAGAGGCACGGAGCGAAGGCCTGGCTCGTCAACACCGGCTGGACCGGTGGCCCGTACGGCGTCGGCAAGCGCATGTCGCTGAAGTACACGCGCGCGATCATCGACGCGATCCACGACGGCTCGCTCGAGCGGGCGGCGAAGGTCGAGGACCCGATCTTCGGCGTGAGGATCCCGACCAGCTGCACGAACGTCCCGGCAGAGGTGCTCCAGCCGCGCAACACCTGGCAGGACAAGGCCGCCTACGACGACAAGGCGAAGCACCTCGCCGCACTGTTCCGCAAGAACTTCACCAAGTTCGAGGCGGGCACGAGCGAGCGGATCCGCGCAGCCGGACCGCGCATCTGATCCGTGCGGTCGCCGGCGGGCGCGACCGCCCGCGCCGGACGCGCACCCGTCTCCCGCGATGACCCCGCCCCGCCCGACCGACGTCCGGCACCTCGGCCCAGCGACCCGCCGCTCGCCACTGTGCGAGCGCGTCCGCTGCTTCGTCGGCGACCAGGATCGGGTGCTGCTCGACGCCAATCCAGCAGAGCTCGCCCGCGAGGTCGCGGCCGGACGCGAGCCATTGTCCTTCGAGATCGCCGGGCCACGCGAGACGCTGTACTTCGATCCCGGCCACGTGACCGCAGGGATCGTCACCTGCGGCGGCCTGTGCCCGGGCCTCAACAACGTGGTCCGCGGCCTCGTGCTCGCACTGTGGCACCACTACGGGTGCCGCGACATCCTCGGCTTCCGCTACGGATACGAGGGCCTGTCGAGCCAGCGAGCTGCCGACCCGATCCGCCTGACCCCCGAGCTGGTGGAGCCGATCCACGAGCACGGCGGCACGATGCTCGGGACCTCGCGCGGCCCACAGGATCTCGACGACATGGTCGCGACGCTCGATCGCTTCGGCGTCGACCTGCTGTTCACGGTCGGCGGCGACGGCACGCTGCGCGGGGCCCTGGCGCTCTGCGAGAGGCTGCGGAACCATCCGCGGCCGGTCGCCGTGGTCGGCATCCCGAAGACGATCGACAACGACATCCAATGGGTGACGCGTTCGTTCGGCTTCACGACCGCGGTCGCCCACTCCGACCTCGTCCTCACCGCCGCCCACGCCGAGGCGCGCGCCGCCCGCAACGGCGTCGGACTCGTGAAGCTGATGGGCCGCCACTCGGGATTCATCGCCGCGCACGCCACGCTGGCGAGCGCCGACGTGAACTTCTGCCTGATCCCCGAGGTCGACGTCCCGATGGACGGGGAGGGCGGCTTCCTGCAGGCGCTCGAGACGCGGCTCGACGAGCGGCGCCACGCGCTGGTCGTCGTCGCCGAGGGCTTCGGGCAGCACGAGCTCGCCGGCCCGGGCGGCGTCGCTCACGACGCGTCGGGCAATCCCAAGCTCCAGGACTGCGGCGTCTGGCTGCGCGACCGGATCCGCGCCTACTTCCAGGCGCGCCGCAAGCACGTCGACGTCAAGTACATCGACCCCAGCTACGTGATCCGCAGCGTGCCTGCCGGCTCGCGCGACGCGGAGTTCTGCCTGGCGCTCGCGTATCACGCGGCCCACGCGGCCATGAGCGGCCGCACCGCGACGATGATCGGCCACTGGCACGAGCGCTACACGCACGTGCCCATGGAGATGGCCGTGGCCGGTCGCCGCCAGCTGCGAACGGACGACCCACTCTGGCAACGGGTGCTCGAGACCACCGGTCAGCGACTCGAGTCTCGGCCCGCAGCACCATGAAGCTGCCGAGGGACCGCCCCGCCGCACCTCGGCGCGACCGAGACCCACCGACGCAACACCACAACCAGGAACCATGACCAACATCCACGAACTGCTCGGCGCCGACGCCGACCTCCTGCTCGGCTACACGGCCAAGGGCTTCGCGAAGGCCGATCTCCACCTGCCCGGCCCCGACTTCGTCGATCGGATCTTCGCCCAGACCGACCGGTCGCCACAGGTGATGCGGAACTTCCAGTCGATCCTCGGCCACGGCCGGCTCGCGAACACCGGCTACGTCTCGATCCTGCCGGTCGACCAGGGCATCGAGCACACCGCGGGCGCCTCGTTCGCACCCAATCCGATCTACTTCGATCCAGCCAACATCGTCCAGCTCGCCATCGAGGGCGGCTGCAATGCAGTCGCGTCGACGCTGGGTGTGCTCGGTTCGGTCAGCCGCCGCTACGCCCACCGCATTCCGTTCCTGGTCAAGCTGAACCACAACGAGATGCTGACCTACCCGAACAAGTATCGGCAGGTCATGTTCGCGGCGGTCGAGCAGGCATTCGACCTGGGCGCGGTCGCGGTAGGAGCGACGATCTACTTCGGCTCCGAGGAGTCGATGGACGAGCTGCGCGAGGTCACCGAGGCATTCCAGCAGGCCCACCAGCTCGGCATGGTCACCGTGCTGTGGTGCTACCTGCGGAACAACGCGTTCAAGGTCGACGGGGTCGACTACCATGTCGCTGCCGATACGAGCGGCCAGGCCAATCATCTGGGCGCGACGATCGAGGCCGACATCATCAAGCAGAAGCTCCCGGAGACGAACGGTGGCTTCAATGCGATCCCGAAGTTCGGCAAGACGCACAAGAAGGTCTACTCGGAGCTGACGCCGGGCGACCACCCGATCGAGCTGTGCCGCTTCCAGCTCGCGTGCAACTACATGGGCCGCGTGCCGCTGATCAACTCCGGCGGCGCCTCCGGCGCCAACGACTTCGCCGAGGCGGCCAGGACCGCCGTGATCAACAAGCGCGCCGGAGGCATGGGCCTGATCTCCGGCCGCAAGGCGTTCCAGCGTCCGATGGCCGACGGCGTGAAGCTGCTGAACACGATCCAGGACGTCTACCTGGACCCGAGCATCACCGTCGCGTGACGTCGAAGTTCGCGCCCGCCGTGATCGTCGAGCTCGCCTGGCGGGATACCGCGCAGGTCGACGCCGTGCTGCTCGGCGAGGCGCGCGCCTGGCTGCGAGCCGACGAGAGCGCCCGCGTCGACCGGCTCGTTCGGGACGCCGACCGGCGCAACGCACTGGTCGGTCGCTGGCTGGTGCGGCGGCTCCTGGCGAGGGCCACCGCGACAGCTCCGGCCGACTGGGCCCTCGCGCCCGGTCCGCACGGACGTCCCGAGCCGGCGCACCCGTCGATCGCGGTCCCGCCGTCGATCAACTTCTCGCACACGCGCACCGTCGTCGTGGCGGCGCTGTGCCGCGACGCCGCGGTCGGCATCGACGTCGAGCACCCGGCGCGGGTGGCGCCGGTCGAGCGGCTCGCCCGCTTCTTCTCGCCCGCCGAGGTCGCGTGGCTGACGGCCCTCGACGTGGCCGGACGCCAGCTCGGGTTCTGGCGACTGTGGACCCTGAAGGAGGCGTGGCTCAAGGCGCGCGGGAGCGGGATCACGGGAGCGCTGGACTCGACGACGATCGGCTTCGCGGATCCGGCACCGCCACGGCTGCTGGCAGCCCGTGACGACGAGCCCGCGGCGTGGCGGTTCGCGGAGGTCGACCTGGCACCCGGGTTCCTCACCGCCGTGGCGGTTCGCTGTGGCAGCCGCGAGCTCGCCGTCGAGCGCGGCGTCGCGTGAGTGCCCGGCCCTCCCGATCGCCGCGCCGCTCGGGCGGCCGACCCGCGGGATTCCGGTGGGAACGCTTCGGTGGGATCGGGCGTCCTGCCGAAACATGCGGCATGGAGTGCCGCGCCGATCCGCATGCACGTTCGGTGATCGCCGAGACCTGCCAGGGCCTCGAACCGCTGGTCGCTACGCTGACCTACCTGATCGAACGGACCTGCACCGCCGGCGTGGAGCTGCGTGACGACCGCGCTGCGCTACTCCGCCTGCTGCCATCGATCGACCGGCTGCGGGACGCGCTCTCGGAGGCGGTCGAGACGCAGGAGTCGGACCCGTCGTTCGGGCTGGGCCTCCGCGACATCGTCCCGAAGGGCAAGCGGGAGGAGACGCGTCTCGAGGACATGTATCGCCCGCACGTGAACGCGGAGGCGCTCGAGATCGCGTCGAGCTGGGCGGTGACCGGTGGTCCGCAGGCAGGGTCGGCGCACGCGCTGTTCGATGGACCGATCGACGCCCCGCCGCCCGAGCCGCGCGAGACGCCGCGCACCGCGGACGATCTGCTCGCGGAGC
Source organism: Planctomycetota bacterium (assembly GCA_016716265.1). GTDB lineage: Bacteria > Planctomycetota > UBA1135 > UBA1135 > UBA2386 > JADJWQ01. The sequence continues at coordinate 239,764 of JADJWQ010000006.1, forward strand.
TGCTCGCCGCCAAGGGACAGAAGCACACGATGTACGGCACGACCGCCTGCCTCGGCATCGGAACGGTGTTCCAGGTGCTCGCCCGCAGCAAACGCACCGGTCGCCTCGAGGTCCGCTGCCCGGACGAGACCCTGACCTTCGCACTCCTCGACGGCGATCTGGCGTTCACGGCGACCGACCGCATGCACCCTGGCCAGCGACTCGGCGAGATCCTGGTCGCTCAGGGGCACGTCACCCAGGAGCGCCTCGACGCGCTGCTGGCCAACCGCAGCGGGTCGACGGCTTCGGGCGCGCAGTTCCTCGGCGCACTGCTCGAGCAGCAGGACGCGATCGACCGCACCGCACTGACTGCCGCCCTGACCGAGCAGGCGCGCCTCCGCTTCGAGCGCGCCCAGAAGGAGCAGGTCGCCGCGTTCGCGTTCTACCCCGGCCCGAGCGCGGGCGACGACCGGCTGCGCATGCGCGTGCTCGAGCTGCTGCTCGAGAGCGTCCGCCAGCAGGATGACAAGCGCGCGCTCGAGTCGCAGGTGACCGACCCGTCGACGCGGAAATGACGCGGGGCACCACGCGCGCGTGGTCGCGGCGCGCGCGGGGTACAGTCGAGCCGCATGAACGCGCCCCTGCCGCTGTTCGCTCTGTGGTGGACGCTCGCTGCTCTCGCCGCGCAGGACGCCCGCCCGGAACTCGACGCCGAGGCGCTGGCGTGGCACACGCGCCCCGTCGGTCTCGGCGTCACCTGGCGTCACGCAGAGCCCGCCGATCTGTTCGGCGCGCCCCAGTCGCTGTCGCTCCTGCGGATCGAGCCGAGCCGGCGCGGGCTCCCACGGTTGCGGGTCGCTGCGCCCGCCGCATGGGCGCGCGAGCCGACCTCCGCGTTCGGAGCCGACGCCGGGGCGCTGGCGGCCGTCAACGGTGGTTTCTTCAACATGGACACCGGTGCTCCGCTCGGTCTCGTGCGCCAGGACGGCACGACGCGCGCCGAGAACATCGCGAAGATGCACGCTGCACTCGGTGTCGATCGGCGTAACCGCTGGTCGATCGAGCGCTGCGGCCCGGGCGACGTCGCGTTCGGCGAGCACACGCTCGCGGCGTGGCCCCTGCTGATCGCGGACGGCCGGATCCTCGACGGCGAGCCCTGGGCAGCACAGGAGGAGCGGCATCCGCGCACCGCGGCCGGCATCGCACAGGACGGCACCCTGCTGCTGCTGACCGTCGACGGACGCACGCCCGACGCCGCCGGCATGACGCTGCTCGAGCTGGCGCAGCTGCTGCACGCGCTCGGCTGCGTCGACGCCTTGAATCTCGATGGCGGCGGCTCGACCACGATGTGGATCCGCACCGCCGGCGGCATCGTCAATCACCCCTGCGACAACAAGCTGTTCGACCACGCCGGCGAGCGCCCCGTCGCCAACGCGCTGCTGGTGTTCGCGGTGGGTCTCGTCGTGCGCGACGAGGACGAAGCGACGCTCGCACCCGCAGCGAGCTGGCAGCGCATCGAGGACGCGCGCTGTCACGATGGCGACGCGGCCGTCGCCACGGCCGACGGCGCCAGTGCGTGCTTCGAGCTCGCCGCAGTGCCCGCCGGTGGCTACGTCCTCGAAGCCCGTTGGCCGGCGCACCGCGGCGCCGCGACCGAGCTCGAGTTCCGGGTCGGGGAGACCATCTTCCAGGCCGATCCGCGCCAACGCGCGAACCGCTGGACCGCGCTCGGTGACCTCACGAGCGCCGGGGACGCCCCGCTCACCGTGACCATCGCTGCGACCGATGGCCGGCCGTTCGCGATCGATGCGATCCGGCTCGTCGAGAAGTGACGTCGCGGAACGCCCGAGCGGCACGGCGGCACGGCGCGACACCGGGTCGCTGCCCCGCGCCGTGTCGTCGAACGGCGCACGGGTGGCGGGTATCGTCCGGAGCGGCGTCGCAGACCCGACCGACCGCCGACCATGGAACACGCCATCGCTGAGAGCCGGCAACGGCTCGACCACCTGGAGGAGCACCTCCGTCGCGAGAACCCGACGCTGCTGGAAGCCGTGCGCGGCTTCCGCAACCTCGACCGGATCGTGCACGAGATGGGCCTGCTGCGGCCCGAGGACTCGTTCGCGACCCAGGTGCCCTGGTATCCGATCGTGTCGGTGCTGGGCACGTTCTCCTCGGGCAAGTCGAGCTTCATCAACCACTACCTGGGCTCGCAGCTGCAGCGCACCGGCAATCAGGCCGTCGACGACAAGTTCACGGTGATCTGCTTCGCGTCCGACGGCCAGCAGCGCACGCTGCCGGGCTCGGCGCTCGACGCCGATCCGCGCTTCCCGTTCTTCCGCATCAGTGAGGAGATCGAGAAGGTCGCCCCCGGCGAGGGCCGCCGCAGCGACCGCTACCTGCAGCTGAAGACGTGCGCCAGCCCGACCATGCGCGGCCGCATCCTGATCGACTCGCCCGGCTTCGACGCCGACGCCCAGCGCACGTCGGTGCTGCGGCTGACCGACCACATCGTGCACCTGTCGGACCTCGTGCTCGTGTTCTTCGACGCGCGCCATCCGGAACCCGGCGCCATGCGCGACACGCTGGAACACCTCGTCCGCGCCGTGCGCGATCGACCCGACGGCGACAAGTTCCTCTACGTGCTCAATCAGATGGACACCGCCGCGCGCGAGGACAACCCGGAGGAGGTGTTCGCCGCATGGCAGCGCAGCCTCGCCGCCGAGGGTCTGACCGCCGGCCGCTTCTACGCGATCTTCAACCCCGATTGCGCGGTGCCGATCGAGGACGAGCAGCAACGCCGGCGCTTCGAGGACAAGCGCGATCAGGACCTCGGCGAGATCCGGGAACGCATCCAGCAGGTCGAGATCAGCCGCGCGTACCGCATCGTCGATTCGTTGGAGCAGACCTGTCTGCGTATCCGCGACGAGGCCGTCCCCGCTCTGCAGGAAGCCCTCGCACGATGGCGGCGGCTGGTGCTCGCACTCGATGCGGCGATGCTCGCCGCGCTCGCGATCGTCGCGATCGTGCTCGGCGCGCGCGACGGCTTCGGCGTGTGGAAGGACCGCTTCGTGCAGTTCCCGGGTACCGACTTCGGCCTCGGAACGACCGGCGCGACCGTTCTGAAGCTCGCCGTGCTCGCACTCGTGTTGTGGTTCGTCCACACGCGCTTCCGCCTGCTCGCGACCGGGATCGTGCGGCAACGCCTGCAATCGAAGCCGGAGGGCGGCGCGGCGGCGGTCCGGCTGGCCGACGCTTTCCTGCGTAGCACGCGTCTGCGCCGTCCGCTGTTCGCCACGCGGCCCACCGGCTGGACCCGGCACAACGCCAACTCCCTGCGCGGCGTGCTCGGCAGCACGACCGGTCTGATCCAGGACCTCAACGACCGCTTCGCCCAACCGACCGGCGAGTCTCCGGCTACGGCCGCCGCGCGCTGAAACTCCCATCCCTCCGCGGTGACGGGACTGCCGGGACCGTCGCCGCTCGCGACTGAATCGACTGCCGGCTCATCGGAAGGAGTCCGCATGTCCGCGACCTCGACCCGCACCACGCCGACGTTCGCCATGGTGCGCTGGCCTCTGCTCCTGACCGCCGTCGTGCTGTTCGTCCGGCTCGGCGGCGAACTCGCCGGGCTCGCCCCGTCGGTGTTCTCCCGCGAACCCGGCGGCGGCATGTCGCCGCTCGGCATCGTCTGGCTCGTGCCGATCTTCGGCCTCGTGTTCGGCTGGCGCCGCACCGGCGAGCGCGACGCCCCCGACCGCCCCGGTCTCGCCGCCATGCTCGCATTCGCCGGCCTCGCGATCCCCGCGCTGCTGGCGTTCCTGAGCGTCAGCATCTTCAAGGTCCCGTACCCCGGCATGTTCGTCGGCCCCGCGATCGGTGCCCTGATCGGCATCTCGCTGTGCTGGCGCGGCTGGCCGGGCGCGTTCTGGCCCGTGTTCGTGTACTCGCTGGTGACGAGGATCCTGGTGTCCGCCATCACGCTGCTCGCCGGCTACGCGGAGTGGGACACGCACTTCACGAAGGTCGACCCGAAGATGGAGGTCGTCGCATCGCTGTCGCATTGGCAGCAAGTGCTGGCGGCGTGTGGGTTCCAGGCGGTCGGGTGGCTGCCGGTGTCGGTGGCGATCGGGATGGTGTTTGCGGTGGTGGGGTCGGTGGTGCGGGGGCGGCGGCCGGACGACCGCCTCGATGACTGACGATACTGGCCCCACAGACTGGCGAGCCGCGGCCGGCGCCGCGCCGCGCCGGGCCATCGGGGCGCGGCGAGCGGCGCTCAGTCGCTCAGCGCGGTCGCCGACGCCTCGCAGTCGCCGCTCCGCCAGCGCCCGCTGAAGGCCGCCACCGACTCGCCGTCCACCGACAGTGGGTGGCCGCTGCGCTCGGGCCCCCAGTCCTGCCGCCAGCGCAGCAGCTCCCGCCCCGTCAACCGCCGCGGCACGAGGCCGATGAGCTGCGCGGGCGACTCCTCCTCCCCCGTTGAACCGCGGCCGCACGTAGTTGCGATAGCCGATCAGCATCTGCAGGTGCTTCGCCAGCCGCTTCCGCTGCTTGGACACCAGCCATGAGCAGCGCCGCAGCCGCCCCATCAGGTCGCGCAGGATCGCCAGCATCAGGTTGATCCGATGCAGCGGGTTCGCGGTCGTTCGCGGCGCCTTCGAGTCGATCTGCTCGTGCCCGGCGAAACGCTCCCCGAACGCCTGCCGTGCCAGCGCCGGATACGTGCTCTTGAAGTCGCTCCGCAGCCAGATCCGCGCGTCGTCCGGACACCGGGATGCCGCGAAGCCGAGCACCTCGGCACACGCCGCCCGCGACTCGTTCGGCCGTCTGCCCTCCCGTTCGACGCGCGCCGCGATCCGCCGGCGGCGCCGGGGTGTCATCTTCCCGGCGGCCGGCAGCCGCCCGACCGTCGCGCCGACGATGAAGAAGGCGTCCTGGTGGATCAGCACCGGCACGGTGACCGGGCAGGTGCTGCGCTCGCCCTCGAAGGTCTCCAGCTCGTCCAGCGAGAACATCACGGTACCGCCTTCCGGGCACAGCCGGCCGCACAGGTTGTGGTGCGCGAGGCCGACGTGATCGGCGAGCTTGGGCCCACTTCAGCTCCAGGCTGCGGCGGCGGATCCCGAGCTCGCGGGCGGTCTGGCGCAGGCCGCCGCCGCTGCACTGGCGCGCGAACGTCTCGGCATTGAGATCCGGGCGCTTGTCGTAGTAGTCGACGCGGAAGGTCTGGCGCGAGAACGTGCGCCCGCAGCTCTTGCAGCGGAAGCGCGGCACGACGTCGGTGCCGAGCTGCCGCTCGAAGCTGCCGGCGCGGTGGAAGAAGCGGGTCCCGGGCTCGCGGTGGAACGGGCAGTCGACGAACGGGCAGCGCGGCGGCGTGAACATCGGGCGGTGGCGCGCCCGGCGGGGCGCGGTGCGGGACGCGGAGGCCGACGGCATCCGGCAACCGCGCCGGCACTCCGCCTCCGCACCGCTGTGGCTCGCACTCGCCGTCGGGTCGCACCCGAACTCGAGTGGCGCGCCGGCGCGCAGCCCCGGCCGCCGCGCCCACCGCGGCCCCGGCAGCCCTCACCGCCCCACCGCGCGCCCCGCGCCGGGCGCCAGTCTGTGGGGCCAGTGTCCGTGCATCCCGTCGAGGGTGGCGGACGAATGCGCGGCGTCGACCGGATCATCCCATGCACCGCCACCTCACGCTCCTCTGTCTCCTCCTGCACCTCGCCCCCATCGCCCCGGCTCAGTCCCGGCCGGCTCCCGCACGACCGGCGCGCGACCTGATCGAGTCTGCCCGCGCCGCCGGGTCGTTCGAGACGCTGCTCGCTGCCGTCGAGGCGGCCGGACTGGTCGAGGTGCTCCGCGGGGAGGGGCCGTTCACGGTGCTGGCGCCGACCGACGAGGCGTTCGGGACGCTCGGGGCTGACGCGCTGCAGGATCTGCTGCGGCCCGAGAATCGCGAGCAGCTCGTGGCCATCCTGAAGAACCACGTGATCGCGGGGTCGGTGAGTTCGGCCGACGCGTTGCGGGCCGGGAGCGCGACCACGCTCGGGGGTGGGGAGATGGCGATCCGGCTGGAGAAGGGACGCCTGCGGATCGGGGCTGCCAACGTCCTGGAGAACGACCTGCTGGCGAGCAACGGGGTCATCCATGCGATCGACGCAGTGTTGCTGCCGCCGGCGGCGGCCGCGATTCCGGCGGACCGTCGGGCGGCGGGCAGGCTGCTGCTCGAGCGGACCGTCGAGCTCGGGGCACCACTGTTCAACGACGGCGATCCGGCGAGCTGCGCGGCGCTCTACGAGACGGCGCTGCTCGGGCTCGCTGGACTCGGCGCGGAGCTGCTCGACGAGGCGGCGCGGCGCGAGGTCGACGCTGCGCGTTCGGACGCCGCGAAGGCCGGTACGGCGCGGGAGCGGGCGTGGCGACTGCGGCGCGGCATCGACGCCGCGTATCGCTGCCTGCTGCGCGACCAGACGGGGGACGGTGCTGCCCCCGCCGTGCTGCGGCCGCGGCGCTGAGTGCGCACGAGCGGCCCGCCTCAGCCGAGCGAGCCGTCGAGCTCGCGGGGACGCCACAGACCGAGGAGATCGGCCTGGACGCCCATGTCGAGCCGCTCCCAGGAATCGATGCGCAGCCGGAAGCGCGCCAGCGCAGCGGTGGGGAATTCGTAGTGCTGGCCGGCGAGGCGCGCGACCAGCTCCTCGAGCCCCGGATTGTGCGCGACCACCAGGACGCGGATCGCTTCTCCAGCACGCCGTCTCACGGTCTCGAGGATCACCGACGGCGGGGCAAGGTACAGTTCCTCGATCGTCGCGAGCGCGTCGCTCAGTCCACAGACCGCGGCGACGGCCTCGGCCGTCTGCCGCGCCCGCACCGCCGTCGACGACAGGATGCGGTCCGGCAGGATGTGCTCGTCGCGGAGCAACTCTCCCATGCGGGGCGCGGCGCGTCCGCCACGCTCGTTCAGCGGGCGGTCGTGATCGCGCAGGCCGGGGTCGTCCCAACTCGACTTGGCGTGACGGAGCAGCAGCAGCTCGGGCATGGGCTCACCCCGCGGCGGGCGCACTCACGCGTTGCGAAGCCCGGTTGCGGAACAGCACGAGGAACACGAGCAGCACGATGCCGGCGAACGCCGCCGGGTAGAGCCAGTAGTCGCTCCAAGCGACGACCTTGCCGCCGTCGACAGTCGCGGTCGTCAGGTCCTTCTTGAGCTCCTTCATCAGGTAGGCGCCGGTGCCCAGACCGAGGCCCTGCGTCATCAGCACGAGGAAGCCTTGCGCCTGCCCGCGCAATGCGACGGGAGCGAACTTGTCGACGTATATCTGGCCCGTCACGAAGAAGAAGTCGTAGCAGATGCCGTGCAGCAGGATGCCGCCGAGCACCATCCAGCGCACGTTGTCGTCGGCCGCCGCGGCGAACAGACCGTAGCGCACGACCCACGCGAGCATGCCGACGCCGAGCATCCACTTGACGCCGAGCCGTGCGAAGAACGCGGGCATCAGCAGCATGAAGACGATCTCGGCGTACTGGCCGTTCGCCATGACCGACGCGACCTCCTTCTCGCCGAGGTCGCCGACGTGAGACGGGCGCCCACGAGTAGTAGGCCGCGAGCGGGATGCAGATCAGCGCCGACGACAGCATGAAGATCAGGAACGACGGGTCGCGCAGCAGACCGAGGGAACGCAGCCCGAGCAGATCGACGATGCTCGACTGGTGACCCCGCGCGGGCGGGGCGACGTGCGGCAGCGTGAAGCTGTAGATGCCGAGCACCAGGGACGCGCCACCGCACACGAGGAACTGCCGCGAGTCGCGGTCCGCCTCCATCCATGCGCTGATGACCTCGTTCGCGACGATCCATCCGATCGTGCCGAACACGCGGACCATCGGAAACTGCCGCTCCTGGTCGGTGATCGTGTGGAACGCGACCGTGTTCGACAGGCCGAGCGTCGGCATGTAGCACAGCATGTAGACGAGCAGCAGCGTTCCGAACGTGTCGGCGTCCTGCGGGCCCGTCACCTGTGGCAGGTAGAGCATGATGCCGGCGCCGAGGAGGTGCATCAGCCCGAGCACGCGCTGCGACGCGAAGAAGCGGTCGGCGATCATGCCGAGGAAGACGGGCGACACGATCGCGGCGATCGGCCCGACGACGTAGGCCCAGCCGACCAGGTCGTCGGACCAACCGACGGCGCCCTCCCGCTTGCCCATCGCGCCGATGAAGTTGCCGACCGAGACGTACCAGCTCCCCCAGATGAAGAACTGGAGGAACATCATCACGGACAGACGGGGGACGACCGCCGAGGCGTGCTGCATGGCCAACGCATGATGCCCAAAGCAGCGCACCGGACCAACGACGGATCGCTGGTGGCCGGCCGTCGGCGGCGGGCCGCGGATCAGTGGCGCTCGAGCGGGCCGAGGGCGCGGAGCGCGGCGCGCAGCGCCTCGGCGATCGCGGCATGGCCCGCGGCATCGGGGAACCCGTTCGCCGGATCGACGAGGACCGGCCGGCCACGCCCGGCGCGGCGCGGATCGGCGTCGAAGCAGGGGACACCGACCGCTTCGCAGGCCGTCTCGGCCTGGCCGGGTGCCCGCGCTCCGAACGTGACGAACGCGGTCCGCAGTCCCTGGTCCGCCGCCTCGCGTAGCAGCGCCGCAACCTCGCCCACTGGCCGCAACGGCTCCGGGGGCCCCTGTCGCGCACGCGCCGGCGCGCCGGTCACGAGGTCGTAGACGTTCGGCATCCGCCGCCCCCACCACGGGATCGCCGGCTCCCGGCCATCGCGGATCGCGCGCAGCTCCGGGCTCAGCCCGGCCGCGGCGCCGCGGTCGAACACCAGCGCGAGATCGGCCTGCAGCGCACCGCTAGCGACGCGCAACGCGGCTTCGAGGTCGCGGTGTGCATAGCCGGGATGGGCGAGGTTGACCACCTCGACTGGCCGCGCGGGACTCGCATCACGAAGGGCCCGCTCGACGCGGCGCACCGCGGTCAGTTCGTCGTCGACGCCCCACCCGAACACCGCGCCGTCGCCGATACAGACGATACGGAACGGCCGGCCGGCCCCCGTCGCGGCGCTCGGCAGCGGCCCGCGCAATCCGAGCGCATTGGCGTGGATCTCGAACGAGCCCTCGCCGAGCGCGAGGGCGGCGCCGGGCGCGAGGCGCAACAGACCACCGCCGTCGCGTTGCGACGCGTGCATCAGCGCGCGGAAGTCGTGCAGCCGGCTGACGCGCAGAGGGTCGAGTCCGTCGAGCGTGCCCTCGAGCAGGGCCGCGGCCAGCACGAGGCCGACCGCGGCGAGCGCCACCGCACGCAGGCGCTTCACGCACCTCCGGACGAGGTCGCCGGCGTCGCGTCGGCGCGGAGCCTCGCGGTCTCGGCGCGTGTGCGCATCAGGAGCCACGCCACGAAGCCGAGCCCCAGGATGGCACCCTGGGTCCAGTAGAACGTGACGACCGCGCTCTTCAGACCTGCGTCGAAACCGTAGCTGTGCAAGCCGACACCCATCAGGTTCACGTGGAACCACGAGAACGCGACGATCATGTTGCCGATGACGGCCAGCATCGACATACCCCAGTTCCGCCAATAACCGCCCATGCGGCCGTGCAGGATCAGGAGCTGCCACAGCACGATCATCAATGCGCCGTTCTCCTTCGGGTCCCAGCCCCAGAAGCGACCCCAGGAGTCGTTCGCCCAGATGCCGCCCATGATGGTGCCGAACAACGACAACAGCAGCCCGAAGCACAGGACACCGTAGACGATGCGGCCGACCGCCTGGAAGAACCCGACGTCGTCCGAGAACAACCGGCCGATCAGGTAGACGGCGCCCACGCCACCGGCGAGCAGGCTGGCCATGTAGCCGAGCGTCACCGTCGTCACGTGGATCGACAGGTAGAAGTTGGTGTCGAGGACCGCCTGGAGCTGGGGCATCGTGTCCTCGCCGCGCATGAACTCGTAGCGGTCGGCCAGCCAGAGCGTCGTCGCGCCGAGGTAGGCTGCAGCCGACAGCGCGATGCGCCGGCGGATCAACACCTCGACGACCATGCCGACGATCGCGATACCGGCGGCGACGGCGAGGAACGTCTCGTAGAGCGTCGAGATCGGCGGCCGCTGTCGAATGATGCAGCGGTACACGATGCCGACCACGAGCATCACGGTGCCCGACCCGACGGCGCTCCAGGTCAGCCACATCGGCCAGCGGCTCTTGACGAACGCCCAGCTCACTGCGGCCGTGACGCAACCGATCACGAGCAGGATCAGGGCCCAATAGAGCCACTTCACCCGGTAGTAGGTGACCTCCATGTCGACGTGGCTGCCCTCGCCGCGGAGCGAGGTCATGCGACGCACATGGTCGACGAAGGTCGTCGCCGCCGCCTCGAGCGCGGTCGGGTCGGAGGTCGTGGACGCGCGCGCGGCGGCGTCGGCGACGTTCTGCTGCAGCTCGATCGCCTGCAGCTGCGTCCCGTGCGCTGCCGGACCGTCACGGCCGATCTCGCCGAACACGCCGTCGAGGTCGAGCCAGGCCTCGGTCCGCTGGTCGGACGGCGGCAGCCAGATCACGTAGCTGCTGAGGTCCGCCACCTCGCGCTGCTGGCGCAGGAAGTCGCCGACCGCCTGCAACTCGGCCTCGCGCTCCTGGTCGCTGCGCAGGCGCATGAACTGCGTGGACAGCTGCCCGTAGTTCCGCGCGCCGTCGGCGAACCGCACGCTCGACACGTCGCCGAACACGGAGCGCAACACCTCGCTGTCGCCGACCCGGAACGGCGCGCGCGCCGCGGTGAACGCGGTGCGCAGCGACATGTAGTCGGACAGGTCGCGATACAGGTAGACCAGCTGGTTCTGCAGTCGGTCGCGGACCTTCTCCTCCTTGTCGAGCAGCGGCCGCGCTTCCTGGGCGATGCGCTCGATCCCCGGCCGCAAGTCGTTGAACGAGTAGCGGTCGCGCTTCCGCTTCGCGGCCTCGCCAAGACCGACGCGGTCGAGCAGGTCGCGATCGGGGATCAGGAACGTCGGGTATTCGTCGGCCTGCGCCGGGTAGAGCATGACGTCGAGCGCCCAGCTCACCGGCTCGAGCGACGCGCCCGCGAGATCGCCGAACCGCGGCTCGTCCGGTACGGCCACCGACGTGCGCTCGGCGAGCCGCAGCAGCAGGAACCGCGAGTAGGTCAGGAACGGCTTGACCCGGCCCGACTCCTGGATCGGCAGCCGCTCGAACGCAGCGATCGTCGCCGGCGTGTAGGCGAACGTGCGCGGCATCCGATCGCCCCCCGCGCCGGCCATGGCGTGGGCGTGGTCGGCCTGCGGATCGCTCTGCGCGACGGCGACCGGCGCAGCGGCCCACAGCAGGACGGCGGCGCCGAGCACCGCACGAACGACAGGGAGGGCTCTCATGCCTGCTTGCCTCCGAGCTCACGCCCGACGAAACGGGTCAGCTTCATGATGAAGTGGATCAGCATCCCCGCGGTGATCACCCACAGAGACCAGTAGGGCCATTGGTCGGCCGGATTGCGTACGACGGAGAATCCCGAGTAGAGCTTCTGGCCCGGGCCCGCATTGGTGGGACCCCAGCTCGACTGGAACACGATCATGCCGTCACGGCGCAGCGGCTCGTTCATCCGGATCCGCACCGGGACCTCCTGGTCGCCGTCCATGACCGTCACCTGCGACTGGTACTCCTTCGCCATCCGCGTATTGGGATGGTACTCGTGGATGAAGTCGTCGAGGTGGATGGTGAACGGCATGTCGAAGCGCCGCTTGCGGAGCTTGACCGCGAACGTGCGTCCCTCGGCCGCGACGGTCCAGGGCAGCGTGCGGTCGGAGCCGATCAGGATGCCGTCGCTGCTCGAGCCGTCCGCGCGGATCGCGCGCGCGTAGCAGCCGGCGAGGTTCATCTCGTTCTCCTTCTCGCGCGGGAGCGACACGAGGAAGAACCCGTCGACGACGGGCGTGGCCGGCGGCACGCCCGGGCGGGCGCGATCGATCGTCACGTTGTCGAGGTAGCCGCTGACCGTCAACCGGAACGGCAGGTCGTCGGTGTGCAGCGTGACCGTGCGAGGGCCGACGGCGTCGGTGAACCGGTCACCATCGAGCACCCACTGCTTCACCTCGGCGGTGCCGTCGGCCGCGACCGCACCGATGCGCTCCTCGACGAGGATCTCCCAGTCGTGGTAGCTGACGTACTCGGCGGACTGCTCGCCCTCGAAGAGCTGCAGGCCACCCTCGTCGGCGGTCACCTGCTTGTAGACGCCGGCGACCAGCAGCCATGCGATGCCGAGGTGCGTGATCAGGATGCCGACGTTCCGCGCCTTCAGCCGCATACGGACCATGCCGCCGATCACCAGGTTCACGAACAGCAGCACCATCAGCAGCATGCCGCCCGGCATGATCGGCACGTCGAACAGCCCGATCCGCGACAGGCGCAGGCCGACCAGTTCGGGATCGACGAACCACGACTCGAAGAACGCCTGCTGGGCGCGGAACAGCCCGACGTCCTCCTGCGCGAGCGTGCCGAGCAGCGTCAGCACCGTGAGGAGGAACAGGATCGCTGCCGCCAGCCCGAACGAGCCGAGAAAGCGGATCACCGCGTTGAGCACTTTCATGGAGTGAGTTCCGAATGACTATCGTTGGCTACGCCCGCGTGCATGCACCGGTCGGAGGCCGACTCGGCGGGTGGCACCGCGGAGCGCCGGTGTAGCGCGGAGCGCCGACGCGTGGCGGACCCGGCCGTCACCGCGGCTCACGGCCCCTCGCGCAGCGACGCGCAGAACGTCTGGAACTCCGCGCGCCGCGAGCGCACGGCGTCGGACGGGCCGTCCATCTTCACGAACACGCTGCGCGGGCCGAGCATGGCGCACGCGCCGAGCATCCCCTTGGTGCTGCCGTCGCTCGTCAGGTCGACGACCGCCGCGGACTGCCCGAGCACCGGGATCCGCGCCAGCGCGTCGATCTCCGCGGCCGAGGGCGCCGGCCGGCCGTACTGTCCGGCCCAGCGCACGAGGTTCGCCTCGAGGCCGCCACCGTCGCCGCTGAGCGTCGAGATCCACAGGCGCACGCCGTCGCCGAGGTCCCACGCCGCGTCGACGAACATCCGCGGCGGCTGCGCCTGCCAGTGCGCCGGTGCGGTCCACGCGAGACCGCTCGAGCCGGACGCGCCGCTCTCCCCCATCCCCGGCATCGCGCCGGGCATCGTCCCCGAGGTGTCGCCGTGCGGCGACGAGCTCCCGGCCGGGGCGGGCGTGGCATCGGCGAGCGACGCCGCGAAGCGATCGAAGTCGCCCTGCACCGAGGCCACCGCTTCCGGCGAGCCCTGCATCGTGACGAACACCGACCGGTCCGCAGCGAACAGCATCAGACCGACGAGCCGCTTCGAACGGTCTGCCGCGGTCTCGTCGAAGACGAGCGCGTCGCCGCCGAGCAGCGGCCGGCGCGGCATCGCGTCCGCCATGCCGGGCTCCGCAGGGCCCAGGCCGACCTTCGCACGCCAGCGCGTCAGGTTCGCATCGAGGCCGCCAGCACCGGCCCCCATCGACGTGACCCACACGGCGACCTCGCCCGGCGCCTCCAGGTTCACCGGTCGCAGGCTGCTGGTCGGCAGTTTGCGCCAGCCGGGCGGCAGATCGAAGTCGAAGGCGACCACGTCGGCCGCGGCCGGAGCCTGCTCTTCGCGCCGCATTCCGAACCGATCGGCAGTCGAGAAGCCGGTCTGCATCGGCGTGGCGGTCCGCGTCCGAACGACAGTCGGAGCCACCTCGCGGTCGGCGGAGTCACAGGCCGCCAGGACGACCAGGAGGACGACGGGGGGCAGGGGTCGCACGGTCAACGCTGCATCCAGGGGGAGGATCGGGACGGGGATGCCGGCCGAACAGGCGGGAGCCGGCGGAATTGCGGCTGCTACGCAGGCGGCCCGATGATAGGGTGCGAATCGTCGCCCTCAATCCGCCCCGACAGGGCTTTCGGGCGACGGGCCGCGCGCGCGGTGCCGAGGCCCGGACGACGTTTCCTATCGCCGAAGCCTCCGCGACGGCCGGCGATGCACACGCGCGTGAACTGGCTTGCCCACCTGCTGCTCGGCGGGGACGACCCGCTGGAGCGCCTCGGCAATCTGGCCGGGGACTTCGTGCGCGGCGTCGACCTGGCGACGCTGCCCGCCCCGGTGCGCCGCGGGATCGAGCGGCACCGCGCCGTCGATCGCTTCGTCGACGGGCACCCGGCGCACCGCCGAAGCCGGGGCCGCTTCCCGCCCGGCCTGGCGCGCGTGGCGGGCGTGCTGACGGACGTGTTCTACGACCATCTGCTCGCGCGCCGCTGGGACGAGCTCGGCCCCGGCGAGCCGCTGCCGAGCTTCGCGGAGCGGGTCGCGGCCGAGCTCGAGCTGCACCGCCACGCGATGCCCCCGCGCCTGCGCGAGGTGGGTCCCGGCTTCCGCCTGCGGGACTGGCTGGTCGGCTACGAGAGCCTCGACGGCATCGCCGACGTGCTGCAGCGGATGCAGGCGCGCCGCGCGCGCCGGCTGCCGCTCGCATCCGGAGTCGCGGTGCTCGCCGCGCGACGCGAGGAGTTCGACGCGGACTTCTGCGCGCTGTGGCCCGCACTCGCGCGCTTCGTGACCGGGGCTCGCTGAGCCCCCGAGCGCAGCGAAAAAAAAGCCGCGAGTCGGTGGCCCGACCCGCGGCGTCTGCATCCCGTAGGGGATTCGAACCCCTGTTACCAGGATGAAAACCTGGTGTCCTAGGCCTGACTAGACGAACGGGACCTGCGCGGGGGGAACAGGTTAGCCACGAGTCCCGAACGGTCAAGCGCCGCGGGTGCCCGCCGCGCGTCAGCCGAGCGAGCGGAACTCCTGGATGCTCGGCAGGTCTTTCAGCGAAGCGAGTCCGAAGCGCTCGAGGAACGTCTGCGTGGTGCCGTACTGCAGCGGCCGACCGGGGACGTCCGCGCGACCGACCACCTTGACGAGCTTGTGGTCGAGCAGGCTCTTCAGCATCGGGCCGACCTTGACGCCCCGGATCGCCTCGATCTCGGCGCGGATCACCGGCTGGCGGTAGGCGACCACCGCCAGCGTCTCGAGTGCGGCGGGCGACAGCTTCTCGGCGCGCCGCGCCTTCCGGAGCCGCACGAGGTAGCCGTAAACCTCCGGCGAGGTCGCGAGCCGAACGGCGTCGCCGATGTAGACGACCTCGATCGGCATGCCGGCGTTGCGCAGGTCCGACTGCAGACGCTCGAGCGCCGCGAGCACCGCCTTCTGGGTCGAGTTACAGACCTCGGCGAGCCGCAGCAGCTTGCTCGGCTCGCGCGACGACAGCAGCACGGCCATCAGCACGCGCGACAGCTCGTGCGGTTCGACGAGCACCGGCAGCTCGTCGTCCGCATCCACGGCGCGCGGCGCCGCGAGCGCCAGGTCCGCGGCGGCGGTATCGGGATCGACGAGCGCGTCGAGCTCGGCCGCGAGCGCCTCCTCGTCGAGCTCGAGCTCCGGCTCGACCGGCACGAAGGCTCGCTCGGCGACGACGGCGCCAGCCGCCTCACCGTCCGCGACGGCGGCGGGCGTCGCGTCGGAATCCCCGCTGGAGGTCTCGACCTCCGCTGCATCGCGAACGTCAGCAGTCGGCGCCACTGCGGCGAGGTCGTCGCCGGCCCCGTCGTGGTCGATCGCCGGCAGGCGGCGCGGCGCATCGACGGTCGGCAGCCGGCCGAAGTCGACGGGCGCATCGCCGCCCAACTCGCCGCCGGCCAGCTCGTCACCGGCCAGCTCGTCACTTACCGGCCGGAACGGGTCGATGCGCAGAGGTACCGCGGGCCCCGGCCGCAGCGCCGCGAAGCTGCGCGGCGGCGCGTCCGTGCCCAGGGCCTCGGTGCCAGCGGCGGCGCCGGCCTCGAGCCCTGCCTCGTGTCGCTCGCCATCGTCGCGAGCGGCGCACTCGTCCATCGAGATCTCCTCGAGCCGGATGACCTCGGCGGGCCCTTTGCGTCCACCTCCCTGCGCACGCCGACCGCCCGGCAAAGGCTCCCGTGAGATGTCACCCATGGGCGCCCGATGGTAACGCCGGCACTCGGCGCCGGGAAGACACCGCGCGGCGGGAACTCACCGCCCCGCTGACTCGAGCGATGCGTCCGCGGGCGCGGTCGACGACCGGCAATACTGCAGCGTGAAGGCGGTCTGCTCGAACGGCTGGATCGGCCGCGCGTCGAGCTCGGCCGCGAGCTCGCTCCGCACGGCGGCGAACGGCTCGTCGCGCGGCGGCAGCCGGCGCAGGCAATACACGAGCGCGTAGCGGGGCGCACCGCCACTCGCGGCACCGTCGAGCGAGACGACGGGCGACACCTCGCCGGGGGCGAGCTCGAACGCTGCGCGCGCGATCGGGTGCCGGAAGCCCCTCCCGAACGGCGCGAGGTAGCCGCCCTGCGAGCGGGTGTCGTCGTCCGACAGCCGCCGCGCGAGCGACGCGAAGTCCGCGCCGTCGAGCGCACGACGCCGGGCGTCCTCCAGCACCTGCGGATCGGAGTGCGTGATGAAGCGCACCTCGACGCGGTCCTCGAGCATGGCCAGGTAGCGGATCACGAGCCCGCGGTAGCGCACGCGGGTGACGTCGCGCACCAGCTCGGCGCGGTACTCGTCCCGGCTCAGCCCGAACTGGCGCTGCAAGTAGCCGTCGAAGTCGAGTCGCCCCTGCAGCTCGACGTCGACCTGCGCGCGCAGCAGCTCCTCCTCCTCGCCGGCGAGCTGCGCGATCCGCTCGGCGTCCGGCTCGATGCCGTAGCGACGCGCGAACTGCGCGACGACCGCGTCCATGACCAGCACGTCGATCCACAGCTGCGCGCGGCGGCGGTCGGTCTCGGCGAGCCGGTCGAACACGTGGCTCTTGCGGATCGCGACGTCCCCGACCGTCGCGACGACCGCGTCGTCCGCGGGCCGGGCCGGCTCGAGCAGCGCCGGGCCCTGCACCCCCGCGCCGGTGCCCGGGTGCAGCACGGACGCGAGCCGGTTCGACACCGCCGCGGGGACCGGCGCCACGACGCGCGGCGCGGGCGCGTCGAGCGGCGACGCGCCGCTGCGCCCGCCGGGCGGTGCCGCGCAGCCGGCGGTCAGCAGCAAGACCGCACCGATCGTCGCGGCGCGGCGTGTCGGAGCGCGGACCACGCGTGCCGCCACGGGTCAGCGCACGCGGATCGCGCGCGTGAAGCGGGTGCCGTGGCAGAGCGGGCAGGTCCGCTTCTGCTCCTGACCGGACGTCGCGATCTCGACCAGGTTGCCCTCGCCGTTGCACGTCGCGCACTCGGTCGCGTAGGCACGCATCACCTCCATGCGCCCGCTGAACTCGGCGAAGTAGGCGCGCAGCCACGAGGTGCGGTCGTCGCGGCTCGCGTCGCGCCACCAGTCCTCCTCGGTCTCCTCGCCCTGGTCGCCGCGGCGCTGGGCGGCCGCCTGCCGACCGCGCTGCGCGAGCTCGCGCATGCGCCGCACCAGCCGCTCGAGCTCGCGGTCCTGCGCGGAGTCGCCGGAGCCGGTGCGGCCACCGGCGCCGGGACCGCTCTCGCGCTTGGTACCCTTGACGACCGCGTCGGCACCGAGCAGCCAGCTGCCGATGCCGTAGCTGTACAACGTGGTGCGGATGTGGCCGTGCTCGAGCCGCTTCGCCCACAGCTCCTCGGCCTCGCGCGGCTCGACCTCCAGCACCTCGGCCATGCGCTGGAAGACGTCGCGCACCATCTGGTCCTCGGCGTAGGTGCGCGCGGCGACCACCGACAGCTCGCGGTCCTTCGCGGCCTGGTCGGCGAGCGTGCGGACCGTGCGGTCCCAGAGCTGCCGCATCCGCTCGACCAGGAACACCTCGCGCGCCGCGGCGAGTCGCTGCTTCTCGCGGTCGAGCTCGCGCGCCAGCTTGCTGGTCGGGAAGCGCTGCTCGAACTCGGCGATCAGCGCGGTCGCCTTCTCGAACTCCTCGCGATTCCGCAGCGCGCGGATCTGCGACAGCATGTCGCGCTCCTCGGCGGACTCGGCGAGCACGTGCGCGCGCTGCAGCATCGACGGGATCTGCGCTGCCGACCGGCCGCCGCCGAGCTCCTGCGCCTTCTCGAGGTGCTCGATCGTCTTCTCGTACATCCCGACCCGGCGCATCTCCTCGGCGAGCCGCACGTGTGCATCGGGGTCGTCGCCCGGCGCGATCTCCGCGAGCTTCAGCGCGTACCACTCGGCGGTCGTGTAGATCTCGAGCGCCGCCACCTCGCGCTGCCGCACATCGCGGATCGTGTTGCGCACGATCGGCAGCACGCCGCTCTTGCGCTTCAGCAACACGTGCGTGTCGGTCCACTCGGTGATGACCCCGCTGACCTCCTCGGTGATGCCGCCGACCAGGAACTTGATGACGTCGGCCTGCACGGTCACGAGGCTGTCGTCCTCGACGACGAGGCCCTCCTGACGCCGGATGCGCTCGGCGAACAGCACCGACAGGTCGTCCCAGGACAGCTCGAGCAGACCGCCATTGTCGAGGCGGCGGAAGCTCAGCCCCTCGCTGTTCGCGTCGACGACCTCGCCGACCAGCACGCGACCATCGCGAAGCTGGAGCGTCTGCGCGGCGGCCGGCGCGGCCGCGAGGCCCCAGAGTGCGAGCGCCGGCAACAGGCGCAGCGCGAACGAACGGATCGGTCCGGTCATCATCGTTCCTCGTTCCTCCTCGCCGCCACGCGCAGCGAGAACGGCACCTGGCGGGGCACGATCCGGCGCAGCTCGACACCCTGGTCGGCGCCCTGCTCGAGCCATGCGACCCGGATCTTCAGCAGCACGAGATCGGGCCGCGTCGGGTCGGTCACGAATTCCACGGAGTAGCGCATGCCGGGAAAGCCGTCTACCTCCTCGACGACGAGCGTCGGGATCGCGAGATCCTCGTCGACGAACTCGTCGGGCAGCGGGTGCTCGGCCAGCGTGGCGCGCTCGACCTCCTGCACGATGCGCTCGGCGAGCACGACGGCGCGGCCGCGCATCTCGGCGGTGCGCCGGGAGTCGACGCCGACCGACAGCACGCCGAGCACCGCGGTGATGCCGAAGGTCAGGATGCCCATCGCGAGCATCAGCTCCAGCAGCGTGAAGCCGGCCTGGCCGCGCGTCGGCGGCGGCACCGCGTGACGGAGCTCAATCATCGGCATCCCTCCCGTGCGGAATCGGCACGCAGAGCTGGACCGTGCGCCCGGCGCGCACCGGCGTGCCGGCCGGATGGTCGAGCGCGGTCGTGCCGCGCTCGCCGCGGCGCAGGCCGTCGAGCGTGGTGCCCGCCTCGTTGGCGTAGCGGACCCACTCGGCGCCGACCTTCAGGAACCGCGTCTCGGTCGGCGGCGGCAGCCGCTCGACCGTCGTGACGACCATGCGCTGCGCGTCGGTCGACAGCGACTGCGCGAGGTAGGCCTCGGGGGCCGCGTCGGGTGGACCGGCGACGACGATCGTCACGCGGATCCACCGCGGCCACACGTCGTCGCGCGGATCGCGCAGGCTCTGCGGACCGACATCGAGCAGGAACGCGTCGCGGCGGTCGTCGCTCTCGCCGAGCAGCCCGGCGCGCGCGGAGTCCCAGACCTGCAGCGGCCCCTGGCCGGAGCCGGCGTCCCAGTCGGTCGTGAACTGCGACCACAGCTCGAGGTCGAAGTGCAGCAGGCCGGTCGCGACGACGCGCGTCCGCGCGCGCAGCGTGCCGGCATCGAGCGCGAGGTCGTCCAGGTCGGCGTAGTCGACCAGCCGGCGTTCGCCCTCGGCGAGCAGATCGGCATCGGCGAGCCGCTCGCCGACGTGCAGCGCGAGGTAGACGCCGGTGTCGTCGACCGGCCAGGCCGCCATCAGCAGCTCGCCGCGCCCCCGCAGGGGCCAGGCCGCACGCAGCTCGTCGAGCCGGGCGATCGCGTCGGGATCGCCGTCCGGACCGACGCGCGACACGTCGAGCCGCAGCTCGTCGGCGACCAGCTCGCGCAGCGCGCCCTCGAGCAGCCGCTCCTCGTCCGCCGGCGCCAGCCGCGCGGTCGAGCGCAGCACCGGCAGCCGCGGGGGCGGTGGCCCCACGGGCGTCGCGACACCCGCGACGACGCGGTGCACGATCAGCCGCGCATCGACGGCGGCCTCGCCGGCGAGCGCGTCGACGCGCGGACCGGCCGTCGACTGCAGCGCACCCTCGGCCGCGCGCGACGCCGTCAGGGCCCGGTCGGCGAGCTCCTGCCCGCGCTCGCCGCTGTCGAACAGCGACGCCCCCCCACCGACGAGCTGCACGAGCATCGTCAGGAAGGCGGCGAGCAGACCCATCGCGATCACCAGCTCGAGCAGCGTGAAGCCGCCCTCGCGCGCCGCCGATCCGTGCCCCGCGTGCACTGTCATCGTGCCGTCACCCGTTCGTCGAGGATGCGCGGCTCGCCCTCGTAGTCGACGAAGAACCAACGCAGCCGCGGCGTGCGCTTGTAGCCCTGGGCGAGGAACAGCGTCGGGTCGAAGGCGCCCGGCTCGTAGACGTTGACGAAGCGCAGCTCGAGATGCCGGCCGTGGCTCCGGATCGCATTGGGCTGACCGCCCGGCTGGCCCTCCCGCAGGAGCCACAATCCCGGCGTCTGTGCGGGGTCGTTGTCGAAGCTGCCGCGCTCGTCGAGTCGCGCATAGCAGTAGAGATCGACGGTCGCGTCGGGCAGGTCGGCCTCCCACGCGACGCCGCCGAAGAACGCCGGGCCGTGGTCGAGCGTCACCTGCAGATAGGCGCTCTCCGGGTCGTCGGCCTCCGGGCGGTAGCGATCCCAGTAGCGGAACGGGAACCAGATGACCGGCGTGCCCGAGCTGCCCGCCGACGGCTGCGTGCCGTAGCGCCCGCGGAACAGGCCGACCCGCGCGCGGCCCTCCGCGCTGCGCGACTGCCACAGCGGCATCGCCAGCGTCGTGTCGCCGCGCGTCCAGGTGTAGTGCAGGAGCTCCTGGCCCATCAGCACGGTCCCGCCGTGACGCGGTAGGCCGCCGAGACCGTTCGTCTCGAACTCGTGGTCGCTCAACCCGCAACCGGACGCGAGGACCGCCGCCGGCACGTGCTCCAGGAAGTGGGCGAGCGCCCCCTCGTCGTGCCCGCTCGGTTGCGTGCCGAGCACGCCGCGACCACCCGGCGCGATCTGCACGCGGCCGCTGCCGGGGTCGAAGCTCTGGTAGACGAGCAGCTCGCGGTCGATCTGCAGCAGCCCGCCGTTCTGCGGGAACACGTCGTTGTTGCCGTAGCTGCGGAGCTGCAGCGGGCGCCCACCCTCGAGCGCGCCCGCCGGCGTCACGATCACCGCGGTCCGCACGAAGAACTCCTGGCCGTCCTCGGGCAGCTGCGAGTCGAGCGGCCGCGGGAACGCCATCCGCGCCACGACCGCGACCTCGTCGACGATGCCGCGCGCCTGCCGGCCGTCGCCGAGTCCGGTGCCGCCGACGACCGCCTCGTCGGTGTCGACCGCCGGCAGCTCGCCGCTCGGGAACTTGACCATCCGGTCGAGCAGCCGGACGTCGAACAGGTCACGGCCCGCGTCGCCGGTGCGCGAGCCGTCCGGCCACGCGAGGTACGGCGTGCGCAGCACGTCCTGCAGGCCCACCAGGTAGCAGGGCTCGGGGCCGAACCGGTCGACGCCCTCGTCGGCGAGCTGCGCGCGCGTCGCGTCGGGGTCGATCTGGTCCGAGCGCCGCACCGGCACCGTCCAGTTGACCGTGTGCCACTCGACCGCGGGCGTCTCGCCGGCGAGCCGGCGCGAGCCCTGCACCATCGTGACGCGGTCGAGCCGGCCCGGGCGCGGCGCGGTCAGGCCGTAGCCGCCGTAGTCGTACTCGAAGCGGTGCACCGGCAGCACCTGGCTGCCGGCCGGGTGTGCGTGCGACGAGGTCGCCGCGCGCGGCGCGCGCAGGCCCTGCGAGGTCCGCATGACGTCGGAGAAGTCGTCACCGCGGAACTTCATCGCGCGGCGCACCACGCTGCAGGCCGGGTAGTCGAGCTCCAGCCGATCCAGGTAGCCGATGCCGTCGTAGCCGGTGTCGACCGGCGCCGGGTACGGCTCGCGCAGCTCGTCCTGGTTGTCGAGGCCGGCGATCGTGATCTCCGACTCGAAGATCACCACGCTGACGTCACCGTCGCCGACGAGGTTGCGGCGCGTGGCCTCGTACGCGTTGCGGTCGACGCGGACGACCCGCGCACCGCGCGTCGCGTTGTAGCGCACCCACTCGGTCTCGCGGTCGTCGCCCGCACCCGAGCGGATCTGCAACCACTGCGTGAGCTCGGTCGCGTCGTCGACGACCCCGTTCACGTTGATCGAGATCGGCACGACGTACGTGTACATGCGCGGCAGCTCGTTGAACGAGACCCGCCCGTCGCGGGACACGTACTGCGGCGACCACTCGATCACGAACGAACGCCGCCGCGTCGGGTCGCGGCGCAGGTCGCCCTCGAGGCCGGTGCGCTTCGGCAGCACCACGCCGCGGGTGACGCCGGTCAGCCGCGTGCCCTGGCGGGCGGTGTACTCGATCGCCTGGATGCCGCCGACGAATACCGTCTCGCCGACCTCGTTGCCGGCTCCGCCGGGTCGCCGCGCCTGCAGCGTGTTGCCGACCCAGCGCTGGACCAGCAATGCATAGCCGCCGGACGCCGGGAACGCCGCCGCGATCTCGTTCGATGCGTCGTCGGCCGGCAGGTCGTCGGACAGCGGATTGCCGAGCTGGAGGTCGCCGCTCCACGTCTCGTCCAGGCCGCGCCCGACCAGCCGCTGCGTGTTGCCCGCAGTGATGATGATCGGCTCGAGGTCCTGCGTGTTCACGACGCGCGCGACGCCGTAGGTGCCGAGCTCGTCGGCGAGCGACCCGCCGGACAGCATCAGCGGGTACTCGCGGTGCGGCCACAGCGGCAGCGAGTAGCCGTACAGCTCCACGCCGGCGCCGACCGGGTGGTCGGGTGCGGTGATCTCGAGCGGCTCGCTGCCCTGCTGCGAGATCTGCCGCAGCTCCTCCAGCAGGTCGCGGTCGATGTTCGACGGGATCGGCTCGAGGAACTCGTAGATCCACGCGCGCGCCTGCCGGCCGCCGAGCGAGCCTGCGAAGCGCGTGTAGAAGGTCGAGTCGTCCTTGGACGAGTACTCGAACAGCTCGTTGCCGATCCGTAGCACACCGCGCTGCGGGAAGCCGGCGGTGCTCGCGACGCGGACGTCCGGGTAGCGGTCGCGGTCGAGCAGGAAGCTGACGACGCCGTCCTCCGGCCGGTAGGCGGGCAGCGCGTCGACGAGCTCGGTCTGCATCGCCGGGCGCCCGCGCGGCACGCCGTCGACGAGGAAGCTGAGCTGGCCAGGTCGATCGCCGTGCGCGGAGAACGCGACGTGGTACCAGGTGTCCGGCTGCAGGTCGTAGTCGCTCAGCGGGACCTCGAAGCGGCCGGTGCTGCGCTCGACCGCGGCGAGCGACGCCGACGGCTGCGGGTCGATGCCGGCCTCGGCGATCACCTCGAAGACGAGCTTCTGCTCGCGGATCTCGACCTTGATGCGATTGCGGTCGGGCCCGGCGTCGTCGGCCGGGTTCGACAGGTCGAACAGCACCTGCTGGCCGACGTCGCGCGGGCGGAACCAGAACGTCACCGCGTGGCGCTCGGTGATGCCGCTGACCGTCGTCAGCGGGAAGGCGATGCGGTCGTGGCTGCGCCGATTGCGCATCGCCTCCGCGGCGCCGGGCGTCGCCCGCTCGCCGATGTTCGCGATGCGGTAGTCGCCCTCGCGCTGCAGGTCGCGGCCCTCGGGGTTCTGCGCGTTGAGGAACGACTCGTGGACCGCGACGTTGCCGCCGTACGCGAACGGCGTCGTCGACGGCAACGGCTGGACGTAGCCGTCGTCGCCCGACTTGTCGGGGAAGCGCGGCTGGCCGAAGCCGGCGTTCGGGAACACCTCGGCGAGCAGGTGCGCCTCGGTGCGCAGCGCGGGTACCGTGCCGAGCCGGTCCGGCCGCACCGCCGACGTGTTGATCGGGCCGGTCAGCCAGTACGGGCTATGGCGGTCGAGGCGCAGGAACTCCTCGACCATCTCCTGCGTCGCGGCGCCCCAGCCGAGCCGGCCGCCGGGCAATGCGATCGCCTCGCCCTCGCGTTCGTGCCGCGCGACCTCGCGGCCGCTGGCGAGCAGCCGCGCGGCGCTGGCGCGGTAGTGCACGAGCGGCGAC
The DNA here is from genome assembly GCA_016716265.1 of Planctomycetota bacterium. Taxonomy (GTDB): domain Bacteria; phylum Planctomycetota; class UBA1135; order UBA1135; family UBA2386; genus JADJWQ01. Next base: position 263,895 of record JADJWQ010000006.1, read on the forward strand.
GAGAAGAACGCGATCGGCACGGTGCCCATCTGCACGCGGTCGGTGCAACCGACCTGCAGTCCCTCGTAGACGCGCATCGCGAGCACGCGCAGCGCCTGCGAGTCGACGCCGTCGCCCCACAGCAGCGGCATGAAGCGGCGGACGAAGTCCTCCCAGCCGTCGAACGGGCGCGGTGTCAGGTCGAGTTCGCCGTCGCGGCCGAGCTCGGCCGGCAGCTCCGAGCCGAGGTCGCCGCGCATCGCGATGACCGCCCGCGCGAGCTCCTCGGCGCGCCGCGTCGACACGTACGGCGGGCGCCGCTGCGTCTCGCCGTCGCGCACGACGCTCGGGACGTTGGCGCGCAGGTGTGCGAACACCGCGCGCAGCACCGGCTCCTCGGCGGTGTTCAGGTTGACCGCGACCGGCACGAGCGGCTCGACGATCGTCTCGAGCGGCTCGAACGGCTGCGACAGCGGGTGCAGCAGCGAGATCGCGACGTCGTTCGGCAGGTTGATGCCGGCCGCGTTGCCACCGAGGTAGGTCGCGGCGACGAGGCCGTACTCGACGAGCACGCCGTCGAGGCTGCGGATCCGGACGATGCGGCCGGCTCCGATGCCGGCGCCCGAGCGCACCTGCAGGATGCGCGGCAGATGTTGCAGCGGATCCTCGCGGATCAGGAACACACGCTCGGCGTGCCCGAAGCGTGCCGAGTTCTCGCGCATCGACACCGTCGTGCAGTAGCGCTCGAGCGTCTCGAGCTGCTGCGCCGAGAAGCCGGGCAGCCCGAGCAGCTCGATGCGCTGGACCTCGCTGACCGAGCCGTACGGCGTGCGCGTCATCGGCACGCCGTCGCCCTCGTGCGGGAACAGCACGGCGAGCACGCAGCGCAGGTCCAGCACCAGCGAGTCGGCCGGGATCACGTAGTCGGGCGCGAGCTCGGCCGGGAAGTAGCCGAACTCGGCGAGCTGGCCGCGCCGCAGGCCGCGGAAGCGGCTGCCGTCACGCGCGTCGTAGGCGATCACCTCGCGGTCGATCAGCAGGTAGCCGGTCTCACCGAACGCGTCGAGCGCGCCGTCGACCGGGATCTCGGAGTCCTCGAGGGCGACCTCGTCGGTCGTGCGCACCGCGAGGTCCAGCAGGTTCGCGAGCGCGAGCGGGGTCGCGGTGTCGAGGTCGAGCGTGCGCTGCACGTCCTCGACCTCGCCCTGCAGGAGCGTCCGCCCGAGGCCGCCCTGGCCGACCTCGGCGAGCTGCCCGGGCAGCTCGAGCGACGCCGGGAACTCCGCGCGGCCGTCGGACGCCCGCGTCTGGTCGTACATGAAGCAGCCCTCGGCGGCGCGCTGCAGCAGCACGTCGCGCGCGGACGCCGAGCCCCACTCGGCACGGAGCTCCTCGAGGGACGCGCGCGCGGCCTCGTCGCCGCGCCCCATGCTGAACACGAACGGCCCGGCCATCGCGAGCAGCACGGCGAGCGCGACCAGGACCGCGATCAGCGCCAGACCGCGCTCCGGGCGTCGCGGGGAACTCGAGCGGCGGGTCATTCGAGCACTCCTCCCGGCCCGAGCCGGTACGTGCGGCGCTCCTCGCCGACGGTCAGCGCGATGACGCCCTGCGTCGAGAGGTCGCCGCTGCGATCGAAGCGGATCACGCGCGGCTCGGCCGCGATCCGTACGGAACCGGCCAGCTGACGCGGCTCGTCCGCCGCGTACGCCCACAGCGCGACCGAGTCGACCAGGCCGACCACCGGTCGATCGCCGCCCGACACGACGAGCTCGTCGCTCGACTGCTGCAGCAGCGGCAGCGTCGCGCGCGCGGACGCGACCTCGCGGTCGTCGACGTACAGCGTCACGCGGCTGCGGTCGTGCGCGAGCTGCAGCGTGTGCCAGCGGCCGAGCATCAGCGGGGTCGTGCCGTCGAGCTGCGCGATCGCGCCGGTGCGGCCGCCGCCCTCGGTCTGCACCATCCGCGCGTGCGGCACCAGGTCGCGGTCGAGCTTCAGCTCGAGGCTGCTGCCGTAGCGCATGACCGCCATCTCGTCGCGCTCGTCGAGGCGCAGGTCGACGCGGAACGCGAAACCGTCGCGCAGGTCGAAGAACGACGAGCCGGCGGTCGGCACCGTCAGCAAGGCACGGCGGCTGCCGAGGTCCGGCCGCCGCGCCTGGCCGAACCGCCCGGGCTCGGGCGTGCCGGTGAGCTCCGTGCGCAGCCCGGGATCGTCGTCGAGGCCAGGGTCGTCCTCCATGTGCCAGGCGCCGACCGGCTGCAACACGCGCGCGGTGACCAGCGTCGGCCGCTGCTCGTCACCGGGCTCGATGACGACCTCGGTCGGCAGATGGCGCGCGGTGGAGGCGATGCGCGCGGCGCGCAGCTGGTCGCGCAGGATCGACAGCGCGACCTCGAAGTCGTCGCCGCGCCGCGACAGGAAGCCGATGCCCAGCCCGAGCAGGATCGTGACGAGGCTCATCACGACGAGGAGCTCGATCAGCGTGAAGCCGCGCGACGCGCGCGGCGGCTCGGCTTGGTGCTTCAGCAAGCGGTGCTTCAGCAAGCGGTGCTTCAGCAAGGGGTGCGCTCCCAGGGTGGGGCTCCAGAGCGGGCCGGCCGGTGCGGCGCGGGGCGACGCCGCGGCGCGGCCGGCGCGCGGGTGGGTCACTCGTTCGCGGGCAGCTCCGGGAAGACGATGTCGTCCTCGCTACCGAACACGCCGTCGTACCCGGCGGAGATCAGCTGGTAACGCCGCGGCGCGAGGTAGCCGTTGGTGCGAGGATTCTTGACCGGCTTGCAGATCAGATCGGGCCCCGCATTGCCGTCGATCAGCTTGCCGACGATGGTCTGCGAGGCGCCGTCGTACGGCGCACGGAAGTAGGCGAGCGGATTGCCCCAGGCATCGACCACCTCGACGCGCTCGCGGCGTTCGAGCAGCGGGATCGTGGCCGGGGTCTTGTCGCCGTCTGTATTGGCGAGCCAGTCCTCGTGCTGGTCGAGCGTGCCGCCGGCGCGCGAGTCGAAGCTCAGGTGCAGCACGAGCGACTCGATGCCGGTGTTCTTGCCGTTGTCGGCACCGAACTGCCAGTCCTTCTGCGGTGCGAGCAGGCTGTAGTCGGACGGTGGGAAGGCGCCGTAGGTGCGCTCGTAGGCCTCGATCATGCTCACGAGCTCGAGCATGCGCGACTTCGTCGCGGTCTCGTCGCCCTGCCGTCCGGCACCGAACAGCGACGGTGCGAAGGCGACCGCGAGCAGCCCGATGATCGCGATGACGACCAGCAGCTCGATCAGCGTGAAGCCCGCGGCGGCGCGGGCAGGAGTGCCGGACGGACCGGGTCGGATCATGAGCTCCTCCGCCGCTCGAGGCGGTAGTCGTCGAACACGACGTCGAGGCCGCGGCCCTCGACCTTCAGCGCGGTGACCAGGTCCGTCCGCGTGGTGCGACTCAGGCGGCGCAGGCTGTCCGCGCGGTACACCTCGATCCCGTTCCAGCGCACCACCAGCCCGAAGCGATTCGCGGCCGGGCCGTCCCCGCTGCCGGGCACCACCGCGACCTCGAGCCGCTGCGGCTCGTGGGGCTCGACGGCGCCGACCGCGCTCGACAGGTCGAGCACGACGCGCCCCTCGTCGCCGGTGCGGCTCGCGCCGTCCTCGAGCACGAGGCTCGGCCGCAGCTGCCCGGTGCTCTGCCGGCGGAAGCCGACCTCGACGAGGAAGCGCTGGCCGGACTGCGCGACGGTCGCGACCTCGAGACCGGCGAACTGCACGGGTGCGACGTCGCCCTGCACCTCGACGTCGACCGCGACGCTCAGGAAGTCGCCGCCCGCGAGCGGCTGCCGCGCGATCGTCGCCGCACCGCCGGTGCGCGTGCTGTCGCCGGTCAGGCGCAGCTGGCCGCGGAGCGGCTCCTGCACGCGGACCGACCCGGTGGTCTTCCAGAACCCACCGAGCAGATCGCGCTCGAAGGTGTCGCGCACCTGCTCCTTGGTCGCGTGGTCGTCGATCAGCGCGACCGTCGCGCGCGCGAAGTCGCGCGTCGCGGTCGCCCGCACGGGGTCCTGCTGGATCGCGACCAGCCGGTCGCGCGCCTGCAATGTGCGCTTGGTGCGGTAGTCGAGCAGGGCGAGCCCCAGATCGGCGAAATCGCTGCCGCGCTCCGCGGCACGCGTGAACGCCTCGCGCGCCGCGTTGACGTCGCCGACCAGCGCCAGCACGTAACCCTTCAGCGCGATGAACGGCACGAAGTCACCACGCGCGGCGTCGAGCTCGACGAGCCGCGTCGCGTAGCGGACCGCCTGAGCGACGTACTCGGCCCCGCCCTCACCCTCCTCGGCGGCCCGCGCGAGCAGCGCGCGGGTGGTCTCGGCGAACGCGCAGGTGAGGTCGTCGCGCTCGGCAAGTGCGCGGCGCAACGTCTCCAGGCAGGCGTCGAGCTCGCCGTCGAGCCGCTGTCGGCGACCGAGCAGGTACAGCACGTAGGCGTCGCGCGGATCGGCGCGCTCGGCGGCGGCGAGCGCGCTGCGCACGCGGTCGTCGTTGCCGGTCCGCTCGAACAGGAACGCGAGCCCCGCCCAGGCCTGTGCGCGCAACGCGGGCGCTTCGTCGCGCGCGCGCACCAGCAGACCGTACGCCTCGTCCCAGGCGCCTTGCCGCGCGCGCGTGCAGCCGAGCCCGAGCACCGCGTCGAGCCGGCCGGCATCGTCGTTGGCGACGCGCTCGAACTGCGCGGCAGCCTCGCCGAGCTCGCCGGCCGCGTACGCGATGCAGCCGAGCACGTAGCTGCGCTCGACGGTGCTCGCGCCGGAGCCGAAGCGGTCGGCGGCGCGCTGCGCGGCCTCGACCTCGCCGAGCGCGAGGTAGACCGACGCCACCGTGTGGATGATCGGCGTGCGGTCCTCGTCGGGCGTCACCGTGTTCACGGCGCGCTCGGCGCGCAGCGCGAACGGCTGCGCGGCGGCGGCGCGACCGCGGTCGAGCAGGAACTGCGCGAGCGCGCCGAGCGAGCGCGCGTCGGTCGGCGCGAGCTCGACGCCCTTGCGCAGGTGGGCTTCGGCGTCGTCCCACAGCGTCAGCAGCGCCTCCAGGCGGCCCTGCTCGCGCCAGCGGAACGGCGAGTTCGCGATGCTGCCCTCGAGGCCCTGGTACAGTGCCCACTCGCGCGACAGGTCACCCTGCGCGCGCAGCACGCGCACCAGCCAGCGGTAGCCGACCTCGGCGCCGCTCGTGACCGCGACGAGCTGCTGCGCCTGCGCCTCCGCCTCCTGGAACACCCAGGGCTGCTCTCGCGCGTCGCGCAGCAGGTCGCGCAGGAAAGCGATCCGCTCGAGCTCGCCGGCCGGACCCGGCGTGATGCCGAGCTTGCGCAGCGCGATGCGGTTCTCGAGGTTGTCGGCCAGCTCGAGCTTCTGCGCATCGCGGATCTCGAGCGCCTTCGAGATCACCTTGCCAGTCGTCGGGCTGACGACGTCCATCCGCAGCACCGGCAGGATCGCGCGGCCGACCAGCTCCAGCTTGTCGGTGTTCAGGACGAAGCCGTAGAAGGGCCGGATGTCGTTCTCGCGCCAGACGCGGTCGTAGCGCTGCGCGAGCACCTCGGGCGGGATCGCCGCGCCGGGGCCCTGCGGCCCACCGGCGGCGGGCGCTGCCCCGGGAGTGGAGACGCTCGGCGCCGGCGGTGCGGCGGGAGCGCCCTCGTCGCCGAGACCCTCGTCACCGCCCTCGGCCGCGGCGCCCTCGGCCGCCGCGTCGGCCGGGAACGCGTGCGGCTCGACCGGGCCGGCCGCGACGCGCAGCAGGTGGAAGGCGCCGGCCTCGGGGCCGGGGTGCAGCGGTGGCGCGACGACCGGCAGCGGCTCGAGGTCCGGGAACGGCAGCGGCCGCGGGGGGAGCGGCGCGGCCTCGGTCGGCTCACGGAACAGATCCCGGGTCGGATACGCGGCCTCGCCGGCGGCCGGGGCCAGCACCACGCGCACCGGCGGCGGCGGCTCGTACGGCCGTTCGGTCGGGCGGGCCGCGGTCGTGAACCTGGGCTCGGTGTAGCCGCTCCACATCCAGGCCGCGATCAGCAGCACGACGACGAAGAGCGCGGGCTCCTTGCGGACGTTCGAGATCATTGCAGTTCGCGGACCGTCAACGCGAGGATCGTTCCCTTGACGAGCACCGGGTCACCGACCTGATCGCCCGGGGTCACCTTGAGCTCCGGGGCGAGCGCGAGCGGTGGCGCCGACCCGCGCAGGCTCTCGAGCCAGAGCTGCAGCGTCATCACGTCGGCGCGGAACGAGAACGCGATCCGATGTTCCTCGACGAGATCGCTGCCCTCGTTCGAACGCCGGCGGAAGCGCCGCGACGCGGCCGCGGCATTGCCACCGCGGCGGTCGTACTTCAGCGCCTCGATCGACTGCACACCGAGCGCTTCCGGGTCGCGCGCGCGCACCGTCTCGCCGGCCTCGAGCAGCCGCTGCGCGGCCGCCTCGATCGCCGCCAGCGCGACCAGCGTGTCGGCGATCTCCTCGCGGCCGACCGGCGCCTGCCATTGCAGGTCGCGGTCGGCCAGCTCGACGCCGTACTCCTGCGACGCCCGCAGCAGCGACGTCCGCACGCGGCGCGCGACCTCCGGGAAGTAGGTGTCCGGGTCGCCCTTGCCATCGAGCCGGAACTCGTCGCCCGGCACGAACGCGACGGCGTGGCGCAGCTCCTCGGCGCGGGTGCGCAGCTCGTCGTTGAGCGCGCGGGCGCGGTCGCGGGTGGCCGTCGTGAAGAGCTCGGCGCTCTGGATCGAGCGCAGCGTGAGGCCGGGCGCCCGGAGCGCCTGCTCGGTCCCGATCACGCTGCCGATGATCGCGCGCGCCGCGAAGAACACGACGACGCCGGCGAGCACGCCGAGGATGAAGCGCCGGTGCTCCTGCCAGATGTCCTGGAGGTCCATGCGGAGTCGTTCGGGAGGGCCGTGGTTCGGGTGGGCCTGGGTTCGGGTGGGCCTGGGCTTGCGGGAGCAGCAGCTGGGGAGGCACTCGCGGCGGGCGCTGCGGTCAATCGCCTGCACCGCTCGCGGGCTCGGCCGGCGGGCGGAAGTCGATCGTCAGGGTGAACTTCGTATTGCCGAGGCCGTCCTGCTCGGAACGCGCCTCGACCACGGGCTCCGCACGGAACCCGTAGCTCTTGAACGAGCGCAGGAACTCCTGGTACGGGCCGAGCACGCCCTCGCCGGAGACGTCCTTGCCCTTGCCCTCGACGATGACGACCGGCCGGGGCTGCGCGTTCGTGCGGCGGCGATCACCGGCCAGCGACCGCGTGGCGATCTCCAGGCTCGACAGCCAGATCTCGTCCTCGAGCGACGCCTGCAATGCGCGCAGCGTCAGGATCGCGCCGTCGAGCGGCACCGCGCGCTCCGCGAGATCGGAGACGAGGCCGGCGAGCTGCTCGTTCTCGGTCACGAGTCGTTCGGCCTGGCTGTCGACCGACTGGTACTGACCGCGCTGCGCGATCAACCGGCGGTTGGCTAGCTCCGCGGCATCGACGCTCGCGCTCTGACGGCTCGCCAGGCCGAGCAGCAGCGCCACCGCGACCGCCGCGGCGCCGATGCACCACACCGTCTGCTGCAGCAGCTGGCGGCGACGCTTGACGGACTCCGGCAGGATCTCGAGCTGATAGAGGCTGCCGTCGACCTTGCCGGCGGCGAGGCCGAGCGCGACGACCGCCTCGCGGCGCATCGCGTCGAGCACGTCGTACTCGTCGCGCGGCAGCTTCGAGAGATCGCAGTTGTCGAACGGATCGAAGACCTCGACCGGCACGCGCAGCGCCTCGCGCAGCATGCCCTCGATGCCGCGGATCCGCGACGTGCCGCCGCAGATGAGCACCTTGTCGAGCTGCAGCCCGGCGTCCTGCGTCTGCTTGCGGCAGAACGCGAGCGACGACTGCACCGCCGCGACGATCATGCTGCCGGCACCGCCGGCGGCGACGGTGATCTTCTCGGCCTGCCCCGACGCATAGCGACCACGGCTGAACGGGTCGAGGTCGAGCAGTTCCTTCTTGAGGCTCTCCGCCTTGCGCTCGCTGACGTTGAACGCCCCGACGATCGCGTCGTCGAACACCTTGCCGCCCTGGGCCAGGTTGCGCACGAACAGCAGGTCGACACCGCGGGCGATCGCCAGGTCGATCGTCTCGTGGCCGAGGTTGACGAGGCAGACGACCGCATCCTCCTCGACCGGCCCGCCACGCACGTAGGCGTTGTAGAGCGCGATGCAGTTCGGTACGTGGCTGTCGACGCTGCCGCCGCCGGCGCGCACGTGCCCGGCGGTCTCGTCGAGCGCGTCGTTCTTCGCGAACGCGAGCAGCACGGTCTCCATGCCACCCTCCTCGTCGACGATCGGCAGCAGGTTGTAGTCCGCCGACAGCTCGCCGCCCGACTGGCCCGCCATGTCCTGGATCTCGAGCTCCATCAGATTGCGGAGCTGCCAGTCCGGCGTCGGCGGGACCTGCGTGTAGCGCAGCGTCATCGCACGCCCGCCGAGCCCGCATACGGCGCCCTTCGCAGCGATGCCACCCGCGGCGAGGCCGGCGGTGAGATCGCTGCGCGGGAACGCCATGAAGCGACGCACGACGAGGCCGCGCTTGCCGTCCTCGAGCACCAGCACGCGGGCATTCTTCGAGCCCACGTCGATCGACAATGCACGACCCGCCATCAGCGGCCTCCCTCCCGATCGCCATCCTGCCCGCCGCCACCCTGGCCGTCGCCGGTCTGCCCTGCGGGTGCGGGGCCATAGTGATCGTCGGCGTAGCCGCGCAGCCGCGCCGCGAGCGAGTCCTCGCCGGACAGCTCGAACGCGCGCGCCAGCCCGCGCAACAGCGCGCCGTGGCGCTCGCCCTCGACCGCGTCGAGCTGCGCCACCCCGGCGCGCATCGAGTCGGCGAGCGCGCGCAGCTCGTCGATGCGCGCGATCCGGTCTGCGCCGTAGCGCTCGATCACGCGGTCGATGCCGGCGAGCACGCGCTGGTAGCCGACACGCGCCTGGAAGAAGCTCGACTCGCCGCCCTCGCGGAACAGCTCCTCGACCTCCCGCCGCTGCTCGGCGAGCAGCGCACTGCGCCGCTGCAAGGCGTCGCGTACGGCATCGACGTCGTGCGGCACGGTCGCCAGCAGGCGCTCGAGCAGCTCGATCGCATCGCCGTCGCGACCGGCCTCGGACGCAATGCGGGCTTCGCGGAGCAGCGCCCGCGCCGCGTCGCGCTCGGCGCCGAACTCGGTGACGAGCTCGAAGTGCAGCGCGCCGAAGAGCGTCAGCCGATAGGCGCCGTTGCCCGCACCACCGTGGATCCGCGTCGGTCCCGGGAAGCGCAGCGCGACGCGCGCACCGCCGTCGCCGAGCACGACCTCGCGCACCTCCTCGGCGCTGAACCCGGGCTCGACCGTCGCGAAGCCGGCGTCGCCGGCCGCGACGCGCACGCTCGCGGACTCCGGCGGGAAGTCGAGCTCCAGCCCACTGGCGCCGCCTCCGCTGAAGCTCAGCCGGAAGCCGATGCCGCCATCGAGCAGCTCGCCCGCGAACGCGTAGCCGAGGTCGGACGGCACCAGCAGGCCGCGCGCGCGCAGCGCCGCCACGGCCGCATCACCATCCCCGTGCGGCGCGACGCCGAGCAGCACCGGGCCGGCGGCACCGTCGACTCGCACGGTCGCTCCGACGCCGGTCAGCCGCCGCCCACCCTGGGACAACAGCGCGCTCGGCTGACCCTGACCACCGGCGACGACCGCGACGTCGTCGAACGTCGCACGCGCGCCGTCGGTCGGCAGCAGCGCGACCAGCTCGACGACCGCCCGGTCGATGCCGCGCGGCGCGACCAGGTTGGCCTCGATGCGCTCGAAGCCGCCATCCGCCTGCGTGGCCCCGGTGCCGGTGCGCCAGCAGTCGTCGCGCAGCGCGCGGCGGAGGGCCTCGCCGCCGGACTCACCCTCCTCGGCGGTCAGCTGCGCCGACGAGAAGAACGCGAGCCGCACGAGCGCGCGTGCCCCGCCGGCGGTCCGCACGTGGGCGGCGACCGACACGCTCCGCTCGGAGCCGACCGTCACCGGCGCGACCAGCCGCGCCAGCGCGAAGCTCCCCGGTGACTCGCCCTCGGCCGGCGGCGTGCGCTCGGCGAGCAAGGCCGCCGAACCGGTGTGTGCGTCGCGCCGGCCGACCGCGACCTGGAACGGCACCGCGTCGAGCTCCGCCTGCAGCTCCCAGCCGTCCTCGCCCTCGAAGTCGGCGATGCCGTCGGGCAGCAGGTTGCCGGCGACGCGCAGCGGGCGCAGGGCGTTGGCACCGGTCGGACCGGCCTCGCCACCGAGCCCCTGCCGGAAGTACAGGAACCCGCCGGCCGCGACCAGCACGACCAGCAGCGCGATCAGCAGGAGCGGGCTGCGCCGGCGCCCGCGGGCGAGCGCCGCGCGGTCCATCCGCGTCCACTGCGGCTCCTCGAGCCCCGCCCCGCCGTCGTCGCCGGCCGGCGCGTCGGCCCGGCGGAAGCGGATCCGCACGCGACCGACCTGGAACACGTCGCCCGGCTGCAGCGCGATCTCCTCGATGCGCCGGCCGTCGATCGTCGTGCCGTTGGTCGAGCCGAGGTCCCGCAGCACGACGCCACCGTCCTCGACGGCGATCTCGGCGTGCTGGCCCGAGCACTTCTCGTCGTGGATGACGAGATCGTTGCCCGCCCGTCTGCCGATGGCGAGCCGCGTGCCGCCGAACGCGACGACATCGCCCGCCTGATCCCCGTCCAGGATCTCCAGGACGTAATCGGTCATGTGGTCTCGAGGGGTCCCGTCCGACGGTCGGACGGTGAGGGGGTCACAGGCGATCCGCAGCGGGCGACCGGCCGGTCGACACCGCGGGGCGCTGTCCGGGGCAGGGTCCAGGGTAACGCCGCGGTGACATGGTGCGCCAGTCGCCGGCCGACCCTTCGTCGACGCGCACCGGGCGTCCGTCGACCGCGACGTAAGCTAGGAACCAGCCACCGGCTGTCAAACCAGAAGCCGCGCCTTCCCGCCGCCGATCGATGTCCCGCCGTTACCTCGTGCGCCCGATGCCTCCCCCCGGCCGGCGTGAGCTGCCCGACGACGTCGCCCGCCACCTGGCCGTGGTCCGCGCGCGACCCGGCACCGGATTGCGGCTCTGCGACGGCGCGGGCACCGAGGCCGACGCGGTGCTGGTCGAGGTCCGGCGCGGCCGCGCGCTCGCCGAGGTCGGCCCGGCCGAGCAGGTGCACCGCGAGCCGGCGCGCCGCGTCGAGCTCGCGTTCGCGGCGCCGAAGGGCACGCGCGCCGAGTGGCTGTTCGAGCACGGCACCGAGCTCGGCGTCGCGCGCTTCCGACCGGTGCGCTTCGAGCGCTCGACCGGTGCCGACCGCGCGCGGCGCGCGGCGCGCTGGCAGCGGATCGTCGACGCGGCGGTCGAGCAATGCGACCGCAGCCACGCGCCGGAGGTCGCCGACGAGGTCGCGCTCGACGCTTTGCTCGCCGACCCGACGCTGCCACCGCTGCGGCGGCTGGCGCTGCCCGGAGCGCCGCCGCTCGCCGACGCGGACCGCGACCCGCGTCAGGCAGCGCTGTGGCTGGTCGGCCCCGAGGGCGGCATCACCGCCGCCGAGGTCGAGCACATCGTCGGCGCGGGCTTCGCCGGCCGCGGCCTCGGACCGTTGACGCTGCGCGTCGAGACCGCCGCGCTGATCGGCTGCGCGCGGCTGCTCGGCTGAGCCGGTCACGAGTCGGCCACCCGCGCGCAATCGGCGAGCGGCGGCAGCGGATGCTCGCGGTCGTCGGCGAAGCTGAAGTAGGTCTGCGCCCCGACCACCACGTGGTCGAGCAGCTCGACGCCGCACAGCTCGCCGACCTGCCGCAGCCGCTCGGTCACCAGCCGATCGTCGTCGCTCGGCCGCGCGTCGCCGCTCGGGTGGTTGTGCGCGACGACCAGCGCGGCGGCGCCCGCGCGCAGCGCGGGTCGGAACACCTCCCGCGGGTGCACCGGCGCACTGCGCAGCGTGCCGACGCCGACGACGTGCGTCGCCAGCACGCGGTGGCGGGCGTCGAGCAGGACCGCGTGGAAGCTCTCGCGCGGGTCGTCGCGCGTCGCCTCGCGGACCAGCCGCGCGACGTCGGCGGCGTCGCGCAGCGCCGCGCCGACCGCCAGCCGCGCCCGCGCCAGCCGGTGCGCGAGGCCGAACGCCGCGCGCAGCACCGCTGCGCGCGCCGGGCCGAGTCCGGCGCACGCAGCCAGCTCGGCGGGCTCCGCGGCGGCGATCCCGGCGAGGCTGCCGAACCGCTCGAGCAGGGCGGTCGCACTGCGCAGCGCGGCGGTCGCCGGGCGCGACGGCGCGACCAGCAGGCCGAGACACTCGGCGTCGGACAGCGCGCGCTCGCCGGCGGAGCGCAGCCGCTCGCGCAAGGTCGGGGACGGCCGGCTCGGCCCCGCGGGAAAGGTCGGTTCTGAGCTCATGGTCAGCCGCCCTCCGGTGGCGCGGAGCCCGCCGGCGGTGACACCCCGCTCGCCGATTCCGCGCGCTTTCCGTAGCGTCGACACCCCGATGCGCGACGCCTCCGACGACCCCCTCGCCAGCGCGCTCCGCGAGCACTTCGGCTTCGCCGCGTTCCGCGGCCCGCAGCGCGCGATCGTCGCGCACGTGCTGGCCGGTGGCAGCGGCCTCGTCGTGATGGCGACCGGCGACGGCAAGTCGCTGTGCTACCAGCTCCCCGCGCTGCTCGCGCCGGGCCTGACGATCGTCGTCAGCCCGCTGATCGCGCTGATGGACGACCAGGTCGCCGCGCTGCGCGCGCGCGGCCTGCCGGCGACCTGCGTGCACAGCATGCTCGACGCCGACGAGCGCCGCAGCCGGCTGGACGCCGCGCTCGCGGGCCGCGTCAAGCTGCTGTTCGTGACGCCGGAGCGGTTCCGCGTGCCGGGCTTCCTCGACGCGATCCGCGGCGTGACCGTCGCGCTGCTCGCGGTCGACGAGGCACACTGCGTCAGCCAGTGGGGCCACGACTTCCGCCCCGACTACCGGCAGCTCGGCGCGGTGCGCGAGGCGCTCGGCGCGCCGCCGTGCCTGGCGCTGACGGCGACCGCGACGCCCGAGGTGCAGCGCGACATCCGCGCGACGCTCGACCTCGGCGACGCGCCGCTGTGGCACACCGGGCTCGAGCGGCCGAACCTGTTCGTCGGCGTGCACGAGGTCGCGCACGTCGAGGACAAGCTGCCGCTGCTGCTCGAGCGGATCGACCGGCTCGGCGGTCCGGGCATCGTCTACACGGCACTGATCCGCGACCTGCTGCAACTCGAGCAGGAGCTCCGCGTGCGGGGCTTCCGGCCGCTCGTCTACCACGGCGATCTGAGCGCGTCCGAACGACGCGAGCAGCAGGAGCGCTTCGTGGCGTCCGGCGACGGCCTGGTGCTCGCGACCAACGCGTTCGGCATGGGCGTCGACAAGCCCGACATCCGCTTCGTCGTCCACTGGCAGATCCCGCGCACGCTCGAGGCCTACTACCAGGAGATCGGCCGCGCCGGGCGCGACGGCCGCCCCGCGGTCTGCGAGCTGCTCTATTGCGCCGAGGACATCGCGATCCAGCGCGAGTTCACCGACTGGGCCAATCCCGAGCCGGAGCTGTTCCTCGCGATCGCGCGCCACCTCGACGGGCTCGGCGACCGCGTGCACGCCGTCGACGTGCAGGAGCTGCGCGAGACCTTCCTGCTGAAGAACCGGCGCGACGGCCGCATCGAGACCTGCCTGCGACTGCTGCGCACGATCGGCTGCGCGCGCGGCGAGCTCGATCGCGGCGACTTCGAGTGGCTGCGGATGCCGACCGACGCGGAGATCGCCGCGTGGCTGCCCGCCGGCAAGCGCCAGCGTGACCTCGAGGGGCTGCTCGCGATGGTGCGCTACGCGCAGCCCGACGCCGGCTGCCGCAAGCGCCACGTGCATGCGCACTTCGGCTTTCCGGACGCGTTCCCGGCCGGCTGCGGTGCCTGCGACGTCGACCGGCCCGCCGCAGCCTGGCTCGACGAGCGACTGCCTGCCACCGAGGTCCGCGCGATCCCGCGCGACGCGACCCCCACCCGCGCCACCGAGGCCGACGCCCCGCTCGAGCGCGGCGACTGGATAGACGTCCGCGGCCACGGCCCGTGCGCCGTGCTGAGCGTGCACCGCGGCCGCCGCGGCCTCCGCGCCGACCTCGAGCGCGCCCGCGACCTGACCCGCCTGACCCTCGACCTCCACCGCACCCCCTGGCGCCGCCTCTGACTTCCGATCCGTACCGCGTACGGTTTTTACATCAGGCGCACGCGGGACTGCCTTCGGCACCTATCCGCAGCCCGCGGTGGATCGCGCGGCGCGGCGGCGTTCCTGGTCAGCCTGCCAGCCACCCCAGGAACCTGCATGCACCCGATCCGCCCGTTGCTCCTCGCGACCCTCGCGCTGTCCCCCGTCCCGGCGACCGCCCAGGGCCAGCTCCCGCTCGTCACCGACTTCCACGACTTCACCGCGATCGACGCCGAGATGCAGCGCGTCGTGGCGACGGCCGCCCCCGCCGGCGCCTGTCTGTCGATCGCGCGGCAGGGGACCCTGCTGTTCGAGCGCTGCTACGGCGGCTACGCGGTCGACACGCAGGTGCCGATCGCATCCGCCACCAAGTGGCTGTCGGGCGCCGTCATCATGGCGCTGGTCGACGACGGCCTGCTGGACCTCGACGCGCCGGTGGCCACCTGGCTGCCCGAGTTCACCGGCCTGAAGGGCACGCTGACGACGCGGCAGATGTTCTCGCACACGTCGGGTCTGCCGGGCTCCGATCCGGTGATCAGCGACGACAACATCACGCTGGCACAGGCGGTGAGCTACATCGCCGCGAACGTCCCGCTGCGCGTGCCGCCGGGCACCGACTTCTTCTACGGCGGTGTGTCGATGCACGTCGCCGGCCGCGTCGCCGAGGTCGTCAGCGGCACGGAGTGGGGAGCGCTGTTCGCGGCCCGCATCGCCGGCCCGCTCGGCATGATGCGCACCGACTACCTCGGCATCGGCTCGGCGAGCAACCCGCGCATCGCCGGTGGCGCCCGGTCCACGCTGCGCGACTACGCGCGCTTCATGGAGATGATCGAGGGCCGCGGCACGTTCCGCGGCCGGCGCATCCTCAGCGAGCGCGCGATCGACACGATGCTGCAGGACCAGACCGGCGGCGTGCCCGTCACCTCGGCGCCGCCCACGGTCCCGGACCCGTTTCCCGGCTACGGCATCGGCTGCTGGATGGAGCGCGTCGACGGCAATGGCCGCACGCTCGAGGCGACGTCGCCGGGCGCATTCGGCTTCACCGGCTTCGTCGACCGCGAGCGTGGGACGGCCGGCGTGTTCCTGGTGCGCAGCCTCAACCAGCGCACCGACCCGTTCGCCGACCGCGTCCGCGAGCTGACCCGCGAGCAGCTCCGCTTCGCCGGTGTCGACAGCTACGGCGGCTCCGCGCCCGCGTGCGCCGGTCCGCTGCGCGCGCGCACCACGACCGCACCGCTCGCTGGCGAGCCCGCCTTCGCGCTCACCTGCGAGAACGCCCCGCCGCTCGGGTTCGGCGTCTGCCTGGTGTCGCCGTCGGCGGCGATCCCGCCGCTACCGGTGCTCGGCGTCGACGTCCACGTCGCGCTCGGTCCGGTGACGATCGGCGAGACGGTCGTCGCCGACCTGCGCCGCGCTGCGGTGCTGTCGGTGCCGCTGACCGCGGTCCCGCCCGCCACGCTCGCGTTCGCGCAGTTCGCGTTCCTGCCGACGCGCGGCTGCACGGCGCCGACCGCGCTGGCGACCAGCCACGCGCTGTCGATCCGCGTGCGCTGACGCGCGCCCCGCTCAGCCGCGCTCGCGCGCCGCGGCGTCGGTCACGTCCAGGTGCGTGACGACCGCGCCGCGCACGGGCTCACCGACGCGAGTCGCGTGCAGCACGAACGCGCGCGGCCCACGGGTGGACGCCCGCTCGTACTCGATCTGCAGCGTCTGGCGCCGGCCCGCGAGCAGGTCATGCAATGCGAGAGCAGCGTCGCGGTCCGGACCGTCGCCCGCCGTGCGCGAATCGGTCCGCACGGCGAACCGTCCGAGCCCCGGGATCGGCCCGTCGTCGGGGCGATCCTCCGCGAGCGCATCGCGCCAGCCGCGGTTGACGAGCACGATCCGGCCGTGCTCGTCGAGCAGCGCGACCTCGCCGGGCATCGAATCGACGACGACCTGCAGGTTCTCCTTCACCCGCTGCAGCTCGGTCACGTCGACGAACGTGACGACGACGCCGCCGTCGCTCTCGGCCTCGCCGTCGGACAGATACGGCAGGAAGCGCGCCAGCACCTGCCCGCCGTCCGAAGTCGGCGTGGTGACCTCGAGCGACTCACCGGTCTCGAGCACGCGCTGGGAGCACTCGCGGAGATCGATGCCGAGCAGGTGCGACGACAGGTGCTCGATCGGGCGGCCGATGTCCTGGTGCAGCAGGCTGACGTGACGCACGGCCGACGGCGTGAAGCTGCGGATCCGCAGGCTCTCGTCGAGGAACAGCGTGCCGATGCGCGTCGACCGGAGCAGGTTGTCGACGTCGTCCTTGAGCTGCGTCAGCTCCTGGATCTTCTTCTGATACTCGGCATTGACCGTGTGCAGCTCCTCGTTGACCGATTGGAGCTCCTCGTTCATCGCGTGGAGCTCCTCGTTCGACGACATGAGCTCCTCGTTGGTCGCCTGCAGCTCCTCGTTGGAAGTCTCGAGCTCTTCGATCATTGCCTGCAGGTTCTCGCGCGTGTGCCGCAGCTCCTCCTCGAGGACCTGCAGCCGCTCGCGGCCGGCACCGATCTCCTCGGTCGCGTCACCCGCATCGACGCCGCGCGGCAGCATGCTCTCGAACGCGATCAGGAACACCTGCTCGCGCCCGCGCAGCAGGTGCGGGGTCACGCGGATCGCGACGTCCTCGGCCGACTCGCGGCCGAGCGGCCCGCGGTAGACGACCTCCTTGCCGGTCTCCTCGGCGCGCCGCATCGCCGCGCCGAGCAGGATCTCCAGCTCGCGCGACGCGAGGTGGTGCAGATCCATCTGGGCGCGGCCGGTCTGCAGGCGCAGGAACTTGCCGACGTCGCCGAGCACGTGCAAAACGACGCCATTGCGATCGACCACGACGCAATTCAGCGACAGCTGCTCGAGCACGACCCGCAGGATCTCCTCGAGCTCGCTGCTCTGCATGGCCGTCGCCGACGTACGCGTGCGGGGCATGCGCGCGTCGAACGCGCCCGCGGCGCCGGCGCTGAACCGTCCGAAGCCGGGCTGCAGCGGAATGCTGTTCGCCGTCCGGCGGAACAGCTTCCACTTGCGCTCGATCGGCTCGAACGCATAGGCGAGCTCCGCGAGCGACTCGCTCGGCCCCAGGAACAGGCAACCACCCGGCCGCAGCGCATAGCCGAGATTGCGCAGCGCCCGGTCCTGCAATGGCTTGTCCAGGTAGATCAGCAGGTTCCGGCAGCTGATGAGCTGCATGCTCGTCAGCGGCGGGTCGGCCATCAGATCGTGCGGTGCGAAGATCACCCGGGCGCGCAGCGACTTGGCGATCCGGTAGTCGTCACCATCGTGCACGAAGAAGCGCTCGAGACGCTCCGGACTGACGTCCGCGACGATGCTCTTCGGATACAGCCCGCCCCCGGCGAACGACAGCGCCTCGTCGTCGACGTCGGTCGCGAAGATCCGCACGTCGCGCGTCGTGCCGAGCTCCTCGGCCGCCTCGACGATCAGCATCGCGAGCGAGTAGGCCTCCTCGCCCGTGGCGCAGCCCGCGCACCACACGCGCAGCGTGCTGTCCTGCGGAAGGTCGCGGAGCAGCTGCGGCACGATGTTGCGCCGCAGCAGCTCGAACGCGTCGGTGTCGCGGAAGAACCGCGTCACGCTGATCAGGAAGTCGCGGTGCAGCGTGCCGGTCTCATCGGGATCCTGCTCGAGCAGGTCGGCGAACTCGCCGAGGTCCGACAATCCCCGCAGGTGCATCCGGCGCTCGACGCGGCGCAGGATCGTCGAGCGCTTGTAGCCCGAGAAGTCGCGCCCGGTGCTGCGCTCGATCAGCTTCAGGATCCGCAGCAGCTCCGACGGCGTCGCCTCCGACCGCGCCTCGGCGCGGGCGGCATCGCGGTCGCCGAGCCCCTGCGCGATCCGGTCGATCGCCGCCGGGATGTCGCGCGCGGGCAGCACCACGTCGACCAGCCCGGTCGACTGCGCGCTGATCGGCATGCCGTCGAAGGTCGCCTCGTCGGGATCCTGCGCGAGTACGAAGCCACCGGCCTCCTTGATCGCGCGCACGCCGCGCATGCCGTCGCTCCCCGAGCCGGACAGCACGACGCCGACCGCCCGGTCGCCGAGCTCGCGCGCCAGCGACGAGAACAGCACGTCGACCGGCAGGTGCAGGCGTCGCTCGCTGTCGAACCGCCGCTGCCGCAGGCAGCCCGCCTCGTAGGTCAGGTCGTAGCCGGGCGAGATCACGTAGATCGAGCCGCGCTCGACCGTCATGCCGTCCCGGACCCGGTGGATCGAGAGCCGCGTGTGCTTCTCGAGCAGCTCCGGCATCAGGCTCTCGTGCTCGGGGCTCAGGTGCTGCACGACGAGGAACGCCATCGGCGAGTCGGGAGCGACGCGCGAGAAGAAGGTCTCGAGCGCCTGCAGCCCACCCGCCGAAGCACCGATGCCGACGACCAGTGGCGGGATCGTCACGCGCGCCGCGCCGGCGCCAGCAGGGTGGTTGCCATCACTCATCGCACGCACTTCCGGTTCGGATCTGGGCTGCCGATCCCACCGCGGGCGCCGGGATCGGCGTTCACCGAGCGGTCTCCGCCGACTGCATGACGCGCGCGATGCCCTCCAGCAGGTCGGCGGACGAGAACGGCTTCGGCACGATGACCGCGCTGTCCGCCGCACCGCCCCGCGCGAAGATCTCCTCGCGGGTGTAGCCGGACACGAACAGCGCGGGGAGCTCCGGCCGCTGCGCGCGCATGGCGTCGACGAGTTGGAACCCGTTCATCACCGGCATCACGACGTCGGTGATCACCAGGTCGATCCGCGCGGCGCCCTCGACGAGCGCGAGCGCCTCTTCCGGGTCGCCCGCCTCGACGACGTCGACGCCGGCGCCGCGCAGCATGCGCGCCGCCACCTCGCGCACGCCCGCCGAGTCGTCGACGAGCAGCACGCGCGACGGCAGGCGCTCGCCGCCCGCGGGCAGTCCGCCGGACGCGCCGTCGGTGTCGCCCGAGGCGCGCTCGCTCGTCAGCGGCAGCAGCAGCTCGAACCGCGTCCCGCGGCCGACCTCGCTCTGCACGTCGATCGCACCGCCGGCGCGCCGGACGATGCCGTAGACGGTCGCGAGACCGAGCCCCGAGCCCCGGCTGTCGTCCTTCGTCGAGAAGAACGGATCGAAGATGCGCGACAGGTCCTCGGGCCGGATCCCGCAGCCACGGTCGCTGAACTCCATCCGCGCGTAGGTGCCGGGACTCAGCCCCGGCAGCCGCGCGGCTCGCACTCCGTCGACGTCCACGGCGCGCACGTCGATCCGGATCTCGCCGCCCTCCGGCATCGCGTCGCGCGCGTTCGCGGCCAGGTTCATCACGACCTGGCCGAGCTGCCCGGCGTCGACGCGCACCGGCAACGGCTCGCCGGACAACTCGAGCACGGTGACGACGTCGTCGCCGAGCAGCGGCCGGAGCAGCTGCAGCGTCTCGCGCACCGACGCACCGAGGTCGACGACCTCCGGGCGCAGGATGCGCCGCCGGCTGAACATCTGGATCTGCGACGTGATCTGCCGCGCGCGCTCGGTGGCGACCAGGATCGCGCGCAGCATCTCGGTCCGCGACGCGGCGTCGACCTCGCCGGACAGCAGCAACTCGCCATAGCCGCGGATGATCTGCAGCGTGTTGTTGAAGTCGTGCGCGATGCCGCCGGCGAGGATGCCGAGCGCCTCGAGCTTCTGCGACTGCCGCAGCCGCTCCTCGAGCTGGTGGCGGCGCCGCAGGTCGCCGAGCGTCAGCAGGAAGCGCGCCGACCCGCCGTCCTCGTCCGGGGGCAGCGGCCGGCCGCGCAGGCTCGCGGGGAACGAAGCGCCACCGCGCACGCGGCAGACGATCTCGATCTCGTCGGCGTCCTCGCCGTCCGCGTCGGCGGGGAGGTCGGCGCGCGCCGCGGCAGCCGCGGGGGCCGGCCCGCGCCGCGCCAGCGATTGCACGTAGGCGGCGAACGCGCTCTGGCTCGCGCCGGCGAGGAACGCGACGAACGGCTGCTCGGCGAGGTCGAGCGTCCGCCGGTCGAGCCAGCGCGCCAGCGTGCGGTTGACGGCGACGACGTAGCCGTGCTGGTCGACGATCAGGTTGCCGTTCGGAGCGTCCTCGAACAGCGTGCGGTAGCGCGCCTCGCTGGCGGCGAGCCGGCGCTGGGTGTCCTGGATCTGCCGGAACTGCACCTGCAGCTCGGCGTAGGCGACCTGCAGCTCCTGGGCGAGGCGGGAGATGTCGTCCGACGCCATCGGCGGCACGCGCACCTCGCTGCTGTCGAGCAGCGCGCGGGCGAACTCGCGCAGGTCGCGGCCCGCCGCGGCGTCGGCCGCGCGATCCGGATCGCCGTCCGCGGCGGGGCTGTGCGGAGGCTCGCTCATCGGCTCACGCGACCAGCGTCCCCGTCCGTGACGCCACTCCGGTGGGGACCTGCGGTGAGGTCGGAGCCTGCGGTGAAGTCGGACTGCCGCATGGAGGCCGGACGCTAGGAGTCGGCACCAGGGCCCGCAACTCCGGGTTTCCCCGTGGCCGGCGGCCGTTCGCCGGCGTGCGGGCCCGCCCGCGCACGTCACGCATCGGCGAGCTTCGCCTCGAGCCTGGCCCAGGAGTCCTTCAGCGCGACCGTGCGATCGAAGACCGGCTGCCCGGGTCCGTGGTCGCGCAGGTCGGCGACGAAGTAGCCGACGCGCTCGAACTGGAAACGCGCGCCGGGCTCGGCGTCCCGCAGCGACGGCTCGAGCTTCGCGCCGCGCCGCACCACCAGCGAGTCCGGTGCGAGGTGCGCCTTCCATCCGTCGCCCTCGACGCCGCGCGTCGGGTGCTCGACCGCGAACAGCCGATCGTAGAGCCGCAGCTCGCCGTCGACGGCGTGCTCGGCCGACACCCAGTGGATGGTGCCGCGCACCTTGCGGCCGTCGGGCGAGTCGCCGCCACGCGAGGCGGGGTCGTGCGTCGCACGCAGCTGCACGATGCGGCCGTCCGCGTCCTTCTCGACCTCGCGCACGGTCACGTAGTAGCCGTACCGCAGGCGCACCTCCTGGCCGATCGCGAGGCGGTGCCATTTGCGCGGCGCGTTCTCGCGGAAGTCGTCGCGCTCGACGAACAGCCGCCCTGTGAACGGCACCTTGCGCGTGCCGGCGCCCGGGTCCTCCGGGTTGTTGACCGCGTCCAGCTCGTCGACCTTGCCCGCCGGCCAGTCGGTCAGCACGAGCTCGACCGGGTCGGTGACGACCATGCGGCGCGGCGAGGTCCTGTTGAGATCCTCGCGCAGGAAATGCTCCAGCAAGGCGACGTCGTGGATCGCGTCGAACTTGGCGATACCGATGTGGTCGCAGAACGCGCGGATCGCCGCGGGCGTGTAGCCGCGCCGCCGCATGCCGCGCAGCGTGGGCATGCGGGGATCGTCCCAGCCGTCGACGGTGCCGTCCTGCACGAGCTCCAGCAGTTTGCGCTTGCTGAGCACCGTGTAGGTGAGCTGCAGCCGCGCGAACTCGATCTGCCGTGGCGCGTGGATGCCGAGCTGCTCGATGAACCAGTCGTACAGCGGTCGGTGGTTCTCGAACTCCAACGTGCACAGCGAATGGGTGATGCCCTCGTAGCTGTCGCACTGGCCGTGCGCCCAGTCGTACATCGGATAGATGCACCAGGTGTCGCCGGTCCGATGATGACGCGCCTTGCGGATCCGGTACATGATCGGATCGCGCATGTTCATGTTCGGGTGCGCCATGTCGATCCTGGCGCGCAGGCAGCACGCACCCTCGTCGAAGTCGCCGGCGCGCATGCGCTCGAGCAGCTCGAGGTTCTCGGCCACCGGGCGATTCCGGTACGGGCTGTCGCGACCCGGCACGTACAGCGAGCCGCGGTTCGTGCGGATCTCCTCGGGCGACTGGCTGTCGACGTAGGCGACGCCCTTCTGCACGAGGCGCACGGCGTCGTCGTAGAGGCGCTGGAAGAAGTCGGACGCGAAGAACAGCCGGTCCCCCCAGTCGAAGCCGAGCCAGCGCACGTCGTCCTGGATCGCGTCGACGTACTCCTGCTCCTCCTTGGTGGGGTTGGTGTCGTCGAAGCGCAGGTTGCACAGTCCGCCGTACTCGGCCGCCACCCCGAAGCTCAGGCAGATCGCCTTCGCGTGGCCGACGTGCAGGTAGCCGTTCGGCTCGGGGGGGAAGCGGGTGTGCACGCGGCCGCCGTAGCGGCCCGAGGCGTTGTCCTTCTCGACCTCCTGGCGGATGAAGTCGAGGTTGTCGCGGGGTTCGGTGGTCATCCTGGCGCCGGGGGCCGCACGGGATCGCGGCGACGCGGGTCGGCCGGCGGCGAGCGCGCACCATACCGAGCGGACGCGGTCGTGCGGAACGATCCTCGCCCCGAAGCCGCCGGGCGGTCGCCCGCACCGACGCGCGGACTACGATGGGGAGCGCCCCGCAACCCTGCCACCCGCGGACCCGACCGATGCGACGCACCGCCCGCCTCCCCACGCCCGCGCTGTGCGTGCTGCTCGCCGCCTGCTCGGGCTCCGGCGGCCGGTCCGCGGACGGTGCGGCGTTCGCCGTGCACACCCCGCTGCGCGGGCTGACCGACGCCGCGACGCTGACCGTCCGGGGCGCCGGGCTCGGCGCCGGCGTGCGCGTCGCCGGCAGCCCGGCGCGCAGCGACGACGGCGGCGCGAGCTGGCAGGTGGACGTGCGCCTGCAGCCCGGCGACCAGGAGCTGAGCGTCGAACGCGTCGGCGCGGACGGCACGGCGCGCGAGGTCATGCGGCTTCGCTACGCGCGCGCCGAGCTGCCACCCGGGCGCGTGCTGGCGATCGACGCGGCCGACTTCGGACGCGTGCTGATCGGCGTCGCCACCGCGCCGGCCGACCCGCTCGGCGGGCGCGATCCGTTCGGGCCGGCGCTCGAGGCGTTCACGCTCGCGCCTGGCTCGGCAGCCGTGCGCAGCGGGCTGCTGCCGCAGCTCGCGCGCTTCGGCGAGCGGCCCGGCGTCACCTGGCTCGCCGGCTCCGACCCGACCCGCACCGCGGTGCTCGCGCTCGCCGGCTCCGACCCGCAGGGCGGGCCGCTCGGCCTGGCGATCCGCGCGACGGTCCCGGCGCGGCTCGGCGCGGTCCCGCCGCTGCCGGGGGCCTGGCTGCTCGGCGCGTCCGACGCGGCCGCAACCTGGAGCGGCGACGAGTTCGCGTTCGCGACGCCGGTGGGCATCGTCCGCGGCCAGGCCGATGCCGCGGCACCGACCGCGACGATCGTCCCGGCGACGGCCGCGTTCCAGCCTCGCGCGCTCGCCTTCGACCCGGCCGGCGGGCGCCTGTTCGCGGCCGACGCGACGCCCGGCGTGCTGTGGCGGGCGGGCCTCGACGGCCAGGGGCTGACCCAGCTGACCGGCCCGCACGGCGGCGGCACCGGCCCCGCGCTTCCCGAAGTACGTGCGCTCGCCTGGCGCGCGATGCGAGGGGAGCTGCTGTGCGCGACTGCCGACGGCCTGTTCGCGGTCGACCCGGACCTGGGCGACCGGCGTCTACTGGTCGCCGGCGCGGACGTCTCCGACGTCGCCTCGCCGCCCGGTGGCACGTTCGTGGTGCGCGACGGCCGGCTGTTCGCGCTGCCGGACGATGGCATGCCCGAGCCCGTACCGGCGACGCCCGGCATCGCGCGGGCGGACTTCGTCGCGCCGCGCGCGCTCGGGTTCGATCCGGCCACCGGTACGGTGCTGGTCGCGGATGCGGCAGTCGTGCGCGAGATCGACCCGAACGCGGGATCCGCGAGCGCACCGCTCGCCGACGTGCCGCCCGACGCGATCGCGGTGGGCGTCGACGGCCCGCGCCGCCGCGTGCTCGCGCTGACCGAGCGCGGCGGGGTCGCGCAGCTCGAGGCTCGGGCGCTCCCGCCCGGCCCGACGCTCGCGCGCGAGGTCGCGCTGCCGACCGCCGCCGAGCTGCTCGCGGTGCGCGCGAGCGACGGTCGCGCCTTCGCGCTCGGCGAATCGCCCGGCGGCGGTCGCGTCGTGCACGAGGTCGACCTCGCCGCGGAGCAGGTGGTGCGCAGCGTGACGTTCCCCGCGCTGGTCGGGCGGCTCGGCGCGCTGGTCGCCGGCCGGGGCGACGCGTTGTGGGCGGTCGGCGGGGCAGCGCCGGGCGAGCCGGCGGGCAGCATCGGACTCGTGCGCCTCGCGCTCGACTCCGGTGCGGCGGACGACCTCGGCTTCCCGCCCGCGCGCGAGCACGGCATCCGCGCGCTCGCGTACTGCGCCGAGACCGCCGAGCTGCTGCTCGCCACCGACAGCCGCCTGCTGGCGACCCCGACCGACCGCGTCGCGTGGCGCGTCGTCAGCCAGGGCCGCGGTGAAGCGCGGGGCGGCGGCCCGGCGTTCGGCGCCGTTCGCAGCCTCGTCGCGACGACCGGCGGCCGTGCGGCGCTCGTCCTCGACGGCGTGCTGCGGGCGATCGTGCACGTCGATCTCGCATCCGGCCAGCGGCTCCTGATCGCGCGCTGAGCGCGGTCGCCCGCCGTCACAGCCGCCGGCGCTGCACGCGATCGACGACGGCGGCGTCGAACGTCGGCGGTACGTCCTCGTAGGCCCACATGCCGTAGCTGCCGCGCCGCACGACCAGGACGTCGACGGCACCGCCGACGCGCGACGGCGCGCTCGACCGGCAATCGAGCAGCAGCACGTCCTGCACGCGATTGCGGCTGCCACGGCCGAGCACGGTGAACCCGAAGCCCCGGATCGAGTCGACGCCACAATGCTCGAAGCGGATCCGGGACGTCGTCAGCGGTCCATCGCAGCGTTCGTTGGCGAGCACGTAGCCGTCCGCGTCGGTATCGCGCACCTCGCAATGCGAGAGCACGACGTCGCGGACGCCGTCGCGCAGCACGAACGCACCGTCGCGGCGTCCGGGCGAGCCGCCCGACGTCTCGTCGCGCGCGCCCTGTGCGACGCACGACTCGAACCGCAGCCCGGCGCTGCCGCCGCTGACCTGACCGCCGTCGGCGACGAACGCATCGTTGTGCCAGTCGGTGACGACCACGCGGTGCACGCGCGCGTCGCTCGACCCTGGGCCGAGCGCGACGCCCACCCACGCGGCGCGCACGGTCAGCCCCTCGAGCTCGACCCCCTGCACGTGCTCGACGACGACGCCGCGCGAGCGCGCCGCCTCGCCGCGCTCGAACACCCGGGCATCGAGGGTCAGGCCGCGGACGGCGACGTCGCGCAGCGGTCGCGCCGGCGCGCCGCGCAGCACCAGCAGGTCGCCGGCGCCGGCGCTCGGGTCGGCGGCGAGCGTCGCGCGCGCGCCGCTGAGCTCGACGTGGTCGAAGGTCACCTCGAGCGGACCGCGCACCAGGTACGGCGCGGCGGCCGCGGGGAAGAACACCCGCGCGCCGCCGTGCGCCGTCGCAAGCTCGCGCGCGCGGTCGAGCGCGCGGCGGATCGCGGGACCGTCGTCGCTGCGGCCGTCGCCGCGCGCGCCGAGCTCGCGGACGTCGACTGCGGGCCACCCGGCGCCGCGCGGCGGCGCGCCGGCGCAGGCGCCGAGCAGCAGCACGGCCGCGAGCGAGGCGGCGGACACCGGCGAGGCGGACACGGGGTGGTCGAGGATAGCGTGCAGCACCGGTGCCGCGCGGTGGAATGGGTGCCGGCCCGGGCCGACACTGCGGGCGATGGACGCGCTCCGCACGCTGGTGCTGCTCGGACTCCTCGCGGCGACCGCCCCGACCCAGGAGCGACTCGACGGCGACTGGCCGCGCGCCACGACGCGCGGCTGGATCGGCCCCGCATTCTGGGCGAACCGGCTCACCGACTGGTCGCTGCTCGACGGCGAGATCGTGTGCGCGCCCGACGCCGAGCCGGGGCGCACGCTCCACGTGCTGACGCGCCGCGTGCTCGCCGACGCGCCCGGCACCGCGCTGCACGCGAGCGTGCGGATCCGCGTCGAGCTTCCCGACCGCGCGCCGCGAACCGATCCGGACGCGTTCGTCGGTCTCCGCATCGGCGCCGGCGCACCTGAGCTCGACCCGCGCGCGCTCGCGCTCGTGCAGTCGGGGCTCGGCCCGGACGGCGGTCTGATCGCCGGCGTGGACGGCGCGGGCCACCTGTTCGTCCGCCGCCACGGCTGCGACGACGTGCGCGACGAGCGCTCGCAGCTTCCGCTCGCGGACCTGCGGTTGCACGTCGACGCGACCCCGGCGGCGCCCGGCGGCGCATTGGACCTCGCGGTCGTCGCGAGCGACCCGGCCGGCACCGCGCGCGCCCGGGTCGAGGTCCCCGGCATTCCGCGCCGCGAGCTGGCCGGCGGCATCGCGCTGACCTGCCAGCGCGGCGCCGCGCGCACGGCACCGCCATTGCGCGCACGCTTCGACGACCTGCGGCTCGGCGGCGGTGCGCTCGGCCGCGACGAGACGAACACGTTCGGCCCGATCGCCGGCACGCTGTACACACTGAGCCGCGGCCGCCTGCGGCTGACCGCGCAGCTGCTGCCGCTCGGCGAGGAGCCGCCGCGCGCGACGCTCGAGGAGCTCGGCCCCGCCGGCTGGGCACCGCTGGCCAGCGCGGACGTGATCGTGCCCGGCTTCACCGCGCACTTCGATCTCGCCGGCCAGGACGCGTCGCGCGAGCGCCGGCTGCGGGTCGCGGTCTGGTTGCCGGACCGCCACGGCACACCGCGCCGGCACGTCTGGCCGACGACGATCCGCGCCGAGCCCGCCGCGCGCGACCCGCTCGTGCTCGCCGCGTTCACCGGCAATCACAACGTGCGTGGCGGCTTCGGCGCAGCGGGCTTCGACTGGAACCGCGACGGGCTGTGGTTCCCGCACGACGACCTCGTCGCGCGCGTCCGCGCACACGATCCGGACCTGCTGTTCTTCTCCGGCGACCAGGTCTACGAGGGCGCCAGCCCGACGCGCGCGCTGCGCTCGCCGGTCGCCACCGCGGAGCTCGACTACCTCTACAAGTGGCTGCTGTTCGTGTGGGCGTTCCGCGACCTGGCGAGCGACCGTCCGACCGTCGCGATCCCGGACGACCACGACGTCTACCAGGGCAATCTGTGGGGCGCCGGCGGCCGCCCGGCGCAACGCGACCACGACGGCGGCTACGTGATGCCGCCGCAGTTCGTGCGCATGGTCGAGCGCACGCAGACCGCGCACCTGCCCCCGCCGGTCGATCCGACGCCGGTCGACCGCGGCATCGGCACCTGGTTCACGAGCCTCCGCTACGGCGGCGTCGACTTCGCGATCCTCGAGGACCGCAAGTTCAAGTCGGGCCCCAACGGCCTGGTGCCGCCGACGACCAGCGGCCGACCCGACCACGTCGTCGACCCGACCTTCGATCCGGCTCGCGCCGACGTGCCCGGCGCCGTCCTGCTCGGCGACCGCCAGCTCGCGTTCCTCGAGCGCTGGGCGACCGACTGGAGCGGTGGCACGCGGCTGAAGGTCGCATTGTCGCAATCGCCGTTCGCCGGCCTCGCGACGCACCACGGCGCGGGCCTGCAATACATCGTGATCGATTACGACAGCAACGGCTGGCCGCAGAGCGGTCGCAATCGGGCCGTGGCTGCATTGCGCAGTGCATTCGCATTGCACGTCGCCGGCGACCAGCACCTCGCGACGCTCGTCTGGCACGGCATCGACGACTGGCGCGACGCCGGCTGGTCGTTCGCGGTGCCATCGATCGCGAACTTCTACCCGCGTGCGTGGCAGCCGCCGGCGGTCGGCGCGAACCGTGAAGCCGGTACGCCGGACTGGACCGGCGACCACCGCGACGGGCTCGGCAATCATGTGACGGTCTACGCGGCGACCAACCCCGGTACGCCGACCGGCTTCGCGCCCGCGGCATTGCACGACCGCATGCCCGGATTCGGCATCGTACGGCTCGATCCCGCGGCCCGGACCTACACGGTCGAATGCTGGCCGCGCGCGCCGACCGCCGCACCGTACGCGGGCTGGCCGCGCACACTGACGCAGCGCGAGCAGTACGGCAGGGCACCGGCCGCGTGGCTGCCGGAGCTCGACGTCGCCGGCTGCGCCGAGCCGGTCGTCGAAGTGCGCACGCTCGACGGCGAGCTGGTGTGGGCCCTGCGCGCGCCGGCACCGCGGTTCCGGCCGTGGACGTTCGCGCCGGGCCGCTTCGCGGTGCGCGTCTCCGACCCGGACGGCGGCGCGGCGCGCACGCTGCTGCTCGACACGGTCGCGGCGGACGATCCGGCCGGCGTGCGGATCGCGCTGCGCCCATGAGGCGACTCGCGCGGATCGGTGCGCTCGCGCTGGCGTCGTGGGCCGTGGCGAGCCGGCCGGCGGCGCAGCCGCACGCCGTCGAGCTGCCGTACCCGACGGCACTCGTGACCGAGCCGTGCCGCCTCGACCAGGAGCCCGACGCCGACGGCCGTGCGGCGTTCTGGCTGCCACCGGGCGCCGACGCCCTGGTGCTGCCGTGCGCCGGCGGACTCGAGCTGCCCTGCGACGATCCGGCAGCGATGCGCTGGCTGGCGGCGACGGCGCCGTTCGAGCTCGTCGAGCTGCCCCTGCTCGGCGCGCGCTACGGCGACCGGATGCTCGTGCTGATCCTGCCGTGGCCGCAGTACGCGACGCTGCAGGTGGGTGCGCGCATCGGCGTGGTGTTCGACCTGCCCGCCGGCCGCCGCGACGCGGCACCGTGCGCGCTGCTCGCCTGCGCGACCGGTCCCGAACCGCTGGCGCTCGCCGGCGTCTTCCGACGCTGGCGGCGCGCCGCCACGCCGGCGGCGCGCGGCCTCGTGCCCCCGGTGGTGACGCTCGCGGACAAGATCGCCCGGCGACCGCGCGTCGGCCGTCTGCTCGGAGCGGCGCACGTCTACCTGTGGGGTGGCCTGCGGTTCTCGCACCACGACGTCGACCGGTCCCGGTGGCCCGCGGTCGCCCGCGCGCTGCGCGACGCGCCCGCCGACAGCGCGCTCGGTCGCTGCGCATCGTCCTTCGACGCCGGCGCGCGCGATGCGCTGGCCGACCTCGCCACAGCCGACCACGCCGAGGACTGGCTGACCCGCACGGTCGCGGCGGCGATCGACGCGCACCTAGGTGCGCCCGCTGCGGAGCCCGGCGCCGAGCAGCTCGCCGCGCTGCTGCCGGCCGGCGTGCACCCCCCGGCGACCTGGGGCGACGGCCTGTCGCGCCCGCTGCTCGATGCCCTCCGCGGCGCGGGCGTCGAACGCGCGCTGCTGCTGACGAGCGACCTGCCGACCGGCGCGGTGCGCGGCGACGTCGTCGAGCACGCCGACCGCTGCGGGTATCTGCTCGGCTGCTACGACTCCTACCACTCGGTGCACGCACCCGACGCGCCGCCCGACCTCACCTGGGCGACCGCGCAATTCGACAGCGCCGCCTACGAGCTCGGTCGGATCGTCGCTGTGGACGGCCGCGGCTCGCCCGGATTCCGCGGCCGCGGCTTCCACTTCGCGCCGACCGCCGCGCAGCCCTACGTGCAGTCGCGGATCGGCGCGCTGCTCGCGCGCGCGCCGTTCAGCGCATGGTTCCTCGATTGTGACGCGACGGCGGAGTGCTTCGACGACTACAGCCCCGCACACCCGGCGACGCGCGCCGACGACCTCGCCGCCCGCCGGCACCGCATCGCGTGGCTCGGCGAACGGGGACCGGTCGTCGGCAGCGAGGGCGGCTCGGTGTTGTTCGCCGACCTGCTGTGCTTCGGTCACGGGGTCGACACGCCGTACCTCGGGCATCTCGACCCCGCGCTGCGCGATCCCGACAGCCCGTACTTCCCCGGCCGTCATTGGCCGCCCGACACGCCCGACCACGAGTTCCGCGGCGTGCCGGTGGCGCCGTCCCTGCGCAGCCCCTGGTTCGACCCGCGCTACCGCGTGCCGCTCTACCGCGCGGCGCTCGGCGACGAGCTGGTCGCCACCCATCACGCGAGCTTCGACTCGTGGAAGCTCGCCGATCTGCGCGGCGACCGCGAGCTCGCGGAGCTCCTGACCATGCAGCCGCCGCTCTACCACCTGAGCCGCGCGGCCTGGCCGGCGCGCCGCGACGCGATCGCGCGCCACCTCGCGTTCTTCGCGCCGCTGCACCGCGAGCTGGCGACCGCTCCGCTCGTCGCGCACGCACGCCTGACGGCGGACGGCCTGCTGCAGCGCACGATGTTCGCGACTCCGACCCGACCGGTGACGATCACCGTCAACTTCGCTCGCGAGCCCCGCGGCGGGTTCCCACCGCGCTCGGCGACCGTCGGCACTGCCGATGCGGCACGCATCCGAGCGACCGTCTTCCGCGTCGGCGGCTGAATCTCCCGACTACGGGATCTCCGACTGGGGATCGCACCCGATCGCGCTGCGCGGTGCGGGCCACGAAGCTCTGGCCGGTGCCCCGGATCGAGACGACGGTCCGTCCGGCGCGGCTCGTGCCTCCGGCAGGCATCAGCTCCCCACGATCGCCGCATCGCCAACCACGGTCGTCGTCCGGCGCACGGAGCTCGGCGAACGAACGCTCGCCGCGACGTTGCACGCGGTGCTCGGGATGGGCTACGTGCCGACGCTCGCGGTCGACTACCTGATGAACGACGAGGTGGCGGATCCGTTCTTCCAGGTGCGCCCGCTCGGCCTGCTGGCGGTCGAGCACTACGCGACGTACGGCCGGCCGCTGCAGGGATTGCTGTTCGGATTGACGGCGCGACTCCACGACATGGACCCGTCGTCGCGCGTCCTGCTGCGAGCGCTTCACCTCGCGCTGCTCGGCGTCGGCGCGGTCACGGCGTTCCGGATCCCGCGGCCGTACGATCCGAGCCGACGCATACGGGCTGCGGCGCGGCTCGTCGTGGGTCCGAATCCGGCCATGCAGGGCTGCGCGGTCGACTCGGTGCGCCTGCTCGGTAGCCTTCACCCGGCGCTGTGGCGCGGCATGCTCGCCTTCGCGCTGCATCTCCGACTCGTGCCTCGCGGAGTGACGGCTGCATCGCTGCGTGGTGCGGCGGTGGTCGCCACACTCACGCTCGGCACGCACTTGCACCAGCATCCACCGCTGCTCCCGCGCGCGTTCGCGGCGGTCCGCGCGACGAGCGGCTCTGCCCGCGCATCGCGGCACACCGCCCGTGTCGTGCCGCTGGCGGCGCTCGCGGCGGTCTCGTGAGAGCTCGCCCCGTGGCCGTGCGGGCTCGACCAAGCGCGGCGCCACGCGTCCGGCGAGCACGCGGTGGGAGCGCTGGCGCACCGCTCGGACCGGTGTCGACGGCGCTCGCCCCACGCTCGTACGCCAGCGCGTTCGACGTCTGGTCCACGCCGACGTCGTGGGGCACCGTCACGGTGCAGATGTCGACCGGGCTGGCGGCCGGCGGTGTCATCGCCGTCGCGTGGTTCGCGAGCGTGTGCTGCCGGGCGATGGTCTCCCCTCGCACCCTCGACTCGACGCGAGTTGGCTGCGCCGGATCGCCGTGGGCCTGCTCGCGCTGCTGACTCTCGGTGCGCAGTCCGCGGTGCTGCGCGGCTACGTCGATCTGCGCGCCGACCAGCTCGACTACGTCCGCTACTGGATCGCGGCGCGCGAACCCGGGAGCTACGACGAGCTGCTGGTGATCGTCGCCGCGCCGGAGCCGTGGCGCGGCAGCACCGTCGTCACGACCGCCGGCCAGCTCCGCGGTGGCTGGGCTGGGCAGGTGCGGTCACCCCATCACCACAGCCGGCCGGGCCGGTGCCGGGAGGCCCTCGCGAGCCCGGGCCGCGACCGCAAGCCGGTGCGCTTCGCGCCGGAGCGGCCGCTCGTGATCGACCGGGGGCCGTTCGTCCGGGGCCGGACCACCGCACCGACGCGACTCGCCGGTGGCACGGCGGGACGCCGCCCGCGGTAGCTGGCGGTGCGACCTGCGTCGCGCGACCCGCGGGATCGGAGCGGGAGAATCCGTCGGATTCCGGTGGCCGCGCGGCGCACGGATCTCGTTCCCGAAGGCGACCCGCGCTGGCCGCGACCGCGGCCGGTGCGCGCTCGGAGCCCCGGACGGATCCCATGAATCGCCCACTCCTCGCTCTCCTCGCCCTGCTCGCGTTCGCTTCGGCGCACACCACCGCGCAGTCCCGCTACGGCTCCGGCACCGCCGGCACCGCGGGAATCGTCCCCGCCATCTGGTTCGGCGGGGTCGCCTACCCCGGCAACCCGGCCTTCGCGATCGAGCTGGCGGGCGCGCGCGGCGGTGCGCCGGCATTGCTCGCGTTCGGCGTGACGCAGACGCGTCTGCCGGTGCTCGGCATCGACGTCCTGGTCGTGCCGATCGTCGCGGCACAGCTCGGGCCGACCAGCGGCAGCCCCGGCGCCGCCGGGGCCGGCGAGCTGACCGCGACCTTCGCGCTGCCCGCCGTGCCGTCGCTGATCGGCAGTCGCTTCGACTTCCAGTGGATCGTGCTCGACGCGGGTGCTCCGCAGGGTCTCGCGGCGACGACGGGCCTCGAGGTGCGCGTCGGCGAGACGCCGCTGGTGGTCGCCTGTGGCTCGCAGGGTTCCCTCGACCCGATCGTCGCGCTCGACCTGACGACCGGCACGCTGACGAGCTGGCAGCCGGGCGTCGGCGCGAACAATCCGACCGACGTCGTGTTCACGCCCGACGGCCGCATCGCCATCGTCTCGGCCTCGTTGAGCCGCGAGTTCGTCATCGTCGACGCGACGCGCAATGGTGCGCGGCTCGGTGCACTGCGCGTGCCCGGCCTCCCCAACTCCGCGATCGTCACGCCGGACGGCAGGCGCGCCTACGGGATCACCGGCGGCACGCAGGGCTCCGGTGACGGCCGGATCCACGAGTTCGACATCGACCCGACGTCGCCGACGTTCGGCCAGGAGCTGGCGGTCGTCGCGGGTGTGCCGGGCGGCGCGGATCAGCTCGAGGGGCTCGGCATGTCGCGCGACGGACGCGTACTGACGGTCGCCAATCTCGGCCTCGGACAGACGCCGCTGTTGCTGTTCGTCGACACCGACCCGCACAGCCCGACCTACGACACCGTGCTGCGCTCGCTGACGGCCTCCAATCTCGTGACCGACGTCGAGCCGAGCCACGACGGCCAGCTCGCGTTCGCGGCGATCGCGCCGCTCGGGGGCGCCGGCAGCGTGCAGGTCGTGCACGTCCCGACCGGCACGACGCTCGCGATCCTGCCCGGCGTCGGCGTGTTCCCGACCGACCTCGACATCGACCCGCTCGGTCGCTACGCCTACCTCGCCTGCGGCGTGTCCGGCGAGGTCGTCCGCGTGAACGTCGACCCGAGCGACCCCGCGTTCGGCTCCGTCCTCGCGACGACCACCCCGTTGCAGCAGCCGTTCTCGGTCGCGGTCT
Source organism: Planctomycetota bacterium (assembly GCA_016716265.1). Lineage (GTDB taxonomy): Bacteria > Planctomycetota > UBA1135 > UBA1135 > UBA2386 > JADJWQ01. The sequence goes on from JADJWQ010000006.1 coordinate 297,407, forward strand.
CCGCCGACGGTCGCGTGGTCTGGTCCACGCAGCAGAACGGCCAGGACATCGTCGCGATCGACACCGCGACGATGACCATCGCTGGCACCTTCCCGGTCGGCCCCGCTGCCTACGCGGGGATCGCGGTGCGCTGAGTCCCGGCACGGCGCGCAGGGAGCTGCTCGCACGGCGCGGCCGGCTCGCAGCGGCGTATCCGCCCTGCAGGCCCCGCGGTTCCGGTCGTACACTCGCGCCCGGATGCTGAACCCGTATCTCCGCTCACGACCGAGTTCGACGAGGGTCGCCTGCGGGCGCTCCTGAGCTCGGGGCAGGCGGTCGTCGTCCACCGGCTCGCCGTCACGAGCAAGGACGGCGATTGGATCCTGCGCGAGGACGTCGAGGCGACGGACCACGTCCTCGCCGTGCTGGAGCGGCACGGTGCGCGCTACCGCTTCGGCGCACCGCTCGACTGTCGTCGGCTCGCCGGTGGCTGGAGCTCGCACTTCGGGTACCGCGCCGGCGGCATGCGTATCCGCACGGACTTCGTCAGCCGTCCGCCCCGCATTGCACCCGCCACGCTGGCGCGGATGTGGCTCGATGCCGAGCGGAACGGCGACCCGGTCGTCGGTCTCGAGCAGCTGGCGGCGATCGAGCTGTCGAGTCGGGAGAAGGACCACGCAGTGGTCGGCGAGCTGGCCCGTCGCATGACCGACGTCCGGGCACAGCTCCGGTATTCGCGCAGCAGTCGCGATCTGCTCGGCCTCGCCGGCCGGCATCCCGATACGAGCAGGCTGCGGCGGTCTGGGCCCGCGATCGGATCGCGGTCGCAGCGGAGACCGCTGGCCTGCCGCTGCGAACCGCGCATGCGCGCATCGTCCCCCGTGCCGAGGCCTCGCTTCCATTCGCCCCGGCCGAACCGGGGACTCAGTGAGCAGCATCCCCTGGCAGGCGCCCTGATCCGACACCATGAGCGGACCACGCGACGAGTTCCTGAGCGAGGAGGACCTCGATCTGCAGAGCCTGACCGAGGCGGAGCTGATCGCGTGGTGGAACCAGTGGCTGCTGCTCGCGCAGGCCACCAACGACCTGGATGAACCGTATTACGAGCATGGCGTGTTCCGCCGCGATCCGGCCGTGCCAGCGCCGGGCGAGCCGACGCCGGATCGCTGATCGCCCGCCGCGCGGTCAGGGTCCGGCAGGCCAGCGAGCACACCCGCTCAGCGGCCGCGCTCCACTGCGGCGCGCCACTCGCGCACCATCCTGACGGTGCCATGCTCGGAACCGAGACGCGCCTCGAGTGCCACGATGTCGCGGTCGAGCTCCTCGAGCGCGGCGGCGCGATCGCCGGTCGCACCGCGCGCGGCCGCTGCGCCGGCGCGGAACAGCCAGCCCTCGAAGCGGGCATCGTCGATCGTCGTGGCGGCGATCTGCACGGCCCGCTCGAACGGCGCGCGGGCGTCGGCGGCGCGGCCGACGCGGAGCAGGATCTGGCCGAGCGTGCCGAGCGCGTTGGCGAGCTCCGCGGTCGGCGCCGGCTCGCTGCGGTCGCGCGTCGCGATCGCGTCCTCGATCATCGCGATCGCCTCGGCGAGGCGCGCGTCGCCGGCGGGGCCCTCGCGCACCGCCTGCGCGGCGATCGCGACCGCGAGGTTGACCTGCGTGACGAGCGTGTCGTTCGCCGCGGCGCCGAGCACGCGGCGCCGCGTCTCGAGCACCTCGCGCTGCAGGTGCTCGGCATCCTGCAGCCGGCCGAGCCGCCGGTACAGGATCGCCAGGTTGTTCGCCGAGGTCAGCGTGCGCGGGTCGTCCCGGCCGAGCAGCCCGCGTTGCCCGTCGAGCGCCCGCTCGAGCTCGGCGCACGCGTCCGCCAGCACACCGCGGTCGAGCCGGATCGCCGCGAGGTTCGCGCGCGCCGTGAACGTCTCCGGATGCCGCTCCCCGAACGCCGCCGCCCGGAACGCGACGACGTCGACGAGCGCGGCCTCCGCCTCGTCGAGGCGCCCGAGCGCCCGCAGACACAGCGCTGCATTGTTCCGGATCGACGCCGCGACGCGCGCAGCGTCCGGCTCGCGTGGCTCGACGCCGTCCAATGCGGCATCGAGCACCTGCAGCGCTTCGGCGTGCCGGCCGCGCGACGCGAGGAGCTGCCCGAGCGCATTCTCGCCGCGCAGGCGGTCCGGATGATCGGACCGAAGCTCGGCGCGCAGCTCGCGGACGAGCGTGCGCGCGAGCGGCTCGGCGTCGTCGAAGCGCCCGAGGTTCGTCCAGCACAGCACCAGCCCGAGGCGCAGCTTGCGCACCCGCACGGCGGCCTCTGCGCCCCGCGCGGCCAGCAGCTCGATCGCGCGCAGGAAGTGCGGCTCCGCGTTGCGCGACTCACCGATCTTCTCGAGGACCTCCGCGAAGATCGCCCGCATCTCGGCTTCGAGCTCCGGTGATGGCACGGCGACGTCGAGCCGCGCTGCGGCGCGCGTCAGGGCGTCGCCGAGGTCCACGCGCGGCCCGGCGCCACCGAACGGGTCGGCGTCGTAGAGCATCGCGACCAGGAAGTCACGGCCCCATTGTGCGTCGCGCTGCGCGCGTGACGCGCGCAGGAAGCCGATCAGCGTGCCGACGCTGCCGAGCACGAGCGCCAATAGACACGCGGACAGCGCGACGACCAGCCAGCGATTGCGGCTCGCGAACCGACCGATCACGTAGATCGCGCTCGGTGGCCGCGCGGTGATCGGCTCGCCGCGCAGCCAGCGCCGCAGGTCGTCGCCGAGCGCTGCCGCGGAGTCGTAGCGCTGCTCGGGGTCCTTCCGCAGTGCCTTGCGGACGATGCGTCGCACGTCGGACGGCACGCCGGCCGCCGCCAGTGCCTTGCGATCCGGCTCGACCTCGACCACCGTGCGCGCCGCCGCGACCAGGCTCTGGCCCTCGACCGCGTACGGCAAGTCGCCGGTGACCAGCTCGAACAGCACCACGCCGAGCGAGTAGACGTCGCTCCGCGTGTCGATCTCGGCGCCACCACCCCGCGCCTGCTCCGGACTCATGTAGCCGAGCGTGCCGACGACCTGGCCGGCGAGCGTCTGCAGCGTCGCGAGGTTCGGGTCCGCGTCGCCGACCTTCGCGATGCCGAAGTCGATGACCTTCGGCGTGCCGTGCGCATCCACCAGCAGGTTGGCGGGCTTCAGGTCGCGGTGGACGATCCCCTTGCGGTGGCCGTGGTGGACGGCGTCGCACACCGCCGCGACGAGCTCGATCCGGCCGTGCAGGTCCAGCTCGCGCTCGGCCGCCCACGCCGTGATGCTGCGCGCGTCGTCCACGAACTCCATCGCGAACCACGGCAGGTTGCGGCCGTCGCACTGCAGGGTCCCACAATCGAACACCTGCGCGATGCCCGGGTGCCGGAGGCTCGCCAGGATCCGGGCCTCGTACTCGAAGTGGCGCGCGGCGACGCCGCCTTCGAGGTGGGCGGCCAGGACCTTGAGCGCGACGCGACGCGGCGGCGCGAGCTGCTCGGCCTCGTAGACCGTACCCATTCCGCCGCGCGCGATCGCGCGCCGGATCACGTGACCGCCGACGCGGGTGCCGGGCGGCAAGCCGCGCAGCCACGTCTCGTCGGCGAGATCGCGCAGCGCGGTCGCCGGCCCGTCCAGCTCGCCGAGGTCGTCGCCGTCCGCGGCGTCCTCGTCGTGCAGCGCGAGCAGCTCCGCCACCTCGCGCAGGAGCTCCGCATCATCGCCACAGCGCGCGGCGAGCCACGCAGACCGCTCCGCGGCGCCGATGCCGAGCGCATCCTGGAACAGCGCCGCGATCCGCGGATCCGGCTCAACCATCGTCGACACCTCCCCGCGTCAATGCGCGACGCAACCACGCGCGCGCCAATGCCCAGTCCTTCTTGACCTTCCCGACCGACACGCCGAGCGCAGCCGCGGTCTCCTCGACGCTCAGGCCGCCCAGGAACCGCAGCGTCGCGACGGTGCTCGCGTCGGGCGCGGCCGCCGCGAGACCGTCCATCGCGTCCGCGAGCGCGAGGCCGTCGAGCAGGGCATCGCGCGGGTCGGCCGCGGCCGGGTCCGCGTCGCCGAGCGGGACCCGCCGCCGCTCGCCACCGTGGCGGGCGGCGCGCAGCCGTCGCGCGCGGTCGACCAGGACCGAGCGCATCGCGAGCGCAGCCGCGCCGAAGAAGTGCGCGCGGTCGCGGAAGCCGCCCTGCTGCTGTGCGAGCCGGATCCACGCCTCGTGCACGAGGCCGGTCGGCTGCAGCGACTCGCCGCCCGCGCCGCCGCCCAGGCGTCGCCCGGCGATCCGGCGCAGCTCGCGGTACAGGAGCGGTGCGACCGACTCGAGCGCGCCGCGGTCGCCGTCGCGCCAGCGCTCGAGCAAGGCCGTCACGGCGGCGGTCGGCGGGCGGCTCTCCGGGTCGGCGCTCATGTGACGGACGGCTCGGCTCCGCGGGCGGGCCTCAGCCGAGCATCTGGGTCCAGTGCGATCCGCAGCGCCCGAGGCCGACCCGGCCGTGGCCGCCGAGCATGTTGCGGTGGTGACCGGGGCTGTACCACCAGGCCTGGATCGCGCCGGCGCCGGTCGCCTGGCCGGCGGCGATGTTCTCCGCCGACGCCGACGTGCCGGCGAGCGCAGCGCGCTGGCCGAACGTCTCCTTGCCGGGCACCGGCGACGTGTGGCTGAAGAAGCCCAGCCGCACCATGTCCTCCGAGTGACCGCGCGCCGCGCTGCACAGCTTCGGGTCGATGCGCAGCGCGCCGATGCCGAGCAGCAGCCGGATGCGATTGAGCTCCAGCACGCCCTCGACCTCGCCGGGATCGAGGCCGACCGTCGGATCGGAGGCGAGCTCGTCGTTGGCGTCGAGCGCCTTGCGGTCCTGCGGCGACATCGGCGTCGCCAGGAGTGCGAGCCGCGCCAGGGCGCGATCGAGCTCGGTGAGATCGGCGGGCAGCTCGGGGGCGAGCGGCTGCCCGCGCAGGAAGCGGGCGCCGTCGTCGCTGCGCAGCAGCACCGCCTCGGCGCGCTCCTGCTCGTCGCGTCGTTCCAGCAGCGCACCGAAGTCGCTGCGCAGGGCGGCATCGCGCGAGCGCAGCACGCCGTCCGCGGCGAGCACGTCGGCGACCGTCACCGCGCCCAGCCCGCGGAGCTCGGCGAGGCGCGGATCGATCTCGTCATGGATCGTCGCCTTCGACAGCTCGGGGCTGCGGCTGCGTTGCAGGATCTCGTCGCGCAGCTCGTCGATCCGGCGCGCACCGGCGCGGCCCTGGCGGTCGCGGAGCACGCGCGGCGCCCGGCGCTCGAAGTCGCGCAGGAAGCCGGCCCGGTCGGCGCGCCAGGCCTTGTCGCGCGCGGCGAGCTCGACGCGCACGGTGTTGAACAGCTGGCGGGCGCCGTTGTCGCCCGCGGCGAGCAGCGCCGCGACGATCTCCTCGCGCTCGCCCGGTAGGAGCCGCGCGCCGCGCAGCCGCCGCACGAGGTCCGGCACTCCCACGGTCGGCTCGGCCGCGACCGGAGCGGACTGGGCGACCGCGCCCGGCGCCACGCACAGGGCGGCGAGGCACAGCAGGACGGCCAGGGTCGGTACGGTGAGCGATCGGTCCATGCGTCGGACGGGCGGCGCGGGGCGGCCTCCCCAGTGTAGGCGGCCGGCGCCCGGGCCTCACCGCATGCGGAACATGACGAGCTCGCCGGCGAAGCCCGCGGTCACGATCTCGAGCCCCGGCGCGCCGTCGAGGTCGCCGCAGGCGACGTGGTGGACGCGCTCGCGCTCCTCGCTGATCGCCCGCTCGTCCCAGCCGTTCGCGCCGCGCGCGAGCTCCCAGACCTTGCGGCCGTAGCCAGCGGTCACCGCCTCCGGGCCCGGCACCGCCGGATCGAGGTCCGCGAGCACCGCGCCGCGCAGCTTCTCGCGCTCGCGGTGCAGCAGCTCGGTCATGCCGTCCGCGTGCAGCAGCAGCAGCGAGCCGTCGTCGTCCGCGCACAGGAGCTCGTCACCGAAGCTCGCGAGGCGCGCCCGACCGACGCCGCGCTTGTGGATCACCTCGCTGGTGAACGCGGCACCGTCGCGCACCACCAGCACCAGCGAGCCATCGGCGCACGCGACGACGATGCCGCCGCGCGCGGCGATCGCGTTCTTCGCCGGTCCTGGCAGCTTCGCGACCTCCTGCGAGCGCCAGCCGTCCGGCGTGTGCATCAGCCGGAACAGCCGGTCGGTGAAGCCGCCGACGAACACCTCGCCGTCGACGATCGCGACCGCGTGCAGCAGCGCGGCATCCTGGAAGATCCGCTCCGCGACCCAGCCGTCGCCGTCGCGGCGCACGAGGTGCGCGGCGCCCGGGCCGCCGGCGTCCTCGGTGCCCTCGAGGATGCCGACGACGACGATCTCCTCGCCCGGCGCGTCGAGGTCGGCCTCGCCGATCGCGACCTGGATGCCCTCGCCGGTCAGCGCCGCGACCCGGTGGTGCACCGCGGTGCCGTCCGCGCTCAGCGCGACCACGTGCACGCCGCCGTGCGCGTCGACGGCAGCCACCTCGCGGCCGCGGGCCGCCGGATCGAGCTCGCCCACCGCACAGCCGCCGATCTTCGCATCGCCGTCGAACAGCACGACGCGCTCCCAGGACGGCGCGGGCGGACCGGCCCCGAACGAGCAGGCCGGCAGGAGACACAGCAGGAACGTCGCGGCGCGAACCATGGCTGGCCCCATCGAAGCGAACGCGCCGCCCGGACTCCACCGCGATGTCGCGTTCCGGCCGCTCCACCGGGCCGGCGCGACTTTCGCGACCGTGCGGGCGGCACGCTCTTGCCCCGGCGCGGCGCCCGGCTTGGATGGACCCTGACGCGGCGCGCGGATCGGTCTGCGCGCCGCCGGTGACCGCCGAGCCGCCAGCCATGACCGCGATCGTCCCCGTCGACCACCAGCCCGCCCTCCCCCTCGAGCGCTTCGTCCGCCAGGAGCCGCCCGGCGACGACGCGATCCCGATGGACGTCGTGTTCGTCGGCGGCGGCCCCGCCGGCCTGTCCGGCGCGATCGAGCTCGCGCGGCTGGTGCGCGAGGACAATGCGCGCGGCGGCGGTCTCGGCGACGTCGAGATCGCCGTGCTCGAGAAGGCCGCCGAGCTCGGCCAGCACAACCTGTCGGGCGCGGTGCTCAATCCGGTCGCGCTCCACGAGCTGTTCCGCGACCGCACCGTCGAGCAGTTCCCGTTCCTGCGCCGGCGCGTGACCAGGGAGGCCGTCTACCTGCTGAAGGAGAAGTCGGCGGTGCAGCTCCCGACGCCGCCGACCATGAACAACCACGGCAACTACGTCGTGTCGTTGTCCGAGATGGTGCGCTGGCTCGGCGAGCGCGCCGAGGAGCTCGGCGTGCAGGTGTTCCCGGGCTTCCCGATCGGCTCGCTGCTGTGCGAGGGCGAGCGCGTCGTCGGCGTGCAGACGGTGCCGAGCGGCCTCGACCGCGATGGCCAGCCGGGCCCCGGCAGCGAGCCGGCCGGCAACATCTCGGCCCGCGTGGTCGCATTGACGGCCGGCACGCGCGATCCGTTGACGCAGGCCTGGCTGAAGTGGCGTAGCGTCGGCTCCGCCAATCCACAGATCTACGCGCTCGGCGTGAAGGAGATCTGGGAGGTGACGCAGCCGCTCGACCGCGTGATCCACACGCTCGGCTGGCCGCTGCCGAAGGACGCGTTCGGCGGCTCGTGGCTGTATCCGATGGCCGACGACCTGGTGTCGATCGGGCTGGTCGTCGGCATGGACTACCGGCAGTCGACGCTCGACGTGCACGGCCTGCTGCAGCGGATGAAGCGCCACCCGCTGTTCCAGCGCTACCTGGCCGGCGGCTCGCTCGACGAATGGGGCGCCAAGACCATCCCGGAGGGCGGCTACTACGCATTGCCGGAACGGCTGTCCGGTGACGGCCTGGTGATCTGCGGCGACGCGGCAGGCTTCGTCGACGTGCCGTCGCTCAAAGGCATCCACTATGCGATGCAGACCGGCATCTACGCGGCGCGCGCGATCTTCAAGGCATTGAAGGAAGGCGACACGTCGGCGACGGCACTCGGCGAGTACGACCGGCTGGTGCGCGGCAGCTACGTCGCCGACGACCTGCACAAGACCCGCAACATGCGGCTCGCGTTCAAGAAGGGCTTCTGGTCGGGCGCGATCCGCGCCGGCCTGATGACCGCGACGGGCGGCGCGTTCCCCGGACGGCGCATCGCCGTCGACGAGGACGCGGCCGAGCCGAAGCAGCCGGTCGCCGCCACGCCGATCGACGCGGACGGCGAGCTGACGTTCGCGAAGCTCGACGCGGTGTTCAAGTCGGGCAACGCGACCCGCGACGACATCCCGTCGCACCTCGTCGCGCCGGCCGGCGAGGTGCCGGCGGAGGTCGCGCGGATGTACGAGGCGATGTGCCCGGCGCACGTCTACGAGGAGCGCGACGGCGAGCTGATCGTCAACGCGCCGAACTGCATCGACTGCAAGGCGACCGACGTCCTCGGCCCGCGCTGGACCCCGCGCGAGGGCGGCAGCGGGCCGCGTTACCGGCGGATGTGACCGGCGCGGCGCCACCGAGCGCGCGCCGCGCCGACCGCGATCCGCTCGCGCTCGACGGCGCTGCGAGCCGATCCCTCCCATGGCGAAGCCATGGAGAGCCCGCTGGACAGCCTGCCCCGATCCGCCCGCGACGGCCGCCGTGTGCTGCTCACCGGCGGCGCGGGATTCCTCGGCCGCGCGGTCTGCGCGCGCCTGCGCGAGCGCGACGGTCGCGAGCCGCTCGCGCCGGCCGCGCACTTCGACCTGCGCTGCTTCCGGGACGTCGGCGCGCTGTTCGAGGAGCTCCGCCCGGAGGTCGTCGTCCACGTCGATTCCGAGCTGGACGTCGACCACCACCGCCCCGGTGCAGATGGTCTGCTGCACGCCCATCTGGTCACCGGCCTCAACCTCGTCGAGCAGGCGCGCGTGCACGGCGTGCAGCAGGTCGTGCTGACGGCGGCGCCACCGAGCTTCGGGGCGCGGCAGCAGGTGGCCACACGGGCCTTCGCAGCGCTGCTGCAGGCCTACCGCGACGAGTTCGGGCTCCGCAGCGCGTGCCTCGTTCCGGCGGCGATCTACGGGCCCGGCGACGACTTCGACCCGCGCAGCACCGCGCTCGTGCCGCTGCTGATCCGCACGCTCGAGGACGCGCGCGTCCGCGGCGCGGCGTCGGCCCGCGTGCCGTTCGCCGCGAGCTCGCGCTGCGAGCTGCTCTACGTCGACGACTGCGCCGACGCCGTCGTCCGCGCGACGGCACCGGGTCTGGACGCGCAGGCGCCGATCGAGCTCGCGCCGGCCCGCGCGGTGCGGCTCGCCGAGCTGGCGGCCCGGGTCGCGCACCATTGCGGCTACGCGGGCCGCCTGGACTTCGCCGCGGATGCTCCCGCACCACCGCGATCACCGCTCGCCGGAGCGGCCGCGCAGGAGCTGCTCGGGTGGTCGGCGCGGGTCGAGCTCGACGAGGGACTCGACCGCGCGGTCTCCTACTGGCGCCGCCAGCGCGAGACGCTGCCGCTGCACACGTCGCCCTGATCACGCACGACGCGGATGCGCGCGCGGTCCCGGCGCCGTAGCCTGCGCACCGAGATGGGACCCCCGCCCGCCCGCCGGATCGCCACGCTGACGCCGACGCTCGCCGCGGCACTGTGGCTCGCGGCGCTCGCCGGACTGCTCGCGCCACTCCAGCTGTTGTCGGACGACTGGGCACACGTGGCCACGGTCGGCCGGTTCGCCTCGTGGCGCGACGCGTTCGATCCACACCTCACGCCGCTGCGGCCCGCACAATGGCTGTGGTTCCACGCGCTGGTGTCCGCCGACGCGCCCGCGCTGGCGCGGCTCGCCGCGGCCACGCTGTGCGCGCTCGGGCTCGCGCTGACCTTCGCGCTGTGCCGGGCGCTCGGTGGCGCGCCGCGCACCGCGGCGCTCGCGACGCTGCTCGCGGCCGTCTACCCGAACGTCTGGGCGATCGGCTGGCCGGCCGCGGTCGGCTGGCCCGGCCGCCACGTCGGCTTGCTGCTCGGACTCGTCGCGTTCGTCCACCACCAGCGCCGGCCGCGGGCGTGGACCGCGCTCGGCGTGCTCGCCGGCCAGGTTGCGGCACTCGCGTTCCACCAGACCGGCGTGCTGCTCGCGCCGCTGTGCGCGGCCGCCGCGTGGTCGCTGCAGGGCCGCGGCGCGCTGTGGGCGATGGTGCGCAGACCGCTGCCCTGGGCGCTGCTGCTCGTCGTGCTGCCGTACTGCGTCTACGTCGCGTGGTTCCGCCCCGAGCGCTCGGCGAGCGGCGCGCCGCTGTCCTCGCTGCCGACCGGCGCGCTGCGGGCGGCGATCGTGCTGTGGCCGGCCAGCGTGCGGCACCTGCTCGAGGACGCGTTCCGCGCCGGAGGCGTGGCGCTCGCCGCCGCGGCGCCGTTCGCGCTGGTCGGCCCCGCGCTCGCCGCGCGGGCCGTCTGGCGCGGTGGTCCCGGGCGGTTGCTCGCGATCGCGATCGTGCTCGACCTCGCCCTGTCGACGCTCGCGTCCGGGTTCATGGTGCGCTACGCGCTGACGGCCTCGGCGCTGTTCGCGGTCGCGCTGGCGCTGTGGTCCGCGCGCGGCGGCGCGCTCCGCATCGTCGTCGTCGCCGCACTCGCGCTCGGCTGGGCCGTCGACAGCGCACGCGACGTCGCGCGCTACCGGGCGGCGAGCGCGTTGGTCGCGGACCTCCTCGACGCGGCGCGGCAGGCGGACCGGGGCCTGGAACCCGGGCGCGCGCTCGTGCTCGTCGACGTGCCCGGGGAACTCGACCGCGACCTGCAGGTGCCGCTGTTCCGCTACGGTCTGCTCGACGCGCTGCGCGCGCGCGGCATCGCGCGCGACGTCCGGCTGCTGACCGCGACGGCGCGCCGCGGCGCCCAGCCGAGCCGGCACGCGACGGCCGCGGAGCTCGATCGCGAGCTGCGCGACGACCGACAGCTCGTGCTGCGCTTCGCCGACGGTCGGCTCGCGCCGGTCCCGCCGCAGGGGACCGGCCGATGACCGACCTGCAGCGCGCGGTATCGATCGTCATCCCGTGTCGCAACGAGGCGGCGCGCATCGGCGCGACGCTCGCCGCCGTACGCGATTGGGCCGGCACCCACCTGACCGCCTGCGAGATCCTGGTCGTCGACGACGGCAGCACGGACGACACGGCGGCGGTCGTGCGGCGCACCTGCGGCGATGCCGTGACGGTCGTCCGGCTCGACGAGAACCGCGGCAAGGGCCACGCGATCCGCCGTGGCGTCGAGCGCGCCAGCCTCCCGCTCGTGCTGTTCCTCGACGCCGATCACGCGGTGGGCATCGAGCACCTCGACGCGTTCCTGCCGCACGCGCGGCGCGCGGCGTTCGTGATCGGCTCGAAGCGGCTGCCGGGCGCGGACGTCGCGCGCAGCGGGCGCCGGGGTCTCGCCGGGCGGCTCGGCCAGGCCCTGATCCGGCTGCTCGCGGTACCGGGCATCCACGACTCGCAATGCGGCTTCAAGCTCGCGCACACCGACGTCGCCAGGGAGCTGCTCGCGATGCAGCGTATCGAGCGATTCGGGTTCGACTTCGAGCTGCTGTTCCTCGCGCGGCGCTTCGGCCACGCGATCGTCGAGCTACCGGTGCGTTGCGTCGACGCCGGTGACGGGAGCGTGCGGCCGTCGAGCTACCTCCGCACGCTGGCCGAGCTGTTCGGCCTGGTCGGGCGCCGGCTCACCGGGGGCTACCCGCGGCGACCGGCGCGCGCAGGTTCTCGCGGATGATGTGTGCGAGCCCGCGCACCCAGGCGGGGTGCGCATTGACGCACGGCACGAGCCGCAGCTCCTCGCCGCCGGCGGCGCGGAAGTCGGCGGCGCCGCGCATCCCGATCTCCTCGATCGTCTCGAGGCAGTCGGCGACGAACGCGGGGCACAGCACCGCCAGCCGGCGCACCCCCTCGCCGGGCAGGGCGCGCAGCCGCTCGTCAGTGAACGGGCGGATCCAGGCCTTCGTGAAGCGGGACTGGAACGCGACCTCGTAGCCGCCGGAGTCGAGACCGAGCTCAGCGGCGAGCCCGCGCGCGGTCGCGAAGCACTGCGCGCGGTAGCACTGCCGGTTGGCCGCGACGATCGCGTCACAGCAATCCTCCCGGCGCAGGCAATGGGAACCGCCGCCGTCGTCGCTCCGCGTGCAGTGGCGCTCCGGCACGCCGTGGAAGCTCAGCAGCACGCGATCCGGTGCGAAGTCCGCGAGCGACTCGCGCGCGACGTCCGCGGCCGCGGCGAGGAACGCCGGGTGGTCGTAGAACGGCGGCACGACGCGGAGCGCCGGCACGTTGCGCGCCCGCTCGGCCGCGCGCTGGACCGCGACGACCGCCGACGCCCACGCCGCCATCGAGTACTGCGGGAACAACGGCACGACGACGATCTCGTCGGTCCCCAGCGCTCGCAACCGCTCGAGTGCCGCGCCGGGCCGCGGCAGCCGGTAGCGCATCGCGAGCTCGACTCCGGCGACCGCATCGCCCAGCTCGCGGGCCAGTCCCGCAGCGAGATCCTGCCCGTGCGCGAGCAGCGGCGAGCCGCGCTCGGTCCAGATGCTGCGATAGGCCTCCGCCGACCGGCGCGGCCGCGTCCTCAGGATGATCCCGTGCACGAGCAGCCGCCGCAGCGGACTCGGAATGTCCAGTACCAGGGGGTCGTTCAGGAACTCGGCGAGGTAGCGGCGGACATCCGCGGTCGAGGTCGAGTCGGGCGTGCCGAGGTTGATCAGCAGCACACCGGGGCGAGGGTCGCGGTCCATCATGACGGAGTCGCGCAATCTCGACTCGCGTCGAAGGAATTCCAAGCGCCGCGTTGGCGATCCGCACCCCGGGGGTTGCCGTCCCCCCTCACGGTACGAGTTCCTGACTCCCGGTGGCCGAGGGTACGCTGTCATGGCGAGTGCCCGCGAATACACTCGGTCCGCTGCCTTCCCCCTCTCCCGTTCTCGTAGTCCGATGAACAAGCTCCTCCTCGCTTCGGTCGCCAGTGGTCTCGCACTGGCGGCATTCGCTCGCGCGCAGACCCAGACCTTCGTCGTCCCGTCGAAGGGCAACCTCTCGGCGCCCGGCGCCGTGTGGAACGATCGCGCAAGCCAGATCTACGTGCTGTGGGGCACGACGTCCGCGACGCTGCAGGGCTCGCACACGCAGTACCTGTACGACCACAACGACATCCCGATCCAGGCGGCCAACGTCAGCGCGATGCTCTATCGCACGCACTGGCAGGACAACCTGACGACGGGCTCGTCCTACACGCTGTCGATCAGCCTGTCGAACGGCCCCAACCTGCCGGCCGGTGCGAGCACGACGTTCGCGAACAACCACGGCCCGAACCTGACGCAGGTGTTCAGCGGCACGATCAACCAGCCGGCGGTGTCGTCGAGCCCGTCGTGGCCGGCCCCGTGGCAGGCGCCGATCGTGTTCTCGCAGCCGTTCCCGTACATCGCGGGCGCCGGGCAGAGCCTCGTCGTCGACATCGACACGACGGCGTCGAGCGCACAGCGCACGTTCCAGATCGAGGGCTACCGCTTGGAGGCCGGCAATGCGGCCTTCGAGTACTACGACAGCGACTGCCGCAACAGCGCGGGCGGGACGTCCGGCGGCTTCGGCTGGAGCCCGGAGACGCTGATCCCCGGCGGCTCGCTGTCGCTGAGCGTCAGCGGCGCCCCGCCGGCGACGCCGAGCTTCGCGAACAACGCGATGTTCTTCGCGCTCGGTGGCCGCGGCACGCCGTTCGGCCCGTTCACGACGCCGTTCCCGCTGACGTCGCTCGGCGTCCCCGCCCCGGCGACCTGCGAGTGGGCGACCGGCAACATCGTCCTCGGCGTCCCGGTGCGCTACAACGACTACGGCACCTCGGCGAGCCTGAGCTTCGCGACGCCGGTCCCGATCCCGAACCTGCCGGCCCTCGCCGGGGCGACGTTCTACACGGAGTCGATCGGTCTCGACATGGTCGGTGGCCAGCCGAGCCTGTTCCCGCTGACGACCATCGCGCACACGATCGGCACCGGCATCACGATCCCGGCGTCGCGCGTGAACCGGCTCTATGACTCGACGGGTGCGTCGCCGACGACCGGTAGCGTCAAGAACAGCGAGGCGGCGACGTTCCAGTTCGTCTATTGAGGAACGCGCGGGGATACCGCCAGGGCCGCCTGCGTCGGCGCTGACGCCGCGGGGCGGCACAGCTCGTCGGCGGCGACGTCGCGACCCGGTCCGTGCCTGGCCTCCGTGAGGAGGCCAGCGCCGGTTCACTGCATGAGCTCGCGGATCGCCGCGCGTAGCTCGTCGGACTCCGGCGCGACACGGCTGCCGAAGAAGCGGGCTCGCGTCCCGTCGGGCGAGATCAGGTACTTGCAGAAGTTCCAGCTCGGCCGCTCGCCGGTCATCTCGGCGAGCCGGTCGTAGAGCTCGGACGCGCCGGCACCGGCGGTCTTCACCTTCTCGCAGACCGTGAAGGTGACGCCGTAGTTGTCCGTGCAGAAGCTGCGGATCTGCTCCGCGCTGCCCGGCTCCTGGCCGCCGAAGTCGTTGCTCGGGAAGGCCAGGATCGCGAAGCGGTCGCCGCCGAGTTCCTCGTTCAGCTTCTGGAGCCCCGCGTACTGCGGGGTGTAGCCACAGCGGCTGGCGACGTTGACGACCAGCGTGACCTTGCCGCGGTAGTCGGCGAGATCGACCGGCTCGCCCTCGAGGGTCCGCAGCGTACCGCGGTAGAAGCCGGCGGCGGTCTCCGCACCGCGCGCGGACGCGACCTCGACGGCAGCGGCGGGGTCGGTCGGCCGATCCGAGCGCGCGGCGGCGGTGTCCGGCGGCGTCGCGCCGCCGCTGCCATGGGCGCCGTCGTCGGTCGAGCAGGCGGACAGCGCGAGGGCGAGGCCGGCGCCGAGGATGCGGAGGGTGTGGTGGTGCATGGGACTCGTCGGGAGCGGAGGTTGGCGAGCAGGTTCGGCGCGGCCGCGGCCGCGGATGCCCCGCGAATTCGCCGCGCCGGGGAACCGACCGCGGGGGTTCGGGTCGGGGCGGTTCGACCCATCGTGGCCGGGCGCCACAGCGCCGTCGACCGACCCCAGGAGATACCCGATGTCCCGATCCCGCTGCTTCCGAACCACGGCGCTCGGCGCCCTGCTGAGCGGCCTCGCGCTCGCCCCGTCACTCGCCATCGCGCAGGACGTCATCGTGCTGCCGCATCCGCGGCGCCCCGCCCCGCCCGCCGTCCACACGAAGCTCGCGCAGGTCAGCACCGAGATCCGCGACGGGGTCGCGACGACGACGCTGCGCCAGGTGCTGCACAACGACGGCGGCACGGTCGCCGAGGCCGACTGGATGCTGCCGATCGAGGGCGCCGCGGTCGATCGCTTCACGATGACGATGAACGGCCAGGTGGTCGAGGCGGAGGTGCTCGACAGCAACAAGGCGCGCGAGGTCTACGAGGCGATCGTCCGCCGGATGCGCGACCCGGGCCTGCTCGAGTACGCCGGTCAGGGCTGCCTGCGCGCGCGCGTGTTCCCGATCCCGCCCGGCGGTGACGTCGAGGTGACGGTGCGCTTCACGCAGGTGCTGGAGGCGACCGCCGGCCTGCACCGGTTCGCGTTCCCGCTGCGCGTGCTCGGCCTGTCGGGGAAGGCACCGGACCGGCTCGGCGTCGACGTGCAGATCCACTCGAAGCGCCCGATCAAGTCGGTGTTCTCGCCGCTCGCCGGCATCGACGTCGTCCGCAAGGACGACCACGAGGCGCGCGCGTCGCTCGAGCTGGACGGCGCGCGGATGCCCGAGCGCGACTTCGAGCTGTTCTACGGCGTCGACGACGGCGCGTTCGGGCTCGACCTGCTGACCTGGCGCGCGAGCCCGAGCCAGGACGGCCACTTCCTGCTGATGGTCACGCCGCGGCACGAGTGGCCCGACCCCGCGGGCACGGTCCGGGTGGTGCAGTTCGTGCTCGACACGTCGGGCTCGATGCAGGGCGAGAAGATCGAGCAGGCGCGCCGCGCGCTGCGCTTCTTCGTCGAGTCGCTGCGCCCGACCGACCGCTTCAACATCGTGCCGTTCTCGACCGAGGCGCGGCCGTTCTTCGCGCAACCGGTCGCGGCCGACGCCGAGCACCGCGCCGACGCCCTCGACCGCATCGCGAAGATCGAGGCACGCGGCGGCACCAACATCGAGGAGGCACTCGGCTTCGCACTGCGCAACGCACTGCCGACCGACGTCGCGCAGGGTGCGACGCTCGTTCCGATCACGGTGTTCCTGACCGACGGCCTGCCGACGATCGGCCGCACCGATCCGAAGGAGCTGCTGCAGGGCTTCACCGCGGCGAACCAGGCCGGCGCGCGCGTGTTCGTGTTCGGCGTCGGCCAGGACGTCAACACGAAGCTGCTCGACACGATCGCCCAGGACCACGGCGGTGACCGCGACTACGTGCGGGCCGGCGAGGACCTGGAGATCAAGACCTCGGCGCTGTTCGACAAGCTCAGCCACCCGGTGATGACCGACGTGGCGCTGGTCTTCGACGGCATCGACGCGCACGAGCTCGAGCCGAAGGCGCTCGGCGACCTGTTCCGCGGCAGCCGCATCCTGATCGCCGGCCGCTACCGCGGCGACGGCCACCACGCGATCCGGCTGCGCGGCAAGGTCAACGGCGAGCAGAAGGAGTTCGTCTACGAGGCGACGTTCCCGAAGGTCGCCGACCAGTTCGACTTCGTCCCGGTGCTGTGGGCGAAGCGCCGCATCGGCACGCTGCTGGACGCGATCCGGCTGAACGGCCAGAACCCCGAGCTCGTCGCCGAGGTGCAGCGGCTCGGCAAGGAGTACGGGCTCGTCACGCCGTACACGTCGCACTTGATCGTCGAGGAGGGCATGCAGATCGCGCAGTGGCGCGGCGTGCTGCCACCCGCCCGCCCGGCGACCGGCGACGATGCCTTCGCGGCATTCGGCGACAACGAGTCGGTCGAGCGGGCCGTGCGCGAGCTCGCCCGCGGCGGAGCGGTCGCACCAACCGACGCGACGCCGGCTCCGGCACAACTCGGCCGCGGCCTCCGCGAGGAGGGCCGCCGGGCGCGGGACCGCCTCGAGGATCTGCCGGCCGCCGAGGCGTCCGGCGCCGAGGCCGTCGACCGCAGCGTGCTGACGCTGGCGCTGACGCGCGCGGCTCCCGGTGCGCAGTCGACCGAGGCGCAGGGCTCGGCGGCGCGGCTCGTCGTCCACCGCATCGGTGACCGGGTGTTCCACCTGGTCGGTGGCGCATGGATCGACCGCGACTACCGACCCGAGATGAAGGGCACCGAGCGCAGGATCGTCGCGTTCTCCGACGACTGGTTCGCGCTGTCGCGCGAGCACCCGGAGCTGGCGAAGGTGCTCGCGTTCAGCACGCACCTCGTGGTGATCGTCGACGGCGCGCCGATCGAGATCGTCGAGCCGACCGAGTGACTCCGCCGCGTCCGGCTCAGACCGACGCGCCGTCGTCGTCGGAGCCGTCCGGCGCGGCCTGCGCGTCGTCCGGAGCCCCGTCCTCGCGTGCCGCGAACCACGGCGGGTCGCAGAGCAGCTCGCGCAAGACCGAGGTCGCGTAGGCGCCGCGCTCCAGCGAGAAGCGCAGTCGCAGCCCGGCGCTGCGCGGATCGTCGCCGGACGCGGGGACGACCTCGACGGACGGCTCCTGCAGGCGCACGCGCAGCGGCCGCCGCGCGCCCTCGTTGCCGCCACCCGGGGCGTTCCCGAACACGTCGAGGTCGAGCTCGAGCGCCTCGAGCACCATCGCCTCGAGCTCGCCCTGGTCGCCGCCGGCGCGCAGCATCTTCGGCCCCGGCAGGGGGCCGGTCGGCGAGATCTCGAAGCGCTCGCAGCGCACGCGCGCGTCGACCTCGTCCTCGACCAGGAAGCAGGCGCCGTTGCGGTGCAGCCACGCGACATCGCCGACGATCGCCTCGCAGTAGTCGTCGATGCGCTCGGCGAGCACGTGGTTGAACACCTCGCTCTGCACCGCCGAGACGAGCAGCCGGACCAGACGCTTCGACATGCCGCGACTCGCGCGGCGCGGGTCGTCGAACAGGATCCGCAGGCCCTTCGCGAGGTTGCGACCGCCGCTCCCGAAGCGCTGCTCACCGAACCAGTTCGCAACGCCGAACCGCGCCAGCCAGGCGAGGTTCTCGCGGACCGCGTCGAGCGACTCGGGCGCGGCGCCGCGCACGACGATGTCGAAGCGGTTGCCGGCGAGGTGGCCGACCTTCAGCTTGTTGTCGTGCCGGCTGACCTCGAGCACGCTGATGCCGGGCAGCTCGAGCGCGCGGACTCGCTCCTCGGCGATCTCGCCGAGCGACAACCACTGCCGCGTGACCGCCTGCGCGTCCTTGAGGCCGGCGTAGCCGACGTCGCGCGCGCGCAGGCCGAGGGCCGTGGCGATCGCGTCGATCGCCTGCGGCGTCGAACGGCCGCGCTTCTCGATGTGCGCCCACACGTGACCGCCGGTGCCAGCGGGTGGATACAGCGGCAGCTCGTCGACGACGAAGTCGGCGGCGGCGAGCTTGTAGCGGCCCGGCACGGGCTCGCGCGGCAGGCCGGGGGTGCGGATCGGACGGAGCGGGACGGGGTCCATCGGGACGGGGGCGCGCCGGCGCCCACCGGCGTCAGGACTTGCGGGCCGCCGCGGCGGGCTTGCGCCGGCCGTTCGAGCGAGCCTTGCGGGACGCGTCCCCAGGCGCGGCATCGTCGCCGCCGGCGGCGCTGTCGACCGCGGGACCGCTCGCCCCTGCCGGCCCCGCCTGCGACTCGCGACCGTTCGACCCGGCGACGCGGGCCTCCGGCGTCGGCAGCGTTTCGTCGAGGCGGAACGGCGCTCCGGTCGCGTAGGCGATCAGCCTCGCGAGCTCGCCGCGCATCTCGTCGCGCGCGACGATGCGGTCGATCTGGCCCTTCTCGAGCAGGAACTCGGCGCGCTGGAAGCCCTTCGGGAGCTCCTTCTTGATCGTCGTCGCGATCACGCGCGGCCCGGCGAAGCCGATCAGGGCGCCCGGCTCGGCGAGCAGCAGGTCGCAGACCGACGCGAAGCTGGCGGTGACGCCACCGGTGGTCGGGTGCGTCATCACCGAGATCGAGAAGCCACCCGCCGCGCGGAGCTTCGACAGCGCGGCGCAGGTCTTCGCCATCTGCATCAGCGAGATCGCGCCCTCGTGCATGCGCGCGCCGCCGGAGCAGGAGAACAGGATCACCGGCACGCCCTGCTCGCGGGCGGTCTCGATCGCGAGGCTGATCTTCTCGCCGACCACCATGCCCATCGAGCCGCCGAGGAACTGGAAGTTCATCACGCCGATCACGCAGGGGTGACCCTGGATGGTCGCGGTGCCGACGATCATCGCGTCGTTCTCGCGCGTCTTCTCCCGCGTCGCGGCGAGCTTCTCCCCGTACGGCTGGCGATCGACGAAGCCGAGCCGGTCCTCGGCGACCAGGTCGTCGAACAGCTCCTCGAACGAGCCCTCGTCGACGGTCAGCCGGATGCGCTCACGCCCCGGCAGCGTGAAGTGGTAGCCGCAGGACGCGCAGACCCGGTGGCGGGCCTCGAACTCCTTGCGGAACAGCATCGCCCCGCAGTCGTCGCACTTGATCCACAGCCCACCGGGCATGTCCTTCTTCTTGCTGAAGCGCGTCCAGGCCATCGGTCGTCCTCGGGGCGAATGAGGGGCCACCGGGAGTGACCCGGGGGCGGGATGAGTTCGGGAAGGATAAAGGGGGCACGAAGGGATTTGCGAGAACCCGCCCCCGGGAAAACGCCGGACCGCACCGCTCAGCGTGCCTGTTCGGCAAGTCGACGGAGCGCGGCGATGCGGGCCGGCAGGTCGTCGGCCCCGAACACCGCAGTGCCGGCGACGAGCACGTTGGCACCGGCGGCGGCGCAGCGGGCCACGGTGTCCGGGCCGATGCCGCCGTCCATCTCGATCTCGCCGCGGAAGCCGAACTCGTCGCGCAGGCGCCGGACCCCGCCGAGCACGTCGGAGATGAACGACTGCCCGCCGAAGCCCGGGAACACGCTCATCACGAGCGCCAGGTCGACGTGGTCCAGGAACGGGACCAGGTCGTCCACGCCGTGGTCCGGGTTCAGCGCGATGCCGGCCCGCGCGCCGCGCGCGTGGATCAGCTCGAACAGGCGCCGGGTGTCGTCGACGCGGTGGCGCGCGACCTCGAGGTGGACGGTCAACACGTTCGCGCCGGCGTCGAGGAACGGTCCGGCGTAGCCCCAGGGGTCGGTGATCATCAGGTGCACGTCGAGCGGCTTCGTCGCGACGCGCGCGATCGCCCGGACCACCGGCGGGCCGATCGTGAGGTTCGGCACGAAGTGCCCGTCCATCACGTCGACGTGCAGCCAGTCGGCGCCGGCGGCCTCGACCCTTGCGATCTCGTCGGCCAGCCGCGCGAAGTCGGCAGCGAGGAGCGAGGGAGCGATACGGATCGGGTGCATGGCGCCCCAGTCATATCCGCGGTCGCGGCCTGGTGGTGTTCCCGAGTTCGCCCGCGACCAGGCGACGGCTCAGCCGATCGCGAACACGTCGGCGAGCGACGCCGCGGTCAGGAGGCGACGTCCGATGCGGCGGAGCTCCTCCGTGGTCGCGGCGCCGAGCCGCGGCTCGATCTCCGCGGGCAGCGGGCCGAAGCGCGCGTCGAGCTGGTCCAGCAGCAGCCGCACCTGGCCCTCCGCGCGACCCTGCTCGCGACCCTGCTCGCGGCCCTGCTCGCGGCCCTGCTCGCGGCCCTCTGCCCGGCCGCGTTGCAGCAGCTCTTCGTATGCGCTCGCCATCGTCGCCTCGATCTCCGGTCCGAGTTCCTCGTGGACGAGGCGCCGCAGCTCCGCGGCGCCCAGCTCCCAGATCTGCATCGCGTAGGCTACCACGCGAACCAGGAGCCCGTCCTCGTCGCCCAGCGCCCGCGCCGCGCGGAACAGCCCCGCGAGGCTGCGCAGTGCTCCCGCCGGGTCCTGCGCGTGCCGCAGCCGCTGCAGGCTCCGCAGCACCAGCTCGCCCGCCACCGACGCAACCCGCCGCCGCAACGAAGCCGGGTCCAGGTGCGAGATGTCGTCCACCAGGAACGGCTGCGACACGAGGAGCGGTCGCAGCACCTCGCGCAGCCCGTCGTCGACGTCGAACAGGTCCTGCAGCTCGTGCCGCCGCTGCCAGCCCGTCTCGCTGTGGTGCACGACCACCGCGACCAACGGCGGCAGCCGCGCCGCCTCTGGCTGCCGCTCGTGCCAGCTCCGTAGCACGCTCGCGACGTAGCCGAGCAGCTGCAGCGCCGTCCACCGGTCCGAGTGACTCTTGTGCTCGAACAACACGTACAGGAGCGCTGGACGCCGCCCCAGCCGTACCTCGTACAGCAGATCGACGTGCCGCCCCGCCAGCGCCGGCGTCACGTAGCTGTCCGGGCACAGCCGCAGGGTGCGCCAATCGCATTGCGCAGCCAGCTCCGGCGGCAGGACCTCTCGCAACTCCGCCGCCGCGTGCTCCGGCCTTGCGTACAGATCCCTGAACAGTGCGTCGTGCGGATTGACCATCGGCGGGGGCCGCACCACGCGGACACCCCGCTCGGCAGGCAATGACAGCTCTCGATCGGAGCACGGAATCCGACGGATCCGACGCGCTCCGCACGGCTCAGCCGAGCGCGGTGATCCCCGGCAGCGCGCGGCCCTCCAACAGCTCGAGGCTCGCGCCGCCGCCGGTCGACACGTGGTCGATCCGGTCCTCGACGCCGCACTGCTCGACCGCCGCGACCGAGTCGCCACCGCCGACGACCGAGAACGCACTGCTGTCGGCAACGGCGCGCGCGATCGCCTCGGTGCCCCGTCGGAACGGGGCCATCTCGAACACGCCCATCGGCCCGTTCCAGACGATCGTCTTGGCGGTGGCGATCCGGGCGCGGTAGGCGGCGATCGTCTCCGGACCGATGTCGAGGCCCATCAGGTCGACGGGCACGCCCGGCCCGTGCACGCTCGCGGGCGACGACTCGGCGAACTCGGCCGCGCAGACGTGGTCGGTCGGCAGCAGCAACGCGACGCCGCGCTGCTGGCACAGCTCGCGGACGCGCCGCGCGTCGTCGAACAGCTCGGCCTCGCACAGCGACCGACCGATCGGCACGCCTGCCTGGGCGAGGAACGTGTAGGCCATCGCACCGCCGATCAGCACCGCGTCGACCTTCTCGACCAGGTGCAGCAGGACGGGCAGCTTGTCGCTGACCTTCGCGCCACCGAGCACCGCGACCAACGGCCGTGCGGGCGCCTCGAGCACCTTCGCGAACGCGTCGATCTCGGCCTCGAGCAGCAGTCCCGCAGCGGACGGCAGGTGCTCGGTCACGCCCGCGACGCTCGCGTGCGCGCGGTGCGACGTGCCGAACGCGTCGTTGACGTAGGCGTCGGCGAGCTTCGCCAGCGCCGCCGCGAACGCGGGATCACCCTTCTCCTCCTCGGGGTGGAAGCGCAGGTTCTCGAGCACGAGCACCTCGCGCGCCTGCAGCGCGGCGGCCGCGGCCTCGGCGACCGGACCGACACACTCGGCGACCGCCTTGACGGTCACGCCGGGCAGCAGCTCGCCGAGCCGATCGGCGGCGGGCTTCATCCGCATCGACTCGACGACCTTGCCCTTCGGCCGGCCGAGGTGCGACATCAGGATCGGCCGCGCGCCGCGGTCGAGCAGCGCGCGGATCGTCGGCAGCGACGCGCGGATGCGCGCGTCGCTGGTGACGTGCAGCCGGTCGTCCAGCGGCACGTTGAAGTCGACGCGTACCAGCACCTTCTTGCCGGCGACGTCGAGGTCCGAGAGACGGCGGGCCATCGGTGTCGATGCTCCTGGTCGGGATGAGGAATGCGGCCGGGTTCAGGAATGCGGCCGGGTTCAGGATTACGGCCGGGTTCAGGATTACGGCCGGGTTCAGGAATGCGGCCGGGTTCAGGAACCCAGCTCGTGGGCCTTGGTCAGCAGGTCGACGACGCGGTGGCTGTAGCCCCACTCGTTGTCGTACCAGCTGATGACCTTGACCAGCCGGCCGCCGTCGCTGGCCATCGTGCTGAGGCCGTCGACGATCGAGCTGCGCGCGTCGTGGACGATGTCCGACGACACGATCGGCTCCTCGGTGTAGCCGAGGATGCCCTTCAGCGGCCCGGCGGCGGCAGCCTTCAATGCCGCATTGACCTCCGCGACCGAGGCCGGGCGGGCGAGGTTGGCGGTCAGGTCGACGACCGAGCCGTCCGGCACCGGCACGCGCATCGCGAAGCCGTCGAGCTTGCCCTGCAGCGCGGGGATGACCTTGCCCACGGCGCGGGCGGCACCGGTCGTCGTCGGGATGATGTTGGCGGCCGCCGCGCGGGCCCGGCGCAGATCCTTGTGGATCATGTCCGCCGTCCGTTGGTCGTTCGTGTAGGCGTGCACGGTCGTCATCAGGCCGCGCTCGATGCCGAACGCGTCGTGCAGCACCTTGGCGACCGGCGCGAGACAGTTGGTCGTGCAGGACGCATTGGAGATGACCTTGTGCTCCGCCTTCAGCATCTCGTCGTTGACGCCGAGCACGATCATCGCGTCGACCTCGCCCTTCGGCGGCACGGTCAGCAGCACCTTCTTCGCACCGGCAGCGACGTGCTTCATGCAGCCATCGCGGTCCTTGAACACGCCGGTCGACTCGACGACGAAATCGATGCCGTGAGCGCGCCAGGGCAGCGCCGCCGGGTCCTTCTCGCCGAGCACCTTCGTCACCTTGCCGTCGACGACGATCTGTCCGTCGCCCGCCTCGACCGTCGCGGGCATCCGCCCGTGCACGGTGTCGTACTTCAGCAGGTGCGCCAGCGACGTCGCGTCCGCGAGGTCGTTGATCGCGACGATCTCGTAGCCACCGCGCTCGTGCAGCACGCGGAACACGAGGCGGCCGATGCGGCCGAAACCGTTGATGGCGATGCGGATGGCCATGGGCGAGCGGATCTCCAGGACAGTAGGGGTGCGGTCAGGGACGGGAATCGGGTCCGGCGGTCGAGGTTAGACGCCGGAGCGCGCCGCACAACGGTTCGTCGGCTACGGTCTTTCCACGAGTGCGATGTGTGAGCCCACCGGTCGACTGCTGGCTGCCCTGCGCGAGCTCGGCGCCGCCGAGGTCCGCGCGGACCTGTGGATCGCCTGCTCGGGGGGCGCCGATTCGACGGCCCTGGTGCTGCACGTCGCGGCGCTGCGCGACAGCGGGCGGCTCGCGGGGACCGTCGGCCTGTTGCACGTCGACCACGCCCAGCACGACCGCAGCGAGACGGCGGGACGGGCGGTCGCCGCGCTGGCGGCGCGGTGCGGCATGGCGCTCCGCGCCGCGCGTCTCGACCTGCCGCGCGGGGCCGCCGAGGCCGCGCTCCGCGACGCCCGCTACCGTGCGTTCGCGACGCTGCTCGCCGACCGGCCGGCCGCGCGCGTGTTGACCGCGCACCACGCGGACGACGTGCTCGAGACCGTCGTGTTCCGCGCGCGCCGCGGCGCCGGCCGGCGCGGCTGGGCCGGCATCCCGCCGCGCCGCGCGCTGCCGGGCGGACCGCTCGTGCTCCGCCCCGCGCTCGCGGTGCGCCGGGGCGCGCTGCGCGCGATCCTCGCGGCCCATCCCGACGTCGCGGTCGTCGACGACCCCACCAATCGCGACCTTCGGCTCGCCCGCAACCACGTGCGCCACGTCGTGCTCCCGGCGCTGCGCGCGCGCCACGGCGCGGGGCTCGACCAGCGGCTCCTGGACATCGTCGCCCGCGCGCGCGACCGGGTCCGCGAGCGCGAGGCACGCGCCCGCCGAACGCTGGCGGCGTGCGCCTGCCAGCGCGCGCCGTGGCACATCGACCTGACGCTCGCCGACCGCACGACGCCGCCGGAGCTCGAGGAGCTCGCGCGGCTCGTGCACGCGGCGCTGTGCGGTTCCGCGCCGGGGACGGTGTGGCTCCACCGCGTCGTCGGGCTCGCGGCCGCCCCGCGCGGCGCGCGCGTCGCCGCGGCGGCCGATCTGCTGGTGGAGCGCACGGCGGACGGCCTCGCGTTCGTCGCGACCGGCCGCGCGCCCCCACCGCCAGCCGAGCCGGTGTCGCTCGGCGCCGGTGCGGCGCCGACGCCGTTCGGCGCGACCGAGTGGGTGTGCGAGGTGCTGGCCGACGCGGTGCCGGTCGACGCACCGCCCACGGCCGGCCCGGCGTTCCGCGCCGAGCTGTCCGCCGCGGTGCTCGTCGGCGCCCGCTTGCGCGTGAGGCGCGCGGGCGACGCACTGCGCATCGACGCCACCGGCCGCGGGCGACCGCTGAAGGAGCTGCACGCCCGCGCGTCGGTCCCGAGCTGGGACCGCCATCGGCTCCCGCTGCTCGCCGCCGCCGACGACCGCCCGCTGTGGGTACCGGGGGTCGGCGTCGATGCGGCCGCGCGCCCGCGCGGGGCCACCGCGCGCCGCGTCGTCGCGATCCGCTGCCGCGCCGCCTGTGGCATCGATCTGCCACCCCCCGCATACTGACCCGTGATCGGGAGACGTGCGGCGAGGCCCCTCCGCCGTCGCTTTCGGTTCGCGCGGGCGCGGTCTCGCACGCCGCGTCCACCGACGCCCATGTTCGAACTCACGATCACGTACGGTCCCGGCCGGGGTTCCTCGGTCCAGCTCGACGAGCAGGGCTCCTGCACGATCGGCAGCGGCGAGGAAGCGACGCTGCGCGTCGGCGGCAGCGCCCCGGAACTCGCCGTCGAGGTCAAGCCGCTCAAGGGTGGCGGCTTCGGGGCGAAGACGCTGGCCGGCCCGTTCGTCCTCGACGGCCAGCCGACGACGGCAGCCCGCCTCGAGCCCGGCGCCGTGCTGACGGTGGGCAACTGCGAGATCCGCTACGGCCCGTCGCAGCTCGCCGGCGTGCCGCGCATGATCGGCGGGTTCGAGGTCCTCGGCGTGCTCGGCAGGGGCGGCATGGGGATCGTCTACCGCGCCCGGCAGCTGAGCCTCGACCGCGAGGTGGCGCTGAAGCTGCTGTCGCGTGAGCGCACCAGCGACCCCGAGTTCGTCGGCCGCTTCCAGGCCGAGGCGCGCCACGCCGCGCGCCTGCACCACCCGAACGTCGTGCAGGTGTTCGACGTCGACCGCGATGGCGATCTCTACTTCTACTCGATGGAGCTGATGGACGGCGGCTCCGTCGAGCAGCGGTTGAAGCGCGACGGGAAGGTGCCGGTCGAGGAGGCGGTGCGCATCGTCGCGGACGCGGCGCGCGGGCTCGCGTTCGCCGAGCAGATGCGGGTGATCCACCGCGACATCAAGCCCGACAACCTGATGGTCGACCGGCACGGCCACGTGAAGCTGGCGGACCTCGGTCTCGCACACGCTGGCGATGCCGACGTGACCCGCGTGGTCGGCACCCCGCACTTCATGTCGCCGGAGCAGATCCAGCGCAAGCCGATGGATCACCGGAGCGACCTGTACTCGCTCGGCTGCACGTTCTTCCGGCTGGTCACCGGTCAGACTCCGTTCCAGGGTGCGACGGTCAAGGAGATCGTGCGCGGCCACGTGACCGAGCCGGCACCGCGCGCCGACGCGATCGACCCGCAGATCCCGGCGGCGGTCGCGACGATCGTCGAGCGGCTCCTGCAGAAGGACCCGGACGACCGCTACCAGTCGGCCACCGAGCTGCTGGAGGATCTCGACGATCTCTCCCGGCCGGAGCTCCGCCGCGGCCCGTGGATCGCTCTCGCGATCGTCGCGGTCCTCGCCGCTGCCGGCGCATTGTATTGGGCATTGACCCGGCCGAGCTCCAACGG
The DNA here is from genome assembly GCA_016716265.1 of Planctomycetota bacterium. GTDB lineage: Bacteria > Planctomycetota > UBA1135 > UBA1135 > UBA2386 > JADJWQ01. The sequence goes on from JADJWQ010000006.1 coordinate 324,170, forward strand.
CGGCGAGACCGTCGTGGAATACGTCAACGACCCCGACGCCGAGCGGACCCGCGAGGAGAACCGCCAGCTCGAAGCCGACCGCGCGCGCCTCGCGGTGCTGGCCCGGCACGTCGAGGGCGAGGAGCTCGCCAGCGAGCTCGAGCGCATCGCGCGCGAGCACGCCGGCACGCGCGCGGCGGACGAAGCTGCGACACAGGCGCGCGGGATCCGCGCCGACCTGCAGCGCCGCGCCGAGGAGCGCGCGCGGCGGCGGGCCGCGATCGAGGGCGCGGTCTCGGCACTGCGCGAGGCCTACCGGAAGGCGATCGATGACGGCGATCTGCCGGCCGCGCTCGGCGTGCTCGACGGCGAGCCGGAGGACGCCACGGTCCGCGACGCCAGCGAGCTGCGCGACGCGCGCGGCGAGCTCCGCGCCGACCTCGGCACCCGTGCCGCCGCGCGCATCGAGGAGCTGAAGGGCGCGGTCGATCAGGCGCTGCAGGTGCAAGACCCCGACGACGGCCAGGCGCGCCTCGCCGCGCTCGCCGCGCTGGTCGAGGAGGGCACCGCCTGGCCGAGCGCGCTGCTCGGCGACGAGCAGGCGCTGCGCGGCTTCGTCGGCGACCGCCGGACGCGGCTCGCCGCACTGCGCAAGGAGCTGGCGAGTTCGGCCGAAGCCTTCGCATGGCGCCGCGTGCGCGACGCGCTGATCGACGAAGCCGGACCGCTCCGCAGCGCCGTCGGCTTCCGCCCGGGCGCCGGCGGCGCCGCGCTGCGCGAGCTGGCGACACGGGAGTCGGACTACTCCGCCGGCACCGCGCTGCAGCCGCTCGCGGAGGCGTTCGAGGCTGCCGAACAGTGGCTCGCGCGCTTTCGCGCGGCACTCGGCGACGGTCTGGTCACGGTCGCGTTGCCCGACGAGGAGGAGCCCGCGACCGCCGTCGCCCTGCAGCTCGGTGGCGACGGCGCGGGGCTCCAGCTGCGCGCCGGCACGCGCCTGCGACCGCGCGACGTGACGATCGACCTCGCCGCGCTGCGCGCCGATCCCGACCGCTACCTACCGCCGCTGCCCGGCGTGGCCGACACCGCGGCGGCCGAGCAGCGCGCGGCGCTGCTGACGGTCCTCGGCTGGTCGGAGCACATGCTCGCGGCGGCCGACTACCTGCGTTCGCTCGACGCGGCGGACGACGACTCGGGCACCGGCGACGGCGCGTTCGCGGTCGCCGACGAGCCGCTGCGACTCGCCGGTGAGTCGCTCGCCGCACTGGTCGCGGCATCGACCGGGGGCAGCGACGGCGGCGCCGCTCCGGCCGGCTGGCCGGCCGCGCTGCGCACCGAGGTCGCCGCGATGCGCCAGGTCGCCCGCACGCTGCGCGCGCTGAGCGCGCGGCGCAACCTGACCGCCGCGGGCCTGACGGAGCAGCTGTTGAACCGCTTCGGCACGACGATCACGGTCCGCGTGCTGCGCTGACGGTGCGCGCCGCGGAGCTGCGCGCGACAGCGTCGCGAACGTGGCTCCCGTGCACCCGGCTGGCTCGCGGCAGACCACCGACGACGACGGCGACGGCGACGTCGGAGAGGCCGGCCAGCGGACTCCTCGGACGCGGGCGACCGCATCATGGCCGACGGTCATCGCGATCGCTCCACCGAGGCGCACGCAGACCCGCTCGAGTGTGGGCTACAGGCCGTCGGGCGACGCCGGCCCGACCTCGCGCGGCGAGTCGGATCGTCGCTTCGGGGCGCCAGCCGGCACGGGCCCGGAGCGCGGCGCGTTCGAACTCGGACGCCACGCGGGGCGCCCGAGAGTCCCGGGGACCCGTACGGGTTCTCGCCGGTCGCCAGCGCAAGCGGCGCGGCCGTGCCGGCGGGGCTGGCCCTCGACCCGGTCGCGCTGGCGGCTCCCTGCGCCGAAGCTGGCGGGTGCACGCGGCCGGCGCAGCGGCTGCGATTTCTGCGAACCCGATCCAGACCCCGCGGTGTCTCGCGGTCGCAATGACGAGCACGCATCCGACCCTGGCCGACCTCCAGGCGCTCACCGCCGAAGAGCCGTTCGTGCGCGCACTGGCGCGCGGCCTGCTCGGGGGCGACGCGGCGGCGGCCGACGACGTGATCCAGCAGACCTGGCTCGAGGTGTTGCGGCGCGGTGCGCCGGACGCCCTCGCGCGGCGGGGCTGGCTCGCGCGCGTCGTGCGTACGCGGGTCCGGAACCTGCGGCGCGGTGAGGCCCGGCGCAGCGCGCGCGAGCGCGAAGCGGCGCGGCCCGAGGCGGTCCTCGCCCCCGACGAGTTCCTGGCGCGCGCCGAGCAGCGCCGCCAGGTCGTCGCGGCGGTCGCCACCCTGCGGGAGCCGTACCGGACCGCGATCCTGCTGCGCTACCTGGAAGGTCTCACTCCGCGCGCCATCGCGGCGCGCCTCGGGGTGCCGCGCGAGACGGTGGCGACCCGGCTCAAGCGCGGGCTCGCGCTGTTGCGCGAGCGCTTCGACCAGACGCACGGCGGGAACCGCGAGGTGTGGATCGCCGCGCTCGCGCCGTTGGCCGTGCCGGCGCGGGGCGCCGTGGGTGGGAGCGCGCTCGTCGCGAACCTGTTCGGCCTCGTGGCCGGGCTCTCCGCGATGAAGTACATCATGATCCTGGCAGGGGCCGCGATGGCGCTGGCCCTGTTCTTCTCCCGTTCGGCGGGCGACTCGCCGGAGCCGGTCGATCCGCGCGCCGGTGATGCCGTCGCCGCACGGCCCGACCACGCGCGCGACCGTCGCGATGCTGACGCGCCCACGCGCGTCGCGATCGCAGACGCGGGCGCGTCGACGGCGGCAGCCGGTCCGGCCGTCCCGATCGACGCGGCGCCCGAGCTCCCGTCGACCGCGGCGCTCGTCGGCCGCGCAGTGACACCGGACGGCGCACCCGCGGCGACGCGAGCCTGCCGGCTCTACTCCTTCGATCCGCTGACCGGCTTCGGGAGCGTCCAGGACCCGCGGCTGCCCTCGGCGATGGCCGGGCCGACCTGGATCGACACCGTGACCGACGCCTCCGGGCGGTTCGAGTTCGAGCGCGTGCCGCCGGGTGGACTGCACGCGCTGTGGCTGGCGCACGACGGTCCGCACGCGACGTGGCTGCCCCTGCCGTCGACCCCCGGCGCCGGCGAGCGCGTCGACCTCGGCACCGTCGTGCTCGAGACGCACGGCGCGATCACCGGGGCGGTGGTCGGACCCGACGGCGAGCCGGTCGTCGGGGCCGACGTATGGGCGCTCGACCTCCCCGGCGCGCTGTTCGGCCTCGCGCCGTTCGATCGGGTCGAGGCCGACGGGGCCTTGCTGGTCGCGCTGCCGGTGCCGCAGCCCGACGCGCGTGGCGCCGTCGCCGCCCTGGAGGTCGCCGAGGCGGTGCGCGACCATCTCCAGGCGTGGGTGCTGCAGGCGCCCGCCGACGCGGCATTCCAGGTCCTGCCGTTCCCCGCGTGGCTGTCCCGGCTGGTGGATGCGCTGCCACGGCCACACACGCGGACCGGCGCGGACGGCCGCTTCGCACTGGCCGGCGTGGCCGCCGGCGACAACCTGCTGGTGGTCCGCGGCGCCGGGCTCGCGCCCGGCGGGCGCCCGCGCGTGCCGGTGCGCGCCGGGGCGGTGCGCGACGTCGGGGTCGTGCGGCTCGCCGCCGGGGATACCACCTGCGTGCGCGTGCTCGACGCCGACGGCGCACCGGTGGCCGGCGCCGAGGTGCGGATCGCGGCGCGACCGCAGCTCGGCCTCACCGGCATCCTGTTCGCCGGCGCGCCTCGGCGGGCGGACGCCGAAGGCACCGTCGAGTTCGCGGGGCTGCCGCGCGGGAACTACGTTGTCGCCTACCGGCGCGCGGCCGGCGACGGCTTCGCGACGTTCGGCCCGGTGGGCGCGGGCGAGGACGTCGCCGTGCGGCTGCCCGCGGAGCGCGTGGTGCAGCTCGAGGTCTCGGCCGGCGCCGGGGTCGAACTCGAAGCCGTCGAGATCCAGGTGCGTGCGGGACCGCCGTTCGGCGAGGCGACGGCAGCGGGCATGCAGCCGGTGCTCGACCCCGCCCGCCACGTGGCGGCGCTCGACGCGACCGCGGACGGCGCGCGCCGCTTCGCGCTGCGCGGCCTGCATGCCGGCGTGCACACCATCGCGGTCCGCGCGCCCGGCGCGGTGCCGGCGATCACCGTGGCCGTTCCCGGACTCACCGGTCCCGAGGACGTGCTGCGGGTCGCGCTCGAGCCCGGCGTCGACCGCACGGTCGAGGTCGTCGACGAACAGGGGCGCGCCGTCGCCGGGGCCGAGGTCCTGCTGGCTTCCGACTTCGAGCCGTCCCCGCTCGCGGTGTCGATGCTCGTCGCCTACGGTGGCGTGAGCGGCTTCCGTTGGCTGCCACGCACGGGCGGCACGACCGACCCGGCCGGTCGCGTGGTCGTCGAGGGCGCGGCGCGTTCGCGGTGGTCGCGCGGCACCCGGCGCGCGGCGTCGCGGTCGTGCGCGGCGACGACACCGGCGGCGACGCCGCCACGCAGGTGCGCGTCGTGCTCGCCGCGCCCGGCGCGATCCGGGGCCGGCTCACGACGAACGGCGGTCCCCCGCCACATGGCGCTTGGCAGCTCGTCGCACGGCTGGTCGACGACGACGGCCTGCTGCCCGACGTCGAGCGGCGGGCGCGGCCCGCGCCCGACGGGACGTTCCGCTTCGTGGGGCTCTCGCCAGGCCGCTGGGCAATCAACGTCGCCGCCGTCGAGGGCGCACCGCCGACCTCGCTCGGCACGCTGATCGAGGCGATGAGCCCCTCGATCGGGTGGTGGCGGCAGGCCGAGCTGTCGCGCACGGTCGACGTGCCCAGCGGCGGTGAGATCGCGCTGCACCTCGACACCGACCCGCTCGCGGCGGCCGACGGAGTCGTGCCCGCCGCGCTGCGCGTGCTCGCAGTGCTCGACGGCGCACCGGTGTCGGGAGCGTCGCTCGTCGCGAGCGTGCCGGCCGACGACGACCGCACCCGGGACTTCGTGGTCGGCACGACCGACATCGCGGGAGCACTCGTGCGCGACGGCGTGCGCCGCACACCGTTCGGGCTCGGCCTCGAGGTCGACGGACTGGGCTGGAGCCGCACGGTCGAGCCCGGGCCGGCGGGCGACGTCGACGTGTCGTTCGTGGCCACGACCGGATCGCTCGCCGTCGCCGTGCTGGGCTACGACGGTCTGCCGGCCGTCGACCACGAGGTCGCGCTGGCCGGCGCGCCGGATGCGGGCGGCCTGGTGCACGCCTACGCGATGACCGGGCCGGACGGGGTGGCCCGGCTGCGCGCCCCGGTGGGTTCGTCCTACACGCTGCGCGTCGACGGCGACCGCGGCCGCCGGCACCTCGCCGGGATCGCGGTCGCCGCCGACAACGCTCGTCTGGAGGTCGCGCTGTCGACGGCGGGCGTGCTGGCCGGGCGCGTGCTCGCGGCCACCGGCCCGCGCATCGAGCGCATCTTCGCCGTCGCCGCGGATCGGTCGTCGTTCTGCTCGGTGCCGGTGCGCGAAGACGGCTCGTTCGTCATCACCGGGCTCGATGCAGGGACCTTCGCACTCGAGCTCGGCGCGGGCCGCGAGCGGTTCGCGGCCAGCCCTGCGGAGGTCGACGTCGGCGCCGAGGGGCGCGTCGGCGTGCTGCTGTCGGTCGGCGACCGGCAGCGCTGACCCTGCACCCCGCCCGCCGCCGCAGTGTCGAGCGCGCGGAACGCGGCGCGAGGGAATCCGTGAACGGACCGCTGGCGGCGGCTCGCGACCCGGCGTCGACGCAGCCGCGGAGGTGACGAGCCACCGCGCGACTGCAACCGGCCGGAGCGAGCAGCCGCCGCGCCGCGCCGCGACCACCACCGGCCTCGCGATCGTCGCGCACGACAGCGTCACTCCCGACCGCGACCACCGGGACCGCGGCGATCACGATCGGGACAACGGGGTCAACTCGGCCGTGCCGAACGGCTACTGTGCGGGGCTGGAGCGCGCGGTCCCCGCGTCGCCCGAAGCGCCATGGTCAGCCCCTCCGACACCCCGCTCCGCCGCCGCGCGCTCGCCGCTGCCGAGGAGCTCCTCGATCGACTGGGTGGCGTCCGACCGCGCGTCGCCATGCTGCTCGGGACCGGTCACTCGTCGATCTCGAACCAGCTGAAGAAGCGCACCGTCCTGCAGCGGCCCGACCTGCCGCGCGGGCTCGTGCTGGCAGAGGAGTCGCACCTGGTCGCCGGCGAGCTCGACGGTGTGCCCATCCTGGTCGGCGACCCGCCGCTCGCGCCGCACGACGGCCACGGGCCGTTCGAGATGACCTTCCCGATCCGCGTGCTGCGCGCGATGGGCGCCGAGCTGCTGATCCTGACCGCCGGCGCGGCGAGCCTGTCTCGCCAGCTCGAGCCCGGCTCGATCGCGGTCGTCGAGGACCACCTGAACTTCGCGAACGTGCAGCCGCTGCAGGGCCCGCACGACGCCGAGCTCGGCCCGCGTTTCCCGGACATGTCGAACCCGTACCCGGTGCGCTGGCGCAAGCTGGCGCGCGACGTCGCGAACGAGATCGGCATCAACTGCCTCGAGGGCGTGTTCGCGGCGGTGCCGGGGCCGAGCCTGCCGACCCGCGCCGAGTACCGCTTCCTGCGCCGGGCTGGCGCCGACCTCGTCGGCATGTCGCTGGTGCCCGAGGTGATCGCCGCCGTGCACTCCGGCCTCGACGTGCTCGCGCTGGTCGGCGTCACGCAGTTCGTGCAGGTCGAGAGCGCCATACCCGTGGCGATCGAGGAGATGCTCGACGCCGCCGACCTCGCCGCCCCGCGCATGGCCAGCATGCTCGCCGGCATCGTCGCCCGCATGTCGTCCTGAGCGGGAGCTCGCGATGGAAGTCTCGGACCCGACGGCCGCCACATCGAAGCCGCGCATCGGCGTGCTGCTGTCCGGTGGCGGCCGCACCCTGCAGAACCTGCTCGATCGTGCCGCGCTCGGCACGCTCGCCGGAGTGGTCGTCTGCGTGGCGTCGAATCGCGCCGATGCGTTCGGTCTGGAGCGCGCCCGCCGGGCCTCGCTGCCGACGCTCGTCAGCCGCGACGACGCGGAGATCTACGCGTTCCTCGAATCGCACGGCGCCGAGCTGCTGTGCCTGTGCGGCTATCTGCGGCTGCTGTCGATCCCGCCGCATTGGCGCGGCCGCGTGCTGAACATCCACCCCGCCCTGCTGCCGCGTCACGGCGGCAAGGGTTACTACGGCGACCGCGTGCACGCCGCCGTGCTCGCGGCCCGCGACACCGAGTCCGGCTGCACCGTGCACTACTGCGACGACCGCTACGACACCGGCGCGATCGTGGTGCAGAAGCGCGTGCCGGTGCTGCCCGGCGACGACGTGCACATGCTCGCGGCGCGGGTGTTCGAGGCGGAGTGCGAGGCCTACCCCGAGGCGATCGCGCGGTGGTCGCGCACTCGCGGTGCCGACCAGCGCTGACGGCCGGGCTCAGGTCGTGCGGGCTCAGGTCGTGCGGGCTCAGGTCGTGCGGGCGCCGGCGATCAGGAGCGCCGTGTAGGTGGCGAACGCGAGCAGCAGTACGAGCCCCTCGGCGCGGTTGACGCGCATGCCGGACCGCATCAGCGGGAACAGCAGCAGAGTCGCGCCGAGCAACCACCAATCGTCGCGCGCGACGATCTCGCGCGGCACGTCGATCGGACAGATCGCCGCGGTCCCGCCACCGATCGCCAGGATGTTGAAGATGTTCGAGCCGACGATGTTGGTGACCGCGATGTCGTCCTTGCCGCGCCGGGCAGCGACCACCGACGTCACGAGCTCCGGCATGCTGGTGCCGGCCGCGACGATCGTCAGGCCGATCACCGTCTCCGCCACGCCGAGGTCGCGCGCCAGCCCGGTGGCGCCATCGACGAGCAGCGCCGCGCCGGCCGCCAGCAGCGCCGCGCCGACGACCACCGCCAGGCCGTTGAGCAGCAGCGCCATTCCGCCGCGGGAGCCGAACGACGCGGTCTGCACGCTGGCGAACTCGTCCCGTTCGACCGGCGCCAGATTGCGCCGCGCGATCCACACCGCGTAGCCGACGAAGGCGACGAGCAGCGTGAGCAGCACGAAGCCCTCGCCGCGCCCGAGCCGCCGGTCGCCGGTCATGACCATGAGCAGCACGGTCGCCCCGAACATCACCGGCCATTCGAAGCGCACCGTGTTGCCGAGGATCCGCAGTGGCCGCAGCAGCGCGGTGAGCCCGAGGATCGCCGCGATGTTGAAGATGTTGGAGCCGACGATGTTGCCGACCGCGATGCCGGGGCTGCCGGCCAGCGCGGCACGCACCGACACGACGAGCTCCGGCATCGACGTGCCCGCGGCGACGACCGTCAGCCCGACGACCGCCGGCGCGATCCGCGCGAGCAGCGCGAGCCCGCTCGCGCCGCGCACCAGCGCCTCGCCCCCAACGACGAGCACCGCGAGCCCCGCCACCGCCAGACCGACGTCGTGCAGCATGACCGGCATCAGACCGCAACGCGCGCGGTGTGCAAGGATCGCCGTCGTCACGAGCGGCCGAGCAGCCCGAGCAGCGCGACCAGCGACAGCACGTCGTCGCGGTTGTGCGCGAGCACGCGGTCGACCGGACCGGTCCCATCGCGCAGCCAGTCGAGCCAGGCGCGCGGCGCCTCGCTGCCCGGCAGGTCGTCGCGGCGGTGCAGCGCGAGGCGACGCTGCTCGATGGTCCGCAGCCGGCAGTCGGGGAGCTCCTCGCCCCACGCGCGGCGCGCGCAGTGGTAGAGATCGAGGTGGCGCGGCTGCAGCACCGGCGCCGCGTCGATGCCGTGCAGCACCATGCGGCTCGCGAGGCGGTGGCGGTCGAAGCTCTTGCCGACGTAGCTGACGAGCAGCGGTCGCTCGGCGATCCGCGCCAGCACGTGCCCGAGCGCGCCGGGCTCCTCGTCGAAGCGGCGCAGGAACACCTGCTCGAGCACCAGCTCGGCGCCGTCGAGGAACGCCATGCCGGTCAGGAACACGGTCGTGCCGGCGGCGGCCGCCAATCCGGTCGTCTCGGTGTCGACGAACAGGCACTCGTCGACGCCCGCGGCCGCGAACGACTCGTCGCGCCCCCACCGCGCCAGCGTGCTCCAGTCCGCGCGGCGCACGGCGTCGAGCGGAACCGAGCCGTGCCGCCGCGCGAGCGGAATGCGCTCCTTGATCACGAAGCACGCACCCCGCTCGTTGCTGCACTCCTCGCCCGGCGGCAGCTCGACGATCGGCGCCGGCTTGCCGGCCGCGCGCTCGGCGCGCCGCGCCAGGTACGCACGCAGGCCGGCGCCCGGCCGCACCGGCGGCACGGCCGGCTCACCGGCGGACGGCCCGCGGTCGCCGAGCGCGCGCTGCAGCTTCTTGCGCAGGTCACCCGCCACCGCGCATCCCCCGCAGCACCCGCAGGGCGAGCCCCTTGCCGCGCGTGCCCTGGTCGACGCTCGGGCCGATGCAGGCCGGGCAGCCCATCAGGCACGGGCAACGCGCGACGACGCCCTCGGCGGCGGCCAGGATGTCGGCGTGCACGCGGAAGATGCGCTCCGACAGCCCGACGCCGTTCGGCACCTTGTCGTAGACGGTCAGCGTCGGGCACTCGAAGTGCGGATGGCGCAGCTCGGACGTCACCGCGACGTCGCCGGGATCGACGCGCACGAACAGCGGCACGAGGCCCTGCACGAGCGCCGCGAGCCCGCGCAGCCCACCGCCGTCGGCGCCCTCGCGGAGCCCGATCGCCTGCGCCAGCTCGGGGTGGATCGCGAGCATGCACGCCTCGGTCTCGAACTCCTCCGGCGGCAGGTCGATCTCGCCGATCCCGACGTTCTCGCGCGTGTAGAAGCGGATCTTCTTGAACGCCTTGGCGAGCGTCGACACGTGCACCTCGCCGAGGTATGCGCGGTAGCCGGCGAAGTCGGCGGACGAATCGACGTGCAGCACGCGCACCTCGGTCTCGACGTCGGCCTCGGTGAAGTAGTCGACGTCGGCCTTGCGCACGTAGACGCGCCGGTCCGCGTAGCGGAACTCCTCGACCAGGAACTGCTCGCCCTGGTGGCCGTAGATCGCACCCTCGTAGACCTCGGTGATCGACGACGCACGATCGATCTCGGCGAGGACCTCGCCGGTGTCGCGGTCGTGGATCACGACGTTGTCCATGTCGGCCGCATTGAGGCTGACGCCCTCCGCCGGGAACGTCGCCTCGGCGAAGTGGTAGCGGTCGCCCTGCCGCAGCAGGACGCGCAGGTCGTCGGTCAGGAAGTCGAGCACGTCCGGCACGCCCTCGGCGCGGCCGAAGCCGTCGCCGACCTGGAACGGCAGCTCGAACGCGGCGCACTTGACGTGATTGGCGAGGATCACGGCATTGTCGGGATCGATCGCGACGGCCTCGCGCGGCTGGTCGAACAGGAAGCCCGGCTCGCGCACCAGGAACTGGTCCATCGCGAACGACCGCGCAACCATCACGACCGCGCTCGACCGCTGCCGCCGCCCGACGCGGCCAGCGCGCTGGAACGTGCTCGACACCGTGCCCGGGTAGCCGACCAGCACGCAGACGTCGAGCGAGCCGATGTCGATGCCGAGCTCCAGCGCGCTGGTCGCGACGACGGTGCCGACGCGCCCCGAGCGCAGTCCCTTCTCGATGCCGCGCCGCAGCTCCGGCAGGTAGCCACCGCGGTAGCCGGCGATCCGCTCCTGGTCGATCGACCGCTCGCGGGCGACGTCCCGCAGGTACTTGAGCAGCACCTCGGTCGCGCTGCGCGTGCGCGTGAAGAAGATGCTCTGCAGGTCGGCGCCGACCAGCCGCGCGCCGAGCCGCCGCGTCGTCTCGACCACCGACTGCCGGATGCCGGCCGCCTCGGCGACGACCGGTGGATTCAGGAACAGGAAGTGCTTCGGGCCGCGCGGGCTGCCATCGTCGTCGACGACCGTCACCGGTCGCTCGAGCAGGCGCTGGGCGTGCTCGCCCGGATTGCTGATCGTCGCGCTGCAGGCGCAGAAGGTCGGCTCCGAGCCGTAGTGGCGGCAGATGCGCTGCAGGCGGCGGAGCACGTTGGCGACGTGCGAGCCATACACGCCCGACAGCGTGTGCACCTCGTCGACCACCACGTAGCGCAGGCCGGTGAACAGCCCCTGCCACCGCGTGTGGTTCGGCAGGATGCCGGCGTGCAGCATGTGCGGATTGGTGATCAGCAGGTGCCCGCCCTCGCGCATCGCGCGGCGCGTCGCCGGCGGCGTGTCGCCGTCGTAGACCGCCGCGACCAGCCGGCCGTGGCCGTCCGGCGGCCGGTCGGCGCCGGCGAGCAGCAGCTCGAGCTCCGCCATCTGGTCGCGCGACAGCGCCTTGGTCGGGAACAGGTAGAGCGCGCGCGCGTCGCCGCGCCGCCGCAGCAGGTCGTCGAGCACCGGCAGGTGGTAGCACAGCGACTTGCCGGACGCGGTCGGCGTCGCGATCACGGCATCGCGGCCGTCGTGCAGCAGGTCGGCGGCGCGGCGCTGGTGCAGGTAGAGCGCCGGCACGCCGCGCGCCTCGAACGCCGCGCGCAGCTCGGGCAGCACCCAGTCGGGGTACGGCTCGGTGCGCGCCGCGCGCGCCGGCGTCGTGTGGTGCGCCTCGATCCGGCCGCAGTCGAACTCGCCGTCGCACAGCGCACGGACGAAGGCGTCGACGTCCGCGAGGTCCGACCCGAGCGCCATGCTCAGCGCGACTCCAGGTCGAGCGGCACGCCGCTGCGCGCGACGTTCGACTCGTCGATGCGCTTCAGCAGCCGCGCCAGACAGCCGCGCACCGCACCCCCGAGGACGACCGGCAGCCGCGGCGGCGAGAACGCGATGCCGGTGCCGGTCGTCTCGACGACGTCCTCGTCGAGCAGCGTGCCGCGCTCGCCGCCCGGGCCGACCGGGCCGAGCACCAGCAGGTGGATCGACACCTCGGCGATGCGCCGCTGGCCGTTGACGAGGTCCTCGGTGCCGACGCGCGCGCGCGTCAGCGTCGGCCGGATCAGCAGGTCGCCCGGCTCGGGCGGCGGCTCGGCGTCGAGCCGTGCGACGACCTTGGAGTCCTCGAGCTCGCGGCGCAGCAGGTCGTCGATCATCACGTCGACCGGCCGGTCCCAGTAGCCCTCGGGCATCCAGGTGATCGGGTACGGCCCGGTGCGCGCGTCGGCCGGCGCCTGGTCGCGGCGGTCGACCAGCGGCGCGACGAACGCCCCGCGGTCGGCCGGCAGCCGCGCCTCGTAGCCGGTCGGCGCATAGAGATCGTCGGTCTCGACCAGATCGAGTCGCGTCGACGGCGACAGACAGCCGGCCAGCGACGACACCACGATGCCGAGCAGCGATCCGCGCAGGATCACCGCCGGCCCCACCACGCGCAGCGCACCACCCATGGCCGGCATCCTAACCGGACCCGAGCGCGATCCGACGTCACGGTGCGACCCGGAACCCGGCGGCGCACACCGGCGCCGCCCGCCAGCGACCGGCGAGCGCGATCTCGAACCGGGCGTCGCGACCGTAGACTGCCGCCCATGGCCGCCATCCGTCCCGACGTCGAGCCGCTGCTGCACCGCGCGGTGGAACCGTTCGCCACCGGCATGCTCGAGGTCGGCCACGGGCACGCGCTCTACCACGAGCAGTGCGGCATCCCGGACGGCACGCCGATCCTGTTCGTGCACGGCGGGCCGGGGGCCGGATGTTCGGCGGCGGATCGGCGCTTCTTCGATCCCGACCGGGCCCGGGTCGTGCTGGTCGACCAGCGCGGCTGCGGTCGCTCGACTCCGCACGGGTGCCTCGACGACAACACCACCGCGGAGCTGATCGCCGACTTCGAGCGGCTACGCGAGTGCCTGGGAATCGAACGCTGGCACGTGTTCGGGGGCTCGTGGGGCAGCACGCTGGGCCTCGCCTATGCGCAGGCGCATCCCGACCGCTGTCTGAGCCTGGTGCTGCGCGGCATCTGGCTGTTCCGGCAGTTCGACCTCGATTGGTGGCTGCAGGGTCTGCGCACCATCTGGCCGGAACGCTGGCAGGCGTTCAGCGATCACGTCGGTGAGACCGAGCCGGCCGCGCTGCTCGAGGCCTACTGGCAGCGGCTCGCGGGCAGCGACGAGGAGGCGGCGCTCGCCGCCGCACGGGTGTGGAGCGTCTACGAGGGTGCGTCCTGCACGCTGCGGCCCGACCCCGCGTTCACCGCCGACTTCGACGAGCCGCACATGGCCTGGTCGCTGGCCCGGCTCGAGGCGCACTACTTCCGCAACCAGCGCTTCACGCCCGACGACCGCCTGCTGCGCGACCTGGATCGGATCCGCGACCTGCCGGCCTTCATCGTCCACGGTCGCTACGACGTGGTGTGCCCGATCGAGGGCGCGTTCGCGCTGCACCGCGCGTGGCCCGACGCGGACTTCGCCATCGTCGACGACGCCGGCCACGCCTCGCGCGAGCCGGGCACCGCGAAGCACCTCGTGGCCGCCTGTGACCGCCTGCTGTCGACCGGCGATCCGCGCCGCCGCTGAGCGGCGCGCGCGCGGCGACGGGTGCCGACCGCGGCGCGACGTCGCCACGCGCGCGCTACCGTTGTGCGTCGTGGCGCAGCGCCGCCGCGGGGATCGCCGCGAACGCCTGCGCGGGGCGGGCCCAGCGCAGGGTGAGCTCGGCGCCGCCGGTCTTGTTGAACCAGACGACACGCAGCGCGTGCAGGCCGCGGGCGAGGGCCTTGCGGCCCGGCTTCTCGACCATGGCGTGCAGGCCGTCGTTGTCGACGACGAGCTCGCCGTCGATCCACAGGCGGCTGCCGTCGTCGCTCGCGAGCGCGAAGCGGTAGAGGTCGTCGGCGGGGACGTCGACGTAGCCGTCGAACCACAGCGCGACGTGCTCGCCCGGGCTCGCGCCGAGCGCGATCGCCGGCACCGTCTCCCAGTCGCCCGCCGCCGGGCTCGGCAGCGCGCCCGGGATGCGGTTCCAATCGACGCTCGTGAAGCGAGCCCGGCGCAGGCCGGGCTCGCTCGCCTCCACCTCGACGGCCGGCGCCGGCGTGACCTTCGCGAACGCCTGCTCGACGATGCCGGTGACGGGCCGGCCGTCGTGGTAGGCACGCGCGCGCAGCGTGCAGGCGCTCCGGATCGCGATTTCGCCGTCGGCGCGGGGCGACGACGGGCTCGGCTCGCTCCCGTCGAGCGTGTAGCGCACCACCAGCGCCGGGCTCGCGGACGCCACCGTCGCGGTGACGGCGTGCACGAAGTCCGTCGACTCGGCGTGGATCACCGGCGCGCGATAGACGATCGGCGCGCCGCGTACGTCGACCACGACGACCGTCGCGATCGGATCGGGCAGCGCGTCGGGCAGCGCGACCCGGACGTCGCCGCCATCGCGACGCACGGGCAGCGACCGCTCGGGGCTCGCCAGCAGGTGCGCGCCGACGACCTCGTTGCCGAGCCCCGGCAGCGTGAGCCAGCCGTCGGCCGGCCGCGCGAACACGTGCAGATAGAGCCGCGTCGTGTCGCCCTGCGCGCGCACCGTGCAGCGCCCGAACGGCAGCGCGTCGAACACGCTCGCGGCCGTCCCGTGGATCGCCTCGCCGTTGACGGACATCCACTGACCGATCTGCGCGAGCCGCTCGACGGCGAGCGGCGGGAACGTGCCGTCGGCGCGCGGGCCGACATTGAGCAGGTAGTTGCCGCCCTTGCTCGCGATGTCGATCAGGTTGCGCAGGAGCTCCTCGGTCGACTTCCACACCGTATCGGCCTGGTTCCAGCCCCAATGCCGGTTCATCGTCATGCAGGATTCCCAGTCGACGCCGGGCACGCCGGTCGCCGGGATCTCCTGCTCGGGCGTCTGGAAGTCGCCGACCGCCTCGCTCGACGACGCGAAGCCCTGCATGCCGCCGCGGTGCACGTCGACGCGGTTGTTGACGATCATCGCCGGATCGAGTCGCCGGCACAGCTCGAACAGCCGCAGGCCCCGCTCGTGGTTCCACGTCGATTCCCACTCGCCGTCGAACCACATGACCGCGGGGCGGTAGCGCTGCACCAGCTCCGTGACCTGCGCGTGCAGGTAGCGCTCGAAGCGGTCGAAGTCGGCACCCGCGGTCGGCCGGTCCGTCTCCCAGCCGCGCCGCGGCAGGTAGTCGGGATGGTGCCAGTCCATGATCGAGTGGTAGGTGCAGAAGCGGATGCCGTACCGCCGACACGCGTCGGACAATTCGCGCAGGATGTCGCGGCCGCTCGGCGTTCCACCGACGTCCCAGTCGGTCTGCGCGCTGTCCCACAGACAGAAGCCGTCGTGGTGCTTGCTGGTGATCACGACGTATTTCATGCCCGCGGCAGCCGCCATCCGCGCCCACGCATCGGCATCGAACCCGACCGGGTTCCATTGCTGCTGGAACCGCTCGTAGGTCGCGAGCGGGATCTGCGCCGACGTCCGGATCCACTCGCCGTAATCGGTGTTCCCGTTCCACGCGCCGGCGGGGATCGCGTAGAGGCCCCAGTGGACGAACATGCCGAACCGCGCCTCGCGCCACCACGCCATGCGATCGTCCTGCGACAGCGGCGTGGCCGATCGTGCGGCATCGTGCTGCGCGACGACAGGAGCACCGGCGCCGACGCCGGCGAGGACGAGCGGGAGCACCGCACGGGGGAGGGTCGCCATGGCGACCTGGAGCGTAGCGCGGCCGGGGCAGCCACGCCCCAGGTCGGTCGGTCGTTCGGAGACCGCGAGGTGGTATCGCACGCGGACCTCGCGACGCCGCGCGACCCGTCCGGCGGAGCCTGCGGCCGGCGGCGTGCAAGGCGCACGCCTGCGGCGATCGAACCTGCTGATGGGCCGACTCAGGACGAAGTATTGGGACCGCCGTCGCTCCGACCGCAACGTCGGGCCGCGTCGGGGCGATCCACCGGCGGTCGGCGCACGAACGACGTCGCCGCGGCGATGCCGGAACGCCGGGCTCCCTGGACGCCCGGGACCGGCCCCGACCCTCGACAACCCCGTTTCCGAGGCAGACCATGCAGATCTCCGATGTGACACGTTCCGTTCCCCTCCTGGCCCTGACGCTCGGCGCGCTCGCTGCGTCGATCGGTGGCCGGGCGGCCGCGCAGGACGCAGCGGGTCCCGCCGCGGGCCAGTGCCCGGTCACCGGCGCGATGGCGGGCGCGCTCGCCGACGCGTCGGGCGCCCCGCTGCCGACCACGATGGCACACGAACCCAACGACAACCGGGACTGGTGGCCGAATCGCCTCGATCTCGACGTCCTGCACCGCAACTCGCCTCGCGCGAACCCGCTGGGCGCCGACTTCGACTACGCGCGCGCGTTCGCGACGCTCGATCTCACCGCCGTCAAGAAGGACATCGAAGCCGTCCTGACGACGCCGCAGGACTGGTGGCCGGCCGACTACGGCACCTACGGCGGCCTGATGATCCGCCTCGCCTGGCACAGCGCCGGCACCTACCGCACGTCGGACGGGCGCGGCGGTGCGTCGGACGGCACGATCCGCTTCGCGCCGCTGAACAGCTGGCCCGACAACGCCAACCTCGACAAGGCGCGGCGCCTGCTGTGGCCGATCAAGCAGAAGTACGGCGACAAGCTCAGCTGGGCCGACCTGATCGTGCTGAGCGGCAATGTCGCGCTCGAGTCGATGGGCTTCGAGACCTTCGGCTTCGGCGGTGGCCGCACGGACGTCTGGGAGGCGCAGTACGTGAACTGGGGTCCGGAGACCGAATGGCTCGCCGACCAGCGCTTCTCCGGTGACCGCGAGCTGGCGCACCCGCTGGCCGCCTCGCAGATGGGCCTGATCTACGTCAACCCGGAGGGCCCGAACGGCCGCCCCGACCCGCTCGCCGCGGCCCGCGACATCCGCACGACGTTCGGCCGCATGGCGATGAACGACGAGGAGACCGTAGCGCTGATCGCCGGCGGCCACACCCTCGGCAAGGCGCACGGCGCGGCGGATCCGCGCCGGTACGTCGGTCCGGAGCCCGAGGGGGCGCCGATCGAGGAGCAGGGCTTCGGCTGGCGCAATACGTACGGCACCGGCCACGGTGCCGACACGATCACGAGCGGCCTCGAGGGCGCGTGGACCTACACGCCGGACCGCTGGTCGCACGACTACTTCACGAACCTGTTCGAGTACGAGTGGGAGCTCGTGAAGAGCCCCGCCGGCGGCTACCAGTGGACGCCCAAGGCCGGCGAGACCGACCGCACCGTGCCCGCCGCGCACGCGGGCGCCGAGCGGCGGCCACCGATGATGTTCACGACCGACCTCGCGCTGCGCATGGACCCGGTCTACGAGCGCATCTCGCGGCGCTTCTACGAGCACCCGGAGGAGTTCGAGGCGGCGTTCGCGCGGGCGTGGTTCAAGCTGACGCACCGGGACATGGGCCCGCACGCGCGCCTGCTCGGCCCGGAGGTCCCAGCACCGCAGCTCTGGCAGGACCCGATCCCGGCGATCGACCATGCGATGATCGACGCCGGTGACGTCGCCGAGCTGAAGCGCCGGATCCTGGCGTCCGGCCTGTCGGTCCAGGACCTCGTCTCGACGGCCTGGGCCTCGGCGTCCACCTACCGCGACTCCGACAAGCGCGGCGGCGCGAACGGCGCGCGCATCCGGCTGGCGCCGCAGAAGGACTGGGCGGTCAATCAGCCGGCGCAGCTCGCCCGGGTGCTCGGCGTGCTGGGGTCGATCCAGCGCGAGTTCAACGGTGCGCAGACCGGCGGCAAGCGGGTGTCGCTCGCCGACCTGATCGTGCTCGGCGGTGCGGCGGCGATCGAGCGCGCCGCGCAGCAGGCCGGCGTCACCGTGACGGTCCCGTTCGCGCCCGGCCGCGCCGACACCACGCAGGAGCTGACCGACGTCGAGTCGTTCGCGGCGCTCGAGCCGCAGGCCGACGGCTTCCGCAACTACCTCGCTGCCGGCGCGGACCGCTCGGGACCCGAGCTGCTCGTCGACAAGGCCGAGCTGCTGACGCTGTCTGCCCCCGAGATGACGGTCCTGGTCGGTGGTCTGCGCGTGCTCGGCGCCAACTTCGGCGGCTCGCGACACGGCGTGTTCACCGCCCGGCCCGGCGCGCTGACGACCGACTTCTTCCGCAACCTGCTCGACATGGCGACGGTCTGGAAGAAGTCGGAGGACGAGCCCGGCGTCTACCAGGGCTACGACCGCAGCAGCGGTCAGCCGACGTGGTCCGGCACGGCCGTCGACCTGGTCTTCGGCGCGAACTCACAGCTCCGCGCGATCGCCGAGGTCTACGCCTGCGACGGCGCGCAGCAGAAGTTCGTCACCGACTTCGTCGCGGCGTGGACCAAGGTCATGCAGCTCGATCGCTTCGATCGGTGAGCGGGCCTGCCGCCCGACCGGCTCAGGGCCGCAGCTCGCGCACCGCCTCCGACACCAGGTGCCCGAGCTCGTAGACGACGCCGGTGCGGTCGGCGCTCTGGCACAGCAGCGTGCCGTCCGGGCGATCGACGAAGCGCAGCGTTGCCAGCGTCCCGCCGGCCGTGCTGCGCAGGTCGACGACCTGCGTCGGCTCGCCGAAGTCGCCGTCGAGTCCGGAGCGGACGCCGGTGGCGGTCAGGTCGAACAGCTGCTCGACCTGCTCGACCAGCCGCGGGTCGACGGCGTCGGTGGTCGCGTCGCGCCACAGTCCGGCCCCGGCTCCGACGACGCGGCGCTCGCCGCCTTCCGCATTGCGGATGCGAACCTCGGCGATGCCCGCGCTCGCGTCGATCTTCAGCACCTGCCGGTCGACGAGCGCGGTCCAGTCGCGGCGCAGGATATCGGCCTGGGTGCGGAGGATCGTGACGACATTGGCCTCGTCGGCGCGGCGCGCATAGGTATTGTCGGCGTCGGCGTCCATACCGATCTCGAGGCGCAGCGGCTCGTACTGGCGGCTGCCGATCAGCTCGACGCGTGCAGCGGTCGGACCGAGCCCGTATCTCGCGAGGTCCGTCGCGCCGTCCTCGACGAAGCTGGTCGCCACCAGACCGCGCAATGCCTGCAGCAGCTCGCCGGTCGCGGTCGGATCGGCGGGCATGGTGACCGGCCGGGCCAGGGCGAACGGTCCGGCCTCGGCGCGGCGCAGCTCGAGCTCCGTGCCCCCGCCCGGCGGCGCCAGCGTGATCCGCCGCGCGTCGTCGATCGGGAACGCGAGCAGGCCCTGCGCTCGCAGCATCCGCACCGGCGTGTCGACGACGGTCTGGAAGTGCGTGCCGTCGACGACGAACCAGACGTCGCGCGCCTGCGACCACGCGATCAGGCCGCCGGCGCCGCGCGCCGTCAGCTCGACGTGGTCGGTGCCGCGGCGGCCGCTGACGTCGATGCGCACGTCCGGGCCCGCCTCCGGGCTGACCGGGCCGAGGCCCTCGGTCGGGCGGCCCGGGAGGAACGACTGGGCGCGCAGCGACAGCAGCGACGCGATGAACTGCCCCGCGCGGCCCGGCTCGAGCCGCAGCGACTCCGGCTGCTCCAGGCGCCACGGCCCGGTGCCGCGCCGGGCGAGGCGCAGCACCTCGCGGTCACCGCCGACCAGGCGGCGGTCGATCGTCACCTGCTCCGCGTCACCGGCGTCGTTGGCGAACGCGAACGGCTCCCGCCAGTCGTCGAGGACAGCCTGCAGGGAGGTGTACAGCGCGAGATCGCCGCGCAGCACGCGATCCCCGCGCCGCACGAACAGGTCGTGGCCGAACGGCCCCTCGAGGCCGATCGCCAGCTCGCTCTCCGTCCCGTCCGGCCAGCGGGCGCGCAGCCGGGCGCGCGGCGCGGCGAGGCCGGTCTGCGCGAGTAGATCGGGCGTCAGCTCGGCGGACTCGTAGGCGGGCACGAGCTCGGCGGGATCGTAGACGCTGCGCAGGGCCTCGACGCGCGCGCTCGACGCGAGGTCGCGCAGCGGCTCGGTGACGAACCACGGCGAGCCCGGCTGCTCGCGCCGGAGCTCGACGACCTGCTTCAGCCAGTCGGTCGACACGTCGATCTCGAGCGCGGTGCCGAGCGAGCGGCCGTCGAGGGCGGACACGACCGGCTCCAGCTCGGGCTCGTCGGCCTGCTTCTGCTCGCTGCGCCACAGCGCATAGGCGAGACCACCGACGACCGCGAGCAGCACGAGCGTCCCCGAGACCTTCATAGGAACCTCCGCAGCACCGCGACCGCGGCGATCGCGACCAACCCGAGCCCGAACCGCAGGCCGTGGCGCAGCGACATCACGAGCAGCGCGATGCACAGCAGCGCCAGCGGGATCCACTGCACGAGCAGCGACTTCGCCCGGTCGTAGACGGGCGGCGTCACCTCCACCTGGGTCGACACGTAGCGATTGCCGCGCACGGTGACGCGCTCGTCGCGGCGGGTGAGCCAGTTGAAGACGTTCAGCCCGAAGTCCGCATTGACCGGGAACCCGAGCCCGTTCTGCAGCATGAGGCCGGTGATCAGCACGAGCTGCCCCGGGCGTTCGCCGCTCGCGGGATCGACCTCGACGATCGCCGCGACGGTGCGCGGCGCGTAGGCCTCGCGGTTCGGTGGCGGATCGAGATCGACGCCGTACGGCGAGCGCTGCTCCGACGCGCGCGGCGCCAGCCAGCCGAGCGGACCGGTGCGCAGCAGCGGCTCGACGCGGACGTCGGCGGGCGGCGGGTCGACGACGGCGATCGCCCGCGCGTTCTGGATCCGCGCGACGCGCTGCATGCGTCGCAGCGGCTCCGTGATCGGGTGTGCGCTGAGCTGCTCGATCGTCAGCTTCTGCGCGCCCGGACCACCGCTCGTCACGTTCGGGTTGGCCGGGTCAGGGATCAGGTGGCAGACGAGGTCGGTGCCGATCGCGAAGCCGAGCCGCTGCGCGAGCTCGGGGAACGTCGGGTTCCAGCGCTCGCCCTCGACCTGCGTCCACGCGGTGTTCAGCACCACCCGCCCGCCGCGGCGCAGGAACGCGACGATCGCGTCGGTGACCGCCTCGCTGAGCCGGCCGCGCGGCTCGAGGAGCGCGAGCACGGCGGCGTCGTCGGGGATCGTCCGCTCGCGCTCCAGCTCCAGTCGTGCGATCTGGAAGCCCTCGTCCTGGAGCGCGTTCATCAGCTCCGAGTACGAGTCGCCGATCGGCGCGGTCAGCGAGGTCTCGCCGTAGCCGGTCGCGACGTAGACCTTCGGCGTGCCCTCGCTGAGCAGCGAGCGGATCGCCCCCGAGATCGCGGCTTCGCCCTCGAACGACACGAGCCGCGGCACCTGCTGCTTCGCGCCCGGCGTCGGCCGCTGCGTGCGCGCCGGATCGTCGACCGTCGCGAGGTCGAACGGCACGCGCAGCACGCGCCGGCGCGAGCCGACCGACACGACGAGCACGTTCTCGGGGACGCCGCCGGCCTCGCGCAGACCGCCGAGCGCCGCGATGCGCTCGCGCACGCGGGCGACGTCGCGGTTGATGTCGTAGTGGACGACCGCGATCCGCTCGCCGGCCAGCTCGCGGTAGCGCGCCAGCATGTCGATCGTCAGCTCCTGGACGCGACCGATGATGGCGAGCGCGTGGACCTCGTACGGCGTGGTGCCGCCGACCGGCGCGACGAAGAACGTATCGATCCGTACGTCCGAGCCGCGGGTCGCCAGCTCGTCGAACAGCGCCAGCGTGTCCGGGCCGACCGTGAACCGCGCCTGCGGCGTGACGTCGATCAGCGCCTTGAACCGCGGCCGCGATCCGAGCTCGACCGCCAGCATCCAGACCGCGACGGCGAGGATCGCGGCGACGACCAGATTCGAGCGGCCGAGGAAGCGCCGCAGTGCACCGGCTCTCATCGCCACCTCCGCAGGTCGAGCGACCGGGTGGTCAGGAACAGGAAGCAGCCGGTGCCGACGACGTAGAACACGATCTGGCCGGTGTTCAGCAGGCCGCGGAAGAACCAGTTCGCGAGGTGGTCGCCGACGCTCGCACGCTGGACGAACGGGAACAGCACGGTGTCGCGGAACACCTCGAGCAGGGCGCCGAAGCCGTCGAAGTCGCCGCGCCAGATCTCGTCGCCGAGCACGCGCGCGGCGGTCGCACCGAGGCCGGGTGCGTCGGGGACCGCGGCGCGGAGCTGCAGGAACGGCTCGACGTAGCGCGGGCCGAACAGCGTGCCGAACGCGAACAGGATGCCGATCAGGGCTGCAAGCAGCTGATTGTCGGTGAGGCTCGACGTGAAGCAGCCGACCGCGAGGAACAGCGCGCCGACCAGCACGATGCCGAGGTAGCCGGACAGCACGGGCTGGATCGGGAACTCCGCGGCGAGGAACTGCGGGCCGCCGAGCAGCACGAGCAGCAGGATCGCGGGCAGCCAGATCAGGCCGAAGTAGACCGCCGCGGCGAGCCACTTGCCGAGCACGATCTCGCCGTCGCGCACCGGCGCCGTCAGCAGGACCTCGAGCGAGCCACTGCGCTTCTCGTCGGCGAAGCTGCGCATCGTCAGGATCGCCGGGACCAGCAGCAGCATCAGCAGGCTGCTGCTGGTCTGCAGGTAGGCGGCCGTGAACTGCTCGCGGTCGACCGGGCCGAGGCCCGCCTGCGTCAGGAGCCCGACGACCTCGTAGCCGCGGAACAGGTAGAGCAGCAGCAGCACGATCCAGCCGACCGGCTGGAACAACAGCGCGGCGAGCTCGCGCGCGAAGGTCACGTAGCCGCGCCGGCTGACCAGCCGGAGCAGCCCCGCTGCGGCGGCGGCGACCCCGAGCGCGCCGGCGCCGATCGCCAGCATCTGCAGTCGCGGATCGGTCATCGCGGCGCCTCCGACTGCGGCCGGGACGCGGCACGGTCGCCGCCGCCCGTCATCCTGGCGAAGTACTGCTCGAGCGCCGGCAGCTCGGTGCGCAGCTCGCGGAGCTGCACGTCGAGCTCACCCAGCCGCGCGGCGATGGCGTCGCGGGGGTCGCCCATGGCTGCGTCCCGCTCGAGCTCGGCCGCGACGGTCGCGAACGCGCCGGCCTCGGCGAGCGCGGCGAACGGCCCGCAGCCGGGCGTGCCGGCGAGCGCCGCCACCAGCTCCTCGCCGGGGGCGCGCGCGGTGACGACGATCCGCTCGCCACCGGCGTTGGCCAGCAGCTCGTCGATCCGCCCGTCGGCCAGCAGCCGCCCGCGATCGATCAGCAGGATGCGGTCGGACACGTCGCCGACCTCGGCGAGGATGTGCGAGCTGAACAGGATCGTGTGCTCGACGGCGAGCTCGCGCACGAGGTCCTTGATCTTGCGGCGCTGGTTCGGGTCGAGGCCCGAGGTCGGCTCGTCGAGGATCAGGATCGGCGGATTGGCGACCAGCGCATCGGCGAGCCCGACGCGCTGCCGGTAGCCGCGCGACACCTGGCTGACGAGCTTGCGGCGCACCTCGGTCACGCCGCAGCGCTCCATCGCGCGCGCGACCGCAGCCCGCCGCTCGCGGCGCGGCACGCCCTTCAGCGCCGCGCGGTAGCGCAGGTAGCCCTCGACGCGCATGTCGCCGTAGATCGGCACGTTCTCCGGCAGGTAGCCGATCTGCTGCCGCACCTTCACGGGCTCGTCGAACACGTCGAAGCCGGCGACGCGCGCGGTGCCGGCGGTCGCCGGATGGAAGCAGGTCAGGACGCGGATCGTCGTGGTCTTGCCGGCGCCGTTCGGGCCGAGGAAGCCGACCACCTCGCCCCGACCGATCGTGAAGGACACGGCGTCGACCGCGAGCGTCTGGCCGAAGCGCTTGGTCAGGTTGTCGACCTCGATCATGGTTGGAGGGGCAGAACCTAGTCGGCCGGCGCAGCCGCGTCACGCGCGGGATCGCGGGCGGGACGCCGCCGGTTGCCGTAGACTGCGCGGCCGCCCGGGACGGCGGTGTTCGCGTCCCGCCGGGTTCCGCCATGCACGTCACCGCTCGCACGCTCGCCGTCTCGCTCGCCGTCTCGCTGGTCCCGGTGCTCGCGCCCGCCACCGGTCAGGAGCCCGCCCAGGACGCCTCGGGCGGCCGGCCGCCGGTGTTCGTCGACCTCGACTTCGCGGCGGCCAGGGCCCGGGCGCAGGAGACCCACCGCCTGTTCGTGCTCGACGCGATGACCAGCTGGTGCGGGCCGTGCAAGATCATGGACCGCACGACCTGGCGCGATGCGGAGCTCACGGCGTGGATGGACGTGCACGTCGTCGCGATCCAGCTCGACATGGACGTGCACACCGACGTCAAGCAGGAGCTGGCGATCCGCGCGTTCCCGACCGTCGTCGTGTTCCGCGACGGCCAGGAGGTCGACCGCGTCGTCGGCACGCGCGACGCGACGTTCGTCCGGAGCTGGCTCGGCGGGCTGCTCGAAGGCCGCACCCAGCGCGACCTGCTGCGCGGCGAGCTGCTCGCGCTCGCCGGCGACGACCGGCCGGGCGGCTGGGCGCGCCGCATCGAGCTCGCCAGCGAGCTGGCATCGCTCGGCGAGGAGCAGCTCGCGACCGACACGCTCGCCGCCGCCTGGGAGCACGGCGACGGCCGCCCCACCGAGGGGCTGCGGACCCCCATGATGCGCGGCGCGATGCGCTCGCTGGCCGAGCGCTTCGCACCGGCACGCGCGCGCTTCGCGGCGCTGCGCGAGGCGGTCGCCGCGGCCGCCGACGCCGGCACCGCCGCGGATCCGCTCGCGTTGCGCGACTGGCTCGACCTGAACGTCGTGCTCGGCGAGGCCGGGCGCAACATCGACTGGGCGGGTCGCATCGCGGAGCTGCCGCAGGGGGCCGCGCTGCTGCAGCGCTTCGCGGACCGCCTCTACCAGCCGCTGATCGACGCCGGCGCGTGGCGCGCCGCGGGGCTCGCGCTCGCCGACCCGGTGCGGCAGCTCGGTGAGCGCGCCGCGTCGATCGAGTCGTTCGTCCACCACGACGCGCCGGCCGGAGCGCCGACGCACGCTCGCGGTGACGGCCCGGAGACCGCTCCCGAGGACGCCAGCGCGCCGCGCGTCGTCCCCGCGATCCCGCTGGCACCGCGGGCCCCCACAGCGCCGTCGGAGCCGCGCGTGATCCCGGCGATCCCGCTCGCGCCGCGGGCACCGGCGACCCCGTCGGCGCCACGCGTCGTGCCCGCGATCCCGCTCGCGCCACGCGCTCCGGCAACGCCGCCAGCGATCCCGCTCGCGCAGTCCGGCGGCGACCGTCCGGCGGCGACCGGGCGCGGCCCGCGCGATCCGTACCAGCCGCGCTGGGACAACCCGGCCGATCCGGCCGATAGCGCGCTCGAGATCCAGGCGCGCATCCGCTACGCGTTCCGCCAGCAGGCCGCGGACGCCTATGCGGCACTGCTCGCCGCCGAGCGCGGCGCCGAGGCGGACGAGGTGGCGGCAGCGCTGCTGCGCGTCGATCCGAGCCCGCGGGCGCGGGCCGCGCTGGTCGCGCGCGCGCTGCGCGCCGGCGTGCTCGACGCGCGCAGCGAGGCGCACCAGCGCTGGCTCGACGAGGCGGGCGGCTGAGCAGCGCCGAGCGCGCAGCTCAGCTCTTCACTTCGAAGTCGGCGTCCTTGATGTCCTCGTCGGCCGACTCGGACTTCGCGCTGCCCTGCGGGCCACCCGCGGAGCTGTGGTGGTGCGCGCCGGGCGGCACCTGCGCGAGCCTGCCGAGCACCTGCTCGAGCGCGCTCATCGCGCGGCGGATCGCGTCGGCGTCGCCGCTCTCCAGCGTGTCGCGGACGGCCTGGATCTTCGCCTCGACCTCCGCCTTGACCGCCGCGTCGACCTTGTCGCCGGCGTCGGTCAGCGCCTTCTCGGCCGAGTAGGCCATCGAGTCGGCCTGATTGCGCAGGTCGACGAGCTCGCGCCGCTGCTTGTCCTCGGCGGAGTGGAGCTCGGCCTCCTTGCGCATCTTCTCGACGTCCGCCTCGCTGAGCCCGGACGAGGTCTGGATCGTCACCTTCTGCGACTTGCCGGTCTTCTTGTCCTTGGCGGACACATTGAGGATGCCGTTCGCGTCGATGTCGAACGTCACCTCGATCTGCGGCATGCCGCGCGGGGCCGGCTCGATGCCCTCGAGCTTGAAGCGACCCAGCGTGCGGTTGTCGTTGGCGAACTCGCGCTCGCCCTGCAGCACGTGGACGTCGACCGCCGGCTGGTTGTCCGACGCGGTCGAGAAGACCTGCGACTTGCTGGTCGGGATCGTCGTGTTGCGCTCGATCAGGCGGGTCATCACGCCGCCGAGAGTCTCGATGCCGAGCGACAGCGGCGTCACGTCCAGCAGCAGGACGTCCGACACGTCGCCGGCGAGCACGCCGCCCTGGATCGCGGCGCCGACGCTGACGACCTCGTCGGGGTTGACCGAGCGGTTCGGCTCGCGCTGGAACAGCTCCTTCACGAGCTTCTGGACCGCGGGCACGCGCGTCGAGCCGCCGACCAGGATCACGTCGTCGATCTGCTTCGGCGACAGCTTCGCGTCGGCCAACGCGCGCTCGCAGGGCACGCGGCAGCGCGTCACGAGCGGTTCGATGAGCTGCTCGAACTTCGCACGCGTCAGGTTCTCCTGCAGGTGCTTCGGGCCGCTCTGGTCCATCGTGATGAACGGCAGCGAGATCGACGTCTGCTGGGCGCTCGACAGCTCGATCTTGGCCTTCTCGGCGGCCTCCTTCAGGCGCTGCAGGGCCATCTGGTCATTGCGCAGATCGATACCGGTCTGGCTGCGGAACGTGTCGCACAGCCAATCGATGATGCGCTGGTCGAAGTCGTCGCCACCGAGGTGGGTGTCACCGTTCGTCGACTTCACCTCGAACACGCCGTCACCGACGTCGAGGATCGAGATGTCGAAGGTACCGCCGCCGAGGTCGAACACGGCGATGCGCTTGTTGTCGGTGCCCGACTTCTTGTCGAGGCCGTAGGCGAGCGCCGCGGCGGTGGGCTCGTTGATGATGCGCTCGACCTTCAGGCCCGCGATGCGGCCGGCGTCCCGCGTCGCCTGGCGCTGCGAGTCGTTGAAGTAGGCCGGCACGGTGATGACGGCGCGGTCCACCTTCTGCCCGAGGTAGGCCTCCGCAGCCTCCTTCAGGTTCTGGAGGATCATCGCGGAGATCTCCGGCGGCGTGTACTCCTTCTCGTCGATCCGCACCTTGACGAGCTCCTCGGGCCCGCCGGAGATCGTGTACGGAACCAGGCGCTCCTCCTCCGCCACCTCGTGGTGCCGCCGCCCCATGAAGCGCTTGATCGAGTAGACCGTCTTCAGCGGGTTGGTGACCGCCTGGCGCTTGGCCGGCGCACCGACCAGCCGCTCGCCGCTGGGGGTGAACGCCACCACGGACGGGGTGGTCCGGCTGCCCTCGAGGTTCGGGATGACGGTCGCCTCGCCGCCCTCCATGACCGACACGACCGAGTTGGTCGTGCCGAGGTCGATTCCGATGATCTTCGACATGGGATGCTCGCCCGGTTCGCGGGTCCCGCGCGGCGGCCCGAAGGGGGTCGGAACGCGCGAGTCGCGCCGCGAACAAACGCCGTGCCAGCATCGTCACCACCAGCGCAACCGTCGTCGAGACAACGACTCACGACGGTCCCTGCGCGCCCGATCCGCGTCGGGCCGGCCATTCTGGCAGCTGCCGCCGGGATCCGCCGACCGCCCCTGTCAGCGTGACATGCGGAGCGCGGACGCGGGCGACCCGCGCGCGGTCGGCCCGTCTCACTCGCCGAGCAGCGCGCGCGCGCGCTCCAGGATGCGCGTCGGCGAGAACGGCTTCGTCATGTAGGCGTCGGCGAGCGCCTCGCCGGCCGCGCGATCGGCGTCCTGCCCCTTGGCGGTCAGCAGGATGATCTTCGTGGCGGCGCAGGACGCGTCGGCGCGAATGCGCTCCGCGACCTCGAAGCCCGACATGCGCGGCATCATCACGTCGAGGAACACGAGGTCCGGGTGCTCGTTCGCGACCAGCGCGAGCGCCTCCTCGCCGTCGCGCGCTTCAAGCACGCGGTAGTGGTTCTTCTTCAGGATGAAGGTGAGCGCGCGCGAGATGAACGGCTCGTCGTCGACGACCAGAATCGTCCTGGTGGCGGTCATGGTCTCCCCCTCTCCGCGCACGGCTCTCCCCCGGGCGGCACCCGCTTGACCGCGACGACCGTCACGTCGTCGCCCAGCGAGTCGCCGACGCTGAACATCTCGACCGCGCCGTAGACCGCGTCGAGCACGTCGCTCGCGGTCCCGGTCGACGCCGCCGTCAGCGTCGCGACCAGCCGGTCCTCGCCGAACATCTCGCCGTCCGCCCGCGACGCCTCGATCACGCCGTCCGTGTAGAGCAGCGCGACGTCGCCGACGTCGAGGTGCACGGTGCGCGTGCCGTAGCGCACGCCGGGCAGGAAGCCGAGGATCGGGTCGTCGCCACCGATCGATTCCACCGCGCCGGTGCGAGCGCGGTAGACGAGCGTCGGATTGTGACCGCAGTTCACGATGTCCACCGCCCCGTCGCCGGGTCGCAGGGCGAGCGCCCCCGCCGTCACGAACCGCTCGGTGCGCTGCAGGTCCGCGAACATCGTGTCGAGCAGCCCGCTGAACACCGCCCCGGGGTCGCTGTGGCGCGCCGCGAGGACGCGCATGGCCGACCGCGCCCCGACCATGATCATCCCGCTCGCGAGGTTGTGGCCGGACACGTCGGCGACCAGCGCGAGCGTGCGGCCATCGGCCATGGCGAGGTAGTCGAGATAGTCACCACCGACGTCTCCCGAGGTCCGACAGCGACCGGCGAGGTCGAACCCGGCGACCGCGGGAGCCCGCTCGGGCAGGATCTGGCTCTGGATCTCGTTCGCCAGCGTCAGCTCGCGACGGTAGGCAGCCAGCGCGCTGGAACCGACCCGGAACGCGACCAGCGCGGCGACGTTGTCCGCCAGCTCCGAGTCGATCTGGTTGAACGGCTCCCCCACCCGGTAGTCGTCGGCCACGCGATCGACGCAGATCAGCGCTCCGAGCAGGCGTTCCTCGCCCTCCACCGCGAAGCGGATCGCGACGACGAGGACGTCGTCGCGGGCGCGCGCCTCGGGCGAGCGGGACGGGATCGGCTGCGGGAGGTCGCGGGCGCGCATCGGCAGCGAGCTCAGCGCCGGCGCTTCGAGCAGGCGACCGAGCGCGCCGCGCGTCGCGTCGAAGCGCACCGGCTCGTCCGGCTGCGGCAGGACGACGTGGCCCATCCGCTCGGCGCGGAACTCGACGTCGGCGAGCAGCTCGGCGACCTCGCGCCCGCTGTCGAACCGCACCACGGCGACGCGCGCGAACTTCGCGGCCACCGCGAGGCTGATCGCCGCGACCTCGAACGCCTGCCGGTCCTCGGCACAGCTGCCGAGCCGGCGGCTGAGGTCACCCCACAGCGACGTGGATTCCAGCACCGCGACCGCGGTCTCGCTCATGCTCTGGAGCTCGTCCTCGAGGCGCTCGTTGCGGTCGCGGAACTCGGCGATCCTGGCGAGCAGCGCGCGGGCGTCCGGCCCGGCGCCGGGGTCGACGACCGCGACGCAGCGCGACCCGCCGGGGCGGACCGGCGACTCGACCACCACGCGCCCGGCGACGGCGACACACGCACCGTCGAACGCGTCGCCGACGTCCGGTCCGGCCGGCGTACCGTGCCGCTCGAGGACGAGACCCTCGGGGCCGACGAACCAGAGCGTCGGCTCGGTCACCGCGAGCCCGGGCTCGGTCACGCCTCGCTCCTGTCCGCGTCGTCCCCGCCGAGTTCGAGCGCCGGCTCCGCGACGAGCTTCGCCATCCGCAGGACGTTCCAGTCGCCCTCGCGCGTGTAATCGATCTCGTCCATCACCCAGCGCACGATCGTGATGCCCCAGCCGCCCGGCGTCTCCGGCATCTCGTCGCTGTCGATCAGCTCCGCCTCGTGGTCGCGCGGGTCGAAGTACGGACCGCGGTCGCGGATCTCGACCTCGAACGCGTCGTCGCTGACCTCGAACACGACCCGCACCGGCTCGTCGGTCGCGCCGCCGAGCCCGTGGCGGAACACGTTCGTCAGCATCTCCTGCACGGCGACCAGCACGTTGTAGCTCGTCTGCTGCGGGTTCTGCCGGAACGGGACGTTCTCCAGCAGCGCCTCCCCGGTCTGCCAGACCACGCGAAGATGGTCGAGCTGTCCTCGCAACAGGAGTTCGACGTGAGCGTGCATCGGATGGTCCTCGCCGGCCCGCCCGGCGGTGGACGGCGCGCGGTCCGACCGACCTATCGGCGCGCCGGGTGGATCGGCTTGACGTGGAGGTGGCCCCCGGGGGTCGGATCGGTGCCGCGCCGGCTCGCGGTGGACCGGATCCCGGGACCGCGCTACCGTCGGGCCCGGCGGTGGTGGTCGGTCCGGCGGTGGTGGTCGCGCCGGTCGAGTCGGATCCGCCCACGGCAGCGGGAGGGACGCGATGCGAGACTCGGCAGGTTCACGCAGGGTGACGGCGGCGCCACGGTGCTTCAGCGCGGCGCCCGCGCCGGCGGTGCTCCGTCGCTGCGCGGGCGCGCTCGCAGCACTCCTGGTGGTCGGCTGCTCGGCCGTCCCGCCGACGCCGCTCGAGCGCGGCGACGCGCTGCCCCCGCCGCCGACCTACGCCGCGGTGACGGCACCCGCGCGTGGCGAGTCCCACCGCGAGCTGGACGCGCTGCGCCGCTTCCCGGACCACCCCGGCGCCCTGCTGCGCAGCGCCTGGCTGCTGCAGGAGACCGGCCAGAACGCGGCGTCCCTGAGGCCGCTGAACCTGATCGTCCACGGGCTCGCCGACGAGCAGCTCGCGGCGCGCGGCCGCGACGTGCAGCCGCTCGCACGCTGGCTGCGCGCGCGCGCGCAGGCGCGGCTCGGCCACCCCGACCAGGCGGCCGACGACCTCGCGCTCGCCCGGCAGGCCGCGGTCGACCCGGGCCTGATCGCCGCGCTCGCCGCGGGGACCGGCACCGCGGACGCGCCGCTCGCCGAAGCCGACTGGCGCGGGGTGCCCGTGCGGCCGATCCCGCGCGAGGCCTGGCGCGCCGCGCCGGCGCGCGGCAGCGGCATGGAGCCGATGGGCGCGATCGAGCGCATCACGATCCACCACTCGGGAACCGTCTTCCGCGCCGGCAGCCGCGCCGCGTCGATCGCCGCGATCCGCGCGATCCAGCGCGACCACCAGGACGAGCGGCACTGGGCCGACATCGCCTACCACTACCTGATCGATCCGGACGGTCGGGTCTGGACCGGCCGCGACCTGCGCTGGCAGGGCGCTCACGCCGGCGACCCGGAGCGCAACCGTCACAACGTCGGCATCTGCCTGCTCGGCAACTTCGTGCCGAACGGCCAGGGTCGCCCGCCGGCGGTCCAGCTTGCTGCGCTGCGCGGCCTCGTCGTGTCGCTCGCCGCGCGCCACGACATCGCACCCGACCAGATCCTGACCCACCGCGAGCTGAAGACGACCGAGTGCCCCGGGCCGTTCATCCAGAGCGAGATCGCCGCGCTGCGGCGGTCGCTGGCCGGGGCGCCGCAGCTCGCGGGGCCGCCATGACCGGAACCAGCGTGACCGGAACCAGCGTGACCGGAACCAGCGTGACCCGAACCAGCGTGACCGGAACCGGGGCCGCCGGGCGCCCGGCGATGCCGCCCCTGGTTGCCGGGCGGCCGGGTCCTACTATCGCGCCCCATGTCCGGTCGCCTCGCTGTGCTGGTCGCGCTGCTCGCCGCCGCGTTCCCCGCGTGTCGTGACGACGGCGCTCCGACCGACCCGCCGCGATCCCCGATCCAGCCCGCGCCGGCCGACGCCGTCCCGCCGCCGGGCCAGCTCGCCCAGCCGCCTGCGCCGATCGAGGTCGACTTCGGCGTGATCCCGCACGGCGCGGTGCGCGTCGCGGAGCTGCCGGTCCCGCTCCCCGAGCTCGACGTGGCGCTCGTGCCGCTCGCCTTCCAGGCCTCGTGCAGCTGCGCGCGCCACCTCTTCGTGATCGAGCGCAGCGACGGCAGCCGCGAGGACTATCCCGGCGACGGGCTCGTGCGGCCCGAGTCGACGCTGCGCGCGGGCGACCGCTTGCTGCTCGAGCTGACGCTGCTGACTGCCGAGAAGGACGCCGTCGACATGCCGCCGACGACCTCCGCCGGACAGATCGTGATGCAGGAGGAGAACGGCGCACGACGGCTGTTCGTACCGGTCCGCTACCGCTTCGGCATCGACGCGCCGTTCGCGCTGACGCCGTTCCCCCGGCTCGAGTTCGATGCGATCGCACGGCCGATGTCGCTGACGCTGCCGGTCGTGATCCGCTGCGACCGACCAGGCGTCACGCTCGGTGAGCCGGAGGCGGTCGGCCACATCGGCGACGTGCTGGTGCCGGTCGACGACGTCCGCATGGCGCTGCGGCCCGATGGCGATGCGCAGCTCCTCGAGGTCACGTTCCGGCCGGCTCCCAGCCGCGCCACTGGACCGTTCGCCTTCGACGTGGTCGTGCCGACCGACCTGGTGCGCAACGGCGACCGTGGCCCGTACCTGCTGCGCATCCCGGTGACCGGCCGCATCGTGCCGACGATCGAGGTCGCGCCGCCCGAGCGCTTCGCGTTCGGGAGGATCTCGTTCGACGAGCCGTCGGAGCGCAGCCTGGTCGTGACCGACCACGATCCGTCCCGCGCGGCGGACTTCGTCGTGGTCGGCCTGCGGACGCCGGACGGCGCGGACTTGTCCGAGCACTTCGAGGTCGCGTTCCGCGACGTGTCGAGCTCGGTGCGGAGTCGCGAAGTCGTGCTGCGCTACCGCGGGACCCTCGACACTCCCCAGTTCCGCGGCGTGCTCGCGCTGGCCAAGTCGGCCGACGCGGCCCCGCTGGTCGAGATCGACTTCGTCGGTTTCCGACGGCCGCCACCCGCCCGATGACGACCCGACCAATGCCGGCGCACGCCGCCCTGCTGCTCCTGTCCTGCGCGGCGCTGCCCGCGTTCCTCGCCATTCCTCCGGCGCGGCTGGACCGGGAACCGCCGCGCGCGACGCTGCGCCTCAGCGGCGAGCTCGAAGGCCGCCTCGAGCCGTGCGGCTGCGCGAGCGGGCAGGTCGGTGGGCTCGCGCGGCGCAGCTACCGCAACCAGCAGGACCGCAGCTACGACTTCCTCGTCGAGGGCGGCGACCTGTGCGTGGACGGCGGTCCGCTCGACGAGCTGAAGCTGTTCACGACGCTGAACATCCTCGACGACCGCCGCGCGCGCTACGACGCGATCGGCGTCGGCGCCGGCGACCTGCGGCTGCCGTTCGACGTCCTCGAGGGCTACGTGCAGTCGTTCCCCGAGCTGCGCTTCGTCGCGTCGGACCTCGCCGCCGACGGCGAGCCGGGGCTGCCGTTCGTGCCGTTCGTCGACCTCGCGAAGGACGCGCACCGCGTCCGCATCGCGTCGCTCGCGCGCGCCACGCCGGTCGCCGAGGTGGCGGCCGCGCGCGGCATCCGTCTGCTCGAGCCCACCGCCGCATGGCAGCGGGCGCTCGCCGGCGTGGCCGACGACGCGCTGCGCGTGCTGCTCGTGCACGGCTCGATCGACGCGGCGCGCGCGGCGGCGCGCGAGCTGCAGCCGCGGCCCGACCTCGTCGTCGCGATCGACGCGACCGAGCACGAGCCGCCGCGGGCACCCGAGCTCGTCGACGGCGTGCCACTCGTCCACCCCGGCATCCGCGGCCGGTTCGTCGTCGACGTGACGATCGAGCGCGGCCCCGACGGGCCGCGCGTGACCGACTACGAGGCGATCCCGCTCGCCGGCAGCGGCGATCGGCCCGATCGCTTCGAGGACGCCGAGATGCGCGAGCTGGTCCTCGCGCACCGCTTCGAGGTCCGTGACGACGACACCCGCGCGCGGATGGCGGAGCGCCGCGCGACCGCGACCGGCGCGCGCTACACCGGCAACGCGAGCTGCGCGGGCTGCCACACCGACGCGTTCATCGCGTGGCAGGGCAGCAAGCACGCGCACGCGTGGGAGACACTCGAGAAGGCCGCCGAGGACCGCTACGGCTGGCCCGTCACGCACTACCCGGACTGCATCGCGTGCCACACGGTCGGCTATGGCGAGGTGTCCGGCTTCGTCGACCCCGAGCGTACGCCCGAGCTGCGCGGCGTCGGCTGCGAGGAGTGCCACGGGCCGGGCAGTGCGCACGTCGACGATCCGGCCGCACACCCGCTCGGCAGGATCGACCAGTCGACCTGCCGCCGCTGCCACGACTTCGAGCAGTCACCGACGTTCGACTACGAGCAGCGCTGGAAGGCGATCGAGCACCGTTGAGCGCCGCGCGCTACCCGACGCGGACCTGCGCGAACTTGCGCCTGCCGGACTGCAGCAGGTAGCTGCCCGGGATGAGCGCCGCCTTCGGGTCGTCGACGCGCTCGCCGTCGACCCTGACACCGCCGCCCTCGATCAGGCGGCGGCCCTCGCTGTTCGACTTGCAGATGCCGCAGTGCGCGAGCGCCACCGCGACAAGCACGGCACCATCGACGAGCTCGGCCGCCGGGATGGCGAACTCCGGCACCTCGTCCGGCCGCCCGCCCTCGCGGAACATGCGGTCGAACTCGACGACGGCGGCGTCCGCGGCGGCGGCGCCGTGGTAGTCGGCGGTCACCGCGCGCGCCAGCTCGACCTTTGCCGTACGCGGGTGGCCCCGCAGCAGCTCGTCGATCCGTGCCGCGGACAGGTCGGTCACCAGCGTGAACCAGTCGCGCATCGCGGCGTCGGGCACGCTCATGCACTTGCCGAACATGTCGGTCGGCGTGTCGCGGACGCCGACGTAGTTGCCGAGCGACTTCGACATCTTCTCGTGGCCGTCGAGCCCGACCAGGATCGGCGTCGTGATGCAGATCTGCGGCGGCTGCCCTTCGCGCCGCTGCAGCTCGCGCCCCATGTGCAGATTGAAGAGCTGATCGGTGCCGCCGAGCTCGACGTCGCTGCGGAGCTCGACCGAGTCCCAGCCCTGCATCAGCGGGTAGAGCAGCTCGTGGACAGAGATCGGCTCGCCGGCCTTGTAGCGGTCGGCGAACGAGTCGCGCTCCAGCATTCGCGCGACGGTCGTGCCGGCCGCGAGCCGCACGCAGTCCATGAACGACATCGAGTCGAACCACTCGCCGTTCTCACGCTCCTCGATGCGGTCGAGGTCGAGCACCGCGCCGATCTGCGCCTTGTAGGTGGCCTTGTGCGCGTCGACCTCGTCCTTGGTGAGCTGCGGCCGCGTCTTGTTCTTCCCGGTCGGATCGCCGAGCCGCGCCGTCGCCGTGCCCCACAGCACGATCACGGTGTGGCCGAGCCGCTGGAAGTCGCGCAGCTTCCGCAGCACGACCGTGTGCCCGAGGTGGATGTCCGGCGACGACGGATCGATGCCCAGCTTCACGCGCAGCGGCCGCCCCGTCGCACGGCTCTGCTTCAGCCGCTCGGCGAGTTCGGACGTCTCGACCAGGTCGACGGTGCCACGCGCGATGACCGCGAGCTGCTCCTCGACCGGCGGAAAGGAATGGCCTGCGCTCTGATGTTCCATCGGTACCGCGTACGGTTTTTACACTTCGCCGGTTCGGCGCCCGAACGCTTTCGGCACGAGCGCTGGCGCACGAAACGACACGGAATGGAACTCCACGACACCGCCCGGCGCACGCTCGAGCTGCTGGCACAGGGCGGCTACCGGACGCCGGCCCCCGCCGTCGTCCGGATCGACCGCAGTCTGGAGGCCGCGGTCGCGGGCACGCGTTGCCATGCCCCCGACGCGCTCCGCTCGTCGACGTCACCGACGAGGCGACCCAGCCGGCCAGCCGGCGCCTGGTCGAATCCGGTGCGGCCGATCTCGCGGTGCTGAACCTCGCCGCCGCCCGCCCCTGCTACGAGCACGATCGCGCCGAGCGGTCGCTGCTGATCACCGAGGCGATCCACAGCCCGAAAGTGCCGTGGCTCCGCCCGCGCGGTGACGGCCCGCTGCTCGAGCGCGAACCCGACGCTGGCGCGGACCTCGCGGCGACCTTCGCGCGGCGCTGGGCGAACGTCCTGGCGATCGCCGCGGACCGCGGCCACCGGAACCTGGTGCTCGGCGCGTGGGGCTGCGGCGCGTTCCGCAGCGACCCGATCGTCACCGCCCGCACTGCGCGCGACGCGCTCATGGCGCCCCGCGCAGCCGGCCACTTCGACCGCGTGGTGTTCGCGATCCCGCGCGTCGGTCGGCAGGGCACCCGCAACCACGACGTGTTCCGCACGGAGCTGCTCGGCGGGTGATCGCCGACCGCTGCGCGC
Organism: Planctomycetota bacterium; assembly: GCA_016716265.1. Lineage (GTDB taxonomy): Bacteria > Planctomycetota > UBA1135 > UBA1135 > UBA2386 > JADJWQ01. Next base: position 360,246 of record JADJWQ010000006.1, read on the forward strand.
ACCGAGGTCGCGTCACTGCACGTCGAGGATCAGGCGCAGTCCGTTCGAGCTGATGAATCCGAGCGGATTGGTACCCGGCGAGTCCACGACGGACTGCATGTGCAAACGGGCGCCCGCGAGCGCCGGCACGTTCGGGATCGGGATCTGGTGCAGCACGGTCGCACCGACCGGTGCGAAGCCGGGCGAGAACTCCGAGCCCACGTTGAGGAAGCAGCCCGGCATGCCGATCACGGTCAGGTCGAGCCCGGGCTCGATCGAGGTGATCCCGAACAGCAGGATGCCGGCCGTGCTCGCCGCCGGGATCGAGGTCGTCTCGGCCGTCGCCGTGCTGCCGATCACCGGCCGCGCGACGCCGCGCAGTCCGAGCGCCGGCGTGCCACAGCCCGTGCCGTAGGGGATCGAGCGGGCGAAGTTCGATCCCGGGGTGTAGTAGATGGTGCCGTTCCACACGCGCGGGTCGAACAGCGTGCTGCTGAACAGCGCCGCGGTCGCCGAGCCGCACGACAACGTCATGTCCGCGTTCGAGTAGACCTGGTTCGAGCCATTGCCGTTCGTGTACGAGGCGCCGACGCCGTTGTAGGCGATCGCGAGGCCGTAGCTGCCCGGCGCGATCGTGACCGGCTGCGCGAAGGTCGCATTGGTCGGCGTTCCCGGGGCACCTCCCACGAAGGTGTTGCTGCTCCCGGCGAGCGTCCAGGCCGCCGCGTTGGTCTGGTTGCCGACGTAGGTGTTGCCGGCGCCGGTCAGGTAGACGTCGACCGTGCCCTGCAGTCCGGTCCCCGCCAGGATGTTCAGGTCGAACGCGGTGATCGCGATGCCGATGTTGAGCTGGATGTCGAAGTAGACGGTGACGCCGGGCGTCGACCGGCCATTGTTGTTCGCGAACGTCGTCGTCAGCGACGACTGCGAAGCGGCGGCGCCAACGAGAGTCAGCGCGGCGACGAGGATGCGGATTCGGTTCATCGTGAGAGCGGAACGGAGAAAGCGGAACGGAGAGAGCGGAGGGCGCGACGCGGCGCACGACCACGTCACCGCGACCCGACTCGAACGATGCCGCGCATCGCCGCCCGCCGGAAGCCCCCGCCCGAGCTTCCCGGCGAGGCTGCTCAGCGCCGCCCGCGCCGCGCCCGGTCCGGATCGCCCGCCGGCGCCGGCTCCACCGCGCGCCCCTGCCACCAGCGCAGCCAGCCGTCGCGATCCCCGACCGCGATGCGCTCGCCCGTCAGCACCCGCAGGCCGGCCGTGCAGGCGCGGCCGAGCTCGGGAGTCCCGACGCGCAGACCCTCGACGAGCTTGCGCAGGGCGTCCTCGCGGTAGTCCGGCGACATCAGCCACGCGGCGACGTAGAGGTTCGCGAAGTGGGACGGCTCGCCGCTCTCGACCGCGGCGCGCAGGTGCGCGTAGGGATTGTCGCGCACGCTGTCGATGCCGAGCGGCCAGATCACGAAGGACTGCCGCGCGAGCGCGACGCGCGCGTTGGGGAGGTCGTCGCCGCGCAGCCGGAGCGTGCCCGGCAGCAGGTCGATGCGGATCTCGACCACGCGCCGTACGCCCTCGGGTGCGAGACCCGGCACCGTGTACGGCAGCCGCAGCTCCGCGCCGGCCGCCGCGAAGTCGACCGTCTCGGGCAGCGTGACGACGTCGTCGAACTCGCGGCGGGTCTGGTCGTCGAACGCGCTCGTGTCGACGACCGACCAGCTCACCAGGAACCGCGCGGCCTTCGACTCCGAGCGGTCGGCGCCGATCAGCGCGATGTCGGTGCGCGCGCCGCGGGGGATCCGCAGCGCGAGTGTCAGCTCCGCCCCGAGTGCCGGCAGCGCCTTCGTCGCGAGCTCGAGGCGCGCGTCGCGCGCCGCCTCCGTCTCCCATTGGAGTCCGTCCGCCAGCCGCTGGAATCGCGCGATCTGCCCGCGTGCCCAGGCGGGCGCCGCCGGGCGGTCGTGGCTGGCGACGAGCGCGCGCAGCAGGTCGAGCTCGCGGTCGACCAGCGCGCGCTGCATCTGCGCGACGACGTCGGCGTAGTAGTCGTCGACCGCGCGCGCCTGCGGATCGCCCGACCCGCCGCGCAGCGGCACTGTCACCGGCGTGACGTCGAGCGGGACGACCGCGAGGTCCGGGTCGTCCTCGACCACGTAGGTGACGCAGCCGGGCAGCAGGCACAGCCCGGCTGCGAGGGCGGCCGCGCGGGCCGCCCCGGACACGTCACGCGTCGCCGTCCTGCTCGTCGTCGGCCTCATCGGCTTCCTCGGCAGCAGGCTTCTTCTTGGCACCCTTGCCCGCGCCGCTCTCGGCGTCGCGGATGCGCCCGGCGAGACCCGCCAGCTGCGACGCCAGCGCGCCGAGCTGCTGCGGCTCCGGCTCGACCTCGGCGAAGCCGCCGCCCTCGGTCTCGGCCTCGGCCTCGTCGAAGTGGGTCTGGATCAGCGTCAGGCCGATCTTGCGCTCGTCGGGATCGATCTTGATGACGCGGACCTCGACGCGCTGCCCGATCTTCACGATGTCCTCGGGGTTGTCGACCTTGTGGTCGGCCAGCTCCGAGACGTGCAGCAGGCCCTCGAGACCGGGCTCGAGCTCGACGAACACGCCGAAGTTCGTGATCTTCGTGACCGTGCCCGGGACGCTGTCGCCGATGTGGTAGCGGGCCGGGATGTCCATCGACCACGGGTCGGCCTGGAGCTGCTTGAGACCGAGCGCGATGCGCTTCTTCTCCTGGTCCACGGACAGGACCACGCACTCGACCTCCTCGCCCTTCTTCACGACCTCGGACGGGTGCGTGATCTTCTTCGTCCACGACATGTCCGTGATGTGCAGCAGGCCGTCGATGCCCTCCTGCAGCTCGATGAACGCGCCGTAGTTGGTGAGGTTGCGCACGCGGCCGCGGATGATGGTGCCCGGCGGGTAGCTCTCCGACACCATGTCCCAGGGGTTCACCTCGGTCTGCTTCATGCCGAGGCTGATCTCCTGCTTCTCCTTGTTGACCTCGAGCACGACGACCTCGACCTGGTCGCCGATCGACACGACCTCGCGCGGATCGTTGACGCGCTTGGTCCAGGACATCTCGGAGATGTGCACCAGGCCCTCGACGCCGTCCTCCAGCTTGACGAAAGCGCCGTAGGACATGAGGTTGACGACCTCGCCGGTGACCCGCGCATTGACGGGGTACTTGTCCTCGATGTTCTCCCAGGGGCTCGGCGTCTTCTGCTTGATGCCCAGCGCGATGCGCTCGCGGTCGCGGTCGATCTTGAGGACCTTGACCTCGACCTCGTCGTCGATCGACACCATCTCCGACGGATGGTTGATGCGACCCCACGACATGTCGGTGATGTGCAGCAGACCGTCGAGGCCGCCGAGGTCGACGAACACGCCGAAGTCGGCGATGTTCTTGACGACACCCTTGCGGACCTGGCCCTCCTCGATCTCCGACAGCAGGCGCTGCTTGAGCTCCTCGCGCTCCTCCTCGATCAGCTTGCGGCGCGAGATGACGATGTTCATCCGCTCCTCGTCGATCTTGATGATGCGCGCCTTGATCGTCTGACCGATGTATTCGGCGACGTCGCCGGTGCGGCGGATGTTGACCTGCGAGGCCGGCAGGAACACCGGCACGCCGATGTCGACGAGCAGGCCACCCTTGATCTTGCGGAGCACGGCGCCCTCGACGACATCGCCCTCCTTGTGGGTCTCGATGATCGTCTCCCAGCCGCGGATGCGATCCGCCTTGCGCTTGCTGAGGTCGATGTAGCCGTCCTCGTCGAGGATCGCCTCGACGAGACACTCGATCTCGAGGCCCGGCACCACGGTGGCCGGATCGTCGAACTCGTCGAGCGGGATGCGACCCTCGGCCTTGTAGCCGACGTCGACGAACACGCTGCCGTCCTCGAGGACGCGCAGCACCCTGCCCTTGACGATCTCCTGCGGGGCGACCTGACCGACCGTCGCACCCATCGCTTCGTCGAGTTGCTCGGACGACGTCTCGCCGAGCGTTTCGTTCATCAGCGAGTCGAGCTGCTCGGGGTCGAGAGCGAACTGCTTGACGAGTTGTTTACCGGACCGCATGCGCTGCCTGTGGATAGGACTTCATGGAAGGGCCCGCCGCACACGCGCGCGGCTCGGGCCGGAACGAGGCGTCGCACCACCACCGGCGGGCAGCGCGTGCGACGCGACGACGATCGCCAGGCGTGAGCGCCCGGCGTGAGCGGAGAGCGGGGTGCGAGGCGGTGCCCGTCACACGTCCCCCGCGAGAATGCGAACCTGCTGCCGCACGCGCTCGAGACCGCCCTCGGTGAGGACGTCCGCGGCGGGCAGCGCGGGACCGAAGTGGATCTCGCAGCGTACCGGTCGGATCCATTTCGCGCCGCGGCCGAACGCCCGACCGGCACCGCGGATGCCGATCGGCACGACCGGACAGCGCGCGCGCCGCACCAGCAGCAGCACCCCGCGCTGGAACTCGTGGACGTGGCCGTCGTCGCTGCGCGTGCCCTCGGGGAACACGCAGACCGCGCGGCCGGCCGCCAGCGCCTGCGCGGCGGCGCCGAGCCCGCCGCGCGCCGAGCCGTCCTTGTCGACGAACAGCGTGCCCTGCCAGCGGATCATCGCGCCGAACACCGGCACGCGCGCGAGCGTGCGGCGGGCCAGGAAGTGCACGGTGCGACCGACGGCGGTGCCGACCAGCGGCGGGTCGAGGAAGCTCTGGTGGTTGGCGATCAGCAGCACGGCGCCACGCGCGGGCACGTGCTCCGCACCCACGCGCCGGCGGCGTAGCCAGACCCTGATGAACAGCCGGGCGACGGCGTGGCTGAGCCAGTAGAACCACGGCACGAGGCCGGAGTAGCGCTCCGGCGCCCCCGCCGGTGGCGCGGCTGTCGCGGCCCGCCCCGCGGCCGGCGCGGCGACGCCGATCCGCGCGGCGAGCAGTTCGACCACCTCGTCGACCGTCAGCGCCGACGTGTCGACGCGCTCGGCGTCGTCCGCCGCGCGCAGCGGCGAGAGCTCCCGGCCGGCGTCGCGCGCGTCGCGCTCGGCGATCGCCGCGCGCACGGCCTCGAACGACACGTCGCGGCCGCGCGCCAGCTCCTCGGCGTGGCGGCGCGCCGCGCGGACGTCGAGGTCGGCGTCGAGGAAGAACTTGTGCGGCGCGTCGGGGAACACGACCGTGCCGATGTCGCGGCCGTCGACGACCGCCGGTCCGCCGGCGTCGACGAAGCGCCGCTGGAGTGCGCGCGCGAACTCGCGGACGACCGCGAGTTGCGACAGCGGCGACACCAGCCGGTCGACTGCCTGCGCGCGCAGCTCGGCATCGCCGAGCCGGCGGCCGGCGACGGTCGGCGTGCCGTCGTGGTCGAGGGCGACGCCGAGCTGCTGCAGGTCCACGCCCAGCAGCGCTGCGGAGAGCTCCGCCGCGGTCGCGTCCGCGCCGCTGCGCAGCACGCCGCGCTCCAACAGGCACCAGGTCAGCGCCCGGTAGCTCGCGCCGGTGTCGAGGCGGTGCCAGCCGAGGCGTCGGGCCAGCTCGCGCGCCACCGTGCTCTTGCCCGCGCCGGCCGGCCCGTCGAGGGCCACGACCTGCAGTGGCGTGCGCGCGGCGTCGCGGCGGGCCAAGGGGGCGAGCGTCTGGGAATCGGCGGACATGCGAACGGTCGCGCCGCGCGGCGCGAAACACCGTGTCCGGCGCCGGAGGCCGGATGGGGAGGGCCGAGAAAGCTAGCGACGACCGCCGACCAGCGCAATGGGCCACGGGGCTCGCGGCTCAGGAGAACGCACGCGGCCCGGGCTCGGGGGCCGGTTCGCCAGCCGGTCCGACCGTCCGCAGCGCGCCGGCCGACGGCCCCGGCCCGCCGTCGTGCCGCAGGTGCAGGCCGGCCTCGTCGAAGGCCGGCAGCACCGCGTACTCGCCGGTCCGGCCGTCGCCGAGCGACCAGCTCCCGCGCGCCGCCCGGTGGACGTGCCCGAACACCAGCAGCTCGGCGCCCGAGACCGCGAACGCAGTGTCGATCGCGGCGCGCGTCGCGTCGTAGCGCTGCTCGAACTCGCCGGGCTCGTGACCCGCACGGCTCTCCGCGCGCAGCCGACCAGCGATGCGGAAGCACACCCGGTCAGGCGCGAGCGCCTTGATCAGCCGCGTCAGCGGACCGCGCAGCAACGGCTTGGACCGCTGGTAGCCGACGTCGCGCAGACAGGTCTCGTCGCCGTGCAGCGCGAGCGTGGGCCGCCCGCCGAGCTGCAGCGCAAGCCCGCCGGCGACCACCCGGCAGCCGGTGCGCCGGGCGAAGCGCCGTCCGAGCAGGAAGTCGCGATTGCCGTGCAGCACGGTGACCGGCACCCCCACCCCCGTGCACGCGGCGAGCGCGGCGACCATCCGCCCCCAGCCGTCGAGCCGGAGCTGCGCGTCGGTCGCGTAGAACTCGAACAGGTCGCCGAGGATCAGCACGCGGGTGCGCGCCGGCTCGGCCGCGGCGTCCGCCAGCACCCGCTCGAGCCAGCCGAGCACCGCACCGCCCGCGCGCGGCACGTGCAGGTCGGACAGCAGGATCGTCCGCGGCCGGTCGTCGTCGCGCGCGGTCTCGATCCGCGTGCCGAGCACCCTCATTCGGGCGCCTCCAGCCGCAGCAGCAACGCGCCGAACGGGTCGAGCCGCAGGTCGAGGCGATCCCCGGTGCCGAGCTCGCGGCCGTCGCGCAGATCGATCGCCCGCGCGCGGAACGGCAGCCGCAGCTCGACCGGCCGCGGGCCGTCGGCGGCGAGCGTGCGGAGCAGCTCCGGCGCGTCGAGCGCCGCGACCCGGACCGCGCACAGCCGCGCGCCGTCCGCCCCGCGCAGGTGCAGCGTCTCGAGGCAGGTCGGCAGACCCGGCCCGCGCACCAGCGCGCGCGGCCGCGCCCCGCACGCGTCGAGCACCCGGCGCACCCGGCGGCGCAGCTCGGCCGCCGCCGCGACGCGCTCGGGCACGAGGCGCAGCGACGCGTACTCGCACGCGGCGAGGTTGAGGTAGAACGCGCGACCGCGGCCGCACGACGCTTCGATCTGCACCAGGTCGGCGCCGTCGGTGCGCTCGCCGAGCAGACCGCGCAGCCCGCGCTCGGCCAGCGCGACCCCGGACGGCAGCCGATGCGCGTCGGCGCCGCGCGCGTTCCGCACCAGCTGGTCGCTCCACGCGAGGCTGCGCGAGGTGATCCCGAACACGTCGTCGAGCGCGCCGCGCTCGCGCAGGTGCAGCGAGCCGTCGTAGAGCGCCGGACCGTGGTCGGCGAGCAGCACGCCGCCGCGCTCGGCGTAGGCGCGCAGCGCGGCGACCGCGGCATCGTCGAGCGCGAGACACGCGGCGAGGACGCAGAGCCGCGGTGCTGCGGACGCCCCCCGTTCGAGCTCGGCGGGCAGCGCGCGCGCGTCGACGAAGCGCGGCTGGAACCCGAGATCGTTGAACAGCCGCAGCCACGAGCGGCGCGCCTGCGCCGGCGTGCCGTGCTCGGCCTCGTAGCTCGAGAACCGGCGCGGCCAGGTGCGCCCGTCCCCCGCCGAGTCGAGCATCCAGTGCGCGCGCAGCGCGGGCTGCGATTCGACGATCCAGATCGGGTCGCGCACGATCCGTGCACCGGCGAACGCCTCGGCCGCGCGACCGAGGTCGCCCAGGGCGTCGCCGACGGCGCGGCCGAACGCGCTCGGCCGGCGCGCGGCGTCGAGCACGTCGCCCGCGCTCCACACGATCAGCGCGTCGGTGCCGTGCGCGATCGCGTCCGCGACCCGCGCGCGCGTGAGCCCCTCCGGATCACCGTCGTGCGGCGGGAACACGGTGACCACGCGCAGCGCGGCGGGCGCCGCGAAGCAATCGGCGAGGTCGCGCGCGCCGCCGATGTCGTAGACCTCGTAGGCGCTCATCGCCGGCAGCAGCCGGAAGAAGTCGTGGCCGCCGAACGCCGATGGCTGCGGGATCCCGAACAGTCCGCAGGGCAGCTCGGGCGCCAGCTCGCGCGCCTTCGCGAGTCCCGCGCCGACCGCCGCCGCGAACAGCTCGTCGGTGAACTCGAGCTGATCGCTCCATGGCGAGAGGTTCCCTGGCAGGGTCGCGAGCTGCAGCTCGCGCCCGCGGATCTGCGCGGTCGTGACCGGCAGCACCTCGTCGAACGACCGGCAGGTCGTCCCCCAGCGCGCGTCGAGCGCCGCGATGTCGCCCCCCGAGCGGGCGCGCAGCCAGTCGCGGAACGCAGTGCGGAACGCGTCGCTGCCGCAGATGTCGAGCGGGTTCGCGTGGCGCGTCGCGGAGGCCTCGTCGGCGAGCGACGCGAACCGCGGCCCCGCCGGCAGCGCCGCCGCGAGCCGCGCCTCGATCACGCCGAGCATGCTGGCGATCACCGCCTGGTCGGCGAGACAGGTCGGCCGCACCAGCAGGTCCGGGTCGCGCGTCTGCCAGTAGCGATCGAACCACGGCTGCCACTGGGAGTCGCGCAGCTCGAGGACGCCCTTGCCGGCGAGCTGGTCGGTGTAGAAGCCGAGCCCGACCGCGCGTGCCGGCGCGACCGCCTCGGCGGCGGTCGCACTGACCGCGGTGAAGCCGAGCGCCCGCGCGGCGCTGTGGAACGCCTCGTCCCACGGCTCCGCGCCGTGGCGCCACAGCACCGCATCGAAGCGCGGCCGACGCTGGGCGGGCGCCGGCGGCGCGGTCGCGACCAGCACACCGAGCGCGAGCGCGACCAGCGCGGTGCGGTGCCGGGGGCCGCTCACTCGATGCCGTAGTCCTTGAGCTTCTCCCACAGCACCTTCCTGCTGATCCCGAGCACCGACGCGGCCTTCGTCCGGTGCCCGCCGACCGAGCGGAGCACCTTCTTCAGGTGGTTGCGCTCGGCGTCGATCATCACCTCGCGCAGCGACTTCAGGTCGGTCGGCGGCTCGAGGGCGGCGCGGCGGGTCTTGTCGACCGGCAGCAGGTGCTCCTTCTTCAGCACCGTCGACGTGCCGGCCATCGCGATCGCCTGGGCGACGTGGTTCTCCAGCTCGCGGACGTTGCCCGGCCACGCGTACTCGCTCATCGCGCGCAGCACGTCGGTCTTCACCGTGTAACGACGCGCGGTCGACAGCTTGCGGACGAAGTGCTGGACGAGCAGCGGCACGTCGCCCTCGCGGTCGCGCAACGGCGGCAGGTTCACCGGCACGACGTTCAGTCGGTAGTAGAGGTCCTCGCGGAAGGTCCCCTTCTTCACCAGCTCGATCAGCGGCACCTTGGTCGCGCTGATCACGCGGATGTCGACCTGGATCGTCTGCTCGCCGCCGACGCGCTCGAACTCGCGCTCCTGGATCACGCGCAGCAGCTTCACCTGCGTCTGCAGCGGCATGTCGTCGATGTCGTCGAGGAAGATCGTGCCGCCGTTGGCGAGCTCGAAGCGACCGCGACGCAGCTTGCCGGCGTCGGTGAAGGCACCCCGCTCGTGGCCGAACAGCTCGGTCTCGAGCAGCGTCTCCGGCAGGGCGCCGCACGACAGCGCGACGAACGGCTTCTCGCGGCGCCCCGACAGCTGGTGCAGCGCGCGGGCGATGCACTCCTTGCCGGTGCCGCTCTCGCCCTGGATCAGCACCGAGGCGTCGGTCGGCGCGACGGTGCGCACGATGCCGAACACGTCCTGCATCACGCGGCTGGTGCCGATCACCCCCGGCAGGCCGCGGTCGCCGCGCAGGTCCTCCTTGAGCTGCCGGTTCTGGTCGAGCAGCGTCCGGTAGCGCGCGATGCGGTCGAGCCGCTCGACGACCTGCTCGTTGAGGAACGGCTTCTGGATGTAGTCGTCGGCACCCTCGCGCATCGCCTCGACCGCGTGCTCGACGGTCGCGTAGGCGGTCATCACGATCACCTCGGTGTCGGGCCGCGCCTGCTTGGCGCGCTTGAGCACCTGCAGACCGTCGGCGCCCGGCAGCCGCACGTCGGTGATGACGCAGTCGAACGCCTCCTCGCCGAGGCGCGTCAGCGCGGCGGCGCCGTTGTCGAGGATGGCGACTTCGTGACCGGCGGACTCGAGCTCATCGCCGAGCGTGACGGCGATGGTCTTCTCGTCCTCGACGAGCAGGATCTTCATGGCGCGACGCGACGGCCAGCGCGGCCGTCGCGCCATTCAAGGGCGAGCGCCCGGACGTGTCCACCGCGGTGCTGCGCGGCGGCCGGGTCATTCGGTCCGCTCGGCGGTGTCCGGCGTCGAGAACCGCTCGCGGCGGAACACCTCGACCCGATCGCCACCGGCGCGGAACGCCTCGTCGAGCGCGAGCTCGGCCTGCGAGACCAGCGTGTCGAAGAACAACGTGTCGCGGTCGCCGTTGGTCGCGATGCCGAGGCTGAGCGTCGGGTGCAGCCGCTGGCCGGCGAGCTCGATCTCGAGGTTCGCGAACGCCTGGGCCACGCGCCGCGCGACGACCTCCGCCTGGCCGACGCCCGCGTGCGGCAGCAGCAGCAGGAAGCGGTCCTCGCTCAGCAAGCCGACGTGGTCGTGGTCGCGCGTCTTCTCGGCGACGACCCGGCCGAGCCCGCGTCGCACCGCGTCGCGCAGCTCGGAGCCGTGCGTGGCGACGAGCTCGCGGATCCGGTCGACGCGGATCAGCACGCAGCTCAGCGGGTAGCCGTGCCGCCGTGCGCGGCCGAACTCGGACTTCATCAAGTGCAGGATCTGCGCCTGGCTGAACGGCGCGGCGATCTCGAACTCGCCGCCGGCAGAGCTCGCGGAAGCGGCCGAGGACGGCTCGCGCCCACCCGTGCTGCTGCGTCGGAATCCCGGTCTGGTCATCGTCATCACCCTGCGGTCGGCGCGCGCCTCGCGCCGGCCAGCGGCCTGTCTCGCACCGGTGTCGCACACCGGGGGCCGCGCGCAGCGAGCCGCGCGCGCCCCGGTCGTGCGATCTGGCGGCATACGCTCTGATCGGCCGATCCGTCGACATGGGCCAAACTGCACCGCGAAGAAACGCAGCGAGGACGGGCCCGGTGCGACGCGATGCTGTGCGACGCGCGCAGCGCAGCCCGTCGGGGCCGCAGCCAGGAAACGCGGCAAAAAAAATGGGCCTCAGCCGGTCAGTGCTGAGGCCCATGAATTTGGAGTAGGCTGCCGGTTGGAGTGGGCGGTTAGGGAGGGGGAATCAGAACTCCAACTCGCAGCCAGCCCCTGGGTGTGTCGTGTCCTGTCGTGGCCCCGGGCTCGCGCCCGGCACCGCGGCAGAGGAGTGTCAGCTTGGGAATCGCGACCGGTCGGAGACCGGTTGGAACCGCTCGAACAAGGAAGGAGGCAACCCGCCCTGCTCGACGCGCCCAAGTATGCACGGCTGCCCACACGTTTCAACAGCCCCTTCCACACTTTTCCAACTTCGGGAGAACCCCTGGATCGGGCCCGGGCGCCGGCCGCTCCCGGAGTCCGCGCCGCTAGCGGCCGAACAGGCCGGTGAACCAGCCGCGGATCGCCTCGCCGATGCGGTAGATGTCGAGCTCGGGATTCTTCATCCGCAGCATCACGAGCATCGCCAACACGGCCGCCAACATGACCAGGTAGAAGGTGCCGCGGACCAGCAGGACCGCGACCAGCTTCTTCACGTGGTAGCTGAAGCTCCGCGGTCGCGGGCGGCCGCGCGGGCCCGACCCGCCCGGCGCCGGCACCGCCACCGCCCGCGCGGCCGGCGCGACCGGTGCCGCCGCCGCGGGTGGCGGCACCACCTTGACCGGGCGCTCGCGCGGCGCCTCGGCCGGCGCGGCGAGCCCGCCGTGCCGCAGCCAGTCGCGCTGCGCGAGCAGACCCTTGTTGACGAGCTCCGACGGGTCGAGCGGCTGCGCGAGCACGATCGCGGCGACCTGCTCCCAGGGGTAGTGCTCGGGGTGCTCGGCGGCGGCGTGACGGGCGGCCTGCAGCGTCTCGGTGGAGACGAGCCCCGCGAGCATGCGGAGCGCGACCTCGCCGAGCCGCGCGATCCGGACGTCCCGCTCGGCGAACGACGGTTCCTGTTGCATCGTGCCGCAGAATACCGGCAGGAACGCCGCGCGCCGCCGTCCCAGGTGCCATCGCGGCCGACCTTCCTGCACGGCATCACGATGATCGACTTCGGCATCCGCGCGCAGCGCCGCGCAACGATCTTCGAGGAGCTCGCGTCGTCCCTCGACGCCGGCATCCCGTTCGAGACCGCACTGGCGACCGCGGTGCGCGCCAAGGCGCGCATCCCGTCCGCGCAGGGTGGTGCGGTCGCCACTCTGCAGGGCGCCGTGCCGGGACTCGACCCGCTCGACGTCGCGGTGCTCGCGGCTGCCGAGCACGCGGGCTCGCTGTCGCCGGCGCTGCGCGATCGCGCGGCGCACATCCGCACACGCCTGGCGTTGGAGCGCGAGCTGCTCGCACGGCTGCTCTACCCGGCGTTCCTCACGACGTTCGCGCTGACGATCGTCGTCGTGCTCGCCCGGCTGCACATCGCGATCTCGCCGGCGCTCGTGTTCGGATGGCTCGGCGTCGTCGCATTGCTGCTCGCGGCGATCGTGTGGACCTGGCGCCGCGTCCGCCGCGATCCGGGCTTCGACGGCGAGCGACTGCCGTTCGGGCTCGGGCGACTCGCCGGCGACCTGGGCGCGACGCCCTACCTCGAGGCGCTCGCGTCGCTGGTCGGCGCCGGCGTGCGCATCGACGAGGCCCATCGCATCGCGACGCGCGCGGCGGGTACCGCGCGGTCCCGCGCGCGGCTCTACGCGGCGAGCGGTCCGCTCGACGCCGGCGCGACCTTCGCCAGCGCGCTCGAGACCGGCCGCGCGCTCGATGCGGACCTGCGCGCGAGCCTCGCGACCGCCGAGCAGAGCGGCGACCTCGAGGGCGCCGCCCGGCGACTCGGGGCCCAACGTCGCGAGCGCCTGCAGCGCGGGGCGCGCGTCGCGGTGCGGGCGCTCGGCAGCCTCGCGTTCGTGCTCGCCGCCGTGCTCGTCGGCGGCATCGTGATCGGCTTCTATTCGAAGATGCTCGGGCTCGGGCTTCGCCGCTGACTCGGGTCCCCGAGGGCTATACTCGGAACGGGGCCGCCCCCGCCCCACCCCGGAACGAACGACGACCCATCCGATGCGCCTCGGGCTCACCCAGCAACTGCGTGCCGAACAGCGGCTCGTGCAATCGCCGCAGATGATCCAGGCGATGCAGGTGCTGCAGGTCCCGATGGCGGAGCTGCGCGACCAGATCGAGCAGGAGCTGCAGGAGAACGTCTTCCTGGAGGTCAAGGACGACCTCGAGACGCCGAAGACGGAGACGAACGGCACCGAGGACCGGCGCACCGAGCACGATGCCGCCGCCGAGGAGCAGGCGCTGTGGAGCGAGCTCGAGCGGCTCGAGCAGCGCACCGAGGGGGCCCGCTCACTCGCCCCGCGCGGCTCCGAGGAGGAGTCGGAGCGGCGGCTCGAGGCGCTCTACAACACGCCGGACCACGGCATCTCGCTCGCCGACCACCTGCTCGAGCAGGTGCGGATGCTCGACGACGTGTCGCCCGAGCTGTACCGCGTGATCGAGCACGTCGTGTTCTCGCTCGACGGCGACGGCCGCCTCGAGGAGAACGCCGAGGAGATCGCCGAGACGCTGCTGGTGCCGACCCCGCTCGCCGAGCGCGCGATCGAGATCGTCCGCGGCCTCGACCCAGCGGGCATCGGCGCGCGCGACCTGCGCGACTGCCTGCTGATGCAGCTCGACCACATGGAGCTACGTGCGGCCGCTGACGCGGCGCATCGTCGCCGACCACCTCGACGACCTGGCGATGAACAAGCTGCCGAAGATCGCCAAGGAGACCGAGTCGACGATCGAGGACGTCAAGGAGAGCTGGGCGTTCCTGCGCGACAACCTCAATCCGCATCCCGGCGCCGCGTTCAGCGACCCCCGCAACTCGTCGGTCACCCCCGACGTGATCGTCGACGAGGTCGACGGCCGCTTCGAGGTGCGCACCGAGCGCGGCTCGATCCCCGAGCTGACGATCTCGGCTTCCTACAAGAACATCCTGAAGGAGGCGCGCCAGGACCCGAAGATCCACGAGTACCTGCGCCGCAAGATCGAGTCGGCGAAGTGGTTCATCGAGGCGGTCCATCAGCGCCAGAACACGATCCAGCGGATCGCGACCGAGATCGTCGCGCGCCAGGAGGACTTCCTGCGCAACGGCTGGCAGGCCCTGCGCCCGATGAAGATGCAGGACGTCGCCGACGCCGTCGGCGTGCACATCTCGACCGTCAGCCGCGCATTGTCGGGCAAGTACATCCAGACGCCGCAGGGCGTCATGGAGATGAAGCGCTTCTTCTCCGGCGGCACCGTCACCGACAGCGGCGAGCTCGTCAGCCAGCAGGCCGTCAAGCTCAAGCTCCGCGAGATCGTCGAGCAGGAGGACAAGCAGCAGCCGCTGTCCGACGACCAGCTCGTCGACGAGCTCGCCAAGCAGGGCGTCAAGATCGCGCGCCGCACGGTCACCAAGTACCGCAAGGCGCTCGGCATCGAGTCGTCGACCCGGCGCAAGGAGTTCTGAGGCGCCACCCCGCCGTCGAGGGTCGTGAGCCGTCGCCGGCGCCGTGATCAGGGGCGCCCGTGACGCTCCGATCCGGCGTGAGCCAGCTCCGGCGAGTCTCCATCGATCCGTCCATCCGGTTCGGGACCCCGCGTGCGTTCGAGCTGCGCGCGCGACCTCGGCCGCTGTGCGGAGCACAGGTGTCCGGCCGGGGCTGGTCGCTCCGGCGCGAGGACGCCTACGATGACGGAGACGCGCGATGAAAGCCGTGATGAGCGAAGTCCCGCCCGAGCTGCTCGAATGGCGCCGGAAGACCGGCGCGGATCGCTACGACGAGGTCTGGGACGGGGTGCTGCACATGGTTCCTAGCCCGTCGATCCGGCACCAGGGCCTGGAGGTGCAGTCGATCTGCTGGCTGGCGACTCGGTGGGAGGGCGAGGGCCGCCGACTCATCCACGGCGTGGGCGTCGCCAGGCCGGGCGTCGAGCGTTGGGTCCACGACTTCCGGGTGCCCGACATCTCGCTGCTGACGCCGCGCGGCGCCGCGCGCGAGGTCGCCGGCACGCACTTCGAGGGCGGCCCCGACGCGGTGATCGAGCTCCGTTCGCCGGGCGACGAGACGTACGACAAGCTCCCCTTCTACTGCGAGGTCGGCTGTCGCGAGATCTGGGTGATCGACCGCGACACGTGCGCCGTCGAGATCTTCGCGCCGGACGGCGAGCTACGGCCACAGCGGCGGGCGGCCGCCGGCGACGGCTGGTTCCGCAGCGCGCTCGGCATCGAGCTGCGCACGGTCGAGGGGGCGCTCGAACTGCAGCTCAACGGGCTGCCGGAGACCCGCGCGCGCCTCCAGTGATCGCAGGGCAGCCGCGCTGGCAGGCCGCTGCCGCGCCCGCCGCTCACGCCGACTCGACCGGGATCCGCAGCTCCGCGAGCGTGCCGCGCAGCCAGGCGAGCGAGCGCTCGATCATCGGGCCGCCCTGTCCCTCGCACTCCATGCTGAGCACGCCGTCGAACGGCCGGTCGCGCAGGATCTCGAGGATCCGGCGGATGTTGGCGGCGTTCACGCCGTCGCCGATCGCGCATTGGCTGACCGCGATGCCGGTCTGCTCGCCGCGCGCCGCGGCCGCCAGGGATTCGCTGACGTCCTTGACGTGGACGTGGCGCACGCGGTCCTGGAAGCGCTCGCAGAACGCCACCGGGTCCCGACCCGCGATGAACGAGTTGCCGGTGTCCAGGTTGAGGTTCAGATACGGGCTGTCGCAGAACGCCAGCATCTGCGCGAGCCGCTCCGGGTCGGTCGTGAAGTAGCCGTGCACCTCGATGTTGATCGTGATCCGGTACGCCTCCGCCACCTCGACGATGCGCTGGTAGCTGTCCCGCATGCGCGCCATCGCGTCGTCGTCGTCGAGGTCGATCGGCTTGTGCAGGCCGTCGGTCGTCGCGATGCAATCGCAGCCGGCGTGGCTGGCCCAGGGGATCGCCTTCAGGACGTAGGGCACGCCGTAGTACGGCCCGTCCCGCCCCGACAGCGGATAGGCCGCGTCGACCTGCGAGAACCGCACGCCGCGGTCGGCCATGCGCCGGCGCAGCAGCAGCGGATCCTCGTGGAGCGCGACGTGCGGCTGATAGCCGAGCCCGTGGATCCAGCTCACGCCGTCGATCAGCCCGCACTCGATGAAGTGCACGTCGTTGCGCTCCGCCCATTCGAGGCACTTCTCGAAGCTCCAGTAGGCCGAGTTGAACGCGTCGGTGTGGAAGCCGATCTTCATGGTCGCCTCGCGTCGGAGAGAGCCAGCTCGTCGGGGCTGCCGCCGCGGCGGCCCGCTGGCGACCGAACGCAGCGCAGCGCTCGGTCTTGCACCCGGCTCGCGGTCGGCACCGCCCCGCGACGCGGTCAGCCGGCCAGGAGCCGTCGGATCAGGCGGATCGCGTCGGCCGGCACGGCGTCGCGGTCGGGGAACAGGTCGCGCCAGATGCAGGTCGCGGCAGCCAGCTCGGGCAGCGCCCGGCCGAACGCCTCGACGACCACCCAGCCGTCGTAGCCACCCGCGCGCAGAGCGGCGAGCGTGCCGGCGAAGTCGACGTGGCCGGTGCCGGGCGTGCCGCGGTGGTTCTCGGCGAGGTGGACGTGGCGCACCGCGTCGACGTGACGCGCGAGCGCGCCGACCGGGTCGGACTCCTCGATGTTGGCGTGGAAGGTGTCGTAGTGCACGCCGAACGCGGGCCGGTCGACCGCGCGCGCGTGGGCGGCCGCGGCCTCGAGCGTGTTGAGGAAGTAGCACTCGAAGCGGTTGAGGAACTCGGTCGCCACGACCACCCCGGCGGCCGCCGCATGGTCCGCGGCGGCGCGGTGCGCCTCGATCGCCCAGGCCTGCTCCCGCTCCGTCGGCCCCGTGCCCGTGAAGCGCCCGAGCGCCTGGTAGGTCGGCCCGCACAGCACGCCGGCCCCGAGCGCCGCGGCGCTGTCGATGCACCAGCGCAGGTGGTCGCGCCCGGCGCGCCGCACGGTCGCGTCGGCGGCGATCGGGTCGGCGTGCGGACCGGGCATCGCGGTCGAGCAGGTGCAGGCGAGACCGGCATCCCGGATCGCGCGGCCCAGCGCGGCGTAGCGCGCGACGTCGCCGCGCATCACCGGCACCTCGACACCGTCGTAGCCCAGCTCGCGCAGCCGACCGAACAGCGGCTCGTGCTCACGCTCGACGTGAGCCGTCCACAGCAGCAGGTTGAAGCCGACCTTCATCGTGCGATCTCCGTGGAGCCCCGCGCGGGTGATGTGAACGAGGCTGCCGACCACGCCCCATGACGAGGCGGGCACGGCGGCGAAGCAGCCATCGGCCGATCGTAGCAGCGCACCCGCGTCGGACTGCCACCGGGTCCGGCAGCCGGTGTGCCGTCGGCGCGCGATCGTGGTGCTGTGCAGTCCCTGAAGGGACTCCGCCTGCCCACCGCCCGAGCCCTCCCCCGACGATCACCTGGCCCTATCCCCGACCTGACGATCTGCAGGTCCCGCGATTACATCCCGGCAGTCGCGCGCTCGGCCCGAGCTCCATCACGGTCCGCGCCTCGACATCGAGACGACGAACGGGCGCGTCGACGCGCTCCAGCCGTGTTCGAACTCGCCCGAGCGGATCGTCACCGAACACCGTGAGTTGGTCGACACGGCGCGAAAAGCCGCGCTCGGTCGAACGCGGATCGCTTCGGATCGGGCTCAGAACGGCGCGACCGCGAGGCCGACGCCTGGATTGCCGAGCTGCCAGCTGCCGAGCGGGTCGAGCGAGGCGACCTGGTAGATCAGCGGCAGCGGGGCAGGCAGCGCGGCCGGCACGGGGATCAGGAAGGTCGCGCGGCGGATCGCGGACACCGGCTGGCTGCCGACGACGATCGACTGCTCAGGGTGCACCCACAGGTCGCCGATCGACAGCTCCAGCGGGCCGACGCCGGTCGGCAGGCTCGCGAGCAGCGTGGCGACCGAGCCGGTCGGGCACGTCACGTCCACCCATTGCGTCTGGCCCGGGCTGATCGGACCCGGGTGCACGGCGGCGAGCTCGGCGACGTAGACCTGCGACCAGCTCGAGCTCGGCGAGATCACGACGGTCGGGTCGACGACGGGCGGGATGTCGCAGGCGAACGCGTCGACCTGCAGCGTGCTCTGGCAGGGGTAGACCGTCTCGCCGCCGCGGATCCGGCTCGCTCCACGGATCCAGACGCGGCTGCGCGTGCCGACGATCGCGTGAGCTGGGTGGATGTTCGTGCCGTACTCACAGCGCACGGAGGCGCCGTAGACGAGCGTGTCGGTCAGGTCGAGCGTGGAGTCGATCAGTCGGAGCGTGCCGATACCGGACGTAGACAAGGTGAGCTCGCTCCACACGATGCAGTCGGACAGCACGACGTGCGACCGCTCGAATCGAGCGCGCGGATTGTCGATCAGAATCTGGATGTCGGTGTGGTGAATCGACACCGAGTCGCAATCGACGCACTCCAGACTGCTGCTCATGAACGACACATTCCACAAGGCCACCGAGCCACGACACCGGTGCATGGCACGCAATCCGCTTCCATACGGAACATCGAGATTCGCGACGAGGAACGTCTCGCCTGCGGGCAGATCCTCGACCACCGACGTCCCAGACGGGGCGATCGTGGGGCGCGACAGCGGGTCACCCACGATCCACACGCCCCGGGTGACGCGCTGCGGGAACCGGTACGTCGCGGGCGCGGCATTCCGCACGAGGATCATGTCGTTTGGCGCCGACGCACTCACGGCAGGCGGGATATCGGTGAAGTCGACCCCCGGGCCACCGCGCGCATCGACGATCCACGTGCGCTGCGCGGTCATCGGAGAACACAGCAGCAGCAGACCTGCCATCAGAATCACGCTGTTCATGCTCGATTCCTCCGAGAGCTTCATCGGATCACCGTCAGCGCAGGGTTGCCGAGCTGCAGCGCGCCGTGCCGGTCCAGCGACACCGCCTGGTAGGCGATCGTCAGCCATGGCGGTATGCCAAGCGGCACTGGCACCACGAAGGACAGCTGCCGGCCGATCGGAACGGGTCGCGTGCCGACCTCGATCACCTGTCCCGGGTCGAGCCACAGCGTCCCCGCGGGTAACGACACCGGAGGTGCTCCCGCTACCAGGCTGGCGAGCAACGTCGTCACTCCTCCGGTCAGACCCAACACGTCGATCGTCTGGGCACTCCCCGGAACCGCTGCACCCGCAAGCACCGTCGTCAGCTCCTCGATCTGCCAATAGATGGACCGGGGAGTTCCCGGCAGGAGGGTCACGGAAGGATCGAACTGCAGTGACGAGCCAACGTAGCTGATCGGAGAGCGGGCAGAGTACGCGCACTCCCCGATTCCCACTCCTCCAGCCAACACCGAGTCGCCTCGCACTCGAATCGTCGATGTCCGCGCCAGGATCGCGTAGCTCGCGAACACATACCAGAGGCAGCCGGGGCTCTGCGCGTTCGCACCGAAGAACCTGCAGTCCAGGATGTCCACATCGGAATCGAACGCTTCCACCGCAGCATGCAGCGACGAAGTAGAGCCGCGCCCAGCGTCATATGCAGTGCAGTTCCGCATCGCAACGCAGGAGTCGCGTATCTCCACGAACGCGACTGGGTAACCGAACGTACCCATCTCACAGCCGTCCACGATCACCTGGCCGCACCGTGTGATGGCCGGAGCCCACGGTAGAGCACCAGCCGTCGTACCCCGCCGCAGACCGCGCAGAATCACGAGGCCTGCGCAGTCGATCACCGTGATCTGGCCACCATCGCCCACCACGTTCTCGAAGCCGCACACCGAGCCGGCAGCGATCCCCTCGATCCGAGTCGGTGCGATCCGCGGTGGATTGCCGTCCTCGCCGATGATCCGCACCGCCTTGCGAAGCGTCTGCACGTTCGCATAGAGCGCGCCGGAGCCGCGTCTGACGAGGATGATGTCTCCCTCGGTGGCCGCCGTCACCGCCGGCTCGATCGTCCTGAAGTCCACGCCGGGACCACCCCGGTCGTCCACCACCCACGTGCGCTGCGCTGCCGCGCCCACCGCCAGCAGCGCGCACAGCACCACCTTCACCATCCTCGCGATCATGTCTCGCTCCTCCTCAGGGTTGCCGGAACTTCCACACGCCCATCGAGCCGCCGAGGTACATCTCGTTCTTCTGGTCGCCGTCGAGGTCCGCGATCACGATCGAATTGTAGGCCCCGAGCGAGCCCGGGAGCCAGGTGCGGAACAGCGGCGGGTGCACGAAGCCGGTAGGGTTCACAACGGTGTCCGCCTGCAGCACGAACAGGTCGCCATCGAAGGTCGTGACGACGACTTCCTCACCGGGAGCCTCGGGACCCTGGATGATGTCGCCAACCGCGAGGCCTGCGACGCCGAAGCCACCTCGCTCGCCACCGCCCGACGGATCGAAGATCCACTGATCGACCGGGCTCAGCACCGCGCCGTCCCAGCGGAGCCAACGGACGCTTCCGACGATCGGTCCAGGTCCCCGAAGTCCGAGCGGCAAGGAGTGCGGCACGGGGTCGGCGTGGTGGAACGTGGTACCGACGAAGACGTCGACGACCCCGTCCTGCACGTCACGAAGCGCGAGCGCCGGAGCCCCGAAGCCGTCGTCGGGGGAGCCACTCGCCTGCCCGAGGATCCCCCCGCGGTCCGCAGGCGACGAGCCTGGCGCGACCACGTAGACGGATCCGCCGGGAGTCGACAGGAAGATCGTCTCGCAGTCACGATTGGGCGGACTGAGCCCCACGCGGAGCGCCTGCAGGTTGTTCGCAGGGACGGCGGCTTGATTCACGAAGCTGCGGAAATCCTTGCGATCGCCCGACCCGACGCCTGGTATCGGACCGTCGGTGAACCCTTCGGCACCGGGAGATCCATTGGACGAGAACCAGCTGGAGACGACGGATGCCTCATCTGGTGCGTAGGCAACGAAGTAGAGACCCTGGACCAGATTGGGATCCGAGCCGCGGGCGCCACCCCAATAATGCAGTGAGTGCGTGGCGTCCAATACCGACAGGCCCGATCGGCCCTGGCACCCACCCATCGGCATCGCGACATAGCCATCGTAGTCCATGATCCAGGTCGGAATGTAGATCGGCACGCCCGGCGCCGACGGCGCGCCGCGTCGCATCCAGAAGGGCCGGAAGAAGGTGTTGCTGTTCTGCCAGGGGTCCGTGCCCAGCGCGGCGGCGGGACGCTGCGCGATGAACGGCACGACCGCGAACGTGTTGGCCCCGGAGACCGGTGTCTCTCCCGCCGGAACGAAGCCGATGTACTCCAGGTCGCGAGCAGGCGAGACCGGGAAGAAGGCGACAGCCTCCTCCCAATGGCGCATGTCGTACAGAAGCTCGCTCGAGCCGTCGAGCTGTCGCGCACCACGTAGATCGGACCTTGCGCGCCACGCTGTTCGGGACGGGTCGTTCACGACTCACGGGCTCACCGTGCTCAGCCGGGCAAGGGCGTAGCCCTCACGGGCTCACCCCTCACGAGCTCACGCTGGCCGCGAGCGGCCTGATCGGGTAGCACTCGCCGGAAGTTGAAGTGTGGAGAGGCGGTATGCAGCCGCCTCTCCACGGCGACGACATGGAGTAGCAGTCCGTGCCGATCACCTTGCCGCTGTTGTACCGCGACTACGAGCCCCTGTTGAGGGCCGGCGAGCTCTCGCTGGAGGACGTGGCCTGCGCGCGAGTCGTGCCGCGCCGCAGGCGGCCGCATGGTGCTGTCGCGGTCCGTGGTGGCGCGTCGCCTGGTGCTGCTCGAGCCGGATGCGTTCGGCGTGCTGGTGGCCGTCAGCCTGGTGATCCTGGTGGCGATCGCGCGATGCACACGGTGCAGGACCCGGGCCCGCGTCCTGCCCTGCGACGTGCTGCCGCGCAAGGTGTACGGACTGGCGGTCATCGAGCACGCGGTCGCGCTGTACGCGGTCGGGGACCGTAGTCTGCGGCAGGTCGCGTGGTCGCTGCTCGGCGAGACGACGCCCGCGCACGGGACGCTACACGGCTGGACCGAAGGGTTCGGCGCGTACGCCCTGGGTCGGCCCGGCGGCGATGCGGGCGGTGCGCCGATGAGTCGGTTCGTCGCGGAGGCCGAAGCACGCGTGCCCGAGATCGCGGGCACGATGCGAGCGCACGTCGACGTCGACCCACGGCGGTATCGGAGCGAAGCGCGACGTGACCGACTCGCCGCACTGCTCTGCGCCGTGGTCCTGATCCGCCTCGTCGCCGGTGTTCCGCCGCCGCACGCAGCCGCCGAATGCCGCCGTCTCACGCTGCTGTGGTCGACGTCGTCGGTGCTCTGCTTCCGCAGCCGCATCGCGTGCACGCCGATCGAACACCCTGATCGATCGATGCCGCCAGGATCTCGTGCTCCCGCGACGACGAGCCGAGATCCATGCCCGACCCGTACGAGATCGCCGCCTGGCGCTTCGAGCAGATCGCTTTTCTGATCGACCCGAGCCTCGATGCCGCCCGTCGCCGGGCCGCGTTGCGACAGCGGACTACGAAGCCGGTACCCCGTCCTTGGGATGCGCCCCCGAAGAAGGGCGAGCGCCGCACCTCGGCACGACCGATCGGCAAGAGCACGCTCTACCGCTGGCTCGCCGCATACCAGGAGCACGGCTTCGTCGGCCTGCTGTCCAAGGCCCGCACCGATCGCGGCTGCGCTCGCCGCCCCGGCACGGCGACCTGGGTCGCCTACGCGATCGCCCTGCTCTACGAGCAGCCGGACCGATCGCTATGGCAGCTCGAGGTCTATCTCCGCGCCGAGTTCCCCGAGTACTGCCTGGGCCGCTCGACGCTACGGCGGCACTTGCGTGCACATCCGGCGTTCGGCGGTATCGCACGGCTGCGCTCCGGCAAGCCGCGCAAGCTGCGCGACCGCTACGAGGCCGATCATCCGCACGAGGGCTGGCAGCTCGACGGCAAGGGACCGTTCCCGGTGCGATTCGCGGATGGCACGCAGGTGCACGTCCATGTCCTGACCGTCCTCGACGACCACAGCCGCAAGGCCCTCGCGGCCGTGGTCGCCAGGCAGGAGGACACCGAGGCCGCGATCCGGGTGTTCGAGAAGGCCGTCGCGAAGTGGGGACTCGCCGAGCGCTTCCAGTTCGACCGCGGCTCGGCCTTCGACAGCAACGTGTTCCGCAAAGGGCTCGCCGCACTCGGCGTGCACCGCAACTACATCGAGGCCAGGAGCCCCGAGTGGGACGGCAAGATCGAAGCCTACCACCGCAGTCTCGGTCGCTGGTTCGTCAACGAGCTGCGTGCCCAGGAGGTCGTCGATCTCGAGCACCTGCAGCAGCTGCTCGACGCGATGCTCGCGCTCGTCTACGACCGCCATCTCCATCGCGAGATCAAGACCACTCCCGAGCGGCGCCTGGCGGGACGCTGCTCGACCCGGCAGGTCAGCCAGGCCGACGTCGAGCGCGCGTTCTACATCGAAACGACAGCGAGCAGTTGCAAGAAGACCGGCGCGGTCCGGCTCCCCAACGGCAGCTTCCGGGTGCCGTCGGTGACCTTCGCCGGACGCCGCTGTCGATTCCGCCACCACCCATTTCACGATGGCCGGGCCGTGCTCGTGACCGCGGATGACCGCGAGATCGAGCTGCAGCCCTTCACGGTGAAGCCGCTGTCCGCCGTGAAGGCGCACACCCGACCGCGGGGCACCGGCCAGCTGCAGAAGCTCGTCGACCTGTGGCAGGGCAAGGAGCGACCCAATGCCCAGCCCGGCTTCGGGCTGCCGGAGGTCTTCGCCGCGATCGGTCGGCTCGTGGAGCGCATGGTGCCCGACTCCGAGCGCGAGGCCCGCAGCATCCTCGGCTTCTACCGCAAGCACGGCCCGCTACCCCGCGAAGGCTTTGAACTCGCCTGCGAGCGCAGCCGCGCCCGGCTCGGCGCGGGCCGGCCGCTGCATGCCTACCTCGCCGATCTCGAGCGACAGATCGACGCCGATCGGCAATCCCCCGACACCGACCAGGAGACCCCATGAATCGAGCTCCCTTCCCGTTCGCCGACTTCGTCCGGGCGCGAGACAACCTCGCCCACGCGCTCGTCGAACTCGGCGAGACCTACGCGATGCTGACCGGCGACACCGGCACCGGCAAGACCGCGCTGCTCCGCGAGCTCCGCGGCCAGCTCGACCGCACGCGGCACCGCGTGATCTACTTCTCCGAGGCGCGCAAGCTCGGTGCCGCCGGCCTGGTCAAGGTCGTCGGCGAGGCCCTGCGCGTGCGCACCAGCATGTGCCATTCGGTGAGCCTCGACCGTCTGCTGCGCGCCTTGTCCGACGAATCGCAGACGATTCAGCTGTGGCTCGACGAGGCGCAGGACCTGCCGGCGGAGACGCTGGCCGAGGCCCGCGCATTGGCCGAGAGCGATCTCGACGGGGCGCGTCGTGTGCAGGTGCTGTTCGTCGGCCTGCCGCGCCTGCGCATCGAACTGCAGGCCCAGCCCTACCTGTGGCGGCGAATCGTCGTACGCGAGGAGATCACCGGGCTGGTGTTCGACGAGCTGCACGAGTTCCTCGATCACCACTTCCCGACCGGCCAGAGCAAGCGGCTGTGTGACCAGGGGCTCGCCGCGCTGTTCGAGCGCGCCGGCGGTGTGCCGGGGCTGCTCCTGCCGATGTACCGCGCCGTCCTCGCCCGCGCCGGCGCGGGCAAGGGCAAGATCGAGCCCGAGCAGGTCGACGAGACACTCGAACGATGGGACCTGGCGTGAGGAGGTCATGAGCATGTCGCGACCCGACGTCGAGCCTCTGCGCGAGGTGCTTCATCGCGCGCTCGTGCGCTACCTGACCGTCCGCCCGCGTGGCTTCGAACTCGACCACGGCGAGCGGCTTCGCCCGGTCGTCGAGGCCCGGATCCTCGGGCACGGTGGCGCCCGCACGCTGTACGAGAATCGCCGGCCGAAGTGCCGCTCCCTCGACGGCCTGCGACCGCTCACCGGCGACCTGAGTCGCTCCTGTGCCGACTGCACCGATCGCGCGAGGTGCGTTCCCCAGGCCCGCGTCGACCTGATCGTCGACCGGCGGCCATTCCGCATGCTGCTCGCCTACTCGTCTGCACGGAGCTTCCTCGTCTACGAGGCCGAGTTGCGCCAGCGCGGCCGGCGCATCGAGGACCTCGTCACGAAGATCACCGTCGTCAACCGTGGGTCCTGGGGCGAGCTGCGCTTCAGCGCGTGGGACTGACGCATCAGCCGGCTTGCGCCAAGGCCATGCGCGCCGCGCGCTTGTGAGTCCCACGCCAAATGGCGCGCCAAGTCTCAAAGAGCGTGGCGCGCGACAGTCGAGCGGATCGATGCTCCAGCGCATCCCGCACTGCGTGACGATCTGCACGCGATCGGGCTGCGCCGGTGGTGCAGACGTCCTGGGTCCGACCGTCATGCCCCATCCACCCGCGGTGGTACGGTTCGTACAGTCGGCTCCGGGACCGAGCGTGACGGGCACGACGAGGCCGGGCGCCCAGTCCGGAGAGGGCGCGTCGATGCTGGCACCGTCGGTGATGAACTCGGGACGCAACCACACCAACTGCCCGGCGGCGGTGGAGATCACGAGCTGCTCCTCGAACGTCGCGTTCGGCGGAACGGGAAGCAATTCGGCCACGCACACGGCGAGCGGCTGGTACGCCGGGCTGAATCCCGCCACGGATCGCGACCAGGTCGAGCCGTCCGACGCCTTCACGATGCTGATCGTGTTGTCGTCGAGGACTGCGAAGTAGAGGTCCCCCACCTTCGATCGGATCGGCGCGAAGTCGAAGACCTTCGGGATCGCACCGCGAAGTCCCGGTTGAGGTTCCAGCGGAGTCGGCACGACCACGGGGAGCACGGGGTCGGGCTGCATCGTCACTCCGTCGAAGATGTGGATGGTCGGCGGTGGAGGTAGCTGCGGAAGCCCCTCATCGACGCGCATCAGCACGGCGATCTTCCCGTCTCCAATCGACTCGACGTCGTATGGCCAGCCCTGCAGCGGGTTGGACCAGCACTGCATCTCCGCATGGTGCAGAGTCGGATCGGGCTCGTCGTCCAGCGTGATGTTCGCGACGTGACCGCGGGCCGACAGCAACGTGATCGGCACGTCGGAGTCCGTGTGCGCCGACGCGGCATGCTGTCCCTCCTCTACCCACAGGTCGACGATCCCCGGCTCGCCGTACACCGACAGGACGGAGAGCGTGCTGCCGCTGAGGCCAGCGACGACCAGCTCACCGAGCCACGAGGTGAAGACGATCTCCTTGCCGGCGTGAGGGGAGCCGAACACGTCCGCGATCTGCAGCCGGCGAGGTCCCGAGTGCTCCCAGTCGAGGGCCAGCGGTCCCGCCAGGATCGACAGATCCTCCCGCAGCACGTACAGGTGCCGCCACGTCGCGACCACGACCTCGTCGCCGGGCTCCGGCGCGATGTCGCCCACATCGAGCGCCCAGGCGCCGTAGCCGAGCGGCGACGACGAGGCCTCGGGGACCAGCTCCTGGCTCAGGGAGTCGACCGTGAAGCGCGTCACGACACCCTCGGCGCTGCCGACCCAGACCCGGCCGTTCGCGGCATGGAGCGACTCGTCGTGGCCCAGCGCGATGCCCTGCGACGCCGTGTGGCCCAGCCGACGCTCCGGGTCGCTCGGGTCGGTGACCCCGAACGCGTCGTCGAGCATCAGCGCCGGATTCGGCTGACCCGTCGGAGCCGCGTAGATCCTGGCGAACGCGTGGTCGTACGGGTCCTCCGTGCCATCGTTCTGGATCAGCTGCGGCAGGCTCCATGTCGCCGGGACGTTCGCGAACGAGGCCACCGTCTTGTCGAACCACTCGATGACCGCCTCCTCCAGATAATCGGAGGCCCCGCCGGTCACGGGCAGCTCGAACGGCCCGGCCTCGGCGTGACCACGCTTGTCGACCACCAGGTGGCCGATCTCGACCCCGTTGATCGTCTGCACGCCATGGCTGTGGTAGGTCCGACCAGCGCCCGAGATCAGAGGTAGCCAATCGGTCCCCGACGTGATCGTGTCCTCGTCGGCCACCATGAACAGGATCGGTCGCTTGACGAAGCCCTCCCGGAGCCGCATCGTCGTCGACGCATTGAAGAAGTCGAGCCCGTAGTCCCACAGCAGCGCCGTCCACTCCAACGTGTCGGTATGCCCCCACGCCATGTCGGAGCCGCGGAAGCCCGACCGGGACGACAGCCAGTTGAACGAGATCTGCTCGGCGAACTGGCGGCGCAAGGACCCCGACAGGGCTCCCGCCGCAGCGCCATGGAACAGCTCGGGGTGCAGCGTGACACCGAGCTGCGACACGAGGCCGCCGAACGAGCCACCGCCGATCAACACCGGAACGTCGTCCTGGACGTTGTGGACGGAGATTCCCGGGGGCGCAGGCAGCCGCGAATCGTTCTCCGAACGACGCAGGACCATCTGCACAGCGCGCACGAGCTGGGCATTGCGCTGCGCCTGAAACACTAGCGGACGCCCCATCGTGCGCGGAACAATGTGTGCGAAGACGACGTCATAGCCTTCGGCCTGACCAGTCGAGATCAAGCGTCCGACGTTGTAGCTGGGCCGCTCATTGGCGCTGGCGCTCGCTAACACAGCTCGATTCGAGGAGATGCCATCGTATAGCCCGACGTACGTGTTCCCCGGGTAGGCGAAGCGACCCGAGTAGCCATTGGCATCGGTGCGTGCGAATATGAGGCCGGGCTTCGTTGGCCACGTAGCCACAACGATGATCAGCTGATTCCCCGCCCGGAACTGGCTCGGAACCAGGATCTCGAATCCCGCGTCCTCGATTTGGCCTTCGGCGTACTCTCCACACTCCTCGGGCCGCAGGTAGCCCACGAACCGAAGCGCGGGCACATCCGTCAGCGAGCTCGGCCACGTCACCATTCTGAGCGTCGTCGTCGCCCATGGGGGGTTCCCCGGATTCGGAGTGACATGCACGTCCAACGGGGTGAGATGCTCACCGGTATCGCGGCCGAGGTAGCCGCCGCAGTCCCAGTAGTCCTCCTCGGGCGGGTTGAAGCCCTCACCCAGATCCCACACGCCGTTCGGGATGTTGAACAGCGGCGAGGGGGCACCCTGCGTGCCCGGGTCCACGTTGGGGTTGATGTCCGCGATGTGCGGATGAACGCCGGCTGCTTCGGAATTTCGGGCCTGCGCGCACACCGGCGCGACGAGGGTCAGCGCAACGCAGAGCGAGCGAGCGATCCGCGCGAGGTACCCAGGATCATCCCAGAGAGAGAGAGAGAGAGAGAGAGAGAGAGAGAGGAGGCCGCGCGTCGACAAGCGACTCGGACTCGGTGACCGCAGACGCATGAGGCCTTCCTTCCGTCCCAGCGGGCGGCGGTTCTCGGGGGTTGTCAGGATCTCCTGCATGCGGCAACCAGCGCTGGAGTGTAGCTCTTTCACGAGGTCGCAGTCTCTCGGCCGGGCGTCGGGACAGACTCCGCGTGCTACGCACCCGACGGTGCACCGCTCGGCCAATCTCAGGGATGCACCTGATCGGTATGACCCGAGGGCACGCAAGCGCCACGATCAGCTGATGACAGCGAGCGCTGACGGCCTCGACCGAGGCCGGGCCGACCGGTCTCTCCGACTGGCCGGCGTGGCTCGCTCTGCGGGGACCACGTCATCGCGGCTGCTTACCTCGCCGAGCGAAGCGCCCGTCGAGCGACACTCGATCGCAGGCGGCGTAGATATGCGTCGGTGCAAAGTACGGGTTCGTCACCCCCGACCTGCCGTCGCTCAGCTCCCGCCGAATGCCGCCCGATACCACGCCGTCTCGTGATGATCGAACGCACTCGCGTCGACGCGATGGTCCGGCTCCAGCCGCTGCCACAGCAGCTCGTGGCAATGGAAGTCGCGCTGGCTGACGACCGGGATGCCGGCCTCGAGCAGCATGGCGGTGGCGACGCCGATGCCGCGCTGGTAGCGACGCTCGGCGTCGAAGCGGCAGCCCTCGGAGATCACGTGGCTGCCGCAGGCGCCGCTCATGTCCATCAGGAGCGCCCAGTCGACGGCGTGCGCGCGCGCGCGGGCGAGCATCGCGCGGGCGCCGGCGAGCATCGCTTCGGTGATATCCGTGCCGTGCTGGTCGCGGGCGCGCGCGGTGCCGCGCAGCACGGCGAAGCCGTCGCCGCCGTGCAGGTCGGGCGTATTGCGCGGGGTGCCGAGCGCGTGGTCCTCGGGGCAGAACGGCACCGCCCGCACGGCCGGGTGCGCGAGGAAGCGCATTGCGCCGGGATACTCGCCGTTGCTCGTGCCGTCGACGCCGCAGGGCCAGCCGAGCAGGCAGCCGCTGCAGAGCACGCGCCATGGACCGTCCGGACCGGGCCGGCGCAGGCGCGCGACCAGCTCGTGGTGGTGCGCGAGCCGCATGCCCGGACGCTACGCCCCACGCGAGCGGGTCGCCACCACCAGCACGTCGAGGAAGCGCGCGACGGCGCGCAGCGATGCGCTCTCGTCGGCGGTGTGGTAGTCGGTCGTCGGCACCTGCAGCGTCGTGCCGGTGACGCGGCCGCCGGCAGCGGCGACCAGCCGGCCGAGCTCGGTGACGCCGAGCGAACGCGGCGCCTTGCCCATCGCGGTGCGCTGCGGATTGGTGCGCTCGATGTACTCGTCCTCGAGTCCGAACGGGGTCCCGACCTCGCCGCACGCGGCGACGAGCTCGTCGACCATCGCGCCGCCGCAGCACGACATCCTGCGCGTCGGCGGCGTCGGCGTCCGGCCCGTACCCAGCCGCGGAGCATGCCGTGACGGTAGGCGTCGCTGCCGGGGCAGCGCCGGTTCACCGTGTAGAGGCCCTGAGCGTTCGTCTGGTATGCGTAGGCCGCCGTGCCGGGCGCGGCGCTGCCATCGGGCAGCGTGACCCTGCCGGTGATCCGCATCGGCTCCCCGGGCTCGTCCGGCGGAGCGATGCGCCCAGCGGAGGCGAGCTCTCCGGGCACGCCGTCGAACACCGCCTCGCAGCCTTCACAGGACCGTCCGACGATGGGTTCCTGTCCCGTCACTGCGTCGGACTCGGAGGCGGAACAACCGCCGAGGCACGCGAGGGCGAGCACCAGAAAGCAGGGGTTCTCCGATCGGATCGTCGTCCTGCGAGTCACTCGTCGTTCGTCGATGCCGCGGCACCGCGGTCGTCGGAGCGTCGCGATCTGCCGCCCGACCATGCGTCCCATCACGTTGGCGACGTACGGGAATCACGGCAGCGCCTCCCCGACCGCGAGCAGCCGCGCGACCGGCTTCGACCAAACTCGAGGCCTCGGCTCTCGCACGCATCTATCCCTTTCCGTGACCTTCCCGCCGGACTGGCGGCCTCCGAGTTGCCGCGATGCCTTCCGCGCGATCGCGCGCCTTGGCACGCGGTGCGCTGGCCTCCCGTGGCCCAGGCTCCTAGCGCGCGCGGGCATCCCAGCGAGCGGCTTCCTCGGGTGCATCGAGCCGGCGGTGGATCGCGGCCAACTGGGTGGCGGCCCAGCGCGTCTTGGATGCGGTCGGTCCGAGGGCTGCGGCCAGCGTCGCGTAACCGCGCTCCAGCTTCGGGATGCCCTCGTCGGGTCGGTCGGCCTGGCAGGCGAACAGGCCGGTGAGTGCCAACATGCCGGCGTACTCTGGGTCGTCTTGGCCCATCACCGTGGCGGCGGCGTCGACGACCTCCGCGAGTTCGGGCAGGGCCTCGGCGCCGTGTTGCCGCCAATGGGTGACCGCCAGCGCGAAGTGGGTGCGCACCGTGTCGAGGTGCTCCTTGCCCAGGCCCTGCTCGCGGATCGCTACGGCGCGGTGCAGGAATTCGGCGCTGCGCTCGAGCTTGCCCCGGTCACCGAGCAGCAGACCGAGGTTGTTGCAGGCCTTCGCCACCTGCTCGCTGCCGCGTCCGTAGACCTGTTCGCGCACCGCCAGCGACTCGAGGAACATCGACTCCGCGGCGTCCAGCAGCGACTCGTCGTGCGTGCTGCGGCCCCGCGCGTGCTGCAGCGAGGCGGCGTTGTTCAGGGCGACCGCGTAGCGCGCGGACTCGCGACCGAACACCCGCTCGGCGTAGTCGAGGACCTGCTCGTAGAGCTGCGCGGCTTCGTCCCAGGCATCGCGGTCCTGGAGTAGCGAGGCGAGGTCGTTGCGGGCATGGTGGACCTGCGGATCGTCGTCGCCGAACGCGGCGCTGCGGCGGCGGAGGACCTCGCGGAACAGTCGCTCGGCGGCTTCGAGGTCGCCGAGCGCGGCCCGGGCGCGGGCCAGCAGCGCCTCGGCATCGAGGGTCTCGGCAGCGTCCGGGCCCGACACCTGCCGGCGGGCGTCGAACACCGCGGCGAAGATGGCGGCGGCGCCCTCGCGGTCACCGCGTGCCAGCGCCAGTTGGCCCCGTTGCGCCTCGAGGTCGAGGGTCGCGGGATGGTCGGGGCCCAGTGCGGCCCGGACCGGCGGCAGGCTCGTCGCCAACAGTGCCTCGACGTCGTCGAGTCGCCCGAGTTCGCGCAGCGCCGTGGCCGAGCCGTCGACCGAGGACACGGTGTCCGGGTGGGTGGGGCCGAGCAACGCCGTCCGCATCTCCGCGGCCTGCCAATACCACCGCAGCGCCTCCTGCCAACGGGTCAGCCGCGCATTGGCGCGCCCGAGCACATGGCGGATCGCCGCGGCGACCGGCGTGGGCGCGGGGAAGTCCTGCTCGACCCGCGCCGCGGCGGCGTCGAGAGAGTCGGTGGCGCGCACCTCGCGGCCGCGGGCCTCCTCCGGAGTCACCGACAGCAGCAGCTTCTCGACCAGGAAGTCGTTGACCGCCACCGCCTCGTCGCGCGCCTCGCTCAGCTTCTCGCGCGAGCGCTCCTGCTGCCAGACCAGGACCACCGCCGCCAGGCCGACGACCAACGTGGCGGTCGCCAGCGCCGGATGACGGTGTCGCCAGCCGGCCAGCCGGCGGAGCGGACCCGGTGCCCGGGCCCGGATCGGCGCGCCGACCAGGATCGCCTCCAGATCCTCGGCGAGTTCCAGGGCGGTGCGGTAGCGGCGCGCGCGGTCGCGCTCCATCGCCTTCGCGATCACCAACGCGAGCTGTGCCGACACGCCGCGCTGCAGCCGGCGCGGATCGAGCACCGGCTCGCGGAGGATCGCGTCGAAGGTGCCGGCGCGGGTCGGTGCGGCGAACGGATGCCGCAGCGTCACGCACTCGTACAGCAGCACGCCCATCGCATGCACGTCGACGCGCCGGTCGAGCTCCGCCGACGGCAGTTCGATCTGCTCGGGTGCCATGTAGGCCGGGGTGCCGAACAGGTCGCCGGTGCGGGTGCGCTCCGCGGCCTCGTCGTCGCGGGCGAGGCCCAGGTCGAGCACCACCGGCGTGCCGGCGGGGGTGACCATCACGTTGGCTGGCTTCAGGTCGCGGTGCACCAGCCCGGCCTCGTGCAGGACGTGCACCGCGCGGGCCGTCGCCGCCACGAACCCGACCACGCCGCGGAACCCGGCGGCGGCGTCGGTGAGCAGCGGCAGGCCGCCGTCGCCCGCCGACCGCTGCGGATCGAGCACCGCACTGCGGGCCCGTTCCAGCGAGCGCGACAGCGGTTCGCCCGCCACCAGCTCCATCACCAGGTAGGCGGTGTCGTCGTGCACGCCCGCGTCGTGCACCGTGCACAGGCCGGGGTGCGACACGCGGGACCCGGCGCGCGCCTCCGCGGCGAGGCGCGCCAGGCTCGATACCGAACGGTCGCCATGGGGCGGCAGGACCTTCACGGCCACGGTCCGCTGCAGGGCAGTGTCCGTCGCCCGGTAGACCGTGCCCTGACCACCCCGACCCAGCGGCTCGATGATGCGGTAGCGGCCGAGCGTGGTGCCCGGCGCCAGCTCCGGAACGTCGTGCCGATCGGGGACCAGCCGGCCGAAGTCGAGCAGCGCCAGCCGCTCGGCGATCGCGGGCGCGCTCGACGGATGGGCGACCAGGTACTCGGCCAGCGAGCGCACCCCACCGCGCGCCCGGTCGTCGGCGTAGTCGCGTTCCAGGGCCGCGACCAGTTCGGACCGTCCTGGTTCGGGCGGGTAGGCCGCGAGGGCCGCCTCGCGCCGTCGCCACGCGGACCGGACCTCGGCATCGTGGCCGGGATAGCGCGCCAGCCAGTCATCCAGCGAAGCGGTACCGCCGGCGGTCAGGTCGAGCGCCAGTTCGAGTTCCAGCGCGGCGGCAATGGCGGAGTCGTGCGTGGACATCGGATGGGCGGGTGCGGGATCATAGATCGCGCAATGCAGGGCGACGATCGGCAGACCTCGATGCACGTCCGCCGCGCGGTGGGCGGCGATGCGACCAGCCTGACGTGGGTCGTCGAGCGGTTCACTCCGTTGCTGCGCGCGCAGGCGGCCTACCGGCTGGGCAGCGGCCTGACGCGCTTCGTCGATGCCGAGGATCTGGTGCAGGACGTCTGGGTGCGCACGCTGCCCAAGCTCGGCGATCTGTCCCCTCGCGACGAGCGGCTCGCCCCGGTGTTGGTGCGGTATCTCGGGGTCACGTTGCTGCGGCGTCTGAAGGATCTCGTCGACCGCCACCTCACCGGCAAGCCCGCGGTCGGCGAGGTCAGCGTCGGCGAGCTGGCGATCGACCGATCGGGTGTCGTCACACGCGCCATGCGCCGCGAGGACCATCACGAACTGCAGCGGCGCCTCGACGCCCTGGACCCGCGCGACCGCGAGATCCTGGTGTTGCGCGGCATCGAGCAGCGCGGCAACGGCGAGGTCGCGGCGCTGCTCGGCGTGCCGGCCAACCCCGCGGCGGTGCGCTACCGGCGCGCCCTCGAGAAGCTGCGCGACCTCTGGCCGTTGCCGGCGGGCGGAGACCTCGCCGGTTGACCGGCGCGCCTCCACCCGGACTCAGGAGTTTCCGATCCGCAGGTTCCAGGCCTGCGTGAGCATCAGGCCGAGGGCGTTCGAACCCGGATCGCTGCACAGACCCTGCACGTCGAGCTGCGCCCCGGTCAGGCTCGGGTCGTTGGCGATCGGCGCGGTCAGCACCGCGGAACCGTCGGCGGCGCTGCTGAACGGCAGGGTGATGTCGTCGCGCGTGCGGAGCAGGCAGCCAGGCATGCCGAGCGCGGTCAGGTCGAGCGGCGACTGACGGCGGTCCAGACCCACGAACCACAATCCGATCGAGTTCGGCGGGAGCCGCGGGGCGGTCGCGCGCAGCGAGCCACCGAAGCGCAGCGGCGCGGTGTCGACCAGCAAGGCGGTGCCACTGTTGGCACCACGGCAACCGTCGCCGAGCAGTTCGGCCCGGCCGGCCAACAGGTGAGCGTACAGCGTGACCGATCCGGACTCGGGCACCCCGCTCGTGTCGTAGCCGGGATTGCCGAGGGCCACCTCGGCGAGTCCGTCGCCGGTGCGGTCGGGGAGCAGGGCCACGGCGCTGCCGGTGGCGTCGTTGCCGTTGCCGGACACCGTGAACAGCAGCGCCCCGTTGCGCCCTGAATACACCGCGGCCTGACCGGCCCCGCCGGCGGCCCGGGGTGCACCGAGCACGTAGTCGGTCGCACCGTCCGCGTCGAGGTCGAGCCCGCCGCCGACTGCCGGTGCGACCACTTCGCCGCGGTTGCCGACGTGGCTGCGGATCACCCTGGTGGTCCGCCCCGAGACCAGCGTGGCGGTCGGCACCGGCAGCAGTGCGGTCTCGGGCCTGCCCACCAGCACGTCGTCGATCCCGTCGCCGTCGGTATCGCCGACTCCCGCGACCGTCTCGCCGAACCCGTTCCCCTGCACGCGCGACCAGATCGGGCTGTTGTTGGTCGAGCCCATCTGGAACACCGTGATGTAGCCGAGGCCGAGCGGAGCACCGACCACGAGGTCTGCAATGCGGTCGCCATTCTGGTCGCCGACCAGGGCCAGCGAGTGGCCGAAGTGGTCGCCACCGGCGTCGGAGGTCAGCACCCGGATCTGGCCGCCGGTGCGGCCGGAGTAGAAGTAGATCCGGCCGGTCGGGATCGAGGCGGTCTGTCGCGGTGCGCCGACCGCGACGTCCATCCGGCCATCCCCATCCATGTCGGGGACGCCGAGCACCGACTGGCCGAACCACGCGCCGGGGAACGCCCCGGCGATCTCCCAGAGCAGCCGGCTATCGGCGCCCGAGTAGCAGGCCGCGTAGCCGGCGTTGGTGCCGAGCGTGTTGTCGTGGGGCGAGCTGCTGGCGAAGTCGGGCACGCCGTCGCCGTTCACGTCGCCGAGTGCTGCGACCGCGAAGCCGAGGCGGCGGCCGGCTCGGGTCCCGGAGGTGCCGGTGATCACCAGGCCATTCCGGCCCGAGGCCACGGTCACGCTGCCGATCAGGGCGGCGCCGGTGCGGCTGCGGTTCGGCGAGCCGATCAACAGGTCGGCCATGCCGTCGCCGTCGAAGTCGCCACCGACCGCGAGCACGGCGCCGTAGTTGCCGCGGTCGAAGCGGCCGAACGAGCCGAGCAGGTAGCGCTGGGCGGGGAGCGCTGGGGCGAGCGCCAGGAGGATGCCGAGGAGGGGAAGGGCTGGGTTCATCGAGCGGACTCTCGCGTCGGTGCGACGCGCCGCTCCCCCGGAGGGACGAGCCGTGGCGGGATGACAGCGAACCTCGAAAGAAAGACCCGCTCGGGGCGCCGGCCGCGCGGGCTCTGTCCTGCGGATCTCCGCCGCCGTCCCGGCGCCCCGACCGCGCATACACCAGCGACATCCCGACCGGCAGCGCGCCGCCACCGCTGGCCGCGGCGGTGAGGTGGCCGCCGCCGAGCAGCGAGTCGAAGACCGGGCGGCTCAGCAGCACGAACGCGACCGGTTCGTACGACGGGCCGCGAGCTGCGGGGGGATTCCGGGCGCGCGGGAACACGCCGCGGGTGGCGCGGTCCGCACCGAGTCGGAAGGTCCCGGCCGACAGCAGGAGTGCACCGAGCGCGGGGATCGGTGCCAGCGCGTTGAGCAGACAGCCGTCGTCGGCGTCGAACACCGCGGCGCAGGTGGCGCCGGCGCCCTCGCGGTCACCACGGGCCAGCGCCAGTTGGCCAGTCGGACTCGAAGAAGTCGCGGTAGCCGCCGTTGTCGCGCACGCCTCGGGCGGAGTGGACGGTGATGAAGCGCGCGGCCGGTTCCGGGAGCCGGGACCAGTCGCCTCCGCCGGCCTCGAGCCGTGCGAGGGCCCGGTCCTTCAGCTCGTCGAACTCCGCGTCGGTCTCGTCGTGCATGTCGAGTCTTCCGTGCTCCGTCGCGCCGCACTCACCGCTCGGGCCGCACCTTCCGCCAGTCGAACGGGATCTCCTCGTGGGTCTGCGGATCCCAGCTGCTCCGGTCCACCCCGAACAGGTCGCGGCCATACGCGTGCACCATCACCAGCGGCTCGGCGAGCGGGTCGTGGATCGCGTGGATGACGTCGGCGGGATTCGGCAGGACCCCCCGGAACGACGACCGCGGTGGAACCGACCGCGCGCAGCCGGTTGCCGTCACGTTCGAAGAACTCGTGGTCCTCCCGACCGCTGCAGACTCCGACCACCGACCAGAGGTCGTGGCTGTGCGGGGCGGCGCGGAAGCCCGGCGGGACGCTGCCGGCCAACAGCGCCGCATCGACGTGCAGCTCGCGGTCGCGGCCGTGGTCCCGGAGGCGGTAGGTGCGGTCGGAGTTCTGCTGGCCTTGATCGAGCGGCCGGCCGCCCTGGTGCCTCGGCCGCGCCGCAACCTGGTGACCTACCACGGGGCCTTCGCACCTGGCGCCTCCCACCGCGATCGGGTCGTGCCTCCCCCGCCCGACGATGACCAGTCGCCTCCCGCGTTCCGCTCGCTGCAAAGACGCCGGCACACGCATGCCAAGGCAGAGCACGACGTGCCTCGGTCGCGACGGTGCGACACGTGGTGGGGACTGCTCATCCGCAGCTCCGGCATCAGCGGGGCCCCTGCCGCGCATGCGCGGTAGGGCGAGTGCCTTGGTGTGCCCGCAATGCCAGACCCGGCGCTGGCTGCTCACCTGGCCGCAGACAGCATTGCTGCAGCCTCCTGCGGAGGCTGATCGGCTGCGGATGCAGCGACCCGCTTCGAGGATCGATCACCGACCCGGGCACGATCGTCCGGGTGCTGACCTGGCTGGACCTCCCGGCCGAACTCCCGCCACTCGCCCCACCCGGGCAGCGCCCCATGGGCCGGGCCGCTGGGCCGACTGAAACTCTCGAAACCCGGACGCTGCGCGCCCAGACTCTGCCTGCCACCGCGGGGAGCACCCCGAAGTCGCCAGGATCTCCCCGCTCGGACTCCCGGCGACTGCACCCGACTGGGCTCTCGCTCCGCCGCGCGGCGCCCGGCCTCCCCGGGCCGGGCGCGGAAAACGCCCATTGTCCCTCTTACGGGCCACTCGACCCGTTCGACGACGCCGCGTGCGAAGCCGCAGGTCACTCCGTCCGGCGGAGCCAGCTCCGCGAGCCAGGTCTCGGAGTGGGCGTCGAGCAGCGCGCGCTCCTCGGCGACGAGCTACGGCCGGCCCACGGCCCGGCGCGGCAGTCCCGCGAGCTGCAGCTGGACCTCGAAGAACCGTCCGCGCGGGCCGCCCGCGGCCCGGAGCCGCTCCGCGAGCCGCCGCCGTGGTGCGTCGTCGTCAGGGTTCGCGAGGACGGTGGCGAGGTCGGGGTCCAGCATGTCGTCGCCCGGTCGGGACCGGCGGATGGCGCGGACGGACGCCCGCCCGGCAGCGGCGGCAGCAGCGTAGCCGCGCGGGCCCGTCGACCGCAGCCGTACGTCGATCCGGGAGCGGACGCGGCCCGCCGCGGTGACACCGCCCTGCGCAACTCGGGTCGGACCGGCCCAACGGATCGCGGTGCACTCGTCCTCGGCCCCGTTCCCCTGCGCGGGGAGGGGATCGACCGGCCGATGCCACCGCGGGTTGCGCTCCCGCGCGGGGAGGGGTCCAATCGCGCCCGCAGGGCACCGGGCCTCGCGTGTCGCGACCGGATCGCGCGCGCGACTCGCCCACCCTGCCGCGACCAGCCGCGCCTGCGCCGTCCGCGAAGCAAGGAGAGTTCCGTGAGCCTCGTTCCGAGCCGGGCGCGATTGCGCCGCCAACCCGTTCTGGCGTTGCTGCTGCTCGGCGGCTGTGCCAGCGATCCCGTGCCGACCGCGGAGCTCGATCAGCTCGCGACGTCGGCGGCCGAGCTCGACCGGGCGGCGGCGCAGACCTTCGAGCGGCTGCTCCGGTTCGACCGGGAGATGCAGGTGCTCGCCGCCTACGTGGACCGCACGACGGCCGAGGACGACCGCGTCGAGTCCGGTGCCGGGGCGGCGCGGGAGGTGGCGGAGGACGAGCCCTCCGGGGACGGTGAGGCCGGGGACGCCGACCTCGCGGCCCGGCTCGGCTACCGCACCGAGGTGTTCGCGCTGCTCGGCGCCTATGCGGAGACGCTGCGCGCGCTCGGCAGCGAAGACTACCTCCAGGACGCGCGCACGCAGGTTCACAGGATGGGAGCCGCCGCGACGCGGGCGGAGCGCGGCGCCCCGGAGGACGACCGGTCCATCCACGTGCTCGGCGGCATCGCGGAGCGCCTCGGCCGCTACCTGATCGAGAAGCTCCGCCGCGACGCGTTGATCGACGTGATGAGCGAGGCCAACGACCCGCTGGCGGTGGTCGCCCACGCGTTCCACTCCGACCTCGATGTGTTCGCCTCGTTCGTCGATGCCAGCCGCCCCGGTTCCCAGGCGAGCGCGATCGCATTCCGGTTCCGCGGTGTCGCGGAGTCGGGGGCCGACGATCCGTCGGACGACGACTCGTCAGGAGACGGGTCGCTCACCGGTTGGCAGGGCTACCTGGTCGAACGCGAGGTCCGCAAGTGGCAGGCGGAGGCGCGGGACATCTGGCTGCAGCTGCAGGCCATCGACCGGGCGCTCGAACGCTTCGGCGTCGCCCACGACGAGGTCCTCCGCTACCTGACCGAGCGACCGGAGTCGGTGTCCTGGGACGGGCTGGCGGCACTGATCATCGAGAGTCGCCGACTGGCGACGCGCGAAGCGGGAGCCCTCGGAGGAATGCGCTGATGAACACACTCGGCATGGTCGCCTCGCTGACGAAGCTGGCCAACGGACTCGAGCAGCAGATGGAGAAGCAGCGCGGCGCGGCGTTCCGCAAGCTGCTCGCACTCTACAATCGGACCATGGAGCTGATCCGGGTCTACGCAATCCGCCGCCTGCGCGAGAACGAGGGCGCCTACAGCGAGGCCGTCGCCGGGCTCGCCCAGGCGATCGAGAAGGCGGGCGACTGGGATCGGAAGATCACCAAGATCGCCGCGGCCATCCAGCTCCTCCGCGACGCGCTCGACAAGGTGGACAAGGTGGCCGATGAGCTGGTCTGAGCTGCGCGCGGTCGCGGTGCGCGGCGGTCGTGCGGGTTTCGCGCTCGCCGTACTCGGGCTCGCCGGCTGCGGATCGGCTCCCGACTTCGGCGAGCCGTCGGCGGCGCTGCTCGCCGA
This sequence comes from Planctomycetota bacterium, assembly GCA_016716265.1. GTDB lineage: Bacteria > Planctomycetota > UBA1135 > UBA1135 > UBA2386 > JADJWQ01. Next base: position 399,605 of record JADJWQ010000006.1, read on the forward strand.
GGTCGCGGCGGTCGATCTGGACGATCCGGTCGTCGAACGCACGCCGATCGTCGACGTCCACGTGCACACGTTCAACGCACGCTACCTGCCACTGCGCGGCATCGCGCTCGGCCGGCGTGACAAGAACCCCCTGATGACGCTGCTGTCGGACGGGGCGGCCGAGGCGCTCGCGGCGTCGATCGCGACCTCGGCGCGGCTGACGCCGTTGCCCGACGATGCCGGGTCGGCAGCCGCGACGACGACAGCGGACTGGGGCGCCACCGCGGCCGGAGTCGGCGAGGACTCCGGCGACTTCGTCGAGCTCGAGGCGGTGGCCCGGGCCCTCGCCATCGCGCGCGGCGACGCCGCCGCCCGCGCCGGCGAGGTCGAGACGCCGCTGACCCGGGCGATGCGCGAGCTGGGGCTCGGCGGGGGCGAGCGCTTCCTGCAGACGCTGATGCTGGAAGACGGCAAGCTCCCGGAGCGCTACCGGCAGCTGTTCGGCAGCCGCGTGCGGCTGCTGGTCAGCCACATGATGGACCTCGGTCCGGTCTACGCGCAGCGGCCGGGCGACGGCACGGAGCTGCTCGACTTCGAGCGGCAGATCCGACGCATGCAGCAGTTCCAGGCCGACCCCGCGGCAGGGCTCCTGTACTTCGTCGCCTACAGCCCGTACCGCGACCACTGGCCCGACGTCGAGCCGGGACGGGCGTTGCGGCTGGTCACCGATGCCGTCGAGCACCGGAGCGCCTACGGCGTCAAGGTCTATCCGCCGTCCGGATACCGACCGGTGGGTAACGACATCCCCTCGGAGCCCTGGTCGCTGTTCAGCGCCCAGCCGCGCCTGCAATGGGAGGCGCGCTATGCAGGCGTCACGTCCGAGCAGCTCGACGAGCGGCTCGACGCGCTGCTGAAGTGGTGCTGTGAGAACCAGGTCCCCGTGTTCGCGCACTGCAACACGGGCGAGTTCGAGGCGCGCGCGGAGTACGGCGTCGCGATGGCCAGCCCCCGCCACTGGGCTGCCGTGCTCCAGAAGTACCCGACGCTTCGGCTGTGCCTCGGACACGCCGGTGGCGCGCCGTACTGGTTCGGCGAGGTCGACGCCGAGTACACCGACTGGGGCGAGGAGGTCGTGCGGCTGTGCACGAGCTACCCGAACGTGTTCTGCGAGGTCGGCGTGCATGGCGAGATCGTCGACGCGCGGGCGCGGGCCAACTTCGTCTCGCGGCTGCGCGAGCTGTTCGCGCGCGAGACGCGCTACCCGATGCAGAAGAAGATCCTCTACGGCACCGACTGGTACATGCCGGCCGGCGCGAGCCCGATGGCCTACATGCTCGGCTACCGCCGCGCCCTGCTGGCCGTCGGCCCGGAGCCCTACCGCGACTTCTTCCTGCGCAATGCGCTCGCGTTCCTCGATGCCGAGCGCCGCTTGGACGACGCGCGCTTCCCGATCCCCGACAGCGTCGCCGACCGACTGCGCGGGCTGCTCGCGGCGGCGCGGGACTGACGGACGCCGGTCGCCGTCGACGCGCCGCGGCACGGTCCCGTGCGAGGCCGTGCCGCATCGCTCACTTCAGTCCGTAGCGGTCGAGCTTCTCGTAGAGGTTCGAGCGCTGGATGCCGATCCACTCCGCGGTGCGTCTGATGTTGCCGGAGTTCTCGGCGATCTTGCGGCGAATGAACTCGAGCTCCGTGACGTTGCGGAACTCCGCGAGCGTGGGCAGCGCGAAGCAATCGCCGTCGCGGGGCCTCGAGCTGCCGGCGACGACGGACTGGAAGTCGGCCGCGGTCAGCGCGCCGGTCGACTCGTCGGCGAGGATCGTCGCCGCCTCGCACAGGTTGCGGAGCTCGCGGACGTTGCCTGGCCACGGGCAGTCGCGGAGCCAGTCGACGGCGTCCTCGTGCGGCGTCCGCGCCTCGAGGCCGTTGCGGCGGGCGGCTTCGAGGAGGAAGTGGCGCGCGAGGTGCCGGACATCGTCGAGGCGCTCGCGCAGCGAGGGGACGTGGATCGGCACGGACAGCTACTGTCGCGCGCCACGTAGATCGGACCTCGCGCGCCACGCTGTTCGGGGCAGGTCGTGCACGACTCACGGGCTCACCGTGCTCAGCCGGGCAAGGGCGTAGCCCTCACGGGCTCACCCCCTCACGAGCTCACGCTGGCCGCGAGCGGCCCGATCGGGTAGCCCTCGCCGGAAGTCGAAGTGTGGAGAGGCGGTATGCAGCCGCCTCTCCACGGCGACGACATGGAGTAGCAGTCCGTGCCGATCACCTTGCCGTTGTCGTACCGCGACTACGAGCGCTCGTTGAGGGCCGGCGAGCTCTCGCTGGAGGACGTGGCCTGCGCGCGAGTCGTGCCGCACCGCGACACCTGGTGGCAACTGCTCATCCGCAGCTTCGGCATCGGCGGGGCCCCTGCCGCGCTTGCGCGGTAGGGCGCGTGCCTTGGTGTGCCCGCAATGCCAGGCCCGCCGTCGGCTGCTGACCTGGCCGCAGGCAGCATTGCTGCAGCTTCCTGCCGAGGCTGATCGGCTGCGGATGCAGCGACCCGCTTCGAGGATCGATCACCGACCCGGGCACGATCGTCCGGGTGCTGACCTGGCTGGACCTCCCGGCAGAACTCCCGCAGCTCGCAACTCCCCGGGCACTGCCCTGTCGGCCCGGCCTGCGGGCCGACCGAACGCCTCGTTGCTCACCGCTGCGGTCGGAATCCGGGTCGCCCCGCGCCCGAGCTCTGCCCGGCACCGCGCGGAGCACCCGCAAGTCGGCCGGATCTCGCCGATCGGACTCCCGGCGAATGCACCCGACGGGACTCTCGCTCCGCCGCACGGCGCCCGCCCTCCCCGGACGGGGCGCCGAACCAGCGCGCGACAATGTTCACCGGCTGCTCGAACCAGACCTGGGCCGGCGGCGTGCTGCCGTTCTCGCTCGGCGGAATCGGTGCTCCGGGCTGCTCGCTGCTGGTCGGCACGGACGCCGTCGAGGGTTCGGTGACGAACGGCGGTGGGGTCGCGTCGCGCAGCGACTCGATCCCGAACCTGCCTGCGCTGGTCGGCGCGAAGCTGTTCCACCCTTGGCTGGTCGTGGATCCGGGCGCCGGCAACCTCGGCATGGTCCCGTCCGACGCGCTCGAGACGACGATCGGCGGTGGAACGCTCGCCGGCGCGGCGTGCGAGCGCCGCGCTCAGCTGCCGGTCAGCGAGGTCAGGTCCGCTGGGAGCACGTAGCCGATCGCGGGCGCGTCGATCTCCAGCTCCGGGAGGCGGACCCGGAGCAGCACCTTGCGACACGGCCAGTCCCGTGACGCGTACCAGGCCTTTCCGGGGGCTTCGATCCGGCCCGCACCGAGCGCCGTCGCGGCGGTCTCGGTCAGCGTCACGTCGGCGTCGAACAGCGCGCTGGCGACCGTCGTCGTGCGGCGGCTGACCCCGCCGTCCGCCGCGACCAGCTCGACGTGCGCGTCGTCGCCGGGCCAGCGCGCGACCAGGGTGCGTCCGCCGACCTGCCGCGACCAGAGGTGCGGTGCCATCCCGATCGTCAGGCCGAGCGGTTCGAGGAACCGTCCGCCGAGCTGGGTCCAGTGCGGGTCGTCGTTCGTGAACGGCGACAGCACGAAGGTGGCGTCACCGTCGTCGATACCCGCACGGTAGAGGTAGAGGTGCGGGCCGGACTCGCGCGCCGCGACCTGCCAGGCGTCGGCGAAGTCACGCCAGTGCCCGCGGACCCGACCCTCGGCGATCAGGACCCAGTCCCCGGGACAATCCGTCGCGAGCCGGGCACCCTCGCGCTCGAACGCCGCGACGTTGGCCGCGCGGACGTCTGCCGCGGTCGATGATGCCGGCTCGAGCGCGGAGCCCTCGCGGGCTTGGACGCTGCGCGCACCGGCGCCGCCGGCCGGCGGCGCGGGCTGCGTTGCGGGCTGCGTTGCGGCCTGCGGTGAGGGCTGCGGTGCGGGCGCGGCACCCTGACAGGCGGCGACGGCCAGGAGCAGGGACATGGCGGTGGAGTGGCGCATGGTTCAGGGGCAACGCCGCCGCCGCCTCGCGTATCGAGGATCCGGGTGGATCTCCCGGGTCGCGATCGCCCGCCGCGGCATCGTGTCGTGGGGCAGCGAGGTCGTCACCGATCGGACGCGCCCGGGTCGGCCGGCCGCCATCGTGCGCATCGCGCGGCGGCGCGACCGCCGCCACGCGCGAGCGGCTCGCCAGCCGAACTCCGTGGGAGGCGGCCGCACGTCCGGTCGTGCGACCCGGGCAGCCGCGCGACTCCCCCTGCCACGCGACGCGGGTCCGAACGCGTCCGCGCGGGGGTTCCCGCTCGCGCCGGAACGACGCGTCGCCGTCTCTCCCGGCCCTCCGGCCCGGCCGACGGTCTCGGCTGGCGTCGATGTCGATTCGCGCGGCGAAGTCCCCGCGGCGGGATGCCGCGCGGCGAAGGGGGCAACCGCGCGACCCTGCCGGAGCGGAGGGGCTCGCGAGCGGTACCGATTGGCTCCGCCGCTCGACAGCCGCGACACCGAGCGGAAGTGGTCCGATCGCCTTCGACCCGTCTCGCGACCAGATCATCCCGGTGCCGTCCGCGCAGGAGCAGTGGCGCGACGGACCGGTGCTCCCGGCACGCGCTCGGAGCTTCGGTTCTCGCTGGACGAGCAGCGCCGGGGTCCCCGCGGTCGACGCGACCCGCCCGTGGATCGGAGGCTCCTTCGAGATCGGCGTGGCCTCGGTCCCGACGGGCGCGGAGCTGCGTCGGCGCCCACTCCGGGTTCGTCACCCCCGACCTGCCGTCGCTCAGCTCCCGCCGAATGCCGCCCGATACCACGCCGTCTCGTGATGATCGACCGCACTCGCGTCGACGCGATGGTCCGGCTCCAGCCGCTGCCAGAGCAGCTCGTGGCAATGGAAGTCGCGCTGGCTGACGACCGGGATGCCGGCCTCGAGCAGCATGGCGGTGGCGACACCGACGCCGCGCTGGTAGCGACGCTCGGCGTCGAAGCGGCAGCCCTCGGAGATCACCTGGCTGCCGCAGGCGCCGCTCATGTCCATCAGCAGCGCCCAGTCCACGGCGTGCGCGCGCGCGTGGGCGAGCATCGCGCGGGCGCCGGCGAGCATCGCTTCGGTAATATCCGTGCCGTGCTGGTCGCGGGCGCGCGCGGTGCCGCGCAGCACGGCAAAGCCGTCGCCGCCGTGCAGGTCGGGCGTATTGCGCGGGGTGCCGAGCGCGTGGTCCTCCGGGCAGAACGGCACCGCCCGCACGGCCGGGTGCGCGAGGAAGCGCATTGCGCCGGGATACTCGCCGTTGCTCGTGCCGTCGACGCCGCAGGGCCAGCCGAACAGGCAGCCGCTGCAGAGCACGCGCCACGGATCGTCCGGACCGGGCCGGCGCAGGCGCGCGACCAGCTCGTGGTGGTGCGCGAGTCGCATGCCCCGACGCTACGCGCCGCGCGAGCGGGTCGCCACCAGCAGCACGTCGAGGAAGCGCGCGACCGCGCGCAGCGACGCGCTCTCGTCGGCGGTGTGGTAATCGGTCGTCGGCACCTGCAGCGTCGTGCCGGTGACGCGGCCGCCGGCGGCGGCGACCAGCCGGCCGAGCTCGGTGACGCCGAGCGAGCGCGGCGCCTTGCCCACGGCGGTGCGCTGCGGATTGGTGCGCTCGATGTACTCGTCCTTGAAGCCGAACCGGGCCCCGACCTCGCCGCACGCGGCGACGAGCTCGTCGACCATCGCGCCGGCGAAGGGGGCGTGCGCATCGCGCCGCCGCAGCACGACATCCTGCGCGTCGGCGGCGTCGACGTCCGGATACGGGCTCGTGTCGAGGACCAGCAGGCGGTCGGTCGCGCGGTCGAAGCGCTGGAACCACTCGAGCAGGAAGCGCCAGCTCCGCCCCGCCTCCTCCTGGGTCGAGAAGAACCCGGTACCGCGAAAGCCGCTGCGGAACAGCCACACCAGCGCCGCGGCGCCGAGCGCATTGTCGAGCTGCGCCGCGATGCGGCCGGAGTCGACGCGCAGCCGGTCGAGCCAGGCGACGGGCGTGCCGGGCCGCAGGTCGGCGAGCTCGTCGACCGTGAACATCAGGTTGCCGCGTCGCTCGCAATACGTGGCGGAGCCGATCCGGCCCTGGCCGAGGTAGCCGCCCCAGGTCTCCTCGTAGGCCTGCACGTCGGCACCGACGAAACGGCTCGCGAGCGTGCGGAAGGTCTGCTCGGACACCGAGTCGCCCTGCAGGTCGCCGCGGTGTCGGGCGACGAACGCCGCGTACTGGAACTCGTTCGGACCGGTGCAGACGAGCCCGTGCCGGTCGACGTGCGCGGAGACGTAGCCGCTCGCCGGCGCGGCGCCCTCCGCGACCAGCAGGCCCTGCCACGCCGTCGTGCGGGCGCCGGCCTCCTCCAGCTCGCGCTGCACGTAGCGCAGGAACGGCTGCTCGGCGCCGACCACGCTCGGCTGGCGCACCAGCTGCTTCAGCAGGTCGAGGAACCCCAGCGGTGGCTCGGCGGCGGTCACGGCGCGCTCACGAGTGCGGGACGAGCGAGGGTCCGAGCTGCTCCTCGGCCTCGTCGAGCAGGTCCTCGATCGCGTCGACCGCCGCGTCGTCGAGGCCCTCGCCCTCGAGCATCTCGGCGAACGCCTCGGGGTCGACGTCGCTGCTGCCGAACTCGCTCTGCAGCCGCTCGATCAGGATGCGGGCGATGTAGACGCGCGCCAGCCGCCGCATCGACCCGAGGTCGACGACGCGCTCCGACAACCGCGCCGGCCGCGACCAGTGGAAGTCGGTGTCACCCTCGGCGCCGGGCTCCGCGCAGACGAACGCGCCGCACTTGAACAGCTGGAACACGATCGACTGCGTCTTCTTGTCCGGGCTGTCCATGCCGGTCGCCGCGCACCGGCGGATCACGCGGTCGGTCAGCTCCTGCTGCCGCACGATCGGCCGCTCGCCGCCCGCGCCGCCCGCGAGCTCGAAGAACGCCTCGGAGATCGTCAGCCACTCGTCGCGCGGGGTCAGGTGCACGCGCGGATTGCGCAGCCGCAGCAGCTGCCGGTACTCGGCGGCCGTGTGCCGCGGACCGTGTGCGCGGCCGGGCGGCGGCACCGGCACACCGTCGCCGCCGAGGTCGACGAGCACGATGCCGCGCTCGCCGCCGCGCAGCTCGATGCCGAACTCGGTGGCGCGCTCGCGCAGGAACTGCTCGAAGCCGATCGGGCTGGTGTCGATCGTCTCGGGCGGCCGCCCGAGGCTGCGGCAGACGAGGTCGGCGAGCTGACCGATCGACAGCGGGCGGCGGCGCGCCAGGATCTCGACGACCGCACCGCGCAGCACCGCGGCCTCGGCGTCCTCGTCGCCCACCGAGCAGTTCGCCGTCAGGTCCTCGAAGCAGACGAACTCGTCGCAGTAGCCGCGCTGGTCGAGCACGCTGCGGCCGGCGACCCCGACCACCGTCACCGCCGCGCGGCGCACGCGGAGGTCGACGAGCAGCGGCGTCAGGTCGGCGTCGCCGACGCACAGCACGAAGCGGTCGGGAGCGGGCACCTCGCGGGCGAGCGCCGCGACGTCGAGCGCGAGGCGCAGCGCGGTCGCGCCACTGCCGCGCGACGCGGCACGCACGTGCACGCCCTCGAGCCCGAGCCGCGCCAGGCGGTCCGGATCGGCACCGCTGCCGGCGGCTCGCGCGAGGTCGGCGTAGGCGCGCTTCGCGACGACCCGCCCGTCGCCGATCAGGCGACGCAGGCCGCGCGCGAGCAGCTGCACGTCGGCGGCGGCGTCGTCCAGGCCCTTGCCGGCACGAGCGCCGAGGAAGCCATCGAGATCGATCAGGACTGCGACACTCTGGGCCATCGGGACTCCGGCGGGGCGCGTCATCATTCCACGCCGCAGGCGCCTCCCCAAGCGAGCTACCAGACGAATCGCGTGCGCGTCGCCGCCGCGACCACCGCGCGGCACAGCGTCTCCGCCTCGCGGCGCGGCAGGTTCGCGAGCGTCGTCGGCGAGCCGCCCGCCACCTGCACGACGACGCGCGCGAGCCCGGCGAGCCGCTCGAACGGCGTCGCGCGCAGCACCACGCCCTGCACCTTGCGGAACGGGACGAAGGCGCGGTGGCGGCCGAGGATGCCCCAGCGGAACGCGACGTGGTCGCCGGCCAGCGCATAGCCGAGATTCGCGTACGCCGCGATGCCGGCGCCGATCCCGAGCAGCGCGGCGATGCCGACCGCGGCGAGGGACAACGGTCCGAGGCTGCTCCAGCCGAGCAGCGCGACCAGGCTGCCGACCGCCACGGACTTCACGGTCGTGCGCAGGATCACGCGGCGCGACACCGGTCGGAAGCGCGTCGTTGCCGGCTCGACGCCGGGCAGCACGCGCGCGACGATCCGCTCCGCGCGCGCGCGCGCGACCAGCGGCACCACGACGTCGCGGCCGCCGCGGCGCTGGTCCTCCTGCTGGGTGCCGGAGCCCGCGGAGTCGGCGCGCACCGCGGCGACGTCCAGCAGGCGCCGCAGCGGGCTGGCCTCGATCAGCACGCGCTGGATCTTGCGCCGCGGCAGCGTCTGCGCGCGCGTCGTGAACAGCCCGTAGCGGCGCTGCAGCACGTCCTCGCGCTCGGTCAGCGCGAAGCCGTGGTAGAGCGCGATGCTGCCGATCACCGCGAACGCCCAGCCGGCGATCAGCACCAGGAAGCCGAGCGCGACGGACAGCACGACGAGCCACGGCGTGCCGACCGACGCGGCGCGCTCCAGCGAGCCGCCGAAGAACGAGCCGAGCCGGCCGCCGAGCCCGAACTCGTCGGCGAGCTCGTAGATGCCGAGCAGACCGACGAGGATCGCGCCGAGCCGGTTGTCGGTCAGCCCGAGCAGGACGAGCTCACCGAGCTGCGCGCGGTGCAGCAGCAGCGTGTCGCTCCGTGGCTCGCCACTGGCGGCCGCACGACCGCGCAGCCGGTAGAGCGCCTCGCGCAGCGCGCGCGCATCGCGCCGTGACAGCGAATCGAGACGCGCTTCGAAGCCCTGCCCCGACGCGGTCTCGACCGACACGACGACGAGCCCGAACAACCGCCGCAGCACCGTCGACTCGAAGCTGAGGTCCTGGATCCGGTCGACCGGGATGCGCCGCTCCTGGCGGTGCAGCACGCCCTCCGTCGTGACCAGCTCGTCGGTCGTCAGCCGGTAGCGGAACGACACGAAGCGCACCACGGCGAACGCCAGCCCGAGCAGCAGCAACACCGCGCTGGCGACCGCGAGCCATGCCTGGCCGGCGACGATCGCGACCGCGACCGGCAGCAGCGACTGCCGCAGCCCGTCGACCAGGCGCAGGAACAGCATGCCCGGGTGCAGGTGTCCGTCGGCGAGCACGACCGCGTGCGGCGCGGTGCTGGCCGCGTGCTGGGGCGAGTCCGTCACGGCCACCTCAGATGACGTCGTCGCCCCGCGCGGCGAGGATGCGGTCGCGCAGCGACGCCGCGCGCGCGTGGCGCAGCCCGGCAGGCGGAACGTCGCGCCCTCGGTGCCGGCCGTGTAGACGATCAGCGTGGCGAGCCCGAACAGCCGCTCGATCGGACCGCGCGTCAGGTCGACGTGCTGGAGCCGGGAGACCGGGATGATCTTCTCCTCGTGCACGACGACGCCGTGCCGCGCCCACAGCGAGCGGTCGTCGACGCGATACCGCCAGCGCCGCCACGCGAGCGGCGGATAGGCGAGCGTGTAGAGCCCGACCGCGCCGAGCAGCGCGAGCAGGGCCGCGCGGCGCTGCGACTCCGAGGCCGGCAGCGCGCCGCCCGCGATCCGGTTCGCCAGGAACGCGAGCCCGAGCAGCACGACGAAGTTCGCGAGACCGGTGACGTACCAATACGGCACCACGCGGGGATCGAGCCGCTCGGGCTGCGGGTGCTCGTCCTGGCCGTCCATCGCGTCTTCGCTGCGGCTCGGGGGCGTCGGCGCCGGTCCCATCGCGGTCTCGCCAGTCTCTCCCGACGGTATCTCTTTCCCGACGGCATCTCTCGCCGGCGGGTAGCGCGCGTCTTCCGACCCCGAGCATGTCCCGGCACCGGGCCCCCGGCGCGACTCCGCTCGGGGCGTTGGCGCGCGGGCGATCAGGACGCCGGAGATCAGAACGCGGGTGATGAGATCGTGGGTGACTGAGCGGACTTGAACCGCCGACCCCCGGTGCCACAAACCGGTGCTCTAACCAACTGAGCTACAGTCACCGCACACCGCGTTGCGGGCCGAGGAGTCTCGCGGTTGCCGCCGCGAGCGTCAACGCCCGGCGCGCGAATTCCGCCCGCGGCGCGGGAGGCTCCCCGCGGACCGCGAGCTTGCGTCGGCGCGACCGAGTCGGTAGAGTCCTTCGCCCGATCGTGCGAGGGCCGCCGGGCCCCGCACCGACCGCGCGCCTCCATAGCTCAGTTGGTAGAGCAGCGGATTCTTAATCCGCGGGTCCTAGGTTCGAGCCCTAGTGGAGGTACAGACGCCCGGGGACCGCCGCGTGCGGTCCCCGGTGCTCCCCCTCGCCGGCGCTCGGCGCGGGCAGCCGCGGGCGGAACGCGGTCAGACCGCGCTCAGGGCTTCTCGCTGCGCGCTCAGGGCTTGTCGCTGCGCGCTCAGGGCTTGTCACAGTGCCACAGCCGCGGGCCGGCGTCGGCAGTCTGCGAGTCGTGCCGCCCAGGGCTGCCAGGGTCCTGCGGCCAGGCCCGCCGGTGCGCCGTCCCGCCGTCCGCGACCTCGCTGACGGGATCGTGCGGCGCCTGCACCGGCACCCGTGGCAGGTGCAGCAGGAACGTCGTGCCGACGCCCTCCTCGCTCTCGAACCACGCATCGCCGCCGTGCCCGAGCAGCACCTCGCGCACGATGTGCAGACCGAGCCCGGTGCCGCTGATGCCCTTGGTATTGGTGCCGCGCTCGAAGCGCTGGAACAGCCGGGTATGGTCGCGCTCGGGGATCCCGATGCCGTTGTCGGCGACGCGCAGCAGGTGGCGCTCGCCGTCGGACTCGGCGCTGATCTCGATGCGCAGCTGCCGGTCGGGGCTGCGGTACTGCACGGCGTTCGACACGAGATTCGTCAACACGCGCGTCATCGCCCACTCGTCGACGCGGACCCGCGGCAGCTCGCCGACCTCGACCTCGACCGCCGCCTCCTCCATCTCGTAGCGCAGGCTCTCGAGGACCTTCGCGACCAGCTCGCTGAGGTCGATGTCCTGGAAGTCGAGCCGCATGCCGTCGAAGTCGAGGCGCGAGCTGTCGAGCAGGTCGCGGATCAGCCGCTCCATCTGCGCGGCCGCCGTCAGGCCGTGGTCGATCGCCTTCGTCGCCTGCGCCGGGAGCTGTCCGGTGAAGCCCTTGCGCATGGAGGACAGCATCAGCCGGATCGCGCTCAGCGGCCGGTTCAGGTCGTGCACCACGTTCTGCGTCGTCTCGACGAGCTGCCGGTTCTTGCGCTCGAGCAGCGTCTTGTAGCGATCGAGCTCACCGAAGCGGCGCGCCAGCTCGAGGTTCGACGACACCGTCGCGTCGAGCAGCGCCGGCAATGGCTCGTCGTCGTCGATCGACGCGCCCTGCGGCATCGGGTGCGAGGCGATCGGCGGCACCTGGGGGGACATTCCGAACGCACCCGCAAGATCGTCGTCGGTGAACACCGCCGACAGATCGACGTCGTCCCCGCCCCGCGCCCCGGCTGCGCCCTCGTCGAGAGAACGCCCCTCGTCGTCGAACGTCAGCTCGAGCCGCTCCGCACCATTGCCGCGTCCGCCGTGCGCGCGCGCGTAGGCCGACTCGTCGTAGATCTCCCACAGCTTCTTCCGCGCGCCCTCGGCGACGACCTTCGGATCGAAGCGCCCGCGCCCGAGCCCGTACAGCCGCACCTTCGCCTCGACCAGCTCCCCGGCCGCGTGCACGAAGGTCTCGAACACGCCGTGGCCCTCGGTCGCGACGCTCGGATAGGCGCGCATGCTGTCGCGACTGCGGAACTCCGCGTCGAGCTCGGGCTCGGGGATCACGTCCTCGAGATCGCGCTTGTTGTATTGCAGCACGATCGGAATCGAGTCCGGATCGAGCCCGTTGGAGCGCAGGTTCTCGCGCAGGCTCTCGAGCGACTGCCGGTTCTCCTCGAGGCGGCTCCGCTGGCTGTCGATGACGAGCACGACCGCGTCGGCGCCGGACAGGACGTACTTCCGCATGCGCCGGTACTTGGGCTGCCCGGGCACCGTGAAGCCCTGGATGCGCACCTTGAAGCCCTCGACCTCGCCGAGATCGATCGGCAGGAAGTCGAACAGCAGCGTGGCGTCCTCCTCGGTCTTGATCGACACGAGCTGCACCTCGTTGCGAGGGCACATGATCTCGTGCACGACCTGGAGGCTCGTGGTCTTCCCCCCCATGCCGCAGCCGTAGTACACCAGCTTGGCGTTGATCGTCTTCTCGGCGAGGTTGATGAAGCCCATGCGAGACCTTTCGGCCGTGCTATCGACCGGTCTGCAGGCGCAGCCTGAGCCACATCGCGGCGAACTCGGCGAGGCTCCGCGCCGCGCTCAGCGCGGCTCCGGCAGCAGCGCGACGTAGCCGACCCGGTCGGCCGCCAGGAACTGCCGCAGCGCGGCCTGCACCTGCGCGACGGTGACCTCGCCGAGCGCTCGCCGCAGGTCGGCCGGCCAGCCGAGCCGCCGGTAGACGAGCGGCAGCCGGGCGCGCGCATGGAGCAGCGCCGGATGGCCCGCCAGCAGCGCCGCGGTCCGGTCGTCGAGCTCGGCCAGCGGCCGCAGCTCGTTCAGCAGCGCCCCCAACGCCGACTGGATCTCCGGCACCGTCGGCCCGCCGTCCCGTAGCCCCGCGACGAGGCTCCTGAGCTCGGCCTCGACGCGGCCGACCTCGTCGCCGTCCTGGCCGCGCCGCTCGAGGAAGGCGAAGCGCTCACCGCGCGTCGGGTCCCACCACAACGGCGGCAGCTCGGCGCGCAGCTCGCCTCCGCGGACCGTGCCGAGCACGCGCGCGGCGCGCACGCGGGCGACCTCCATGCCGATCAGGAACGGCAGGTAGCCGTCCTCGCCGAACGCCGGTGCGGGCACCGCGGCGACCATGAACGGCGCGTCGAGCAACGGGTGGGTCGGCATCGCGGCCGCGCCAGCCGGGGCCGGCGCGGCGGCCGCCGGTGCCACGGTGCCGAGCGGCGGGACCGCGCGCCGCGCGACCGCGCCGAGCGCGGCGCGGGCGAGGTCGGCCAGCTCGGCACCCGCGCCGACGATCACGCACGCGGCGCGCTGCGGGGCGAGCCGGGCGGCGAGCGCGGCGCGGATGCGCTCCGGGGTGAGCTGCGCGAGCTGCTCCGGCTCGCCACCGGGCGGCCGCGACTCCGCGCGCGGATCGAGCCGCGCGGCCGCCGACCGCCTCAGCATCGGACCGGGCAGCACGTGCGCCTCGTCGTCGGCGCGCAGCAGCGCGCGGTCGCGCGCGCGGACCAGCGCCGCGTCGTCGAACGACACCGGCGCGTCGGGTCCGAGCAGCGCCGCCACGGTCGCGAGCAGCGCCGGCAGCGCGGGCGCGGGCAGCGTCACGCCGAGCCACACGGCGTCACCGAGCGCGGTGGCCGACACGATGCGCTCGTCGCCGGCAACGCGGTCCGCGCACGCGGTCGCGAGCACCTGGGCGAGCCCGGCGGCGTCGGCGGGATCGTGCGCCGCGCCGCCGTCGAGGGTCAGCCACAGCGAGGCGTGCGGCAGACCGTCGCGGCGGTCGACCCGGAGCGCGAGCCCGTTGTCGAGGCTGCGGAAGCCGAGTGGGTCGACTGCACCGTCGACCGCCACGGGCGGGCCGAGCGGCTCCTGGGCGGCAAGTCCTCGTGCCAGGCACGCGGCGAGCAGCAGCGCGGTCAGCGGTCGCATCACCGCCATTCTTCCCACAGCCCGCGGCCGGGGCCAAGCCGTAGCACCCGGTCGGCGACCGCGAACGCGAGCGCCTCGTCGTGGGTCGCCCACAGCACCGCGGTGCCGCGCGCCGCGACGTCCTCGAGCACGCGTTGCGCGACGGCGACCGCGCGGTCGGGATCGAGGTCGGCGGTCGGCTCGTCGAGCAGCAGCACCGCGGGCCGCGCGAGCAGCGCGCGGAGCAGCGCGACGCGCCGCCGCTCGCCGCCCGACAGCGCACCGCACGGTCGCTCGAGAAGCTCCGGTGCGAGCCCGAGCGCGAGGGCCTCCGCGGCGATGTCGGCCGGCGACGCGCTGCGGCCAGCGGCGTGCGCGAGCAGCTCGCCGGCGCGCAGGTGCGAAGTCAGCGAGCCGGCGGCGTCCTGGAACACGAGCTGCGTCGCGCGGCGCGGGCGCGGGCCGCGCACCGCCCCGCGCGGCGCAGTGCGGTCGTGGCCGGCGAGACAGCGCAGCAGCCGCGTCTTGCCGACGCCCGACGGACCGAGCAGCGCGACGACCTCGCCGTCGTGGAGCGCGACGTCGACGCCGGTGACGATCGCCGTGCGGCGCTGCGGCACGCGCACGTCGAACGGTCGCGAGCAGCGCAGGCGGACCGCGGCGTCGGCCGGCGGCGCCTCGAGCCGCGCCGGCCAGCGCGGCGCGACCGGCTCGGCGGGCGCGAGCTGGCCGTCGCGCAACGCGAACGGCCGGCCGCCGAGCCGGGCGGCGACCGGCGCGTCGTGCGTCGCGACCAGCAGCGCCGGCGCCGGAGCGGGCGCCGCCGCGAGCTCACCGAGGGCGCGCAGGACCGCCTCGGCGCGCGGGCGGTCGAGCCCCGCCGTCGGCTCGTCGGCGAGCACGAGCCGCGGCCGGCGGAGCATGGCGATCGCGACCAGCAGGCGCTGGAGCTGCCCGCCCGACGCCGCGTGCGGCGCCCGGGCGAGCAACGGCTCGTCACCGAGGTCGACGCGGCGCAGGACGGCGTCGCGATCGGCCGCGCTCGCGTGCGGCGTGGCCGCTGCGAGCTGCTCGCCGAGCCGCCGCAGCGGATCGAACGCGGCGAGCGGATCCTGCGGCAGCCAGGCGACGTCGTCGCGCAGCGCGCGGCGCAGCTCCGCGGCCCGGCGCGGCGGCCAGTCCCGCCCGCACAGCCGCACGTCACCGGACACCGACACCCGCCCCGGCCCACGGCGCGGGACGCCGAGCAGACCTTCGAGCAGCGTGGTCTTGCCGGCGCCCGACGGCCCGTGCACGACCGCGACGTCGCCACCGCGCAGCGTCAGCGCCGGCACGGCGACCGGCTGCGCGCCGGCCCGCACGAAGCAGGCATCGCGGATCTCGAGCAGCTCCGGCATCGTCCGGGAAGTCTGGCGGGAGAGGCTATCCGCTCGGACCGCGGATTCCGTCGCGCTCGGCGGCGAGCCGGCGGCACGCCGGTCAGCGCAGCAGCTCGACCGGCCCGACGAGGCCGGCGGGCGCCGGGCGCGGATCGCGCCACGCCCGCGTCCAGCGGCGGGAGGTCGGATCGTCGCGCGTGCGCATGTGGTTCGCCGCCGTCGTCGTGACGCGGACGGTCAGCGTGACCGGTCCCGGGTCGAGGGCACCCGGCAGCTCGTAACGGTGCCGGCCGAACCACCGCTGACCCAGGTATCGCTCGCCGAGCGCGACCGCAGAGACGCCGTGCACGGTGCCGAGGTCGAGCGCGCGGGCCTCGCGTAACCGGTCGGCGTCGAGCGTGAGGTGATAGGTGACGGTGCCGGCGAAGGTCTGCAGCTCGGTGTCGTCGGCGACGGCGAGGTCGACGAGCGCATCGAGCGCGCGCTCGAACGGCGCGCCGACCATCGGCGCGAGCTCGAGCCGCCACGGGCCACCGAGCCGGTCGACGACGCGCAGCGCGCGCTCGGGCCCGGCGGTCGCTGCGGACGAGCCCGCCCCGGTGACGAGGAACGCGGACTCGAGCGGGCCGAGCGCCAGCGTGACGCGCCCGTCGGCGTCGACCGCGACGGCGCTGCGCGTGCCGGTCTGCGGGTCCCACCGCTCGACGTCGCGCCGCGGGCCGGGCCACGCAACGGCGGTCACGAGGTCGCGCTCGCGGTCGAGATTGGCGAACAACGTCACCCGCCGCTCGGCGTCGCGATGGTGGATCTGGAACAGGCGTGGGTCCGGCGAGTCGATCTCCACCGCGCGCGGCACCGCGAAGCGCTCGAGCAGGCGCCCGGCCCAAGCGAGCAACGGCTCGTCACCGGGAGCGGCGACCACGCCGACGCGGTCCGCCCGGGCTTGCTGCGCCGCGTCCATCGCCGCCCGCACCCGCGCGTCCTGCGCGACGCGGTCGCGGAGCCCGGGCGCACGCGACGGCGGCTGGCCGACGAACGCGATCCGACCGCCGCTCGCCGCGAACCGCGCGACCGCCTCCGCGGCGGCTGGCTCCAGCGATTCGAGCTCGGCGACGACGAGCAGCACATGGCGCATCGGCCCGTGGACCAGCATGCCGTCCTCGCACCGCGCCGCCTGCAGCACCCGTGCGCTCACGTAGTCCGCCGTCACGCCATTCTGCGCGAACGCCTGCCACAGCTCGTGCAGGTAGCCCGGCCGCCGGACGAGCTCCGACCGCTCGAGGCCGTGGTCACCCCATACGTCGGCGCGCGGCCCGAGGATCGCGACCTGCGCGACCGGCTGCGTGGCCTGCAGCACCGCCGCGACCCGCGCGTGGTAGTCGCAATAGAGGCGGAAATGCGGCCACCACGGATTGCGGTCGCTCAGCCATGTGCCGTAGCGGATCCAGCCGGGGAAGCCCGCGCGCGCGGGTGAGTGGTTGAAGCCGTGCAGGACCGAGTGGTTGACACCCGTCATGAAGTCGAGGTCGGTCGCCTGCTTCAGATCCTCGAGAGTCGCACGGAACACGCCGTGGAGATTGGTCATGGCCTCGCAGGACACGAGGCGTCTGCCGTTCAGGTGCGCCGCGGAGGAGGCGTACTTGTTCCACACCGCGTAGCGGATGCCGTCGAGCCGTCGCCCGACACCGTCGTTCGCGAAGTGGATCCACAGATCGCCCTCGGGGATGTCCGGCACCAGATAGCCGTCGAGCATGCCGTAGAGCCACGGCATTCCGTACGCGTCTGGTAGCGGCTCAGGGTGCCCTGCGCGTGGCACCATTCGTGGAACGGGCGGACGAAGCGCTCCTCGAACAGCTCGCAGAGCGTGCGCGCGAAGTCGTAGCGAGCGCGCCGGACCTGGTCGGCGAATTCCGGCGCGAGCTCGAGGTCGGCAGCGAGGTGGCCGAACGGTCGGTCGGGATTCGCCGGAGCGACGAACGGCAGCCACGGTCGCAGGGCGTAGCCGCGGCGAGCGGCGAACTCGGCCGCCAGGTCGGCGGTCCAATCGGCGCCGCCGAGCTCGATGCTGTCGCAGAACATCGCGCGCAACGAGTCGCCGAGGCGCCCCCCCATCGCGGGCGCGAGCCGCTCCGACATGTTGCCGAGGTACTTGTCGACGGCCCGTCGGTCGAAGTGATCGAGCACCGGGCCGTCGGCTCCCGGCGCGCCGTGGACCACGAGGCGGAAGCCGCATTGCACGGCCCCGACGAACAACCGCCGGTCCGCCGGTGCGGCCTCGACGAGGAGCGCGCCGGCCGCGATCTCGCCGGTCACGTCGACGACGTCGTCGACGCTCGCGCAGCGCTGCGGCACCAGCAGCAGGAACTCGAGCTCGGTGGCCGGGTCGTCGACGAAGTCGCCGCCTCGCCGGGCCTTCTCGAACGACAGCAATTCGCCCGCGTCGAAGCGCCGCGCCGTGCCGGCCGGGATCGCGATGGTGCGCTGGCGCAGGATCCGGATCTGCTCGTCGGGCGCCAGGAACCGGCCGCCGAACGGCCAGCCCGAGCCGACGATCAGGTCGGTCGACATGCCGTGCGCGCGCGCCTCGTCAGCGGCCAGGCGCACGAGGCGATTCCACTCGGGAGTCAGCCAGGCGACCGCCTCCGTCCCGCCGGGCGACGCCTCGGCCGGCAGCGCGATCGGATTGATCTCCACGCCGCCCACGCCGGCCGCCGCCAACAGGGCGACCTCTCTGCGGATGTCGTCCGCGTCGATCCGATTGCCGTTCCACCACCAGCGGACGAACGGCCGGGCCTCGGCTGGCGGATTGCGAAATGCGGCCCACAGCGCGTCGCTGGCCTGGGCCGACAGGTCGGAGAGCATCGAGACGGCGACGAGCGCCATGCGAACGAGGTTGCACATCATCCGGTGCCGCAGCTCCATCGGGACGGCTGCGCCGTCACCGCTCCATGGGGATCGGGCGCGGCGCGCGGCCACGCCCCGGCTACCGATCCCGGTCGCGCGGCGCGATACGGGGCTCGAGGAACGACCGCGGGTCGAGCCAACCGCGACAGCCGTCCACGTAACCGGTGATCCATGACACCTGCTGCGCCATCTTGACGTTGCCGACGTGCAGGTCGAGGCTCGGTCCGTCGGGCACCTGCACGCGCACGCCGAGGCCGGGGAAGCCGTATTCGTCGGGTCGGTCGGGCATGTAGAGGAAGTCCGTGATCGGCGCCTGCACCCGCTCACCTTCGTAGTCGAAACCGAGCCGTGCGCCGCGCGCGAGGCCCTGCGGCTTGCGGAATGGATTGTCCCCGATCCCGAAGTGCAGGTGCGCGCCGTAGCCGCCGTTCTCGACGCTACACGACAATCCGACGGTGCCGAGCTTCTGACCGGCACGGACCACGTCGCCGGGCCGGACCAGGATGTCGAAACCCAGGTGCCCGTACAGGGCGCAGAAGTAGCGGCCGTCCTCCAGACGGTGCTCGACCAGCACCAGGAAGCCCCAATTCCCACCGGCGCCCTGCACCATGCGGACGAGGCCGTCCGTCACGGCGAACACGGACGTCCCTTCGCGGAACCACGCCATGTCCTCGCCCGCGTGATTGCCGCCCGCACCGAACGATCGCCGCGGTACCGGCGCGAACAGGGACCCATCGTACCACGATATGGGCCAATGGAACCCCGTCGCGGTCGGCGTCTCGACGGTCCTCGCGTCGTAGTCGTTGAAGCTCGTCGGCCCCCGGACCGTCCACGCCCACTCGACGCGGCGCGCGCCGGCCGGTCCGACCAGGGTCTCCTGCCAGGGTCGGTACGGCTTCGTCGCCGACTCGACGGTGGCGATCGCCGCCTCGATCGTCGCCCGCACGCAGTCGTCGTCCTCGCGCTCGAGGCGCGCCGCGAGCGCGGCGGTGTCGGCCGCGAGGCGACCGAGGCAGCTCGCCGCGAGCTCGCGGACGCGCGGGTCCGGATCGTCGAGCGCCGCCGCGACGGCCAGCGCGACCTGCGCGTCGCCGACCATCTTCAGCCCGTACAGCGCCCGCGCGCGGATCGGCCAGTGGTCGGCGGCGAGCAGCGGCAGGAACACGTGGCGCAGATCGGGCTCGCGATAGCGGATCAGGTTCTCGATCCGCTCGCAGTGGCCGAACTCCTCGGCGATCGCCGCGCCGAGGCGCGCCTTGTCGTCGGCCGTCGCCGCGCCGGTCAGCGCGACGATCCGCGCGTCGATCTCCGTCTGGCGCGCGGCGAACTCGTCCTTGCGCGTGCACGCCCCCACCGTCGGGTCGAGGGCCTTCGTCTGGGCGGCGACCGGCGCCACGGCGACCAGCACGAGCGACGCGATCCGGAGCTGCAGCATGCGCGCCAGCATGCCCGCGCGCGGCCCGCTCCGGCAAGGCAGCGGACGCCTTTCGGTCCTGCGACGATCCCTCAGCGCGGCGTCGCCGAGAGCCGCTCCGGTCGCCTCCCGATCGCGGCAGCGGAGCTCCGGACGGGAGGTCGGCAGCCGCTCCTCAACGGCCGATCGTCAGCCGCGACCAATCGCTGACCACCAGCGAGGAGCGCGCAGGATCGAGGACGATCCATTGGGCGACGAACTCGAGGCCGGTCCAGACACTCGGGAACCAGATATTGATCCGGGCGTCGCCGGCCGCGTCCGTCACGGCACCGAGGGAGATCGTCGGGAACGCCTGCGCCACACAGCCCGGCGCGCCCGCGAAGCCGAGGTCGAGTCCGTAGGGCGTGGTCGTGTGGTCGAGGTTCCAGACCGCGACGGCATTGCGCGGCGCCGTGCTCACCGCTGCCACCCAGGCGCCGAAGAAGCCCGTCTTGGGCGACGTCGTCCACCGGGTCCGCGGCAGCCTGCCGTCCGCGCCGGGGCAGCCGCGGCCGAACAGCTCGTACAGCCCGACGTCCGGCGCCTGGGAGAGGTACACGCCGACGCTGCCGGCGCCCGCCGCCGAGCCGCCGGCATGGTCGACTCGACCGTCGGCGTCGACGTCGCCGAGGGCGACCACCCGCTCGCCGAGGCGCGGGTAGCTCGCGCTGCCCTTGACGATTCGCACGGCACCGACGCACGCCGTGTACGACATCACCTCGATCGCACCGACATTGACGCCGCCCTCGACGAGCCCCGGCATGCCCGCGGCGATCTCGAGGAAGCCGTCGGAGTCGAGGTCGCCGAGCGCGGCGAGCGACGCCCCGAATTGGCCACCGGGGGTGTTTCTCCAGCCGGTGACCAGGGTACCGGGCTGGCCCTGCCCGATCGTGGTGACGGTACCGGGCGTGTAGCCGGCACCCGCGACGATCGCGACGAGGCCGGTGTCGGTCAGGCCGCCCTGATCGGCGAACGGAATGCCGACAGCGAGATCGCCCCGGCCATCGCGATCCCAGTCGCCGATCGCCGCGAGCGCTGCGCCGCACCGATCGCCGGCCGCAGCACCCAGGTAGCTGCGGTAGCCCTGGAATCTGCCGGGCGAGAACACGTCGACGCGCCCGGCCTGGACGCGGCCGTTGACCTCGGCGTGCGAGAAGCCGCGCGCCAGCTCGGGCCGGCCGTCACCGTCGAGGTCGCCGAGCGGCTCGAGGGAGAAGGCGTCGAGCGGGTACGGCGACGCCTGGGCCGCGAACGACCACGACGTCAACAGCGGCGAGCTGCCGGCGCCAGCGAACGCGCGAACCGCGGGGGCTCCGGCCGCGATCGCCGCGAAGTCGGGCACGCCGTCACCGTCGATGTCGCCACCGAGCCCGGTGACCGCGACGCCGAGCCGATCGGCCGGCCCGGACGTCAGGCCCGACGTGACGGTGCGCAGCGAGCCCCCGGTGCGGCCGGACAGGATCCGCACATAGCCGTCGTTCGGTCGCCCGCGCACGGTGGCGTTCGGCGCGCCGACGATGACGTCGTCGACGCCGTCGCCATCGAAGTCGAACGCCCGGCCGACGGCGAAGCCGAACCAGTCGCCCGCCGAGGTGCCGCGCCAGCGTCGGATCAGCGCCCGCGTCGCACCGGAGAACACCTGCACGGCGCCGCTGTCCTGACCGTTGAAGTCGTCGAACGGCGAGCCGACCGCGAAGTCGTCGATGCCGTCGCCGTCGAGGTCGCCGACCGCAGCCAGCGCCAGGCCGAAGCCGTCGCCGGCCACGGCACCGGTGACCCGGCCGGCGAGCTCGTAGCTGGCGGCGTACACCAATCGGTGCACCGAGGCGCTGCCGGCGTCGACGGCCGTCGAGTCGATGCGCTGCGCGCCGACCAGCAGGTCGTCCCAGCCGTCGCGGTCGACGTCGCCCGCCGCGACGCTGACGCCGTACTCGCCGAGCACGTCGCCGAGCGCGAGCTCGTACTCGACCTGGCCCTGGTCCCAGACGGCGCGGACCTGGACGAAGCCGCTACGCACTCCCCCGCGCGTGCCGAACGGCGCGCCGATCGCGAGCGCGTTCCGGAATCCACCGCAGGCGATCGGCCGGACCGCAGCCAGCGACGCACCGAAGTCGGAGCCGGGTTCACCGGCGAACGAGAACAACAGCGAGGCATTGCGCCCCGACCACACGTCGACCCGGCCGGCGTTGGTGCCGCCCGGTCCGCTGACGGCGATGTCGGCGTAGCCGTCGCCATTGGCGTCGAGCCCCGCGACGGCGCGACCGTACTGGGACAGCGCCGTGTCGGCGAACGTGTGGAGCACGGCACCGGTCGCGCCGGAGTGGACGATGGCCGCGCGCCACAACGGATTGCCGATCACCACGTCCGGCACGCCATCGGCATCGACGTCGCCCGCGGCGGCGACGGCGAAGCCGGGGCTGAGCGTGTGGAGCTGCGCGCCGGTGCGCCCCGACCAGGTGCGCACCGGGCCGACCTCGGAGGCGATCGCGAAGTCGTCGTAGCCGTCGCGGTCGAGGTCCCCGACCCCGGCCACCGCGACGCCCGCGCGGCTCCCGGCTGCCCCGTGGATCGCGAACAGCTGCGACCCGTCGCGGCCGGACCATACGAACACCGTCCCGGTCGAGCCGGTCGCGGCCGGCGCACCAGCGATCACGTCGTCGTGGCCGTCGGCATCGACGTCGGCCGTGGCCACGGACGTGCCGAGGAACTGGAAGGTCCCCGATACGGTCCACGTGAACAGCAGCGCACCGGTGCGCCCCGACCAGGCCCGCACCCGACCGGCCAGGCTGGTGTTGGGTCCGTAGCCATCGGCGCCGACGACGACGTCGGCGAAGCCGTCGTCGTCGAGGTCGCCGAGCGCGACCGCACGACCGTGCCGCTCGTACGCGGACGTCCCGTCGTAGCGCTGGAACGGGCGCTGCGCGGTCGCTGTCGGCAGAACCGCGACGGCGAGCGACAACACGACACCGGCAGAGATCGAGCGTTGCACGCAGCCGCTAGCGTTCGACGCGCCCCGATCCGTCAGGGATTTCGTCGCGAAACGCCGCGCGACCGCGGACCCGCAGCCGATCACTCGTCGCGATCGAGCCGGAAGAACCCGAACCGCACGCCATCGCGCGTCGCGACGAGGACCGGCAGCACGCACTGCGGCAGCCCGGCAGGCTCCTGCCAGAGCTCGGTTCCCACGTGCTGCACCAGCGCCGGCTCGATCGTCTCGCGCGCACACACGCCCACCATCAGCCCGGTCGGGAGCGCCTGGCCGGAGGCGGCGACGAGCATCTGGCGCATCACTTCCGCCTCCTTGGAATCCGCCATCAGGATCGTGCCGGCGAGCTTCGCCTCCGGTGCCTTCGCGAGGATCTCGCGAGCGTCGGCGACGAGGCCCGGTCCGTGCTCGGTGAGCAGCCGCTCGGAGTCGAGCTGCTGATAGAACGCGTCGAACTCGTCCATGGTGGCACCGGGCGTGGCCGAGCCCCGGACACGGGCGCGGCCGACGCTCCCCATGCTACCGGTCGACGCCGCCGCCGAGCGGTCGGCGAGCGGCGAACAGCGTCGCAGCGATTCGCCGCGCCACCCGCGTGCGGTGCGGGCCCGGGCCCGCCGCCGCCAGCCACGATCGCTGCGAGCAGGCCAGGGTCTTCGGCGGCCCGGCCGGAACGACTCCCGTCGGATACCGTAGCTCGCGAACCGCGATCCGGCCGCGCGCCGCGACCAGATGGCCGCACCGTGTCGCGCTCGGCGCGGTCCAGGTTGCCGGCCGCAGCTGGCACTCGCTCGATCGTCATCGGGTGGATCACGGAGGGGTGTCGCGGTGGCTCGAGGGACGCGGGTCGCCCAGTCCCTGTACGGCGCCGCCGTCAAGTTGCCATTGCGCGGGCGTCGTGGATCGACGCCTACGATCACGCGTCATCGCGAAGCGGGTGTCCGTCGTGTGATTCGACAATGGACAATGGGCAACCTCGACCTCGCCTCGATGTCCGCCGAGAAGGTCGGCGACTCCGGTGACGGGCGCTGCCGGCGGCGACCCCGAAGTCGCGGGCCACGTCGCCGCTGCCGGCGGCTTGTGCTCGCTGCGTTCCGCGAACTCGGCCGAATCGGGGAATGCGGCATCAGGGCCGGGGTTGGCCGATCCGGAGCATCACGCCGTCGGAGGTGAGGATGCTCGGTGCGTTCGCCAGATCGACGACGACCCACTGTGCCCGCAGCACCGCACCGAGCAGTCCTGGTTCGACCGGCACGCTCAGCGGGATCGATGCCCGACCGGTCGGGTCGGTCGCCAGCGTGATCGTGCCGAGCTCCGCGAGCAGCCACAGCCCGCAGCCCGGCGCACCGAACGGCGCCAGGTCCAAGGCCTGCTCGCGCAGACCGAACGCGATCACCGCCGGCGAAGCGATCGGGGCCGCGCGGAGTGTCAGCGCGATCACCTGCCCGAGCACCGGCCGGCCACGCACGCCGAAGCGCGGCAGGCGGCCATCGGATCCGGGGCAGCCGTGGCCGTAGCCGACGATGCGCGGTGGCGCCGGGTTCGCCGCGACGAGTCCCGACAGCACCCGCGCACTCCCGGCGACGACTCCGCCCGCCGAGTCCTGCGGTGCACCGACGATCACGTCCGCGAAGCCATCGGCGTTCACGTCCCCCGCTCCGCCCACCGACCAGCCGAGGCGGCTGCCGGAGAGGCTGCCGCGAAACGTGCCGAGGACCGTGCCGTCCAGACCCGAGAGCACGCGCGCGCTGCCGGTGCTGTCGCCGCCGTCGTCGTCGAACGGTGCTCCGGCGATCACATCGTCGTGACCGTCGGCATCGACGTCCCCCGCGGCGCCGACCGACCAGCCCAGGCAGTCCTCGGGATCGTCACCGAAGAACTGGTGCACGACCCGGCCGCCGCGACCCGAGAACACCGTCGCGCACGGCGGATTGCCGAAGTCACGAGTCCACGTGGATCCGACGACGACGTCGTCGAAGCCGTCGCCATCGACGTCCCCCGCCCCACTGACGGAGCGGCCGAACATCAGACCCGGCTGCGGGGACGCGAAGGTGAACAGGAGCGCTCCATCGCGACCCGCGAAGACCGCTGCGCTGCCCGCCTGGAACCGGTCGCCCGCGTCCGGCGCCCCGACGATCACGTCGCCGCAGCCATCCCCGTCGACGTCTCCCGCACCCGCGACTGCATGGCCGAACGTCGCGCCGGGATGGTCGCCGTCGAAGCGGTACAGTCGCGCGCCGGTCCGACCCGAGTGGAGCCGCGCGCTACCGGCGTAGCGGCCGCCGGTGTGATCGAAGGGCGCCCCGACGATCACGTCGTCGTAGCCGTCGTCGTCGACGTCGCCTGCCCCGGCCACTGCGAACCCGAGCTGCCCGCCGGCCACATCGCCGTACAGCGCGGCGAGGATCGTGCCGTGTCGCCCGGAGTAGACCCGCGCGCTCCCCGCGTCAGCGCCCGCCGCGGCGCCGTCGGCACCGGGGCTGCCGACGATCAGGTCGGCGCAGCCGTCGCCGTCGACGTCGCCGGCGCCACCGACGGACGCACCGAAGCGATCGCCCGGGGAATCGCCGTACCACGTGTGCAGCACCGTTCCGTCGCGGCCGGAGTAGACCCGCGCAGAGCCGGCCTCGGCACCCGCCGTCGCGTCCCCCGGAATGCCGACGACCAGGTCGGCGCAGCCGTCGCCGTCGACGTCTCCCGCCGTCCGCACGCAGCTCCCGAGTTCGGCAGCGGCGGACACGCCGTGGAACGTGTGCAGCGTGCCCTGCGCCGACAGCGGCACGGTCGCCGCCAGGGTGAGCGCCAGTGTCGTCGGAAACGGAGAGATGCGGAGCACGGGGTTCATGGCGATTCCTTGTGTCTGGCAGCTTGCGCCCGCACGCGGCGATGACGTGTCGGGCTCCGAGGGTCGGAGTGCCGGGGACGCCGTGATTCGTACGCCCGGGTGCGCTCCCTCAGCCGCCGGCTGCCGCGGACACGAACCCGCTCGATCACCGTCGGGCGGGTCACCGCTGCGGGCGAGTGGAGTCCCGCCCGCAACTCGCGCCGTTCCGGAGGCTCTTTCGCCGGCTCCGCGGATCTACCGCGCGCGCGAGCTTCCACCGCGCCACCGCCGCTATGATCCGACGCCGGCTGCAGGACACCGCAGCGAGAGGATCTCGAAGGTGTGACCCCGGACCGCCGGCGCGTCTCCGAGCTGCTCGACCGCGCCCGCGGGATGCGGGTCGCGGAGCGGCAGGCGTTCCTCGCTGCGGCCTGTGCGGACGATCAGGCGCTGCGCACCGAGCTGGAGGCCCTGCTCGGTAGCGACACCGACGGCTCGTCCCCGCACGGGTCGCTCGGCAGCGCGTCGGACGCACCCGCGGGCGGCGCGGGACGCCCGGGCGCGCCGACGCCGGAGCGGCTCGCGGCGGCGTTCGCGGTGTTCCGGGACTACCGCGCGCGTCAGGATGCGGGTACCGCCGAGCCGGTCGAGGCGCTCCTCGCTGCGCATGCGGAGCTGCGGGACGACCTGCTGCCGCTGTTGCAGCCGGACGGGCCGTCGGGTGTCGCCGGGGCCTCGCTCGCGCGGTCGCTGCTCGAGCGCGCGCTCGACCTGCCGGCAGCGGAGCGCGCTGGGTTCCTGGACCGCGCCTGCGGTGGCGACATCGCGCTGCGCGAGGACGTCGAGCAGCTGCTGGCTCGCGCGCCGAACGCGCGCCCGGACCCGCCGCGGGCCGCCGGGCCAGGCGATGCCGAGGGCGCTGGCGGCGTGCCCGCGCAGATCGGTCCATACCGGATCCTCAGCCGGCTCGGCGAGGGCGGCATGGGCACGGTCTACAAGGCCGAGCGCAGGATGCCGGTGCGACAGCTCGTCGCGCTGAAGGTGATCAAGCCCGGCATGGACAGCAAGGAGGTCCTGGCCCGCTTCGAGTTCGAGCGGCGCGCGCTGGCGGCGATGAGCCACAGCAACGTCGCCAAGGTGCTCGACGCCGGGGCGACTGACCGCGGCCAGCCGTACTTCGTCATGGAACTGGTCGAGGGAATCCCGCTGACCGAGTACTGCG
Source organism: Planctomycetota bacterium (assembly GCA_016716265.1). GTDB lineage: Bacteria > Planctomycetota > UBA1135 > UBA1135 > UBA2386 > JADJWQ01. The sequence goes on from JADJWQ010000006.1 coordinate 426,174, forward strand.
ACAAGCATCGGCTGCCGATCGAACAGCGGCTCGACCTGTTCGGCCACGTCTGTGCGGGGGTGCAGCACGCCCACCAGAAGGGTGTCGTGCACCGCGACCTGAAGCCGGGCAACGTCCTGGTCGTGCGGGAGGGCGACCTGGCGGTGCCGAAGATCCTGGACTTCGGGATAGCCAAGGCCACCAATCGGGACCTGCTGGCCGGGACGATCAACACCGAACAGGATCAGATCCTCGGCACCCCCGAATACATGGCGCCGGAGCAGGCGGCGCAGGACCACGAGGCGATCGACACGCGGGCCGACGTGTATTCGCTCGGTGTTATCCTCTACGAGCTGCTCGCCGGCGAGCTGCCGTTCCCCAGCCGCGAGCTGCGTAGGGCCGGTTGGCTGGAGATCCAGCGCCGGCTGCGCGAGGACGAGCCACCCAGACCCAGCGCCCGGCTGACGAACACCGGTGGTGAGCACGGCTCGGCGTGCGCGCGCAACCGCCGGACCAGCGTGCGAGACCTGGCGAGGGAGCTGCGCGGAGACCTGGACTGGGTCGTGCTGAAGGCGATGGCCAAGGAGCCGGAGCGGCGCTACGGCTCGCCCAATGAGCTGGCGCAGGACCTCGCGCGATACCTGCACCACCAGCCGGTCGTCGCCGGGCCGCCGAGCGCACGCTACCGCCTACGCAAGTTCGTCCGGCGCTATCGGGCCCAGGTGCTCGGCCTCGGGGCGGTCTTGCTCGGCCTGATCGCCGGCATCGCCGGCATCTGGGTGGGCCTCGCCGAGGCGAGGCGGAGCGCCCAAGTCGCGACGGAACGCGCGGACGAGATCGAGCGGCAGAAGGACGAGATCGCCGACCGCCAGTCGTGGTTCGAGCGACTGCAGCAGGTCGTGCGCCTGCGGGCAGCCAGGGAGCACGCACGCGAGCTGTATCCGGCCTGGCCAGGCGAGCCGCTCGAGACGATCGAGCGGTGGCTCGCCACCGACGCGCGCCTCGTTCGGGAGTCGCTTCCTGACCTCCGCGACACGGTCGTGATATTGCAGGACCGCGCGCTCCCCCAGAGCGTCGAGGAGATCGAGACCGCGCGGCATGCGCACCCCGACGCCACCCGGCTCGAGGAGCTGCGGCTGCGGCTCGACTCGCTGCGCCGGGCGCGTGCGGCGGCGGCGAGCGAGGCCGTCGTCGAAGCCGTGCCGTTGCCGATCGAGCTCGCGACGGCGGATGCCGGGTCGCTGAACTACTACGCATGGAGCCGCGTCGGCTACGAGAGCGAGCGCGAGATCTGGGGTGAGGAGCCCGAGGGACTGGCCGCAGCGCGGCGCGCAGCCGAGCTGCTCGAGCCGGTCGACAAGGCGCACCGGCCGGTCGCGCTCGAGGTCGTGCTGGACACGCTGGCGTGGGCGTGGTTCGCGGTCGGCGACGTCGAGAACGCGATCACCACGGCCGAGCGGGTCCGCGAGGGCCTCGGGGACGCAAAGCGGGCGAGCTACGATCCTGTCCTCGCGAGGCTCCAGGCACAGTCGAGCGCTCTGCGTGGCGACGAGGGGCGCCGCACGATTGCGCAGCTCGAGGATCAGGTCCAGGCGCTCGAGCGGTGGATCGACACATCGTACGCGCGGCCGTTCGCCCACGATTCGGACCGGTTCCTGTTCGAGACCCTGTGCCGGTTGATCGCCGACATCGAGACCTTCGTCGACGACGAGGTCGAGGACGTCGAACGGCGACGCGAGTGGGCTGCGCGCATCGAGGATCTGTCGATCGCGCGGCACCGGTCGCGTTGGGACGAAGCGCGGCAGGCGATCCTCCGCGCCGACGGCATCACGGCGAGCACGCTCTATCGCATGCCGCCGATCGACCTGAAGCCGCAGCTGGGGCTGGTGCCGATCGGGATGAACCCGGTGACGAAGCTCTGGGAGTTCTACCACCTGCGCTCAGCGTGGGACCCCGTTTCGGGTCGGGATCCGGCGGAGCTCGAGATTCCGCGACACGATCCGAAGACCGGGCACATCACGGTCACCGACGACACCGGGATCGTGTTCGTGTTGCTCCCCGGAGGTCGATTCGCAATGGGCGCCCAACGCGGCGACCCGAACGACCGCAACTACGACAAGGACGCGGCGCCCGACGAATCTCCCGTCTGTGACGTCACGCTGTCCCCGTTCTTCCTCGCCAGGCACGAGCTGACCCAAGGGCAGTGGCACCGGTTGGCGACCATGGACCTCGACCCCGCGCCGAGCTACCACGCTGCCGGGAACTGGGACTTCCTCGGCGCGTGGGTGACGCTGTCACACCCGGTCGAGCACGTCGACTGGATGATGTGCGAGACGCTGCTTGGCCGCTACGGGCTCGCGCTACCGACCGAGGCGCAGTGGGAGTACGGATGCCGAGCCGGAACGACGACACCCTGGTGGACCGGCGGCGAACGCGACTCGCTGATCGGCGCGGTGAACCTGGCGGACCGCTCGGCGAAGACCGGAGGCGCGACCGGGAGTTCGATCGCCGACTGGCCCGAGCTCGACGATGGGTTCTCGATCCATGCACCGGTGGACACGCTGCGTCCGAACGCCTGGGGTCTGCACCACGTGCACGGCAACGTCGCGGAATGGACGCGCGACCACATCGGACCCTACTTCCTGCAGGGAACACATGGAGATCGACCGCGGGACGGGCAGGGACCGGCGGTCTCGCTGATGATCCATCGCGGCGGCGCCTACGACGACAGGGCGCTCGACGCCCGCTCGGCAGCGCGCGGCGACGTCCCGCCAGAGTTCCGCGGGGTCAGCATCGGGCTGCGCGCCGCCCGGGCACGGCAACTCTGACGATCACGATGGAACGGAACGCAGAGGCAGCACGTGGCCGAGGCACCCGACCTGCGGAACGGATGGTCGCACCTCAGACCGGCGGGACCTCCGTCGATCGACTTCCGACTCGCGTTCTTCGCCGTCGGTCTGATCGCCATCGACATCGTCACCGCGTCGACGCCGGGGCCCGAGCTCCGGTCCACGGCCGCGTGTGCGGCATGGGCGCGGCAGTAGTCGGAAAACGCACGAGCGCCCCGTCCGGGACGGACGCGGAGGGGACGTCGCGGCTGCCATCCGGGTCCCCGCGCCTGATCGGAGCGCGATGGTGACCCCGGACCGCCGGCGCGTCTCCGAGCTGCTCGACCGCGCCCGCGGGATGCGGGTCGCGGAGCGGCAGGCGTTCCTCGCTGCGGCCTGTGCAGGCGATCAGGCGCTGCGCACCGAGTTGGAGGCCCTGCTCGGTAGCGACTCCGACGGCTCGTCCCCGCACGGGTCGCTCGGCAGCGCGTCGGACGCACCCGCGGGCGGCGCGGGACGCCCGCGCGCGGCGACGCCGGAGCGGCTCGCGGCGGCGTTCGCGGTGTTCCGGGACTACCGCGCGCGTCAGGATGCGGGTACCGCCGAGCCGGTCGAGGCGCTCCTCGCTGCGCATGCGGAGCTGCGGGACGACCTGCTGCCGCTGTTGCAGCCGGACGGGCCGTCGGGTGTCGCCGGGGCCTCGCTCGCGCGGTCGCTGCTCGAGCGCGCGCTCGACCTGCCGGCGGCGGAGCGCGCTGGGTTCCTGGACCGCGCCTGCGGTGGCGACATCGCGCTGCGCGAGGACGTCGAGCAGCTGCTGGTTCGCGCGCCGAAGGCGCGCCCGGACCCGCCGCGGACCGCCGAGCCAGGCAATGCGGAGGGCGCTGGCGGCGTGCCCGTGCAGATCGGTCCATACCGGATCCTCGGCCGGCTCGGCGAGGGCGGCATGGGCACGGTCTACCTCGCCGAGCAGAAGGAGCCGGTGCGGCGCAGGGTAGCGTTGAAGGTCATCAAGCTCGGCATGGACAGCAAGGCGGTCGTGCACCGCTTCGAGGCCGAGCGGCAGGCGCTCGCGATGATGGAGCACGGCAACATCGCGCGCGTCTACGAGTGCGGGCTGACGGAGTCGGGGCAGCCGTACTTCGCGATGGAGTACGTGAAGGGCATCCCGATCCACCGCTACTGCGACGACAACAAGCTGTCGCTCGACGAGCGCCTGGCGCTGTTCCGGCAGGTGTGCTCTGGCGTGCAGCACGCCCACAACAAGGGCGTGATCCACCGCGACCTGACGCCCAAAAACGTGCTTGTCACCGTGCAGGACGGCAGGCCGACGCCGAAGATCATCGACTTCGGGCTGGCGCGGGCGACCGACCACCGGCTGGTCGAGGCGACGATCTTCACCGAGCAGGGCCAGATCGTCGGGACGCCGGAGTACATGTCACCGGAGCAGGCCGGGCTCGGCGGGCTGGACATCGACACGCGCACCGACGTCTACACGCTCGGCGTGCTGCTGTACGAGCTGCTGGTCGGGACGTTGCCGTTTCCGGACCAGGAGCTGCGCAGGGCCGGCTGGATGGAGATGCAGCGGCGGATCCGCGAGGTCGATCCGCCGAAACCGAGCACCCGGCTGACGACCCTGGGGGCAGAGTCGAGCGAGGTCGCGGCGCGGCGGCGGATCGAAGTCCGCACGTTGCGGAAGCGGCTGCGCGACGACCTGGACTGGGTCGTGATGAAGGCACTGGAGCAGGGACCGGACCCGGCGCTACGAGACGGCGAGCGAGTTCGCGGCCGACGTGCAGCGCTACCTGCAGCACGAGCCGGTGCTGGCGGGACCACCGGGGGGCGTATACCGGGCGCGGAAGTTCGTGCGGCGGTATCGCGGCGCATTGATCGCGATCGCTGCCGTCGTCGGCACCGCCGTCACGGGCGCCGCCATCGCGATCGGCTTTGCGTGGGTGGCCACCGAGCGGGCGGCCGAGCTGGCCCGTCAGAAGGCGCGCTTCGATCAACTCGGGGCGATGGTGATCTACGAACGGGCCGTACAGGCCGAGGCCGAGCTGGACCCCGCCTGGCCGGCGAAGCTCCCGGCGATCCGGCATTGGCTCGCTGATGCCGAGCGGGTGCTGGCGATGAAGCCCGATCTCGAGCGCACGGTCCACGAGCTGCGTTTCGCCGACGGGTCGGAGCGGTTCCTGTACGAGACGTTGACGCGCCTGGTCGCGAACCTGCAGTCGTTCCGCGAGCAGCAGGTGGCGAGGGTCGAGGCCCGGCTGGCCTGGGCCGAGAAGGTGCAGCGTCTGGAGGTCGTGTACGGAGAGCTGTGGGAGCAGGCGCGCCGTGCGATCCTCCGCGCGGATGGGCAGACGGCGACTGAGCTGTACCGCGCGCATCCGATCGAGCTGTTCCCGCAGCCGGGTCTGGTGCCGATCGGGATGAACCCGGTGACGAAGCTCTGGGAGTTCTACCACCTGCGGTCCGGGGAAGCCGATCAGCCGGTGCCGCGGATCGAGGACTACGACGAGTACGGTGGCCTGCGGATGCAGGACGGGATGGGGATCGTCTTCGTGTTGATCCCCGGTGGGACGTTCTGGATGGGGGCGCAGAAGGAGGATCCGAGTGGTCGCAACTACGACGAGAACGCGCAGACCAACGAGTCCCCGGTTCACGAGGTCACGCTGTCGCCGTACTTCCTCGCCAAGCACGAGCTGACGGAGGGGCAGTGGATACGACTGGGGGGTAGACCCAGGCACTGGCCGAACGACCTGTCGTTTCCGACAACAGAAGTGACGTGGGAGATGTGCAGCCCTGCGCTCTCCCCCCACAGCCTGCTGCTGCCAACCGAGGCTCAATGGGAGTATGCCTGCCGGGCCAAGACGACGACGCCCTGGTCGACAGGGTCGACGGTCGCGTCGTCGGAGGGAATCGCAGCCCCGGAGGCAAGCGACGTGATGCCCACAGGAAGCCTGCGGCCCAACCGCTTCGGTCTGCACGACATGCACGGAAACGTCTGGGAATGGTGTCGCGACTGGTGGGGCGATTACTCGCGGCCCACGGCTGAGGGGGAAGGGCTTCGCGAGGCCGATTCGGCCTCGGGATTCGGCGTCACCCGCGGCGGCTTCGATCGCATCACCGACCAAGCCTCGCGGTCAGCAGCAAGAGGACCGGCCGAACCCCTGTTCCGAACTTGGCTGCTGGGTCTCCGTCCCGCGAGACGGATCACGATCCGCTGACTTTGGTGCTTTGCATCCCGGTCGACCCGCGCCGGCCGTGCGGAGCACGGCCGGCGCCACCACTACGATCCCGCCCGATCGGGAGCGGCGATCGCCTGACCCTCGGCCTCGAAGCGGCGGCCGATCTCGCCGCTGCGGACCGCCTCGGTCAGCCCGAACAGCTTCCGGATCGCGCGGCTGCGCCGCGTACGCACGGCGTTGCCGTTCATGTCGACCTTCGCGCCGATCTGCGCGTCGGTCAGCCCCTGGAAGTGCAGGTCGAGGATGATCTGGTCGCCCGGCTCGAGCACGAGCAATGCGGTCCGCAGGTGCTCGAGCTCCTCGACCGCGGCGGCCTCGGCGTCGGGTCGCAGAACCGAGCCGCGCCGTCCGTCGCGCTCGATCCTCGACGCCGAGGTCATCGCCGTCAGCCGCTCCGGATCGACCTTCAGCGCGTGGTGGCCGCGGTGCTGCCCACGGATGACGTTCAATGTGATCCGGCCGATCAACCCGAGCCATTGCGCGCGGTTCTCGACCCGGAATCGTGGTCGGTAGTCGAGGATCCGCAGGACCGCCTCCTGGACGACATCGCCGGTCTCGCAGAACCGCCGCAGCCCGTCGCCCAGCCGGTGGTGCACGTAGCGCCGGATCCAGTCGAGATCGCGCACGAGGAGCTCGTCGCGCGCGGCGGTGTCGCCGTCCCACCAATGCTCGAGGAGCAACGTCGTCTGGTCCGTCGCACCGGTCACGATCCTCGACCTCCATCGACCCGCACGGGAGCCCCGGGGGCGACGCACCCCACTGCCGTGGCAGCGGACAGGCCATCCCCGAGACCATCGGGCGGTGCACGATAGCCGATGCTCCCGCCGGCGTCGCGGCGACCCGCGGACCGAGCTGCCGGCGACGCCGCCGCCAGCGTGCGGGGTCGCACCGACTTCGGCCGACCGGTCACACGGGACCGCGGACACGCCGGCCGGCGGCCGGGCACGGCCGACCGTCCACGAGGCCGCAGCCACCCGCTACGCTAGCGGGTGGTTCCGCGGCTCCCGTCGCGGGCCGTCGCGCGACTCGCCCGAGCGCACCCGCCCACCAAGACCGCCGATGTCCACGCTCCACACCGTCCGCCTCCTGCTCCTCGCTGCCTGCGCGCTGTGCGCGCCGACCGTCACGGTGGCGGCGCAGACGAACCTCGCCGAGCTGCAGAAGCGCTTCGCCGACGAGCAGCGCGCGCTGCGCGAGGAGAAGCAGGGCGCGCTGACCTTCGACGACGTCCGCGCGCTCGCCGAGCGTCACGCCGACCAGCTCCACAGGTGGCTCGCGAGCGACGCCAAGGGCACCGACCTGATCAACGGCCGGCTGCTGCTGACGAACATCTATCTCGACATCGGGCGCGAGGACGACGCGCGCACCACGCTGCGCTCGATCGACGTCGACGCGGCGCCGGCGATGGAGCTCGCGACCGCCGCCGAGATGGCGACGTGGCTCGGCATGACCGAGGAGCGCAGTGCGTGGATCGACCGCGCGGTCGCGAAGCCGTCGGCTTTCGAGGAGCGCATGGCGCTCGGCATCTTCCTGGCGACGCGGCTCGACGAGCCCGCGCGCGCCGAGGCCCTGTTCACGCAGGCCGAGCGCGACGCGAAGGACGACGAGGCGCGCGCGCGCGTCGGTTGGTTCCGCGCCGCGATGGTGCGCGAGCGCGAGGACCTCGAGGACGGCAGCTACGAGAAGGCGCTGAAGGAGCTGAGCGAGCGATATCCAGCCACCTATTGGGGGGGCGTCGCCCGCGACCGGCTGCGCGCGCTCGATCTGCGCGTCGGCGCCGAGGCGATCCCGTTCGACGCGCGCACCCTGGACGGCTCCCGGGTGTCGCTGGAGAGCCTGCGCGGCAAGGTCGTGCTGCTCGACTTCTGGTCGAGCCGCGTGCACGCCGGCCGCGACACCACCCCGCTGCTGAAGGAGCTCGACCACGCCTGGCGCGACCGCGGCCTCGCGATCCTCGGCGTCTGCTTCGACGACGACCGCGACGTCGCGCGCAGCGCCGCGGCCGCGTCCGGCCGCACCTGGCCGCAGATCTTCGACGGCCGCGGCTGGCAGAACGACGTCGCGCTGCGCTACGCGATCGAGCAGGTGCCCGACCACGTGCTGATCGGCCGCGACGGCCGCATCGCGGCGATCCGCGTCTATCTGCAGGACGACGAGGGCATCGAGGAGTTGCGCGAGGCGGTCGCGCGCGCCGTCGAGCAGCAGGACTGACCGCCGTCACGTTAGAACCCGATGCCGGGATGAAGCGCACGGAAGCAAGCCGGCGCTCGACGTTCCTCCGCGTCGCCGTCGTCGCGATCGCCCTCCACGTCCTGCCGGGCAGTGCGCCGATCCGCGCCCAGACCGTCGTGACCGGCGGTGGCACCGCACTGAACCAGGCGATCCAGGCCGCCCGCCCCGGCGATCACCTGATCGTCCGCGCGGGCACCTACGATCCGCTCCGCGTCGACCGCGGGCTGCGCATCGACTTCGATCCGCTCGCGATCGTGTAGCCCGACTCGTCCATTCTCGGCCACCTCCGCATCGGGCCGATCCCGGCGGGTCAGGCGCTGGTGCTGCACGGTGGACAGCTCCAGCCTGCGGCCGCCGGCACGTTCGTCCGCATCGAGAGCTGTGCCATGAGCGTCGTCTGGCACGCCCCGGTGCTGGCCAACGACTCCCCGTTCATCAGCACATTGGTCGTCGACCGCTGCGCCAGCGTCGCGATCCACGCGCCGGCGTACGGCCGTTCCCACGCTGCGGCTCCCGGCCGCGCGGACGCCCGGCAGCCAGCTCCCGGTGACGGTCACGGCGGCGCCCGCCGATCTGGTCTACGCCTTCCTCGACCTGCCGACCGCCGCGCTGGCGACACCGCTCGGCCCGCTGTTCGTCCGGCCGACGGGCGCGGTGTTCGACGCCTACGCGATCCCGGCGTCGGGCTCGACCACGCGGTCCGACCCGGTGCCGCCGCTGCCCACCGGTCTGCACGTCGTCCTGCAGCCGATCCGGCTCGGCACCGACGGCGGCGTCGAGCTCGGTCCGGCCGCGCCGCTGCTGATCGAGTGACCGGACCCGGCGCCGGTCACCGCCCTGCGATCCGCTCAGCGCGCCATCGGCAGCGACAGCTTCTCCATGCAGGCGGTGCGCACCGCCGCCATCACCGGACCGGCGGTGCTCGTGTTGAACGCGCCGAGCGCACCGGTGCCGGAAGCGGGGTGGACGTAGAAGAACGTCACGAAGCTGCGCTGTCCGCCGGTGTGCGTCGGGAACCGCTGCCCGGCCCGCTCCTGCACGAAGAACGCCAGGCCGATCTGCTCGGAGCCGTCCGACCGCGCCGGCAGGATCGGCTGCCACATCTCCTCGAGCGAGCTCCGCGCGAGCACGCCCGCCGCATCCGAGCCGTCCGGAACCGCGCCGAGCAGGAACGCCAGATAGCGCGCCATGTCGGTCAGCGGCGCGTTCAACCCGCCATTGCTGACCGTGACGCCGGTGTCGAAGTCCGACCCGAGGTCGGCGACCTCGTCGCCGCGCACCTCGTAGCTGTGCGAGCGGTACCGCTGGAGATGGTAGGGCGTCACGTCGAAGTAGCTGCGCGCCATGCCGAGCGGCCGCAATACGTTCTTGTCCATGTAGACCTCGTAGTCGTCGCCGCTCAGCACCTCGATCGCGCGGCCGACGAACACGATGCCGGGATTCGAGTACGAGTAGCGGCTGCCCGGAGCGAACTCGACCGCGGTGTACGGCAGCATCGCGACGAGCTGCGCGAACCGCGTCGGCTCGTGCGGGTGCCACGGCTGGTCGCCACCCCACGGCCAGGTCGGTCCGCGGAAGCCGGCCGAGTGCGACAGCAGGTGCCGGATCGTGATCGCGTCGATCGGCCCGAACGGGTCGTGCACCTCGCGCAGCTCGGGGACGAAGTCGAGGATCGGCTGGTCGAGACGCAGGCGCCCGCGGTCGCGGAGCTGCATCGCGGCGATGCCGGTCAGCGTCTTGGTGATGCTCGCCCAGTGGTAGATCGTGTCGGGGTCGACCGCGCGCCCGCCGTCGCGGTCGGCGAGCCCGTACGGTTCGGAGCCGAGCACGTCGGCGCCGGCCACGAACATCAGGCTCGCGCCGACGACGTGCGCGGCCGCGCAGCCCTGCCGGAACGTCGCGACGACCTCGCGCCACGCGTCGTCGAACACGAACGGCGGCGGGCGCTCGAACCGCGGATAGTCGCCGGCCTGCTCGAGCAGATGCCGGAGGGCCTTCCAGCGCGGGTCGTCGGCCGGCGGCCCGCTGCGCTCGGTCGACGGATTCTCCAGCGTGAACGCCAGCACGCCGAGCTCGCCGAGGACCCAGTCGATCGTCAGGCCGCGGAGCTGCGGGAACCGCCGCCGCCCGTGCTCGATCCCGCCCATCGCGACGTCCAACGCCAGGGCCGCCGCGTCGACCGCGTCACCGTCGATGCCGGCGACGCCGGCCGCCGGCAGCACCAGGATCTCCGCCGAGCGATGCAGGTCGAGGTACGCGCGGAGCTGCTCGCGCCCGCGCAGGAAGTCGCGGACCGCCCGGGACTCGGGCTCGGAGAACGCCGCGGGCCCCGGGTAGCGGCCGTGCTGCGAGCGCTCGCCGGGCGTCCACCGCGCAGCGAAGTTGCGATTCAGGTCGACGCCGTGCGCGTTCCGCCGCTCGTGCCCGGCGACCCCGTCGGGATTGACGAGCGGCTGCACCCACAACACCCGGGTCTCGAGCAGCCGGCGCACCGCGGGATCTCCGGCCCGCGCGAGGAGCTGCTCCGCCATGAAGACCGCGTCGCGCTCGCTGCCCTCGGAGCCGTGGATGCCACCGCCGAGGTAGACCTCGGGCGCGCCGTCGCGCGCCGCGGAGATCCGGACGACGAACAGCGACCGACCCTCGACCGACTCCCCGATCGACACGTGCCGCACGAGGTCCGGATGCTCGCGCTCCCAGCGCGCGACCGCGTCGAGGACCTCGGCGCAGGCATCTTCCTGCGGCCGCGCCGCACCGACGCACAGACCGAGCGAGAGCGCGACGAGGACGGCACGGCCGCGGAGCACCATGCGCGCAGTCTACCGGCGGGTCGAGCGAAGGTGGCACGCGGGCCCCGCTCCCGTCGAGCCGCCGCCGCCGTCCATTGCCGATGGCGGACCGGCCCGGCTCGCCGTTGCACAATGCACGCCATTCCGAATCGACGCGCACCACGATCGTCGCAGCGCGACACGGCTCGCCCGAGGTGCGTGGATCCCGCCGCGGCCCGGCTCGTCATATCCGCACGCGCCGCCGGCCCGGCAGCACCACGGCGAGCGTCAGACCGGCGGCGACGAACAGCGCGAACGCCGGCGCCGCGGGCAACGCGTCGGCGTCCGGCGCGAGCATCGCGCGGTGGCCGATCCACAGGGCCGATTGGGCGGCGAGCAGCGCGTGCGCCATGCGCTGTGCGGGCGGCCGCGAGCGGCTGCCGAGCACCCACACCACGGCGCCGGCACCGGCGAGCGCAGCGACCGGGACCCACCACCCGGTCGGCACCAGGCCGACGCCGGTCGGCGTCGGCGCGGGCGCACCACTGCGCAGCAGCACCGCGCCCGCCGCGAAGCTGCACAGCGTCGTCAGGAGCCACGGCACGAGCTCCCGCCACGCGCCACCGACCGGCGCCAGGTCCGGACGCCGCTGCCGCAACGCGCGCCACGTGCCACGCAGGTTCGCCGCGAGCACCCAGGCGGCGCCGAGCCCCGGCGCGAACAGGTGCACGCCGTAGGCGGGCTGGGTCGCGACCGCGAGGCCGAGCGCGAGCCCGCCGGCGAGCGTCGCCACGGTGGTCGCCGCGCGGCCGGCCGCCGTGCCGGCCCGCGGGCGACACAGTGCGACGACCGCGACCAGACCGAGCATCGCGAAGGCGAGATTGGCGACCTCGGGCCGCAGCGAACAGCCCACGTCGCGCACCGGCGCGACCACCGCGAGCACGAGGCACGCGAGCCACGCGAGCGCGCGACCGGCGGCGAGCGTCACCGCGACGTGGAACAGCGCGGTGGCGACGAACAGCCCGGCGACCATGCCGAGCCGCGCCATCGGCAGCGCGCGCCTGAGCGCGGCGTCGCGCTGCGTGCCGACCGTGCCGGCGAGCGGGGCGACGTCGACGAACGCGACGTACAGCAGCTGCGCGGGACCGGCGGCCCGACCGTCCGGGTCGTCGACCGCCGCGCCGAGGCGCGCGAGCTCGCCCGCCGCCGCCGGGCGGTCGATCGTACGCCCCGCGACCAGGGCCGGCAGCAGCACGGCGAGCAGCGCGACCGCCGCGGCGACCAGCCGCCGCGCGCGCGTCGCGTCGCGCGCGTTCACGCGGGCGCCACCGCGATGCAGTCGATCTCGACGCGAGCGCTCTTCGGCAGCTCGCGCACCGCGACCGTCGCGCGCGCCGGCCGGTGGTCGCCGAAGTGGCGTGCGTAGACCTGGTTGACGGCCGCGAAGTCGGCCATGTCGGCGAGGAAGATCGTCGTGCGCAGCACGCGCGACAGGTCGCTGCCCGCGGCGCGCAGCACGGCGGTCAGGTTCCGCAGCACGCGGTCCGCCTGCGCGTCGATGTCGCCGCCGACCAGGGCGCCGGTCGCCGGATCGAGCGGGATCTGACCGGAGCAGTAGACGAGCCCGGCGTGGACGATCGCCTGGCTGTAGGGACCGATCGCCGCGGGCGCGGCGTCGCTGTGCACGGACCGGATCGGGTCTGCCATGGGTCCCCCGAGCGTAGCCGCACGGTGCGCCGGCTCCGAGCGACGATCCCCGGCCGCTTCCCTCGCATGGGGGCTGCGCACCCACGCTGCAGCACCGCGCGAGCGCGGACCGATACCGATCCCGAACCGGCGGCGCAGCGGCGCCGCACGCCAGAGCCACGGAGCGGGACCCTGACGACGCCGAGCATCTACGACCTCCTGCGCGCGCTCGTGAAGCGCGGTGCTTCGGACCTCCACATCAAGGCCGGCTCGCCGCCCGGCTTCCGCGTCGACGGCCACATCGAGCCGCAGCAGCAGTTCGGCGTGCTCGATTCCGCGGCGACCGCGTGGCTCGCCGACGAGCTGATGTCGGAGGACCAGCGCGAGCGCTTCGAGCGCGACCTCGACCTCGACTTCTCGGTCGAGGTGGCGGACGTCGCCCGCTTCCGCATCAACGTGCTGACGCAGCGCGGCGCCGTGGGGCTGGTCGCGCGCGTCATTCCGGCGACGGTCCCCAATGCGATCGAGCTGGGCCTGCCGCAGATCTGCCTCGACCTCGCACTGAAGCCGCGCGGGCTCGTGCTGGTCACCGGCCCGACCGGCAGCGGCAAGTCGACGACGCTCGCCGCGATGATCGATCACATCAATCGCAACGAGCGCGGCCACATCCTGACGATGGAGGATCCGCTCGAGTTCGTGCACCAGGACAAGGGCTGCTTCGTCACGCAGCGCAACATCGGCCACGACTGCCACTCGTTCCGCGAGGCGCTGCGGCGCGCGCTGCGCCAGGACCCGGACGTGATCCTGATCGGCGAGATGCGCGACCTCGAGACGATCTCGATGGCGATCACCGCCGCCGAGACCGGCCACCTCGTGTTCGCCACGCTGCACACGACGAGCGCGATCTCGACCGTCGACCGCATCATCGACGTGTTCCCGACCGACCAGCAGCAGCAGGTCCGCGTGCAGCTAGCGACCACGCTGCAGGGTGTGATCTCGCAGTGCCTCGTCAAGCGGACGAACGGCGGCCGTGCCGTCGCGCAGGAGATCCTGATCGCGACCGACGGCGTGCGCTCGCTGATCCGCGAAGGCAAGACCGCGCAGATCCTGAACCTGCTGCAGACCGGCAAGGGGCACGGCATGCAATCGCTCGAAGCGGCATTGATCGAGCTCGTCAAGCAGGGCCAGATCCGTCCGGAGGACGCGATCGCGAAGGCGAACCGGCCCGACGAGGTGACACGGTCGGTCGGCGGGCTGTGCGCGGCCTCGCCGATCACCGCGCTCGGCGAGACGCGCGCGACGCCGGAGCCGCCGAGCCGGCTGCGGAACGCGACAGCGCGCGCGGACGCCACCCCGCCCGCGCCCGGCCCCACCGGCTCGCGCACGTCGCGCCTCGATCTGCGCCGCCGGAGCTGACGCGGTGCGGGTCGCCGCGGATTGCGCGCGACCGCCGCGCGCTGCGAGTCTGTGGGAATGGAGCTGCTGCCGGCCTTCGAGAGCCTCGGCATCGCGCTCGGACTCGGCCTCCTGGTCGGGCTGCAGCGCGAGCAATCCGGGCCGCGCGTCGCCGGCATCCGCACGTTCCCGCTGATCGCGCTGCTGGGCGCGTCGACCGGGCTGCTGGCCGAGCCGCTCGGCGCCTGGATCGTCGCGACCGGGCTCGCCGCGGTGGGCGCCGTGGTCGTCACCGTGCTGGTCGGCGTGCACCGCGACCCGCAGCGCACCGGCACGACGACCGCGCTGGCGATGTTGTCGATGTACGTGGTCGGCGCCCTCGCCGCGCTCGGACCCTGGGAGATCGCCGTCGCGCTCGGCGGCACCGTGTTCGTGCTGCTGCAGGAGAAGGTGCGCCTGCACGCGCTCGCCGACCGCTTCGGGGCCGGCGACCTCCGCGCCGTCGCGCAGCTCGCGCTGGTCGCGCTCGTGCTGCTGCCGATCCTGCCGGACCGGGACCTCGGTCCGTACGGCGTCTGGAACCCGCGCCACCTCGGCCTCGTCGCCACCCTCGTGTGCGGCATCGGCCTCGGGGCCTACGTCGTGCAGCGGCTGCTGGGCGCGCGCGCCGGCGTGCCGCTGACCGGCCTGCTCGGCGGGCTGGTGTCGAGCACCGCGACGACCGCCGGCATCGCGCGCCGCGCCGGCGCCGCGCCCGCCGCGACCGCCACCGCGATCGTGCTGGCGTCGAGCCTCGTCCCGGTGCGGCAGGCGATCGAGATCGCCGCGGTCGCGCCGGATCGGCTCGGCGTGTTCGCGCCGGCGCTCGCGGTGACGTTCTTCGGCCTGTGGCCCGCGATCGGGCTCGGCCTCTGGCGGCTCGCGCGGCACCCGGCGCCGGAGATCCCGCCGTCCGACAACCCGGCTCAGCTCGGCGCAGCGTTGGTGTTCGCCGCGGTGTTCGCCGTCGTGCTCGTGGCGGTGCGCTTCGCCGAGGACCGGCTCGGCAGCACCGGGGTGTTCGCGGTGGCGGCCGTGTCCGGACTGACGGACGTCGACGCGATCACGCTGTCGTCCGCCCGGCTGTGCGCGGCAGGGCGGCTCAGCGACGACGTCGCCTGGCGCGCCGTGCTGCTCGCGTCGCTCGCGAACCTCGCGTTCAAGGGTGCCATCGCAGCCGCGCTCGGCGGGCGGCGCACCGGCCGGCTCGTGGCGCTCGCGTTCGCGCCGGTGCCGCTCGCCGGCGTCGCCTGCTGGTGGCTGCCGTGATGCCGGCGAAGCTGACCGCCGTCAGCCGCGCAGCTTGCGCCGCAGCGCGTCCTCGACGCGCGGCGTGACGAAGCTCGACACGTCGCCGCCGTAGCGGACGATGTCCTTGATCAGCGACGACGACAGGAAGCTGAAGCGGTGCGACGGCATGACGAACACCGTCTCGACCGTCTCGCGCAGGTGGCGGTTGGTCAGCGCCATCTGGTACTCGAACTCGAAGTCGCCGACGTTGCGCAGACCGCGCAGCACCACGCCGAATCCATTGCGCTGCGCGAAGTCGACAACCAGCTCCTGGAAGCCGACGATCGCGACGTCCTCGGGCAGCTCGTGGCGGAGCATCTCGATGCGCTCCTCGACGTCGAACAGCGGCTGCTTGGACGAGTTGCGCGCGACCGCGACCGTTACTGAATCGAACAGCCGGCGCGCGCGGTCGACCAGGTCGAGGTGACCGCGGGTCACGGGATCGAAGCTGCCGGGGTAGAGGGCGCGCACCATCCGGGCATTTCCCCCGATCCGGGCGGAGCACGCAAGCGGAGCGCCACGGATCGGCCGCAGCGGCGGTCCGGCGGCCGCCCGGTGCGATTCCTGTCCGCCTCGGCACCCCTCCGGTCATCACTCCCGGTCCGCCCACCGATCGCTCCACGGAGATCCGAACCATGTCGCACCGTCCGCTCCGACTCCGCGCCGGCCAGCACATCGCGCTGCTCGCCGCGCTCACCGCGTCGCTGTCCGCGCAGACCTACGTCCGCTACGGCGCCGGCTGCCCCGGCAGCGCCGGGATCCCCGCCCTGCACGCGCACGGCCTGCCGGTGCTCGGCCAGACCATCCAGATCGAGCTGACGCAGGCTCCGGCCGGCAGCACCGGCCTGCTGCTGTTCGGCCTGCAGCGGCTGCTCCCACCGCTCGACCTCGGCTTCATCGGCTCGCCGGGCTGCCTCGTGCTGACGCTGCCGGACCTGACGTCGTTCGCGGTGCCGGCGCAGCTCGGGGCCGCCGCGGTCAACATCCCGATCCCGCCGCTGCCCAGGCTCACCGGCGCCAGCTTCGAGAACCAGTGGCTGGTGGTTCCGGCCGGCGGTCGGATCACGACGTCGAACGGTGGCACCGGCACGATCGGTCCGCTGCCGCCGCCGGTCGCCGTCGGCTCGATCACGCCGAGCAACGGCCTGCTCGCGGTCGGCCAGAGCGTGGCGATCCGCGTCACCGGCCTCGGCACCAACGACCCGGACGACCTGTGCATGCAGCTCGTCGACCAGCTCGGCACCCGGTCGCTGCTGCGGGCGACGTCGATCACGTTCGATCCCAGCACCGGCGAGGACGTGATCAATGCGACGCTGGCGGTCGCCAACCTGTCGCCGGTCGCCCAGCCCGCGCTGATGCTGATGCGGGGCGAGGGTGCCGCGAGCGCGACGTCGGGCACCGGCTGCCTGACGACGCCGCCGTCGGCGTGGGCCTGGGGCGGTCCGGCGCTGCCCGGTGCAGGCGCCACGTTCGGGACCAACCTGATCCCGGTCCCGCCGCCCACCACACAGACCGTGAGCTGGGTCTACGACTCCGGCAGCAACTCGCTCTACGTCGACCTGCCGCCCTACCCGTGGGCCGGCAGCGGGCTCTACCCGCCGGGCTCGTCGCTGACGACCGACGCGCACGGCGATCTCGCCTGCGGCGGCGGCACGCCGACCGACCACTTCGACCAGTTCCTGCAGCAGACCGCCGTCCGCGCGACCTGCACCGCGGGGCTGACCAATCAGCAGATGGTCGTCGAGCACGCGCCGCAGGTGCAGCAGACCTTCGACAACTTCTTCGGCGCGGGTCGGCTGACGATCACCGCCGAGACCACCGGCGCGCTGGCGCGGATCCGGATCCGGCCGACCAATCCGAATTGCACGATGACCGGCGGCGGCGGCTCGGTCGTCATCGGCATGTGACCGGCCGCTGCAGGCCGCCGCACGCGCGGCGGCCCGAAGCGCCTCACGAGCCGATCTGCGTCAGGAACCAGCGCGGCAGCACGCCGAGCAGCAGCACGAGCGCCGCGCAGGCGCCGGTCGCGAAGCTCGCCGGCAGCAGCGTGCGGCGCGCCGGCACCGCGACGCCCGCGAGGCTCGCCGGCTCGGGCTGCATGTACAGCGCGACGACGACGCGCAGGTAGTAGCCGAGCGCCACCACCGACAGCAGCACGCCGATCACGGCGACGCCGATCATGTCGGCCCGCACCGCGGAGTAGAACACCAGGTACTTGCCGAGGAACCCACCGGTCAGCGGGATGCCACCGAGCGACAACATGAACAGCGTCAGCGCGGCGGCGGTGTACGGCCGGCGTCGCGCGAGTCCGCGCAGGTTGTCGATGTGCGTGAACCGGTCGCCGCCCTGCTCCAGCATCGCGAGCAACCCGAACGCGCCGGCCGCCGTGAACACGTAGGCGGCCATGTAGTAGAGCGCGGCATCGAGCGCGCCGTGCGGCTGCCGGTCACCACCGAGCGCTGCGGCGACGACCAGCAGCACGGTCCCGGCGTGCGCAACGCCGGAGTAGGCGAGCATCCGCTTGACGTCCTGCTGGACGAGCGCACCGAGATTGCCGAGCGCCATCGTCACGATCGCGATCGTCGCCACGGTCATCGCGGCCGACTCCGGCAGCAGGAAGGTCACGCGCAGCAGGAACGCGAACGCCGCGGCCTTCGTGCCGGTCGCCATCAGCGCCGTGACCGGCGTGGGCGCACCCTCGTAGACGTCGGGCACCCACAGGTGGAACGGGAACACGCTGATCTTGAAGAACACGCTCGCCATCAGCAGCGCGACGCCGCTCATCGCGAGCGTGGAGAAGCTGCCGAAGTCCTTCAGCACGGCGAGCGACAGCGTGCCGGTCGCGCTGAAGATCAGCGCGGCGCCGTACAGGTAGAAGGCCGCGCCGAACGCGCCGAGCAGGAAGTACTTGAGCCCCGCCTCGACCGAGCGCGTGCGGTTGCGCCGGAACGCGCACAACGCGTAGAGCGGCACCGACAGCAGCTCGAGCCCGACGAAGAACAGCAGCAGGTCCTGCGCCCCCGCCATCAGCATCATGCCGATCGGCGTGGTGAGCATCATGACGTCGTGCTCGACCTTGTACGGGCGGTCCTCGCCGTAGTAGTTCAGGCTGTAGAGCCAGGCGACCGCAGTGCCGCACAGGAACAGCAGACCCCACAGCCCGCTCGCGTGGTCGGCCATGAAGGTGCCGTCGAACACCGCACCCGGCGGATCGCCGAGCACGACCACCTGCAGGACGGCGGACAGGCCGAGCGTGCCGGCGACGACCGCGCCGCGCGCCCAGCGCGCGTGCGTGACGACGCCGACCATCAACAGCACGAGCACGCCGAGCGCCAGCGCGATCGCGGGCGAGACGGCCCACAGGGTGTCCGCGTCGTAGACGCGCGCCAGATCGGATTGGATCATCGACCGGTCTCCGGGGCTGCCGGGCCACTGATTACACTGCCGCCGAGCGGACTGCCGGGCACGGCGTCCGGGCTCCCGGTGCCGGGACGGCCGACCCCCTCGCTCGCCACCTTCTCGTTGGTCCCGGCCGGCTCGACCAGCACCACGCGCGGACGCGCGCCCTCGATCTTCTGCAGCACGGCGTCGAGCGACGCCTGGCCCTTGTGCAGGAACGTGTTCGGCGCCACGCCGATCCACGCGACCAGCGCGATCATCGGCACCATCAGCACGACTTCACGCAGGTTGACGTCGCTGAGCTTGCGGTTGGCCTCGTGCACGATCGGGCCCCACAGCACGCGGCGCGTCGCCATCAGCAGGTAGACCGCGCCGAGGATCACGCCGCTGACCCCGATGACCGCCCACAGCGGCGAGCGCTCGAAGGCCCCGAGCAGGATCAGGTACTCGCCGACGAAGCCGTTGAGTCCCGGCAGGCCGGCGCTCGACAGCACCGTGATCATCAGGAACACGGCGTAGATCGGCATGACCGCGGCGATGCCGCCGAACTGGTCCAGCGCGCGCGTGTGGCGACGCTCGTAGACCATGCCGACGAGGAGGAAGAGCAGGCCCGTCGACAGCCCGTGGTTGACCATCTGCAGCACGCCGCCGGCCAGCCCCGCCGAGGTCAGCGAGAACATGCCGAGCACGACGTAGCCGAGGTGGCTGACCGACGAGCAGGCGACCAGGCGCTTGAGGTCGGTCTGCGCCATCGACAGCAGCGCCCCGTAGACGATGCCGATCGCGCCGAGCGCCATGAACAGCGGCGCCAGCTCGATCGCGGCCGACGGGAACATCGCGATGCCGAACCGCAGCAGGCCGTACGTGCCCATCTTCAGCAGCACGCCGGCCAGCACCACCGAGCCCGACGTCGGCGCCTCGGTATGGGCGTCGGCGAGCCAGGTGTGGAACGGGATCAATGGCACCTTGATCGAGAACGCCAGCGCGAACGCGAGGAAGTACCAGATCTGCTGGCCGGTCGTCAGCTCCGCCGCACGGTCCGACAGCACGACGACGTCGGACGTGTCGAACTGCCACAGCAGCGCGATGACACCGATCATCATCACGAGGCTGCCGAACAGCGTGAACAGGAAGAACTTGACGGTCGCGTAGAGCCGCCGCTCACCGCCCCAGATGCCGACCAGGAAGTAGAGCGGGATCAGGCTCACTTCCCAGAACACGTAGAACAGCACCAGGTCGAGCGCGAGGAACACCCCGAGCATGCCGGTCTCCATGACCAGCATCCACACGAGGAACTCCTTGACGCGCTCGGAGACGTGGCCCCAGGTCGACAGCAGGACGACCGGCATCAGCACCGACGTCAGCCCGACCATCAGCACCGAGAGCCCGTCGAGCCCGAGCCGGTAGTGGACCTCGGTGCCACCGGGGAGCACGAACCAGCTCGCGGTCTCGCCCATCTGCGCGCCGACCTGCGTGCCGTCGAAGGCGGCGTAGATCAGCACGCCGACGACGGCGGTGACGAGCGTCGTGCCCAGTGCGATGGCGCGCAGCAGGGCGGTCTTGTGCCCGGGCAGCGCGACGATCGCGAGGGCTCCGGCCAGCGGCAGGAACGTGAGCAGTGTCAGCGACACGTGTGTCTCCCTAGCTCCAGATCCACATGAACGAGATGGCGACCGCGCCGGCGCCGATCCACAGCGCGTAGCTGCGCAGGTCGCCGTCCGCGAAGCGGCGCGTGCGCTGCCCGATGGCGCGAGCCACCGTGGCGCTGCCATTGACGATGCCGTCGACGACGAGCTGGTCGACGACCGCCGAGGTCACCCGCGCGAGCGCGCCGAGCGGCAGCACGACGAACGACTGGTAGCTCGCGTCGACGCGCCAGGCCTCCGACAGGAACCCGGCGAGCACCGGCCGGCGCTCGGCGAGCCGCTCGTCGGCACCGATGCCGTCGCGATAGGCGACGAAGCCGCGGTAGGCGAACACCAGAGCGACCGCGGCGCCGACGCCGAGCAGGATCCACTCGAGCGAGTGGCTGACCTCGCCGTGCGGCCCGTGCCGCATCGCGAGCACGCGCTCGCCCGGCTCGACGACCGGCGCCAGCCAGTCGCCCATCAGGTGCGGCAGGTGCGCGAGGTGACCGAGTACCGGCGCCAGCCCGAGCAAACCGCCGCCGACCGACAGCAGTGCGAGTACCGCGAGCGGACCGGTCATGCTGAACGGCGACTCGTGCGGGTGCACGTGGTGGTGGTCGAAGCGCTCCGGCCCGAAGAAGGTCAGCGCGACCATGCGCCACGTGTAGTAGGCGGTCAGCATGGCGCCGCCGATGCCGACGGCCCACAGCAGGTAGTAGTAGCCACCCGCCGAGAACGCGTGCGCGAGGATCTCGTCCTTCGAGAAGTAGCCGCTCATCAACGGCAATCCCGACAGCGCCGCCGCCCCGGCCACGAACGTCACGTAGGTGCGCGGCATGTGCTTGCGCAGGCCGCCCATCTTGTGCAGGTCCTGCTCCTCGTGCATGCCGTGGATCACACTGCCGGCGCCGAGGAACAGCAGGCCCTTGAAGAACGCGTGCGTGACGAGGTGGAAGATCGCCGCCCCGAACGCGCCGGAGCCCAGGCCCAGGAACATGTAGCCGAGCTGGCTGACCGTCGAGTAGGCGAGGACCTTCTTGATGTCGCGTTGCACGAGCGCGGTCGATGCGCCGACCAGCGCCGTCACCGCACCGACCGTCGCGATCACCGCGAGCACGGTCGGGCTGGCCGCGAACAGCGGATTGAGGCGCGCGACCAGGTAGACGCCCGCCGTCACCATCGTCGCCGCGTGGATCAGCGCGGACACCGGCGTCGGGCCGGCCATCGCGTCGGGAAGCCAGGTGAACAGCGGGATCTGCGCCGACTTGCCACAGCAGCCGCCGAACAGCAGCAGCGCCGTGACGGCGAGCTCGAGGTCGTGCTCGCCGCTGCCGCCGAGCAGGCCTGGCACCAGAGTGCCGATCTCCGACAGGTCGAGCGTACCGAACAACCGCACCAGCAGGAACGAGCCCACCAGGAAGCAGGCGTCGCCGATGCGGTTCATCACGAACGCCTTCTGCCCGGCCTCGGCCGGCCAGCCCTTCTCGTACCAGAAGCCGATCAGCAGGTACGAGCAGAGCCCGACGCCCTCCCAGCCGATGAACAGTCCGAGCAGGTTGCTGCTCGCGACGAGCATCAGCATCGCGAACACGAACAGGTTCATGAAGGCGAAGAACTTGGCGTAGCCCTTGTCCCCCTTCATGTAGCCGGTCGAGTAGGCGTGGATCAGGAAGCCGACGCCGGTGACGACCAGCGTCATCGTCGACGACAGCGGGTCGAGCACGATCGTCAGGACGATCCGCAGGTCACCGACGCCGATCCAGTCCCAGGGCGTGCTCTCGAGCACGCGCTCCTCGACCGGCAGGCCGCGCAGCAGCAGGAACGCGCGGATCGCCAGGACCAGCGACAGCCCGACCGACAGCACGCCCACCATGCCGGCGAGACCGGCGTAGCCCGGGGCGTCGGGCGACGCCCGGCGCGCGCGGATCGTCAGGTAGTGCAGGACGCCGCACACGGCGCTGCCGACGAGCGGCAGGAACGGGATCCACCACAGCCAGGAATGGTGCTCCATCGCTCGTCAGCCTTTCATCTCCACCAGCGCGTCCGACTCCACGGTGCGCTTCAGGCGGAACAGCGCGATGACCAGTGCCAGGCCCACCGCCGCCTCGACCGCCGCGATGACGATCACGAACAGCGCGAAGACCGGGCCGGACACGTCGGGGCCGCCGTGGGCCCGCGCGCCGGCGAGGAAGGTCAAGTTCGCCGCATTGAGCATCAGCTCGATCGACATCAGCACGACGATGACGTTGCGCCGCACGACGAAGCCCAGCACGCCGATCGCGAACAGCGCGGCCGCCAGATACAGCATGTGCTCGTTCGGGACGTTCATCGCTCACCTCCCTGCGCGCCCTGCGAGCCGGGTCCCTTCCGCCGATCGCGCTTGGCGAGCGCGACCACTGCCACCATCGTGACGAGCAGCAGCATGCCGGTCGCCTGGAAGGCGAGGCCGTAGCGACCGAACAGCGCCTCGGCGAGCTGCGGCAGGCCGTCGCGCGGACCGGTCTCGGCGGCGGCGCCCGCCGCCTGCTGCAGCGCGCCGCGCTGCACGGCGATCAGCCCCGCCAGAGCCAGCGCGAGCGCGACGACCGCGCCGATCCGCGCTGCTGGGCTGCGGAACATCGCGGTCGAGAACTCGACCTTGCTGCCCATGTGCCCGAGATCCAGCAGCATGATCACGAACAGGAACAGCACGAGGATGGCTCCCGCGTAGACCACGATCTGCACCGCGGCCATGAACGGGAAGCTCATCAGCAGGTAGATCACCGACAGCGCGAAGAAGCTCGCGAGCAGTGACAACACGCTGAACATCGGGCTCTTGGCCAGCACGACGCCGGCCGCACCGCACAGCGCGACCAGCGCTAGGGCGTAGAAGAGGAATTCCGCCACCGGTCGTTGATCCTGTAGACGTAGTCGATGCGCTTCTGCAGCGCGGACCTTGGCCGCTTGAGCTTGTCGATGCCGTAGACCAGCTCGGCGCGCGTGAGGTCCGCGAGCTCGAGCTCGTCGCTCATGAAGATCGCATCCTTCGGGCAGGCCTCCTCGCAGAAGCCGCACAGGATGCAGCGGAGCATGTCGATCTCGAACCGCTCCGGCTCGCGCTCGATCGGGCGGTCGACCTCGTGACCGTCGATCGTGATCGCGTACGCGGGGCAGGCAGCCTCGCACAGTCCGCACGACACGCAGGCCAGGTGGCCGTCGTCCTTGACGACGAGCCGCGGCTGACCGCGCGTGACCTCGTCCTTCGGCAACGGCTCCTCGGGGTATTGCCGCGTGATGGCCTTCTTGAAGAACTTGCGGAAGGTGATCGAGAGCCCGCGCAGGATCTCGGGCAGGTAGAGCCGCTCGGCGAGCGTGAGCTCCTTGCGCTGCAGGATGACCATGGTCGTTCGTCCTCGGGGATGCTGCCGTCAGGAGCTCAGTTGGCCGTCAGCGCGATCACGGCGCCGGTCACCATCACGTTGGCGAGCGCGAGCGGCAGCAGGGCCTGCCAGCCGAGGCGCATGAGCTGGTCGAAGCGCAGGCGCGGCAGCGTCCAGCGCACCCAGATGAACAGGAACAGGAAGAACGAGGTCTTCACGATGAACGCGACGACCCCGACGTACCACGGTGCGTCCGGCCAGAACGGCACCGACGGCCCGCCCCAGAACAGCGTCGTGTTCAGCGCGGCCATCACCGTCATCGCGCAGTACTCGCCCAGGAAGAACAGCGCGAAGCGCATCGACGAGTACTCGGTGTGGAAGCCGCCGACGAGCTCCGGCTCGCACTCCGCGAAGTCGAACGGGTGACGGTTCGTCTCCGCGAACATCGCGATCGTGAACAGCACGAACGCGAGCGGCTGGTAGAAGATGTTCCAGTCGAGGAACGCGCGCTGCCCCTCGATGATCTGCCGCAGGTCGAGCGAGCCGGCCATCAGCACGACCGCCATGATCGACAGCATCAGCGTCAGCTCGTAGCTGATCATCTGCGCCGAGGCGCGCAGCCCGCCGAGCAGCGAGTACTTCGAGTTCGACGCCCAGCCGCCGAGGATGACGCCGTACACCCCGAGCCCACCGAGCGCGAGGATGTACAGGATCCCGATGTCGAGGTCGGCGACCGACAGCGTGATCTCGTGGCCGGCGATCACCGCCGTGTAGCCGAACGGGATCACCGCCACCGCGAGCATCGCCGGCGCCGCCGACAATGCCGGCGCGATCCGGAACAGCAGGCGGTTGGCGCCGGCCGGCACTAGCTCCTCCTTCATGATGAACTTGATGCCGTCGGCGACCGGCTGCAGGACCCCGAACGGCCCGACGCGGTTGGGGCCGTAGCGGTACTGCATCCACGCGGAGACCTTGCGCTCGGCGAGCGACATGATCGCCGCGGTGGTCAGGAGCGCACCCCAGACCACCACCACCTTGACCACCCAGATCACGATCTCGGTCATCGCCGCACCTCCGCAGTCGCACCCGCCGGCCGTCCGACCGCGCCGGCGAGCTGCCCGAGCAGGCGGGTCAGCGGCTCGACCCCGGCCGGCGCGCTGCGCGCGATCGCGAGGTCGCGGCGCAGGCCGTCGACGTTGAGCCAGTGCCCCTGCTTCTCGACGTGGCACGGCACGCCGAGCGCGACCTCCAGGCCGGGCAGGTCGTGCGCCACGAGGTCGAGCACGATCAGCCGCACGCCGCCGGTCAACGCGGCCAGACGCTCGAGGCCGATCAGCTCCTGCACGCGCTCACCGACCAGCACCGCGACGCCGGCCTTGGCGAGCCTCGCCCGCACGTCGTCCGCGCCGAGGCCGGGAACGCCGAGCGTCTCGAGCCCCTTGCGATTCGGACAGGGGTCGCCGGTGTGCAGCAGGTCGTCCTGCAGGCCGTTCGGCGGGGGCGACACGAAGCAGACCTCGGCACCGAGCGTGCGCGCGAGCTCGAGCGCCGCGCCCGCCTCCTCCTGCGTCACGAACGGCGACAGCACGATCGCGCGGGCCGCCGCGCCGGTGAGAGCGTCGGCCGCCCGCCCGAGCGCACGGTCGACGTCGACCGCCTCGAGCCCGCGCGCACCGACGCCCGATCCCGCGACACCCTGCCCGGCGACACCGTGCGCACCGCGCTGCACGGCGTCCGTCAGCCGTCCGCCGGTCAGCTCCCCGGGCTCGCAGGCCGGGATCTCGACGTGGTCGAACGCGAAGCGTCCGGTGTCGCACATCCAGTATTGATTGACGTTCGGATCGAAGCGCGGCCGGAAGCGCTTGACCTGCTTCCTGCGCAGCACCTCGACCGTGATCGCGCAGCCGCGGCTGCACTCGGCGCAGTGCGAGACCGTCTTGGTCAGGTTCCAGACGCGCGCCTGGAACCGGAACCGCTTCAGCGTCAGCGCGCCGACCGGGCAGATGTCGGCGACGTTGCCCTGGTAGTTGCCGGTCAGCGGCCGCCCCATGAACGTGTCGATCACCGAGCGCGCGCCGAGGCCGGTGACGGCGAGCTGCGCCGTCCCGGTGACGTCCTCGAAGAAGCGCACGCAGCGCGAGCACAGGATGCAGCGCTCCTCGTCGAGGACGATCACGTCGCCGAGGCTGCGCCGCTTGTGCAGCTTGCGCCGCGGCTCGCTCGAGCGCCCCTCGCCCTGACCCTCCTGGAACGCGTAGTCCTGCAGGTCGCACTCGCCGGCCTTGTCGCAGATCGGACAGTCGAGCGGGTGGTTCTTCAGCAGGAACTCGAGGCACTCGCGGCGCGTCTCGTGCGCCTTGGGCGACTCGGTGTCGACGACCATGCCGGGCGCGACGCTGGTGCGGCAGGCGGCGACCACGCGCGGCGGTGCCTCGCCCTGCTTCACCTCGACCTGGCAGATGCGGCAGGAGCCCACCGGGTGCAGACCCGGGTGGTAGCAGTACATCGGCACGTCGACGCCGTGGTCGTGGCAGGCGCGGATCAGCGGCTGGCTCGGGTCGGCCTCGACCTCGCTGCCATTGAGCTGGATCTTGACGGTCGGCTTGCCCGTGCTCTCTGGAGTCGTCACGCGTGGGCCTCCTGGAGGTCCTGGGCCGCGAGGATCGAGACGCAGCCCGCCGGCAGCCTGCCGGTCGTCGCGTGCTCCTGGACCTCGGCGGCGAAGTTCTTGACCAGCGCGAGGGTCGGGATCGCCGCGGCGTCCGACAGCGCGCAGATCGTCTTCGCCGGCGCCATGCCGCGCGCCAGCGACTCGAGCAGCGCCGGGTCGTCGACGCGGCCGTGGCCGCGCGCGATCCGGTGCAGGATCTGGTCGAGCCATTGCGTGCCCTCACGGCACTGGCTGCACTGGCCGCAGCTCTCGTGCTCGTAGAAGCGCGCGATGACGTATTCCGCCTCGACGAGGCTGACCGTCTCGTCGATCACGATCATGGCGCCGGTGCCCAGCATCGAGCCGGCGTTCTTGATCGAGTCGTGGTCCATCGGCGTGTCGATCGCCGCGGCCGGCAGCATGCCGGTCGACGAGCCACCCGGGAACCACGCCTTCAGCTTGCGGCCCTTCCACACGCCGCCGGCGAGCTCCTCGACGATCTGCCGGGCGCTGATCCCCATCGGCACCTCGTAGACGCCCGGGCGCTCGACGTGGCCGGAGATGCCGCACAGGAAGTTGCCGGTCGAGCCCTTCGTGCCGATCGAGCGGAACCACTCGGCACCGCGCTGCACGATGAACGGCACGTTGAAGATCGACTCGACGTTGTTGACGGTCGTCGGCTGACCCCACAGACCGTAGCCGGCCGGGAACGGCGGCTTCGGGCGCGGGTGGCCCCGCTTGCCCTCCAGGCTCTCCATGAGCCCGGTCTCCTCGCCGCAGATGTAGGCACCGGCGCCCATGTGCATCCAGATCTCGCAGTCGAACGACGTGCCGAGGATGCCCTTGCCGACCAACCCCGCCGCGCGCGCCTCGTCGATCGCCGCCTGCAGCACCGCCAGGCTCTTGCGATACTCGCCGCGCACGTAGATGTAGACCGCCTCGGCGCGGATCGCGTAGGCCGAGATCAGGCAGCCCTCGAGCAGCCCGTGCGGGTCCTTCTCCATCAGCACGCGGTCCTTGCACGTGCCGGGCTCGGACTCGTCGGCATTGATCGCCAGATAGCGGCGGCGCCCGTCCTTCGCAGGATCGGGCATGAACGTCCACTTGAGGCCGGTCGAGAAGCCGGCGCCACCACGGCCGCGCAGCCCCGAGTCCTTGACGACCGCGGTCACCTCCTCGGGCTTCCACGGCTTGCGCAGGACGTCCTCGAGCGCCGCGTAGCCACCGTGCTGCCGGTAGACCTCCAGCTTGTGGGAGTCCGGCAGCCCGACGCGGTCGAGCAGGTAGGTCGGCCAGGGCATCTTCGGTGCCATTCCAGTCCCCGTCGTGTCGTTCACCGTGCCCCCCGCGCCGGCGCGCCCGACTGCAGCTCCGCCAGCAGCCGGTCGACCTTCGCCGGGTCGAGGTCCTCGTGGTACTCGCCGTGCACCTCGACCATCGGCGCATTGGCGCAGGCGCCCTGGCACTCGACGCGGAGCACCGTGAAGCGACCGTCCGGCGAGGTGCCGTCGAGCCCGGGCCGCGCGCCGGTGCGCTCACAGATGTGCTCGAGCAGCGCCTCGGCCCCGCGCAGCGCGCAGGAGATGTTGTGGCACACGCTGATCACGTGCTCGCCGACCGGCCGCAAGCGGAACATCGGGTAGAAGCTGGCCACGCCGTAGACGTCGACGGGCGCCAGCCCGAAGAAGTCCGCGAGGTCCTCGAGGATCTCGGGGGTGAGCCAGCCGCCGTTCTCGTCCTGGCAGCGATGCAGCGCCGGGATCAATCCCGCCCGGCGTTCCGGATAGTGCGTGCAGAGCTCCTCGAACTCGGCGCGCAGCGCGTCGGACAGAGCCATCAGCGAATTCCCTCCGAAGGCGCCATCAGCGGTCCACCTCACCCATCACGAAGTCCATGCTGCCGATCAGCGCCACCATGTCCGACAGGAGCCGCCCGCGAGAGATGTGCGGCAGCGCCTGCACGTTCATCAGGCCGGGCGCGCGGATGTGGCAGCGCACCGGCCGCGACGAGCCGTCCGAGACGACGTAGAAGCCGAGCTCGCCCTTGGCGGCCTCGACCGCGTGGTAGGCCTGGCCGCGCGGCAGCCGCAGGTCGGTGACGATCTTGAACTGGTAGATCAGCTCCTCCATCGACTCGTGCACGCGGCCCTTCGGCGGCAGCACGAAGCGGTGGTCCTCGAGCAGCACGTCACCCTTGACGTGCTCGAGCTTGTCGAGCGCCTGCTTGCAGATGCGCACCGACTGCCGCATCTCCTCCATGCGGACCAGGTAGCGGTCGTAGGCGTCGCCGACCGAGCCCACCGGGACGTCGAAGTCGTACTGCTCGTAGCCCGAGTACGGCTGTGCCCGGCGCAGGTCGTGCTCGACGCCGCTGCCGCGCAGCGACGGGCCGGTCAGCGACAGCGCGATGGCCTGCTCCGCCGTGAGCACGCCGACGTCACGATTGCGATCGACCCAGATGCGATTGCGGGTCAGGAGCTTGTCGACCTCGGCGAGCAGCGCCGGGAAGGTGTCGAGGAACTCGTGCGCGGCCGCCGTCACCCGGTCGTCGATGTCGGCATAGACACCGCCGATCCGCACGTACGTGTTGTTCATGCGGTGGCCGGTGTAGGCGTCCATGATGTCGTAGAGCCGCTCGCGCTCCTTGAACATCAGGAAGAAGACCGTCACCGCACCGAGGTCGATGCTGGCCGCACTGATGTAGATCAGGTGCGCCATGATGCGGCTGAGCTCGCAGATCAGCACGCGGATCACCTGGGCGCGCGGGGGGGCCTCGATGCCGGCGAGCTTCTCGAGCGCCAGCGCGTAGCCGACGTTGTTGCCGAGCGACTGCACGTAGTCGAGGCGGTCGGTGTGCGGGAAGAACTTGTGCCAGCCGAGCGTCTCGCAGGTCTTCTCCTTGCCGCGGTGCAGGTAGCCGACGACCGGGTCGGCATCGACCATCGTCTCGCCGTCGAGCGTCATGACGAGCCGCAGCACACCGTGCGTCGCCGGGTGCTGCGGGCCCATGTTCAGCTTCATCAGCTCGCCGTGCAGCGGGTCGTCACCGCCGAGGCTCGCGGCGACCTCGCGGGGATCGGTCGCGGCGCCCGGTGCGTACTCGAACACGCGCCGCCCGGCGGGCTGCTGCGCGTCCGGCTGCTGCTGGTCCGCGCCATCGCCGGCGGCCGCGAGCCGCTCCGCCTCGCCGGACAGCCACCGCGCGCGCCGCTCGCGATCCCATTGCCGGTAGAGGCGATCCGGCTCGATGCCCTGCTGCGGGAAGTCCTTCCGCAGCGGATGGTGCCCGTAGTCGTCCGGCATCAGCAGCCGGCGCAGGTCCGGGTGGCCGTCGAAGCGCACGCCGAACATGTCGAACACCTCGCGCTCCGAGAAGTTCGCGCCCGGCCACAGGTCGCAGCAGGTCGGGACCCAGGCGTCGTCGGACCGCACGCGGCACGCGAGCCGCACGCTGTCGCCGCGCGCCTGCGAAGCATCCCGGTGACCGGGATCGCGGTGGTACGAGCGGAACTGCCACAGCACCTCGAAGCGCGGCTCGACCGGCGGCAGGCCGACGTGCAGGTGGTCGACCGCGGTCACGAACGTGCTCTGGTCGAAGCCGGCGCGCCGCAGGCGCTCGAAGGCCTCCCGCAGCCGCTCGCGCGCGACGCCGAACAGCGGTGTGCCGTCGTTGCTCGGCAGCGGCCGCGCATCGAGCCCGGCGAGCGCCTCGGTGACCCGCGCCGGGGCCTCGGCGATGCCGCCGACGGCGGGATTGCCGACGAACCATGCCGCGTCGCCGGGCGTCGGCCGCGGCACGCGGTCGGCGATCGGCTGCTGCGCGCGCGGATCGTGCGGGTGCCGGTCCGCGAGCGCGTGCAGCACCGCGGCGTTCGGCTGGTGGTCGAGGCGGCCGGTGCCCTCGTCGATCTCCGGGCCAGCGCTCTTCGCGAGCAGCCGCCGCACCGGCTTGTCGCGCGCGATCTTCTTCTGCAGCTTGATGATCGCGTCGATGACCGCGTCGGGTCGCGGCGGGCAGCCGGGCACGTAGACGTCGACCGGCAGGATCGAGTCGACGCCCTGCACGACCGCGTAGGAGTCGTACATGCCGCCGGTCGACGAGCACACGCCCATCGCAATGACCCACTTGGGGTCGGGCATCTGGTCGTAGATCGTGCGCG
Source organism: Planctomycetota bacterium (assembly GCA_016716265.1). Classification (GTDB taxonomy): domain Bacteria; phylum Planctomycetota; class UBA1135; order UBA1135; family UBA2386; genus JADJWQ01. Next base: position 456,837 of record JADJWQ010000006.1, read on the forward strand.
CGGCCTGCGCCATCTTCCACGTCAGCGTGCCGGCGACCAGCATCAGGTCGCACTGGCGCGGCGTGAAGCGCGCCGCCTCGGCACCGAAGCGGGCCAGATCGAACTTCGGCCCGAGCAGCGCCATCAGCTCGATACCGCAGCACGACAGCCCGAGCGGCATCGGCCACAGGCTGTTCTTGCGGCTCCAGTTGATCAGCCAGTCGGCGCTCGTGGCGAGGAACCCGCTCTTGCTCGAGGGGTCCGATCCACTGGTCACCGGCGCGACCTCCTTCAACGATCCCATTCCAACCCTCCGACGCGCCACTCGTAGATCAGTCCCACGACCAGGACGATGAGGAAGACCGCGATCATCCAGAATCCCACGGATCCGAGCGCCGCCGCCGAGACCGCCCAGGGGACCAGGAAGATCAGCTCGACGTCGAACAGGATGAACAGCACCGCCACCAGGTAGAAGTGGATCGACAGCCGCAGGCGGGCGCCGCCGACCGGGTCCATGCCCGACTCGTAGGCCTTGCCCTTCTCCAGGCTGTGGCGCTTGCGACCGAGCAGGTCGCTGAGCAGCAGGGCCACGACGGCGAAGCCTGCCACCAGCAGGAACAGGATCAGGATCGGCGCGTAGTCGTGGAGCATCGGTGCAGTAGCAGAAGCGCGCTCACCGCGCAGACTTTCAGCGCCGTACGAGTCCGGCGACGCCGGGCGATCCGCAGCGCGGACCCGCCCACCGACGTGACGGAGGCGCGGATGCGCACTGTTACCCGGCGCGCCTCGCAATGCACAGCGGATCGTGACGATCCGCCTTCCTGCGACCTCCCCCCGCGCGGCGCCGCTGCCGCGCGCGCTGCTCGCGGCGGCCGTCTGGGCCGCCGGCGGCGTGCTGCTGGTGCGCCAGCTCGGCGTCGCGGGCGCCGGCATCGCCGGCGTCGGCGCCGCGCTCGGCACGCTGATCACGCGGCGACCCGGGCCGCTCGCGTGCCTGCTGCCGGCGGCGCTCGGCGCGCTGGCGCCGAGCCCGGCGGTGCCGGTGCCGGAGCGGGCCGGCCTCGTGCAGCTCGACGTCGAGGTCGTCGGTCGCGCGCGCCACGATCCGGCGCGCGGCGAGGCGCGCTTCGGGGTGCGGCCGGTCGGCGCCGGCGGTCGCGGCCCGGCGGCGATCGCCGTCGCGCGCACCGTCTCCGCGCGCGCGCGCGACCTGCCGCTGCCGGGCGATCGGCTGCGCGGCCCGGCCTGCGTGCCCGAGCCGTCGGACGCGCTCGCGGCCGGCCGCCGACCGACGCTCGAGCTCGACCTGCGCTGCTGCACGGTCACGCCCGGCGCGCCGACCGTCACCCGGCTCGCCGAGGCGCTGCGCCGCCGTATGGAGGACGCGCTGCGCGACGCGGTACCGGATCGCGCCGGCGTGCTGCTGTGCCATCTGGTGCTGGGCGCCGGGCCGCGCCCGGCCGCCGCGATCACGCAGAGCCACCGCGCGACCGGCCTCGCCCACCTGCTCGCGGTCAGCGGGGCGCACCTGTCGCTGCTCGCCGGCATGCTGGCGGCGCTGGTCGCGCTGCCGGCGCGCGGCGGCCGCGACCCGGTCGCGCGCCGCGGCTACCGGCGCATCGCCGGCGCCGTGCTGCTGCCGTACGCGCTGCTGACCGGCATGGAGCCCCCGGTGCTGCGCGCGCTGGTCGCGTGGCTGCTGCTGGTCGGCGCCCACGCCGTCGGCCGGCGCACCGGCGTGGTCGGCGCGCTCGCGTTGCCGGCGCTGCTGACCGCGGCGCTGTGGCCCGAGGACCTGTTCGGGCTGTCCTTCTGCCTCAGCTACGCGGCGGTCGTCGGCCTGTGGGCCGCCGGCGCGCTCGACGCGCACGGCCCGTTCGACGCGCTGCGGCGGGCGGCGGTCGCGTCGGCGTGGGCCGCGCTGGCGACCGCCCCGCTCGCGCTGTGGTGGTTCGGGCAGCTCGCGCCGTGGACGATCGTCGGCACGCCGCTGCTCGGCCCGCTGGTCGCAGCGATGCTCGGGCTCGGCGTGCTGGCGGCGGCACTGCTGCCGGTCGCACCCGCGCTCGGCGAGCTGCTCGTCGCGCCGGCCGCGCAGTGCGCGCGACTCTACCTGGCCATCGTCGAGTGGCTCGCGACGCTGCCCGGCGCGCCGCTGCGCGCGACGGTCACGCCGCACGCCGCCGCGGTCGGCGGCACTGCGCTGCTCGCGGTGGCGCTGCTGGTCGCGCGCCCCGGCCGCCGCGCGCTGGCGCTCGGCCTCGCGCTGTGCTGTGCGCCGTGGTTCGTGCCGCTGCCGGTGGGCGCACGCGAGCCGGGCCTGCAGCTGCTCGACGTCGGCCACGGCCAGGCGGCGCTCGCGTCGACCGCGGCCGGCGCGCTGGTGCTGATCGACTGCGGCTCGCTGCTCGACGCCGAGCGCGCCGCGCGCGCCGTCGAGGCCGCACTGCCGGTCGGGCCACGGCGCATCGACCTGCTGATCGTGTCGCACCAGGACGGCGACCACGCCGGCGGCGTCGCCGACCTGCTCGACCGCGTGCACGTCGCGCGCGCGGTGCTGCCGCGGCGCGGTGCAGCGCTCGACCTCGCCCGCCGGCTCGACCGCGCCGGCGTGCCGATCCGCTTCGTCGGCCCCGGCGAGACGCTCGCCCCGCTGCCGGGCGTGCGGGTCGCGGCGCCGCCGCTCGCCGCGGGTGCCGGCGCCAACGACGCGAGCCTGTGGACGCGGCTCGACTGGCCGCGCGCAGCGGCCGTGCTGCCCGGCGACGCCGAGGCCGACGCACTGCGCGCGATGGTGGCGCACCCGCTGTGCGAGCGCGCGACCGCGCTGGTGCTCCCGCACCACGGCCGTGGCGAGCGGGAGCCGTTCGACGCGCTGCTCGATCGCCTGCGACCCGACGTCGCGCTGGTCTCGCGCGGCCGCGGCGGCGAGCCGGTGCTCGCGCTCGCGTCCCACCTGCGCGGCGTGCCGGTGCTGACGACCGCGCGGCACGGCCCGCTGCACCTGCGCGCGACGCTGCCGGTGCGCGTCGACACCCAGCGCGGCCTCGCGCTGCCGCGGCACTGACGCGCGCGGTCAGTCCGCGGCCGCCCGCGCGAGGCAGATCATCGCCATCGCGGTGCCGTAGACGCGGCCGAGCTCGTGGCTGTCGACGAAGCAGCCGTCGAGCTCCGGCAGCGACAGCACCAGCGCGCGCTGCCGCGCCAGCAGCGCGTCGCGGGTCTCGCCGTCGGGCAGCCGCAGGATCGCCTCGCCGCGGACGTGCACGTCGTACCAGTAGAAGAACCCGCCGTAGCCGTAGCGCGACGCGTGGTCGTCGTACTTGCGCACCGCGTCGAGCTCCTCCTGATATCGGAACGACAGCTCCAGTGCGCGCAGCAGCGCGCCGTCCTCGCCGTGGCTCCACAGCGCCAGCGCGTGCTCGGCGAGCGGCATGCGCCCGACGCCGCCCTCGACCCCGGCACGCACGCGGCCGCGCGACTGTCCGTAGCTGACCGCGCCGCTGTCGGCCCGGCATTGCAGCAGCGCACGCAGGCCACGGTCGACGACGGGCTCGGGGGCCTCGACGCCATGGCGGCGCGCATCGCCGAGCGCGACCAGGCACGAGCCCGACACGAACGGGTTCGGGTACTCGTGGTACCAGGCGCCGTCGCTGCCCTGCATCGCGGCGATCGCGTCGACCGCACGGCGCAGCAGCGGCCGGATCCGCTCGGCGTCGCCGGGCCGCACGTCGAGCCAGCGGGCCAGCAGCCGGCAGCGGTACAGGTGCGCCCAGATCAGCTCGTCGCGGTCGACCGGGTTCAGGTGCGCGTCGTCGGCCGCGTAGTCGCGCGCGCGCAGCAGCACGCGTTCGCCGGTCGCGCGGAGCTCGCCGTCGAGCTGCGGCACGACGTCGAGCAGCGCGAGCGCGACGAGCGCGGTGACCGCCGTGTAGACGTTCGGCAGCGAGTCGGTGCCGCCGAAGTCGTAGATGCTGTCGACGAAGCCGCCGTCGGCGCGCTGCATGCGCGCGAAGAAGGCGACCGCACGCTCGCGTAGGGCAGCCTCGTCGAAGGCGCCGGCCGGCGCGCGCGTGCCGCGCCCGGTACCGGCGAGCACCGCCGGCAGCAGCTCGTCGAACACCTCGAAGCCGCGCACGAACGGTCCGTGCCCTTCGAGCTCGGCCTGCGCCTTCCACGCGACCGGCGACTCCGGGTGGTCGGCGACCAGCGCCTGCCAGACCTGGCGCGCGCCGTCGTCGTCGCCGCGCTCCCAACACGCCGCGCCGCGCTCGAAGCGCGCGCCCGGCGTATCCGGATCGGTGGCGCGCGCGAGCGGCCACAGCTCGGCGCTGCGCGTCGCCGCGCGGCGCGCGTCGGCGGGCAGCGCCTCGAGCAGCTTCGCGACGAACCAGCGCGGCGCGAAGGTGGTGACCTCGTCGACGCGCAGGCGCTCGCTGCCGTCGGGGGCCAGCACGACGAAGCCGGGCTCGACGAACCCGATCGGCACCAGGCCGCGCTCGCGCGCCTCGGTGCGCGACGGCACCGCGCGCAGCGCGACGAAGTGCGCGTCGAGCAGCGCGATCAGCGCGGGCCACGACAGCGGTCCGGCCCGCACGTAGAGGTCGAGCTCCGGCCCGCGGTCCATGCGCGAGCCCGGCACCGTCGGCACGTACCAGAACACCGGCCGGCCGGTCTCCCGCGCCACCGCCAGCGCCGCGTCGAGCGAGTCGACCCAGCGGATCGCGCTGCCGCAGCGCTGCGCGACCGCGGACGGCGGCACGCGCTCCTTGCGCGTCGAGTTGCCCGCGGCCGGCTCCTGGCCGCGGGCGGCGACCGCGAGCACCGCCGCGAGCGCCGCGGCGAGGACGAGACCGGACGGGAGCGTGCGCATCGGTCGCGCAGCATACCGGCGCCGTCGTTCGGCGGCGGCACGCCGGCCGCCGGCATGCGCAGCGAGGTGCGGTCCGGAGCCAACAGTGGCAGCGCGGGCTCGGCGCCGTGCGGACGTCCGGCGGCCGCGCCGCGGGAGAAATCTCCGGCCGCGCGACCGCCGCCCTGCGCCCGTGGCGGCAGCGAGCGGCCCGGCGCGCCGGCCCGCTCACCCAGCCATCGCAGCCAGGCACTCCCCATGAAGCGCATCCCAGCACTGCTCGCAACGGCCGCCCTCTCGGTCGGCAGCGTCCTGGGCCAGGGCCCCGTCGGGATCGACGAGCCCTGCCAGTACGTGACCACGCCGCCACACCGGGTCCCCTCCCAGGCTCCCGATGCTCCGCTGCCGCCGCGCGCGATCCGGACCACGCTGCCCGACCACGACGCCGGCGGCTACCAGGTGCCGATCGGCACCGGCGGTCTGCCGCAGCCCGACAATGGGCCCGCGGAGGTGGTGTTGGAGGGGATGCCGTCGCCGACGGCGGCGGGCGACTACCGGGTGTTCCAGAACCCGGACGTCGTGACGGGGCAGTCGAGCACCGGCGAGCCGTCGGTGGCGCTCGCGGATTCCCAGAACTGGTTCTACACGGGCAACTGGCACGCCCGATCGACCGTCAGTGGTGGCCAGCTCTGGCTCCCGATCAACCCGGCCACCCGGTTCGGCTCGCTGTGGGGCGGCTTCTGCTGCGACCAGCGCGTGATCACGGACGGCACGCTGTCCGTATGGCTGCTCCAGTACCTCGAGGACGCGAACGGCAACGGTGGCGTCGTGTTCGCCGTCTTCGACAATGCCGCGGCGCTCGGGATCGGCCTCGTCGCACGGTTCTGGGCGCTCGATCCACAGGACTTCGGGTTCCCGACCAACCGCTGGTTCGACTTCCCCGACGTCGCGATGAGCGACGACTACTTCTACTTCTCGTCGAACGTCTTCGACGCTCAGGAGACGTCGCGCGGAGGCATCGTCGCGCGCGTGCGGAAAGCCGATCTCCTGGCGGGTGGCAGCCCCACCTGGGGCTTCTGGCGCAACGAGAGCAGCGAGACGCCATCCTACCGCTTCACGCAGGGTAGGAACGGCAGCACCGTCTGGGCAGGAGAGCACGTCTCGACGACGTCGTTGCGGATCCACCGCTACTCGGACGCGAGCGGCAGCCGAACCCTGTGGGCACCGACGATCTCGGCCTGGACGACCGGCACGACCGCGGCGACCGGCCCCAATGGGCGGACGTTCATGCGCGGCAACAACCGCATTCGGGGCGCATACAATACCGGACGCGAGGTCGGCTTCCTGTGGCGCTCCAAGGCGCAGACCGGGCGACCGAACGACTTCGTGCGCGTCTCGCGGTTCGACATCTCGAGCGGCGCGCCCGCGCGGATCGAGGACTACGACATCTGGGGCCAGACGGTCACCTATGGCTATCCCGCTGCCACGTCCAATGCCTGGGGACACGTCGGGGTGATCCTGGCGGGCGGCAGCAGCACGCAGAGCGTGAGCTGCGCGACCGCCATGTTCGACGATCTCGAGAAGTTCGGCACGGTCCGCTTCTTCGCGACGAGCAACGTGGATCCCGAGGACGGCCGCTGGGGCGACTTCTACACGGTCCAGCAGTGGCCCTCGAACGGGGCGTCCGGGACCTTCGCGGGCGGTGGCGTACGGCTGACGAACGCAAGCACCCCGAGCTCCGGAATCCACGAGTTCGTCCACTTCGGTCGCGAGGCCTTCCAGGAGTCCGGCGTCGCGCTGCAGGTGGTGTCCAAGCCGGTCGGGAGCGTCCGCATCACGCTGACGCCGACCGATCTGAGCAACCTGGGCGACGTCACGACGCCCGGCTACCGGCGGTTCGCGGAGAACACGAGCTACGTGCTGACGGCCCCGGCACGGCACGTGGTCAGCAGCACCGAGGCGTACCGCTTCCTGCGCTGGGATCACTGGTCGGAACCCGGCGTGTCCACCTCGCAGTCGAACGGATTGGTGACCCTGTCGAAGCAGATCGGGACGCTCGACGATCGCGCCGAGGCCATCTACCAGCGTGAGCGCACGCTCCAGGTCACGTCGGACGCCCCCGGCTCCGGCGCGAGGATCACCGTCAGCCCGCTCGATCTCGACGGACGCGGCGACGGCTCGACCACCTTCACCAGGGCCTACTACGACGGCACCGGCGTCACGCTGGTCGCGGCCGACACCGCCGGCCTGCGGCGGTTCGGCCGCTGGTTGATCGACGGCACCGCACAGCCGACCGGCATGCGCGCCGTGACGCTCACGATGGACCGGAACCACACGGCGCGCGCCGAATACGGAGACGGCACCTGCTACGACCCGGACCTCGGTACGGCGCTCAACATGGGCGACGACACCGTCCGCACCGGCCAGCAGCTCGGCTTCGACTTCGTGAAGCCGGGCGGCGGCACGACGAACGCGATCTCGATCAGCTCGAACGGGTTCGTCTGGCTGAGCGGCAACAACACGGCGAACTCCTTCCAACCGACCGCGGCTGCGCTGCTCGCCAATCCCGCCCGGATCGCACCGTTCTGGCGCGATCTCGACTTCCGCGGCGAGGCCGACGACACCTACTTCAAGGCCGCGGGCGATCGGGCGGTGATCACCTGGCACCGCGCGCGCACGATCAACGGCTCGTCGCTGTTCACGGTGCAGCTCACGCTGTACCCGGACGGCACCTTCCACACCGCCTACGTGGGCGACTTCGACGACGGCACGACGCTGGTCGGCTGGAGCGAGGGCGGCGGCGCCAGCTCGACCGGGCCGACCAATCTCAGCCTCGCGCCGTTCGACACCGGGACGTTCGCGACGACCTACGAGGAGTTCACGGGCAGCGGCTTCGACCTCGCACGGGCGATCCTGTCGAGCCAGCGGAAGAGCAATGGCGGCTACCTCGTCGATCGCGAGGAGAGCGTGTGTCTGCCCGCGTCGAACCAGTTCTACGGGCAGGGCTGCCGGACGCCGCTGTCGTTCTACGACTTCGGCCTGCAGGGCGACCTGTCGAACCGGAGCTTCGAGCTGACTTCGAACGCGCAGGGCGGCTACGACGTCGCGGCGTGCACGACGAGCTGCTTCGACCCGAACCTGGGCAACGCGCTCGGTGCGGGCGACGACACGCTGTCGACCGTGCAACTGCCGTTCGCGTTCAGCTTCCCGGGCGGGCCGCCGGGCGGCTCGACCGCGATCAGCGTGTGCTCGAACGGGTTCATCTGGCTGGTCGACGGCTCGAGCACGTCGACCGACTTCTCGCCGAGCGTCCTCGAGTTCCTGACCCAGCCGGCGCGCCTCGCTGCGTTCTGGACCGATCTCGATCCCGCCGCGGGCGTCGCGGACGACGTCTACAGCCTCGCGACGCCCACCAAGGTGACCATCACCTGGAACCGGGTGCCGGTGTTCGGCACGACCAGCCCGCTGCTGACGTTCCAGGTGCAGATGTTCCCGTCCGGGCGCGTCGTGCTGGCCTATCAGGGTACCACCGCCGCGGTCCGCGACGCGCTCGTCGGCTTCACGATCGGCAATGGCGCGGCCGACCCCGGCAATGTGGATCTGCCGTACGTCGTGCCGTTCCGGACGGCCGGACCCGACGCACAGGCACCGCTGCTCCTGAGCCCGATGCGGCCGATCCTCGGCACCCAGCAGCGGCTCGAGATCTCGCAGCTCCCCTTGACCGTGGTCGGCGGCGTGCTGATGCTCGGCCTGAGCCGCGCGAACGTCCCGCTCGACCTGCTCGGCATGCCGGGCTGCAGCAGCCTGACGACCGCCGACGACTCGATCCCGTTCCCGACCCTACCGCCGGTCGCCCGCGTCGACCTGCCGATCCCGGTGATCCCCGCGCTGCTCGGCCTGTCGATCAAGACGCAGGCATTCCTGGTCGCCCCGGGCGCGAACCGGCTGGGGCTCCTCAGCAGCAACGGCCTCGAGCTCGTGTTCGGCGAGTTCTGATCGATCGCCCCATGGACGACTCCATAAAGCGACGTTTGCGTGCTCTCGAGGTCGCGTCGCGCCGGTCGCGCCTGCTGGCGGCCGGCGCGCTGGCGGCCGTCGCCGTCCTGCTGGCCGCGGCCTGGACGCCGCGCCCGGCCGGGCCGACCGAGGTGCAGGCCACGCGGTTCACCCTCGTCGACGCCGCCGGCAAGGTGCGCGGCGTCTGGGAGCTGCGCAACGGCGACCCGGTGCTCGAGCTGCTCGATGCCGGCGGCGCGCCCCGCGTCACCGGCTACATCAAGCAGGGCGTGGCCTGCCTCCTGTTGCGGGACGCCGAGCACCGCTCCCGACTCGGCCTCACCGTGGACAACCTCGGCAATCCGCAGCAATTGCTGCTCGACGAGGGCCAGGTGCCGCGCGTCTCGCTGACGCTGAGCGAGCGCGGCCTCGGCAATCTCCGGATGACGACGGCCGAGGGCCACACACCGGTCGGCCTCGGGTTCCTGACCGACGGTGCGCCCTGGCTGCGGCCGAGCGAGACCCACGACGGCGGCGACTGGGGCAAGCCGCGCGACGGCCGCTGAGCCGCCCGGCGACGCGGACCTCGCGACCGCCGCGCGCGCCTGGACCCGATCGGGCGCGCCGGCGGGGAAGCGTGGCGGCACCCGGCGGGCACGGCTAAGGTCGCGGCTCCCCGCGCGCCCGCGCGCCGCCGAGACCGCACCCGATCCGCCATGAATGCCACGATCCTGCGCGCCGTCCTCCCCGCCGCGTTCGCCCTGCTGCTCGCCGACCGCCCGCCGCTCGCCCCCAACCCGCTGGCCCCCGACGAGGGCCAGTGGCTGCCGCAGCAGATCCGCGCGATGAACTGGGCCGCGCTCGAGGCGCGCGGCATGCAGCTCACGCGCGACGAGTTCTGGCACCCCGAGCGCGGCGGCGTGCTGTCGGCGGCGGTGCAGATCGGCGGCTGCACGGCGTCGTTCGTGTCGGCCGACGGCCTCGTGGTCACCAACCACCATTGCGGCTTCGGCGCCGTCAACGCGCTGAGCAGCACCGAGCACAACTACCTGCGCGACGGCTTCGTCGCCGCGACGCCGGCCGCGGAGCTGCCGGCACCCGGAATGGTCGTGCTGGTGGTGCGCCGCATCGAGGACGTCACCGCGAAGGTGCACGCGGCCCAGGCCGAGGCGACCTCCGACCTCGACCGCTGGCAGCGCACCCAGGAGGTGATCCGGCAGCTGGTCGCCGAGGGCGAGAAGGAGCCCGATACGACCTGCAGCGTCGCGTCGTTCTACGAGGGCCGCGAGTACCACCTCTACTACCGCACGCGGCTGACCGACGTGCGCCTCGTCTACGCGCCGCCGCGCGCGATCGGTGAGTACGGCGGCGAGGTCGACAACTGGGAGTGGCCGCGGCACACCGGCGACTTCACGTTCTTCCGCGCCTACGCCGCGCCGGACGGCTCACCGCGCGCGCACTCGAGCGACAACGTGCCGTTCCGTCCCGAGCACTGGCTGAAGGTCAGCGCCGACGGCGTGCAGGACGACGACCTGGTGCTGATCCTCGGCTATCCGGGCACGACCGAACGCTACCTGACGTCGGTCGCGGTCGCCGACCGCGAGGGCGTGTTCTACCCGCTGCGGCTCGACCTGCTGACGCGGGTGCTCGCGGTGCTCGAGCGGCAAGCGAACCGCAGCGAGCAGGACCAGCTCGACTATGCGTCGCTGATCAAGTCGCTGGCGAACGTGCAGAAGAACGCCGCCGGCATGGTGTGGGGTCTCGCCCGCAATGCGGTCGTCGCCAGGAAGCAGCGCGAGGAGGCGGAGTTCCGCCAGTGGCTCGCGGCGTCGCCCGACCGCATGGCCCGCTACGGCAGCGTGCTCGACGAACTGCTGGCCGCCGACCGCGAGGCGTCGCGCACGACCCGCAAGGACCTCGTGCTCGGGCTCGCGCTGTCGTCGCGGATCAACCCGTTCCTGCGCGGCATCTGCGACCTCGTCGCGGCCACGGCGGACAACCGCGACGGCCGCGGCTCCGGCAACCTGCGCCGCCGCTTCGGCAGCGACGCGCTGACGCGCGACCTGCAGGCCGTGCAGCAGCCGCTGCTCGCGATCCTGCTCGACGAGGTCCGGCGCCTCGACGGCGACGACGCGTTCGCCGGCCGCACGGCGCTGCGGCCGGAGACCGACGAGCCGACCGCGCAGGTCGTCGCCGAGCTGCTGCAGAGCCCGCTGACGACCGCCGCCGGCCGTATCTCGCTGCTCGAGTCCGGCCCCGACGGCCTCGCGGCGAGCGCCGACCCGCTCGTGAAGCTCGCGCTCGGCCTCAATGCGGAGCGCGACGCGATGGTCGACCGCAGCCGCAATGCCGAGGGCCGCAGCGTCGTCCTCGCGCGGGCCTGGATCGAGGCGCAGCAGGAGTGGCGCGGCACGTCGTTCTACCCCGACGCCAACAGCACGCTGCGCGTGTCGATCGCGAGCGTCAAGGGCTACGAGCCGCGCGACGGCGTGCGCTACACGCCGCACACGACGGTCGCCGGCCTGCTCGCGAAGCACACCGGCACCGAGCCGTTCGACGCCCCGGCGGCCCTGCGCACGGCCGCCGAGTCGCGCCGCGCCAGCCGCTACTTCGATCCGCGCGTCGGCGACGTGCCGGTCTGCTTCCTGACCGACGGCGACACCACCGGCGGCAACTCCGGCTCGCCGGTCGTCAACGGCAAGGGCGAGCTCGTCGGCCTGAACTTCGACCGCGTGTTCGAGAACGTGTCGGGCGACTACGGCTGGAGCCCGGACCGCTCGCGCAACGTCTCGGTGGACGTCCGCTTCGTGCTGTGGTGCCTGGAGTCGGTGCTGCCCGCCCACCACCTGCTGCGCGAGATGGGCGTGTGGCGCGACGCGCCGGTCCCGGGCGCGAAGCGCGCACCGGCCGGCGCGCGCTGACGGCTCCGCACCCGTCGAGCTCGCCGGGGAGCCGCCGATCGTCGGTGCCGCTCCGAACGCGTCGGAGCAGGCATCCGGAAGCCGTGCGCGGTCGCACTCCACCTCGCCACCCACACACCGGTGGCGCGTCCCCGCCGCGACGCGGGCGTCGCGTGCCGGACGCGTCGCGGAGCGACGCCCGTTCACACGACCTGCTCCGGCACTGTCGCTCCAGCGAGGCCGCCGAGCGGCATCGGGACCTGCTGGACGATCGGACCGCTCCGCTCGACGCCGGGTCCACGCGCGTCGCCAGTCGACGCTCCCGGATCGGTTCGAAGCGTTCGCCCCGCGCACTCCACGATCGAGCCCGCACGCGCGACTCCGCGGCACCGACGCTGTGGCGCCAGCGACCCGACGCTGCCCTCCCGCTCTCTTCCAACCCCTTCCGGGGCCGGGTAGCCTCTGCCGCGGACGCCGCGTCTCGGGTGTCCGCTCGACGATGAACACTTCGACCGAAGCCCGAGCCGGCCGTGGCATGCTGCTCGCGGTGTTCCTGATCTCGGCGGCACTGCTCGCCGTGCAGGTGCTCCAGACCCGCCTGTTCAGCGTGATGCTCTGGCACCACCTGACCTACATGGTGGTCACGATCACCCTGCTGGGCTTCGGCGCCGGCGGCGCATTGTACGCGGTGTTCCCGGCGATCGGCCGGATCGGCGGCCACGCGAGGATCTCGGTCGCGCTGTGCTGCAGCCTGTTCAGCCTGACTCTGATCGCCGCGTTCTCGATCCTCGGTCACGACCCGACCGACACGCTCGACATCGAGCAGGATCGCTCGCGCTACTTCTGGCTGTTCGTCAACTATGCCTATCTGATCGTGCCGTTCCTGTTCGCGGGGCTCGGCGTGGCCATCGCATTGCAGGAGTACCGCGGCTCGGTCCACAAGATCTATTTCTGGAACCTGCTCGGCTCCGGCGTCGGCGCGTTCCTGTTCCTGCTGCTCGTCCGCACTGTCGGTGGGCCCGGCTGCCTGTTCTTGTTCGCGAGCCTCGGCGGCGTCGCGGCACTGAGCGCCCTCACCGGCGGGCTGCCGCGCGCAGCGCTGCCCGCGCGCGTGCTCGCGGTGCTCGCGACCGCGATCTGGCCACTGGCGCTGATCTTCCCGGGGAACGCTGCCGGGGTCGTGCCCATCCAGCCAGCGGCCAGCAAGGCATTGACGAGCTCCAGGGACCTCTACGAGCTGCAGGCCCAGCTCGAGCGCCAGCGAGACCCGACCTTCCCGCTTCCCGATCCGCGGTTCGACCGGACGATCTGGTCGCCGCTGTGTCGGCTCGACACGCTGCAGCCCCCGCAGAGCCGAGACGCCGTCGAGAAGGACCGCGACGAACCGGCGGCGGACCCGCGCGTCCAGGTCCACGTGTTCCAGGACGGCGACGCCCCGACCGTGATCTGGTCGAACTCGTTCGCACGTGACTACGCCTACGATCAGAGCTTCTACGGCCTCGGCTATCGGCTGGTCGAGACGCCGAAGGTGCTGGTGATCGGCCCGGGCGGCGGCAACGACGTCGAGACCGCGCTGCACTACGGCGCCCGCGAGGTCACCGCCGTGGACATCAACGGTGACACCCTCGCCATGGTGCAGGACGAGGTGTTCTCGAAGCTCACCGACGTCTACTCGCGCGACAAGGTCACGCCGGTGCACTCGGAGGGCCGCAGCTACCTGCGCCGATCGGGTCAGAAGTACGACCTGATCCAGATGTCCGGCACCGACACGTACGCAGCGCTCAGCTCCGGGAGCTACATCTTCAGCGAGTCGTACCTCTACACGGTCGAGGCGTTCGAGGACTACTTCGACCACATCACCGACGACGGCGTCGTCTCGATCATCCGGTTCCGCTTCGAGCCGCCCCGCGAGACGCTGAAGCTGGTCGCGACGGCGGCCGAGGCACTGCGGCACCGTGGCATCACCGATCCGCGCCGCCACTTCCTCGTCGTCAACCAGGAGAACCGGGGCCCCGTCACCTACGCGGCGCTGCTCGGACAGCTGGCAGCGGCAGGCAACCAGCTCGCGAAGGAGATGGCCCCGCGCTTCGAGCGCTACTACCCGGAGCCGCTGCGCTACGCGGTCGCATTGATGCGCCTGGAGCCGTTCACCGAACAGGACGTCGCGACGATCCGCGCCGCGCTCGCGCCGATGGCGGTTCCCGACGTCAGCCACGAGCTCTACTACGCGGCCGGCTTCGGCGACGCCGACAGCAACGAGTACCACGGCCTGCTGACCGCCGCGGCGAGCGGCCCCGAGGCACTCGAGAAGTTCGTCTCCGACTACGCCTACCACATCGAGCCGGCGACCGACGACAAGCCGTTCTTCTTCAACTTCGGCAGCTGGAGCGACGTCGACCCGACGAGCTCGGGCGCCGGCGACTACGAGACGATCGCCGGCCGTGAGCCGATCGGCCTGTACATCCTGCTCGCGATGGGGCTGCAGACGATCCTCGCGACCGCGTTGCTCGTCCTGGTGCCGCTGCTGCGCCTCAGGCGTCACGCACCGCGCGGCTCGTCGCGCCTGCGCGTGTTCACGTATTTCACGGCACTCGGGCTCGCCTTCCTGCTGGTCGAGATCTCGTCGCTGCAGCGCTACGTGCTCTACCTCGGCCACCCCACCTACTCGCTGAGCATCGGGCTCGCGAGCTTCCTGGTGTTCTCCGGGCTCGGCTCGGCGACGGCCGGCGCGTTGCGTCTCGGGCGGGTCGGTGCAGCCATCGCGGCGGCGCTGGTCGTCCTCGGCCTGATCGCGTCCGCCTACCTGTTGCCCGACCTCCTGGTGTCGACGCTCGCGTACGACGAGACCTCGCGCGTCCTGATCGCGATCGCGACCATCGCTCCGCTCGCGTTCTTCATGGGCATGCCGTTCCCGACCGGCCTGCGTCTGCTCGCCGGCGAGGCGCGCGGCGTGATCGCCTGGGCGTTCGGGATCAATGGGTCGGCGTCGGTCGTCGCCTCGATCCTCGCGATCGTCCTCGCGATGGAGTTCGGCTTCAGCCTGGTCGCCGTGGTGGCGGCCGCGCTCTATCTGCTCGCCGCGCTGACCGTCCCCCAGCCGACGGCCGCCGCGCTCGACGCGGCCGACGACGCCGTCGACGCGACGGCCGAAGCGGCGCGGGGCGAGCCGGTCGGCGCCGTGTGACGGCCGCGCTCGCCCGCCTCGCGCGCCCGGCTCGACCACGTGGCGCTACGCGGGCGAGCCGCAGTCGTGGTGCGCCCGATCCCGGCCGCGAGCATCGGTCCGGATTCCCCGACCCGCGCGCAACCGCGGCCTTCGCCCGGCCCACCGGTGTCCTGCCGGTCCATGACGGGCCGGAGCGGACCACCTACCATGCAGGCCGGACGTGACCAGCAACCGCGCCGTGACCGCGAAGCTCAGCTACCGCGACTACTGCCTGATCCCCGCAGACGGGCTCCGGCACGAGATCCTCGACGGTGAGCACGTCGTGGCCCCGTCGCCCGGCACCGCGCACCAGCGCACGCTCGCGCGGCTCCTCCGCGCGCTGCAATGCTACGTCGAGGATCGCGGACTCGGCGAGGTGTTCGTGGCGCCGTACGACGTCGTGCTCGGCCCGCACGACATCGTCCAACCGGATCTCCTCGTCGTCGTTCCCGCACACGCCGACCGCATCCACGACGACGGCGTCCACGGCGCCCCCGACCTGGTCATCGAGATCCTGTCGCCGGGCACCCGCGCCACCGACCTCGGCCGGAAGCGCGAGCGCTACGCCGAGTGCGGCGTGCCCGAGTACTGGATCGTCGATCCCTCCGCCCGCACCATCCGCCAGCTCGCCCACGTCGGCGGCACCTACGAGGACCGCGGCGACCACCCGGACCGCATCCAGCTCGCGGTCCTCCCGGAGGTCGTCCTCGAGCTGGCGCCGGTCTGGTAGCGACACCGCCGCGAACGCGCTGCGGGTCGAAGGGGGAAGCGGGACGGGCGGCGACCGGCGACCGGCGACCGCCCGTGATCGAACGCGGATTCCCGTGGGTCGTGCACCGGCTGCGTGTTCCTGCCCACGTCTCCGACCCGCATTCCGAAGATGCCAGGCTCGACGCGGTTTCCCGGCAGCACCGACCCGGTGATGCCACGCGGACTGCTCGCCGGTCCGCCCCTCGCGCCCCCGCGAGCGTGCGGCACTCCCGGGCGAGCGCACCTCGGCAGGGAGCGCACGAGCGACGACCTGTTCGGTGCTCGGACGACGATCGGCCAACTCGATGGTGGCCGAGCCTTCCGCCCCGTGTCGCTCACCACGGCCCAGCCACGTGCCGCGGCCCCTTCGAATCCGCATTGCATGGACCGTTTCCGATCATCCAAGGACCCCGATCACGCGCCTCCGATGCTCCGACACTCGTTATCCACCGCGACGCTTCTCGCGGCGATCGGTGCTGCCACGAACGCCCAGTGCGTCGTCGGCACGAACTCCGCCCTGCGTTTCGACGGTCTGGACGACATCGCGTACGCTCCCGACCACAGCGCCTTCGCGGGACTCGATGACTTCACGATCGAGTTCCTCGCCCGAACGACGCAGCGATCGACCGATGGCATCCTGTTCTCCAAATGGCGCGGGAGCTCGGGCATCTCCACGGACGACACATTCTCGGTCGCTATGTCCCCCAGCGGGATCCTCAGGCTCCAGCTGGCCACCGGCAACTCCTGGGCATGGGCCGCCACGGGAACGCGAGCGATCAACGACGGGCGCTGGCATCACGTCGCGATGACTCGCCTCGGCGCTGTCGTCTCTCTGTTCATCGACGGGCAGCCGGACGGCGCGGGCACGTTCCGCGGCACGCTCAGCCACTCCTCGACGCCGGTGACGTTCGGGAACGGACTGTTCTACTCGACCGATACGCCGGGCAGCAGGACCTGGTTCAGCGGCGACATGGACGAGGTCCGGTTGTGGAACGTCGCGCGAACACCGGCGCAGATCGCCTCTGCCAGCAACACGGGCCTGTCCGGAAGCGAGTCTGGGCTGGTCGGCTACTGGCGCATGGACGAAGGCCCGAGCGTGCAGACCCTGTTCAATTCGGCCCGTTCCACAGCGAACGCGCTCGACGGAACTCTCGGGCGGACACTCCTGGTGAGCTTCGACGATCCCACCAGGATCTACACGGGCCTCTCCACGATGCCGTACTGCCGGCCCTGCCCCAACCCGCCGTGTGGGCAGGTCAACTCCGCCTGTGCCTCGCTGGTCGTCAACGGAATCGGCGCCGGCGCGCAAGGTCCGTTCGATGTCACGGTGCCGCCAGGGGGAACGCTCACGCTCCAATGGGCGGGAGCCGCCAATCAGCCCTGGATTCTCCTCGGCACCTCCAACCTGGTCCCTGGCCAGGTGCTGTTCTCGCCCGCGTTCGTCGTCGACCTGAACCTCGGCAACGTGCAGGTCCTGCTCGGTGGACTCGACCCTGTCTGGGGCCCGCTGTTCACCTTGAACGACCTCGGCTCGGGCTACGGCGTAGCGTCCTTCTCGATCTCCGTGCCCAATTCCGCGGTCGGGCACACGCTGAATCTCCAGGGCATCGTGCTCGACCGGGCTGCCGTTTGTTCGGCGGGTCTGGGCTTCATGAGCACGGCGAGCTTCTCGGTCCACCTGTGAGCCGGCACGTCGTTGGTCGGCGAGCGGCGCTGACCACCGGCTCGCCCGCAGCGTCGAAGGCATCGGAGCCACGCAGTTGGGAGCTCCGATCGTTCTCGCGGCACGGCCGACCGACCGGAGCAGCCGCTCCAACGTCGCGCGGCTCGGGCTGGCGAGGTGCGTCGGAGACCGCTCCGCCGCCGCCGCGGCGACGCGCGACGATCAGCTGCCGGTGCGCGTCGCGCGCTCGAGCTGCGCGTCGTAGAGCGCGACGTGCGGCAGCTCGCGGTAGCGGCCGGCGACGTCCATGCCGAAGCCGATCACGAAGTGGTCGTCGATCTCGAAGCCGACGTAGTGGAGCGGCACCTCGACGACGCGGCGGGCCGGCTTCGAGAGCAGCGTGGCGACCCGCACGGCAGCGGCGCCGCGCGCGGTGAAGTGCTCGCACAGCCGGTGCACGGTGCGGCCGGTGTCGACGATGTCCTCGACGATCAGCACGTTGCGCCCGGCCACGTCGAAGTCGCCGCCACTCAGCTCGACGACACCGCGCGACACGGTGCCGTCGCCGTACGACGACGCGCCGACGTCGCGGATCTCGACGGGCTGCGCGAGGCGCCGCGTGAGCTGCCGGCAGAACGTGCGGGCGCCCTCGACGACGCAGGCGACCAGCAGCGGGCGCTCGCCCGCGCGCCGATCGACACCGCGCCGGTCGACACTGCGCCGGTCGACACTGCGCCGGTCGAGACTGCGCCGGTCGAGACTGCGCCGGTCGCCGTCGATCGCGCGCGCCAGCGCATCGATCCGGGTCAGGATCGACGAGTGGTCGAGCAGGATCGGGAACTCGGGGGCGTCGCTCATCGGGCTCGGCTGCATGCGGCTCTCCCGGTGCGGACCGCGCGTCGCGAGGGGTGGGCGACGCCGGTCGGACCGCGGTCAGGGGGAATCGAGCGATCGTCCCGTCTCGGCGGCCGCTGTCAAGGCGAACGGCCGCGGCGGCGGGTAGCATCCGGCGCCATGGACGAGGCCCACGCCTACGGACCGCGGCTGCGGGTGCTCGCGGAACCCACGCTGCGGTCGGTGCTCGCCCGCATCGGACACCCGTCGACCGGGACCGCCGAGCTGCCGGGCCTCGTGCGCACGGCCTACGCGCGGCTGACGTTCGCGGCGCTCGACGAGCACTTCCCGAGCGGCGACGGGCGCACGCCGACGCGCATGACGGCGAGCGAGCCGCGCGCGGTCTACTCCGGTCCGCTGCTGCGCGCGGACACGCGGCTCGTGGTCTGCGCCGTGATCCGCGCCGGCCTGCTGCCGGCGCAGGTCTGCTACGAGATCGCCTGCCAGGTGCTGCCGCCCGAGCACGTGCGGCTCGACTTCCTGAACCTGTCGCGCGAGACCGACGCACACGGCCGCGTGACCGGCGTGCGCATGGACGGCTCGAAGCTCGGCGGCGACGTGCGCGACGCCGTCGTGCTGGTGCCGGACCCGATGGGCGCGACCGGCGGCACGCTGGCGCACACTGCGGCGTGCTACCGGTCGCTCGGCGGCGGCACGCCGCGCGCGATCGTCGCGCTGCACCTGATGGTGACGCCCGAGGCGGTGCGGCGCGTGCTCGCGGAGTGTCCCGAGGTGCACGTGCTCGCCGGGCGCTTCGACCGCGCGCTGTCCGACCCCGCGGTGCTCGCCACGCCGCCCGGCACGCACCCCGAGCGCGAGCGCGGGCTGACCGACGTCCAGTACATCGTGCCGGGCGCCGGCGGCATGGGCGAGCTGTTGACCAACTCCTGGGTGTGACGACGATCCGCGCGTGATCGACATCGGAGTGAACCTCGCCGACCGCGCCTTCGACGGCGACCGCAGCGCGGTCGTCGAGCGCGCGCGCGCCGCCGGGGTCGCCGGGCTCGTGATCACCGGGACGACGGTCGCGCAGAGCCGGGCCGCCCGCGAGCTGGCCGCACGCTGGCCGGGCTTCGCGTGGTCGACCGCCGGCGTGCACCCGCACCACGCGGCGGAGTGCGACGCGGCGACGCTGCCGGCGCTGCGCGAGCTCACCGCGGAGCCGGAGGTCGTCGCGATCGGCGAGACCGGACTCGACTTCTTCCGCGACCTGTCGCCGCGTCCGGTGCAGGTCGACTGGTTCCGGCGGCAGCTCGGGCTCGCCGCCGAGCTCGGCCTGCCGGCGTTCCTGCACGAGCGCGACGCGAGCGACGCGTTCGCCGGCGTCGTCGCCGAGCTGCGGCCGCGCCTCGCGCGCGCGGTCGTGCATTGCTTCACGGCCGGACCGGCGGCGCTGCGCCGCTACCTGGACC
The DNA here is from genome assembly GCA_016716265.1 of Planctomycetota bacterium. Classification (GTDB taxonomy): domain Bacteria; phylum Planctomycetota; class UBA1135; order UBA1135; family UBA2386; genus JADJWQ01. The sequence goes on from JADJWQ010000006.1 coordinate 476,488, forward strand.
TCGACCTGTACGTCGGCATCACCGGCTGGATCTGCGACGAGCGCCGCGGCACCGAGCTGCGCGAGCTCGTCCGGCTGATCCCGGACGACCGGCTGCTGCTCGAGACCGACGCCCCGTACCTGCTGCCCCGCACGCTGGAGCCACGGCCGAAGACGCGCCGCAACGAGCCGGCGTGGCTCGGCGAGGTCTGCCGCGAGGTCGCCGCGTGCCGCGGCCAGCCGGCGGCCGCGGTGGCGGAGCGGACCGCCCGCAATGCGCGCGAGCTGTTCGGGCTGGCCGCCGCGCCGGCCGGGTACGACTGAGCCACGCGCTGCGGCGACCCGGGAGATCCCGGGGGACGCGCGTCGATCCGGCGCGGAGGCGATCGCCCGCGACGTTTGCTCCTCGACCGCGCGGCCGTAGCCTTCTCGGAATGTCGACCATCCTGCACGTCCACAGCCGCGAGGTCCTCGACTCGCGCGGCAATCCCACGATCGAAGTCGAGGTCGGTCTCGAGTCCGGGGCGCTCGGCCGCGTGATCGTCCCGTCCGGGGCCTCGACCGGCGTCCACGAGGCGGTCGAGCTCCGCGACGGCGGGGTGCGCTACGGCGGCAAGGGCGTGCGGCGGGCGGTCGAGAACGTCAACGACCGGATCGCCGAGGCGCTGATCGGCGAGGACGCCGACGACCAGGTCGGCATCGACCACCTGCTGTGCGACCTCGACGGCACGCCGAACAAGGCGGAGCTCGGCGCGAACGCGATTCTCGGCGCGAGCCTGGCGACCGCGCGCGCGATGGCGGAGGAGCTCGAGATCCCGCTGTTCCGCTACGTCGGCGGCATTGCCGCGCGGCGCCTGCCGGTGCCGATGATGAACATCCTCAATGGCGGGGCACACGCCGACAACAACGTGGACTTCCAGGAGTTCATGGTGATGCCGATCGGCGTCGACAGCTTCGCCGAGGCGCTGCGCTGCGGTGCCGAGGTCTACCACGCATTGAAGTCGGTGTTGAAGGAGCGCGGTCTCGCGACCGGCGTCGGCGACGAGGGCGGCTTCGCGCCGAACCTCAAGAGCAATCGCGAGGCGATCGACGTCATCCTCGGCGCGATCGAGAAGGCCGGCTACAAGGCCGGCGAGCACGTCAAGCTCGCGCTCGACGTCGCCAGCACCGAGTTCTTCCGCGACGGCCGCTACGTGCTCGCCGGCGAGGGGCGCACGCTGCGCGCCGAGGAGCTGGTCGCGCTGTACCGCGAGTGGTGCGGCCAGTACCCGATCTTCTCGATCGAGGACGGCATGGCCGAGGACGACTGGGACGGCTGGAAGACGCTGTCGCGCGAGCTCGGCGACCGCGTGCAGCTCGTCGGCGACGACCTGTTCGTCACCAACACCGCGCGCCTGCAGCGCGGCATCGACGACGACGTCGCGAACTCGATCCTCATCAAAGTCAATCAGATCGGCACGCTGACCGAGACGCTGGAGGCGGTCGAGCTCGCGCACTCGAGCGGCATGAGCTGCGTGATGTCGCACCGTTCCGGCGAGACCGAGGACACGACGATCGCCGACCTCGCGGTCGCGACCGGCTGCGGCCAGATCAAGACCGGCGCGCCGTGCCGCACCGACCGGGTCGCGAAGTACAACCAGCTGCTGCGGATCGAGGAGCTGCTCGGCGACGCCGCCGACTACGGGCTCCGGTGAGCCCGTCGAGCGGTGCGCGGGGCGCTACACTGCGCCGCGTGAGCGACGGGACCGGTGCCGAACCGGCGGGCCGCGAGCCCGCGTGCGAGCGCGAGCTGATCGAGCGGGCGCAGGCCGGCGACGCGGGCGCGCTGGACGCGCTGTGTCGCCGCCACCTGCGCGGCGTGCAGGGCTTCATCCGGCGCCGGCGCAGCGCACTGGTGCGCCGGCGCGAGTCGACGCTCGACATCGCCCAGAGCGTGTTCCGGCTCGCCCTGCGCGACCTGGGACGGTTCGAGCCCCGCGGCGCCGACGGCTTCCGCAACTGGCTGCTGACCTACGCCGAGCACGCGCTGCACCACCGCGAGCGCTTCCACCGGGCGGCGCGGCGCAGCGCGGACCGCGAGGCCGGCGCGCCGCTGTCGCAGGTGCTCGCCGAGCTCGGCACACCGAGCCGCACGCTGGTGGCCCGCGAGGAGCTCGCGCGCCTCGAGCAGGCGTTCGACACGCTGTCGGCGCGCGACCAGGACATCGTGCTGATGGCGCGCGTCGAGGGCCTGAGCCACGCCGAGATCGCGGCGCAGCTCGGGATCTCCGAGACGGCGAGCCGCAAGGCGCTCAGCCGGGCGCTGGTCCAGCTCGCTGCACACACGCAGTCGCCGTGACCCGCGCGGCCGGCGCGTGCGTCGTGGTGCCGGGGAGCGAGTCGCTCGAACGACCGTTCGGGTACCGATGCGAGAATCCTCGCGCAACGGTCGCGGAGGGGCTCGCCGGAATGCCGCTCCGCCGTCAGTCTGAGGCGGCTCGCGGTGCGACACGCTGCACCGTTCTTCTCTGGACAACTCGTCCGCTACCCGAACCGAAGGGCTCCCCATGAGCTGGATGCGTCGCGAAGAGCTGCGCAGGCTCCTCCACACCCCGCACGGCGGCCAGGCGTTGCTGCTGTCCGGCCAGGACCTCGCGGGCCTCGACCTGCGCCACTGCGATCTGCAGGGCGCGGTGCTGCGCCGCGCGATGATGCGCCGCTGCGACCTGTCGGGCGCGAACCTGCGCGAGGCCCACCTGCAGGGCGCCGACCTGCAGGGTGCCTCGCTGCGGCGCGCCGATCTGCGCGGCGCGCACCTGAAGGGCACCGACCTGCGCGGCGCCTACCTGCGCGGTGCCGACCTGCGCGGCGCGCACCTGGAGGGCGCGCTGCTCGACGGCGCGGTGCTGTCCAACGCGCTGCTCGACGACGACGACGCCGCCGCCAGCTGACCGCGCGAGCGGCGCGGAGCTCCGGATCGCGTCGAGCGCGGCGGCGGGTTCCGCGCTAGACTGCGCGGCCATGCGCGCTTCGGCGGACCGCGGCGGCCGGCTGACGGCCCTGGGTGGACAGCAGGCCGGAACCCGGCGGGCGTCCGGGCTGTCGTCCGCCGGCCGGGTCGACCGCGGCGGCGAGCCGGCGAGCGACGCGTTCCCCTGGCTCGTCACGCTCGGCGCACTGGTGCTCGGACTCGTGATCTTCGCGCACAGCACGCGCCCCGCGCTCGCCGAGCGCGACGCGCTGCGCGATGCGCGCGAGCGGCTCGAGACCGAGCTACAGCGCGAGACCGACGCGATCCACGCCGCCGTGCAGCGGCGCAGCGCGCTGCAGACCAGCCCCGAGCACGTGCTGACCGAGCTGGACCGCCGCGGCCTGTCGGCGGCGGACGCCGACCGCGAGGCGAGTCGCCTCGACGGTGCCGCCGCCGGGCCCGTAACGTCTTCGTCAGGAGAGACCGAGGGCCGGTGATCCGCACCCCACCGTGCTCCACGATCGCCGCGGTCGCGCGGACCGGGTCCGCGCGGCCGGACCGTTCTCGGGCGGTCGGTTCCCGCCGCCACCCCGCGCGCTGCGTAGTCGCAGTTCGCCGGATCCGGTGGCCGACGTGCATCGGTCGGCCCGCGGCCGGCGATCACCCTCCCGCTGCCGACCGCGCTCGCGCAGCGTCCCGTCTTCGTTCCGTCTTCGTTCCGTCGTCGTTCCGTCTTCCAGCCGTGTCGAACCCCCGGTCGGGCCCCCGCGCGCCCGACCGCGGGCGCGTCCGGCACCGTTCCGGGTCGGCTCCCCGCACCCGAGCCACCCACCCCTCGAGCACGCCCCGATCCGTTCGGAGCCCTGAACCATGAGCGAGCAGAGCCAGAACCCGCAACCGTCCGCCGCGGACCTCGAGCACGTCGAGAAGCTGAAGACCGCCTACCACGCCATGAAGGCGGAGATGCGGAAGATCATCGTCGGCCAGGACGAGGTCGTCGATCAGCTGTTCATGGCGCTGTTCTGTCGCGGCCACTGCGTGCTGGTCGGTGTGCCCGGCCTCGCGAAGACGCTGATGATCTCGACGCTGGCGAAGGTGCTGTCGCTGTCGTTCAACCGCATCCAGTTCACGCCGGACCTGATGCCTGCGGACATCACCGGCACCGAGGTCATCCAGCAGGACCGCGTCACCGGCGAGCGGAGCTTCAAGTTCCTGCCGGGTCCCGTGTTCGCCAACGTGATCCTCGCCGACGAGATCAACCGCACGCCGCCGAAGACGCAGGCCGCGCTGCTCGAGGCGATGCAGGAGAACCAGGTCACGGTCGGCGGCCAGCGCCACGACCTCGACCGGCCGTTCTTCGTGCTCGCGACGCAGAACCCGATCGAGCAGGAGGGCACCTACCCGCTGCCCGAAGCGCAGCTCGACCGCTTCATGTTCATGGTGAAGGTCGACTACCCGAGCCTCGACGAGGAGCGCGAGATCATCCGGCGGACGACCGAGATGCGGGACGAGCAGGTGTCGGCGGTGCTCGACAGCGCCGACATCATGGAGCTGCAGAAGATCGTGCGCCGCGTGCCGATCGCCGACCACGTGCTCGACTACGCGCTGCGGCTGACGCGCTCGACCCGGCTGACGACCGACCAGGCCCCCGACTGGACCCGCGAGTGGCTGAGCTGGGGCGCCGGACCGCGCGCGAGCCAGTTCCTGGTGCTCGCCGGCAAGGCGCGCGCGCTGCTGCAGGGCCGCTTCTACGTGTCGGCGGACGACGTCCGCGCGGTCGCCCACCCGGTGCTCCGCCACCGCCTGGTCACGAGCTTCGGCGCCGAGGCCGAGGGCGTGACGACCGACAAGGTCGTCGACCGCCTGCTGGCGGAGATCGACCCGAACCGCTCCGAGGCGCTCGCCGACGGCAAGCTGCCCGGCGTGGTGACCCGCTGAGCGCGGCGGCCGCCCGACGGCACAAGGCCCGCGCCGACCATGGCCGCAGCACAGACTGGCGACCGCAGCCAAATCCACTCGACCCGAAGGTCCTCGAGAAGATCACTCGCCTCGAGGTCCGCGCCCGGCTCGTCGTCGAGGGCTTCATCTCCGGGATGCACAAGTCGCCCTACAAGGGCTTCTCGGTCGAGTTCGCGCAGCACCGCGAATACGTGCCCGGCGACGACCTCCGGCACATCGACTGGAAGATCTATGGCAAGTCCGAGCGCTTCTACATCAAGGAGTACGAGGAGGAGACCAACCTGCGCGCGTGGCTGTTCGTCGACCAGAGCGAGTCGATGGACTACGCGCACGACGGTGGCGTGAGCAAGTTCGACTATGCATGCACCGCCGCCGCCTCGCTGGCCTTCATGCTGCAGCAGCAGTCCGACGCCGTCGGGCTCTCGCTGTTCGCAGACGAGGTGCTGCGGCAGGTGCCGGCGTCCAACACCCGCGCCAATCTCGGCAACATCATCCAGTCGCTCGAGTCCGCGAAGCCAGAGCGCAAGACGCGGATCGGCGACGCGCTGCTCGAGCTCGCCGGCGCGATCCAGCGCCGCGGCATCATCGTGCTGTTCTCGGACCTGTTCGACGACATCCAGCAGGTGATCCGCGGGCTGCGCGCGCTCGGCCAGCGCGGCCACGAGGTCATCGTGTTCCACGTGCTCGACCGTGACGAGATCGAGTTCCCGTTCGAGCGGATGACGATGTTCGAGGGGCTCGAGGCGATGCCCGAGCTGCTCGCGGACCCGCGCGCGCTGCGCGACGCCTACCTCGCGGAGATCGAGAGCTTCCAGGAGGAGATCCGCCGCGGCTGCCGCGGCCAGCGCATCGACTACATCCGGCTGGTCGACCACCAGCCGCTCGACGTCGCGCTGTCGTCGTACCTGGCCGCGCGCACCGCGCCAAGCGCTCAGTGAGCAGCAGAGCCACCCCCGCGCGCGCCAATCAGGCCCACAGGCCGTTGCTCCAGTTCGTCAACCCGGCCCTGCTGATCGGCGCCGCGCTGCTCGCGGTCCCGCTGATCATCCACCTGCTGAACCGGCAGCGCTTCCGGCGCCGTCGCTGGGCGGCGATGGAGTTCCTGCTCGCCGCGTACCGCAAGCAGCGACGGCGGCTGCGCCGCGAGAACCTGCTGCTGCTGCTGCTGCGCTGTCTGATCCCGGTCGTGCTCGCGTTGGCGATCGCGCGGCCGCTGCTGCGCGACGACGCGGCGCTCGGCTCGGAGAGCGGTCCGACCCACCACGTGCTGGTGTTCGACCAGAGCTACAGCATGAACCTGCAGCTGCAGGGCGGCGGCACGCCGTTCGAGCGCGCGAAGTCGCTCGCGGGGCGCCTGCTCGACCGCATCGGCGGCAGCGAGGCGAACGACCGGGTGTCGCTGGTGGTCGCCGGCCTGCGGCCGGTCGCGGACCCGCGCGAGACGGTCGACATCGAGCGGGCGAAGGCGCGGGTCGCGGCGCTGCTGCCGCCGATCGACGCCGGCCCGGACCTGATCGGCGCGCTGAGCCTCGCGGCCGAGCTGGTCGAGGCGTCGAGCGACGCCCAGCAACGCGTCTACCTGTTCACCGACCTGCAGCTCCGCGCGTTCGGCGACGGGCTGGTCGCGCCGGACGAGCGGGCCACCCCGGGCGGACCGACCCCGGGCACGGAGTCGGGCGAACCCGGCACCACGCCGGCCGGCACCGGCACGCCCCCGCAGGGCGGCGAGCCACCGGCGCTGTTCGCGACCACCGCGCCGGAGGCGCTGCGGCGGCTGGGCGAGCGCGCGCGGCTGACGATCTTCGACGTGCGCGGCGGCACCGGTGAAGGCGGTGTCGAGCCGAACGTGCAGGTCACCGGCCTGGAGCTCGCGCAGGGGCACGCGCTGCGCAACGTCGCGGTGCCGGTGATCGCGACGGTCCGCAACCGCGCCGCGGCCGCGCGCGACGTGCAGGTGACGCTGACCGTCGACGACGGCCAGCCGATCCGCAAGCGCGTCCGCGTCGACGCCGGCGCCGAGGCGCAGGTCGACTTCGAGACGAGCTTCCAGGAGCTCGGCGACCGCCGGCTGCAGCTCGCGACCGACGGCGACGACCTGCCGAACGACGACCAGCGCTTCGCGGTCGTGCGCGTCCGCGAGCGGATCCGCGTGCTGGTCGTCGAGAACGACGCGGCGGCCGAGCGCGAGCTGCGCGAGTCGACGCACGTCGTCGAGATCCTCGATCCGACCGGCGGCGAGGGCCCCCCGGACCTGACCTGGTTCGACCCGGTCGTCGTCGACAAGATCGCGTTCCTCAGCGGCCGGGTGCAGCCGGCTGACTTCGACCTCGTGGTGCTCGCCAACCTGTCGGCGCTCGGCGGCCAGGACATCGCCGACGCGCTGACCGACGCGGTGCGCGCCGGGACCGGGCTGTTCGCGATGCTCGGTGCCGGCGTCGACGACACCAGCTACAACGTCGGCCTGTACCGCGGCGGCCGCGGCCCGATGCCGATGGCGGTCGAGTCCGACGACGGCCGCGGCCGCGGCTTCGCGCCGGGCGGCGACAGCAACTACGGCACGCGCGTCGAGCGTCGCGACCACCCGGTGTTCCGCGACTTCAACGAGGACGTGTGGATCGAGCTGCTCGAGAGCGTGCCGATCTACCGCTACCTCGGCACCGACCGCACGACGCTCGCCGCGCTGCGCCGCGCGGACGACGCCGCCGAGACGGAGCCCGGTACGCCGCCATCCGCGCCTCCGCCGGGCGACGCCTCGGCGCCCGCCGACGAGACGCTCGCACCGCGCGGCGAGGTGCTGCTGAGCGTGCGCGACGCGAGCGAGAGTCCGCTGCTGGTCGCGAGTCGCTACGGGGCCGGCAAGGCGCTGTTCCTGCTCAGCCCGATCAGCCGCAAGCCGGATCGCTGGAACCGCCTCGACACCAGCTTCGCCGGCCTGACGTTCATGCTGCTGTGGCCGGCCGCGCAGTGGCTGACGCTGCCGGCGATCGACGAGCGCAACGTGCTCGCCGGCAGCGCGCTGTCGACCACCGTCCGCGAGCGCCCGACCAATCTGTCGATCGTCCCACCCGAGCGCGCCGGCGTGCCGCAGTTCGCGGTCGGCGGCGAGGCGACGCCGGTACCCGGCGACCGCTTCGCACTGCCGCCCGACCGCCGCACCGGCTACGCGGGCTTCTACGTCTACGAGATGACGCTCGGCGAGGAGCGCGGCAGCGCGCTCGAGCGGCGCGAGCTGTTCGCGGTCAATCCCGACCCCGCCGAGGGCGACCTCGACTACCTCTCGCACGCGCGCGCCGCCGAGCTGCTCGGCGTCGAGCGCATCGTGGCGGACCTGCCCGAGTCGGCCGACTCGGCGGTCGACGCCGGCATCGACGAGCTCGGCCCGCTGCTGCTGTGGGCGACGCTCGCATTCCTGATCGGCGAGGCCGCGATGGCCCGCTTCGTGTCGCGGAGGCGGACTTGATGCGCTCTGTTCGATCCTCGGTGCCCGGCGCCGCGGCCGCCGCGCTCGCCGTCACCGCGCCGGTGCTCGCCGCCACGCAGGAGCCGGCCGGCGAGCAGGCGATCCAGACGCAGGAGTCGTTCCTGTTCCTGAACCTGCCGCCGACCTGGGTCGTCGCGCTGGTGGTGCTGCCGCTGACGATCGGGTTCGCGTGGTGGGCGTACGGCGGGCTGAGCCGGCTCGAGCCGCGCACGCGGCTGCTGCTGGCCTCGCTGCGCGGACTCGCGATCGCCGCGTGCCTGTTCCTCGCGTTCCAGCCGGCGATCGAGCGCGTCCGCTACACCGAGGTGCAGAGCCAGGTGCACGTGCTGGTCGACGACAGCGCCAGCATGCGCCGCAAGGACACCTACCCCGACGACGAGCAACGCGACGCATTGCAGGCGGAGCTCGGCGCCCGGGCGGAGATCGGCGCATTGTCGCGCGCGCAGCTCGTCGAGGCGGTGCTGGAGGCGCCCGGCGGACTGCTGGAGCGGCTGCGCGCAGAGCACGACGTGCGGCTGTTCCGTTTCGAGCGCAAGCCGGTCCCGATCACCGATCTCGCCGAGGTGCAGGGCCGCTCGCCGCGCACCGCGATCGGCGACGCGCTCGACCTGCACCTCGCCACCGCCGGGGCCGTCAACCTGGACACCGTGCTGCTGGTGTCCGACGGCCGCAACAACGACGGCCTGTCACCGGTCGATGTCGCCGCGAAGTACGAGCTCGAGGACATCACGATCTACACGATCGGCGTCGGCGACCCGAACCCGCCGAAGAACATCCGGCTGATCGGCCCGCCCGGCCCCGAGCAGGGGCTGGCCGGCGAGGAGCTCGTGTTCGAGTGCACGGTGGACGCCGAGGGGCTCGCCGGACGTTCGGTCACGGTGACGATGAGCGCGTCGCGCGACCACGGACCGTACGCGGCGGCCGGCGAGCCGGTGCAGCTGACGCTCGCCGACGACCACGTGCCGCTGAAGGCGCGCGTCTACGCGCGCTTCGACGAGCCCGGCGACTACACGCTGAAGTTCGAGGTCGACGCGCTGCCCGACGAGACGAGCCGCGAGGACAACGAGGCGATCCGCTTCCTGCGGATCGACGACACCAAGATCCGCGTGCTCTACATCGAGGACCTGCCGCGCTGGGAGTACCGCTACCTGAAGAACGCGCTGCTGCGCGTCGACCCGAGCATCGAGGCGCAGTGCTGGCTGTTCGACGCGAGCCGCTCGTTCACGCAGGAGTCGACGCAGGGGCTGGAGCCGCTCCGCGACCTGCCGCGGACGCGTGAGGAGCTGTTCCGCTACCAGGTGATCCTGCTCGGCGACGTGCCGCCGGAACGGCTCGCACCGAACGAGGAGCTGCTGAACGACTGGCTGCAGCTGCTCGTCGAGTTCACCGAGGCCGGCGGCGGGGTCGGCTTCCTGTGGGGCGAGCAGGCGATGCCCGACCGCTACCGCAACACACCGGTGGAGGACCTGCTGCCGGTCGTGCTCGAGTCGCCCGCCGCATTGCGCGACGACCCGGCCCCGCGCAACACCGAGTTCCTGCCGCGGCTCGACAATCCCGCCCAGCCGCACGACATCGTGCTGTTGCAGCGCGATCCGCGGAACAACCGCCGGCTGTTCGAGCGCGGCTTCCAGACGTTCACGCTCTACTACCCGGTGCAGAAGGCGAAGGCGGGCGCGGACGTGCTGCTGCGCCACCCGACGCGGGGCAATCGCTACGGCCTGCACCCGCTGGCGGTCGCGGGCCAGTTCCCGCGCGGCCGCACGTTCTTCTGGGCGACCGACGAGAGCTGGCGCTGGCGCAATCCGTACGGGGAGAAGTACCACGACCGCTTCTGGCGGAACGTCGTGCGCTACCTCGCGAGTGGCCGGCTGCGGCGCCGCGACGAGCGCTTCGATCTGCGCCTCGATCGCGCGACGGTGCCGACCGGTGGCCAGGTCGAGGTCACGCTGCTGGCACAGGACGAGGAGTTCCAGCCGGTGCTGGTCGACGAGTTCCCGATCTTCGTGCGGCGCGCCGACGGCTCGCCGGAGCGCCGCATGCTGCGCCCGCTGCCGGCCGAGCCGGGCAGCTACCGGGGCCGCTTCACGATGGACGAGCCCGGCAGCTTCAGCTTCCTGGTATTCGAGGACGCCAATCCGGGCGCCGCGATCCTGGCCCGCGAGGACCTGCTGGTGAAGATCCCCGACCGTGAGATGGCCGAGTCCAGCCAGGACCGTGCGACTCTCGAGGCGATCGCCGGCGCGACGCGCGACGGCCGCTACGTGTTCCTCCCGGACGCCGCCGAGCTGGTCGACGACTTCGGTCGGCGCGGCGCACCTCGAGACCGAGGTCGACCGCTCGACACGTCCGCTCTGGGACAGCACCTGGAGCCTGCTGGTGGTGCTCGGGATCCTCGCAGTCGAGTGGATCCTCCGGAAGCGGGCGCGACTCGTATGAGTCGCACCCGCCGAATCCGCCAGCCGACGCGCCGTCGCCCCGTGGACCATCGCCGAACCGAGCACCGATGACCGACCGCCACCGCCTTCCGCAACCTGCCGCCGGACCGTGCCGCGGCCTGACCGCGCTCGCCGCCGCGGCCCTGCTGGCGATGGCGACGCCCGGCCAGGAGCTCGACGGCGGCTCGACCGACGGCGTGTTCAGCGTCCCGCGGTCGCAGGACACCATTGCGGCGTGGCTGGACGCGCGCGGCGAGCTGCGCGACGGGCGCCCACAGGCCGCGGCGGAGCGGCTCATCGCGCTGTGGCAGAGCGATCCGCGCGGCGTCGTGCCGGTGCCCGGCGCGCTGAACCGCTGGCAGGGCGCGCGCCAGGCGATCCGCGCCAGCCTGCGCGACCTGCCCGACAGCGGCCGCGAGGTCGTCGAGGACCGCGCGCGCCGGCAGCTCGGCGCCGACGCGAGCACGCCGCTCGACGAGCTGTCGGACGCCGACCTGCTGCACATCGCGCGCACCTGGCCGACCGCGGCGATCGGCCTCGCGGCCCGGCTGCGGCTCGGCGATCTCGCGCTGGTCGCCGGCGACGGCATCACGGCCCAGCAGCACTACCGCGCGGCGCGCGACGCGCTGCCGGCCGACCGGCTCGCTGCGGCCGACATCGTCGAGCGGACGCGCGTCGCCGGCCTGCTGGTCGAGCACGCGGAGCGCGACGTCGACGCGACCGACGCGCTGAGCCGGAGCGTGCTCGCCGTGCTCGGCGACGCCCCCGGCCACCCCTGGGCCGCCTACGGCGGCGGCTACGACGGGAAGCGACCGATGACGGCGCCGGCCGGCAACGCGCTGCGGTCGTTCACGTGGCCGATCGAGGCGATCGGCTTCGAGCTGAACCCGTTCGCGATGCAGCCGGTCGGCGACCTGCGCGGCATCTACGTGAACGACGGCCACGCGGTCCACGCGCTGGACCCGGTCGCCGGCGACATCGCGTGGCGCTTCACGGGCCCGATCCTCGGCACCGACCACCTCTACGAAGCGCGCGGCGCCGTCAATGCGGACCTGACGCTCTCCTGCGCGGTCGGCGACGACACGGTGGTCGCCGCGTTGCAGGTCCCGCACGACGTCACCGGCGCGGACCGCAGCCAGCAGTTCCGCACGATCAGCATCATCGAGAAGATCCCGGCGCGCCGGCTGTTCGCATTCGACCGCCGCACCGGCAAGCTGCGCTGGACGCACTGGGACTTCGAAGGGGGCCCGGTCGCCGAGCGCTTCCGCGGGCACGACGCCTGCGGAGCGCCGCTCGTACACGGTGATCTCGTGCTGTGCGCGACGCACGACCAGACCGGCGCGATCGCCTTCTACGTGACGGCGTACGACCTCCACACCGGCGCGCTGCGCTGGCGCCGCCTCGTGTGCAGCAGCCAGCAGGAGGTCAACATGTTCGGCAATGCGCAGCAGGAGTTCGCGGCCGGGCCGCTGGCGGTGCGCGACGGCGTCGTCTACGGCACCACGAACCTCGGCGTGTGCTTCGCGGCCGACCTCGAGGACGGCGGGCTGCGCTGGCTCTCGGAATACGAGACGATCCCGCTGCCGCCGACCCAGCTCCGCAATCAGGAGCGCCGGCGCGTGTACTTCGCCAACAACCCGATCGTCGTGCTCGACGGCGTGATGGCGACGACACCGCTCGACTCGGCGAGCGTCCTCGGAATCGACTGCGAGACCGGGCGACAGCTGTGGTCGGTGCGCTACGACGAGCCACGCGGCACGCAGATCCGCTGGCTGCTCGGCGCGCTCGACGGGCGCTTCGTGCTGTCGGGGCTCGGCATCGCGGCGGTCGCGCCGCAGCCCGATCCGGACACCGGTCGCCCGCGCTGCGAGGTCATCGCGAACTTCGAGGAGCTCGGCGAGCGCTTCTCGCGGTCGAACGACATCCCGCGCGGCGCGCTGACCGCCGATCGCATCTGGTACGTCGCGTCGAAGGGCGGCATCCGCATCCTCGACGCGCAGGGCCGCCGCGACCCGCGCATGGCCGACCTCGCGATCGGCGGCGTCGGCAACCTGCTGCTGATCGACGGCATCGCCGTGCTGACCGGCGCGCGCTCGGTGCAGATCCACGTCGACCTCGAAGGGCTGATCTACGCGAGCCGCACCGAGCTGCGCCGACACCCCGACGACCCCGCGCTGCTGCTGCGCATCGCGCAGCTCGAGCACGCGGTGGCGGCCGACGGCCTGCTCGGCGTGCGCGGCGAACGCGTGATCGAGGCCTACCGGAGCGCGCTGGCGGCGGCGAGCGCGCGCGGGCTAGGTCCCGGCGCCGCGCTCTACGACCGCATCGCCGCCGGCCTCTTCCAGGTCAGCTTCGACCGCGCGCGCGAGGTCGCGAAGGCCGACCCGCGCACCGGTCTGCGGCTGCTGCGCGCCGCGCGCGACGCGGCGACCAGCGACGAGGACTGGCTGCGCGCGCAGGCCGAGCTGCTCGACCGCGTGCGCGACGATCGGCGCACGGAGCTCGCGGAGCTGCGCCTGCTCGCGGAGCGTCACGACGCGACGCCGTGGACCTTCGATCGCGTCGGACGGGTGCCGGCCGGCGTCTACGCGCAGTGGCGGATGCTCGACCTGCTCGACGACGCGGCCGAGGCGGTCGAGCTCGCCCAGCGCCTGGCGGAGCGCTACGGCGACGTGCGGCTCGGCGGGCGGCCGGTTCGCGACCTGTGCAACGCGCGGATCAGCGACCTGATCGAGCAGCGCGGTCGCGGCTGCTACGCGCGGGTCGAGGCGCGCGCGGCGCAGCAGCTCGCGGCGGCCGGCGACGACAGCGAAGCGCTGCAGGCGGTCGTCGAGCAGTTCCCGCACAGCAACGCTGCGGCGACCGCGACGGCCCGGCTGCTCGACGTCGCCGTCGAGCGCGGCGACCTGCACACGGCCGGCGAGGCGTTCGCGCGGGCGAACGCCGGCGGCGAGGCACCGCCCGGCGTGCTCCGCCGGCTCGCGGCGGCGGCGGAGCGCGGCGGCAACCCGGCGCTGGCAGCTGCGCTCGGCGCGCGGCTGCGCGACCGCCACGGCGCGCAGATCTCCGACTTCGCGGGCGACGGCGGCCGGCGCTTCGCCGAGCTGTTCGCCGGCGCGGCGCCGCTGCCGCCGCGGACACCACCGCCCGTCGAGCTGCCGGTGACGACGCTGGCGCGGCTCGAGCCACCGAACATGCAGTCGATGCTGTCGGTCGTGCCCGTGCGCGTCGCCACGGGGTTCGCGAGCGCGGGGCCGGTGCCGCTGATCGTCGCCGTCGACGACACCGAGCTGGTCGCGCTCGATCTCGACCCGCTCCCGTCCGGGCTCGGCTCACGCCGCTTCTCGGTGCCGGTGCAGACGCAACCGACGCAGCCGCGCGGCGACCTGCAGCTGTGCGGCAGCGTGCTGGTCGTCGTCGAGCCCGATCGCGTGCGCGGGTTGCGGATCAGCGACGGTGCGGAGCTGTGGCGCACCGATGCGGCCGACGGCCGGCGACTGACCTCGCTCGGCGTCGTGCACGGCGTGCTGCAGATCTATTCGTCGCTCGCGGCGACCGCCGGCGACGGCGGGTACCTGCTCGGCGTCGAGCCGATCGGCGGGGCGCGGCTCTACACGAACGTGTTCCCTGACCAGCGCGACGCCGTGCAGCCGCTGGTGGCCGACGGGGCGCTGTGGACCATCGACACGCTCGTCCCCGATGCTGCCGCGGTCGTCGAGTACGACGCGCTGACCGGCGCCGTGGTCGGCCGCACGCCGCTGCGCGCGGAGACGCTGCGCTTCCTCGGCATCGGTGGCGACTACGCGCACCGCATCCACGACCCGCAGCTCCACACCGAGTTCGTGGTCGACGCGGAGCGCGTCTACCTGCCGATGGACAAGCTGCAAGCCGCCGAGCCGGCGCGCATCGCCGCGGTCCGGCGCGGCGGCGGCGAGATCGCCTGGCGCTGGACCGGCGACCCGAGCCTCGAGCTGTTCGGCCTCGCCCGCGCGCCGCAGGCCCTGGTCGTCGCGCAGCGCGGCCGCACCGCGGCGCGCGTCGAGGTGCTCGACGCCCGCTCCGGCCAGGTGCTGCGCAGCGTCGACCTGACCGAGCGGTTCACGGCGTGCAACTGGCCCGACACGATGCGCGGTGGCTCGCTCGACGACGCGCTGCTGCTGACCGACCGCCCGGGCGCCTGGCGGCTGACCTGCCTCGGGCTGGCCGAGGGTCGGCCGAGCTTCCAGCAGAGCTTCCCGAACGTCCTGCGCGTCCTCGACGACCCGCTGCTCGGTCCCGACTTCGTCGCGATCCCGGTGCGGCGGCAGGTCCAGCCGCAGCCGACCGTCTACGTCTACCGCGCGTCGAGCCGCGTCGAGGGCGCCCTGCCGGACGGCGCGGACCAGCTTACACTCGACGACCAGTCACCGTTCTCGCTGACCACGCACCAGGGTCACGTCATCGCGGTGGCACTCAATGGAATCCGCATCCTCGGCCGCCCCCGCTGAGTCCCGCGCCGACCGCTGACCGACAGGAATGGAGATGACGCAGCATCCGAACGGCCCGCTCCGGGCCCGCTCGCTCACCGGTCGCGCCCCCGTCGCGCTCGCCGCGGCGCTGCTCGCGCTCGGGGCGCTGCTGCCAGCGCAGGACCGCCGGCCGGCCGCGGTCGGTTCCACCGAGTCGTGGATCACGCCGGAGGTGCGGGAGGCGGTCGCCCGCGGTCTCGCCTTCCTCGCCGCCCAGCAGCACCCGGATGGCTATTGGAGCCAGGACGTCGGCTTCAAGCTCAACACGAACTACCGGGTGACCGCCGAGAACGTGCCGCACATCGGCGTGACGGCGCTGGCGCTGATCAGCTTCCTGGCCGGCGGCAACGTCCCCGGCCGCGGCACCTACGGCGACGTGCTCGAGCGCGGGCTCGGCTACGTGCTCTCGCACGTGCAGGACGACGGCTATATCACCGACCAGGGCTCGCGGATGTACAGCCACGCGTTCGCGACGCTGTTCCTGGCGGAGATCTACGGCATGACGAGCCGCGCCGACGTGCGCCGCGAGCTGCAATCGGCGGTCAACATCATCGTCGACTCGCAGAACACCGAGGGCGGCTGGCGCTACAAGCCGTTCGCCCGCGAGTCGGACATGTCGATCACGGTGTGTCAGGTGCTCGCGCTGCGCTCCGCGCGCAACGTGGGCATCGCGGTGCCGGCGCGCACGATCCGCGACGCGGAGCGCTACGTGCGGCGCAGCGCGGTGCGCAGCGACACGTTCGGTGGCTACGGGCAGCCGTTCCAGGGCTACTCGCCGTACGACGACGGCGGCGCGTTCCGCTATCAGCTCCGCGGCCACAGCCGCGCGACGTTCCCGCTGACCGCGGCCGGCGTGACGACCCTGCACGCCGCCGGCATCTACGACGACCCGATCATCGACGATGCGTTCGACTACATGCGGGACCGGATGGACGAGTTCAACCGGTACTACCAGGGTCACTACTTCTTCTATTACGGCCACTACTACGCGGTGCAGGCGTACTACACGGCGGGCGGCAGCCGCTTCGACGACTACTTCCCGCGCATCCGCGAGCAATTGCTCCGCATGCAGCAAATCAATGGGTCGTGGCCGAGCCACGTCGGGCCGGGCGAGGCCTTCGCAACCGCGGTCGCCACGCTGATCCTCCAGATCCCCTACCAATACCTGCCGATCTTCCAGCGCTGAGAGCGCCGGCCGACGGCCGGAGCGTGAAGACCCGCCGAGACGCAGCCGTGAGCACGACCGACGAGACCCCCGCCCTTCCCGGTTCGACCGCGCACCCCGTGCCGTCGGGCGGTCGCCGCCCCGGCGACGAGATCGACGCGCTGCTCGGCCGGCAGCTCGCGCGCCTGCGGCAGCGCTTCCTCGTGCACGGCGGCGGGTGGATGGTCGCCGCACTCAGCGCGGTCGTCGTCGTCTACTTCACGCTCGACCGGGTGCTGCAGCTGCCCGCCGGGGTCCGCGTGCTGCTGACGCTGATCGCGCTCGGCTTCCTGGTCGCCGGACTGCGCCGCCGCGTGCTCTATCCACTGCGTCGCGCGGTCGGTCGCGCCGATATCGCACTGGCGATCGAGCGGCGTTTCCCCGCTCTGCACGAGCGACTCGTCTCGGCGTGGCAGCTCGACCGGCAGCTGCACGCAGCCGGACCCGGCGGTCCGCGCAACATGTCACCGGCGATGATCGAGGCGCTGGTCGCCGATGCGCGCGGTGCGATCGCGGAGCTGCCGGTCGGCGAGTTCATCGACCCGCGCCGCACGCGCCGCGTGTGGGGCATCGCGGCCGCGTGCGCGCTGGCGCTCGGCGTGACGGCGGGCGTGCAGAGCGCCGCGTTCGGTGTGTTCCTGTCGCGCGCTCTCGGACTCGCGGTCGAGTACCCGCGCCTGACGCGACTCGAGCTCTTGCTCGACGAGGCGGGCGACTACCGCGTCGAGCGACTCGCGCCCGATCGGCTCCTCGTCACGCTGGCGGCCGGCGACGACCTGCCGGTCCGCGTCGTCGCGCACGGCCGCATCCCGGACGCCGTGCGACTCGTGCTGGACGGCGCGCGCGGCATGCCGGGCGAGATCGAGATGCTCCAGCGCCGCGCGCAGCCCGAGGTGTTCGCGTACACCTTCCGGCGCCTGCGCGGCACCTTTGCGTTCCACGCGCGCGGCGGTGACGACCCGCGCGGTGACGTCGACGTCGAGGTGCGCACCGTCGAGCCACCGCTGGTCGGCACCGTGACGGCGGCGCTCGAGTTCCCGGCCTACACCGGGCTCGAGCCAGTGTCGCGCTCCGGCGGTGCGATCGAGGCGGTCGAGGGCACGCGCGCGCAGCTGACGGTGACGACCACCGCGCCGGTGCGCCGCGCCATGCTGAGGTTCCTCGACGCCGGCACCGAGATCGAGCTGCAGCCGACGCGCCTCGCCGACGACTCCGGCGAGGGCGAGGCATTCGAGGGGACGTTCGTCGTCGCGCAGAGCGATCGCTACGAGATCCACCTCGAGAGCACCGCCGGCCTGCGCAATCCGCGGCCGGGCAGCTATCCGATCGTCGCGCTGAAGGACCACGCCCCGATCGGCCGCATGCTGCTGCCGGACGGCGCCGACATCCACGTCGCGCTCGCCGGGGCGCGGATCCCCGTGCGCGTGATCGCCGAGGACGACTTCGGGCTCGCCGCGCTGCGGCTCGTCGCCCACCTCGAGCGCAGCGAGCAGGGCCTCGACGTCCCGCTGTGGACGGCCCCCGACGAGCCGGGTCCGGCCGCCGTGCGCACGGCGACGCGCACGGTGCTGGTCGACCTCGTCGAGCTCGCGGCAGCGGGACCCGCGCCGACGCCCGGCGACACCATCGCGCTGACGGTCGCGGTGACGGACAACCGCGAGCCGGAGAGCTCGGTCACCGAGCTCGCGCCACGGCCGGTCTACGTCGTCGAGCTCGCCGAGCTGCAACGCCGCATCAACGGCCATTTCCGGCGCGTGCGCGAGGACGTCGAGCAGGCGCTCGAGCTGCAGCGCGAGCGCATCGACCGGCTCGCCGCGATCCGCGAGGACGTGCCCGACCCCGCCCGCGGACGCTCGGCGCAGCTCGTCGCACTGCAGGTCGACCAGGGTCGCATCCTGCAGACGAGCCGCCGCGTGCACGACGCGCTGATGCGCGCCTTCGACGCGCACCTGTTCAACGGCCTGGAGGGCGCCGAGTCGCTGAACGCCCCGCTCGTCGAGCAGCTGTTCCTCGAGGTGCACGGCCGGAGCGACGCCGCCGAGGCGGAGCTGCCGGCGTTCTACCGCGCGGTGCGCGAGGCGCAGCGCAGCGGTCGCATCGGCCCGATGGAGAAGGTGCTCGATCCGGTGCTCGACATGACGCTGCGCGCCGATCGGCTGGCGAACGAGCTCGCCGGGCCGACGGTCGACCAGCTGGAGGCGGCCGGCGTGGCGACGACCCGCGCGCAGGTCGCCGGCCACCTGGAGCGCGTGGCGGCTTTGCAACAAGAGATCACGACCGAACTGGAGCAGCTGCTGAGCCGTCTGGACGAATGGAACGAGTTCCAGGACGTGGTGCAGCAGGCGCGCGCGCTGCGCGACGCACAGCGCGACGTCGAGACCCGGACCGAAGCGCTCCGCGGGGGCGCCGGCGGCGAGCAGGACACGAGGAGGCCCGGACGATGAGCGGACGATCGAGACTGGGGGCGGGTTCGCTGCGCGCGGCGGTCGCCGCGATCGCATGCGCGGCGCTCGGAACTGGCGCCGGCTTCGGCGCGCTCGGCCTCGGTGCGCCAAGCCTCGCCGCCGTGGTGCTGTGGGCGACGACCACGCCCGCCGCGGCGCAGCGCGACGCGACCGACGTGCGGCGGCTGCAGCAGGAGATCCTGCGCAAGGCCGAGCGGCTGCGCTCGCTGATGGAGAGCCTGTTGGCGCGCTACGAGAAGCAGGGCGACGCGGAGAAGGTCCGCCTGCTGAAGCAGGGGCTCGCGCACCTGCAGAGCGCCGCGATCCTCGACGACGTCGCGCGCGTGCAGCAGGACCTCGAGAGCGACGCGATCAACGAGGCGCTGCGCCGCCAGCAGGAGATCGTCACCGAGCTCGAGGGGCTGATCGCCATCCTGCTCGAGCGGCCGACGGTCGAGAAGCTCGACGAGGAGATCCGCCGCACCGAGGCCCGCATCGCCGACGTCGACGAGCTGTCGCGCCGCCAGCGCGAGCTCCGCGAGGAGACGCAGCGCGCGCGCGAGGGGCAGCTGTCGGAGGCGGAGCGCGACCTGACGCAGCAGCTCGGCGAGCTGTCGCGCGAGCTGCGCCGGGAGGCCGACGAGAACCAGCGCCAGGCCGGCGCGCGGCGCCCGGTGCTCGAGAACGCGCTGCGCGACGTCGAGCAGCTGCTGCGCGAGCAGGGCGAGCTCGAGCGCTCGGCGCGCGCCGAGGCGACCGGGGAACGGTCCGACCAGACCCGCGAGCTGTCGTTCCAGAGCGGCGCGGTCAACCAGGACCAGCGCGACCTGCAGGCGGCGATCGACCGCGCGCAGGACCTCGCCGGCGTCGAGCGGCAGGCGCGCGAGCTCGCCGACGCGGCTCGTCGCGGCGACGACGACCGCGCGCAGCGCGCGCGCGACCGCGTCGAGTCGGGCCTGGGGCGGCTCGCGGCGGGCACTCCCGAGGAGCAGGAGCTCGAACGGCGCCAGCTCGAGGACCTCGCGCGGCAGATCGCCGAGGCGCCGGTGCCGCAGAGCGGCGACCGGCAGCAGGCCAGGCGTGAGCAGCTCGCCCAGGTCGGCGAGGCGGTCGCGGACTCGCTGCAGCGGATGCTCGGCGAGCAGCGCGGCCGCGCCGCCGAGCAGCAGGCGCGGCTCGCGCAGCGCTCGCAGCAGCTCGCGGACGCGATGCGCGAGGCCGGTGCGCCGACGCCGACCGGTGGCGCCGAGCAGCCCCAGACCGGCCAGCAGCCGGACGCCGGGCAGCAGCCGCAGGCAGGACAGCAGCCGCAGACGGGACAGCAGCCGGACGCCGGGCAGCAGCTGCAGGCAGGACAGCAGCCGCAGACGGGACAGCAGCCGGACGCCGGGCAGCAGCCGCAGCAGGGGCAGCAGCCGAGCCGCAACGAAGCCGCGGCGCGCGCCGCCGAGCGCGCCGCCGAGGCGATGCAGCGCGCCGCCGACGCGACCCGCGAGGGCTCGCTCGACGCCGCCCGCGCCGCCGCCGCGGAGGCCGCCCGCGAGGCGGCCGGCGCGCGCGAGGCCTTCGAGCGCGCCAACCCCGACGCCGCCGACCGGGCCGGCCGCATGGCGAGCGACGCCGACCGCACCGCGCGGACGCTGCGGAACTCGAGCCCGCAAGCGGAGCAGCAGGCCGAGGGCCGCGCCGCCGACGCGCTGCAGCAATCGGAGCAGGCGCTGCGCGACGCCGCCGAGACGCTGCGCAACGCGGAGCAGCAGTCGTCCGCGGCGGCCCCGGAGGACGTGCAGCGCGAGCTCGAGCGCTCGCGGGACGCGCTGCAGCAGGCGCGCGACGAGCTGCAGGACGCGCTCCAGCAGGAGAACCGGCCGCGCGACGCCGCACTGGAAGGGGCGCGCCAGCGGCAGCGGGAGCTGCAGCAGCGCGCCGAGCAGCTCGGCGAGCGGGCGCAGCAGGCCGGTTCGCAGGGCGAGCTGACGCCGGAGCAGGCGCAGGCGGCACGCGAGGCGATGGACCGCGCGGACGCGGCGATGCAGCGCGCGTCCGAGGCGCTGCAGAGCGGCCAGCAGGCGACCGCCGGCACCCAGCAGCGCAATGCTGCCGACGCGCTCGACCGGGCGGCCGAGGACATGGCGCGCAACCGGCCGCTCGACGAGCAGCAGCGCCAGGCGATGAACGACCTGGCCGAGCGGCAGGACCAGCTGCGCGAGGACATCGTGCAGCTCGCCGAGCTGACCCGGCAGGAGCGCAACGAGCGCGCCGCGCAGGCGCTCGACCGCGCCGCCGAGGCGGCCCGCCGCGCCGAGCAGGCGCTGCAGCGCGGTGACACCGAGGAGGCCGAGCGGCAGCAGCAGCGCGCGCAGGAGGAGCTCGACCGTGCGCGCCAGGAGCTGCAGCAGGAGCGCGACCGCTACCAGGACCTGCGCCAGGAGGAGCTGCTGTTCCGCACCGAGGAGGAGCTGCGCGAGTTCCTCGAGCGGCAGAGGCCGATCACCGCGGAGACCGCCGAGGCCAACGCGCAGTCGCGCGATGGCGCGCGGCTGCCGCGCCCGGTGCGGCGGCGCCTGAACCAGGCCGCCGAGGAGGAGCGCGAGCTCGCCGCGAAGCTGCGCTTCATGCACGAGGCGCTCACCGAGGAGGGCACGCTGGTCTTCACGCACGTGCTGAAGAGCAACGAGGTCGACCTCGAGGACGTCGCCAGCCGGCTCGGCGCCCGCGAGCCCGATCCCGGCGACTACACGCTGCAGCTCCAGCGCGACGTCGAGCACCGCACCGAGCAGCTGCTCGCGGCGATCGAACGCGAACGGGAGCGGCGGCGCGAGGAGCAGCAGCGCCGCGAGCAGGAGCGCCAGCAGAACCAGGACCAGCAGCAGGACCAGAACCAGTTCGGGAACCAGCGCGAGCGCCTCGTGTCGCTGATGTCCGAGCTGCTGATGCTGAAGCAGCTCGAGCAGGACATGCTCGACCGCACCAAGGCCTTCGACCGGATGCTGGAGATCACCGGTGAGGAGAACCTCACCGAGATCGACCTCGCGATGGCGCGGCGGCTCGCCAGCCAGCACGCGCAGATCACGCAGATCTTCGAGCGCCTGAAGGCGCAGCTCACCGATGCCCTGCAGCCACCGCAGGGCGACGGCTCCGATCGGGACCAGGGTGGCTCGCCCGAGGAGGGCCGTGGACGATGACCGCCAACACCCGCACCCCACCCCCCCGCCGCAGCGCGCGACCCGCGCTGTGGCTCGCCGCCGCGTTGCTCGCGGCGCCGGTCGTGCACGCGCAGGTCGATCCGCAGGAGATCGTGCGGCGCACCGCCGAGGAGATCGGCAAGCAGATGACGGAGATCGACCGGCTGCTCGACCAGTCGGCACAGGGCCAGACCGGCGGTCGCACGAGCACCGCGCAGGCGCGCGAGCTGGTCGACCGCACGCAGGAGTCGCAGCAGCAGGTCGTCGAGGGCATCGACAAGCTGCTCGACCAGCTGCAGGAGCTGGCCCAGCAGAGCCAGTCGAGCTCCGGCTCGCCGCAGGACCAGCAGCAGGACCAGCAGCAGGGCGGCGAGCGACAGCAGCAGCGCCAGCGGCAGGAGTCGCAGACGCCCGACTTCCAGGAGCAGAGCGGCCCCGAGCAGCGCCAGCCCGGCGAGCAGCAGCGCCAGCCCCAGGACGGCCAGCAGCAGGACCGCGAGCAGCAGGGTGGCCAGCGCCCGCAGGACGGCCAGGAGCGGCGCGATCCCGGTGCGAACGTCCGTGACGGACAGCCGGTCCAGGAAGGCACCGAGTCGGTCGATCGCTCCGATGACGGCGGCGATTGGGGCCGGCTACCGCCGTACGCGAAGTTCCTGCACAGCCGCGGCGGCGTTCCGGAGGTCCCGGCGCGCTACCGCCGGCTGCACGAGGCCTGGCAGAAGGCCGTCAACGAGCGCGACCGCCAGCGCTGAGCCACCGCCCAGCGGGCGGGTAGACTGGAGGGTCCCCCTGCCGCCGGGCAAGCCATGGTCCGCTCCTCTCCCGTCCTCTGCGCGGTCGCCGTGCTGCTGGCGCTCACCACCGGCACGGCGCAGGTCCCCGCGGGTCGCTACCTCGTCACCGCCGCGAGTCCCGCCGGTGCGGGCGGCGGTCTGTGGACCGTCGAGCCGCTGACCGGTGCGAGCCAGCCGGTCGCCGATCCCGGCGCCCTGCTGCAGCAGGCCACCGCGCTCGGGCCGACCATCGATCCGGCGCGCTGGCTCGCCGCGGTCGACACGCCCGCCGGCACCGAGATCGTCGACGTCGACCTGACCGGCGGGCAGGTCGCCGGCGCCGTCCTGCTCGCCCCGCCGCTCGCCGAGCCGGTGCTGTGGGTCGGTCACCTGCCCGGCAGCGGGCCGCTGGCGCTGACGCCGACCAGCCTGCTGACGTTCCGCGGCGGCCAGCCGACGGTCCTCGCCCGGAGCCCGTCGGTCGGCAACCGTTTCGTCGCCGCGGCGCGCGCCGATCAGCAGCTCGCGTTGCTGCTCGGCGACGCCAATGCGACGCTCGCCGGCATCCAGGTGTTCGACCCGACGATCGGTGCCGCGGCCGTGCGCACGATCGCGGTGCCGGGTGCCACCCGCATCGCGTGGGCTCCGAGCCTCGCCGGCTACTTCGTCGGCGACCGCCTCGGTGGAATCCACTTCGTCGACGGGCAGCGCTACCTCGCCTCGCCGATCGCGCAGACCCCCAACGCGCAGCCGATCCTCGCGATCGCGCGCAACGACGACCAGCAGGACTTCCTGGTCTCGTCCGGACTCGTGTTGCTGACGTTCACGGGCACCGGCTTCGTCCGCCCGCTGGCGCTGCCGGGCAACCAGCGGGTCACCGCCGCCGAGTACCAGCCCTACGCGCCGACGACCCGGCGCTACGGTGCGCCCTGCGCGGCAGCGGCCCTGCTGCCGCGGATCGGCGCGGTCGGCTCGCCGCATCCCGGCAGCCGCGACTTCGCGCTGGTGCTGACCGGCGCGGCCGCGAACGGCACGGCGTGGCTGCTGCTCGGCATCGCGCCGCTCGCGCTGCCGCTCGACGTCGCCGGGCTGACCGGTTGCATCGCGCTGGTCGATCCGCTCGACGCGCTCGGCGCGCGCACCTCGCAGCTCGGCAGCGCCCGCCAGCAGCTCCCGATCCCGGCCGAGCCGGGCCTGGTCGGCGGCACGCTGTTCCTGCAGTGGCTCGCGCTGACGCCGGGCGCGAACCGCGCCGGAGCGCTGACCTCCGACGCGCTCGCCGTCACGTTCTGACCGACGCCTCGCGCCGCCGTCACTCGCGCGCGAGCACCGGCTCGTTGCGCGCGCCGACGCTGACGACCAGCGCGATCCCCGTCCACACCGCGAGCGTCGCGCTGCCACCGTGGCTGATGAACGGCATCGGCAGACCGGTCGACGGCAGCAGCCACGAGCAGACCGCGACGTGGATCAGCGCCTGTGTACCGATCCACGTCGCGATACCGACCGCACACAGCCGTCCGAAGCGCTCGCGTGTGCGGATGGCGATGCCGAGCAGCGCCGTCACCAGCGCGAGCTCCAGTCCGATCACACCGAGCGCGCCGAGCAGACCGGTCTCCTCGCACACCACCGCGAACACGTAGTCGCCGGAGCGGTACGGAAGGAACTCGAACCGGTTCTGCGGCCCCTGCATGTAGCCGAACCCGGTCCAGCCGCCGGAGCCGATCGCGATCAGCGATTGCCAGGGCTGGAAGCCGTCGCCGAGCAGCACCTCGCGGACACCTGGGTCGGTGTCGACCGCGGCGCGGTCCCAGCCGAAATGCTGGAGCCACACCAACACGCGCGTCTTCTGGTAGTCGTGCAGCACGGTGAACCAGCCGAGCACGAGCAGCGCCAGGCCGAGCGCGACGACGACGGCGATGTGCCGGACCCGCGCGCCCGCCGCGTAGCACATGCCGAGCGTGGTCGGCCAGAACACCAGCGAGCTGCCGAGGTCGGGCTGCAGGAACACCAGCAGCACCGGCAGCGTCGTGATCGCCAGCGGCAGGACGATGCCGTCCGCGAGCCGCGACGCGTCGCGGAACCGCAGCCACGCGGCGACCGCGAGCACGACCGCGCACTTCGCGAACTCGCTCGGCTGCAGCCCGAAGCCGAAGATCACGTACCAGCGCCGCGCTCCATTGAGCACCGCTCCGAACACCGGCAGCAGCGCCAGCGCCGCGACGACCGCGAAGTAGATCGGCCACGCGAGCCGCCGGACCCGGCTGAACGGCACCAGCACGATCGCGATGCCGAGCCCGACCCCCGCGCACAGGTACAGCATCTGCTTCTGGGCCAGCCCCTCGAACTGCAAGCCGTGCGTCGCCGAGCCGACCATCAGCACGCCGATGGCGCCGAGCGTCGCGGCGAGCAACACCACCCACCAGTCGATCCGCTGCAGCAGCTCGAGGCGTGCGCTCATCGCGACGACCCTCCCAGGTAGCGCTCGCGCAACGGTGCGCTGTCGTGGATCGCGGTCAGGAAGTCGACGACCATCGCGCCGGCGTCGCGACCCCCCGAGCCATCGGTCAGCCCGTAGGCGGTGGCGACGATCACGAGGCCGGCGTCGGCGTCGGTGCCGAGGAACAACGCGAACCACGCGTTGGTCGCCGTCTCGCCGGAGCGCGTGACGACGCGGGCGGTGCCCGACTTGCCGTGCGCGACGTCGGCGAGCCCCATCCGCTGCAGGGGCCCGAGCAGCGACACGCCGGTTCCGCCCGCATCGGTGATGCACTCGTGGAGCCCCGCGCGCACGAGCTGCAGGTGGCCGCGGTCGAAGCCGAGCGGACGGCGCCGCCGCGCGGGATCGGCGACCAACCCGACGTCGGGAAGCTCGCCGGTCGCGAGCGCGGCATACGCGCGCGCGACCATCAGCGCCGGCACGTCGACCCCATAGCCGATCGACTGCACGTAGCCCGACAATCCGGCCGGATTGAGCCGCGACCGCATCAGACGATTGCCCGGCAGACCGGGCACGTGCTCCTGCAGGGCGTCGTCGGGATCATCGGGATCGGCATCCCAGCCGATCCGTCGCAATGCCGTATGCAGCGGGCCGAGACCGGCCACACGGTGGACCTCGTAGAAGAAGATGTTGCACGAGTGCGCGACCGCGGCAACGACGCTCTGCGAGTCCGCGCCGTGCGCGTGGCTGCACGTGAAGCGGCGCGAGCCCGACGGCATCCCGTAGCTCCGCTGACAGGGTTGGAACGTCTCCGGGCCCGGCAGGTCGGGGTCGGCGGCGAGCTGTTCCAGGTAGGCGAGCGCGACGAACGGCTTGACGACCGAACCGACCGCCGGGTTGCCGAGCACCCAGGTCGCGGCAGCGCTGAGCTGCTGACCGCGCGCGGCCTCCTCGTCCTGCGAGCAGCCGGCGAGCGCGAGCACGTCGCCGGTCTGGGCGTCCAGTGCGACCAATGCCTGCTCGCGCGCGCCACTCAGGTCGGCCACGACGCGATCGGCGAGCGCCTGCAGGCGCAGGTCGACGGTCAGCGTGACGTCCCGCCCACGCCGCACATCGAACCACGCGAACATCCGCTCCTCGCGCGCCTGCCGGTCCCGCTCGATGAAGCGCAGTCCCGGCGTTCCGCTCAGCAGGTCGTCGAGGTCCAGCTCGACGCCCGACCGTCCGACGCGCCCGTAGACGCTGAAATGCCCGCGCAACGTGCGCTCGGCGCCGCGCCGCAACGATTCCTCGAGGTCGTCGGGCAGCGAGTCGTCGGCGAGGTCGAGCACGCCGGCGCGCTCGACCGACTCGAGCACGTCCTCCGCCTCGCGCGACGGCGTCGCGGCGCCGGCACCGGCGTCGAAGTCGGAAGCGAAGTACGGAGTCACGCGACCGACGTAGGCGCCGAAGCTGCCGAGGTCGGCCCGGCCCGGCAGCGTGCCGTGCGTCCGCAGCGCGGTCGGTCGCACGTCGAGGCCGGGAAGGCGCTCGCGCAGCTCGCCGAGCCAGGCCGCCAGCGGGTACGGCAGCTGCCGCCGCAGCGCGCGGGCGCGCGCCTCGTCCTGGTAGGTCGGCAGCCGCTCGCCGGCGTCGGCGGCGAGCAGCTCGCCGCGGTCGAGCCGCCGCCGCAGCTCCCACCACGCTCGCTCCGCGGCGCGGCGCTCCGCCTCGACGCTCGCGTAGCTCACCGCGAGGTCGGGCTGCGCGAGGCGCGTCTCGACCCGGTCGAGCGCGCGGTGCGCCGCACGTTCCGCGGCGGTCAGCGCCGTGCGCAGCGCGTCGCGCCGGGCGCCCCAGGCGACGAGCAGCTCGGCGCGCAGTTCGGGGGCGAGCGCGAGCCACTCGCCCGGCTCGTCGAGGTCGGCGAGCGGCGCGCCGCGCTCGCGGGCGAGCCAGCGCCAGAAATCGTGGTCGCCGAGCGCGTCGCGGTCGGCGTCGGGCAGCTCCTGGAAGTCGCGCCAGGCCTCGGAGTCGAGCCGGCGACGCTCGAGCTCGTCCCACAGCGACGGCGCGGACGCGGGATCGGTGGCGGGGTCGCGCTCGATGCCGATCGCCAGCAGGCGCTCGTTCAGCTCGCGCAGCTCGGCGACCCGCCTGCCGAGCGCGGCGCGCAGGGCGGTCCGCACGCCGCCGTGATCGCCGGGATCGAGGCCGAGCTGCCGCGCCGCCCGCGGGCCGATCGCGTCGAGCACGCGCAGACCCGCAGCCGCGTCGGCGCGGGTGGCCTTCGCGAGGTCGGCGGCGACGTCGCGGTGCCGTAGCCCGAGCAGGCCGGCTACCGCCGCACCGGTGTAGAAGCGCAGGTCGCGGCCGACGTCGCCCGGATCGTCGCGGTAGCGCAGCAGACCCGCGGCGCTGCGCCACGCGGACCCGTCGCGGCCGAGCCACACGAGCGGCAACGCGAGCAGCTCGTCGAGCGCCGCCGCATAGTCGGTGTCGGTGTCGTAGCGGCGCGGCGCGGCGTCGCCGAGGGCCGCGTGCGCGAGATTGGCGGCGTGCAGCACGCAGGCGATCGGGTGGCGCCGCCGGAACGTCGCGTAGCGCAGCTCGAGATCGAAGCCGGGACGGTCCTCCGCGATCAGCGCACCGTCGCGATCGAACAGCGAGCCGCGCCGCGTCGGCACGTCGCGGAACGCCCAGCGGTTGAGGTAGCTGCGCTCGAGCCACACGTCGCGGTCGGCGACCATCAACCGGTGCAGGTGCACCGTCAGCAGCAGCGCGCCGACGCCGAACGCGACGGCCAGCCGGCGGATCCGCGGCCGCGTCACGGCGCGACTCCCGGGCGCAGGGGGCGGTCGGCGCGGAACGTGCGGAGCGGCGGCAGCCGGCCGAGCCCGCGGGCGGCGAGCGGGCCGAGCACCATCGTCGCCAGCACGCCGCCGAGCCCCGGCGACACCGGCGCCGCGGACTGCCCGGACAGCTCGGCGAACGCGACCGTCAGGCGTGGCACCGCCAGCGCGAGCGCTCCGCACGCGACCGCCCGCACCACGAACGAGCGCTCGTCGAACAGGCTGCGCGCAGGCAGCAGCACGGCGACCGGGATGCCGAGCGCCAGGAAGTGCAGCGACAGGTCGCCGTCCTCGAGCGCAGCACGGCCGAGCGCGCCGCAGGCGAGCAGCGCGGGCACGGCGGAGGCGCGCGTCGCGAACCCGAGCGTCAGGCACAGCGCGGCGGCGAGGTCGCAGCGCACCGGCAGCTGTGCGGCGAGCCAGCCGTCGAGCAGGAACCACAGCGGCGCGAGCACGAACCACAGCACGAGGGCCATCAGCGCGCCGCTCCCCCCGCCGCGCGGGTGTGCACCCAGGCCTGTGGCGGCTGTCGCAGCGGATCGACATGGCGCACGACGAACCGCGCGCCGTCGGTGGCCAGCACCGGACCGATCCACACGAAGGCCGGCAGGTCCGGGCCGTCGCCACCGGTCGCGAGCTGCGCGCCCCGGGTGAGCTCGACCGGCGGGGGCTCGTCGGCCGCGAGCGTCACGAGGTCGCCGTCGCGCGCGACGCAGCGCGCACGCAGCTCGACCGGCGCCCGCTCCGCCGTCGCGGGGACCAGCGTGAGGCTCCAGCGCCGCCCCGGCTGGCCGAACGCGGCGACCACCCCGGAGCCGAGGCCGGCGGCGTCGAGCACACCGAGCAACCGCTCGCCGTCGACGACCGCGGCGCCGCGCGGCAGCGGCCGCAGCACGGCGCCCGCGCAGGTCGCGAGCCAGCGCTCGCGCGTCGCGCCGGCGACGTCGAGCCGCAGCAGCTGGACCTCGTCGAGGCGGCCGCCCGCCAGCGGTCGCGCGTCGAGGGCAGCGCGCTGCGCGCGCTGCGCCAGCGCGCGGTCGGCGACCCACAGCACGACGAACGCCAGCGCGTCGGCGCGCTGGTCGGGCTCGACGTAGAGGCCGATCACCAGCGCGCGCTCGGGGCCGTCGCGGTAGCCGAACACGCGCAGCGTGCCGAGCCGCAGCCCGACCGGCAGCGCGCCGAGCGGATCATCCTCGAGCCCGCTGGTCCACACCGCGAACGGGCCCTGCCGCACCTCGGCAGCGAGGTACGGGTCGCCGAGCATCGCGAGCCGCAGCGGCCAGCGATCGATCGGCGCCGCCGGCTCGACGAGCGCTTCGAAGCTGCCGCGCTCACCGGCGTCGACGCGCACCGGCACGCGCCGCGGGCCGAACGGGCCGCCCGCGTCGTCGACGAGCCGCACCTGCGCGAGGCCGGCGAGCGGCTCGGGGCGGCCGTCGGCGTCGGTCGGCGGCAGGCCGTGCGGATCGAGGAACCCGAGCAGCGTGCCGTCGCGCGTCACGCTGTCCAACGCGCGCGGGCCGAGCATCGCGCGCGGCAGATCGAGCACGAGGCGCTCCGTGCGGCCCTCGCCGGGGCCGCGGCGGTCGACGACGCGCGCGACGACGGGCCACCAGTCGACCGGGATCGCGGCAGGCCGGCGCGAGGCGGCGCGCTCGAGCTGCCGCAGCGCGGCCGTCACCCGCTCGCCGGCGAGCTCGCGGGCCTCCGCGGGTGCCGCGGCGGCACCGGGGCGCGGACCGACCACCGCGGCCCACGCGCGCAACGGGAGCAGCGCGACCGACGCCGCGACCGACTCGACCGCGCGCAGCGGCCCCGGCCGCACGAGGCCGAGGAGTGCGACGACGAGGCCGGCGTACAGCGCGACCGGGAACGGCTGGTGGGTCCGGCTGCCCATTGCGCCGGCTCGCGTCGGTCAGCGCCCCGGCCGCGGCCGCTGCGCGTGCGCCCGCGGCACGCGCGTCCAGCGCGACTCACACGGCATCGTCGCCGCCCTCGAGGAAGCGCGAGTACAGGTCGAGGCCCTCGAGGAAGATGCCGGTGCCGCGTGCGACCGCCTCCAGCGGATTGGACGCGATGCGCGTCGGCAGCTCGGTCTCGCGCTCGATCAGCTCCGGCAGACCGCGCAGCAGGCTGCCGCCACCGCACATCGTGATGCCGGTCTGCACGAGGTCGGCGGAGAGCTCGGGCGGCGTCCGCTCGAGCACGGACTTGATCGCGTCGAGGATCTTGCGGATCGGCTCGGAGAGCGCCTCGCGCAGATCGATCGACGTGACGATCGCACGCCGCGGCAGACCGGTCAGCGAGTCGCGGCCGCGGATCTCGACCTCGAGCTCCTCCTCGAGCGGCATTGCGGAGGCGGCCGCGATCTTCAGCCGCTCCGAGGTGATCTCGCCGATCAGCAGGTTGTACTTCGCGCGGATGTAATGGGCGATCGCGTCATTGAAGTCGTCGCCCGCCACGCGCAGGCAGACGGCTTCGACGACGTTGGCGAGCGAGATCACCGCGACCTCGGACGTGCCGCCGCCGATGTCGACCACCATGTGGCCCTGCGGCTCGTGGACCGGGATCTGCGCACCGAGCGCGGCCGCGGTCGGCTCGTCGATCAGGTAGACGCGGCGCGCACCGGCGCGCTCGGCGCTGCCGATCACCGCGCGCTTCTCGACCGGCGTGATGCCCCAGGGCACCGCGATCACGACCTGCGGCTTCACGAAGTGACGCGAGGGCTGCACCTTCCTGATGAAGTAGCGCAGCATCTTCTCGGTGATCTCGAAGTCGGCGATCACGCCGCTCTTCATCGGCCGGATCGCCTGGAACTTCGGCGGCGTGCGCCCGATGTACTCGATCGCCGCGTCACCGACGGCGTTGCCGTCGAGCAGCACCTTCTTGGTGCCGGCCTGCACGGCGACGACCGAGGGCTCGTCGAGCACGATGCCGCGGTCGCGGACCGCCACCAGCGTGTTCGCGGTGCCGAGGTCGATGCCCATGTCGACCGAGAACCGGCTCATGAGCCACTCCAGTGGCTTGATCATCACCCCTCCACAGAGTCTCGCTTGCGTCGCCGATCGCGCGTGGGGCCGCTGACCGTCGGCCCGCCGCGATTCGGCCGCACCATACCAGAAGCACCCCGGCGAGACGAACGCGGAAGCGCGCGACCGCGAGATCTCGTCACCGCAGGTCGACGGAGCGGCCGCCGAGCGTGGCCCGTGCGCAGGGACACCGGCCAGAGGAGGCGACGGGCAGCGGCGACGGGCAGCGGCGCGACGGCGCGGATGCGCGCGCTCACCGGCGACGAGGCCGGGCCGTCTCCGCTCGAGGCGGGAACGAGCCTCGCGGCGCGCTGGACACGAGCAGCGTCGAGCCGCCCGCCGCGCGCGCGGCCCGGGCTCAGAACCCGTAGTTCGAGCCGGCCATGTAGATCAGCACCCAGGCACCGAGGGTGACCAGGCCGGCGCCGATCACGATGCCGTCGTCGATGTCCATGCCCTTCTTGACGATCTCGACACCCTGATCGTCGACGATCGAAACCTCGGCCTTCTTGGCGCGGGTGGCGGCGGCGGGCTTCGCCGTGCGAGTCGGGGCAGCAGCCTTCTTGGCGCGAGCCATGGATACTCCTGTCGGTTGGTTGCGCGCTCGCCGCTGCGCCGCCCCACCGGGTCGTGGACCCGGGGGCCGCCCTCACCACCCTGCGACCGGTGCGGCGGTCGTCGGGGGCGGAGCGCGCAGCGGGCCGAGCCCGCGTGATTCGGTTGCGAAGACGATCCGCGCACCCTCGCCCGTCGCCGGCGCCGCGTCCACCGCGGCGACCCGGTCCGGCCGGAGCGCGCGACGCGGAAGCGTCAGTTGTAGGTGTTGGTCGAGGCCTGGTCGCCGACCGTGATCCGCGCGCCCTGCACGGTGCGCGTCACGCGGCAGAACGCGAAGTTGCCGTCGACCTCCTGCACCATCGCCTCACCCTTGTAGCCGGTCTCGCCGCTGAACACGGCGAAGCTGTAGCCACGCAGCACGTCCGCGCCGGTCGGGTTGCCGGTGATCAGGATCGTGACGAGCTTGCCGTCCGCGTCGACGCGCTGCACGGTGCCGTTGAGCGGCGGGACCGCGTCGACCAGCAGACCCGGCGCCTTGACCTTGACGATCTCCAGCAGGATGTCCTTCTGACGGATCGTGTCGTCGCGCATCGCGACGGTCGCGGTCAGCTCGCCGATCTGATCCTGCAGCTGGGCCATGCGATCGCGCGCGCGGCGCAGCTCGGCCTCCGACGCGACCTTGTCGGCCACCGCGGCATCGCGCGCCTGGCCGGCCTCGATCGACCGCTGCATCGCGAGCTGCGCGTTGCGGACCGCTTCCTGGATGCTCGACGACACCGTCGCGTAGTCGTCCTTCACCGCCTTGAGGTCACGCTCCATCTCGGTGAGGCGGTTGTCGAGCTCCTTGTTGCGCGTCTCCAGCGCCGTGTTGGCCTGCTCGGCGGCGACGCGCTGCTGCTCCGACAGCGTCAGCTGGCGCTCCTTCGCCTCCTTGTCCTTCTCGGCCGCGGTGACCTGGCGCAGCAAGTCGTCGATGCGACCGTCGGTCGTCGTCTTGAGGGAGGTGTATTCAGTCTTCCAGTGGGCGTCGCGCTCGAGGTAGACGCCCGCGTGGTAGAGGAACGCGCCCGCGAAGAACACGTTCAGGACGGCGAACACGCGGCCAATCGGACTCATCGTGCCTGGATCTCGGTAGGGGTCTGAGCCGGCTTGCGCCGGGCGGAGGGGCTGGGCCGAACGATTGCTGGGCCAGACGGACCGACGCTGGACGGTTCGCTGCCGAGCGATTGGTTCTCTGGTGGACGGTTCTCTGGGAGACAGATCTCTGGGAGACGGATCTCTGGGAGACGGCTCCCGGCGAAAGAGCGACGCGACCTGGACTCGACACCATCCGGCACGACGGTGCAGGTCACCGGAGTGCGCGGGGCTCGTGTCGGAACCGGGGAGGCGAAGGCCGATCGACGAGGGACGCGTCGATGCGAGACGCACGCGAGGTGTGCGAACCCGGCCTGCCGTGGGCGGTCCCGAGAACGAACGGCCACGCGGACCGCGCCGGTCGACGAGGGTGGACGACCGGCCCGATCGCTCGGGATCCTAACGGGGCGGCAGAACGGGTCAAGGCTGCGTCGCGACGGGATTTCCCGCCGCGCGGCGACGCCTGCGGAGCGCACCGAGCAGCACCGCGCCGAACGGCACCAGTCCCGACAGCAGCGCGAGCGGTCCGAGCGCTGCGTGCACGCTGCCGAGCCGCCCCATCCCGCCCGGCCCCGGCTGCGCGTCGGCGAGCAGCACGCGGCCCCGCACGCCGGGGGCGAGTGGCAACATCCCGGCGATGCGGCCGCGGGCGTCGATGTGCGCGGTGCTGCCGTCGACCGTCGAGCGCAGCACCGGCGTCGCCGTCTCGATCGCGCGGCACACCGACATCGCGACCATCTGGTGCAGCTCGGCGCCGTGTCGGTACCAGGCCTCGTTGCTCGCGACGACCAGCGCGCGCGCGCCGCTCGCCACCGCGGCGCGCGCCGCGTCGTCGAACGCATTGTCGAAGCACAACAGCCCCGCGACCGGCACCCGCTCCGGCCCGACCGGCAACGGCGCGCGCACCGAGCCGCCGGCCATGTCGGGCAGGTAGTGGAGCCGGACGCCGATCGCGGCGACCAGCGCCTCGAGCACGCCGCGCGGCAGCAGGTCGACGAACGGGATGCGCTCGCCGCCCGGCACCGGATGGAGCTTCTCGTTCCAGCCGAGCAGGCGCCCGGCGCGATCGAACGCGGCGACCGCACCGCGGCTCCCGCCCTCGGCACCGCCGAGCCGCGTGCCCGCCCACAGCTGCGCGCCGTCGGCCAGCACGGTCAGCGGACCGCGCGCGAGCACCTCGAGCCAGCTCGCGAGCGGCCCGGCGACGTCGCCCGGCTCGCCGTCGACGAGTTCCCCCGGCAGCGCCCCTTCCGGCCACACCACCAGATCGGGCGCCGGGCCGGCCGCGTCGCCGAGCTGCCGCATGGCGGTCGCGATCCCCGGCCAGGCCTCCTCGGCGAGCGACACCAACGGCGACAGCCCGAGCCCGTCGAGCCCCGGCTCGACGAGCGCGACGCGCAGCGGCCGCGCGACCGGCGCGCCCGGCGGGCGCGGCGGGGCGAACGCGCAGCCGGCACCCCAGGCGAGCAACGGCACGGCGACCTGCAGCAGCGCGCGCCGGAACGGCGGCACGCCGAGCCGCCAGCCGCGCGCCAGCTCGACGAGCTGCGCCGCGAGCGTCGCCAGCAGCAGGTTGCCGAGCACCTCGCCGCCCCATGCGAGCGGGCCGAGCAGCGCGGGCCAATGGTAGAGCGCGTGGATCGGCTGCGCGTGCGGGTAGGGAATCTCGGGAACGTGCGACCGGATCCAGGCCGTGGCGGCCACCCCGAGCCCGAATCCGAGCCCGCCGAGCCGGAAGCGCGCGAAGCTGCGCGCCCACGCCGCGGTCAGCGCGAAGTACAGGCCGCCGACCAGCCCGATCGCCACCCATGCCGGGACGCTCACGAAGCGCAGTGACAGCGAGAAGCCGAGCAGGTGCGCGGCACCGACCAGGTAGGCCGACCCGTACGGGCGGCGCGCGGCGGTCACCAGCAGGTAGAGCAGCGCGAGCCCGGCGAGCACCAGCAGGCCGGCGCCGGGAAACGCGCCCGGTGGCGACGCGAGCGCCAGCGCGGCGAGCGTCGCGAGCGCGACCAGCAGCATCCGGCGCGGCGGCTGCCCCGCGGTCGGTGGCAACGCGGTCGGAGGCAACGCGCTCAACGGCGGTCTCCGCCCGCGTACGGCACGAAGCGCACCTCGCGCAGCGCGGCGGGGTCGGCGTCGGCGGGCACCCGCGCGAAGCCGTCGCCGTCGAGCAGGCCGAACGGATCGCCGGACGGCCGCAGCGCGGCGAGCACCGCCTCGAGCACGCCGTCTTCCGCGACGCGCAGCGCGGCCGGGATCAGCTGCTCGCGCGCATTGCGCCGGAAGCGCACGCCGGCGGCGCGCGCGCGCAGCTCGACGACCGGCTCGGCGCCGGCCAACGCGCGGAGCAGCGGCGCGCCGAGCAGCTCGAACATCGTCACCGACGAGGCCGGGTTGCCCGGCAGCCCGAGCACGAGGCAGCGCACCGCGCCAGCCACCTCGCGCACGCCGAAGAACGTCGGGTGGCCCGGCTTCACGGCGACGCCGTGGAAGAGCCGCTCGACGCCGAGCTGCTGCAGCGTGCCGTGCACGAGGTCGTGGGTGCCCTTCGACACGCCGCCGATCGTCAGCAGCACGTCGTGCGCGAGCCCGCGCTCGAGGGCGGTGCGCAGCGCGGCCGGCTCGTCGGCGACGATGCCGAGCCGCGTCGGCAGCGCGCCGCACTCGATCGCCTTGGCGGCGAGCGCCCACGAGTTGCTGTCGCGCACCTGGTGCGGCGCCGGCTCGCTCGCCACGTCGACGACCTCGTCGCCGGTCGACACGATCGCGACGCGCGGCGCGGCGGCGACCGGCACCCGCACGACGCCGAGCGCCGCCAGCGCGGCGACCTCGCTCGCCGCGATGCGGCGACCGCGCGCCAGCAGGCGCGCGCCCGCGGCGACCTCCGAGCCCTGCGGCCGGATGTTGGCACCCGCCGGGACGTCGGCGCTGATCGTCACCTCGGCGCCGCCGAAGCCGTCGCTGTCCTCGACGCGCACGACGGTGTCGGCGCCGGCCGGCACGACCCCGCCGGTCATGATGCGCACCGCCTCGCCGGCGCCGAGCGCCGCCGCGAACGGATGTCCCGCCAGCGCCGCGCCGACCACGTGGAAGCGCGCGCCGGCGCGCGCGCCGGTGCCGTCCGTGCGCAGCGCGAAGCCGTCCATCGCGGCGCGGTCGGTCGTCGGCCACGGGCCGGTGGCGACGACGTCGCGGGCCAGCGTGCGGCCGAGCGCGTCGAGCAACGGGACCTCCGCGCAGGTGTCCGTCGGCACGCGCGCCTGCGCGAGCACCAGCCGCCGCGCCTCGTCGAGAGACACGGTGCCACCGGCACCCGGCCCGCTAGACTGCTTCGCTTCGCTCATCGTCGACTCCAGGTGCGCCGCGCGGCAACCGCCGGTGACGCCCGCGCGAAGACCGCCCGCAGACCGCGATCCGGCGCCGCGGCCCGCGTCTCCGCTGCCACCCACGTATACGAACGGGCGCACCGAGGCCAGCGTCGACGCCGGCCGCGCCGTCCGACCCGACCCGCCTGAGGAGCCCCAGAACCTTGGAATCGCCCGCCCGGCCCCGCCTGCAACGCCCCCGGCGCACGGCCCGCCCGCTCACCGCCGCCACGGCTGTCGCCGCCCTGCTCGCCGCGTGCAGCCCCGGCAATGCGGCGGGCGGCGAAGCCCAGCCGAAGCGCGGCGACCCCGAGGTGCAGACGCCGCTGGTGCGGGTCGCGCCGGTCGAGGTGCGACCGGTGCGCCGCGTGATCGAGACGACCGGCTACCTGGAGTCCGAGCACCGCGTCGTCGTGCTGCCCGAGGTCGCCGGCCGCGTCGAGCAGGTGCTGGTCGACGAGGGGCAGCACGTCGACAAGGGCGAGCTGCTCGCCCAGCTCGACGACCGCGAGGCGCGCGCCAGCGTGCGGCAGGTCGAGGTGCAGCTCGCCGACCGCCGCGTGCGGCTCGAGCTCGCGCAGGTCGAGCGCGACGCCGCCGCACGGCGCGTCGAGCAGGCGCGCATCGAGCGCGACAAGGCGCAGGCACAGCACCAGCGCAACCTCGAGATCGATCCCGGGCTGATCTCCGAGAAGGAGCTCGAGGACAGCAAGTTCGCGCTCGACGCCGCCGCCGAGGCGCTCGGCGTCGCCGAGCTGCAGAAGCGCAAGGCCGAGCTCGAGGCCGAGGCCGCCGAGAACACGATCCACGAGCTCGAGGCGCGTCTCGACGCCGAGAACATCCGGCTCGCCGACCATCGGATCGTCGCGCCGATCGAGGGCGTCGTCGTCGAGCGCTTCGTGCGCGGCGGCGAGGCGGTCTCCACGCAGACGCAGCTGTTCGTCGTGGTCGACCAGGACGACCTGCTGTGCTACCTGCGCCGGCCGCAGCGCGAGCTGCCGCTGATCCGCGACGCGAAGCACGTCACGTTCACGACCGACGCCGTCCCGGACCGCGAGTTCGTCGCGAACATCGACGTGATCCTGCCGGTCGTCGACCAGGACACCGGCTCGTTCCGCGTGCGCGTGCGCGTCGGCCACGGCGACGACGGCGCCGAGCTGCTGCGCCCCGGCATGTTCGTCCGCGCGCGCATCCTGACCGAGGAGCAGCGCGACGCGGTGATGGTGCCGAAGGCGGCGGTGCTCAACGAGGGCACGCAGTCGATCGTGTTCGCGGTGCGCGACGGCGTCGCCCGCCGCGTCGTGCTGGTCACCGGCATCGAGGAGCGCGACCACGTCGAGTCGCTGGACCGCGGCGAGTTCGGGCTCGCGGCCGGCGACCAGGTCGTCGTCAGCGGCCAGGCGAGCCTGCGCGACAACACCGCGGTCGAGCTCGCCGAGGAGTGATCGACACCCGCGCCCAACCGCCATCCCGAACCCCGCAGAGCCCGGTCCGCAGCCCGCCGCGCGCATGACCACCCCTCCCTCCGACCCGACCGATCGGTCGTTCTTCGCGCTGACGACCCGCCGCCCGATCGCGGTGTCGATGATGGTCGTCGCCGTCGTCGTGTTCGGCTGGGTCGGCCTGCGCCGGCTGCCGGTCAACCTGCTGCCCGACATCTCCTACCCGACCGTCACGATCCGCACGCAGTACCCCGGCTCGAGCCCCGAGGACGTCGAGCAGCGCGTCAGCGAGAAGGTGCAGGAGGCGGTGTCGGTGGTGCCGGGCGTGCGGCGCGCGGTGTCGGTCAGCCGCCCGGACGTCAGCGACGTG
Source organism: Planctomycetota bacterium (assembly GCA_016716265.1). Lineage (GTDB taxonomy): Bacteria > Planctomycetota > UBA1135 > UBA1135 > UBA2386 > JADJWQ01. Next base: position 514,577 of record JADJWQ010000006.1, read on the forward strand.
ATCCTGGAGTTCGCATGGGGCACGCCGATGGTGTCCGCGATCTCCGACATCCGCGAGCGGCTCGAGCGCGTGTTCCTGCCGCGCGAGGCGGAGCGGCCGCTGGTGCTGCGCTACGACCCGAGCCTCGACCCGGTGATGACGCTCGGCGTGTCGGGCGAGCTCGACCAGATCGAGCTGCGCCACATCGCCGAGGAGGAGCTCGAGCGCGAGCTCGGCAAGGTCGAGGGCGTCGCGGCGGTCAAGGTGCGCGGCGGCGACGAGGAGGAGATCCGCATCATCGTCGACGAGCAGGCGCTCAGCGTGCTGCGCATCGACATCGCGACGATCGCCCAGCGGCTCGCCGCCGAGAACGTCAATGCGGCGTCGGGCAGCATCGAGGAGGGCGACACCGAGTTCCTGGTGCGGACGCTGGGCGAGTTCCGCAACCTCGACGAGATCGCCGATGTCGTGATCGAGCGCCGCAACGACACGCCGATCCGCCTGCGCGACCTCGCCGAGGTCGTACGCGTGCCGCAGGACCGCGAGGTGATCAGCCGCGTCGACGGCGTGCCGTGCGTGCTGGTCGACGTCTACAAGGAGGCCAACGCGAACGTCGTGCAGCTCGCCGCGCGGGTGCGCGACCGCGTGTTCGGCACCGCGGCCCAGCAGCGCTACGTGCAGGGGCTCGGCCCCGACCGCCAGCCGCCGGCGCCGCCCGGCCTCGACGCGCCGGGCCTGACCGACGCGCAGCGCCGCGCGCTGGTCGCCCGGTCGCGCGCGCAGCACCGCGAGCTGACCGACTTCCTGCTCTACCGCATCCGGCCGTTCGGCGCCGAGGTGACGACGCTGCAGGACCAGTCGCGCTTCATCGAGCAGTCGATCGCCGACGTGCGCGACTCGGCGGTGTGGGGCGGGCTGTTCGCGATCCTCGTGATCCTGGCGTTCCTGCGTCGCTTCACCGCCACGCTGATCCTCGGCGTGTCGATCCCGATCAGCCTGATCGCGGCGTTCGCACCGATGTTCCTGTCGGACGTCACGCTGAACATCATGTCGCTCGGCGGGCTCGCGCTCGGCGTCGGCATGCTGGTCGACAACTCGATCGTCGTGCTCGAAGCGATCACGCGCGAGCGCGAGCGCGGGCTCGATCGCCGGCGCGCGGCGGTCGCCGGCGTCGCGCGCGTCGCCGGAGCGGTGACCGCCAGCACGCTGACGACCGTCGCCGTGTTCTTCCCGATCGCGTTCGTCGAGGGCGTCGCCGGCCAGCTGTTCCGCGACCAGGCGCTGACGGTCGTCTACAGCCTGCTGGTGTCGCTGCTCGTCGCGCTGTTCGTGATCCCGATGCTGTCCGCGCTGTTCGCCCAGGGCTCCGGGCTGCGCGAGCACACGCGCATCGACAACCTGTTCGCGCGCATCGTCGAGTGGATCGTCGGCGCGGTGCTCGCCGCGTTCGCGGCCGTGTTCGGCGCGGTCGGCAAGCTGCTCGAGCTGATCGTGTGGCCGTTCCAGCCGGTCTACCTGGCGCTCGAGCGCGGCTACCCGCGCGTGCTGGCGGTCGCGTTGCGGCTGCGCCTCGTGGTGATCGCCGCCGCCGTCGCCTTGCTGGTCTGGGCCGAGTCGCGCGCCGGCGAGCTCGGCAACGAGCTGTTGCCGGACGTCGCCCAGGGCGAGGTGTGGGTCGAGGTGTTCCTGCCGCGCGACGCGACCGTCGAGCGCACCGACCGCGTCGTCGCGCCGCTCGAGCGCGCGATCGCCGGCTACCCGGAGGTCGACGGCACCTTCCTCGCCGTCGGCGTCGACAAGGAGGAGCTCAACAGCTCCGAGGAGGGCGAGCACTCGGCCAAGATCCTGGTCCGCCTGCGCCCGAGCGACGACCCGGCGGCGACCGAGGAGACGGTCCGCACCCGCATCCGCGAGGTGATCCGGCAGACGCCGGAGATCCAGTCGTTCCGCTTCTCGCGGCCGAGCCTGCTGTCGTTCGGCGCGCCGCTCAGCGTCGAGGTGCTCGGCAAGGACCTGTTCGCGCTGCGCGCCGCCAGTGCCGACGTCGAGGCCGCGCTGCGCACCGTGCCCGGCCTGCGCGACGTGCGCAGCACGCTGCAGCGCGGCAATCCGGAGCTCGTGCTGCGGCTCGACCGCGACAAGATGTCCGCGCTCGGCATCGACTCCGGCGTCGTCACGCGGATCCTCGACACCAAGGTGCTCGGCGACGTCGCGACGCGGTTCGCCGAGCGCGACCGCAAGGTCGACATGCGCGTCGCGATGGCCCGCGAGGAACTCGACCGCGTCAGCCGGCTGCTCGACGTCAACGTCAACCCGGCGGGCGCACCCGAGATCCCGCTGGCGTCGATCGCGCACGTGCAGCGGCTCGAGGGCCCGAGCGAGATCCGCCGCATCGGCAACACGCGCGGCGCCGAGGTGCAGGCGGCGGTCAAGGGCTTCGACCTCGGCAGCACGCAGCTCCTCGTCGAGGACACGCTCGCCTCGCTCGACCTGCCGCGCGGCATCGACGTGCGCCTCGGCGGCCAGAAGGAGGAGATGCAGCGCTCGCTCGACAGCGTGCTGATGGCGCTCGCGCTCGCCGTGTTCCTCGTCTACGTGGTCATGGCGAGCCAGTTCGAGAGCCTCGTGCAGCCGTTCGTGATCCTGCTGTCGCTGCCGCTCGCGTTCGTCGGCGTGATCGCGCTGCTGTTGTGGACCGGCACGCCGGTGTCGGTGCTGGTGATGCTCGGCGGCATCGTGCTGGCCGGCATCGTCGTCAACAACGCGATCATCATGATCGACCAGATCAACAAGCTGCGGGCCGAGGGCCTCGCCAAGCGCGAGGCGATCCTGGAGGGCGCGCGGACGCGGTTGCGGCCGGTGCTGATGACGACGACGACGACCGTGCTCGGCCTGCTGCCGCTGACCGGCTGGCTGCCGCTCGGCGGCGCGAGCGACGGCGTCGAGCTGCGCGCGCCGCTCGCGATCACCGTCGTCGCGGGCCTGACCGCATCGACGCTGCTGACGCTCGTCGTGATCCCCTGCGTCTACTCGCTGTCCGACCGGAGGGCCTGAGCGTGGCGCACGACCATCGCACACACGCGGACTACGCGACCCGCCGGGCCCCCGACCAGCGCTCGGGGGTCGTCGGGCTGTTCGTCGATCGCCCGGTGCTCACCACCATGGCGTCGCTCGCGATCGTCGTGGTCGGCATCATCGCGCTGACGCGTCTGCCGCTGCGACTCGCACCGGAGGGCATCAGCGCCGACTCGATCAACCTGTGGGTGCCGATCCGCGAGGAGATGCCGCCGCGCGAGGTCGAGGAGCGCATCGTGCAGCCGCTCGAGGAGCTGCTGCGCACGATCCCCGGCGTGAAGTCGATCGACGCGCGCGCCAGCTCGGGCACCGCGTTCTGCTCGATCCAGCTCGAGAACGGCATGGACCCGATGCTGGCGAGCGCCGAGGTCCGCGACCGCGTGCAGCGCGCCCAGCTGCAATGGCCGGCCGAGGTCGACCGCTACTTCACGTGGCGCGAGGATCCGAACTCGGCGCCGCTCGCGTTCTTCCAGATCCAGACCCCGGGGCGCGACGCGACCTGGGACAACAAGCTGGACCAGGTCGTGCGCGTGCGGCTCGAGGCCGTCGACGGCGTCGGCCGCGTCGAGTTCTGGGGCCTGCTCGACGAGACGCTGCGCATCTGGTTCGACCGCGACAAGCTGGTCGAGCACCGCGTCGACTACGGCGCGCTGCTGCGCCGGCTGTCGCAGGACAACTTCACGCAGCCGGTCGGCGAGCTCGACGACGGCTCGTCGCGCTACATGGTGCGCGTCGACTCGAAGTTCCGCGACCGCGAGGAGATCGCCAGCTATCCGATCCGGCCCGGCCTGACGATCGGCGACATCGCGCGCGTCGAGATGGTGCCGTCGGTGCGCGACAGCCTCGCGCGCTTCGACCGCAAGTACACCTACACCGCGGTGCTGCGCCTCGCGGCGGCCGTCAATCCGGTCGACGCCAGCCGCAACGTGCGGGCGGCGCTCGCCGAGCTCGAGCAGGACCCGGAGCTGGCCGGCGTCGGCTTCCGCTTCCTGTTCGACCAGGGCCAGATGATCGAGGACAGTCTGCAGACGCTGCTCGAGACGTCGCTGCAGGGCGGCGCGCTCGCGCTGATCGCGCTGTTCCTGTTCCTGCGCAACGTCAAGCTGACGCTGGCCGTCGCGCTCGCGATCCCGATGGCGCTGATGATCGCGACCGGCTGGCTGTTCTTCACCGGCATGTCGCTGAACATCGTGACGATGGCCAGCCTGACGCTGTCGGTCGGCATGGTCGTCGACAACTCGGTGGTCGTGCTCGAGAACATCCGCCGCCGCCGTGCCGAGGGGCTCAGCCTGCGCGAGAGCTGCGTGTTCGGCACGCGCGAGATGGTGCTGGCGATCACGATGGCGACGCTGACGACCGTCGTGGTGTTCATGCCGCTCGTGTTCATGAGCACGGACACGAACCTGAAGACGCTGTTCGGCGCGCTCGGCATGCCGTTGTCGATCGCGCTGCTCGGCAGCCTGCTGGTCGCGCTGCTGCTGCTGCCGGCCGCGATGCGGCAGGTCGGCTGCGGGCGCGTCGTGCCCGGGGAGGACACCGGCCGCGTCGACTACCGCACGCCGATCGGCTGGGTCCTGTGGTGCAACGAGCGGCTGCTCGGCTTCGCGCTGCGCAACGCGTGGACGCGCGCGTTGGCGTTCGCCGGGCTGTTCGTCGTGTTGGGCACCATCGCCGTGCCCGCCAAGGGCCTCGACTTCTCGATGGGCGGCGGCGGCGGCCCGTTCCGCGGCGGCGACTCCCGGATCAGCCTGGAGATCCCGCGCGGCCGCACGCTCGCGGACGTCGCAGCGCTGGTCGGCGAATACGAGAACCTGCTGCTCGACCGCGGCAAGGACGAGTGGGGCGTCGAGCACGTCGCGGTGCGCTTCGACCGCACGTCGGCACGCTTCGACATCATGTACCGCGACGACGTACCCGAGACCGAGTTCGAGAAGCGCAAGCAGGCGATCCTCGCCGCGTGGCCGCGCGAGCCCGGCGTGCAGATCACGCTGCGCGACAGCGGCGGGCGCGGTGGCGGCGGCGGCGGCGGCATGGGCGGCGGCAGCGCTGAGGACGACGCGCGCAACTTCGTGCTGCGGATCTGGGGCCCCGACAGCGACTTCCTCGCCGCCAAGGCGCTCGAGGTGCGCGACCGGCTCGCCGCGATGCCGGAGGTCGTGCGCGCCGAGCTCGGCGAGTCGGAGGGCAACGAGCAGGTCGTCGTGCGCGTCGATCGCGATCGGATGAACGATCTCGGCGTGCTGCCCGAGTCGCTCGAGCGCACGATGGCGTCCGGCCTGCGCGGCATGGAGCTGACGCGGTTCGAGGAGGACGACCGCGAGGTCCGGCTCATCGCGCAGTTCGACGCCGAGCGCAATCCGACGCTGTTCGACCTGCGCGAGACGCAGGTGTTCAACCGGCGCGGCTCGTTCCAGCGCGTCGAGGACGTCTCGGAGATCCGCTTCGAGCGCTCGCTCGAGACGATCCGCCGCGAGGACGGCAAGACCCACGTGTCGATCGTCGGCGAGCGCGCCGACGGCGTGTCGACGCGCGACTTCAGCGAGCTGCTGCGCAACGTGATGGGCTCGACCTACCTGCCGCGCGGCTACTCGTGGAGCGAGGCGAGCCGCACCACCGAGGTGCGCGCGCAGCTCGCCCAGCTCGCCGATGCCGGCCTGCTGGGGGTCGTGCTCGTGTTCCTGCTGATGGCGATCCTGTTCGAGTCGCTGGTGCTGCCGGCCAGCATCATCGTCCTGGTGCTGTTCGCGGGCCTCGGCGGCCTGTGGTCGCTCTACCTGTTCCACGACGGCATCGACGTGATGGCCGGCATCGGCATCGTGCTGCTCGCCGGCGTCGTCGTGAACAACGGCATCGTGCTGCTCGACTGCATCGAGCGCCTGCGCCGCGACGGCATGCCGCGCAAGGAAGCGATCATGACCGGCATGCGCCTGCGCCTGCGCCCGATCATGATGACCGCGACGACCACGATCGTCGGCCTGCTACCGATGGCCCTGTTCGGCAAGACCACCGACGGCGAGGGCATCAGCTACGTCGGCATGTCGATCGCCGTCGCCGGCGGCCTCGCGCTGTGCACCGTCTTCACCACCCTCGCCGTGCCGGTCTTCTATACCTTCGCCGACGACTTCCAGCGCCTCGTGTTCGGCGCGACGCGGGTCGGCTACCGCATGGTGCGCAAGCTCGGCAGCGGCTTCGCGCGCGGCTGGAGCGCGACCTGACGGCACGCGGCCGGCGCATCGCCGGGCTCGCCTCGCTCGGAGCTTCGCCGGCGGTTCCGCGATCCGGGCCCAGCAGCCACTCGCTGGCGCGCGTCGGACGGACATCGGACGATCCGCTGGTCGCGTAGCGGCGGCTCCGCGGTCGAGGCCGGGCGGACCCGGTCGATCCGGCGAGACGGGCGAGGCGGACCCGGGCCAGCGGCGGGGCGCCCCCGCCAGTCCAGAGGTGCGCCGAGGGCCGCGGGGAGGCCGCAGGTCGTCCGCGGCGTGGGTGCGCACCCGGGCGACCGTGACGATCGGGGTGCACGGCGCGCCGGCGCTGCGATGGGACGTGCTGTGCAGTGCAGCCCCCGACGACGTCGAGGCGTCGCTCGCGCGCCCCGGCCGGCGGGATCCACGACCTGCAGGCCGACGGCTCGCGATCGGCACCCTGCCGACGCCCGATGGCCGCGTCGTGCGGAGCCGACTGCAATGCCATCCCGCGCCGGGCGCCGGCATTCCGTGGCCGCTGCCAGCCGGCGTCGAGGTGTCGTGGACCCGCGAGGGCGACCGGGAGAACACGATCGGTGCGTCCCGCGAACCCGGCATCGCGTGCCTCGCCGCGACGACCCGCTGGCCCATGGCGGTCGACGGGCGCTGGGACCACCCGGCAGGCGGCAGGACGAGAGCCAGGGCCGCACACCGGCCAGGACGACCACCGCGGAGGACGAGCAATGGGTCGACAGGAGCCCTGCGAGCGGGCGACCTCGTGAGCGACTCGCCACGCGCACGCGGCGCCAGGGGTGCGTCTGCCCGCTGCGCGGACACGGCACCATCACGAGGTCACCCGCGCCGTGACACCCGCCGCGCGCCGCCGCTGCCGAGTGCGTTTTTCTTGGCAGTCCGCACCGGCATCCGACGCTTGGACGAACGGCAGCGGCCATGCGGCTGCTGCTGGCCGCGATTCTGCGCGCGGCCAGCAATCGCTCGGAAGCCCCTACCCACGGAGGACCATGTTGCGTGCCGCATCCCTCGTCTTGCTCGGCGCACTCACCCTGTCACCTGCGGTATTGCGCGCCCAGACCTCTCTCCGTTCGATTCCCGACCTGCCCGGCCTTCCCACGGCGACGGACGTGACCATCGACCGCGACGGCAGCGTCTGGGTCTGCTGCTGGCAGATATATCAGGTGGTCAAGCTGAGCCCGTCGGGGCAGGAGCTGCTGCGCCTGGGCCGGACGTTCACCGCCAGCACCACCGGACCGACGTACTTCAACAACCCGTTCTCGATCGCGGCGGGCCCGCTGGGCGACGTGTACGTCACCGACGGCCCGTACGTCCTGCGCTTCGCGCCCGACGGTACCTACCTCGGCTGGTTCGGCGGCTCGGGCACCGCGGACGGCCGTTTCGGCTACAACGCGGGCGGCATCGCGGTGGCGCCGAACGGCGACGTGGTGGTGCTCGACCAGAGTGGCCACCGCGTGCAGCGCTTCGACCGCGACGGCACCTTCCTGTCGGCGTTCGGCTCGCGCGGGTCGGGGCCCGGGCAGTTCGACTTCTTCGGCGGCTCGCCGTATCCCGCCGGCCTCGAGGTCGATGCCGCCGGCAACGTGTACGTGGTCGATGTATCGAACGCCCGCGTGCAGAAGTTCGCCGCCGACGGCACGCCGCTGCTGGCGTTTCCGATCGCGGCGTTTCCCTCGCCCCAGAACGCGCACACCACGCTCGCCGTCGACAGCGCCGGTGCCATCTACTTGGGCAGCCTCAACCACGGACCACCGCTGCAGAAGTTCGACGCGGCAGGCAACCTGCTACGGCGGGTGACCACGGTCGGTACGGCGGAAGGCATGCTCTACCAGCTGCGCGGTCTGGTGGCGGACGGGACCGACCTCTACACGGCGGAGAACGGCCGGGTGCAGCAGCTCGACGCGGCCGGTGTCTTCCTCGCACGACTGGGCGCGGGACCGAGCGACCGCGACGGCGAGTTCGCAGGCCCCAGGGGCGTGGCCTTCGACGCCGCCGGGCGACTGCGGGTGACGAACCAGGGCCGCGGCGTGGACACCTTCGACCTGCAAGGCAACTGGCTCGGTCGCACTTTGGCCTCTTCGTCGGGCAACTACAGCCTGGCCGTCGACGGAGCGGGCAATCTGTACACGTTCATATCCAGCTCGGGGGGCTACGTCGTGGGGCGCACCTCGCCGTCGGGTGTCCTGCAGCAGACGTACGGGCCGTTCGGGTTCATCGGCGACTTCGCCGTGGACGCAAGTGGCAACGTGTACCTGACGGAAGTGCCGCTGAACCGTGTGGTCAAGCTGGATCCGACGGGGCAGATCGTGCTGACCTTCGGGGCGCAGGGCATCGGACCCGGCCAGTTCAACTTCACAGCGTCAACGGCTGCGATCGCGGTGGCAGCCGACGGCGAGATCCTGGTGAGCGACGCCAGCGGGCGTGTCCAGCGCTTTGCGCCCGATGGCACCTACCAGGGCAAGTTCACTGCGGGCGCTTCCGATCTGGCAGTCGACGAAGACGGCCTGGTCTATGCAACGAGCGCCGCTCTCAACAGCGGCGAGTCCTTCCGGCTGAACATCTTCACGCGCGCCGGGGCCCGCCTCGTTTCCTTCGCCCCGTTGGGCGGCGGGCCAGGGCAGGTGTACACCGCGCGTGCGCTCGCCGTCCGCGACGGCGTGCTCGCCGTGTCGGATAGCAACAGCTTCCGCGTCCTGCTCTTCGACGTGTCCCACCTCGACCAGCAGGTTCCCATCGTCAGCATCACCGCACCGGTGGCCGGCGCCGTGCTCGACTCGCTGACCGTCGAGGTCACCGGTGCGGTCGCTGACGCCAGCGCCACCACCGTCACGTCGTCGCCGGCGGGGATCTTCGCGCGCCTGCCCGCGGGCGGCGGCGCCGTGTCCGGGACGCTGAACCTGGGAGGCGGCGGCAGCGAAGGCTTGCGCACCGTGGCCCTGTCCGCCACCGACGCGTCGGCCAACATCGGCGGCACCTCGGTGCAAGTGACGGTCGACCTCACACCGCCGTACGTCAGCGTCGTGTCGCCTGCGCCGGGAGCATTGCTTTCGACCAGCACGATCACCGCCACCGTGTACGTGTACGACGTGACAGCCAAGACGGTGACCGTGTCGCATGGCGGTGGCACGTGGACCGTGTCCGGTCTGACCGGCTACGTCTACCCCGTCCTCCACCTCGCCGAGGGCGCCAACGCCATCACCGTCGACGTCACCGACGCCGCCAACCGCACCACGCACCTGGTCCGCAACGTGACCGTCGACACCACGGTGCCGGCGGTCACCATCGCGTCGCCGGCCAGCGGCCAGTGCTTCGGGCCGGGCGAGTCGCCGATCGCGGTGCTCGCCACCGTCGACGACCTCAGCGCCACCACGGTGTCGTTCGCGCCCTCCGGCAATACGGTCTTGCTGTCCGCCGGCGGCGGCCAGGTCACCGGCTACGCGCTGCTGCCCAATGAGGGCGACAACGTGATCACGGTGTCGGCCCGCGACCAGGGCGGGCGTGTCGGCAGCGCTTCCGTCACGGTGGTCTTCGACAGCACGCCGCCGGTGCCGACGATCGAGTCGCCGGCGACGGACGCGGCGGTGCGCGACGTGATCGACCTCGCCGCCACGGCGGTCGATCCGATGCCGGGGTGCGGCGTGTCGACGGTCGCCTTCGCCGTCGACGGCGACCCCGTCGGCACGGCGATCGCCGAGCCCTACGAGGCGAGCCTCGACACCACGCAGCTGGCCGACGGTCCGCACACGCTGACCGTCACGGCAACCGACAACAAGGGCAACGCCCGCAGCGACAGCCGTGGCTTCACCGTCGACAACACGGCGCCGAGCGTGACCATCACGTCGCCGACGGCCACGGTGGTCGGCGGCGCGCTCACCTTCACGGCCGTGGCGAGCGACGGCGGCTCCGGCCTCACCGCGGTGACCATGCGGGTCGCCGGCCGTGCCCCGACCACCGACGGCTCGTCCACCTATGCCACGCCGCAGACGACCGCGGTGACGCTCGCCTCCACCGAGGACACCAACCTGCTGCTCGACGGCCCGGTGGTGCTCGAGGTGGAAGCGCAGGACGCCGCCGGCAACGTCGCCAAGACGACCTTCACCGTCACCGTCGACAACACCGCGCCCGCCAAGACGCTGGTGGCCCCGGTCGACGGCGCCACCGTGGCGGGGATCGTGCACATCGTCGCGCAGGCCGACGACCCCCACCTCGCCAGCCTGGTGATCCAGGTCGACGGCGGGGCGGTGGCCTCGACCACCTCGGCCAGCTCGCTCAGCTACGACTACGACGCCAGCGGCCGCGCCGAGGGACCGATGCAGATCGAGGTGGTCGTCACCGACGCCGCCAACAACGTCAGCCGCTGCACCATCACGGTGCACGTCGTCAACTTCACCTGGGAGTTCAACCCGAAGACCCTGAACCTGAAGGCCAAGGGCGGCGGCGTGGTGACCGCGCACGTCGAAGGCGTCGGCGTGGGCAGCCTGCTGCCGCTGGCAGCGCACGTGGTCGAGCTGCGCGTCGACGGCGGCAACCCGGTGCGGGCCATCGGCGCCGGCGGCATCGGCGACGACGACGGCGACAGCATCCCCGACGTCACCTTCCGCTTCGACCGGCAGACGCTGATCGCGTCGCTGCGGGCCGGCCTCGCGCTCGGCCACCTGCCGGCGAACGGTGACATCGAGGTGGAGCTGTGGGTCGACGGCGCGCGCATCGGCAGCTCGCGGCTGCGGGCCAACGGGTGAGCCATGCCGCGCACCTCGAGCATCGCGCTCCCGGCCGCGTTCCTCGTCCTCACCGGCCTGGTGCTGGTGGAGCGGGACGCGGCCTTGCCGGAGCGAGCCGGGGCGGCGGCGGTGGGCGCAATCGACGCCGCCGCTGCCGATCCCGGCACCCCGAACGACGGCCCGGCCGCGGCCACGGCCCCGCCACTGCCCCCGCCGGTGCGTACCATCGCGGGCTTCGCCCCCGAACCGCAGACGATGGCCGACGTGCACGCGCTGCGGGCGCGCACCGCCGCGGCGACCGCCGAGGCCATCCCGGCGCTGCGGCGCACCGCGCTGGCTGCAGGGAATCCGCTCGCCGCCGGCCTGGCGCTGCAGGCACTCGGCCGGCTGCGCGCCGTGGCCGGCGACGCCGAGCTGCTCGCCCTGGTGGACGACCCACGCCCGCGGGTGCGCCAGGAGCTGGTCGCGGCGCTGGGGACCAGCGGCGACCCGACCTGTGCCACCACCCTCGCCGCGGCGACGCGCGATGCGGACGAGACCACGCGAACGCTGGCGATCCGCGCGCTCGGCGTGCTCGGCGGCAGGGCGGCGCACAGCGAGCTGCAGCGCCTGCAGGCGCGGACCGACCTGACCCGCGTCGAGCGCACCTTCCTGCGCGACGCGCTGCGAGCCGCCGCGGGCGCGGGACCGGTGTTCACGCCGCAGGGCCAGCGCGTCGCGTCGGGCACCAACGAGTAGCCGCCGGGCCGCGGCGCTCCACGCTGGACCGGGCGACGCACACCACGCTCGATGGGACCGTGCTGCTCCCGGGATCCCCGCCTCGGGCGCGGCCGGGCCGACGAGCTCCGCTCTCGCGGACTCACGTTCACGCCGCGGCCGAGCCCTGCGACCGTGGAACCCGCGGCGCCGGGTGCACTCCCGGCGCGGGTCCGCGGCCATCGACGCCGCGCTCCGCGGGTGGTTCGGCCGCGGCGTTCTCGACCTCGACCCTCGATGCGGCGATGTGGTGGTCGCCGCGGCGGGTCGCGGCGCGGGATCAGCGTCCGATCACGACGCGCAGGCCTCGGCTCACGGCGAGGCCGGCCACGTTGCGACTCGGATCCTCGCTGGCGAGCTGGCCGAACAGCGGCAGGCCGAGCAGCCCCGCGTCGTTCGGCAGCGCGAGCGGGAACGACACCTCGCCGCCGGTCGACGCCTGGCTGGACCAGCTGGTGTCCGGGCGCACCAGCAGCGGGCAGCCGGGCATGCCGGCGAAGGTGAGATCCTGCGGCAGCGGGCCGCCCGCCCACGATGCATCCGACAGGCCCAGCAGCAGCAGCGCGGAGCGGCCGCCGAGGATCTGCGTGCCGGTCCACTGCATCGTCGTGCCGATGCGCGCCGGGGCCAGCGGGTCGACGCCGAGCACCGGCGGGTTGGCGTGGCCCTGGCAGGCGGTGCCGAACACCGTCGCGCCGGGCCGCACGACCTCGCAGGTCCACAGGCCGCGGCCGAGGGTCGCCGCGAGCAGCGTGCGCGGCGCGACACCGGCGATCCAGGCGACCTCCTCGACCGACACGTTCGCGGGGCCGTCGTTGTCGGCCGACCAGTTCTGGCCGGCGTCGTCGCTCGCGAAGATGCCGACCTCGGTCGCGACGTAGACGACCTCGGTGGCGTCGGGGTGCAGCAGCACGCAATTGACCGGCGCATCGGGCAGCCGGCGCGCGCCGGTGCCGCTCGCGTCCGCCCAGGTCGCGCCGCCGTCGACGCTCTTCCGCACGTTGCCGCTCGCGAAGCCGCCGAAGGTCGCCCACACCGTCCGGTGGTCGGTGGGGTCGATCGCGATGCGCGTGACGTAGCGGTTCGGCAGCGGGTCGGTGCCGGCGTTGTCGTCGACCGCGATCCAGGTCGGGCTCGCGGCGGTCGCGTTCGCGGTGCGGTAGACGCGCCCGTCGTTGTGGCCGACCCAGACCACGTCGGCGTTGCCCTGAGCCACGGCGACGCAGCTCACGAAGCTGCCGACCGGCGGCTTGATCGCGGACCACGAGACGCTGCCCGCGCGACAGTTGTTGGTGCGCCAGAGGCTCGAGGCACCGGCGTAGAGGCGCGTCGGCAGGTTGGGATCGAGCACCAGCGGCGCGATGAAGTTCGAGGTCGTCGCCGAGCGCTCGTTGATGTTGCCGTAGATGTAGCTGGAGCTCGAGCCGCCATTGGTGGAGCGGTGCACCTGGCACCACACGTACTCACCGTAGACGTAGCTCGGGTTGGTCGGGTCGATCTGCGTCTGGCCACCGTCGCCGCCGAAGGTCATGGTCGCCTGCGTCGACGGGGTGATCAGCCGCAGCGTGCCGTTGTCCTGCAGGCCGCCGGCGAGCCTGCTGCCGACGCCCGACGCACCGTAGAACTGCGTCGTGCGCTGACCGGCGTCGATGTCGCGCCAGCCGGTACCCTGACCCGCGGCGAGGATGTCGTCGGCGACGTGCAGGCCGCCGTCGGTGGCGACGTAGACGCGGCGGCGCGCGCCGCCGTCGTAATCGGGGTCGGCCGCAACGAAGTGCACGTCGAGGTGCGGGTCGACGGTCATGATGTAGCCGTTCGTGATCTGGCTGAACGAGACGCCGCCGTTGGTGCTGCGCCATACGTGCAGACCCGCCGCGACCATCACGTTCTCGTTGGTCGGGTCGACCCAGAAGCCGTTGAAGTACCAGGTCACGCCCGTCTGCGAGCTACCCGTGCGCAGCACCCAGTTGCGACCGCCGTCCGCCGACCGCCAGACCTTGCCGCCATTGAAGCCGCACGACGCGTAGACGACGCCGGGGTTGCTCCGCGCGTAGCAGAACTCCATCCGCGCGTCGTAGCTGGACAGCCCGACCAGGCCGCTCTGCGCCACGCTCCAGGTGGCACCACCGTCCTGCGACCACAGCGCGTCGTGCACGAGCAGCGAGGCGTCGACACGGTGGCCGACGGCCTTGGTGGGGTCGGCCGGGTCGAACTCGACCTGTTCGCTCGCGAAGGCGGCGTGGACCTGCGTCCAGCTCGAGCCGCCGTCGGTCGAGCGGTAGATGCCGCCCGGTCGCACCGCGGCCAGCAGCAGGTTCGGGTCGGTCGGCGACACGGCGACGCGCTGCACGTATTCCCAGCTCGCCGTCGCCGACAGGTGCGTCCAGGTCGCGCCGCCGTCCGTCGACTTGAAGACGCCGGCGCCGCGGATCGCACTGCGGTTGACGCCACGCGCGACGTTGAGATTGAAGAACCCCTCGCCGGTACCCACGTACATCACGTCGGGGTTGCCCGGGGCGATCACCAGACAGCCGATCGCGAGGTTGGTCCACCAGTCGTCGACGGGCTGCCACGTCGCGCCGCGGTCGACGCTCTTCCAGAGGCCGCCGCTGACGCCACCCGACCACAGGATGCGCGTGTCGCGCGGATCGATCGCGATCGTGCGGCTACGGCCGGCGACGTTGAACGGGCCGCGCTCGACCCAGCCGCTCGGCGCGATGCCGCCGTCGTCGAGCGCCGCCGTCGCGGCGACGAGCGCCGTGCGCTGGCCGAGCGCGCGCTGGAAGGCACCGACCGGGATGTTCCCGTTCTCGTCGGCGTAGCGCAGCGCCCGCCAGGCGGTGGCTTCACCGGGGAAGTCCGGGTCCTCGCCCGCGGCCTCGTGACCGCTCAGCGAGCAGCCCGCTACGGCGAGCAGGACCGGGAGGAGGAACGGGAGCGCGAGCGGCAGCGGGTGGAGTCTGCGCATGGCCAGGAAGCGCGGGAGCGCGGCAGAACCCGGAGTCTAACCGGGCCCCGCCACCGCCCGCCGCGCGGGTCGGGAACGCGCGCGGCCGGGCGGCTCACGGGTGCGGGCCTCGTCCGGTGCCGCGTTCCGCTCGGCCGTTCGCGTCGAGTCGATGACGTCGAACACCCCGGGCCGAGGCTCCGGGACCGGCCCCCGTCCCACGCCGGTCCGGTGTCCTGCCGGCGCGCGCTCCCGGTTCGACGGCCCGTGCCTCGACTCCCAGGTCCCGGCGGGTGTGCTCCCGCGGACCCGGTCGCCCTCAGGGCACGATCGTGAACACGTAGCGGGCCTCGCTGATCACGTCGTTGCCCTGACGGACGATGCCGCGGTACTCGACGGGCCGGTTCAGGAACTCGCTGCCCAGCGTGGCCGACAGGGAGATCGGCAGCTGGAGCGGCTGGCTCCGGTTCGTGAGCCCCGCCGGCCAATCGAGCACCACCGGCGGCACGAAGTAGATGCCGGTCGGCTGATTGTCGAAGTACAGCTCGACCGACACGACGATCCGCTCGGTGACGGCGCTGTAGCCGGACACCACGACGTGGGCCCACGCGGTCTGCCCTCGTTGCACGGTCTCCTGCGTGCCCATCACCGCGATCGCGACCGGCGGCCGCTCGCCGATCAGCTGGTTGTAGGCGCGCTGCAGGTCGATGCGGCCCCAGCCGAACGTGTTGTCCTCGCCGACGGTGCCGAGATCGTCGGCGGTCTCCATCAGCAGCTCCTTCGCGCGCACGACGGTCAGCTCCGGCCACACGTCCCGCAACAGCGCGACCGCACCGGCGACGTGCGGGGTCGCCATCGACGTGCCCGACAGGCTCGCGTAGCCACCGCCGCGGATCGAGCTGCGCACGCTGACGCCGCGGGCGGACACCTCGGGCTTCACGTTGTTCGTCGTCGCGCACGTGCTCGGGCCGCGGCTGCTGAAGCTCGCGATCGCGGTGCTACCCACGTCGAGCGCGCCGACGGTGAACGTGTTGGTGGGCGAAGCGACACGGTCCGCCGGCACGCGCGGCCCGGTCGCTCCCTCGTTGCCAGCCGCGAACACGTAGACGACGGTGCTCGCCTCGGCGGCATCGATCGACGCGTGGAACACCGTCGAGCACGGGCCGACGCCGTTGTTCGGGTCGCGCACGCCCCAGCTGTTCGAGCACACGTCCGGCACGTCGTCGACCGTGGCCGGATCGCCGTCCGGGTCCGCGGTCCACTGGATGGCCCGGTTGTACCAGACGTTCTTCTGCGCGCGCGTGCCGCTCGCGTCGATCGGATTGCTCGCGATCCAACGTGCACCGGGTGCCATGCCGATCTGGTTGCCGGCACCGTCGTCGCCGCAGATCGTCCCCATCGTGTGGGTGCCGTGGTCGGAGCGACCGGTCGGGGTCGTGGTGTTCGCGATCGGGTCGAACCATGCGGCGATCGCCGGAACCCCGCTCAGCCGACCGCGCCAGCGCGACGAGAGCGCCGGATGATTGCCGTCGACCCCGGTATCGATGTTGGCGACCACGGCATTGCTGCCGGTGTAGCCCTGCGCCCACACGTAGTCGGCGCGACACTCGAGCAATCCGCTCTCGGGCGCCGGCATGCGCACGAAGTCGTCCCCGACCGCGGGCTCCGCGCCGATCGCGTCCTCGGTGCCCGGCTCGTCCGAGCCGGCCCACGCGATGCGCCCGACCTGCGGCAGCTCCGCGAGCCGCAGGATCGCCGCCTTCGACCCGCGCACGGCGAAGCCGTTGAAGATCCAGAACGGCACGACCTCGGTCACCTCCCCGATCGAACGCAGCTCGGCGATCGCGGCCGCGACCGGCGGCTGCGTACGTTCCGCGAGCTCGCGCAGCGAGCGCACGACCAGCTCGTGCCGGAACTGGCGCGTCGCCTGCATGGCGTCGAGCCGCGCGACGAGCTCGCCGAGCGGGACCTGGTCACGCAGGTAGACGAACACCGTCGTCGGCTGCTCGAGTCGCATCGGTTCGAGCACGCCTTGCAACGCCGGTTCGATGCTGCTCGTGGTCTGCGCGGGAAGGCAGACCGACGTGACGAGCAGCGCCGCGAGGAGCGTGAGTCTGGGCATGGGGGTGGCCTACGGGTCGACTGGGGCGCACGGTCGGGCGGGCGCCGGGATCGTAGCAGGCCCCCGGCCACCGGTGTTCAGAAGCTCTGCGCGATCGTGTTCGTCCGGCCGCTGCCACCGCCGGTCACGTCCGCGATCGCGTAGATCTCGTCGCGGCCTTCCCAGTCCTCGTTGAGGACGCTGCGGAACACGGTCCGGCTGATGCTGAAGTTGCCGAGCTGATCGGTGCGCGCGATGCCGATGATGCTGAACAGGAAGTCGTCGAACCAGGTGTCCTCACCGTAGACCCGCGCCCCGACCGCGGCATTGATCGCCGTCGAGTGGCCGCTGACGACGACGTTGTAGTAGCCCCCGCCGACCGGGTAGATCGCCAGCCGGGCGGTGGTTCCGGGGATCGGCGCGCACTCGCTCGCGACGTCCGCCGGGCGCAGCTCGGGGGCGATGGGAGCGACGAGTCCGCCGGCGATCATGGCGGTCGGTTCGCTCGCCGCCGGGAGCATGGCGGTCAGGGCGGTCAGCAGCTTCGCGGCGAAGCCGCGCGACGGGTTGGTCGGTGATTGCATCGGATGATCTCCTCGAACGGCTCGGCGTTACGGGACGGTCGGTGCGGGACGGTCGGATTCGAGCCGGCCTCCGGGTCCCGCCGGCGGCCGACCGGGACGGCCTGCGTCGCCGTCCGATCCGACGAGTCCCGCACCGGCCGGGGGCGTTCGCGCGAGCCAACGGAATTCCGCGCCGGCGACCGGGAGCGGCGTCCGGGAGATCGACCGGGAGAGACGACCGGCAGAGACGACCGGGAGCGGCCGGCTGTCACCCCCGGCAGCGCAGCGCGAAACCGCACAGCTTGTAGAGCAGGCGCGCGCCCACATTGCCGTCCCACTCGTCGCCGTCGTCCGTCGGGAACCGCGGACCGGGCGCGACCTCGCAGAGGTCGAAGCCGACGATGCGCTTGCCGTTGCGGGGCAGTGCTTCGAGCAGCAGGCAGGCCTCGGCGAACGAGAGGCCGCCGGGCACCGGCGTGCCGGTGTGCGGGCACAGCGACGGGTCGAGGCCGTCGATGTCGAAGCTGATCCAGACGTCGTCGGGCAGGGTGCGGACGACCTCGTCGCACAACGCGGACCAGGTCTCGCCGTCGCCGCGCCGGCGCTGCCAATCGAGGTCGAACCAGGTCAGCACGCGGCCGTCGCTCGCGCGCGCGCGCTCGAGCTCGGCTTCGCAGAAGTCGCGGATGCCGACCTGTGCGATGCGCTGCACGCGCGGAGCCTCGCGCAGCACGTTGTCCATGATCGACGCGTGGCTCAGCGGAAGCCCTCGTAGGCGACGCGCAGGTCCATGTGCGCGTCGACGTGCAGGATGCCGAGGTCGCGGTCGCGCGCGACGCGGCGGATCGCGCCGAGCGGGCTGGCGTGGTCGCCACCGACGATGCCGGGCACCTGGCCCGCCGCGAGGATCGCGGCGACCTCGCGCTCGACGAACCCGGCGACCTGCGCCGACGCAGCGTCGACCACGGCGACCGCAGCCCGGTCGGCCGGGTCGTCGCGGTCGGCGCCACCCTGCTCGATCAGCGGCTCCGCGGCGCGGCGCGCGCTAGCTGCAACCTCGACCAGGGTCGGGTCCTCGGGCAGCATGTGGATCCCGCGCTCGAACACCCTGCCGTTCTGCAGGTCGAACAGGTCGACCTGCACGCTGGCGGCCAGGATCGCACGCGGGCCGAACCGCGCGCCATCGCGGTACGACGTCGTCGCGTCGAACGGCACCGGCACCAGCACACACTCGGCATCGGCCCGTCCGCAGGGCAGGCCGAAGATCCCGGCGCCGGCAGCCGCGGCGGCATTCGGATCGAATCCGGTCATGCCGCGGACGATAGCGCAGCACCCCACCAGAGCCCCTCAGGACGACCAGAAGCACGGACCGCACAGCGCCCGCACCGCAGCCATGAGTACCGAGCCTCCCCGGATCACGATGTACCGCACGCGGGGCTGCCCGTACTGCGTGGCCGCCGAGCAGTTGCTGCGGGCGCGCGGCGTCCCGTTCGATCAGGTCTACCTCGACGATCACCCCGACCGCCGCGGCTTCACGAGCAGCATCCTGCCCGGGCACGACACGGTGCCACTCGTGCTGGTCGGCGACCGCGCGCTCGGCGGCTACGACGAGCTGCGCGCGCTCGATCGCGAGGGACGCCTCGAGGCGGTGCTGCGCGGCGAGGACGAACCCTGAGGCGGTCACGTGAGGCGGTCACGTGAGGTGGTGACCTGCGGCGCCGCGCACGGCGGTCCGGGGCGGCGGCCTGCGGGGCGCGCCTCGCGGAGCGAAACGGGTTCCCCGGCCGGGCGGACTCGCGTCTGAGGGATCTTCGGGAGGTAGGAGGGAAGGAGGGATCGATCAGGTGCCCGGCCAGGGAACCCAACCTCGTCTCGCGTCCCGAGGCCATGCCCCCGGGACGCAGAACACTACCCCACCCCGGCGGATCGGTTACCCGAGCGCGCAAGGAAGTCTCGGCTTCGTAACCCGCGTGAGCGGCGCAATGTCATCCGAACGTCATTCGCCGGCTGCAACGAGCACGCAGCCGACCTCGCCGACGGGCGCCGTCCGCGACGCGGGTCTGCCGAGCACACCGGCCGCGACGATCCCGGGCCCGGTGACCTGCCGTGGACCCGTCTCACCGGTGGCCAGGGAGCTGCCGGCGGGCGCGCGCCCACCAACGCGCGGATGACCCGCCGGGCGCCTCGCGGCGCGCAACGAACCGGAGCCGACCGTCCGACGTGATGCGGACGCTGCGCCGATCCGACCAACGAGCTCACGGCGACAGCGAACCACGCGACCCCGTCGCAAGCGATCGCTGCCCGTGCAGCTCAGCGCGCGAGTCGCAACCGCAGGCCGGCGCTGACGGACGCGCCGAACGGCCCCGGCGCCGGCGCGAGCACCGCCTGGAACGTCGCCGGCAGACCGCTCAGCGCAGGGTCGGCGGGCAGTGGCAACGCGAACGCGAACCGTCCGGACGGTGCGCACGCGAACGGACCGAGCACCTCGATCGTGCCCGGGTCCACCTCGAGCGCGCAGCGCGTCCCAGCGACCGCGGCCGGCCGCCAGGCCGGCAGGGCGAGCAGCAACGTCCCGATCGTCGAGCCCGCCGCCCCGGCCTCGAGCTGCAGCGTGGTGCCCAGTCGTGGCTCGGCACGCGCGCCGAGCGTCGGCCGCTGCGTCACGCTCCACGTGCACGCGGAGCCGACCGGTTCGGCGACCGCGCCGACGTCCGTCACGTACGGCTCACTGCCGGTCTCCGCCATCCGCCCGGCGAGATACAGCCGGCCGTCGCACACCGCGGCGGTCGGGTTGTCGAGCGACCCGGGCGGGCCGGGGTAGCCGGTCGGCGTCGAGCAGAACCAGCGCGTGCCGAAGTAGGTCCCGTCGGTGACGAACAGCCCGTAGTCCATCGTCAGCGGGTAGCCCCCGGCGAACACGGCCCGGCCCGGCCCGATCGGCAGGAAGGGATCATCGACGGACTGCATCACGATGTTGTTGCCGAACCAGATCGTGCCCGCGACGGTGCCGTCCGTGACGTGCGGCAATCCGCTCGCGTTGAACAGCACGCGGTCGCCGATCGCCGCGCCGGTGCCGCGGCGGATGGGTCGGGTCGTGAACGGGATCGACGTGCTGCCGGCCGGCGTGCCGTCGGTCGCCTGGATCCGATCGCTCGACAGCCCGAACAGCCGCGTCGCACCGGCGACCAGCTCCGCGTCCTGCCACGCGGCGAAGCTCACGACGCCGGCGCCATCGCTGACGGCGACACCCGAGCCACATGCGACGAACACCCGGTCGTCGAACATCGCCAGCGACGGCGTGCCGCCCTGGCCGGCGACGCCCAGCCGAACCGTCCCGGCGGGCGTGCCATCCGTCAGCCACAATGCGACGTCGTCGCTGCCCTGGTCGCGCACCGCGACGAATGCGTGCTCACCGTTCACGAGCAATGCCGGCCGGTCGACACCGAGCGCGGCGAGCCGCGTCACGGAGCCGTGCCGGTCGAGCACGAACAGCCCGTCGTCGGGACCGATCGTGCCGACGAAGAGCAGCTCCGCGCCGAACGCCGCCGCGCTCACGATCGGTGACCCCGCCGGTGGATCACAAGCGAGCCGCGCGAGCGGCGACGGCGGCTGCGGGCCACCGTCGGTCGCATGCACGGTCCGCGGATTGCCGGCGAGCGGTACGATCCACAGCTCGTCGCCGACGGTATGGAACGCGTTCGCGACGCCATTCGAACCCGGCACGAGATCGCCGAGACAGCGGGTGCCGAGCGCCGTGCCGTCGGTCAGCCATGGCTCGCGGCCGATGCCGGGCGTCTCGGCGTCGAACGCGACCCGCTCGCCGAAGCGCGCGAAGCCACGCGGGTCCGAGTCGCCGCTCTGCCAGCCCGGCGAGACATCCGCGACGAGCTCCGGCGCGACCACCGCCGAGGTGATCCGCCACGGCTCGCTCCCGATCACGCCGTCGTCACCGCTGAACAGGAGCTGCTGCCCCAGCGCACCGAACTCCGGCACGACACCGCCGAACGCCAGCCGCCATTGCAGTGACACCGTATCGACCTCGAACAGGCCGCGCTGCGGCTGCGGGCCCTCGAAGTAGAACCGCTGGCCGGCACGGATGAACGCAGTGTCGGGTGCCGGAGACGGTGCTGGACCGACCGCGGTCGCCTGATTGCCCCCGGTCGGCAGCCTGACGAGCCACGATTCCGCGCTGACCGCCCACAGTGCGGAGGCATCCAAGCCCAGCACGACGCCACCCGCCGCGCTGACGCCGGACAACGCGATGGTGGAGACGGACACTCCATCGCTCGCGATCGCGAACACGCCGAAGCGATCGAGCACGGGGAACACCGCGCGGCCGTCGAAGCGCACGGGTGGTCCGAACAGGTAGGAGCCGCTGCCGAGCGGTGCGATCGCGCCCGTCGACGAATCCGCCACCCAGAGCTCCGAGCGCGAGCCACCGACCTCGAACACGAACACGCCGGCGCTCGCGCAGGTGCCCGCCATCGGAACGGTGAACGGCCCGGACCCCACCGCCCCGATCGCACGTGTGCCGCCGGCGGTGCCATCGCTGACCCACAGCGTCGACGAGGCCAGGAATTCCCGGCGCGCGAGCCAGACCTGCTCACCGCCCCCGCGCGCCGGCTCCGCGCCCGACAGCAACGAGAGATCGCCCGGCACACCCGACCCGACGTCGTCGAGGCGGAGCGTCCCGACCGGCGTCCCATCGCTCCCCCACAACCGGTCGACACCGGCCTCCCGCCACTGGAACACGAGGCGCCCGTCGACCGCGACGGCAGCGACCGGCCGCGCATTGACGGCCGGCGCAGTCAGGTCGATGCGCTGCGTCCCCGCCGCAGTGCCGTCGGTCGTGTAGAGCTGTCGTCCGTGCACACCGTCGTCGGCGAAGAACATCAGGCGGCCGCCGACCTCCGTCAGCCAGGTGGGATCCGAGCCGCCGGGCCCGGGCCGCAGGTCGGCGACGCGCTCCGTCGTCGCGGCGGTGCCCCGCGTTCGGTACAGCTCGCGATCGGCCTGCCCGAAGGTCGCGGCGAAGTAGCACCACCCGGCGACTTCGACGAAGCCAGACGGGTCGCTGCCGTCCTGGAGGACCGGTACCACGTCTTTCAGCAGTCGAGCGGGCGGTGGACTCTGCGCCGGCAATGCGACGCAGAGGGCGGTGGAGCACAGGATCAGCGAGGCTCGCATGGCGCTGTCACGGTACCGCACCTCGTCGACGTGGCAACCGGCCCGCGGCGGGCCTCGCCTGCCGGCACGCGCGGTCAGTCATGCACGTAGGTCACACCATTGCTGACTTGCAGACCGCCCACGGCATCCAGGGTCGCACCCTGCCAGGTGACGTGCGCGCCGAGCAGGGTCGAGGACACGGGCACTGGGTACGTCGCGAGCAGCGGAGCGTCGAGGACGCCCGCGCGCGCAACGATCGCCGACGATGGTCGCAGCACGATGGCGTCCGGGAGCCCCGGCAATCGCTGCGGTGCGGCGGGCACGCCGACGAGCAGCGCTCCCGACCCGCCACGCGGCCCGTCGAGACCGGCGCCCGCGGGTCGATCCGCACCACCAGCGCGCCACCGGTGGACGACGACGTCTGCGAGAGCTCACGGACCTCGAGGACCACCGCACCGCCACGGCTCCGCCACTCGATCCGTCCGGGCCCGAGCCAGCTCGAAATGCCCGGTCCGCGCAGGGTCACGCGTTCCGGCTCCGAGATCGAGGATCGAGAGCAGCACGCCCGGCGAGTCGACGACGACTCCCGTCGAACCGATCACGGACAATGACTTCCCGCTGGTCGCGAGCGGACCGGCCGGACCTGCAACGCGGAGTCGTCGGGCACCGCGGCGACCGGCGCCGCGATGCTCGTGACGTGCGCGCCTGGACCACCTGCCGCGTCGACGACGAAGGTCTGCGCCACCGCGACCTGCGACGACACCTCCAGCCAGCGCACGTCTGCGATGCGTGGCTGCGATCCGTGACCGCTCATCATCGTACCGGAGCGGTGCTGTCACTCGCCCCCTCCGCGAACCGGCCACCGACCGACGAGCCGGGGAGCAGCGAGGTCGACCGTGCTCCCCGCGGATCACGAGTCGCTGCGCCGGGTGCCGTTCCGCGGTGACACCGGCCGAGCGCGCCAGCCGCGCGCCAGTGCCACGCGAGGCTCCGCTGTGCGCGGAGGTACTCCGATCGCGCGCCGCAAAGAGCCCCGCGAACGGCCCGTTTTCGCGGCCCGCGTCGTTCCGCTAACCTGCGGGTCGGCATGTCGCGATCCCGAGCGCGCAGCGTGACGATCGACCTGAGCGGCTGGGCCGGCCCCGGCGCGGCTGCGGGCGCAGCCCCACCGCAGCGCATCCGCCACGTGGGTCACATCGTCGCATGCATCACGGCGCGACCGTCGGGGCACGAGGTCGCGACGCCGGTCACCTGCGCGCGCCGCCCGGATCGCCACACCTGTGGCGCGCCGCTGCAGGCGATCCGGCAGGACCTTCCGTCCGCGGTGCGCTTCTCGTGTCCGCGCTGCGGCGCGAGCGGCACGGTCGTCGGCTTCGAGGACACCGTCTGGGACCTGCGTGGCCTCGATCTCGATCCGCTGCCCGAGATGTTCGAGGCCGGTACGTTCGACCTGTCGCTCGACCACCACGCCGCGCTACGGGAGTTCGCCGACGCCGTGCCGGAGTGGCGGGCCGTCACCTACCGCACCGAGACGCTCGGCCGCTCGGTGCGGATGCGCTCGACGCCGGCCGAGCTCGAGGCGCTGCGCGACGCGGTATTGGTGCACGTCGTCGGCAGCGGTGGCAGCCGGGTGCCGGCGCGCTTCGCGAGCCTCCTCGCCGCGCTGGAGTCGGCCGCCTGGCGCCTCGACTGCAGCCCGGACCTGCGGGCCCATGAGCCACCGGAGTTCGATCCCGCACCGCCCACCGCGCTGGTCGCGCCGCTGCTCGAGTCGATCCGCCACGACGTCGATGTGCCCGATCGCCACAGCGCCCCGGTGCCCGGGACGCTGATCGCCGACGTGACGCTGCGCGACGTCGAGCCGCGCACCTGGCGACGCCTCGAGCTGCCGACCGAGATGACGCTCGGCCAGCTCGCCCAGGCGATCGACGTCGCGTTCGGCTGGCCGGAGGACGACAGCTTCTTCGCCTTCGCGATCGGCGACCGCCGCTTCCGACCCGCCGAGGACGGCTACTACGCGGGCTACGAGGACACCGAGACCGTGATCCTCGCCGATCTGCTGCCGCACGCCGGCTGTCACGTCGTCTACGTCCACGACTTCGACGGCGAGTGGTTGCACGACGTCGTGATCATCGGCGTCGACGAGCGGCCGCGAGATCACGTCCATTGCGTCGATGGTGCCGGCGCCGCACCGCCGCACGGTGTCGAGAATCTCGAGACCTACGTCGCCGCGCTGCGCGCGCTGCACTCGCCCCGCCATCCCGACCACGCCACCGCCGTCGAGCTGCTCGGTGCCCGCTTCGATCCGCGCGCGTTCGACCTGACGGCGACGGACGCCGCCGTCGTCGCGCAATGCGGACGGCGACAGGGTTGAGACGGCGAGCCCGCTCGGAGCCCCCGCGCGACAACCGACATGATAGGCTCGGTCCGCGTGGGCCTGCCCCGCAACCGGAGCCGCCATGAACCCGATCCGCGATCGAGAGTCCCCGCTCCTGGCGACGCTGGCGCTGTGTGCCTGCCTCGCGCACGGCCACGCCAGTGCGCAATCCGTCACCGCCACCGATCTCGGCGGCGGCTGTGGCGGCACGATCGGCTACCCGGCGCTGCTGTCGAGCGGCTGGTTCGCGTTCCGCGTGCAGCGCGCGGTCTGCGATCCGAACGCCGTCTCGTGGCCGAGCGTGCTGGCGATCGGCGGTCCGCTGCCGCCGTTGCACGTGCCGTTCGGACCCGGCCAGGCCCCCGGCTGCACGTGGCT
Source organism: Planctomycetota bacterium (assembly GCA_016716265.1). Classification (GTDB taxonomy): domain Bacteria; phylum Planctomycetota; class UBA1135; order UBA1135; family UBA2386; genus JADJWQ01. The sequence goes on from JADJWQ010000006.1 coordinate 539,858, forward strand.
CGTCGCCCCGCTCGCCACCCTGCCGATCCCGACCACCGTCGGCGGCCAGGGTGCGACGGTCTTCGTGATCGACGTCGCCTCGATCCCGGTGCCGATCACCGTGCACGTGCAGGCCTTCGCCACCTGCCTCGTGCAGGGCTCCCGCGAGTCGGCGGCTTCCGACGCGTGGCGCGTGGACTTCCGCTGACCGCCGCGGTCAGAGCCGTTCGGCCGCGAACGTGTCGCCCTGCCTGAGGTCGCCCGTCTCGAGCCCACGGCGGAACCAACGCGCACGTTGCTCGGACGTCCCGTGCGTGAACGACTCGGGACGGACGCGGCCACCGGCGCGCCGCTGCAACGTGTCGTCGCCGATCGCGGCAGCGGCGTTCAATGCCTCCTCGATGTCGCCCGTCTCGAGCAGACCGCGCCGCGACGCGTGGTGTGCCCAGACGCCCGCATAGAAGTCGGCCTGCAGCTCGAGCCGCACCGACAGGTCGTTGGCGGCGGCCTCGCCACGCTGGCGCTGCTGCTCGTGCACGCGGCGCGAGGTACCGAGCAGGTTCTGCACGTGGTGGCCGACCTCGTGCGCGATCACGTAGGCCTGCGCGAAGTCGCCGTCCGCGCCGAGCCGCTCGCGCAACAGCCGGTAGAACGACAGGTCGATGTACAGCTTGCTGTCGCCCGGGCAGTAGAACGGCCCGACCGCGGCACCCTGGACGCCGCACGCCGAGTCGACCGAGTCGGTGAACAGCACGAGGGTCGGATTGCGGTAGGCGACGCCCGCCTGCTGCGGCAGCAGCCCGCCCCAGACGTCCTCCGTGTCGCCGAGCACGTGGCTGACGAAGTCGGCGAGCTGCTGCTCCTCGGGTGAGGCGCGGTACTGCGTCTCGTCCCCGGTCGCGGCGCCGCCGTCGGAGCCGAGCCCGCGGAGCATGCCGGGGTCGATGCCGAACACCAGCGCGAGCACGACGACCAGCAGCCCGCCGCCACCCAGCGCAGCCCCGCGCCGGGGCCGCGCCCCGCGCCGATCCTCGACGTTCTCGCTCCGACGTGCTCGTTCCCAGCGCATGGTGCTCGCGTGCTCCCTGCGGGCGCCCCGCCCGCGGCACGCGCACGATACGCGGCCGTCGCCGCCCGACGGAAGCGACCGCCCGGGCGCGGCCCGGCGACTCCGCCGTCGCCCGCGACCGCAGCGACCATGGCGACGTTCCCGGCCGCGCGATGGCGCGCCGCGACACCGCTAGGATGTCGTCATGTCGACCACCCTGGCGCGCCTGGCGGGCGCGTTGTGCATCCCGGTCCTGCTGCTCGGATGCAGCGGCGGGTCCGGCTCGGCCGGCGGCGGCCTCGCGACCGCGGACGTCCGTGGCGTGTTCGGAGGCTCTCTCAGCGCGGGTTCCGGAAACCCGCTCGTCAACATGCGCGGCGCCGGCGACGGCTCGCGCGAGCTGGGCGGCGAGCTCGCGCGCGAGCTCGCCGAGGCGAACCTCTACGCGGTCGCGGGCGACCTCCTGTACCTGCTGAACCCCTACCGCGGGCTGACCGTCGTCGATCTCGCCGCGATCCGCGTGCGCGGACGCCTCGCGCTCGGCGGCGTGCCGATCGAGTTCTACCGCGACGGCGATCGCGCGCTCGCGCTGGTCGCGACCCTCGGCGGCGACACCGACCTCGTCGACGTCGACCTGACCGACCCCGACGACCCCGTCGAGCGCGCGCGGCTGCCGATCCCGGGCGAGCACCGGACCAGCCGCCGGGTCGGCGACGCGCTCTACGTCGTGACGGGCGACGCCGTGCACTCGTTCGACGTCGCCGGCGGCCCGCGCGCAGTGCAGGAGCAGTCGCTGCCCGACGGCGCGCGCTTCGCGTTCGCATCGAGCGCGCTGCTCGCCGTGGCGAGCGACGATCACGCCACCGACGGGACGCTGATGTCGGTGCTCGACATCAGCGATCCGGGCGGCGCGATCGCGGACGTCGGCGCCGTGCGACTGCCGGGTCGGGTGCAGGACGCCGACAAGCTGCACATCGCCGGCGGAACGCTGCGCGTCGTCACGCACGACGCGACCGGCGGCCGCCTGTCGCACCTGTGGATGATCGATCCGGCCGCCGGCGGGGGTCCCGCCGTGATCGGGTCGCTCGACCTGGCGCGCGGCGAGCAGCTGTTCGCGACGCGCTTCACCGACGAGCGCGCCTACGTCGTGACCTTCGAGCAGGTCGACCCGCTGTGGGTGATCGATCTGCGCGACCCGCGGAACCCGACGATCACGGCCGAGCTCGTCGTCCCCGGCTGGTCGACCCACCTCGTCCCGGTCGGCACGCAGCTCGTCGCGCTGGGGGTCGAGGCCGGCGGCGACTGGCATACGGTGGTGTCGCTGTTCGACGTCGGCGACCCGGTCCACCCGCGGCTCGCGTCGCGGGCCGACTTCGGCGCCGGCTGGTCGAACGCCTACGACGACATCAAGGCGTTCGGCGTGTTCCCGGGTGACGGCCTCGTGCTGGTGCCGTTCTTCGGCCGGGTTCCGGGGCTCGCGGTCGTGCGGCTCGGCGCCGACACGCTGACCTTCGCTGGCATGGTGCCGGCGACCGGCGGCGTCGTGCGCGGCTTCCCGCACGCGCGCGGCCTCTGTGCATTGTCCAATGAGGAGCTGGTCGTCGCGGATCCGACCACGCTGATCGTGCGCGGAATGGCGACGCTCGCCGAGAACGTCGTCGACGTCGACCGGCGACCGGACGGGGAGCTGGTGAAGCTCGTGCAGAAGGGCGACGGCGCGATCCTCGCCGGGATCGCATTGCCGCTCGTACCCGAGCGAGCGAACCTGCACGGCGACATCGCCGCGGTGACGGGCTGGGACGCGACCGGCCGCGCCTGCTATGTCGTCGACCTTGCGGCGGCCCCGCCGACGGTCTCGCCCCGCCTCGACCTCGGCACCGGGTGGAACGTGCCGCTCGTGCAGTCGGCATCCGGGCGGGGGGGAGCATTGTCGAGTGGCGCGCAGCTCTGGTGGGGTCCGGGCAGCGCCAATGACTCGGTGCTGACGCCGGCAGGCCGGCTGGTCGTGCGCTCGCTGCCGCAGCCGCCGTACGACATCGATTGCGGTGACGGCACGCCGGAGGACGGCTTCGTCGTCGTCGACCTGCCGTCGCAGACGGTCACCGCCCGCATCGCCGTGCGCGGTGGGCCGGTCACCGGCTTCGCCGTCGACGGCGAACGCGTCTCGTGCACGCGCGCGCTGCCGGGCGGATTCGACCCGGTCGGTCGCCCGCTGCTCGGCACGGTGCTGTTCGACATCGACCTCGATGCGCGGTCTGCCACGGCACCCGTCGCGGTGCCCGGCGTGCTGCTCGGCCGGCGCGGCGACCTCGCGTTCACGCTCGACGAGCGCTGGCACGGCCCCGCCTACGAGTTCACGGCCCGCGTCGTCGCGCTGCGAATCGACGCGAACGGCGCCACGCGCCTCGACGAGCAGCCGCTGCCGATCACCGGCTACGACTATCGGGTCGTCGGCGATCGGCTGTTCGTCACCACGACCGACGGTCTCGCGTTCGGTGGCGGCGTCGTCTCGATCGGCTCCGGCGGGCCCGGCGCGCTCCCTGGCGTCACGACGACGATCGCGACGCTCCGCCTCGCGGCCGACCTGATCGCTGGTCCGACCATCGTGATCGACGGCGAGTTCGCCGCGCTGTTGCTCGCCGAGCGCGACGCGGCACTCGTCCAGCGCAGCGGCGCCGGCGTGCAGCGCTTCGACCTGAGCGGCCCGCAGGCGGTGCCGAGCTGGCTCGCGGCGGTCGCGGGCTGGCCGATCGCCGCGCGCGCCGACCCAGGCCTCGCCGGCCGCTACCTGGTCGCGCTCGGCTTCGGCGACGTCGCCGAGTTGCCGTGAGCGGCCGCGCACGCGAGCGCGCGCACACCCGGATCCGGATCGCACCGCGCGCGCTCGACGACCGCTCGCGCCGCGGGCAGCGGGCTGTCGCGCACCGCGAGGACCAGCTCCTGCCGCACGCGCGGCCGCGGGTCGGCGGCGAGCGCGAGCAGCGCCGGGTCGTCGGCGCAACGTCCGAGCCGGCCGAGCGCGCGCAGCGCGACGCCGGCGACGGTCGGGTCGATCGCGCCGAGCGCGATCGCCGTGAGCGCCTCGGCGTCGCAAGGGGTCGCGGCGCGTCCGGCGGCGACCGCCGCGCGCACCTCGCGCTGGCTCGCGAGCGGCCGGTCGACCGGCAGCCCGGCGAGGCGGGCGCTGAACGCGGGCTGCCGCTCTGGCTCGCGCGACGCAGTGATGCCGGAGGAACGGAGCGGCTCGCGCGGCGACGTCGGCGGCTCGCCCGGCGGCGGGAGCGGGCGCGCGAGCGACCAGCACAGCGCGCCGAGTCCCACCGCCAGGACCGCTCCGACGACCGTCTTCATGAGCCCACGATCCGCAGCGTGGTGCGACCGAGCTCGAAGCTCCCGTCGGCGAACAGAGCGACCGACACCGGCCCGCCGGCCGGGGTCGACCCCGCAGCGAGCCCGGCGCGGATCGCCGCGATCAGCGCCTGGCGGTCGAACTTGACCGTCAGCTCGGGCACGCCGTCGTGGTCCGCGTCGGTCGGCTGGTCGTCGCCGGCGAAGCCGGCGGTCGACGGCACCGCGTTGCCGCCGGGCACCCGCAGCTCGAGACCGTGGTGCTCGGTGGGGATCAGCATCGCGACGTTGGGGCCCTCGAGTCGGACCGTGATCGAGTTGTCGCCGCCGCGCGAGCGGAGATTGAGCGTGCTCGGCTCGACCGTCAGCGCGACATTGTCCAGCGTGACGTGCGCGACGGACGCCGACGTGTTGCCGACGACGTCGCGCGCGACGGCGGTCACCGTCATCGCGCCGTCGAGCCGCGCGGTGGTGTCGAACGGCACCGCCAGCGGCGAGCACGCGCTGCTCGCGACGACGACGCCGTCGACCAGGATGCTCAGTGACGCCAGGTGTGGATCGGACGCCTCCGCGCGCAGCTCGATCACGCCGGCGACGACCGCACCGTCGAGCGGCGCGGTCAGGCAGCGCTCCGGCGCCGTGTTGTCGACGTCGACCTCGATCGTCACCGCGCACTCGTTGCCCGCGCGGTCGCGAGCCGACGCGAGCAGCGCCAGCGGACCGTCCGGCCAGCGTGTCGTGTCCTCCCTGCCGACGACCGTCGCCGCACTGACCGCGGGGTCGAGATCCGCCGAGCCGTCGACGAGCGCCGGCGGCAGGCCACCGGCCCGCTGGTCGACCCGCACCAGTCCGCTGCACGCGTCGGTCGCGGCGAAGCGCAGCTCGAACGCACCACCGACGACCGCGGCGGCGGTCGGCTCGGTCCAGGCGATCGCGGGCAGCGTGTTGTCGACCTCGACCGCGAGCGAGCGGGTCGCGTCGTTGCCCTTGCCGTCGACGGCGCGCGCGGCCAGCGTGTGCCAGCCGTCGGCGAGGGCGCTGGTGTCGAGCGCGAGCTCGTACGGAGGTCCGGTGTGCTCGGCGACGACCAGTCCGTCGACCAGCAGCTCGACCCGTGCCACGCCGCTGCCCGGCGCCGGATCCGTGGCGGTCGCGTGGAAGTCGATCCCGCCGCGCACGGCGTCGCCGTCGACCGGCGACGTGATCGCGAGCTCGGGGGCGGTCGTGTCGAGCACGACCTGCACGGCGTCGCTGCCGACGCGCCCGGTCGCGTCGGTCGCGCGCACGGTGATCGTGTTCGCACCCTCGACCAGCGGGATCGGACCGGACGCGAGCCCGCCGCCGGCCGGCAGCGAGGCGTCGATCCCGGTCGGCGTCGACGTCACGCTCGTCGCCGTCAGGTCGTCGATCGACGCGACGACCTCGACCGGCGACTCACCGCGGCCGAGCACCGTCCCGTCCGCGGGCGCCAGGATCTCGACGATCGGCGCATCGAGATCGAGCACGAGCGGAAGCTCGCCGCCGACCTGATTGCCGGCGGCATCGATCACCAGCACCGGGATCCGATTGGTGCCGGGCAGGAGCGCGACGTCCGCCGCCGCCAGCCCACCGCCGGGCGGGAGCGAGACCGTCGCGGTACCGATGTGGACCGTGGTCGGCCCGGCGTCGGTGCCGCGGACGACGACGTGCGCCGGCTCCTCGGCGAGCACGGCCCCCGGCAGCGGCGCGACCCATTCGAGCACCGGCGCGACCGTGTCGAGCCAGACCGTGAGCGAGGTGCCGGCCGCGTGCAGCGCCGCATCGCGCGCGGTCGCGCTGAGCAGGTTCTCACCCTCGGTCAGCGCGACGTCGCCGCGCGCGGTGCCACCGCCGGGCGGCAGCGTCGCATCCACGCCCGCCGGCGACGACGCGACCTCGGTGGCGGTCGCGTCGACCACGTCGACGACGAGCTCGACGATCGGCGTGCGGAGCCAGGCACCGTCGGCCGGCGCGGCGATCGTGACGCGCGGCGGCACGGTATCGAGCACGACCGTCGCGGTCGCCTGATCGGCATTGCCGTACGCGTCACGTGCGACGACCGTCAGTGCATTGGAGCCCTCGACCAGCGGCCAGGATGCGGTCGCCTCGCCGGCGGTCGGCCCCGGGAACGACGACGGGTCGAACGGCAGCGAGGGAGTCGACTCGAGCGTCGCGGCGCTCTCGTCGCGGACCGTCACCAGCACGTCCGCCGGGCTCGCGGCGAGCACGGCGCCGTCCGCCGGGATCGCGATCGCCACCTCCGGGGGCGTCGTGTCGTAGACCGGCGGGCTGATCCGCGTGCGGACGACACCGCACATCCAGTTCACCGCGTCGGTGTTCTCGTACACGGTCGCGCGGACGGCAGTCTCCCCGCCGCTGACGAACGACGACACGTCGTAGACGTCCCATTCGCGCGCGCTGGCGGCCGGATTGACCGCGATCACGACCAGCGGATTCGTGCCGACGCCGAACAGGTAGTTCTCGCTGTAGCCTGCCTGTCCGCCTTCCATGTAGAGGGCGATCTCCATCTCCGCCGGTGCGGTCCCGTCCACCACGAAGCCGGTGAACGTGATCGGCGCCCAGGTCTGGTGGGCGCCATCCGCCGACGAGCCGCCGTAGACACCGTCGTGCACCTCGATGTCGTAGTCGGCGACCAGCGAGTCGTCGCGGTAGATCACCAGCATGCCGGCGCCGAAGCCATGGGCACCGAGGCTCCACGAATACGTGCCGTTGCCCGGCACGAGACTCGTGACATCCGCGCGATACGCATACCTCGTGTTCCGGCTCGCGACCGCCGACTGGGTGCCGATCAGCGACAGGGTCACCGGCTGCCCCGCGAACGTCAGCCCGCTGGGGTAGCCGTGCTGGCGCTGGGTGTCTGCGTAGAGCCACGCGTGCAGCACCTCCGCGCCCGGCGGCACTCCCGACAGCGTGATGGTGCCCGTCGAACCCGAAGCGATCGCCGCGATCGCATAGTCGACGCGGCCGACCTCCCGGTGCATGAACCCGATCGTGTTGTTGCCGTCAGGTAGCGGTCCCACCGCGGAGCCCGCCAACATCGCGCATCCACCCGCGAGGAACAGCGAGAGCGACTTCATCGCCATCACCTCCACCGGAGCCTTCAGCAGCGGGCAACGGCGCGCGCCGCACCGTGCGTCGCGAGCGCCGCGCACGCGATCAACTCCCCGTGATCATGCGCGATTCCGCCGTTGGCGTGGTCGCTTCCGCAACGGCGCAGACTGGGGGACCTCCGCGTCCCCCGGGCGGGGACTCGGTGGGATCCCCGACTCTCCCGCGTTCGGCGCGCCAGGCATCCCGGCGCCGGGCGCATCGCACCGAGCGGCGGGGCGCCGAGCGAGCCCTGCGAGCGACAGTGCATCGTGGGAACCGGACTCGAGCCGGCGGACCTGACGTCCTGAACGCGGCCAGGGCGGTCGGTGCGGACGACGCGCGAAACGCAACTGCGAACGCAGGCCAGTGCCGTGCCGACCGACACCGGACGCCACCCGCTCCTGCAGGTCGTCGTCCCGACTCGACCCGGCGGCACCGATACCGACCCGGTGCGGTGGCCGGCGATACCGGGCGTTGGACTCGGCGCACGCCGGGACCGGATGGGAGTGCGATCTGCTTCCCGACCGATCCGGTGCTGCGGTCGGCTCGCGACCCGAGGTATGAAGCCGGAGTATTGAGCTTCGTCCGGGATCGTCTGGAGCGCCGGCACACGAGTTCAGCGACCCTCCGCATGGCGCTCGAAGTCCTGCGCATACTCGCACGCTGGAACTCAGCTTCGACGCCCCCAGACGCTCCGCGCCGCCCCTTCACCGGGGCGATCGGCGGCGAGCGCGTTCTGACCTCGGGAGCGCGGTCCGCGCCACCGGCTGCCTCGCCCAGAACACGGACCGTTGAGCAGACGGCTCGTCGAGCCGAGCCGTGCTCGGGCCGATCACCCGTCGTTCGGGGCCTCCTCGCTCCCTGCACCGTCCGCCGGAGCGCCGTCCCGCAAAGTCTCCTCGTCGGGGTCCCAGCCGCCACCGAGCGCGCGATACAGCTGCACACTGGCGGTCGCACCGAGCCCGCGAGCCTCGGCCACGGAGCTCTCGTTCGCGAACACCTGGCGCTGCGCGTCGAGCACCTCCTGGAAGCCGATCAGCCCCTCCCGATAGAGCCTGGTCGCGAGCCGCAGAGTCTCCCGCGACGCCTCGGCCGCAGTCTCGACCGCATCGACCCGCACGCGCTGCTCGGTGAAGGCCGTCATCGCACTCTCGACCTCCTCCAACGCCGAGAGCACGGCGCGCTCGTACAACAGCAGGGTCTGCTCGACACGCGCGTCCTCGACCTTGATCTGATTGCGCACACGGCCGGCCGTGAACAGGTTCCAGCGCATCGACGGACCGAGGGCGAGGCTCCGGGACCCGGCGTCGAGCAGATTCCCGCCGAGGCTCTGCAGGCCGAGGCTGCCATCGATCGAGAAGCTCGGGTAGAGCTCGGCGGTCGCGACGCCCACCCGAGCGGTCTGCGCGGCGAGCCGACGTTCCGCGGCGCGGATGTCCGGACGCTGGCGCACGAGTTCCGCCGGTACGCCGACGGCGATGCTCGCCGGCGGCACCGGGATCGGTCGCGGCTCGGACAACCGACCGTGCAGTTCCCGGGGGTGCTCCCCGACCAGCACCGCGATGGTGTTGATCTCCCGCGCGAGTGCGATGCGCAGCGGTGGCACGGCGGCCTCCGAGCTGGCGAGAACCTGACGCGCCTGGCTGACGTCGAGCCCCGACGCGAGGCCGTCACGCTTGCGGGTCTCGGTCAGCGCGAGGATCTCCCGCTGCGATTCGATGTTGCTCGCGGCGGCGGCGAGCCGTTCCTGCAGCGCGCGCACCGACAGATACGCACGGGCCACCTCGGCGACCAGCGAGACCTGCACGTCGCGACGGTCCTCCGCCGTTGCCTGATACTCGGCGGTCGCCGCCTCGACCCCCCGCGCGATCCGGCCGAACACGTCGATCTCCCAGCTCGCGTCGAGGCCTGCGGTCGCGCGCGTGCGCGTCGCGAAGCCGGTGGAGAGGTCGCGGGCCTGCTCGACGCCCGCACCGATCCCGACCTGGGGAGCACCGCCCGCGCGGGCGATGCCGACGCGCGCTCGGGCCTCGCTGACGCGGGCCAACGCGACGCGCAGGTCGAGGTTGTCGGCCACCGCCTTGTCGATGAGCGCCGTCAGCAACTCGTCGTCGAACACCGCCCACCAACGGCGGAGGGCCGCGGGGTCGCCGTGGAACGCCGGGTCGTCGGCGTCCCGGAACCGCTCCGGAAGTGGCTCGTCCGCGGTCGGGCCGGCGTAGTCGGGACCGACCCTGCAGCCGGAGCCGGCCAGGGTCAGTGCGAGCAGCCAGTGCGAACGGCGAACGGCGAGCATGGCGCGGAACTTAGCACCGGCACTGTGGCCGGGCCCGGATTCCGGCTCGAAACGACTGGCAGCCGGTCTACCGTTCCGGCCCTCCACCCCCGCAACCCTCCTCTCCCCTGCGCGCCGCAGGAGGACCTCGACGTGATCGATCTCCTCACCTCGTCTCCCTGGCCGCGCCGGCCTCGCGCCGCCGGGCCCGCGCTGGCAGTCGTACTCGCCGCGTGCGGAGCGAAGAACGAATTCCAGCCGCCGCCACCGCCGCGGGTGACCGTCGCGACCCCGGTGATCCGCGACGTGACCACCTACGAGGATTTCACCGGCACCACCGAGGCGGTCGACGTCGTCGAGATCAGGGCGCGCGTCCAGGGCATCCTCCATGAGATCGCCTATGCGGAGGGCCGGCCGGTCGAGGCCGGCGCCGTGCTGTTCCGCATCGAAAAGGACCGCTTCGAGGCCGAACGCGACGCCGCGCTCGCGCAGGTCACGGCTGCCGAGACCGAGGCCCGCCAGGCCGAGGTGGCTGCGCAGCGCATGGAGCGGAGCTTGGAGGACGAAGCGGTCAGCGAGCTGCAGGCGCTGGAAGCGCGGGCGAAGGCCGCGACCGCCGCCGCCGCGGTCGAGGTCGCACGATCCCGTCTCGCGATCGACGAGCTCGAGCTCTCCTACACGGAGGTGACCACGCCGATCGCGGGCCGTGCCGAGCGCAGCAGCTTCGCCGTCGGCAGTCTGGTCGGCGGCCTCGGCGGCGCACCGCTGACGCGAATCCACGACGAGTCGAAGATCAACGTCTGGTTCTCGGTGCCCGATCGGCTCGTCCAAACGACGCGCGTGAAGTCGATCGCCAGCGGCACCGCATCCCAGACGGAATACCCTGAGGTCGAATTGCGTACGGAGGTGGACGACGGCTGGCCGCACCGTGGCCGGATCGATTACGCGGATCCCGCCGTCGACGCAGAAACCGGCACGCTGCGCATCCGCGCCGTGTTCGACAATGCGACGCGGCAGCTGTTGCCAGGGCTGTTCGTGCGCATCCGCGTCGCCGGCCGGCGGCTCGAGGACGCCTTGCTGGTCCCGGAGGAAGCGCTCGGCGCCGACCAGCTCGGCCGCTACCTGCTCGTGGTCGGCGACGGCGACGTCGTCGAACGCCGCGCGGTGGAGCTCGGGCCGCGCGACGGACGCGATCGCGTCGTGCTGTCGGGGGTCGAACCCGGGGAGCGCATCGTCGTCCAGGGCCTGCTGCGAGCCCGCCCGGGCGCACGCGTGACGCCGGTCGAGGCGCGATCCTGAGCCGCTGACACGAGACGGACCGCACCGATGTCACGCTTCTTCATCGACCGGCCGATCTTCGCGACGGTCGTCTCCATCGTCATCGTCGTGATGGGACTGGCCGCACTCCGCGGTCTGCCCGTCGCGGAGTACCCGAACCTCGCGCCGCCGACGATCAAGGTCTCCGCGAGCTACCCGGGCGCCGACGCACGGGTCGTCGCCGAAACCGTCGCGGCACCGATCGAGCAGGAGGTGAACGGCGTCGAGGGCATGCTCTACATGTCGAGCACCTCGTCCAGTGACGGCGCCTACTCGCTGACGATCACCTTCGAGACCGGCGTCGACCTCGACATCGCGTCGGTGCAGGTGCAGAACCGGGTCGCCGCCGCAGAGCCACGGCTACCGGAGGACGTACGCCGGCTCGGCATCAAGACGCAGAAGCAGATGCCGGACTTCGCGCATATGATCGGCATCTACGCGACCGGTGAGGACGAGGCCGTCGACGACGTCTTCCTGAGCAACTTCGCCCAGCTGCGGCTGCGCGACGAGCTGAAGCGACTGCCAGGCATCGGCGACGTGCAGTCGTTCGGGGCTGCCGAGTACTCGATGCGCATCTGGATCGACCCGGCGAAGCTCGAGGTCCGCGGCGTGACGGCCGGCGACGTGCTCGCGGCGATCCGCGAGCAGAACGTCCAGGTCGCGGCCGGCAAGATCGGCGAGCCGCCGACCACCGGCGACACCGCGTTCCAGTACTCGGTGCGCGTCGAGGGGCGGCTCACCGACCCCGAGGAGTTCGGGAACATCGTCGTGCGGACCGGAGCTGACGGCGCGGTGTTGCGGATACGCGACCTCGCGAGGGTCGAGCTGGGCGCAAGGAGCTACGGCATCGCCTCGCGACTCGACCAGCAGCCGGCCGCGATCCTGGCGATCTACCAGCTGCCGGGGGCGAACCTCGTGCAGATCTCCGACGCGGTCGAAGCGAAGCTCGCCGAGCTCCGGCCGTCGTTCCCTGCGGGCGTCGCCGTCGACGTGGCGTTCAACGCAGCCGATGTGGTGCGAGCCTCGATCCGCGAGATCCTGATCACGCTGTTCATCGCCGCCGCGCTGGTGATCCTGACCGTGCTGGTGTTCTTGCAGGACTTCCGCGCGACCTTGATCCCGGCGGTCACCATTCCGGTGTCGCTCATCGGCACCTTCGCCGTGATGTCGATGCTCGGCTTCTCGCTGAACACGCTGACGCTGTTCGGCCTGGTGCTGGCGATCGGCATCGTCGTCGACGACGCGATCGTCGTGGTCGAGAACTGCGTGCGCAACGTCGAGGAGTCGGGACTCACGCCGAGGGAGGCAGCGGCCCGCGCGATGAAGGAGGTCACCGGCCCGGTGATCGCCACGACGCTGGTGCTGCTCGCCGTGTTCGTCCCGACCTCGTTCATGCCAGGCTTGACGGGCGTGATGTACCAGCAGTTCGGGCTGACGATCTCGGCCGCGACCGCGTTCAGCTCGATCAATGCGCTGACACTGAGTCCGGCGCTGTGCGGCGTGCTGCTGCGCAAACGCGCGGGCAAGGTCAATCCGCTGTTCCGGCTGTTCGACCGCGCGATCGAATGGAGCACGCGAGGCTACACGAAGATCGCCAGCGGGGCGGTCCGTAAGGTCGGCCTGACGCTGCTCGTCTTCGTCGCCTGCTCGGTCGGCGGAATCGCCGGCTTCGTATCGATCCCGACCGGCTTCGTGCCGCTCGAGGACAAGGGCTATCTGATGGTCGCAGCACAGCTGCCGCAGGCGGCGTCCGTCGACCGCACGGAACGAGTGGCGGATCAGGTCGACGAGATCATCGCTTCGACCCCCGGCGTGGCCCGCAATCTATCGATCCGCGGCTACTCGCTGCTGGACGGCGCGGCCAACCCGAACGTCGCGTCCAGCATCGTCGTGCTGGAGCCCTGGGAGCAGCGGCTCGGTGACGAGCTCCACGTGACCGGCATCGTGGCCCAGCTGCGGCGGCGACTCGCCGCGATCGACGCGGCGCAGATCGTCGCGTTCCCGGTGCCCTCGATCCCCGGCGTCGGGCTGGTCAGCGGCTTCGACATGCAGGTTCAGGACCGTGGCGGTGTCGGGATCGACGCGCTGCAGACGGCGGCCGCGGACCTGATCCAGGCGGCCGCGGCGCAGTCATCGCTCGCCGGTCTCTACACCAGCTTCCGCGCCGACGTCCCGCAGCTGTTCGCCGAGGTCGACCGCGACAAGGTCAAGCAGCTGGGCATCCCGCTGTCGACGGTGTTCGACACGCTGCAGACCGGTCTGGGCGGCGCCTACGCGAACGACTTCGTGACCTTCAATCGCACCTACCAGGTGCGCGTGCAGGCGGAGGCGGAGAACCGTGCGACACCCGGCGACCTGCAGCGGCTACGACTGCGTGACCCCGCCGGCCGGATCGTCCCGATCGGCGCGCTGGTCGACGTGCGCGAGGAGTTCGGGCCGTCGACGATCAACCGCTTCAACCTGTTCCCGGCCGCGTCGGTCAAGGGCCAGGCCGCGGCCGGAGCGAGCTCCGGTGAGGCTTTGGCGCTGATGGAGCAGGCGGCGCAAAACACCCTGCCGACGTCGATGGGCTTCGAGTGGACCGGCCTGTCCTTCCAGGAGAAGCGCTCGGGAGGAGCGGGGCTGGTGTTCCTGCTCGCCGTGCTACTCGTCTACCTGATCCTCGCCGCGCAGTACGAGTCCTGGAGCCTGCCGTTCACGGTGATCCTGGCGGTACCGCTCGGACTGGTCGGCGCGGCGATCGGCGTGGTCGTGCGCGGCTACGACGTCAACGTCTACACGCAGATCGGCCTCGTGCTGCTGATCGGTCTGGTGTCGAAGAACGCGATCCTGATCGTCGAGTTCGCCCGCGAGAAACGCCGCGAGGGCCTGTCACCAGCCGATGCGGCGATCGATGCCGCCCGGCTGCGCTTCCGGCCGATCCTGATGACGGCGTTCTCGTTCGTGCTCGGCACCTTCCCGCTGCTTATCGCGACCGGCGCAGGCGCGGGCTCGCGCACCGCGCTGGGGACCGTGGTGTTCGCCGGCTTGACCGTCGCCACCATTCTCGGCGTCGTGCTGACGCCGGCGATCTACCGGGCGGTACAGGGCATCGCCGAGCGAGTCGGCGGCCGGCCGAGGCCCTGACCGACCGCGCGGGCAAGAGAGCGAAGCCGCCCTGACCGACGAGGATGTCCGGCCGGCGGTGATCCCGACGATCCACGGCGGTCGCGGCGCGCGGGCCGGGACGCTCGCGGAACCGAGGAACGATCTGCCGAGTGGCCCAGGTGCCCTTGCGATACGAGGTCGGCAACCCGATCCGGCTGCTGTCGGCCGTGCTCGCTCATGCTCTCGCTCGCCAGCCGCAGACGACCCTCACGCAACACCGCCGTGTTCGAACCACACCGGGAAGGGAGCCGCTGTGGTCCGCCGATCGCGTCGACATCGCGCGCGAGCGTTGGTCCGAACGCGCCGCGCGCGTCGCGTGCTGTGCCTGGGTCACACCGGCGAGATCGTTGGGCAGTGGGACGAGACGATCCGGCGCGTCTGGCCGGGCGCCGACCTCGGCGTCGTCGCTGCGAAGCTCGATCGCCGCGAGTATGGGCACGCGATCACGGGGGCGAGCGTGCTGTAGGCGGTCTACCGCGACCCGGCGCGGCTCGGCGACGCGCTCGACCTGATCGTCGCCGACCAGTGCCACTTGGTCCCGCCGCGACCGTCGAGCATGTTCGGGGCGTTGTTCGCCGCGCATCCCGAGGCGGCGATCCTTGGGCTGACCGGCTCGCCGTGGCGACTCGACAGCGGCTCGATTGTGGGCGACGAGCCGGACAGTCTGTTCCGCGTCTCGCTCGCCGACGTCGACGCGCGCTACCTGATCCAGCTCGGCTACCTGGTGCCGCTGGCGACGAAGGCCGCGCGCGGCGAGCTCGACACGTCCGACGTCGCGATCCGCAACGGCGACTTCGCGTCGAACGAGCTCGCACTGCTCGCGAGCGAGCGCGACGCTGTCGACCGCGTCGTCGCCGAGGGGCTGGCGCTGACCGCGAGCCGGCGGACCGTGCTGTGGTTCGCCGTCGCTGTCGAGCACGCGACCGCGCTGCGCGACGAGCTGCGCCGGCGCGGCGAGCGTGCCGAGGTGGTGACTGGCGAGACTCCGCAGGCGGACCGAGCGGCGATCCTCGACACGTTCGCCGGTGGCAATCTCCGCCACGTCGTGAACGTCGCGGTCCTGCAGGCTGGCTACGACTGTCCGCCGATCGGCGCGGTGGTTATGGCCCGGCCGACATGCTCGCCGGCGCTGCGGACGCAGTGTGCGGGCCGCGGGCTGCGCCTGGCGCCCGGCAAGTCCGACTGCCTGCTGATCGACGTCGGCGGCAACTGGCGCCGCCTGGGGAGCCCGCTGCGCCCGCGTGCGCCGGCGAAGGGTCGCGACCGTCGCGAGGGAGACCACAGCGGTCCGCATGAGTGGAGCTGCAAGCACTGCCTGCAGGTGAACGAACCGACGGACTCGGTGTGCCGAGGCTGCGGTACGCCGAAGCCGCGGCGAGCGGACCCGACGCTGGGCCGCGCGCGCATCGTCGGCTTCGACGACCTGCCGCTGCTCGACGTCGAGGCGGTCGCCGTCCGCCTGCACGAGAAGCCCGGGAAGGCGCCGAGCCTGCGGGTGTCCTACCGGGCCGACGGGCGCTGGTTCTCCGAGTGCATCGCGTTCACCTCGGACAAGCCGTTCGCTCGCCACAAGGCGCGCGAGTGGTGGACGCGGCGATTCCCGGGCACGCGACAACCGGCGACTGCCGCCGACGCGCTGCGCCTGCCGATGCTGCGCGACCGGCTGCGCCGCATGACTGCGGCGATTCGGGTGGACGAGTCGGGCGAGTGGCCGCGGATCGTCTGGCACGAGCTGCACGTCCTCGCCGAGGCGCTGTAACGAAGCCGAACGATCGCCATTGCTGCGTCCGGTCCGACCAAGGAGCCCGGCCCCGTCCGCCCGCATCCTGCGGGCTCTGACGGGATCCTCGGGGAACGTGCACCGATCCGGCGCGGCGGTGCCTTCGGGGCATGGACGCATGCGACCTCCGACGGGAGGCCGAGTTGCTCGCGCTCGAAAGCCATCAGCATCGCGCCCATCGGCCGATCTACTCGGTTAGCGCTGGAAGCTCCAGCCGAACGCGACGTCCGAGGCCCGCACGACTCCGGCCGAGACGTCGAACGAAAACGCTTGCCACCAGAGCGCGGGAAGCCCCGGAACGATCACTGCGTCGGGCACCACGGCGCGCACGTCCACCGGGTCACCGATCGGGTTCACGGCAACGTCGATCGTGATGATCCCCGCGGGATCGAGCAGAAGTTCGCCCACGAGACCCGGAACCGTCACGTTCGCGGTGGCCGTCGAGACGAGAAGCACCGTCGGGTTCCCCTGGCCGGCCTCGGCCGTAATGTTCAGGATGTGAGCGCGTGGGGGGTATGAACTCGACTGGAGGTCGCGCTCCACGAATTCGAGGCGAGACAGCACGAGTGAGTCGGGACGCACGCGGCGAAGTTCGATGTTGTCGTAGAGCGAGACTTGGGCGGAGGTCGTGACGCGGACTGTCTGCGGAGCCGCGGTGATTCGAAACGACCCACACGCCTTCACGCGCACGGAGGGGTCCCCGGGCGCAACCCACTGGAGCGATTGTAGGGCGTTGGCGCCTTCGAAGGCCACACCACCGCGGGTCGCATTCCCGCCGACCCCGCCGATGCTGGCGCACGCGAAGTACAGGTCCGGGGTGCTAATTGTGATCTCCTGACGGATCTGTGTCGGCGAGTTGGTCTCAAGCGCCTGCGACGGCTGACGGTTGCCGTCTACGTCCGAGAGAGTCAGCCGCGCGCGACCGACGGTGGACGCGAACCACGGGTTGATGTTGAACTGCGACGCATCGAAGTCGCCGTTGACGATGAGGTTCCGCACGTTCGACACGTTCTGCGCCGACACGGAGGCCGCGAGGACGAGGGCAACCGAGACAAGCCGTTTCATGCCCGCAGAGTAGCGGCGGGGTCGCGCCGTCGTTGCTCGGATGCTCCCCCAGACGGCGGAGCGGCGGGCGTGACCGGGCCGACTGCTGCGGCTCGACGCGAGCGACCTGGCCACGCTGCGACGGGTGCTTAGGATGCGCTCATGCCGTTCTCGCGCTGGCACCTGGTCGAGCTGACGGAGGACGACGGGCCGTCCCTCGCGTGGGCCGCG
The DNA here is from genome assembly GCA_016716265.1 of Planctomycetota bacterium. Taxonomy (GTDB): domain Bacteria; phylum Planctomycetota; class UBA1135; order UBA1135; family UBA2386; genus JADJWQ01. The sequence goes on from JADJWQ010000006.1 coordinate 557,156, forward strand.
GTCGACGCCGTGTTGCTGAGCTGCTTGACCGATCCGGATGGCTCGACGACCTACCGGCTGCACCGAGTCGACTGGGAGTCGGTCGCCGACCTCGACCTGGCGTCGGTCATCGAGGCTGCTGACGACGGGTCACCGATCCTCGAGGCCGAGGCCGTGGCGCTGCTCGAGGGCGAGCGTCCAGATGGCGCTGCGCGTTCGCTCTGTCGTCCGTCGGGAGATCCGATCGGGAGCAGGGAGCCCAAGAACCGCCGGCGAGGACTGCACACCGGAAGCCTGATCCTCGGGCTAGCTCTCGGACTGATCCTCGGCGGCGGCGCGGTATCCGTGCTGTCGCAGCCGATCGCGCCTGGGCGATTCGAGCTTATCGAAGGGATGATGGACGGAGGGATCGTCTTCAGAGACACCGCGACAGGCGCTGTCTGGTTCACATACATGCTAGGAGGAGAGGCGCGGTGGATCCGGATGGTGCCTCCAGCCCCCACCGGATGGTGGCATTTCCCAGAGACCTTCAACGAGGAAGAGTTCGATGCTCTCCTGAAGGATATGAACGAAGAATCCAAGCAGCGCCAGGCAGAGAGCAAGAGCGAGGGTAGGTCGCGCTGACGCTCGGCGACGACGAGCTGCGCGGAATCCTCGCGGTCGGGCTCCCGCCCGACGAGCTCGCCGCGCTCGACGACCAGCTGGCTGCGGCTCGACCTCGAGGTGGCGGGCGCGTCTTCGACGACGTCGCCGAGTTCCGCATCGGGCTCCGCGTCGACCCACCGGTGCTGGCGGTCGGTCGTCGTTCTGACGGCGGGAAACGGCGCCTGCCGCTGGTGTGCTTCTCCCCGCGAGCGACGAAGTCGTTGCTGGCCAAGCGGTCAACTTCGTGACCGCCGCCGCTGGCTCGAAGCGAGAGGCGTGCCTCGAGCGGCTATGGATAACGCCCGTAAGTCATTATGCAAAAAATGTAGTTATATCGATATTGGTAGTTACGATCGTGTTGGTCCCGGACGCGTCGAGGTTGCATCCCGGGCCGCTGACGCACGATCCCGTCGCGGGCCAGGTGCCCATCGAGATGCCGTCGCCGATCGCCGTCGGGGAGGCGATCGCGTCCGGCCTGCCGCCCCCGACTGGGGTTCCCGCGTTCGATCCGGGCTGGTGGCGCGAGCCGACCGAGGCCGTCCTGCAGTTGGCACCAGAGGCGCTGCCAACGCGAAGGTGGCTCATCATCGTGATTCGGGAGGAGCCGGAAGTGGGCTAGCAGCAGCGCGACGACGGCGCACGGATCCTCGAGGTCGACCTGGCCGCGCTGCTCGAGGGCTGAGCGGCTGCAGGCTGCGCCCGCCGTCGCCCGGTTGCCGATGGCCAGGCGCAGCGCCCGGACGCGACAGCGGGCCGCCTGCGGCGCCTGGCTCGATCCTGCGGGCAAGCCGCCCGTTGACTCTGCCGCGCCGCTGCGGGACGCTTCGACGGCCCGAAGGAGGACCGATGCGCTTCGCTGTTCTCGTGCTCGCTTCGCTGCTCGGCGCTGTCTCCGCCGCTGCGCAGGTCAACCAGCCGACGCTTCAATTCGGCGACTTCTCGACCGATGCCTACTACAGCGTCGAGGTGCGCTACAGCCAGCCCGTGCTGGTGCTCGTCGCGCGCGGTGGCAACATCCACATTCAGTTCGGTGCAGGGCCTCATGCACCGCCCGGAATGCGGGTTCGCCTGCGCATGATCGAATCCGCTTCGCTCGTCGATCAACCGTGCCTCGCCGGGTGTGCTCTCTACCTGCAGAACCAGCACGACTTCGCCCACCGAATCGTCGACGTGGATACGGTCGGGTTCCATGTTCGGCCATCCGGCGGCTGGCCGATCTTCGAGAACGACTCCGGCGGGATCCTGTACTACAACCCCTACTACTGCACGGAATACGACCCCGTGCTCGGGTGCGCGCCGTTCTGGTGGACCGGGCAGCCTCGCTGCCAGTGTGGGCCGATCGGCGTCGCGATGGTCTGCACCATCGAGCTCTACTGACCGAAGGAGGATCCGATGCGGTTCGCCTCTGTCGCGCTCTCCTTGCTGCTCGCCGCTGCGCCGGTCAGCGCGCAGACTCAACACGTGTTCGGCGACTTCTGGACCGAGAACGCCGTCTCCGTCGAGGTTCGTTTCGCGCAGCCCGTGCTGGTGCTCGTCGCGCTCGGAGGGCGGATCTACTTCGAGTTCGGGGCCCCGCCCGGCTACACGGGACCGCGCGTGCGGCTGCAGCTCCTTGAGTCTGCAACGCTCGTCAACACACCGGCTCAGCAAGGCTGCGCGCTCTACGTCGTCGGTCCGGGCGACGTGGGGACTCGACTAGCCAACGTCGATCAAGCGGGCTTCAATCTCGCGCTCGCGCCGAACACTGGCTACCGGTACTATGGGTCGCTCTCGGTCTGGCACAGCAGCCCGTATCTGTGCATGAGCCTCCCGGGTCCAGCCGAGGGCTGCCTCCCGAGGGACCCGAACGGCGTCTACGGCTGCCAGGCCGATCTCCTCGGCGCCGCGCTGGTGTTCGCGGTCGAGCTCTACTGACGGCGAGACGGCCGGGCGCGGATCGTCGCGGTAGGCTTCGGAGTGAGCCCGAAGCCCGAGCCGCTGCCCGATCTCATCGAGCGGATCCGCCGCGAGCGCCGGCTACCGGACCGCGACGACATCCGGGCCGCGCTGACCCGCGCCTACCTCGCCGGCTGGCGCGACGGGCGGCGCGAGGAACGGCGACGAGCCCGAGTCGCGCAGCGCGGCGAGCAGCGTGACGAGCGCGAGGGCTGACGCTGCGAGCTGCTCGGCGCGACCTGGCGCGAGCCCGATGCACGCATCTCGGCGAGCTGCGCGATAATGCGCCGCACGCCCGCGGGGAAGCGGGGCAGCCCACTATGCAAGCCGATACCGCAATGAGCGCCGCCGACCTGGCCTGCGCGCTCGGTCCGTTCTCGAACGCATCCGACGTCGCGAACGCCGCGCTCGCCATCACCGACGGATTCGTCGCCGGCGAGATCGAGGCCGACGGCGCGAGCGAGACGCTGCGCGTCCTGAATCTCGCGCTTGACCTGCTGAGCCGTGCGACCGAGCTTGACCTGGCCGAGCGAGTCGCTGCGCTCGAGGCGCTGGCCGCGGAGGGCGGCGCGGAGTGACGCTCGAGGGCGACAGCGAGCGCGACCAGCGCGGCCCATTCAGACGGGGCAATCGGGGCGGACCCGGTAAACCGCACCCGCGCCGCGCCGCCGAGGATCAGCGGGCGATCCGCGAGGCGATCGCACCCGCCGACCTGGCGCGCGTTCTCGTCGCGCTGCGCGACCTGGCGCTGGACGCTGCCGCATCCGGCGCCGATCGCATCGCCGCGGCGCGCGCGCTGCTCGATCGGGTCGCCGGCCGACCTCGGGAAGCTGCGGCGCCGATCGACGTCGACACGCGCTGGCTGCAAGCGCATGGTTGCCTCTCTGGCCGCGGCAGCGTGGTGAAGGCTGGCCCGACGCAATCCGGATGACCGGAGCCGCAGCGAGCCACCCGGGACCACGTTGCCGTCGCGCCGAATGTCTCGGTGCGCGAGCGGTTCGTGTTGCTGCGGGCAGTTGCTCACATCGCCACAGCAGCATGCCTGCCACCTCCTGCGGTGGCTGCGCTGGCCGAGGATTCGGCCACCCGCCGGGCGGGATCGTCACCGATCCGCGCACCCTGGGAGGATCCTGGAACACCTCGGCCTGCGGTCCGGGTTCCCACCGCTGGCAGCGGCTCGCGCGCCGCCGGGCTCAGGAGATCTCGGCTTCTCATGAAGCACTGCGAGTCGGTCGCGTGGGCTCGCAACTCCGGTCGCGACGCGCCTGCGGTCTGCCCGCAGCCCTCGCTGGGCTCCCCGCACCGGCAGGACTCCGAGTCTCGGGCCTCCTGGCCTGCGCCGCGGATCGTCCGGATCCGCCCGGGGATCGACCGCGACAACTCCGCCACGGCAACAGCGGACGTCGCGTCGCTCCTACGCGAGTCGGGTTCACGACCGCGCGTCCGAAGGTGCAACGCTGCGGATCCGTCGGCGCCGCGAAGATCCGATCGTCGTCGCCGACCGGACCCGACGGTCCGCCGAGCGAAGACCGCGCCGAGCGGCCGTGAATAGCGGGAGCCGGACTTGAACCGGCGACCTTGGCCTTATGAAGACCCTGCTCTAACCGACTGAGCTATCCCGCCACGATTTCGGGCTGGGGAGTCTAGCCGGTCGGTGGCTCGGCGCAAGCGCGGAGTCGCCGCGGCCGACGCCGACCGCGGCGGATCCCGGCGACAGGCGTGATCAGAGGGTCGAGGACACGATCGCGAGGAGCCAGTCGGGGAACACCGTGAAGTCGGCGGCGCGACCGAGCTCCGCGAGGCGGCGCGAGGGGTCCTCGTCGAGGACGAGGCCGAGGGCGGCGAGGAGCGCGCCGCGCTCGCGGGCCGTGAGGTCGTCGCGGTCGAGCTCCCCGCGCAGGGCACGCCAGGCGGCCCGGCCGCCGAGGCGACCGAGCGCCGTCGCGACGCGGGCGCGTTCGAGCGGCGTGGTCGCCGCGCGCAGGCCCGCGACGATGCGCCCGGCGTCGGCCGGGTCGCCGAGGTAGCCGAGCACCTCCGCGGCGACCGCGCGCGCGTACGGGCACGAGTCGGAGCCGAGCTGGGTGCGCAGCGCCTCGGCGACCTCGGGGCGACCGATCAGCGCGAGCGCCTCGGCCGCGGTAGCGCGGGACAGCGAGCTGCCGCCGTGCGCGACGACGTCGAGCAGCAGGTCGAGGGCCGCGGCGTCCCGGCCGAGCCCCATCGCGAGCAGGTAGGCGTCGGCCTGGTCCCGGTTCTTCTCGTCGGCCCAGGCGGCGCGCACGCGCTCGGCGACGAGCGGGTCGCCGGTCTCGCGGTTCCAGATGCCGAGCGCGAGCGCGGCCCACGCGCGCAGCGGCTTGCGACCGTCGCCGAGCTGCTCGAGCAGGAAGTCCCGCGCGGGCTTGCCGTCGTGCATGCCGATCGCGAGCAGCATGGTCGCCCGCGTGAACAGCTCCTTCTCGAGCTCGAAGCCGGTCATCAGGCTCGGCAATGCGAGGTCCTCGTGGCTGCGGCCGAGCGCGAACGCCGCCGAGCGCCGCAACGTCAGCTCGCGGCCGGCGAGCGCCTCGAGCACCGGCCTGCGGGCCGCCCGGTCGGCGAAGTCGACATCGAGCACGGCCCGGCTGCGCAATGCAATGCCGCGATCCTGGTCGCGCAGCAGGCCGGCGCGCAGATCCTCGAAGCCCGCGGCACCCGACAGCTCCGCGTACAGCAGCGCGGCGGTCGCGATGCGCTCACCTTCCTCACCGCCGGTGCGGTCGACCAGCGCGCGCACCAGCCCGTCGTGCACGGCGGGTGCGCCGACGCGGCGCGCGAGACCGAGCGCGACGATCGCGACCGGACGCACGAACGCCGACACCTGCGGCGCGCCGTCGCCCGCGAGCGAACCGTCGAGCGCGAGGCGCGACAGTGCGAGCACGGCACGCGCGTGCCGGCCGGCCGCACCGAGCGCGAGGATCGCCTCGTTGCGCACGCCGCGGTTCGGGTCGTCGAGCAACGCCAGCATCGGCTCGAGGTCGGCGGCCGTCGCGATGCGGCCCAGCGCGACGACCGCCGCGGCGCGCACCGCCGCGTCGTCGTGCTGCAGCGCCGCGCGCAGCAGCTCGCGCGCGGCGTCGCGTTCGGCCGGGCCGAACGGCGCAGGCGCGAGCGAGATCGAGTCGTCGCCGCCGGTCACCGGTCCGGCGACCGGGTCGAGCCCGCGCAGCCGGCGCACCCGCGCGTTCGTCTCGTCGAGGTGGAAGGCGCGATTGAACCGCCACCACTCCTGCCAGGTCTCGGCGGCGAGCAGCTCGCCGAGCGGCACGCCGCCGGCCGGCGTCGTGGGACCGGCCGCCGGGCGCGGCGCGGCCGGCACGGGACGGCCGCCGGCCGCGCCACCACCGGCGCCGGCCCCGGAGGTCCCGCCGCGCGGCCCCGCCGGCACCGGCTCGACCGCACTCCACGGCGTCGGCATCTCGAGGCTGGGGATCGTCACGTCCTCGGGCAGCGTGCGCGGGACCGTCGGTGGCTGCGCCGGCCCGCCCGACCGACCGGGCTCGCCGCGCCACGACCCGCCGCCACCGATGCTCGGCGCCTGGATGCGCGCCGCTTCCCACAGCGTGAGCCCGTGTGCAGCGAGCCACGCGGCGAGCCGCGGGTCGCCCTCGAGCTCCGCGACCCAGACGTGGTTCGCGGCGGTCGCGACGTCCAGCGTCAGCTCGGGTCGACCGGTGCGGTCGAGCAGCCACGCGACCGCGCAGCGACGCCCGCCGGCGTCGACGAAGTACGGCATGTTCATGCCGGGGAAGTCGAGGTTCACGCCGAAGCGCTCGGCAATGCGGTACGCATGCAGCTCGTCGAGGACGGCCGCGCGGGCCGCGCGAGTCGCCGCATCGAGGTGTGCCACCGAGCGCGCGCGCAGCTCGCGCTCGACACGCTCGTAGTGCGTGCGCGGGCCGGCGAGGACGTCGCCGTCGTCCTGCGCGGCCACGCTGGCCGCGAGCAGGCCCACGGCGGGAAGGAGGGACAGGTGCTTCACTGTGATGTCCGGGGGTTCGATGTGGAACCGGGGCGTTCGGGGCGCGCCGCGAAGCGATCGGCGTGCCCGGGTGGTCCGGGTCCGGCGATCGCGGTGCTCGCAGCCGGCGTGTTTCGCCTGCGTAGCGATGGGCGATCGCAGCCGGCTACCGGGCCGGGACTCGTGCCCGGGTCGGCGCGCGCCTCCCGAGGCCCTCGCAACGAGGTGCGCCACCCGCGAAACTCCGTCGCGATGATCCGCAAGCCGCTCCTCGCCGTCGCCCTCGGCGTCGCCGCCACGGTCGGTGCCCAGACCGCGCCGCTGTTCGTCCGCGCGCCGCGCGCGTTCCCGATGGACGGGCCGCCGGTCGACGACGCCGCGATCGTGATCGAGGACGGACGCATCACGGCATTCGGGTCGGGGCTCGAGCCGCCGCCCGGTGCCGAGGTCCACGCGTTCGACCACGGCGTGATGATGCCCGGCTTCGTCGAGCTCCATTGCCACGTCGGCGTCCCGCAGGGCGGTGACATCAACGACTCGGTGCTGCCGCACAACATGGAGCTGCGGACGCTCGACCTGCTGATGCAGGACAGCCCGGAGCTGGAGCGCGCGATGCGCAGCGGCGTGACGACCGTGCTCGTCATCCCCGGCTCCGGCTCGACGATCGGCGGCCTCGGTACGCTGATCAAGACGGCCGGACCGTCGTTCGACGAGCGGCTCGTCCGATTCCCCGGCGCGCTGAAGATCGCGCTGCACGCGCGCGGCGGCAATCCGGCGCGCCGCGCCGGCGACCTCGGCTACGGCCGGCTCGGCCTGCACCACATGCTGAAGGTCGTGCTGCGCGACGCGCGCGACTACCACGAGGCGTGGTCCGCGTGGGAGCGCGGTGAATCGGCGACGAAGCCCGAGTTCAATCCGCGCCTCGACCCGCTGCGCGGGCTGTGGCGCCACGAGTTCCCGATCATCTTCCACGCCTACGGCCAGAACGACACGATGACCGCCGTGCGCGTCGCGCTGTGGGAGCTCGGCGCGGACATGATCATCAGCCACGGCGTCTACGACAGCTTCAAGATCGCCGACGTGCTGGCGAGCACGGGCGTGCCGATGAACATCGGACCGCGCCAGTACGAGTTCGACGAGTCCGAGTTCGTCGGCAATGCCGCCGCCCTGCAGGCGGCGGGCGTGCCGGTCTCGATCTGCACCGATGCGCCGGTCGTCGCACAGGACCAGCTCCAGCTCCAGGCCGCGATGGCGGTCCGCATGGGCCTGCCGGTCGAGTGCGCGCTGCGCGGGCTGACGATCGAGAACGCCAGGGCCGTCGGCATCGCCGACCGCGTCGGCTCGCTGACCGTCGGCAAGGACGGCGACGTCGTCGTCTTCCCCGGCGACCCGCTCGACCCCCGCAACGCCCCCCTGCTCGTCGTCGTCGATGGCCGCGTGACTTCCGATCGGTCCCGCGACTGATCCTCACACCTCGCGCCGCTCAGCGTGCGAAGGCGACGCGCGCCAGCACGATCGCCTCGTACGGGTGCTCGTCGCCGGCTTCGAACAGGCACGCCGCCGAGCCGTCGGGCAGGACGACGAGCGACGAGTACGCGCTCGGCCCCGCATGGAGCAGGCGCGACTCCGCCCAGGTCGCCCCGTCGTCGCGACTCAGCCGCACCGTCATCCCGACCCGTGCGTCCCGACTGGCGGGATTCGAGAACAGGACTGCCCCCGGGCGGTCGGCGTCCGGCCAATACCAGCGGACCAGGCTCGCCTGGCAGATCGGCTCGATCAGCGTCGCGTCGTGTCGCTGCGCCGTCCACGTCTCCCCGCCATCGGCGCTGACCGCGACCTGGCGCGTCCGCTGCGCGCGGTCGTAGTTGCGCATGTTGAGGAGCAACGTGCCGTCAGCCAGTTCGACCACCGCGCATTCGTTCACCTGATCGCGCGGGGTGCCCTCTCCGCGCCGCCACGTGGCACCGCCGTCGTCCGACAGGATGCAGTGCGACAGATAGCGCTTCGTGCCGGCCTCGATGTGGTCGCACGGCACGACCAGCCGGCCGGCGAACGCCCCCCGCTCGAGCCGGATGCCATTGCCCGGGCCGGTCGCGTACCAGGTCCAGTCCGGCGCTTTGACGTGAGTCGTGATCTCTCGCGGCGCGCTCCACGTCGCGCCATCGTCGTCGCTGTGCATGACGAACACACGACGCGTGTCCTCGCTCGCGCCGTCGATGATCTCGCGCTCGCGATCGTCACCGCGATTCCAGGTCGTCAGGAGCACGATCCGGCCGGTGCTCGCGTCGACGACCGGACACGGGTTGCCGCACGTGTTCCCACCGTCGTCCAGGACCACCAGCGGTTCGCCGAAGGTCTCCCCCCCGTCGGTCGAGCGCCGCAGGACGAGGTCGATGTCGCCGCTGTCGCCCCGGCCATTGCGACGCCCCTCGCAGAACGCGAGCACCACGCCGCGCGCGGTGCACACCGCCGCCGGGATTCGGTAGGTGTCGTAGCCGCCCGTCCCGCTTCGGAACACGACCGCGAGCTCCCGGTCGGTGCCGGGTCCCCGGTCCTCGAACAGGCCCGGCGGCAGCGCCATGAGGGTCGCCGGTCGCCGAGAAGTCGAACACGCGCATGGCGTTGCGCCAGGGCCGCAGCGCGACGCGGCCGATCGTGACGGCGGGACACGGCGCACGATGCACGACGGCCCCGTCGATGCGGAGCTCGATGACGCCGTCCCGCCGCTCGACGTCGACGACGAACGGCTCGCCGGGCCGGATGTGATCGCTCGCCGGGTCGAGCGACGTGAAGCCGCCGAACAGCGGCCCCTCGACGAACAGCGTGCCCTGGCGGCCGTCGAATCCGAACTGGCTCGCGTCACCGAGCGCGAGCGACGCCGCGGTCCCGTCGAGCCGATCCAGCGCGAGCCGCGCGCGCACGGCGATCGGGCCGGGACCGAGCGCCCGTCCCGCGACCAGCAGCCGGCCCTGACCCGCGCCCTCGACGTAGCCATCGCCCCGCTCCCACGTCCCGCCTTGCTCGCGGGCCTCGGCGGTCGCCCCCGCGATCACGAACGCGACGGTCGTGGCTCCCGGCGCGTCCTGCGACGTGACGGCGTCTGCGCAGTGGGATTCGCCGCCGAGACGAGAACAGCGAGGACGAGTCGCGCGTGGCTCATGGGATACTGCTCCGGGCAATGACCGGCACGACGATCATCTCCCGCTCGCCACCCGGCCCGCCACCCCGAACCCGCGCGGAGCCCGGCCCCGCCGCGAGCAGCCCGCTGGGATGAGCACCCGCATCGATGCACCGACGCGCCGCCGACCGTCCGGCGCGCTGCTGGATCCGGTCGCGCTGACGATCGCGCTCCTCGCCGCGGCCCTGTACGCCGCGACCGCGGCCGCCAGGCTCACGCCGGACTCGTTGGTCTACGCGCACCAGATCGCGGTCCACAACGACCTCGCGCAGCTGCTCCACCCGCACCATCTGGCGTTCGCACCCGTGGTCCGTGGCCTCGTCGATCTGACCGGCCTCGGGCCGGTCGCCGCGGCACGGCTCCACAACGTCGCGTGGAGCGTGCTCGCATTGCTCGCGCTGCACGCGCTGCTCCGGCGCCTCGGTATTGGCCGGCCTGCGGCGAGCCTCGCCACGGCGGCGTGCGCGATCTGCAGCGGATTCTGGGCCTTCGCGACCCAGGTCGAGGTCTACGCACCGGCCATCGCATGCCAGCTCGCCGCCGCGTGCACGCTCGCATCCGGCACCCCGCGACGCCGCACATGGTTGGTCGCGAGCGCCTGGCTGACGGCCGGCGTGCTCTACCACCAGACCGCAGTGCTGCTCGCCGTCGCCGTCGTCCCATTGGCCATCGCGGCCCGCGGCGACGCGACACGCGCGACCGCGAGCCGCCGAGGACTCGCCGTGCTCGCGCTGGCCGGCGTCGCATCCCTCACGCTGTACGTGGCTGCGAGCCGGATCGCACCGGGGAGCCGTCCCGCGACGCTGCGCGGTTTCCTCGACTTCTGCATGCACTACGCCGTGAAGGACGCGCCGGGTTGGGGCACCCTCGCGAACTTCAGCCCCAAGGGAGCCCACCTGCTCGCCCACAGCGCCACCTGCAATGTGGTGGAGCTCCCGCCTGCCGAGTTCTCCACGACCGGCTACGTCGCCGCGGTGCTCGGCGCGGCGCTGCTCGCGCTGCTGGGCATTCGCGCGCTGCAGGTCGCACGCCGCCGGTCGGAGTTCCGCATGCCGCTGGCGGCGTTCGGCGCATGGCTCGGCGCGCAATGGCTGTTCGCGTGGTGGTTCCTGCCGCGCGAGGAGGAGCTGCAGCTCGGGACGCTGCCCGGATTGTGCACCGTCGCAGCGATCGTCACCGTTCACAGCGGCGCGCCCCCGGCCCGGGAACGGCCGGTGCCGACCCGGCTCGCGATCGCCTGGCTGGCGCTCGGCGCACTCGGCGCATGGAACCTGTTCGCGGGCGCGCTGCCCCGCCGGTCCGACCCCGGTCCCGCCGCGGCGAGCGCCGTCGAGTTCGCACGGATTGCGACGCCCGACACCGTCCTGCTCGTCCCGCACGCCATCTACGCGGAGTACCTGTTCCGGCGCCTCCCGGGCCGACCGGTGCTGTACGACGCGCCGTTCCTCGCGCTCTACCGCGACCCGCATTCCCGCCCGGAGCCGTCGCTGCAATCGGCGGCGCGCGTGCTCGTGCCATTCGAGCTGGTCCGGCCGGACCACGCGACGTGGGTCCACTCACCGGTGGCCGAACCCGGCGGCTATCGGGCGGTCATCGGCTGGCTCGCCGGCGTGGCGCAGGACGGCACCGACGGCGCGCTGCGCCACGCGCATCTCGGGCGTCGCGACCTGCCGCTCGGCCCGGTGCTGCTGGTCGAGCCGACCGAGCGGAGCGCCGGCGGTGTCGACGTCGTCCTCGCCGAGCTCGACGCGCTGGACCCGGGCACGACTCCTCGCTACTCGACGTTCTCCCGCGATTGAGCCGGGCGCTCGCCGCGCCGCACCAGCACCAGCCACGGCACGACGCCCGCCGCGGCGATCGCCGAGCCGGCCAGCGACGGCGCGGGGCTGGTCCAGATCGCCCCGGCCATCACCGCGAACGCGAGTCCCGTGAACGCCACCGTGATCCCCACTGTGATCGCGGCACGGGCCCGCGCGCCACCGCCGATCCGCAGCAACGAGATCCCGCACAATGCGAAGAACAGCCAGTCGACGAACACCACGCCGTCGAGCAGGAAGCCGAGGTCGCGGTGCAGGACGAGCTGGGTGACGACGAGCAGGGCGATCGCCCACAGCCCCTGACAGAGGATCCCGACGACCGGCGTGCCGAAGCGCGCGTGTAGCCGCCCCGCCGCCGGCAGGAACAGCCCGCGCTGCGCCATCGCGTGCAGCACGTACGGCGGAGCGAGGCAGATGGTGTTCAGGATACCGAGCGAGCTGACGACCACGAGGCCGGCGAACGCGCGGCTGCCGAGGTCGCCGAGCCCGAAGCCGTCGAGCGCGACCCGCGCGGCGTCGGCACCGATCGCCACCGAGCCGCGCGCACCGTCGAATCCGAGCAGCGACAGGAACGCGAGATTGATCGCGACGTAGGCCGCGACGACGACGGCGACACCACCGAGGATGCCGCGCGCGACGACTCCCGCCGAGCGCGCGGCGCCCGACACGAAGCTGCCCTGCTGCCAACCACCGAACGAGAACAGCACCGGCAGCATCGAGGCACCGAGCGCGCGCAGCCAGCCGACCGGCGCCGCGCCGACCGCCGGCGCGCTCGTCGGCTCCGGTTCGCCGGACGCGATCACCGCGAGCAGCACGAGGCCGCCGACCGCCGCGGTCTTGGCGACCGTCAATGCGTTCTGCACGCCCTTGCCGACGCGCAGCCCCACCGCGTTGACGAGCGTGAAGGCGAGGATGGCGCTCGCGGCGATCGCGACCTTCGCTCCCGGCGTCGCGGTCGCGCGACCGTTCACGAGCAGATCGGCGTGATCGACCATGACGATGCCGATCACCCCGAGCGCTCCCGACTGGATCACGAGCCAGTTCGCCCAGCCATAGAGGAATGCCGGCGCGCTGCCACACCCGGCGTGCACGTAGGCGAACATGCCACCGGGATCGCGGACGCGGTGCGCGAGCTGGGCGAACACCAGCGCACCGAGCACGGCGATCACGCCACCGAGCGACCACGCGACGACGACCTGCGCGGGGCCGTCGCACGCGGCGGCGACCTTCGCGGGCGTGAAGAAGATCCCGACGCCGATGATCCCGCCGACGACGACGCAGCCGACGTCGAAGGCGCCGAGGCGGGCGCCGGCCGGTGCGGCGGGAGCGGACATGGCCGGCGAGTATGCCGGCGACGTCAATCCGCGCCGAAGCCGATCTCGACGAGGTCGACGATCTGGGTGTCGTAGCGCAGCTCGGCAGTCAGCCGGTGCACGCGGTCGCCGTTGCGATCGAGCACGTAGACGCGGCCGCGATCGTCCGCACACAGGCCGATCGGATCCTCGATCCGGTCGGTCAACCCGAGGTCCTGCGGCGGCTCGTCGAGCGGGATGCGCCGCAGGCCGGGTGCGTCGCCCTCGTCGACCACCAGCAGCTCGCCGCCCGGTCGCGGCAGCACGGCGATCGGGCGGGACACGTCCTCGGGGTCGCGCGCGGTCGGCACGCGGCCGACGAACGCGCCACTGAGCCGGAAGCGCTGCACGACGCCGTGGAGCGTGTCCGCGACGAACACGCCGTCCCGCGACGCGGCGATCCCGCGCGGCGCCCCGAAGCGCCCCTCGGGGTCGCCGAACGCGCGCAGCGGCGGCATCGACCGACCGTCGCGGTGGAAGCGCTGCACGCCACGCCGGAGCCAGCGCTCGCCGCAGGCCACCCACACGGTGTCGCCGAACACCGCGACGGCGCGGGGCGAATCGAGCAGGCCCTGGCGATCGCGCCGCACCGACCCCGGCCCGCGCTCGTGCGGATCGCCGAGCTCGCCGAGCGACCGCCCGAACGGCGAGAACCTCCGGACCACGTCGTTGCGCGTGTCGGCGACCCAGATGTTGTAGTCTCGGTCCATCGCGACGCCGCCCGCATCGCCGTAGCGTGAGCCGGCCCAGGTCCAGTGGGACGCGACACCCTGGTCCTCGAGATCGACGAGGAACAGGTGTCCGCGCGCCGCGGAGTAGGCGACGCACAGCAGGTTTCCGGCCACGGCGATACCACCGAACATGCAGAGTCCAAGACTACCGGCACCCGCGTGCGGCGCGGCGATCATGGCACTGCTCACGCTCGGCGCCTGCTCGACGCTGCCCGAGCGCGGCTGGCCGGAGCGGCATCTCGGCGAGCTCAGCACGGCGGTCGAGCTGTCGCCAGACACGGTGCGCCTCGTCGAAGTGCCGATGTCCGACAGCGAGCTGACGATCCTGTCGCTGCAGGTCGATCCCCCCGCGCTCGCCGAGCACTTCCGGGACGGCCGCCGCTTCCTCGAGCTGCCGCCGGGCACCGGCAGCGCCCACCTGACCCTCCGCTACCGCGTGTTCGGCCCCGATCCGCAGGCGATCGAGCGGCGCATGATGCCCCGCGCGGTCGAGCCGGGGACCGCGCGGGACGAGATGTAAAAATCGTACGCGGCACCGATAGGAAGTCAGGATGAGCGAGCGGGGACACACGTGGGTCGAGCGGGACGCGAGCACGGGGCGGCCGATCCTGGTCGCGCCGGGGCGGCGCGGGCGGCCGCTGAAGACGCTCGCCGGGCACGACGGGGCGGCGGAGTGCCCGTTCTGCACCGGCGCCGAGCGGATGACGCCGCCGGAGACCGACGCGGTCCGCGCGGCGGGCACCGCGCCGGACACGCCCGGCTGGACCGTGCGCGCGTTCCCGAACCTCTACCCGGCAGCACCCTGGCACGAGGTGATCGCCGAGGGCGCCGAGCACATCGCGCAGCCGGGGCGGCTCGACGCGCAGACCTGGCGCGACTCCGTCGCGGTGTGGCACCGGCGCATCGAGTTCCTCGAGAGCCGGCCGGGCATCGCCTGCGCATTCCTGTTCAAGAACGTCGGCCGCGAGGCCGGGGCATCGATCGCCCACAATCACACGCAGGTGATCGGCCTGACCTCGGTGCCGCCCCGCCTCGAGCAGGAGCTCGAGCAGGCGCGGCTCCACGGCCCGCTGATCCAGCGCGAGCTCGACACCGCGCATCGCGACGGTCGCCTCGTGCTGGAGACGACGCACCACGCCGCCTTCTCGCCGCGCAATCCGAAGCTCCCCGGCGAGACCTGGCTCGCCGCGCACTCGGCCAGCGCTCGGCTCGGTGAGGGCGCGCACGGCGACGACCTGGCCGACGCGCTACGCCTGCTGTGCGCGGCGGTCGACCGCGCGTTCGGGGCGCCGCCGTTCAACTTCTGGCTGCACCGCATCCCGGGCGCCGACTTCCACGAGCACTTCGAGCTGCAGCCGCGCACCGGCTTCCTGGCCGGACTCGAGCTCGGCGCCGACGCCTACATCAACTCGCTCCCCGCCGCCGAAGCCGCCGCGCGCCTCCGCGACCACGTCGCCCCGGAGCTGCCGCGTCGCGCGGAGCCCTCCCCATGACCTCGACCGCTCCCGGCTCGCCGCGGCTCCGCGCGCTGGCGACCGCGCTCCTCTGGCTCGCGGTCGCCGCCGTCGTGGCGACGCTGCTCCTCGGCGAACGCGACCCGGCCCGCGCCACCGTGCTCCAGGTCCGCGTGCTCGGCGCGCTCGGCACCGCCGGCGTGTGGCTCGGCGGCGTCGCCGCGGTCGCGCTCGCGCTCTGGCCGCCGGTATGGCCATGGCTGCGCGTTCGCTGGTCCGGAATGAAGGACCGCATGAGCACGGACCCGACGCCCTACCGCGAGGCGCTCGGCCGCCTCGCACACTTCGAATCCGCACCCGATCTGGTCCAGGTCGGTCGCTACCTGCTGCGCCAGGGCAACCTCGCCGCCGCCGTGCGCCATCTGGCGCGCGCAGCCGAGCTCGAGCCGGACAATCCGCAGACTCGACTGCTGCTGGCGCGCGCGCTGCTCCGCAGCGGCGCGGTCGGACCGGCGGCCGAGCAGGCGTTCGCCGCCGTGCGCCTCGACGAGCGTTGCGGCTTCGGCGAAGCGCTCGTGCTACTGGGTGACGCCCTGCACCGGCTGCAGCGGGACGACGACGCCGAACGCGCGCTGGCCCACCACGAGCAGCTGTTCGGCGGCCAGCGGGAGGCCGACCTGCTCCGGGCGCGGATCGCGCAGGCGCAGGGCCGGACCGAGGACGCCCGCCGCCTCGCGCGCCGAGCGGCTGCGCCGCCCGCCGATGCGGTGCGGCTCCGCCCGACCGACGCCTTGGCTCGCGCGCAAGCGCGCGTGCTGTGCTACCGGCTCGGCACCACTCCGGGCCGGAGCGAGGGATCCCATGCGACGTGATCGCACGCTGCTCGAGCAATTCGACACAACCCCGGTGAGCTACGCCGTGCTGCTCGCGTGGCTCACGCTGGCGGTGCTGACCGACCCGCTCGACCCGACCCTGCCGCAGCTGGTCCGGTTCGGCGCAGCGTCCGGGATCCTCGTGCAGGACGGCGAGCCCTGGCGGCTCCTGACGCACGCGTTCCTGCACGGCGGCCTGCTCCACCTCGCGTTCAACGGCTACTTCCTGTTCTGGATCGGCCCGCAGCTCGAGGAGCGCCTCGGCAGCCTTCGCTTCGCGCTGCTCTACGCGGTCGCCGCCGCCGGTGGCGGCATCACGGCGCTGCTGTCCCAGGACCCGCTGCAGGTCGTCGTCGGTGGATCGGGCGCGATCTTCGGCATGCTCGGCGGCGCGGTCGCATTGATGATGCGGCAGGGCCGCACGCAGCTCGAGTTCCTCGACTACCACGGACCGCGACGCCTGCTGAGCCTGATCGTGCTGAACCTGGTGCTCGGGCTCATGATGCCGCTGATCAGCAATGCGGCGCACGTCGGTGGCCTGATCGCCGGCTTCGTGCTGACCTTCCTGTTCTTCGACCGCGGCCGCAGCGGCGCCGACGCGATCTCGCGGGCCGCGCAGCTCGGCTGGATCGCGCTGTTCGCGTCGCTGACGCTCTACTGCGCGACGCCGGTGCTGCGCTGGGACTACCGCCTCCGCATGACCCGCGAGGCGACCGCGCCCGAGGCGCGCCGGCGCTACGCCGAGGCGCTCGGCCCCCTGCATACGACCTACCTGCGCATCGAGATCGGCAAGATCGTCAAGCAGCTCTACGGCGAGCGCGGCCGCGAGATGGCGTCACGCTGGCTGAGCTGAGCCACCGGCGAGCGCGCGCAGGCGCTCGACCGCGACCCGGCGCCCCAGCAGGAACACGACGTCGAACAGCCCCGGGCCCTTGGTCGTGCCGGTCAATGCGGCGCGCACCGGGTGCACGAGCTGGCCGAACGGGATCCCGCGCTCCTCGGCGAATGCCCGGCAGCGTGCCTCGAGCTCGCGCGGACCGAGGCACGGAGCCGTGCCGGCGGGCGCGGGACGGTCGGCACTGCTCGGCAGCTCGAAGAACGCGTCGGCCGCGGTGCGATCGTCCGGCCACGACGGCGGCAGGGCCGATGTCTCGAGCAACGCCGCGTAGTCGGCGAGCCAACGCGGTGCGTCCGGGCTCTTCGCGAGCTTCTTCCGGGCGTCGTCGTCGGGCTCGACCCGGTCGGCGAACAGCCAGCCGAGCTTCTCCGCGAACTCCGCCAGCAGCTCGGCGCGCTCCTGGTAGCAGCGCACCGCATTGCGCACGAGCCCCGGCTGCGTCTCGAACGCCGCGTCGGGCACGACGCCGTGCACGAACGGCCGCACGCGCTCGACGAGCTCGTCGGCGGACAGCCGGCGCAAGTAGTCGCCCGACATCCAGCGCAGCTTCGCGTCGTCGAAACGCGAGCCCTTCGTGCCGATGTCCTCGATACGGAACCGCTCGAGCATCTCCGCCTTCGTGAACACGTCACGGTCGCCCGAGAAGCTCCAGCCGAGCAGCGTGATGTAGTTGAACACCGCCTCCGGCAGGTAGCCCTTGTCGCGATACTCGAGCACATCGACGCTCGCCTCGCGCTTGCTGAGCTTCTTGCCGCCCGCGCCGAGGATCAGCGGAATGTGTGCGTAGCGCGGCGGCTCGGCGCCGAGGCGCTCGAACAGCACGGCCTGCTTGAAGCCGTTCATCAGGTGCTCCTCGCCGCGCACGACGTGCGTGATGCCCATCTCGAGGTCGTCGACGACGCAGGCGAAGTTGTAGGTCGGCATGCCGTCCGGCCGCACCATGACCCAGTCGTCGAGCTCGGCGAGATTGATCGACACGTCGCCCTTCGACAGGTCGGGCAGCACCTGGACCTGGTCGAGCGGCATGCGGAAGCGCAGGCTGCCGGGCCCCCGCTCGCGCCGCAATGCGTCGCGCTCGGCGTCGCTCAGATCGCGGTGCCGGCGGTCGTACATCGGCCGCTCGCCGGCCGCCTGCAGCCGTTGCCGCCCCTCCTCGACCTCCTCGGCAGTCGCGAAGCACTCGTAGGCGTGGCCCGCGGCGACGAGCCGGTCGGCGTAGCGCCGGTAGATGTCGAGGCGCTCGGTCTGCAGGTACGGCCCGTGGTCACCGCCGCGCTCGGGCCCCTCGTCCCAGTCGATACCGAGCCAGCGCAGCGCCTCGAGGATGATCCGCAGCGACTGCTCGCTCGAGCGCGCCTGGTCGGTGTCCTCGATCCGCAGCAGGAAGGTCCCGCCCATCGCGCGCGCCGCGGCCCAGTTGTAGAGCGCGGTGCGGGCGCCGCCGAGGTGCAGCGGGCCGGTCGGGGACGGGGCGAAGCGCAGGCGTGGTCTCGCGGTCATGGCGGGCCGCGCAGTCTACCCGCGCGAGGTCAGCGCACGAGGATGGCCTGCTTCTCGACGTCGTCGCCCTCGCCGCGCACGTCGACCCGCAGCGCACCGCGCACCGGGGCATCGATCCCGACGAAGTCGAACGTGTCGGCGCCGTCGTCGTCGCCGGGGCCACGCGTGTCGAGCATGAGCCCGATCCCCGGGCCGCGGACGACGCCGGTGGCCGCGAGCCGCCAGTCCGCCGACGCGCCACCCAGCAGGTAGGCATCGAGCCCGCCGCGCTCCAGGAACACACCCAGTCCGCCGCGCCGACCGACGCCGAACGCGGGCCATGCACCCTGGTAGCGATCCGCGCCGGCGGATTCGACGAACGCGCCCAACCCGTCGAGCTCCGCACCGCCGAACGCGAGCCGGTGCGCCTCGTAGCCATCGTCGCCGGCGACGTCGTAGAAGAGCCCGATCCCCGCGGCGTAGCCGACGCCGAAGCAGCCGTCGAGACCGCGGTAGGTGTCGTCGCCCGCCCGGTCCTGGAACATGCCGACACCACCGCGCAGCCCGACGCCGAACGCGATTCCGGCGGCCTCGTAGCGGTCCTTGCCGCTCGCGTCGACGAACGCACCGAACCCGCCCGACAGGATCGGCAGCGCGCCGATCCCGACTCCGAAGCCGGCGCTGACCTCCTCGCCCGCACCGCTCGTCGTCCCGGCACTGGCGTCGACGAGCCGGCGGCGCTCGCGGCCGACGACCCGCTCGTCGTCACCGGCGTTGTCCCAGGCGATCGCCACGCCGCCGGGCAGGCCGACGCCGAACGACTGCGCGCCGGCCTTCTGCACGTCGTTGCCACTCGCATCGATCCAGATGCCGGTACCCGCGAGTCCGGCACCGCAGCTCTCCTGACCGAGCTCGTAGGTATCGTCGCCGCCGAGGTCGACGAACACGCCGACGCCGGCGGTGCCGAAGCCCGCCGAGCGCGTCCGCGCGGTGTAGGTGTCGTTGCCGCGGCAATCGACCAGCACGCCGACGCCGAACACGGCCGCGCCGAGCCCTTCGCTCTCGGCCGCGTACTCGTCATTGCCGTCGAAGTCGACGACCATCGCGAACTCGCGCCACTCGCCCGCGCCGGCGACCGCACCGCGATACTCGTCGTCGCCGCCGAGGTCGATGATCACGGCGATCTGCGACGCGTCGTAGACGTTGCGCCCGAACCCGCCGACGACGACCCGGCCGACCGACGAGTCGCGGTCGATCAGGACGTCACCCTGCACGGCGCCGTCGCTGCGCGCCGAGCGCACCGGCTTGCGCTTCCAGCTCGCGAGCAGCTCGGGCCGATCGAGCGCCAGCGCGAGGCGCGTCAGCGTCTCGGCCTCCCGCAGCAGCGTCTCCTGATCGACCTCGGTCAGCCGGTCGAAGCGCTCGCGCAGCTCCTTCTCGTCGGCGACGGTCAGCTCGCCGAGGTTCGAGCGCTCGGTCCGCAGCGTGTCGATCGTCGTCAGGAGCCAGGCCGCGACGTCCTGCAGCCGGCGCCCCGAGCCGAGCGCGGACGTCAGCTCCTGGCGGCAATCCTCGATCGCACCGATCAGGTCGTCGACGTCGGGACGGCGCGCGATGCGGACCTCGCGACCGCGAAAGCCCCAGGCGGCGCGGGCCTGTGCGAACGACATCGCGACGAGGTCGGCGTCATCGCCATCGTCCAGCACGGCCCACAGCTGTCCGACGCCGAGGGCGTCGAGACCGGCGCTCCGCACGCGACCCACGATGCCGGGCTGGGCGACGCCCGGCACGCGGCCGGCGCGCACCGCGGCGAGGCGCTCCTCGATCGCGCGCGCATCCGTGCCGAGCGAGACGCGGTCCAGCGAGGTCCGCACGGACTCCGCGAGCGTCCGCGGCTCCTGCGGCGCGGCGGCGGGCGAGCCGGCGAGCAGGCAGGCGAGCACGGGGGACAGCACGGCGAGCGGGCCGGCGCCGCGCGTCGACGCGGCGGAAGGACGGGTGCGCATGGCGATCTCCGGGCGACAGTTCGGCGCGGTGACTCCCCCCTGCGGACCGGGGGGCCTCGGCTCCGCGAGCCTCGGCCGATCGCGGCCTGCGTGAGGCGGAACCTGGCGTTCCATTCGGCAGGGAAGGCCTCGCACCGTGAAGAGATTCACCCCTGGACGGCGCAGTGCCAACGGGGGTTTCCCAGACCCGCGGGCAGTCAGGGTGCGACGAGGTTGTACCGCTCGAGCAGATGGCGCGAGCCATCGTCGGCCTCGACGAGCACGGTCAAGGAGCCGAGGTCGAGCGGCCAGGCACGCACGAGCGGCCGTGGCAGCCCGCACAGGTGGCAGACGATCGCCTTGACGACGCCGCGGTGCGCGACCACGCAGAGGTCGCCGTCGGGCCAGCGCGCGCGCGCCGCGTCGATCCCGCGCGCGACCCGCTGCGCGAAGCCGTCGAGCGAGTCGCCGTCCGGGTAGCCGTCGACGGCGCCCTGCTGCCAGCGCGCGTACCAGTCGGGTCGCGCCGCCTCGACCTCGGCGGCGGTCAGCCCCTCGATCGCGCCGAAGTCGATCTCGCGAAGGTCGTCGCTCGCCGCGACCTCGCCCGGCGGCTCGCCGAGCAGCCTCGCGACGATCGCCGCCGATTCGCGGGCGCGCGACAGCGGCGAGTGCACGAGTGCCCGCGGCCGCGCATGGCCGAGGAACGGTCCGAGCGACCGCACCTGCACACGGCCGAGGTCCGACAGCGGCACGTCGGTCGCGCCGTAGTAGCGCACCGACGACCCGCCGGTCGTCTCGCCATGGCGCACGAGCCACAGCCGTCGGCCGGGTGCGTGCTCGTGGCCGGCGGGATCCGGACCCCGGCCGGTCGAAGGTCGGGGGCCGCGGACGTCGTCGGTGGGATCGTGCTGGGGCATGGCGCGCGGTGGCGGAACGACGGGATCGGGGGGAACTCGCGCGGCGTCACTCTGCCGGACCGCGCCGTGCGTCACCACCCGGTTCTGCCGCGGGTAGGCCGGACGCTCGCGAGCTGGCTACCGAGCGGGCCGCCACGCCGGTTCCGCTCGCGACCCGACGGCGCCGCCCGTGATTCGCCGCACGCGGCGCTTGACCCGGAGGGACGGGACGCTAGGCTCCTTCGTCCCTCCGCGGTGCCCAGGCGCCCCTGCCCTGGCTCGCGGAGCACCCGGGTGCGAGGCGGGCATCGCGCGATCACGCGCGATCGTCCGTCGCGCGGCGCGGGGAGTTAGCTCAGTTGGTAGAGCGCCACAATGGCATTGTGGAGGTCAGGGGTTCGACTCCCCTACTCTCCAACGCGAACAGAGCGTGGACACGGCCGGGCTGCCCGAGGCAGTCCGGCCGTGTTCGTTTCCGGGAGGCCCGCGTGTTCGACGGACCGCCGGGAGTGGCGGGCGAAGGCCTGCCCCGGATCCCCGGCGGATCGCTCCGCGAGTCCTCCGCATGCGGACGGACCGGGTTGCGCAACGCGGAGCATCGGGGCCACGCTCTGCGCGGTCGCACGAGTCCACGCGAAGCGGAGCCTCCACCATGCTGGGAAGACACGGCCTGACGATCCTCGCCCTGCTGTCGCTCGGCGCTGCAGTTCCCTCCCAGGCCGCGCCGCGGACCGACCAGGAAGTGACGCGGACCGGGATCACCGATCACGGCTACCTGTTCGAGCTGCGCGCGCCGGCCGGCTGGCAGCTGCTCGGGGAATCGGAGGCGCGCCGGCTGTCGCCCGATGCAATGTGCGGCGCGACGCTGCTGCGATCGGGCATCTGGGCGTTCTTGATCACGGAGAGCACCAGCGAGGTCGAGCTGAGCGACATGCGCGATCTCGTGATCGCCAACATGCTGGACCGGCTCGACGGACGCGTGGAGCAGACGGACGAGATCGAGTTCCTCGGCCGACCGGCGTTCCGCGTCCACCTCGTCGGTGAGGTCGACGGTGTGAAGCTGCGGTTCGTCAATACGCTGTTCCAGCACCGCAGCTACACCTACCAGATCGTCTGTGCCGGGCCGGACCTCGCACCGATGCGCGACCCGCGGACCACGGCCGCCATCTGCGACGCGTTCACGCTGCTGCCGGGCGACGCGGTGCCGGGCCGCGACCGCGCCTGGGTGCGGTCGGACACGACCGGGATCGGCTGGCGGCTGACCGGTGGCCGCTACGAGAGCGCACTGAGCGGCGTCGTCATCGAACCGCGGGAGGGCTGGCACGTCGAGATCGGCGACGCGCTGGCAGCGATGAACGCGGATGCCGAGGTCGCGCTGCTCCACGGCCGGGTCGAGTTCTACCTGATGATCGTGTCGGAGCCGGTCGCCGCGGCCGACCGGAACGGGTTCGAGCCGCTGCTGCGCGAGTCCTGCACGGTCGGTCTCGGCGCGGCGCCCTCGGGGTCGTTCACCCGGCCGGTCGCGGGTCGCGACGTCCGCTTCGACATCCGGACCCTCGACGTCGGCGCGGAGCACGTGCACGGCGTGATGCACCACGAGGGCTTCGTCGTGCAGATCCAGTGCTGGTGGACAGCGGCAGCGGGTGACGGTGCACTGCAGCTCCTCGACGAGGCGCTCGCACAGCTCAGCTTCCTCGACGGGGAGCGGAAGGCGCGGCTCGCGAGGGAGCTCCTGGACGGTCAGGACCACGAGTCCGGTCTGCTCGCGGACCGCGCGCTCCGCAACGGGCTGTTCCGCGACTACCGGTACGACTTCCGCTGGCGCAAGCCGCGCGACACGTTCTGGAGGGTGCGCCTCGGCCAGGACGCTCGCGCCTTCGACGAGCAGGCCCGCGCGGTGCTCGAGGCACCGGCGCACGGGATCGAGGCCCTGGTGTTCGCCGAGCAGGGTAGCGACGTCGCTCCGTTGCACTACCACCGCGCGACGCTCGCCGACTACGTCGGCCGGGACAGCGTCACGCTGCTGCAGAAGCCGCGGACGCGCAGCGTCGGCGGCCGACAGGTCCTGCTGTCGTCGTTCTCGGTGGACCGGGGTGACATCCGGATGGGCGGCCTCCTCGCGACCGCATCGCAGCCGGACGGTCGTCACGTCGCCATGGTGTTCATGGCATTGCCGCAGAACCTGCGTGACGGTCGGGATGCCGCGCTGGCCGCGGTCGACTCACTCGAGCTGCTCGACTTCGACCTCGAGCCGTCACAGCGGGCCGCCGGCGTGATCCGCGATGACCGCCTCGGCTTCGAGCTGCGGGCGCCCTCGCAGACCGACGCGATGGAGGAGCAGAGCATCCCCGCGTTCGAGTCGCAGGGTCGGGTCATCCGGATCGGCGGCGGGCCGCACGTCGCGCTGTTCACCGCGGTCCGCTCGAACATGCAGAGCGGCCAGAGTGAGTGGTTCGAGCGGGTCCTGCACGAGAACATGGCGAGGTCGCTGCCGCGCGAGTTCCGAAGCGTGGGTCTGCAGGAGGTCGGCGAGGTGACCGTCGACGGCCGGACCGGCCGTCACCGCCGCGGAGCGCCGTCGCGGTCGGGTGGGCGCATCGAGACGGTGACCCTCGAGCACGACGGCACGTTCTTCGCGCTGGTCGTCGCCCACGCGAACGGCCGCGGCCCGACGCTCGAGCAGTACCTGGCGGGCATCCGCTGGGTGGAGTGACACCCGCCGGCCGTGACACCCGCCGGCGGGCTCAGAAGTAGTAGGCGATGTAGCCGGAGACCCGGTTCGCGTCGCCGTCGCCATAGCCGACGTAGCTGGTCGTCCAGTTCAGGAACTCGAGGCCGAAGCGGAACGAGTGGAACTGGTGCCTCACGGCGAAGTAGAGCACGCGGTTGTCGGAGCGCATGCCGGTGGACAGGTCGCCGTCGACGGGATTGTCGAACGAGTAGCCGGCATGCAGCGAGACGTGCTCGCTGACCTTGCAACCCAGCTCGGCGAAGCCACCGCGGGAGCCGATCGTCCGCCCGGTGGTCGGGTTCACGCCCTGGAAGATGCCACCGCGGATGTCCTCGAGATCGTCGCCGATCCACAGCTCGCCGAGCAGCCACGCGCGGTCCTCCCAGATCGGCACCTGGAGGTCGAGGCCCGCGCTCCAGGCCTCGAAGTCGCGGGTCGCGGTGCCGCCCGCGGGATCGAACTCGTAGCGCGAGTAATGGCCCCAGACGCCGGCCTGGAACACCCCGCCGCTGTCCGTGTTCCGGCGCCAGCCGATCCGGGAGCAGAACAGCGGCAGCTCGGAGTTCTCGCCGCTGCGCAGCCCGCCCTCGACGTTGGAGCTGGCGACCGCACCTGCGAGCCCCAGCGCGAACGCGGCGGTCAGCTCGCCGCCGGCGACCTCGTCCTTGCGGGTCAGTCGGAGCTGCGGCCGCCGGTCGCCGGTGTTGCCCGCACCCCACATGACGAGGTCGTTGTTGACGATCGGATACAGCGGCGAGATCAGGTCCCAGTCCTGGCCGGCGAGCAGACTCCAATGCTCCCAGTCGAGCTTCAGGTAGGCCTTGCGCATGCGCAGGCCGCTGCGCGAGTCCGAGTCGTCGACGTTCTGGCCGTAGAAGTCGATCTCGATGTTGCCGGTCAGCGACGGGTCACCGAAGCTCGCGATCGTCGGGCTCTCGAAGTCGAGTCCGAGGCGCGTCATGTGCGGGTGGATCGAGAAGGCACCGTCGTTCTCGCCCGCGCCGATGCTCGCGGGAGCGCTCGCATCCTCGGACTGCACGTAGCCGGGGGTCTGGTTGTCGTTGAACCGCGAGTCGCTCCACGGCGTGTCGAGCCGTACGAAGCCGTAGAGCTGGAACGTCGAACCCGACCCCATCACGTCCTCCCAGGACACGAGGCGCTTCTCCGCCTCGGCGTGGTCGGCCTGGGCCGCGACGGGTGCCAGCATCGACAGGCCGACGACGACGGCGAGGGCGGCCTGCGGAGATACGAGGTCCAAGGGGGTCGCGTGCATGCGCTCGGCTCGCTCGGGAACGAGGGTCCGGAGCCTGACGAACACGCGCCGCGACGATCGAGTTTCCCGGAGCCCGCCGGGATGTGGTGCGCGCGGTCCCCGCTACGGAACGAGCGGTACGACGACGGGCTGCGAGGCCGGCACGGCGATCGGGACGGTCGCGCTGCGCCCGGAGTGCGCCTCGACGCGCAGGCCCCACGCGCCGGCCGGTAGCCGCTGCGCGAAGCGCGCCGGTCGGCCGCGTGGGAGCTGGACGAAGTCCCGGGCGACGACCGACCCGGCGGCGTCGAGCCAGGTCAGGCGCGCGCGCAGGTCCCAGCCATCGTCGGGGTGCGCGAGCTCGACGACGACCGGCTCGCCGCGCACGAGCTCCGGCGTGATCGCCACCGCCGCCCCGGCCGGCACCACCACCGGCGTCGGATTCAACGCGACGTCGCCACCGAACGTCACCACGTAGTCGCCCGGCGGCAGCGGGCCCGACCGCCCGACACCGTCGACCAGCTGGACCGCATCACAGATCAGACCCGCGCGCGTCGTGAGCTTCGCGAACGCCTGGGCCGGCGCGCCTCCCCCCACCACGGTCGCCCGCACCGCGACCCGGCCACTCTGGCGCAGCTGGACGTCGCCGAGGTCGGTCGTCGCGCCCGGCTCCGTCGTGAGCTCCGCGAGGCAGCCCCAGCGCCCGTGGTCGTCGCGCAGGAACAGATCCCAGTGATCGAGCGCCGGCAATGGGGCGATGCGGAACGTGCCGTCCGCCGCGCCACGCGCGAAGGTGCGTCCCGCACGCAGGTTGCCGAGCGCGAGGTCGGCGACGATCGGCCGACCGTCCTCGTCGACGAAGCGCCCGGCGAGCGCGGCACTCGACCGCAGGTGGTCCGGCACCGATGCGAACACCGGGCTGTCGAGCGCGCGCACGCCGGGCAATGAGAAGACGCTGCCGTCCCACGGACTCGCGGGGTCGGTGATCCACAGCGTGTGGGTGAGCTCGTCGCAATCCGCGAGCGTGAACGCACCCCGCTCGTCGGAGCGCGCGGGCGGCGGCTCGCTGCGCCCGCCGTCGACGAGCCCGCGCACGAGGAGCCCGGCGATCGGCGCGCCGCGCGGATCCACGACGAACCCGCTCAATGCGCGCGGCGCACGCAGCACCGGATCCCAGCGCGGCGCGCCGGGGTCGTCGAGCGTCTCGACCGCGCGGCGGCCGTCGGGCGCGGTGGCGGTCAGGAACGCGACGCCGGGGGCGATGCCGTCGAGCGCGAAGCTCCCGCCGGCGTCGGTCACCGCGGACGGCAGCGCCCAGGCGGGTGCGAACGCGAGGTCGGTCGCCGCGGCCGGAGCGGCGGTGACCGTCACCTCGGCGATCGGCTGGCCGTCCTCGCCGCGCGCGACACCGATCAGGGCGCGCCCGGCCGCGAGCTCGATCTGCACGTCCTGCTGCAGCGTCGGCCGCGTGAACGGCACCTGCGCGTACCAGGCCGCGCTGCCCGGCGCGCGCGCCCACACCTCGAGCACACCGCCGTAGGTCGTGAATCCGCGCCGCGCGAAGCGCCCGGACGCGTCGCTGACCAGCTCGATCGGCGGCGCGCGCGCGTCGTCGCCGGCGCCGACCGCGTCGAAGTCGAGCCCCGGCAGCCGCCTTCCGAGTTGCACGTGGGCGCCCGCCACCGGCTGGCCAGCCGCGTCGACGACGCGACCGGCGAGCGCCCAGGCCGAGCGCTCGTTCGCGAGGTCGAGGTCGAGCTCGACCGTCTCGCCGGCCGCAGCGGGCAGCCGGACGAGCGGCCGCGGGGAGTAGCGGTCGGCGAGCACCGACAGCGCGCGGCCGGGCTCGACCGCGCGCAGCGCGAAGCGACCGTCGGCGGTGGTGGTCGCGACGGCCACGCCGCGGTCCGGCGCGCCGGGCCGCGACAGCCAGACCTGCGCGGCCCCGACCGGCCGCTCGCCATCGCGGACGCGGCCGACCACGTCGACGCCGGCCGGCACGACGAGCGCGAGCGGACCCGGGGGCGTGCCGTCGACGACCTCGAGCTCGGCGAACCCGCCGCGCGCCTCACGCAACACGTAGCGCCCGGGCTCGAGCGCCTTGGCGGCGAGCCGGCCCTCGGCGTCGGCGACGAGGCGGCGCTCGCGCAGCGCGCCGTCGGCCACCGCACGGGGGCGCACCAGCACGACTGCACCCGCGACCGGCTCGCCGGTCGCGAACCGCACGGTCACCCCCGGTGAGTCGCCCGCTGGCGGACCGGGGACCGGACTCCGTGCGGGCCGCGGCGGGGCGAGCGGGATCGGCGCATCGGTGACCTCGACCCCCTGCGGTGGTTCGGACGCGACCGTGCCGCGCGCCGCGCGCTCGGTCGCGGCACCCCGCGGCGCGCGCAGCGACCACCACGCGAGCACGGCGCCGAGCGCGAGCACGGCGACGAGCGCAACCGCCTGGCCGGGCCCGAGCGTCAGCGTCGCCGCGCGCGCACCGCGCGCGGCCCGCGCCGCCGCGAGCACCGCCTCGCGCACGGTCCCGAGGTCGCGCGCCGGCGTCAACGTGGCGAGTGCACCGGCCGCGAAACCGACCGGCAGCGCGCGCCGCAGGATCTCGTTGCCGCGGCGCAGGCGGGTCTTCACGGTGTCGATCGGCAGCCCGAGCGAGTGGCCGATCTGCGTCGGCGTCAGCCCGTGCACCCAGCGCAGCGTCAGCACCTCTCGATAGCCGCGCGGCAGCGCGGCCAGCCGGCGTGCGAACTCCTCGGCGAACTCGGCGTCGGCGGCCGCGCGCAGCGGGTCGTCGGCGGCGTGGTCCGGGAGCTCCAGCCGCGCCGGATCGGGCTGCCGCGCGCGCTCGCGCGCGAGCCGCCGCGCGCGGTTGGCGAGGATGCCGAGCAGCCACGGCACCAGCGGCCGCGACCCGTCCCAGTGCTGCGCGGACTCGATCGCGGTGACGAACGTCTCCTGCAGCAGGTCCTCGGCGTCGCCCTCGCTCCGGCCGAGGTGCACCGCGAGCAGCAGCAGCTCGGGCGCGACCCGGTCGTAGACCGCCGCCAGCAGACGCGGCGCACCGGTCTTCCGGAAGCGGCGGAACAGGTCCTCGACGGATCGCTCGCTGGACACGCCGGTCTTGCCGGGAGGCGGGTTCGCGGGTTCACGAAATGCGGCGTGCGGGGGGCGCATCGGGAGTGGCCGTCGTCACCACTGCAGCGTGATCCGCGCACCGAGCCCGACGTCGAACTCGCGCACCGCGCCGTCGCGCTCGACGCGCGCGCGCAGCGGACGGTCGGGGACCGCGTCGAACGCGACGATCCCCGGGCCGCGCTCCACTCCGGGAAAGGCCTGGCCGTCCGCTGTCGTGAGCCGGATCGCGGCGCCGACCCGGACTCCCGCGCGGTCGGTCAGCTCGACGACGAGCGCCCGCGCGCGGTCGAGCGCGACGCGGCCGTCGGCTGGCAGCGCGTCGAGGAATCGTGTCACGCGTCCCGGTGCGCGCGCGACCAGCCACGCCTCGCGCGGGGCGACGAGTGCGAAGCGACCCTCGCCGTCCGTAGCGACGCCCGCTTCGTCGTCGACACCGCCGGCGATGGCGACCGTCGCACCCACCAGGGGCGCTCCACCATCCGCGTCGACGACCTGCCCGCACCGCACCGCGAACGCGCCGCCGAGCGGGCACGCGACCGCGGTGTCGGCGCCCTGCGCGAGCCTGACCTCGGCGCCGAACAGGCCGTCGCCCGAGGCGTGCTCGATCTCGACGAGGACCGCCGCACCGCCGTCCGCCACGGTCCCGAACACCGAGCGCACGACGGCGTCGTCCCCGCCGAGCGTGAAGCGCACGGTGTCGGGATGGTCACCGCTCGATTCGCCGCCCCGCCAGTCGAGACCCAGCTCGCCGCCGACCAGCGACGGGGCGTCCATCAGCACCGCGGGGAAGCTCCCGCGCAGGGTGACGCACAGCTGGTCCGCCGGCACTGCCGTGGGCCGACCCGTCACCCGCAGGCGCACCCCGGTCGCCGGCGGCATGCACACGTGCTCGGCGCTCGCGACCGCCGGCGGCGCCAGCTCGACGATGTCGTAGCCGCGCCGGACGAACGCGACCGGCCCACCCCCGCCGGAGATCGCGGGCGCCGCGGTACCGTCGGCGCGCGACGTGGCGAGCAGGCGCGCGTCCTGCACGATGCGCACGCCGGCGATCGGCGCATCCGCGAGATCGACGATGCGCAGCGGTGGCCGCACCTCGAAGACCGGTACGTGGACGATCCCGTCGCGGCGCTCGAGCGCGACCTCGGTCATCGCGAGCAGTGCGTCGCTCGACGCATCGCGCAGCGCGATGCGCGCACGCGTGCAGTCGGGGTCGAACGGGTGCACGGCAGGCTCCCCGACGGCCGAGTCGACGACGCGACCGGGCAGCGTCACGCCGGTCGACGTGAAGAAGTCGAAGCGGACGCGGAGCGGCCGACCCGCGAGCTCGGGCGTCTCGGCTGACGACCAGACCGTCAACCGCGGTGCCGGCGCGAACTCGAGCAGGACGCCGCGGCTCGGGTTCGGCAGCGAGCAGCGCCGCGCCACGGTGCCGTCGGGCTGCCGGAACACCAGTGACCCGGTCACCAGAAGGGCGATGCGCCGGTCGGTCAGGCCGCGCGCGACGACCGCTCCGGAGTCCGGATCGATGCGCAATCCGATGCGCTCCGGCAAGAGGACGACACGCTGCAATGCGACCGGCCAGTCGGCAGTGTCGACGGTCGGCGCCTCGACGAACAGCTCGCCGGGTTCGGAGGACGCGGCGGAAGTGAACCGCGCGACGGCCTGCAGCGACGGTGGCGGCAACCGCAGGACGACCGGAGCCTCCGCGCCATCGGGCCACTGTGCATTCGCGGCCGTCAGCACGAATGGCAGCTGCCCGGCCAGCTCGACCAGCACGTGCGACCAGTCGAGTGTCGGCTCCGGGGCGCACCCGGTCACGTCGGTGCGCTCACGCGACACTTCGTCGTCTCGCGCGAAGCTCAGCTCGGCACCCGCGACTGCCTCGCCGCGCTCGTCGACGAGCACGACGCGGCGTGCGATCGCGCGGCGCGGGCCGCCGGTCGCGGCGACGCCGACATCCGCGTCGCGCGGCGATGCGACGCCTCCGGCGACGGACGGGTCGGGCCCTCCGGGCGGGAGCGATGCGGGTCGGGGCGCGGCGGCGACCGGCCACAGCGCGCTGACGATCGCGATCGCGACGACGAGCGCGACCGCCGGAACGATCCGCCGCGCCGGGCGAGCTCTCTGCGCACGCGCCATGACCCACGGCAGGCTACGGACCGGTGCGCGCGGCGTCGACTCCCGCCGCGCGACGCGGATCGGGTGGGCCGTCGACCTCGACGACGTCGACGCCGTGTCCACGCAGGTATTCGACGCCGTTCGCGCCCAGGTAGCCTCCGGCGACCACCAGCACCCGTGCGATGCCGGCGTGGTGCAGGAGCTTCGCGCACAGGATGCACGGTTCGCCGGTCACGATCAGCCACGCGCCACGCGTCCGCACACCGTTCGCAGCGGCATTGCAGATCACGTTCATCTCCGCGTGGTGACAGCCGACTTCCATACGCTCGCCCGACGGAACGGCGAGCGTGTCCCGCAGGCACACATCTCCACCACACAGCTCGCCACCGCCGCGCGGGCCGCCGTTGTAGCCGTCCATCAGGATCACGTTGCGGGTCGGGTCGAGCAGCAGCGCCCCGAACTTGCGCCGTGGACAATTCGAGGCCTTGGCGAGGGCGAGACACTGCTCGACCCGGATCGCGACGTGCTTGGGCTTCACGCCGCGAGCCTACGCGGACGGCGGCCCGGGACGAAGCCGTGACCACCGCGAAGCCATGCGGTGCCCCTGCCGACCGCTGCGGCCAGCGCTACGATCGCGAGCCTCCTGCCGGACCCTCGCCGACCTCGTCCCATGAAGACGCTCTCCCCCCGTACGTCCGCGGTCCGCGTGGCCGTGTTCTCGCTGCTCGCCGGCGTCGCCCCGCTCGCGGCCCAGCAGCCCTACGGTCGCGCCACCGTCGGCAGCGGAGCCTGGGCCCCCCGGCTGTCGGCGCCCCAGCCGCGCGGCGGTGACGCGACGTTCGCGTTCGACCTGCAGTGCGCCAACGGCAGCAGCCCGGCGTTCATGTTCCTCGCGACCGCACCGGGCAGCCTGCGGATCCTCGGCGTCGACCTGAACGTCGATCCGACGACCGTCGCGGCGTCGTGGAGCGGCTTCACGTCCGCGGGCGGCCCCGGCGACGGCCGCACGACGTTCCCGCTGCCGATCCCGGTGATCCCGAGCCTCGTCGGCTTCCCGCTGTACGCGCAGGCGCTGGTGATCGACACCGCCGCGGCCGGCGGCATTGCCGCGAGCCGCGGCCTGCGCTTCGCGGTCGCCGGCGTGCCGTCGATCTTCGTCGCCTGCTCGATCATCGGCAATGATCCGTTCCAGCTCGTCGACCCGATCGGCGGTGCGATCCTCGACACCGGCGCGCCTCCCGAGGTCGACAACGTGACCGGTGCCGAATTCGACCTCGCCGGGGACCGTGTGTTCACCGCGTCGAGCATCCGCGGGATCATCGGCGTCGGCGACACGTCGTCCCTGCCGATCACCTGGTCGACGCTGTACACGTCGCCGGCGAGCTCGACCTACGGCGTCCAGCTCGACCGCGCGCGCCAGCTGTGCTGGACGCTGACCGCGATCGGCGGCGGCTCCCGCGAGCTGGTCGCGATCGACGTCGATCGCACGTCGCCGACCTACGGTGCGGCGGTCCACACCACCGTGAGCATGCTCACCGGCAATGCCGAGATCTGGGATCTCGCACCGAGCGGCGACGTCGCCGCGGTGCTGACCTACCTGCCGAACAGCATCACGATCGTCGCCACGGATCCGGCGAGCCCGACGTTCCTGCAGAACCGCTTCACGCAGCTGACCATCCCGGTCGATCAGGCCGGCCCGCTCACGCTCGCGACGCGCGTCGCGATCACGCCGGACGAGCGCTACGCGCTGGTCACGCTGCAGGGCGTCGGCACGACGCCGGCCGAGATCGCGCGCCTCGACCTCGCGACCGGCAGCTGGGTCGACCACGACCCGGCGGGGTTCGCCACCAACATCGGCCCGTTCAGCGTGCCACCGATCGTGATGGGCAGCGCACCGACGTCGCTGCAGGTCTCCGGCGACGGCCGCTACGCGATCGTCGGCGGCTTCGGCGGCTGCGGCTGGGTCGGCCGTCTCGACCTCGACCCCAAGAACCCGCTGGCGGTCACCTATACGGCGTTCGCGCCGGGCGTGCCGCTCGCCAATGGCTGGACCGCTGCCCTGTCCAACGACGAGAAGGAGATCTGCATCCCGACCTGGCCGCGCACCGGCTGCGCGCTGTCGGCGCCGCAGCTCGTCCGCCTCGACGCGCGCACCGGCACGCTGCTGAGCACGATCCCGATCCCACCGAACACCAACGGATCGAACCAGAATCTCTACACCTGCGTCTACCGCTGAAGGCGGCTTGCGCCGGGGAGCTCAGCGCGGCTCCGGCTCGATCACCTGCAGGAACCCGGGCGGCACGCGCTCCGTGAGCCAGACGCCGTTGGCCGATCGATAGAAGGCATGGCCGGCGCGCACCATGGCGGCCGCGTCGACCACCAGGACGACCGGCGGCCCACGCCGCCTCCCGACCGCGCGTGCGGTCGCGACATCCGCCGACAGGTGCACGTGGTGTCGACGCATGCGCCGCAGACCCTCGCGGAGGATCGCCGCGACCCGGACCGCGGCGGTGCCGTGGAACAGCGCGGCGGGCGGCTCGGCCGGCTCGTAGGCCAGGTCGATCGCGACCGAGTGGCCCTGGCTGGCGCGGATCGTCGCGCCGCCCGCGCCGAACGCGAACCGTTGCTTCGGACAGCGGGCCACGAGCTCGGCGAGCTCCGCGCGGGTCAGCGGATTGCCGCGCGCAGCGCAGCCCGTGAGCAGCGCGTCGACCGGCACGAAGCCGCCGGGCCCGAGCTCCAACCCGATCAGGTCGGGGCGATGCCGCAGCACGAGACTGAGGAAGCGGCTCAGGTGCTCGCGGTGGCGGTCGTCCATCGGTCGCGGCATCGGCACGCGGGCGACACGCGCCGCCCGCTCAGCCCCGCAGCGCGGGCCAGAACGGCTGCTCGAGCGCCAGCCGGCGGTGGGCCCAGGCGATCTCGACGCGCTCGTCGGCCGCGCGGCAGAGCCGTCCGGTCTCGAGCTGCTCGAGGCGACCACCCGGCGCGATGCGGAACGGAACGAAACCGAGCTCCTCGAACAGCGCGACGTGCACCGCGGGATCGAGCTCCGCGCGGCGCAGGAAGCGCGGTGAGAACTCGCTGACGATCAGCGGGCAGCGGGCAGCGAGGTCGCGGCCACCGAGCAGCACGCGGTGCTCGGCGCCCTCGACGTCCATCTTCCACAGGGTCGGCGTGCGGCCGTCGAGGCTCGACTCACGCCAGTAGACGTCCAGGGTCGTCGCCGGCACCTCGACGACTCCGCCCTCCGCGGGCTCGTCGAACGGGATCAGCGAGTGCTTGCCCTGGTTGATCGACTTGTAGCGGTGCAGCAGCAGGGTGCCCTCCGCGTCGGCGACCGCCGCGTGCACGGCGATCGCGCGGTCCAGGTCGCGCGCCAGGTTGCGGTAGAGCAACGCGTAGTTGCTCGGGTCGGCCTCGAACGCGTGGATCGACGCGTGCGGCGCGGATTGCAGAAGCAGCCGCGCGAAGAAGCCGCAATGCGCACCGATGTCGAGGATCACGTCCTGCGGGATCGTGGCCGCGGCCCGCGCCAGCAGCGCCGTCACCTCGGGCTCGTGCTCACCGCGCTTGTAGAGTCGCCGTCCGATGCCGTCGTCGCGGGCGACCCAGAGGGGGCTGTCGAGCGCGACAGGATGCGCACGGAGCCGCGGCTGCCGCAGCAGATGGTTGCGCAGCACGTAGCCGAGCGCGCGCAGGAAGCGATCCAGACCTGCGTGCGACGACGGCGCGGCGTGCGGGCCTCGGTCGGCGGGCGTGGAAACCCTGGTGCGCTGCGACATCGGGTCGGCTGGCTCGAAACGAACGTCGTGATCGATCGCGACCCGCGAGCATGCCCGCCCGCAGACTTCCGATCGGTACCGCGTACGATTTTTACATCAACGCCGGCGAGCCGGGCGCGCCGTGGTCGATGGCCCCCCCTCCGACCGAGCCCGCTCCGTACCGCGCGCGACCGGCGCCCTCAGTCGCTGCCGACGGCCGGTCGGGTCCACACTTCGCACGTGCCGTCGGCGGCCCGCAGGACCATCTGCTGCACGGTGATCTCCCAGCGGATCGCCGGATCGTCGAGGATGGAGCGCAGCGCCGGGACGGTCGGGGGCGCGCCCTCCGCGAGCCGGGCGACGGCGCGGTCGTAGCGGCTGCACGCGGTGGCGCCGAGCTCGGCGAAGTCCCGGGTCGCCGCGTCCAGGGCGCGGTAGTCGTTGGTCACGGCGAGCACGCCGTTCTCCGCGAGCCGCACCTCGGCACGGAGCGGCGTGCGCTCGATGACGGCGAGTTCGCCACGGCGCGCGCCGGTGACGAGCAGCAGGCAGTCCGCGAGCACCGGAACGTCGCGGAGCATGTCGACCGCCGCGGCGAAGTCCACCGCGCGGTCGAGGGCCTCGCGGAGCACGAAACCGGTCGGGCGTGCGAGCACCCGCGGCTCGCCGCTGACGACGGCGTTCAGGGTGACCGCGAACCGACCCGGTGCGACTCCGGACAAGGCAGCGACGAAACCCGGCCAGCCGATGGTCGTGAAGCGCACGGCGCCGCCACGCACGAAATCGAGCACGAGCGTGTGCCGCCGCAGCAGGCCCTGCGGGTCCTCCCAGTCGAGGTTGCGCGCGTGCCAGGGTCCGTCGGGGGCATCGACGCCGACCGCAGTGCAGGCGATCGAGTCGATCACGACGTCGTAGTACGCGTTCACCAGGATCAGCTCGTGCACCGGCCGCCCGACCAGCGCTGCGAGCGCCATGAGCTCGTCGAGCTCGTCCCGGCGCAGCACGCGCTCGGCGCCGGCCAGCACGTCACCCGCGGCCAGCTCGATCCCGGCGGGCTCGAGGTGGGCCGCGATCAGCGCGCGGATCGTGGCCACGAACGGCCGGAACACCTCCATGCGCCGGCCGGCGGGGAGGTCGAGGTCGACGCGCACGCGCTCGTGCATGTCCGTCACTTCACATCCGTGCCGATGTGAAGCCTCAGCGGAAGTCGGCGATCTGGCAGCCGACCGCCGGGGTGTTGTCGGGAAGGGGCGGGTCGCCGCGGAGGGCGGCGTCGAGAGCGGCGCGGAGGTCACGGTGGTTCGGCTCGGGGCGGCGGCTGCCGAGGCGGCCGAAGCGATCGTCGATGCGGCCGCGGTAGAGCTGGGCACCGGTGTGGTCGTGCAGCGACGCCTCGGGGGTGATCGTCGCGCCGGTCGCCGCCACCAGCCGGTGCTCGGGGTCCAGCAGCAGCGCCGCGGTCAACCCGTGGTCGCGGGCGTGTGCGGTAGCGGTCGCCGCGTCGACGTCGGGATCGACGTGCACCAGGAACAGGCGGACCGGTCGATCCGCGTAGTCGCGGACGATCGACTCGATCTCGGGCGAGTAGTTGTTGGCGATCGGACAATCGACGGTCACGAAGATCAGACAATGGAGCCAGCCCGGCGCTGGCCCGAGCGGCGTGACCGCTTCTCCGGCGACCGTGCGGAACTCGAGCGGAGCGGTGGCCGCCGACCCGTCCGGTGCGGCGCGCTGTCCGCACGCAGCGATCGCGAGCAGCAGCGCGAGCGCCGAGGCGCGCCGCACCGAGTCAACCACCCCGGCGGCCTCCGGTCGGCCGCACCTCGGACGTGGTCGGCGCGACGTGCCCGCAGGACGTCACGGGTGCCGGTCCGAGCGTGGACACGACGGACGATGCGAAGCCGGCGCAGCGCGCCAGCACCCTCGCAATGGTGAGCATGGTCGACGGCCGGGACGATACCGACTGCGGCACCGGCAGAGGATAGCCTTCGCGACTCCGGCCGGCGGGTGGCAGCTCTCCCCACACGGTTCGAGCTTCGTGGCGAGACACCGCCGCCCGACCCCGCGATGATCCACTCGATCCACCCGCGTCCAGCTCCGGAATCCTCGCCATGCCGCATCGCTCTGCCGTCCCGCTCGCGCTGCTCGCGATCGTCGCCTCGATCACCGCCTGGTCCGCCGCCGCCATCGCCCAGGCGCCGGCACGGCGGCCACCGAACATCGTCGTGATCCTCGCGGACGACCTCGGCTACGGCGATCTCGGGGTGCAGGGCTGCCGCGACGTCGCGACGCCGCACATCGACTCGATCGCCGCCGATGGCGTGCGCTTCACCGACGGCTACGTGACCTGCCCGGTCTGCGCGCCGACGCGCGCGGGACTGCTGACCGGTCGCTACCAGCAGCGGTTCGGCCTGGAGCTCAACCCCGGCCCCGAGGCGAGCGCAGCCGCGAACTACGGGCTGCCGCGCGACCAGCCGACGCTCGCCGAGCGGCTGCGCGCCGGCACCGGCGACCTCCACTGGGCCACCGGCATGGTCGGCAAGTGGCACCTCGGCTACCAACGCGAGCTGCAGCCGATGAGCCGCGGCTTCGAGTCGTTCTTCGGCTTCCTCAGCGGCGCGAACGACTACCTGAAGGCGCGCGAATCGACTCCGATCCTGCGCGGGTTCGAGCCGGTCGAGGAGACCGACTACCTGACGACGGCATTCGCTCGCGAGGCGGTCGCGTTCATCGATGCGCACCACGAGCGACCGTTCTTCCTCTACGTGCCGTTCAACGCGGTGCACGCTCCATTGCAGGCCCGCGACGAGGACCGCGCGCGATTCCCCGATGTCACCGCACCGAAGCGCCTGACCTACGCCGCGATGCTCGCCGCCCTCGACGACGCCGTCGGCGCGATCCTCGGCGCGCTCGCGGAGCATGGGCTCGAGAAGGACACGCTCGTCGTGTTCCTGTCGGACAATGGCGGCCCGACCCAGCAGACGACGTCGCGCAACGACCCGCTGCGCGGTGTCAAGGGCCAGGTCTTCGAGGGCGGCATCCGCATTCCGTTCCTGATGCGCTGGCCCGGTACGCTGCCCGCCGGTCGCGTCGAGCACCGGCCGGTGATCTCGCTGGACGTCGTGCCGACCGTGCTCGCCGCCGCCGGCGTGCCCGTCCGCGACGGTCCGGACCTCGACGGGGTCGACCTGCTGCCGTTCCTCACCGGGCCGCGCGACGACCGCCCGCACGAGACCCTGTTCTGGCGCTTCGGAGCGCAGTCCGCGGTGCGCCACGGCGATCTGAAGCTCGTACGGCGCGACGACACGACCGCGCTGTTCGACCTCGCCGCCGACATCGGCGAAGCGCACGACCTCGCGGCCGAACGGCCGGATGACGTCGCGGCATTGAGCGAGGCGTTCGCCGCATGGGAGACGGGCACGATGGCGGCGCGCTGGGTGCGCAGCGCGCGCGCCCGCCAGGGTGGACAGCCCGCCCCCGCGCGGCCTCGCAATCTCGACGCGCTCGAGAACGGTTTCGACCGGCTCGACCGCGACGGCGACGGCCGCCTGTCGCGCGAGGAGGCCGCGCGTTACCCGCGCCTGTTCCGGCAGCTCGACGCCGATGGCGACGGCTTCCTCACGCGCGACGAGCTGCGCCGGCGCGACCAGGCGCGCTGACCGGGCGCGGGAACACGGCTCAACGCACCACGATCTCGAGCGCCGGCCCGAACGCGAAGGCGCCGGAGTTCGACATTCCGATCGACTGCACGCGGAACACGAGGCCGACCGGCGCGACCGCGGGAATCGTCAGGCTCGCGTGCGCGAGGCCCTGGCCGCACGGCGTCGGCACGATCGGCGGTGCGCTCGTCGAGCCCGACCCGAGCGTGACGAGCGGCGGTGCGAGCAGCAGCACATTGTCGATGCCGCGCACCCGTGCGCAGGCACCCGGCAACCCGAGCACGATCGCGAACGGCGTGCGCGGCGCCGCGTAGTGGACGAAATTTCGCGTGCTGTTGGCACCGACCGCGCCGGCCGGGAACGGCTGGCAGCCGACCGGCCCGCAGATCTGGCCGTAGATCACGGTGAGCAGGCCCCCGTCGGAGGTCAGCCCGACGTCCTGGGCCTGGGCGAACGCCGGCGCCGCGAGCACGGCGGCGAGCGAGACGGCGAGCAACGAGCGCATCATGGAGTTCCTCGATGATCCGGCACGCTGGCAGGTGCGCGCCGGGGTTCAGTGTACCGGCCGACATGCCCGCCTGCGCGACGGGCGCGGTCCCGCGCGGTTGCGGAGACTTGCCCGCCTCGGCGGCCCACTGGCGCCGCGCGCCGTGGAGCGCGTGCCAGCGGACGCGTACGCGGGCGGGGTGAACGGGGTCATGGACGCCTACCGCGACCGCGGGAGGTCCGGGAGGGCTGGTCACGCTCGGGTCGGAACCACGACGTCTGGGCGACGGCGTCGGTCGCCACGTGCGACGAGCGCGCGGCCTGCCCCGACGACTGCAGCAGCCCACCAGCGGGCGGTGTGAAGCCGGACTCGATGCCGCGCCCGGGGCGCCTCCGCGCCCGACGCGCTCGGCGACGGGTCGCGATCGACTGAACCCGGCGTGCGGTGCGAGCCGATCCACGATCGAGACGAGTGCGTTACCCGCTGCGGGTGAACTCGAACTCGCGAGTAGCTACAGTCCCGGCGGCCCCTCGGAGACGAGATGCGAATCCGGCTGATCTACAACCACATCACGCACCACGCTCGCCTGTCCGGCTACGACATGATGGCTCGCTACACGCTGGGCGATGCCTACGAGACCGGACCCGTCTACCGGTTCGCCAAGAAGTACGTGACGTGGAAGCGGCTCGAGAAGTACCGCGTCTACCACACGCCCTGGTACGGGGGCGACAAGATGCGGCGTGAGCTCGAGGTGATCGTCAGGAACTTCCTGCCGCGCAAGACGCTGACGCATTTCTACTACGCCGAGAACGACCTGCGGATGGCCTCGACGTGCCGCTTCCGCTGGAACAACAAAGTCGTCGGGTCCTTCCACCAGCCACCCGAGTTCCTCGACAAGCACGTCGAGGACAAGACCTACATCCGCCGGGCCGACGCGGTCGTTGTGGTCGCGCGGTCGCAGGTCGACTACATGGCGCAGTTCCTGCCGCGCGACCGGATCTTCGTCGTGCCACACGGCATCCACGTGCAGTACTGGTCGCCCGACCCGAGCGTCCCGCGCGACGACCCGCCGTCGTTCGTCTTCGTCGGCTGGTGGCTGCGCGATCTCGACCTCACGAAGGCGGCGATCCACCGCTGTGCCGAAGTCGGTCTACCGGCACGCTTCAAGATCGTCACGGCGCAGGAGAACCACGAGCACCTGCGCGATCTGCCGAACACCGACCTGCTGTCGGGGATCGACGACGACCAGCTCCTCGACGCGTACCGCCGCGCCACCGGGCTGTTCCTGCCGCTGAAGATGTCGACGGCCAACAACGCGATCCTGGAGTCGATGGCCTGCGGCACGCCGGTGATCTCCACGCGGACCGGTGGCATACCCGAGTACGTCGATCCGAGCGCCGGCATCCTGGTCGAGCCGGGCGACGTTGACGGCGCCGTGGACGCGATCCGGCGGCTCTGTGAGGACCGCGAGCTCGTCGCGCGGCTCGGCGCAGGCGGCCGCCGCCGCGCGGAATCGCTGTACGCCTGGGAGGTCGTCGGCGAGCTGATGAACGACGGCTACCGCCGGATCCTCGGCATTCGCCAGCCCGAGAAGAACGTCTCGGCAGTCTAGACTCTCACCCGGCCCGCGCGCCTGGCTTCGGCTGCGGCCATTCGGCACCCACACACCAGCGCGCGGGGCGATACTCCACTCGACCTTCCTGGACGGTCGTCCCGCGGGCGGCCGTCCGATCCGCGACGCGCGGCCGCTGCGCCGGCCGCGACCCTGGCCATGCGCAAACCCTCGCCCGACGATCCCTCCGCGCACGAGGACATCTTCGATCCCTACGCGCTGCGCCGCGCTCTCGCCGAGCCACACCTGTCGCCCGCATTGCAGGAGTGGACGACCGCGATCCGCGCCGGCTCGCAGTGTCCCGCAGTGTTCGTCTGCGGCGTGATGGTGCGCTCGGGGACCTCGCTCGTCACGAACCTGATGGCGCTCCACCCGGACCTGTTCCGGCACCCGCGGGACGTCTGGGAGCTGCCGATCCTGCGGCAGATCGGCCACCTCGAGACACTGTCCAGGGACTTCTTCAAGGCCTACGAGCAGAACCGCGAGAGGCTCGGCGAGCACGACCTGATCGGTCTGCTGGGCACGGCGATCCTCGCGTTCCTGCAGGCTGCGGTCGAGCCGGGCGTTCGCATCCTGCTGACGCACCCGGGCGCGCACTACATCGACTACTTCTTCACGATGTTCCCGCACGAGCAGCTGCTGCTGCTGATGCGGGACGGCCGCGACGTGGTCGAGTCCGCGCACAAGACCTGGCCCGAATGGAAGTTCGAGCAGATCTGCGAGAGCTGGGCCGGCAATGCGGACATCATGCTGCGCTGCAGGGACCGCTTCACCGGCGAAGGTCGACCGGTCTTCTACGGCCGCTACGAGGACGCGCTCGAGGAGCCGCAGGAGTTCGTGCGCCGCGCCTGCCCGGTGTTCGGTCTCGATCCCGAGACCTACCCGTATCCGTACATCGACACCCACATCCCGGTGAAGGGCTCGTCGAGCTTCGAGTCGGTGCGCCGCGGGATCTGGGAGCGCCGCCAGCGCGACCCGAACTTCAAGCCGCGTGGCCGCTGGGCCAAGGAGTGGACCGACGAGCAGAAGCGCGTCTTCAAGCGCATTGCCGGCAAGGCGCTGATCGACGCCGGCTACGAGTCGGACCTCGACTGGTGAGCCGCGCGCCCGATCGACCGGGGCAGCGGGCCGTCGGGACTGCGGACCAGTCGGGACAGCGGCTCAGTCGGGGAAGAACGACAGCCAGCGCGCCAACGACGCCTTGAGCTCGTCGTAGTTCGCGATCGCGTCGCGGAGCGAGTCGGTGCCGGTCTTCTGATAGCGCACGGCCAGCTCGACCCCCGTATCCAGCCCGAGGAACCCGACGACCGGCGCCGCGCGACCCGCCGGATCGTCCGCGAGGTCCTCGTAGCAGACCTCGAGCAGCGGGTGGCCGGCGAACATCGATCGATAGGTCGCCTGCCAGCGCTCCACCTTCAACAGGTCCGCGACCAGCGCGTCGAACTCCAGCTCGATCCTCGGCAGCTTCGGCTTCTCGACCGCGCTCGACGCCCCCTTGTCGTCGACCGGCTTCTGCCAGCGCCCGGTGACCTCGGCGCGCCGCTTCGACAGGAAGCGCTCGACCAGGTTGCGGCGGGTCAGATGGACGACGCGCAGCTCGGGGAGCGACAGCAGGAAG
Source organism: Planctomycetota bacterium (assembly GCA_016716265.1). GTDB lineage: Bacteria > Planctomycetota > UBA1135 > UBA1135 > UBA2386 > JADJWQ01. Next base: position 598,762 of record JADJWQ010000006.1, read on the forward strand.
TCGCGGACCGCCGGCAGACGATCGGCGTGGTTGTACATCAGCTTGAAGCCGACGGCGCGGTAGCCCTTCGCGCGGCCCTGCTCGAACACCTGCTCCAGGAAGCCGATCGGATCAGCGTCGCGCCGTGCCGCGAGCTCCGCGCGCGCGGCCTCCGGCACGAGCGGCCACGGCACGCGGCGCTGCTCGCTCAGGGTCGGATTGAAGAACTCGCCACCGAGCACGATCGCCGGGTGCGAGTCGAGGAGACCTGCCAGCAGATTGGAGCCCGTGCGCTCCGCTGCCAGGATGATGAAAGGAATCGTGTCGGTCATCGCGATCGGCGGTCGGGGATCCCGTTCATCGCCACTGCAGGAACTCGTCACTGCCACCCAGTGCCGCTGTGAGCTGTGCGACGGCGACGTCGCTGAGCAGCGGGCTTACTCCCGCCGCGGTGATCGACCGCAGCACGTCTGCGGTCGCGTCGCATTGCTCTCGCGTCAACTCCTGGCCGGCTCGCTCCAGCAGCTGCCGGAGCACGGCCGCGGCGAGCGTGGGGCCGCCCTGCTGCACGAGCGCACGCGCGCGCTGCAGCGAGAACGGTGTCGGTCGGTGCCGGTCGGCGGCCAGGAACCGCTCGGCCGCGTACTGCAGCTCCGACTCCGCGCTCGCACGCGGCAGCGCATCGACCAGCGCCCGCAGTTCCGCGTAGTCGACGATGTAGTCCCCGGGCGGCGGCGCGACCTTGGAAGGGATGCGGTCCGCGTACGGCGCCGGGTCGACGCCGAGGAACGCGAACAGCGGATCGAAGTGCCCGGCGGCGATCTCCTGCTCGTAGCGGAGCCTCAGCACGTCGTGCGTCGCGGCGAGCGTCTCGAGCTGCGCGGTCGTGCGGATCGCGTCGCGCGCGTAGTCGAGCAGCGCCTCGCGGTCGAGCGTGACCATCCGATCGAGCTTCTCGGTGCGACCCCAGCCGTGCCATTGTCCGGTCGCCTCCGCACGCTTCAGCGAGCCGAACTGCGCGACGAGGTCCTCGCGCTCGACGACGATGATCGCGACGTCGCGCAGGAATTCGCGCAGCGCGTTGGCGAGGTCGACGGCATGGTCGTGCTTCGCGATGGCGACCTTCAGCCCGATCGCACGCAGCTCACCGCCGCCCCCGGGCGGCGCGCCGAGCGACGCGAGCGCATCGAACATCGCCGGGATGGCCGCGACCAGCGACGCGTACGGATAGTGGCCGTAGGTGAACAGGCTGAGCCCCTCGGAGAAGAGATCGACCTTCACCTCGAACGCCGACGTCGACAGCAGCGGATGAGCGTTCAGGACGGCCTGCGTGACGGTCGTGCCACTGCGCTGCTTGCCGACGATCAGGAAGCGTCTGGGTGCCATCGTCTGTCTGGCGGCGCCGCCGGGTGCGCGGAGTCGCGCCGGCCCGGTCCGGGGTCCTCAGCCGAGGAGCCCCCTGCAGGCCGGCACGAGCGCCGCTGCGGCGTCCTCGTGCATTTCGGCGCTCGGGTAGTAGTGGTTGTAGAGGAATCCGTCGTCGTGCCGGCGCGTGCCCTCGACCGGCGCGTCCGCGCGCCACAGTCGCTGCGGCAGCCCGCGTGACGAGATGCACTCGGCGTAGCCGCCCGCGTGCGGCCGGATGGCATCGAGCACGCTGCGGTTGACCAGCTGTGGGAACCCGCCCATCAGGTCGGCCTTCGACGCGTAGCCCTCCCGGTAGTCCGGCGTGCGCGACGCGAACCAGAACAGCACGGTCCGCGGACCGATGTCGTCGAGCAGCGCCGCGAACTCGCTGGCGTAGTCGTCCCGGGTCTCCTGCACGAGCCGGGCGACCTCCTCGCGCGGCCGGGTCGCGAGCAGCTCGTCGAACAGCGGCTCGAGTCGGCCGATCTCGCCGGTCACCCGGTCGCGGCCTCGGATGCCGCCCTCGAGCGTCTCCCAGCGCGAGTTGCTCGCGCTGCGGCCGGACAGGATCTGGACGACGACGAGCGACGCCCGCCGCAGCACGTCGAGGTAGGCCGGCCGCCGGTAGAAGCGCGGGCCGGCGCCGCCGACCGCCATGTTCAGCGCGGGCATCCCGAGCGCGTCGCCGACCAGGTCCGGGAACGGTCGCTCGCAGAAGCGCCCGAACGTCTGCGCGGCACCCAGGAACGCGACGAACGGCCGCGACAGGTCGACCACCGGGCCGCGCACCGGCCGCGGCAGACCGGGCTCGGTGCGGAGCCGGTAGTCGAACGCCGGGGCGTCGAGAGCCTGGTAGTAGTCGGACATCGAGCGGCGACGGGGCGCGAAGGGCGCGGCGCGCCGATTCTAGGCGGCCCCGCGCAGGGATCGCCACCGAAGTCCGGGTCGTGCGGTCGCCTGGCCAGGGGCAGCGCCCGTGCGAGCGGCGCGATCGTGCCGCCGCCGCCGGCAGCGTCACGCACGCGTCAGCGCCCCTCGCGATCGCGCCGGCGGCTCGTCCAATCGAACACCGGCAGGTCGGCGCGGCCGCGCGTCGAGTGGACGATGGCCGCGTCGATCGCGACGACCGTGCCCGACGAGGCGTCGCTGTGGCGCCCGAGGGTCGTGACGGTGAGCGTGTGGAAGCCGTCTGCCAGGTTGGTCGCGGTCCACAATCTCACGCCGGCCGTCTCGACTGCGCCGTAGGTGTCGATCTCACCCGCGACCTGCCCGTCGATCGCGACCTGGAGCAACCCACCGTCCGGCAGCCGGTAGCCGAGCAGGTCGACGCCGTTGCCGTTGAAGGGCAACGTCGCGATCTGGTCCGCGGCCGCCGTCTGCATGACGCCGTAGGCGAGGCTGCCCGGGCGCCATGGCCAGAGCCAGCCCGGCGTCACGCGCAGCCACGGATCGCGGCGATCGTCGTACATCTCCATCTGGCTCGCCGGCGACCAGGTCGCGCCCGCGTCCCGGGTGATCCAGAAGCCCTCGAAGGTGCCGGCGACGAGCGTCCGGTCCTGTGCGAAGGTCGGTGAGATCGCCAGGCACGTGACCGCGTCGAGCCCACTGCCGAGCGGCGTCAGCCGGCGGAAGGTCACACCGCGGTCGGTCGATACGAACATCCCGCCTCCGCTCGTGCCGACGAACATCGTGCCGTCGGTCGCGAGCGCGGGCGACACCGCGAGCGTCCACGGCGCGTAGTTCTCGAAGGTCGGGTTGCGGCGTGTCCAGCTCGTGCCGGCGTCGGCGGAGCGGTAGATCGCGTCGCCGCGCGACATCACGAAGATCTCGCGCGTGCTCGCATAGTCGGGCGCGAAGGCGATCGTGCCGACGTCGCCGCAGGGACACAGACAGGGAGTGAACGTCGCGCCGGCGTCCTGTGAGCGCATCAGGCCATCCCCGCCGACGAACACGAGGTGGTCGGTCGCGAACGTCGGCGACGTCTTGACGCGCTTCGGCCACCGCATGGGCAGGCGCACGCCGACCCAGTTGGCTCCGCGGTCGGCCGAGCCGAACAGCCCGTCCGCGCTGACGCAGTAGATGACGCCGTCGGTCGCGTAGTTCGGCGAGAAGCAGGCATCGTCGACGACCGCGTAGAGCTGTCCGGTCAGGTTCGGCAGCGAGGCAGTGCTCCAGGACTTGCCGGCGTCGTGGGAGACGCGCACGCCGCGGTCGATGCCCAGCGCGATCGTGCCGTCCCGCGAGAACGTCGGCGACAGCGCCATGCCGTAGGTGCTCAACGTGCGGATCTCCGTCACCCGCGGGCTCCACGACGCTCCGAAGTCGGAGCTCTCCATGCAGCCGACACCATAGCCGGTCGCGAACATGCGACCGTCGGTGGCGAACGCGTCGGACAGCGCGACGCGCCGGCCGATCTTGGTCGGATTCAGGATCGACTCGAACCAGGTTGCTCCGCCGTCCTCCGAGATGTTGAGGCCCTCGAAGCAGGCGCAGGCGATGGTCGGGTCCTCCGGGTAGCGGGGCGACAACGCCACCATGCGGAAGTGGTCGTCCGTCTGCGGCGTGAGGTCCACGCGCAGCGGAGTCAGGCTCCAGCTGGCGCCACCGTCCGTCGAGCGGAACAGCCCCTGGTCCTTGGTCGGCGCGAACAGGTGCTGACACGCGGGCCAGGTCGGTGCGACCGCGATGTCGTTGACCTCGAGGTCGGCGATCGGCGTCGCGGGCGCGGTGAACGTGCGACCGCCGTCCACCGACTTGACGACGCCGCCGCCGCGGGTCGCGACCCAGCAGGTCGCGTCGGTCGCGAAGGTCGGAGTGAGCGCGATCGCCGTCGGGCGCGCGGGCAGGGCGCCGCTCGCCCACGCGCGGCCGCCGTCGCGCGAGACCCACAGCCGGTTCGCTCCGGTCGCCAGCGCGACGGTCGGATCGCTGGCGTAGTCCGCCGCGATCGCGACGGCCTGCAGGGCCTCGCTGCCGAACGGCCCGCTGAGCTGCGCGAACGTGCGCCCCGAGTCGAGCGACAACCAGGCGCCGCCCGGCCCGGCGGCGAGCACGGCGCACTCGACGCCGAGCCGGCCGACCGCGAGCTGCCGCACGTCGCGCGTCAGGACCGCCGTCGACCAGGAGCGGCCACCGTCGGTCGAGCTCTGCAGGCCGAACGGCCCGAGCGCGACGAACGCGAGGTTCGCGCGCGCGTTCAGCGTCCCGAACGCGAGGTCGTAGGCCTGCGTGCCGCGCAGGCCGGAGCGCGACTCCGCCCACGAGTAGCCATGGTTGTCGGAGCGCAGGAACAGGTTCATCGTGCCCGGCACTCCGACGAGCAGCGAAGGGACATCCGGGAAGCCCGGATGGATGGCGACCGCACTGACGACGTCGTGCGGGTGGTGCGGCGCGGGCGCGACCGCGGACAGCAGGCTCGAGCCTGCGAGGAAGAAAGCACTCGAGAGCAAGGGCAGCACGGCTCCTCCACTCCGGCGGCCGGGGATCCTAGCAGCCGTCCGATTCCCGCGGTCGAGGCGAAACGCCTGACGCGCAGCGCCCGCGGTTCCGTTCCTCGGGGTGGCGGGCGGCACGTGACCACGGGACCATCTGTGGCGAACGCCGGCCCGACTGCCGGCTGGTTCCGATGTGATGGCCGATCTGCACGCAGCTCCGCCGCCCGAGGGCGGCCTGCCCGCCTGGGCGGTGCCCCGCCCGCTCCCGCCGCGCATCCCTGAACTCGCCGAGGCGGACCTGCGCCGGCTCGCGGCCGCCGTCGCGTGGCGGGTCGCGGAGCCGCCGCCCGGCGGCCTGCCGGCATCGGCGCTGAAGGCCTGCTGCGACCTGCACGACGTGCTGACGGTGTGCCTGGACGTCCACGACAACCGCTGGTCGCCACGGCGCTACGCCGACCTGTTCGCGACCTACGGCACCCCGATCGAGGCACACGGGCGCGAGCTCCGCGGAGCGACCGTCGTCGACCTCGGCTGTGGGGTGGTCAATCCGCTCGGCTTCGGCTTCCTGCTGCTGATGCTCGGCGCCCGGCGGTGCCTCGCGATCGAGGAGTCGCCGCTCGCCAATCCGGCGCGCGCCGCGCGCGGCCTCGCGGATCTCGCCGCGAGCATGCTCGTCGACCCGGCGGCGATCGTCGGCGACCGCCCGATCGACCGGGCGGAGCTGCTCGCGAACGTCGCGTCGTTCGACCTCGCCCGGCTCACCCGTGGCGACCTCGGCGGGGTCGACGACGCCCGGCTGCGGTTCGCGCAGACGACGGGGGCCCGCATGCCGCTCGCGGACGGCGAGGCCGACATCGTGATCTCGCAGGCGGTGCTGGAGCACGTCCGCGAACTCGACGACGTGCTCGCCGAGGCCGCCCGCGTGACGGCCCCCGGCGGGCTCGGCATCCACGTGATCGATGCGACCGACCACCGCGCCTACGAGGACCCGGCCGTCCACCCGCTCGACTACCTGCGTGCCGAGCTGCAGGGCGAGTTCCTGACGCTCGATCTCGGCGACTTCCGCTACCACCAGAATCGGCTGCGGCCCTGCCAGTTCCCCGACCGCTTCGCCGCGCACGGCTTCGCGACGCTGTCGCTGGTTCCATTGCGGACGGTGCCCGTCGACGCCGCGCGGCGCGAGTCCTTCGCGGAGCCGTTCAGAGCGCTCGGGCTCGACGACCTCGCGGCCGGCGTCGCGCTGCTCGTCGTGCGTCGCGACGGCTGAGCGACCGGCGCGGTTTCGGCTTCACGTCGGCGCCGCGGAATCTCGACAAGACAGCAACGGAGGGCCGGACCGGCCCGGATGATCCCCGAGAACCCGACGCCAGCCGGCGACTTGCGCGACCGCAGCAGGATCTCGTGGACCCTCCGGGCTAGATTCCCTGGTCCGCCGCGGCGTCGGCCTCGTCGACCGGCCGGCGCCCACCACGGCGAGCCCTGACCCTCGACATGACCGGAACGCGCATCCCCCTGACGCTCGTGATGGTGTCCTACAACAAGGCGGACACCGTCGGACTGTCGATCGAGTCGGCGGCGACCGGGTCGCGCAAGCCGGACCTGATCGTGCTGTCCGACGACGGCTCGAGCGACGGCTCGCCCGACGTCGCGGAGGCAGCCGCCCGCAGGCACGGCATCCCGATCCACATCGTGCGGCACCCGCGGGTCGGCGTGTTCCGCCTGCAGACGATGCGGAACACCTGCACGCAGAACGCGCTCGACGACGGCATCGTGTTCCTGTCCGACTCGGACTGCCTGTTCGGCGAGTTCGCGATCGAGACGCACGAGCGGATGCACCTCGAGAACCCGGTGGCGGTCGGCACCGGGCCCCGCTTCGAGTTCCTGCAGGGCAACTCCGGGCCGTTCACGACGACCTTCACGACCCTCGAGTTCGCGCACTTCCCGACCGCGACCTACGTCGTGCCGGTCGGCGCCAACTACTCGTTCCGCAAGTCGCTGTGGGAGCGCCTCGGGGGGTTCGACCGTGCCTACGACGGCGCCTATGGCATGGACGAGTTCGAGTTCGCGCTGCGCGCCGAGCAGGCCGGTGCGGTGTGCGTCAGCGACCCGGGCGCCTACGTCTTCCATATCCCGCACGAGACCGTGTTCGGCAACCGCGCCGCGTTCCGCAACATCGGCGTGTTCGACCGCACGTTCGGCATCAGCCATGTCGCGCACGAGGACGAGTTCATCCGCGACCACGCGGTACCTCACTACTGGCGTGGCGGACGCAAGACCCCGCGCGTCGGCGCCCGGCTGCGGCTCGATCGCTACGGCGCGCCGGACGGCTTCCGGCCGCCGATCCACCTGCGTCTCATGCACACGCTCGAGCCGCTGCTCGCGCCGGCCCGCCGCCTCGTCGAGAAGCGCGGCCACGACGAGGTCATCGCATTGCGAGGGGTGATCGACAGCATCAAGGAGCAGCTGCTCGCGCGGGTGTCGCCGGGCAACATCTTCCAGCAGGACCTGCGAGCGATCCTGCGCCAGGAGACGACCCTGCCTCGCATCGTCGAGCGCGTGAAGCACTGGCTGGCGGGCGCGGATCTCGTCGAGGCCGAGCTCCTCGCCCACGATGCTGCCCAGGCCGTCGAATCCGGAGCCGTCCGATGAAGATCTGCATCGTCAGCTACGAGTACCGGCCGTTCCCCGGCGGGGGCATCGCGACCTACCACAACGCCGCGGCGCGGATCCTCGCCGAGGCGGGGCACGAGGTGCACGTCGTCACCAATGCAGCGCGGCACGGCAGCAATGCTCCCGAGGACACCTACCGGAGCTTCCGCCAGGGCAACCTGCACACGCACCGGATCTGGTACTTCGACGAACGTCGGGAAACGCCGTCGAACGCACAGTTCCTGGACCTCGATCCCAACCGCTACGACGACCGCGCGAAGGTGTGGGCACGCGAGCCGTCGAACCAGGCGGCACACAAGGCGATGGGCTACCTCGCCGCGCTGCACCGCGAGGTCGGGCTCGACGTGATCGAGTCGCCGGAGTTCTTCGCCGAGGCCTACTACGTGATCCGCCGCCGCCGTTGCGGGGAGGCGCACCGCTTCCCGCCGGTCTGCGTGCACGGCCACATCAGCTCGCGATTCGCGTTCGGCCACAACGAGCACGTGTGGGAGCTCGGCTGGTACCCGCACCGGCAGATGATGCTGCGCGAGGAGTACTGCCTGCAGCACGCCGACGCGCTGCTCACGCCGTCGGTCGCGCTGATGAAGCGCTACGAGGCGACGTTCGGGCCGGCGTTGCCCGAGCTGCGCGCCACGGTGCCGTACTTCCTCGAGCTGCCGACCGGCGGCGACAAGCTGCCGAGCGGGCTCGACGCACGCACGCCCTTCCTGTTGACGCTCGGCCGGATCGAGCCGCGCAAGGGCAGCGACGTCGCGATGGCGGCGTTCAATGCACTGGCCGACGACTACCCCGATCTGAAGCTGGCGCTGCTCGGCAAGCCGATGTGGCACCAGGGCGAATCGGTCGACGACGTCGTCGCCGCCCACGTCGAACCCCGCCACCGCGGTCGCGTGCTGCGCCTCGGCAACGTGCCGCGCGATCAGGCGCTCGCAGCGACGCGCGCCGCGAAGGCCTTCCTGCATCCGGTGCCCTGGGACAACTACCCCTGCGCCGTGCTGGAGGCGATGGGCATGGGCGCGGCCTGCGTGGTCTCCGACCAGGGTGGCCAGGCGGAGATGGTCGAGCACGAGCGGAGCGGACTCGTGCACGCGTCCGGCGACGTGGCCGGGCTGACGGCCGCGATCCGCCGCATGCTGGACGACGACGCGTTCGCGCAGCGCATGCGCGCGGGCGCGATCCAACGCGTCGGGGCGGTCACCGATCCGCAGCGGCTGCTCGGCGAGCGCATCGGGTTCTTCGAGCAGATCGTCGCGCGCGAGCGCCGCGCTCGCGGCGAGGGTGCCACGGTGTTCTCGCTGCCGGCCCACCTGCGCACGCCACCCGAGCTGGCCGAGCTGCCCGGCGAAGGTCTCGTCGTCATCGATTGCGGCGGCGCCGACCCGAAGTGGATCGCGGCGACGGCGACCTGCGTGCAGACCGAGCTGTCGGGCTCGCCGCGGTGGTCGGTCGCGGTGCTCCACGACGCCGGCCAGACGGTCGACGCGCCGGCGGACTGGCAGCGCTTCCATTCGATCCACACGCCGCCATGGCTCGCGCTCGACCCGAGCGCGCCCGTGGTGTGGGTGCGCGCCGGCGTCCGCCTCGACGTCGGCCGACTCGCACACGTGGTCGCACAGCTCGTCGACGCCCCGACGCCGTGCGGCTCGTTCGCGTGGCTGCGCCCGCGCGACGCGCGCGCGTTCCCGTACGCCCCGGACTTCGGCTGGCAGGACGGCCTGGTAGGTGGTCGCATCCTCGCACCGCTGTTCGCAGCCCTGGCGCGCGACTTCGTGCACGCACGGTTCCTGTCCGGCCTGCTGAAGCCGGAGCACCGGCTCGCGGCGGTGCCGGCGGCGATCGCCGCCGGTGCGGGGCTGCTGTTCCAGCACACCGGCACGGTCCTCGGCGACTTCTACGACTTCCCGATGTTCGTCGACGAGGACACGCAGTATCGGGCGCTCGGCTACCTCGACGTGCTGCGCCTCGCCCCGCGCGAGATCACCGTCCTGGGCAACTGGCCGGTCCCCATGGCGCCGACCGCCGACCTCGAGAAGCAGGTTCACCAGGCGCGCGAGGACGGCCGCCGGGAGGGTCGCGAGGCCGCGGAGCGGGAGCTGCGACAGCTCGCGAAGGGCGACGCCCCGGTGCGCACGACAGCCGCTCCGGAACCCGTCCTGGCACCGGCACTCGCGCAGGCGGCCGTCGCACCGACGGCCGGGCCGCAGGCCGACGACGGCATGGTGCGCGTCGACCCGTACCGGCTCGCGGAGCTGGAGAAGGTCTATCGCGAGCACAACGCATTGAAGCAGATGAAGGTCGTCCGCATGCTGCGGAAGGCCGGTGCATTCGGCTTCGTGCGCAGGCTCTTTCCGAAGAGCCGCGGGGCGCTCGGCCCCGGCCAATGAGCCGCACGCGCGCCGCCCTTCACACCCACCCCGCCTGCGCCCACGGCCGCGGGGCATCCTCCGCAATCACGCTCCGATGTCCCGCTCCCTGATCGCGCAGCTCGCCGATCGGTACGAGCCGCCCGCCCGGCGACTCGACCGTCGCTCGTTCCTGAAGGCCTCGCTCGCCGCGGCGGTGGCCGGCGTCGCTGCCTGCTCCGGCGTGCCGCGCCACCGCGGCGGCGGCCGCCGCGTCGTCGTCATCGGCGCAGGCTTCGCCGGGCTGGCCTGCGCGGATCGCCTGCTCGAGCACGGCCACGACGTCGTCGTGCTCGACGCGCGCGACCGCGTCGGCGGACGCGTCCGCTCGATCCCTCGGCTCGGCCAGAGCGGCGTGCCGATCGAAGCCGGTGCCGAGCTGATCGGCCTCAATCACCCCACCTGGCTCGGCTACGCGGAGCGCTTCGCACTGCCGCTGAGCCCGCTCGTGGAGCCGCCCGGCGACGCACCGGTGCTGCTCGACGGCCGCCGCCTGACGCCGGCCGAGGCCGAGGCCCTGTGGGAGGAGCTCGACGCGCTGACCGAGCTGCTGAGCGCTGCCGCGCGCGAGGCGCTGGTCGACGCGAGCGGAGGCGCGATCCCTGCCGATCGCGCCTTCCTCGCCCGCGGGGCGGCGGCTCTCGACGCCCGGAGCTTCGCACAATGGCTCGCCGCCCAGCGGAACGCATCGGCCGTGTGCCGGCGCGCGCTCGACGCCAACCAGGAGAGCGACAACGCGGTGCCGACCGCGGCGCAGAGCCTGCTCGCGATGTTCGCGGCCGTCGCTGGCGGTGGCTTCGAGTCGTTCTGGACCGACAGCGAGACGCACCGGTGCGCGAACGGCAACGACGCGCTCGCGAAGGCGCTCGCCGCGGCGGTCGGCGCGGATCGGATCCGGCTGTCTGCGGCCGTCACCGCGATCGCGCGCCGCGGCGACGGCGTCCTTGTCGACGTCGCCGACGGCAGCTCGTTGGACGCCGACGCCGTCGTGCTCACGATCCCGCCGACCACCTGGGATGCGGTGCGAGTCGATCCCGAGCTGCTTCCCGCTGCGATCGCCGCGAACCGGCCGCAGCTCGGCCACGCGACCAAGTACCTCGCGCATTGCACAACGCGCTACTGGCACCGCGCCGGCCTGGCCGCCAGCGCGCTCAGCGACGGGACCTTCGGTGCCGTCTGGGAGCCGACCGCCGCGGGTGACGACCGCGCCGACCGCGAGGGCGTGCTGGTCGGCTTCTCGGGCGGCCGCTCCGCCGCCGCGCTGTGCGCGCTCGGCTCGGAGCCCCGCTTCGAGCGCTGCCGTGCCGCGCTGGACGAGCTGCTGCCCGGCTATGCCGCGATGCGGGCCGGCCAGCCAGCACCAGAGCCCGACCGGTTCATGGCGTGGCCGCTCGAGCGCTGGACGCGTGCCGGCTACTCGTTCTGCGCGCCCGGCCAGGTCACCACGGTGATGCCGGCGATGCGCGATCTGGCCGGTCCACTGCGGATCGCGGGCGAGCACACGTCGCTCGCGTTCCCGGGCTACATGGAGGGAGCCCTGTCGTCGGGCCGGCGGGTCGCGGACGAGCTGGGCTGACGCGCGCAATCGAGCCGGACCGCTGCGCGACCTCAGCCGGTGCGACACTCGCCACGGCTCCGCCCCCATCCGGTCAGCGCGACCAGCGCCGGGACGAGCGCCTCGGTCCGCTCGGCCAGGTCATGCTCGACGTCGATCCTCGAGAGGGCGCACGCCGCCGCTGTCGAGCGCGAGCACGCTCGGACATGGGCGCCGCTCGCCGCCGGAGTTCCGGGACTCCACGCCGACATGGTTGCAGCGCGGCGACCTCTCGCCGGACGGCGCGGCCGAACCTGGGCGATCGCCGGCAGGGGCGACGCGGCACTGCAGGCCGCGCAGGTGGGACGCAACGTCGAGGCCGTGCTCGACGCCGCCGGCCCGACGGGCACCGACGTCGTGCGCTTCGACGTGGACGCGGTCGCGGGTCACGATCTGCGAGCGGCGATGGGCGCGCTCCGAGCCGCTCGCGGGCGCTCCGCCACGCCCCCGACCGTGTCCGTGCTGTCGGTCGCCCGCCTCGCGCACCCCGAGGTCCTGCTCGCGGTCGACGCCGTCCCCGTGCTGCCCGCGTCGCGCAGATCGCCAGCCACGCTCGCGAGCAGCGGTCCCGCCGGATCGGGACGCATCGTCGACCCGGGGACCGCCGATCAGCCACGCGGGTCGGTGAGGAAGCGCGCGGGGTCGACCCCGATCCGCGCGCACAGGTCCCGGAACAGGCGCTCGCGCTCCTGCCGATCCTCCGTGTGGAACTCGAGGAAGTACGGCCGCTCCGTCCAGTCGAAGGGCTCGCGCGTCCTGCCGTGGAGGAACATCAGCATCGCAACGAAATGAATCGCCTCTCCGCACGTGCGATGCAGGACGCCGCGCAACAATGCGTCGATCACTGCCGGCGGGTGATACTCCTCGACCTCCAGCAGGGTCTGCGTGAGTCCGTGATAGAACGTGGTCGACCCGAGCGCCGCGACCAGCACGGCAGTGCGCTGCTCGTCCGTGGCGAGCTGCCCGGCGTGACGGAGCACGGCGACCGCGAGCTCCGCGGAGCCGTGCGCGAGCGTCTCGCGCAGCACCGACCGTGCACGCGGTGTATCGAGCGCCGCGAGCGCCTCGACGTCGCGCCAATCGCGCACGCCGTGCCCGACGAGCAGGGCCTCGATGGCCTCGCGCTCGGTCGGCGTCGCTGCTGCGAGCGACGAGAGATCGTAGCCGGTGCCCTCCCGCCAACGTTCGTAGTCGATCACCATGCTGGCGAGGAACCGCGCGACCGGGTCGGGCTGGTCCGGAGCGCTTCGCACCTCGCCGGACGCGCGGTCCTCGCGCGCCGAGGTGCGCTCGCGGGCGGCGGCGATCTCCCGCTCCACCTCGGCCTGCCGCTCGGCGTCCGCCGCGAGCTGCCGGGCTTCGAGCGCCGCGCGGATCGCGTCCATGTCGGGCTCGGGCGGTGACGGTCGCGGCGGCTCGAGAACGAAGAAGTGCCGCTGCGCGTCGGCGAACTCACCCGCGTGCGACGAGCCGGTGCGCTCGCAGAACACGATGCCGTCGCCGGACGCGCGCGGGCGGGTGGTCACGGGCCGCGCGAGGCGGACGTAGCAGCCGACCGGCGGCGCCGGGTAACCGTGCCCCACCTCCGCGACCGCGTTGCCCGCCGCCAGCTCCGCCTCGAGGAGATCGCGCAGCGGGCGCGGCAGCGCGTCGATCTCCTCATCGGGACGGGGGCCGAGGTCCATGCGTGGCATGATCCTACGCGGACCGCGCGGCCCGGTCGCTCGGTGGCGCGCCGGTCGCCGGGTCGGGATCATCGAGTTCGACATGGCGCCGCTCGCCCGGGACTCGGGCCTCGCGTCCGACGGCCACCGCTGCTCGATCGCCGGATCGACAGCGGCTCGCGGCACCCGACACGCCTCACGGCTGCCGCGCCTCGACCACGGAACGCACACCCGATGGAGCCTCTCACCCCGCTGCTGCTGGTTCCGGGCCTCGGCTGCGACCAGCGCCTGTGGCGACACGCGCTGACCCACCTCCGCGACGTGGCCGCCCCGCGCTTCGTCGAGCTGCCCGACACCGACCGCGTGGACGCGATGGCCCGCGAGATCCTCGCCGAGGCGCCACCGACGTTCGCCCTCGCCGGGCTGTCGATGGGTGGCTACGTCGCGTTCGAGATGCTACGGCAGGCGCCGGCCCGGGTCGTCCGGCTCGCGCTGCTCGACACCACGGCGGACCTCGATGCGCCCGGCGTGTCGGCAGCCCGGCAGCAGGCGCTCCTCGACATCGCCGCGGGTCGGTTCGACGCGCACGTCGAGAGTCGCCTGCCGGTGCTGCTCGGACCGGCCGCGTACGCGGACCCGTCGATCGTCGCGACGACGCGCGCGATGGCGCTCGCCGTCGGCGCGGCGCGCTACGCCCGGCAGATGCGCGCGATCATGAGCCGGCCGGACAGCGCGGCCACGCTCCGGGCGGTCGCCTGCCCGACGCTCGTCGCGTGCGGCCAGGACGACGCCTTGACGCCGCCGTCGACACATCGGGCGATGGCCGGCGCCATCCCGCATTCGCGCCTCGCCGTGCTGGAGCGATGTGGCCACCTCGCACCGCTCGAGCAGCCGCTGGCCACCACCGCAGCACTCCGCGGCTGGCTCACGGATCAGTAGCCCAGCACCATCTCGATCGCATTGGTCAGCGCGATCGGGCAGGGCGCGCCGACCGCGAGCGACGCGTGCTGGAAGTCGACCCGACCACCGCAGTAGACGGGATCGAACACACCCGGCGTCATCAGGCGGTAGCCGCCACTCGGATTGGTCGCGCCGGGAACGTCGATGTTGGAGGGCACCGCGATCAGCGTTCCCCCGCAGCTCGGGAACACCGCGGAGAGCGGCGTGGAGCCACGCTGGAAGGCGAGCAGCAGCACGCCGGGCGCCGACGCCGGAGCGCCCGTCACCGTGAAGTCGAGTGGCGTACCGATCTGGCCGGTGCTCGCGGTCGTCAACGTCGGACCGTTGCCGCCACCGAGGTTCGCGATGCTCGCGGGCGTGCCGCAACCGGTCACGTTCGCAGCTACGATCGCGTAGCCGGCGTTGGGGTTGCCGGGGTTCTGGAACGTGATCGCCGTCAGCAGCTTGCCCACGAAGGCGCCGAGCTGGACCGTTCGCTCCGAGATCGACAGGTTCGCACCCGGCGAACCGCGATCGACGTTCGCCGTCCCAGCGAACGCACCGCCGAACCAGTCGGGGCCGGACAGCGTCGCGACCGTGTTGGTCCCGTCCTGGAAGTCGAAGCGCACGTCGAAGGTGCCACCGCCATTGCTGATCTGGAACAGGAACGACGCCTCCGAGGTGCCCTCCAACCGGATCGGGACGGCCAGCGTCGTCGTTTGCGGCGTCGCCTGGTTGACGTTCGCCAGCCACGTCGGCTGGATGCCGATGTCGTCGCCGTCCGGCGTGAGATCGAAGGCCTTCGTGCCACCGTCGACGAGGTTGCGGTTGCCGAGGTGCACGATGTCGAGAGCGCCCGCGGAGCCGACGATGGCGTACGGCACGAGCAGCGCGTTCGCCGGGACGCCGGCAGTGAAATCGAGCGCGCGATCGGAGATCGACCGGAAGCCCGCCGGATCGTCGGGGTTGCCCGACTCGCCCGCGTGCACGATGCCGTTGAAGTTGTAGTTCAGCGGAATCCGCACGACCGGGAGCGGTGGCACGAGATCGATCCGCGCGGCGAGGATCGCGTAACCTGCATTCGGGTTGCTCGCATTGAGGAACGTCACCGACGACACGACCTTGCCGACCTGTGACGTGAGGTCGACCGACCGCTCCTCGATCGACAGGTTCGCACCGGGCAGGCCGCTGTCGACGTTCGCAGTGCCCGCGTAGGCACCGCCGAACCAGTCGGGACCGCTCACGGTCTGCGTGATGCTGGTGCCGTCGAGGAAGCCCACCCGCACGTCGAAGGAGCCACCGCCATTGCTGATCTGGAAGATCACGCGGAGGTACGCGCGCACCGGCAGCACGATCGGACTCGCCGAGAGGTCGGTGGTCTGCGGCCCGGTCTGGTCCGGGTTGGGCAGCCAGGTCGGCTGGATGCCGATGTCGTCGCCATCCGGCGTGGCGTCGAACGCCTTGGTGCCGCCGTCGACCGTGTTGCGGTTGCCCAGGTGCACGACGTCGAGCTGGCCAGCGGCCGCGACGAGCCGGTACCCGTTCAGCAGCGCGTCGCTCGGGACACCGCCCGTGAAGTCGAGCCCGCGGTCCGAGATCGACCGGTAGCCTGCGGGGCTGTCCGGGTTGTTGTCCTCACCGGCATGGACGATGCCATTGAAGTTGTAGCTGAGCGGAATCGGCGTCGACAGCTGCGCCCGGAGCTGGGGCGCCGTGAACGCCGCCGCGAGCGAGAGACACAGAGCGGTGCAGAGCTGGTTCATGGGGAGGCGGAGGATGAGCACCCTGGTTGCAGAAGGGACCGGGCCGCATTCTCGGCGGATTGCGACGCCGGATCCAGGCGACCGGCGCGACGCCCGCGCCCTTTCGATACGCCGCATACGCTTCTGCGGAGGTGGAACGTCAGGCCGCTGGCCGGTCAGGTCGCGGCGGTCTCCTCGTCCCGCACGAGCCCCTCGCTCGCCGCGACGACGGTGCACACGGTCGCGTCGCCGGTCACGTTCACGACGGTCCGGCACATGTCGAGCGGGCGGTCGACCCCCAGGATCAGGGCGATACCCTCCTCGGGAATGCCCGCCTGACGCAACACGATGATCAGCATCACGATGCCGACGCCCGGCACCGCAGCGGTGCCGATCGATGCCAGCGTCGCGGTCAGCACGATCTCGAGCTGCTGGACGAGCGTCAGGTCCACCTGGAGCACGGTCGCGATGAAGATCGCCGCGACGCCCTGATAGAGCCCGGTCCCGTCCATGTTGATCGTCGCGCCGAGCGGCAGCACGAAGCTCGACGCCTCGTCATCGACACCGACGCCCTTCTCGACACAGTCGATCGTGACCGGCAGCGTCGCCGCCGAGGAGCTGGAGCTGAACGCGAGGAGCTGGGCCGGAGTGATCGCGCGAAGGAACCGGCGCACCGGCACCTTCGTGAGCGTCCGGATCAGCAGCGGGTAGACGATTGCGCCGTGGATCAGCAGCGCGATCACGACCGTCGCCATGTAGCCGAGCAGCGCCGTCAGCACGTCGCCGAGCCGTGCGGCGTCCTCGCCGAATTGCGCGACGACACCGGCGAGCAATGCGAACACGCCGATCGGTGCGATTCGCATGATCAGGTGCACCATCTCGATGACGGCGTCGCTGAGCCGCTGGAACAGGTCGACGACCGGCTTCGCCGCACCTCCGGGCAGGCGCGTCAGGGCCACGCCGAGCAGCAGCGCGAAGAACACGATCTGCAGCATCTCGCCGGTGGCGAGCGCGCGGAACGGATTGCTCGGCACGATGCCGAGCAGGAAGCCGAGCAGACCGACGCCCTCCGACGACTGCCTGGCTGCGGCGATCTTGGTACCCGCCTCCGCCTGGCCCGAGGCCATCAACGCGTCCCGCGTCGTGCTGTCGATGCCGCTGCCCGGCTGCAGCAGATTGGCGACGAGCAGCCCGATCGTGATCGCGACCGCGGTCGTGCCCAGGTAGAGCGCGACCGTCTTGCCGCCGATGCGCCCGACCTTCGCGCTGTCCTCGAGGCTGGCGACGCCCGCGACCAACGAGAACAGGACGAGCGGCACCGCGATCATCTTCAGCAGGTTGAGGAACAGCGCGCCGAGCGGCGCGATGCCCTGCCGCACGAGCTCCGGCGCACCGACCTGCGCGAGCGTCACTCCGCAGGCGACGCCGAGCAGCATCGCCGCGAGGATCCGCCAATGCAGCGCGATCCGACCCAGCAGACTCAGCCAGACGGACGCCAGACCGAAGCCGATCGCCAGCGCGAGGTGGATCGCCCGGTCGGTCCCCACCAGGCCGGCCAGCCGCGCGGCGAGCAGGGCGACGACGACCAGCGCGAACGCCGCGACGGACAGCCGCGTCATCTTCGGCGTGTTCATCGCCCGCAACGCTAGCCCGAACGACTCGCGAGATCCCTGCCGCGCTCACACAACTCGCCAGCTCGCGGAGCCTCGCGACGCGAGCTTCCGGATCATCCGGGCTCGCCGCTGCGCCGCTCGAGCTGCTCCCAGCGCTCGAACATTGCGGCGATCGACGCCTCGACCGCGGCGCGCTCCTGGCCGAGCCGCAACGCGGCGGCCGGATCGCGCTCGTAGAGCGCCGGGTCGCCCAGCTCGGCGTCGATCGCCCGCAACCGATCCTCCGCCGCCGCGATCCGCTCGGGCAGCGCGTCGAGCTCCTGTCGCTCGGCCCAGCTCAGCCGCGCGGGTCCACCGGCGGTGGGCTTCGCGGCCGCGGCCCGCCGCGCGCGCTCCTTCTCCTCGGCCTGCGCGCGGGCCGCGGCAGCGCGCGCCGCCTCGCGTTCCACGTCGAGTCGCTCCAGCAGGAAGCTGAGCGGACCGTCCCACACGCGGTGCGCACCGCCCGGCGACAGGTGCAGCACGCGGGTCGCGACGCGGTCCAGGAACCAGCGGTCGTGGCTGACGCAGATCACCGTGCCCGGAAAGGCGCACAGCGCCTCCTCGAGCACGCGCAGCGTCGCGAGGTCGAGATCGTTGGTCGGCTCGTCGAGCACCAGTACGTTGCCGCCGATCGCCAGCAGCTTCGCGAGCTGCACCCGGTTGCGCTCGCCACCGGACAGGGCGCCGACGCGGGTGCGCGCCATCGCGCCCGGGAACAGGAAGCTCTCGAGGAACGACTCGATGCGGATGCGCCGGCCGCCCACCGCGACGTGGTCGTTGCCGCCACCGACTTCGTCGTAGACGAGCTTGTCGTCGTGCAGCGCGGCGCGCCGCTGGTCGATGTAGCCGAAGCGCACGGTCGGCCCGCGCTCGATCGTGCCGGCGTCGGGCTCGAGCTCGCCGACGCACAGCCGGACGAAGGTCGTCTTGCCAGCGCCGTTGGGGCCGACCACGCCGAGGCGCTGCCCGCGCAGGAGCTCCAGGTCGAGCCCGCGCAGCACCGGGTCGGCGCCGTAGCCCTTCGTCACGCCGCGCAGCGTCAGCACCTTCTCGCCGAGCCGCTGCTCGAAGGGGATCTCGAACGTGAGCTCGCCGGGCAGCGCGTCGGGCACGTCGTCGCGCAGCTTCTCGTAGGCCTGGATCCGCGACTTCGACTTGGTCGTGCGCGCCGGCGGCCCGCGGCGGATCCAGGCGGTCTCGCGCCGCAGCAGGTTGAGTCGCGTCGCCTCGGTCTTGTCCTCGCGCTCGAGCCGCTCGGCCCGCTGGCGCAGGTAGTCGGCGTAGCCACCCTGGTAGTCGAACAGCCGCGCGCGGTCGACCTCGACGATGCGCGTCGCCACCCGATCGAGGAAGTAGCGGTCGTGGGTGACCAGCACGAGCGACCCCGCCCACGTGCGCAGCAGGTCCTCGAGCCACGCGACGACCTCGGCATCCAGGTGGTTGGTCGGCTCGTCGAGCAGCAGCAGCTCCGGCTCCTGCAGCAGGAGCCTGGCGAGCGCGACGCGGCGCCGCTCGCCGCCCGACAGCTCGCCGCACGATCGCTCGGGGTCGGACAGGCCGACGCCCTGGATCAGCTCCTCGACGCGATGCTCGACGTCGTGGCCGCCGAGCGCGTCGAGGCGGTCGTCGAGCGCGGCCTGTCGACGGAGCAGCCGTTCCATCGCGCCGGTCGACAGACCTTCCGCGGCCAGCTCGCGGTGCACCGCGTCGAGCTCGCCGAGGATCCGCGCGCGCTCGCCGAGCGCCGAGCGCACCTCGTCGCGCACGCTGCGCGCTTCGTCGACCTCCGGCTCCTGCGACAGGAAGCCGAGCCGCAGCTCGCGCTTCTGCGTGCGCTGACCGTCGTCCGGATGCTCGGCACCGGCCAGGATGCGCAGCAGCGTCGACTTGCCGCAGCCATTGACGCCGACGAGGCCGATACGCTCACCCTCGCCGACGACCAGCGATACGCCGCGCAGGAGCAGCTTGTCGCCGTACGTCTTCGAGATCGCGTCGAGGACGACGAGGCTCACGACGCCTCCCGGTCAGGGACGGTGTGTGCGACGATCGCGTCGACGATCCGCGGCACCCAGACGCTGGCCGGACCGCGCGCGAAGGCGCCGTTCGACATCGCCTCGGCGATCGCGGAGAACGGCGAGTCGTCGAGGCCGACGACGATCGTCGGCACGCCGCGGTAGCGCGCGAACTGCACCACCTGGTTCGGCAGGTTCGTGGCGCCCGAGGTCCCGACCACGACCAGCAGCCGCGCTCGGTCGGCGGCATCGAGCGTCGAGTCCCAGCGGAAGTTCTCCTCGTCGTAGCACTCGTCGAACCACAGCACGTGCGGACGCAGCCAGCCGCGGCACGTGCGACAGCGCAGCAGGGCGGCGATCTCCGCGTCGAACGCCGGCTCGCCGACCGCGACGCGCGCCGCCGCACGTTCGATCGCCGGGGCAGGCAGCGCACCGCTCGGCTCGCCGCAGTCGTTCGCACAGCGCACGAAACCGAGGTCACCGTGGATCCGGAAGGTCCGCTGCGGGCTCTGGCCAGCGAGCAGGTGCAGGCCGTCGACGTTCTGCGTGACGAGCAGGAAGTCGTCGCCGAGGTGCCGCTCGAGCCGCACCAGCGCGCGATGGCCGTCGTTCGGCTCGGCCGCCAGGTGGCGCACGACCCGCGCGAGGTAGAACTCCCAGACGGTCTCCGGCATCCGGCGGAACGCCGCCGCGGTCGCCAGCTCCATCGGTGTGTAGTTGACCGACCCGATCGTCCAGTAGCCGTCGCCGCCGCGGAACGTCGGGATGCCACTCTCGGCGGAGATGCCCGCGCCGGTCAGCGCGAGCACCAGCCCGCCACCGCCGGCGGCCCAGCTCGCCACCGCGATCTCGATCCGCTCGGCGCCCGCACGCCCGCTGTCGTCCTGCATGGTCGGCGCCATCATCCGCCACGGAGCGCCGCGTCGCCATCGCACGGTCGAAGCCGCCCGAAACCGAGGCTTGATCGCCGCGCCGACGGGCGCAACCTGGGCCGACATGCCCGAGATCGATGTCGAGCCGTTCGAGACCCGCGTCCACCTGCGCAACCTGCGCGAGGACGACTTCGCCGCCGTCGTCGCTCTGCAGACGCTGTGCTTCCCGACGATGCCGACCTGGACCGAGGAGCAGTTCCGGAGCCAGCTCGAGCGGTTCCCCGAGGGGCAGATCTGCGTCGAGGTCGACGGCGAGCTCGTCGCGTCATCGGGCAGCCTGATCGTCGACTTCGACCTGTACTCCGACTGGCACGACTGGAAGGTGGTCGCCGACCACGGCTTCATCCGCAATCACGATCCCGACGGCAACACGCTGTACGGGATCGAGATCATGGTGCACCCCGACTACCGGGGGATGAAGCTCGCGCGTCGGCTCTACTCCGCACGCAAACAGCTCTGCCGCGACCGCAACCTCAAGGGCATCGTCATCGGCGGACGCATTCCCGGCTATCTGGCGCACCGCGACGAGATGACCGCACACGAGTACGTCGCGGCGGTCGAGGAGAAGCGTCTCTACGATCCGGTGCTCACGACGCAGCTCGCCAACGACTTCGAGGTACGGCAGGTCATCCCCGATTACCTGCCGTCGGACGAGGACAGCTCGGGCTGGGCGACTCACATGGAGTGGGTCAACCGCGAGTACCGCCCGTTCAAGAAGCGGACGGTGCGCCCCGTGCAGATGGTGCGGCTCGGAGTCGTGCAGTACCAGATGCGCGCGATCGACTCGTTCGAGGCCTTCGAACGCCAATGCCAATACTTCGTCGACACCGCGTCGGACTACAAGAGCGACTTCCTGGTGTTCCCGGAGCTCCTGACCACGCAGCTGCTGTCCCTGATCCAGGCGCGGCGACCCGCGGAGGCGGCGCGGCGGCTCGCCGAATACACGCCGCGCTACCTCGAGCTGTTCACGGACCTCGCGGTGCGCTACCACATCAACATCATCGGCGGCTCGAACTTCGTCATCGAAGACGACGCTGTACAACGTGTCGTTCCTGTTCCGCCGCGACGGCACGATCGGCAAGCAGTACAAGATCCACATCACCCCGGCTGAATGGAAGTGGTGGGGCGTGACCGGCGGCGACCGTGTCGACGTGTTCGACACCGACTGCGGGCGCGTCGCGATCCTGATCTGCTACGACATCGAGTTCCCCGAGCTCGCCCGCATCGCCGCGCGGAAGGGCGCGCAGATCCTGTTCGTGCCGTTCAACACCGACGAGCGTTTCGGCTATCTGCGCGTGCGCAACTGCGCGATGGCGCGCTGCATCGAGAACCACGTCTACTGCGCGCTGTCTGGCTGCGTGGGCAACCTCCCGTTCACCGACAACGCCGACATCCACTACGCGCAGTCCGGCATCTTCACGCCGGCCGACATCCCCTTCAGCCGCGACGCGATCGCCGCGGAGTGCACGCCGAACATCGAGACGATCGTGATGCAGGACCTCGACATCGAGCTGCTACGCCGGCACCGCTACCGCGGCTCGACCCAGAACTGGCGCGACCGCCGCACCGACCTCTACCGCGTGCGCTACCTCGAGGACGACCAGGAGCGCTGGGTGTGAGCCCCCTGCTGCTGCTGGCGATCGCCGGCGCCTGCGGAGCGCTGTGCCGCTACGGGGTCTATCGCTGGATCGCCGTGGAGGCGCACGGCTCGTTCCCGTG
The DNA here is from genome assembly GCA_016716265.1 of Planctomycetota bacterium. Classification (GTDB taxonomy): domain Bacteria; phylum Planctomycetota; class UBA1135; order UBA1135; family UBA2386; genus JADJWQ01. The sequence goes on from JADJWQ010000006.1 coordinate 620,911, forward strand.
GGCGACGGTCGCGGTCAATACGCTGGGCAGCCTGCTGTTCGGTGCGATCACGGTGCTCGCTGACGAGGCCGAGCTCCTGACGCGCGAGCAGCGGGTCGTGCTGCTCAGCGGCTTCCTCGGCGCGTTCACGACGTTCTCGAGCTTCGCGTTCGAGACCGCGACGCTGATGCGCACGGGTCACGCGATGCTCGCCGTCGCGAACGCCCTCACGCAGAACGTGGTGTCGGTGCTCGCGGTGTTCGCGGGCATGGCGATCGCGCGCGCAATCGCCGATTGACTCCGCCGCCTCAGTCCTGCGTGTAGCCGTGCACGCGGATCGCGCCGATCCGCAGCGGCTCGGTGCCGACGACGTGCCGCACCTCGATCTGCAGGCTCGTCAGCCCGTCGGTCAGCGTGCGCGGCAGCTCGACCTCGAGCTCACCGCCCTCCTTCCAGCGATTGCGCTCGTTCGACGTCCACGAGTGCAGGAGGCCGGCCGGCATCCCGTTGACGAGCACGTCGGCCTGCGCGATGCCACCGTTGCCGACCCGCTGGCGATCCAGCCGGAACTCGAGACAGACGCCGCGATAGCCGGCGAGCCGCGGGTCGCTGACCGTGAAGCGATACCAGTCCTGCACGTCACGGCCCTCGTCGGTCAGCGGCGGCGTGCCGAAGAACTGATCGCGGAAGAACGGGCTCGTCAGCAGGAACACCGGCGCCGTGCCGAACTGCACGCCGAGGCGCGACTCGTCCGTCGAGTCGCCGACGTCGAGTTCGTCGACCAGCTCCCGAGCCGCACCGCGCTGCAGGTAGAAGATCGACACGAGGCCGTAGTCCGCATTCGACAGGTTCTGGACACCGTGCTCGAGCGCGATCTCGATCCCGTCGACGAAGTGGATCGGGTCGAACACGAACGTCGAGCCCTGCACACGGTCGGATTCGAGGTGTGCGTCGGGCCGCGTGCGGACCATGAAGCCGGTCTGGAACGACGTGTCGGTGCGGAAGGGGACGTCCGACGGCGTGCCGTACCAGCCCCACTTGCCGACCGACGTCTCGGTCGCAGCGAAGTTGTGCTCGTCGCCACGGTTGCCGTTGATCCGCACGCACAGGTCACCCTCGAGGTGGCCGAGGTCGAGGCCGTAGCCGATCCGCCCGGTCGTGTCCGCCTGCGTCTCGAGGAACAGGCCGCGCAGCATGCCACGGCAGTTCGTCAGGTGCGGGCCACGGAACGTGACGCCGGTCTGGGTGACCGCCCGCTGGTAGGTCGCCGTGAAGTAGCCCCAGTTGCCGGGGTGTGGGCCGTCGTGGACCGCATAGTCGACGTCCAGCGCGATGTCGGTCGGGCCGCGGTTCTCGAACACGAGCCGGCCGGACCCGGTGAAGTGCATCGGGAAGTAGCACCAGATCTCCCGGTTGCCGTCGTTCCCGAACATCAGCGTGTCCAGGGGCCGTGAGAACGGTGGCTTCGTCCGCCCGACCAGCAGCCGTAGCGGCAGGTCGACCGACGGCTGCCGCTCGTCGTCCCAGTAGAACCTGGCCCACAGGTGCTCCCAGTCGGCGGCGATGCCGACGCGGCACCGCAGCTCGAGGATCGTCGCCGGGCCCTCGATCAGGATCTCGCGGGGGATGCGGTCGCCGCGCAGCACGAGCTGCCGGCTACGCAGCACGCGAGGAGCATTGTGCCGCCACCCGCCGATGCGCGAGTAGACCGTCTCCCAGGCCTGCTTGTCCGGGGGCTGCAGCAGCTCTTCGGGAGACATCAGGCAGCCCGCGACCTTGTGGAACCGCGCGGCATTCGCGAACGAGTTCTCGAAGCTCTGCACGCGGAACGACTGCTGCCAGACGATCGGCGTGTGGGTCACGTGCCCGCCGGAGCGGCTCGCCGTGAACGGTCCGTCGAACGGCGCGATCTGTCCGCTGGGGTCGTTGACGTTGCGGAAGTAGTCGGCCAGCGGCTGGTCGTGGCGCACGAGGCCGTCGACGACGATCTGCGTGCGGTTGGACTCCCAGGTCGCCGGTCCGTAGCCGATCACTCCGCTCCAGAAGTTCCGGAACAGCAGCCCCATGTAGCCCGCCCGCCCCTGCACGTCGGCCAGCACCGCCAGCTCGTTGCTCCCCTGCCACTCGCGGAACGCCTCGCACTGGTTGGTGCCGGTGAAGCCGTCGTCGTTACCGCGACTCGGCGCCTGCGGACGCTCGTCGGGGTCGGACGAGGCCTTGATGAAGGTCTTGGAGCGCGCCGGGAACATGTCGCTGAACCGGTCGCTCGGCCCCGCCAGCGGGGCCTGCGCAGCGAGCGGGGCGAGCAGAAGGGCCGGCAGGCCGAGGCCAGCGACGACGCGCGCCGCGAGCGGCCCGCGCGGAATGGGATCGGAGAGCGTCATGACGGCTCGACGGGGGCGACCGCGGTGCGGGAGCAGGAAGAGAGGAACCGGGCGCCCGCCGGCACGCAGGGTTCGCAGGAGCCTACCCCGGATCGGGCGCTCGCGCAGGGTGCCAGGGACTCTCCTGATGGCGGTCGCTGCGCGCGGTTGCTAGCGGCCGCGCGGCGGGGCGAACCGCACGGTACGGCCGGCCCGATGGCAGCGGCGCCACACCGTCAGCCGCAACCCCGGGCACCGCGCCTCGGAACGCCAGGCGGGCCGCGCTGGGTCCGATCCTAGAATCGGCGGGCACCCCGTCGCGGGCCCCGCGGCCCGCCACCGCCGACCATGCCCTACCGAGACGTCGACCCCGAGGCCGCGCAGCAGCTGTTCCAGTCCGAACCCGATCTCGTGCGCCTCGACGTGCGCACGCCGCCGGAGCACCACAGTCACCGTCTCGCGAAGGCGCGGCTGATCCCGGTCGGCGAGCTGGCTGGCCGTCTCGGCGAACTCGATCCGAGCCGACCGCACCTGGTCGTCTGCGAGCACGGCGTCCGCTCGCTGGTCGCGTGCCAGATCCTGGCCGAGCACGGCTTCGATCGCCTGTGGAACCTGCGCGGCGGGATGGCACGCTGGCTGGGCGCCGGCCTGCCGGTCGAGCGCGGCTGAGCGGCGTGCCCGGCGGGACCGGCACGCCGCCGGCATGGAGCGTTGCACGATGCGAGCCAGGAAGTTCGGATAGCGGGCGAATGTCGGATCGAGCTCCCGGTAGCCCGGCGCCGTTGAGCGCCATCGAGCAAGCCCGCTGCGAGGAAGTCCGACTGGTCTCCGATGCGAAGCGCGGCGACGCGCGGAGCTTCGAAGCCCTGGTGGATCGCTACATGGGCGCCGCGATCCACGTCGCGATGAGCTACGTCCGCAACCGGGACGACGCGGTCGACCTCGCCCAGGAAGCCTTCTTCCGGGTCTACAAGTCGTTCGACCGGTTCCGGGACGGCGAGCCGTTCGCACCGTGGTTCTTCCGCATCCTGCGCAACGCGTGCCTCAACTTCGTCGAGAAGCAACGGCGGCGCCGGCACGTGTCCATCTCGGCGCGCGAGGAGGGCGAGTCGGACTGGGAGCTCCCCGACACCGGCAGCCTGTGTCCGCGCGACCGCGCCGAGCTCAACGAGGCGCAGCGCCGCTTCTGGATCGCCCTCGACGAGCTGTCCGACAAGCACCGCGAGATCATCGTGTTGCGCCACGTCGAGGAGCTCGAGTACGCGCAGATCGCCGCGGTGCTCGACGTCCCGGTCGGCACCGTCATGTCCCGCCTGTTCCATGCACGTCGCCGCCTCCGCGGCCTCCTCGAGCCCTACCTGGAGGGCCTCAAGTGACCACCGTTCCACCGGATGACCGCGACTCGACCGCAGCACGCGATCCGGGCCGCCACGAGACGGACCCGCCGCTCAGCGAACGCGAGGCGCTGATGATGGCGTACGTCGACGACGAGTTGCTCGGCACCGACCGATCGCGCTTCGAGCAGTGGATGCGCGACGACTCGGCGCTCGCCGCCGAGGTCGCCGACTACCGCGTACTGCTCGACCTCAGCCGCTCGTCCGGGCAGCTCGAGCCGACCGACCACGAGCTGCGACGCTTCTGGGCACGGTTCTACAACCGCACGGAGTGGCGCGTCGGCTGGGCGCTGCTCGGTGCCGGCTGCCTCGTGCTGTTCGGCTGCGCGGTCTACGGACTGTGCGCGCTGCTGTCATTGCCATGGCTCGTCAAGGCCGCGATCCTCGCGATCCTCGCCGGCGGCGGGCTGCTCCTCGCGTCGACCGTCCGGCAGCGGCTGCGGACGCGGGCGTTGGATCGCTACCGGGGTGTCTTGCGATGAGCGATATCCTGATCACGACGACCAGCAGCGTGCCCGGCCACGAGATCGTCGAGACCTTCGGCCTGGTGCGCGGCACGTCGATCCGCACCCGCCACGTGCTCCACGACTTCGTCGAGTGGCTGCGCAATCTCGTCGGCGCCGAGCTCGACCACTACCTGAAGATGGTCGGCGAGTCGCGCGAGCAGGCCCTCGACCGCATGCGCGACCACGCACGCCGGTTCGGGGCGAACGCGATCATCGGCGTGCGCTTCGAGATGAGCCGCATCGCGGCAGGCTCCGCCGAGATGTTCGTGTACGGGACCGCAGTTCGCATCCAGCCGCGCGACGCCGACACGCGAGCTCCCGGCTACGCGACCGACGACGACCCCGCCGAGGAGTGAGCCCCTTGCCCCTGCACCCCCTGCGCGCCAGCGCGCGCTCGCTGCTGCCGGCCGTCGCCGGCGGCCTGTTCACGTTCGCCGCGACCTGCCCGATGCCCGCGCAGTCCCTCGATCCGGAGCTCGCGAGTCGCTTCGCGAACCTCGCCCTCGACTGCGTGCATCGCGAGTATCCCAACAAGATCGCCCACGTGATGCAGGGCGACGCCGACGCGCGCCCCCCACGCGAGCTGACGCCGGCGTTCTACGGCTGCTTCGACTGGCACAGCGCGGTGCACGGGCACTGGCTGCTGACGAGGCTCCTGCGCACGCTGCCGGATGCCGAGTGGGCGCCGCGCGCGCGCGCCGCGCTCGACGCGTCGCTGACGCCCGAGCACCTGCTCGCCGAGGTCGGCTACCTCCAGGGTGCCGATCGCGCGTCCTGGGAGCGCCCCTACGGCCTCGCGTGGCTGCTGCAGCTCGCCGCCGAGCTGCACGGCTGGGACGACCCCGACGCGCGCCGCTGGGCGCACGCGATCGAGCCGCTCGAGGACGCCGTCGAGCAGCGGCTCGCCGACTGGCTCCCGAAGCTGACCTACCCGAACCGCAGCGGCGAGCACAGCCAGACCGCGTTCGCGTTCGGGCTGGTCCACGACTGGGCGGTCGCGCGCGGCCGCGACGCCATGCGCGACCTGATCGAGGCCCGCAGCCGCACGTTCCACCTCGGCGATCGCGGCTGGAACCTGCAGTTCGAACCGAGCGGCCAGGACTTCCTGTCGCCGGGGCTCGCCCCCGCCGACCTGATGCGCCGCCTCGTGCCGCCGACCGAGTTCGCCGCGTGGCTCGGCGCCTACCTGCCGGGCCTGCCGCTCGACGGCTCGACGGCGTTCCTGCGCCCGGCGGTCGTCAGCGACAAGAGCGATGGCAAGCTCGCGCACCTCGACGGCCTGAACCTGTCACGCGCGTGGATGCTGATGGGCATCGCGCAAGGCCTGCCAGCCGACGATCCGCGCCGCGCCGGGCTGCTCGCCGCGGCGGCCGAGCACCGCGCCGCGGGGCTCGCCGCGGTCACCGGCGAGCACTACGCGGGTGGCCACTGGCTCGGGAGCTTCGCGGTCTACCTGGTCACCGAGCGCGGCCTGCGCTGAGGGACCCCGGAGCTCCGGCACGGCGCCGAGGGCCCGACCGCTATGCTGCGCGCCGATGCGCGTCCGCTCCCGGGTCCTGACGACGCTGCGCGCACTGCTGATCGGCGCCGTGTTCCTGGCTCCCTACTCGACCTGGGCCCACGCACGGATCGCACCGTTCGCGTTCCCCTCGGCGACCGCGCTGCTCGCGCTGCTGCTCGGATCGCGCGGACCACGAACCACGGTCTCACGGCTCGGGCTGGCGGCGGGACCACGCACGTGGATCGCCGCGCTCGCTGTCGCGCTGCTGGTGCACGCCGGAGCGCACGCGACGATCGGTACCGTGTCACGGCTGCGCGCCGCCGACCTGCAGATGGTCGACCTCGGCACCGGCGGACTCGCGTCGTTCGTGTTCCAGACGCTGAACGAGGAGGTTCTGCTCGGATTCCTGCCGCTGGCCGCGCTCGCCCGCCGCTGGCCCCGACGGCCGCTCGCGATCGCTACCGCGCTGGCTGCCGCGTTCGCGGGACTGCACGTCGCGCTCTACCGCTTCGGCGGGCTGCAGACGCCGCTCGCGCCGGTGACGGTCGTGACCCTGTTCGCGGTCGGTGCGTTGCGCAACGCACTGATCCTCCGCTGCGGGCACATCGCCCTGGCGTGGGCGCTCCACGCGGGCTTCAACCTCGCGCTGTTCCGCACCGCCTGGCAGTCCCGCGCGACCGGCGCGTGGCTGAACGAGGCCGAGCGCTTCGACGTCGTGCTCGGCGCGCCGTGGCTCGCTGCCGCCACGGCGTGCGCTGCCCTCGCTGCCTTCGCGGAGCTGCACCGGCACGCACGCCGGCGCGACGCGGCCCCGGCCGGTGTCTGCGACCGGGCCGCCGCCGGCGTCACAGACAGTCCTGGATCGCCCGGCTGACGAATACCGGCGCCATCTTCTTGCGCCACGCGGCGTCGAGGTCGGTGTTGTCCATCGCGCGCGTGGGCTTGTAGGCCTCCTGCGCCGCCGCGCGGATCAGCTCGCCACTCGCGGCGTCGTCTCTGCGCAGGCGCTGGCCGACCAGCATCGCTGCGGTCTTCACCGCGGGGATCGCGTGGCTCCCGGCACCCCCGATCCGCACCTCGGCCCGCGTGACGACGTCGCCGTCGAAGTGCAGGCACGCGCCGACCCCGAGGACCGGGAAGTCGAACGAGCCGCGCCTGCGCAGCTTGCGGTACGACGCTCGCCAGCCGTTCAGGGCGGGCAGGTGCAGGTGCGTGAGCAGCTCGCCCGGTCGCTTCGTCGTGTAGGCGATGCCGTCGTCACGGTAGAGATCGGTCAGCGGAATCCGCCGCTCTCCATCCGGCCCGAGCAGCGTGACGTGGGCACCGATCGCGCACAGCAGCGGCACGGTGTCACTCGACTGCACGGCCCAGCACCGCGGGCTCGACGGCGCGACCCAGCACGTGCTGCCGTCGCACTTCATGCAGAAGCTGATCGACTCGCGCCACTCGTAGTTCTGGTCGTAGTAGTTGCAGCGCGTGTCGAGCAGCAGGTTGCCGCCGATCGTGCCCATGTTGCGCAGCAGCGGCGTCGAGATGACCGACGCCGCATGCACGAACGCCGGATAGTGCTCCTGCAGCCACGGGTCGCGTTCGATCGCCGTCAGCGTCGTCATGGCGCCGAGCGTCACCTCGGCGCCGGCGACACCCGCGCGCGAGCGCAGGTCGGCGCAGCGCGACAGCGACACGACGTGCGTCGGACGCTGTACGCGGCGCTTCATGTTCGGATACAGGTCGGTGCCGCCGGCGACGTAGCTCGCTTCCGGACCGTGGCCGGCGGCGATGCGCACCGCGTCCGCGGCGCTGGTCGGGCGATGCAAAGTGAACTTCGGAAGGCGCAGCATGGCTCGGCTCCGGTGACGATCCGCGACTCAGCCCTGCGAACTCCGCGCGAGTTCGTCCTCGCGCTCGACCTCGACCCCGGTGCCGCCCTGCCAGGGGGTGCGGACCCGGCGCGGCTCCGGCCATTCGACGCGCGGCAGCTCCCGCGGGCCGTAGCGCGCCTCCTTGCCCTGGGCCTTGCGCTGCATGGCGTCGAACACCTTCTCCGGGGTGACCGGGACCTCGTCGACGCGGACGCCGACGGCATCGTATATCGCATTGGCGACCGCCGGCATGATCGGCAGGAGCGGCCCCTGACCCGCCTCCTTCGCGCCGAACGGCCCATTGGGGTCCGGGTCCTCGACGAGGTAGGTGACGACCTCGGGCATCTCCATCGACGTCGGCGACTTGTACTCGAGCATCGACGGGATCTTGTGGACCCCGAACCGATTGCCGCGATAGCTCATCTCCTCCATCATCGCCTCGCCGAGGCCCATGTAGACCGAGCCCTCGACCTGTCCGACGACGAGTGCCGGATTGATCGCGCGACCGATGTCGTGCGCGACCCAGATCCTCGGCACCGTGTAGATGCCCGTCTCGGGGTCGACGTCGACCTCGACGACCGCCGCCGTGTAGGAGTAGCTCGGGCTCGGACCGACGCCGCCGCCCTTGTAGCGCGCCGGCGACTTCGGCGGCCGGTAGCTGCCGGTCGTGCCGATCGTGCCGATCTTCGCCTCGGCCGTCCCGACCGCCTCGGCGAACGTCATGCCGCGCTCGGGATCCTCGCAGTCGAACACGCGACCGCCGCCGAACGTCACGCGACCCTTCGGGATGTCGAGCTGCGCGGCGACGTGCGGCACCAGCAGGTCGCGGGCGCGCTCGGCAGCCTGCAGCGCCGCATTGCCGGTCATCACGGTCACGCGCGAGCTGTAGCTGCCGAGGTCGACCGGCGTCAGATCGGTGTCGGAGGTGACGACGCGCAGGTCCTGCGGATCGAGCCCGAACACCTCGGCGACGATGTAGGCCAGGATCGAGTTGCTGCCCTGGCCGATGTCGGTGCTGCCGCAGAACACCGTGACGAGACCGCTGCGATCGAGCTTCAGCTGCACGCCCGAATGCGGCATCGCATTCCAGTAGATCGGCAGTCCGGCGCCCGACAGGTAGCTGGAGCATGCGAGCCCCACACCCCTGCCCAGCGGCAGCCTGCCCCAGCGCTCGCGGAACCCGGAGCCCGCGCACACGCGCTCGATGCACTCACCGAGCCCCATCGACCCGATGCGCATCCAGTTCGCCGTCAACGAGCCGGCCTCGGCCAGATGTCGCGACCGGAGCGTCGCCGGATCGATGCCGAGCTCGACCGCGACCTTGTCGAGCTGCGTCTCGAGCGCGAAGCGCGGTTGCGGCGTGCCGTGGCCGCGCTTCGGCCCGCACGGCGCCTTGTTGGTGAACCAGCGGGCGCCCTTGAAGTGGTAGTTGTCGACCTTGTAGGTCACGCACTGCAATGCGCCCGTGTAGAAGGTGCTCGCGGTGCCGTAGCTCCCGTACGCGCCGCCGTCGAGATGCGTCTCGAACTCGAGGGCCTTGATGCGCCCGTCCTTCGACACGCCGATCCGCGACTTCATCAGCACCGGGTGACGGCCGCGGTGCGTCTGGAACACCTCCTCGCGCGTCAGCGTGATCTTGACCGGCCGGCCGGTCTTCATCGACAGGCGCGCGACGGCGATCTCGTGGTTGAACGGATCGCTCTTCCCGCCGAAGCCCCCGCCATTGGGGCACGCGATGACGCGGATCTTGTGCGGTGGCACGAACGCCGCCAGCACCTTGGCGAGCGCCCGGTGCAGGTAGTGCGGGGTCTGCGTGCTCGACATCACGCAGAGCTTGCCGTCGGGGTCGGTGAAGGCGACCGTCGAGTGCTCCTCCATCGGGAGGTGCGTGTTGCCCTCGAAGAAGCAGAGGTCCTCGCGAACGAGGTCGCTCTCCGCGAACGCCGCGTCGAGATCACCGAACTCGAGGTGCTCGCAGCGGTGGAGATTGCCCTCGCGCCCGTAGTCGTGGATCCGGTCCGCCGGGTCCATCCCGTGCGGATCGCGCGCCGCGTCGAACACGGACGTCACGACGTCGAGCGGCTCGTACTCGACGCGGATCAGCCGGCACGCCTCCCACGCGGTGTCCTCGTCGACCGCCGCGACCGCGGCGACTGGATCACCGATGAAGCGCACCTTGTCGATGCACAGCGTGTGCTCGTCCTGACTGACCGGCAGGATGCCGAACGCGACCGGCAGCTCGCTGCCGACCAGCACGGCGTGCACACCGCCCAACGCCTCGGCCGCCGACGTGTCGATGCTCTTGATGCGCGCGTGCGCGACGGACGAGCGCAGCAGCTTGCAGGCCAGCATGCGCGGCAGCGCGAGGTCGTCGGCGTACTTCGTCTGACCGGTGACCCGACTGCGCGCGTCGATCTTGCGCCACGGCTTCCCGATCACGGACAGCGACGCCGCGTCGACGGCGTGCAGGTAGCGGCCCTCCGCTCGCTCGCCACCGGCCGTGGCACCGCCCGACTCCGGCATCCCCGTCTCAGGAGCCATACAGCATCTCCCGGGTCGGCTGACCCTGCTCGCCCCGCAGCCGCGCCGCTGCGAGCTCGATGGCCTCGAAGATCTTGATGTAGCCCGTGCAGCGGCAGATGTTGCCCGCCACCGCGGCACGGATCTCGTCGCGCGTCGGGTCGGGATTGCGCTCGAGCAGCTCGCTGGCCGCCAGCATGAAACCCGCGGAGCAGTAGCCGCACTGCGACGCGCCGAGCTCGGCGAACAGGTCCTGCAGCGGGTGCAGATCGGGACCGTCGGCCAGCCCCTCGATCGTGCGGATCGCGCGGCCCTCGACCTCCTGCGCCAGCACGAGGCACGACACGACCGGCGTGCCGTCGAGCAGCACCGTGCAGGCGCCGCACTCGCCCAGCTCGCAGCCGTGCTTCGTGCCGGTGAGCCCGAGGTCCTCACGGAGCACCTCGAGCAGCGTCTTGTGCGGCGCGTACGCCACCTCGTGCGGCTCGCCGTTCACGACGAACGTGCCGAGGACCTTCGAACTCGTCATGGGGGCGGATCCTAGCTCCGCCGCGGACCCGACGCCACGCCGCCGGGCGGCCTTCCGAGTTGGCCAGTTCACTCGACGAGCGGCCGCCCGAGCTCGTCGGCGACCGGCCGCAGCAGCGCGCCGTACGGCCGGTGGCGACCGACCGACGTCGCGTAGAGCGGACGGCGCACCTGCAGCGCGCTACCGGTCCGCACGGCGGCGCGGGCGGCGTGGAACTCGATGCAATGCTCGTCCCAGCCGAGTCCCGCGAACTGCAGCAGATCGCGCGTGACGTCGCGCTGTCGCGCGACGAGATCCTCGTAGTGGACCGTGTGGATCCGACCGGGGAACAGCTCCCTCCAGCGCTCCATGACGGCGAGGTGCTGGCGGTAGCGCACCGCCATCTTGCGGAGGTCGTACGCGTAGCCGTTGCTCTCCGCGAAGTGGAGCTGCCAGGTCGACAGCGCCGAATCGAGCGGATCCCGCAGCACGTGGATCGCCCTGGCCGCCGGGAACATCGTCAGCAGGAACGGCAGAAACGCGAAGTTGTCGATCGTCTTCTCCGTGAACACCGGCGTCGGGATCGGCAGCTGGTCGAGGAACCGACCTGCGAAGCCGGCGAGCGCCTCGACGTGGCCGGCGAGCGTGAAGCGGTCGTCCCACAGCTCGTCGTGGTCCCGCACCCCGAGCGCGCGCATCAGCGCGGTGATGGACACAGCGAATACGCCGATCTCGCCGCACGGCGTCACGTCCGGATGCGCGCCGAGGACCCGCTCGACGAGCGTCGAGCCCGCGCGCGGCATGCTGGTGACGACGAGCGGCCGCCGCGTGCGGTCGCCGACGCCGGCGCAGGCGGCGAGCCCGCGCGCCACGAACCGCTCGATGCGCGCATGCTTGTGGGCCTCGCGCTCGGGCGTCCACGGGCGCTCCCTCGCGACTGCCGCATTGGCGATCTCGAGGTGCCGGAACTCGTCGGCAAGACGACCGCGGCGCTGATGGATCCGCGCGATCGCGAAGTGCAGGTAGGCGCGCTCGGCCGGCGTGAAGCTGCCGGCGTCGACGAACCGCGTGAGCTCCGCCAGGTGTGCGTCGGCGTGCTCGTCGAGGTCGAGCTGGGCGCGCTGCCAGTAGGCGCCCGCCAGGTAGGGATCGCGCTCGATCGCGGCCTGCACCGCGGCGGCCGCCGCGTCGCGGTCACCGCGCTCGACGGCGCAGGTCGCCGCCTCCAGTCGCAGGTCGGCACGCGAGCGATCGAGTCGGATCGCGCGCTCGATCAACCCGCAACCGGACTCGAAGTCGAGCAGGCGGCGTGCGACGCGCGAGCCGACCAGCAGGGTGTCGGGGTCGTCCGCGGCGGCGAGCACCGGCGCCAGTACCTTGCGCGCCGCAGTCGGTCGGTGCGCGGCGACCAGCACTTCGGCCCACAGCGCCCGACTCTGCTCGCAGTTCGGAACCTGCTGCGTGATCTGTCGGCACAGCGCGGCCGCCGTATCGAGGTCGCCAGCGCGGAACGAACCGAGCGCCTGCTGCAGCCCGTCGAGTAGGGACAGTCGGCGCTCCGGGCGGCCATCCGCGAATGCGACACGGACCTGCCGCCGGAGACGCTTCTCCGGGATCTTCATCAGCTCAGAGGGGGGTCGGCAGGCCGACGGCACGTTAGCGCGTCGACCGACGCAGGGAAGCGCGGAATCCCGAACCGGGCCCCGCGGCTGTCGCACGTTCGTCACGGGCGGGGCGGCGGAGCCGCTGACACCGACTCCGTGAAGAATTACCTCCCGCGGCTCAGCGCCCGGCGGCCCGCCCGTCCGTGCGAACCTCGAGCACGCCGGCCGGATGTGGGGCGAGTTCGACCGCGCGCTCGCCGTCGCCCTGTCCCGTCCGCTGCACGAAGACGTGCAGCTCCCCGCGCTCCTGCCACAGCGCGGTGTCGATCGACGGCTCCCAGGCGTCGAGCGGCTCCCGCGTCAGGTCCGCGAACGTCCACACGAGCTCCCTCGCATTCGCGTCCGCGCAGATCGCGAGCGTCGCGCGGTCGCCGCGCTCGGCGTCGCGGAACAGCATCAGCAGGCGCGGCGTCGCCCCGCGCTCGTCGAGCAGGAGCCGCGGCCGCGACATCGGCACGCGGCGCGTCCCGGTGCCGCCGAGTTCGAAGTCGAGCGTGCGCTCACCGACGCGGTGCGCCGACCAACCGTCGGCGTCGCGGCGGACGACCATGAACTGCGGGACTCCGGTGCCCGCCGGCCTCCAGTAGCTGGCGATGAACGGACGCCCGTCCCGGTCGGCGACCATCGAGGTCTGGTTGATCAGCGTCGAGTCCTCCGGGATGCGCAATGCGTATTCCGCATTGTCGGCGGTGATCGGCACGGTCTGCGGTGCACCGTCGCTGCGCTGCCAGGTGCGGCCCCCGTCGCGCGAGCACGCGTAGCCCAGGTCGCGATTCGTGGCGACGTCGGGCGTGCGGCGCCAGACCCAGCTGACGTGGATCGCGTCGCGCGCGTCGATCGCGATCTGCCAGTACGCGTTGCGCTCGCCTTCGCCGGCGAGCAGCGTGTCGCAGAGCCGCGACCACGAGCCCGCCGCGACGTCGTAGCGGTTCAGCACGAGATCGCCGTTGCCCGATGCCCCGTCGCGGTAGGCGAACAGCAGGTCGCCGCTCGCGAGGCGGTGGAACTCGGGGTAGGTCACGCGCCGCTCGCGGCTGCCGACCATCGGCTCGGGCGCGCCGAGCTCCAGCGCGCCCGGCGCGGTGCCGCGGGCGTAGTGCAGCGGGTCGCCGTGGTGGTTCCAGGCGACGTGCAGCACGCCGCGGCCGTCGACCATCAGGCTGATCCCGTTGTGCGCGTCGCGCACCCGGCCGGCCAGCGCCGTCGTCAGCAGCCTCCAGGTCCGGTCGCCGCCGAGGTCCCGGCGCGCGAGCACGACGTGCCCGTCCGGATCGTAGTAGGCGGCGAACTGGACGTCGCCGCGGCTGCTGAGCGGGTCGCGGCGGAAGATCGTCGCGTTGACGTGGGTCCGTGCGAAGCCGGGACCGAGCGGGCTCAGGACCACCTCGAGCGCGGGCGCCGCGACGTCCGGCTGCCCCTGGCCGCGCGGTGCCGGAGCGAGAACGGCCGCGCCGGCGAGCGCCGGCAGCAGCAGGCGAAGCGTCGCAGGATCCATGCCGCCGATCATCGCCCGAGCCGCCAGGGAACACCCGGACCGAAGCGGCATTGTGTCGCGCGCGGATCCCCGTAGCGTCTGAGCGGGCCGCCTGCGCCCTACCCGTCCCGACCGATCGTCCCCCGCGGCATGGAATTCCATCTCGTCGACATCCTGGTCTTCGTCGCCTTCGTCGTCGCCGTGCTGCTGGTCGGCACGCTCAAGAGCCGGCACGAGAAGGACAGCGAGTCGTACTTCCTCGCCGGCCGCGGACTGAGCTGGTGGCTGATCGGCTTCTCGCTGATCGCCGCGAACATCTCGACCGAGCAGTTCGTCGGCATGTCGGGGCAGGCGGCCGACTACGTCGGCATCGCCATCGCGAGCTACGAGTGGATGGCGGCCATCACGCTCGTCTGCGTCGCGTTCTTCTTCCTGCCGAAGTTCCTGCGCGCCGGCATCTACACGATCCCGGAGTTCCTCGAGTACCACTACAACGAGGCGGCGCGCTCGCTGATGGCGCTGTTCACGATGGTCGTGTACGTCGGCGTGACGATCGCGGCCGTCATCTACTCGGGCGCGCTGATGATCACCACGCTGTTCCCGAGCGTGTCGCTCGCCGCGGGCTCGTGGCTGATCGGCGTGATCGCGGCGATCTACGTCGTCAGCGGCGGCCTGAAGGCCTGCGCGTGGGCCGACCTGATCCAGGGCTCGGCGCTGATCGTCGGCGGTGGCGTCATCCTGGTGCTCGCCCTCGACGCGCTCGGCGCGAGTCGGGTCGAGGAGCTGACGACGACCGCCGACGTGCAGGGGCTCGCCGACGATGCCGGCGGCTGGGCGAAGCTGATCGCACTGAACGGCGACAAGCTGCACATGGTGCTACCGGCCGGCGACCTGATCCTGCCGTGGACGGCGCTGGTCGTCGGCCTGTGGATCCCGAACTTCTACTACTGGGGCCTCAACCAGTACATCGTGCAGCGCACGCTCGGCTCGCACAGCCTCGCGCACGGCCAGAAGGGCATCGTGTTCGCGGCCGCGCTGAAGCTGCTGATCCCGTTCGCGATCGTGTTCCCCGGCATCGCGGCCTTCAATCTCTACGCCGGCGACATGGCCGAGGCAGCCCTGTCCGACCAGCAGATCGAGTCCAGCAACGAACAGGCGGTCAGCCGTTTCCGAGAGCTCAGCACTACGCCGACCGACACCGGTGACCTGCGCCTGTTCGCGTTCGACCGCGCCTGGGCCGAGCGCAATCCGGAGCTGTCGCTCCAGATCGCGACGTGGAACGACGGCGTCAGGGCGCGCGCCAGCGAGCGCGGCGCGACGCCCGAGACGACGCGGCTACTCGGCTACAAGTACGACACCGCGTTCGGCCTGCTGGTCCGCAAGCTCGTCCCGGAGGGCACCGGCCTGCAGGGCTTCATCCTGGCCGCTCTGCTCGGCGCCGTCGTCAGCTCGCTGGCGTCGATGCTCAATGCGGCGTCGACCATCTTCACGATGGATCTCTACCGCAAGTACCTGCGGCCGGCCGCGAGCCAGGGCCAGCTCGTGCTGACGGGCCGGATCTGCGTCGGTGTGTTCATGGCGATCGGCGCCGGTATCGCGCCGCTGCTCGGGGATCCCGACTTCGGTGGCATCTTCACCTACATCCAGGAGTTCCAGGGGTTCATCTCGCCAGGGATCCTGGCGGTGTTCGTGTTCGGGCTGCTGGTGAAGCGCGCGGCGCCGATCTGCGGAGTCGTCGGCCTGCTCGCCAATCCGCTGATCTACCTGGTGCTCAAGCAGCTGTTGCCGAATCTCGCGTTCCTGGACCGCATGGCGGTGTCGTTCGGCTGCGTGCTGTTGATGATGAGCATCGTCACGAAGCTGCGACCGCGCACGACGCCGCTCGCGACGCCGCCGGTGCCGCGCATCGAGCTGGTGTCGTCACCGCTCGCGAAGACCGTCGGCATCGCCGTCGTCGTGGTCACGCTGTGCCTCTACGCCCTCTTCTGGTGAGATCAGGTTGGTGAGATCACGTCCGGTGAGCCCGCGATGACGAACCGTCCCGCCAGCGTCCACCCCCGCGACGCGACCGCGCGCGACGAGCTCGCACGGTTGGCCGGGCAATGCGGCCTCGACGTGCGCGGCGGCCGCATCCGGCGCACGTCGTCGCGCTTCTGCCTCGGCGTGGAGCACGGCGATTACAACGGCACCGAGCTGTTCGGCGTCGGCACCGACCGCTTCATCTGGGCCGCGTACAAGCCCAACGACTCGGGCCGCGTGCGCATGTTCAGCGGCAACTTCCCTGCCGACGGCGTCGTCTCGTTCCGCCCCGGCGAGGTACCCGAGCCGCGCTCGGCCGAGCTCGCCGGGCACTGGGGTCGCTTCCCCTGCGGTGCCGACTGGGTGCTGCGGCGGAGCGGCCACCGCTTCACGCAGGGCGTCGACGTCGTGCTGTTCGGCGACATCCCGGGCGGCGGCATGTCGCGCTCGGCGTCTCTGTCGCTGAACCTCCTGCTCACGATGTTCGAGGTCAACGGCGCCCCGGTCGACCTCGGCTCGCTCACGGACGGCCTGCGGCTGGTCGACCTCGCGCAGCAGATCGAGAACGACTACATCGGCTCACCCTGCGGCCAGCTCGACCAGATCATGATCTGCTTTGCGCGCGCCGGGCAGGGCACGCACTACCGGCCGCGCGACCGCAGCATCGATTACGTGCCGCTCGGTGCGGGTGGCGACGACCTGCGCATCGTCAGCCTCGACACCGGCACGGTGCGGCCGGGGCTCGAGACGTCGACCTATCGCGTGCGCCGCGCCGAGTGCGAGCAGCTCGTGGAGCTCGCCCGACCCGAGTTCGGCATCGCGTGCCTCGCCGACGTGGACACGCCGGAGCTCTGCGAGCGGATCGCCGCGCGCTTCGGCCCGAGCCACCCCCACCTCGTCGACCGCCTCCGCTACATCCACGGCGCGCAGGCGCGCTTCGGCCGGATGCTCGGCGCGTGGCGCGGCGGCGACATCGCGACGGTCGGCGCGCTGTTCCGCGCCGACGGCCACGGCCTGCGCGACCTGTACCGGATCTCCGGGCCCGAGCTCGAGACGATGTGCGACATCGCGCGCACGGTCGATGGCGTGCTCGGCGAGCGGATGCTCGGCGGCGGCGACAAGGGCGCCGCCGGCGCGCTCGTTCGCGCGGCTGCCGTCGACGCGCTGCGCGACGCCGTCGAGCTGGCCTGGCCGCGCAGCCACCCGGAGCTCGCCGAGCGATTCGCGGTGCACGACTGCAGCGTCGTCGACGGGATCGCCGAGCTACCGGGTCCGTGATCCGGCGACCTCGACCGCAGCCCGACCGACGCGAACGCCTCGGACCGGCCGAGGCGCCGGCATCGTCTGCCTCGATTCGTGACGGATCGGGAGCCATCCAGCGAGTCCCGCGACCGGTCCGACCGTCGACCGACGCGTTGCACATCGGGAGGACCTGCTCGAGGGCGTCGTTGCACGCGCCCCCGGGCGATGGCGGCCGACCATTCCTGCCGAGCCGCTCGATCGCATCCCCCGACGGCGGATCCGAGCCGAGACAGCTCGCTGCCACGGACCCGGTGGTCGGTCGCGGCGAACTTCACCGCGATGCTGGCGCCGACGGGATCCCCGCCACGGCCGGCGGGTCGAACCCGGGGGCTCGTCGTCCCGACCGACCGAGCTACCGGCGAGACCATCGCCCGTGGAGATCCGCGGTCGCGGCGAGTCCGCGCCGTGCACCGCCGGCCCGCCGCTGCACGCGACCACTCCACCGCGGTCGTGATGCACCCTCGCGCACGGCACGCTCTGCCGTATCTCAGGATGCACGAAGCCGGCTGGCACGGTCGATTCGGATAGCGTCTCGGTGGCGGCGAAGATCGCGGAGCTGCCGAACGCCGGATCCACGACCACCGGCGGGCCGCCGCGGTCGCGTCCCGCTCTCACCGCGCTCCGTATTTGCATCCGCAGCCAGGCGACACGATCGACTGTGGTTCACCGTCGTCTGTCCGGTGATCGCACGGTCGATCGCGCGGCTTCGACCCGCTCGCCGCGACTCGCGCGCTCGGACCCGGGCACACACCACGATCCGGGCGAGCTCCGTGCGGCGAACCGGAGTCTGCTCCGCTCCAGCCGACCGTATCGCCTGCTCGTAGTCATCGCAGCTCGACGAGTCGACCGCGCCGTCCAGATCCCGGCTCCGCCGCGTGCGAGTGGCTCAGCCGGGCTCCGCGCCCTTCACGAGGAACCGCCGTCGAACCAGGTTCGGCGCCGGCATCGCGGTCCGACTCCCGCTCGGACGCACGCGGATCGATTGCGCAGCGGAGCATGTCGCCCATCAATGGACCAGCTCCTGTGACACACCGCTGTCGACCGAAGGCGAATCGCGAACTCTGGAGCCGGTGAGCGCAGTGGACCGCGCCGGGCGCCGTGCGGTCCGGCCATACGGCTACCGCGCTCGGCCGCGATGTTCGGCCCGCGCGACGCACGCCCTGGATCGTCGCATCCGTTCGATCCTCGAATGGACTACGCACGCTGTCTGCCGATCTTTCCCGCCGGCATTTCAGCCCCACGAATCCACGCTGAAAGTCCTCGTCGTCTCCGAGCTTGTAATTGCTCGTGGCGGATGTCCGTCACGAAAGGACTCGACTGGTGCACTCCCTCCTCCGCTCCCCCATCTGGCACCGGACCGTTCGCTGTCTGGCGGTGACGGTCGCCGTCGTCGCCGGCGAACACGCCGTCGCCCAGATCGCGCAGGGCACGCCGCTGCCCGGCAGCGCGATCCCCAAGTTCGTCGACCCGCTGCCCGCCGTGCACATCACCGGCGCAACCGACATCACGCTGAGCATGGAGGAGGTCCGCTCCCCCGTGATGCCCAGCGGCTTCACACCCGCCGTCGGCACCTACCAGGGCACCTGGGTGTGGCGCTACCGCGACGTCGCCGGACACGCGGCCACGACCTACCTCGGCCCCATCGTGCTCGCGACGCGCAACGTGCCGACGCAGATCCGATTCCGCAACGACCTGCCAGCAGACACGAGCCTCAGCAACCTCGCATTCTGGGCGGCGTCGGTCGACCAGACGCTGCACTGGGCCGACCCGCTGGGCACCGGGCACTCGATGACGAGCTACTCGGGCCCGATCCCGGCGGTGCCACACCTGCACGGCGGCGAGGTGCCGCCGCAGCTCGACGGCGGTCCGGATGCATGGTTCACGAGCGACGGGCTCCATCGGGGCGCCTTCTACTACACGTTCGCCAACGCAACCCCCCCGACGGCCGCGAACGAGTGCGTCTACCGATATCCGAACACCCAGGAGGCCGCGCCGATCTGGTTCCACGACCACGCGCTCGGTGCCACGCGGCTGAACGTCTACGCCGGCCTCGCCGGTGGCTATCTGGTCGCCGACCCGAACCTCGTATTGCCGGCCGGACTCACGCCCTTCGGGATCGGTACCGAGACGATCGTCCCGCTCGTGATCCAGGACCGCATGTTCGACACGAACGGGCAGCTCTACTTCCCGAACGTCGGCGACAACGCGATGTTGCACCCCTACTGGCTGCCCGAGTTCGTCGGTGACGCGATCGTCGTCAACGGCAAGACGTGGCCGACCTTCGGCACCGCCGCGCAGCCCAAGGAGAGCAAACGCTATCGCTTCCTGTTCCTGAACGGCAGCAATGCGCGTGCCTACGAGATGTTCCTCGTCGACCCCGTGACCAAGGTCATGGGCCCCCCGATGTGGGTCATCGGCAACGACGGTGGGTACCTCGACAGGCCCGTCAGGATCGACCCGAACGCGGCCGCGAACAGCAAGCTCGTGATGCTGCCGGGCGAGCGCTACGACGTGATCGTCGACTTCAACGACGCCGCCTGGCGTGCCGCCAACCCGGCATTCTCGGGGACCCTGATCCTGCGCAACACCGCCGGCATGCCCTACCCGAAGGGCACGCCACCGCAGGGGGCGACGGTCGGCCAGCTGCTGAAGCTCTTCATCGGCCGGCCAGCCGCGACCGACCCCGGCTACGACCCTGCGTCGGGAACTCCGCTGCGCGCCCCGATGGTCCGCCTCGCCGATCCGGTGACCGGCAGGGCGGCCGTGCCGCCGGCGTTGCGCCGCGTGCTCACGCTCAACGAGGTCATGGGCATGGCCGGACCGGCCGAGGTCCTCGTCAACAACACGAGGTGGCACGGACACTCGGTCGCCACCGACGTATTCCCGCCCAACGGCATGCGGCCCGACTTCGTGGCGGACCCCACCGGCCAGACGATGAACGCCTACTCCGAGCTGCTCGGTGAAGGCGTCGTCGAGCAATGGGACATCGTCAACATGACGGTCGACGCCCACCCGATTCACCTGCACCTCGCCCAGTTCCAGGTATTGAACCGGCAGGGCTACAACCAACGCCGCTACACGAGGATCTACGACTCCCTCTTCCCCGGCACCTCGGCGATCGACCCGATGACCGGCCTGCCGCATCCGCCGGGCGTGTTCATCGGCGGCTACGGCCCGCCGCTCGCCTACGATGCGAACGCGTTCGCCCTGGGCGGCAATCCTGACGTGACGCCCTACCTGCAGGGCCCGATCGCGCCACCGCGTCCGCAGGAGATCGGCTGGAAGGACACGGTGATGGCATTGCCCGGCCAGGTCACGCGGATCCTGGTGCGCTGGGCTCCGACCGATCTGCCGACCTCGACGCCGGCCGCGAATGCGTACTTCCCGTTCGACCCGTTCGGCACCGGCGCGCTGGCGCGCGGCTACGTCTGGCACTGCCACATCATCGATCACGAGGACAACGAGATGATGCGGCCGGATGCCGTGGTGCCGAACCCGAACGCGGTCCGCACGCTCCGGCTCGGCGTGGACTACTGATCGCGGCGCTGGGGCGCCGGGCACCCGGCGCCCCGCTCCGCCATCACACGGCGGACGCGACTCGCGGCCACCGGGCCGCGGGCGCGGATCGCCGGCACCCGGTTTCCGCGTGCCGCGCGCGGCGTTCGCCGCCGAGTTCCGGCGGCATCGGGAACTCGGACCGGAGTTCGGGCCACCCGGTGCCCGAGATCGCACCCGCTGGCGCACTCGGCACGATGTCGTGCTGCCGCCTGACTCGCGCGATGCGCGCCTGCAAGCCTCGCCTGGGGCCCGCGGACACGATGCCGGGTACGGACACCGGAGCTACCCAGTGGTGGCTCGTGCCGTGCGGCGCCGTCGACGGGATCGGCAAGCCGTCCGGGCGGTGAGGGGCACCCTGCTGCTACGATCCTCGCAATGCGCGCGCAGCTGCTGCACCTGTCGGGACCCCGCCGCGGCCGGACCGACACGCCCGGCGGCGAGCAGGTCCTGCTCGGCTGCGATCGCGAGGCGACGATCCGCTTCCCGCAGCGCAGCCGCGTAGCACCCCGCCACGCACTCCTGAGCTTCGACGACTGCGGTTGCGACTTCCTGCTGCGCGCGCTCGACGGCGAGGTGTTCGTCAATCACCGGCAGGTGCAGGAAGTCATCCTGCAGCCGGGCGACCTGATCGAGCTCGGCGCTGGCGGCCCGAAGGCGCGGTTCAGGGTCTGGTACGGCGACGGCCGTACCTGCAAGCCGGTGCGGACGATGCTCGGCGACGCCGCAGCGGTCCGTCGCGAGAGCGGGCTCGTCGCGTCGAGCTCGACCCTCGTGCGCGACCTGCTGACGCAGGCGACGCGGACGCTCAAGGTCGGCTTCGCCCTGCTCGTGCTCGGGCTCGTCGGCCTCGCGTTCGGCGCCGGCTGGGTCGGCGGCGGCAAGGTGACCGGCAACCGGCTGAACCAGGAGCTCGAGGCGCTGCGAACGGAGCTCGAGCAATTGCGCGCGGGCCAGCAGGCGCAGGTCTCGCGCGCCGAGGTCGATGCGATGCGCGCCGAGCTGGCGGCGCGCTCGGCGGAGATCGAATCGCTCGCCCGCGCCCGTGCCATCGTGCGCCGCGTGCTGGAGCGCGACAGCCGCGGTGTCTGCCTGATCCACGGCTCCTGGGGCCTGCGCGTCCCGGACGCGCTGCGCGTGCCGGGCGGTCCCGAGTTCCTGGTCGACGGCAAGACCGGCACGCGGGTCGAAATGCGCTACACCGGCTCGGGCTTCCACGTCGGCGGCGGGCAGGTCGTCACGAACCGCCATGTCGCTTTGCCCTGGGAGGATGCCGAAGAGATCCGGCGGCTCGTGGAGCGCGGCTTCCAGCCGTCGTTGTTCGGCCTCGGCGTCACCTTCCCCGGCCACCCCACGCTGCCGGCCGACCTCGCCGCGACGCGCGTGCGCGACGCCGACGTGATCGACGTCGCCGTGCTGACGGCAGCGGTACCGACCGACGTGCCGGTGCTCGCGATCGACGACCGCCCAGATACCGAGCTCCGCGGCGAGACGGTGCTCGTCGTCGGCTATCCGACCGGCGTCAACGCCCTGCTCGCGCGGCTCGACGAGGACGTCGCGCGCCAGGTCGTCGACGCCGCCGGCGGCGAGCTCGAGGGCATCATCGCCGGCCTCGTCGCCCGTGACGCCGTCACGCCGGTCGTCACCCGCGGCGTGCTCGCCGAGGTCCACCCGACCCGCCTCGTCTACGACGCCGAGACGACCTCCGGCGGCTCCGGCGGCCCCGTGATCGGCAGCAGCGGCGACGTGCTGGGCGTGAACTTCGCGATCACCGTCGGCTTCGGCGGCTCGAACTTCGGCGTGCCGATCCGCTTCGCGACCGAGCTCCTTCGCTGACGCAGTCGCAAGGCAACCAAGGCAGCACCCGGGGTTCCGTGTCCGAGGCCTGGGGCAGGCACGCGTTCTCGATCGGCACCATCACGCATTTCGACGATGCGGAGCCCGGTGACGACTCGTGGCTCGCCGCCCTGCCGGTCAGCCACCAGCGGCACGTCGGGCGCGACCCCGATCGCCGCCGTACCGGAGGTCTTCGCGATCCGGATGTTCACGGACGATTCGGGTGCCGCGCGGACTGCGTCAGTCGAGGTAGATCGGCATGCCGACGACACAGTGCGAACTCGACCCGCCCGATCGCCGTGTCGACCGTGCGCTCAGGCGCGCCGCAGCGAGCGCGCGGGCAGCCAGATCAGCAGGGTCCCCAGCACGGTGCAGATGACGCTCTGGATCGCCGTGCTGAGCACCCCGTGCAACAGGCCGGCTCCGAGCTTCGCCCAGGCGGTGGCCTGGATCGGCATCGCGCGTGCGCCCACGCGGGTCTCGGTGCCGTCCGCAGCGATCTCGACGTGGCCGGGGTCGAACCGACCGTGCGTCCAACCCATGAACTGCCCGGTCGTGTAGGCGATCACGTTCCAGGCTCCCCAGACGGTGGCCGCGACGACCACCATGGTGAACGCCATCTGGCGGAACGAGATCGGACCGTAGCGGCGCGTCAGCCCGACCCAGGCGATGGCGAACGGCATCACGAGCCAGGTGCCGACATACATGGTCAGTCGCCCGTCCGGAACGGTCGCGTCGAGCGTGAGCCGGATCGCGGCGAGCACCGAGCCGATCAGGAGCAGCGGCAGCACCCGCTGCCACAGTGGAGGGACGGTGATGGGAGCAGTCATGCAGGCGAACCGGGAGGACCGAATGGAGCGCGCGCCACGCGCCGCACGGTTTCGTCACCGTTCGCGATGCGCGGGCGGCGCGAGACTGTAGCCGCCCACCCGTCCTGCTCCGCATCCCCGGAGCGTCCGGTCTCCGCCCCGGCCCCGGTCGCCGCCCCCGTCGCGCCCGCGATCGCGTCACTGCCGGCGCAGTCGGCTGGCCCGGTCGGTCCGTCGGATCCCGTGGCTCGTCGGAGCTCGCGTCGCACGGCAGCGGTCTCGCGGCCCGCACCGGCGCACTCGACTTCCGCACCCGGGTTCGAGGGCGTCGCAGCCCGTAGCTACCTCCGCGCGCGCCGTGACGACACCCGGTCGCCGTGCGGCGCGGGCACGGCCGACACGAGCGCGCCATCGTCGTCGTAGGCGACCGGCGCGAACTGCGGTTCGGCGAGGCGCGCGAACAGCGCCCGAGCGCGGACCTCGGCGTCCGGGACGTCGAGCTCGAACAGGGCGAAGCTCTCGGTGTCCCAATCGTCCACGAAACGCTGGTAGGTGCCCTGCGAGCGGTGCGCGGTGATCGCCCAGTTGACGACGACCGCGTAGTCGAGGCGGTCGCGGAAGCCGA
Organism: Planctomycetota bacterium; assembly: GCA_016716265.1. Lineage (GTDB taxonomy): Bacteria > Planctomycetota > UBA1135 > UBA1135 > UBA2386 > JADJWQ01. Next base: position 644,828 of record JADJWQ010000006.1, read on the forward strand.
ACTTCTGGGCGCGGTCGAACGCGAACGGCTCGACGCCGGGCCGCAGCCGCGTGACGGGATGGCCGGGCAGGGGCTCGGGCAGTGCGGGACGCTCGACCGCACGCGTCGTCGGGAATGCCGCGAGCACCACCGGACGCGCGTCGCGCGGCAGCGCCGCGACCGCCTCCAGGGCGAGGATCGTCGCCGCCTGGTGGTGGCCGTGCGAGGTCGGGTCGGGCACGTGCACGAACACGAAGTCGTAGCGCTCCGCGCGCAGCCGGGCGTCGAGCTCCCGGCGGATCCGCGTGACGTCCCACACCGTGGTGCCGGGCCCGAGCACCTCGCCGGGGTCGGTCGTGAAGCGATGGTCGGTCTCGCCGAGCAGGATCACGTCGCGCACCGCGAGGAACCGCGCCGCCTCGCGCATCTCCGCAGCGCGGATGCGCGGCAGCTCCGCGCGCCCGACCGCCGGGTCCGTCAGCCGCAGGCCGTAGAGCCGCTCGGCGAGCGTCGAGTACTTGTAGCCGGCCTCGCCATTGGTGATGACGAACACGTCGCAGGCGCCGCCGAGGTGGGTCGCGATCTTGTAGAGCGTGCCGCCGAACGCGACCTCGTCGTCGGGGTGAGCGACCACGCACAGCACGCGTGGACCGTCGCCGGTCGGGTCCGTCACGCGGAACACGCCGTGCGAGGGGTCGGCGCCCGGCCCGACGGCGCAGGCGGACAACGTGAGCAGGAACGGTGCGAGGCGGACCGGGACGTTCATGGCGGGGCCCAGGTCGTCGGCCGGCGCCCGCGCGTTGTCAACCCGCGTTCGAGACTGGTGCCACCCGGTCGCCGCGGAACACTCTCTGGAGCACCGCGCTGTCGAGCTTGCGGCCGCCTCAGCTCTCGAGCCCGAGCGCGCGCCGCACCGACCCGAGGTCGACCTCACCGCCGGCGAAGTCGTCGAACGCGCGCGCCGGCGGCTGGATCAGGTGCGACTGGATGAACGGAGCGCCTTCCTCGGCACCCTGCTGCGAGTCCTTGAAGCAGCATTCCCACTCGAGCACGGCCCAGCCGTCGTAGCGGTACTTGGTCAGCAGCGTGAAGATCGCCGGGAAGTCGACCTCACCGTCGCCCAGGCTGCGGAAGCGACCGGCGCGGTCCTGCCAGCCCTGGTAGCCGCCATAGACGCCGACGCGGCCGTTCGGCCGGAACTCCGCGTCCTTGACGTGGAACGCACGGATGCGCTCGTGGTAGCGGTCGATGTAGTCGAGGTAGTCGAGGCACTGCAGCACGAAGTGGCTCGGGTCGTACAGCAGGCAGGCGCGCGGATGGTCGTCGACCTTCGCCAGGAACGCCTCGTAGCTCGCACCGTCGTGAAGGTCCTCGCCGGGGTGGATCTCGAAGGCGCAATCGATGCCGCAGTCGTCGGCGTGGTCGAGGATCGGCCGCCAGCGCCGCGCGAGCTCCTTGAAGCCCTCGTCGACGAGCCCGGCCGGACGCTGCGGCCACGGGTAGACCGTGTGCCACATCAATGCACCGGGAAAGGTCGGCATCGCGCGGAGACCGAGATTGCGCGACGCGGTCAGGCACAGCTTCACCTGCTCCGTGCCCCAGGCCTGCATGGCGGCGGGCGTGTCGACGCCGGCCGGCGCGAACACCTTGAACATCTCCGCGTAGGCCGGGTGCACCGCGACGAGCTGTCCCTGGAGGTGCGTCGCGAGCTCGGTGATCTCGAGGCCGTGCTCCGCGGCGATGCCCTTCAGCTCGTCGCAGTAGGCCTGGCTCTCGGCGGCCTTCCGCAGGTCCATGCAGCGCGCGTCCCAGCTCGGGAGCTGCACGCCGAGATAGCCGAGCTCGGCGGCCCAGCGACAGATGTTCGGGAACGAGTCGAAGGGCTCCTCGTCGCCCATGAACTGCGCGAGGAAGATCCCGGGGCCCTTGATGGTCATGCGGCCGGCTCCTTGGTCGTAGCGGGTTGGATCGGATTCACGAGGACGCGCCCAGCCGGGTGGTTCAGCCCGGCACCTTGACCCAGCGCCGGGTCTGCGCCGACTTCACCGCGGCATCGAGCACCGCCTGCACCGCGACACCGTCGTCGAAGTCGGGTGCGAAGCGCTTCTTGCCCTTCAGGTTCGCGACGAAGTCTGCCAGCGTGTGCACGAAGGTGTGCTCGTAGCCGATGATGTGCCCGTCCGGCCACCAGTGCCCGGCGTACGGGTGTGGCGAGTCCATGCACATGATCGTGCGGAAGCCCTGCCCGTCGGCCGGTGCGTCGTAGCGGAACACCTCGAGCTCGTTCATCCGCTCGAGGTTCCAGAGGATCGAGCCGGTCTCGCCCGAGATCTCGATCCGGTTGTAGTTCTTCCGTCCCGGTGCGACGCGGGTCGCCTCGTAGGTCCCGATCGCGCCATTGGACAGACGCGCGAGGAACGCGAATGCGTCGTCGACGTCGACCGGCCGCTTCGCACCGGCACCATCGCGGCGCGAGGTGGTGAAGGTGTGCTGCAGCCCGCAGACCTCGGCGAACTCGAGGCCGGTCAGGAAGCGCGTCATGTCGATCAGGTGGGCGTTGAGGTCGCCGTGCGCTCCGGAGCCGCAGACCGCGCGGTCGTTGCGCCAGCTCCAGGGCGCGTCCGCGCTCGCGAGCCAGTCCTGCAGGTAGACCGCCCGCACCTGCCGCACCGCACCGATGTCACCGCGCGCGATCATCCGCTGCGCGAGGCTCGCAGCCGGACAGCGGCGGTAGTTGTGCCACAGTCCGACCTTTCGCCCGCTGCTCGCCGCGAGGCGCGCCATCGCCCTCGCTTCCTTCAGATCCATCGCGAGGGGCTTCTCGCACATGACGTGCTTGCCGGCCTTCAATGCGGCGATCGAGATCGACGCGTGCGAGTCGTTCGGCGTGGCGACGTCGACCAGGTGGATGTCTTCGCGCGCCAACACCGCGGCGAGATCGACCGAAGCCTCCTCGAATCCGAACCGGTCGCGCGCCGCCTCGACGCGCTCGGGGTGCCGGCCGACGACCACCTTCGGCACGACCTCGAACGGCAGCTCGAAGAACCGATTGACCTGCCGCATCGCGTTGCTGTGCGCACGCCCCATGAACGCGTGCCCGACCATCGCGACGTTGAGGACCGGCCGGCCCTTCGCCTGCGCGCGCCCCTCGCTGCGGCGGCGCTGGACCTTGTTGCGGGGCTCTGGCTTCTCGGGCTCGGGGAGGCTGCGCGCGAGCGACGTGTCCATGCCGGGGACGTTATCGCCCGCTGCGCGCCGTTCCCAGGCCGAGGCGGCGTCGCTCAGCGCTCGGTGCCGAACAGGTGCCGCACGTGGCTGCCGACTCCCAGCGCGTCGCCACCCCAACCGATCACGAGGTCGGCCAGTCGATCGCCATTGAGGTCGCCGACGTCGATCGCCATGCCCTCGCCCGCGCGCCCGGTGTGGACCTCGGGCAGCACGATCTGCTGCGCGAAGCCGCCGATGCCGTTCAGCACGAACAGCGCGACGCGGTGCAGATCGCGCGTGGTGCGGTGCTGTACGTGCAGCACGACGTCCGGGATGCCGTCGCTGTCGACATCGACCAGCCGGACGCGCAGCGGCGTGCCGGCCGGGATCACGGCCTCGGCCGATTGGAGGAAGGTGCGCGGGTCGACGATGCCGTCGGTCGTCGTGCGCGTCGAATCGAACGCACGGCGGAACAGGTGGATCGTGTCGCGCGAGCCCGACACGACGATCAGATCGTCGCGGCCGTCGCCCTCCAGATCGATCGCCAGCAGCTCGTGCGGGCGCACGCCGGCAGCCAGCCACGGATCGTCCGGATCCACGAACGACTCGACCAGCCCGACCGCGCCCGGCAGCGACGGGTCGAGGCGGAAGAACCTGACCCCGGTCCCGGCGGCGGAGTCGATCGCGACCGCGACCTCGAGCCGCCGGCGGGGGACGTCCGGCGCGAAGTCGCCCACCGCGAGCCCCGTCGCGTCAGCGGGCAGCTCCGGGCGTCCGCCGGTCGGCCGCACCGCCCACGGCAGGGGATCCCGCGCCGTCGGCGCACGGCCGGCGAGCACGACGACGCACCGCTCGATCGAGCCGTCGGGCCGCGCGATGCTGAGCACTGCGACGAGATCGGTGCGGCCATCGTCGTCGAGGTCCGCGGTCGTGAACCGGCTCGCCTCGCGCAACGTGCCGGGCCCGGGGAACAGCGAGTTGGTGGACAGCAACGGGTTCGGCGCGATGCGGGTCGGCCGCAGCACCCCGAGTCGACCGTCCTCGAGCGCGAACACCAGCGCATCGCCGCCGCTCGGATCGGGCGCGCGGATCGACAGACCCTCGACGAGCCCGGTCAGCGCGTGATCGCGGACCTCCGTCAGCCGGCCGACCCCGTCGTTGCGCAGCACGACCAGCTCGTCGTCGAACTCGACCACGACGTCGGCGGGCTCACCCGGCTCGCCGCCGAGCGCCGCGAGCACGACGTTCCGCACCGGCCTCCGCATCGGCAGCTCGCCGCGCGGGTGCGTGAGCCGCGGACCGTCGTCGACCAGGAGCGTCGTCACCCGGTCCTCGGGTCCACCGCCCTCGTCGCTCCGGTGGTCGACGAACAGCGCGTCCCCCCGCGCTGCCGCGCCCGGCACCGCGACGCCGATCGCGAGCGACCGCACGGTGCCGAATCCGACCGCCGGGACCGCCCCTGGCAGCCGCGTGAACGCGCCGGTGCCCGCGTCGCGCTGCCAGATCACGAGCTCGCCGTCGTCACCGGCGAGCACGAGCTCGAGCTGGCCGTCGCGCCCGAGGTCCCCGAACGTGGTGGCGACCGCGAGGAAGCCGCTCGGCAACGACTGTTCGACCGGCGGCTCGAGGCTGCGCGGAGCGGCCTCGCGCAGGGTGACCACCGCGCTGCTCCGGCGCACTGCATCGGTCGTCACCAGCAGCACGTCGCGACCGGGCGTGACGAACGACCCGAGCACCCGCCGGTCGGCGATATCGGGCAGGACGTCGAGCGGGACGCTGCGCCGGTCGACGAAACCGCCGCTCGCCGGTCCGTAGCAGACGTGCAGCGCCGCACCGGCCCCGCCGGCGGCGAACAGGAGATCGACGGCGCCATCGCCGTCGGCGTCCGCTGCGCAGGCCGCATCGACGCGCGCGGGCGACGCCGTGGTCCAGATCGACGCCGCCGCCCACTGGCCGAGCGGATCGGACATGGCGAGCGCGGTGCTGCCGAGCGGATCGGTGCCGCCGAACACGAGCGCCGCATCCCGATCCGCACCCTCGAGCCGGACGCGGCGACCGAACGCTGGCGCGCTGCCGGTCGCGAACGCGATGCCCATGCGGCTCAACGGCTCGCCGAGGTCCTCGGCGCCGACCAGCAGGCTGTGCAGCGCCGCGCCGCCGGCGCCGCCTGCCACGATCAACAGATCGCCGAGCTCGTCACCCTGGAAGTCGCCAGCGATCAGGTCGACCGGCCAACGCGCGCCGAGCGTGCCGCGGTCGGCAGCGCGGATCGGCACGCCGACGCGCGTGAACGTACCGTTCTGCAGCGCCTCGTAGACGGTGGCGAACGGCACCCCGCCGCCGTCCTGCGTCAGCACACCGAGGTCGACCGCCGCGCCCGCGCCGATCGGCGTGCGCAGGGCACCGAGCGCGGTGGCGATCGGCGCAGCGGCCAGCGTGACTCCGCGCGGCCCGAAGTCCGGTGCATCGGCCGCGTAGGCGAACAGGTCGTCGCGCGCGATCTGGATGCCGAAGCCGAGCCCGACCTGCAGCCGCACGCGGGCGGCGCCGGGCAACCCGTCAGGCGACGGCGGCGTCGCCAGCACGATGTTGTTCAGCGACGACAGCGACGTGCGGATCGCGTCAGGCTGCAGCAGCTGGCTGCGCACACCCTTCTCGAAGGTCACCTGCACGCGGCTGAACGCGAGCGTGGGTGGCGAGGTGGAGAAGTCGAGCGGCACCAGGCCGCGCCCGCTCAGGCTGACGAGGTCACCGCCGGCGACGCTGCCGCGCCGCGCGATCACGGCGACCAGCTCCGGCTCGTAGATGACCCCGCCGACGACCGTCGAACGACCGGCGAGCGTGTGCAGGACCCGGACGAAGGCCTCGGTCGGATACGTGCTCGGCGGCACCGTGCAGGTGAGCTCGACTTCGCCGGGGTTCGCACCGGGCTGCGTGCGCAGGTTGGTGGCCCGCCGGATCAGCACCGACGTGCCTCTGCCGGGGGCCGGGTCGGGATCGTTGGAACCGACTTCGACGGTCACGTCGCGGGCGTCCTGGGTCGGCAGCGCCGAGACCCGCAGCACGATGTCGCCCCCGGACACCGGCACGACGCTGATGCCGCGACCCGGATCGCTCGGCACCAGCTCGAGCGTCGGCTGCCGCAGCAGACGGAACGGCGTGCGGTACATCTCGGTCGGCGCGAGGACGTCGGAGCGACCGATCACGATCAGCTCGGCGTCGACGTCGGCCGCGGTCGGATCGCCGGCCGCCGCCGCGATCGCACTGGTGACGAGCGTGAAGGTCAGCGTCGTCTCGGTCGCCGTCGGCTCGCTGAAGAACAGGTTCTGGACGTCCTGCGCGAACGCACCGCCGGTCCGCCACTCGAGGCGCAGCTCGAACTCGAGGTCGCTCCGCAGCCGTGGCCCGCGCAGCACCGCGCGCCGGACGTACAGCTGCTCGCCGTCCATCAGCAGCGGTCCACTCGGATCCGACAGCGTGATCGACTCCTCGACCGGAGCCCCACCACCGCCGCGCGTCGACAGCACCCCCCCGGTGATCACACCGGCCCCGCAGCCGGCGAGGCCGAGCGCGAGGGCGGCGAGCAGGATCGGACGGCAACCCACGCCGGGATTCTACGCGACGCCCGGCAGCCGCGGCCTCACCGCCGCAGCGCGTCGGCCGGCAGCAGCGCGGCGAGTTCGGCGTAGCTGCCGACTCCGCGATGCGAACCGGTGATCGAGCCGTCGGGGCCGACGACGTAGGTCACCGGCGTCACGTGTGCCCAGCCGGCGCCGTGGAACGCGTCGACGAACGCCGCATCCGCGATCAGCACGGGGTGACGGTAGGCCAGGGTGCGCAGGGTCGCGGCGGAGACCGCGGGGTCGTAGCCCTGCACGGCGTCGAGGAACACGCCGAGCACCTCGACCTGCGCCGGGTCGACGCGCGCGGCGAGCTGGCGCACCGCGTCGCGCTCGGCGAGACACGACGCGCACTGCGACCGGAAGAAGTTCAGGACCACGTAGCGGCCGCGCAGGTCGGCCGCCCGCCAGGCGTGCCCGGTCGTGTCGGGCAGCTCGAAGTCCAGCACGGGTCGGCCGACCGGCGCATCGATGCGGTGGTCGACGTGGGTGCGCACGGCGGCGGTCACGCCGGCGTACAGCGCGTAGCAGACGGCCAGCGCGGCGAGCGGCACGAGCGCGCCGCGGGCGGCGCGCCGGCGCGCGCCGCGAGACGGGTCACGAACGGGATCGGACATGGGACCGGAACCGGGCGGCGCGGGCGGGCGGGGTGAGCTGCTATGGTCTCGCTCGACGCGAGCAGACCGGATTGGACCACAGCGCGCACAGCATACGTGTCCGCATCGGCGGCGTTCCGTACGGCGTCGGCCGGCGACTGGTGGAGGGTCTCGAGGTCGACCCGCGCGTCGAGCTGACCCGCGCGGTGCCGTCGCAGCTCGTGACCGACCTTCGCGACGGCCGCGTCGACGCTGCGCTGGTGTCGTCGATCGAGACGTTCCGGCGCCCCGGCTACCGTGCGCTCGCCGAGGTCGGCATCTGCTGCCGTGGCCCCGTTGGCAGCGTGCGCGCGTTCCGCAGACCGGGTGGCGCGCCGGTTCGCAGCGTGGGGCTGGACACCAGCAGCGAGACGTCCGTCGCGCTCCTGCGCATCCTGCTGCGCGGTCCGCTCGCGGCCGCGCCGGGCTGCACGTTCGAGCGCATCGCACCGACGCTGCACCCTGCCGAGCTACCGCACGACCTGGTGCTGCTGATCGGCGACTGCGGGCTGCACGCCGATCCGGGCGAGCGCGAGCCGCTCGACCTCGGCGCGCTGTGGCAGGCGTGGACGGGCCTCGCGTTCGTCTTCGCACTGTGGCTGATCCGGCCCGGCACGGACGCGGCGCGGATCGCGACCCTGCTCCACGAGGCGTGGCTGCGGCAGCGCGACCTGCCGCGCCGCGCCGACGAGGCGCACGTCCACTACGCGATCGGTCCCGACGAGCGCGCCGGGCTCGCGCGCTTCGCGGACGAGGCACACGGCGCCGGGCTCCTCGACCGGCCGCCAGCGCCGGTGGCGTGGCTCGCCGCGGCGCCGTCCGTGTGACGCGTGCGCCGCGGGCGGTGGCTGCGTAACATCCGCTGCGCCGGGCTCGCCCCGGCCGGTCCGCGGGCGGCGGACCGCGACCGGTCGGGCTCGCTCCGAGGCCCGCGCCTCGCCGGCGCGGCCGCGAGACCGCGATCCGGTCCGCGCTGTCGCCGGGGGCCGCGAGCCTTGGACCCCGTACCGCGTCCCCGCGACGCTCCCGACGTGCCCGAGCCCGACGACATGGGTGTGCAGCGAAGCCCCGTCAAGAACCCCCGCTCCGCGACCGCGCCGGCCCCCGCGCGCGTCACCGCGGAGCAGATGGCGAAGAAGCAGCGCGAGATCTCGGTCTCGGAGTTCTTCACCAAGAACCGCCACCTGCTCGGCTTCGACAGCCCGCGCAAGGCGCTGCTGACCGCGGTCAAGGAGGCGGTCGACAACGCGCTCGACGCGTGCGAGGAGGCCGGCATCCACCCGGACATCCGCGTCGAGCTGCGCCCGGTCGCCGGCCACGAGGGTGTCTACACGATGGCCGTCGAGGACAACGGTCCGGGCATCGTGAAGGCGCAGGTGCCGAACATCTTCGGCAAGCTGCTGTACGGATCGAAGTTCCACCGCCTGCGGCAGAGCCGCGGTCAGCAGGGCATCGGCATCTCGGCGGCGGGAATGTACGGGCAGCTGACGACCGGCCGCCCGGTGCGCATCCGCAGCAAGGCCGGCCCGCGCGCGAAGAGCTACGAGTTCACCGTCCGGATCGACACCTCGAAGAACCAGCCGGTGTCGACCGAGGAGGAGATCGACTGGGAGGGCAAGACGCAGGGCACGCGCGTCGAGATCGACCTCGAGGGCGAGTTCCGCCGCGGCCAGCGCAGCGTCGGCGAGTTCCTGAAGCTGGTCGCGGTCGCCAATCCGCACGTGCGGCTGACCTTCGTCGATCCCGAGGGGGAGACGACCATCTACGAGCCCGGCACCGACGAGCTCCCCGCCGAGACCGCGGAGATCAAGCCGCACCCGCACGGCGTCGAGCTCGGCATCCTGCAGAAGATGCTGCAGGAGACCGGCGAGCGCACGGTGGCGCTGTTCCTGCAGCGCGAGTTCTCGAGGGTCGGTCCGAAGGTCGCCAAGGAGATCTGCGACACGGCGAAGATCTCGGAACGGTCGCGGCCGAAGAGCATCGCCCGCGATGCGACGATCGCGCTCAAGAAGGCGATCGACGCGACGCGGATCATGGCGCCGCCGGCGTCGTGCATCGCGCCGATCGGCGAGGACGGCATCGTGCAGGGGCTGCGCAAGGAGGTCGAGGCGGACTTCTACGTGTCGCGCACGCGCGGGCCGGTCGTCTACCGCGGCCATCCGTTCCAGGTCGAGGTCGGCATCGCGTACGGCCGGCCCGGTGACACGCTCGAGCAGTCCGACGCGGGGAAGATCTTCGAGGACGAGGCCAAGAAGAAGCGCCGCAAGCAGCTCGCCGAGGAGGATCTGCTCGCCGAGGCCGACCAGCCAGCGCGCCTGATCCGGTTCGCGAATCGCGTCCCGCTGCTGTTCCAGCAGTCGGCCTGCGCGATCACCAAGGCCGTGATCGCGACGAACTGGCGCGGCTACGGGCTGCAGCAACCGCGCGGGGCCCTGCCGGTCGGTCCGATGGTGATCTTCGTGCACATCGCGTCGGTGTGGGTGCCGTTCACGTCGGAGTCGAAGGAAGCGATCGCGCACTACGACGAGATCGTCCGCGAGCTGCGGCTCGCGCTGCAGGAGTGCGGCCGCAAGCTCGGCACGCACATCCGCAAGGGGCGCAAGCTGGCGAGCGAGTACAAGAAGCGGGAGTACATCTCGAAGTACATCCCGCACATCGGCATCGCGCTGCAGGAGATCCTCGGGCTCGACGACAAGAAGCGCGACCAGTGCGTCGCGAAGCTGACCGACGTGCTCGAGCGCAGTCGCAAGCTGTAGGCCGGGTCGCCCGGGTCGTTCCCGATCGCTCCGGGACCGGACGGATCGCGCGTGCGGGCCTAGAATGGCCGCGTTCCGAACGGTACCCGGATCCGCGGAGACCCAGGCCCATGGCATTCAGCATCCGACCCGTCGACTACTACTACGTTTCGGTGCAGGACCGGCCCGGCGCCGCGTGGCGCCTGCTCGCCCTGCTCGCCGAGCAGGGCATCGATCTGCTCGCGTTCACGGCGGTCCCGAGCGGCCCCGACAGTGCGATCCTGACGCTGTGCCCGAAGGACGGCGCGAAGCTGCGCAGCGTCGCGAAGAACGCCGGCATCGCGCTGTCGGGACCACAGCACGCCCTGCTCGTCAGCGGCGACGATGCGCTCGGAGCGCTCGCGGTCGTGCACGAGCGGCTGGCACGCGCCGACGTCAACGTCTACTCGTCGAGCGGCCTCGCGGACGGACAGGGCTCGTTCAGCTACCTGATCTACGTGCGGCCCGAACGGTTCGACCTCGCGGTCTCGGCGCTGCAGGACGCGGTCGCCGCGCTGTGAGAGCCGGACGTCCCAGCGAGACGTCACGGCAAGGCGTCACGGTACGGCGTCACGGCAAGACGTCTCGGTTCAGCCGCCGCCGACCAGCGGAACGAAGCGCACCGGCAGCACGTCGCGCACGACCAGTGACCCGTTCGACCGCCGCGCCACGAGCTGCAGGCACTGCGTGCCGCCCGGCGGCCCGACCGGCAGCACCATCCGGCCGCCTGGCCCGAGCTGGTCGAGCAGCGCCGCGGGGAGCCGCGACGCCCCGGCGGTGACCAGGATGTGGCCGAACGGCGCGCGCTCGGGCCAGCCACGCGTGCCGTCGCCGATCTTGACGGTCACGGTGCCGATCTGCAGCCGGGCGAGCCGCTCGACCGCCGCCGTGGCGAGCTCGAGGTGGCGCTCGACGCTGAACACGAGCGCGCCGAGCGCGGCGAGCACCGCCGCCTGGTAGCCACTGCCGGTGCCGATCTCGAGCACGGTCGCGCCCGGCCGCACGTCGAGCAGCTGCGTCATCAGCGCGACGACGAACGGCTGCGAGATCGACTGGTCGCAGTCGATGCGCAGCGCGCGGTTGTCCCAGGCATGGCCGCGATCCTCGGGGAGCACGAAGACGTCGCGCGGCACCGCGCGGAGCGCCATCTCGACGCGCGCATCGAGGCTCGGGATGCCCGTGCGGGCGGCGACGTCGCGGAAGTCGCGACGCACGGCCCGGATCATGGCATCCGGGCCCTCGCTCACCGCGGCTCGCTCCCTGGCGCGGGACCGCCACTCCGGCCGCGCGGTCCACCGCCGCGCCCGGCGTCGCCGAGCAGCTCGGCGAACTCGTCACCTTCGAGGCGCTCGCGCTCGAGCAGCGCGTGGGCGACGCGCTCGAGCTCGTCGCGGTGCTCGCGCAGCAGTCCCAGCGCGCGCTGGTAGGCGCCATCGAGCACGGCGCGCACCTCCTCGTCGATCTCGCGGGCGGTCGCCTCGCTGCAGTCGCGCTGCAGGCGCGCGCCCGGGCCACGCAGGAACGCGGCGTCCGGATCGCTCGCGCAGCGCATCAGGCCGACCGAGCGGCCCATGCCGTAGACGGTCACGAGCTGCCGCGCGAGCTGCGTCGCGCGGTCGAGGTCGTCCGACGCGCCGGTCGAGACGTCGCCGAACACGACCTCCTCGGCCGCCCGTCCGCCGAGCAGGCCGACGATGCGGTCGTCGATCTCGGCGCGGGTCGCCAGGTACTGGTCCTCGAGCGGAAGCTGCATCGTGTAGCCGAGCGCGGCGCGGCCGCGCGGCACGATGCTGATCTTGTGCACCGGATCGGCGTGCTCGCTGAACCATGCGACCAGCGCGTGTCCGGTCTCGTGGTAGGCGACGCGACGTCGCTCGGCATCGCGCAGCCGCCGCGTGCGCCGCTCGGGCCCGGCGACGATCTTCTCGATCGCCTCCTGCAGGTCCTGCTGCGTCACCGCGTCGGCAGCGCGCCGCGACGCGAGCAATGCAGCCTCGTTCAGCGCATTGGCGAGATCGGCACCGGCGAAGCCGGGAGTACCGCGCGCGATCGACGCGAGGTCGACGTCGGCCGCGAGCGGTTTGCCGCGCGCGTGCACGCGCAGGATCGCCTTGCGACCCTCGAAGTCCGGCGCGTCGAGCACGACCTGCCGGTCGAAGCGGCCCGGCCGCAGCAGCGCCCGATCGAGCACGTCGGGGCGGTTGGTGGCCGCGAGCAGGATGACTCCGGAGTTGGGCTCGAAGCCGTCGAGCTCGACGAGCAGTTGGTTGAGCGTCTGCTCGCGCTCGTCGTTGACCGCCCCCATCTGCACGCCGCGCGCGCGCCCGATCGCGTCGATCTCGTCGACGAACACGATGCACGGGGCGCTCTTCTTGGCCTGCTCGAACAGGTCGCGCACGCGCGCCGCACCGACGCCGACGAACATCTCGACGAACTCGCTACCGCTGATCGAGAAGAACGGCACGCCCGCCTCGCCGGCGACCGCGCGCGCCAGCAGCGTCTTGCCGGTGCCCGGCGGACCGAGCAGCAGGACGCCCTTCGGCACGCGGGCGCCGAGCTTCGCGAAGCGCTCCGGGTGCCGCAGGAAGCCGACCACCTCGGTCAGGTCGGTCTTCGCCTCGTCGCAGCCGGCGACGTCGTCGAAGGTCACGCCGGTGTCCTTGTCGACGTGCATGCGAGCACGGCTGCGCCCGAAGCCGAACGGCGACCCCATCGGCCCCCCGCCGCCGCCCGAGCGGGCGCGGAACAGGAACAGCAGCAGCAGCGGGAACGCGATCAGCGGCAGGAGCCAGATCAGGAAGTAGCCGGTCGACGGCCGATCGACCGCTCCGCGGTAGTCGACCCCGTGCGCCTCCAGCTCCTTCAGGAGCTGGTCGTCCTCGATCCGCACCGTGTTGTAGTCGAACGCGTCGGCGGGCTCGCCGTCCTTGCGCGCGACCCGACCCGCGCGGTCGTCGTGCGCGATGACGCGACCCGTCACGAGGTCGGCGGTCACGACCGCGGTCTGCACCTCGCCGGCGCGCAGGAACTCCTTGAAGCGCGCGTACGACAGCTCGCGGCCCGGCACCGACGTGTTCGTCAGCGACCACAGCAGGACGCCGAGCGCGATCAGCACGAGCCAGCGGCTCCAGTTCGGCTTCGGCGCGTCACCGGTCGGGCGCCCCCCGCCGGGGTTCTGACCCTTCGGGGACCGGGGCGGTGCGTCGTCACCGACGGCCTTGGAGTCGGGGGCGTCCGAGGATTCGGGAGGGTTGGTGCGTTCGGTCAACGAGTTCTCCAGGCAGGAGCCAGCTCCGCCGGCGGGCGAAGCTCGCGATCCGTGCAGGCATGGTCGCACGCCGGCCGCCTATACTCCACCGCGCGGTGGTCGGGAGGCGGCCCGCGCCGGTCCTGAGCACTGCCCGGCGCCCGGTGCCCTGGCCGACGAGCGGCACGCTCGCGTGACCCGCCCCGGGCCGCACACTCCGACCGCTGACGACCCGCGGGGACCCCCGCCGCGGGCGACCCCCGACGATGGCCGCGAAACGCAAGTCCAACGACCTCACCCGGCTCGACCGCACGACCGTCACGAGCATCGATGCCTGCGCGAGGATGGTCTACGACCACATCCAGGTGCTCGAGAAGCCGGAGCTCAAGTTCCCGCAGCGCTCGCTGGCGAACGTGAGCTACGACCGCAAGGCCGGCCACTTCAAGCTGGGCCGCGGTCGCAAGGCGCGCACGCTGACCGTCAACACGGTCAAGAACTTCGCGCAGACGCTGCGGCTGATGGCACTCAGCCGCGAGATGGTGCTCGACGACGACTTCGCCACCAAGCGAGAGGCCTACTACGTCAGCAAGAACTGGGGCGATGCGAAGTTCGACGGCCAGCCGGAGTCCGACACCTGCCTCGACGACATCGAGGCGCTGTTCTCGCTCGAGGGCGTGACGCGGGAGAGCCTGCGCTTCCGGCCCGAGGAGCGCGGCGGGTCGGTGGCCGGCGCGCTGACCGTCATCGACATCGACAAGGAGTCCGGCGAGGACGTGCGCATCGACTGCACGAGCTTCGCGTCCGGGTCGTACACGATCCCGCGGTCGACCGAGCACCTGCGCTTCGAGACGCGCGCGAAGTTCGTGCTCGCGATCGAGACCGGCGGCATGTTCGACCGGCTCAACGAGCACAAGTTCTGGCGCAGCTGGGACTGCATCCTGGTCGAGATGAGCGGCGTGCCGACCCGCGCAACGCGCCGCTTCGTCCGCAAGCTCGCCGACGACGCCCGCATTCCGGTCTACGCCTTCGTCGACTGCGACCCGTACGGCATGAGCAACATCTACCGCACGCTCAAGGTCGGCTCCGGCAACGCGGCACACCTCAATCAGTTCTTCTGCGTGCCACAGGCCAGCTACCTCGGTGTGACGCCGCAGGACATCATCGACTTCGATCTGATGGACGCGACGCACAAGCTCGAGGAGGTCGACGTCAAGCGGGCCAAGGACGCGTTGAAGAACGACCCGTTCTTCCAGGCCCACAAGCCCTGGCAGAAGGCGATCGAGCAGCTCCTGAAGATGAAGGTCCGCGCCGAGCAGCAAGCTCTGGCGAAGTGGGGACTGAACTTCGTGATCGACGAGTACCTGCCCCGCAAGCTCGCGAACCCCAAGCTCTTCCTCCCGTAGCGCCCTGAGTCGAGCTTCCGATCGGTACCGCGTACGATTTTTACATCTCGGGCGGACGGCTCCGGGCGAACGGGCTTCCGATCGGTACCGCGTACGATTCTTACATCTCAGGCGGACGGCCCCGGGCGAACGGGCTTCCGATCGGTACCGCGTACGATTTTTACATCTCAGGCGGACGGCTCCGGGCGAACGGGCGACGGCCGCCTGAGATGTAAAAATCGTACGCGGTACCGATCGGAAGCTAGGGGGCGATGCGGGCGACGGACCAGCGGAGCGCGGGGGGGGTCAGGAGCGTGCTGAGCACGATCACGACGACCAGGGCGGAGAACAGGTCCTCGCCGAGGATCCCACCGGCGCGGCCCATCGCGGCGAACACGAGGCCGACCTCGCCGCGCGGCACCATGCCGATGCCGACGGTCCACGGATCCGCCTTGCGGCCCGCGACCCAACCGGTGACGAGCTTGCCGACGATCGCGACGGCGAGCAGCACGCCCGCCATGCCGAGGACCGCGGTGTCGGAGAACACCGCGAGGTTCACCTGCGCGCCCATCAGCACGAAGAACATCGGAGCGAACAGCGCCTCGACGGGTTCGAACAGCCGCTCCAGCGCACGGCTGCCCTCCGGCGAGCCGAACTGCCGGTCGCGGATCAGCACGCCGGCGGCGAACGCCCCGACGATCGGGTCGAGCCCGATCAGCCCGGCGACCCAGCCGCACGTGCATGCGAACGCGATCGGGAACAGGATCTTGCCCTGGTGGGGATCGAGCCGCTCGACGATCTTCGCCGACCATTCGACGTAGCGTTCGCCCACCACGACGACGACCGCCAGGAACACCGCGGCGAGACCGCACAGCGTGAGCACGTGCTCGACGTCGACGTGGCCCGTGGTCGCCACGTTCAGCGCGACGGCCAGCAACAGGAGGCCGAGCACGTCGTCGATCACCGCAGCGCCGAGGATGACGCGCGACGACGGCGTCTCCAGCGCGCCGAGATCCATGAACACCCGCGCCGTGATGCCGACGCTGGTCGCACACAGCGCCGCGGCGACGAACAGGTGGGTCGTCCACGCGACCTCCGGCTGCAGCGCGTGGCTCGTGAAGTAGCCGAGCGCGGTCGGCACGACCACGCCGACGACCGCGACGCGCGAGGCGCTCCCGCCGACACTCAGGATCTCCCCGATGTTGTTGTGCAGCCCGACCGTGAACAGCAGCAGGATCACGCCCAGCTTCGAGAACAGCCAGATGCCGAGCCCCATGTAGAGCAGCGGCACGCCGCTCGGGCCCGTCACCAGCTCGACGACACGGTTCGCGGTCCCGGCCCCGTCGCTGCCGGCGGCGACCTCCGGGAACACCCGGCGTGCGGCATCTGCCACCGAGGATCCGCTCGTCCAGACCTCGTCGAACACCGGCTGCACGTCGCCGAAATGCATCAGCATCTCGAAGATCGGCACACCCAGGTGATACCCCAAGTTGCCGACCGCGACGCCGACCAGCAGCTCGCCGAGCACCTTCGCCTGGTTGAAGCGCGCCGCGGCGAAGCGCCCGAGCATCGCGAGGCTGAGCACGACGGCGAGTTCCAGCAGGATCTCCCCGAACGGGCCGCCGTGCCCGCCGCCCGCGTCGCGCGCCCCCTCCGCCGCAGCCCCCGCCTGCTGGACCGCAGCGGGGTCCGCGGCGGCAGGCGCGCCGGCCGGGATCGACGCGGCGAGCGCGGTGACCGCGAGCAGCAGCAGGAGGAGGGCGGGCAGGATCCTGGACCAGCGTTCGCGCGGCATCGGTGCGAGGGGCCTCCGCTCCGGGCAACGCCCGCCTCCAGCACGATTTCCGTCGTCGTCCAGGTTCGCCTGCGCCGCCGCCGACAGGCGTGGAAATCGGCGGCGCCCGACGCATGATGGCGCCCCGCGCAACGAGGCTCCCTCGCCGGCACCGGGCCGGCTCAATCCCGATGCTGGCGCGGTCCGAAGACTGCGGAATGAAGAGCCTCTCCTCGCCGCCGGAGACCCGCCGCGAACCCGCGCGCGCCACCCCGGCCGGACGCACGATGACGCCACAGACGCCCCCGATGGAACTCAATCCCGTCGCCCGCGAGCTCATGCAGAAGATCCACGACCGCACCGCGAAGGTCGCGGTCGTCGGACTCGGCTACGTCGGACTGCCGCTCCTCCACGCGATGCACGAAGCCGGCTTCCACTGCATCGGCTACGACCGCGACGAGTCGAAGATCGACAAGCTGAACCGCGGCGAGACCTACCTCCACCATCTCGGCACCCAGATGGTCGAGTCGCTGACCGGCTCACCGCGCTTCGCACCCACCTGCGACCCCGCGGCGATGGCGGACGCCGACGCGATCCTGTTGTGCGTGCCGTCGCCACTCGGCAAGCACCTCGAGCCGGACATGTCGTACATCGTCGGCTCGACCGAGATGTGCGCCCGCTACCTGCGCCGCGGTCAGCTCATCTCGCTGGAGTCGACGACCTATCCGGGCACGACGCGCGGCGACTGCATGCCGATCCTCGAGGCGACCGGCCTGCGCGCGGGAGAGGACTTCTTCATGGCGTTCAGCCCGGAGCGCGAGGACCCGGGCCGCAAGTCGCACGCGACCCGCACGATCCCGAAGCTGGTCGGCGGCACCGATCCGCAATCGACAGCGCTCGCCCACGCCCTCTACGGCGCCGCCGTCGAGGACGCGATCGCGGTCGACAATGCCGAGATCGCTGAGGCCGCGAAGCTGCTCGAGAACATCTATCGAGCGATCAACATCGCGCTCGTCAACGAGCTCAAGCCGGTGCTCCACTCGATGGGCATCGACATCTGGAAGGTGATCGCCGCCGCGGCGACCAAGCCGTTCGGCTTCCAGGCCTTCTACCCCGGCCCCGGCCTCGGCGGGCACTGCATCCCGATCGACCCGTTCTACCTGACCTGGAAGGCCAAGGAGTTCGGGCACCACACGAAGTTCATCGAGCTCGCCGGCGAGATCAACAGCTCGATGCCGCGCTACGTCGTCGACCGCACGGCGGAGGCGCTCAACGAGCAGGGCAAGGCGCTGCGCGGTGCGCGCGTGCTGGTCGCGGGCGTCGCCTACAAGCCGGACGTCGACGACATCCGCGAGACGCCCGCCGCCGAGATCATCACGCAGCTCCAGGAGCGCGGCGCACAGGTCGAGTACCACGACCCGCACGTCGCGGTCTTCCCGCGGATGCGCCACTACGACCTCGCCGACCTGCGCTCGGTGCCGCTCGACGCGCAGTCGATCGGGTCGGCGGACGTGGTCGTCGTCGTGACCGACCACAAGGCGATCGACTGGAGCCTGATCGCGAAGCACGCGCGGGTCGTCGTGGACACGCGCAACGCGATGGCACCGTTCGTCCCGCTGCCGGGCCTCCTGTTCCAGGCCTGAGCGGGGGACGGCGCCGGTCGCGCTGGCGGCGCGCCCCGGGGCAGCGCTACAGTCGCCGGGTCTTGGCCCCGACCCGACCGGAACCTCCGCGCACACCCGCGCCACCGAGCGCACCGCCGCCGCTCGTCCTGCCGTCGGACCGCGACGCGAGCGGCCGCGACCTCGGCGACGCCGAGCTCGCGCTGCTCGCACAGGCGGTGCGCAGCGGCCACCTGAACAGCACCGGCGGCACACTGACGCCGCGCTTCGAAGCGGCGTTCGCCGCGCATGGGGGCCGCGACCGCGGTCGCCTGCAACTCCGGCAGCGCCGCGATCCACGCGGCGCTCGGCGCGCTGGGACTGCAGCCGGGCGACGAGGTGATCACGACGCCGATCACCGACATGGGCGCCGTGCTGCCGATCCCGTACGAGGGCGCGGTGCCGGTGTTCGCCGACGTCGACCCGCAGACCGGCAACGTGACGCCGACCACGGTCGCCGCGCGGCTGACACCGCGCACTGCCGCGGTGATCGTCACGCACCTGTTCGGGCAGCCCGCGGAGACACGGGCGATCGCCCGGCTGTGCGCGGAGCGCGGCATCCCGCTGATCGAGGATGCCGCCCAGGCGTTCCTCGCCACCGAGCAGGACCGGCTGGTCAGCTCGATCGGCGCGCTCGGCTGCTTCAGCTTCCAGCAGGGCAAGCACCTGACGACCGGCGAGGGCGGCATGGTCGTCAGCGCCGATCGCGCGCTGGCCGACGGCGTCGCGCGCTTCGTCAACAAGGGCTGGGGCTACGGCGATGCCGCCCCCGATCACGACCGCCCCGGGCTCAACTACCGGCTTACCGAGCTGCAAGCGGCGGTCGGCCTCGCGCAACTCGACAAGCTCGACGGCTGCGTCGCGCGTCGCCGGCGCGCCGCGGCGCGAGCCCTCGACGGGCTCGGCGACCTGCCCGGCATCACGCTGCCACACCCGCGCCCCGGCACCGAGCACTCGTACTGGCGCTTCGCGCTGCTCGTGGATCCCGAGGTCGTCCCCGGCGGGCCGGACGCGCTCGGGGCCCTGCTGCGCGACCTCGGCGTCGGCAACGCCCCGCGCTACGTGAAGAAGCCCGCGTTCGACTGCGCCGTGTTCCGCGATCCCGCGCGCTTCGGCGCGCTGGCCGGAGCGTTCGCGGCGCCGTCCAGCGCCCGCTTCGGCGATCGCACGACACACCCGGGCTGTTACCGCTTCCTCGACCGCGTGCTGGTGCTGCCGTGGAACGAGCAGCTCACCGACGCGCAGGTCGACGGCATCGTCGCAGCGGTGCGCCGGGCGCACGCCGCGCTGTGCGGGGCGCACCGATGAGCGGCGCCCTGCGGCTCGCCGTCGTCGGCGCGGGCGGACGCATCGCGCAGGACTACCTCACGGTGCTGCCGGACAGCGCAGACCTCGCCGTGGTCGCCTTCGTCGAGGCGGACGCCACCGCGCGCGCCCGGCTGTCGGGTCCGCAGCGAGGCGGCGACCGACCGCCCGGCTCGACGCGGCCCCCACCGGTGTTCGACAGCGTCGACGCACTGCTGCTCGACGGCCCGGAGTTCGACGTCGCCCTGCTGCTGACGCCCCCGGCCACGCACGAGCCGCTCACGATCGAGCTGCTGCACGCCGGCCGCCACGTGCTCTGCGAGAAGCCGCTCGCCACCGACGTCGCCGCCGCGCGGCGGATGCTCGACGCCGCGCGGGCGGCGGACCGCCTGCTGGTCATGGCGAGCAAGTTCCGCTTCGTCGCGGACGTCGACCGCGCCCGCGAGCTGCTCGACGCCGGGGCCGTCGGCACACCGCTCCTCTACGAGAACGTGTTCTGCGCGCCGGTCCCGATGGCGGGCCGTTGGAACGCCGACCCGGCGGTGTCCGGCGGCGGCGTGCTGATCGACAACGGTGCACACGCGGCGGATCTCGCGCGCTGCCTCGGCGGCGAGGTGGTGGCGATCACGGCGGCGGCCGCAGCGCCCCGCGTGCAGGACGTCGCGGTCGAGGACACCGCGCGCGTGACCATCGAGACCGCGAGTGGCGCGGTCGGCCACGTCGACCTGAGCTGGTCGCTGTCGACCGGCCGGCCGGACTACGCGACGGTCCACGGCACCGCAGGCTCGCTGTCGCTGTGCTGGTCGGGGCTGCGCCTGCGCGACGCCCGCGGCGCCGTCCGGGACCTCGGCGACGGCTACGACAAGCGGCGGGCGTTCGGCGCCCAGCTCGAGCAGTTCGCGCGCGCCGTGCGCGGCCTCGAGCCGCCTCGCCCGGACGCCACCGACGCACTCCATTCGGTCGCGTTCGTCGCGGCCGCCTACCGCGCGATGCGCGAGCGCCGCCGCATCGCGATCGAGGAGGTCCTCGCGTGATCGACCCGAGCGCGCGGATCCACCCGACCGCGCTCGTCGAGGACGGCGCACACGTCGGCGCGCGCACCGCGGTCTGGGACTCCGCACACCTGCGTAGCGGAGCCCGGATCGGCCGCGACTGCATCGTCGGCGAGAAGACCTACGTGGCCGGCGGTGCGACGATCGGCGATCTGTGCAAGCTCAATGCGCAGGTCTACGTGTGTGCCGGCGTGACGATCGAGGACGGCGTCATGCTGAGCGCCCACGTCGTGTTCACCAACGATCTGCTGCCGCGCGCGTGCGACACCGCGATGACGGCGCTGCGACCGTCCGAGCCCGACGAGCACACGCTGTCCACCACCGTGCGGCGTGGCGCGACCGTCGGCGCCAATGCGACGATCGGTCCGGGGCTCGTGCTCGGCGCCTTCTGCATGGTCGGCATGGGCAGCGTCGTGACGCGCGACGTGCCCGACCACGCGCTCGTCGTCGGCAATCCTGCGCGCATCGTGGGCCTCGTCGCTCGCGACGGCACCCGCGTATGGAGCGCGCCGGCGCCCGGGCGGCTGCCGCCGGACGGCGCCGAGATCCCGTGCCCCGACGGTCGCGTGCTGCGCATCGACCGCGGCCGGGTGAGCTGCTCCTGACGGCCGGCGGCGCAGGATAGACTGCCGCGATGCGCGCGCTCGCCCTCTCGCTCCTCGCCACCGCCCTGCCCGCGCAGGACGCCGCGATCGTCCCCGATCCACCGATCCCGGAAGGCCACTCGCACTACGGTGCGACGTTCGACGAGGGTCCGCGCCAGGCAGCCCGCC
Organism: Planctomycetota bacterium; assembly: GCA_016716265.1. Classification (GTDB taxonomy): domain Bacteria; phylum Planctomycetota; class UBA1135; order UBA1135; family UBA2386; genus JADJWQ01. The sequence goes on from JADJWQ010000006.1 coordinate 666,237, forward strand.
TGATGGACGGCATGAACTCCGCGGTGTCGTTCCCGGTCACCACGGCGAGCCCCGACGGCCAGGCGTTCTTCGACCAGGGTGTCGTGCAGCTCCACGGCTTCTGGTACCTGGAGGCGGAGCGCTCGTTCCGGCAGGTCGCCGCGATCGACCCGGATTGTGCGATGGCGTATTGGGGCATGGCGATGGCGAACGTCGACAACGAGCGCCGCGCGCACGGCTTCGCGCGCGAGGCGTTCGTACGCCGCGACCGGGCCGGCGACCTCGAGCGGATGCACATCGAGGCGCTCGCCCGGTTCCACGCCGCCGACGCTGCCGACGCCGGGACCACCGACTACACGCCGCCGGAGCCGCGCAGCGACGCGGACGTGCGCCGCCGCAGGCGCTACGTCGAGGACCTCGAGGCCGCGCTGGCCAGGTTCCCGGACCACGTCGAGACGAAGGCGTTCCTCGCCAACCAGCTGTGGCTCGACCAGGACGCCGGCATCGCGACTCCGAGCCGCCAGGCCAACGACGCGCTGCTCCAGCAGGTGTTCGCGGCCGTGCCACTGCACCCCGCCCACCACTATCGCGTGCACCTGTGGGACAGCCGGGCCACCGCGGAGCGCGCGACCGGTTCGGCCGCGCTGCTCGGTCACACCGCGCCCGGGATCGCACACATGTGGCACATGGGCGGTCACATCTGGGCGCAGCTCGACCGACACGGCGATGCGGCGTGGCAGCAGGAGGCGTCCGCACGCGTCGATCACGCGCAGATGATGCGCGATCGCGTGATGCCGGATCAGATCCACAACTACGCGCACAACAACGAGTGGCTGTGTCGCTCGCTGCGCCACGTCGGCAGGGTCACCGAGGCGATCGACCTCGCGAAGAACATGGTCGAGCTGCCGCGACACCCGGTGTGGAACGACCCGGCCCAGGGGCGGAACTCGGCGAACTACGGGCCGCGGCGATTGCTGGAGACGCTCGAGACCTGGGAGTGCTGGGACGAGGCGCTCGCACTCGCCGACACGATGTACCTCGACACGTCGTCGATCGAGCCGGCGGAGGATCTGCGCTGGAGCTCGCGGCGGCTCGTGCTGCTGGCGCGGGCCCGCTTCGCGCGCGGCGAGCGCGACGAGCTGGCGGCGTTGCACGCGCGGGCGACGGCGCTGCTCGACGACGCGCGCCACCGCCGGGCGGCGGCGATCGACACCGCCGAGGCTGCCGCGCTCGCGAGCGGCGCCGGCGCCGACGCGGTCGACGAGGCGGTCGCCGCGGCGGCCCGGGGGCCGACCCGCAGCGTCCGCGAGGTACACGACGCCGAGCGGCAGGTCGACGGCCTGCTGCAGTGGCTCGACGCCGCCGGCGACGACGCGCGACGGCGCGAAGCGCTGGCTCGGCTCGAGACCGCCGGCCATGACCGGGGGCACCTCGCCCGGCTGTGGCTCGCCGTGGGCGACGGCGCGAAGGCACGCGAGCTCGCGACCACCGCGGCCCGCGAGGCCGGGCGGGCGGCGCCGCTCGCCAACCTCGTCCACGTGCTGTGGGAGTGCGGCGCACGCGACGAGGCGCGCGAACGATTCGAGACGCTGCGCGCCTTCTCGGCGCGCTTCGAGCTCGCGCGCGAGCCGTTCCGCCGCCTCGAGACGATGTGCGCGGAGCTCGGCCTGCCCGCCGACTGGCGCGCCGAGGACGTGCCGGCGCCCGACGTCGGCGTGCGGCCCGACCTCGACACCCTCGGACCGTTCCGCTGGTCGCCGTCCCCCGCGCCCGGTTTCGCGCTGCCGGACCGCGACCGCGCGATCGTGCGGCTCGCCGATCGCGCGGGGCGCCCGATACTGGTCGTCCTGTTCCTCGGCTTCGGCTGCGTGCATTGCGTCGAGCAGCTGCAGGCGCTCGCCCCGCTGACCGAGGCGTTCCGCGCGGCGGGCATCGACGTCGTGGCGATCGGGACCGACACCGTCGCCGAGCTGGCCGCCTCCGAGGCAGGCGCCACCCCGACCGAGCGCTACCCGTTCACGATCCTCGCCGATCCCGACCTCGACACGTTCCGTGCGTGGCGCGCGTACGACGACTTCGAACGCACGCCGCTGCACGGCACGTTCCTGGTCGATGCCGCAGGCCTCGTGCGCTGGCAGGACGTCGGCTACGAGCCGTTCACGGACCTCGCGTTCCTGCTGCGCGAGAGCCGCCGCCTGCTCGCGCTGCCCACCGCGGCGGACTGACGGCCGGCCCGGGCCGGGCGCTCAGCGGTCGCGCAGCCGCTCGGCCAGCCCGGTCACGTAGTCGACCCAGGCGCTCGCGTCGTCCTCGGCGAGCCACACTTCCCGCATCACCGAGCTGCGGCCGACGCGGTCGACGGCACGCCAGGCGAGGTCGACGATCTCGCGTGGCGCCCGCGCCCGCGTGAGCACCCATTCGGTGACCTCCTCCGGCAGCTCGGGCGCGGGCCTGCCGCACCACGCCGCGACGGTCTCCGCGGCGGCGAGCGCGAGCGCGCTGTCGATCTCGTCCGGGATCGCCGCACCCAGCGCGCTACCGAGCGCGTCCCGCAGCACCTCGGCGTCGTCGGCTTCGGCGAGCTCGTAGAGCCAGTCCGCCGCGTGGTCGTTGTCGAACGGGCCGATTCCCCACCTTCCCATGCGAGTCGTCCCTCCCTCCTCGATCCGGTCCCACACCGATGCGGCGCGGGGTCGGTTCGACCGAAGGATGCACCGCGTCTCACTGCCGTGCGGCCGGGAACCGTGATCGTGTCGACGCGGGATTCCGTCCCGGCGCGGGACCGGCGAAGGTCCCGGATCGGGCCGCGGCGACCACCGGGGGGTCAATCCCAGAAGCGATAGCGAACGATCGCCCACATGGCGGCGAACCCGTCGCGCCAGCCGATCTTCTTGCCCTCGTCGTAGCCGCGGGCGTCGTAGTGGATCGGCACCTCGAACACGCGCAACCTGCGCCTCGCGATCTTCGCCGTCAGCTCGGGTTCCACTGTGAAACCGCGCGAGCGGATCTCGATCCCGGCCAGCGCCTCGCGGCGGAACGCCTTGTAGCAGGTCTCCATGTCGGTGAGGTCGAGACCCGTGAACAGATTGCTGAAGAAGGTCAGCAGTCGATTGCCGACCATGTGCATCAGCCGGTGCTGCGGCAGCCCGCGCCCGACCAGGTAGCGCGAGCCGTATACGACGTCGGCGCCGTGCGCGGCGAACGGCTCCAGCAGCCGCGGATAGTCCGCCGGGTCGTATTCGAGGTCGGCGTCCTGCACGATCACGATGTCGCCGCGCGCGGCGGCGAAGCCGGTGCGCAGCGCGGCGCCCTTGCCACGGTTCTGCTGGTGGCGGAGCACGCACACGCGCGGCGGATCGGCACGCCGGCTGAGGATCTCCCACGACCGGTCGCGCGAGCCGTCGTCGACGAGCACGACCTCGCTGACGCAGCCCTGCGCGAGCACGCGATCGAGCACCGCCTCGAGGGTGACCTCCTCGTTGTAGACGGGCACGACCACGCTGACGGCCGGCGGCGCGGCGGTCGACGTTCGATCGTCGGTGGACGTCGTCATCTCGGCGGGAACGCGGACGGTGGCGGCGGGCGGCGCCCGGCCGGCTGCGAGGGCGCCCGACTGTACGGCCCGCGGGGTCCGCCTCAATCGCGCGGTGCGAGCGGCCCGGCGGGCGGCACGAACGGATGCGCCCCCTCGTCGCCGCGGCGGTCGGGCTCCCGCCCGGTCAGCCACGGCGCGGCGAGCGCCTCGGCGAGGCCGGCGGGATCGAGGAAGGGCTCGACGTCGCGGGGTGCAGCGAGCCACTGGTCGACCAGGCCGAGCACCGAGGCGGCGAGCAGGAACGACGCGAGCACCGGATCGCCCGCGAAGGCCGAGCCGTCGCGACCACCCTGGATCAACGCGTCGCGCAACCGGGCGCGCAACGCGCGGTGCTCCTCGCGTGCATCGGCGCGGATCGCAGCGGTCAGACGGTCCTGCAGCTCCCCGGTCAGCACCCGCAACAGGCGCGCGCCGGCCGGGCTCTCGACGTGCAGCGCGAGGAACGCGCGCAGCGTGGCGACCAGCGCCGCGGCCCCGGACGCCGCGCCGACCGCCGCGCGGTCGAGCCGCTCGCGGAGCGCGCCTCGCCAGTGGTCGAGCACCGCGAAGAACAGCTCCTCCTTGCTGCGGAAGTGGAAGTAGACGCCGCCCTTGGTCACCCCGGCGGCCGCGCCGACGCCGGTCATCGTCGTCGCGCCGAAGCCCTGCCGCGCGAACGCCTCGGTCGCCGCCAGCACCAGCCGGGCCCGCAGCTCGACGTCGATCGGTCGCGCCATCGCCGCGGCATCGTGCCGAGCATGGATACCCGTGGGTAGCTCATTTTCCGATACCCATGAGAATGTCACTCGGCTCGCACTTCCCTGGACTGCGCGCTCCGCCTAGGCTGCGCGGCCCGCTGCGCCGTGCGCGGCGTCCTCGTCCCGTCCCGATCGCCCCTCATGACCGCCAAGGCAGACCAGACCCACGGCCGCTTCGGCCGCGTCGCGCCGGGGCCGAAGCCCGGGTGGCTCAAGGTGCCGATCCCGAGCGGTCCGACCGTGCACCGGCTCGGCGCGATCCTGCGCGAGCGCTCGCTGCACACGGTCTGCGAGGAGGCGCGCTGTCCGAACCAGGGTGAGTGCTGGGCCGGTGGCACGGCGACGTTCATGGTGCTCGGCGACACCTGCACCCGCGGCTGCCGCTTCTGCGCGGTGAAGACGCACGCGCGCGGCCAGGCCGTCGACGCCGACGAGCCCGAGAAGGTGGGTGAGGCGGTCGCCGCGATGGGGCTGCGCTACGTCGTGTTGACGATGGTCGACCGCGACGATCTGCCCGACGGTGGAGCCGCGCACGTCGCGGCGACGATCGCGGCGATCAAGCGACGGGATCCGGAGGTCCTCGTCGAGGCGCTGACCGGCGACTTCCAGGGCGACCGCGCGCAGCTCGCGGCCACGCTCGCCGGCGCTCCCGACGTGTTCGCACACAACGTCGAGACCGTGCTGCGGCTGACCCCGCGCGTGCGCGACCACCGCTGCAGCTACGTCCGCAGCCTCGAGGTGCTGCGCACGGCGAAGCAGCTGCGCCCTGACGTGATCACCAAGTCGTCGCTGATGGTCGGACTGGGCGAGTCCGAGCGCGAGGTCGAGCAGGCGATGGACGACCTGCGCGAGCACGGCGTCGACGTCGTGACCTTCGGCCAGTACCTGCGGCCCACGCTGAAGCACCTGCCGGTCCGCGAGCACCTGAGCCCGGCGCGGTTCAAGGCCTACGAGCAGCGCGCGCTGCGCAAGGGCTTCCTGTACGTGGCCTCGGGACCGCTCGTGCGGTCCTCCTACAAGGCCGCCGAGTTCTACATCGAAGGCATGCTGAGGCGGCGCCGCGCCGCGTCGGCCGAGAGCTGATGACGACCTCCGAGTTGCTGACGATCATCGAGAAGGACGGCCGCGCGGCGAAGGGCAAGGACCCGAACCTATCGGCCGACGACCTCCGTCGCCTGCACCGCACGATGCTCGCGGCGCGCATCCTCGACGAGCGCGGGCTCGCATTGCAGCGCCAGGGCCGCATCGGCTTCTATCTGCAGGCCCTCGGTCAGGAGGCGAGCCACGTCGGCAGCGCGTTCGCGATGCGCGACAGCGACTGGTTCTTCCCGGCCTACCGCCAGCCCGGCATCCCGATCCTGCGCGGCGTCAGCTACGACGACATCGTCTGCGAGTGGTACGGCAACGACGGCGACACCAGCAAGGGCCGCCAGATGCCGGTGCACTACAGCTTCCGGCAGGCCAACTTCGTGTCGATCAGCTCGCCGATCGGCACGCAGATCAGCCAGGCAGCCGGCGCCGGCATGGCGGCGCGCATCCGCGGCGACGACACGGTGTTCATGACCTACTTCGGCGACGGCGGCACGAGCTCGAACGACTTCCATTCGGGGCTGAACTTCGCCGGCGTGTTCAAGGCGCCGGTGGTGTTCGTCTGCGAGAACAACCACTGGGCGATCTCGGTGCCGCTCAAGGGGCAGACCGCGAGCGATTCGATGGCCGCCAAGGCGCACGCCTACGGCATGCCCGGCGTACGCGTCGACGGCAACGACGTGCTCGCCGTATACCGCGTCTGCAAGGAGGCGGTCGAGCGCGCGCGCAAGGGCGAGGGGCCGACACTCGTCGAGACGGTCACGTACCGGATGGGCTCGCACAGCTCGTCGGACGACGCGAGCCGCTATCGCGACGCCGAGGAATACGAATCCTGGAAGCAGCGCGATCCGATCGAGCGGTTCGAGCGCTACCTCGAGAACAAGAAGCTGTTCGACCCGGCCGACAAGCAGGCGCTGGTCGACGGGATCAAGGCCGAGATCAACGAGGCGATCAAGCGCGCCGAGGCGCGGCCGCGACCGGCGCTCGAGACGCTGTTCGAGGACGTCTTCATGAACCCGACGCCGCAGCTCCGCGCCCAGCGCGACGAGCTGCTCGCACTCGAAGGTCCCGAGTCGGACGACGTCGGCGAGTTCCCGCTCTGATCCGCACGCCTGTTCCGCACGCCGCACCGGCCCGCACCCGAATCCACACTGACGACGACTCGCACGCGATGGCACAGAAGACCCTGATCGAGGCGGTGACCGACGCCCTCCATCACGAGATGGCCCAGGACGACCGCGTGGTCGTGTTCGGCGAGGACGTCGGCCGCAAGGGCGGCGTGTTCGGCGCGACGGCCGGCCTGCAGGAGGCATACGGCACCGAGCGCTGCTTCGACACGCCGCTCAGCGAGTGCGGGATCATCGGCACGGCGGTCGGCATGGCCGTCTACGGCATGCGCCCGGTCGCCGAGATCCAGTTCCTCGACTTCATCTACCCGGCCTTCGACCAGATCGTGTCCGAGGCCGCGAAGATGCGCTACCGCTCGGGCGGTGAGTACACCTGCCCGCTGGTGATCCGCTCCCCGTACGGCGGCGGCATCCGCGGCGGTCACTACCACAGCCAGTCGAGCGAGGCCTACTTCTGCCACACGCCGGGTCTGAAGGTCGTCGTGCCATCGACGCCCGCCGACACCAAGGGCCTGCTGATCGCCTCGATCCGCGACGAGGACCCGGTGATGTTCCTCGAGCCGAAGCGCTCGTACCGCTCGCTGAAGGGCGAGGTGCCCGAGGGCGAGCACTACGTTCCGCTCGGTGTCGGCCGCGTCGCCCGCGAGGGCACCGACGTGACCGTCGTCGCCTATGGCGCGATGGTGCCGATCGTCGAGAAGGCGGCGGAGAAGGCGGCCGAGCTCGGCAAGAGCGTCGAGATCATCGACCCGCGCACGCTGGTGCCGCTCGACGAGGAGCTGATCCTCGAGTCGGTGCGCAAGACCGGCCGTTGCGTCGTGGTCTACGAGGCGCCCAAGACCTGCGGCTTCGGTGCCGAGATCGCCGCGATCGTCGCCGAGAAGGCGATCGGGCACCTCGAGGGCCCGGTCGTGCGCGTCGCCGGCTTCGACACGCCGTTCCCGTACTCGCTCGAGCATCTCTACATGCCCGACGTGCGCCGCGTGCTGAAGGGCATCCAGCGCACCTTCGAATGGTGATGGCCAGCGCGTGAGCGCGGAGCACGGTTGCGGCGCCTCGCGGCAGGCGTCGTCGGCTCCGCCGGCGCGGCCGCCCAGTCCACGATCGACCACCCCACGATCGACCACCCCACCGTCGAACACCGACACCCCCGCAGCCCGAGGTATCCGCGCATGGCGCTCAAGGAGTTCAAGCTCCCCGACATCGGAGAAGGCATCGCCGAAGGCGAGATCGTCTCCTGGAAGGTCAAGGCCGGTCAGCAGGTCAAGGAAGAGGACGAGTTCGTCGAGGTGATGACGGACAAGGCGACCGTCATGATCACGGCACCGTTCGACGGCGTCGTGAAAGAGCTCCGCGCGAAGGAGGGCGACGTCGTCCCGGTGGAGTCGGTCATCGCGGTGTTCGAGGTCGGCGGCGCCGCTCCGGCCGCCGCTCCGGCCGCGGCGCCGGCGCCGGAGCCGAAGGCGGCACCGCAGGCCGCTGCACCGCAGGCCGCTGCACCGCAGACGCCAGCACCGCAGGCGGCCACACCGCAGGGCGGCGCGGGCGCAGCGGCGGCCTTCGAGCAGGCCGAGCCCGGCAAGGTGCTCGCCGCGCCGGCGACGCGCCGGCGCGCGCGTGAGCTGGGCATCGACCTGCGCGCGGTGGCGGCCACCGGCCCGTCGGGACGCGTGACGAACGACGACCTCGCGCGGCACGCGAGCGGCGCCCCGGCGACGGCTCCCGCCGCGACGGCCGCGCCGGCGGCGGCGGCGGCGCGCCGCCCAGAGACACCGGTGTCCATCGCGCCCGCCGCGAGCCCCGAGCTCGAGGAACGCATCCCGTTCCGCGGCCTGCGCCGCAAGATCGCGGAGGCGATGTCGCGATCGAAGAACACCGCTGCGCACTTCACCTACGTCGACGACATCGACGTGACCGAGCTGGTCGAGCTGCGCAACGAGGCGAAGGCGCTGTTCGCCCCGGACGGCGTCAACATCACCTACCTGCCGTTCGTCATGAAGGCGGTCGTCGAGGCGCACCGCAAGTTCCCGATGATGAACGCCGCGCTCGACGAGTCGACGCAGGAGCTCGTCGTCAAGCACTACCACAACTTCGGCATCGCGACGGACACGCCGCAGGGTCTGATCGTCCCGGTGATCAAGGACGTCGACAAGAAGTCGATCGCCCGCCTCGCGCTCGAGCTCCAGGAGCTCGCCGCGCGCACGCGCGACGGCAAGGTCGGCGTCGACGAGCTGCAGGGTGGCACCTTCACGATCACCAATGCCGGCAACATCGGCGGACTGTTCGCGACCCCGGTGATCAACTTCCCCGAGGTCTCGATCCTCGGTGTGCACGCGATCAAGGACACTCCGGTCGTCCGCAATGGTGCGCTCGCGATCGGCAAGGTGATGTACCTGTCGGTCAGCATCGACCACCGCATCGTCGACGGCGCGACCGGCGCGCGCTGGATGAACGTGATCAAGGACCTGCTCGAGCACCCGCGCAAGCTGCTGCTCGGCGCGCTCTGATTACGGGTCCGGAACCCGAACTCCGCCCGACAGCAGACCCCGCCAGCCGATGACCGCCAGTCGCGAAGCACAACCGCAGCCCCAGCCTGCCGCCGGCCAGCCCGGCCGCGGGCAGATGCTGTCCGTCCTGCGCGAGGACGGCAGCATCGTCGCGTCGCGCGACCCGAAGCTGCCACTCGAGAAGCTGCTCGAGCTCTACGAGACGATGGTGCTCGTCCGCGAGTTCGACCGGCGCATGCTGGTGTTGCAGCGCCAGGGCCGGATCGGCTTCTACGGACCGATCCTCGGTCAGGAGGCCGCGACGGTCGGCTCCGTGGCGGCGCTCGAGGCTCGCGACTGGATCTTCCCCGCGCTGCGCGAGGGCGCAGCCGCGATGATGCGCGGCCTGCCGCTGCACGTCGCGATCGCGCAGCTGATCGGCAACGACCTCGATCGGTGCAAGGGCCGGCAGATGCCGTGCCACTACACCTACCGCGAGGGCCACTATTACGGCATGTCGTCGGTGATCGGCACGCAGATCAGCCACGCGGTCGGCGCGGCGATGGCGGCGAAGCTACGCCGCGACGACGTCGTCGTCGCCGGCTATCTCGGCGACGGCGCGACCAGCGCCAGCGACTTCCACGCCGGCATGAACTTCGCCGCCGTGTTCAAGGCGCCGTGCGTGCTGATCTGCCAGAACAACCAATGGGCGATCTCGGTGCCGCTCAGCATGCAGAGCGCGTCGGAGACGCTCGCAGCCAAGGCCGATGCCTACGGCATGCCGTCGCTGCGGGTCGACGGCAACGACATCCTGGCCGTCTACGTCGCCACCCGGGAGGCCGCCGACCGCGCGCGCCGCGGTGAGGGCCCGACGTTTCTCGAGCTCGTCACCTACCGCCGGCTCGGCCACAGCTCGTCCGACGACCCGTCGCGCTACCGCGACGAGTCGGAGGTCGCCGCGTGGGAGCAGCGCGACCCGGTCGAGCGGCTGCGCCGCCACCTGGAATCCCGCGGCGCCTGGGACGGCGACCGCGAGCAGGAGCTGCAGGACCGCATCGCGCTCGCCGTGAACGACGCGATCCGCACGGCCGAAGCCGGCTCGCCCCCCGCTCCCGAAACACTGATCTCCGACGTGTTCGCCGAGACGCCACGGCAGCTCCACGAGCAGCTTCGCGACGCGCTCGACGACCGCTGACCGCGACGGTTCCGACCGTCCCCGACTCTCGCGGCGACCACCCTCCGGTCGCCGCACGCGGCGCTCGCCGCGCTACCAGATCCCTCCGCTGCGAAGCCCCATGAACCACGACGTCACCGTCATCGGCGCCGGCCCGGCCGGCTACGTCTGCGCGATCCGCTGCGCCCAGCTCGGCCTGAAGGTCGCCGTCGTCGAGAAGCAGTACTTCGGCGGTGTGTGTCTCAACGTCGGCTGCATTCCCAGCAAGGCGCTGATCAACGCTGCGAAGACCTTCAAGAAGATCAAGGAGGCCGACGTCATGGGGATCCAGGTCGGCGCACCGACGCTCGACGTGAAGAAGCTCGTCGCGTGGAAGGAGGGCATCGTCGGCAAGCTGACCGGCGGCGTGTCCGGTCTGCTGAAGAACCACGGCATCGCCCGCTTCGAGGGCACCGCGCACATCACCGGTCCCGGGCGCGTCGAGGTCCGCACGGCCGATGGCAAGACCGAGACGATCGCGACGAAGCACATCGTCGTCGCGGTCGGCTCCACCCCGATCGAGATCCCGGGCTTTGCCTTCGACGGCCAGCACGTGTGGAGCTCGACCGAGGCGCTGGCACCGACCGCGCTGCCGAAGCGCATGCTGGTGATCGGCGGCGGCTACATCGGGCTCGAGCTCGGCCTCGTCTACCACAACCTCGGCACCGAGATCCGCGTGGTCGAGTTCATGGACCGCGTGCTGCCCGGCATGGAGGACGAGCTGAGCAAGGAGATGGGGCGGGCGCTCAAGAAGAAGAAGATCCCGGTCCACCTCGGCGCCAAGGCGACCGGCTACCGGAAGACCGACAGCGGCCTGGAGGTGACCGTCGAGGTCGGCGGCAAGACCGAGACCTTCGCGTGCGACGTGATCCTGTCGACGGTCGGCCGCCGCCCGAACGGCCGCGGCCTGGGGCTCGAGGAGCTCGGCGTGGCCTTCGACTCGCGCGGCTTCGTCGCGGTCGACGCCCAGCGCCGCACGAACGTCGCCGGCATCTGGGCGATCGGCGACTGCGCCGGCCAGCCGATGCTCGCCCACAAGGGGTCGCACGAGGGCCTGGTCGCCGCCGCGGCGATCGCCGGCGATCCCGGTGCGGCGTACGACCCGGCCTGCATCCCGGCGGTGATCTTCACCGATCCGGAGATCGCCAGCGTCGGGCTGACGGCCGCCGAGGCGAAGGAGCGCGGCTTCGATCCGGTCGAGGGCAAGTTCCCGTTCGCCGCGAGCGGACGTGCGCTGAGCCTGAACGAGCCCGACGGCTGGGCGAAGGTCGTCTCCGACCGCGCGACGGACAAGCTGCTGGGGGTGCACCTGATCGGCCCGGAGGTCACGGAGCTGATCGCCGAGGCCGCCCTCGCGATCGAGCTCGGCGCCACGACGAACGATCTGGCCCAGACGATCCACGCGCACCCGACGCTCCCCGAGGCGATCATGGAAGCGAGCGAGGCAGTGCACCACATGGCGGTGCACATCTACCAGAAGCCCGGATCGTGAGATGATCGATGCCCGTTGGATGCGGGCGACGACACCTGTGCTGGCAGGCGGGGCGAGTCGTGCCCGAAGGGAGTGACCGACGTGGACACCGAGCTGTTTTCCGACCTGCGCGACGACGACGACGGTGCGACGCCGACACGGCCGACTGCAGGCCGCGCGCACGCACCCCGCGCCGACGGTGGTGACGAAGCGAACGACGAAGACACCGACGAGACTCGGGATCCGGCCGAAGGCGATCGGACCGACGCTGGCGGTGCCGAGGACGCGCAACACATGACGAAGAATCTGTTCGGGGTGCTCTATCAGGGCCCGGGCGACGACGACGACGACGACGTGCAGGACGAGCCCCACGCCGCAGTCCGACTGCCGGCGGCCCCCAAGCCGGCGACGGGCCGTCCCGAAGCATTGCCGGGCGAGAGCTGGGACGACGCGCTCGTCCGGCTCCGTGGCCATTTCCCGGACGCCCGCGAGGGCGTGCTGTTCTGCGTGCACAAGCTGCTGCAGGACCGGGACATCATGGTGCGCGACTTCAAGGCGGAAGCGGACATGCGCGGCATCAAGCTGAGCGGTCGCAGCTACCACTCCGCCAAGGTCCTGCTCGGCATGGCCGCGCCGCCGACGCCGAGGCGCCGCAAGGTCGAGGCAGTCGTCGAGACCGACGACGGATTCGACGTCGAGCTCGAGGACGAAGGCGAGGCCGAGGCCATTGCGCCGCAGCCGGCCACCCGACGCCAACGCCGCAGCACTGCCGAGGCACGGCCAGGCTCGGTGGAGGACGCGCTCCGCGCGGCGATCTCCCAGATCGAGGACGCCGCGCGCGCCGACGCCGAACGCTTGCGCGACGCGATCCGCGAGGCGATCGACGTGCTGCAGCGCGCGCTCGACGACACCGAGTGAGCCGGCGCGGGCCGCACGCGCCAGTCAGAAGCGGCACTCGACCGCGACCACGAGATTGCGGCCCGGGCTGTTCGACCCCGAGCCGTGCACGCGGTAGTTCGCGTCGGTGACGTTGTCGAGACGGACGACCAGCGTCGTGTCGTCGTCCACGCGGAACCCGCCGGCGAGATCCCACAGCGTGTAGCCGGGCGTGCCACCGGGCGGGATGCGTTGCGTGTCCCGCCGATCCGAGAACGACAGGCGGTCGGCCTCCTCCGCGCGGACGATGCGTGTCTCGAGCCAGAACCGGCCGCTCTCGACTTCGTCCCAGCGCAGGCCGAGCTGCCAGGTCAGGGGCATCAACCGCGTCAGCCAGGTCTCCTCGGTCATCGTCAGCGAGGTCTCGAAGTTGTCGACGCGGCCCTCCATCCAGGTGAGGTTGCCGAACACGGTCCACGCGTCGGCCGGACGCCACGCGCCGCCGAGCTCGACGCCGTAGACGTCGCCGTCGCCGACGTTGCCCTTGGCGACCTCGACCTCACCGCTGGCGTTGGTCACGCCGGTCGGGAAGCGCAGGATCTGGTCCTGGATGTCGGTGTAGAAGACGGCGCCCTCGAACGACACCCGGTCGGTGCGCACCTTGGTTCCGAGCTCGTAGCTGAGGTAGCGCTCCGCATCGAGACCCGGCGACGGCACCTCGAACTCGTTGCTGCGCGCGCTGTCGAACCGCGACAGATCGCTGAGGTTCGGCGCCCGGAAGCCCTGGCTGACGCCGCCGAACATCGCGACCTGCTCGGGCACGAGCTCGTAGCGCGCATGCAGGCTGAACACGAAGTCGCTCCAGCTGTCGCTGAGCGAGATCCGGGTGTTGCTGACCGCGTCGCGCACGCTGTCGGCGTCCGCCGCCGCGTAGTTGTACCGGCCGCCGAGCGTGACCGTCAGCCGGTCGTCGATCTCGACGCGGTCCTGCAGGTAGGCCGCGAACAGGTCGTAGGTGGCGTCGTCGGCGACCGGTCCCTGGATCTCGTCTCCCGGCCGCGGCGCCGAGCCCACCCGCCGGAAGAACGAGTCGACGCGGTCGCGATACCACTCCACGCCGTAGGTCAACCGGCCGGCGGCGGTGTCGGACTCGAGTTGCGCCCACAGACCGTAGCTGTCGACCTCGAAGCCCTGGAACTGCTGACTGCCGTCGCCGCGGATGCGGTCCTCGATCTCGTCCTGCGAGTGCAGGGACACGCTGACGTGCAGCGCGTCGATCGTCCCACCGAGATCCTCGCCGTGGAGCTGCGCGTAGGTCAGCGTGCGCCGCTGGTCGTACTGCCGCTGCAGATCCGAGCCAACCGACGTGCCGTACCAGCTGATGCCGTCGACGGTCGCGTGCGTGCGCGGCACGTCGTCCTGGTCGACCCGCTGGTGCATCACGACGGCGCGCCAGCGCTTATCGAAGCGATGCTCGAGGCGGAGGTCGAAGTCGTCCTCTCCGTAGCCGGTGCCGGGCTGCTCGCCGGTTCCGCCACCCGCTTCGAGGTCGCCGAAACGCTTGATCGTCGCCCCGACCAGCAGTGCCGTGCTGGCGCCGTCGTCGTGACCGAAGCCGACGTCGAACTCCGCGCGACCGATCAACGAGTCCTCCGCGGTCGAGTAGCGCAGGAAGGTGCGCCCACCGTAGCGGAGGCCGGGCGCGCGGGCGTGCGTCGGCCCGCGCGTGATCACCTGCACCGTGCCGCCGATCGCGTCGGCGCCGTAGAGGACCGAGTTCGGCCCCTTCACCAGCTCCAGGCGCTCGATCGACTGGCCGTCGACGGTGCTCCAGTACTGGTTCGGACCGGAGCGGAACACCGAGTTGTTCAGGCGCACGCCGTCGATCAGGAACAGGTTCTGGAAGCCGGTGAAACCGCGGATGTAGGGTGAGCCCTGGCCCGTCGACGTCTCCTGGACGATGACACCCGGGACGTCGCGCAGCGCCTGCGGGATCGTGCGGTACTCGCGTTCGAACAGCTCGGTCGCGCCGATGACGGCGACGCTGACCGCCGCCTCGAACGGCGGCTCGGGAGCGCGCGACGCGGTCACGACGACCCGCTCGTCGCCATCCGCCCCGAGCCCGGCGCCGCGCGCAGGCGGATTCTGGGGCTGTGCGGAGGACGCGCTCGCCGCGCCCTCCGCGGGCGGCGGCAGCTGTCCGGTGGCCGGCGGCGGCGTCTGGGCCGGCAGGCAGGGCGCGAGAAGGGCGAAGCCGAAGCCCGCCCACGCGATCGAGGGACGCTTCATCACGAGCGAGGGAGACCCCGCCAACGAAGCGACCGCAAACCGGTTCACGCGCGCGCGGAAAAGACCCGAACGAGCCCTCCGCGCGCGGCACAGCGCTCAGTTCTGCCGCAGTTCGACCACGTCGGTCGACTCCAGACCGAGCGCATTCCCGGTGGTCCGCGACGCCGCCTGGAAGTAGACGGCCGGGAGACCGAACGCGAGGCGCGGGACCACGAAGGACGCCGACGCGGCACCGTTCGAATCGAGCATGATCGGGTGCGAGGCCAGGAAGTTCGTGGCGATGAAGCAACCTGGGGCGCCGGCGCCTGCCAGCGAGAACGGCAGCGAGAGCGCACCGGACGCCGTGTTGCTGTCGCCGACGTTGATCACCCCCATCGCGTTCGCATCGCCGCCGCGGATCAGCAGCGAGAACGGCTCGCCGAACTGGATGGCCGCGCTCGAGGGCGCGATCGTCGGACCGCAGCTCACGCCCGCCACGGACGCGGTCAGGCTACCCGGCACGGCGCCCGCCAGATCGATGGTCTGCACGACCAGCGTGAACGAGCCGACGTTCAGGTCGCCGATCGCGTGCACCAGGTAGTGCACGCCGGTCGCCGGCTTGAGCGCGACCGGGCCGAAGGCGCGCGTCGTCGTGCCGGCGGCGAACAGCGACGCCGCGTAGAGGCCGCTCGGCACCGGCGCGGTCGCCTCGTTGCCGTTGCTCAGGTTGCGGATCGTCGCGACCCGATTGCCGAGCGCGTCGAGCGCGACGTCGACGGCGGGGGCGGCGGCCGTGTGCCGCACGGTGAGGCGCGCGCCGCTCGTCAGCGACGACACGTCGTTCGCGAAGATGCTGAGCACGTTCCCGGTGCCGGCCGCGTCGAGGTGTGCGACGATCGTCACGTCGTCACCTGCGGCGAGCGTCGGGTTGGCGCTCAGGACCGTCTGGCCCTGCAGGCGCACCGACAGCGCGTACTGCGCCGGGTTGAGCACGAGCGGACCCTGCGAGTCGCCGAAGTCGAACGAGAACAGCCGCGTGTTGCCGGCGAAGACATCGACGGGTGCCGGCAGGCCGGGGATGCCGTGGATCACGGTGACCCGGGCGGTGAGCGCCGTCCGCTGGACGAGGAGGCGGAAGCTCGGGCCGGATACGTCACCCACCGCGTAGACGATGTAGCGATAGCCGTCCTCCAGCGCGAGGTCGACCGGACCGAACGCGCGCGTCGTGGTGTTGGCCACGAACAGGCTGGCCGAGTAATTGCCGGGCGCGACGTCGGCGGCCACCTCGTTCGGATTGGAGAGGTTGCCGAACGTCGCCACCGTGGCGCCGTTCTGCTGCAGCACGACGTCGACTGCAGGGGCCTGTGCGGTGTGGCGGATCGCCAGCCGGCTCTTCGGCAGCGCCAACGCGCTGTCATCGTTGTCGAACAGCGAGATGGTCGGCGTGCCGGCCGCATCGAGGTGTGCGATCGCCGAGTAGCTCGTGTCCGCAGCCAGATTGACGTTCGCAGTGAGGATGGTCACGCCATTGAGCCGCACATCGATCGCGTAGCCGGCGGCGGGCAGGGACAGCGGCCCGAGCTGGTCGCCGTAGTCGAAGGTGAACAGGCTGCCGCCGTTGGCGAAGACCTCGACCGGGCCGGACAGACCCGGGACGCCGTGAAGGACGGTCAACTCGGCATTCTGAGCCGAGATGCCGGACGTCAGCAGTCCCAGCAGGAGCGCGGTGCTGCGCAGAGTGGAAGACCTCATGGGAATCCTCGTGGGCAGGATGGGCGACGGCGGGTCGTGCGCGCGGTCGGGTCGCGGGCCTGCGAGGGGCCTCGCGTCACTGGTGGAAAGGACCCGATCGACCGGACCGCTCCCCCGTCGGCGCCCCCGTTCGCGACCGGACCGCCACCGGATGCAGCGCCGCGGCCGGAAACCGACCACGGGCGGTACGGTCGTCGATTCGCCGAGCCCAAGGAATCCAACGACAGCTCGTCGACCGAAAGCGGCGCCAACCAACTCGCGCAGCGCCTGCTGGCGTCTCGCATCAGAGCCATGAAGATCGTCAACGTCGTCCTCTTCGCTTCACTGTCCGCCGCCGCACCGCAGCTCGCCGCCCAGGAGTGGTCGGCCGCCGCCCACCGCGCCCCGAGCAACGACATCGTCGACACGGCGATCGCCGCCGGGAACTTCAAGACGCTCGTCGCTGCGGTGCAGGCCGCGGGGCTCGTCGACACCCTGCGCGGTGACGGACCGTTCACGGTCTTCGCTCCTACCGACGACGCGTTCGCGAAGCTGCCCGACGGCACCGTCGCCTCGCTGCTGCTCCCCGAGAACCGCGTCAAGCTGCAGCGCATCCTGACCTACCACGTCGTCACGGGGCGAGTGAACGCCAAGCAGGTCGTCGGCAGCTCCGCCCTGGCGGCCCTGTCGGGCGACATGCTGGCGGTCGACACGTCGAACGGCGTCCGCGTCGGCGGCGCCAACGTCGTCAAGACCGACATCACGTGCAGCAACGGCGTGATCCACGTGATCGACTCCGTGATGCTGCCGCCCGAGCTGCCGAACCTCGTCGAGCTCGCGCTGACGGCGGGATCCTTCCATACGCTGCTCGCCGCCGCCGAGGCCGCCGGGCTCGCCGAGGCCCTGGCAGGCTCCGGTCCGTTCACCGTCTTCGCGCCGACGGACGCGGCGTTCGCGGCACTGCCGCAGGGCACCGTGGCGAGCCTGCTGAAGCCGGAGAACAAGGCGAAGCTCGCGGCGATCCTGCAGCTGCACGTCGTGCCGGGGCGCGTCGATGCGCGCAGCGCGATCGTCGCCGGCGAGGCCACGTCGCTGCAGGGCGGCACGCTGCACTTCGCGATCGTCGACGGCCGCATGCAGGTCAACGGCGCGAACGTGGTCGGCAGCGATCTGCGCGCCAGCAACGGGATCGTGCACGTGATCGACCACGTCATCCTGCCGAACTGAGCGGCTCATGACATCGCGTGCGGGCGGACGGCGGTCCGCCTGCACAGGCGACGTTCGGTTGCCAACCCTGTCGGAGCGGTCTCTGTGGGCACCCTCGCACCACCCCATCTGCACGTTGCAGGTCGCCGGCGGCTGTGCTCGAATGCCACGGTCACCCGGCCTGGCACGATGACATCGACCTGCATCCTCCACCAGATCGCAGAGGGGCGCGCGTCTGCCATGAACGCGTTCCTCGAGCGCTATTCGGGGCTGGTCTGGAGCCTCGCGCGCCGCCATTCACCGACGCCGCAGGACGCCGAGGACGCGGTCCAGGAGATCTTCATGGAAGTCTGGCGGAGCGCGGGCCGATACGACCCGAACGTCGCCGCCGAGCAGACGTTCATCGCGATGATCGCGAGGCGTCGCCTGATCGATCGCGCGCGCCGCGTCCAGCGGGCGCCGCGCTCGGAAGCGCTCCCGGAGCCCGAGGTCGTCGTCGCGGCGGCCGAGCCCGACCGCGTCGAGATCCGCGACGAAGCTGCCCGCATCTCGAAGGTCATGAAGACCCTTCGGCCGGAGCAACAGAAGGTATTGGAATTGTCGCTCGTGCACGGCCGCTCCCACAGCCAGATCAGCGAACAGACCGGTATGCCACTCGGTACCGTCAAGAGCCTCGCCCGCCGCGGCCTGATGAAGGTGCGCCGTGCGCTCGGTGTCGAGCAGCCCGAGACCAGCTCGGGGGAGGTCACGTCGTGAGCCGGTCTAGCCGGGACAACGGGTCCCTCTCCGACCCCGAGCGCGGTGACGCCGGGGACTTCGACCGCCTCGACGAGCTGGTGCTCGACCGGGCCCTGTGGGGTCTGGACGACGACGAGCAGGCCGAGCTCGAGCGGCTCGGTCGAGGTTCGGTCGCCTCCATCGGGCACGGCACCGAGCTCGCCGCCGCCTCCCTGAGCGTCGCTCTCCTCGGTGATGCCGTCGAACCACCGCCGCTCGAGGTGCGTCGTCGACTGGAGGCGTGCGCCGTCCGGCATCTGATGACCGAGCACGGGTTGACCTTCCACACCGTGGCGAACGCACTCGAGCGGTCCGCCCCGGCCGCCCGCAGGCACGACGTCGGGGCAGCCGAAGCTCCGCGCCCATCCGCGGCCGCGGCGCCTCACGCGCCGCAGTCGGAGCGCATGTCGGGTGCGATCATCCGGGGTCGCTTCGGCCTGTCACACCTCGTGGCCGCAGCCGCGGTCGTCCTTGCAGCGGTATTGCTGTGGCGCGACCTGGCCAGCCAACCGACCGCTCCCGATGCGGAATACCGTGAGTTGACGCGGGCTGCCGCCGTGGACCTCGTGCACTACACATGGCAGCGCGGTCCGCAGGCCGACGCCGAGGTCGCCGGCGACGTCGTGTTCGACCCGCACACGCAGCGCGGCGTCATGCGGTTCCGCGGCCTGCAGCCGAACGATCCACGCCAGTTCCAGTACCAGCTCTGGATCTTCGACGGACAGCGGCGGAAGGAGCATCCGATCGACGGCGGCACCTTCGACGTCAGCGCCTCCGGCGAAGCCTACGTGCCGATCGACGCGCGCGTGCCGGTCGGCGAGGCGTTCGCCTTCGTCGTGACGCGGGAGCGCCCCGGCGGCGTCGTCGTCAGCGACCGGTCGGCGATCGTGTCGCTCGCCGGGCAACTCGAGCGACTCTGAGCGCCGAACTCAGCTGTCCGCACCATCGGCGCGAGGCGCGGCATCGGGGCGCTGCCAGAGATACTCCTCCTCGCCCAGGTGCCTGGCAGCCCAGCGCGCGAGGACGAACAGCAGGTCGCTGAGTCGATTCACGTAGCGGATGGTGTCCTCGTGGACGTCCGGCTCGAGATGGACGAGCGACACGATGCGTCGCTCCGCGCGGCGACACACCGTGCGCGCCTGGTGCAGGAAGGCCCCGACGGCACCGCCGCCCGGCAGGATGAACTCCTTCAGCGGTCCGAGGTCCGCATTGAGCTCGTCGCACCAGCCCTCCAGCCGGCCGACGTCGGCTCCCGCGATCCGCGGCATGCCCTCCCAACGGTCCTCGGGCAAGGTGGCCAGATCGCTACCCACGCTGAACAGGTCGTTCTGCACATGACGGAGCATGTCGACGATGCGCACGACGACGACGTCGGGACCGCCGCTCCGCGCACAGAACGTGCGCGCCAATCCGAGCACCGAGTTGAGCTCGTCGATGGTGCCGTAGGCCTCGATGCGCGGAGCGTTCTTGGCGAGCTCCTGGCCGCCGACGAGCCGGGTCGTGCCGCGATCGCCGGCACGGGTGTAGACGCGCGTGATCCTCATGATGCCTGTCCTGTCGGGCCGAGATGCCAGTGGTGTGATGCCGTCAGACGGGACATTATCGAGTCAGCAGCTGGAGTCCCTCGCGGGGCGCGCCGCCGCAGGCGAATTGGTGGATTCGTCGAGGCGGCGCAACGTGGCGAGGGGCTTCAGGAGCGGACTCCAGAATGCCGCGGATGGCTGCATCGGACCACCAGGGCCGGTCGCGTGAAGGAGCTGTCGTGCCGGCCGACGCAGCGCCGGCGGCCCCGGTTGTCGACCGGGAGCGCGATGGACGCAACCGCCGACGTGCCAGGCTACGCACTCTACTCAGCCGATCCGCGGCAGGCTCGTTCCGAGCTCGTCGCAGAGCTCGGCGAGCTGTCGTCGATCGGGGCCACCGTAGCGGAGCGACGCCGGCGACGCGTCGATCGGCACGTCGGTGACGAGCGTCGCGAGCCGCTCGTAGAGCGCGGCGGCCTCGCGGTGCTCGGCGAGACTGGCGGCGAGCCCCGCGGCGCCGCGCACGGCGACGTCCCAGTCCGCAGCGCTCGCGGGAATCGCGGCGATCGAGCCGTAGCGCCCGAGCACCACCGACGCCGACTTCGGACCGAACTTCGGCACGCCGGGGATGCCGTCCGCGCTGTCCCCGACCAGCGCGATCCATGCCGGGATGACGCGGGGCGGGACACCGAAGCGCTCGATGACCGACATCTCGTCGCCGACCGCCTCGCTGCGCCGGTCGTAGCGCACCACCAGCCGGCCGCGCACGCACTGCGCGAGGTCCTTGTCCGGCGAGCACAGCCGGACCTGCTCGATGCCGGCGGACTCCGCACATACGCGCGCCGCCGTCGCCAGTGCGTCGTCGGCCTCGAAGTCGCGCATTGGCCACACGACGATGCCGAGCGCCGCGGCCGCGCGCTCGGCGAGCGGGAACTGCGCGAGCAACTCCGGGTCGACGCCGTCGCCGGACTTGTAGCCCGGGAACAGCGCGTTGCGGAACGACTCGATGACGCTGTCGAACGCCACGCCGACGTGGGTGACGTCCGGGCGGCGCACGAGGCCGGCGAACGACCGCAGCAGCGACCGCACCGCACCCACCTCGCGTCCGTCCGGCGCAGTCTCGCGCGGCGCACCGAAGAAGGCCCGGAACAGCTCCCAGGTCCCGTCGATCAAATGGACGGTCGTCACGGCGTGGACCCGCGCATCACGTGCGCATGTACGGGTAGCGGTAGTCGGTCGGCGGCACGAAGTTCTCCTTGATCGTGCGCGTCGACACCCAGCGCAGCAGGTTCAGCTTGCTTCCCGCCTTGTCGTTGGTTCCCGACGCCCGACCGCCACCGAACGGCTGCTGGCCGACGACAGCACCGGTCGGCTTGTCGTTGATGTAGAAGTTGCCCGCCGCATTGCGCAGCCTATCGGCGATCCGAACGATCGCCGCACGGTCCTGGGCGAACACGGCACCGGTGAGCGCGTAGGGCGACGCCGTGTCACAGGACTCGAGGGCAGCGTCCAGCTGATCGTCCTCGTAGACGAACAGCGTCAGCACCGGGCCGAAGATCTCCTCGGCCATCAGCTTGAAGCTCGGATTGGTCGTCCGCACCACGGTCGGCCGGATGAAGAAGCCCTCGGCGTCGTCGTATTCTCCGCCGGCCAGGATCTCGGCCTCGCTGCTGTGCTTCGCGTAGTCGATGTAGCCGGTGATGTCGCGGAACGCTGCCGCGTCGATCACCGCACCCATGAAGTTCGAGAAGTCCTCGACGCTGCCCATCGGCAGGCTGCGGACCGTCTCCACCAGCGGCCCCTCGACCCTCGCCCACAGCGACCGCGGGATGTAGGCCCGACTGGCGGCCGAGCACTTCTGACCCTGGTACTCGAACGCGCCGCGCACCAGGGCGGTGACGAGCGCCGGCGCATCGGCGCTCGGGTGAGCGAACACGAAGTCCTTGCCTCCGGTCTCGCCGACGATCCGCGGGTAGCCTCGGTAATTCGCGATATTGGCGCCGATCGCGGCCCACATGCCCTGGAACACGCCGGTCGAGCCGGTGAAGTGCACGCCTGCGAAGTCGGGGTGCGCGAGCACCGGATCGCCGATGCGCCGGCCCGACCCGGGCACGAAGTTGATCACGCCCGGCGGCAGCCCGGCCTCCTCGAGCAGCTTCAGGATCTGCCAGGCGGAGAACAGCGCCGACGACGCCGGCTTCCAGATCACGGTGTTGCCCATCAACGCCGGCGCGGTCGGCAGGTTGCCGGCGATCGACGTGAAGTTGAACGGCGTCACCGCGAACACGAAGCCTTCCAGCGGCCGCTGCTCGAGGCGATTCCAGCAACCCCGCGAGCTGAGCGGCTGCTCGGCGTACAGCTCGCGCATGAACTGCACGTTGAAGCGGAAGAAGTCGATCAGCTCGCAAGCCGCGTCGATCTCGGCCTGATGGGCGGTCTTGCTCTGCCCGAGCATCGTCGAGGCGTTCAGGCGCTGGCGCCACGGCCCGGCGAGCAGGTCGGCCGCCTTGAGGAAGATCGACGCGCGGTCCTCCCAGGCCATCGCCGCCCAATCGGCGGCCGCCGCGCGGCAGGCCTGCGCGGCCCGGGCGACGTGCTGGGCATCGCCCTGATGCCAGTCGGCCAGCACGTGCGCACGATCGTGCGGACAACAGGCCTCGCTGAGCGAACCGGTCCGGACCTCCGCACCGCCGATCACCAGCGGGATGTCGAGGCGCTCACCGCGCATCGCGCGGAGGGTCGACTGGAGTTCGGCGCGCTCGGGGCTGCCCGGCCCGTAGTCGAGGACCGGCTCGTTCTGGGCGGGAGGGACGCTGAAGCTGGCGTTCGACATCGCGGCTTGGTCGGTTCGAGGTGGCGAGCGCCCGCACCCTCGACCACGAGAGCATCGGCTCGGGTCCAGCGCTCGAACCCGCGAACATACGCGGTGTGCGACGCGGGCTGAACGCGGCGCCGGCGAATCGCCAGCGCAGCGCGCAGCCACTTCGCGGGCCCGCGAAATCCACCCCTGCGCGCGACGTTTTCGCGCCATTCGTCACATCGAAGACACCTCATGAACGCGAAGCACCTCTTCTGGACGGCCGCACTCGCAACGGCCCTCCTCACGGCTGCCTGCGGCGGCGACAAGTCCAGCCCCAGCCCGTCGGGCAAGAAGCCGGCCGCTTCTGGCGCGCGCCCGATCTCGCTCGAGATCGCGGCCTCCGACTCACCGGCCCTCAAGGAGGCCAAGACCACCTTCAAGACCGTCTGCGCATCCTGCCACGGCGAGCGCGGACACGGTGACGGCATCGCGGCGGCGACGCTCGATCCGAAGCCGCGCAACTACTCGGACGCGACTTGGCAGGACAGCGTCGACGACGCCCATATCAAGAAGGTGATCGTCGAGGGTGGCGCCGCCAACAACTTGTCGGTGGTGATGCCACCCCACCCGCAGCTCGCGGACAAGGACGCGGTCCTCGACGAGATCGTGCGCATCATCCGCTCGTTCCGCGGCGCGTGACGCGCGCGGGCTGCCGCGCGTTGGCCCGGCCCGACTGGGCAGGGCCGCGCGCGGCGCGCCGGCGCGCGCACTCGAGCGCTGCGGCCGGCGAACGTCGCAGGCGAGGGCTCAGCCCTTCTTCGGCGTGAGCACGTCGATGTCGACGGCCATGTTGCCGAAGTGCAGGTGCAGGATCGCGCTGCCCTTCTCGTCGCCGGCGAGCAGGACCATCGCGAGTCGCTGCCGGGCGGTCTCGACCTGCTGCAACGCGAGCGGCCACTGGATCAGGTGCAGCTCGCCCTCCTGCTTGTGGGAGAACGTCAGCGTCCAGTCACCCGTGTCGGTCGGGATGAAGTGGATGCCGTACTCGCCGGCAGCGACCTCCTGGCCGCCGATCATCATGGTCGCCGGCAGCTTCAGCGTCCCGACCGGGTTCGCCTTGGCGTTCTGCGTGACCATGTTGCGGAACTGCTCGCTCTCCTTGACGCGCTTCATGAACTGCCCCTCGCCGAAGCTCAGTGCGCGGTAGCTGAGCTCGACCTTGGCGCCACCCGCGAACTCGATCGACGACTCGACCGTCGGAGTCTCACGGTTGATGCTGCCCATCTGCTGGGCGGCGGCAGGCAGGGCGAGGGAACAGGCGAGCAGGATGTTGAGGCAGAGGATCTTCATCGGCTGGATCTCGTGTGTGGGGTCTCGACGGGAGGAACTCGCGACCGACGCGGGCTCGCGAGCACGGCCCGCGGACGCGCGGGCCGGACGACGGGTTTCCGGGCTCGGCGCGGCGAACGCGACCAGCGCGCCATCCGGCCGGTCCACGGGGCGCCGCGCATAGGCCGGCACGATACGAACGGAAGGGTGCCCGCGGACGCGGCGATCCTCCGGAAGGAGGAAAACCCCGAGGTACGTCCGCGGCGATCCCGCGGCCGCTATCTTCCGCGTCGGCGTTGCCCGCCAGGTGAGCCCGATGAACGACGCGACCCGCGAGCTGCTCGATGCCGAGCTCCAGATCCGGCCCGCGACGGCCGCCGATTCCGCGGGGATCGTCGCGCTGGTCGGGATGTGTTTCGCCGAATACCCCGGCTGCATCCTGGACGTCGATCGCGAGGAAACGAGCCTGCTGCGGCCCGCTGCGGCGTTCAACGCGTTCTGGGTGCTCGAGTGGTGGCGCCCGGAGCGCGGCGACGGCCGGGTCATGGGGACGATCGGCGCCAGCGACCACCCGATCGGCGGCCGGCCCGGCAGTGAGCTGAAGAAGCTCTACCTGCACCCCGCGCTGCGCGGGCGCGGCATCGCGCGCGTGCTGGTCGGCCTCGTCGAAGACCGTGCGCGCGAGCTCGGCCACACCGCGATCGAGCTGTGGTCCGACACCCGCTTCACGACCGCGCACCGGGTCTACGAGCGCCTGGGTTACCGCGCGACCGGGGCGGTCCGCGCGCTGCACGACCTGTCGGCCACGCGCGAGTTCCACTACGTCAAGCAGCTGGCCAGCGCGGCCGGCTCGTGACCGGCGCGCGATCGACCGGCGATCCCCACCGACGGAGCGCCCGGGTTTCTTTCCCGGTTGTGGGCTTTCCGCGAAGGTCGATCGTCTCCAACGGCAACGAGAGAGCTGGCCGATCGAGGGATCGGAGGGATCCCCGGTGCGGGGTCGATCGGCCACCCGAGAGGGACACCCGCGCCACGAGGCCGCATCCGTGAGGGGTTTCGGATGCGGCCTCATTCTTTGTACGGACTGCCCCGAGGCGCTCTCGTCGTCCGGTGCTGCCGCAGCCGACCGCGCTGGTCGCCGACCCCGCGGCTGCGCGACGCTGGCGGTGGTCGCGCGGCCGGGCGCCTGGCCCCAGGCGCGTCCGGCACGCGGCGGGGAACGCCACGAGCGAGGCGCGCGCGCCTGCTCCCCGTACAAGGAATCACCCCCTGCGCGCGTCGAGCACAGGGGGTGAGTCGAGGAGAGACGAGGGAACGCGACCGCCGGGGGGTGCGGATCGCGCGCTTTCGAAAAGAACGGTGCGCCGGCGGGCTGACGCCCGGCCCGGCACCGCCCTCGGCATCCGTGAGGGGTTTCGGACGGCGCGTTTCTAGTGAGGCGCCGAAGGCGTGTAAAGGTTCGGGCGTGGTTCACGACCGAGGGAACTTTCCCGATCGCGAAACCCCGCCGCGGCACGCCCTGCGCGGCGATCCCACGCGCGCGGATGACGGGTGATCCGGGGGCGGGACGACGCGAGGGTCCGCGACGCGGCGCGCCACGGCCGGATCGAGCCGGAGGCCCCGAACGTCGCGGGTTCGCGCGTCACGAGGCGCCGCGCAGCGCGTCCATCTGCGCGAGGATCGCATCGACCGACGTGAGCTTCGCGCGCACGCGCCCGCTACGCGCGCCTTCGGCGCGCTCCCAGGCGTCGTAGCGGCACCAGTCGTCGTAGTCGACGTAGCGCACGCCGCGCGAGCGGAGCAGCCGCGGCATGGCCTCGACCTCGTCGCTCGAAAGCGGCGCGGCCGTGACGCCGGTCAGGTCGGCGACGAGTGCCGCGACGGTCGCCTTCGAGTCCGGGCTGTTGGTGCCGATCAGGCCGGTCGGACCGCGCTTGGCCCAGCCGACGACGTAATGTCCGGGCATCACGTTCCCGCCGGGCTCGCGCAGGACGCGACCATCCGCATTGGGTATCACGCCCGCGCGCTCGTCGAACGGCACGCCGTCGATCGGAACGCCACGGTAGCCGACGGCGCGGAACACGAGCTGCGCATCGATGTCGAACCACTCGTCGAGCCCGCGCGGTCGCGGGGTGCCGTCGGCGGCGGGACGCAGCTCGTTGCGCTGCACGCGCACGCGGCGCACCCGGCCGGTGCCGGGATCCGGGACGATCTCGACGGGCGAGGCACGGAACACGCAGCGGACGACGCGTGCGCCCGGATCGCGCGGTTCGACGGGACATCCCTGCAGGAACTCCACGTTGCGGCGCGCGGACTTCGGAGCCGCCGTCTCGAGCCACTGCTCGCTGACCGGCTCGAGCGCCGCATCGACCGGATCGACGACCACCTCGACACCGTCGAGCGCCGCGATCTCCTGGATCTCCTTCGGCGAGAACGCGGCCTGCGCGGGACCGCGGCGGCCGAGCAACACGACCTCGCGCACGGTGCTCGCGCGCAGCGTGGCGAGCGCCTCGTCGGCGATGTCGGTGACCGCGAGCTCGTCCGCGGCGCGCAGGAGCACGCGTGTCACGTCGATCGCGACGTTGCCATTGCCGACGACGATCGCGCGCTCGGCGCGATCGAGCCCGAACGACAGTCCCGCGAAGTCCGGATGTCCGTTGTACCAGCCGACGAACGCGGTCGCCGAGTGCACGCCATCGGCATCCTCGCCCGCGATGTCGAGTCGGCGATCGCCTTCGTTGCCGACCGCGTAGATCACGCGGTCGTAGAGCGCGTCGAGGTCCCCGACGCGGACGTCGCGGCCGAGCATCACGTTGCCGAAGAAACGGAAGCGCGGGTCGGCGGCGAGCGCCTCGTAGATGCGCGTCACGCTCTTGATCTTCTGGTGATCCGGCGCGACGCCGCCACGCACGAGACCGAAGGGCGTCGGCAGCCGGTCGAACACGTCGACGCGACAATGCAGCCGCTCGGTCTTGAACAGCGCCTCGACGGCGTAGAAGGCCGAGGGACCCGACCCGATGACCGCGACCCGCAGGGGCCGCTGCTCACTCCCGAGTTCTGAGCGTTCCATGACGACGACGGAGCGCCGCAGCCGATGTGCGCGACGACGATACGTCGATGCTATCCACCGTGCGCGGATGCATCCATCGAGCCTGCGGGTCTCGCGACGGGACGCCATCCCCGCGGGCGACGCTCCGTCCGCTTGCCGATGCGCAATCCTGGGTCAGCATGTACGAGGCGCGATCCTCCCCCCGAGCCGACCGAGATGCACCTCCCCCTCCATCGACGCTTTCCGCTCGGCCGCGGCGCACACACCACACGGGACGACGGTCTCTGCGCGATGGAGCTCGTCGCGTGGCTGGCCGGTGAGCCCCACACCGACGAGCCGCGCTGCGCATGCCCGGTGCTCACTGCCTACGTGCGTGCACTCAACGATCTGCTCCCCGACGCGATGCGCGACCGCCTGTTGCGCCCCTTCGCTCCGCGCCTCGTCGGCACCCGCGGCGACCTGGCGGTGACCGAGATCCGCGCGTGGCTCCTCGCCGATCGTGCGGCGCGGTTGTTCGCGCCGCGGTCGCTGGTCGCAGCAGGGCGCCGCGACCACGCCGACGCGCTGCGCAGCATGCCGCCACTCGACGAACCCGGGCACGCGCTCGAGGCGGCGCGGATCCTCGACAACGCCGGCGCGAGCCTCGCGCGGGCAGCCCGCTGGAGCCTCGGCTTCGCCGCCGCGGGTTGGCCGGCGACCGCGTGGGTGCCCGGCGTCGCCCGCGCCGCGCGGGACGCGGGCGCATTGCTCCTCGCCGTGCAGACGCTCGACGACGCGATCGTCGGTCAGTCCGCACTGCCGGCCTGATGCCACGCCCGAGCGCGCGATCGGGCCACCGATACGGCATCATGTCTCGCGCAACGTGAACCGCTCGAACCTGCTGCTGTCGGCCGCGCTCCACGCCGCTGTCCTCGGCGTGGCCTTGGTGCTCGCGCACGGGGCGCTCGCCGCCCCGCGGCCGGGGCCCGCACGGCTGACCGTGTCGATTCCCACCGCGGTGCCGGAGCTGCCACCGCCGGCCACCGCGGCCGAGCCGTTCGACGTCGAGCAGGACTGGCGCCCCCCACCGCTGCAGGAGTTCCGGCCGCCGCCAACGCCGGATCCGTTCGCTCCCCCGGCACCTGCACCGCCGCCGGACACCGCGGTGATCCCGGCGTCACCACCGCCGGTGCGCACGCTGCCCCCAACGCACCTCGCGGCGACGCGGATCCTGCCGCCGGCGCGCCCGAGCGCCAACCCGCGGCCCGCGGCGCCCGCCGCCGCTCCGCCCCCGCCGACCGCACCGGCCGAGGTCGTGCAGCCCGCACGACCGCGCGCCGCCGACTGTCCTCCGCCGGCCTACCCACCGCTCGCGGAGCGCCGAGGCTGGACCGGCATCGTACGGCTGCGCGTGACCATCGACGCGACCGGCGACGTGGTGGCGGTGACGGTCGCACAGGGTTCGGGGTACGAGATCCTCGACCGCGCGGCCACCGACGCGGTACGGACCTGGCGCTACGATCCCGCGACGCGCAACGGCGTGCCGATCCCCACCGAGCGCGACGTCGAGGTCGAGTTCCGCGGCCATCGAGGCGCGGCACACGACGGTCGTCCCGCGAGCCCTCAGGACCCGGCGAGCCCTCAGGACCCGGCGAGCCCTCAGGACAATGCAGCGGCCGCTCGCGTCCCGCGCTCGGCCGCGACCGCGAGGATCGTGTCGCGCAGCGGGCGGACCGGCAGCTCGCCGAGCAGCGCGCGCAGCGCGTCGAGACGCGGCCGGCGCCGCCGGCGGTCGGCCGATCGCACCGACACCGCGTCGTCGAACCGGGCGTGCACGACGCCGGCGGCGCTGCCGAGTGCACGCTGCACCTCGACGGCGAGCTCGGCGATCGAGATCTCGTGATCGCCCCCGACGTTGAGCGTGCGACCGGCCGCGCCGGGATGCAGCGCGACGCCGAGCACGATCCGCGCGACGTCGCGCACGTCGGCGAAGCAGCGCGTCTGGCGCCCGTCGCCGTACACCGTCAGCGGCAACCCGCGGAGCGCCTGCTCGACGAAGCGCGGCAGCACCATGCCGCTGCGCGCCCGCTGCCGCGGTCCCACCGTGTTGAACAGGCGCAGCACCACTGCCGGCATGCCGGTCGCGTCGACGTGGGCCCGCACCGCCCATTCGGCGAGCGCCTTGGAGCACGCGTAGCTGCCGCGGGGATCATCGGTCGCGCCCGGTCGGACCGGATCGCTCTCCGCGAACGGACGCTCGCCACCGTCCCCGTAGACCTCCGAGCTCGACGTCAGCACGACCGCGGTCCCCGAGCGCGCAGCCGCGTCGAGCACCTCCTCGGTGCCCCGCACGTTGACGCGGGCCGCCCGGCGCGGATCGGCGAGCACCACCGGGACGCCGACGACGGCGGCGAGGTGCAGCACGAGGTCGACCCCGGCGACGGCCCGCCGGACGTCGGCGCGCCGCGTCACGCAGCCCAGCTGCACCTCGACCGCTCCACGCTCGCGCGCGGCCGCGAGATTCGCAACGCTGCCGCTCGACAGGTCGTCCAGCACGCGCACGCTGGCCCCGCCGTCGACCAGCAGGTCGACGACGTGGGAGCCGACGAAGCCGGCGCCCCCGGTCACGAGCACGCGACGGCCATGGAACTCTCGCAGGTCCTGGCGCACGGCCCCGATGGACGCGCGCGGCGCGGCGCTTCTTCCCGTGCGGACGGTCATCGGCGCGCCGCCTCGCGCCGCAGCGCGTCGCGCTCCTCCTCGAGCTCGCGGATCAGCGCCCGCAGCGCGCGGAGTTCGCGCTCGAGCGCAGCGGCGCGCGCGAGCGGCGGCACGGCAGACCAGCGCACCGGCCGCCAGGCGTGGACGGCGAGGATGTCGGCGAGCTCGGCGGCGGTCGGCCGGCCGGCGACTCGCGCGGACACGCTGTCGGGAGCCGTGCGCACGACGAGCTGCGGCAGCTCGTCGACCGCGTCGTCCGCGAGCAGCGAGCCGGCGCGCGCGGCGTCGATCGTCTCGACCACGAACCCGCGCAGCGCCCCCGCGAGCGCGGGCCGTGCGAGCTCCTGGAGCAGGCGAGCGGAGTCCGGATCGTCCGCCGTGCGCACGTAGACGCGCAGCAACGGCAGCCCCCTGCGCGCGGCGACCGCCGCACCATCGGCCAGCTCGGCACCCCGCGGCTCGACGATCGCCAGCGGACCGGGCGCGGCCGAACCGGCCGCGAGCAGCTCTTCCACCGGGCGCAGCGGCACGCGGCGTGGTAGCGGATCGTCCGCGCAGCGCAGCTCGAGACCGGCGACCGGCGCGCGCTCGACCGCGTCGAGCCAGCGCTGCAGGGCGGCGGCGCCAGCCGGCAGCCGCACGCCGTCGAGTTCGACGATCACGCTCCCAATGGCAGGGGCGACCGCCGTGGCGGCGAGCGCATCGACGACGACGAGGCCCGGTGCGTCGCGGACCGGCTCGACCACGAGGCCGACGCTGCGCGGTGCGCCGGCACCCTCGACCGCGGGCGCGCCGCCGCTGCGCGGGCTCCCGGGGACGGGACGAGCCGGGTCACCGGCGCGCTCCGGACGGGCGGTGAGCACCACGCGCAGCTCGAGGACCGCGGCACCACGCTCGACGAGCAGCCGGACCGCGTCCCCGGGGCGCCGCGCGCCGATGCGGTCCGCGAGCTGCTCGACGGTGCGCACCGCCTCGCCGTCGACCGCGATGACGACGTCACCGATGCGCAACCCCGCGCGCGCCGCGGGGGAGCCGGGCACGACCTCGCCGATCGCCGGCACCGGCTCCTCGGCCGGGAAGACGCCGAGCCAGCCGCCCTGCGCCAGCAGCGGAGCCGGCAGCAGCGCGCCGGCGAGCGCGACCCCGCAGAGCAGCCGGCGGGCGGAGCGGGGCAGCGGCGACGCGATGGTTCGACGGAGCACGGTCGCGCAGTCTATGGCACGGAGCGTCCCGTTCGCAGCCCGCATCGATGACGACCAGCCACGCCCGCGCGCAGGTCCTCGACGCGGTCGAACGCTTGACGCCCGGGGCCCGCTGCCGCTATACAGTTCCCTCCCAAAAGGCGCCCCGTTCGTCTAGCGGCCTAGGATTCGTGGTTCTCATCCACGCGACACGGGTTCGAGTCCCGTACGGGGTACATCAGCGCGAGCCCGGCACCACCTCGAGTGGTGCCGGGCTCCGTAGTTTCCGGATGGCGTTTCCGGCTGGCGTATCCGGATGGCGTTTCCGGATCGCGCTGGGTCCCGGAGCGACCGGGCCGCCGGCGCGCCACCGTTTCGCTCGCGTCGGGCGCTGACCCGAGCGCCGAGCGAGGAGCGAGCCATGACCTGGTTGCGCCGTGAGGACCTCGAGGACCGCGAGCTCCGCGAGCTGGGTCGGTACGCGGCGCTCAGCCGCGACGCGACCCGCCGGCTCGCCGAGCCGCGCGACCCGCTGCGCACGACGTTCCAGCGGGACCGCGACCGCGTGATCCACTCGACGGCGTTCCGCCGCCTGCAGCACAAGACGCAGGTCGTCGCCGCCTACGAGGGCGATCACTACCGGTCGCGCATGACGCACTCGCTCGAGGTGTCGCAGCTCGCACGCTCCGTGGCGTGCTCGCTGCGACTCAACACGGACCTCGCGGAGGCGATCGCGCTCGCCCACGACCTCGGCCACCCGCCGTTCGGACACGTCGGCGAGGAGGCGCTGAACGAGCTGATGACCGACCATGGCGGCTTCCGTCACAACGCGCAGGGCGCGCGGGTGGTCGACCTGCTCGAGGATCGCTACGGCCACGGCCACGGGCTCAATCTGACCGACGCGACGCGGCGCTCGCTGCTCAAGGGCAAGGTGCCGGACGGCTTCCCGATCGCGCCCGACCTCGCGGCCCGGCGCGCGGCGCCGGTGCCGGTCGAGGCCGCGGTCGTCGACCACTGCGACCGCATCGCCTACCTGTGCCACGATCTCGACGACGGCCTGCGGGCGCGGGTGTTCTCGCTCGACGAGGTCGCCGAGCTGCGCCTGTGGCAACGCGCGCGTGCGTGGCGACCGGACGCCGGCAGCGCCGCGACGATCAGCGCGATGATCTCGCTGCTGGTCCGCGACCTCGTCGAGGCAACCGTGCGACGCTGGGACGAGCACCCCGACGCGACGGCTAGCGTGGCGCACGGCGACGACATGATCGTCGACAGCCAGGATCTGCTCGCGTTCCTGCGCGCGCGGTTCTACCGGTCGCGCCGGGTGCTGGCGGTGATGGAGCGCGGCCAGGAGCGGATCCGCGCGGCGTTCGGGTTCTACGTCGCGAACCCGGCGGAGCTGCCCGACGGCGCGCGGGCGCGGATCGCCGAAGAGGGCCTGCGGCGCACGGTCTGCGACCACGTCGCCGGCATGACCGACCGCTACCTGCTGCGGGTGGTGGAGGGGCTGCCGGACGGCAGCGGACCCGCGACGCTGTGAGCGGCGGCAGCTGGGAGATGCGGATCAGTGGGCGTCGCCGGGGCGCTCGCCGAGCGGCGACTCGACCACGCCCGGCTCGGCGGGTGGC
The DNA here is from genome assembly GCA_016716265.1 of Planctomycetota bacterium. Taxonomy (GTDB): domain Bacteria; phylum Planctomycetota; class UBA1135; order UBA1135; family UBA2386; genus JADJWQ01. The sequence goes on from JADJWQ010000006.1 coordinate 698,999, forward strand.
GCATCGCCGAGCGGCCGTCGCACGGTTCGGAGCACGCGCACGACGGCGTCCGCGACGAGCTCGGCGGTGATCGTCGAGTTGTCCGCGTCGCGCCGGTACGAGCAGTAGTCGGGGGCCGTGCTGGCGATCTTCTCGCCGAGGCCGAACAGCTCGATCTCGGCCGCGGAAGTCGGCGCGAAGAACGCGACGGTCGGGACCTGGCGCGCGATCGCGATGTGCATGCCGAGGCTGTCACTCGTGACGAGCACGTCGCTCGCGTCGATCAGCGCGGCGAAGTCGAGCAGCTCGTTGTCGCAGCCGGTATCGACCAGCCGCGGCCGCGTCGGCAATGCACGGACGCCCGCGACGATGAGTGCATTACGCTCTCGCTCGCTCGGCCCGCCGAGCAGGACGAAGGTCGGCTCGGCGGCGAGCACGGCCGCGAGGCGATCGACCAGCTCGACGACGCGCTCGACCGGCAGGGCTTTCGTCGGCCAGCGGCTGCCCGCGCCGGTGTTCAATGCGATGCGCGGCCGCCCACCGACCGCGAGCCGCGTCCGCGCCAGCGCGCACCGCATCGCCGGCAGCGGCAGCTCCGGCCGGCCCGGCTGCACGCCGAGCATGCTCGCGAAGATCTCCGGGTGTGTGCGGCGGTTCGCGCGCTTGCGCGCGTCCGCCGCCTGCCGGCCGTCGCGCGCGATCAGCCCCATGCCGAACCAAGGCTCGACGTCCGGGGTGTAGGTGGGCAGCCCGCCGTCGTCGAGATGGCCGCCGATCAGATGCTCGCCGCCGATGCTGGAGGCGAGCCCGCACAGCAGCCGGTCTTCCTCGAAGGACAGCACGAGATCCCATCGCTGGGCGGCCAGCCGCACGCCGAGCGCGCGCACCGAGTCGGCGTCACCGAGCCGGACGGTCTCGACGCGGTCGACCAGCGGGTGGTGGGCGACGAGGTCGCGCGCCTCGACGGCCGTCACCCAGACGATCTCGGCCTGCGGATCCCGCGCGCGCAGCCCCGGCAGGATCGAGGTCGTGCGGAGCACGTCACCGAGGGCCGCGGTCTTGATCACCAGGATCCGGTTCATTCCGTCGCTCGCGCTCGCGCTGCCACCCGCGCGCCGTTCCGGCAGCTGTCGTCGAACAGGCGCTCGAACAACGCCTCGGTCGCCCGCGCCATCCTGGCCGCGGTGAACAGCTCACGGGTGCGCTGCTGGCCGGCACCGCCGACCCGCAGCCGCATCCCTTCATCGGCAAGCAGCGTGGCCATCCTGTCCGCGAGCGACGCTGGATCCCCCGGCTGCACCAGGAAGCCCGTGACACCGTCCTCGACGAGTTCAGGCAGCCCGCCGACCGCGCTGACGACCAGCGGCAGCCCGGCTGCCGACGCCTCGAGGCACGCGTTGCTGAGGCCTTCGTGGTAGGAAGCCATGACCGACACGTCGCTGGCCGCGTGCAGGTCGCGGATCGGGCTGACCGCGCCGGGCAGCAGGATCCGATCCCCGAAGCCGACCCGCCGCGCCCGCTCCCGCAGCAGCTCGAGGTCCGAACCGCTCCCGGCGAGCACCAGGCAGGCGGTCGGGAAGCGCGTCGCGATCCGAGCGAATGCGTCGATCAACACGCGCTGTCCCTTGCGTGGGCGCAGCGTCGCCGCGCAGCTGACGACCAGCGCGCCGTCCGCGATCCCGAGTCGGCGGCGGGCATCCGTGCGTTCGTTGCGCGCGTCGAGCCACCGATCGACGTCGATCCCCTCGTGGATCAGCGACACGCGCTCGCGCCGCAGACCGGCCTCGAGAAGTCGACCGCGCACCGAGTCGCAATTCGCGATCACGTGGTCGACCAGGTGGCGGTAGCGCCAGCCGCCGAACACGCCGCGCGCGATCGGATAGTCGATACGACGGGTCGCGACGCGCACCGGGATCGGCATGCCGGCCAGCGCCAGCCCACCCCACAGCGTCGAGCGGCCGCAGCCGAAATGGACGATCTCGGGCCGCAGCTCCGCGACGTGACGACGCAGGCGGATCGCGCCGGGGCCGAACCACGGGCGCCGCATGTTCGCGTGGCGCACGGGAACGCCGAGCCGCGCACAGGCCTCCGTGAAGCGCGCACCGGCCGGGACGACCACGTGATTGTCGTGCCCGCGCGATTGCAGGAAGCGCAGCAGCTGCTCGAGCTGTGCCTCACCACCCGAGTAGCCGGTCTCCGCGAGGACGTGGACGATGCGCATCGCGAGTCCTCCGCTCATCGCTCCGACCGCGTCGACCGCGCGTTCCCGGCCCAGCCGGCCCGGTCCGGCGACCACGCGTCGGGATCACGCCGGGGATCGTCGGTCACTTCGGGCGGCGCCGGCTCCGCCGCCCAGGGGCGCTCCAGGTAGGTCCCGGTCCGGAGCACGCGCAGGATCTCGGCGACGCGATCGACGAACCGATGTCGACGCCGCACGAGGTCGAGCCCCGCTGCGGCGATCGCCGCGCGTTCGGCAGGCCGGTCCAGATACTCGGCGATCAGCTCGACGGCCTCCTCGCGGCCATGGAACCAGACGAGGTGTTCACGGTCCCGGAACACCTCCTCGAGGCCCGGCACGTAGTGCGTGACGTGGAAGCCACCGCAGGCGAGCGTCAGCACGGTCCGGTTGCTGTAGTAGAGCGGCTCGTCATTGAACTCGTTCAGGCCCAGGACGACCCGGCTGCGCGCACACGCGCGCCGGTAGCCGCGCGGCCGCAATGGCCCACGCCACACCGTGTCCGATCCGGTCGCTCCGGTACGGCTCGCCCGCCAGGCTCGCCAGCCATTGCCGTGGATGCGGAGCCTGCCCACCTGCGGCACCCGTCGCCGCAGGTCGGCGGCGACCCGCACGAGCTCCTCGCCGCGCCGCCCGTCGCGGCCGGGTCCACCGATGAACACGACGTCCAGGCTCGGCTCCGCGACGAGCGCGGCGTCGCGCTGCGGGCTCCGAACAGCGGGATGGTGGTCGCTCGGCGCGAACGCCTCGAGCATCGGGACGAGCCGCTCGACGCCGGCGTCGCGCAATCGCGAGAACCGCGACGGCGCCGTCATGAATACGACGTCGCTGCCGCCGAGCGACTCCAGCTGGCGAGGGTCGTCCCCGACGAGCGGCTGATCGACCCACTGCGCGATCACCTGATCGCCGCGGATCTCCCGCAGCAGCTCGAGCGGCAGGTCCGGGTGGACCGCGAACACCAGCTCGGGCCGCCAGCGCGCCAGCAGCCGCCGACAGTGGGCGAGCGCCAGCCGCCGCCCGAAGCGCCGCCGCAGCCTCGCGAAGTTCACCCAGCGCGCATCGGCGCCGTGCCGCCGGAACGCCTCGACGAAGCCGCGCGTCGCGCGCGTCCGGGACCGGCTCTTGCCGAAGAACAGCACGCGCGCCGGAGCGTCACCGAGCGAACGGAAGCCGTCGGCGAGCGGCGTGCGCAGCGGCACCGCGGCGTCGACCGACACCGCGGCGTCCGGCCCCGCAGCGACGGTCGACGCGGACCGCTGCCCGTCGTCCCCCGCGGGTTCGGCCTCGGCACCGGGTGGCCGGGCCTGGCGTCGGGTGGTGCCTGCCGGGTGCGTCATCGGAAGCTGCGTCGAGGAGGAGCGGCCAGGCCGCGGCGACGGTCCGCAGCTGCCCGTCGGGCGGACAGCTTACATCGCGCGCCTGGGAAACTCCCCAGCCGAACGCCAGGGCCGCGCCGCTTCCAACGCGCGCCGCGAGCGGCTGAGCGCCGCGTCACGCGTCCGCGCGCAGGCCCCGCCACGCGCGGAACGCGGCGCGCAACGCGGGTCGCGCGCGCTCCAGCTCCTGCGGCTCGACGCCCGGGGCGAGGCACACGCGGTCCTCCCCCGGTAGCCACGGCGCTGCCCTGAACAGCGCCGCGAGCAGCGGTCGCGCGCCGGACAGGATCTCCCGGGCGCGATCGCCGATCCACAGCTCGCGCCCCGCGCGCCCGACCGGTCGCTCCGCGCCGAGCGCCGCCCCGGCCGCACGCCGGACGAACCAGGTGCCGCGCACGTCGCGGCGGACGACGAACTCGGTGCTGGTGGTCAGACATCGGCGCACGCGCCGCCGCAGGTCACGGCGCTGTTCGCGACCGATACGTCGCTGCACGGCGCCGCGGTCCGAGGCATCGACGAGTCCGGCGGCGACGACGGCCTCGACGTCGCAGGGCATCCCGGCCGGGAGCGTCGCGAGCAGCTTGACCGCCATGCGGATCCGGTCCGCGCGCGTCACCGCGCCGTCGCTGCGGCGGGCGGACTGCAGATCGACCACGCCGAGCCGCCCGTCGCGCAGGCACAGCACGTTGTCGAGATGCAGATCGGTGTGCACGAAGCCGTGCCGCGCGAGCTCGGTGGCGACGCGCGCCGCGGCGAGCACGTCCGGGCTCCGCTCCGGATCGACCGGCAGACCGGCCGTCACCAACACGGACAGGTGAGGGCGCCCTCGCCGGCGCTCGGCGACGACCGCGAGCACCTCCGGCGCGACGACGGACGGCACCGCGGCCGCGACGCCGCGCAGCATCCGCGCCTCGTGCTCGGCCGGCAGCGGGCGATGCACGTAGCGGAGCCGGTCCTTCGGCCGCGGGAAGGTCATCCACTTGACGAACGCGACCCGGCCGTCGCGCAGCGGCCCGCGCCCGACGCGCCGCACGAGGCGCTCGGCGATCGGCGTGACGCCGGCCGGACACCGGCTCGGGTCCGCGCGCAGCTCCGCGATCCAGCGGGCGACGTGGTCGTCGACGCCGGCCGGGACGCGCGGATCGATCGCATCGCGGTCGGTCACGGCGCGACCTCCGAGGCGTCGGTGGCGCGCAGCTCGGCGTAGAACGCCGCGAGCCGGCGGGCCGCGCGCTCCGGGTCCATCGGCCCGGCCGCGCGCGCGGCCGCCGCGCGCCCCAGCCGCGCGCGGAGCTCCGCGTCGTCGCACAGCGCGATCAGCGCCTCGGCGAGGGTCTCCGCACGCTCCTCGCAGGCGAGGCCCGCCGGCCCGAGGTCGGCGAGCTGCGGGTGCGGCGCGACGAGGTCGGGCAGCATGCCACGCCGCGTGGTGACGACCGGCACGCCGAGCGCCATCACCTCGCGGACCGCGCGACAGGTACCGTCGCTGCCGGGCACCAGGAACAGGAACGCGTCGAGGCTCCGCAGCGCGCGCGAGTAGTCGGGCTCCATCAGGTAGCCCGGCAGCACGACCGCGGTCGCGAGCCCGCGCGCCGCGACCGGCTCGAGCACGAGGCGCTCGACGTCACGGCGGTTGCCGCGACCGAGCAGCACGAAGCGGGTCCGCGGGCGCTCGGCCACCACTCGCGCGGCGACCTCCCACAGCAGCTCGAAGCGACGGTGCGGCTGTACCCGCGCGGTGATGCCGACGACGAAGTCGGTCGCCGTCAGCCCGAGCTCGCGGCGCAGGTCCTGCCCCCGAGCCGGGCGCTCGCGCTCGGTCGGCGGCTCCTGGACCAGCACGCGCGGCAGGCCGCCGCGGCCGAACCGCTGTGCGACGCCGTGGCCGCAGCGCGCGGACGGCGCGACGACGCCGTCGGTGCGCGCGAACGCCAACCGCGCACGCCAGTCCGACCGCGGCGGCTCGGGGTCGTAGAGGCTGCGCACCAGCAGCGGGCGGCCGGTCCGGCGCGGCCCGACCGCGAGCGCGGCGGTCAGGTGGTCGCCGAGCAGATGCGTGTGCACGACGTCGAACCGCTCGCGCTGCAGCAACGCCCGCAGCCGGCGCGCGTCGCGCAGCACGGTCGCCGGGTGGAAGTGCTTGCGCAGCGCGAGCCCGGCGACGACCGGCAGACGCGCGTTCCACAGCTCGAGCGCCATGCGGTGCACGCCGCCCCGGTGCACGAAGCCGGCCTGTGCGAACACGACGTCGAGGCCGAGCCGCCGCAGCCACGCCGCACTGCGGATCGCGGGATCCGCAGGCCCGGTCCACTTGTAGTTCGCGAACAGGTGCAGCACGCGCAGCGCCGCAGGCGTGGCGGAGCGGGGCTCACTCACGCGCGGCCCTCCGTGAGGGTCGATCGCTCGCGGGCGGGAAACCCGCATCCGCGCGGTCTCGCGACGGCGAGGAACGGGCCGCAATGGGCCATGGCGCCCGTCGTGCGCTTGCGATCGGAGGTCACGGGATCGGCTGCGGCGCCGCCGGGCCGCCGCGCGGCGCATCATCGCCCGGCCTCGCCGCCCAGGCAAACACGCGTGCGCGCCAGGCCGCGCGGGTGCTCCGCCGGGCGACGCGGCCTCGCGCGGCGCGGGCGCCCGCCCGATGATCGGCGCGCCATGACGCTCCCGCCCGATCCGGCGCGCCGCCGCCGCACGCTCGACGCCCTCGACCGCCTGCTCGACGTCGTCGCGCGCCTGCGCGCGCCGGATGGCTGCCCCTGGGACCGCGAGCAGTCGGAGCGCACGATGGCGCCGCACCTGCTCGAGGAGACCTACGAGGCGCTCGACGCGATCGAGCGCGGCGCACCCGCCGGCGTCCGCGAGGAGCTCGGCGACGTGCTGATGAACGTGTTGATGATCGCCCAGATCGCGTCGGAGACCGACCGCTTCGACACCGGCGACGTCGCCGCGACGATCGCGGACAAGCTGGTCCGGCGGCACCCGCACGTGTTCGGCGACACCGTGGCGCACAGCCCCGCCGAGGTGCTCGCCAACTGGGAGCAGATCAAGCGCCGCGAGGGCGGCGCTGCGCCGCGCAGCGCGCTCGACGGCGTGCCGCCCGCGCTGCCGGCGCTGCTGCGCGCGTGCCGCGTCGGCGAGAAGGCCGCGCGCGTCGGCTTCGACTGGCCGGACCGCGACGGCCCGCGCCGCAAGGTCGACGAGGAGCTCGCCGAGCTCGACGCTGCGCTGGCCGAAGGCGACGCCGAGGCCGCCGGTCGTGAGCTCGGCGACGTGCTGTTCAGCCTGTGCAACCTCGCGCGCCATCACGGCCTCGAACCCGAAACCGCGCTGCGCGCGACGATCGAACGCTTCAGCCGCCGCTTCCGCGCCGTCGAGGCGGAGCTCGGCGAGCGCCTGCCGGGCGCCAGCCTCGCCGAGCTCGAGGACGCCTGGCAGCGCGCGAAGCGCAGCACGGCGACCTGAGCGGCGGGCGCGCGGACCGGCGCGGCACCGCGGCGGCGACGGCCCGCCGTCGGCCCGCCGACGGACGTCGTCGGGCCGACGGCCGCCGCTCCGCCAGAACCTCCCCCCGCTCCGGTTGGACGACCACAAGACCATGCGAACGGTCGAGTTACAGAATCCATGACCAGTCGACCCGGGCGTGGTCCGACGCTTGCTCCTGCCGGGCCGGTGGAAAGAATGCAACGGGCCTAGAGCCCTGTGGCAGGGAACGACCCGGGGGGGCCCTCGGCCCTCCCGGGTTTCTTTTTGGCCGCAGCGATCGCGGCTCAGTCGCCGGCGAGCTGCGGCCAGCCGATCTCGACCGTGCGGATCGCGCCGCCCGGGCCATCGGCGACGAGGAACAGAGCGGCGACGTCGCTGCCGACCGTCCCGAAGCGCGCGAGCACGTCGCGCGCGCCGGCCGGCCCGACCACCAGGAGCGCGGTCGCGAGCCCGTCCGCGAGCCCGCAGCCCGGCGCGAGCACGGACACCGACACCGTGGCGTGCGCCGGGTTGCGCCCGGTGCGGGCATCGACGACGTGGTGCGTGCGCCGGCCGCCCGCTTCGACGAAGTTGCGGTACGAGCCGCTGGTCGCGATCGCGCGGTCGCGGAGCGGCACCGCGAGCATAGCCTCGCGCAGTACGCTCGCCTCGTGGCCGGGCTCCGGCGGCCGCTCGATGCCGACGAGCCAGTCGACGCCGCCCGGCTTGCGGCCGGCCGCCTGGACCTCACCGCCGATCTCGACGAAATGATCGGTGAGCCCCAGCGCCGACAATGCCCGGCTGACGCGCTCGACACCCCAGCCCTTCGCGATCGAGCTCAGCTCGAGCGTGCGCGGCGCCGCGTCGACGGTGAGGTACCAACGCCCGTCCTCGGGCCCGCAATGCACGTCGCGGTAGCCGACCCGCGCCAGGGCGGCCTCGACCTCGCCGGCGTCCGGCATGCGGTGCTCCGCGCCACCGGTGAACCCGAACAGCTGCAGCAGCGGGCGCGCGGTCGGGTCGTAGGCACCGTCGGTCGCCGTCGCGATGTCGAGCGACAGCGCGAGCACGCGCCCGAATTCGGCCGACACCTCGCGCCGCCCGACCGGCGAGCCGGCATTCAGCCGGCTGATCTCCGACGCGGGATTCCACGTCGAGAAGATCGCATCGACCTCGCCGAGGACCGCTTCGATCGCACGCCGCGTGGCGTGGACCGCCCCCGGACTCGGATCGCCGACGTAGCGCACGTTCCAGGTCGTGCCCATCGTCTCGCCGCCGAGCGGCACGATCGCCGGCGCCACCGCGCCCTGCTCACAGCCGGCCGCACCGGTCGCCACCCAGGTGAGCGCCACGAGCGCCGGCCAGCGCCGACTTCGGACCGCACGGACTCGCAGCGCCACGCTCACGCGCCGCCTCACGAGCCGAAGTCGTCGAACGCGATCTGCTCCTGCTCGACACCCATGTCGTGGAGCATCTTCTGCACCGCCGAGAGCATCATCGGCGGGCCGCACAGGTAGAACTCGATCTCGTCGACGTTCGGGTGGTCCTTCAGATAGCGGTCGTGCACCACCTGGTGGATGAACCCGACCGGCCCGGTCCAATTGTCCTCCGGCAGCGGCTCGGACAGCGCGATGTGGAACGAGAAGTTCGGGAACTCCTTCTCGATCGCGCGGAAGTGCTCCTCGTAGAACATCTCCCGCATGCTGCGCGCGCCGTACCAATAGCTGACCTTCCGCCCCGTCTTCAGCGTGTGGAAGAGGTGGAAGATGTGGCTGCGCAACGGTGCCATTCCCGCACCGCCGCCGATGTAGACCATCTCCCGGTCGGTGTCCTTGATGAAGAACTCACCGTAGGGCCCGGAGATCGTCACCTTGTCGCCGGGCTTCAGGCCGAACACGTAGCTCGAGCAGATACCGGGCGGGATGCCCTCGGTGCGCGGCGGTGGCGTCGCGATGCGGATGTTGAGCATCACGATGTTGCCCTCGGCCGGGTGGTTGGCCATCGAGTAGGCACGGAAGCACGGCTCGTCGTTGTGCGCGACGAGGTCCCACAGCCGGTAGCGGTCCCAGTCCTCCCGGTACTTCGGGTCGACGTCGAAGTCCGAGAACTTCAACCCCTGGTATTCCGGCACGTCGATCTGGATGTAGCCGCCCGACTCGAAGTGCAGCGTCTCGCCGGGAGGCAGCTCGACGACGAACTCCTTGATGAAGGTCGCGACGTTGCGGTTCGACCGCACCGTGCACTCCCACTTCCGGATGGAGAAGACCTCCTCCGGCACCTGGACCTCCATGTCCTGCTTGACCTTCACCTGGCACGCGAGCCGCCAATGCTCCTTGGCCTCGCTGCGGGTGATGTGGGTCATCTCGGTGGGCAGGATGTCGCCACCGCCCGACATGACCTGACACTTGCACATCGCACAGGTGCCACCGCCGCCGCACGCGGACGGCAGGAAGATGCCCTGCGATGACAGCGCGGATAGCAGCGTGCCGCCGGCCTTCACCTCGGGCGACTTCTCGGCGTCGCCGTTGACGAGGATCTTGACCGTGCCCTGCTGGACGAGCTTCTTCTCGGCGAACATCAACACGAGGACCAGCATCACGATCACGACCGTGAGACTGGCGACGCCGATCAGGATGTTGCTGACGATGTCCATGGATTGTGCGTGCGCGGTTGGCGGCGTGGGCCGGCGGGCCGCGAAGCCCGGCCGGGATCCGTCCGCGCCTCAGATCTGGATGCCGGAGAAGGTCATGAACGCCATCGCGATCAGACCGGTCGTGATGAACGTGATGCCCAGCCCACGCAGCGGCGCCGGAATGTGCGCGGTCCGCAGTCGCTGCCGGATGGCCGCCATCGACACGATCGCCAGCATCCAGCCGATCCCGGAACCGGTGCCGTAGACGACCGCCTGCGGCAGGGTGTAGTCGCGCTCCGCCATGAACAGCGACGCGCCGAGGATCGCGCAGTTGACCGCGATCAGCGGCAGGAAGATGCCGAGCGAGTTGTAGAGGTCCTGGCTGTACTTGTCGATCGCCATTTCGACGATCTGCACCATCGCCGCAATGACGCCGATATAGAAGATCAGGCTCAGATACTCCAGGTTGGTTCCCGGCAGGCCGGCCCACGTCAATGCGTCCTCGCGGAGGACGTAGTTGTAGATGAACCAGTTGACCGGGCACGTGATCGTCTCGACGAAGACGACCGCGATGCCGAGCCCGATCGCCGTGTCGACGCGCTTGGACACGGCGAGGTAGGAGCACATCCCGAGGAAGAACGACAGCAGGATGTTCTCGACGAAGATCGACTTCATCGCGAGGCTGATCAGCCCGCTGATGCTGTTCGCGTCGGCCGCTGCGGCGAGGATCAGGGAGGTGGACATCGGTCTTCGGTCGGGGTGGTGTGTGGTCGGGGTGGTGTGCGTTCGCAGCGCGGATCGCCGCGGCGTGAGGATCGAAGGGCTCGTGCAGCCGGCAAGGATCAGCGCTCGGTGTAGCCCGAGATGGCGCGCACGACCCAGATGATGATGCCGAGCAGCAGGAACGCGCCCGGTGCGAGGACCATCAGTCCGTTGTTGACGTACCAGCCGCCGGCCGTCGGCGTGAGGATGCCGACGTTCAAGATGCTGCCGGAGCCGAACAGCTCGCGGAACACGCCGACCGCAAGGAGGATCCACGAGTAGCCGAGCGCATTGCCCAGACCGTCGAGGAAGCTCCTGAACGGCGGGTTGCTCATCGCGAACGCCTCGGCCCGGCCCATGACGATGCAGTTCGTCACGATCAGGCCGATGAACACCGAGATGCCCTTCGCGAGATCGTAGGCGTAGGCCTTCAGCAGGATGTCGACGACCGTGACCAGGCTGCTGATCACCGTGAGCTGCACGATGATGCGGATCTTGTTCGGGATGTAGTTCCGCAGGAGCGAGATCACGGTGTTGCTCATCGCGACGACGACGATCACCGCCGCGCACATGATGAGCGTCTGCTCCACCTTGATCGTCACCGCCAGCGCGGAGCAGATCCCGAGCACCTGGAAGGCGATCGGATTGTTGTCCCACAGCGGATCGAGGACGGCGGCCTTCTCCTTCTTGCCGAGGAGCGGCTGCTTCTCGAGCGGGGCCTCGGTCGGGGCCCCGCTCGCGGTCCGGACGGCGGTCGCGTCGGTCGTCGCAGTCATGTCAGTTCACCTGGGTTCCGTTCGCCGTGTTCACTTCCCCTGCCGCAGCCTGGCGAACCAGGGCATGTAGTCCTGCAGGCAGCTCTCGACGAGCCGGGTCACCCCGTTCGACGTGATGGTCGCCCCGGACAGACCGTCCACCATGTGCAGGCGCTCGCGCTCGACGGCCGGGTCGACCTGGCCCTTCTTCACCGAGACGGACACGAACTCCCCGCGGTCGTCGAGGATCTTCTTCTGCGGCCACTGCGACTGCCACCAGGCGGCGTCGATCTCGCCGCCGAGGCCGGGCGTCTCCTTGTGCTTGTAGAAGGTGATGCCGCGGACGTGATCCAGGTCGGACTCGAGCGCGAGGTAGCCGTAGATCGTGCCCCAGAGTCCGAGGCCTTCGATCGGGATGCAGTACGCGACCGGCTTGCGCGTGGCCGGATCGTCGCTGTCGAACCGCGTGAAGAACGTCGTGAACTCGCGCCGGTCGGCCGCGTTCGGCTTGCGCCGCTCCTGGAGGCGCAGGTTGGGCAGGTCGTCGATGGCGTAATCGGTCTCGATCATGTCGATGACCCGCTCGACCTGCACGTCCTTCTCGACGCCGGCCTCGCGCACACGCTCGGTGGCCACCCCTCGCTTCACCTCCAGCACCTGCGGCACGATGAAGCTCGCGTAGAGATCCTCGAGCTCCTCGCGCGTCTTCGGCTCCGAGCCGGGCGCCCGGCTGTGGAGCCCGGTGGCGATGAGCACGTTGACGTGCTGGTCGAACGCCACGTTCGCGTCCATGCGGTCCTTCAGCACGTTGAAGGTCCCGGCCAGCATGACCGCGAGCACGATGCACATGCCGACGGCGAACGACATCACGAACGAGTTGGAGTTCTTATCCAAGGCGCGCGACCCTCCGGCGGATGTTGGCCCGGACGATGAAGTAGTCGATGGTGGGCGCGAACGCGTTCAGCAGCAGCACCGCGAGCATCACGCCCTCGGGGTAGGCCGGGTTGACGCATCGCACGAGCACGGTCACGAGCCCGATCAGGAAGCCGTAGATCCACTTGCCGCGATCGGTCTGCGGGCTCGTCACGGGGTCGGTCGCCATGTAGACGATGCCGAAGGCGAAGCCACCCGACACCAGGTGCCAGTGGATCGGATAGCCGCCGATGCCGTCGAGCTGGCCGAAGAACACGTTCATCGCGCCGGCCATCACGGCGAGGCCGATCACTCCGCCGACCATCGTCCGCCACGAGCCGACGCCGGTCGCCACCAGGATCAGCGCTCCGATCAGGGCGCACAGCGCGCTGGTCTCGCCGGCGCTGCCCGGCACGGTGCCAATGAACAGGTCCCACCAGGACCCGACCTGTGCCTGCACCGCGTGGGCGGCGTCCTGGAAGTAGCCGACCGCCCCGTCGGGGACGAGGTGGTTGCCCTGCAGCTTCGACGCGGCCGCCGCGGCGAGCGCGGTCGGCCCGGAGTAGCCGTCGACGATCGACGATCCGGCGCCGCCCGCGTCGTTGCCGGCGACCCACACGAAGTCGCCGGACAGCTGCGCGGGATAGGCGAAGAACAGGAACGCGCGCGCCATCATCGCGACGTTGAAGATGTTCATGCCGGTGCCGCCGAACACCTCCTTCGCGAGGATCACGGAGAACGCCACCGCCAGGGCGAGCTGCCACAGCGGCACGGACGCGGGCACGATCAACGCGATCAGCATGCCGCTGACCAGGTAGCCCTCGCTGACCTCCTCCTTGCGCATGACCGCGAACGCGGCCTCGATGGAGAGTCCGACACCGTAGCTGACGAGCAGCAGCGGGAGCATCCGCTGCAATCCGAACACGAGCTCGTCCACGAGCCCGACGTGGAACTCGTCCGCCGCGATCGCCGCTCCGTATCCCGAGCCGAACACGAGCGACTGCAGCCAGCCGACCGTGTATTCGTAGCTGCCACCCGCGCCGATCGCCCGTGAGGCGACCTGGGCGACGGCCGCGAAGTGCTGCAGTCCGACGTTGTAGAAGGACCACAACAGGCACGGCAGCATGGCGACGATCACCATCGACATGGTCCGCTTCAGGTCCATGTAGTCGCGGACGTGCGGTCCGTGCTTCGGCGTCGTGTGCCCGGGCGTGAACAAGAACGTCTCGCCGGCGTCGAACAGCGGCCAGATCTTGTGGAAGCGGGAGCCGGGCTCCGCGTAGAGACGCCGTCCCTGGTCGACGAGATTGCGCAGGAAGCTCATTGGAGTTCGCTCGGATTGGCGTGGCGGCGCAGTCGGCGCGGACGCGAGGACCCGCAGCCGGCCCGCCGCGGGATGCGGCTCAGCCCTCTCGCTCGTAGAGATCGAGTCCCTTCCGGATCACCTTCCCGACGTCGAGCTTGCAGGGATCGACGACCGTGCAGAGGGCGACGTCCTCCTCGGTGACCTCGAGCAGGCCCAGCTTCAGCGCCTCGTCGAGGTCGTTCGCCTCGATCGCGCGGTAGAGGAACGACGGCAGGATGTCGAGCGGCGTGACGGCCTCCCAGGAGCCGATGTTGACGATCGGCCGATGCCCGCCATGGAGCCGCGCGTCGACCTCGACCGCACGACGGCCGAGCAGTGGGAACACCGCACGGTGCATCGTCAGCCTGCGCGGCTGCGGCAGTGCCCAGCCGAGCAGATCGCGTTCGTCCTCGCCCTCGGGAATCGTCGTCACGGTGGTCGTGCGGATCCCGATGAAGCCGTCGCGCGCAATGGCGCGGCCGCTCAGCACCGTGCCGTCGATCACGCGCTCGCCCTCACCGATGCGGGCGCGGCCGAACACCGCCGACACCAGCGCTCCCTGCCGGGTGCGTGCGTAGCGTCGCGCGCTCTCGTCGGCGGTCGAGCCGGCGACCGCGACGACCCGCTCGAACGGGTAGCGGCCGGTGCGCAGCCAGCGGCCGAGCAGCACGGCGTCGGTCGTCCGCAGACACCACGCGACCTCCCCCGCGCGCAGCGGCCGGATCTCCTGGATGTGCGTGCCGACCAGCCCGGCCGGATGCGGACCGGCGAAGGCGTGCATCTCGACGCCCTGCAGCGCCAGATACTCGTGCGGTTGCTCGCCGGGGCGCACCGTCAAGTAGACCGGCCCGTCGGTCAATGCGCGCAGCAGGTCGCAGCCGGCCTGCAGGTCCTCGCCGAGCCCCTGCACCGCGAACGCCGGGTCGGCGGCGAGCGGCTCGGTGTCCATTCCATTGAGGAAGATCGCGACCGGCTGCCGGGTCGGATCCGGCAGCTTGCCCACCGGTCGCTGCCTCAGCAGCGGCCACAGCCCGGCGGCGCGGAGCGCGTCGACCAACGCGGGCCGCGGGGTGCTGGCGAGCGCCTTCGGCTCGATCCGCGGCAGCTCCGCGAACTCGTCCTTCGCCTCGCAGGTGATCTCGACGCGCTGCAGCGCCTGGCGCGCGCCGAGCACGACCCGCGACACCGTGCCGGTCGCGGGCGCACACCACAGCGCGCCCGGATCGCCCTTGTCGTGGAACAGCGGCTGGCCGGTGAGGACGCGCTCGCCCTCCCTCACGCGGAGCTTCGCCTTGAGCCCCGGGAACTCGGTGGGTGCCACCGCGACGACCGGCGGCGGCGGCGCATCTTCGAAGCGGCGCGCCGTCGCACCGACGAGGGGCAGATCGAAGCCCTTGCGGATCTTGTGCGTGATCATCGAAGCAGCGCGGACCGCGGGTGCGAGACCGGGAGAGTCCGCCGGCAGGGGGGTTCGGGGAGGGGCATTCGGAGCGAGCCCGCCACCGGACGCCGTGCGCGGCACCGGGTAGGCGGGCGAGACGGGGGTTCGAATCACGACGCCGCGCGGGTGCGGCGAGCGGCGTCCGGAATCGCGGGCGGGCTGCCTGGCTCGGCGACGAGTCACGCCGGTCGGCGCGGGCGCCGGCGGCGGGGCTCGGGACGCGCGTCAGCGGGAGCTGCAGGCCCCTTGGCCGGTCGCCGCCTCGGCGTCCCGCTCGACCGCGGGCTTGCCGCAGCGCGTGCAGGATCCGTCCGAACCGACGCCTCCGCAGGAGCCGCGCAGCCGCCGCCCGAACGCCGTCGCGAGCAGGACGACGGCCAGGACGGGGACCATGAACAGCAGGATCGGGAGGAGGAAGTCGAACACCGCGAGCACCGTGAAAACGAGGGCGACAGGGTAGCGACCGCGGATCCGGAATCACCCGCAGAGTCCGGCGGCCGCCGACAAAGTCGGACCTCGAGTCGAATTTGCAACCACCGACCTCGCCGGGCGCGGCGGCTGCCGCGGACTCAGCCGCGTGCGCGCGCGACGGCCACCAGCCGGGCGAGCGCGTCGATCGTGTCGAAGTTCTCGGGCGTCACGTCGTCGTCGGCGACGCGGATCCCGAACCGCTCCTCGAGCCACTCGACGACGTGCAGCACGCCGGCCGAGTCGATGATCCCCGCCGACACCAGCGGCGTGTCGCCGGTCAGCCGCTCGGTGCGGCCGTGCAGGAAGTCCTGCGCGATGCGACGCCGGATCACCTCGCGGACCGGCAGCGTCGCCCGCGGTGCCTCCCCACCCGCACGGTCGCGCCGGCCCACCGGGATCACGTACGGCTCGACACTGCGCTCGACGGAGTGCTCAGCGTTCATCGGCTTCGGGCGCGGGGCGCCAGGTCGGACTAGGGTAGCGCGGTAGCGACCGCAGCGGATGGGGTCCGGCGCCGGGCACCGCCCGGCCGGTCGGTGGATCGAACAGTCGATCGCCTGCCCGGGCCCGCGACCAGGGTCGGCGCGCGCCCCGCGGACGGGAGTGCCCGCAGACGGGAGTGCCCGCAGACGAGAGTGATGGCGGGAACGCATGGGAATCGAACCCACCGGGGACGTCTCGAGGACGCCCCCCACTGGTTTTGAAGACCAGGCGGGACACCAGCCCCGATCCGCTCCCATACCGTCGCGCGCCGGGCAGCGTGACGCTGCAGGAGTGTGGAGCCGCGCCACGGGCGGGTCAAGCACGGTCCCCGCCGCCGACGGCGGCCAGCTCCCGCAGGCGCGCCGCCAGCGCTGGCCCTGTCGCGGGGACCGCAGCGGCGAGGTGTGCGGCGAGCTCGAGCAGCGCGGTGGCGCTCACGGCGACCGCCGCGCGGCTGCGGCGGCCGGGTCAGGTCGCGGCCAGGCGCCGCGCGAGTCCACTCGCGAGGCGGCTGTCGAGCCCGCGCCAGCCGCGTCCGGGCCGCTTCCGACCGGCCACCGCGGCGAGCGGATCCGCGAGCCGGTCGCGCGCACGGTCGAGGAGCGCGAGCGCCTCCAGCAGGTCGCCGCGCCGGGCCCGCCGGCGTGCACGCCACGCGTCGAGAGCAGCGAGCTCGACAGCGGCGAGCCGGTCCGCGGTGCGGTCGCACCGCAGCGCGGAGCCCGCGGTCCGGCCGGTCGGGATGCAGCCGGGCGGGCCGGCGAGCACGATCGACGGGTCCAGCGCGGCGAGCTGCTCGACGCGACCGATGTAGAGGTCGAGCTCGACCAGCTCGCGTCGCCGGCCATCGCGCCCGACCGCGAGCACGCCAGACCACGCGAGCGTGTCGACGGGAGCGCGCAGCGGCGTCGCGAAGCCGCCGAGCAGCACCCGGTCGCCGCCGCGCTCGAGCGCCGCGACCAGCGCGCGCGCCCAGCACCGCCGCTCGAAGCGACCGCGCACGCCGACCGCGACGTCGAGGTCGGCCCTCAGGTCGAGCGGCGGCCCGTCGCTCGCCGCCGAGCCGAACAGCACGACGGCCGCCGCGCCGGCCCGGTCGAACGCCTCGACCAGCCGGGTGAGCAGCGCGCGCGCACCCGGTCGCCGCGCGAGCCGCGCGAGGACCACGCGCGGTAGCCGCCGGTGGCGTCGACCCGGACCGTTCAGCGAACCCATGCCCGCGCAGCTTGCCGCGGGCCGCCCGACTCCGCGCGCTCCGAGTGCCGGGTTCGTCCGACGCCGCGGGCGCCGGTGCGCGGCGCGGCGCCAGCGACCGCCGCGAACGCCCGAACGGCCCGCTCGGGATCCGCTCGGTGCCGGGCGGCAGCGAGCCTGCGCCGCCGATCACGAGGCCACGGACCGTCGCGATCCGCCCTCGAGCCTGTCGGCGCGGAGCGCGCGCGTCCGCCCGCCGTCAGTCGCGGCGGCCGGGAGGCCAGACCGCGATGGGCGAAGCGCCGATCCGAGCGCGACGGAACGGACCGGGAAACGGTGCGGTCGCGTCGCGCGCCCGCCGCGCGAGGTCGGTGTCGAGGCGGTACGGCTCTCCGTCCGGGCCGACGAAGGGCAGGCCCGGGACCGCCGCCAGTCCGAGGAGCTCGGTCGTCACCAGCGGTCCCGACCGATCGAGCCGACCGACGTCGAGCGCGAGCTGGAGGTCCAGGCCCGCGCCGGACTCGACCAGCCGCAGACCAGGGTCGAGGTCGGGCCGCACCACCGCGTCGGGTTCTCGTTCCGGGGGCCGCGCCCCGGCGAGGTAGACGTTGCCGGCCATCGCGACGGGCAGCTTCGCGTCGTCGTAGACCGACATGTCGGTGCCGACGAACAGGTTGCCGTACAGGCGGTCGTCGCCGCTCGGATTCGGCGCCAGGCCGGCGATCGCCGTCGAGTGGGCCTCGAGGAACGGCGTCTCGCGGCGTTCGCCGTGGGCGATCGTGACGCGGCCGGCGATCAGGTTGTGCGCGTAGGCGGTGCCGTGCGACCAGTTGCGGATCGCGTTCGCCGACAGGCAGACGTTGTGGTCGACGAGCAGCGGGCCGTGGTTGACCTCGAGGAACAGGTCGCTCCAGGGCGCGTTGTCGTGCAGCAGGTTGCCGGTCACCCGCGCGCCCTGCGCCATCCAGTCGAGCCAGATGCCCCGGCAGCAATGGTGCACGTGGTTGTCGGCGAGCAGGACATCGACCGCGCCGTGGAGCTTGATGCCCGCCATCTCGGCGCCGCCGAACAGGCGGCGCACGTGGATGTGGTGGACGTCGTTCCCGGTCACCGTGCTGAACGCTGCGCCGAGGCTGCCGACGATACCGGCCTGCTCGCAGTGCGAGATCTGGTTGTCGCGGACCACGTGCCCGCCGATCTCACCCTTCGCCCAGCCGCGCTGCAGCGCCCGGTGGATCGTCTCCACGTAGCCCTCGGCGCTGTTGCGTGACGTATTGTCGAACTCGTCTCCGTACTTGCCGAGCGATATGCCGCTGCAGGTCGAGTAGCGGACCGTGTTCGATTCGATGATCCAGCCGCGGCTCCAATGCGTTCCGAGCAGCCCGATCTGTTGCGCGGTCGGCGGCGCCCACGGCGTGGCGGCGTGTTCGAGCGTGAAGCCGCGCACCGTCAGGAAGTCGATACCCGGCCGGCTCGGGTAGAAGACCGACTGCCGCACATTGATCTCGATGTCCTCGGCGTCCGGGTCGAAGTCGCGGAGCTGGGCCCACAGGGTCGTCGTCTCGTCGCCCACCTCGGCGAACCACAGGCCGAAGCCCGGCTCGGACGTCGCGGCCGGCGCGCGGAACACGAGGCACAGGTCGTGGACCCCCGTCTGCGGTTCGATCGCCGCGTCGAACGTCTGCCAGCTCTGCCATCCGCCGGTGGACGGCACGTCGCAGCGGCCGATCAGCGGGCCGTCCTCGGCGTCGATGCGGACCTCGATCCGCCCCCCGCTCGTCGCGGACGCCGCTTGGAACACGAGGCGGTCGACACCCGTCCCGAAGTCGACACCGTCGTAGCGCACGCGGTCGCCGTGCTCGATGAAGCCGACGCACTCGCCGCCGAGCGAGCACGCCGCCAGCTGCACGCCGCGCATCGCGCTCGGCGCGTCGACCCGGACGCGGCCGCGCTCGGCGACACCGCTCAGCAGCGCGATGTGCGCGGCGATGTTCAGCAGGTAGCCCGATCCGCCGCCGGCGTCTGGCGCGTAGCCCGGCGCGACGTCGTCGATCGGGAGGAGCACGTCGGCCTGCCGGGCAGCCTCGATCAGCCAGTGCCCGCCGCGGTAGACGGCGCCGGTGTGGTGCGCGCGGCCGCGGCCGTCGAACCAGTCGCCGCCGATCCGATCGGCGAACGGGTTGAAGTCGCCGAACCGCGCGTTCGGGACGTCCACGGTCCAGGTGTCGTGCGCCACTCGCCGCCAGCCCGAGACGACCTCCGAGCCGGTGACGACGACCTCTTCTCCCGGCGCGGCGCGGTACACGATCCGCCGGTCGTCCGCCGTGCCGCCGCGCGGTGGGTCGACGCGTTCGCGGTAGACGCCGGCGTGCACGGTGATCACGTCGCCGGGCATCGCCCGCTGCGCAGCGGCGGAGATCGTGCGCAGCGGCGCGTCGGCGTCCCCGGTGCCGGCATCGTCGCCACGCGGGTCGACGTGGAGTTCCCGACCGCGGGCTCGCGCTGCCGTCGCCGAGCCCTGCGTCCGGGTCGCCGCCCAGGGCCCACTGCCCGGCGACGCGCGCGGACCTTCGTCGCAGCGGGCAGGCCAGCACAGCGAAACGGCGACGACGCAGAGGGCGATGCTCGGGGTCATGGCGTTCCTCGGCGCCAATGTAGCCGCGCGCGCCGTCGGGACTCCCAAGCGACGTGACGACGCCGCGGTGTTCGCTCCGTCCGCGTCCCGCCGCGATCGGATCGCGCCCGCACCCGACTCCGACGGTCAGCCGCCCGGCGCATCGACGTCGGGCGGCTGCCGGAACGGCCCGTGCACGTAGTACTTCGGCTGCGCATCGAGGCGGACGTGGAGCCAGCTCACGCCGAGACCGGCCGTGTTCAGCCATACGGGCCGGGGCGATGCCGCGAGGCGCCGACGCATCGCGACGCCCACGGCCGACCAGAGGGCGTCGATCTGCTCCGGCGGCGCGGAGCGCACGAACGCGCACAGATGCGGGTAGTCGCCCGTCGCGGCCGGCACGACGAGCTCGGCGTCGCCGCCGAGGTTCGTGAAGGTGGCGACCTGCTCGACGCCGCGCAGGTGCTCCGCGAAGGGACTCGGGTCCGCGCGCAGGCGCGCCAGCGCGGCGGAGGGCAGCAGCACGGACGCGAAGGGCCGGTCGAGCGAGCGAGCGCAGACCGCGGCCGTCTCCCAGCGCACCGCGTCGTGGCCACAGTCCCGGATCGCTCCGCTCCATTGCTCGCGGAAGCCGCGGGACTCGCACAGGCCCGCCAGGAAGTCCCGCCAGCGGAGCCGCTCGAACGATCGGTCGATCATCGCATCACCCCGGGGCTCCACTCCGCACGAGGGCCCTCGACCCGACCGCGGGATCATGCACGATCGGAGCCCGGTTGCACGGCTTCGGAACCGCGACCGCTCGAGGTCCCACCGTCCGGTCGGCCGTCGCGCGCGCGGACGTCGCGACGGGAGCGCCGGCCGAGTCGACGAGCGACCGCTCGCCGGGCTCGGCCGCTCGGCTATCCTCGGCGGTCTCGCCGCGCGGCGACCCGATCCCCGCCTTGACCCCGCCCAGCCGTCCCCCAGCCGACGCACCGCGCGCGCTCCGCGCCGCCCTCGGCGGGCGCTTCGAGCTCGGCGACGTGCTCGGCACCGGTGCGGCCGGCACCGTCTACCGGGCGCGCACGCTGGTCGAGCTGCCGGAGCTGCCCGCCGGCAGTCCGGTCGCGATCAAGGCGGTGCGCGCCGACCGCGCCGGCGAGCGCGGCGCGCTCGAGCAACTGCGCCACGAGGGTGAGCTCGGGCGCACGATCGACTCGCCGCACGTCGTGCGGATCCACGAGGTCGGCGGCTTCGGCGACGCCGCGGCCGGCGACGCCACCGTCTACGTCGTCTGCGAGCTGGTCGAGGGCCGCACGCTGCGCGCCTTCCTGGCCGACCACGGCCCGGTGATCGGCGACCTCGCGCGGCGCATCGGCGAGCAGGTCGCGCGCGGCCTCGCCGCGCTGCACGCCGCCGGCATCGTGCACCGCGACGTCAAGCCCGAGAACGTGCTGATCACGCCCGACCACGAGGTCCGGCTCGTCGATCTCGGGCTCGCCCGCCGGCTCGTCGCGGAGCCGCGCGGCGTGCCGTCGAGCGACGGCTTCCACGGCAGCCTCGCCTATGCGGCGCCCGAGGTGCTGCGCGGCCACCCGGCGACGCCGTGGAGCGACCTCTACGCCCTCGGCATCGTGCTGTTCGAGGTCGTGACCGGCCGGCATCCGTTCCACGCGGCGGCCGACGCCGACGCGATGCTGCACGCCCACCTCGACACCGAGCCGCCGCGGCCGTCGCACCGCGATCCCCGCATCTCGGCGTTCCTCGACCTCGCGATCCTGCAGTTGCTCGCGAAGGACCCGCGCCAGCGGTTCGCCGACGCCGCGTCGCTCGCCGACACGCTCGCCGCGGGCGAGAGCTCCGCATGGTGGCTGGAGCTGGAGCGGTCCGCGCCGGTGCTCGCCTCGCGGCGACGCCTGCGCGCGCTGCGGCGCTCGCAGCACGCGCCGTTCGTGGACCGGAGCGCCGAGCGCGCCCGACTCGACGCGGCCTTCGAAGCGGCCCGCGACGGTCGCGGCGGCGCGCTGCTGGTGACGGGCCCGGCGGGCAGCGGCCGCCGCCGGCTCCTCGACGAGTGCATCGCGAGCTGGCTCGACGCCGACGCCGGCGTCGCGTTCGTCGGCGGCGTCGCGGAGAACGAGCCGACCTCCCCGCGCGGCGCGCCGTTCACGCGGATCGTGCTGGACTGGTACCTGCACGGCGAGGACGAGCGCTCGCCGCACGCGCGCGAGCGGCTGAGCGAGCGCCTGCGCGCGGACGGCGAGGGCTTCGAGCCCGGCGAGCCCGAGCGGCTGGCCGCGGTCGTGTGCGGCGCAGCCGGCGCCGGCAGCCGCGCCGAGTCGCCGGCCGAGCGCGCCGAGCTGCTGGTGCGCGCGCTGGCGAGCATCGCGCACGAGCGCCGGCCGCTGATCGTCCGCGTCGACCATGCCGAGGACCTCGGCGTGACCGGCCGGCTCGCTCTCGCGCGACTGACCGAGATCGTCGGTGAGCTCCCGCTGCTGATCCTGCTGACCGCGCTGCAGCGCCCCGCCGACTGGCCGACGGCGATCCCCGAGCTGCGGCTCGGCGGGCTCGACGAGACCGCGTTCATCGCGCTGGGCCGCGGGCTGTTCCGGGACGGCTCGACACCGGAGCGATTGCTGGCCCGCGCGCATCGCGTGCTGGCCGGCTCCCCCGGAGCGCTGCACGAGAGCCTCGAGGAGCTCGCGGCCGCGGGAAGCCTGCTCGGGCGGCCCGGGCAGTACCACGATCTCGCCGCGGACGTCCGCGAGCTGACGCCCGCGCGGCCAGCACTCTTGCGCCTGCGCGAGCGCGTCCGCCGGATGCCGCTGGAGCGTCGCCACGTGCTGACCGCGGCCGCCGTGCTCGGCAGCTCGTTCGCCGTCAGCGACCTCGCGGCGCTCACCGGCCGGCGCGAGCTGGACATCCTGGAGGCGCTCGCGTCGTTCGACGAGCGCGTCGTCGACGTGGACGCGGGGCGCGGCCGCTTCCGGCATCGCGACTACCGGCGCGCCGTGCTGTCGTCCGCGCCGAACGAGTCGCTCCGCCGCCTGCATCGCGACGCGGCGTGGGTGCTCGAGGACCACGGCGGGCCACCGCTCGAGATCGGCATGCACCTGTCGCGAGCGGGCGAGCACGCCGCCTGCCTGCCACCGTTGCTCGACGGGCTCGCCGAGCTCGTCGCATCGGGCTCCCGCGACCTCGCGGCACGCCTCGTCGAGCGCGCCCATCTGCACCTCAACTCGCTGCCGCGCACGGCGATCACCAACGTGCTCCGCCTGCGTTGGCTGCTGCTGGCCGGGCGCACCCACGCGATGCTCGAGCGCGACGCGCTCGCCGCGCGCGCGTTCCGCAAGGCGATCCTGCTCGCCGCCCACCTCGAGCTGCCGCAGCGGCGCGCCGAAGCGCTCGTCGGCCTGGCCGACGGCGCGCAGCGACAGGGCCGGTTCCTGATGGCGTTCCAGTTGCTGACCGAAGCCGATGCGCTGCTCGCCGGTGACGACGCACCGGCGGCCCGCGCGACGCGCGCCCGGGCGCTGCTCGTGCACGAGCGCGTGCTCGCCTATCAGGGGCAGACGCAGCAGGCGCTGCGGCTGGCGGCCGAGGCGCTGCGGATCGCGCCGGAGGAGGATCGCACGCTGCGCGCCCACCTGCTGGTCGACCACGCGCGCTGGCAGGCGGTGCACCTGCGCCTGCTGCTGGCATTGCAGGATCTCGACGCCGCCGAGCGACTGGTCGCCGACGGCGGCGATCGTTTCGCGCAATTGCGCGTGCACGTCCACCGCGGGCGACTGCTCGGCTTCCTCGGCGACCGCGAGGCGGCAGACCGGGAGCTCGAGGCCGCGCTCCACCTCGCTCGCCGACTCGGCGACCACCGCTTGCGGGGACGGGCGCGGTTCTATGCCGCAGAGCTCGACGTGTTGTCGAGCGCAGGCGATCGCGACCGGGCACGCGAGCTGCTGGTCGAGGCCCGCCGCAGCGCGTCCGCGGTCGGCGACCGCATCACGGAGACGCTCGCGGACGCGTACCTGGCACTGTGCGACGACTCGGCCGAGCACCCGGAGACGGAGCCGTTCTTCGACGTTCCGGTGCTCGAGATCACCTGGAGCCTCGTCTGCGGAGTCCGCGCGCGCGCGGCGGGCGATCCGGAGCGCGCGGCCGAGCGCTTCGCGTACGGATTGCGCCTCGCGCGCGACGCGGGCGTGCACATGCTGCTCCGCATCGCATTGCTGCGCGCGGCGGACCAGGGTGAGCGCGCGCAGCGGCTGATCGACCGTGTCGCGGAGCGGCAGCCGGCCGGCCGTGCGCGCCGCCGATTCCTCGCCTACATGGAGACGATCGGCGCTCAATGGGCGCCGTGACGGCGCGCGACGCGCGCGTAGCGATCCCGCCGTCGCCGGAGCTGCCGCTCGAGGCGCGGACCGAGCCGCTCGACCAGCGCACGCCGACCGGCACGGTCGAACCCGAGCGCGCGGAGGAAGCGCAATCGGTCGCAGGCGCCGAACGCGGCCGGCAGCCGCGCCGCGTGCTTGTGCAGGAACCGCTCGAAGCGCAGCAGCATCGCGTCGCGGCGGCCGGGCGGGACCGGCGCCGCCGCGAGCCGCGCCCGGTCGAGGTCGACGAGCCGCGCCTCGACGATCCGCGCGCCGTCGCGCTCCGCTTCGCGCAGCAGCACGTTCTCGGCGTGCAGGTCGGGGTGCAGCAGGCCGGCGGCGAACGCTGCGGCGACGAGCACGCCGGTCGCGTCGATCGCAGCGCGGCGCAGCGCGGGCCGCTGCGCCACGAACGCCGGCGCGGGGAGCGCGCCGGCGAGCCGCTCGGTCAGCAGTCGCAGGCGCCACCCGCCCCGCGGGCTGCGCTCGGCCAGGGCACCGAGCGGCTGCACGCAGCCGACGCCGCGCGCTGGCAGCACCGCGAGCACGTCGAGCTCCCGGAGCGCGCGGTCCGGCGAGCCGAACCGACCGCCGCGCCAGCGACCGAACCAGCCGCCGCGCCGCAGGTCGCGCGCGACGATCTCGAGCCCGCCAACGCGCAGCAGCCGGACGGCTCCGCGCCCGGCGCCCGCGGCACCACCGAGCGGCTCGCCGTCCGCCCACAGCAGCTGCGCGTCGACTCCGGCGAGGTCGTCGCGCAGCACGGCCCGACCGCGCGCCGTGTCGACCGCCCTGAACCCACGTGGGACGCGCATCCGCCCCATCGTCGCGGTAGCCCAGGTCGTCGCCAGCCCGGATTCCGGGCGTCGGACAGGGATTCCGCGGGCGGACGTCGCGACACCGGCTCCAATGCGCCGCGCCGGGCGTGCTCGGCGCAGCGAGTGCTCGCCGCGGCGCCGGTCCGG
Organism: Planctomycetota bacterium; assembly: GCA_016716265.1. Taxonomy (GTDB): domain Bacteria; phylum Planctomycetota; class UBA1135; order UBA1135; family UBA2386; genus JADJWQ01. Next base: position 723,978 of record JADJWQ010000006.1, read on the forward strand.
TCGTAGGCTCGCAGCGCTCCCCGACGACCGATGCACGCACCGAATCCGTTGCCCGACTCCGGCCAGGTGCTGGTCGTGCGCCTCTCGGCGCTCGGCGACGTGCTGTTCGCGCTGGAGACGGTCGCGGCGCTGCACGCGGAGCGGCCGCAGGTCGCGATCGACTTCCTCGTCGAGGACCGGTTCGCCGCCATCCTGCAGGGCCACCCGCAGATCCGGCGCGTGCTGACGTTGCCGCGCCGCGGTCGGCGACGCTACCCGGCGGCGATCCGCCAGCTGCGACGGGTGCGCTACGACGTGCTGCTCGACCTCTCCGGACTCCTGAAGTCGGCATTGCCCGTCGCATTGGCGCGGGCCCGGCTGAAGCTCGGCATGGCGCCACCGGCGGCGCGCGAGGGCTCGCACCTCGTCGTGCACCGCGCGCTGCGGCTGCCCGAGCCGCTGCCGCACCGCGCCGAGCGCGGGCTCCTGCTGCTGCGCGAGCTCGGGCTGCGCGGCGAGCGCGTCGCGCCGGTCCTACCCGCGCCGACTGCGCCACCGGAGTTCTGGCGCGACCTGCCGCGCCCGCGCGTCGTGCTCCACCCGGGTGCGAGCGCGTTCGCCGCCTTCAAGCGCTGGCCGGTGTGGCACCACGCCGAGCTCGCCCGCCGGCTGGTCGCCGCCGGGGTCCGGGTGGCCGTCAGCCAGGGACCGGGCGAGGCCGAGCTCGCGGACCGCGTGCTGGAGGCGGCCCCCGGCGCGCTGCGGCTCGACGGCGCGGTCCACGGCCTGCTCGGGATCGCCGCGGTCTATCGCGAGGCCGACTGCGTCGTCGCGGCCGACACCGGACCGCTGCACATCGCGGCGGCGGCCGGCGCGCGCGTCGTCGCGCTGTTCGGCCCGAAGGATCCCACGCTCTACGGACCGCGCGGTGTCGGACACACCGTGCTGTTCCACGACGTCCCGTGCCGGCCCTGCCGGCGCCGCCGCTGCGTGACCCCGCAATGCGTGCTCGGGCTGCCGGTCGACCGCGTCGAGGCGGCCGTGCTCGACACCATCGCCGCGAGTCGCGCTGGCTGACCGCCGGAGCCGATCACCCGCCGATGCGCTCGACACTCCGGACCGCGATCCTCGCAACGGTCGCCATGGCGGCGCTGCTCGGCGCGCCCCTGCGCGCCGGCCAGTCACCGGAGACGACGATCGTCGTCGCGGCCGCCAACGTGCCGGACTCGCTGCGGGTCGCGCTCGCCTGGTGTCGCATGCGCGGCGTGCCGCTCACGAACCTCGCGATCCTCGACGACGTGCCGACCGCGCCGGTCGTCCCGATCGACGCGTTCCGCGACCGCATCCTGGCGCCGCTCGACGCCTGGCTCGACGCGGAGGGGATGGCCGAGCGCGCCGATCTGATCGTCTGGTCGATCGGCTTCCCGTACGGCATCGACTTCGCGAGCGACGTGGCCGCCGCCGGCTTCGAGCTGCGCCCCCCGCTGTCGCCGATCGCGTCGCTGACCGGGCTGACGTTCCTCGCCGACGCCGTCCGCGCGCGCGACCCGCGTCGCTACCTCGACCTGCGCGCGAACGGCCTGTTCCGCGCCCCCGCCCCGACCGGCGGTGTCCCCGACTCCGTCGGCTTCCGGCGCGCGCCGGCCGGGGCCGCAACGCCCGCCGATCGCTACCGCCTCAGCGCGATGCTCGGCTACGTCGGTCCGCACGGCTCGACCGTCGACGCCGTGCTCGCCTACCTCGCCCGTGCCGCCGCCGCCGACGGCACGCGTCCGAGCGGGACGTTCTGCTTCATGGCGAACGACGACGTGCGCGCCGCCACCCGCGCGCCGATGTTCGACCGCACGGTCGCGGCGCTGCGCGCGCTCGGCCTCGGCGCGGAGGTCCTCACCAAGGGCACCGGCGACCAGGACGGTGTGCTGCCGCGCGGCCGCACCGACGTGCTCGGCGTGTGCGCCGGCATCGCGTCGTTCGACTGGAGCACCTGCGGCAGCACGTTCGCCCCCGGCGCGCTCGCCGAGCACCTGACCTCGTTCGGCGCGCACTTCGGCACCGCCGGCCAGACGAAATGCGTGAAGTTCCTCGAGGCGGGCGCGGCCGGCACCTGCGGCACGGTCGCCGAGCCGTACGCGGTCCCGCACAAGTTCCCCGCGCCGTGGATGCACGTCCACTATGCGCGCGGCTGTGCGTTCGCGGAGGCGCTCTACCAGAGCGTCGCCGGCCCCTACCAGCTGCTGGTCCTCGGCGATCCCCTCGCGCGCCCGTTCGCACGCTTCGCGACGATCGACCCGCGCGCACCGTCGACGCGGCGGAGCTGGCAGGGGACCGTTGCAATGCACTCCGCGATCAGGGCTCCCGACGGCGCGACCATCGCCGCCGTGGAGCTGTGGGTCGACGGTCGCTTCGTCGCCACCTCGCCACCGGACCAGGAGCTCGCCTTCGACACGACCGCGTGCGACGACGGCCCCCACGAGCTGCGGGTCGTCGCAGTCGAGGACTCCGCGATCGCGACCCGCAGCGTCGCGACGCTGCCGATCTCCACCCGCAATGGTGATGCGGCGGTGCGGGTCACCGTGCCCCGCAATGCGCCGCCGGCGGCCGACCACATCGCATTGCGCGGCTCGGCGCGCAACTGTACGCGCCTGGAGATCCGCCTCGGCACGCGCGTGCTCGCGACGCTCGACCGCCCGCGCACCGCGTGGTCCGTCGAGCTGTCGATCGCCGGTCTGCCCCCCGGTCCGCTCCCGCTGCACGCGCGCGGCATCGGGCGCGACGGCCGCGGGGTCCGCAGCGAACCGTTCGAGATCGTCGTCCCCGCACCCCGCTGACGCCCGCTCAAGCCTCGGCCAGCCCGATGGCGGCCGCGTTCCAGACGAAGTGCGCGACGATCCCGGGCAGCAGGCTGCCGGAGCGCAGCCGCAGCCAGCCGAGCGCGAGACCGCCGAGAAAGCGGTGCGGACACTCGAGCACGAAACCGCCGTTCAGACCGTGCGCCAGCGCGAACAGCAGCGACGTGGTCAGCAGCGCGGCGCGCGGGTGGGCGAGCTCGGCCATCACGTGCCACAGCGCGCCGCGGAACAGCCATTCCTCGACGAACGGCGCGACGAGCACCGCCCCCGCGGCGAGCACGACGGGGACCTCGCCCACCTCTGCCTCGCCACCGAACCCGGCGCGCAGCAGCTCGGTGTAGCCGACCGCGACCGCGAGACAGCCGAGCCCGACCGGCACGCCGAGCAGCAGGTCGCTGCCGCGCTCGGGTGCGGACGCGAACGACGCGCGCAGCGAGCCGGGCGCGAGCATGCCGCAGGCACCGGCTGCCGCCGCGAGCATCAGCAGCGTCGACGCAGCCAGCCCGAGCAGCTCCGAGCCCGCAGCGACCGCGACGAAGCGGCCGAGCACGAGCGCGACGAGCACACCGCCGAACGCGACCGCGACGGCGGCCGTCGAACGCTCGGCGCGGCGCCGCTCCGCGGCGTCGCGCGCGACCACCTGCCGCCCGCGCGGCGCCGGCCGCCCGCACTCGCTGCAGAACCGCGCCCCCGACCGCAGGCTGACGCCACATCCAGGACAGAATCGGATCGCCACGACGGTCCTCAGCGCAGCTCCCGGAACACGATGCGGTCGAGCTTCCACAGCCCGTCGACGTTGCGCCAACCGGTCGAGATGCCGCCGCGCTCGAGCTCGAATCGCACGACCGCGAACTCGTCGGAGCGCTGGTCGATCTGCGGCGCCTCGATCCGCGGCAGGTCCTCGAACCAGCCCTCCCGCCGCAGGATCCGCTCGACCTTCGGCCAGTACTCGCGCTGCCGCTCGGCCGGCATCATCGCCTCGATGCGGGCCTTGTCGTCGGCGCGCCACGCGGCGACGAAGGTCTCGAGCCGCGCGTCGAGCGACTCGCCCTCGGCGTGCAGCGAATAGCCGAACCAGCCGAGCAGCGCGACGGCGACCATGGCGCTCGCGACGATGCCGCACGCGCGCCACCACCGCCGCGACTCGCCGCGCTGGCGCTCCACCGCGTGCTCGCGCGCCTCGCTCGGCGGCGGAGCTGCACCCCGCCGCCGCCGCACCTTGCGGGCCGACAGATCTCGGAACGTGCCGTCACCGAGCTCGTCGCCGTGCTCGTTGACGATGCGGACCGCACGGGCGATCGGCGGGACGGAGCCCCACAATGCCACGAGTAGCGAGATGTCGACGATACCCGGCAGGCGTCCGGTGGCGACCTCCAGCACGACGCAGAGCGACCACAGCCCGGCGGCGCCGACCGCCGTCATGAGCGGGGCGCGCGGCGCGACGAACAGCGCGCCGGCCAGCATGACCGCCCCGAACCCCAGCAACACCGCCGCCGCCGCACCCGCTCCACCGATCAGCAGCACCGCGCCGAGGACGAGCGGCAGCAGCGCGACGAACACCAGCGCCTGCCGCAGCAGTACGAGCTGCCGGCGCGCGCTCACCAGCGCCCGGTGCACACCGAGCGCGACCTCGCGCCGCTGCCGCGCGATCCGCTCGCTCGGCCGCCGCGCGCGCCGGCCTGCCGCCAGCGACACGCCGCAGCTGTCGCAGAACTTCGCCCCGGGCGGATTCGTGCCGCCGCACGCCGGGCACGTCTCCGGCGTCCGCTCGGACTCCTCGGCGATCATGCGCGGGATCGTAGGCGACCCGTCGCCGTGCATCCGCTGGGGACTTCGGGTATCCCAGGTCCCCTCGCATGGACCGCGTCCCCGTCACCGTCGTCCGCCACCCGAAGGAGCGCATCAGCAAGTGTTCGCTGCGCTGCCTGCACGACCGGCCGGAGTTCACGTTCCTCCGCGCGCGCGAGGGCTTCTCGATCGACGCCACCGGCATGCTGCTGCTCGCGGTCGACGCCCCGCCGCTGACTACCGCGGACCGCGGCCATCCGATCCTGCTGCTCGACAGCACCTGGCGCCACCTGCCGGCGCTGCTGCGCTGCGTGACCGGTGCGCCGCTGCGTCGCTCGATCCCGGGCGGCATCCGGACCGCCTATCCGCGCCGCAGCCGCGTGTTCGACGACCCCGAGCAGGGGCTCGCGTCGGTCGAGGCGCTGTACGTGTGCAAGGCGATCCTCGAGGGCCCGGACCCGACGCTGCTCGACGGCTACCACTGGCGTGACGAGTTCCTGGCCGGCCTGCCGCCGGCGCTGCGCGGCACGACTCCGCTGCCGTGCACCGACGCGCCGGAGGTGCGCCGATGACGCCGCCGCTCGCCCGCATCGCCGGGCGCCTGCTGCCGTCGGTCAGCCTGTCCGGGCTCGGCCGCCGCATGGTGCTCGGCTCGCTGGTCGGCGTCGTCGCGGGCGTCGGCGCGATCGTGTTCAACCTCTGCTGCGAGGTCGTCAGCCACTTCCTGATCGACGGCTGGGCCGGCTATCGGCCCGCGTCGCCACCCGGTGAGCACCACTTCCTCGAGCACACCGGCACGCCGTTCTGGATCTGGTGGCTGCCGGTGACGGCCGCGCTCGGCGGGCTCCTGTCCGGCCTGATCGTGCGGCGCTTCGCGCCGGAGGCCGCCGGCCACGGCACCGACGCGGCGATCCACGCCTACCACGAGAAGCAGGGGCGGATCTCCGCCAAGGTGCCGCTCGTCAAGATCGTCGCGTCCGCGCTGACGATCGGCTCCGGCGGCTCCGGTGGCCGCGAGGGCCCGATCGCGCAGATCGGCGCCGGGTTCGGGTCCTGGCTCGCCGACCGGTTCCACCTCAGCCACCGCGAGCGGCGCATCCTGCTGGCCTCCGGGATGGGCGCCGGGGTCGGCTCGATCTTCCACGCGCCGCTCGCCGGCGCGCTGTTCGCGTCCGAGATCCTCTACTCGGACGCGGAGTTCGAGTCGGACGTGCTGATCCCGGCCGCGGTGTCGACGATCGTCGGCTACTCGGTGTTCTCGATCCACAGCGGCTTCGAGCCCTTGTTCGCGACGCCGGGCTTCGTGTTCACCGATCCGACCGAGCTGCTCGTCTACACGGTGCTCGCGCTGACCGTGACGCTCGCGGCCGGCCTGTTCGTGAAGGTGTTCTACGGCGTCCACGACTTCTGCGAGCGGCTGAAGGCCCCGCCCGGCGTGCTGCCGATGCTCGGCGGCGCCGTCACCGGCCTGATCGGCGTGGGGCTCTATCACCTGGCCGGCGGCGACCTGCGCGTGCTCGACGTCCTGTCGTTCGGCTACGGCACGCTGCAGGACGGCCTGATGGACCGCGACGTGACGATCCTGCTGCTGCTGCTGCTCGCGCTCGGCAAGATGGTCACGACGTCGGTGTCGATCGGCTCCGGCGGCTCCGGCGGCGTGTTCGGTCCGTCGATGGTGATCGGCGGCTCGGTCGGCGGCGTCGTCGGTCTGCTCGGCCAACGCGTGCTGCCCGACATCGTGCAGCAGCCGGGCACCTACGTGCTGGTCGGCATGGCGGGCTTCTTCGCCGCGGCCGCCAATGCGCCGATCTCGACGCTCGTCATGGTGTCGGAGATGACCGGCAACTACCGGATGATCGTGCCGGCATTGTGGGTGTGCTCGATCGCGTTCCTGCTCGGCCGCCCGTTCAAGCTGTACCGCAGCCAGGTCACCTCGCGCCTCGAGTCGGGGGCCCACCGGCACGAGCTGCTCGTCGACCTGCTGGCCGGCACCCGCGTGCAGGACCTGATCGAGCAGGGCGCGCTCGAGACCGACATCGTCACCGTGCGCGACACCATGCCGCTCGACGAGATCGTGCGCCTGTTCAGCCGCACCGAGCAGCACTACTTCCCGATGCTCGACGAGGAGGGCGAGATGGTCGGCATCGTGTCCGCGAACGACGTCCGCCACATGATCGAGGACCGCGATGTCGGTGCGTTCGTCATCGCCAGCGACATCGCCGCGTTCGACGTCGTGACGCTGACCCCGAAGACGGACCTCGACGCTGCATTGCAGCGGTTCGTGTCGCTCGACGTCGCCGAGCTGCCCGTCGTCGATCCCGACGACCGGCGCAAGGTGCTCGGCATGCTGTCGCGGCGCGTGCTGATCCGCGCGTACAACGAGGCCAAGGCCCGCTTCAAGGAGCGGGTGACGGGGTGACGCGCGCGCCGCGCTACCGCGGTGCGGAGCCACCGGGCGGCGCCGCGACGCTCGCGCGGATCGCGCGCTGGCTCGGCGACACGGCCAGCGTCACCGGCGACGCCGAGGTCCTCGACGGCGGTCCGGTGCGGACGACGGTCCGCGCGCGCACACCGGACGGCGCCGCCCTCGTCGTCAAGCTGTTCCATCCGTTCGACGCCGGCGAGCGCGTGCGCGCGTTGCTACGGCGCCCGCGCGCGGAGACCGAGCGACGCAATCTGGACGAGGCGCGCCGGCGCGGGCTGCCGGTGCCGAGCGCGCTCGGCGTGTTGCGCCTGTCGCCGCTCCGCGCCGCATTGCTGCTCGAGGACCTCGGCCCGGCGACGCCGCTCGACGTGCTGGTCGACACGCTGACCGACCGCGACGAGCGGGCGCTGCTCACCACGTTGACCGCCGCCGGCGAGCTGCTGCGGAACGCGTTGCAGCAAGGCCTCGAGCACCGCGATCTGCACCTCGGCAACGTCGTGCGGCTCGGCGACGGCTCGCTGCGGCTACTCGACCTGCACAAGGCGCGCTTCCGGCGCGGCCCACGGACGGCGGGCGCCGGCGAGCACCGGCCGCTGTTCCTGTCGCTGCCCTGGGACGACCAGCGCGAGCTGCGCACGGCGCTGCTCGCCCCGCTCGGCCTGCCCGACGCACCGGACGGCGCCGGTGCGCTGCGCGACCGCGACCTCGCGCGCCGCTTCGTCCGCTGCCGGCGTAGCTCGGGGCCGTTCGTCGTGTCGCCGGACGGCGCGCGCCGGCGCCGCGACCGCGCCGGCATGCTGCCCGGGTCGCGCAGCGAGCTGCCGTGGCCGCACGCGGTCGCGCGCTTCGAGCGCGCGTTCGCGCTCGAGATCCGTGGGATCGGTGCGGCGCGCGGGCTCGGGCTGGCGCCGACGGGAGACGCGCACGGCACGGTCGAGCTCGAGGACGTCGCGATGCTGCCCGCGGTCACCGGCGCACTCGACGCGCGCGAGGCACGACGCCTCGCCGCGTGGCGCACTCGACTCGAGGCGTCGGGCAGTGGCGAGCTGTGGCCGGAGCAGGTGCGCGCGCGCCGCCGGCCGGACGGCGCGCTGCTGGTCGACGCGCACGCACCGTCGGCGTGACCGCCGCCGGTCAGAGCCCCGCGATCGTCTCGACGATGCGGTTCGTCAGCCGCAGCCCACCGCCGGGCGTGACCACGACGGCCTGGAACGCGTAGAAGGCTCCTGCGAGCGCCGGGTCCGCGGGCAGCGTCAGCGCGAGCTCCGCGCGCCGCCCGGACCGGGGGCCCGCAAAGGTCGCGAACAGCGTCGCCGCATCCGGGTGCAGACCGAGCACGCCGATCCCGGGCAGCTCGACGCGCGCGAGCAACGGCGCGCCGAACACCGCACCGCCGACATCGACGCCGTGCAGCTCGAGCGTGAACCGCCGCCCGGGCCGCAGCAGCTCGGGGCTGCGCAGCTGCCGCTCGAGGTTGGTCCAGACCAGCACGTGCGGGTCTCCGCGCACCATTGCGGAATCGAGCGTCAGCAGGTCGGTGTCGCCGTCGCCATCGACGTCGCCCGCCTCGACGACCCAGCTGTCGCGCCAGATCTGCGGGACCTCGACGCCGAAGGTCGCGCGCTGGAAGCTGCGCCCCCCTTCGTTCAGCCACAGCTCGTTCGGGCCGATGCCGTGCGAGCCGTTGTCGACCCGCGCCAGGAAGATGTCGAGGTCGCCATCCGCGTCGGCGTCCAGCAGCGCGACGTCGTGGGTCTCGTGGTCGGTGGTGAACGGCACGCGGAGCAGCGAGCCGTCGCCGCGGTTCCACGCGATGACGTCCGGCACCCCCTCGCACCACGGCGTGCCGTAGCACGCATTGGCCTCGACGGCATCGAGGGCGCCGTCGCCGTCCAGGTCGCCGAGCGCGACCGCACCGAGGTTGCCCCCGTAGAGCCAGCCACTCGGATCGGGAGCCACGTACGCGAACGTGTGGTCCGGCCGCTGCACGAACGAGCCGAAGCCGTCCGTGAAGTCGAGGCGGCCATCGCCGTCGAGGTCGCCGAACGCCACGTCCTTGCCGAACTGCTCGCCGGTCGGGCAGAAGCCCGGGTCCTCCACGAAGTGGCCGGTGCCGTCGTTCCACCACAGCGAGTCGCGCGCCGGAGCGGCGGGCTGGATCACGTCGGTCGGTGCCGCTCCGCACAGCAGATCGAGGTCGCCGTCGGCGTCGAGGTCCGCCAGCGCCAGCACGACGATCGTCTGGTGCAGCATGTAGCCGCTGCTCGGGTCGATCGGCGCCACGTGATCGGGGCCGGCGACGAAGCCTCCCCGCGAGTCGCCGCTGTGGACGCGGAAGCGGTCGAACCCGGCAGGCGCGACGACGTCCAGCGCACGATCGCCGTCGACGTCGCCGACCGCGATGGTCGTCGCCCACTGAATGGCCGGCGCCGCGCTCGGGCGCGCGGAGAACCCTCCGAAGCCGTCGTTGCACCACCAGGTGTCCGGCGCGAGCAGGTCGAGATCGCCATCGCGGTCGAGATCGCAGAGCCGCGCCCAGTGGTCGTCGGCGTCACCGCTCCAGGTCGGTCGGCGAGGCTGTGCGGAGGGACCGCGGAAGCGCCAGTGCCCCTCGTTGAAATGCACGCGGTCGTTGGACGTCCAGCCGGCTTCGAGGAGATCGAGGTCGCCGTCGCCGTCGACGTCGAGCAGCGCGACGCCCCCGTTGGGACGCGCCGCGGGCCAGGCGCCCGGGATCGCGACGAACCAGCCGCTCGCCGTGCCGCGCAATAGCGTGCCGCCCGGATTGCTGGCGACCGCGACGTCGAGGTAGCCGTCGCCGTCGACGTCGCCGACCGCCAGCCCGACGTGATCGCCGGCCGGGACGGGCAGCCGCGCCGACGCATCGACCAGCGAGCCGGCGCGCTGCAGCAGCAGCGTCGCGCCGCCACCGCGGTCCAGCCACAGCACGTCGCTCGCGCCATCGCCGTCGAGGTCGCGCACCACGCACGCGACGGTGTCGCCGACCGCGCCCGGCAGCAGCACCGAGGCATCGGTGAACACGCCATGACCGTCGTTGAGGTAGAGCCCGTTCGACCGGTGGGCGCGACCGGCCACGACATCGAGGTCGCCGTCGCCGTCGACGTCGCCGAGCGCGACCACCCACGCCCACAGTCCGGTCAGGCCCGTCGACGGCACGAACGTCAGCGGCGCGGTCTGCAGGAACACCTCCACGCGCGCCCCGCCGCGCACGACGTCGAGGTCGCCGTCGCCGTCGACGTCGCCGAACGCGGCGGCCCCGCCGCCGACCGACGCCGGCAGCGCGACGATGCGGCCGTCCGGCTCGATCGCGGACAGCCCGTCGTCGCCAGCCATCTCGAGGCGGCCATCGTTGTCGAGGTCGCCGAGCGCGTGGACGTAGAACCAGCCGGTATAGCTCGACGCAGGCACCGGCTCGAAGCGCCCGTCACCCAGCCCGCGCCGCAGAGCGGCGCGCGAGTACCAATAGCCGTACTCGCCGGCGACCAGCAGGTCGAGGCGGCCGTCGCGGTCGAAGTCGAGCGGCTGGAAGCCGGTGCTGAACGCGGCGGTCTCGGCCGGCGACAGGTCGATCTTGACGTCCAGGTCGAGCACCGACTGCGCGGACAACATCCCACCGCTGAGCAGGGCGGCGAGGACACGGCGATGCATTGCCATGGCGATTGCGCTCGGAACGGAACGGGCGGGTGCCCCCACCCTAGTCGTCGCTGCTGGCCCGGACCATCCGGTCTCGACCGGTCGACCCGGCCCGGGAATGGGAGCGGGAACGGATCGCGATCGCTCCGGTCTTCAACCCGGTGGAACCCCCTAGGGGTTCCGCGCTGTTGTCCGTGCCGCGGGGTCTCCCGCAGACTTTGCCCATGCCGACCGCGCTGCAGGTGCTCGTCGACGTATGGAACCCGCGCGATACCGCGACCGGTGCGCTCGCGGCCCGCGTCGTCGACGGACTGCGGCGGCGTCATGCGGACGTCGACGTGTGGTGCGGGCGTGTCGCCACCGCCACGCCGCTGCCGTTCCCCCATCGCGAGCTGGGCGGCGTCGGCGCCACGTTCGATCGCGCGATCCTCGCCGAGCGCGACGCCGGCCGGCTGCAGAGCGCCATCGCGTTCCGCGGGCTCGGTCCGATCGGCGGAGTGTTGATTCCGTTCGCGGGGCTGGCGGCCGACCGCGGCGCGGACGGCACCGCGCGACGCCGGCAGGTCGGGCTCGCGGCGGAGCGGTGCTGGTTCGAGCACGCGGGGGAGGAGGCGCTGCTCCTGGCCCCGTCGGTGGCGGTCGCCGACGCGGTGCGGCGCTGCTATCCCGGCTACGCGGGTCAGCTGCTCGTCCAGCCCCCGCGCGTGCACGCCGACCACTTCCGGCCGCCCTCGGAGCTCGAGCGCCGCGCGGCCCGCACGGTGCTCGGCCTCGCCCCGGACGATCGCGTGCTGCTGTGGCTCGGCGCCGACCCGGAGCGCGGCGGCCGCGAGCTCGCCGTGGCCGTGCACCGCGCGCTGTGCGACGCCGGCGCGGGAACCCGCCTCGTGCTGGCCGGCCCGGGCGCCCGGCGCTCACCGGCCACCGACGGCGTCGTCACGGTCGCCTCCTTCCGGGACCGGCGCTCGCTCTACCACGCCGCCGACGTGCTGCTCCGACCGACGCTCGTCGCGCACGGCGACACCGCGGTCGCCGAGGCGCTCGCGACCGGCCTCGCGGTCGTGACCTCGCAGCTCGATGCGGGCGCGACCTTGCTGGACGCCGCATCGATCGGCCACGCGGTCGAGGACCCGCGCGACGTCGGCGCGCTGGCGCGCGCCTGCCGCGCGGAGCTGCTCGCCGGGCTCGGCCCGGCGCGGCGCAGCGACCGCCGCGAGGTGGTCGCGCACCGCTTCGTGCCGCGCATCGTCGACACGATCCTCGCGGCGGTCGACCGCGCGGTCGCCTCCTGACCAATGCACCCCAGGGGGCCGCGCGGCCCGGACCCCGTCACGGGCAGGTGAACGAGGTCTGCAGACCGAACGTCGCGCCGACGCCGAGCGGGTTCGTGCCGCGCGACAGGTAGGCCCACTGCCAGAACAGGTCGCCGCACACGACGGCCGGGTTGCTGAACAGCGGCGCGGTCTGCGAAGCGGCGCCCGACGCGTTCGTCGCGGTCGGCAGGTTGATCAGCCCGGCGGCACTGACGTTCAACATGCAGCCCGTCATGCCGATGCTATCGAGCGGCACGCGAGCCCGAGCGGCGTTGAGGAACAGCACGGCCGGCACGTTTGCGGGTGCGCTCGTCAGGGTCACCGTGTAGGAGCGCACGCCGGCCAGGTTGCGGCCGCTCCAGCCGACGACGCCCGGACCACAGCTCGTGCCGTAGCGCACCTCGCCCGGCTCCGCGAGGTGCTCCATGATCTGCGTGTAGACCGGGTGGTTGGCCAACGTCGTGGTGCCGCATCCCACGTTGTCCTCGTTGCTCGCGTACGCGAACAGGAACTGGTCGGCATCGTCGTTGAAGTGCACGGCACCGCCGAATGCCCGCGTCGTGCCGCCGCCGAGGGTCAGCGCGACCAGGCGCTCGAGCCGGCCTGCGTCGAAGCCGACCGAGCAGGCGTATTGGCTACCCGACAGCGTGCTCTCGAACGCGAATGCCCAGTGGCTCGTCGTATTCGTGTCGTGCGTGCCGTCGGTGATGCGCCAGCGGCGATCGCTGACGAGCCCCGCGGTCAGCTCGGAGATGCCGACGAACGAGCGGGACCCCGCAGCCGGCCAGTCGAACGTCTCGCAGAAGATGTCGGTACCGACGTCCGTGGTGGTGGCGGCGAGCGCCGGATCGGCCCAGGTCGCCATGCCGACCGCGTAGTGGCCGCCCGCGCCGGTGACGATCGGCGTCATCTTGTGCACCGAGTCCGGCACCGAGTTGTTCGGGAAGGCGAGCCCTCCCGTCGGCGTGCCGGTGCCATCGATGCGGCGCAGGTTGATGTCCCAGTCGTCCGGCACACCGCGCGAGTTCCAGTACTCCTGCCAGCCGACGACCCAGCCGTCGGCTGCGTTGATCGCGACCTGGTTGATGTTCGGCCGGCGGCGCGTGTAGTTCGTGCCGCCCGCCGCCGTGTCGAGCAGGACGTCGGCGCCCTGGACGTTGCCGTTGAGGTCGATCGGGCGGCCCCAGACCTCGCGATTGCTGCCCGGGTCGTCGCGCTCGAACACCACGAACACCGTGGAGCTCGTATCGAAGCTCAGCACGCCACCGACGTCGATGACGTCACCGTGCGACGTGCCGGCCGGCCGGCTGATCGAGCTGAACGTCGAGTTCAGCGCCGTGTCGCCGCTGGCGCGCACGTGGTAGCGGGCGCCATTGACACCCGGACCGCCGACATTCGTGCGGATGAACGCGACGATGTACGAGTCGGCGGCGCCGCCACCGAACGCGATCGCCGGGCTCACGTTGCCCCACGTGGTCGTGATGTCGGTCCACACCTGGTTGCGGACGCCGAACGACGCGGTGTCGTCGGTGAACAGGTAGATCCACATGTCGGTGTCGGTCGCCGACGCGGCACGCGTGTAGGCGATCAGCACGTCGTCCGCGATGTCGTCGCGGTGCGTCGCGACCTGCTGGACCTCGCCGTCGGCCGGCGCCGGGCTGACCGTGTTCCAGAACGCCACGCAGCCGCGCGACAGCAGCGGGTCGATCGTGACCGGGAAGGCGGCGCCCTCGAGCCACGCGCCCGGCACGCGCAGATGGATGTGCGCGCCGTCGAAGCTGGTGAACGCCGCGGTGCGATCGCCGTGGGCGTCGACCGCGAACGCGCGTCCGTACCTCACGACGTCGTTGCCGCGCTCGTCGCGGAACACCAGCTCGGCGTGCTCGTCGAGCATCGGCGCAGCGCGCAGCGCGGTGGTGACCTTGCCGGTGACCACCAGGTCACCGAGCGCGGCCGGCCGCTCGCCGATCACGAAGGTCTGCTCGGCACCCTCGGCGAGGACGTCGTAGGCCTCGACCAGGCCGTCGTAGCGGTACTCGACGCGGTAGTCGGAGTCGTGACGAAGACCGCGGGCGAGAGGGCCGACCGGCACCCCGCCGATCGTCGCGCCGACGGTGTGCCAGCGCAGCTCCTGCGTGCGCGGATACGCGCTGCCGAGGTACGGCACGAACCGGAAGCCGTCGTGGAACGAGGCCTTGTAGCTCGCGCCAGCGGCCCAGGTCCCGTAGCTGCCGCCCTCGGGATCGTCAGGGGCGGTGTGCACCGGGGTGCGTGCACCGACGAGCGCGTCGATGCGCGCCGAAGTGAGCGGATCCACTCGACCGTCGGATCCGTCGAACGGGACGGCCGCGTGGGCCGTGGTGGCGGGAATCGGGACCTGCGTCAGGTCTTCACCCTGCTGGGCAGCAGCGGCGGCGCAGAGCGCCACGCCAGCCGCGAGGCAGCGAATCGGGAGCTGGAGCATGGAAATGGGTCAAGGGGAGCCGAACGAGTGCGGGCCGGACGTACGACCTCGCTGAGATACACCGTATCCGAGAGCGTTCGGAACCGAAGGTGCGCACAGGAAGGCGCGTATGATCTTCGAGTCCCCGGTCACCCCGGAGAAACCCGGACGCAAGCAATCGCGTACCCAGGCCCGCGGGCTCGACGTGCCGAGCACGCGGATCGGTGCGTGCGATGATCGCGGGCGCCTGCCAGGTTCGATCGGTTCCGCCCCTGTGACTCTCCCGCCCCCATGACAACGAACTCACAGCCCGAAGCGAAGCAGCTCGCGGAGCTCGCACAGCGCTTCCTCAATCGTGCCCGCCGCGGCGACCTGAGCACCGATCACGCGCAGGACGACGAACGCGAAGCGCTCCGCGAGCGTATCGAGTCGCCACTCGGTCAGGACTACGCAGCATGGCGGCGCGCCGCATTGTGGGTCGCCGGCGCTCTGCTCGCGCTCACCGCACTCCTGAACCTCGCGAACTGGATCGACGCACTCACGCAGGACGACAGCACGTTCGGCGGGCTGCCGCGGCGCGTGCGCAGCGATCTGAGCGCGCTGGTCGCCGTGCTCGAGAGCGCCTTGTTCCTGTCCGCGGCGGTGGCGGCGGTGTTCGTGATCGGCGCCGCACGGCAGTGGACCGACCTCGGCTCGTCGCGCCGCTCGGCCCGCATCGCGTGGGCGCTGCTGTTCCTGACGCCGATCGTGATGGCCGTGATCCCGTGGAGCGCGCTGGTCAGCAACGAGGGCCTCGGCGAGGCCGAGAGCACCATGCTGCAGGCCTCGGTCGGCCTGATCATCGCGATCGCGCTGTTCATGAAGATCGGCCCGGTCGTCATCGGGCTGTGCGCCGGCGTCGTGCGCTCCAGCATGACCGTGAAGACGCTGCTGCCGGAGTCGCCGCTGCCGGGCTGGGCCGCCGTCGCGTTCGCGCCGCTCTACGCGTTGCTGCTGATCGTCGTGATGGTGATCGTCCACCAGACCAGCGGCAACGTGGTGCTGTTCCTCGGCATCGGTGCACTGGTCGCCTCACCGCTCACCTACCTGCTGCGCGCGCGGGACCTGCTGCGCCCGCATCGCGCCGAGGAGATCTCGACCGTGCTGGTCGGCATCCGGACGCGAGCCGCGATCCTGAACCTCGCCGGCATCGCCCTGCTCGGGATCTTCGTGCTGACCAAGGCCGACCTCGGCGTGCTGCAGGGCCTCGGCTTCGTCAGTGCCGCACTCGGGGGTGCGCTGCTGATGACCGTCGTCGCGGCCGACCTGATGATCGACCTGATCGGCGCGGAATGGCGGCAGAGCCACACCGCGGAGAGCGCATCGCTGCGCGCACAGCTCGACGCGAAGCTCGCGGAGCTGCAGCCGGCGCCGCCCGAGCCGACGCCGGCACGCTGACCGCCCGGTGCGCGGCGATCAGCTCGCTGCGCCGCGGCCGCGGCGGCGCCTCGCAGGCGCGGACCGGCGCCGCGCGGCGAACGCCTCGCGGACGACGTCCGCGAAGCGCTCGACGTAGACGAGCCGCAGGCCGGCGAGCAGGTCCTTGCGCAGCTCGCCGACGTCACGCCGGTTGTGCTCGGGCAGGATCACGCGCTTCAGCCGGTAGCGCCGCGCGGCGAGCAGCTTCTCGCGCACGCCACCGATCGGCAGCACCTCGCCGACCAACGTCAGCTCACCGGTCATCGCGAGGTCCTGCGGCGCCGGCCGGCCGGTCAGCAGCGAGCACAGCGCGGTCGCGATCGTGATGCCCGCGGACGGCCCGTCCTTCGGGATCGCACCCGCGGGGAAGTGCACGTGGAAGCCGGCCTTGTCGAAGCGCTCGGGATCGATGCCGTACTCCGCCGCGTGGCCGCGCAGGTAGTGGAGCGCGATGCGCACCGACTCGGCCATGACCTCGCCGAGCGAGCCGGTCAGCGTCAGGCCCTGTCCACCCTCGATGCGCGCCGCCTCGATGTAGAGCACGTCGCCGCCGTGCGGCGTCCACGCGAGCCCCTGGACGACGCCCGGGACGTCGAGCTTGCGCTCCTGATCCGCGGGGAAGCGCGGCGGTCCGAGCAGGTCCTCGAGCCGATCGAGCGTGACGCGCCCTGGCGGCTTCCGCCGAGCGGCGACCGCGGCCGCGGCCTTGCGGCACATCCGCACGATCGCCTTCTCGAGACCGCGCACACCGGCCTCACGCGTCCACAGATGCACGACCTGGCGCAGCGCGGGCTGGCCGAGCGACAGGTGCTTCTTCGTCAGCCCGTGCCGGTCGAGCTGCTTGGGCAGCACGTGCCGCAGCGCGATCTCGACCTTCTCCTGCGCGAGGTAGCCGGGCAGCTCGATGACCTCCATGCGGTCGCGCAACGGCTCGGGGATCTGTGGCAGCGCATTCGCGGTCGCGAGGAACAGCACGCGCGACAGATCGAACGGCACGTCGAGGTAGTGGTCGAGGAACGCGTGGTTCTGCTCGGGGTCGAGCACCTCGAGCAGCGCCGACGACGGATCGCCGCGGAAGTCGGCGCCGAGCTTGTCGATCTCGTCGAGCATCAGCACCGGGTTGTTCGTGCCCGAGGTCTTCAGGCCCTGCAGGATGCGTCCGGGCATGGCGCCGATGTAGGTCCGCCGATGGCCCTTGATCTCGGCCTCGTCGCGCATGCCGCCGAGCGAGAACCGCCAGAACTCGCGCCCCATCGCTCGCGCGATGCTGCGGCCGAGACTCGTCTTGCCGACACCGGGCGGGCCGGCGAAGCACAGGATCGAGCCGGATTGCGCGGGCTTCAGCTTGCGCACCGCGAGGAACTCGAGGATGCGCTGCTTGACCTCGTCGAGCCCGTAATGATCCTCGTCGAGGATCGCGGCGGCGCGCCGCAGGTCCTGGGTGTCGACGCTGGAACGCGACCACGGCAGCGCAGTCAGCCAATCCAGGTAGTTGCGCAGCACGGAGTACTCGGGCGACTCCGCGGGCGTCGTGCGCAGCTTCTGCAGCTCCTCGCGCGCGCGCGCGCCGGCCACCTCGGGCATGCCGGCCGCCTCGATCGCGGTCTCGAGGCGCTGCAGCTCGGCCTCGCGCGCATCGACCTCCTCGCCGAGCTCCTTGCGGATCAGCTTGATCTGCTCGCGCAGGAACCAGTCCTTCTGTGCCTTCTCGACCTTCTGGCGGATCTCGGCCTGGATGCGGTTGCCGAGCTCGGCGATCTCGAGCTCCGCCAGCACGAACTGCAGCGCGCGCTCGACGCGCGGGCCGACCTCGGCGATCGACAGGAGCTCTTGACGCTGCTCGGTCTTCTTCAGCAGGTAGGCGCCACAGAAGTCGGCGAGCTGCGCCGGCTCCTCGATGTTCAGCACCGCGGTGCGGAAGTCGTTGCCGAGCGACTCGGTCGCCTCGGCGACCTGCTCGAGCGCCTGCTGCAGCTTGCGGAACACCGCCTCGACCCGCGGCCCCGGCGTCGGCACGTCGGGCATCTCGACGACGCGGGCGAGCAGCGGATGCTGCTCGCGCAGGAACTTCGTGACGCGCGCCCGCGCGCGCCCCTGCACCATCACCGACGCGTTGCCGTCGGGCAGCTTGAAGGTCTTCAGGATCCTGCCGATCACGCCGACCTCGTAGAACGAGCCAGCGCCGGGCTTCTCGGTCTCGGGGTCGCGCTGCGTGAGCAGCAGCAGGTGCCCGTCGGCCGCCTCTGCCTGCTGCACGACGGTACGCCCGGCCTCGTCGTCGACGAGCACCGGCATCATCAGGTTCGGGAACGGCACCGACTTGCGCAGCGGGAACACGAACGCGCGGGTCGGCAGGCGCTCCGCGACGGTCAGCGCCTGCGCCGCCTCGCCGCCGACGACGATCGCTGGGCTTTCGGCTTCCTCGCTCATCGCGGCGGAGCTTAGGCCACCGCCCAGGCGCTTGGAACGCTGCGCGACCAGCACAGCGGCGCGCCATCACCGGCGCAGCGCGGAAGAAAACGGGGACCACCCCGGCCTGCCCCAAAAAAGAATCGAGGTGGCCCCCGTGGGAAGACCTGTCAGCTCACTCGCGTCCGCCGCGCCCGGCTCGCGCACGCGAACCGGACGCGACCGACCCGGTCCGGAGGGCGGGCCCTCCGGAGGACGCGAACGACGGAACGAGGGAGAGAAGAGCGGGGACCGCCCCGTGCCTGCCCCAGAAACCAATTGTCGGGACGGCCCCCGCGGGAAACGCATGCGCGCGCTCGTCCGCCGCTGCCGGTGGCACCGGCCAGCCGACGGGACTCCCCCGCGGCAAGGAAGACGCCGCGGAGCGGAAGAGGGAACGTGCCGGGAACCGCCCGTTCGCCTGCCCCAGAAACATGAAGTCCCGGGCGGCTCCCGACACGTGAGACGCGCACGGAGCACGGCTCGCCCGACCGGGAGAGCCGTGTCCGTTGTTCGTTGAACTGCTGGTTCGATGGGAAAGAGCGTCGCCCCACGCGGTCAGCGCGGGGACAACACCTCGACGCGCAACGCGCCCTCGTCGAGCACGACGAGGCCGGCGTGCCGGCCGCCTTCGCCACCCGTGAGGACCGTGCCGTCGAGATCGAAGACCGCCACCGCCGCACGCGCGTCCGCGCGCCGGCCGGCGACGAGTGAATCGAGCAGCGCGAGCGTGTCGCTGCGATGCCGCGTGCGCTCGGCGCGCGTGGTGGAGCGCTCGAGCTCCGCGATCCGCGCGATCGCGCTGAAGTCCGCCGAGATCACCAGGGTGTCGTCGATCGCGGCGATGCCGGCTGGCCAGGCCCCGGGCAGTTGCACGACGATCGCGGACTCGCTGCGCGCGCCGTCGTGCGACAGCGGTACCTCGTCGACCTGGAAGTCGCGGTCGCGCAGCGCCGCGGCGAGGTCGTCGAGCAGCGAGCGCGCCGCGCGCTCGTTGCGCGTCGCGATCGCCAGCGCGACGACGGCGTGCCCCGCGTGGTCGTGGCGACCGGGACGTTCGAAGCCGCCGCGGCCCGAGCCATCGCGACCGGGACCCTCTTGATCGGGACCCGCCGGCAGCATGACGACGCGACACGACACCGCCTCGCCGAGCCGCGGGCGGACCTGCGAATCGAAGTCGAGTCCCACCGCACGGCAGCTGCCGACCAGACCGGAGTGGAAGCCGAGCGGATCGCCCTGCGCAGCGGGGTCGGCAGTCTCCGCCGCGCCGATGCGCCGCGGATCCACCGCGATCGTCAGCGACGCGAGCGCGGGCACCGGGACGTCCTGCACCAGCCGCCGCAACGGCTGCACCTGCGCCGCTGCGAACAACCCGCGCGCCGCGGCCGGCAGGTCGACGAGGATCGTCGTGCGCAGACCCTTCGGCTCGCGCGAGATGCCGAGCACCACGCGGCGCGCAGCGCCCATGCCGGTCGCGCGCAGCGCCAGCTGCTCGCCGGCTGCAAGGTCGCGCAGGACGCGCGGCCCGAGCCGCTCCCAGTCGAGCGACACCACCGCGCGCGGCTCGCTGCCCGCGGAGCGCGCGTCGGTCTGCGCGGCGTCCGCCGTGCGCAGCCGCGCCGTCAGGGCGACGTGCAGCTCGTCGCGCGCGAGACTCTCGGGGTGCACGCCGGTCGTCGTGCCGGCGCCGTCCGCTCCGCCCGCGCGGCGCAGGATGTCGTCGAGCGTGTCGCGATGGTTCGCGACCAGCAGGTCGGCGCCGACCGCGGCGATCTCGAACACCGAGCCCGGCCTTTGCTGCGACACCCCTGACAGCCCGTAGACCGGCACCGCGGCGACCCGCCGCTGCTCGCTCGCGAAGCCGGGCTGCTGCAGCGAGCGCTGCAAGGCATCGCGACCGCGCTCGCTGAGCCGCAGGCGACCGACCAGCAGCGGCAGGTCGGGCTCGGCGACGCGCGGCAGCAGCGCGACGACGGCGAACTCGAGCTCGCCGGTCGACAACCGGGCGAGCTGGCGCAGCGTCGCGAGCACCGGGACGTCGCCCTCTCGTGCTGGCTCGCCGTGAGCATGACCCGGCCCGTGCTCGAAGCCGCCGTGCTCGAACGCCCGCACGATCTCGGCGAGCGCCGGCTCGTCGAGCAGCCCGAGGTCGAGGTCGACGGACGTAGCGCCGCGATCGCCCGGCCGCGCTCCCGGCCGTGCGGCCTCCGCGTCCGGCATCATCGCGACGTGCGCGAGCGGCCGGGCGACCAGCGCGTCGAGACGCAGCTCCTGCGCCGGCAGGGTGGCGGGCAGCAGCAGGGCCGTGGTGACGAGCAGGGCGCGCACGGCGGCGACTACACAAGCGCCGTGCCCGCCGCGCTCGTCCGCGCGCCGAGGTCGTCGCCCGGCACGCCGCCGCGGCGCGGAACCCGCACCGCCAGCGGGACTCCGGCGACTCCGACGACTCGCGTCCGACCGCGCGGCGGGAGCTGCTCGCCCCGTTGCGCGACACGGCCGGCGCGGCGCTCCTGCACGGCTGTGCAGGAGCTGCACATGGATCGCCCGCTCAGGAACCCGGTTCCGGATCGCGCTGCAGGCGGTCGTAGAGCGAGCGCCGCGAGATGCCGAGCAGCCGGGCGGCCTCGGCCTTGTTGCCGGCGGCGCGCTCGAGCGCGCGCGCGATCGCGCGGCGCTCGAGAGTCGCGAGATCGAGCACCTCGACACCGGCGCCGAGGCCGTCCGCCGGCTCCGGCTCGAGCAGCTCGTCGCCGATCACGTCGCCGTCCGCGAGGGCATCGAGGCGGAGCAGCACGTTGCGGAGCTCGCGCAGGTTGCCGGGCCAGCGGCGCCGCGCGAGCGCGGCGAGCAGCGCCGGGCTCGCCCGCCGCGGCGTCCCGCCGCGACCCTGCGCCGCCTCCGCGAGGAAGTGCTCGACGAGCGGCGGCAGGTCCGCGAGCCGATCGCGCAGCGCGGGCAGGGGGACCGTGACGACCGCCAGCCGGTAGTAGAGGTCCTCGCGGAAGCGACCGTCGCGCACGGCGCGCAGCGGATCGCGGTTGGTGGCTGCGACGATGCGGAGCTCGACCTCGACGGCCACATCGCCGCCCACTGGCCGCACGCGGCGATCCTCCAGGAAGCGCAGCAGCTTGGCCTGCGCGTCGAGCGGCATCTCCGTCACCTCGTCGAGGAACAGCACGCCGCCGTCGGCCTCGCGGATCAGTCCGGGTCGGTCGCGGTCCGCGCCGGTGAACGCGCCGCGCACGTGGCCGAACAGCTCGCTCTCGACGAGCTCGGGCCGCAGCGCCGCGACGTTGATCGCCACGAACGGCCCGTGTGCGCGCCGGCCGTAGCGGTGGATCGCGCGGGCCGCGAGCTCCTTGCCGCAGCCGCTCTCCGCGATCAGCAGCACCGGGAAGTCGCCCGCCGCACAGACGCGATCGAGCAGCCGCAGGTGGCGCAGCAGCGCCGGCGACTCGCCGACGACCTCCGCGTAGTCGTGGTCGAGCTCGGCGCGCGTGATCGCGGCGAGCGTCGCCATGCGCTGCTCCTGCGCCGCGACCGCGGCCGCGAGGCGCTGATTGTCGCGCTCGGCCGCCGCGCTCCGCTGCCGCAGGCGGTCGACCAGCTCGTGCAGGTGCAGTGCGATCGCGGCCTGGTCGGCGAACGCCTCGAGCCACGGCAGGTCGTCGGGATCGAAGGCGTTCGCGTGGAAGCGATGGTCCAGGTAGAGCGCCCCGACCGCGCGCTCGCCGGCGCGCAGCGGCACGCACAGCACCGACCGCAAGCGCAGGTCGGCGACGCTGCGCGCGGCGGCGACCGGGTCGTCCCCGAGCGACGCATCCTCGACGAACACGGCGAGGTCCTGCTCGAGGCTCTGGCGCACGACCGTCGACGACACCTTCTCGTCGGGCCGGCGGACGTCCTCGCGATCGAGGTTGCGCGCGGCGACGACCCGGTAGGGGCGCGTCGCCGGCGCGGAGTCCACCACGCGCTCGACCACGAAGCCGCGCTCGGCGCGGAACAGGACGACCGCCTCGTCGAGCAATCCGACCAGCAGCGCCTGTCGATCCTCCGCGCTCGCGAGCGCGCGGTTCAGGCGCAGGATCGCCGCGAGCCGGGTGCGGTCGCGATCGCCGGTCGCACCGCGCAGCCGCGACAGGAACTCCCCGAAGCGACCGCCGATCACGCGCCCCCACCTCCGTCCGGCGCGCGCGCAGCGCGCAGCGCCGCGGCGAAGGCCTCGAGCACGAGCCGCTCGGCGTGGCGCTCGTGGCGCGCGAGCCCGCCGAGCTCCGCGAGCCGGCGCGCGAGGCGCGCTGCGGCGTCACCGATCGGCGCGCCCAGCAGTGCCGCGTGCGATGCGGCCGCCACGGCGAGGGTCGCCGGGCAACCGGCGGCCCGCCAGGCGAGGTCCTCGACGACGCCATCGGCGACGCGCACCTCGAACGCGACGACGTCGCCGCACACCGCGTGCTCGGCCCGACCGCGCCCAGTGGCGCGGTCGCCGAGCTCGCCGGCGCCGACGCCGGCGCGCCACAGCTCGCGCATCGCGGCGCTCACCACGGCGCGTCGGACCCCGCGGTCGGCGGCGGTCCGGGCGGCGCCGCGTCCCAGACGAAGAACTCGTTCTGCAGCCACACGCAGCCCCCGCTGACGAGCGCCGCGCACCACAGCGCGAGCGTCAGAGCGAGCCGCGCGGCTCTCGTTCGTCGACTTCCGATGACCACAGATCCTCCAGTCGTTCGCGGCGCCGCACGACGCGGGCCTCGCCGCCGTCCACCAGGACCTCGGCAGGCCGCGGGCGCGAGTTGTAGTTCGACGCCATCGACGAACCGTAGGCGCCGGCCGCGAGCACCGCCAGCAGCTCACCGGGCTCGGTCGTTCGCAGCGGCACGTCGCGGCCGAGGAAGTCACCGCTCTCGCAGACCGGACCGACGACGTCGCAGGGCGTCCGCGCGGCGCCCGCGGGATCGCGCACCGGGTGGATCGGGTGGCGCGCGCCGTACAGCGACGGCCGCAGCAGGTCGTTCATCGCCGCGTCCACCAGCACCAGGCGACGATCCCGGGCGCGCTTCTCGGCGATCACGGTCGTCAGCAGCACGCCCGCGTCGCCGACCAGGTAGCGGCCGGGCTCGAGCATGGGTGTCAGGCCGCGCGCGGCGAGGCGCGGCGACAGCTCCCGCGCGACCCGCGCCACGTCGCAGCGCTCGCCGGTGTCGCCGTACGCGATGCCGAAGCCACCGCCGAGGTCGAACGACTCGATGCCCGCGCTGCGCGCGGGATCGGC
Source organism: Planctomycetota bacterium (assembly GCA_016716265.1). GTDB lineage: Bacteria > Planctomycetota > UBA1135 > UBA1135 > UBA2386 > JADJWQ01. Next base: position 747,604 of record JADJWQ010000006.1, read on the forward strand.
GTCGAGCCACGCCGCGACGTTGTCGAACGCGCGCAGGTAGACGCCGTGGTCGCGGATCTGTGAGCCGACGTGCACGTGGTAGCCGACCAGCCGCAGCTCCGGCAGGCGTGGCAGTGCCGCGACGACCTGCGCGGCCGCGTCGAACGCCATGCCGAACTTGTCGCCACCGCGACCCGTCGCGATGTAGCGGTGCGTGTCGGCCGCGACGTCGGGATTCAGCCGCAGCGCGATGCGCGCGACCCGGCCGCTCCGCTGCGCGGCCGCGGCGAGCCACGGCAGCTCGTGCGCGGACTCGACGTGGAAGACGTGACAGCCGGCCGCGTGCGCCGCGACGATCTCGTCGCGCCGCTTCGCGGCACCCGCGAACACGACGCGCGGTCCGCGGTCCTCGCGCAGCGGGCCGACCGCCGCGATCACGCGCTCGAGCTCGCCGATGCTGACGACGTCGAAGTCGAGATCCCACGCCGCGAACAGCCGCAGCAGGCTGAGGTTCGGGTTCGCCTTCACGGCGTAGCAGATGCGCGCGCCGGCGCCGAACGCAGCGCGGAGCTCGTCGAGCCGGCGCCGCATCGCCGCGGTGCTGTAGACGTACAGCGGCGTTCCGTGCGCGGCCGCGAGCGCCTCGACCGGAAGCTCCTCGCACCACATGCAGCCCGCGCGCAGGTGGAACGCATCCGTACCGGAATCCTCGAATCGCCGACGTTCGCTCACGCGCGCATTCTGCCGGCGCGCGCCCCGCGCATCGCGACCGAATCCGACGCGCTCGACGATCGGCTGCGCCGAGACCGGCAGCGACCCGCGCGCCGCGCGCACCGGGCCGATCCACGGCGGGTGGCTCAGACCGGCGTGCCGCCGAGCCGCGCCTTCAGGCGCGACAACACGCGCAGGTGGATCTGGCAGATCCGCGACGCCGACAGCCGCAGCCGCGCGGCGACCTCCTTGCCGCTCATGCCCTCGAGGTAGTGCATCCGCAGCACGGTCCACTCGATCGGCGTCAGGCACGCCTCGATGCGCTCGATCAGATCCTGGCGCTCGACGCAGTCGATCGGGCTGTCGACATCGTCGTCGATCACCGACTCGAGCCAGTCGGCGTCGCCGTTCGCGGACGCACCGCCGACTCCGCGCGCACGCAGGTCCGCGCCGGGTGGTGCGTAGCTACGCCGCAACCGACACTCGCTGACACCGAGCTCCTCGGCGAGCTCGGCATCGTTCGGGTCGCGCTGCAGCCGCGCGCGCAGCCGGTCGACGGCCGCCGTGCGATCGCGCTGCCGCCGCCGGTAGAGCCGCGGCAGGAAGTCCATGTTGCGCAGCTCGTCGAGCATCGCGCCGCGGACGCGCGGACGCATGAACGGCCGGAACGGCGCACCGCGGTCGGCGCGGAACTTCTCGATCGACTGCAGCAGCCCCCACATGCCGGCGTGGACGAGGTCGTCGACGTCGACCCGCGCCGGCAACCGTGCGGCGAGCGACCGCGCGATCGCCTCGACCTCGTCGCGGTGTCGCTCGACGACCTCGTCGCGCAGCCGTGGACTCGGCTTGCGGCGGTAGCGGGCGAGCAAGACCTCGGTCTCGACCTCGCGGGGTGCTCGCTGCGGCACCGCCCGCAGGCCATCCCGACCCGCGCCCGGCCCATCGCCACCGCACGGCGCGTTCGCTGGCACCGCAGGTACCGCCGCGGTCCCACCGCCCGCTGCGGAGCGGCCTGCCGCGAGACGGCGGCGCGCTCGTCGACCACCCTCCGGGTGGTCGAACGCCCCTCCGCTCCAACGGTCGTTTCCGAGGCTCACCATCGATTGCCGCCTCTCGTCTGCGATGCACTCACGCCGCGATCCGGCCTGCGCGATCCGACTTGCGCGATCCGACCCGCGCGATCCCGTCGCCGCCGCGCAGCGCGGGTCGAGCTCGCCGGGACACGCACGCGCTCGAGACATCGACATCGGCACCCACACCACACGACTCGATCCGAGCTGCACTCGCCGAGGCGCGTGCGGTCGACTCGAGTCGCGATCGTGCCGGTTCGCGATCGTGCCGGTTCGCGATCGTGCCGGTTCGCGATCGTGCCGACTCGCGATCGTGCCGGTTCGCGATCGTGCCGACTCGCGATCGCTCGCGGGTGGAGCACACACCGCACGGATCACGGACACCGACGGGACGTCGTTCTGCGCGTGTCGACTGCAGAGATCGAAGCCGTGACGAACATCACGTGCTGCAACGTCGCGGAGTGTAAGAGCACGCGTCGCTGTCACGCAACGTGGTCGATGCACGTCGCACGAACAAAAACGTGCGACGACGATCGTCTCGCGCGCTCGTCACGCGCGCTCGACGACGTGCGACGCACACGCGTCGCGCAGCGCTCACGCGTCGACCGGCGAGTGCTCGACACCGATCGAGCGCAGCACGGTGCACTCCGCGTCGCGCATCTCGCGGCGCTCGTCGGCGTCGCGATCGTCGAAGCCGCAGCAGTGCAGCACGCCGTGCACGACGTAGAGCGCGAGCTCCGCGCGGATCGTCGTGCCGAGTCGCGCGGCCTCGCGGCGCGCGCGCGCGACGTTGACGACGACGTTCGCGGTGCCGTCGACGAGGAAGCTCATCACGTCGGTCTCGGTCGGATCGTCGAGGAAGCGGCCGTGCAACTCGGCGATCTCGTCGTCGCCGGTCAGCAGCACCGCGACCTCGAGGTGCGGCAGCGCCGCGTGGCGCAGCGCGCTCGCGACGGCGGCCCGCACGAACGCCGGGTCGGTGCGCGGCCGGAACCGGTCGACGATGTCGATCACGCCGCGCGCGCGGGGCGGACGTCGCGAGATGCCCATCAGCTCTCCTCGCCGTAGGCGCGGATGATGTCCTGGACGATGCGGTGCCGCACGACGTCGGCGCGACCGAGCTTGACGATCTCGATGCCCGGCACGCCCTTGAGCCGCGTCACCGCGTCGGCGAGGCCGGAGCGCATCGTGGCCGGCAGATCGACCTGGCTCGGATCGCCGGTGACGACGACGTGCGAGCGTTCGCCCATGCGCGTCAGGAACATCAGCATCTGCGAGACGGTGCAGTTCTGCGCCTCGTCGAGGATCACGAACGCGTCGTTCAGCGTGCGGCCGCGCATGTAGGCGAGCGGGCAGACCTCGACGATCTCGTCCTCGAGGTAGCGCTGCCGCGAGGTCGGATCGAGCAGGTCGTGCAGCGCGTCGTAGAGTGGCCGCAGGTACGGGTTGACCTTCGCGTGGAAGTCGCCGGGCAGGAAGCCGAGCTTCTCGCCGGCCTCGACCGCCGGCCGCACCAGGACGATGCGGCGCGTGCGCCCCGACTTCACCGCGGCGACCGCGGCCGCGACCGCGAGGTAGGTCTTGCCCGTACCGGCCGGACCGACTCCGAACACGACCTCGTGCTCGTGCAGCGCGCGCCAGTAGCGCGCCTGCCCGGCCGTGCGCGGCTTCAGCGGTCCCGGCGCGATGCCCGCCACGCGCGGATCGAGCTGACCGTCGTCGCCCTCGCCGGCACCCGGCACCGGGATCGGCGAGTCGCGCCGCAGCCGCCGCGCGATCTGGGCCGGCGTCGAGCCGTGCCCCTGGCGGATGCCCTCGAGCTCCTCCTGCAGGATCGCACGCACGCGCTGCACGTCGGGCTCCGCGCCCATCAACCGCATGCGACCGTCGCGGACCAGCACGTTCACCTGGTGCAGCTCGCGGATCAGGCGCGTGTTGCTGTCGAGCGGTCCCAGCAGCGCGCGGATCTCGTCGAAGCCGTGGATCTCGATCAGTTCGTCGGCGCGTTCGTCTCTCAAGTCGGCTCGTCTCTCGGCAAGGACGCTGCTCAGGTCAACAGGACCAGCACCGCCAGGAAGGCGGGGAACGAGAACAACAGGGAATCGATCAGGTCGAGGACCCCTCCGTGCGCGGGCAGGAGCGCCGAGGAGTCCTTCACACCGCAGCGCCGCTTCAGCAGCGACTCGATCAGGTCACCGCTCTGCGTCGTCGCATTCAGCATGATCCCGACGCCGATCGCGCCGGTCAATCCGAGCGGCACCTCGGGGTCGATCAGCAGCGGGTCGAGCAGCACGGCCGCGGCGATGCTCGCGACGAGGCTGCCGGCCGCGCCCTCGATCGTCTTGCCGCTGCTGATGTGCGGGATCAGCTTGTGCCTGCCGATCGCGACGCCGACCAGGTAGGCACCGATGTCACCGACCTTGCAGACGACGACGACGTAGAGCACCGACGGCAGGTGGCGGATCGCCATGCCCTGCGCGAGGTACATCGGCCACGCGATGGTCAGGAAGCCGAGCAGCGTGCCGCCCTGCCGCTCGAGGCCCTCGTCCATCGAGCCGCGCGCGAGCGACTCGAGCGCGATCGGGAACACCAGCGCGAGCGTCGCGATCACCAGCGGGTACAGCTCGCGGTCGACCTGCCGCCAGCCGAAGAAGAACGGCAGCACCAGCAGCGCGATCGTCATCAGCGGCAGCAGCCGCGGCGCGACCGCGTGCCCCGCCTTGCGCATCATGACGACGTACTCGTGCACGCCGGCGACGCCGAGCAGGCCGAGCACGCCGGCGGTCAGCATGCCGCCCGCACCCGCGCGGCGGAGCACGGTCGAGTCGAGCCAGTAGATGACCGCGACCAGCGCGATCAGCAGCGGCCCGAACACGAACCGCGTGCGCAGCTCGCGGCGGCCGAGACGCCGCGTCGCCGCGATGTCGGACGGCAGCTCGGGGTCGGCCCCCGCGGGTGCGCCGGCCGCGGCACCCGGACCCTCGCCGCTCACGGCACCACCGTGCCGAACTTGCGCACGCGGCGGCCGAAGGTGCGGAAGGCCTCGTGCAGGTGCTCGATCTGGAAGTCCGGCCAGCACACGTCGCAGACGTGGATCTCGGCGTAGCTGATCTGCCACAGCAGGAAGTTGCTCACGCGCAGCTCGCCCGCGGTGCGGATCAGCAGGTCCGGGTCCGGCAGCTCCGGGTGGTAGAGGTGGCGCGCGACGGTCGCGACGTCGATGTCCTCCGGCGCGAGCTCGCCGGCGAGCACCGCTTCGGCGATCCGCCGCGCGGCGTCGGCGAGCTCCTGGCGACCGCCGTACGAAATCGCGAGCGCGAGCCGCGTGCCGGTGTTCGCGGCGGTCATCGCGATCGACTCGTCGAGGCGCTCGAGCACGCGCGTCGACAGTCGGTCGCGGCGCCCCGAGTGCAGCAGGCGCACGTTGTTGTCCATCAGCGTCGGCCGCTCGTCGACGAGGAAGCGCTCGAGCAGCCGCATCAGCAGCTTGATCTCGCGCGCGGGCCGACTCCAGTTCTCCTCGGAGAACGCGTAGAGCGTCAGCGCTTCGACGCCGAGCCGCGCGCACTCCTCGACCGTGCGCCGCACGGCGTCGATGCCGCGCTCGTGGCCACGGATCCGCTCGAGGCCCCGCGACCGCGCCCAGCGGCCGTTGCCGTCCATGATGACGGCCACCGAGCGGGGCACCGGAAGATCCGCGTTCGGTGTCTCGCGCATCCGTGACATATCGGTCAACGCGCCGCGGCGGCTCGACTGCGCGCGCGGGGACACGGCCTTCCAGCTCGACACCGTCCAGCTCGACGCCTTCCAGCTCGACCCACCGCTCGGCTCATCGCCGGATCACCTGCTCGCGACCGGGACCGACCGACACCGTGCCGATCGGCGCACCGATCAGATGCTCGACGCGCTCGACGTAGGCGCGCGCGGCGGCTGGCAGATCTTCGTAGCGGCGGACGTCGCTCAGGTCGACGTCGAAGCCGGGCAGCGACTCGGTCAGCGGCCGCGCGCCGTCGATGTCGAACGGCGCGAAGCGCTCGACGCGCCGGCCATCCGCCAGCTGGTAGCCGGTGACCAGGTGCAGGGGGTCGATGCCGCGCAGCACGTCGAGCATCGTCAGCACGACCTCGGTCGTGCCCGAGACCTGGACCGAGTAGCGCACGGCGACCGCGTCGAACCAACCGACGCGGCGCGGCCGGCCGGTCGTCGAGCCGTACTCGTGACCGGCCTCGCGGATCCGGTGCGCGAGCTCGCCGTCGAGCTCGCTCGGGAACGGCCCCGAGCCGACGCGGGTCGCGTAGGCCTTGACGACGCCGACGACGCGCTGGACGGCCTGCGGCGGCAGGCCGGTCCCCGGCGCGACGCCGCCCGTCGACGCGCTCGACGAGGTCACGTAGGGATAGGTGCCGTGGTCGACGTCGAGCAGCACGCCCTGCGCGCCCTCGGCGAGGATGCGCCGGCCGGCGCGCTGCGCCTCGCGCAGCACGTGGCCGGTGTCGGCGATCGCGGGTCGCAGCTCGGCGCCGAGCGCCAGCAGGTCGTCGCCGAGCCGGCGCACGTCGACCTCCGGCTCGTCGAACGCGCGCAGCAGCGCGTTCTTCTCGGCCGCGATGCGGGCGACGCCGGCGCGCAGCCGCGCGGGGCGCACCAGGTCGCCGACGCGGAGTCCGGTGCGCGCGGCGCGGTCCGCGTAGGCGGGGCCGATGCCGCGCCCGGTCGTCCCGATCCGCTCACTGCCGCGGAGCCGTTCGGCCAACTCGTCGAGCGCGCGGTGCATCGGCAGGATCACGTGGGCGGACTCCGACACCAGCAGCCGCTCACCGAGCGGCACGCTGCAGCCGCGCCGCGCCAGCCCCTCCAGCTCGCTGCGCAGGTGGAACGGGTCGACCACCACGCCGTTGCCGATCACGTTGATCACGCCCGGGCGCAGCGCAGCGGACGGCACCAGGTGCAGGACGAGCTTGCGGCCCTCGTGCACGAGGGTGTGGCCCGCATTGTGGCCACCGCCGTAACGCACGACGTAGTCGGCGTTTTCGGCCAGCAGATCGATGATCTTGCCCTTCCCCTCGTCACCCCAGAGGAGGCCGATCACACAGGTCGTGGGCATGCTCTGCGCCGACGCTCGGAAAAGCGGCGACGATAGCGCGGGGCCCGAGGACGCGCATGTCCGACCGCGGAATCCTGGCCGCGGTGCGATACGTTGCGACGCAAGCTGGAGCCAGACGATGACCCGCCCCGATCCTCTCGACCCCACCGCGGATACGCGCGCGCTCGCGCTGGCCGCTGCCGCGGACTTCAGCGCCCGGCAGCTGCCCGGTCTCGTGCGCCGACTGCTCGCCTGGAAGCGGCTGCCGCACTCGCGCGCGGCCGAGCTCGCGAGCGAGCTGGGCCAGGAGGTCTGCGTCGACGCGCTCGAGCACGCCGGCGAGGTCAGCGCACTGAGCGACGAGCAGCTCGCGGTCCGCTTCATGCGGGTCGCGCAGCGCGCTGCCTACCGGCTGGCGCTGCGGCCGACCCGCCACGAGGAGCCGAGCGCGGTGCCCCTCGACGAGCGACCGGCTCCGGAGTGCGGGCCCGACGCCGGCCCGACCGCGGGGCCGTTCGCGCCCCACGAGTCACAGCGCGCGCTGCTCGAGTCGATCGCCGCGCGCGGCGTGCGCCTCTGCAACGGCCGGCTCAGCACCACGCGCACCGCCCGCCTGCTCGGCGTCGACCCCCGGCGCGTGCGCGGCGCCTGGCTCGACACCGCCGAGCGGCTCGGCTACGGCGACGAGCACCAGCACTTCTGGGTGCGGCGCCTCGCCGAGGCACTGACGGCGATGGCGGCCGCCCGGCTGGTCGCGAGCGGGCGGCTGCGCGTGTGGGATGCGCCGCTGCGGCGGCGCCCCGACCCCGACGCCGAATCGCGCCGCCTCGGCCGGATCCGCAGCGCCCTCGAGGTGCGCCCGCAGGTCGGCACGGTGCGCAGCGTCCTCGCGCGCGTCGCGCCGCTGTCGCGCCGCGCGCGACCGACGCTGACGCCCGACGAGCTGCTCGACCTGGCGGCGGCGCTGCGGCCCGGAGACGCCGCGACGGCGCTGTGGCGCTTCGAGGCGGCGGTCGCCGCCGGCGCGACCGCGCGCGCCGAGCGGGCGCTGCGGGATGCCGAGGCGGCCGGCGCCGAGCCGGTGCGGCTGCTGCTCGCGCGCGCGCGCCTGTGCGAGCTGCGCGGCGAGCCGGAGGTGGCGGCGCGCCTGCTGACCGACACGGATCCCCGCACCGCCCGCGACCCGCGCGTCCTCGCGTCGCGCGACGCGCTCCTCGCGCGGCCACACACCGCCGCACGGGCGCGGCGTCACGCGGCGAGCGCCCGGCGACTGCGCAGCGCGCCCCGGCGCGCCGCGCGCGGCTGAGCCGCGCGTCACCCGGCCGGCCGCGCCGCACCGGCGAGCGCGGCGCGCACCAGCTCGGCCGCCTCGCGCTCGGCGCGCGGATCGCCGCGCGGCGTCGTCCACTCGGGCTCGCCCCACAGGTCGATCCGCAGGTAGCTGATCTCGACGACCAGCGCGATGGTGCCAGGCGGCTCGACGAACGCGAACAGCCGGCGCTTCGCCGGCCAGCCCGCGTCGGTGCAGCGCTCCCAGCCCGACGCCATGCGCAGCGCGCCGGGCTCCGGCGCCAGCGACGGGAAGCGCACGCGCAACGCCTCGGCGGCGCGCTCGAGCCCAGGCGCGCCGACCGGCGCGGCGAGCTCGACACGCAGCGGCTGGTACGGCGCGACCCCGCAGCCGGCGAGGGCGAGCAGCGCGAGCGCGCGGAGCGCGCCGCGCGCGAGGCGACGACCTGCGCTCACGGCGCGCCGAAGCCTCCGCCGCCCGGCGTCTCGATCGTCACCCGCGCGCCGGCCGGCAGGTCGACGCTGCCCTTCGACGCGAGCACGCGCGGCGCGCGCCCCGGCAGTGCGACGCGCGCGCGCAGCGCGCGGCCAGCCGCCCCGCCGGCGACGCCGGGCGGCCGGCTCGCGCAGCGCTCGGCGAACAGCGACACGGTCGCCGGGGCGAGCAGCTCGATCTCCTTGCGCAGGCCGTCGCCGCCACGGTGCCGGCCCCGCCCGCCCGAGCCGCGCCGGACGGTCAATGCGCGGATCCGCAGCGGCGTGCGCAGCTCGGTCTCCTCGATCGGCGTGTTGCGCGTGTTCGTCATGTGGGTCTGGATCGCCGACTGGCCAGCGCCCGTCGGGCCGGCGCCGGCTCCACCGGGCAACGTCTCGTAGATCGAGAAGCCGTCGCCGCCGACCGTCAGGTTGCTCATCGTGCCGGCCGACGCCGCCGGCAGCTCGCCCGGCAATGCCTGGGCGAGCGCCTGGAACGCGACGTCGACGAGCCGCTGGCTCGTCTCGACGTTGCCGCCGGCGACCGGTGCCGGGCGCCGCGGATCGAGCAGCGAGCCGGGCTCGGTCGTGACGCGCACGACCCGGAACAGCCCCTCGTTGGTCGGCAATCGCTCGGGGCACAGACATCGCAATGCATAGACGCACGCCGCAAGGACGACGCCGGGATTGGCATTGATGCCGCCGCGAGCCTGCGGCGCGGTGCCGCGCCAATCGAAGTGCAGCGCGCCACGCTCGACGGTGAGCTTCAGCCGGATCGGCACCTCGCCCGGCGTGCCGGCGCCGTCGTCGTCGAGCGCGTCGGCGGCGTGCCACGGCCCCGGCGGCAGGCGCCGGAGCTCGGCGCGCGCGAGGCGCTCGGAGTAGTCCATCAGGAACCCGGCGTAGCGCTCGAGCTCGCCGCGACCGAGGTCGGCGGCCATTGCGCGCAGCCGCGCCTCCGCGCGCTCGAGCGCGGCGCCCTGGGCGCGCAGGTCGATCAGCCGCTCCGCGGGGCTGCGGACGTTCGCGCCGATCAGGTCGAACACGGCCTGCACCGGTCGCCCGGCCGCGACCAGCTTGACCGGCGGCAGCACGAGCCCCTCGCCGTGCAGGTCGCGCGCGACGCCCATCGAGCCGGCGACGGCACCACCGACGTCGGCGTGGTGCGCGCGGTCGACCAGGAACCAGTCGGGGTTGCGCGCGCGCCCGGTCGCGAACACCGGCCGCACCAGCGTGATGTCGGGCAGGTGCGTGCCACCGCGGTACGGGTCGTTGACCACCGCGACGTCGCCGGGCTCGAGATCGAGCGCCGCGCGCACCGCGCGCACCGACACTCCGGCGCTGCCGAGGTGCACGGGGATGTGCGCGGCCTGCGCGACCAGCCGCCCCTGCGCGTCGAACAGTGCGACCGAGAAGTCGCGCCGCTCGCGGATATTCGGGCTGATCGCCGAGCGCTGTAGCAGCGCACCCGCCTCCTCACAGATCGCGGCGAGGAGCTGGTGCACGACCTCGAGACGCACGGGGTCGGGGCGCGCGCGCGGTCCACGGGAGCTGACCATCGCCGCGGATCATCGCCGCGCGACGCGGAAATCCGTGCTCCGATCCGCAGCGGGCTTTGCCTCACCACCGATGGCCGATCCGCACGCACGAGCGCAGGCGACTCCGCTGCCCGACGACGACGAGCCGGCAGGCCCCGAGCGGGAGCCGGCGCCGCCTCCCGCCGACGCCCCCCCACCGCCGGGCCCGTCGACCCCGTTCCGCACGATCACCGATCCGCCGCGGGTCGCGCGACCCGGCTGGCGGAACGCAGTGGGCCGCGCGACGCCGGCGCGCGACACTGCGCCGTCATGCGTGCTCTGCTCGGCATCGCCGTCCTGATCCTGGTCGCGGTCGGCGCCCTGCTCGCGCTGCGCGACGACGCGGCGGCCCCGGGCCCGGCGCCGGCCCCGACCGAAGACAGCGCCCCCGGCGCCGCGCCGCCGGTCACCGGCCCGGCGCGCCGCGCCGCAGCGGAGCCGATCCCCGCACCGGAGGCGGTGCCCGCCGCGCCGCCGGCGGCGACGCCGCCGCAGCCCGCGCAGGCGGCCGCGGGCGCGGGCGCGCCAGCGGTGACCGTCGCACTGCGCGTGGTGTCGGCGCGCGACCGCACGCCGCTCGCCGGCTTCGTCGTCGCCCCGCTCGATCCGATCCCGGCGCTGCCGATCGAGCGCGCGGTCGGCGACCATCGCGTCGAGCTGGCGATCGATCCGGGCCGGCCGGGCCGCGTGCGGATCGAGGCGGCGGAGTTCCTGCCGTCGGCGCCGGTCGACCTCGCCGCCGCGGCGGCCGCCGGTCAGGCGGAGGTCGTCGTCGAGCTGGTGCCCGCACTGCGCGGCACCGGCGTGCTGCTGCTGGTGCGCGACGACCGCCTCGAGCCGGTCGGCCGGTTGCGCGTCGTCGCGTTCCGGCGCCCGCTCGGTAGCCCGGACAGCGCCGAGGAGCAGGCCTGGAGCCGCTTCGCCGAGCGCGAGGACGGCGCCTACGAGCTGCCCGACCTCGAGCCGGCCGCGTGGCGCTTCGAGCTGACCGCGCTCGACGCTGCGGGCGAGCCCCGGCCGCTGGTCACCGCCGACGTCAGCGCCCCGTTCGACGGTGGCGGCCGCATCGAGCGCGCGGTCGACCTCGCGCCGGGTGCGCTGCTGTCGCTGGCGGTGCGCGACCCGGCGACCGGCGGCCCGCTCGGCCCGACGGTCGCGCTGCGCCTGCAGACCCACGACGCTGCGATCGTCCCGACCCGCTTCGTGCACCGGAGCGCCGACGGCGTGACGACCGCCGTCGACACGCTGCCGGTCGCCGACCGCTGTGCGCTCGACCGCGCGCTGCCGCCCGGCGACTACGTGCTGCTGACGCTCGCGGACGGCGCCGGCGAGCCCTGGCGCACGCCGTTCCGCGCGACGGCCGGCGCGCGCATCGACCTCAGCGTGCCGTGAGCGCGCGTCAGCGGAACGAGCGCACCAGCTCGGCGAAGCGCTCGAGGTCGTCGTAGCGGTGCTGCCAGGTCGTGTACATCACGGCGACGGGCCCGCCGAACGGCTCCGCTGCAGCGAGCCACTCGACGATGCGCTCCGGGTCGCGGTCGTAATAGCCGGCGATCAGCACGCGGTGGCCGCGCTCAGTGAAGAAGCGCAGGCTGTCTGTGCGCCGGTCGAAGTACCACAGCGCGACGATCACGTCCTGGTCGAGTCCCGCCCACGAGCCGGCGAGGTCGCCGCGCACCAGGTAGTAGTCGGCGTGCGCATTGTGATGCGGGTCGAACATGTCGCTCCACACGTGGACGTCGCCCTGCGGCGCGACGTCGTGCAGGATGTCGACGCAGGTGCGGGCGTTCGCGGCGAGGATCGCGCCGGCGTCGAGCCCACGCGATACGCACGCCGCATCCTGGTTCAGCACGCGCACCTCGTCGTGCGACATGAAGTAGCCGCGCGCGCCGAACGCCGCGTGCACGCGGCGCGCCTGGTCGCGGAGCAGCTCGGCGGTCGCCGGCTCCGACGGACAGATCATGACCTGCCCATCGTGCACGGTGATCGCGTGGTGCCAGCTCACCCGGAGCCGGGTGCCGTCGGGCAGCGGGGTGCGGAGCACCGGCGGCTCGTGCCAGACCTCGTAGCCGCCCGGCCACGGCACGGTGCCCATGCGCGGGTCGGCGATCGGCTCGTAGTCGTCGCCCTCGACGAGCGTGCGCTCACCGAGCCGGATGGTCAGCGGCGCGCCGTCGCGGCGGACGACGTTGAGCAACCCGACCTCCTCGATCGCCGCGTCGTCCCACCACAGGGCACCGCGCGCGCCACCCCAGACGCCGAGGTAGATCGCGACCTCGTCGTGGTCGAGCGAGTTGAACACCGCGTGGTGCAGCGTCCATTCCTGCGTCCGCTGCACGCCGAGGCTCGCGAAGTTCAATGCGCGTCCGCCGGCGAGCACGTTGACGCGCGGCTCGCCGCTGAACTCGCGGGTCCGCACGCGCACGCTGACGTGATATTGGCGATGGGGCGCGACCGCGAGCTTCTGGACGATCCGGGCATTGCCGTCGAAGTCGGCGATCCGGGCCGCGCCCGCGTCCGCGACGACCGCGTCGTCCTTCCAATCCCACGCGGCGAGATCCGCGAAATCGCCGCCGCGCAGCCGGACCGCCGGCTCGGCCCGGATGCGGGCCACGCCGTCCTCGACGACGAACAGCGCGTCGCGCACCGGCAGCGCCTCGGCGAGGTTCGGATCGTGCCACAGCAGCGACTCGCTGTAGCCGATCGGGAACACCGCCGGGACGATCTCGAGGCCGAGCTCACGCGCACTGTGCTTCACCCGGTCGACGTTTCGGAAGTAGCGCGCGTCCATGTCGCCGAGCTTGCCGAGCTTCGAATCCGCGAGCAGCACGTGCGTGTAGCCGGCCGCGGCCGCCCGGCGCATCAGCCGCTCGAGCGTGTCGACGTTCGCGTCGACCCACAGGTTGAACGAGCAATAGACCCAGAGCTGCGGCGGTCCGGCGATCACCGGCTGCGCGCGCGGTGCTGACGCGACCAGCGCGAGAAGGACGGCCGCGACCGGACTGCGCACGGCGTGGAGCATGCGTCACAGGATACGCGGCGGGGAATCGCCATCGCACGGGGGCCGGCTCGGCTACGCTGCCGCGCATGCTGCTGCGCCCGGTCGTGTGGTCGCTGTTCCTCGCGTGCGCACCCCTCGTCGCGCAGACGACGGGTTTCCTCGCACGATCGCTCGAGCACGGCGGCCGCGAGCACCGCTACGTGCTGTTCGTGCCTCCCGGCTTCGATCCGGCGCGACAATGGCCGCTGATCCTGTTCCTGCACGGCGCCGGCGAGTGCGGCACCGACGGCTGGAAGCAGGTCGCGGTCGGGCTGGCGCCCGCGATCCTCAGCGACGTCGCGGCGTGGCCGTTCCTCGTGCTGCTGCCGCAGAAGCCGGACGTCCACGACGCCTGGGAGGACCACGACGAGCTCGTGATGGCGATGCTCGAGCGCACGCGCGCGGACTACCCGGTCGATCCGGCGCGGATCTTCCTGACCGGCCTGTCGCAGGGCGGCCACGGCACCTGGGTGCTCGGCGCGCGGCACGCCGACCGGTTCGCCGCGCTCGCGCCGGTCTGCGGCTACGGCGAGCCGGCCGGGCTCGCGGCGGAGCTCGCGCGCCGGCCGATCTGGGCGTTCCACGGCGAGGCCGACCGGGCGGTGCCGGTGCGGCAGTCGAAGGAGCTCGTCGCCGCGGTGCGCGAGGCCGGCGGCCACGCGATGCTGAGCCTGTATCCGGGCGTCGGCCACAATGCGTGGGACCGGGCCTACCGCGACGAGGGGCTCGCGCGCTGGTTCCTGATCGCCGCGGCCGATCCGCACGGCGCCGCGTACCGGACCCGACCGGAGCTCGTCGAGCGACTCGTCCTGCGCGTCCGCGACGCGTGGTTCACCGACGAGCTGCCGCCGGGCGGTGGCGTGACGGAGACCGTCATCGAGCTGGGACCGGACGCCCTGAGCTGGCGCCGCGACGCCACGGTCCACGCCGGCGCCGCGCCGGCCGCCCGGCACGGCACCCTCCCGCGCCAGGCCGGACACGATCGGCTCGTCGTCGCGCTGCGCGCCCTCGAGGCGGCCGGCACGTTCGACCTGCCGTCGCCGGTCGTGACGACGGCTGCGGAGCGCGCAATGTTCGCGGGCCACGCGTTGACCATCCGCCTCGAGGTCGACGGCGAGGCCGGCGGGTGGAGCTTCGAACGTCAGCTACCGGCCCAGGCGCCGCTCGACCCCGCACTCGCCCCGTCGGTGCGCGCGATCACGGCCACCGTCGACGCGATCCTCGGTGCGGACTGACACGATGCGGACTGACACGATGTGGACTGACGCGATGCGGGCTCCGGACGCGGCTGCGAAGACGGCGCGGCTCAGAGCTCCTCGGGCGTGCCGATGCGCCCGAGGAACGCCGACGCGACGACGACGTACGGCGACGCCAGGTAGACCTGCCCGGGACCGGAGCGGCCCGGGAAGTTGCGGTTGATCGCCGACACCGTGACCTGGTCGGGCCGGTCCGACACGCCGGGGCCGGCCTTGATGCACGCGCCGCAGCTCGGGTCGATCAGCTCGATTCCCGCGGCGCGGAACAGCGTCACGTAGCCCATCGTCTCGGCGTAGTCGCGGATCTTCTGGCTGCCGAACTGGATGTAGCAGCGCACGCCGTCGGGCAGGCTGCGGCCGGCGTCGAGCGCGCGGCGCACGACCGCCGCATACATGTCCATGTCGGCCTTCTTGCCGCCGGTGCAGGAGCCGCCGTAGGCGATGTCGATGCGGACGTCGCTACCGAGCTCGCTCAGCGGAACGCCATTGCGAGGATCGCCGGGCGTCGCGACGGTCGGCTCGATCGTCGCGAGGTCGATGTCGAAGACGTGGCAATAGCGGGCGTCCGGGTCGGCCCGGAACAGCCGGTCGGTGAGCGACGCCGGGTCGACGCCGCGCATCTCGCGCAGGTAGTCCAGCACGACGCCGTCGGCCTCGCAGATGCCGGTGAAGCCGCCGGCCTCGACCGCCATGTTGGTCAGCGTCGCGCGCTCGTCGATGCCCATCGACGCGAGCCCGGACCCGCCGAACTCGAGCACCTTGCCGATCCCGGCGCCGCTGCGGAAGAAGTCCTGCGCCAGCAGGTGCAGCATCAGGTCCTTCGCCGACACGCCATCGCGCAGCGCGCCACGCAGCTCGACGCGCGCGGTCTCGGGCACGCGGACGCGCACGTCCTTCGTGAACCACGAGTTCGCCATGTCGGTCGAGCCGACGCCGAACGCGAAGCAGCCGAGCACGCCGGCCATGCAGGTGTGGCTGTCGGTGCCGATCACGAGCTGCCCGGGCAGCGCCAGCTCCTCGATCACGATGTTGTGGCAGATGCCCTCGGAGCCGGCATCGGCGCCGTCGCGCTGCACCTCGCCGTAGAGCCGCACGCCCTGCCGCGCCGCGAACGACTGCTGCACCGTCGCGAGGCTCGCCGCCTGCTCGCGCAGGCCGAGCTTGACGTGCGCCTCGGGCATCACGCGGTCGAGGAACGTCAGGTGGTCGCGGAACGCGAACACCGAGCCCGGGTCGGTCACGCGCGCATCGTCGCCGAGCCCCATCTTGAACAGCGCCTCGGCCATCGGGGTCACGTACTCGTGGCTGAAGCGCACGTCGGTGCGCACGAACAATGCGTCACTGGGCTGCACCGCCGCGATGCCGGTCGCACCGGTCTTCGCGTCCGCGATCGCGCGATCCGCGATGATCTTCTCGCACAGCGTCATGGGCCGCGCCGCGGTCGCGACCGCCGGCGGGGCGACCACGCCGGCGAGCCGCGCCCGGTTGTAGGCGAACAGACCGCCGTGCTCGACGATGCTCGCCGCGATCGGGTCGAGCCCTCTGGTGAACTCCGCGATCGGGATCGTCTCGCCGCGCTGGATCCGCTCGATCAGGCCGAAGTCCGTCGACGTCAGCAGGCCGATGTTCTGGCAGTTCTGGCCGTAGATCTTCTCGATGTTCTTCGCGATCACGAGCTGCACGCCGGCCTTCAGCTCGCTGAACGGCGCGGTCTCCCGGCTCGATCCGCAGCCCTTCGACAGCCCGCTGACGATCACGCCGAAGCCGCCGTTCTTGATCGCGTCCGCCTTCACGCGGCCACCGCGCAAGCCGACGAGGCAATAGCGTGCCAGCGTCTCGTCGTAGTAGTAGCAGACCCAGCCGGGAGTCAGCTCGTCGGTCGAGATGTTGTCGATCAGCGCGCGGCCCGCGTCGAACGGCAGGTCCTCGTAGCCGTAGAGCTGGCGCTCGAGCAGGTCCTGGTCCTCCGTCAGGTAGAGGATCCGGCCCGCGATCTTCACGTCGGGTCGCTTGTCGGTCATCGCGGTGTCGCCCGCCTTCGCGGTGGGCCGGGTAGCCTAGACCGCGGCGAGGCCTGGTGCGAGCCGTGGCGTCAGCGCGGCAGCACGTTGATCGCGTAGAGCCGCAGCGTGCTCGTCGCCGAGGCATGCAGGCGCACGACCAGCTCGTGGTGCGCCGGCCGGACCGCGGTGCACAGCGTGGTGCGGAGCGTCGCGACGCCGGTCCCACCGATCTCCTGCGCCGCCGCGACCAGCTCGCCGTCGAGCAGCACGTCGACGGCGACCGCACCGCCGAACGGCAGCGCATCGCGCACGCCCTTCTGGCACTGCAGCTCGAGCCACAGCGCCGCGCTGCCGACGGCGGGGCTGTCGAAGCCGACCTCGACCGCAGAGCGGCCGGCGGTCGCGAGCAGGACCTGCCCCTGCTGCGGGACGTAGTCGTCCGCGACGAAGTCCGCGAGCGTCGCCCGCAGCGACACCCCGCGACCGACGAGCCGCGCCGGGTGCACCGCGAGATCGGCGCGCAGCACGTCGGCGTCGTCCTCCGCCCGGTCGGGCGGCCGCTCGACCCGCGCGGCGAGCGGTCGCGCCGGCGGCGCGGGAGCCAGCAGCGCGTCCTGCAGCGACGAGCCGGCCGTCGGCCGCCAGGACGGCGGGAGTCCCTCGCGGGCTACCCGGGCCTCGCGCGCTCCCGCGCGGAACAGCCGCTCCGCGACCGCGTTCTCGAAGCGCGGATCGCCCAGCGCGCCGTGGCTCGCGGCGAAGGCGGCGGACTCCGCCGCGGGCCCGCAGCAGGCCGCGGCGTAGCCGGTCGACCAGAACGCGCGCAGGCAGCGGGCGGCAGTCCAGCCGGACTCGAGGACGACGCCCGCGGTGGCGAGGTGCCCGCACACCGACGGATCGCCGTGCGCGGCCAGCACGCTGTCCGCGCACGGGAAGAACGCGGCGAACGGCGTCAGGTCCGGCGCCGACAGACCGGCGCTCCGGCACACCAGTGCGCGGGCGGCGAGCGCGTCACCGAGCGCATCGACCGCGCGCCGGCGCGGATCGGGCGCGACGTCGCGCACCCGCGCGAGCGCCGCCACGAGGCTCACGCCCCACAGCGGATCCCCCGCTTCGATCAGCTCGTCGACGGCGCCGCAGGCCGCAGCGCGGTGGACCACCCGCGCGATCGCGTGCAGCGCCAGACGGGCGCCCTCGGCGCCCTCGTCGGCCGCGGGTCGGTAGACCTCCGCGAGCCACCACACGAGCCGCGGGATGTCGCGCGGCGTCGCACTTCCGCCGAGCGCGGCGAGCACGTCGCCGACCGCGGCGACCGACGCGCCGCCGCCGAGGGCCTCCAGCAGCGCGGCGCGGACCGCCGCGGTCGCGGCGACGTCCGCGGCCGACTCCACCGGGCGGTCGAGGAACAACCGCGCGCAGGCCGCTGCAGCGGCCGACCGCCGCGCTGCGTCGGCGCTCGCGGACAGGTCGGCCGCGAGCAGCGCGAGCTCCGCGCCCGCCGCGGCGTAGCCGTCCCGCTCGCAGCGCGCTGCACGCAGCGCCGCGGGCGCGGCGGCCACCGCGACGCCCGGCCCGGGGCCGGACGCGTCGCCGCGGGCCTCCGCGGCAGGTGGCGCGGACCCTCCGCGGGCGACGCCGTCACGCTGCTCGAGCGCGGACCAGAGCACGGCGGCGAGCCCGGCCGCGGCGGCGACGGACGCGAGCCGCCACCAGGGCGCGCGCCGGCCCCGACCGGCGAGCCACGCGCGCAGGTCGGCCGCCAGCTCCGCCGCGCTCGCCTGGCGACGCCGCGGGTCGAGCGCGGTCGCGCGCGCGACGATCCGCGCCAGCGCGGGATCGACCGCGGACTCGACGTCGGACAGCCGCGCGAGGCGGGCGCCAGCCGCGGTCGGCCGCGCGGTCGGCGCACAGCCGGCCAGCAGGTCGAACATCGTCAGGCCGAGCCCGAACACGTCGGCGCGGGCGTCCGCCGCGCGCCCGAGCACGAGCTCGGGCGCCGCGTAGCCGGGCGTCCCCATGATGGTCGACGCACGCTCGCGGTGCCGCGGCCGCAGCAGGCCGAAGTCGAGCAGCACCGCCGCGCCGTCGAGCGAGGGCGGCCCGGCGTGCTCCAGCATCGCGTTCGACGGGGTCACGTCGCGGTGCACGAAGCCCTGCCGGTGCAGGGCGTGCAACGCGTCGGCGAGCTCCGCGAAGCGGCGGACGAGCGCGCGGACCGCGGGCCCGTCCAGCGGCAGCTCACCCCGCGCGCGGCGCTCGCGCAGCTCGGCGAGGGTCGTCCCTGCCACGAAGCGCATCGCGTACCAGGCGATGCCCCGCTCGGCGTCCTCGCCGTAGCCGAGGATCGGGACCAGGTGCGGATGCACGACCGCCGCAGCCAGCCGCGCCTCGCGACGGAAGCGCTCGTACCAACGCTCACCGCGCTCGCGCACGTGCGACACCTTGAGCGCAACCGGCCGGCCGAGCGCCCGGTCCAGCGCCCGGTAGACGCTGCCGCCACCGCCGGCGCCGACCAACGCCTCGATCACGAAGCCGCCGAGCACGGCGCCGGTCTCCAGGCGCGGCGCGACGTCGACCGGCTCCGCGGCGCCCTCGAACGCCCGCGCCGGCACCGTGCCCGGGAACGAGCCGAGCTGCTCGCGCGCGTGCAGGAGCTCGGCGAGCGCCGCGCCGAGCGCCGGATCGTCGGCACGCACGCGCGCGACGAAGCGCTCGCGCCCGGCGGGCGGCAGCGCCGCCGCCTCGACGAACAGATCGCGAAGTCGGTCGGTGGGGGGCTCGACCATGGTCCTCGGCGCCCGCGACGGCGCGGGGAGCTCGGTGCGGCGGTACGTCGAGACGCGCAATCCGAGCTCGCTGCCTGCAGCGGCACGGCGCGCGTCGGACTCCCAGGGTAGGCCAGCGAGGCCGCCGTGATTAGCATCCGGCACCATGTCGGAGGCCGGTAGCGAGCGGGCCGGGAGCATCACGTCCGCCTTGCGCGACCGCCGGCGCGGCGAGCCCGGCGCGACCACGCGCCTGTACCGGCTGGTCGAGCGTGAGCTGCGCCGGCGCGCCGCCGGCCACCGCGCGCGCTCGGCGAGCGGGCGCTTCGAGCTGACCGAGCTGGTCGACGCGGTGTTCGTGCAGCTCGTGCGCGGCGCGCGCGTCGAGTTCGCGGACCGCGCCCACTTCTATGCGATCGCCGCGACCGTGATGCGGCGCATCGTCACCGACTGGGCGCGGCGGGCGCTCGCCGCGAAGCGCGGCGCCCACGCGCGACACCAGCCCGTCGACGGTCTGCAGGCAGCCGCGCAAGAGGTCACGCCCGACCTCGTGCTCGACGTCGACGCCCTCGTCGCGCGCCTCCGCGAACACAACCCGCGCTGCGCGCGCGTGGTCGAGCTGCGCTTCTTCGCCGGCCTCTCGTTCGCGGAGATCGCCGCCGCGCTCGGGATCTCGGAGCGGACCGCGGCGGGCGACTGGGAATTCGCCCGCGCGTGGCTCTACGCGCAATGGAGCCGCTGACCGGGCCGTGACCGCCGGCGGGGCATGACGAGGTGCTCGCCGGCAACCGCACGGAAACCAGGACGCTCCGCGAGATCGGCGAGCCGATCGGTCGGCGTGCGCCGCGGCCGACCGGATTCGAGCACGTCGCGCCGCCCGCCGTCCGCCGATCGTTGTCTACGAATGCGCCGGTCGCCCCTCGACCGGGTCGCCCACCGTACCGGCCGCGTGATCGCTGGCGACCCGCGGACCGCTCGGCGCTGCTCCGATTCGCTGCACGATGACGCGGGACGACAACGGCGACTCGAGCTGGCGGGAGCGCAGCGCGGGCTACCGTCTGCTCCGCCAGGGCGCGTCCGGCGGGACGGAGGCCCGGCGCGAGCTCGAGGGCCCGCTGGCGCTGGTGATCGTCGGCGGCCTCGCCTCGTCGACGCTGCTGAACTTCCTGCTGCTACCGGCGCTGTGCCGGCGCTTCGGTCGCTTCGGTCCGCGCGGCGCTGTCGGCGATCCGCAGGCGGTCGCCGTCCGCGCGCCCTGAATCGAGGCACGGCGAGCTGGGCCCGGTCGGCCAGAAACCCTACGCTGCTCGTTCCGCATCGCTGCCCGCCCGCCCGTCCCGATGCACCAGATCGACTCCTGCTCGCTCGACTCCTGCTGCGTCGGCCTCGCGATCGACGGCATGTGCGTCGGCATGATCATCACCAACGCCGCCGGCCGCGTGATGTGGCTGAACCGCTCCGCGGAGCGCATCCTCGGCATCGAGAAGGAGGCGTCGCTCGGCCGCCTGCTGGGACAGGTGCTGCGCGACCCGGGCATGACCGGGTTCTGGCACCGCGCCGAGGCGGCCGACACGACGCTGCTCGGCGAGGTCAAGCTGCTCTGGCCGCAGGAGCGCGCGCTGAAGGTCAACGCGGCGCCGAGCCTCGACGCCGACGGCAACCGCGTCGCCAACGTGCTGCTGTTCTGCGACGTCAGCGCCGAGCAGCAGGTGCGCATCGAGCTGTCGCAGGAGGCCACGCAGCGCCTCATGGAGCTGGCCGACCGCATGCAGCCCGCCGATCGGACCGATCCGCAGGGCGGCCTGACCGCGCAGGAGCTGCGCATCCTGCGCCTCGTCGGCGTCGGCCTCGGCAACGAGGAGATCGCGCGCGAGATCCACGTCGCGCCGTCGACCGTGCGCACCCACCTGAAGCACGTCTACGCGAAGCTCGGGCTGAGCTCGCGCGCCGAGGCGATCCGCTACGCGCTGCGGCACCAGCTCGCGCACGACTGACGGCGCGCGGACCGCGCTGCGCCCGGCCGCACGCGTATACGGGATTCCCCGATCCCCTCCCGGGGGGAGAAGAACCCTCCCCCCGGACGATGCCGCCGGCGCTGCGCGCGCGGCACCTTCGAGGCCATCGAGCCCGCCCGGCGGCCGGCTGCTCCGCACCCGCCGGGCCCCCACCCCGCTCGAGGCCAGCCGATGACCACGTATCCCGCCCGCCTCCGTCGCGCACCGCTCGCGACGCTCGTTCTCGCAGCCTGCGCGGCGACGTTCGCCGGCTGCGACTCGTCGTCCGAGTCCGCACCGACGCGCCAGCTCCAGACCGTCCACCGGTTCCAGTTCGACCCGGCCACGCACGAGTACGTGGTCGACGGCCAGGACATCCCCGAGGCCGACGTGCAGCGCGACCTCGCGGGCTCGCTGTGCTCCCGCTGCCACGCCGAGGCCGTCACCTCGCTGATGGACTCGGTGCACTTCCGCATCGCGGCGCCGACCGAGCGCGTGATGTTCCCGGGCGGTGGCGCGCACGGCATGCTCGACCGCGCCTGCGGGCTGCCGGCGACCACCGGCCTGACCAACTACACGAGCGACATCAACCTGGGCGAGTGCGCCAAGTGCCACGTCGGTCGCTACGCGCCGATGATGGAGGGCTTCTTCGCGGCGATGTTCGGCCAGATGGGGGTCACCGACCCGACCGGTCAGGCGCACGAGCTGGTCGTCGGGGGCCTCGACTGCCTGATCTGCCACAGCGAGAGCTACGCGGCGGTCCCCGACGGCGTGCTGGCGAACGTCGCCGGCGCGGCCGGCAACGGCGCGTCCCCGACGCCGGTCGGCTCGGCGCGCGCGGCGCGCGACAACGGCGACTTCGACCACGACGGCGACCTCGACCTCGTGATCGACATGGACGGCGACGGCGTCGCCGACGCACCGCTGATGTACGACGCCGACGGCAATGGGCAGCCCGACACGCCGTGGCCGACCGTGGCGCAGGACCGCAGCGTCGCGGCGATCGCGACGATCGGGCGCACGACCGAACACACCTGCCTGCGCTGCCACGAGCACGCGCGCACCGGCTACAAGCGCGGCACGCTGTTCGCCGCCGGCCACGACGTCCACGCGACGCTGCAGACCGGCCCGTTCGAGACCAGCGAGAACCGCTGCACGGCCTGCCACCG
Organism: Planctomycetota bacterium; assembly: GCA_016716265.1. Lineage (GTDB taxonomy): Bacteria > Planctomycetota > UBA1135 > UBA1135 > UBA2386 > JADJWQ01. The sequence continues at coordinate 770,015 of JADJWQ010000006.1, forward strand.
CGCCGACGACCACAAGTTCGTGCGCGGCCACATGGTCGGCGGCGATCTCGCCGCGGCCGATCACCTCGCACCGGCGCCGGGCGCGGCACCCGATCCGAACGATCCGACCGACCTGCGCTGCGACACCTGCCACGACGTCGTGAACGACCCGGTGCTCAGCGCGCGCCACCTGGCCGACCACGTCGAGAAGATCGCGTGCGAGACCTGCCACATCCCGGCGGGCAGCGGCATCACGTACTCGCTGTTCGGACACGGCGGCCAGGTGTCGTTCGGTCGCAACCCCCACGGGAAGGACACGCTGCTGGTCGTCAAGGACATGTACGAGGCCGGCGACGCGGCGGACCTCGACGCCGACTTCGACGCCTACCGCACGCCCCCCATCCTGATGTGGTTCGACGGCGGCACGTCGTTCCTCGCGCAATCGCTGAGCGCGCGTGGCATGCCGAACGCGAAGATCACGCCGTTCAAGCCGATGGCGAACGGCATGGTGTTCGACACCCGCTACTTCGATGGCGCCGTCGAGATGAACGAGGCCGGCGCGAGCTACAACGCGCACTCGATGTACCGCTTCTTCGCCAACGGCAACAATGCCGAGGCGTTCGCGGGACTCGGGCTCGTCGACATGACGCCCACCGCCATCCGCCAGATGACGGTCGCCGGGTTCCAGAGCACGGACCCCGACGTGCAGACCATGGCGCTGATGTTGATCTTCCCGAACCTCGTCTACTTCGACAAGGCGAACTTCGGGTACGAGCACTACCTGACGCGCACCGGCTCGCCGTTCGACGTCGACGACGACGGCATCATCGACCCGAACCAGCCCTTCCTGTTCGACATGCTCGAGGCGGCCAATGCGGGCCTCCGGCAGTTCCAGGGCTTCAATGGCCCGATGGGCTTCCCGGCGAACTACGAATGGTATCCGCCGTTCCAGGACGCCTCCGAGCTGATCAGCATGAAGCTCCCCGACGGCTCGCTGATCAAGATGTTCCTGCAGATGCAGTTCGGCCAGCTCCCCGAGCCGCAGCGCTCCGCGTTGCTCGCGGCGATCGACAAGTACCCGTCCTACTCGCAGATCACGCTCGGCGGCCACGGCGTCGCGCCCGCGAGCCAGGCGCTCGGCTCCACGAGCTGCCGTGACTGCCACTCGGCCAGCGGTGCTCTCGGCCGCCCGATCCCGGTCGGACGCAAGGTGCCGACCAACATGGGCCCGATGGGGACGATCGAGTTCCCGCTCTACGCGTGGCGCTACTACGACGTGCGCGGACTCGTCGACCTCGGGCTCGCGGTGCAGTGCGAGGACATCGTGGCCGGCACGGCCGACGTCGACATCGACGGCGACACGCGCTACCTGCGCACCAGCGCGGGCGAGTTCGTCGTCAACTGGCTGATGCCGGACGCACCGGGCGGCTTCGCCCCGGCCGACGCTGCCGCGAGCCTCGACGGCACCGGGCTGACGGCCCAGGACCTGACCTGGAACGGCGGCCGCTGGATGCCGGTGCTCGAGCCGGTCGTCGAGCTGGTCCCGAACTGGCAGGTCCTCGGCCTGCCGTCCAGCGTCATCTGGAACTGAGCGCGGCACCGGGCTGCGGCCCGGCCGCGGGCATCGCGGCGCGCCAGCCGGCGTGGAGCCGCGCGGCGAGCTCGGCGACGAGCTCCGCCTGCGCGGGCTCCGCCGCGAGGTCGACCGTCTCGCCCGGATCGCGCGTCAGGTCGTAGAGCTCGACCCCGGCGAGCGCGCCGTCGTCGACGCGCCGCCATTCGACGTAGCGATGCGTCTCGGTGCGGATCGCGCGGCCCTGGTAGGCGATGCCGTCCGGGGCGATCCACGGACCGTCGCGCAGGTACTGGCTGAACGCGGCGCGCTTCCAGGCGCGCGACGGATCGCGCAGCAGCGGCGCGAGGCTCGCGCCCTCGCGCCCCGCCGGCGGCGTGATCCCGCACAGCTCGCACAGCGTGGGGAACAGGTCGACGAGCTCGACGAGGCGGTCGCACTGCGCGCCCGTGTCCTGGGCGCCGGGCGCGCGCACGAGCAACGGCACGCGCGTGTCGATCTCGTAGTTCGTCATCTTGCCCCAGCTGCAATGGTCGCCGAGCTTCCAGCCATGATCGCTCCACAGGACGACGATCGTGTCGTCGCGCAGACCCTGCTCGTCCAATGCAGCGAGCAGCCGCCCGATCTGCGCATCGACATAGCTGACGGACGCCAGATAGCCGTGCACGAGCAGGCGCTGCTCGGCCTCGGCGAGCGGGCCGTCGGCAGGTTGGCCGATGTGCCGGAAGTCGGTGTAGCCGCGCAGCTCGCGCATCGTGTTGATCGCCATCGGCGGCGCGCCGGTGGTCAATGTGCCCGGCACCGCGAGCGGCACGCTGGCGCGGTCGTACAGGTCCCAGTAGCGCTTCGGCGCGTTGAACGGCAGGTGCGGGCGGTAGTAGCCGACCGCCAGGAAGAACGGCTGCCCGGCGCGGCTCGCGGCCGCCAGCTCACCGAGCCGGTCCACCGCCCAGCTCGTCTGCGCGCCGTCGTAGTAGGCGTCGTCGTCGACGTCCGGCGCCTCGGTCGCCTGCGCCTTCAGGTAGTAGAAGCCGAACCGGTCCCGCGCGCGGTCGGCGCGCCCCGCGTCGATCAGCTGCTGCTGGCGCGCCGCCTGGACGGCGAGTCCGTCCTCGCCGCGGTAGACGGCATCGGGATCGAACGGATAGCCCGGCAGGTAGACGCGCTCGTCCCAGGACGGCGCGTCCGGGAACACGTTGTGGTAGAGCTTGCCGATGCTCGCGGTGAACCAGCCCTGCGCGCGGAAGTGCTGCGGCAGCGTCACGACGTCCGGAGCGACCTTGCGGAGGTCGGTCGCGAGGTCGAGCACGCCGGTCGTGTCCGGTCGCAGGCCCGTCATCAAGCTCGCGCGCGACGGGTTGCAGACCGCGGACTGGCAGTAGGCACGGGTGAACGTGACGCCTGACCGCGCCAGCTCGTCGAGGTGCGGCGTGACGGCGTGCTTCGCGCCGTAGCAGCCGAGCTCCGGCCGCAGATCGTCGACCGCGATGAACAGCACGTTGGGCCGGCGCGGCGCCGCGGCGGCGGCGGGCGAGGCGTCACCGGGGCGGTCGCCAGCCGGTCGGGCCGCACACGCGGCGAGCAGGACGGTCGCGACAGCGGCGAGGGGGCGCAGCATGGCGCCGCAGGATAGCCGGCGGTGTCGCGCGCGGCGCTCCTCACACGCGCTCGACGACCATCGCGATGCCCTGGCCGCCACCGATGCAGGCGCTGGCGACGCCGAGCGTCTTGTCGGCGGCGTGCAGCTCGCGCACCAGCGTCAGCAGGAGCCGCGTGCCGGTCGCACCGAGCGGATGGCCGAGCGCGATCGCACCGCCGTTGACGTTGCACCTGTCGCGGTCGAGCTCGAGCTCCTTCTCGCAGCCGAGGTACTGGCCCGCGAACGCCTCGTTGATCTCGACGAGCTCGAGGTCGGCGATCGCGATGCCGGCCTTCTCGCAGGCCATGCGAATCGCCGGCACCGGCCCGATCCCCATCAGCTCCGGCGGCACGCCGGCGACCGCCCACGAGCGGATCCTGGCCTTCGGCTGCACACCGAGCGCTCGCGCGCGCTCGGCGGTGGCGACGACGAGCGCCGCCGCGCCGTCGACGATGCCCGACGCGTTGCCGGCGGTCACCGTGCCGTCCTTGCCGAACGCCGGGCGCAGCGCGGCGAGCGCCTCGAGCGTGGTGTCCGGCTTGATGTGGTCGTCGCTGTCGACCCGGATCTCGTTGCGGCCGCGCTTGACCGTCACCGGGACGATCTCCTCCGCGAACTTGCCGGCCTTGACCGCCGCGGCGCCGAGCTGGTGGCTGCGCAGCGCATAGGCGTCCTGCTCGGCGCGGCTGACGCCGAACTTCCTCGCGACGTTGTCTGCCGTCTGCGCCATGAAGAAGCCGCAGAACGGATCCTGCAACCCGGCGAACAGCATGTCCTCGAGCGGCGGCTGCGTGCCGAAGCGGATGCCGCTGCGGATACCGCGCAGCACGAACGGCGCCTGGCTCATGTTCTCCATGCCGCCCGCCACGCACAGCGACGCCTCGCCCATGCCCATCGCGTGGCAGGCCGACACGACCGACTGGATGCCGCTGCCGCAGATCCGGTTCAGCGTGAGCGCGGGCACCTCGATCGGGATCCCGGCGCGCAGCGCGACGTGGCGCGCGCCGTAGTGGGCGTCGACGCTGGTCTGCTGGGCGTTGCCGACGAAGACCTGATCGACGTCGCCGGGCGCGACCCCGGTGCGCTCGAGCGCTGCCCGCGTCGCGATCGCGCCGAGCTCGATCGCCGACAGGTCTGCGAACAGCCCGTAGCCGGGCGTCCCCGAGTACTCCGCCATCGGGGTCCGCGCCCCGCCGAGGATCACGAATTCGTGGGCCATCGGCGCAGCATCGGGGACGCGGCCGGCGCGGACAAGCGCGCGCCGGCGCGGCCGGTCAGGCGCGGGCTCGGTCCCGCGTCACGGGATGACGCGCGCGTAGGCCTGCGCCTGCGCCAGGAACAGGCCGAGGAACTCGCGCAGGCGTGGCTCGGTGATGCCGTCGCTGCACAGCAGGTCGGACTCGAGGCAGTAGTCGCCGTCGCTGTCGACGTAGGCGCGCGAGAACTTGTGGTCGCGGTTCCAGTCGTTCGGGACCGTGAGGTCGTTCTTGCGCGAGCCGATGATGCCGAAGTAGGCCATCAGGTCGGCGTCGGTCTCGTCGATCAGGATCAGCATCTGGTAGCCGGACGCGGTGATCACGAGGTTCTGACCCTCGACGCGCGCCTCACCGAGCCCCTCGCGCTGCACGAACTTGACGATGTCGTCCGCCGTCCAGCGCTTGCCCGCCGCACCGCCCGCAGACGGGCGATTCATGCCGAGCGGGTTGCCCGCGGCGGCAGGCACGGCCACCGTCGCGCGGCGCAGGACGTCGAAGGCACGGTCGATCTCGGCCTGGCTCGGCCGGGGCGGGTCCTGCGGCGCAGCGCGGGAGACGTCGAAACCACCGAGGCCGAGGAGCGCGCCGAAGGCGATGACGGCACCGAGGCGGACAGGGAGCGAACCCAGCAGATTCGGAAGCATGTCGGAACTCGACGAGAGCGGGCGTGGGTTGAAGGAAACGGCCGCGACGCCGGCGCGCGCGCACCGACCACGGCCAGCAGATCATCGGCAGTCTAAACGCGCCCGCTACAGGAACCTGCCCGGACAATCCCCTGTCGCCTCGGGCATCCTGCCCGGGAGCACGAGGCGGCGCGCACCGCGCGTGGAGCGCCTCACGAGGCCCCGTCGAGCTGTGATCTGACCGCGGCGAGGACCGCGTCGCAGGCGGTGGGCCAGCCCGCCGGTCGGCCGAGCCGCACCGCCAGCAGCGGGCGATCGGGCAGACCCGGCTCGGTCTGCAGCGGGGTGAGCGGCTGTCCGGGTGCCGCGCCGAGCGCGCGCGGGAGCACGGCCAGCAGGCCGCCGGCCAGGCAGGCGTCGACGCTCAGGCGCTGATCGTCGACGTGCAGTGCGAACCGCCGCTTCGGACCGTGGACGGGCCAGCCGTCGTGCACGTTGCCGTGCTCGTCGGGGAACGGCCCGACGAACGGCTGCTCGGTGAGTTCCTCGATCGATACCACGCCGCGAGCCGCGAGCGGGTGGCCCGGGGCGCAGAACACCGCGACCGCGAACGCTCCGATCGGCTCGCTGACCAGCCCGTCGACGTTGAGCGGGAACGCTCGCAGCGCGACGTCCAGGTCGCCGCGCCGGAGCTGGGCGCCGACCGCACCCGGATCCCGCGTCACGATGCGCGCGGACAGCTGCGGGTGCTCGGCGCGGAGCGACGCGAGCGCCGGCAGCACGAACGCGCTCGAGATCGCCCCCGAGCTCGCGATGCGCACGCAGCCCTGCAGACCGTCGCCAGCCAGCCTCTCGAGGCCACAGTGGACATCGCGGAACGCATCGAGGACCGCCGTCAGGAAGTCGCGGCCCGACGGCGTCAACATCAAGCGGCGTCCGTTGCGCTCGAACAGCGCCGTGCCGAGCACGGCCTCGAGCTGGCGCATCGACCTCGACAGCGCGGACGGCGTGACGTCCATCTGGCGCGCCGCGGTCGGCAAGTGCTCCGACTCGGCGACGGCCCTGAACGCCGGTAACCACTGCCAGAATTCCCGGATGCGCTGGAAGCGGTGCATGGATGACGACGGCACTTCATTGCGCTCGTCGCAACAGTGCGCGGTACTTCGTTACGCGCCCACGAGCTTCGGGCCGGAGCTTCACTCTCGAGACAGGCGCCGGGCTCCCGATGGAGGAAGGATTACCGGGCCGGCGCCTGCTCGACAACCTGGAACTTCCCGCAATCCGTTCCCCCCATGCCGACACCTCAGGCATTTCCCGCGACCGCTGCCCCCGTGTCCTCGGATGCGCGGCGCGACGGTCCCGCGTCAGCGCGTCGCGATGGCACCGCTGTGCGCGCCGGCGAAATCGCGCAGCGCGAACGCCAACCGCAGCGGGATCCCGCCCGGCAGCGGCTGTGCGCTGCCGAGCGTGATCGAGGTCGGTGAGATCGCGCGCGGCTGCAATGCCTGGAGGATGTCGATGGCCGGGACCTCGACACCCCACAGCGCCGTACGCAATGCACTCAGGTCGAGGTCGGCGATCCCGTCGGGGTCATTGCAGGAGATCCTCAGGTCGCCAGCGAGCGTGATCACGACCTGGGCCTGCGGCCCGCGCGGCGCGGCGTTGCCGGCGTGGTGCAGTACCGTGACCGCGTCGATGTCCGCGCTGCCCGCGCCGGCGTCACGGATCGGCGCTCCCGATGCATCGACGTCGACACCGCTGCGGACGTCGACGAGACGCACCAGGGCGATCGCCCGCAGATCGACGCGTCCCGCGATCACCAGCGGGTCGGCACCGAGCTCCGCGAGATCGATCGGATCGCCGCCGGCCAGCACGATGTCCTCGGGGTCGGCCGCGCCGAGCCGCGTCGGCAGCGTGCCCCCGAGCCCCGCGTAGAAGCCCGTGTGCACGAAGGCGAAGGCGCCCGGGTCGACCTGCGGCCCCGTGTATCGCGACGGCACGCGCGCGAAGTCCACGCCGTTGCTCGACACCTCGACGAAGCAGACCTCGGCGAACGTCGTCCAGGGCTCGCTGCTCGACGCGAACGCGTTCTCGAACACGATCAGGTCGGCACCCGGACCATCCTGGATCGTCACGTCGAAGCCGAGCGTCAGGCTGCCGCCGATGCCGAGCGAGTGCACCCCGAGCGCACCATCGGGCGCGCCGAGCGCGTTCGGCGGCGCGAAGATGCCGCCGCCGGCCCGCCCCTGCTCGTCGAACGCGACGACGCGGGTCGCGTGGATGTTCGGCGCACCCTGGGTGCGCGCGGGAGCTGGGTGGAGGGCGAGGAGCGCGGGCAGCCACAGCAGGGGACGTGGACGAGGGCGGCCGGCGCCCGCGCGCCCGGACCGCCGCACGGAAGGCACAGTCGGCATGCGAGGATGCTGGCCCCATAGACTGGCTGTGGGAAGAACTTCCGGCCCTGCCGCGCAGCGACTTGCATCGGTTTCTTGCCATGACGTCATGGCGAGATTCAGGTCCTTACTAACAAACGACTTGCGGAATCACCGCCAGTCTTTGGGGCCAGTCTCCAAAATGTGCGGATGCGCTCGCTTCGCGCCGCGGTCCTGCTCACCGTCCTCGTTCCCACGCCGGCCCAGAGCCCCCTGTCCGAACTCCCCCCGGTCACCGCCCCACCCTCCGCCGCCCGCCCGCACATCGACTGGCTGCTCGACGCGACCCCGTTCCGCGCCCGCCTGCTGCGCGGCGCGGCGGCAGCCCCCGAGCTGGTGCTCGACAACGGTCTGCTTCGCCGCACCTTCCGCCTCGCCCCGAACCTCGCCTGCGTCGGGTTCGACGACCTGGTCCGCGGCGAGGCGCTGCTGCGCGCGGTGCGCCCCGAGGCGACGGTGACGATCGACGGCGTCGAGCGCGCGGTCGGCGGGCTCGTCGGGCAGCCCGATCACGCCTGGCTCGAGCCCGCGTGGCTAGACGGCATGACGGCGGACCCGGGCGCGCTGCGGTTCGTGGGCTGGTCGAGCGGCCCGATCGCCCCGCGGCTCGCGTGGCGGCGGACGCGCCACGCCGCACCGGACGCGGTGTGGCCACCGGCGGGGATCGAGGTGCGCTTCGACTTCGCGCCACCGGACGGCGCGCCGTACCGAGTCGCCGTGCACTACGCGCTGTACGACGGTCTGCCGGCACTCGCGAAATGGCTGACGATCGACAACCTCGGCACCGCGCCGATCGTCGTCGACCGGTTCCGCAGCGAGGAGCTCGCGATCGTCGAGCACGACAACCCGGTCGAGGCGCGGCCCGAGGTGCCGCTGCAGCACCCGCAGCACCTGCACGTCGAGACGGACTTCGCGTTCGGTGGCTTCAACTTCGAGAACGCCAATCGCCACGTCGTCCATTGGCGGGTCGATCCGCAGTACACGACGCAGGTCAACTACCTGCGCCAGCAGCCGTGCCTGCTGGTCGTCGAGCCGAGCCGCGGGCCCGCTCAGTGGATCGCGCCGGGAGGGACGTTCACGACGTATCGGACGTTCGAGCTCTGCCACGACTCGCTCGAGCGCGAGCGGACGAGCCTCGGACTGCGCCGGCTGTACCGCACCGTCGCACCGTGGGTCACCGAGAACCCGCTGATGATGCACATGCGCAGCGCCGACCCGACCCTGGTCCGCGCGGCGATCGACCAGTGTGCCGAGGTCGGCTTCGAGATGCTGATCCTGTCGTTCGGCAGCGGGTTCGACATCGAGAACGAGGATCCCGCGCGCCTCGCGCTGTGGCGCGGGCTGGCCGACCACGCGCGCGAGCGCGGCGTCGAGATCGGCGGCTACTCGCTGCTGTCGTCGCGACAGATCGGCGGCGGCAACGACGTCGTGAGCCCGCCCGGCGAGAGCCCGACCCACGGCAGCTGCCCGGCGCTGACGTCGCCGTGGGGGCAGGACTACTTCCGCAAGCTGTACGCGTTCTTCCCGGCGACCGGCTTCACGCTGCTCGAGCACGACGGCCCCTATCCGGGCGACGTCGACGTCACGCCGCGCCCGCCTCTGCAGACCGGCCCGCTCGACTCGCGCTGGGTGCAATGGCGCATCGCTGCGGACTTCTACGGCTGGTGCCGCGCGCAGGGCATCTATGTCAATGCACCCGACCACTACTTCCTGAACGGCACCAGCAAGACCGGCATGGGCTACCGGGAGGTGAACTGGTCGCTGCCGCGCGACTGGCAGGTGCTGCACACGCGCCAGAACATCTACGACGGCACCTGGCGCAAGCCACCGTCGCTCGGCTGGATGTTCGTGCCGCTCACCGAGTACCACGGCGGCGGTGCGGCGGCGACGATCGAGCCGCTCGACGAGCACCTCGACCATTACGACCGGATGCTGGTCGCGAACCTCGGCTTCGGCGTGCAGGCGTGCTACCGCGGTCCGCGGCTCTACGACACGCCGCGCGTCCGCGATCAGGTGAGGGCGCGCGTCGACTGGTTCCTGCGCTACCGCGACATCCTCGAGTCGGACCTGGTCCACGGCCGCCGCGCCGACGGCCGCGACGTCGACTGGATGCTGCACGTGAACCCGCGCCTGCCCGAGCTTGGCATGCTCGTCGTGCACAATCCGCTGCCGGCGGCGGTGACCCGCGAGCTCTCGGTCGACCTCTACTACACGGGGCTGACCGGACGTGCCTCGATCGCCGTCGAGGACGCCGCGCCGCGCGACGTCCCGCTCGATCCGCGCGGCCGCGCCGACGTCGAGCTGACGGTGCCGGCGCGCGGCTTCACGTGGGCCGTCATCCGCGCCGCCGCACCGCGGTGAGCCGCGCGTCAACGGCGCCGATGCACGAACCAGCGCTCGTGGCCGCGCCGGCGCGGCACGCTGTGCTCCGGATCGCGCTCGGCGACCCGCTCGAACCCGGCGCCGAGCGCTGCCGTCACCGCCGCGGCGTCGAGCCGGTAGGGCGGCCGCTCGGCGTGCCCCGCCGGTGCGAGCGGATAGACGAGCCCCAGCCAGACGCCGCCCGGACGCAGCAACGCGGCGACCGCGCCGCCGTAGCGCGACCGCAGCCCGGGCGCGAGCGCACACAGGCAGGTGTAGTCGTAGACGACGTCGAACGCGCCGATGTGCTCGGGGCCCGGCTCGAGCGCGTCGCGGCACAGCACGTCGACGCCATCGACGCGGTTCAGGCGCAGCAGCGTACGCGCTTCGCGGACTGCCTCGGGGGCGACGTCGAAGCCGGTCACCCGGTGGCCGGCGCGCGCCCAGGCGCGCAGGTCGTGCCCACGCCCGCAACCGGGCACGGCGACGCGCGAGCGCTCGGCGATCCCCCAGGTGGCGGGCGCCGGGCTCGCGAGCAGCGCGGCGAGCGGCGGCGTGACCTGCCGGAGGTCCCAGGGGGTGTCGTCGCTCGCGTAGGCCTGCTGCCAGTCCATCGGCGGCGGATCATCGGGCCTGCGGGACGCGCGCTCCACTGGCGTCCGGCGACCGCGTAGACTCGGCCGTCATGCGTCGTCCTTCCCTGTTCCTGGCCGCCTCCGCCGTGCTCGGCGCCCTGGCCGCCTGCTCGATCGTCGGTGAGACCGGCCGCTCGCGCGTCGCGTGGTTCCCCGAAGACTACATGAACGAGCTCGGCGCGCAGGCCTACGCGCAGGAGACCGGCACCTTCCCCGAGATCAAGTCGGGTCCGCAGTACGAGATGGTGCAGCGCCTCGGTCGCCGCATCGCGGCTGCGTCGGGCCAGCAGTACGAGTGGGAGTTCAAGCTGCTGGACGCCCCCAACGTGCTCAACGCGTTCGCGCTGCCGGGCGGCAAGGTCGCGATCTACTCGGGCATCCTCGGCGTCACGCAGAACGAGGCCGGGCTCGCCGCGGTGGTCGGCCACGAGGTCGCCCACGCGACCGCCGAGCACGGCAACGAGCGAATGACGCTGCAGCTCATCCAGCAGGGGCTCACCAGCATCGCCGACATCGCGCTGGAGAGCCTGTTCGAGATGCCGCAGACCGAGCGCGAGAACGTGCTCGGCGCGCTCGGCGTCGGCGCCGAATACGGCGTGCAGCTCCCGTTCAGCCGCGAGCACGAGAGCGAGGCCGACCTGATCGGCCTGCGCTACCTGGTGCGCGCCGGCTACGACCCGGAGGAGGCGCCGCGCCTGTGGGAGCGGATGGCAGCGCTCAATCCCGACCGGCCGCCACAGTTCATGAGCACGCACCCGGACCCGCTGGCACGGGCGCAGACCTTGCGCGACGCGATCCCGCGCATCGTCGCCGAGGAGCGCGGCAACACCGCGACCGGCAACTGACGACCGCGCCGGTCGAGGGACGGTCAGGAATCGACCAGCTCCTCGAACACCGCGAGAGTGTCGGCCTCGCTCTCGACGACGCCGTCGGCGGCGACCATCTCGCGGGCCGCCGCGAGGAACAGCTGGCGGTGCTCGCGCGGGATCTCGACCGGATCGACCTCCTCGGGCGGAGGCGGAACCTCGAGCCACGCCTCGATCCGGGCGCGGTCGGCCGCGTTGAAGCCGTGGCGCTCGATCATGCGGCGGACCACGTCGCGCTCGGCGGGCGTGACCTTCAGGTCGGTCCAGGCGAACGAGCACACGAACCGCATCAGGTTCAACCGGTCGTGGCGGGACAGCTGCTGCATCGCGCCATCCTACTGGTCGTCGCACGGATGTCCCCGCCCTTCCGGTGTGCACTACCGCCGTGCTGCGGCCGTTCCGGTGTTGCGGCGCGCCGTCCGGAACGTATCGTAGCAGCGCCTCGTCATGAGCTCGCCTCCCGAGCCCGCCGCCCGGTTCCCCGGGACGCGCGTACCCAGCTACGCATTCCGCGAGAAGCCCGACTGCCGAGACGCGCTGGCGGGACTCGAATCCGTGCTCGCGGATTCGGCACGGCAGTTCGGCGCATTCGCCGCCGACGCGTGGATCCTCGACGATGGCGAGCCGAAGCGGCTCGCACAGTTCGGCCGGACAGCGGAGCTCCCGGACGGGCCGCCGCACGACGCGATCCTCCACGCGCGGCTCGCCGTGCACACGACGCCGCTCACCGACGGGCTCTTCCTGGTCGACTTCCCGATCGTCGACGCGGCGGGCGCGGCCGGCATCGTACGCTTCGTGTGCGGCGAGGCGCGGCCGATCGGCGCGCACCTCGGCGCGCGCTGCGAGGCGACCGCGCTCCTGATGGGCTGCCTGGTCGAGCGCCACCGGCGCGGCGACCTGGAGCGCCGCCGCCGGAGCGATCTCGAGCGACTGCGGGAGTCGCACAAGCTGGAGCTGCTGGGCAGCCTCGCGCGCGGCGTCGCGCACGACTTCAACAACGTACTCACCGCGCTGCTCGGCCACGTGCAGCTGATCGCGGACGCCGAACCGACGGCAACTGGCATCCGCGAGCATTGTCAGCAGGCCTCCGCGGCCGTCGCGGTCGGGGCCCAGCTCGCCCAGCAGCTCGTCGGGTTCGCCCGCGCGCGACAGACGACGCCGGCGCCGCTCGACTGCAACGACGTCATCCGCCGGATCGACAGGCTGCTGTCGACGATGCTGCGCGGCCGCCAGCTGGAGCTCCACCTCGGTGAGCAGCTCGGCCTGGTTCGCGCCGACCCGGCGGGCATCGCTCAGACGGTGCTCAACCTCGTACTCAACGCCCGCGACGCCATGCCGGACGGCGGGCGCGTGTTGGTCGAGACCCGGTGCGTCACGATCGACGCGGGCGACATGATCCGCCTGCGCGTTCAGGACGAGGGGATCGGCATGCCCCCGGAAGTGCGCCAGCGGATGTTCGAGCCGCTGTTCACGACGAAGCCCGAGGGCGAGGGAAGCGGACTCGGCCTGACGATCGTCGCGCGCTTCGTCGAGGACGCGAGGGGCCGGATCGACGTGCAGAGCGAGGTCGGTCGCGGCACGACCGTCGACGTCTACCTGCCGCGGATCCTCGCGGTCGGCCCGCCCTGAGCCTCCCGCGTCAACCGCCGAGCCCACCGGCGACGCGCGTCGCCTCCTGGATCGCGCGTGCCAGCGTGCTGCGGATGCGGCCGTCCTCGAGCGTCAGGAGCCCGGCGATCGTGCAGCCGGCCGGCGTCGTGACCTGGTCCTTCAGCGCCGCCGGGTGCTCGCGCGTGTGCAGCGCCAGCCGGGCGGCGCCCTGCACCGTCTGCGCGGCGAGCTCGATCGCCGCATCGCGCGGCAGGCCCATCATCACGCCGCCGTCGGCGAGCGCCTCCAGGATCACGAACGCGAATGCCGGTCCGCTCCCCGACAGCCCGGTGACCACGTCCATGTGCTTCTCCTCGAGCACGCGGACCCGGCCGACGGCCGCGAAGATCCGCTCGGCGCGCGCGAGCGCGGCCGCGTCCACGCCGGGGCCCGGCGCGAGCACGGTCATCCCCTCGCGGATCCGAGCCGGCGTATTGGGCATGGCGCGGATCACCGGCACGTCACCGACGATCGCCCGGATGCGCTCGATCGCGACGCCCGCGCACGCGCTGATCAGCAGCTTGCCGCCGCCGAGCGCACCGTCGAGGCCGGCCAGGACGCCTGCCGCGGCCTGCGGCTTGACGGTCAGCAGCGCGACGTCGGCAGCCGCGACCGCCGCCGCATTGTCGAGCAGCGCGCGCACGCCGTACCTCTCGGCCAGCTCGCGCATCCGCTCGTCGCGACGGCCGGTCACGACGACGTCCGCGGCGTCCACACCCGACGCGAGCAGCCCGCCGAGGATCGTCTCGCCGAGCGTGCCACAACCGAGGATCGTCAATCGCATCCTGGCGCCTCCCCGGCGACTCACAGCAGCACGCTCGCCAGCTCGGCGAGCTCGGAACGCTCACCCTTCTCGAGAGTGACGTGCGAGTACAGCTTCTGCCCGACCATCCGGCTGATCAGGTAGCTGATGCCGTTCGAACGCGAGTCGAGGTACGGATGGTCGATCTGGAAGATGTCGCCCGTCAGCACGATCTTCGTGCCCTCGCCGGCCCGCGTGATGATCGTCTTGACCTCGTGCGGCGTCAGGTTCTGCGCCTCGTCGACGATGAAGAAGATCCGCTGCAGGGTCCGGCCGCGGATGTACGCGAGCGGCGTGATCAGCAGCTTCTCGTTCTCGCGCATCTGCTGGATCTTCTGCGCGGCCTGGTCGTCGTCGCCGACCTCGTTCCGGATCACCGACAGGTTGTCGTAGAGCGGCTGCATGTACGGATCGAGCTTCGCGTCGATGTCGCCGGGCAGGTAGCCGAGGTCCTTGTTGCTCAGCGGCACGACCGGCCGCGCCAGCAGGATCTGCCGGTAGTGCTTGCGGCGCTCGAGTGCGGCGGCGAGCGCGAGCAGCGTCTTGCCGGTGCCGGCGCGCCCGGCGAGCGTGACGAGGCGGATCTCGTCGTCGAGCAGTGCCTCGAGGGCGAACGACTGCTCGGCGTTGCGCGGCCAGATGCCGTACGCGGAGTGCTTGCGGATCCGCGCGAACGCCTTCTCCTCGGGCCGGTAGGTCGCGAGCACGGACATCGAGCCGTTGCGCAGGATGAAGTTCTCGTGCGGCTGCGGGTTCTCGACGATCGGCAGGTCGGCGTGCGGAACCAGACCGCCACCATCCTTGTAGAAGGCCGCGATCATGTCCTCGGGCACGTCCTCGAGCGTGCGCTTGCCCTTGTAGAGGTTCTCGACGCTCGCGACCTTGTCGGCCGTGTAGTCCTGCGCGATCAGGCCGAGGGACTTGGCCTTCATCCGCAGGTTGGTGTCCTTCGACAGCAGGACGACCATCCGCTCCGGGTAGCGCTCGTGGAGCGTCAGCGCGGTGTTCAGGATGCGGTGGTCGATCGTGTCCTCCTGGAACGATCGCCGCAGCCGCTCGTCGAACTCGCTGCCGAGCACGACGCGGATGCTGCCGAGCCCCTTGCCGAGCGACACGCCCTCCTCCGCGAGGATGTCGCCGGTCAGCTCGTCGATGCGGCGCAGGAACTCGCGCGCCTGGAAGTTGCGGTCCTCGTTGCCCTTCTTGAAGCGGTCGAGCTCCTCGAGCACCGAGATCGGCACGGCGAGATCGTTCTCCTCGAAGTTCTCGACGCAGCCGGCGTCGTGGAGCACGACGTTGGTGTCGAGGACGAACAGCTTCGGCAGCTTGTGCGCCTTCGGCTGCCTGTGCGTGCTTGCGCTCATCGAGCTTGGTGCCCTCCCGGGGCGGACCACTTCGCGCTCGGGACACGCGCCGGCTGACCGTCCGGCGACCGCTGCCCGAACGCCCGCGACTGTAGCGACCGGACGTGATGCGTCCACCGCGGCGTCGCCGTGGCGCGCGTCACGTCGATGCGGGATGACCGTGGATCCCCGCGCGCCGACCCGCCACGCTGGGCGATCGCGCCACACCCGTCCCTCGCGCGGCCACGAGGATGTCGAACGATCCGATGACGACCCGCTGGAGCGACGCCGTTCGCCGCATCGCACAGAGCCGGCGCTTCGCGCAGCTCGTCTGGCTCGCGGTGACGATCGCCGCCCTCGCGCTCGCGTTCCGCACGCTGCGCCAGGCGATGCGCCCGCAGGGCTTCGACCAGACCGCCTACCTCGAGGCGGCGCGGGCGCTGCAGCACGGCGTCGGTCCGTACACGCTCGACATGGCGTTCCCGTACCTGTACCCGCCGAGCTTCGCATGGCTGTTGATCCCGATCGCGTGGCTGCCGGACACGGTGATCGCGCTGCTGTGGTTCGGCGGTCAATGCGCGCTCCTGTGGTGGACGGCGAAGCGCCTCGCGGCGGCCGCGCGCGCGCTGAACCCGGCGCTCGCCGCGGCGCCGGTCGCGCCGCTCGTGCTCCTCGTCGCGGTGCCGATGTTCCGCGCGCTGCACGCGAACCTCGTCAACGGCCAGGTCAACCTGATCCTCGTCGCGCTCGGCATCGCGTTCGTCCAGGATGCCCGGCGCCACCGCCACGCCCGCGCCGGTCTGTGGCTCGCGCTCGGCATCCTCACCAAGCTGACGCCCGCGATCCTCGTGCTCGACGCGCTGGTCCGCCGCGATCTGCGCACGCTGCTGTGGGGTGCGGCGTTCGTCGCGCTGCTGGTCGGGCTGCCGATGCTGACGCACGGCAGCGAGTTCGTGCTGCAGTGCTGGCGCGACTTCCAGCAGCACGTCGTCGTCGAGCGCGGCGCGGCGTCGGGACCGTTCCACGCCGACCCGCGCGGCGACCGCATCTACTTCACGCTGTGGGGGCTCGTCGCGACGATCGCGCCGGCGACCGAGCACAGTCAGCTCGCACGCGTGCTGTGCGCCGGCGCCGTCGCCGCCGGCGCGGCGCTGCTCCAGGTGCTGCTGCGCCGGCGCGCCAGGGGTGACGGCGATCCGAGTGCGCGCGACCTGCACGCGGTCGCGATCTACCTCGCGGCGATCCTGCTGGTGTCGCCGATGGCGCAGAAGCACCACCTCGGGCTCCTGCTGCCGGCGATCACGCTCGGCGTGCTGCGGACCTTCGGCGCCCGCTGGTCGGGCCCGCCGGCGCGCACCGGACTCGCGCTGTTCGGCGCGATCACGCTGTTCCTGTGGATCTCGAAGGCGCTGACGTCGTGGCCGCTCTACGCGCTCGCGATCCTGCTGTCGATCGGCTACGTCGCATGGGCCGGGTGGCGCCGGAGCCCCGCCGCGGAGATCCTCCACACTTCGTGACTCGCGGCCCTCGGGCCGACCTGTTCCGCCGCGGTGACGCGCGGCGCACGCACGTGGCACCGGCGACGCACACGGCGCGGGGGCATGCGCATTGCGCACGGTGACGGTCATGGCCCGCCGCCTCGCCGCCCTGCTGCTCCTCGCCTGCGCCCTGCCGGCCCCGCGGCCGGCGGCGCAGCTCCCGCCCGAGTTCGCCGACGCGCTCGCGGAGGCGCTCGGCTCCGCGCCTCGCGACCGCGCCGACGCCGCGCTGCGCGCCCGATTGCAGGCCGCCGCGAGCTCGGCGCACGTCCGGGCGCGCGCGCTGCTCGAGGTCGCGCGCGCGTTCCCGGACTCGCCGGAGGCCGACGCCGCGATCCGCGCCGGCGCCGCAGCGCTGCTCGTCTCGCTCGGCCGCAGCGACGCGCTGCCCGAGCTCGCCGCGCTGCTCGGCGGCGAGGTCGGCTTCGCTGGGTTGGAGGAGCCGACCGCGAGCGAGCCGGCGCTCCTCGTCGACGGCCTCGGTGCAGCTCTGCACGCGCGCGCCGCCCGTGACGACGCCGACCGCGCCGTGCTCGCCGAGGCCGCGGAGCTGCTCGCGCTCGCGCGCGTGACGCGCCTGCTGCCGGCGCCGGCGCGCTTCGCGAGCGACGCGCACCTCGCGGTGCCGGTCGCGCGCGCCGAGGACCTGCTGCTGCACGCGATCGCGGCACCGCCCGGCGAGCTGTCGTGGCGCGACGTCGGCCGGCTGCCGCGGCCGCTGCGCACGGTGTGGCTGCCGGCGGACCGGGCCGAACCCGAGCTCCCCGCGCTGCCGCCCGGCCGCTACGTGCTCGCGCTCGAATCGCCGCGGACCGGCTGGCGGTCGATGCGGCCCGTCGAGGTGTCGGACCTCGACGTGGTCGCGCTGTGCAGCGGCGAGCAGGTCGCGGTCCTGGCGCTGCGGGGCCGCCGACCGGTGGAGGTCAGTGCCGTGCTCCGCGCCGGGCGCGACGAGGTGCGCTTCGGGCAGATCGACGGCGTCGGCGTGCTGAGCGGCCGGCCCGACCGGGCGCTGGAGCTCGACCTCGCGGACGCCGCCGGCCACCCGGCGACGCTCGACCTGCCGGTGCCGTACACGCCGTCGCTCCCGCGCGATGCCGTACGCGTGCATTGGATGGTCGATCGGCCCTTGCACCGACCCGGCGAGGACATCGTCGGTCGCATTGCGATGAAGCAACTGGCGTGGCAGGGCCGCGGCCTGGACGCGCAGGTCGCGAGCGTACCGGCGGCGGACTGCGCATTGACGCTGCGTGCGTTCGTGGGCGGCGAGCACGAGCGGGTGATCGAGCTCCACACCGACGCACTCGGCATCGCGTGCTTCACGCTGCCGGTCCCGCCCGAGCTGCCGGACGGTCCGGTGACCCTGCGGCTCTCGCGCGCGCGGGCCGCTGGCGAGGAGCGGCTCGCCGAGGTGACGCCGACGCGCATCGAGCGCTTCGTGCGCCCGCTCGTCACGCTGCGCTGCGAAGGGCCCGCGACGGTCGACGCGGGCCGCGCAGAGCCGGTGGCCATCGCGCTGGTCGCCGAGTGGGCCTCCGGCGGGCCCGCGGCCGGGCTCGCCGTCCGCGCCGGGGTGAAGCGCGGCTGGCGCGACGAGCCCGAGTCCGCGCTGCGCACCGACGGTGCGGGTCGTGCCGAGCTGACGATCGCCCCGCCGGCCGACACCTCGGAACGGCTCGCCGTGACGTTCACCGTGCAGACCCCCGACGGCCGGACCGAGGTCGTGACGCACGCGGTCCGCGCGGAGGCGACGGGCGACGACCGCGTGGCGACCGCGTCGCGGTCGCTGGGCATCTCGGGCCCGCGCTCCCTCGTCGTCGGCATGCCGGCCGGGTTCGTCGTGAGCGGCAGACCGCGCACGCCGGTGCTGCTCGTCCGCGGGCGTGGTGACGCGACGGCCGCGCAGGCGCTGCACCTCGACGACGACGGCCGGGCGAGCATCGAGCTGACTCCAACCGCGGCCGAATGGCCGTTCCTCGACCTCACGGTCGCCACGCTGACCGAGATCGATCGGCTGCGCATCCCGCTGCACGGCGCGCCCGCACGGCCACCCGAGCTCACGCTGCCGGCGCGCTGCGCGCCGGGTGCCACGGTGCCGATCCGCGTCGACGCGGGTGAGCCGGGCGTCGCCGTGACGGTCGCGGTCGTCGACGAGCGCATCTTCGCGCTGGCCGACGACCGGACGCCCGCGCCGCGGATCGCGCTGGTGCCGTGGCTCCCGACTCCGCGCTGGGAGCTGGTCCGGAGCCTCGCCGCGGCGGACCCGCGCCGCGCGCTCGCCGAGCTGCTGAGCGAAGGGCGCGTGCCGCCGCCGGAGCCGGACCGCCGCATGCACGGGTCGCCTGGCGCGGCCGGCGCCGCCGCGGGTCCGGGGGCGTCCGCGCCACCGCCGCTCCGCGCCGACTTCCGCGCGACCGCGGCGTTCGTGACTCTGGTCAGCGACGCCGACGGCATCGCGGCGACGAGTGTCGCCATGCCCGACGACCTGACCACGTGGCGCGTGACGGTCGTCAGCGTGGCCGCCGACGGCGACGGCTTCCTGCTGCGCCGCACGCTCGCCGCGCGCCTGCCGCTCGCCGCCGAGCCGCGCCTGCCGCGCGTGCTGCGCGCGGGCGATGCGCTCGCGATCCCGGTGCTGCTCGACCGCGCCGCGGACGCCGCGGCGTCGACCGACACCCCGGAGCTCACGGCCAGCGCTCTGGGCGACGGCACGCTGGCCGTCGACGTCGCGGGCACCCCGCCGGTGCCCGCCGGCCGGACCGCGACCGCGTCGCTGGCGCTGCGCGCTGTCGCGCCGGGCGACGCCGCGCTGCGCCTCGACCTGCGGCTCGGCGAGCATGCCGACAGCTCCTCGCGCGCACTGCCGGTCGCGCCCGACGCGGTCGACGTGCCGGTGGTCGCGAGCGGTGCCGGGACGCGCCGCGTGACGGTCGCCACACCGGGCGACTCGACCCCGGACGCCGGCCTCGAGGTCGTCGTGCTCGGCACGGATGCCGCGCTGCGCGACCTGTGCCGCGAGCGGCTCGAGGACTACCCGCACGGCTGCATCGAGCAGACGCTGTCGGGGCTCCTGCCGTTCTTCGCCGAAGCGCGCGGCGCGCGCGCTCACGGCCGACCGGCCCCGACGATGGACGACGCGTTCCGCGACCGGCTGCGGCGCGGACTCGCACACGTGCGCGAGCTGCAGGACGGCCCCGGCGGGGCGTTCGCGTGGTGGCCGGGCGACGGCGTCGATCCCGCGATGACCGCGGTCGTGCTGCACGGCCTGTGCGTGTTGCGCGACGCCGGGCTCGATCCGGACGCCGCCGGGCTGCGCTGTGATCCGAGCCGCGAGCCGTTCGTTACCGCATTGACGCGCACAGTGGCGGACGCCGGCGACCCGAACGCCGAGGAGCTCGCCGTCGCGGTGCTGCGACGCTGCCCCGATTGCGCGGCGGCCCGCAATGCGGTCGGCGCGCTGACCGACAGCGACCGTGCGCTGCCCCGCGGCCTGGCCGTGCGCGCCGGGCTCGCGTGGCTCGCCGCCGGCGACCACGCGCGGGCCGCGCGCTGCCTGGAGCGCGCGACCAGCGGCGACGCACCGACCGCTCGGGACCACCCGATCGACGCCCCGGTCGCGGTCGCTGCCTGGCAGCTCGAGCTCGCGTTCGGACTCGCGCCCGACGCCGACCACGCGGGCGCCGCGAGCGCGCTCGCGCAGCACGTGCTGGCCGGACGCACGTCGACGCTCGCGACCGGCACGGCGCTGACCGCATTGTGGCTCGTCGCCGACCTCCGGCCGGCGGCGCTCGGCGAGGTCCCGGTCGCCGTGGTCGCGGGCCGGTCGGTGCGTGAGCTGACGCTGACGGAAGCGGACGGCTTCCGTGCGCGCCTGTCGCTGCCGTTCGCCACCCAGGTCGACGTCACCGCCGAGGCGGAGACCATGCTGCGACTCGTCGTCCGCGGGGCGCGGCGCGAGCGTGCGTCGACGCACCCGGCGTCGGCCGAGCCTCTGACGATCGAGCGCGCGCTGGTCGACGGCGACGGCCGCGATGTCGCTGCGCTCCATTGCGGTGAGGTGATCGCCGTGCGGATCCGCGTGGCGTCGAGCGAGCGCGTCGACTACGCCGTGGTCGAATGCCCGCTGCCGGCGGGCTTCGAGCTGCCCGTGCCGCCGCGGTGGGTCGAGCGCTTCGACGACCGGATCGCGTTCACGCTGCGGCGCATCGACCCCGGAGACGTCGTCGAGCGGACGATCGCGGTCGTGCCGACGCTCGCCGGCCACGCGCTGTGGCCGCCGGTCACGGTCGCGGCGATGTACCTCGACGGCGTCGGCGGCAGCTCGTCTGGCGGCTTCGTCGAGGTGGCCGCCGCGCGCGACGAGGCGACGGCGTCCGCCGCGGAGGAGTCGGCCTCGCCGGACGACGACGCGGCGAGCGGGACGACTCCCGCGCGCACGCGGTCCCGCCGCCACCCAGACCCCGCGGAGCGCGCCTGGCAGCTCGCCGATCGCCTCGCCAATGCCTGGCACGACGGACTCGACGACGAGACGGTCTTCGACGAGTCCCCGACCGCGACGCGCGCGGCGGCGCGCGCGGCGCAGCGGCTCACCGAGCTCGCCGACCTCGCCGCGCGCGATCCGGTGGCGGCACTCTCTGCACTGAGCGAGCTGCGACACCGGTTGCCGTACCGCGACCCGAGCGGCGCACTGTGGGCATCGCAGTGGTGGCCGCAGCGCTGCACCGGCGGCGCGCTCGCGCCGTGGCGCCTCGCGTTGCTCACACGGCTGACGCAGCTGGAGCGGACCACGGCAGCCGACGCGGTCCCGGAGCTGGAGCGCCGGGCGCTGGCGGGCGTCGACGTCGACGACGAGGTCGTCTCGCTGCTCGACGTGCTCGATGCCGAGCGCCATGGGTCCGAGCGACAGCTCGCCCAGGCCCGCCTGCTGCAGGCCGCATTGCCGGCATTGCCGTCGCTCGTCGACGAGCTGCTCGAGACGATCGAGCCGTCGCCGGCGACCGCGGCGCTCAACGCCGCGCTGCGCGAGGTGCTCGCGACCGGCGACGCCGACACGCGCGCGGCGGCGTTCGCGCGCCTGCCGCTCGCCGACCGCGCGGCGATGCCGCCAGCCAGCGTGGCGGCGCTCGCCGGACCCTGGCAGTGCGGGTCGATCGTCGAGACGCTCGCCGCCACCGACGCGGGCCGTACCGAGCTGCTGCGGCTGCTCGCCGACCCCGAGTTCCTCGACCACGCCGACTACGAGCTGGCCGACCTGCTGCCCCGCGACCTGTGGCGGGACGCGCCGCTGTGTGCATTCGAGGCGATCGCCCGGTACGAGCCCCCGCGCGAGGTCGCGGACCGGCTCACCGGTGCGCGGGTCCCGACCGCTGCGCTGCAGTGCGCGCTCGCCGCTGCGGACGATGCAGACTGGACGGCGGCGCTGGCGGGTGCTCTCCGCGCCCGGCGGGCCGACGGCCTCGGGGTCGCGCTCGACGCCGGGACCCCGCGGCTCGCTGCCTGGCACACGGCGCTCGCGGCCGCTGCGCGCGACGACGCCGGCGCATTGCAGGAGCTCTTCGCGCGGCTGCGATCCGACGAGGCCTCCTGGGCGATCGACGATTCCGCGCTCGACGCGTTCCTGCTCGATCGGCTCGCCGAGCTCGCCCCGTCGTCCTGGCTCGCGCAGCATGCGGAGGAGCTGGACGCGGAGCGCTGGGAGCTCGCGTTCGCGCGGCTGTCGGCAGCCGACCGCGCAGGCATCCTGCGCGGCACGACCGTGCCGTTGCCCACCTGGTCGACGCCCGCCGGCGACGACGAGGTCGACGCGCTGCTGGCGTGCATATCGCGCCTGTCCACAGCGGACGACGAGTTCGACATCGACGAGCCGCTCCGGGCGCTGTGCCGCTGCGAGGCCGCGGCGATGCGATTGCGCGGACAGCTCACCGAGCTCCCCGCGCCGGTGTGGAGCGCCGCGCTCGACGTGCTCGCCGATGCGCTGTGGCTCGACTCCGACACGCGGGAGCCGGTCGACGCTCCGCCGATCGAGCGCGCATTGCACCTCGTCCGGCAATTCGGTCCGCACGCGACGCTCGACGACGCCGAGCGCCGCGCGCTCCGCCGCGCGCTCGCATTGCGCGGTCTGTGGTGACGCGCACGCCGCCGGTCAGCGCGCGGAGCGCGACGGCGCGGGTGGCGGCTCCGGGAACAGCACGATGCGCAGGGACTCGACCGCCGGAGGCGGCAGCGCCCGCACCGCCGGCTCGAAGCCCGGCACGATCACGACGAGCTGGCCGTCGAACGGCTGCGCCGGCACCCAGAGCCGGTCGCCGCCGGGCGTCAGGGGCTGCAGGCGGTCGTCCGTCGCGACGGCCATCGACCCGATGCGCCAGCCGGCGACGCCGGCGACCGGCGGCGAGCCGGCGGGCGCCACCACCGTGACGTCCAGCGGACGGAGCGCTGCACGCAGGTCGACGTCGACGCGCTGCCAGGGGCCGGTCCGGACCGAGCGTCAGCGGGATGGCGCGGAGCGGCCAGCGGGCAGCACCGAGGCCGACGCGCAGCTCGTAGTCACCCGCCGGCAGGCCCCGCCAGCGCGCCAGCGCGTCGTCGGGGTCGACGCCTTCGATCGCGGGGCGCATCGGCCGACCACCGGCATCGACGAGCTGCGCGCTCAGCGCCGCGCGCGCTCCGGCGGGCACCGTCGCGAACACCTCGACAGCGGCTCCCGGCTCCAGATCGACGGTGAGCTCGTCGCCGCGCCGCACGAACTCGACGGACCGCACGCGCGCAGCGTCCGGCGCAGTCACGAGCGCGCCCCAGCGGCGACCGTCGTCCGCCGCGCGGACCACGAAGCGCCCGGCGCCCTCCATGGCGACGTGCCGGGCCATGCCGGCGCCGGCGAGCTGCCAGTCGTCCTCCTCCGGCACGTAGTGCGTGAGGAGCACGCTCGGCAGCGCGCGCGGCGGCTCGCCGCCGACCGTGACGTCGACGACGGCGAGCAGCGGCAGCTCCGCCATGACGACATCGCCCAGCTCGTGCTCCCCCGCACCGAGCTCGCCGAGATCCGGCAGCCGCCCCCACAGACGACCATCCCGGTGGCGTTCGACCTGCCCGCAGCGCACGTCGCAGAACCGGCTGCCGATCGCGTCCGCCTCGAGCTCCAGCCGGAAGCGCCCGTCGGCGGACGTCACGAACCGGGCGAGGTCGAAGGGCGCGCCGCAGTCCGTGCCGAGCCGGGCCAGCAGACCGGGCAACGGCCGGCCGCGCACGTCGACGAGACGCCCCGTCAACGACACGGCACCCGCCGGGATCGGCAACTCGACCTCGCACCGACCGCCCGCGGGCGGGGCGTCGAAGACGACGTGCGGCGCGACGCCTGCCCGCCCGTCGTCCAACCGGACCTCGCAGCGCGGGCCGCGCACGGCGACGCAGCGGAACTCGCAGCGCCCGGGCCCGAGCGGAAGGGCGCCGAGGTACTCCCAGCCGCTCGCGCCGGCCTCGCCACCGGCGGGCCCGAGCGCCCGCAGCTCGACCTGGCCCTCGCCGCTGTCCTGCCAGGCACGACCCGCGGCGTCGACGCACCGCACGACGACCGCCGCAGTCGGCGGCACCGGCAGCCTCACCGGCCCGACCGGCCAGGCGTCGAGCCACAGGTCGACGCCGGGCGGAGCGTCGAGCCCCGGCATGGCAACCTCGATGCGCACGCCGTCGGGCGCGATCGGGAAGCGCGCGGTGTCCTCGCCGATCCGCGTGCCGAGGCCGCGCAGCGCAACGCGCCCGTCGCGGTCGGTCACCCCGATCAGCCAGTGGCCGCGCAAGGCGCGCGCATTGCTTCGCAGCGCTGCCCAGCGCGGCTCCTTCCAGGCCGGGAGCAAGTACAGGTGGACGCCCTCGACCGGCGCGCCCGAGCGCTCGTCGACGACGCGGACCTCGGCGCGCGGGTCCGGTGCGAGGCGCAGCGTCAGCGTGCGCCCGGCGATCAGCTCCGCGCCGCGGATCGTGAGCGAGCCGGCGAGATCACCGTGTTCGCTGCACAGCAGCAGCGACTCGCCGACCGGCACCTCGACGAGTCCGTCGGCGTCGGCCGTCAGCACGCTGCCGAAGCGCGCGTAGAGCGCGAAGTCGTCACCGCCGAAGCGATCGACCGCCGCCTGGGCCGACGCGTCGAGCGACGGCCAGTCGAGACCGTCGGGCAGCGCCGCCACCCGCGCGGCCGGCACCGGCGCCCCGCTGGCGCCGTCGACGACGCGCACGCGGGCGACCAGCCCGGTCGGGCCCGGCGCGGGGGGCGTCACGGCGGCGGGCGAGTCGATCGCGCTGCGCGCCGGTGCCGCGCCGTCGGCCACGGTGTGGACGCCCCCAGCGCCGGCGGTCGCCACGCGCTCCGCCACCGTCCGCTCGACCGGGGCCGCGGGCGGCTGCGAGGATGGCGCCCAGGCAGTCCACGACGCGAGCGCCGCGCCGATCAGCAGCAGGACGACGAGCACTGACGACACCAGACCGGTCTTTCCCATGCCGAGTACGACTCCGAGCAGCGTGCCGAACGGGACGGTCGCGGCAGCCGGTCGGAGCCCGGCGATCGCGAGCAGCGCCGGCGAACGCCGCCACGCGTCGCCGCCGCCGTACCGCGCAGCGAGCCGGCGACGCAGTTCGACGACACCGCGGTGGATCCGCTGGCGCACGTTCGCCGCGGACACACCGAGGTCCGCGGCGATCTTCGCGACGTCGTGCCCATGGAGATAGCGGAGCACGACCGCCTCGCGCAGCGTGTCCGGCAGATCCACCACCGCCTGCGTGACGATCGCACAGGTCTGCAGCCGCTCGACCGTCTCGGCGGCGGAGAGCTCGGCGGCGGCGGGCTCGGCGGCGCTGCGCGCCGTGACCTCCCGCTCGC
This sequence comes from Planctomycetota bacterium, assembly GCA_016716265.1. Taxonomy (GTDB): domain Bacteria; phylum Planctomycetota; class UBA1135; order UBA1135; family UBA2386; genus JADJWQ01. The sequence goes on from JADJWQ010000006.1 coordinate 795,584, forward strand.
GCCGCTCGCGCGCGCTGTCCTTGCGGCGCCAGTCGATCACGACCCGCCGCGCGATCGTCCGCAGGTAGACCAGCGCCGCCGCCGGCTCCCGAGGCGGGCGCTGCAAGGCGCGCAGCCAGACCTCCTGCAGCACGTCTTCTGCGTCACCCCGCCCGCGGAGCAGCGCGCGCACGAGGGGCCGGAGCTCCGACTCGTGCCGGCGCAGCTCCTCGACGAACGTCGCAGCATCGCGATCCGCAGCCATACCAGCGCCACAAGACGGAGCGATCCGCGGCGCGTGACAGACATTCTGCACGATCGCATGTCGCAGTGGCCGGCCACCGGGACGATCCGGCGCAAACTCGCGCGGTGGACCGTGGGCGCGCGCGCCGTGCGCGGCTTTGATCGAGGCCCGATGCGCACCCTCCGTGACTTCGTCGGCGTCCTCGACCTCCACCTCGCGATCGTCGTCGTGCTCGCGCTCGCCGCGACCTGGCTGTGCCGGCGGTTCGACGTCGTGGCGGAGCTCCCGGCGTCGCTGATCGGCGTCGCCGTGGTGTTCCCGATCGTGTTCTCCATCCACGCCGCCTACCGCCGGCGCGAGGAGGCGCTGCGCGCGATCGCGAACATCCAGGGCGATGGCACGGCACTGGTGCTGGCGGCGCGCCACTGGGTCGCCGAACCGGACCCGGACCTCGAGCGCGGTGTCGCCGCCGCGGTCGGTGACGTGCTCACCGCGATGGCCGCGTTCCTGCGCGACCGGAGCCGCACCAGCGACGACCGGCGCCGCGTCCATACCGCGCTCGCCAGGTTGTCGCGCCAGGTCCAGCGGCTGCGCGGCGCCGGCGTCGCGCCGCCCGAGATGGCGCGCGCGCACGACTCGCTGCGGATGATCTACGCGTGGTTCGAGGAGCTCGCCAACATCGCGGACTATCGAACGCCGCAGTCGCTGCGCGCGTACAGCAAGGTGTTCCTCAATGCGTTCCCGCTGCTGTTCGCACCCCAGTTCGCATTGCTCGGCGCACAATACGGCGATGCGATCGGCTATGGGATCGCGGTCGTGTACGGCGTCGTGCTGGTGGCGCTCGACAACGTGCAGGACCGGCTCGAGGATCCGTTCGATCTCGACGGCATCGACGACATCGATCTGGAGCTGCACGCCCGGCAACGGCTGGCGCTCGACGGCCTGCGCGACGCCGAAGACGGTTGACCCGCTCTCGCGGGCCGGCGCGCTCAGTCCCGCGGGTCGGCGATGCGGCCGACGAACAGCGGCTCGCCGCTGGCGCGGTCGTAGACGAAGAACAGGAACGGGCGGTCGATGCTCACGCGCAGCGGCTCGCCGGGGGCAAGACCGAGGCGCTTCATCGTCACGACGGTCGCGGCCGCGGCGGTCAGGCCGTGCTCGTCGACCGTGACCCGCGCGTCGTGCACGACGCGATCGACGGCGAGCGCCTCGCTCGACGTGAGCGCGTCGAACTCGGCGGCCGCCGTGAAGGCGCGGCGCACGCCGAGGCGCTGCAGGACCGCCTCGAGCTCGACCTTGCGGCCGGTCGCGAACTTCGGGAACTTCGAGCGAGACCGGCCGCCCGGACGCCTCCGGAGCGCGCAGGGCGTCGATCAGCGCGGCCAATCGCACGCCGGTCAGCGCGGCCTCGCACTCCGCCAGCGACGCGTCGCCAGCGGGCAGCGCCATGCCGAGCGCGAGCCGGCCACCGCGCACGTGCATCGCGACGGCCTGCCAGCCGGCTGACTCGACCAGCGGCAGCGCACCGCCAGCAAGCAGGAACGGCACCTGCACGACCTCGCCGTCGGCGAGTCGGAACGCCCTCTCGTGCGGGCCGTGCACCGTCTCCTCCCAGCCGCCGCCGCAGCGCAGCGCGCTCGCGAGCACGAGGCGCGTATCCGGCGTGATCAGGTCGGGCGTCACCAGGTCCTTGATCCGATCGGCGGTCTGCCGGCGCACCCAGCCCTCGATGATCGCGACGGCCCGGTCGGGAGCACCGGCGAAGTCGAGCGTGTCGACGCCGGCGCCGTAGCTGCCGGTCACCAGCTCGCGCCACGCGCTCTGCAGCGTGATCCGCCGGTCGACCCAGACGCCGTGCGCCGCGCTGAACTCGAAGGTGTCACCATGGCGGCTGTCGGTCGACCGGGCCGCCGCCTCGACGAGTTCGGCGAGCCGGCCGTTCAGCGCGCGCGCGAGCTCCCGGTCGTCGCCGCTGAACGCCAGCGCCGCGTCGATCTCCGCGCGGGTCTCGCCGGTCGCGCCGGCCCGCACCAGTGCGAGCGCGCAGCGGATCGAGGTCGGCGAGCAGGCCACGTCGCCGCCGTCCCGCGCGAGCTCGCGGTGCATCCGCACCGCGAAGTCGCAGGCATCGACCGGAGCCGGTCGCCGCTGGGCCGGGGCGAGCGCACTCACCGCAGCGAGCGCGAAGGGGATCCAACCACGAGTCGGTGTCATGCGCGCCCGAGACCGCGTCGGCACGGCGGGGTTCCGGGAGAATCGCCGCGCCCCCGCCCCGTCACAGCCGCACGCGGACCGGCCGCGCGATGCCGAAGCTGCCGGTCTGCGGATCCGCCGCCCCCCACCACAGCCAGATCGGGAGGCCGAGCGTGCTCGGCAGCTGCGGAACGACGATCGACAGCAGCTCGGGCGCGCCGCCGAACGGGCTCGAGAGGTGCCGGAACGGGCCGCCGACGAAGGCGAGCGGCTGCCAGTTCACCGGCTGCAGGATGCCGACCAGCACCCCGCCGAGCACGTTCGGCTGCCGGCCGGTCGGCGGCCAGCCGGCCATGTGGCTCCGGTACTCGACGGTCTGCGAGACCCCGTCGAACGACCGGAACGACGACGCCGCCAGGTACGGCTGCAGGGTCGGAATGCCAGCGGACGGGTCCGGCGCGCCGATCAGGAGCTGCAGCAGCGGGTCGCCACCCGGGTCGAGCGCGCAGATCGCGTCGACGTCGTCGGCCGTGATCAGGCCGATCACCACCGACACCGGCGGATCGTCGGGTGCGTCGCTGGGGGCCGGCGTGCGGTACGGCGCCACGAACAGCGTTGGCCGCGACGCCGGCGCGCACGACGTGTCGAAGCCACTCGCGAACAGGATCGGATCGCGACCGGCCGTCGCCGTGCTGAACAGCAGGCGGTCGCGCGTCAGGTCGACGGCCACCGCGTCGACGTCCTCGCCGCTGCCGAGGCCGAGCTGCGACGGCAGGATGAACGGTGTCGGGACCGTCCAGCCACCGGCGATCCACGACGTACAGAAGATCGTCGCGGCACTCGGCACGGTGCCCGCCCACCAGCTCGCCGGCACGCGGCCGACGGTCGCCGGCGAGACCGAGAAGAACGCGCGCGGCGTCCGCAATGCGGGCGGCAGCAGGTAGGCGAGGTCCGGATTGCGCTCCCACAGCAGGCCCACGAAGACGTCGTGGGCGTCGACGTCGGCAGGCCCGGCCAGCGCCGCCAATGCGAGTTCGGTCGCGTCCTGCGCGCGCTGCGTGACGCCGATGATCTCCGGTGGCGCCACCGAGCCGGGCAGCACGAAGCTGAACAGGTCGCCCGCGGCGCCGTCGGGACCGCCGGCCTCGGTGAAGACGACCGACGATGGTGCCATGCCGGGCGGCGCGCCCACGGTCGCACGCGTCACCGAGAAGCTCAGTGCAGCCCAATGACCCGGCGGCACGACGGCGAGACCCGTCGCGTCGGACACGACCCAGTCGAGCCCGACCGAGAACGCGTCGATGTCCGGTCGCGGCATCGTGTGCTGCAGCAGGACGTCGGTCGAGTAGTCGGGGATGCCCGGCAACGGCTGCGCGGCGTACTCGCCGGGGGTCGCCCCCAGGAAGCCGTCGGGTCGGAACAGCAGCCGCGTCGCATCGACCGGCCCGGCCGTGCCGACCGTGCCGGGTGCGGTCGAGAACGCTTGCGACACGCCCATCAGCGGGCCCTGCGACTGGCGCTCGGTCGCGACCTGTGCGAGCAGCGGCACCGCGGTGCAGCCGAGACTCAGGATGGCACGGATCATGGTCGACTCCTGGTTGTCCTCGCCGGCCGCCGCACGTGTCAGCGGCGCGGCTCGATGCCGAGCTTCGCTCGCTCGCGGTCGACGTCGTCGCGGAAGCGCGCGTTGCCGGGGCGCAGCGCGAGCGCGATCTCGAGGAGCACGAGCCGGACCAGCTCGATCGACTGCGGATCGCCCGAGTCGACGGCCAGCCCGGCCGCGAGGTTCCGCAGGCAGGCAGGATTCAGCGGCTCCTTCAGCTGTTGGCCGACCAGTCGCACGAACAGCTCGTTCGGCTTGCCGTCCGCGAGGCACCTGCAGATCGCGAACGCCTGCCGTGCGGTGCCGCGCCGTGCGGCCGGCAGGTCGCTCGCGAGCAGCGCCTCGAACGCGGCGACCGCGGTGGTCGCCAGCTCGCCGGTGCGGGCCTGCGCCGCGGAGCGCGCTTCGTCGTCGGACGCGAGCTCCGCCGTCTTCGCCACCAGCGCCTCCTTGAGCGCGATCTGCGCGAGCGCGTCGGGCCGGCGCCAGTGCGAGCCGTCGGCGTCGGTCTCCGGGATCTTCTCCGCCCAGCTCCGCGCCGCGGTGAAGTCCTCGCGGTCGGCTTCGAGCTGCGCGTAGAGCTGCAGCGTGTTCGTCATCCACGGCCGGGCGGCGTGGGCATGCGACAGCGCGTCGGCAGCACCGACGAGATCGCCGGTGCGGAGGAGCGCGAGACCGAGGTTGTGCCACGGGCCGTGGCGCTCCGGGCGCATTGCGATCGCCTCGCGCAGGTACGGGATCGCCTCGTCGTAGCGGCCCTGCGACAGCAGGCACGCGCCGATCGCGTGGCGCGTGCGCGGCGTCGGCGTGCCGTACTCGAGCTCGAGCTCGCGCGCCTCGTGCAATGCATCGTCGTAGCGCTCCAGCGCGAGCCACGCGATCAGCCGCAGATCGCGGGCGGGCGTCCAATCGGCGACCGCTGACAGCAGTGCGTCGGCACGCTCGTAGCCGGCCGGCGTGCGCTGGCGCAGCGCCTGCAGAGCGGCGACGAAGCGGTCGACGGTAGCGGTCGGCTCGGGTAGGTCGGCGAGATCGAGCGCGGCCATCCCACGCGCGTCCGCAGGCAATGCCGCATGCCGCGCGACGAGCTCGCTCAGGAACGCGCTCGGTGCATCGGCCTCGATGCGGTGCAGGTCGGCGACCGCGCCGTCGCGATCGCCGCTGTCGAGCCGCACCGCGGCGCGCACCGCCCTCGTCGCGTGGTCGTCGGCGCGCAGCGCCAGGATCGCATCGAGCTCGGCGAGCTGCTGGGTCCGCTCGGTGGCGGCGACCGCGATCCGCTCCTGCGGGTAGCCCTCGAGCGCGAGCAGCGCGGGCAGGTGGCGAACGCGCCACGCGTACTCGGCGGCGTCGCGGGCCGCGCTGCGCTGCAGCCACAGCGGCAACGCGATGCCGAGGCCGAGCACGGCGACGGCCGACGCGGCCCACGCGACCGCGCGGGCGGGCCGCCGGCGGACCCCGCGCCAGGCGCATTGCAGCGGCCCGAGCCGGCGCGCCGCGACCGGGCGGTGGGCGAGGAACGCCCGCAGGTCGTCGCGCAGCGCGGCCGCGTTCTCGTAGCGACGCTCGGGCTCGCGCGTCATCGCGGTCTCGACGATCGCGACGAGGTCGCGCGGCAGCTCCGGGCGCACACGCGGGAGCGGTGTCGGATCCTCGCGCAGGATGCGGGAGAGCACGCGCTGCGGCAGGTCGTCGAACGGCGGGCGCAACGCGAGCAGGTGGTAGAGCGTCGCGCCGAGCCCGTAGACGTCGGTCCGCGGCGTCGCCGACCGGCCGGCGGCGATCTCCGGCGCCATGTACCACGGCGTACCGAGCGCCGAGCTGGTCGACGTCATCGCGGCGTCGTTGCCGTGCCCGACCGCGATACCGAAGTCCAGCAGCACGGCGCGCCCGCGCTGCGTGACGACCACGTTCGACGGCTTGACGTCGCGGTGCACGACGCCTGCCGCGTGCGCCGCCGCGAGCCCGTCGGCGATCTCGGCGAGCCACGCGACGACCTGGCGCAGCCAGCCGCGCTCGCGGGACTCGCTCGGCGCCGCGTCGTGCGCGGCGGCGAGCGCGGCGACCTCGCCGCGCCGCTCCGCCATGCCGAGCACGGTCGCGAGCGAGGTGCCGTCGAGCAGCTCCATGACCAGGAACGGCTCGCCCTCGGCGGTCTCGCCGCGGTCGAAGATCGCGACCACGTGGCCGTGCGCCAGCCGCGCGAGCACGCGCGCCTCGCGGTCGAAGCGCGCGCGCGCCGCCGCGTCCCAGCTGCGCAGCTCGTGCAGCAGCTTCACCGCGACGTCGCGCTCCAATTGCAGGTCGCGCGCGCGGAACACGGCGCCCATCGCGCCGGCGCCGAGCCGCTCGTCGACCCGGTAGCGCCCGCCGAGCACGCGCCCGAGCATCGCGTCGCGGCGCGGCGGTGCGGGCATCGCCCGCAGCTCGCCGAGTGCCGCATCGAGCCCGAGCGCCGCCGCGACGCGCGATGCGAGCTCCGGCGCGCCCGCGCACAATGCGGCGAGGTCGAGCGTCCGCCCCTCCTCGAGCTGCTCGAGACCGCGCTCGACGAGCTCGGCGAGCCGGTCCTCGTCGGCGGCAGCGCTCATGCGTCGCCCCCGCCGGGCGGTGCGATACCACGCTCCTGCAGCCGGATCAGGAGCCGCGCCTTCGCCGCGCGGAACGCCTTGCCGGCGGCGTTGGGCGTCGCCCAGCCGAGCTCGCTGGCGAGCTCTTCGAACGGCGCGCCGTCGCACAGGCGCCGCTCGAGCAGCAGCCGGGTCTGCTCCGGGAACGTGTCGAGCACCGCGCGGAAGGTCTCCATCTGCTCGGCGAGCGCGGCGGCCATCGACGGCGTCGGATCGTCGCCGGCCGGCAGCGCCGCGCCGCCGTCGTCGGTCGCGCCGATCGGCTGCTTGCGCTGCGGATCGCGACGCTCGGCCTCGTGGTAGCGCACCGCGTCGACCAGCCGGTTCCTGACGAGGGTCGTCAGGTAGCGGACCAGCGCCGCGTCGTCGTCGCCCTGGAAGCCCTCGAGCGCCGTCAGCACACCGACGAACACGTCCTGCACGATGTCGCCGGTGCTGAACAGCGGCAGGATCCAGCGGTGGTTGCGCCGGAAGTCCAGCTCCAGCTCGCGGTGCACCCGGGCGCGCACGCGCGGGTAGACCGACTCGAGCAGGCGCGCGCGGGCGTCGCGGTCGCCCGCGGCGGCACGGCGGATCAGCTCCGCCAGGTCGCCAGGAACGTCGGGATCGGCCATGGTGGCGCTCGGGATCATCGGTGGGGCGGCGCGTCCTGCACACCCCACCCCCTCCGGCGGATCGCGGGCGCCGGAAGTGCCCGGCGATCCGGAGAATCCTGCGGACGATCCCGCCGCGCCGTCGTCGCGATCAGTTCTGGTCGAGCACCAGGTCCATGCCGTTCGACGTCACGATGCCGAGCCGATTGAGGCCCGGGCTGACGGTCACGGCCTGCGCGTACAGGTGCTGGCCGGCGAACGCCGCGATGTTCGGGATCGGCAGCGAGTAGATCCAGGTCGCGCCGGTCACCGCGAAGCCCGTGCTGTCGTCGATCGTGCAGTATTGCCGGCAGCCCGGCGCGCCGAGCGCCGCCAGGTCGAGGCCGTTCGGGTACTTGCCGAAGCCCAGGAACACGACGCCGTTCGGCGAGCCTGCGGGGATCGCCTCGACGCGGAGCTGGTGGGTCTGGCCGAGGACCGGCCGGTTGACGGCTGCGAGCGCCAGGCCGTCCGCGTCGCGGCCGGTGCCGAACGGCATCGCTGCGGAGATGTCGATCGCCGCCGGCGTGCGCGCGCCGTTGCCGGGGCTGTAGCCGACGAGCGCGGAGCCGTTGACGTTCGCGCAGACGCGCCAGCGCAGCTCGACGCGGCCGTCGGAGCGCAGCACGCACTGCAGGTCGTTGGCGCCGGTGTTGGAATACTCGGGGACGCCGAGCCAGGTCAGGTAGACGGCATTGCCGCTCGGATCGACGTCGAAGTGCGTGGTACCGCCACGCGACGGATTGAGGTCCATCCACATCGCGGCGATGCGCGACGGCTCGGAGACCAGCTCGCCGACCGTCGGCGTGTAGTCCGCCGACGTCGACGCGCCGTTCAGCCACACGTAGCCGTTGGAGCACATGGTGACCTGCGTCGTCGCGCCACCCGGGTGCCGGAACGTGAACGGCAGGCTCTGCGCGCGCACCGAGTCGTCGGTCATGCCGAGGTTCGCCGAGATCGGGTTGAACCACAGGCCGGCCGCCGGCACCACGTCGTAGCCGCCTGCCGCGTTCGGCAGCAGCGCGATGCCGTTCGGCTGTGCGGCCGAGCCGGACAGATCGAACGAGCCGGCGCCGTAGACCTCGGCGAACGACGCCGCGGACTCGATGCAGCCGGTGCCGTAGCGCAGTGCCGAGGCGCGACCGGTGGTGCCGAGCGTGTCGAGCGCCTGCTGGCCGGTCCCGAGCGGGTCGAGCCAGTCCGACAGGCGCGACGACGGCGCCCCACCGCCCGTCCACGACACGTAGAAGCGGCCGTAGTAGTCGCTCAGGTCGTTGCCGCACGCGGCGCCACCGCCGTGGAGCTGGCCGATCACGTGGTGGTTCTGGTCGAACAGCGGCGAGCCGGACGAGCCGGGCTCGGTCGTGCCGAGGTCCCAGTCGACGACGCGCACGTGGGTGCCGTCGCCGGGCTGCGACGTGCCGCCGTACGACGTCGTCTGCGTGGCCTGGTACTCGAACGAGATGCGCTTCTCGTCGCCGCTCGGGTGGTGGATCGCGACCGCGGACGTCGCGTTCTGCGGGCCGTGATCCCAGCCGACGTAGGTGATGCCCCAGTTCGGATTGGGCGAGTTGTTGAGCTCGACCAGCGTGAAGTCCGAGGTCGTGTAGCCGGCCCGCCACGTCGAGCCGGTGTTGAACTGCGACAGCGAGCCGTTCGGCGTGCCGCCGCAGGTCGACGTCTCGAAGTTCCAGTAGGTGACCAGCGAGCCGGCATTGCTCGACGTGACGCCGCAGTGGCGCGCCGTCATGAAGAAGTTGCGGGCGTCCTGCGCGGTGTTGTTGACCATGAAGCCCGTGCAGAAGATCGAGCCACCGGTGGAGATGGCCGCGATCCCCGGGATCTCGGAGCGCCAGCCGTCACCCTGCGGGCACACGACGTCGACGTTGCACGAGCCGGACTCCGGCGCCGCCGGCAATGCGGTCGGGCCGGCGCCGAAGAAGCGGTAGCCGCTGTTGATCGAGGTCAGCGTCAGCTCGACGCGATCGCGGTCGGTGGGACGGACCAGCAGCTCGATGACGACCTCGTCGCCCGGCACGACCGGCGTCCAGAGCTCGCGGGACGGCTGGTGGTCCCAGGCCGTGAACGGCCGCAGTGCGTGGGTGCCATTCGCAGCGAACACCGACACCTGGGCATCGCCGGGCATCGAGAAGCGTCCGAAGCCGAGGTTCACGTGGCTGGCGCCCGGCGCGCGGACGCGCACGCGCCACATGTCCCAGTCGGCGTCGAGCGACTGCCACACGCCGTCGGTGGCGGGCCGCAGGTCGATTCCGAACGGGATCGCGTAGCGGGCCGGCTCGCCGGCGGCCTCCCGCGCGCGGTCCTCGGCGGCGATCGCGGCGCGGTCGAGGGCGGGGACGCTGACGCGCGGGACCGCCGACAGCGGCTGCGCCGTCGGCTCGTAGCTGCCGAGCGGACGACCGGGTGCCTGCGCCGTGAGCGGGGCGGCGGCGAGCGCCGCCAGGGAGAGGAGCAGCAGGGAACGGTGCATGGGGTCGGAACGATCGCAGGGAGAGGGCGGGCCGATGAAGCGTGCGCGCTGCGCGCCGCGCGGACAAGCCTCGACCGCCGCGTCGCGCCCGCCGCCCGAGCTACCGCACGGCCCTCCCCGCGCCGGAAGCGTCCGTGCCACCGACTGCCGGACCGGCCACTGCGCGCCGACGACCGGTCTCGAGCGCGGGCCAGGTCCGCGACCGTCCGGCCCGGACGCTCACCGCGCCGGCCGCGGCACGTGCTGGTCGAACAGCACCGGGTTGCCGTCCGGATCGACGACCACGAAGCTCGCCACGCCGTCGCCGTCCATCCCGGCCGGCTGCAGGACTTCGAGCCCCTCGGCTTCGACACGCGCGCGGATGTCGCGCACGTCGAGGAACTCCGGCAACGGCTGCGCATCGGCGTCCCAGCCCGGATTGAAGGTCAGGATGTTCCGGTCGAACATCCGTTCGAACAATCCGATGGTCGCATTGCCATTGCGCAGGATCGCGTAGCGCGCATCGGGCATGTCGACCATCGCCCGGAACCCGAGCTTCTCGTAGAACGCCTTCGAGACCGCGAGATCCTGGACCGCCAGGCTGATCGAGAACGTGCCGAGCTGCATCGCGACACCGGAGCCGCGACGGCCGGCCCTGTCAACTGGCCGCCGGCAACCGGCGGCCGGCAACCCTGAGCGGTCAACCGGCCGCCGGGCTCAGCCCGCATCCCCGGCGAGCCAGTCCTGCCCCAGGTAGCGGTCCCAACTGTCGCAGCCGACCGTGACGACCGGCCCCGAGAGATCGCCGCGGGCCGCCACGCGCAATGCGGCGGCGATGTTCGTGCCGGCCGAGCCGCCGACCAGCAGGCCCTCCTCGCGGATCACGCGCCGCGCGGTCGCGAAGCTCTCGGCGTCGGCGACCACCTCGACCGCGTCGATCACGTCGCGGTGCAGGTTCGCCGGCGGCCGGCTCGCTCCGATCCCCTCGACGCGGTAGCTGCCCGACGGGCCCGGAGCGCCGCGCTCGACCCAGTCCCTCAGCACCGAGCCGACCGGATCCGCCAGCACGATCCGCACGCCCGGGACCGCGCGCCGCAGGCAGCGACCGACGCCGGTCAGCGTCCCGCCGGTGCCCGAGCCGGCGACGAACGCCCCGATCCGCCCACCGGTCTGCCGCAGCAGCTCCGGTCCGGTCTGCTCCTCGTGGACGCGGACGTTGACGGGGTTGGCGAACTGGTCGGTCAGGAACCAGCCCCGCTCGGCCGCGAGACGCCGCGCGACGTTCTGGAAGTTGTCGGGATGGTCGGGCGGCTCGTTCGGCGTGATGACGAGCTCCGCCCCGAGCGCCCGCAGGGCGCGCCGCTTGTCCTGCGACATCTTCTCCGGCATCACGCAGACGAGCCGGTAGCCACGCCGGGCCGCGATCAGCGCCAGCCCGACGCCGGTGTTGCCGGCCGTCGCCTCGACGAGCGTCGCGCCCGGCGCCAGCCGTCCACGCTGCTCGGCATCGAGGACGATCGCCTTCGCGATACGGTCCTTGATGCTGCCACCGGGATTGAGGTGCTCGCACTTCACGAGCACCGGCACCGGCAGCCCTGCCGCGACCCGGCGGAGCGCGACGAGCGGCGTGGCGCCGATCGCGTCGAGGATGTCGTTCGACTCGAAGCTCATCGCGGCCCGCTTCCCAGGTTCACCGTCGCTCGGCATCGTCGCGCAGGAACGCCCGCACGCGCGGATCGTCGCTGGCGAAGACCTCGGCCGGGGTGCCCGCGACCGCGACGCGGCCGGCGTCGAGGAACAGCACGCGGTCGGCGACCTCGCGGGCGAAGTCGAGGTCGTGCGTCACGACCAACATCGTCATCCCGTCGTCGAAGGCCAGCGAGCGCATCACGCGGAACACCTCGCGCACGAGCACCGGGTCGAGCGCCGACGTGGGCTCGTCGAACAGCATCAGCTCCGGCCCCATCGCGAGCGCCCGCGCGATCGCGACCCGTTGCTGCTGGCCGCCCGACAGCGCGCCCGGCACGTCGTGCGCGCGGTCCTCGAGACCGACGCGGCGCAATGCGTCCCGTGCGACGCGTTCCGCTTCCGGCCGGGGCAGTCCGAGCACGTGGCGCGGGCCCATCGCGACATTGCCGAGCGCGTCGAGGTGCGGGAACAGATTGAACTGCTGGAACACCATCCCGATCCGCTGCCGCAGCCGGGCGACCGCGCGCTGCTCGTCGCGCGTCGGGGCGTGGCCCTGGGCACTGCCCCGGCTGACCTCGGCTCCGCACAGCAGGACGCGGCCCTCCTGGTAGCCCTCGAGCAGGTTCAGACAGCGCAGCAGGGTGGACTTGCCACAGCCATTGGGGCCCAGCAGGACCACGACGTCGGCCCGGCGCACCTCGAGATCGATGCCGTCGAGGACGACCCGGCCGTCGGGCCAGCGCTTGCGCAGTCCCTCGACCCGCAGCACGGCCTCCGCATCCGATCGCTCGCTCCCGCTCATGGCGCACTCCGGTGCGTGGCGTGCGCTGCGAGCGCCGGCCGCGGCAGCCCGGCGCGGCGCAGCCGGGCCGCGATGCGCCGGCCGAACGCGTCCGCGGCGAGCGACACGACCAGATAGAACCCCGCCGCCACGACCAGCATCTCGGGCACGATCAGGCGCGACTTGCCGATCCCGAGCGCGACCGACGTCAGCTCGCGGACGCCGATCACGTAGACGAGCGACGTGTCCTTGATCATCGCGACGAGGTCGTTGACCAACGGCGGCAGGATGATCCGGAAGCTCTGCGGCAGCTCGACCAGCCACAGCGTCTGCCGCTGGCTCAGGCCGAGCGACCACGCCGCCTCGCGCTGCCCCTTCGGCACCGCCTCCAGCCCGGCCCGGTGGATCTCCGCCTCGTACGCCGCGTAGTTGCCCGCGAGGCACACGATGCCGACGACGAGCGCCGGCCAGACCAGCGCGTCGCCGAGGCCGAGCACCTGCCCGAGCATCGGCAGCGAGTAGTAGACGAGGAAGATCTGCACGAGGATCGGCGTGCCGCGCACGACCTGCACGTAGGCGCGCGCCGGCCATGACAGGACGCGGCGCCGCGAGCGGTCCATCAATGCCAGGACGAGCCCGAGCAGCACGGCGAGCGGCATGCTGATCGCGGTCAGCAGGACGGTCACGGCGGTCGCGCGCGCCAGCTCGGCCAGCACGGCTCCCCAATCGAGGCCGGTCGCGGCGTCGACCGCCGCGAGGTCGATCCGCGCGACGTCGGGCCCGCGCACGGTGCCGAGCTCGCGCTGGGCGTCGGTCCACACGCCCCAGCGCTGGTAGATGCGGCCGAGCTCGCCGCGCTCCATCATCCGCCGTAACGCCGCGTCGATCGCGTCGCGTAGCGCGGCGTCGCCCTTGCGCACGGCGCCGGCATAGACGCCCGGGCTGAACGTGCCGGGCACGTTGTGGAGGCCACCGACCCCGGGCGCGTAGTAGCCGGCGATGATCGACTCGGCGAGCGAGCCGTCGACCCGCCCGTTCTTCAGCTCCGCGTACGGGGTCAGCGAGTCCTCGTACTGTGCGATGTCCTCCTCGGCCCACCCCGCTCCGGTCAGCACGTCGACCGACGCGCTCCCATTGAGCACGGAGATGCGGTGCCCGCGCAGATCCGCGAGGCTCGCGAAGCGCCCGCGGTCGGCGTCGCGCACGGTGAGCTGCTGCCCGTAGCGGTAGTAGGGGACGGTGAAGTCGACGACCTCGGCGCGCTCGGGGGTGACCTCGAGCCCGTTGAGCACGAGGTCGGTACGCCCCGCGCGCAGGTTGTCGATCAGCGCCAGCCAGTCCCCCGCCACCGGCTCGCTGCGCACGCCGAGGTGGTCGCACAGTCGCGCGACGAGCTCGATCTCGAATCCGACCAGCTCGCGCGGATCCCACGGCGCCGGCAGCGCGAACGGCGCGCCGCCGGCCGGATCGCAGCCCCAGCGCAACACGCCGGCGTCCAATACGCGCCGCAGCGCGGTGCCGGGCGGCGCGTCGAACGCGAGCGGCTCGACCGGCTCCCACGCGGGCATCCCGCCGGACACCCCGGCCGCGACCGCACCGCCGTGGCGCGCGCACGACGCGATGGCGAGCAGGAGGGCGAGCGGAAGCGCGAGCGCGGGCGGCGTGCGGAGGCGTGCCACGAGGCGGCGGATCGTAGGAACCGGTCATCCCGCAGGGAAGGCACGGGTTGCGGCGCAGGCGGCGGGATGCGAGCGATAGTCTCGGGCCCATGCTCCGCTCCGCTCGTCGCCGCCTGCTCGACGCCCTCGTCGTCGGCCTCGTCACGGCACCCGTGCTCGCACAGGACAGCTCGGCCGGATCTCTCGAGGCGGGATTCCGCGAGCCACCGCTCGCGGCGCGGCCGATGGTCCTGTGGCCGTGGCTGAACGGCCACGTCGACCGCGCCCAGCTGACGCAGGAGCTCGAGGAGATGCGCGCCAAGGGCCTCCGCGGCGCGCTCATCTGGGACATCGGCAGCCTCGCCGATCCCGACCACGTGATTCCGAGCGGCCCGGCCTTCCTCGGCCCCGAGTCGCTCGCGTCCATCCACCACGCGCTCGACGAGGCGGCGCGGCTCGGCTTGGAGCTCGGGCTCGTCGCGTCGAGCAGCTGGAACGCCGGCGGCCCGTGGATCGAGCCGGCCGACGCCAGCAAGGAGCTGCGCTTCGCAGCGCGACGCGTCACCGGCCCGGCGGCCTTCGACGACGCTCCACCCCGTCCCGACAATCTCAGCGGGCCGTTCGACGAGGTCGCCCTGCTGGCGGTGGCGACCGACGACCAGGGCCGCGCGCGACCCGGGAGCGAGCCGCTCGACCTCTCCGCCGCGCTCGGCGCCGACGGCCGGCTCCATTGGCAGATTCCCGCCGGCGACTGGACGATCCTCCGCTTCGTCTGCTGTGGCACCGGCCAACGCCTGGTCTGCCCGAGTCCGCAGTCGAGCGGCCTGCTCGTCGACCATCTCAGTCGCGCCGCGACCGACCGTCATTTCGAGGTCATGCTCGACCGCCTGTTCGCCGGCGGCGAGCGACCCGCGGCGCTGACGCATATGATGCTCGACAGCTTCGAGGTGTGGCCGCGCACCGACTGGACGCCCGGATTCGCCGGGGTGTTCGCTACCACCTACGGCTACGACCCGCTTCCGCACCTGCCGGCGCTCGCCGGCGTCGAGATCGGCACCGCCGAGCTGCGCGCGCGCTTCGAGCACGACTACCGTGCCCTCGTCTCGCGCCTGATGATCGAGAACCACTACGGCCGTGCCGCCGAGCTGCTCGCCGCGCGCGGCCTCGAGCTGGTCGCGGAGGCCGGCCACGGCGGCTACCCGCGCGTCGACGCATTGTGGGCGCTCGGCGTCGCCCACGTGCCGATGGGCGAGTTCTGGAACGGCAAGCAGTTCTGGGTCACGAAGGAAGCGGCGAGCGCCGCACACATCTACGGCCGGCGCGACGTCGCGGCCGAGGCGATGACCGGCTGGCGGCACTGGCGCGATGGACCCGCAGAGTACAAGCGACTGTGCGACATCGCGTTCTGCGCCGGCCTCACCCGCCCGGTGTTCCACACCTTCGCCCACAATCCGCCGTCCGCAGGCAAGCCGGGCTTCGCCTACCACGCCGGCGAGCACTTCAACGTCAACTCGACGTGGTGGGAGCAGTCCGGCCCGCTGCTGCGATACCTGGCGCGCTGCAGCCACATGCTCCGGCAGGGTGACTTCGTCGCGGACGTCTGCTTCTACTACGGCGACGACGCACCCGGCATCGTGCCGTCGCGCCGCATCGACCCGAAGGTCGCGCCGCCGCACGGCGAGCTCGAATGCCAGCACTGCGGCCGGCCGATGCCCAACCGCGTCGACCGCCTGCCGCCGGGCCACGACTTCGACTACGTGAACAGCGACGTCATCGTGCGGGACATGCAGGTGCGGGACATGCAGGTGCGGGACGGCCGGCTGACGCTGTCGAGCGGGATGGAGTACCGCCTGATCGCGATTCCCGACCGCGACGACATCGCCCTGCCGGTGCTCCGCAAGCTCGAGCAGCTCGTCCGCGACGGCGCGACGCTGGTCGGACGACGTCCGCAACGCTCGAGCAGCCTCGCCGG
Source organism: Planctomycetota bacterium (assembly GCA_016716265.1). Lineage (GTDB taxonomy): Bacteria > Planctomycetota > UBA1135 > UBA1135 > UBA2386 > JADJWQ01. The sequence continues at coordinate 811,435 of JADJWQ010000006.1, forward strand.
CTACCCGGAGTGCGACGCCGAGGTGCAACGTCTGGCCGGCCTGCTGTGGGGCGAGGACGACCGCTCCGCGCACCAGCACGGCCGCGGCCGGGTGTACGCCGCCGAGGCATTGGGGAGCGCGCTGCAGGAGCTGGGCGTCGAACCCGACTTCCGGGTCGACGCGCCCGCCGCGCACGAGCTCGACTGGATCCACCGCCGCACTCCGACGGCCGAGATCTACTTCGTCGTCAATGGCTCCGATCAGCCGGCGCACGCCGAGTGCTCGTTCCGCGTGCCGGCGACCTGGCAGCCGAGCCTGTGGAGCCCCGACGACGGCTCGATCACCCCCTGCCCGACCTGGCGCGCAGACGGTGGCCGGATCCACGTTCCGCTGCAGCTGCAGCCGCTCGCGTCGGTGTTCGTCGTGTTCCGGGACGGCGCGCCCCGCGACCACGTCGTCGATCTCGGTCCGGTCGGCCGCACGGCACCGCACCTCGCCGACCCCGACATCGAGGTGCTCGCGCTCGGGCCGGATCGCCTCCGCGCCAGGGCGCGCACCGCCGGGACGTTCACGATGAGGTCCGCGCGCGGCCGCTCGGCCACCGTCGACGTCGCGGCGCCGCCCGCCGGTCTCGCCGTCGAGTCGGGCTGGCAGCTGCGGTTCCCCGTCCAGAGTGGCGCGCCGGAGTCGATCGAGCTGCGCTCGCTGTGCAGCTGGACCGAACTCGAGCCGGCGGACGCGCGCTACTTCGCCGGGACCGCGACCTATCGCACCGACGTGGACATCCCGCCCGATTGGCTGGACGGGCGCTTCGCGCTGGAGCTCGACCTCGGGACGGTCGCGGAGATCGCGGCGGTGTCCGTCAATGGCGACGCCGCCGGCCTCTTGTGGAAGCCCCCCTTCCGCGCGGACGTCACGCACCTGCTGCGGCCCGGCGTCAATCGACTCGAGATCCGCGTCACGAACGTCTGGCACAACCGCATCGTCGGCGACCTCCGCTCGCCCGATGCACCGCCGCACGTCTCGACGAATCTCCTGGGGCGGTTCCGGGCCGACCTGGAGCTGCTACCCTCCGGATTGCTCGGACCGGTCGTCGTGCGACCGGTCGCCGTAGTCGACGTGCCATTGAAGTAAGCTCGCAGCGTCGATCGGGCCGGCGACACGGTAGGCTGTCGCGATGCTCCCGATGCTGCTCCGGTCGCTGGTCGTGACGACCGTCACGGCCCTCGTCGTCGTGCCCGTCAGCGCCCAGCGGAACAAGCCGCCGGTCCCCGACCTGACGGCGGGCGGCCAGCCCGACGACAAGCACGACTGGAACCTCGGGCCGACCGGCGCACGCGGCTGGATCTGGGGCTGGAAGCTCGAGACCACGGACGCGCGGCAGATCCTCGTCACCACCGTCGAGCCCGGCTCTCCGGCGGACGGCGTGCTGCAGCCCGGCGACGTGATCCTCGGCACCGGCGGAGTGCCGTTCGATCGCGACGCACGTCGCCAGCTCGGCGATGCGATCACCCGCGCCGAGGGTCGGGCGGGCAAAGGCCGGCTCGCGCTGTCGTTGTGGCGGGACGGCGACCGCCGCGACGTGGAGCTGCGACTCCCGGTGCTCGGCGACTACGGCGACGGCGCACCGTGGCAGTGCGAGAAGTCCGCCCGCATCCTCGACCGCGCCTGCGAGCACATCGCCGGCCACATGAAGGGCGACATCGACGGCATGATGAACGCGCTCGCCCTGCTCGCCACTGGCCGGAGCGAATACGTCGACGAGGTGCGCGCGTTGGCCCGACAGATCGCGGCGGGCACCGGGACATTGAGTCTCACCGGCCGCACGTCGGGGATGATGTCGTGGATCTGGGGCTACCGGACCCTGTTCCTGACCGAGTATCACCTGGCGACCGGTGACGTGACCGTGCTCGGCGCGATCCGCACCTACGCGACGAAGATCGCCGAGGGCCAGAGCGGCGTCGGCACCTGGGGACACGGCATGGCGTGGCCGGACCTGAACGAGGGGCGGCTGCACGGCAGCCTCGGCGGCTACGGGGCGCTCAATCAGGCCGGCCTCGTGTGCCATCTGGCACTGGTGCTGGCGCGCCGGTGCGGAGTGCAGGGCGACGAGATCGATGCCGCGATCGAGCGCGCCAACCGCTTCGCGGCGTTCTACGTCGGCAAGGGGGCGATCCCGTACGGCGATCACCGTCCCGGCTGGCAGGTGCACGACGACAACGGCAAGAACTCGATCGCCGCGCTGATCTTCGACCTGCAGGGCCGCAGTGAGGAGGCACGGTTCTTCGCGAAGATGACGACCGCCTCCTATGCGGAGCGCGAGCGCGGCCACACCGGCAACTACTTCAGCTTCCTGTGGGGACCGCTCGGCGTGTCGCGGGCCGGTCCCGCGGCCGCGGCGGCGTTCCTGGCGGAGCAGCGCTGGTACTACGATCTGGCGCGCCGCCATGACGGCAGCTTCGGCTACCAGGGTGGGGCCGGGATGTCGGGCGGTGAGCACAAATACGCTGACTGGGACTGCACCGGAGCGTTCGTGCTGGCCTGTGCGCTGCCTCAGCGGCGGCTCTTCATCACCGGTCGCGACGCGCGCGCGGACCGGGCGCTCACCGGTGCGGAGCTCACGGACGTGATCGAGGCCGGGCGGGGCTTCGACTCGTGGGACCTCGGTGCAGCACACTACGCCGGCAAGTCGGTCGACGAGCTCCGCGGGCTGCTCAGGAGCTGGTCACCGGCCGTGCGGCACCGCGCCGCGCAGGCGTTGGCGGAGGCCGCGGGCGACCACGTCCCGCACCTGCTGGAGCTGCTGGGATCGACCTCGCTGGACGCCCGCTACGGCGCCTGCCAGGCCCTCGCCGCGCTCGGGCCGCGCGCGGCGCCGGCGGTCGCTGCCTTGACCGGGACGCTCGGCGAGGACGACGTCTGGTTGCGCATCCAGGCGGCCTACTCGCTCGCCGCGATCGGCGCGCCCGCCCGCTCCGCGGTCCCGACGATGCTGCGGCTGGCGGTACGCGACGACCGCGACGATCCACGCGAGTTCACGCAACGCTACCTCGCGTTCTGTCTGTTCTATCCCGGCGGCGCACTGGACATGCGCGGCCTGCTCGCGCGCTCGCTCGATGGCGTCGATCGGGAGCTGCTCTACCCGGCGATCCGCCGGCTGCTGCGCAATGACGACGGCCGCGCCCGCGGCGCCGTCGCCACCGTCTACCAGCACCTCGATCTCGACGAGATCGCTCCACTGCTGCCCGCGATCGTGCAGGCGATCGAGGTGCCGTCGCCGAGCGGAGTGATGTTCGCGAGTGGCATCCGCCTCGCCGGACTCGACCTGCTGGCGACACACCGGATCGCAGAAGGTATGCAGCTGTGCCTGCAGGTCACGGAGATCGAACGCTGGGGCAAGCAGGATCGCATCGAGCGCTGTCTCGACATCCTCGCGCGCTACGGCGGCGCGGCGAAGGCGGTGCTGCCCGAGCTCCGGCAGCTCGCGACGGCTCTCGAGGAGCACCGCGAGGCGAACGCTCTGCGCCCGCTGGCACAGCGTTGCCGCGAGCTGATCGCGGCGATCGAGTCGGCCGACGACGGCCCGCCGCTGCGGCACCTCGCCGAGCTCCGGTAGAACTCGCCGCCCCGCTCGGATCCGCCGGTGCCCCGCCCCTTCGCGTCGGCCCCGCCAGCCTCGCATCCCGCACGCCCCGCCGCCGTCGCCGCCGGATGCGCGAGCCCGGAGCGCGTGTGCGAGCGGACGGGATGGCCTCTGGCCCGCACGCGGTCCACAATCCGACGGAATCGTCGCCCCGATCCGGACTCCCCGGTGCCTTCCTGTCGATGACGGAGCTCACGATGGAGCCTTGCTCACCACCGCCACCGGCCCCGCCGCTCCAGAACGGCGACCGCCTGACCCGCGCGGAGTTCGAGCGCTCGTACGCGGCCCATCCCGAGATCCACCGCGCGGAGCTCATCGACGGGAGGGTCTACGTGGCGAGTCCGGTTCGCACCGATCAGCACGGTCTGCCCCACACGCATCTGTTCGGCTGGATGCACGTGTATGCGGTGGCGACTCCCGGCGTCACGCCGCTCTCCAACGTGACGCTGCGCCTCGACGGCGACAACGAGCCGCAGCCCGACCTGATGCTGCGCCTCGACGAGGGCCGCGGCGGCTCGTCGCGCATCGACCAGGACGGCTACGTGGCCGGGCCGCCCGAGCTCGTCGCCGAGATCGCCGCCAGCTCGCGCAGCTACGACCTGCACGAGAAGCTCCACACCTACCGCCGCAATGGCGTCGCCGAGTATCTCGTCTGGCGGACGGTCGACGGCGAGCTCGACTGGTTCCAGCTCCGCGACGACCGCTACGTGCCGATCCCGGCCGACCCCGACGGCACGCTGAGGAGCCGCGTGTTCCCCGGTCTGTGGCTCGACCCCGCTGCCCTGCTCGCGGGCCACGACCACCGCGTGCTCGACCGGCTGCACGAGGGTCTCGCCACGCCCGAGCACGCGGCGTTCGCCCGGCGCTGCAAGCCGTCGTGAGCCGTCGATCCCGACTCCGAATCGCGGCCGGCGGGATCAGTGCACGACCGCCATGCCCGGCGCGCTGAGCTCGAACGCGCCCTGCGGAGACAACGAGACCGCCTGGTAGACGAGCACCTCGCCGCGCGGCAGCCAGGACGGGATCGTCGTGGTCAGCGTCAGCTCGCGGGCGGCGTTCACCGCGCCGCTGCCCACCTCCAGGATCAAGTACGGGTTCAGCCACACGTCGCCGATCGACAGCGCGATCGGGTCGTACGGGTGCAGCAGGCTCGCGAACACCGTCACGTTGCTGTGGCTCGGTCCCCACACCTGCAGCGTCTGGTGCTGACCGCGCGCCGCCGGGCCCGCGACGATCGCCGGCATCTCCCGGCTGATGTAGTGTGGGCAGCTCCAGCTCCGGTTCGGGATCGCGAGTGGGTCGATCGCGCCGACGTTCTCGGGACCGCAGTTCGACCAGAACTCGATCTCGCGGTACCCGTTGCCACACGGACCTCGCAGGACACCTCCCGCGAGAACGACCGGGCCATATATGAACGCTCGGTCCGAGAATGCAGTCACAGCAGGACCAGGCAGACGTATGTATCCGATGCAGTCCTGGTAGCCGTCCCCGCCCGTCACCGAGCCGCCCACGATCGTCACGCGACCGCCCTCCTTGACATACACACCACCCTCGCCAAGCGAACCATCGCGCGAGAATCGCGCCGACGTCCGACACCCCAGCAGCAGCACCTCCGACCGGTAGATCGACACCGCCGGCGACACCGAGTCGATGTCGCAGTCGATGTAGATCACCCGGTGGGCGTCGTAGTGGTGCAGCGGATATGTGTTCAGCGGCGGGAAGTAGCAGCGCGAGAACACGACCGTGCCATTGCTCGCCCCGACATTGATCAACGCACCACCCTGCCGCGGACGGATCTCGAAGTAGTCGAACACCGCAATCTTCAGTGCCGGACACGAGTTCCAGTCGTCATAGTAGCGCAGCACCGGGCGATTGGGGTCCTCGCCGAGCACGGTGAGTGCCTTCGCGAACGGACGTGGCATCGCATAGCCGTTCCCACTCCCGTACCGCACCAGGATCCGATCCCCATCCGAAGCCGCGTCGTACGCCTGTCTCAGCGATAGGAAGTCGTACCCCGGTCGAAACAGGTCATCGACGACCCAGGTCCGCTGCGCTCCGACCGACACAGTCAGCACCACGCACGCCGCGAGCAACCGCGCACCGATCGTGAATCGCGCACGCGCCACGGCAGGCTGCGAGAGAACAGGCGGCGCCATCATGACTGCCTCCACTTCCAGATACCGCGCGACCCGGCGATGCACAGCTCCTTCCGTGCAGCGCCATCCGAGCCTCCGCTGCCGCGCGGGTCGCTGGGCCTCGGCCCGATGCCGGCCCGCGCGGCGGATGTCAATGAACGACGGCCATGCCCGGCGCGCTGAGCTCGAAGGCGCTCTGCTGTGACAGCGACACCGCCTGGTAGACGAGCACCTCGCCGCGCGGCAGCCAGGACGGGATCGTCGTGGTCAGCGTCAGCTTGCGGGCGGCGTTCACCGCGTCGCTGCCCACCTCCAGAATCAAGTACGGGTTCAGCTACACGTCGCCGATCGACAGCGCGATCGGGTCGCCTGTGCAGCAGGCTCGCGAACACCGTCACGTTGCTGTGGCTCGGTCCCCACACTTGCAGCGTCTGGTGCTGACCGCGCGCCGCCGGGCCTGCGACGATCGCCGGCATCTCCCGGCTGATGTAGTGTGGGCAGCTCCAGCTCCGGTTTGGGATCGCGAGCGGGGCGAGCGCGCCGACGTTCTCGGGACCGCAGTTCGACCAGAACTCGATCTCGCGGTACCCGTTGCCACACGGACCTCGCAGGACACCTCCCGCGAGAACGACCGGGCCATATATGAACGCTCGGTCCGAGAATGCAGTCACAGCAGGACCAGGCAGACGTATGTATCCGATGCAGTCCTGGTAGCCGTCCCCGCCCGTCACCGAGCCGCCCACGATCGTCACGCGACCGCCCTCCTTGACATACACACCACCCTCGCCAAGCGAGTTGTAGCGGGAAAAGTGGGCCACCGTCCGACACCCGAGCAGCAGCACGTCCGAGCGGTAGATCGACACCGCCGGCGTCACCGAGTCGATGTCGCAGTCGACGTAGATCACGCGGTGCGAATGGTACACGGACGAAGGATGGCTGTTCAGCGGCGGGAAGTAGCACCTCGAGTAGATCACCGTCCCGTCACTGTCTCCCGCGCCTGGCAGCCAGCGGCTGAATCCAGCCGCACGCAGTTCGAGATTGTCGAACAGCGCAACCTCGAGTGCCGGACAGGAGATCGATCCGTCCTGATACAGCAGCACGGAGCGCGAGGGGCCTTCGCCCAGCACCCTCAGCCCCTTCGTGAACTGTCGCGGAAGCGCATAGCCGACCCCGCTCCCGTAGCGAACCAGAACCGAATCCCCATTCGACGCCGCATCGTGCGCCGCCGTGAGCGTCATGAAGTCGTACCCAGGCCGAGCCAGGTCGTCCACGACCCAGGTCCGCTGCGCGTCGAGCGAGACCGCCAGCAGCACGCAAACCGCCATCGACCGTCCAGCGATCGCGAGCCGCGCACGAGCCACCGGGCGCGGCGAGAGATCGACGTTCGCCATCATGGCTGCCTCCACTTCCAGATGCCCTGCGAGCCGGCGATGAACAGCTCGTTGCGCGCGTCGCCGTCCGCATCGAAGATCAGGATCGCGTTGTTCACACCGAGCGTGCCGCGCACCCAGCTCCGCTGCAGCAGCGGCGCTGCCGCAAGGTGGTCGAGTTCGGGGAAGAGCCCGTAGACGTACAGATCGCCTTCCAGCGTCGTCGCCACCAGCTCGTCGCCGGGCGACGACGCCACCACGTCGCCGATCGCCAGACCACAGACTCCGTATCCGCCGCGCGGGTCGCTCGGCCCCGGGTCGAGGAACAGGAAGCTGCCCACTTCGTCCATCGCACCTCCAGTCCACGACGTCCCGTGCCAACGCAGCCAGCGGATCCCGCCCGCCAGGTTGCCGGGGCCGGTTCCGGCGAGCGCGGGCGCCGGGTCGAGGTGCGCCACGGCGATCCCGACGAAGATGTCGATCCCCTCGTATTCCGCAGTCGGACGCACGGCCAGGCCCATCGCCGCGTAGCCGTCGTCGACCGGCTCGGGCTGAGGGAACGGTCCTCCGATCGGCCACAGGATCGTGCCGTGATCTGCCCCTCCGGCACCTCCTCCCGCTCCGGGTCGCAGCAGCACGACGCTGCCACCCGGTGTCGCCGCCACGACGACCGGACCGAAGGCGTCCTGGCCGATGCGCACTGACCCGTGGTTGAACGCCTGGGCATAGGGGCGCGAGCAGTTGCGGAGGTCCTTGCCCTCGCTGCTCGAACTGCCGAAGTAGCTGCTCGAAGGGATCGCCGGCGGGATCGTCCGTTCCGGCGGGTTGTCCTTCGTCGAGCACCAGTTGTCCATCGGTGACCCGGCATCCAGGTAGAGGCCCTGGACCAGATTCGCGTCGCAGTTGAAGTCCCCACCCCACCAGTGGAGCTGACGCGTCGCACCCTGCACCGGCACGCCACTCGGAAACACATGGCCGCCTCCGACGAACGGCGCGAAGCCCGACTCGACCGGCAGGATGGGATTCTCGTTGGCGTGCTCCCCGTCCCAGAGCTGGTCCCTTGCCCAGAAGGGTCGCAGGACGTCGTTGCTCGCGTTCTGCCACGGGCGCGTCTCGAGCCATGCCGCCTGGGCGCCGCCGCCAGACCTCGCGTGCAAGAGGATCTCGTCGTTTGGAGGGTCCAGAGGCAGCTGAAACTGGCCGATGTGGACGAGATCGCGGATCGGCGCGGTGACGACGCCCGGAACCAACGTCCCAGGTTGGAGCTCGGACGGCTGCCGGAGCTCCGCCCGGCGCATCGCGCTCCCGGTCACCGGGTCGACGTCGAACAGCTCACCTGATTGGTTCGCTGCGAAGATCCGCGTGCCATTGCCCTCGTCGTGCGCGACCATGCCCCAGGTGCCGGCGAGCGTCGCGTTCGTGTACGGGATCGCGATCGTCGAGGGTGGTGCCGGCACTCCCGGCAACGAGAGGTACTCGGCACTGCCATTGTCCAGCATGTCCTGGAGGTGGAACCAGACCACGTGCCCGCCGAGCGTCGACAGGATGACCTCCTCGTGGAAGGGCTCGCCGCCGGATCGCGAACACAGATCGGCGGTCGTCACGGCGACCGCGCGAGCGGCCGGCGGGAAGCCATCGAGGCGGTAGCCGAGCCTCTGAGCGGGCGTTCCGCTCAAGGGCACCCAGACGATGCGACCGTCCAGCAGCAGGACGAAACCGAGCAACGTCTGCCCGTCGGCCGCATGGACAGGGGCGATGTCGACGAAGGTCGACCCGACGGTGAGCAGTTCGCTCCACCCCAGCCACTCTGGAATCCCGTGCGTCCCCATCGACGCCGGCTGCAGCGTCAGCGCGTCGAACGCCATGATCGGCCGTGCGACCCTACCGTTCGGATCCGTGTCGAACGCCGTCCGGTACGCCGCCACTGCGACCTTCCCCCCGCCGACCGGCGCATCGACGATCTCCAGGTCGGCCGGCAGACCGTGCTCCCCGACCGTCCAGGCCTGCACCTGCGCCGGGTGCGGATTGCGGCTCGTCGGGTCGGGCTGCTTGTTGCACGTGACGTGCGCCAGATGCCCGCGATGCGACAGCAGAAGCAGCGGCATCCGTGAGTCGGTCGTCGCGTAGCCGCTCTGCACACCCGCGAGCACCGCCAGATCCTCGATGCCGGGCTCGCCGAGATCCGTCATCGCGTTGAAGCCGTCGCTGCTGAACACCACCAGATGGCCGAGCAGCGACGTGAACACGATCTCGTTGCCCGGATAGTCCGGCCCCGCGAACACGTCCGCGATCTGCACCCGGCTCGGCGACGTGTGCTCGAATCCCAGCGTGACGTGCCGGCCGGGCAGGAGCTGCAGCGTCGTGCCATCCAGCACGAACATGTCGTTCTTCGTGCCGACCACCACCTCGGGGCCATCGCCCCCGCCCTCGAGCTCGCCCACCGCCAGCGCGAACGCACCGTAGCCGAGCGGCACCGAGCGGGCGACCGCGTCCAGCCCGAGCGTCGTCGGATTCAACACGTAGCGCGTGACCACGCCGTCGGCGTCGCCGGCGTAGATCGACGGCGACTCCAGGCCCTCGCCAGCCGCCACGCACAGCGACTCGCGCAGGCCGAGGCTCAGCCCGTGGCCGGCCGTGTGTCCACCCAGACCGAAGCTCGCGTCGAGCACCAGCGGGTCGGCCGGCGGGTCGTCGACGTAGTCCGGCATCCGGTCGCGGTCGTGCACCCACGCGTAGCTGTCCTCGCTGCCGTCGTCCGGCACGTACTGCGGCACCGCCACCACCGGTTGGCTCGACCACGACAGGTGGACGTACGGCAGCAGGTCGAGCGTCGCGCGGCGCGCGCCGAACGACGGCGTCTGGCTGATCGGTGCCAGGTGCCAGCCCGGCGCATGGCCCCGCCGATCGATCGTCGTGTGCGTGAGCACCGGCGGGCCGAGCTGCACGTACTCGCTGTCGTAGGCCCGCACCCCCGACAGCAGCGTGCGGTAGTCGGTCCCCTGCCCGATCGTGTCCTCGTCGGTCTGCAGCCAGTTGTACGGCCGGAACAGCTCCTGCCGGCGCAGGCGCAGCAGCACCGACGCGTTGAAGTAGTCCCAGCCGAAGCCCTGCAGATGGGGGCCGTGGATGCGCAGTGTGGTGCCCCACTCCAGCGTGTCCTCCGGATAGTAGGCGCCACCCCAGGCCGCGAACCCACCCCGCTGCACCATGTACGCGAGGTTGAATTGATCGGCCATCACCCGGCGCAGCGACGCCCCGAACAGGTGGGCCGAGACGCCCTGGAACTCGTTCGGCCAGATCAGGCCCAGGAGCTGCGAGGTCATGCCGCCGTACGAGCCGCCGTAGACCAGGCACGCGAAGCCCTGGCCGGACTGCAGCACCGGGAATCCCGGCGGGTGGCGCGGGTCCGTGTCGGGGAGCTGCAGCAGCAGCTCCACCGCCCTACGCAGCTCCCGGATCCGCTGCACGTCGAACACGGCTGGGCGGCCGAAGATGCGCGGCACGATGTCGCCGGAGATCACCACGACGCCGGCCGGAGCGTGCACGGTCGCATACGCGCCGAGGCCCGCGGCCTCGTTGGCGGCGGTGAACGGATCGGGGTTCGGCACCAGCCCGTTCGCCAGCCGACCCCGACCCGGATAGGCGAAGCGTCCACCCACCGCGACCACCGGCTTTTCGCTCGTGCCCCAGCAGTTCAGCACGACCACGAGGTCGTCGGTGAACGGACCGGCCCCGTCGGGGGCGAAGAGCTGGAACGCGGCATCCTCGATCGTCGGCTCGCTGCCCGTCGGCGCCGGGTACGGTCCGAGCTGGCCCGGACGCAGGTAGCCGACGAAGCGCCGCACGCGATACGTCCGGTCGGTATTGCGATCGTACCAATCGTACGGCTGCCACCCCTGCGGCCCACCCAGCGTCGCGGCGACGTCGAAGATGTCGCCCACCTCCAGGCCCGGTTCGACCGCGGCGGCGCCGGTCGCGTGCCAGCCGCCGAGGTGACCGCCGTAGTCGGCGTCGGCCGCCGTCCCGGTCCGGAAGCCCTCGCCGTGGTTCCAGACGCCGTCGGGGACGTTGAACTGCGGCGTGCCGGCCGGCTGGCTGTACGCCGAACCCGCCGCCTGGTTGATCGGCGCGATGTGCGGGTGCACCCCGAGGGCCTGGGCCCGCGTGTCACCCTCGGCGAGCGCGAGGACCATGACGAGCGTCACGGCCCCGGGGAGGCCCGTGAGTGAGTGAGTGAGTGAGTGAGTGAGTGAGTGAGTGACTCCCCAGCCGGACCTGCCGGCTCCACGCGGACTCGATGCTTCTCCGTCATCGTTCCCTCCGGGCGATCCCGCGCCGCACGAGCCCGGGACCACGCCGCGACGCTAGCCCCGCCCGCTGCGCCAGACAAGGCCCCGCGAACCCGCCCCCATCACCGCACCGACCCGCACGCCGAGCCCGTGCGACGCCCGCGCCGTGGCGCGCGTGTCAGACCCTCGCGATCGCGACCGCCACCGCCTCGCCGCCCGCCTGGCCCTCGGCCGTGAAGCCGCCGACCTGCAGCGCGTCGACGAACCCGAGCCGCGTCGCCAGCAGTTGCTGCGTCGCGAAGTCGCGGAACGACTCGATCGCCGTGCGTGCGGTCGCGGTCGTCCTGACCTCGACCACGATGCGGTCGGAGACGTGCAGCCCGGCGTCCTTGCGCGCCTGCTGCACGAGCCGGACGAAGTCGCGCGCGAGGCCTTCCTGCTCGAGCTCCGGCGTGATCGCGGTGTCGAGCACGACGACCGCGTCATTGGTCGACAGCGCCTGGCTGACGACGCCGTCCTTCGGCTGCAGCCGCAGCTCGAACTCGCCGGCGGCGAGCGCCACGCCGCGCACGGACGCCGTGCCGTCGTCGTGGAGCTGCCAGTCGCCGCCGCGCGCGCCGGCCATGACCTTCTGCATGTCGGCGCCGAGCTTCGGGCCGAGCACGCGCGCATTGGGCTGCAGCACGAAGCTGCCGAACTCCGACATGTCCTCGGCGACGACGACCTCCTTGACGTTCAGCTCGTCGCGGATCAGGTCGGCGTGGCGGTCGACGTGCGAGACGTCGTGGCCCGCGGCGGTCAGCCGCTGCAGCGGTTGGCGGATCCGCAGGTCGTGGGCCTTGCGCAGCGCGAGGCCGGCCGAGCATACGTCGCGGACGCGGTCCATGTCGGCGACCAGCTCCCCGTGCGCGGGCCATTCCGACACGTCGGGCCAGTCCTCCAGGTGCACCGAGCGCGCGCCGGTCAGGCCGGTGTGGATCTCCTCGGCGAGCAACGGCAGCAGCGGCGCCACCGTACGCGACAGCGTCACCAGCACCGTGTACAGCGTGTCGAACGCGTCGCGCTGGTCGGCGCGCTGCTCGTCGCCGGCGAGCTCGCCCCAGAACCGCGGCCGCGAGCGGCGGATGTACCAGTTGTTCATCGCGTCGAGGAACGCGGTGACGCCGAGGCACGCGCCCATCAGGTCATAGGCGTCGAACGCCGCCTGCACCCGCTCGACGAGCTGCCGCGTCTTGCCGAGCACGTAGCGGTCGAGCAGCCGCGGGCTGTCGGTCCGGAACGTCGCGCGCACCCCCTCCGCATTGGCGTAGAGCGTGAAGAACGAGTAGGCGCTCCAGATCGGGTTGAGCACGAGGCGCACGACCTCGCGGATCGCCTTGCCCTCCTTGTCGATCTGCAGGTCGGCGCCGCGCAGCACCGGCGAGCTGACCAGGAACCAGCGCAGCGCGTCCGAGCCGAGGGTCTCGAACACCTCCTCCGGGTCCGGGTAGTTGCGCAGCTTCTTGCTGAGCTTGCGACCCTGGTCGTCGAGCACCACGCCGTGGCAGATCACGTTGCGGAACGGCGGCCGGTCGAACAGCGCGGTCGCCAGCACCGTCAGCGTGTAGAACCAGCCGCGCGTCTGCGCGACGTACTCGACGATGAAGTCGGCCGGGAAGTGCCGCTCGAACCACTCCTTGTTCTCGAACGGGTAGTGCACCTGCGCGAACGGCATCGAGCCCGACTCGAACCAGCAGTCGAGCACCTCGGGCACGCGCCGCATCATCGACCGGCCGGTCGGATCGTCCGGATTGGGGCGGACCAGCTCGTCGACGAACGGCCGGTGCAGGTCGGTGACCGGCACGCCGAAGTCGCGCTCGAGCGCGGCGATCGAGCCGTAGACGTCGGTCCGCGGGTAGCGCGGGTCGTCGCTGCGCCACACCGGGATCGGCGAGCCCCAGAAGCGATTGCGGCTGATCGACCAGTCGCGCGCGTTCTCGAGCCACTTGCCGAACTGGCCGTCGCGGACGTGCTCGGGGATCCAGCGGATCTCCTGGTTGTGCTGCAGCATGCGGTCGCGGAAGTCCGTGACGCGCACGTACCACGAGTTGACGGCCTTGTAGATCAGCGGCTGATCGGTGCGCCAGCAGTGCGGGTAGCTGTGGTCGACCGTCGCGCGCTTGAACAGCACGCCGTCGGCCTTCAGCCGCTCGATGATCGGCTTGTTGGCATCGAACACGTTGACGCCGGCCCAGTCGGTGACCTCGGCGGTGAAGCGCCCGGCCTCGTCGACCGGCACGACGAGCGCGATGCCGTTCGCCTCGCAGACGCGCTGGTCGTCCTCGCCGAAGCCGGGCGCCATGTGCACGACGCCGGTGCCGTCCTCGGTCGACACGAAGTCGCCGGCCAGCACGCGGAACGCATTGGCGTGGCTCGCGAAGAACGGGAACAGCGGCCGGTAGGTGCGGCCGACGAGCTCGCTGCCCTTGAAGCGGCCGACGAGCTCGGGCTCGGCCCCGAGCTCCTTCCGGTAGCGCTCGATCGCCGCCGCACCGAGCACCAGCACGCGGCCGTCGTGCCGCACCGCCGCGTAGTCGACGTCGGGCCCGACCGCCAGCGAGAGGTTGGACGGCAGCGTCCACGGCGTCGTCGTCCACGCCAGCACGTGCATCGGCCCGGGGTCACCGGATCGCGGCACGAGCTCGAACAGCACCGTGACCGCCGGGTCCTGGCGGTTGCGGTAGCTGTCGTCCATGCGCGTCTCGAAGTTCGACAGCGGCGTCTCGGCGGCCCACGAGTAGGGCATCACCTTGAAGCCCTCGTAGATCAGCCCCTTCTGCCACAACGCCTTGAACGCCCACATGACCGCTCTCCATGTAGGAGAGGTCCATGGTCTTGTAGTCGCGCTCGAAGTCGACCCAGCGCGCCTGCCGGTGCACGTAGTCGCGCCACGCGCCCGTGTAGCGCATCACGCTGGTGCGGCACGCGTCGTTGAACTTCGCGATGCCGAAGTCCGCGATCGCCTTGCGCCCGGAGATGCCGAGCTGCTTCTCGGCCTCCATCTCGGCCGGCAGGCCGTGGCAATCCCAGCCGAAGCGGCGGTCGACGTGCCGGCCGCGCATCGTCTGGTAGCGCGGCACGACGTCCTTGACGTAGCCGGTCAGCAGGTGCCCGTAGTGCGGCAGCCCGTTGGCGAACGGCGGGCCGTCGTAGAACACGTATTCGTTCGCGCCGGCGTCGCCCTGCGGCCGGAGCCGGACCGACTCCGCGAAGGTCGCCTCGGCGTCCCAGCGCGCCAGGATGCGACGCTCGATCTCCGGGTAGCTCGCCTGCGGCGGGACGTCCGGGTAGGGCTTCGACGGGGCGGTCTCGGTCATGGGTCTGCCAGCTGGGAACGGCGCAGTGTGGGCCTCGCCGGCGGGGAATGCCAGCGCGGCGGGGCGCCCGGCCCGCCCGGCGAGTGGCGGGCGTCGTGCGCGAGCGCGGTTGCGGTCTCCGGTCGTTCGGCGGCGGCGACGACCGCGGGTTCAGGCGCCGTCCGCGAGGATCCGGGCCAGGCGGTCGGGTGCCGGTCGACCGTCACCGTCGCCGTCGCGCGCCCCGGGCCGATCGAGCAGCCACGCGCGGAGCCGCCGTTCGATGATCTCGTCCGGGGCGTCGGGATCCGCGCGGCGCAGGTTCATCCGCATCATCGCGATGCCACGCGCCTGCAGGCGGAGCGAGACGCGGAGCCGCGCGGCCGCGCGGGCCGGATCGGAGGGCCCGGCGGCTGGCTCGCTCTCGACCAGCTCGCGCAGGCCGGACCACGCGGCTCGGGCTCGCGCGGGATCTGCCTCGGTTCCGGACATCGCCTCCACGATACCGGGCCCCGCGCGCGACACCGAGCGCGACCGGCGACCTGCGCTCGGGCGCCGACGCGACTGCCGGGCAGCGCCAATGCGACGCCGCGCGCGTCGCGGAGCACGGCGGTCAGCGGTCGTCGCGGACGCGGACGCTGGTCGCGCGCACGCGGCGATCGCCGATCACGCTGCCGCGGACCTGGATGCGGTCGGTGGTCCGCACCTCGTCGAGGCCGATCGGCGTGGCCCGCACATCGTCGCGGAACAGCACCGTGGCCTCGTCGACCAGCACCTCGAGCCGGTCGACGCGCTGACCGGCGAGCAGCAGCGGATCGTCGCGGCGCGGCCCGACGACGATCGTGCGCGTCGCGAGGTCGACGGCCGTCACCGCACCCTCGATCTCGCCGCCGGCGTGCTGTCCGGACTCGTCCTCGATGTCCACCTCGCGGGCGACCAGCACGCCGCGCGCGTCCTGCTGGCCCTCGACCTCGACGAGGCCCCCGACGGCCAGCTCGGCGAACGACGCCGGGGCGTGCGCACCACCGCCGAGGCTGCGGCGGATCGTCGCCGCGCTGGCGTCGACCGTCAGCGTGCCGGCGAACGGCAGCTCGCGGCCGTCGGCGCCGCGGCGCAGGAAGGCATCGAGGACGAAGGTCTGCGCACCGGCGTCGAGCGACGCGAGGCGGCCCGTGTACTGCGGCTCGGAGCCACGGCCTCGCTGCTGGTGCTCCGCGGACCGGCACGCGACCCGATCGTCGCCGCTGCGGATGCCGTCGATGCGCAGCTCGCTGTCCGACCCGCATTGCCGCAGGAAGTCGTCCACGCCGCGCGCCGCGCCGTTGTCGTCGAACAGGCGGCTCTGGTCGTCGAACGCGAGCTCGACGGCGCGGTCGCCGAACGCCGGCAGCACCGCGGCGACCGTGCGCGCGGCCAGGTCGACCGCCGCGACGCGCGCCGTGAGCGCGCGCACCGCGGCGTCGTCGCGCGCGTGCAGCGCGAGGTCGAGCCGGACGTCGAGCGAGCCGTCGGGCGCGACGCTGCGCTGCGGTGGGGTCGCGTGGGTGATCTCGAGCGCGCGGCCATCCCCCGCGCTGAACGGCTGGTCCGCGACGAGGCGCAGCTCCGTGCCCGGCAGGCGGACGACGACGCGGCTGCCGTCGGTGCGGGCGGCGCGGGTCGCGGCACCGTCGACGAGGATGCGCAACCCGACCTGCGGACCGTCCGCGGGCAACGCGGCGAGCGGCAGGCCGGCAGTCGCGCCGCGCGGATCGGTGAGCACCAGCGTCGCCGGCTGCGCGAGCAGATTGCCCGACAGCTGCCCGTCGGCGCGCTCCGCGACCACCGCGAGCACCTGCACGGTGATCACGTCGTCGCTGCCAGCGGCGGTATCGACCAGCAGCAGGCCGGCTCCGCTGCGGGAGTCGGGGGTCGTGCCGGCCGAGCCGCCACTGCAGGCGGCGGCAAGGAGGGCGAGGCTCGCGACGGCGGTGCGAGCGAGCGTGGTGCGGATCTTCGGGTGCGTCATCGGAACTCGGTTGCTTCGCATGGCGGCGAAGCTCCCCGAGCACCGTGCCGCGCCGGGCCGGCGCGCCGGCTGTGCGGATCGCGCACGCCGCGGGTGCGGAAGCCGCACCCGTGGGACAACGCACCGGCGATCACGCCGCGGCGCTCACCACATCGCCGCGGTCGCACCGAGGATCGCCTTGCTGACCTCGTCCGCGATCGCCTGCGCCGACTGCTTCTGCGCGGTGGCGTCGCTGCCGGACACGGTCACGCCGACGACGGCGACGACCTCGCCCATCGCGTCCTTGACCGGCGCCGTGTAGTCGAGGTCGGCGCCCTCCATCATCTCGATCGGCTCGCCGGTCTTCATCGCGTCGAGGTCCTCCTGGTCCGACCACTGACCCAGCTTGTCGGCCGAGGTCGATGCGATCACCTGGCACTTCTCGCCGCCGGTCGGGACGGCGTGGATGGTCAGGCGCACGAGGTCGGAGTGCGCGGCCTGCACGCTCTTCACGAGCTGCTGCGCGGCCGGGAAGTCGGTCATCGTCGGCGCGGACTCACAGGCGGCCAGCGCGAGCGAGAGCAGGAACGCGAGCGGTGCGAGGGTGTCCTTCATGCTGTCACACATACCGCACACCGTTTCGATTTCCACACGCGGCTGTCCCTGATCCCGCGGCGCCGCAGGGCTCCGAGCGGCCGGTGCCGGCGGCGGGTCGCGGCCGGCGGGCGGCTCAGCCCGCGGCCCGGTCGGCGCGCCGCCACGCCGCCAGCGCGGCGAGCGCCAGCGCGACCGCGCCGAGCCACTCGAGCATCGCGACCCACAGGTAGACCCGGTGCAGCAGGTAGAAGCGCCGCGGCTCGGCGATGGCGCGGCTCGCCGGATCGAGCAGCCGGTCGAGCACCGGGTGCCAGGCGAACAGGAATGCCTGCGCGACGATCACGACCGCGAGCGCGACGCGGCGAGCACGGCCGGCCGGGCCACCCCCGCGGCGCAGGTCCCAGACGAAGCCCATCGCCATCGCCGCGCCGAGCAGGTTGAGCCACGGCGTGACCCGCCGAGTGACGAAGCCGACTTCGCGGTGGCTGCCGAGCACGCCGTGCGCGACCGGCACGACGATGCCGGCGTAGACCGCCAGCCCCCCGATCCAGGCGGCCGCGAGGCCGGCGACGAGCGCGCGGCGGAGGAGCACGGGGTCGCTTCGCACGCCCGAACACTACCCGGTCGACCCGCGGGAGCGATGTCCGCGGCCGAAGACCGCGGTACGGTGCCTGGCGAAGCCGCACTACCTTCCGACAGGAGCGGTCCGCCGCCGGCCACTGCACGGCGACGGCCGGCCCGCCCCCCTCCCGCTCGCACCCCTCGGGGTCGCCTCCCGCATGTCCTCACGCAACACCCTGCTCGCGGTGCTCATCCTGCTGCTCGCGGGCCTCGCCGCGATCCTGCTCCTCGATCCGTTCGGGTCCGGGCCGCACGACGGTGCGCCGGCGCCGGTCGACGTGACCGATCGGTTCGATCCCCGCAGCGCCGACGCGACCCGCCGCGCCGACGCCGAGGCGGCCGCCGACGACACGCTCGGCCAGCGCCACGCGGTCGGCGCGATCGAGTCGCCGACGCCGCCGACCGGCGTGCGCGGCGTGGTGCTCGACGCGCGCACGCTGCGGCCACTGGCCGGCGTGCAGGTCGCCGCGATGCGCGAGCCCCCCACGGTCGAACGCTTCATCAGCCGCATCCGCAGCGCGTTCATCGACGGCGCGGGGCTGATGACCGAGACGAGCCGGCCCGCGGAGCTGCTCGCCAAGACCACGACCGCTCCGGACGGCAGCTTCGAGCTGACCGGCCTCGCGCCCGGACTGGTGTTCCTCGACGCGCGCGCCGACTTCGCGTTCGTGCGCAACCCGCCACAGGTGCGGATCGCGGCCGGCGAGATGCGCGACGGCTTCGAGCTGCTCGCGTCGCCCGGCGGCCGCGTCGCCGGGCGCGTGCGCGGGCCCGACGGCCAGCCGCTCGAAGGTGCGGTCGTCAGCCTGCGGCCCGGCCTCAATGCGTTCCTCGGCCAGCTCACGCAGAAGCGCTACCGCTGGCTGGAGGCACGCACCGACGCCGACGGTATCTACGACCTCGCCGGCGTGCCGACCGGCTCGGGCTACGTGCTGTCGGCAGGCGGCCCCGGGATGGCGCTCGAGGAGATGTTCGGGCTCGAGGTGCGCGAGGGGCAGGTCACCGTCTGCGACGTCGACGGCCATCCGGGAGCGCGGGTCGCCGGCCGGGTGCTGGGCGCCGGCGGCGCGCCGTTCGCCAGCGCCAACGTCGCGATCGTCTACCTCGACGTCAGCCGCGTGCTGTTCAGCGCCGACGGCCGCGCGGAGCCGATCACGACCGATGCCGACGGCCGCTTCGCGCTCGACCACGTCGCCGCCGGCCGCATCGGACTCATCGCGATGGCCGACGGCCTCGCGCCGTCGCAGATCCTCGACCTGACGGTCGTCGACGACGGCGTCTACGAGGATCTGCAATTGCAGCTCGCGGGCGGTGCGCGCTTCGAGGGGCTCGTCGTCGACGACCTCGACCGGCCGGTCGCCAATGCGCTCGTCGAGCTGCGGCCGATGGAGCGCCCGCGCGACCCGGACATCGTCAAGATGGTGCTGCAGGTGCGCGAGATCGACGTCCGCACCGGTGGCGACGGCCGGTTCGTCGCCGAGGGCGTCGAGGGCGAGCGGCTGTTCCTGCAGGTCAGCAAGCCCGGCCACGTGACCGAGGTGCGCTTCGGCATCGAGACCCATGCCCCCGAGGCGCAGCCGCTGAAGATCACGCTGACCCGCGGCGTCACCGTGCACGGCCGCGTCGTCGCCGCCGACGGCCAGCCGATCACCCGCTTCGCGGTGCAGACGCGCTCGCGCGAGGTCGATCCGGAGACCGGCCAGGAGGTGCGCCGCGAGCGCCGGCGCGGGCCGCCGTGGCAGCAGTCGGGTGGCACCCGGCTGCAGGCCGGCCAGCGCATGGGCGAGATGCGGCCCGGCGACCGCTGGAAGGAGCTGCGCTCGGCGGACGGCACCTTCACGCTCGACGGCCTGCCGCCCGGCAGCGTGCGCGTACAGGTGCGCGCGGACGGCTACCGCGATCCGGACAGCCAGACCGTCGTGCTGCTGGCGGGCGCCGAGAGCGAGGTGCTGTCGTTCGCGCTGGCGCCGGGCGCCATCGCGCGCGGCCGCGTCGTCGACGCGGCGACCGGCACGCCGGTGCCCGACGCGCTGGTGACCGCCTACCGCGCACGCGAGCAGGACCGCGATGGCGGTGGCGACAATGGCGGCGGCAATGGCGGCTTCGGCGAGATGTTCAGCGGCCGCATCGACCCCGAGGACTTCGATCTGCTCGGCTTCGCCGAGGGCAGCCGCCGCAGCGACCGCACCGACAGCCTCGGCCAGTTCGAGATCGACGGGCTCGCCGACGGCACCTACCGCTTCACGGCGCGCCACCCGGACCTCGCGAAGGCGTCGGCGCAGGACGTCGCGATCTCGGCCGAGCGGGCGACCGACGGCATCGTCATCGAGATCGACGCCGGCGGCGCGGTCGAGGGCACGGTCACCGGGCGCGGCGGGCAGCCGCTCGCCGACGCGTTGATCGTCGCGCTGAGCATCCAGGCCGGCTCGCTGGAGTCGGCGAGCACGGACCGCCTGGGCCACTACCGGATCGAAGGGCTGGCACCCGGGCAATACGTCGTCTTCAAGTCGCGCATGGACGAGCGGGCGACCAACCTCGGCTACGACCTGCTCGGCAACATGCGGCTGAAGACCGTCGGCGTGCGCCGCGGCCAGACCACGACGCTCGACATCCAGGACGAGAGCGAGGACGGCGTGCTGATCCAGGGCCGCGTGCTCGACGGCGGACAGCCGGTGTCGCGCGCGATGGTGACGGCGCTCGGCGAGGACCGCGACGGCCTGTTCGGCATGGGCATCCGCGCGCAGCCGACCAAGGACGACGGCAGCTTCGAGCTCGTGCTGTCGCCGGGCACCTACTTCTTCCAGGTGACGCGCTTCGCGGCGCGCCCGCAGCAGGCGAGCCTGTCCGTCGACGTGCCGTACGACGTGCGCCAGATGCGGCTCGACCTGGAGCTGCCGCGCAGCTACGTGGCCGGCCGCGTCGTCGACGCGCAGGGCAATCCGGTGCCGCGCGTGCGCGTGTCCGCCGGCGTCGAGGAGGGCAGCAGCGACCTCGCCGACGCACCGGGCCTGCTCGGCGTGATCCTGCAGAACGGGATCAACCAGACGCGCACCGGCGAGGACGGCACGTTCCGGCTCGACAGCGTGTCGGCCGGCACCTACCGGATCGCCGCGACCGGCCGCGCGTTCGGCCGTGGGAGCAATGCCGAGTTCGGCGATGCCGCATTGACGGGAATCGTCGTCGACGGCCAGACCCCGATCGACAACCTCGAGATCGTGCTGCCGCGGGCCGGCACGATCGAGGGCACCGTCGTCGACGGCTCCGGCCAGCCGGTGCGCGGCGCCGAGATCGTTGCGACGCGCGCCGACGGCGCCGACACGAGCCTCGGCGCCGAGGAGCAGCTCCGCGACCTGTTCGGCGTGCAGGCGCGGCCGGTGCGCAGCGACGCCGACGGCCGCTTCACGCTCAGCGGCGTCACGCCCGGCACCTACCGGGTCCGCGCCGACGCCGACGGCCTCGCGCCGGGCGTCGCCGACGACGTCGTCGTGCGCTCCGAGCAGTCCGTGCCGATCCAATTGCAGGTGGTCCGCGGCGCGACATTGAAGCTGCGCGCGCGCAACATCGACGGCACGGACATCCCGCTCGCCGATATCACCGTGCTCGACGGCCAGGGCCGGCCGATCGCGTCGCGCATCTCGGCCGCGGCGATCTTCCGCCGCGTGCTCGGCAGCCGCGACCGCGAGGCCGACACCGGCTGGCGCACGATCGGCAATGTGCCGCCCGATACCTACACCGTGATCGTCCGCGAGGCCGGCCAGCCCGAGCTGCGCGTCACGCGCGAGATCAAGGACGGCGAGGTGATCGAGTGGGACGTCGACGTCGCGGCCGAGCGGCAGCGCGCCGGCCGCTGATCCCGGCGGCGGCCGTCGCGACCGGTCGCCCGCGTCAGGGCGCGGCGCCCGGCGGCGGTGCCGCGACCACGACCTCGACGCGGCCCTTGCTGCCGCGCTTGACGCCGTACAGGACCTCGTCGGCCTCGCGCAGCAGCACCTCGACGTCGGCGGGAGCCTCCGGATAGACGATCGCGCCGACGCTGGCGGTGGCGAGCACCGGACCGCGCGCGAGCTCCGCCGCGAGCGACTCGCGCAGCCGCTCCGCGAACGAGTGGGCGCCGTCGGCGCCGGTCTCCGGCAGCAGGATCGCGAACTCGTCGCCGCCGAGCCGCGCGACGCAGTCGCCGGCCCGGGTCGCCGCGACCAGCGCGCGGGCGATCGTCCGCAGCACCTCGTCCCCGAGCGCGTGGCCATGGCGGTCGTTGACGCGCTTGAAGTCGTCGACGTCGACGAACGCGAGCGCGACCGGCCGACCATGGCGGCGGCAGGTCGCGAGCGCGCGCGCCGCCTCGCTCTGGAACTGCCGGCGGTTCGCGATGCCGGTCAGCTCGTCGGACAGGCTCCGCTCCCGCTCGCGCAGCACCGACTGCCGCAGGCTGGCGACGAGCTGGCCGACGACGAGGAACGCGACCGTCTGCGCGCCCGCGTTGATCGCCAGGATCTCGATCGACGAGAACTCGAGCCCCGCGAGCCGGTTCGCGACGACCCACGCGACCGCACCGAGGATCGCGACCGCCGCCGCCCAGGCCCGGCCCGCGTGCCACGCGACCAGGCTCAGCGGCAGGAAGTAGAGCGGGAACACCCGCAGCTCCGCGCCGGTCGCGTAGTCGACGTAGCCGATCGTCAGCACCGCCGCCAACGAGGCGACGACCGACCACAGCGCGGGCCGACGGAGGCGCACCATCCTCGGGATGTTATGGGTGGACCGGGCGCAGAATCGCGCAGGAGCTGCCAAGATCCGCGCGGCGGGCGGCGTTCTCCTGACAGCCAGCGGATGGAAGCACTCTCGACGACGGCACTGCTGCAGCGCGTGCGGACCCGCGACGACGCGGCGTTCGCCGAGCTGGTGCGGCGCCACCAGGGGGTCCTGGTGCGGACCGCGCGCGGCCTGCTCGGCCCCGGCGGACCGTTCGAGGACGTCGTCCAGGACGCGTTCCTGACGCTGGCCCGGAAGCCACCGGACCTCCCGACGGAGGCGGCCGAGGCGCAACACCTGCGGCTCGGTGGGTGGTTGTTGCAGGTGACGAGGAATCGCTGCGTGGACTGGCTACGGAAGGAACGACGGCGCCTGCAGCGCGAGCGCGAGCTCGCGAGCCCGGAGGCGACCAGCGGCGGCATCGACGCGATCGATGCGCGCGACACGCGAGCGTTCGTCGAGCGCTCGCTGTGGGCCCTGCCCGAGGACCAGCGCGAGGTGCTGGTGCTGCGGCTCGTCGCCGAGAAGAGCTACCGCGAGATCGCGGCGCTCACCGGCCGCAAGGTCGGGACGGTCGGCTGGCTGATCAGCCGCGGGCTGCGGCAGCTCGCGGATCGGCTCGCACCGGCGCTCGGCCCCGCGGAGTGCGACGGGCAGGCCACGAGCAGCCTGCGGGCGCTGCCGCGCAGCGTGGACTCGGCGACTGGTTGAACGACGGCGAGGAACGAGGAGAGGAGATCACGATGGAGACTGGAGACGACAGGATCGGCACCGAGCTGCACGCGGAGCTGTGCGCGGTGTTGCTCGGCGACGCGGACGCCGCGACCGCCGCGCGGATCGAGGCGCGGCTGGCGACGGACCCCGCATTGCGCGCGGAGCGCGACCGGCTGCTGCGGACGATCACGGCCGTTCGCGACAGTGCTGCTCAGGTGGCGTCGCCCGAGCTGGCGATCGCATTGCCGCCGCGCCAGCATGGCGGACGGTGGCTCGCGGCGGCCGCAGCCGTGCTGCTGCTCGGTGGTGGCGTCGCGTATCTCGCGGCGCCGCGCGCGGACCGTGCGGCCGGCATCGCCGTGGCGCGCGGCGAGCCGGCGCCTGACGCCCTGGCTGCAGGTCTGCAGGTCCCCGGCTCACGGCCGTCCGACGCGGGCGCGAGTCACGCGGGCGCCGGCCCCACCGGCGCGACACCGCAGCCGCCCCCGCCGCCGGCACCCGCGGCGACCACCCGGGTACCGGCGGGTCCGGCGATCCCGACGCCGCAGCTCAGGCTCCCGGTCGGAATCGGTGCGGTCACGCCCGGGTCCGACCCGCGCCTGCTCGCCTTCGCCCCGTCCGGGCCCGCTCGTGACGCCTTCGTGGGGACGGTGCACTTCCATGCCATCGTGCCGGCACCGAGCGACGGGACGGTGCTCTTCAGCGACTATCTCGGGCAGCCGCTCGACGCGATCACTGCCACTCCGCAGGCGGACGCGAACGCGTCCTCGGTGGCACCGGGCGCCGGCTCGCTCGAGTTGCTCACGTTGGGCTCCGCACAGGATACGTGGGCGTACGGCGGCTCGTCGGGTTTGTCGATCGTCCAGCCCGGTATCGACGCCTTCTTCCGCGCCTGCGACCCGTTGCCCGGCGAGCGCCCGCGGGACATGTACTTCCGCTTCTGGGGCGACCACGCGTTCGTGCTGACGAGCCAGGACCGGCTCGCGACGTTCGCCACCGACGTCGACACCGCGAGCTTCGTGCTGGCGCGGCGCTACCTGCGCGACGGCGTGCTGCCGGAGCGGGCGCAGGTGCGCACCGAGGAGTTCGTCAACTTCTTCCCGCCCGACCTGCCCGCACCGACCACCGGCGACCTCGCGATCCACGCCGAGGTCGCGCCGAGCCCGTTCGGTGGCTCGCCCGCGCGCTGGCTGCTGCGCGTCGGGCTGCGCGCCCGCGAGGTGCCGCGCGAGGCGCGGCGCCCGCTCGTGCTGACGTTCGTCGTCGACACGTCGGGATCGATGGCCGAGGGCCAGCGCATCGAGCTCGTCAAGGACGCATTGCGCGCGCTCACCGGCCAGCTCGACTCGCGCGACCGGCTCGGCATCGTCGCGTTCAACAATGACGCCAGGCTGGTGCTGCCGCTGACGCGCGGCAACGAGAGGGCGGTGATCGCCCAGGCGATCGACGAGCTCACCGCGCAGGGCAGCACCAATGCGGAGGCCGGCCTGCTGCTCGGCTACGAGCTCGCCGCGGCAGCCGACGGCACCGAGGCCGACCAGACCGTCGTGCTGCTGTCCGATGGCGTCGCGAACGTCGGCGACACGAACCAGGCGCACATCCTCGACGAGGTCGCGAAGCACCGGCTCGCGGGCGTGCGCCTGAACACGGTCGGCGTGGGCATGAACAACCACAATGACGTGTTCCTCGAGCAGCTCGCCGACGGTGGCGACGGCCTGTGCGACTACGTCGACGACGCGCGCGCCGTGCACCGGGCGCTCGTCGATCGGTTCACCGGCGCATTCCAGCCGGTCGCCGCGGACGTGAAGCTGCAGGTCGAGTTCGAGCCCGGCCGCGTGCTGCGCTGGCGGCAGCTCGGCTACGAGAACCGCGCGGTCGCCGACACCGCGTTCCGCGACGACTCGGTCGACGGCGGCGAGATCGGGTCCGGACACCAGGTCACCGCGCTGTTCGAGCTGGAGACGGCCGAGGGCCCCGACGCCGCGCTGCGCGCGGCCGACGGCTTCGCCACCGTGCACGTGCGCTGGCTGCCGCCGCGCCGCGCGGGCGGCGGCGAGCGCGCGGCGAGCGAGCTGTCGCTGCGCGTCGGCCCGACCGCGCTGCACGACGCGTTCGCGAGCGCGAGCCCCGGCTTCCAGCGCGCGGCGGTCGTCGCCCAGCTCGCCGAGGTGCTGCGGCGCTCGACGCAGGCCGCCGGCGACTCGTGGGCCGACCTCGTCCGCGAGACCGAGCGGATCGTGCAGCTCGACGCGCTGCGCGGCGACGCCGACACCGCCGAGCTCGTCTCGATGCTGCACGCCGCCGAGCGGCTCGGCATCCAGGCGACACCCGAACCCTCGCCGCTCGCCGACGCGATGGACCAGTACCGCCGCCGCCGCTACCTGCAGCACCAGCTCCGGGAGCTGAGCGGCGACCACTCCCCCGCCGCGCTCGACGAGCTGCGCCGCGAGAACGAGGAGCTCGAGCGCCGCATCCGCGAGCTGGCCGAGCGCCAGTGACCGGCGCGGCGCCCGGCGGCGGCGCGCGCCCGGCGGTTCGCGCCCGGCGGTGGCGGTCGGAATTTGAACGCGTTCGAGAAAATCGGCCGCGCGGGGAAACAAGACGCCCCCGCCCGCCGTCTTGAACGCGTTCAAGAACTACCGTCCGCCAACCCGGAGCAACCATGGGCGTCACCTCCTGGAGCTATCTGATCTACCTGGCGATCAGCATCGCGCTGACCGTCTGGGTCGGCCGCACGCTGTTCGTCAACGGCCGTGTCTTCCTCGTCGACGTGTTCCGCGGCCGCGAGGATCTCGCCGACAGCGTCAACCACCTGCTGGTGGTCGGCTTCTACCTGCTGAACCTCGGCTACGTCTGCTTCGCGTTGAAGCTCGACCGCCGCGTCGCCGAGACGACCGACGCGATCGAGGCGATGTCGCTGAAGCTCGGTGCCGTGCTGCTGGTGCTCGGCGCCGTGCACCTGTCGAATGTGTGGGTGTTCCACCGCATCCGACGGGGCGCCGAGTCACACGAGCGCGGATGACCGAGCCCGCACCGAAGACCCGGAAGGGCGCCGAGACCCGCGACCGCATCGTGCAGGCGGCGCTCGAGCTGTTCGAGTCCCGCGGCTACGACGAGACGACGATGCGCGATGTCGCGGATCGCGCCGGTGTCGCCGTCGGCAACGCCTACTACTACTTCCGCTCGAAGGAGCTGCTGCTCCAGGCCTACTACCGTGAGCTCAACGCGCGCGTCGCGGCGGCCGTCGCCGACGTGCTCGCGACCGAGCGCGGCTTCGAGGCCCGGCTGCGCGGTGTGCTGCTGCGGAAGCTCGACGTCATCGAGCCCTACCACCGCTTCTCCGCGGTGCTGTTCCGGACCGCGGCCGACCCGGCGAGTCCGCAGAACCCGTTCTCCGACGAGTCGCGCGCGATGCGCGAGGACGGCATCGCGCTCTATCGAGACGTGCTCGCCGGCAGCCGCACGAAGGTGCCGGGCGATCTGGCGGCGCGGCTGCCCGAGCTCCTGTGGACGTTCGACCTGGGCGTCGTGCTGTTCTGGATCCACGACCGCACGCCCGGCCGCCGCCGGACCCGCGCGCTGATCGAGCACTCGGCCGGGCTGGTCGCACGCCTCGTGCGCCTCGCCGCGAATCCGCTGCTCGCGCCGCTGCGGCGCCGCGCGGTCCGGCTGCTCGAGGAGCTCGCCGCGGACGGCGCTGCGGCGGCCGATCCGTCCCCCGGCGCCTGACGCCGGCACGCTCGCGGCGCCCGGGCCGGCCCGCGGTCGCGGTCGAAATCCGCCCCACGGCGCCCGGGTTCTCCCCGGATCGGCACCCTGCTCCCGCCAGGCCGAGCCCATGAGCACCCGGTTCTCCATCGAGCGGATCCAGCCGCTGATCGACGCGGTCATCGGCCTGCGCGACGAGCTGCTGACCTTCGAGGCCGTGCACGGCGACGCGGTCGAGCGCGTCCACCCCGAGCACCGGCCGAGCGCGCGCAACCTGCTCCACTACCTCGCACTGCGGAACCGCGACCTGCGCCCGATCCAGGCCGAGCTGAGCTCGATCGGCCTGTCGTCGCTCGGGCGCGCCGAGTCGGCCGTGCTGCAGAACCTCGATGCCGTGCTCGCGGCGCTGCACCATCTGGTCGCACTGCCGGTGCCGAGCATGCTCGAGCTGCCACCGCCGGTCGGCCTCGAGTCGAGCCGCCGGCTCCTCGGCCGGCACGCGGACGCGCTGCTCGGCCCGGCGCCCAGCGGCCGCGACGGTCGCATCATGGTCACGCTGCCGAGCGAGGCGGCGACCGACCCGGGCGTCGTCCGCGACCTGATCGCGGCCGGCATGGACTGCGCGCGGATCAACTCCGCGCACGACGGCCGCGCCGCCTGGGAGCGCATGGCGGAGCACGTGCGCGCGGCCGCCGACGCGCTGGACCGGCCGTGCCGGATCCTGTTCGACCTCGGCGGTCCGAAGCTGCGGACGACGCCGGTGCTCGGCGAGTCGCCGGTCATCCGCTTCCGCCCGGAGCGCGACCGGCGCGGCCACGCGATCCGGCCGGCCCGGGTGCTGCTCTGCACGGCGGAACTGACCCCGCCAGCCGAGCTGGCCGCAGAGGCGGACGCGATCGTCCCGGTCGACGCGGCGATCACCAGCCGCGCGATCCCGGGCGACCTGATCGAGTTCCACGACACCCGCAAGCGCCATCGCGAGCTGCTGATCGTCGAGCGGTCGAGCCCCGCGTCGCTGTGGGCCGAGGCCTGGCGCGGCTGCTGGCTCGAGGAGGGCTCGGCGGTGCGGCTGAAGCGCGAGCAGGAGGTGGTGGCGGAGTCGCGGCTCGGCCGGCTGCCCGAGCGCGAGGACCCGCTGCTGCTCGCGCCGGGCGACCGATTGCGCGTCGCCGGCGGTGTCGTGCCCGGCCACCACGAGGAGCGCGGCCCCGGCGACGGCGTGATCCACCCGAACCGCATCGGCTCGACGCTCGGCGACGCGATCGCGGACGTGCAGCCCGGCGAGTCGATCTGGTTCGACGACGGCCGGATCGGCGGCGTCGTCGAGGCGATCGTCGACGGCGAGCTGCTGGTGCGCATCGACCACGCGCCGCCGGACGGCGCGCGCCTGCGCGGCGGCAAGGGCATCAACCTGCCCGACAGCGAGTTGCGCGTGCCACGGCTGACCGAGCAGGACCGCACCGACCTCGAGTTCGCGCTGCAGCGCGCCGACCTCGTCGGCATGTCGTTCGTCGACGACCCGGCCGTCGTCCGCGAGCTCGTCGAGCTGCTCGAGGCGCGCGGCGGCGGCCACCTCGGCATCGTGCTGAAGATCGAGACGCGCCGCGCCTTCGAGCAGCTCCCCCACCTGCTGCTCGAGGGGCTGACGTCGCCGCCGGTCGGCGTGATGGTCGCGCGCGGCGACCTCGCGGTCGAGGTCGGCTTCGCGCGCCTCGCCGAGGTCCAGGAGGAGATCCTGTGGCTGTGCGAGGCGGCACACGTGCCGGTGGTGTGGGCGACGCAGGTGCTGGAGACGCTCGCGAAGAAGGGCCAGCCGTCGCGCGCCGAGGTCTCCGACGCCGCGATGGGCGGCCGCGCCGAGTGCGTGATGCTGAACAAGGGCCCGTTCGTCACCGACGCGGTCCGCTTCCTCGACGACGTGCTGCGCCGCATGCGCGCGCACCAGGACAAGAAGCGCGCGATGCTGCGCCAGCTCCGCGTGTCGCGCATCGACGAGGCCGCTGCGCGCCGCCGCGCCGCACGGCGCAATCCCGATCGCCCGTCGGCGTGAGGCCGCCGCTCAGGTCCCGCGCCGGATCGCGTCGTGGCCGAAGCGGTCGCGGATCGCGTCGAGCGCTCGCGTGAGCCGGGCGCGGCGGGCCTCCAGGTCCGCGCGCGCTGCCGCGGCCGCGACCTCGCCGGCGTCGCCGAACAGCTCGCGCTGCTGCGGCACCGCCGCGGTCGCCGGGGTCGCCTCGCGCGCGACCAGCTCCGCCACGCCGACACCGAGCAGCCGCACCGGCCGCCCGCTCGCCCGCGCCTTCGCGACCAGCGCGATCGCGCACTCGGCGAGCTCGGCGTCGTCGTCGGTAGGCCTCGGCAGGTGGACCTGGCGGCTGCGCGTGACGAACGGCGGGAAGCGGACCTTGACGCGCACGACGCGGGCGGTGAGCCCGGCGTCTCGCAGGCGCCGGCCGACGCCCTCGCTGAGCCCGCGGAGACACCGGCGCACCGCGTCGTCGTCGCGCAGGTCGGCGTCGAACGTGTGCTCCTGGCTGATCGACTTCGCGTCGCGCTCGGGCACCACCGGGCGCGGATCGTCGCCGCGCGCGAGCGCCGCGAAGTGCGCGGCCGGGTGCGCACCGAGCCGCAGCGCGAGCACCTCGACCGGCGTGCGCCGCAGCTCGCCGATCGTCCCGATGCCGAGCGCACGCAGGCGCTCCTGCGCGACCGGACCCGCCCCCCACAGCCGCGCGACCGGCAGCGGTGCGAGGAAGGCCTCCTCCGTGCCGGGCTCGACGACGACCAGCGCGTCGGGCTTGCGCAGGTCGGAGGCGACCTTGGCGACGAACTTGCTGGTCGCGACGCCGACCGAGGCCGTCAGGCCGACCGCCGCGGAGACCTCGGCGCGCAACCGCTGGGCGATCGCCCGGCCATCGCCGAACAGCGCCCGGCTGCCGGTCACGTCGAGGAACGCCTCGTCGAGGCTGAGCGGCTCGACCAGCGGCGTGAAGCGCTCGAACACCGCGCGCACCGTGCGGGCGATCGCCGCGTAGTGCGCCATGCGCGGGCGCAGGAAGACGGCGTCCGGGCACAGCCGCCGCGCCCGGCCGATCGGCATCGCCGAGTGGACGCCGGAGCGGCGCGCTTCGTAGCTGGCGGTCGCCACGACCCCGCGCGGCCCGAGCCCACCGACCACGACCGGCCGCCCGCGCAGTGCCTGGTCGTCGCGCTGCTCCACCGCCGCGTAGAACGCGTCGAGGTCCGCGTGGAGGATCGTGCGCGCGATGCCGCTGTCGGCCGGTGGCGCCATGGCTCCATCGTCGCGCATCGCACCCCACGCACGCCAGCGCCGCGGTCGTCTGCCACGGAACGCGGAACCCCGCTGGGCCGTTGCGCTGCGGGCGCGGCCAGGGCCCAATGTCGCGCATGTCCACTGCCCCTCGTTCGTCCCGTCTCGACCCCCAGCTCGCGGAGGCCCTCAACGACCACGTCAGCGTCGAGGCGCGCTCGTCGTTCCTGTACTTCTCGATGGCGTCGTGGGCCGAGGTCCGCGGGCTGACCGGCTTCTCGACCTGGCTGCGCGCCGAGGCGAGCGGCGAGCTGGCGCACATGAACCAGTTCGTCGACCACCTGAACGACCGCGGCTTCCAGGCGACCTTCCAGGCCCTGCCGCAGCCGCGCGCCGAATGGAGCGACGTGACCGTGATGTTCGAGGACGTCGTCGCGATGGAGCACGAGCTCGCCGGGCGCATCGACGCGCTGATCCAGACCTCGCACGACAAGCGCGACCACTTCACCGGCAGCTTCCTGCAGCAGTTCGTGCCGCAGCAGATCGCCGACATGGCGGAGGCGGACGAGATCCTGGACCGGCTCCGGATCGTCGGCCGCGACGGCCAGGGCGTGATCCTGATCGACCAGGAGCTGCGCGCGCGCGCCGGCAACTGAGTCGCTGGGCTCGAACATCGGCGCACCGATCCGGTAGGGCACCGCCATGAGCACCGAGGCCGTCAGCTGCAACCACTGCGGCGCCCCGCTGCGCGTCGGCGCCGGCGCGCGGTTCGCGACCTGCAACCACTGCGGCAGCCATCTCGAGATCCACCGCGGCGACAGCGCCGCCTGGACCGAGGTCCTCGACGAGCTGCGCGAGGTGCAGGCCGGCATGGCCGAGGACCTCGAGGCGATCCGGCTGCAGAACGAGCTGGAGCGGATCGACCGCGAGTGGGAACAGGAGGCCGCGGGCTACCGGACGCGCGACAGCGACGGGCACAGCCAGCCGCCCGCGACCAGCCCGGTACTACCCGTCGTGGTGGGAGCGATCGCCGCCGCGTTCGGCATCGCGTGGACGATCGGGGCGAGCTCGATGGGCGCGCCCGGGATCTTCACCGCGTTCGGGGTCGTGTTCGTGCTGGTCGCGATCGTCTCGGCGGTCCACGCCGCCGGGAAGAGCACCGCGTACCGCACGGCGTCCGCGCGCCATCGACAGCGCCGCGAACGCGTGCTGCGCCAGCTCCGCGAGCGCGGCAGCGCGCACGACTGACGGTCGCGCGGCTACCGTCGCTCCAGGACCAATCCGTCGATCCCGAAGAAGGTGCCGGGGTCGGCCGCGCCCGGTGAGCGCGCGACGACCTCGACGCGCAGCCGCAGCGGCTCGTCGCCGACCTCCAGCTCGCCGCAGTCGAGCGGCGCCATCGGCGCGAGCGTCCGGCTGAACGTGTCGATCGCGTCAGCGACGGTGCGGCCCTGCAGCCAGATCCGCACGGTGCCATAGTCGCCGCTCTGCGTCAGCACGAGCCGCGCGCGATAGCGGCCCGGACCGGGCGGCACCGCGCTCAGCTCGACGAAGTCACCGACGTCGCGTGCGCGCACCCACAGATGCCGGCCGCCGCTCCAGCGGCCGCGCAGCCCCTGGTCCTCGACCGCGAGATCGGGCGAACGGTCGACGACGGTCATCGCCTCGCCTTCCAGCATGCCCGGCACGACGACGTGACGCAGCGTGACCCAGACGTAGTCGAGGCCGAAGAAGCCGGGCTCGACGCATTGCAACGCGATGTGCGCGGCGGGACGCGACGTCGCCGGCAGCGACAACGGCACCGACAGGATGCGCGTCGCGTGGTCGCTCCGTGGCTCGAGCGACGCCGCACCGTCGTCGAGCGGGTGTCCGTCCACCGCCGCGCGCAGCGTCGCCGCGTCGGGGCGGTGCACGAGCACGAGCTGGGCGTCGTAGGCTCCCGGCTCCGCGAGCGGCAGGTCGAACTCGACCACGTCGCCCGTGCGCAGCTCGCCGCCGACGACGACGTGTCGCGTGGCGAGCGGCTCGGCGATGCGCGGCAGCGGCTCGCTCCCGACGCGCGGCGCGAGGTCCCAGCCGTCGTGCAGCGTGGCGCCACGCGCGCCACCGTCGGCGACCGGCTGGCGGACCGGCAGCGTCGGGAGCTGCAGGTCGGCCGGGGTCGGCGGCACGTGGTCGTCGAAGGCGCCGGGCCGCGCGTAGCAGTAGGCGATCCGCGCGTAGTCCACGCCGGCGAGCGGCCGGTGCGTATAGAGCTCCATCGCGAAGGCGAGGAAGCGCTCGAACGGCACGTCGTCGAGGATCTGGAAGCGGTAGTCGGCGACGAACCCGGAGGTGCCGGGCCCGGAGTCGAGCGGCTGCCCACAATACGGGTGCGCGAACAGCCGCGGGCGGCTCCACGAGTAGTCGAAGTAGTCCTCCGAGCCGGTGCCGAGGATCGACGGCGCGACGTCGTCGTCGACGAACACCTTCTCGTCGCCCTCGCCCCACCAGTTGCCGCCGGGCGTCGGAATGCCCGAAGGATTGACGACCATGCAGGCGACGCCGACCAGCCGCCCCGCGCCGCGCAGCATCACGTACGGCAGGTCGATCGGCCGCGCACCGCCGCCGGCGGTGATCCCGCGGTCGACGCGCCAGCGGGCGCGAAAGTGCAGCGCCTCCGGGCCGAAGTCCCAGGCCGCCTCGGTGCGCCGCAGCGCGATGCGCGACGCGCTGCCGGAGTGGTCCTCGAGCTCGATGCGGTAGCCGCGGCGGAACGGCATCGGAAACCGGCAGGTCATCGTGCCGTCGCGGGCGACCGTCATCGGCAGCGACACGAACGGGTTGATGCCGGGCCCGGCGCCGAAGAAGTCGCCGAGCGGCGCCTCGACCTGCGGCCGCCGCGAGCCGTCGAACGCGATGCGCAGCAGCACGCCGCGCAGCGCGGCGTCCGGCGCGGGCGACTCGACGCGCGCCGTCAGCTCGACGAGCGCGCCCCCGGACGGTCCGGGGGCCTCGCCGGTCAGCTCGGCGCGGCCGTCCGCGGCCAGCTCGACGACGTCGTCGCGCACCGTACCATCGCGAATCGTCTCGTCGCGAACCGTGCCTTCGCGGCTGCCGCCGGCGGGCGATGCGAACCGCTCGGCCGCCGCGCGGACGTCGGCGTCGCAACGCGCGAGGTCGTCGAGCGTGAACGTCCGCACCGCGGTGCCCGGCGCGTATTGCCGGATCTGCACGTGGTAGAAGTGCAGGCCGCGGAGCTCGCCCTCCCAGGTGATCCGCAATGCACTCGCGAACGGGATCGGCACGTGGTCCGCGTCCTCCTGCGTGAACGCGCGCAGCGGGTCGTCGGCGGCGCCGCCCGGCCGCAGCACGTGGCTGCGGCGCGCGAGGAACTCCGCAGCGCGGCCCTCGAACAGCGGCACGGCCGAGCCATCGAGATACACGCGCAGCGTGCCACCCATGCCGGCCGTCCAGGTCCGCACGATCGCGCCCGGTCCCGCGTGCTCGCCGACGAGGTAGAGGCCGACACCGTCCGCACCGGGCGCACGCAGCACGGCCGCGAAGCCGGGCACCGGCTCGCTGCCGAAGCCGTCGGCATTGCCGAACCAATCCGGCGAATCCGCGCCGGCCAACGAGCGGCGGTCGGTACTCGACCACTGCACGTTGCGGTAGGCGGGGTCCGGCGACCGCGCGAGGCGTGCGAGGTCGACCGCCTCGCGACACAGGCTGCCGAAGTCGACGGGCTCCCGCTGCGCGGCGACGGCCGGCGGGAACGCGGAGAGCAGGACGGCGATCGCCACGGCTCGCATGCCGCAAGGCTACGAGCCACGGCACGCGCGGCCAACGTCAGCTTCCGAGCACCAGCTCGAGCCCGGCCGAGAACGCGATGCTCGCCGACGCGCCGGCGTCGAACTGCAGCGCCTGGAACAGCACCGAGCCCCCGCACAGCGCCGGATCGCTCGGGATCGCGACCGGGAAGCTCGCGCCGCCGGCGGCGAGCTGCACCGTGAAGCTGGCGACCGGCTGCACGAGCAGCGCGCCGCCGAACGGCGTCGGCAGGCTGACCGCGACGAAGCCGGCGAGCAGCGCGGCCTGCGTCGGCTGCCCCGACGAGTTGCCGAGCAGCAGCGCGAAGTTCGAGCCGAGCACCGGCGGAGCGCTCGCCGCGAGGGTCGGGACGCCGTTGGTGCCGGGGTGGCCGGTGCCGTAGCTGCGCGACGCGGCGGCGACCCCGACGAAGGTCTCGAAGCCCAGGTCCCACACCGACAGCGAGCTCCGGTCGTTGAGCCACACCTGCCCGCGCGCATAGCCGCCGCCCGGCGCATCGCCCCACCACGCGTAGGTCTGCGTGCTCGGCTGCGCGCCCGACGACGCGCGGATCCCGAGCATCGTGCCGGCCGCGAAGCTCAGCGAGAACGGCGTCAGGTCGATCGCCAGCCGGCTCCGCGCCGCCGGCACCTGAGCCGGCTGCAGCGTGACGGTCGCGAGCGTCGCGCCGTTGGGCACGCCGGTCGGATCACAGGCGACGATGCGGATGTCGAGCGGGAACGACGGCGTGCCGCGGTGGTGGCCGATGCCGACCAGGTCGACCTGCACGAGCGGCCCGCTGATGCCGACGGTGAACGTCTGCGTCACGGTCTGGCTGGACGTCACCTCCAGGCCGTTGGAGTAGCCCGGGAGGTAGGACTGGTCGAGGCAGCCGGTCTGCGCGGCTGCGGTCAGCGGGAGCAGGGCGACGAACGCGACGGCGCGCGACGAGCGGGCGAGCATGGTGACCTCGGGGACGAGACCGGGTGGCGGCCCCGAGTGTACGCGCAGGCCGCCTGCGCCACCCGTCCGCGGCGCGCCGGCAGCGCGCGGCCGCCGGCGCCGGCGCGCAGCCGGGTCTGCCTGCACGAGGCGATGACATCCCCATGCGGCTGGGCGTGCCCGACGACTCGCACGTCACGGCGACGGTCGCGATGCACGACCCACCCCTGCTGCGGCTCGGCGGTCTCGACCCGGGTCGCGAGACCGGCGTCGACCACTGCCTCCCCGCCCCACGTGGCTCTCCCCCGTGCCTCTCCCCAGCACCCCTTCGGGGGTCCACAGCGGCAGCGAGGTCTCGTCGAGATCGCCACGCGTCGGCAACCCGGTCCCGACCGGCACGCCGTCGAACGCCACGCAGGTCCGGAGAGCGGCGTGCTCACACGATTCGCGCGCGAGAGCGCCGGCCGCGCATTCGCGCGTGCGGCAGGCGTCGGACCGGCACGGCGATCCGACGTCGACGCGCGACATCGGGACGAGAGGCCGGGTCTCCTGCAATATCGCGGGTGCGAATGCCGAGCGCGACCCGGCACGCGGAGTGGATGTCGACGCGCAGGTCGGACGGTGCGGACCGCGTGCGTGCGGCGCCTGGCCATGCCGGGACCGCCGCGAGCGCACGCGGGCGGACACCGGCTCTCACGCGGGCAACGATGGGACCCGCCGATGTGCCGCGAGCACGACGAGTGCGACCGCTTCGGACTCGCTCGAGGCGCGACGACGTGTCATTCCGATCGTCGCGCCGCGGCCCAGCAGCCGCGCGCGGATCGGAACCCGATCGCGTGGCGGCTCAGCCCCGGCGGCCTGCCTTGTAGGTGGCGTCGCCGAAGCCGAGGATCGGATAGAAGACGACTCCGAGCAGCGCGAGCCCGATACCGAAACCGCTGTCCTTGCCGAATCGCCTCGCGACGTCGAACGAGACCATGAAGGCAACGACGACGTTGACGATGGGGATCAGCATCAGCAGCAGCCACCAGCCCGGCCGTCCCGCGACCTGCAGGAGCGCGTAGACGTTGTAGATCGGCACGATCGCCGCCCACCCGGGCTGACCGGCCTTCGCGAGGACCTTCCAGAACCCGGCGATGGCGAGGACGGAGATGGCGAGAACGAGAACGGGGAACAGCAGTTCCATTCGGGACCTTTCAATGGCGAGCGATGACCAACAGAGGCGCGGTCTACCCCTCGGACCGGCCGCACTCGCCTGCGGTGTCGGAGTCTTCCGAGAATCCCGAGGCGCTGAATCCAGCGCTCCGCGCGCAGGCTTCCCTGCCCGTGGAGACCTCTGGTGCCCCGCGCGGCGGAGATCCTAGCGACCATCTCGCACGAACGCTCCCCCCTCCGCCCGCGCGCCGCCGGGAGCCGCACCCCTGGCCCGCACCGGCACGCGCTCACCGCCCACCGCTGGCGGACACGAGGCGGCGTCCGACTCCGAGACGGGGTCGCTGTGCGACGCGGGACACGGCGTCGTGTGCCGTCCACCGAGTGCCTTGTCGCAGGAGCCGTTCCCGAACAACCGAGAGCTCCTGTATGCGCGGCCCGCGCTCGAGATGC
The DNA here is from genome assembly GCA_016716265.1 of Planctomycetota bacterium. Taxonomy (GTDB): domain Bacteria; phylum Planctomycetota; class UBA1135; order UBA1135; family UBA2386; genus JADJWQ01. The sequence continues at coordinate 848,170 of JADJWQ010000006.1, forward strand.
TGCCGGCGACGGGCCCGTCGGTACCGACACTCACCGCACCCGACGTCCTGGCCCGGATGAACCACGCAATCCCGTCGCGAGGTTGCCCTGGTCGCGGGCTGCCGAGGAGTCGAGCCGGTTCCGCGCGCGAGTGGGTCCGGACGACCCATCGAGCGCGGGTCCGGTTCGACGACGACGCCAGCCAGCGCCTTGGGTGACCGCAGCAGGGAGTTCGTGGACCAGCCGGGCCAGCCGTACGCTCGGGTCGGACGAACACCGTCCGACCGGGCCGACGCGCGGCGCCGGGCGGCGCCTTCCGTCCCGCGGCGGCGGGACCGGCACACTGCAGACGGCGGCGCCGCGTCCGGGCGACGAGCGTCGGGAGCTGCGCACCAGGGTGTCGGCGCCCACCGCAGGCGCACTGCCCGCGACCCCGGCATGATGTGTCGATGCCCGGCATGCGAACGCCTCGCCGCCTCCCGATCGTCGTCCTTGCGGCGGCGACGTTCCTCGCCGTCGCCCCGGGGCAGGCCCCGCGGCTGCACGTCGTCGAGCTGTCCGGCACCCCGTACGAACGCGGCGAGCAGCACGGCGCCGCGCTGGAGCCGGAGATCGCCGCGATGCTCTCCGGGTGGCGCGCGGACGTGCGGAAGGCCAGCGGGCTCGACGCCGACGCGTTCGTCGAGCGCTTCCTCGCCGCGACCAGCTTCGACGAGGCCGCCCGACGCTACACGCCGGAGCTGCTCGACGAGGTGCGCGGCATCGCCGCCGGCGCCGGGCAGAGCTACGAGACGATGCTGTGCTACCAGCTGATCGACGAGCTGTGGGCGCAGTGCGGACTCGTCGCCGACAAGTGCTCGACCGTCGGCGTCGACCGCGACGGCGACACACCGGGCTTCGTCGCGCAGAATCTCGACCTGCCGCGGTGGATGCACGGCCACCCGACCGTGCTGCGGATCCGCGACCCGTCGCGGCACGGGTCGCACGGCGCGCTGGAGAGCCTCGTCGTCACGGTGCCGGGGCTCGTCGGCGCCAATGGCGTCAACAACCACCGCGTCGCCGTCGGCGTCAATACGATCCTCTACCTGCGGCCGCGGCCGGACGGGCTGCCGGTCGCGTTCGTGGTGCGCGGGCTGCTCGCCCGCACCGACCACGCCGACGCCCTCGCGTTCCTGCGCGAGGTGCCGCACGCGTCCGGCCAGGCCTACACGGTCGGCGGCCCCGACACCGCACCGTGCTTCGAGGCGTCGGCCGGCGGCGTCGTGCGATGGCAGCCGGCGGACCGCGACGGCTGGCGCTGGCACACCAACCAGCCGCTGGTCGGCGAAGACTGGTCACCGCAGTGGCGGGCTACGGCCGCGGCCCGCGGCCTCCGCGTCGACCAGGTGCCCGCCTGCCCGCGCTACGACGCGCTCGATGCCGCGCTGCCGACGGGTGCGCGACCGACCGTCGAGCAGGTCGTGCGGGCACTGCAGGAGTCTGCCGCCGCACCGGTTTGCAACCAGCTGACGTTCGCGTGCATGGTGCTGTGGCTGGGCGAGCGCCCCGAGCTGCGCATCTGCGCCGGACGCCCGGACCGGCACGCGTTCCGCACCCTAACCTTCGGCGAGTGACGATCGCTCGCCGGACTCGCGCTGCCGCTCGTGCCGCCCGACGCACACGGGTCGGTGGTCGGCCGGTCAGCGTCGGGCCAGGTCGCGACGGACCATGCGCAGCGCGACCGCGATCGCCACCACCACGCCGACGAACGCCACCGCGAAGGCGACGAAGCCCTGCGAGGTGGCGGCCTCGGGCGTCGCCGCAGCCGGCGAGCCGGGACCGCTCCCGGGCCGGCTGCGGATGACCGACAGCAACGCGATCTGCGCGACGACGGCGGTGCCGATCGGGGCGATCCGCCCCGGCGGGCGACCGGCCCACACCGGCAACCACAGCGCGGCATGCACGGCGCAGGCGATCGCGAGCGCGAGCTTGCACCCGGGCAGCCAGCCATCGCCGCCGGCCCGCACCGGCGAGTGCAGCCATTGCGCGGCGACGAGCGTCAGATACGACGCCGACTGGACCATCGCGACGTGCCGCCGCGTCGACGCGTGCTCCGCGCCCCGGAGTGCCGCGAGCAGCAGCAATGCGCTGACCTGCAGGCCGACGCCGAGCATCACCAGCAGGCGCAGCGGCGCGTCGGGGTCGTGCACCGCCAGCGGACCCGCGGCGTAGATCGCCGCCCAGCGCTCGGGCGCGAGTGCCAGGAGCCGCAGCTCCGCCCAGCTCCAACCGGTGTACGCGAAGCAGGCGGTGGCGACCGCCGGCACCAGCAGACGACCTGCACGGCCCGTCGCGATCCGCCAGCGGGTCTTCTGTACGTAGAGCAGGTAGAAGCCGACGATCAGCGCCGGCAGGATCGCCATGAAGCGGTGCGACAGCAGCAGCGCAGCGGTGTAGAAGGCGTGGCCGTCGAGGACCTGCACGAACAGCAGGGGGCCGACCCCGAACGTGATCGCCAGGCCGAGCACGAACGGCAGCCGATCGCGCAGCACGTCGCCGACCGGGTCGAGCCCTTCGCGCGCGCGCCGCAGGAGCCCGAGCACCCCGTGCGCGGTGAGCCACAGGGTCGCGGCGAGCACGAACGACGCGCAGAACGCGTGCGCGACGAACGTCAGGTGGTACAGCGACCAGTAGACCGACGTGCTCATCGACCGCCCTTCCGCGCGTGCTCCGCAGCGTACGGTCCCGCCTCTTCGAGCCACGCCGCGATGCGTCGCTCGACCTCCGCAGGTGTCGCCGGCTCCCAACGGTCGGGCCGCCCGGCGCGCAGCCACAGCAGCCACTGGGTCAGTGCCTCGAGCTCGGCAGGCGTTCCGGCGAACGGCGGCATGAACGGTTTGGTGTGCTGCAGCTTCGCGATGTTCATGCGGATCTGATCGGGCATCCAGGATCCGGTCAGATGCAGCACCCCATTGGCGCCGTCGATCGAGTGGCAGACGCGACACTGCGCACGGAACACCTTCGCACCCGTGCCGAGCTGAGCGGTCGGCGGTAGCTCGCCGCGCAGCGGGTACGGATCGTCCGTCACGCAGCCGACCTCGCGCAGCCGCAGCACCGCGCCGGGCAGGATGGCGTTCGAATAGAGCACCTCGCGCACCGTGTACGGCTTGCGCGAGCCCTCGCGCACGAACTCGCCGGCGCCGGTCGCGACGAAGGCGAGCACCAGCAGCAGGATCACGGTCGCGCGATCCAGCGTCAGCCGGCGCCACAGCACACCGACCACCGCGTACAGGCCGAGCAGCGTCGAGGCACCGACCGCGATCGCCAGGAACATCGTCATCGCCACGCTGCCGCCGAAGAGCCAGCCCCGGCTGTCCGCGGGCAGCACCGCCACGAACCACAGCCCGACCAGCGGCATCACGGCCATCGGCGCGAAGAACGGCGCGATGCGCCGCTGCAGGCCCCTGCGCTCCTCCGCGGTGAAGCCACCCACCAGATGCGAGACCAGCACCGCGACCAGCGCCGCGAGCGTCCACGCGACGAGCGTGCGGTAGACCAGCGACGGCCAGAAGCTCGGATTGAAGAAGCCGTCGACGACCGAGTGCGTCGCCAGCCACTCGCCGGGCGTCAGTTGCCAGCTCAGGATGCCGTCGATCAGGAACAGCGACAGCCACGACGACACCGCATACATGGCGAGCAGCGTCGTGCGGGTGCGGTGCCCGAGCCGCGTGCGGTAGCGGAAGAACAGGTAGCCCGACACGACCTCGAGCAGGAAGCAGCACCACTCGGCCGCCCAGAGCCAATGGAACTCGTCGACCATCGTGCCGATGGTCGGCGCCGAGACCTGGATCGCGGTGAGCCACATGCCGACGCCGGTCAGGGCCCCGAACACGAACGACACCAGCACGAGGAACAGGAAGTAGCCGTCGAGGAAGCGCCGCGACAGCTCGTCGCCGCGACCCGCCCGGCGCTCCAGCCACAGGAGCAGCCCCCCCGCGCCGACCGCGAACTGCGCGACGAACACGTGCAGGATCCCGACCCCACCGATCACCATCCCGTGGATGGCCGGTCCGAACTCGGACATCGGGTAGTGGAGGATGTCCCTCATCGCCGCGCACAACCGACCGCCGCGCTCGGGATTTCCCCGGCGAGCGGTTTCCGCGCCGCATGCGCCGTCGGCGGCCGCGCAGCTCCGATCGTCCTCGACCCGGGTCCGCTGCGGACCGCGCCGGGTGCCCGCCCGGGTCCCACCTGCGTTCCGACGGCGCGCGCCCCTCGCACGTCGGTCGCCCACCAGCGCCGCGAGCCGAACCGGCCGTGCGCGGTTACGCTCGCCGCAGGGCGGCGTCCGGACAGCGACGACCGAGCGATGCGATGGCCAGCGACGACGAGCTCGCGAAGCACCCCGTGGACACCGTCCACGCCTTCTACCGCCGGCTGGCCGCGGCCGCGGCGGAACGCGCGAAGCAGGACCGGCTCGAGCGCAGCCTCGCGGCGGAGCTGCTGTCGGTCTGGCTCGACCCGAAGATCTCGCCGCGCGACCCCTACGTCTTCGACGCTCCCGAGCACCTCGTCGGGAGCGGCCACGTGCGCGCCGTGTTGCGCTACCACCGCGCGGTCTACCTCTCCGAGCGAAAGGCGCGGCTCGGCGAGAAGGCGAAGACCGAGGTGTGGGCGGGCCTCGGAACCCGCCTCGCCGACGGGCGCTGGGACGGTCGTTCCCCGATCGCCGTCCACTACACCTCGTTGGTCGAGGTGCCGATCGACGTGCAGTTCCGGGCCTACGCCGGAATGGCGGATCCCGCGGACTTCGACATCCTCACCTCGCTGCGCGGCTTCCAGCTGCGGACGGACATCCGCGCCAAGGGCCAGTCCGCCGCGGCGGGCGGCACGGTCACCGCGGTGTTCATGACCTTCACCGCGCAGGCCGAGGACACCTACGACTGGGACTACAGCGAGTACTTCACGGTGCCGAATCCGGACTACGGGAAGGACGGCGACGGGCGCATCGCCCCGGCGAAGGAGAAGGTCCGCGTCTATCACTCGAATGCCCGCCGGCTCGAGAACGCGGGCCTCGCCAAGCCATACAAGCTGGCGTCCCGGCCCTGGACCGTCACCTACGCCGACGTCACCGCGCCCGGGAAGGTCATCGAGCGCCGCGGCTGACGCCCCGCGCGCGACCCGGTGACGCCGGGACGTTCACAGCTCGATCGTCCGGCCGGTGCGGAACGCCTCGTCCGCGGCGAGCACGATGCGCATCGACTGCACCGCGTCCTCGCGGTGCTGCGCGAGGTCGACCTCGCCGCGGATCGCGCGCTCGAACAGCTGCTGCTCCAGGCGGCACAGCGCATCGTGGTCGGGCTCGTCCGCCGTGCTGACGAACTCGTCGGCCCTGACGAACTCGTCGTTCGCATCGCGCTCCTGCCAGTGGACGCGCAACGTGTTGGTCTTGGTGTGGGAGTCGATGTCGGCGGAGTCGGCGCTCCGCTCGCCACGCGCCGAGTCGACGATGCTGACGCAGCCGCGCGGGCCGATGACGTCCTTCACGAAGAACGCGGTCTCGCTCATCATCGGGCCCCAGCCGGCCTCGTACCAGCCGACCGAGCCGTCCTCGAAGGTCACCTGCAGCTGGCCGTAGTTGTACATCCCCGGCTTCAGCTCGTCGGTGAGCCGCGCACCGATCGCCGACACCCGCACCGGCTTGCTCCCGGTCATCTGGCACATCACGTCGACGTAGTGCACGCCGCAGTCGACGATCGGCGACATCGAGTCCATCAGGTTCTTGTGCGTGCGCCACTCCTTGCCGCGGCTCTGCTGGTTGAGGTTCATCCGCATCACGAGCGGCTTGCCGAGCTCCTTCGCCTTCTCGGTGAACAGCTTCCACGCCGGGTGGACGCGGAGGATGTAGCCGATCACGACCTGTCGATCTGCCGCCGCCGCGCGCGCGAGCACGTCGCGGGCCTGCTCGACGGTCTCGGCGAGCGGCTTCTCCACGAACAGGTGGGCACCGTGGTCGAGCCCCTTCAGCGCGATCTCGTAGTGCGTGCCCGGATAGGTGTTGACCGACACCGCCGCTGGCCTGGTCGCGGCGAGCGCCTCGTCGACGTCGTGGTAGACGGGATAGCCGCCACCGAGCTGCTCGTTGACGCGCTCGCCGGAGCCGTCGTCGCGGCTGACGAGCCCGACGATCTGGAAGCCCGGCAGGGCGTGGTAGGCGCGCGCGTGCGACGAGCCCATGTTGCCGCAGCCGACGACGAGGACACGGATCGGTTCCATGGCGCCCCCTTGTAGCGCCGCGACCGCGCCGCGGCACGCGCGAGCTGCCGGACGACCGCGACCGTGCCGCGGCGCGCTACCGCGCCCGGTGCCAGCCGCCGTCGGCGTCGAGCCAGGTATCGAGCACGATGCCGGTCGCTGGATCGGTCAGCTTCCGGATCAGGGTCGCGCCGAGCGGGCCGACGAGCTCCGGGTCGAGCGCGCCGTCGCGCAGCGTCGGGCCCGTCACCGGGTCGAGCCACGCGTGGTTGCTCGACGCGCGGGAGACGCCGTTCTCGTCGACGATGCGATCGAGGTCGAGCACGGCGCGCTGCGGATCGAACACCGCCGACGGCGGCACGTTGTCGCAGCCGAAGCGCTGGTCGCTGTGGTCGAGCGGATTGACCGGACAACCGTTCTCGTCGAACAGGAACAGACCCGAGCCGAGGCCCGCGACCATGTGCACCCACAGCGGCGAATCGAGCTGGTTGCCCGGGTTGCGGCCGATGTGCTCCTGCAGCAGCACGAAGTCGAGCTGACCGTATTCGCCCGCCGCCATCGCGGTGCGGAACGCGTCGTAGTCCGCGCCGTGCCGCGCGAGCCCGTCCTGCGTCAGGTGGCAGGCGGTGCAATACCGCGGCCCTTCCTGGGTCTCGGTCACACGGCCGCGGATCGAGTGCGCGAGCAGCGCGTTGTGCCCGAGCGCACCCAGGCCGGGCACCGGCGGGTGACGGCCACCGCCATTGCGATCGGCGAACGCGAACACGCGCGACTGCCGGTCGTCGCGGTCCTCGTAGCGGAAGAACACCTTGGTGTTCGCGCTGACCTGCGTGATCCTGCCGTCCGGCCCGTAGCCGAGCTGGAACGGCACCGGCGACTGGTAGACGAACTCGGCGTTCTTCTCGCGGAACACGATCCGGTCGCCGGTGATGTTCGAGAAGTTGTTGCCGCGGTCGAACTCGCCGACCAGGTGGCAGCCGACACAGGTGTTGGTCCACGCTGCGTGACAGGACGCGCACGACATCGTGTCCGAGTGACAGAACCGCGAGCCCGGCAGCGGCTGCCCGGGCGTCGCCTGGCCCGGCCCGATGCCGGTCGCGGGGTCGCCGTCGGCGCGCCCCATCGCGAAGCTGGCGCGCTCGCTGTAGAGCGCGGCCTGGCGCACCGGGTGCACGACACCGGTGTCGACCGCCGTGTCGCGCGTCTGCACGACGTAGTGCCGCCGGCCGTCGAGCTTGCTGGTCAGCCAGTAGCGGCCCTGCTCGTCGCGGAGCACGTGGCGGAGCGGCCGACCGTCGGGGTCGACGGCGACCTGCGCGGGCGTGCCGTCGAGCGCGGTGCCCGCGATCGTCGTCGCGTAGCTCTCGAGCGTGCCGTGGCAGCTCTCGCACGCGATCGCGGTGGCCTGCTCCATGCGGCTGCGGATCAGCTCGGCTTCGGGATGCTCGACGTCGCCGCCGTGCAGGTCGTGGCTGCCGTGGCAGTCGATGCAGCCGAGACCGGCCTCCGCGTGCACGTCGGCGGGCGTGTCGTCGCGGCCGTCGCCGTCGTAGTCCTCGAACGCGAGATACTGGTTCGCATTGCGGCCGTTGAAGGTCCGGTTGCGCAGCACGGGATCGTACAGCCGCGCGTCGTCGGCCGTGTTGCGGAACGCCACCGGATCGGCGGGATACTGGTTGCCGCGCCGGACGTCCTGGTTCTGGTCGAGGCGGATGCCCCAGTACTGCATCACCGTGCGGTTGCTGCCCTGGTGACAGCCGGCGCAGGTCAGGTCGTCGATGCCGCCGACCTCGACTCCACTGTCGAGCGTCCGATACCGGCTGACGATCCGGTGCGCGCGAACGTGCGCACGCTCGCCGCGGTCGATCGCGTCCGGATTGCGCGGCTCGTCCTTGGGTACGTTGGGGTCCTGGCTGAGGCTGCGCCCACCGAGGCTGTACGGCATGTGGCAGGCGGAGCAGCCCGACGACCGGAAGTCGCCCGCCCGGTTGTTGGCTCCCGCGCTGCCGAGATGGCAGTTGCCGCAGGTGAACGCGACCTGCTCCTCGTAGAGGCGCGCGAGCGGTGAGTCCGTGCGCACCCGGCCGTCCGCCTCGATGTCCGCCGCGAGCGCGGCGGCGAGGTAGTCGTCGTTGCCGTCGATCGCCGTCGGGCCCTGGTCGCCGCGCACGCTGTGCACGGGGAACTCGAGCAGGCGCAGCACGGCGCCGACGTCGGCCGCCTCGCGCCGGAAGTCAGGATCCGCGACCGCGCGAAAGCCGACGTCGGCCGCCGTGTCGACGTCGACGCCGACGCTCTCGGGAACGCGGTTCTCCATTCCGGCCGCATAGGTGGCACCGGCGAGGATGCCCGCCTCGGTCGCCAGCAGGCTCCGATCGACGAGCTCGGCGTGAGCCTCGTGGCAGACGCCGCAGCTGCGCCCGCGGACGACGACGCGCAGGTCACCGGGATTGACGAACTGCAGGAAGTCGAGCGACGTCCAGCGGCGCCCGTTCACCTCGTAGTCCGGCAGCTTGTCGAGCCCGGTCAGCGTAAGCTTGTTGAAGAACGCGAACGCATCGCTGCGCTGCTTGTCGCGATCGCCGATCGCGGGCGGCGGCGGCACATGGCTCGATTCCTTGTCGGTGCCGGTCGGGTCGCCGCCGTGACACTGCACGCAGGACAGGCGATCGGCGCCGGGGAACGGATGAGGGTTCTCGATGCCGGGACCGGCGTAGTCGTCCTCGGCCGCACCGTTGTGGCACTTCATGCACGAGCTGGCCTCGAGCGACGCCGTGCGGCGCGCATCACCCTCGCCGGTGCAGGCGCCGGCGACGAGCGCCGCGAGGCCGAGCCCGGCCGCAAGGAGTCCGGTAGGACCGCGTCCGGCAGGGAGAGGTCCGCGATTCGGTTCGGTGGGCATGACGGTTCGGCCCGGGCGCGGGCTGCTCCCTCATCGGTCGCGCGACGCAGGACTTGAGTCGCGGCGACGGTCCGTCCGGCGCTGGGACCGCTCCGGATCGGGACACCGCGCATTCGACTTCCCCCCGTGCCACGATCGCCCGTACGGCGGCCGTCTGGCAGGATGCGCGCCGCCGGGCGTACGCGCCCGGCCCCGCCATCCACCCCCCGCACGATGCACACCGTCCTGCAGGTCCTCGCGCAGCGCCCCGGACTGACCGGCAGCGGCGTCACACTCGGCGCGATCGCCCGCGAGGCGCAGGCGCTCGGCTTCGCCGTTCATACGGTGGTCGGCACTCCGCGGTCCGAGCCGCACCCGCACGTCGACGGCTGCGCACCCGACCGCGTCCACCCGCTGACGTTCGAGACTCCGGCACTGCCGTTCCCGGTGCCAGGCATGAGCGACGTCATGCCGTATCCGAGCAGCGTGTTCCGCACGCTCGACGACGCACAGTGGCGCGCGTACGACCGCGCCTGGTGCGGGCACCTCGAACGGGTGCTGGCGCAGGTCCGGCCAGACGTGGTGCACGCCCACCACGTCTGGCACGTCGCGTCGCGGCTACGCGACATCGCGGCAGCCGGGACCAGGATCGTCGTCCATTGCCACGCGACCGGCCTGCGCCAGCTCGCGCTGTGCCCCGATCGTGCCCCCGCGATCGTCGCGGGCGTGCGGCGCGCCGACGCGTTCGTCGTGCTCGACGCCGCGAATCGCGATCGGCTGATCGCCGCGCTCAGCGTCGACCCGGCGCGCGTCCACGTCGTGGGGGCCGGCTTCCACGAGGAGCGCTTCACGTTCCGTGGCGGCGCTCCGGAGCCGGATTCGCTGCTGTACGCCGGCAAGCTGGCCGTCGCGAAGGGCCTGCCCGAGCTGCTCGCCGCCACCGCGCGCCTCGCCGCGGACCGGCCCGCGTTGCGCCTGCACGTCGCCGGGGCCGGCAGCGGCGCCGAGGGTGACGCGCTGCGCACCCGGCTCGCATCGTTGGCGCCGCTCGTCTCGTATCACGGCCGCCTCGACCAGGACGCGCTGGCCGCCCTGATGCGCCGCTGCCACACGTTCGTGCTGCCGTCGTACTACGAGGGCCTCCCGCTCGTCCTCGTCGAGGCGCGCGCGTCCGGCTGCCGCCTCGTCGCCAATGCGCTGGCGGGCGTCGCCGAGCTGCACGGCGGCCTCGGCGACACGCTGCTCGCCGTGGCGCCCCCGCCGCTCGCCGGCATCGACCATCCCGCCCCTACCGCGATCCCCGCCTACGTCGAGCGCCTGCGCGACGCGCTCGACGCGAGCCTGTCGCGGCCGCCCGCACCCGCGCCCGGCGCGGAGCTCTCAGCGCTCACGTGGCGCGCGGTCGTCGCGCGCATCGCCGCGGTGTGGACCGGCCTGCTGCGGAGTCCGCGCGGTTGATCCACGATCTCCCGTCGCGAGGCCGGCAGGCCAGGTCACCCGCGGCCAGGCCGCCCGTGACCTGGCCGCCTAACGCACGCTACCCTGCCGCCACGACGTCGGGAGGTGGCAGCGGTCGCAGCGGTCGACCCAGCCGAGCGGCAGGTGCGGCGGATTGGTCGTCGCGGCGAGCTCCTCGCGGTGGCAAGTGAGGCAATTCGGGTCGGCGGGCAGGAAGTTGCCGACCAGCGCACCGGGGTGGCAGCGGTAGCAGGCCACCACGGCGTGGGCGCCGATCAGCGGCAGACGCGTGCGGGCGTGACGCTCGAGCTGCCCGAACGGCTGCCAGGTGTCCTCGGTGTGGCACTCCTCGCAGCGCGGGCCGAGCTCGCCCTGGTGGATGTCGCCGTGGCAGCCGCCGCAGCCCTGCGCCATGAAGTCCGCGACCGGACCGCGGTCGTTGTGGCAGCGCAGGCAGCGGGCGCGCGCGTGTGCCCCGCGCAGCGTGACGCCGGTCTCGGCGGCGTGGTCGAACGAGAAGTCGTCGCGCAGCTCGTTCCACGAGTCGCCGACGTGGCACAGCGTGCAGTCGCCGGGGAAGTCGTCGTGGGGGATCACCGGGCCGAGGCCCGCCCACCAGCGATGCCGCGCCGGGTCGCCGGGACCGGACGCGGCGCACGCTGCCACCGCCCAGAGCCCGAGCAGGATCAGACCCAAGGATGCGCGGCGGGCGGGCTTCGTGTCGATCGTCGTCATCGTCGTGTGCTCCGCGTCGGGGGGGTGATGGTCAGAAGGTCCATTGGATGTATGTGCCGACGTCCCAGGCGGTGTCGCCGTCCCAGTGGACGAGGCCGCCGTGCAGCGACACGTCCCAGGCCGTGCCGATGCGGAACGAGTCGCTCAACCGGAGCCGGTGCTGCGCGAGATCGTCACGATCGTCCGCGAACGCGTCGTAGCGGCTGAACGTGTACTCGTACAGCACGTCCCAGCGGCCGGTCCGGGTGGCGACGCCGTAGGTGACGCGCCCGCCCGCGTACCACGCGATCTCGCCCGAGTTGCCGAACGCGACCAGGTCGAGACGGTCGCCGCTGGTGAACACGTCGCGCAGCTCGAGGCCCAGATCGGCTGCGACGCCCTCGTCGCCTTCGTCCGACCACACCGCGAGCTCGCAATGCGGGCGGGCATGCCACTCCGTCGACGACCCGTACGCGAACGACAGCCGGTCATAGCGGTCGTCGGCGAGCTGCGTGCGCAGCACCGGCAGGTACTCGCCCTGCCGGTCGTGCTCGGGGAAGCGCTGGCGACGCCACGCGAAGTCGATCCGGCTGCCGTCCGACCAGCTCCGGCCGGTCGTCACGTAGGCCTGGGTCAGCTCGGCGAACGCGTCCTTGGCATTGTCCTCGCCGAAGTAGAAGTCGAGCCAGCCGGTGGCGAACAGGTCCCAGCCCGGCCCCTCCGGCAGGTAGCGGACCTTCGCGACGACGAGGTCGCGGTCGCTGCTGCCATCGTGGAAGGTCTTCTGGAGGCCCAGGCCCACCACGACGCGCTCGGCCGGATCGAGGCTCCACAGGTAGTGCGCGCCGAGCTGCAGGTCCTGGCCGGACTCGTGGTCGTCGTCGGGCTCGGGGAGGAAGCCGACCGCGACGCCGTAGCGATCACCACCGTCGGCGCGGCCGGTCCACTCGGCGCCGTCGAGGATGCCGAGTTCCGGCATACCGCGCTGCAGGAAGCGGCCGACCTCGACGCCGTCGCGGTCGAACCGGTCGCCGCCCGACGAGTAGCTCAGGCGGCGGATGATCGCGTCGAGACCCTCCGACTCACCGAAGCCACTGCCGTCGTTCTCCGTGCGGTGGTTGACCTCGCCGTCGAAGTGCAGCGCACCGCCGCGGCTCGCGACGTTCTCGACGTCGAACGCCGTCCCGATCCGCAGGTACGAGTTCGAGCGGTCGCCGCTGACCGACACGAGGTCGCCCGCGAGCCAGGCCCGGCCGGTCACCCGCCGCGGGCGCTCCTCCGGGCGGACGGCGCGCTCGCGGTCGAGCAGCGGCATGCCCGGGCGCCAGCCGTCGTCGCGATTGCGCCAGCGCTGCGCGACCTCGCCCGCTCCGGGATCCGCCGGCGCCGCGGCAGGGCCGTCCGCCGGGTTCCCGGCGTCGCGGCGCGCGCGCGGCACCAGGACCTCGCCGGCGATACCCGCGACCGGACCGAAGCCGGGCTCGGCGAGCCGCACGACGGCCGTGCGCCGGTCCACCTGGATCACGCTGCCTCGGTAGGTCCCGCCCTGCCGTGGCGTGAACAGCACGAGGTCGCCGACCTCGACCAGATCGCGGCGCCCGCGGTCGACGACCACACCGTCGTTCGCGCCGACCGACACGATCCGCAGCGGGACGTGGACGAACGGATCCTGCTGCTGTGCCGGCGCGAGCCCGCAGAGCGCGGCGACCGCAAGGATGACGACGTGGCCACTCATCGCGTTCCCCTCCCCGAGCGCAGCGGATTGCGCTGGTCTCCATGGCAGTCGGCACAATCGCGGGGCGTCCCCCGATAGCGCACGACGTCGTCGCTGTCGCCGATCCGTGCAGGCCGGTGACACTCGTTGCACGCCACCTTCGCGTGTCGCTCGCCGAGCGGGAAGCCCGAGTCGAGGTCGTGGCGGAAGCGCAGATCGTGGAAGCTCCGCTCCTCGCCGTGGCAGCGCGCACAATCGACCGTGCGACCGCGGTCGTCGAACTGACCGGCGTGGACGTCGTCGTGGCAGTCCGCACAGGCGGTGCCGCGGGCCGACTGCCACGTCCGGCCGCGCGCGTCCGGCTCGAAACGGGGCGCGTGGCAATCTCCGCAGTCGACCGTCGCGTGCGAGCCGCGCAATGCGTAGCCGGTCCACGCCGCGTGGTCCCAGTCGTCGCGCAGCACGCGGAACGTGGTATCGCCGTGGCAGCGCGCACAGTCGGTCCGCCCGGCGATCTCGGCCGGTAGACCGGGGCCGTCGAAGCCACCGCGGTGCGGATCGACGTGGCAGGTCAGGCAGCCGCGCAGCTCGCCGAACGCCGCACGGACGCGCCCGAAGCGGCGGCCCGCCGCGTCCGGCGTCGCGGCCGCCGGGTGGCAGACCTCGCAGACCGCCTGCGCGTGCGCACCGTCGACCGCGAAGCCCGTGAAGCGCGCGTGGTCGAACTCCGCCCGCGTGCGCTCGCCGTCGAAGCCGTGGCTGTCGTGGCAGGAGGCGCACGCGCCGTGCGGTCCGTCGTCGAGCGCGGCGGCGAACGCGTCGAAGCGCCCGTCGTGAGCGTCGCGATGGCATGCCGCACAATGCGCGTCGACCCCCGCGAAACGCCGCGCCGCACCCGGCGCCGGATCGGTGTGGCACGCGCGGCACTCGGCGTCGAGGTGGCGCCCGTCCAGCGGCAGCGCGGTCGCCGCGTGTCGCCCGACGTCGAACTCGTGTGGAGCGAAGGTCGCGCGGGCATGACAGTCGACGCAGCGGGTCACACCGCTCACCTCGCTCCGACCATGGTCGGCGACGAACTGCCCGCGGTGCGGATCGGCATGGCACGCGGCGCAGTCGTCGGCCGCGCGGCCCGGGTGGCGTTCGGCGAACGACGGACCGGCGTCGCCACCGTGGCAGCTCGAGCACGCGAGGTCCGCGTGCGGCGCGACGAGCTCGAAGCCCGCGGCCGCGTGCCGGTCGGCGGTCAGGACCGCCGCAGCGGACGGGAACGTGTCGTGCTCGCTGCGATGGCAGTCCGCGCAGTCGCCGTGCGGCGCTGCGAACGGCCGGGCGTGTGGCGACTCGTGGCAGTCGGCGCAGGTGCGCGCGGCGGCCGCCGTGCCGAGCCCGATCCGCTCGAAGCCGTGCGCCCCGCCCTCGGCGTGGCACTCGCCGCAGGCGACCTTGCCGTGCGGACCGGTCAGCGGCAGCCAGCGCTCGTGCCGCGCCGGCTCGAGCTGCCGGAACTGCCGCTGCCCGTGGCAGGTCGTGCAGTCGACGACGTAGCCGCCACCGTGCGGGTCCTCGTGGCAGGCCTGGCAGTCGCGCGACAGCCCGAGGAAGCGCGGCTGACCGGCGGGCAGCACGCCGATGTCCGCGTTCTCGTGGCAGCGCGAGCAGGCGAGCTCGACGTGCGCACCGAGCAGCTCGTAGCCGATCAAGCGGTGGTCGAACATGCCCGGATCCGGCACGCCGGCCGCCGCGAAGCTCGCCCGATTGACGATCGCGAAGTCCGGTCCGTGGTGCTCGCTGTGGCACGCCGGGCAGGCCCGCGCGCGGTCGACGTCGAGGCTGCCGTGCAGGCCGCGGACCTCGGCGAGCTGTGTCGCGATCGGCTCGTGGCACTCGAGACAGCTCGCGGTCATCGACGACGTCCACCCGCCGTGGCACTCCGAGCAGCTGCCGAACCCGCGCAATGCCTCGACGCGGCCGTGCGCGGTCGTCAGCTCGCCGGGCGCCTTGCGTCCGAGGTCTCCGAACGCGATCCAACCGACCGCGGCGATCGACAGCAGGGTCAGCGACGTGCGTGGGGACAGCCGGCGTTTCATCGCGCCACCCCCGGAGTCGCGAAGTAGTCGGCGAACACCAGCGCGTGCGTGAGGTGCACGGCGAGCAGCACGAGCATCCATGCGGCGACCCAGCGGTGCAGCCAGCGCCAGCTCGCGAGGATCGCGCGCAGGTCCTCGAAGTGCGCGACCTGCAGCGCCGCGCGCGACGCGTCGCGCGCGAGCTGGCGCGCCTCGCGCAGCTCGGCCGCGGACACGCCCTGCGCACGTCCGTCGGACTCGAGCCTCCGCACCGCGCGCGCCAGCGCCCGCCGCGTACCGAGCAGGCCCGCGATCCGCCCGCCGAACGAGCCCGGCCATTGGCTGCGCTCGACGAGGTCGGTCACCTCCTGCCGGACCCGACCTGCGAAGCCGCCGCCGTCGGCTCGCGCGCGGATGCGCCGCCGCACCTCGGCGAGCTCGAGCTCCCGACCATTGGCGGCGCGCGGCACGAACGCGTAGAACCAGCGCCCGATCGCGCCGGTCACCATCAGCACGCAGAGACCCCAGAACGCATGACCGCCCGGCGTGTCGCGCGGCGCGAGCGCGCCGTGCAGCAGGGCGGTGACGAACGCCAGCGTGCCGGTCGCGACGTGGGAGGTCATCCACGCGCGCAGGCTGCCGAACCGGAACCCCCGCACGCGCGCCCGCCGCAGCAGGTACAGCAGGTTGAGCAGCACCAGCGTGGCCGCAGCGATGCCGAGTCCGAGCCCGGTGCCGCGCCCCGGCCGGAGATCCCGGTGCGCCGGGTGCTCCGGACGCGCGGCCATCGGCAGCGCGTAGTAGTCCGCGTGCCAGGCGACGAATGCGAGTGCCGCCGCCGCGATCATGAGCGCAGCGGTCAACGCACGGCGCAGCTCGCGACCGGGCGTCGCCGGCTCGGCGGGGTCGGTCTTCGCGCGCGGCGGCGGGCGCAATGCCGGGTCGAACGAGACGCCGGCCTCCTGCAGCAGCTTCAGCGGCGCGACCCCGCCGGCCTGCACGACGACCTCGTCGTTCGGCAGCCGCCGCAGCGCGCCGCCGACGTCGAGCTCGACGTGGTCCGGCGCGATCGCGACGACCCGGCTCGGTGCCAGCACGCACAGCCGGCCGGCGGCCACCGCCTCGCGCAGCCCCTGCTCGTTGCGCGCGCGGATCCGGTGGAAGTGCTCGCTGCGGTAGCTGAGCGTGACCGTCGCGCCCGCCTGCCCGGCGAGCGCGAGCGCCGTCTCGACCGCGCTGTCGCCACCGCCGACGACCAGCGCCCGCCGGCCGGCGTGATCGCGCGCGTCGAGCAGCGCGTAGGTGACGTTCGGGAGCTCCTCGCCCGGCACGCCGAGCCGGCGCGGCGTCCCGCGGCGGCCGAGCGCCAGGCATACGTGGCTCGCGGGGAACGCCCGCCCGGCGGCCGTGCGGACCACGAAGCCGCCGCCCGGCGCCGGGTCGACCGCGATCAGCGACTCACCGCACTCGATCGGCAGCGCATGGCGCTCGGCGAGGCCGGTCCACAGCGCGATCAGCTCCTCCTTGCTCCAGGTCGTCCGGCGCAGCCGGCCGTGCAGCGGCAGCTCGACCGGCTGCGTCAGCACGAGCTTGCCACGCGGATAGCGCGCGACCGCACCGCCGAGGCCGGGCTCCTGCTCGAGCACGACGAAGCGCAGCCCGAGCCGCGTCGCCTCGAGCGCACACGCGAGCCCGGCGGGGCCGGCGCCGACGATCACGAGATCGAACGGCACCACCGCAGTGGCGTGCACGGCGCTCGGCGCGGCGACCGCGGCGCCGACCGCCAGCGCCCGCCGGGCGACGGGCGCTGGCGTGCGGTCGAGCCGCACGCGCTGCGCGACGGCCCGCGCGACGCGCGTGCCGTGGTCGATCGCCGTCCGGATCAGCGCGTGCGCAGTGACCTCACCCGCCAGGAACAGGCCGGGTCGGCCGGCCGCCTCGAGCGCGTCGGTCAGCACCGGCACGTCGGCCCGGTTCTCGAGGTCGCCGAGCGTGACCTCGATCGCGCCCGCCGGGCACTCGCGCTCGCACGCGGCGATGCCCATGCAGCGCGAGCCGTTCACGACCGCCGCCTGGCCGTGCACCATCGCCAGCACCCCGTCCTCGGGGCAGACCGCCACGCAGGTCGCACAGCCGAGGCAGCGGGACAGATCGATCGCCGGGTACTG
The DNA here is from genome assembly GCA_016716265.1 of Planctomycetota bacterium. GTDB lineage: Bacteria > Planctomycetota > UBA1135 > UBA1135 > UBA2386 > JADJWQ01. The sequence continues at coordinate 865,384 of JADJWQ010000006.1, forward strand.
CAGCGTCGCGGCGCCCGCGCCGCTGCGCTCGGCGCGCTCGCGGTCGGCGATCGCGCGCCGCATCGCACCGAGCTCCGCGCGCCGCGCCCGCCACGCCGCTGCGGCGAGGGCGACGACCAGGACGGCCAGCGCGAACAGGGTTGGGGTCATCGGACTCCGTGGGCGGACGACTCCCGCGCGGTGCGGCACGCCGACGGTCGGACGGCCCGCCGGCGCGGCGGCTGGCTCACTGCTGCGGCGCCGACGGCCGGCCGAGCTGGGCGCGCATCGGCAGCGCGGCGACGTTGACGTAGTCGCGGGCGGCGTCGCGGCCGGCGACGAGCTGTTCGTCGAGCGCGCGCGCGGTCTGCTCGAGGTCGGCGAACTCCTCTTCGAGCGCGGCCAGCGCGCTCGGGTTGAGGTCGTGGCTCAGGAACAGCGCCTGGTCGCGCAGGCTGCGGTTGAGCGCGTCGAGGGAGCCGATCGCCGGCGTGATGGCGCCGGCGAGCGCGGCGTAGCGGCCGCGGGTCTCGTCGAGCCGCTCGCGGCTGCGCTCGCGCAGCCGCTCGCTCGAGAACACCTGCAGGTCGGCCTCCCACCGGCCGAACACCGGCTCGGCCGCCTTCTGCATCTCGCCGAACGCCTTCTCCAGCGCGTCTGCCTGCGCCTCGCAATGCTCGACCGAGGCGACGAACGCACCGAACGCGAGCACGGGATCGGCACGCGAGTCGGGCCCGACGAGCGCACCGAGCGCGTCGAGCGCGGCGGCGGCTCGCTCCTGCGCCAGCTCGGACTCGACATGCACGCGCTCGACCCAGCCGACGAACGCGTCGACGCGCTGCGGGCCACTGTCGCGCTCGGGCGCGCCCGCACAGCCCGCCACCAGCGACAGCGCCACCGCCAGCCCCGACCGCAGACCGCAGGGTGCAGGTTCCTTCGACATGGCCACGGTGTCGACCGGCCGCCGAGGCCCCTTGAACGGCGGTCCCGCTCCGGGACCTGCCGGTCCGGATCCGGAACGCGGCGCGGCGGGCCGGACGTGCCGCGGGAGCGCCACCGGCAGCGCGACACCCGCCGGACCGCCGTGCGGAGAGCGGTGCCTGGATGCGAGCGCTCATCGCACGACCGACGCCCTGCCGACACCTTGATGGTCGCCGATCTGCGCCCGGCACCATCCACCCGTCCGGACGGGTGGATCGCGGTACGGATCCGGGGACCGTTGCATACAATCGCGCGGGTCTCCGCCGACCGCGCACCATCGATCGCGGATTCACGCCATGGGCACCGAACGCTGGGGGAGGATCGAAGACCTCGTCGAGGCGGCAGCCGCTTTGCCGGCACAACAGCAGCGCACGTTCGTCGAGCGACAATGCGGAAGCGACCGCGCCCTGGCCGCCGCCGTGCTCGCGGTGCTCGACGCACAGCCCGGCGCGCAGCTCCACCGCGGGCTCGGCGCATCACCGCGCCCCCGACGCTGGCTCCTCGGCGGAGCGCTCGTCGCGGCGCTCGCGGTCGGGCTCGTCGTGACCGGCTTCGGGCTGGCCGCCGCGCGCAGTGCGCGCGACGAGCTCGCCGGCCGGCTCGCGGAGTTCGATACGCTCGGCACGCTGCAGCACCTGCGCACAGCCGAGGCACGCCGCGCGGAGCTCGTGCCGCCGTGGCCGGAGCGCAGCGCCGCGATGCGCGATTGGCTCGCGACCGACGTGGCGGGGCTGCGCGGCGAGCTGCGCTCGCTGCAGGACACCGTGCGCAAGCTGCGCGAGCGCGCGGCGGAACCCAGCCCGGAGGACGTGCAACGCGATATCGACAGCCACCCGGACCGCCCCCTGCTCGAGCAGCGCCGCGCGGAGCTCGAAGCGCTGCGCGGCAGCGCCTCCGGCACCCGGTTCGCCGAGCTGCTCGACCAGGTCCACGCGCTCGAGGAACGGGTGGCCGAGCGGCGCACCTGGACGCTGCCGACCGCGACCGAGCAGTACCTGCACGACGTGCTGAGCGCGGCGGCCACCGACCTCGAGCGGTTCCTCGCCGACGACGCGATCGCGGTCGAGCGCGACCTGGCGTGGGCAGAGCGCATCGACGACCTCACGCGGTCGCACCCGAAGGCGACGGTGACGTGGGCCCAGGCGGCGGACGCGATCCGGAACGCCGACGGCACGGTCGCGAGCCGCCGCTACCGCGACCCGCCGATCGAGCTGACGCCGCAGACGGGCCTCGTGCCGATCGGCATGAACCCGGTGACGAAGCTGTGGGAGTTCTACGACCTGCGGTCTGCGTACGACCCGACGCTGCCGGCCGCTCCCGAGGACCTCGCGATCCCGCAGCTCGACGTCAAGGGCAACCTGCCGGTGACGGCCGAGACCGGCATCGTGTTCGTGCTGCTGCCCGGCGGCCGCTTCCGCATGGGGGCGCTCGACGGCGACGAGTTCGCGCGCGACGACGAACGGCCTGTGAGCGACGTGACCCTCGCACCGTTCTTCGTGGCCCGTCACGAGGTGACGCAGGGGCAATGGCGGCGGCTGTCGGGCGGCGCGACACCGAGCGTGCACACGCAAGGCGCCGGCGGACCGGAGAGCGGCATCACCGAGGCGGATCCGGTCGAGAACGTGACGTGGATCGATTGCGTCCGGGTGCTCCACGATCACGGCATGCTGCTGCCGACCGAGGCGCAATGGGAGTACGCGGCCCGCGGCGGAACGACGACCCGTTGGTGGTGCGGCGGGGGTCGCGAGTCGCTGCGCGGCGTCGCGAACCTGCTCGACAAGAACGGCATCGACGCGACCGGCGGTCGCCTCGCGGTCCAATGGCCGGACTTCGACGACGGCTTCGCGTGGCACGCGCCGGTCGACGCGCTGCGCCCCAACCCGTTCGGGCTGTTCGGGGTGCACGGCAACGTCGCCGAGTGGTGCCGCGACCCGCTGGCGAGCTACGCGCTGCCGGTGCCGAGCTGGGACGACGGCCTGCGGCGCGCCGGTCCCCCCGACGCACCGCGCGTCCTGCGCGGCGGCTCGTTCCTGCGCTCGCAGGTCGACGCGCGGTCGTCGGCGCGCAACGCCGAGGCGCCGGCGTTCCACGCCGACGACGTCGGCCTACGGCCGGTGCGGCCGCTGCGCTGACCGGCACGGCCGCTCACAGCTCGGCGAAGCGAGCGGTGAAGTGGCGCAGCACCTGTGGCGCCTCGACGATCCGGAAGCCCCGCAGCCCGGTCGCGCCGTGGTGGACCTCGGTGATCGCCTCGATCACGTAGTCGATGTGCGATTGCGTGTAGACCCGGCGCGGGATCGCGAGCCGCACCAGCTCCATGGGCGGCGAATCGTGGCCGGCCCCGCCGAACATCACCGAGCCGATCTCGCAGGAGCGGATACCCGCGTGTCGGTACAGCGCGACCGCGAGCGCCTGACCGGGGAACTCGTCGACCGGGATGTGCGGGCAGAACGCCTTCGCGTCGAGGTAGATCGCGTGGCCGCCCGGCGGCTCGAGGATCGGGACGCCGGCGGCGAGTAGCCGATCGCCGAGGTACTGCACCGAGCGGATCCGGTACTCGAGGTAGTCCTCGTGCAGGACCTCCTCGAAGCCCTGGGCCATCGCCTCGAGGTCGCGCCCGGCGAGACCGCCGTAGGTGACGTAGCCCTCGGTCAGGATCAACACGTCGCTCGCGCGGTGCAGCAGGTCGGCGTCGCGCAGCAGCAGCACGCCACCGATGTTGACGATGCCATCCTTCTTCGCGCTGATCGTCGCACCGTCGGCGAGATCGAACATGTCGCGCACGATGGCGCGGACCGAACGGTCGCCCTGACCCGGCTCGCGCTGCTTGACGAACCACGCGTTCTCCGCGAAGCGACAGGCGTCGAGGAAGAACTGCAATCCGTGGCGGTCGCAGACCGCGCGGATCGCACGCAGATTCGCCAGGCTGACCGGCTGCCCACCTCCGGAGTTGTTGGTGACGGTGCACATGACCGCGGGGATGCGATCGGCTCCGACTTCCTCGATCAGCGCCTCCAGTGCGCCGACGTCCATGTTGCCCTTGAACGGATGGCGATTGCGCGGGTCCTTCGCCTCCGCGATCATAAGATCGATCGCGCGGGCGCCCGAGTGCTCCACATTGGCGCGAGTCGTGTCGAAGTGCGCATTGTTGGGGACGACCTTGCCGGCGCCGCCGATCAGCTCGAACAGGATCCGCTCGCTGGCACGCCCCTGGTGCGTCGGCAGGATGCCCTCGAAGCCGGTGATCTCGCGCATCCGGTCGCGGAAGTGGTAGTAGCTGGGCGAGCCGGCGTAGCTCTCGTCGCCGCGCATGATGCCGGCCCACTGCTCGCTGCTCATCGCGCCGGTGCCGCTGTCGGTCAGCAGGTCGATCAGCACGTCGTCCGAGTGCAGGTGGAACAGGTTGAACCCCGCCTCCCGGAGCTTCGCCTCGCGCTCGTCGCGCGTCGTCATGCGCAGCGGCTCGACGGACTTGATGCGGAACGGCTCGATGATCGTCTTCATGAGGGCGCCGGCGGCGGGGGACCGCCGGTCCAACCCCGCGGCCGGCGCGGTGTTTCCCCGGCTGCCAACGGTCCGGCCGCGACGCGCGCGGAGCGCAGCGGTGCGAATCGAGGCCGCCCGCTGCGGCCGTTGCCACCGCGACCGTACGCGCGCCGCCCGCAGCGAGCCCGCGCCGCCCCCTTGCCCGCCGGCGGCGGAGCCACGACGTTGGACGGCCCCGCCCGGTCCGTCCCCGCCCCGTCCGTCCCCGCCCGATCCCCGTGCACCTGTTCCTCCCGCCCGCCTGCGGCGCGCTCGCCGCGCTCGCCCTGACCCTCTGCGCGCCGCCTGGCGCTCCGGCCCAGGACCTGCGCGAGACGCTGCCGCGCCACCTGCCGCCCGCCGCCCGCAGCCAGGACCTGGCGGTCGCCGACCTCGACCGCGACGGTCGGCTCGACGTGCTGCGGGCGTGCATCGGCCCGAACGAGCTGCTGCTCGGCGACGGGCATGCGCGGTTCGGCCCGGGTGGGCCGTCGCTCGGCGGTATCGACTCGCAGACCCGGCGACTCGTCGCGTTCGACGCGGACGGCGACGGCGACCTCGATCTGTTCCAGTGCGACTTCGTGATCCCACGCCTGCTCGCCCAGACGGCGCAGGGTTTCGTCGACGTGTCGCTCGCCCAGCTGCCGCTCGGCTTCTTCGACGTGCAGGACGCCGCCGTCGGCGACGTCGACCGCGACGGCGACCCCGACCTCGCACTCGCGGTCGACTTCGCGGCGAGCCAGCTGTGGCTCAACGACGGCATCGGCAACTTCGCGCGCGCCGCTGCGGCGCGGTTCCCGTCGCCCGCGTTCGACGCGGGCCGGGCGGTGCGCCTCGTCGACCTCGACGGCGACGGCGACCTCGACGCGGTGCTCGCCGTCGCGGCCGGTCCGCTGCGTCTGCTCGCGAACGACGGCACCGGCTCGTTCACGGACGTGTCGGCGGCTCGCGCAGCCGGCCCGGGCAACGACACCTGGTCGCTGGCCGCCGTCGACCTCGACCGCGACGGCGACCAGGACCTCGTCCTCGGCCGCAACGGCACCGACGAGCTGTGGCTCAATGACGGCACGGGCGCTTTCACGGCATCGCCGGCCGCGCACCTCCCGGCGCGATTCGCGCGCACGCTGGCGCTCGCGGCGGCCGATGTCGACGGCGACGGCGACCAGGACCTCGCACGCGCCGGCGTCGAGTACGGCGAGCTGCTGCTGAACGACGGCACGGGCCGCTTCACGCTCGCGCCGGGAGCACTGCCGGCCTTGCCCGGCTGGACGACCGGGCTGACCGCCCGCGATCTCGACGGCGACGGCGACACCGATCTGCTGATCGCGCGCCCGTTCGACCGCGATCGGCTGCTGCTCGGCGACGGCCGGGGCGGCTTCCTCGACGCCCAGCGCGCCGACCTCGCGGAGGACGAGCGAGCCGGCCTCGCGGTCGCGCTCGGCGATCTCGACGGCGACGGCCGGCTCGAGGTCGCGATCGGCGCCGACGGGCCGGACGCGCTCGAGCTCCAGGTCTCCGGCGGTCGCTTCGTGCCGTCGCCGTCGTTCTGGCCCGGGACGGACGCGACCACCGGGATCGCGTTCGCGCGCGTCGATGCCGACCCGCACCTGGACCTCGTGCGCGCCGGGTTCGGCACGCCGGGCGAGGTGCTGTTCGGCGACGGTGCCGGCGGCTTCGTGCCGCCCCCACCGGGGGCCGGTCCGTGGCCGCCCGCCGCCGCCGGCGACTTCACGCGAGCGCTGCTGGTCGCCGACCTCGACGGCGACGGCGACGTGGACGCGGTGCTCGGCAACCTCGGTCCCGACCGGCTGCTGCGCGGCGACGGGCTCGGCTCGTTCACGGTGGCCCCGGCCGGTGTGTGGCCCGTCGACGCCGCGGCGACGACCGCGCTCGCGGCCGCCGACGTCGATGGCGACGGCCGCCGCGACGTCGTGCTGGCGCGCGATGGCTCGCGCAATGCGATCTACCTGGCGACGTCCGCCGGGGCCTTCGTCGACGCGTCGGCAACCTGGCTGCCGCCCGATACCGACGCCACGCAGGCCGTGCTCGCGTTCGACGCCGACGCCGACGGCGACAGCGACCTGTTGTTCGGCGGCGACGCCGGCCTGCGACTGTTCCGCAACGACCGCACACCACCGCTCGTCGAGACGACCGCGACCGCGACACCCCCGGCCGGGGCGAGCGGCTCCTTGCGCGTCACGTCGCTCGCCGCGCTCGACGAGGACAACGATGGCGACCTGGACGTGGTCGTCGGTCGCGAGGACGGCGCGTTCCTCTGGCGCAATGACGGCAGCGGCCGCTTCGCAGCTGCCGGCGCGCTGACCGATCCGGGCGCGCGGGTCGCGGCGCTCGCCGCCGGGGACGTCGACGGCGACGGCGACACCGACCTCGCGCTCGCGTCGGGCGACGGCCGGGCCCGCCTGCTGCGGAACGGCGCGCGCGAGCTGGCGACGCCGTTCGCCGCGCGCGTCGGCCGGCCGTTCACGATCGAGGTGACCGCACGCCAGGCGGCACCGCCGGGCGGCTCGCTGGCGATCGTCTGGCTGGCGCTCGGGCCGGCCGCAGTGCCGATCGCGCTGCCCCCGTTCGGCACCCTGCGGCTCGACCCGGCGACGCTCGCGACGCTCACCTCGCTGCAGCTCCCGGCCGGTGCGTCGCGGGCGCTCGACCTGCCGGTGCCGGCAGCCCCGGCGCTGGCCGGGCTGTCGGTGTTCGCCCAGGCGCTGGTGCTGCACGACCCGGCCACCGCCGCCAGCTGGCGCTTCACGCGCGAGGCGGCGGGCACCTTCGCCGCCAACTAGGGACGTCCGCGGCGTTTCTCCGAGGACGCGATGCTCGGGAATCGTCGCCGGGCCCGCTAAGCTCGCAACCGATGTCCGACGCCCCTCCACGCGGCGTGGTTTCGTCGGCTGGCTGGCCGGCGGCTTCGCGTCACTCCCCTTCCTCGGCGGGCTCTACGTGGCGCTGCGCGCCGCGCATGCGAAGCCCGCACTCGAACAACCGCGGCGCGTGCCGGTGTGCCGCCTCCGCGAGGTCCCCGACAAGGGCTTCCTCGAGCGTGCGATCTCGTGGCGGGTGCGGCGGGGGCCGCAGATCGAGAACGTCGCGCGCAAGGTGTTCGTCGCGCGCCAGGGCGGCGAGGTCGTCGTGTTCGACAGCCGCTGCCCGCACCTGGGTTGCCCGGTCGAGCACGACCGCGACAGCGTCGAGAAGCCGTTCGTATGCCCGTGCCACGACGGTGCGTTCCGCGCCGACGGCTCGGTGATCGAGGGGCCGCCGAAGCGCGGGCTCGACCGTCTCGAGGTCGTCGTTCCGGCGACGCCGGACGGCATGGTGGAGGTGGTGCTGTCATGAGCGGCTTCGACTTCGGTGGCAAGGACGACGAACGCGACGAGCGGCGGCGCGACGAGCCCGACGTGTTCGGAGAGCCCGACGACTTCTCGGCGTTCGCGGACGACGACGACACGACGATGCCGCCGGAGCCGGCACGCCGGCCGCGGGAGGACGCCTTCGACGTCGCCGGCTTCGACGACGAGGACGACGCTGATCGGACGGTGGTCCCGCCGGCGTCCGGGCGGCGCGGGGCGCCGGTGCGGGCTGTCGCGCGGCAGCGCGACCACGACTCCGGCGACGAGGACGACGACCCTCGGGACTTCGGTGGTGGCGACGGGGGCGGCGCCGAGCTGCCGCCGCGGCGGCCCGGCGGCGCGCTGGCGTTCGGCGTGCTGGCCGCGCTCGGCGTGACCGGCCTCACCGGCATCGGCATCTCGATGCACTACGAGCCGTCCACCGAGCTCGCGCACGCGTCGCTGCGCGCGCTCGAACAGGACCAGACCTACGGTGTGCTGCTGCGCACGCTGCACTGGCTCGGGGCCAGCGCGTCGATCGGGCTGCTGATCGTCGTGCTGCTCGGCGCCCTGCTGCGCGGCGCCTACCGGCGGCGCGCGACGTTCGCCTGGTGGAGCGGGCTGTTGGTGTTCCTCGTCGCGATCGGGCTCGGCGTCACCGGCGAGCTGCTGCCCTGGACGCAGCAGGCGGTCGCGGCGACCGAGGTGCGGACCGGCATCGTCGGCATGGCGCCCGAGCTCGGCGAGCCGCTGCGGCGCGTCGCACTCGGCGGACTGGAGATCGCGCAGCCGACGCTGACCCGCTTCCACGCGCTGCACGTCGCGATCCTGCCGCTGATGCTGCTCGGCGCGCTGTGGCTGCACGTGCGCGCGCGGCGCCACATGCATGGCCGGCCGACGCCGGGCGTCACGTTCGCGCAGGGGCTCGTCGGCATCGTGGTCGCCGCGGCGATCGGCTACGGCGCGTGGCAGCACTTCCGGGCGCCGCTCGGCGAGGTGTACGTCGCGGGCGACGTCGGCTACCAGGCGTGGCCGGAATGGCACTTCCTGTGGCTGAACTACCTGCTGCACGAGTTCCCGGCGTACGACCGCATCGCCGCGATCTGGCTGCCGGCCGGACTGCTCGGCGTGCTGTTGCTGCTGCCGCTGCTCGACCGCTCGCGCGTGCGGCGCTTCGCGCATCCGCTGGTGTGGATCCCGGCGATCCTCGTGTTCGGCGGGATGGTGACCGTGTCCGTCATCCACGCCAGGCAGCGGCCGGTCAACGAGCCGACGATGCCGTATTCCCTGGAGTGGAGCTCGACCGAGCGGCTCGGCTACCGACTCCTGCGCCAGCAGGACTGCCTCGAGTGCCACCAGTACAGCCACGGCGGCATCGACTACGGCAAGCAGGACCACGACGCGCCGAAGCTGGAGGAGATGGATCCGGCATTGTCGCTCGCCGACTACGCCAAGATCATCGCCGACCCGGCGACCGAGCTGCAGACCGACGACATGCCGGCCTTCGACTTCCTGTCGGAAGAGGAGCGCCGCGCGCTCGGCGCGGTATTGCAGCGACTCGGCCGCGGCGATTGACGCGTCGCGGTCGCAGCCGCACGAGCGAGCGGCAGCCACCGCGCCTCCGGACCCGGACCCGCTGATGTAAAAATCGTACGCGGTACGGATCGGAAGTCACATGCGGCGGAGGAACTTCTGCCACTCGGACTCGAGGTCGGCCAGGTCGAGGGGGGCGAGGACCTCGTCGATCGCCTCGCGCTGGATGTCGAACTGGAAGGCGTTGATCCAGTCGTCGGGGGCGTCGTCGGGGAGGTCGGCGCGCCGCTTCTCGGTCGCGCGGCGCAGCGCCTGGAGGTAATGGTCCGGGAGGTCGGCCCACTCGTCGCGGCGACTGCGGCCGGTGCGCTCGCGCTGCTTCTCGAGGAAGTAGCAGAACGCCCAGGCGTAGGCGTAGTTGCGCATCGGATCGCGCGAGTAGAACTCGGGCTGCGTCATGCGCAGCAACGTCTCGAGGCGCGGCGGTGTCGCCTTGTTCTTGTTGTCGAGCCGGATGAAGCCGAGGCGGAAGTCGTTCGGCTCGATGTCCTTCAGCCGGCGATGCGCGCGGTCGACCTTCGCGCCGCCGAACACCTCGCCGTAGCCCTCGTTGAACCAGCAGGCCGGCGCGAGGGCGCGGTTCGAGTAGTGGAAGTACTGGTGCATCGCCTCGTGGTAGAGCACCGCGACCGGATCGAGGTCCTTCAACCACGGCCGCGCCTTCGGCACGCGCTTCTCCGGGTTGAACAGCACGAGCTCCTCCTCGACGAAGGCCCAGTAGCCGCCGGTGCCGTCCATGTCCTGGCCGGCGTAGCGCAGGTAGTCGTCGTAGCCGTCGCAGACGCGCACGGTGGACACCGCCGACATGTCGGCGCCCTCCGCGGGCGGGAAGCGCTCCAGGTAGGCAGCGTGCATGACCTCGAGGTCGGTCAGCATCGCGTCGATCAGCTTGCTGCTGCGGACGTTGGTCACCAGGATGAAGTTGTCGCTGTCGAACGCCTGCCAGCCGGCGACGAGCTCGTCGCGCACCTCGCGCCGGCGCTCGACATCGCGGTACGGCGAGCCGTCGGGATACGGATCCTCCGCGTCGCGGTCCCTGCGCGCGGCACGCTCCGCGTCGTCGCCGGTCAGGAGCCGCATCGACTGCACGACCTTCAGCATGTCGCGCTGCACGCCGTCGAGGCCGCCGCCGAACATCACGATCCCGAAGATCTGCTGGTCGTCCTCGACGACGAACGCGCGCAGCAGGGCGCCGTACTTCACCCCGCGCGTCGAGCCGATCTCGAGCACCTCGAACGGGCGGTCCTCGGCGAGCTCGACCGGCCGGCGCCAGAAGCGGGGATTCGGCGCGAGGCTCGATTGCAGCTCCCGGCGCTCCAGGAACTCGGCCAGCGTGCGCCCTCCGTTCAGCCACACGGTGCGCTGGTCGGTGAGCGAACGCAGCTCGGGAGCCGCCGGCGTCTGCGGCTCGTCCGGCTTCGCGCCGGGCGCATCGCCGTCACCGGTCGTCGGCCCCGCCTGCTTCAGGATCTTGACCACCCACACGGTGATCTCGACCTCGCCCTTGTGGAGCCCGGAGCGGACCTCGGTGCGCCCCTTGAACTGCGCGAGGATCTGCAGATCGCCGGGCTTCGCGGGCACCGCCTCGAGCCACCGCGGGAGCTTCAGCTCGAAGCCCTGCTGCGCATCGGTGTGCGTCCAGGTCGACTGCGCGACGCACCGCGGCGGCGTCAGCCCCGCCATGCACAATGCGACGACCATGCTGACCGCCGCGAGCAGCGACCGACCGCGACTCCATCCTTCGATCTCGGTCATGGTGCCGCATCATGCCGCGCGGATCGCGAGCTGCCCACCCAGGGGAGCCCCGAGGAATCCCGCCCGGCGCGCAGCCGTCGCCACGCCGCGACACCCAGCCCACCCCAGAACGGCGCCCAGGTGAAGACGCGCCAGGGCCACCGCAGGGACCACACGCGCTCCAGCAACCACCGGGGCACGACGTGGTAGCCAGCGAATGCGGTCCCGGTCGCCGCACACAGCCACGGGCTCGGCCACAGCGGCAGCCACGGCACCACCAGCCCCGCGACGTACCACGGATGCACGGTCGTCGCGCAACCGACGTAGAACAGGCTGAACGCGATCGCGATGCGCTCGGGTGACCAGCGCCGCCGCCAGGCCCAGGCGAGCAGCGCTGCGCCGAGCAGCGCGATCAGCAGCTTGGTCGCACGGGTCGGGTCGACGGCGTACGCCCCGACCGTCCGCAGCGCGTGCCCGGCCAGCCACTCCAGCACCGCGAACGCCGACTCGTTGCTGCGCCAATGCGCGGCGTAGAGCCGCAGCGGCTCCAGGACGCGGAGCGGGCGGTCGAGCGGCACGAACGGCGCCCACAGCGCGGCGGTGACCAGCGCGAACGCCACCAGGCTGCGCCAGCCGTGCCGCCGCACGACGAACGGCAGCAACACGGCCGGCAGGTACTTGCCCGCGGTCGCGACCGCGAGCAGCGCCCCCGCCGCGCTGCCGCGCCGCGCGGTCGAAGCCCACAGCGCGCAGACCATCCCGCACGCCGCGAGCGCGTCGCCGTGGGCCTCGCCCGCGAACTCGAGCAGTGCGAGCGGACACAGACCGTGCAGCAACGCGCGCTCGCGGGGCAGGCCGAGCGCCGGCAGCCACCGCCACAGCGCGACGAACGTCAGCAGGTCGCAGCCGCCGAACACGATCGATTGCCCGACGTGATCGGCGCGCAGCAGCACGCCTCCGGCCATCGCGAGCTGCATCGCCGGCGGGTAGATCGCCGGGATGTCGGGCACGTTGATCAGCGCCCAGGTCGGACCGCGCAGCGCAGCGAGGGCAGGATCGGTCGGCGCGTGCAGGAACGGGTCGACCCCGTGCAGCACGAGCGTGCCCTCCCAAACGTAGCGATGCACGTCGTCGCTCAGCTCCGGCCCGAGCGGCACCAGCAGTGCGCGCGCCGCGACGCACAGGGCGAGGGCGACCGGGAACCGCGGCCGGAGCCGCCCGGCGACGACCCAGGCGGCGAGCACGCCCCAGGCCGCGGTCGCCGCGAGGTGCACGCCGAGCGACAGCTCGAAGTCACGGCCGCGGTGCGGCACCAGATGCCACGCGCACAGCGCCGCGAACAGCGCGAGCAGCACCGCGGCGAGCCGCGCGCGCGGGACCGGGGCCGGCGCTCGCTCCTCCGGCCGGTCCGCGACGCCGGTCATCGACTCCGACGCTCCGGTCAGCGGCCGCCGCTCTCGCCGCCCCTGCCCTCGCCACCCGCGTTCTCACCCTGCGCGGGCGCATCGCCACCGGCCGCGTCGCGCGCCGCCTGCTCCTTCGCGAGCCGCTCGCGCCGCGCGACGTGCAGTGGCGTTTCGGTCTTGTGGATCACGAAGGTCACCGATGTGTCCGGCTCGGGCAGCAATGACGTGATCCACCAGATCTGGTCGTCGTCGGCGCGCTCGTGCTTGACCGTCACCAGGTGGTTCGGCTGCGGCATGTAGACATTGGAGATCAGGTTGCCCTCGTAGTCGCCGACGAACACCGGTGGCTCGTTGCGGTAGATCGGCGCCATCTGCCCACCGAGATACAGCCATTCGGCACCCTCGATCGGGCGATCCGTCGTCGTGTCGAGTAGCAGGTCCTCGACCGGCACCTCGACCTCGACCTCGTCGCCGTTCTCGTCGACGCGCTTCCACTTCACGGTGATCCAGACCGGCTGACCCTCGGGCGGGAACACGTCGAACCACGGCACGCCCTTGGCGACGTCCTCGGGCGGCGGCAGCGGGTCGCGCTCGACGACGCGGGCGTTCTTGCCCGGCGCGTAGCCGAGCGCGATGAACGCGGCATTGAGGATGCTCGCCTTCGCGTGGCAGACGAACATCGCCTCGTGGCTCTTGCCGCGCCGATCGATCAGCAGGTACTCGAGCGCCTGGTTCGGTCGGCCGACCACCGCGTCGATCGAGATGGTCCCCTGGGCGAGATCGAGCGCGATGCCGGCGTCGCGGAACGCCGCCATCATGGCGGCGACCGGGTCCTGCGGCGCGGCCGGCTGCACGGTCGGGTCCGCCGGCCGCCGGGCGTCGTCCTGCGCGTCGCACGCCGGCGCGGAGACGACCGCGAGCGCGAGCGCGGTGGTGAGGGATCGGAGATTCGTCATCGTGCAAGCTCCTGTCGCAGCGTAGCGATTCGGTCGAGGGTCGCGGCATCACCGGTGCCGAGCTCGGCGGCGCGGTCGAGCCACGCGGCGACCTCGGCGGGGGCGGCGCCCGCGGCGAACGCCGCGCGCGCACGGAGGATCGCGGGCTCGGCCCACAGCGCGGCGGTCGGCAGCAGCCCGTCGCCGAGCACCGCGTCGCCGACGAACGCGCGGCGCACGAGCGGCCGCAGCGCGCGCTCGTCGAGGAACGCGACCGCCGCCTCGCGGGCGAGCTCCGCGGCGCGGTCGAGCTCGCCGCGCGCTTCAGCGGCTCGGGCGAGCACGTGCGCCGCCGGACCGACCCAGGCGCCGGCGAGGTCCGGCAGCGCGAGGACCGCTGCCGCGAGCGGCTCGCCCCAGGCGTCGAGCTGCGCCGGCCGCAGCGCCGCGAAGGCCAGCAGCCGGCCGAGCCGCTCGCGCGGCTGCAGACACGCGTCGGGGTGCGCCCACAGCGCGTCGACCGCGGCCGCGACCGCGGTGTGCGCGACCGCCGCCGGGACGCGCTCGGCCGCGCGCACGAACGCGTTGGCAGCCGGGAGGCCGTCGACGACGCCGTCGCGCGTCACGCCCGCCTCCGCGTCGCGGCGCTCACCGGCGAGCGGCTCGACGATCGCGAGCCGCGCCGCGAAGGTCAGCTCGCGCAGCGACATCGGCGTCGCCGGATCGGCGTCCGCCGCGCCGAGCAGCTCGAGCGCCAGCTCGCGGTCGCTGTCGTCGAGGCCCTCGGGCAGCCGCGCGTCGAGCTGGTCGACCAGCGCGGCGCGCGGTCCCGGTCGCTGCGCGAGGGCTCGCTGCGCGAGCGCCCGGACCTCGAGCGCGTCGAGGTCGTCGCGCCCGACGGCACCGGCGACGCGCGCGACCAGCGCGCGCAGCGCCACGCCGTCCGGATCGATCGCCGGACAGCCGCACAACCACCGCAGCAGTACCAGGCGCAGGTCGCCGTCGCTCGCCGCGAGCAGGTCCAGCACGCGCGGGCCGTCGACGGCCGTCAGCAGCGCCGCGACGTCGTCCTCGGTCTGCTTCAGCACCCGCAGCGGCACCGCGGTCGGGTCGGCCAGCAGCCGCTCGGCGACGCGCCGGTCGCCGGCGCGCGCGAGCGCGAGCAGCAGTTCGGGGTCGGCGTCGTCGAGACCGCCGAGCGACTGCAGCGCGGGCAGCACCCAGGGCGCGCGGCGCCGCGCGAGGTCGCGCGCGAGGCTCACCCGCGTGCCCGGCTCCAGCGCATCCCAGGCCTGCCGCGCGATCGGCTCCGGCGCGAGGCGGATCGCGGCGGTCGCCGCGAGGTCGCGCCCGAACGCCCGCGGATCGCGCGCGAGGCCGAGCAGCAGCTCCGCGGCGACCGGGTCGGACCCCGCGCGCTGCGCGAGGAGCTGGACCACGGTCGGCGTGACGCGCTCGTGCTCGAGCTGCGCGAGGCGGCGCCAGGCGGGCTCGGGAAGCGCGTCGGGAGGCATCCGCGCGAGCTCGGCGAACGCGCGCCAGCCCTGGTCGTCGCCGAGGCGCGCCACCGCGTGGTCGAGCAGCTCGCCGTGCCACTCGCCGCGCGCGACCAGCGCGTGGAACGCCGCCTCGCGCGCAGCCGGGCTCGGGCTGTCGCGCAGCACGCCGAGCGCGAAGGCGACGCGCGCCGGCGTGTCGAGCGCCGGTGCGGCGAGCGCGAGCCAGCGCGGGTCGGGCGGGACGTCGGCGTGGCGCACGGCGTCGTCGACGAGGTCGCGCAGCAGCTCGGCGAGCTGCGGGCCGGAGCGCTCCGGCGGCCGGCGGGCGAGCCAGTCGGCGATCGCGGCGCGCGCATCGGCGGACAGCGCCCGGGCGAGCCCGACGAGGTGCCGCTCGCCGCGCGGCGACATGCTCTGCAGCGGCGCGAGCAGCTCGGCGACCGGTGCGCCGTCGAGCGCGCGCTGGTGCAGCACCGCGACCAGCCGGTCGGTCGCCGCGGCGCCGAGCCGGTCGACGCCGTCCGCCGCGGTGCGGCGCAGCTCGGCGTCCTCCGCGGACAGCGCGACGAACAGGGAACGCTCGTCGGCCCGGCTCCAGACGTCGGTCGGTGTCGCGAGCAGCAGCGCGAGGCGGTCGGCCGGCTCGGCGAGTCGCCGCGGATCGGCGCGCAGCGCGTCGAGCAGCGGCGCCAGGGCGGGCCGCGGGCGCCGGGCCAGCGCCGCGACCAGCAGCGCGACGCGCTCGTCGGGCAGCGCGAGCAGTGCGGGCGTCGGCGGCGGCACCGCGACCGCGGCGACGAGGTCGCGCGCGACGTCGGACGCGACGTCGACCGGCGCGTCGCGCAGCGCTGCCAGCCACTCGGTGGCGCTCGGCTGCGCATCCCCACCGCGGCGCAGCCGCTCGCGGAGCGCGGCCGCGGCGACGGCACCGCGCGCGGGCGCCGACAGGTCGATCAGCGTCGCCACCTCGAGTGCCGCGAGCCACGGGACGAGCACGGCCGGGTCGGTCTCGCGACGCGCCGCTTCCGCGAGCGCGTCCGGCGCGCGGCGGGCGCGCCCCAGCAGCCACGCGGCTGCGCGGCGCCGGAACGCGTCCTCGCTGCGCAGCTGCGGCAGCACGGCCCGCTCCGGGAAGCGCTCGGGCGGCAGCATCGCGAGGCGGCGGCGCGCGACGTCGACGGCGGCCGCGTCGCCGGCGGCGAGCGCGGCGACCGGCGGCGCGGGCTGCGCGCGCGCGGCGGTGGCGAGCGCGGCAGCGAGCACCCCGACCGCGAAGCAGCGCCGGCTCGCGACCGTCAGCACGCGGCCAGCTCCTCGGCGATCGCCAGCGGCAGATCCTCGGCGCAGAGCCCGGGCTGTGACAGCCGCGCCGCCACGCGGTCGCCCGCGCGGCCATGCACGTGGACCGCCAGGCACGCCGCGTCGAACGGCGCGAGCCCCTGGGCGAGCAATGCGCCGAGCAATCCCGCCAGAACGTCGCCGCTGCCACCGGTGGCGAGGCCCGGATTGCCGGTCGTATTGCGGAACGACCGCTCGCCATCGCATACGAGCGTGCCCGCACCCTTCAGCACCGCGACACCGCCACTGCGGCGCGCGAGCTCGCGCACCGCGGCGGCGCGGTCCCGCTGGACGGCCACCACGGTGCTCTTCAGCAGCCGCGCGGCCTCGCCCGGATGCGGCGTGACGATCGTCGGCGCCCGTGTCGGCAGGGAGCCGCGCAGGGGCGCGTGCAGGTTCAAGGCGTCGGCGTCGAGCACCATCGGCACCGCGCAGCGCGCGAGCACGTCGCGCAGCAGCATCGCCTCGGCGTCGCGCTGCCCGAGCCCGGGGCCCGCGACGACCGCGGTCGCGCCGTCGAGCAAGGCCTCGGCGCCGAGCGCGTCGCGGTCGAGCGTCGTCGCCGCCGGCACCGCGACCGTGAACGCGTCGAGGCTCGCACCCGGCAGCGCGGCGCGCACGAGCCCGGCACCACCGCGCAATGCACCGCGCGCCGCGAGGATCGCGGCCCCGAGCATGCCGCGGCTGCCGGCAACGCAGAGCACGGTGCCGAACGAGCCCTTGTGGGCCTGCGCGTCGCGCGGCGGCAGGCGCGGGATGTCGGTGACCTCGATCACGCCGCGCACCTCACCGTCCGGCCCTCACGGTTCCATCCTGGCAGTCCGAACCTCACCGCCCCACCCTCCCAACCCTTCCACGTCGAGCACCTGCCGGACGCTGCCGACGGTGCGCTTCTGCGTGTTGAGAACCGCGGGCTCGGCGAACGGCTGCAACGACTCCGGCACGCGGTCGTCGTCCCACAGTCCGAGCCGCCGGCACAGCTCGACCACCACCGGCAGGTAGCCGCGCTCCGCGCCGTCGAGGACCTTCACCGCCACCGCGAACGCACCGTGGCGGCCGACCGCGCCGAGGCCGTAGACGCCCTCGGCACCGTTCTTCGGGTGCACGCGACCCGGCGCCGAGCGGAGCAGGGCGGTGCACAGCCGACCGTCCCCGGCGACCAGGACGGGCTCGGCGGTGGCGGCGCGCAGCAGACGTTCGCATGCGGCAGCGCGAACGGCCGGCAGGCCGGCGCGGTTCAGGTAGCGGTGGAATGCCCGCGCGAGCCCGGTCAGCGGCAGCCGCAGCGTCGGCGCGCCGCAGCCGTCGACCGCGGTCGCGATCGCGTCGGGCGGGAGGCCGGCGAGGTCGGCGACGGTCGCGCGCACCGTCCGCTGCGCGGCCGAGTCGGGCTCGAGGTAGCGGTCGAGCGGGTCGCCGAGGTGCCGGGCGAGCAGCAGGAAGCCGGTGTGCTTGCCCGAGCAGTTGTTGTGCAGGCGCGTCGGCCGGCCGCCGCCACGCGCGATCGCCAGGCTGGCCGGCTGGTCGAACGGCGCGTGCGGACCGCACTGCAGGTCGTCGGGCGACAGGCCGGTCGCGGCCAGCATGCGCGCGACGACCGCGACGTGCTCGTCGGTGCCGGAGTGACTCGCGCAGCACAGCGCGAGTTCCGCGTCGCCGAGCCCGAGCGCGTCGGCGATGCCGAGCTCGACCAGCGGGATGGCCTGGAACGGCTTGACCGCGGAGCGCATCCAGACGCCCTCGTCGGCGGGCCCGGCGGTCCACACGGTGCCGTCGGGCCGCACGACGGCGACGGCACCGAGGTGGAGCGACTCGACCAGCCCGCCGCGCGTCACCTCGGCGAGCGGCACCGGGACCGGCGGCGCGAGGTCGCTCGGAGCGGCGTCGCGCGGGGCGGTCTCGGCGGCGGGCTGGGCGACGGCGGGCTCCGGCATGATCCGCAGCACGATCCGCGGCGGCGCCAACGCGAGCAAGCCCTGAAGGTGACCGGTGACCCGGCAGCGGTTACAACGCCGACAGCGCGCAGCCCGCCGTGGCGCGCGCCCGCGGCATGGAGGATCTGGTCGAGGTCGAGGTCTGTCGGCTGGTCGTGCAGCAGAGCGACGACCACCAGCTCGTGCACCTGCGCGTGCTGGACGGGGACCGCAGCTTCCCGATCGTGATCGGCTTCTTCGAAGCCCGCGAGATGCAGTGGAAGCTGCTCGGCCAGCAGGCTCCGCGACCGATGACGCACGACCTGATCGGCCGCCTGCTCGAGGCCACCGACTGGCACCTGCGCCGCGTCGTCGTCAACGACCTCAGCACCGGCACCTTCTTCGCGATGCTCGACCTCGTCCACGGCGACGAAGCCAAGCTCGTCGACTGCCGCCCCTCGGACGCGATCGCCCTGGCGATCCAGCTCAGGTGCCCGATCTTCGTCGCCCGCCACGTGCTCGACGAGGTCGCGCCGGAGTGAGCGGACCCGATCCCGCGCCCGGGGCACCCGGGAATCCCGCGCGGCACCGCGATCACCAGCGCCCCGGTGCTATGCTGCGCCCCCCCGCGAGCCCGGTGGGATGGCAGAGCGGCTGAATGCGACGGTCTTGAAAACCGTTGTCGGGTCAAACCGACCGGGGGTTCGAATCCCTCTCCCACCGCCATATCTCCGCGCCGCGGCCGGGTCAGCGCCGGGGTCGAGCGCCGGCTCGACCGTCCCGTCACGCGTCGTCGCGGTGGTCCCGGCAGGCGGGCGGTGCCCGGCCAGCGTCGCGTAGCGACTCGTCGAGCGGCGGTGCCGCGTCGACGTCGAAGGCGGTCCGCACCGTGTCCCACTCGGTGACGAGCCACGCCTGCACGGTGCTGGGCGCACCCCAGAACAGGAGCTCGGCGCTGTCATTGC
Source organism: Planctomycetota bacterium (assembly GCA_016716265.1). Lineage (GTDB taxonomy): Bacteria > Planctomycetota > UBA1135 > UBA1135 > UBA2386 > JADJWQ01. The sequence continues at coordinate 884,599 of JADJWQ010000006.1, forward strand.
TCCACGTCCGCCTGGGCAGGCGGCGCAGCGGACGCCCGGTCTGGTCGAGCGCGTGCAACAGCGTGAGCTCGCCCTCGCTCAGCAGCCAGCCGAGGTCGAACGGCGAATCGGAGTCGGGGGGCTCGAGCTGCAGCGTCACGCGCGGCCCGTCGAAGTCCGCGCGCAGCCCGCACGGGGACGGCGCGCCGGCGGTCAGCGTCACGCGCGCGAGCCGCAGCGGGTAGCGCACGGTGACCTCCCCGCGCATGCGCGCGACGGACTCCGGCCGCTCGGCGCCCTCGAACGAGAAGCGGTGGCACGCGAGCGCTCGGGACGAACCGCAGCCATAGGGCTGCGCCGACACGACGTCGCCCGCAGCGTCGACCGCGCTCGCCTCGTCGAGGTCGATGCGCGCGAGCGCGCTGTTGTCGCAGCGCGGCAGGTGCACGTGCAGCTCGCTCTGGTTGAACTCGAACGAGCTGGTCATGCGGCCGGCGGTCAGCTCGAGCGTCCCGAGGTCCGCCGGCGTCAGCGCTGCGAAGGTCGGCTCCGGCGGTGGCGGCAGGTAGCGCGGTGCGGCCGGCGACGGCCAGCAGCCGTCCGCGGCGGGCTCCGGGGCCGCGGACGCCGAGATGTCGATGCGCCGCTCCAGGGTCGCGGCGGCGACGACGACCTCGACGCTCGCCAGCGTGCCCGCGAACCGCACGTCGCCGGTCCAGGTCCGGTGCCCGTGCTGCGATTGCGACTCGCGCTCCCGCAGGCGGGCGCCGGTCGCGTCACGGCCGATCACGACCCGCGGCAGGTCGGTGTCGGCGCCCTCGATGGTCACGCGCGCGCAGTCGTTCTGCAGCGTCTCCAGGGTGACCGCGACGTCGCCGTCGGAGCGCTTCTCGCCCACGTCACCCGGAGTGAACGGAAACCGCCGCAATCGCGAGGCCACGGCGATCGCGCAGGTTCCCGTGGCGGTGACCAGGTCCTCGTCCGGCTCGACCGCCAGCTTCAGCTCGCTCCGGCTGCTGCCGTCGGAGTCGATGCGCCCCGCGAACGGTCCCGCGTCCGCGTCGTCGACCGGCTCGACGGCGACCGCACCGGACGCGGTCGCCGCCGAGGTCCAGTGCGGCCGTGCCGTGGCGAGCTCGAAGTTCGGCAGCACGAACAGATCGCCCTCGATCCGCTGCTCGTCGCCCCACCGGTGTTCGAAGAAGAAGCTCCGCGACAGCACCTCCAATGCCGCATCGAGCGTCGCGTCGTCGATGTCGTCGAGCGCCGGCCGCGGGTCGTACTCGCTCGCGACCGCGCCCTCGCTCGGTGCGAGCCCCTGCTCGAACGACTCTCTCATCCCGACGAAGAAGCCGAGCCCCTGCACGAACTCGGCGATCGACGCCTCGCTCGCCGCCGCCTGCCCGACCACGTCGAGCTCCGGATCGAGCCGCTCGCGCAGCTCGAAGAAGTCGATCGCGCGGTCGACGAAGTCACGCCGGAACGCGGCATCGGCGAACGCCGCCGCGAGCTCGGGGGAGGACGGGTCGACGCTCTCGCCGGCCGCCAGGCGCTGCAGGATCGAATCGATCATCGCGGAGCTCCTCGTGGTCGCGCCGCGACCGCGGCACGGCCGCCCCGGAACGGGCCAACCCCAGCGTCGCTCGACGCGTACCGCAGCATAGCGAGCCCGGCACCCGGCGGTAGGCTTGCACCGTGCGCACGTTGATCCTGACGACCCTCCTCGCCCTGACGCACACCGCGACGGCGCAGGAGCCGAACTACGACGAGGCCCGCGTGCCGGCATTCGATCTGCCCGACCCGTTGGTGCGGCAGGACGGCACGCGCGTCGTCGACGCTGCCGGATGGCCGGCACGGCGCGCCGAGCTGCTCGCGCTGTTCGAGCAGCACGTCTACGGGCGGCTGCCCGACCACGACCTCGCGCTCGACGTCGAGGTGGTCGACACCGACGACACCGCGCTCGGCGGCCGCGCGACGCGGCGCCAGCTCGTCGTACGCCTCGGCTCGGGCGAGCGCGCGGTCGCGATCGAGCTGCTCGTCTATGCGCCGAACGATCGCGACGGCCCGGCAGCCACCTTCCTCGGCCTGAACTTCAAGGGCAACCACACCGTCCACGCCGATCCCGCGATCCGCATCCCGACCTCGTGGCTGGCCGACGATGCCGGGTTCGGTGTGGAGGACCACCGCGCGAGCGACGCGGGCCGCGGCCGCCGCGCGCGCCGCTGGCCGGTCGAACACATCGTCGAGCGCGGCTACGCGTTCGCGACCGCCTACTATGGCGACATCGATCCCGACTTCGACGACGGCTTCCGGAACGGGGTGCACGCGCTCGTCGACGAACAACGCGACGGCGCGTCGTGGGGATCGATCGGCGCGTGGGCGTTCGGTCTGTCGCGCCTGCTCGACGCGCTCGCGACGCTGCCCGAGGTGGACGCCGCGCGCGTCGCGGTCGTCGGCCACTCGCGCCTCGGCAAGACGGCATTGTGGGCCGGTGCGACCGATCCTCGCTTCGCCCTCGTCATCTCGAACGACTCGGGCTGCGGCGGTGCCGCGCTGTCGCGCCGGCGCTACGGCGAGACGGTCGCCGCGATCACGCGACGCTTCCCGCATTGGTTCTGCGCGCGCTATGCGAGCTACGCCGGCGCCGAGGATGCACTGCCGGTCGACCAGCACGAGCTGATCGCAGCGATCGCACCGCGGCCGGTCTACGTCGCGAGCGCGGAGCAGGACCGCTGGGCCGACCCGCGCGGCGAGTTCCTCGCGGCGCGCGCGGCCGAGCCGGTCTACGCGCTGTTCGGACTGCCGGGGCTCGGCACCGATGCGCTCCCCGAGCCGGGCACGGCGTCCACCGCGGGGCGGATCGGCTATCACCTGCGCAGCGGCACGCACGACCTGACGCACGAGGACTGGGAGCACTTCCTCGAGTTCGCGGACCGCCATCTGCGCGCGCGCCCGTCGGACCGGCGCTGAGGCCGCCGGTGTCGCCGCTCCGGCCACCGGAAACCCGGGGCGGTGGCGGCCGGGCGCGGCTACGCTGACCTCGCGAGATCGGACCCGGAGCCATGCCCCGCCACTCCCAACGCACGCTGCTCACGCTCGCCGCGCTGTGCGCGGCGTGCGCCGCCCCGCTCGACCGGCCGTGGCGCGGGACCGTGACGACCGCCGGCCTCTATGTCGACGCGGACGCCGGCACGGCGGGCGTCCGCGACCTGCAGGGCAGCGCCGCGAGCACGTCGGCGTCGCTCACCTACGCGCCGGGCGGCGGGCCGATCGAGTTCGGGCCGCGCATCGGGGTCAGCAGCGCGACGGTCGACGAGGGGTCGTGGGCGAGCGGCACCGATGTGCAATCGACTTCGTTCGTCTACGGCGGCGTCGTGCGCGCGTGGCTCGGCGCGCCGGACGCACCGGTGCGCGGCTTCGTCGAGGGCTTCGCCGGCGGACACGCGACCGACCTCGACGTGCAGGTCTACGACTTCCCGACCAGCCGGGTGGGCGATGCGAGCGACACCGGCTTCCACGCCGGCGCGACGGCCGGTGTGTCGACCCGCGTCGCCGGGGACGCGGCGCTGCTGTTCGGCATCACCTGGGAGCACTACCGGTTCGCGGAGCTCGACGCCGACGCCGACGGGTTCGGCGTGCTGCTCGGCTTCACCGGCCGGTTCTGAGATCGGCGCGGCCGCGCTGTGGGTAGTGCCCGCGCCGCCGCGCGTGAACCCGCCCTACCCCGTGTCCGTTGACGGGGCGGCTGCTACCCTGCCCGACGATGAGCGAACGACGATGCTGCACCACCCCGCTCGGGGTGCTCCTGTTCGCGGCGATCGTCTGCGGGTGCACGCGGGACGACGCCGGCGGCGGCGCGGGACCCGGGCTGCCGCAGCGCCACGACGTCGAGGCGAGCTGGTTCCAGTCCTTCCCCGACGCCGGCACCCGCTACGCGTTCGGTGCGCTGGTGCGCGGGTTCTTCCTGAAGAGCGGCATCGACACCGACCTGACCGAGGACGGCGTGCTGGTGCTGCCGAAGACGCACGAGGAGCACCGCCTCGACGAGCTGGCCGCGAAGTGCGCCGCGCTGCCGCGCAGCGGCTGGGAGGATGCGATCGCCGCGCACTTCGGCGAGCTGTCGTCGATCGCGCGCGCGGCCGAGCGCCGCACGACGCCGGCCTGGGACGACGCGAAGCCGCGGCTGCGCCTGCGCATCCACACCGACGAGTTCCTCGCGGCCGCCGGCGTCGACGCGAGCGACGTCGTGTGCCGGCGCGACCTGCCCGGGCTGACGACCTGCGTCGTCCTCGACGACGAGGCGACCGCGCTGGTCGTCCCGCGCACCGACCTCGAGGCCTGGGGGCGGCCGATCGAAGCGGTGTTCGAGATCGCGCTCGCCAATACGCGTGCCGCCCTCGACGGCGTGCTCGAGCTCGGCTCCCACGACGTGCCGGGGCTCGGCGCGCTGCGCGTGGTGACCGGCGACTCGTTCTTCACCGCGGCCGCGGTGCTGTGGCTCGATGCGTGGCCCGAGCTGATCGGCACGCACGGCACGCTGGTCGCCGTGCCCTGGCGCCGCGCGATCTTCGCGTGGCCGATCGACGATGCGAAGCAGCTCGAGACGCTGGTGCCCGCGCTGTACCGCTACGCCGAGAAGATCGTCGAGACGCACCAGGACGTGGTCGGGCCGACGGTCTACTGGCGCAAGCCGGGCGGCGGCTTCGCCCGCTTCCGCATCAGCGAGAACGACGCCGGGCAGCTCGAGATCGTCCCACCGCGCGACCTCGTCGAGCTGCTGCGTTGAGCGGCACCGGATCGCGGCGGTACGATCGCGGCCGCGATGCGCGTCACGATCGTCGACGGCCATCCCGATCCGCAGAGCTTCTGTCGCGCGCTGGCCGACCGCTACGAGGCCGGGCTCGCCGCCGCGCGCTGCGAGGTGCGGCGGCTCGACCTGCGCGCGCTGCACTTCGACCCGCTGCTGCGCGCCGGCTACCGCGAGCGCCAGGAGCTGGAGCCGGACCTGCTGCGCGCCCAGCAGGACATCGGCTGGTGCCAGCACCTCGCGCTGGTCACGCCGGTGTGGTGGGGTTCGACGCCCGCGTTGCTGAAGGGCTTCCTCGACCGTTGTTTCCTGCCGGGCTGGGCATTCCGCTACCACGACGGCGACCCGTTCTGGGATCGGCTGCTCGCCGGGCGCAGCGCGCGGCTGATCGTCACGTCCGACGCGCCGACCCTGTTCAACCTGCTCGCCTACCGGAACAGTCCGGTCGTCGCATTGCGCAAGATGGTGCTCGGCTTCTGCGGCTTCCGGCCGGTGCGGGTGACCGCGTTCGGTGGCATCCGCCGCAGTGACGCCGAGCGGCGCGCGCGGATGTTGGAGCGCGTCGAGGCGCTCGGCCGTCGCGCCCGGTGACCGCGGCCCGGATCCGTGCCACACTGCGGATCGACCCCCGCTTCACGCGTGCTTCAGCACGCCGCGCCACGCTGCGACCTCCACGACGACCGAGGAGGTCCCCAACATGCAGTTGATCCCCACGCTTCTGTCGACCACCGTCCTGCTCGGCGGCACCGCTGCCGGCATCCTGAGCCTCGATTCCTCCGCCGCGCGGCCGCAGGACCCGCGCGACGCGGTGCTGGCGACGAAGATCGAGCTGCGCGAGGCGATCCGCATCGCGCTCGACGCGCGGCCGGGCACGGCGGTCGAGGCCGAGCTCGAGTCGACCGGCGACGAGCACGAGGAAGCGGAAGAGCACGAGGAAGGCGAGGAGCACGAGCACGAGGGCGGCCAGCTGGTCTACGAGATCGTGATCCTGGCGGGCGACGAGCTCTACGAGGTGACCGTCGACCCGCAATCCGGCAAGGTGCTGGGCAACGAGGAGGACGACGACGCCGAGGAGGAGGAGGTGGCGGAGTTCCGCCGCGTGCTGCGGCACACCGAGAAGTCGCTCGCCGAGCTGGTCGGCGCGGCGCAGGAGGTGATCCACGGCAAGGCCGTCACCGCGAAGCTCGAGATCGACGACGGCCAGCCGGTCTGCGAGGTCGTGCTCGCGCACTCGCGCTACCTGATCGAGGTCGACGTCGAGGGCCGCGCCGGTCACATCGTCGATCTCGAGCTCTACGACGAGCTCGGCGGCGAGGAGGGTGAGCACCACGGCCGCGGCGGTGACGAGGACGACGACGAGGAGGCCGAAGAGGACGAGGAGCACGAGCATCCTCACGGCCACCGCGGCGAGGGCGACGACGACGACGATGACGATGACGACGACGGGCGCTGAGCGGATGGCCACCGCGGAGGCGGCCCGGTGACGCGCCTCCTGCTGGTCGAGGACGAGCTCGCGCTGGCGCGCGCGATGGCGGTCGGCCTGCGCGACGTCGGCTACGTCGTCGACGAGGCCCACGACGGCGAGGAGGCGCTCGCCGGCGCCCGCAGCGGACTGTACGACGCGATCGTCCTCGACCTGCGCCTGCCCGGCGTCAGCGGGCTCGAGGTGCTGCGCGCGCTGCGCGAGCGCGGCGACCGGATCCCGGTGCTCGTCGTCACGGCCTGCGACACGACGCAGGAGGTCGTCGCGGGCCTCGACGCCGGCGCCGACGACTACGTCACCAAGCCGTTCGCGTTCGCGGAGCTGCTCGCGCGGCTGCGCGCATTGCTGCGCCGGAGCGCGGCGAGCAACCCGGGCGCCGAGGGCCGGCTCCGCACCGGCGACCTCGAGCTCGACCCGACCCAGCTCCGCGCCTGGCGCGACGGGCGCGAGCTCGGGCTGAGCAACCTCGAGTACCGGCTGCTCGAGCACCTCGTCCGTCACGCGGGGCGCGTGCAGAGCCGCGACCGCCTCGCCGCGGCGCTGTGGGAGACCGACGCGACGCCCGAGTCGAACGCTCTCGAGGTGCACGTGTCGTCGCTGCGGCGCAAGCTCGACCGCGGTACCGCGACGCGGATGATCCATACCCGGCGCGGCGTCGGCTACCTGCTGGAGGTCGCGGAGTGAGGCACCTGTCGCTCACCGCGCGGACCGCGCTGTGGTTCGTCGGCGTCGCCGCCCTGCTGCTCGCGGTGTTCAGCGTCGCGTCGTGGATCGCGGTCCGCACGGCGATGCTGGAGAGCCTGGACGAGCAGCTCGCGGCGCGTGCGCAGGCGATCATCGCATTGTGCGAATGGGACCGCGGCCAGGTGGAGTGCGAGGCGACGCCGGAGATCGCGGCGCGCCTCGGCGCCGGACCGGACGCGGGCATCGCGCTGTGGACCCTGCCGGACCGTGAGCCGCTGCTGGTCGAGGGTGCGCCGGTCGCGGCCGCCGCGATCCCGGCGCAGCCCCCGCTGCGCACGCAGCTCGACAGCGTCGGCGACTGGCGCGTGCGCGCGGCATTCGCCGCGATCGCCAACCACCGCGACGACCCGCCCGCACCGCCCGACGCCGGCGTGCTGGTCGTCACGACGGCCTCGCTGGCGCCGGTGCGCGCCCGCCTGCGCGAGCTCGGGCTGACGCTCGCCATCGAGGGGATCGCCTGCCTGCTGCTCGCGATCGGCCTCGGCGCATTCGTGTCGCGGCGGGTCGTCGACCCGCTGCGCGCGCTCGGTGCCGCGGCACGCCGCGTCGCCGACGGTCGCGAGGCCGCGGTGCCGCGGCGCGGCACCGGCGACGAGATCGACCGGCTCGCGGACGTGCTCGACGTCGCGTTCGCGTCGCAACGGGCCGCTCTCGAGCGCCAGGCGCGCTTCACGGCCGACGCCGCGCACGAGCTGCGCAATCCGATCGCGTCGATCCGCACCAGCGCAGAGGTCGCGCAGCGCGCCGAGCGAACGCCCGCCGAGCGCGCCGGGTTCCTCGACGACATCGCGCGGACCGCCGCGCGGATGGGCGCGACGGTCGAGGCTCTGCTCGAGCTGGCGCGCCTCGACGCCGGCGCACAGCCGCTGCGTACGGAGGACTGCGATCTGAGCGGGCTCGCCCGCGAGCTCGCCGCGAGCATCGGCGACGGGATCGACGTGCGCGGCGAGCCCGTGCACGTGCGCGGCGACCGGCGGCTGCTCGGCATCCTGATCGGCAATCTGCTCCACAATGCGGTGCGCTTCCGCGTCAGCCGCGTGGCGGTCGATGTTCGACGCGATCCCGACGGCACCGCGGAGCTGACCGTCACCGACGACGGCCCAGGGGCCCGGGTCGCCGACCCGCAGGCCCTGTTCGAGCGCTTCCGCCGGCGCGAGCCGTCGCCAGCCGGCGCCGGTCTCGGCCTCGCGATCGTCGCCGAGATCGCGCACGCCCACGGCGGCGACGCGCGCTTCCTCGACGTCGCGCAGGGCGCCGCGGTCCGCGTGCGGCTGCCGGCCACCTGACCCGGCGCCGCTCAGCCCCCGCTGCCCGGGTCGAGCGCCAGCCGGACCCCGCGCGCGACCCGCCGCGGCGGCAGCTCGACGCGCACGCGGGCATCCGCGCTCTCGAGCAGCGGCGCGAGGCTGCCCGACACCGCGGCCAGCACGCGGCCGTCGGCGCCCAGTAGCCTCACCCACAGCTCCGACCCGTCGGCGAGCGCGCGCAGCGCGGCGCGCTCGACCGGCGTCGTCGCGGTCGCCTCGGCGCGCTCGGCCGCCGCGATCGTCGCGGGGTAGCCGGGCCCGCGCGTGATCGACACGACGTAGCCACCGAGCCACGCGTCGCGCGCGACGTCGATCGCGAGCCGGTCGCCGAACACACCGGTCTCGCACCGCAGCGCGGCGGGCCGCGGCGCGAGCGCGCGGTCTGCCAGGCCGCTCTGCCACGCGAGCAGCGCACACGCGATCAGCAGCAGCGGCGCGACACGCAGCAGCTTGCGGCGCGCGACGCGCCCGAGGTCGCGGTCGTCGTCCGCGGTGGCGGCCGCGCGATCCCCGGGTGCCGGCGGCCGCACGCGACTCACCGGCCGCAGTGCGTCGCGCTGCACCGCGAACAGCGTCTCCACGACGCGGTCGTCGTGCACGAGCGTGCACCGCAGCGTCGATTCGACGCTGCCGGGCTCCGCGGCCGCGATCATCTGCGCGAGGACGTCCAGCAGCGCGGTCTGGCCGGCCTCGTCCAGGTGCTCGCCGGCGATCGTCGCGTCGTCGGGCAGCAGCGAGAAGCGCCCACCGCGCAGCTCGAGGTCGGCTGCCACGCCGAGTCGGCGCAGCGCGTCGCACGCGGAGCGCAGCGCGGCGTCGTCGCGGCGCCGGCCGGCGAGCAGCCCCTCGAACCGCGCGGTCCGCGGCGCTCCGCGCGGTGCGACATCCGCCGGCGGCTCAGGCACCGATCGACTCACGGAGGGTCGTGGCGCGGCGCAGCGGGCTCCAATCGGACATGCCCGCGGTCCACACGAGCGTGTCGAGATCGATCAGCCGCTGGTCCCAGAGCTGTCGTATGCGGTCCTCGTCGACCGGCCCCTCCTGCTTGCCGTCGATCGCGTAGAACCACTCGCGCGCTCCACCGGGCAGCGGCGGTGGTGGTGCGGCAGCGGTGAGCTGCTCGGGCTCGGCGGTGTCCATGCCGAGCGCCTGGTCGTGCGCGTCCAGGCGGCGCTCGACCTCGGCGTGGCGGCGATCCGACGCGTGCCGATGCAGCTCGAGCTGCTCTTCGAGCCGCCGGGTGCGGCGCCGGTGCCGCGCCTCGTGCGCCTGCTGCAACGTCAGGTCCGGCAGCGCGAGCACCAGCACGAGACCGATGCACGGCAGGACGGCCCCGATGAAGAACCACCCGACCGGATTGCGGCCCCGGGATTGGGCGATCGCGGCGCAGATACCGCCGAACACGCCCATCACGATCAGTTGACCGAGGACTTCCGCGCCATCAGACGCCATGTGAGGCTCTCCGTGCTCTCAGCTCATCGCGAGCCGCCAACCCCACGCGAGCGCGAGGGCGGCGGCGACCAACCGACTTCCGACGCGGACGACCCGCCGGTGGGCCTCCGCCATGCCCCCGCGACGGAGCGCGTGAGCGCTGACGAGCAGCAGCGCCCACAGCGCGACGGTCACGACCGGCCCCGCCGGATGGGCCGCTATTGCCCGCACCCAATCGCCCTGCGCCGCCAGGCAGGTCGCCCGCGTCAGCCCGCAGCCCGGACAGGCCCGCGGCCCCAGCAGCGCATCGAGCGGACAGGCGGGACCGGTGACGCCGAACCACCGCGCACCGGCGGCGTCCGCCTCCGCGAGCCACGCCAGCGCGAGCCCGACGATCGCCAGCGCGAGGCCGGTCCGCGCACCGAGACCCCGCGCCGTAGGCGGGGCGGGCGGAGCGGCGGGGACGGCGACGGACATGGCGGCGGTCGAGACGGTAGCGAGGGTGCGCGCGCTACGGCAGCGCCGGTCGGCTATTCGGTTTCGGGTGATCCCGACTCCGTCGAACTCGACCCTGGCGCAGGCGCGGCGCGCAGCGTAGACCCCGCCGCCACGGAACGACGACCATGCGCTACACGAAGCTCGACGACGACGGGATCCGCGCGGCCCTCGACAGCCTGCCCGGCTGGGACCTCGACGGTGGCAGGCTGCACCACCGCTTCCGCTTCCGCGACTTCAGCGAGGCGTTCGGGTTCATGGCGACCTGCGCGACGATCGCGGAGGCGATGAACCACCACCCGGAGTGGCTGAACGTGTACCGCGACGTCGAGGTGTGGCTGACGACGCACGACGCCGGCGGCATCACCACGCACGACGTCGAGCTGGCGCGCGCGATGGTCTCGCGGGCGACGGTCACGCGGACCCCGCGCTGACGGCAACGCTACCCGGCGCGCGGCTCGCCGGACGCGGACAGCTCCGCGGCGGCCGCCGCATCGGGCGGCGCGGCCGGTGCGGCATCGGCCGCGGCGGCGGATTTGTAGCGGCGCCGTCGCTCACGCCAGAACGCGGTCGCGAAGCCGAGCACGTAGCCGGCCGCGAGCGTCGCGAGGAGCAGCACCGCGCGCGGCATCTCGATCGTCACCGACAGCACGCGCGTCTGCACCGTATCGGTGTTCTGCAGGATCACGATGATCAGCAGGAATCCCGCGACGAGGGCCAGCGCGATCTTGATTCGCTTGAGCCACACGCCCGCAGCGTAGCAAGCACGTCGCGCCAGTGAAACGTCGGCCCCGCCGGGCTTCCCGCGTCAGGCCGGTCGCCGCACGACCAGCAGGCCGACACCCAGGGCGAACGCGTAGACGAGGCCGGCCATGGCGATCATCGCAGGGAAGCCGTAGAGGATCGCGCCCGGCAGCACGATCGACGTGCCGATCACCGAGAACACGCCGTTGATGCCGAACGCCCACGGCACGAACAGCGGCGAGCGCTGCTTCACGATGCCGAGACCGGTCGGGAACATCGCCCCGAGTCCGACGCCGAGCGGGAACAGCACGCAGAGCCCGATCCCGACGCGCGCCGACAGCGGGAGCCCCGCGGTCACGCTGAACAGCGGGTCGAGCCCGAAGTGCAGCGCGGCGAGCATCGCGCAGATCGCGACGACCGCGGTGGTCATCACCCGGCGCGGCACCTGCGCGTAGCGCCCGGCGAGCATCGCGCCGCAGCCGGCCGCCACCAGCAGGCCGCCGATCACCGCCGCGAACGCGTAGGCCTGGTGCCCGAGGAACAGCACGTAACGCTGGATCAGGCCGCTCATCGCCATGATGTAGCCGGCGCCGAGCGCGGCGAAGTAGACCGCGAACGGCAGCGTCGACCACGCGCGCAGGCCGCGCACGCCCTGCACGACGAGCGGCCCGAGGATCAGCAGCACCGACATCCCGAGCATCAGCCACAACAGGCGGAAGCTGCGCCGGAAGTGCTCGGGTCGGGTCTCCGGATCGAGGACGGTCTCGTTGCGCAGCACGTTGAAGAAGAACGGCCGCCAATCGGGTGCGGGCCGCAGGTCTCTCGGGTGCTCGTCAAGGAAGCGGTCGAGCTGCCCGAGCCGTGCCGCGTGCATGATCGGGTCGGTCGGGTGCTCGTCGTCCGGCAGGTAGATCGGCACCGGCGCATTGAACAGGCTGAGGTGCGTCGTCAGCAGCTCGTAGACCCACACGACGACCCCGGTCTGGCCATCGCGCGTGCCGTCCGCGGTGTCCGCGTGCTCGAGCCACGCGCGCATCTTCGCGCAGTCCTCGGCGGTGAACGGCGTCGGGCTGACGAGCAGACCGAAGATCGCACTCTGCTCGAGCATCATCACGTGCCGCGTCGGGTCCGCCGCGCCGCGCCGCTGCAATGCATCGAGAGCGGTCACCGCGAGCCGCATGCGCAGAAGGTCGGCCGCGTAGTTGATGACGAGCAGACCGCGGTCGGACAGGTGGTCGAGGTACTCGTCGAAGGCCTCGGCGGTGTAGAGGTAGCTCTCGTTGAGCGCGAGCGTGCCGCTCGCGAGCACCGACTTCGTGTCGACGCCGCTGAGCTGGATCAGGTCGAATCGCTCGGGCGAGCTGCGCACGAAGCTGCGGCCGTCGCGCAGGTGGATGGCGACGCGTGGATCGTCGTACGGACGGCCGAGGAAGTCCGCGAGCGGCCCCTGCCCCATCGCGACCGTCGTCGCATTGATGTCGACGCCGGTGATCCTCGCCGCGTCGAAGTGCAGCGCCGTCTGCAGGTCGGGCGCTCCGCCGATGCCGATCACGAGCACGTTCATGCCGCGCTCGCCACGGAAGTAGCCGAACCCGTAGCAGCTCCGCTCGGCGACCTTCGCGGCCTCGGCCGGCGCCGGCCCGGCGCCGATCAGCGGCGATCCGTAGCTCGAATCCTGCGTGAACCACATGCTCGGCAGCGCGTCGACGCCGCGCCGGAGCTCGTCGTCGACGATGTCGTAGTCGAGCTCGTGGACCTGCACGCGCGCGGTCGGATCCCAGCGGTCGAACACCTGCACGACGTCGAGGCGGGCGACCTTCGGGTTGTCGCGCACGATCTCGGCGGCGGTCTTCTCGATCAGTGCGAGCTGCCCGGCGGTCTCCGCCTTCTGGATCCGGTACGGCAGGATGCGGTCCGCGTAGTGGAACAGCAGCGCCCCGACCGCGAGGACCGGCAGCAGCACGGGCAGCCGCCGCTCGAACAGCGGCACCGCGGCGAGCGCAGCGACGGTCGCGCAGACGATCAGGAGCTCCGGCCCGGTCAGCGGCCCGAGGGCCACGAACACCGTCACGCAGCCGATCGCCGAGCCCAGCAGGTTGATTCCGTAGCGCGTGTGCACGCTGCCGGCCGGGTCGGCGAGGATCGCCGAGATCGCCATGCCGGCCGAGAAGTACGGCGCCGCGAGCAGCAGCAGGATCGACAGCGTCCAGAAGTCGAGTCGGAACTCGAGGTGGTCGGACGCGTGCGCGAACCACGCGTGCGCGACGACCAGCAGCACGGCGGTGACCAGCAGATTGACCCGCACGAGCCGCCGCGGCTCGCCGAGCTGGCGCCGCATCGCGAGCACCGAGCCGCCGGCACCGAAGCCGAGCAGCACGACCCCGACCACGAGGAAGATCAGGCTGTTCTCGAGCGAGTACGCGAAGATCTTCGTCTCGAGCACCTCGAGGGTCAGGACGACGGCCGACAGCAGGAACAGGATCAGCGGCATGGAGCTGTGCGGATCATCGGCAAGCCACCGATGCGGCGCGAGGATTCCGGCGCGATCGCCGGCGCGGCCGCGGGGCTTTTTCGGCTGACGTCCCCTTGCCAGTCGAGCGCGGCCCCGTTTGAATGCCGGGCCCGCGCTGTGCGCAGCGCGGCACCTCTGCGGAGAGGTGGCAGAGTGGCTGAATGCACCACCTTGCTAAGGTGGCGTGGGCGTAAGCTCACCGGGGGTTCGAATCCCCCCCTCTCCGTTCGACCCGCACGCTTGCCGCCGGTCCCACGGCGGCTACCGTCACCCGCGATGGCGTGGCGTCCTTCGAGGTTGCCTGCGAGCCCGCGTTCTCAGCGGTCGGTGCGGATGCGGCTCGGCTCGCTCCGCGACATGCTGGCCGTCGCGCTGCTCGGGATCACCGCATGCGGGACGCCGCAGTGGCGCGTCGACGTCGCGGCACCCGCGGGCACGCAGCTGCTGCGCGACGGGCGCGCGACCTCGGCGGCTGCGCTCGAGGGTCCGATCCCCTACTACGGCACCGCCGAGCTGACCGCGGTGCCGCCGCCGGCGCCCGACGACGCACCGGTCGGCAGCTCCCCGCTGCCGTGGCGGACCGACCGCGTGCTGGTGACGATCGAGGAGCCGGTGTCGCCGTGGTTGTTCCCGCTCGACTTCCTGGTCGAGCTGGCGAGTTGGCCGTTCGGGCCGGCCGACGACGTCGTCGCGACCGGTGTGCTGCGCCCCGCACCGCGCGCGGCCCCGGCGCCGCCGGCCGCGGGCGCGGCCCCGCTCGAGGACGACGCCGAGATCGCCGCCCTGCGCGCCCGCGCGCGGCGCGCGGTCACCGCGCGCGGACCGCTCCCCCCCGCCGCCGAGGTGCGCTGAGGTCTCCACCATGACCGTCCCGCCCGCCGTGCCGACGCTCCCCTGCCGCGCGCTCGTGATCGGCCTCGGCCGCTTCGGCGGCGCGCGCGAGGCAGTCCGCTACCTGCTGCGCCACGGCTCCAGCGTGCGGATCGCCGACCGCCTGGACGAGGCGGCGCTCGCCGAATCGGTCGCGAGCCTCCGCAGCGACCCGGCCGCGGCGGCGATCGACTGGCAGCTCGGCCGCCAGGACGAGGGCCTGCTCGATGGCGTCGACCTCGTCGTCGTGAACCCGGCGGTCCCCGCGACGCATCCGCTGGTCGACGCCGCCGCACGGCGCGGTCTGCCGCGCACGCAGGAGCTGTCGCTGTTCCTCGACGCCTACCCGGGCCGCGTCGTGTTCGTGACCGGCACGAACGGCAAGTCGACGACCGCGACGCTGCTGCACGGCGCGCTGCGGCGCGGCGGCGTCGACGCGCTGCTCGGCGGCAACGTCGGCCACAGCCTGCTGGCCGACGAGGCCGCGTGGCGGCGCGGGCAGGTCGCGGTCGTCGAGATCTCGAGCTTCCAGCTCGAGCGGATCGACCCCGACCGGCACCGCGTCGAGGGCGCGGTGCTCACGCCGATCACGCGCGACCACCTCGACCGCCACGGCACGCTCGAGGTCTACCACGCGGCGAAGGCGCGTGCGGCGACCGCAGCGCGCGCGTTCCTCGTCCACGGCGCCGACGACCCGGTCGCGCGCGGCTTCCGCACCCGCGCTGCGCACCGCCTGCTGCACCGCGACGGACCGCGCGACGCGGAGCTCGCCGCCTGGGTCGACGCCGACGGCTTCTGCCGCTTCGCCGGCGACGACCGCGGCGCGTTCCACCGCGGCGCGCTGGCGCTGCTCGGGCGCTTCCACGTCGGCAACGCGCTCGCCGCGCTGCTCGCCGCGCGCGCGCTCGGCGCCGACCCGGCCGGCGCGGCGCTCGGCGTCGTGCTGCAGCGCCCGCTGCCGTACCGGCTGCAGCTCGCCGGCCGGCTCGGCGGCTGCGACGTCTACGACAACGCGGTCTCGACCGCGGTCGAGTCGACCGTGTCCGCGCTCGAATCGATCGACGCGCCGGTGCACTGGATCGGCGGCGGCAAGAGCAAGGACGGCCCGGAGGCGCTGCCGCCCGCGGCCCGCGAGCTCGCGCCGAGGTTGCGCGGCGCACACCTGTTCGGGGCGGTCGCGGAGGCCCTGGCCAGCGAGCTGCGCCGCGCCGGCCTCGCCACGGTCACGAGCCACGAGCGACTGGAGGATGCGCTCGACGCCGCGCGCGCGAGCGCGGCCGCCGGCAGCGCGTTGCTGTTCAGCCCGGCGTTCGCGTCGTTCGACCAGTTCGCGAACTTCGAGGCGCGCGCACGCTCGTTCCGCGCGTGGCTCCGCGCACAGAGGTAGCGCCTTCGCATCGGCATCGCGGCGGATACACTCGGCAGGATCGGAGCATCGCGCGGCACCGCCGCGGAACCCGGCCGCGCCCGGGGAGAGCCCATGCAGGACAAGTGCACCCACTGCGGCAAGAGCCAGTGCAAGAACGGTCCGCCGACCGTCCTCGTGCTCGACGTGTCGGGGGGCAAGGTCGTCGGACAGCACTACGTGTGTCGCGCCGCCGCCGAGGCGCTCGGCTTCGTGCAGCCGAAGCCGACCGCGATGACGCTGACGGCCGAGATGATCGAGCAGCTGACGTCCGGCCTGCAGGCGAAGTCGCGGCGCGGGCCACGGACCGACACCGCCTGCCCGGGCTGCGGCATGACGCTCGCCGCGTTCCGCGAGCGCGGCCGGCTCGGCTGTCCGCGCTGCTACGAGGTGTTCAAGCCGCATCTGCTGCGCGTGCTGGAGCGCGTCCACGACGCCGTCGCCCACCGCGGTCGCTTCCCCGGCCGCGCCGACCGACGCCTGCCCGATCCGGTGCGCGTCGCCGATCTGCACGAGGCGATGCGCAGCGCGATCCGTGAGGAACGCTACGAGGAGGCGGCGAAGCTCCGCGACGAGATCCGCCAGCTCGAGGAGCGGCACGCCGCCGACCCCGGTGGTCGGTCGCAGGCAGCCTCGGGCAGCGGAGGGCCAGCAGCGACGTGAGCGGCGAACCCGAGCTGCCGAGGATCCCGGACACCCAGGGCCCGCACGCCGAGTCGCTCGGCGAGTGGCTCCGCGGCGAGGGACCCGACGTCGACATCGCGCTGTGCACGCGGATCCGCTTCGCGCGCAACGTGCAGGGCTACCGCTTCTCGACGTCGCTCGACGCGCGCGAGGCCGCCGATCTCGACGCGTTCCTGCGCCGCGCGATCGCGTCGCTGCGCATCGAGCCGCCGCTCACGACGCACGAGCTGACGCACCTCGACGCGCTCGAGCGCGAGGTGCTGGTCGAGCGCCACCTGATCAGCCGCGAGCACGCGCACTCCGAACGACCGCGCAGCGTCGCCTACGACGCCGGCGAGTCGGTCGCGATGATGATCAACGAGGAGGACCACCTGCGCAGCCAGGTGTTCCGCTCGGGGCTGTGCGTCGGCGAGACCTACCGCGCGGCCGAGGCGCTCGACGATGCGCTGCTCGGCGCCGTCCCGATCGCGTTCTCGGAGCAGTTCGGCTTCCTGACCGCTTGCCCGACCAACGTCGGCACCGGCCTGCGCGCGTCGGTGATGCTGCACCTGCCGGCGCTGGTGTGGGGCGACGAGATCGAGCGCGCCGCGCACTCGGCCCAGAAGATCCACCTCGCCGTCCGCGGCATGTACGGCGAGGGCAGCCGCGCGCTCGGCGACTTCTACCAGGTCAGCAACCAGATCACGCTCGGGCGGACCGAGGCGGAGGTCCTCGAGGACGTCGAGACGGCGGTTCGCCAGCTGGTCGACTGGGAGCGGCGCGTCCGGATCGCGCTGCTCAGCGGCCGCAAGGCGGACCAGACCAAGGACCGCGTGTTCCGGGCGCTCGGGACGCTCCAGAACGCCCACATCCTGACCAGCGAGGAGTGCCTGACCAACCTGTCGGCAGTCCGCCTGGGGGTGCACCAGGAGCTGATCCAGCACCTGACGGTGCGCGACCTGAACCAGATCCTGCTGCTGACCCAGCCCGCCCACCTGCAGCAGCTGTGCGCCGAGCGGCTCGCCCCGGCCGACCGCGACGCGCGGCGCGCCGGCGTCGTGCGCGCGGTGCTGACTCGCGCAGCGTCGCGGTGAGCGCCAGGGCCGATCGCCACAAGCCATTGCGCCGCACCGCTCGGCGACCGAAAAGCGTCCAGTCCGGCCCGCCTCCGCGCCGAATCAAGCACTCGGCCACGCACGCGGCGGCCCGCACCGTGCCGGCGGCGACCCCGTCCGGCCCCAGCACTCGTTCGCAATCCGGCCGGCCACCGACTACACCTGGATCCTGGACCCTCGGCGGAGGGTCCTCGGCCTGGGATCCTCCCGAGCAGCACCCCGGAGAACTCGCGGCATGTTCGATCGCTTCACCGACCGAGCCAAGAAGGTGATGAGCTTCGCGCGCCAGGAGGCGCAGAAGTTCAATCACGAGTACATCGGCACCGAGCACATCCTGCTGGGCCTGGTCCAGGAGGGCAGCGGCGTGGCCGCGAACGTGCTCAAGAACATGAACATCGACCTCGAGAAGGTGCGGCACGAGGTCGAGAAGATCGTCAAGACCGGGCCCTCGATGGTCACGATGGGTCAGCTGCCGTTCACGCCCAGGGCCAAGAAGGTGCTGGAGCTGTCGATGGAAGAGGCGAGCCAGCTGAGTCACAACTACATCGGCACCGAGCACCTGCTGCTCGGGCTGATCAAGGAGAACGAGGGCATCGCTGCCCAGGTCCTCATGAACCTCGGCGTCAAGCTCGAGGAGGTGCGCGAGGAGGTCCTCGAGTTCCTCGGCGCATCCGACAACGGTCCCGAGGAGGATCCCGAGGCCGAGTCGCTCGGCTCCAGCGCGACGCCGGCCGGCAACACGAAGAGCAAGACCCCGGCGCTCGACTCGTTCGGCCGCGACCTGACCGATCTCGCCAAGGACGGCAAGCTCGATCCGGTGATCGGCCGCGAGAACGAGATCGAGCGCGTGATCCAGATCCTGTCGCGCCGCACCAAGAACAACCCGGTGCTGCTCGGCGAGGCGGGCGTCGGCAAGACCGCGATCGTCGAGGGCCTCGCGCAGAACATCATCCGCGGCAACGTGCCCGAGATCCTGCGCCGCAAGCGGCTGGTGGTCCTCGACCTCGCGATGATGGTCGCCGGCACCAAGTACCGCGGCCAGTTCGAGGAGCGCATCAAGGCGGTGATGACCGAGGTGCGACGCGCCAAGGACGTCATCCTGTTCATCGACGAGCTGCACACGCTGGTCGGCGCCGGCGGCGCCGAGGGCGCGATCGACGCGAGCAACGTGCTCAAGCCGGCGCTGTCGCGCGGCGAGGTGCAGTGCATCGGCGCGACGACGCTCGACGAGTACCGCAAGTACATCGAGAAGGACGGCGCGCTCGAGCGCCGCTTCCAGACCGTCAACGTCGACCCGCCGTCGCCCGAGCAGGCCGTGCAGATCCTGCAGGGGCTGCGCGACAAGTACGAGGCGCACCACCGCGTCGTCTACACGGACGGTGCGCTGCGCGCCGCGGTCGAGCTCAGCACGCGCTACATCAACGGGCGCTTCCTCCCCGACAAGGCGATCGACGTGATCGACGAGGCCGGCGCGCGGATCCGCATCCGCTCGATGACGCAGCCGCCGGACCTCCAGGACATGGACAAGGAGATCGCGCGCCTCAACAAGGAGAAGGAGGAGGCGGTCGCCAACCAGGATTTCGAGCGCGCCGCCGACCTGCGCGACCAGGCCTACAAGCTCCAGAAGCGCAAGGAGGAGATCCAGAAGGAGTGGCGCGAGCGCGAGGCGTCGGTCGAGACCGGCGGCCGCGTCGACGAGGACATCATCGCGGAGACCGTCAGCAAGATGACGGGCATCCCGCTCAACCGACTCGATCAGGCCGAGGCCGAGCGGCTCCTCAACATGGAGAAGGAGCTGAACCGCGACGTGATCAACCAGGACCGCGCGATCGCGGCGATCTCGCGCGCAGTGCGTCGCTCCCGGTCGGGCCTCAAGGACCCGAACCGGCCGATGGGCTGCTTCATGTTCCTGGGCCCCTCGGGCGTCGGCAAGACGTGGCTGTCGAAGTGCCTGGCGAAGTTCATGTTCGGCACCGAGGACGCGATCGTGCAGATCGACATGTCGGAGTACATGGAGAAGCACAATGCGTCGCGGCTCGTCGGCGCCCCGCCCGGCTACGTCGGCTACGAGGAGGGCGGCCACCTGACCGAGAAGGTGCGGCGCCGGCCCTACTCGGTCGTGCTGCTCGACGAGATCGAGAAGGCGCACCCCGACATCTTCAACATGCTCCTCCAGATCATGGAGGAGGGCCGCCTGACCGACTCGTTCGGACGCCACATCGACTTCCGGAACGTGATCCTGATCATGACGTCGAACATCGGCGCCAACCTGATCAAGAACAGCGCCGGGCTCGGCTTCACGCGCAGCGGCGCCGAGGCCGGCTACGAGAAGATGCAGCAGATGATCAAGCAGGAGGTGGAGCGCCACTTCCGGCCGGAGTTCATCAATCGCCTCGACGACCTCGTCGTGTTCAACCAGCTCGGTCAGAGCGACATGCAGGCGATCGTCGAGAACGAGCTGCGCAAGGTCGGCGCGCGGCTCGCGTCGCGGCGCCTGAAGCTCGAGGTCGGCCAGGACGTGCTCGACTGGCTGATCGAGAACAACTTCAACCAGGACTTCGGCGCGCGGCCACTCAAGCGCGCCGTCGAGCGGCACCTGGAGGACCCGCTGTCGGAGGAGATCCTCCGCGGCCACCTGGAGGGCCCGCACCGCATCCTGGCGTCGATGGACGACGGCAAGATCGTGTTCAGCACCGAGAAGATCGCGGGCCCGGCGGGCGACGAAGAGGAGCACGCGACGGCCGGCGGCGGCGACGCGACGCCGAGCGGGACCTGACGGTCCCGGCCGGCAGCCTCCGTCGGGCGAGCCGACGCGAGCCGCAGGCGCGCCCGGGTCCGCGACGCGGGCGGGGGCTGTGCGCCCGTGCTCGCGCCGCCGGCGCTGCCGGCCGGCAGGCCGCGCGGTGACCTCGCGGCGCGGCCCTGGACGCTGCGCTGCCGCAGGCACGCGCGCTGCGCGCGCCTGCGCGCTGCGCGGTCACAGCGAGCCGAGCGTCAGGCGCAGACCGTTCGACGTCAGCACGCCGGTCGGGTTGAAGCCCGGCGACACGCTGATCGACTGTCCGAACAGCCTCTGGCCGTTCAGCACCGTGAGGTTCGGGACCTGCAGCGGGAACTGGTTCTGCGGCGGCGCCATCGGGATCGTCACGGTCGCCAGCAGCTCGTGGTAGGCGAAGCAGCCCGGCATGTTGATCGCGGCCAGCGGGAGGCCCGCCGGGTTCCCCACGATGCCCAGCGAGAACGCGCCACCCAGCGTCGACGCCGGGATGCCCGTGGTGATGAGCTGCACCGTGCTGCCCAGCACCGGCCGACCGCTCGACGCCAGCGTCAGCGGCTGGTTGTCGACGAGCTGCGTCGAGAACGGCAGCGTCGTCGTGATCTCACGGGTGCCCGGATCGAGCGCCCCACCACCCTCGGTCCAGCCGATCAGCACCGGGTAGCCGCCGCCGCCGTTCGTGCTCATCGCACCCCAGCGGTACTCGACGTCGCCGCCCGGGAAGAACGCGGCCTGGAAGGTGCTGGTCGTCGTGAACCCGGTGTCCGCGATGGTCTGCCAGGTGACCTCGATCGCGCCAGTCGTCTGGTTCTGCTCGATGTACATCGAACCACCGGCGACCAGCGGGTTCATGTTCTTCCAGTGCACGGCCCAGCGCGGCACACCGGTCAGGAACGCCGTGTTCGACACCGTGGCCGAGGCTGCGGTGGTCGCCGGCGCCGGCACGATGTAGCCCGTCGTCGCCACTTCGAGATCGGGCGCCGACACGATCGAGCCATTGAGTGGGTGCGCGATTCCGAACGGCATGCCGTTCGGCAGGCTCGCAGCAGCGCTGAAGGTCTGGAGCGACGTGGTGACCGCCAGCGGCGCCGACAGCGGCGTCGACAGCGGTGTGCTGCTCTGCGTGACCTGGTAGCCCTGGGGCGTCAACCCCAGCCGGATCGCGCCCACCGCGAAGCCGGTGCCGACGTTCAGGCTCGCCGGGTTCGGGAAGAGCTCGTAGAACGACCGGTAGTAGCCATAGCAGCCCTTGCCGAACGCCTCCCACGCGGCGACCGCGATCGGCGTGCCACCGAGCGAGTAGCGGATCACGCCGTTGAACACGCGTGGCGTGAAGACCGAGCCGGTCAGGAACGCGTTCTGCGCGGCCCCGGCGCGCAGCGTCATCTGGGCGTTCGAGAACAGCGAGTTCGAGCAGGAGCCCGGGATCGTCGTGCTCGAGCAGGTCAGGCCGTTGGTGTAGCCGTGGTTGAAGGCGGACGAGTTGAGCGCGACACCGTAGTTGCCCGGTCCGAGCGCGATCGGCGTGTTGAGGACGCCATTCGCGACGAGGCTCGGCCCGACGGTGGTCGTCGCCGTCGCCACCGAGGTCCACAGCGCCGCATTGGTGACGTTGCCGAGGTAGGTCGACGGGCCGAGCCACACACCGAGCACGCCGGTCCCGGCGACGGTGTTGGCACCGCAGAGGAAGTCGATCTGCGTGATCGTCACCGTGGTGTTGATCTGGAGATCGAAGTAGATACCGCCGCCCACGTTGCCCTGGTTGGTGCCGCCGGTGAGCGTGGCGAGGGAGAGCTGCGCGTTGGCACCGCACACGGTGGCGGCGAGCGCGACAGCGAGGAATGAGAGCCTTCGCATCGAATCGACTCGAGGGGAGGAGGAACGAGGGGAGCAAGTCGGCCCGCGTCCAGAAGTCGGAACGCCGCGCCGATATCCCACCGATACTGTAGTGCCCGGCGCTGCCCCGGCGTGGTTGACGCAAATTCGGGACGAGCGCGCGGCACCACTCCTCGTGCTCCGGACCGCATTGCATTGACGTTCATTGCGCTCTCGGGGCACCGTCGATCAATGCCGTACGAGTCCCGAACGAACGGAAGACGAACGACGGGGCGGTCGTGGTATCGTCCGACGCGATCCGCCGACCTACGGCGTGCCACCTGCTCGCAACGTCCCGGTGGATCCCCTAGGTAACCGGCACAGTCAACACCCGACCGGAGCCCGACCACCGTGTCCCGATCCACCGTCCGCAGTCCCCTCTCGCCGCTGCTCGCCGCCCTCGCGGCCGTCCTCCCGCTCACTGCCCAGGAGCGCGAGCCGGTCGACGAGGCGGCGGTCGCGATCCTCCGTCGCCACGGCCTGGAGCAATCCCGGGTGATGGAACACCTGAGCTTCATCTGCGACGTGCACGGCCCACGGCTGACCGGCTCGCCGAACCTGCGCCGCGCGCAGGACTGGGCGGCAGGCCGGCTGCGGGAGTTCGGGCTCGCCGACGTGCGCCTCGAGGAGTGGGGTCCGTTCGGGATGGGCTGGGAGCTCGGGCACTTCGCCGTGGACGTCGTCGGGACCAACCCCTGGAGCGTGCTGGCCTACCCGAAGGCCTGGTCGCCGCCGCTGGCCGGGCGCGTCGAGGGCGACGTAGTACTGGCGACCGCGTACACGGCCGACGAGCTCGCCGCCCTCGACCTGTCGGACAAGATCGTGCTGCTCGAGGAGCCGCGTGAGGTCGGCGAGTGGTTCGACGGCACCGCCCATAGGCTCGACGCCGACGAGCTGCTCGCGCTCGCGAACGGCACGCGGCCGACGGCGCGTGGCGCACCGAGCGGCGGGCGGCCGCCGATGGACTTCGCACGCGGCTTCCAGGTCGCGGCGGCGCGCCTGCGGTTCCTGCAGGAGAAGCAGCCGCTCGCGATCCTCGACCGCGGCTCGAAGGGTGACTACGGCACGCTGTTCGTCGCCGGCGCCTCGATCGGCGCCGAGCCCGGCACGCCGCGCAGCGAGCGCCCCCGCAGTTGGGCACCCGGCACGGCGCGCGTGATCCCGCAGTTCACGATCGCCGTCGAGCACTACAACCGCGTCTGCCGGCTGCTCGCGCTCGGGCAACCGGTCCGCATGGCACTCGAGCTGGACGCGCGCTTCGTCGGCGACGCGAGCCGCATGGAGCGCAACGTGCTCGGCGAGCTGCCCGGCAGCGACCCGGCGCTGAAGGACCAGCTCGTCATGCTCGGCGCGCACTTCGACTCGTGGCACACCGGCACCGGCGCGACCGACAACGGCTGCGGCTCGGCGGTGATGATCGAGGCGATGCGGCTGCTCACCGAGCTGGTCGCGGAGACCGGTCGCGGCCCGCGCCGCACGATCCGCATCGCATTGTGGAGCGGCGAGGAGCAGGGGCTGCTCGGCTCCCGCGCGTGGGTGCGCGAGCACGTCGCGGTGCCGGGCGAACGCGGCGCGCCGCCGGTCGAGCTGCGGCGGGAGTGGAGCCGGATCACCGGCTACTTCAATCTCGACAATGGCACCGGCCGGATCCGCGGCATCTACCTGCAGGGCAACACCGCGTGCGAGCCGATCTTCCGCGCCTGGCTGCGGCCCTTCCACGACCTCGACGCGGCGACGGTGACGTTCGGCGACACCGGCGGCACCGACCACCAGTCGTTCGACCAGGTCGGCGTGCCGGGCTTCCAGTTCATCCAGGACCCCGCCGCCTACAGCACGCGCACGCACCACTCGAACATGGACAACTGGGACCACGCGATCGCCGCCGACCTGCAGCAGGCCGCGACGATCGTCGCCACGTTCGCGTGGCACGCGGCGCAGCGCGACGAGATGCTGCCGCGCGAGGAGCTCGCGGCGCCCGTCGAGGCGACGGATCGGCGTCGCGACGGCTGACCCGCGCGCTCCGGCGCCGCGTATCCTGCGCGCATGCGAACGGCACCGTCCGCCTGGCGTCGCGCTGCGGCGCTCCTGGTCCCGCTGCTGACCTCGGCGAGCCCGCGCGCCCAGGAGCTGCAGGTGACCGGGCGCACGATCGACCTCGGCGGCGCGCCGGTCGCGCGCGCGCGCGTGCGGGTCGCGCGGCTCGACATCCCGCCGGTCCCCGCGGTCGGCCGTCGCGGCGGCTACGCGATCGCCGCCGAGCGCGCGCTCGGCGCCCGCCGGCTGCCGCTCGCCGCGAGCGGTCGCGACGGCGAGTGGCGCATGCTGCTGCCCCCGCAGCTCGCCGCGGTGCTCGGCGCCGGCATCCTGCCGCTCGAGCTGCGCATCGAGGCCGACGGCTGCGCGACCTGGCGCCGCTCGATCGGCACCGACCTGTTCGCGGTGGACGGCCTGGCCGCGGCGCTCGAGCCGGTGCGCGACGACGCGTTCGTCGAGCTCGACCTGCGCGGTCCGCGCGGCCGACCGCGCGGCCTGGTGCTGATCGAGCGACCGTTCCGCGTGTCGGGCCGGCGCACGCTGTGGCTGCGCGACTGGCTCGACATCCCGGCCGCCGGCCCGCTCCGCTTCGAGCAGCCGGCGCGCGTGCCCGGCGAGGTGCCGGCGCCGGTGCCCACCGCGCGGCCCGAGGCGTACCGCGTGTCGGTGTGGGCCGAGGACTGCGACCTCGACACGCGCTTCGTCGGCGAGGGCGAACGTGCCGTCGTCGCGCTCGATCCAGCGCCCTGGCAGGCGCGCAGCGTGCTCGGCCCGCGCGGCCGCCCGCCCGAGCCGCCGTTCGCGGCGACCTGGCGCGTCGAGGGGCGCGAGCTCACGCTGCCACTCGACGCGGCACGCATCCCGCTGCTCGGCGCGCTGCCGCCGGTGCGCGCGACGACCGGCTCCGGCCCGGTGCTGCTCGACGCCTGGGACCCCGACCTGGCGCTGCTGGTCGCGCGCCCGGAGGACCTGCGCGACGCCGATCCGCCGCACGACGAGGACCCGACGACAGGGCCCGCCGCCGCCGCGATCGGCGAGCTGTCGATCGTGGTCGAGGACCCCGCCGGTGCACCGCTGCAGGGTGCGCTGGTGCTCGTCGAGGATCGCGCGCTGAAGCGCGTCGCCGGGACCGCTGCGGGCTTCGGCGTGACCGACCAGCGCGGGCTGGCGCGGTTGACCGGCCTGCCGGTCGGCCCGGCCTTCGTGCTGGTCTGCCACCCGCGGCACGGCGAGCGCGAGGGCCGCCTCGAGCTCCGCGCCGAGCACGACGGTCCACTGCCGCGCGTGCGCCTGCGCGGTGCCGACCCGGACGCCCAGGACGGCGAGCCGCCCGAGCCCGGCCGGCCCGGCACGCTGCTGGTGGAGCCGGCTCGGCGCGACGCCGAGTGGCTCGAGCTCGGCGTCGTGCAGCCGAGCGGCGACGTCGCGGTGCGGCGCGTCGACGGCGCTCCCGCACGCATCCGCGTCGACGGCCTCGTGCCGGGCCCGACCACGCTCTACCTGCAGCACCCCGACGGCAGCGGCACGGTGTGGGGCGAGCGCCTCGCGACGACCGACCCGACCGCGCGCGTGCGCGCCACCGATGTTCCCGAGCGCAGCGCGTTACTGCTGCTGCGCACGCAGGGTGGCGAGGTGCCCACCGCGTGCACGATCGCCCTCGACGACAAGGGTTTGGGCGCCGCGCTGTTCAGGGTCGAGGCGACCGACGCGCCCGGCGCCTTCGTCGTGCGCGGCCGGTGGACCGGTGCGCCGTGGATCCGCGTGCTGGCCGGCGAGCGCAGCGGGCGCTGCGCGCTGCCCGCGGACGGCGGCGACGCGCCGGTCGTCGTCGAGCTGTAGGCGCGGCGCACCCGGATTTCCGCGCCGGCATCGCCACCCGCGGCACGGTCCGAGCCACAGCGCGGGCGATGGACGACTACCTGATGCTCGCGCTCGCGGAGGGTTGCGGTCCGCACGTGGTGCCGGGGCTGCTCGATCCGCACGTGCCGCCTCGCGAGCTGCTCGCGGCACCGCCCGGCGACCTGCCGCGCGCGGTCTACGCGCGGCTGACCGACCCAGGCCTGCGCGCGCGGGCCGCACGCCTGCGCGAGCGGGCGCGGGCCGCGGGCCTGCGGATCCTGACGCCCGTCGACCCGGGCTACCCGGCGCGGCTGCGCGACGCACCGTTGCGCCCCGCGGTGCTGTTCGCGCGGTGCTGCGGCGAGGCCGGGCTCGCCCCGGAGCGCGTCGCCGTCGCCGTGGTCGGCAGCCGCACGCCGACCGCGTACGGCGAGGCGGCCGCGCGCGACTTCGCGGGCGTGCTGGCGCGCGCGGGCGTCACGCTGTGGAGCGGCCTCGCCTACGGCATCGACGCGATCGCGCACGCCGCGTCGGTCGATGCGGGCACGCCCGGAGTCGCGGTGCTCGCCGGCGGGCTCGACCGGATCGAGCCGGTCGGCAATGCACACCTCGCGCGCCAGCTGCTCGCGGTCGGCGGCAGCTGGCTGTCCGAGGCGCCGCCCGGCCGGCGGCCCGGCCGCGGGCACTTCCCGCGCCGCAACCGGATCCTCGCGCACGCCGTCGACGCGGTGCTGGTCGTCGAGGCCGGCCTCGCGTCCGGCTCGCTGCACACGGCACGGTTCGCGGCGGACGTCGGCGTGCCGGTGTTCGCGGTGCCCGGTCCCTACACGAGCGAACGGAGCCGCGGCTGCCATCGGCTGATCGAAGCGGGCGCCGGGATCGCGTGCGATCCGGCCGACCTGCTGCGCGAGCTCGGCATCTGCGCGGGACCCGAGCGCGGCGCGGAGCTCGACCTGCGGGGCGACGAGGCGGCGCTGTGGCACGCGCTCGGCGCCGGCCCGCGGCCCGCCGACCTGCTGCGCCGGGAGTCCGGCCTCGACTCGCAGCGCTTCCTCGCCGCCCTGCTGCGCGGCTGCGAGCGCGGGCTGCTGCTCAGGCTGCCCGGCGACGTGGTCGCGCGCGGCGGCGCCGGCTCACGGCAGCAGCAGCGCCTGGAACAGCTGCATGCCGACGATCAGCACGATGGTCCACAGCACGAACTTGCGTGACACCTTGGTGGCGACGCGCAGCACGCCGAGCGCGGTCCGCGCGCGCGGCGCGACGTAGGCGACCATCGCGAGGAACACCGCCGGCACGAACACGGCCAACCACAGCACGATCTTCACGCCGCCACCTCCCCGCTGACCGGGTCCGGTGCCTTCGACGTGCCCTCGGCGACCGTGTAGGCATCGGTCATCACCATCACGTTCATCAGGCCCGCCACCGTGCACAGGATGATGCCGAGATCGCGGTACTCGGGCAGCGACTTCATGACCAGCGGCGAGGTGGTGAAGGCGGCGACCAGCGTCCCGCCGCCGAACAGGTTCTGGCCCGCCCACCAGATCGGCGTGAGCCCGCGGTCGACCGCGTGGCCCGCGCTGAGCGCGAGTCCGGCGACGAACATGATGATCACCGCCGCACCGAGCAGCAGCGCCTTGTCCTTCTGACCGCTCAGCCAATGGCCGCTGCCCGGCAGGAGCCAGGTCAGCGCCGCGGCGAGCGGCGGGATCGCACGGGCCCCTGCCGCGCGCCGCGCACCCGAGCGCAGCCACAGCAGGTCGACGGTCCAGAACAGCGCGAGCATGCCGCCGAGCGCGGCGAGGAAGAACAGCGGGTGCTCGCCCGGGATCGGCAGCCGCTCGAGCCGCTCGAGGTCGGGCGTGCCGTCGCGGAACTGCCCGCGGACCACGAGGAACGGCAGCAGCCCGAACGACTCCGGCAGCGACACCGGCAGCCCGACCTTCGGCAGCGTGAGCTCGCCGCTGACGAAGCGCTGCCCCAGCCCGAACGCACCGAGCGCGAGCGCCGCACTGGTGGTCGCGAGCGCGGCGATCCCCCGCGCCGCCCGGCCGGCGAGGAACTGGCCGAGCCCCGGCACCGCGATGCCGAGCAGCATCGTGAGCCCGGGATGAGCCTGCGGCGAATCGGCTGCCTGAACCATGCTGGGCGTCAGGCTAGGCGGGCGCCCGCAGCGTGCAACGCGAATCTGACCTGCCACGGACGCGCGCGCCGGGCGCGCCGATCGCGGAGAATGCCGGCATGGCGGCTCCCACCTACCTCGGCATCGACGTCGGCACGCAGGGTCTGAAGGCGGCGCTGCTCGAGCCCGGCGCCGGCGTCGTCGCGCGCGCCGCCGTGCCGCTCGAGTGCGCGACCGGTCTGCCCCCCGGCCACAGCGAGCAACACCCCGACGACTGGCTCGCGGCACTGCGCAAGGCCGCCGCGAGCCTGCGCGCGGAGGCTCCCGAGGCCTGGCAGCGCACCGCCGGGCTCGCCGTGTCGGGCCAGCAGCACGGGCTCGTCGCGCTCGACGCCGAGGACCGCGTCGTGCGGCCCGCACTGCTGTGGAACGACGTGCGCGCGGCGGCCGAGTGCGCGGCGCTGCTCGACGAGGTCGGCGGCCCGGCCGCACTGTTCGCGCGGCTCGGCCTCGGCGGTCTGCCGCCCGGCTTCACCGCGGGCAAGGTGCGCTGGCTGCGCGACCACGAGCCGGAGAGCTGGTCGCGCACCGCGCGCGTCCTGTTGCCGCACGACTACGTGAACCTGTGGCTGACCGGGCGCTTCGCGACCGAGGCGGGCGACGCGTCGGGCACCGCGTGGCTCGACGTGCGGCGCCGGAGCTACGACCTCGACTTCGCCGAGCTGATCGCGCCCGGCCTCGCCGACTGCCTGCCGGAGCTGGTCGCCGCCGACGCCCCGCTCGGCGCCCTGCGCGCCGCCGCGGCAACCGAGCTGGGTCTGCCGACGGGTCTGCCGGTCGCGCCGGGAGGCGGCGACAACATGCTGACGGCGTTCGGCGCCGGTGCGTTGCGCGAGGGCGTCGCGGTCGTCAGCCTCGGCACCTCGGGCACCGTGTTCTGCCGCGCCGACGCACCGGTGTGCGACCCGGCCGGCGAGCTGGCGCCGTTCTGCGACAGCGCCGGCGGCTGGCTGCCGCTCGGCTGCACGCAGAACGCGACCGTCGCGACGGAGGCCGCGCGGCGGCTCGGCGGGCTCGGCCTCGCGGCCTTCGAGCGCGCGCTGCAGCAGACGAGCCCCGGCGCCGACGGCGTGCTGTGCCTGCCGTTCCACACCGGCGAGCGCAGCCCCGATCTGCCGGCGGCGACCGCGGCGTTCCTCGGTCTGACGCCCACCAACCAGACCGTCGAGAACCTCGCCCGCGCGAGCGCCGAGGGCGCGACCTACGCGCTCGGCCGGCTGCTCGACCGGCTGCGTGAGCTCGGTCCGCCGCTGCGCGAGCTGCGGGTGACGGGCGGCGGCAGCCACAGCCCGGCGTGGTGCCGCATCGTCGCCGACGTCGCCGGCGTGCCGGTGAGCACCGGCGTCGATGCCGATGCCGCCGCCCTCGGTGCCGCCGTGCAGGCGGTCTGGGTCGCCCGCCGCGCGGCCGGCGAGCGGGACCTCGACGCGGCGGCCTGCCGCGACGAGCTGGCCCTCGACGAGCAGCTGCGCGCCATCGACCCGGACCCCGACGCCACCGCGGTGCACGCACAGCGGCGCCGGGTCTGGCTGGCGGCCGCCGAGACGCTGCGGCCCCTGTTCCCCGCACTCCGCGCGCACGTCGCGACACCGCGCACCTCGCCGCCATGAACCGTGATCTCACCCTCCGCATCGCCGCCGTGCTCGGCGGCATCGCCGTGGCCGCCGGTGCGTTCGGCGCCCACGCCCTGAAGTCGACGCTGAACGCCGCGGACCTCGCGATCTGGGAGACCGCGGTGCGCTACCAGGCGTGGCACGCGCTCGCGCTGCTCGGCATCGCCTGCCTGCCGCGCGACCTGCCGCGCGCCGGCGTGGCGGCGCTGTGCATGGCGCTCGGCGCGATCGTGTTCAGCGGCAGCCTGTACGCGCTGGTGCTGCTCGACCAGCGTTGGCTCGGCGCGGTCACGCCGCTCGGCGGCACCGCGATGATCGTCGGCTGGGTGCTGCTCGCGACCGCGCGCCGACCCGTTCCCGGGTCGTGAACGCGCTCACTGGTAGGTCTCGAGGAAGCGGGCGAGCTGCTGGAAGTCGCTGCCGCGCTCGATCATGCGCACGACGGTCGTCAGCGTCTCGGGATCGACGAGCTCGTCGAACGGCACGTAGTTGAGCTTGAGCTGTCCGACCGTCGAGATCATCACGCCGTCGAGCCCCTTCTCGGCGAGCGCGCGGTAGGCGCCGACCCCGAGCTGCGCGCCGAGCACGACGTCGAACGCGTGCGGCCGCGCGCAGCGCGCCTCGTAGCCGAGCTGCAGACCGCGGACCTTGCGCTTCTTGTCGGTGCGCCGCTCGTAGGCCTCGGTCACGAGCTTCTCGAACATCGCGGCGGTGTTGAGCCGGCCGATCGAGATGTGGCCGAACTCGTCGCGGCCGACGCCCTCGAGGAAGCTCCTCGGCAGCAGCTCCGCGAGCCCCTCGGCGAGCACGACGACGCCGAAGTTCTTGCCCTCGCGCTCGCGCGCGACCATCAGGTCGACGATCCGGTCGACGACCTTGTCCATCACCATGATGCGGCGCTGGCGCTGCTCGCCGGTCTCACCGTCCTTGACGACCTCGGTGGTCTCGAGCTCGCCGTAGATGTCCTCCATGCCGATCACGAGGCTGGCCTCGCCGGCGATGGCCGCACCATATGCGAGCCAGCCGGCGCTGCGCCCCATCGTCTCGGCAATGAAGTATCCATTGGTCGCCTCCGCGTCGTACAGGAGGTTCTGGATCTCCTTCGCGAGGGTATCGACCGCGGTGAAGTAGCCGAACGTGAAGTCGATGCCGTTGTAGTCGTTGTCGATCGTCTTCGGCACGTGGACGACCGGGATCCGCGGCTTGCCGGCAGGGAGGCGCTGCTGGTAGAGCCGCAGCATGTTCGCGGTCTTCAGCGTGTCGTCGCCGCCGATCGAGATCAGCGCGTCGGCGCGGATCGACCGCAGCGCGACGTAGATCTGGTGCAGCGGGGCGGCCTTCTCCGGATCGTCGAGATCCGCCGGCTTGCGCACGCGCTTGCCAGGGTTGGTGCGCGCGGTGCCGAGCATGATGCCCTGCCGGTTGCGCGTCCGCTTCAGGGTCGCATGGTCGATGCGCAGGAAGTCGACGCCCTCGACCAGCGGCCGCTCGGGCGAGTAGCCCATCAGCCGCGAGTAGCCGTTCAGGCACCCGACGACTTCGACACCGTTGCGGAGGAAGGAGACCGCCGCCGTGGAGATGACGGCGTTGGCTGCGGGCGCGGGACCTCCGGAGAAGAGGATCGCGACGCGGGTGAATTGGCGGATCGGCCGCGGCGGACGGTCGAAAGTGCTGACCATCGGATCGTGACAGTTGGTTCGAGAGTGATCCGGGTCATGCTCGGGACCGGCGCGCGCGCTGGCAAGGAGGATCCGCGGCCGTCGCGCGCGGCGCCGGCGGAACTCACTTCTCGCCGGGCATCTTCAGGCGGCCGTGGCCGCGCGGCGCCTTGCCGGTCGTGAACTCCCAGCGGACCTCCTGCTCGCCGAGCAGGGTCTTCAGCGTCACGATCACCCGGAAGCGGGTGTCGCGGTCGAGCGGCTCCTTCGGGATCCCGAACACGACCGAGGGGTCCTCCATGCGCTTCAGGAGCGGCGCGCGTGGCGTGTGCACCCAGCACGGGATCACGCCGTCCTCGATCCACTCCTGCCCGCGCTTCTTCAGCCGCACGATCGTCAGCCGGGCGTCCTCGACCTGGTTCGCGACGAACCGCTCCATCTGCAGGCTGACCGGGTAGCCGGCGCGCCGCTGCAGCGCGAACGGCTCGGCTGCGCGCCCCTCCTCGGTGTCGGCGAGCGGGTCGGGGTGCTCCTGCGCGTGGAACTGCGTGGGCACGTTCTCCATGCCGTCCGCCGGCCACAGCACCCACTTGCGCGGCTCCTCGCCGCCCTCCTCACCGCCGATGATGCGCGGCTTCTCGAGCGAGCCCATGTCGAGCACGACGATGTTGCCCTCGGCGGCGAAGCCGATGCGCCGGATGTTCGGCCGCAGCAGCGGGAAGCGGTGGTAGACGGTGCCGATCCAGCCGTCGAGGCTGTCGGCCGGGTCGATGTGGTCCTTCGGATCCTGCGCGATCACGATCACCGAGTTGAGCCCGGCGCGCATGCCGCGGGTCGTGAAGCCCGGCTTGGCCGGATCCTCCTCGTGCGCCTCCGGCCACACCCAGTGGTCGGGGTTCTGCTGCAGGAACAGCGCGTGCGCGCGGCAGGCGATCGTCGACTCGAGGTCGATCTCGCAGGGCGGTAGCCCGATCAGCTCGCGGAACTCGTTGAGGCGCTCGAGGCCCTTGATCTGGTCCTTGTTGGGCTTCTCGGGCAGCAGCGGCGGACCGTAGCCCGTCGCGTAGGCGGCCAGCGTGCGGCCCGCGGCCCAGCCGCGCCACTCGTCCTCGACGTCCGCGAGCTTCGCACCGAAGTGCTTCTCGAAGAACTCGTCGATGAGGTTCGGGAACGGTCGCTTGTCGGACTCCGGCAGGCCGTGCAGGTAGCCGAGCCACTTCTGCGGGAACCGCGCCAGCAGGAACACGCCGAAGCTCCAGGTCTTCAGGCGCGCGGCATTGCGGAAGTCGGAGAGCTGCACGCGCGGCAGGCCGTTGGCCGGGAAGTCGATGCGCGCGATCGCCTGGTCGCGCATCTCGCGCAGCCACCAGTTCGCCGAGTCGGGCAGCTCCTTGCGCGCACCCGTCGTCGTCGCGGTCGACTCGGCGCCGTAGCGCGTGATCGCCGTGCCGCGCATGTACCAGGTCGCGGCGTGCATCAGCCCCTCGTTGGTGGCGTCGTTGCCACCGAGCGACTTGAACACGCGCGCGATCAGGCCGTCGTGCATCGCGATCGGCGTCAGCGCGCGCGCGACCTCGCAGATCTTGCCGTCCTCGGCCCACGAGATGTTCGCCCAGTTCTCCGTGCCGGCGACCTCGGGATTGAGGCGGATGAACATCTTCTGCTCCGCCGTCGTCCACAGGAACCCGATCCACTTGCGCGTGCCGCGCATGTGGCGGCGCATGTCGACGCGCTTCTTGTCGGCGTCGGGCAGCACGTACTCGAGGAAGTCGCAGGCCCGCTCCGCCCACTTCACGCAGTCGTCGGCGTTCTCCTGCGTGCCGCGCGTGAAGATCAGGAAGTTCGCGCTGCGCGCGCCGTGGAACGAGACGTCGGCGTCCTCCGCGGTCATCCGCGCGAGCTGCGGCGGCAGCTCGGCGACCGGCTCGATCTCGTATTCCTTCTGCGACAGCGACGCAGCGTACTCCTCGATGTCGCGCAGCCGCTTGACGAACGCGACCTCCTCCGGCGTGCCCCAGAACGCCTCGACGCGCCCGTCACCCCAGTTCAGCGGCAGCCGCTCGTGGCCGATCGCCTGGTGCGCCGCCTCGTCGAACGGGTTGTAGTAGAGCGCCATCTGCAGGTGGTAGAGCGAGCGCGCCGGCGCGTCGTCCTTCATCTGCACGCCGAGGTCGCGGTGCAGCCCGGCGATGTCCTCGGCGAACCGCTTCCACTCGCCGAGCACCTCGAAGCGCTGCTCGTCGTTGGCGTCGTCGGGCCACTCCTTCTCGACGTCGGGCTCCTTCCACTCGCCCTGGACCTTCTGCCAGCCGAGCGCGCGCCGCGCCCGCGCGTTCTCCGGGTCGTAGTGCGCCAGGATCAGCTCGTACGCCTCCTTGGCGCGCGAGAACACCCGGTTGCGCTCGGCGATCTGGGCGAAGGTCTGCAGACGCTTGGCCGCGCTCGAGGAGATCCTCTCCTCCTGCCGGGCCCAACGGTCCTGGGCGAGTCCTGCGGCCGCCAGCGCGGCGACGCAGAGAACGGTGAGCAACGTGATGCGCATCGGTTGTGGGGGTCGGCGCTCTGGGCACCTGCTGGGTGGGAATCGCGCAGTCTAGCCCGGATGCTCCGCGAGGTCCCTGCCGCGGGCACGCAAGTGTCCCGCTGGATTCGCGGGGGGGCGGCGGCGGGCTCCGCTCCGGATCCCGGGGGCGCCACGGTAGACTGCGCCGCGCGTCGATGACCGCCGAGCTGAGAGACGTCCCCCCGGCGCCGCGCCCCGTGCGGCTCGGCGCCGTGCTCTGGTACCGCTGGCCGCTGCTCGCCGCCGGCGCGCTGCTGACCGTCTACGGCGGCCTCGTCACGCTGATGCTGTGGTTCAGCGCACACGGGCAGTACCCCGGCACGGACCGCGAGCTCGACGACCGCTCGACGCGCGCGAGCGGCCGCGTCGTGGCGAGCGAGCCGGTCGGCGGTGCGTGGACCGGCGGTGGCACGGTGCGCCGCGTGCGCTACGCGTTCCGCACGCCGGACGGCGCCGACGTCGAGGACTCCTGCTACGTGCCGGGACCCGGGCCCGAGTTCGGTAGCGCCGTCGACATCGAGCACTCGCTGCGGCCGCCTTACCGCAGCCGGGTCGTCGGCGGGCGCGTCGTGCTGGTCGGCAGCCTGTCGGGCATCGGCTTCCTCGCGATCGTCGCGCCGGGCCTCGCGCTGCTGGCGCTGTGGCTGCGCGGCGCCTGGTCGCAGTGGCGGCTGCTGCGCGACGGCGACCTGTCGGTCGCGACGCCGCTCGCGGTCCGGCGGATCCCGCGCGTCACGCCCGGCATGCTGCGCGTGCGCTTCGTGTTCCGCGACCGGCACGCCCGGCTGCGCGAGGGGTCGCATTGGGTCCGCGAGCGCTCGCGGCTCGGCGAGCGGCTCGCCGCATGCACGGACGGTGGCCGCAGCGACCGCTTCGTCGTGGTGTTCGACCGCCGCGCGCCGTGGCGGCATCGGCTGATCGGCCGCGACGACGTGCGGCGCCCACCGTCGGCACGGCAGCCCGAGCCCGCTCCTGGCGACCCGAGGCGCGCGCGTTGACGACGCTGCACGAGATCCCGGCGGCGCCGCGGCCGGTGCGCTGGCGGGCTGCGCTACGCGCGCGCTGGCTGTGGGGAGCACTCGCGACCGCGGTCCTGGTGCCGGTGCTCGCGCTGCTGATCGCGCTGCGCGCGCAGGGGCTCGACGTGCTGCCGCTCGGCGACGACGCGCTCGACGCGGAGAGAGCGTTCGTCGACGGCCGCATCGAGTCGGTCGAGCCCGCGGAGCTGAACTTCGGCCTGCACCGCTTCCTGCGCGTGACCTACGCGTTCCGGCCCGGCGACGGCACGCTGCGGCGCGGCGTCGTCATGGTCGCGCCGGCGCGCACCTGGCGTGCGGGCGAGCGGTGCACGGTCGAGTTCGCGCAGGAATCGCCCGAGCTCAATCGCCTGCGCGGCACGCGGCGCAACGCGCTCGAGGCGTTCACCATCCCGCTGATCGGACTCGGCGCGATGCCGGCGTTCGCCGCGCTGCTGCTGTGGCTGCGCGCCGCGACGCGCACGCGGCTGCTGTTGGCGACCGGCCGGGCGACGCTCGCGCGCATCGAGGCCTTGCGCGCGGTCCGGGGCGTGGTTCCGGCACAATGGTCCGTCACCTTCTCGTTCACCGATGCACAGGGTGTCGAGCGGCGCGGCGGTCATCAGGTCGGCAGGCGCACGCCGCTCGGCCAGCGACTCGCGGACGGCACGGTGACCGCACCGGTGATCCACGACCTCGCGAACCCGAACCTCTGCCGGCTCGCCCATCCCACCGACTTCGCACCGTGACCGATCCCGACTTGCACCTGCGGGTCGACGACCTGCTCGCCGCCGACGGCGCCGTCGGGCGGCGGCTGCCGGGCTACGAGGAGCGCCCCGAGCAGCGCGAGCTGGCCACGGCGATCGAGCGCGCGCTCGCGCGCGAGCGGCACCTGCTGGCCGAGGCCGGCACCGGCGTCGGCAAGTCGTTCGCCTACCTGCTGCCGGCGGTGCTGCGCGCGGTCGGCACGCCGCAGCACGGGCCGATCGTCGTGTCGACGCGGACGATCGCGCTGCAGGAGCAGCTCGAGCAGAAGGACCTGCCGTTCCTGCACGCGGTGCTGCCGGTCGAGTGGTCGTCGGTCACCGCGGTCGGCCGCAACCACTACGTCTGCCTGCGGCGCATGCACCAGGCGTGGCGCGAGCGCGGCGCGCTGTTCGACGACCTGTCCCACGAGACCGACCTGCTGCGCGTGCTCGACTGGTCCGCCACCTCGCACGACGGGCTGCGGTTCGAGCTCGACCCGCCGGTCGCCGAGCCGGTGTGGGACGAGGTGAAGGCCGAGCACGGCAACTGCCTGCACAAGGCCTGCCCGCACTACGACCTGTGCCCGTACCAGCGCTCGCGCCGCCGGCTCGAGTCGGCGCAGATCCTGGTCGTCAACCACGCGCTGTACGTCGCCGACGTCGCACTGCGCATGGCGGGCGCGCGCTACCTGCCCGATCACCGCGTCGCGATCTTCGACGAGGCGCACCACCTCGAGCGCGTCGCGACCGAAGGGCTCGGCCATCGCCTCGCGCTCGGCACGGTGCTGTGGCACCTGAAGCGGCTGCACCCGCGGCGCGCGCGGCGCAGCCTGCTCGGCGAGCACGGCAGCCCGAACGCGCTGGTGCTCGTCGAGCAGGTGCGGCTCGCCGCCGAGCGGTTCTTCGCGCGCCTCGATGCGCTGGTCGACGGCGCGCCCGGTGGCGCGGTGGCGCTCGCGCCCGGCGACCCGCTCGAGGATCCGGTGTCGGCCCCGCTGCTGGAGCTCGCGGCCGAGGTTGGCCAGCTCGCGGCGGCGAAGACCGAGGTCGACCTGAAGATGGAGCTGCAGGCGCGTGCGCGCGGGCTGTCGACGGTCGCGGCGGTGCTCGCGAGCCTGTGCGGGCCGACCGACGGCTCGACGGTTCGCTGGATCGAGCGCGAGAAGCGCGGTGCCGCGCTGCGCTCGGCACCGCTCGACGTCGGCGACGTGCTCCGGCAGCACGTGTTCCGCTCCCCGCGCACCTGCGTGCTGCTCAGCGCGACGCTCGGCCCGAGCGCCGACCGTGAGTTCGGATGGCTGCGCGAGCGACTCGGCATCGACTCCGAGCGCGTCGACGCCCTGCGGCTCGGCTCGCCGTTCGATTACCGCGCCCACGTGCGCGTGACGATCGCGGACGCGATGCCCGACCCGACCACCCAGGCGGCGGCGTGGCGCCGCGCCGTCACCCACGAGGTGCGCGACCGCGTGCTGCACAACGGCGGCCGCGCGCTCGTGCTGTGCACGGCGTGGTCGACGGTGCGCGAGCTCGCCGGCGCGCTGCGCGACGCGCTCGCGCTCGAGGGCATCGAGCTGCTCGTGCAGGGCGAGGCGCCGCTGCGCGAGCTGCTGCGACGGAAGCGCGCCGAGCCGACCTCGGTGCTGCTCGGCACCGAGACGTTCTGGGAGGGCATCGACGTGCCCGGCGACGCGCTGACGCTCGTGATCGTCACGCGCCTGCCCTTCGCGCAGCCCGACCACCCGCTGACGAAGGCGCGCCTGCAGGCGATCCGCGACCGCGGCGGCGACCCGTTCGGCGAGCACTCGCTCCCCGAAGCCGTGCTGCGGTTCCGGCAGGGCTTCGGCCGGCTGATCCGCTCGGCGACCGACCGCGGGGAGGTCGTCGTCCTCGATCCCCGGATCCGGACCAAGCGCTACGGGCGCGCGTTCCTCGACGCGCTGCCCGAGGGCACCGTCGACGGCTGAGCGAGCGGTCGCGGCCGGGGCGTCAGCGTGCGCCGCGCAGCGCGACCAGCTCCGCGGCGACAGTCTCCGCCATCAGGTCGTAGCCGCGCGGCGTCGGATGGCCGTCGAGGATGAACAGCTCGTCGCGCGGCGTCGTCCGCAGCGCGGCGTCGAACGGCGCGCGCAGGTCGACGACGCGGACGGCGGCCTCGCCGGCGGCAGCGCGGACGGCGGCCTCGATGCGCGGGCGGCGCATCGGGTAGGTGAGCAGCACGGGCTCGGCACCGTGCGCCCGGCACAGCGCGACGATCTGCAGCAGGTTGTCGGTCAGCCGCGCGTAGGTCCGGTCGGCACCGTCGCGGCCGGCGCGCCACAATGCCTCGCAATGCGTGCGCTCCTCGGCGGGTCGCCCGGCGAGCGCGGCGTCGAGCGCGGCACGGTCGTATTGGCGCGGCCACGATTGGATCTCGTGGACGACGACGTCGTCCGCACCGTGCATGCGGCGGCCGTCGAACAGCGCGCCGAGCGCTTCGCTGTCGCGCCCCTGCGCGCGCAGGAGCGACACCAGCGTGGCGACGATCGCGCCGCGCAGCGGGACGTCGAGATCCGCGCGCGCCGCGACGTCGCGGAGCGCGTCCTCCGCGGCGCGCTGCGCGGTCGCGTCGGCCCGCCCGGCGACGCCATTGATCTCACCGAGCCAGCGCGGCGCCGGCGCGGCGCGCAGCAGCGCCGCCGCGACCGTGACCATGGCGGACGGCCGCCCCGCCGCGCGGGCCGCGTCCAGCGCTGCGATGCCGGCCGCGACGTCGGCCGGGGCCCGCTCGAAAGCGGCCAGCCGCACCGGCAGCTCGGCCGCGGCCTGCGCGGCGTCGAGCACCTCGCCGGCGGGCCGCCCGGGCGCGAGCCGGACGCGCCCCGGCAGCGGTCCGCCCTCGAGCCACAGCGCGTCGCCGTCACGGGCGAACGAGAGCACGGCCTCGTCGCGGCCGGGCCACTGCACGACCAGCCGCCCGTCGCGCAGCACCCAGGTCAGGTCCCCGAAGCTCGACTCGAGCCGCCCGCCGGGCGCGAACTCGAGCCACACGCCGTTCGCCGCGTGCCAGGCGCCGACGAACGGCGCGTCGGCCGGGCTGGTGCCGCGACCGCCCGGCGGCTCGCCCGCGGGCGGTGCCTCCTGCGACGGGCCGCGCCCCTCGCGCAGCCAGTGCCACGCCAGCTTCAGCAGCTTGACGGTCCGCAGCTCGAAGCCACCCGCGTCGCCGCCGCCTCGCCAGACGTCGTTGACGCCGACCAGCACGCAGACGATCGCCGGCCGGTGGCGCGCGAGCTGCCGCGGCAGGTCCTCGAGCAGGCGCGGCGAGTGGTTGCCGGACCAGCCGCCGTTGACCACCTGCCACGCCGGGTCGCCGGCGGCGGCACGCAGCCGCGCCTCGAGCCGGCGCGGGTAGGACTGCGACGGCTCCGCGCCGAAGCCGTAGGTGAACGAGTCGCCGACGCACAGCACGACGCCGTCCCGGACCCCCGCGCCGGCGGCGGCGGCGCCGGCCTCGCGCCCCGCACCCACGCCGACGACCAGCGCGGCGAGCTGCAGCGCGAGCTCGAGGGCGACGAGGCCCGCGAGCGTGCCGAGCAGGGTCAGCAGCAGGCGGCGGGGGAGGCGCATCGGGAAGCGGGGCTCAGGGAACGGGAGCGGGCCGGGGGACGGCCGAGGCTAACCCGGGCCGGGCCGGTGCGGCGAGCGGTCCCGTCTCCCCGCGGGACTGCGAATATCCTGATGGCGTCGCGATACCGGAGCGATATCATCCCGACATCGATGGAGACCCGCATGACCGCGACCCGCTCCCGCGAGACCCCCTACCCCCGCTCCCTCCCCGGCGTGCCGATGCTGCTGCTCGGCGTCGCCCTGCTGCCGGTCGCCGCGTGGACCTTCGTCCGCGCCGCGGACGCGCACGACCTCGGCCGGCCGGTCTGGCCCTGGGTCGTCGCCGGCATCGTGCTGGTGCTCGGCGCCATCCTCGAGCTGTGCGGACTGGTGCTGGTCGAGCCGAACCAGTCGCGCGCCGTGCTGCTGTTCGGCCGCTACAAGGGCACGATCCGCAGGGACGGCTTCCACTGGGTGAACCCGTTCACGGTGCGCCGCGCGGTCTCGCTGCGCGTGCACAACTTCGACAGCGAGAAGCTGAAGGTGAACGACCGGGCCGGCAACCCGATCGAGATCAACGCGGTCGTCGTCTGGCGCGTGAAGGACACCGCGCAGGCGCTGTTCGACGTCGAGGACTACCGCGACTACGTGCGCGTGCAGTCGGAGGCGGGGCTGCGCACGCTGGCGGCGAGCCACCCGTACGACGCCGACGACGCGAAGCCCGGCGAGACGTCGCTGCGCGGCAGCGCGGACGTCGTCAGCCGGGAGCTCGCGACCGAGCTCGATGCCCGCCTCGAGCGCGCCGGGATCGAGGTGCTCGAGTGCCGGCTGGCGCACCTCGCCTACGCGCCGGAGATCGCGAGCGCGATGCTGCAGCGGCAGCAGGCCGACGCGATCATCGCGGCGCGCCAGAAGATCGTCGACGGCGCCGTCGGCATGGTGCAGATGGCGCTCGAGCAGCTGTCGCGCTCGAACGTCGTCGAGCTCGACGACGAGCGCCGCGCGGCGATGGTGCAGAACCTGCTCGTCGTGCTGTGCAGCGAGCGCGGCACGCAGCCGGTGGTCAATACCGGCACGCTCTACCAGTGACGCGCCAAGGGACCGCTCGGAGACCTCCACGTGGCGAGCCGCAAGCCGTTCCTGATCCGTGTCGCGCCCGAGCTGCTGGAGCGGTTCCGTGCGTGGGCCGAGCAGGAGATGCGCAGCGTCAACGGGCAGATCGAATGGGCGCTGCGCGACGCGCTCCGCCGGCACGCCAGGCTCGCGCACGACGAGACCGAGCGCGACTCCGCCGCGGACGAACCGGGCGACGAGGAACGCGACGCCGGCGGACCACAGTGAACGTCGGCTGCTATGCGCGACCGCCGGTCCGGGCGC
The DNA here is from genome assembly GCA_016716265.1 of Planctomycetota bacterium. Classification (GTDB taxonomy): domain Bacteria; phylum Planctomycetota; class UBA1135; order UBA1135; family UBA2386; genus JADJWQ01. The sequence goes on from JADJWQ010000006.1 coordinate 925,415, forward strand.
GGTGGCGCAGCGTCGACGGCGCGACGCCGACGGCATCGTCGACCGCCACGTCCAGCTCACGGCACATCGCGGAGATCATCGCGAGGTGGTGCACCGTGTGGCTGACCAGGAACTGCAGCTCGCGGCCGAGGCTCGAGGCCTGCGCGGTGATCTCCCCGCTCTCGCCACAGGCGCAGCGGACCGCGACCGGGCTGGCGATCCCGCGGTCGGCGACCGCGGCGCGGACGGCGATCGCCAGCGCGCGGGCGTGCTCGCCGGCCGCGGCGGGGTCGACCTCGATCCGCGGGTCGCGCGGGCGGGCGTCGTAGTCGATCTCGCAGTCGGGCCCGCTGGCGGACACGCCGCGCGCGAAGCTGTCGAAGTGGTCGAGGCAGTGCCGCACGTGCTGGCCGATCGTCGAGCCATGCAGCGCGCGGTGCGGGACGGCGTAGTCGTCCGGCCCGACGAGGCCGACCAGGGCTGCGAGCTGGGTCAGCTGCCCGACCGCGGCGTCGAGCGGGTCTTCCTGGAGTCGTGTCATCGGGGTGTCGAGACGAACGCGGACGCCCGCCCGGAACTGCGACGCTACGGCCCGACCCGGACCGCTTCCACCCGGCAGATCCCGGGATCTTCGCCCAGGGCGGCACCCGTGCGGGGTCGGCCTCCTACGCTCCCGCAGCCGTCCCGATCCGTTCATCCGCGGGACCGCTCGCCGGCGCCTCGAACCGGACCCGCCGGCGCACCGCCGGGATCAGCGCGAGCAGGCGCCAGAACGACATCGGTGTCGCGCGGCCGGCGGCGACGTTCGCGGCACCGGTCGCGCAGGCCGCCCGCCAGTGGTCGCGCAGGTCGCGGAGCCCGCGGCGCACCGGGTAGCCCGGCTGGTAGACGTGCGCCGGCTCGCCGGTGACGCCGTTCAGCTCCAGGACGCGCATGCCCACACCCGCGCGCAGCGCGTCGGCGTCCGGCACACGCACGTCGAAGCGCCCGAAGTCGAGGCCGTCGACCCCGGCCATGAACCCGTCGAGCGCCACCACCAGCTCCGGCGTCGCCAGCTCCCGCGCGTCGAGCAAGGTCGCACCGCGGCAGTGCGTGCCGAACTCGCACGTCTCGCCCGGCTCAACGTGACGTCGCCGGTGCGTCCGCGCTCCCGCCGAGCTTCGCTTGCCACTGCTGCGCCAGCTCGTCCTTGCCCTGCTGGCGGTACAGCGCGACCAGCGCCGCGATGGTCTGCCTCGGCGTGGTCGTCGAATCGGGTGCCAGCAGCTTGGTGGCCGCCTCGACCAGCAGCGGCTCGGCTTCGTCGAGCTTGCCCTCGGCGGCGAGCACGCGGCCCAGCCGCGCCATGGCGACACAATGATCGCGAGTGCCCGGGGCACCGCGCGCCAGCATCGCCAGTTGCTGCCGCGCCGGCGCCTCGGCTTCGGCGACACGGTCCGCGTCGAGCAGGCTCTGGGCGAGCCCTCCGAGGAGGGTGGCCAGCGCCGGTTCGCCCGGCGGACCTGCCTTCTGCAGCCGGACGACGTTGTCCTGCAGGAGGGCCACGGCATCCTCCAGCCGGCCGAGGCCGACAAGTGCTTGGGAGAGGTTCGACAGACTCTGCGCAAATCGCCGGTCCGTATCGCCGACCGCAGCGCGCCATTGCTCGACGTTCTCGCGCAGGATGGGCTCGGCCTCGTCGAAGCGCTTCTGCTCCAACATCATGACGCCGAGGTGGCTCTGCGCCGAGGCGGTGCGCCCCGGTCGCTCCGCGTCGTGGAGTCGCAACAGCGCGATCGCCTCGCGCAAGGCAGTCTCGGCCTCGTCCAGCCGGCCGAGCGACGTCAGGAAGTTGGCCAGTTCCAGCAGCCAGGCCGCCAGTTCGACGTCCTGCGCCGGTGTCCCACCGCGCAGAATCCCGATGTGCTCCCGCAACACCTGCTCGGCTTCGGCGTGAAGGCCGCGCCCGGCCAGGGCGCTGGCCAGTTGCCGGCGCATGCTGGCGACGCCTTCCTCGGCACCTCCCAGGAGCGCCTGCCGGACCTGGAGCTGCTCGCGCAGCAGTCGCACCGCCGCCTCCTCGGCCCCCGCCGTGTGCTGCGATTGCAGAGCCAGCACCAGGTTGGACACCAATACGGGGACCGACTGGCTCCCTGGCCCGTCGAGCCGGAGGCGCAGGTCCAGAGCCTCCTGCAGCAAGGACGGAGCCCGTGCCCTCTTCATCGGCTCGGGCTGGCGCATCAAGGCACACCCGAGTTGGTTCAGCACCTGAATCATGAGCCGGAGTTCATCGTCGCTCTCCCATTTCCTCGCCACGGCCAGAGCCTCCGACAGGAGGTTCTCGGCCTCGTGGTACAGCTTCCGCTTGTGGAACTGCCCTGCCCAGAGCAGCAGCGTCGCTGCGAGCCACCGCTCGTCGCCGCCAGCCCGAACGCGTTCGACGTTGCTCCTGAACACCTCCTCGACGTCTTGGGGCTCTTTCCCTTCGCACAGCTGGGGTATTAGAGCCTGCGCCTTCGCGATGGCTCTCAGGTCCACACCCCCGTTGAGCCTGCCGTGCAATTCGAACGCCTGGCCGACGAGCCGCAGCCCCTCCTCGGGCGTACCGAGGGCCTCCGCGATATTGGCTAGGTTCATCAGGTAGGTAACCAGCGCCGGCCCTTCCACGTTCGCGAGCCGTCGTTCGAGTTCGATCGCCTGACTGGTCATTGACCAGGCGTCGTCCAGCCGGCCCTGCCTGAACAGGATGACCGCTAGTTCGTTCAGCGATAAGGCCAGTTCCGGGCTATGGTCGAGCAAACGTTGCCTGATTTCGACTGCCTGCCGCTGCAGTTGCTCGGCCTCCGCCAGCCTCCCCATTTCCCTGAGGGTCGCGGCCAGTTCCTGCATTGCCCCGGCAGATTCTGCCGAGTCTCCAAATGCGCTGCACAGCTTCTCCAGCGCTTCGCGTTCGACGATCTCCGCCGCTTCGTACTCGCCCGCCTTGAACCGCAGGGCTCCGATCCGACGCTGCATTTGGGCACAGAACGGGTGATCGCCGACCTGCGATTGGGTGATCTCCAGCGCCTCCTGGTAGCACGCTTCGGCCTCGCCCAGCTTCCCAGTGTTGCTCAGCAAATCACCAAGTTCCATCAAGGTCGATGCGACGGCACCGACTTCGCCATTGCTCAGCCGTCGCACGATGCTCAGCGCCAGCCTCAGGCTGGCCTCGGCTTCGTCCATGGCGCCCCGCCCTGCCAGGATCACGCCGAGACAACCCAGTGTGCGAGCCGAATCGAAGCTCTCCTCGCCGTCCGCCTGCAGCATCATCTCCCTCGCCTTGCGCGCGCAGGACTCTGCCTCCTTCCCCCTGCCAATCGCCAGAAGGCATTCAGCCTGCGTCTTCATGACCTCCGCCAGGAAGCGGGCACGCCACGGACCTCCGAGATCACTAGCGATCTCGCTCGCCTCCTCCAGGTACGCTAGCCCGTCGCCTGCCTTGCCCCGTCTCAGGCAATCTGCGAACAAGAGGAGGCAATCTGCCAGATTGCCGTCGGGCGGAGCCTGTCGCCGGCAGGCAAGCGCGCGTTCCAGGTGCGGCAGTGCCTTGGCGAAGAGCCCGAGCATGCGATAGCTCTGGGCTATCATCTCACGCAGCGTCGCCTCCACGGCTGGATCGTCGCCGGACTGGTGGATCAAGGTGCGCTCGAAGTCCTCCAGCATCTGGCGCACGGTGTAGTTGCTGCCCTGCAGTATCGTCCCGTCGCCGCCCACCATGCGCCGGAAGACCTCGAGCACCTGCTCGGCCCGCTGCCGCTGCATGGCCTCCCCCTTCTGCGCCGCCTCGGCCGCGACCTTCTCCTGCCGTGCCACGGCGGCCGCATGAAACGCCCGTTCCTCGTGCGCCTTGGCGCTCCAGTAGCCCATCCCGGCCAGGATGGCGCCGCCCACCAGGGACGCGCCCACCGCCACCAGCGCCGCCACCCCGACCCGATGCCGGCGCAGGTACTTGCGCAGCCGGTACAGCCCGCCCGGCGGACCGGCCAGCACCGGCTCGTCGCGCAGGTGCCGCTGCAAGTCCTCCGCCAGCGCGTGCGCGGTCTCGTACCGCCGTCCGCGCTCCTTCTCCATCGCCTTCAACGCGATCCAATCCAGATCACCGCGGAACGCGTGCGACAGGCCCTTCGGCAGCATGCGCCGCCGACCTGCGATCCCGGTGATCCGTTCGCCCAGCGTGCTGACCCGCGTGCTCGGCTTGTCCGGGTCCACCTCCTTGATCCGCCGCACCAGCTCCTGCCACCCGACCTCCAGCGCCTCCTTGAGATCGAACGGCTTGGTCCCCGTCAGCAGCTCGTACAGCAGCACACCAAGGCTGTACACGTCCGCCCGCGTGTCGACGTCGAGCCCTGACATCTCCACCTGCTCGGGCGCCATGTACTCCGGCGTGCCCAGCATCTGCCGAAAGCCGGTGAACACCGTCTTGTCGGTCAGCTGCCCGGCCGTCGCCTTGGCGATGCCGAAGTCGATCACCTTCGACACCGGCCTGCCGTCGTGCAGCGTGACCAGCACGTTGTTCGGCTTGAGGTCACGATGGATCACGCCCTTCTGGTGCGCGTGCTGCACCGCCTCGCACACCGGCACCAGCAGTTCGATGCGCTCCTTCGGCGTCAGCTTCGCCTCGTCGCAGTACTGCGTGATCGGCACCCCGCGCACCAGCTCCATGGCGAAGTACGGCCGGCCGGTCGCGGTGGCGCCGCCGTCGAACACCTTGGCGATGTGCGGATGGTCCATCAGCGCCAGGGCCTGCCGCTCGGCCTCGAACCGCGCCACCACCTGGCGCGTGTCCATGCCCCACTTGACGACCTTCAGCGCCACCTTGCGCCGGATCGGCGACTGCTGTTCGGCCATCCACACCGTGCCGAAACCGCCCTCGCCGATCACCTCCAGCAGCTTGTAGGGGCCGATGTGGTCGCCCGGGCGCTCGCCCGTCGCCGGTGCTTCCGGGAACGACGCCTGCGCGTCGTCGTGGTCACGCAGCAGCTCCTCGACGCAACGGCGCAGCGCCGCGTTGCCACCACAGGCGACGACGAGCTCACGTTCGCGCTCCACCGGCGCACGATCGACCACGGCGTCGAACACCTGGCGCACACGTTCGGGGAGCTCGGTCATCGCATCCTCCTGGGCGAAGGGACGGGCCGCATTCTAGGGACCGCGGGAGGGAATCACGGGTTGTGTCGCCACACCGGCCAGCCGCCGCTGCTGCGGATGCGCACCAGCCCGCTGCCATCGGCGCTGCCGACGTAGATGCCGGCGGTCGCCCGGCCGCCGTCATTGCGCAGCACGATGCGGCTGTCGTCCGGCGAGAACCGCGGCACGCCGATGAACAAGGCGCTGATGCCCGAGGGCGCAGGGGTCCACGGCAGCACGGTCGCATCGGCAACCGTCCAGTTGGTCATGTAGAAGTCCTCGACGAACAGCTCGTCGCTCAGATGCGCCACGCTGCATCCGTAAAGGAAACCCTCGCCGATGACCGGGGTCACCGACGTCACCTGCACGCCGCCACCGGTGAGCACGCCGAGCTGGACCAGGTCGCCGCCTTCCCCCCCGGGGGGGCCCTCCCACGTGGTCCAGCCGACGTAGAGGCCGCTCGCATCCCTGGTCCAGGTCGCGGTCAGCTCGTGCTCCGGGCTGTTGGTCAGGTTCTGCAGGCCAGTGCCGTCGGTATTGACGACGAACAGGTCGCAGTAGCCGTTGGCCATCTCGGACAGGAACGCGATCTTGTAGCGACCGTCCGGACACGGCAACCGAGACCAGTCGGTGGGATGCGCGAAGCCGGACTGCGGCGCGAGGAACTGCAGACCGCTGCCATCGACGTTGACCTTGAAGATGCCCTGTTGGCCGCCGAGCACGGCCCAGAACACCAGCTGCTGACCGTCGGGCGACCAGCTCGGGTAGTCGGCCCACTCGCCGCGCTGCAGCGAGACCACGGTCCTCACGTTGCTGCCGTCGGCGTTCATGACCTTGATGCCGCTCTCGACGAAGGCGATGGCCGGGTCGGGTGGGGGCGTCGTGCCGCCACCGCCCCCCTTCTTCTGGCCGGGCAGCGGAACCGCCAACAAGATCAGACTGGCAATCGCGAACAACGACAGGGTGGTCGGCAGCTTCATGGCGTCTCCGGGTTCGGGCCGCAACCGCGCGGCGTCACCCTGCTGTGCGGCGGGAGCCCGCACCGACCGCCAAGAAAACACCGCCCGCATGGGGGCCGCGCTCAGGCCTGCTCGCGCAGGAACCGGTACAGCCGGGCCTTGGCGAAGGTCCAGTCGCGCTGGACCGACCGCTCGGAACGGTCCAGCGTGCGGGCCACCTCGGCCACCTGCAGGCCGGCGTAGAAGCGCAGCCGCACGACCTCGGCGAGCTCCGGCGATTCGGCCTGCAGCCGCTCGATCGCCTCGTCGACCGCCAGCACCTGGCTCAGATCCCCGGCCGTCGCCAACTCGACCGAGTCCAGCGACGTCGGCAGCTTCCCTCCACCGCGCCGCAGGGCACCGCGACTGCGGGCATGGTCGACCAGGATCCGGCGCATCGCGACGGCGGCCGCGCGCCGGAAGCGGGCCGGGTCGGCAGCCGTCGCGTCGCCGCAGTGACGCAGGCGCAGGAAGGCCTCGTTGACCAGGGCCGTCGCCTGCAGGGTCTGGCTGGGCTCGCGCGCGAACATCTGGTGCGCGAGCCGGCGCAGCTCCTGGTACATGGCGAGGAACTCGGAGTCGCGGTCGCCGGGTTCGCTGGGACGCGTCGAGGCTGGCACCATGGAGCGGAGCGGAGGATAGCACGGCACACGGCCGCTGACTCGGCGCGCCTACACCGCTCCGTGAGCAGCCTCACGGCTCCGGGCGAGGGCGTGCGGGCACGGCCTCGATGACCCGCGCGTCGGCTGCGTCGCCATGACGCAGCGCTACGAGTCGTCAGCAGGGATCCCGCCGCGTCGCGCGCCCGCTCGTCGTCGCCCCGCTGGAACGACGAAACACCACCGGGGGGCTTCCGTGCGGGGCCGCCTGCTACCCTCCCGCAGCCGTTCCGATCCGTTCATCCGCGGGACCGCTCGCCGGCGCCTCGAACCGGACCCGCCGGCGCACCGCCGGGATCAGCGCGAGCAGGCGCCAGAACGACATCGGTGTCGCGCGGCCGGCGGCGACGTTCGCGGCACCGGTCGCGCAGGCCGCCCGCCAGTGGTCGCGCAGGTCGCGGAGCCCGCGGCGCACCGGGTAGCCCGGCTGGTAGACGTGCGCCGGCTCGCCGGTGACGCCGTTCAGCTCCAGCACGCGGATGCCCACACCCGCGCGCAGCGCGTCGGCGTCCGGCACGCGCACGTCGAAGCGCCCGAAGTCGAGGCCGTCGACCCCGGCCATGAACCCGTCGAGCGCCACCAGCAGCTCCGGCGTCGCCAGCTCCCGCGCGTCGAGGAAGGTCGCACCGCGACAGTGCGTGCCGAGTTCGCCGAGGCTGACGCGCTCGCCCGCCGCCGGCACCGACTGCAGGCGCGCCGCCTGCTGGTGCAGGTGGAAGCGCGCCATCGCGACCGCGCGCGCATCGCCGAGGATCAGCTCCTCGAGCGTGCTCCGGCCGTCGCCGACCAGCACCGGCGGCACCTTGCGCGCAATCGAGCGCAGCTCGCCGCGGCCGTCGCCGCCCGGCAGCCGCCGCCAGACGATGCCGAACTCCTCGCCGGCGACGAAGCGCTGCACGATCGCGTCGAACGGGCAGCTCAGGAGCCAGGCGCGCGCAGCGTCGAGCTCGCGCACGATCGCGACGCCCGCACCGCGCTCGCCGATGTCCGGCTTCAGCACCGCGCGACCGGCGGCGAGGTGGCGCTCGATCACCGCCAGGCGCTCCTCGAGCGGCGCGGTCCGCGGCAGGAAGTCCCACGGCGCGACCGCGACCGGCAGCCCGGGATCCGCCGGGAGCTGCCGCAGGATCGCCGCCTTCGACTCGAACACGATGCCGCCGAGCGGCACGCCGGGATTGCAGGCCGAGAACAGGCAGGCCGTACGCGTCCGCAATGCAATGCGGATCAGGTCGAGCGTGATCGGCGTGTAGACCCACAGCGGCGGCCAGTACTCCCAGGCGACCAACCGGCGCCAGCCTCCGTACAGCAGTCGACGCCCGCGCCACGTCGCGAGCGCGGTCGCCAGCCGGACCACCAGCAAGCCACCGAGCAGGGCGAGCGGCAGCGCCAGCCACGCCAGGCCGCCCCACGCGCTCAGCGCATCCGCCACCGCGCGCCCGGCGACCATCGACAGCCCGACCAGCAGCGGGGTCCACAGCACGACCGCCACACCGAGCACGATCGCGAAGCGCGCGAACGGCCAGCGGATCGCACCGGCACTCAGGTAGCAGACGACGCGGGCACCGGGCACGAAGCGCGACACGAACAGGATGCGGGTGCCGTGGCGCGCGAAGCGCTCGCGCCAGGGCCGCCGGCCGGCGGCGGCCTGCAGCCGGCGCTTCACGAAGCCCCAGCGCACGAGCCCGGCGGCCGCGGCGCGCCCGAGTCCGTACAGGCCGAGGTCGCCGAGCCAGATGCCGAGCGTGCAGGCTGCGATCGCCGCGGCCGGCGACACGGCGCCCTCCGCCGCCAGCACGCCGCCGGCGACGCAGGCGAGGTCCTCGCTCGCGAAGGTGCCGAGGAACAGCACACCGGGCAGCCAGGTGCCGCTCGGATCGAGGCCGCCGAGCAGCCGGCGCAGCCAGTCGCCGTCCGCGGGCAGCACGTTCATCGCGATCCCGCGCTCACGGCGGCCCACCCACCGCGAGCACCTGCCGCGCTGCGCGGGCCGCGGTCGCGGCGAGCCGCATCCGCGCCAGACCGACGCGGGCAGCGCGCACGAACGAGGTCGGGTCGAGCGGTGCTGCCGCGAGCGCCGCGCGCTCGTCGTCGCCGGTCGCGAAGGTGCGGGCGTCGAGGAAGTGCAGCTGGTCGCACAGCGCAACGAGCGAGCCGAAGCACCAATCCTCGCCGTCGGGGCGCGGAGCGACGAACGTGAAGTCGAAGTCGGCCGGCAGCCAGCAGTCGGCGGCGACGACATGGCCATACAGCGACGGCGAGAAGTTCGCCGCGCGCGCGGCGCGCCACAGCGGGTCGTCGTCGAGCTGCGCCGGCAGCGCGTCGGGCAATTCGGCATCCGTGCGCTCGGCGTGGATCGCGAGCAGCCGGACGGCATCGAGCCCGGCCCCGAGCTCGGCCGTCGAGCCCGGCGCAGCTGGCTCCTCGCGCCAGTCGAGCGCGCCACGGATCCGACCGCCGAGGGCCGCTTCGAGATCGTCGCGCCACGCCTCGACGCCGGCGACCCGCGTGAGCGCGCCGTGGCCGTCACCGCCCGCGAAGTAGCGGCACAGCGGGCCGACCCAGAGCCACCGATCGCGCGCCGTCGCGGTCACCGCGGCCGTCCACCGTCGAGGTGCTCGTCGAGGAACGCCTCGATCGTGTCGAACAGATGGAGCTGCTGCGCGAAGTCCTCGATGCCGTGTCGCACGTGTGGATAGGGCATGAATCGGAAGCTCCTGCGCGCCTGCTGCAGCGCGAAGCTCAACGCCAGGCTGTTCCGCATGTGCACGTTCTCGTCCATCGTCGAGTGCACGAGCAGCAGGTGGCCGTTCAGGTTCGCGGCCGCCTCGAGCACACTGCCCTTCGAGTAGCCCTCGACGTTGGTCTGCGGCAGCCCCATGTAGCGCTCGGTGTAGATCGAGTCGTAGAAGCGCCAATCGGTGACCGGATTGACGGCGACGCCGACACTCCACTTCTTCGAGTGGGTCAGGTTGTAGAGCGTCTGGTAGCCACCGTAGCTCCAGCCCCAGATCGCGACGCGCTCCGGATCGGCGTAGCCCTGGCCGAGCAGCCAGTCGACGCCGTCCTCGAGGTCGCGGAGCTCGGACTGGCCGAAGCTGCGGAACGCCGCGCAGGCCGACTCGCGACCCTTACCGCTCGCCGATCGGTTGTCGCACAGGAACACGAGGTAGCCGCGCTGTGCCATACGACAATGCCAGAGGAAGTCGCGCCATGACCAGCGGTCGAGCACCTGCGGTGTCTTCGGACCGGCATAGATGTGGCACAGCACCGCGTACTTCTTCGCGGGGTCGAAGTTGCGCGGCCGGATGACCAGCGCCTCCATCGGGAAGCCGTCGCGGGCGGGGATCGTCACGAACTCGGGCCGCTGCACGCCGAACGCCGCCAGCGCGCGGTCGTCGCTCTCGACGATGCGGGCAGTGACGTTGCCGTCGGCGTCGCGCACCGTGCGCCGCAGCTTGTGGTCGATCGCCGAGAACTCGTCGACCAGCCGGGAGCCGTCCGGGGCGAAGTCGACCTCGTGCCAGCCGTCGTCGGTCGTCAGCCGCGTGACCGCGCCACCGGCGAGGCCGACGGCGAACAGGTTCTGCTGCGTCGGCGCGTCCTTGTCGGACAGGAAGTAGACGCGGCCCCCCGCCTCGTCGACGTGGACGATCTTCTCGGCGTCGTAGCGGCCCTCGGTCAGCCGCCCGACCAGCTCGCCGTCGGCGCGGTAGCGGTAGATGTGCTCGAACCCGTCACGCTCGCTGAGCCACAGGAACTCCTCGCCGCCCTTCAGGAACAGCGGCTCGACACCGGGCTCGACCCAGCACGGGCTGCCCTCCATGAACACCGGGCGGTAGCCACCGGTCGTCGCGTCCGCGGCGAGCATCCGCAGCCAGCGCTGCTCGCGGTCCTGCACCTGGTAGAAGACCTCGCTGCCGTCCGGCCGCCAGGTCACCCGCACGATCAGCGGGTCGGCCTGTCGCCACTCGCCCATGTCGACCCAGCGCACCGGCCCACCGCCGACGTCCGCGATGCCGAGCGCGACGATCGGGTTCGGCTCGCCGGCGAGCGGATAGCGGATGTGCTCGGCGACCGCGCGGCCGGGCCGGTCGTTGGGGATCACGAGCTCTTCGACCGGCGTCTGGTCGATCTTCAGGAACGCGATCCGCGTCGAGTCCGGCGACCACCAGAACGCCTTGAAGTTGCCGCGGCCGTATACCTCCTCCTGGTAGACCCAGTCGAGGCGGCCGTTGAGCACCAGCTCGCTGCCGTCGGCGGTCAGCGGCAAGGGCTCGCCGCCGTCGACCGGCACGACGAACAGGTCACCGCCCTGCACGTAGGCGACCAGCGAGCCGTCGGGCGACACGTCCGCGCCGACCTCCTCGGCCGGCGAGCGCGTCAGCCGGCGCGCGGCTCCCGAGCCACGGTCGTACCAGAACAGGTCGTTCGCCATCGCGACGACGAATCCGGAGTGGTCCTTCGCCCAGGTGAAGGCGTCGGCCTCCGCGGTCGCCTCGGCGATCAGCTCGTCGCGGAGCCCGGGCAGCGCGGCGAACGCGGCGCGGAAGTCGCGCGGCACGAAGTCCTCGGCGGCCGCGGGGTTGCTCGCCGGGCGGGCCTGCCACACCCCCGCCTGGTCGTCGAAGGCGAGGAAGCGCTCGGCGTCGACCCAGCCGCGCGGCTCGACGTCCTGCCGCAGCATGAACTGGTCGAGCCCGAAGCAGGCCTCGAGGCTGAGGTCACGGGCGCGCTGCGCCCGGAGCGCGGGTGCCAGCAGCGCAGCGGCGAGCGCGGCGATCGTCAGGGGTCGACACATGCGCGGCGATCATGGCCGGCTGCGGCCCGGCTCGCCAGCGACGGTCGGGTCCGCGGCGCGGCGCGGCTCAGCGCTCCTCGGGCTTCGGGTCGCGGAGCATCAGCGCGGCGACCGCGTCGCGCGGCGGCAGCCCCTCGAACAGCACCTCGCAGACGATCTCGCAGATCGGCATCTCGATGCCCAGCGCGCGCGCCCGCTCGCGGACCACGCGCGAGGTCCACACGCCCTCGGCGACCTTCGGTGTCGACGCGAGGATCTGCTCGAGCGTCTCGCCGCGGCCGATGCGCTCGCCGAACGCACGGTTGCGGCCGTGGCGGCTGAAGGTGGTGACCGCCAGATCGCCGACCCCCGCGATGCCCGAGAAGGTCGCCTCGCGCGCGCCGCAGGCGAGGCCGAAGCGGGTCATCTCGACCAGCCCGCGGGACAGGATCGCCGCCTTGCTGTTGTCGCCGAGGCCGAGCCCCTCGGCGATGCCGGCGGCGAGCGCCATGACGTTCTTGACCGCGCCGCACAGCTCGACTCCGAGCGGATCGTCGTTGCGGTAGACGCGCAGGCTCGCGTGCGACAGCTCCCGCTGCAGGTGCTCCTGCAGCGCCTCGCCGCCGTCGCCGGCGATCACCAGCACGGCCGGCAGCCCGCGCGCGACCTCCTCGGCATGGCTCGGGCCGCTGAGCACCAGCACCGGGCGACCGGGCGCGACCGCGGCGAGCACCTCGGTCGGCCGCGCGCCGGTGCGCTCCTCGAGCCCCTTGGACAGCGAGACGAGCGCCACGCCGGCCGGCAGCGCGCCGGCGAGGCCCGCGACCGTCGCCCGGACGTGCTGGGTCGGGACCGCGACCAGCACCGCCTCGGCTCCCGCCAGCGCCCGCGCGGCGTCGGTGGTCACCAGCACGTCGGCGGGCAGCGCGACGTCCGGCAGGTAGAGGGCGTTGACGCGGGTGGCGGCGATCGCCGCGGTGTGCGCGGGGTCGTGCCCCCACAGCCGCGCCTCGTGACCGCCGCGCTGTACCGCGATCGCCATCGCGAAGCCGAACCCGCCGTTGCCGAGCACCGCGATCCTCACGGCTCGACCTCCGCGGCGGCGCGCCGCTCGCGAACGGCCGCGCGCAGGTTGCTGCGGTGCGTCCAGAACAGGAACGCCATCGCGGCGAGCGCGAGGGTCGTCGCCGGCAGGCGTGCGCCGAACGCGGTCGCCGGCGCGCGCAACACGGTCGCCAGCGCGAGCGCCACGCCGAGCGCCAGCGAGCCGACGAACACGCGGCGCGTCAGCGCGAACACCGCGCCGAACGTCGCCAGCGCGACCAGCAGCGCGAGCGGCTCGACCGCCGCGAACACACCGGTGGTCGTCGCGACCCCCTTGCCACCCCGCAGCCCGAGGAACGGCGAGAAGCAGTGGCCGAGGATCGCGGCCGCGCCGACGAGCACGGCGGCGAGGATCGAGCCGTCGCCGGCAAGCCAGGGACCGAACGTCAGCGCCGGCACGCAGCCCTTCGCGAAGTCGAGCAGGTAGATCGCGAAGAACACCAGCGAGCGCCCACGCCCGGTGAAGGCGCGCGACGCATTGGTCGCGCCGACGTTGCCGGAGCCGATCGTGCGGATGTCGACGCCGCGGAACACCCGCACCAGGACCAGCCCGAACGGAATGCCGCCCAGAAGCCACGCGATCAGGCACGCGAGCGCCAGCATGTCGTCCGAGGCTACGGTGCGGCGGGCGCGCGCGCGACCGTCGGCACGCGCGCGCGCCGGCGGCGAATGGCGTGATCGCGGCGCGCGGCCGGCTACAGTCGCGCCGCATGGGCGAGCTGCGCGTCGGCGTCGACACCGGAGGCACGTTCACCGATTTCGTCGCGGTGGACGGTGACGGCGCGCTCACCCACAAGGTCGCGTCGACGCCCGACGACCCCGCGCGCGCGGTGCTGAGCGGGCTCGCCGCACTGCGCGGCCAGCGGGCGGTCGACTGCGTGCACGGCACCACCGTCGGCCTCAATGCGCTGTTGACCGGTGTCCACGCGAAGGTCGCCTTCGTCACCAACGAGGGCTTCGTCGACCTCGTCGAGATCGGCCGCCAGGAGCGCGACGACCTCTACGCGTTGGAGCCGTCACGGCCGCGCTTCCCGGTGCCGCGCGGACTGCGGTTCACGGTGCCGGGGCGGCGCGACGCGGCGGGGCGGGTCGTCGAGCCGCTGCCGGACGCGGCGCTCGACGAGCTCGCCGAGCGCATCGCCCGCGCGCGCCCAGACGCGATCGCGATCGGGCTGCTGCACTCCGCCCGCGCGCCGGCCGACGAGCTGCGCGTCGCGCGCCGGCTGCGGGCGCTGGGCGTGCCGGTCACCTGCAGCGCCGAGCTGGTCGCGCGCACCGGGGAGTTCGAGCGGTTCACGGCGGCCTGCCTGAACGCCGCGATCCGTCCGGTGGTCGGCTCCTACGTGCAGCGGCTGCAGCGCGGCGTCCAGCCCGGCCGGGTGCGGCTCCTCCGCAACAGCGGCGGCATCCTGCCGGCCGGCGAGGCCGAGCGCTTCCCGCTGCGCGCGGTGCTGTCCGGTCCGGCCGGCGGCGTCGTCGCGTCCGCACGCGCGGCGCAGGCGCTCGGCGTCGAACGGCTCGCCGCGTTCGACATGGGCGGCACGTCGACCGACGTGTCGCTGGTCGACGCGGACGCGGGCGCGGCGACCGACACCGCGCGGCTCGCCGGGCTGCCGCTCGCGGTGCCGACGCTCGACGTGCACACGATCGGCTGCGGCGGCGGCAGTCTCGCCTACGCGGACGCCGGCGGTGCGCTGCGTGTCGGTCCACAGAGCGCAGGCGCGGTACCGGGGCCGGCCTGCTACGGGCAGGGCGACGAGCCGACCGTCACCGACGCGCACGTGGCGCTCGGCCACATCGGCGCGCGCACGTTGCTCGGCGGCGCGTTCCCGATCGACCCGGACCGCTCGGTGCGCGCGATCGAGCGCCTCGCGAAGCGGCTCGGCACCTCGGCCCGACGCTGCGCCGAGGGCATCCTCGAGGTCGCCGAGGTCGCGATGGCGCGCGCGATCCTCCGCATCACGAGCGCCCGTGCGGTCGACCCAGCCCAGGTGCCGCTGCTCGCCTACGGTGGCGCGGGAGGTCTGCACGCCGCAGCGCTCGCGCAGCGCCTCGGCATGCCGTACGCGCTGGTCCCGGCCGCACCGGGCGTGTTCTCGGCACTCGGCCTCGCGCTGGCGAGCGAGTCCGCGGAGGCGATCACCGCGCTGCACGCCCGGCTCGACGCACGCGGGGCTCGCGACGCCCTGCGAGCCGCGGCGCAGCGCCTGCGCACGGAGCTGCTGGCGGAGCCGGGCGCGACGGGACGCGGGCGCACGGAGGTACGGCTGCGGTTCGCTGGTCAGGGTGGCGGTCTGTGGCTCCCGCTCACCGGTGCGCTCGAGCCCGCGTTCCGCGCCGCGCATCGACGGCTGTTCGGCTTCGACGAACCGGGCCACGCGATCGAGGCCGTCGAGCTGCGGGTGCGGGTCGACGGCCCCAATCCGGCTCTGCCGCGGCGCATCACGCCGCTCGGGCGCGAGGACGCGCGGCCGGCCGAGCGCCGCCGCGCACCGCTCGGCGGCACGGTGTGGCCGGTGGCGCACGCGGCGGAGCTCGCGCCGCGCGACGCGCGACGGGGCCCACTGCTGATCGAGGAGGAGACGTGCGTCGTGCGGGTTCCGTCCGGCTGGACGGTCGGGCCCCCGGCGCCCGGAATGGCCGGCCGACGACGCAGTGCTCCGGCGTCGGTCGGTGGTTGGCGACTGCATTGGAATCCGCGTTGAGCACGCCCTCGGCCGCGCTCAGCATGCTTCGGATTCCGGACGGACCAGGGAGTTTCTCCCGATCCAGAGACATTCTTCGGCCGGGATCGTTGCTTCTGGCGAAAGACGCGTTAGCCTCAGTGCGTCAGAGATCGAATGGAACGAGGTGCTGAACTGGCTGGTTCTGGACCGGCTGGTTGTGAAGCATACCGTTCCGGGCGACTCGAGCCCCGCAGCGAGTGTTTCGAGGCGCTGCGGAGGAGTGAGACAGGCTCCCGCGAGTGGCTCACGGGCCAGCCGCAGGGGCGAGTGATCGAGACAGACCGAGAGTCTTCAACAGCACGAATACCAGCCCGAAGCGCGGAGCGATCTGCGGTCTCGGGCTTCGAAGCGCACGTATGCCGGGGGTTGTCCGCAACGGACGTAAAAACTTGACTCTCCTTCTTCCCCTTTTCCCGAAGTTTACCCCCCGGCGATTCTTCTCCCCGCGCGCGGAGCGCGCAGGGAGCGTGCGCAGCGGCGAGGACCGCTGATCCCAGCGCGCGTCAGCGCCGCTCCAGCTCCGTGCGCGCCGCGCGCAGGAACCCCGGGATCACGTCGTGCTGCGGTGCGAGCAGCCGCGCGCGCTCCCAATGCGCGATCGCGGTCAGCAGCTCGCCACTGCCGTAGAGCCGCAATGCGCGCCGGTGGAGCAGGTCGACGAGCAACGCCGTCACGTCGGCGCGCGCCGGGTTCCGGGTGTGCAGCGACTGCAGCTGCTCCAGCCCGGCCTCGAGGTCTCCGCTGTCCCGCAGACCGGCCCGGATCGCGGCGAGCGATTCCGCCACCGGGTCGCGTGGCGCTGCCGGTTGCGAATCCTCGTCGGACTGCCGCGCGGCCAGCCGTGCCGGCGCTGGCGCGGCCGGCTCGACGTCGGGCGTCGCGGGGAGATCGATCGGTCGCGTCGTCGCCACGGCGATCTCCGGCGGCTCGGCGGCGACCTCGCGCGGCCGCAGCGCGACGATCCGGCCCGCGGTGGTGTCGATCAGCGCCGCGAGCCCCGGCAGGCTCGGCCACACCTGCCGGGCTGCGCGCAGTGCACCGACCGCCTCGTCGTCCAGCCATTGCGCACGCAGCTCCAGGCCGCTCGCCAGCAATCGCTGGCCGACGCGCATCCGTCGTTCCACCGCCGCCGCGAGCGTGCGCGCCTGCGCGTAGTCGGGGGCGGCGGGCGCGACGCGGTCGAGCGCGACCAGCGCGGTGATCAGGTCGCCGTCGGCCAGCGCGCGTTGCGCGGCGGGCAGACCGCAGGGTGGCGTCGCGCACGCCACCAGCGTCAGGGCCGCTGCGCAGCACCCCAGGCGCGAGCCGAGCCGGGACGCGCGAGAGCTCACGGGTCGTGCTCCCCGTCGTCGTCGAGCTCCTCGACGAGCAGCTCGAGTTCCGCGCCGCCGGCCGCCAGGATGTCCTCGGCCTCGTCGCTGAACAGGTCGAGCGGGTCGAGGGCGTCGCCGTGCGACTCGTCGATCTGTCGGTGCGGAACGACTCCCGCGGTCGAGATCATCACGTCCTTGCGGACGGCCTGCACCGGTGGGCTGCGTCGCACCAACTCCTCGAACGCGTCGAGGAGCTCGGGATCGAAGTGCTCGCCGCGGTCATCGCGCAGCGAGTCGAGCGCCTCCGGCCACGACACGCCCGCGAACGCGGCACAGCCCTCCACCAGCAGGTCGAACGCCGCGGCGATCGCCAGGATACGCGACGCGAGCGGGATGCGCGTGCCGCGCAGCCCGAGCGGGAAGCCACTGCCGTCGTACTTCTCGTGCTGGTGCCGGATCGCCGCGGCGACGTCGCCGAGACCGTCGAGCACACCGATCAGCCGTGCGCCGCGCACCGGGTGCTGGCGCAGCGACTCGCGCTCGACCTCGTCGAGCTCGCCGCTCTTCGTCAGGGCGGACGCGCGCACACCGGCCTTGCCGAGGTCGAGCAGCGGCGCCGCATCGCGCACGGCATCGCACACGTCCGCGGGTGCGCCGATCTCGTTGGCGAGGGTGAGCGCCAATCGCTGCGTACGTTCTGGGTGACCCGCCGGGACCAGGTCGCGTCGCTCGAGCGCGTGGACGACCTCGCGGGCGAGGCGCAATCCACCGCTACGACCGCGGTCGCGATCGTCCGCGAAGCGCCTCGCGACGGCCGCCAGCGCCTCCTGCAGACCACCGACTGCGGCCTCGCCCGGGGTCGCGTCGAGCGACAGCAGGGCGTCGGGGCTGCCGGCGTCGGCGAGCAGCTCGGTGCGCCGCGCGAGGCCGGCGATGCGCGTCACCCAGGTGTGCGCCATCCAGCAGGCGAGCGCCACCAGCGACAGGAGCGCGAGCAGCGCGACGCCGAACAGGGTCCACGGCCACGCGAGCACCGCGTCGTCGAACGCACGCGGGAAGCGCAGGCGCACGACCCCCGCGGGTCCGTCCGCGCCGAGCGCGGGCGCGACGACCTCCTCACCGCCGTCCGCGGTGGCGCGGCGGCGGAGAGCGGAGATCGCCCCGTGCGTCTCGGCGTCCCCGCCCGCCGACGAGCCGGTGTCGACGCGCACGACTCCGGCGGCGTCGATCAGCTCGACGCGGGCCCCGACGAGGTCGGCCGCCGCCACCGCGAGGACGCGCAGCCGCAGGTCGTCGCCCCGCTCGAGCATCGGCGCGGCGCGGCGCGCGAGCGACACCGCCGCGCTCTCGCGGCGCTCCGCGACGCCGAGCTCGGCGCGATCGCGGCTGCGGCTGGCGGTGACGTGCGCCACCCCCGCGGCGAGCAGGACCGCGACGAACGTCAACGCGATGCCGAGGTGGAGCGTCAGCGGCAGTCGGAGCCTTCGGCGGGAACCACGCATGGCCGTACGCTCCTATCGGCGCACCGCGACCCGCCGCTTCGGCACGTTCCCCGAGGCCCCGCCCCGATTCGGGACACCGGCCCGGCCGCCGTCCGAGCGCCCCTGCCGTCGGGCGCTCGTGCGCACGTCACTTGATCAGGCCGACCGCGTCTGCGTGCACCTGGTAGATGTCGATGCAGTAGCCGTCCTCGCGCGTCTCCTGGACGCGGAGCGTGCCACGCACCTGGATCGGGTCGAACTGGTAGTCGACCCGCGCGTCGCCCTTCATCACCACGCGCACGATGCCGTTGATGTCCGGCGGCTGCCCGTAGCAGCAGGCCCACAGCGACTGCACGAGCAGGAACTCGCGGATGTTCTCCACCTCGTCGATCGGCAGCATGAAGCCGGTCATCAGGACGTTCTTGCCGTCCAGCTCGCGGACCGCCTTCGGGATGCCCTTCAGGCCGTCCTCGTAGGGCCACGACGACAGCTCCTCGAAGGTCACGAGCTTGTCGACGTCCTTGATCCTGCCCTCGCGGATCAGCGCGCGCATACGCCGCTCGGCGAGCATCATCTCGCGCGCCGAGCGCATCGCCCGGAGGTCGGCCGGGTCACCGCTGGTCGGCAGCGGCGTGTCCTCGGGCAGCTCGACCTCGGTGGTCTCCCCGTCCTTCGGCTTCTCGCCGTCCGCGGGCTTCTCGCCGTCGGCCGGCTTGCCGCCCGGCGCGGGCTTCTCACCATCCGCGGGCTGCTGGCCCTCGCCGGGCTTCGGCAGCTCCGCCGGCCGCTGGCCGGCGGGATCGCCGCCGGGCGCGGGCGGCGCGGGCCGCACCTGCTCCGGCCCCTGCGGCCGCGCCTGCTGGCCGACCGGCTGGCCGACCGGCTGCGGCGCCGGCTGCTGCACGGGCTGCGGTGCCGGACCGGGCACCGGTGCCGGCGGCTCCTGCGCCGCCAGCACTCCCGCCAGCAGCAGCGACACGGACAGGCTCGCGATGCGCATCGTCATTCCAGGGATCCTCAGCGTGGGGAGCGGCGGGTCGCCATCCTGCGGGCGAACCCGGCCGGAGCGTTCGGACGTCAGGACACCGGGCCCAGGTTCTGGGCCACCTCGGTCGTCGAGCCCTTGACGGCCGGGACGACTCCCGCGAGCCCGCCGAGCAGCGACACGCCGAGGATAAGCCACAGCTCGTCCAGGCTGAAAGCCGCCCAGTCGAGCGCCACGCTGGTGCGCTGCTGGACGAGCTCGCCCGCGCCGTAGGCGGCGAGGTGGCAGAGCGCGATCCCGGCGACGGCGCCGACGAACGCGATCGCCGTCGCCTCGAGCAGGATGATCGTCACGATCTGCGACCGCCGCGCGCCCAGCGACCGCATGATCGCGATCTCGCGGCGGCGCTCGTTCATCGTGTTGTAGAGCGCCACGCACACGCCGATCGCCGCGACCGCAACGACCAGCCAGGCGATCACGCGGAGCAGATCCGCAGCGTTGCCCACGATCTGCAGCAGCTGCGCGATCTCGATGTGCGGCCACGCCACCTGCGCCTCGTCGCGGGTCTGGAACTCGTAGCGGAGCTGGGCGGCGGCGAGCGGGTGCTTCGCGTCGTAGATGATCGCCGAGATCTGCACCTGCCCCGCTTCGATGGTCTGCGCCGTCTCGCGGATCGCCTCATGGCCCGACATCGACAGGAACAAAGCGATCGGCACGTAGACGCAGCGATCGATCGGCGTGCCGGTCGGCGCGAGCACGCCGACGATGCGGCTGGCCGCCTCGCCGTGCTGGTGGGCGACCAGGTCGTCCGCGCCGTGCGACGGCACGATCGCGTCGCCGACGCCGATCCCGAGCTTCGCGGCGACGTCCGCACCGATCACCGCCTGCCGCCACGCGACCGGCAGCTCGGCGTCCTGGTCGTGGTCGTGGTCGTGGTCCTGGGCCTGGTCGCCGCCCTGCGCGTGGTCGTGGTCGGCATCGCCCTCGTGGGTGTGATCGTGAGCGTGGTCGTGGTCGTCCGCCGCCGCCGCCTCGAGCTCCGCCTCCTTGCGCTTCGCGAGATCCTCCGCGAATGCGACGAAGTCGTCATGGCCGAACACCCAGCGCTCGCCGGCCGCGAAACGCAACAGGCGCGGGCCGCCGTCGGCGTCGCGGCCGCGCGCGAACTTCGTGAACCAGTCGTCGGTCGTGCCGACGATCGGAAAGCCCTCGAAGTAGTCGCCGCGCGCCTGCGGGATTGCGTAGTTCGTACCCCAACGCGCGGCGAGGCGACCGTCGTGCAACTCGCGGTAGACCGACATCGGCACGACGCCGGGCGCGTAGCCGAGGTTCATCACCGTGCTGAGGACCAGCGACAGTGGCGCGCCCTCCTGCGGTCCGACGATCGCCGAGTAGCCCGCGTAGCTCTGGCGGTACTTCTCCTCGGCCTGCGCGATCATCAGCCAGATGGCGGCGACGAGGCCGGCGCCGAGCGCGACCGACAGCGTCGTGAGCCCGCTCGACAGCTTGCGTACGTGCACGTTGCGCAGACTGATCCACGCGATCCGATCGACGCGGACCCAGACGCCGAGCGCGACGAGCGCGACGAGCACCGCGACCGCGATCCGGATCACCAGCGGCGACGGCAACCCGTCGGCGAGAGCGAGGCGCAGCAGGTCGGCGCTCATCACGCGACCTCCTTGAGGTGCTCCAGATCGAGGGTGCGCTGCATCAGCGCGGCGGAATCGAGATCGTGCGTCACCATCACGACCGTGCGCTCCTCCTCGCGGGCGATGCCCAGCAGCATCTGCAACACCTCGCCGCCGGTCGCCTGGTCCTGATTACCGAGCGGCTCGTCGGCGAGGATCAGCTCGGGGTCGTTGATCAGCGCGCGGCAGATCGCGACGCGCTGCATCTGACCGACCGACAGCTCGTTGGGCCGGTGGTGGAGCCGCTCGCCGAGGCCGACGCGCTGCAGCAGGTCGTGCGCGCGGTCGCGCGCCGCCGCCCGGTCGTGGCCGGCGAACTGCGCACCGAGCAGCACGTTCTCGAGTGCCGAGAACGGCTGCAGCAGGTTGAAGGTCTGGAACACCATGCCGATGTGCCGGCCACGGAAGCGGTCGCGCCGCCCTTCCCCGAGCCGCGCGAGGTCGGTGCCGGCGACGCGCAGGGCCCCGCGCGACGGCCGCACGATCCCCGCGATCATGTTGAGGAGCGTCGTCTTGCCACAGCCGGAGCGGCCGATCAGAGCGACCTGCTCACCGCGCTCGATGTGCAGCGCGCGCACCGAGCAGGCGACGACGGTCTCGGCGCCGCGCCGGTACTCCTTGCGGAGGTTCTCGATCTCGATCATCGGAGCAGTCGGAGGTGAGGGGCTCGGCGCAGCCTACGGCGGTGACGCGACGCGCGAGAACACCAGGCGGGGAATCGGGGCGGTGGAGTCGGTCGTTCGGTCAGCTGTGCCGGTCGAGCAACCCGTGCACGAAGTGAAGCTCGGCCGCGAGCCCTGCGATCAGGTCGCGGTCGGGTCGCCAGGCGGGGTCGAGCACGGCCCAGGTGTAGGTCTCGACCTCGAGCAGGGGCAACGGTCCGGACAGGCTCGCGAGCGTGCGCTGGAGCTCCGCACGGGTCGAGCCGAGCGGCCCGTCGTCGTCCCAGAACACCGGCGTGTGGAAGTGGGTGCGGACGCGCTCGCAGGCGGCGAACTCCCGGCGCCGCGCGGCGACGTCGGCGAGGTCGAGCGCGCGGCACGCGATCGCGCCGTCGCGCAGGCCGACGGTCTGGTGCAGGTAGCGGGGCTCGGCGAACGCCAGCAGGTCGTCGAGATGCCCGGCCGGATCGCGCAGCTCCGGACACGCCGACACCTGGATCTTCGGCACCGCGACGCCCTGGCCGCGCAGTGTCGCGAGCGCCGCGACCGGATCCTCGCCCACCACCGCGAGGTGACACAGGTCGACGCACACGCCGAGGTGTGCGCGCAGCACCGCCTCGTCGGACTGGCCGCGGAACACCGCGTCCTCGAGGAACGCCGCGGTCGCATCGGCGCGCTCCAGGAGGCAGTCCGGCTCCGGCTCGAGCGCGAGCACGAGGTGCCGTCCGGTCGCGTCACGCAATGCGTGGAGCTCGCGGGCGACCGTCCGCAGTTGCACCGCGCACGCTCCGCGGTCGACGTCCGCACCGAACCCGAGCGGCAACGTCGACAACGGCACGGTCGCACCCGGCAACGCGAGCTCCGCGGCCGCGCGCGCGGCGTCGAGCGTATAGCGGGTGCGCGCGGGGTCGCTCCAGGCCGGCCGGTAGACCGCTGTCTTGACGATCGCCGCATGGAAGCCGCCGTGCGGGAACACGTTCAGCGTCCACAGCGGCAGGTCCGCCGCCGCGAGCCGCTCGGCGACCCGCACGCGCGCCGCCGGCTCGCTCGCGAGCCGCGCGGCGACGCCGGCGCTCCACCACGCGCCGAGCCCGAACGACCGGCCGGCCGCCCGCGCGCGCTCGGCGAGCGGCGCCGCGAAGCGCAGCGTCGAGTCGAGCCACGCGTCCAGGTCCTCGGCCGCGTGCACGTTGCCGCAGTAGGTGAGCTGCATCCGACCGCCGAGGCTATCCGATCGGGCGGTGCCCGCACCGCCGGTCACGGAAACCGGTGTAGCACCTCGATCTCGCCGACGATGTGGTCGTTCAGTTCCTCGAGCTGCTCGGCCGGCACCCACCACTCGGTGTGGTGGGGCGCCCCCACACAATGCACCGTGAACCGGTCCATGAACGCCCGCTCGACGTGGAAGCGGGTGACGAAACCCGCGCCGTCGGACTTCACGTGCCAATCGCGTGCGATCTCGATCGCGTACGCCTCGTTGGTCACCGGATAGAAGATCGGCTACTCGGGCAGCCGCGTCGGCCAACGCCTGAGTCCGGCGGCGCGCAGCAGCTCGAGTTCCGCCGGTCCGACCGGCCGGGACAGAGTCGTCGTGGTGGGCAGCTCGGGACCGGTCATGGCGCGCCGAGAGTAGCGCGGACGTCGACCGCGCGCTCACCACCACCGGGCGCGAGCTGGGGCGGCGGCTCGCCGAGGACCGGTAGCACGCGTCTCCCGGGCTCAGCCGAGCTCGAGAACGCGCTTGTAGAAGGGCGGCACGTCCTTCGGGTCGTCGGTCAGCAGCACGTTGTGCAGTACCCAGTCCGGCGCACGCCCGTCCGCGACCATCGTCTCGAACTGGCGCACCAGATCACGCCAGTAGGCGGTGCCAGAATGGCTGCCGAAGAAGACGAGCGGCGACCGCTCGATGACGCCGAGCTTCATGTCGGTCAGGGTCAGGCCGATCTCCTCGAGCGTGCCGAGGCCGCCGGTGCAGAAGATCTGGAAGCTCGCGATCTCGAACCAGCGCTGGCGGTTGTGCCGGCTGATGTCCTGGAAGCACTGGTAGAAGTCGGCGCTCTTGTTGGTCGCCTGGTCGACCGTCTCGATGTAGTTGGCACCGACCAGCAGACCGAGCTCGTGCGCGATGTCGGCGGCCTGCTGCATGGCGCCGGGTCCGCCGCCGGTCAGGATCGCGAGATTGTCGCCGAACAGCCGGCGGAGGCCGGTCAACAGCCCGCGCAGCCGAGCCGCTTCGTCGTCGGAGAGCGGCCTCGTCGAGCCGTAGATCGCGATGACGAGCGCCCGCTCGAAGCGATGCTGCTTGTGTGGCTCGACGAAGTAGCCGCGCAGTCCGCGGAACACGTGCGTCGACAGGTGGCCCCACGCGTCGTTGCACCACGACACCTCGAGCCCGATCGACGCGTAGTCGGCGAGGCGGCTCTGGTCCTTGGCGGACAGGAACGGGCCGTGCTCGTAGCTGGCGCGGCGGAACACGATGCGCGCGATGCGCCGGTCGACGCCGGCCTGGCACAGGTGCAGGTGCTCGACGAGATTCGGGAAGTAGCCGAGCAGCACGGTCGCGCCCGTGCCGGCGGCGAGCTCGTCCAGGATCTTCGTGCCGAACTCGACGCGCTCGGTCGACGAGTAGTCGCGCGTCGCCCGCAGCGAGTCGATGTCGGTCTGGCGGGCACCCGGCCCGCGCCAGACGCGCGTCGGCAGCTCGCCCCGCGCGACGGCATCCCAGTCCTCGACGACGGCGACCAGCCGCTCGAAGTAGGAGCCGCGCTCGCCGCCGTCCTCCAGGCGGTCGAACAGCTCGCGGACGATCTCGAACGTCCGCCGCGGCCGGTGCTCCTCCGCGAGCCCCTTCGGCAGCCGGACCGGGAAGACGCGCGGCTGCGGCGTCGTGGCGACGGCGTCGTAGACGTGTGCGGTGACCGACGGATTGACGATCGTCGTATTGGAGTCGTTGGTGAACTCGAGGAACACGCGCGTGCCGCGCGTCGTCACCGGGTCGAGAACCGTGGCCTGCAGGTGCCGCCCGAGCCGGTTCGCCTCGCGGTCGAGCACGACGTAGTGCCGGTGCAGGAACATCGAGCACGACGTGATCACGCCGGTGCCGGGCTCGAGCAGGATGTTCTCGACCTCCTTCGGGATCTGCAGCCGATTGAGCAGCGCACGGCCGTCGTGCGCCGCGACGATCGAGATCGCGTCGTCGCGCGTCAATGGTCGCGACAGCTCGTAGACCTTGCGGTGCGGCTGCACGGTGAAGCTGCCCGCGTCGTCGATCGAGAAGCGGGCCGGGAGCTGGAGCGCGCCCTTGCGCACCTGCTCGAGGATCTGCTCCGACGACAGGCGCCGGTCCTCCGGGCAGAACACGAGCCGTCCGATGCGCAGTCCCGGCACGACGATGTCCGGCAGGAACTCGGCGATCCCGTAGCGCGGCAGCACGCACTCGATCGAGGCGCGGACCACGGCGACGTCGCCGTCGAAGGTCAGGCCGTTGTCCGCCACGACGTCGATACCCAGCCGCGCCAGCCGGCTGCGCGCCGCGAACACGATCTCGCTCTCGCGGCCGCGCACCATCTCGAGGAAGTGCCGCTTCAGCGGGATGCGCGCCTCGATCTGGCAGCGCGCGCCCGCCTGGCTGAACACCTTGCTGACGACGCCGTCGTCGGTCTCGGGCGTCACGTAGCTACGGTCGATCACCGCGTCGTGTCTCCTCGCTCACCTGTCATCGGTCGGCGGTGCCGGGGCGCGGGCACCGATCGCCACCCGCACCGCTCCGGGGCATCCGGGCGGTGTGGACGTCGAACCTGGATCGACCCCGACGCCGGGACGGCGCCGCGGTCGCTGAGCACAGGTCACCTGGCACCGAGCTCCGGTCACACCAGGCACCAGTCACACCAGGCACCAGTCAAACCAAGCACCAGTCAAACCAAGCACCAGTCAAACCAACTGCCAGTCACCTGTCCGCAAACGAAAGAACCCCGTCGGTCAGACCAGCACGGCCGACCCACGGGGTCCGTCGAGGATGAGCGGGCGAAGAGATTCGAACTCTCGACCCTCACGTTGGCAACGTGATGCTCTACCACTGAGCTACGCCCGCTCGCGTGAGGGCTAGGTGTGATACCGAGCCCCTGCCGACTGTGCAAGGTCCTTTTCGGACTTCTTGCGGTGCGGCTGGAGTCGGACGACGCTGTGCCCCCGTCACCGACCGAGCACCCCACCGCGATGCCGACCGCCGCCCAGCTCCGCAACTTCGCCGACCTCGTGCAGCAAGCCGCGCAACGACACGGCGACGCGGTGTTCCTGCCGCGCCGCGGCCCCCGCGAGCATCGACCGACGTCGTTCGCGGAGCTGGTCGGCGAGATCCGCGAGATCGCCGCCGGCCTCCTCGCGCAGGGGATCACGAAGGGCACTCCGGTCGGGCTCGTGGCGGAGAACCGCGCCGAGTGGCTCGCCTGCGACCTGGCATGTGCGTGCATCGGTGCCGTCGACGTTCCCCGCGGGACCGACACCCCGCCCGCGGAGCTCGAGTTCATCCTCGGCCACGCCAGCTGCCGTGCCGCGTTCGTCGAGGACGAGCACGCACTGCGCGGACTGCTCTCGCGACGCGGCTCCCTGCCGGAGCTCGGCACGCTGTTCCTGATGACCGCGCCGCCGGCCGGCGGGGAGCCGCTGCCGGCGGACGTCGTCACGCTCGAGCAGCTCCGCGCCGCCGGCCGGCGGCTCCTGACGGACGACGCCGAGGCGCTGGCGCGCGCCACGGACGCCGTCGGTCGCGACGACCTGCTGACCGTCATCTACACGAGCGGAACGACCGCGAACCCGAAGGGCGTCGAGCTCACGCACGGCAACCTGCTCGAGAACATCGACATGGTCGAGGACGTGCTGCACTTCGGCCCGTCCGACACCGCGCTGTCGATCCTGCCGTCGTGGCACGCGTACGAGCGGATCATGGACTACGTGCTGCTCTACGCTGGTGCGCAGCTCGTCTACAGCGACCGCCGGCACGTGAAACCCGATCTCGCTGCGGTGCGACCGACGATCCTGGTCGCCGTGCCGCGGATCTGGGAGATGGTGCACGACGGCATCGTCGGTGCAGCCCGCAAGTTGACCGGCACGAAGCGCAGGCTGCTGAACCATGCGCTCGAGCTCGCTCGCGCCAAGGGGCGCGGCGAGCTGGGCATCGGTGGACGCATCGCCCACGCGATCTACGAGCGCACGTTGCTGCCCAAGGTGCGCGAAGCCGCCACCGGCGGCCGCGTGCGGATCGCGGTCTCGGGCGGGGGCGCGTTACCCGCCCACGTCGACGAGCGACTGGTCGGACTCGGCCTGCCATTGCTCAATGGCTACGGGCTCACGGAGACGAGTCCGGTCGTCGCTGTCCGACACCCGGAGACCAATCGATGCGGCACGATCGGCCCACCGTTGCCCCGCACGCAGATCGAGGTCCGTGACGAGCAGGGTCGCGCCCTTCCCGTCGGCCAGGTCGGCCTGATCCACATCCGCGGGCCGCAGGTGATGCGGGGCTATCACCGCAATCCGGAGGCGACGCGTGCCGTGCTCGGGGCGGACGGCTGGTTCAACAGTGGCGACCTCGGCTGCCTCGAGCGGGACGGCCACGTCCGCATCACCGGGCGCGCCAAGGACACGATCGTGCTGGCCGGCGGCGAGAACGTCGAGCCGGAACGTATCGAGACCGTGCTCAAGACCTCGCCGCTGATCGAGCAGGCGGTCGTCGTCGGCCAGGATCGCAAGCACCTCGCCGCGCTGATCGTGCCACATCGTGAGCACCTCGAGCACGAGCTGCCGCACGACCGCTGGGACGAGTCCGACGGCCAGCTGAAGGCCACCACCGTGCGCGAACTGTTCCGGAAGGAGATCGATCGACTGATCACCGCGGAGAACGGCTTCCGCTCCCTCGAGCGCATCGGCGGTTTCCAGCTGCTGAGCGAACCGTTGACCCCCGACAACGGCCTGCTGACTCAGACCCTCAAGGTCCGCCGGCACGTCGTGCACGAGCGCTTCGCGGGGCTGATCGAAGCGCTCTACGGCGTCTGACGCAGTGGCGGCGTCGACGGCTGGCGCTCAGGCAGGAGCGAACACCGCGTCCAGCGTCGGCGCCGTGAGGACGAGGCGCGCGAGGCGACCGAGCTCGCCCTCCGTCGCCGCACGCAACCGCAGCTCGATCTCGCCGGGCAGCGGACCGAAACGCGCGTCGAGTTGCTCCAGCAGCAGCCGCACCTGGCCCTCCGCGCGACCTTCCTCACGGCCCTCCCGACGGCCTTCCCGACGGCCTTCCTGACGGCCTTCCTGACGACCTTCCTGACGGCCCTGCTCGCGACCCTCCGCACGGCCGCGCTGCAGCAATTCCTCGTAGGCACTCGCCATCGTCGCCTCGACCTCCGGTCCGAGTTCGTCGTGGACCAGGCGCTGCAGCTGCGCAGCGCTCAGCTCCCAGATCTGCATCGCGTAGGCTACCACGCGGACCAGCAGACCGTCCCGGTCGCCCAGCGCGCGCACCGCCTCGAACAGCTCCCGCAGGCCGCGCAATCCACTCGCCGGGTCCCTCGCGTACCGCAGCCGCTGCAGGCTCCGCAGCACCAGCTCGCCGGACACCGACGCGACCCGCGCCCGCAGTGACACCGGGTCCAGGTGCGAGATGTCGTCCACCAGGAACGGCAGCGACACCAGCAGCGGCCCCAGCACCTCGCGCAGCGCGCCGTCGACGTCGAACAGGTCGAGCAGCGCGTGCTGCCGTCGCCAGCCCGTCTCGCTGTGGTGCACGACCACCGCAATCAGCGGCGGCAGCCGTTCCGCAGTCGGTTGCCGATCGTGCCAGCTCCGCAGCGCGCTCGCCACGTAGCCGAGCAGCTGCAGGGCCGTCCACCGGTCTGCGTGACTCTTGTGCTCGAACAGCACGTAGAGCAGCGCCGGCCGTCGGCCGAGCTCCACCTCGTACAGGAGATCGACGTGCTGCCCCGCCAGCTCGCGGGTGACGAAGCTGTCGGAGCACAGCCGTAGCGTGCTCCAGTCGCAGTGCGCGACCAGCTCCGGCGGCAGGACCTGCCGCAGCTCGGCCGCCGCGTGCGCCGGGCGCGAATACAGCTCCCTGAACAGCGCGTCGTGCGGGTTCGCCATGCTGCCGAGCCACGCGACGAGCGCGCGCCTTCAGGTAGGGAACGGCGGCGCAGATACGGACGCGGATTCCTGCGACGCACCGATCCGGAGCGGCTCCGGCAGGGCACCGCGGCCGTGCGGCGTGGCCGCCAGCCACCGCGCGAGCAGATCGCCCGCGGTCCTGGCAGCGGTCGGGACGTCCGCGCCGCTCGCCAGCAACGCGGCCAGGGCAGCGGACAGCGCACAGCCGGTACCGTGCACCGGGCCACGGTGCAGGCGCGGCCGGACGGATCGTTCGACCGCACCGGTCCGCAGGTGCAGCACATCGACTGCCTCGTCGCCAGCGCCGTGGCCGCCCTTGACGAGCACGGCCTGCGCACCCCGGTCCAGCAGGGGCTGCGGGTCGCCGGCCGACAGCCGCGCGAGCTCCGGCAGGTTCGGGGTGACGACCGTCGCGCGCGGCACGAGGTGTCGCAGCAAGGCCGCAGCGCATTGCGCCAGCAGCTCGCTCGAGCCGCCGGCGGTCGCCGACAGCACCGGATCGACGACCAGCGGGATGCCGGCCGGGAGTCGATCGACGTAGGCGGCCACTGCGGCGACCGTCGCGGGGTCGACGAACAGGCCGGTCTTGATCGCGTCGAGCGGGCCGTCCGCAGCGACCGCGTCGAGCATCGCGACGAGGTCGGCTGGCGAGGTCGCGCGCGCGCCGGCGAAGCCATGGCGGTTCTGCACCGTCGTGCAGGTCGGCACCGCGAGCGCGAAGCCACCGAGCGCGACGATCGCGCGCGTGTCCGCGACCAGCCCTGCGCCGCCGCACGGATCGAGGCCGGCGATCGACAGCACGCGGGGCGCCGCACCCGTCATCGCAGGTCGACCGCGCCGAGGTCGCGCCGTGGCGCCGAGGTCGTCGCGCGGAGCGTCAGCACCGGCGCGCCGACCGGCAGGTCGAACGGCAGCGCGAACGCCGCCGTGCGCGGTCCGCGCCACAGCGGCACCAGCGCGCGGCCGGCGAGCGCGGCGGTCAGCTCCGCGGGCAGGTCGTAGCCGGCGACGGCGACGACACCGCCGACCGCGGTCGCACGCGTCACCCGCGCGACCGGCGCGCGACCGAGCGCCACGTCGAGTGCCGCCAGGGAATCCCCCGCGCTGACGACGCCGTCGGCATCGGCGTCGCGCTCCGCGATGGCCGTGGCGCCGAGCCGCGCGCTGAGCTTGCGCACGTCGAGCACGGTGGCGCGGCCGTCGCCGTCGTCGTCGGCGACGAAGCCACGCCGCGCACCGCGCAGGAACAGCGCGCTCGCGGCGGGACCACCGTCGAGGACGACGCGCAGCCGTCGCCCGTCGACCGCGGACCGTGCGAGCAGGAATGCCGGATCGACGAGGGCAGCGGCGAGCTCCACACCGTCGGCGACGTCGCCGTGCGTCCTGAGGGCGACGACGAGGTCGATGCTCGCGCGCGCACCGAGCGGGCGGTCGTCCAGCACCAGCGCGACCGGCGCGCCGTCGTCGGCCGCGGCCGGAGGAGCGCTCCGCGCGAGCACCGGCTCGGCGGCGCTGGCGGCGCCGTCGCCGTCGAGGTCGCCGACCAGGACGAGCTCGGCGACCGCCTCGGCAGCGGGGAGCGTCCCGGCCACCGCGGCGGTGAGCTGCGCGAGCGTCGCGGGCGTGTCGCTCGCGTTGCGAACGCGCAGCGCCAGTGCGTCGAGCTGCGCGCCCGGCGAGAACGCCCGCGGCGCCGCCGTCGTCGGGCGGCGCGGCGTGACGACGATCGTCGGCGCCGTCGCCTCGCGCAGGTCACAGCGCATCGCGAGCACGTCGGTGTCGCCACCCAGCGCGCCCTGCACCACGCCGGTCGACCACGGGTAGTCGGCCGAGCTCGACCGCCCGACCGCGACGATCCCGGCGCCACCGTCGACCACGGCGACGCCGTACAGCTGATCGCGCTGCGTGCCGCCCGCCACCCACACCTGCTGCGGCAGACCGAGGCTCGCGTCGAAGCGCGCGACGAACGCGTCGAGCACGCCACCGCCCGGGCCGCCCACCGGAGCCCCGGGGTCGCCGGGGAACCCGTAGCCTTCGGTCTGCCCGACCACGACGACGTCGCCATTCGGCAGGATCGCGACGGCCTCGCCGAGGTCGTCCTCGGTGCCGCCGAGGAGCGTCGCGGCACGCAGCGTCGTGAGGTCGGCGGAGAGCCGCGCGACGAACGCGTCCTCCTGGTCGCCGCCGCCGTCGAGCTGATAGCCGCCCGCCGTCAACGGGAAGGTGGTGTCCGGGTTCGGGATCGTGCCGAGCGTGTTGTCCTCGGCCGTGCGGCCCGTGACGACGACGTCGCCGCTGCGCGGGTCGATCGCGAGACCGAGCACCGCCTCGTAGCCCTCACCGCCGAGCGGGGTCGCCGCGACCAGCCGCGCACCGTCGGCGGACAGGCGTGCGACGAAGCCGTCCCACAGGCCGTTCACGCGCGGCTGCAATGCGCCGGGTGTCGCGGGAAAGTCGACGGACGCCGTCCAGCCGCCGATGACGACGCTGCCGTCCGCAGCGACGTCGACGTCGGTCACGTAGTCGAGCGCGACCCCGCCGAAGTAGGTCGCCCAGATGTAGTCGCTGCCGTCGGGTCGCAGGCGCGCCACCCAGCCGTCGGGCACGACGATCGGGCTCGACGCGAAGATCCGCTGGTACGCGCCCGGCGTGGACACGATGTCCAGCGAGCCGGTGAAACCCGCGATGGTCAGCGTGCCGTCGCCCGGGTCGACGTGGATCGCACGCAGCGTGTCGTCATTGCCGCCGCCGACATAGCTCGAATAGCGCAATGCCGAGCCGTCCCCCGACAGGCGGACCAGGAACGAGTCGCCGAGGCCGAGCAGCGCACTCCGCCCACCGAACGCTGGCTGCACCGCATCGGCGGTCACCGGGAAGTCCTCGGAAGAGGTCGTGCCGACCGCCCAGACCGAGCCGTCGGGGGCCAGCGCGAGATCGGTCACCTCGTCGACGTCGCTGCCACCGATGTAGGTGCAGAAGCGCAGGCTGCGGCCGTCGGGGCGCAGGCGCGCGATGAACGCATCGCGCCCGCCCTGGCTGCGCCAGGCGCCCGGCGTGGTCGGGAAGTCGCTCGAGCCGGCCCAGCCGCCGATCAGCAGGTCGCCGTCCGCGGCGACCGCGACGGCGGCCGCCGAGTCGCTGAGCGCTCCACCGAGGAAGGTCGCCCATTCGAAGCCGGGGTCGACGACCAGCGGGCCCGGCGGCAGCACCTCGCGCGCCGCGAAGCCGAAGCCCTGCGGTCCGCGGAGCTCGAAGCCCACGGTGACCGGCATGTCGCCGTGCGCCGTCGCGACCCACGAGCGCGGGGGTCGCTGGTCGAGGTGCACGGGCGTGCCGTCCGGGAGCCGCGCGTGGCAGCGCAGCGCGCCGTCGGCGAGCAGCTCGAGCCGCTCGGCCCCATCGACGCGCAGCTCGAGCGCAGCGAGGTCGGCGCCGGCCGCGACGTGCACGTCGTAGGCGAGACCCGCCCGGGTGCCAGCGGGATCGGGCTCGGCGCGCAGCTCGAGGTCGATGCCGGCCCGCACGCCGCACAGCCGCGCACGCGTCGTGCAGCGGCCGGTCGCCGGGCGCCCGTCCCGGCCGAGCCGCAGCACGCGAGCCGCCGGCTCGCCGGCCGGCACGGCCTGAGCGCCGGCCGCTGGCCACTCGACGGCGAAGCGCAGCGCGACGCCACCGCCGGGACCCTCGGCGCGAAGCACGAACGCCGCATCCTCGACGAAGCCGACCTGCGCACCCCCGAGCGCGGCGAAGCGCACGCCGGTGGGCCACGCGCCGCGATTCTCGACGAAGGTGGGATGACCGCGCAGGCCGAGGCCGGCGGCGGCCTCCAGCGCGCTGGCGGCCGGCGGCGCGACCGAGCGCGCCGGGCGAGCCGGTAGGACGAGGCAGGCGACCAGCGCACCGGCGGCGAAGCCGGTGGCGCGGAGCGCCAGGAGCTGCAGGGATCGCGACATGGACCGGGGGCGGGCGGCGCGCGGGACGGGACGGCCGGCGGGGTTCCGGCGGCTGGCGCGCGTCGTTCGGGACGGTGGGACTCGACAGTCTACGCCAGCGCCGGGCAGCGCGCGCGCGCCCGGGACCCCGCCCGAGACACCGACCCCGTAGCCGGCCCCCACGGTCGGGCCCGGCCCGCGGACCCGGACGCCCGGCGGACGGCCCCCGGCCCCGGCTCGGATCACTCCTGGACGCCGCCGAGCCCGCCGACCGTGATGTCGGAGCGGCCGACCGCGGCGAGGATGTTCCGCTCCAGCTTGCGCTCGAAGCGGCGCAGCGTCCGCTCGTCGTCGTCGGGCAGCGCGATGAAGCCACCGGCGAGTGCACCGTGGCCGCCGAACGAGCCGTCGCCGTCGAGCGCCTGGCGCAGCAGGTCGTAGGCGTCGCGAGACAGCTCGGTGCGCAACGACACGTAGTAGACGCTGCCGCACAGCCCGCCGCAGAACACGGTCTGCTTGCCCTCGCAGCGCAGCAGCAGGTCGGCGACCTCCGCGACCATCTCGGGCGAGGACACGCGGCCGAGCGAGCACAGGATCAGGTCGTCGTAGATCCGCACGTTGTTCAGCGCGACGCGCAGCGTGCGGAAGTAGTCCGCGGGCAGCGCGGGCTTGTGGATCTTGTGCAGCACCGCGAAGTCGGCGAGGCGCTGCACGTGCTCGTGCACCCGGCGGTCGAGGTCGCTGACGTTGCGGGACATGTCGCCGGTGTCGGTGCGGATGCCGTACAGCAGCGCGGTCGCGAGCGGCCGCGGGATGTCGACGCCGGTGTCGAGCAGGTAGCCACCGACCATCGAGCTGGTCGCGCCGACGTCGGTGCGCACGTCGTGGAACGCCGCCCGCACCTCGGAGCCGGGACCGGTCGGCGGCACGTGGTGGTCGACGACGATGTCGATCGCGCGGCCCGTCGGCAGGTGCGTGTGGCCGAAGCCGGGCTGCGTGTCGACGACCGCGAGGCAGTCCCAGGCATCGGGCTCGACCTTCTCCTGCGGCGTCATGCCGATGCCACAGCGCCTCACCATCTCGCGGTTCTCGGCCCGCATGATCCGGCCGGCGAAGCCGAACTCGGTCTTCATGCCGAACCGGCGCTCGGCGAGGTGGCGCAACCCCATCGCGCTGGCGAGCGAGTCCGGGTCGGGGTTCGCGTGGGTCAGGACGAGCAGGCTGCGCCGCTCGCTGAGCACCTCGAGCAGCGCGCCGGTCCGGTCGTCCATGCTGGGCTTCTCTCGCTGAGGCAGCTTGCGCTGGGCCATGTCGGCAGGATCGGGCGCGGCGCGCGGCGGCGCCGGTGCCGGTCAGATTAAGGGCGACGGGGATCGCCGTCGACGCGGTCCGGCCTTCGGCTCCCCGGTGGGGCACACTCGCTCGGATGATCCACGAGATCCCGTCGCGAGGTTGCGCAGGTTGCTGGCCGGTGAGGAGTCGAGTCGGTTCCGCGCCCAGGCGTGTTCGTGCGACACGTCGAGCGCGGGTTCGGCTCGACGACGACGCCAGCCAGCGACTTGCGTGACCGCAGCAGGGATCTCGTGGATCATCCGGGCTAGAGCCCGAGCTTGTCGAGGAAGGCGTGGCAGCCGCGCAGCTCGGCCGGTGACACCGCGGGATCGAGTTCGACGACCAGTGGGCAGCGGCGCGCCGAGCGGGCGACGTAGTCCGCGACCAGCGCGAAATCCACCAGCCCCGAACCCGGCGGCAGGTGCAGCTCGCCGGGCGCGCTGTCGCCGAGCGAGAACCCCGCGATGCGGCCGGCGGCGGCGTCCAGCCACGCGCCCTGCGCCTCGCCGAGCGCCTGCTCCCGGCACGCGACGACCGCGGCATCGTGCCAGTAGGCGACCTTCCGGCCGGCGAGATCGCCCAGCACCAGCTCGAGGCCGAGCGGGTCCGCGAGCGCCAGCGACGACCGCCCCGCCGACAGGCAGAAGTGCAGCTCGGGTCGCGCCCGGCACAGCTCCCACAGCGTCCGACAGACGATCTCGAGGTGGACGTCGCGGACGCGCTCGCGCAGCCGCTGGAGCGCAGCGGGGTCGAAGCCGTCCCCGGGCCGCACGAGGTCGACCGGCTCGAGCTCGCGGTTGTCGACCGGCAGCGTGCCGGGCTCCAACACGACGCAGTCGACGCCGAGTGCGGCCGCGCGGTCGGCGGCCTCGAGCAGGGCCGCCACCGCTGCCGCGCGGCGTCCCGAGTGCCGGCTCGCGAGGTCGCGGTCGGGCCGGTCCGCGAGGGCTGTGCGGGCGGCGACGTCGAGCGCCGGTGCGAGCTCGAACGGCAGCTCGCGCGCCGCGTGGCGCAGCGCGGCGAAGTCGAGCGGTCGCGACGCCGGCCGCGGCTGGAGTCCGCGGAAGCCGGCCTCCAGCACCCAGACGGCGAGCCGCTCCGGCTCGCGCGGCCCGTGCACGGCGGCGAAGGCCGCGCCCAGATACCGCTTCACGGGCGCGCCCTCCGCGCCATCACCACGCCTCGCCAGAGCTGCATCACGGCGCCATCACACGGCGGCGGGCGACCTGGGACAAGCCCGCGCCCGCGCGCGCTTGATCGCCGTGTGCGGCTCGTTTCGACTGGGCGGGTGCAGACGCCCCCCCAGCCCGCGCTCCCGGCCGACGCGCAACCTCCGGTCCGCTTCGGCCTCGTCGACATGGGCTCCAACGCGATCCGCCTGCAGATCGTCGAGCTGGTGACGGCGACCGGCGAGGTCCGCACGCTCGAGAGCCACCGCGCGCCGGTCCGCCTCGGGCGCGACGTGTTCATGACCGGCTTCGTGCCCCCCGACGTGATCGACGCGGCGGTCGACTCGCTCGCGCGCTTCCGCGAGTCGTGCACGCGGCTCGGCGTCGTGCAGATCGAGGCGATCGCGACCTCCGCGATGCGCGAGGCCCAGAACCGCAACGAGGTGCTCGAGCGGATCCGGGCGGCGACCGACATCGTCGTGCGCGTCGTGTCGGGCAGCGAGGAGTCGTACCTGCTGACCGCCGCCGTGCGCAGCCGCCTCGACCTCACGCACGGCCGATCGCTGCTCGTCGATCTCGGCGGCGGCAGCGTCGAGGTCAGCATCCTCGACGCCGGCGAGGTCGTGTACACCGACTCCTACCGGCTCGGCGCGCTGCGCGTGCTGCACGCACTCGACGCCGACGACGGCGACGGCGACCCGCACGGCGCGTCGTTCCTGCAGCTGCTCGACGACTATGTGGCGGCGGTCGAGGGCCGCATCCGCGACCATTTCGGCGAGGTCAAGATCGACCGCTACGTCGCGACCGGCGGCAACATCGAGACGCTCGCGGATCTCGCGATCCGCGCCGGCGGCGCGCGGCGCGACGGCGAAATCGACGCCGTGCCGCTCGAGTTCCTGAAGGACCTGACCGGGCGCCTCGCGATGCTCAGCTACCGCGAGCGGATGGAGCAGTTCGACCTGCGGCCCGACCGCGCGGACACGATCCTGCCCGCCGCCGTCGTCTATTACCGGATCGGGCGCGCCGCCCGCGCCGAGGTCGTGCTCGCGCCGCGCGTCGGCATGCGCGACGGCCTGCTGCAGGAGCTGCTGTCGGGCTACGTGCGGCACTCGCGCGAGGCCGACCGCCGCGAGGCGCTGATCGCGGCGTCGCACGGACTCGGCCGGCGCTACCGCTACGACGAGCGCCACGCCGAGGCGGTCCGGCGACTCGCCCTCGAGGTGTTCGACGCGACGCGGCCGTTGCACGGGCTCGGCGCGCTCGAGCGGACGATGCTCGAGGTCGGCGCGCTGCTGCACGACATCGGCGTGTTCGTCAACAACAGCAAGCACCACAAGCACTCGTGGTACCTGATCCGGGAGTCGGAGCTGATCGGCCTGACCGACGCCGAGCGGGAGATCGTCGCGCTGGTCGCCCGTTACCACCGGCGTGCGCACCCGACCCGCAAGCACTGGGGCTGGGCGGGGCTGACCGCCGAGGACCAACGGCGCGTCCATCGGCTGGCGGCGATCCTGCGGCTGTGCGACGGCCTCGACCGCGGCCACCAGGACAAGATCGCCCACCTCCAGGTCGCGGTCACGCGCAGTACACTCGAGCTACGCCCGGTGCTCGCCGCCGGGTTCCGCGCATCGGACCTCGCGCTGGAGCGGCTCGGTCTCGACGACAAGGGCCGGCTGTTCCAGGAGGTCTTCGGACGCCGGGTGCGACTGCTCGAGCCCTTGACCGACGTCGCAGCGGGCGGTGAGGTCGCCGAAGAAGGCGTTCCCAGCAAGCAGGCGCGGCGATGACCAAGGTGCCGCAGGAGATCGAGATCAAGCTGCTCGCCGGCGGCGCGGCCGTCGACGACGACGCCCTCCGCCGCGCGGCGGCGCAGCACGGCATCGAGCTCGCCGAACCACAGGAGCGCGAGCAGACCGACATCTACCTCGACGATCGCTCGCTGCACCTGACGCGCGCTGGCGGCGGCCTGCGCGTGCGCGAGACGACCGATGGCAAGCGCCTGACGCTCAAGCTCAAGGGCCGCCGGCGCGGCGCCCTGCACGAGCGCGAGGAGCACGAGCTCAGCTGGTCGGGTGCGCTCCCCGACCGTGCGGAGCAGCTCCCCGAGGCGCTGCGCGATCGCGTCGAGCCGATCCTCTACGACGCCGCGCTCCGCCCGGTCGTCGTGCTGCACACGCGGCGGCGGACCTTCGCGGCGAGCCGCACGGCGGACGGCGACACCGAGCGCGCCGAGCTGTGCGTCGATCGGGTGACGGTCGAGGACGGCCACGGGGTGCGCGCCGCGTCGTTCCAGGAGCTCGAGATCGAGCTCGCCGGCGGCATCGGCCCGGACGCGTGGCTGCGCTTCGCCGAGCACCTCGGTGAAGAGCTGGCGCTCGAGCCGTCGCGCATCGACAAGCTGGAGCGCGCGCTCCGCACCGGCCGCGTCGCCACGCTGCCGGACCGGCCGATCGAGCTGCGCCCGGACCTGACGCTGCGAACCGCTGCGCTGCGCGTGTTCGACAAGCACCTGCGCCGCATCCAGAGCGAGGAGGCGCGCGTCCGCACCACCGACGCCGCGGGCGCCGTGCACCGGCTGCGCGTGGCCTGCCGCCGGCTGCGGGCATCGTTCCAGACCTTCGCGCCGTGCTTCGCGCCGGGCGAGCTCGCCGACCACGTCGCCCACGTGAAGCGCACCGCGGGCGCGTTCGGCGCGGTCCGCGACCTCGACGTGCTGGTGGCGCATCTCGAGGGGCTGCGACCGCAGCTGCCAGAGGCGCTGCACGACGGCCACGACCGCGCGCTCGCCCACCTGGAGCGACGGCGCCGGAAGCTGCTCGACGCTCGCCGCGGCCGGCTGCGCGAACCGAGCCGGCTGCGCGCGCTGGCCGCGCTGCGCGACTTCGTCGAGCGACCGCGGGACCACGACGTCGACCTGACGCCCCGCCTGCGCGACGGCGCGCGACGGCTGCTGCTCGACGCGCTCGACGACGTGCTCGCGCACGCGGCGCGGCTCGGTCCCGAGGCCCCCGCCGAGGACCTCCATGAGCTGCGGATCCGGATGAAGCGGCTGCGCTACACGGCCGAGAGCTTCGTCGACGTGTGGGGCGCGGCCCTCGAGGACTTCGTGGCCCGCACCACCGAGCTGCAGGACGCGCTGGGCGCCTTCAACGACGCCGAGGTCGCGCTGGCCCGGCTGCGCAAGCTCGGACGACGGCTCGCCGGCTCGGCGGCGGACGGCGCGCTGGCGGTCGGCGCGTGGATGCAGCTCCAGGAGCAGCGGCGGAGCGACGCCCGGCGCCGCTTCGACACGTGCTGGACGCGCTTCGACGCGACGGCGCTGCGGCCCGCGCTCGACGGACTCTTGACCGGAGTGTGAGCGTCCCGTGCGCGGTGCCGCCCGGCGCGCCGGCCCCGCGATCCGCTGCGCGGGGCGTCGCCCCGCGGCGCCGGGTCTGCTATCGTCCTCCCCCCGCATCCCATGAGCACGCCGCGCCTCCGACTCCCGATCGCCCTCGCCCTGACCGCCGTCGCCGGTGGCTTCGGCGGCACCGGTCCGTCCGCTCACGCCGCGGCGGCACCGGTGCTGCAGCAGGACCCGCAGCCCCAGGATCCGCCGCAGCAGCCGGAGGTCGGCAGCCAGCCGACACCCACGCCGGGTGGCGGTGAGCAGGGTGGCGGCGAGCAGGGTGGCGGTGAGCAGGCAGGCGGTCAACCGGCCGGCGGCGAGGGCGCGACGCCGGCGGAGACCCCGCCGGCCGGGCCGGACATCGCCGAGCCACAGCCGATCGGGGACCCAGCGGTCGACCGCCTGGTCGCGTTCATCCGCGAGC
Organism: Planctomycetota bacterium; assembly: GCA_016716265.1. GTDB lineage: Bacteria > Planctomycetota > UBA1135 > UBA1135 > UBA2386 > JADJWQ01. Next base: position 964,326 of record JADJWQ010000006.1, read on the forward strand.
AGCAGATCGACCGGTCGAAGCTCGCCTGGCGCACGTCGCTGCCGAAGCCGCCGCTCGACGAGGTCACCTTCGACCCCGCGAAGACCTACGTGTGGACGCTGACGACGAACCGCGGCCCGCTGCGCTTCCGGCTGCTGCCCCGCGTCGCGCCGCACCACGTCGCGAATCTGATCTACCTGACGGAGCTCGGCTTCTACGACCAGCTCGGCTTCCACCGCGTGATCACCGGCTTCATGGCGCAGGGTGGCTGTCCGCTCGGCAGCGGCAGCGGCAATCCGGGCTACGAGATCGCCGGCGAGTTCCAGGACCATGTCGGCCACGACCGCCGCGGTCTGCTGAGCACCGCGAACAGCGGCCCGGGCACCGACGGCAGCCAGTTCTTCATCCTGTTCGGTCCGTCGCCGACGCTCGACGGCAAGCACACGATCTTCGGCGGGCTGGTCGGCGGCCGGGCGACGCTCCGCAAGATCGAGGCGCTGGCGGTGCCGAGCGAACCGGGCAAGCCGCTCGAGCCGATCGTCATCGAATCGGCTTCGATCACCGTCGAGTGAGCGGCTGCGCGCTCGCACGGCGAACCTCGCGCACGATCCCGCTTCGGACGCCCACCCCCCTTCGGACGCCCACCCCGTTCGGAAGCCCACGCCATGACGGTCGCCCCGGCCGGCTCGATCCTGCCGCTCCCCGCCGGCTTCCGCGCCGCCGGCACCTGGGCCGGCATCAAGAAGCCCGGCCGCGGCTCCGACCTCGGCGTGCTGATCGCCGACGCCGCACGTCCCGCCGCGGCGATGTTCACGCGCAATGCGCTGCAGGGCTCGCACATCCACGTGTGTCGCGAGCACCTCGCGCTGTCGGGCGGCCTCGTGCGGGCGATCGTCGTCAATTCCGGCAATGCCAATTGCGCGACCGGCGAGCGCGGTATCGCCGATGCGCGCCGCACGGCCGCCGTCGTCGGCGCCGAGCTCGGCTGTCCCGCGGAGCAGATCCTGCCGATCAGCACCGGCGCGATCGGCGCGCCGCTGCCGATGGACAAGTTGCTGGGCGCGCTGCCCGACCTGTGCCGCCAGGCGAGCGCCGATGGCGTCACCGAATTCGCGCGCGCGATCATGACGACCGACACGTTCCCGAAGATCGAGACCGAGGAGCTCGGCGACGGCGCCCGCGCGAGCGGCGTCGCGAAGGGCGCCGGCATGATCCACCCGGACATGGCGACGATGCTCGGCTTCCTCGCGACGGACGCCGCAGTCCCCGCCGCCGCGCTCGACGCGCTGTGCCGGCGCGTCGTCGCGCGCAGCTTCCATCGCATCACGATCGACGGCGACACGTCGCCGAACGACACCGTCGTGCTGTGGACCGGCGCCCGACCGACCGCCGGAGGCGAGCCGCTCGCGACCGCGCTGGAGCGCGTCGCCGCGCGCCTGTGCCGCCAGATCGCAGCCGACGGCGAGGGCGCGACTCGCCTCGTCACCGTGCAGGTGCGCGGGGCCGCGAGCGAGGACGATGCGGCTCGCGTCGGCCGCACGATCGCGACCAGCCCGCTCGTCAAGACCGCGATCGCCGGTCGCGACCCGAACTGGGGCCGCATCCTGTCGGCCGCCGGCCGGACCGGCGTGGCGATCCGGGTCGAGCGCGCGGCGGTGTGGATCGGTGACACCTTCGTGTTCGAGCGCGGCGAGCCGTTCCCGGAGCGCGAGCCCGCCGCGTGGCGCCACCTCAACGAGCAGCGCGAGGTGACGATCGGCGTCGACCTCGGCGTCGGCGACGCGCAGGCCGACGTGTGGACCTGCGACCTGACCGCCGACTACGTGCGCATCAACGCCGACTATCGGACCTGAGCCCCGGCGGGCGCACCCGCGGCGGGATCGGACGCACGGCCTCGAATGCCCGGTCGCCGCCGGGACCTCGAGTCCGTCGGGTCGCTCGCGGCCGCGCGAAGGTGGCCACGGATGGGGCATCCGCCGGGACCCGCGGTCGACCTGGGGACGGCTTTCGGGGATTTTGTCTCCGGTCGTCTCGGCGGTCTGCGCCCGAGCCGGAGGATCCCCATGTCCCCTGCGTTCCTCGAACTCCTCGACGGCGCGCGCCGCGGTGACGCGGCGTGCCTCGACCAGCTGGTGCAGCGGCACTATCCAGACGTGCAGCGGATGGTGCACCGCTGGCTGGCCCAGGACGTGCGCGCGAAGCGGCCCTGGTTCGGGGCGATGCTCAGCACCGGCGACATCGTCCAGGAGGTCTTCCTCGGCGTCGTCCGCGACCTCGACGACGTGCGCGCCGACGACGAGCCGAGCTTCGTCGGGCTGCTGGCGACGCTCGTGAAGAACCGGATCCTCGACGCGATCCGCCGCCACGAGGCCGTGCGCCGCGACGGCCGGCGCATCGAGCGGGGCGACGCCGTCGAGCGCAGCCCGTCGGGGCCCGCCGCCGACCCGTCGGTCGTCGCGGAGCAGCGCGACGCGGTCGCAGCCTACCGGATCGGGCTGGTCACGCTGCGACCGCGCGAGCAGGAGCTGGTCCGCCGCCGCCTGGAATCCGAGACGCCGTTCCGCGAGCTCGCCGAGCAGCTCGGCTACCCGTCCGAGGACGCCGCCCGCAAGGCGTTCCGGGCCGCTCAGGCCCGCCTGCTGTCCCAGCTCGCCCGTTCCCTCGACACCAGCCCCCGACGGCCGGCATGACCGACCCCGCCCTGACCGACCTGATCCGACGCGCCCTCGAGCTCGGCGAGCAGGGCGAGACCGTCGACCTCGACGCGCTGACGGCGGGGCGCCCCGAGCTCCGCGAGGCCCTGGCGACCGCGCTGCAGCTCGCACCGCGGCTCGCCGACCTGCAGCGCCGCGCGCGCGACGCGCAGGGCGAGGCCCCGGTCGTGCTCGGCGGTCGCTACCGCCTCGAGCATCCGATCGGAGCCGGCGCGATGGGCACGGTGCACCGCGCGGTCGACCTGAGTCTCGAGCGCCCGGTCGCGCTGAAGATCCTGCACCGCGACCTGTTCGACGGCCCGCAGGCCGTCGAGCGGTTCGCGCGCGAGGCGCTCGTGCTCGCGCAGCTCAGCCATCCGAACGTCGTCACCGTGTTCGACCGCGGCGAGGACGCGTCGGGCGCGAGCTTCCTCGTGATGGAGCTGCTCGAGGGTGCGTCGTTGGCGACGCTCCTCGCCGACGCCAGCGAGCGGACCGACGGCGACCCACGGCGGCTGACCGAAACGCGCTGGGTCGGCGAGCTGCTCGGTGGCCCCGCGCCGCGCGAGACGAACCACCTGCGGCTGCTGGTGTCGTGGTGTGCCGACCTCGCGGCGGGGCTGCACGCCGCGCACCTCGCCGGCGTCTACCACCGCGACGTCAAGCCGTCCAACGTGCTGATCCGTCGCGACGGCGTGCCGGTATTGCTCGACTTCGGTATCGCGGCCCGCAATGCGCACGGCACCATCAGCAATGCCACCCAGGTGCTCGGCACGCCCGCATACATGGCGCCTGAGCAGGCCTCCCGCTCGCCCTCGAGCGGCCCGGCGCTCGACGTGTACGGACTGTCCGCGACGCTGTACCACATGGTCACGCTGCGGTCGCCGTACTCAGGCACACCGGTGGAGGTCATCCACGCGCTGTCGCACCAGGACCCGGTGCCGGCGGCACGGCTGCATCCCGGCGTCCCGCGCGACCTGCAGGCGATCCTCGACAAGGGCATGGAGCGCGACCCGCGGCGCCGCTATGCGACCGCCGCGGACCTCGAGGCCGACCTGCGGGCCTTCCTCGCCCACCAGCCGGTGCGCGCCCGACCGCTCGGCCTGCTGACGCGGAGCGTCCGCACGATGCGTCGCTCGCGCGAGCTGCGCGCCGCCGCGATCGTGCTGCTGTTGCTGGCGCTCGGCGGAGCGTGGTGGCTGGTCCGCGAGCGGCAACGGGCCGCGGACCTCGCGAGCTGGCAGCAGCACTGGCAGTCGATCCCGCCGAGCCTCGGGCTCGTCGACTTCGGCGTGCGCCGGATCACGGATCCGGAGCGGCTCGCGGCGACGACCGCGCTGCTCGACGACTGCGTGCGCCTGCGGCCCGACGAGCTGGAGGGTCGCGTGCTGCGCGCGGCGTTCCGGCTCGACCACCAGCAACCGCGCGGAGCCGCCGACGACATGGAGCACGTGGCGGAGGTCGAGGACACGCCCTACCTGACCGCACTCGCGGCCCGCTACCGAGCGCTGCCGCCAGACGCGGCCGACCACCGCGCCCTGCGGCTCGACGACCTGCCCGAGCCGACGACGCCCGCCGACCGTTACGTCGCGGGCTACCACGTGCTGCGCGGACGCCCGAGCCCCGCTGCGATGCCCGCGTTGCGCGACCTGCTGCAGGTCGGTGCGGACGCCGGTCACGAACCGTGCCTGGAGCTGCTCGCACCGGTCGTCGCCGCGATCGCCAATTACGACAAGCTCACCGGGAACGGCCGCTACCTGGAGCAGTTCGAGCTCGCCGCGCGCCTCGCCGATCGGCTCGAGACGAAGCGCGGCTTCCACACAGCGTGGACGCGCCACACCTACGCCGCCGCATTGCTCGGCGCCGAGCGCTATGCGGAGGCTCTCCAGCCATTGCGTGACGCGGTCACGCTCTACCCGACGGGCGCCGGCCAATGGGCCAATCTCGGCGTCGCTTATCGCAATCTCAGGTACCCCGAGTGGGCGCAGGTCTGCCTCGCGGAGGCATTGCGCCTGCAGCCGGGCCACCCGCTCGCGGCGCACAACCTCGTCCAGGTGCTCGCCGACCTGCGGCTCTTCGACGACGCCGAGGCCCTCGACCGCCAGATCCCGGCGGGCAATGGAGCGCTGGCGCGGATCCGTGCCGCGTGGCGCACGGGCTACCTGTTCCGCGAGCGCGCGACGGTCGCGGAGAGCGAGGCCGAGCGCCGCCGTCTTGCCGACCTGGCACGCGACGCGTTCCAGCAGGCCTCCGACCTCGGCGAGCCGACCGCCGGCCACGAGGTGCTGAAGGCCACCGCCATCGCGAACGGCGACGGCCTGCTGCTGGCGCGCGGCATCTCCGCCGGGCTCGCGGGCGACCCCGTCAACTGGCGCGCCATCGAGAGCCTGGCCCAGGCCCTGTCCAGCGAGTCCACGACGACCCCCGAACTCGCCGACTTCCTCTTCGCCCTGTCGGCCCGGCTGAAGCCGGCCCCCGACGCGGCACCTCTGCCCCCGCCGTCGACCCGCAACCTGGCACCCAGATGAAGCTGTCCGAACTGCTGATCACCGCTTCCGCCGCCGCCGCGCTCTGCACCGGCGTCCATGCCCAACGCGGCCCGTTGGGAGCCACCGATCTGGCGCTGTCCGTGCGCCCGGTCGCCGAGCTGCCGCAGCAGCCCGAGCGCGTCTACATCAAGGCACCGGGCGATCAGACCACACCGCCATTCGAGCCGACTCCCACCGGCTTCTCCCACCATCGAAACCAGCTGCTTCCCGCGCTCACGCACCAGATCGACATCATCGGCGTCTCGATCGGCAGGGATCACGTCCCCCCCATCGACGCGAACGGCGTGATGGTCGCCAACCCGGGCTCGTGGACCGCTGTCGTGTTCAGCCGCGAGGGGGAGCCGGACGGCTACGCCGTGCGCTCCTACTTCCTGGAGGAATCGGTCGGGATCGACGAGGGTGACGTCGGCGCCGTGGTCGCGACGATACCGGAAGGTGCGATCCGCCACGCGAACAACGAGGACATCGACGCGCTCGACGTCTGGCTCTCGGACCTCTACACGCAGGAGAAGGCCGTCGGCGAGGAAGCCGCACCGGTGATGTCCACGTTCTACTTCACCATCAGTGCGACATCGATCACGTCGGAGATCCACCCGTGGTTCGGCACCCATCCGATCTCCGCGGCAACGATCTTCAAAGTCGAGTGGAACGGAACGAGCTGGTCGTCGCCCACGGTCTACAAGAGCAGGATCGACCTGGGCTATACGCAGGAGACGTCGGTCGAGATCGACGGCCTGGCGATCGACGACACCAACGACCGGATCGTCGTGTCGCTCGTCGTGCAACAGAACTCGACTCCCGAGCGCGCGGAGGAGGAGCTCATGTTCCTGACCGGAGCCCCGACGAACCCGCACCTGGTCGCCGTCATGCGTACGGACATGACCTCCGTCGGTTCGGTTCTCGCTCCGCCCAACGGTGGAACCGGAGGCGGCGGCACGAGCGCGGGTGTCGACGCGATCAGCTTCTTCGATCCGGATATCCCACCCGGTCCGACGGCCTATTACCTGTGCGCGAACGCGCTGTTCTCAAGGGAGGCGAGTCCGTTCCAGCCGGCCTACCCGGGCGGGTCCCAGTTCCGGATGTCGCTGTTCCGGCGCGGTTCCACGACTCAGTCCGGCACGTTCAACGAAATCGTCGTGCAGGCATCGCGTGCGTCGGCGGGTGCGTCGGGCACCCTGTTCGTGAGCGCGTGGTTCGAATCCGTGGATCAGTGGTACGACTTCGCTCCGATCGCCGTGGCGACCAACCAGGAGACGATCGAGTTCCCGATCTCCGGGATCCCGTCCCTGGGCTATCCGGTGTTCGTCGGCCCCACGGTCTCGATGGACTTCGTGATGTTGTTCTTGCCGTCCGGCCAGTCGCCGCTGGACGCGCCACTCCCCATGCGGATCTGGTACTGAGCGATCCTGACGGTTCGGGCACCGCGGCTCCGATGGAGTCGACTGCCTGTCCGATCGGCTACCGCGGTGCCGCGCGCACCCGCGAGCCCGGCACCACGTCGAGCGCGCCGGAGTCGAAGCGCACGATGCACTTCGTGCCACCGTCGTAGTCGGGCGCCTCGACCAGCAGCGTGCCCGGCTCGCCGAACGCCTCGCAACGGCGTTCGAGGGGCGCCGACCGCCCGGTCCAGAACCGCACGAATGGGTTGTCGGCGAGCTCGCGGCGGACCGTCGTGTCGCCCATGTGGCCGGGGTGCACCACGGTGTCGCCCGGCAGCGCGAGCAGCACGTCGAGCACGCTGTGACGCAGATCGTCGTAGGTCGTGTGGCCGCGCCCGCGAGTGCCGCCGACCGAGCCGCGGAACAGCGTGTCGCCGCTGAACAGGTCGCGCTCGTCGACGAGGAACGCCAGCTGACCGACCGTGTGCCCGGGCACGTGCAGTGCGCGGATGTGGAGCCCGCCGACCACCAGCTCGTCGCCGTCGGCCAGCTCGACGTCGAGGTCACCGAACAGCGCGCGCTCGGCAGCGTGCCCGCACACCGGGCACCCGTAGCGCGCGCGGTAGTCGCCATTGTGCGCGACGTGATCGGGATGGTGGTGCGTGCACAGCACGTGCGTCAGCGTCAGCCGCTGCTCCGCGATCCGCTGCGCAATCGGCTCGAGGGGCCCGCCGGTATCGATGACGACCGCGGCGCCGCCCGGGCGGTCGGCGACGAGCCACGAGTTCGACAACCAGCGCGGGTGCCGCGTGTGGAAGACGATCCCCGGGCCGGCCGACATCGTGCGCTGCGAGTCAGCGGCTGACGCGCTCGAAGCGCAGGAAGTAGTTCTCCTGCAGCAGGTCGTCGCGGCGCTCGGTCAGCCGGAAGCCCGACTCCTCGATCTCCCGCGTGAACACGTCCTCGCCCGCGCGCACGTGCTCGAGCAGCCACGGCCGCGATACGCCCTCGATACGGTGGAAGTCGACGACGACGAGCTGGCCGCCGTCGCGCAACGCGCGGTGGATCGACGCCAGCGTGTTCAGCGGGAACTCGAAGTGGTGGTAGGTGTCGCAGACGAACACGAGGTCGACCGAGCCGTCCGGCAGCTCGACGGACTTCTCCGAGTTCTGCACGACCTCGACGTTGTGCAGGCCCTCGCGCGCCGCGCGCTGCCGGAGCCAGCCGACGAACTCCGCGGAGATGTCGACGGAGTAGAGCTTGCCGCCATCGCTGACCGCCTCGCTCAACGGCTTCAGGAACACGCCGGTGCCCGCGCCGACGTCGGCTACCGCCATGCCGGCGTGCAATCCGAGCGCGTCGACCAGCGCCGCGCGCTGCGCGAAGATCTCGCGGCTCTCGACCTCGAAGCGCTTCGCGTAGCTCTCGGCGGCGCCGTCCTCCAGGAACGTGTCATTGATGCCGGGCCGGACGTTGCGCTCGTCGACGAGCTGGCGGTCGCCGGAGTCGGGGTCCGGGTTGACCACCGGCTGGCTCCGCGCGGACTGCGGCGGAGCGGGCCCGGGCTCGGTGCAGCCAGCGCCGAGCACGACGAGCCACAGGGAGAGGCAGATCCCGAGGCGAAACGGCACCGGGCGCAGGCGCGGTGTCGGGAACGAGCGGTTCGGACGATTCGCGAGCGAGTGGGCACTCATGGCGCGGTCGGGACGGGACGAGGGGCCGCGGAGCGCGACACCCGGGTTGTATCGTGAAGCGGACCAGCGGACATCCGCGGAATCCGGCGGCCGGGAGCCGCGCTGCTTCAGCGCTCGCCGCGCACCGGCAGGCGCACCGGCGTGCCGACCGCGAGCCGGAACAGATCGGCCTCGCTCCAGCCGTTCAGCTCCATCACCTCACGCCAGCGGTCGGGGTCACCGAGTTCGGCACGGCACAGGCTGCTCAGCGTCTGCCCGGGCGCGAGGTGCACGACGCGCGTGGGCGGCGGTGGTGGCGGCGGCGGCTCGGGGCGCGGCGTTTCGATCCGCAGCGGCGCTCCGTCCCCGCCGGTCGCCCGGCGGGCGCTGTGCAGCACGTCGCGGATCGACGGCCCCTCGCCACCGAGCTCCAACCGGAGCTCGTCGCGCGGAGCGACGCGGCCGACCTCGCCCTGCGAGCCACCGCACGAGCACGACACTGCAGCGCCCAGGGCGCCGGCCACACGGAGTCCCCACCGCATGGCGCGGATCATCGGGCCGGTCGCCGCGGCGGGCAACCGTCGACCCCGCGCGCCGGCGGCGCACGCGTCACAGACTCTCGGCGCGCAGCGTCTGCAGGGCTTCCTCGCCCGCGCGCTTCTTGCCGTGCTTGTGCGCCAGATGGTGCAGCAGCTCGGCCGCGAAGCGCCGCTCCTCCCCGACGCCGGTCGAGAAGTGTCGACCGACGCGCAGCAGGTCGTCGGGCCGCAGCATCTGCTCCTTGCACAGCCGCTCCGCGGTCGTGAAACCCTCGCGGACCAGGATCGCCAGGTGGCCCATGGTCGCGTCGCCGTGCTCGGTCTGGGCGTCGCGACCGTGCGCCGCGCCGTTCGCGGCGTCGATCAGCAGGCTCGTCAGCGCGAGCTGGTAGCGACCTTCGGCGTCGAGCTGGTCGCCCGACGCGAGGAACGCGAGCAGCGCGCGGGCCTCCGGGAGCTTGCGCTGGCGGCGCAGGCGGACCGCCTTGTCGACGACCAGCGGGGCCGCGAAGTCGGCGCGCGCGCGCACCGCGCAGTCGAGCAGGATCTCGCCGCGCGGGTCCTTGGCGGCGAGCTGCCGCGCGCCCTTCTCGACCAGCGACCGCAACGCCGCGTCGTCGAGCTGGGCGCGATGCGCGACGACCGCCGCAGTGAGGCGGCGGGCGCGCTCCGGCGAGCGCTCGGCGACGAGCGCCTTCAAGAGCGGCTCGAACGCGGCCTCGTTGGCGCCGAGCGCGGCGAGCGCCAGCTCCTGCTCGCGCGGATCCGCCGCGTCCAGGTGCTCGAGCAGCGGCGCGACCAGCGCCGGATCACCGGCCCGGCTCGCCGCCTGGAGCGCGAAACGCCGCAGCCGCGGCCGCCGGGACGCGAGACCGGCGCGCAGCGCCGGGACCGCCTCGGGCGGCCAGTGCTCGACGCGGTTCAGCACGGCGATCGCCGGCTCCGCGACGTTCACCTCGTCGACGTCGTCGAGCAGCGGCAGCAGCAGGACCGCCTGCTTGGGGGTCAGATGGACCTCGGCCAGCGCCTCGAGCGCCGCGGAGCGGACCATCGACGGAAACTCGGGCCCCGCGTGCCGGATCAGGTTCGCCCGGCTGCCCGCCGGGTCGAGCCGCGCCAGCAGCCGCAGCACCGCAGCGGTGCTCTGCGGCGGCAGGTGGTCGCGCAGGTGCCTGGTCAGTCTCGACTTGAACGCGGTGGCGTCCTTCTTGGACAGGTTGCCGACGTGGTTCTGCAGCAGCGACTCGCCGGCGCGCCGGCCGAGCTCGGGGTCGAGCAGCGCCAGCTCCAGGACGCGCTGCGCCGCCGGGTCGGCCGCGCGCCCGAGGATGCCGACGATCCGGTTGCGGGCCTCGGGCCCGGCCGCGGGGAAGGCGGCCTCCAGCGCGGCCGCCGCCGGCGCCCCGATCTCCGCCAGCAGGTGGGCCGCGACGTCGGCGTGCTCGGTGCGCGCGAGCTGGTCGACGAGCACCCGGATCGCGGCCGCGGAGCGGATCCCGGCCAACGCGACGAGCAGCGGGCGCGCCAGGAAGGTCGCACCACCCTGCAGCTGGCGCTCGAGCAGCTTCACCACCGCCGCGTCCTTGGGCCGGAGCTCGCCCAGCACCTGGGCTGCGGCGATCTTCAGCTCGGGGGGCCGATCGCCCTCCAGCATCCCAAGGATCTCCCGAGTGGTGTCGTCCATCGGTCGGAGCGAGGTCGCGACGCTGCGATCGGGCGCGATTATGGCGCCGCGGTCCGGGCTGCGCCAGACCGCATCCCCGGACTCCGCCAGCGCTTGCGCGGGGCCCGGCACAGACCGGCCGCGGCGGCGCCGGCGCGCGCGCGAGCACGCCCGGGGCCAGCTCCGCTAGACTGCCGCCGCGCGTGAAGGAGCGCCCCGATGAGCGAACCCGACGACCGTCTGCCGGACGATATCGAGCGACCCGAACCGGAGCCGCGCGAGCGCGACTTCCGCGATCCACCGTCGTGGGACGAGCGGGAGGACGGCGCCGGCGAGACGATTTGCCAGTCGCAGCGGCGGCAGGACGATCCCGGCGAAACGGTGCTCCAGGGGATTCGCGTGAAGGACGGCGATGCGGACGCGTGGGTGCCGCTCGGCCGCAAGATCGAGCGGTTCCTCGGCGACGCGTTCCGCCACGATCGGCTGACCCGGCGAGGGATCGAGTTCGAGGACTTCCAGCAGGAGGTGCTGCTCGAGCTGCTCCGGCGGCTGCCGGCCATGGAGCTGCGGAGCCGCGGCGAATTCTGGGCGTTCGTCCGCAAAGTCGCGCGCAACTGGCTGATCGACCAGCACCGCCGCCAGAACGCCGACAAGCGGAAGCCCGCCGACGGCGCGGTGCTCCCGCAGGATCCCGACGGCGAGGGCCGCGACCTGCCGAACGAGGTCCCGGACCCCGCCGGCGGGACCGGCAGCCGCTTCGCGCGCCTGCGCGAGATCGAGGAGCGCGAGCTCGAGTGCGTGAACCGTGTGCTCGTCGACGACGAGCAGCGGCGGATCTACCTGCTGCGCCGGCGCGACGAGCTCAGCCACGACGAGATCGCGGCGAAGGTCGGCCGCAACAAGGGCGCCACCGTGCGCCTGATCTTCCACCGCGCCCAGAAGAAGGTCATCGCGTGCCTGCGTGATCGACTCGACGGCTACGAGTCGATGATCTGACGCGTTCGACAGCGCCCGCCGCGCGCCGCGCACCCACCGAGGCAGTGACGATTTCCAGGCTGTGACGCCGTAGAGTCCTGCGCCGCTCCACGCCCCGCCCGCCGGGCGCGCGCGGCGCGCACGCGCATGATCCAGCCCGACTTCTCTCCCACCAGCGCGCTGCTCGGCGGCGCGATGATCGGCACCGCCAGCGCGCTGACCTGGTGGCTGGTCGACAAGGTCCCCGGCGTCAGCGGGATCGTCGGCCGCATCCTGCAGGCGCGCGCGGGCGACACCGCGTGGCGCGCGCTGTTCGTCGTCGGCCTGCTCGGAGGAGCGGCGCTCGCGTTCTGGCTCCGGCCGGCGACGGCCCGCTTCACCGCCGCGCCGTCGCTCGGCGTGGCGGTCGCGGCCGGCCTGCTGGTCGGCTTCGGCTCGCGGCTCGGCGGCGGCTGCACCAGCGGCCACGGCGTGTGCGGCATCGGCCGCGGCTCGGGTCGCTCGATCGTCGCGACGCTGGTCTTCATGCTGGCCGGCTTCGCGACCGTGCTGGTCGCCCGTCACCTGCTGGGAGGCGCGGCCTGATGCGCCGGTCGCTCGTGCTGGTCGCCGGTGCGGTGTTCGGCGCCGGACTCGCGGTGGCCGGCATGACCGATCCCGCTCGCATCGTCGGTTTCCTCGACATCGCCGGCACCTGGGATCCGACCCTCGCCCTGGTCATGGGGGGCGCACTGGCGGCCTTCGCCGCTACCCACCGTGCGCTCGCCGGCGGTGGCGGCGGCGCGCCCGTCGGCCCGGTGTGGGCGAGCGCCGCGCTGGCACTGCGCGATCGCCGGCTGCTGATCGGCATGGTGATGTTCGGCGCCGGCTGGGGACTCGGCGGCATGTGCCCGGGTCCCGCAATCGCGAATCTGATCGAGGGGCACGGCGCGGTGCTCGCGTTCGTGCCGGCGATGCTGGTCGGTATGCTGATCGCCCAACGCGGTTTCGGTGCCGATTCGTCGACCTGATCGGCGCGATCGGGCCGCACCCCACCGACCGATGGTCGTGCGATCATCGGGCACGGGAACGATCGAGAGTGAGAATCGGGTCGGGTGGGCGGTTAGAAACGGCGGCCTGCATGTATCGCGTCCTGCACGTCTTCGATCACTCGCTCCCGCTGCACAGCGGCTACGCGTTCCGATCGCGCGCGATCCTGCGCGAGCAAGCGGCGCGCGGCTGGACGACGCTGCAGGTCACCGGTGCGAAGCAGGGCAGCGGCGCGCAACGCAGCGAGGACGTCGACGGGCTGACGTTCCACCGCACGCCGCCGGGACGCCTCATGGGCCTCCCCTGGCTCGGTCAGCTCGATGTCGTGCGCGGCTTGCGGCGCCGGCTCGAGGAGCTGATCGAAGCCCACCGCCCACAGCTGTTGCACGCGCACTCGCCTGCGCTGAACGGCCTGGCCGCGCTCGGCGCAGCGAAGCGGGCGCGCCTGCCGGTGGTCTACGAGGTGCGCGCGTTCTGGGAGGACGCGGCCGTCGACCTCGGGACGACGAGCACGGGCAGCCTGCGCTACCGGCTGACGCGCGCGATGGAGACCCACGTCGTGCGCAAGGTCGAGCAGGTGGTCTGCATCTGCGACGGCTTGCGCGACGACCTGCTGGAGCGCGGATTGCCCGCCGACAAGGTGCGCGTCGTCGGCAATGCGGTGGACGTGTCGACCTTCACCTTCCGCGCACCGCGCGACGAGGCACTCGCCGCCCGACTCCGGCTCGGTGACGGCCCGGTGCTCGGCTTCATCGGGTCGTTCTACGCCTACGAGGGCATCGATCTGCTGCTGCGTGCGCTGCCTCGCATCGCGGTGACGCACCCCGGCGTGCGCGCCTTGCTGGTCGGCGGTGGCCCGCGCGAGAGCGCGCTCCACGACCTCGCGCGCGAGCTCGGCGTCGCGGACCGCGTGTCGTTCACGGGGCGCGTGCCGCACTCGGAGGTCAGCAGCTACGCGACGTTGGTCGACGCCTTCGTGTTCGCGCGGCAGGCGATCCGACTGACCGATCTCGTCACTCCGCTGAAGCCGCTGGAGGCGATGGCGCAGGGCGTGCTGGTGGTCGCGTCGGACGTCGGTGGACACCGCGAGCTGATCCGCGATCGCGAGACCGGCTTCCTGTTCCGCGCCGGCGACGTAGCGGCGCTCGCCAGCACGGTCGTCGATGCGCTCGGCGACCCCGCACGCTGCGAGCGCGTGCGCCTCGCCGGGAGGCGGTTCGTGGAGACCGAGCGGAGCTGGCCCACGACCACGGCCACCTATGCGGACGTCTACGCCGACGCGCTGCGCGCCGCCGGCGCGGTGGCGCCGGACGGAGTGGCGTGATGCGCGTCCTGCTCGTCTCGACGCTGTACCCGAGCGCGGATCGTCCGCGCCACGGACTGTTCGTCGAGCGACGCTTCCTCGAGGTGCTGCGCAGCGGTGACGTCGACGGCGAGGTCATCCGCCCGACCCCGGCGCGCGGGCTTCCCTCCCAGGACCCGCCGCCGGAAGTCCGCCCGATCGGCGACGGTCGTGAGCTGCTGGTGCACAAGCCGCGCTTCCGTGCGGTGCCGGGTCTCGGCGGGCTCGTGCACCCGCTGAGCGTCTCGCGCGCGACCTTCCGCAGCGTGCCGCGGCTGACGCCACCGTCCTTCGACGTCGTCGACGGCCACTACCTGTTCCCGGACGGCGTCGCGGCCGCCCGGCTCGCAGCGCGCCTGCGCCTGCCGCTGCTGCTGACCGCGCGCGGCTCGGACGTCAACATCCACGCGAACGCGCGGCTCGCCGGCCGCTGGATCCGCGGCGCGATCCGTCGCGCGAACGCGGTGATCTGCGTCAGTGCCGCATTGCAGCGCCGCCTGCTCGAGTTCGGCGCGCCTGCGGACCGGATGCACGTGCTGCGCAACGGCGTCGACCTGGCGACCTTCCGGCCGGTCGAGCCGCTGTCTCGCGCGGCGCTGATGCAGGATCCGTCGCGGCACCTGCTGCTGATGGTCGGTCACCTGACGCCGCTCAAGGGGCAGGACCGCGCACTCGACGCGCTCGCGATGCTGCCCGATTGCGAGCTCGCGCTGATCGGCGAGGGGCCCGAGCGGGAAGCGCTCGAGGCACGCGCGCGCCGGCTCGGCGTCGCGCCCCGCACGCACTTCCTCGGTCCGGTGTCGACCGAGGACCTGCCGGCCGCCTACTGCGCCGCCGACGCTCTGTGGATGGCGTCGTCGCGGGAGGGCATGCCGAACGTCGTGCTCGAGGCGCTCGCCTGCGGCACGCCGATCTGCGGGGTCGCCGTCGGCGGCGTGCCGGAGGTCGTCGATACCCCCACCGCGGGTCGGCTGCGGCCGACCAACGAGCCGGCGGACCTCGCCGCCGCGGCGCGCGAGCTGCTCGACGCGCCGCCATCGCGCGACGCCGTGCGCCGCCACGCTGAGCGGTTCTCGTGGGAGGCGACCACGCGCGGCCAGCTCGAGCTGTTCCGGCGCGCGATCGCCGAGGGCCCGCTCTCGGGGTGATCCGCGGTAGCGGGCGGGGTGACCACCACCGAGAATCCGCCCGCGTCGCGCCCCACGCTCGAGCGCGCTCGGATACGTGCGAGCGGGGTCACCGAGGACCAGCCATGTCGGACGCCAGAGGAACACCCGGGTCGGCGACGAGCGCCGAGTCCGCCGCACAGGCCGGGACCTTCGTCGTCGGCATCGGCGCGTCCGCTGGCGGACTCGAGGCGCTCGAGGCCTTCGTCGCCGCGATCGTGCCACCGTTCGACGCCGCGATCGTCGTGCACCCGCACCTGTCGCCGGACTTCGAGAGCCGGATCGAAGCGCTGCTCGCGGAGCGCACGTCGCTGCCGGTCCATCGCGCGGAGGACGGCGCGGTGCTGCGGTCGGGCGGGATCCACGTCGTGCCCCCGCGCAAGACGCTCGCGGTGCGGGCAGGCCGGCTGCACGTCGCCGACGTCGGCGACCGCCGCGGTCCCGGCCTGCCGATCGACGCCTTCATGAGCTCGCTGGCCGAGGACGCCGGCGAACGCGCGATCGCGATCGTGCTGTCCGGTGCGGGCGACGACGGCAGCCGCGGCGTGCGGGCCGTCAAGGAGCGTGGCGGGCTGGTGCTCGTCCAGCGCGAGGACGACGCGACGTTCCCGGACATGCCGCGCAGCGCGCTCGACACCGGCTGCGTCGACCTGGTGCTGCTGCCAGCGGAGATGCCGGCGCAGATCCAGGCCTTCGTGCGGACGGTGCGCTGCGCGGCCGAACGAGGCGGGTCCTCCGCAGCGCCGCAGGGCGGTTGGTCCGCTGCCGACGAAGGTGAGACGGCCGCGCTGCGCGAGCTGCTGCGAACGGCGCGCGACGGCGTGCTGCGCGTGTGGGTCGCCGGCAGCTCGACCGGACAGGAGGTGTTCGCACTCGCGATGCGGCTCGAGGACGAGCTGCGACAGCGGTTCGGCGACAGCCGCCGCGCGGGGGGGCCCGCGGGCCCGCAGCTCGACTACGAGATCGTCGCCACGCACCGTGACCCGAACGTCCTGCTGCGCATCAGCGAGGGCCGCATCGAGGTCGGCTCGGCGGCCGCGCTCGAGCTTCGACGACTGGCGCGGCACGCGGTGCAGGTCGGCGATGCGTTGGTGGTCGATCGCTCGCTGCGCGACCGGATCACGTTCGCCGTCCACGACCCGATCGCCGATCTGCCGTTCGCGCGGATCGACCTCATCGTGCTGCGGAGCCCGCTCGCGGGACAAGGGACCGCAGAGCGACGCCAGCTGGTCGCGAACCTCGGCGCCTCGCTGCGGACCGGCGCGCTCCTGCAGCTCGAGCCGGGTGTGCTGAGCGAGGCCGAGCTGCTCCCGAGCTTCGGGCCGGTCGACGGCGCACCGGGCCTGTACCGGCGTAGCGCGACGCCGGTCGCGACGGCGCCCGCATCCCGCCAGCAGGGCGCCGCGGCGACCCGGTCGCCGACGCCCGGCACCGGGATCGCGCTGGAGCGCGTGTGCCGCGCGATGCTGCAGGCGACCGCGCGCATCGCGTTGGTGATCGACGCGCGACTCGAGGTGTCGTGGGCGCTCGGCGACACCAGCTCGCTGCTCGGTCCGCGCGAACCCGACGGCGCGCTCGACCTCGCCCAGCTGCTCGACGATCGCGCGCGTGCGACGGTGTCGACCGCGGTGATCCGCGCATCGCTCGACGAGCTGCGGATCGTCGACTGCGGCGCGGTCCCGCTCCGCGACGGCTCTGGGCACCCGCGGGTCGACGACGTCCGCGTGCTGGCGGTCCGTGGCGCGCCCGGCGAGGCCGCGCGCTACCTGCTGCTGATCGGCCGCAGCGGACCCGCCGCGAGCGACCCGAGCACCGCGGCGACGAGCACCGCGGCCGCACCCGAGCGCGAGCTGCGCGCGCGGTTCGACGCGACCGTCGAGGAGCTGCAGTCCGCCAACGAGGAGCTGCAGACCAGCAACGAGCAGCTGCTCGCCGCGAACGAGGAGCTGCAGAGCACGAACGAGGAGCTGCACTCGGTCAACGACCAGCTGTTCGCGGTGAACGCCGAACAGCGCGACGAGACCAGCCGGCTGACGCAGGCGGTCGCCGAGCTGCAGGACGCGCTCGCGGCGTCGGGCGTCGCACTGCTCGTGCTCGACGACCAGCGGCGCATCGTGCACTTCACGCAGGCGCTGACGCAGTTCGTGCGGGTCGTCGCCCGCGACGTCGGGCGACCGCTCGACCATCTCGCTCACGACTTCGGGGAGCTCGATCTCGGCGCGCTCGCCGACCGCGTGCTGACGGAGGAGATCCCGCTCGACCAGGTCGTCACCACGCGCGGCGGCCACCGCGTCCGGCTGCGGGTCCTGCCGCACCAGCGCGGTCTCGACGAGCGGCGCGGCGTCGTGCTGACGGCTGTCGAGGTGGCCGATCGACAGCCCGGTGCGTGACGAGCGGGACCGGGCTGGCCGCTGCGCTCGCCGGTTCCGGACGACGCGGCCGGGCGGGGCGATCCCTGCTGCGGTCACCCGAGTCGCGGCTGGCGCGACCTCGCGACGGGATCTCGTCGACCGTCCGGGCTAACATCCGACGGCAACGCGGGCTGCGCCCGCGGCGGCGGCCCGCGTTCCCGGCCAGACCACGGAGCAGCTTCGTGAGTTCCACCGCGCATCCCGAGACAGACGGCGACGGCCTGCGGGTCGAGCGGGCCGCCGAGGCCCGGCTGGTCGTGGCGATCGGCGCGTCGGCCGGCGGCCTGCAGGCGATCGAGGAGTTGTTCCGCGCGCTGCCGAGCGACATCGACGCAGCGTTCGTCGTGATCCAGCACCTGTCGCCCGACTTCCGCTCGTTGATGGACGAGCTGCTCGCGCGCCAGACGAACCTGTCGGTGCGGATCGCTGCCGACGGGCTGCCGCTGCGAAAGCGGACCGTGAGCCTGCTGCCGCCGCGCAAGAACATGATCGTCGTCGCCGGCCGGTTGCTGCTCACCGAGCGCGCGGACCAGCACAAGCCGAACCTGCCGATCGACATCTTCTTCCGCTCGCTCGCGCATGAGTACGGCGCACGTGCGGTCGGCGTCGTGCTGTCGGGTACCGGCAGCGACGGCAGCCGCGGCCTCGAAGCGATCAAGCGCGCCGGTGGCCGCGCGTTCGTGCAGTCGCCGGAGAGCGCACGCTTCGACGGCATGCCGCGCGCGGCGCTCGCTGCGGTCGAACCCGATGCGATCGGCACGCCGGAGCAGCTGGCCGTCCGGATCGGCGAGCTGCTCGGCGACCAGCGCGCGACGGACCCACCCGGCGGCACGGCCGGGACCCCGGAGCGCCGGCTCCTCGAGCTGCTGCGCGCGGCGCGCTCGGTCGACTTCCGGCTCTACAAGAGCGGCACCGTCGAGCGCCGCGTGCAGCGGCGCATGGCAATCCGGCGGATCGAGGCGCTGCCCGACTACGTCGCGCTGGTCGAGCGGGACGACAGCGAGCTCGACGCGCTGTTCCGCGATCTGCTGGTGTCGGTCACGAGCTTCTTCCGCGACCCCGAGGCGTTCGAATCGCTCGAGCGGCGCGTGATCCCCGAGCTCGTCGACGCGGGCCTCGCCGACGGGTCGCTCCGCATGTGGTGCGTCGGCTGTGCGACCGGCGAGGAGGCCTACTCGATCGCCATGCTCGTGCAGGACGAGATCCTGGCGCGCGGCGTGTCGCTCGACTTCAAGCTGTTCGCGACCGACATCGACGCCCGCGCGCTGGCCATCGCGACCGCGGGTCGCTACGGCGCCGACGCGCTCGCGCCGGTGAGCGGCGAGCGCCGCGAGCGCTACTTCGTGGAGGACGCCGACGGCTTCGTCGTGCGCCGCGAGCTGCGCGACCGCATCGTGTTCGCGCTGCACGACCTGACGCGCGACCCGCCGTTCACGCGCATGCACCTGCTGAGCTGCCGCAATCTGCTGATCTACCTGCAGACCCAGCATCAGGTGCGGCTCCTCAACGTGCTGCACTTCGGGCTCGCTGCGCGCGGCTTCCTGTTCCTCGGCCCGAGCGAGTTCACCACCCCGAGCCTCGCTTCGGAGTTCGAGGACATCGACCGCAAGTGGAACCTGTTCCGCAAGAAGCGCGACGTCCGCATGCTGCTGCCCGATCAGCTGTCGGAGCTCAGTCGGCCGAGCAGCGAAAGCCTGCTGACAGCGAGCGCCGCGCGGAAGGAGCGCGACGCGGAGATCGACGTGCTCGAGCGCGTGGCCGCCGCCCTGCTTCGTGATCCTGCCGACGTCGCGGTGCTGCTCGGCCCCAACAACAGCGTGCAGCGGATCTTCGGCGACCCGGAGCGCTTCCTGCGCCTGCCCGAGGGCAGGCCGAACACCGATCTGCTGCGGATGGTCGCCCCCGAGCTGCGCACCGCGCTGTCGGTCGCGCTGTCGCAGGCGACGCGCAAGGGCCAGCCGGTGAGCGCGCGCGGCGTGGCGTTCGCAGGCCCCCACGGACCGATGCTCGCCGACGCCCACGTCGTCCGGCTGGCGCCGTCGGCCACCGAAGGGCAACCGCTGTTCCTGGTCAAGCTCGGCGCACGGGATCGCGACCCCGCGTCGGCGGAGCCGCCGCCGACGCTGCGCATCGACGACGCCGCACACCAGCGGATCGAGGCGCTCGAGTTCGAGCTCAAGCATACGAAGGAGAACCTGCACGCGACCGTCGAGGAACTCGAGACCGCCAACGAGGAGCTGCAGAGCACCAACGAGGAGCTGCTCGCGTCGAACGAGGAGCTGCAGAGCACCAACGAGGAGCTCCACTCGGTCAACGAGGAGCTGTTCACCGTCAACGCCGAGCACCAGGCGAAGATCGAGGAGCTGCTCGAGCTGTCGAACGACGTCGAGAACCTGATGCGCGCGACGGAGATCGGCACGATCTTCCTCGACGCCGAACTGCACATCCGCAAATTCACGCCCGCGATCACGCGCGCGATCGCGCTGGTCGAGCACGACGTCGGCCGGCCGCTGTCGCACCTCGCGCACGCGATCGAGAACGTCCGACTGGTCGACACCTGCCGCTTCGTGCTCGAGAGCGGGGAGACGATCGAGCGCGAGGTGTCGACGCGCGACGGTGGCTCGTTCCTGCTCCGCGTGCTGCCCTACCACGAGTCGCGCAAGCGCATCCGGGGCGTCGCCCTGACGCTGGTCGACGTGCGCGAGATCAAGTCGGCACAGGCGTCGCTCGCGCGTAGCGAGGCGCGCTTCCGTGAGCTCGTCGAGAACATCGACGAGGTGTTCTGGATCCGCACCGCCGACGGTCGCGACATCCTGTACCTGAGCCCGCAGTTCGAGCGGGTGTTCGGCCACGACGCGGAGGCGATCCTCGCCGAGCCGGAGCGCCTGCTCGACCACGTGCACGCCGAGGACCGCGAGCGCGTGCGCAGCTACCTGCACGAGGAGCTCCCGGCGCGCCGGCAGGCGGAGGTGACCTACCGGGTGCTGCGCAGCGACGGCTCGCTGCGCTGGATCCACTCCCGCGGCCATCCGGTGCTCGACGAGCGCGGCGACGTATTGCGCGTGGTCGGCTTCGCGCGCGACATCACCGACGCCAAGCGGCAGGAGCAGGCGCTGATCGCGATGACGCGCAAGCTCGAGGGGCTCGCCAACCGCGATCCGCTGACCGGACTCTGGAATCGCCGCGGCCTCGACTCGCAGCTCTCCCACGAGATCGAGCGCGCCGTGCGCAGCGGGAGCTGGCTGGTGGCCGTGATGATCGACCTCGACGACTTCAAGGCGGTCAACGATCGCCTCGGCCATAGCGCGGGCGACGTCGTGTTGAAGGGGATCGCCGAGCGCATGGCGGAGAGCCTGCGGCCGAACGACGTGCTCGCGCGCATCGGCGGTGACGAGTTCCTGGCGCTCTTGCCCGAGACCCGCATCGCCGAGGCGATGCAGGTCGCCGAGCGACTGCGGCTCGCGATCTCCGACAGCCCGATCCGCCTATCGGGCGAGATGGTGCGCGCGAGCGCCAGCCTCGGCGTCGCGCGCGTGTCGGACGCCTGCGTCTCGGTCGAGGAGATCCTCGGTCGGACACGGCACGCGCTGGCGCGCGGCAAGCTCGGCGGGAAGAACCGCGTCGTGCTGTCCGACGGCGACGAGGCCGAGCGGCGCGGGGACGACGATGCGTCGACCATCCTCGAGACCGTGCTCGCCGGCCGTGGGATCCGCGCGGTCGGGCAGACGATCCGCGATCTGCACACCGGCGAGGTCGTCGGTCACGAGCTGCTGTCGCGCGGGCCGCGCGGCACGTACGAGAATCCCGAGGCGCTGTTCCGGCTGGCGATCGAACGGAACGTGCTCGGGCTGGTCGACCTGCAGTGCTTCAAGACCTGCGTGCGCACCGCCGGCCGCATCCAGCACGGCCGCATGCACGTGAACCTGTATCCGTCGACGCTGCTCGACACGCCGCTCGACGGACTGCTCGCGATGCTCGACGCGGCCGGTGGACCGGAGCGCTTCTGCATCGAGATCAGCGAGCAGCAGTTCCTCGGCGACCCGAACTACCTCGCGGACGCGACGCACGAGCTGCGCCGCAGCGGCGTGAAGATCGCGATCGACGACGTCGGCTTCGGCCGCAGTTCGCTCGAGAGCCTGATCGTGTTGGAGCCCGACCTCATCAAGGTCGACCGCTCGTTCGTCGCCGGCACGAGCACCAACCCCGCGAAGGCGCGCAACCTGCAGCGCCTGATCCACGTGTCGCAGCACCTGACCGGTGAGCTGATCGCCGAGGGCGTAGAGACCGAGCGCGAGCGTAGCCTGCTCGCCGAACTCGGCGTCCGGTTCGCGCAGGGCTTCCTGTGGGGGCGGCCGGCGGAGGTCACCACGCCGATCGACACCTGAGGACCACGGTGCGGCAGCGTGCCCGATCGTGGAGCGCGGCGGCGGTCGGATCGACGAACGCTGCGCCGGCTCGGGCTTCAGACGATCCGGGTCATCGACTCCAATGCCTGGTGAGCGGCCTGGATCCGGGGATGCACGACGAGGTTGCCGCGGTCGTCGACGACCGACGTCCTCGACTCCGCGAACTCGAGCAGCGAAACGTAGGCTGCGAGCATGAGCTCGAACCTGCGCTCGAGTTCCGAAGGCCGTCGAGGCGCCTTCGGCTGCGCTCGCACGGGAGCTTCACGGAAGCTCGTCGGGCTCTGGTATGCGGCTTTCATGATCCGAACTCCTGTTCGCCGCGACACCGCGTCACGGCTTCTCGATTGTTCGCCGCAGAGGTGGCAACGAGCGTGCCGGACGTCGGACGACTCGATGGTCCGCCCTGCACGGTCGTGTAGGCGCAGCGTCGGACCCCGGTGTCCCGGAACAGCGGGGCGAGCGGCGTGCCCGAGGCGCGCCGGCGGATCTCTGCACGGCTGGAGTCGCGACGGGTGACCCTGGCGCCCGGGAAGTTACGCGCCGGTGGGCAGAAACTCCCCACCCGGCGGCCGAGAGCTACTGCTTCTCCGTTCGAGCGAGCTTCTCGCGCAGCGTCTTCCGGTCGATGCCCAGGATCCGCGCGGCCCTCGACTTGTTGCCGTCCACGCTCTCGAGCACCCGCTGGATGTGAACGAGCTCGACCTCTGCGAGCGTCCGCTCGATCCCGGCATTCCGCAGAGCCGAGAACCGCATCAGCGAAGGCAGGTCGGGAGCGTCGATCACGTCTCCCTCGGACAGGACCACGATGCGTTGCATCACGTTCTCGAGCTCGCGGACGTTGCCCGGCCAGCCGTACTCCAGGAGAACCTCCGCGGCCCGGTCGGAGAGCCGTGGAGCGGGCTTCGCGGCCTCACCGGCGTAGCGTTCGATGAAGTGGCGGGCCAGCAGCAGGATGTCCTCGCCACGATCTCGCAGCGGCGGCATCGTCAGCGTGATCACGTTCAGTCGATAGAAGAGGTCCTCACGGAAGCCCTTCCTCCGGACCATCTCGAACAGGTCCTTGTTGGTGGCAGCGATGACGCGCACGTCGACCTTCCTGCCCTTGGCCGCTCCGACCATCACGACCTCCAGGTCCTGGAGCACGCGAAGCAGCTTGACCTGCATGGCCGAGCTCATCTCGCTCACCTCGTCGAGGAAGATCGTGCCGCCGTCGGCCGCCTGGAAGAAACCCGTGCGCGATTCGAAGGCACCCGTGAACGCGCCCTTGACGTGACCGAACAGCTCTCCCTCGAGGAGTGACTCCGGGATTCCGCCGCAATTGACGGGGACGAATGCGCGCTCGGCGCGCGGGCTGCGATAGTGGATGGCCCTTGCGGCGAGCTCCTTGCCCGTTCCGCTCTCACCGGCCACCAGCACGGTCGCGGTCGTCGTCGCCGCCTTCGCGATGACCCGATGCACCTCGCACATCGCATCGGAATCCCCCATGAGCCCGAACCGGGCCGAGGGGATCTCCAGTCTGGTCCTGGCGGCCGTCCGACGAATGCGCTGCTTCTCCAGCGCGTGGCCGATGGCATCCAGGAGCTCCTTCTCGGTGAAGGGCTTCGGTAGATACTCCTCCGCACCGCTCGACATGGCCTGGACGGCGCCGGAGATCGAGGCGTAGCCGGTGATCATCATGACGCCGGTCTCGGCGTAGTTGTCGCGGACGTGCCGGATCATGTCCAATCCGCTGAGCTCCGGCATCTTGTAGTCGGTGACGACGAGGTCCACCGGAGAATCCTCGAGCACGCGGACCCCCTCGGCGACGGAGGCGGCCGTGAGGACCCGGTATCCCGCGTGCTCGAGGTGTCGCCGCAGGAGCTCCAGCGTGTCCGGGGCGTCATCGACAATGAGTATCCGCCTCTTCTCGCTCGCTGCAGTGACCATCTGCACCAGCCTCTTCGCGTGCTCCCTGCGCTGCGGGGAAACGAGTCTCGAATTGCGATCCCTTACCCACCTCGCTCCGGACCACGATCCTGCCACCGTGGGACGTCACGATGCCGTGGACCACGGCGAGACCCAGGCCCGTGCCTTCCCGAACGTCCTTCGTCGTGAAGAACGGCAGGAATATGTCCGAGAGGATCTCCTTCGGGATTCCGACCCCCGTGTCCTCTACGGTGAGAACGACCTCCGCTCCCGAGCGCGCGGTCCTGACCGTCAATGCCCCACCGTCCGGCATGGCCTGGATGGCATTGACCACGAGATTGACCAGGACCTGCTGCATCTGCGGGGGGTCTGCCGCGATGAGGGGAAGGTCCTCCGCGAGCTCGCGGCGGAGCTCGATACCGGCCGTCTCGCAGCGCGACTCGAGGAAGTCGAGTCCGTCCCGAATCGTGGCGTTGAGATTCACGTCCGTCTTCCGGGTCGGGTGCTGTCTCGCGAACAGCATCAGCTTCCGGATGACCTCGCGGGCGTGCAGCGAGGCGTTGACGATCTTCTGCACGTCGGCTGCGACCTGCTCGCTGAGTCCCTCGCACTTCTGGATGAGCTGCGCATAGCCGAGAACGCCACCCAGTGGTTCGTTCAGCTCGTGAGCCACTCCGGAGGCGAGCTGGCCGATGGTCGCCAGGCGGTCGGCGTGACGAAGCTGCCGTTCGAGGTTGGCTCTCTCCTCCTCGGCCGCCTTCTCTTCGAGGGCCGACGAGACCTCACGCGCCACGGTATCGAGCAGGTGCTTCTCTTCGGAAAGGAACGGACCCTCGTCCAGCTCGGGCTTCTCGCTCGTATAGACGACCTCCACGCACCCTCGGGGAGTGCCCGAGACGACGATGGCGGAGGCGAGTCGCTGCACGCCGTTCGCGAAACCGGGCGACTCGTAGGCCTCCTCGTCGACCACCAGTCGAGCGTGCGCGGCATCCGCGTGCAGCATCGCCGGCGGGATCAGGTCGACGATCTTCTGCAGGATCTCGCCCCGCGACTGTGCGGGATGGTTGGCCAGCCTGGAGACGCCGAACAGACAGGTGAGCTCCTTGAGACGGACCGCGAGTTCCGCCCGCGTCTGGAACAACGCGAGCGCCAGACCGAGGTTCTGGGCGACGGTCTCGTAGAGCCCGATCTCCTTCGCGCTGACTCGATGGGCGGTACGGCTCTTCCAGACGAGGAGGCCGATGACGCCACGTCCACCCGCCAGCGGGAACAAGGCCAGGGAACGGAAGCCGCTCGGCCCTCCCAGGACGTATCGCCGCTCCCTGGTCCCGTGGCGTGGCGTGAACACGAACGGCTGTTCGGTGTCGGCCGTCCAGAACGACCCATCGGGCGTGAAGAACGGCATCTTCGGGTCGAAGCGCCGGAAGATGACGTCCCGCGCGAGGAGCTCGAGGTCGGGCGTCGGATCGTGAGCGTCGACCTCCGGCTGCCGAAGGGACGCGACGTTCTCGTCCCTGGAGGGGCAGGGAACCACCTCGTAGACGACCTTCCGCTCCGGCCGAACCGTGACCTCGTGACGACAGCAGCGCTCGCCTTCCTTCAGGCGTATCTCGACGGCGTCGAGTTCGCCGAACTGAGCGAGGAGCTTGCAGACGGACCGTACGAAGCCGTTCGTCGTACGATTCCTGCTCGCGCACCGGAGAATGCGATGCGACAGTGCGAGGAAGTCCTCGGGGATCTTGGCTCTCATGGCGAGCCTCTGACTCGCAGCCAACCGGGACCCCCGCAGTCTACCCGATCCCGCTGTAGGTCGCCGTCCGCTCCACCGGCCGGAGGTCGCGAGCTGCGATCACCCGTCGCCGCTGCGCGTCGAGCCTGAACGAGCGGAGCCGCGCGGCGAGTCTGCGCGGGTGGCCATGCTCCCACGGGGTGCCAGAGGAAGTCGCAGCGCGCCGTCGCGAACCCGCCACGAGATGGCGCTTCGGCCAGGAGTCCGGCCCAGAAGTCGCCCTCCGCGAGCATGGTGAGGTCGTCGGACGTGGCGGCGTGCGAACACGTAGACGAATCGGTCGATTGGGCGAGGCTCTCGGCCGCTGACCGGGGCTCGAACACGCGTACCGAGCGGCCTCGCCTCCGGTGACCCGGCCTTCCAGTGGGCCGCGCCGGCCGGTGCGCTGGTGCGGCGCGCGAAGGTGATCCCCCGGCCGGACTGCGGCGCGGCGCCGCCATCGATGAACGGCCGGAGCGCAATCGTCACGTCGCTGTCCGCGGTCGAGCGCACGTTCACCGAACGCGTGACGACCGGCGAAGTGGCGCGGCTGTTCCGCCGACTGCTTCCTGTCGTATGCGCGTGCCGGCTGGTGTCGAGCCTGACCGTCGAGCGCCAGGAACCACGGCCACGGCCGCCGCTGTCCGAAGAACGAGAGCCATCTTCACGTTGCTCCCGTCGCGCCTACGCTGAGCGGGTTGGACGAACCGTACGATGGACGCCGACACAGGATCGGCGGGAGCCGACCGCCGACGGCGTTCCGCCGGCTCCTGCCCTCGCTGGTCGCCGCCAGCGTGGTCGGCAGCGTGGCCCCCGCCCAGCTGTCCCTCGCACCGATGCTCGGCGACCACATGGTCCTGCAGCGCGAGCGTGAGATCGTACTGTGGGGCACGGCCGCGCCGCGCGCGCAGGTCGTCGTCGCGCTCGGGCAGGAGCGCCGCGAGGTCGTCGCTGCCGAGGACGGCTCCTGGAGAACGGAGCTCGCAGCACGACCGGCGAGCGCGACGCCGTTCTCGATCCGGATCGCGTCGGGCGCCGAGGTCGTGGAGCTGGCCGACGTCGTCGTCGGCGACGTGTGGATCTGCGCCGGCCAGTCGAATATGGAGTTCCCCATCGACCGCGACCTGCACGGCGAGGAGGTGCTGAGCCGCGCGCCGTGGCCGGGTATCCGCTGCTACCAGGCGCGGTACACGGCGACCGGTGCCGGCGGCGCGTGGGACGATGCCACGGTCGCGCGCCTGGACGAGAGCTCGTTCGCGGTCGGCGACTGGAGCCGCTGCTCGGTCGCGTCGCTACGCACGATGTCGGCGGTCGGCTTCTATTGCGGTCGTGCGCTCCACGAGCAGCTGGGGGTTCCGATCGGGCTGATCGATCTCGCCGCCGGCGGCTCCCCCACCGAGGCATGGATCCCGCGCGACGCGCTACGCGCGGAGCCGGCGACCCGATCGATGGTCGAACCGGGAAACTGGCTGGAGAACCCCGAGCTCGGCGACTGGTGCCGGGAACGCGCGAAGCAGAACCTCGCCCGTGCGCTCGAGCGCGGACTGGACATCCCGGGCGACGACCTCGGCCCGAATCACGCATTCAAGCCCGGCTTCCTGTGGCGGACCGCGATCGAGCCGGCCACCCGGCTGCGGGTGCGCGGCGTGCTCTGGTACCAGGGCGAGTCGAACGCCGAGTCGCCGCGACGCGTCGTTCAGCACGGTAGCCTGTTCCCGTTGCTGGTCGCGAGCTGGCGGCGAGGCTTCGGCGAGCCGGAGCTCCCGTTCCTGTTCGTCCAGCTACCGGCGATGGGGCGCCCGGACTGGCCCGCATTCCGCGAGCAGCAGCGCCTGCTGGCCGCGGAGCTGGTCCACGTCGGGATGGCGGTGACGATCGACGTCGGGCATCCGACCGACGTGCACCCACCGGACAAGCGCCCGGTCGGCGAGCGGCTGGCCGCCCTGGCGATGAGCCTTGCCTACGGTGCTCCCACGCCCGCGACGGGCCCGCGCATCGTGGACGCGCAGCGCGTGGGGAACACGATCGTGCTGCGCTTCGAGGCGACCGACGGCGGACTCGACACGAGCGACGACGCCGCGCCGCTCGGCTTCGCGATCGTGGACGCAGAGGGCGAGAGCCATCCCGCCGCGGCCCGCATCGATGGCGACACCGTCGTGCTCGACATCCCCGGCACGGTGACGCCGGCACGAGTCGCCCATGGCTGGGCACCCGTGCCGACCTGCAACCTGGTGGATGGCGCCGGGCTACCGGCGTCGCCATTCCGAGTGCCGATCGGCCGGTAGCCCGCCCCGCGGTCGCACCCGGATCCGCGTGCGCAGCTCTGTCGCGATTCCGGGCGGCCTCGACCGGCCGCTGCGGCCGTGCAGCTACGAGGTGCGGCTCGACAGCATCACCGGCGGATCGAGCGTCGAGGCCGGCGTCGACGAACTCACCTCGGCCGGCGCGCGGATGGCCGAGCGGGCAGTGGAGGAGTGGGAGCGCGAACACCTGCACGCGGGCCGCGACCTCCCGATCGCCGAGGCCAGCGTAGACCACCACACCGATCGACGCCCGACCACCGCGGCGCGGCATCCTGCCCGATCGCGGAACCGGAGGGTGCGCCCGGGATCCTGTCTCGCCATGGTTCGCTTCGTGGTCTGCACGACCGCCCTCGCACTGCTCGCCGGCCCGATCGCGGCGCAGGCCGACGTCACCGCCGCGCGCCGCTGGTTCGCCACGCTCGGCTACCCCGCGGTCGGCACCGTCCCGGTGGCGGAGATCGCGACCGGCGCGGCACGGATCAGCGCGGACGGGACTCCGGTCGCCACGACCGTCGCCGGCTTCGTGCTGCGCGACGACGGCGCCAGCTTCTCCGCGCTGCTGCTCGACCTCGCGGAGCGGACGTTCCAGCGTACCGATCGCGCTGCCATCCCCGCGCGCCGCGTCGGCTACGTCCCGCTCGACCTCGAATCGCTCGCGCGCGAGCGCCTCGATGCTGCGGGTCCGGCGACCGGCGTCGCCGCGCTCGAGCTGTTCGTGCTGTCCGAGGCCTGCCGGACCCGTGGCCTCACGACGCCCGCCGACGATCTCGCCGACCTCGCGCACCGCACGTTCGAGCGCGCGCGCCCGGCCGACACCGGCCGCGCGCTCGCCGAGCTGCTCGCGCGCGAGCTCGCGGAGCTCGAGCGGCTGCGGCTCATCGACGCGTTCGGTGACCCGGCGCAGTCCGCGACGGAGCTGCGCGAGCGCGCCGACCGCTGGCTGCGACGGTTCGCGGGCGCGCCCGGCTCGGCGGACGTCCGCGGACTCCGCGCCGGGCTCGAACGCCACCTGGCGCCGCTCCCCGCCCCTCCCGTCGATGCCTCGGACGATGCGCTCGCGCGCCACCTCGTCGCGCAGCTGCACACGCAGCACGGCAGCCAGTGGATCTCGTGGTCCGCACCGGACCCGTTCACCGATGCGCGCGGCGCGTCGAGCCCCGCGCATCGACTCGTCGCGCTCGGGCTGCCCGCGCTGCCCGCGCTCGCCGACGCCTGGGACGACGCGACGCCGTCGCGGACGGTCGCCGCATCACGCGAGCGCGGCCCCGCGGTCGTCCGCGTCGGCGAGCTGGCACGGCTGGTCGCCGAGGTGATCGCCGGCTACCCGGCGGCGAGCCAAGCCGAGCTGCTCCGTGTCGTCGACGCGCTGCGCGACCGCGGCCCGGCGGCGGTGTTCGCCGAGGGGGCCGTCGGCACCGGCGCGCGGGGCGTGCGGCAGGCCGCGAAGCTCGCCGAGCTCCGCCCGGCGCAGGCGGTCGCCGTGCTCGGCCGGAGCCTCGCGGCCGAGCCCGACGGCTACTGGCGCGGCGCGCGGATCGCGCTGCTCGCGGGCATCGATCGCGACGACGCGCGCGCGCTGATCGACGCCCGCCTCGCCAGCGCGACCGATACCCGCGAGCTGACCGCGGCCGCGGCAGCTGCCTTCGGCCGCGCGCCGGACCGCGCGCTGGCGGCCGTGCGCGCCGCGCTGGCCGCTCGGCCCGGAGAGCTGACCGGTCCCGACCGCGCGCTGCTGCGGTTCCTCGCCGCGCACGGCGGCGCCGCCGACCTCGACCTGCTGACCGCACGCGCGCCCCAGCTCGACCGCGACGAGCTCGAAGCCCTCGCGGACCGCCGCGCGACGCTCGACTGGTTCGCCGTCCCGGCACCGTTCGGCGGCTGGCTCACGCTGCCCTGCGCGGGGCCGCCGCTCGACGAGCGCGGGCACGCCGCGGCCCGCGAGCTGGTGCGGGCCGTGCTGCAGCACCGCGACCTCGCGACGGCGCCCGCGGTGCAACGGATCCTCGATGGCTGATCGCGGCGACGCGTCAGCCCGCGGTGTCGGCGCGCCGCTCGGCACCGCGGTCGGGTGCCGCGGCGCCGGCCGCGAACAGCCCGAGCGTGCGCACCTGCTCGAACAGCTCCCGCCGCGCCGCCGGCCGCAACGGCGACACCGGCGGCCGCGGCGGCCCGCAGTCGACGCCGCGCAGCGTCATCAAGGCCTTGCCGGCGCGCAGCACGCCGAACGCCAGCAGCGCATCGACGAGCGCGGTCACCGTCCGCGCCTCGCTGCGGGCGGCGGCCACGTCACCACGCTCGAACGCCCCGAGCAGGCGCAGGTAGACGGGTGCCGCGTAGTTGTAGGTACTGCCGACTGCCGCCTGGACGCCGAGCGGCAATGCAGACAGCAACAGCTCGTCGACGCCCCAGATCAGCTCGCATTGCGCGCCGAACGCCCTGCGGCAGGCGGCGAACGCGTGCAGATCGGGGTCGGTGAACTTGAGGCCGGCGAAGCTCGGGATGCGCTCGAGGCAGGCGGCGATCTGCTCGACGACCGGCACCGTCACGCCGGTCATCCCCGGGATGTGGTAGCCGTAGAACGGCAGCTCGGGCGCGGCGGCAGCGATGTCGGCCTGGAACGCGGCGACCTCGGCCGCGTCGGACGGACGGAAGAACGACGGCAGGAGCGCCGACACGGCGTGCGCACCCAGCTGGCCCGCGTGCCGCGCCAGCGCAATCGCGTCCCGCTGACAATGGTGCCCCACGTGTGCGATCAGCCGCAGCTCCGTGCGGTGCGGCGCCCAGGCCTCGAGCAACCGCTGCCGCTCGGCAACGGTGAGCGACGCCCACTCTCCGGTCGTGCCGCCGACGAACACACCGATCACGCCGTCCTCGCGCAGGCACCGCGCCTGCTCGGCGACACGGTCGAGCGCGAGCTCGCCCGTCGCGGTCAGCGGCGTGTGGGGAGCGGCGACCAGCCCGCGAAGGCCGAGGCGACCGCGGTCGGATGTGGGCGTGGACGTCACGGCAGCTCAGAACTCCAGGACGAGTGCATTGGACAGCGACGGCGCGACGCTCGAGCTCACCGGCGTCGCCAGCGCCTGCAGCGGCAGCGCCGCGCCGATCAACGCCGGCTGCGCGGGGACGGCGAGGGGGAAGCTCGCGAGGCCGGTCGGCGGCAGCGCCGGCGCCGACGCGGCGAGCACGAGCGGCGGCGCCACGTACAGCGCGCAGCCCGGCCATTGCGCGAGCGGGATCGGCGGCGCCGCCAGCACGAAGCCCGCGAGCAATGCGCAGGGCGCACCGACGGGCACGCCGAGCAGGTCGACGCGGTAGTCGACGTTGCCGGGGAACGGCAATCCGACCGACCACAGGTCGGGCGTCGCCGGCTGTGCCGGGCAGCCGAGCCCGACGCGACGGCGACCACTCGCACCACCGAGGACGTCGGGGAACGAGCCTCCGAGCCGAAGCTCGTCGATCTCGACGGCGCTGCCGAGCAACGGAGCGACGGTCAGGTGGTCGGCGATGCCGGTCGCGAGCGGCGCGGCGGCGAGCTCGGCCGTCCATTGCCCGGCTCCCGCGCCGACGCCGGCGAGGCCGCTCGGGTCGGGATCGACGGTGTCACCCGGCAGGTAGACCTTCAGCCGCACCGACGGCAGCGCGCTGACCGACGTGCGCAGCTCGCAGACGAGAAGCAGCGTCTGCGCGACGGGCGCCGCGACCGGTCCCGGCACGAGCCCGGCGGCGCCGCCGACCGCGAACCGGCCGCCGGCTTCGACACCGAACTGCGCGAGCACGCCGCGCGGCTCCTCCAGGCGGACCGCGAACGCACCACCCGCCGCCGGCAGGCGCGCGAGGCAGGCGACGTAGCAGGCGCCGCTCGTCCCGGCGCTGATCGACTCGGTCAGCGGCCTGGTCGCGGCGGCGCCGCCCGCCTCGGCGATCCGGTCGCCGACCGGCGTCAGGCCCGACTGCCGGAACGCGGCCGAGTCGAGGCTCCCGGCCGCGACACCGACGCCGGCCGGGTCGCCACGCGCGGTCAGGCCGGCGACCGGGTGGCCGCTCGCGAGCGCGGCGATCGCCGCTGGCTCGAGGGCCTGCTCGACGACGAGCACGTCGTCGAGCAGGCCGGTGAAGAACCACTGCGGGCCGCCCGAGTCGACGTTGCGGCCGATCGCCATCCGGTCGAGATCGCGCACCGCGGTGAAGCCCGGCTCCAGATCGGCGGCGACCTCGGTGCCGTCGACGTAGAGCCGCGCGTAGCCGTGGTGGTCGACGGTGACCGCAGCGTGGTGCCAGCGGTCGTCGTCGACGCTCGCCGGCGACACGACCTGCCCGTCGCTCGGCGCGTCGCCGCGCGCGTCGTAGCGCAGCCGTCCACCCTCGACGAACAGGCGCAGCTCCGAGCTCGGGTCCCCGGAGTCCGACGCCGCGAGGATCGCGTGGGCACCGGTGCCGGCGGTCTTGAAGAACGCGGCGATCGTCAGACCAGCGAGCCCGGCGAACGCACCGACGTGCGCGCTGAGGTCGACGTGCGCACCCTGGCCGTCGAAGCGCAGCGAGGTGCCGGTGCCGAGCGCGGCGGGGACGTCGGTGTCGAACGTGGCGCCGACGCGCGTACCGTCACGGCCGAGCCCCGACGCATCGCGGACGTCGAGCTCGAACGGCCAATGCCCCGCGAGCCGCGCACCGGGCGTCTCGCGCCACGACCCCGCGAAGCCGAGCCCGCCGGTCGCACCGCCGAGGGAACCGCCGGCCGCACCGACGATCGGCGCGTGTGCAGCGAGCGCGCTTGGCAGCCCGCCAGCGAGCCAGGCGCGATCGAAGCGCGCGAGCTCGATGTACTCGTAGCGCGCAGCGACGCCGCCCTCGAACAGACAGCACACGGTGCCATCGGCAGCGACCGCGAGGTCGGAGTACGCGCTGGGCCCGCCCCACAGCGTGCGGGCGGTCGACCAGGTGCCGGTCTCGTCGAAGCTCGACCGGATCGTCAGGTTGACGCGGTCGATCTCCGACGCCGGATTGCTGAACACGATCCAATCGCGCGCGTCACCCCGGTCGGTCGCCTCGAGCCGCAACCACGCGGCCTGCACGACCGGATCGATCAGCGCGGGGTCGTGGCCCGGCGCACCGAAGCTCGCGCCGCCGTCGGCGCTGTAGGCGACGATCCGCCGCCGCACGGCACCGCGCTGGTCGCGCATGTTGAGCGCGACGCGACCGTCGGTCAGCTCCACGGCAGTGCACTCGTTGGGACCCATGACGCTCGTGCCCTGCACGATGCCGCCGATCGCCCAGGTCGCACCGTGGTCGTCGCTGTAGACGACGTGCGACCGCCAGTCGGGATCGCGATGATCGCAGGGCACGACGAGCCGCCCGGTGTGCGTCCCGCGCGTGAGCTGGATGCCATGCACGGGTCCGGTCGCGTACCAACCCCAGCCGGGCAGCTTCACGCTCGCCGTCAGCTCGCGGCGGCTCGACCACGTCGCACCGTGGTCGTCGGAGTGCGTCTCGAACACCCGGTCGTTGTTGCGGCAGAACAGGAGCCACAGCCGGCCGGTGGAGCTGTCGAGCACCGGCGCCGGATTGCCGATCGTCTCGGTGCCCTCCTGCTGGACGACGGCCAACGCAGACCAGGTGCGGCCGTCGTCGGTGCTGCGGCGCATCACGATGTCGATGTCGCCGTCGTCCCGCCCGCTCACGACGCGCCCCTCGCAGAACGCGAGCAGCGCGCCGTCGGCGGCGCGCACGAGGGCCGGGATGCGGAAGGTGTGGTAGCCCTGCGTGCCGCTGACGAACAGCTGCTGGCGGGACACCGACTGCGCGTCGAGCCGCCCGGGCTGGCACAGGCAGGCCAGCGCGAGCGGCGCGAGCCAACGCAGGTCGCGGAGCGTGATCAATCGTCAGTCCTGGAACAGGATCTCGAGGCCGTCGGACAGCCGCGCCGGCAACGGATTGACCCCACCCGGGTCGAGCGCCACCCACTGCGCGAACATCGCCTGCCCGTGCAGGAACGCGAGGTTCGGGATCGGCAGGGCGATCGACGCGCTGCCGCTCGCGTTGGCGCTGGCGCCGACAGCGGCCTCGCCGGAGGTCAGCACGAAGCAGCCGGTACCGCCGACCGGCCCGAGGTCGATCGGCAGCGCGCCGAGCGGCCCCACGTCGCGGCTGATGCCGAAGTTGCAGACCGCGGCGACCCCGGCCCGCACGCCGGACAGCTCGACCGTGAAGCCGCTGCCGCCGATCACCGGTCGACCGCTCTGGCCGATCGTCGCCCCCAGGCAGCCGCTGCCGAAGCCGGCGCGCGTCACCGCGTCCCAACTCGTGCCGATGCGGAACTCGTCGGCGAACATGCCGCCACCGGGGCCGTTCGGCGTGACCCAGATCGTGTCGAGGCGCGCGCCGGACGCCGCCGGCAGCGCGATCGCCGTCCAGTCGTTCGGGCCGATGCCGCTGAACCCCGCGTCGGTCGCGTCGATCGTGTCGCCGGGCGCGTAGCACTTCAGGAACGCGGCGTCCGAGCCGGACGCGACCGAGTCGATGCGGAACACGCAGAGGTAGGTCGTGCGGTCCAGCATCTGGATCGTGCTGGCCGTGTAGCCATTGATGCCGCAGGTCCAGTAGCCGGCCGCGTCCCAGCCGAAGCGGCCGCGGATGTCGCCCGGGTCGGTCAGGTGGATCTCGCCCTCGACCGGTGGCCCGTTGTCCTCACGGCGCAACAGGCAGCTCACGTAGTAGGTCGCGTCGAGGCGCAGATCGGCGATCGGCGTGAACTGCCGGCCGGCGCGCAGACCGGTCGTGCCGCCGACGGCGTCGCCGAAAGTCCGGAGCCCGCGCGACCCGAACGCGGCGCTCGCCAGACTGCCCGCGACGATCGCCGGCCCCTCGATGCGCGGCACGCCGACGAACGCCGACGGCGGCCGCAGTCGCGTCGCGAGGTCGAGCACCTCGCTCTGCGTCAGCGGGTAGCCCCAGATCGCGAAGTCGTCGATCAGCCCCGGGAACTGCCACTGCGGGCCGCCCGAGTCGACATTGCGTCCGATCGCCATCGTGTCGAGATCGAACACGTGCCGGAAGAAGCCCTGCCGCGCGAGGCTCCCGCTCGCGAACTCGGGAACGCCGTCGATGTAGACGGTCGCCTCGGCATCGGCCTCGACGACGACGGCGAAGTGGTGCCATCGACCGTCGTTGACGACGGTCGTCGTGTTGAGCAGCGCGTACGAATTCAGGTCGCCGCGCACGTCGAAGCGCAGCGTGCCGCCCTCGACGATCACGCGGAGCTCCTTCGACGGCTCGGTGCTGTCCGAGGCCGCGAAGATCGCGTGAGCGCCGGTGCCCGTCGTCTTGAACCACCCGGCGATCGTGCCGAGGTAGAGCCCCGCGTAGGAGCCGACGAACGGGGTCAGCTCGAAGTGGTCGTCCGAGCCGCCGGTATTGGGCGTGTTGAGCTCCAGCGAGTGCGACGACCACGCGAGGCCGGGCGTGTCGGTCGAGTAGAGGCCGCCGACCAGCGTGCCGGTCGCACCGAACAGCCCGACGTCGACCGGGCTGTTGTCGAGCGCCCAGTAGCTGAGCAGCGTGCCGAACTGGTCGGTGCCGATCCACGGCCCGAGCCAGCCGGCGCCGCCGGCCTGGCCGTCGACGAGCGTGCCGGCAGGGACGCCTTCGTCGAGCCCGTCGAACTGCCGGAGCTCCTGGGCCGAGGCGAAGCCCGGCAGCGCGAGGGCGACGACCGCGAGGGAGAGCGAGCGGGTCAGGTTCATGAAACTTACTCCTGCGCGTGATAATTGTTTCCGCGCCGGCCCCGATGTCAAGCCCCGCGATCACCGCGCGACGCGGACCTCGATCAGGTGCTGGCGCGGTGGCGCCGCGAGATCGGCGACGCGCCGCGCGAGCATCTCGCCGAGCAGCTCGCCCTGGCGCTCCGGGCCCTCGGTCGGCACCGCGACGACGAAGCCGGCGCCGCCCCGCGTGCCGTAGACGTCCGCGACGCCGATCGCGAACCGTCGCCCGGCAGCATCCAGACAACGGCGGGCCGCATGCGCGAGCGGCAGGTTGCGACATACGATCGCGACGCGCACGCGCCGGTCGGCGACCCACGCGAGGTGCTCCTCGACGAGCGCGGCGACGGCGGCGTCGTCCGCCGGACAGAACCGCGCGTGGACGCGCAGCCTTGTCGCCGCGCGGGCCGCCTCGACGACGCCGTCGAGGAACAGCTGGTCGCCGGGCAGCACGCGCTCGTTCAGCAGCGTGAGCAGGTGGCGGGCCGCGGATCCCGCGACCGCGTCCGCGAGCTGGCGGCCCGCACTCGCGTGGTCGCGGTCGACCGCGTCGAGCGCGCGGATCGACGGCCGCCGCGTGCCGAACACGACGGTCGGCAGGCCGCTGCGCACGGCGAGCCGCTGCGCCGCGAGCGACGAGCGGACCAGCACGACGCCGACCGGCTCGGGCGCGCGGCCGAGATCGCGCAGCATCCCCTCGAGCGCGTCGACGTCGCGGTCGCTGCCGGTCGCGTGGAAGGTGATCGCGCAGCCGGGCAACGCGCGCTGCAGACCGACGATCACGCCGTCCTCGAGCAGCCCTTCCTGGGCGACGTCGGCAGCGGGCGCGAACACGCCGACGCGCGCGAGCGCCGCGCTGTCGCCGGCGCGCGGCGCCGCGACGATCGCCCCGATCCGCTGCCGGCGCTCGATCACGCCGCGCTGCGCGAGGAGCTGCAGCGCGCGATTGGCCAACGTCATGCTGACCCGCAGCGTCCGCGCGGCTTCGGCAGCGGTCAGGAACCGCGCGCCCGGGCGCAGCCGCCGCACGCGGATCTCGTCAGCCAGCCGGTCGGCGAGCTGGACGACCCGCGGGCGGGTCGCGTCGGTGGCGCCAGGATCGGTCATCGGTGCGCAAGAGCGCGGCGAGACGACCGGCCGTCGACTGCGCCGCGCGCTCCCACCGATACCGCAACCGCGCGCCCGACGGAAGCGCGCGTCGCCGAGGCACTCGCGCGGTTCAGTAGCCGAACGCGATGTCCTGGGCGTTGAGCGGCAGGTACAGCGGGCCGCCCGGACCGCTGTCGACGCGGAAGCCCTGCGTCGCGGCCGTGATGCCGGCGAGCCACTGGTAGCTCGGGATCGGCAGCGTCAGGTCGCCGGTCCCGGCGAGGGTGACCGGCGGCGCCGCCAGCGAGATCAACCACTCGCCCTGGAACAGCGCCGGCCCCGTGGCGGGGCCCGCGACGCCGAAGATCAGCACGGTCCCCAGCGTGTTCGCGTTGGTGTTGTACGAGGTCACCCAGCCGGTGCCGAGGATCGGCTTCGTGCGGCAGGAGAAGTCCGGCAGGTTGACTCCATTGCCATTGCGGAACCTGCACGCGGCGACATTCGGCGTCGGGATCTCGCCACCGAGTGCGTTGTATGTGCTCGCGCCCGGGACCACGATCCGGGCGAGCAGGACGCCGGTGGTGCTCCATTGCTCGTAGGTGCCCTGCGCCGTGCGGTCGTGGAGCCACAGCGTGCCGTCCGCCCGGTCGAGCGCGAGTGCCATGTTCTGCGTGTGGCCGGTGCTGAACGAGCCGAGCACGACGCCGGTCATCGTGTAGTTCGTGATCGTGTTCGTGCTGAACTGCGACACCCACAGCGAGTCGTTGCTCGGATCGTAGGTCAGCGAGCCGATGCTGCCGGCGCCGAACAGCCGCACCGGGTTGCCCCAGTTGCGATCGAAGCGGTAGACGCCACCGACGCTGTCGATCGCGTAGTAGGAGCCACCGTCGGTCGTGCCGTCCCAGCAGCGCGACGGTCCGGTCGGATGCGTGAACCTCGCACCGAGGTCGTTGCCCAGTAGATCGTATTCGGCACCGATCTCGCCGGCGTTGGCGCCCATCGTCCGCACGGTGTCGGTCACCACGAGCGGATACTGGTAGCGGGCGGTACCGGTCGCGACGGTCCAGCTCCGGATCAGCGCGCCGCCCTGCAACACGAGGAACGTCGATTGATCGCCGGCAACGAGGTAGTACTCGCTCACCTGCGCCACAGCGGTCGGCTGGGAACCGAACAGTGCCGCGCCCAGGACCACGAGCGACGGCAGGATGCGCTTCTGGGTATCGGTCATCGGAGAGCTCCGAGCGGGGAGAACGGACCATCGTCGACTCGAGCGCGGGCGCCGGCAATCCGCAAGCACCCTGAACCGAGGGCGTGCACCGGGACGCCGCGCGCTGCCCGGCGCGGCGCTGCCCACGTCACCGCGCCGACCGCCCGCGCGCCTCCGCCTCGCCGGTCATCGGCACGAAGCGCACCGGCAGCACCGCGCGCCTCACGATGCCTGCCGGCGTGCGTTCGAGCAGGATCAGGGTCTGATCCTCGTCGCCGACCGGCACGACCATCCGACCGCGGTCGGCGAGCTGGGCGAGCAGGGGGCCCGGCACGTGGTCGGGCGCCGCGGTCACGATGATCGCGTCGAATGGACCGGCCTCCGGCCAGCCGCGATAGCCGTCACCGATCCGAGCGTGCACGTTCACATAGCCGAGGTCCGCGAGGAGCTCGGCCGCGCGCTCGCCGAGCGACGGCACGATCTCGATCGTGTAGACGTCGCGCACGAGCTCCGCCAGGATCGCTGCCTGATAACCCGATCCGGTGCCGACCTCCAGCACGCGGTCCTGCGGGTCGAGCTCCAGGACCGCGGTCATCAGACCGACGATGTACGGCTGCGAGATCGTCTGGCCCTCGCCGATCGGCAGCGGTCGGTCGATGTAGGCGAGCTCCGCCAGCTCGTCCGGCACGAAGCGTTCGCGCGGCACCCTGCGCAGCGCGCGCAGCACGGCGGCATCGCGCACGCCGCGCGCCGCGATCTGCGTGCTCACCATCTCCTCGCGCTCGGCGCTGCGGTCGGTGCCGCGCGCGGGCTCGGGGCGCGGACCGGCACCCTCGTCGCGCCGGTCGTCAGCATTGCAGCCGATCAGCATCGCGACCATCACGAGCGTCCTGGCCGGAACCATGGGGACACCATCCGGGCGGTCGGCGCGCGCGGCGGCTCAACGCCCGACGCGCACGCACACGGTGTTGGAGAATCGCGCTCGCTGCAGATCACGACGATGATACACGAGCGCCTGCGCGCACACCTGCACGCCGAGCAGCGCCGGATCGGCCGGGACCGGCACGTCGCACCGGGCGGTCCACGGCTGCGTCGAGCGCGGGAGCTCGGGGATCCAGAGCGCGGGATCGAGCCCGAAGCCGCCGAACGGAGGGATCTCGAGGGGCACCGCCGCCCGACCCGACGAGTACCACAGCCGGACCGGATTGCCGGTCGATCCGTAGCCGGGCTCGGCGGACACGTCGAGCACGTAGCGGCCACCGAGCCGTGGGACGGACGGCACGTGGAGCTGCTGATGGTGGTCGATCATCACGACCGGGCCCGCGGTGACGAAGTCGACGTCTCCGTCGCCGTCGAGATCGGCGACCTCGAGGTGGCCCTCGAGTCGATCGGCGCCGTCGACCCGCGAGCTCGTCCGCAGTACGAAGCCGCCGCTGGCCGTGCCGATCAGCACACCGAACTCGCCGAATCGCGCGCTCGCCACGCTCTCGAGCGCGTCGAGGATGCCGTCCGCGTCGATGTCGACGAGTACCAGCCCCGTCGTATCGGTCTCGCGCGACGGCAGGAGCCAGCTCGGTGCGTCGACGAAGCTGCCGTCGCCCTGATTGAGATAGAGGTGGTCGATGCCGTAGCCCGGTGCCGGCGGGACAGCCGTCCCGAGCAACAGATCGACGTCGCCATCCCGGTCGACGTCACCGGCGGCGAAATGCCGCACGGACTCCCCGATGGTCGGGAAGCGGCTCGGCGGAGCCGCGGTGAACGTCCCGCCCTGGTTGATCAGCAACGTCGCCGGGTAGATCCCCATGAACACGCGCGGCGAGCCGACGCACAGGTCGAGATCTCCGTCCGCGTCGACGTCGACGGCAAGGTCCGGCTCGCCGTCGAGCCCCGCCGGCAGCACGCCCGGCGCGGCGATCGAGAAGCTCCCGGTGCCGTCGTTCAGCAGGACCGTGTAGCTCGCGACGTAGTTCGGCCCGATGTCGGTCTGCACCAGGTCGATGTCGCCGTCCGTATCGAGATCGACGGGGAACAGATCGAGCGTCGGCCCGCTCGCCACGGGCAGGCGCCCGGCGGTCGCCTCCGCGAAACGGCCGGTTCCGTCGTTGAGCCACAGCCGGTTCTGGCCATCGACGGAGAACACAGCGTCCGGATCCCCATCGCGATCGACGTCGACCAGGCGGAATCCGCGGCTCGGTGCGCTGGCCACCTGGTCCGTGGCGAACCGCCCGTTGCCGTCATTGACTCCGACCACGAACACGATGTCGTCGTTACGCACGCCGACGAGATCGACGTCCCCGTCTCCGTCGAGGTCGGCGAGCCGGAACGACGACGACCCGAGCAACTCCGACGGCACGCGGTAGCGCGAGTCGTCGGTCAGACGCCCGGCCTCGTTGCGGCGGTACTCGCAGCGCCACCGCGTCAGGATCAACGCGTCGGGATCGCCGTCTGCGTCGAGGTCGCCAGCCAACGCGTCGCGCCCGTCCGTCGTCGGCGCCTCGAGACGGGCGGCGGTGGCGTCCTGGAACCAGCCGTGGCCATCGTTCTCGTAGACACGGTCGGCCGTGGGCACGGTCCAGCCACTCGGACCGTCGGCCGCCGTCACGGCGAGCAGATCCAGGTCGCCGTCCCCGTCGACGTCGCACGGAACCAGCGAGCGGGTCGCGGGGTTCGCCGGCAGCCGCGACGAGACCGTCGCCACGAACGCGCCCTGGCCGTCGCCGAGCAGCAGCAGATCGCCACCCGGACGGGCGATCAACAGATCGGCATGTCCATCGCCGTCGACATCGGCGCAGCGCATGCTCGCCGCGTCGACGCCGGTCCAAACCGGCAACGCCGACGCGGTCACGTCCGTGAACCCGGCGGGTCCGTCGTTGCGATACAGAGACAGCCCCGGGCCCGGTGGGAGGCCCCCCGTGCCGCGCAGCATCGCGAGGTCCGGGTCGCCGTCGCCGTCGACGTCCAATGCACACGGCGACCAGGTGCGACTGCCGTCCTGCGGCATCGGAGCGCCGGACATCGTGAACGTACCGAGGCCGTCGTTCACGTACAGCCGCTCCAGGCCCTGGCCGGTCGGATTCGGACCGCTGCAGACGAACAGATCGAGATCGCCATCGCCGTCGCTGTCGAGGAGCGCGAGTCCGGTCGCCCCCATGCGGTCGTCCACGGGCATCTGGGCGGCCGGTGCGGAAGTGAATCCACCGGCGCCGTCGCCGAGCCAGAGCGTCGTCTGCCCGCCGATGATCAGGATCACGGACTGCCCGACGATGACATCGACGTCGCCATCGGCGTCGACGTCGCCGATTGCGAGACTCGTGAGGTTGCCTCGGTTCGGCACCGGCGTTGCCGCAGCGGGTCCGAACGCGCCGAGGCCGTCGTTCCGCACGACGGTCAAGGTGGCGTCGACGCCGCTGCGCGACAGACCGAGGATCACGAGGTCCGCATCGCGGTCGCCGTCGACGTCCGCGAGCGCACTCGCGATCGGGATCGGCAACCCGAGCGGCAGCGTGTCGCCGGCTGTCTGCCGGAACTGTGATTGGGCGGCGACACCGGGCAGCGAGCCGAGCGCCGCGAGCAGGACCGTCGACAGCAGTCGCTCGACCATCGGGACCACCTCGGAGCGATCCCGGATGGTACCCGCGGCGGCTGCGACCCTCGATCGCGGGAACTCCCGACGGCAGAGCGGCCGGGTCCGAGGGCTGCGGGTCGGGCGTGCCGACGGTGCCGTACGAACGGCCGTTGCGAGCGCTACCGACCCGCTGCCACCGCCGAAGCCGGCCCAGGCAGCGCTGACGACCCCGGCAGTCGGGCTCTCGTTCGGGCGCGCGGCAGCGTGGGAGCGGCCGCGACACCGCTCACGTCGCGCGCCGCCGCGCACGCCGGGCGGCGGCGCGGAGCTGCAGCGGATACCACAGCACGCTCACCAGCGCGAAGCCGGCCGCGAAGCCGATCCCGCCCGGCCGGCCAGCGACGCTCCAGACCGCGATCAAGCCCATGATCGACGCCAGCGTGACGACGACCAGGAACAGCAGGAACGAGCGCTCGCGGGGATCGAAGCGCCACGGCGTGTCCGGCTCGCTGCGGAGCGCCGCGAGGCGCTCGGAATGCTCGGCCAGGGCGACGCGCAGCCGCACGACGATCCGCGCCGACAGCCCCAGCGACACGAAGGTGATCGCGGCGAGCGCCACCGCCGCGACCCGCTGCACCGTGTCGAGGTCGGGCGCCCGCAGCGCTGCTGTCGCGGCCGGCGACAGGTTGCCGAGATTGGAGATCGCGTCGATCGCTCCGGCGAACAGCGCCGCAGCCATCGTCACGACGACGGACACGTCTGCATTGGTCGCGTCGAGCGACTTGCGCGCGTGCTCCTCCTGCAGCCCGGCCGGCACCGGGCCGCTCTGCCAGCTCGCGTCGAGCTTGCGACACAGCCGATTGGCACGCGCGTGCTGGACGCGCAGCCAGCCGAGCAGGCCGACCACGAGCGCGAGGCCGACTCCCGCCCCGAACCACGGCCGGCCGACCGCGGCGCCGCAGAGCACGGCGCCGCCCGCTGCCGACAATGCGGTCAGCCCCAGGAAGTTCGTGGTCACGCCGAGCCAGTTCAGCCCGCGCAGCTCGAGCACGCCGCTGCGGACCTTCGCCATCTTCGTGCCGTTGACGACCAGCCCGAAATGGCAGCGCGTCAGGATCGCGCTGGTCCAGACTCCGCCCACCGCCAGCACGATGCCGAGGATCCACGGCAGCTCGAGCGACAGCCAGGCGACCGCCCGCACGTCGGACGGCGCACACAGCGCATTGACCAGCGCGACCGCGCTCGCCGGCACCAGTACGTGGACGACGACGATCATCAATCGCCGCACGTCGACGTTCGACTCGATCTCGTGCAGGGCCGCCTCGAAGTCCTGCGCCACGGGCGTCGTGCTGTCGCTCATCGGGTCTTCCGGCTCCGGTAGACGATCTCGCGCCCGCGGCGCGCCCCGGTCGCGACGATGCCCGGCATCGCACGCGTGCGCCGCGCGAACGCGCGCGGCTCGGGCTCCTCGCCGAGCACCGCCGCATGCAGCGCGCGCAGCTCGGCCAGCGTGAAGTCGCGGCCGAGCATCGCGGCGAGCCCGTCGCCGCAACGCGCGTGCAGCGCGAGCGCGTCGAGCGCGGTGCGCAGCACCAGCGCGTGGTCGAAGGCGAGCCTCGGCGGGCGCCGCAGCGGGCACCAGCGCGCGGTCCGCGCGTCGTCGCCGGCGCGCGGCGCGGGCAGCTCGCCGACGTGCACCGCCGCGAACGCGACCGTTACGGTCCGCCCGCGCGGGTCGCGGTCGACGGCGCCGAACGCGCCGACCTGCAGCAGCCGGCCGACGCCGAGCCCGGTCTCCTCGGCGAGCTCGCGGCGCGCTGCCGCCTCGAGGTCCTCGTCGGGGTCGAGGAACCCGCCGGGCAGCGCGAACGCGCC
The DNA here is from genome assembly GCA_016716265.1 of Planctomycetota bacterium. Lineage (GTDB taxonomy): Bacteria > Planctomycetota > UBA1135 > UBA1135 > UBA2386 > JADJWQ01. The sequence continues at coordinate 1,007,599 of JADJWQ010000006.1, forward strand.
CGCGAACGGCTCGGCGGCGCGCTGGATGAGCAGCACGCGCGCCGGCGCGGGCATCGGCACGCCGAGCACGACGAGATCGACCGTCACGTTCGGGCGCGGGTAAGGATAGGTGAACGACATGGCGGAGCGCGCAGGCGCGCGCAGAGCCTACCCCGCGCCCGGCCCGCGGAGCGAGCCTGCGCCGCGTGGATCGGGGCGTCCCGGAGCGGCCCATGGGGGCGGGTTGACAGCATCGACGGGCGCATCGAAGGTGCGGGTGCCTTGCGCGCTCGACCCGCGTCCGCGGGTTCGCTCGTCCGCTCAGCTCGGCCCGCTCCACCGCGAAGGAACCCCGATGACGACGTCGGACGACGGTCTCGATGCGACCACGCGCGCGGTCCGCGACGCGGTCGCCGCGGCGTGCGGAGCGCCGGTGCACCTCGCGCCGACCGATGCGGACGGCGCCCACGTGTGGCTCGTCGAGCTGCGCCGCGCCGGCGCGGCGCGCGGCGTCGCGCAGGACGAGCTGCGCTTCGCGGCCCGCTACGTCGTGTCGTTCACGCGGAGCGACGACCCGCTCGACGCGCACGCGCGACTGGGCCGCATCGTCGCGGCGCTCGCCGATCACGCGGACTGGGCGCTCGACACCGACGGCATCGACACCGAGCTGTGGCGCGCGGTCGGGGTCCCGCCACGGCCGGCGATCGCGGTGCTCGCACCCTGGCGCGTCGAGCGCCGCAAGGCGGTCGGCCCGCCGGCCCTCCGTCTCGGCGTGGAGGTCGAGGGCATCACGTCGCTGCGCGGCGCCGTCGTCGGGATCGCGCGCGGTGACGGCGACACGGCGCTGCGCGCGCCATTGGCGGGGGCCTCGGTGCGCGCACCGGCGCTCGGCCGCTCGGCCATCACCGGGCGCGACGGCACGTTCGTGCTCGACGGCATACGTGCCACGGGTGACATCACGCTGCACGTCGCAGCACGAGGAAGACAGCGGACGGTGCGCCTCGATCCCGCCGCCGCACAGCCCCTGGAGATCGAGATCGACATGGACGGAGCGACGCGCTGATGGAGAAGACGGCCCCCGGTGTCTACATCGAATACAAGGAGTCGGGCGCCCGCCCGATCCGCGCCGTCGGCACGAGCCGCACCGCGTTCCTCGGCGTCGCGCCGCAGGCGCGGGCGAAAGTGCTGCAGCCGACCGCGATCACCAACCACCGGCAGTTCCTCGACGCGTTCGTCGGCGACGCGAAGAAGTCGACCGATCTGTCGCGCGGCGTGCACGGCTTCTTCCTGAACGGCGGTGGCCGCTGCGTGGTCGTCAACATCGGCCAGGCCGCCGACCTGACGAAGGGCCTCGAGCTGCTGCGCGCGATCGACGACGTGCAGATCGTCGCGGCGCCCGGGATGACGGACTTCGACGACTACGAGGCGCTCTACGCCCACTGTGCGGAGATGGGCGACCGCATCGCCGTGCTCGACGCACCGGAGACGGTCGACGACCTCGCCCGGCTCACGCGCCCGGGCAGCGGAGGGGGTGGCGGCGGCGCGGGCGGCGGCGCGGGGGGTGGCACCGCGGCGGCCGACAAGCGCGGCCTCGGTCCGACGCGCGACGACAAGGGCCACGCCGCCTTCTACTACCCGTGGCTGGAGATCAAGGACCCGCTCGACGGCAGCAAGGTGATGGCGCCACCGTCCGGCCACGTCGCCGGCATCTTCGCGCGCACCGATGCGACGCGCGGCGTGCACAAGGCGCCCGCCAACGAGCCGGTGCGCGGTGCGACCGGGCTCGCACGGGCGATCGACAACCAGCAGCAGCGCGACCTGAACGAGAACGGCGTCAACGTCATCCGCTACTTCGCGGACCGCGGCATCCTCGTGTGGGGTGCCCGCACCGTGGCACCGTCGTCGAGCCCGTATTGCTACGTGCCGGTGCGCCGACTCGTGACGATGATCGCCGAGTCGATCGCGCGCAACACGCGCTGGATCGTGTTCGAGCCCAATGACGAACGGCTCTGGAAGCTGATCCGCCGCGACGTCACGGCGTTCCTCACGAGCGTGTGGCGCGACGGCGCACTGCAGGGTGCCACCGCCGACCAGGCCTTCTACGTGAAGTGCGACGACGAGACCAATCCGCAGGAAGGCATCGACCGCGGCGAGGTCGTCGTGCAGGTCGGCCTCGCGCCGATCAAGCCGGCCGAGTTCGTGATCTTCCAGATCAGCCAGGACGCCGCCGGCAGGACCCTCGAGAGCTGACGCGTAGCCCGCCCCTATCTCCCGGGACACGACCATGCCCACCGACAATCAGGCACAGCCAGGGGTCGTCGCCGACCCGTACCGCAACTACAACTTCCGGATCGAGATCCAGGGCGTCGAGCAGGGGCATTTCGCGGAATGCCACGGGCTCGCCGCACGCGTACGGCCGATCCGCTACCGCGAGGGCGGCATGCCCGGCGCCGTCCGCATGATCCCCGGCCAGGTCGAGTACTCGGAGGTCACGCTGCGCTACGGACTGACCGACTCGCCGGAGCTGTGGAACTGGTTCCAGCTCTGCGTCGACGGCCGGGTCGAGCGCCGCAACGTGACGATCGTCGTGCTGTCGCCGGATGCCGCGACCGACGCCGTCCGCTGGGACCTCGAGCGCTGCTGGCCATGCGAGTGGCGAGGCGCACCGCTCGACGGGCTCGGCAACGAGGTCGCGATCGAATCGGTCACGCTCGTCTACGAGCGGCTCGCCCGCGGCTGATCCCGATGACTCGCACGGGTGATCGACCGGGATGGCCCCGCCGCGCTCGCGGCCGCCGCGGCGTGGCTGCAACGCGCAGCCGGGCGCGTGCGTCGCTGGGCCGAGCGTGCGCCAGCGTCGGGCGACGCACACGCCGACGGCGGTGACCCTGTGCCCGCGGGCGACGCGCCGCAAGGCGGCCCGCCCGCCGACTGGCTCGAGCGCGTGCGGCGCGGCGCCCCGCAGCTGCTCGCTGCGATGCAGCGGCGCCGGGCGGCGAGCGCGCCGCGACCGGCACCGGTGCCACCGCGCGCACCGCCCCCGGCGCCGCGCGCGCCGACCCCGCGCCTCCCGCTGCCCGCGCCCGACGCGCCGCCGGCGGCCGCGGCCCGGCGACCCGCGGGTCGCATCGCGTGGACGCGCTGGCCCGCGGCGCGGAGCGGTCCGCCGCCGACCGCGATCCCGCCCACCGCACGGCGCGCCGCCCCGGGCGCACCGCCCGCGTGGCCCGGCGCCCCGCGAGGTGGCGCCGCCGACCGCTCGATGCCCGGCCCGGTCTCGTTGCCGACCGCACCGGCAGCGGCGCCGGTCGCAGCCGCACCGACCAGCGGAGCGACTGCACACGCTCCCGCTCACCACACGCCCGAGGCGAGCTCGGCGACCGTGCCGGAGCGCGAGCCACCTGCCGACGTCGCGGTGGAGACCGCGCACCCGCAGCGTGCGTTGGTCGACCTCGATTGCAGCCGACCGGCTCATGGCGAGCCGTCACCACGTCGCGCGACCGCGGAGCCGATCCCACCCTTCGACCCGACGCCGCCGCGAGCCGTCACACGCCTTGCACCGACGGTAGCGGTGGACGCCGCAATGCGGCCGCCGCCCCCCGCCGCCCGCCTCGCGCCACCGGATCCCACCTCGCGGCCGACTCCCGGGTCGATCGCGACTCCGCCGACGGCGGCGCTGCCGAGGGCGACGTGCGAGCCGTCCTGGCCGGAGCGAGGCCCGTCGGCCAGCGCCGATCCCACCTGGTCCGCGGCGCCGCGGATGCCGCGCGCGGCGGGCGGATCACGCCAATCCGGCGCCGGCGACGACGCCGGCCCCGAGCATTGGCCCGCATTGCCGGAACCACCGGCGGCGCTCGCGGTACGGCCGGCCCTCGTCGTCCGACCCGACCCGCAGGAGGGCGCTCCATGGAACGCGTAGCGCTCGTCGTCGAGGCGACCGGCGAGCGACTGCCGTGCCTGCTCAATCCCGAGTCGCTGACACTGCGGCGCGCTGCCGGCGTGCGGCCGCGCGACGCCGGCGGCGGGCTCGCCGGCCCCGACCTGCGCGACGATCCGTTGCTGTTCACCGGCGGTGGACGCACCGAGCTCGAGCTCGACCTGCTGTTCGACATCGACCTCGACTCCCAGCCGCCGCCCCCCGTCGCCGCGGGAACGCCGGACGCCACCGGGCTCCCCGCGCCGCCGCGCGACGTCCGCGACCTGACCGGCCCCTTGTGGCAGCTCGCCGAGAACCACACCGCTCCCGGCGCGCTGCGGGCCGAGCCGCGCATCGTGCGCTTCGTCTGGGGTCGCGCGTGGAACGTGCCGGGCGTCGTCACCGCGGTCGCCGAGCGCCTCGAGCGTTTCTCGCCCGACGGTCACCCGGCGCGCTCGTGGCTGCGCTTGCGCCTGCTGCGGGTCGACGAGCCGGCGCCGTCGTCCGCCGTCGACGACGCGACCCCGACGCCCGACGAGGTCGAGTGGCCGGGCCCCGACACGCCGGTGCCCGCGGAGCTCGTCGAGCTGCGCGAGCCGGTCGGCTCGCCGCTCGACGCGCCCGACGACGGCGACGAGGACGCCGAGCCGCGGCTGATGGTCCGCCCCGATCTGTGGTCGCAGGAGGTCTACGACACCCCGTTCCTGTGGCGGCTCTACGCGACGTTCAGCGGCCTCGACGACCCGCTGTTCCCGCCGACGGATCGGCCGGTGCGCTTCCCGCCTCGCGCGCTGCTCGACCGCGGCACCGGCGCAGGGGAGGCCCCGTGAGCCGCGGCATCGTCAGCCCGCCTCCGCTGCGCGTGCAGCTCGCCGGCACACCGCTCGACGATGCCCTCGCGCAGCGGCTGCGCGCGGCCGTGGTGCGCCAGCGCCTCGACCGCCCCGCGCTCGCCGAGCTCGCGTTCGGCTGCGAGCGCGGCGATGGCACGTTCGCTCCCGATCCCGGTGCCGGCGCCACGCTGTCGATCCACGTCGGCGACGACATCGCGCCGCTGTTCGCCGGCGCGGTCGCCGTCGTCGACGAACGCCATGGGCCGAGCGGCCTCGACGAGCTGCGCGTCACGGCATTGGACGCACTCCAGCGGCTGCGATCGCGGCAGCCGGTACGCGTGCACGAGGGACTCGACTGTGCAGCGCTCGCGCGCGAGCTCGTCGGCGAGCTGGGCGTCACGGTCGAGTATGCGCCGCCGAGTCCGGTCACGCCGCGGCGCGTCCAGTACCGCCAGACCGATCTCGAGCTGCTGCAGGAGGCCTGCGCGGATGCGGGGCTCGCGTTCTGCCTGGCCGGCGACGCGCTGCAGCTGGTGCCGCCCGAGGGCCGCGGTACGCCGGTCGTGCGCCGCATCGGCCGCGACGTGCTGACCTGCTCGTTCGTGCGCGACGCCAGCGTCGCCGCGTGTGCGAACGTCGAGGCGTCCGGCTACGAGCCGGACGGCCGGAGCGGCGTCCACGGCGCGTTCTACGACGACACCGACGCCGAGCGAGACGGTCCGTTCGACGGCGTCTGGCGGCTGTGCGGAGAGCTCGCCGCGACGTCCGAGGAGGCCTGCGCCCGCGCGACCGCGGTACGCGACCGGCACGCCGCCCTGCGCAGCGTCGTCGAGGCGACCGTCGAGGGCGCACCCGCCTTGCGCCCCGGCGCGGTCCTCGAGCTCGAGGGCCTCGGCAGCGGCCACACCGAGCGCTTCGTGCTGACGCAGGTCACGCATCGTTTCGACGTCGCGGCCGGCTACGTCTGCGAGGTGTCGTCGCGGCCGGTCGCGGCAGCGCGCGAGCGGCACCGCGGCGCACTGCTGACGTTCGGCGACGTCACCGCCATCGACGACCCGGACGACCGCGGCCGCATCCGCGCGAAGCTCGGCGCGTTCGCCGATCTCGACTCCGGCTGGCTGGCCGTCGCCGTGCCGGCCGCCGGCCCCGACAAGGGTGTCTGCGCATTGCCCGACGTCGGCGACCGCGTGCTGATCGCATTCGCCGGCCGCGACCTCGCGCACGGCATCGTGCTCGGCGCCGTGTGGGGCCCACACGCGCTGCCCGAGCCGAGCGCGCCCCAATCCCGCACCCGGAGCTTCACGCTGCGCACCGCGCGCGGCCAGCTCGTCGAGCTCGCCGACGACGGCGACCGGCTGCTGCTGACCGACCGCACCGGCAACCGGGTCGAGCTGTCGCCCGAGCGGCTGCTGGTCGAGGCGGCCGTCGACATGGCGTTGCGCGCCCCCGGCCGGAAGCTCGAGATCGCCGCCGACCGCATCGACTTCCGCAGAGTCTGACACCTTCCCCGTCCCGCCCCGATGTCCCGGCCGATCCTCAACGAGAGAGCACGCTTGCACTGCGGCCACCGCGGGCTGGTGAAGGCGCAGGCGCGCCACCGCTTCGTGCGCATCGCGGAGCACCCGGTGCTGGTCCGGCCCGACGTCGAGGGCGTCGCGATCGACGGCTGCCCGAACACGATCCCGCCGAACACCGTCAAGTGCAGTGCGACGTTGCCGGTGCAGGGCCGGACGGAATCGCATTGGATCTTCGTGGCGGGCGACCCGGTCTGCCTGTCGTCGGTGTGGGGCTTCGCGGTCTGCCAGCCACCGCTCGCGTCGCAATACCGCGTGACGGCCACCGGCCAGGACTTCGTCACGGAGGATCCCTGATGGCCGCATTCCGCTGCTACGACTTCGCGCATCCCGACCGCTTCGGGATCGGTGCGGGGTTCACCACCACGCCGGCCGGTGCATTGCGCATCGTGCACGGCGAGGACAGCATCCGACAGGCCATCGTCATGCTGCTGTCGACGTCGCCGGGCGAGCGCGTGATGCGGCCGCACTACGGCTGCGACCTGCGCCGCCTCGTGTTCCAGCCCGCCGACGCGACGACCGCGGGGCTCGCGGTACACGCGGTGCGCACCGCACTGCGCCGCTACGAGCCGCGCATCGAGCTGCTGCGCGTCGACGCCGGGCCGGCGCCCGATCACGATGCCGCGCTGCTGATCGAGGTCGACTACCGCATCCGCACCACCGGACGCATCGAGAGCCTCGCCTACCTCTTCCACCTCGGAGTGCCGACGCGATGAGCCTCGCATCCCCGAACCTCGACGACCGCGATTGGCGCGACCTGATGCAGGCGGCGCGCGACCGCATCCGCGCCACCTGCCCGGACTGGACCGACCTGTCGCCGAGCGACCCGGGCGTCGTGCTGCTCGACGTGTTCGCGTACCTGACCGAGATCCTGATCTACCGCGTCAACCGGATCCCGGAGAAGGCGTGGGTCGAGTTCCTCCGGCTGCTCGGACTGTGCCTGGAGCCCGCGACCGCGGCGACCGCGGAGCTGACTTTCGCATTCGCGGACGGCACCGCTCCGCGCGCCGCGACGATCCCGGCGCGGACCGCCGTGACGAACCAGGCCGGCACGGTGACGTTCCACACGATCGCGGACGTGCAGCTCGACGAGCGGACGCCGAGCGCGACGGTCCTCGCGGTGCACGGCGAGTTCGTCACCGTCGTGCGCACTGCCGACGGCCAGCCCGGCTCGCGCATCCGGCTGCCGAGACCGGGAGTCGCGGCGGGGCCCGCCGACCTCGACCTGACGGTGCTCGTCGAGCTCGCGAGTGGCTCGACCGAGCGGGCCGACGTGTCGGTCGACGGCCGCGGCTTCGCGCGCTGGGACGAGATCGAGAGCTTCGGGCTCGCGACGCCCGGCGACCGCGTGTTCGTCGCCGACCGCCACGCTGGCACGCTCCAGTTCGCGCCCGCGGCCGACGTCGACGGCAGCCCCGGCGCGGCGCTCGCGGCGCTGCCCGCGCGCGGCGCGCAGATCCGCGTCGAGTACCTGCGGGGCGGCGGCCCCGATGGCAACGTGCGGGCCGGCGAGCTGACGCGCCTCACGGTACCGATCGACGGCATCGAGGTCCGCCAGCCGGAGCGCGCGCTCGGCGGCCGCGCCGCGGAGGATCTCGAGCGGGCCCTGCGGCGCGGTCCGTTGGAGCTGCGGCGGCCGTTCCGGGCCGTCACCGCACGCGACTACGAGATCGTCGCCGAGAGCCTGCCGGAGGTCGATCGCGCCCGTGCGTTCACCCAATGCGACCTGTGGCAGCACGCGATGCCCGGCACCGTCGAGATCGCGGTGGTCGCGGCCGACGCCGGAGCGTTCCCCGCCCACGTGCTCGCGCGCGTCGCCGCCGAGCTCGACGCGCGGCGGCCGCTCGGCACCCGCTGCGTCGTCCGCGACGCCGGCCGCAAGGAGGTCGCCGTGCACGCCGGCGTGACCGTGCACCGCGCCGCCGACCCGGAGCTCGTGCAGCGCCGCGTGTTGGAGCGGATCGAGCGGCTTCTCGACGCACGCACGCGCGCCGCCGGCGGCGGCGAGTGGCCGTTCGGCCAGAGCCTGCACGTGTCGCGCATCTACGAGGCGTGCCTCGCCGAGCCCGGCGTGGTGTCGGTCGACAGCCCCGAGCTGCGCGTCGTGCAGGCGCCGGGCACCACATTGACGGCCGTCGCGGCCGACCCGCAACCCGGGGTGTTCTACTGCGCCGACGGCGGCCGCGTGTTCCGGTCCGTCGATGGCGGCGACGGCTTCGAGCTCGCGCTCGACGCCACCGGCGAAGACGCCGCAGCGACGGTCGTGCGGCTCGGCGTCAGCGCGTTCCGCGCCGGCTGCGTCGCGGCGATCGCGAGCGCCGGCGACGCGTCGGTCGTCTACGCGTCGTTCGATTGCGGTCAGAGCTGGCCGGTCCGGCTGCCGATCGGTCACCGCGTCTACGACCTCGCATGGACCGAGGACGAGTCGCAGCCGATGCTGTTGCTCGCGACCCAGCTCGGCCTCTACCGCACCCCGCTGCGCGCCGGTGGAATCGGCGCGAGCAGCATCGATCCGGTGCTCGGCGCACCGCAGACCCGCATCTACTCGGTCGCGGTGTCGGCGACCCCGTCCGCACGCTTCGCGGTCGCGATCGGCACGCGCAACGAGAAGGTGCACCTGTCGCGCCGCAATGCCGCCGGCGACTCGTTCGACACGCTCGACTCCGACCAGCTCGACGTCCGGCTGCTGCGCTTCCAGGAGCTCGACGGCCATACGCACCTGTGGGCCGGACTGGCTGTCGCGGGCCGGCAGAGCACCACCGGCGACGGCGCGGCGCGCTGGGCGCTCGGGATCGGCGGCGGTGCACCGGGCAATCGCGAGGTCCTGTCGACCGGCTGGTCCGGGCAGCCGTTCGGGAGCTGCACCGGACTCGCGTTCGTCGGTGTCGGCCGGCGCACGGCGCTCGCTTCGACGTCCGGCGGTCGCGTCGTCGCGCTCGATACCAAGGCCGCGACGCCGCGCTGGGCGCCGGTGCCCGAGGACGTCGGCATCGGCTACGTGCAGGAGGGCGAGCACGCCGGCCAGAAGCCGGAGCTGTGCGGGCTCGCCGCGCAGCCGCGGACCGGCGCCGAGCCGGCCGACCGCGTGCTGGTCGCCGGCGACGCCGGGCTCTACCGCGCGGATCTGCGCAGTGCGAGCGCGGCGCCGCCCGCCGGCGGTCCCGACGCCCGCTTCGCGCGCCTCGGCGAGCGCCGGGACATCGTGACGATCCCGCCGACCTGGCTGTTCCGGAGCGGCCCGCACGACATCCGCGTGCACCGGGAGGGCGAGCCGTGAACCGCGAGACCATCCACGCACTGCTGCCCGAGGTGATGCGCCGCGCCGACGCCACCGGCTCGCCGCTGCGCGCACTGCTCGAGGTCATGGCCGGGGCGCTCGGACCGGTCGACCGCCGGCTGCGGACGGTCGACGCGCTGTTCGACCCGCGCCGTGCACCGGCGCCGTTCGTCGGCATGCTGGCGCACTGGCTCGACCTCGACGACCTGCTCGCGGGCGTCGAGGACCGCGAGCGCCGCGCGATACGCACGCTCGCGTCCGGCCACGGGCGGCTGCGGGAGCTGATCGCGGTCGCCGCGGAGCTGGCGCGGCAGCGCGGCACGCGGCAGGGGCTCGAGGGCTTCCTGACCATCGCGACGGGCGTGCCCGGCATCGCGGTCACCGAGCTCGCGGACCGGCCGTTCCGGCTGCGCGTGGACGCGCCGGCCGAGGCGCACCAGCACCGCGCACTGATCGAGCGCATCGTCGCTCGCGAGAAGCCGGCCTGCGTGCAATGCGAGATCCGGTACGCCGACGGCGCGACCGACGCACGACCACACGAACCCGACACGAGCGACGACGAGGAGCCGAAGCCATGAGCTACGAAGTGAAACCGGGAGGCGCGGAGGTCCGCGTGCATTCGGGCGAGAGCGTCCGCGTGCAGTTCACCGTCAACAACACGACCGACCGCGCCCTGTTGACGCAGAGCGAGATCGGCGTCGGCGGCTCGGTGGATCGCGCGTGGTGCACCGTCGACCCCGCCGGCGACGTCGAGATCCCGGCGCGCGGCAGCAAGGTCTACGCGGTGACGATCGCGCCGGTCGGCGTGGCCCAGCCGACCTCGGGGCACGTGCGGCTGACCGCAGCCTCGGTCGACGACCCGACCGACGCCGCGCCGAGCCCACCGGTGCCGGTCACGCTGCTCGAGCCGCGCCCGACGACCACCTGGTGGCAGCGGCACGGGACCAAGGTGCTGATCGGCGCCGGCGTGCTGATCGTCGCGCTGGTGCTCGCGATCGTGTTCTCGGGCGGCGGCGGCGTCGAGATCACCCGCTTCGCGGCCACGCCGTCGACCGGTCTGCAGGTCGGCACGCCGGTGACGCTCGCGTGGGCGATCGACGGCGAGCCGAGCGCGGTCAGCCTGCGCGTCGGCACCGACGAACCGTTGCCGATCGAACAGGGCCTGTGGAAGGACGGAGCGGTCGAGTGGACGCCGAGCAAGGACGGTGCGACCGAGGTGCGCCTGACGGCGTTCGAGCCCGGCGGTGATCCGAACGAGCCGCCATTCGAGCGCGCGCGCACGCTGAACCTCGACGTCGCACCACCTCCCGCGACGCTGGCCCCGCCGGTGATCGACTCGTTCACGGTGACACCGGCGTCGGTGCGCGCCGGTCAGCCTACGACGTTCGCGTGGCGCACGTCGGGTGACACGGCGGCATTGCGCATCGACCTCGGCGACGGCGCGCCGCCGACGATCACCGACCCGGCCAGGCTGCCAGCCGGCACGGTCGAGCTGCTGTTCACGCCCGGCGAGCATCGCGCCATCGCCGAATTGACCGGCAAGGACGGCACGGTGGTGCGGAGCGACGCGGTGGCGTTCACGGTGCAGCCGGATACGTCGATGGAGCTGCCGCAGGTCGACTTCACGATCTCGACGTCGGGGCGCTCGCTGTCGGTGGTCACGGGGCGCGTGCAGCGCTTCCAGAACCTGGTCGTCGACTGGAGCGTGCGCGGCGACCACACGAGCGTCGAGCTCGCGTTCCGAACCGGCGACGGCCAGCAGCGCACCGAGTCGCTGCCGGCGAGCGGCACACGGACCTTCGAAAACGTCTGGATCGACAAGGGCACCGTCGTGCAGCTGCTGGTCGGCCAGCGCGGCAAGCCGAAGCTCGTCTACGAGCGGACCGTCGGCGTCGCGATCGACTTGCGCTGGCACTTCGAGCGTGAGCTGGTGCTCCGCAATCAGGCCGTGATCGGCACGGTCGACCCGGCTGCGCTGCGGACCGTCGACCAACCGTCCGCGGCGGGCCAGCCGAAGGTCGTACGGCCGTCCGGGAGCTTCAGCGCGGTCCGCGAACGCAGGGTGCGCACGCCGTGAACCGCTGGGGCCTGCTCGCCGTCGTCGTCTTGCTCGTCGCCGGGTTCGCGGTCGCGACCGGCGTGTCGGCCTCGCGCGATCGCAGCGAGCCGGCCCCCGAGCGGGCGCCCGACTGGATCGAGGGCGGGCTCGGCGGGCTGCTGCTGCCGTTCGCCGAGCGGCTCGCGCCGAGCGCGATCGCGGCGCAGCAGGGCGCCGGCTGGAGCTACGACCCCGGCAGTGCGCGGCTGCGCTTCGACGCCAGCGACCAGCTCACGACCGCGGCGCTACGCCTGCCGCGCGATCCCGACCCGGACGCCGGCGACGACGACGTGCGGGCCCTGACGCTGCGCGTCGTCCAGGCCGTGGGCGGCCCGACCGACGCGCTGGTCGCGCGACTCGTCGTCGACGGCGACGAGGACTTCGCGACGCTCCGCGACGGCCGGCTGAACCTCGCCGTGCCGCGCGACGGCGCGATCCTGGAGCTGCGCTGCCGCGGCCCGCGCACCCTCCGCCTGGAATGACGACGGCTTCGGAGTGATCACGGCTTCGAGTGACGCCCCGCAGGCCGGGGTCCGGACGCGATGACCGACAAGCTCAGGATCGCATTGACCTTCGCCGCCTTCGGCGCGTGGCTCCTCGTCGTGCTGATCGAGGTCGGCAGCGAGCACCTCGTCGGCGCGCCGAGCCCGCTGACGATGCCCGGTGCGAGCGAGCCGATGAGCTACCCGGACGGCGAAGCGGTCGGCTGGGGCATCCCGTTCCTGGCGTTCGTCGACGGCGTATTGTGTCAGGCACTGCTGTGGCGAGCCCTGAGCTACGTCATGCGGCCGAGCCTGCAGGTGAAGCTGCAGGTGATCGTGACGATCCTCGGCGGCATCCTGTTCCTGCTCGGCGCGATCGTGCTGCTGTTCGTCGCGCTGCAGCTGCTGCTGCTGATGCTGTCGCTGGTCGTCGCCGTCCCGTTCGGCACCGCCATCTACCTCGCGCGCTGGGGTGGCTTCCCGACGGACACCGCCGCGGCGACGCTGGCGACGCTGATGCTGCTGCGGCTGGTGGCCGCCGCATTGCTGGTGATCGCGGACCGCAGCACGCTCGGCCACAAGATGCTGGTGTTCTCGGTGCTGCTCGCCCTGCTCGCCGCCTTCGTCCTGTCGTTCCTGCACGCGATCGCGCCGCAGCCGTTCGTCGCGATCACCGACGTACTCGGTGCGATCGTCGCATGCGTCATCGGCCTCGTGCTCGGCCTGATCGTCGTGATCGGCAGCCTCCCTGCGCTCGTCAAGGTCGTGCTGCGCACCGCCGGCGAGGTCGGCTCCGCAATCGAGCCATCGTGAGTCCGGGCGCGTGCCACGACCGCGCGCCCAGCACACCGACTCCTGATCCGGAGCGGCTCCGGGCGATCGGCTCCGCGCGCGACGCGCAGCTACCCGCTATCGTCCGCGCCAGTCCCATGCCGAACACGATCACCCCGTTCCTGATGTTCGAGGGCCGCGCCGAGGAGGCGATGCGCTTCTACGTCGCGCTGTTCCCGGGCGCCACGATCGGCAACGTGGAGCGCTACGGTCCCGGCGAGCCCGGCCCCGAGGGCAGCATCAAGCTCGCGGAGTTCACCGTCGCGGGCCAGCGGCTGCTGGCGACCGACAGCCCGATCCGGCACGGGTTCACCTTCACGCCGTCGTTCTCGCTGTTCGTCGAATGCGCGGGCGACAGCGAGCTCGACGCGCTGTTCGCGAGCCTGTCGGAGGGTGGCCAGGTCCTGATGCCGGTCGGCGACTACGGATTCAGCCGCCGCTTCGGCTGGACCAGCGACCGCTTCGGCGTGTCCTGGCAGCTGAATCTCCGGTAGGCGGCCGGGTCACCGCGCAGCCGTCACGACGATCCGACACGATCCCCTCCGCCGGCGCCCGCACCGAGCCGCTCGACGTCCGCCCACAGCGCCGCGAGGTCGATCGTCAGGCCGGGGACCGCGTCCCATGCGACCCGCTCCCGGTGCCGTATCGGTGCCGCGAACCGCTCGCCCTCGCGCGCGAACCGCTGCAGCTCGCGCAGCTCGACGTCGACGACCCAGTACTCACCCACGCCATGTCGCTCGTAGCTCGCGAGCTTCATGCCGAGATCGAGCCGCCGCGTCGACCGCGACAGCACCTCGACGACGAGCGACGGTGCCCCGATCACCTCGCGCGGGCTCGTCCGGCTGCCGTCGCCCGGCAGCACCACCAGCACGTCGGGCTCGACGCCGTCCTCGTCCGACAGCCGCAGCGCCGTCGGCGCGCACAGCACCAACCCGCCGACCGCGCGCACCGGTCCGCGCAGCCCGTCCACCAGCCCGACCACGACGATCTGATGAGCGAGCTGCGGGGCCGCGCTCACGACGTGCACCCCCGCCACCAGCTCGTGGCGCTGCCCGTCGTCCGGGAACTCCAGGTAGTCGGCGTAGGTGAGCTGCGGCGCGGACGGCATGGTCGGCATGGCGATCGGCTGGGCATCGAGTCTACCTCTGGCCTCACCCTGTGGCCCGGAGCGGCGTCGCGGTCACACGGACACGACGCCGGCGTCGAAATCCGAAGCGTCGTGTGACCGACGGCCACTGCGGGCCACAGGCGTCCGTGGGAGTGGACGTCGAAGTCGATCAGGTAGCATGGAGCCCATGGTCGACACCGGTCGGATCACGACTGCGGACGAGCTGCTCGCGATGCCCCGCGACGGCCGGCGCTACGAGCTGGTGCGCGGAGAGCTGCGGACGATGAGCCCGGCCGGAGGTATGCACGGGCGGCTCGTGGCCGAGCTCGCCTGGCGGCTCCACCAGGCCGTTCGCGACTCCGGCGCGGGGCTGGTGCTGGCCGGCGACCCGGGCTTCCACATCGAGCGCGATCCCGACACCGTCCGCGCACCGGACGTCGCCTACGTCGCCGAACCGCGCGCATCGTCATGGCGCCGCGACCCGCGCTTCCTGCCGGGCGCGCCCGATCTGGCGATCGAGGTCGTCTCGCCGAGCGATCCCTACAGCGAGGTCCTCGAGAAGGCGCTCGACTGGCTGCACGCGGGCACGCGCGTCGTACTGGTGGTCGATCCACGGCGCTGCGAGGCGACCGTGTATCGCGCCGCCGACGACGTACGCGTGCTGGGGAGCACCGAGGTCGTGGACCTGCGCGAGGTCGTCCCCGACCTGGAGCTCCCGCTGGCCGAGCTGTTCGCCGAGCCGCCCGGACCGACGCCTCCGCGCGTCTGACATCGGTCGGGCAGGCTGACCGCGCGAGGCGGTCCGACCGCACCCGCACTTCACCTGCCGATGACGAGCCCGACGCCGTTGCTGGCCGACAGGAGGCCACCGATCGCACCCGCCGGATCGAGCACGAACGCCTGGGCGCCGAGCCGCTGACCGAGCAGGCTGGGCACGGCGGGGATCGCGAGCGGCACCGCGACGTGACCGGCGCCATCCAGCGCGAACGCCGGGGACGCGATCGCGCCCACCAGGGCGATCTGCAGCGTGCACGGCGCACCACTGCCGAACGGCCACGACAGCGCCAACGGCATCACGGCGACGGAACCGGGGAGGCCCGAGCCGAGGTGCAATGCGAAGTCGTTCGCGCCGAGCGACGGGAAGCGGCTCGCGTAGAGCCGTGGCTCCCCGAGGCGACCCGGGCAACCGAGCCCGAGCGGACCGGCGAGGCTCCGCGACGTCGACAGCGTCCACAAGGACGCGGTCGGCTCGTGGCCCTGCATCAGCAACATTCCGGTCGACGCCTCGAAGACCATGCGCGGCGGGGTCAGCCACGCCGGCAGGTCCTGGGGCAGGTGCACGAGCTCGCTCCAGCCCGCGGCATCGCGCACGAAGTAGCTGCTCGTCGTCTTCAGCAGCAGGATGCCGAGCCGCGGATCGCCGCCGAGCGCCTCGAACGAATCACCGGCCGCAATCGGCGGGGTCGGCTGCACGGCCCAGTCGGTGCCGGTCCACTCCCACAGGTCGTTGGGCGCCGACGAGCCCTTCGCCATCGTCAGACGGCCGCCGAGCCCGTCGACGGTCATCAGCGCGAACGCGCGGGCCGGCGGAGTCGTAGCGGGCCGCGGCTGCGACCAGCGGCTGCCGTCCCACCGCCACGTCTCGCTCGCGGCGGCACCGGTGCCGCCGCCGAACAGGATCACGTCGCCGCTGACCGGGTCCCGGTGCATCGCGGCGCCATGGCGCGCCGACGGCCCCGTATTGGCGACCTGCTGCCAGACGCCGGTCGTGCGGTCGTAGGTCCAGGTGTCGCCCAACGACGTGTTCGTGGCCGGGTCGAAGCCGCCGAACACGACGACACGGTCGCGGGCCGGATCGAATGCCGCGGCGAACTGCCAGCGCGGTGAGAACGCCGGGCCGCTCGAGCTCCGGGTCCAACCTACGCTCCCGCCGACGAACACGTCGACATCCCCATTGACAGAGAACTGATCCACGATGATCGCGTCGCCGCGCAGCGGATCGGCCACGAGGGCGCCGCGAGCGGGCGGCACCATCCTCCATTCGACGTGCCATCGCAGACCATCGAACGACTGCACGCGCCCCTGACTCGCCCCCAGCGTCCAACTCTCGCCGTACGCGATCAGCCGGCCGCGGACCGGATCGAACGTCATCGTGTCGACCGGTCCGGTCGGCGCTGCCACCGGGCTCCAGCGCGCGCCGTCCCATTCCCATGCGGCGCCGGCGAGCAACATCATGGTGCGATCGCGGACCGGATCGTGGGCCATCGCACCAGGCGCGGAGCCGCGCGTCGCGGGGGGTGCCGCGACCGTCGCCTGCGACCACGTCGCGCCATCCCAGATCCAGGTGTCGTCGAACGCGGCGAGCGATGCGTCGAGGCCGCCGAACAGCACGACGGTGCCGGCGGTCGGGTCGGCCGCGAGGCCCGCACCGCTGCGCGATGCCGGCGATCTCGCCGCGGTCGCCCGGCTCCAGATCGAGCCGTCCCAGTGCCAGGTCTCTGTACCGCTCGCATCGCCGGTGACCAGCATCACCTCGCCCCGCGCCGGGTCGAACACCAGCGAGCCGTCACACCCCGCGAGCGCCGCCGTGACGCCGTGATCGACCGTCCACACCCCGTCCCACTCCCAGGTCCGGCCGGCGAAGAAACGAACGGCGCGCCGGCGGACCGGATCGTATGCGAATGTCCCCGCCAGATGGACCTGCGACAGCCGCGGGAAGTCGCCAGGCAACCTGCGGAACGTGCCACCCCGGAAGCCCCAGATCCCGGGGAGCTGGACGTATTGCCAGCCCCCGACCGTGTTGATCCGTGCCTGCCCCCCCGCCAGCACCGGCTCGCCCCGCTCGGCGTCGAACCAGATCGACGCCGGGGCGCGCTGGTTCAGCCCATCCAGCGGCTGGAACCACCACGATTGCGCCGGCAGCGCAGCAGCGAGCAGCGCGCCGACCGGCAGGAGGGTGCGGGGCAGGGACGAGCGGATCGACGAGCGGGCCATCGCAGCGGTCTTTCGCAAGTCGGGAGTCGGCACGGAACGCGTGCTCGCGGGGACTCGCGCCTCGGAGTCGGAGGGTGCGCGAGCCCTTACAATGCGCGGTCCGAGCATCGTCGGCCAGCTGTCCCCTGCGCGAAGCCCGCGGTTGCGGCGGCCGCGTGTTGCCAGCGTGACGACAAGCCGGACCCTGGCGACGCGTGACCGTCGAAGACCGACCGGACCGAACGGCGCGACACCGGCCCCACGGACTGGCGTCCGCCTCGCGGCGCGCCGCGGGGCCCTGGGGGAGTGCCCGGGGTGCGGTCGGCTCGACGACGGGGATGCGCGCCGCCGCGCTCCTCGAGTCTCGGGTGCGGCCGGAGTGCGAGCGAGCGCAAGCCACAGCGGTTCGGAGGCAGGCCACCGCCGTGGCCCACGGATGGCGTTTGACTCCGCGTCCCGCACCGCGCCGTGCCCGGCGCAACACTGCCCGAAGTTCACGCCGCCGCGCTACCCGTTCGTCGACTGCCCGTACCACTGCGAGCCCGGGACGAACGGGACCCGCTTCTTCCACCGCGCCAGCAGCTTCGAGCTGAAGTGGGCCAGGCTCGCCGAGCGTGTCGGTCTCGCGCACGACAGCCCGTGCGGTCCGCACCGTCCGGAGAGCGGCACCGTGATGTTCGCGCCCGACGAGTTCGAGACCTTCGACAGCGAGCGCAGCACCTGCCCGGTCACCGTGCCGGTGCTGATCCACCAGGACGCGTTCAGCCAGTCCGTGGGGCCAGTATCGAAACGGCGACCTCCGTCCCTTCGCTCGCCGCGCATCCGCTACCCACGAGGAAGATCCGACATGGTCTCACCGACTGCGCTGAAACACCGACGTCTCCCGATCCTGGCTCTCTGCCTGCTGTTCCCGTCCTGCGGCGGGGGTGGCGGTGGCGGGTCTCCCGCCACAGGCAACACCATGCGGGAACCGGAGCTCGCTTCGCTCCAAGCAGAACTGCTCGGGATCCTCGTCGAGGCGAAGACGATCACGGACGAAGCGGGTCAGGTGGCCGTTCTGCGGGGGTTCCTGCTCGGTGAGGCCGGTGACCGCAACGCGATGGAGGTTCGCACGGCAGCACGCAATCTGGTCCAGCGATCCGGCATCACGGACGTGCGGCGGACCACCGCATCGCTGACGTTCGTCGTCGCGACGGCTGCACCGGGAACGACGACCTCCGGGCTCGACGCGAAACTGCTCGGGCGGCTCGTCGCCGAGGCCGTGCGCAGCGGGGCGGCAGATCCGACACGGCCCCGCTTCCGCAGCCTGCTGCGCAGGGACCTCGCGGGCCGTGACGCGTCGTTGACCTTGGATCCCGCCCTGCCACTGCGAGACTCTCTGAGCCTCGCCACCATGGTGGAGCACATCGCGGAGCCGGGATACGAGGAGATCGGCCGTGCGCTGCGCCCGGTCATCGACGGCACACTGACTCTCGCGGAGGCCAATCACGTCGTCCACGCGCAGCTCAACGCGCTGCTCGACGACCTGATCGCGAAGTTCCCGGAACTCGGCGGACACGACGCGCCGTCGACCGGCTCGCTCGACTTCACGCGCGCGCAACGCATGCTGTCGACGGTCGGACGCGTGAGCGACTTCGTGTTCGGCCGGCTGTTCACAGGCCCGACCGCAGAGAAGATCGGCGACACGCTGCGAATCGTGACGAATTCGATCGGTGCCGTCGCGAAGATCGGCGGTGCAATATTCTCCGGAGGACTGTCCGCGGTGTTCTCACCGGACCTGCTGGGGCAGGTGTTCGGGATGTTCGGTCTCGGCGAAGACAACGCCGTCGAACAGCAGCTCGCTCAGCTCCAGCATTCCATTCGACAGCTCGCCGAGCTGATGAGCCTGACCCGGCTCGAGATGCACGCTCGGTTCGATCGCCTCGAGGGGAGGATCGCGCGCTTGCAGCAACGCGTCGACCAGATGTTCCGGGAGATGATCCGCGGCTTCGATCAGATCGCGGACCTTCTCGAGACCGGATTCGCCGGTCTCGATGCGCTGATGCGGCAGCTTCGACAGGACTTGCACGATCTTCAGGACGACGTGCGCCAGATGTACACCGCCGTACGTTGGTGGGCTTACGAAGCCTGGCTGCGGGCGATGGAAGCCCAACTCGTGGCCTTCGACGGCCACGCTGCGGCCGCGGCGACCGGTGACCGCGCGGCGTTCGCGCAGGCTCGCGCGGTCCTGAGCAGCGCGGCGGTCGGAGAGACTTTCGTGCGGTCCGCCCCCATCCAGACCCTTCGAGATCTAGTTCCGTGGCTGCCGAGTCCCAGCTCGAACCAAGCATACGTACGAGTCGCCGGGATCGGTGCGCTGGTGCCGGCCGCCTACCAGGTCGGCGTCTCAGGAGTCGCTCCCGTCAACTTCCACTGTCTGCACGACCTAGGGCTGCAGATCCTCGACGTGGTCGAGACTCGACCCGGAATCGTCACGGACCGCGAGTTCGACGACCTGGTCACGGACCTGGAAGCCCAGATCGATCTCTCCTGGCGATTCCTGTCCAGCCTCGGAGCGCTGATGGACACGAGCGTCGAGCTGCTGGTCGAGCATGCCGACAGGGTCCAGGCGGACTGGATCGAGCTTCTGCGACCCGCGCACGCGATGCTGACCCCGTCGTTCCAGGGAGCTTCGAATCCCGATCTCGGGCCGCTGCTGCGCGACTATCTACGTTCCGATTACTTCGATCCTGACACCTCGGAGGGGAGGCTGCCCTTCGTCGATCGCGACACGACCTTCGTGGAGATCGTGTCGTGGCCTCCGGCGCCCGGCACCCTGCCTCTGAACGAGCTCGCCTACGAATTCGAGCCACGGCGGAACGGCGAGCCGAGCCGCTTCCGCCGCGGCCCTGACGGCTACGATCACCTTCGCCTCGGCATCGCACTGGGTCTGATCCGAGTCGAGGAGACGAGTCGCACGGCGACTCTCGAGAGCCTGCGACTGCGCTGGAACGTCCCCTCGGCAATCCGGGACCCAGGACTTCGTAGCCTTCACGGCAGTCTGGTGTGCAACCTCGAACTCGCCGCCGGCAACCAAGCGGTGCCGCCGCTCGCGGTCATCAGTTCCGTGTCCTCGCCGAACTCCCGGAGCTTCGCGGAGTTCTATGCACTCGACGTACGCCAGCGGGTGGACGTCTACCTCGGGGAGGTCCGCGACCAGGTGGACCAGGCCATCGCCTCGACCGCGCCACGCCCGATGCAGAATCTCGTGGACGTCTATGCCGTGGCGGCCGGTCTGCGCTACGCGTGTGAGATCGCCACCGAAGCAGCAGGCACGGATCCCCTGCTGGGTGGCGTCCTGCGGGACGTCCTCGACCAACCGATCGTCTTCCATCAGCAGCTCGTCAGCGGCTGGTTCGCCATGCGGAGCGGTCAGACTCCACGCAGCTACGAGGACGGGATCTTCGACGGTCTCCTGGACACTCTCGCGCGTCTACGCGGTGGAGAGGAAGGCATGCCGGCCGACCTCGCCGACGTGAAGTTCTACGACCAGCTGTTCCACGATCATCTTGCCGCGAACATGAGTGAGCTGTCGCAGGTGGTACTCGGCTCTGCCGTCCCCAGGCTGCGGAACAGGACCTACCGCTTCGCAGCCGTGGACGAGCTGACGGAGACCATCACCAGGCTCAGGAACTCTCGCACTCGATGACCGCAACGCGCTGACCCGTGGCTCCGGTCGGCCCCACACGACCGGGATGGCTCCAGACGGCATGCGCAGCCCTATCGAATGCTCCGCGGTCTTGCTTCGCGAGCTGCATGTCGCACGTCGGGCGCGCCCCAATGGCGCCCGATACCGCGTGGACGCGGTCGAGAGTCGGCGGGGCGCCGGTCGATCCCGAAGCACCCGGCACGCGTCCTCCAGCCTCGGTCAGCGACCTGGAGCCTCGTCGGATCCACCGACTGGCCTCAGGCCTCCGGTCTCGACCCGGTCCACCACCGAGGCGATCGTCATGACCACGCCGGGCTCGCGGTGCCAATCGACCTGCCGCGTTCGGGGCAGTCGGCGACGATCCGAGTCGGCGGAGTCCTGCCCGACACCGACGCCACGGACCGACGCCGGTGGCGTTCAGAACACGATCTCCTTGGGCAGTGCGAGCGAGTAGTTCCCGCCCGGGGCCAGGTCGAGCCAGAAGCAGGTGACGGCGATGCCCGATCCGTAGAGACCCGTTGGCAATGGCACGGAGACGGTGGCGGGGCAGCCGCGCCAGTATCCCGATCCGAGTCCGCCGCCGCGCTGCATGCTCGGGATCGTCACCGGCCCCATCACGGCGCTGTAGCCCGGAAGCCACAGCGACAGCAACGCGTCATTGCGGGAGCCGAGGATCGAGCATGGCTCGCTCAGCAGCACCGATATGAAGTGGTCGCCAGGCTGCTGCGGGTGGCGCTCGATCCACGCCGAGCTGCGAGCCGTGCCCGACGGCCACGGCGTGAACGGTGGACGCCCGGGGCGGCCCATCAGCGCCGCGAGGATCGAGTCACGCCCCGGGTCGAGCAGACACACGGCCGTGGGATTGGTCCCGCGGCCGATGTCGTCTGCGACCGTGGCCCCATCCGCATACCGGAACACGGTGCGACCGACCGTGTCGTGGCGAGCCCACGACAGGCTGGTACCTGCAGACGCGGGCGAGCTGCCGGGCCCGAAGTCCGGGACCAGCGAGAACACGTAGTAGATCGCCGGATTGTGGTATAGATCGACCGACAGCGCGTCGATGTCGTTGAGCGGTGACAACCCGAGATCGGCAGGACTGCGATGCTCGGTCGGAGTCGTCCAGCTACCGCCGATCCAGCTGGTCATGAAGATCGTCGCACCGCTCCGCGTGCCGCTCCAGTGCGGGGGGATCACCGGCACGCTGGCGTCGGACACCGAGAAGAAGGCGACCGGTGGCGGCAGGAACGGATAGTCGGTGAGATAGGCGACCGCCAGCAGGTCGTACGCATCCAGCTCCGCGGGCGTGCCGAGGAACAGGTTGATCTCGGTGGAATCCGCGGCGAGATCCACGCGCGCGGAGGTGATCGGCGGATAGCCCGGAAGGACGCTGCCCTTCAGGATCACGCTGAACAGATCGGCGCCCACGCCGTCCACGCGCAACGCCTCGCTGGCGATTCGCGGATGCCGTGGCAGCCCCACGGACGGGTTCCTCGCCGGCGAGACGATCATCGCGGCCCACGACCACGGCGTCGGACTGGCGAGGGTCACTCGGCCCGTACCGTCAGTAGCGATCCAATCGAGCCCGACCGACAGCGCATCGATGTCGAGACCCGTGGCTCCGCCGAGCAGTGCGCCTTCGCTGAAGTCGACCAGGCCCGTCGCATCCAGCGGGTAGGTCAGCTGGAACGCGGCGACCTTCGCGAGCACCTGGCCGCCCGGTCCCGGTGTGGACGCGGCGACCGAGAGCAGGCCGGGCGGCTGCAGCAATGGCCCGTCGTCGCCGTCGACGGACTGCGCGACCAGCGCCGGCGCCGCCGAGAACAGGATCAGCAGCGCTCCCGCGTGAGCGCCACAGGAGCTTCGGATACAGCGTGGAAGAGGAGCGTAGGACATGGTGTACCTCGTCGGGTGGGTTCAAGATCCGCCGAGCAGCGTGGCGATCGCGTCGAGCGTGCCCGGCTCGAGCGTGGGATCCGCGCGCGCGGCGGCGAGGATGGCGTTGCGCAGCTCCATGGCTCGCGCGTCCGCGGCGGCCGCGAAGCGGCGCGTCCAGAGCCCGGCGGCGCGCTCGAGCATCATCCGGCCGCCACGCTGAATCAGCGTCTCGATCAGGTCGGCGGCCAGGGCACCGTCGTCGGGTGCGAGCTCGTGCGCTTCGGACAGCAGGAAGATCGCGGTATCGATGCCGTCCGGTGTGCGTCGCGACAGCATTGCCGCGTCACGCAGGAACCCGGCCCGCCGCGCACCGCCACCGAGTCCGGCGAGCATGCGGCCCGCGGCCTCGTGATAGTTGGCCTCGCTCAGCGCCGTGGCGACGTCGACGTAGGTCTGCGCCTCTGCTCGTTCGCTGATCCCCGACATGCCGTGCATCAGCTCGAGTGCTGTGCGCAGGCGCGCCGCGGCGTCGCGACACGACTGCGAGACCACGTCGTCGGGTCGCACCCCGAGCACTCGGATCGCGATGCGCAGCTCGGCGGCGCCGAGCTCGAATT
This sequence comes from Planctomycetota bacterium, assembly GCA_016716265.1. Taxonomy (GTDB): domain Bacteria; phylum Planctomycetota; class UBA1135; order UBA1135; family UBA2386; genus JADJWQ01. Next base: position 1,030,850 of record JADJWQ010000006.1, read on the forward strand.
CGAGCCACCACAGTGGGCCCGGAGCCAGGTCCCGGGCGGCCGCCACGAGCCGCTGGAGATCGTCGGACCGGCCCAGCTCGGCCAGGAGCTGCATTCGGGTGCGCCACGTCTGCACCGCGTCGGGCCGGACCCGGGCGGCGTGCTCCGCCACCGCGAGAGCGGCACCCGACTCGCCGAGCTGCTGATGTGCGAACGCCAGGTTCTGCAGCGGCCCGTGCTGCTCCGGGCACAGCCGCAGCGATTCCTCGAACGACCCGATCGCTTCCCGCCACCGCCCGTCGAGCACCTGGCTGGCGCCGATGACGTGGCGGGTCCGCGCCGTGCTGCGACCGAACGCGCCCTCGAGCCGCAGCGCGACGTCCGTCGCACCGTTCAGGTCGCCGACACCGAGCAGGACGAGCATCGACAGGTCCAGCGCCGGCTCGTAGCCGGGCGCCGTGCGCAGCGCCTCGTCGAGCGCGGCCCGCGCGTCGCCGTAGCGTGACGCTCGCGTGAGCAGGTAGGCGCGCAGGAAGCCGTCGACCGGCGTGGCCGACGCCGGCAGCTCCGCGGCGAGCGTGCGCCGCCAGCTACCCGCCTCGTCGAGCTCGAGTGCCGCGACCCGCTCGCAGAGCGCCGCGGCCAGCCGCGAATCGGGATGCCGTAGTGCGAGCGCCCGCAGGTCGACCAGGCCCTCGGCCCGCCGCCGCTCGTCGAGCTGCAACATCGCGCGGGTGGCGCGCGCCTCGACGTCGTCGGGGTCGGCGAGCAACACGGCGTCCAGGGCGCGCCGCCCTGCTCCACCAGGATCGCGGGGCGCACGTGGACCGATCGAGTACGACGGGTTGTTGCCCTCGATCGTCAGCAGTGCCGGGACCGCGGCGCGGGCTTCGAGCACCGCGGCCCGGGTCCTCGCGATGGCACGCGCCTGGTGACCGTCCCAGGCGAGCACCGCGAGCGGTACGGCCGCCGTGAGCAGCAGCACGACACCGGTGCGCTCCGGGCGGCGACGCACCCGGCGCAGCAGCCGCTGTGGCCAGCCGGGCAGGGACGCGCTGACGGCTTCGCGGTCGAGGAACGCACGCAGGTCGGCGGCGAGATCAGCGGCGTGCTGGTAGCGCTCGGCGGGGCGCTTCGCCATCGCCTTGTGGCAGATGGCGACGAGGTCGCGGGGCGTGCGGGGCGCGATGCGTGCGAGCGGCTTCGGGTCGTCCCAGAGCACGCGCTTCAGCACGACGCCGGGCTCGCCCCGGAACGGTGGGACACCGCCGAGTAGTCGGAACAGCATCGCACCGGCGCCGTACACGTCGGTGCGCCCGTCGCAGCCTGCCTCGCGACCACGCACCTGCTCCGGTGCCATGTAGGAGAGCGTGCCGACGATCTCGCCGTCGCGCGTCAGCGACTCGCCACCGGCGATCCGGGCGAGCCCGAAGTCGAGCAGCACGGCGCGCCCATCCGGACGCAACAGCACATTGCTCGGCTTCACGTCGCGGTGCAGCACGCCGCGGGAGTGTGCGTGGTCGAGAGCCTCGGCGACGTCGAGCGCGAGACTCGCGGCGATCTCGGCCCAGGGTCGGTCGAACAGCGCGACGGCAGCCGCAGCCACCCCGAGGCCATCGCGCACCGCCCGCCTCGGATCTACGGCATCCTGCTGTCCCGCGAGCAGCGTCTCGAGATCGACGCCCGGCACGAGCTCCATCACCACGTACGGTTGCTCGTCGCCGCCATGGTCGAACACCGTCACGATGCCCGGATGACGCAGCGACGCGGCGGCGAGCGCTTCGCGACGGAACCGCGCCCGCCGCTCCGGATCCTGTCCCGTGAACCGGTCGCAGAGCTTCACGCTGACGAGGCGCGCGAGCGTCGTGTCCCGTGCCGCATAGACGACCCCGCTGGCGCCGGACCCGATGCGCCGCAGCAACAGGTAGCGGTCCGCGAGTCGCTGACCGAGCAACGGGTCGGTGTCAGCCGCTTCGTCGAGCTCGCCGATACGAGCGTGTGCTGACGCGATGCGGCGGTGGGCGCGCAGCGCGCTCTGTACTTCGCGCCGCAGCTCGGGTTCGTCGCGGCACAGTGCATCGAGGTCCGGCTCGCGCCCCGCGTCGACTTCGTCGATCGCCAGCCCGAGCAGGTCGAGGATGCGGCTCTCGTCAGACCGGTGGGGCGCCATGGTCCACCTCGCCGTCGGCGAGGAAGAGCTCGGGATGGAGGCGCGCGAGGCGCAGGCAGAGCCTCGACCGCGCGCGCTTGTGACGCTGGCGGGCGGCTTCCGCTCCGGGGAGACGCAGCCGGATCGCGACCTCCGCCCACGACAGCTCGGGATCGAGGCCCTGCTCGAGCAATGCGCGCTCGTCGTCGGGCAGCTCGCCGAGCGCGGTCGCGAGCATCGCCAGGATCTCCTGCGACTCGGCCCGCACCTCCGGAGAGTCCTCGACGCGGGCCGGGGTGGCGGCCGCATCGACCTCGGCGACCTGGCGCCGGCGGTCGCGTTTACCGCGCTGGAAGTAGCGCAGCCGCTCGACGATGCGATGCTCGATCTGGCTGGAGATCCAGCTCGTCAATGCCGCGACCGTGTCACCGCGGAACTCCGGCAGGTTGCGCAGCATGCCGAGGGCCAGGTCCTGCACGACGTCACCGGTCGAGAACACCGCAGCGATCCAGCCGTTGTGGGGCCGGTACGACGCTGCGAGCCGCCGGTGGACCTGCGCGCGCACACGGGGCAGGAGGAGGTCGAACAACTCGTCGACGGCGGCCGAGCTTCCGGCGCGCGCCATCGGTAGCAATCGGTCCAGCCTCGCGTCATCGTCGTGCATCGAAGACCCGACCGGAAGAGACGCCCGGGATGATATCCGGGGCGACGATTCGCCGGCACGGCCCGCCCGGCCACGACGTCGGAGCCCGCCATGCACCTGCGTTGCGTATTTCCGCCCGAGACGGACATGCGCAACGCGGGTGACTCAAGGCCGCCTGGGCTGTTTGCCCTGCTTGCAGGCGTCGCAGTCCTTTACGACGGTGACCGAGATCGTCAGACGGCACCGGTTCCGCGTGTCACCATCACAGCGGAAGCGAAGTTGCCGTTTGGTCGAACCGGCACGCTCGGTCAGACACACCGTCTCCCCGATGTCCGTGCGGGAGTCCACGCTGCCGTTCTTGTCGGTCAGCCAGGCTCCATTCACCATGCTCTGCATCTCCCAGACGACCGGGTTGCAGTCGGTGTTGTTGCCGTTGGTCTGCGGCTGGAGCTCGATGCACAGCGTGCCGGCCTTCGGCAGCTCCACCAGGGTCCACCGGGTCTGCCTGTCCACGCAGTAGGGACCGTGCCGGGTGACGGTGGCTGCGCAGAACCCGATCTGGATCGCGAGCACGGCGGTGGCGCCCGTCAGCGACGGCACGTATGCAACATACCGCGACGCCGTCGACTCGATCAGCGAGGCGACGCTGCCGGGGTACACCTGGACCGGTTCGTTCATCGGCATGCCGAGTGGATCCAGGGCCACGATCTCGATCGGTGCCGGGGCCTGGCTCGACAGCGTGATGGTCATCGCCGGGTCGTTGGGGTCGACGCTCGGCACGAGCACGACGGGGATGCCGTCGTAGCGGATCGCCATGTTCCTGGCCGGATTGTAGGTCGCGACGCGGATGGACGACGTGTTGGTGAAATGCAGCGCACCACGGGTCTGGGTGAGACCCTGCGAGGCGATCTCGACACCCAACAGAGCCGGGTCGTTGGGGATCACGGTCGTGTAGGAGGCCTCACCGGTCATCGCCACGTGCTGGCCCACGTCCAGGACGGTGAATGTCGTCGCCGGATCGAGACCGAAGCTGCCCCGGACGCCCTGGATCGGGATCGGCGCCGGCGCGTGGTCGAGCGCCAGCGCCAGCCAGGAGTACGACGGGTCGCCGGGCGACGGCGGGACATTGAACCGCACCTGCAGGGCTCGCCCGATGGGGCTCTCGCCCCCGGACATCCACACCGTTTCGGTGGCGACGATGTGGTAGGGCGCTGGCGAGTTCTCCGCCGACACCAGCAGGCCGCCCGCTGCGCCACCGTTGTTGAGCCAGGTCGGCGTGTCGACGACGAGCTGACTCGGCGTCCGCGGATCCAGGTCGGTCGTCAAGTACTGGTCGTTGTCGGTGCCGAGCGATTCGTGGTGGAGCAGGCCGGTGACCTCGCCGAGTCGATCGACGATCGGCGTCGGCGAATTCGCCTCGGCACCGGGCCGCGTCGGCGAGACCACCACGACGCGCGGACCGAGCAGGGAGTTGGTGTGCTGGTCATAGGACGCGCGGAGGATGGAGCCTTCGTTCGCGTAGAACAGCATGGGCAGCCCCCCGACCGCGCCGAACGCCGGGTCGTAGTACGCACTGGCAGGGAGATTCCCGACCTGACTGCCGTTGTCGAACCCTGCCTGCACGCTCGAACGCGTGGCGCGGTACACCTGACCATCGCGCTCGAAGACCATCAGCAGCCCCTTCGAGTCGAGCATCGCGCCGAACTCGTTGCCCTGCGTATTGCACGCAGCCGCAGTCAGCGACGGCGTGAACGTGTCGTTGACCGCGTCGTAGCGTCCGATCAGCAGGTCGGAGCCGCCCTGCCCGCCCCAGGCCCGGTCGAGGCCACTGACGGTGAGCGAGGCGGTGTAGGTGCCCGGTGGATCGACGAGCAGCCGGGTCAGCTGAACCTGCTGGACCGCGGTGGCGGGGACCACCGGGGCGTTGAGACCAGCCAGCGGATGCGTGGCGCCGAGCCGCGTCGGCGGCACGACGCCCTGGCCGGTGAGGGGCACTGCGCACACGGCGAAGCCGACCGCTGCACAGGCGAGGTGGGGAAGACGGAACATCATGGCAGTACCTCCGAGACACACGGGGCACCGCGGGCGATCCGCGGCGCGTCCGATCCCTCTGGCGCCAGCGCCCGCGGAAGCGGTCGCTGGCGCCGCCGGATTCCGACGCTCGCGACCGGCGCGGGCCCGGTCATGCGGGCGGCGCTATCCTCCCGGGCCGTGACCACGGCCCACGAACGACCCGACGACCCGCTGCTGGAGGGCCTCGCCCCCGTCGTCGGTCGGCGCCCACGCGTGCTCGTGCTCGGCTCGATGCCGAGCGAGGCCTCGCTGCGCCAGGCGCAGTACTACGGCCACCCGCGCAACGCGTTCTGGGCGATCCAGGGCGCGCTGTTCGGCTTCGATCCCGGGCTGCCGTACGCGGAGCGCCTCGCCGCGCTGCGCGCGGCGGGAGTCGCGCTGTGGGACGTGATCGGCCGCTGCCGGCGCCGCGGCAGCCTCGACAGCGCGATCCGCGACGTCGAGCCGAACGACATCGCCGGGCTGCTCGCGGCGCACCCGACGATCCGCGCGGTGTGCCTCAACGGCGGCAAGGCGGCCGAGCTGTTCGCGCGCCACGTGCTGCGCGCGACGCCCGAGCTGTTCGTCCACCGCACGATCCACCGCCTGCCGTCGACGAGCCCGGCGCACGCGGCGCGCGACTTCGACGCGAAGCTCGCCGCGTGGGGCGCGGTCGCCGCGGCCAGCTCCGGCGATTCACCCTTGGAATCCGCACCCGCCCGACGCTCCCGACCGAGGCCCGCCCGATGACCGAGGCCCGCCCGATGACCGAGGACGACGACGACCGGCTGACCGCGCTCGTGCAGCGCGCACTCGAGCTGCAGGATCGCGGCGCGGCGGTCGACCTGCACGCGCTGTGCGCCGACGCACCCGAGCTGATCGACGCCGTCGCCGAGGTGCTCGGCCTCGACGCCGGGTTCGCCGCGCTGACCGCGCAGCGCACGCCCGCCGACCCACGCGTGGGCCGTCTGCTCGGTGCGCGCTACCGCATCCTCGCGCCGGTCGGCCGTGGCGCGATGGGCGTCGTCTACCGCGCGCGCGACGAGCAGCTCGGTCGGGACGTCGCGGTGAAGACGTTCGATGCGGCGAGCGGTGCCGCGACGGACCCCGAGCGCATCGAGCGCTTCCGCCGCGAGGCGCGGACGCTCGCCGCACTCCGGCACCCGCACATCGTCGTCGTGCACGACCAAGGCACCGACGACACCGGTGGCGAGGATGCGCTGTTCGTCGTCATGGAGCTGCTCGACGGCGCGGCGCTGTCGACGCTCCTCGAGCTGCGCAGCGCCGCCGGCGAGCTCGGCCGCGACGAAGCCGCACTGCTGGACGCGATCGCGACGACGCTCGACACGCCGCGCGATGCATTGCCCGAACGCACCTGGCTGCGGCTCTTGTGCCACTGGCTCGGCGACGTCGCGAGCGGCCTGCAGGCCGCGCACGACGCCGGCGTCACGCACCGCGACGTCAAGCCGTCGAACGTGCTGATCCGCCGTGATGGCCGCGCCGTGCTGCTCGACTTCGGCATCGCGGTGCGCGACTCGGATCCCGCGCTGACGCAGGCCGCGACCCCGCTCGGGACGCCGTGGTACATGGCGCCCGAACAGGCGCGCGGTGCGGCCCGCGCGGAAGCCGGGGTCGACGTCTACGCGCTCGCCGCGACCCTCTACCACCTCGCGACGGGGCGGGCGCCGTACGCCGGCGACGGCCGGCACGTGGTCGCGCAGCTGCTCGAGTCCGACCCGCCGCCACCGCACGCCGTCGCCGCAGGGCTGCCGCGCGACCTGTGCGCGGTGATCGAGAAGGGCATGGAGCGCGACCCGAAGCGCCGCTACCCGAGCACCGCGGCCTTCGGCGCCGATCTGCGCGCCTTCCTCGAGCACCGCCCGACGGCGGCGCGGCCGCTGACGCGGCTCGGTCGCGCGGCGCGCCGCGTGCGCCGCCACCCGACGCGCTACGCGCTGTTGGCGACGACCGCGCTGGTCGTGCTGCTGCTCGCAATCGGCGTCCCGCTGTGGCGCGCGCGCGCCCGCGCGGCCGCGGCGATCGAGCGGAGCGACCTGCTGCGCCAGCTTCCGGCGCTGCTCGCGATCGAAGGCATGCCCGAGCAGCGGCTGCTCGAGGATCTCGCCGAGCGCGGCGAGACGCTGGCGGTGCTCGACCGGCTCCTCGAGCTCGGTCCGGACGACCACGCGACCCGGCTGTGGCGCGCCGCATTGCGCCTCGACCAGGGCGACGCCGAGGGTGCGCGCGCCGACCTCGACGCGCTCGTCGCGACCGCCGGCGACAGCCCCTACCTGCGCGCCGTCGCCGCGCGCTACCGAGCATCGCAGACGGCTCTGCGCGGGACGCTCGCGGTCGATCTCGCCGGCCTGCCGCCGCCGCAGTCCGCGTTCGACCATTTCGTGGCCGGCTTCCACGAGCTCCGCAACCGCCACGTCGCCGGCTTCGCCGCGCGCGCCGAGGAGCACCTGCGGGCGGCGGCGGCGCAGGGCTACCTGCCGGCGAAGGACCTGCACCTGATCGCGCTGCTGGCGCGCGGCGAGGACGAGAACCGCCTCGAGCCGTTCCGGGAGGCCTTCGAGCTCGCCGCCGAGCTGAAGGGGATCTACGGCGGACACACCGCGCGCACCGCGTTCGCCCGCGGCACGGCGCTGCTCGCGATGCGACGGTACCAGGAGGCGCTCGAGCCGCTCGAGCTCGCCGACGCGCTGCGGCCGGATCGCCACGGTCCGCTGCAGAACCTCGGCATCGTCTGGCGGCGGCTCGGCGAGCCCGAGAAGGCGCTGACGTTCCTGCAGCGCGCCGCCGCGCTGCGACCGACGTTCCTCAACACGCAGGTCTCGATCGGCCAGGTGCTGATGGACCTCGGTCGCTACGACGAGGCGCTCGCCGTCGCCGCCGCGTTGCCGGACGACGGCCGCGGCAATCTCGCCTGGCGACAGCCGGAGCTGGTCGCGAGCATCGAGCTCCAACGCGCGGTCGACGCTCCGCCCGGCAGCGAGGAGCGCATCGGGCACGCGACCCGCGCCCGCGAGCAGCTCGAGGCGGCTCAGGCCGCGGTTCCCGACGAACGGCTGCGGCGCAGCTTCGCATTGCGCGCAGGCATGGCACGGAGCCTCGCCGAGTCCGGTGACTTCCTCGCGAGCCAGCTCCGGCAGCTGCGCGGCGATCCCGACAATCCATACCAGATCGCCAATGTCGAGCTGCTGCTCGGCGAGACCCCACTGAGCGAGGACGCCCGCCTCCACCTGCGCCGCTGGCTGCTGCGCCTCGCGACTCAGCTTGCGCCCGGCGACACCGGACTGCGCCAGCGCCTGGGCGAACGCGACCGCGAGCTGACGGGGCAACGCCCGCGGTGACGATCCCGCGGACCGCCCGAGCACACCGTCCGCCGGACCGCTACACTGCCGGCGTGCGACCGGCCTCCGTCGATCCGACAGCGCTCGCGGACACGATCCGCCGGAGCCTCCCCGGCGCGCTCGGGGTGTGGCTGTTCGGATCGCGCGCGCGGGGCGACGAGCGGCCCGACAGCGATGTCGACCTCGCGGTCTTGGGTCGCGAACGATTCGATCCGGTCGCCGTGTTCGAGCTCGGACTCCGACTCGGCGTCGTTGCGGGCCGGGACGTCGATCTGCTCGATCTGCGCCGCACCGCGGTCGTGCTGCGCAAGGAGATCGTGCTGGGAGGACGCCGGTTGTGGTGTGCGGATCCGACCGCCTGCGATCGCTTCGAGCAGGCCGCGATCGAGGTGTATTACGCGTGGCTCGAGGAACAGCGAGTGGCTCGCGCACTCCAGTCGCCCGCGCCTGCCGAGGGAGGCGAGCCGCGATGATCGACATCGCACGGGGGAAGATCCGAGACCTCCGCGACCACGTGCGTCGGCTTCGCGAGGTCGACCCCGGCACGCTCGAAGCGCTGCGCGCCGACCTGCTCCGCCAGGAATCGATCCTGCTGAATCTCCAACGCGCGTGCCAGGCGGCGATCGACCTCGCGCTGGCGCTCGTCGCCAGCCGCGGCATCGGACCCGCTGCCGACAGCCGGGATGCCTTCCGCCGGCTGGCGGACGCGGCGGTGCTGACCGCCCCGCTCGCCGAACGGCTGCAGGCGATGGTCGGCTTCCGGAATCTGGCTGCTCACCGCTACAGCGAGCTCGACCTGCGCATCGTCCGCGCCGTACTCGACGGCCGGCTCGACGATCTGCTCGATTGGGCCACGGCGGCGGAGGTCGCGATCGGCGACCGTCCGGCGGGCTGAGTCCTTCGGGCGGGTGGCGGTCCGGCTCGGTGCGATACACGCCCCGAGGCCCGAGCCCCCTCTCAACCCGCCCGGTCGCGGTTACCCTCTGGCCCCGACCGCCGCCCTGCCCCCGCCGAGGACAGCCCCGATGCGAACCATCCCCGTCCTGCTCGCAGCCAGCCTGCTCGCCACGCCCGGCACCGCCCAGTGCCCGCCGTCCGACGGCATGTTCGCCGGCACCTGGGCGGCGTTCTCGACCGTCGAGGACTCGCCGCACGGCCTCGCCGGCGAGACGCTGTTCGACAAGCCGGCGGGCTTCCTGCGCACACCGCCATCGCGCTGGGCGCCGATGCCGGGCGCGCCGGACTTCCGGTTCGATGTGCTGTTCAGGCAGTGCGGGCTGGGCGCACCGTTCCCGGACGTCGATGCGACGTCGATCGGTGAAGACTGGATCCTCGCCGACGCGAACGGGCGCATCGACGTACCGGCGAACCGCTGGGCGGCGATCACGTTCTCGGTGTCCGCGTCGAGCCGGGGCCAACCGAATTCGTTGATCCGCGCCGAGACAGCGAGTCCGGACGGCGTCGGCGGCGACCTGTTCAGCCTCGTGCTGCCCGGCAGCGCGCTGCCACCCGCGCACGTCGACAATCCCCGGCTCGCATTACAGCGCAGCCAGACCGGATTGTCGGAGGGCGACATCGATGCGCTCGACCATTTCATGCGGCTGAACCGGATGTCGACCGGCATCGCGAACGGGTTGTTCGCGACGCCACAGTGGTTCTTCTCGATCTCGTCGGCGACGCTCGCCCGCGTACCCGCAACGTGGTTCGGCGGTACGCCGCCGAGCGGCGCGACGATCTTCGTCGTGACGCTGAGCCGGGTGACCGGCACCTGGACCTGTCCACGCGTCTACCTGAGCTTCCGCGACCTCGGACTGGCCCAGACCGAGGACGTCGATGCGATCGCGATCGACCTGCGCAACCAGCGCATGCTGTTCTCGACCAAGACCCGCACGCGCAACGAGATCCTCTACGTCGATCTCGGGGCCGACATCGGCAATCCGGTGCCGTACGCGGACCAGGGCGGCCAGACGGTCACCGACAAGGCGGGCCTCATCGAGGACGACGACGTCGACGCGATCTGCGCGATCGATCCGTCGCTGCGGTCGCGACCCGGCGAGCCGCTCAATCCGATGTTCCACTCCGTCGGCGCGCCGTTCCCGCTCGCGTTCGGCCTGCCGCGGGCCGGCGACGGCACCGCGTTCCGGGTGCCGTCCGCGAACGGCGTCGACGCGTTCGAGACCTACGTCGCCGGCTGGCCGCCCGCGGGCGCCGGCGACGGCTTCGCGATCCTGCTCGCGTCGCCGGGCGCGAGCACGAGCCCACTGATCGACGTCGGCGTGGTCGCGCGCGATCCGCGCGACCCGTTCTGCGGCAATCCGGTCGGACTGACGGTACCGATCCCGGCGACGCTCGCGCTGCAAGGGACACCGATCATGTTCCGCTGGTTCCTCGTCGACGATCGCTTCGCGACGCTCGCCGAAGCCACCCCGACCCTCGTCCGGTTGTGAGGACGACAGCGTGGGTGACGACGATCGGGTGACGGATGCCGGCGACTGGCGCGCGCTCGTCGCGGGCGCGGCCGCCGGCGACGGGGGGGCGCGCGACGCGCTGGTCGGCCGCTACGCCGACCGGGTCCGGCAGCGCGTCCATCACGAGCTCGAGCAGGACTTCCGGCGCTCGCACCGGTGGATCCTGCCGCTGTTCAGCACGCGCGACGTCGTGCAGGACGTGTTCGTCGCGCTGATCGGCTCGCTCGGCAGCAGCGACGTGCAGGACTTTCCGAGCGAGGAGGCGTTCGTCGCCTACCTGTCGACGGTGTGCCGCAACCGGCTGCTCGACGCGGTGCGCCACCACGAGGCGCAGCGCCGCGACGCGCGGCGCGCGGTCGCCGATCCCGACGGCGAGGCCGCCGCGCAGCAGCCCGACGCTGGCGCGTCACCGGTGCTCGCCGCGCAGCTCGCCGAACAGGCCGCGATCGTCGCCGACGCGCTGAGCACGCTGCAGGAGCGGCAGCGCGAGCTGGTGCGCATGCGGATCGACGGCGCGACGTTCCAGGAGCTGGCCGACCACCTCGGCTACGCGTCCGAGGAGAGCGCGCGGCAGAGCTTCCACGCCGCCAAGGCCCGCCTGCTCGTCAAGCTCCGCGCCCGCGGGCTCAAGCCGCCCGGCGAGACGTTGGGGTGAGCCGTGCCGCCGGTGCGCACCGGGCGCGGGCTGGATCCGCTCGCGCGCGGCGGGTGTGATCTCGAACTTCGCGCCCGACGGACGGCATGAACCTCGCGCACATCGCCCGCCTGCTCGCCCTGTTCTCGCTGTCGTTCTCCGCGTGGGGTCTCGTGCCGCTCGGGATGGCGCTGCTGGAGGATCGCGGCGCGTTCGACGGGGTGCGCGGCAGCCTGGCGATCCTCGTGCCGGGGACCCTGCTGGCGGCGCTCATGTGGATCCCGGGTCGGCGTGCGAAGGGCGAGCTGTTCCGCCGCGACGCGCTCGTCGTGGTCGCCGTGTCGTGGCTGCTCGCCGGAGCGCTCGGTGCCCTGCCGCTGTGGGCGTCCGGCGCGATCCACACCTACGACGACGCGTTCTTCGAGTGCGTCAGCGGCCTGACGACCACCGGCGCGACGGTGCTCGGCACCGACAATCCGACGATCGAGGAGCTGCCGCCGTCGATCCTGATGTGGCGGAGCCTGCTGCAGTGGCTCGGCGGCGCCGGCGTGGTGCTGATGTTCACGGTGCTGTTCAGCGCCTTCGGTGTCAGCAGCAAGAGCCTGCTCGACTCCGAGGCGGTCGGCGTCGCCCGCGAGGACGAGAAGCCGCGCATGCACGAGCAGGCCCGCCACCTGATCCGCCTGTACGCGGCGCTCACCGCGTCGTGCGCGGTGGGCTACTGGCTGGCCGGGATGAACGGTTTCGACGCGCTGTGTCATTCGCAGACGACGATGGCGACCGGTGGGTTCTCGACCCGGAACCAATCGGTCGGTGCGTTCCAGAATCTGGGCGTCGAGCTCGTCGCGGTGCTGTTCATGTTCCTGGCCGGCACGAACTTCCCGCTGATGGTCAGCGTGGTGCGCGGACACTTCGACCCGCGTCGCTTCTGGGCCAATGCCGAGTTCCGTGCCTATGCGACGCTGACGCTCGCGTTCGTGCTGATCGTCACGTTGATCCTGTGGGTCTGGAACGTGGCGATGCCGGATCCGGTGTTGAGGCACACGCGTGACTACGGCCATCCCGGGCAGTGCCTGCGCGACGCCTTGTTCCAGGTCGTGTCGATCCAGACGTCGACCGGCTACGGGACGTGCGACTTCCAGAACTGGCCGAAGCCGGCGCTCTACATCCTCGTGCTCGGCATGTTGTTCGGGGGCTGCACCAGCTCGACCGCCGGCGGCCTGAAGATCTACCGGGTACTCACCTGCACGCGGCTGATCGCCCACTCGCTGCGGACCTTCATCCGGCCACGCGAGATCCATCGCCTGCGCGTCGGCAGGGACGTGATCTCCGACGCACAGCTTTCGGCGATCCTGACGATGCTGCTGCTGTGGATCCTGTTCGTGGCGCTCGGCACGCTCGTGCTCGACCTCGACCCACGGCTCGACCCGGTCTCCGCGTTCACCGCCAGCGCCAGCATGCTCGGCTGCACGGGCCCCGCCATCACGCAGGTCCTGCACCACCTCGACGGCTCGTTCGAGATCGCCAACCCCGGCGGCATCGATCTGGGGCCCTACGGGGGCTATGGGATGCTGCACGGCTACGCGAAAATCGCACTGTCGTTCCTGATGATCCTCGGGCGCCTCGAGATCCTCGCGCCGCTCGTCGTGTTCTTCCCGTCGTTCTGGCGCAAGTGAGCGCAGCCCGCGCTCACCGTCCCGGAACACCCCACCGCGCCCCGCGCGCCCGGCCCTCACGCCGGCCCTCCCCCGATGGCAGATCCTGACCTGGTTGACGAGAACCCCACCGCGACGGGCGACGACGCCGCCGAGCCGCGGCCCCCGCTGCCGCGCTGGAAGCGGCTGCTGTTGATCGGTGCCGGCGTGTTCGTCGCGCTCGGTCTCGTGCTGCTGCCGTTCGAAGGCGGCCGCAGCGGCGACCTGTCGACATCGCAGGGCTCCGCGTCGCAGGCGCCGGGCGGCGCCGCCGGCGCTGGCGGTCATCGCGAGGCCGCCGGGCTGCAGGCGTCGGGCTCCTCGCTGGTCCCGGGCGGGACCGGCACGGGCGCTGGCGGCGGCACCGACCCGAGCGCGGCGGCGGCGTCCGGGCAGGACCTGTCGCCGGTGTTCCTCGGCCTCGGGTTCAGCTTCTTCGTCGGCTTCGCGATCGGCTACGCGTTCCGCGCCGTGCTGAAGCTCGCGCTGATCTTCGTCGGCCTGCAGTTCATCGTGCTCTACCTGCTGAACCACGCCGGCTGGGTGACGATCGACACCAGCGCGATGGCCACCTCGTGGGACACGTTCGTGTCGAGGGCCGGGAGCGATCTCGAGTCGTTCAAGGCCTTCATCACCGGCAGCCTGCCGAAGGCGAGCCTCGGCACGCTGGGGCTCTACACCGGCTTCAAACGCCGCTGAACGTCGGCCGGGCGACGCCGTCGCGCGCGGCGCGCGCCGGCGCCGTGGTCCGGCGACTCAGCGCTCGCGCCGCGCGAACCCGCTCAGGATCGGCGTGATCCCACCGGGCGTGTAGCTCGTCGGGGCCGACAAGGTGGCGCCATCCCACGGAAACAGCTTCAACTCGGCGGCGGCCGGATCGCGCACGCACAGCGTTCGCGAGTGGTCGACGAAGCCGAGGTAACGCTCGGAGGTCACGGGCAGGAAGATGCCCGACGAACCGCCGGTAGCGGCGAGGCTCGGCGGGTTGTCCGGGTCCCACTCGTAGTGGTCGAAGGACGAGGCGTCGCGAATCCGCGTGCGCCACAGGGACCATGAGCCGAGCCCGGCCGGCCGCGTCTGCACGAACACCTCGTAGCCCTCGCTGTCGACGGCGACACCGAGCGCGCTCCGTCCAGCGTCGATCACCCGGTTCTCGACGACCGCACCGCTGCCGAAGCCGGCCGGGGAGCCGAAGTCGAGCAGCGTCACGGAGCCGTCGCTGTGCCCGCAGAACGCGTGGTCGTTGGCCGGGCTGAACTCGATGCACTGGGTCCCCCCACCGGCGACCGCCGACAGCGAACCGACGAGCGTCGGCACACCCAGCGGCGAGATCCGGACCAGGTCGAGGTCGGCGTTCGTCGATCTGCCGAGCACGAGCAACCCGCCGCCCGAGCTCAGACCGATGCGGTCGAAGCTGGTCGAGGCCGTCAGGGAGCCGAGCAGCGCGCCATCGAAGGCGCGGATCTGGAGCTGGGTTCCGCCCGTCTCGTCGAAGATGACGAGTTGATCTCGCGGAGTGACGCGGACGCCCGCCGAGGTCACGCCAGTGGCGCCGACCACGGACGGCGTCCCGGAGTCCACGTCGATGATCCGAATGAACGCCCCATCCGTCACGACCGCGCGCGTGCCGTCCGCCGAGGACTCGACGTCGTCAGCGGTCAGGCTCAGCGCCGAGGCGATCGGGATGCGATTGCCGGCGGTGTCGACGCGGACGAGATCGCGGCTCGCGAACGAGGCACCCTCCAGCACCAGGGCCTCGGAGCGCTCGGGACAGTCGACCTCGACCTTGCCGACGATGTACGGATAGCGCAGCGTGCAGGCGGGATCCGGAACGCCGCACAGGCGGACGAAGCCAGGCGGGCCGGCCTGCGTCGTCCAGGTGATCGGGACCGGGCCGCCGTAGCGGGCATCGAAGACGTCGCCGAGCTGCTGGGCGTGCTCGGCGCCGACCTGGGCCCCGGTCGTCGAGGCTCGCACGACCGTGACCGCGTCCAGGAACACATCGAAGTGACGCATCCAGCCGCCCGCGCAGGTCATCTCGAAGTGCACGTCGTCGACGATGCGCGTGCCGACCGGCCAGAACACGCCGCTCGTCGAGCACGGGTCGGAGATCGGCAGGTCGACGTAGATCTTCGTGCCATCGTTCTGCCAGCTGGCGACGTAGTCGACGGTGTTGGCGTCTTCTGGAGCGCGCAGCGTGAAGTCGCCGACCTGGGCCATGTTCACTGCCGCGGTGTGGCCGTCCCACGCCCATTCCTCCCCGGGAGCGGACAACGAGCGGGTCCGGCCCGCCGGCGCCGTCCGATTGCGCCCGCGGTGCACGAACAGCGGGCCCTGCCGGAAGCCTGGTGCCGCATGCACGAGCCGCGCCCGGAGCACGCGATCGCCGTTCGGCTCCGTGCGGAGCGACGTGCCGAGGAACAGCGCGACGGCACCGGTCAGCGGATCCATCGAGCGGATGCACTGATCGCGGGGATCGTCGCCGAAGTCGTTGCCGACGATCTCGATCTCCTGACCGACACCACCAGCGCGGGGTGCGACGCTGATCAGCCGCAGCGTCGGCTCGAAGCCGAGCGTGGAATCACCGGCGTCGGACAGCGCAATACCGAGTTGGTTGGCACCGGGGTCTACCACGAGCCATTGTGCGTAGACGTGGACACCCGCGAGCGTGGGGTCCTGTGGGATCAGCAGCTCGGTGCGCGCCGAGCCGAGTGGATCGGTGGACGAGGCGATCGTGTCATCGATCGATGTGAGGAGCACGCAGCCGGGCGCCCCGAGCGACGTGAGATCGAGCGGCAGGGGTACACCACCCGCCTGGCTGCTCGACAGGCCGAGCAGCAGGAACGCGGGGGCCGAGGGGCGCGCGCCGTCGAGTGCGATCGTGGAGCGTCGGCCGAACTCGGGCAGGCCGGTCGCGGTGAGCGAGCCGCCGCCGGGGCAGCCCGCTCCGAACGACGAGTGGCTCGCCAGCCCCGGCTGCTGTGCAGCCACACCGGGGATCAGGGCTGTCGCGCCGAGCGCGATTGCGCAGAGTCGAGTCTTCATCGAGGTCTCCAGTCCAGGTCCGCAGGAAGTCCGGCGGGGTTGCCGGTCGCCAGACCAGGACCGGAGCGGGCCAGGATCGGACACCTCGATCGAGGCTTCGGGGTTACAACGGACACCGTTCGCAGACGTGCCCTGGAACGACCGCGCGGCCAGGCGCCTGCCCGCACCTCCCGGTCCGGGGGAACGCAGAACGTCCAGAGCACCTCCGTCAGGACGTAGGTCGGGTTCCCGCCGCGGCCGTTCGGTGCGCGCTCGATGAAGTCCGCGGCGAAGATGTGCGCGGCACCCGCGTCGACGCGGGCGCTGTTCGTCTCGGGTTCGCAGCGCCCGCTGTGCCCGAGCTGGGCGCCGAGGTGATGGCCGGCGATGTCGCCGACCGACGCGTGGGCGAACCACGCGAGATGATCGAGAACGAGACCCGCCGCCGCGCTCCGGGATTCGCCGAGCTCCCCGCCGCCGACCGCCGTCGCGAGCCACGCGCCGCAGGACTGTCGCCGACCGGTCTGGTCGTCGAGCTGGATCTCGTTCCCGAGCAGGTCGTCGAACGTCGTCGGTCGCCTCCGGACGGGCAGCGACCGGAACGCGCGAGCCTCGGTGCCCGACTCACGGGACGATGCCAGGTCGACCCGATCGACGAGCGGGGTGCTGGCACCGAGCCGCGGCCCGCGCCGAGCTACCGCGCGTCGATGACCTCGACGGTCGCGGCGACCGGATCGAGGTCGGCATCGATGCCCAGCAGGGCGAGCGACACACCGAGATGGTCGCTGTCGTCGAGCGACCTCGCGTCGGCGAAGCCGCGCGAACGGTACCGGGTCAGCCAGTCCGGCGTCCCGAGCGCCGGGTCGACGCCACGGCGCCGGCGCGGCGCGGACCACGGCCATGCCGGCGGGCGGCCGGCCGCGCCACCGCCAAAGCGGTGCCCGGCAGCCGTTCCGCGCCGACACCGGTGTGGTAGTTCGGCGATGCACACCCCATCGACCAAACGCCCACCGTCACTCACCACGCAGGAGTCGGAGCGCCTCGCGGGCTCGCTCGCCACGCTCGAGGTCGTCGCGCATCGCGTCGAGCTCGGGGTAGACCGCCGCCCAGTCCGCCTCCCGCCCGACCGCGCGGTGCCGGGACGCGCTGGCGAGCAGGTCGCCGAGGCGCTGCCGCGACGCCACGTCACGGACGCGGACGTAGAGGCGCGCGACCGCCGCGAACGCACGCGGACTGTCGATCGCCGCCAGCGCGTCGAGCATCGAGCAGCGGACTGCCGGCTGGCGCACGGTCTCGATGTGCGCGAGGTGGAAGTCGAGCCACACGCCGTCGGTGCACGCGGCGAGTTCGGCGAGCTCCGCAGCGGTCGGCGTCGTGTCGCTGCGCTCGAGGCGCTGCAGCAACGCGAACACGGAGCGCTCCTGCGCGGCGCGCTCCCGCAGCACCGCGCAGGTCGCGCGCAGGTCGTCGCGCACGACGCGCTCCTCGAGTGCGGTGCACAGCTCGAGCGCCCGGTCGAACTGCCCGTTCGCGAGCGCATCGCGGATCGTCCCGAGCTGCACCTCGACCAGCCGCTCGACGACCTCGGGCACGCGGCGCCCTGCCTGCGTCCAGCCGAGCCCCGCGCCGACCTCGCGGAGCGCGACGAGCGCAGCCAGGCCGCGGTCGTCGCGCTCGTGGCCCACGGCCGTCTGGAGCGCCGTGGCGAGCCGTCGCTCGGCGCGCCATTCCGCCACACCGACGAGCCCGAGCGCGGTCGCCGCAGACAGCGCGGCCGCGACGGTCGCGAGGCGTTGCCGCCGCTGCCGGCGCCGCCGCTCGCGACCGGTCGCGAGGTCGTGGATGCGGCTGCGCAGACCGTCGTCCTCGGGATCGAGCTCGAGCGCGCGCCGCAGATGGGCGAGCCCGGCCGCCTCGTCGCGACGCACGACCGCCTCGCCGAGCCGCCGCCACAGGCGCGCCGACTCGGCGGTGTGGCCGAGTCCCTCGCACAGCCGGGCGCGGCAGGCGACGAGCTCCTCGCGACCCGACAGCCGCCGCTCGCCGCCGGCGACCGCGTCGAGCACCTCGCGGCCGCGCTCCAGCGTGCCGACGCTCTCGTAGATGCCGATCAACTCGGCGAGTGCCGCGACGATCTCGTCGTCGTCACCCGCGCGCGCCAGCAGCTGCAGGCGGCGCTCGCGGAGCGACACGTCCGCCGGCGCGCACGCGACCGCACGTTCGTAGCAGCGCAGCGCGACGTCCAGGTCGCCGCGCGCGGCGGCGGCGTGGCCGAGCAGCGCGAGCTCGGCGGCGGCAGCGTCGGCCCGGCCGGCCTCGGTCAGCAGGGCGACGAGCCGCTCGCGGAGCTCGTCGCGGCCCGGCTCGAGGCGCAGCGCGCGGCGGATCAGCCGCTCGGCGACGGCCGCATCGCCCGCGCGGTCGATCACCTCGACGAGCTCGTCGACCCCCGCCGGCCGGGCGAGCTCCAGGTCGCCCAGCACGAGCAGCGCCCGCCCGACCTCGAAGCCCGACAGCCCGAGCCCGCGCGCGATCGCGCCGACCGAGGCCTCGCCGTCGAGGCTGTCCGCGACCGCGCGCACCGCGTCGTCCGGCAGCTCGACCTCGTCGATGCCCTGGAGCGGGACGAACACGTCGTCCTCGGACGTGACGAGGCGCCGGATCCGTGCCCCGTCGTCGCGCCGCCGGGCCGCCTCCATCAGCAGCCCCTCGATCTCCAGGGGCGTACAGAACTCCGACAGCGCCGCCACTTCGCTGCCAGCGAGCTCGTCGGCGTCGCGCTCGACGAACGCGAAGCGACCCTGCTCGAGCGCGAGCAGCTCGCAGACCTCGTCGCGCACGAGTGTCGTGACGGCCCGCACGACGTCCTCGACCGCGCACAGGCCGCCGTCGACGAGCAGTCCGACGGGGGTGCGCTTCGAGCGCCGGCGTCGCGCGAGATGGCGGTGGGCCGACTCCGGGTCGAGCACACCCCAGGCCGCGAGGCGCTCGACCACGGGAAGATCCCGGGGGACGACCGGCCGGCAGCCGCGTACCCTGCCATCGACGAAGGCTACCAGCCGCTCACCCCCGCGGTCGGTGACGCTCAGCACGCCCGTCGCGCGATTCGCGGCGACGTTGTGGAACACGTCGCTGAGTCCGATGCCGCCGAGTTCTCCAGAGAAGCCCACGCGTCCTCCTGCTCGTTCCATCGGCGCGGATCCCCTCAGCGCCGTAGCCGCGGATGCCGATGCGTCCAGGGTCCGGACCCGCGCAGCCCGCTGCGACCGTCGCGACCGGGCGAAACCGCGCGAGCTCCGATGCAAGACGGCGACACCCGCGGCGTTGGTCCATCGGCGGCGAGGCCCACGCCTCGGGGAGACCCACAGTCCTGCGGGAGTCCCCCTCGCACCGATCCACATCCTGTCCTGATCTTCCGACTGAAACCTCCCATCCCATGATCCGCGATTGGCGCTCACGCGCGATCTCGCCGGCGGACGTCGCCGCGAAGATCCCATCCGGCTCGAACGTGTTCGTCCACGGCACCTCCGCCACCCCGATCCCGCTGCTGCACGCGATGGCCGCGCGGCAGGATCTGGAGCGCGTGAGGATCTACAGCCTGCACCTCGAGGGCGCCGAGCCGCTGCTCCAGCCCGGAGTGCGCGAGCGACTGTTCACGGCCGCGCTGTTCTGCGGTTCCCAGCAGCGCAAGGCGATCGAGGCCGGCTACGGAGACTTCTGGCCGATCTTCCTGTCCAACATCCCGCGCCTGTTCGAGACGCGCGTGATCGACCTCGACGTCGCGGTACTGCAGGTGTCGCCGCCCGACAAGCACGGCTGGTGCACGCTCGGCACCTCGGTGGACTGTGCGCTGAGCGCTGCCCGCGCCGCCAAGCTCGTGATCGCCGAGGTCAACGAGCGCATGCCGCGCACGCACGGCAACTCGACGATCTCCTTCGACCGCATCGACCACTTCTGCGTCACGAACCGATCGCTGCCGCAGTCGGTGCTACCGCCGGAGACCGACGTCGAGGCGCGCATCGGGGATACGGTCGCCCGGCTCGTCGAGGACGGCTCGTGCCTGCAGGCGGGTATTGGAGCGATCCCGAATGCCGTCCTGCGCCGGCTCAAGGACAAGCACGACCTCGGCATCCACACCGAGATGTTCTCGGATGGCGTCGTCGAGCTCTACGAGGCCGGCGCGATCACGAACATCAACAAGTCCGTGCACCCGCGGCGGCTGGTCACCAGCTTCGTGGCCGGCACCGACCGGACCTTCGACTTCGTCGACGACAATCCGCGCGTCGAGTTCCACCCCTGCGACCGCACCAACGACGTCCGAGTGATCTCGCGGCTCGAACGGGTCGTCGCGATCAACTCGGCACTCGAGATCGACCTGACCGGCCAGGTGTGTGCCGACTCGATCGGCCCGCGGATCTACTCCGGCATCGGCGGCCAGATGGACTTCATGCAGGGCGCCGCATTGACCGAAGGCGGCAAGCCGATCATCGCGATCCCGTCGACGGCATCGCGGGGCACAGTGTCGCGCATCTCGCCGATGCTGAAGCAGGGTGCCGGCGTCGTCACGTCGCGTGGCCACGTGCACTGGGTCGTCAGCGAGTACGGAGCCGTCAATCTGCACGGCAAGGGCCTGCGCGACCGCGGCGAGCTCCTGATCAGCATCTCGCACCCCGACTTCCGCAGCGAGCTGCGCGACGCGCTCGCCGAGCTGCGGCACTTCCCGGTGACGCAACCGGTGTGAGCCGCGTCGTCAGCGCCGGCGCGGCGCGGTCTGCGCGGTCGTCTCCCAGACGTGCGTGAGCCGCAGGCCGAGGCGCTCGTCGAAGAACGGCACCGCCGCCCGACGGAGCCGGTCGGCGAGGTCGACCGGCGGAGGCACCGCGCCACCGAGGCGCACCGAGAGGACCGGCGCGGTCACGTCGCCGGTCAGCTCGAGGCTCGCGAGCCGCTGATCCGCGGGCAGGATGGCCCGCAGCGCGGCGCGACAACCGAGGGGGAGCGGGTCCTGCGGGCGATCCGCGCGCGTGGCGAGGTGCAGCGCCAACGCGAGCGTGGCGGCTCCGAGCAACGGTCCGACCGGGCGCACCCAGCGCGATGCGTCGCTCTGGCTGCGCACGCCGACCAGGCGCAGGCTCAGGCTCGCGGCAACGACGATCGCGATCATGTTGGTGACGAACAGCAGCAGTGCACCGTAGCCCAGCACGAGGTCGCCGCGCGCGATGGCGAGCCCCGAGGTGGCGATCGGCGGCACGAGCGCGGCTGCGATCGCGACGCCCGGCAAGGCCGCCGACAGGCTCGAGCGTGACGTCGCATAGGCGGCTGCCAGCCCGGACACGAACGCGACGAACAGGTCGCGGATGCCGGGCCAACCGCGCTCAGCCATCTCGCCGGTCGGCTCGGCGTAGCCCGGGTCGCAGAGGCCGACCACGAGTGCGATCACGAATGCTGTCAGCACGCCGAAGCCGATCGTCCGGAGCGCGCCCCGCGCCAGCACCGCATTGCCCTGCGCGAGCGCGAGCCCGACCCCGAGGATCGGGGTCATCAGCGGAGCGACGAGCATCGCGCCGATGACGACCGCCACCGAGTCCTGCAGCAGGCCGAGGGCCGCGATGAACGTCGACAGGCTGATCAGCGCGACGAAGTCGAAGTTCCACGCCGAGTTCGATTGCACGCGTTCGAACAGCTCGACGCGCCGCTCGCGGCCGAGCTGCGGAACGACGTTCTGGAGTGCGAGCTCGACGCGCCGGCGCAGCCGGTTGGTGAACGGGATCGCGCGGCGGACCGCGAGCACCGTGGTGTCACCACGCTTGCGCAGCATGCGACCGGCGCGCGTCGCGGCGAAGCGCGCGCCGAGCTCGCCGAGCCAGGTGCCGATCACGACGACGTCCGGAGCGAGGTCCGCACAGGCGCTGGCGATCCCCGCGTCGATCGACGCATCGACGACGACGCGAAGGTCGACGCCGTCGCGGTCGTCGCCGAGCGCCTGCGCGAGCAGCCGCTCGAGCGCGCGGCGACCGACCTGCTCGGCGTCCCGGCCGATCGGTGGCTCGACGTACAGCGCGGTCGCACGCCCGCCGCCGTCCCGGACGAGGTCGCGCACGAGGCGCAGCGAGGTCGACACGTGCGGACCCGGCGCGATCGGCACCAGCACGTGCAGCGCATCGGCCAGCACCGCCGGCCCGGGCCGCAGCACCGCGACGCGGCAGGTCAGGCGCGGCAGCAGGTCGCGGCCGACGGCCAGCGTGCGGGGGTCGGTCGGGTCGAACGCGCCGAGCGTGACGAGCAGCAGCTCGGCACCGTGGGCTGCGACCTGCCGGGCGACCGCGGCCAGGTCGCCAGCGGCGGCGACGACAGCGCGGAGTGAGGGGGGGTCCGGCTCGGCGCTCGCCGGCGGCTCCGCGGTCCCGGTCGCCACCGCCGGCGCGGCCGCTGCGACGCGGAATCGCCCGGATCGGTCGACCGCGCTGCGCACCCGGGCGACCAGACGTTCGGCGCTCGCGTCCTTCCCCTCTGCGCGCGGCTGCACCAGCAGGAGCAGGTCGTCGGTGGTGGCCGCCGCGATCCGCAGGACGCTCGCGACCTGCTCGGGGATCGGGGCCGCGGGATCGAGCAGCGCGGCGAGCTTCATCGGATCGGTGCGGACGCTAACGGATCCCGGACTCGCGCGGAACCCGCGCGGCGAGGGCGGTCCGGGCTCCCGCACCGATCCGGCCCGCGCGTCGCGCGACCTTCCCGGGCGCCGCACGGTATGCAGGGGACCACGATGACGGTGGGTTCCGATGCCGACGCCGCCGACCGAACGGACGACCTGCGCGCCACGCTGCCGGGGGCGCTCGGTGCGCTGCGGCAATTCGTCGAGCGGCTGCGCGTGCCGACGGGCGACGTCGACGACGTCGTGCAGGAGGCGCTCGCGCGCGCGTGGCGCTCGCGGCGGAGCTTCGATCCGGCGGCCGGCAGTCTGGACGCGTGGCTCCGGACGACCGCGTTCCGCACCTGGCTCGACCTCCGCGCGCGCCGTCCGCGCGCCCGCGCGGGTGGGCTCGGTGACTCGGCGCCGGGGCCGGAGCTCGTCGATCCGCGACAGGCGGCGCCCGGGCTGCGCGCGGAGCTCGACGAGCTGCTCGCCCGACTCGCCCCGCTCGAGCGACGGGCGCTGCTGTTGTTCCACCGCGACGGCGGCTCGCGGAATGGCGGGCCGCGGAGGACGGACGATGAACTCTGATCCGCACGCCGCGCTGTGGGAGCGCGCGCACGCAGCCCTCGACGAACGGCGCGATCCGCGCATCGATCCGCGCATCGCGGAGCTCGCGGCCGACGCGCCCGAGGCGGCCGCGGAGCTGCTGGCGCTGGTCGACACTCTCGACACGATCGCGGCGGCGGTGGACCGTCCTCCGCGCTGCACCGCAGCTCGATCGCGGTGGCCGCGCCAAGTCGCGACGGCCGCTGTCGCTGCGCTGCTGGTCGCGGTCGGCCTGCGCACGGTCGCCCGACCTGAGGCGCCCGACGCGGGGCATCGCGAGCCGGCGCCGACGCGCGCGGCAGCGCAGAGCGCGACGCGCGTCCTGAGCTGGAGCGTGGCGGTCGATTCGATCGGTGCCGGGCGGGTGAAACGGCGCGACCAGATCGGCCCGCGCGGGGCCACGCGCGAACTCCGCTCGGTCGCGACGGGTCGGGAGCTGCCGGCGACCGGCCGCGTGATCGAATTCCACACGTCGGTCGCCACGAGCGCGCCACCATCACGGTGAACGCGCCTGCCGAGATCAACGGACCAGACCGGAGTCGACACCATGCACCGCCGGACGATCCTCGCTCTCCTACTGCTGCTGCACGGGCCGGCGCCCGCCCAGGACGCCCCGGTGGACCCGGCGGCCCAGCAGATCCGCATCCACGACGTGCGCGACCTCGTCGAGCGCGTGAGCGGCGGTGTGGCGTCGGACGCGCGGACCGACGCGGGTGCGCGGGAGCTCGTCGTCGCCGACCTCGCCACCGCGATCCGAACCTTCGTCGAGCCGGCGCTCCGCGAGGGCGAGTCGATCACGGCGGTGGGCTCGACGCACGTCGTCGTCGTCGCGCGTGCCGGACAACAGGACTGGGTCGAGCGGTTCCTCGCCCTGCAGCGGGACGCGCGGGAGACGGTCCTCGTGCTGGAGATCCGGATCTACATGGTGCCGGCTGCGAGCTACGCGACCCTCGGACTCGAGAACGGGCCGCGCGTGTTCCAGGGCGTCGATGGGCGCATGGTCAGGATCGCACACGACGACGTCGAGGAGGTCACGGTGGCGCGGCTCGCGGCGCTGCCGATGCACCGCGCGTCGCTGTTCGCGGGTCAGCAGCTCAAGTACGTGCAGGACTACGAGTTCGTCGAGATCGACATGGAGGGCCGGAAGGTCCTCATCCCCGACCCGAAGATCGCGACCATCGAGGACGGCACGTGGCTCGACGGCACGCTGTCCCTGGTCGGTCCCGATACGATCGGCCTCGACCTGCGGCTGAACCTGCAGGTCGTCGAGCAGCCGTTCCCGGTGTTCGAGACGAAGTTCGGCGTCGACGGGACCCTGAAGATCCAGCTCCCGTCGGCGACGTCCACGACCCTCGCCGCGGTCGCCGCCGTTCGGGCTGGCGACTCCATCATGTTCCCCGCACCGGCGTTCCGCGGCCGACATCCGGTGATGATCGTCTCCCCGCGCATCGGCGGTCGGTGAGCCCCCCCGCCGCCTGATGTAAAAATCGTACGCGGTACGGATCGGAAGCCATGAACAGACTGCTCCCGACTCTCGGCCTGCTCGCGCTGGCGGCAGGCATCCTCCCTGGTTGCGTGCTGTCGATCGGTGGCACGTACCGGGGGCCATTCGACTCCGACTCGAACGCCCAGGCGGTCCGCCGCGAGGCGCGCAACCGGCTCGGCGAGCTCGCGCTCGGCATGACGCGCGCGGACGTCGACACCGTGATGGGCACCGAGCCCGTCTACCTGAGCCGCGAGATCGGTTGGGTGGATCGGCCCTTCCGCACGAGCCGCTACACCGACACCGCCGGCCGCGAGATCACGGTGCTGGCCTACTACACGGACCTGCGCCGCGCCGACGACCGGATCACCGACGACGAGCTGACACCGGTCGCGCTCGCCGACGGCCGCGTCATCGGCTGGGGACGCGACTTCGCGCTACCGCCACCGCGCGCCGACTGACGACCGCCCGCCTCATGTAAAAATCGTACGCGGTACGGATCGGAAGTCAGAAGGGGAGGCCGTAGCTGATGGTGAGGTTGCGGTCTTCGTCGGAGAAGCCGACGTCGACGCGGAACAGGGCGAGGCGCTCGAGGTGGAAGCGGAGGCCGATGCCGAAGCTGTCGCGGACGGTCGCCGTGGACAGGTCGTCGAACGCGTGGGCGACCGAGCCGACGTCGTAGAACAGGGCGGCACCGACGCGCTCGACGCGGATCCGGTCGGTGATCGGGAAGCCGCGGGGCGAGAACCAGAACCGGTACTCGGCGGAACCGTGCCAATAGGCGCGGTCGGTGAAACGGCCGTTGATGTAGCCGCGCAGCGTGCGACTGCCGCCGAGGCTCGGTAATGCGTAGAACGGCAGCTCGCCGATCGTCGCACCGGTGGCGAACGCGAACGCGATCGTGTCCGTCGGCGGGTTCTCCTCACCGGGCGATCCGCCGTTGTGGAACGGCGACGGCACCGGCACGACCTGCGTCACCTCGATGCCGACGATCGCGCCGGCATCGCCCGAACTCTGCAGCGGCGCGAACCGCGCGCTGGCGCCCACCGTCGTTCCCGCATAGGGGCTGTGCTGGCTGTCGCGCGTGTTCCACTCGAGCCCGGCGCTCAGCCACAGGAAACCCTGCTCGTCGCCGGCGTCGACGAGGCTCGGGAACACGGCGCCGGTCGTCGGCACGTCGCTGACGCGGCCGCCGGCGAGGTCGTGGTACTCGCCTGCGATCCCGAGGCTGCCGATCCAGTCGCCAGCCATCTCGAACAGCGTCTCCTGACGGGTCAGGCCGAGCTCCCAGACGTCGTCGGTGTAGCTGGTCTCGTCGCCCGACACGGTGTCCGCACCGAGCCCGAAGAACCGGCGCGTCAGCGTGCGCTCGTAGCCCGCGGACGCCTGCCAGAACGAGCGCTCCTCCTGGAGCACACCGCCCTCGGGCAGCTCGAGATGGTGCATGAAGCGCCGCCACGCGATGCGGTAGCGCTGCTGCCCCTCGGTCGTGTAGCTGAGGAAGATCCCCGCGAACTCGCGACGCCGCTGGTTGCGGAAGTCGATGTCGGTCAGCACGAGCCCGCCGCCGACGCCGATGTCGGGCTCCGCGAACACCTGCGGCGCGACGAAGGTCGTGACCCACAGCCGCTCGAGCGGGTCGCCCGGGACGATGCGACCCTCGGGCACGTAGCGCCAGCGGGCCGGATGCGGCAGGTCGTCGGGCAGCTCCGGGCGCGCGATGCTGCCGTCGGGGCCGATGCCGGCGGTCGGGTCGAACGCGCGGCGGCCGGGATCCTGGGCGAGCAGGTCGGAGCCGGCCGCGGCGAGCGACAAGCTGACGATCCAGAGCGGGCGGAGCGAAGACATCGGGGCGGCGGTTCGCGCGGGTGGCGGCGCAGGATGCCCGCCGACGTCGCGCCGCGCCAATCCCGATCGGGCAGAGTCTCGCACTTCCGCACCGCCTCACGTGCGACGACACTGGGCGGCATCCGGGTGGCGCACGGACGCGCCGCGACGACGGGGGCTCCGGTGCCGCCATGGCTGGACTCGACGAGACCCGACTGTGCGAGCTGATCCGCGCCGGTGACCAGCTCTGGCAACGCCACCGCGAGCGCTGCCGCGGCGCGTTCCACGGCTTCGTGCCGTCGGACGCGCGCGACGTCCACGACCGGCTGGCCGCGCTGCGCGCGCGCTGCGCGACGTTCGTCGAGCTCGGCAGCGGCGCGGGGACCAACACGGTCATCGCCGATCTGCTCGGCTACGAGGCGGTCGGCATCGAGATCGAGCCGTGGCTGTGCCGCGCCGCCGAGGAGCTCGCCGAGCAATTCGGTTCGGGCGCGCGCTTCGTGCAGGGCTCGTTCCTGCCGCGCGGCTTCCGGATCGACGACCTGCTCGATCCCGACTTCCACGTCACGTATGACGACAGCGCGCCGGCCTGGGACGACCTCGACCACGAGCTCGCCGACTTCGATGTCGTCTACGCGTTCCCGTGGCCCGGCGAGGAGGCGTTGTTCGACGCGCTGATCGACGAGTACGGCCGGCCGGGTCAGCTGCTCCTCACGTGGCACGCGGAGTCCGGCTTCCGCGAGCGGATCGTGCGCTGATGGGCACGGGGTGCGACATGCAGCCGCCCGGATCCACCGCGTCGTGAGTAGACTCTGGTGCCTCGCGTTCACCGCCATGCACCCCCCACCGAGCCTCGAGGGCGTCGAGATCGCCGTGACCGGCCGCCTCGCGTCGATGACGCGGGACGACGCGGTCCGTGCGATCGAGGAGCGCGGTGGACGCTACGTCGAGATTCCGTCCGTGACGACGGATCTGCTCGTCGTCGGCTCCGAGGGCTGGCCCCTCCAGCGTGACGGCCGACTGACCCGCGCACTCCACCACGCGCGCGAGCTCGAGCAGATGGGCTGCGAGATCCGTATCGTCGACGAGTTCGAGTTCCTGATCGAAGCCGACCTCCCCGAGCAGCAAGCCGGGCTGCGACGGCTCTACACGACCGAGCAGCTCGCACGGATCCTGGAGCTGCCGATCGCCCGGCTGCGGTCCTTCGTCCGCCGCGGTCTGGTCCGCCCAGCGCGCGTCGTGCGCCGCCTGTGCTACTTCGACTTCACCCAGGTCGCACGCGCCCGCGCATTGGTCGGCCTCCTCGAGCAGGGCGTGACCGTCCAGGACATCCGCCGCAGCATTGGCAGGCTGGAGCGCTGGCTGCCGGACGCCGCCAGCAACGCGCTGTCGCAGCTCGCGCTGATCGAGCGCGGGCGCCGGCTCGTCGTCCGCCTCGACGACGGCAGCCTCGTGGAGCCGAGCGGCCAGCTACGCTTCGGTTTCGCCGACGACACGATCGCGGCGGAGGCCGCCGCACTGGCGAGGCCACCGGCCTTGCCCGTGCCGCCACGGCGCACCGGCCCGCAGGACGCGCAGGATTGGTTCGCGGTGGGCCTCGCCGCCGAGGACGAGGGCGATCTCGAGCGCGCGGCCGAGGCCTACCACCTCGCGCAGCTCGCGAACGGCCCCCAGCCGGAGATCAGCTTCAACCTCGGCAATGCACTGCACGGGCTCGACCGCATCGCCGAGGCGGCACAGCGCTACGCGGTCGCCGTCGAGCTCGATCCGGAGTACGTCGAGGCCTGGAACAACCTCGGCAATGCGCTCGGTGAGCTCGGCCGGTACGACGATGCCGTCGCGGCCTACCAACGCGCACTGGCCCTCGAGCCTCGCTACGCGGACGCGCACTTCAATCTCGCCGAGACGCTCCAGCAGCTCGAGCGCTTCGAGGACGCCGAGCGGCACTGGCGCGCCTACCTCGCCGAGTCGCCCCACGCGAGCGACCGCGCCTACGTCGAACGCATGCTGCGCGAGTGCACGGTGCGGTCGCAGGCCTGACCCGCGGTCAGAGCGAGCCGCCCTGCTTGCGGAACTTCGCGAACGCCTGCGCCAGGGCGCTCGGCGGCTCCGGCTCGTCGCGCTGCGCTCGCTGCGGTGCCCCGCGCCGATCGCCGCGGTCGCGACCGCCTCGCTCCGGCCGGCCACCGCGCTGCGCCGCGCCCCGCTCCGCGCCACCGCGCTCGCCGCGGGCGCTCCGCTCACCGCCACGCCGCGGCGCCTCGCCCGGCTCGTCGCCCATCCGCATCGTCAGCGCGATGCGCTGCCGCTCGAGATCGACCTCGAGCACCTTCACCTTGACGACCTGGCCGGCCCGCACCACCGCGCGCGGATCCTGCACGAAGTCCTCGCTGATGCGGCTGACGTGCACGAGCCCGTCCTGGTGCACGCCGAGATCGACGAACGCACCGAAGTTCGTCACGTTCGACACCACCCCCTCGAGCACCATGCCGGGCTTCAGGTCGGCGAGCTCCTCGACACCCTCCTGGAACGTCGCCGTCGTCCACTCCGGACGCGGGTCGCGCCCCGGCTTCTCCAGCTCGGCCAGGATGTCGGCGACGGTCGGCTCGCCGAAGCGGTCGTCGGCGAACTCGCGCGGGTCGAGCGAGCGGAGGAACGCGCCGTCGCCGACCAGCGTGGCGACCGGCCGCCCGGTGCGCTGCTCGATGCGCCGCACGACGTCGTAGGCCTCCGGGTGCACCGCCGAACCGTCGAGCGGGTCGGCGCCACCGCGGATGCGGAGGAAGCCGGCGGCCTGCTCGAACGCCTTCGGACCGAGCCGCGGCACGTCGAGCAGCTCGGCGCGCCGCTGGAACGCGCCACGTTCGTCACGGCGCGCCACGATGTTGCGCGCGATGGTCGGCGTCAGCCCGGCGACGTGCGCCAGCAGCGACGGCGACGCCGTGTTCACATCGACGCCGACGCGGTTCACGCAGTCCTCGACGACCGCCCCGAGCGAGCGCGCGAGCCGACCCTGGTCGACGTCGTGCTGGTACTGGCCGACGCCGATCGCCTTCGGCTCGATCTTGACGAGCTCCGCGAGCGGATCCTGCAATCGCCGCGCGATCGACACCGCCCCGCGCAGCGACACGTCGAGCCCGGGCAGCTCCTCGCTGGCGACCTCCGACGCGGAGTAGACCGACGCGCCCGCCTCGCTCGTCACGACCTTCTCGATGCGGCGCTCGCCACCGAGGCGCTGCAGCAGCTTGACGACGCAGCGGTCCGTCTCGCGCGAGCCGGTGCCGTTGCCGACGCTGATCAGCGTCACGTCGTGCTCGCGCACGAGCTGCGCGAGCCGCTCGAGCGTGCCCTCGACGTCCTCGCGCGGCGGCGTCGGGTAGACGGTGTCGGTCGCGAGCACCTTGCCGGTCTCGTCGACCACGGCGACCTTGACGCCGGTCCGCAGGCCGGGGTCGAGCCCGAGGATGCGGCGCGGCCCGGCGGGTGCCTGCAACAGCAGGTCGTGCAGGTTGCCGGCGAACACGCGGATCGCCTCCTCCTCGGCGCGCTCGCGCAGCGCCGCGAGCAGATCGGTCTCGATCCGCAATGCGATGCGGGCGCGCCACGCGACGCGCGCCGTGTCGAGCAGCCATCCGTCGGCCGGGCGGCCCTCGGCGCGGATGCCGAAGCGCTCGCACACCTTCGCGACGCAGGTGCCGGTCGAGTCGGCGGCGAGGTCATCGTCGTCCGGCGTCAACCGCAGGGCGATGCGCAGGATGTTCTCGCGACGCCCCCGCAGGAATGCCAATGCGCGGTGCGACGGCACATCGCGGAGCGGCTCGGCGTGGTCGAACCAGTCGCGGAACTTGCGCCCCTCGAGCTCACGACTCGGGTCGGCGAGGCGCGAGCGCAGCTCGGCGCGCCGCTCGACGTGGCCGCGCAGCACGCGCGCGAGCTCGGGGTCCTCGGCGAACTGCTCGATCAGCACGTGCCGCGCGCCGTCGAGCGCGGCGTCGACGTCCGGCACCTCGCGCTCGGCGTCGACGAACTGCGCCGCGAATGCGATCGGGTCGAGCGTCGGGTCCTGCAGCAGCGCGTCGGCGAGCGGCCCGAGCCCGCGCTCGCGAGCGATCTGCGCCTTCGTCCGCCGCTTCGGCTTGAACGGCAGGTAGAGGTCCTCGAGCCGCGTCTTCGTGTCGGCCGCGCAGATCGCCGCGCGCAGCTCGGGCGTCAGCAGCCCCTGCTCCTCGATCGTCCGCAGCACCGTCGCGCGCCGCTCCTCGAGCTCGCGCAGGTAGCCGAGGCGCTCCTCGAGCGTCCGCAGTTGCACGTCGTCGAGCCCACCGGTCACCTCCTTCCGGTAGCGCGCGATGAACGGAACGGTGGCGCCCTCGTCGAGGAGTCGCACGGTCGCCTCCACCTGCTGCGCGCGCACGCCGAGTTCGCGGGCGAGCTGCGCCTCGATCGCGGGAGTCGCGGTCACATCGGTCATGGCGCGAAGCCTCGCGATCCGCGGCGCGAATGCAAGGTGCGGGTGCGACCGTCCTGGCCGACGCGTGCGGGAGACGCGAACCGTACGGACGACCGCCAGTCACGGGCTTCGCGCGCCGGCGGCTGCCGCGCTATC
The DNA here is from genome assembly GCA_016716265.1 of Planctomycetota bacterium. Taxonomy (GTDB): domain Bacteria; phylum Planctomycetota; class UBA1135; order UBA1135; family UBA2386; genus JADJWQ01. The sequence goes on from JADJWQ010000006.1 coordinate 1,062,005, forward strand.
GTGGAGTTCCACCATGCCGGCCAACCTGACGCGACCGTTCCTGCGGGCGCGCGAGCGGTTCGAGGCGGCGACCGATCCGCACGAGCAGCTCGACGCGCTGCAGGAGATGCTGCGCGAGATCCCCAAGCACAAGGGGACGGAGCACCTGCAAGCCGACATCAAGCGGCGCATGAAGCAGGTGCGCGAGTCGCTGCAGAGCGACAAGCACAAGTCGAAGAGCGGCGTCTCCTTCCACGTCGACAAGGGCCGCCACCCGCAGGTGGCGGTGGTCGGCGGACCGAACACGGGCAAGTCAGCAGTCGTGTCCGCGCTGACCGGCGTCGACGTCGGCGTCGCGCCGTACCCGTACGCGACCCGCGAGCCGCACCCGGCGATCATGCCGTTCGAGAACGCGCGTGTGCAGCTCGTCGACCTGCCGCCGGTCGCCACCGAGCACATGGGCAGCTGGCTGCCGGGCATCGTGCGCGCTGCCGACGCGGCCCTGCTGGTCGTCGACCTGACCGCGGACGATCTGCTCGAGGCGACCGAGGCGGTCCTGACCCGCCTCGCCGAGCAGAAGGTCTTCCTCGGCGCCGCGCCGGAGGAACGCCGCCAGGAGGTCGGCATCGCCGAGGTGCGCACGCTGATCGTGGCGACACACCGCGACGGCGCAGCGGCAGCGGACGCGGCGGAGATCTTCAACGAGCTGTACGGCGACCGCTTCGCTCTGGTCGGGGTCGACGCGAGCCGGGGCGACGGGGTCGAGGACCTGCGGGGGGCGATCTGGCGCCTGCTCGACGTGATCCGGGCCGTGCCGAAGCCGCCAGGCCGACCCGCGGACGACGCCGATCCGATCGTCCTGCGACGCGGCAGCACCGTTCTCGACATGGCTCGCGTCGTGCACCGCGAGCTCGCCGAGCGCATCGAGAAGGCGCGCGTCTGGCACTCCGCCGACCACGCCGACGGCCAATGGGTCGGCCGCGACCACGTGCTCGCCGATCTGGAGGTCGTCGAGCTCGGCACCTGAGGCGGGCGCCGCCCGAACCCACGGACGCTACACTGCCGGGACCATGTCCAGCCACGGCACGTCCCGATCCTGGGCGGCGCGCACGCTCGTGCTGCTCGTCGGCGTTCCGCTCGCCGCGCAGTCGACGCACATCGTCGGCCCCGGCGGCTTCGCGCAGATCGACCCGGCGATCCAGAGCGCGCAGCCGGGCGACACCGTGTTGATCACGGCGAGCGGCCGCTTCGAGCACTTCACGCTCGACCGCGGCGTGACCATCCGCGTCGACACCGGGCAGGTCGCCTACGTGTCGAACGCGTTCCCGCCGATCCCGTACGGCACGACAAGGATCACGGTGCCGGCCGGCCAGACCGCGGAGCTGATCGGCATCCGCTTCGCACCCGACATACCGCTGGGCGGCACGTGGTTGCGCGGCCGCGTGCGCGTGCTGGGAGGCACGGTCGTGTTCCGGGACTGCTGGTTCGAGGGCGAGGTCGACGGCTGCGGCGGGGGCGTGCCGGCGCTCGAGATCGACAGTGCGCGGGTCGCCCTGCAGTTGTGCAGGGTGCTCGGCTTCGACCGCTACGGCTATGCGGTGCTGGCGCGCAACTCGATCGTCAGCGCGTTCGACTCGACGTTCCGCGGCGGTGACGGCTGCTGGGACTCGTTCGCGTACGGCGCCGACGGCATCCGGCTGGTGGCGTCCTCGCTGCACGGCAGCCGACTCGTCGTCGAGGGCGGCAGCACTCCGAGCCTCAATCCGAACTACGACGGTGGGCACGGGATCGTCGTCGACGCGACCTCCCGCCTGTGGCTCGCCGACGCGACCGTGACCGGCGGCGCCGGCGGCCCGCGCTCCGGCCGCGGCGGCGACGGGATCCACAATCTGTCGACCCGCGCCGTGGAGGCCACCCGGCTCACCGTGCGCGGCGGGCCGGGCTCGCCGCCGGGCGTGCCGACGGTCGGACCGATCGTCGACGTGCCCGAGCTCTGCGTCGCCTGGGCCACGCCGACCGGCCCGGCGCTCGGCGCGACCTGGACGTTGCGGTTCCAGGTGCCGCCCGCGACTCCCGTCGCCGCGATCGCCGCACTCGAGCTCGCGGTCGCGACCGTCCCACAGCTCGCCGAGCCGCTCTGGCTCGCGCCCGCTCCCGGACCGGTCGTGTGGGCGTCCGCGAGCGCCGACCCGCAGGGCGACGTGTCGATCGCGATCGCGATCCCGGCATTCACCGCGCTGCGCGGCGAGCAGCTGTGGTTCCAGGGTGCCGCACTGCGCCCCGGTGGCCCCGTGCAGCTGTCCCCGTTGCTCGGCGGCCAGCTCTGGTAGCGGGCACCCACCCGATCGGCGAGCGATCCGGCGATCCGGCCGACGCACCCCGACCATCGCGCCGAGCTTCCAGGGGCGGCTGCTGCGGGGGACACCCGCGCGGTCCCGCGGTCCCGTCCGTACCATCGACGTGCCACCTCGCGGCGAGCTTCGGAAACGCGCGCCCGGCGCCCGCAGGCGACAGCCGGACTTCGCGGTCCAGGTCGACACGGAACGCCGCCAGGAGGCGAGGTGCTTCACGAGCTCCCGGCGCCACCAACGGCTCGCGTGACCGCAGCAGGGATCTCGTGGATCATCCGGGCTAGACTCCCGGCCCGACATGAAGACGCGGCACCGGCTGCCGAGCGCGCTCGGCGGTTTCGTGGTGGTGATGACTTGCGCATGCGTCGTCAACTTCGTCGCGCAGATCGCGATGGTGTTCCTCGACGTCCTGACTCGCCTCGAGAGCAGCTCTGCCGCGATCCTGGCGCTGTGGTTCGTGACCGGCGTGTTCACGACGGTGTTCACGTGCGGCGACCTCGACGAGCCGTCCGGCGACGGCCGGTTTCGGGCGACGGTCGTGCTGTGGCTGTCCTGCGTCGCGGTCGTCGCCTCGATCGTCGCCGCATGCCTGGGTTGGCCCGGCGGCGATCCGCTCGAGTTCTCGCTGCTGTTCACCAACGTCTGGGTCGTGATCGCCTGCTTCCTCGGCGCCGGCGTGATGGCCTCGGTGCTGCGCCTGGCGACGGCTCCGAGTTCGCGAGGCGGACGGGAACGTGGCTGACGCGCGGCTCTCCCCATTGACGCGCTGCGGGCGACCGTCCGGCGGTGTCTCGAACGATGCGGAGCGGGACCGTTCCGTGTCGGCGGTGATCGCGACGCGTGCGACGTGCGCGGGCCAGCCGCGTCGGGTCAGCTGCCACCGACCCACGATCCGGGTGGAGCGGCAGCGGCGCGTCCCGCCCGATCCGCTCGCGCTGGTGAGTGCCCGTCGCCACCGCGGGACCAGGCCGGCACTGCAGGAATGAGCACTGCATGAATGAGCACTGCGGGAATCAGCACTGCAGCAATCAGCACTGCATGAGTCAGCACTGCAGGAAGTCCGCACTTCGACGGTCGGGACCGGCACCTGTCCGAGCGGTGTCCGGTGCGCGCCGACGAGGGTCGGATCCCACCGCATCGTGGCAGCAACGGCGCCGACAGGTGTCGCGACCGCGTCGCCGGCCGGCAATGGTCCTCTCGACGACGATCGTCCGTACGTGCGTCCGGATGCTGCCGAGACCAGCTCCTCCCGGGGGGCGCGCCCGATCCCGACCTCGTGGAGCGGCCCCGCGCCGACCTGCTGGCGAGCAGCAGGGTCCCGGTGCCACCGCACGACACCATCCGCACCGAAGGTGCGTCCAGCACGTCCTGCCCAGGTGGTATGGGCTCCCCGTGTTCATCGCCCCCCCACATCTCGTCGCGTCGATACCCGCCATCCGACACCGGGAGATCCTCCCGAGCAGCGCGACGGAGGAACTCGGCGAGCGAGCCATACGGGCCGCGACCCTGCCGTCGCGGTGCCAGGGCGCCGCGCTCGCAACGCGTGACCCCTGCGTGCAGGTCCGCCGCTCGGCGGGCGACCTTGACGCCCTCGCGACCCGTTCATACCGTCCCCCGCGCATCGGCCGGACGGCCGACAGGTCGCCGGTGCGATCGTCACGAACCACACGGAGTTGCAATGGCTCACAAGGACGACGTCGTGCGCTTGTTCAAGGGTCGCGGCTGGACCGTCGGCGCGGGAGGCGACGTCTACTTCCCTGCGCAGGGCAAGCCGCACCTGCACCTGCGGGTCATGTCCGGCATGAACGAGTTCGGACGGCTCGTGCAGTGGATGAGCTTCCTGGTGGTCAGCCGGCCGCCAGGCGAGGGGGCGAACACCTACCTCGTGCGCAACGGCGTCGAGGTGCCGGGTGCAATCGACGGTCTCGGCCGGGGCGAGATCAAGACCGAGGCGACCGCGGTCTGTCGTAACGTCGGCGTACCGTGAGGCAGCCGGCCGGCCGCCAGTCCCGGTGCGGCGGCAGTCCCGGCCCACTGGACGGCGAGCGCGGCGATGGCGCGCGGTGTGCACTCCCCTCTACGGGCCTGGGCGGCTAGCGTGTCCGCGCCGAGCCCGCCCCGCCTCGACCCGTTCCGTCGCATGCGCACCCGCTCGCTGCACCGCCCCGCACTCTACGCGCTCCCCGCAGTCCTCGCCGCATCGATCCCGGCACAGCAGACGTTCCGCTTCGCCCGTGAGAACGTGCTCGGCACGTCGCTGACGCTGAGCGTCGCGACCGACGATCGCGCGACAGCCGAACGCGTCGAAACGGTCGTATTGGACGAGATCGAGCGTCTCGCGCGCGTGCTCAGCCGTTGGGACACCGACTCCGAGTTGAGCCGGTTCGCCGCGAGCTCCGGACCTACCGAGCTGTCCGGCGACCTGCTCGCGGTGCTCGGTGCCTGTGAGACCTGGCGTCGCGCGTCCGGCGGCGCGTTCGAGCCGGGTATCGCGCTGTTGACCAGGCTGTGGCAGGACGCGAGCGGACGCGAGCCATCCGCCGAGGCGATCGCAGCTGCCGTCGCACGGCTCGCCGGGCCGCAATGGAAGATCGACCCCGAGGTACGGACCGGCACGCGGCTCGGCGACGTGCCGTTCGACGTCGACGGCCTCGCCAAGGGCTACATCCTCGATCGCGCCTGTGAGCGTGCGCTCGCGGACGTCGACGGCGCTCGCGGCATCCTGCTCGAGATCGGCGGGGACGTGCGCGCGGTCGGCGACGGCGATTGGACGATCGGGATCACCGATCCGCGGCACCCGGCCGACAATGATCACCCGCTGTGCAGGATCGTCCTGCACGGCGGCGCGATCGCCACGAGCGGAGGCTACGCACGCGGCTTCGACATCAAGGGCGAGCACCTCTCGCACATCATCGACCCGCGCACGGGCCGCCCCGCGCACGCGGTGATCGGTGACAGCGTGATCGCGGCCGACGCGACGACCGCCGACGCGCTGGCGACGATCCTCAACGTGCTCTCGCCCACCGACGGCCTGGCGCTGATCGCGCGGACGCCCGGGACCGAAGGGGTCATCGTGACGCACGACGGCGACGTCCTGCGCAGCGAGGGCTTCGACGCACACCTGACCGCCGCCGGCATCTCGTCGGCCGGCGCAACGTCGAGCGCGTGGCCCGAGCACGGGGCGCTGATCGTCGAGTTCGAGCTCGCGACGCCAACCCAGGGCGGGCGCCGGCGCGGCGGCGGCAAGCGGCCCTACGTCGCGGTGTGGATCGAGGACCCGGACGGCCACCCGTGCCGCACGCTGTGCCTGTGGATCGAGAGCGAACGCTGGCTGCGCGACCTGCGCCGCTGGAGCCGGCTCCACGGCAACCAACGCGACCTCGTCGACGCAGTCTCGCGCGCGACGCGACGACCGGGCGCCTACTCGCTGACCTGGGACGGGCTCGACGACGCGGGCCACGCGCTGCCACCCGGTGACTACGTCGTGCTGATCGAGGCGGTCCGCGAGCACGGCACCTATCAGCTGATGCGCCAGGCGGTGACGATCGACGGCCGCGCGTTCGAGAGGGTGCTCGCCGGCAACGTCGAGGTCGCCGGTGCGAGGGTCCGCTTCGCGGTCAATGCGGAGAGCTCACGGTGACGCTCGCGCCCCCGCGCCGGCGATTCGCGTTCTGGCTGCGCTGGATCCACGTCTACGTATCGATGATCGGGTTCCTGGCGCTGCTCGGCTTCGCGGTCACCGGGCTGACGCTCAATCACGCCGAGGCGTTCGAGGGCGAGCCGCCCGAGCCGACCGAGCTGAGCGGCCAGCTCGACGAGACACTGCTGCCGGACGACGACGCGCTGCTCGACCGGCTCGCGATCGTCGAGGCGTTGCGGGGCGCGCACCCGATCCACGGCGCCGTCCACGACTTCATCGTCGATCCCGACCAGCTGGTGATCGTCTTCAAGGCCCCCGGCTACTCCGCGGACGCCGTGATCGGTCGCCCGCTCGGCGACTACACGATGACGACCCAGGCGCGGGGCGCCTGGGCCGTCCTCGACGATCTGCACAAGGGTCGCGACGCGGGGCCCGCGTGGTCGATCGTCGTCGACGCGTCGGCGGCGCTGATGGCATTGACGTCGCTGACCGGCATCTGGCTGCTGCTGTACGTGAAGAAACGGCGTGGCCCGGCGCTGTGGGCCGGCCTCGCGGGCGCGCTCACGCTGGTCGCCGTCTGGTGGCTCTCCGTGCCGTGACGGCGTGCGGGCACGCTGCGATTCTGCGTGGGTCGCGCGCCGCGGCCGCGCTACCGTTCCGGCCATGTCCGGATCCGAGCCCGCGCACGGCGACGAGCCCGTGCCGCCCACGACCAACATCACCGTCGCCGAACGGGCGGCCGAACGCACCGAGAACTACCTCGATGCCTACGGTCTCGTCGGCGAGTGGATCCGCTTCGCCGACGCCAAGGCGGCGGTCGTGCTGACCGTCGATGGCGCGCTCGCGAGCATCCTGCTGCCTACGCTGGGCACGCTGCGCACGACGTCCGGTCCGCTCGCGACCACCGGGGTCGTGCTGTTCACGATCTGGGCCGTGCTGACCGTCGTGTCGGGCCTGTTCGCCGTGTGGTGCGTGCTGCCGTTGCGCAAGCGCGGCGAGCACCCGGCGCTCGGCCACTGCGACCGCTTCCATCCGGCCGCGATCTCGAGCCGCTACCGCGACGACGAGGTCGAGCGCTTCGTCGCCGATGCGCGCGACGGCGGCAGCGAGGCATTCGAGCGGCAGGTGTTGGCCGGCCTCCTGATCGACTCCCACATCTCGGCCGCGAAGTACGCCCGCGTCGCGACGGCGATCCGCGCGCTGGTCGTCGCCGCGCCGTTCGGCTTTGCCTACCTGCTCATGCTGCAGTTCGTGTAGGGCTCGATCCGACGCCGGCCGGGCCGCGGTGCGTCGAAGCCGACCACGTACGTGTTGTAGCGCGTCCGCAACGCCGGATCGCGCCCCGCACGGGAGCCGTCGAGCAACGCGTCGGCGACGCGGCGGGTCACCGGGAAGGCGGTCTGCAGCAGCGGACGGCCGGCTCGCGAGTCGTCGATCCAATGGACGAGCAGCGCGTACCGCGGCCGGACGACGTCGCGGCGGGCGTCGAGCGCGACCAGATCGGTGTGCAGGTGGACCGTCGCAGTCCCCGCGAGGCGCACGGTCTCGCGGATGCGTGCGACGCGTAGCCGGTCGAACGCGTAGCCGGCGAGTTCGGGCGCGACGGTGTCGCGGAGCGCTCGGAGCGCGCGCAGTGCGCTCGACCGGCGCACCCACGCGATATGGCCGAGGAGCCACGTCGCGTTGGTCAGCAGCGTGCCCGCGTGCGGCTCCGGGCGCAGCACCGGACGGCGCAGCGCGAGGCCGCGCTCGATGCGCGGCTCGGTCCAGCGCTCGCGCTTGAGACCGTACGGCGTCGGCAGTCGGCTCAGCAGGTAGCCGTAGGTGTGCAGCAGCCCGGCGTGGCAGACGTCGCCCGGCAGCTCGACGCCGGCGACCCGTCCGATCGCCGCCAGCAGCCGTGGCTCGACGATCGCCGCACCGACGTTCTCGTCCCGGTTGCGACTGAGGCCCCAGGCGGCCAACGTCGCCGGCTGGTCCCGCAACGCCGCGAGCTGGGCGTGCAGCGTCGGTGCGCGCGCGGCGAGCACCGCCGCGGCGCGTTCGGTGGAGCGCGTGCGCAGCAGCGCGCGAGCGAGGTCGTCGAAGCCGATCGTCACTGCTCGGGAGCCTAACCCGTGTGATCCTCGAGTTCCCTGCCGGAGACCAGCGGACGGGAGGCGGGCCGACGCGGTGCGTGGGAACCAGATTGACGGATCCGGACGGCGGCGCGACGGTGTCGCGAACCCGGAGTCCACGGAGCAGTCGATTGCCATCCACCCGAACCACCGATCGCGTCTTCCCTGAGTTCCTGCTGCCGGCACTGCTCGCGATCGCCGGCCCGCTGGTCGCGCAGGACACCGCGCCCGCCGCGCCAGCATTGCAGAGGGGCGAGGTCCAGGTCCGCACCCACGAGCTGGCCGGAGCCGAGCGCGAGATCGAATACGCGCTGTTCGTGCCGTCGTCGTACGACGCCGAGAAGCCGGCCCCGCTGGTCGTGTTGCTGCACGGGCTCGGCAGCAATCCACGCCAGGTGATGGGCTACCGCGGCGTCACGACCGAGGCCGAGGAGCGCGGCTACGTCGTCGTCGCACCGTTCGGCTACAACGAGCGTGGCTGGTACGGCAGCCGTGGTCCCGGCAAGGAGGGCCCGTACTTCGGCAGGCCGGAGGATCCCGACAACCTCGGTGAGCTGAGCGAGCGGGACGTGCTGCGAGTGCTCGAGATCGTGCGCGAGGACCTCCGCATCGATCCCGACCGCATCTTCCTGATGGGCCACTCGATGGGCGGCGCCGGGACGATCTACCTCGGTGCCACGCATCGCGACCTGTTCGCGGGCCTCGCGCCCCTCGCTCCGGCGAGCGGCGGCAGCATGGACGTGCTGGCGGGCCTCGGCACGACGCCGGTGTTCGTCGTCGCCGGCGACCAGGACCGGCTCGTCCGCTTCGAGCTGGTGCGCCGCTGGGTCGACGAGATGCGCCGGCTCGAGGTGCCGGTCCGCTTCGAGGTCATCGAGGGCGGCGACCACGTCCGCTCGTTCGCGCGCAACCCCGAGATGATCGGCCGCGTGTTCGACTTCTTCGACGGCCTGCGCAAGGGCGCACCGCCAGCCGACCCGGCGGCGCCCGGCACGGCGCCGGAGCCGGTCGCGCCCGGCGATCCGCAGCCGGGCGGCAGCGGCGGACCGACCCGGCGCTGAGCGACGACGTCAGCGCGCCCCGCTGGCGATCGGCGGATCGCACCAGCCGGCGACGATCTGCTCGAGCTCCGCGAACGCCGCCGCGGCAGCGGCATCGGCGGCGCCACCGGCAGGGAACAGCCGCGGACCGGGGTGCACCCAGCGGATCACGCCGCGGTCGTCGACCAGGAAGCTGACGCTGGTCGCGACGTCGAGCCGACCCCGCGCGAGCAGTCGATTCAGCACGCACCAGTCGCGGTCGATCGCGAACGGACCGTCGTGGCCGAGCTCGCGCAGGTAGCCGGCGAGCCACTCGGGCGAACGTTCCACCGGCCCCTTCCGATGGTGGATCGGCACGAGGCGCAGGCCGGCGTGGCGCGAGGCGAGCGCCGCGAGCGCCGGCAGGCTGACGCGGCAGTGCGGGCAGCCATCGGTCCAGAATCGATAGAGCGCGAGCCCGCCGGGCGGCGCGCGCAGCACGTCGAGGTCGGGAGCGCCCGGTTCGTCGACCGGAACCGCGACCGGCTGCAGATCCTCGATCGGCTCGAACGCTTCGCCGACCGGCGCGGCGAGCAGCGGCCACGATCGCGCGGCACGGATCGCCTGCGACACGGCTGCGCGATCGCCGAGCGGCAGCACCGCGCGCACGATGCCGCGGCGGTCGTGCACCGCGACCCAGGGGCGCGGCGGCGCCGTGTAGCGCACGTCGAGCTCGGGAGCCGACACGAACTCCACTCCCGCCGGCACCTCGGCGGCGCCGCCGTCGCGACCGGTGGCCAGGACCAGCGCGATCCGCTCCCCGCCCGCCGCGGCGGCCGGGCCGCGCGACGACAGGTCCAAGGCTGCCGCGAGATCCGCCGCGCCGTCCGTGCCGTCGCGCAGCGCGACCAGCACCGGCGCGAAGTTGCGCCGCGCGAGGAAGTCGGCGGGCAGCTCGACCGCCGGCGCCCTCGCCCCAGGCCGGACGACGCCGGACAGGAGCGGCGCGGCGCGGCCGACGACGCGCGTGGGCACCGCGCTCGCCGGCCGCGCCACCGCGTCCTGCGCGGGTGCCAGCACCGCGAGGCCGCTGGCGAGCAGGCCGGCGAGCGCGCGGCGGACGGACCGCAGACGGGCGCTGGCTGGCGATGACGAAGATCCGGACGCGGGGACCATGGCGGGGCGGAGCGTAGCACGGTCGCACGCCGGTGCGGTCGTCACCACGCGGTCACCGCACCTGGATCTGCAGCCCGACCGAGTTCAGCACGCCGAGCGCGTTGGCGCCCGGCTGGAGCCAGACCCACTGCGCGTACAGATCGCCGAGGAACACCGGGACGTCCTGCAAAGGGATGTAGAGGATCGCGATCCCCGCCGCATCGGTCGTCGTGCCGAGCGTCACGACCGGGTCGGCGAGCACCCGGCAACCCGGCATGCCGATCACGTCGAGTGCTACGTTCCGCGGCGTGAAGCCGAGCGAGAGGTACGCGGGCCGATTGGCCGGCAGCCCACCCGCATTGACGTTGTAGAACTCGCTGCCGGCATAGGGCGGGTGGCCGTCGCCGACGACGGCATTCGAGCAGGACACGCCGTAGGTCGTCGCCCGTGCGCCGGCCGGATACTCGAGCGTGCGGCGCTGCACCTGGAAGCCCTGCAGCCCGTGGGTCGAGTCGACGTAGAGCGCGCTGAACGTCCCGCGCTGCCCGGACGCGAACGAGCCGTCGAAGCCGACGCGCGGCAGCAGCGGGCCCTGGCTCTGCGTCGTGCCGAACAGCGACGCGGTCTCGGTGACGCCGCCCTGGTAGCCGAGCCGCGCGAGCTGTGCGGAGCGCGAGCCGGTCAACGCGGTGCTGGTCTCCCAGGTGACCGTCCAGTGCGACTGCGTCGTGTAGTCGTAGGCGACGCGACCGTTGACCAGCGCCGTGAGCGCGGGCGCGCTGGCGACACCGCGGACCGCGCCGAGCGCGAGGCCACCGCCCGCCGCACCGATGCGCTGTGCGCGCAGCCGGCGGATCAGGGTGGCTGCGTCGAGCTCGGTCCAGGTCGCGACGAAACGGTTGGCATCGCCGTCGACCTCCACCGAGGCGGCGTTCGCAGGCGCCCCCAGCAGCGCACTCGGGCCGAGCGCCGGAGCGGCCGTCACGTACTGCGCGCGGACGCCGACCCCGATCTCGTGGGCGACGACGCACCACGGCGTGCCGAGCGACTCCGACCGGCTGATCGACCAGTCGTCGAAGCTGCCGGGCAGGCCGACGGCAGCGCCGAGCTGCGGCGTCGCGAGGTCGACCTGACGCAGGTCGAGGCCCGCCGCGGTGCCGCTGACCAGCAGCGCGATCGTGCCGTCGCGGCTGCCGCCGATCCGCGGCGCCGTCGTGCCGTTCGGTGCGAACAGCGTCGTGCCCGAGCCGAGCGAGGCCGCGAAGTCCAGCACCTGCACGCGCGCGGCGACGATGCCCGAGCTCGGGAAGTCGCGCTCGAACGCGAGCGCCCAGCGGAACGTGGGCTGGACCTCGGCGGCGTCGATCGTGCTCGTCGACCACGAGGTCGTGACGTCCTGGTAGACGACCATGCCGCCCGGCGCGGTCTCGCTGCAGAGCACCGCCCACAGGTCGGTGTCGGTCGCCGAGGTCCGCACGATGTGCGCCTCGATCGCCCGCGCGAGGCCCGGCGCGGTGGTGCCGCTCCACGCGACGTCGACGATCGGGATCGCGCTACCGGCGACGAGGATCGGGCTGAGCAACGGGTCGATCGTCAGCGGGAAGCGCGCGCTCGCCACGAACGATGCAGGCACGCACAGGCGGATGCGCTCGCCGTCGAAGCCGGTCGCGACCGGCACGGTGTCGCCGTCCGCGTCGATCGCGACAGCCGCGCCGTAGCGGACCAGCGCGGCGCCGTCGGCGCCGAACTCGAGCGCGCCGACGCGCGGCTCGACCCGCTCCGCCCGGAGGTTGGACTCGACCCGACCCGTCACGACCAGGTCGCCGGACCGTGCGGGCCGGCGCGCGATCACGAAGCTCTGCTCGACGCCGTCGGCGCGGACGTCGTAGGCCTCGATCACGTCACCGGAGCGCGCCTCGTGGCGGAAGCCCGCGAAGCTGCGCTCGGCGTGGGTGGCATCGAAGCCGAGGTCGTCGCCACCGGCGGTGACCGACTCCGTCGTCCACCGCAGGCGCGGATGCTCGGCGCGCTCCGGAGCGTACGCGTAGAAGCAGAAGCCGGCGTGGAACGACGCCTTGAACGTGGGGCCGGCGGCCCACACGCCGTACGGGCCGCCGGCCGGATCGTCCGGCCCGGTGTGGATCGGGGCGAGCATCGCGCCGCGATCGAAGGGCGCGCTCGGAGGTGCGGGGGACTGCGCCGCGACGGAGACCGTCAGGGCCGCGACGAGGAGCTGCGGGTGTCGCATGTGGGTGGACTCGCGACCGGCAGCGCGGAACGCGGATCTCGCCCAAGGCGGAATCGCCGGAAACGCGGTCGGCCAGCGCCGTCGTGCGAGCGGTGGAACTCCTGCCGCCGGCTCCGTAGACTGCGGCTCCGTCGTGGCCTTCCCCCCGAACGATCGCACGGCGGCAACTCCCGCCTCCGCCCGCCCGGCGCGCCGCAGCGCAGCCGCCCTCGCGGCTGCCCTTCCCCTGGCAGTCTTCCCACTCCTCGCAGTGGCCTGCGCCTCCCCGCCCGAGTTGAAGCGGGTGATCGAGCTGACGCCGACCTCCGCGGTCACCGTCGTCTACGAGCAGCCGCGGCAGGCCTTCCGGCAGACGCTGCAGAGCGACGACCGCATCACGCCAGCGGACTTCTACAGCGCCCGCGACGCCGATCCGCTCGCCAAGCTGCTGTCGACCGAGCGCATGCAGGTGCTGCTCGACGCGCTCGGCCAGAAGGGGCTGTTCGACGACGCGCGGCCCGAGCCGCTGCCGGGCGCGGTCGCGACGCTCGACGTGATCGTCGACGGGCGCAGCTACGTGTGGTCGAAGAGCGCCGGCATGCCGCCGCAGGAGATGCGGCGCTACCACGAGGCCCTGACGATCTTCCTGAACATCTACAACGCGACCGAGTCGTTCCACGTCAGCCGCGGTCGCGACGCCGTGCTCGAGGAGCACGAGCGGATGATCCGGGAGCGCGAGCGGCAGCAGCTCGAGCGGCTGCGCGCGCGCAGCGGCACCCAGGGCGGGGGGCAACGACCGTGAGCTCGCCGCCGACGACTGCCGTGGCGATCGTGCCGGTCCGGCTCGGCAGTCGCCGGCTCCCCCACAAGGCGCTGCTCGACGAGACCGACGGGCGCGCGCTGTTCCTGCTGACCTGCGATGCCGCGCGCGCCGCGCGGCGCTTCACGAGCGTCTACGTCGCGACCGACGACGACCGTGTCGCCGCGCTCGCCGAGGCCGACGGCCTCGCCGTGCTGCGCACGTCGGAGCGCCCGCGGACCGGCTCGGAACGCTGCGCGGAGGCGGCTGCCGAGCTCGCCGGTGTCGATCTCGTCGTCGACATCCAGGGCGACTGGCCGGAGGTCGCGCCCGCCGATCTCGACGCGCTCGTCGACTGCCTCGCCGAGCGCGAGGCGCCGACCGCGACGCTCGCGACCCCGCTGCTCGACGACGAGCGGGCCGCCGATCCCAACGTCGTCAAGGTCGTGCGCGGCCTCGACCGCGACGCGCTGTACTTCAGCCGGGCACCGATCCCGTTCGCGAAGGACGCGTTCGTCGAGCCCGGCCTCGCCGCCGCGCAGCGCGCACGGCGCCTGCGCCACATCGGCGTCTACGCGTTCATGATCGGCACGCTGCTGGCGATCCCGGATCTGCCGAGCAGCGGCCTCGCGGAGACCGAGAGCCTCGAGCAGCTCCGGTTCCTCGAGAACGGCATCCGGATGCGGGTGCTCGACGCCACGGGCACACCGTGGGGCATCGAGACCCGCGACGACTACGACGCATTCGTGCGCCGCTGGCGGGCGCGGCGAAACGGGGAGGGCACGTGAGCGACGCGGCGCAGGACGGCGAACGCAAGCCGACCAAGTACATCTTCATCACCGGCGGCGTCGTCAGCTCGCTGGGCAAGGGGCTCACCGCCGCGGCGATCGGCTGGATCCTCGAGCGACTCGGCTTCACGGTGTCGATGCAGAAGCTCGACCCCTACATCAACGTCGACCCGGGCACGATGTCGCCGTTCCAGCACGGCGAGGTCTACGTGACCGACGACGGCACCGAGGCGGACCTCGATCTCGGTCACTACGAGCGGTTCACTCACGCGACGATCGACGAGCACTCCAACTACACGACCGGCAAGATCTACCGCTCCGTGATCCGCAAGGAGCGCCGCGGCAAGTACCTCGGCAGCACCGTGCAGGTGATCCCGCACATCACCGACGAGATCAAGGACGCGATCCGCGCCGGCTCGTCGCGCGGCGAGGACGTCGCGATCACCGAGATCGGCGGCACGATCGGCGACATCGAGAGCCTGCCGTTCTGCGAGGCGATCCGCCAGTTCAGCCTCGAGGTCGGGCCGCGCGACTGCGTGTTCATCCACCTGACGCTGCTGCCGTTCCTGCGCGCGAGCGGCGAGCTGAAGACCAAGCCCACGCAGCAGTCGGTCGGCAAGCTGCGCGAGATCGGCATCCAGCCGCACATCCTCGTGTGCCGCACCGAGAAGCCGATGACGGACGAGATGCGCGGCAAGATCTCGCTGTTCTGCAACGTGCGGAAGGAGGCGGTGATCGAGGAGCGCGACGTCGATTTCTCGATCTACGAGGTGCCGGTCGACCTGCTGAAGGCCGGGATCCATCACCAGCTCCTCGCCCACCTCGACCTCGAGCCGCGGCGCGAGCTGGTCGTCGACGACTGGTACGAGCTGCTGGAGACGGTCCGGAGCCCGAAGCGCAGCTGCGAGATCGCGGTGGTCGGCAAGTACATCGAGCTGCACGACGCGTACAAATCGATCTACGAGTCGTTGAACCACGCCGGCATCACGCACTCGTGCAAGGTGCGGCTGCGCAAGGTCAGCGCCGAGCAGGTCGGCGAGCGGGGCGGCCCCGCATTGCTGGAGGGGGTCGACGGCATCCTGGTGCCGGGTGGCTTCGGCGAGCGCGGCTTCCTCGGCAAGGTCGAGGCGATCCGCTACGCGCGCGAGCAGCGCATCCCGTTCTTCGGTATCTGCTACGGCATGCAGGCGGCGATCGTCGAATACGCGCGCCACGTCTGCGGGCTGGCGGACGCGACGACCTCCGAGTTCGACGACCAGGCCGAGCACCAGGTCGTCGACCTGATGGAGGAGCAGAAGCGGATCTCCGACCTGGGCGGCACGATGCGGCTGGGTGCCTTCGCCTGTCGGTTGGTGGAGGGCACGCTGAGCCACCAGGCCTACGGCGCGCGGGACATCGCCGAGCGACACCGTCACCGGTACGAGTACAACAACCGCTACCGGGACATGTTCGTCGAGCACGGCCTCCGCGTGGCCGGCATCAACGAGCACCTCGACCTCGTCGAGATCGTCGAGCTGCCGCGCGACGTGCACCCGTGGTTCGTCGGCGTGCAGTTCCACCCCGAGTTCAAGACGAAGCCGCAGACGCCCCACCCGCTGTTCCGCGACTTCATCGGCGCCGCCGTCCGGCACCGCGAGCGCGCCGGTGGCAGCGGCGTCTGACGGCCGCGCGGGCAGGCCGCGGCGACGGCACTGTCGGTGCATCGCGCGCTCGCTATGTTGGCGGGCCGACCGCGATGACCGTCACGATCCACCTGTCGCCGCTGCTGCACCACTACTGCGGCGGCGGGCCTGACCGCCGGGTCCAGGGCGCCAGCGTCCGCGAGGTCTTCGCGAAGCTGGAGCTGAGCGACCCGAAGCTGTACGCGAGCGTCTGCGACGAGACCGGGTCCGTCCGGCCGCACGTCAACGTGTTCGTCAACGTCGAGAGCATCCGCGACCTGCAGGGGCTCGACACGCGGTTGGTCCCGGGTGACACGATCACGATTCTCCAAGCCGTTTCGGGAGGCTGAGCATGGGCGCACGGGTGTTCGTCTGCATCGGGACCAAGAAGGGTCTGTTCGTCGCGGAGTCCGGCAAGCGGCGCGAGCGGTTCGAGCTGCGCGGGCCGTTCGGTCCGGGCGTGTCGGTCTACTCGGCGCTGGTCGACACGCGCGGCGACGAACCGACGATCTACGGCTCGAGCTGCAATCCGTTCTTCGGCATGAAGGTGCTGCGCTCGACCGATCTCGGTCACGCGTTCGCCGAGACCGCCGCGCCGCCGGCGTTCCCGAAGGACGACGGCCGCGCGCTCGCGAACATCTGGTCGCTCCAGGCCGGTGCCGAGGCCCGGGACCTCTGGTGCGGAGTCGAGCCCGCCGCATTGTTCCACAGCTCCGACGGCGGCGACTCCTGGGAGCTGGTGCAGGGAATCAGCAACCACGAGCACGCCCGCCAATGGCAGCCGGGCAACGGCGGCCTCTGCATGCACACGATCCTGGTCGACGGCGACCGCGTGCACCTGGGCATCTCGACCGGTGGTCACTACCTGAGCGAGGATGGCGGCGCGACGTTCCGCGCGGCGAACCGAGGTGTCGGTGCGGGCTTCGTGCCGGATCCGTACCCCGAGTTCGGCCAGTGCGTGCACAAGATCGCGCGCCACCCGGCAGCCCCGGGACGGCTCTACATGCAGAACCACGGCGGCTGGTCCGAATGGAACGGTCCGGGCGGGCCGCGGCCGGACATCGGCGTGCTCCGCAGCGACGACCACGGCAAGACGTGGCGCTCGATCGCGAAGGGACTGCCGTCCGACTTCGGCTTCCCGATCGTCGTGCACCCACACGATCCCGACGTCGTCTACGTGATGCCGCTCGAGCCGATGACGCGCACCTGCCCCGGCAGCGCGCCGGCCATCTGGCGCAGCGCGGACGGCGGCGACTCGTGGGCGCGGCTGGCGAAGGGGCTGCCGAAGAAGCGCGCGTGGTTCACGGTCCAGCGCGACGCGATGGACGTCGACGAGCTGTCGACGCCGGCGCTGTACTTCGGCACCACGACCGGTCAGCTCTGGATCGGCCGGGACGGCGGCGAGGAGTGGGAGTGCGTGTTCGACGCGCTGCCGCCGATCCACTGCGTCAAGGTCGCGATCGCCTGACGCCGCCGGTCTCGCGCAGCGTCGCCGGCCGCGGTCGACGCCCGGGTCAGCGCGCGCCGCCCAGCACGCGGAGCGGCCGGACGTCGCGGCCGTAGTCGCGGGCGAACGACGCCGCGCGCTCCGCCGGGATCGCGGTCCCGCGCACGTCGAGGAGCTCGAGCGCCTGCCAGCTGGCCGCGCCGGTCGCGAGCTCGTGGAACACGGCTCCGGTCGGCGCCGCATTGCCACTCAGGTCGAGCTCGCGCAGCCCGGCAGCGCCGGCTCCGAGCATCGCGCGCACGGCCTGATCGCCGAGACCGGCATCCGACAGCACGAGCTCGCGCGGACCGCGGGTCCGAGCGAGCTCGATGCAGCCCCGCGCGGACAGCCCACCCGCGCGATCGAGGACCACGCGGTGCAGGTGGGGGTGGTCGGCGAACGCGTCGAAGCCCGCGCCGGTGAGGCGCGGGCCGACCGCCGTCAGGTCGAGCGTGTCGAGCTGCGGATGCCGCGCGAGCGCCCGCAGATCGTCGTCATCGATGCGCGCGTGGCGGATCCGCAACTCCCGCAGCGCGGGCAGCGGCGCGAGGGCATCCGCCCAGCCGTGACCGAGCGACGCGGCGCTGCCGTCGAGGACGAGCGTGACGATGCGCTCGGCCCGGCCGAAGCGCGGCAGGTCGGCGAGCTGCTCGCGCGTCAGCCGGTGCACGTCGAGGCGGCCGTCCACCGGCGCGATCTTGGTCCAGCCGTCGAAGGCGAGCTCGCTGCCCGTCGCGACGCCCTGGGCGCGCCGCGCGGACCACGACGCGGAGCCGACGAGCTGCCGCAGCGTGCGCGCCAGCGCGACCGACGCGTGGCGATCGCCGAGCCCCGCGATGCCGGGGCGGCGGCCGTCGTCGTACGGATACAGCGCGGCCCGCACGCGGCGCCCGTCGGCGAGCAGCAGGTCGATCTGCTGGGGCCAGTCCCAGCCGGCGGGATCGAGCGCCGGCAGGGGCTCGGCGAAACCGTCACGCAGCGCGCGGAGCGTGTCGTCGCTCTCGAACGACTGCCGGTTCGACGACTGCTGCGGGTCGACGTCGATGTCGCCGGCGGCACGCCGGACGTGGATCTCGACGCGGACCAGCGACGTGAGCAGCTCGCGCAGCGCGTCGACCGACGCCGGCCGTACGACGACGGGCTCCGCGGGTCCCTGCTGGCCGGAGTCCGGCAGCCGGCTCACCGCGAGCTGGCGCCGGCGGTGCCGCGTGCGAAACCCGCCACACGACGGCCACGACCGCCAGCGCGGCAGCGATCAGCGCGGTCGCAACCGCGTGCCGCAACCAGCGTGGAGGCACGGGCGATGCCCACAGGCGCACCCGCACCGCGCCGCGCAGATCCGGTGGCGCGATGCCGCCGACGACCTCGGCCAGCATCACGTCCATCGCTCGCTCCGCGATCGTCCGGTCGGACCCGTCCATCAACGCAACCTCCGCTCGACGCACTTCGCCAATGCCGCACGCAATCGCCGCAACAGCTGCTCGACGCCCGCCTCGCCGATCCCCAACGCGGTCGCCATCTCCGCTCGCGACGTGCCGTCACGGTAGCGCAGCTCGAGCGCGTGCCGGCTGCGCGCGTCGAGGGCGGCGACGCAGGCGGCCAGCGCGGCCCGGCGTGCAGCCCCGTCGTCGTCGCCGAGCAGACGATCGAGCTCCGTTCCGACCGCAGCCGTCTCGACCAGGTCCGGCTCGAGCCCGATCTCGCGGCGTCTCGCACGTGCGCGCCGATCGTCGAGCCCGGCTGATTCACGAGATCCCGTCGCGAGGTTGCGCGAGTCGCTGGCTGGCGAGGAGTCGAGTCGGTTCCGCGCGCAGGCGTGTTCGTGCGACACGTCGAGCGCGGGTTCGGCTCGATGACGACACCAGCCAGCGACTTGCGTGACCGCAGCAGGGATCTCGTGAATCAGCCGGGCTAGCCACAGCCGCCGTGCGGTCGTGGCGAGCCAGCGCCGCGCGACCGCGGGCTCGCGGCCGACGACGCCGGCCCGCACGGCGGCGACCAGCGCGTCCTGCGCCAGCTCCTCGGCGAGCTGTGGGTCCGCACCGAAGCAACGCAGCGCGGTCCATACGCGCCGCTGGTGCGCGCCCACGAACGCGGCGACCGGATCGGGCCCGGCATCGGTTCCCGAGTCGGATCGGGGCCCGGGAGCGCGGCCGCGGGCAGGCGTCCGCTCCTCGATCTCGGCTACGTCTCCGTGCCTCATGACCGCGCACATCACCCGCCGAGACGCCGGAACTCCACTGGCGGGTACCGGGAATTCCTCACGCCACCGCACGGCGGGTAGCCTGTCGTGCATGCTCCACCCGCGCCTCGTCCCGCCGCTGCTCGGCTCGCTGGCCCTCGGTGCCGCCTGCGCGCAGTCCCCTCCGGAGCCGCTCCCCGCCCCGATCGAGTTCGGCACGATCGACTGGCGGCGCGACTTCGACGCCGCGCGCACCGAGGCCCGGCAGGCCGGCCGCGATCTGCTGGTCGTGTTCCAGGAGGTGCCCGGGTGAAGCACGTGCAAGACCTTCGGTGCTCACGTGCTGAGCCACCCGCTGATCGTCGAGGCGGCCGAGACGCTGTTCACCCCGGTCGCGATCCGCAACAACACGAAAGGTGACGCGGAGGCCGCGATCCGCGAGGCGTTCGAGGAGCCGGCCTGGAACAACCCGGTCGTCCGGATCGTCGACCCGGCGACGCGCGCCGATCGGATCCCGCGGATCGCCGACGACTGGTCGCTCGACGCGACCGCCGACGCGCTTGTCGCCGCCCGCCGCGCCGCCGAGCGCGAGGTGCCGGCCTGGCTGGCGCTGCTCGCCAGCGAGCAGCTCGGCCGCCGCGGCATCGACGTCGCGATCTTCGGCATGGGTTGATTCTGGGTCGGCGAGGCCGAGTTCGGCCTCCTCGACGGCGTGCTCGCGACCGAGCCCGGCATGCTCGACGGCCGCGAGGTCGTGACGGTCCGCTACGACCCGGCGCGGCTGCCGTTCGAGCGGCTGCTGGCGACGGCAGTCGACCGCGACTGCGCGACGGCGGGCGTGTGGGTCGCCGACGATGGTCGGCTCGCGGCGGCGCGCGACGCGGTGGGAGAGAGAGCGCGCGAGCTGACGACCGCGGCACGGCCGGACGCCGAGCCGAAGTACCGCCTGCTGCACACCCCGTTCCGCGCGCTCCCGCTGACGGCGCTGCAGGCGACGCGCGTCAATGCGCGCATCGCCGGCGGTCGGGACTTCGACGATCTGCTCTCGCCCCGCCAACGCGCGCTGGCCGCGCGCATCCGCGCGCGGCCGGACGCCGACTGGCCGAACCTGATCGGCGTCGACCTGGAGGAAGCCGTGCGGCGCTTCGACGCGTTCGCGACCGGGCTCGAGGCGCGGCCGAAGGCCACCGGTGGCACCGAGGCCGGCCGCTGAGGCCGGCACGCGCCGTCACTGCCCCGCATTCGGCGCCGCCGTTCCCCACAGGCGCGCCGCGCGCTGGATCGCGCCGCGGCACAGCGCGACCGGCGGTGGATCGCCGGTGCAGCACGAGCAGCTCAGCTCGCACTCGTGGAGGCAGCTCTGCAGGGTGGCGTCGGCCGCCGCGATCGCGCGCTCGCGCGCTGCGCGGCGCATCTCCGCCACCAGGAGCGAGATGAAGTAGTCCGGGTAGCCCCTCGCGAGCTGCTGCACGAGGTAGCTGGTACCGCCCGAGTCGATGAGCATCTCGACGATCCCGCGCCCGAGAGGATCGTCCCGGAGGTGATCGGGCACGAGCTGCCGCCAGCGTTCCCGATAGAAGTCGGTCCCCACGCGACCGGCCAGGTCGAACAGCTCGGGCCACGCGTCTTCCGGCCGCCTGGGAAGCGGGGGCTCCTCGACTTCCGGTGTCGCCGGGTCGTCGCTCGCCCCGCGCGCCGCGCGGACCGCGTCGTTGTGACCCGACACGCAGACCTCGAGGCACGACTCGTACGCGAGCGCGATCGCCTCGTTCTCCAGCGGCACGCGGCAGACGCGGGGGCTCGTCGCGAGGCCGAACGGGTCCGCGCCGTTCACCGGGTCGCCGCGGACGAACTCGTACAGGTTCAGCGAGTCGACGTAGTGCAGCGGGTCGCGCTCGAGGAAGCGACCTGCGTCCGGATCCATGGTGCGCAGGCGCGCATCGAGCAGCCCGAGCTCACCGCAATGGCGGAGCCCACCGAGACCGAACGGATTCCCGAACCGCGACGCTCGCTGCGGCTGCTGCCAATCAGGGTCGTGGCAGACGCGCTCGCCGTAGGCGGAGTAGCCGTAGCGCTCGACCACGCGACCGGACCAGTCGGCGAGCGCGACCACCGCACCACGCTGGTCGGGGAGCGGGACGAACAGGCCGGCGCGATTCGCGAACAGCACCGTCTCGTCGAGCGCGTGCCCGTGCACGTACAGGGCCTCGAGCCCGGCGGCACCGCGATCCTCGATCACCTGCCAGCCGCGATGGACGTGCTGCGTGCGTGATCCCGCGCGCACGTCCTCGGTCTCGATGCGCCGCCCGAACGCGTCGTAGCGGAACCGCAGCAGCGCGCCGCCGGCGTCGTGCACCTCGGCCAGCCGGTTCTCGACGTCGTGCACGTAGGTCAGGACGCCGTCACCGGCACAGCTCCCGCGCCCGTCGAACTGCACGGTCCGCGCGCCGATCCGCGTGACCTGATTGCCCGCGCCGTGATCGCGGGTCTCGGTGACGCCATCGATCGTCGTGGCGCGCCAGCTCCCGACCGCATCGAGATCCCAGGACTGCTGCCGCGCCGGCGCCGGAATCGCGCCGGTCGGATCGAGCAGGCCGCCCCGGAGCTCGACCAGCCGGGCCAGCGGGTCATAGGCGAAGGTCTCCGATCGCCCAGGAGTGGTCAGATCCTCCGCGACGGTCACCTGCCGCGTACCGTCGCGCACATAGCGGTACGACTGGAGGTCCCGACCACCGTGCGTGTGCAGGATCCCACGCAGCGCGCCGCCCGCATCGCGCAGCAGCTCGCTCTGCACGCCGTTGAACGTGCTCGAGCGCACCGGACGCCCCGCCGCGTCGTGGCTCCATTCGGCGAGCGTCACGCCGAGCACCGACAGCGAGCTCGGCTCGCCGTCCTCGTCGTAGCCGAGCGTCAGCAGCAGGTCGCTCGGATAGCCGATCACCGTCGGCCGTGAGTTGCGGTCGTAGAGGTATGCGACCCGCGCGGTCCCCTGCACGTCGGCGAGCAGCCGACCGACGGAGTCGTACTCGCGCGTCACCACGGCGCCGTAGCGCTCGGAGGTCGCCTCCACGAGACGGCCACCGGCGTCGTACCGGAACCGATCGTCGAGATCGTCCGGATACCGTCGCGCGAGGATGCGCCCCGCGGCGTCCCACTCGTAGCGCGTGAGCACTCCGGCCGGATCGAGCCGCGAGCGGAGCCGGCCGTCGTCACCGTAGGTGAAGCGCGTCTCCGCCGCGGGCCCCGGCAGCAGCTCCAAGATGCGGTTGCCGCGCGGGTCGTATTCGTAGCGCGTCGTGTTGCCGCGCGGATCGACGATTCCGACCAGGCGACCAGCGCCGTCGTAGTCCCAGGCCGACTCCCCTTGCAGGGCGTCGAGGTGGTGTCGGACCCTCCCGACGGCGTCGAGCCGGTCGATCGAGCGGCCACCGTCGGCGTCGACGACCTCGCGGGTCGGCCAGCCGGCCACCAGCGTGTCGTAGCGCGAGACGGTCTCGCCACCGTCGGCGTCGCGCAGGATGGCGATGCGGCCGAGACCGTCGAAGATCGACAGCCGCTCACCGCCCTCGCCGTCGATCACCCTCACGAACGACCCTTGACCGGGGTCGAAGCGATCCGGCGCGACCTGCGCGGCATCGTCACCGTACTCGTACCGCGTCACCCCCCCGCGTGGCGCGATCGCCTCGACCAGCCGGTCGCGTCCGTCGTGGACGGCTCGCCAATGATGCCCCTCGCCGTCCCAACGGTCGGTCCGGTTGCCATTGCCGTCGTAGGCGTAGCGCTCGAGGATCTGCTGGCCGAGCCGGTCGACGAACTGGCCGGCGCGGATGATGCGTCCGCAGCAGTCGTAGTCGAAGTCGCGCCGGGATCGCGTCGCCGGCACGCGGACGGACGCCACCCGGTCGTCGAGCGTATAGGCGTACTCGGTCAGGACACCGGTCGGGTCGACCTCGGTCGCGACCCGACCGCGTGCCGTGTACGTCCACCGCCAGCGGTCGCCCGCCTGATCCTGCACGTACAGCAGATTCCCGCTCGCGTCGTAGCCGCGCTCGCGGAACAGGTGTGCGGTGGGCGCGGGGTCGTAGGCCCGACGGAGACGGTCGACCGCGTCGTACTCGAACGACCAGGTGTTCCCGGAGCCGTCCGTCAGGCGGATCAGGTTGCCGACCGCGTCGTACTCACCGAGCACGGTGACGCTCTGCTGCGGTGAGATCTGCCGCTCGATCGACGTGACACGGTCGTCGAGGTCGTAGCCGAACCGCGTCGCGAACCCGTACGGGTCCACTCGGCGCACGACCCGGTCCTGAGCGTCGTACTCGTGGTGCCAGGTCAGCACCGTCGAGCGATCGGGGCGCCGCGTCACGCGGATCAGCCGACCGCGCTGGTCGTACTCGTAGCCGACCTCGTCACCGCGGTCGACGAGCGTGCGCAGCCGGCGGCTCCCCGTCACGTAGGTGCGCTCGACGGTCGCGCCGTCGGGTAGCGTCGTCCGCACCAGCCGGTCGTCGGCGTCGTACCGGTGGAGCGTCCAGTTGTCGCGACGGTCCTTGGTCGCGACGACGAGTCCGGTCTCGCCGATCGGGTCGCCGGGGCTTCCGGTCGCGGAGCCGTAGACGGTCCGCTCCGTCGTGCCGTCCGCGTGGCGAACGACGACCACCCGGTCCTGCGCGTCGTAGCCATACTCGACGGCGTGCCCCGCCGGATCCGTGACGGTCGCGAGCCGGCCGAGCACGTCGCGCCCGAAGCTCCAGCGCGGGTCGTTGCCGGGGTCGGCGTCGTCGTCGGGCAGCGCGACCTGCGCCAGGTAGCCGTCGGCATCGTACGCGTAGCGCGTGACGAAGCCGCGACGGTCCGTGGCGGTGACCACGCGCCCGCGCGCGTCGTAGGTCCAGCTCGCCTCGGCACCGTCGGGCCAGGTCCTGCCGAGCAGATTGCCGGCCGCGTCGTAGCGCCACGTCGATTCGCGACCGAGCCGGTCGACGTAGCGCACCAGCCGGTTGTGCACGGGCTCGAACGTCCAGCGCTCGGTGGTCCCGTCGGGATGGTCCGTGCGCACGAGGTTGCCCTGGCCGTCGTAGGCGAACGCGAAGCTGCGGCCGAGCTCGTCGGTGTAGGCGAGGATCTGGAAGTTCGCGCCCTGGACGAACGACCGCTGGCCGCTGCCGCCGTCGATCGTCAGACGCTCGAGGTAGTGACCCTCGCGCCACGTCTTGCGCCACGTCGGGCCACCGGCGCGCGTGACGGTGATGTCGTCCGGCCCGGTGATCACGCGCGTGGCGAGGACCTGCCCGGCCGAGCTCTGCAGCCGGAAGACCTGCTGGTCGTTGTCGTAGATCGCCACGCGGTGCTTCCGGCTGCCGGGCGTACCCCGCGCGTCGTCGAACACCAGCAGCTGGTCGCCGTTGGCGTCGCGGACGCGATCGTAGAGCGCGAACTCGCCACCGGGATAGCCGACCCGGCGCAGCAGGTCCGGCAGCGCCGCATCGTACTCGTAGGTGATCGACTGCCCGTCGGGGCGCGTGACCTCGGCGATGGTCTCGACGGCGAGTCCGGGCACCGGGGCCCAGCGGAAGTGCAGCTCCTTGCCGTGGGAATCGCGCAGGCCGACGGCTCGACCGCCGGAGTCCCGCAGCACGTCGATCCGGTTCCCGTTGGCGTCGACCTTCGCGACGACGGCGGCGATCTCCGGCCCCGCTCCGGGCGGCGTCCCCGGCCGCAGCGCGAAGTGCCACTCGGTCCCGTCCTTCATCGTCAGGCGGTAGGTCCCCGGCGCGGGCTCCCCGAGCGTCGCCCAGAATCGGTACAGACCGCCCCCCATCGTCGTCTCCACCCAGGTGTCGCCACTCGCGTGCGCGACGAAGTAACGGCTCGCGCCGAGGTGCACGAACGCGCCGCGCTCTCCTGGACCCGTCGGCACGACCGTGAGCTCGCGCTCGAACTCGGTCTCCCAGTAGCGTCCGAACCAGCCGATCCGCGGAATGCCGCGGCTGTCGTAGTCACGCCGCAGCTCCAATGCGGGGAGCATGGTGGAGTTCTCGACCGCCGGCGTGGTCCCGCAGCTCGCGCAGCCGATCGGTCGCCGCTGGTCGATCCCGAAGTCGACGACCCGGTGGAGGTAGGCGCCGTACCCGAATTGCATGGCCCCGCCTGCATCGCAGCAGCCGGGGAGTCCCGGTACCGGGGACCGCTCGCACTCGAGGCACTGCTCCGGCAACTTCAGCTGCGAGCAGTCCGGCGACTGATTGCCGCCGGGCTGGTCCGGTCCGCCGCCGACCGGGAGGCGCTCGGCGGACACCGGCGCGACCACGAAGAACGTCACGCAACCGCGTGCGCCGTCACTCGCGACCGCAATCCGGTACAGCCCACCGCTCGCTCCGAGCCGCGGCGTCGCACGGGCGTGGCCGGCGTCGTCGGCGTGGGTGACGAACACGTAATGGCCGTTCTCCTCGAAGCTCCCGTGGTCCAGCGCCCAGAACACCACGCGCGCGCCGGGTCTCGCGAGGACCTCGACCGGCTCCGTGACGGCGCCCGGCATGCCGGAGCACAGCAGATCCGACACCGCGCGCAGCTCACCGACGTCGCCCTCCTCGACGCTCGGCACCGCAGCGAAGAACACCTCGGGTCCCGGCAGCGGCGAAGTCGTCGTCCAACGGCCGATGACGGCGACGGCGACGACACAGAGTGCCGCGGGGAGACCCACGGCACCGGTGCGCAACCATGGATGGGCCATGCTCGCATCCTCGAATTGGGAACCGCACGCCCGCATGCCGAAGCGGCATCGAGCAACGGCGCATCGTACTCGTCGCACCTCGCGACGGTCGCAGCGATGGCGCGACACGACCGACCATGCGCAGCGCTCACGGGCGACCATCGTTGCGCAGCCGAAGAGCAAGTCCGGCACCGTGGGGAAGCCCGCGTCCGGGTGATCCGGTACGGGCTGCCGCCGGGTCGGCCGCTCTCCGCCAGGCTCGCCGGCGGGTCGTTCACGCCGGGTGCACACCGGACCGACCACCGCCGTGGTCGTCCCGATCCCTCGCCCACCGCGACGACCCGATCGTCACCCGCACGCGCGCCGCTCCGCCGCCGGCGACGACGCGCGACGCGCTCCGGTCCGCCCGGATCCCTTCGGCGGACCGGGCGGACGGACCGGTCGTCCCGCTCGGCGAGCGAGCGCACCGGTCCGGTCCGGACCGTCTGCTACACTCCGGCGCACCACGAGGCCGCATGGGCAAGCAAGAACTCCCCGATCAGGGCGACCCGAAGCGACTCAGCGCCTTCATGAAGGCGCTGCTCGCCGACGTCCGCGCCCTCGAGCGGATGATCGACGAGGACAGGCTGGAGTCGGGGATCCGTCGGATCGGCGCCGAGCAGGAGATGTTCCTGATCGACGACCACTGCCGGCCGCGCAACATGGCGCTCGAGGTGCTCGAGCGGCTGCAGAGCAGCGCGTTCACGACCGAGCTGGCGCAGTTCAACCTCGAGACGAACCTGTCGCCACAGGTGTTCGGGGGCGACTGCCTGCGTCGGATGGAGACCGAGCTGCGCGAGAACCTGCTGAAGGCCCGCACGGCGGCCGAGGCGCTCGGGGGCGGCATCGTGCTGTCGGGCATCCTGCCGACGCTGAAGAAGGCGGACCTGTCGCTCGACAGCATGACCCCCAATCCGCGCTACCGGCGTCTCAACGACGCGATGTCGGCCCTGCGCGGTGGCGAGTTCCAGTTCCTCATCAAGGGCATCGACGAGCTCGAGACTTCGCACGACAACGTGATGCTCGAATCGTGCAACACGAGCTTCCAGGTCCACTTCCAGGTCGGTGCGCAGGAGTTCGCGAAGCTCTACAACCTCGCGCAGGCGGTCACCGCGCCGGTCCTGGCCGCGGCCGTCAACTCGCCGCTGCTGCTCGGCCGGCGGCTGTGGCACGAGACCCGCGTCGCGCTGTTCCAGCAGTCCGTCGACGCGCGCTCGAAGACGCACCAGACGCGCGGCCTGCGACCGCGCGTGAGCTTCGGCGACCACTGGCTCGATCACTCCGTGATGGAGATCTTCCGCGAGGACGTCGCGCGGTTCCGGGTCGTCCTAGCGACCGACATCGACGAGGATCCCGAGCCGTACCTGGCGCGCGGCGAGGTGCCCCCGCTCACCGCGCTGCGGCTGCACAACGGGACCGTCTACCGGTGGAACCGGGCCTGCTACGGCGTGCACCAGGGCAAGGCACACCTGCGCATCGAGAACCGCGTGCTCCCCGCGGGACCGACGGTGCTCGACGAGATGGCCAATGCCGCGTTCTTCTTCGGATTGATGTCGGCGGTCGCCGATGAGTATGGCGACATCCGCAAGGTCATGGAGTTCGACGCCGCCAAGGACAACTTCCACGCCGCCGCACGCATGGGCCTGCGGGCGCAGTTCCGTTGGATCCACGGCAGGGAGTTCACCGCGCAGTCGCTGATCCTCGACCACCTGCTGCCGCTCGCACGCCAGGGGCTGCAGTCACACACGATCGAGCAACGCGACATCGACCGCTACCTGGGTGTGCTCGAGGATCGCGTCCGTTCCGGCCGGACCGGGGCGCAATGGATGCTCGACTCGATCGCGGCCATGAAGGGACAGGGCACCGAGGACCTGCGGCTCCGCTCGCTGACCCACGCGGCCCGGGAGCGCCAGAAGGTCGGCGACCCGGTGCACACCTGGCACCTCGCCGAGCTCGACGAGTCGGGCAGCTGGAAGCACAGCTACCTGCAGGTCGGTCAGTTCATGACGACCGACCTGTTCACGGTGCAGCCGGGCGACGTCGTCGACCTCGCGGCCAGCCTGATGGACTGGCGCCACATCCGCCACGTGCCGGTCGAGGACAACGAGGGCCGGCTCGTCGGTCTCGTGTCGCACCGGTCGCTGCTCCGACTCGTCGGCCAGGGGCTGACGCAGCCCGGCGACGGCCGTCACGTGCTGGTCAGCGACATCATGAAGCGCAATGTCGTCACCGTGACCCCGCAGACCCCGACGCTCGAGGCGATCGAGCGGATGCGTGCGCATCGCGTCGGCTGCCTGCCGGTCGTCGAGGACGACCGCCTGGTCGGCATCATCACCGAGCGCGACCTGATCAACGTCTCTGCAGAGCTGCTCGAGGCGCACCTGCGGGAGGCGACGCCGCGGTGACCAGCGCCAGCGCGCAGCGGCCCGCGGTGCCCGCCGGACGCGGTGAACGGATCCTCGGGAAGATCGACCACGGCCGGCCCGGACCGACGTTCCTCGCCCAGGGCGCCATGCACGGTAACGAGCCCGCGGGCATCGCCGCCCTGCGACGCGTGCTCACGCAGATCGAGGCGCGGCAGCTCGAGGTCCACGGCCGCATCGTCGCCTGCGTCGGTAATCTGCAGGCGGTGCGCCTCGGCAAGCGCTTCCTGGAGCGCGACCTGAACCGCCAGTGGCTACCGCAATCGGTGCAGCGCCTGCTGTCCCGCTCGCCGGCTCTCGACACCGGCGAGGACGGCGAGCAGCGCGCACTACTCCAGCTCTACGACGAGCTCGACGCCACGCGCGGCGAGCAGGCACTCGTGTTCCTCGACCTGCACACGAGCTCGGCCGACGGCCCGCCGTTCACGTGCATGGCCGACACGATCCCGAACCGCCGCATCGCCGACGCGCTCCCGGTGCCGATGATCCTGGGCCTCGAGGAGTGCATCGACGGCGCCGTCATGGAGTGGTTCAACCAGCGGCAGCAGATCGGTGTCGCCGTCGAGGGCGGGCGTCACGACGCGCCCGAGACGGTCGACAACCTCGAGGCGGCAGTGTGGCTCGCGCTGTGCGCCGCCGGCGTGCTGCGGCAGGTCGACGTCGATCTCGACGCGCACCGCAGCCGGCTGCGCAGCGCTGCGCGGGGCGCACCGCACCTCGTCGAGATCCTCTACCGGCACGCGATCACGCCGGCGGATCGCTATCGGATGGCAGCCGGCTTCGTCAGCTTCGCGCCGGTCCGGCGCGGTGCGCACCTCGGCGATGACATCCGCGGCGAGGTCCGCGCGCCCCACCGCGGACTGGTGCTGCTACCGCTCTACCAGGGGCAGGGCGAGGACGGCTTCTTCCTCGGCCGCCGCGTCGCACGCTTCTGGTTCGAGCTGAGCGCGTGGCTGCGCGGCGCCAGACTGTGGCCCCTGCTGCGCGCGCTGCCCGGCGTGCGGCGCGACCCGGACGACCGCGACACGCTGCTGGTCGACACCCGCATCGCGCGCTTCCTGGTGGTCCAGGTGTTCCACCTGTTCGGCTTCCGGCGGCAGCGACCGCGCGGGTCGAAGCTGCTGGCGTTCACGCGGCGGCGGGCAGCCCCCGAGACGCAGCGGGTGCGCCCGCGCCGCTGACACCCCTGCCGCTCACCAGTGGAAGGGCACGAACCGCGCGGCGTCCGAGAACGAGCGCTGGTAGCGATCCACGAACATCCACTGCGCGTAGACCGGCACACCGAGCGAGCTGGTGGTCAGCGGAACCGGGACGTGGAAGGTGCCAATGCCCTGCGCGTTGACCGATGGGGCAGCGAGGACCTGCACGGTGCCGCCGACCCACACCTGCGGTCCGCCGGCGGGAGCGGTGCCGACGAGCAGGAACGACGGCAGGCCGACCGGCGCATCTCCGACGCCGACCTTCCACCAGTTGGTTGCCGACGGCTGGACGATCAGCGGGGGCGAGTTCGCGATGATCTCGGGCACCACGAAGCTGCCCCACGGCGGCGTCCCGACGCCGAACTCGTTGGCCTCGAAGGGCTGCGTCTCGCTGTAGAGCTGAGGACGATCGAACGGCGGCAGGCCAGCGGCGACCCGCGGGTCCGTCAGCGCGTGTTCGAGGAAGTCCCGTAGCTGCGCCTTCTCCGTCGGCGTCAGCGTGCCATCGAAGCCCATCGGATTGGGCTGGTTGTTGTAGAACTCGACCAGGCTGGCCATGTCGAACACGTTGTTGTTGCCGTGGCCGGTGCTGAAGAACTTCACGTGCAACCCCACGTTGCGCAGCACCGGGGTCTTGCGGCGTCCGGCGCCGGCCAGCCCGATGTCGTGCGCCAGACCGTCGGACATCGGATCGTCGAACGGATCCACGAAGCCACCGCCGGCAGCGATCTGCGGCGAGCCGGAGACCGAGTGGCAGCGGAAGCAACCGCTGCGGTCCCTCATCAGCTCGAAGCCCCGGAGCTGGGACTTGGTCATCGTGCCGCGGTCGAGCGGCGCCTGGTCCGGTATCAGCGTGCGGTGGTAATGGGCGACCGCCATCGCGAACCGCTCGCGCGTCACGCCCAGCGAGCCGCCGAACATGGGGTGCGACGCGAAGACGATGTCGAAGAGCTCCTTGTAGGTGAGCCCCGCCGAGGTCAGCCACACGACGTCGGCCGGGATCGTGCCCGGGTCGACCATCGCCAGCGGGAAGCACTCGTTGAGCTTGTCCTGGATGAAGTTCGACGACCACGACAGTGACTCGTGGCCCATCTCGACGTTCGACAGCGGCGGCTCGACCGCGAGGTCCTCGAGCGCGGCCCAATCGTCGAACGTGGGGATCGTGACGTTGAGCTCGTCCGTGAAGTCGGGACCCGCGCGCGAGTCCCAGAACAGGCGCTCGAATACGTAGGCGCCGATCATCGTCGGCGGGGTAACGGGCGTGACCGAACGGTCGTAGACCGGCGATGGCGGCGCGAGGAAACCGTAGTCGACCGCGGTCCCCGAGGGCGCCGCTTGCGGGATCACGCCGAACGCGCCGAGGTTGCCGTTCGCGTGGACGGCGCCCGGGCGGCCGTCCGTGCCGCCGAACTGCGGCAGGTGGCAGGTCCCACACGACATCGTGTTGTCGCTGGACGCCTGCTCGTCCCAGAACAGGGCCTTGCCGAGTTGCGCGATCTGATCGCGCTGGGCGATGTCGGCGGCACTCGCCGTGCTGCGCGGGAACGGGTTGCCGTCCGGGGCGGCGGGGTGCGGCCAGTTCGACGTGTCCGGGGGTTCGCCGATCAGGCCGGCGACGTGCTGGCGCTGCGCGGTGGCAGCGACGGAGAAGACGAGGGCGATCGCGACGGCGGCCGTCGCCCGAACGAGCTCATGCATGGGAGGAACGAGCGCCCCGCGAGAGACTGGCGAGGGCCGGGAGCCGCCTTGCGGCCCCGACGGGGAGTTGCCGAGCGGGGGGCTTCGCGCGGCGGGGCACGACGTAGCTCCAGTCGCGCTACACCGCAATCGACTCAGCGGTGGAAACCACTGTTTTCGGTGGAACAACCCGCAGCCGATACGCTCGACCGTGATAGTCTGCGCGCGCTCCATGCCACGCACGCAGATTCCCGGCCCGTTCAGCGCTGGTAGATCTCCGCGTCGGCAGGGCCGCCCCCAACGATCATCACGGTCCCGTCCGGGAGGTTGACCGCCAGCGGGAACAGGCGAGCACCCGCCATCGAGCCGGTCGGCGCGAAGCGGTCGGGGCCGGTCAGGAACCGGTCGGCGCTCGCGGTCGCGGCGATCTCGAACGTGCTCGTCGGCACGTTGATGGTCACCCGGAAGCCGCCCGCGGCCAGCGCGCCACCGCCCGGCAGCGCGGCGAGTGCGGCACCCGCGCGGCCCTCCTGCATGCCGGCGACGGTCGTGAAGGTGCCGAAGCCGAACAGGCTGCTCCGGTAGACCTGCGCGTCGGTCCGCGTGCCGATGATGATGTCGGCGATGTTGCCGCTCTGGAGGAACGCGGTCAGATCGATGGTCAGGCCGCCGACGAGCAGCACCCGGCCGTCGTCGAGCCCGATCGCGCTGTGGAGGAAACGCGAGCCGTTCATCAACGCCGGAAGGCCGAAGCTGCCGGTCGAAGGGTTGAAGCGGTAGGCGGTCGCCGACACGGTCGGGATGTTGACGATCGGGAGCAGCGTGAGGCCACCGGCGACCAGGACCTCACCACTGCGCAACGTCGATGCGCTGTGCAGCGCGCGCGCCTCGAGCATGGTCGGCCCGGGCGAGAACGTATTGCTCACCGGATCGAAGACCTCGGTGGTCGCACGGATGCCCGCGAACAGCGCGAGCGGGTCGGTCAGCGTGAAGACCTCGAAGCCGCCGGTGATCAGCACGCGACCGTTGCCCATCAATGCCGCGCCGTGGCCCGCGCGCGCGACGCCCATGGTGAGCGTCGTCGTCTGCTGGGTGGCCGGGTCGTAGACCGCCGCGGCGTTGGTCGGCTGACCGTCCAGGCCGAGTCCACCGGTGAACAGCACGCGGCCGTCATTGAGCCCGGTGGTCTGCGACAGCAGGCCGACGCCGAACGTCACGCCAGCCGCGCTCCATTCCTCGCGCAACGGGTCGTAGCGCTGTGCCACGGGGCCGGTACCGCCGACGAACAGCAGTGAGCCGTCGGGCGCCCGCACAGCGCCGCCGCCGGCGATGATGACGGGAGGCTGCTCGCGGCACGGCGCGAAGGTCCCGACCACCTGCGGCGTCACGCGCACGAGGTTCGACACCACGTAGGGGCCGCGGCCCGCGACGCCCTGCAGCGACAGCGTGAGGCCCGCGAGGAGCGGCAGATCGGGCAGCGTGAGCGTCGCGGTCGCCTGACCGGACCCATTGAGGTAGCCGAGGAAGCCGGGCAGCGTCGCGGACGCGTCCGCCAGGTCGTCCGCGATGTCGAGGGTGATACCGAGCCCGGGGAGCGGCGTCTGCCGCTCGACCCCGGAGATCAGCAGGATGTACGGGTCGCCCGCGGTGCCCTGCAGCGGGAAAGTAGACGGGCCGGGGATGCCACCGCCGGTCTTGCCGACGGTGAGGCCCTGCGCGGTGACCGG
Source organism: Planctomycetota bacterium (assembly GCA_016716265.1). GTDB lineage: Bacteria > Planctomycetota > UBA1135 > UBA1135 > UBA2386 > JADJWQ01. The sequence continues at coordinate 1,095,183 of JADJWQ010000006.1, forward strand.
CAGGGTGAGCGCGAGCGCAGCGCACGCGAAGCGAAGAGTGGTATTCATCGAGGTGGAGAGGACCGAACGCGGGCCGGTGACCGGTGGGAGCGAGGGTGGGCAGGCGGAGCTCGCCGGCGCGCGACCACCGACATTGTGCCAGATCCGCGCCGCGGGACGCGTGGGGCCATGATCGACGAGCCGTCCGCGACCGTCGCGCGCGGCGCGTGCGCCGTCGCGGGCCTGGGCCGCGAGGCGCCACTGGCAACGGCGGTCCGCGATCGGGAGTCGACGGCTCCCGCCGCGCGTCGCACACCGAGCCGGTGGAGCCCGTTTTCCTTCGCGAACCGGGGCGGCTCGCGAGCGAACGCGGCGCGGCTCTCGCGCAGCGGCCGCGCCCGGCCGCGGTGGGTCGCCGCCAGCCCGGCAGGCGGCCGTGCGCGATCCGGGGCGCCGCGAGCCGACCCGCACCTCGCCGCAGCGCCCTGGCGCCAGGGCGATCGCGAGCCGGACGCTGCGCGACCGGCCCGGGCGCGCGGCGGATGCAAGCTGGAGGCGCTCGACCGCGCGGCTACAGTGAGCGATCCGCTCCTCCAGACCTCGCGCGATGATCCGAATCGAGAGCTACGTCCGCGGCGCCTGGCACACCGCCGGCGCCGATCCTCGCCCCCTGCACGACCCGACCACCGAGGCAGCGATCGCCGAATGCGGCTCGGCGGGCATCGATTTCGGCGCCGTCGTGACACACGGCCGCGATGTCGGTGGCCCCGCGCTGCGTTCGGTCGGCTTCGCGACGCGCGCCGGCTGGCTCAAGGCGCTGTCGCAGGCGATCCACGAGCGGCGCGACGAGCTGATCGCGGTGTCGGCCCGGAACGGCGGTGCGACGCGCGGCGACGCCAAATTCGACATCGACGGCGCGACCGGCACGCTCGCCGCCTACGCCAAGCTCGGCGCGGAGCTCGGCGAGGTGAACTTCCTGCCCGACGGCGACGGCGCGCAGCTCGGTCGCACCGGGCGGTTCTGGGGCCAGCACGTGCGCACGCCGCGACCCGGCGTCGCCCTGCACGTCAACGCGTTCAACTTCCCGTGCTGGGGCATGGCCGAGAAGCTCGCGCAGTCGCTGCTCGCCGGCGTGCCGGCGATCAGCAAGCCCGGCACTCCGACCGCGCTGGTCGCGTGGCGTTGCGCGCAGGCGATCGTCGCCAGCGGCGTGCTCCCGGACGGCGCATTCCAGTTCGTCGCGGGCTCGACCGGCGACCTGCTCGACCACCTCGGCCCGCAGGACCACCTCGCATTCACGGGCTCCGCGGCGACCGGTGCGAAGCTGAAGGGCCACGCGCGCCTGATCGGCACCAACTGCCGGGTGACGCTGGAGGCCGATTCGCTGAACGCCGCGATCCTCGGACCGGACGTCGACACCGACGCCGACGTGTGGGGCACGTTCCTCGGCAACCTCGTCGTCGACATGACGCAGAAGACCGGCCAGAAGTGCACGGCGGTGCGACGCATCCTGGTGCCGGAGGCGATGCTCGACGCGGTCGTCGAAGAGCTGAAGGTACGGCTCGGCGCGGTCGTCATCGGCGATCCGGCGGACGAGGCGACCCGCATGGGGCCGCTGACCGACGCGGCCGCGCTCGCGACCGTGCAGACCGGCATGCGGCAGCTGCTGGCGGTCAGCGAGGCGCTGACCGGGGGCCCCGAGCGCATCCGTGACCGCGGCTACTTCGTCGCACCGACGCTGCTGCTCGCCAACGACATCGATGCCGACGTGCTGCACGAGCTCGAGGTGTTCGGGCCGTGCGCGACGATCCTCCCCTACACGGGCGACGCCGCGGAGGCGATCCGCCTCGCGAATCGCGGCGGCGGCGGGCTCGTCGCGAGCCTCTATTCGAACGACAAGCGCTGGTCCGAGGACGTCGTGCTCGGCATCGCGCCATGGCACGGTCGGCTGTGGATCGCCAACGACAAGGTCGCCGACCAGGCGCTGCAGCCCGGCATGGTGCTGCCGGTCACGATCCACGGCGGCCCCGGTCGCGCCGGCGGCGGCGAGGAGCTGGGCGGGCGGTTCGGGATGGAGTTCTACATGCAGCGCACGGCGCTCCAGGGTGACCAGGGCTTCGTCGGCCGCCGCTTCGGCAAGCCCGGCAGCGAGCCGGCGTGACGGCGACGGCCCGGCTCGCGCTGGCCGCGCTGGTCGCGCTCGCCGCGTCGTGCGGATCCGATCAGCCGGCTCCGGCGCTCGACGCGGTAGCCTTGCGGCTCGAGCTGGACGAGCTGATCCGCCGCGACCCGGACCAGAAGATCGCGGTCCGCGAGCGGATCATCACGCGGTTCGGCGTCGCCGCACTGCCCGCGCTGAGGGCAGAACGCGAACGGATCGCCATGGCGCTCCCGGAGCTCCGGCGGCTCGCCGCGGAGGCCGAGACGTTCGATGTCGTCGCTGCGCAACGACTGCGGCGCGAGCTCGATGCGAGCGCGAACACGCTCGCGCAGCTCGACGTCGCGATCCGTGTGCTCGACCGCCGCGCCGACGATTGAGACGTGCACCCGTCCACCAGCCTCGACGGGCAACGGCGCGGTCCATACTGTGGAGTGCGCTCTCCGACGATGGCCCGCCACCGGACCGTCGCCCCCGCCCCGTCCGCGTTCTTCACCGAACAGGCTCTCAGCATGCACCGTCTCCTCGCGACCTCGCTCCTGTGTGGTGGTCTCCTCGTTCCGACTGCCTCCGCACAGGTCGTCGGCCGCCACGTCTTCGACATCGTGCCGGCCCAGTCGTCGTTCAACTTCTCGGGCAACGTGACGTTCTCGGGGCTGAGCGGTCCGATCGTCGGCAATCCGGCGACGTTCAACGTCTCCGGTGCGACCTCCGCCGACCTCGGGATCTCGAGCTCCGCGATCGCGACCGGACAGTTCGTCGCCGGCAACGGCACGATCGTCACGATTCCGACGCTCAATGCCGTCGTGCCGAACCCGATCCCGTTCCTCCCGCCGCTCGCGACGATGCGCGTGACCGGCGCGACGGTCGTGTTCCGCTCGGTCGACGTCACGACGGGTGCTCCGCAGGTGTTCCCCGTGGCGCCGAACGGCACGTTCAGCATGGGTGTCGTCGGCGACGTGCTGAGCGGCACCGCCGTCGTGAGCGGCCTCGTCAACCAGACCATCCCCCTCGCCGGGCAGTCGTCCTCGCCGGCCACCGTCGCCGGGACCTTCAGCTACACGAGCACCGGCGTGCGCCTGCAGGTCTCGATCAACCTGTTGCTCAACTTCGCCGATCCGGGCACGGGCGCGTCCGGCTCGCTGACGTTGACCGGCTCGATCGCCGCGAACACGCGCGCGTTCGCCGGTGACGTCGACAGCATCTCCTCCACGGCCGGCGGCCGGCAGGTCATGCGCCTGTGCGCCGGCACCTCGCGCGCCAATGCGCTCTACCTCGTGCTGGGGTCGGCGAGCGGCACGACGCCGGGCCTGCAGTTCGGCGGCGTGAACCTGCCGCTCAACTTCGACGGCATCATGGAGCTCGGCCTCACCAACGCGAACGTCTTCCCGTACGGCAATTCGTTCACGGCGCTCGACGCACGCGGCTTCGGCACCGCGACCTTCACGCTGCCGCCGCTCCCCACCCCGCTGGTCCTCCAGGTCCACCACGCCTTCGCCGTCTTCAACGGCGCCACCGTCGCCTTCGCCTCCAACCCGATCCCGCTGGCGCTGACCAACTGACTTCCGATCGGTACCGCGTACGGTTTTTACACGAACGGCTCCTCCGCGCGCTGATCGGACTCGGCGTCGCGTCGGCGGTCGGTCTCGCGATCGTCTTCGCCACGCGCGGCGCGCCGTCGCGACCGCATTCGGTCGACGTGGGTCGCCGCGCTGTGGACGCGGAGCCGACGCCGGACGCTCCAGCGGCCGCCGCTGCGACCAGCGCGCGGACCCCGACCACCCGGTCCGCGCCAGCCGCGACGCGCGCCGCCGCGCTGCTCGTGCGCGTGACGTGGTCCGACGGTGTCCCGGCCGCGGGCCTCGGCGTCCACGTCGTCCAACCGCGCAGCGACCGCCCCGCCCGCCGCTGGCCGGGGTCGACCGGCCGCGACGGCGTCGCCACCTTCGACCGGCTCCCCTCCGGTCGGCACACGATCGAGCTACTCGGTGAGCCGCAGCGCGACGTCGAGCTCGCGCCCGGTGAGCGCGGCGCGATCGAGCTCGTCGCGGAGCGCGGCTTCGGGGCCGACGGGCGCGTCATCGACGCGGGCGGCACGCCGGTCCCCGGCGCCGTGGTCTGGCGGTCGCCGGACCGCGAACCGCCCGCGTTCGAGCGGGCCGCACCGATCGCGGTGGCCGACGCCGACGGACACTTCCGCGCCGAGGCGATCGGCGTGCCGTGCGACGGCTGGCTCGCCGCGCGAGCCGCCGGCCACGCATCGTCGCCATGGCTGTTCGTGCTCGCCCGTGACGCCACCGAGGCCGCGACGACGCTGCGTGGCATCGAGCTCCGGCTCCGCGACGCGCCGGTGGCCATCGCCGGGCGCTGCGCGCGGCAGGACGGCGGCGCGGTCGCGGACGCCGTCGTGCGGGTCGAGCGGCTCGCTCCAGCGCTGATCGTCGACGGCGATCGCCGGCTGTGGCCGGGACACGAGGACACCACGCTGTCCGCGGCGGACGGCACGTTCGGCTTCGCCGATCTGCCGGCCGGAACCTGGAGCGTCGACGCGGCGGCGGATGGCCTGCACTTCCCCGCGCGCGAGGTAACGCTCGACACACCGCGGAGCCGCGTGGACGTCGAACTCGTCGGCACCGTTGCGGCGAGCCTCCTGGGCACCGTGCGCAATGCTGCGGGAGACCCGCTGCCGGGCAGCGTGGTGCGCGTCCGCGGCGATCGAGACGCCCGCGCGACGACCGACACCGAGGGCCGCTTCGTGTTCCATGACCTGGCGCCGGGCGAGGCCGAGGTGCGCGCGAGCGCACCCGCGGGCTACCGTGGCGCGGTCGCGACGGTCGAGCTCGCGCCGGGCATCGCGCAGCGTCTCGATCTGGAACTCGAGGCACGGCCGCGGCTGGCGGGGGTCGCCCGGGCGACCGATGGCAGCTCGCTGGCCGGCTGGCGGCTCGGTGCGCTGCGCGTCGGTGCCGACGGACCGCTCACGCTGACGGAGCTCGACGCGAGCGGGGCCTTCGACATCGCCGTCGACGACGTCGCTCCGCACTGGTTCCGCATCGCTGCACCGGGGGTGCGGGTGCCGACCCTGCTGGGCGGGCTCGGCGCGTTCACACCGCAGGACACGTCGATCGAGCTGCGCGTGCCGGCCAGCGCACGGGCCGCGGCCTGGATCACCGGTTCCCTGCCGCCGCCGGGTGCCGACCGCCGGCTCCGACTGTCACTGGTGTCCGAGCCGCCGTACCGCTTCGACGGCTTCGACGTCGATGCGGAGACCGGTGCGTTCCGCGTCGGTCCACTGCCCGCCGGTCGCTACACGCTGCACGTCGACGGGCGCGCATTGGCGCCGGGGACCTTCGGCCGACCGCTGGCCGGCGAGCTGCGCCTCGCGAGCGTCGAGCTCGCACACGGCCAGGCGCTCGACCTCGGCCGGCTGGCGCTGCCGCAGCCCGGCGCACTGGCGTTGACGATCCGCAGCGCTCCCGGCTGTGCACCGCGCGGCGTCCGGCTGCAGTGGAGCGCGGCCGACGGCAGCTCCTGGGGATTCCGCGACGTGCCGGCGGACTTCGACGACAGCGTCGCGATGCTGCCCGGCGTGCACCGGCTGTTCGTCTGGGGCGAGGGCTTCCTGCCCGTCGAACGCGAGGTCACCGTGCTGCCTCCACCCGCGCCGCCCGCGCGGCTCGAGGTGATGCTGCGCGGCGCCGAGCGCCTGCCGGTGCGCTTCGAGCTGCCGGCCGGTGAGGACCGCGCAACGGTGATCGTGCGCGACGAGACCGGCGCGGTCGTCCACGAGGACGAGCTGGATCAGGCAGAGGCGGGGACCGTCGTGCGCTGGCCGGTGCTCGGCCTCGGCCGCCACGCCGTCGAGCTCACCGGCGCGAGCGGCCGGCGCTACCACGGCTCGTTCGTCGTCGGATCACTCCGCCCGACGCGCGTGCCGCTCGTGATCGAGTGAGACTTCCGATCGGAAGTCAGGCGATCGCGTTCTCGCCGGTGATCTCGCGGCCGACGATGAGGCCGTGGATGTCGTGGGTGCCCTCGTAGGTGATCACTGACTCGAGGTTGCACATGTGGCGCATCGTCTGGTACTCGTCGGTGATGCCATTGGCGCCCAGGATGTCGCGGGCGAGCCGGCAGCATTCGAGCGCCATCCAGCAGTTGTTGCGCTTCGCGAGCGACACGTGCGTGTGGTGCATCTTCCCGGCCGCCTTGAGATTGCCGAGGCGCCACACCAGCAGCTGCGCCTTGGTGATCTCGTTGACCATCCACACGAGCTTGTTCTGCACGAGCTGGAAGCCGGCGATCGGCCGATCGAACATGATCCGGTTCTGCGCGTAGCGCAGCGCCTCGTCATAGACGGCCATCGCGGCGCCGACCGCTCCGAACGCGATTCCGTAGCGCGCCTGATTGAGGCAGGACAGCGGCCCCTTGAGCCCTTCGACACCCGGCAGCAGATTGGCCTTCGGCACCCGGCAGTCCTCGAACACCAGCTCGGACGTGACCGACGCGCGCAGCGAGAACTTGTTCTTGATGGTGTTCGTCGAGTAGCCGGGCGTGCCCCGCTCGACCAGGATCAGGCGCACGACGCCGTCGAACTTCGCCGACACGATGGCGACGTCCGCGATACAGCCGTTGGTGATCCAGTACTTCGAGCCGTTGAGGACGTAGTGGTCGCCGGCGTCCTCCAGCCGGGTCAGCATGCCGCCCGGGTTGCTGCCGAAGTCGGCCTCGGTCAGGCCGAAGCACCCGATCGCCTCGCCGCGCGCCATCGCCGGCAGCCAGCGCTGCTTCTGCGCCTCGTCGCCGTAGGCGTGGATCGGATACATGCACAAGGCACCCTGCACCGACGCGAACGAGCGCAGGCCGGAGTCGCCGCGCTCGAGCTCCTGCAGGATCAGCCCGTAGGCGATGGGTGACAGACCCGCGCAGCCGTAGCCCTCGAGACCGGCGCCGAGCACGCCCAGCTCGCCGAGCTGCGGGACCAGGTGCATCGGGAAGGTCGCGGCGCGGTTGTGCTCCTCGATGATCGGCATGAACTCCCGGTCGACCCACTCCCGCACCGAGTCGCGGATCATCCGCTCCTCGTCGCTGATGAGGTCGTCGAGCAGGTAGAAGTCGGGCGCCTTGAACTGGCTCATGGAGGATGCGTCTCGCGGGGCTGCGCGTCGGGGGATCTTCGGGCCGGCCGGCCCTGCGGGGAACTCCGCAGAATGGGCCGGCGGCGGCGATTTTTCACGTCCGGCCGCCGGCTACCATCCGTCCGATGCCCGCCCCGACGCCCGCGCCGGTCGACCGCTGCGCCCACTGCGGCTACCCGCGCGCCGCGGGCGTGTGCCGCCGGTGTCGCGGGGTCGTGCGCGACGGCGCTCCGCCGCACGGCGAGATCCGCCCCGGGCGCGGCGCGGCTCTCGCCGACTTCGCGCAGGGCTTCGTGGCGCCGTTCCGCGCCACCGCGTGGCTGCTCGCCCGACCCGAGTACCGCGGCCGCCTGCGCGCGCCGCTCTGTGCGAGTGCGGTCGTCGTCGCCGCCGTCGGCGGCGGGCTCGCGTGGCTCGCGTTCCGCGGGGCGCGCAGGCTCACCGCGACCCTCGGCGAGCTCCCCGACCTGGCAGCCCCGTGCGCGACCCTCGGCGCTGCAGCGATCGCGATTCTGGCGACCGCGATCACGCTGTACTTCACGCTGCCGCTGCTCGTCGAGCTCGCACTATCGCCGTTCCTCGACCCGCTCGCCGAAGCGACCGAGCGCGCCTTCGCGCGCTGCGACATGCCCGCGCTCGATCCGAGCCTGCTCGGCGGCCTCGTCGCCGGCCTGCGCGCCGCCGTGCAGATCCTCGCGATCCAGCTCCTGCTCTGGTTGCCGCTGGTCGCGCTGTCCCTGACCGGGATCGGCGCCGCGGTGGCGTTCCTGGTGGCGGCGTGGCTCAATGCGCTGGTCTGGTTCGAGATCCCCTGCACGCGCCGCGGCTACGGGCTGCGCGCCCGCGTGCGCCTGCTGCGGTACAACCGTGCCCGCGCGCTCGGCCTCGGCGCCGGGTTCCAGATCGGGATGCTGATCCCGGTGTTCAACCTGGTGCTGCTCGCGCCGGCCGCCGCGGTCGCCGCGAGCGCGCTCTACTTCCACTTCGACAAGACCGACAGCCGCGAGACATCGCTCGCGGTGCGCATCCGCCCGACCCCGCCCACCGCCGGCCCCCCGCCGGCCGGGTGACCGAGCCATGTCCGAACGCGTCCTCGTCACCTCCGCGCTCCCCTACGCCAACGGCCCGATCCACTTCGGCCACATCGTGGGCGCCTACCTGCCCGCGGACGTCTACGTGCGGTTCCGGCGCATGCTGGGCGACGACGTCCACTACGTGTGCGGCACCGACGAGCACGGCGTCGCGATCACGCTGAAGGCGGAGCAGGCCGGCCAGAGCTACGAGAGCTACGTCGACCACTGGCACGCGGTGATCCGCGACAGCCTCGCACGGCTCGGCATCGAGTTCGACTGCTTCACCGGCACGGCTCACCACCGCAATCCCTACCACCGTGAGCTCGCCCAGCAGTTCTTCCTCGACCTGCAGGCGAACGGCTACCTCGCCGAGCGCACGGAGGAGCAGTTCTACAGCGAACGGTCGCAGCGCTTCCTGCCGGACCGCTACGTCGAGGGCACCTGCTACCACTGCGGACACGAGAAGGCGCGCGGTGACGAGTGCCCGAGCTGCGGGCGGTTCCTCGACGCGCGCCGCCTGAAGGACCCGCGCAGCACGATCGACGGCAGCGTGCCGGTGCTGAAGGCGACCACGCACTGGTACCTCGATCTCGCACGCGCCCGCGACGAGTGGCTGCGCGCGTGGTTCGAGTCGAAGGGCGCCGACTGGAAGCCGAACGTCCGCAACTTCGTGCTCGGCGACCTCGACGAGCTCCGTGAGCGGGCGATCACGAGAGACCTGCCCTGGGGCGTGCCGGTGCCGGCACCGGGCTCCGACGGCAAGGTGCTCTACGTGTGGTTCGACGCACCGATCGGCTACCTGTCGATCAGTCGGCAGTACTGGGAGGCGCGCGGGGAGCCGGCGCGCTTCGAGGAGTTCTGGAAGAGCGCCGACACGAAGCTGTTCCACTTCATCGGCAAGGACAACATCACGTTCCACGCGGTGGTGTTCCCGGCGATGCTGCGCGGCACCGGCGCCGGCTGGATCCTGCCGGAGAACGTCCCGGCGAACGAGTTCTTCAACCTCGAGGGCCGCAAGTTCAACACGTCGAGCGGCTGGTTCGTCCCGGCGGAGAGCGTCGCCGACGATCCGACCGACGCGCTGCGCTACGCGCTCTGCACGATGATGCCGGAGACGGCCGACTCGGAGTGGACCTGGGAAGAGTACCGGTCGCGCGTCAACGACGACCTGGCCGACAACCTCGGCAACTTCGCCACCCGGACGCTGCGGTTCGTCGAGCGCTTCTTCGACGCGGCGATCCCGGCCCTCGGTGAGCTGACGCCCGCGGACCGCGAGCTGTTCGACACCGCCGAGGCCGCGCGCGACGAACTCGTCGGCCATCTGCACGCGTTCCGGTTCCGGCAGGCCTGCCGCGCGCTGACAGCGCTCGGGAACGCCTGCAATCGCTACTACGACCAGGCCGAACCCTGGCTGAAGGTGAAGGACGACGCCCAGCGGCCGCGCGCCGCGCAGGTCATGCGCGTGTGCGCCGAGATGATCGGCAGCATCGCGGTGCTGTCGGCTCCGGTGATGCCCGCGACGTCAGCAACGCTGCTGCGCGCGCTCGGCCACGTCGGCGCCCCACCGCGCTTCGACGCCATCGGCGCCGCGGCGGCGCAGACCGGGCGCCTGCTGCCGGTCGGTGCCGTGGTCGGGGCACCGCTGACCGCCGCGTTCCCGAAGTTCACCGACGACCAGGGTCGCGAGAAGTCGGCGCTGTTCCTGAAGATCGCCGAGGAGCGCGTCAAGAAGGAGCTCGAGCGGCTGCGCACGCGCGCCGATCATCCGGTCGCCACCGCACCGGCGACGAGCGCAGCGCCGGCGGCGGCCATCGAGCCGCTGGCCCCCGGCATCGAGTTCGACGCGTTCGCGGCTGTCGACATGCGCGCCGGCACGATCGTGGCCGCCGACAGACACCCGAGAGCGGACCGTCTGCTGGTGCTGAGCGTCGACCTCGGCTTCGAGACGCGCACGATCTGCGCGGGCGTCGCCGCGGCCTACACGCCCGACGAGTTGATCGGACGGCGCGTCATCGCGGTCGCGAACCTCGCGGCACGCAAGCTGCGCGGCATCGAGTCGTGCGGCATGTTGTTGGCGACCGACGATGCCGAGGGCAAGCCGCGCTTCCTCGCGCCCGACCCGGCCACGCCGAACGGCGCGCGGGTGAGCTGAGCGGACGGCGACGGGAACGCCGGCCGCCCTGGAAACGAAAAACCCCACCACCCCGCGAGCATGACGCCCGACCGGGGGAGCGGGGATTTCGTGGTGGCCCGCCAGGGGCCACCGCATCGGGAGGCCCAGCGACCTGGTCGACGCGCCGGAGCGACGCGAGAACCACACGCCGGAGCGACGCCGAGAATCAGCGACGACGCGTCGCCTTCTTGGTCGTCTTGGACTCGGCGCCCGCAGCAGCGGCTGCCTTGGCGACGCGCTTCTTGCCGGCCTTCTTCTTCGTGGCCTTCTTCTTGGTCGCCTTCTTCTTCGTCGCCTTCTTCTTCGTGGCCTTCTTCTTCGTGGCCTTCTTCTTGGTCGCCTTCTTCTTCGTCGCCTTCTTCTTCGCGGCCATGCTCTGTGTCCAGTTGGGTTTGAGAACGCAGCCGGGGCTGCCGGACGGACCGGCGTGACCGCCCCCTCACTGCTACGGTCACCACCCCGATCGGCACATCAACCACGCCGATTCACCGAAAACTCGGCGGCACCGGGAGATAGGCGCCCCGCTGCACCCTCGACGAATTTGCCCGATCCTTTGAAATCCAGTGATATCGGTAATCTCAGCCAAGCATTAGGAGCGATCCCGGAACTCGAGCCCACGCTCGGATTTTTTCGAGGACGACTGGATTTCCAGCCCACCGGAGCTCCGGCGTGTACGCGCAGCGGGCCCGCAGGGATCCCCCTGCGAGCCCACTTCGCGCGCCACTCGACGCACACACCGATCGAACCTGCTCCGCCGAGCCCGGTCCGTCGACGTGGTCGGCCGGGCGACGTCAGTCGAACAGGTTCTCCAGCTTGCGACGCGCGCTGTTGCCGTAGTCGCGATCGAGCTGCGGATCCGGCGTCGTCCGCGAGTTGGCCTCGCCGTAGATCTCGCTGAGCTTGCGCGCGGTCTCGTTCGCGTACAACCGCACCATGCCGACGGTCGTGCGGTCGTCGAACAGGATCGTCAGGAGCGTCCGGTCCCCGACCAACGACAGCTGGATGTTGTCCCGCGTGCCCTGGTGGTAGAGCGCGGTGAACTCGTTCTCGCCGAGCAGCCGCGCCATCTCCTTGGTCGCGGCGAACGAGCCGGCGACGAGCGCGGAGATGGTGTCCATGTCGATCGTCCGCACCTCGCCGCGGCGCGTGACGAGGTGGCCCTCCTTGTCGATCAGCAGCGCGCACTTGGCGCCCGACAGGCGGAGGAACTCCGCGAGCAGCCGGTCGATCCGCTCGATGTCTTCCTTGTAGAAGGTCAGGCGGTCGTGCCGCAGGCGCTCGTTGGCGCTCATCTTCCCGGGATCGCTCATGTGGCCTCAGCCCTGCTGGTTCTGCATCACGAAGAACACGACGCCCGCGACCGCAGCCGCCAGGAACAGCGTCGAAAGCACGGCGACGAACACGCCGCGACCTCCACCGGTACGCGTGCCCCGCGTCTGATCGGCATCGGCGTGCGCGGCACCGCCCCGCCGGCGCGCGGCGCTCGACGCGACGCGACTCGGCGACGGGCGCTGGGCGACCGGGCGCGGCCCGGCCTGGCCACGCGGCGCGACCGGCCGCCGCGCGGGCGATCCTGCCGGCCGGGCGGGCGCCTGACCACGCTTGCCGCCGGCGGCCGGCGCGGCGGCCGGCGCACTCTGTGCCGGGGCCTCGGCGCGCGGCGCCGCCTGCGCGCGAGCTTCGGCGCGCGGCGCCGGACGCGACGCCGACGAGCGGCGATTGTCCATGCGGTCGATGCTCTCGAGCACCATGCCCGCGAGCACCTTCAGCGTCGGGAACACACCTTCGCCCGTCACGGCGACGGCCTCGAAGGTGGGCACGCCGAACCGGTTGAGGGTGCGGTCGAGCTCGTCGACCGGCATCGCGTTCGGGTGGTCACGCTTGTTGTACTGGATGACGTGCGGCAGCTCGCGGATGTCCTTCCCGTACTCCGCGAGGTTCTCGATGAGGTTCTCGTAGCTCTCGATGTTCTCCTGCAGCTTCTCCGCATCGGAGTCGGCCACGAAGATCACGCCGTCCACGCCCTGCAGCACGAGCTTGCGCGTCGAGTTGTAGTAGACCTGGCCCGGCACCGTGTAGAGCTGGAACTTGGTCCGCATGCCGGCGACGTTGCCGAGGTCGAGCGGCATGAAGTCGAAGAACAGCGTGCGGTCGCCGTCCGTCGAGATCGACGTCAGCTCGCCCTTGTTCTCCTCGGGCGCCTTCTGGTGGACGATCTCGAGGTTGGTGGTCTTGCCACTCATCCCGGGCCCGTAGAAGACGATCTTGCAGTTGACTTCCTTGAGGGCGAAGTTGATCTGGACCATGGCTGTGTTTCTCGTGTCCGTCGAGCCGCGCAGCCCAGGACGGATGCCCCACCCGGGGTCGGCCGGACCGCCTCGATCGTCGGGTCTCCCTTCCGAGGCCCTCGTCCTCCAGATCGTCGACGGAGCTCCGACGCCTTGAGGTTTTCCACGCGGGAACGCCGGTCGACGTATCGATCGATAGGGCCGGCGCGACTCCCGCGACGCTGCGGTGCGGCAGCCGGTCGACGGGCGCGACCTCCCCACCGGCCACCGCCGGCCGCCGCGCGCGCGGCGTGCCACCGTCAGGCACCGACTCGTCAGGCACCGACCCGTCAGGCACCGACCCGCCAGGCGCCGACTCGCCAGGCACCCATTCGTCAGGCGCCGACCCGCACCTCGTTGCGGATCTGCACGGCGATATCGTCGAACTGCGCCTCGAACTCCGCGAGGTGCGCGAACTGGTCGGTGATCGCGACGAGCCAGCCCTCGCCGACGCTCGCGAGCAGGATCTTGCCGTGGGTCGCGTGCAGCACGAAGCGATCGAGCTGCGGTGCCTCGCACCCGTCCTCGGTCATCGCGCGGCGGGTGGTCTGCACGAGAAAGCTGGCGAGTCCCGCGACGACGTCTTCGCGATAGCCACCGTGCAGCGCGCTGCGGACCACGATGCCGTCATCGGTGACCACGGCCGCGCCGCGGACGCAGTCGACGGCGAACAGCTCGGCCAGCAGGCTCTCGATCCGGTTGCTCATGCTCCCCTCCTGCTCGCGCTGACGAGGCTCTGCGCGACCAGCTCCTGCAGCTCGTCCAGCAACGCCGTGACGTCGGTGTCGGCGGTGCACTCCAGCGCGGCGATCGACTCGCCGTACGAGCACACGCAGATGCGACCGAAGTTGCCGTCGACCGTGCCCTTGCTGAAGTTGCCGACGTCCATCCGCTTCGCGGCGCGCTGCGCCGCGCGCGCAACGACGCGCGTCACGCGCAGGAACGGGTCGCGACCGTCGCGGATCTCGCCGCGCACCAGGGCCTTCGCACCACGGATGAACGTCGCCTTGCGGACTCCCGGAGCGTCCGCGAGCCTGGCGAGCCGATCGCGCACGCCGTGCAGCTCGTCGCCGTCGTCGGACGTCGCGTCCTGCATCGCCCTGCGCTCGCGCGACACCGGCTGGCGCGTCAGGCGCCCGCGCGACTCGACGTCGTGCAGCAGTGCCGCGATGTCCTCGTAGTCGCCGTCGGCGCCGGCGGGGCTCGACTGCGCGACCGTCTCGCGCATCGCCTGGAGCTCCGCGTCGCGCACGCCGAGACGGCCGAGCGCGTCGACGTGCTCGAGCACCGAGATCTGCGCGCCGATGCGCCACGACAGTTCCGCGAGCAGCCGCCTCGCGGCGACGACGTCTCCGTCCAGCCGGAGGACCGCGCGGAGGTGTTCGACCGCGGCGGAGCCCTCGCGGGCGCCGAGGTCCCGGTAGAAGCCGAGGAGGTTGGCGCGCGCGAGCAGCAGGTGCGATTCGGCATCCTCGGGGAACCGGCGGATGCACTCCTCGCAGACGCCCTGGACCGACTCGAAGTCGCCGAGCTCGAGGTGCAGGTGCGCGAGCTCGTGGTAGAGCGTCGCGTCCTTCGACCGCGCGAGCCGCACGCGCATCGAGCCGATGCGCTCGGTGAGCTGCTTCTTCTGCGCGAAGCGCTTCAGCTTGCGCAGCTCCACCGACTGCGGGAACAGCGCCAGGCCCTCCTCGGCGAGCACCAGCGTCTTCTCGTGCATGCCGAGGTTGATGTAGACCTGCCCGAGATCGACGAACGTCGACGGAGACGGGCTCTGGTGGGCGCGCGTCTCCAGCCGCCTGAGCTCGGTCCAGATCTTCAACCGTTGGATGAGGTTCATCCCAGGGCCTCCGCGAGCACCCCGACGGGCGTGCCCACTGCTCTCTTATCGGACGTCCGCCCTCCGTCCCTGACCGGGACATCGCACTCGCGGACGGCCACCGCACGTGCTCGCACGGCGACGCACCTTCCTCGCACCTGGTCCGGGTCGTTCATGTCGCCTTCGATCGACTCGCTCGCGGGGCTCATCATCGGAACCTCAACACGTCGCCGCTGCCGATCGGGACGAACACGTCGTCGCCCAGTGCGGCAAGGTCGGCGACGAACGGCTCGGCGCCGCGGAACTCCCAGACCCACTGGAAGTTCGCACGATCCAGAGCGACCAGGACGTCGACGTCGCGCAGCTCCGCGCGCTGACGGCTGATCACGAACAGGGTGTCGTCGGTGACCACCGGTCCGCCGACGACACGACCGGGCAGCTCCGCGCTCGCCTCGATCTCGCCGCTGCGCAGGGCCACCCGCAGCACGTGCGAGCCGGCGCGGACGAACAGCGTCTCGTCCCGGAGCAGGATCTCCTCGGCGCGGCTGTCGTCCGGCAGCGGGATCGACCACTGCTCACGGCGGCCGTTGTCGCGCAGCGCGACGAGCCGTGCATCGCCGGTCCCGAACACGATCGCGCCGTTCCAGGCCTCGATCGAGGTCGTCGGTGGGCTCGGCGGCCGCAACCAGTTCGCGACCGCGCCCTCCAGCGCATCGACGATCGCGACGCGACCGCTGACCAGCGCGACGTAGACGAACCGCCCGTCGGTGCTCGGCGCGTACTCGGCCGGCTCGTCGAGCGAGACCGTCCAGAGCGGCTCGCGGTCGCCGCGCCCGACGTCGAGCGCCGTGAGCCGCCCGTGCTCGTCGATCAGCACGACGCGCCGGCCGATCAGCAGCGGATCGAACACCGGCCCGCGGTCGGCGGGGAAGCCGACGTCCCACAGGCGCCGACCATCGTTCAGCGAGTGCGCCCGCACGCGTCGCTCGCGCGTGCGGAAGACCGCGACCGCATCGGTGAACGACACGTGCCCCTCGAGCTCGTCGAGACCGGGCAGCTGGACGACGAAGCGCACGGCGCCGTCGGAGTCCTCGAGCCCCTGGAACGCGACCTTGCCGCTGCGCAGGCCGGCGGCCAGCACCCCGCGCCGCAGGGACAGCTCGCCGCGCACGGGCTCCTCGAAGCGGATCACGTCGCGCGGCACCGCGATCAGCACGCGGTCGACGATCGCGTCGTCGCGCGCGACGACGCGCACCGCCAACGACTCGAAGCCCGGCTTGCGGAGCTCCAGGTCGACCGGCTCGTCCGGTGGCAGCTGGAGCACGAAGGGCGTGCGCGCCGGCTCCGGACCGGCCGGACCCTCGATCCGGATCTCCTCGCCGCCGCGCAGCACCAGCGCGCCGGCCGGTCGCGACTCGATGCGGACCGGTAGCTGCACGTGCCGCGCGGTCTCGGTCATCTCGTACTCCGTCATCAGCTCGAGCCACGCGTCGCGCGCCTCGCGCCACGACCCCTGCCGCAGCTTCTGACGGGCGCGCCGGTCGAGCGCGAGCGCCCGGCCGAGGCTGTCCTCGAGCTGGCGGATCTGCTCGGCGAGCTGCTTCTGCCGCGCCCAGACGAAGTCGCGCTCCTCGCCGGCCTCGCGCACGAGCTCCTGGATCGCCTGGAGCTGCCGCAGCGCACCGTCGTAGTCCGCCTCGCGCACCCGTGCCTCGTAGGCGATCCACGCGAACTCGTAGTCGCGCCGCACCTTCTCGAGCTCGCGCTCGCGCCGCTTGCGCTCCGCCTCGATGCGCTGGTCGCGACGCTTCATCAGACCCTCGAGCGTCGTGACCTCCATCTCGACTTCGCGCGCCGCGATCGTCAGCGGGTACTGCGCGCGGAACGCGCGATACTGATCGAGTGCCGACTCGAACTCCTCGTGGTCGATCTCCGGCTGCAGGCGCACCTGCAGGCTCTCCAGGGTCTCGCGGGCGTGCTGGTCGTAGGCCCACCAGACCGCGCCGAGCGTGACCACGATCAGCACGAGCACGATCAGCGCGCCGATGCTGCGCCGCCGACTGCGGCGGCGCTCGTCGATCTCGTAGAGCGACCGGATCCGTTCGGAGACGTCCTTGCGGCTGCGGTCGATCATCAGCACCTTCTGGAGGTACTTGATCGCGTCGATCGGGCGCCGCTGCTGGACATAGTCGCCGGCGATCGACTCGTAGAGCTCGACGACGCGCTTGGTGTCGCCGACCTTCGTATGGACGTTGACGAGGCTCTTCTTGAGCTCGACGTCGTACGGGTTGTCGCGCAGCAGCCGCTCGAGCACCGCGCGCACGCGATCCACCTCGCCGGCCGCGAGATACAGGTCGACGAGGTCCTTGCCGGCCTGCACCGGGTCGAAGTCGGGCGTCGCGAGATCCTGGCGACCGACCGTCAGCTCGACGATGCGCTCGCGCGCGGCGAGGTCGGTCGGCAGCATCTCGACGATGCGGCGCAGCCCGCGCACCGCGCCCGGCAGGTCGTCGACCCGCACCAGGAACTCCGCGAGACACTTGCGGTGGTAGGCCGCCAGCTCGAATTCCTGCAGCTGGTCGTAGCAGGCGGCGATCTCCTCGTGCGCGTCCGGGACCCCCTGGGCGCAGGAGATCGCCTTCTCGAACAGATTGACCGCGTCCTGCGAGCGCCCCTCGTCGACGCACTCGCGCGCGAGACCGATCAGTTCGCGCGGCGGGACCGGCTCGACGAGCCCCTGGTCGCACAGGACGGCGAGGCCCTTGTAGACGTGGAACGCGGGGAGCCCCGAGACCTCGATCAGCCGCGCGACGTTGCGCTTGCCGTCGACGAGGTCGTACACGCCTAGCGCCGAGTCCTCGAGCTCGACGAAGTTCGCCGCATTCCCGATCGGACGATGGATCTCGTTGGCGCTGGGGATCCGCGACTGGATGTAGGTCCACTCGTCGATGCGACGCGCGGCCTCCATGATCAGCGAGTCCGGGCTGAACACGAAGCGGTCGTCGATCTGGCCGTCGCGCCCCTGCAGCGCCGTGCGCCCTTCGAGGAACTCGAAGTGCGCCTCCTCCCAGAAGAAGAGGTCGTAGACCTCCTCCTCCATCTCGGCGCGGATCATCGCCGTCAGCTCCTCCGGGTCGAGATAGCCGCCGTTGACGAGCGCGTCGGCGAGGCCGAGACCGTGCTGAGCCGCATGGTCGCGCGCGTCCTGGGCGAGGTCGGGCTCGATCCGGCCGGTGCGCGTCGCCTGGACCAGCACGCGCTCGAGCACGACGTGCTCGTCGAAGTACAGGTAGGTGCCGCGATGATCGAAGTACAGCGCCCGCCAGCCCCGCGGCGCGGTGATCAGGAGCATGCCCTCCTTCTGATTGAGGGCCAGCATCTGGAAGACCTGGGCGAGGTCGACGCTGGCGAGATCACCTTTCAGGGCCATCGTCCGAACTTCCTTTTGGCCGGCCGCCACCCGAGGGCCCTCCCTCGGGGTGCTCCTGCTCCCCTCCGCTATCGACCGTCCGCTGGCGCCGGTTGAGCGCGCGGCAGCGAGACCCTGCCCGGATCCTGGACGCCGCGTCGGCCACCCGGAGCTTGCCCGCCCGGCGCTGGTTTCCTAGGCTCCCCCGAGCCGCGGTGGTCCGCCGTCGGCTGCCGTAGCTGCCCGCCCCGTCGACCATGCGCGTCCCGAGCCTGCCCCGCATCGAGAGCACCGGCTGGACCCGCGCCCTCGCGGCGCACGTGCTGGCGGGCCTCGGCCGCGCCTTGTCGCGGCTGGGTTGTCATGCCGCCGCGCGCCGCCGACTGACGGTCGTCGTACGCCTCGGACACGGCAGCTTCGCGGTACACCTGGGCCTCGCGCGGTCTGCCTACGCGCTCGGCGACTACACCGGGTGGCGCCGCGAGTGCGCGCTGGCGCGGGCTCGCGCCCCGGAGCGATTCGCACGCCTCGGTCATCCGTTCGTGCTGTTCGCGTCGCTGGATCGGCACGCGGACCGCGACCCGACCGCAACGGCGACGCACGACGTCGACCTGCCCATCGGCTTGCGCCGGTTCGTCACGGGCGAGCTCGGCGACCGCGTGCCACCGTTCTCGTCGAGCAGCATCCCCGGTCTGTCGACGACGGACGAGGAGCGCCTCGCCTCCGGCGGCGACCCGACAGCGGACGGCCGGCGCCACGACGATGCCAGCGGCGGCTTCGAGCCCGACTACATGCTGCCGACTCCGGACTGGGTCGATCCCGAGCGGGCACCCGGCTGCGACGACTGCTCGAGCGTCACCGAGCGGGAGCGCCTGCGCGCGCTCGGTCCGGTCCGCCACGCCGAGATCGCCGCCACCGACTGGGCCGAGCTGACCCGTCGACTGCAACGCTGACGCCGCTTGCGACACCGGTCACGCACGCCGCGCCGGCGCACCGCGTGCAGCCGTTGCGCGGCCACTGCGGGATTTCTCGACGTGGGCCTGCGCAACCGGCTGGTTAGACTGCGCGGCAGGTCGCGTTGCGATGATCGCGACCGCCCGAGCCCATGAAAGAGACCGTCCTCAAGCGGCTGCACGAGTCCCTCGGCGCGCGCCTCGTCCCGTTCGGCGGCTGGACGATGCCGGTCCAGTACTCCGGGATCCTCGAGGAGGCGCGCGCGGTGCGCAGCGCAGCCGGGTTGTTCGACCTCGGCCACATGGGGCGCGTGTCGGTCCTCGGTCGCGATGCGGAGGCGTACCTGCAGCGCCTGCAGACCAACGACGCGGCCGCGATCGCCCCGGGTCGGATCCGCTACGCGATGCTGCTCGACGACCAGGGTCGGACGCAGGACGACATCCTGGTGTATCGCGAGCCGGAGGGTCACACCGGCTTCCTGGTCGTCGTCAATGCGGGCAACGCCGAGCGCGACTTCGCGATCATGCACCGCGTCGCCGCCGACTTCGACGACGTGCAGCTCGTCGACCGCAGCACCGAGCTGGCGATGATCGCCGTGCAGGGTCCGCGGTCGGAGGCGATCGTGCAGCGCGTCACCGACGTCGACCTCCGCACGGTGCGCTACTACGGGTGGGCGCGCGGACGCGTCGGCGATACGCCGGGCGCGCTGTCGCGGACCGGCTACACCGGTGAGGACGGGTTCGAGCTCTACGTCCCTGCCGCGCAGGCCGAAGGGCTGTGGCGCCGGCTGACGGAGCTCGGCGCGGGCGACGGTCTGATCCCGTGCGGGCTCGGCTCGCGCGACGTGTTGCGCCTCGAGGCGGGCATGCCGCTGTACGGCCACGAGATCGACGAGCAGACCACCCCGCTCGATGCCGGACTCGACTTCGGCGTGAAGTTCACGCACGACTTCATCGGGCGCGCGGCACTCGAGCGACAGCTCGCCGCCGGCGGACCGCAGACCCGGCTCGTCGGCCTGACGACCGACAGCCGCCGCGTCCCTCGGCAGGGCTATTCGGTCTGGTCGGGCGATCGCGAGATCGGCCGCATCTGCTCGGGCACCGCGTCGCCGACACTCGGCACCAACATCGCGACCGCGCACGTTCCGGTCGAGTTCGCGGAGCCGGGCACCGAGCTCCAGTTCGACGTGCGCGGCAGCCGTGAGCCTGCCCGCGTCGTCACCCTGCCGTTCTACAAGCGCGCGCGCTGAAGCCCGCACGCCTCTGCCAGCCGAGGCAAACCGTCCGTCGATCGCGGCCCGCCGCGCGCCGATACCCCTCACCCCTCTCGAGCCCCCACGATCCTCGAGCTCCCGATGACCAAGGACGATCGCAAGTACCTCCCCACCCACGAATGGTGCCGCATCCAGGACGGCATCGCGACGATCGGGATCACCGACTTCGCCGTGCAGAGCCTGTCCGACCTCGTCTTCCTCGACCTGCCACCGATCGGCACGCGGATCTCCGCCGACGACGCGTTCGGTGAGATCGAGTCGGTCAAGGCCGTGAGCGACATCGTCGCTCCGGTGTCCGGCGAGGTCGTCGAGGTGAACGAGGCGCTGCCCGACGACCTCGACGTGCTGAAGACGGACCCCTGGGACGCCGGCTGGATGGTCAAGGTGAAGGTGACCGGCGAGTCCGGCAACCTGCTCGACGCGGCGAGCTACCAGCGCCAGGTCGAAGCGCACGAGTGAGGGCCGAGGTGCCGCAGGAGCCGCTGGCCGCGCCCACCGACAGGTTGCGCCTGCTGATCGACCCGCCCGGCGACGCCGCCTGGAACATGGCGGTCGACGCGGCCCTGCTTGCCGGTCGTCACCCGGCGACGCTCCGCTTCTACGGTTTCGAGCCAGCCGCACTGACGCTCGGGCGCTTCCAGGACGCGGCGGCCTTCCCCGAGCTCGCCAGCCGGGCCGTGCCCTGCGTGCGGCGCATGACCGGTGGCGGCGCGATCCTGCACGTCGACGAGCTGACCTACTCGCTGGTCGGCGACGCCGCGCTGCTGCCCACCGACGTGCACGCGAGCTACGACCTCGTACACGACGCGATCGCCCGCGGCCTCGCACACTGCGGCGTCCGGGCGCACCGGGTGACCGAGCACCGACCCGGGCCGGGCCCCCGGGCGCTCCGCGCCGCCCACTGTTTCGCGGTGCCCGCGCGCCACGACCTCGTCGCGCCCGATGGACGGAAGCTGTGCGGCTCGGCGCAGCGGCGCACGCTGCGACCGCGCGCGCGGGTGCTGATGCACGGCTCGCTACCGCTGCTGCCGCGCGCGGCGCAACCGTTCGTCGCGTCGGTCGCCGAGCTGTCGGTGACGCCGCCCGACCGCGCGGCGTTGATCGCGGCGCTGGCGGACGCGCTCACCGGAGCGCTCGGTCTGGGCGCCGCGCAGCCGGGCACCCTCGCCGCCGACGAGCGCGAGCATGCGCGCGCCGTGCTCGGGCAGCTGCGCACCGACCGTGACACGCTGCTCGGGAGCTCAAGGTGACCGCGCTGCGCGAGCTGCTCGCACGGCCCGGGCTCGCGGTCCGGCTACGCGTCCTGGTGCTCGTGAAGATCGCCGCGTGGCGCGGCGATTCCGTGCAGCTCGGTGCTCTCTACGACCTCGCGCGGGAGCACCTGGTGGCGCGCGCCGACGTGGAGGAGACGCTGCTGCAGGCGGTGTTGTTCTGCGGCTTCCCGCGCGTCGTGACGGCGTTCCAGGAGCTGGTCGAACACTGGCCCACGGAGTCCCCGCCACCGCACGGCTGCCGGCCGCGAGAGGACTGGCCGCGGGCGGGCCGCGAGCTGTTCGACGCGATCTACGACCGCAATGCACCGGCCGTACACGCGATGCTGAACGGCTTCCATCCGGACTTCCACGACTTCGTGCTCGAGTCCGCCTACGGCCGGGTGCTGTCGCGTCAGGCGATGGCGCCGCGCGACCGCGAGCTGCTCGCGACCGGCATCCTCGCCGCGATGGAGCAGGTGCCGCAGCTCGTCGCCCACGCACGCGGCGCGCTGCGCTTCGGCGCGGACCGCGACGAGCTGCGCGAGACCCTGTGGACGGCGCTCGGCGACGGGCACGTCGTCGACGAGTACCTGCGTCGGATCCGGTGAGGCGACCCCGGAACCCCGCGCTCCACGAGCGGCGCGACCACTGCGCCGCTCGCGCCGCGACGGACCCTCAGACGCGCTGGCCGATGTGCTTCTCGACGAGCTCGATCAGCTCGTCGGGCTCGAACGGCTTCCGGAAGTAGTCCGCGGCGCCCATCTCGGTGCTCTTCTGGTGGCCGCGGGCGTGCTCGCGCGCAGTGAAGATGATCACCGGGATGCCCGACGTATCGGGATCCCGCTTCAGGCGCGTCAACGTCTCCCAGCCGTCGATGCCGGGCATCATGATGTCGAGCAGCACCAGGTCCGGGCGCAGCTTGCGCGCCTTCTCGATGCCCTCCTCACCGTTGTCCGCAGCCTCGACGCGGAATCCCGCCGCCTCGAGCACCATCTGCGTGGACACGATGATCAGCTTCTCGTCCTCGATGATCAGGACCGTACGTTCCATGGGCTGCTGCCTCCTCAGTCGTCTTCCGTGCCTGCCGTCGTCTGCGGCGTGGTCGCCAGGGTCTCATCGGCTGTTTCGGCCTCGTGGCTGCGGAGAAGGAACGAGAAACTCGCGCCCCTCCCGAGCTCGCTGCGGACCGTGACCTCGCTCCGGTGCGCCTCGACGATGCTCTTGACGAAGAACAGGCCGAGTCCGGAGCCGCCGTGGTGTCGAGTCAACGGATCCTCGACCTGGAAGAACTTCTCGAAGATCCGGCGGTGGTAGCGGGGGTCGATCCCGACGCCGTCGTCCGACACCGCGACCTCGAGCTGCCCGTCCCGCTGCCGGACAGCGACCTCGACGTGGCCTCCGTCGGGAGTGAACTTCACCGCGTTCTCGACCAGCGCCTGCACCGCCCTGCGGATCGCCGAGCGGTCGGCCTCGACCATCGCGCCCGGCGCGGCTCCCGTGTCGACGACGAGCGTGATCCGCTTCTCCGCCGCGACCTGCTGGAACGGCACCGACGCCTGGGTCACCAGCTCGTTGATGTCGAACGGCTCCAGGTCCTGGCCGACGTCGTTGGAGTCGAGGTGGCCGAGATTGACGAGCTTGTCGATCTGGTGCTCGAGGCGCAGCGACTGCTCGCGGATCGAATCGACCACGCGCGCCTGCCGCTCGTTCAGACCGCCGAGCACGCCCTTCGCCATCATCGTCGAGAACGTCTTGATGCCGGTCAGCGGCGTACGCAGCTCGTGGGCGACGATCGACAGATACTGGTTCTTGAGCTGGTCGGTCTTGTATTCGGCGGTGACGTCCTCGAGCTGGATCAGCGTGCCGGCGAACTCACCGCGGAAATCCACGACGCGGCCGATCCGCATCTTGATGTAGGCGAGATCCTGGTCGTCACGATGGACCTCGACCGTCTTGCTGGTCTCGCGCCAGTCCGGGCGCTGATCGCAGGTGGCGCGGATCTCGTCGAGCAGCTCGTTCGATTCCTCGAGGTCGTCGAGCGTCTGGCCGACCGCCACGAACGCGCGCAGACCGAGCATCTCCTCCGCGACCGGATTGAGCAGTCGGATGCTGCCGACGGCATCGGTGAACAAGATGCCGTCCATGATGTTGCTGACGATGTTCATCATGCGCGACAGCTCCTGGTTGAACGACTCGCGGAGATCGTCGAACGACTCGACCTGTTCCGCGAGGCGGGCTTCGAGGTCCTTGCACCGCTCGCGCAGCAGATGTAGCTCCTTGGAGTCGGTGCCCCCCACCGCGGAGCCCGGGGGCGTCGGGGCTGCCGCCACCGGCGCCGAGCGCACGCCGAGCCGCTGCAGCATCTCGCGCGGCCGGGGCAGGGGCTTCGGGATACAGACCCCGCCGACCCCGACCAATGGCTCGGCCGCCGCGCCCTCGACACCGAGCAGCACGACGTCGCGACCCAGCTCCTCGACCTCCCGCAGCAGGGTCCGGACGCCATCAGCGGCCTGCCCGTTCGGATCGAGTACCACGCAATCGACATGCGCCCCGCGAAGGCTGGACAAGCCCGCTGCCACGTCGCCGACCGCCTCGACGCGGCAGCCCTCTCGCTCGAGGAGTCGCGCGAGGCGCTCGCGCCAATCCGGCGCGGCGTCGATCAGCAGATAGGCCTTGCTCTCGTCGACCATGGAGAACTCCCCGCGGGGCGAACGCGCCGGCTCGGCTGCCACGAGCGCACGTCGCGGCGCCGGACATCGGCGGCGCCGACGTCAGCCGTTCTTGATCGCCTCCAGCGCCTGCTCCTCGGTCTCGTAGATCGCGAGGTGCTTCGAGATCCGCATGATGTCGAAGATCTTGACGATGAAGGGCTTGATGTTGGCCAGGTAGAGCTTCGCCTGCTTCGCCGATGTCACGTTGTTCGCGACGATGATCAGCCCGACACCGCACGAATCGATGATCTTGACGTTGTCGAGATCCAGCACGAAGTGCTGCATACCGTCCTCGATCTTGGCGGCGATCGTCTCCTTCAGGGACTCCTTGAGAGAATCCGTGACGTAGAAGTTCAGACTGCGGTCGTTGAACTTCACGATGCAGGTCCTGTCGTCCTTGAGGACCATGACCGACAGTCCCTCGCTCTTCTTGCCGACGATCTCCATGGCGTCTCCCTGGGTGCCGGAGGATCCGACTGAATCCGGCACGGCGGGTTCTTCGGCCTTCGGTGGGTCGGAAGTTGAGCCGGACGCACGCCCGAGTCGCGGCTCGCTGCACTCGGCGTGACACGCCGACGCCCGGGGCGCCGTGCGGGCGCGCGCACCCGCCGTCAGTCGCCGTCGCGACGCAGCCGGGCAGCCACGTTGCGGCGGCCCATCTCGCGCAGAGCGGCGAGGCTCTTGGTCAGCCCCAGCCGGGTCGCCTTGCTGGTGACGCTCTGCACGCTG
Organism: Planctomycetota bacterium; assembly: GCA_016716265.1. Classification (GTDB taxonomy): domain Bacteria; phylum Planctomycetota; class UBA1135; order UBA1135; family UBA2386; genus JADJWQ01. Next base: position 1,120,176 of record JADJWQ010000006.1, read on the forward strand.
CGGCCGAGGGCGCGCGCCACGCTCAGGTTGTCGTGGTCGGGGTAGAGCTGGCGCAGGCGCTGGAGGTCGTCCGAGGTCCAGCGCGGCATCGCGACGGGCTCGGGCCCGCGCAGCGCGGCCTTGTCCTTGCCGAGGCGCAGCGAGTGTGCGCGCTCACGGATGTCGTCGGTGGAGCGCCCCAACCGCAGCGCGACCAGCTCGTCGGGCAACGACCCGTGGCAGGCGCGCAGCTCGCGATCGTCGGCCGCGTTCCACGGACCGCAGCGCTGCTCCGCGCGCAGCTCGCGGACCCGCGCCTGGAGCTCGGCCGTCGGGCGGCGCAGCACGGTGGCGACGATCTCCGGGTCGTGCACGGTCCACGCGGTGCGGAGCAGGGCGTCCTCGTCGGCGCTGAACGGTCCGGTGCGCGGCTCGCCGGCGAACAGCTCCAGCGCGCAGCGCAGCACGGTCGCCTCCGAACGGTTCAGCAGCCTCGCCAGCCGCACCAGCGGCGTCCGCGGGAACAGCGCGCGCAGCCGGATCCGCTCCGGCGTCGACCACGCTCCCCGCCGCCGCGCGGTCACGACTGGCCGTGCTCCAGGAACCGGGACCAGCCCGTCTTCGCGAGATCGCGGGCGAGCGCACGCACGTCGCGCGAGTTCGCCATGCCGAGCGCCTCCTTCGCGAGCCGCTCGCACTCGTCGATCGGGAAGGTGCGGACCATCAGCTTGACGCGCGGCAGGAACACCGGCGCCATCGACAACTCGCGGAAGCCGAGCCCGAGCAGCAGGCTCGTGAAGTAGTGGTCGCCCGCGATCTCGCCGCAGATCGACACCGGCTTGCCGGACCGACCCACGACCTCCGCGATGTGCGCGAGCAGCCGGATCACGGCAGGGTGGTACGGCGTGTACATGTGCGCGATCCGCGGGTTGTCCCGATCGCACGCCAGCATGTACTGCACGAGGTCGTTGGTGCCGACCGACGCGAAGTCGCACAGCGGCATCACCTGGTCGAGCACGTGGGCGATCGCCGGCACCTCGATCATGGCGCCGAGCTCGATGTCGGGGTCGTGTGGCTCCCCGGCCTGCGCGAGATCCCGCTTGATCTCGTCGACGACCGCGCGACAGCGCGCGACCTCGTCGACCGCGGTGACCATCGGCAGCAGGATGCGCGCGTGACCACCGGCGCTGGCGCGCAGCAGCGCCCGGATCTGCGTGTAGAACAGGTCCGGCAGGTCCAGGCTGATCCGGAGGCCGCGCCAGCCGAGCACCGGGTTGCGCTCGTCGGGCGTCTTGAAGTAGCGGAGCGGCTTGTCACCGCCGACGTCCAGCGTCCGGAACGTCACCGTCTTGCCGTCCGCCCACTCGATCGCCTTGCGATAGAGCGCGACCTGCTCCTCCTCGGTCGGGAACTGGTGGCGCTCCATGAAGGCGAACTCGGTACGGAACAGTCCGATGCCATCGGTGATGTCCCGCTCGAGCGACGACAGGTCGCGCGTGCTCTCGACGTTCGCGAGGAGCCGCACGACCGCGCCATCCGGAGTCCGCGACGACAGGTAGCGGACCTCGAACACGCGCCGCTCCGCCTCGGCCTGCTCGTGCGCGAGGTGCCGGTAGCGTTCGACCTCCTCGTCGTCGGGGTCGCCGATGACGACGCCGGACTCACCGTCGACGACCACGCGGGTGCCGGAGCGGATCCGCTGCAGCAGCTCGTCGACCGCGACGACCGCAGGGATGCCGAGCGAGCGGGCCAGGATCGCGCCGTGGCTGTACTTGCCGCCCCGCGCGGTGACGATTCCGCGGAGGTGCTTGCGGTCGATGGTGCCGGCGTCGCTCGGCAGGAACTCCTCGGCGGCGAACACGTAGTCCTGCCCCTCGGCGACGAACGACTTCCGCTCGCGCTCGAGCAGCACCGACAGGACCTGTCGGCCGACGTCGCGCAGGTCCGCCGCGCGTTCGCGCAGCGCGACGTCCTCCATCCGCTCGAAGACCGTCTCGTAGCGCGCGACGACCTGCTGGATCGCGACCTCGCTGTTGACGCGGTCCTGCTCGATGGTCCGGAACAGCTCCTGCTGCAGCGTCTTGTCGTGCAGCAGCGCGAGCTGGGCGTCGTAGATCCGAATGTCCTGGCGCGTCAGCTCGGCCGCCAGATCACGGCTCAGCACGAGGATCGCGTCCGCCGCGCTCTCGATCGCCTCCTCCAGACGCCGCCGCTCGGCCGCGACCTCCTCGGCCGCAAGGCTGCGCGTCGGGATGAATGCGAGGTCGCCGTGGAAATGCACCAACGGCGCCACGGCGATCCCGCTCGCTGCCGCGACTCCTTTGAGCTTCAGGGACATCTGCGGCCGTTTTCCAGGAGCGAGGACCGGAATGCAACGGGTCGCTCATGGCGGGACGCCAGGCTGGCCGAAGAGCGAACTCGGGGCCTTGACAAGCGCCGGAGCCGACCCTGATGAAGAAGGACCGAACGTTCTCCGCTGACGAAGTCGAACGACCGCGCAGCACGTTCTTCAGGTCGCGGGACGAGGCCACGACCGACCCGGACGGGGACGCGTGGGACGCCGAGTTCGATCCCGACGCGGCGGCCGACGCGGACGCGGTGGACGCCGCGGACCTCGTGGACGTCGAGCCGTTGGCGGACGACCCCAGCGAACCCGCCGAGCCCCGGTTCAACGACGGCTCCTACGCGCGCGACGACTTCGGTACCGCGTTCGACGGCGCCTTCGAACAGATGTTCGACCCCGGCGAGGCCGCGGTCGGAGCGACCGACGCCGATCCGGACGTCGGCGGGGCAGACGACAACTGGGACGCGACGGAGCCGGAGCCCCGGCGTGCACGGCGCTTCGAGTCACCGCCGCGCACTCACGATGGTAGCGCGGCTGGCGTCCTGTCGCTGCTGTTCGGCGGCACCGCGTGCATCGGCGGTGTGGCGCTCGGCGTGCTGAGCGTGCTCGCCCCCGCCGCAGTCCGCGCGATCACGGCGGTGACCGACGCGGTCGGCGCGACGCCGGCCACACTGCTGTTGCTCGGCGGTGTCGCGGTCTCGCACGGCCTGCTCGTACGGCGTGCGAGGGCACGCGAACGGGAGGCGGAGCTCCGGTTGTCGCGCCTCGACCGGCACCTCGACCGCGTCGCGACGCAGCGCCCGGAAGTGCCCGAACAGTCCGACGAGGGCATCGCCGAACTGCTCGATCACGCGCAGCGCGCGCTGCTCGCGCTGGAGCGCCAGGACGAGAAGATCGCCAACCTGACGCGCGCGACCAAGATGTACGGCAAGCCGCTGATCGAGATCAGCAAGCAGGTCGCGGAGCTCACGAATCAGATCGGTGACATGGCCGGTAGCGACAGCCGGATCGACGAGCTCGCGACCACGCTGACGAGCATCGACGAGACCAGCGCGGGCCGCCTGGCCGAGATCCTCGGCGCGACGACCCGCCTCGCACTCGGCGTCGACGCAGTGCCGAGCGCGATCGAGGACACCCTCGCGGAGCGGCTCGAGGGCCTGACCCGGCAGGTCGAGGCGCTCGGCGCACGGGTCGAGACCGCCGTGCGCGACGGCCTCGCAGCGCTGCCGGCGCCGGCCGCGCCGGTGGATGCGCCACCGGTCGATCTCGGCCCGGTGCAGGCCCTCGTCGAGTCGATCCAGCGCGAGGTGCAGGGCATCGCGACGCGGGTCACCCAGCTCGCCAACGCGCCGCGCGCGAAGGTCGCCACCGCCTCACCCACCCCGCAGTCGGCCGCGACGCCGCCCGCGGAGCCGTCCGCCACTCCGCCCGCCGACGGCGCCGGACCCGCCCACCGCATCGCGGGTGCGCACAGCGCGAAGGGTAGCAACGTGCTCGGCGCGATCGCCAAGCTGCGGTCGATGAAGGGCAGCTGAGCGCGGCTCGGTGCCCCCGCATCTACGATCGGGGGAATGAGCGGTCTCCCGATCGGCGCCGGCGCTGCGACGCTGGCTCTCCTCGTAGGGGCGATCACCGCGCAGACCCCCTGCGGTGACGTCCACTACGGGACGGCCACCGCCGGCTCCGGCCGGCTCGCACCGACGATCGCGACGACGGGCGGGCTGCCGGCGGTCGGCAACGCGTCGTTCGCGCTCCGCGCGGACGCGACGCTCGGTGGGGCAGTCGTCGGCGAGATCCTCGGCCTGGCGGCGGTCGTCCGACCCGTCGCCGGCATCGACCTGCTGGTCGATCCGCTCGTGCTGACCACGGCGCTCGCGAGCGGCACGGGTCCCGGCGCCGGCCAGGCGGTGTTCCCGCTGCCGATCCCGAACGACCCGGGGCTCGTCGGCGTGCGGCTGCTCGCACAGATGGTCACCGCCGATCCCGGCGCACCGCAGGGACTCGCGGCGAGCGACGGACTGCAGTTCCGGCCGTGCCTCGACAACCGGCTCTGCGCGACGAGCGCGTGGCAGGGTCCCGCCGGCTCCGACGCGTTCAGCGCGATCGCGTGGCTCGGCAACGATCGGATCATCGCCGGCAAGCGATCGTCGCAGGCCGCCGACCGCTTCCTGCTCAGCGACGACGCCGGCCGGAGCTGGCGCGTGATCGGCTGCCCCGGCTCGACCGGTTCGCACACCTACTTCTTCGGTCGGAACGGCACCACCGTGCTGTCCGGGACCGGCGACACCGGCAATGCGTGCCTGATGCGCAGCCTCGACCGCGGCATCACCTGGTCGATCGCGCTGTCGGGGGCGCAGCTCCGCGGGCTGACCGGCAGCGCGAACGTGCTGGCGGTGTTCGGCCCGGTGCACCTCGGTGCTGGGCATTGGCTCGCGAACCTGAAGTGCACCGACACGCGAACCAAGCTGATCGCGTCGACCGACGACGGTGCGACCTGGACCGCCCCGAGCGCGCAGCCCGGCCAGGGGCCGTCGTCGTGGGCGCGGCAGATGATCCTGACCGGCGACGGTGTGCTGCTGTGGCCGTCGTGCCTGACCGACCGGATGTACCGGTCGGACGACAAGGGCGCGACCTGGACGCATGCGATCGTCCCCGGCGCGTCGCTGTTCCAGCCGCTGTGCGACGCCGGCGGCGGCGTCTACCTGTGCGGTGACGCCACCGCGAGCCCGAACACCGCCATCGGCCTGCACCGCAGCCTCGACCGGGGACGCACCTGGCAGACGGTGACGACGGTCAACCTGCAGCGCCCGACCGCGACCTACTGGCGCGACGTCATCGCCGTCGACGGCACGTTGCTCGCCTCGGCGTGCTGCCACGAAGGCACCAGCACCGAGCGGTACATGCAGCTGTTCCGCTCGTTCGACAGCGGCACGACCTGGTGCAGCTACGGCAACCCGTTCCAGGGTCCGTACGGCGGCATGCAGGCCATCTACCAGATGTGTGTGACCGACGCCGGCATCGTGTTCGCCGCCTGCCAGCCGGACGCCACGATCCTGCGCTGGCCGATCGAGACCGCCCCGTGAGCGGTCGCCGGACGGCACCGGTCGCGAACCCGAGCGACCGTCGCCCGCCGACTCCGAGGTCCCGCGTGCCCCGCGCGGCACTCAGCCGCGGCGCCAGGCCTTCATCTTGTCGCGGATGAAGGCGACCAGCTCGGCCGGCTGGACGCGATCCTGCGCCATCGAATCGCGATCGCGCACGGTCACCGTGCCGTCGCGTTCGACGGTGTCGCCGTCGATCGTCACGCAGTACGGCGTGCCGACCTCGTCCTGGCGGCGGTAGCGGCGGCCGATCGCACCCTTCTCGTCGAAGAACGTGCGCAGGCCGGCGTCCATCAACGTGGCCTGGATCTCCTTCGCGCGCTCGGGCATGCCGGCCTTCTTGACCAGCGGGAAGATCGCGACGGTGATCGGCGCGATGCGCGGGTGGAAGTGCAGCACCGTGCGCACCTCGGACTTGCCACCCTCGTCCGTCACCGTCTCTTCGTCGTAGGCGTCGACGAGAAAGGTCATCGCGGCGCGGTCGCAGCCGGCTGCGGGCTCGACGACGTGTGGGACGTAGCGCTGCTTCGTCGCCTCGTCGAAGAACGACAGGTCCTTGCCGCAGCCCTTCGCGTGAGCGGTCAGGTCGTAGCTGCCGCGCTTCGCGATGCCCTCCAGCTCACCCCAGCCGAACGGGTACAGGTACTCGACGTCGGTGCAGCCCGACGAATAGTGCGCCAGCTCGTCCTCGGCGTGCGGCCGCTTGCGCAGGCGGTCGGGGCGGACGCCATTGTCGACGTACCAGCGGAAGCGCTGCTCGACCCAGTACTCGTACCAGCGGTCCTCGTCCGCCGGCGGCACGAAGAACTCCATCTCCATCTGCTCGAACTCGCGCGTGCGGAACACGAAGTTCCCCGGCGTGATCTCGTTGCGGAAGCTCTTGCCGATCTGCGCGACACCGAACGGCGGCGCCATGCGCGAGCTGTTCACGACGTTGAGGAAGTTCGTGAAGATGCCCTGCGCGGTCTCCGGGCGCAGGTAGACGATGCTCGCCGAGTCCTTCACCGGACCGGCGTGCGTCTCGAACATCAGGTTGAAGGCGCGCGGCTCGGTGTGCAGACCCTCCTGCTGGCAGACGCGCGCGACGCGGCCCTTGAACTCCCGGTCGGGGCACGGGATGGCGTCGAGGTGATCCTCGCGGAACCGCCCCTTGCAGCGCCGGCAGTCGACCAGCAGGTCGGAGAACCCGGCCACGTGGCCCGACGACCGCCACACCTCCGGGTGCTGGATGATCGCCGAGTCGAGCCCCACGATGTCGTCGCGGCGGACCACCATCGCCTGCCACCACGCGTCCTTGACGTTCCGCTTCAGCTCGGCGCCGAGCGGACCGTAGTCGTAGCAGGAGTTGATCCCACCGTAGATCTCGCTGCTCTGGAACACGAAGCCACGCCGCTTGCACAGCGACACGACGCGCTCCATCAGGTCGGGCTCGGGCTTGGCCATCGGGCCGGACACGGTAGGGAGCGGTCCCACCCGCGGCAACGGAGAAGCGCCGCCCCGGCCGCGCGGGCCGGGTCCAGGCCGCGCACGGACCTGCCGCGGGTGACTGCACCCGGCGCGCAGCGCGCGGCGAAGGTCCGGTCCCGGGTCGGCGACGGCGCCGCGCGGCGGTGCGGCCGCCGCCCGGCCTTGAGCGACACCCCGCCGACCCTATCCTGCGCCGTTTCCCCTCCGTCATGACCGCAGCCTTCCACGACCCCGGCCGGCTCGCCGCGATCGCCGACGTCGCCCTCGGCGGCGGCGCGATCTCGCCGGACGACGCCCTGGCGCTCTACCGCGGCCTCGACCAGACCTCGCTCGGGCTGATCGCGAACCAGATCCGGTTCCAGAAGAACCCCGAACCGAAGGTCACCTACATCGTCGACCGCAACCTGAACCCGACCAACGTCTGCGTCACCGACTGCGGGTTCTGCGCGTTCTACCGGCGCCCCGGCGATGCCGAGGCCTACGTCCTGCCGCGCGAGGTGATCTACCAGAAGGTCGACGACCTCGTGCAGAAGGGCGGCATCCAGCTGCTGCTGCAGGGCGGTCACCATCCGCGGCTCAAGACCGACTGGTTCTGCGAGCTGTTCCGCGACCTGAAGCAGCGCTACCCGCAGGTGTGGATCCACGGCATGTCGCCGCCCGAGATCACGCACCTGGGCAAGCTCGAGAAGCGGCCGGTGCGCGACGTGATCCGTGACCTGCACGAGGCCGGGCTCGACTCGATCCCGGGCGGCGGCGCGGAGATCCTGGTCGAGCGCGTCCGCAAGATCATCGCGCCGAAGAAGGCGACGACGGACGAGTGGCTCGACGTGATGCGGCAGGCCGCGTCGCTCGGCCTGCGCGGCACGGCGACCATGATGTTCGGCCACTGCGAGACCGACGCGGAGCGCATCGAGCACATGACGCGCATCCGGGAATTGCAGGACGAGTGCGGCGTGTTCACCGCGTTCATACCGTGGACCTACCAGCCGGAGAACACCGCCATGAAGGAGCGGATGCCGGCGAAGGCGACCGTCGCCGAGTACCTGCGCACGCTCGCGCTCGCGCGCATCTACCTCCACAACGTCGACCACCTGCAATCGAGCTTCGTGACGCAGGGCATGAAGGTCTGCCAGATCGGGCTGTCGATGGGCGCCGACGACTTCGGCTCGGCGATGCTCGAGGAGAACGTGGTGTCGAGCGCCGGCTGCTCGCACCCGGCGTCGATCGAGGAGATCGAGCGTCACATCAAGGACGCCGGCTTCACGCCACAGCGCCGCAACATGCTCTACCAGCCGGTCGAGACGCCGCCGACCGACCGCTTCGGTCGGCCGCCGCGCGAGAAGGCGGTGGTCAGCGCCGCCGGCGACCGGACCGCGACCGGAGCCATCCGCGAGGGAGCCGCATCGTGAACCAGCGCTACGAACCGCTCGACCCCGCAGTCGCGCGCCGGCTCGTCGACCGCGCCGGCCTTGCCGACGTGTTCGACAAGGTGGAATCCGGCGTCCGCCTGAGCCCCGAGGACGGCCTCCGGCTCTATGAAACGCCCCACCTGGCCGCGGTCGGCCACCTGGCGCACCGCGTCCGGCTGCGGCGCCACGGCCACAAGGCGTACTTCAACAACAACATCCACATCAACTACACGAACGTCTGCCAATACTCGTGCAAGTTCTGCGCGTTCGCAGCCAAGGAGGGCGAGCCGCGCGCCTACACGATGTACGGCGCGGACATCGAGCGGAAGCTGCGCGAATACGACGACCTCGCGCCCACCGAGGTCCACATGGTCGCCGGCATCCATCCGCGCGAGGGCTACGACTACTACCTGGAGGTCGTGCGCGCGGCCAAGCGGGCGCGCCCGGACATCCACGTCAAGGCCTTCACGATGGTCGAGATCGACCACATGCTGAAGATCTCCGGAAAGACCGAGGACGACGTGTTCGCCGACCTGCGCGAAGCCGGTCTCGGCTCCTGCCCGGGCGGCGGCGCCGAGGTGCTCGTCGACCGCGTGCACAAGGCGACCTTCCGCGACAAGATCGGCCCGCAGCAATGGCTCGACACCGCGCGGAAGGTGCAGCGCCACGGCTTCAAGATGAACGCGACGATGCTGTACGGCCATATCGAGCGGCCGCACGAGCGCGTCCAGCACCTGGTCCAGCTACGCGAGCTGCAGGACGAGTGCGGCGGCTTCATGGCCTACATCCCGCTCGCGTTCTGGCCGTTCCACACCGGCCTCGAGCGACACGGCCACGTGACGACCGGCTGGATGGACATGCGCGAGATCGCCGTCGGCCGGCTGATGCTCGACAACTTCCCGAACATCAAGGCCTACTGGATCATGCTGACGCCGGAGAGCGCGCAGACCGCGCTGTCGTTCGGCGCCAACGACATCGACGGCACCGTGACGGAGGAGAAGATCACGCACGATGCCGGCACGACGTCGCCCGAGCGGATGAATCGTGACGACCTGATCCGCCTGATCCGTGAGGCCGGCTACCAGCCGGTGCAGCGCACGACGACCTACGAGGAGATCGAGGTCGTCGACGCGCCGCTGGCCCCCTCGCACTGACCCCGCGCCCGAGCCCGACGCGGGGCTCACCCACCGAGGCGGCAGAGCCGGATCGGCCGCAGCTCGCGCGCCGCGCCGGTCTCCGGATCGAGCTGGCTCGCACGACGGTAGAGCAGCAGCTCGTCGCCGCGCCGCTCGACGCGACCCGCGGCGACGTTGCCGCCGATCGACACCGTCAGCTCGTCGTCGCCGCGCAGCGACCACGCGAAGCGGCGGACCGAGTCGCGGGTCAGCGGGAACGACAGGCCGTCGGCCAGCTCGACGACCCCGGTGCGGTCGGCCGCGAAGGACACGCGCACCTCGCCAGGGCCGGCGATCACGATCGGCTCCGGATTGGTCCACGCGCCGAGCAGCGCGGTGGCCGGGTCGGTGGCCCCGGAGGTCGTGCAGGCACCGGCGACCAGCAGCAGCGCCAGCGCCAGCACCGTGGAAAGGAATCGGTCGGGGGAGTTCATCGCATCACCTCGCGGCACGCGGAGCGCAGCGGGATGGCGCGGCGTTGCTGCGCGGTTCCTTCCGGAGCAGCGGGTCCCGCGGCATCCTCTGCGACCCGAGGACGCCCACCCATGACCGAGGCCCCCGACGTGCTCGTGCTGCTGAGCCACCCGGCGCTGCAGAAGTCCCGCGCCAACGCCCGCCTGCTCGCCGCCGCGCAGGGCGTCGACGGCGTGACCGTCCGCGACCTCTACGAGTGCTATCCCGACTTCCACGTCGACGCCACCGCGGAGCAGGAGCTGCTCGCGCGGCACGCCGCGGTCGTGTTCCAACACCCGTTCTACTGGTACTCGTGCCCGGCCCTGCTGAAGCAGTGGCTGGACCTCGTGCTCGACTACGGCTGGGCGTACGGCCCGGGCGGCACCGCGCTGCACGGCAAGCTCGCGCTCGTCGCGGTCACCACCGGCGGCGACGCGGCGGCATACCGGAGCGACGGCCACAACCGCTTCACGATGACCGAGCTGCTGCGACCGCTCGAGCAGACCACCCACCTGTGCGGCATGCGCTGGCTACCGCCGTTCGTGGTGCACGGCGCGCTGCGTCGCCCGGCCGCGGAGCTCGACGCCCTCGCGACCGACTACGCCGCGCTGCTGACGGCCCTGCGCGACGGCCGGCTCGACCCCGCGCGCTTCGCGGGCGCACCGAGCATCGACGCGCCGGGCTGGCGCGCCCTGTGGCGCACCGCGGACTCGACCAGCGAGGTGCACCGTGCACGGTGAGGCGTTCTTCCGCACGGCGGTCGTCTACCTGGCCGCCGCGGTGCTGTCGGTGCCGATCGCGAAGCGCACCGGGCTCGGCTCGGTGCTCGGCTACCTGCTCGCGGGAGCGCTGATCGGACCGTTCGCACTCGACCTGCTGCCGCACGGCGAGACCACCGACGTGCTGCACTTCGCCGAGTTCGGCGTCGTCATGATGCTGTTCCTGATCGGCCTCGAGCTGCGGCCGCGCCTCCTGTGGAGCCTGCGCGTGCCGATCGTCGGCCTCGGTGGCCTGCAGGTCGTCGGCACGACCGCGCTGCTGGGCGCCGCGGCGCTCGCGATCGGCGCGAGCCTGCGCGAGGCGCTGGCGATCGGCATGGTGCTCGCGATGTCGTCGACGGCGATCGTGCTGCAATCGCTGGCCGAGAAGGGGCTCTCGCGCAGCCCGGCCGGCCGCTCGGCGTTCGCGGTGCTGCTGTTCCAGGACCTCGCGGTCATCCCGATACTCGCGCTGCTGCCGCTGCTGGCCACGCACGGCGGCGCGACCGGCAGCGCTGCGCACGACGGGGCGGACGGTGGCCCCGGCACGCTCGCCGTGCTCGCGACCGTCGCGGCGGTGGTCGTCGGCGGTCGCTTCCTGTCGCGCCCGGTGTTCCGGTTCATCGCGGAGGCGCGCCTGCGCGAGGTGTTCACCGCCGCCGCGCTGCTGCTCGTCGTCGGCATCGCCCTGGCGATGACCGCGGTCGGCCTGTCACCCGCGCTCGGCGCGTTCCTCGCCGGTGTCGTGCTCGCCGACAACGACTACCGCCACGAGCTCGAAGCCGACATCGAGCCGTTCAAGGGGCTGCTGCTGGGGCTGTTCTTCATCTCGGTCGGTGCGGGCATCGACTTCGGGCTGATCGGCGCGGCGCCCGGGCGCCTGCTCGCGATCGTCGCCGTGCTCGTCGTGCTGAAGCTCGGCGCCCTGCTGGCGCTCGGCGCGGCGTTCCGCATGCCGCTCGCGCAGAGCGTGCTGTTCTCGTTCGCGCTCGCGCAAGGCGGCGAGTTCGCGTTCGTGCTGTTCTCGTTCGCACAGCAGCACGGCGTGCTCGGACCCGAGCAGACCGGTCCGCTGATCGCCGCGGTCGCCGTGTCGATGGCGCTGACGCCGCTCCTGATGTCGACCGAAGAGCACCTGCTCCGGCCGCGGCTCGCGCGCCGGTCCCGGCAGGCGGACGACGCAGCGGACCTGCGCCGCCCGCAGGACGAGGACGCGCCGGTGCTGCTCGCGGGGTTCGGACGCTTCGGGCTCGTCGTCGGCCGGCTGCTGCGCGCGCAGGGGATCCGCACGACGGTCCTCGAGCTCGACCCCGCCCAGATCCGGATGCTCGAGGAGTTCGGCTTCCAGGCCTTCTACGGCGATGCCTCGCGCGTCGAGCTGCTGGCGGCCGCAGGCGCCGCGCGCGCACGACTGCTGATCGTCGCGGTCGACGACGAGGAGAAATCGCTGCAGATCGTCGAGCAGGCGCAGCGCCACTTCCCGCACCTGCACATCCTCGCGCGGGCCCGCGGCCGCCCGCACGCCTACGCGCTGCTGCGGCGCGGCGTGCGCGACGTGTTCCGCGAGACGCTCGGCTCGTCGCTCGATCTCGGCGCTGCCGCACTGCGCGCGCTCGGTGCGCGCGCCTACGAGGCACACCGGGCCGCAGCGCTGTTCGAGCGCCACGACGAGCAGAGCGTGCGCGAGCTCGCCGAGCACACGAGCGGCGACCGCAAGCACTACGTATCCGCGGCGCGCCAGCGCAGCGAGGCGCTCGAGGCGCTGCTGCTGCGCGACCGCGAGACGTTCGCGCGCAGCGACGACGGCGCGTGGGACCCGCCCGGCTCGCGGCCGGACGGCCGCGACGCCTGAGCGCGCCCAGCTCTCACCGCTCTCACTGCTCTCACTGCCCTCACTGCCGGCGGAGCACCAGCAGCCAGTCGGCGTAGGTCGGTGACGGCGCCGTCGGCAGCCACACCTGCCCGCCGCCCGCACGCGTGAACGACGCGCCGACCTGCTGGCCGGTCTTCGGATCGTACCAGGTGCCGGTGAAGGTCGACCCGGACGGTGCCGCGCTGAGGTCGATCATCCCCGACGTGAGCGTATCGGCGAAGTAGACGACGTAGAGCTGCCCGGGCTCGGCGAATACCTCGGCATCGCCGAAGCGCGAATTGACGGTCTCGCCGGTGACCAGGTCGTCGGCCGGCTCCATGCGCCAGAACGGCATCGTCTCGAGCATCTCACGCGCGGCACGGGAGTCGTCGAAGGTGCCCTCGCGGGTGCGGAAGTCCTCCAGGCGGATGTCGCCGCCGAGCGGCAGGTCGTGGTAGCCCATGTACCAGGCGACATTGCCGCCCGACAGCAGCACGTCCCACAGCACGAGCCGGCGGATGTCGTGCCGGTTGGTGTTGGTGACGCCCTCGATCGCGGTGCCGAGCTCGTCCATGTCGACGACCCCGGGCTGGCTGAACCGATCGAGCAGCGCGCGCGCGGCCTCGGTCGACGGGTTGTAGTTCGAGTGCACCTGCAGCGAGAACGACGTCAGCCAGCGACCGCGCGGCCCCTGCGCCAGGATCTGCTCGAAGATCAGCTGGTCGTCGGGATCCGAGTGCACGGCGATCGGGTGGCGGTGCGTGGACTGGATGCGGATCCACTCCGCCATGTCCGACAGCTCGCGGACCAGGAACTCCTGCGTCGGCTCCGGCGAGTTCTCCTCGCACAGGATCCACCGGACGCCGGGGTGGTAGCCGAACATCGCGACCAGGTTCTTCAGGAACAGCCGGCGCTGGTTGCTGTTCGCTCCGCCCAGCCAGCCGATGTTCCCGGGCTCCCGCTCCGCCAGCACGAACTCGAGCAGGATGCCGAGCCGCTGCGCGTGCGCGAACACCGCGTTCCACTGCTCCATGCGGCCGACGTCGTAGTGCGTCGTGTTGAAGTACGAGCTCGTCGAGCCGTCGACGAACGGGTGGACGTCCTGCCCATCGCCGCCGAGGTTCATCGGCAGGAAGTAGACGGAGTTGACACCGTGGTCGTGCAGGTAGTTCAGCGCACCGATGATGCCCTTGCCGGCATTGGGATCGCCGCCGGACGTCCAGTTCGGGTCGCCCGGCCGCCAGTCCCGGACGTGGCCCGGATAGCGGTGCAGGAAGGTCGCCGAGCGCGGCAGACCACCGTAGTCCGATGCGCCGTCGAAACCCGCGTAGGCGAGCAGGTTCTCGGGGCTGTTGGTGCCCGTCTTCAGGAACCACGTGCCGTCGCGGTGACGCAGGTAGCGGCCGCCGACCACCTCGAGCGGCCCGTGGCGGAGGAACCCGACGGTCCCGGTCCGCGGCGGCACCCACATCAGGAAGATCTGGCCATCGGGGCGCAGCGGCACGCCGCGCACCGACCCGTCCTGCACGTTGATCGCGAGGCCGTACTCGAACTGGATGTAGACGCCCCAGTAGCCAGCCTGGTCGGGCGTGAACCGCACCTTCCAGACGCTGCCGGCATTCCCGCCGCGGCCGTCCGCGGCGTAGAAGCCGGGCACCTCGTGGACGCGACCGCTGGACGAGATGAACCACGCCGTGAGCCGGTAGTCGAGCCACGGATGGTTCGGTGTCGCGCTGCGTTCGTTCAGCCCGCCGGGGGCGGTGGCGGCGGTGTCGAACGCGAGTTCCACCGGCTCGAAGACGCCGGCGGCGGGAAGGACGTGGAGATCGGACCAGCCGTTCTGCGCAGGTACGGAGAGGGCCGCACCCAGCACGGCGGCGATGCATGGAATCGTCGCGCGCATCAGGGAGTCGAGAGGGTGTCGAGAAGGGTGGAGGGAACCGCGGTGGCGGCGCCCCGACTACGCCGCGACCGGACCGGGTGGCCAGGAAAACCCGACGGGTTCGAACGGAACCCACCAGGTCGAGCGATGGACGAGGCCTGCGTGACGCGGGCGGGAGCGAGTCGGAGCGCGGGTGGATCGTCGCCTGCATGGCCACCGGGTCCAGCGGCCAGCTGGGGCTCCGGCCATGGATCTCACGCGCGATTAGCGACTCGGATGCGGATCGCCGCAACCGGCGACGGTTCGTCCGCAGCGAGACTGTCGCCCGGGGGAAAGGCGGTGCTTCCGCGCGGCTCGCGCGCCAAGATCCGCACGTGAGCGACTCCACCGACCTCGACGTCATCCTCCGCCGCACCCTCGACGACGGCCGGCTGTCGCGCGGCGAGCGCAGCGCGGTCTCCGCCGTCCTCGAGGACCTCGATCCGAAGGCGTTCGCGCACCTACGCAGCCGCGTGTTCGCGATCGCGCGCGAGGAGCTCGCGCGCCGACCTGCCGACGCGGTGCTCGCATGGTGCGAGGCGGTCGTGCAGCTCGCCGCGAGCCGCGAGGCGGAGCGCTCCGGGGCGCTCGCCGCCCCGCGCACCGAGGAGGCCTGGTTCAGCCCGGACGAACCGTGCCTGCGGCGGATCGTCGAGCTGATCGACCGCGCCGCACGCTCGATCGACGTGTGCGTGTTCACGATCACCGACGACCGCATCGCCGCCGCGCTGCACGCCGCGCACCGCCGTGGTGTCGCGCTGCGCATCGTGTCGGACGACGAGAAGGCCGAGGACCTCGGCTCGGACGTCCACGCGCTGGCGGCGGCGGGCATCCCGGTGCGCACCGACCGGGCGCCCGATCACATGCACCACAAGTTCGCGCTGTTCGACGGACGCGTGTTGCTGACCGGTAGCTTCAACTGGACGCGTGGCGCCGGCCGCGACAACGAGGAGAACTTCGTCGTCACCGATTCGCCGGCGCTGGTCGCGCGCTTCGCCCGGCAGTTCGACGCGCTCTGGCAGCGGTTCGCGTGAGCCGCACCCGCGTCTGGATCACTGCGCCGGCCGGAGCCGCCGCAGCCGCACCTCCTTGAAGTGGATCTCGGCGCCCTCCGACTGCAGGCAGATCGCGCCCGGCATGTCCTCGCAGTCCCAGGCCTCGTTGAGCACCTCGCCGTTGACGCGCAGGCGGACCCAACCGTCGTCGCAGACGATCTGGTAGACGTTCCACTCGCCGAGCGGCCGCTCGGCACCGTGCGTGTGCTTCGTGTTGCGGCCGTTGGTGCGATCGGCAGCGACCGACATCGTGACGTTGCCGATGTTCCAGAAGTCGCCGGCGTTCCCGGACTGCAGCTGGGCCTCGATGGAGCGCGGCCAGACCTTGTGCTCGCCCGTCATCCGCAGCAGCACACCGCTGTTGCCCGCGCCCTTCTCCGGGTTCCAACGCCAGCGCACCGTCAGCACGAAGTCCTCGAACTGCTCCTTCGTGTAGATGTAGCCAGCGGGCTGCCCCTTGCACACCAGCACGCCGTCCTGGATCGACCAGACGTCGGCCATACCGACGTTCGGTTCGCGCAGGTAGGCACTGAACGCGTCGAGGCTCGCGCCGTCGAACAGCACGACCTCCTCGCCGAGCCGCGCGGGCTCCGGGTCGAGCTCGCGGATGCGGATGTTGCGGTACCACACCTCGTCGCCGTGGTCCTGCAGGCAGACGTGGCCGCGGCGATGCACGCCGAAGCCCGTCCACGGTGCGAACTTGCTGTCCGCGACACGCTGCGCCCAGTCGTCCGAGCCGATCGTCGCGTCGACGACCTTCGCACCGTTCATGAAGTGCTCGACGCGCTGGCCGACGATCCGGATCCGCGCGGTGTTCCACTCGCCCGCGGACCGGCTCGTCCTGCCGTGCGCCGCGTAGAGGCCGTACAGCGCACCGGAGGTGTGGCGGCCGTCCGCGTCGCCGTGCGCGAGGTCGTCGAGGATCTGGTACTCGGGCCCCGTGTAGTAGCTCGGCTGATCGGTCTCGGCGACGCGGTACATGATCCCGCTGTTCGCGCCGGGGGCGACCTTCCAATCGAGCGCCAGCTCGAAGTTCGCGTAGCGGCGCCGCGTGATCAGGTCGCCGCCGCCGCCGCGCGCGACGTGGTGCAGCGCGCCGTCCTCGGCGACCCAGCCCTCGGCCGGGAACGCGTCGCGGCCGTAGCCCCGCCACGCCCCGGTCGACGTGCCGTCGAACAGCACCTGCCAGCCGGCGGCGATCTCGTCGGGAGTCAGCGTGAAGGTGGGCTGCGGCTCGACGCGAGCTGGAGCGGCGGCTCCGCTCGCGTCCTGGGCGGGGGCGAGGGGCGACAGCAGGGCGAGAACGACGACGATGCGCGACACGCGTGGATCCATGCGGCGACTCCGGGGGTTCGACTCGATGTCGTGCATCGTCGAGCCGGATCCGGCGGAATCAACCCGACAGCCCTCCCCGTGCGCGGTCCGCGGCGGCAGCGCGATCAGCGGTCGTCGGCGCGGCAGCCCCGCAACGTCTCCTCGCGCAGCCGCTGCAGCAGCTCGGGGCCGCGCCCGGGCGGTGCGTCGACGCCGATGTCGAGCGCCTCGACGACCTCGCGCGCCGGGGCGCGCGCGCCCGCGAGCCGGTCGAGCGCGTTGAACGCCTCGACCGCCGCCCACCAGCCGTGGCGCGCCGGCGTCGCACAGTCGAGCAGCACGGTGAGCGCGCGCGGCTCGTCGGCGAACCGCGCGAGCGCCTCGGCGGCGACGATCCGCACCGCGGGCGACGGATCCGTGAGCGCGCGTGCGAGCGCGCCGGCGTGCTCGCGCACCGCGACTTCGCCGCGGTGCAGCAGGCCCTGCGCCATCCAGTAGCGCACGCCCGCATCGGGGTGCTCGAGACCCCGAGCGAGCCCGTCGGCCGCGAGCGGCTCCGCCCCGGTCGCACGTTCCGCCGCGACCAGCAGCAACCCGACGTCGACCTCGGGACGGTCGCCAGCCGTCAACGCGGCCGGTGGCCGACCGTGCGCGCGCCGGTCGAGCTCGCTCTCCGGCAGCAGATCGAGGTCGCCGATGCGCAGGGCCTGCCGCCGCCACGCCGAGCGCAGGCGCGCGAGGATCTCGGCGTGCTCGGCCTCGCCCGCGAGGTCGCGCGTCTCGCCGGGGTCGCCGGCGAGGTCGTAGAGCTCCTCCGCAGGCCGCGGCAACCAATAGCGGGACTGCACCGCATCGAGCTCGCCGGCGACGAACCGCGCGTACCATGCGCGCGTCGTCGGCGTCTCGAACATGTAGGCGTAGTGCTGGCCCGCGGGCAGCCGTGGCAGCAGATTGCGCATGTAGAGCCAGCGGCCGTCGCTGACGCAGCGCACGAGGTCGAGGCGCTCGTCCATGCGGCCGCGATAGCCGTGGACGAGCTCGCGCGGTGCCGCGGCGCGCGCGCCGAGGAACGCCTCGCCGTGCATCCAATCCGGGATGCCGACGCCGCAGAGGCTGAGGACCGTCGGCGCGAGGTCGACGAACGACACCAGTCGATCGGTCGCGGCACCGTCGGGGACGTCGAGCCCGCTGGCAGCACGCAGGCGCGGTGGCACGCGGACCAGCAGGGGCACGTGCAGACCGGCGTCCGTCGCGCTGCGCTTGAAACCCGGCAGGCCGGCGCCGTGGTCGGCGAAGTAGAACACCACCGTGTCGTCGGCGAGGTCGTCGTCACCCAGCTCGTCGAGCACGCGGCCGGCCGCGGCATCGACGACCGCGAGCTGGTCGTGGTACTGCGCCCAGTCCTGCCGCACCTCGGGGAGGTCGGGGTGCTGCGGCGGCACCACGACCTCCGCCGGATCGAGCCGCGCGTCGTGCGGCCGCTTGCGGAGCTGGCTCTCGTGCGACTGCGTGAAGTTGAAGACCGCGAAGAACGGCTGCCCGGCGGCGCGGTGGCGCCAATGCGCGCGACCGTTCGACTCGTCCCACACCGCGCCCGCGAACTCGAGGTTGTAGTCCGTCTTGCTGTTGTTGCTGCAGAAGTAGCCGGCCCGCCTCAGCAGCACGGGAAGAGGCTCGAGCCAATCGGGTGCCGGCACGCGGCTGCGGTGGTGCTCCGCGCCGAGCGCCTGTGGATAGCAGCCCGTGATCAGCGTCGTGCGCGCCGTCGAACACACCGGTGCGCCGGACCACGCCCGCGTGTAGCGGACGCCCTGCGCGGCCAGCGCGTCGAGCCGTGGCGTCCGCGCGACCGCGCACCCGTAGCAGCCGAGGTCCGGTCCGTGGTCCTCGGCCGTGATCCACACGACGTTCGGGCGGGCATCCTGCGCGGCCAACTGCAGCGCGAGCCCGGCGACGAGCGAGGCGGCGAGCACGGTGAGGATGCGCATGGCGCGATCACAGCAGGCCCCGCGGCGGCGCGCCAGCGCCGGGAGCGGTCAATCCCGGGCCCGCAGCACGCCCTCGACCGCCAGCTCGAGCAGCCCCGGCTCACCCGCGCCGCACGACATGTAGCGAACCATGCCGGCGCGGTCGATCACGACGATGGTCGGGATGCCGCCGACGCGGTAGGTCTCGCTGTTGACCGGGCTCGCCGCGATGCCGAGCGGATAGACGAGTTCCATGTCGGCCCGGAAGTCGGCGACGTGCGCGACGTAGTCGGCTGGCGCGATCGGCCGCACCGCGCGCCGCTCCGACACGTCGTAGCCGTAGTCCTCGACACGGCACAGTCCGAGCACCTGCAGTTCGTCCGGATACCGGCGTTGCAGCGCGCACAATGCCGGCATCGCGCGCCGGCACGGCTCGCACCAAGGCTGCCAGAAGTCGAGCAGCACGACGCGGCCGCGCAGACCCGTCAGCACGCCGTCGCCGGTGGCGAGCTCGAGCGAATCGAGCCCCACCCAGTCGTCGACACGAACGCCCGGCGCGGGCCGCCCCAGGAACGGCTCGACGGCGCTCAGGTAACGGCGCTGGTTGCGGTCGCTGGCCGACGTGCCGTCCGGCACGGGCTTCGCGAGGAAGTCGCGCACGCACCGCACTCCCTCGTCGAATGCGCCCTCGTCCAGAGCACCACGTCCGACGCACAGCGCGAGCTGCGCGAGCACCGCCCAGGCCTGGTGGTCCGGGAAGGCGGTGGGATCGCCGCGGATCGCATCGATCCCGCGTTGCGCGCCGTCGGCATCGCCGCGGTGGACCGCCAGCACGACGCCGAAGGTCGCCGCCGCAGCGCGACAATCCGGTGCACCGTCGGCAGCGAGCCGATCGACGTGCCCGGCGAGGCGCTCCCAGTCGCCGAGCGAGATCAGCGCGCGCGGGTAGAAGCTGGTCCGGACGGCACCATTGCGGCCGCGTCCGCCCACGGCGTCCTCCGCGGCGATCGTCCGCTGCATCCACCCGGCCGCGAGTTCGTCGTCCTTCGAGTTCATCGCCGCGATACACAATGCGTGCAGCGTCGGAAGGTCCGGTGCATCCGCGTCGCCCCGGGTGAGCGCACGCTGGTAGTCGCCGACGGCGGCGGCGTAGTCCCGCGCCTGCTCGCGGAGCCGGGCGAGCGTGCGATACGAGTCGGCCGACAGGTCGTCCCGCGCACCGAACTCCGCGAGGATCGCGTCGCGTAGCGACTCTGCCGCGCGAAGCTCCGCCAGCACGTCGGCGGGCAGTTCGCGGCCCTTCGTCACGCGCCCCGCTTCGCGGGCCGCGCCGAGAGCGTCTACGTAGGCGCGCCAGCCGGCCTGGTAGGCCTCGTACCGCGCGCGTAGGTCGGCGTCCGCGGACTGGGCGGTCGCCGAGCCGGCGAGGAGCAACCAGCCGATCGCGAGCAGCAGTCGAGCCATGGTGTCCTGCAGCATGGCGCTCCCGACACCGCCGCGCGAGCCGCGCACGACTCCGCTCCCGAGGTGCCTCGGCGAACGGCTCGCGACCGGGCGGACGCGCCGCACCTCCCGCTGCCACCGCGGTCGCGGGCTCGGGCGGCGGCCACGGTCGGGAACCGACTTCGCCGAGGGGGCTGTCGGCCGGGCCGAGGTACGCCACCCTCGTGCCATGCTCCGCCCCCGTCGCACCCGCCCCGCCGCCGATCGCCCCCCCCTGCACGGCCGCCCGACGATGCTCGCGAGCGCGCTGCTCACCGCGCTGCCGGCGCTGGTCGCGGCGCAATCCGGAGCGGTCGTCACGCTCAACGGCGACGTGTGGGACGGCAACGGCGGCCCGCTCGCGACCGGCACCGTGTACCACATCACGTCGGCCGGCAGCTGCTGCGTGCGCGTCCCCGCGGGACGGACGCTGACCGTCCAGACCGGCGCGATCGTCAAGATCGACTCGTCGATCCTGGTGGACGGCACGCTGATCGCCCGCAATGCCGACTTCACGTCGTGGCTCGACGACACCATCGGCGGGGATTCGAACGGTGACGGCAACGCGACCCTCCCCGGTCGCGGGGACTGGGACCGCATCGAGGTCCGCAGCGGCGGCAGCGCGCTGGTGGAGGACAGCAGGCTGACCTGGGGCGGCAGCGCCAGCGGTTCTCCGAACGGCGCGCCGTTCGTCGCCCGTGCGGGAGCTTCGAGCGCGGTGCTGCGACGTTGCAGGATCCGCTACAGCGGCTCGCACGGCGCGTCGCTCGAGGAGCAGGCGGTGACGATCGACCATTGCGCGTTCGAGGACGGCGACGGCATCGCCATCTTCGGTGCCGACCTCCGCGAGCTGCCGTTGCTGACCGACAACACCGCCGCCCGCAACAGGCGTGGCGACCACGTGAGAGTGACCCGCGGGACGACGCCGTGGGTAGGCACGCTGCGCCTCGATGCGCGCCACTCGCCGAACGGCAGCGGTCTGTTCGTCTGCGGGCCCGCGCTGTTCAGCGGCTTCCTGCTCCGCGTCCCGCTCGGCGCCACCTTGCAGCTCCCGGCCGGCACCGTGATGAAGTTCGAGCGCAGCCAGGTCACCGTCGACGGCGAGCTGCGCTGCGACGGGACCGCCGCAACGCCGGTCGCGTTGACATCGCTGTTCGACGATGCGATCGGCGGCGACACGCAGCGCAATGGCTCGGCGCGCACGCCGTCGCCCGGCGACTGGAGCGGCATCGGGACGAGCGGTGCGGGCTCGCGACTGACGCTGACGCACACACGCATCCACTACGGCGGCTCGTCCAGCCAGGGCGCGGTGTTCTCGAGCAGCGCCACCAGCACGCTGATCGGGTGCGAGATCGCCCACGCGGGTGGCTCCGGGCTCCATCAGCAGGGCGGCTCGCTGACGTTCGCCGACTGCACGATCCGCGACTGCCGCGGCGCGGCGACGCGCGACCTGACCTGGGACACGGTGGCGGCGAGCACCCGCAACCACGCATTCCGCAATGTCGGCGGCGACCACCTGCAGATCCTGTCGGGGCTGCTGCTCCGCGACGCGATCATCGGCCCCGAGCACCTGACCAACGGCGTGCTGCGCCTCGACGGCAACTCGACCGTCGTCACCGCCGGCGTGCGGCTGGCGCTCGGCTCGGGCACGATCCTGAAGCCGGCGTTCGGACGCGCGCTGCTGGTCCAGCCGGGCGGCCGCCTCGACCTGCTCGGTACCGGCCACGATCCGGTCGTCGTCACGTCGCTGAAGGACGATCAGTTCGGCGGCGACACCAATGCCGATGGGCCGAGCGCCGGCGCCCCGGGCGACGTCGGCGCGGTCGACCTGCCAGCCGGCGCGGCCGGGACGCTCGAGCACGTCGTGCTGCGCTTCGGCGGCTCGCAGGCGCTCGGCATCTCGAGCGCCGCGGTCACCGCCGCCGCAGTCCGCGTGCAGGAGGCCCTGGGGACCGGCATGCAGGTCGCGGCCCTCGGCGGCCAGCTCGCGCAGTGCGTCGCGTGGGCGTGCGGCGGCGACGGCATCCGCGTCACCGGCGGCAGCTTCCCGATCCTGTTCGCGACCAGCGTCGGCAACGCGGGCGGCGGCATCGTCCGGGCCGGACCGCACACCGGCACGGTGCACGCGGCGGTCGCGTGGTCCAACGGCGGCGGCCAGCTCCCGGGCTTCCCGGCGAGCGACGTGTTCGGCTCGATCGGCGCCCATGCGGGCATCAACGGCAACATCGTCGCGGATCCGCTGCTCGAGGCGCCCGCCCAGGGCGTGCTGTGGCCCACTGCGAGCTCACCCGCACTCGACACCGGCGACGTCGGCCTCGCCCTGCTGCTGCGGAGCGACGCCGACGATGCGTCCCGCATCACCGATGGCGCCTCCACCGGCACGCTGCTGCCCGACCGCGGAGCGTACGAGCGCACGCCCTTCCGGCTGTTCGTGACTGGCCGCCCATTCGGCGGCGACGTGCTCGACGCGACCTGCGTGGGCCCGACCGGGCTGTGGGCGCTGCTGCTCGGGTTCCAGGACGGCGTCATCTTCGTGCCGCCGTTCGGCTTCGAGCTCGCCGGCATCCTCGGGCTGACCGCGCTGAATCCCATCCCGCTCGGCGTCAATGGAAGCTACCCGGTCGCGCTGCCTCCGGATCCAGCCCTGCGCGGCGTTCCGTTCGCATTGCAGGCGATCGCACTGCCGACGCTCGCGCCGGGCACGGGTGCGTTCAGCAACGTCTACCGCGCGACGATCCTCTGACCCGACCCGTCACCGCGCGGCCGCGGCGCCGAGATCGACGCTGCCACCCCAGCGATAGCGGCTGGCCGAGACGCGACTCTCACGCTGGCCGCGGATCGTCGCGAACACCGGCAGTCCGCGGGCCGCGTCGCCGGCCTGCACGACGTAGTGACCGGCGTAGCTCGCGCGCTCGCCGCGCGGGTCCGCGTGACGGGCGGTCTCGAGCATCGGCACGTCGCGCCGCAGCACCCCGAGGTCGAAGCAGACGTTGCAGCCGGGAGCGCCGAGCGCGAGCACGTCGACGCGATCGCCGGCGACGAGCGGCCCGGAATGCGGCAGCGCGACCGACACGAACGACAGCCGCGGCGCGTCCGCGGGCCGCTCGTCGGTGCCGACGTCACCGCCGGCCAGGTCGATCGCGGCGCCGCGCGACGCCGCCCGCGCGAGGTCGCGGAGCGTCGAGCCGCGCAGTCCGGCGATCGGCTCGGTGCCGGCCGACACGAATCCGGTCGGCCCGCCGGTCAGTCCCGCGGCGTCGCTCTCGATGCGCGTGGTCTCGAACAGGCTGCGCCCGGTCGAGCCGTCGACCAGCTCGAGGCGCAGACCGACCTCCGCGGTCGACTCGACGACGTAGTAGCCGCGGTTCCACGCGACGACGTCGCCGTACAGCACGCCGTCGACCTGCAGCGCCGCGGCGACCTCTGGCGCGCGCGACGGGTCGCGCTCCTCCGCTGCGCTCCACCCGTGGTGCGCGAGCGCGGTGTCGGTCGCCCACGGCTCGACCACCTCGAAGTCGCTGCGCCCGAGCCAGCCGATCACCTGCGCGCGCATCAGCTCGCCGAGCCGGGCGCGCATCGGCAGTCCGCCGCCGCCGGCCTCCAGCGACAGCACGTCGCCGACCGCACCGAGCGCGTCGGTCAGGAGCCCCTCCTCCGGCGCGGACACCGCGAACGGCACCACCGCGATGCGGTAGCCCTGCGCACGCAGCCGGGGCAGCGCGGGGTCGGCGCGCAGCTCGACGTCGCTGCTCGCGCACGATGCCAGCACGAAGGCGGCGAGCGCGACGGATGCGGACACCAGGGACCGGAGCGCTACGCCAGGTCGGAATGCCGGGATCATCGCGCCACCTCCCGCGCCGCGGTGCGGCCGAGGCCGTCGCGCGCGCGCAGCCCGACCTGCCGTGGCAGGCCGTCCGCGGGCAGGTCGTGCGAGACCGCGAAGGCGCCGTCGCGCTCCTGTGCGGGCACGGCCCCGGCACCGTTCGGCAGCTCGAGCCACACGCGCGTGCCCGGTGGCACGGTGCCGCGCGCTGCGACGCGCATCGCGCCGTCCGCGCGTCGCTCGGTCGTCACTTCGACCTCCCGCGGCGCGGGATCGGTGGCCACCGCGCGCGGCGCGGGATCGGCGGGCGCGCCGATCACGGCGACGACCTCGTCGACGAACTGATCGACGAGCGCCGCGCCCTCGCGCGGTGTGCCGTGCTCGCCCTGCGCGCGCAGCTCGGTCAGCACCTGACCGCTCTTCAGCAGCAGGCCGCCGGTGTGCGACGCGCTGCCGTCGATCGCGAGCGCGCGGCTACCGTCGGCGCGCCGCAATGCGAGCGTGCCACCGAACGCGTGGCGCCGCAGCAGCACGAAGTTGAAGCTGCGGTCGTCGAGATCGCTGCCGACCAGCACCGCGTCCACGCCGAGCGCGGCGCACACCGCGTCGACCGCGACCTCGCCGGGGGCGAAGCGCTCGGGGTCGGCCAGCCAGCCGTGCTCGGCGAGCAGCCGGTCGGTGTGGTCGGTCTCGACGACTGCCAGCCCGCGCTGCTGCATGCGCGTGACCAGCAGCGAACGGCACAGCTCGAGCAGGCGCGGATCGGCATCGCCGCGCAGCGGCAGCACCGCGATCGTCGCAGGCCAGGGTCGCTCGTCGCGCGTCGTGGACACGCTCGAGCAGGACGCGAGGCCGCAGGTCAGGGCGAGCCCCAGACCGAGCATCGGCCGCGCGGTCATCGCTGCACCTCCGCGTCGACGACGACCGTACCGTGCAGCTCGCGGCCGCCGACCTCGACGACGAACGGGAAGCGACCGGCGTCGTGGAAGCACAGCGACGCGAAGCCCGCACCCGCGATGCCGTGCGCGGCCGACCTGCCACCCTCGTCGGCGAAGCCGAGCAGCGTCGAGCACGGCGCCGAGCCGCCGATCGGACGCGCGACCGCGACGTCGATCGGCGCGCCGGCCACGGCGCTGCGGAACACGACCGTGCCGAACCGCGGCACGTGGACGACATCGGCGGGCGCGAGCCCGGTGTCGGTGACGGTCACGGTGACCGAGTCGAAGTGGTCCGGGTGATCCGGAGCCACGGAGCCGCACGCGGCGCAGACGAGCGCCGCGGCGAGGACGGTGGAGCGAGGCATCGGCACCTGCTGGCGAGGTGTGCCGCCGCACGGTCGCGGCGCACGGGAGGTGGCGCTGTAACGACGGCGCGACCTGCGGG
Organism: Planctomycetota bacterium; assembly: GCA_016716265.1. Taxonomy (GTDB): domain Bacteria; phylum Planctomycetota; class UBA1135; order UBA1135; family UBA2386; genus JADJWQ01. Next base: position 1,145,659 of record JADJWQ010000006.1, read on the forward strand.
TTCCCTGGCCTCAGCGACCGAGCTGCAGATGCAGACCGTTGGTCACGTCGACGTGGAACGGCGCGGTGGCGGTCGGCCAGGCCGCGGCCTGCAGCGCGACGCGCGCGCCGACGAGCGCCGGCACGTCGGGCACCGGGATCGCGATCGCATCCCGGCAGGTCAGCTCGATCGGTGCCGGCAGCTCGACCTGCGCGAAGGTGCCGGATCCGAACGGTCGCGGCGCACAGGGCAGCCCGAGCAGCACGCTCCGCAGCGCGAGCGGTGGCACGTCGCGGAGCACGAGCCGGAGCGGCGCACCGAGGACCGGATCGCTGCCGTGCAGGCTCGGTGCCGTGTGGCCGAATGCGTTGCCCTCGCCGACCGGCTCGGTCAGCGCGCCGAGGTCGAGCGCCCACAGCGACGCGCCGTCGACGGAGAACAGCAGCCGCCCGGCGTGCACGCGGTGCGAGCGGCCGTCGGTCGTGACGCGAACCGTGCCCGCCTCCGTGCCGTCGGAGATCCACAGACCGTCGTCAGGCTCCACCGTGTGACGGAACGTCACCGCCCGCGCCCCCGCCGGCCGCTTCCCGAGGATGCGGGCGCCCTGCGGGTGTGCAGGCACGGCCGCGAGCGCGTGCGTGCCGGCGGGCGTGCCGTCGGAGACCCACAGGCGATGGTCGGCGGGCGCACCGGGCGTGTCGGCGAGCGTGCCGGCCGACACGTAGGCGAGGTCACCGACCACGACGAGATCGTCTACGGCGAAGCGGGCGCTCGGCGTCGAGTCGATCAGCCGCACGGTGCCGGCCGCGGAACCGTCGGTGCGCCACAGCTCGTAGGCGCCCTGGTCGCGGTCCAGCGCGATGAAGAACAAGAGCCCGCCCAGCGATACCGAGTGCTCGGCGAGCCCGACCGCGAACGTGCGCCGATCGAGCGTCGGCGAGAAGCCGTCCGTACCGGTCCGCGTGATCCACAGCGCCTGCTGCACGCCGTACGCCCAGAACGCGAGGCGGCCGTCGAAGGGGCGGAAGTCGGACGCGAAGGTCAGCGCGTTCGGCCCCGGCACGCTGGCGGAGCTCGCGGTCGCGCCATCGGTGAACCAAGGCTGCGGCCAGCCATTCGGGAACCACACGCGGTCGCCGACCGGCACGAGTCGCGCCGGCCCGTAGCCGCCGCCCGTCACCTGCAGGACGCGGACGGTTCCGCCGGGCGTGCCATCGCTCCGCCACAGTCCGGGCTCGTTGCCGTCGAACGCCATGACGAGCTGCAACTCGCCGAAGGTCGTGCTGACGAGCGACTGCGGATCGATCGCCCCGTCCGGACCCGGGCGGATGTCGCGCACGATCTCCACGCGGTCCGTGCCCGGGATCGTCGTCCACAGCTCGTCGCCGTGCGCGGCGTCGTGAGCGACGAACAACGTGCGCTCACCGGCCGCCCCCAGCAGGCACTGCACCGTGTAGTCGCCACCCGCGTCGCGAAGTGGCACCGTGCCGGCCGGCGTGCCGTCGCTCCGCCACAGGACCAGTGCACCGTTGCCGTCGTACGCGTGGAACCACACGTGCGCACCCAGCGCGCGCAGCGAGACCGGTCGCAATCCGGTCGTCGCACCGCTCACGAGCCGCGTGCCGGCAGCCGTGCCGTCGGTGCACCACAGGTCGCCGCCGTACGCGAACAGCAGCCGATCACCGAGGCGCGCTGCATGATCGAGGTCGATCGGCGAATTGGCCGGCGCGGCCGGCAGGGCGGCGACCAGATAGGGCGTCTGGGCCGGCGACCACTGGCCGACCACGGCGACCGCGAGCGTCAGTGCGCCCGCGGCGAGGGGGTTCGAGAAGCCGGTCCGGCACGTCGGATGGCTCGGGCTCTCCACGTCTTCGGTCCTCCAGGTGCGACGCGAGACGCCGTCCGAACGCGCGCGTGCGGAGGGTCGACCCGCTGCCGACCCAGGCCGTCGCGGCGCTGCAGCGCTCGCGGGGACGGAATGCGGACCGTCGAGACCGGTGGTGGGGAACGCGGTGGTGCGGGGCGCGCAGTTCGCGACGCCGCCCGCCCCATGCCGAGGGGCGGAACGGCGCACGGCGGAGCGAGGACTATCCCCTACCGGCGTGCGCCGCGGTGATCACCGCGCAGCGCGACGGGTACAAAGAAGACCCGCGGTCCGGCCCCCACCGGCCCGCGGGTCTCGCTCCCTCTCGTCTCTCTCTCTCACTCACTCTCCTGGACCCGAGCTGCCCTGGTGGAGCCCCCCTCAGGGCTCCGGGCGACTCGCGTCCACCCTCTCTGACTCCTGTGTCGGCAGGATCCGTCCCCGGCTGGAGCGCGGTGCGCAGGTTTTCTCGGCGGCGGTCTCACGACGCCGGCCGGAATCGGAGCACCTGACCGGGCCGCGTGGGGATCCGGTGCAGCCCGGCGGCATCCGGGCGGTGCGTCTCGAACCCCTCGCCGACCGCGATCCGCAGCGGCGCCGGATGCCGCAACACGAGCTCGCGACCGAGCTTGGAGCGGATCGTCAGCGTGGTGAACGCGCCGCCGTCCCAGGCGCAGTCGACCTGGAAACCACCGCGCGCGCACAGGCCGGTGAACGCGCCCGAGCTCCAACCCGGCGGCAGCGCCGGCAACACCTCGACGACGTCGTGGTTCGACTGCAACAGCAGCTCGGCGATCCCGGCGGTCGCGCCGAAGTTGCCGTCGATCTGGAACGGCGGGTGCAGGTCGAACAGGTTCGGCGCCATCGACTTCCGCAGCAGCGCCTGCAGGTGCTCCCCGGCCTGCGCGCCGTCGTGCAGCCGCGCGGCGAACGAGATCAGCCACGCGCGGCTCCAGCCGGTGCCGCCGCCGCCGTGAGCGAGACGCTGCTCGATGGTGCGCGCGGCTGCCGCCGCGAGCTCGGGCGTCGCGTGCGGATCGATCCGGTCGCCCGGGAACAGCGCGTAGAGGTGCGACATGTGGCGGTGGCCCGGCTCCACCTCCGCGTATTCGCGGTCCCACTCGAGGACGCGACCGTCGGAGCCGACGCGCACGCCATCGCGCAGCCGCGGCAGGGCGGCGGCGAGCTCGGCGACGATCGGCTCGTCGATGCCGAGGGCACCGGCCACCTGGAGCGCGTTCCCGAACACCTCGGCGACGATCTGCTGGTCCATCGCCGGCCCCATGCACACGGCCGCGCGCTGGCCATCGGGGAGCCGGTACGAGTTCTCCGGTGAGCTGGACGGTCCGGACACGAGCTCGCCCGTCACCGGGTCCTCGACGAGCCAGTCGAGCAGGAAGCGCGCGCAGTCGCGCAGCAGCGGCCAGCCGCGCTGCCGCATCCAGACGTCGTCACCGGTGAACCGCCAGTGCTCGGCGACGTGTGCACACAGCCACGCGCCACCGAGGTGCCAGAAACCCCAGAAGGGCTCGGTCGAGCGGTGGAAGGCCGGCGCCCAGACGTCGGTCGCATGCCCGGTGACGAACCCGCGCAATCCGAACGACTCGCGCGCGCGGTCCCGACCGCGCGCGGCGAGCCGCTCGAGGAACTCGAACAGCGGCCCGTGCAGCTCGGCGAGGTCGGTGACCTCGGCCGGCCAGTAGTTCATCTGCAGGTTGATGTTCAGGTGGTAGTCGGCGTTCCAGGGCGCCTCGATGTGCTCGTTCCAGAGCCCCTGCAGATTCGCCGGCAGCGTGCCGGGGCGCGAGCAGCCGATCAGCAGGTAGCGGCCGTACTGGAACAGCAGCGCGGCGAGGTCCGGGTCGTCCGCGCCGTCGCGCACGGCCGCGAGCCGGCGGTCGGTCGGCGTGCTCGCGTCGCGCGGGCCGTCGCCGAGCCGCAGCGAGACGCGGTCGAACCACGAGCGGTGCTCGGCGACGTGCGCTGCGCGCACCGCGGGCCAGCCGGCCGCGCGGGCCTCGGCGAGCGTCCGCGCACAGCGCGCGTCGAGGTCGTCGCCGTGGTAGCTCGTCGCCGCGGCGAGCCACAGGGTCGCCGCATCGGCGCCGCGCACGCGCAATACCGAGTCGGTGGCCTCGGCCCACCCACCCTCGACGTCGACGGCGGCGACGACCAGGAACTGCATCCCGTCGCCTTCGCGATACCAATCCGCACCGCGCTGCGTGACCCGGCCCTCCATGCGCAGCACGCCGCGCTCGGCATCGCCGCGCACCGCCGCGGTCGGCAGCTCGCGATCCGGCGGCCGCGACAGCGCGACGTCGAAGGCGAGCGCACCCCGCTCGCGGGCCGCGACCCGCATCACCAGCACGTCGTGCGGTGCGCTCGCGAGCACCTCGCGCGATGTGGCGCTCCCGCCGCCGGTCGTCCACACCCGCGCGATGCCGTCGCGCAGGTCGAGCTCGCGCCGGTAGCCGTCGCCCGCCGCCAGCTCGCCGAAGTCCAATTGCAGGTCGCCGAGCGTCTGGTGGCTGCGCAGGATGCGGCCGGCGGAGAAGGTGCCCATCACGGCGCGGTCGACGTCGACGACGTGGCCGGCGGCGAGCTCGTCGCGGAAGCGCCGCAGGTCGGCCGGCGAGCCGCGCTGCCAGTCGGGCTGCTCGCCGCCGCTCCAGCAGGAGTCTTCGTTCAGCTGCAGCCGCTCGCTCGGCGCGCCGCCGAACACCATCGCGCCGAGCCGGCCGTTGCCGACCGGCAGCGCCTCGATCCAGCGCGCTGCCGGCTGCGCGTAGCGGAGTGCGGGCGGCGATTCCTGCGCGGAGGGGGACCCGGACGGCCAGGCCAGGACGCCGGCGGCCAGCGCGACGACGCGACGAGATCGGCATGCCATGGCGGCGATCTTCCCCGTGCCTGCGCTGCGACGCACGCTGGATCGGCCGCCGGGCGACTGCATGATGGCCGGAGTTCCCCCGCTCCGCGGATCGAGACCTCCCTCATGCGCACGACGCTCCTGATCTCGTCGGTCGCCGCACTCGCCCTCGGCAGTTGCCAGACCCCCGCTCCCCGCCACATGGAAATCCGAGAGCTGCCTTTCGGCACGACCGCCGACGGCACGGCCGTGACCCTCTACGAGCTGACGAGCCCGCTCGGCCCGATCGCCCGGATCACGAACTACGGCGCGACGCTCGTCGAGATGTGGATTCCGGACCGCACCGGCGAGCTGGCCGACGTGGTGCTCGGCTTCGACGACGTCTCCGGCTACGAGTCGGACCGCAACCAGTACTTCGGTTGCACGACCGGCCGCGTCGCGAACCGCATCCGCGCTGGCCGTTTCGAGCTCGACGGCGAGGTCTACCGGCTCGCGATCAACAATGGCCCGAACCACCTGCACGGCGGCGGGCCGCACGCGCTCAGCAGGGTCGTGTGGAACGCCCAGCCGCTCCGGACGGAGGACGGTCCGGCCGTCCGCTTCCGATACGCGTCCCCGGACGGCGAGGAGGGCTACCCGGGCAGGCTGTCGGTCGAGGTCACCTACACGTTGACCACCAAGGGCGACCTGCGCATCGACTACGAAGCGACCACCGACAAGGCGACGCCGGTCAATCTGACCAACCACACCTATTGGAACCTCGCCGGCCAGGGCAGCCAGACGATCCTCGAGCACGATCTGCAGCTGCTCGCATCGCACTACACGCCGGTCGACGACACGCTGATCCCGCTCGGCACGATCGAGCCGGTCACGGGACCGCTCGACTTCACCGCCCCGAAGCCGATCGGCCGCGACATCGGACCGCTGCTCGACACCGCGACGCTCGGCTACGACCACAACTTCGTGCTGGACGCGCCGCGGGGCCTGTTGGCCAAGGCCGCCGTCCTGAGCGACCCGAGCACGGGACGCTCGCTCGAGATCTGGACCACCGAGCCCGGAATCCAGCTCTACTCCGGCAACTTCCTCAATGGGCAGATCGGCAAGGACGGCCGTGTCTACCGACAGCGAAGCGCCTGCTGCCTGGAGACCCAGCACTTCCCCAATGCGATCAACGAGCCGGCATTCCCGTCGGTCGTGCTGCGACCGGGCGAAGTCTACCGCACGACGACCGTGCACCGCTTCGTGCCGCGTTGAGCCGGCGCGGTGCGGCGCGGCACCGCGTCACAGGTCGAAGCGGACGACCCCGCGCTGGCCCGGCGTCTCCTCGACACCGACCTGCACGGCGCGCGGCTTGATCCCGTCGAGGCGCTCACGCATCCGGCGCATCAGCTCGCGCGCCACGTAGCCAGCGAGGTTCTCGGCGCTCGAGTTGGAGATCGGGAGCACGCAGACCTCGTCGGTCGGGATCTGGTAGCGGCGCTCGCGGTAGCGGATCTCCGTATGGCCGTCGGAGCGCGCCTCGCAGCCGAGCACCGGATGCTGACCGGGGATCAGCACGCGCTCGTCGAGCTCGTCGACGATCTCCCGCACGATCGGCTTGATGTCCTTGAAGTTGATCACGAGCCCGTGCGGGTCGAGCTCGGTCTCGACATCGACGAACACCTTGTAGTTGTGACCGTGCAGTCGCTCGGCGGAGCCGTCCGGGAAGATCAGGAAGTGGGCTGCGCTGAACTTCAGGTAGTCCTTGTGGATCTGGATCGACCAGGTCGTCTTCACGCTGCAGCTCCTGTCGCGGGCGAAGCGCGCAGTGTAGGACAGACGCGCTCCGACACACGCAGTCGGTCGCCCCGCCGATGATCGAGCTCGACCAGATCCCGTTCCGGCCGACGCGCCACCCCGGCGTGTCGATCCACTTCTACTCCAGCGACCGCGCGACCGGGCGCGCCGCGGTGATGATCCGCATGGCGCCGGGCTGCTCCTACCCGCGCCATCGCCACACCGGCGCCGAGGAGCTGCTCGTGCTGCAGGGCGGCTTCCGCGACGACAGCGGACGGGCCTGGCGCGCCGGGGACTTCGCGCGCTTCGAGCCGGGCTCGGCGCACCACCCGGTCGCCCTCGACGGCGACGAGGACTGCGTCTTCTTCGCCATCGCGCACGAGGGCATCGAGCTGTTCGACGCCCCCGACACCTGAGGTGCCCGGGCGGCCCGGGATCACTTCATCTCGGCCAGCACCTTCTCGGCGATGTTCGGCGGCACCGCCTCGTAGGTCGACGGCTCCATCGAGTAGTGGCCGCGACCCTGGGTCATCGACCGCAGCGAGGTCGAGTACTGGAACATCTCGCCGAGCGGGACCTTGCCCTGGATCGCGGTGATGCCGCCCGGCTTGGCGATCATCTCCTCGACGATGCCACGCCGCGAGCTGAGGTCGCCGATCACGTCGCCGGTGTACTCCTCGGGGCACTCGATCTCGATCCGCATGATCGGCTCGAGCAGCGTCGCGTTGCCGTCGGCCGCCATGCGGAACGCCAGAGCGCCCGCCGCCTCGAACGCCATGTTGCTCGAGTCGACGTCGTGGCTCTGACCGTCGTAGAGCTCCGCGTGGATCTTGACGAACGGGTAGCCGAGCCGGCCACCGCCCTTCGCCGCATTGCGGATGCCGGCCTCGACGGACGGGATGTACTCGCGCGGCACCGCACCGCCGGTGACGTTGTTCTCGAAGGAGACCGGGTCGGCCGTCTCGTCGGGACGGAAGCGGACGCGAGCCACGGCGTACTGGCCGGAGCCACCCGACTGCTTGATGTGCCGGGCCTCCACCTGCTTCGGACCCGTGAGCGTCTGACGGTAGGCGACCTTCGGCCGGCCCGGGTTGACCGGGATCTTCCACTCGCTCTCGATGCGGTTGCAGATGACCTCCAGGTGGAGCTCACCCATGCCGCTGATGATCATCTGGCCGGTCTGCTCGTCGGTGCGCGCCTTGAAGCTCGGGTCCTCGCGGACGAGCTTCGAGATCGCGGCCGTCAGCTTGTCGCGGTCGCCCGACGACTTCGGCTCGAGCGACAGCGAGATCACCGTGTCGGCGAACGTGATCGACTCGTACAGGATCGGGTCGCTCTTCAGGCACAGCGTGTCGCCGGTGATCGCGTCCTTGAGACCGATCGCCGCGACGATGTCGCCGGCGCGCGCGATGTCGATCGGCTCGCGCGTGGCCGCGTGCATGCGCATCAGGCGACCGATGCGCTCCTCCTTGCGCGTACGCGGGTTGAAGTACTTGTCGCCCTGCTGCAGCGTGCCGGCGTAGACGCGGAGGAAGGTCAGGTCGCCATTCGGATCGGAGATCGTCTTGAAGGCCATCGCGCCGGGCGGCTCCTCGGAGGCCACCTGGCGGACGATCTGCGCCCCGGTGTCCGGGTGGACGCCGACCGCTGGCGGCACCTCGTTGGGCGCGGGCAGGTAGTCGACGACGGCGTCCAGGAGGTTCTGCACGCCCTTGTCCTTGAACGCGGAGCCGCACAGCACCGGCGTCAGCTTCAGCGCGATGGTGCCGTTGCGGATCGCGGTCTTGATCTCCTCGACGGTGACCGGCTCGCCCTCCACGAACTTCTCGAGCATCGGCTCGTAGAACTCGGCGACGTTCTCGATCATCTCCTCGCGGTAGGCCTCGGCCTCGTCGCGCAGGTCGGCGGGGATCTCACCGACCGTCACCGCGCGGGCGTCGTCGTCGGCCCAGGTGTAGGCCTTCATCTCGACGAGGTCGATGACGCCGAGGAACTCCTTCTCCTTGCCGATCGGCATCTGGATCGGGACTGCATTGGCGTGCAGCCGCGACCGCATGGTGCTCACAGCGCGGTAGAAGTCGGCGCCGGTGCGGTCCATCTTGTTGACGAACGCGAGCCGCGGCACCCGGTACTTGTTGCCCTGGCGCCACACCGTCTCGGACTGCGGCTGCACACCGGCGACACCGCAGAACACGCCGACCGCGCCGTCCAGCACGCGCAGCGAGCGCTCCACCTCGACGGTGAAGTCGACGTGACCCGGGGTGTCGATCAGCGCGAGGAAGTAGTCCTTCCAGTGGCAGGACGTCGCCGCCGACGTGATCGTGATGCCGCGCTTCTGCTCCTCCTCGAGGTAGTCCATCGTGGCCTGGCCATCGTGGACCTCACCGATCTTGTGGCTCTTGCCGGTGATGTAGAGGATGCGTTCGCTGCAGGTGGTCTTGCCTGCGTCGATGTGCGCGATGATCCCGAAGTTGCGGGTCTTGAGCAGCCGAGCCTCGTCCTTGGAGGGCTTCTTCTTCGACTGTTCCTGGACGTTCACGTCTGTCATCTGAGGGACCTGCGGACGGAGCCGATGCACGTCACGCGGACTTCCGGACCCCGGAAGCAGCCGGACCCGTGCGCCGACCGGCCAAGTCCCCGCCGGACCCGAGCTCGACGGGCGGCGAGGACGCGGGAGGGAGGCTCCCGCACGAATTTGGGCTGAGCATGTTAGGTCCGGCGCCCATCCCGTCAAGCGGCGGGAGGACACCGCCCGCGAGTGCGCTGTCAAGGGCCGGTCGTGGCAGGACGCCGGCGGGTGCCGCCGCGCGAGCCCCCCCGGACCGGGCCTCGGGCGGCGCCGCGCGCGGCGCGGACCGCCGAGGGCCGCAGCTCACCGGCCGGCCCCCAGCCTTCCGACCGCCGTGCGTGCGGCGGCTCTACCCGTCGAACAGGAAGCGGACGATGTCCCCGTCCCGCATCACGTAGTCCTTGCCTTCCGACCGCAGCTTGCCGGCGGCCTTGATCGCCGCCTCGGTCCGGTAGTGGCGCAGGTCGTCGATCGAGTAGACGTTGGCGCGGATGAAGCCCCGCTCGAAGTCGGTGTGGATCACGCCCGCCGCCTGCGGGGCGGTGGCGCCGCGCCGGATGGTCCATGCGCGCACCTCCTTCTCCTCGGCCGTGAAGAAGCTCTGCAGCCCGAGCAGCTCGTAGCAGGCGCGGATCAGCTTGTTGAGCGCCGGCTCGTCCAGGCCGTAGACCGCGAGCATCTCGCGGAGCTCGTCGCCCGCCAGGCCGAGCATCTCCTCCTCGATCCGTCCGCTGACGATCACGCTGCGCTCGCCGTGTTCCGCGGCCCGGGCGACGACGCGGGCCGACAGCTCGTTGCCGTCCGGCAGCGAACGGTCGTCGACGTTGCAGCAGTAGAGCACCGGCTTGGCCGTCAGCAGGTGCATGTCGTGCAGGATCTCCCGCTCGCCTTCGTTGTGCGGGGCGACGGTGCGCGCGGGCCGACCGTCGCCGAGCGCCTCGACGAGCCGCTCCGCGAACGCGAGCTCGGCCTTCGCCTCGGCCTTGCCGGTGCGCGCGATCTTGCGGGCGCGGTCGAGCCGCTTCTCGGCGGTCTCGAGGTCGGCGTAGATCAGCTCCAGCTCGATGACCTCGACGTCGCGCAGCGGATCCACGCTGCCGTCGACGTGGACGACGTTCTCGTCCTCGAAGCACCGCACGACCATCAGGATCGCGTCGGTCTCGCGGATGTTCGCGAGGAACTTGTTGCCGAGCCCCTCCCCCTTCGACGCACCCTTGACGAGCCCCGCGATGTCGACCACCTCGACGGTGGCGTGGGTCACCTGCCGCGTCGTGATGTAGCTGCTGATCTCCTCGAGCCGCGGGTCCGGCACCGGCACGATCCCGACGTTCGGATCGATCGTGCAGAACGGGTAGTTCGCGCTCGGGGCGCCGGCCCTCGTCAGGGCATTGAAGATGGTCGACTTCCCGACGTTCGGGAGCCCGACGATGCCGACGCTGAGACCCATGATCCACCCTGGCTGAGGCTCGCTGCCGCAGGCGAGGCGCGGGGGCGACGGCGCCCGGCCGGGAAAGGGCGCGAATACCGCAATGGGAGTAGCGGATCGGCTGACGGCGCGCAAGCTGGGAACGGGCCGGAGTGCCAGCGCGACACGTCGAGCGCGGGTCCGGCTCGACGACGACGCCAGCCGGCGACCTGCGCGACCGCAGCAGGCGGCTCGCGAATCAGCCGGGCGGGCGGGCCGCGATCTCGGGCGCGAGCGCCTGGATCAGCACCCGAGCCATGCGCCGCGCGCCATCCGGCGTCACGCAGGTGCGCTGGTTCATTTCGAGCTCCATGCCGACGTAGCGCCGCTCGGACCGCTCGCAGCGCAGCCGCATGCAGAAGCCGTCCTCCAGACCGCTGTACGGCCAGTTGCGGCGCACGCTGTAGCCGAACGCCCGCAGCCGTGCGTCGAGCCGGTCGGCGAGCGCGCGTTCGCGGCGGCGCGACGGCCAGTAGAGGAGCCCGAAGTCGCTGACCCGCGGTGGGTCGCCGTTCCCGAGGTCCGGGGTGAACGAATGCACGCTGATGTGCAGCGCGACGCCGTGGCGCTCGACCGCGGCGTCGAGGTCGCGCTCGACGGCGCTGCGCCACGGCCGCCAGTAGCGCTCGAGTCGAGCGCGCCGGCCCCGCGTGTCGAGCTCGACGTTCGCCGGGATCGGCAGCCCCTCGGGGCGCAATCGCCGGGCGACGACATGGCGGTGGTGCGCGGAGCGGTTCAGGTCCGCGACCAGCCGGGACCAGCGCGCGAGGTGCAGCGGCGCGCCGAACGCGCGCGCGATCGCGCGGCCCGCGAGCGCGGCACCCGGATCCCAGGCGTGGTGGCCGCGCAGCCAGCGCGGGTCGAGCCCGAGACCAGCGAGTGCTACGGGCACCGCGGGACTCGCGTGCTCGACCGACACGACGACCGCTCCGGCGGCGAAGCGCGCGGTCACCGCGCGCCTCCCGACGTCACGACGCGTCGGTCGACGGCCACGGCGCCCCGCCCGTGGCTCGCGCACCGCCGAGCGACGACCGCGCCTGCCGCAGTCGCCGCAGTCCCTCCTCGAAGAAGAACTCGTCCCGACCCGACGCCGGCTCGAGGTCGTCGAGCCACACGGCCCGCGGGTCGAACTTCGCGAAGAACACCTGGTTGGCCCACTCCGGATCGCGCCCCTGCAGGAACTTGAGGACGAACACCCGCTGCCCGCCGACCTGCGCGACGCCATCCAGCAACACCTTGCCGGGGAGCGCCGACATCGACGGCCCGCGCACGCTACGCGCGAGGCCCGACACGCGTCGATAGGCGCCCTGGAAGATCTCGAGCGCACGGGCGAGCGGCACCTCGAAGTAGCGCCGGGCACCGGTGTCGCGCTCGACGAACATGTAGTACGGCACCGCGCCGAGCTCGACCTGGCGCTGCCACAGCGTCGCCCACACGAACGGGTTGTCGTTCACGTGGCGGACGAGCGGGGCCTGGCAGCGCACCACGGCACCGGTGCCCCGCACGCGCGCGATCGCGCGCTCGGCGACCGCGGTCGACAGCTCGCGCGGGTGACTGTAGTGAGCCATCAGCGCGACGTGGCGCCCGCTCGCGACGATCTCCTCGAACAGGCGCAGCAGGTCGTCGGCGTCCTCGCCGTGGGTGAAGCGGTACGGCCACCACGCGAGCGCCTTCGAGCCGATGCGGATCGTCCGCACGCTGTCGAGGCGCGCGTCGAGCAACGGCTCGACGTAACGGCGCAGCACCGGCGTCGTCATCACGAGTGGGTCGCCCCCCGTGACCAGCACGTCGGAGATCTCCGGATGCATGCGCAGGTAGTGGACCAGGTCGACGGACTCACGATCGACGAAGCGCAGCTCCGGGCCGCCGACGAACTGCGCCCAGCGGAAGCAATACGTGCAGTAGGTGTGGCAGGTCTGACCGTTGGCCGGGAAGAACAGCACCGTCTCGCGGTACTTGTGCTGCAGCCCGCGCAGCGGCCGCCCGAACAGCCGCGGCACGTTGAGCTCGAGCTGACCCGCGGGCTGCGGATTGAGGCGGGCCCGGATCGCCTGCGCCACCCGCTGCAGCTCCGCGCGTGGGGCGCGCGAGCGCACCAGGCGCAGCATCGTCCGGTAGTCCGCGGGGTCGAGCATGTCGCGCTGCGGGAACGTCAGCTGGAAGATCGGGTCCTCGGGGACGCGGTCCCAGTCGATCAGCTCCTCGACGACGTAGCCGTTCACGCGGAACGGCAGCACGGCGGCGACTGCACGGATCGCGTCGCGGTGCTCGGGGTCGAGCCGATCGATGCCGGGGATCCGATCGAGCTGACCGCGCTGGTAGGCGCGGAACGCTCGCGGCGTGAAGTCGTCGTCCATCGCGGACCTCCTGTCGTCGTGGTCCGCCGCACGCCAGGGCGCGCGACGTCGGTCGTCGGCGGAGACCGCCCGGCCTCCGCGATGATCACCACGGCGGCCGGCCGGCCGGCTGTCGTGCAACACCGGCGCGCGACGGCAACCCGAACGCTCACGGGTCACGCGGTGGCGTCTCCTCCGTCGGACCACACGCGTGCGTCGCGCGCGGCGGAGGACGAAACTCCGTCGCCAGGGCGTTGCCCGCCCATTCTAGCCGCTCCGGCCGTCGCGAGCGAGGTCGCCGGCACCGGCCGGCGCGCAGGGCTCAGCCACCGGACGTCGCCGCGCCCGCCTCGGGCTCCGCCGGGGCCGCGACACCGGCCTGGCTCTCGAGCTCGCGACGGATGCGCAGCGACTCGGGCTCGTACAACTCGCGCGCGCGCAGCTCACGCTCGTCGAAGCGCACGCCGTCCACCATCCACGCCGGCGCGGGTGCGCCGCGCAGGTGGTGGTCGAAGAACTGCTTCATCCGTACCGTCCAATCGAGCAGATCGGCGCGCCGGCTCAGCCCGTGGTCCTGGCCATTGTAGTTCAGGAGGTACGCCTCCTTGCCGAGCCGACGCAGCGCACAGAAATACTCGATGCCCTGGTACCACGGCACGGCGCCGTCGCGGTCGTTGTGCAGCATCAGGATCGGTGTGTGGACGCGATCGACGTGGAAGATCGGCGAGTTCTCGAGGAACTGCAGCGGGCGATCCCACAGCGTGCCACCGATCCGCGACTGCGTCTGCTCGTACTGGAACGCCCGCGACGCGCCACTGCCCCAGCGGATGCCACCGTAGGCGCTCGTCATGTTGCTGACCGGCGCACCGCTCTCGACGGCGGCAAACAGGTCGGTACGCGTCACCAGGTAGGCAGTCTGGTAGCCACCCCAGGAGTGCCCCGCGGCCCCGATCGCACGCTCGTCGACGAAGCCCCGTGCCACCAGCGCCTGGATCCCGGGCACGATGCAATGGAGGGCCGAATCGCCGGGATGGCCATCGACATAGTTGATGTCGGGCTGGAACCACAGGTAGCCGTCGCTGACGTACTGGATCGCCTGCGGCGACGTGTTCAGGCGCGGCGTGCCGTACGAGTGCAGCGTGCGCGACAGCTTCTCGTAGAAGTAGACCATCAGCGGGTAGCGCCGCGCCGGGTCGAAGCCGTCCGGCTTGACGAGGATCCCCTTCAGGGGCACCCCATCGAGCGAGCGCCACTCGACCAGCTCGGCGGTCCCCCACCGGAAGCGCGACTGCTGGGGGTTGGCATCGCTGAGCCGCACCGGCTCGGCGAAGTCGAGGCCCGCCGTCCACAGGTCGGGGAACTGCTCGAAGCGCGACATGGTGAAGAACACGCGATCGGCGTCCTTCGCCTTGCTGAGCCCGCCGAACGCGCAGGCGCGCGTCACGAGCCGGACCGGCCGACCGAGACCGTCGACGCGGTCGGTGTAGAAGCCCTGGTCCATCGTGTCGAGGTCGGTCGCCTGGAGCAGGATCGGCTCGCCCTCGGGGACGAAGCGAGCGTCCGGGTCGAGCCGCCGGTAGCGGAACTCGATGTTCTCGGCGGCGCCGACGCGGTCGGTGACGCAGCGCGCGCGGCTGCCGTCGGGGGTCACCGCCCACAGGTCGCGGCCGTCGCTCAGCACGACCTCCCGCTCGCCCGCGGTCCAGCCCTCGACGCCGTCGGCGTTGCGCGGCTCGGGGCGATCGTCGGTCTCGCGCGAGAAGTCGGCGTCGATGCCGGCGGTCAGCGTCGCGGTACGGCCGGTCGCGACGTCCGTGCAGTGCCACTGTGAGCCGTCGAAGCGCAGCAGGTAGCGGCCGTCGGGAGACGGCGACACACCATCGCGCACGTGCTCCCAAAGGCGGGTCCGCGCGCCGTCGACCGTGTTGACGACGTAGACGTCCTCGTAGCGGCCGTCCCACGACGTCTCGATCGCCCAGCGCGCAGAGTCGGTCACCAGGGCGAGCGAGCCGTCCGGCGTCAGGAAGCGCACCGACTCCTGCGGGTCCGCCACCAGCGGGACGAGCCTGCCGTCGGCGAGGTCCAGCGCACAGGTGCGCCGCTGCGACGACAGCCGCCCGCGCTGCTTCTCCTGCATCGGCTGAAGCACGGGGTCGCGCCAGTGCCACAGGTCGACCGCGACCTTCTCGTCGTCCAGGATCGGCGGCAGCGGCTCACGCTCCTGTGGCTCCACGGCGACCAGCAACGTCGAGCCGTCGCGGCTGAACGAGAGCCGGTGCCCCTCGGCGACGTGCTCGCCGGCCGGCATCTGCGGATGGCCGCGCGACAGGACGCGGCGCGGCTCCGGGTCGCCGAATCGCCACACGAACACGTCGAAGCGCGGCGTCTTCGCCTCGCGGTCGTCGCGATTGCTGTAGAACGCGACGCGGGTGTGCTCGTCGTCGGTCGCGAAGCCGCGGAAGTCGCCGGCGCCATCGATCAGCATGGTCTCGGCACCGGTCTCGAGCTTGCGCGCGAACAGTCCACGTGTGATCGCGGGGTCGTCCGCCTTCGAGTTGCGCGCATACCAGACGTAGCCGGCCTCGTCCCAGGAGCCGAACGCGACCACGCCCTCGATGCGCACCTCGCTGCCGTCGCGCAGGTCGCGGATCACGAGCGGCGAGCCGTCCTTGTGCCACGCCGGAGGCTTCGCGGCGACGGGCTTGCTCGCCGCCGGCTCGGGGCGCGACTCAGGGGGCGCTGGCTGCCCGGCCGGCTCGGTCTGGGCGCTGCCGGTCGCGGGCTTCGCGGTCGCCGGCTTCGGCGGCTCGAGGTGCAGCAGGAGATACGGCAGTCCCTCGCCGCACAGCTGCGCGGCCTTGACGTTCTCGAGCACCGTCACCGCACCGTCCTGCAGATCGAGCAGCGCCCGGCGCGACTCGGGCTTCTTCGGCTCCTCCTGCTTCGGCGGGGTCTCACCCTTCTCGCGCGCCTCCTTGGCGCGCTCGGCGCGGACGAGCTTGTCGATCTCGTAGCTGCGGGTCGCCTCGAAGGTCGGCTCGATCCGCAGCAGGACGTAGCGACCGTCGGCCGAGAACGCGGCCCCGCGGCCGCAGGGCTGGCGGTACTCGACGTCGCCGCCGACCGCGCGCACGACCAGCTCCGCATCGCCGCGCTGCGGCACGAGGCTGAACGCGACGAACGCGCCGTCGTCGCGCACCGCCAGGTCCTGCAGCGTGCGCCAGCCGTCGTAGTCCGCGAGTTGCAGCGCCGGGAGCACCACGGGCTCGGCAGCCTCCTGCCCAGGAGTTGACGCAGCGAGAACCGCGGCGAGCGCGGCGGCGAACAACAGCGACTGTCGATGTCTCATGTGGCTTCCGATCGGTACCGCGTACGATTTTTACATCAGGGGAGCCCGAAGACCCGGGGCTCGGAGCGCAACCGAGGCTGGAACCGGACGACCGCTCGCCCGATCGTCTGCGGACGACCGTCACGCTTCCATCGCTCCCACGATGCCCAGACCCATCCGCCCACGCCTCCTCGCCGCGCTCCTGCTCGCCCCGCTCTCCACGGCCTCGGCTCAGCTCACGCTCGGCGCCCCGTTCCAGGACCACATGGTCCTGCAGCGCGACCGCGCGCTGAACGTCTTCGGCCACGCGCCGGCTGGCGCCGACGTGACCGTCAGCGTCGCCGGTCGCCGTGCCATCGCCACCGCTGACGCCGACGGCCGGTTCCTCGCCGTGCTGCCGCCGCTCGCGGCCGGCGGCCCCTACCGCCTCGCCGCGAAGGCGGGCGATGCGGAGGTCGCCCTCGACGACGTTCTCGTCGGCGAGGTGTGGATCGCGTCCGGCCAGTCGAACATGGAGTGGCAGCTCCAGCGCTTCCCCGATTGCGCCGACGACATCGCCGCGTCGAGCGACCCGCAGCTGCGCCTCCTGCTGGTCGCCAAGCGCACCGCCACGGAGCCGCTCGATACCCTCGATGGACAGTGGCGTGCCGCCGCACCCGACAGCGTGCCCGGCTTCTCGGCGGTCGCCTACTTCTTCGCCCGCGAGCTGCGGCATCACCTCGGTGTGCCGGTCGGCATCGTCGCGTCGTCGTGGGGCGGCACTCGCTGCGAGGCGTGGACGCGTCGCGACGCGATGGCCGGCGTGCCGTCGCTGCAGCCGATCCTCGACGCCTGGGACGCGCTCGACGCGAGCTACCCCGAGCGACGTGCCCGATTCGACGAAGCGCTCGCCGCCTGGGAGGCCGCCAAGGCCGCCGCCGCCGCCCGCGGCGAGCAGGCACCGCGCCGGCCCGGTGAGCCGGTCTCGCCGCTCGACCCGCAGCACCCCTCCGCACTCTACAACGGCATGATCGCGCCGCTCGTGCCCATGACCGTGCGCGGGTTCGTCTGGTACCAGGGCGAGAGCAATGCGGGCCGTGGCTGGCAATACCGTCACCTGTTCCCGGCGATGATCGAGGACTGGCGGGCGGCATTCGGTCAGGGTGATCTCGCGTTCCTGCCCGTGCAGCTCGCGAACTTCCACTGGAACGGTGGTGACGGCACGTTCTGGGCCGACCTGCGTGAGGGCCAGCTGCGCGCGATGCAGACGCTGCCGTGCGTGGGCCTCGCCACGGCGGTGGACATCGGCAATCCGAAGGACATCCACCCCGACCGCAAGGACGAGGTCGGTCGCCGACTCGCATTGTGGGCGCGCGCGCTGTGCTACGGTCATGCGGTCGTGCCGTCCGGTCCCGTCTACTCACACTGCGCGATCGAAGGCGACCACGTGCGGCTGAGCTTCGACCACGTCGGCGGCGGCCTGCGCGCCGACGGCGACGCGCTGCAGGGCTTCACGATCGCGGGCCCGGACGGCAACTTCGTCCCGGCGGATGCGCGAATCCAGGGCGACGACGTCGTCGTCAGCGCGGCCGGCATCGCCCGCCCCTGCGCGGTGCGCTACGGCTGGGCCGACGACCCGGTGCTGTCGCTGCGCAATGCCGAGGGCCTGCCAGCGCTGCCGTTCCGCACCGACGCGCTGCCGCTGCCGACGCGCGGCACGCTGCGGCCGTGATCCACCGCGCCGATCAGCGCCGTGCGATCGCGACCCGGATCGTGGCGATCGCGTCGGCCAGTGACACGTGCCCGCCGAACGACGGCGCTCCAGCCGCCGACGCGACGATCTCGCCGGCCTCGACCGCCTTCGCGAAGCGCACGCCGGGGTCATCGTCCATGCGTCGCAGGAACGCGTGCAGGTGTGGAACCTCCGTCGCGTGGTCGACCCACTTCGCACTCCACCGTGCCATCGCCACGACATAGCCGTCGAGCACGTTCGGATACGGCAGCAGCACGTGCTCGCGACCCCGCAGATGCGTGTCGAGCTCCGAGAGCACGGCGCGGATCCCGCGGATCGCGTGGGCCTTCACGATCGCCTGCGTGGCGGCGTCGGGTGCGAATCGCTGCGGCTTGAACATCGGCACGTGAGCGGAATGGAAGCCGGAGTCGAGCCACGACAGCCACTGATCGACGAGTCGCCGCTCGCGCGTGCCGTGCCGTGGCAGGAGCCCGAGCTCGGGTCGCAAGTCGCCGAGCAGGTTCAGCAGTGCGGCGTTCTCGACCAGCACCTCGCCACCGACGATCATCGCCGGCACCTGACCGTGCGGGTTGACGGCGGTCGTGTACGGTGGCGCCTGGCGCTCGTCGCGGGTCACGCGGCAGAGGCGGAACGGGAGGCCGAGCTTCGGCAGGACAGCGAGCTCGGCGAACGAGCACGCACCGGGCGAGTAGAACAGGATCATCGCGGGAACCGTAGGTCCGTGGGACCTCGGGCCAGGATGCTACGCGGTCGTACTGGATTCGCCTCCCGTCGGCACGTCGACTGTGCGCGCTGACCGCCGATGACCGACGGCCCCAACACCTGGTTCCTCCGAGGACTGACGGAGCTCGCTGCGGAACTCGACGCGGCACCGGTCGCGGCGACGCTGGCCGACTCGCTGCGCGACGCCGCGCACCGCGCCTTCGCGCGCTCGGACACCGTCGTCGCGACGTCGCCCGACGCCCCGCAGCGCGCCTGCCTCCCCGGCTGCGCACTGTGCTGTCACTACCGCGTCGGCGTGACCGCAGCGGAGGCCGCGGTGCTCGCCGACGCGGTCCGGAAACACCGCGATCGCGATCGGCTGACCACCGCGATCCTGCGCCGCGCCGCGGAAGCGGCCCGGGGCAACGATGCCCCACGTCGTGCCTGTGCGCTCCTCGGTGCCGACGCGCGCTGCACGGTCTACGCGGTCCGCCCGCTACCCTGCCGCGGCTGGACCTCCACCGATCGGCGGGGTTGCGAATGGGAGCACCAGGGCCTCGGAGGCACGCCGCGACCCGAGCCGACCGTGTTCCCGACCCACCTCGGGCTCGCGCGGGCTCTCGCCGAGCACGGCGCCCGCGAGGGTGTGGGCGACGCGACGACCGAGCTGCACGCGGCCCTGGCGCACCTGCTCGGCCCGTGATCACCGCCTGATGTAAAAATCGTACGCGGTACGGATCGGAAGCTAGCGGGGGAGTTCGGCGAGGGACTTCTGGAGGGCGGCGCACTGCCGGGTGGCGGCGGCGGAGCCCTGGTCGGCGGCGCGCTGGGTCAGCGACAGGGCGTCGATCAGCAGGGCGCGCGCGGTGGCGATGTCGTCACGATTGGCGAAGTGGAGGGCGCGGTCGCCGCGCACGCTGCCGAGCGCGGTGAGCCGCTCGGCATCGTCGGGGAGCTCGGCGAGCCACATCGTGGCGATCCGGTCGGCTTCATCGAGGGCAGCGACGGCGCCGGCGTCGTCGGATCGCCGACCAGCGATATCCGCTGCGATGCGGAGGACGTCGATCAGGACCGACGTGCCAACACCACCGCGAGTTGATGCGCGCGCCACGCGCACCGCCTCGGCGATGTCGCGCTGCGCCGCGTCGAGATCGCCGTCGTCGGCAGCGGCCTGCGCCGCCATTGCGAGCGACACGACCAGATTGCCCACCACCGGCCCGTCGTCCGGCACCGCGTCCACCAGCGCCCGCTGGTCGGCGATGGCCAACGCGAGCTGCCCGCGTTGGCCGGCGAGATCGCCACTCGCCGCCAGGAAGCCGGCGAACTGACCGTGGGCGATCGCCCGCCGCGAGCGCAGCTCGCGATCCTGCGGCCGCTGCGCGACCACCAGGTCGAGCAACTCGAGCGCGCGCCGGTGGTCGGCACGGGCGATGTCGAGCGCGCCCTGCGCGGTGTGCACCTCGGCCCGGGTCGACAGCAGGAGTCCGAGCTGCGAGGTCCAATCCGTATCTTCGGGCTCGTCGCGGACGAGGCGCTCGAACAGCTCGACCGCCTCGTCGAACGCGACGCTCGCGCCGTCCAGATCGCGCAGCTCCTGCATGAGCATCGCTCGGCGCAGCCGCACGCCGGCGAGCCGTTGCAGCACATCGCCATCGCGGGGATCGTCCGCGAGCACCTGCTCGGCGACCGCGGCTGCCTCGCGCAGCCAGCGGTCCGCCTCGGTCTTCCGACCCGCCGACACCGCGATCATCGCCAGGCTGTCGAGCGCGGTCGCGCGCAGTCCGAGGAGCTTCGCGTGCATGCTCGCTTCGGCAGGCTCGCCGAGCCAGGTCGCGAGATCCGCGAGCGCACCGTCGCTCAACGCACGCGCATCGTCGATCGCGCCGGCGCGGGCCGTGTAGACCGCCAGATCGATCCGCGTGCGGGCCGAGTCGACCCGCAGGCGGGCGTCGCTCGGCGTCTCGGCCAACAGTCCGGCGAGCACGTCGCACGCTTCCCGCAGGGCCGCCAACCGCTCGTCCGCCCGGCCGATGCGCCCGACGACGCGCGCACGGGTCGTCAGCAGGTGCGCGCGCTCGCTGCGGGCCTCGCGCGAACTCCGCGCGAGCGGCTCCATCGCATCGAGCGCGCGCTCCGCCTGCCCGATCACGTCGAGCGCCTCCGTCAGCTCACCGAGCTCGGTGCGGATCTCGCCGACGCGCCGCCACGCGCCGATCGTCGCGAGCCGCACGCGCTCGTCGCCCGGCTCGCGCGCCGCGAGCCGCAGGTGGAACGCCAATGCGTCCTCGAGCAGCTGCCGCCTGAGGTGCGCGGTGCGCGGCACGTTCGCGAGCCGTGCGGACGCGGTGCGCGACAGCATGGTGTCGAACGCCTCGAGCGCCTCCCCGAGGTGCAGCGCCGCACGCTCGCGCTCGCGATTCGCCTCGTCGAGCGCCGCGCGGAGCTCACCGGCAGCGAGCCGCGCCTGCACGGCGAACACCGTCGGCACCGCGACCAGCAGCAGGACGGCGGACACCACCGCGATCGCGGTCGCCGGCCGGCGCCGCACGAGCCGCGTGAACCTGAGCCACGGCGACGGCGGCCGCGCCAGCACCGGGCGATGCTCCAGGAAGCGCTGCAGGTCGTCCGCGAACGCCGCCGCGCTCGGGTAGCGCCGCGCGGGATCGGGATCGATCGCGGCCAGACAGATCGCGTCGACGTCGGCCGGCACCTGCGGATTGCCGCGGCTCGGCGCATCGACGCGACCGGCGAGGATGCGCTCGCGCGTGCCGGGCGAGCCGTCCCCGAACGGCGGTGCCAGCGTGAGCAGCTCGTAGAGCGTCACGCCGAGCGCGTGCACGTCCGTGCGACGGTCGACCGGCGCCGAGGCTCGCAGCTGCTCGGGTGCGAGGTAGGGCAGCGAGCCGATCGTCGAGCCGCTCCGCGTCAGCCGCGGATCGCCGTCCGCGAGCGCGAGCCCGAAGTCGATCAGCAGCACGCGGCCGTCCGTCGCGAGCAGCAGGTTCGACGGCTTCAGGTCGCGGTGCAGCACGTCGTTCTGGTGGGCGTGCTCCAGTGCCAACGCGACGTCGCGGACGATCTCGCAGCACGCGGCGATCCAGCTCCCGCGGAAGCGGTCCGACTCGGCGACGGTCTCCCGGTCGCCCTTCGCGTCGAGCGCCCGCTCGAGCGCGTCGCGCAGGAGCGGCGCGGACAGCTCGCGCGGCGCGCGCCCGCGGAGCTGGTCGAGGACCTCGGCGAGGCTCGCGCCCGGCACGCGCTCCATCGCGTAGAACGGCACGCCATCGGCCTCGCCGAACGTGTGGACCGGCACGATGCCCGGGTGACGCAGGCGCGCAGCGGCGCGCACCTCACGACGGAAGCGGTCGCGGGCGAGCGGGAAGTAGAGGTGCTCGGGGTGCACGAGCTTCAACGCCACCTCGCGGCCGAGCGACTCCTGCACCGCGAGATAGACGACGCCCATGCCGCCGCGACCGAGCTGCCGCAGGATGCGGAACTCGCCGAGCTGCCGCGGCGCGCGGTCGACGTCTTCCTGCGACTGCAGCAGCCCGACGCGGTCGAGCAGCGCGAGCTGCTCGCGCACTCCGCACGACCACTCCGGCTCCGAACCGAGCAACGTCTCGAGATCCGCGTGCGGATCGTCCTCGAGCGCGTCGAGGCAACGCTGCAACAGAGACTGCGCCGGATCGTCCGACGCCTCCGCCTGCTGATCCTGGGGCCGGCCCGTGTCCAAGGGTGCTCCGTCCGAACCGGCGGTCCGCGTCAGCGGGCCGCGACCTGCTTCATTGCTCACGCTGCGCGGCCCCGGCCACGGCGGCCAGCCCGCGACAGATCAACATGCGCACCGAGCCCTCGGTGCGCCCCATGACCGCAGCGACCTCGGCCCGGCCGAGGCCGAGCACCCGCGACAGCAGGATCGCCTCGCGCTGCTCGTCGGGCAGCCGATCGAGCGCCCGCTGCACGCGCTCGAGCTCCTCGCGCGCGATCGCGGCCCGGCTCGGCGTCGCGACCGACACGAATGCCTCCAACGCCGAGGTGTCGACGTCCGCAGCGCCGTCGTCGCGCCGCGCATCCCGCCGCTGCGCGCCCCAGAACGCCCGCCGGTCGGCGAGCTTCCTGGCGGCGGTCGTGTAGAGCCAGCGGCGGAAGTTGGCCTCGCCCGGGAACTGGAAGCGGTCGAGGTTCTCGAGCACGTCCCGGCACACCGACTGCGCGAGGTCGCTGACCGACTCGCGCGCGAGCAGCCCGCCGGCGCGCAACCGCAGGTAGGCGCACAGCCGCGGTTGGTAGGTGACCAGGAGCGCGTCGACCGCTGCCTGGTCGCCGCGCGACGCCTGTTCGTAGAGCCGCTCCGCCGGGGACGACATGCGCCGGGAAGATACCACGGCCCGGCGATCGCTCCGCTCCCGGTCGCGCCCGCCGCTCGCGCGCGGGCGCTGGCCAGCGGCCGCGGCCGTCGCCGCGACGCGTCCAGCGCGCCATGGCGACGGCATTGCCGCAGCGGGCGACCGCGGTCTCGAACATGGCTGCCCCCGGGCGCATCCGGCTCAGCGGTAGCCACCGACCCTCGTGCGGACGCCGTTCGTCGTCGTGAAGCCGGCGGGATTCGCGCTCCGGTCGAGCACCGTGTACTGCGTGTAGAGCGAGAACCCGATCAGCGCCGGATCGGTCTGGAACAGGAACGTGCGGGACTTCGTGCCTCCCGAACTCGCCGTATAGCCCTCGGTGACGAGCGGGTCGATGCGCAGGAAGCAGCCGGTCGCGCCGAGGAAGTCGAGCGACACCGGCAGCCGGCCGCCGGCCCACGCCGTGTTCGAGAAGCCGATCGCCAGCACGCAGGGCGCGAGCGCCGGGGCGTTGGACAGGTTGTAGCTGACGCTCGCGCCCATCAGCGGCGTGCCGGTCGCGGTGTGCAGCGGCGAGCCCGCGCTCCCGGCGCACGACGTGCCGAAGCTCGAGATGCTGCCCGAGGTCAGGTTGTTCCAGGTCGCGAGGCCGGCGCGCACGCGGTCCCAGACCAGCTCGAGCGCGGCGTTCGACACCGCGTCGCGCGACGGGACCTCCACCGACGCGCCGTGGTTGAACGACCCGAACGAGTACTCGCGGAGCGTGATGTTGCCGCTGCCGTCCTTGAAGGGCACCCGCAGGAAGCCACCCTCGGAGAAGTACAGCAGCCCGTTCACGCCGTAGCCGCCCGGCTTGTAGGCGATGACGATCGCCGCCTTGAACGCGTCGCGCACCCAGTTGGGAAGGCCGAGCGTCGCCGCCTCGGCATCGATGCGCGTCGACAGATTCGTGCTGCCCCAGGTCGGGAACGCCAGCGTGTCGGGCATCAGCTCGTAGAACTTGTCACGCTGGGCCAGCAGGTAGCCATTGGCAACCGTCTCGTGCAGCGTGCCGACGTCCCGCAGCGTCAGCTCGTTCGGAATCGGGCCGCCGCAGCCGATGACGTGGTTGACCGACGTGCTGGCCATGCCGATCGCCGCGGCGGTCGCGTTGATGTTCGCGACGCCGTAGCGGTTCGCGATGGCGAGCGTCCGGTTGTTGTCGGAGTTCTCCATCATCCTGCGCAGCACGACCTCGAGCGTCTCGGTCGTCGACGCGCCGGAGTTGTTGGGGCAGCTGCCGACGGTGCCCAGCGGCACGGTGACGCTCGCACTCAGCGAGTCGAGGCCGAGCGCGACGCGACGCATCGCATGCGTGTGGTAGAGCGTCTTCATCAGGCTCGCCGGCTCGAACACGAAGTCCGGCCGCACCTGCGCGAGGATCGGGCCGCCGATCTCCTTCAGCCACGCACCGAAGGCGCCGTCCGTGCTGCCGTCGAACTGCAGCCAGGCACGCCGCTCGAGATCGTTGGCATTGTCGATCATCACGACGTCGTAGCGCGTGCCCGTCAGCAGGCTGGTGTAGCGCTCGATGTCGATGATCCGGCCGACGTTCTGCTCCAGCAGAGCCGTCACGCTGCTGGCCGACTGGTTGAAGTAGTACCAGTGGTAGTAGCCGGTGTTCTGGATGCCGATGAGGTCGTAGGTCCCGGAGCTGTTGCGCTCCATCGAGTACGGCCGCAGGTTGTTCTGGTTCAGCAGCCCGGCGATGCTCGCCTGGCTGACGCTGTACCAATAGGCCCACCCGCGCGCGTCCGCGCCGGTGTTGCTGATCATGATCGCGGCGAAGCGATCGGTGCCCGACACCGAGTAGCGCTCGAGGTCGGTCAGCCGCGCGTTGTTGCTCGACACCGCGTTGTTCACGTTCGCCGAGGTCGCGTCGTAGACCCACCACCACGCCTTCGCGTCCGCGCCGGTGTTGCGGATCATGATGGCGGCGAAGCGCGTCGTGCCGTTGTCGTCGTACGGCTCCAGATCGATCAGCCGCGCGTTGTTGGTCGACAACGCGCTCGCGATCTGCGCGCCGGTGGCACCGACGTACCACCACCAGGTCTTCGAGTAGGCGCCGCTGTTGCGCACGAGCGCCGCCGTGAACGTGCCGTTGGCGATGGAGTCGTACTCGAGGTCGGTGATGCGCCAGCCGGCGTTCACCTGCGTGGTCAGCTGCGCGACCGTCTGGCCGTTGACCCAGATCGCGCCGGTCGGCGTGTCGGTGTCGCGGTCGTCCTGGGCGCGCGCGCCGCCCACCAGGGCGGCGGTGGCCAACAGGACGCCGGCGTGGAGGGGGATGCGGATCGGGAATCTCATGTCGGAGCTCTCGCTTGCTGCGGTGCGTGGTCGAGCCTCGGGCGCACCACGCGCCCCGCTCGTCCCGCACATCCGCAGCCCGCGGCACCCGTCACGAGAACTTTCGCGCCACGCCCTCGGCCGCCGCGCCGGCCCCCGGCGCCCGCCACCGACCCCTCCCGCCCGGGCTCAGCTCCCGCCCTGCAGCGCCACCTGCACGACCAGCGTGCCGACGCCCTGGTGCTGCTGCAGCGCGATGTCCACCAACAGGCCGGTGCGAAGGTCGTAGGCGTAGCGGGTCACTTCGCTCGGGCCCTGCTCGACGACGATCGCGCGGCCGTCCTGGATGCCGGCGAAGACGGTGCGGAAGTGTGTGATCGGGTCGTCGTCGAGGACCTGGTCGGGGCGCAGCGCCCGCAGCGCGTCCGGCGGCACGAGCAGGGCGGGGAGCTGCGCGCTCCCCAGCGCGCGCTGGCTGCGCGATTCCTGCGGGGGCGCGTAGCCGGAGCTCAGGCGCGTCCAGGTGTCGCACAGCAGGAAGCCGCGCTCGGCGGAGCGGATGTCGATACCGTACGTGTAGTCGAGCGGCAGGTCCGGCACGCCCGGGACGCGCGTCGTGTAGGTCCCGCGGTAGCGGAGCTGCTGGCCCGCTCGCAGGTCCGCCGCGCCGGGCGTCGCCGACCACGGCAGCGCCAGCTCGCGGACGTCCAGGAGCTGCGACGACGTGATCGTCGTGGCGATCCCACCCTGCCCGCCGGCGCCCGGCGTGGCCGCAGCGGTGGTCGAGCTCGAGCCCATCAGCAGCAGACCGGTGGTGAGATCGTAGGTGTTGCGGAAGTAGCCCTGCTGCCCGCGCGTCTCGATCACGATCGCACCGCGCTCGCGACCACCGAACGGCACGCGCAGGCGCGCGACGCGATGGTCGTTCTCGTCGACCTCCTGCATCGCTGCGAGCTGCGCCGGCCGCATCCACAGGTCGCCCGCCGTCCGTCCGTCGCAGACGAGCGCCAGCGACACCGACGACAGCACCAAGTCTGCGTACAGCCCCGCACGCGGTCACGCGTCGCGCGAACGCCACCTCGCGGGTCGCATCGAACGCGAGGCAGGCGATGCGGTACTCCGTCACGAACCGCGGCCGCGACGCCGCTCGCTTTCGTACCCGGTGCACGTACACCGTGTCACCCCGCTGGGCGGGCGTCCGCTCGTCGCCACGGTCCGCCGCCTCCGCCAAGCTCAGCGACGACGGATCGGCAGGGATCCACTGCAACGAACGCGATCCCATCGCCAGCGCGCCGATGGGCACGTGATCCGCGAGCGGCAGATCCGCGACCTGCAAGACCCCGGGACAGTCGAAGTCGACGACCGCGGCGTCCAGCGGGCACGAACCGCTGGTGACGAGAGCCGAGAACAGCCGCCTGATCCGTGTCAGCAACACGAAGCGATCGTCCGGCGATGGCTCGGCACTCCCAACGAGTGCTGGCTTGCCGACGCTGCGAACCGCACCGCCCGTGGGATCGACGACCGCGATCCGGCTGGTCGGGACGTCGTCGAACAGCGTCTCGACGCGCCAGGTCTGCGGCAAATCCTGGCAGGTACCGACCGGCGCAGTCTTGCAGGCGGTCTCCTGCCCGTTCGGGCCGAGCGGCACGCGCGGCGCCGCCGATGCTCCGCCACCGGACCACAGGAGTAGCATCTCGTGCTGCTGATCAAGCATCTAATCGACCGGCGCGCCGAGCATGTCGCTGACGCGGATGCCGTCGAGACCCGAGGCCTTCGCGGTAGAGACCCCGCAGAACCAGACTTCTAGGCCATTGTGGTTTGCGTTTGTGTATGCGAAGCGCGTGCCGTCCGCGGTCCAGATCGGTCCCCGCACGTCCGCGTTGGCAGGCGGAACGATGTAGCACGAACTGCCGTGCGCGGCCGCCGCGATCGCCGTCGTACGGACACGGCGACCGGTGTCGAGTGTCGGGTTCCTGTCCGCGTCGATCCGGAACCCGGAGAGCGCGAAGCGCGGCTGCGCGGTCAGTGCGATCCACGGCATCGCCTCGCGCCGCACGACGACGACGTGCGCGCCGCCCGGCGCCACGCTCGTGGACGGTGGCGGCGACGCGAGGACCGCATTCCTGATCGCGTCGAGTGGCACGCGGTAGCGGTCCTGCGCGCGGCGCGGGACGGCCAAGAGGGCCACAAGAAGCCATGGAAGCCCCGCGAGATCCGACATGCGCACCAACCTGCCTGACAGCGGGACGGCCTGGATCGACATCCTCGAGGAGGGTTGAGCCGTCAGGTCGTTCACGGGCTCCGGCGACCAGGATCCGACTGTTCCTCCGGTTCCCGGAGCGACGGTTGGATCTCGAACCGGGTCGCTCGCCGGTCCCGAGTCGATGGCTTATGCTCGCCCGCACCGATGCACTTCACCCACGTCAGGCTAACCAACTGGCGCAACTTCCGGGACGTCGACGTACGGCTCGGCGAGCGCGTGTTCATCGTCGGACCGAACGCATCGGGGAAGTCGAACCTGCTCGACGCATTTCGCTTCCTGAAGGAGGTTGCCGAGCCAGGCGGCGGCCTCGCCCGCGCGATCGCGCACCCATCGCGACGCGATGTGCGTCAGATCCGCTCGCTCCACGCGCGCGCGAACTCCGCCATCGAGATCGATGTGAACGCGATCCTCGCCGATGACTCACGCTGGCGATACGTGCTCCGGTTCACCCGCGATCAGCGCCGTCCGTTTTTCGTCGCGCGCGAGGAGGTCTGGAGGGACGATACTCGGATCGTCGCGCGCCCGGATGAGGACGACATCAGCGATCGGGATCGACTGAGCCAGACTCATCTGGAGCAAGTGAGCCGGAACCAGCAATTCCGCGCGCTCGCCGAGTTCCTGGCGTCCGCGCGGTACCTGCACGTCATCCCGCAGCTCGTCCGTGAGCCGGAGCGGTCAGTCGGCCGCGAGCGCGACCCGTTCGGCGGTGACTTCCTCGAGCAGCTCGCGCGGACGCCGAAGAAGCAACTCGACTCGCGACTCCGGAAGATCCGTGACGCGCTCCGGGTCGCGGTCCCTCAACTCAAGACACTGGAGCTCGAGCGGGACTCCGCGACGGGCACCCCGCACCTGAAAGGCCTGTACGAACACTGGCGCCCCAATGCAGGTTGGCAGAACGAAGCGCAGTTCTCCGACGGGACACTGCGCCTGCTCGGCCTGCTCTGGAGCTTCCTCGACGGGGATTCGCCACTCCTGCTGGAGGAGCCGGAGTTGTCGCTGCACGCGGCGGTCGTTCGGAACATTCCCCAGATGCTGCACCGGCTCAATCGTCGCCGACACCGCCAGATCATGTTGAGTACCCACTCCCAGGACCTGCTGTCCGACGAGGGCATCGGAGCGGAGGAAGTTCTGCTGCTCGAACCAGGCGACGAAGGGACTCGAGTGCTGGTCGCCGCCGAGGACGAGCAGGTCCGCATCCTGCTCGAAGAGGGCGCGCCGCTCTCCGAACTCGTCGGGCCTCGCTCCGCTCCGCGCGACGCGCACCAGCTGGCGCTGTTCGAGTTCTGATCCGTGGTCGTGCTGCCGGTCAACATCGTGGTCGAGGGCCCGACCGACGAAGCGGTCGCCCGTCGCCTGCTCGACGACGCAGGGCTCCTCGTCGACCGCGTATTCGGAGGGAGAGGCAAGTCGAACCTCGACGCCCGCCTCGCTGGATTCGCCAAGGCAGCACGCCGATCCCCATGGTTCGTCCTGCGCGATCTGGATCAGGATGCTGATTGCGCGCCCACCCTGGTTGCACGGTTGGTCCCGGTCAGACCGGTGCTGCTGTCCGTCCGAATTGCTGTTCGCGAACTCGAAGCGTGGCTCCTCGCCGATCGCGAACGTGCAGCGTCCTGGCTCGGCGTGTCGGTCAGCCTCGTTCCTCGGGATCCTGATTCGGAACCGAATCCAAAGTCTACACTGTTGAACCTGGCCCGGCGATCCAAGCACCGCGCGATCTTGGAGGACCTGATCCCACCACGTGACTCAACGTCGATCGTCGGGCGCGGCTATCGGAGCCAGATACTCCGATTCGCCTCTGAGCGATGGCGACCGTCGGTGGCCGCCCTATCCAGTGACAGCCTCGCGCGATGCCTGCGCGCGGTCGACGAGCTGAAGCGACAGATGGGCCGGTAGCGCTCGGCACCGCCACCGCGTGAGTCACGCGACCACCCGACGGCGATCCGACTCTCGACGACTGCAGCCCGACAGGCGTCGAGAGCGCTCCGCTCGTCCTCCACCTGCAGACCGCCTTCGTTGTCGCACAGCACGCCCCCGTCTCGAAGCAGTACGAACTCCCGTCGGACGATGCGTGCGGTGACCCTGGCGGGCTGCTCATCGGTCGGTTCTGGGAGCGGGTGGAAGGCGGCTCGATCACCATCGTGGGAATCACAAAGACCCCGTCGACGAGGAGCGCGTCGAGTTGGGGGGTCGACCGGAGGCCCGAGTCGGAGCGCTGCACCGCGACCACGGCCGCAGGACTTGGAGCGACGACGCCCAGAGCGCGCGCCTGACGTCGTGCCTGTGGGGTGTAGACCGCGCTCGCCCCGGGCGGTGCCCAGCCGTCGCCGGTCGTCGCAGAGGAAGGAAGACCGACTCTTGATTTCCTGCATCGCCTGCGAAGACTGTATAGAGTGGCGGCGGAGTTCCCGGGAGGGCCGCGCGCCGATCTGTCAGTGAGGAGCGCCCTGCGCTCATGGTGGACCGCCCAGGGGATGAGCATCACCGAGTGACGCGAACCGCCGTGAAAGAGACAACGGAGCACGACGACCTGCTCACTGAAGTGCTCGGGAGGACCCCGTTTCCCTGGCAGCGGCGGCTGTTGGCGCAGCTCTCAGCCGGCGCCGTCCCGCGCGCTCTCGACCTCCCGACCGGGCTCGGCAAGACCTCCGTGATGGCGGTCTGGCTGGCGGCCCGTGTGAGCGGGGCGACCGACCTACCGCGACGGCTCGTCTACATCGTCGATCGGCGTGCAGTGGTCGACCAAGCGACTCGCGAGGCCGAGCGACTGCGCGTACGGGTCGCCGAGGCCGGTCTCGGCCGCGCGCTGGGGCTCGGCGGGCAGCCCCTTCCGATTTCGACACTGCGCGGTCAGTTCATCGACAATCGCGAGTGGCTCGAGGACCCCGCTTCGCCGGCCATCGTCGTGGGCACCGTCGACATGATCGGGTCGCGACTGCTGTTCGAGGGCTACGCGAGCTCTCGCAGGATGCGGCCATACCACGCCGCCCTACTCGGCAACGACGCGCTGTTCGTGCTCGACGAGTCGCACCTCGTGCCCCCGTTCGAACATTTGCTGGAGGCGGTCTGCGGCCAAGATGATCTGCGAGACGCGGCCGGCCCGGCCAACAGCTCGGAGCCCACGGCCGTGCGGCGACCGAAGCTCCTGGCGTTGTCCGCAACCGGCCGGCAACACGACTCGGCGTTCAGGCTAGACGACAATGACCGAACGGACCCTACCGTTCGGCAGCGGCTCCACGCGACCAAGGGCCTCGTGATCAAGGAACTTCCTGCAGGCGCTACGCTGGACGAGGCGCTGGCGCGGCGCGCGTGGGATCTCGCGGAGAGCGCCGGGCACCCTGTGCGCGTCCTGGTCTTCTCAAACCGGCGAGAGGTCGCCGAGAAGGCCGCTGCTCAGCTCATCCGACTCGCGCGGCGAACGAGAGAACGGGGTGTCTCCCTGCCATCGGTCGAGCTGTTCGTCGGCGAGCGTCGCACGCGGGAGCGCTCGCTGGCTGCAGAGCACCTCGAAGCGATGGGGTTCCTCGCAGGAGCGGCGAGGCCAGACGACCATGCCTTCGTGTTCGCCACATCGGCGGGCGAGGTCGGCGTGGACCTCGACGCCGATCATCTGGTCTGCGATTGCGTCGCGTGGGAGCGACTCGTGCAGCGGTTTGGACGCGTCAACCGGCGAGGCGAAGGCTCCGCCCGGATCGAACTGTTGCTGGAATCGACCAGGGACGGAGCGCCGGAGGGCACCGCCGCGCATGGAGCGCTGCTCGGGCTCCTTCGCGAGCTGCCGATGCTGCCCGACGGCGCTCGGGACGCGAGTCCCTCGGCACTCGACGACCTCCGACGAACCGCGGCCGAGCGCGTCGCGGTGGCGTCGACGCCGGCCCCGCTGCGTCCTCCCTTGAGCCGGGCCGTGCTCGACGCCTGGTCGATGACCTCCTTGCGGGAACACACAGGGCGGCCCGAGGTTCGACCGTGGCTGCGCGGGTGGGTCGAGGACGAACCCCAGACCATCCTCGTTTGGCGCTCGATGCTGCCTCCCGCGAGTGCGAGTGACGCAGAGTTCGCGGCCTACTGCGAAGCCGCAGCACCACACAGCAGCGAACAGCTCCAGGCGGAGACATGGCACGTCTGGCAGTGGTTGCGAGACCGCTCCGCTCGCTTGCGGAACTCCGCCGCCGGCGAGACCGACCGCACAATGCAATCAGGCGACGTGCTTGCACTCGTCACTGACCAAGCTGGTGAGTTCCTGCAGACGATCACGCTCGCGCACCTGGAGTCCGCCGTATCGAGCCTTCGCGACCGGGACCGCTTCCAGCGCGGACTCGCTCACCGGACTTTGTTGATCGACGCGCGGCTCGGCGGACTCAGCGCCTCCGGTCTATTGGATGCCGGAATCGAGGAGGCGCCGGAAACAGCGGATCGGCACTCCGAGACGGACGCGACTTGGCTCCCGGCGCTCGACGGTCAGGTCCCCGTGGTTCGTTTCCGGCTCTCGCACTCCGATCGCAGTGAAGCGACGACCGACCCGGCCTGGCGCGAGCGCCTGCGTCTGCCCTTTCGCCGCGCCGCCGGCGACGAGGATGTGACCGAGTGGCTGGTCGTCGAGAAGTGGCGGCACGACGCGGCGACCGAGGAAGACCGGTCCGAGGGTCGCCCGCAATCACTTGAAGAACACGAGACCTGGGTGGCGAACGAGGCCGCCGAACTGGCGACGAGGCTCGGCTTGTCGGACGGACAGCGCCGCGTGCTGGCAGTAGCGGCACGTCTGCACGACGAGGGCAAGCGAGCCGACCGCTGGCAGCGAGCCTTCCATGCTCCCCGCGACACCGTCTACGCCAAGACGCGGGGACCGGTCGATGTGCGACTCCTCGACGGCTACCGGCACGAACTGGGTTCCCTCACGCACGTCCGCCGCGATCCGGAGTTTCGAACCCTCTCCGAGGAGGATCAGGACCTCGTGCTGCACCTCGTGACCGCGCACCACGGTTTCTCCCGCCCGT
The DNA here is from genome assembly GCA_016716265.1 of Planctomycetota bacterium. Lineage (GTDB taxonomy): Bacteria > Planctomycetota > UBA1135 > UBA1135 > UBA2386 > JADJWQ01. The sequence goes on from JADJWQ010000006.1 coordinate 1,178,204, forward strand.
TGATCGGAACACGAGGTCTCGACCACCTTCCACCGTCTCGCGCCGAACACGAGGCTGCCGAGGTCGCGCTGCGCTTCGCCCGGCTACAGGAGCGGTTTGGACCCTGGGGCCTCGCCTGGTGGGAGACGCTACTGCGTGCGGCCGACCAACGTGCGTCCCGGCGCAACGATGAACGGGAGGACAGGTGATGGCGCAGGCAGAGGTGCCGGTCGATCTGCTGAATCCCGGACAGGTGTTCGCGTGCCTCGGTATCGCGGAGACCGCGGAGGTGCTGCTCGGTGGGGTGCGGGGCGGATTCGACTGGAGTCACCCACGAACCTGTCGATTCCGGATCGAAGCGCTGGGTGAGGAATCACCAGTCGTCGCCATACTGCGCTTTCTCCGGTCTGCGGAGGTTCGAGCGTTGGTCCCGGCGGGCACGGCTACGGACCTGTCGAAATGGTCCCTCAGCCAGGTGGAGGAACCGCTTCCTGACTGCTACTCCGTTCCCATGCCGGCCAGTCCCGCCACGCTCCCGGCCATTCTGGTCGCGAACGGAGTGGTCCTGCGAATCGACCACTGGGGTGACGGGACACGACGCGACAAGGTCAAGTTCTGGGCCGGTTCGGGCGGCTACCCCGGTGCGGCACTGCTACGCGACGCTCTCGCGCTACTGCCCGAGGACTCGACCGTCCTCGCCCCCGACCCGTTCGCATTCCCAGCGGTCCAGTCCAGCTCGTTCCGGTTCGACTGGCGCCGCGACTACGTGCCCTTGGGCATCGGGTTCTCGCTCAACGCACACACCGATATCACCCCCCAGGGCCACCCGCTGGTGGAGATCCTGGCCGCGATCGGCCTGACGCATGCACGCCCGCAGAGGCCTGTGCCGCGCAACAAGCTCTTATATCGCTACGGCGTGCTCGGAAGAACAAAGCTACCGCTACCGCTCCTGCGAGCTGGCGTGGGCTGCGCGCCGTTGCCGTTCCCGCGCCGGACCTTCCGGATGACACTCGATTGGCCCGGAAAGGAAGGTCAGGCCCGTTGCATCACGGACGTAATCGAAGAGACCGCACGATGACCGCCTCCCTCGACACGGAACTCCTCAACCGCTGCGCCGAAGATCGGCTCGGCCCTGTCGCCCTGCACCTCCGGCAGGAGCTCGTCCCTGCGGAGGGCCAGGGGGCGCCGTTCTTCCCGCCGACCTTCGCCACCGACACGAAATACAACATCGACGAACTCGCCGATGGCACGCGGGTCGCTCTGGTCGACTCCGTGGGGTCCCAGGCCAACCGCATGGAGCCGATCTTCCTCGACGACGGCTACCGCGAGCTCGTGCCGCAGATCAACATCAGCTATGGCGACCCGAAGAAGGGAACGGACGGGAGGATCTCGTTGCTCCAGGTCGGCCACCGACTCGGTGATGCGCTGGTTCGCTGCACGGAGCTCGCAGAGGAGGCGAAGGCGGCTTTCGTGGCTCTCAAGCGCCGTGACGCCGAGCCGATCGCCCGACTGGCGCCGACCTCGCTGGTGTTCGGCGCCTGGGACTCGCGCGACACCGGCACCAAGGTGCCGAGAATCGTCCAGGCGACAATTCGCGCCTGGGACGTGTCTCGACTGAGCCGCTCCGCTCAGTTCAATCCTGCTCTCGACTACGCCGAACTCGAGGTGATGAAGGACGAAGGCGAGATGAAGCAGGCTGAAAGGGACGGGTACGCAGAACGCGGCTTCCTGCATGTCCCCTCCACCGGCGACCCGGGAGGCATCGTCGCGCACGGCCCGATCCGCCGGGATATCACCGTCAACCTGGTCGCATTGCGGCGGCTGGCTGGCGGGGACAACGGCAAACTGCGACGCTATCTCCTCGGCCTGTCGCTGGTCGCCGTAACGGCTCCCTTCGACCCGTTCCTCCGCCAAGGCTGCCTGCTGGTGCTCGACCCCGATACCCCGGCGACCTGGTGCCTGGTCGACCGAAGCGGTATACGCAGCGAGCTCACGCTCGATCACGGAGCGGTGCTTGGCTGGGCTCGCGCCGCGGCGGCTGCGTTCGGAGTTTCCGACCCCCGCGAGTTCCAGTTCGATGAGAGGCTCGCCAAGCAGGACCTGGCCAAGGGCAAGAAGAAGTGAGCGCGCTGGTCTTCGCCCTGACGATTCACCTGCACGAGCAGCGCTTCCACGGCCGTCCCGAGTGGCCGCCCGCCCCGGCTCGCGCCTTCCAGGCACTCGTGTCGGGTGCCGCGGCCGAGCTGTCCGAGCCCGCCACCTGCGAGGCATTCCGTTGGCTCGAACGGCTGGACGCGCCACGGGTGGTCGCACCTCCCGCGCGCCAGGGCCGGGCAGTGACGTGCTACGTACCGAACAACGATCTCGACACGGCCAAGGGCGATCCGGCCCACCTGGATAGCATCCGAGTCGCGAAGATCTGCCAGCCCAGGTTCCTGGCGGTCGGCCAGCCGATCCGCTACGTGTGGCGATTCGAGCGCGGCGAAGAGCACGCCCGCCGTCTCGTGGAACTAGCCGTCGGGCTGTATCAGCTCGGGCGAAGCGTGGACATGGCCTGGGCCGAGGGTGCGATCGTCGACGAGGGCGCGGTAGACGCATGGGCGGCGGATCGTGCCGTTCGACTTCATGAACCGTCGGGACCGGTGACCGCCGGTGCATTGCTGTGTCCGTGCCTCGGGACTTTCGACAGTCTCGTCGCACGCCATCACGCCCAAAATGAGCGCTTCCGACCTCCCGCATCTGGCAGCAAGATCCGCAAGGTCTTCGTTCAACCGCCGCGCACCCTGTTCCGCCAGGTTGGCTATGGTCGCCCGAGTCGTGTCGCGGTATACGAGATTCGCGCGCTCGACGAACCAGGTCGGTTTTCGCCGTGGCCGCTCCGCTCCGCGCAAGCCCTCGTGACCCGGACTCGTGACGACGCATTGGCCCGCCTCTCGGAAGCGGGCCTGCCAGAGGCCGACCTGCGTGCCACGCTCGTCGGGCCCGGCCCGGCCGAGACCGCAGCCATCCCGATTACCCATCGTACCCGCATTTTGCCCTTGCCGTCGATCGGGCATGAGCACGCGGACCCGCGCATCCGGCGCATCGCCGTAGAATCCCATCCGGACAGCCTCGTCCGCGCGGAGGACATCGAATGGGCGTTTTCCGGACTCACCTTGGACCGCGCACAGCTGGTCCGCGGCGACGACGATATGCTGCGGCACTATCGTGGTCCCGCACGGATCTGGGAGACGATCACTCCCGCCGCGTTGCCTGCGCCGCGGCGGAGGATCGATCTGGCGCACAATTCTGTACGGGGAAAATCGGCCGCGGAGCGCGCCACCGAAGAACACGAAGCGAAGCGCGCAGTCGTTCAGGCGCTGCGCCACGCAGGAGTGCAGGCACGGCCACTCGGAATCGAGGTCCAGCGCGAGCCCTTCCGGCGCAAGGGCGAACGGGTCGAGGCCTTTGACGCGCCACCTCGATTCGGCAAGAACCGGCTCTGGCATGTCCGTATCGAGCTGGCAGCAGAAGCCTCTGGCCCGATGGTCCTCGGCGATGGCCGCTTCCTCGGACTCGGAATCATGGTGCCGGTCTCTCGACCGGCTCGCGTCCATGCGTGGAGGATTCGTGACGGGCTGGCGGCAGTGCCCGAACCCGAAGCCGCTGCGACCGCGCTGCGCCGCGCCGTGATGGCGCTCTACCAGGAGCAGGCCGGACCGAACGCGCGCCTGCCCTCGTGGGTGACGGGTCATCGCGCCGATGGTTCGCCCGCCGCGAACGACGCGCATCTGTTCTTCGCATGCGACCCGCAGCGGAGCCTGCTCATGGCCATCGAGCCCGTCCGGACCGTCGACTCCGAGGTCCTCCAGATCGCGCTCGATCGGCTGACCGAGCTTCGAGCCGGTCACCTCGGACGCCTCGCGCTCGATCCCACCCTGCTCCGCGACGACGACCCACTGCTGGCTTCTAGTCGCCACTGGCGCAGCGCAACGCCCTACAGGGTGCGCCGTCATTCCAGACAAGGCGATGTGCAAACCGTCCTCCGGAACGACGTCCGCACGGCCTGCTTCGACTCCGGGCTGCCTCCCCCCACCGACATCCATGTCGACGAGTGGCGAGCTCCGAGCGGGCGGGGACTCCAGGCGATGCTCCGCCTCGAATTCGCTGCTGCCGTGGCAGGCCCCATGCTCTTGGGCAAGGGCCGCCATCGAGGCATGGGGTTGTTCGTCGGCTGACGCGCGCTCCGGGCCGCGGCGTACCGGCTCATGGTTGAGTGCGCTTTCGGTTGCCGAGCGGATCGGTTCCAGCTCTCTGCTTCCAGACCGTGGCGTGCGCCGCTTCAACGCGTCTGCGGTCTCTGACGAACGTGGAAAGTCAACGCGATTCTCGCTGAGTGGATCCGCTCGATTGACACCGCCTCAACGGCGCCGCGCTCAGATTAGCGCGGAAGGTCGTGCTGGGCCGCTCCGCGAGACCCTACCCCCGGCCGTGCTTCAACGGGGCCGCGCTCAGATGAGCGCGGAAGGCGACGCGCTGACGGAGTGCGAGGCGGCGAGCGAGCGGCTTCAACGGGGCCGCGCTCAGATGAGCGCGGAAGGGCGATCGCGCGGGTGATGCTCGAGCACGGAGTGTCGCTTCAACGGGGCCGCGCTCAGATGAGCGCGGAAGGCGCGGGGTCCTCAAGGCCCCGGAACCCCCGGACGACGCTTCAACGGGGCCGCGCTCAGATGAGCGCGGAAGGCGACGAGCTGCACGCCTTCAACGAGGAGGCCATCGGGCTTCAACGGGGCCGCGCTCAGATGAGCGCGGAAGGCGCCACGATCAGCAGCCGCATGCAGAAGCAGCCGAGCGCGCTTCAACGGGGCCGCGCTCAGATGAGCGCGGAAGGCTCAAGCACGTCGCGGCCTGGCCCCTGGCTGCGATGGCTTCAACGGGGCCGCGCTCAGATGAGCGCGGAAGGCGAGGTGCGCGACTACTTCAACGGCAAGCCGCTGCCGGCTTCAACGGGGCCGCGCTCAGATGAGCGCGGAAGGGTGTCGGTGCGCATGTCGATCGCGGGATGCCGGGTCGCGCTTCAACGGGGCCGCGCTCAGATGAGCGCGGAAGGGATGCCACCGACGCTGTTGCCGGTGCCAGGCTTCGCCGAGCTTCAACGGGGCCGCGCTCAGATGAGCGCGGAAGGCCGAGTGCGAGGCTGCAAGCGAGCGTAAGGCGCTGGCCGCTTCAACGGGGCCGCGCTCAGATGAGCGCGGAAGGGAGTGAAGATCGCCGGCCGTGTATGCGCCGCGCGGGCTTCAACGGGGCCGCGCTCAGATGAGCGCGGAAGGACGACGTCCGCCACCTCCTCGCGCTCGAAGCGAGCCGCTTCAACGGGGCCGCGCTCAGATGAGCGCGGAAGGGGGTCGCACGTCCTGCTGATCGTCAACGAGAGCGGAGCGCTTCAACGGGGCCGCGCTCAGATGAGCGCGGAAGGCAGCGCTCGCCAATGGCGGGCACCTGACCGGGTCTGAGCTTCAACGGGGCCGCGCTCAGATGAGCGCGGAAGGGTCGCGCGCAGCCCGCGGATTGTCGAGGCTCGACGCCAGCTTCAACGGGGCCGCGCTCAGATGAGCGCGGAAGGGCACGCTGTTCGCCGAGCCACTCGACAAGTGCACCAGCTTCAACGGGGCCGCGCTCAGATGAGCGCGGAAGGGGACCTCGCTCTCTACTGCGCCGTCGACGCGTTCGTGCTTCAACGGGGCCGCGCTCAGATGAGCGCGGAAGGGCGCTCTCGCTACAGGTCCGGTCTCCGGGTAGTGCTCGCTTCAACGGGGCCGCGCTCAGATGAGCGCGGAAGGGCGACGCATCCGGGCAGAACGCGACGCCGACGTCGAGGCTTCAACGGGGCCGCGCTCAGATGAGCGCGGAAGGGTCGATCACGACACAAGCCTACGTGATCGGCATTGCGCGCTTCAACGGGGCCGCGCTCAGATGAGCGCGGAAGGGTCGCGGAGATGGACGCGCGCTCGGCGAAGGCCCGGGCGCTTCAACGGGGCCGCGCTCAGATGAGCGCGGAAGGGCAGCAGCCGTGACAGCACGACTCCGTCCGACGAGCGGCTTCAACGGGGCCGCGCTCAGATGAGCGCGGAAGGATCCGTCCCGAGGACGCGGACGCGTTCGCCGTCGCCGAGCTTCAACGGGGCCGCGCTCAGATGAGCGCGGAAGGCCAGCATCTCGATCTGCGCCAGGAAGTCCTGCTGGGCTTCAACGGGGCCGCGCTCAGATGAGCGCGGAAGGTATGGGCTGCGCTGAATGACTCGCCGACCCTCGGCGAGCTTCAACGGGGCCGCGCTCAGATGAGCGCGGAAGGCCTCGACAGTCCGCTGCCAGACCCTCTCGACGACAGCGCTTCAACGGGGCCGCGCTCAGATGAGCGCGGAAGGAGGACATCGAAGCGCGCGGCATCATCAACCACGCGTTCGAGCTTCAACGGGGCCGCGCTCAGATGAGCGCGGAAGGGTGCCGGCGGAATTCGGTCAGTCGGAGTGCACAAGGCTTCAACGGGGCCGCGCTCAGATGAGCGCGGAAGGTGCCAACGAATGCGTCGTTCAGGCCGAGACCCGGAATGCTTCAACGGGGCCGCGCTCAGATGAGCGCGGAAGGTCGCGAGGAAGCCGACGACGACGGCGACGGCGACGACTGCTTCAACGGGGCCGCGCTCAGATGAGCGCGGAAGGGCAAGACGCCGGGCCTGCTCAACAACGGCAAACTGGCGCTTCAACGGGGCCGCGCTCAGATGAGCGCGGAAGGCGGGGTCCGCCGGACGATGCGGACGTCGTAGCCGTCGCTTCAACGGGGCCGCGCTCAGATGAGCGCGGAAGGGGGACGCTTGACCAAGGAGTGAACTCCGCACTGGTCTGGCTTCAACGGGGCCGCGCTCAGATGAGCGCGGAAGGCCGGCCAGACGATCATCGAGGGTCTGAGGATCCCCCAACGTTGCAAAACCCGCGCGCGAGGCGGGCTGACGCGTTAGGCCGCTTGATTCTGCCAAGGAGCGAGCAGGCGCTGGAAGTCGGCGGTAAGCGCATCGTCGGTCGACATCGTCAAGGTCAGCCGTCCTTGCGGCCGAGTCAGTCGTCCTGCGCGCTGAATGACAGCCCTGCGCAAGGTGTCGAGGCGCTCGAGCACCCATAGGCAGGGACGATGCGTCCCGTCTTTCGGCTCGGTGGGGGTCGCCCGCATCTGCATCTCGCGGCCGAGCGTGTGGGCCAGGACGCACGCGAGCATGTAGACGCGGTTTCCGATCTCGCGGCGAGTCGGGATGTAGTCCAGCGAGCCGTGGGACTTCAGCTCGGCGAAGATCCCCTCCTGCGAACCTCGACCGTTGTGGAAGTGAAGCACGGTGACCGGAGTGCCGCGCTTGTTCGTCATTACCACCTTGTGCTCGTTATGTCGCTCGATCGGCTCGAAGAGGTCCAGCTGAATCGGGCCCTTCCGGGGAGTCTTGACCCGACGTCGGTAGACGAGGCACCGCATGCCGCGATTCCACTTCTGCGGCTTCCAGTCGCACTCGAACCAAGCCCACTCTTCGTCGATGCTCCGCCAGCGCGCTCGCTGCTGGATCAGCGACTTCAGCTCTGGGAAGCGCTCGAACGGCACGCTGACTGAAAACTCGATGCCCTCGTCGCGCAGCCACGCGCACGTCGCCTCGCTGAAGTGGGCGCCGTCGAGCCGCGCCTCCAATCGGCCGCGAAAGCCTCGCGCGAGGAGCGTCGCGAAACACGACCGAATGAAGTCCAGCGCCCCGTTGGAGTCGTGGACGTTCCCAGCACGATGCAACACATCGAAGACCGGCCCGTCTGTGCGATGGTCGCAAATAGCGGATAGTAGCTGCGCTGCCCCTTCTTCTTGTTGTAGCCGACTGCGGTGCCCTGTGTTCGACGGCTCTTGGTGCTGATGACAGAGCCGTCGAAGTCCATGGTGATGCGGGATGAACAGGAATCGAGTATTCTGTCGATGACCAAGTTCCTTTGGAGCGTGCGAAGGCCCTCGACCACCCGTTCGTCCATCTGGACGAGTCGACGCGATAGCGTGGAGACGTCAGGGATGCGTTCGAGTCCGAGGAAACGCTTTAGAAGTGGGTCACCCCGGTAGTAGTCGATATCACGAAGGCGTCGCCAACCCAGAAACGAGTGCGTTACCAGGATCAGAAGAAAGGTGCTGGCCGAGTAGCTCGCTGATTTCGACAGATGCCGGACACACTCTTGGAGACGAGCCCGCAGCCCCATGCCGTTGACGAGAGCCTGCAGTATGACCCAGGTCGGAGAACGACGTCAGGGACTGATCCTCAAAGCGGATCTCCGGGATCCCGACACTTGACTTCCGGACTTCTTGGCGTGACAATCGCACTGGAGCCTGCTCCGTGTTGTTCGTTGTTGTGGTAACTTCGCAACGGCACGGATGTCAGGCTCTTTCACTTGCACGAGATAAGTGTTGCTGCGGATCACCAGCGGTGAGCTCCGTCCGCAGGCCATCACCCCAATCGAATCGATCGCTCGCTTTGGCGAAGGATTGAATGGCCTCTCGGAGGAGGCGGTTCTATTGCAACGAAGGGGGATCCTCTTCGAGCTTCAACGGGGCCGCGCTCAGATGAGCGCGGAAGGGGCTCCGGTGCGCAGGACACCGCACCCGAATGGGGGCTTCAACGGGGCCGCGCTCAGATGAGCGCGGAAGGAGGCTTTCGAGCGCGAGCTGCGCGCGTTCGGCGACAAGCTAGCTTCAACGGGGCCGCGCTCAGATGAGCGCGGAAGGATGGTCGGACGGCCGCGGGAACGCCGTTCGATCCTGCTTCAACGGGGCCGCGCTCAGATGAGCGCGGAAGGGCTCCGGCCGCAATGGCTACCGAGCTGGCACGGCTTGCTTCAACGGGGCCGCGCTCAGATGAGCGCGGAAGGTCCGCAGTGTACGGACACCGAGACGACGCGCCGCGCACGCTTCAACGGGGCCGCGCTCAGATGAGCGCGGAAGGTCCACGGCGAGCCCAAGGAACTCCACGATGTCGGAGGGCTTCAACGGGGCCGCGCTCAGATGAGCGCGGAAGGTCGATATCGTCGCCCAGACGATCGATGCGCGGCTGGCGCTTCAACGGGGCCGCGCTCAGATGAGCGCGGAAGGGATCTCCGCCGGCAGGCCAGCCTCGCGCAGCGCGAGCTTCAACGGGGCCGCGCTCAGATGAGCGCGGAAGGACCGGCATCCCGAGCGGCAACAAGCTCATCACGACGGCGCTTCAACGGGGCCGCGCTCAGATGAGCGCGGAAGGCGCACCGCGTGCTGAACGCCGCCGACTACGGCGACGGCTTCAACGGGGCCGCGCTCAGATGAGCGCGGAAGGGAGCGATCGGAGCTGCGCGAGGTGCAGGCTCGCCGGTCGGCTTCAACGGGGCCGCGCTCAGATGAGCGCGGAAGGTCTGCACCAGCACAACCCGGAGACGGGACCTGTAGCGCTTCAACGGGGCCGCGCTCAGATGAGCGCGGAAGGGATCCAGCCGCTCACGACGCAGGATAGGCTGACAAGCCTCGCTTCAACGGGGCCGCGCTCAGATGAGCGCGGAAGGCGGGGGAGAGGACCGATGGTTTCGACGGACATCGTGCTTCAACGGGGCCGCGCTCAGATGAGCGCGGAAGGGCGGGAATGCGATTGCGAATCGATGCATCAAGCAACGGCTTCAACGGGGCCGCGCTCAGATGAGCGCGGAAGGTTCGACGACATCGCGGAGTTCGCGATCGGCTTCACGCGCTTCAACGGGGCCGCGCTCAGATGAGCGCGGAAGACTTACAGCCCGCCGGTCTACTGGTCCAAGTATGCTCGCGCTTCAACGGGGCCGCGCTCAGATGAGCGCGGAAGGCTGGGAGGCACGCGACAGCGATCCGCCCGGCTACTCGCTTCAACGGGGCCGCGCTCAGATGAGCGCGGAAGGCCGAGTGCGGCTGCGTTCAGGATGGACCCGGCCTGGCCGCTTCAACGGGGCCGCGCTCAGATGAGCGCGGAAGGACTTCTGCCGTATAGGTGTTTGTGAGCAGCAACGAGGGCTTCAACGGGGCCGCGCTCAGATGAGCGCGGAAGGACGGAGCGCGCGGATCGAACGTAGCGGACAGAACAGGCTTCAACGGGGCCGCGCTCAGATGAGCGCGGAAGGACTTCTGCCGTATAGGTGTTTGTGAGCAGCAACGAGGGCTTCAACGGGGCCGCGCTCAGATGAGCGCGGAAGGACGGAGCGCGCGGATCGAACGTAGCGGACAGAACAGGCTTCAACGGGGCCGCGCTCAGATGAGCGCGGAAGGTCGCCAATCGCCTGCGCGACGCGCGCGAGGCTGCCGCCGCTTCAACGGGGCCGCGCTCAGATGAGCGCGGAAGGGCGCTTGGCACCGCCACCCAGACGGCCGACAACATCCCGGCTTCAACGGGGCCGCGCTCAGATGAGCGCGGAAGGCGGCCGCAGAAAACACCGGGTGCCATGGCCACCGAAAGCTTCAACGGGGCCGCGCTCAGATGAGCGCGGAAGGTCGCGCCGCCCTCATGGCGGCGTCGAGGTCCACCATGCGCTTCAACGGGGCCGCGCTCAGATGAGCGCGGAAGGGCGGGACATCCGGGACCGCATTCTACCGGCCGGGCTGCGCTTCAACGGGGCCGCGCTCAGATGAGCGCGGAAGGTTCCGCACGCGGACGGAGGTGGGCGATGGGCAACACTGCTTCAACGGGGCCGCGCTCAGATGAGCGCGGAAGGACGGTGGACGTGATCCGCCATGCGATTCGGTTCCTCAGGCTTCAACGGGGCCGCGCTCAGATGAGCGCGGAAGGGATCGGGAGCGTGGTCAGTCGGCCAGATCGGGGCAGAGCTTCAACGGGGCCGCGCTCAGATGAGCGCGGAAGGCTCGCTGGTCACCGACTACGCGACTGAGATCGCATCCTTGCTTCAACGGGGCCGCGCTCAGATGAGCGCGGAAGGGCGGCGGCGACGCCGCGCACTCGGGCGATCTCGGCGAAGCTTCAACGGGGCCGCGCTCAGATGAGCGCGGAAGGCTGGACGAGGCCCGTGCTCGGCAACGTCGACCCGACGCTTCAACGGGGCCGCGCTCAGATGAGCGCGGAAGGGACGCACGCGCACGATGCCGGCGAGATGCGCGACGGCGTGCTTCAACGGGGCCGCGCTCAGATGAGCGCGGAAGGGTCGCCCTCCCAGAGCCGCGCGGTGATCCGGCGGGTCCAGCTTCAACGGGGCCGCGCTCAGATGAGCGCGGAAGGATGGCTCGTGTAGTTCCCTCCGAAGGTGTCGAGGTAGCTTCAACGGGGCCGCGCTCAGATGAGCGCGGAAGGCGCCCGGCCGTCGGTGGGTGAGCTGACGGGAAGGGAGCTTCAACGGGGCCGCGCTCAGATGAGCGCGGAAGGGTGACGTCGACGGTGATGGCGTTGGCGCTGTCGGTGTAGCTTCAACGGGGCCGCGCTCAGATGAGCGCGGAAGGTGCCATTGCATCTCCGTCCGTCTTGCCATTGTTGCCGCGGCTTCAACGGGGCCGCGCTCAGATGAGCGCGGAAGGGCGACAGCTCTTCGAGCGCGGACCGCAGCGCCTTGAACGTCTTGCCATTGTTGCCGCGGCTTCAACGGGGCCGCGCTCAGATGAGCGCGGAAGGCTGATGGTGGCTGTGGACCTCCCGAAGCTCGCCGAGCAGCTTCAACGGGGCCGCGCTCAGATGAGCGCGGAAGGCATGGTCCGTAGAGCGTTGGAGGATGGCGATGGATGCTTCAACGGGGCCGCGCTCAGATGAGCGCGGAAGGTCCATGATTTCTTTGGCGAGGGTATGATTCCTCGTGGTGCTTCAACGGGGCCGCGCTCAGATGAGCGCGGAAGGTGCCGACGTTCGATCCGCCGGCCGTCGCACTCGTGTCGCTTCAACGGGGCCGCGCTCAGATGAGCGCGGAAGGCTGGCAAGCTGCGCCCCAACCTGAGGCGCAACAGTGGCTTCAACGGGGCCGCGCTCAGATGAGCGCGGAAGGCTGCTCGACAACGGCAAGCTCCAGAAGGGGCCGAACTAGCTTCAACGGGGCCGCGCTCAGATGAGCGCGGAAGGAGCCTGGTTCGCACGGCACGATCGCACCGGGTGAACGCAAGCGGAATTCGAGCGGTGGGCTACGCTGGGCATGTCCGAACTCGTGACCGAGGGCGATATTACGTTGCAAAGGCTGAATTGTCAATGACTTCGAGCGGCTGCCGTCACTTCGCGATCGCCCGAGCGCTCGCAGTTCAGACGACCTGGCACCGGCCCGGCGGGCGGTAGGGCTTGCCCAGCACGTCGAGACGCTCCGACAGAGATGTCGAAGCGATGCCCAGGTCGAGAATCATCAGCTGGTCTTGGGCGTGGTTCAGGTAGCCATCGAGTTCGGAGCGAAGGTCGATCAGTTCGCGATCCGTCAGCTCACAGAAGAACACCGAGTACTGAGCGTGGTCGCCATGGTCTCGGAGCGCCTGGAAGATGTCGGTGCGTCGCGCGTCGTCGGCGACATCGTAGGCGAACAGGTAGCGGCGTCGCATCGGTTCACCTCGTCATCATGCCGACGTAGGTCGGAACGTCGCCGCGGAGCCAGCGGGAGAACAGGCGGACCTGCAGGCGGATCGTAGCACGCCACGACAGCCGGTAATCGAACTGCGGATGGGTGACGAGCTGGTCGAGCCGGGCTTCGAACGCACGGATCAGCGCCTTGCGGGCATCGGGCTCCATCGCGCAGCCCGATGCGGCGACCACGAAGTCGGTGCGCGAGACCATCCGCGTGTTGATGGCAGTCACGACAGCACTGTCCGCCACGAGCGGCCGGAATTCCTCCATCAGATCGAGCGCGAGCGCCGGGCGGCCGTGACGGGGAGCGTGGTAGAGACCCCACCAGGGATCCAGCCCTTCCGCGAGTATCGCTACCGTGAGTTCCTTCGACAGCATCGCGTACGCGAACGACAGCATCGCATTGACCGGGTCCTTCGGTGGCCTGCGGTTGCGGCTGGCGAAGTCGAACCCGGCGCCGGCCTCGCTCCGCAGCATCCGGTCGAAGCCCGAAAAGTAGCGAGCGGCGCCGCTCCCTTCGATGCCGAGGAGCGTTTCGGCGGAGGGCGCAGTTGCCGCAGCAGCCGCATCCGCCGCGAGCCCCTTCAGAACGCGGTCGTCGATCGCCTCACCGTTCCGCCGCAGAAGGGTCCGCTGATTGCGGATCTTGGCCTCGACAACGGCACGGGCGAAGCCCAAGCAACACTCGGGATCGGCGGCGGCACGAAACTGAGCAGCTCGGTCGTACGCATTCCGAAGCCCCATACCGTGAGTGATGCCGTGGAACCAGTGACCCGAGGTCATGTGAACCACGGGAATCCCTGCCTCCGTCAGAACAGCGAACGCCTGCGCCGTGATCGCTACATTGCCACACAAGACTAGCTGCGAGATGTCGTGCAGTCGTGCTGTTGCCAGCTCTTCGCCCTTGAACCGCACGGTCAGCGACCCCCCACGCTTCCCCACCTGTGCTCCCTGGTGCTGCACGTAGAGCGGGACGGCCTCGTCACGGACAGGATAGAGACGGCGGACCTCCGGTCGCTCAGGATCGGGTGGAACCTCTGCGAGAGCGAGCGTCTCATCCGGCAGGCAGATGCCATTCAGCGAGCAGCCACGACACTTCGGACTGTCCTCCAGAGGCATCGGCATGACCGTCGAGCGGGCGGCCTCACGCGCGGACGACAACAGTTCTCGCGTGCGGGACTCGAGGGCGGGAGTGAAGGGGACCTCGACGCGCGTTCGTGAGCCACGGAAGTACAGGAACCCGTGGTCGCATCGATAGCCGTGCTCACGCAGCAGGAGACCTTGAGCCATCAGTTGCACTCGCTCTGGCTCCCAACACCGCTCCGGGGTATCGGGCACCCGACCGCGCTTGGTCTCGACCGGAACGGCCTCGTCGCCATCGGTGGAGACCAGGTCGAGCTTCGCGACCAGACCGAGCGCTTCGCTCGTCAGTGCGACCGACCGCGCGACCTCCGGTGGCGCGTCGCCATCCCCCTCCACCGCGCCCGGATCGTGCCCACTCTCCGTGGGCACCTCGGGCCCGTCGAGCACCTGCTCGAACTGGTCCACTCGCTTGTGGACGGCTCTGCCATCCGCGGTGAACGCGTTGTCGTCCCAGCGCCCCTCCACGTGCATCAGGTGGAACAGCCGCGGGCAGTACGCGTACTCATTCAGCATTCGTGCGGGTAGCGGCTCGTCGAAGCGAGCTCCTGCCCCCGCCGGCCGGTCGACTGCGATCCCCATTCCCCAAGCTCCTGGTTCGCGTTCGTCACGCGGCACACCGACGGTCCGCTGGCCGCGCGTGCTGCCTGGCGGATCGGCCATCGCGTCTCGCTGCCTGGACCCGGGATTCCCCCGGGGATACGTGTCCATTCCGGGCGCTCTCCCCGATCGTCTCGATGCCTGATCGGCTCAGCTCCCGCCCTGCAGCGCCACCTGCACGACCAGCGTGCCGACGCCCTGGTGCTGCTGCAGCGCGATGTCCACCAACAGGCCGGTGCGAAGGTCGTAGGCGTAGCGGGTCACTTCGCTCGGGCCCTGCTCGACGACGATCGCGCGGCCGTCCTGGATGCCGGCGAAGACGGTGCGGAAGTGCGTGATCGGGTCGTCGTCGAGGACCTGGTCGGCGCGCAGCGCCCGCAGCGCGTCCGGCGGCACGAGCAGGGCGGGGAGCTGCGCGCTCCCCAGCGCGCGCTGGCTGCGCGATTCCTGCGGGGGCGCGTAGCCGGAGCTCAGGCGCGTCCAGGTGTCGCACAGCAGGAAGCCGCGCTCGGCGGAGCGGATGTCGATACCGTACGTGTAGTCGAGCGGCAGGTCCGGCACGCCCGGGACGCGCGTCGTGTAGGTCCCGCGGTAGCGGAGCTGCTGGCCCGCTCGCAGGTCCGCCGCGCCGGGCGTCGCCGACCACGGCAGCGCCAGCTCGCGGACGTCCAGGAGCTGCGACGACGTGATCGTCGTGGCGATCCCACCCTGCCCGCCGGCGCCCGGCGTGGCCGCAGCGGTGGTCGAGCTCGAGCCCATCAGCAGCAGACCGGTGGCGAGATCGTAGGTGTTGCGGAAGTAGCCCTGCTGCCCGCGCGTCTCGATCACGATCGCAGCGCGCTCGCGACCACCGAACGGCACGCGCAGGCGCGCGACGCGATGGTCGTTCTCGTCGACCTCCTGCATCGCTGCGAGCTGCGCCGGCCGCATCCACAGGTCGCCCGCCGTCCGTCCGTCGCAGACGAGCGCCAGCGACACCGACGACACCACCCGCCCCGCCGCCGGGTCGACCAGCAGGAAGTTGCGGCCGTCCGCGGCGAGCCCGGCCGCGTCCGCCGCGAGGACGGTCGCCTGCAGGTAGCCCGTGCCGGCACTGCTGCCGGTATCCGCCCCGGGGACGGCCTGCCCGTTCCGCGCGTCGACCCACCTGCCGCGCTCGTCCTGCACGAGTCGCCGGTCGACCCCCGCCAGCGTCGCCGAGCCGACCTGCCACGTGATGCGCGTGCCCGGCCGCAGCCCGCCGGCCGGCTGCACGCCACCGCCGGCCGCATCGCCGCCGGGACCGTTCACGCCATCCGGCGGCATGCGCGTGAGCGTCCGCGGCACGCCGTCGCTGACCAGCGTCAGCCGGTCGCCGGCGAGCGTCGCGGTGAACCCGAACGTCGCTCCCCCGACCCGGAACTGCCCATCGAGCCGCGCGTTCCGGACCTCGGCCTCGCACGGGTAGCGCTCGCCGCCGGCCGTCAACCAGCCGCGCAACGCTCCGCCCGCACCGGCGGCCTCCAGCTCGAGACGCACGCCGTCACCGGCGAACGTACCCGCGAACCCCTCGATCTGCTGCGCGCCGTTGCGCGCCAGGGGATTCTGGCCCGCGGCGGGCGCGGCGCCGAGCCCCACTGCGAACGAAGCCAGCGCGACCGCGATCCGCAGCCGCCGGCCGACACGATCGAGGATTCCCGTTCCGTTGGTGCTCATGACTCCTGGTTGCCCACGGCCGCGCCGGTCTGACATCCCGGCCGCCGAAAGCGCCACAGCAAGCGCACGTCGACTGCCGGCGGACGTCGTCGAGTCGAGATCGAGCGGCCGTCGGCCCGCAGATCGGTCGACTCGCCCGCGGCGTCGGTGGACAATAGCGCCACCCCGCTCTTCTCTCCTGCAGGAGGCTCTCCGATGCGCGGAAGCGTCTGGCTCGCCGTGACCCTGATCGCCCCCGGTGCCGCAGCGCAGCTGCCGGTGCCCTTCCCGACGACACCGACCTGGGAGAGCGATCGGCCGGGTGTCTCGACCGGCGGCGCGTTCGCGGACCTCGATCGCGACGGCGCGCCCGACCTGGTGATCGCCAATGGCAACGACATCCGCCGGCAGTCGGTCGTCGTCTACCGCAATGCCGGCAACGGGACGTTCCCGACCAGCCCGACCTGGAGCTCGAGCGACATCGACTACCACGGGCACCTCGATGTCGGTGACGTCAACGGCGACGGCTGGCCGGACGTCGTGGTCGGCGTGTTCCTCGGGCCCAACCTGTGGGGCGATCCCGGGCGCGCGAAGCTCTATCTGAACGACGGCGCCGGCAACCTGAGCGCGACGCCGGTCTGGACCTCGGGCGACCGCTTCATGTCGTTCAGCGTCGCGCTCGGCGACGTCGATCTCGACGGCGACCTCGATCTCGCGGTGGCGACCGGTGAGCCGTACTACGACCCGCCGGACTTCGACCGCGTCTACCTCAACCGCGGCGGCACGTTCTCGGCGATGCCGGACTGGACGAGCGCCACGCGCACCCACTCGATGGACGTCGGCTGGTGGGACGTCGACCGCGACGGCGATCTCGACCTCGCGTTCGCGGGCGCGAGCGGCCCGAACCGCATCTACTTCAACCAGGGTGGTGTGCTGCAGACCACGGCCGGCTGGGCGTCGACCGACAACGGCGGCAGCCACAATTCGAACACGCTCGCATTCGGGGACGTCGACGGCGACGGCGCGCCGGATCTGGCGATCGCCGACAACAGCCAGCTCGGCGGCGGGCGCGGCACGTTCCGCGTCTATCGCAACACCGGGACGACGTTGACGACCGTGCCGTGGTGGGAGTCCGCGCGCTTCGCCAATGGCTACACGTCGGCGGTCGCGTTCCACGACTTCGACCTGGATGGCGATCTCGACCTCGTCGCCGGTGGCTGGTGGACGCCGACGGTGTGGTTCCGCAACGTCGGTGGCACGCTGCCGACGACCCCGACCTGGCAGAGCGCGCGCACCAGCGTCGTCGAGGCGCT
Organism: Planctomycetota bacterium; assembly: GCA_016716265.1. Classification (GTDB taxonomy): domain Bacteria; phylum Planctomycetota; class UBA1135; order UBA1135; family UBA2386; genus JADJWQ01. Next base: position 1,195,481 of record JADJWQ010000006.1, read on the forward strand.
GTTCTTCGCGGACGTCGACCGGGACGGGCTGCGCCCCGTCGCGGGCGAGGTGCACGCCGCGACCGGCGGGCGGCTGTTCCGGCTGCGGCAGGCGCCGGTGCACGCGGTGAGCGCGGTGCGGGTCGACGGGCAGCCGGTCGCGTCCGGCGGCTATGCGTTCGATCCGGATGCCGGCTGGATCAGCTTCGCGGCGACTCCGCTGGTCGACGTCCGCATCGACTACGTCGTCACCGATGCAGCCGATCTCGGTGTCAGCAATTGGGACCAGGACAAAGGCAACTACCTGTTCCGGCGCCGCCCGATCGTGGATGTCACGCAGACACGACCGCCGCGCGTCGCGTTCCGCGGCGGCGAGGTGATCGCGTGGACCGACACGGTGGAGAGCACGGTCGCGGTACCCGTGCCACTGGCGTACTCGACCGGCATCCGGGTCCCGCAACAGCTCGGCGGCATCCTCGCCCCGCTGTACCACATTCCGGTGCTGTACCCGGCAGCGACGACCGTCGCGCTGCCCCAATCGCTGCCGCTGCCGCCGGTGCTCGTTCCGGTGCTGTTCGGCAGCTACCGCTACGAGGCGCGGCTGATCGGCCCGGACGGCATCACCGTGATCGCCGAGGCATCGTTCCCGTTCGACCTCGTGCCGTGACGTCGTGCGCGCGCGGCGGGGCTCACGGCGCCGTCGGCTCGTAGCCGAGCCGCTGCATCGCGGGCCCGCAGACGCGCTCCACCGTCGCGACCTGGTCGGCATCGAGCTCCCGTCGCCAGCGCCCGACGCTACGTCGGGGCGACGAGGACGTCGCGTGTCCGTCGAGCACGGCCGGACTGGTGTCGCACACCGCTTCGGCAGCGGTCGTAGCCGGTGCGACGCCGAGGAATCGCTCGACGGCGTGCAGCTCCTGCACCGGCTCCGCGACGAGGCGCTCGTAGCGTACGCACAGCGAGTCACTGCTGACGAGGACCGGGGCGAGCTGCTCCTCGAGGGCCGCCCAATGGTGGCAGAGGGCCTCGAAGCCGTGGAGGTCGACGTGCTCGTAGTCGCCGGCCAGCCTGCGCTGAAAGCGCCACATGGAGAGCACGGCGTCCCGCGGGTCCCGGACGACGTGCACGAACTGCACGCCCGGGAACGCCGTCGCGAGGTCCGACATCACCTGCGCGCCGAACACGATCTTGTCGCCGAACCGGATGAAGCGACGATCCGCGAACTCCGCGCGGTAGAAGTCGCGGATCAACGCGCGTACGTGCTCCAGGTGCAGCCGCGCGAAGCGAACCTGGTAGCGCGGATTGATCAGCCCGAGCAGGTGGAGCGGGCCGTCGTCGAGTGCCTGGTTCACCGGGAGGCCCGCGAAGATCTGCGTCGTCCGCAGGAACGGCAGCACGTGCGCCTCGTTGGTGATCGCGAGCTGCGGGTGCCTCGCGAGCGCGCGCGTCAGTCGGGTGGTGCCCGACCGCGGAGCGCCGACGACGAGAACGGGCGCATCCCAGCGGCAGCAGTCGTGCATGAGTCTCCCTCGCTCGACCCGGTCCACGCCGGGAATCATGATCCGCGCGCCCCGGCTTCCCTCCGGCGCGCGCGGCCGGTGTCACTCACTCGTCCTCGTCGGTGCGCGCGAGCAGGTCGGCCGCGGGCTCGAGCGGCGTCCTGAGCGTCCGGAGGAAGGCGAGCAGGTTCTGCTTGTCGAACGGTGGCAGCGCCATGAAGCGGTCGCGCGCCGTCTGGGCTTCGCCCCCGTGGTATTCGATCGCGTCCGACAACGTCGTCGCACGGCCGTCGTGCAGGTACGGTGCCGTGTCCGCGACGCCCCACAGGCGCGCGGTCACGAAGAACCGATCGAGCGGCGCCCCGGTCGCCTCCGACAGCCGCGGCCCCATGTCGTGTCGTTTGAGGTCCGAGAACATCGGCACGCGGATGCCCGGGCCGCGAGGCGCGCGGTCGAAGCCTGCGGGGCTACGGGTGAGGTCCGCCGCGAAGTAGACGTTCGCGCGCGGGTCCGCGTGGACCTCGGGGAACGAGTAGGTCAGCCAGCGGCTGTCGGTGTCGATCGCCGGGACGTGGCAGTCGGTGCAGCCGATCGACTGGAACAACGACCGGCCATGCTGCGCCGACGGTGACAGCGGCTGCTGGACCGGGCGTTCGAGGTTCGTGTCGAACACGTGCAGCGCCGACAGCTCCCCGGGCAGGATCTCGTCGGTCACGCCGTCCTGGTCGGCGTCGACCCCCGCACCGAACACCTCGACCGGCTGCATGCCGAAGTGGAACTGCATCGCCTCGACGTCGAAGGCGCGCGCGGTGGCGAACTCACCCTTGCGGCCGAACGGCCGGACCACGAGGTCGGTGTCGACGCCCTCGACGCGCGACAGATCGTAGGTTCCGTTGCTGAACAGGATGGAACCGAACTCGACGCCCTTCGCGACGAGGCGGAAGCGGCGGTCCGGGTGGCGGCGCGCGCGCTCGCGCACTCGTTGCAATTCGAGCGTCATCTCCTTCGCGACCAGCTCGACACCGCCGGAGCCGAACAGGAACGGTGGATTGATGAACCGACCGTCGAACGCGGCGAAGCCGTTGCCGGAGCGGTCGCCGACGTCGATCGCGGTGGGCTTGGCCATCACGTTGTTGTTCGAACCGCCGACGCCGCCGACCGCGAACCGGAACGGCACCGTCGCATTGCTGCCGACGGAATGGCACTCCATGCAGGTCTGGGCGTCGAGGCCGTTGACCCGCAGGAACATGCCGTTGCCCGCCCACGGACTCGACTGCAGCGATGGCCGGCCGCCCGGCGCGGTCGGGTTCGACGGGTTCATCGGACCGTCGCCGAGGCCGTCGTGGATGTTGAACGGGGTCGCGAACATCCGCAGGCCGGCGGACCGGAGCTCGAACAACGACAGCTGGCCGGCCTGGATGTCGGCCTGCTGGACGCGCGGGCGGGGCAGGTTCGGCTGCTCGCCCGGGGGGATCTGGCTGTTGGCGGGGGCGCTGGCGCAGGCCAGCGCGAGAGCGATGAGGAGAGTGCGCATGGAAGGAAGCAGCGGCGCAAGCGCCGTCGATGCTATCCCAAGGTGGCGCAGCCGGCAGCCCAGCCCAGCCCCGCCCCGCCCCGCCCGGTCTCCCGCACGGCGCCAGGCGGCGCCGCGCTGACTTCCGATTCGTACGCGGTACCGATCGGAAGTCAGCGGGTGGGGATCAGCTCGCGGAAGGAGGACTCCGGGAGCTGCCAGATCGTGCCGTCGTCGGTGACGACGTAGCGCGAGCCGCGGGAGCTCTCGTTCGCCTCGTAGAGGACGACGTGGAGCTCGTCGGCGGTCGGCCGCTCGAAGACGATCATGTCACGACTGTAGATGTCGTCGGTCGACACCTTCAGGCGCCCGTCGGCGAGGTAGCGGAACGAGGTGGAGAGCTGCTGGACCTCGCCCTCCTCGTCCTCGTACTCGGTGACCAGCGGCTCGTCGTCGCCCGGCACGACGAACACGGACTCGTCGTCGATCAGACCGCGGGTCAGGAGCGTGCCGAGGTCCCGCGGCAGCGTCTTGCCCTGACCGAACGCGGTGCGGTAGGAGCGCAGGGCGGCCCAGACCTGCTTCAGCCGCGCCTGGCACAGCTCGTCCTCGAGGCTCGCTGCCTCCTGGTCGAGGATCATGCCGACGACGGTGGGCATCAGCGGGATGTAGAGCGACATGACGATCGCGGTCAGCGGGCCGCCGAGGCTCGAGGCGGCGGCCAGCTCGATGCCGTCGTCATTGCGGCGCATGCCGCCGAGGCCGGGGCCGAAGAAGCGCACGACGTCGCGCGCGCGCGGCATCTCGCCGGCGTCGATCAGCGGCTCGGACTTCGCTCCGCCGAACGGTCCACCGAGCATGTTGTTGATGCCGAGCTGGATGACCGGCATGTAGTCGTCGCCGATCATCGTGTAGATCGCACGCGGATCGAACTCGACGCGCATCCCACCCGTCTCGGCGCCGGACAGGAACGCCAACGGCGCGCCGTCGAGATCGATACCGGTGCTGCCGGCGGTACCGTCGAGCAAGCCATCGAGCACGTTCTTCAGCACGCGCGGATCGCTGCCCACGTACAGCACGCCGTCGTGCACCGCGTAGGTGAACACGAACGGCACCGGGCTGTTCGGGACCTGCACGCTGGTCCACTCGATGCCCTTGTGCTCACCGGAGCCGAACTCGATGCCGGTCATCGCCTCGCGGAACGCGGCTTCGAGCTTGTCGAACGCAGCGCTGTCGGCGATGCCGAGGGCCATCGCGAGCCGCGGGATCGGCGGGAACCCGCCCGGCAGACCCGCCGAGATGCCGAACGCGGCGCCGCCGGTGAAGGCGGCGAACACGTCCTGCGGCTTGATCGGCGAATCGGCGGCGTCGGCGTCGGGATCGAAGTCGGGCTCGTCGACCTTCCGGACCGCGATCATCGTGTCCCACAGGCGGCGCATGTCGATGCCGCCGCTCATGTGCATCAATGCGGGGCCCGGCAGCGGGACCGTCGGCTGCTGGATCGACGGATCGCCGAGCGCCGCGAGCAGACCCTCCGGGCCGCCCGGGACGCCGATCTGTACGGTCTCGTGGATGTGCTCGCCGACCATCGCGGCGCCGTAGGTCAGCGTCTTGACGTCGAGCAGGCCCAGTCGGCGCAGGATCTCCTCGGGGAACTCGTCCGCGTCGCCGGCTCCCTTGCGCGCGGTCTCCAGCAGCGCCGCGACGTCGACATGCAGCAGGAACCCGGCCCCACCGTCACCGAGCACCCGGCGCCGCGCCATCTGCAACGACTCCGGCGTGCCCTTCTCGAGCGTGCCGATCCGGTCCTCGTCGCCGAAGCCGAAGATCACCTGGCGGCCGGTGCGCGCCATGACGGCGCAGCCGAACGGAGCGTCGCGGTCCTCGTCGAGCCGGAACATCTGCATGGTGTTGCCACCGGCGATCTCGACCTCCTGCGTGCCGGTGACGCTGCGTTGCTTCTTGGCCCAGGCGAGCAGCTGGTCGCAGACCCCGTCCCAGGTCTCGGCGTCGGCCTCGGCGGGCTCCGCGAACGCGATGACGCTCGGGATCTCCTCCTCGGCGTCCTTCGGCGGGTAGACGTAGATCTGCGCGTTGTAGGTCGGCCGCACGTCGGCGAGCTTCTCGACGATGTCGAGCAGCTCGCGCATCACGTCGTCGGCCTCGTCGGTCCCCGCGTCCGGTAGCGCGTCGACCAGCTTCTGCAGCTCCTCGATGTGGGCCTGCCGGCGCTCGATCTCGGCGGTCAGCGCGTCGACGGTCGGCTTGATCGCCGGATCCTCGACGAGCTTCCCAAGCGCGGTCGCGAAGAACGCGGTCTCGAGGTCGCCGGACGCGTCGATGCACAGCATCCAGCCGGGCTGCGGCCCGAACACGACGCCGGCCCGGGCGGGCGCGGTCGTGTCCTGCGCCGCGGCGAACGGTGCGAGGAGGGAGAGGGCGGCAGGAAGGACCGCCCGGTGGAGACTCGACATGGCTCGGAACATGGACATGGTCTTCGGTCGATCAGGGTGAATTGCTGCGCCGCGCCGGTGCGCGCTCAACGCTGCAGGCCGCGATACTCCGGCGCGTCGCCCAGGGCGACGCCGGCGTCGTCGGCGATCGCCTCGATCGCCGCCCGCAGCACGCGGTCCTCCTGCACGTCGGGCAGCAGCCGCGCGAACCGCTCCTCGTCGTCGGCAGCCATCAGGATGCGACGGCGCAGCTCGGCGCGCACCAGCTGGCGGACGAGCTCCGGCTCGGCCCAGCGCTTCACCTTGTCGGTGAGCTCCGCGAAGTCGGGATAGGCGTCGACGACGCCGCCGTCGAACTCGGCGAGCTGCTCGGCGATGTCCGGGTGCTGCTCCAGCAGCGTGTCGACGTACTTGGTGAACGCCTGGTGCTGCACGACGCGCATGCGGTCCGACATCGCCGAGCCCTTCGGCGCCGGCAGACGGACCGCGACGTCGGGCTCGACGCCGATGCCGTGGATGCTGCGCCGGCCCTCGGGCAGGTAGTAGCGCATCATCGTCAGGTAGATCGTGTAGGTGGAGCTCGTCGTGCCGAGCGCCGACTCCGCCGAGAAGCCCGGGATCGCCATGCCGCTCTGGCCGATGCCCTTGCCGAAGCTCGTCTGCCCGACGACCACCGCACGGTGGTTGCCCTGCAGGCTGCCCGAGGTCATCTCCGACGCGCTCGCGCTCGAGTGATCGACCAGGATCGCGAGCGGATAGTCGCGATCGGCGCCCTTCGACGTCGAGCGCACGACGTCGTCCTCGGTCCGCTCCTCGTCGACGCGCGTCTCGTTGATCGTGATCGTCTTGTCGGCCGGCAGGAACAGGTCGCAGATCGCGGTCGCGTCGACGACCGTGCCGCCCGGATTGCCGCGCAGGTCGAGGATCAGCGCCTTGACGCCCTGCTGCTCGAGGCGCGACACCGCCTGCTCGATCTTGACCGAGCAGCCCGGCTCGAACTGCTTGAGCCGCACGAACCCGATCTGCCCCGGCAGCATCGTGCTGACGACGGTGAACCGCGTCGTCGAGTCGTTCGGGACCAGATGGAACGGGTACGGCCGCAGCCAGCCCTCGCGCAGGATGTGGAAGTCGGCCTCGGTGTTGAGCGCCTTGCGCAGCTCCTTCGCCGACAGGTCGGCCGCGAACTGCTCGCCGATGCGCACGAGCTGGTCGCCGGCCTGCAGACCGGCGTACCACGCCGGGCCGTCGAACATCACGAAGTCGACGATCACGACGCCGTCCTTCTCGGTCGCCGCGAAGCCGTTCGACTTGTCGTTGCCGTCGAGCATCGCCGGCAACCAGGTCGGCTTGCCCTCCGGGTCGTTGGAGGGCAGCAGGCGCGAGTAGCGGTCGCCGAGATGGGCGATCATCCCCTGGCCGGCCGCGTTGGTCAGCCGCACGAGATCCGCGACGGCGCCCTCGAACGGCACGGCTCCGAGCGCGCGCAGCGCGCGCTCCGGCGCCTTCGCTCGCTCGCTGCGCAGCAGCCGCTCGAGCAGGCGGCGCTCGGCGCCGCGCAGCTCCAGCTCGCTGTCCTTCTCGTCGAGGAGCGCGACGATCGCCTCGTGCGCCGCCGCGTCGAGCTTGTCGTGGTCGATCTTCGACTTGTCGCCGAAGTGGAAGAACTCACCGATGATCCGCTCGCGGACGGCGGTGACGATCCGCTCCGCCTCGCGCGACGCGACCAGCCACGGCAGCGTCTCCCGCTGGCCGTCCGAGGCCTGGCGACCGACGCTCCGCGTGAACGCCTCGAGCGCCTTGTCGATGCCGCCGGTCCGGGCGGTGCGCGCGTCGGACAGGATGCCGTCGAGCGCGGCGACGACGCGCGCGCGCAGCGCGACGTCGTCGGTCGCCTCGCCGGCCGCGATCACGAGCGCGGGCGCGAAGTCCGGATCCTGCAATGCCGCGATCGCGTCCGCCGCGGCGAGGCGCACGGCCGGGTCGTCGTCGAACAGGCCGGCGCCGAGGCACAGCCTGGCGCCGTGGTCGTCCGGCCGGGAGCGCAGCGCGGCGAGCGCGGCCGAGCGCACGCGCGGCTCGCCGCTACCGGCGAACACGTCGACGAGCGCTGCGGTCGCCGCGCTGTCGGCGAACTCGCCGAGCGCCAACGCGCACACCTCGAGCACGCGCTGGTCGCCGCCGTCGACGAGCGCGCGGGCGCGCTCGGCGAGCGCGGTCAGGCCGTCGGCGTGTCGCTGGGCACCGAGCGAGGCGGCGGCGAGCGCCGCGACCCGCGGGTCGCGCTGGCCCAGCTTGCCGGTCAGCTCCTCGACCTTCATGCGGCGCGCGAACGCGCCGGCGAGCAGCTGCCGCGTGCGGATGCCGGTGCCCTGCAGCGCCGCGGCGACGCCGTCGAAGTCGGCCGGCCGCGCGAGCTCCGCGGCGAGCTGCAGCGCCTCGGCGCCGACCGCCGCATCGGGAGCGCCGGCGAGACCGGCGAGCGCGACCGCCTTGTCGGGCGCGCCGAGCTCGGCGAACAGCCACAGCGCCTGCAGCCGCTCGAACGTCGGACGCCCGCCGTCGCGGGTGACCGCGAGCAGCGCCGGCCCGGCGCGATCGGCGAGCTCGAGCACGCGCGACACCGCGGCGTCGCCGGCGTTGATGCCGGCGTCGAGGTCGCGCAGCGCGGCGGCGACGACCACCGCTGTGTACAGCTCGGCGTGGCCATCGCCGTCCGCGAGTCGCTTCGCCGCCAGATCCAGCGCGCCCGGACCCACCTCCGCGAGCTCGCGGACCAGCGCGGCCGGCGTCCGGCTGCCGCGCTCGCCGAGCAGCTCCGCGACCCGATCGACGACCTCGGGGGTCGCGCCGTGCACGGCCGCGAACACGCGGCGCGCGTGGGCGGCGAGCACCGGGTCGCTCGCGTCGCAGGCGGCGCGCACCGCGGCAGCGCCGTCCGCGCCGAGCGCGATCAGGCCGCGGACCGCGGCCTGCCGGCGCGCCCACTGCGGGTGGGTCAGCTCGCCGAGCAGCCGCTGGGCGGGCGGCTCCTGCGGCTGTTGCGGACCTTGCTGCACCTCCTCGATCCGCAGGATCTGCTGGATCTCGATCGGCAGCGGCAGGGACTGCGCGGCGACCGCGGCGACCGGCCCGCAGGCGAGCCCGAGACCGCAGAGCCACCGCGCCGGGTGAAGACCTCCGAACACGTTCGATGCAACCATGACAGGCGGGCCGCGCAGGATACCCCACTCCCGCCCCGCTGAGGTCACATCGGTACCGCGTACGGTTTTTACATAAGGCGCGGGGCGGCCGGCCCGGTCGCGGCCGGGGGCGGATCCGTAGGATGGCCGCGTGCAGACCCGGCTCCTCCTCCCCCTCGCCTGCCTCGCCGCCGCGGCGCTCGCCGCCGCCCTCCCGGCCCAGGAGCTGCGCGGCACCTGGATCGCCCGCGACGGACTGACCAGCCGCGCGAAGATCGTCAGCTCGCTCGACGCCGCGCGCGCCGCCAACCTCAACGTCGTCTGCGTGAACGTCTGGAGCCGCGGCTACACGCTGCACCCGAGCGCGGTGCTCGGGCGCGTCGCCGGCGTCGCGCAGGACCCGACCTTCGCCGGCCGTGATCCGCTCGACGAGATGATCGTCGAGGCGCACCGGCGCGGCCTGGAGGTCGAGGCCTGGCTCGAGTACGGATTCTGCGCCGGCTGGAACGGCTGGTACCCCGGCACCGCCGGGCGCGGACCGGTGCTGAACGCCCGCCCGGACTGGACCGCGGTCGACGTCAACGGCAACACCAGCGTGACCGACGCGAACGGCACCTTCTACTGGCTCGCGCACGAGCACCCCGAGGTCCGCGCGTTCCTGATCGACCTCGCCGTCGAGCTGATCGACCGCTACGACCTCGACGGCGTGCAGCTCGACCGCATCCGCTACCCGTCGACCGCGTTCGGCTACGACGCGGCGACGGTCGCCGCGTATCGGGCGACGCACAACGGGAGCAGCCCGCCGACCAACCCCGACCAGTCGGGCTGGAAGCGCTGGCGCGCCGACCGGCTGACCGCGTTCACAGCGGACGCATACGCCGCGCTGCACGCGCGGCGGCCGACCGTACGGGTCACCAATGCGCCCGTCGTGATGACCACCTCGTACGACCTGTACCTCCAGGACTGGCCCGCGTGGGTCGCCGCCGGCTCCCTCGACCTGGTCTACCCGCAGGTCTACCGCACGACGCTCGCCGACTACACGCGCGACCTCGACAGCAACCTCGCGCGCGTCCCCGCGGCCATGCGGGACCGGGTGGTCCCCGGCGTCCGCGCGATCACCGGCACGCCGACCAGCGAGGTGCTCGCGATGGTGGCCGCGAATCGGCAGCGCAATCTGCGCGGTCAGGTGTTCTGGTACCTCGAGGGGCTCTACGACGACCTGCCGGCCCTCGTGCAGGGCCCGTTCGCGAGCCCGGCGGCGGTCCCCGGCCGCCCACCGCTGTGGCGCCCGTCGCCGATCGTCATCGAGGAAGGTCTGCCCGGCTCGACCGTCACCGGCCCCTGGACCGTCCGCAGCGACCCGAGCGCCAGCGGCGGCAGCCGGCTGGAGACGACCGCCGGCACCGGTGCCGCGGTGGACTACGCGTTCCTGCCGAGCGGCCCCGGCCTCCACGCATTGCAGGTCCACCGCTCGGTGCTCGTCGGCGGCCATCCGGCGGCACCGGTGCACGTGCAGCACGCCGGCGGCTGGTCGACGCTGCGGACCGCGCCGGTCACGTCGACCTCCGCAGGCTTCGTGTCGCTCGGCACCTTCTGGCTCGACCGTGCGATCGCGCCGAGCGTGGTCCGGATCGACGGCGCCGGCCTCCCCGCCAATGCACTGGTAGCGGCCGACGCCGTGCAATGGCTGACGTCACGCCAGGCCGGCGGACCGCTCGCGGCGTTCGGACAGGGCAGCGGACCGACCGTTCCGGGCCTCGGCGTCGGCGGCACCTGCACGCCCGGCGGCCGGCTCGACGCGCGCATCCAAGGCGTCGCTCCCGGCGGGCCGGCCGTGCTGGCGCTCGGCATCGGGCGCGCCGTGCTGCCGATCCCCGGTGGACCGACGCTGTGGACCGTGCCGATCGCGACGTTCACGATGGCCGCGAGTCCGTACGGCGAGGCGGCAATGCTCCTCGACCTGCCCCACGAGCCGGGGGCGATCGGCATCGAGCTCGTGCTGCAGGCCGTCACCGTGCAATCCGGCGCGCTCGCGGCCAGCGCAGCGGTCGCCGCAACCGTGCGCTGACGCCCGCGCGTCAGCGACCGCCGTCGCCGTAGTCGAGCTCGCCGGTCACGTTGCCGCGAGCGTCGTACGTCCGCCACACGCCGACGCGCGAGCCGGCGCGGTAGACCCCGACCTCGAGCGGCGTGCCGTCCGTGCCGAAGGACGTCCACGTGCCCTCGGCCTTCCCGTCCTGGAAGGTCGCGCGCCAGCGTAACACGCCGTCGTCGTGGAAGCCCTCCCAGGGGCCGGTCGCGAGACCGGCCTCGAAGCTACCGCGCGATTCGACCTGTCCATTGGGGTGGTAGATCGTCCAGGGCCCGTGCTCCTTGCCGTCCTGGTAGGCGCCGGCGGACTGCAGCCGCTCGGCATCGGGATCGTCAGGCTGGTTGGCGAAGTAATGGCGCCAGATCCCGATGCGCGGTCCACCCAATGCGTAGTCTCCCTCGGAACGCTTGCCGCCGTTCGGGTAGCGGAACACGGTGTGGACGACCGTGAGCCCCGCGCGCTCCAGCGAGCGTGCGACGGCCCGCGCCCGCGCCGCGATCTGTCGGTCGGGGTGCTGCGCCAGTGGCATCACGGCGCCGAGCACTTCGCGGGTCTCCTTCCCGAGCACGGCGAGCGTCGTGATCGCCTCGGCGACGACCTCCGGATCGACGTCGTCGAGCGCGCGCACGAGCGCATCGAGCTCGGCGGGCGCGAAGCCCCGGAACGCGCGCAGCTGGACCAGCGCATTGCGGCGCGCCGCCGGATCGAGCCGCGCCAGACAGTCGAGGTGCCACGGCCGCGCCAGCGGATCGTCGGGCTGCAGCGCGGCGACGAGCCCCGCGGCCTCCCGCGGCAGCCCCGCCCAGCCGATCTGGATGCCGGCCCGGAGCGTCGCCACCAGCAGCGCGGCCGGGTCCTCGTCCGCGAGGTCCCGGGCGAGCCCGAGCAGCAACTCGCGCTCGCGCGGGTCCGCGGCGATCTCGTCGGCCCGCCGCGCGAGCGCCTGCAGTGCCAGCCAGGCGAGCTCGGGCCGGTCCGGTCCGACCAGCGCGCGCAGCTCGGCGATCGGCGCATCGGGCCGGAACCGATCGCAGGCGAGCACCGTCGGCGGCAGCGCCTGCGGGATCCCCGGCAGCCCTTCCTTCGCCGCGCGCTCGATCCGCTCGGCGCTGCCGGGGCAGAACGGCAGGATGCGCGCGAGCGTCTGCCGCACCGCGGCGCGCTGCCACCTCCAGTCCGGGGCACAGAACACCTCGAGCAGGACGTCGGCCCCATCGCAGGCGTCGGGGCCACGCTCGGCGAGGATCGCGAGCGCCGCACTCCGGGCCGCCTCGCGCTCCGCTGGCGCGCGATCGGCCCAGCCGTCCCGCAGCCGCATCGCGAGCTCGCGCGTCGCCGCGACGCCGCCGCACCAGATCGCGTGGCTCGCCGCCGGACGCTCGACCGGGTCCGCGAGCCGATCGATGGCGTCGCGCAGTGCGCGCAGCTCGGACACCGCGACGTCGGCCGGCTCCTGGGCCGCGAGACGATCCGCGCCGATCGCCAGGCAGGCGATCGAACACGCGATCCCGCTCACGCATCGCGTCCGCTCCATGCGCATTCCATCCCAACGCAGCGGAGCGACGACGCCAAGCCCCCCGACCGCTACCCTGCCCGCATGCTCGCGCTCGCCATCGCCACGCTCGCGACCCTCGCGGCCGCTCTGCAGGCTCAGCAGGCCCCACCCGCCACCCCGGCCCGCGACGACCCCGCGCTCGTCGAACGCGCCCGCCGGATCCACGCCCGCGTGCTGACGCTCGACACGCACAAGGACATCTCGCCACTGCTGGCGTCCGACAACCTCCCGGAGGACGAGCACCAGCGACAGGACTTCCTGGAGCGCTTCGACCCGACCGTCGACGGCCAATGCCAGGTCGATTTCCCGAAGATGCGCCGCGGTGGCTACGTCGCGGCATTCTTCATCGTCTACGTCGACCAGGGCGACCTCAATCCGCCGGGCTTCCGGCGCGCCTACTCACAGGCACGGCTCAAGTTCGAGGCGATCCAGCGCATGTGCGTGCGCTTCCCCGACCAGATCGAGCTCGCGCGCACGCCGGCCGACGTGCTGCGCATCGCCGCCGCCGGCAAGCTCGTCGCGTGCATCGGCATCGAGAACGGCTATCCGGTGGGCGAGGACCTCGAGCGCATCGCCGAGTTCCACGCGCTCGGCGCGCGCTACATGAGCATCTCCCACAACCGCCACAGCCAGCTCGGCGACTCGCACACGCCGGCCGAACCGCTGCACGGCGGGCTGAGCGCGCTCGGCCGCGACGCGATCGCCGAGCTGAACCGGATCGGCATCATGGTCGATGTCAGCCACGCCGCGAAGTCGACGATGATGCAGGCCGTCGAGCTGAGCCGCGCGCCGGTGATCGCGTCGCACTCGGGCTGCCGTGCGATCTGCGACCATGCGCGCAATCTCGACGACGAGCAGCTGCTGGCGATGCGCAACCACGGCGGCGTCGTGCAGATCGTCGCGCTCGACGAGTTCGTGCGCGACCAGTCCGAGCGGAGCGCCGCAGTCGCCGCGCTGCGTCAGGAGCTCGACCTCGGCCGCTGGGGTCGCCGCGACGCGGCCGGCAACGATCTCGATCTCGACGAGTATCTGCGGCGCTCCACGGCGCTCGAGGCGAGGATGCCCGAGATCGACGCGCGCTTCCCGCGCGCGAACGTCGCCGACTTCGTCGACCACATCGACCACGCCGTGAAGGTCATGGGCATCGACCACGTCGGCATTGCGAGCGACTTCGACGGTGGCGGCGGGATCGCCGGCTGGGACAATGCCGGCGAGACCTTCGACGTGACGCTCGAGCTGGTCCGCCGCGGCTACACCGAGGAGCAGATCGCCAAGATCTGGTCCGGCAACCTGCTCCGCGTGTGGGGCGAGGTCGAGCGCGTCGCGCAGCTCATCCAGTCCGGGCACTGACGCGGGGTGCGCGCCGGCTCACGGTCCGCGGGTCAGTCGACCTTCTTGGCCGGCGTCGCCACCGGCGCCGCGGTCGTGCCGCAGCATTCGCCGCTGCCCGCCTTCGGCGTCGCGGCCGGCGCGCTGGTCGTGCCGCAGCAGTCGCCACCGCCCGCCTTCGGCGTCGCGGCCGGCGCGCTGGTCGTGCCGCAGCAATCGCCACCGCCCGCCTTCGGCGTCGCGGCCGGCGCGCTGGTCGTGCCGCAGCAATCGCCACCGCCCGCCGGCTGGGGCTGCGCGACCGGCGTCGCACCGCCGCCCGACCCGCAGCAGCCACCGCTGGCACCCGGCACGCAGGCCGCGCCACAGTCGTGTCCGGCCGCTCCCGCGTGCGCGGAGCGCGCTCCCTGCAGCTTCGCGAGCCACTTCGCCGGGTCCTTGTCGAACTCGCCGATGCAATCGTCGCAGCAGAATCGCACCAGCGTCGTGCCGTAGAGCACGTTGACCGGCTCGCCGCCGAGCTCGTGGTCGCTGATCAGGCAGGTCGTGAGCGGGTAGCTCGCGAGCTGCGCCGCGAACGCCGCGTCGCGCACCTTGGTCGCCATCTCGGCGGCGGCGTTCGTCGCGCGCTTGATGCAGCCCTTGCAGCAGAGCTGCACCAGCGTGCCGTCGAGCACGAGCTGGATCGGGTCGCCCATCGAGCCGAGCGGCTTGCCGCTGATCACGCAGTCCTTCAGCGGGTAGGCCGCGGCCTGCACGGCGATCAGCGCGGCGTCGAGCTTCGCGACGTAGGGGGCAGGATCGGCCTCGACCTTCGCCTTGCACTTGCCACAGCAGGTGCGGAAGGTCCGGCCGCCGGCCTCGAAGACCTCGATGTCGTCGCCCTCGAGCGGCTCGCCGGACACGACGCAGACCGACAGCGGGTAGAGCGCCTTGTGGGTGTAGCCCGGCGTGGCCGCCGCGGGGGCGGACTGCGTGGCCGGCTGAGCCTGGCCGTGCTGGTGCTGACCGTGCTGGGGCTCGGTACCCTGCTGGCCGAACGCGAGACCGGCGCAGAGCAGCGCGCCGGCGATGGTGTGGAGGATGGTCATGGAGATGTATTCCGGTGGGGTAGAGTCAGCAGTCGCTCGACGACGGGAGCACGTGGTCGCCGGCGCGGTGCCCGCGGATGCGGCCGCGGCAGCGAGGCGTCCGCCAGGGGCTCGGACGGGCCCGCGCCGCCCTCGAGGCGATCGTGGGCCGGCAGCGACGGATCACGGTGGTCGCACGGGCCGGGGCACCCCGCGAGTGGGCAGGATCATCCACAACCCGGGCATGCGGGGTCAACCCGCCGGGGACGGCACCGCCTCCGGTGGCGCCATCGGCGGCATCCCGAGCGCCGCCTCGACGCGCTCCGCGGCGTGCGTGATGCTCGCGAGCAGGCGGACGTAGAGCTCCGTCAGCCGGCCGTCCGCGGCTCCCGCAGCGTTGTAGAGGTCGGCGAGCTGCCCCGCCGGCGGCACCTGCGGCAGGGCATGATCGGCGACCGTCAGCCCGGCCGTCGGATGCGGGAACGGATAGCGGGCGTCGCCGAGCGTGGCGCGGAGCCGGCCGCACAGCTCGAACAGCCGCCCGGCGCGGCGGACCAGCGTCGGGCGGAACGCCTCGTGATCGGCCTCCGTCCGTAGCTCCGCGCCGAGCCGGCCGAGCACGTTCAGCTCGCCGCGCAGGTCGGCGAGGTCGCCCAACACACGCCCGATCGCGACGGCAGCTGGCAGCAACCCGGCGACCTCGGCGCGCAGCGCCTGGGCACCGTCGACCCGGCTCGCGACCTTCTCGACCTGCAGCATGGACAGCGCGAGCGCCAGCCGCTCCTCGTCGCGGCCGGCGACCGCGTCCAGCTCCGCTCGCGCGGTCGGGATCGCCGCGTCGACATCCGCGATGGCGCGCGCGATCGTCGACGCCTTCGCGTCGGGCAGGCCGAAGCCGGCGGGATCGATCCGCCGCCCCGCCTTGACGTAGGCCCCTGCGACCCCGAGGACGCTCCTGCGGTCGTAGCAGGCCACCAGCGCGACGGTCAGCTCGCGGGTCCGGTCCGCCCCGTCGCGCAGCGCGCCGCGCAGGTCGCGGATCCGTGCGCCGACCGCGCGCGGGTCCGGGGGTGCGCCCGGCAGCCCGGCCGGCAGCGCGACGGCGCGCATCACGCTGAGCGTGCCGAAGAAATAGCGCCGGAGCGATCGACGCCGCTCGTCCTCCGCACCCTGCTCCGCGGCGTACGCCGCGACCGGCACGAGCTCGGCGTCCCGCAACCCGCGCCCGAGCCGCTCGCGGTAGTGCCGCGCCGTCGCGTCGCGGCACAGCCGCTCGAAGTCGTCGAACAGGATCCGCGCCGGCGCATCGATCGCGAAGACCCCGTCGTCGCCGATCGCCCGCGCCGCGGCCTCGCGGTCGACCGTCCGCGGGTGGGTGTCGAACCGACCGACGGTCTCGCGGTCCAGCGACTCGTCGATGCGCCGCTCGAGCTCGTCGCTCATCGCGCGACGCCGCGCGACGATCAACGCGGGCAGGTCGTCGACGAGCCGCCGTTCACCCCAGCTCGCACCGAGCAGCTCGTGCGCGTTCTGCTGTGCGACCGACAAGCGCGTCAGCTCCCGGAGCGTCGCCCCGACGACCGGCCAGCCGGCCAGCGCAATCTGGTAGCGGTCAGCATCGAACTCCATCTGGCGGCTCGTGAACGACGACACCTGGCGGGCGATCCACATCAGCGCGAACAGGACCCTGCGCGTCAGCCACACGAGCGCCCGTGCGACGCCACCCGTCGCGGTGACCGGCCAGGCGTTCGACCTGGACCAATCCAGGATCCGCTGGTCCCAGGCGTCACGCTCGAACACGACCCTCGCGAACCAGGCCTGCACGCGAACGACCAGCCCCGACAGACGCATGCCGGTGCCCTGTGAGAAGTGGCCGAACTCGTGCGCGAGCACGCCGACCAGATTGCGGAGCTGCAGCCCTGCCACCAGCGGAAGTCCGATCGTCAGCTCGCGGCCGCCTCCGGTCAGCCCGGTGCCGCCCTGATGGAAGCCGGCGGAGGCATTGACTTTGCAATCGGCCAGGATGCGTCGCGGCGGCGCTGCACCGACCGCACGGCAGACGGCATCCACGAAGTCGAACAGGAACGGCTCGCGGTCGGGATCGAGCTCGACCCGGTCGTCCGAGTGTGCCCGCGGCGCGAACAGCGGCTTGATCATGAAGATCAGCAGCAGCCCTCCGGCGATCAGCGGCGCGACGTACAGGAACAGCTTCACGCGCTGGCCGCCGCGAGACTCGAACATCGCGAGCGACTCCGTGGCGTGGAAATACAGCCCGTAGCCGACCAGCGCTATCAATGCGATGTAGATCAGTGGCAGGATCCACAATATTGCCGCGACCGACAGGATGCCGAGCCGATAGAGCAGTGACAGTCGTGGGCGCTCGATCTCGACGTCGAGTGCGCCGAGCAGGGTGTCACGGTCGATGCAGGTCGCGGACATCGGTCATCCCTCCTGCCCCGGCGGTCCCTCGCCTGACGCGGGGCGCCGGCGGTCGCACGAAGTCTGCCCGACCACCGCAGGCACGACAATCCCGCGAATCCCGCACCGGGCGGCCGTGCAGCCTCGGCCGCCTCGCTCGGCGGCGGCGCGGTGGCGCGATCGCCAGCCGGTGAGCCGGGCAGCTCTCCCCTGGAGGGTTGTGCGCGACTCACCACCGGGATACCAAGCGGACATGAGAGGATCACGGGAACGCCGAACAGACGGCGCGACGCGGCGCTGCTCCGGAGCATGGCGGCTCTCCGCCTTGGGCTGCCTCCTGATCGCCGGCCTCGGCGCCCAGGACGCCGGCGCACGCCGCGAGAGGTTCGCCTTCGAGCGCCTCGCGGCGATCGCCAGCGAGCCGGTGACCCTCGACGTGGCGCACCCGGAGCCCGCCGCAGCGGCTTTGGCCGACGCCCTGGCTGCACGCGACGTCGACGCGTCCGACGCCGCGGTCCCGTCGGACGCCGCGACCGAGCTCGCCACGGTGGCGCTCGCACTCCGCGCCGGGCGCGAGTTCATCGATCGCGAACGAAGCGTGTCGCTCGACGAGCTGCTGAACATCGCGCGCGGCCTCGACGCCGTCCTGGCCCGCGACGACGCCGGCGTTCGCGATGCGATCGCCCGCGGGCTGCTCGACCAACTGCGCAGGGACGGCGAGCGGGAGGCCGGTCGCGCGCTGCTCCGCATCGCCTATGCGAGGCTCGCGGCGCTGTGGCAGGATCGGCTCGAGCCGCACGCGCGCCGCGCCGCCGGGGCGCCCCTGACCGGCGACGTGCCGCTCGCGTTCGAGATCGTCGCCGCCGGCGCCGCGTCAGGTCTTCAGCTCAGGAACGAGACCGGTCAGGATCTGCACCGGGTCACGCTGCGGATCGGCTCCGGAATGGCGGGGCTCGATCGCCCGGCCGAGATTCCGTTCTTCGCGTTCGTCCCGGTCTGGAGCGATGGCGCGACCGTGCTGCTTCGCGACGTCGTCGTCGCCGCGGCGCTCCAGGGCATGGCGCTGCGTAGCTTCGCATCGGACCTGAGCGTCACGGTCCTGTGCGACGAGCTGTCGATCGAGCGGGTCGATCGCGAGCTGCCGATGCACGAATACCACGTCCGCCTCGAGGCCGGCGACGACTCGTTCGTACTGCCGCTGCGCAGGGCGATCCCGGACCGCGATGCTCTCCACCGGGAGCTCGGACAGCATTGGCGACGCTGCGACCAGAAGCATGCGATCGAGGTGCTCGAGACGCTGCGCGCCGCCCAGCCGGGCGAGCCCGTCTACGCGCTACTGCTCGGGCAGGTATGTGGCTCGGTCGGCTCGGTGAACCTGTCCCCGCGACATTGGCGGACCGGCGCCGAGGAGCTGAAGGCGTTCCTCGCGCTGACGGAGGACACCGCATTCCACACCGACGGTGCGGTCGGCCGTTCGCTCGCCGCCCTCGGCCTGTCGCTCGGTCGGTCGGACGCGATGTCTCTACGCGACCGCATCGCCGACGAGGTCAAGCTCCTCGCGCAGCAACGCTCCCCGGTGCTCCTCGCCTGCCCGGACCCCGCCTCGCTCGACAAGCAGATCGGCACGCGGACCCGGCTCGCCGAGATCCGCCGCGCCGACCTCGCAGAAGCCGAGGCGAAGCTCGCCCGGGCCCAGGACGATCTCGACCGCGCGAAACGCGACCTCGCCGACGTGCTGCGCCAGATCGAGGCACTCGGCGGCCGACGCCTCCCGCGTATCTACCAGCGCCAGCGCACGGATTGCCACGCCGCGGTGCAGGACAAGCAGCGCGTGGTCGACCGGCTGGAGCGGGAGGCCGCCCGGATCCGCGACGATCTCGTCGAGATCGCGGAGACGGTCGCCCGCCTCGAGCGGGCGCGCGCCGACCTGCAGCAGCGCTGAGGACCGTCGCACGTGTACACTGCGGGCTCGCCCCGCGTCACCGACCACAGCGATCGACATGCACGCGCTCACGGCGTTCGCTCTCACCATCGGTCTCGTCACCGCGCAGGCGCGCACGTGGGTGGTCGACGCGGCCAACGGCCCCGGCACCGACTTCCTCGACCTTCCGCCGGCGATCGCCGCGTCGGGCATCGACGATCTGATCCTGGTCCGAGCCGGCAGCTACTCGGAGTTCCGGGTCGACCACGGCGTGCGCATCCTCGGGCAGGGGCTCGTCCGCTGCGCCGGTGTCGACGTGGGTCCGGTGCCCGGCGGGCAGACGCTCGCACTGACGAACCTCGAGGTCACGGCGCGGCTGTTCGTCGGTGGCATCGCCGTCCGCGGCGCGACGGGTCTCGTGCTGTTGCAGGATCTGAGGATCCCCGCCGGACCGCTCCTCTCCCTCAGTCGCTTTCCCGGACTGGTCGTCCGCGACGCGGCGAGCGTGATCGTCACCGGCGGCTCGTACTACGGCGTGCCCGCCGTCCAGGTCGTCGACAGCACGTTGTCGCTGTGCGGCACCGAGCTGACCGGTGACTGGAGCTCGAGCTTCCTCGGCGGCACGATCACCACCAATAGCCCGGGCCTTCGCAGCTTCGGCTCCCGCGTGCTGATCGCGCGCTCACGCGTGACCGGCGGCAATGGAGCTTCCTCGCTGTTCCTGACCCGGGAGGGTCAGCCCGGGATCGACGCGCAGTCCAGCGACCTGACGATCGCCGGGAGCACCGACATGGTCGTGACGGCCGGCCGGCGGGCCGGCGGGACCCCGACGCCAGCCGTGCTCGCGAACGGCGGCGCCGTGACGGTCGATACGCATGCCGTCCTGTACGGATTCGACGCGCCACCGATCGATGGCACGGCAACGATCACATGGCGACGGACGCCGGCGCTGGTCCTCAGCGGCGGCGCGCTCGGCGGCACGCTGTCGCTCGACGCGACCTGCCCGTACGGCGGGCTGATGTCGTTCCTGGTCAGCACCCCGACCACGGCGACACCCTTGCCACCGCTCGGCACGCTGTTCCTCGACCGCTCCGCGATGTTCGACGCGCTCGTGTCGATCCTGAACGGCGAGCGCGCCACCGCAAGCTTCACGGTACCGAACCTCGGTGCACTGCAGGGCGTGACGCTCGGGTTCCAGGCGATCCATGCCGAGGTTTCCGGCGGCACGGTCGCGCTGTCCAATCCGGCGATCGCCGTGCTGCGCTGACGCCGGCGGCACCACTGCGTCGACGGGAGCGAAGTCGACGTACCCGGGCGGAACTCCCCTCCTCCCCAGCGTGCCGATTGCCGTGCGCCGCATTGGGCAATGGCACCGTGCGAACCGCCGACGAGCCAACACCTCTCGAGTTGCGACAAGTCGGCTGGGGGGATCGACCGCCCGCGACCGCCGCGGTAGCTTTCGCCGCTCGATCGAGTGTCGGGATCGCACCGGGTGGGGAGCAGTTCGCCCATCCCGGCCGCGAATGTGCCTGCCTCGCATCCTTCTCGTCAGGAGTCTCTCCCTACATGCCTTTGCTCTCCCGTCCCCTCGCGGCGTGCGCTGCCGCAATCGCGCTCGGATCTCTCGCCCTCGCGCAGGGCAACCCCGCGCAAGACACTGCGCCCACGACCGGCGCGCGCGGCACCGTCCCAGGCACGCCGCGCACCGGCGTCGAGGACGGCGCCAACGTGATCTACTCGAACGGCCCGTTCGTCACCCACGTCGGTGGCGGCGCGGGCGGCCTGGACGCCAGTGCGCTCGAGAACGTCACGCTCGGCCTGTCGATCTTCGGCTACTCCGGCAACGGCGCGACCGGCAATCCGGCCGCGGGCTTCCGCATGGCCGACGACTTCACGGTGCCCGACGGCCAGATGTGGTACGTCGAGTCCGTGAAGGTGTTCGCCTACCGCACGCAGACGGCGGGCTCTCCCGCCCTGGTGTTCACCGACGGCGTCGCACGGATCTGGGATGGCGCGCCCAACGCGGGCGGCACGGTGATCTTCGGTGACACCACGACGAACCGCCTCGTCTCGTCGACCTTCGACAACTCGTACCGCGTGCTCGAGGCTACGCTGACCAACGACCAGCGCGCGATCAGCAAGAACGAGCTGCAGCTCGGCGTGCTGCTGAAGCCGGGCACCTACTGGATCGAGTACGGCCTGAACGACGCGAGCCTCGGCAGCGCGTTCCTGCCGCCGGTGACCCGCCTCGGCTTCACCGGCAACGGCAATGCGCTGCAGCTGACCGTCGCCGCCGGCACCTGGGCCGGCCCGGTCACGAGCGGGACGGCGCTCTACCCGCAGGACATGCCGTTCGAGCTCTGCGGCGAGATCGCCTGCTGCTTCGAGAACGACATGGGCGCGGCGCTGACGCCACCCGGTGACGACACGACCTACCGCAACCTGGCGGTGCCCTCGTTCAGCATGCCCGGCGGCCTCGGCACGACCAACGCGATCGACGTGTGCACCAACGGCTACGTCTACCTGCAGACGAACCTGCGCTCGGCCGACTTCTCGCCGTCGGTCTCGGAGCTGCTCACGAACGAAGCGCGCATCTGCGTGCCGTGGAACGACTTCGACCCGTCGGCGGCCGGCAACGTGCGGCTGCGCACCACCGGGCTGCGCACGATCGTGACGTGGGAGCGCGTCGCCACCTTCGCCCAGGCCGGCAGCGAGAACATCGTCCAGCTCCAGATGTTCCCGAACGGCTCGTTCACGATCAACAGCTGGATCGTCGTCGACGGTTTCCAATCGCCGATCTTCGGCATCTCCCCCGGCAATGGCGCGGCGGACCCTGGCGAGACCGACTTCAGCGCCTCGCTGCCGTTCTCGTCGGCAGTCGGAACCGTCTACGAGGCGTTCTCGAACAGCTCGGGCGCCGATCGCTACGACCTCAACGGCCAGCTCGTCTGCTTCCAGCCGAATGCCGCCGGCGGGTTCGACGTGTCGGCGACCCGGGCCTGCTGCACGTTCGCGACGTCCGCGGCGGTCGCCCCCGGCTGCTTCGGCATGTCGACGACCGTGGTCAACAACGCGGTGATCGGCGGTACGGCGGAGCTGTCCACGGCGCTGCCGCCGGGCACGTTCGCGCAGCTGACGCTGCTCGGATTGGTGGCCGCGCCGTTCGCGCTCGACCTCACCCCGATCGGCGCACCGGGTTGCGGCGTGCACTATGCGTTCCCGATCGGTGACCTGCCGATGGACGCGGCCGGCACGAGCCTCGTCCCGCTGCCGTGCCTCGCGGTGCTGCTCGGCCAGAGGTTCGTCTTGCAGGGCATCGCCGTCGCACCCGTCAACCCGCTCGGCGTGGCGCTGGGCGATGCGTTCGACATGACGATCGGCAATCTCTGATCGCCGCGGGGGCGAGCGATCGCCCCGCCCGCGCGCGGGGCGGACCACTCCGGTATCTTCGCGAGCCGTGACCGGTCCTCCCCGCAGCGCACCGCGCGCGGCCCTCGCGGTCGTGCTCGCCGCAGCCCGACTGGCGACCCAGCAGCCCGCTGCTGCGGACGCCCCGGTCGAGCGACACCTGGCGACCGCCGCGCGGCCGGCGGACCCCGCGCACCGCGTCGAGTCGGCGCGGCCCGGCCAGCAGGCCGCCGTGCTGACGCCCGGCGGGCGGCTGTGCGTCGGCGTCCGCGAGGTCGACCCAGCCGCCCGCGAGCCGGCGGCCCGCGGCCTGCTGCGCGTGTCGGAGGACGGCGGCGTGACCTTCACGACCCTGCTCGAGCTGCCGGGCACGCCGCTGCGCGCACCTGTGCTCGCCGCCGATCCGGAGCGCGAACGGGTGTACGTCGCGTGGGAGTCGGCGGAGCACGGCAGCTCGGCGGTGTGGTTCGCGACCGCCGACGTCGAGACCGGGGCGCTCGATGCCGAGCCGACGCTGGTCGAGGCACCGGCGCCCGGCGAGGCCCCGTACTTGGTCGAGGACCTCGCGGTCTGCACGCATGGCACCGTCGCGTTGGCGGTGACCGCACACCGCCGGCCGCCGCATCCGTGGCGACCGTGGTCGGCCGCGCTGTTCGTGCGCGCGCCCGGAGCCGACCGCTTCGGCGAGATGGTCCCGATCAACCTCGGCTCGTCCGGTGTCGCCCCGGATCTCGAGCTGCGCGACGACGTCGTCGACATCACGTATCGGACCATCGGAGACGGGTCGGCATTCGGCATCTACCTGCGTAGCTACGACCTGCGCAGCGGACGCTTCCTGCAGGACCGGGACGTGCCGGTCCGCCTCGCCGACGGCGACGCGCAGCCCGCGAACACGTCCGTGACGTGCGTGGACGGCGGCGGCAACCGCTACGTCCTGTATGCGATGGCTGCGCCGCACGACAGTGGCGTCAATCGCCTCGAGCTGGCGTTCCTGCCGGCGACGACGCAGGTCTCGACCGGCACGCCGGATTGGGAGCGCCAGGGCGTCGCGGCTGACCGCGCGCTGCGCGGCGGCAACGAGAACCCCCGGCATTTCGCGCTGACGCGCGGTCCCGGCGACCACGTGATCGCGCTCTACAGCCTCGTGCACGAAGCCCACGCCCGCCTCTACGCGCGCACCTTCGCGCAGGGCGAGCCGTTCGGCGAGCCGCGCATCCTGGCCGAAGGCCCGCCCGGCGCCTTCACGCTGGTCGCCGGCGTCACCGACCCACGCTTGCTCGGCCTCGTGCTCGGCGCCGCGTCGGGCTTCGACCGTGCACGACCGGGCGGCCGCGTGGTGCTGGCGGGGAGACGCTGGCCGCTACCGGTGCGGATCCTGCGGGCGCGCTGACCGCCGAGGTGGGGCCCCGCGACAGTCGGAGCCGCGGTCGGGTGACGCATGCCGCACGCCATCGAAGTCGACGATCCGCGGCTCGTGCTCCTCCGCCGTGAGGAAGCGCAGCAGGTCGACCGTCGCGATCGTCGTCGTCGCGTCGTTGCGGAGCGGGTGCAGGTGGATCGTCGCACGGGTGAGCAGTCCGGCGTCGAGCACGACCTGCACGTGGCGACCGACGTCATTGACGACCGCGAACGGCGACACCGCTCCGGGGCGGATCCCGAGGTAGCGAAGCAGCCGCTCCTCGGACGCGAAGGACAGGCGCCCCGCGACGCCGAGCAGATCACCCAGCGCGAGCAGATCGACGGGGCGGTCGGCCAGGGTCGTCACGAGGTGCATGCGCCGGCGCCGGTCGCGCACGACGAGGTTCTTGACGTGCGCGCCGCCGAGATCGCCGCGGATCGTACGCGCCTCGTCGACCGTGAACACCGGTGGGTGCGCGAGCGTGTCGTGCGCGATGCCGAGCGCGTCGAGGCGCGCGAGCAGATCGGCAGTCGTGCGCGGGTCGCTGCCGTCGACCAGCGCCCCCATCAGCGCGCTCCCGTCGCGTCACGGCGTGGCATCGCGGCACGGCTCGTCCGTTGCGGAACGTGCTGTCACGGACCGCGCATCGACGCCAGCTCGGTCAACAACGCCTCCATGTCGAGGCCGGCGGTCCGCAGCCGCATCGTCACGACGCTGCCGTCACGGGTCACGCCGAACCGCTCGAGCAGCGGCGCGAGGCACTCGGGGGCCTCGCCGTCGTCGATCGCCGTCTCCAGCATCCGCGGCAGCCCGCGGACCTGGCCCTCGACGGCCGTCGCGACATTCTCGCTCGGGAAGCGGGCCACGACGACGAGCGCACGATCGGGATCGTCGCCGCGCGGCACGTCGACGCCGATCGCTTCGGGCACGAATCCGCTCGCCTCCTCGGGCACCGGCAGCGAGCCCGTCACGACGGCGGCGACTGCGAGCTGCGGCAGCAACGCCGCCACGCGCTCCGCGCGCTCCTTGCCCAGGCGATCGCCGTCACCGCCGCTGCCGAACGAACCGGTGACGCGCGTCGCGGTCACCGCGATCGTGCCACCGTCCGCGACCGTGATCCGCAGTCCGCCGTCGACCACCGCGAAAGGGACCTCGTCGGCCTCGAGCCCCTGCCGCAGCGAAGCGACGTCGAAACGCCCCTCGAGCGAAAGCCACACCGCAGGCTCGCCGAACGGGAAGTCGTCGGGCAGGTGGACCGCGAGGGCAGTGCGCAGGATGCGCTGGTTGCCGTAGCGGCGCGCGAGCTCGTATGGCAGCACGCCGGGCGTCTCCGCGAGGCTCATCGCGCCGGCCCACTGCGCGGCGCTGACCGTCCCGCCCGCGGCCGCGATCGCTCGGCGTGTGACCGCGAGGCCGGTCGTGCGCGCCCAGGCCACCATCGGCCGCGGCGAGGGCAGCCGCGTCTGGTCGATCACGAGACACAGTTCGCTGTCGATCGGCGCCGCGGCGAAGACCTCCGCGAGCGGCGGCAGCGTCGTCGTCGCTCGCGGGATGGGCTCGCCGCGCAGCACCGCGATCGACTCGCGCGCGGCCTGGCGCAGCCCGGCGTCCTCCGCGTCGTCACCGGCGATCCGCTCGAGCACCCCGAGCGCGGGCCGGAAGCCGCGGTCCGCGCAGGCGCGCACGGCGAGCAGACGCCGCAGGCCGCGCCAGCGAGGTGCACCGTCGGTGGGGCGCTCGACGAGCACCTGCAGCAGCTCCGCGTCACCGGCGCCGAGGCGCGCGAAGAACCGATCGGCGTCGGCGGCGGAGGCCAGATCCGCCTCGCCGGTACCCAACAGCGCGAGGAAGCCGAGCGCTCCGACATTCGCCCAGCTCATCTCGTCGTTCGGATCCGCGATCGGCCGCGTGCCGCCCTCGCCGCCCGCGGCGGGATCGGGCGACACGCAGACGCGGCCCTCGGCGTCGACGGAGAACCGCACCTTCGCTGCCTCGGCATCGTCCGGCTCCTGCGCGACCAGCGCAGGCGCCACGATTGCGAGCAGCCACGTCACACACCACGGCATGGTCATCGCCGGATGCTACCGCACGGCCGCGCGGGGCGCGCGGCCGGCGACCGGCCGTCCCCGAGCCGCGCACCCACCTGATGTAAAATCCGTACGCGGTACGGATCGGAAGTCACGTGGCAAGGAGGCCTGAGGCGAACGTCGCGCGCTCTCGCCGCCGTCTCCTCGACGCAGCGATCGCGGTCGTGTGCCTCACCTGGCTCTGGTACGGCCCTGGCGGTGTCGCCTTGGCTGCGGTCGACGCCTCGGATCGCACGCGTGCTGACGACGGTAGCTGGCCACCGCTTCCCGACGACGACCGAGGAGTCCGACTGTCGGCATGGTCCCGCGGCGGCAGGGCGCAATTCCACATGGTCGTCAGTCCGTCGCCGCCGGATGACGCTCGATTCGCGTCCGCGTCGTTCCTGCTGTTCGTCGCGGCCGACGATCCGCTGGCCCACGCGGTCGCGAGGCGGCTGATCATCGCGCTGCAGGACGACCCGATGGTGCGGCGCATCCGCGTGCTCTCGGACGACGCCGAGCTGCCGTCGGAAGGGGTGGCGCCAGAGATCGTGATCCGCATCCGCGATGCGGAGCTCGATCGCGACACCCTGCTCGGGACCGGCACACTCCGTGCGTGTGTTCGCGTCGTGATGAGCGACAAGCTCGCCGTTTCGAGCGGGCACCGGGGCTCGCCGCGGCCGATGCTTCCGAATGTCGAGTTCCAGGTCGAGCTCGAGACGCGTGCGGTGGTCGAGTCGATCGGGTTTGCGACACCGAGCGCACAGCTCGAAGCCGTGGCGAATACCGCTACCAACGCGATCGTCCGGCAGCTTCGCGATCTGCTGTTCGACGCGCGGGATCGACAGCCCGCGTTGCCGGCACTGCCGGACGCGTTCTGGCCGGAGTTCCGTCCGGTCGACGGGAGCTCGCTGCCATTGGCGCACCTGGACGGGTTGCGCCGACTGGCCACCTGGCGGGGCATGTTGCTGCACAACGAGAGCTGGTGGCGCGGCGAGGTGCGCGACTCCTGGGATGCCACCAGGACCGCGCTGGTGGCAGCAGCCGAGGCGAACGGATATCGCGTCCAGGACGGCGACGAGTCGATGCCGACCGTGCTGACCGATGGGGGCCGCGAGATCCACGTGTTCCTCGACCAGTGGCCGGAAGTCCTGGGCGGTCAGAGCTGGACCGGGATCCCGCCGTGCGACCGACCGGCCGTGGGTTCGACGGTGTTCGTGCGCTACCGCGAGTACGCAGATGCCGAGAGCGTCGCACGGGCTGTCGACAGCACGCTGGCCCAGGACGCCACCCTCGAGCTGATGTTGTCGTTCGCGAGCTCATGGAGTGCGGACCAGCAGCGCGTCGCACTCGAGCGACTTGCTCGACGGGACGACCTCGACGTCGACGGCCCGCGGTGGCGAGCCCTCCTGCGGGCGAGCTGCGGTGATCGCGAAGCTGCGGCCGAAGACCTCCGCGCTGCTGCCCTGCAGGCCCGGCTGTCGCTACGCCGCAGCGATCCGCTGCAGCGAGTCGAGCGCACCGCGACGGAGTTGGGCATCGCGCTCGATACCGGTCTTCCCACGGCGGAGCCGCTGGCGGCGGCTGGCGTGCGAGCGCTCGGTGCGCCGGGCGAGAGCTTCGAGGGCGAGGTGCGCGAGGGTCTTCCGCTGGCCTGGTTCTGCGTCGTCGAGGACCGGCCCTTGTTGTGCGTGTCCGGGCTGGTCCGCGACGAGACCGGCACGTGGACCGGCGCCTTCCGCATGGACAGCGGCACGAGCCGCTCGGCCGTGAGCCGGATGTATCAGGACGCGGTGAGCTTTCCTGTCGACGGCGACTCCGAGATACGGGTCGAACTGCTCGATCCGCCCGGCGGCGGACGCTGTCGAGTGCGCGTCAGTTGGCGAGTTGCAGACCGAGTACGATAGGCACGGTTCTGGCGCTCGGCCCGTATTGCCGTATTGCGGTCGGAGCTTGATGTAAAAATCGTACGCGGTACCGATCGGAAGTCAGAGGAGGCGGGTCACGCCGGGTTGGAAGACGGGGTAGGTGCCGTCGGCGCCGGGTCGCACCGGGGGCTCCATGTCGAACGAGCAGTCGGCGGGCGCCGGCGCGTGGCAGTAGTCGGATTGCAGCATGCGCTCCCAGGTCATCTCCTCGCCGGTGTAGCAGCTCAGCTGCCCCATCACCGTCGCGCGCGTCGCGTCCACCATGTGGTAGCCGCTGTTCAGCACCTCGCCGGCGCGGATCGCCGCGAACAGCGCCGCGTGCTCGTCGTCGTACGGGTTGCCGCGCTGGCCGGTGTAGCGCCACGCGTTCTCGCCGGTGATCTGGCAGCGCAGCAGATTGGCCTGCCCCTTGGTGCCGAGCACGATGCTCGACACCTCGTTGTGGCAGCCGGTCGTCGTCCGACAGAACGCGTAGATCCGCTCGCCACGGTCGAACTCGTAGACGACCGAGTGGTGATCGAAGACATTGCCGTAGATCGGCGCCGTCATCGTCGAGCGACCGCCCAGACCGTGGCACTTGATCGGCGTCCTGCCACCCATGACCCAGATCGACCGGTCGATGTTGTGGATCAGCGACTGCGGGACGTCGTCGCCGGACAACCAGTGGAAGTGGTACTGGTTGCTGCACTGGTAGGCGACTTCGCCCATGCCCTCGGCCCGCGCGTACAGTCCGTACGGCGCGCGCAGATAGTTCTCCTCGATCGCGACGACGTCGCCGATCGCACCCTCGTGGACCTGCTCGACGGTCGCGCGGTAGCCGCGATCGAACCGGCTGTGCAGGCCGGAGACGACGCAGAGCTTCTTCTCCTCCGCGAGCCGGCACGCCTCGACGACGTCGCGGATGCCGGCCGGGTCGATCGCATGCGGCTTCTCGACGAAGACGTGCTTGCCGGCCTCGAGCGCCGCGCGCATGTGGAGCGGGTGGAACTTCGCGGCGTTGGCGATCAGCACGACGTCGACCGACTCGATCACCTTCAGGTAGCCGTCGAACCCGTCGAAGCAATGATCGTCGTCGACCGCCACCTGGTCCGGCTTCTGCACCCGCAGGGCCTCGCGCTTCTGATGGACGC
Organism: Planctomycetota bacterium; assembly: GCA_016716265.1. Classification (GTDB taxonomy): domain Bacteria; phylum Planctomycetota; class UBA1135; order UBA1135; family UBA2386; genus JADJWQ01. The sequence continues at coordinate 1,224,420 of JADJWQ010000006.1, forward strand.
GGTCGAGGAACAGGTCGCACATCGCGACGAGGCGCACGCCGGCGTCGACGTTCATCGCGTTGAACGCGGCGCCAGCGCAGCGACCTCCGCTGCCGACCATCCCGATGCGGATCGTATCGCTGCCCGCGACGTGCACGCCGCAGACGGCTGCGGCCGAGACCGTGGCGGACGCGGCGAGGAACTCGCGCCGCGTCGGCTGCGGTGAGATGTCTGACTGGCGACTCGACATGTTTCTTGCTCCCGATCCGCTGTCTTCCCGGATCGGATTCCCCGAGTCCAGCCGAACCTCGCAATTGCGCCCGACCCCGGGTGCGGGGTCAGCTTCCCGCATGGCACGATTCGCCGCGCTACGGGTCCTCCCGCTCGCCTTCGCCATCGCCGCGTGCGCTGGCGGTCCCGCGCCCGCTCCCGCGCCGGCACGCGTCCTGCTCGTGACCGGCGAGGACTATCCCGGCCATCACTGGCGGGAGACCGCACCTGTCGTCGCCGAGCTCCTCGCCTCCGCGCCGGACCTCGAGGTCGACACCATCGACGAGCTCGGCACCCTCGGCGCGATCGACCTCGCCGGCTACGCCGTCGTCGTCGCGCACTTCAAGAACTACGATCCCGCGGTCCCCGGCCGCGCCGGCTTCGACGCGCTCGCGCGCTTCGTCGACGGCGGTGGCGGACTGGTGCTGCTGCACTTCGCGTGCGGCGCGTTCCAGGAGTTCGCGGCCGACTACGAGCGCCTCGCCGGACGCGTCTGGAACCCGGCCCTGCGCGGTCACGATCCGCACGGGACGTTCACGGTCGAGATCGTCGACCACCGGCACCCGGTCACGCGCGGCCTCGCCTCGTACGAGACCATCGACGAGCTCTACACCTGTCTCGATGGCGAGGTGCCGATCGAGGTCCTGGCCCAGGCGCGCTCGCGGGTCGACGATCGGCTCTACCCGATGGCGTTCGTGCTCGCGTTCGGCGCCGGCCGCGTGTTCCACACCCCGCTCGGCCACGACGTCGCCGCGTTCCGCAGCGCCGGGACCGCCGAGCTGATCCGGCGCGGCACGCGCTGGGCGGCGCACGGCGACCGCTGAAACCCCGCAGGCCGGCCGCTCGCCGGCGGCCCCCGCGCTGCCCGCTGGCACCGGCGATGCCGCCGGCGCTACCCTGACGTGGCTCCGGCCTCGGCTCGAACTCGGTTCCAATGCGCTCGACTCCACGACTCGCCGCGCTGCTCCTGCTCGCCGCGCCACTCTCGTACCCGGGCGGCTCGCTCGCCGCCCAGAACCCCACCACGGCGCGGCTCTGGCACGCCGTGGCGTTGGACTTCGACGGTCCGTCCGGCCTGTCCGAGACGTCGACTCCGAATCCGTTCCTCGACTTCCGGATGGACGTCACCTGGAGCGGCCCCGGCGGCCGGCGGGTCGTGGTCCCCGGCTACTACGCGGCCGACGGCGATGCGGCGGAGAGCGGCGCTTCTGCGGGCACCCGCTGGCGGGCGCTGTTCGTGCCCGACTTTCGCGGCGACTGGCAGTGGGCGGTCAGCTTCGTCCGGGGGCCGGGCGTGGCGGTGCAGGGCGGTGGCACACCGACCGCATTCGACGGCGCGCGCGGCAGCCTGCGCGTGATCGAGAGCGACAAGCTCGCCCCGGACTTCCGCGCCCGCGGCCTGCTGCGACAGGACGGGCACCGCTACCCGCGCTTCGCCGGGACCGGCGAGTGGTTCCTCGAGGTCGGCACCGGCAGCCCCGAGAACGTGCTGGCCTACGCCGATATCGACGGCACCGTCGACCGCGGTGGCGAGGTGCCGAACTTCCTGCACACGTTCCAGCCCCACCGCCCGGACTTCGCCGCGTTCGGCGGTGGCCCGAGCTGGCGCGGCAATCTCGGCGAGGGGCTGCTCGGCGCGATCAACTACCTGTCGTCGCGCCGGCTCAACTCGATGCTGGTGATGGCGTTCACCGGCTACGGCGACGGCGACGACGTCTGGCCCTGGCTCGACCGCGACGATCCGCTGCGTTTCGACTGCTCGAAGCTCGACCAGTGGCAGCGGGTGCTCGACCACGCCACGCGGCGGGGCCTGCACGTACAGATGCTGCTCGGCGAGACCGAGAACGAGTCGTATTTCGAGGTCCGCGAGGGCGGTGGCACGTTCGCCGATTCGCGCAGGCTGTACTACCGCGAGATGGCCGCACGCTTCGCACACACGCTCGGACTGAGCTGGAACCTGTGCGAGGAGATCGGCTGGACCATGAGTACCCCGTACTCGCTCGGCACGACGTATGCGCAGCGCCGCGCCTTCGCGTCCTATCTGAAGGCGGTGGACCCCTACGATCATCCGGTGCTCCTGCACACCCATTGGAACAACCGCACCGGTGTCGGCCAGAACGGCATCTACGACCCGCTGACCGATCCGAACAACCCGGCGCCCGAGGTCAATGGAGCATCGCTGCAGGGACCGTACGACGCACATCGCTCGGTCCTGGAGCGGAGCGACAACGAGAGCGCCAACAACCACGCGATGGTGGTGCGCTGGGTGCGCCGCTCGACGGCCGCGGGTAATCCATGGCTGTGCGGCTCGCACGAGCAGATGCCACCGTTCTGGGGCTCGGTCACCGACGGCCACGAGCGCGACCCGACCCACGACTTCACGCGCAAGGACCTGCTGTGGGGCAACCTGCTCGGCGGCGGCTCGGGCGTTCTGCATTGGGCAGGCCCGGCCTTCCGCCCGACCTCCGGGGACGACGTGACGCTCGAGGACTTCCGCACCCGCCAGGACCTGTGGCGCCAGAGCGTCGTCGCGCACGACCTGTTCCTCGAGCACCTGCCGTTCCACCGCATGGAGCCGATGGACCAGCTCGTCGACGACCCGCTGGCGTACTGTCTGGCCGAGCCCGGCGCGATCTACGCGGTCTACCGGCGCGACGCCACCGGTCCGGTGCAGCTCGACCTGCAGGGCAGCACGGCCGAGTTCTCGGTGCGTTGGTTCGACCCGCTGCAGGGCGGTGCGCTGCAGCGCGGCTCGGTCGCCACGGTCACCGGCCCCGGCCCGGTCACGCTCGGCGCCCCCCCGCGCGCCGCGCTGCGCGGTGACTGGCTGATCCTCGTCGAGCAGACGCGCCGCCGCCCCGGCACCGGCTGCTCGACGGCCAGCCTCGAGTTCGACGGTGCCGCCGAGACCGGTGGTCGCCTGCGGATCCGCTTCGCCGACCTCCCCACCCACCAGCTGCGCGGCCTCCTGTTCGGCGGTCCGACCACGCCGTTCGACCTGCCGACCGGTCTCGGCTGCACGTCCCCGTGCCGCGTCGACCTGCGTCCCGACGTCTGGCTCAGCGACGTGGCCGACCTGTCCCTGCAGATCCCCGGCGACCCGGCGCTGATCGGCGTCAGCTTCCGCGTGCAGGGCTTCCTGTCGCGGCCCTGCCTCGAGGCCACGCCCGCCTACGACGTCGAGCTGCTGGCGCCGCGCTGACGGCGTCCTGTCGCCGCAGCCGGGCCCGGCGTGGCTCGAGCGCGGGGCGCGCGTGGAAGTCCGAGCGCCACCCCGGCCGGTTTGCCGATCGCGCCGGTGGCCCCGTGAGGATCGGTCAGGCGGCGCGGCACGGCAGCGATCCGCCGGCACCCTCGCTCAGTCCTCCCGCCCCCACAGCACGAACGCGGCCCAATGCGCCGGGTGAGCCTCGCCCGCGGCGATCCGCGCGAGCTTCGCGGCCCGCAGCGCAGCGGCCGGAGCGAGGCCGCGCTCGCGACACCGATGGCGGCGCGGGCCACCGCGACCTCGACACGCTGTTCGTCGACCACCTGCGCATCGTCAGCCAGTGACCGCGCACCGCCCCGGCGCAGGCACGCGCGCGATTCGGCAGGCTGCACGAGCGGGTCCTTCCGCGCGTTCACAGCCAGTGCGTCGAGCGGCTCGCGGGTCGAGGGGACTCCGAGTCGCGCGATCTCACGCCGCTCGGCATCGAGGGGGCCATGGAGACCGCCCCCGACCGGGCGGGTCGGCCCGCGTCGCGCGGTCTATGCGCTGACGAGCTGCTTCGAGTCCTCGTCCCACAGCGCCAGCCGGAACGCCCGCAGCGCGGCGCGCACCGACAGCGGCCGGATCTCGGTGAAGACCCGGTGGGAGCGGTGACAGCGCTCCAGGTAGTAGTTCGGGACGCGCGGCGCGAGGTGGTGCACGTGGTGGTAGCCGATGTTCCCCGAGAACCACTGCAGCACGCGCGGCAGCTTGAGGAACGAGCTGCCGCCGAGGGCCGCGTCGACGTAGTTCCACTCCGGCCGGCGCTCCCAGTAGGCGTGCTCGTGCTGGTGCTGCAGGTAGAACAGCGCGACGCCACCCGCGCCCGCGACTCCGAGGACGACGAGCTGCAGCAGCAGCCAGTTCACGATGCCGAACACCGCGCACATGCCCGCGGCCATCAGCAGCAGCGCCAGGTTCGTCCACCGCACCGACAGCCGCTCGCGGCGGCCGGCGGTCTTCCGCGAGTAGCGCTCGAGGCCGATGAACAGCACGAGCGGCGCCACCGTCAAGAGCAGCACCGGCTGTCGCACGAGCCGATAGCCGAGCTTCTTCCAACCGCCGGCGGCCCGGTACTCGGCGACCGTCATCGTCCACACGTCGCCGATGCCGCGACGATCGAGGTCACCGGCCGCGCCGTGGTGGATCGCGTGCTCACCGCGCCAGTGGAAGAACGGCGTGAACGCCAGCAGGCCGAGCGCGTGACCCCAGAGCACGTTCGCCGTCCGCGAGCGGAAGAACGAGCCGTGGCTGCAGTCGTGGAACAGGATGAAGGCCCGTACCAGCAGCAGCCCGGCCACGACCGCGAGCGGCAGCGCGAGCCACCACGAGATCGCGACGGCGTGGTACATCGCCCACCACAGCGCGACGTAGGGGACCAACGTGTTCGCGACCTGCCAGCTCGCCCGCCAGGTGCTCGGCACCTGGAACGGGGCGACGAGGGCCTTGAGGGCCGCGGGATCACGATCGGTGGTCGTGGCGCGGGAGTGCGGGTCGTTCGACATCAGCGCGCGGTCCTATCGTCCACCCTCCCCCGCGGCTGCATCCGAAGTGTCGTTTCTGCCGGCTTTGACCGAAGCCTGTCCCATCCCTCCTCGCGCGCCCGCTCCGTGTCGGTTTCGTGACCGACTTCTGACCGAAACGTTCCACACTCCGTGCTGGACGGGAGGCGCACGGCACGGCAAGGCCCGCGACCGCAGGGGGCATCCCACGCGGTGTGAGGGCACACCGCCACGGCCCCGGGTGCGCCCCTCCGACAACCTGGGCGACCCACGACGATGACCACCGCGTTGCCCCGTTGCCGTGCTGCCACGACGACGTGCGCGTCGTGGCGCTCGTCGACCGAGCCGTCCTGGAGCCGCGGGAACCTGACGCGCACGGCATCGGCCGAGGTGTGCGAAGGGCCCCGCCGCGCCGATCGACCACCCGGAGCGGTTCGTCCTGGTCGGCGGCCGACACACGAGTTCCGCAGCGCGGGCGATCCGCCGCTCGGCATCGCGCGGATCGGGTGCCGCGAGCGCGTCGGCCGGCTTCCTACGGGCGCTTCGCCACGTCGACGTCGATCTCGGTGAAGAAGGTGCCCTCGCCGACATCCCGGGCGACCCACAGCAGGTAGCGATACTCGCCGAGCGACCGCGCACGCTCGGTGGGTGCGACGATCGAGCCGTGCTTGCCGCCGTTGCCGAGCGGGCTCGAGTCGACGACGCCGAGCAGCGTCCAGCCGTCATCGTGCCCGTGCTGGAAGGTGGCGTCGGGCGGCTGGTCGCCCGTCGCGCCCCACAGCGAGAACCGCTGCGGGGCGCGGTTGCTGCGGTGCCACGAGTAGGTGCGGACCGCGGCGATCGGGACTGCCGCCCGGAGGTCGGCGTAGAACCGCCCCTCCTGGTCGTACCAGACGCACCGCGACGTGTCGTCGTCGTTCCCGGCGACGACCCCGTCATTGAGGCGCGGGAACGCGCCGCGGATGGCGCCGGCCGACGGGTGCGGCGGATACCGGCCGCGTCCGTCGACCACCCGGAACACGACGTCGTGGCCGGCCGCGGCATCCGCGTAGTCCGTGGCCGACGGCGGGCCCATGCTCAGCGCCTCGAAGCGGTCGGCGCGGTCGACCGCGACCCTGCCGATCGGCTCGAGGCCCTCCTCCAGGGGCTTCGGCGGCGGCGGGTAGACGTGGCGCAGCTCGAGCGGCCCGCGCCCGGTGAAGTCGTCGTAGAGCGGTGCCGCCACGCGCGTGCCGGCACCCTCGCGCGACACGCTGACCGCGAGCAACTTGATCCGCGGGTCGGCCGGCAGCACGAGTTCCCTGGCCCCCGCAGGCCGCACCAGCGAACGGTCGAACAGGTACGCGAAGCGGTAGGCGTCGTTGCCTCGCTGCGGCAGGTGCCGGTGCGTGGCGAACCACGCGATCGGCTCGCGATGGACGAAGCCCGGCTCGAAACCCACGACGTGGGCGCCGTCGCGGTCGCTCGGCCCGTCCCACCGGCGCAGATCCCATTGGCCGACGAAGCCGGTCCAGCACGGGATCACCAGCTCGCTCCGCACGTCGCCGACCGCGAACGTCGCCGTCGCGCGCTCGTCCGCGGCGACGAGCAGGTGCACGTGGTCCCAGTCGCCGTCGTGCAGCGCGATCGACTGACCCGCACACGTCACCGCATTGGCCTGGCCGTCCGCGGTGGGCCCCATTTCGAAGCGGATCCCGCCGTGGACGACCGACGCGGGCAGCTGCTCGGCCGGCAGCGAGCGCCCGTGCGCGTCGAACGCGCCGTCGTCGGGGTGGGCGTCGGTGCTGGCGACGTCGCGGTCGTAGGCGAGCGCGACCGCCGCGCTCGCGACCGGCGCGACCGCGTGGCCGGGCGCACCGAGCTGCAGCGCGAAGGTCCGCAGCTGGTACGGCGTGAGGTCCACGACGATGCGGCCCTCGACCAGCGCCACGGCGCCCGCCGCGGCGATCGCGCGCTCCTGGCCATCGACCTCGCGCACCGCGAGGACCGGCGCCGCGAAGGCGAGCGCAACGCGGCTCGCCGCCTGCCCGTGCAGCTCCTGCACGCGCACGATCACCTCGTCCGAGCCCTCGGCGAGCTTCAGCGCCCGCACGTCGACCCGGTCCGAGTCGCAGGTCAGCATCGACAGCGAGCGGCCGAGCGGTCCGGCGTGCGGCGCCGGCTGGAATGCGCGCAGCGGCTGATTGATGCGCCGCCCCTGCCATTCGGTGCGGGCGGCAGCCCAGTCGCCGGGGTGACCGTAGAGCGCATACAACATGTCGTGGCGACCCCAGTCCTGGCTGTGCTGGTCCTGGTAGGCCTTGCGCACGCCCGGGGTGTAGAGCAGCGTCAGCCGCAGCTCGTCGTCCGCCGGCTTGTCCGAGCCGGTCTTGCAGTCGTTTAGGATCGACACGCCGTAGGCCCCGCCCGCGTCGGTGAGATCGATCCACTCGTGCGCGGGGACCTCGTACTTCTTCGGGGCGTTGTTCCCGCGGCGGATCGTGCCGAGCCCGAGGTCGTAGGTCGCCTCGGGGTTGGAGACCGTCAATGGGAAGGCCGCCCGCAGCGCACATTCGGCCGATTGCCAGTCGACGTGAGTCGCGAACTCGAGGCGCCGACCGGCGGTCCCGGCCGACAACCGCAGCGTCTGGGTGACGATCGAATCGCGCGCCTCGCGGCGGATCTCGAGGGCGACGCGCACCGGTCCGCTCTCGACCACGCGCGCCTGCACCGGACCCGCGACGGCGCCGAGCGGCGGCTGCTGGCGGTCGCTCCAGTCCATGTTCCAGGCCGGCCACTGCTCCGGCCGCTCGTGCGTGAACACCAACCGGGCCGGTCCCGACAGCAGCTCGCGCCCACCGTTCCGCTTGTCGACGATGCTGGCGACGTCACCATTGTCGTCGAGCGTCACGCGGTAGTCCGCGTTCTCGAGCGAGCGCGCGTCGACCTTCAGCGCGGCGTCGCCAGCCGGCGCGCCGGTGGTCGGGCGCACGTCGAACACCGTCCAGGAGTTCGGTGCGACGTCGGCGAGCAGCAGCACGCGAAGCTCGTTGCCGCCGCGCCCGAGCACCTGCACGGGCACCTCGGCACCGTCGGGGCCGAACGCCCGCACCGCCGCCGGCGCGTCGCCCCCGAACACCAGCGTGGCCTCGACCGGGTCCTGCCGCGCGATCGCGAGCGGGTTGTAGACGATCAGCGGCACGCCCTGGGCGCGCGTGTCGAGGCCGCGGGCGACGCCATCGACGGCCTGCGTGAGCACGCCGGCGAAGCCGTTCAGCGCCACGATCTCGTCGTTCCAGCAGAACTCGTACGCCGCCGGCGTCGAGGTGCCCGGCAGCATGTCGTGCATCTGGCTGCCGAGCATCCGGATCCAGGACCGCTCCAACGCCTCGCGCGGGTAGCGCCCGGCGCCGAGCCACGCGGCCGTGACGGCGGCGCGCTCGGCGGCGTCGCCGAGGCACTCGTTCTTGCGGTTCCAGCGCTTCATGTACGCCTGGCTGGTCAGCGAGCCGGCCGAGTGCTGGGTCAGCAGCAGGTCGCCCTGGTAGCGAGGCAGGCGCGCCACCTCGGGCGGCGTGAGGTCGCGGAAGAGCTGGTCGGACGAGCCGAGCTCGACGTGGAACAGGCTGTCGGGCTGGTCGACGCTCGCCACGTAGTTGCGGACGTCCCGCTCGCGCGGCGCACCACCGACGTCACCGACGCCGTAGTAGTGGAAGTCGGCCCACACGCCGTAGCGCTCGCCGTTCCGGCGGACGCGGTCGGCCCAGGCAGCATTCAGGTCCACACGCCCGCGGACGGCCGACGCGTACGAGCCCGGATTCAGCGCCGCCACGACGCCGTTGCCGTCCGGCCCCTGCCAGACACCGAGATCGAAGGGGATGCCGACGGCGGAGCCCCAGGTCAGCTTCTGGGTCGAGAAGCCGAGCACACCGCAATGCGCGAGCACCGACGGCAGGTCGGCGGGGAAGCCGAAGCAGTCGGGCAGCATGAAGTCGACGCTGTCCGTGCCGAACGCGCGCCGGAAGTACTCGTTGCCGTAGAGCACCTGGCGCACCAGCGACTCGGCGCACGGCGAGTTGACGTCGCACTCGTCGACCGACGAGCCTCCGACCCGCCAGCGGCCGGCGGCGACGTACTGCTGCAGGCGCTGCCAGCGCTCGGGGTAGTACTCGCGGATCAGCGCATAGCGGTGCGCGCCGCTGAAGGTGAAGACGTAGCCCGGGTACCGCTCGAACAGCTCGAAGTTGTCGTCGAGCGTCCGCCGCAGGTACTCGTCGATCGTGGTCGGGTACTCCCAGCGCCACTGCGTGTCGAGGTGGGCGTAGCCGACGCAGTAGAGCGTGCGGTCGGCCTCGCTGGACAGATCGCGCTGCGCCGGGACGACGGCGGCGAGCAGCAGGGCACAGGACAGGCCGATCAGGACTCGACCGAGGGAGTGGAAGGACATGGCATTCAGTCCGGCCCAGAGCCGAGGGCCAGCTCGCGGTGCAGACAGGAGAACACGGCCTCCGGGTCGGGGGCCGCCAGGAGCGCGGCGCGGAAGTCCTCGTCGACGAGGCGCCGCGCCAATGCGGAGAACGTGCGCATGTGCGTGCGCTCGTCGTCGGACCCACGCACGGCCAGCAGGAGCGCGCAGCGCACCGGCTCGCCGTCGAGCGAGTCCCAGTCGACGGGCCGGTCGAGGCGCAGCACGGCCAGGGTGGTGGCAGCGACCGCGTCACTCTTGCAGTGAGGGATCGCGAAACCACCGCCGAGGCCGGTCGAGTAGGTCTCCTCGCGGGCCCATACGGCCCGCTCGACCGCGAGCGGGTCGTCGGTCCGGAAGGTCACGAACAGCAGCTCGGCCAGCTCCGCGATCGCCTCGGCGCGCGTGGCTGCAGCGGAGCCGAGCACGACCAGCTCCGGGGTCAGGAGCGGCACGGTGCCGCCGCGGCGGAACGCGGCGAGCCGCTGGCGGACCGCGGCGGCGTCGGCACAGGCGCAGGCGCTGTCCAGCAGCGCCCGGCACTCCCGCGCGTCGAGCCCGGCAATGCCGCGCTTGACGGCGGGCAGGTCGGGACCGGACAGGCTGACCTCGTCCAGGCCGAGGCCGACCAGCAGCGGCAGCGCCAGCGGGTCGCGCGCCAGCTCGCCACACATGCCGAGCCAGGTGCCGCGGGCGCGCAGCTCGTCGGCGATCTGGCGCAGGAGCCGCAGGAACGACGGCTGCAGCGGGTCGTGCAGGCCGGCGACGCGCTCGTTCTCGCGGTCGGCCGCGAAGAAGTACTGCGCCAGGTCGTTGGTGCCGAGGCTGACGAAGTCGGCGACGGCGCAGAGCCGCTCGAGGTCGAAGGCGGCCGCCGGCACCTCGAGCATGATCCCGACCGGCAGCCGATCGCCGCAGTCGACGCCCGCGGCGTGCAGCTCCTCGCGCAGGGTCGCGACGCGCTCGCGCACCCAGGCGACCTCCGCCGCGGTGGCGACCATCGGCACCATGAGCTGCAGCGGACCGCGGGCCGCGGCGCGCAGGATCGCGCGCAGCTGGGTGTCGATCAGCTCGGCGAGCTCGGGATACAGCCGCACGCCGCGCCGGCCGAGGAACGGGTTCGGCTCGCGCGGCAGCCCGAGGAACGGCAGCGGCTTGTCGCCGCCGACGTCGAGCGTGCGCACCAGGACCGGGCGCCCGGCGGCGGCCGCGAGCGCGCGCGTCAGCACGGCGACCTGCTCGTCCTCGCCCGGCGGCGCGTCGCGGTCGAGGAACAGCATCTCGGTCCGCAGGAGCCCGATGCCGTCGGCGCCGTTCGCGAACGCGCGCTCGGCCTCCTCGGCGCTGGCGACATTGGCGGCGACCTCGATGCGGTGGCCGTCCCGCGTGATCGCGGCGGGCGCCGCGAAGGCGGCCAGCGCCGCGCCGCGCCGCGCGATTGCCGCAATGCGCCGGTCGTAATAGCTGCGCACGCGCGGGTCGTCCTCGCACAGCGCGATCCCCAGATCGGCGTCGACGACCACGCGCGCGCCGGCGGACAGCTGCGCGCGCGCCGCGGCGGCGCCGGTCAGGGTCGGCACCCCGAACGAGCGCGCGAGGATCACCGCGTGCGAGGTGGCGCCGGCACTCGCCAGCACCAGCGCGGCGAGGTGACGGCGGTCGAGGGCCAGGAGCTGGCGCGGCGCGAGCTGCTCGGCGAGCAGCACCGAGGGACCATCGAGGGCGACCGCGCCGGGGTCGGGCAGCGGCACGCCGAGGCGCTCGAGCAGCTGCAGGCACAGATCCTCGACGTCGAGGGCACGCTCGCGCACCAGCGCGCTGCCGGAGGTCGACAGCAGCTCGGCGAGCCGGCGCCCCGCCGACCACACCGCGCGCGGCGCGGCCTCGCCGCCGTCGATGCGCTGCGTCACCGCCCGTTCGAGCGTCACGTCGCGCGCCAGGGCGAGGTGCGCGCGCAGGATGCCCGCAGTGGTCGGAGACGGGCCGGCGTCCAGCTCCCGGGCCAGCGACTCGCGCAGCCCCACCAGCGCCCGGCGCACCCGCTCGCGCTCTCGTTGCGGGTCGTCGCCCTGCTCGTCACGCTGGTCGAGGAGGCCGGCGTCCGGCTCCGCCATGGCCGCGGCGAGGACCAGCGTGCCGCGGCCGATGCCCGGCGCCGCACCGGTACCGCGCACGACCCGCGGGTCGGCCGCGGCCAGCACGCGCGGCAGCGGCAGCGCGTCCTGCCGCAGCGGTCCGCCCACGTCCGCGTCGCACCCGGGCAGGACGTCGGCGACGAAGCGCGCGAAGGCGTCGCGCGCCGCGGTGGCGTCGTCACCCAGGAAGCGCAGGCGGCACGCCTCGTCGGGTCGCACGTCGAGCGCGATCATCGCGATCACGCTGCGGGCGTCCGCGCTGCGCCCGTCGGCGCCGACCAGCTCGACTCGGCAGCGGAAGCCCTCGGCGGTCTCGGCAAGGTGGCTGGCCGGGCGCGCGTGCAGGCCGTGCGCGAGCGGGCAGCGGAAGTCGAGCTCGGCCGAGCGGGCGGCGGCGCCGGAGGGAGCCCGCCCGTCGGCCACGCTCACGACTGCAGCCTCTCGAGCACGGCCTCGGGGTTCTTGATGACCTCGCGGACCGAGACCTGGAGCAGCGGTTTGCCATCGAAGCGCTCGCGCTTCTCGACCTCGATGTCGACGGCGAACAAGACGGCATCGCAGCCACGGACGTCCTCGTCCGACAGCTCGTTCTCGATCCCCATCGCGCCCTGCGTCTCGACCTTGATGTCGTGGCCGGCGGCCTTGGCGGCACGCTGCAGCTTCTCGGCCGCCATGTAGGTGTGGGCGATGCCCGTCGGGCACGCGGTGACGGCGACGATCTTCATACAGCTTCCGCCTTCATACGGTCTCTGCCCTCATACGGTGTTCGCACGTCCGGCGCGAGCTCGCGCCAGCGCCCGCCAGGAGTTGATCGCAATGGCGGTGACCAGGGTGCCCACCAGGATGGCCACCACGAACGCCAATCGGTTGTCGATCACCGGCAGGACGATCGGCCCGCCGTGCGGAGCGTGGTCGCCGACCCCACCCAACATGGCGATGATGGCCGCCACCATCGAGCCGCCCATGATGCAGGGAACCACGCGCAGCGGGTCGGCCGCGGCGAACGGGATGGCGCCCTCGGTGATGCCGATCGCGCCCATCGCCAGGGCGGCGAGGCCGGCCTCCCGCTCCTCGGCGCTCCAGCCGCTCCGGCGCAGCAGCGTGGCGAGGCCGAGCCCCAACGGCGGGGTGCAGATCGCGGCGGCACAGGCGCCCATGACCTCGAAGTGCCCTTCCTTGATCATCGCCGCGCCGAAGAAGAACGCCGTCTTGTTGACGGGTCCGCCCATGTCGAACGCGATCATCGCACCCAGCACGGCGGCGAGCAGCGTCGCGTTGCCACCGGAGAGGCTCGTCAGTCCGTGGCTCAGGGTCTCCATGAACTGGGCGATCGGAATGCCGACGACCTTCAACATCAGCGCCCCGACCACCAGCGACGACGCGATCGGCAGGATCAGGATGGGCACGATCGGCACGACCACCTTCGGAAAGCGCACGCGCTTGATGGCGTTCACCACCCAGCCGGCGATCAGCCCGATCAGCAGCGCGCCGAGGAACCCGGTGCTGACGTGGTCGGGCGTGTGGCCCGGCCACGGGATGTGGTCCGCCAGGTAGCCGCCGACGAAGCCGGGCACGAGCCCGGGCTTGCCCGCCATCGCGTAGGCGATATAGCCCGCCAGCACCGGCAGCAGCAGGGAGAAGGACGCCGCGCCGATGTCCAGCACCAGCTTCAGCACGGGCGCGTCCGAGAAGTCGGGTCCCGTCGGCGTCATCGGGACGAACGCGATGCCGAAGGCGATCATGATCCCGCCGCAGGCGATGAACGGGATCACGTACGACACGCCCGTCAGCAGGTACTGCCGCAGCTTCTTGAGGGCTTCGATCACGGGTCTGTGCGCAGGCGACGGCGCCACGCTGGCGCCACGGCCCGCGAGCCGACGATGCTACGGCCGGCACACCCCAGCAGCCAGCTTCGGGCGGGAACGACCGCCGGGCGCTGGGCGGCTCGCGACGGCGAGGTCGCGCGCGACGCCGGAGACACCCGGCCGCGGCAGCGAGGGACGCCCGCCTACCGGGTCGCCAGCGTGTACAGCACCGCGCCGACGTCCGGCGCGATGTCGTCGACATCGTCGTTCACCATGCGCAGACGCAGACGCGACGCATTCGGCGCCACGTCGAAGATCGCCTGCAGAGGCACCCGCATCTCCCACGTCGTGACGGCCGTCCGCGGTAGCGCCGCGAGCGTATCGATGAGGCCGACGTTCCATTCGCCCTGCTGCTGCCGGAACAGCTCGTCACCGGCGATCAGGAGCTCGCTGCCGACGTCCACGGACGCACGCCAGCCGGTCCGGGGGTCGTTGTCGGCGTCGATGAGCACCAGCGTGCGCGAGTAGCCGGACGTCGGCGAGCCGTCGAGGTTGAACGGGTCCTCCGACGTGAACCGCAGATACAGCCAGTCCGCGTCGTTGGTGATCTGCACGTCGAGCCAATCCGGCCCCGCGGACGGCGGGGCGTCGGCGGGGTCACGGTGGAGCACCGGCACCAAGGCCCAGTCGTCGAACGAGCCGTCGATCGTGATGGTCGCCCGGGTGAACGGCGTCGCGGTCAGCGCGACCTGGTTGTCGTCCTCGTTGCCGGCCTCGTCGATGGCACGCACGCAGAACCAGTACGGCGTGCCGGTGGCGAGGCCGGTGATCGTCGCCTGGTACGGGTGGCCGGCGAACAGCAGGTAGTCGTCCGACAGCTCCGGCGTCAACTCGACGCGGGTCGCCGTGGTCAGCGACGGGTCGCCGACGAAGTCGAACGGACCGCTCTGGTAGTAGAGCACGTAGCCGACGCGGTTCAGATCGAGCGCGACGTCCCAGCGGATCGTGACGCAGTCCGGACCGGGCTCGACATCCTGGATACCGACGCGCGGCACCGGCGGCCCGGCCGGCGTCGGCCACGGGAAGGCGTTGACGTTGTAGGTGCTCGACCAGACCGGCGCCGTGGTGTCCGGTCCCGTCGTCGCGTGCTCGCGCACGAACGTGTTGGCGAAGACGACGCCACCATCGGTGATGTAGTGCCGGAAGCCAGCGAGGTCCTCGGCCTCGTGGATGTCCTCCAGGAGCGATTCGAGGCCGAGCGTCGAGCCCCCGACGAGCGTCTGCTTGCTCATGGACTCGGCCGGCCCCTCCGCATAGCCGAGCGACAGCACCCGGAAGCCGTCGGGTCGATTGGCCTCGGCCATCAGCTTCGGGGCGACGTTGTACTTGTTGTCCGGGAAGTAGTAGGGGTCGAACTCCTCGTAGCTGTTCGAATTGAGTCGATAGCTCTCGAACAGCAGGAAGTCGACCGAGCTGCGGGGGCTGAACTCGTAGTGCGGCCGGCGCTTGTCGTAGAAGAACAGCCCGCGGTTCTGCAGCACGATCTTGTTCGGGTAGCGCTCCTTCAGGCGGTGGATGAACGCCGCGAAGCCGGGCCCGGTCCACTCGAACTCGGACTGATTGCCGCTGTTCTCGTCCGTGTAGAGATTCGGCGCGCAGGTGTCGATCGTGTCGAGGAACAGGCCGTCGCATCCGTAGCCGCGGCCGAAGTCGGTCGTGAGCAGCTCCTTGATGCCCTGCACGCCATCGATGCCGTCGACGGTCATGTTCTCCAGCACGTCGAACCAGGCCGGATCGCCGGCGTTCACGAAGCACCCGCCGAAGTACGCATTGCGGTCGGGCAGCCCGTCGCCGACGTCGTTCGGGTCACGGTCCACCGAGTTGTCGTCGAGGTAGAACGACGCGTAGCCCCCACCACCGTTCGAGGGTGCCCCGAGCGGGTCGATGCCGGCGAGCGACTGGTCGTCGGCGTCCGGCCCCCGCGGATCGACGCGCGGCCCGCTGCCGTCGCCGACGAAGCGCGGATCGAGCAGCATCTCGGCGTCGGTGTAGTAGACCGTCCGCAGGTCCTCACCGATCGAGATGTAGGCGAGGACGATCACGTCGTCCGCAGGGTCCCTCGGGTCGACACCCTGCTGGATGCGCCTCACGACGTCGACCCGCAGCCCGCCGTTGTGGGGGTGGAGGACGACCAGATCGTGCGTCTTCGCAATCGCCTCGGTGCGCGCGTCGATCGCACCGTAATGGATGAAGTAGTCCCGCACGCGCGACGCGGCGAGCGGGAGATTGTCGGGCGCCGGGAGCAGCGTGTCGGTGACCGGCCCCCTGCCTTCCTCGTTGCGCGCCGACAGGCGCATGCGCACGCCGCGCGTCGCGCGGAAGCCGACGTCGGCCAACGAGTCCCACGTGATGTCGACCTGGTTCCCCGCGGGCGGCGCCGGAATGCCGGTCAGCCGCCCCTCCACGGTCGCCGGTCGCCACGTGCGCCCGTCGTCCGTCGAGATCTCGATGACGACGTCGACGATCGACTCGGGGTCGTCGACCACCGCGAGACGCAGCGGCACGACGCCGGCGATCGTCTGCGGGTAGGTGACGCTCTGCACGGTCGCGGAGATCCGCGCCGGCGACGACGAGCCACACGCGGCGAGCAGCGCCGGGATCGAGACCAGGGCGAGTCGATACATGGGAACCCCGCTCGGTGATCGGGCGTCGGGCCCGGGCCCGTGAGCCGCTCGCGGCAGCGCCGGTGTCAACGCGGGTTCGCGGGCGCGGCCGCGCAGCCGGTGCGGAGCCGGGAACGGGGAGCTCGGCCGTGGGATGGCGGCCACGGCTGCGGGCGGGTCGTGCGGACGACTCGCGAACGGGCCTGCTCCGCTCGGCGCGACGTATGCGCCGTCAGCGCGCTTCGAGACGGAAGTCGGTGAACACGGCGTGCGTGTCCACGACGCGCAGCCCCACCCGGCCGCGGTCCCAGGTGGCATCCTCGGCGGCGAGCACCTCGCGGCCGTCGAGGTGGGCGACGAAGCGCGGTCCGATCACGTCGACCCGCAAGCGGTGACGCTCGGTCGGATCGATGTCGACGCGGCCGCGCGCGAGCTCGGTCCAGCTCGCCCCGTCCATCCGGCCGAAGACGAGGAGTCGCGTCGCCGGGATCACGCCGACGAAGTAGCCGCGCTGCGCGTCGTAGCCGAGCGCGGGGCCGGTGGTCCGGAACAGGATCCCCGCATCGCGCGAGTCGCCACCGCCCGGGAACGCGATGTCGACCTCGGCCGCGAAGTCCTGTGGAACGGCGACGTCGAGCACGACCTTCTCGCCGCAGCGGTAGCCGTTGACCGGAGCGTCGGGGCGGCGGCCGAGGTGCAGGCCGTCGTCGCGGAACGCGACGAGCTGGTGATGGGCGTAGGTCGACCACCGCGAGGCGTCGCCGGTGGACCGGAGCGACGACGTGAACGGCAGCTCGACCGGCGTGAAGCCCGGCTCCCCCGACGGCCGGCGGAGCGGCATGCCAGGAGCCACCGGACGCCCGAAGCGCGGGACGCCCTGTGGACCGATGTCCAGCGGCTGCACGAAGACCGCGCGCTCCCAGCCGGGCTCGCGATCCCGCTTCGCGTGGAACACGTGCCAGAGCTCGGAGCCGTCCGGCGACCGCACGAAGCACGAGTGGCCGACGCCGAAGGTCCGGTCGGTGGAGCGGAAGACCGGGCGGTCGTGCTTGCTCCAGGCGAGCGGGTCCAACGGGTCGCGCCCGGTCAGCTCGAGACGGCCGAGCCCGTAGGTCGGGAGCCAGGACGCGCCACACGAGTACATCACGAAGGTGCGGCGCCCGGTCTGCAGCACCTGCGGCGCCTCGTGGAGTCCGCGACCGCGTCCCTGCCCCTCCGTGAACTCCCAGGCGTGGTCGTCGTTCGCGCAGATCCGCACGCGCGGCGTGACCAGCTCGGTCGGCGAGGTCATCCGCGCCGCATACAGGAACTGCCGGTCGCTCCCGGGCTCGTCCCAGCCCGACCAGATCGCGAAGCGCGACCCGTCCAGCTCCAGCACCGTCATGTCGATCGCCCAGATCGGCTCGCCGGGCCGGTCGCCGGTGTCGAGCGGTCCCCGGATCGTGTAATGCCCGAGCGGGTCCGCGCCGTCGGCTACCGCGACATACGCGAGGTGGTGCTCGTTGCGGCCGTCGGACGCGGCGAAGTAGACGTACCACCGTCCGTCCAGGTGGTGTAGCTCGGGCGCCCACACCTGCCGGGAGCACGGGCCGTCGTCGGGCGCGGTCCAGACGACGTGCTTCTCGCCGAGCGACGTCAGCCGGTAGCTGGTGCGGATCGCGATGCCGCGGTCGCCCTCGGAGAAGCACCACAGGTATCGATCGGCGGTCGGGTCGCGAACCACCCAGGCGTCGGCACCCTCGCCGATCGGAGCGACGAACTCGTCGTCCGGCAGCGGCGCGACGGGAATGGCACCCACGCCCGGATCCGGCCGGAATGCCGGGTCGCCGGCGTCGCGGGGCAGCCCGGCATCCCAGGCGAGCAGAGCCGCCCGAAGGCGCGCGGTGACGTCGGGGTGCTCGGCCGCCAGGTCGCGGGACTCGCCCGGATCGGTCTGCAGATCGAAGAGCCGGGTCGCGCTGCCGTCGTAGTTGGTCAGCAGCTTGAAGCGGCCATCGCGCACCGCGAGGTCGGGGTTGTCGCCCATCCCGGAGCGCGGATCGTCACCCGGCCGGTCGGGCGGCCGGCGGAAGAACAGCGGCGCCCGGCGGCCGCCCCGGCTCCTGCCGAGCAGCGTGTCCGACACGTCCTCGCCGTCCAGCTCGTGGCCGGCGGGGAGCACGGCATCGGTCAGCGCATACAGCGAGCGGTTCAGATCGATCGCGCTGAAGACGCTCGTCCCGTCGACGGTGCCGGCCACACCGTCGGCCAGCAGCCCGGGCCCCCAGACGATCAGCGGCGAGCGGAGTCCGCCTTCGTAGAGCCAGCTCTTCCCACCACGCAACGGCTCACTCGTACCGGCGCCCGGCTCGGGGCCATTGTCGGAGCACAGCAGCACCAGCGTGTGGTCGCGCAGCTCCACGTCGTCGCGCAATCGATCGAACAGCACGCCGAGCTGCTCGTCCATCGTGTCGAGGACGCCGAGATAGCGCGCTCGCGCATCGTCACCCCACCGGTCGAGCGGCGGAAAGAACGGCGAGTGGACGTCGTCCGGCCAGAGGTTCAGGTAGAAGGGTTGACCATTGGCCCGTGCGGCGTCGATGAACTCGAGCGCCGCCGCCACGAAGCCGGCCGTGATCTCCGAGCGCTGCATCCAGGTGACCGGCCCGCCGAGGAGCTCGGCCTGCTCCCAGATCCGGCCCGGCTCGCTCGAGTCGGGCGTCAGGGTGAGCGGCAGGAGCTTCGGGCCCATGCCCTCGAAGTTCGTCAGGCTCACGTCGAAGCCGTAGCTCGAGATCGCCGGCGCGTCCGCGACGTCACGCTGGCCGCCCATGTGCCATTTGCCGAAGTGGCCGGTCGCGTAGCCGGCCTCGTGCAACGCGCGGGGGAGCAACGGAGCTGCGGGATCGAGCCACTGCGCCATTCCACGACGCACGTTGCTCCGCCGATTCTCGAGGAACGACGAGATGCGCCAGCGTTGCGGGTACTGGCCGGTCGTCAATGCGACCCGGGACGGTGAGCAGATCGGGGAGTTGACGTAGAACTGCGTGAAGCGAAGCCCTTCGGTCGCGAGTCGATCGATGTTCTCGGTACGGACCGCGCTGCCGCCGAACGCCGACAGGTCCGACCAACCCAGGTCGTCGACGAACACCGTCACGATGTTGGGCGCGTCCGGTCGCGCTCGACGGGTCGGCGTCCCGTGGACGGCACGCCGGTCGCCGGTCCCGTCCATCCAGCGCTCGACCGTCTCGCGCAGGTGCCCGAGCCGCTCGGCGTGGCCGGGTTCACCGGCGAGGTTCGACAGCTCCCACGGGTCGCCCGCGAGGTCGTAGAGCTCCTCCTCGGGCCGCACCTGATAGCGCCGGACGATCTCGCGGGCGGCCTCCGAGTCGACGGCCGACTCGACCCAGCTGCTCCAGTAGCCGCTGTCGCCGGTGTTCCTCGTGACGTGGCTCGTGTAGCGGAAGTCCGGCCTCAGGTTGTGGACGTACTTCCACCCGTCGGCGGTGCGCGCGGCACGGATCGGGAACACGTTGAAGCTGCCGTCACCGCTGTGCGTGGTGAGGATCACGTCCCGGTGCTCGCGCGAGCGGCCGTCGAGGACCGGCAGGAACGACCGGCCGTCGATCCCCGCCGGTGCCTTCCCGCCGGCGATCTCGACCAACGTCGGCAGGATGTCGATCCACGACACCATCGCCGCCGTGCGGACGCCGGCGGCGACGTGGCCGGGCCACGACACGATCAGCGGCGTGCGGATGCCGTCCTCGTAGAGGTTCCACTTGCCGAACGGCCACTGCGCGCCGTGGTCGCTCGTGTGCACGAAGCAGACGTCGTCGCCGAGCTTGTCGCGCGCGAGGTCGTAGACCTGGCCGAGCTCGCGGTCCATCGTGCGCACGGCGGCGAGGTAGCGGGCCCGCCACGCGCGCGTCGTCGGGTTGTCGACGTGGTTCGGCGGCACCCGGAACGCGTCGGGATCGATCCCGTCCGTCTCCGTCGGCCACGGGACGTGGGGCCAGTTGGTGCCGACGAACAGGCAGAGCGGCCGATCGCTGTCGCGG
Organism: Planctomycetota bacterium; assembly: GCA_016716265.1. GTDB lineage: Bacteria > Planctomycetota > UBA1135 > UBA1135 > UBA2386 > JADJWQ01. The sequence goes on from JADJWQ010000006.1 coordinate 1,244,502, forward strand.
GCCGCGAGCCACCTCAGCGCCGCCGGGATCGCGACGTCCTCGTGGTAGCCGTAGTGGCGCGCGAGGTCGAAGCCGTAGTCGGCGGTCTGCGCGTAGTGGCCGACCTTGCCGAACGACACCACCTCGTAGCCGAGCGCCTGCAGGAACGACGGCAGCTTGCGCAGCTCGGCCCGCGGCCGCGAGTGGTTCGGCTCCGCCCCGTTGCTCGCCGGATACGAGCCGGTCAGCAGGGCCGCCCGACTCGGCGCGCAGGACGGCGACGCCACGAACGCGGAATCGAAGGTCATCCCCGCGGCCGCGAGGCGGGCCATGTTCGGCGTGTCGATCTCGGTCGAGCCGTAGACCGTCGAGTCGCGCCAGGTGTGGTCGTCGGACAGGAAGACGACGATGTTCGCCTGGGCGGAGGCGCCGGACAGCATGAGCGCGGCGGCGACGAGGAGCCCGATCGGGCTGCGGAGGTCCAACACGATGGCGGAGAGTGTCGCATCCCCGCTCCGCCGATTCCCAGCCGCTCACATTGACGAAGTCGCGACCACCACGGAATCCGACGACCCGCCATGGCGCGTCTGCCCCGGGCACCTCGTTCCGCAACCCGGTCGTGCAACCACCGCCGGGTGCAGCCGATTCGCCCGCATCGGCCACCGCAGCCTGGTGACGGCGAGCGCAACGCGCATGCCCGCGCGGATCGGCGGGAGCTCGCGAGCGACGGTCGAGCACGGCCCGCGACCGATGAGCGGCGGTCGCGTCGCTCGGCCGTGGCCCGCGCACCCGCGCGGGGATGACGCAGGATCCCGTCGCGGACGCATGCCGACGTCCACGCGATGCCATACCGTGGCCCTGACCCGTGTCCCGACCCGGTCCGCGACTCCGATGCACGCCACGCTGACGGCCCTCGCGCTCTCCCTCCTCACCACACCCTCCGCCCGCGGCCAGTCGCCGGGCGCCGTCGACGCTCCCGCACCACCCGCCGACCGGCTGGTGACGAGCTACGCGGCGCTCTCCATCTCGGCTCCCCCGGCATCACTCGCGCTCGACCCGTTCTACCGGAAGTACACCGACGCCCTCGGCATCCCGATCGTGTCCTCCGAGAAGGTCCCCGACGACGCGCTGCTCGTCGCGCGCGACATCGTGAACGCGATGCTCGCGGGCCGCCCGGACGTGCGCGGTGCGATGGTCGAGCGCGGCTACCGCGTCGCCGTCATGGCGCAGAGCGAGATGCAGACCGATCTGCCCGAGCACCGCGACATGAGGAAGCCTGCGCGCGACGACCCGCGCCTGACGCCGGACGAGCGAGCGCGCTACGACGAGCCCGGGGGCATCGGCGGGATGACCGACCGCGACTATTGGAACGCGCGCGCCCGCGGGATGGGCGGCCGCCTGACGTCGTGCGCGGAGGAGAACCTGCTCGGCTACCCGGGCACGCGCTACTTCGGCGAGCACATCCTCGTGCACGAGTTCAGCCACGCGATCATGAGTGCCCTGCAGCACGTCGATCCGGAGCTGCATCGACAGATCCTCGACGCGTATCGCGATGCGATGGAGGCGGGTCGGTTCGCAGGCCACTACGCCGCCGTCACCGCCGCCGAGTATTGGGCGGAGGGGACGCAGTGGTGGTTCGGGTCCAACTACGCGTGGCGCGACGGCGACGTCCGACTGCGGTCGGCGGAGGACCTGGCAGCGTACGATCCGAGGCTGTTCGAGCAGCTCGGCCGCGTCTACGTCGGCCACCGGATCCCCGCGGACGTCTACCACGGACGCGACCTCCGCCCGGGACGTCCGCGCGGGCGACGGTGAGCCTGGCGGGGGTGACGGTGAGCCTGGCGGGGATGACGGTGAGCACCGCGAGGGCGACGCCGCACCTCAGCGCAGCGCGGACCGCCGGAGCTCCAGCGAGTGCACGACCTCGCCGTCGATCGTGACCACGTCGTAGCGGACGGTCGGATCGTCGCCCGTCGTGTCGAACGTCACCTCGCCGAACGACTGCGTGTCGTTGTAGGAGAACAGCGCGGCCTTCATCTCGGGGTGCACGTGCTGGTTGGTCAGCCGCGACGAACTGAACTCGTACAGCGGGTAGGCGCCGTCGCGGTCGATCCGCCACGCGTCCGAACGGTGACGGTCGGCGGAGAGCAGGACCACGCCCTCGATCCGCTCGCGGGCCAGGAACCCGAAGATCTCGTCGCGCTCGGCGCGGAAGCCGTTCCACGTGTCCTTGCTGTCACCCTTGGTCCGGTAGTCCCACGGCACCGGCGACGCGATCACCTTGAAGGTCGCATCCGACGCGGCGAGCTCGCGCAGGAGCCAGCGCTTCTGCACCGGGCCGAGCATCGTCGGCGCATCCCCCCTGGGATCGGTCCGCCAGGCGCGGCCGTCCAGCAGGAAGAAGTCGACGTCGCCGATGGTCAGCCGGTGCCAGCAACCCGGCTCGCCGGTGCCACCGCCGTAGCCCGGATCCGGCCAATTGCGCCGGAACACGTCGAAGACCGCCGGCTTCCAGGGCGGCGTGTCGCGCGTCGCGCCGCCGATGCAGTCGTTGGTGCCGAAGTCGTGGTCGTCCCAGATCGCATGCACCGGAACGTCGGCGACCAGCGCGCGCCACTCGGGTCGCGACTGGCGCCGGTAGTAGGTGTAGCGCTGCATCGCCGGTCGCGTCGGGTCGTCGATGTAGACGTTGTCGCCGAGCAGCAGCAGCGCGGTCGGCTGTCGCGCGGCGATCGTCGTCCAGACGCGCTCGTGGGACGGCACGTAGCCGGCGCCGCCGCCGAACACGATCCGGAACCGCGCCGCGGTGCCGGGTGCCGGCGCGGTACGGAACCGGCCGCGGCCGACGACCTCGCCGCCGATCCGCAGCGCGTAGCGGTACGCCGTGTCGGGCTCCAGGCCGTCGACGTCGAACGTCGCGGTGCGGTCGTCGCCGGCCGCGCCGGTCCGCTCGTCCGTGCGGGTGGCCGCGTCGTCGGCGTCGCGGCCGACCTCGAGGCGCACGGTCGCCGGCGTGCGGGTCCGAACCCAGATCCGGACCCGGTCGGCGCCGAGTGCACCGAGCGTCGGACCGTGCACCAGCGGCGAGCCGCGGGCCACCAGCGCCCGGAACCGCGGATCGTCGGCGACCGGCGCGAACCACTCGATCGGACCCGCGGCGAAACGCTCGGGCGGCAGACCGCTCACGACAGCACGCTCGGCAGCCTCCGCCGCGGCGGCGGCATCGCCGGCCGCCGCGTGCACTGCGCCGATCGCGAACCAGGTCTCGGGGTCGTCGGGTTCTTCTGCTGCCAGCGCGCGCAGCTGCTGCAGCGCACCGGCGGCGTCGCCGTCGACCAGCCGGCGCAGCGCGCGCTGATGGAGGCGCTTGTACTGGTCCTGCTCCTGGGCGCGGGGCGTGCCCGGGAGCGCGAGCAGGTGAACGGCCGCGAGCGCAAGGGCGACTGCGAGGTTGACGTGCACGCGCCGACTCTACCCTGCGGTCGCGAGACTCCGTCGGCGGAGTGCGGGTCCCGCGGCCGGGCGCGATCCGTCGCGGTCCGAGGGGGCCCGCGGCGATCCGCACCCGGGCCGTATCAGCGACGCACCGCGCGGCTCACTGCACGGTGACGTCGAGTGCGTCGCTCGCGATCAGCGGACCGCATGGAGCGGCGATCGGCCATGGGAACTGGAAGCCGGCCTGGACGCCCTGCGGCATGGAGGCCGCGATCGGCAGCGCGAACACGGTGAGGCCGAGCCCGTCGGAGAGCACGGTCGCTCCGACGATCGGTTGCACGAGGATGTCCGCACCGAGCACCGGTCCGAACGGAGTCGGCAGGCCGACGAGCATCGCCCCGTAGGCATTCGGCGGCGCCCCTGAGCACGACAGCGCGAACCGTGTGCTGCCAGGGAACGGCTGGCGGACGCAGGCGGCGTACGGTCCGTGCCAGCAGCCGGGTGACGAGGCGCCGTCGCGATCGACGCCGAACGGCAGCATGGCGAGCCGGCCGAGGAAGATGTCGTAGGTGCCACCCCGGAACGTCGGATCGAGCGCGTCGGGACGTCGTCGGGAAGTCGGTCGAGAACGTCGGGTCCGAGATGACCGCCGCGCCGAGCTCGCCGACGACGACGTCGTTGGCGCGCTCACGGCCCGTCGCTCCACCGACGTAGCCCGAGGAGACGAGGACCTCGGCACCGCTGCGGCTCGGGTCGGGTCGGCTGACGAAGACGTCGTATTCACCTCCGGCGAACGTCGTCTGCGCGGCCCCGGTCGTGGTCGGCAGCAGGTCCTGCGGCGCGTCGCCGATCGTCATCCGTCCGGTTGCCTCGACGTCGAGTCCATTGATGCCCTCCTCCAGCGGACCGCCGAACAGTCGCGAGCCCCGAGCTCCAGACTCACGCCCGGGTACAGGTCATCGAAGCGCAGCAGCCCGAACGGGACCACGTCACGGACGTGGCGATCGGACGGCCCGGCGAAATGGTGCATGCGCGCAGCATGGGGCGGTTGGCACGCGACCTCGCCGAGCGCCGGGGCGCCGACGAAGGTCAGGTCGACGACCACCGCGCGACCGGGCGGTGAGGGTGTGCGGGTCCGGTCGGACCGATCGAAACCGGGATGCGTCGCGGTGGGATCGACCACGAGCACACGCGTCGTCGATCCGGACTCGGTGATCCGGGTCGTGAGGCCGTCGGGTCGAACGGCGACGCGGACCTGCGCGTCCCACTGCCCCGGATCGGGAACGAACGCCAGGTGGTCCTGCAGCGGCGAGTGTCCGCGCGCGCCGATGCCGAGCGCCGCGGCGGCGATGCATGCGCCGGCCGCGGTCGTCAGCGGGTCCAGCTTGCTCCGTTCGCGAGTGAGGTTCGGAGCGAAGCAGAACGCCGAGCGATCCGTCCCCACGGGAGCGCGCACGGCAGGCGCCGCGCTCCCGCTTCGCGGCGATCCTGGCTACCGGACCGCGCATCGTTCGCCGTACGCGATCGGACGCCCACGCCCCCGCGGAACCTCACCTGCAGGACGACCCGATGCGGGAACTCGTCAGGGTCGCGCGATCCCCGCACGGATCCCGGACGCGGAGCGCACGATACGCCGGTCTCGTGGCCACGGGCTCCAACGGTGATCGCGCCGTTCCGCAGCGACGACTGCCAGCGTGCCCCGTGGGCGAGCTACCAGTCGTCGCTGCGGAACGGCGACGCGGGCAGCCCGTCGCGGTTGTAGAGGTTGCAGCCCTCCGGGTTCGCGGTGAACGCGTAGCGCACGGCCATCGGTTCGCGCACCTCGTCGCTGTGCGCCAGCACGGTGTCGCCGTCGATCCGGGCGATGGCCCAACGCCACCGCCGGTCGGCGCCGGCGAGCGCGAAGCCGCGCAGCGGAGCCTCCGGATCCTCGACCGCCGGCCCGCGCGGGGGCTTGCGGCCGACCATGAGACCGGCCCCGACGTGGTCGAAGCGGACGCGCAGGGCGTCGCCCTCGGCGGTGCAGCTCACGAACATCGGCCCGCCCGGCTCGAGCGCCTGGCCGTACTCACGCGCCAGCGCCCAACGCGCGAGCCGCTCACCGACGTCACGCTTGTTGCGCGGGTGGATGTCCTCGCCGTCACCGATGTCGATGGTCACCGCGAGACCGACGCCCGGCAGCCGCGCGCATTGGAGCTGCGCCATGCGGCATGGCGCGAAGCCGAGGTCGCCACCGGCCGGGTCGTCGGTAACGCGCCCGTAGCTCGCGAGCTGCACCACGTGGAACGGCAGCTCTCGTCGCCAGGCCGCCCGCCATGTCTCGATCAGCGCGGTCAGCTTGGCGGCGTAGCTGGAGTCCTCCCCGGCATTGTTCTCGCCCTGGTACCAGAGCACGCCACGCAGACCGAAGCCGACCATGGGGTGGACCATGCCGTTGTAGAGCGACTGCGTGACGCACCAGTGCGCGCGGTCCTCGTTCGGGTGGCCGGGCAGGCGCGGTGGCGGCGGGATCCGCTCGCCGGCGGCAGCGGCTTCACGCGCACGCGCGGTCCATTGCTCGACCGCGGGGATCGCGTCGACGAGCGCGCGTTGCCACTCGGCGATCCGGTGCGCGCGCTCCTCGCCCAGGTGCCGGTTCTCGGGATAGTCGGCGAACGCCGCTGGTGGCATCCAGCACTCGATCGACGTGCCACCGACCGTGCATTCGAGCAGGCCGATCGGGACCTCCGCGACCGGCTGTACGGCGCGCGCGAAATAGAACCCCACCGCGCTGCAGGCTCCTGCGGTGGCCGGTGTCATCACGCGCCACTCGAGGCGCTCGCGGAGATCGTCCAACTGCTCGCCCGCGAAGTGCTCGAAGTAGGGCCGATAACGGATCCGCGGCAGGTCGGCGGCGGCGACGTCCTCGGGGCTGTCGCAGCCGTCGAGCCCCCAGGCCATGTTGCTCTGCCCGCCACACAGCCAGACGTCACCGACCAGCACGTCGCGGATGCACACCGGCGCACCGTCGGCGCCGCCCGCGGTGGCGGTCAGGTCGTGGCCCGCGGCGGATGCTGCCAGCGGCCGCAGCGTGACCGACCACGCGCCGGCGTCGTCGGCTCGGCCCTGCGCCGAGTGGCCGGCGAACACGACGGTGACGACCTCGCCGGCCGGCCCCCAGCCCCAGATGCGCAGCGGTCGGTCGCGCTGCAACACCATGTGATCGCCGAACACCCGCGCGAAGCGGAGCGGTTCCGGGGCCTGGCTGTGCGCCACCGGTGCGATCAGAAGGGCCACCGCGACGGGGAGGATCGGTCCCATGCGCACCATTCGACCGGCGCGCGGCGAACCGCGCCACGCGGTGGGTCACCGCCGCTCACCCGCCCGGAGACGACCGCGGTCCGTCGACCCGCTGTTCGAGCGTCCTGCCACGGGGCCGGACACTGTCGCGCAGCGCGTTTCGAGCGAGCGGGACAGCTCGGCCGGTCCTGAGCCTCGTGGAGCTGCTCCGGGCCGTGGCGTGACTCCTCGCGACGAGGCCTGTCGTCGCGGCACTCGCGCACCGACGGCGGAGAGCCAGGTCGCTCCGGTGACGCCACCTCGGGGCACGGGGAAGTCGGGTCGGGATGGAAGCCTGCATTTCCCCGCCGTGCCACGATCGAGGCGGCGAGTTGGTGACGCGCCGCTCATCGAACCACCCATTGGCCTCCGGAGTATCGAGCGCGGTGTTCCGGACCGAGTCCGCGCCATCTCGGATGATCGCCATGTGTTCGCATGCGAGTCTCGCACGATGCGCGGCCACCGACACCGCCCCCTCGTCGACGAGCGGCCTCGTGCCTGCCTACTGCGGGTCCGCGAAGGAGCGACGGTCACGCGGCGGAGCCAGGTCGTTTCTCCGGCCGTCGGTCTGCATGCCGAGTTCCGGCCGACTCTCGACTCGTGCCGCCCGCCGCACGGCGACAGCCACGCGCTCGGACGGATCGACCACGTCCTGAGGCAGCCCCGCGGCGGCCGACCGTACGTGGTCTTCGTGCCGGTCGGCAGCGGTCCGTAGCTCGATCGGCTACGGGCCCGCTCCGACTCGGCGATGCTCGCCTGCGCACACCGGCTGCGGCACCCGGTCCTCGCGGCTTCCGGTGTCGCGCGGGAGACGCCGGGATGGCGGGCAGGCCCGCCAGACTCGAATCGGCGTCGGCCTGGAGGCGGGAGTCGCGGCCGTTCCTCGCCGCGACGCCTTCATGGCGGCGAGCGCGGACGCGATGATCGTCGGACGCGTCATGAAGCCGTCTCTCGTGGCGACCTGCCCGGGACGCGAGTCGGAGCCAGAGGTGCAGGCGGAGCGATGATGGAACAACGAAACCCGCGGATGCCCGTCCTGTTCGTCGGCCACGGCTCGCCGATGAACGCGATCGAGGACAACCGTTGGTCGCGCGCGTTCGTGAAGCTCGGCAACGATCTGCCGCCGGCGCGCGCGGTCCTGTGCGTGTCCGCGCATTGGTACGGAGCCGGGACGCTGGTGACGACCGACGAGGAGCCGCGGACCATCCACGACTTCGGAGGCTTCCCCCACCAGCTCTACGAAGTGCGCTACGCAGCGCCCGGCAGCCTCGAGCTCGCCCGTCGCGTCGCGGCGCTGACCGGAGCGCGCGACACTGCGGAGCGGGGGCTCGACCACGGCTGCTGGAGCGTGCTCGTGCATACGCACCCGCGGGCCGACGTTCCCGTCGTTCAACTCGGCATCGACGCGGGACTCGCGCCCGAGGAGCACGTCGCGCTGGGGCGCGCGCTCGCACCGCTGCGCGACGAAGGTGTCCTGATCGTCGGCAGCGGCAATGTCACGCACGATCTGCGCGACGCGTTCGCGCGAGTCCGGACCGGCGACGCGTCGACGCCGGACTGGGCGCTCCGCTTCGACCGGGCGGTTGCGGACGCGCTGGCCCGACGGGACGTCGCGGCGATCGTCGGTCTGTGGCCCGGGACGGCGGACGGCCGGCGCGCGCACCCGACGCCGGACCATTGGCTGCCCTTGCTCTACGCGGTCGGCGCGAGCGACGCGCAGGACACCGTGACGTTTCCGATCGAGGGCTTCGATCTGGGCTCGCTGTCGATGCGCGCAGTGCGATTCGGTTGAGCAACCAGCTCGGGAGTTCCCGATGCCGCGGAATGGGGCTCGGGCAGCCAGGACGGCGCGGTGGTTCCGCGCTTCGCGGCACCCGCCTGGCCGATCGCCTGCGCGGGCCCTGTCGCTGACCGCCGCGCCCGCCGCGTGCGGTCATCGGCGGCGTCTGCTGCAATGCCGGGGGTCCGGCACATTCGCGGGTTCACATCGACGAGGCGGGCACCGCAGAGCTGCGCCCGCTGCAGGGTCCGACCGAGGTCGACCGGACCGCAGTGGTCGAACGTCGTCGCCGGACGCGCGCCGTCAGCCCCCGCGAACCTCGACGCGCACGTTCGCAGGCGCGAACGGCAACAGCCGCACGCGATGCCGGCCGGCAGTCAGGACCTCGGTCAGGTCGAGACGGAACGGGCGGCCGAGACAGCCGCCGACGTAGTGGCCGTCGACCTCCACGCGGCACGCGGCCTCCGGTGCGGGGTCGTCGAAGGCGAGGACGAGCCGGACGCGTGAGCGGTCGAGGTCGGCGGGGATCTCGACCTCGCCGTCGAACGGGTCGGCGGTCACCGGCGACAGGGTCAGCCGGCCGGCGCCGACGCGACCCCACGGTGCCGCGCCGAACGGGGCGAGCTTCCGCGCGGGCAGCCAATCCGCATCGTCGATCTCCGGCTGCGTCCACGGGAGCCACTCCTCGACGTGGCTCGCGCACCTCCAGCTGTCGTCGATCGGCACGCGCAGTGACGCACCTCCGGACAGCTCGACCGTCAGCACGCCGATCAGGCCGGCCGGGTTTCCAGCTGTCCCTTCCGCGTTCGTCGCGCACAGCGCGAGCAGGTTGGGGCCCGGCCGCAGCCACTCGGCGACCTCGATCACGACCGGGCGCCGCCAGGCATCGGCGACGTCGGGCGTCGCGCCCGCGGTCTCACCGTTCACCCAGAGCGCCGCGTGGTTGTCGGCGGTCAGCACGAAGCGCGCCCGCGTGACCGCCGCCTCCGGCAATTCGAACCGCTTGCGGAAGAAGCGGCTGCCGACCGGCGCGTCCCGCTGTGGATCGCCCTCCGGGTACCACACCCACGCACAGCCGACCAGCGCGCGCGCCGGGCTGTCGTCCTCGAGCGCCGGCAGCGGTGGGGCCGGCGGCGACGGGACGCGCGCGACCGGCAGCGCGGCGAGCGGCGTGCCCCCCGCCGCCGGGCGGCGCGGCAGGCGACGCTCCTCGGGTGCGAACACGAGCAGCGCGCTGTCGTTCGGCTCGAGCTCGATCTCGAGCATCACGTGCGAGCCGTCTCGCTCGTGACCCAGCGCGGTGATCTCGTTGCGCATCGCGTCCCAATGCTCGGGAACGCCGGCCGCCTCGACGCGGAGGCGGAACCTGCGGGTGCCGCCATCGACATTCTGGTTGGTGACGAAGAACACGTCGCGTCCGGCCTTGACCCGGTGCAGGACGTGCAACCAGCCGCCGGTGATGCCATCGACGACCTCGAGCGTCGGGCGAATACCGGCATCCCCGGCAAGCACCTGCTGCCATTGCTCCGGCGTCGGTGCCGTCGGGAGGAAGTACGAGCGGCCACCTGCTTCGCTCCGCCTGCAGACCGCGAGCGACGGCCTCGCATCGCCGAACAGCTCGCTCCGCAGCGCGGCGATGTCCGCGCTGCTCGTCCCCGGAGTCGCCGACCGCGACGGCAGCATCCCGTACGCGACGACGACGCCGCCGGCCTCGAAGAACGCCACGGCCTTCTCCAGCACGCCGACGGGGACGACCTCGGCCGCCGGCAGGCACAGCACCCGATAGCGTTCGTCGTGCAGCGACAGCTGCGCCCCGTCGATGCGCATCGTGTTCTCCAGGACCTCGTACGGGATCCAGTCGCAGTCGTAGAGTGCGTCCTGCAGGGATGCGCTGACCCCTTCGACCGGGATCGCGTCACCGACCGCGAACGACTGGCCGGGCGTGACGAGGGCCACCGGCGCGACGTGCCGCCCGCCGCTGAGCATCACCGACAGCCTGCTCGTGTAGTCGGCGAACACGCGGTAGAGGGGGAAGCGGGGCTCGTAGCCGCCATCGTAGAAATACGGTGGGCAATCGCTGTCGAACGGCGCGCGCGGGTTGAACGAATGCGGGATCAGGAAGTTGATCCCCGCGACCTGCATCGCGTCGGTCCACCACTTCATTTCCGGGTAGCTCAGGTCCTGGCCGCGCGCCCCGAAGATCTCGACCATCGCGAGGTCGTCCGGCTTGCCGAAGACATGGCTGATCGAGCTGCCGAGCTTCGGCGTCTGCCAGCACGGGGTGTCGTTGACGTCGCGCCTGCCCCACGCGAACTGCCGGAACACCGCGTCGATGCCGCCCATGCTGCTGTACTTCTGCAGCTGCATCATGTCGCCGGCGCAGAAGTCCTGGTGCCGGTAGAGGCCGCCGTGCTCCATGAAGTGGCCGATCGATCGGACGCCGTGGTCCTCGCACCACTTCGTGGTCATTCCGTACATCACGCGGCCCCAGGCCTCGGCGCGGGCGTCGAGGTACTGGAACAGGTAGGCGGCCTGCGCCTCGCCGGCGAGGCGGCACGCGCGGGCAACGTATGCAGCCTTCCAGTCGACGCCACGCTCGCGGAGCACGACCGGCAGCTCGGTGCCCCAGTCGCCGCGCGTCTCCGGCTCGTCGTAGAAGTAGCCGCGGATCGTCGCGCCGAAGTCGTCGCCGAAGCGGTCGAAGTGCGGCTGGTAGACCGTGTCGATCAGCCATTGCACGCAATCGCGACTCATGCCGTCGACGCTGAGCTCGCGCCCGCCGCCCTGACCGAGGCCCGGCGCCGTCTCGTGCGCGAAGCGCATGATCCGCCAACGTCCGGCTGGCGGCGTCCACCGCAGCGTGCCGCCGTCGACGAACGGTGCGAGGTCGACGAGGCTGGCGAGCTCGACCGCGTCGCCGTCGACGAGGCGGCCGGCGAGTGACGCGATGTGCCGCTCGCCAGCGTGGTCGGCGGCGACGAGCTCGACCCCGCCGTCGACGTCGACGGCGGTCGCGGTCAGGCGCTTCGCAGCCCGACTCGGCGGCACCGTTCCGCCGACCGCCTGGCTCGGCCACCATCGCTCGTCGAAGATCCACATCTCCAGACCCTGCCGCTTGCACTCGTCGAGCAAGGTCGCGAGGTCGCGGTACCAGCCGGGCCCGAGCCAGTCGGAGTGCGGTCGCGACTCGGCGGTCAGCGTGCCATTGCCGCCCTCCTGGACCTTGGCGACGAGATCGCGCAGCCGCTGTTCGCTCTCGTCGCCGTGCAGCCAGAACAGCGGACCGGTCAGCCGGCGCGCTTCGGGCGGCAGCTCGCGGAACCTCCGCTCGACGGTCGCGAACTCGGGCTCGTTCCGTTGCGCCACCAGCGACGTGGCGGACGCACCGAGGACCAGCAGGAGGAGGACGCCGTCGCGGCGGCGCAGGGGCGTGGCCATCGACGCCGTACGTTGACGCGCGGTAGTCGCGAGGTCAACGCATTCCGAGGACACCGTCGGCACGGCACCGAGTCGCGTCGCAACTGGACGGGCATCGAAGGCGACCGTCGCAGCCATCGCGCAGGGATGGTCGCCCGATGCCGACCGCCATCGCCGGCGCGCTCGCCGTGATCCAGCCGGGCCGCGACGATCCAGCGACGGCCGGACATTGTCGGGGACGTGGCTGTCGAGCGCTACGGCGTCCGGCGTGCCGGGCGGTTCGCCCGCCCCGGGGCACGCCTGCAGGAGAACGACGCGCGACATGGAGTAGGGGAATTCCACGACAATGGGACCAGGCGGGACCGACACGGGTCCTGGGCCCTCGTCGCGGCGATCGGCATCGGCGATAGTCCGGGTCGTGCCAGGCCAGCCGAACGAGACCTGCTGGACCGTGCTGCGCGCCGCCTCGGCTGGCGACGCAGCGGCGCGGTCGACGTTCGCGCGGAGCTATGCGGAGCCCATCCGCGCCTACCTGGCGAACCGGTGGCGGGGCCGGAGCCTGAGTGCTGAGGTCGACGACGCGATCCAGGATTCGTTCCTGGAATGCCTGAAGCCCGGCGGGGTGCTCGAACGCGCCGATCCCGACCGCGGCGACTTCCGGGCGCTGCTATTCGGCGTCGTCCGCAACGTCGCACGGCGCTACGAGGAGCGTGCCGTTCACGCGGGGCGATTGGCCCCGGATACGAGCGTACACGTCGAGGAGCTGCCGTACACCGCCGACCCCCTCTCGCGCGTCTTCGATCGGGCCTGGGCCAGGTCCCTCCTGCGGGAGGCCGTGCTGCGCCACGAGCAGGCGGCAGATGCGGCCGGGCCCGAGGCGCGACGTCGGTTCCGTATCCTGGGCCTCCGCCACGACGAGGGGCTTCCGGTCCGCGACATCGCAGCGGCGTTGGGAGAAGCCGACACGGCCCGGGTCCACAACGACTATCGGCGCGCACGGCGGGAGTTCGCGATCCACCTGCGGGCGGTCGTCGCCGCACACGCGGGCGGACGGGCCGTCGACGTCGACGCGGAGTGCCGGCAGCTGACCGAACTGCTCGGTCCCTGATGTCGGCCTCGACCCGAGCGGACGCGGCCTTTTTCACGCCCCGTGACCGAGAATGGCCCGCTGGCGGAACCTGTCCCGGGGCCTGACCCGAACTTCGATATGACCGGTCCGACGAAAGAGGGCGAACCGGGCGAAGACCCGCTGGAGGATTCGTTCCTCGACCGGGCGCTCGACTCCGGCTTCGCCGCGGCGCGCGAATCCGCCAGACGCTCGTTCCCCAGCGTTCTGGACCTCGTCCAGGAACGCACCGGGGCCCGACCGTCGGTATGCCTGCGTGACGTCGACCCGGTCGGGTCGACGCCGATGCTCGTCCCGCTCGGGCCCGGCGATGCACGGTCGGCGGGCAAGTATGTCGTGCACGGGATCCTCGGCCACGGAGGAGTCGGCACCGTGCACCGCGGCCACGACCAGGACCTCGGTCGCGACGTGGCGATGAAGTTCCTGCACGCGAAGTACGCGAACCAGCCCGCGATCCTGCAACGCTTCGTCGAGGAGGCGCAGATCGGTGGTCAGCTACAGCACCCCGGCATCGTGCCGGTCTACGAGCTCGGCATTGCGGGCGGGCGGCCGTTCTTCGCGATGAAGCTGGTCAAGGGCAAGACCCTGGCCAGGAAGCTCGCAGAGCGCTCGTCGCCTGCTGCGGACCGCCGCACGTTCCTGTCGATCTTCGAGGACGTGTGCCAGACGATGGCCTACGCGCACGCGCGCGGAGTCGTGCACCGCGACCTGAAGCCGGCCAACGTCATGATCGGCTCGTTCGGGGAGGTGCAGGTCGTCGACTGGGGCATGGGCAAGGTCCTGCACACCGGCGGCATCGCCGACGAGCAGCGCGCAGCCAACCTCCCATCGCAGCCCAGCGTCATCGAGACGGTGCGGTCGCAGGGCGCGGGCACCCGGTCGCTGTTCGGATCGGTGATGGGCACGCCAGCCTACATGCCACCGGAGCAGGCGCGGGGCGACGTCGACCAGATGGACGAGCGCAGCGACGTCTTTGCACTCGGCGCGATCCTCTGCGAGATCCTGACCGGGCAGCCGCCGTACGTCGGCGACCAGGACCAACAGCTCGGCATGGCAGCGATGGCGAAGCTGGATGACGCGTACGCCCGTCTCCAGGCGTGCGGAGCCGATCCGGAGGTGGTCGAGCTCGCGACGCGGTGCCTGATGCCGGCCCCCGCCACCCGGCCGCGCTCCGCGGAGGTCGTCGCCAAGGCCGTGCACGATTACCTGGCCACCGCAGAAGCGCGGGCCCACGACGCACGGGTGGAAGCCGCGGAGGCGCGGGTGCGCGCGACTGCGCTCAGACGCACCCAGAAGCTCGGCGCCATCCTGATGAGCGTGATCGCCGCCTGTCTGGCGGTGTCGCTGTGGTTCTGGCGGGACGCCAGCTCGCAGCGCGGTCTCGCCGTGCAGGCCGCGACGAACGAGAAGGCCGCGCGCGAGCTGGCGGACGCGCGCGCGACGCAGGCACGGGACAGCCTGGCGAAGTTCGACCGGCTGTCGCACGTCGTGCGGCTCGCCGCGGCGAAGGCTCGCGAACGGCAGCTCCATCCGGCCTGGCCGAGTCAGGCGGCCGCGATGCGAACCTGGCTGGAGGGTGAAGCCCGGGCCCTGCAGGAGGCGCTCCCCGAGCTGCATGCGACGCTCGCGCAGCTCGAAGCACGGGCGCTACCGCAGACTGCTGCCGAGCAGGAGGAGGCCAGGCGGACTCACCCGCGCGCGCTCGAGCTCGCGACACTCGAGAGCCGTCTCGTGGCGCTGCAGCGAGCCCGAGCGGTGCGCTCGGGCGCGAAACGCCCGGAGCCGTTCGACCTCGCCACGACGGAGCTCCCCGACACGGCTCGCGCGATCGACGAGCTGGCGAGGCCTCTGGTCGATCCGCATCGCACGGTGTTCGGACGCGAGGCCGAGGGTCTGGCGCTGGCGCGGCGCGCCGTCGCGCTGTCCCCGGCGCGCGGCGGACTCCTCGCGATGACCACCGAGACGCTCGCGTGGGCCCTGTTCGCGAACGGGCTCGACGACGACGCGATCGCGGAGAGCGCGGCCGCGCTCGCTGCCGCGAACGACGTCCAGCGCCCCACTCTCGAGGTGAGGATCCGCGAGCTTCGGGCGGCGGTCGAGGCCGCGTCGGGACCCGACGGAGAGGCCCGCGTCGAGCAGCTCGCCGCGGAGGTCGCGGCGCTGCGCGTCGAGGTCGAGCGACGTCGGGTATGGCAGTTCGCCGATCCCGCCGACCGGTTCCTGCACGACACGCTGCGCGAGCTGATCGCCGACATCGATGACTTCGCCCAGCGCGAGGTGATCGCGGTCAGGCGGCGTCTCGCCTGGGCCGAGCGCGTCGAGCAGCTGACGATCACGCGATACCGGGACCGCTGGAACGAGGCGCGGCTCGCGATCCTCGCCGCCGACGGCGTGACCGCGAGCAGGCTCTACGCCTCACCGCGCTTCGAGCTGACACCCCAGCTCGGCCTGGTTCCGATCGGGATGAACCCCAGGACGAAGCTCTGGGAGTTCTATCACCTGCGTTCGGCCTGGAACCCGGACGGGGACGAGGACCCGGCGGCGATCGCGATTCCGACCCACGACGACACCGGCAGCATCGACGTGGACGGCCGTGGCGTGGTCTTCGTGCTGATCCCCGGTGGCGCGTTCCTGATGGGTGCGCAGGCGGACGACGAGGACGCACCCAACTTCGACCCGTCCGCCAGCAGGGACGAGGGCCCCGTGCGCAGGATCGAGCTCGCCCCGTACTTCCTCGCCCGGCACGAACTGACGCAGGGTCAGTGGGCGCGGCTGGACGACGGCCGCTACCCGAGCTGGTACCAGGTCGGCAAGACGTACACCGGGATCCCGGTGCCGGTCGGCGACAGCCACCCGGTCGAGCAGGTGAGCTGGAACATGTGCACCGAGCTGCTCCGACAGCATGGCCTGCTCCTGCCGACCGAGGCGCAGTGGGAACGTGCCTGCCGTGGCGGCACGAGCTCGGCGTGGTCGACCGGACAGTCGGTGGAGAGCCTCGAGCGCTTTGCCAATGTCCTCGACCGGACCGGCCGGACCGTGGCTCCCGAATGGCCCGGCGGCGAGGCGTTCGACGACCACTTCAAGGGCCCGGCGCCGGTCGGTACCTTCGAGCCCAATCCGTTCGGCCTGTACGACGCGCATGGCAATGTGTGGGAGTGGTGTCGGGACCAGCGCGCCGGCTACGTGTTCACCCCCCGGCAGGTCGACGGGCTACGCGAGCCGTCGCCTCCGTATGCAGCTCGCATCCAACGCGGCGGCAGCCACCAGGTCGCGGCGCGCTTCGCGCGCTCCGCGAGCCGTTCGAACCTCGACCCGGTGTTCCGCCGCCACGACCTCGGCGTTCGCCCGGCCAGGGCGATCAGACCGTAGGTCATGATGCTCCACTCTCGTTTTCGGACGTAAGTCGTGTATCTGCGTCGAAGAGCCCGCGCTGATTCTCCGGCCATCCCCCTCTAGGCAATCGACCGGTCGCCTTGAGGATCCCCAAGACACGCTGGACGCGCTCGGATTCAAGCTGTGCACGGCTCACGCGCCACGGCGCGAACCGGCTCGCCTGATTTCGGTCGATGATCCCGCGTTCTGCCAACGTGACGATGCCGCTATGCCCGACACCCAGGTATCGCATTGCCTGACTCATGGTGAGCACGCCCTCGGTGCGTCCCGGCTCCAATCGTATGTGATGCAGGCGACGATAGTCGCGCACTCGGTCACGTGTCCAGCGTAGACCTCCCGGAGTGGTGGTCCGCCGCATGTTCAGGACGCGTGCCATCTCGGCATCAGATAGTGTCTCCGCGAGCGTGCGAACCAGCGCTTCCAACGACGAGTTGGACTGGCCCGAGCTGCCGCGCGTTCGTCTCTGCACCGTGAAACGGGTGTGGGCACCGCCCTGCCAGTGCACGGTGACCTCGAGTTCCTGACCGTCGCCCGACGATCTCACGAGCACTTCGCGGATCGCCGCGCGCAGGACGTTCTTGCGCAGTCTGGCGTCCGCTGCAGGGTGCTTCCACAGGGTCGGGAAGTCGCTGGCGAGTTCACGGAGTTGGCGCTCCTGATCCATGGACAGCTTCGAGACTTCGGCGCGACAGGTTTCGAGCCGCTCCTCGGCTCGCCGCACCTCCGCCAGCCGCTCGTTCCATCGCCGCTCCAACGTATCGGCAACCAGGCGGTTCTGCGGGTCACACTGGTCATACTGAGCAAAAGCACGATCTGCCGCGTAGCGTGCCGCCTCGAGCTCCAGCTCCGCGTGGCGACCGCGCTCCGCGAGCTGCTGCTCCACATCGCGGGCAGCGAGCAACGCTGCCTCGACCGCGAGTGGTTCGACCGCCCGACAGAGTTCCTCCACAACTCGCTGATCGATCCGCTGCGACCCGAAGGCGAGGCATCGTTTGCTGCCCTTCTCGTGGCCGCCATCGCAGAAGTAGATCGCGTTCCGCGGCTTGTAGCCGACGTAGATCTTCCCGCCGCACTGCCCACACCGGAGCAGTCCGGAGAGAAGCGCCAGACCTTCACGTGCGACCTGGGACTTTGCTGCATGGCCCACCGGACATGATTCTTGCCGATCTTCCGCAGGTTCGCCAGCAGTCGGTCCCATGTGATGTAGGCGGCATGATGATCGTGAAGACAGACCTTGCTCTGGTCGACCGGGCGGGGCTCGGTCTCGCGCTTGACGAGCCGCCCGTCGACGAAGTCCACCACCGTGGCCCGCCGTCCGTAGACGTAGCAACCTGCATAGATCGGATGCTTGAGCAGCTTGCGCAGCGTTTTCGAGGTCGGGATCTTCCATTGGGTGGACGCCGAGCGACGCATGGGCTTGACAGGAAGGCGATATCCTGATCTCGGTACCACATGGCCAACTGGCGAATGCTGCTGCTGCGGTCGAACTGATCGAACATGAGTCGGATAGCGGCCTGCACACGCTGATCCGGGTCCATGACGATGTCGTCGCCGTCGTAGACGTAGCCAGCGGGCAAGTTGATGCGGAGTTCCCCGCGCGCGGCCTTCGATTCCAGGCCTCCCTGCAGTCGCCGCCGCAGGATGGTCAACTCCAGCTCCGACATGGTGCCCTTGATGCCCATGACCAACCGATCGTTGGGCGCAGTGAGGTCGTAGACCTGATCGAGATCGGCGATGAGCGTGCCGAAGTAGGCGCACAATTCGAAGAGGTGCGCCCAGTCCTTCGAGTTGCGCGAGAGCCGCGAAGCGTCAATGCACAGCACGATGCCGACCTCACGCATGGCGACCATGGACAGCAGTCGTTGGAATCCGGGCCGCTCGGCGTAGCCAGCTGCAGAGACGCCGAGGTCTTCGTCGATCACGAGCGGCTGCGACCAGCCTATGGCGATCGCCCGTTGCTGAAGATCGCGCTGCAGCCTGGCGCTCTCGCCAGAGATCCTGACCTGGGAAGGCGACGATTGCCGGACGTAGACGACAGCCTTGCGGGCGCGGTGTTCGTCGCGGATGGGCGCCGGGTACTCAACGGTCATCGCCGGCCTCCGAATCGTCCTCGTCGTGCCGCAGTGCTCTGCGAAGAAGGGATGCGATCGCATGGAGGATCTCGTCTCGCCACTGAGGAGGGAACTCGAGCTGCTCCTCCTCGTGGGTCTCCTGGGGCTCCGGAGGAAACAGCCAGGGCGTCGCGTCGACCATGGGCGCCATCTTCGGAGGGCGCGCTCGTCGCTGACGCGGCGAGATTGCCGGGCTGGCTCCGGTTCGCGTCGATGAGGAGCCATCTCACCTCGAGCAAGGCCCATACGTCGACGCGAGGCGACTCGATGAGTCGAAAGCGAGCAACGTCCGCGCTGACCATCCACGCGGGCACCGCCATGCGACGTGCGGGCAGTTCGACGAGGTAGGCCGCGGGCGGTCCTTCGCGGAATCGGAGGACGGGCAACGACTGCCCCGCCAGCGGATGGAACGGATACCGGATCGTGATGAACTGGCCACTGGCAGCTTGCGCCAGGGTCTTCCACCCGTAGCGGGTCTCGCCGGCGACCGGCCCGCCATGCTGGCTCCGGCGGTGAGCTGTCCCGCCCGAGCGGCGCTGCCTCGGCGTGTCCTCACCGGGTGATCTGCCGCCTCGGCCGGGCGCAGGAAGAACGACGGTCCCCCGGTCGGACGCGTGGCGCGGGTGAGGACGGCGTTCGAAGCCGCGCACCGCGAATCGCCCGGCAGGACCGCTGGTCGGAAACTCGCCGTCGCCAGCCGAGGCGCGCCCGGCCCGCCGCCACGACGCGCAGATCGCGAGGCGACCGACCCTGCGCCTCCGTGGCGCCTCGCCCCTCCCCCATGACAGCGCCGGCCCGCCCCGCTACGACGCGACGGTGACCACGCTCGACGCCGAGCCCCTCGCCGCCTTCCACCCGACGCTCGCCGCCTGGTTCCAGGAGCGGCTCGGCGCGCCGAGCGCGCCGCAGCGGCTCGGTTGGCCGGCGATCGCGACCGGCGAGCACACGCTGATCGCGGCGCCGACCGGCACCGGCAAGACACTCGCGGCATTCCTGTGTGCGCTCGACCGGCTGCTGCACCAGGGCGACGCGCTCGAGGACCGGACCGCGGTGCTGTACGTGTCGCCGCTGAAGGCGCTCGGCAACGACGTGCAGAAGAACCTGCTCGCGCCGCTCGCCGAATTGCGCGAGCGCGATCCGTCGCTGCCCGACGTGCGCGTCCTGGTGCGCAGTGGCGACACGCCGCAGCCCGAGCGCCAGCGCATGCTGCGGACGCCACCGCACGTGCTGGTGACGACGCCGGAGTCGCTCTACGTGCTGCTGACGAGCCGCGGCGGCCTCGACCTGCTGGCCGGCGTCGGCACCGTGATCGTCGACGAGATCCACGCGCTCTGCCCCGACAAGCGCGGCTCGCACCTCGCATTGAGCCTCGAGCGGCTCGCGGCCCACTGCGGGGAGTTCCAGCGCATCGGGCTGTCAGCGACGCAGAAGCCGCTCCACCGGGTCGCCGAGTTCCTCGTCGGCGACGGGCGCACCTGCCGGGTGGTCGACGCCGGCCACATGCGCGAGCTCGACCTGCGGATCGAGGTCCCGCGCGTGCCGCTGTCGGCGGTGTGCTCGGAGGACCACTGGAACGACATCCAGGAGCACGTCGTCGCGATGATCCGCGAGCACCGCACGACGCTCGTGTTCACCAACACGCGCAAGCTCGCCGAGCGGTTCGCGCGGCGGCTCGCCGACGTGCTCGGCGACCGACACGTCACCTCGCACCACGGCAGCCTGAGCCGCGAGCGCCGGCTCGACGCCGAGCAGCGGCTGAAGCGCGGCGAGCTGAAGGCGCTGGTCGCGACCGCGTCGCTCGAGCTCGGCATCGACATCGGCGACGTCGACCTCGTCGTGCAGCTCGGCGCGACCGCCTCGATCGCGCAGCTCCTGCAGCGCGTCGGCCGCGCCGGGCACGGCGCCGGCCGCCTGCCGAAGGGGCGCGTGTTCCCGCTGACGATCGACGAGCTGCTGACGGTCTCCGCGACCTGCGACGCGATCCGCCGCGGCGAGCTCGACGCGCTGCGCGTCCCCCGGGCGCCGCTCGACATCCTCGCGCAGCAGATCGTCGCGGCCTGCGTGCAGCGCACCTGGCGTACCGACGAGCTGTTCGAGTGCCTGCGGCGCGCGGCGCCGTACCGCGAGCTCTCGCGCGCCGACTTCGACGCCGTCGTCGCGCTGCACGCCGGCGGCCGGCTCGCGCTCCTGCACCGCGACGGCGTCGGCGACCGCCTGCTACAGACCAAGCGCGCGCGGCTGCCGGCGATCACCGGCGGCGGCGCGATCCCCGACACCGCGCAGTACGAGGTCGTGCTCGACCCCGACGGCGTGCGTGTCGGCGCGGTCGACGAGGACTTCGCGATCGAGTCGACGCTCGGCGACGTGTTCCAGCTCGGCAATGCATCGTGGCGGGTCGAGAAGATCGAGCCCGGCCGGCTGCGCGTCAGCGACGCCCGCGGGGTGCCGCCGTCGATGCCGTTCTGGTTCGGCGAGGCGCCGGCGCGGAGCGCCGAGCTGTGCGCGGCGCTCGACCGCGTGCGCGAGCACGGCGAGTCGCAACCGTGGCTGCGCGAGCGCCTCGCACCGTGCGACAACGCGGTCGTCGAGCAGGTCGCCGAGTATCTCGTCAATGCGCGCGAGGACCTCGGCTGCGTGCCGACCCGCCGGCGGCTGGTCCTCGAGCGCTTCCTCGACGAGTCCGGCGGCGCGCAGCTCGTGCTGCACGCGCCGTTCGGCATGCGCATCAACCGCGCGTTCGGCCTCGCATTGCGCAAGCGCTTCTGCCGCGGCTTCGGCTTCGAGCTGCAGGCGGCCGCCAACGAGGAGGCGATCGTGCTGAGCCTCGGGCCGATGCACTCGTTCCCGCTCGACGAGGTTTTCGACTACCTGCATCCGGAGACCGCGCGCGGCGTGCTCGTGCAGGCGGTGCTCGCGACGCCGATGTTCCAGACGCGCTGGCGCTGGAACGTCTCGCGCGCGCTGGTCGTGCCGCGCCAGAGCGGCGGCCGGCGCGTGCCCGCACAGCTGCTCAGGATGCGCGCCGACGACGCGCTCGCCGCCGCGTTCCCCGAGGTCGTCGCGTGCGGCGAGAACCTGCCGCCCGGCGACCTGCCGGTGCCCATGGACCATCCGCTCGTGCGGCAGACGATCGACGACTGCCTGACCGAGGCGATGGACGTCGAGGGCTTCCTCGCCGTCCTGCGCGGCCTGCGCGACGGCTCGATCGAGCGCGTCGCCGTCGACCGGCCGACGCCGTCGCGGCTGTGCGCGAGCATCCTCAATGCGAAGCCGTACCAGTTCCTCGACGACGCTCCGCTCGAGGAGCGGCGCACGCAGGCGGTCATTTCGCGGCGCGGTGGCGGAGCCGAGCTGCATGGCGAGCTCGGTGCGCTCGACCCGGACGCGATCGCGCGCGTCCGCGAGCAGGCCTGGCCCGCGCCGGTCGACGCCGAGGAGCTGCACGAGGCATTGACGTGGATGGGCTTCGCCAGCACCGCGGAAGTCGAGCGGTCGGGCTGGCAGGCGTTCGCCGACGAGCTCGTGGCGGCCTGCCGCGCGCAGTGGGAGGGCGGGCGGCTGTTCGCGGTGGAGGCGCCGCGCGATCCGGTAGCGGTGTGGCGCGGGCGGCTCGAGGCGCTCGGACCGACCATCGTCGACGAGGCCGACCGCTCCGCTCTACTGGCGCTGCAGGCCGAGGGCGTCGCGCTGCAGGTGCGCTTCGACGGGCGGGACGGCTGGTGCCACCGGCGATTGCTGGCACGCATCCACCGCGAGACGGTCGAGCGGCTGCGGGCGGCGATCCAGCCGGTCACCCAGGCGGCGTACGAGCGGTTCGTCGAGCATTGGCAGCACACGGCTCCGGGCACGCTGCTGGAGGGGCCGGCGGGCGTCGCGCAGGTCGTCGAGCAGCTGTCCGGCCTCGCGTTCCCCGCGCCGGGCTGGGAGGGCGAGCTGCGCCGGCGGCTCGCCAAGTACCGCAGCCACTGGATCGACCAGCTCACGGTCTCCGGCGAGATCGCCTGGCTCCGGCTGTGGGGCTCGGGGGCCGCGGCCGGCGGCGGCTCGCTGCGCCGGACGCCATTGAGCCTCGTTCCGCGCCAGCACCTCGATGGCTGGCTCGCGTGGCGCGACGCGCCGGCGACTTCCGACCTGGGCGGCCCCGCCACCGCGCTGCTGGACCTGCTCCGCGCGCGTGGCGCGCTGTTCCCGCTCGACGTCCAGCGGCAGGCGCGGCTGCTGCCGAGCCAGTTCGAGGAGGCCCTCGCGGAGCTCATCGCCCGCGGGCTCGCGACGGTCGATTCGTTCGCCGCATTGCGCGCATTGACGGTCGCGCCGAGCCGCCGCCATCCCGATGCGCTCGGCTTCGGCATCGGTCGGATCGCGCTGCTGCCCGAGCCGGCGAGCACCCCGGACGTCGACTTCGCGCTCGACCGCCTGCTCGCCCGCCGCGGCGTGTTGTTCCATGCCGCCATCCGCGACGAGCCCTGCGGCGCACCCTGGCGCCTCCTGCTCCGCGCGGCCCGCGCGCGCGAGCTCGCCGGCACGCTGCGCGGCGGCTACTTCGTCGCCGGCGTCCGCGGCGAGCAGTTCGCGCTGCCCGAGGCGATCCCGGCGCTGCGCGCGCAGCGGTGAGCACGCGCGGAAGGACGGAGCGCGCGGTGCCCTTCCCGCGTCCCGGGACTCAGCGCGGCCCGCCCCGCTCCCGCTCGAGGTGCTCGCCGAGCCGTCGCAGCGCGCGTGCGTGCAGGAGCTGGACGGCGTTCCTCGAGCGTCCGAGGCGCTCCGCGATCGCGCGGAACGAGAGCCCCTCGAAGTGGCGCAGCTCGACGACCAGGCGCGCGTCGTCGCCGAGCATCGGCAGCAGGGCCCGGAGTCGAGCGGCATGGTCGCCCCGGTCGAGTTCGGTCAGCGGCGTCGAGCCGGCGGCCGGGACGTCGATGGAGCGGTCGGCGCCGCCGAACCTCGTCTCCAGGCCGTGCGCACGGCGCCGGCGGGACTCGTCGCGGATCGAGTTGCGCGCCACGGTCGCCAACCAGGCCATCAGCGCACGGTCGCTCGCGAACTGGAGCTGCTCGAAGCTCTCGAGCAGGTCGAGGATCGCGCCGTGGGCGACGTCACCGGAGTCGATCCAGCGGCGCACGCCCTCGCCGAGCATCGCCCGGACCTGCTCGACGACCCGCGGCCGGCAACGCGCGACCAGGGCCTCGAGGCTGGCGACGTCGCCGCCACGGGCCGCGCGCAGCAGCTCGGCCGTGGTCGTCGCATTGCCGTCGCTCATCGCCCGAGCCTCCAGATGTGCAGCGTGCGCGCCTCGCCACCGGTGACGACGAGGTCGCCACCGTCGGCGACCACGACGTTCGCGAGCCACCAGTCGTCCGGGACCACCCTCATGAGTTCGCGCCCGTCCGTGCGGCGCCAGACGCGCAGGGACCGGTCGTTCGACGAGGTGACCCATCGATCGGCGGTCGACGCGAGCCCGTTCGGGCAGCTCATGTGGCCGACGAGCCGCGTGACGACGCGCCCGTCATCGACCGCGAGGATCTCGACCGGACCCGACAGGAGCGAACAGGCGAGCTCCGTGTCGTCGGCGGAGAACGCCACCCGATTGACCCACGCCCCGCAGGACCGGGACCAGACCGGGCCTCGCTCGTCGAGCAGCACGCTCCAGCCATCGCGCGTGCCCACGGCGACGCGCTGCCCCCGCGCGGCGATCCAGTTCGGCGGCCCGGGCAGGTCGTGGATCGCACGGATCGCTCCATCCGCATCGAGCTCGGCGATCGCCCGGGCGCCCGGCATGCCGGCGAACAATGCGCGCGTGCTCCACGCGACACACTCCGCTGCCTGAGGTAGCGGGATCTGCCGGGAGCTGCCGTCGGCGAGCTGCACGATCCGCAACGGGCACCCGATCCCGCAGACCGCGACCGCCGTTCGATCGGGCGAGACGGCCAGCGCGTTGTGGCGCGTCGCCGGCACGCTCGTCCAGCGCACCTCGTCCGGGTTCTCGAGATCGACGAGGCCGACTCCGCGCGCGAGGCCGGCGACCACCGCGAACCTGCCGTCGTCGAGCAGCTCGAGCTGCGAGACCACCGCATCGACGCGGCGGGTGGAATGGACTTCGCCGATCCCGGGGTGCCAGAGCCGCACCTCGCCGTTCGCGTCGAGCGACAGCAGACCGCCGACGCCCGGGACGAACACCGACACATGGATCCGGGTGTCGTGGCCGACCCCGGTCCAGACCTGCCGACCAGTCGACGTGTCGGTCAGGAACAGCGTCGCCCCACGTGCGTGGGCGTGCAGCCTGCCGCCAGGATCGAGAGCCTGGGCGACGACGACGTCGCCCGCGACCATCATGCTGCGATCGACGATGGTGCCGGTCGCGACGTCGACGCGCACCAACGCGCCGTGCGACGTCAGGATCCGAAGCACGCCGTTCGCGCCGAACGATACGTCGGTCCCGTAGCTCGAGTCGACCTGCAGTGCGCGACGCAGAGCACCGCTGCGGGCATCGAGCATCTGCACCTGGCCGTTCCAGCCCCCGACCGCGACGACGTCGTCCTGCGGACTGATCGCGATCGTGTGGTCGCCGGCATCGCGCAGCGGCCATCGCGCGATCCGGACCCCGGCGTCCAGGTCGACGACGTCGACGGACGGCCAGCGGCCGCACGCGAGGACCCGGCGGCCGTCCGCGCTGAAGCAGGCGCGCTGCGGAAAACCGCCGAGCTCGACGGTCCGCTCGACGTCGAGGGAGGGGATGGCGACGAACGCGATACCGCTCGCCGTCGCGCAGACGATCGCGCCGCCATCCGGCCGCCACGCGAGCGGCTTGGGGAACGGCGGGTCGGTCCGCTCGGCGAGGAGCTCCGGCGGCTCGAGCTGCCACAGCCGCAACGAGCGATCGCCGCCGGTCACGAAGGTCCGTTGGTCCGGCGCGACGACCAGGTGGTACGGGCCGTTGCCGAGGAACGTCGCGACGCTCGTGTCGAGCTCCCGCTCCAGCCAGCTCCACTCGAGACCGCGCAGCCTCACCGGCGCGCGGTCGAGGAGTTCGCGCAGCTCGCTGCGCCGCTGCCCTTCCATCCGGCCGGCTTGCACGGCGGACACCAGGTTGACGTAGAACTCCTCCTCGAGGGCCGCGAGCCGGTCGGTCGACTCGCGGTTGACTTCGCGCAGGTCCGCGTTCGCGGCGCGGAGCTGGCCGCTCCAACGCCGCTCGAGCGCGATCACGACCGACAGCGATCCGATCAGCACCGTGAGCGCGGCGGCCACGCTGAACGCGAAGCCCCGATTGCGCGCGACCCACTTGCAGAGCGTGGCGACCGCGCCGGTGTCGTGGGCGGCGACGACGCGGCCGTCGAGGTAGGCCCGCAGATCCGCTGCGAGCGCCTCGACCGACGCGTAGCGAGCCTCCGGTGCCCGTGCCATCGCCTGCTCGCAGATCGCGACGAGCTCCGCAGGGGCGCGCGGCGCGGCAGCGGCCAGCGGCTCGGGTGGATCGGCGGCGACGCGCTGGACGAGCGAGCTGAGCGTCGACGTGGTCGCCACGTCGTGGTACGGCCGCCGGCCGGCGAGGAGCGTGTAGAGCATCGCGCCGATCTGGTACTGGTCGGCGGCGGCGGACAGGGGCCCCGCGCCCGCGGCGTGCTCCGGGGCGAGGTAGACCGGGGTGCCGACGATGTCGCCGTCGGCGGTCCGGCTCGCGTCGACGAGCTCGAGCATGGACGCGTCCGCGGTCGCCTCGACGGCACCGATCGGCCGCGCCAGCCCCCAGTCGAGCACCCAGGTCTCGCCGCGCACGCCGACCATCACGTTCTCGGGCTTCAGGTCGCGGTGCAGGATGCCGGCGGCGTGGGCGTGGGACACCGCAGCGCACACGGTGAGCAGCACGGAGAGCGCGCGGCTCAATGGCCAGTCGGGGTCTCCGGCGGCGACCCGCCGGACGATCTCGCCGAACTCGACCCCCTCGACGAGCGGCAGGACCAGGAACGGGCGCTGCCGTGCGTCGAGACCGAAGTCGTACACCTCCGGGACCGCCGGATGCCGCAGCCGGCTCGCGATGCGTGCTTCGAGCACGAACCGGGCGAGACGGCGCAGCTCGTACACCGACAGGGGGCTCCCGTCGAGGCGGAGCGGCAACGTCTTCCGCGCCAACCGCCGATCGAGACGGCTGTCCCGAACCTCGTCGACGACGCACATCCCGCCGCGACCGAGCTCCCGGATCGACTCGTAGTGCGTCGGCTCGACGGCCAGGCCGCGGACCGCGGCGACGAGACCGGTCGCGTCGTCGGCCGGTGTGACCTCGTCGAACAGCCGGCGCGCGGTCTCGTAATGGCCCCACAGGCGTCGCAGCGACGGCGCGAGCGGAGGGTGGAGCGAGCAGAGCTCGGTCAGGGCGTCGGCATCCGGCGCCGGATGATCGGCGACCCAGGTGTCGAACACGCGCTCGGCCGTCCCGGCCCGTTCGGTACCGGCGTCGTCGCGGTCGCCGCCCGTGCCCTGCCTCACACTGCTGTCTCCTGTCGACATTGCGTGCGGCGCGGATTGTGCGCGCCCCGCGAGCCCGCAGGAAGCCCCCCACCGGACCGGTTTCGTCCGGAGCGCCCCCTCGTCGAACGTCGCGCCGTCGCCACCCCGATGCCGGCGTGGCAGGGGCGTGTGGTGATCTCGGCGTGGCAAGGGCGTGTGGTCCCGCGGAGCGGGACCCCCGGGCCGGCGCGCGAACCTATACTCCGCGCATGTCCGATCAGGACGGCAGGACCACGCGGCTGCTCGGCCGCTGGCAGGCCGGCGACGAGGCCGCGTTGCAGGAGCTGCTGGCGGAGCACCTCGACTGGCTCCGCGAGACGGTACACGCGCGGCTCGGCGCCGGGCTACGGCGGCAGGCGGAGACCGGCGACTACGTGCAGGAGGCGCTGATCGAGTTCCTGCGTTACGGACCGCGGGTGACGATCGACGATGGAGCGGCACTACGCGCGCTGCTGGCGCGGATCGTCGAGAACGTCCTGCGCGGCAATCACCGCCGGTGGAGCGCGCGACGCCGGGACATCGCGCGCGTGTCGATGGCCGCCGCGGAGCCCGGGCTGGACCTCGCCATGGGCCCGACCGTCGACTCGCCGAGCGGGATCGCCGACCGCGCCCAGCGCACCGGCTGGATCCGGCTCGGCATGGAGCTGCTCGACGACGACGCGCGCGAGCTGCTGTGGCGCCGCAACTGGCAGCAGGACTCCTACGCGGCGATCGCCGCGGAGCTGGGGATCAGCGAGGACAGCGTTCGCAAGCGTCACCAGCGGGCGGTCGCCGCGCTCGCCGAGGTGGTCGCCCAGCTGCGCCGGGCACCGGACGGAGCGCGCCGCGGTGACGCCTGATCCGCGCATCGCATTGCAGGTCGCAGCCTACCGCGCGGCCTGGTTCGACGGTGGTCGCCCGCGCCCCGAGGAGTTCATGTGCGGCGACCAGCCGGTCGACGCGGCGATCCGCGCCGGCATCGATGCGTTCCGGTTCGTCGCGGAGGGGCTCGAGGACCTCGCATGCGCGGCGCGCCCGCCGGCCCGACCGGACGGCGATCGCGGCGACGCCCGGTTCGGTCCGTTCCGGCTGCTGCACGTCGTCGGCGAAGGCGGGATGGGCGTCGTCTGGCTGGCCGAGCAGGAGGAGCCGGTGCGGCGCACGGTCGCGCTGAAGATGCTGCAGCCGGGCAGCGCCCGACCGGACCTCGTCGCGCGCTTCGATCTCGAGCGGCGCACGCTCGCGCGCCTCGACCACGACCACGTCGCGCGGATGCTGGTCGCCGGTGCGACGAACACGGGCGAGCCGTTCTTCGCGATGGAGTGGGTCGACGGTGCGCCGATCACGCGCGACGCCGACGCGCGGCGACTCGACGTGCCGCAACGCCTGCGACTGTTCCTGGGTGCCTGCGCCGGGGTCGACCACGCGCACCAGCGCGGTGTGATCCACCGCGATCTGAAGCCGTCGAACCTGCTGGTCTCGCCGCAGCGGGACGGCGGCGTCGCGAAGGTGATCGACTTCGGTCTCGCGCGGGTCGAGGACGCCGACGGGCCGCTGACCCTGGCCGGCCAGGTGGTCGGCACGCCGGAGTACATGAGCCCCGAGCAGATCGACGGCTCCGGTCGGATCGACGTGCGCAGCGACGTGTTCTCGCTCGGCGTCATCCTCTACGAGCTGCTGGTGGGATCGCTGCCCACGGACCGCGTGCGCGGCGAGCGCGTGGATCCGATCAGCCGCCAGCGGCGCATCCTCGACGTCGATCCAGCGGCACCGAGCGCCCGCGCCGCGGACTCCGCGCTGACGCCCCCCGACGTCGCGGCGCAGCGCGGGACCACGCCGCGGCGCCTGCAGCGCTGCCTCCGCGCGGATCTCGACTGGATCGTCCTGAAGGCCCTGCGCCGCGACCTCGCCGGGCGCTACCAGTCGGTGCGGGAGCTGGCCGCGGACATCGAGCGCCACCTCCGGCGCGAGCCGGTCCTGGCGGGGCCGCCGAGCGCCTGGTACCGGACGCGCTGCTTCGCACGCCGGCACGCGGCGGTGCTGACCGTGACCGCGGCGCTGCTGCTCGGCGCGATCGGATTGCTGATCGGGGAGCTGCGGCGCGCCGCCACGCAGCAGCGCTACCTTGAGGTCTCGCTGCCCGGCCTGCTGGTCGAGGCGCGCGAGAGCGAGAGCGCGCTGTATCCACCCTGGCCGGAGCGCCTCGACGCGATGGCCGGCTGGTGGGCAGCGTTCTACGAGCCGGTATGCGCGGCGCTGCCGGTGCTGGAGCGCGCACGGCACCGACTCGAGGCGCGCGCGCTGCCGCCGGATCCGGCGCGTCTCGCCGCGGACCGCCGCGAGCACCGCGACGCGGTGTTCATCGCCCAGCGGGAGCAGCAGATCGCGGTGACGCGCGAGGAGCTGGCCAGCGGCACACTCGACGACGCCGCGCGGGCGTCGCTCGAGGCCGACCTCGCCGCGATGGCCGACGCGGTGCAGTCGGCGCGGGCGCGACTGGAAGCGTGGCAGCCGCTGCACTTCGCCGACCCGGCGGACGCCTACCGCCATGCGACCCTCGTCGACCATCTCGACGAGCTGCGGCGGTTCGTGGCCTGCGCCCCGGGCACGGCATCGTTCCGCGTGCGCCGCGCGATCGACCACGCGACCGCGCTGCGCGACGGCCTGATGGACCGCTACGCCGCGTCGTGGCGGGAGGCGATCGCCGCGATCGCGGCGTCGGACGACGTCGTCGCGAGCGCGGCCTACGGCGGGCTGCGGCTCGAGCCCCAGCACGATCTGGTGCCGCTCGGCATGGACCCCGACTCGCGGCTGTGGGAGTTCGCGCTGCTGCGCACCGGCTCGATCCCGGCCCGCGACGCCGACAGCCACGCGCTCGTGCTCGAGGACGACGCCGCGATCGTGTTCGTGCTGCTGCCGGGTGGAGACGTCCAGGTCGGGGCGAGCACCGACCCCGGGCACCCGCAGCACGATCCGCTCGGGCCGAGCTGTGGCGTCTACGAGGTCTGGCACAAGCACCTCGATCCGTTCTTCCTGGCCAGGTTCGAGGTCACCCGCGCGCAGTGGCAGGCGATGACCGCCGGCACCGACCCGAGCCATTACGAGCTCGGCCACGCCTACGAGGACGACCCGCCGATCACGCTGCGTCATCCGGTGGAGAACCTGAGCTGGGAGAGCGCGCGCGCCGTGCTGCTCGAGTTCGGCCTCGACCTGCCGACCGATGTCGCCTGGGAGTACGCGTGCCGCGCGGGCGGGCCGACGCGCTTCTACACCGGGGCCGGGCTGGCCTCGCTCGCAGGGCACGCCAACCTCCGCGAGGACGCGGGGCTCGCCGACGGCTTCGCACTCGCGGCGCCGGTCGGCTCGTTCGCACCCAACGCGTTCGGCCTCCACGACATGGTGGGCAACCTGCGCGAGCCCTGCCGGGACCGCTTCGGCAGCCACCGCTACGCGAACGGGCCGGGTGACTGCCTGCAGATGGACGTCGATGCGGAGGACCAGCGGATCTTCCGGGGCGGCTGCTACGAGTCCGAGCCGGCCGAGGGGCTGAGCGTCGTCCGGCGGTCGATCGAGCCGCGGGCGCGGGTCGTCAGCCTCGGCGTGCGGCCCGCGCGGCGGCTGCAGCGCCGCTGAGCGCCGCGCGGCACCCGCCGCGGCGGATCCCGGCGCCGGGAATTCCCGCTCCCGGCCTGTCCCGGATCGCGCGCCCTGGCACTCGGAGCGCGCCGGGAACGTCGCGCCCCTGCGCCCCGGCCCGTTCCCTCGTCCGCTGCCACCGATCGAAGATGCCGCGCTCCTCCCCGCTCCGTTCGTTCGCTCTCGTCCCGCTGCTGCTGGCCCCGCTGCTGGCGCAGAACCGGCCGCCGCAGGTCGTCGATCCAGCGCGCGACCTCCGCGTGCAGGCCTACTACGGCCAGGACCTGCGCATCCCGGTGCAGGCCGTCGACCCCGACGGCGATCCGCTGACGATGACGTTCAGCGAAGACCCACCGACCCCGGGCCTGCAAGCGGTGCCCGACCCGTCGAACCCCGGCCGCGCCGTCCTGACCTGGAACCCGGTGGACATCGCGCGCGACGTCGAGGTGACGGTGACCGTCAGCGACGGCGTGAATCCGCCGGTGCTCCGCAGGATCCGCATCGTCGCGTTCCGCTACCACCCGTTCGGGCCGTTCGCGTCGATCACGAATCTCGAGCTGGGCCGACAACCGCCGGGCGGCGTCCGGACGGTCATCGACATTGATCTGCCGCGCGACGTCGTGCTGTACAAGGGCCAGCAGACCGTGGTCGACTTCACGATCACCGGCACGTTCCGCAACCAGCCGCTCGGCTTCGACACGTTCTACCTGATCCGTCACGTCGACAATCAGGTGGCCCAGCAGTTCGACGTCGCTCCCGCCAATTGGCCGAACGGCGGCGAGGGCCAGATCCGGATCCGTGTGCCGGTCCGCTGCGACAATGACTGCAACGTCGTGTCGGCCGGCGCGCCCACCATCGACCTGCGCATCGGCACCGGGAACTGGCAACCGCTCGCCGTGACCGGGATCGCCACGCCACGGAGCTTCGGTCGCAGTCCCGCAGAGATCGGACTGCGCTTCGCCAACGTGGACCTGGACTTCCAGGAGCCCGCGGACTGGCAGCTACGGAAGCCGTACACCGTCCGCGTGCGTTGCAAGCGCCCACATCCACCGGTGTTGCCGGCCGGTGCGCCCGCGCCCGACCCGGCCTGGGGTGGCAGCCACGTCCTCGACGTCGAGGCGGCCGCGGCGGCCGCTCTCGGCTGGACCCCGAACGGCATCCTCGGTGTCGCGCAGACGCCGAACGGGCACTGGTTCGTGTCCAGCCGGCGCAATACCGCCTTACCCGGCTCCCCCCACTTCCTGCTGGAGTTCGATCCGGCCGGCGTCTTCGTCGCCGCACATACCGCACCGGCGGCGACCCTCGGCTCGGCCTGGGGCTTCCGCGATCTCGCCTGGGACCAGCGCGCCGACCCGGGATCGCGCCTGTACATGGGCGCCGAGAACTCGCTGACCGGCAACCGCGTGTTCGCGTTCGACTGGCACAACGGGGTGTTCGATCCGGGTCGCGACGTCGTCCTGCAGTCACCGACCAATGCGACCACGCGCGCGCTCGCCTACCTGCCGACCGGGCTCGACGGCGTCGGCCCACCGGCGCTCGTCACCGGCGACTGGTCCTCGCCGCCGACCTGGTTCGACGTCGCGTCCGGCGCGCTCCTGTTCACCGGTCCGTCGCTCGGCCAGTCGGTGTACGGCGTGGCCTACGACCCCGACACCCAGTCGCTGTGGTGGAGTCACCAACGCGGCAGCTCGCATCCCGCGAATCCCGGCACCGCGTTCACGCAGACCGACCTGCTCGGCAATCCGACCGGCCAGCGGCTGATCGGCGACCTCGCCGGCACCAGCAGCGACCTCGCCGGTGGCTGCGAGATCGTGTCGGGCCCGAACGGCGAGGCGACGCTGGTCTACCTGAACCAGGGGGTGCCCGATGCGATCGTCCGGCTCCACGGCAGGTTCGAGGCCGGCCCACCCTGCGGCGGCCGACTGCGCTACCTGGGCGAGCCGTTCGCCGGCAATCCGGCCTTCCAGCTCGCGATCGACGGCGCCCCGTTCGGCGCGCCCCTCGCGTCGCTGTGGGTCGGCTTCCCGGCCGCCACACCGTTCTCGGCCCCGGTGCTGACCTGCGACCTGCTGCTCGATCCGGTCACCGGGTTCGGTGCGCTGACCGCCCCGCTGCAGCAGGGTAGCGCGCTGCTCCCGGTGCCGATCCCGCTGGCGATGGCGGGCGTCGACATCACGATGCAGGCCGTCGTGCCGACCGCCGGCCTGACCGCGATCATGCCGACCAACGCCGGCCGGCTGTGGTTCACGCCCTGAGGCAGGGCGGGTGCGGGGACGCGCCTTCGCGCTCGAACTCGCGAGGGGATCCCGAAGTTCAGCCGGGCTGCTGGCTCAACGCTCGCTGCAGCAGGTCGGTGACGCCCAGCTCGTCGGCCTGGCGAGCGCAATAGGCCCTGTCGAGCGCCCCGCCCTGCTGCTTCACGATACCCACGACGTCCCGCCACTGCCGGTCGGAGACCTCGCCGGCTCTGCGGTATGACTCCAACTCGGTCAGCAACGTGTCCTCCGCGGTCGCCATCGGCAGCTCCAGGTCGTCCGCGATACGTTGCAGCCGGGCGCGCGCCAGCTCCTCGCGGCTGAACTCCCGGTCGCGGACGGCGAACAGGTCGATCTTCAGGCCCGTCGCGAGGTGGATCACATTGCAAGAGCTGCGCTGCCGCGCGGCCGCCGTGATGAGCCGTTCGTCGGCGTAGAACGCTGCTCCCAGAGCGCGAGCGAGCGGCCCGGCGTGCTCGGCTCGCAGGTCGGCAACCAGGTCGAAGTCGTAGGTCGTACGGGGCTCCCCGTGCCTCGAGCTGGCCAGCGAGCCACAGATCATGAAGGTCACACCTGGTGGTGTGATGCAGTCAGACGGGGCATTATGGAGCCAGCAGCTGGAGTCCCTCGCGAGGCGCGCCGCCGCAGGCGAATTGGTGGATTCGTCGAGGCGGCGCAACGTGGCGAGGGGCTTCAGAAGCCGACTCCGGAATGCCGCGGATGGCTGTATCGGACCACTGGATCGGTGAGCGCGGTCGTGACGAGGCGCAGGGCGTCACGATGGCCGCCGGACAGGCTCACCGATCGAGCTCCTCGGGGTCCACACCGTACGCGCGGATCATCGTCGTCCGGTCGAGCCAGGTGCTGACGAGGCGCAGGAACACCTCGCGCTCGTCCGCGTCGGGATGGCGCTCGCGGATGCCCTGTCGGGCGAGCTCCTGCGTCAGCTCGTTCAGCTGGAGCACGACGCCGAACTTGTCGGCGGCGGACATGCGGCGCCAGATCTCGATCTGCACACGTTCGACCTGCGGGTCGGTGTCGGGACTCTGCGGGATCACGCGGCTCACGCCGGCAGTGTAGAGCGCACGGGTCCGATCGTCGCCGTGCGTCGCGCAACACGGCGGCTACGACCGCCGGGCAGCGATGCCGCCGGGCAGGCATCCGCGGAAGCCGCCCGGCTTCAGCTCTGCGGCACGCCGAGACCGACGAGTCGCTGCAGCTGCTGCATGCTCAGGCCCGGTGCGGTCCGCACGACGAGGCGGATCGCCTTGGTCTGGTTGCCGCCGCCCTTGGCGCCCGGACGTCGCCCGGCAGCCGCCTGCGCCCGGCCGAGCGCCCGGCGCAGTGCGATGCAGTCGGTGTCGGGCCCGAGTCGGATCGGACCGGGATGGTCGGGCAGCTCGAGCCGCCGCTCGGCCGCCCCGCGATCGAGCATCGGGCGGCTCACGAGCTGGACCTCGGTGATCGCGGCCGACAGCTTCGCGAGGCGCTGCAGCACGACCGCGAGCCCGCGGTTGTAGTCGGCGTTCCACGCCTTGCTCGAGCCGCTGGTCCCACCACGGCTCTCGAACGCGATCGCGAGCTCGCCAGCCACGCGCTCGACGCGGAAGTGGGCATCGAGCTCGACCGCGTCGTCGTCGACGACGGCGAGTCGCGCGGTGGACTCGAAGCGCGGCGCGAGCCGGTACCCGTCGTCGATCTTCTTGCACTTCTCGCAGACAACCCCGCAGTCCGCGGCAGGGTCGTACACCGCATCACCGAACCAGCCGCGAAGCAGACCTGGCAGTGCGTTGGCCCCGTCCGCGGGCCGCGTGACCTGCACGATGTCTTCGCTGGCGAACTCGCCGATACAGCCCTCGCCGTCGATGCGCAACGACACTCGCCCCCGTGGCAGGCCAGGCAGCAGGGAGCGGTCCGGTAGCTGGAGGACTGGCTCGCCCGCCTCGATGCGGATCGCGCATTCGAATCGGTCCGGCGGCTTCTCGCGGGCCTGCGGGCGCAGCAGCTTCGCGAGGATGCGCTTCGCCTCCAGCTCGTAGGTGACCTCGCAGCCGGGCGGCAGCTCGAGCTCTCCCGCAACGAAGCGGCGCATCGCGGCACGCAGGACGAGCGGGTCGGGATCGGCCGCTCCCAGCGCAGACACGAACGCCCGCGGCGCGAGCTGGAAGGCCCGGTGGTTGCCCACGTAGTCGATGATCGTCAGCCGCTCCTTGCGCGGATCGAGCCGCAGGCCACGTCCGATCTGCTGCAGGAACAGGATCACCGACTCCGTCGGGCGCAGCATCAGCACCGTGTCGAGCAGCGGCAGGTCCACGCCCTCGTTGAACATGTCCACGCAGCACAGGACCTCGAGCTCACCGGCTTCGAGGTCCTCGAGCGCCTGCTGCCGCGGCGCGCTGTCCGGGCCGGAGTGGACCGCGACGGCTCGGACGCCCCGGCTGCCCAGGAAGCCGGCCATATAGCGCGCGTGCGCCACGGAGCAGCAGAATGCGAGCGTCCTCCGGCCGCCCCGCCGCCGGAGCTGCTCGAGCGCATTGCGGGCGCGCGCCTCGGTGGCGAGCGCATTCGTCAGCTCGCGCTCGTCGAAGCGGGAGCTGCGCCACGGGATGTTCTCGTAGTCGACGTCATCGGGAACGCCGAAGTAGGCGAACGGTGCCAGCTCTCCACGACGGATGGCCTCGCCGAGATCGCATTGGTAGACGACCTGCCCGTCGCACAGCT
The DNA here is from genome assembly GCA_016716265.1 of Planctomycetota bacterium. GTDB lineage: Bacteria > Planctomycetota > UBA1135 > UBA1135 > UBA2386 > JADJWQ01. The sequence continues at coordinate 1,280,157 of JADJWQ010000006.1, forward strand.
CGCGGATGTCGTGGCCATCGGTTCGCTCCGGCGTCGCCGTCAGCCCGAGCAGGTAGTCGGGCCGGAAGTGCTCGAGCAGCCGGCGGTAGGTGTCCGCGCAGGAGTGGTGGAACTCGTCGACCACCACGTAGTCGAAGCGCTCGGGCGGGAACCTCCAGAGCTGCTCCTTGCGCGCGATCGTCTGGATCGACGCGAACAGGAGCTCGGCGTGCGGGTCCTTGTCCCCGCCGGTGAAGCGGCCGATGCGCGCGGTCGGGCGCACGCGACGGAAGGCGACGATCGCCTGCTCGAGGATCTCGGTGCGATGCGCGACGAACAGCACGCGCGCCGCCCGCATGCTGTCGAAGGCCGCCAGCCAGGTCTTGCCGAGCCCGGTGGCGAGCACGACCAGACCTCGCCGGTGACCGGCCCGGCGCGCCGCGGCGAGCTCGGCGAGCGCCTCGGCCTGGATCGGCCGCGGCTCGACCGCCGCCGGCGCGGGCTCCGGCGGGATCGCCGGCAGCGTGCGGTCCGGATCGCGCCGCCGTTCGTAGGCCTCGATCCACGCGTGAGTCAGGGGACGGACCCGCGGGTGGGCGAGGAGCTCCTCGAACGCCTCGCGGACCGCATCGAGACCACGGTGGTCGCCGCGCCCGACGATGCGGTAGTTCCACTCGACGCCGGTCTCGAGCGCGCTCCGCGAGATGTTCGAGCTGCCGACGAACGCGATCTGCCCACCGTCCGCGAGCTCGAATCGGAACGCCTTCGGGTGGAAGGCCGGGCCGGCGCCCCCCGTCTCGAACACCCGCAGGTCGACGGCTCCGTCGAGGTCGAGGAGGCGCCGGAGCGCGAGCGGCTCGGTGACGTCGAAGTAGTCACCGGTCACGAGCCGGAGCACACCGCCGCGGGCGAGCAGGTCCGCGAAGCTGTCGTGCAGACGATCGAGGCCCGACGACATGACGAAGGCGGCCGCGACGTCCACCCGGGTCGCGGCGGGAAACAGACCCGCCAGATGGCGGAGCAGTGGATCGCGCCGGTCGCCGGTCACGAGCGCGCGGTCGTGGGGGAACGCCGCGCGATGCGAGCGGGTTCCGTCGCCATCGACCGTGCTCGCCTCGGCGACGACCGGCTCGATGCGCACCGTGAGGTGCCCTACCTCGCGCTCGACCCAGGTGACCCTGACGGACGGGTAGCCCCGATCGGCCCGCAGCGCAGCGCTCTCGCGAGCGATCGCTGCGAACAGCGCGGCGACCTCCGCTCCGGCCAGCTCCGCGAGCGCTCCGACGTGACGGCCCGGCGCCGCGAGCACACTGGCTCCGGTCCTGGCGCACCGCGACGTGACGACCAGCGGACGGTCACCCGGAGCCCGCTCCGCGGCGCGCGCGCACAGGTCGCAATGGTCGGTCGCTCTGCGGTCGTTCCCCACGCGCCCGCCACGCTATCGCGTGTGCGGGCGCAGCTCGAGCACGAGTCGGCGACCGGCACCCAGCACCCTCGCGGCATCGCTTCCAGTCGTGCACGTGGCGGCGGGCTGCCGCACAGGAGAGCGGGGAGAGCTCATGGCGGACCTCGCGGACCGGCACGGCCGGCGCCACGAGGCGCCGCGCGAGCCCCGGCGTCCGCGTCGAGCAGCTCGTCGATGCGAAGCAGCCGGTAGCCGCGCGCGACGAGTGCGTCGACCAACGGCCCGAGCTGGGCGTGCATCTTGTCGACGCGCGCGGAGCCGAGGTGCAGCAGCAGCAGGAAGCCGCACAGCCCGTCGGGCGCGGCGCGCTCGAACTCCAGGATCCCGTCGCGGATCCGGGTGCTCGGCACGAAGCGCGGGTCGGTCTCGGGGACGTAGTCGCGATTCGAGCCGGATCCCGGCGTGAAGTTGACGAGCGTGATCCCGAGCCGGGCGGCCCAGGCGACCTGCTCGCGGTTGAACCACTCGTACGGCGGCACGAACCAGATCGGCGCTCCCGGCGGCAGCGCCCCGCACGCCCGCAGCTCGGCGACGTTCGCCAGCAGGTCGGCCCGGAAGGTGGCCTCGTCGACGAGCGAGCGCGCGCGTTCGTCCCAGGGGCAGTAGAGCAGGTGGCCGTGCGAGTGCGGGCCGACGTAGTGACCGTCGGCGACCATCCGCCGGACCTGCGCCCGCTGCTCGGGTACCGCGAGATAAGCGCCGGTCAGGAAGAACGAGGCCTGCACGCCACGTTCGCGCAGCACGCCGAGGACCTCGGCGGTCCCCTCGCCGAACTCCCCGCCGGTGAACACCAACGCGAGCTCGCGACGCGTGCGATCACCGCGGATGATCCCTCCGTGGTCGTACTCGAAGCGGTCGTCGTGCTCGCAGCGGTCGCCGTACTCGCAGCGGTCCGGGCGCGGCGATGCCACACACGCTGCGAGCAACATGCAGGCGAGCGGACCTCGGCTCGCGACGACCGGCATGCGCGCATGCTAGCCCGGGCGGTTCACGAGCTCCCGACCCCGGTCGGGCCAGTCGCGGCGCGAGCTCGCGGCTCGGCCGGGCCAACCGCGGTGCGCAGACACCTCGCGGTCGTCCTGCTGCTCGCGGGCTGCGCGTCACCGTCCGGACCAGGCGGCGCAGCATGGATCCGGGTCAACCAGATCGGCTACCGCTGCGACGATCCGAAGATCGCGATCCTGTCGAGCGAGCGTCCGTGGGTGGGCACGTTCCGTGTCGGCGGGCTGGTCGCGGACATCGGCGACGACCAGGGCGCGTGGGGGCCGTTCGCGCACAACTACCGGCTCGACTTCTCGGCGCTGCGCGAGCCGGGGCGCTACGCGGTCGAGTGCGGTGGCGTCCGGTCGCCGCAGTTCACGATCGGTGACGACGCGTATGCGGCGGTGCCGGCGCGACTCGGCGAGTTCCTGCGGCTGCAGCGCTGTGGTGACAATCCCGTCAGCGGCGAACGCTGTCACCAGCAGGACGGCATCGACGTGGAGACCGGCGCGCGCGTCGACCTGGTCGGAGGCTGGCACGATGCCGGCGACCGGCTCAAGCACATGATCACGACGTCGTACTGCGTGGCGGCACTGCACCTCGCGGGTGCCGACGACGAGGCGGCACACGGCTTCGAGCTGCTGCGCAAGATCCACCCGGATCCCGACACGATCTACGTGCAGATCGGCGACGACCGCGACCATCTGCCACCGGCCACGCTCTGGCACGACGACCGCTCGGACTACGGCCACGGACCCGGCGGACCGCGGGCCGCGTGGCCGGCGACGGGCGCACCACAGGGTCCGAAGTACCTGAACGCGTCCACCGGGGTCGCCAACCTCGCCGGTCGTACCGCAGCGGCACTCGCACTGATGGGAGCGGTCGAGAAGGCGCGCTCCGCCTATGCGCTGGCGATGCGCAAGCCGGGCGTCGCGATGTCGGTGCCGGTGCGCGCGCCGTACTACTACGGCGAGAGCACGTGGCGTGACGACGCCGAGTGGGGTGCGGTCGAGCTGTTCGTCGCGACCGGCGAGCGCGCGTTCCTCGACGATGCGATCACGCACGCGCGGGCGGCCGGCGCGAGCCTTTGGATGGGCGGCGAGCGGCACGGTCACTACGAGTTCTTCCCGTACGTGAACCTCGCGCACTGGCGGCTCCATCCCCACGCGCCGGACGACGTGCAACGCGAGCTCGAGGAGTTCTACCGGGACGGGCTCGAGCGGGTGCGCGTGCGGGCCGAGCGCAACCCGTACCGCCTCGGCACGCCGCTGGTCTGGTGCTCGGTCAACGATGTCGTCGCGGTCGCGACACAGGCGGTGCTGTACGAGCGGATGACCGGCGATCGTCGCTATCGGACGCTCGCGACCGAGGCGCGCGACTGGATCTTCGGGCGCAATCCGTGGGGCGTGTCGTTCGTGGTCGGAGTTCCCGCGGACGGCGACTCCGCCAGCCAGCCCCACCATCTGTTCTGGAAGCTCGCCGACCACCTCCCGGTCGGTGGCCTCGTCGACGGCCCGGTGTACCGGGACATCAACGAGGGACTGAAGTTCGACGACTTCGGCGTCGACCGTCTGGCGCGGTTCCAATCCGAGGTCGGCGTCTACCACGACGTATTCGCCGACTTCTCCACGAACGAGCCGATCCTCGACGGCACGGTGTCGCTGCTGCTGCTGCTCCGGCTCTGGTGACGCCTGCGCTCGACATCGCGACCCGCGCGTCTGCAGCCGCGGTGGTCGACACCGCCGGCGCGCGGCCGCTCAGGCCGGCTCGTCCGAGGCTCGCGGTCGCTGGAACAGCGCGACCGCTTGGGCGAGGCCGAAGCCACCGAACACCAACACGGCGAGCAGCGCGAGCCCTGCGGGCCACAGCCCGATCGACTCGTCGAGCAACGCCACGAACCCCCGCTCGCCACGCCACGGCAGCACGTCGGCCGGTGTCGACGCGGCGTAGATCACGTCGACGCTCGCCGTGCGAGCCGCCGGATTGCCGGGGACCACGACGGCACCGCGGTGGCCGTCGTAGTCGACCGTGAGCCGCACCAGGAATCGCCCGCCGCGGTTCACGCCGCGCTGCCCGACGACGCGGGCAGTCGTGACGACGCCGTCCGTCGCGATGTGCGCGGCGGTGATCACGCGGGGCAGCACCGCATACGTGATGCCGACCGCCAATGCCGTGCAGGCCACGGCCCCCATCAGCGAACGCGCCACGTGCGCGAGCCGGCTCTTCGGTGCTGCGGCCTGCAGCAGCACGACGACCAGCATCAGCCCACCGAACGCGACGCACGCCGCACCGATCTCGGTCGCCGCGGGGACCTCCCGGACGATCTCCTCGCCGAGGTCGCCGGGCTGCAGGATCAGCACGATCCCGGCCGCGAGCACGGCGAGGCCGGCGAAGAACAGCTTCACGGTCGCGAACATCCCGGGCTCGTCATCGGCCGATCGGGCACCGGGCCCCGAGCCGAACGCCCGGACCGCGTTCGCGGTACCGGGCGGATCGGGAGCTTCGCACCGGAAGCCGTACGCAGGCTCGCACCGGCGCCGACAGCCCGTAGATTGCCGCCGTGCTCCGCCTCTCCGCCGCCCGAACCGCGATCCTCGCGGCGCTGGTCGCGGCGCTCGTGCCGACCTCCTGCTCGAAGCCAGCACTTGCGCCCGCGCTCCCCCCGACCATCGCCGGCCTGACGGTCGCAGGCCTCGCTCCCAGGCTGCGCGGCGAGGTGCTGCTCGGCGAGCTCGGCTGCACCGCGTGCCACGCGCCGGCAGACGCGCGCGATCCGATCGACGCGCGGGCCGGACCGGACCTCTCGGCGGTCGGCGCGCGCGTCGACGCTGCCTACCTCGAGAGGTTCCTCGCCGATCCGCTGCGCACCGAGCCGGGCACCACGATGCCCGACGTGCTCGCCGCGCTCGACGCGGACGAGCGGGGGTCGGCGGCGCGCGCGCTCACGCACTACCTCCGCACGCTCGGCGGACCGGCCGCACCGCCCGCACCGCACGACGCGGCCGCCGCCGCGCGCGGTGCCGGGCTGTTCGCGACGGTCGGCTGCGTCGCCTGCCACGCGCCGCGCGACGACCGCGGCGCCGAGCTCGCGACGCCGGGCTCGGTGCCGCTCGGCGCGCTCGGCCGCAAGTACTCGCCCGACGCGCTACGGGCGTTCCTGCTCGCGCCGCTCGACGTTCGACCCGCGGGACGGATGCCCGACTTCGGGCTGTCGCCCCAGGAGGCGTACGACCTGAGCTACTACCTGACCGGGCCGACCCGCGCGCGCGTCACCAGGGCAGCGACCGAGCCCGACAAGGCACTCGTCGAGCGCGGGCGCGCGCTGGTGTCGGAGCTGCACTGCGGTGCGTGCCACACCGGCGTCGAGCGCACCGAGGGCCGCCTCGCGCCACGATTGTTCGAGCTCGACCCGAAACGCGGCTGCCTGTCCGACGCGGACGGCGCGTGGCCGCGCTACGCGCTGAGCGACGCGCAGCGCGCCGACCTGCGCGCCGCGCTGGCCGACTCGTCGCCGGCCTGGTCCGACGAGGAGCGGATCCGGATCCACCTGGTGGCGCGCAATTGCGTCGCGTGCCACGCGCGCGACGGCTTCGGTGGTCCGTCGCCGGAGCGCAACGAGCACTTCACGACCGACGACCTCGCGCTCGGCGAGGCCGGTCGATTGCCGCCGCCGCTGACCGGCGTCGGCGGCAAGCTGCAGCCGCAGTGGCTGCACGACGCCATCGCGCACGGGCAGCGCGCGCGCCCGTACCTGCACACGCGCATGCCCGGCTTCGGGGCGGATTGCGGGGCGACGCTCACCGCGTTGTTCCAGCGGGCGGATCCCGTCCCCGAGCGTGCGATCGCGCCGCTGCCCGAGGAGCGCGACGCCAGCCGGGCGGTCCGCGACCTCGGCTGCGAGCTGGTCGGGGATCAGGGCATGAACTGCATCAGCTGCCACGCGTTCGCCGGCACCAGCGTCGGCGGGATGGCCGCGATCGACCTCGTCGCGACGACGAACGACCGGCTGCGGCCGGAGTGGTTCCACGCCTATCTGCTCGACCCGACCGGCTACCGGTCGACGACGATCATGCCGCGCTTCTTCATCGACGGCGCATCGACGCGCGCGGACCTCGGCGACGGCACGCCGGCGGGCCAGATCAGCGCGATGTGGCACTACCTGGCGGAGGGACGGAACACGCGCCGGCCGCGCGGTCTCCGCAACGAGCCGATCGAGCTGACGGTCGGTGACGACGCGGTGCTGTTGCGCAGGGCGGTGCAGAACACCGGCAAGCGCGGGATCAGCGTCGGCTACCCCGGCGGCGTCAGCGTGACGTTCGATGCGGAGTCGCTCGCGGTGAACCAGATCTGGTGGGGCCGCTTCCTCGACGTCGCGCCGGTGTTCCACGGCCAGGGCAGCGGGCAGGCACACGTGCAGGGTCGCGAGCACGTCGTGCTCGGGCGCGGCCCCGCGTTCGCGGAGCTGAGCGATCCCGCCGCCGCGTGGCCGGCGGTCAGCCGCCGCACGCTCGGCCACCGCTTCGTCGGCTACGACCTCGACGCGCACGGCCGACCGACGTTCCGCTACACCTGCGGCGACGTGACGATCACCGACGCGGCGCGTGAGGACCGCGCCGACGGCGCGGCGCGCCCGTCGCTGCGACGCACGCTGTCGTTCGCGACCGAGCGCGCGACAACCGTGACCTTCCGCGCGGCGACGCACGCCGACCTCGCCGAGCACGCGCCCGGCATCGTGCGGATCGGCGCGCTCGAGATCGCCGTGCCACCCGACAGCTACGCGATCCACGACGCCGGCGACGCGCGCGAGCTGCGCCTGCGCATCGACGTCCCGACCGGCGGCACCTCGATCGAGCTCCGCTACCGCTGGCAGGAGGACGGCCGATGATCTCCCGTTGCACGACGCTCGCACTGTCGATCCCGCTGTCGATCCCGCTGTCGATCGCGGTGCTCTCCGCGCACACCGCGGCCCAGGAGCTGGGCGATTACTGGGGCACCGGCCACGCCGAAGCGGCCTACTACCGCATCGTCGACCTGCCGGTCCCGCCCGAGCTGCACCTCGAAGCAGGCAGCATGTGCCTGCTGCCCGACGACCGGCTCGCGATCGGCACGCGCCGCGGCGAGATCCTGATCGTGTCCGGCGCATTCGACGAGCTGCCCTCCCTGGCGATCCGGACCTTCGCGAGCGGCCTCGACGAGGTGTTCGGCATCGGCTTCCGCGACGGAGCGTTCTACGTCACGCAGCAGACCGAGGTCACGCGCGTCACCGACACGGACGCCGACGGACGCGCGGATCGCTTCGAGAACCTCAGCGACGTCTGGGGCTTCGAGAACTACCACGAGTTCGCGTGGGGCTCGGCGCCCGACGAGCATGGCGACGTCTGGGTCGTGCTCGGCTTGTCGGACTCGTACAACTACAAGTGCGATTACCGAGGCTGGGCGTTCCGCGTGACGCCCGACGGCCGGTCCATCCCGGTCGCGTGCGGGATCCGTAGCGCCGGCGGCGTCGCCCCGAACGAGCACGGCGTGATGTTCTACGTCGAGAGCCAGGGCCCCTGGAACGGCTCGTGCTCGCTCAAGCACCTGCGGCCCGGCGGCTTCATGGGGCATCCGATCTCGTTCCCGGGCTACGACCTGCCGCTCGGCAGCACGCTGGGCGACAAGCCGCTCGAGCCGACGAGCCAGTCGCGCCTCGCCGACGAGGTCGCCCGCATCCCGCAGCTCGTGCCGTACTCGGTCGTGTTCCCGTACCGGCGGATGGGGCAGTCGATCACGGCGTTCCGGCCTGACCGCAGCGCCGGCCGCTTCGGGCCGTTCGCCGATCAGCTGTTCGTCGCCGACTTCAGCCTCAGCATCCTGATGCGCGCGACGACCGAGCAGGTGAACGGCGTGTGGCAGGGCGCGTGCTACCCGTTCCGGGAGGGCTTCGCGACCGGGCTCCTCGCGCTCGAGGTGTCGCCGCGCGGCTACCTCGTCGCCGGCGGCACGAACCGTGGCTGGCCGGTGCGCGGCAACCGTCACTTCGTGCTGCAGCGCGTCGAATGGACCGGTAGGACGCCCTTCGAGATCGAGCGGATCTCGATCAGACCCGACGGCTTCGCACTGACGTTCACGACCCCGGTCGAACCGCAGAGCGCCGCGCGGCCCGAGCACTATCGGCTGGGCACGTTCACGCACATCTACCAGAAGTTCTACGGCAGCCCCGAGGTCGATCGCACGACCCCGCGCGTCGTCGCCGCGGACGTCGCCGCCGACGGCCGCACCGTCACCCTGCACGTCGACGGCATGGTCCGCGGCCACGTGCACGAGCTCACGCTCGACGGCGTCCGGTCGACCGACGGCGAGCCGCCGCTGCACCGCGAAGCCTACTACACGGTCAACGAGATCCCGCAATGAACCGACTCATTCTCGCCGCGCTCGGCGCGCTCGCGTGCGCCGCAGCCGCGCAGGAGCCCGCGCAGGACCCCGTGCAGCCCCCGCCGCCACAGCCGGAGCGCTGGCTGACCTACCCCGGCGCCGCGGGTCCCGGTCGCGGCCACCGCGTCGTGCTGATCGCGGCCGACCAGGAGTACCGCAGCGAGCAGGCGATGCCGATGCTCGCGAAGATCCTCGCGACCCACCACGGCTTCGATTGCACGGTGCTGTTCGCGGTGAATCAGGACGGGCTCGTCGATCCGACGCGACCGATCCGCTGGGAGGACCAGACGGTGGTCCACGACATCCCCGGTCTCGAGCAGCTCGACGACGCCGATCTGCTGATCCTGTTCAGCCGCCTCGTCACGCTGCCCGACGAGCAGATCCGGCACATCGTCGCGTACCTCGACTCGGGCAGGCCGGTGATCGGGATCCGCACCGCGAACCACGGCTTCCTGGGCAACTTCCCGTACGTGATCGACGGCAAGCAGGTGCGGTTCGGCGACGACGTGCTCGGCGGCTCGTTCCGCGAGCACCACGGCGGCTGGCATCGCGAGGCGACGCGTGGCGTCATCGTCGACGCCCAGCGCGACCACCCGATCCTGACCGGCGTGGCGGACCTCTGGGGCCCGTCCGACGTCTACCGCACGTTCCCGAAGGGCGGCGCATTGCCCGAGTCGTGCACCGCGCTCGTGCTCGGCCAGCCGCTGACCGGCCGCGCCCCGGACGATCCACCGAACACCGCGAAGGAGGCATTGCCGATCGCGTGGACCAACACCTGGACCGGCTCGGCCGGGACGACCGCGCGCGTGTTCCACGTGACGATGGGCAGCGCGCGCGACTTCCAGTGCGCGGACCTCCGGCGGATGACCGTCAATGCCGCCTACTGGTGCCTGCACCTCGAGGACGCGATCACCGCCGAGGGCAGTGTCGACTACGTCGGCGACTACGACCCGCTGCCGAGCGGCTTCGACTATGCGAATCTCGGCGTCGTGCCGAAGCCGGTCGCGGCCTACCGTTGAGTCAGGTCCCGACGACGATCTCGAGCGCGTTGGAGAGGATCGCGCGCCGGTTGACGATGTCGATGGCCACCCCCTGCGCGTAGAACGTCGCGCCGAGCAGCGCCGGATCGTTCGGGATCGGCAGCGGCAGACGGAATTGCGCGTCGAGCGGCCGTGCGGTCACCAGTCTCGACGGATCGAGCCAGAGATCACAGCTCTGGAACGGGAGCGGCGTCGGCAGCCTGGCGGCAGCGAACGACACGAGCGGCACCGAGGTGCCGATGTCGTAGCTGGCCAGCAGCGCGAAGCTCGCATTGCCGAGCCGCGGCGTGCCGCCACGCGCGATGATCACGGACTCGAGGCCGGTCGGACCCCGGCAGCCGATCCCGATCGACGTGACGCGCGCCTGCGGCGGACCGCCCTGGGCGGCCAGCGGAGGGAGGCTCGCCCCGAGGCAGGCGATCGACAGGACGGCGAGGATCGAAGGGTGGCTCAAGGTGTCGCTCCAGACGCATCCGGACAGCGGGATGCCGGACTGTCCTCCCGGCAGCGTCGAGGAGGTTCGGGAATCCGTCCCGGCTCCATGGCCGCTGCGGAGGCACCGACCGGGACGATCTCCCGGCCCGGCGGCTCCTGCCGACGCCCATGATGAGCGGATGTCCCGGCTGCCCGCGGCCCTCGCCATCCTGACCCTCCTCGCGATCGCCCCCTGCTGCGAGTCGTCGGCTGCCGTCGTCGGCACCGAGGGCGGCTGGGTGGGCCGCGGCTCGTCGTTCCAGTGCACACCGGAGTCCGGGCCGGCCTGGGGATTCGCGGTCGAGGGCGCTGGCCTCGTGCTGACCCGCGCCGACGACCGGCTGATCGTGGCGGACGCGGTGGGCGACGACGGGCTGCGCTTCCAGTTCGTCGCGATGATCGGGCCGGAGGTCGACTTCGAGCTCGCGGGCGGCAGCCGCCGGATCGAGTGGCGCGGTGCCGACGTGCGGATCGACGGCGTCGACGCGCGGTTCGGCAGCGGTCCGCAGCGCGTGCAGCTCCCGCCTCGCTGAGCCTCGGTCCGAAGGGAGCCGAAGTCCGCACCGGCGAGGCCTGGCGTCCGCGACCGAGCCAGTCTGCGCGATCGTCGATCGTCGAACGCCCCGGAGCGCCCGCGGTGCGGGCCCCGTTCGGCTCGGCCCCGGAGTTCGACGCCGTCCGTGGGGGCACGAGCCGTGGGCGCGATGCGCCGGTGCGACGGTCGACGCCGCGTGGCCTCGTTGTTTCCGCTTCGCTACACCACGACGTCTCGGGATCTCACCGGTCGGGCGCGCGCATCCGTGGTTTCCCGGGCCGCGGGTCACCGGACCGGGCGAATCGCCGGCACCTCTCCGATCGAGCCGGGGCTCCGCGCGGGCGGACGAGGCTCGCACCGGGAACCTCGGCCTCCGCAGCAGCCCGTGGCCCCGCGATTGCCGGGGCGTCCGTTCGCCATGAAGGCGCATCCCGGACCCGTTCGTCTCGCGCTCCTGCTGACCATCTCCGCCCTCGCGACCCCCGCCGTCGCACAGCTCGCGTGGCGACGCGCCGACACGCTCGAAGCACTTCGCGGGCGGGCGATGACGTTCGACTCCGATCGACGCGTCGTCGTCACGTTCGGTGGCGGCCCGCTCCTCGGCTCGGCGGAGACCTGGGAGTGGGCCGGGGTCGGCTGGCAGCGGCGCGAGGTCGGTGGCCCGGCGTCGCGCTCGCTCGCCGCGATGACCTACGATCGCGCACGCCGCCGGGTGGTGCTCTACGGGGGCCAGTTCACGATCGTCAGCGGCGACGTGATCCGCACCCGCGAGCTGGCGGACCACTGGGAATTCGACGGTGCCGGGTGGATCCAGCGGAGCGCGCTGGTCACGACCGCATTGTCCCTGCCGCAGATGACCTTCCTCGGGGCTCGCTCCCAGGTCGTGCTCGTCGGCCTGGACTACGGTGCCGGGCAGCTCCGCACATTGACCTGGGACGGCAACCGGTGGCAGGAGCTCACCGGCCCGCGGCCACCGGCGCGGACGTCGTACGGGCTGGCCGAGGACGTCGGGCGCGGCCGCGTCATACTGTTCGGCGGCGTCGAGTGGGCGACGCAGACTCCACTCGACGACACCTGGGAGTTCGACGGCACGAGCTGGCGACACGTCGCGACGAGCTCGTCGCCGGGCCCGCGCTGGAGCCACGTCCTGGCCGGCGCTGCGGGTGGTGGTGTGCTGCTCCATGGCGGCGGGAGTCCTCAGGGGACTCCCGCCGACACGTGGCGCTACGACGGCTCGGCGTGGCGCCGCCTCGCCGCGACCGTGTCCCCGGGTCCGCGCATCGCACCGGGTGCCGCGTACGATCCGGGCACCGACTCGACGCTGCTGCTCGGCGCCGAGTCCGACCTGTGGCGTCACGATCTCGGCACCGGCTGGAGCGAGATCGCTCCGAAGCAGGCTCCGCCGCTCCGCAGCGGCGCCGCGCTCGCCAGCGATGCCGACCGCGGCACGGTCACGCTGTTCGGTGGGGTCACACTCGCCGACGGCGTGCTCGATGACACCTGGTCCTGGGACGGGCAGCGCTGGACCGAGCACCGTCCGATCGTGCGTCCGCCGGCACGGCACGAACATGCGCTCGCCAATGCGGGTAATGGCAGGATGCTGCTGTTCGGCGGACGCGCGACCGAGGTCGGCATCCCGCTTCTCGGCGACACGTGGGAATGGAACGGTCGCCAATGGCTGGCACGGATCCCGGTCGCGGCTCCGTCGCCCCGCGCAGATCACGCGATGGCGGTCGATCCGCTCCGCCAGCGCATCGTGTTGTTCGGAGGCAGCGACACGAACGGCGATCTCGACGACACCTGGGAGTGGGATGGCACGACCTGGTCGCAGCGGAGTCCTTCGTCGCGTCCGTCGCCACGCGGCCGGCACGCGATGGCGTTCGACGCGAACCGCGGTCGCGTCGTGCTCTACGGTGGGGCGCGCGGCAGCTTCGTGGCGCTCGGCGACGTCTGGGAGTTCGACGGCTCGGATTGGCGGCGCCTCGCCGACGGCCCGAGCGGCCGGATCGCGTCCCGACTGGCATTCGACGAAGCCCGGCGACGCCTCGTGCTGACCGGAGGATTCGACTTCGGGCCGGTGTTCACCCGGATCCAGCTCACCGACACCTGGGATTTCGACGGCAGCGCCTGGCAGCTCCGCATCCCGCAGGGTCCGGTGCCCGGGCTCGATGGCCCGCTGGCCCACGATCCGGTCCGCGCCGAGTGCTTGATGGTCGCCGAGTCGACCGGCACGTGGCTGCTCGCCCCGACCGACCCCGCGCGGATGTCGATCTACGCACGCGGGTGTCCGGGCAGCGCCGGCACGCCGGGCCTGGTCGACGTCGACGGCTCGTTGCCGTGGCTCGGCGACACGTTCCGCATGCGACTCGAGCGCACTCCACCGAACGCACTGGCCGCGGTGATCTTCGGCGGCTCGTCGACGAGTTGGAGCGGCCGGTCGCTGCCGTTGTCGCTGGCGGGAATCGGCGCGCCCGGCTGCGCGGTGGCGGCGAGCCTCGACTGGCTCCAGGTGTCGGCCGCGTCGGCTGCCGGTCGACTCGACCTGGCGCTCGCCGTACCGGTGATTCCTGCGCTGGTCGGCGCCGAGCTGTTCGTGCAGGCCGCGGTCGCCGACGCCGCCGCCAACACCCTCGGTCTGACGGTCTCGGACGCGGCGCGGATCCGCATCGGCGCGCGGTGAGCGAGAACGGTCACGCCGGCGGGCGCGCGGGCCGCGACCTCGGTGGGTATCGGCCGTCTCCACGCCGGGGTATCAGTGCACGCGCAGCACGCCGAGGTTGGAGAGCCGATACTGCGGCGGGGTCGGCGCGTCCGTCACGACCTGGAAGGACAAGTCGACCTCGCGCAATACGGCCAGGTTCGGCAATGCGATCTGGAACGTCCCGGTGCCCGAGCCCGTGGTCGTGATCGACAGGATCGGCTGGGCTCCGGCCGACAGCACGAACGGCGCATCGAGACCGGGGATCCACAGGATCCCGCCCGGCGCCAGATCGACGAACAGCGCGGCGACCGCCGACGGGCGAGCCGTCAACGGGGCCTGCGCCACCGCACCGCGGTTCGCGTCGCGCGGCACGTCGAGGATCGGCTGGAACGGAATGCCGGTGACGCCGGTCGACGCGGCACCCGTCAACAGCGTGTCCGCGCTCGCCTCGAGCGTCCCCGTGAAGAGCACGGCAGGCCCCTGGGTTCCCGCACAATTGCCGGCGAACGGATTCGGTGCACCGCCGGGGCCGCCGCGCAGCTCGCTGCCGGCAGTCACGGCCACGTGGCCATCGCCGGCGATGGCCGCCCCGCCGGGGCCGCCCGGACCGAGCGTCCAGCAGCTGCTGCCGAAGGTCATGACCGACGGCCCGCCCGCACCACCGACGACGAGGCACCCGGCGACGGCGACCGACGACGAGCCGACCACCAGGCCGTCGACGCCGCGCAGCGAGTTGGCCAGCGTATTGCCGCCCCGGACCTGCGTCGCGAGCAGGTTCACGGTGCTGGAGAGGATCCCGAGGCCAGCCGCGCCCGGGCGGCTCAACGAATCACCGCCCAGGAACGCACAATCGACGCTGCGGACCAGCGTGCAGCCGACGATCACCACAGCGGGATCGGCATCCATCAGCGCGGCTGCGCGCGAGACGCGGACGGACCGCAGCAGGACCGCGCCGAAGTTGTTCGAGAGTTCGAGGCCGGGCCCGGGTGCCGACCGGGTGGGGTCGTCGATCTGCAGGCCATCGATCACGGCGCGCTGGGCGACGGGTATCGACATGACTTGCGCTGCTGGCACGGTGACCGGCGACGACACCGCGACGATGTCGAGCCCCTTCGTCAACGTGAACCGACCATAGCTGCCGGCCCGGACCTCGATCCGATCGCCGGGGCTGGCGGCCGCGATCGCCGGCTGGATGTCGGTGAACTGCCCACCGCCACCCGCAGCCACGACCCACGTCGACTGGGACGCCACGCCGGAGCACGCGAGAAGGACCGCGTAGACGGCTCGATTCATGGAGCCAGGGTGCACCGTCCCCCGACGGCGGCGCAACCCCTGGATGGTCCGCGCGGGCCGTGCCCTGCCGGGTCTCCCGACGCTCGCGCGGCTGTCGTCACGCCGGTGGGCCGAGCCGTTCTCCGCGCCGCTGCCACGATCCGCCGTTGCGCAGTCGACCGCGACCCGCTCCGCCGCGACGATGGCGGGCGCGGGCTTGATGTAAAAATCGTACGCGGTACCGAACGGAAATGAGTGTGTTTCGGCGGATCGGGCGGGAGGTGCTGGTCGAGAACCGGTGGCATCGCTACTGCGTGGATCGGTTCTCGCAGGCGGATGGCAGCGAGGGGCGCTACTACTACGTGGACATGCCGGGGTCGTGCGGCATCGTGCCGCTGTTCGAGGACGGCACGACGGTGCTCGTGCACTGTGAGCGCTACCTGCTCGGCGCCACGCTGTGGGAGTTCCCGATCGGCGGCATGGCGGACGGCGAGGAGCCGCTGGCGGTCGCGCGGAAGGAGCTCGAGGAGGAGGCCGGCCTCGTCGCGGCGCGCTGGGATCCGCTCGGGGCGTTCGCGCCGTACAAGGGCGTGTCGAACGAGCGCTGCCACTTCTTCCTCGCGCGCGAGCTGAGCTGGACCGCGCAGCGGCTCGAGCCGAGCGAGGCGATGACCGTGCACCGGATGCCGCTCGCCGAGGCCCGCGCACGGATCCTCGACCAGGAGCTGCCAGACGGCCAGAGCCTCGGCGGACTGGCCCTGCTCGATCGCTTCCTCGCGCGCAACCCCGGCGCGTAGACTCGGCGCGATGAAGACCCTCGTCCTGCTCCGCCACGGCCAGAGCCAGTGGAACCTCGAGAACCGCTTCACCGGCTGGGTCGACGTCGACCTGACCGACCAGGGCCGCGCCGAGGCCACCGAGGCCGGCCGCCTCATGCGCGAGGGGGGCTACGACTTCGACCAGGTCCACACGTCGGTCCTCAAGCGCGCGATCCGCACGCTGTGGCTCGCGCTCGACGAGCTCGACCGGATGTGGCTGCCGGTGCGCCGCGACTGGCGCCTGAACGAGCGTCACTACGGCGCGCTGACCGGCCTGAACAAGGCCGAGACCGCCGCGCGCCACGGCGAGGACAAGGTCAAGCTGTGGCGCCGCAGCTACGACACGCCACCGCCGGCGATGGCCCCCGGCGATCCCGCCAATCCTGCCGACGACCGTCGCTACGCCGCCTTGACCGAGGCCCAACGCCCGCGGACCGAGTGCCTGAAGGACACCGTCGAGCGGTTCCTGCCCTGCTGGCACGAGGTGATCGCCCCGGACCTGCAGGCCGGCAAGCGCGTGCTGGTGGTCGCGCACGGCAACTCGCTGCGCGCGCTCGTCAAGTTCCTCGACGGCATGTCGGACGCCGACATCGTCGAGCTGAACATCCCGACCGGCGTACCGCTCGTCTACGAGCTCGACGACGCATTGCAGCCGATCCGCCACTTCTACCTCGGTGACCCCGACGAGATCGCGGCCCGTGCGAAAGCGGTCGCGGAGCAGGCCGCCCGGCGCTGAATCCGATGCAGCTCACCACGCTCGATTGGGCGATCATCGTCGCCTACTTCGCCCTCTCGCTCGGCATCGGCATCGCCTTCAGCAAGCGCGCCGGCTCGAGCTTCGTCGAGTTCTTCGCGTCCGGCCGCTCGCTGCCGTGGTGGATCGCCGGCACGTCGATGGTGGCGACGACGTTCGCCGCCGACACGCCGCTCGCCGTCACCGGCCTCGTCGCCAAGCGCGGGCTCGCCGGCAACTGGTTCTGGTGGGCGTTCGCTCTCGGCGGAATGCTGACGGTGTTCGTGTTCGCGAAGCTGTGGCGGCGCGCCGAGGTCCTGACCGACGTCGAGCTGATCGAGCTCCGCTACGGCGGGCCCGCCGCACGCGCGCTGCGTGTGTTCCGCGGCGTCTACATCGCGGTCGTGATGAACTCGATCATCATCGGCTGGGTCACGAAGGCGATGGCGTCGGTGCTCAAGCAGACCGTGCTGTTCGACGCCGCGGCGACGCCGGCCGCGGGCACCAGCGGCTCGAGCATGGACTTCTGGCTCGTCGCGATCATGCTGCTGGCGACCGGCGTCTACAGCATCCTCAGCGGCATGTGGGGCGTCGCGATCACCGACGTCATCCAGTTCGTGCTCGCGCTCGCGGGCTGCGTCGCGCTGGCGATCGTCGCCGTCGACCACGTCGGCGGGACCGACGCGCTGCGCGAGCAGGTCACGGCGAGCTTCCCGGGCGGCGCGCACGCGTTCGACTTCGTGCCGGACTTCAGCGCCGCCGATCCGTGGATGCCGCTCGGCGTGTTCCTGGTGATGGTCTTCTGCCAGTGGTGGGCGACCTGGTATCCGGGTGCCGAGCCGGGCGGCGGCGGCTACATCGTGCAGCGCATGGCCTCGTGCCGGGACGAGCGCCACGCCGTCAAGGCGACGCTGTGGTTCCAGCTCGCGCACTACTGCCTGCGCCCCTGGCCCTGGATCCTCGTGGCGTTCGCGGCACTCGCGATGTACCCGCAGCTCCGCGACGTGGAGGACGCCGGCATCGGCTTCCCGATGGTCATGCGCGACCTCGCGCCGGTCGGTCTGCGCGGCCTGCTGCTCGTCACGTTCTTTGCCGCGTTCATGTCGACGATCAGCACGCAGATGAACTGGGGTGCGAGCTACCTGGTCAACGACGTCTACCGGCGCTTCCTGCGGCCGACCGCGAGCGACCGCGAGCTGGCGCGGGCGTCGCGCGGCGCGTCGGCGCTCGTGCTGCTGCTCGGTGGCATCGCCGGCTGGGTCATGGTCGTCGAGAACGTCTCGGTCGACGACGCCTGGAAGTTCCTCGCCGCACTCGGCGCGGGCGTCGGCCTCGTGTTCATGCTGCGCTGGTTCTGGTGGCGCATCAACGCATGGAGCGAGATCGCCGCGATGGTCGGCTCGCTCGGCTTCTTCGCGCTGATGCGGACGGTCGACTGGAAGGACGAGTACCGCCAGCTCGCCGTCGCGCTGCTCAGCGCCGCATTGTGGCTCGCGGTGACGTTCCTCACCCGACCCGAGCGCGACGACGTGCTGCTCGCGTTCTACCGCAAGGTCCGTCCCGACGGCCCGGGCTGGCGCCCGCTCGCCGCGCGCGCCCCCGAGGTCCGTCCGGACCGCACGCTCGGCCGCTCGGTGCTGTGCGCGCTGCTCGGCACCGCGATCGTGTGGTCCGCACTGCCGGGCGTCGGCGCCGTGATCTTCGGCGACTGGGACACCGCGGCGACGAGCATCGCGATCGCGCTGGTCGCCGGCATCGCCCTGTTCCGGCTGCTGCCGGGGCTGCAGCCGCGAGCGACCCGCGCCGAATGACCGCCGGTGCTACCGCGCCGCGCCGGTGCGGAACGTCAGCCGGACCGGCTCCAGCGGCACGCCCTCGGCGCTGCGGAAGCCCTGGAAGCGCTCGCTGTTCAGGCTCAGCTCGTAGGCTCGTTCGGGCGCGAGCCGCACCCGGATCGTCAGCACGCGCCGCGCGTCGTCGTAGCTCGGCTCGCCGATCAGCTCGGGGAAGCGCGGGCCGCCGCCGACGACCGACCAGGAGCCGTCGCGCATCGGACGATCGAAGGTGACGACGATGCGGTCCGTCGCCGGGTCGACGTCGCGGGACGAGTCGACGGGCTCGGTCGACACCACGTGCGGGGTATTGGCGAGACGCTCCTTCAGCCCGGGCAGATGGTCGTCGAGACAATCGACGAGCTCCGGCACGAACGCGTCGAGCGTCGCGTAGCGCTCGCGCTCCCGCTCGTACACCGCGAGGCGCTGCGCGACGGCACCCACCCACGAGAAGCCACGACCGACCTCCTCGGCGAGCTGCAGCAGCGCTGCCGCCGAGCCGTCGACGTCCGCTCGATAGCGCAGCACGGTGGCGCGGACGAGCGTCTCGCACATCATCGTCCGCGGCGTCGAGTAGGCCTGCGCGCGCATCCGGTCGGCGACCGCCGGCCAGATCGTGGTCGCGAACGGCGCCATCGCCTCCCAATGCGCATCGACGATCGGATTGCAGTACGAGTGGCAGAACTCGTGCACGACCGTCGGCAGCACGTCGCGCGTGAAGCGCGGCCCACCGTCGCCGTCGGTCATCCAGACGCCGAGGATGCAGTGGAGCTCCTCGGTGCCGTCCGGCAGCCGCACGCGCGCGCCGTAGCAGGCACCGCCGTTCAGTAGCGCGAGCGACAGCTCGAAGCGCGCCGCCGGCCGCGCGCCGAAGAAGCGGTCGAACCAGTCGAGCCGCGCATGGGCATCGAGCACCGCCTGCATCCTGGCAGCGGTGTCGCGATACAGCTCGGTGTGCTCGGCGAGGAACCGATCGAACCGCGACGTCGCGACGAAGTCCCCGAGCGCGGCGAGGAACCGCGCGGCATCGGCGGCACTCCAGCGCGCCTCCAGAGCTTCCGGCCGCGGATCCAGCGGCACGCGGAACGCGGGTGGCGTGACACCGTCCAGATGCACCGCGAAGCTCATGACCGCGTCGTACGAGATCCCGCTCGACCCGCGCAGCTCGCGCGCGAGGACGACCACCGGATGCTCGCGGAACCCGCCGAAGTACGAGTCGGCGTCGGCCGCGTAGCCCGGCACCCGCGCGTCCGAGTACTCGGGATTCTCCGCGAGCCGGAACACGATGCCGAGCAGCTCGACGCGCGGGTCGACGCGCGCGATCAGCGCTGGCCGCCCATCCTGTGCGACCAGCGAACCGAGCAGGGCGAGCGACGACAGCAGCGTGGTCGGATTCATGGCCGGCGTGGCGACTCCCGGGGAGGCGCCGCTCGAACGTAGCACCGGACGCACCGGCGCGTCAGCTCGGCCACGGTGCACTGCGGTGCAGCGAACCGCGTGGACTGCGGCCGGACACCGATCCAGGATCGCGGCGCGGCCCGCTATCCTGGGTGCTGCGGTCTGCTCCCTCGCCCGCCGCCGCCGTCCTCGGGTGGCCGGGCACACGACCGCTCGACGCTCCACCTCCTCACGCCATGAAGCCGCTCCTCGCCGTCGCCGCGACGCTCGCCGCCGCAGTCTCGTGCCCCGCCCAGGTCGCCTATCCGGAGGACTCGCCGACCACCAGCCAGGGCAACCTCGTCCCGCTCGGCTTCAGCACGAGCACGAACTTCGACGAGGGCCGCTACCAGATCCTGATCCCGGCGCGGTTCCTGCCGTCGACCGGCGGGCTGATCAACGGGCTGTCGGTCACGCAGGCGTCGGGCCCGCCGCAGCTCACCTACACGAGCCTGACGATCACGATGAGCGCGACGCAGGCCACGACGCTCAGCACGACGTTCGCGAACAACCTGCCCGTTCCATTGGTCGTGTTCGGCGGCTCCAACGTGACGATCCCGTTCGCGACGAGCGGTTGGTCACCGCCGATCCAGTTCACGCAGCCGTTCCCCTACGACGGCCAGAGCGACCTCGTCATCGACATCAGCAAGGTCTACGACCGCGTCACCTATCCGTCGACGTCGGCCCTCAGCACGCACCGCGTCAGCGGCAATCCCGGGCGCAGCGACCTGCCGGTGGCGCGCTACCAATACGGCGCATTCGGCTCCGGAGCCGCGACCGCACCGACCGCCAGGACCTCCGCGGCGCCGTTGAAGGTCCGCCTCGACTTCGCCCCGCTGCCGACCCTGCGGCTGCGGAGCGACCGCGCCGGCGCGAACAACTACATCTTCGCGATCAGCGGCTCGATGGACATCACGATCGCGGGACCGGCGGGCACGCAGTTCGGCACGCTGGTCGCGCTCGGCTTCCTGCCCACGCCGTTCCCGGCGGCGCCGCTGCTCGGCTCCGTGTGGATCGACCTGTCGACCGCGGTGACCGTCAACGTCGGTGCGATCGGCCCGACCGGCGAGACGGCGACGACGCTGGCGATCCCCAACCTCCCCGGCATCGTCGGCGGTCGATTGACGTTCCAGAGCGTGACGGTCGGCGCCGGCACCGGCGTGCTGGCGTTGTCGAACGCCTGCGACGCGATCATCAACAGCTGACGGCGCGCGCGCTCACCAGTCGACGTGCGTCGTCTCGCCGGCGCCGACCGTGACCTCGCGGGTCGGCTCGGGGCCGTCGCCGAGCCCCTCGAGCGTCACGCGCCAACGGCCCGGACGCAGCCCGTCCAGCCAGGCGCGACCGCGCGACAGCACCGCGGTGTGGACCGCGGGCTCGGCGTCTCCCGCGACCGGCTCGAGCGACGTGGCACGCACGACGACCTGACCCTGGTCGGTCGTGACGGTCACGCGCAGTCGGCCGGCGGTGTCGAGCGCCACCTCGCCGATGTCGCGGCGCGCGCCGGCCGCGAGCGCCGGCACCGCCACCGCGCGCGCGACGAGCAGGCGACCGCTCGCGCGCACGCTGAGCGCGACGCCCGCCGCGACGCCGCGCAGCTCGAACCGGCCCTCGCCGTCGGTGCGCACACCGCCGGCCTCCGCGTCGCCGCCGCTGCCGAACATCGCGCCGAGCAGGTCGCTGGCCTCGGCGAGCGAGGCGGGTAGCTCGCCACCGGCGCGCGCGACCGCGACGGTCGCGCCGCGGATCGGCGCACCGTCCGCACCGACGATCCGCCCGGTCAGCACCGTGTCGCGCAGATCGACGTTGCGGACCGTCTCGCCCTCGACGACGTCGACCGGCACCTGCTCCGCCATCGCGCGGTCGGCGTGCCGGATCACGAGGCGATGCACCCCGACCGGGACGCGCTCGATCGCGTAGCCACCGAGGTCGTCGGTGCGCACCTCCGCCCGGTCGCCGCCGAGCACGCGCTCGACGAAGCCGCGCGCGAGCCGCGCTGCGGCGGCCGCCTCGTCCGGCTCGCCGGCGGCCGACCCGGGCTCGATCGACACCACGGCCCGCTCCAGCGGCCTGCCGTCGAGCGTGATCGTGCCGCGGACCGTCGCGCGCAGCGGCAGCGCGATGCGCAGCTGCGCCGTCGCACCGTCGGCGACGTCGACCGGGAGCCAGCCCGCTGCCTCCTGCTCCGCGAGGGTCGTGTCGTCGATCGAGATCTGCAGCCC
Source organism: Planctomycetota bacterium (assembly GCA_016716265.1). GTDB lineage: Bacteria > Planctomycetota > UBA1135 > UBA1135 > UBA2386 > JADJWQ01. Next base: position 1,302,060 of record JADJWQ010000006.1, read on the forward strand.
GGCGGGCAGTCCGTCCTCGGCCTCGACGGCGCGGAAGCGGTGCCGGCCCGGCGCGACGTGCGCGAAGATCGCGACACCGGCGGCATCGGTGCGCTGCGTGCGCGCCTCGGCCTCCGGCTCGTCGGGTGCGTCGGCCGATCCGCGATGGAGCACGCGGATGCCGGCGGCCGGCTCGCCGTGGCCGTCGACGACGGTGACCGCGACGCGCCCGCCGGCGACGAGCTGCACCTCGACGTCGGCCCGGCCGCGCGCCGGCACGCCGACCTCGAGCGACACGGGTGCGAAGCCGTCGGCGCGCACGCCGAGCCGCGCGCGCTCCGAGAGCTCGCAGGTCAGCTCGCAGACGCCGTCGGCGTCGGTCCGGTCGGCGGCGGGCCCGACCTGGTCGGGGAAGGTCGTCGTGGTGGTCGTCGACGAGCGGACGCTCGTACCGACCTGCAGACGGTGCTCGCCGCCGGCGGCGTCCGCGGCGGGTTCGATCGCTCCGAGCTCGAGCCGGGCACCCGCGACCGGCGCGCCGGTCGCGGCGGCCAGCACGCGCACGCGCAGCGTCGGTGCGGACGTGAGCTGCACGGTGCCGACGTCGACGCGCCCCTCGCGCGGCACGGCGATCGCCTCGCTCTGCCAGGTGCGGTAGCCGAGCGCGCGCAGCTCGACCTTCGCGGTACCGCGCTCGTCCTCGACCAGCAGATTGCGGATCTCGACGACGCCGTCCGGCCAATGCGTACCGGGCTGCGGCAACGGGATGGCGACCGGCACCGAGATCCCGAACATCTCGATGGCGTGCTCCATTCCCGCCGCGACGCGCAGCGCCTCGACCGGTGCGCCGGTGTCGGCGTCGACCGCGCGCAGGCGCACCACGAGACCCTCGGACCACGGCAGGCTCACGCCGCGCGCGCCGGCGAGCACGCTGACGCGCGCCGTGCAGACGCGCGCGTGCAGCAGCCCGTCCGCGGCCTCGCCATCCGGCAGCGCGACGCCCCAGACGAGGTAGGCGCGCTCCGGCTCGAGACCGCGCAGCTCGAACGTCCCGTCGTCCGCCGCCTCCACACGGCGCTCGCCGAGCCCGCTGCCGAACCCGCGCAGCAGACCGGACAGGTCCATCCGCAGCGGACCGGTCACCGCGTCCATCGCCTCGGCGAGCGAGCTCGCCCCCGCGGGCAGCACCTCGCAGGCGACGTCCGGCACGCGCGCACCGGCCGGGATGCCGGTGACCTGCCCGCCGATCGACGCGCCGGCGGTCAGCCGGATCTCGACGTCGTCGCGGTCGCCGTCGACGCGGCCCGACCACGCACCCTTGCGGTAGTCGGCGTGGCGCGCGACGACCTGGACGTCGCCCGGCGCCGCGAGCGTCAGCTCGAACCGGCCGTCGGCGTCGGTGCGCACGCCCGCCGCGAAGCGATCGGCGAGCCCGTCGAGCCCCTCGATCCGCAGCCCTGGCGCGGGCGACGCGGCGGGCAGCTCGACCACCCGCGCGTCCGGCACGCCGATCCCTTCCGGGTCGACCACCCGCCCGCGCAGACGCGGGCCATCGCGGCCGGCGAGGACCGGGGTCGCGGGCCCGGCGGACGATTCCGGCGCCGCCGCGTCGCGCGCCGGGTCCAGCACCGTGCGGGTCGGACCCGGCCCGTCGGCGCGGCGCGTGGCGCCACCCGACGGGGCCGGTGCCGTGGCGGACCCGCCGGGCGCGGCGAGCGGCGCGGGGGGCGAGGGCGGATCACCCGACCACGCGACCCAGGCCACGACCGCGGCGAGCGCCGCAGCGAGACCGACGAGCACGACCGGGACGGAGACGGGGCGGGCCATGGCTCGGCGGGTGGCCGGTGCGGCGTGAATCCTGTCGGCGCTCACGTCGCCGCGTTCAATCCTCGCCGTCGGCGCCGCGGGCCGCTCGCGCGGCCACGAACCGCTCGAGCGCCGCGCGCGCCTCACCGGCTCGCGGATCGTCGCCGGCGAGCGCGACCGCGCGCCGCTCGAACTCGATCGCGTCATCGAAGTGGCCGAGCCGGAACTGCGCGTGCGCGTAGGTGTCGACGAAGTACCAGTTGCCCCACTCGGTCAGCTCGCAGGCGCGGCGCGCCATCTCGCGCGCAATGCCGTCGTAGCCATTGCGCCAGGTCGGGTCGGTCAGCAGCGACCACGCGAAGTCGTTCAGCGTGCGCGCGTCGTCCCGCGCGAGCTGGAACACGCGCTCCGCCGCACGCGACGCGGCCGCGATGTCACCGGCGGCCTGCGCGCGGCGACATGCGGCGATCGCTTCGCCGGCCGACCCCGCCGTCGCACTCCGGTCCGGCGCGGTCGCCATCGCGATCGGAGCAGACCGGCGCGAGTGCAGCTCGCGCTGCACGAGCTGCTCGACCATCGGTCCGAGGTCCGGAAGCCCGGTGAGCGCGCCGTGCACCGCGAAGCGGTGCGCACCGTGCTCGACCCGCAGCGCGACGGTCGTCCTCTCGAGCATCGCGAAGATCGGCGCCGCCTCGCGACGGTCGCGGTCGCCGAGGAACGGTGCCGCGAGTGCCCCGCAGCGACCGACGTTCAACGCGAGGACGGCCGGACAATCGCGTTCGGCCGCGGCGAGCGCAGGCGCGAACAGCGGATCACCGCGCAACGGTGCCCCGTCGCGACCGGCAGCCAGCGCCGCGTCGACAGCGTCGGGGCTCGGCGACACGATGACGCGCTGGCCATCGACCGCGACCAGCACCGACATGCCGTCGATCGTGAAATGATCGACCGCCGCGCCGCCGCGGGTCGTCGTCCGCGGCTCGCCACCGCCGGTCGCCGCCTGCGCGGTGCCGAGCGCGAGATGCCACAATGCGCGGGAGCGGGCCGGATCGTTGACGCGGAGCACGAGCGCGGCGTCCGGGAGCGGCCCGCTCGGAGTCCGCTGGGCCGACGGCAGGGCGAACAGCGCCGCCGCGTTGACGTTCGCGAACAGCTCCCGCCCGAGGTCGAACAGGGAGACGGTGGGCGCGCCGGCGCCGTCGGTCGCCCCGGCCGGCAGTGCGCCGGCAGGATTGACGCCGACCGCCGCGAACATCGCGCTGCCCGCCGGCACCATGTCGAGCGCCGCGCGGTCGAGGCTCGGCTGCCGCAGCAGGTGGAACGCCAGATTGTGGTGGCCCTCGGCCAGCTCCACACCGAGGTCGAACGACAGTCCTCCCGGACCGACGCCGGCGCGCCCGGCCACGAAGCGCGCGCTCGGCAGATCGACGAACGCGAGCCCGGCGCGCGCGCCCGGATCGTTCCGGGTCTGCCGCTCGAGCAGGTCCATCAGCCGCGGCATCAGCGGCGCCAGGTGCACGCAGAAGAACAGCAGATCGTCGCCGCGCATCGCCATCGCCGCGGCCAGCTCGGGCCGCGCGGCGAGCCCGCCGTCACCGCCGCCGGCGTCGAGCCGTGCGAGCACGCCGGCGATCAGCACGGGGTCGGGGCTCGCGACCACGAGTCGCTCGGTGCTGGTGACGAACACCTCGCCGTCGATCCGCACCGTCGGGTGTCGACCGATCGGCTCGACCGGCTCGCCCGCGATCGGCAGGACCGTCTCCAGCAGGCCGCGCAGCAACTGGTGATCGCCGGGATCGACGATCGCGATCCCGTTGCGAGGTCCCTGCTGTGGATCGACGTCGGTGAGCGCGATGGCGCAGCCGCGCATGCCGAGCAGCCCGTCGATCAGCCGCGGACTGATGCCGATGCGCGCGTCGTCGAGGTCGAGGCCGAGCGCGCCGACGAGGCTCTGGAGCTGCTCCCCGGGGCGATCGAGCTCGGCGTAGACGACGGTGTCGGGCGGCGCGAGGCGCGCGAGGTCGGAGCGCGCGGGTGGCGCGTCGCCGGAGCCCTGTGCGGGTGCGAACGGAACGAGCACGGCGAGACCGATGGTCGCCGCGCCGAGGCGACGGAGCGGATGGGCTGGCATGAGGATTCCTCGACGGAGGGACGCGCGCGGACGAGGGTCGTGCCGCGCGCAGGCGGCCAGCTTCGAGCAGCGCCGTGAATATCGCTCCTCGCGCGATACCGGCCCGCGGCGCCCGGGCATGCCGCCCGGACCTGGCGCAGTCGTCCCGGGCCGAGCCCCGCGATACCCCGCGGCACGACCGGGACCGGACGCGTCGCACCGGGGAGAACCCCAGCCCGGTGTTCGAGCGGCGCCCGGGTGGCGACCGCGCCAGCGGCGACAGGCCGCGCGCGCCGCCGGCTACTTCAACGCGTCCTCCGCCCGGTGCGGCCAGCCGGCTGGCGGCCGGGCCGGGCTCGACCCCTCTCGCATCCATGACCCATCTCCTACCCACCGTCCGCACCCGCGTTCCGTCCCTCGCCAGCCTGCTGCTGGTCGCCACCCTCGGCGCGCCCGCCGCGGCGCACGCCCAGGCCGAGCTCCAGGCGACCACCGCGACCAAGGCCCCGCCCGCGACCGTCGCCTGGGTCCGCCCCGCCGGTCTGTATCTCGACCTGCCCGAGCAGGGCGGCGACCTGACCGCGCTGCTGCTCGGCGGCGGCGCCGAGCCGAAGCCGTTCTACGACCTCGCCGAGCGGATCGCGGAACTCGCCACCGCGGACGGCGAGCACGTGCTGCTCGATCTGTCGGGCGAGTTCCAGATCAACCAGGTCCAGGTCGCCGAGCTCGAGCGCGCGCTCGATCGGGTGCGCAACGCCGGCAAGCACCTGTGGGCATACGTCGAGAACGCGTCGACGATCGGCATGCAGCTCGCCGCGTCGTGCGACGACGTGATGATCGCCGACCTCGGCGTCATCGAGCTCGGCTCGCCCGCGCTCAGCGTGACGTTCCTGCGCGACGCGCTCGACCTGCTGGGCGTGCGCATGGACGTCGTGCGCTGCGGCGACTTCAAGGGCGCCGTCGAGCCATACATGCTGTCGCAGATGTCCGACCACCTGCGCGCACACTACCGCGCGATGCTGGAACGGATGAACGCCGACATCGTGCGCCGCATCGCCGAGGGCCGCCACCTGTCGCAGGCGCGCGTCGTCGAGATGCAGAGCCAGCGTCTGTTCACCGCCCGCGCGGCGCAGGAGGCCGGGCTCGTCGATCACATCGTGTCCTGGCAGGGCGCGTCCCATGCGTTGATGCACGTCACCGGCCGCGACGACCTGCAGTTCGTCAAGACGCTGTCGGAGCGCAAGCAGCGCCAGAGCATCAATCCGTTGGCGATGCTGACGCAGCTCTTCAATCCGAAGGACGAGGAGGCCGACGTCGAGGACGACACGATCGTCGTGCTGCACCTGTCGGGTCAGATCGTCGACGGCGAGAAGCCCGCGCCGGGCAGCATCGTGTCGGGCCCGGTCGTCAAGATCGTGCGCGAGCTGACCGCCAACGACTCGGTGCGCGGCGTCGTGCTCCGCATCAACTCGCCGGGCGGCTCCGCGACCGCGAGCGAGGCGATCCTGCTCGCGCTGCGCGAGCTGTGCGCGAAGAAGCCGGTCATCGTGTCGATGGGCACGCTCGCCGCGTCCGGCGGCTACTACATCACCTGTCTCGGGCGGCCGATCCTGGCGGAGCAGGGCACCATCACGGGCTCGATCGGCGTGTTCGGGATGCGGCCGAGCTTCGGCCCGCTGCTGCGGCGGATCGGCGTGCACGAGGAGATCGTCGGACTCGACGCCGGCGCCACGATGGCGAGCCTGTCGGAGCCATGGACCGACCAGCAACGCGCGCGCATGCAGGCGATGGTCGACCGGATCTACGACGTGTTCGTCGGCCACGTCGCCCGCTCGCGGAACCTGACGACGACCGACGTGCTGGCGATCGCGGGCGGTCGCGTGTGGTCGGGCCAGCAGGCGATCGAGATCGGCCTCGTCGACCGCATCGGCGGCCTCGACGACGCGCTCGCGATGGTCGCGTCGCAGGCCGGCCTCGCGTCCGGCGCCTACGAGGTGCAGCACCTGCCGCGGCCGAAGACGCTGTTCGAGTCGCTCGCCGCGTCGATGGCCGAAATGGAGGCGCTGGCGACGCCGGAGCTGCGCCTCGCCGCGCGCCGGCTCGACCTCGACCGCGCGCTTCGCATCGTGCTCGACGGTATGGACACCGCACGCCAGACCACCGTGTGGGCGGTGCTCCCGGACGCGATCCGCATCCGCTGAGCCGCAGCGCCTCCGACGCGGCCCACTGTCTACCGTATTCGACAGTGGCGCCGCTCGAGTCCCGATTTGATCCCGACGGCGGATCGGCGCGAAGGTCCGACGCCCTTCCTCCCGAAGACTGCAGCGACGGCACAGCGGTCGCGATCTGCCGTGCCACGCCACGCCGCGCGGAGAACGAGCGCGCGGCCAGGTGTCTCGAACTCGCGGGGCGCCAGCCGGGGCCGGACCCGGACTGACCGGCGCGACTCGGAGCTGCAATGCGATCGGAGGATTCGAACGACGCAGGGAACCGGTGGACCCAGCTGCTACAGGGTCACGCCTGCGGTCGCTTCCTCCCGGAGCTGCTGCGGATGATCGATCCGCTCGTCGGTGCCGGCCGGCTCGTGCTGGTGCGGCCCGACGGCTCGCTGGCGTTCGGCATTGCCCGGGGTGCGTTCGTATCGAGCTGGACCGACGACCCGCGCATCCCCGAGCAGCTCGGCGAGCTGCTGGTCGCGACCGGAGCGATCGGGCGCGTCGAGCTGCGCCGGATGCTGCAGCGGCAGCGTCGCGACCGGCGGCGGCTCGGCATCCTGCTGGCCGAAGCCGGCAGCGTGACACCCGTCCAGGTCCGCGACGCGCTGACCCTGCAGCTGCGTGCACGGGTCGACCGCGCACGCGGTTGGGACTCGCTGGAGTACCGCCTGGAGACCTGCGACGACGCGCCCGCTGCCCTGCTGCACGTGTCGATCGCGGCACTCGCCGCGGAGCTGGTCGCCGCGGAGCCGAAGCCGCCACCCCCGCCACCGCTGCTCGAGCACCACCTCGTCACGCCGCGCCTGCAGGACCGGCTGCCGATGCCCCCGATCCCGGATCTGCCACCGGCACTCCGAATGGAGGAAGCGCCCCCGCCACCCCCCGTCGAGGACGCGCCGACGCCGCCCCGCCCCAAGCGGCCGCTGCCGCCGGTGCCGATCGACCTGTTCAGCTGGAAGCAGTGAGCCCTGCGCGTCCGGTCGGCTTCGGTCCCGGGGCGCGGCGCGCCGATGAACGAGCTGCGCCGCGCCGGCGTCCGCCATGTCCGACGACTCGCCCGCCCGCCTCCGCCGCTACCTGCGCCAGCGGCGCCCCCTGCCACCCGAGAGCGAGGCGGTCGCCGAGGCACTCGCGCCGCCCGAGCGGCCCCGCGCCACTCGCGCGCAGGTCATGTCGATGGTGGTCGCGGTCGTGCTCGGCGCCCTGGCGATCGTCGCGCTACCCGGCGGTCCGACGCGACCTGCGCCCACCGCGGATCAGCGCGCCGAGCCGCACTACGGCGTCCCGCTGACCTTCGGCCGTCCGCTGCCCGTGCGCGGGCCGCTGCGTGCCGAGCCGGCTGGCCTCGCGCCGCGGGTCGATGGCCTGCTGGTCATCGCCTTCGCGGCCGCGGACGACGACCTCGCGCGCGCGCACCGGGCTCTGGAGGAGCATTGGGACGCCGGTGCGCGAGCCGCATCGCAATGGGCGGCGAGCTACCGGCGCAGCGAGCTCGTCGATCCACCGGCGGGTGCCTTCGACGCACTGGCTGCGCGGCTGGACGCGGTGCTGTTCCCGGATCGCGAGGGCCGCGTCGAGCGCGTCGGCTGGCACCGACTCCGGTTCCATTGACGCAGCGCCGACCGCCCTGGCGGGGCGGTCACTGCGCCGAGATGGGCACCGACACGTCCTCGAAGATGGTCACCCGGTCGGTCTCGAAGCTGCCCACGACCAGGTCGGGCCGCGCCGTGCCGGCGACGTCGGCGAGCACGGCCGAAGCCGCCCCGTAGACGCCCGGGAACACGAGCGTCTGGCGCGCGCCGCCGCCACCGTCGCCGAGCACGAGTCGGAAGTCGGTGCGCGTCAGCGACATGATCAGCACGTCGAGGCGGCGATCGCCGTCGAAGTCGTCGACCAGCAGCGGACCCGGTCGGCGACCGGTCGCGAACGACTCGGTGCGGAACCCACCCTGCGTGAGCGACAGCAGGGCCTGCACCTCGTCGATCGCGGAGCACACGACGAGCAGGTCGTCGCGGCCATTGGCGTCGAGGTCGGCGCTGCGCAGGTAGGTCGGCGCCGCGCCGACCGGCAGGTCGATGCGCGACGTCAGGCCGCCGGTCGAGTCCGGGTCGAGGATGCTGATCGCGGCGACCTCGGTCCGCGAGACCGCGACCTCCGGGTCACCATCGCCGTCGACGTCCGTGATCGCGAGGCCCAGCGGCCCGCCGTCCACGGCGTTCCGCACCGGCGCGCCGAACTCGAACGGGCCGCCGGACGAGCCCGGCAGCACGAGGACTTCCTGGCCGCGCAGCACGGTCGCGACGAGGTCGAGGATGCCGTCGCCGGTCACGTCGGCCGCGACGACGCTCGCGACCTGGTCGCCGGTCGCGAGCCAGATCGAACGGTTCGCCGGCACCAGCTCGAAGGACGGCTGCCCGGGCGCACTGCGGTTGCGCAGCAGGCGCAGACCGCCCGCCTGCGCGAGCAACACCTCCGGCAGACCATCGTCGTCGAGGTCCGCGGTGGCGAGGCTGACGACCGCGTCGGCGACGTCGAGCTGGAAGCGCTCGACCAGCGTCGAGCCGTCCGGGCTGCGCTCGAGCAGAGCGAGGCCGTGACTCTCGCTGCCACCCGCGAGCACGTCCGCGCGGCCGTCGCCGTCGAAGTCCGCGCTCGTGATCATCTCGGGCGTCGGCACCGAGGTGTCGACCGTCCGCGCGCCGCGCAGCCCGCGGTCGGTCTGCACGTAGACGTTGATGCGATCGATGCCGCTCGGCACGACCACGAGATCCGGGCGAGCGTCGCCGGCGACGTCGGCGACGAGCGGTCGATACGGGAAGCCGGTCGACGGGAACTGCGTCTCGGTCCGCGACAAGCCAGTCGCGGAGCCGTCGAACACGCTGACCGAATTGCGGCCGAGCACGCAGACCGCCAGGTCGAGGAAGCCGTCACCGTTGGCGTCGTCGATCGTGCTGCGCGCCGGCCGTCCGCTGACGTCGAACGAGTCCTCGACATAGAGGCCCTTGTCGACGCCGATGACCGAGATCGTCTCGTCACCGAAGTTCGACACGACCGCCTCGGGAGAGCCGTCGCCATCGATGTCGCCGACCGACAACGCGACCGGCGTGCTGCCGACGTCGACCATGGCGACCGAGCCGCTCGGCCCGAGATCGGGGCCGAAGCGGACCACGACGCGGTTGGCGTCGGTGTCGCACAACAGCACGTCCTGCTCGCCGTCTTCGTTGATGTCCGCCACGGTCAGTCCTGCGACGCGCGTGCCGCGCGGCACGGTGAGCGACGACGGTTCCCCGAACGTCGCATCGCCGAGGCCCGGGAACAGCAGCACGTCCGAGCGCGACAGGTGTGCGACGAGCAGGTCCGGGCGGCCGTCGCCGGTGAAGTCACCCACCGCGACTTCGACCGCGAGCATCTCGATGTCGAGCTCCTGGCTCTGCGTGAAGCTGCCGGCCCCGTCGTTGCGGAAGACGGTCGCGCGATTCGTCTCGGCACTGACCAACGCGACGTCGACCGCGCCGTCGTCGTTCAGATCCCGGGCGACGATCGCCAGCGGAGCGCCGGACACCGGATACGAGCCGCCCTCCGTGTAGGCACCGGTGCCGTCGCCGAGCAGCACGGCCATTCCACCGGCGAGGTCGGCGACCAGCAGGTCGATGTCGCCGTCGGCATCGACGTCGCGCGCGACGACGTCGACCGACTGCCGGGCGCCGATCGACAGCTCGTCGCGGACCCAGTAGCGCGGAACTCGGACCGGCGCGACGCCGCCGGGGCGCTCGGAGGAGTGGTCGGCACAGCCGGCCAGCAGCGAAGCGAGGAGAGGAGCGACACCGAGCGCGGCGGAGAAGCGACCGTCGCGCGACCCGGACCGGGCCTTCTTGGATTGGCTGAACATGGGGGCCGTCGAGACGGGTGAGACCGGGAGAGCAGACTCCCACGAGTCTATCCGCAGCGGCCCCCATCACAGGGCCCCCCCTGAGTCTTCCGCAGCGCCGAGACAGGAGCGCTGCGGACAGCCGCACCCGGATCCGATACGCTCGGTGCCAACGCGGCCCTCTCTCCTCCCGCCGGCGGACCCCGACCGATGAATCGCATTCTCGCCTCGTGTGTCGTCTCGTGTGCCGTCCCACTGCTGCTGCTGCCTAGCGGCTGCCACATCGCGGGCGGCGCCGCGCAGGTCGCGTTCATGAGCAGCGCGGTCGACGGCACCGCGGCCGTCGACACCGAGGCGGGCGGTGCGAACCTGGGCGACCGCCAGAACCGGCTCGACGACGATCTGCGCGTCGGTGGGCCGGTCGGCGCGCCGCTGCTGTCGGGTTGGGTCGCGACCGACATCGGCCGCTTCGGTCTGTCGACGTTCTGGTTCGACGAGTCGGGGAACGGCACGCTGTCGCAGCCGTACGGCGACCTCCCCGCCGGCACGCCGGTGAACACCTCGCTCGAGGTCTGGAACCTCAAGCCGTATTGGGTCTACGACGTCGTCGACACCGACATCTTGCGCCTCGCGCCGGGCGTCGCCGTCGACATCACCAGCGTGTCGACCGACGTGCGCGGCGCCAACGGGGGCCGGGAGAGCACCGACATCCTCGCGCCGATCCCGATGCCGTTCGTCGACGGTGAGCTGAAGCTCGGCCCGGCGCGGCTCGGCGCGCAGCTGGGCGGCATGTATGCGCGCATCAACGACGGCGGCGGTCTCTACTGGGACTTCGAGACGCGGCTGGGCGTGCAGATCGAGAAGCGGGTCGACCTGTTCCTCGGCTTCCGCCACATCTCGCTGAACGTCGACGGCACGGCCGACGGACGACTCGCGGACAGCGACTTCGACTTGAACGGCTGGTTCGTCGGCGGCGGCGTGGTGTTCTGAGTCGCACCCGCCCGGCGCGCAGGAGGCGGGCGGCGATCCTGAGCTCTCGCAGCACGGACCGTCCGCAGGCGCTCCGACGGTCGCACCCTCGTCGCCCCTGGGGCGGTCCTGGACGGATCCACGACTCGGGCCAGGCGGCCAGGCGCCTGCGGACCAGGGAGCTACCGAACCGGTCCGCTACCGGACCGTTCGCTTCCGAACCAGGGATGTCCACGGCTGGTCGCCGCGGCGCGGTCGGGCCAAGCTCGGGCGCGAGCCTGCGACGACGCGAAGCTCGTCGCAGCGGCACGTCGTCGCCCCCCAAGGAGTCCTCGCATGCCAGGATCCCGTTGCCCGGGAGCTCTCGATCCGGGTGACTCGCTCGCGGCGTGGACCGATCCGAGTGATCGGCCGAACCCGACGAGCTGGCACTTCGAGCAATGCCTTCCGCTCGGGACCGGCCCGACGCCGGCCTCCCGGATCAGGGCCAGGGTGCCGACGCCCGTGCCGGATTTCGGGGCGCTGCCGATACCCTCCGGCCGGTCTGCGGGTGACGACACGAGATACCGGCGTCCTTCGTTGTACTACACGCTGCCCGGCATGCCCGGCATCGTTCCGATGCGGCCGTCGCGCCACGAGCAATGGCGCTGGGGCAAGCAGCACACCATCGAGTTCCTCATCCGTCTGACCCTGTATTGGGTCGCGTACAGCTGGTTCCGGGAAGTGGAGGAGCCGGACTTCAGCTTCGCAGCGATTCCGCTCGACGACATCAGCCCGCTCGGCGGAGCCGACCCGAGCCAATCCGGATACGGCCACCGCTCGCACCGCTGCGGCCGCGATGTCGACATCTACAACATCCGCACCGACCGCGACGTCTCGCGCGGAGCCTCGACGGACTACTCGCTGTCACCCGACTATGACCGGGAGCTGAACGTGCAGCTCGGGGTCGCCATCGTGACGGCTGCCGGGACCGACCTGGTCCTGGTGATACACAACGACCCGGCGGTCCAGAGCGCAATGACCCGACGCGCCGAGGCGATGGGGCTCACGGGTGCGATGTTCCTTCGCGACAACCAGGAGATCACCGAGCCGGGCGCCTTCCACTCCCACGACAACCACTTCCACGTCCGGCTCGTCGCGAACGACCCGCAGCCCTGCTGATGGCCGTGTCGGCTGGGGTCTCCGGTGCTGGGGTCTCCGGTGCTGGGGCCTCCGGTGCTGGGGCCTCCGGTCACCGCACGGGACGCTTCAGCGTGACGAGCCACGCCTCGCGGATGCAGACCTGCCGGTCGCCGACGAGCACCGGGATCTCGAGCTGGGGCAGCCGCTCGCGGGGGAACGGAGCCAGGAACCCGGCGAGGCCCGGCGGGTCCGCGAGCGGACCGCTGGGCTCGTCGCTGCGCAGCCACAGGTAGCGCGCGCCGACCTCGTCGCCGAGCCCGGCCAATGCGGGCGTCAACACCTGCGGGTCGCGGACCGGAGGCGCCAGCACGTAGTCGCCCTCGACGTAGTAGCCGAACCACGCGAAGCCGTGGGCGACGAAGTAGGGGCCATCGCCGTGGCCGTCGCGAGCACCCTGCGCGGCGGTCAGCACGGCGCCCACCGCACAGTAGTAGTCGGTGCACGAGCGCTGGATGGTCCGCGCGCTCTGCACGGCGAGCCCGACGACCAATGCGAGACCGACGGCTGCCGCGCGCAGCCCGCCGGGCCGCAGCCGGCACAGTCCGCCGACCGCTTCGGCGGCGCGCGCTGCGGCCCACGCCGACAGCGCCGCCGCCGGCGTGTAGTCCATCGTGTGCGTCAGCGAGTGGTCGGGGATCAACAGCGGCGTCAGCACCGCCGCGACCAGCAGCGAGCCGGCGAGCCGCGCCGACGCAGCGAAGACGAGCGGCAGGCCGACGGCCGCGGCGGCGAGCATCGGCCAGCCGTAGCTGATCCGCAGCTGGTGGACGATCGCGTCGAGCCACGTCGACAGATCGGCGCGCACCGACAGGAACGTCTGGGTCAGCGCGCCGACGGAGTGGTCGATCTGCATCGCGGCGGCGGCCGGCACCGCGGCGCGAGCGTGGGCGCGCCACGCGAGGATCGCCGCCAGCGACACGACCGACACGATCGCCGGCCAGACCAGCGGACGCAGGGTGCCTCGCCAGCCGCGCTGGAGCGACATCGGGACGAGCGCCGCGCAGAACACGACGTAGAACCAGTCGATCCAGGGTCCGACGAACGCCATCGCGGCGACCAGCACCGTGGCTCCACGCGGCACCGCCCGCCCCTCACGCATCGCCTCGCAGCGCGCGCGGTGGCCGAGCAGCATCCACAGGCCGAGCGCGAGGGTGACCGGCTCGTAGTTGAGCTGGCTGTAGAACGCGAGGTTCGGCGCGAGCACGACGAGCAGGCCGGCGAGCGTCGCGACCGCTCCGCCGTGCACCCGCCACAGGAGCGGCAGCATCGCGATCCCCGCTGCGATCGCGCCGAGCACCGTGGTCAGCCGGAGCTGCCATTCGGCCGTGCCGAACAATGCGTACAGCCAGCTCAGGCCCGGCGGGTGCGTCATGTAGGCGATCGTCGTGGTCGGGTCGTCGACGACCGTCACCCCGATCGGTGCACCATGCAGCCCGAGGAAGCCGAACTTCTCGTAGTTGCGCAGGAACACGCCGAAGTAGTTGCCGCCTGCCTGCTCCCCGAAACCGAACGGCCGGCCGAGCCACGGCAGGTGCAGCGCGAGGCCGGCCGCGAGCACGGTGAGCACGGCCAGCGCGAGGCCGGCCCGGGGACGCTGTTCCATCGCGGGTGCCGCGGTCATGCAGGCCGCAGCAGACGCCGCGCGCGACCGCCGCGCCACTCCCGAGCGCGATCCGCGGTCCGGATCCTGGCTCAGCGGCGCCGGTCGGCGCGCTGCCGGGCCCGCTCGAGCACCGAGCCGAGGCGGTCGGAGCGCGGCGGTGGCGGTTCGTCCGCAGCGGGCTCCGCCGGGGTCGGAGCGGGGCCACGACCGTCCTGCCCGATGTCGCGGGCCGCGACTGCCGCCGCGGCGACCGGTGCGGAGGGCGCAGCGGGCGCGCGCGCGGTTCGCGGAGGACGGAGCGCGCGCAGCCACGCGCGCGGCAACCGCAGGTCGAGCCGACGCACGGCGATCTCCGCCAGCACGAGCGCGAGGGCGAGCCACGCGAGCCACGGCGCCAGCGGCTCCACCCCGGTGCTGTCCCGCCGCCCGCTGAACCACTCGGCCGCCGGCGGATCGAGGCGCCCGCCGGTCAGCGCGGCCAGCTCCGCGAGCAGCCGCTCGCCGTCGCGCGGGTCGGTGCGCGGCTCGAATTCCGGCGAGTAGGGCAGCACGACCGGCGGCAGGACGAGGGCGCGGTCGGCGCCGACCGCGACCGCCGCGCGCACGACGGCGGCGTCGGCGAGCGGCACGCGCGCCTCGAGGCGGCGCGCGTCGACGCGCTGCAGCACGAGCGGGCTCGCGTCGGCGTCGTCGCCCGCCCGCACGAACGCGCGCAGCGCGCCGAGCCGGTCCTCGTGGCCCGCGGCGACCTCGACGGCGAGCACCGCCTCGTGACCCTCGCGGCGGAATTCGGCCCAGACGTCGGATTCCGCGCGGCTGCCGCCGAGCCAGCGCAGCAACGTCGCGAACAGGTCGCCGTAGCCGGCCCAGCCAGCGAGCGGGCCCGCGTAGCGACCGTCGACCTCACCGAGGAACGCCGCCGCCCGCCCGAGGCCGCGCTGCCAGAACGACAACAGCGGCGCCTGCACGTCGTCGAGCGTCTGCAATGCGACGGTCGCGCCGCCGCGCAGGTAGGCGATCGAGTAGCCACCGACGCCGGGGAACTCGCGCAGGTCGACCTCGCCGAGCGCGATCGCGTCGGGCAATGCGCGCGCGGCGATCGGCTGACGCACGAACGACGAGCGCGCGATCTGCAGCGTCTCCTGCGCGAACACCCGCGGCAGGTGGCTGACCTCTCGGACGAACTTGCAGCGCCCGCCCCCGAGGCGCGCGAGGTCGAGCAGGAACGCCGCATCGCTGTCGGACGCGTCGCCGAGCGCGATGACGGACAGCGTGATGCCGGCGGCGCGCAGCTTCGGCACCAGGTCCGCGTAGCTCCCCGGTTCCTCGGCGTCGGCGGCGTCCGCGAACAGCACCATGTGCCGCGTCGAGTGATCGGTCGTGGCGAGCTGATTGGCCATCGCCTGCAGCGCCGTGAACACGAAGATCCCGCCGCCGCCGGACTCGATGCGCCGCACGCGGTCGACGATCGACTCGCGGTCGGTGACCGGCGCCATCGGCACGACGACGTGCGCCGTCGAGTCGACCGCGATCACGGCGCACGAGTCGATCGGCCCGAGCATCTCGAGCGCCGCGATGGTGCCGAGGTTGGCGAGGTCCATCTTCGTGCGGCCGGGCCCCGCCGACGCGGCCATCGAGCCCGAGCGGTCGAGCGCGATCGCCATGCCGAGCCCGAAGCGGCGCTGCTCCTGACGGATCTCCATCGACACCGGCAGGACGTCCTCGATGCGCGAGCGCAGGTAGCCGCCGAGGCCGAACGACGCCGGGCCGCCGGTCATCAGCAGGCCGCCGCCGAGGTCCTCGACCCAGGTCGCGAGCGTCTCCGCCGCGCGCGGCGGCAGATCGTCGAGCGGCACGTCCTCGAGCACCACGGCGCGGAAGCCGTCGAGCGCGTCGAGGTCGAGCGGCGCGATCGCCGGCGCCGTCACGACGACGTCGACGCCGGCCCGCTCGAGCGCGCCGGCGAGGAGCCCGCGCCTGCCCTCGGGCGACACCAGCAACGCGCGCTCGGCCCCGACCGCGCGCACCACGGAATCCGCGCGGTCGTTCTCCGGCACGCGGTCGCCACCGGAGTCGATCTCGACGCGGTAGCGGTGCACGCCGGGCGTCGCGAGCCGGTCGCGGAACACGACGCGGTTGACGCCCGCCTCCAGTGCGCGGGTCGCCGACGCGATCAACTCGCCGTCGCGGTACAGCCGCAACGGCACCTCGCGCGCCGTCTCGCTGCGGATCCACGCCGAGTAGCGGAACGGCTCGCCGACGCCGATCTCGCCCGGCATCGCGAGTTCCTCGATCGCGACGTCGGCGGTGCCGGCGCGCCGCGTGACGACCGCATCGAGGCGCACGCCGCGCCGCAGCGCCGCACGCGCGGCGTCGAGCGGCCGTCCGCCGGTGCTCTCACCATCGCTGACGACGACCAGCGAGCCGCGCCGCGCCGGTGGGATCAACGCGAGCGCGGCATCGAGCGCGGCGCCGAGGTCGGTCGCGTCGCGGCCCGGCTCGCGCGCGGGGCGGAGACCGCGGACGTCGCCGGCGGCGGTCGGCGGCAGCGCGAGGACCGGCTCGCGGCCGAACGTCACCACCGCCACCCGGTCGCCATCGCGCGCCGTTCCACTCGCCTGCTGCAGGACCTCCTGCGCGCGGTCCGCGGCGGTCGCGCCGACCGACCGCGACCGGTCGACGACCAGCACCAGGTCGCGCCCCGCCGTGCCGGTCGACGCGTACGGCTCCGCCAGTAGCGCCAGCACCGACAGCAGCGCGAGCCCACGCAGCGCCGCGACCGTCGGCCGCACCGCGAACCGCCGCGTGAGCAACGGCAAGAGCGGAAGCGCGAGCAGGAACGCCTCCGGGCGCACGAACTCGATCACTTCGGCCCCCCCGCGACGCGGTGGTCCGCGTCGCTCCCGTCCGGCGTGCACTGCGACATCGGTGCCGCCGAGTGTAGCGGCGCTCGCACCCCGATGGGTGGCGACGCCGACAGCGGTGGTCTGCTCGCGACCTGGTCGGCGCCCCCCGACGAGCCTCTCGGCGGCTCCCGCCGGTGGACGAGGTCTGGCGGCACGCTGCCGCACTGCCTCGCGACGCTCGCACCCGCGCAGCGGCGGTCCGATCCGCTCGGAGGCGCACGATTGCCGGCGGTGACGGACCCGACCGTCGACGTCGCGCTCGCGGAGCAGAACCCGCTCGACCTGGACCTGCGGCAGCAGCTCCACGCACCGGCAGCGACGCGGGTCGGCCAGCCGGTCGGCCTCGACGTCCACGGCCGGTCCACCCCGCCAGGCTCGGTGTCGATCGCACTGCCGCCGCTCGGCGTCGCCGGTGGCCCCGGATCGTCGGGACCACCGATCTCGCCGATCCGGTGGATCTTGCCGTGCCGACGAATCCGGCTCCCATGCGGGCGGGGGGACGAGGCGCGGTCGGTGGCAGTTCGGCTCCCGACGGCCTGGTCGCGGCAGGGGAACCGACGCGGCGCGCGGACCCGAGGCCCGGTGGAGCAGCGAACACGCGGTGTCACGCATGATCCCCGTGCATCCCGTGACGGCTCCGGGGCGGGACGGCCGGGATTCCGGCTCTGGCGTTCGCCCGCTACCATCCTGGTCGGAAGTCGGACCTCCGGGTCGACCCCGCCCCCCGAGCTCGCCTGGGTCGCTGCGCCGCGATCGTGCGCCGCCACCCTGCCCCCCACCCATCGCCTCCGCCACGGAGTCCCGCCCCAATGCGCCCCTTCGCGCTCATCGCGCTCGTCACCGCGCTGACGACGCCGCCGGCCGTGCTCACCGCGCAGGTGTTCACCGACCACTTCAACTACGCCGACGGCCCGAGCGTGCCGGGCTGGACCCAGCGACGCGGGACGTGGCAGATCGCGAACGGCCGCGCGTCAGCGCCCGGGAGCTGGTCGTACCTGACGCGCGACGGTCTGAGCGCACGCGATTGCGTGCTCGACGCGCGCTTCTTCTTCCAGCCGGCCAATGCCACCCAGTTCGGCGGATTGACGGCGCGCCATCCCGGCAGCGCCGGTGACACCGACCTGCTGATGGTGAAGGTCCAGGACAATGCGACGCCGGCGAACTTCGACCGCATCTACTGCTACGAGCGCGGGCAGGCGCTCGGCACGTGTTACACCGACATCCCGGGTGGGGCGATGTCGGCGCACGGCCGCATGATCGTGCTGGACCGCGCGTGCTGGATGGAGCTCGACGTCGACGGCGACGGCTACTACGAGCTCGCCACGCCGCAACGCGCGATCCAGACCGTCGACCGCGTCGGACTGGTCGGTCTGAGCGGCTACCGCGGCACCGAGATCGACGACTTCGAGTTCTTCGACGCCGTGTTGCTGCCGGCACCCGGCGCCGCTGCACGGCTCGGAGCGCGGTTCCAGATGGAGCTCGACACGCCGTCGCCGTCGGTGCCGTGGGTCGGCATGCTGTCGACGGGCAACGACGGCTTTGCGCTCGGCGCGCGCCGCATCCCGGTCAAGCTCGACGCGCTGCTGACGACCTCGATCGGCCTGCGCGGCATGGGCCTCGTCGGCACCACGGACGCCAACGGCAAGGCGGCGCTGTCGATCCCGATGCCGCAGGATCCGGCGTTCGTCGGATTGCAGCTCTTCGCAGCGGCGGTGACGGTCGACGCCACCCGCCCATTCAGCATCGGCCACATCTCGAACGAGC
Source organism: Planctomycetota bacterium (assembly GCA_016716265.1). Lineage (GTDB taxonomy): Bacteria > Planctomycetota > UBA1135 > UBA1135 > UBA2386 > JADJWQ01. The sequence goes on from JADJWQ010000006.1 coordinate 1,320,460, forward strand.
AGGCGTTCCGCATCGTGCCCTGACCGCTCGCGAGCTGGTGACGCCCGCTCCCAGGATCCGGAGCGGGTCGCCGTCGACGGCCGCCGCGCAGCGCCCGGCGATCTCGGCGCCGGCGGACGCAGCCGCTCAGCGGCGCCGCTGCTCGCGCAGCACCCACCAGTCGGCGGCGAGCAGCGCGAGCAGCAGGAGCGCGAGCCCGCGGCGTTCGCCGGAGCCGCGCCGGCCGAAGCGCTCGTCCCCACCGTCCGGAGCCGTCGGCGGCTCGGCCGCGGCCTGCTCGCCGCTGGCACACGCGGCGAGGTCGGACTCGGCCGGGTCGCGGAACGACACCCCGAAGCGGCCGAGCTCGACACCCGCGCGCGTGCGCAGCGCGTAGACGCCGACCTGGTCCGCCTCCCAGGCAGCGAGCGTCGTCCCGCGCGCCGGCAGCACGCGGCCGACCGGATCGACGAGCTCCAGCTCCGCGGGCGCATCGGCGGCACCCGCCGGGCGCCAGCCGAGCGCGTCGCCCACCGCCACGTTCACGGCACCCGGCCCCGGCGCGAGCTCGCGCACGCGGCGCGCCAGGTTGTCGAGCAGGATCGGCCAGTCGGGCGAGCTCGTCAGGTTGCTGCGCGCGGGATCGAGGTTCACGCGCAGACGCAGGCCCCCGCTCGCGTCCCGCTCCTCGGCGAGCAGCACCTGCCGTCCGGCGAGCGCGATCGCCGCGCCGGACACCTCACCACGCCCGGCGGTCCACACGACGCCGTCGAGAGTGAGCCCCGCGCCGAGCGGGTGTCGCCGTTCGATCAGGAACGGCCCGATCCACGCGTCGTGCTCTCCGGCGCCGACCGGCGCGACGACGACCTGGTGGCGGCCGGGACCGACGTCGCCCGCCGCCGTCACGAAGCACACCTGCGCCGCAGCGACGTCACCGACCAACACGACGCCGTCGAGCGCGCGCGCGACTCGCTCGAGCTCGAGGCGCGCGGTCAGCTCGGCGTCGAGTGCGCTCGCGAACGTCACGACGCGCATCGGGTCCGGCAGCAGGACGGCACGGTCGTCGACATCGAGCGCGTCGCCGGCCGCCTCGATCGTCACGTCCCACACCGCGTCGCTGCGCGGAGCGTCGAGCGCCAGCCGCGCCGGGCGCGCCGGGTCGAGTGCGAGCTCCGCGACGAGCGGCGCGAACGGATCGCCGGCGGCGCGCAGCACCGCGCGGGCCTGCGTCGGTGCCACCCGGTCCGTCGGGGCATGGAGCTGCACGTCGAGCAGCAGACGCTCGTCACCGGTCGACGTCGCCGCACGCCGCGCCGTGAGGATCGCCACGTTGGCGCGCGCGACCCCGAACGCGCGGACGGTGACGCGCGGCGGCGCGCGTTCGCCGAGCGGCGCGTCGGTCAGGAACAGGACGTCGCCAGCAGCTCCGGCCAGCTCGACGGCGAGGTCGAGCGCGGGGCCGAAGTCGTGCTGCACCGCGCCCGGCTCCCACTCCGCGATGGACTGCGCCGCGGAGCCGCGCAAGGCGCCGGGCCCGAGCACAACCGTCGGTCGCGCGCCGGTGCGGATCACGGTGACCGACGCATCGCGCGACAATGCGTCGACCGCGGTGCGCGCGGCCCGACGCGCGAGCTCGACCGCGCGCTGGCCGTCCTCGTGCCTCGCCTGCATCGACGCGGAGTCGTCGAGCACCAGGACCAGGTGCCGCCCGGCGTCCGGGATGCCGAGTTGCAGGCCGGCGAGCCATAGCGCCGCGGCGATCGCCGCCAGCAGCTCGAGCGCCAACGACGCGGTGCGCAGGAGCCGGCTGCGCTTGCGGCCAGCGCGGGCGGCGAGGCCCTCGGGCGCCCACAGGAACAGCCCGGCGACGCGCCGCACCGGCAACCGCCGGCGGAACAGGTGCAAGACGAGCACGACGGGCACCGCGAGCAGCGCCAGCAATCCGAGCGGCGCGCCGAGGCTCATGCCGGCTCCACCATGCCGGCGCGCAGCAGATCGCCGGCGAACATGACCCCCGGCGCCGCCGCGCGGACGACGGCGTGCGTCCCGCCGAACCGCCGCACGGCATCACCGACGTCGTCGACGAGCCGCGCGAGCCGCGCGCGATAGGCGGCGATCGTGCGCTCGTCGAGCGCGAGGTCGGCGCGCTCGTCGGCGTCGGCCGCGAGCAGGGTGCGCGGCCCCTCGCGGGCCGGCTCCAGCTCCCAGTCGTCCAGCACCTGCACCACGAACAGATGCGCGGCCCCCTCGGCGAGCGGCGCGAGGCTGCGCATCGGATCGGCAGGCCGCAGCAGGTCGCTGATCAGAGCGCGCAGGCCACCTCGCCGCAGCCGCCGCCGCGGCGCGAAGCCGTCGAAGCGGTCGGTGAACGCGAAGCCGCGGGCCGGATCGAACACCTCGCCGCCGCTGGCGTGACACTGCGCCGCACCGCCGTCGCGCACACCCCAATGGCACAGGGCCGCGACGAGATCGCGCGCGGCCTGCTCCTTGGCCGCCGTCACGGCGAGCTGTGGCGAGCGGTCGATCACGACGTCGAGCAGCGGCGCGACCTCCTCGCGGTACAGCCGCACTGCGATGCGATCGGTGCGCGCGAACACACGCCAGTCGACGTGGCGCGGGTCGTCGCCGGGCTGGTAGTCGCGGTGGTCCTCGAACTCGACCGACGCGCCGAGGCCGCGACCGAGCCGCTCGCCGATGCGGCCGGTGAGCGCCCGGCGCGGCACGCTCAGCGCGAAGCGCCGCACGGCGAGCTCCAGCTCAGCGCGCAACGGGCACCTCCCTGCGTGCAGCGCGCGAGCGGCGCTCCGCGAGCACCGCCCGCACGCCGTGCACGCCCGGCACGAGCGTCCCGACCAGACCGAGCACCCCGAGCCCGACCACGAGCGTCGCCGCGCGGTCGTCGCTCGCGGCGTAGCGGGCCGTGAACGTCGCGTTGAAGGCGTGCGTGGGGTTCCAGTCGCCGGTGACGTCGTCGCGCAGCAGGATCTGCACCATCCACGGTGCCAGCATGCCCATCACGACGATGAGCATCAGGAGGCCGAACGCGCGCTTCGAGCCGGTTCCGCCGGCTGGCTGCAGACGCCGGAGCTGCACGGCCAGCGCACTGAAGAACAGCGCGTACGCCCAGGCGCCCCCCATCGTCCACTCACCGCGCCGATCGGACGGCTGGGTGGAAAGCGACGCGACGAGCTCGGCGAACCCGACGGTCACCACCGCGAGCAGGAGCGTGAACGCGGCCCCGCGCGGTGCACCGGGTAGGAACGGGGCGGCGAGGATCGCGGCGACGCGGCGGCGCGGCACGTGCGCCCGCACGCGCGGCGACATGCGCGGGTTCTCGCAGGAGGCGAACCCCCAGACCGGACCGAGCAGGAGCGCGAGCGTGGCCGCCGTGTCGTACGCGGCCTCCCGGAGCACGGAGGCCCGCAGCGTCGCGGGCAGCAGCGAGAGCGACAGCCCCGCGACCACCAGTGCCAGCACGCGGAAAGGCGTCGAACGGTTCTCGTACTCGTGCGACAGCGACGCGATTCCGATCGTGATCCACAATGCCGAGCCGACCACCAGGAAGAAGCCGAACGACATCAGTGCGATCAGTGCGTCCTCGTCGTCGAGCACGCCCGCGATCACGCCCGGCAGCACCGTCGCACCCCGCACGGCCCAGAACGTCCCGATCACGAGGCCGACGATCGTCAGCGCGTGCATGAGCTGCCGGGTCACCCGCGTACCGGTGACCGCAGCGGCACCGACCGTGAACGCATTGGCGCCGAACCCGAGGCACACGAGCAGCAGCAGCGACACCGCGATCGTCGGTACGTCGATTCCGCGCAGCAGAAACGTCAACGCGAGCACCGGTGCGAACATCGCGAGGACCAGCAGGAGCTGCACGGTGCCAGCGAGGATCTTGCCGGTCACGACGCCGCGCGGGCGGATGCGGGTCAGTGCGAGCTGCTCGGCGACGCCACCCTGCAGCTCGTTGCGCATCGACTGGAAGCTCTGCGCCGGGATCAGCAGCATCGCGATCGGCACGAGGCTCGCGAGCGTCGTGGTGAACGCGTTGCGGCCGACACCGACGTCGGGATCGCGGTCCTCCTGCATCGCGACGAACGCGAATCCGAGCACGGTCACCGCGAGGGTGCTGAGCATCAGCAGCCCGAAGAACGCGCGTCCGTACAGTGCCTGCTGCACCTCACGCACGAGGATCGGGTTGATCCGATCGCTGAGCCGCTCGGCGAATGGCAACGGACGACCGCCGGCGGCCGACCCGGCCGGCAGCGGGGGCGGGACGGTCGACCCGGTCATTGCAGCCTCCCACGCGTCGCGTGCAGGAAGATCTCCTCCAGGTCGGCGGCTTCGGGCACGAACTCGACGACCTGCAGCCCGGCGCCCACCGCGCGGGCGAGCAGCGCGGCTGCGACCTGGTCGTCGCCGTCGAGCGAGAACTCCACGCGCTCGCCGACGCTGTCGACGTCGCGCACCTGGGGCTGCAGGACCAGGAACCGCTGCAGCGCGGCCTGGTCGCCACCGACCACGCGCATCGCGATGCGGTGGGCGCCGTGCACCGCGCGAGCGACGTCCTTCAGTGCGCCGGCGACCGCGAGCCGGCCCTGCTCGACGACCAGCACGTCGTCGCACAGCTCGCCGAGCTCGGCCAGGATGTGCGAGCTGATCAACACCGCGACGCCGTCCGCAGCCAGCGCGCGCACCAGCTCGCGGAACTCGATGCGCGCACGCGGGTCGAGCCCCGACGCCGGTTCGTCGAGGATCAACAGCGCCGGTGAGTGCAGCAGCGTCTTCGCGAGGTGCAGCCGCTGCCCCATGCCCTTCGACAGCCCGGTCGCGGGGCGACCGGCGAAACTCGTCAGCCCGCAGAACTCGGCGACCTGCCGCACGGTGCGGATCCGATCGCGGCCACGCAGGCCGTACGCCCGCGCGAAGAAGTCGAGGAACTGCATGACATCGAGGTTCGGGTAGGCGTCGAAGCGGTCGGCCATGAAGCCGACGCGCTCGCGCACGCCGCGCGGCTCCTCGAGCACCGACAGGCCGTCGATCCACGCGTCGCCGGCATCCGGGAGCTCGAGCGTCGCCAGGATGCGCATCGTCGTCGTCTTGCCGGCGCCGTTCGGCCCGATGAAGCCGGTCACGCGACCGCGGTGGACGGCGAAGCTGACGTCGTCGACCGCACGGAGGCGCCCGAAGTTCTTGGTCAGGCCGCGCGCCTCGAGCACGACGTCAGTCAACGAGGTCCTCCGGGTCGAGCCGGCCGATGACGACGTGGCCCTGGCGGACCAGCCGCGGGTCGATGCCGAGGTCGTCGAGCACCGGCGGGACCCCGGTCAGCGCGACGTACTCGCCCGGCTCGAGCAGCGTGTGCTCACCGCCGGCCGACGGTCGCACCCAATCCACGAGCTCCGGCGCCGGCTCGCTGCCGAACGGAGTGCCGGCCGACGCGAGCCCGAGACCGGCGCGGATCGCGGCGAGCACCGCGGGGGCCTGGGCCTCGTCGACGAGCTCGAGGCGATCCGGCCCTTGCGCGTTGCAGAACAGGCGGCCTGCGAAGTCGCGCAGCAGCACGGTCTGCACCCGCGGGAGCGGCCGGAACGTCGCGTCCGGCAGCAGGTCGAGGCCGTCGGCACCGCTGCGGCGGAACCGGAGCCGCGCGCGCGCGGGCAGCACCGAGGTCGACGACAGCGTGACCGGCGTGCGCGACGGCACCAGGCCGCCCTCGAACGAGCCGTCGCGGTGCGACGCCAGCACGATCGACTCGGACAGGCTCGGTCGCGTGCCACCCGGCGCCAGCAGCGTGCCGGGCGCCGGCGTCAGGCGAGCTGGGGCGAAGCCGGCGTAGACGGTGCGCTGGACGATCGACGCCGCGGTGTGGGTCCGCTGGTCGAGCTGCGTGATCGTCCTCAGCGACGCGACGCCACCGAGCCCCTCGCTGAGCAGCCCGTAGCCGAGCACGAGCACCGTCACTCCGAAACCGAGTGCGGGGACGGTCACCAGCAGCAGCCCCTGCCGGCGGCGCCGCTGCAACAGGAAGTAGTTGACCGGTCCCGCGGCCACGGCGAACACGACGATCAGCAGCAGGAAGCCCCGGATCGGCACCTCGCCGAGTCCCGGGATCGCGAGCACGCCGCGCATCACGGCGGGCGCCGGGCCGGTCGGCAGCGTGACGAGCGGGACCGGGGCGAGCCACGTGAGCTGGGCTTCGGCCAGCCAGCCGGGCGCCCGCGCCGACGCCGCCTCACCGAGCGCGAGCAGGCGGCCGAACCCGACGCGCCGCATGCCGGGTTCGAGCGCCAGCTCGCGCAACGGACCGGGCGGGAGCTGTGCACCGTGCGCGACGAGCAGCGGACAGCCGGCGCGCAGCAGGTCGCACAGGACGCGCTGGCGCTCGGGGTCGAGGCCGTCGTCGCGACCATCGACGACCGCGAGGTCGGCGTTGCTCGACAGCCACCACGCGGACGGCAGGTCGCGCGCCGCGAGTTGCATCGACTGGCACCGCCCGCCGCCGCGTGCCGACAGCGCGGCGACCCAGCCGGCCTCGTCGCGAGCGCGCTGCGAGACGAACAGCAGCGACCAGCTCGACCCACCCGGCGTCGCGACGCCGATGCTGCGCTGGATGCGATCGCCGGTCGAACGCAGCCGCACCTCGAAGGACAGGTACTCGTCGAGTGCGGGCAGCGGGACGAACAACCGCCCGCGCTCGCCCGGCTCCACCGTCAGCGTCCGCTCGATCCGCACGCGCGAGCCCTGCAGCGAGGCGAGCACCGCGTCGAGCGTCTGCGCCGAGCTGGCGGAGCTGTCGACGTCGACGCGCAGGTGGCCGTAGCCACCGAGCGTGCGGCCACCGCCGAGCTGCGCCACCTGCACGCGGAGCGCCTCGCCCTTCGCGACCTGCAGCACGTCGACCTGCTGCGCGGCGAGGCTCGCGAAGGGCAGCGCGACCGCGGCGAGCAGCGCTCGCAAGTGCGTCGGACCGCGCGCTCCGTTCACCGCAGCGCCCCCGGCAACCGCACGCCGACGAGATCGACGGCGTCGACGAGCGCCGCGACGACCTCGCCCGCCCCGACGCCGTCGAGCCGCGCCGCGTGCTCGAGCACGAGGCGATGGCCGATCGCCGCGCGCGCGACGCGCTGAACGTCGTCGAAGTCGACGCTCGGGCGGCCGGCGAGCAGCGCCGCCGCGCGCGCCGACTCGCCGAGCGCGATCGCCGCGCGCGGGCTGGCCCCGTGGCGGATCCAAGCGCGGATCCGCTCCGGGCAGCCGGGGCGCGCCGGGTGCGTCGCGGCGACCAGTCGCGCGATGTAGCGCACCACGGCGTCGGGCAGGAACACGGCGTCGACCAGCGCGAACAGCTCGCGCAGCTCGGCCTCGCTCAACGCACGTTCGACCGCCGGCGGCGTCCCGCGGCGGCGGCTGGTCAGGATCGCGGCCAGCACCTCCTCGCCGACCGACGGCACCTCGACCTTGAACAGGAAGCGGTCGAGCTGCGCCTCCGGCAGCGGGTAGGTGCCCTCCAGCTCGATCGGGTTCTGCGTCGCGAGCACGAAGAACGGCTCGGGCAGCGGGTGGCTCTCGCCGAGCACCGTCACGCGGCGCTCCTGCATCGCCTCGAGCAGCGCGGCCTGCGTCTTCGGCGACGCGCGGTTGATCTCGTCGGCGAGCACGCAGTGCGCGAACAGCGGCCCCGGCTCGAACTCGAACACGCGGCGGCCGTCGCGCTCCTGCAGCACCGGGCCGCCGGTCACGTCCGACGGCATCAGGTCGGGCGTGAACTGCACGCGCCGGAACGACAGCCCGAGCAGCGCGGCGAGCGCCTTGACCAGCTCGGTCTTGCCGAGGCCCGGCAGACCTTCGAGCAGCACGTGCCCGCGGGCGGCGAGCGCGATCGCGGTCAGGTCGCACAGCTCGCCCTGGCCGAGGATCACCCGCGCCATGCCGTCGCGCAGGCGGGTCAGCAGCTCACGCCCGCGCGCGATGCGCTCGGGGCTCTCGAGGGTGTCGCTCATCGCACGGACTCTCGCGGCCGGTGATCGGGGCGTCGCGGACGCGCAGTGTCGATCGGCAGGCCGGGAATTCCCAGTGCCGCCCGACAGCGGTGTGGCTCGTCAGGAAGCCCGGCCGGAACACGCAGACGGAGGTTGACCGCCGTCGTCGCACCGTGCGCAGGCTCCCGAGGCCGTTCAGCGCATCGCGCGCGCGGCGCGCAGCGTGCGCAGGAGCAGGTAGACGATCATGCCGACCGTGGCGGCGAGCGCGAGAGTGCCGGCGATGCCGATGGGTTCGACCGGCAGCAGATCGGGGCTCGCGGCGACGACGATCGCGATCAGGACTGCGGTGATCGCCTCGCCGGTGATCAGACCCGAGGCCAGCAGCATGCCGGCGTTCTCGAGCGCGACCTTGTCCTCGGCGTCGCGCGCCGCGAACAACCGGCCGGCGAGCCAGGACAGCAGCCCGCCGATGAAGATCAGCACCGACAGGCCGAGCGGCAGGTAGATGCCGACCGCGACCGCGAGGATCGGCATGCGGAAGTGCGCCTGCCTCGCCTTCAGCACCGCGTCGATCGCGATGATCACGACGGCCAGCGCGCAACCGAACTGGATGAAGCTCCAGTTGATGCCGGCGCCGAAGATGCCGGTCGACAGGTCCTTCATCAGCGACGCCTGCGGCGCCGCCAGCGGCTTGACCCCGTCGCGCACGGCGCGACCGATGCCCTGGTCCTCGTCGAGCAGGCCGAGCACCAGCGGGATCACGGCCGCCGAGCCGATCGAACCGAGCACCAGGCAGAGCTGCTGCTTCCACGGCGTGGCACCGACGATGTGGCCGCACTTGAGGTCCTGCAGATTGTCGCCGGCAATGCAGGCGCCGGTGCATATGAACGCGGCGAGGTAGATCACGGCAGCCGGACCGACCTTGCCGGCGAGACCGTCGTTGCCCATCAGCAGGAGCAGCAGCAGTGACGACACGACGACCGTCGCCATCGTGACTCCCGACACCGGGTTGTTCGAGCTGCCGACCAGCCCGGCCATGTAGCCGGCGACGCTGCAGAACAGGAACCCGAACACCAGCATCAGCAGCGTCATCACCAGCGCGATCCCGGTGGCGCCGTCGTAGCCGGTCAGCGCATAGCGAAAGGCGAGGAACAACGGCACGGTCATGACGCCGGCCGCCAGCAGCAGGAACGGCAGCGGCGTGTCGAGCTCGTTGCGGTCGGCGCCGACCGCGTCGCCAGCGCGCCTGGCGTGGAACGCCTGCAGGCTGGTGCGGATGCCGTTCACCATGGGCTTGACCAGCGTGATCAGCGACCACAGGCCGCCGACCAGCATGCAGCCGATGCCGATGCGGCGGCACTCCTGCCACGAGGCCGTCGCGACGTCGGCCAGCTGGCCCGGCGTCAGTGCGAGCAGCTCGGTGCCGCCCGGCACCGCGGCGGTCGACAGCAGCCGGTCCCCGTTGAGCCACCAGTTCAGCGGCACCCCGAGGATCGTGCCGATCACGGCGCCCGACAGCATCAGCGTGCCGATGTTGGGACCGACGATGAAGCCGATGCCCAGCAGCGAAGGAGCGAGCGTCGCGTCGGCCGTGAACAGCCAGCGGTAGCCCTGTACCGACCACGCCCTGGTGACGGCGACGCCGTCGGCGAGCCAGCGCAGGCCGCCCTCGCACAGCTTGAACAGGCCGCCGATCACGCTGGCCTCGAGCAGCAGCCGGAAGCCGACCGCGCCGGTCCGGCTGGCTTCGGCGAGTTCGGGGCGGTCGTCGTCGCGCTCGACGCCGCCGGTCTTCAGCACCTCGGCCGTCGCCACGCCCTCGGGGAACTGCAGGCCGGCATCGACGATCAACGCGCGGCGCAATGGCGTGGTGAACACGACGCCCATCACGCCACCGATCACGACCATCATGAAGATCGGACCGTAGTCGTAGCCGGACCACGCCCCCATCATGACCAGCGCCGGCACGGTGAAGATGATGCCCGACACCGTCGAGGCGCCGGCCGACGCGATCGTCTGCACCTGGTTGTTCTCGAGGATGTTCGAGCGGCGGAAGAACCGCAGCGTACCGAGCGCGATCGCCGACGCCGGGATCGACGCCGCGACCGTCATGCCGACGCGCAGGCCGAGGTAGGCGTTGGCGGCCGCCATCAGCATCGCCAGCAGGATGCCGAGCAAGACCGCCTTGACCGTGATCTCGGGCAGGCGGCGTTCGGGACCGACCAGCGGGGAGTGCGACGGCGAGGGTTCGGCGGCCATGCGGGCGGGGAGGATAGAAGGCCGCGACACGGCGGGCGAGGCCGTCCGGGTCTCGTGCGGTCGCGCGCCACCGCCATCACCGCTCCGGCGCGAACCGCCGGGTGCGGGCGTCGCGCAGATTCCGTCCGGGAAACCCGACGGATTCCCGCCGGCTCGACCGCTGTACCAGGACCCATGGCAGTGTTGGTCCCCGGTCCGGAGCCCCGCCTCGTCCCGGGCAGCGACACCGCGTCGCTGCGCAACGGGTACCGCTCCGACCCGGCGGCCGGCATCCCGACGACGACCCGGAGCCGTCCGGGCGGGTCCGCGACCACGGGGCCGCCGTCACCCGCTGCACGGCCGAGCTCGCCCGCATGACCAATCCCACCGACACCGAGGAGCTCCTCGTCGCTGCCAGAGCCGGTGACCCGGCGAGTCTGTCGGCACTGCTCGAGCAGCACCGCGCGCGCCTCCTCCTGCGCATCCGGCTGATGATGGGTGAGAAGGCACGCCGGATCGCCGATTCCGAGGACTTCGCACAGGCGGTGCTGACCGACGCCGCCAGCGGCCTCCCGAAGTTCGAGCCGCGCGGACCGGACGCCTTCCTACGCTGGCTCACCGTGATCGCCAGGAACCGCATCCGCAGCGCGGTGCGCCGGCACCGCGAGGAGTCGCTCGACACCTTCGTGCTGACGGGTTTGAGCGCCGGGTCCGGACCGAGCACCGCGGCCGAGCTGTCCGAGCTCCGGGAACGGGTCGTCGACGCGCTCGCGGCGATGTCCGACGACCACCGGCGCGCGATCGAGCTGCGCCAGTTCGACGGACTGCCGTTCGCAGCGATCGGCGAGCGGCTGGGCCGCAGCGAGAACGCCGCGCAGCTCCTGTTCACACGCGCCCTGGTCGAGCTCGGGGCCCGGCTCGGTCGCACGGAGAACCCATGAGCCCGGACGCCCCCGGAGACACCGTCTGGGTCACGCGCTGGTTGGAGAAGCTCGCCACGCCCTCGCCGCCGACGCTCGACGAGTTCTGCACTGGAGTGCCCGAGGCGGACCGCGCGCGCGTGCGCGACGCCTGCGCCGCCGCCGCGACGGCACTCGAGATGCTCGCGCCGCTGGCCGGTGGCGCCGCGAGCGACCTCACCGGCCGACGGCTCGGCGAGTTCGAGCTCCTCGACGTGCTCGGCCGCGGTGGGATGGGCGTGGTCTACCGCGCCCGCCAGCCCTCCCTCGATCGCACGGTCGCGATCAAGGTCGTGACCACCGGTGCGCTCGACTCGACGCGCCGGCTGGAGCGCTTCCGCACGGAAGCCCTGGCGACCGCGCGGGTCGACGATCCGCGCATCGTCAAGGTGTTCGCCGTCGGCGAGTCCGAAGGCGTCCGCTACATCGCGATGGAGCTCGTCGACGGCCATTCGCTGTACGAGGACTTCGCGCGCCGGCGCGGCGAGTCGGACGACGGCCCGCCGACCCTGCCCCTGCCCGGCGAAGCGGGATCGATGCGCAGGATCGCAGCGTTCTTCGCCGACCTCGCCGAAGCCCTGCACGCCGCGCACACGGTCGGGGTGCTGCACCGCGACGTCCAACCGAAGAACATCCTGATCGACCGCTGCGGCCGCCCGCGCGTGATCGACTTCGGTCTGGCCCGGCTCCTCGATCAGCCGAGCCTGACGCGCAGCGGGGAGGCCGCCGGCACACCGTTCTACATGAGTCCCGAGCAGGTGCGCGCGCTGCGGAACGAGATCGACCACCGCACCGACATCTACTCGCTCGGCGCCGTGCTCTACGAAGCCCTGACCCAGGTGCGGCCGTTCGAAGGCGACACCTCGCAGCAGGTGATGCAGCGCATCCTGCGCGACGAGCCGATGCGTGCCGAGCGCCGCAATCCCGCGGTGAGCCGTGCGCTCGGGACGGTGTGCGGGCGCGCGCTGGAGAAGCGGCGCGAGCACCGCTTCGCCGACGCGGGCGAGTTCGCAGCCGAGCTGCGGCGCGTCGCCGCCGGCGAGTCGATCCACAGCATCGCGCCGGGACCCGCGCGGCGCGCAGCGCGCCATCTCGCACGCCGCCCGCTGCGGTGGCTGCTGCCGGTCGTCGCCGTGCTCGCCGCGACCGTCGCGGTGTGGCTCACGCGACCCGGGGCGCCGACCGCGGTGCTGGCCGTCACCCGCCCCGGACACGCGGGTGCCGAGGTCCTGCTGCAGCAGATCGAACCGATCGAGTGGCGCCCCGGCCCGGCAGAGCGGCTCGGCACGGCACCGCTCGAGATGCGCATCCCGCTCGGCTTCTACCGCCTGTGGCTGCGGAACGGTGACGCGTTCGCCGAGCTGCCGGTGACCGCCACCGACGCGGACGCACGCATCGAGGTCGGTGCTGCCACCCTGCGCACGGCGGCCGACGCCCGGACCGGAATGGTCGAGGTTCCCGCCGGCGCGTCCCGCTTCGGCAACGAGTCGCAGGGCTTCCCCGGCCGCGTGCTGCACGTCGTGGATCTCGCTGGCTACCTGATCGACGAGGCCGAGGTCAGCAATGCCGAGTTCCGCGCCTACGTGCTCGCGACCGGTGCCGCACCACCCTCGGTATGGCCCGAGAGCTGGGAGACCACCTGGGACCCGGCCTGGGACGACCTGCCGGTTCCCGGGGTCACGCAGGCACAGGCCCAGGCCTACGCGAGCTGGGCTGGCAAGCGGCTGCCGACAGAGCAGGAATGGGAGCGCGCCGCGGCCGGCAGCGACGGCGGCGAGCTGCCGTGGCGCTCCGACTACGACCGCGACGACGTGCTCGCGCGCGCGGTCGTCGCTCGCAGCCCGCGATCCCCGGCCGCGCCGTGGCAGCCACGCTGGGAGAGCTACCTGCGCGGCGTCGCGCCGGTCCGCAGCCACCCCGAAGCGCGCAGCGCGCTCGGGATGTATCACACCCTCGGCAATCTGACCGAGTGGACCGAGACGCACATGACGACGCCCGGGAGCGTCGCACCGCGGGTGGAGCGGACCATGTTCTGCATGCGCGGCGCAGCGTTCGACGACGACAGCGACCTCGTGCTGACGCTGCGCCGCGTGATGTACGGACCCGGCTTCACGAACCTCGAGTACCTCGGCTTCCGATGCGCGAAGAGCCTCGCACCCCCTGCCGTCGCGCAATGATCCTCGCCTGCTTGCCGCTCCGGACATGAACACGAACCGCTCGCATCCCGCTCTGCTCACCCTCCTGTGCTGGCTGCCCCTCCATGCCTGCCAGGCACCCTGTCTGCGCGATCCCGCACCGGACCACGCGATCGCCGAGATCTCGCTCGTGATCCAGCCCGACGCCGACAGCCGGACGGCGTTCGACCGCCTGCCTGCCACCGACCAGCATCGGGTCGTCGAGGCGGCGTGGCTCCAGGTCGCCGAGCGCATCCCACGCGCGGCGATGGCCGAGCTCGGCCCGCACCGGATCGCCCTGGACACCGACGGCTACCCGTCGCGCGTCGAGCTCGATCGCCTGCTCGGACGCTTCCGCGGGCTCGGCCGCTTCGCCGTCGATCCGCCGAAGGGCTGCACCTGGGACAGCGACGGCGACCCGGTGCGGACCCTCAAGTGCGCCTGGAAGTTGCCCGGCGAGATCCGGGTCGGTCTCGAGCAACCGCTGCCGGAGATCAAGTTCCTGCTGGAATACGAGATCCACAGCCGCTTCCTGCGACCCGACTCGTCGGCCGGCATGCCCGGGCCGGGCAATTGAGGCTCGCTCCGGGAGCCCCGCTCGCCGCGCATCGTCATACTGCGGCCTCGGACACGCGTCCGTCGGCTCGGTGTCGTTCGTGACCGCCACGCCGGACGACTGCGTGGAGCGACCGACCCGGTCATCCCATATCAATCGCCGAAGGTGATCTGGATTGCGTCCGACGGTCGCAGGCCCGGCGCCAGCGAGCAGCTCCCGGCCAGCGGGCCGCCCAGCACGAGCCACTGTGCATACATCGACGCGCCGGCGAGGGTCGGCAGACACGGAACCGGGATGCGCAGCGCGGTGGACCCGCCCACGGGGGGGCGCTGGACCGTGACCTGCGGGAGGATCACCCCGCCGCAGCCCGCGCCGCAGAACGCGACCGGCGTCAGCAGATTCACGTCGAGCAGCAGGATCGCCAGCGCGGCGCCCGGGTCGGCGCCGGTCAGGGTGATCGAGAAGTCCGGGTTGCCGATCGCAGCCGGGCTGCCGATCCCCGCAGTCGCGCCGTTGCTGCAGCCGCCGGTCCCCGCCACCACGGTGACCGGCCCGCCGCCGAACGTCGTGTAGACGCGCGAGCCGAGCACGGCGTTGCCGTTGGTCAGATCCAGCTCGCGATTCGAGAGCAGGCCCGACTCGCTGCCGCCGTCACCGCCGGACCGGCGTGAGACGATCGCCGGGTTGACCATGGCGCGCGTCGCCGAGCCGGGGATCACGACCTCGTTGCCACAGCGGGCCGCGGTGTCGAGTCCGAGGTTGGTCGCCTCGATGTCGGTCGAGCTGGCGTTCACGTCGATCCAGGCGGCGACGTACTTCGAGGCCATCAGGGCGACGCACGGACGGCTCTCGTCGAAGCCCTGGTCGGCCTCGATCGCGAACGAGTCGACGAGCTGGAGAGCACCGTTGCTCCACACGCCGTGCGAAGCGCGGATGTCGTTGTCGGTCGTCGAGCCCTGCTCGAGCTCCTCCATGACGACCGTGAAGTGATCGCCATTGCCGTCGATGTCCGGGCGGTCGAAGACCGTGGTGGAGCTGAAGGCGACGACCACGGGACCGCCGATCACCGCCGCGGTGGCGTCGAGCGGGAGCACCGAGACGGCATTGGCAGCGTCCTGGTAGGCCACGAAGTAGCGACGGGCGGTGCCGCCGTCCTTGCTGATCACCGGGTTGTCGATCGGCGGACCGGCCACGACCGTCTGGACGTTGTTGATGGTCGGCGGGTTGGTGTTCAGCTCGACCACGCAGCTCAGGATCGCCGTGCCCTCGTCCCACACGCAGACGCACTGCGGGATCGGCGCGCCCAGCGTGCTGTCACCACCGATGTCCGGATTGGTCTCCTGCAGACCCGTCGCGGCGATATCGACGATCGACGACGTCAGACCCGTCAAGGCGTCGACCGTGCAGCACTTGATGTCGAACGTGCCGCTGCCGTTGTCCTGCCACACGACCACGAACTGGTCGGCGGCGTTGCAGCTCGCGATCTTCGGGAGCTCCGAGCGATGGCTGTTGGCGACGATCCGGATCGCGCTTCCCAACCGCTGGGCCGTGCCGGTGATGAACTGGAGGTAGATGTCCCGGTCGGTCGCCGACGCCTCGGACTGGTAGACGACACCGTAGACGTCGTTCGTGACGTCGAAGGCGATGTCGATCTCGTTGTCCGAGAACGAGCGGCCAGTGCCGACCCGAGCACCGAGGACCGGGTCCACGTCGATCGGGTAGCTCGCCCGGTCGACGAAGGCGGCGGGCAGGGCGAGGTCGAGGTGCTCGCCATCGAACCGCAGGTAACCCTCCACGCGGTCGCCCCTGGCGTCGATGCCGACGACGGTGCCGACGTGGACGCCACCGAGGTCGCCGGCGTCGAAGACGAGCTGCCGGGCCCGCTCGGTGACGGCGCACCGCAGGTCGGTGGAGACCTGCATGCGCACGATCAGATCGCCGCTGCCCGGGATCGGCTGCTGGATGAGGACGCTCTGCTTGACGCCATCCGGGCGGGACACGTAGCGCTCGACGATCCCGTGGCCGTGCACGTAGTCGACCTGGCTCGTCCGGTGGATCGGCCGCGTGGCCCCGGCGATCTCGACGCGGGTCTCCTCACCGCGGAGTATGCGGTCGAGCGCGAGGGTCATCGGCATGTTCCGGGGCGCGGCGCTGCCGAGGAGCGGCGTGATCACGACGCGACCGGTCTCGAACGAGGCTTCGATTCCACCGCCGATGGCCAGCAGCTGCCCGTCGCCCGCGGTGATGCCGTGGGATTCACGGACCACCCGCTGGACGTCGAACGGCTGCTGTTGCGGTTCCTGCGCAGCAGCGTTGGGAAGAACCAATGAGGCTGCCAACAACGAGGCAGCGATGCGAGAGGAGTCGCGCATCAGAACGCTCCCGAGCGGTTGTCGCGTATCCGTCCTGGGGTGAACGGGGTGTCGAGAAGAGAGTGTGCAGACCGTACGCGGCGGGCACCGCGTCCGTCAGCTCCGATCTCCATTCCAGAGCGGTGCAGATCGCGCGATGACGCGAGGCGACGCGCGCCGCGGCTTCGCGGACGCCGACCACGCGAGCGAGATCGGCGTGACTGCCTCGCCGTTCCACTCCTGTCGCGAACGGCCCGCACCGATGCGTCGGTCGGGCACGGCGTGCAACGGACGGTGCCATGGTCGGCACGCGTCGACCGGGCCGGGAACCGCGGCGACCGATCCGGCTCGGCGTCGTGCCACTCAACGCGCGCAGTGGTCGATCATCCGCTCGATCGCCCGGCGACAGACCGCGCAGAACCCGGCGCCGCCGTCCTTCATGACGCAGCTCAGCTGCGGGCGGAACATACCCTTCGCGGCGTAGCCCGCACCCTCGAACGCGCCGACGACGTCCGCATATTGCGGTGTCGCCGGCGTCGGTATCGGGGTGTCCGGCGCCACGAGGTCGAGCCACTTCAGTCGGTCGCGAACGCCGAACGCGGCGAGGTTCGGCTCCCAGGGCTCGACTCCCGCTGGGTAGAACTCGTTGTACGCGACCTCCGAGCTGAAGTACTCGTCCCCGAGGCCCGCGAACGAGTGACCGAACTCGTGCACGACGACGTGCCCGGCGCGCGGATGGTCGGCGGCCACGGCGGCATACTCCCCGAGGATGCCGCCACCGCCATAGCGGGGCGAGTTGACCATCACGATCAGCGTGTCGTAGGGCGCCATCGCGCCGAGGTCCCGGAGCGTGCGCGTGTCGTCCACGAGCAGGTAGCGCTCCAGGTTCAACGCGTTGAACGACGCGCCGACCAGCGTGCGCACGAACACACCCTTGCGCGGCTCGTCGACGCCGGTCTCGTCGCCCGGCGGCCGCACCGCACGCACGTTGAAGTCGTCCTTGCGGCTCCGGAACGGCTCGAACGAGAGCAGCGTGTCTGCCATGCGCTGCGCGTCCTCGGCGAACTCCTCCGCCTCGTCGTCGGCGTAGCCGACCCCGGCGATCAGCAGGTCGACGCACTCGGCGGGCGGCCCCGACTCGACGAGGGTGAGCAGCTGCGCGCCGCGCACCGGCTCGGTCGGTCGCACCTCCCAGCTGTCGGGGTCGACGATGGCCGTGAACAAGGGCCGGAGGACCCCGTCGCGCCCGCGCGACTCGAACTCCACGCGCACCGGCCGGCGCGGTCGCGGCATCCGCAAGGTCTCGTGGAACGCGCGCACCTCGCCGGCCCGCGCCGGGTCGGTCGTCTGCCACTCCGCGAACAGCGTCGAGTAGCCGGTGGTGAACAGCAGCGACCCGGACTCGGCGTCGAACGCGCGGAACCGGTACTTGCCGAGGCCCAGATCGACCGCGGCCCGGTCCGCGCGGCCGGGCCACGGGCCCTCCGTGCGCAACTCGGCGATCGCGATCGCCTCGGTCTCGGCGGTCCCCGAATGGACCGTGTCGATCCGCAGCGTGGCTGCGGGATCGAAGGCCCCGTCGAACCCGCCGGGCGACTGGGGGTAGGCGAGCAGGACGGCGGCGCAGGCGGCGGTCAGCATGCGCACAGCGTAGCCTTCCCGCACCTCACCTCGGTGCGCGAGCCGCGCGGGGCCGACGTCGCAATTCGGCGGGCGCGACGACCGAGGCGCGTCCCACACTCGCGTCGGAGACGCGGACTCGATCCCGCGCTCCACCGGATCAGTCCAGCCTGATGACGATGTCCTGCGTCACGAAGTCCGCGACGTGCGACCTCTGCGGCGCGATCGTGCCTCGCGCGTAGAACTCACCGGGACCGGCCTCCTGCTCGCGGTACGGGCCGCTCGCCCGGATGGCGAACTGCGTTCCATCGGTCGGGCGGACCACATGCTCTTTCACGAGCCACCACTCGTCCGCGTTGCCGCCATTCACGGCGACGCGCGTGAGCCGCCCGTCGATCTCGACGCGGAAGAAGTCGCGTTCGTGGTCCCACTCGATGAGATACACGCGCAGCACGTAGGGCTCGCCGGCCCGGACTTCCTCCGGCTGCCAGGCCACCTCCACGCGGCACGACAGTGACGAGTCGCTCTCGGGCCCTCGGCCGAGCATGAGATCCTGCACACGAATCGCGGGCATGTTCCGTCCTCCTCTGGTGGTTGGGTCGCCCGACGTCCGGGCGCGACCTCCAGAGTGCTCGGGCAGTCGGAATCCGTCGCGGGAGCCTGAGAAACGTCGCGCGCCGATGGTCGAGACCGTGCAAGCGATGCGGGAGTCACGCGCGGGTCGGCAGGACGACCGGCAGGTTCGGGACGAGCCTGCGCGCCTGCCACGCCGACGGCGGGCGACGGTCCCGCGCCGCTGGCGCTCGACCGGACCCGGATGGACCGCGAAGCCGGCGACGGGAGGAGCCGGCCGGGCCGCTCGGAATTCCAGGCTCTCGCCGGCAGGGAGACTAAGCTCCCCGCCCTCGATCGATGATCTCACTGACCGGCATCAGCAAGCGGCACGGGCACCAGGCCCTTTTCGTCGACGCGTCCCTGCAGCTCGACCCCGGCGAGAAGGTCGGGCTGGTCGGCCCGAACGGCGCCGGCAAGTCGACGCTGTTCCGGATGATCACGGGCGAGGACCCGCCGGACGACGGCGACGTGTCGATCCCCAAGCGCACGACGATCGGCTACTTCCGGCAGGACATGGAGGAGCTGGGTGGGCGCTCCGTGCTCGACGAGACGATCGCCGGCTGCGGGCGCGTCGGCGAGCTGCACCACGAGCTGGAGCAGCTCCAGCACGACCTCGGCGACCCCGCCAAGGCCGACGATCTCGACCGCATCCTGCACCGGTTCGGCGAGGTGCAGGCCCAGTATCAGGACCTCGGCGGCTACGAGCTCGAGGCGCGCGCCAAGGAGATCCTGCACGGCCTCGGCTTCGACGACCCGCAGATCGCCGGCGACGTCGGCTCGCTGTCGGGCGGCTGGAAGATGCGCGTCGGCATCGCTCGCGTGCTGCTCGGCGACTTCGACGTGCTGCTGATGGACGAGCCGACCAACCACCTCGACATCGAGTCGATCCTGTGGCTCGAGAAGTTCCTGAAGGGCACGCGGGCGGCGGTGCTGATGACCTGCCACGACCGCGACTTCATGAACCGCGTCGTGCGCCGCATCGTCGACATCGACGCCGGCGAGCTGGTCTCGTACACCGGCGACTACGACTTCCTCGAGCAGCAGCAGGCGCAGCGCGCGGCGCAGCAGGAGGCCGCCTATGCGCGCCAGCAGGCAATGATCGCCAAGATGCAGCGTTTCATCGACCGCTTCGGCACGCACGTCGCGAAGGCCGCGCAGGCGCAGAGCCGCGCGAAGAAGATCGACAAGATCGAGCGGCTCGACCCGCCCAAGAAGCGCGAGGTCGTGCCGTTCCAGTTCGCGAAACCGCCGCGCGTCGGCGAGGACGTCGCGACGCTGAAAGGTGTGCACAAGCGCTACGGCACGCGCGTCGTGTATGCGGGTCTCGACTTCGAGGTCAAGCGCGGCGAGCGCTGGTGCGTGATGGGGCGCAACGGCGCCGGCAAGACGACCTTGCTGAAGATGGTCGCCGGAGCGCTGCAGCCGGACACCGGGGTCGTGAAGATCGGGCCGAGCGTCAGGATGGGCTACTTCGCACAGCAGGCACTCGACCTGCTCGAGCCCGAACGCACGGTCGTGGAGACGATCGATCACGCCTTCCCGCTCGCGTCGCACGGCTCGAAGCGCAATCTGCTCGGCGCGTTCCAGTTCTCCGGGCCAGACGTCGACAAGCGCGTTGCCGTGCTGTCGGGCGGCGAACGGTCACGGCTCGTCCTGGCGCTGATGCTGTACGACCCGCCCAACTTCCTGGTGCTCGACGAGCCGACCAATCACCTCGACCTGCTGTCGAAGCAGATGCTGGTGCAGACGCTGCGCGGCTACGAAGGTGCGATGCTGTTCGTGTCGCACGACCGCACCTTCCTGCGCGGCCTCGCCAACCGCGTGCTCGACGTCAGCCCGTGCGCCGGCGGACTCCCCCCGGCGATCTACCCGGGCAGCTACGTCGAGTGGGTCGAGAAGACCGGCGAGGAGGCGCCCGGCGTGCACCGTTGAGTCGCCGCCCCGGTGCCCGCCGGGTGGCACGTGCGAGCCGGGGCGCCGCACGACCTGACGACGGCAGCCCGAGCGCGCCACACGGGCGCGCGGCTGGCGAGTTGCGCACGCCCGTGGCCACGCCGTCGAGAAGCGGTCGAACACCTCTCCACCGTCGGTAGATCGCACGCTGGACCGCGGCCCCTCGGCGTCGATGCCCGGTCTCCGACGAGACGGTCCGAGCCCATCGATGCCCATCGCGACGCCCAGCGCTCCGAGTCGATGCCGACGGTCGGCCGATGCGCCACGCGCGCGGGACGGCCGGATCGCGCACGCATGGGAGCGCACGCGACCTCCTGCCACTCTCGACGGCGCCCGACCCGGACACCGATCGCCCTCGATTCCCGCGACACCTCGACCCGCGCCCGGGCGGACCGCGCTCCAACGCCCGGCGATCCGGCACGAGACGCTGAGCAGAGAACGGGTCGCGTCCCGGACCGCGCGTCGATACCCTGATGCCGACGGGAGGTCTCACCATGCGTTGGATCGACTGTTCCACGTTCGCCGTGCTTCTGGCCGCGACTGCCACGGGACAGCCGACGCTCGTCGTCGATCGCGCGGGGACGGGTCATTTCACGGACATCCCTGCAGCGATCGCCGCCGCCGCGCCGGGCGACCGTGTGCTGGTGCTCGGCGGTCGGTATTCGTCATTCACTGTCGACAAGCCGATCGTCGTCACCACGAACGCGGCCGCGGAGGTCTCGCAGATCACGGTGCGGGGCGTGCCGGCCGGTTCGACCTGTGTGGTCGCAGGCTTCGTGGCGCTCGGACTCCCGAGCGCGGTATACGTTCTGGACTGCCCGGGCCGTGTCCATCTGCAGTCGCTCGGCGTGGTGACCTGGTTCGGCGTGGTCGCTACCCTGGAGGTCCGGAACTGCGCTGCCGTATCGCTGAGCGAGGTCAGCTGCCACGGCGAATCGAGGATCTTCGACAGCGTCGTTTCCTTGGAGCGCTGTCGTCTGACTGGCCCCGCCTTCGAGAGCTACACAATGTCTGGACTGTCCGTGTGGCGCTCGCACGTGCTGATCACGGGCGGATTGTTCGCCGGGTCCGGAGGCAGTTACTCGTATCAGTGGGGCACACCCTCTCCGCGCAGTGGAATCATGTTGTACGAGCGAAGCGAGATTCGACTGGCGGGGACCGCGCTGGTTTCCGGCGGCGAGTCCTTCCCGTATTCGGGCCCGCCGTATCGCGCAGCCTCGATCTCGGTGGGCGATGGTCGCGTCGAATACGACCCGAGGGTGGTTCTGCAGCCGAACCCGAGCGTCGGGGTCGTCGTTCGGACCACGATCCCCAGCGTGTCCCTGGACAGCCGGAGCGCGGGCACGACGTTGACGCCCGAGATCCTCGCCCCGGCCGGCGCCCTCGTCGGTCTCCTCGGCAGCTATCCGGCGGCGCCGCTGCCCTGCGCGGTCGGCGACATCTGGCTGGACCTGCCGACGACGTTCCCGCTCTTCAGCGGAACGGTGCCGGCGTCCGGCAGCCTGCAGGTCTCGATCCCGATCCACGGGCCGTCCAATCCGCAGGGATCGACGTTCACGTTGCAGGCCGCCGTGATCGAGGTCGGCTCGCTGCTGGTGTCGACCCCGGCGACTTCCAGCGTCCGGTGAGTCTCCGCGCGCTGGAAGCCACGCGCGCGACGAGCTGACTCCAGCGTGTGCAGACTCGGGGAAGCGTCGACCCGCGCCCGCGGGAGCATGATCGTGCGGGTCCCCGCGCCGGCCCACCGGGGCCCGCGCGTCCGGATGCGGCCGGCGTCGCTCAGCCGGCGTTGCCCGCTGGAGTCGAGGGCGGCGCGAGCGCCCGCCGCAGCTCGTCCGCGGCGACGGCGATCAGCGCGACGAGCGCGACGAACGTCGTCCACGGCCCCGACCAGCGCGGCCAGAGCGGGCCCGGGCCGTACGCGTAGCACGCGAACGTCACCATGCCGCCGAAGCCGAGCGCGATCGTGAGCAGCGGCCGCCACCACCGCACCGGTCGCTGCGCGGACGTCCCGAACACGTGGGCGACGACCGCGAACAGCACGAGACCCAGCGCGCCGCCGTGCGGGTGGTAGAACGCGAACCGATCGCCACCGCCCTGCCACGGCAGCAGCAGGCCGATGAAGCCGAGAGCGCAGGCGACCAGAGCACCGATGGTGTGGGGAGACATCGCGGCCTGCGATCATCGCCGGACGAGGCCCCAGCCGGCCACGGCGACCTCCGGGGACAGCGTGCGGCGCGACCGGGGCCCGAGGATTTCCTCGAATCGAGCGGCGGACCGGGGATCCTCTCCCCGCTCACCGCTCCGATGACCGACACGACCAGGTTCCCCGTGCTGCTCGCCGCCGCGATCGCGGGCGACCGGCACGCCTGTGACCGGCTGTTCGGGCGCGCCGCCGACCGGCTGCAGCTCTACGTCCGGCTGCGGCTCGGCGAGCGGCTGCGCGCCCGGGTCGACTCGCTCGACGTGTTGCAGGAGACCTTCCTGTGCGCGCACCGCGACGTGCGGTGCTTCGACGCCGTGGGTCCCGGCGAGCCCGAGCGCCGCTTCGCGCAGTGGCTGTGCCGGATCGCCGATCGACGGATCCTGGACCTGGCCAGCCGGCACGGCGCCGCGCGGCGCGACGTCGGCCGGGAGCAGCGCGACGTGACCCGGGTGTTGCGCGACCTGCAGCGCTCGGGCCACGGCCCGGCGACCAGCCTCGTGCGGCAGGAGGAGCGCGCGCGGCTCGCCGACGCGATCGAGGCGCTCGACGCGTCCGACCGGGAGATCGTCGTGCTGCGTCACTTCGAGGGCGAGTCGATCGACGCGATCGCGCAGCGGATCGGCCGTAGCGCGACCGCGGTGCGGCGGGTGCTCGGCCGGGTCACGGTCGAGCTGGGTCGGAAGCTCGCGGAGATCGAGCGATGACCGACGGCGAACGGGACGAGCGGCTCGGGCGGCTCGCCGAGGAGCTGGCACTCGCGGTAGCCGCGGGCGAGCCGATCGACGCCGGCGCGTGGGCGGCGCGATATCGCGTCACGGCTGCCGAGGTCGAGGCCTGCACGCGCGCGCTGCGGGCGTTCGACAGCTGCCTCGGCGAGGAGGGGGTCTGCGGCCCACCGGAGCTGCCGCTGCCGACCCTGCCGGACGGGTTCGTGATCGAGGGCGAACTCGGGCGCGGCGGCATGGGCGTGGTCTACCGCGCCACCCAGCCGGCGCTCGGGCG
The DNA here is from genome assembly GCA_016716265.1 of Planctomycetota bacterium. Classification (GTDB taxonomy): domain Bacteria; phylum Planctomycetota; class UBA1135; order UBA1135; family UBA2386; genus JADJWQ01. The sequence goes on from JADJWQ010000006.1 coordinate 1,344,101, forward strand.
CACCGTCGCGGTGAAGGTGCTGCGCCCCGGCGAGCTCCGGTTCGGCGATGCACTGCGTCGCTTCCGCGACGAGGCGCGCAGCCTGGCGCGCCTGCGCCACCGCCACATCGTGTCGATCCACGACGTCGGCGAGACGCCCGAGGGACTGCTGTGGTACGCGATGGACCTCGTCGACGGCCGGACCCTCGCCGAGGAGATCGACGCGATCGGTGCGCTGACGCCGTCGCGCGCGGTCCGCGTGATCGGCCAGGTCACGTCCGCGATCGCCCACGCCCACGCGCAGGGCATCGTGCACCGCGACCTGAAGCCGCAGAACGTGCTGATCGACGCGGCCGGCGACGCCTATGTGGTCGACTTCGGGCTCGCGCGCGACGCCTCGCTGGCCGGCGCGCGGACGGTGACCGGCGAGCTGCTCGGCACACCGGCGTACATGAGCCCCGAGCAGGCGTCGGGTGCGCACGGCCGGGTCGGCGAGTCGACGGACGTGTGGGCGCTCGGCGCGCTGCTCTACGAGGCGCTGACCGGTCGCGGGCCGTTCGCCGGCAAGCCACTGCACGAGACGATCCGCGCGATCCTCGACGACGAGCCGAGCTCGCCACGCAAACTCGACCCGCGCGTGCCGGCCGAGCTCGCGGCCGTCTGCATGAAGGCGCTGCGCAAGAAGCCCGAGCAGCGCTACCCGACCGCGCTGGCGTTCGGCGAGGAGCTGGAGCGCTTCGCGGAGGGGCGCGGGGTGCTGGCCCGCAATCCGCACCTGCTCGAGAAGCTCGCCCGCGCCACCTGGCGCCATCGCGCGGTGGTCGGCGTCGGCGCGGCGGTCGCGCTGGTCCTCGCGATCCTGTTCGGGGTCGTCGTCGTGCCCGAGGAGCTGCGCGCCGCACGGATCGCGGACGCCGGCCGCGCATTCGAGGCCGGCTACGCCGGTGCGGCCGTCGAGCCCCTGCGCGAGCTCGGCGCCGCTCTCGCCTCCGACGATCCGGCCTGGAGCGACTTCGACCTGCTGTTGTTGCAGGCCCTGCACGCGCGCGTCGCCGAGCTGCTCGACGCGCGCGCTCTCGACGCGGCACGGGAGCTGTTGCTCGAGGCGCGGGAGACCGCCGCGCGCCGCTGGCGCGCCGGCCAGCCGACCGACCCGCTCCACGTCACGCTCGGCGAGCGGTCGGCCTGGGAATTCGAGCTCCTCGTCTGCCGGACCCTCGCGAAGCAGGCGGTCTGGCGCGGCCAGGACCTGCTGGCCGGGGGCCACTTCGAGGTCGGTGTGCTCACCGCCAGGTTCGTGCCCGCAGCCTTCGAAGCCGCGTGGCGACACCCGAGCCGCGGTCGCAGGCTGCTCGCCGACGCGGTCGCGTGGGAGGTCGAAGGTGATCCGCTGCTCGGGGCGGTCGACCCGCGCATTCGCGCCGAGGTCCTCACGGCGCTGCACCGGCGGAACGGGAGCTGGCTCGCGGCCCGCGTGGCCGGCGACGACGCCGAGCCGGATCGGCACGCGCTCGGCTGGAGCGCCGAGCTGGTGCGCGCGTGGTGGAGCCCGGACGGCGAGGACGCGCTCGCCGCGCTCGCCACGGACCCCGGCGAGGATCCGCACGTGCGGATGCTGGCGCTGCGCACGCTGTCGACCTGGATCGGGCTACCGTCCGCCCACTACCTGGCGGTCCCGGCGGTGGACGCGGCCACGTTCCGGGCGCTCGCCGAGCGCCGCGCCGAGTCCGCACCGGACATCGTGTCGCGCTGGCGGTCCTGGCGGTCGATGTCGCGCGAGGCGTCGCTGCGGGCCCGGATCGACCCGCTGGTCGCGGGACTCACCGAGGACACGTTCGGTCTCGGCCCCGACGGCATCGAGCTGTGCCGGTCGGTCGCCGCCCGTTGGTCGGGCGACGCGGCGCAGGCTCGCAGTCGCGATCCCGGGCAGCTGCGGGCCTGGTGGGCCGCGCGCCGCGATCGCCCGGTCGAGGAGTGGGTCCGCGAGGATCTGGGCATCCCGGCCGAGCGTGATGTCGACTACGCGGCCGCGCTCGGCGCCGCGGCGGTCGCGCCGGTCGAGCAGGCGTTGCTGTGGCGCCACCTCGCGTGGCTGCGGCTGCCGGCGGGCCTCCGCGTGCCCGAGCTCGTCGTGTGCTCGGACGACGACGCGCTGACGCGCGCGTGGCTGCCGGCCTGGCGCCGCGCCGGCGGCATCGAGGTCGCGCGGGACTTCGTCGCCAGGATCGGCGTGCTGATGTTCCGCGAGCTCGGCGCCGAGCCCGAGCTGCTCGGGGAGGCCGAGCGGGAGCTCAGCGCCGGCGAGGCAGTCGAGCTGAGCTGGCAGGGACCGATCCCGATCAGCTTCGGTCCGCGCGTGTTCTGGCGTTCCTACGGCGACGACGCGACGGCCGCGCTCCAGCTCCGCGAGCATCCCGATCGCGTGGTCCCACCGCGACAGGTCCGCGCAGTCGCGCGGTGCGAGCTGATCGCCGACGACGAGCGCCCCTACCTGAGCGTCGGCGAGCACCGGCTCGATGCGCGCGTGCCGATGGACGGCGGCGGCTCGGTGGGACGGAGCTCGAGCGGGAACGTCGGCGTCGGCGAGGCGCGCGCCGTGGAGTTCGACGCCAGCCACGGCGGGTCCCTCGGCGCCACGGTCGAGTTCGTGCTGCTGGTCCGGCTCGACCGCGCCGACCGCCGGCCGGCGCGCGGCGACGTCGCGGCCTGGCGCAGCGGCTGCGCGCTGGCGCTCGAGCAGCGCGCGGCCTCGGAGCGGCGGCGCGGGGACTCGCGGTCCGGCGGAGTGGAGGTGCGCGCCGGGAGCGGCGCGGTCGACCGGTCGGCAGTGCGGATCCCCACCGACTTCGATCTGCCCTCGCGCTGGCCGATGCCCGAGGCGGCCGAAGCCCTTCGGCAGCTCGCTCCCGGACGACCGCTCGGGGCCCTGCTCGCGCTGTGGAACGCCGGGGTCGTCGACGAGACGCGCGACCGCGAGACGCTGGCCCGCAGCGACGCGCGCGCCCCGGTGCCGTGGGCCAGGGTCGCTCTCACCGCACCGACGGCCGAGCTGCGGCGGCACGGTCGCCGCCTGCTCGCAGCCGGGATCGGCGACGGGGACTACGGCCCGGGACTCTCACCGCGGGCCGCCGAACTGCTGCTCGAGCGGCGCGGCGACGAGCTGGAGCCGGAGCTCGCCGCGAAGCTGCGAGCGCGAGTGTCCGCGCACCGTTCGCCGTGGCTCCGCGGTCGCTTCCTGGCAGTTGTCGCGCTGCTGTCGGCGAGCGCCGCTGGCATTGCGTTCGCGTTCTCGAAGCGCGCGTGGTCGGGCCGCGCCGCGTGGGTCGCGTGGCTGTGCGCCGCGATGCTGACCTGCTTCCGCGTCGAGACCGATGCGTTCGCCGGTCCGCCGCTGTCGGCGCTCCTGCTGCTCGCCGCGGTCGCAGCCACCCGCATGCCGGCGATCGGTCCGCGGGTGCTGGCCGTCGCCGTGCCGGGCGCGCTGGCGCTGTGGTCGTTCATCGCGGTCCGCGGCTACGTCGCGGCGCCGCCCGCAGGGGCGTTCTGGTCGTTGCTGCTCCCGCCGTACGCCGGGGTGGTCGCCAGGCTGCGGCCGGACCGCCGCCGTCGCCTCCGCCGTGGCGGAGCGTCGCTCGGCGCCTGACGCAGGCGGCGGGGCCACGGCGGCTCGCGCGCCGAGCTCCCGAGCCAGCTTCCTGGCCAGCGTCTCTGCGGCGCGCCCGAAGTCCGGTCGCCGCGTCAGCGCCCGCCGGCCGGCGGATCCGAGAAGAAGCGTCGCACCGCGTCGCGGTGGCGCGGGGCGAGCGAGCGACGGAACGTGGCCTGGCCGGTTCCGTCCTGCGCTGCGCCGGCGCCGAGCGTCGCGGCCGAGCGCTCCGGGTCACCCTGCGGATTGGCGCGGGCCGCGCCGACGACCTGCCAGCGGTCGGGCACGGCGGCACCGGGCGCGAGCTTCTCGGGGCGCAGCGCGGCGGTGTCGATCTCGCTACCACCGGACAAGCCGAGGTCGGCGTCGGCGCGTCCACGATTGACGCCACCGCGGCCCGGCTCGCCGTCACCGTCGGGGCCGGGGGTCGGGTCGAAGCCGTCTCCGCCGGCCGCACCCGGCAGCTCGGCCGCACCAGGAATCGGTGCGCCGGCGCCACCGAGCAGGCCCTCCTTGGCGAGCAGTTCGCCGAGGTCCGGCAGCTCACCGGGCGACAGCGGGGGCCGATCCTCTGGGAGCCGCGCCAGGCGATCGCCAGCCGCCTCGCTCAACGCTCGCGCCAGGCGCTTCAGCTGCTCGGGGTCGAGGTCCAGGCCGGCTCCCGGCTGGCCGTTGGCATCGCCCTGCTCAGCGCTGTCGCGGCGCTGGCCCTGCGCGGACTCGCGCGATCCGCTCGCGCCGGCGGCGGCGCGCTCGATCGCCTCGCGCAGGTCGGGCGGCAGGTCCTCGAACAACCCGAGCTCCCCGGCACGGTCGACCAGCCGCGCCGCCTGCTGCCGCGCCTGCTCCGCCGTGCTCGGGTCGTCGCCACCCTGCGCGCGCTCGACCGCCGACTCGAGACTCGAGCGGATCGAGTCGAGGCCGCTGCGCTGCGACTCCTCCTCGAAGCGCAGCGCGTCTCGGAGTGCGTCGACGTCGCTCCACGCGACGGGATCCCCGTCGCGCAGACGCTCGCGCAGGGCCTCCGCGCGCCGCCGCAGCTCCTCACCACGGGCCTCGCTGATCGCACCCTGCTCGAGCGCCAGCTCGACGTCCACAGCGGTATCGGCGACCGCGACCGTCAGGGCTCGGCCGACCGACGCCTGGGAGGGGTCCATCGCGGGAGGCGGCAGCAGCGCGATCGCGGTGAGGAACGCCGCCGCGCCGAGCAGGCGCAGCGACGGGTCACCGAGCTGCAGCCGCGGTCGCGCCCTCTGGGGCGCGTCGCGCAGGCGCTGGTCGAGATCGCGACGCCAGGCACCGGCACCCGGGAGGTCGGCGACGAGCAGCAGACCGCGCAACCCGAGCCGCCGATCGAGCAGCGCGCGCGCCGCACCGTCGTCGAGCGTTCCACGCCCGAGGCGCAGGATCGCGACCACGACCCCCGTGCACACCGGCACGAGCGGCCACAGCACCGTGCGCCGCACCAGCGCGTCGAGCGGCAGCCCGGCGACCCGCGCGGCGAGCAACGCAGCGCCGAATGCGAGCGCAGCCACGAGCGCACCGCGCGCGAACGCTTCGATCGCGACCGCGATGCGAACCCGCAAGCGCAGCGCGGACACCTCGGCTGTCGATCTGTCGCGCTCGGACATCGACGGCATTGGAACCCGAGCCCGCGCGCAGCGGAAGCCGGTGACCTGCAGCGTCGCGCGCGGGCAGGTCGGGTGGCGCGCCCCGCCGGCGCACGTCGTGAGGAATCGCGAGAGTCCACCCCGATTCCGTGCGACCGACCGCGCGTGGCGGCCACAGGGAACCGTTCGCCCGGCGAGGCGGCGCCCGATGGCCACGCCCCACGACTCCCTGTTCAAGCTCGTATTCTCGCAGCCCCACCACGCGGCCGGTGAGCTCCGGCGCCTGCTGCCGCCGCGCCTCGCCGCCGCCGCGCGCTGGGACACCCTCGAGCTCCTGCCCGGCAGCTTCACCGATCCCGCCGAACCCGACCGCCACGTCGACCTGCTCTACCGCGTGGAACTCGGCAGCCGCCCCGCACTGCTCCACGTGATCCTCGAGCACAAGAGCACCGCCGACCGCTGGACCGCGCTCCAGGTCCTCGAATACGCCACCCGCGTGCTCGCCGAGCACCGGCGCCGCCACCCCACGCTGACCCGGCTGCCCCCCGTCGTCGCCATCGTCGTCTACCACGGCCCGCACGGCTGGAACCGCGCCACCGGCACGCGCGAGCTGTTCGACGTCGACCCCTCGCTCCACACCGACATCGAGCGTTTCCTGCCCCGCCTGGACTTCCTGCTCGACGACCTGTCGCTCGCCACCGACCGGTCCCTGACCGCCCGCACCGGCACCGCACTCGCGCACCTGACGCTGCTGTGCCTGCAGCTCGTCCGCGACGGCGCACCGCTGCGCGACGTGCTCCGGCGCCTGCGCGATGCCGTCCTCGACGCCCGCGACGCCCCCGACACCGGCGCCGCACTGATCAGCGTGCTAACCTACATCGCCCAGGTCCGCGACCTGTCCGGCGCAGAGCTCCGCGACCTGGTGCTGACCGAGATCGGACCCGAGCTGGAGCCCGACATGACCTCCACCTACGACCAGCTTCTCAACCAGGGCCGCACCGAAGGTCGGGCCGAAGGCCGGGCAGAGATCCTGCTGGAGCAGCTGACTCGACGCTTCGGACCCCCGTCCGCCGAACTCGTCGAGCGCGTCCACACCGCCGATGCCGACGCGCTCCGGCGCTGGGCCACCCGGGTGCTCGACGCGACATCGCTCGACGACGTGCTCGCCGACGACTGAGCCTGCCGGGGGGCGGGCCCACCCCCGAAGCTCGCGTCGCGCGTCGACGGTCGCCCGGGTCGTCGCACCGCGGTTCGGAGATCTGCACGACGCTGGCGCGCTCCTCAGTCCCGTCGACGAGCGGCGTAGCCTCCCGCTCCGCGAACCGGGTCGGCCGAGCGCTCATCGGGGCGGAAGGAACTCGGCCTCGCGCTCGTCCTCGGGGGTCGCCACCACGTCGATGACGTATCCGTCCTCGAGCCTGACCGCTCGGACGTCGTATTGCTCCCCGTCGTCGCTCGCGGTGAAGACGAGCCAGCGGTCGTCGGGCGACCACGTCGGCACGTAATGGTAGCCGGGACCGGTCGTGACGGTCGCTCGGTGCTCGCCATCGCGATCCATGACCACGATCTGCGACCCCGACCCGGTCTCGGCATGACACGCGATGCGCGCGCCGTCGCTCGAGTAGACCGCACCGTACTCACCCTCCGGCGTCGCGGTCACGCGACGCTCGACACCTGTCTGCACGTCGAGTTCGAAGAGATCGGGACGCTCCCCCACCACACGTGCGAGCAGGAGATGACGGCCGTCCGGCGACCAGTCACTCGGACCGAGTGAGGACGTCAGCGGCTCGTGGGTGACCCGGCGCAGTCCCGAACCAGCTACGTCGATCACGCACAGGTGGCCGGGGAACGGGCCGATGCTCCCGAAGTCGAAGCCCCGCGTGGACATGAAGGCGACGTAGCGGCCGTCCGGCGACCACACCGGCGACACGTCGAAGGCGGGATCGTCGGTGAGCACACGATCGACGTCCGCCTACTGCTCCAGGACGTGGATCGACGCGATCGCTGGCTCGTGCGCGAGCCCCCGCGGACATCGACAGCTCACTCGTGAGAGCGGCTGTCCTCGCCGGGCGAGACCCCGGCGACACGCGGTTCGGGCGCGGACACCTCGTCCCGACCCGTCGACTGCCCGGATTGCCCGCGCGACGGTGGTCCATACGCGGCGCGCTCGGCGTCCCGCCTCAGGCCCTTCAGCATGGCAGGGAACACGAGCGAGTGGAGCGGCAGCACCGCGTACCAGTAGAGGATCCCGAACAGCCCGCGCGGCTTGAACCGCGCCGTCAGCGTGAGGCGAGTCGCTGCGAGATCGTGCCCGGAGGTGTCGCGTTCCGCGCCGCCGGTCGGCGAGCCGTCCGCGAGATCGAGGCGCAGCAGCGCGACGCCGGGCAGCCGCATCTCGGCCTGCAGGACGAGGCTCCGATCCGGAACGACGTCGACGACGCGCCAGAAGTCGAGCGCATCACCGACCATGACCCGGTCCGGGTCGCGGCGCCCGCGGCGGAGTCCCGGCCCACCGACCACCTTGTCCAGCAGCCCGCGCAGGCGCCAGAGCGCCTGCCCGCCGTACCAGCCGCTGTCGCCGCCGATGCGCTGGACGGTCCGCCAAGCGATCTCTCTTGGTGCATCGATGACGATCTCGCGACGGTCCTCGTACACCGTTCCCCCGGCCCAATCCGGATCACCCGGGATCGCACCGGCGTCGCTCCACGCCGTCTCGACGGCGTGCTCGCGCGACTTCCCGAGCGCGGCATCGATGGCCTCGCGCATGGTCAGCAGGCGTTGTGGCATCAGCTTCGCCGCGCGGTCATCACGGCACACCGTGCGGTTACGGAGTCCCTCCGCCAAGGGGCGAGCGATCGTGTGGGGTACCGGCGTGACGAGGTGGATCCACAGCGACGAAAGGCGTGGGGTGAGCACGGGCACCGGGATCACGAGCCGACGACCGAGACCGCGCGCCTGCGCCATGATCCGCATCAGCTCACGATACGAGACGATCTCCGGTCCACCGATGTCGAGGGTCTGGCCAGCGGTCGACTCGAGGCGAAGACACCCGACGAGGTAGCCGAGAACGTTGCGTATCGCGATCGGCTGCGACTCGGTCCGCACCCACCGGGGCGTCAGCATCACCGGCAGGTGCTCGACCAGGTAGCGCAGGATCTCGAACGACGCCGAGCCCGAGCCGATGATCATTGCCGCGCGCAACGTCGTCACCGGTATCCCGGTCGAAGCGAGCCATCGTTCGACCTCGCGTCGCGACGCGAGGTGCTCGCTCAACGAGTCGCCGAGCTCACCGAGTCCACCGAGGTAGATGATCCGCTCCACGTGTGCCGCAGCCGCGGCACGTGCGAACGAGATCGCGAGCTCACGGTCCTGCTGCCGCCATGCCGCGTCACTCGACATCATCGAGTGGACGAGGTAGTAGGCAGCGCGGACTCCGGTCAGCGCGCGAGTCAGGGTGCCGGTGTCGCGGAGGTCGGCGGCGACGACCTCGATGCCGGGATCGCGGCGCCACGGCCGCTCGTCGAGCTTCCGGGGCTCGCGCGCGATGCACCGCACGCGGAAGCCGGCGCGGACCAGCTCGGGCACGAGTCGCCCACCTACGTAGCCGGTGGCGCCCGTCACGACGATGGGGCGGGCATCGGGGATCATGTCAACGACCGCACCTGCGAAGGGACGAGCATGCCAGGCAGCATCAGCCGCGCGAGCCGTGACGGCTCGGGCCACAACCGACAGCGTAGACCTGGAGCGATCCGCAGGAAGACCGGGAGATCCAGACGTCGAAGTGCGGGTGCCAGCAGACGCAAGACGCTACGGGCCGGCCGACGCAGCCGCCATGCCGCGAGTAGTCCGGAGGGACGCACCTCGAGACCGCGCGGGTCGGTCACGAGTCGCGCCCTGCAGCCTGCAACGCGCATGGTCAGCGCGCCGGCCACGATCAGTTTGGGTGACGGCCGCCCTCGAGGTCTCGCGTACGGACGCGCAGGGTGCCGTCGATCGTCCATTCGGCGTGCTCGGCACGATCGCCCGTTCCGCTGGGCACCTTGATGCGGAGTCCGTCCATCTCGTAGGTGATCTCCGCGTTCCGTCCGGTGAGTCGGTCGTAGAGCCCGATCGCGAGGTCGGGCCAGCTCCTGGTGTGGGAAGTGTCGGTCATGATGCTCTGCTCCGATGTGGCCCGGGCTTTCGGTGCAACGGCCCGCTGGATGCAGGATTCCCACCGTCGACAGGCCGACCCCCTGGCGACCGGCTCGTCGCGGCCAGGCAGGACTCGGGTATCGACTCACCGTCGACCTGCGTCCGCCTCCACGACCACGCACGACTCCTTCAGCAATGAGTTCGCAACGACGAAGCGCTCGAGGTTGCGCGGGAGCGCCTGCAGCTCGCGCCCTCGATCCTCGGCGACCGGCATCCGCACGGTGCGACCGCACTTCACGGCGCGGGCATCTTCGCTCTCTGCGCACGCGCGGCCGAGGAGGCAGTGGACGACTTCGGACGACTGCTCGAGCACGTCTCGAAGGCCCGTTCGACGCGGCGTTCAGAGCCCGAGCGTGAGGGGCGCCGGCGCGGACAGCTGCGGGCCGGACGGATAGACGACGAGTCCCTGCACCATGACCGGCAGGCCCGGCGGCAGCGCCGGCAGCGGGAACGTCGCCGTGCGGACTCCGTTCGCCGGCACGTTGCCGCCGTCGAGCACGAGGTTCGCGAGCTCGACCCACAGGTCGCCCAGCGCCCCGAGCGGAATCGGCTGCGCCGGTAGCGGACCGAGCAGTGCATGGCCGCGCAGGGCCCCGGGCGCGTGCAGTCGCAGGTCGAGCTGCGTCGCCGAGGTCTGCTCGGCGCGGATCGACGGCAGCCTGCCGATCGACAGCGTGACGGTGCCGCTCAGCGGTGGAGCACCGGCGTGGGATTGCAGGGTGACATGGACGTCGACCGTCACCGTGGACGAGGTGCCGACGATCGCGGGCACCGGGTTCGTCGAGGTCGCCGTGCCCGCGGCGATCACGGTCGCAGCATCGCCGGCGACACACAGCTGCCCGCTCGTGATCGAGACGGCGACCCCGGGGTCGAGGAAGAACGGCAGAAGCTCGGCAGCCCCCCGACAAGTTCCCTCGGCGAACCAGACCCGCGCATTGCGAACGTCGAGTGCCGCACCGCCCTGGACGCCGTCGAGCGTACAGCGCGTCAGCGCCACGTTGCTCCGCTCGATTCGCAGACCGGGAGGAGCACCGTGACGCCGTCGAGCGTCACGTTGCGGCAGCCGACGATCGACGCGGTCGCGAACAGCGGCCCGCCGGCGACCACGTTCTCGACGTGGACGTGCCCTGCGCAGCCCGAGATCACCAGGCTGATCCCGCTGAAGGACGGAGCGAATCCACGGACCACGGCGCTCTGGCCGACAGGGACGTCGCGGATCTGGATCGACGAGAAGCGCGTACCCGCGATCGTCACGCCGGGATCGCCGAGCACCCGCAGCCCCCTGTCGGCCGCGAAATTGCCATACACGCCTGCGCGGACGACCAACGTGTCGCCCGGCGCGGCCGCGTCGATCGCCGGCCGGATGTCGAAGAAGTTGCCGCCGCCGTTCGCGTCGACGACGAAAGTCCGCTGAGCGGAGGCCGGAGCGGCGAGCAAGAGGGCCGCACAGGCGGCGTGGCAGGTGGACCAGAGCATGGGGCGCGCGCTCGGCAATGATCGTTCCGACGCCGGGGACTCGGGCAAAGCACCACGGAATCCGCCTCCGTCGTGGTAGCGGCGGTCCGCGTGTCGACACCGATGTCGGCCGCCGGATACCCCCGCCGTCGGTCGGGCTCCTGCGCGCGGCTTCTCCAACGACGACGCGGGTCGACCGATCGGCTCAGTGTGCGGCCTGCTACGATCGGACCATCTCTCTGCACCGCACGTGGCGGCGCGATCCTGCAGCACGGCAGAGGTCGGCGACCCCGACCTGCGACCTGCGTCGCCGCGCGTCGTGCGTCGCGCGTCGTGCCTCGGTGACCGTCATGGCGTCGTACCGCTGCGAGACCTGTGGGGTCGTCATCCCCGCACTCTGCCAGGTCGCCGGCGACGACGCGCGTTGCGCGGACTGCCGTGACGCGGCGGCTCGCGTCGAGGACCAAAAAAAACTGCGGAAGCTGCTCTGGTGGCTCGGCGCCTTCGCACTCCTGGTGATCTACGGGCTCGCGGCGGGATGGAGCTTCGGGATCCGGCGTCAGCTCTTCGACTGGTGGCTCGGCGACTTCGCGGTGGTGGCGCTCGTGTCGCTCCTGCTGGTCTTTCCCCACGAGCTCGCCCATGCCGTCACGTGCCGGCTGCTCGGTGGCGACGTGCCCTGCATCGAGATCGGGCGCGGACCCCGCGGTTGGCGCCGGCGCCTGCTGGGGATCGACTGGCGGATCCGCTCGATCTCGCCGCTGGGATTCACGCGCATCAACCTGCTCACGCCACGTCGCTACCGGCTGCGGCAATGGCTCGTGATCGCGGCCGGCCCGGCCGTACACGTGGTCTTCGCGGCCGGCGGACTCGTCGTCATGGCGACGGTCGACTCGCTGGTGTGCTTCTGGCTGGCCCGCGACTTCGTCCTCGCCAATGTGTTCGACCTCGCCCTCAATCTCTGGCCGCACCGCTGGACGACCGAGGAGGGCATCGCGGAGAGCGACGGTCTGCAACTCGTCAGGACGCCGTTCAAGTCGCGCGAGTACGTGCTCGGCGAGCTGGCCGCGGCGTACGACCTCGCGAACCGCCAGGTGAGTCCGGGACCGGACGCGGAACGCGCCCGGCGGCGCATGCTGCTGCTCGTCGAGAGAGGTGATCTGCCGGCGACCGCGCGAGTCTTCCTGAGGTCGGGAATCGCGTGGAGCGACCTGCTGCTCGGCGACGAACTGGACGACGACGTAATGCACGTCGACGAGGCAGATCGGTTGTCCGAGGCGGCACTCACGGAAGCCGACCGCATCCCGGTGGCGTGCGACGACGCGGCCGGCGCGGAAGATCGGGCGGACTGGCCGGCGCTCCCGCTGAGGCGACTGTTTCCGACCATCGAAGGCACCCGCGGTTGCGTCCTGATCGCGCGCGGCGAGATCGAGCACGGTAGCCGATTGGTCCTCGACGCTCGTCGGCGGCTGCGGGACCGTCACCTCGCCGCGCTCTACACGTGCTTTCTGGCGCACGGCGCGCGAAAGCGGGGCAGGACCCGCTCCGCGCAGGCCTACCTCACCGCGGCCCGGCGGCTGGACCGGACCTGTCCGCTGCTCACCGGGGCGGAGGGTGCCGCACCGCGGCAAGGCCGGTGATCGCGCGGGGTCGGAGCAGTCGAGGTGCACTCCCGACGTCCAGCGGTACTCCCTCGGTGAATCGCGATGTCGGTCGTCGGGTGCCCGCCCCCCTGGGTAGCATGCGAGGTCCCGATTCGCTTCCCGGGACCCGACCATGCCCAGAGCCCCTCTCAACCTCCTGTCATTGGCGTTGCTGACCGGCTGCGCCTCGATGTCCACGACCGCCGACACCACCCTGTGGCACGTCAAGGCGGTCCGCGCCGACGGCAGCTTCGTCGACGTCAAGGCGATCGACGTCGACGGCACGATCCTCGACGTCAAGGCGATCGAGACGCCGGGCAACCTGCACCTTCTGGACGTGAAGGCGCTGCGCGGCGACGAGATCCTCGACGTCAAGTTGCTGCCCGGCGACGACGGCCGCAGCCCGCTGCGCGCGATCACCCCCGCCGGCGCGACGCTCGCGGTCGTGGCCCTGCCGCGCGACGGTGGTCGCCTACCCGTCGCCGGCGTGCGGCGCGACGGCAGCGTCTACCAGATCCGAGCGATCGACGCGGGCGGGACGCTGCTGGGAATCAAGGCGATCTCCCCCGACGGCCACCTCCTCGACGTCGAGGGCCTCGCGTTCGACGGCGCCGCGATGGCGGGCGCGGTGCACGGCGTGGCGTTCCAGGCTCACGTGAAGGCCATTCCGCAGGAGTCCGGCAGTGCCGACACCGAGCGGCGCTGGACCGTTCGCGCGATCGACCCCGCCGGCGCGAGCGTGCCGGTGCGCGCGCTGGCGGGCGACGGCACGACGTTCGACCTGCACGCATTCGAGGTGCCCGGCGACCGCCACGTGATGGACGTCAAGGCGCTGCGCGATGGTGACCGCATCGCCGTCAAGGTCGGCACCGGTGCGGACGGTGCGGTGGTGGCGATCACGTCCTCTGGCGACGTGCTGCCGGTGGTCGCGACGCTGCCCGGCGGGACCGACCTGCCGGTGCGCGCGGTGCGCCGCCACGGCAACATCTTCGACGTCAAGGCCATCGGCCCCGACGGTGCGTTCTGGGGCGTCAAGGCGGTGTCGCCCGAGGGCTTCCTGCACGACGTCAAGGGGTTGAAGCTCCGCGCGACGGACGTCGAGGGAGACGTCGCCGGCGTGCCGTTCGAGGCGCACGTGAAGAGCCTGCCGCAGGTGCTGCGCTGACTCGTCGCCGGGATCGCGCACCGGCCGGGCCGCGGTCGCGGTGACGACTTGGAGCCCGAGCGCGCGATCCCTGCCCCGCGCAGCTGGCACGGGCGACCGTCAGCGATCGCGCGACTCGATGTGTACGAGGGCCGGGCGCTCCTCGCTGGCGCGGATCGCGGTGATCGTGTCGCGGACCGCCGCGGCCTTCTGGCGGCTGAGGTGCTTCGGGAAGTCCTGCTCGTCGTTCTCGAAGTAGTCGGCGATGCGCTCGAGCTCGGGGATGCAACGCTGAGCGTGAGCGCCGTACGAGCGGAGCAGCTCCAGCACCTCGGGAGTCCGGTGCTCGCTGGCGTGCTGCTTCTGGTGGCGAACGTAGAAGACGCACGCGTCGATCCCTTCCTCGACGTGGTGTCGCGCCATGACTCTCAGTCCCGCGACACGCACGTCGTCGGCGAACATGATCCCGCTCGGCGCGGACTCCATCGTGGCCCGGAGGATGGCGGGCAGCAGCGGCCGAACGTCCTCGAACGACAGGCTGTCGTAGATGGCGCCGACCGCACCCCGAGCGCGGCCGTCCTCGTTGCATAGTCCGGCGCGGACCGCCGCGTACAGCGCCTCCCGGTCGACGCGGTCGAGCGAGCGGCGCAACATGCCGTCGCGGCGATCGAACAGGGTGAAGCAGAGATAGCGCTGCTCCATTCCGCGCGGGTCGGCGCCGCCGGGCGCGCGCGTGAGCGTCTCGAGCAGCGTCGGCACGGCCCCCATCGCCGGCTCCCCGATCCGGCCCAGGGCCTCCGCGGCCTTCACGCGCAGCCACAGGTCCGGGTGTCGGAGACTCTCCTCGAGCGCCGGCACCGCGGGCGCCGCGGCGGCGCGCAGCCGCGCGAGTGCCGCGCAGGCGCCGTAGCGAGCGTCGAGACTCGGCGACGCGAGCATCTCGACGAGATCGGGGACGATCGCGCCCCGCGTGCGGGTCAGGGCCATCGCGGCGCGCTCGCGGACGACCGGTGACCAGCTGCCGAGCCGACGCAGGAGCTCGGCATCGTCGAGCCCGGAGTAGAAGCTCGTGCGATCGGCGTTGTCCCAACCGCGACCGTCGGCGATCAGCGACGCCGCGCCGGCGGCGTCGAGCTCGGGCGCGCCGGTGGAGCGCGCCGACCGCCCCGGGAGCGGCCTGCCAGTCAACACGATCTTCCGGAGCGGCATCGCATAGGCGATCAGGTAGGCGCCGGTCGCGTCCCAGTCGAAGTAGGTGTCGCGCCGTGCCTCGGGCGCCCCCTGGTGACGGAACGTGCCGTCCCACTGCCGCGCGAGGTCGAAGTACCACGCGCCGAACTCCTCCATCCAGGCACCGGTGGCGAAGCGACCGGATCGCGACACGCCGGGGAGCGCCCACAGCAGGTTGAAGAAGTTCCCGGTGTGGCCGGTGTCCCGCTCCGCGCCGTGCGATGCCACGCTGAGCCGGGAGAAGAACGAGGCACCCTCGCGATCCCCGACCAGGTCGAACAGGACCGCGCCCATTCCACACTTGCCGTTGTCCTCGTGGGTCTCGATCCACGGGTCGTGGTCACCGTAGGGGATCGCGCCCTTGCCGATGTAGAAGCGCAGCAGCGCGAGGCTGCGCTCGATGGCGCGGTCGATCGCGGGATCGTGCACGCCCGCGGCCCGCGCCATGACGAGCGCGATGGTCAGCGGCACGCCGGGGGAGTTCATCATCCCGTAGCCCCCGAGGCGACCGTCCGGTCGCGCGAAGCCGTGGCCCCACGACCCGACCCGGCTCTGCCCGTTCGCCGCCTCCAGAGCGATACGTCGAAGTCCGGGGAGCACGGACTCGTCGCCGGTCGCGATCAGGTACTCGGCGAGCAGGATGCCGACGTAGCCGTAGTACCAGGTCTGGAAGCTGTCGGCCGAGAACTGCGCGGCCCACTGGGCCTCCCTGCGCACCAGCGGGAGGTACGTCCGATCGCCACTCGCGAGCAGCGCGAGCGCGTTGAGCGACCGCGGGATCGCATCCGGCCGGTAGCCGGGCTCCTCCATCCGACGCGCGAGCGCGGCACAGCCTCGCCCCAGGATGCGCCGCGATTTCGGGCAGTCGTAGGGCGCCGTCGAGGCGTACGAGCCGAGCACCGGTAGCTCGACGACGACGGCAGCCGTCTCCCCCGCCCGCCAGCGCAGCAGCGCGAGCTGTCCCCGACCGGCCTCCGATTCGGCAGCCGTCAGCGCTCGCCCGAGCTCCGTGCGCGGATCGTGGGAGAACGGCGTGCCGTCGACGCCGAGGATCACGTCGCCGACCGCGAGGATCGAGTCGGCGGGAGAATCCCGCTCGACGCTCGTCACGAGGATCTGGCGTGCACGGGTGGTCACCAGCCGGTCGCTGTACATCCACCCACGTGCGCCGGTCGCGCCGAGCGTCCAGTCGTGGTCGGCACCGGCGGGGATCTCCCCGCCGTGCGTGAAGTCGGGGACGTCCTGGGGAGCGACCGCGTGCAGCGGCGACGCCAACAGGAGCAGGATCGTCGACGCGGTAGCCGCGACGCGCAGGAGCGAGCTTCGCGAGGTCATCGGCAGCCAAGCGTAGCCCCGATGATTCACGAGATCCCTGCTGCGGCCAGGCAAGTCGGCGGCCGGCGTCGTGACGGTGCGGTCGACGAGCACCCCGCTCGCCGTCCACGACCAGCGACTGGCCCACGGGCACAACGGCGATCCGGGACGGCTACCGCGGGCTGGCTCACGTGAGCATCTCGGCCCGAGCATCCGGCCGGGTGGTGGACCGCGACAGGACGCGGCGGATGGTCGCGGCCGCGACCGGGATCGCTGCCTGCACGGCTGGCGTGCAGCGCTCCGAGAACGTGCTCACGTCGCTCGCCTCGACAGCGACCAGCACGATGTCGTCGTCGAGCGGCAGTCGCGCACCGACGCGACGACCGAGCGCGAGCGCCGCCTCGAGCGTCGCGTCGTGCGCCGAATTGCAGTGCCGCGTCGGCAACTCGCCGGGGTGGAGCACGCGCACCGTGCCGGGTTCGGCCGCGGACACGATCGCGTCGACGATCACGACCCGGTCGAAGCCGACCATCTCCTCCATGAGCTCGATCCCGCCACGGCAGCACGTGCAGACCGCGACGTTCGGGAGCCCGGCGAGCTCGCGCGCGATGACTTCGACCACACGCCAGCCGACGGCGTCGTCGCCGAGGATCGGATTGCCGAGCCCCAGCACCAGCGTGTTCGCGGGCTCGTTCACTGGCGTGAGAGGGTCGACAGGATCGCTCCGTCCGGGCTCCGCAGGTTCACGACGAGCGGCATCCGCCCCGGCAGCGAGTGTGTCGCGCAGGCGAAGCACGGGTCGTACGCGCGGAACGCCATCTCGACCATGTTGAGCAGCGGCTCGGTGACCGGTCTGCCCTTCTCGATCACCGCCTGAGCGGCCTTCTTGATCGACAGGTTGATCGGCGCGTTGTTGTTCGTCGTTCCGACGATCAGATTCACGTGCGTGAGGATCCCGCGTTCGTCCGTCCGGTAGTGGTGCGTCAGCGTGCCGCGCGGCGCCTCGACGGATCCCACCCCCTCGCGAGGCGTGGCGGTCGGCAATTTCCGCCAATCCTTGCCGGTGATCTCCGGATCGCGGGCCAGCTCTACCCAGCGCTCCGCCGCGTAGAGCAGCTCGACGAGCCGCGCCCAATGCGTGGCGAGCGTCGAATGTACCGGTCGTCCGCCGAGCGTCTCGTACAGGCGCTCGTACTCGACCTGCGCGCGCGGTGTCGCCATGCCGGCGGACGCGTTGAGCCGGGACAGTGGGGTCGCCTTGTAGACACCCGATTCCGCGCCGTCGACGAAACCGCGCCAGCCGACCGCGCGCAGATAGGGGAACTTCAGGTACGACCACGACTCGACGTGCTCCGCGATGTGGTCCCGGTAGTCAGCCGGTTCGTACTTGCACAGCTGCTTTCCCGACGGCCCCACGACGCGGATCTGCCCGTCGTAGAAGTTCACCTTGTCGTGCGCATCCACCGTGCCCATGTCGTAGGTGCGGTGGGTGTAGCCCTCGCTCTTCACCAGCTCGACGTAGCGCTCGTTGCCGAGAACGATGTCGTCGAACAGCCCGAGCGAGAACCTCGCGAACTCGATCGCCTCCTCGCCACGCAGCTCGATCTCCTGCCTCAGCTTCTCGTCGATGCCCTTGCTGACACCCCCGGGAAGCCCCCAGTTGGGGTGGACGCGTCGCCCGCCGATCGCCTGGATCAGCCCGTGACCTACCTTGCGCATGTTCAGGACGCGGCCGGCGACCTCCATGCCGACCTTCTCGATCACACCGAGGATGTTGCGCTTCGCCGGCGGGGCGTCCGGCCCCATCACGAAGTCCGGACCGCCGAGTGCGTAGAAGTGCGTGGTGTGGTCGGTGACGAAGAAGATGCTGTAGAACAGCTCACGGAGCTTCTTCGCCGTCGGCGGGGGGTCGACCCCGAACAGCGCGTCCAGCGCCTTGGTCGCCGCCATGTGGTGCGCCTCGGGACAGACCCCGCAGATACGCGACGTCAGATTGGGCATGTCCTCGGCCGGTCTGCCGACGCAGAAACTCTCGAATCCGCGCAGCTCCGGGACCTGCAGGTAGGCGTTCTGCACGCTGCCGGCATCGTCGAGGAAGATGTCGATGGTGGCATGCCCCTCGAGACGCGTGACGGGATCGATCGTGATCGTGCCCATGTCAGTCCTCCCCACGTGTCGCAGCACCCGCCGCAGCACCCGCCGCGACGGGTCGGCGACTCCGTCGCAGGAAGCTGTTCGCCAGGCTGAAGCGGTAGAACGTGCCCACCGGATCCGGAATGCCGGTCGCGATGATCCGCTGCACCTCCCGCGGGTCGTTGGAGTCGATGATGGAAGCGAGCGCCGTCATCATCCGGGCGCCGAAGTCCTGCACGCCGTCGTTCGCTCCGTAGCAGCCGATGCACGGTGAATTCACGCTCGGGCACCGCGCTCCGCAACCCGCGCGTGTCGCGATACCGCAGCACACGAGCCCCTGCTCCAAGAGGCAGGTCTCCGCGTCCGGGATGACCTGCCAGGTGCGCTTGAACTCCTTGACCTTCTTCTCGTGTCGCGTGCGAGGACACTCTTCGCAGACGGTCGTCCGCGCACCGATCACCGAGCCTGCAGGTGGCAGGTCCCCCGCGAGAATCGCGCTCAACGCGTCCCAGATGCGATCCGCTTCGGGAGGACATCCGGGCAGGAAGTAGTCGACGTCCACCGTCTGGGCGAGCGTGCGCAGCGTGTCGTAGAACGCCGGCAGGTGCAGCTCCCCCTCCGCGACGGTGGTCGTGGCGGTCGGGAGCGTGGATTCTGGATTGTCGACGGACGGCGATTCGACGTAGTTCTGGCGGAAGATGGTGTCCCGATCGAGCAGATTGGCGAGGCCGGGAATGGAGCCATCCTGCGCGCAGGCCCCGAACGCGACCAGCACCTTCGCCTTCGCGCGCAGTAGCCGGGCCATGTACTCCTGCTCGCTCGTTCGGATCCCGCCATTGAACAGGCAGACCGCGATCGAGCCGTCCTCCATCGCCTCGATGTCCGCCACCTTGCCGTCCATCACGCAGGGCCAGAACACCACGTCGAAGGCCCCGGCTACCTCGAGGATCCTCTCGTCGATCGCCAGGACGGCGATCTCACAGCCACCGCACGACGCAGCCCAGTAGAGAGCCAGCTTCGGCTTGGTCTCGGCGTTCACGTCGCCACCTCCTGAGCCGCCGAGGCGTGCTCCGACGCCACCCTTTCGATCGCCGCGAGGACCTCCGGTCGCTCCTGCCATCCGGCGGGCCACCGCAGCGGCCCGAGCGACCGGATGCGATCGACCATCTCGTCGATCGCCTTGGCCAGCCGGTGCCCTTCCGCGGCCGAGGCCCAGACGAGCCGGACGCGGCCCTCCTCGACCCCGAGCTGACGTAGCGTGTGCTGCAGCATCGTCATCCGACGCATCGTCTTGTAGTTCTGCTCGAGGTAGTGGCACTCGCCCGGGTGACAGCCCGCGACCAGCACGCCGTCGGCGCCGAGCGAGAGGGCCTTCATGACGAACGCCGGATCCACTCGGCCGCTGCACATGACCCGGACGTAACGCACGTTCGGCGCGTACCTGGTGCGCGTGCTCCCGGCGAGGTCGGCCGCCCGGTAAGAGCACCAGTTGCAGAGGAAGCCGATGATCTTCGGCTGGAACTCGAGATCAGTCATCGACACCTCCCGCGGCGAACGCCGCGACCGGCTCGCTCACATCGCTCCACGCGTCGGCGAGCAGCCCCTCGATCTCCGCGAAGATCTGCTCGTTCATGAAGTGCGCCCCACGGATGACCTGTGCAGGGCAGGCGGCGACGCACGTGCCGCAGCCCTTGCACAGCGACGCCTGGACGTGGCTGACGTGTCGCGCCTCGTCGAACTCGATCGCATGGAACGGGCACAGCGCATTGCAGATGCGACAACCGGAGCAGCGCTCTTCGTCGATCGTCGCGACCACCGGCTCGATCTCGACCCGGCCACGCGTGATCATGCCCAGGATCCGTGCCGCTGCCGCAGCTCCTTGCGCCACCGAGCTGGGGATGTCCTTCGGTCCCTGACAAGCGCCGGCGAGGAACACGCCGTCGGTCATCGTCGCGACCGGATCGAGCTTCGGGTGCCGCTCCGTGAACCAGCCGTTCATGCTGCACGAGATGCCCGCCTCGAGTGCGAGATCCCTGGCGTCGGCGCGCGGCTCGAGGGCCCCCATCAGGATGACCATGTCGACCGGGATGCGCCGCTGCACACCGAGCAGCGTGTCCTCGCACTGCACGACCAGCTTGCCTTCCTCCGCCGGAGACCGCGGCACATCGGTGACCTCCGCGACCCTGCCACGGACGAAGTGGACGCCTTCGTCCATCACCCGCTGGTAGAACTCGTCGTAGTCCTTCGAGAACGTGCGGATGTCGATGTAGAAGGAATACACCTCCGCTCCGATGCGCTCCCGTACCAGGTGCCCGAACTTCAGCGCTGCCATACAGCAGGTCGCCGAGCAGTACTCGTTGGTGCGCTTGTCACGACTGCCGACGCAGTGTATGACCGCGACCGATCTCGGCTCGGTCTCGCGGTCGCGAAGGACGATCCGTCCGCCCGTCGGCCCCGCCGCGTTGCACATGCGCTCGAACTCGAGGCTCGTGAAGACGTTGTCGAGACGACCGTATCCGTATTGGGGCAACCGGCGGCAGTCGAACAGGTCGTAGCCGGTCGCGAGCACGATGTTCCCGACTTCCAGCTCGACGATCTCGTCCTTCTGGTCGAAGGCGATCGCCTTGGTCGGGCAGAAGATCTCGCACGCACGACACTTGCCCCGGACGAACCATATGCAGTGCGCGGTGTCGATCACCGGCATCTTCGGCACCGCCTGCGGGAACGGCATGTAGATCGCCTTGCGGATCCCGAGGCCCGCCTCGAACACGTCGTCGACGACCTTGATGGGGCACTTCTCTTCGCAGACGCCGCAGCCGGTGCAGATCTCGGAGTTCACGTAGCGCGCCTTCTTGCGGACGCGCACCTTGAAGTTGCCCACCGAGCCGCTGACCGATTCGAGCTCCGACCAGGTCAGCAAGTGGATGCAGTCGTGCTGCCCCGCCTCGGACATCCGCGGCGTGAGGATGCAGGCCGAGCAATCGAGCGTCGGGAACGTCTTGTCGAACTGGGCCATGTGCCCGCCGATGCTCGGCTCTCGCTCGACGACGTAGACCGGGTGCCCGAACTCGGCGATCTCGATCGCGGTCTGCAGACCGGCGATTCCACCGCCGACCACCAGGGTCGCCGGATTGACCGGCACGTACTGCGGCTCGAGCGCCTCCTGTCGCTTCACGCGCTCCACTGCGCCCGTCACCATCGCGGTCGCCTTGCGGGTCGCCTCGACCTGGTCCTTGGTGACCCAGGAGATGTGCTCGCGGACGTTGACCATCTGCATCAGGTACGGATTCAATCCGGCGTTGCTGCAGGCGCGCCGGAACGTCTTCTCGTGCAGATGTGGTGAGCAGGCTGCGACGACCACCCGATCGAGTTTCTCCTTCTCGATGTCCTCCTGGATCATCGACTGCCCGAGGGACGAGCACATGAACTTGTAGTCGCGCGAGACCGCGACGTCGGCGACCCTCTCGCCGACCGCCCGGGCGACCGCCTCGCAGTCGATCGTTCCGGCGATGTTCGAGCCACAATGGCAGACGTAGACCCCGACCCTACGGGACATCGCGACCTCCCTCGGCTGCCGCGACGACCGTCGCGCCGTGTGCTCGGAGCGCTTCCCGAGCGGGGACGATCTCCCTGCCGATACCGAGCACATCGTGCTCGATGCCCAGTGCGACCCCGACGACCTGGGTGAAGAACAGCACGGGTAGGTGATAGCCGGTGCCGAAGTGGTGATTGACGCGGCCCTGGTAGGCATCGAGGTTGAGCTGGCACATCGGACACATGCAGGCGATGACCTCCGCGCCGCTCCGATGTGCGCAGTCCAGCAGTCGACGGATCAGCTCGAACGCCTCGTTCTCGCTGATCTGGGACATGTGACCGCCACAGCACTGGCTCTTCACCGGATACTCGACGACCTCCGCACCGAGCCAGGTCAGGACCTCGTCCATGCGCACCGGCTGCTCGGAGTCGTCGTTGTCGCAGAACGGTCGCACGACCTGACAGCCGTAGTACGGCGCCACGCGCAGTCCATCGAGCGATCCGGTAGACGCCTCGGTCAGCCGCTCCCTGCCGACGTCCTCGTAGAGCACGTCGATCAGGTGCCTGACGCGCACCCGCCCCGGCTCGTAGTGGAGTCCGCCGGCGGCCAACGCCCGATTGACGCGCTCGGCAGCGGCCGGAACCTCCCGCATCATCCGGTCGACCTTGGCGAGGTTCAGGTAGCAGGCCGCGCAGGGCGCGGTCACCTGTTCGAGCTCCGGGTCGATCCTCGCGAGGTTCCGCGCGATCAGGGCCTGCGCGATCAACGCGTCGTGGCCCCAGTACTCCGTCGCGCCACAGCAGTTCCAGTCCGCGATCGGCACGAGGTCGACGCCGAGCTTCGCGCAGACCGCCTTGACCGATTCGTCGTACGCCACCGCGGAGACGTCGAGCGAGCAGCCCGGATAGAAGGCGTATCTCACCACGTGACACCTCCCGGATTCCGCTCGGCGAACTCGATGGTCCGGGCCTCGTCGACGATCGCATGGAGCTCGTCGAGGCTCTCGATGCGCGTCGGACGGAGGCTCATGCGGCCGTGGCCGTACATCTTGAGTCCCAGTCCTGCGTTCTTCAGCGCTGCGACCGGGTGATGGAGCAGCAGGTAGCGAGTCGCGATACCGAACTCGAAGCTGCGGCCGTAGCGTTCGACCATGTTGGTGAACACGCGCGCCAGGGCGATGGCATCCGAATGGCGCGCCACTCCCGCGCCGACCGCCATGCGCTTCAGCGTGTACATGAGGTCGGTGATCGGGATCTCCCTCGGACAGCGCGTCGTACACGAGTAGCACGACACACATTGCCACATGGTGTTCGACGAGAGCACCTCGTCTCGCTGCCCCGCGAACAGCATGGCGAACAGGGCACGCGGCGTGTGATCCATCTCGGCGCCGTTGGGACACGAGCCGCCACAGCTGCCGCACTGCATGCAGCCCCGAAGTCGATCGCCGTGCGGGGTGTCCGCGACCACTTCCTCGAGGAGAGTCACTTCGGTCATCCGGAGACCTCCACGTCGTGATCCACCCCCCGTCGCCGGCGGCTCGGGCATCCACGGAGCCAGGCGGGACGGCGGGCACCGCTTCGTGATGCGCGCCAGGGGCCGGCGGAGAGGCACCACCCAGCCGTTCGAAGCGCTTCGACGTGTTGACGTCGTGGCTCCCGGCGCTCGCACCACGCAGGGCGATCGATCGCCGGAGATCGAACGACCGGGCGAATGCACTCGGCTCGGATGCGGCCGGAGGGCACGCAGTGAACCTGTCGCGCAGTGTACCCGGAGCGGTGCGGCTTGCCGATCACTGCACGCTCGGTCGGCGGCCGGGCACCAGGAGGCCGGGCGCTCGAAGGTCCGGTGCCGGGTGGCCAGGCAGTCGGTGGCCAGGCAGTCGGTGGTCGGGCAGTCGGTGGTCGGGGCCCGGCGCTTCGCAATGCGGAATCGTCCTCGGGATCACACCACGGCGACGTTCACCACTTCGCACCGTGCATCATCCCGTACGGACTTTCCCAACGGCGCGCCCGGCGTGACGCCGCTCGAGCGGTGGTTCGAACGCGTCCAGCGTTCTCCGCGCGCGACCTCGACGCTCGCGATGACCGGATCATTGCCCGGATTGCGGTCGGTTCGCTCTCGGGCCACCCCGCCGAACGAAGCGCACTCCACTCTGTCGTCGGACCCGCCGAGAAGCAGTCGCTCGGATCAGGCCCCGTGATCGCCCCAAGTGGACCGGATCCGGACGTGATCCGGGCGGGACCGGACCGTTGGTAGCGCGACCAGGGCCGCGGTCGACATCCCGCCGGGCGGCTCGGCCATGCCTCGCGGCGATGATCGGCCCAGGCGGCGGCAGTCGGGACGGGCGCGGCTGCGAGCCGGGCACGTGGGGCGCTCGGGGGTCATCCGCGCGCTGGGTCCGCGTCGCCTCCGTGCGGCTTCTCGCCGGTCCGGTTCGACCCCGCGTCGGGTTCTCGAGGCGCCGTGAGCCGGGCACCGATGCTGCCACAACGGGGGTCGTAGACGTCGATCTCGACCAACCCGGCGGCCTCGAGCTCGAGCAGGCCGGCGACGTCCGGGTAGCTCTCGAACGGCACGCCCGCGATCCACTCCGGATCCCACGCATGGCCGTGACGCCGACCCCGTTCCCCTGCGGCGCGCATGATCGCGAGCATGTTCTTCGCGTGTGCGGTCAACCCCGACATGCCCTCGCATCGCCAACGGTGGGCGGCCCGGTGACGGGCACCGACCAGGCCGAAGCCGTCGCCCCACTCGAGCCGACGTGCACCGACCCGCTCGGCAGTCACGGTGCGCAGCGCGGCCATCAGCTCACGCGCGGCGACCGTTCCGTGCCCCAGGTAGCGCAGCAGCGCGAAGGTGATCATGCCGGTCCGGTGGATCCCGGCCGAGCAGTGTGCGAAGACCGCCCCGCCCTGGGCGAGCACCTCGCTCACACCGAGGAACATGGACGCGATCACCGGAATGCGAGCCGCTTCCGGTGGCTCGCCGTTCGCCAGGGGAAGCCACAGCCAACGAAGCCCGGCGTCCCGCGCTGACCGCTCGATGTCCCGCGCGCCTTCCGATTCGGACGTGAGCGTCAGGATGTGCGTGGCGCCGGACCGCCGCAGAGCGGCGAGCGCACGCAGCCGCGGCCGGTGGCCGACGGCGAGTCGGCCGCCGGCGACCGGGACCCAGTTGGAGCGCGTCGAGCTCGGTTCCGTCGTGGTGCGAGCCGTCCGGCGCAGACGCCCGAGTAGCGGTCCGAGCCGCACGCGGGTCGCGGGCGTGTCCCGCATCGCGTCATCCAGCGCCACGATGGCGGTCGCGACCAGGCCTGCGGCATCGGGATCGCCCCCGCCGTGCGCGCGGAGGGCTTCGGCAGCAAGCTGCACCAGTCGGTCGATGGGGTCGATGGGGTCCATGGTCAGCGACGTCGGATCGCCGAGCCGCCGTGGAGCGACCGCGTCGCGCGCGGTACGCAACCGACCGACGGCGCGATCCGGAAGCGGGCCGGCGCGACATCGCGTTTCGTGGCGATTCCCGCTCCGCGGCGCCGCTCCACGCCGAGCCGTCGTCCGGCGCCGGGCACGACGCCCGCGTGTGCGCGCGGAACCAGGATATCGCGCGCGATCGCCCAGCACCCCGGACCCGAGGGCCGGGAGACTCAGACCCCGGCCGGCGCCTTCCAGTCGACGCCGACCTGGCCGAGCAGCCGCCGCAGGTCGGCGCCGGCGGCCGGCGTGCAGGCCAGCAGGCGCTCGGCGCGCGCGGCGATCCAGGGGTCGGTGCCGGCTGCGCCCTGCGGCGCGTCGGCGATGCCGAGCAGGCCCCGCCACTCGGCCAGGCGCGCCGCGTCGAACGCGGCCATCGTCGCCGCATCGCCACCCTTGGCGATCGCGTCGGCGAACGCGAGGCCCTCACGGAAGCCGACGTTCATGCTGTGCACACCAGCCGGCCCGGCGAGGTGCGCGGAATCGCCGAGCAGCCACAGCCGACCCTTGCCGAAGGAGGTCGCGAGGCGTTGCTCGAAGCGCACCAGCATGCGCCAGCGCATGCTGTCGACGCTGCCGCGGAACCACGGTGCGCGCTGGGCGATCAGCTCGGCCAACCGGTCCTTCGCGAGCGTCGGGAACACGCCCTCCGGCAACGCGACCATGTCGCGGTCCTTCTCGCGCGACTCGCGCATCGTCACCGCTTCCTCGGTGGGCTGCTGGAAGCTCCACCGGCAGTAGCCGCCGGGCAGCGGCCAGCACAGGTTGGTCGAATCCTCGGCGAGCACGAGCCGCATCTCGTCACCGAGTTCGGCGTCCGTCTTGAACTCGAACACCGCGAACTCGCTGGCGGGACCGACCTCCGGATAGTCGATGCCGGCCGTGCGCCGCACGACCGAGCGGTGGCCGTCGCAGCCGACGACCCAGGGCACGGATTCCTGCATCGTCTTCGTCACGAACCACTCGGTGTGCTGGACCGAGTAGCCGGTCGAGTCGCTCGACAGCTTCTCCAACTCGATGTCGACGTGATCGGCGTGCGCGTCGAGCCGCGCGACCTGGTGGTTCCAGGTCACGTGCACGCCGCGCTTCGCGAGCGCCTCGACCAGGGTGTTCTCGAGGTCCTCCTGGCGCAGCACCGCGAGGAACGAGTGGTCCTCGACGAGCTCGCCGATCGCGAGCGCCCCGCGCCGCTGCTTCTCGTCGTAGAGCCCGACGCTGCGCAGCCGTCGCGCCTTGGCGAGCACCTCGCCGAGCAGCCCGAAGCCGTCGAGGATGCCGAGCGACGCCGCGTGCAACGTGCAGGCGTAGCTGCGCGTGCCCGTGCGCCGCTCCTTCTCGACGATCTGCACTTGCTTGCCACGCTCGTGGAGCGCCAACGCGGTGAACAGGCCGACCGGACCGGCACCGACGACGAGGACCTCGGGCTTCTTGCGTTCGAACATCGCGCACTCCGCTCTGCGGGCGCGGCGAATCCGCCGCGCCACCCGCAGCGACCGCCCCACGCCCGCCCGATCGCAACGCCGTACGCCGCGCGTCCTTTCGGACCCCCGGGCAACGGCACAGCCTGCTACGGGTTTCCCCGGGGCGCGCCGCCCCGCGCCGCCTGCAGCCGGTGCAGCACTTCGCCCGCGCGCGGGACGTACAGCACGCCCTCCGGCTCGCGCTCGGCGAATTCCGCGACGCGAATGCTGGCCGGATCGCGGTGCCCGAGGCCGATCCGGGCGCACAGCTCGGCCGGGATGCCGGTCGCGAGCGTCACGCGGATCCGCGGCCGCTCGACACCGTCGCGGTAGGTGCCGTCGCCGCGCACGTGCGTCGAGTGGGCGAGTACGCCCCACGGCTCGTCGCGGAACCGATCCCACTGTGCGAGGAAGTAGTCGCGCACGTGGTAGCCGATGCGCTCGAGCACGTGGCCATGCACGGCCGACACGCGCGTCACGTGCGGCGCGAGCAGCACGATCTCGCCGCCGTCGGCGACCACCGGCTCGAGCTTGTACACGCCCTTCCCGGCGGTCCAGATGTCCGGGTACATCGCCGGGCATTGCGACAGGACGGTGTGGAACGGCCGCTCACAGAACCGCACGTGCAGTTGCGCCGACAGCCCGACCGCGCTCTCCCAGGCGGCCTCCGCGGCGCCGCCGAACAGACCGGCCAGCGAGCCGTCACCGGGGCGCACGACCATGCACAATGCGCGGCGGTCCGCGCGGAGCATCGCGGCGCAACGATCGAGCACCGCGCGCACCGGCGTGTGCGGCACGCCGATGACCTCTCGGTTCGTGATCAGCGCGCCGAGCCAGTGGAAGAAGTCGATGATCCGCTGGCCCGACACGCCGGGGAACAGGTACTTGTTGCCGCCGGAGTAGCCGGCGACCTCGTGCGGGAAAACGGGCCCGAGGATCAGCACGCGGTCGGCGGCGGCGGCCATCCGGTGCACGTGCACCGGCACGTCGAGCGACAGCCGCCCACCGCTCCACACCTCGACCTCCGCGCGCGTCAGCGTGCCGACCTCGACCAGCGCGCCGGCGCGCCGCCATTCGTGGTTGTGGATCGCGACGGTCGGGAAGGCGCGCTCGTGGTGAGCCGCGTCGCCGAGACCGAGGTGCGCACGGATGTCGTCCTCGGCGAGCGGGGCGTGCGTGCCGAGCGCGATCATCACGTCGAGCCCGGCGACGCGGGGCGCGAGCGCGCGGTGCACGGCTGCGAACACCGTCGCCAGCGGGCAGGTCCGCGTGCGGTCGGGCACCAGCACGAGCACGCGGCGGCCATCGACGTCCCAGCCGTCGAGCGTCGCGGCGACCACGCGCGCGATGTCGCTCTCGGACAGCCGGGTCGACGCCGATCCGATTCCAGTCAGCTCGTTCATCGCGGTCGCGCGCAGCGCTCGGCGCGGAATGGGGACGGATCGTCCAGGCCGAGCGCGCGGCGCGCCAGCCGCGCGGCGCCGATCGCCGACGACTCGACCGACGCGGCGATCTCGACCGTGCGGCGGAGCCGGTCGGCGAGCCGCTGTGCGACCAGCGGCGCGCGCAGCAGCCCGCCCCCACCGCGGATCGCGGTCGCGGGGCCGAGCACGCCATCGCAGGCCTCGACGATCCGCGCGACCGACCCGACGATGCCGGCGACGACCGCGGCCTGCAGCTCGGCGCGGCCGTGCGCGTAGCCGAGCCCGGTGAACGCGCCGCACGCGACGGCGTCGAGGTCGTGCTCCGGGAACCGCTCGCCGGACAGCCGCGGATCGAAGTCCGGCAGCTCGCCGCGCGGGTCGGCCCGCGCCGCCTCGTCGAGCAGGGCGGCGACCGCCGCGTCCGGCCCCAGCCCTGGCCAGAACAGCCCGGCCGCCCACTCGAGCGCGCGCCCGACGTGCGACACGGCGCCGCCGACCAGCGCCGCAGCCGCATCGAGCCGGTAGCGGAACAGCCCGCGGGCTGCGAGCGCGCCCGCGAGCGCCCGGGCCTGCCCGACATCCACCGCCCGCCGCGCGGCGCCGCTGGTGCCGAAGCTCAGCGACGCGACGCCGGGCTCGTCCCCGCCGACGCCGAGGTGGGCGCAGGCACCGTCGCTCGCGCCGATCACGACGGGCAGATCGGCCGGCAGCCCGAGGCCCGCGGCGACGCCCGGGCGCCACGGCCCGACGCGCTCGACGATCGGCACGATGCCGGGCAGCGCCGCGCGGTCGAGACCGGCGAGCGCCAGCGCCTCCGGATCCCAATCGCCGGTGTCCGCGTCGCACAGGCCGGTCGCGCTCGCCAGCGACTCGTCGACGACGCGTGCGCCGCACCAGCGCCACAGCAGGAGCTCCTTGGCGGAGCGGAAGCCTGCGAGTCGCTCGCGCGTGGCGGGGGCGAGCTCGGCGCGCAACGCCGGCAACCGGCAGACCCAGCTCGACGGATGCACCGGCGTACCGGTCCGCGCGTGCAGCGGCAGCGCGCGACCGGCCTCGCGGAGCGCGCGCCCGTGGGCACCACCGACCGGATCCGCGAAGGTCGACAGCGGGCCGAGCGGGGTCTCGTCAGGGGCGACCGGCACGGCGCCGTGCATCGCGCAGGAGAGCGCGAGCGCCAGCGGGTCGACCGCGCCGGTCGCCGCTTCGCGCAGCGCGTCCTCGGCAGCAGCGAGCAATGCGGTCGCGTCGACCAGCGCACGCGGTCCCGCGGTCGCCGCGCAGCGCCGGCTGGCGAGCGCCGACACGCGACCGTCGGGCTCGACCACCGCGGCCTTCACCTGCGTCGTGCCGAGGTCGAGCGCGAGGATCGGGCGCTTGCGGACAGCGGAGGCCATCGGGGTGTCGACTTCGGCGACGGTAGCGTGGCGTGGGTCATGTGACCTCGCCGAAATCAGTGCCATCCGGTCAGCCGTACCCGGATGAACCCAGGTGCACTTCCCGGGATCGCGCTCAAGTCGGGCGGGCTGCCGTTCGATATCCGGAATGCAGCACGGGCTGGCCGCGCCGCCCCCGCGTCCGCCCCGCGCACGAGCGAACACCCTGGTCCGTTCCCGAGAGCTGGTCGCGCGGATCCCCGCGCGACCGAGCGATCCGTTCCAAGATCCTGCGGCCCTCCACCCCGTCCCGGGTGGGGGGCCGTTTTCTTCGGCCGACCCTGATCGGTGATCGGCACGCCCGAGCTCAGAGCTGGAACAGACTCTGGAACACCAGGCCGAGCGCCTCGTGGAGCCCGAGCGCGCTGTCCGCGATGCCCTTGTGGCTCGGCACGAACGAGCTGAACGACCACGGCGCGAGGCGCACGAAGCCGGTGGGCGCGGGCAGGACGTCGATGCCGAACGACCTGAACGAGCGGATCGCGCGCGGCAGGTGGAACGCGTCGGTCACGACGACCGCACGGTGGATGCCTGCCGCATCGAGCAGCCGTGCCGAGTTCGCGGCGTTCTCGTGCGTGTTGCGCGCGTCCGGCTCGATCCAGCGCGGGGCGATGCCGAAGTCGTCCCGCGCGGTCTCCGCCATCAGCTGCGCGATCGCCGGCATGCCCGACCACGACGGGCCGCCGGTCACGAGCAGCGGCAGCCCACTGCGCTTCGCGAGCCGGCAGCCGTAGCGCAGGCGGACCAGCGTGCGCGCATCGACGGTCGCATCTCCGTATTCGGGAGCCCGACCGGCGGTGCCGGCCGACAGCACGACGACCGCTGCGTCCGCCGGCAGGACGGCGTCGGGCGCGAGCGCGGCGTGCACCTGCAGCTGGTCGAGCAGCCGGCTCGCGACGAACGGCGTCGCGAACAGCCACAACGACAGCAGACCGATCGCGATCGCGAGGCGCCCGAGGCGCGGCTTGCGACGCGCGACGAGCAGTCCCGCGACGGCGAGCAGCAGACCGCTGAGGGGCGGCAGGAGCAGGTACTTCAGTTCGTGCATCGTCGCTCGGGCAGGTTCTCGTGAGCGGGGATCGAACCGTCAATCGGCGAACGGCCGCATCCGCGACTCGACCAGCTCGCCGAGGATGCGGAAGCCCTTCGCGCGCGGCGAGCCGCGCCGCCAGGCGAGACCGATGTGCCGCACCGGGACCGGCGGCTCGAACGGCCGCACGACGATCGCGTCGTCGCGCACCTCGACCGGCACCGCCATCTCGGGCAGCAGCGTGATGCCGACTCCACCCGCGACCATCTGCACCAGCGTGTTGAGGCTGGAGCCGCGGAATCCCTCCAGCTCCGCTGCACCACGCGCGTGGCAGATCTCGAGCGCACTGCGCCGCAGACAATGGCCGTCCTCGAGCAGCAGCACCGATTGGCCGCGCAGATCCTCCTGCGTGATCGCGTCGCGCCCCGCCAGCTCGTGGCCGCGCGGCACCGCGACGACGAACGCCTCCTCGAACAGCGTCAGCGACTCGAAGCCGGACAGATCGACCTCGAGCGCGAGCAGCGCGACGTCGAGCCGCCCGCCGTCGACGCCGCTCAGCAGGTCGTCCGTACGCTCCTCGCGGATCAGCAGCTTCAGGTCCGGGCGCGCCTCGCGGATCGCCGGCAGCACGGCGGGCAGCACGTACGGAGCGACGGTCGGGATCACGCCGAGGCGGACGGTGCCGGCGAGCGGGTCGTCGAAGCTCTGCGCACCGTGCAGGAGATCGTCACAACGCGCCAGCACCTCCCGGGCGCGGTCGGCGACCTCGATGCCGACCGCGGTCGGCAGCACGCGCCGTGGATCGCGCTCGAACAGCCGCACGCCGAGGAGCTGCTCGAGCTTCTGGATCTGCGCGCTGAGCGCGGGCTGGCTCACGAAACACAGCTCGGCGGCGCGCCGGAAGTTCAGGGTCTCGGCGAGGGCCACGAGGTACTCGAGCTGGCGGATCGTCGGGCGCTCGTGCACGCCTCGGATCATACGGCGACCACCGCGCCGTTCATCACGCCGGCAGGTAGTGACGGGCGAGCGTCGCGAACGAGCGCACCTGCTGCTCGCACCAGTCCGCGTCGCGACCCAGCTCGCGCGCGACCAGAGCGGCGACGCGCGGCGACGCGGCGACCGCGCCACGTGCGTCGAGCAGCAGCGCGCGGATCCGGCGGCTCAGCACGTCCTCGACGGTCCGCGCCATCTCGGTGCGCACCGCGAAGACGACCTGCGCGAAGCGGTACGGGAGCCCCGGCACGACCACGTCGCCGAGCTCCGGCTCCGCCCGCACGAGGTCGTCGATCAGCGGCGCGTCGCTGCCCCACGCGGCGAGGTCGCCGAAGCGCTCGCCGTGCGCGTGATAGCCGTGGACGCGCAGCCGGCGCGTCGTGCACGGCCGCTCGTCGAGCTGCGCGAGCGTCGCCACGTGGTCGACGACGTCCTCGGCCATGTTGCGGTAGGTCGTCCACTTGCCGCCGACGATCGTGACGAGACCCGACCGGCCGATGTGGATCGTGTGATCTCGCGAGAGCTGGGCGGTGCTGACGCCTGCGCCGGCGCGCACCAGCGGCCGGATACCGACGAACAACGCCTTGACGTCGGCGCGCGTGGGGTCGGTCGCGAGGTACCGCTGGGCGGTGCCCAGCACGAACTGCACCTCGTCCTCGCGCGCCGCCGGCTCCATGACGGCGCGCTCGATCGGCGTGTCGGTCGTGCCCACCAGGGCGTGGCCGTGCCACGGGATCGCGAACAGCACGCGCCCGTCGCTGGTGCGCGGCACCATGATCGCCGAGTCACCGGGGAGGAAGCGCCGGTCGAACACCAGATGGATGCCCTGGCTCGGTGCAATGAGGTCGGGCGACTCCGGATCGTCGAGCTTCAGCACGCCGTCGGCGAACGGGCCGGTGGCATTGACGACGCCTCGCGCGCGGACGCGATATTCCCGGCCGCTCTCGCGATCCTCCGCGACGACGCCACGGACGAAGCCGTTCGCATCCTTCTCGATCGCGACGACGCGGCAATGGTTGACGAGCACGGCGCCCTGCTCGGCTGCCGTGCGCGCGAGGCCGATCAGCAGCCTCGCGTCGTCGAATTGACCGTCGTAGTACTGGACGCCGCCGCGCAGACCGTCGGTCTCGAGCGTCGGGATCGCCGCGAGCACCTTCTCGCGTGACAGATTGCGCGACGGTCCGAAGCCGTAACGCCCCGCCAGCATGTCGTAGACCTTCATGCCGATGCCGTAGAACGGCGCCTCCCACCAGGCGTAGTTCGGCACGATGAAGCGCAGGTCGCGCACGAGGTGAGGCGCGTTCTCGCGCAGGATCCCGCGCTCCTTCAGCGCCTCCATGACGAGCGACACGTTGCCCTGCTGCAGGTAGCGGACGCCACCGTGCACGAGCTTGGTGCTGCGGCTCGACGTGCCCTGCCCGAAGTCGAGCTGCTCGAGCAGCAGCACTGCATGGCCGCGCGCGGCGGCGTCGACCGCCACCCCGACGCCGGTCGCGCCACCGCCGATCACCACGATGTCGAATGGCTCCCGACGGTCCTCCAGGCGCGCGAGCATCGCGGTGCGATCCATGCCGCGATCATGCCGCCCGCGGTCCGCTCGCGCCCCAGGAGGCCGGGTCACGTCCAGGAATGGTCGGAGACACGCCGCTGCGGCACGATGGCGCTTCCATCCCGGAGTCGCCGCCATGACCCACGTGCTCGCCCTCGACCAGGGCACCACGAGCTCCCGCGCCATCCTGTTCGATCATCGGGGCCGCATCGCCGCCAGCGCGCAGAAGGAGTTCACCCAGCACTTCCCGGCGCCGGGACTGGTCGAGCACGACCCGGGCGAGATCTGGGCGACGCAGTCGGGGGTCGCCGCCGAGGCGCTCGCGCGCGCCGGGTTGCGGGGCTCGGACGTCGCCGCGGTCGGCATCACGAACCAGCGCGAGACGGTCGTCGTGTGGGAGCGCGCGACCGGCCGGCCGATCCACCGCGCGATCGTCTGGCAGGACCGTCGCACGGCGGCGATCTGCGACCGCCTGCGTGCGGACGGCGTCGAGGAGCTGGTGCGGCGGAAGACCGGCCTCGTGATCGATCCGTACTTCTCGGCGACGAAGCTCGCCTGGCTGCTCGACCACGTGCCAGAAGCCCGCCGCCGCGCGGAGCGCGGCGAGCTCGCGTTCGGGACGATCGACGCGTGGCTGGTCTGGCGATTGACCCGCGGCGCCGTGCACGCGACCGACGCGAGCAATGCGTCGCGGACGCTGCTGTTCGACATCCACACCGGCAGCTGGGACGACGAGCTGTGCGCCGCGTTCGACGTGCCGCGCGCGCTGCTTCCCGAGGTCGTCGCCTCGGCCGGCGTGCTCGGCGAGGTGGCCGCGGGCTCCGAGCTCGACGGCGTGCCGATCGCGGGGATCGCCGGCGACCAGCAGGCCGCGCTGTTCGGCCAGCGCTGCACCACACCCGGACTGGCGAAGAACACCTACGGCACCGGCTGCTTCCTGCTCTGCCACACCGGCGAGCGACCGGTCGGATCGCGCAATCGACTGCTGTCGACGGTCGCATGGCGCATCGGCGGACGCACCGAGTACGCCCTGGAGGGCGGCGTGTTCGTCGGCGGCGCGGTCGTGCAGTGGCTGCGCGACGGCCTGGGGCTGATCCGGCGGGCCGAGGACGTCGAGGCGCTCGCCAACAGCGTGCCCGACACCGGCGGCGTCTACCTGGTGCCGGCGTTCGCGGGCCTCGGCGCGCCGCACTGGGACAGCTACGCGCGCGGCACGATCTGCGGCATCACACGCGGGACGACCGCCGGCCACCTCGCGCGCGCGGCGCTCGAGGGCATCGCGTTCCAGGTCGCCGACCTGTGCGGCGCGATCGGTGACGACGCCCGACGCCCGCTCGCCGAGCTGCGGGTCGACGGCGGCGCCGCCGCGAACGACACCCTGCTGCAGCTGCAGGCCGACCTGCTGCAGACGCCGGTCGTCCGGCCGACCGTCACGGAGACGACGGCGCTCGGCGCCGCCTACCTGGCCGGGCTGGCGGTCGGCTTCTGGACCGACGCCGGCGACCTCGCCGCCAACTGGCAGGTCGACCGGCGCTTCGAGCCGCGACTGCCGGCCGACCGCGCCGCGGAGCAGCGCGCACGTTGGCGCGAGGCGGTCGCGCGAGCGGCCGGCTGGGCGCCGCGCGAGGGTTGACCCGCCGTGCGCATCCGCGGGCACCAGGGCGGCGAAGCCGGGGCAACGCCATGAGGACCCTCGCCGCTTCGCTTCTCGTCATCTCCGTGCCGGCGCTCACCGCCGGGCACGCCCATGCCCAGGACCTGCTGGCCGCGGCGCGCGCGGACGCCCGGCTCGCGACGCTCGTGCGCGCGGTCGAGGTCGCCGGCCTCGGCGACGCGCTCACGAAGGGGCCGGTCACCGTGCTGGCGCCGACCGACGCCGCGTTCGCCGCACTGCCGGACGGCGCGCTCGACGGGCTGCTCGCCGACCGGTCGGCGCTCACCGCCGTGCTGACCGACCACGTCGCCGCGGGCAGGCAGGACGCGACCGCGCTGGTCGTCGCCGGCGAGGTCGACACGCTCGCCGGCGGGTCCTGGCCGGTGACGATCGCGGGCGGCCGCGTGCGGATCGGTTCCGCCGCCGTCGTCGACACCCTGGAGGTCGGCGGCTCGGTCGTGCACGTCCTCGACAACGTGCTGCTGCGCGCCGCTGCGCCGGTGGCTCAGGGAGAAGATCCGATGACCGCCGTCTACGACCTGGAGCTGTCGCGCGCGATGCGCAGCGCAGCCGCCGCGGCCGCCGCCGCACTGGATCGTGGCCTCGACGGCCGCGACGTCTCCCTGCCGAAGCTCCGCGCGGCCATCGGGACCGCGCTCACGGAGCTGGCCGAGCACCCGCTGACCGCCGCCCGCCTCCGGACGGCGTTGGCGCGAGCCGAGTCCGGCGGCGACGCCGGCCTGCTCTACCGCGAGATCGAGACGGTCGTGTCCGACCTGCGCTTCCGTCCGACGATCGAGGCGGAGCTGCCGCTGGGCTTCCCGGACACCGCACCGATCGGCGAGGTGGTCCTGAAGAGCTACCCGGACTACCGCATGGCGCGCACTCCGATGGCCGGGTCGCGCGGCACGACGTCGTCGTTCTTCGCACTGTTCAACCACATCAAGAAGAACGAGATCGCCATGACCGCGCCGGTGCAGATCGACTACGACGGCACCGGCGGCGAGGCGCGCAATCAGGAGACGATGGCGTTCCTCTACTCGCACCCCAACCAGGGCAACGCCGGCGCCGACGGCAACGTCGAGGTCATGAACGTCGCACCGACGCTCGCCATCAGCATCGGCGCGCGCGGCTGGGAGCGCCGCGAGGACATGGCCAGCCTCCAGCGCGCGCTGCAGGACTGGCTGCGCGCGCACGCTGCCGACTTCGAGCAGGCCGGCCCGCTGCGCACGATGGGCTACAACTCGCCGATGGTCCCGGCGGGGCGGCGGTTCTACGAGGTCGAGATCCCGATCCGCCCGGTCGGCGCGCGCGCGGCGCAGGGCGACTGACGGCGCCCGGTCGCCGGTCGCGGTGCCGTCACCGGACCGCCGCATCCCACAGAGCGCCGGCGTGCTCGAGGAGGACGCCCACGTCGTCGCCGAGCACGACGCGCTCGGCGACGAGGTCGGCGAGCGCGGCCCGGCAGCGATCGAGATAGTGCTCGCGGTCACCGTACAGCGCGGCGAGCGACGGGCGTGGGTCACCGTCCCGAGCCACGAGCGGTAGCGGCACGAAGCTGCCGACGAAGTCCTGCAGCTCGCCCGGGAACGGCGTGTCGTCGCCGAGCACGCGATACGGCAGGTAGGTGGCCACCGGCACGCGCAGCTCGAGGCAGCGCACCCCGCCGAGCTCGTTGCCGAGCGCATCGGTCGCCGGCACCAGGCTCGCGAACGCGGGACCGAGGCGCGGTGGTGTGATCGCGACGATGCCTCGCGACGGGAAGTCGGGCCCGTAGTCGGCGCGATGGGCGGTCTGGATCGCGGCGGGCACGCGCACACCCGGGATGCCGAGGTCGGAGCGGGCCGCGAGTGGCACCAGGGTCCCGTCGGCGAGCCGCGGATATGCCGACGGTGGTGGCTCGACGCCGTCCTCGACCCATTGGAGCAGCGCGATCAACAGCGCGCGGTAGGCCGCGCGCGTGTCGACCGGATCGTCGCGGCCGAGCGTGCCGGGGTAGTGCTGCGCCGATGCGAGATGGTAGATGCGCTCCCGCGCGGTCGGCGCGAGGTCGCGGCGACCATCGACGGTCGTGTGGATCAGCGCGGCGGCGCGGCCGAAGTACTCGTAACCGGTGTTGACCCAGAACACGCGCGGCAGGTGTGCGGGGTCGTGCTGGCGCGCGAACAGGCCGTCGATCCGGCCGGTCACCGGATCCTCCTGTAGCCGGGACGTGAACGGGAACAGGTCGGTCGGGAACGCGAACGCCGAGAAGCGGTGCGCGTCGCGGCTCGGCTGCGCGAAGCGGTGGTCGAAGCTGCCGCGGCCGGCGCCGGCCGTCAGGGCGAGGACGCCATCGAGCGCCTGGCGGCCAGCGGTGTCGGTCGTGAAGCCCTGCCATATGAAATGGCGCAGGAAGCGACCGGTCTGCGAGATGCCGACCGCGACGACGTGTTGTACCGAGAACGGACAGTCCGGTCCGTAGCGCAACCAGCTCGCGACATCGCGGATCGCGGCGAGCCCGAGCCCGACCACGTTCGGATCGCGCGCGACCCAGACGAGCTCGTAGACGAAGCCCGCATCGAACGGCCGGCCGTCGCGACGCTCGGCGGCACGGCCGTCGGCCGAGAATCGCCATCGCTCGCGGGGCACGATCTCGCGCTCCTCGTCGCGCCCCCGGCGTCGCGTCAGCACGTGCTCGTCGGAGTCCGGCCGCACGACCGGATACGGCACGTGGCCGCGGTGGCCGAGTTCGATGCGCGCCACGGGCTCGAACGCGACGTGGTCGGTCCGCACGAGCCCCTCGATCGGGCTGCCATCCGGCTGCACGGCGATCGGCGCCCGCAGCCGCAGTCGGCCGGGCTCGTCCGGCACATCGCATTGCCAGCCGCACCAGACGACGGTCGCGCCGAGTCGCAGGAGCAGGCCGTCACCGAACGCCTCCGGTCGCGACAGATCGCGCGACGTCGCGCGACAGAACGAGCCGAGCGATGCCATCCCGCCGCGATTGCACACCTCCAGCAGCGCGGTTCCGCGGCGCCGGGCCGGGTCGACGGGCTGGAGCACGACCAGGTCGGCCGTCGCTTCGACGCGCCCCTCCGGATTCGTCGGCGCGAGCCGGAGATCGACGATCCGCGCGTTGAGTGGTTCGGAAGGGTCGAGCGCCAGCCGCACGGTCCCCCGCACGATCTCGTAGCGGCCGCCGGCGCCGAACGAGCGTCCGCCCGCCACGACCTCGCGTGACGCGACGCGAAGCTCCGCGACCTGTGCCGCCGCGACCCCACCGAGCACCACCACCGCCCACATCGCCCGCATGGCCACACCTCCGCGCGGTAGCGCGTCTGTCCGTGGAGTCTCCTGGCGGTTCACTCCGCATCCCGCGCGGGCCGCCGCCGCTCGACCTGCCACCGCTGCCGCAGCCGCACCGAGTCGATCCCGAGCAGGGCGCCGCGCGACGCGGCGTTCCGGCCGATGCACTCGAAGCGCAGCACATGTTCGCCGACCGGCAGCCGGCGCTGGCCGAGGTCGTGCTCCCGCAGCTCGACGTCCTCCGCGTAGAAGTCCTGCTCCGCGCGCACCTCCTCGCCGTCGAGCAGGATGCGGTAGCGGCCGAAGTCGTAGCTGTGCGTCGCGCGCAGCGTCAGCTGGCGGAGCTCCTCGTTCGCGACGGCGAAGCGAGCCTCGAACCACGCGCCGTCGCCGATGGCGTTGGTGAAGAACAGCTGGCCGTCGCCGGTCCAGCGCCAGCCCTTCTGCAACGACAGCTTGCCGCCCTCGACCGCCGCGCCCTCGCGCAGCGTGCGGCCCTCGAACACGACATCGAGGTCGGGCAGCGCTCGCTCGTCGACCGCCGGTAGCGCGGCGAACCGCTTCGGCTGACCGACCTGGTACCAGAACGCGACCGTTGCATAGTCGTCGTTGCGCTCGACGAAGCCGCGCGGCTCGCCCTCGGCCAGCTCGTCGGTGGAGATCCAGCCTGCGTTCTCCAGCGTGACGCGCAGCGACTTCGTGAATCGCACCGGATCGGCGATGTGCCAGCGGTAGACCGTGGTGCTCCAGCCGACCATGCCCCACTCGCCGTCGAGGATGGACACACCGAAACACGGGAACGTCGACGTGCCCATGCCCCACGCATTGAGCACGTAGTCCTCGGTTCCGGTGCCCCACACGCTCGGCGTCTTCTCGCCATCGATGTAGAACTTGTCGTCGCCCTCGCCGAACCACTCGGGACTGCGGCTGCGCACGCTCAGCACCGTGCCGACGTAGTGCCCGCGACCCTCGGCATCGAGCACCAGGTAGTCGCGCCCAGATCGCACCGGGAACTCCTGTCGGTATTGCGCGCAGAAGTAGGCGGTGTCCGTCGGCAGCTCCGGCACGCGGACCCAGTCGACGTGGAAGTAGAACGCGTTGAACGGCCTGGCGCTCTGGTTCTCGATCTCGATGCGCGCCGAGCGGAAGAACGGCATCTGCCAGAAGCAGTTGTAGGCGTCGCCGCCCTCGACCTGCACCGGCAGCGAACGCACCGCCGCGCGGCGTCCGAACCCGGCCGCGAAGAAGTCCCCGACCGGCGCTTCGACCGCCGGTGCCTCGGCGCCGTCCCAGAACATCCTCAGCACCAGCTCGCCATGGTGCGCGGAGCCGTCGCGACCGAGCCAGCTCGGCTCCGGGGCCGCGAAGGTCATCCAGATGTGCTGGACGATCCCCGGTCCCTGCAGATCGGCGAGCACCGTCGTCGCGCCAGGCTCGATCCAGCGATTGTCGCGATTGCTCGACCGATCCGCCGGCGCCGATGACGCGCGCGCCGACGTCCCGTCCCGCACCCGCGTCAGGTCGGCGAGCCCGCCGACGTCCTGCCCAGCGCATGCCGCAACCGCGACGCAATGCGCGAAGATCCACCCGAACACCGCGACACCGGCCTGCCGTCCGTCCATTTCGCGCTCCTCGTCGAGCCTCCATGGCGCCCGCGCTACCGCGCGCACGCAAGCGCGCGGTGTCGCCAGCGCCGTCACGATCATGTACCGTCGAGGAACTTCACCCGAGTACGATCTGTCCGGATCAACACGGTGGTCGCGAGCGGGTAGGTTCGCCGCACCGGGCGAGACCCTAAATTCGCCCTCTCTCACCTCTCCCGGAGCCCACGATGCACCTCCCTCCGATCCGACTGACGTTCGTCACCTCGCTGTGCCTCTTCGCTGGCGTCTCGGCCCAGGACGCGCTGTGGATCGCCAACCGGACGTCGGGCGACGTCATGCAGATCTCTCCGCTCGGCGAGGTCCTGCAGACCTTGCCGCAGGCCGTGACCATGCGCACGATCCACCGGGCCCCCGACGGCAAGCTGTGGGTCGCGGGTAGCGCGACGGTCCCGATCCTCCATCCGGACGGCTCGCCGTTCGGCGCCGCGGGGTTCTCGCTGGGAAGCTCGTACGCGATCGCGTTCGACCGGTCCGGGCACGCATGGGTGTCCGGAGGCACGGGCGTCGAGGAGTTCGACGCCAACGGTACGACGCTGAACACGTACCCGCTATCGTTCTCCGCGCCGCTGGGCATCGCGATCGACGCCGACGGCAACAAGTGGATCTGCCACCGCGCCGGTCCGCCCGGCTCCGTGACGCGGATCGACGGCATGACCGGCGCGATCTCGAACCACCCGATGCCGTCGACCTCGCTGATCCTGCCGACGCGCTGCTGCGCGGACTTCCGTGGACTCGGCATGCCGAGCCACGTCTGGGTCGTCGGCGACAACCGCGGCGCCGGGGAGCTGATCGAGCTCGATGCGAGCGGCACCGTGCTCAATACCTACGTGCTCGCGCCGGGCGGCGCGTTCGGCTCGGTGATCGCCGACGTCGATCCCGCCACGCTCGCCGTGCAGTTCGTGTGGGTCGGTGACTTCCGCACCGGTGACCTGTGGCGCGTCGATGCCGCGACCGGCGCGGCGATATCCGTCACCGTGGCGACCGACGTGCTCGGTCTGACGATCGACGGCTTCCGGAACGTGTGGGCGACGGCCCGCACCAATACCGAGCTCCGCCGGATCGACGTGCAGGGCTTCCTGGAGGCATTCGCGACGATCGGCGCCGGCGCCGGCGGCCCGGCGGCGTCGGGCTGGGAGACTGCGACCACCGTCGATCCCCTCGGCGACTTCGATGGCGACGCGGTACCCAACATCTTCGAGATCCAGGGGCGCTCGTCGCCGTTCGACGCCTGCTCGACGCCGGCCGCGAGCCTGTCGGTCGAGGGCGCAGCCGCGGTCGGTGGCCCGACCGCGCTACAGATCCTCGCGACCGGCCAGATGTTCCTGGCGTTCGGCCTGACGCGCAATGCGTCGCCGTTGACGATCCCGGGTATCGCGTGCACGTTCGACCTCGATCCGACGACGCTGATCGTCACCGCCGATGCGGGCTTCGGCACGCAGCTCATTCCCTTCGTGATCCCGAACGCAGCGATCCTGGTCGGCAATCCGCTGCTCGTCCAGGGCGCGCACGTCACTGCGACACCGACGTTCACCAACGTCAACGGCTGGCTGTTCTTCTGAGCCGCCGATGGCACCGCGGTGCGCGCGCCACTGTGCGCCGGCCGCGGTCCCGATTCGGTTCCGCACCGACAGACCCCGGCGACGGCACACCGAAGAGACGGGATGGAGCGGTGCCGCCCTGCGAGGGCGCGGCGCGCCGCCCCGACCTCGCCGGAGCCAAGCCGTGATCGAAGCCAACCCGTCGCTACAGGCGACCGACGCCCGCACGCCTCTGCATCCTGCTGCCGCTGCCCGGCGCGCCGCGCAGTTCCGCACCGCGCTGCTCGAGCGCCTCGAGCACGTGGTCGCGCTGGACCGGCAGACGGTGGAGCCGCTGCTCGCCGCCCTGCTGGCGCGCGGTCACGCGCTGATCGAGGGCATCCCCGGCATCGGCAAGACGCTGCTCGCGCGCACGCTGGCGCGGTGCATCGACGGCACCTTCCATCGCATCCAGTTCACGAACGACCTGATGCCGTCCGACGTCGTCGGCACGTCGATCTGGCGGCCGGCGACCGGCGACTTCACGTTCGTCGAGGGTCCGCTGTTCGCGAACGTCGTGCTCGCCGACGAGATCAACCGGACGAGCCCGCGGACGCTGTCGTGCCTGCTGGAAGCGATGGAGGACGGCGTGGTGACGATCGACGGTCGCCCGACCCGGCTCGGTGAGCCGTTCCTCGTGCTCGCGACGCGCAATCCGATCGAGTTCCACGGCACGTTCCCGATCCCCGAGGCCGCCCTCGACCGATTCCTGGTGCGGATCGAGCTCGGCTATCCGAGCGAGGCGGACGAGCTCCGGCTGTACGCCGGCCACGACGCCCGCGCGCGACTCGACGAGGTCGACCCCGCGGTGACGCTCGACGAGGTGCTCGCCCTGATGGCTGCCGCGCGCAACGTGACCGTGACCGAGCCGGTCGCTCTCTACGCGTACGCGGTCGTGCGCGCGACGCGCACCCACCGCGACGTCGCGCTGGGGGCCAGCCCGCGGGCGGCGCTCGCGTGGCTCGCCACAGCGCGCGCCCACGCGTTGCTGGGCGGCCGCGACCACGTGTTGCCGGACGACCTGCAGGCGCTCGCGGCGCCGGTGCTGGCGCACCGTCTGTTCCTGCACGGCGGCGGCGACTCGCGACCGATCCTCGCGGAGCTGCTGGCGAGCACACCGGTCGAGCTGTGAGGTCGCCATGCCGGGTCGCCCTGCGCTGTGGCCGACCGCGCTCGGCCTGAAGGCCGTCGGCTTCCTCGGGCTGCTCGTCGTCGCGTACTACGCCGCCCCCTACGACAACCTGTTCTTCCTGCTGATCGCGTTCCTGTCGACGCTCGCTGCGCTCGGCGCGTGGTGGACCGCCGACAACGTGCGCCGCGTACGCTGCGCCATCACCGACGTCGAGTCGGCTCCCGCGGGCGCCGCCACCGGACACGTCGTGCGCATCGCGCTGAGCGTGCGCCGCCCGGCGTTCGCGCTGCGCGTGCGGATGACCATCGCCGGTCGCGACCAGCTCGTCGCCAGCGTGCCGCTCGCCGGCCCCACCGCGACCGGTGACGCGAGCGGCGGAGCTGCGCTGCTCGGCAGCCTCGCCGGCCTGCCGCGTGGCGTGCACCGCGCCAGTGCCGCGTGGCTGGAGTCGACCTTCCCGCTCGGTGCGTTGCGCGCCCGACGCGCGCTGCCCGAGGTCCTGAGCCTCGACGTCGTCGCCTGGCCGCGACCGGCCGAGCTGCCCGCCGACCGCAGTCGCACCGCGGTGCTCGCGGCACTGACCGGCTCGGCGCTGCAGGGCGGCGACGACCTCACGCCACAGAGCCTGCGCGGCTGGCGCGAGGGTGACGCCCTGCGGGACGTCCATTGGCGTGCGACCGCGCGGCGCGGCGCCGACCGCCTGGTCGTCCGAGCGCACGACGGCGACGGCGAGAACGGGCTCGAGGTCGCGCTCGACCGGCGCTGCACTGCCGACGCACTCGAGCGTGCGCTGTCCGTGGTCGCCGCGCTGGCCCTGCGCGCGCGCGACCGTGACGAGACGCTCACGCTCCATTCGCAGGCGCACGTCGAGACCTACGGCAACGGCCACCGCAGCATCGACGAGCTGCTGCGCTACCTGGCCGAGGCCACCCCGCTACCGAGCGACGCGCCGCCACCTCCACCGACCGGACACCACGTGCTGCGACTGCCGCAGCCCGAGCGCGCGGACCGCCGGCCGCCCACGGAGGCGCTCCATGGCTGAGCTGCTGCGCCCCTGGCTGGTCGCGATCGTGCTGCTCAACGTCGCGTTCGTGCAGATCACGGGCGCGGTGTCGGCGTTCTGGGTCGGGCCGCTGTGCGCATTGGCGGCCGCCGCTCCGTGGCTGCGGCGGCTGCAGCACCACCGCCCGTATCGCCTGCTCTGGAACGCAGCGGTGATCGTGGTGTTCGGCATCCTGGTCCTGCACGCGCGCGAGCGACTCTCGCAGCGACTGCTGGAGG
Organism: Planctomycetota bacterium; assembly: GCA_016716265.1. Lineage (GTDB taxonomy): Bacteria > Planctomycetota > UBA1135 > UBA1135 > UBA2386 > JADJWQ01. The sequence goes on from JADJWQ010000006.1 coordinate 1,387,939, forward strand.
ACGGGTTGATCCTCGCATTGCTGTGCCAGGTCCACCTGCTCAACAACCTGGGGCCGCGCCAGAAGCCGGACCTGCTGTTCTTCAACAGCTTCCTGATCGCGTTCGTGACCGCGTTCTTCTGCGAGGACCTGCTGTACCTGCTGGTCTTCACGCTCTATGCGCTGCTGTTGCTCCCGTCGATCCAGCTCGCCGCACTGCTCGACGGAGCCGCCGTCGAGCCGGGCGTCGCGCCGGGTCCGGCGCGGCCGTCGCCCGCCGCGGTCCGCGGGGCGCTGCGCGGAGGGCTGCCGCGCACCGCCGTCGCGATCGCGGTGACCGCGGCCGTGTTCCTGACCTGGCCGCGCGACTTCCGCCGGGAGGGCTGGGTCGGCGAGACGGGAGCACTGCAGCAGACCGGGCTCGGAGCGGCCGCCTTCGCCGACACCGTGCGCCCCGGCAGCGGTGGCACCAATGCACTGGACGAGCGCGAGGTGCTGCGGGTCCGCCCCGTGCGCGGCGACGCAGCGACGATTCCGGCGCTCTGGCGCAGCCGCACGTTCGTCGACTTCGACGGGCGCAACGGCTGGCAGGCGGAGAAGAAGCCGCAGAAACCGGGCCGCGCGATGTTCGATGCGCGCTGGCTGGTGGCCCGGCCGGGTTGGTGGACGCGCGACGGGGCGCCGGCCGAGCCCGACGCACCGCGCGTGCACGTGCAGATCGTGGACCCGCTGCTGCGTCGCATACCGGTGCCGCTGGCAGGCAGCGCCGTGCAACTGCTCGGCCCCGGCGCCCCCGAGCCGGTCATGCCGCTGATCGACGGCACGCTGGAGCACACGCAGCTCGGCCAGGACGTGCGCGCCTACGGCTCGCTCGACTACATGGTGCTGCTCGGCGACCGCGCCGACGGGCGCGCCGCCGATCTGACGCTGTCCCAGCGCGGCCGGCTGATCCGGCTGCCCGCGGGCAGCGTCTCCGCCGACGTGCTGGCGATCGCCGATCGGATCCGCGGCCGGCTGCCACGCGACGCGACCGACGCGGAGCTCGCCGCGGCCTGCGTCGCGCACTTCGCGGCGAGCTACCGCTACGTGCTCCCTGGCCGGCCGGGAGCCGCGCGGGATCTCGAGGACTTCCTGCTGGCGACGCACGGCGGCCACTGCGAGCTGTTCGCGTCGGCACTCGCCGTGCTGCTGCGGCGCTGCGGCGTGCCCTGCCGGCTCGTCTCCGGATTCCGCGCCGACGGTGCCGACGCATCGCACGGGGAGATCGTCGTGAGACGGCGCCACGCCCATGCGTGGGTCGAGGCGCTGCTCGCCGGGCGTGGCTGGGTCGCGCTCGACGCGACCCCGGCCGCCGACGTCGACGGCGACGCGACCGGGGGCAGCGCGCTGGAGCGGCTCGCCGACGCGATCGCGGCGCTGTGGAAGCGCGTCACCGCGTTCGACGGCGACACCCGCAGCGGTGCGCTCGCCTGGCTCGCGCGACTCCCGCGCGCGGTCGTCGCCCGGCCGAGGTCGGCAGCGACCGTGCTCGGGCTGCTGCTCGCGCTGCTCGGCGGGCTGCGTTGGCTGCGGCGCGACCGCCGCCCGCGGTCGATCCGCGAGCTCGAACGCTGCGCGGCCCGCGCCGGGCTCGCCCGGCACCCGAACGAGACGCCCAGCCAGCTCGTCGCCCGCGCCGCGACGATCGCAGGGATCCGCCCCGATGCGCTCGCGGCGCTGCGCAGCGCGGTCGAGACCCACCGCCGCGAACGCTACGCCGGCGTCGACTCGCAGCGGTCGCAGGGCTCGAGCCGGGCTACGCTGCGGCGGTGATGGATCCGCGCCCGCGCCGTGCGTGGGTCACCGTGCCGGTGGCCGCGCTCTCGTTCGCCCTGCTCGCCGCGGCGGTCGCAGGCGCGCAGCAACGCCCGGTGCCGCCGGGCTTCCTGCGCGCGCTCCGCGACGGGCATCCGCGCCTGATCGTCGACGCCGCCCGGCTCGACGAGCTGCGTGCGCTGCACGAGCGGGACGCGACGCTGCAGCGCTATTTCGCCGACGTTCTCGCGGGCGCCGACGCCGCCCTGCAGCGGCCCCCGCTCGAGCACCGGCTGCGCGGCCCACGCCTGTTGCAGGTCAGCCGCGATGCGCTCGACCGGGTCCGCCACCTGGCATTCGCGTGGCGATTCGGCCGCGAGCCGAGGTACCGCGACGGTGCGCTCGCGTGCCTGCGACAGGTCTGCGCGTTCGACGACTGGAACCCCTCGCACTTCCTCGATGTCGCGGAGATGAGCCACGCGGTCGGCCTCGGCTACGACTGGCTGTATCCCGATCTCGACGAGGACCAGCGCTTCGAGCTGCGGCGCGCGCTGGTGCGGCTCGGGCTGCGCCCGGGGGTCGCGCAGATCGAGGCCGACGCGTGGTGGACCCGCACGCAGTTCAACTGGAATCCGGTGTGCTTCGGCGGGCTCCTGGTCGGTGCGCTGGCGGTCGCCGACGTCGAGCCCGAGTGGGCGGAACGCATCGTGCCGAGGGCCGTCGAGCGGCTACCGCGCGCGCTCGCGATGTACGACCCCGATGGCGCCTGGGCGGAGGGGCCGGCGTACTGGGGTTACGCGACGCGTTACGTGATGCACGGCCTCGCCGCGCTGCAGACGGCGCTCGGCACGGACTTCGGGCTCGGCCACGGCAGCGGTCTGCGCGCTGCGGGTCATTTCCCGATCCACGGCACCGGCCCGACCGGAGCGTACTTCAACTTCGCCGACGCCAGCACCAATGCACGGCGTGGGCCGCTCGGCGAGCTGCTGTGGCTCTCGCGACGCTTCGACGACCCTGCGCTGGCCGTCGCCGAGCACGCGTTCCTCGGCCAGGCACGCGCGACACCCACCCACGTGTTCCACTACGTTCCGCTGCCCGCCGAGGCGGCAGCGACCGAGCTCGACCGCCTGTTCGAAGGCCCCGTCCCGGTGGCGTCGCTGCGCAGCGCGTGGGGCGATCCCGACGCCGCGTGGCTCGCGGCGAAGGGCGGCCGCAACGATGTCAACCACGGCCAGCTCGACGCGTCGTCGTTCGTGTTCGAGGCGCGCGGCGTGCGCTGGGCGTCCGACCTCGGCTCCGACGACTACGAGCTGCCCGGCTACTTCGACGGCAAGCCGGGCGGCCGGCGCTGGAGCTGGTTCCGCAACCGCTCCGAGGCGCACAACGTGCTACTCGCGCTCGGCGACGACGGCACGCCGATCGAGCAACCGGTCGCCGCGGACGTGCACGTCGAGCGCTTCGCGATCCGCGAGAAATGCGCCTTCGTCGTGTTCGACACGACCAGCGCGTTCGCCGCGCGGGTCGCCGAGGCGCGGCGTGGGCTCGGGCTGTTCGACGACCGCCAGCGCGCGATCGTGCAGGACGAGCTGCGACTGACGGCTCCCAGCGCGCTGCGCTGGGCCATGACGACCGCCGCGGCGATCGAGATCGATGCCGACGGCCGCCGCGCGGTGCTGCGCCTGGCCGACCGCGAGTTGAGCTGCGAGCTGCTGGCACCCGACGACGCGCGGTTCTCGACCCGAGCCGTCGAACGGCGCCAGCCGGAGGCGACCAACACCGGCTACCGCCAGCTCCTCGCGGAGATCCCCGCCGGCCGCCGTTCGGTCCGCGTCACCGTCGCTCTGACGCCGGCGGGCACGACGGCCCCGCCACCCCGCGTCACCCCGCTCGGCACCTGGTAGCGCCGGGCTTCGCTGGCTTCCGATCGGTACCGCGTACGGATCGGAAGCTACGTGCGGCGCGCGCCGGCGGTTGATCTCCGCCGCGTTTCCACCGAATCTCCGGCGTCGCGGCTGGCTGGAAGCCGCTCCCACCGCGCCGCAGGTGCCCTCATGACCCGCCGCACCCTTGTCCTCGCCGCGCTGCTCGCCGTGTGCGCCTCGGCGCCGGGCCAGACTCTGCGCGCCACGACCGGTCTCGTGCTGATCGGCGAGGTGATGACCGTCGACGCCGACGTCGTGCAGATGCGGCTCGCGTGGCCGGAGCCCGGCATCCGGCAGATCTCGCGCAGTGCATTGACGCTCGCGTCACAATACGACGCCCTCGCGGTCGTCACCCCGAACGAAGCAGCGGCACGCGAGCGCCTCGCGGACGAGTGCCTGCGCATCGGCCTGCCAGCCCAGGCGATGGCCGAGCTGCGGCGTGCTGCGAGCCTGTCTCCGGAGGCCGACTCGTTGGGCCGGCTGCGCGAGCGGATCCGCAACGTGCAGGACCGCATCGCGAAGGCATTGTTCGAGCGCGCTCGTCATGCCGAGGCCGGTGGTCGTCTCGGCGCCGCCCAGCTCGACTACATGGCGCTGGTGCGCGACGCGTCCGACGCCGAGCTGCTGCTGCGCGCGGACGAGGGCATCAAGCGCCTGGATGCGCGCATGCAGCAACAGCTCGCAGGCACGCCGCGACCGCGAGCGGATCTCGCCAGCATGGCGATCCGCGCACAGCGGCTGCAGTCGCGCGCACTCGACGCACTCGGCCGCAATCGCGACTACCGTCAGGCGCTGCTGCTGATGGCGGAGGCCTGGGACACGGTGTGCGATACCGCGCCCGATCCGGCTCGCGACCCGACCTTCGGCGAGACCCGCGACGCGGTCCGCCGCAAGCTCGTCGAGCTGCACCTCGCGCTCGGGCGTGACGCGCTCGCGGTGGGCGATGTCGACGGGGCGCTGTGGCACGCTGGCAATGCGCGCGAGCTCGAGCCGCAGCGCGCGGCGGGCGCCGATCTCCACCGCGCCGCCGTGCACGTCCAGCTGTCGACCGGCTTCGACCTGACGTCGGGCTGAGCGAAGGAGATCCCGCGCGGCGCAGCGCCGCGCTATCCTCTGGCCGCGTTGGCACGGGCTTCCCACGATGACGCCGACGAGCCGCGCACGCGGGCACTCGCGGAGCTGGCCGAGCGGATCGGCCACGAGTTCGAGGATCTCGAGCGGCTGAACCGAGCGCTCGTGCACGCGTCGACCGGGCAGGACGGGCTGCGCAGCTACGAGCGCCTGGAGTACCTGGGCGACGCGATCCTCGGGTTCCTGGTCGCCGAGCACCTGTTCCGCGAGCACCCGGACGCCAGCGAGGGCGAGCTGACCCAGCGGCGCGCCGACCTCGTCAGCCAGACCCCGCTCGCGGAGCTCGCGCGCTCGCTCGGCCTCGTGCGCCACCTGCGCCACGGCCGCGGCATGCGCGACACCGATCTCGCCTCCGAGCGCATCCACGCCGACCTCGTCGAGGCGGTGCTCGCGGCGGTGTTCCTGGACGGCGGTATCCAGGCGGCACGCCGCTTCGTGCGGCGCCACGTGCTGGCCGGACCGCGGCCGCGCCCGACTCCCGAGCGGCCGCTCGACCCCAAGAGCCGGCTGCTGCACTTCGCACAGGCGGCCGGTCTCGGCCAGCCGAGCTACCGGTTGCTCGACGCGCGCGGACCGGACCACGAGCGCGAGTTCGAGGTCGCGGTGTGGATCGACGGGCGCGACGTCGCGACCGGGACCGCGCGGAGCAAGCGCGGCGCGGAGATGGCGGCCGCGCGACTCGCGCTCGCCCGGCTGGCGCCGGAGGCCGAGCCGGACGGCGCACCCGCAGGCGGGGACGCCGGCGAGCCCGGCGACCCGGGCGAACGCGACGACCCCGTGGAACCGGACGACGCGGGCGACTGACGCCCGCCGTGGACGCGGCGGGCCCGGTGTCCGAACATGCCGCGCCGCCCGAGCGATGACCGACGCCGCCGCCTTTGCCGCCCTGGACTCGACCCGCCGGATCGCCGACGCGGTCCGCACCGGTGCCGCGCACCGCGCCGTCGGTGGGCTGTGGGGCAGCAGCGCCGCGCTGTTCGTCGCCGCGCTGCGGCTCCTCCTCGACCGCCCGACCCTGATCGTCACCGCGGACGACGGCGACGCCGAGACGCTGGCCGCCGACCTCGCGACCTTCCGGCACCCGCCGCTGCGACTGCTGCCGACCCGCCGCATCGACGTCGACGGGCTGCCCGAGCCGAACGCGGAGGGTGCCCGCGCGCGCTGCCTCAGCGAGATCGACGGGCTCGGGCCCACCGCACCGTTCGCGGTCGCCGCGAGCCTCGAGGCGCTGTTGCAGCCGGCACCCGACGTGCGCGCCTTGACCGCCGGTCGGCTGCGGCTCGAGGTCGGCGCGCGGCGCGAGCCGGCGGACCTCGCCGCGCTGTGCGGCGAGACCGGCCTGCGCAGCGTGCCGGTGGTGCTCGCCCCCGGTGAATTCAGTCGCCGCGGCGACGTCCTGGACCTGTTTCCGCTCGCGGCGACCGAGGCGATCCGCATCGAGTTCTTCGACGACGAGATCGAATCGCTCCGCACGTTCGACCCGCAGACGCAACGGTCGCTCGCACAGCGCAACGAGGTGCTGCTGCACCTCGGCGGCGGGCTGCGCGAAGCCGGCGCCGCGCAGGCCCACGTGCTGTCGCACCTGTCGCGCGCGAACCTGCTGGTGTTGTGGTACGAGCCGCTCAGGATCGACGACCGCCGCCAGTCGCTGCTCGTCCAGGGTGGCAGCGAGCTGCGCGCTCGCCTCGTGGCATTGCAGGAGACGCTCGCACCGCGCCCCGGCCTCGAGCTGTCCTCGCTGCCCAGCCAGGACCTCGACTACAAGATCCTCTCCGCCGGCAGCGCGGTCGGCCAGGGCGAGGCCGACCCGCTCGGCCGGCTGCGCGCGATCCGCGGCGTGCAACGCGATCTCGTCGAGATCGTGTGCCGGTCCGATGCCGAGCGCACGCGCCTCGAGGAGATCCTCCAGCACCGCGACGTCGATCTGGATCGCGAGCGCGTCCGGCTGCGGACCGGCTCACTCACCCGCGGCTTCCGCGTGCCCGAGCTCCATTGGACGGTGCTGTCCAACGTCGAGTTCGCGGGCGTGCCCGCGCCGGTGCGCATCGAGCGCCCGAAGCTGCCGAGTCGCGCCGTGCAGAGCTTCTTCGAGCTCGGCCCGGGCGATCTCGTCGTCCACGCGGCGCACGGGATCGCGCTGTTCGAGGGCATCGAGCGCGTCGCCCGCGGTGAGTCCGAGGAGGATCACCTGCGCTTGCAGTTCGCGGGCGAGGTCCGGCTGCTCGTGCCGGTCTCCAAGATCCATCTGGTCCAGAAGTACGTCGGCGCCGGCGGCGAGGCGCGACCGAAGCTCGACAAGCTCGGCGGGCGCGGCTTCCAGCGCCGCAAGGAGGAGGTCCAGAAGGCGCTGTACGACCTCGCGGCCGACCTGCTCGAGGTGCAGGCCCAGCGCGAGCGGATCGCGCGGCCGCCGTATCCGGCCGACGCAATGGAGGAAGCGTTCCTCGACGGCTTCCCGTTCGAGGACACCCCCGACCAACGCACTGCCTGGGGCGAGATCCGACAGGACCTCGAGGCCGAGCGACCGATGGACCGCCTGCTCTGCGGCGACGTCGGTTTCGGCAAGACCGAGCTGGCCCTGCGCGCGGCGTTCAAGGTCGCGATCACCGGCCGGCAGGTCGCCGTGCTCGTACCGACGACGGTGCTCGCGGAGCAGCACGGCCGCACGTTCGGACGGCGGTTCGCGCCGCACGCCTTGCGCGTCGAGGTCGTGTCGCGGTTCGGGAGCGGCAAGCAGCGCAAGCAGGCCATCGAGGACTGCAAGAAGGGGCTCGTCGACGTGCTGATCGGCACGCACCGACTGCTGGGCGCCGACATCGGCTTCGCGAACCTCGGTCTCGTCATCGTCGACGAGGAGCAGCGCTTCGGCGTGCGCCAGAAGGAGCACATGAAGAAGCTGCGCACCGGGGTCGACGTGCTGTCGCTCAGCGCGACGCCGATCCCGCGCACGCTGCACGGCTCGCTGCTCGGCCTGCGGCAGATCTCGACGCTGGCGACGCCGCCGATCGGCCGCCAGGAGGTCGAGACGAAGGTCGTGTTCCGCGAGGACGCACTGCTGCAGGACGCGATCCGCCACGAGCTGGCGCGCGGCGGCCAGGTGTTCCTGCTGCACGACCGGATCTCCGGGCTGCCGTCGCTGGTCGAGCGCGTCCAGTCACTGGTGCCGCACGCGCGCGTCGCCATGGGGCACGGCCAGCTGAGCGAGACCCAGCTCGACAAGGAGATCCGGCGCTTCGTCAAGGGTGACGCCGACGTCCTCGTCTGTACGTCGATCGTCGAGAACGGCCTCGACCTGCCGCGTGCCAATACGATCCTGATCGACCGCGCCGAGATGTTCGGCCTCGCCGAGCTGCACCAGCTCCGCGGCCGGGTCGGCCGCAGCTCCGAGAAGGCGTATTGCTACCTGATGATGGACCGGCTGCAGCCGCCACCGGAGTCGGCCAAGAACCGGCTCAAGGCACTGGAGGAGTTCTCGAACCTCGGCGCCGGCTTCGCGATCGCGATGAAGGATCTCGAGATCCGCGGCGCCGGCAATCTGCTGGGTCCACAGCAGTCCGGACATATCGCGGCGGTCGGCTACGAGATGTTCTGCCAGCTGCTCCACACGGCGGTCGCGCAGGCGAAGAGCGACGGCAAACCGCAGGCGCCACCGCTGCGCGAGGTCGATGTCGACCTGCAGCTCAAGGCATTCCTGCCCGACGATTTCGAGACCAATCCGAAGAAGCGCCTCGAGATCCTCCGCCAGATGGACGGCGCCGTGAACCCCGACGCCGCGCACGCGATCCGCGACGACCTGATCGATCGCAACGGCACGTTGCCGAGGCCGGTCGAGAACCTGCTCCGCGTGTTCCTGCTCAAGCACCTGCTCGCCGAGCACGAGGTGCTGTCGATCCAGCGCACGGGTCCGGACCGGCTCGTCGTGCGCCACCTGCCCGGCCGGCCGCTCGGCGGCGGGTGGCTGGACCGCTTCGCCGGCACGCGACCGGTCGAGGCCGGCAAGACGCACCTGATGCTGCCGGCGCGGCGCGGCCGCCAGCGCGCCGATTGGACCGGTGAGCAGACGCTCCACCTGCTGCTCGAGGCGCTGTGCGGGGAGCCGCCGCTGCCGGAGCCGGGTGCGGGGCGCTCCGTGTCACGTCGGCACGCGAGCCCGCGCGCCCCGACCGGGGGCTGACCACCGCCCGGCGCGGCTCCGTTCCGGCTTCGGGACGCCGTGGATCCCCGGTCCTCAAGGAGTCGCCGGAACGGCCCGATTCTCTGGATGGCTGTCGGGTTTCCCGACGATCCGTGCCGCGCGCCCGTCCCGGAACGAGTTCGGGGGTCGGTCCGCGGTGGCGCGCCGGCGGCCGGGGAGAGTCCAGCATGAACGAACGCCAACGGGGCTTCACGCTCATCGAGGTGACGATCGTGTTCGCGATCATCACCATCATCGGGTCGATCACGATCCCGAACCTTCTTTCTGCCCGGCTCACCGCGAACGAGTCCGCGGCGGTCGCCACGCTGAAGAGCATCTCGTCGGCCCAGGGGCAGTGCCAGGCATCGGGCGCGATCGACCAGGACGACGACGGCGCCGGTGAGTTCGGCTACTTCGGTGAGCTGGCGGGTGTCCGCACGATCCGTGCGAACGGCGGTCTGGCCGTCGACGAACGCATCTCACCGCCCGTGCTGTCCGCCGCCTTCGGGCGTGTGGAGAACGGCGTGGTCCTGCGTTCCGGCTACGTGTTCCAGATGTTCCTGCCAGGTCCCGGCATTGGCGCTCCGTTCGTCGCCGAGCAGCCGCACGGTGGTGCCGCCGGTGGCGACGTCGATGCCGGGCAGGCCGAGATCCTGTGGTGCTGCTATGCGTGGCCGATGACCTACGGGACCTCGGGCCGGCGGTGCTTCTTCGTCAACAATGGCGGCGACGTGCTGACCTCGCGCAATACCCAGACCCGCTACGGCGGGCTCGGTGCGGCACCGATGCCGACCGCCGCATTCGTTCGCGCGGGCGGCATGGCGGTGACGATCGCGGCGAACTCGGTCGGCGTCGACGGCGAGCACTGGGTGGTCGTCGGCTGACCGCCGCCCGCGACCGTGCGGCGGCCGCTCGATACAAAGCAGGTCGTCGAGACCCGCCGCCCACGGAGCGACCCGCGAGGACTGCTCGTAACGGTCGGCGCCGCGGGAGGACCGGCGCGAGACCGCGCAACGGCAACTCCCAAGATCGGCGCGGGGCACGTCGCCGGTGTCGTGCCGCCACCCGACGGTGGTGGCGCGGTGGCCCGAGGGCGGGCCGCCGGATTCCGGCCCACTGCGTGGCGAACTGCCGACGAAGGGGCCGCGTGGCGACGCGAACGACGGAGCGTCGTGCGCCAGTGGCCGCCCGGTGGACTGCTCGGCAGGCGCCGATCGATGCGACCGGTCCCGAAGGTCGTTGGACCCTCGACGATCGCGCTGGATGATCCCTCCATGCGCCTGCACCTCGCCTGGCTCGTCTGCGCGGCACCCGTCCTCGCCCAATCTCCGCCCCGCGAGCTGTGGAGCGACCGGCCGGCCGAGAAGTTCGTCGAGGCCTATCCGCTCGGCGACGGGCGACTCGGCGCGGCGTGGTTCGGGGGCATCGCGCGCGACCGCATCGTGCTCAACGAGATCACGATGTGGAGCGGCAGCGCGGAGGACGCGGACCGGGCGGACGCGTCGGAGAACCTCCCGAGGATCCGCGGGCTGCTCGCGGCGGGCGAATATGTCGCGGCCGAGCAGCTCGTGAACGAGACCTTCACCTGCGCCGGTGCCGGGTCCGGCCACGGCCGCGGCAAGGACGTGCCCTACGGGTGCTACCAGGTGCTGGGCGAGCTGGAGATCGCGTGGCTCGGGGCGGACGGTGAGCCGTGGAACGGCGAGGTGAAGGGCTACCGGCGCAGCCTCACCCTGCCGGATCCGAACGGACGGTTCGCCGAGATCGGGCGCGTGACGTTCGAGGACGCGGGAGGTGTGCGGTACTTCCGTGACCTGAGGGTCGAGGAGGGGGTCGTGGCACTCGACATCTACGCCACGGGCGCGCGGCTCGACCTCGACGTGACGCTCGCGCGGCAGGAACGCGCGACGGTCGCGGCGATCGACGCGCGCACGCTCGAGCTGCGCGGGGCGCTGTCGGACGGACAGGGCGGCGACGGCGTGCACTTCGCAGCGCGCCTCGTAGCAGTCGCCGACGGCGGGACGACCGACACGGACGCCGGTGCACTCCATATCCGCAGCGCGGAGCGCGTCACGTTGTGGGTCGCGGTGGGCACGGACCTGCGCGGGCCGCTCGTCGACGCGGTGCGGCGCCGGAACGGCCCCGCGGCCCGGCTCGACGCAGACTTCGACGCGGCGATTGCACGGACACTGACTCTGGCGCCCATGCGGCGGTTGCGGGACGTCGCGTCCACCTCGCAGCGGCGCACGGCGGTCACTCTGGACCTCGGCGCTCATGAGCGCCGCAGCATGCCGACCGCACAACGGTTGATCGACCTCGCACAGGGCACGCCGGATCCCGACCTGTTCGCGCTCTACTTCGACTACGGGCGTCACCTGCTAGAGAGCTCGTCCCAGCCCGGCTCGCTTCCAGCCAACCTCCAGGGGCTCTGGGCGCCGCAATACCAGACGCCATGGAACGGCGACTACCACCTCGACATCAATGTCCAGATGAACTACTGGGCGGCGCTGACCACGAACCTGTGGCCGCAGCACGAGCCACTGGTCGCGCTGGTCGAGTCGCTGGTCGCACCCGGGCAGCGCACGGCGAAGGCATACTACGGCGCGCCGGGATGGGTCGCGCACGTGATCACCAACGTGTGGGGCTTCACATCACCGGGCGAGCGTGCGAGCTGGGGTGCGACGAATTCCGGCAGCGGGTGGCTGTGCCGGCACCTGTTCGAGCAGTGGGAGTTCACGCGGGACGAGGCGTTCCTGCGGCGGGTCTATCCGACGCTCGCGGGCTCGGCCGAGTTCTACCTGGCGACGCTGGTGGAGGAGCCCGAGCACGGCTGGCTCGTGACCGGCGTATCGAACTCGCCGGAGAACGCCTTTCGCACGTCGGACGGCAAGGCGGCCCACGTCTGCATGGGCCCGACCGTCGACCAGCAGATCGTCCGCGAGCTGTTCGGCAACGTGATCGAGGCGGCCGGCGTGCTCGGCGTCGACGAGGAGCTCGCCGCCCGGTTGGCGCAGGCCCGTGCGCGCCTCGCGCCGCATCAGATCGGCAAGCACGGCCAATTGCAGGAGTGGCTGCAGGACTTCGACGAGGTCGAGCCGCACCACCGGCACGTGTCGCACCTGTACGGGCTGTACCCGAGTGCCCAGATCACGCCGTTCGGCACACCGGAGCTGGCGGCCGCGGCGCGCATGTCGCTCGAGCGGCGCGGCGACGACGGCACCGGCTGGGCGCTCGCCCACAAAGCCATCCTGTGGGCGCGGCTCGGCGATGGTGACCGTGCGCTGAGGCTCCTGACCAACCTGCTGCGACCGATCGGCGAGCTGGGATTCGACATGCGGCACGGCGGCACGTACCCGAACCTCATGTGTGCCCACCCACCGTTCCAGATCGACGGCAACTTCGGCGGAACCGCGGCGATCGCCGAGCTGCTGCTGCAGAGCCACCGCGAACGGGACGGCGAGGACTACACCGTCCACCTGCTGCCGGCGCTGCCCGCTGCGTGGCCCGCGGGCGAGGTCCGTGGTCTGCGCGCGCGCGGCGGGCTGCAGGTCGGCTGCCGGTGGAAGGACGGGGCGCTGGCCGAGGCGTGGCTCGAGCGCGACGCGGGTACCGATGGTCCGGTCCGCGTGCGCACGCGCGGACCGGTGGTCGCCGCGACGGCCGAGGGTCCGCTCGCGATCACCGAACTCACCGAGGGCGTGATCGCCGTGCCCGTCCTGCGCGGCTCGCCCGTCACGCTGACCGCGCGCTGAGCGACCCCGGGCCGGGCGCCGATTCCCGCTGCGTCAGCTCTGAGTCGCGATCGAGTTCCCACCGCTCGCGTGGGCGCGCCGCGCTCCTGCGGGACCCGAGGCGCGCGATGCGCCCGCCGTGCGATCCGGACGATCGCGCTCCTCACAGTGGCACGACGTAGCCGTTCATCGCGACCACCGCGAAGCCGGGCCCCGTGTGCATGACCTGCACCTGCGATCCGGGCTGGAACACGACTCCGGTGTCCGTCCGGAACTCGTTGCACCAGCGAATCGGCTGCGTCGTCGTGTAGACGTTGTGGTGCGGTACGTAGGCCCACGGCCGGACCTTGAGCGTCGTCGTCCCACCGAACAGCTCACCGAAGCTCGGGATCTGCGTCGCGGCGGAGCCGTCGGCGAACGCCTCGGTCAACACGAACCAGCGGTCGGGCGGCACCGTGTAGATCGTCGTCCACGCGTTCTGCGGGATCTGCTCGACGACGAGATTGACGATCGTGTTCGCCGGCGGTGGCCAGTCGACGGACGGCGTGTAGATCGGCTGCGGCGTGGCGAGCGTCACCTGACCACCGGCGCCCGACGAGAACACCACGGCAGCGATCGCCACGCAGGCGACGCCGGCCACGGATGCGGAGACGGGAGAGATGCTGCGCATGTCGGAACCTCCTGACCCGATCGCGTGCGCGAAGCGGTCGGCGGAGCGACGGACGAGTTGCACGCGACCGGAGCGAGCTGACGACCTCCGCCGACCGGAGCGTCGCTCTGGCACGACGACCCCGAGCACGGCCAAGGTAGCCACGCAGGTTGCCGGCAGTGTTCGGGGTTCTTCCCCAGGCCCGACCGATTTCGCTTCGCACCCGGTCCATGCGAGCAGGCGCTGGCACCCGGCTGCGCGGGACGCGAGCCGGCGATAGCCGGCTGCGCGGGACGCGAGCCGGCGATAGCCGGCGCGACGGGAATCGTCCCGTCGCGGACGTCGCGAACTTGCGGATCGCACGCGGTCGGGTCTGCGCCGATACTGCGGCACTCCGCGATGACGTCGTTCTCCGAAGGCAGCTCTCACGACTCGGCCCTGCACGTCGTCACGCTCGTCGCGCTGGTCATCGGGCTCGGTATCGCGGTGCAGTGGATCGCCTCGCGCGCCCGATTGCCGGCGCTGATCCTGCTGCTCGCGTGCGGCTTCACGCTCGGGCCGGTCCTCGGTGTGCTCGACCCGGACGCGATGCTCGGTGAGCTGCTGCAGCCGGTGATCTCCGTCGCGGTCGCGATCGTGCTGTTCGAGGGCGGCCTGACGCTGCGGGTCGAGGAGGCCCGCCGCGCCGGTCCGGTGCTCGGCAGGCTGATCGCGTCGGGGCTCGTCGTCGGCTTCGCCGCGGTGACCGCCCTCGGTGCCGCGATCGCGGGCCTGTCGCTGCCCACCGCGGCCGTGCTCGGTGCGATCCTGGTCGTCACCGGGCCGACGGTGATCCTGCCGATGCTCCGCCAGGCCCGCATCTCGATGCGCCCGGCGACGCTCCTGAAGTGGGAGGGCATCGTCAACGACCCCCTCGGCGCGTTGCTCGCCGTGGTCGTCTTCCAGATCGCGGTCGCCGACGCCACCGCGTCGGGCGGCACGCTCGAGGTGCTCGGCGGCCTCCTGCTGCGCGCCGCCGGAGCCGGGGCGATCGGCGCCGTCGCCGGCATCCTGCTCGGCCGCGCGCTCGGCGCGGACCTGTTCACCGAGACGCTGCGCAGCCCCGCGATGCTCGCAGCGGTGCTGCTGGTCTACGCCGCCGGGGAGAACCTGGGCCCCGAGAACGGCCTGCTCGCGGTCACCGTCTTCGGCGTCGTCCTCGCCAATACCGGCGACGCGAGTATCGAGGACATCCAGCACTTCAAGGAGCAGATCAGCGTGCTGCTGGTCTCGGTGCTGTTCATCGTGCTGTCCGCGCGGATCTCGCTCGACGACATGGGCGCGCTGCTCGGCGCGCCCGCGATCCTCGTCGCCGCGGTGATCTTCGTCGTGCGACCGCTCGTCGTCGCCGTCGCCACGTGGCGCAGCAAGCTGCCGCGCGGCGAGCGCCTGCTGGTCGGCTGGATCGCGCCACGCGGCGTGGTCGCCGCCGCGGTCGCCAGCGCATTCGAACTGCAGCTGGTCGCGGCCGGCCACGACGACGCCCGGCTGCTCGTCCCCATCGTGTTCGGCGTGATCGTCGCGACCGTGCTGCTGCACGGGCTGACGATCACGGCGATGGCCCACCGCCTCGACCTCGGCGCGCGACCGGGCACCGGCATCCTGATCGTCGGCGCGTCCAACTGGACGCTCGCGCTCGCCGACGCGCTGACCCGGGCCGGTGCGTTCGTGGTGCTCGCCGACGCGCGCTACCACCGGGTGTCGCGCGCGCGACGCGAGGGCTTCGTCTCGTACTACGGTGACGTGCTCAGCGAGGAGGCCGGCTACGAGCTGCCGCTGGAGCGACTGAGCTGGGTGCTCGCGGCGACGGACGACGACTCCTACAACGCGCTGGTCTGCCTCGACTTCGCGCGCGATCTCGGCCGGTCCGCGGTGCTGCAGTTGACGCCGGAGGGCGGCGAGCGCGGCAAGGAAGGCGAGCACCGGACCGTCGGCCGCACGCCATGGGGCGACGGCGGCACCTACCGCGCTCTCGCCAGCGCGTATTGGCTCCGCGAGCAGTTCAAGGTCACGCGGCTCACCGAGCAGTTCACGCACGACGAGCTCCGGCAGCGCAATCCCGCGGCGGTCCTGCTGTTCAAGGTCGTCGACGAGCGGATCGCCCCGATCGACGCCGAGTCGCCCCCCGCCGCGGGCGCGCACGTCGTCTACCTCGAGGAGACCCCGCACTCCCGCGCGCTGGAGACGGGCCAGCCCGGCTGAGAATCGTCCGGGCTGCACGCGAGGCGGGCGGGTCGAATCGAACCGCAGCGTCTGCGTCACCGCGGTCAGCGCGGCCGTGACCGAGGAGCAGCGCGTGACGGGCGGACCGCGGACTGCCGCACGCAATGGCGCACGGCGCGCCGTGCTCGCATCGCTCAACGGGCGCGGAACTCGTGGACCGAGCCGGGGGAGGTGTCGAACGTCCAATGGTCCGCGGCCTCGGCGTCGGCACCCGCGTCGACGCGGACCAGTCGGGTGCCGGGAGGCGCGGACAGGTCGCAGCGCTCGCCGGCGGACGAGCGGACGACGGCACGGACGAGCCGGCCGTCGCGCCAGGACTGATCGACCTCGAACCCGCCGCGCGCGCGCAGCCCGCGCACCGCGCCGTCTGGCCACGCGGCCGGCAGTGCCGGGAGCAGGACGATGCGCCCGCCGTGGCTCTGCAACAGCATCTCGGCGATCCCGGCGGTCACGCCGAAGTTGCCGTCGATCTGGAACGGCGGATGGTTGCCGAACAGATCGGGGAGCGTGCTCCTCTGCAGGAGCTTGACGACCGAATCGTGGGCGGCCTCGCGGTCCCCGAGCCGCGCGAACATGCTGATCAGCCACGCGCGGCTCCAGCCGGTGTGGCCGCCGCCGTGCTCGATCCGGCGCGCGATCGTCCGGCGCGCGGCCTCGAGCAACTCCGGCGTGTCGGCGCCGATCACGTCGAACGGGAACAGGCCGATCAGGTGGGACTGGTGGCGGTGGCCCGGCTCGAGCTCGGCGTAGTCGTCGTGCCACTCCATGATCGTGCCATCGGCGCCGATCGAGAGTGCCGGCAGACGCTGGAGAGCGACCTCGATCCGCGCGCGCAGATCGGACCCGTCACCGACGATCGCGGCGGCCCGCGCGGCCGCGCCGAGGACGACACGGGCGATGGTCACGTGGTAGGCAGACGACACGGTCGTGCGCGCCGGCCTGCCGGTGACCGGGTGCACGTAGGCGTTCTCGGGCGACGTCGAGGGCACCACCGCCAGCATGCCGTCCGGTAGCTCGACCAGGTAGTCGAGCACGAACTCGGCAGCACCGCGCAGGATGGGCCACGCGCGCTCGCGCAGGAACGTCTCGTCGCGCGTGAACTCCCAATGCCGCCACGGCGTCATCGCCATCCACGCGCCGGCGAACGGATCGAGGACGCCATTCTGATACTGCGAGGACAGCGTCGAGCCGGACGGCGTGGTGCGGCCGAACGGGTTGGTGGCGTGGAACGCGACCCAGCCGTCCGCCCCGTACAGCCGACGCGCCGTGCTCCGGCCACGTGCGGCGAGGCCCGCCAGCCAATCCGTGAGCGGTTCGACAGTCTCGGTCAGGCCGGTCACGAAGGCCGGCCAATAGTTCATCTGCAGGTTGATGTTCAGGTGGTAGTCGGCCTCCCACGGCGCCCACATGTGCTCGTTCCACAGCCCCTGGAGATTGGCCGGCAGCCGGCCGGGTCGGCGCGAGCTTCCCATCAGCAGATAGCGACCGTGCTGGAACAGCAGCGCGGCGAGCCCCGGATCGGCCTCGCCGCGACGCACCGCATCGAGGCGCTCGTCGGTCGGCAGCGCGCGGCGATCCGCACCGCCGAGCTCGAGCGAGACGCGGTCGAACAGCGCGGCGTGCTCCGCCACGTGGGCGGCGCGCAGCTCGTCCCAGCTCCGCACCGCCGCCGCCGCCAGGATCCCGTTCGCCCGGGCTCCCGGGTCGATCGAGCGATCGAAGGTCATCGCGTCGAGCGCGTAGTCGGTCGCGGCCGTGAACAGGATCAGCAGCTCGTCCGCGCCGTCGACCCGCAGCGCATCCGCTTCCGCCGCGACCCGTCCACCGGTCGCTCGGACCGCGAGGCGCCCGGCGAAGCGCATGTGCTCGCCGCCCGGGCCGGAGCCGCCCCGGTTGTCCTCGGGGCCGTCGGGCGGCAGCCGGTCGACGATCTGTCCGTCCAGCTCCAGCCGGTCCGGGCCGGCCGCGCGGATCACCGCGTCCTTCGCGCGGCTCAGCCGGATCCGCGTCGTCACCGCACCCGGATGGTCGGCCCGGAGCCGCACCGCCAGCACGTCGTCGACCGCGCTCGCGAACGCCTCACGACGGAACGTCACCTCGCCTTCGCGCCACCGCGTCGTCGCGATCCCGCTGCGGAGGTCGAGCGACCGCCGGTAGTCGGTCGCGTCGGTGATCGGCTCGCGGTCCAGCCAGAGGTCGGCGAGCGGCTCGAACGATCGGAAGCTGGTCGGCCGCGCGGTCAGCTTCGCAAGGCCGAGCGCGTCGGCCTCCTCGATCGCGCCCGCCAGCACCAGCTCGCGGAGCGTCGCGAACGAGCTCGGGAAGTCCGGCGGGAACGCGTCGACCGGTTCGCCGGCCCACAGACTCTCCTCGTTGAGCTGCAGACGCTCGGTGCTGGTCCCGCCGAACACCATCGCACCGAGGCGGCCGTTGCCGAGCGGGAGCGCCTCGTTCCACGCCGCCGCGGGCTGCCGGTACCAGAGCTCGCTCTCGTCGGCAGGGGTCGTCGGGCCGCAGCCCGGCGGCAGGTCGATGCGCAGCGCGTAGCTCGCGGTACGAGGCCCGCCGTGCACCGCGAAGCCGGAGGTCGCGTACAGCCAGGTCGGTCGGCCGTCCTCGACCATCACCTTCGGCCGCTCGAGCTTCGGGTCGGCGCCGTAGATCCGGGCGGTTCGCGCGGGGTCGTACGCCGGCAGGTAGCGCGGGATCCGCTCGTAGCCGAGCCGGACGTCCGCGAGCTCGAAGCGGATGCCGTCGTCCGACATCCACAATGCGCCACCGCCGCGGACGCCGGTGACCTGGCCGTGGTTGTCGGTGGTCAGCAGGCAGACCTTGCCGTCCCAGGCGAAGGCCGACGCGTCTTCGATCGTCACGCCGGCAGCGGTCAGCGGTCGATCGCCCAGGACGTAGGGCCCCTCCAGCGCATCGGCGGTCGCCAGCCCGAACGCGGTGCCGCGGTCGGTCGCCGACTTGAAGTACAGGTGGAAGCGCGCCCCGACCTGCAGCAGGCTCGGGTTCACGACCTGGCGCCCGTAGGTCCAGTGGTCCGGGTCCGTCGACGCCGCGAGGATCCGACCGTCCTCGCCCACCGGCCGCCACGGTCCGTCGAGCGAGTCGGACACGACCATCCCGATGCTCTGGTTGCGCGGGTGCGGAGGCTGGTGGAAGTCGGAGTTCGCGATGTAGACCAGCGCGTAGCGATCGTCGAATCGGCGGACCTCCGGGTTGTGCGGCGCGAACGCGTCCCACTCCCCCGCTCGGCCGGTGCCGCGCAGCACGACCCCGACGAACCGGAACGGCCCACCGGGCCGGTCCCCGACGTAATGCGCGATCTCGCTCGACCGTCGCCACGCCGGATCGACGTTCGGCTCCGGCCAGCGCGCGACGAACAGATGCGTCCGCCCGCTGTCGTCACGGATCGGCGCGGCCCCCCAGATCGTGTGATCGGCCTCCGCGATCGCGACCCCGTGCCAGGCGAGACTCTCGGAGAACGCGGACCGCGGAACGGTCGGAACGTGATCCTGGGCTTCGACCGAGACGGCCGTCGCGACCGCGACCAGCGCGAGAGCGGCGACACGAGGGCTCCGTTCGCTCATCCGTGCAGTGTAGGAGCGGCGCGCCTTGATCCAGCATGCTCGCCACCCGGCTCAGCAAGCTCCCGCACACCCGACGCCGGCTGGTCGGCCGGATCGCGCGACAGGGCGTCGCCGACAGCGTGGTGGCCAGCGCATTGGAATCGCAGCTCGACGCGACCGGCGCCGACATCGTGCTCACCGAACCGACCGGCACGTGGCGAGCGCCCGCCATTGCCCGCTGCGTTCGACCGGTTGTCACACCCCACTTTGCGCGGCATCATCGCGACGCGTGGATTCAGACCCTCACCTGGCGCCAACCCTGCAGCCGGGTGCATGCCCCTGCCGGACTCCGAGCCCGCCGCGCGCAGCGTCGCCCGCGAGTCGAGGTCGGCGCGCGCGGAGACGATCGCTCGCCGGCTCACCGGATCACGGATCGATCCACGCGCGCTGGTGGGTCGCCACCCTCTCGGCCTGGTGTGGTGCGTTGGGGGGAGCCGCGCCCCGCGCTCAGGAGCCGGGGCGGCAGCCCGCCGTCGTGGAGGCTCCGACACCGCAGGGGCGCGCGCTGCGCGGCCGCGAGCCCGAACCCTCGCCGCCGTCGGGAATGAGTGAGGAGGAGCTCGCGCCGTTCTCGTGGCGCTACGCCACCGGCGACTGGGGCGGCTTCCGGTCGAGGCTGCGGAATCACGGTGTGCTCGCCGAAGCCTCACTGATCACCGATGCCTCGTGGGTCGCAGCAGGTGGCCGGCATCCCGGTGAGGGCTCGCTGCGGGCGCTGCTCGACCTGACGCTCGCCGTGGACACCGGGCGCGCGCTCGGAATCGAGGGCGGCACCTGGTTCGCCGACTTCATGGTGCAACGGGGACGTGACGGCTCGCGCGACACCGGTGACCTCCAGGCCTACTCGAACATCGACAGCGAGGACCGCACCCAGCTCGCGCTGCTCTGGTACGAACACGCTCTGCTCGACGACCGCCTGCGCGTGAAGCTCGGCAAGATCGACGCGAACTCCGACTTCGCCTTCGTCGAGCAGGGCTTCCGGTTCGTCCACTCGTCGTTCGGCGTCAGCCCGACCGTCCTGGGTCTTCCGACCTACCCTGACAGCGCGTTCGGTGCGCTCGCGTTCGTGCGGCCGGGCGGCGGAGCCTACGCGGGCGTGGGGATCTTCGACGGCGCGACCCAGCGTGGCCGTCCGACCGGTCCGCGCGGCCCGGGCAGTCTGTTCGGCGAGCCCTCGGATCTGTTCCTGATCGCCGAAGCCGGCATGGGCTGGCGTCGCGACGCGGACGATCGCCAGGGCCGACTCGGCATCGGAGCCTGGCGCCACACGGGAGATTTCGCGCGCTTCGACGGCGGCACCGAGGACGGGACGAGCGGCTTCTACGTCGTCCTCGACCAGCTGTTCGTCGGCTCCGACGTGATCGAGGAAGACCGCGACGTCGGAGCCTTCGTCCAGTATGGCTGGGCCGACCCCGGGCTCAGCGCGATCGAGCACCATCTCGGCGCCGGGATGTCCATCATCGGACCGTTCGCGGCGCGGCCGCGCGACGCGGCGGGCCTGGGCATCAGCTACGGCGCGTTCAGCGAAACGCGCGGCGCCGATCTGCGGGGTCGTGGCGAGCTCGCGGCCGAGCTGTTCTACACGATCGAGATCGCACCGTCCGTGCGCGTGAAGCCCGACCTCCAGTGGATCCACAACCCCGGCGGCGACGGCACCGACGACGCCTGGGTGCTGACCGTGCGGACCTCGATCACGTTCTGAGGTGCAGCGGACGGACGCCGGAGCAGTCCGCGGGCGCGCACATCGGCTTCCGAGCGGGGCGCTCAGCGATCCGCGAACGGCGCACCGAAGTTCCAGGTGCAGCCGAGCAGGAGCTGCAGGTCGGCGGCGTCATCCGAGAGTCCGGTATTGATGCCCGCGTCGAGGACGACCGCCGGTGAGCAGGCCCAGGCAGCGCCGGTGATCACGAACACGGCGTTCCTATTCGGACGATCGACCACGACGCTGCCCACTTCGACGAACGCCCCGACGTTGTCGCCCAGACCGATTCCCGCGGTGAGCGTGGCCGTGTGCTCGGACGTCGTGCCACCGCCGGGCACACCGAGCTCCCCGTATTGGTAGAAGAGGTTCGCCGAGACGGGACCGAGCTGACGGTTGAGGACCCCGCCGACACGCAGGTCGACCTGCCCGCTGCCGAGCCCGTCGGAGGCGCTCGCGGCAGGGATCTTCCCGCTGATCACGACCGCGGCCGACGGCAGGACGCCGTCCGCATCCCACAGCCTGTGGCGAGCGCCCATCACGACGTCGCCGGTCCCGATCGCGTCGTCACCCGGCCGCCCAAGCACCTGCAGCGGAGACCAACCGACGAACAGCTCGCTTCGTTCGCTCGTGCCGTACTTCAGCGTGCTCGGCGTGTCGACGACGTCGCCGGGATCGAAGCTGACTCCGGTCTCGAGCTCGAATGTGCCCACCGCGGTCGTCGCGGTGTCGAAAGACACGCTGGGACGCTGCGGCGTCGCCCGACCCGCCTGCTGCAGCGAGCACGCCGCCAGGGCCACGGCCAGCACGACGGTAGGAACCAGGTGTGCACCGGCGGCGGTAGGCATATGGTGTCGTCCCTGCTACCGCAGCTTATCCGGTGCGTCGAGCTTCACGGCGGAGATCCTCGGCATCCCGGTTCGGAGCGACTCCGGTTGGTGCAGGTCGATGCAGTTCGTGGCGCCGTCTGCACTCACGCCCGCGGCGGAGTCGGGAGCGTCGGACGGCTGCATGGCGATACCCCGGTGTGCGAGATCGGCGCGATGGAATCCGGCGCCCACGCAGGTCGCACCGGACGCCGACTGAACAGTTCCCGACGGTCGGTGACCGTAGGGCGATCGCGCCAGGATCCGCTCGCTAGAGGTGTGATGCAGTCAGACGGGACATCATGGAGTCAGCAGCTGGAGTCCCTCGCGAGGCGCGCCGCCGCAGGCGCATTGGTGGATCCGTCGAGGCGGCGCAACGTGGCGAGGGCTTCAGAAGCCGACTCCAAGATGCCTCGGATGTCTGCATTGGACCACTAGCTGGGCACTGCAGGGGCCGTGCGGCTGCCCCACGAATGTGACCCGCTGCAGCACATCGCCGGGTCGATGTGCGATTCGACGCCGGCGGCCTAACCCACCATCTGGCAGCACGGCCATCACCGGACCGAGCTCGCGCCGATCCGGCAGTCGCTCCTCTGGCGCTCGGCCAGAAGCCTCGCCGGCTGCGGCCCGGACGCCGGCGGATCGATACGATTCGGCCGTCGTCGTCACGGTCGGGGCGCCCGACCGCGAGCTCGAATGCAGATCATCCCGAGGCAGGGGCTGTCCGACGTGCGGTTCGGCATGCGGCCACGCGACGTGCTGGACCGGCTCGGCCCGCAGGTCGGCTGGCAGCCGTGGATGGGCGGCAATCTGAATGGGGCGCTGCGGTATCCCGACACGCTGCTGCACTTCGATCGCTGCTCGGCGGACGGGCCGAAAGAGGATGCCGGACTCGAGTCGATCGAGATCCGCACCGGGGCCGATCGCATCGAGCTCCTCGGCCGGCCTCCCGCGCAGTGGACGCGGGGAGCGCTCGCCACGCGCCTCGGCGAGGACGGCGCCCTCGTCACGCAGCGCGGTGACGACCTGCTGGTCCCCGACTGGCACCTGGAGTTGTCGTTCGCGGCCGACGGACACGTCGACGCGGTCGGCCTGGCCGCGCCGTGGATCGTGGTGAGGTCGGACCCGGTGCGGACGGAATGTCCGCGCTGCGGGCCGACGACCGCCGCCGTGGCGTGCCGCGAACTCGACCTGGACGGCGCGGAGACGCGACACCTGCTCGCCTGGCTCGAGCGCACCGGACTGGCGCGGCGGCTCGCGGTCGAGCCGCTGCCCCGGGGCGTGCGCGTCTGGGATCTCGCCCGCCTCGGGCAGCGCGGGCGCTGGCCTCCCGGCGCCGTGCGGCGTGGACGGGCGGTGCTCCGCCGGGAGCGGAACCGGCTCGCCCACCGGTGGCTCTGCACGGGCTGCGGAGCCCTGGTCGATCCGTGCGCGTGATGCGACGGTTCACGCGGCGCCACCGCCGGGCGACCCGCGACGTGGCGGTTCGGGCGGCCGGACCAATCAGAAGATCGGCACGAGCATCGGGTCCGGTCGCATGTCGCCGTTGCCACGTCCGAGCGTGATGGGATTGCCGAAGTCGTCGACACGGACCCCGCTCGCATTGCGGAAGCCGCGCCAGCCGAGATAGCGCACCTTGGTGGAGCCGGTCAGCGGCTGGCCGGCGGAGTACAGCGTGATGTGGTCGTCGAGGATCGTGTTCGTTCCGTCGGCATTCGTGCCGAGCGGCGCCATCAGCTGGATCACGCCCAGGCCGCCGAAGCCACCGGACGGCAGGCTGCCCATGCTCGGAGTGCCCGGGGGGTACTTGCGGACGGTGGTCCCAGCGAACGCGGATTGCATGCCGACGCCGCCGTCCGCCGACAGCACGAAGTCGCCGTCCGGCGCATTGACGTAGGTCTCGCCCTTCACGTGGAGGTCGACTCCGGTCGCGCTCGCGAGCACGATCATCCCGCCGGAGCCGCCGCCGCCACCACCCGCCTGGTTGTTGCTGCCGGCCTGCGCGCCGCCACCACCGCCGCCACCGTTCGCACTGACGTAGCCGGTCGGCCCGACCGTGATGCGCCCGAGCGCGAGCACGACGACCGCACCACCGCCACCGCCGCCGCCGCCACCCATGTCGTCGAGCACGAACGACGGGTCATTGGTGGTGCAGCGCGCCGACTTGTCGCCGCCGCCACCGCCACCGCTGCCGCCGATCGGGACCGGCAGCTCCCCGGGCACGAAGCGCCGTTGGAACACGTCGATGCCGAGCCCCCAGAAGTCGTTGTCGTCCCGACCGTCCACGAACGGGCTCGCGCCGGCGCTGCCACCCGGCAACGTGCGGTTGAGACAACCCGGACCGCCCGCACCGCCGACCTGCAGCCACGCCGCGGCGCCGAGCAGGTGGTCGACGTCGCCGACCGTGGCGAACGAGCCGCCACCGCCACCCGACCCCCGACCGCAGGCGAGCGTGCACGACAACAGCCCGCCACCGCCACCGAGCGCCGGGATGCCCGCCGGACCGAAGCCCGGCTGCCCGAACGGCGAGCGGTCGAACGACAGCGGGCTGCCGAAGCCGCCAGCGCCGCCGCCGGCCCCGGCGCGGCCGCCGGGCGTCGGGAAGTTCGCCGACGCCAGGACGTTCACGTCCGCTCCCGGACCGCCGTCGACCGCCAACCGGCCCTCGATCCGGAAGTCCTGGGTCACGATCCAGATCAGCGGGCGCGAGCCGACGCCGCGCACCTCGACGCCGGCCGGGATCACCACGCTGCGGAACAGGAACACGCCACCGACCACCCGCACCGGCGGCCCGACCGTCGGCTGGATCAGCGTGCTGTCGGTATCGAGCTCGACCAGCCGAGCGGTCGGCCGGTAGTCGAGGTGGAAGCCCTGCGCCATGAGTGCAGGGCCGGTCGACAGCGCGAGCGCGAGACTCGCGCGGGAGAGATCGCGGAGAGGCATGAGATCGGGCTCCGAGCACACGCGCGCTCGGCCGCGCCTATCGGTGGTCCGCGCACCGGTCACCGGATCGGGTCGAGCGCATCGAGGTCCCGACGCCGGAGCGGAGACCGACGACTGCTCCCGGTTCGGCCGCGGCTCCGGCCGCCCGATCCAGGCTCGTGCGCCGACCGCGACCGCGGGCGACCCCATGGACGGCCACCACCGCGCCCGCGACGAATGCTTGTCCGGGGCGGACCGTCTGCCGAAGATCCGGGCATGGGAGGCTCCTGCTGCGCGCGTCGCGCGACCACCCGGGCCCTGCTCGGCGCCATCCTCGCGGTCGCGCCCGGCGCGGTCGTGCTCCGTGCGCAGGGCCCGCTGGACGGCGGCACGGCTCCCACCGCGGGCGAGCCGGACGATCCGTCCGCCGACGGCCGGCCGGTGCCGCCCGCCGCACCGGGCGGCGCGGCACCGGTCCGCGAGCGTCGGCTGCTCGACCGCGTGAAGGCGATCGTCGGCGACCGCGTGATCCTCGAGAGCTCGGTGCAGCGCCAGCTCGAGCGCAACGTCGGCGACGCGCCGCTGACGCCGGAGGAGCGCGCGCGCGCCGAGCGCGAGATCGTCCGCGAGCTGGCGCGCGAGGAGATCTGGGTGCAGGTCGGCAAGCGGATCGGCGCCGAGAACCCCGAGCAGACGCAGGCGCTCGTCGACGGCATGGTGCGGGACTACCTCGACGAACGCATCCAGGAGTACGGGAGCTTCACGCAGATGGACCGCGAGCTCAGCGCGGCCGGGACCTCCTGGCAGGCGCTGGTCGAGGAGCGCCGCG
This sequence comes from Planctomycetota bacterium, assembly GCA_016716265.1. Taxonomy (GTDB): domain Bacteria; phylum Planctomycetota; class UBA1135; order UBA1135; family UBA2386; genus JADJWQ01. Next base: position 1,413,531 of record JADJWQ010000006.1, read on the forward strand.
CCACGATCCTGCGGCAGTCCGCCTGGGACATCGCGCTGCGCTCGCGCTTCGAGGACGGCCCCCAGCTGCTCGTCACGCCGCGTGAGATGGCCCGCTACTACCGCGCGAACCCCGAGCAGTTCGCGGCGCTCGACAGCGCGGACCTCGCCTGGATCGCGTTCGACGCCGGCCAGCAGGACGCCGCGGCACGGGCGGCCGCTGCGTGGCGGGGCAACGAGCTCGCGGAGGCGCAGGACATCGCGCGGGAGTTCGGCGGCACCGCGATGCCGGTGCGCCGCGACATCCGGCAGTCGGCGGACGACGCGACCCGCGAGTTCATGAAGGCGTTCGTCCGCGAGCACGCCGTCGGCGACGTGTCCGAGCCGCTGGCGGTCGGCCGCAACCTGTTCGTGCTCAAGCTGGTGCGCAAGATCTCGCGCCCCGCGATGTCGTTCGACGACGCGCTGACGCAGCAGGCGATCCGGAAGGCGCTGGTGCGGATGCGGCTGCGCGAGCTCGAGGATCGCATCCTGCGCTGGAAGTCGCAGTCGATCCCGACCGCCCCGCGAGAGCTGTTCGACGGCCGCTGAGCGGCCCGCCGAGCGTTCCGCCCCTGCGCGACCGCCCGCCCCCGCACTCGCGGCTGGCCCTGGCGGCGCCGCAGCCTTCCCCCGGCGCCGTGGGACCGCTAATCTCCCCAGCCCCCTCTGAACCAGGCCTCTGCGGGCGGCGTTCCCGAGTCCCGTCCGGGGTGACCCCGGGAACCGCCGCGATCCTGGCGGTCGCGCGCGTCGACGACCGAATCTCGAACCGGAGCCGAGATGGCTGACTCCTACAACAAGTACCACATCGAGACGTCCGAGCTCCACCCGTGGGACCGGGACGAGAGCTTCCAGGACATCATGGCGCAGCAGCTCAAGCACGCGCCGTGGCTGGGCCTGTCGATCGTCCTGCACCTCCTGGTGTTCGTGATCCTCTACTTCATGCCCCAGTCGCAGGTGGTGCGCGACGAGGCGCCGCTGGTGCTGACGCCGCCCGAGGAAGTCGAGGACATCGAGGAGATCGAGGAGGTCGAGGAGGAGCCGGAGCCCGAGGAGACGCAGGACGAGCCGATCCTGCAGGACACCGAGGTCACCGAGACCGAGGAGGTCACGGAGAACTTCGAGGAGTTCACCGACGTCAAGGAGTCCGCGTTCGACAGCGACGCGTGGAACTCCGCGGTCGGCCTCGGCGGTGGTGCAGGCGGCAAGTACGGCGGTCGCGGCGGCGGCCGTGGTGGTCTCGGCCGGGGCGGCAAGCAGACCGCCCGCGCGATCGAGCTCGGCCTCGAGTGGCTCAAGGACCACCAGGACGAGAACGGTCAGTGGGACGCCGACGACTTCATGAAGCACGACACCGAGGGCGCTCCCTGTGATGGCCCCGGCAACCCCGTGCACGACATCGGCGTCACCGGCCTCGCGCTGCTCGCCTTCCTCGGCGACGGCAGCACGATGCGCAGCGGCCCCTACAAGGAGGTCGTCAAGAAGGCGGTGCGGTGGCTGCGCGAGCAGCAGGACGACACCACGGGCCTGTTCGGCACCAACAACTCGAACGAGTTCGTCTACAACCACGCGATCGCGACGCTGGCGATGGTCGAGGCCTACGGGCTGTCCGACTACCGCGTGCTGCAGGGCAACGCGCAGCGGGCCATCAACTACCTCGAGTGGCACCGCAACCCGTACAGCGTGTGGCGCTACCAGCCGCGCGACGGCGACAACGACACGTCGGTCACCGGCTGGTGCGTGATGGCCTACAAGTCGGCCCTCGACTTCCACCTCGAGGTCAACGAGCAGGCCTTCAAGCTGGCGGAGACCTGGTTCGACTCGATGACCGACCCGGTCACCGGCCGCACCGGCTACACGGACCGCGGCGGCTGGTCGTCGCGCCGCGCTGGCGACCACGCGACGATCTTCCCCCGCGAGAAGGGGGAGTGCATGACGGGCGTGTCGCTGCTGATCCGCTTCTTCCTCGGCAAGAAGCCGGACGAGGACAAGCTGATGGGCAAGCAGGCCGACGTGCTGCTCGCCAAGCCGCCGGTGTGGAACACCAACGACGGCTCGATCGACCACTACTACTGGTACTACGCGACCTACGCGCTCTACCAGTTCGGTGGCCGGCACTGGACCACCTGGGAGAAGTCGTTGAACACCGCGGTCGTGCAGACGCAGCGCGAGGACGGCAACTTCAAGGGCTCCTGGGACCCGGCGGGCGTCTGGGGCGAGGACGGCGGCCGCGTCTACTCGACCGCGCTGCTCGTGCTGACCCTCGAGGCCTACTACCGATACACGCGCCTCGTCCGCTGAGCGGCGGACCACCGGCCAGCGCGCGACCCTGACAGGGTTGCGTAGTGGGTCGCCGATCCGGCAGCGGCTCTCCCGAACGCCCCGGCATGCAACCGCATGCCGGGGCGTTCTGCATTTTGGGACCGGCCGGCCCCGATCGGCATGCGCGCGTGTCGCTCGGCCTGCCGGGAATCGCCGCACGACGCCGAGCTGCGGGAAGGTCCCATGAACGAAACATCCGTTCGAAGCGTTCCTAGGAAACAGGTCGGGAACGCCCCCGTGCGGCGTCGTGGACCGAGCGACTCCGCCCTTCCCGCACTCGTCCGATCGGTCGAGAACTCGTGGAGGCTCCGATGGCGGGACCGCAGAGCAGGTTCCACGTCGAATCCCACCTGGAGCACGGCTGGGGCCATTCCGAGTCGTTCGACGCGCTGATGGCCGACCAGCTCCGCCGCGCTCCCTGGCTCCTGTTGTCGCTCGCGCTGCACGGCCTGCTGTTCCTCGTGCTGCTGTCGATCCCGCCCACGCGCGTGACCGAAGCGGCCGCGATCTTGACGCTGACGACTCCCGAGGAGGTGCCGGACCTCGAGAAGATCGAGGAGATCGAGGAGGAGCCCGTCCCCGAGGAGACCCAGACCGAGCCGCAGCTGCAGGACACCGAGGTGACCGAGCCGACGGAGACGGAGGTCTCCGAGTTCGACGCGAGCACGGACACCGACATCAAGGAGTCCGCGTTCGAGGGCTCCGCGTGGAACTCGGCGATCGGACTCGGCGGCGGCGCCGGTGGCAAGTACGGCGGCCGCGGCGGTGGTCGCCGCGCCATGGTCGGCGGCGGCAAGCAGACCGCGGTCGCGATCGAGCTCGGCCTGACCTGGCTGGCCACGCACCAGGACGAGGACGGCCACTGGGACGCCGACGACTTCATGAAGCACGACGCCGCAGGCGCGCCCTGCGACGGCCCCGGCAACCCGGTGCACGACGTCGGCGTGACCGGCCTCGCGCTGCTCGCCTTCCTCGGCGACGGCAGCACGCTGCGCAGCGGTCCATTCCGCGAGCAGGTCAAGCGCGCCGTCGGCTGGCTGCGCGAGCAGCAGGACCCGGACACCGGTCTGATCGGCAGCCCCAACTCGAACGAGTTCGTCTACGACCACGCGATCGCGACGCTGGCGATGGTCGAGGCCTACGGCCTGTCCGACTACCGCGTGCTGCGGCGCAATGCGCAGCTCGGCATCAACTACCTGGAGTGGCACCGCAATCCGTACGGCGTCTGGCGCTACCAGCCCCGTGACGGGGGCCAGGACACGTCGGTCACCGGCTGGTGCGCGATGGCGTACAAGTCGGCGGCCGACTTCCACCTGGACGTCAACGCGGCGGCGTTCACGCTCGTCGAGACGTGGCTCGACTCCATGACCGACCCGGTCACCGGCCGCACCGGCTACACGGATCGCGGCGGCTGGTCGTCGCGGCGCGCGGGCGAGCACGCGACGATCTTCCCCCGCGAGAAGGGCGAGTGCATGACGGCGGTGTCGCTGCTGACGCGCTTCTTCCTCGGCAAGGACCCGAAGAGCGATCCGCTGATGCAGCGTCAGGCGGCGCTGATCCTCGCGAAGCCGCCGGTGTGGAACACGGAGGACGGCTCGATCGACCACTACTACTGGTACTACGCGACGTACGCGCTCTACCAGTACGGTCACGACGCGTGGCGGTCCTGGGAGCGGTCGCTGAACACCGCGGTGGTCCAGACCCAGCGCCAGGACGGCAACTTCAAGGGCTCCTGGGACCCGGCCGGCGTGTGGGGCCAGGACGGTGGGCGCGTCTACTCGACCGCGCTGCTCGTGCTGACCCTCGAGGCCTACTACCGCTACACGCGGCTCGTGCGCTGAGCCGCGTGCGGCGGACCGCGGTCGTCACGTCACTTCGTGCGCTTGATGACGTGGAAGCCGAACTGCGTCTCGACGACGTGGTCGCAGATCTGGTCCACGTCGAGCGCGAACGCGGCCTCGGAGAACGGCTTCGCCATCGCGTCGAACTTGAACGTGCCGAGGTCACCGCCCTTCTCGGCGCTCGGGCAGCTCGAGTTCTCGCGCGCGAGATCCTCGAAGCGCGACGGGTCGTCGAGCGCCTGCTCGAGCAGCGACTGCGCGAGGGCCTGGGCCTCTTCCTTCGTGCGCGTGACGTCCTCGGCGGCCCGCTCCGCACCCGCGAACGGGATCAGGATGTGCGATGCGGCGACCTCGTCCGGACGGCCGTCGTCCGGCTCGACGAGGTCGTCGAACGGCTTGGTCAGGTTCTTGGCGGTCCACTCGGCGACCTGGTAGACCCAGCCCTGGTGACGCGCCTGGAAGGCCTGGCAGGCGTCGGAGGCCTCCTTGTACTTGTTGAGCTGCTCGAGCTCCTTGTCGGCTTCCTCGCCCTCGAGCCCGGGCGTCGGCGTGACGCGCGCCGGACCGACGTACTGCGCGCGCACCCGCAGCCAGTACTTGTTCTCCGCGTCCTGTCCGATCTGCAGCACGTAGCGGGCGCCGCTCTTGCTCTCGGCCGTGAACGTCGAGCCGAACTCGACGCCCTCGAGCGCCGCCTCGGGCTTCAGGTCGGTGAAGCTCAGGTAGCTGACGGCACCCGCGACGCTGCCCGGCTCGTACTGCTTCGCCTTGAAGCCGTCCGGCACGTCCTGCAGCTGCGGGTCGCCGTTCTCGCCGGGCTTGATCGTGTAGGCGCGGCCGTCCTTCGGCGCCACCTCGACCGACGCGAGCTGGTCGCGCTGCAGCTCGATCAGTCGCTTGTCGGCGAAGTCGAGCGCCGTGGTGCGCAGGTACGGAGCCGACTCGAGCCGGTAGGCCTGGTCGTCGCCGATCCGGCGCCCGTAGCGGGCGCCGTCGACGTCCTCACCGATGATCACGCCGGCGATCACCTTGCCGTCCTGATCGAGGAAGCTGACCGTCGTCGAATTGGCGCCGCCCTCGTCGACGTTCAGCGCGGCATGCTGCGCCGGGTTCGAGCTCGCCTCGGCCGTGCAGCGGATCTCCGACACGCCGGTGATGATCGAGTTCACCTCGCGATTGGAGGCCGGGTAGCTGTCGAGGCTCTTGATGCGGAACGAGTTGCGGTCGACGCGCGCCAGCTCGACGACGCTGTCGCCCTTCTGCACCTTGATCGCGTCGATGCGTGACGCGTCGATCTCCGGAACGAGGAGCTGACCGGACTGGAATTCGATCTCGACGGTGCGCTCGCGCGAGAACTCGTAGACCGTGACGACCACGAGGATCGTCGCGAGCAACGCCAGGATGGACAGGGTCTTGTTGGTCATCGCGCACCTCCGGTGATGGACAGGCGGCGCAGCGCCTGCACGGCCCACAGCACGAGGCCGATCAGCAGGATCACGCCTGGGACACCGACCACGTTGTAGAACACGAGCCGCGACTCCAGCGCGTCGATGCGATCCTCGCGCTGGCGTTGCAGGTCGTTCAGCTCACGCTGCTTCTCGCGCTTGCTCGTCTCGAGCTTGCGACGTTCGTCGAGGGCGTCCCGCTGCAGCAGCGCCACGTTCTGCTCGGTGGCCTGCTGCCGCATCTCCTGCAGCTGCTTGTCGAACGCCTCGATCTGCTTGTTGATCTCCTCGACCTTCTTGCGGAGCTCGGCATCCGCCTCGCGCTCGATGCGATCGACGACCGTGAACGGCCGCTCGAAGTTGCCGCGCGACCGCACGCTCATCAGATCGCTGGAGCCGGACAGATTGTCGACCACGTTGAGGACGAACTCGTAGTTACCGGTCGTCGGCAGCAGGAGTCCACCCATCGCGCGCTGGAACGACAATGCGTCGCAGATCATGTCGACGTCGGCGACGACGATGATCGAGTTCGGCTGCACGGTCATCGCGCGATGCTTGCTCGCCGCGTCCGGCGTCGCAGCTTCCTCGCCCTCGCCCGGCTTGCTCTCGTCGCCCGGCTGGCCCTCGTCGGTGGGCTTCTGCTCACCGTCCTCCGGCTTCTCCTCGCCGTCCGCGGGCTTGTCGGCATCTTCTCCTTCGGCCTTCGGAGCGCCGTCGGGGAATGCCGAGTGGAGTTGGCCCGTCACGCGCGCCGCGAGAGTCAGCGGCCCCGTGGCAGCGACGTCGCCGGCGAGCCCGTTGATCGTGTCGGGATTGGGCATCCCGCCCATCATGTTGACGATCTTGTAGCGATCGGCCGTGAACATGCGGCCGTCGCGAGTCGTCATCAGCAGCGGCGTGATGTTCACGTCCGACGCGCTGCCGGTCGCCGCCTGCACCGCGCCCGGGAAGTACATCACGAGCCGCTGGCTCAGACCCTGCGTCACCGGGTCGTCCGGATTGACACCCTGGGCGACACCGTCTTCGCCCGGGGTGTTGAGCGCGAGGAAGGTGCCGAGCGGCGTCGGACCGCGCTGGCTGTTGATCGGCAGCGCGAGGCCGAAGTCCGCGACGTACTGCTGCGGATCCACCTTCACGCCCCACGCCTGCAGCAGCCTGTTCAGATTGCTGCTGTCCTCGTGTCCGGCCGGCCCTCCGAACGGGTTGTTCGGGTCGCGGGGCGCCGGGTCGGCGAACGGCGCGTGCGGATCGACGAAGCAGATCAGCTTGCCACCGCGCATCACGAACTGATCGATCGCGTAGAGCGTCTGGTCCGACAGCTCCTTCGGGTGGATCAGGACGAGGTAGTCGAGCTCCGGGTCGATCTCGGTGACGTCGGTGGCGACGTTCGACACGTCGTAGAAGCGCTTCAGCACCTCGACGTTGCCCCAGGGCTCGGCGACCTGCCGTCCCTGGCGCGCCGCCATCATGCGCTGGAAGTCGTTCATGTCGCCGCCGGCCACGTCGAGCGACGACATCACGCCGAGCTTCGTCTTCGTCTCGGACGTGATCCGCTCGATCGCCTCGGTGATCTGGTACTCGATCATCGACTGGCGCCGCGCGTCGAACACCGGAATGGCCTGCGTGCGGCCGCTCTCGGTGGTGATCGCCATGCCGAAGTAGAGGCCGGCCTGGCCCTGCGTCGGCAGCCGCGTGACGCCGAGCCGATCCGCTTCCTCCTCTTCCGGGGAGAATGCGGCCGGATCGTATTCCTCCAGCTTCAGCCTGCCGCCGCTGGCGCGCTCGTAGCTGCGCAGCAGGTCGCGCACGTAGTAGTAGAGGTTGTTGATGGCGCGCAGCTGCGGATTGCCCGTCTCGTCGATGTAGCTCTTCGAATAGAAGAACTTCATCGTCAGCGGCTGACCGACCTTGCGCAGGATGCTGCGCGTGCCGTCCGTCAGCGTGTAGATCGACCGCTCGGTGAGGTCGATGCGACCGAAGCTCTCGGTCCAGCGGTTGAGGAGGCCTGCGACACAGACCGTGATCACGAGGATCAGGATCGTGCCCAGGATGGAACGCTGATAGTGGTTCATCTCGGGTTGCCCTCCTGGATCAACGAGCCTTGGTCTCGTTCAGCATGACCACCGTCGCCGCGACGAAGCCGGACATGACGACGATCGGGAACAGGAACGCGCGCGGCTCGATCATGCCGAGCTGCATGCCCTCGTAGTTGTCGACGACGCTCAGCGACTCGACGAGGTCGGACAGGAAGTGTGGCGCCCAGGACTGCGAGTCCAGGAAGCGCACCGCTGCCGGTGACCCGGCCAGGATCAACAGCGCGCTGGCGACGAGGCCGAGCAGCAACGCGATGAGCTGGTTCTTGCTCAATGCGGAGAAGAAGCTGCCGATCGCCAGGAAGGCACCGGCCAGCAGGAACGCCCCGATGTAGCCGGACCAGATCGGGCCGGTGTCGGGGTCGCCGAGCCACGACACGGTCCAGACCATCGAGGTCGTGAGCAGCAGACCGATGCCGAGGAACACCCAGCCGGCCACGAACTTCGCGAGCACCGCCTGGCGGATCGTCACCGGCAACGTCAGCAGCAGCTCGACGGTGCCCGAGCGGCGCTCCTCCGCCCACATGCGCATCGCTGCCGCGGGGCCGAGGAAGGCGAACATCGCCGGGAACAGGGAGAACATCGTGCGCAGACTCGCGTCGCGCGCCTGGAAGAACCCGACTCCGAGCCCCATACCCTGCATCGGGTAGAAGGTCGAGTAGAGCGTCACCACCAGGAAGATGACCAGGAACACGTAGGCGAGCGGGGTACCGAAGTAGCTCCGCAGCTCGCGCTTGAACACGGCGACCGTCGCGCTCATGCGGCCTCCCCGTCGGTGGTGACCTTGCGGAAGTAGACGTCCAGGCGGCCACCGCCACGCGCCTTCAGCTCGTCCGGCTTGCCGTCGGCGAGCAGGCGCCCGCGGCCGATGATGATCGCGCGCGAGCACACCGCGTCGACCTCCTCGAGGATGTGCGTCGAGATCACGATGCACTTCTCGGCCCCCATGCCGCGGATCATCTCGCGCACGTGGTGCTTCTGGTTCGGATCGAGGCCGTCGGTCGGCTCGTCGAGGATCAGCACGTCGGGATCGTGCAGCAGCGCCTGCGCGAGGCCGACGCGGCGCTTGTAGCCCTTGGACAGCGTCTCGATCGTCTGCTGCACGACGCCGGACAGCGCGCACTGCTCGACGACGCGGTCGATGGCCCCGCGGATCGAACCGCTCGACATGCCACGGACCGAACCGACGAACTTGAGGAACGACGCGACCGTCATGTCGCCGTAGAGCGGCGCATTCTCCGGCACGTAGCCGATCTGGCGGCGCACGCCGACCGGGTCCCGGAGGATGTCGTGCCCGGCGACCGTCGCGGTGCCGCTGTCGGGCTCGAGGAAGCAGGTGAGGATCTTCATCGTCGTGGACTTCCCGGCGCCGTTGGGGCCGAGGAAGCCCAGGACCTCACCACGCTGGACTTCGAACTCGACGCCGTCGACGGCGACGATCGAGCCGAATCTCTTCGTGATCCTGTCGACCTTGATCATGGAACCTGAGGGGGGTGCACGATGGGTGGACGCCGGCCTCTCCGCCGCCCGCGCGAGTCGGGCGTTTCCCGGAGAGTTCCACGGCTGGGGAAGGGGCCGTCAGCGACCGAGGGGCGCCGCTGCTTATCACGCGAACCGCGCCGGGGAAAGCCTGGAGTCGGGCCACGCATGCCGCGGTCCGGCGCAGGCCGAGCCCCGGAGCGTCCGGCGAGTCGGTGCCCGATGCACGAGCAATCCAGAAACTCCCGGTCTCGCGAGGAAACCCTCCCCGGTCCTGGGCGAGGCTCCGCGCCGACCGCTCGGCCCCGGCGCGGCACGTGCCTGGTCTGGGGGGCACGCAGTCTGGGGGCACGCAGTCCCGGGGTGCCCAGTCACGGAGTCCGCAGCCAAGGGGCCCCGGGCCCGCGTTGGGTTCGCGGTCGCTCCGCGCGTCACGCGCTCGCGGTCGCCCTGCGGATCGCCAACGACAGGCGGCTCTTCTGACGTGACGCGGTGTTGGCGTGGATCACGTGGTGCTTCGCCGCCTTGTCGAGGAGCTTCATCGTGACGGGGAGCTGCGCGGCAGCGCCGGCGCCGTCACCGTCCTCGATCAGCTGCCGGAGCTTCTTGACCTCGGTGCGCATGCGCGAGGCGAGGGTCTTGTTGTGGAGCCGCCGCTTCTCGTTCTGGCGGATGCGCTTCTTGGCCTGGGTGCTGTGCGCCATGTGGACTCGGACTGACTGGGGTGGAAGACGCCGTCGGGGTTCTGGGGACCGCCGCGCACACGCCCGGCGGCCCTGGGGGATCGCTCAGGACGCGCCGCGCAGGCTCTCGACCTTCTTCGCGACGTCACGGAACCCGAAGTCCTGCTCGAGGATCTTCGAGTAGTGCTCCAATGCGCCGGCGCTGTCACCGGCGTCCTCGGCGAGACCGCCGAGCTCGTAGAGGACCTCTTTGGCGCGGTCGGTCATCGTGCTGACGCTCGAGCTGCTGCTGCTCGATCCGCCCGACGACTGCAGCGCCTGCTCGAGCTGCCCGCGGGCCAGCTCGCCGAGGCCCTTGGCGCGGAACGCCCGGCCCAGCAGGTAGCGCGCGTCGGCCTGGCGGCGCGGGTCCTTGACGGCCTGCTGCAGCTCGGCGATCGCGCCATCGAGCTGGCCGACGTCGAACAGCGCGGCGCCGAGTTCGAAGCGCAGGCCCAGGTCGCTCGGCTGCCGCTCGACCCGCCGCCGGAACTCGCCGACCCGCATGTCGCCGAGCACGCGACCGGCAGCCTTGGCGGCCGACTCGTCGCCCCGCGCGCGCGCGTCCGCGACGATGCCCTCCTGCACGCGGATCCGCAGCTCACCCGCGCGTGCCGCGAGCTCGGCGTCGTTCGGCCGCAGCGCGAGCGCCGACTCCGCGCAATCGAGCGCGGCGCGGTGGTCGCGACGCATCTCGTGGAGCTGCGCCATGCGCGTCAGGGCGGCGACGTCCTGCGCGTCCTCGGCGAGCTTCGCCTCCAGATCCCGCAGCTCCTCGTCGATCTCCTCGGGCGACAGCTGCCGGCGCGACGCGCGCTCCAGTGCCTTGTGCTTGTCGACGTCCTTCAGGAGCTCGCGCGAGTGCTTCGCGGTATCGAGTCCCGTGCGCTTCAGGGCACCTTCGGCCGCCAGGTTCTTGCGCGCGCGCAGCGCCTCCTGGTCGCGCGGGTCGACCTTCAGCGCCTGCTCGTACATCTGCAGCGCGGTGTCGAGCTCGCCCGCCTCGTAGAGCAGCCGCCCGGCCTCGCGGGACGCGACCAGACAGCGCGGCTCGTGCTCGGCGTAGGCGCGGTAGACCGCCAGCGCCGACTGTCGGTGCCCGGCCCGCTCGAGCGACGCCGCGAGCGCGAGGTTCGCGCTCTCGTCGAGCGGATCGAGCCGCAGGTAGCGCTCGAACGAGCCGGCCGCCGCACCGTGCTGGCGCAGCAGCCGCAGCAACCTGCCGAGCAACAGACTGACCCCGCCGCCGAGCAGCGCGAACAGCTTCGACGGTGGCTTCGCCTCCGCCTTCTTGAACAGCGCCTCACGCAGGCCGGCGCGCGCCGCGCCGTTGTCCGGCTGCAGCGACAGCAGCTGCGAGTACAGCCCGACCGCGAAACCGTAGTTCCGGCGCCGGACCGCCTCGGCGGCCTTCTCGAGGTGCTTGCTGAGGTCCATGGGAGGGCCATCCGGCGCGCTTGACGCCGGGCGGAGGGCCGAGCACTCTACCGAGCAGGCTCCCCAGCATCAATCCGCTGCATGGCCGGCCGCGGCCCTGCCGCGTGGCGTCGCGATCGGTCGCCGGGGCTTTCGCGGGCCGGGTCCCCGGCCCAGGAGCCGCCCATCATGGAAGTCGTCATCTACCCCGGACCGGCCCTGCGCCGCGGCGGCAAGAAGGTCGAGACCTTCGACGCCGAGCTGGCCCGCATCGCCGGCGAGATGCTCGAGGTCATGTACCGGTCCCACGGCGTGGGCCTGGCCGCCCCGCAGGTGGGGCTCGATCTCGCGCTGTTCGTGCTGAACCCGACCGGCGAGCGCGACGACCGCTCGCAGGAGATGGTGCTGGTCAACCCGGAGATCGTCGGCCGCAAGGGCCAGGAGTTCGGGGAGGAGGGCTGCCTGTCGTTCCCGCGGCTGTACGCCGAGGTCGAGCGCAACAAGCGGATCACGGTCACCTACCAGGACCTGCAGGGCCAGCCACAGGAGCTGCGCTGCGAGGGCTTCCTGGCGCGGATCGTCCAACACGAGCTCGACCACCTGCGCGGCGTGCTGTTCGTCGACCGCCTGAGCTCGGTCGAGAAGCTGCGCGTGCGCAGCCGCCTGCAGGAGATGGAGCGCGCGTCCGAGGGCGCGAAGGCCTGAGGCCCGGGGACGCCCGCCCGTGAAGGTCGTCGAAGGTCTCGAGCACCTGGACCGCCTCGACCTGCTCGGGCGGCACGGCCCTGCTGCGATCGAGGCGCGGTCGGCCGTCATCGTCGGCGTGTTCGACGGCGTGCACCTCGGCCACCAGCGCCTGCTGCACGAGCTGCTCGAGATGGCCTCCGCGCTGCGCGCGCTGCCGACCGTCGTCACCTTCCGCAACCACCCCGACGAGGTCCTGCGCGGCCGCCGCGTCGACTGGATCGCGAGCCTGCCGCTGCGGCTGCGCCTGCTGCGCCGCGCCGGCGTCGGCCGCGCCGTGCTGCTCGACTTCGACGACCGGCTCCGCACGCTGAGCGCCCGCGCGTTCAGCGAGCGGATCCTGCTCCACGGCCTGCGCTGCACCGGCCTGCTGCTCGGCTACGACTCGGCGATCGGCCGCGACCGCGAGGGCACTCCGCAGCGGATGGCCGAGCTCGGCCGCGAACTCGGCTTCGAGGTCCGCCAGGGCTCCCGCTTCGAGGTCGACGGCCGCCCGGTCTCCTCCACCGCGATCCGCGACGCGATCCGGCGCGGCGACCTCGACGCCGCGCACCGCATGCTCGGCCGCTGGCCTGCCGCGTTCGGCTCCGTCGTCCACGGCGACGAGCGCGGCCGCACGCTCGGCTTCCCGACCGCGAACGTCGTCCCGCAGAGCCTCGTGCTGCCACCGGAGGGGGTCTACGCGGTCACCGTGATCCTCGCCGGCACCCCGCTGCCCGGGGTCGCCAACCTCGGTCGCCGCCCGACCTTCGCCAGCGACCCCGACACCGCACCGCTGCTCGAGGTCCACCTGCTCGACTTCACGGGTGACCTGTACTCCCAGGAGCTCGAGGTCGCCTTCGTCGCCCGCCTCCGCCCCGAGCAGCGCTTTGCCGACCCCGCGGCGCTCCGCGCCCAGATCGCCCTCGACATCGCCGCCGCCCGCCGCGCGCTCGACGACGACACCAACGGTGCGACCCCGCGCGACGCGTGAGCCGCGGCTCCTCCCGACCCGCCGGGCGCCCCCCCGCCAGGCACCCCCGCGAACCCGGCGCCGAACCTTGACCGGCGCAAATCGCCTCACTAGCATCTCGGCCCCTCGCACCGATAAGGTGCGCAGGCCGCGCCGAGTCGCGAGAGGACAGCGCGGGCAGATAGCTCAGTTGGTAGAGCACAGCACTGAAAATGCTGGGGTCGCCGGTTCAAGTCCGGCTCTGCCCAACCGCACAAGTTGAGCTGGCCCGCCAGGTCGGGGCCGACCCGGCGACGTGGGCCGGTGCAGCTCGAGAGTCCCACGAGCCGGTAGCTACCGGATCGAGCCGGATCGAGGTCGGGTCGATCGCCGAGAAGCGCGCCGGAGTGGGGATCGCGGCCCGGCTCGCGTGGCGGTACCGGGATGTCGCGGTGCGCGCCGGCACTAGACTGCCCGCCCCATGCATCACCGCGATCTCGACGGACCGCGAGCTCTGCTCGGCGCTGCGCTGGCGGCGTGTGCGGCACTCTCTGCGCAGCAGACTCCCGACGCGACGGCTCCCGATGCCGGGGGTGGCCGGGACCACGTGCTGCTGATCGCGATCGACGACCTCAACGACTGGGTCGGCTGCATGTCCGATCCTGCCACGCCCGGTCAGGAGGGCCCTCGCGTCATCGGACGTGGTCACCCGCAGGCCAGCACGCCCAACATGGACCGCCTGGCGCAGCGTGGCGTCCTGTTCACCAACGCCCACTGCCAGGCGCCGCTCTGCAATCCGTCCCGCAACAGCTTCCTGTCCGGTCTGCGCCCGACCACCTCGGGCATCTACGGTAACCTCGCCCGCTACGACGCCGCGGGTCCGCTGCGGCCCGGCCAGGACGTGCCGTGGCTCACGCGGCGCTTCGAGGCGGCGGGATACGTCGTCTACACCGCCGGCAAGCTGCTGCACCAGAGCCGCAACGGGCCGCTCGGTGGCACACCGTGCTTCGAGACCACGCAGGGGCCGTATCCACCGAACAAGCTCGGGGTGCCCGCGTCCGTGACTCCGGCGAGCATCTGGGACATCGGGGCCTATCCCGAGAGCGAGGCGGAATACACCGACCTGCGCATCGCGAAGTGGACTGCGGAGCAGATCGCGCGACCGCTCGAGGCCGATGGCAGGCCGCGCTTCCTGGCGCTCGGCTTCTACAACCCGCACCTGCCGCTGTTCGCCCCCCAGAAGTGGTTCGACGCCGCGCCGAGCAAGGCGGACGTCGTCCTCGGCGCGTCGCGGGAGGACGACCTGGACGACCTGCCCGCGATCGCGAGGCGGATGGGCAGCCGGGTGGCCTACCAGCGGTGTTTCCAGTGGTGTCTCGACGACGAGCAGAACCTGCGCGCCCTCACCCAGGCGTATCTGGCCTGCACGTCGGCGATGGACGACGCGCTCGGCCACGTCCTCGATGCCCTCGATGCGAGTGACCTCGCCGACGACACCTGGATCGTGGTGCTGTCCGATCACGGCTGGCACCTCGGCGAGAAAGAGCACATCGCCAAGCAGACCCTGTGGTCCCGCTCCACCCACGTGCCGCTCGTCATCGTCCCGCCGCGGCACATCGCGGACACGCCCCGCGGCGTCCGCTGCGACCGTCCCGTCGAACTGGTCGACGTCTATCCGACGCTCGTCGCAGCCGCCGGCCTCGCGCCAGCCGACACCGACGACAAGCTCGACGGCATCAGCCTGCTGCCGTGGCTCGCCACTCCCGATGCAGCCAGGGACCGGCCGGCCATCACCACCATCTACTCCCACAACAACAGCGTCTGCGACGATCGCTACCGCTACATCCGCTACGCGGACGGCAGCGAGGAGCTCTACGACCGCCGTGTCGATCCGCACGAGTTCGACAATCTGATCGAGCGGGCGAAGAGCGACGCGGCATTGCAGGAAGTGGTGCGGAGGCTCGCCGCGTGGATTCCCGCGAACCAGCCGGGTCCACCCGACCTCGTCGACGACCGGGTCGACAAGTAGAGCGCGTCACTCTCCAACGAGAGGTCCTTTGCCACCGGAACGGCGACCAGGTCTTCACCATCCGCCCCGGTGGACCGGAACGGGTCCAGCGGACCTTCGATCAGGGTGACCACGACGATGCGCTCTGCGGTTCGCCGCGTGCGAACCGCTTCGCCGTCGCGGTGACCGGCCCGATCCTCGGCGACCACGGGATCGCGACATGCGACGTCGTGATGGTCCGCGGCGAAGCGGTCGAGCGTCTGTCGACGGCCGCACCGGCGACGGCGGTTCGCAATGCCCGATGTCGACGGCAACCGTGGGCGACCCGTCGCCGACGGGTCGCAGCGAATCGTCTCCACCCCCCGTTTGTCGCGCACGGTCAGTCGGCGCAGGACGAGTCAGCGCACGGTGAGATCGAGGGTGTCGCTGGTGTGCAGTGACGCGACGCACGGGCCGGAGCCGAATGCGAGGCCCTGCACGGAAGCACGGAAGCCGGCGAGCGCGACGTCGCACGGGATCGTCAGGGACAGGGCGTTGCCCGGGACCAGGATCATGGTGTTGAGCAGCACGCCGAACGGACAGGTCGCGCACAAGAGGTTCGTCGCGGGAGCAGTATCGCCGAATGCGAAGGCTGCTGCGTCGGTGCCGTGGTTCGTCAGCGTGAACGTCAGCACCTCGCCGAGGAACGGCCGGCCGGCGACACCGATGCTCAGTCCCTGGCACGCCATCGTGCGGCGCACGATTCCGCTGCCGGCGGTCCGGCCTTCGTAGGCCGACACGGCGATGCGGTCGGGGAACCAGTTGGTATCGACGAACGCGATGCCGTAGTCGGTGTGCGAGCCGCCGCCGCTGCGCTTCGCTGCGATCCGCGGGTAGAACGGCACGGTCGGCAGCACCTGCGGCGCCTCCTGCAGGACCAGGCCGCCCGAGCCGAGCGCGAAGGTCGACACCGTGACATTGCCGTTTCCGCTGAGCACCGCGAAGCGGCAGCCGTCGCTCTCGGTGCGGACCCAGAAGCCGCCGAGCCCGAACGCCTGGGTGAGGTCGACCGGCGTGATCTGGTTGACGAACGCGGTGCTGAAGACGGGGCTGACGATCCGCGCCATCGCGACGAACGGAGCCTGCCGCTCGTAGGTGACCATGTAGGCTGGCACCGTGCCGCCGAGGTCGGTCGCCGGCGAGCTGACCGCTGGCACGAGGTCGTTGTTGGCCGAGGCGTCGATCGAGACGGCACGCGTCGTGATCGTGCCGCTCGCACCGCCAGGAGCGACCGCCGCACCATAGACGTCCCAGTCCGTCGGCGAGAAGCGGAACTGCCAGACGACCAGCCACTGCGGCGAGGCCGTGAAGCCGTTGCCGTTCGACTGCGACACGTGCGGCAGCGTGTGCAGCGTCGACGCGGTGTCCTCGATGAACAGCGTGAACGGCGCGAGTGAGATGTCCGCATTCACCATGCGGCCGTGGATGTCGTGATCGGTGCCAGCGATGAACTCGCGCTCCCAGACGACGAAGAACCGGTTGCCATTGCCGCTGTCGCCACCGATGTCGGGGTTCACGCAGTCGCCGGCGACGCTCGGATCGCTGATCGGGAACACGATCGGGTGCGGAGCGCTGCCGGCGAGCCGCAGGCGTCCGTAGATCTGCGAGCGCACGCCGTCATGGCGCTGCGCCACGACGAGGAAGCGGTCCGATGCGTTCAGGTTCGCGACGCGCGGATTCGAGAACGAAAACGTGGTGAAGTCGATCGAGGCGAGGCTCGATGGCACGACGGTGCCATCGCCGTTCCAGAACTGCGACCAGACATCGATGTCGGTCGCAGAGAACGGATGCTGCCAGACGACCAGATACTGGTCCGACGACGCGTCGTACGCGATGTCCGGCTGCGCGGAGTCTCCGCTGGCGGAGTAGGTGAACGCGCTGGTCCGGATGATCGGGTCGACGACCAGCGGTGCCGGCGTGCGCAACGCAGCCGTGACCCGGATCGTCAACGAGTCGCCGTCGAACGTCGTCTCGACCGGCCGCAGCACGGCATCTTCGACGACGTGGGCAGCGCCGTAGTGCACGCAGCCGAGCCGGTTGCCGAACTGCAGCCCGGGCGTCGTCCCGTCCTCCGCGAGCTCGCTGATCACCTGGACGTCGATCTCGACGTCGCCGGCGAGCGCGGAGTCGACGACGAACGACTGCTCGACCTGGTCGAGCCGCAGGTCGTAGCGCTCGCGGACCGCGCCACGGGCGAACGTGACCCGCGTGCCGGCGAGCTCCGGCTCGGCCGGGACGAGCGGCAGCGCCACGCCACCGACCCGCACGGCGCGCAACACGAAGCGCACCGGGTAGTCGCGCGGTGCATCCGAGCCGAGGTACGGCACGTACGTGAAGCCGTCTCGGCCGAAAGAGGCCTTGTACGTGGTGCCGGCAGCCCACAGCTCGCCGTCGCGGGCCCGGTCGAAGTGCACGCGGTCGAGCGTGAGTACCGGCGCACCCACCACCGGCGACCGGCCGCCCGCCGGCGTCGCGTGCGGCGCGCGCTGCAGCAGCAGCATCGCGCACTCGTCGTCGGTCAGCGGCGACGGGTCGTGCCAGCCCTTGACGGGGTCGGGCCCCGCCGCCGGCTTGAAGTCGGGCTGCTGCGCCGCCAGCGGCGCGGCGAGCAGGGCGGCGAGCAGGGCGGCTGTCGCGCCCAGCGCCGACACGCCCGGGATCAGGACGGATGGATTCGCGTTGGTGGTCATGGTCGGAGTGCTTCGCGTTGCGTCGGTTCTGCACCGGCGCTCTGCCGTGTGCACCGGGCGAAACGGAGGCACCCCTGCAGCCGTGACGCGGATTCCACCGATCCGATACCGATCCACCGCTCGGCGCGGAATCCGCGGCACGCCGCCACCGGCTATACGTTCCTTCGTGGACGCCATGCCACCCTCCGACTCGTTCGATCTGCCACCCGAGGTGCTCGACGTCGCACTCGCACGCCTGGTCGCCGACGACCGCGCGGACCGCGACGGCGCGCTGGCCGAGCTGCAGGCGGAGCACCCCGAGCATCGCGACGGCCTGCGCGCCCTGCGCGACGTGCTCGCGGGCGCCGGGAGGATGCTGGCGCGCGCCTTCACGGCACGGACCATCGAAGAGTCACCGCAGCTGGACGGCTACCGGCTCGTGCGTCGGCTCGGTGAGGGCGCGTTCGGCGTCGTCCACCTCGCCGAACAGCTCGAGCCGATCCGCCGGCAGGTCGCGATCAAGCTGCTCCGCCCCGGTGTCGGCGATCGCGGCACCCTGGCGCGCTTCGACGCCGAGCGACACTTCCTCGCGCAGCTGAACCACCCGGCGATCGCGCAGATCTTCGACGCCGGCGTGTTGCCGGACGGGCGGCCGTGGTTCGTCATGGAATACGTCCCGGGCATGCCGATCGCGGCCTTCTGCGACGACCGACAGCTTCGGATCGACGCCCGGCTCGCGCTGTTCGTGCGGCTCTGCCACGGTGTTCAACACGCGCACGAGCATGGCATCGTGCACCGCGACCTGAAGCCAGCGAACGTGCTGATCGTCGAGGTGGACGGCACTGCGCAACCGAAGATCATCGACTTCGGAATCGCACGCGCCGTGCTGCCGACGGAGGAGAGCGGCGAGCTGCGCACCGAGACGGGCCGCGTCGTCGGCACGGTGGGATACATGAGCCCGGAGCAGTCCGAGGGCCGGCCCGCAGACGTCGACGCGCGGTCCGACGTGTTCAGCCTCGGCGTCGTGCTGTACGAGCTGCTGACCGGCGAGCTGCCGTGGGGCCGACAGCCGGCGAGCACCGCCAGCGAGCCGCCACCGCCGAGCCGACGCCTCGGCTCGCGCGACGCGCGCGCGATGACCGCCGCGCAGCAGCGCCGCAGCCAACCGCGCCGGCTCGCCTCACAGCTGCGCGGCGACCTCGACTGGATCGTGCTGAAGGCGCTCGCGCGCGAACCCGAGCGCCGCTACCAGACGGTTGCCGAGCTGGCTGACGACGTCAGGCGTCACCTGCGTGGCGACCGGGTGCACGCCGGACCACCTTCGCTCGGCCACCGGCTGCGCAGGTTCGGCCGGCGCCGGCGGGCGGCGCTGCTCGCAACGCTCGCGATCGTAGTGGTCGCCGCGGTGGCGACCTGGCTCGTGGATCGCTACCGCAGCACGGCCGCAGCCCGCACGGCCGTCGCGGCGGAGGCCGTCGCGGGTCTGCTGCAGCGGGCGAACGACCCGCAGCTCGTGGACGCGCCGGGGTCGGCCGCGCTGCGCCGGTCGCTCGCCGCCGACGCCCTCGCCTTCTACGACCGCTTCCTGCGCGACCGGGCCGACGACCGCGAGTCGCGCAAGGGGCGCGCACGCACGCTGTGGACGCTCTCGCAGGTGCATTGGCTGCTCGGTGAATACGCCGAGTCCGAGCGCATCGCGCGCGAGGCGGTCACCGACAGTGCGGCATTGCTCGCCAGCGCGCCCGACGACGGCGGGCACCGCCGACTGCTGGCCAACGCGCAGCGCAACGTCGGGCGAGCGCTCTACTCACAGGGCCGGTTCGCCGAGGCACGCGCGGAGTTCGAGCGCGCGGTCGCGGGACTCGAGCGCTGCCACGCAGCGGACCCGGCGGACACCGCGGGACTGCTCGTGCGCGCCCTGATGGAGCTCTATTCGACGATGGACCGAAGGTCCGAAGCGGGAGCGCGCGAAGCGACGCTGCAGCGCGCCGCCGAGATCCAGGAGGAGGTGCTGCGCAGCGATCCGACCGCCGCCACCGAATGCGACACGATGGTCGGCATCGACCTGCAACGCTGCGAAGCGGCAGCGGAACGCGGCGACTTCGACGCGGCGCAGGCGCTCCTCGAGCGTGCGGAAGCGCGCCTCGCCGACGACACGCGCGTCCCTGCGACCACGGTTGCCCACCTGCACACGATGGCGGCGAGACTGTCCGCTGCCGGCGGTCGGCTCGACCGGTCGATCACCGATATGCGGCAGGCCGTCGCCGGCCTGCGCGCGTGGATGGCTCGGGAACCCGCCGTGGTGTCGCCCTTCGACGAGCTGGCCTCGGCGCTCGACACGCTGGCGTCGCTGGAGGTCGCGGCCGGACGAGTCCGGGACGGGGCGACGACGTACGGCGACGCGGTCGCGCTCGCCGACGCCTGGACCGTGCGATTCCCGGAGTGCGCAAGGGCCCGGCCCTATCTGGTGCAGAGTGCGCAGCGCTGCGCACTGCTGATGCTGGCCAGCGGGCGCCGCGCCGACCTCGCGGATGTCGAGCCGCTGGCCCGACGCGCACGCGAGGTCACGACGAGCCTGCCGGAATCGCTGCCGGTGGCGAACCGGCTCCGGGTGCGCTGGGTGGCGCTCGGCACGCTCGGTCTGGTCGCGGACGCACTCGACAGCGCCGACGGGAACGCGATCTGGGAGGACGCGGCGGCGGCGCTCTCGTCCTGGCGGGCGCTCGGCACATTGGGACCGGACGACGCCGCCGAATACGTGCTCTACTGCAACCGCATCGCCCGCCGCCGGCTGGCGGCCGGACGCGCCGCCGCCGCCACCGAGACGCTCACCGACGCCGCGCAGGTCATCGACCGGTTCGGCGCCACGGTGGCCGACCTGTCGGTCCACGCACCCGAGCTGCTGCGGCTGCGCGCGCTGTGCCACGCCCGTACCGGCGAGCTGGCCGAGGCGATCGCGTGCGCCGAGCGCGCCGCCGACCCCGTTGCCGACTGGCGCGGTCCGGTCGCGGCGGCGAGCGCGATGAGCGCGGTGTGGCGGGTGGCCCGCGAGCGCGGCGACGGCACCGCACCCGCCGCGCGCGATCGGGCGGCGCAGCTCTGCCGCGACGCCATCGCCGCGCTCGAGCCGTTGGCCGCGGCGGACCCGGACGACCTGTGGGTCGCGGTGCCGCTCGCGCAGACGCGCATCCGCCTCGCCGCGGCCGAGCGGGACCGCACCGGCAGCATCGACGTTCCTGCCGTCGAAGCGGCACTGGCCGCGCTGACGGCCGCCCGCTCCGAGGTCCACGCCAGCGAGTGGGACGAAGCGCTGTTCGGCGCCGGACGGTCGCTGCTCACGGATTGACCGGCGACTCAGCCGAGCTCGACACCGCGCCGCCTGAGCTCGAGCGCGAGCTGCATCAGCGCGCGACCGAGCAGCTGCCGGGTCGCCTGCTCGCTCCGCCCCATGACCTCGCCGATCACGCGGTGCGGTAGCCCGACGAGGCGCGCGAGCGTGACCACCTCGCGGTGATCCTCCGACAGCGCTGCGAGCGCCTCCTTCACCGCGCGCGCGGTCTCACCGCCGATCGCATCCTGGCTGGGCGACAGCAGGTTCCTCGCGAGCACCGCCTCGAAGCCGCCGTCGTCGGGCTCCTCCCGACGTACGTCGCGCACGGCGCCACGGTGGAAGCGGTGCTTGTCTCGGATCTTGTTCAGCGCCGCGGTGAACAGCCACGCTCGGAACGGCTCCTCACCGCGGAAGTCGAACCGACCGCGCTCGGCGAGCAGCTGGCGGCACACCGACTGCACGACGTCCAGGCTCGACTCGCGGGCACGCACGTCACCGCTCAGGCGCGCGTGCACGTAGGCGTGCAGCTGCGGCAGATAGCGCGCGAGCAACGCGTCCAGCGACGCGTCGTCACCGGTCGCGGCACGGCGGTAGAGCTCGTCGTCCTGAGCGGACATCGCGGTGGGTGGTTCGGCGGGTGAGGCCTCGACCGGAGGGCTGTCCGGTCGGGGAGCCGGCACGCGCCGGCAGGGTCAGCGCCCCCGCCCGCCGCGCCGCGGACGGCCGCGCGGGTCGGGCAGGTCGCGCTCGAACTCGGGGACCTCGAGCAGCTGCGGATCGAGCTCCGCGAGCGCGGCATCGAGGCGGGCGAGCTGGTCCGGGTGGTCGCCGGCGGCGAGCGTGGCGCGGAGGGACTTCGCGGTCATCGCCGGCGAGATGTTGAGGCCGTCGAGATCATCGGTGGCGTCGGGATGGCGCCTCAATGCGGCGAGGATCAGCTCGAGGCAGCCGCCGAGATCGTCGCGCTGCAGCGCGATGCGGGCCTTGCCGGCGAGGGCCAGCGCCGCGTAGTGGTCGGCGGTCGCGCGGCAATCGGGATTGGCGGCGATCGCCCGGTCGTAGTGGGTCAGCGCGCGGTCGTAGGCGGCGAGCGCGGCGTCCTGGTTGCCGTCGCGGCGGTCGAACTCGGCCGTGACGATCGACGCGAGGCCGGCGAACCACTCGAGGTTCGGCGACGCGCCGGGCTTCGCGAGCATCGCTTCGTAGGCGGGCTCGAGGCCGGCCGCTCCCTGCACGGCGAGGATGCGGGCGCGCAGACGGTCGTGCAGCTTCCACGAATCAGGGAACCGCTCCAGGCCGTCCTGCAGCACGCGGGCAGCGCGGCCCTTCGCGCCGAGCGAGTCGAGGAAGTCGTAGTGCGTGACCGCGTGCTGGTCGGTACCGAGCGGATGACGCGCGAGCACGGCGTAGGCGGAGTTGACGTCCGTCATCCACTCGCGCGGCCAATCGGTCTTGTTGCGCAGGCAGTCCCAGATGGCTTCCTGGCGCGCCTGTGCGAACAGCGCGAGCGTCGCGACGGCGTTCCACGACTCCGGCTCGGCCGGCATCGTCTGCATCGCCTCGATGACGTGCGCGTAGGCGTCCTGCCCGTCGCCGAGATACCACGCGCTGAGGCCGAGCACCGACTCGACGCGCCAGCCACTCGCGCCCATGGCCGCGGCCCGCTGGGCCTGCAGCCGCGCGTCCTCGAACATCAGCCGCAGGTAGCGCTCGCCGTTGCGCAGGTCGCCGCGCATCGACTCCCGGGTCTGCGGATCGACCGCGAGCGCCAGCGACGCCTCGGCCAGCTCGAGCTGCGCCTGCGCGGTCTGCTCCGGTGATCCTCCCCCGTTCGCCGCCGCCTCGCGCTGCGCGAGCCGGGCCTCGATCTCGTTGCGGTCGGGCGGCGGAGCGTAGGTGCCGCCGCCGCTCATCGCCTGCGACCAGCGGGCGACGTCCACGCTGCGCGATTCGGTCGCGAGGCCGCGATGCACGTTGGCGAGCAGCCGCGCGCGCGGTGCGCTCGGCGCGAGCCGCTCGAGCGCCTGCACCAGCGACTCCCGCTGGCCGTCGTCCATCGGCACGCCGAGAGCCTCGCCGACCAGATCGACCGCGCTGGTGTCGTCCACCTTCGCGAGCGCGTCGCGCGCGACCGCGGCGAGATCGGCATCGAGGCCGAACACCGCCAGCCGCAGCAGGTCGACCGGCGCCGCGTCCGGGTGCTGCAGCGCGGCCTCCAGCAAGGCTCGCCGCTCGGCCTGGTCGCCTTCGCGGTAGGCACCCTCGACCGCGATGCGGTCGGCGATGTCGCGGCTGGCGACCCGCTCGACGATCGACTGGTCGCCGCGCACGTACGGCGGCGGCGTGATCGCGCGGTTGTCGATCCCCTCGCGAATCGTGTCGAACACCGATTGGGTGTCCCAGGCGAAGTAGACGTCGTAGGTCTCCTTGCCGTCGAGCTCGACCATGATGTGGCGCGGCGAGATGCGCCGACCGTCCATGTATCGCTCGAACAGCCCGGGCTCGATCGCGATGTGCTCGCCGCAGGTGACGCTGCCCAGACGCGGGCACAGGATGCGATTGCCGTGCTCGTCGTGGTCACGCGGCGTGTGGCGGTAGACGGACGCGATCACGCAGACGTAGGGGTCGAACAGCTTCGCGTACTCGGGATCGCGGTACTTGATGCCGGCGTAGTGCTCGCTCGCGATCTCGCCGTCCATGTTGATGCAGATCAGGATCGGCTTGCCCGTCTGCCGCGACACCTCGACGGCGTCCGCCCAGGTGCGCTGGAACTGGATCAGCACCGGCTTCGCCCAGTCCGCGGTGGTCGGCACCGGCCACATCTGATCCTCGGTCATCCCCTGCGGCAGCGCCGGGGGCGAGCCGGGCGGCGGACCGCCGGGCGTGCTCTGCGGGCGGTCGGGGTCCTGGGCCAGTCCGGAGCCGCACAGGAGTGCGGTCACCAGCGCGGTCGCGAGAGGTCGGGAGCTGGACATGGTCATGGACGGCGGTTCGGCTTCGGACGCCCAGCGTACCGGACGCGCGGCACGATCCCGCGCGCGCGGGCGGTTTCGACGAGTTCGCGACGTTCGCGGCGCCCGCGGCGGGGCCCGTTGCAGCGCCTCAGCGGATCTGCTCGCGGAGCGTGTTCCACAGCCCGGCCACCCCCGGGTAGGCGGGCACCGACGCGCCCTGCACGTAGAACGTCACGCCGGCGAGGGAGCCGAGGTTCGGGATGATCAGCGGGTAGCGCCACCGATCGGTCGTGCCCGGGACGAGCATCGGCCGCACCGGCACGACCGTCGCCGGGTCGACGCCGAGCCGTCCGAACGGCGTGGGCTGGTTCAGCGGCGCGCTGGCGAACCAGGCGACGACCAGCGGATTGCCCGCGCCGTAGCCGGGCCGCAGCGAGAAGTCGAGCACGTACGGGCCACCGAGCACCGGTGGGATGCGGGCGCTGACCTGCCGGTGGTGGTTGATCGACACGAGCTGGCTCGACAGCGTGTCCGCGACCACGAAGTCGAGGTCCCGATCGCCATCGACGTCGGCCATCACGAAGGCCGGTC
Organism: Planctomycetota bacterium; assembly: GCA_016716265.1. GTDB lineage: Bacteria > Planctomycetota > UBA1135 > UBA1135 > UBA2386 > JADJWQ01. The sequence continues at coordinate 1,438,136 of JADJWQ010000006.1, forward strand.
CTCCTCCGAAGCCCGCGGTTCCCTGAGTGACGGTCCAGCGCGTCGCCGTCTCGTCCGTGAATCGCCCGACGCCGTCATTGATCAGCAGGCGGTCCTGACCGCAGATGTCGAGATCGCCATCGGAGTCGACGTCCGCCGCCACGGCATCCCAGTAGGCAGTCAGGCTCGGCAGGCTCGTGGCCGTCGCGTCGACGAACGTGCCGCCGCGCCGCTGCAGCCACAGCTGCGTGCCGCCGATCGCGCGGACGAACAGGTCGACGAGCAGGTCGCCGTCGAAGTCGCCGTACGCGAGCAGCCGCGGGAAGCTCGCCGGAAGCGCTCCGGCGACCGGCGCGGTGAAGCGCCCCGAGCCGTCGTTCCACAGCAGCGGAGCCGACACGATCGTGCTCGGGCTCTTCAGCGCGAGGTCGGAGTCGCCGTCCGCGTCGAGGTCCACTCCCGCGACGTGAATCCCCATCGTCGACCACCGCCCGGACGGCAACGACGTCGCCGTCACGTCGACGAGCCGGCCGCCGGACTGCCGGAGCAGCCTGCCGCTGCTGCCCGCGGCGACGTACAGGTCGAGCGCGCCGTCGCCGTCCGCGTCGAGCCACGCGACGGCGTAGGCAGCGCTCGGCAGCGGCGGCGACCAGATCGCAGTCGCGTCGGTGAACACGCCGGCGCCGTTGTTCAGGCAGATCTGGACGGTCGCGGCGTGATCGTGGGCGATCGCCAGATCGAGGTCGCCGTCGCCGTCGACGTCGCCGAGGGCAACCCCGTAGGCGGATGCGTAGCTCGGCTTCAGAACCGGCGTGGTGACGTCCACGAAGCCGCCGTGGCGGTCGGACAGCAGCTCGACGACGCCGTCGTAGTCGAGCGCGACCACGACGTCGGCGAAGCCGTCGCCGTCGAGATCGCCGGCCGCCATGTCGAGCTGGCCGATCGTCCCGATCGACGCCGGGATCGGCGCCGCGGTGAGGGGCCGGAACTGCTGGGCAGGCAGCGGACATGCACACGGCAGCGCGGCCGTGAGCGCGAGCAGGGACCGGAGCGGGGGTCGCATGATCGGGCCTTCGTGCGAGAGGGCGGGGGCGCCCGCCGCCGCCCAAGCACCGTGCCGCCGCCGCGGCGGACACATCGGGTGCGTGCCCGCTCGGATCTGTCACGCGACCGTGACGACAAGGCCGCAGCGCCGCGCCCTGGTGCCTCGCGCGCCTACTGCACGTCGATCTTGCTGAGCCCGGCGGTGTCGATCCAGCCGACCGCCGTGTCGAGCATCGCGCGGTTGCCGCCGTCGATGGTGATCATCACGGCGATCCGCTTGCCGACGATCCAGGCATTCGCATTGTCGGAGTCGACCATCGTCAGCACGGTGAAGCCGTCCTTGGTGCTGCTCGCGATGTCGATGCCCTGCTGCTTCAGCAGCGCTGCCATCTGCGCCTGCGCCGTCACCATCACCTGCATGCCCTGGTAGATCTGCGGCGAATTGGTGAGCTGCACGTGGACGGTCTTCTCGTCGCTCTCGCGGGTCGCCGTCACTTCCGCCGTGCTCCATTGCACGGCCTCGGTCCCCGAACCCCAGGAGCCGGAGTTGACGTCGGGCTCGCCGAACGTCCAGCCGGCGGCCTTGGTCGGGAGGAACGACGCGAGATTGCGCGCGGCGCGCGCCTGGATCCGCGCCACCGCGGTCTGCAGCAGGTCGGCGGCCTTCTGCTCGTTGCCGGCCCGCCACGCGGCCAGGCCGTCGTTGATCAGCTTCTCGATCTCCGCCTTCTCGTCGACCGGCTTCTGAGGTGCGTCGGCACCCTGCGGCGCGACGGGTCGGTCCGGACGCGCCTGCGGCACCTGCGCGACGACGGACGGGACGGTCAGGAGGGCGGACAACGCGACGATGCGAAGTGTGTTCACGCCCGGGACGATAGCGGCGCGTGGAGACGGCCGCACTCGGGGGCGGTCCCGCCCCCCGCCCGTGCCCCGCCAACGCGGCGCCCCGCCGGCCGTCCGCCGGACGTTCCGCGGCGCCGGCGGCTCGGCGCCGCCGGCTCGACGCTTCCGGGCGCGGTGCGACCGTCGGTCGCCGATCAGGACCGTGCCCTTACCGGTCGGGCCGCTCGTCGCGAGCTCGATCTGCCGGCCCGGCACGGACGAGCCGACATCCGCCAAGTCGGTCTGCTCCGGCACGACGAGCGTCAGCGAAGCGATCGAGCCGCTCGGCGACACCGGCACCGCGATGTCGACGCTCGCGAGCAACCGGCACGAGGGCGAGACGAACGGGAGCGGCCGGTTCGGCGCGAACGGCGACGTGATGCCGTTCCACAGCGTGTCCGACGCGCCGGCGATCAGGAACGAGTCGCGCCCTCCGACGTGGAGCAGGATCTCGAACGTCGCATCGACCGAGCTCGGGTGTGGGACGATGTTCGCGACCAGGCCCGCACCACCCGTGCAGACGTCCTGTCCGGGTGGGCCGTCGTGCGGCTCGGTCGCGAGCGACACCTCGATGTTCGATCCGCCGGCGGTGTCCGTCGACGACACGATCGCCCGAGATCAGGTCGTGCAGCCGAGCGGCAGCGAGCCGAACTGCCAGACCATGGGCGTATGGAAGGTCGGCCCGGTCGCCCGCAACCGACGCCTCGCGCTCACATGGTGGCTCTGCCGCATCCCCGGCGACGGTAGCGCGAGATCCCCGAGCCGGCCCGGCGCCCGGACTGCCGCCCGCCGCGCAGTGGTGCATCCGTTACCATCGGCGTCCTCCGCGTCAACCGAGTCGACCGAGACACCGTCGTGTCCGAGCCCCCCGTCCGAACTCTCGACCTGATCCGCGCCGCGCAGGGCGGCGACGACCGGGCGCTCGACGACCTCTGCGGGCGCTATCAGCAACGCGTGCTGGAGATCGTCCGGATCCGCATGGGGCCGCGGCTGCGCCGGGAGATGGACTCGATGGACCTCGTGCAGGAGACCTTCGCGGACGCCGTGCGCGGTTTCGACCGCTTCGAGCTGCAGGACGAAGCGAGCCTGATCCGCTGGCTGCGCTCCGTCGTCGAGAACCGCATCCGCGACGCCGCCCGCCACCACGACCGCGACAAGCGCGCGCGCGCCCGCGAGGTGGCGGCCGACGCCGGCGACTCGCCGGACGGCACCACACCCCAGCTCGCGGACCAGCGCACCCGACCGCTCGACGGCCTCGCGCGCGGCGAGCGGCGCGCGGATCTCGAGCGGGCGCTCGACCGTCTCGGCGACGCCGACCGCGAGCTGATCCTGCTGCGCGACTACGAGGGCCACGCCTGGGCGCAGGTCGCCGAGCTGTGTGGCCGCGCGAGCCCCGACGCGGCGCGCGTCGCGCACCGCGAGGCACTCGGCCGGCTCGCGGTCGAGCTCGCGCGCATCCGCGGCGGACACGGGAACACCGCACCTTGAGCGGCGAGCCAGCGGATGCAGGCGACCGAGGTACGCGGGACGACCGCGTCGCGGCCCGCGTGCACGACTACCTGCTGGCGCTCGAGCAGGGCACGACGACCGACGCCGAGACCTTCGTCGCGGACCTCGACGAACCCGAGCGCGCGCTGTTCCGCTCCGCGATCGCACTGCTCGGCGACGAGATCCTGCCCGCGCTGCCGCGGCGCGAACGACCCGGCGCCGTGATCGGCGATCGCTACGAGCTGCGCGACGAGCTCGGCGCCGGCGGCTTCGGGCGGATCTGGCGCGCGCGCGATCTGCGCCTCGGGCGCGACGTCGCCGTGAAGTTCCTGGCGGTCCGCCCACAGGAGCGCGCCCGCTTCGAGGCGATGTTCCTCGCCGAGCGCGACGCAATGGCGCGCGTCGACGCCGCCGGGGTCGCGCGGATCCTCGATGCCCAGCGCGCCGGTGACGACCTCGTGCTGGTCATGGATCTCGTCGCCGGGCGCTCGCTGCACGCCGTGCTCGCCGCGCTGCGCGAGGTGACCGAACCGTGGACGCGACCACGCATGACGGACCTCGCCGCCATCGTGGGCACCGAGGTCCGCCCCGGCGACGAGAACCTGCTGACCCGCGCGCGCTACGAGGACTTCGCGGTCGACGTCGTGCGGTTGCTGCTGCGCGCGCTCGAGGGCGTGCACGCCGCCGGTATCGTGCACCGCGACATCAAGCCCGCCAACGTCATGCTGCGCGCCGGCGGCCGCCCGGTGCTGCTCGACTTCGGCATGGCCACGACCGGCGACGGCGCTGCCGGGCTGTCGGGCACGCCGCAGTACCTCGCGCCGGAGCAGATCCGCGGGGGCCGCTCGGGGGACGACCCGCGCACCGACGTCTACCAGACCGGTCTCGTGCTCTACGAGCTGCTCGCATTGCGCCCGGCCTACGCGGCGACCACGGTCGACGAGGTGCTCGCGAAGGTCGTGAACGGCGACTGCGAGCCGCTCGGCACGACGGCGCCGTGGGTCGACGCCGAGCTCGCCACGATCGCCGAGCGCGCCCTCGCACCGGATCCGGAGGCGCGCTTCGCGACCGCGAGCGCGTTCCGCGACGCACTCGACCGGTGGTTTCGCGCGACCCACCTGCCGGAGTGGGATCCCGACCGCTTCGAGACGATCCGTCGCGAGCTCGACGATCCGCGGCTGGCACGCCTGCGGATGCACGATCGGCAGCGCGGCATCGACGTGTGCGTCGAGCTGCCCGGGCCTGCGCTCGCAGCTCGGCTGCGCGAGGAGTTCGACAAGGTGCTGCGCGAGGTCCGCGCCCTCGAGCAGGTCGATCACCCGGGCGTGCTGAGGCTGCGCGGCGCCTACGTCGATGCCGACGGTCTGCCGCGCCTCGTGCTCGATGCGCGGGGCGTCGAGAGCCTCGCGGACCGGCTCGCGCGCGACGGGCCACTCGCGCGCGACGCGGTCGTGCAGCTCGGGATCGAGCTGGCGGACGCGCTCGCCGCGGTGCACGCGACCGGCCACCTGCACCGCGACGTGGCGACGCGCAACGTGCTCCTCGACGAGCACGGTCACGCAATGCTGGCCGGCTTCTGCTTCGCGCGGCCATTGGATCCGTCCGGCGGATTGTCGTCGCTCGACCACGCGGGGTGCGACACGCCGGGCGCGAACCCGCAGCCGGTGCCGGACCACTCGGCGCCCGAGCAGCTCCGCGGGATGCGCGCCGACCACCGCGCCGACATCTTCGCGCTCGGCTGCGTGCTCCACCGCGCCGCCACCGGACGCGACGTGCCGAGCGACGGTCGCACCGCACCGGACCTCGCGGCGCTCCGGCGCCGGACCGGCCGCCGGGTCGCCGCGGTGATCGAGCGCTGCCTCGCGCGCGAGCGGACCGGCCGCCACCCTCACATGCGCGCGGTCGCCGATGCGCTGCGCGCCGCCGTGCGCACTCCGCGCTGGCAGTTCTGGCGCCAGGCCTGACGGGCGTGCACGGCTCGCGGGACCGACTCCGACGGGCAGGGATCGATGCTCGTCACGCAGCGAACCGACCGCCGGAGCAACCCGTGCCGTGCACGCGGCGGCTCCCGGCAATGGGGTGGACGGTCCTGCTGGGAGCACCGACGATCGGGGAGATCCACCTGGCCACGCGTCGTGCAGATGCTGCTCTATCTACTGATCGCCGTCGTCCTGATCGCCGTCGTGCTGTCGACGCGTGCGCGCGGCGGTCCTCCCGGCGTGCTCACGAAGTGCCGCGGCTGCCGGCATGCCCGCAAGCTGTTCCCCGACGGTACGCTGTGCGGCTTCGGCAAGCGCGAGGTGTTCAAGAACGAGGTGCACGTCGGCAATTGCGTCGACCGCAGTCCGCGCTGATCGCGCGTTCGCGGGGAGACCGCCGGTCAGTCGCCGATGCGCACGCGCAGGCCGGGCGTCAGCACGATGCCGAGCGCATTGGCACCGACATCCAGGAACACGCCCTGGCAGCGCAGCGTGACACCCGCGAGATGGAGCGCGGCCGGGAGCGGGTAGGCCCGCGCGAACACTCCGGAGCTGCCAGCGAACGCGTCCTCCAGGATGTCGAACGACGTCAGCAGCTCGCAGCCTGCGCCAGCGCCGAAGCGTGCGAGGTCGAACGGCAGCGGCACACCGGCGTAGTCGGCCTCGGTACCGCCGATCGCGAGGATGCCACCCGCGTTGGCCGGCAGCGGATCGACCACGATGCCGAACGAGCCGCCGGGACGCGGCACGCCGATGCCGCGCAGCCCCGGTGCACCGGCACTGCCGGTGCAGGCGACCGAGCCGTAGCCCTCGAAGCCGGCCACGTTCCGCACCAGCTCGTCGATCGCCGCGGAGAGCTCGATCCACACGGTGCGCTGTTCGAAGGTCAACGGGCCCAGCAAGAGGTCGTTCGTCTCGCGCGGATCCGCGGCGAGGTCGAACAGCTCCTCGCGAAGCCCGTTGGTCAGACACCGGAACCGCACGAGCTTGTAGCGGGCGTCCCGCACGGTCGCGAACGAGCAGGTGGAGTTCGTCGGAGCGAAGGACTCGGCGTAGATCGTCGCGCGCAGCGGCGCCTGCTGCGGATCGTGCAGGTAGGGCACGACGCTGACCGAGTCGCTGCGGACGTAGTCGGGAGCCGGGGTGACGCCACCCAGCTCGGCGACCGTCGCGAACACGTCGACCGCTCCGACCAGGGCGTCGACGGTCCGCCCCGGCGCGACCGCCGCGGGCCCCGCGTAGAGGAACGGCACACGCACCCCGGCTTCGTATGGCGTGCCCTTCGCCCGCAACGGATCGAAGCCCGGCTCGATCACCGCACCGTCGGTGCCATTGTCGCTCGTCACGAGCACGTGCGTGTTCGCCAGCGCGGGCCCGAGGCCGTCGAGCAGCCGACCGATCTCGCTGTCGAGAGCCTCGACCGTCGCGATGTAGAACGGCCGCGGATCGACGTTCGGATCGAGGCCCTGCAGGTTCTGCGTGTGGAGGTGCTGCGGGGGCGCCTGGAACGGCGAGTGCGCGGCGGTCGGAGCGAAGTAGCAGAACCACGGTCCGCTCTGGGCGTGGATCCACGCCAGCGCATCGTCGACGTGCTGCGTCGTCGCGTACGCGGTCGAGCGCTGCTCGACGCCGTCGACGAGACGCGGCCAGTCGTAGTAGTCGGTCAGCCCGTAGTAGGCGCCCGCGAAGTGATCGAAGCCGGCCAGGTTCGGCGCCAGCGGGCCGCGTGCCGCATTGCTGAGGTGCCACTTGCCGATCGCGGCAGACGCGTGGGGTGCACCGTGCCGGCGCAGCTGGACCGGCAGCGTGATCTCGCGCGGATCGAGGTCCGGCCCCGGCAGCACCGAGCCGATGCCGGTGCGCAGGGCGTGGCGCCCGGTCAGGAGCTGCGCGCGAGTCGGCGTGCACCACGGGTTCGCCCAGGCGTTGCGGAACATGACGCCGCTCCGTGCGAGCGCATCGAGCCGCGGCGTCGGCGCCGGCGCACTGCCGACACCCCACGGGGCGAGACTCTCGACCCCGACGTCGTCCATCAGGATCACGAGCAGGTTCTGCGGAGCCTGGGCGGGTGCCGCGAACGGTGTGGCGAGAACGACGGCGGCGATCAGCGAGCTGAGCTTCATGGGCAGGGCAGGCACCCAGTATCGCCATGCCCACGGCGACGGCCAGGGTCGGCACGACGGGCCCGGCGCGGCGGCTCCGAGCGGCCGCAGCGGGACCGCGCGTTGCGAGGGGCGCCAGCGCACCACGGTGACGGCGGGCCCGCGGCTGCGACCCTGGACGCCGGCGGGGTGGCCGCCCCCCTCATCGGAGCTCAGTCGTCGAACATCTCGACGTAGACGGGCTCGGGGTCGTCGGTGGTGCTCGGCTGCAGCCGGAAGGTCACCGGCCCCTCGCGCTGCTCGGCCCAGTGCTCGTGCGTGCCGCGGAAGTCGATCACCAGCTCGTCCGGGAGGCCGTGCTCGCCGCACACGACGAGGCAGGGCTTGTCGAGACCTTCGATCTTCACGAGGCGCGCGCGCATGCTCTCGGACTCCCTGGTGTTCGTGCGGGGCGGCAGGACGGCGGTCGGGAACGCGACCCGCGACGACCGCGGTTGCGTGGATCGTCGCAGCTGCCGCAGGCCCGGTAAAGCACAACGCGGCACTCCGCGATCCCGCGCAGCGGGCTACCATGCGCCGCGATGCGGCGCGCGAAGTTCCCGATCCTGCTCCTGCTCGGCGTCGGCTACCTGGCGCTGGTCGTGCCGGCCAGCATCGTGCTGTGGCGGAACGTGACCGAGAGCCTGCCGAGCGAGGAGCTCCACGTGCTGCGCCTCGTCTACGAGCAGGTGCTCGACGACTACGTCGAGGAGCGCGATCCGGCCACGCTGCTCCTCGCCGCCACCGAGGGCATGGTCGAGAGCCTCGACGGCTACAGCCGCTTCATCCCGGCCGAGGACGTCGAGAGCTTCCGCGAGGAGGAGCTCGAAGGCACCTACCAGGGGATCGGCGTGCTGCTGGTCGCGAACCATGCGCCGATCACGGTGCGGACGCCGCTGCGGAACGGGCCCGCCGAGGCCGCGGGCCTGCTGCCCGGCGACCGGATCCTGAAGGTCGGCGATGTCGACGTCGGCGGCGTCAGCCCGCAGGACGCCCTGCCGCGCGCGCTCGAGCTGCTGCGCGGCGAGGCCGGTAGCAGTGTGCGCCTGACCCTCGAACGCGACGGCGCGCCGGCGCCGCTCGAGATCGACGTCGGCCGCGGCCACGTGCCGCAGCCGAAGGTCCGCTGGGCACACGTCATCGACGAGGAGCGCCGCATCGGCTACCTGCACGTCCACGGCTTCCAGCGCGGCGTGACCGAGGAGCTCGACCGCGCCCTCGAGCTCTTGCAGCAGGACCTCGGCGGCGAGCTGCGCGGCCTCGTGCTCGACCTGCGCGAGAATCCCGGCGGGCTCCTGACCGAGGGCGTCGCGATGGCGAACCGCTTCATCGCGTCCGGCCCGATCGTCACGCTGCGGCGGCGCGGCGACGTCGTCCTCGAGGAGCACACCGCGCGCGAGGAGCAGTGCACGCAGCCCGACGTGCCGCTCGTCGTGATCGTCAATCGCCGGTCGGCGTCCGCGAGCGAGGTGCTGACCGGCGCCTTGCAGGACCACCACCGCGCGGTCGTCGTCGGCGAACGCACCTACGGCAAGGGTGTCGTGCAGACGGTCTACCAGTGGGGCGACGAGCCGTTCCGGCTGAAGCTGACCACGTCGCGCTACTACACGCCGAACGGTCGGCCGATCAAGCCACGGCCACCGCGCGGCGAGCGCGGCGGGACGCCGGACTGGGGACTGACTCCGGACGTCGAGATGCTCGTCGACGACGCGACCGCGGCACGGCTCCGCGCCGCGCTCGGCGACTACGAGGTGCCGCGGAGCTTCCGCGACGCCGAGCGGCGGCTCGCCACCGATCTGAAGCTCGAGCCGCTCGAGCCGCTGACTCCGGGCGAGGATCCGCAGCTGGCCCGCGCGCTGCTCGAGCTCCGGCGGCTGCTCGGCGAGACGGTCGACGAGCAGCCCTCGGCCGGAGGGACGCGCGACAGGTGAACGGCCGCGACGACGTCCTGGTGCTCGGCATCGAGACCTCGTGCGACGAGACCGCCGCCGCCGTGGTCCGCGGCGGGCGCGAGATCCTCAGCAACGCGGTGCACTCGCAGGTCGCCATACACGCGCGATTCCGCGGCGTGGTCCCCGAGGTCGCGAGCCGTTCGCACACGACGCGCATCCTGCCGATCGTGCAGCAGGCGCTGGCCGACGCCGGCGTGGCCGCCGCGGAGCTCGACGCGGTCGCGGTCACCGCGCGGCCCGGCATGGTCGGCAGCCTGCTGGTCGGGCTCGCCGCCGCCAAGACGCTGTCGGCATTGTTCGGACTGCCGTTGATCGGCGTGGACCACGTTGCGGCACACCTGCACGCGGCGTTCATGACCGAGCCCGACGTCCCGCTGCCGTGCCTCGCCCTGATGGCGTCCGGCGGACACACGGCGCTGTACGCGCTGCGGCGCGTCGGCGGCCCGCACGAGCGGCTCGGTCGGACGATCGACGACGCCGCCGGCGAGGCGCTCGACAAGGGCGCGGCACTGCTGGGCCTGCCCTATCCGGGCGGGCCGTCGATCCAGGCGGCGGCGCGCGCCGGCCGCGCCGACGCCATCGAGCTGCCGCGCCCGATGCTCGGTGGCGACTCCCTCGACTTCTCGTTCAGCGGGCTGAAGACCGCGCTGCTCTATCACCTGCGGGGCCCTGGCCTCGTGCGGCCGATGCCCGAGCTCGACGAGGCGCAGATCGCCGACCTCGCGGCCGCCTACCAGGCGGCGGTCGTCGACACGCTGATCCGCAAGCTGCGCCGCGCCGCGCGGCGCGCGGCCGATGCCGGCGGCTACCGGTCGCTGGCGATCGCCGGCGGCGTCGCGCGCAACGAGCTGCTGCGCGAGCGGCTGCGCAGCGACCGTGAGCTCGGGCGGCTGCACCACGTGTTCCCGCCGCTCGCGCTGTGCTCGGACAACGGCGCGATGATCGCCGGGCTCGGCACCTGGCTGTGGTGCGAGCGCGGCCAGGTCGACGGGCTCGACCTCGACGCGCGCGCGACGTCGCGGCGCGAGGGCTGACCGTGGCTGCGATGGACGACCGCACGCCCCCCCCGCTCCCCGACGTCGCGACCGTCGACCACGACCGCGCGCGGCGCTGCGGCTTCCCGGAGGTCGTGCTGTGCGACGGCAAGCACCCCGCCGACGCCGCCGCGATCGCGGTCGAGATCCTGACCCGGGCGCCCCGCGTGCTGCTGACGCGCGCGAGCGCGGAGCACGCGGCTGCGCTGCGCGCGCTGCGGCCGGACGCGGTCTGGCACGAGCGCGCGCGCTGCCTGGTCGTCGACCCGGCGCCGCTGCCGCGCGAGGGCCTCGTCGCGGTGGTCGCGGCCGGCACCGCCGACCTGCCGGTCGCCGACGAGGCGCTCGTCACCGCCGCGACGATGGGCGCCGCGACGCTCGCGGTGCGCGACGTGGGTGTCGCCGGGCTGCACCGGCTCCTCGCGCGGCTGCCCGAGCTGCGCCGCGCCCGGGTCGCCGTGGCGGTCGCCGGCATGGAGGGGGCGCTGCCGTCGGTGCTCGCGGGCCTGCTCGACGTGCCGGTGATCGCGCTGCCGACCAGCGTCGGCTACGGCGTCGGCCTCGGCGGCCTCGCGGCCCTCGCGACGATGCTGGCGTCGTGCGCGGCCGGCGTCACCGCGGTCAACATCGACAACGGCTTCGGGGCCGGCTACGTGGCGGCGCTGATCAACCGGCGCGACGATCGCCCGGCCGGCGATGGCCCCGCCGCGCACGCGCGGTAGACTCCGCGGGAACGTGACGCGAACCGAACGCCAGCCCGCCCGCCTCGCCCTCGAGGACGGTCTCGTCCTCACCGGCCGAGGCTTCGGCGCCGATCGCGAGACGATCGGCGAGCTCGTCTTCAACACGTCGATCACCGGCTACCAGGAGATCCTGACCGACCCGTCCTACCGCGGGCAGACGGTCCTGCTGACCCAGCCGCACATCGGCAACTACGGCGTCAACGGCGAGGACGAGGAGTCGGGGCGCCTGTGGCTCAGCGGGCTGATCGTCCGCGAGGCGGCGCGCCGCACCAGCAGCTTCCGCGCGGTGGGCGACCTGCACGAATACCTGGTGCAGCATGGCGTGCCCGGCATCGAGCGGGTCGACACGCGCATGCTGACCCGCCGCGTGCGCGACGCCGGCGCGATGCGCGTGCTGATCACGCGCGACCTCGACAGCAGCGCCGAGACGCTGGTCGAGCGCGTGCGCAGCGCACCGTCGATCAGCGCCGAGGATCACGTCGCGGTCGTCACGACGCCGCAGGTGATCGAATGGACGCGCAGCCACGAGTCGCCGTTCGCGGCGCGCTCGCCCGGCGCTGCGGGCCCCGAGGCGCTGCGGCTGCGCGTCGTCGCCTACGACTTCGGCGCGAAGCGCAACATCCTGCGCTCGCTGGTCGCCAGCGGCTTCGACCTGACGGTGGTGCCCGCGAACACCCCCGCGGAGGCGGTGCTCGAGCGCGATCCCGACGGCGTGTTCCTGAGCAACGGTCCCGGCGACCCGGCGGTCGTCGACTACGCGGTCCGCGCAGCACGCGCGCTGGTCCAGAAGGTGCCGGTGTTCGGCATCTGCCTCGGCCACCAGATCCTCGCGCAGGTGTTCGGCGCGACGACCTTCAAGATGAAGTTCGGCCACCACGGCGGCAATCAGCCGGTGATGGACCTGCAGACCGAGAAGGTCGAGATCACGTCACAGAACCACTCGTTCGCGGTCGACCCCGAGCGGCTGCCGGAATCGGTCGAGGTCACGCACGTCAACCTCAACGACCACACCGTCGAGGGCCTGCGTCACCGCGAGCTGCCGACGTTCTCGGTGCAGTACCACCCGGAGGCCGCGCCAGGACCGCACGACGCGCTCTACCTGTTCGACCGCTTCCGCGCGCTCATCGAAGGCGCTCGTTGTAGTTGAACAGCTCCTGGCGCTCGTTCTGCGGGCGGTAGAAGTCGATCAGGAACGGGTTCCAAGCCGACTCCTCCTGCAGGAACGCGTCCATCTCGTCATAGCGCGACGCGCGCTCCAGCAGGTCGACCGGCTCGATGTCGTCCTCCCATTTCACGCGCAACCCGTGCGTCTGCTCGTGCAGGACGAGCGGGTGGATCGACGAGCCGTCGTTGCCCTCGAGCCGCACCAGCACCGATCGCGCGCGCCGGATCACGTAGCTGCGGTGCTCCTCGCTGCGCTTGTAGAGCGAGGCCATGTGGACCGTGAAGACGTCCGAGTGGACGTCGATCAGGTTGGTGAAGTCGGCCTTGAGCTTCGGATCGGGGAGGTTCTGGAATTCCGGCAGATCGTCGAGCTGCGCGATGTCCGTGAACATCTTGCGGCGGACCTCGTTCGCTTGCTGCAGGTAGAGCGTGTAGTTCTCGGACGCCGCGGGATCGACCGCCGGATCCTCCTCCTCTTCCTCGTTGCGGTAGCGCAGGATCGCCTCGATGACGACGTCCGGCATCTCCGCGCGCGGGAACAGGCAGCGCAGCACCGGCCACGGCGCCGTATTGATGTTGATGTGGATGCCGACACCGATCGGCTGCTCCGGTTGTCCGGTGCCACCGCCGGGCGTCGCAGCGCCGGGGCTGCCGCTGCCGTCGCCACCGCCCTCGCCACCCGCGACCGCGGGCGCCAGGTTGCGCGGGTCGTTCGGATCGCCGGCCCAGAACGCGAGCGACGTGTAGACCGTCAGCACCGACTGCAGGCCGAGGATGACCTTGCCGTCGAGCACCTTGTCGTAGAACAGGTCCTCGTCGATGCCCTGTAGCAGCAACAGCTCCTCGAGCTGCAGCGGCATCGTGATGTCGGAACGCTCCTCGTCGTCGCTCTTCAATGGCGGTCGGGGCAGCGACTCGCCGCGCGTCCGGCTCTCCATCCAGTCGACGATGTTGGTCGCGAACAGCTCACCGTCGGAGCGCGACAGGTCGAACTCGGTGCCCTCGCGCAGCACGTCGATCAGCCGCACGAAGCGCTCGCGCGACGCCTCGGCGAAGTCGCGGTCGGGCGATACCAGCGCGAGGATGTTGAACTTGCGGTTCTCGTCCTCGACCCACACGTAGGTGGTCAAGTCGTCGTCGGTGTAGGCGGTCGGCTCGAACCAGCCGTCGCGGCTGCCGTCGGCGATCGCCGCGGGATCCTCCTCCTGCTCGCCCTCCCCGGTGCCGGTCTCGCCACCGGCACCGGCGCCCGGCAGCGCGCCCGCTCCCGGCAGCCCGGCGCCGCCCTCGCCGCCGGTGCTCGCCGACGCGGCGTCGAGGTCGTCGATCAGCATCTCCTCGATCTGCGACAGCGTGTAGACCATGTGATTGTCCATGCGGACGATCAACATGTCGTTCTCGCCGACGATGCGAGCGGTCTCCGCCGTGCGCACGAGCTGCCAGACGATGGCGTAGAGCAGCACGGTCACGATCAGCGTCAGCACCAGCACGGCGCCGCGCTGATCGGCGGGTGAAGGGTTCGGGCGGGATCGCATCGGGTCTCCGACGGGGCGGCTCCGGCGGATCTTCCCCGCCCGCGCCGGAGCGGCGCAAGCGGCGCGGGCCCGCCGGTGCCCGGGCCGAACGGAGCGACCCGCCCGCCGGCGGCGGGAACCCTCGTTCAGAACCCGCTGCCCGGCCGCATCCCGCGCGGCCCGCGCAGGATGCGCGGGGTGATGTAGAACTCGAGCATCGTGCGCTGCTCCTGCGTCGACGTCGACCGGAACAGGTAGCCGAGGATCGGGATGTCGCCCAGGATCGGCAGCTTGGATTCCGAGTCGAGCTGGATCTCCTGGACCAGGCCGCCGATCACCGTCGACTCGCCCTCACGGAGGTGCACCGAGGTCGCGGCCTCACGCGACACGATGATCGGAGTCGGCACCGGCTCGGTCGCGGCGAAGCCGGAGATCGCGGACACGCTCACGTAGATGTTCAGTACGACCGTCTCGGTGCCGGCGACCTCCGGGCGGATGTCCATGACGACGCCGACGTCCTTGAAGTCGATGTCGGTCGTCGTGACGGTCTGGTTCGTGATCTTGCCCTTCGGGAACGGCTGCGCCGTCACCGTCGAAACCGTCGCCTGACCGCCGTTCCGGACCACCATCGTCGGCTGCGTGAGGATGTCGGCGACGCTGCGGGTCTCGAGCGCTTCGAGGATCGCGTTGAGCTCCCAGGTGTCGTGGATGCCGCCGAGCGAGATCAGGCCGCGGTCGGTGATCCCACCCGTTCCCGACAATGGCGCGCTCAGCGGGAAGCTCGAGGTGATCTGCTGGATCAGTCGCCCCGACGAGAGATTGCGCAGCACCGGCGTGTTCCCGTCGATCGGCTCGATGCCGAAGCTCACGGTGTCGCTCACCGTGTATTCGACGACCTTCACCTCGATCTGCACCTGCGGGATGTTCGCGTAGAACAGGTCGAGCGCCTTCTCGAACGCGCTCAATCCGTCGGGCCGCGCGGTCACGAGCAGCAGCGACGTCGTCACGTCCCCCGCCGGCCTGGCCTGCGCCTTCGGATTGACGCGCGGCGGCATGTCCTGGAACTGCTCGAAGTTGTTGACGAAGATCACCTCGACCTCGTGGTCGGGCCCGAGCATGCGTCCCAGCACCGACTGGGTCTCCGCGCCGCCGACGCGGGTCCCTGGCGCGGGCGGCGCGGGCTGCCCACCCAGTGGCGCGAGCAGCCCGAGGAACACGCCACCGGCGTCGCGGCCCAGGAAGTATTGCTTGGTGATCGTGCCGTCGGCGTTGATCAGGATCGCGTCGCCGAACGCGATGCGCAGCCGCGCCTCCTCGCGGCGCCGCTCGTCCTGGATGCGGCGCGCCTCGCCCTCGGGGTCCTGGGTGGCCGCGGGGTCCTGCGTCGCCCCGGGGTCCTGCCCACCCGCCGCCGGCCCGGTCGGGGCCGCCGCCGGGTCCGGCGTGCCGGGCTGCTGCGGATCCTGGTCGGCGGCGGTGCGCAGGAACGCCGCCTCGCGGGGCGCGCTCTGCTCGAGGCTCGCCCGGACGCGATCCCAGGCGACCGCGCGCGGCGCATTCTCTCCCAGGCCGTAGATCTCGTCGGCGAGCGCGACCCCGCGGGTCGGCGTCCCGTCGGGGGCGAAGGTCGCCACCTCGACGCGCGGCTCGAACGCGAACTCGACCGTGGCGGGCGCGCTGGTGCAGCCGGCGACGACGCCCGCGGCGAGGAGCGTCGGAAGCAGCCGGGACAGCGGCGGGGCGGACATCGTCGTCAGCGGACGCGCGCCCCGGGAGAGACCGGTTCGACCACCGGTCGAGCCACGGAGCGCGGGAAGGACTGCCAGTCGGAACGAGAACGGGAGCCGCCGGGGTGCGGCCTGCGCGAGACTCCGACGGGACGGCGCGGATCACGCCTCGACACCGCCCGCCACGCCAGGGTCCGCACGAGCCTACGCGTCGCTGCCGCCCGACTCCAGCTCGGCGACCACGTCGTCGGTCAGATCGACGACGTCGAGGCCGTTGTCGTTGGTGATGTCGCCCTCGCGCACCACGCAGTCGCGACCCTGGGACGTCGCGACCTTCGAGCAGGCGTCCCGGATGCGCCGCATCATCTTCGAGTACTCGAGCTGGTAGCGGCTGCTGCCGGGCGGGATGCCCTCCGACCGGATCGTCTTCCACTCCGGGGTCTTCTGCTTGACCTCGTCGAAGTCGATGGTGGCCGGCTGCGTGCAGTTCGTCGTGTTGCCGACCAGCACCACCGCCGAGTTGCGGGTCTCGATCCCCTGCGCTGCGGCGCTGGCGACGAAGCAGGTGAGCGCGCAACAGAGCCACCAGGCCCGCAGCAGCGCAGTCGTTCGATGAGGCGTGTCCATCGCGGTCTCTCGCAGTTCGGCTTCCGATGGCTCGCTGACGCCCCCGAGTCGAGAAGTTCCGAGATTCTCGAGCCGACGAGCGAGCAGCTCTCGTAGCGTCGCAACCAGGGGGCCGGTTCCTTGAACCGAACCACCCGAGTTGCGACCGGAGAGCGCAACTCGCTGTCTCGAACCCAGTTGAGCTTCGAGATCTTTTTGCACGCGAGACTCGTCCCGCGGGCCGTGGCGGAATCGGTGATTTCGCCACGGGGCCGCTGACGCATTGGACCGGTCAGCTGGCGGAATCGCCGGTGTGCGCCTGCGGTCCCTCGCGCGCCGGCTCGCGCGCCCGGTAGCTCGCCCCGCGCCGCTTGCCGACCCGCTCCATCACTCCGGCGTCGACGAGCTCACCCAGGATCCGTAGCGCCGTACGCGGGCTGACCCCGAGCCGCTCGGACACGCCCGTCGTGGTCACGACGCCAGTCTGGCGCACCCACTCGAGCACCCGCTGACCGCGCGGATCGCGCGGGCCTGGGTCCACGCCGCCGACGCTGGTCAGGTCCGCCAGGTCCGGCGCGGCGGGATCCCCCGCCGCCGCGGGCGCCGCCGCGCGGTGGACCGTCTCCGCCGCGGCGGGCACCGGCGCCGGCGGCTCGGTGCCGGCCTCGACTCGCTCGGTCGGGCCGTGCGGGCCCCCGGCCAGGTCGGACCGCTCGACCTGCTCACCCTGGGCGAGCACCATCGCGCGGAACACCGCGTTGCGCAGCTCGCGGATGTTGCCCGGCCAGCGCTGGCGGTAGAGCCAGTCCATCGCCTCCGGCGAGAAGCCGCGCACGGCCGTGTGTCCAGCCCGCACCGCCTCCTGCCGGAACAGCTCGACGAGCCCCGGGATCTCCTGCTTGCGCTCGCGGAGTGGCGGCACGCGGAGCAGCATCCCCTGCAGCCGGTAGTAGAGGTCCTCGCGGAACCGGCCGGCGGCGACCATCTGCTCGACGTCGCGGTTGGTCGCCGCGACGACGCGCACGTCGACAGGCACCGGGCGCGAGCCGCCGACGCGATCGATCTCGCGCTCCTGTAGCACGCGCAGCAGCTTGACCTGGACCTCCGGTGAGATCTCGCCGATCTCGTCGAGGAAGATCGTGCCGCCCTCGGCCTGCTCGAACCGCCCGATACGGCGCTCGACGGCGCCGGTGAACGCGCCCTTCTCGTGGCCGAACAGCTCCGACTGCAGCAGCGTCTCGGGCAGCGCCGCACAGTGGACCTTGACGAGCGGCCCGGCGCTGCGCTCGCTCCAGCGGTGGATCAGGTCGGCGAGCACCTCCTTGCCGGTACCGGTCTCGCCGACCAGCAGGATGGTCAGGTCGGTCGGTGCGACGCGCTCGAGCGTGCGGACCAGCGCCCGCATGGCGGGGCTGCTGCTCGCGACGCCTGGGCCCGGATCGCGGCTGCCGGCCGCCGCGGGCTCGCCGGTCGCCGCACTCCCGCCCGGCGCGAGCCGCAGCGCGACCGCGTCGAGCAGGAACTCCGCGCTCGCCGCATCGGACGGATACATCGCGAGTGCGCCGGTGGCGCGCAGCGGCACCAGCCTCGGTGGCAGCTCCGCATGCAGCTCGCGGACGCGCTCGACGGCGTCGCGCAGCCGGGCATCGAGCGCGGCGCGATCGCCCTCCCGCAGCAGCGCGAGCAGCTCGGTGTCGCCGCTGCGACAGATCAACGCCTCGCTGCCGAGCGCGTCCCGCACCAGGGCGACGAGCGCTTCCATCAATCGCCCGAGCGCCTCGCGGCCGAGCGCGCCGGCGATCGCGTCGCCGTCGACGAGGCGCAGGCCACAGACTCCGAGGCTGCGCCCGTCGCGGCCGGCCGCAGCGACCTCGGTGACGACGCGGTTCATGAAGAACTCGGAGCGGAGCGCACCGGTGTAGACGTCCTCGACCGCGCGGTGGTAGAGCCGCGCGTTCTCGAGGGCTGCCGCCGACTGCGTGGCGAGCACCCAGACGAGCTCGAGCGGCACCTCACCGGGCTGCGGCGCCTCGAACAGCAGCAGCACGAGGCCGCGGGAGCGGCCGGCCGCGATCAACGGCAGCGCGACCAGTGAGCGGAGCCCCGGCAGCGCCGCGACGAGGCTCCCCGCGGCCGACGACGGATCGTCGCGCCCCCACTGCGCCGACAACGGCCCCTCGGCCGCGAGCAACACCGCGACCAGCGGGTCGTCGCGGTCGACCTCGACCTCGCCGCGACCGCCGTGCAGCACGACGCGATCGCGCTCGCGATCGACGAGCAGCACGCGCACCGCGTCGGCGCTGCTGTGCCGCGCGAACAGGGCCGTCACGGTCGCCAGCACGTCGTCGAGCTCCAGCCGGCTCTGCAGCTCCTGGACGCTGCGGTTCATCAGCCGCAGGTCGTCGATGCGGCCGCGCAGCTCGGCCGCCATGTCGTTGAACGTGCGCGTCAGCCGGCCGATCTGGCCGCCCTCCTCGGTGTCGACGTGCACGTCGAAGCGGCCCGCGCGCAGCGCCTGCGCGCCGCGCTCCAAGCGCTCGATCGGCGTCGAGATGCGCGCGGTGACGACGTAGCTCAGGAACACCGCGAACAGGAGCAGCACGCCGGCGACCCCGACGAAGAATGCGCGCACCGGCACGCGGCCGAACGCCAGCGGCAGCGTCGCGACGAGGTCGGGCCGCGCGACGGCGAGCAGGAGCCGCGGCGCCCCCTGCGCACCGCGCAGCAGCTCGTAGGCGCACAGCCAGCGGCCGGCGGAGTCGTCGTGCCGGCGTACGACCGGCCCGCCGGCGAGCGCGAGCGACTCGATCAGCCGCGCTCGCTCGAGGGTGACGTCGGCACGCTCCGCATGGCGGCGCAGCTCGGCGACCTTCGGCTGCTCGCCGGCGACCGCGACCGGATAGCCGGCCTGGCTGCACAGCAGCACCGCGCGCTCGCGCGCACCCCCCGACAGCAGGTCGGCATCGAGGCGCCGCCCGGCCGACAGCGCGAACGTGCCGAGCGCCGGATCCTCCTCGGCGAGGCGGACACCCATCAGCGGCACGCCCCACACGAGCTGCACGGCCGCATCGGCGCGCAGCTGCGTCTCGAGGTCGCGCAGATCGGGGGCCCCGACGGCCGCGGACACCGCCGTCAATTCCGCGCGCTCGGGTGCGGGCGAGAACTCGAAGCGCAGGAATCCGGAGTCGCCCCAGGCCGGCGGGAGCTGGTCGCGCAGTCGCTGCTGGAGCGCGTTCTGGATCCCCCGCACCGACGGCTGCTGCGCGCCGAGCCGCGCGCGCGTGTACGAGACGAGGTCGCCGAGCCAGCTCTCGACCGAGTCGCGAAGCTGCGCCTTCGCCGCGTCGATCCGCGCCACCGACTCGCCGACCAGCTCGGTCATGCCCTCCTCGAGGCGCTGCTCGTGGTCCTTCTCCAGCACGCGCACGAGCGCGACGGACAGCATCAGCAGCGGCAGCAGCGCAGCCGCAGTCAGCACGACGACGAGTCGCACGCGCAGGCTGTTGAGGAATCCGAGCAGCTCGGACAGCACGAGCAGCAGCACCGGCAGCGACCCGAGCACGAGGCCCCAGCCGAGCTGGTTGACGCGCTGCAGGAACCCGTGATGGCCGGGGTCGCGCAGGAACACGCCGAGCATCGCGTCCGACCACGCCTCGCCGCGCAGCCGCAGGAACGCCTCGTAGACCACGCCGTCGGGCCGCTCGGCCGACTGCAGCGTGGACTCCTCGCCCGGCTCGAGGCGCCGTGCGGCCTCCGGCAGCACCGCGCGCTCGTCCCAGGCGGGCCCGGTACCGGTCGCGGCGGTCATGCGACCGCTGCGGTAGATGCCGAAGTCCAGATCGGTGAGCTGCCGCACCACCGCCTCGGACAGCCGCTGCACGCCGCGCTCGCCGGACAACAGCAGCCGGCGCGCCGGGCCGGTGCGGTCCTGCAGCAGCACGGTCTCGATCTCCTCGCCGAACACCAGCGACCGGAACCGGATGCCGTACGGACCGGTGTTGCGGAAATGCAGGCGCACCGGGGTCGCGCCCGGCGGCAGATCGATGCGTCGCAGCAGGTCGATGCGCGCCTCCTGGTCGTCGCCGATCCAGCGGTGTGCGATCCGGACCTGCTCGTCGTCGGGCAGGTCGAGGTTGTAGCGCTCCTGCGAGAACAGCATCGTGCGCCGGTGCTCGAAGCCGACGACGAGCGGCGGCCGGTCGCCGCCCTCGAAGTCGATCGTCACCTCGCAGACGCGGCTGCCCGGGCCGAGCGGCTCCTGGATCGGCTTGCGGTAGACGCCGTGGTAGACGAGCCACAACCGCGACGCGCCGCGCACCGCGTCAGGGTCGAGCTCGACGGTCAACGTCTGTGGCCCACCCGGTCGCCCACCCGGCGCCGGAAGCTCGTACCCCGCGTCGCGCGGATACTGGTCGCGCAGATCGGTCGGCACGCCGGCGAGCGTGTCCTTGCCCAGCGTCAGCGGGATCTGCTCGTCGAGCGTCGAGTCGAACGGCTGCCAGGTGAGCCCGACGAGGCGCACGTCGGCACCCGCCCGGCACGCGATGCCGACCGACTCGACGCGCTGCGTCAACGACACCGTCGCGTAGGCGATCTCCAACCGTTCGAACGCGGGATTGCTCGCCGGCTCGAACGCGCCGGTGAAGTCGAGCTCGGTGTCGTGAGTGCGCCGCGCCGGGTCGTCGCCCGCCTCCGCGGCGACGAAGGTCGTCACCGCGAGCCGCACCTGTGGGACGCTCTCGCTGGAGCTCGGGCCGTAGACCTCGGGACCGTCCGGGCGCGGCGCCTCCGCGGACTCCGGTCTCGGCACGACGCCGAGCGGCCGCGCCAGCACGACGATCAGCGTGCCGGGGCCGAGCACGTCGCGGAAGTGCATCACCTCGACGCGACCGGGGCTGAGCGGGATGCCGTAGTCGCGCACCCGCAGGCCGAACTCGGCGAGCTCGACGGGACGCACGCCGAGCACCTCACCGCCGGGCGCGGCGACGTCGGCGTGCAGCTTGTAGCGGAGGTTCTTCTCGCGCTGCATCGCGCCGCCGCGCAGCAGGGCGAGCAGCGTCTGGTCGCGCTCGCCGCCGCGGTAGCCGTCGAGGATGCTGCCGCGGAGCTCGGGCAGGAGCCCGCGCAGCGTGGCGACCGACTCCGCCAGGCGGCGCTCGCGCTCCTCGCGGCGGTCGCGCTCGAGCCAGCCCGGCAGCGCAAGTCCGACCACACACATCGCCACGCCGAGCAGCCGGCCGAGCGGCCGGAACGCCGGGGCCACGCGGTTGAGCCAGCTCCAGCCGTAGAGCAGCAGCGTCAGCAGCAGCACGCCGAGCAGCGGCAGCGCGATCCAGGGTCCGCTCTCCGACAGCCAGTCGAGCGCGCCCGGCCGCGCGACCGGCCGCGGCTGCTGCGGGAGCACGCCCGTGAAGCGCAGCGTGCCGAGCACCGAGCGGTGATCGACGATCGGACGACCGTCGATGGTCATGTACTGGTAGCGGTCGGGCCGCGAGGAGTCGTGGTCGTCGAGCGCGATCGCGAAGCGCACCGCCTCCCGACCCTCGAAGGCCGGGAAGTTGTGGAAGGGGATCGACGCTTCGAAGGTCACCGCGCGCGGCGCGTCGCCGGTCGCCTCCTCCTCGACGTAGCGGAACTCGATGCCCACCAGGTTCGCGCCGCGGGGCGTGGGGGTGGGCTCGCTCCAGTCCATCAGCCCCCAGCTGCGCCGCTCGCTGAACGGCTTCAGGAACAGCTGCAGGACCTGCTCGTCGAACGCTTCTGCCGCCGGCTCGAGCGGCCCGAGGTCGAGGAACACCTCGATCGCGTCACCGCGATGCCAGTCGTCGTGCGGCTGCCCGGTGACCAGCTCGTCGTCGACGACCCGGCCGGCGACGTAGAGGTGCGCCGCGTCGTGCGCGACCCACAGCTCGGCGGACAGGTCCTGGGGCCCGCCCCAGGCCTCCCGATCGCCCTGCCCCAGGTCGACGACCTGGTCGCGCTGGTCGAAGCGCAGCGTCGGGGCTCCGCTCCAGTCGTCGAGCCGACCGTCGACCGTGACCGGCTCCTCGACCTCGACCGAGGCGACGCTCCAGCTACCGGGCGCCGGCGGCGGCTCCTGGCCGAGCAGCAGCCCGCTCGCGGAGAGCAGGGCGAGCACGGTGCACCGCACGGCCAGGCTCAGCGAATTCGCCACGCCCGTGATTTCGCCACGGGACCGTGGCGCATTGCAAGCGCCGACCCGACGCGCGGGGCTGTCCGCGCGTCGGGACACCGTGCCTCAGCGCCGGCGACGGCGACGCCGGGCGGGCGCCTCGTCGTCCCCGGTGGTCGCGCCGAAGTCGGGCGCGTCGTAGTCGCCGCGGCGCGCACCGCGCGCTTCGCCGGGCTCCTCGCTGCGGCGGCGCCGCGGCTCGGCGTCGCGGTCGCGCTCGGTGCCCTCGCCGAAGCCACGCTCGCGGACGACCGGCGCCGGGCGCGGCTCGTCGTCGACGAAGCCCGCCGACCGGCGCGGCCGCTCGGCGCGGGGCCGGTCGTCGTCGTAGCGCTCCCGGCGCGGACGGCCGTAGCCGCCACGCTCCTCGGCGCGGTCGGCAGGCTCGGGCTCGGCGCGCTCGCGCCGACCACGGCCGACCTCGTCGTCGCGCTGGCGGCGGCCAGGACCGAAGCCCGGTGCCTCGGCGTCCCGGCCGCGCGACCCGCGGCCGCCCTCGCCACGCTCGCGGTGCCGCTCGCCGCGGCCGGGCCGCTCACGCGCGGCGCCCTCGCGACCGCGCGGGCCGCGCCGGTCGTCGCGCTGCGGGCGACCGCGGTCGCCGCCGCGAGGCCTGGGCAGCTCGATCTCGTCGTCGTCGTCAGCGGCGAAGCCGAGCTCGACGACCTCGCCGTCGTCGAGTTCGATCTCCTCCGCTTCGACGAACTCGGGCTCCTCGAGCTCGAACGGCAGCTCGTCGTCGTCGACGACCTCCTCGACCGCGCGACCACCGCGCCGCGGCCGCTCGCCGCGGCCACCGCGCCGACCCTCGTCGCGCCCGCGGTCGGGCCGCCGCTCCTCGCGGGCGGCACCGCGGCGCCCGCCATCACGATCGTCGCGCTCGTCCGCGCCACGCTCGTCCGCGCCACGCTCGGCGTCGCGATCGCGACGCTCGCGACCGCCGCGGTCCGCCCGCTCGCCACCGCGGTCCCGGCGATCCCGATCGCCCTCGCGCCGCGGTCCGCGACCACCGCGACGCTCCTCGCCGCCGGCGGCAGCAGGCGCGTCGCCGAGCAACGCGCGGCGACTGAGCTTGATCTTGCCGAAGTCGTCGATGTCGATGACCTTGACCTCGATCTCGTCGCCGATCGACACGACGTCCGTCACCGAACGGATGAACTCGTTCGACAGCTCGGAGACGTGCACGAGGCCCTCCTGACCGGGCAGGATCTCGACGAAGGCACCGAACTCCTTCACGCTCGTGACGCGGCCCTTGTAGACGGTGCCGACCTCGACGTCGGCCGTCATCTCCTTGATGCGCTTGATGCAGGCCTCGACCTTCGCCGCGTCCTGGCCGCACACCTCGACGGTGCCGTCGTCGACGACCGAGATGCGGCACTCGAACTCCTCCTGCATGCCGCGGATCGTGCGGCCCGCAGGGCCGATCACCGAGCCGATCTTCTCGGGCGGGATCGGGAACGACTCGAGCCGCGGCGCGTGCTGGCTGACCGACGCGCGCGGTCGATTGATGACGCCGAGCATGTGCCTGAGGATGTAGAGGCGGCCCTTGCGCGCCTGCTCGAGCGCCTGCTGCATGGTCTCGCGCGAGAGGCCCTCGCACTTGATGTCCATCTGCAGGGCGGTGATGCCCTTGCCGCTGCCGGCGACCTTGAAGTCCATGTCGCCGCAGTGGTCCTCGGAGCCGAGGATGTCGGACAGGATCGCGACCTCCCGACCCTCGACGACGAGACCCATCGCGATGCCGGCGACCGGCTGCTGGATCGGCACACCGGCGTCCATCAGGGCGAGCGTCGCGCCGCAGACCGTCGCCATCGACGACGAGCCGTTCGACTCCAGGATCTCGGACGTCAGCCGCAGGCTGTAGGCGAACTCCGACCGCTGCGGCAGCACCCGCTCGAGCGCGCGCTCGGCGAGCGCCCCGTGGCCGATCTCACGGCGACCGGGCGCCCCGAAGCGACGCACCTCACCGACGCTGAACGGCGGGAAGTTGTAGTGCAGCAGCCAGCGCTTGCGCTCCTCCGGGTAGATGCCGTCGATGATCTGCTGGTCGTCGACGGTGCCGAGCGTCGCGACGCACAGCGCCTGCGTCTCACCACGGGTGAACAGCGCCGAGCCGTGCACGCGCGGCAGCACGCCGACGTCGATCGTCAGCTGCCGGATGTCCTCGGTGCCGCGGCCGTCCGCACGCTTGCCGCGGAGGATCGACTCGCGCTCGCCCTTCTTGAACAGCGAGTCGCAGACCGCGGAGACCGCCTTCTTGTGCTTCTGCGCCTCCTTGTCGGACGCGCCGGCGGGCGGCGGGAACGCCTCGACGACCGCGGCCTTGACGGCGGACTTGGCCTCGCTGCGCGAGTTCTTGTCGCCGCCGACCGGAGCCGCGCGCAGGGCGTCGCCGAATTGCTTCTCGATCGCCTTCGCGAGCGTGTCGTCCTTCGCCGGTGGCGGCAGGACGAGCTTCGGCTTGCCGGCCTTCGCGCACAGCTCATCGATCATGTCGACGATCTCGGTGCACACCTCGTGGCCGAGCTCCAAGGCCTCGAGGACGACCTCCTCCGGCAGCTGGTCCGCGCCGGCCTCGACCATCACGATCGCGTCGCGGTGCGCGCACACCGTCAGGTTGAGCCGGTTCTCCTCCGACCGCAGCTCGGTCCAGGTCGGATTGATGCGGAGCTTGCCGTCGATCAAACCGATGCGCACGGCCCCGACGGTCTTGCCATTGGGTATCGAGCTGATCGCGAGCGCGGCGAATGCCGAGATCGCGGCGACGATGTCGGAGTCGTTCTCCTTGTCGGTCGACAGCACCTGCACGAGCACCTGCGTCTCGCGCACGAAGCCGTCGTCGAACAGCGGCCGGATCGCGCGGTCGATGATGCGCGAGGTCAGGATCTCGCGGGTCGTCGGACGCCCCTCGCGCTTGAAGAAGCCACCGGGGAAGCGCCCCGCTGCCGCGGCCTTCTCGCGGTAGTCGACGGTCAGCGGAAAGAAGTCGATGTCCTCGCGCTCGCTCGGCGCGGCCTGCGCCGTCGCCAGGATCATCGTGTCGCCGTAGCGGGCGACGACCGCGCCGTCCGCCAGCCGCGCCATGCGGCCGGTCTCCAGGGTCAGCGTGCGCCCCCCGATCTCCCGGCTCACGGTGACGGGGCCGGCCGGCGCCGCCGCACGGCTCGGTGCCGCACCCGACCCGGCGGGCTCGGAGGTGGCCGCACGTCGCGGCGCCTTCTTCGCGGCGGTCTTGCCGGACGCCGTGGTCCGGGACTTCGTCTGTCGCGACGGTTGCTGCTTCGCGGCACTCGTCTTCGCCGCGTTCGTCTTGCGCGCGTTCGTCTTGCGCGTCGTCTTCTTGGTTGCCATCAGTTCGTTGGATTGCGCGCGGAGCGCGCGGGAGCGCTGTGCTCCCGGGGGCCGGATTCTCGATCCGGCGCGTGGGTCTCGAATGGACGGCGGCGCCGACCATTCGGCTCCGCGGTCGCGGCCATGTCGCGCCCGGCCCGATGCGGCCACGCGCGACCACGCCTGCGCATTGCGCGTCAGGCACACACACGGCAGCGCCGGCATACCGGCCGCCCTGCCGATCGGCCGCCACGTCCGCGGGCGGCCGCTCGATCGCACGGGTGTCCGCGCAACCCGCGCCTCATCGTCGTCGGAGCGCACGAGCGCCCCGTCCATCGCGGTGCGCCGTGCGCCCCGCGGCTGTCAAAGAACCGTTGTCTGTCGTCGTCGTCTGCTTCGTCTTCTTCGTCTTCCAACCTGGCCGCGGGTCCGACCGCGACGGCCGTCCGACGGCCACCACGGCACCGGTGCGCGCGAGCCCCGCTCGCGCGTGCGGCATCCACGCCTGCCGAGCACCTCGCGGAAGGGCTCGCGGCGTGGCTTCGAGGGGGACGACCGCGGAGCATCGCGCGCACCTCGGTGCGCGCTCCGCGAGGCGTCCGGCCTCGGCTCGAGTTTTCAATCCGGTCTTCTATCCGGTCTTCTGTTCAGGCCGATCCGCGATCGCGCCCGTGCGAGGCGTGCCAGGGTCGAGCCACCACCGGGCCAGACCGCGCCGTGCGCCGGTCCGACGGACTCCCCGCTCGGCCTCCACCGGCCAGCGCCAGGCTCCGTCAGCAGCGGCGGCACCTGGAGCACCGGAACCGGACCAGCGGAACCGGACCAGCAGAACAGGCCGCCGCGTCAGCGGCGCAGGCCCAGCCGCTGCGTGATCGCCACGTAGCGCTCGTGCGCCGTGCGATCGAGGTAGCGCAGCAGCTTCGTGCGGCGGCTCACCTTCGCGAGCAGGCCGCGGCGCGAGTGGAAGTCCTTCTTGTGAAGGCGCAGGTGCTCGGTGAGCTGCTCGATGTCCTTCGACAGCAGCGCGATCTGCACCTCGGGAGAGCCGGAGTCGTTCTCGTGGGTCCGGAACTCCGTGATGATCTCGGAACGCTTGTCTTTCGTCAGTGCCATCCCTGGGGCCCTTCGTCGTTCGATCGACTCGGAATCACGACTCGGAATCGTGACACGGAAACTGCGAGCATCGCGGCGCTCATCGCGCCGGGCG
This sequence comes from Planctomycetota bacterium, assembly GCA_016716265.1. Classification (GTDB taxonomy): domain Bacteria; phylum Planctomycetota; class UBA1135; order UBA1135; family UBA2386; genus JADJWQ01. The sequence continues at coordinate 1,465,119 of JADJWQ010000006.1, forward strand.
CGCCTCCCGACCGGGAAGCGCCCTCCGCGGGTGCGGAGATGATCGCGGGCCGACGCTGTGCCATGGGCCGACGCGCTCGAGCCAGGGGTGCTCCAGCTGCGCGGTCCCCTCCGCCGTCGTGGCGGAGGACTGCGGCGTCCGGACGCAGAGTGTAGGGACCGCATCGGCAGATGCAACCGTGCAACCCGAGAGCGCCCGCACCGGGAGCGGCGGCTGCATCCCGGGGCGGTCGGCCCGGACCCGTCGACCCGGTCAGCCGTCGTGCTCGGTCGCGGTCTCGCCCTCCTCGCCGCCGGCCGTGCCGCCCGGCGTGGACGCCGGCGCCGCCGGGGCGCCTGCGGCGCCGCCCTGCGGGCGAACGCGCCGCTCGGGGATCTGCTGGGCGAGCAGCGCCGCGAGGGTCTCGATCGACTGTCGCGTCCGCGACGCCCGGCCGATCTCGGCGGCACCCTGGCCACCGGGCTTCAACGAGCCCTCGAAGCTGCCGAAGCACAGCTCCGCGCCGGTCTCGGTGTCGAGCATCAGCAGCTCGATCGCGAACTCGACCTTCGGCTTCGACAGCATCAGGTCGGTCACGTCCCAGCGCGTGACGCGGAGGCCGAGGATCGCGTCCTCCTGGAACCGCGACCGCAGCGTCGTGAGCCACGCGACCTCGGTCGGTGAGCCGCGGTCGGCGGTCCCGCCCTGCGCGAGGACGTCGTTGACGTAGCCGGGGGCGAGGGGCGTGTAGAGGCGCTGCGCGAGCTGGCGCGACAGCTCGTCGCGGAACAGCGGTTCCAGCTCCGCGAAGCCGCGCTCGGGGGTCGCGTCCTCGACCGGCAGGATCGCGAGGTCGGCCGGCGCGCGCGACTGGAACAACGGCGCGACCTGGATGCTCGCCCGGATCTGCGCCGGCTGACCGGTCTGACAGCCCGACAGCGCGAGCGACAGCGTCGAGACGACAATGGCGAGGGCGATGCGCATCCGATTCCAGGCCTCCGCCGGCAGGGTAACCGAGCCCAGCCCGGGCGGTCCACACCGAGCTGATCGTCCGGGCGCGCTAAGCTGCGCGGCGACCACCCGCAGGAGCCCGAACCATGACCCACGGATCCGACCGACCGTCCCGCGTGCGCCTGCAGTTCAGCGCCCCGAGCGGCGACGAGCTCCGCGCGCCGCCGCCCGCCGTGCTGGTGCTCGCCGACCTCGGCCTCGCTGCGCAGGCCGCGCCGCTCGGGGAGCGCACGCCGGTCGAGCTCGATCCGCTGACCTTCGACGACCGCCTCGCCGAGCTGCGCCCGGAGGTCGACGTGACGATCCCGGACTGGCTCGCCGGCGGCGCCGAGCTGCCGCTGCGGATCGCGGTCGAGGACCTCGACGACCTCGAGCCGGAGCGCCTGTGCCGGCGCGTCGCGCCGCTCGCCGAGCGGATCGCACGCCGGCGCGGCGCCGGCGACGACGCGCTGCTGTCGGCCTGGGTGCTGTCGGTCGCCGGCGCACCCGAGCTGCGCCGCGTCGAGGCGGTGTGGCGCGGGCTGCGGCGGCTCGCACAGGCCGGCGCGGACGGCGACCCCGTGCGCGTCGGCGTGCTGCACGTCACCCGCGCCGAGCTCGCGAGCGACCTCGCGAGCGGACCCGGCGTGATCCGCTCGCTGCTCGCAGCACCCTTCGACCACGCCGGGGCGACGCCGTGGACGTTCGTCGCGACCGACCTCGCGATCGGCCGCGACGCGGGGGACCGCGCGCTGCTCGCCGCGCTCGCGCGCGCGGGCGGAGCGGTCCACGCACCGGTGCTCGCCGACGCGGCACCCGCGCTGCTCGGGCTCGAGGCGTTCGCGGCACGCGCGCTGGCCGAGCTCGACGCACCGCCATCGCTCGCCGACTGGGGCGACGACCCGGACTGGCGCGCCTTCCTCGCGTCGGACGACGCGCGCTGGGCGGTCCTGTGCCTGCCGCGCGTGCTGCAGCGGCCCGCGCTGGGCTCGCTCGACCTGCCGGTCCGCGCGTTCGGCTGGCAGTCGCCACCGATGGACGACGACCGCCTGCATTGCTGGGGTGGCGCCGCGCTGGCGCTCGCCGAATGCGCCGCGCGGTCGCTCGCGACGATCGGCTGGCCGACCGCCATCACCGGCGTGGCGGGCGGCGGGTTGCTCGAGGCCTTGCCGGTCACCTACAGCGACGCCGGCGGCGAGCCGCTGGTGATCGGACCGACCGAGGTCCCGGTGTCCGACACGCTCGAACGGCGGCTGGCCGCCGCCGGCTACGCGACGCTCGTCGCCATGCGCAATTCGGACCGCGCCGTGTTCCTCAGCGCGCCGAGCCTCGCCGCGGCGGCGCCGGCGAGCGGGCCCGGCGGTCGACTGCGCGATGCCCTGGTCGCGGGGCGCGTCACGCAGGTGCTCCGCGCGCTGGCGCGCGACGGGTCGGACCGCGACGCCTCGCCGGACGAGCGCGGTCGGACGCTCGCGGCGTGGCTCGCCGCGATGACCGCCGCGGGAGACCGACCGCCGGTCGCCGAGCGCCCGCTCCGCAGCGCGCGCCTGCGGATCGCGACCGAAGCCGGACCCGACGGTGCGCTGCGCGTCGAGCTGGAGCTCGTGCCGGGGCTCGGCTTCGAACCCGACGCCACGGCGCTGCACACTGCGTTCGACCTGCCGACGGTCGGGCGTCCCGGCTGAGCGGGTCGCCGCGCGCACCGCGATACCGTCAGGATGCCGGCTCGGACCAGGCGCGTCGGCTGCGCACGCACGATTCGCAGGCGCACGTGGCCGGGTCGGAAGCGGCCTCGTAGCAGCTCCAGAACTCGTCGCGGCCGAGCCCGAGCCGGCGGGCCGCGGCGACGATGCCGCGCTTGTCGAGCGCGAGCGTCGGACTCCGCACCACCACGCCCGAGCGGGTGCCGAGCTGCAATGCTTCGTCCATCGCACGCGCGAACGACTCCGAATTGTCGGCGAACGTGGCCGCCTCCTCCCGATTGAATCCGACCAGCACCGCGTCGGCGCCGACGGCCTCGGCGAACGCCGCCGCCGCCGCGACCAGCACGACGTTGCGAGCCGGCACCCACACCGCAGCGGCGCTCGCGTGGTCGCCCGGGTCGGACTCGGTGCGTTGCGGCAGCTCGACGCCCGTGCCCGCGTGCAATGCCGACCCGGCTGCGCGGGCGGCGTCTCCGAGCCATGGCAACGGCAATGCACGCCAACGCACCCCGAAGCGAGCGGCGAGGCGCCGACTCGCGTCGGCCTCGCGGCGCGCGGCGCGCTGGCCGTAGTCGGCGCAGAGCGCGAGCGCGACCTCGCCACCGCCGGCGATCCACATCGCCATGGCGACGCCGGAGTCGAGCCCTCCTGACAACAATGCGACCGCGCGGCCGGGGCGGTCGCTCGGGCCAGCCGGTGCGGCGCCGCCCGTGGTCATTGCACGTTGAACGTGATCGCCGGCGAGCGCGCGAACGTCACCTGATTGCGCGAGCGCTCCTCCAGATGGAAGCTCGTCGCGGTCGCGGTGAGCGAGAACTCGAGCTCGTCCTCGACCCACACGCTCCAGGCACCGGTCGCGAGGCCGGTCGCCATCGCACCGGACAGGTCGGGCAGCTGCACGGCCTTCGCGCCGACGGCGCCGTCGACGTCGCGCGCGAACACGCGCCAGACCCGGGCACCCGGGTCGACCGCGACGATCGTGCGGAAGCCCTGGCCGCCGAGCAGCGCGGCCGGATCCAGGACGTCCTGGAACTCGACGCGCGGCGCACCGGTCGAGGCGCCGGACGGCGCCGTCACGACCGGGATGCCCGGGGGGTTCGGCACGGTCGGGAAGCTCAGGCCGAGCTGCGGATCGGAGATGAGGCGCCGGTGTCGCGCGATCGCGCCCGCCGAGTCGCGCGCCTGCGTCGACACCCACAGCACCGGCGCGAACTCCTCGAGCCCGAGGAAGATCGGCAGCGGATAGCCGGCACGGATCGACCAGGCGGCGCCGGCGGTCGACGTCGCGAAGCCGACCCCGGCGAGCGCGGAGCCGGCGAAGCCACCGAGGCTCGCGACGACGCGCACGGTCGGCGCACCGTCGAGCGTGCCGAAACCCGCGGCCGCAGCGAAGTCGAGGCTGTAGTTGCCGACCACGTCGATCACCTGGCCGGTCGCCGGCACCAGCGCCAGCGTCGTCTCGACGGTCGCGCCGGCAGTCGGGCCGAAGGTCGGCGGCGTCGCGGTGTTCAGGTCGGCGCCGCACATCTGGCAGGCGTAGCTGCCGAACGTCGGCGAGGCGGTCGGCGGGAACACGCCGGAGAACGCGGTGATGACGATCGGGCGACCGGCGCGCACGCGCGACGCCGGCGGCATGGTCGCCGCTCCGCTCGCGCTCTGCACGGCCTCGGTGCGCCGATCGTCCCAGGTGTTCGCGCCGAGCAGCGCGGTCGCACCCGAGGTCGGCACGAACGCGGTGGTCGCGCGCAGCGTCGCGGTCGCGGCGTCCTGCGTGGTCGGCCGCAACGGCAGGCTGACGAATGCCGCCTCGGCTCCGAGCAGCGTGACGAGGTCGTAGCCGGCGCCGATCGCCGTCACCGCGTGCGGTCCGGCGGTCAGCCCGCTGATCGTCGCGCGGCCGTCGGTGCCGGTCGTCGCGATGCGCTGGCCGACCGCGGGCTTCGCGGGAGCGCCCGGATCGACGACCACGGTCACGCCCTGGAGCGGCTCGAGCGTCACCTCGTGGTAGATCTCGACGGTCAGCGTGTCGGCGAGCGTCCCGAGCACCGCACCCCGCGGCAGGATGTTGCCGCTCACCGGCATGGCCGCCATGTTCCCGGCGGAGTCGACGACGGCCATCGTGTACGGCACCGGCACATTGCCGCGGCCGATCGTCAGCGACTCGAACACGAAGCGGCCGTCGGAGCTGGCCGCGAACAGCGGCTCGGTCGCCCCCGCGGCGCTGAGCTCGCCCGAGCCGAGCGCCTCGCTCGCGCGCCCGTGCACGACGATCGTCTCGAGGTCGGTCGCGACGTCGGTCGAGCTGCCCGGCACCGCCGGCAGGAGCTCGATGATCGTCGGCGGCGTGACGTCGAACTCGGGCTGGCTGCCGGCGGCGGAGCCGACGTAGCCGGCGCTCACACCGCCGACGACGACGTCCGCGCGCAGCGTCAGCGCCCCCTCCCCGAACGCGTAGCGCCCGGGCGAGCCGAGCGCGCTGCCGAACGGCACCGACACCGTGGTCGGGCCGGCGACCGTCGTCTGGGCGCGCAGCTCGAGGTAGCGCAGGTCGTCCTCGGCCTGCGTGCGGGGGTCGAGACCGTACACGCGCACGACGACGTTGGCGCGCGCCGGCACCGACGCGTCGACGTCGATATCGATGACCGCATTGGCCGCGTTCGACGCATTGATCTTGTCGGGGAAGCCCGCGGCCGCATTGCCGATCGCCACGCGCGTCGCCGGGCCGTGGCTCGCGGTCGTGAAGCGCGCGAACGGGGTCCGGTTGCCGAAGTCGAGCTTCCCGCCCGCATTGCCGAACGTGATCGTGTCGTCGACGACGACGCGGTGCTCGAGTTCGCCCGCGAGCAGGTCGTCGGGCACGAAGCGGAACACGCGCGGGTCACCGATCCCGGCGGTCTGCAGCGGGAGGTCGAGCTCGCCCGCCACGATCCCACTCGCGGTCTCGACACGCAGGCTCGCCGGCGTCACGGTGGCCTCGTTGGGTGGCGAGTCGAACAACACGAACAGCTCGCTCGACCGCCGCACGCCGCGCGAGTTGTCGGTCGGGATCGTCGTCACGATCTGGCCGTCCTCGATCGACGCCGCGCGGTCCGCGCGGAACGTCCCGACGACGTCCGGCTCGCTCCCGCCGTAGCTCAAGCCATCGACGTCGAGCGCCGTGGGAGCGACGCAGATCTCGTAGGTGACGTCCCCGGCGAGCGCGCTGAGCGGCCGGATCACGACCAGCGTGCCGCCGGCGAGCAGGCTGTTGGTGCCGGGCAGCGCCTGAGTCGTGCCCTGGACGCGGATGAACACCGCCGCGGTCGCGCCGCCGCCCTGGCCGGGCAGCCCACCGCTCGACGCCGGCGCGACCGAGCTCTGGCTCATCGACTCGCTGAACAGCACGGCGATCGGCACGGTGGTCGGCCAGCCACCGCTGCTCGGGAACGCGTCGACGACGCGCGGCCTACGGTCGACCGTGCTGCCCCCGATCGGCACGGCGACGATGGAGGACGCGTCGTTCGAGCCGCCGCGGTTCGGGTCCCACAGCGCGCCGATGTTGTTGCTGCCGCAGGCGGCCAGCCCGACCAGCAGCAGCCCGACCAGGAGCAGCCCGGCCAGCGGGAACCGGGCACGGAGCGGGAACCTCGATGTCGATCTGCGATGCGTCATGACACGCCGGCGGGGCGGGGCTCCGGACGCCCCGGCGGCGCAGCATATTCCCGGTGGCGACGGCCGCCACGCGATTCGGAGTGGCGGCGCGCGGCGCTCAGCGGCAGCCGCGCCCCCCGTGCGGCCACCAGATCGGTCCGAAGTTCAGGCGCGGCGCACCGCAGTGACCGCCGGGCCCGTAGAAGCCGAATCCGTAGCAGGACGGCAGGCTGAAGAGCAGGGCGACGAGCGCGCCGAGCGCGAGCAGTCGCTTCATGGTGTGTCGCTTGGCCATGCCCTGCACAGGGGCAAGCGCCGGGCCGAGCGGAGCGGCGATCGGCAGGAGCCGGCGCGAGCGGCGGGATCCGTCCCCGATCCGGACGCCGGCACCCGCGGCGTGTCACCCGCCCGGCACACGGCTGTCGGCCGAACGCGGCACACCGGCCACCGCGCAGGCCACGAGGAAGCGTTCGAGCGCGGCGGTGGTGGCCGCCGACAGCCCGAGCGCCAGCGCCTCCGGATCGGCGGCATCGAGCGGACGCCGCTCGGCGAGCTCGGCGCGGAGGACGGTCCGCCCGCGCGCGTCGGCGAGGTGCAGGTCGAGCGTCGCGAGCGCGCACCAGCGGTCGCCCTCCGCGGACTGGTGGAAGTCGAGCACGCGCACCGTCAGCAGCCAGTCCTCGTCGCCGCGGTCGGTCTCGCCCTTCACATGGTCGAATCGCTGCGCGCGCCGCAGCACGGTGACGATCGCGTCGGCGATCAGCCGGTCGAGCGGGCCGGCCCAGTGGTGGTCGGGGTAGGCGAACACCCGCACCGGACCGTCCGTGACCATCAGCCGGTCGCTGGCGAGGTCGGCCGCGAGCTCGACGGCCCCGACGCGGAGCACGCCGCCGTGCGGCGCTGCAGGGTCCGGCGCGGCCGGCGCCGGCGGCGCGAGCCGGTAGGTGCGCCGCTCCGGAACCGCGACGCTGCCGCAGGCGGCGAGCAGCGCGGCGAGCGCCAGGCCCACCAGACGCGCTCTCCGACCGCGCCTCATCGCTCACCTCCGCGCGGCCGCGCCGGGATCTCGGGCTCGTCGGCCTCGACCCCGAACAGCAGGCTCGACGGCGCCGCGCGCAGCTGGCGCGCCAGCGAGCGCAGCTCGCGCATCGCGTCGCGGCCCTCGACGAGCAGCGTGCGCACCGCCTGCTGGTTCTGCGCCAGCAGCCGTTCGACCTCGCGCGCGACGCGACCGAGGTCGTCGCCGAGCACGTCGCCGCCGGCGGCCAGCCGGTCGAGGCCGGCGAGCGCCGCCTCGGCACGCTGCAGCGTGACCGCCAGCTCGTCGGTGGCGCGGGTCGCGGCGGGGCCGATGCCCTCGACGGCGGAGCCGACCGCGGCCGCCACATCGCGCAGCGCGCCGAGGGTCCCCCGCAGCTCGGCGTCGAGCGCCGCGACGCGCGCCGGCAGCTCGGTGACGACACCCTCCGCGGCGCTCAGCGTGCGGTCGAGCCGCGCGAGGTTGTCGTCGGCGAGCGTCCGCTCCGCGCGCGCGAGCACGCGCTGCGCGGTGGTCAGCGCCGCGGTCGCCGCCGCGGCGAGCTCGGGCAGGTCCATCGCGAGTGCCTGGATCGGGTTCGGCACGGTCTGGATCAGCGCCCCTGGTGGCAGCCGCGGCGCGCCGGACTGCCAGCCCTCGAGCTCGATCGTCACCTGGCCGGTGACGATCGCGCGATCGAGGTGGGCGCGCACCACCGACTGCAGCTCGGCACGGGTCGGGTCGACCTCGATCTCGACCGTCGTCTCGCCGCGGTCGAAGCGGATGTCCTGCACCGCCCCGATCGGCACGCCCTGGAAGTTCACCCGCGAGCCGACCACCATGCCCTTGACGCTCTGGTCGAAGCGCAGCGTGTACACCTGCCGCTCGCTCGTCAGGGTCGCCCCGGACACGACGCCGAGCAGGGCGACGAACAGCGCGCACGCGACGATCACCATCGCGCCGACGCGCACCTCGCGCGCACGCGAATCGAACAGCGGTGGCCGGTCATGGTTGCGGGACACGATGGACTCCGGGGTGACAGATCGGCGTCAGGGCAGGACCGTCGGGGCACTGGTCACCGGCGCGACCGCGTCGCCCGGCAAGCGCCGCTCGAGGAAGTCGCGCAGCCGCTGGTCGACGGGCTCACGCGGCTCGAGCACGTCGTCGCGCGCGCCCTGCGCGGCGACGCGGCCGTCGAAGAACACGGCGACGCGGTCGGCGATCGCACGCACCGATTCGACGTCGTGAGTGACGACGATCGTCGTCATGCCGAAGGTGCGGTTCAGGCGCAGCACCAGCCGGTCGATCGACGCTGCGCTGACCGGATCGAGGCCGGCGGTCGGCTCGTCGAGGAACAGGATCTCCGGGTCGAGCACGAGCGCCCGCGCGATCGCCGCGCGCTTGCGCATGCCGCCCGACAGGCTGCCGGGCATCAGCTCGGCGGCGTACAGCATGCCGACCATGTCGAGCGCGTTGCGCGCCATCTGCCGGGCGAGGTCGGCCGGCAGCTGTGGGAGGTTCTCGGCGATCGGCAGCGCGACGTTCTGCTCGACGGTCAGCCCGCCGAGCAGCGCACCGCCCTGGAACGCGAGCCCGGTGCGCAGCCGTAGCTCCTGCAGCCGCGCCGGTGGCAGCGCGTAGACGTCCTGACCGCACACGAACACGCTCCCGAGCGTCGGTTGCAGCAGCCCGCACAGGTGCCGCAGCATCGTCGTCTTGCCGCAGCCGGACGGCCCCATCAGGGCGAGCACCTCGCCGCGCCGCGCCGCGAGGTCGACCCCATCGAGCACCATGCGCTCGCCGTCGAACGTGGTGGTCACCGCGATCGCGCGCACGAGGTCGTCGGTCTGCGACCGGCGGTTCGCCGCCCAATCCGCGAAGCCTCGTTGCACCATCGTCACCTCAGCCGAGCAGGAGCCTCTGCACGAACACGAATGCCGCGTCGACGCAGATCACCGCGAGCACCGCGAGCACGACCGCGCGCGTGGTGACCACGCCGACCCCGGCGCTGCCGCCCTCGACCCGCAGACCCTCCGAGCAGCCGATCACACCGATGCAGCCGCCGAAGATCCCGCACTTCGCGAGCCCGGTGACGACGTCGGTCCCCGACACCGCGATCTCGAGCTGCGCGCGGAACACGGTCGGCGCGATGTCGGCAGCCGCCCAGGCGAAGCACGCCGCGCCGCAGGTCGCGACGACGTCGAACAGCACGCAAAGCACGACGGCGGCCACGGTGAGCGCGAGCACCTTCGGCACGATCAGGAAGCGGTGCGGGTCGACGCCCATCTGGCGGAGCGCGTCGAGCTCCTCGCCGACGACCATCGCGCCGAGCTGCGCGGCGTTCGCGCTGGCCGAGCGTGCCGCCAGCACGATCGCGGTCATCAGCGGGCCGATCTCGGTGACGACCGCGACGCCGACCATGTTCGCGACCAGCAGCTCTGCCGACCAATTGCGGAGCTGCACGAACGCCTGCATCGCGAGCACGAGCCCGAGCAGCAGCGCGATCAGCGCGGTGATCGGGACCGCCCCGTTCGCCGCACACTCGAGCTCGACGAGGCAGCGGTCGAGCCGCGGGCGCCGACCGCGCAGCGGGTCGATCAGCAGCGCCCGCAGACTCCGCCGCAGCAGCGAGGCGGCCGCGCGCACGCCCTGCAGACCGGGCAGCACGGCGGCGCCGACCGCGGCGACCGGACCGCGCCGACCGGGGCGCGCCGCGGGCGCCGCGCGCGCCCCGGACAGCAGCGCGAGGCACTCGCGCAGCGGCGCGGAGGTCCCTCGCAGCTCGAGCTCGATGCCGGCGGCGCGGCCGCGGCGCAGCACCTCGCTGATGACCGCGATGCCTGCCGAGTCGAACTCGTGCACCGCGCCGAGATCGAGGACCACCGGGCGGCGCCCGGAGTCGAGCGCGGCGCACGCCTCGCCGAGCGCCGCGGCAGCAGTCGCCCGCGACAGGCTCGCACCGAACGTGACGACCGCAGCGGCTGCCGGCCCCGCCGTGCGCGCCGCGGAAACGGGCCAGGGCCCGCCACTCATCAGCTCCGCCACCTCCGCGCGTGGCGCGGAGGTCGCGCGGTCCGGCGCCCGGCCGGCGTTGTGGGTCGCTTCGGTCACGTCGGCTCGGATCGCACGATCCTGCGCTGGGATCGGCGATTGCGGACCCGCGGCTTGATCGGCTCTTGCCGGTCCCCGGCGCGGCGCGACAATCCCGGGGCTCCGGTCCACCTCCGGCCGCCCGACCCCGGCGGCCGCGCGCGCACGCACCGCGCTCCGTCCCTCCATCGGGACCCCCTCGACATGAAGCAGCTTTCCTTCCTCCTGTCCCTGCTGGCCCTCGCCTGCTCGGCACAGGATCCGGCGCCCGAGCGGCCGGCACCCCGCGGCACCGGTGCCGCGACCCCCCAGGACCATGCGGCCACCGAACTCGCCGCCCGCGTCACCAAGGCGAAGCGCCTGCTCGACGCCGGCTCGATCGACGAGGCGCTCCTCGAGACCGACGCGATCCTGAAGGACCACCCCGGGCAGCGCGACGCGCTGCTGCTCGCCGCGCGCGGCAACATCGCGCTGTTCGAGCAGCGCCGACAGTTCGCCGACAGCTTCCTCGCCGACGCCGTGACGCAACTGCGCACCGCCCTGGACGAGCGGGACGACGAGCGGGACGACGATCCCGACACACAGGTGCTGCTGTCGTGGTGCCTGTTGAAGCAGTCGGAGTTCCGCGAGGGCTACGAGCTCGCGCTCCAGGCGGCCGACGCCTACCGCGCCGCCGGCGCGCCACCGGAGAAGCTGTCCAACGCACTGCTGCAGGCCGGCGAGCACCGGATGCAGATGTTCGTCGATGCGTGGCGGGCCGAGCGCGACAGCGGCGAGGAGCGGCCGAGCGACGACGTCCAGAAGCTCGCGCAGGAGACGCTGCAGGTGCTGGCCAATGCCGATGCGGCCGCGCCGAACGCGCTCGCCCGGCAGCGGATGGCGCAGGTCTACCAGTGGCTCGATCGCCCGCTCGATGCGATCCGGACCTACGAGGACGGCATCCGCGCGATCCCGGACGCCGTGGCCCTGCACACCGGACTGCAAGACCTGTATTTCGCGATGGACCGCCGGGCAGCCTGCGTGCAGGCCTATCGCAATCTGCTGAAGGACCTGCCGGGCAGCACCGCCGTGCAATGGTATCTGGGCCGCGCGCAGGTGGCGCTCGGCGACGACCTGCGCGGCAAGTCGCAGTGGGAGCCCGCCGCCCGCGCCTATGCGGACGCGCTGGCGAGCTACACGGACTACGACGCGAAGCGCCCGGGCGACCACGCCGGCACGTCACAGTGGATCGCGATCTGCCAGCTCTCGCTCGGCCGCGTCGCGTTCGAGTCGGGCGATCTCGATGCTGCGCGCGAGCACTACTTCGCGGCGTACGACGCATGCCCGCCGGTCGCGGACACCGACGAGAACGGCACGCCGCGCGTCTACGACTCGTTCGGTGGCAACTACGTCGGCGGCCTCGCGCGGATCGGCCAGACCCTCGCCGAGGGCTCCGGCGCGGACGCGCTACCGAAGGCGCTGACGTTCTTCGAGGCCGTGCTCGCCAGACATCCCGACCGCTTCAGCTCGATCTACAACAACGCGGCGCTCGCCGCGCGCGACCTCGGCGTGCGGATCTGGGAGCACGCGCGCAACGGTGAGGCGGGGGCGACGCCCGAGCAGGCGATGGCGCTGTGGGAGAAGAGCTACGGCTGGTACGAGAAGGCCGTGCAGCTGGCGCCGGACGATCCCCAGATCGCCAACGACTGCGGCCTGATGCTGCTCTACCACCTCGGCCGCGACCTCGATCACGCGCGCGAGCTGTTCGACCGCGCGGTCCAGCTCGGCACCGAGCAGCTCGCCGCGCTGCCGGCCGACGCCTCCGACAGCCAACGACACTTCATCGAGGGCGCGGTCGGCGACGCGCTCCAGAACATCGGCAAGCTGCTGCTGGATGACGAGGGCAAGCCGGAGGAGGCGAAGGCGTTCCTCGAGCGATCGCTCCAGTACTACCCCTACCAACAGCGCGAAGCGCGCCGCATGCTCGAGCGGGCGACGCGCGGTCCGGAAGCCGCGCAGCCCGACGCGCGTCTCGTCGAGCGCTTCGAGGAGCTCGCCGGCCCCGCGCGCGAGGCGGTCGCGGATCCCGACGCCGGCTACGAGGAGGCATTGTCCATCCTCGACGAGGGCACCAACGAGCTGCGCGACTACGCGCCGTTCATGGCGCTGTACGGCGAGTACACGCTGCGCTTCGCCGAGCAGCGTGCCGGCGCCGGCGGCAATGCAGCGTTCGTGGCGGGGCTGTTCGACGACGCCGTGCGCAATCTGCGCCGGGCCGTCGAGCTCGACGCGGAGCCGATCGCGCCGCGCCTCTCGCTCGCGAGCGCGCTGCAGGCGACGGGCGACTTCCGGGAGGCTGCCTCGGTGTGCGACGCGCTGATGCTGCACGCGCAGTCGCTCGGCGGCACCGACGCCGACACCATGCAGCGGATCCACGCGATCCGCGCCGACTGTGCGGCGCGAGCCTACGTCGCCGCGAAGAGCGGCACCGGTGGCGCAGACGAGGACCTGCTGCGCATGGCACGCGCGTCGTACCGCGAGCTCGAGGGTGCCGTCGGCCTCGACGACGCGCAGCTCTCGTTGTGGACCAGCCTGGAGCGCTGGGCCGGCGCCCCGGCCCAGGCGCTCGAGATCCTCGGCCGGGCAGCGGCCCGCGACGAGCGCAAGGTCGAGCAGCTCCGCCAGCTCGGCCTCGAGCTCGGCGACAGCCAGCCGGTGCTCGACGCGCTGGCCGGGTCCGACAGCGCCTACGTGCTGTACTACCGCGGCTGCGCCGGCTTCGATCGCAGCCGCCAGCTGTGGGCGTCCGGCGAGGCCGAGCGTGGCATCGGCGTGCTCGACGACGCGATCGCCGACCTGCGCAAGGTGATCGAGCTGCGCGACGACTACCGGAACAACTCCGAGTACTGGATCGCGCTGTGCATGGGCCAGAAGGGCTTCCTGCAGCTCGCGAACGGCGACCTCGACGGCGCCGGCAGCTCGTTCGTCGAGGCGGCGAAGTTCCGGCCCGACGTCGCGAACGCCGATCTCGGCAGCGGCCAGTCGATCCGGCGTGGGATCCTGCTGGTCGGCGACCGCTACTACGGATCGGATCTCGGCACCGCCGTCGCGTTCTACCGCAACGCGTTCGACGCGCTCCCCGACGACGACCAGATCGCCAACAACCTCGGCCTGTTCGCCCGCGATCATGCCACCAATCTCGTGCGCAATGGCCGCGACGAGGACGCCGCCGAGCTGTTCGAGGTCAGCTACACCGCATACACGCGCGCCAGCGCGCTGAAGCCCGACGACGTGCGGCTGCGCAACGACCGCGCCGTGCTGCTGGTCTACTACCTGCACCGCGACTACCCGACCGCGATCGAGCTCTTCGAGGGCGTCATCCGGGACGGCACGCGCATGCTGACGGAGTCGCCGCCCACCGACCCCGACGAGCTGCGCAACCTGCAGGAGGCGGTCGGCGACGCCTACGGGAACCTCGGCTACCACTACATGACGAACGTGCAGGAGTACGCGAAGGCGCGTCCGAACCTCGAGAAGTCCCTCGAGTACTACCCGTTCCAGGAGCGCGCCTCGACGCGCCTGCTGCAGCGGCTCACCCAGCTCGAGCGGGGAGGGAACTGACGTGGCGAGTTCCCGTCTGGCCCGTCGCGCGGCGCGCACGCTCGCGGTCGCGGCGACGCTCGCCGCATTGCCGCCGGGCGCGCCCGGCTCGATCCGCGCCCAGCAGACGACAACGCCCCCTGCCGGCGCTCCCCAGGTCGACATCAGCGCGATGCGCGCCGACGCCGCGCGCGCCGAGCGCGCGGGGCGCGACGCGGAGGCGGCCGCCCTCTACCGCGGGCTGATCGCGGCCCAGCCGGACGATCCGCAGTGGGTCGTCCGCTGCGCCGACGCGCTGGGTCGTCACGGCGCCGTCAACGACGCGCTCGATCTGCTCGACGAGGCGCGACCGCGCTTCCCCGACGCGGTGGAGATCGCGGCGATGACCGCGAAGATCTTCCACCTGAAGGCCGACCGGCTGCGCGCGAGCGGTGTGTTCGACGTCAACGTGACCTTCCTCTACGAGGATGCCAGGCGCACCGCCGAGCACGTGCTGACGATCCAGCCCGACCACGTCGAGGCGCGCCTGCTGGTCGCATCCGCGAGCTTCCAGCTCGGCGACCTCGAACGCGCGCTGACCGAGGCCCGCAAGGTCACCGCCGATCGCCCGGGCGACTACGGCGGGCACGCGATGATCGGCCGCATCCTGTTCCAACGATACGTCGAGGCCAGGCAGCAGGGCGACGACGAGCGTGCAGGCGTCCTGCTCGGCGAGGCGACCGCAGCGCTCGAGCGGGCACGCCGCGCCGACCGGACCCGCAGCTTCCCGGTCGTCAAGCTCGCCGACCTCGCCGCGTGGACCGGCGACCTCGACAAGGCTCTCGAGCTGTACGGCGCGGCGCTGGCGATCGACCCCGACAGCCAGGTCAGCCACGACTGGCTGCGCTCCGCCGTCGACGCCGGCAAGCGGCGCGCGTTGTACGGAAGGGCGCGCGAGGCCTACGCGGTGAGCGACGGTGCGAAGCCGCGCGGCATCGGGCTCCTGCGCTGGTACGAGTCCCAGGCCGCGTTCGACGCTCGTGACTGGAAGGCCGCCGCCGAGGGCTTCAGCAAGAGTCTCGCGGAGATGCCGGACTACCAGGACACGCGCTGGTGGCTGATGCAATCGCTGTTCTGGGGCGGCGACAGCGCGGCCGCGGAGACGGTCGCCGTCGAGTTCGCGCGATCGTCGCCACAGCGCTTTGCCGACATGATCCGCAGCGACGACCAGACCGTCGCGACCGTCGTCGGCATGGCGCGGCACTCGTACCAGTCGGACCGTGCCGCCGACAGCCGCGATCTGAACCGCGTGATCGCCTACGCGCGACAGACCAGCGACGCCTGGAACAACTACGCGTTCCTGTGCCGCGAGACCGGGCTCTACGAGGAGAGCGCGCGCGCCTACGGCGAAGCGCTGAACATCGAGCCCGACTCCCCGCAGCTCCTGAACGACGCGGCGGTGATCTTCCAGTACCACCTGGCGACGCCGGACAATCTGAGGAAGGCGCGCACCTACTACGAGCGCGCGATCGAGCTCGCCGAGAAGCAGATCGCGGCCGGCAACCTCGATGCCGACACGCTCGAGCTGACGCGCACCGCGCTGCGCGACGCGCGCAACAACCTGCGGCGCATGTGAGCGCGCGGCAGTCGGGGCTCACGCGAAGCGACACAGCGACTCGATGAAGGCCGCCGAGCCGTCGCGGACGAACGCGTCGAGCTGCGCGGGCTCCTTGAGCTGCTGGCCGCGGCGGCGCGGCACGACGTGGTATTGGACGTCGAACTCGGGCAGCAGCGTCATGTCGCCCCACAGCTTCTCGAACTGCGCGACCGGGAAGACGTCCTCCTGCCCGCGCCCCCAGCGCCGCTTGACGTCCTTGACCGTCACGTAGGTCGGGACGCGCGCCGCGAGCCGCCGCACCGCCTCGCCGACGCTCACCGCATCGCGCAGGTCCTCGCGCGCCAGGCCGAACACCTCGAGCAACCGCTGCACGTCGACCCAGGTGGTGCCGGTGTTGTAGTGGCTCAGGCGGAACTCGGTCTCGTCGTCCGGCATCGCGAGCCCCTCGAGCAGCCGCGGCCGCCCGTCGACGCGCGCGAGCCCACCGCCGACGTCGTCGATGCGGCGCGGGATGACCTCGAACGTCAGCCCGGCACCGCGTTCGACGTGCAGGCCGAGCCGAGCCGGGTCGAGGTCGGCGCCGACCGTGTCGATGTTGTGGATCAGCAGGTAACGCAGCCGCGGCTGTCGATCGAACAGGTCCGCCAGCACGCCATTGCGCAGCAGGTTCGGGATCTCGAACCAGTGGCCGACCGGGTGCAGGCACTGCAAGGGCAGGTTGTCGACGTAGTCGGCGCCCTCGCCCGCGCTGCGCGCCCAGTCGATCAGCGCGCTCTGCAGGCTCTCGCGCACCTTCTGCGCCTGCTCGTCGAGCAGCTGCCTGGCGCGCTCCTCGTAGAGGAACACGAGATCGCGGACCGTCGGCACCATCCGCAAGCCCACGGCACGGCCCGGCGACAGCAGGAGCGGACCCCGATAGCCGAAGCTGTCGGTCTCCTCGACGTGCGCCGCGATCGCGTCGTGCGTGAACAGGCTCGTGGTGACCACGTGCGGGATCGCGACGCCGAGCTCGTCGGCGACGCGCCGCGTCTTCGCGACGTGCACCTCGAGGAAGGTCCGGTGCTGGCCCGCGAACCGGCAGAACGGGCTCAACGCCTTCGCGATGCCGGCGCCGCGCGTCCAGCGGCTCGCCGCGCCGCCGGCCAGCGTGACCACCGCGACCTCGCCATTCGCGAGTGCCGCGCGGCCGCGCGCGTGCCACGTGGCCGGCAGCTCGCCATCGGCGAGCACGACGTCCTCCGGCCGGACGTCCTCGATCGTCGTCGTCGCCGGCAGCCGGTTCTGGGCGAGCCCGATCCGTCCGGCGCGCAGATCGGCGCGGATCCGCTCGTGCAGCTCGGCGTCGAAGCCGCCGAGATCGAGCAGCTCGCGCAGCGACCGCACATCGCCACGGCGCGCCTCCTGGCGCGACGGCAGCATCCGCTCGAACAGCGCCGGCAGGAACCCGCGCAGCTCGTCGCCCGACCAGCCCGGCTCGCCGAGCCGCTCGAGCTCGCGTCGCCGCGCCGGCCCGAGCTGGCCGGCGCGCTGCCGGAGCAGGTCCGGCACGACCAGCGCGTAGTAGCCCGGCGCCATGCGGGCGTCGTCGCCGGTCGCGAGCCGTGCCGCCGAGCCGTCGCGATCGATCGCGAAGTCGTAGACGACCGGGTCCATCGCGAACGGCGTCCCGCGCTCGTGCTCGCGCTTCGTCGCCAACAGCAGCTCGAGCAGCGCGTCGCGCGCGCTCGGCGGCTCGGCCGGATCCAGGAACATCCCCATGCCGCCACCGGCCATGCCGCCGAGCATGCAGAAGCCCAGCCACCGCTCACCGAAGCGCGCGCGCACGCGCTCGATCAGACGCTCCGTGAAGCGATTGGTCGCCCACGGCACGATCGCGCGGAGCGGGCCCGAGAAGTTCTCGGTGGTCAGCGCCGCGAGCCGACGCAGATCGCCGGCGCGCAGCGCGGCGAGGATCTCGTCGTAGATCTCGCCCGCGCGCAGGCGCCCCTGCCACGCATCGGCGTCGCGCAGCAGGTACCGCTCGGTGACCATGTCGAGCACCGGCCCCACGTCCTGCGCCATCCCGCCGTGCAGGGGCACGAGGCTCTGCTGCAGCAGCTCGAGCATCGCGTCGGGCAGCTCCGGCGCCGCGAGGATGCGGTGATCCGGCAGCAGGCGCCCGCGGCTGATCCCGAACTCGGGGTCGCCCGGCTGCGCGAGGCGCCCCTCGATGCACTTCAGTCCCGGCCACACGCCCCCCGAGTCCTGCCAGCCGCCACCCGAGCCGCCGAGCCACTCGCCGAGGATCGCGCGCGACGCGACCACGCGCCGCTCGCCCTCGGCCAGCGGCCCCTCCAAGTTGCGGGTCTGCCCGGTCGCGCGCATGCACACCGCGATGATCGACGCGAGCAGGTTGGTCGACACCGCGAGCCGGGAGCCCTTCGGGATGTCGCGCACGCGGGTGACGAGCTCGAGGCCGCGGCCCGGCCCGCACAGGCGCTCGAGCAGCGGTGCGAGCGCGGCGCCCGAACCCTCGAGCCCGGGCGGCACGAGGCCCGCCGCGATGACGCCCGCGCGCAGCAGGCCGAGGTAGTCGCGCGCGAACTCGAACACCTGCGCGACGCGGTGCAGGTCGACGTTCGCCTCGAGGTCGACGCTGCACAGGCGCAGCAGCGGCTCGTCGATCACGCGCAGGCACGTCTCGATCGGTGGCTCCGGACGGGCGTCACGGCCGCGCACGCCGAGGTCGACCGACACGTTGATGACGCGCGCGCCCTCGGGGAAGTCCATGCCGAGGAAGAAGATGTCGCTCCACGCCGAGTGCGTGAGGTCGAGCCGGACCGGCGTGCGCTCGCGCAGGATCGGGAACGGCGCATCGGCCGTGCCGCGCGCGACCAGCTCGGGCCGGATCCGCAGCGGCAGCTCCGCCGGATGACCGACGCGGAACATCCACTGGTTGCCGCGCGCCGACCGCACGCTGCGGCGGACCTGGTCGGCGAGCATCTGGAACGCGCGCCCGCGGTAGGCGGCGGCGAGCGCGCTGCACGTCGTGTCGCTCGGGCCCGCGCAGCGCAGGTCCGCCGAGAACGTCGCGATCGCCTCCTCGTAGCGGCGGGCGAGCAGCTGCTCGTAGCCGGTGAACGACAGCCGCCCGGCGCGCGGCAGCTCGGGCAGGCGCGGCAGCTCGTAGCCGTGGATCGCGGCGAGGAACAGCGTCGCGCGGACGCGCTCGTAGAGGTTGCCGGCGCGGGCACGGAAGGCGTCGAGCTCGTCGCAGGCGGCGAGCAGATCCGCGACGCCGAGCGGCGCGCACAGCTCGGCCAGCGACGTGTCGCGGACGCGCGGATCGGTCGCGGTCAGCACCTCGGAGAAGCGGCTCCCCATCAGGCGTCCCCCGACGGCTCGGCGCCCTCGAGCCGGGTGCGCTCGCGCTGCATCAGCACGTCGAGGACGGTGTCGAGCACGCGCTCGCGGTCGCGCCCGCGCAGACCGATCGCGAGCTGCGCGGCGAGCAGGCCGTAGCGGTCGCCCAGGTCGTAGCGGCGCCCGCGCATCTCCAGCGCCAGGTAGCGCTCGCGCCGCGCGACCTCGTCGAGCACGTCCGACAGCACGACCGCGCGCGGGTCACCGCTGCGGAAGCGGGCGTCGAGCGCATCCATGACGCTCGGCGTCCACACGTGCATCCCGAAGAAGCACAGGTAGTGGCCGGCGCGCAGCCCCGGCACGTGCAGCTCCTGCTCGGCCTGCGTCGGCGTCGGCTTCTCCAACACGCGCTGCACCTCGTAGAGCCGCTCCTCACCGGGCACGCGCCGGCCGCCGACCGCGCCGAAGCGCACCAGCTCGTGCTCGCGCGTCGGCTGCACCGCGGACACGCACGCGGCGGCGCGCTGCGCCATGCCGCACAGCTCGCGAGCATCGCCGGACGCGCCGGCGCGCACGAACAGGTGGTCGCCGACGAGGTGCAGGAACGGCACTCCTCCGAGCGCATCGGTCGCGCAGTGCACCGCGTGCGCGTAGCCGAGCGGCTCCGGCTGGGGCACGAAGTGGAGGCGCGACGCGGCGTCGGCCGCCGCCGCGACGAACGCCGGCTCGTCGCCCGGCCGCACGACGACGGCCACCTCCTCGATGCCCGCCTCGAGCACCTCGTCGAGCAGCACGCGCAGGACCGTGCGGACCCGCCCGTCGCCCGCCACGATCGTCTGCAGTGGCAGCGTCCGCTGCCCCGCGCCCGCCGCCGTCAACAACGCCTTCCGAACGTCCATGGTCGCGCTCCGCCGCGGCCCGGGGCCGGCGGGTGCGCGCATTCTGGCACGGACCGCACCGCGGTTCCCACCGCGGTCCGCGCCGGCGCCGGGGCGGCGGCGGCGGTGTACGGGCTTGGACCTCACCGCGGCCCGCGGCTATCCGTAGCGGGCTGGCCGGCCGGTCCGGCCCACCGACATCCCTCTCCGCCATGCTCCGTATCCCGTTGCCGCTCGTCGCGGCGCTGCTCGTCCTGCCCGCCGCCGCGCGCGCGCAGACGGACGACGAAGCGCTGCTCCTCCGCTTCCCGCACCTCCAGGGTGACCGCCTCGCGTTCACCAAGGGCGGCGACATCTGGGTCGCCGAGCTCGGCGACCTGCGCGCGCGGCGCCTGACGAGCTTCGACGAAGGTCAGGAGCTGTACCCGCGGATCTCGCCCGACGGCACCCTGGTCGCGTTCAGCGGCGAGTACGGCGGCTCGCGGCAGATCTACGTGGTGCCCTTCACCGGCGGTACGCCGAAGCAGCTCACGTTCTACCCGGACGTCGGCGTGCTGCCCCCGCGGGGCGGCTACGACAACCTGCCGCTCGACTGGACTCCGGACGGCCGGCACATCCTGATCCGCTCCAATCGGACCCCGTACGGCGAGCGCATCGGCCGCTACTTCCTGGTGCGCGCCGATGGTGCGGGCCTCGAGCAGCCGCTGCAGATCCCGGAGGGCGGCGCCGCGACGTTCTCGCCGGACGGCAGCAAGCTCGCCTACAACATCATCAGCCGCGAATGGCGCACCTGGAAACGCTACACGGCCGGGCGCGCCCAGGACGTGTGGGTCTACGACCTGACCGGCAACCGGATCGAGCGGATCACCACCTTCGAGGGCACCGACAACTTCCCGATGTGGGTCGGTGACCGCATCTACTTCACGTCCGACCGCGAGGGCGGCACGCTCAATCTGTGGTGCCACGAGCTGTCGAGCGGCGTGGACCGCCGCGTCACGAGCTTCGCGGACTTCGACGTGCTGTTCCCGTCGCGCGGCGCCGGCGGCATCGTGTTCGAGCACGGCGGTGCGCTCTGGCGTCTCGACACGACGAGCGAGCGGCTGACGCGATTGTCGATCACGCTGGCCGACGACCGGCCGTGGACGCGCCCGCGGTGGCTCGACTGCGGCGGCGACTTCGGCGAGTTCACGATCTCGCCGAACGCGAAGCGCGCGGTCGTCGAGTTCCGCGGCGATCTGTTCTCGGTGCCGGCGGAGCACGGCGAGGTCCGCAACCTGACGCGGACGCCGGGTCGCCGCGAGCGCGACCCGAGCTGGTCCCCCGACGGCCGGCTGCTCGCGTTCGTCGCCGAGGACGGCCTCGACCAGGAGCTGTTCGTGCGCAGCTTCGGCCACGGGCAGGAGACGCGGCTGACGACCGACCTCGGCGCCTGGATCGAGGGCTACGCCTGGTCGCCGGACTCGCGCTACATCGCGGTGCGCGACCACGCCTGCAGGCTGTGGGTCGTCGACGTACGCACGCGCCGCGCCGAGCTCCGCGACACCTCGCCGGAGACGTCGATCGGCAGCGTGCAGTGGTCGAAGTGCGGAACGTGGCTGTGCTACGACAAGCTCGGCCGCAACGGCTACCAGTCGATCTGGCTCGTGCGCGCGCAGGGTGGCACGCCGGTGCAGGTGACGAGCGACGATTGGGACGACCGCTCGCCGAGCTTCGACCCGGGCGGCCGCTACCTGTGGTTCACGTCGGCGCGCGACTACCAGTACGGTGACCACGAGTTCCGGCAGCGCATCTACGCGCTGCTGCTGCGCGACGACGTCGCGAGCCCGACCGCACCGCGCGAGGACGAGGAGCCGATCGCCGGCGCGCCGAAGGCCGAGCCCGCCGCCGACTCCGACGGCCCGCTCGAGATCGACCTCGACGGCATCGAGCACCGACTCGTCGCCATCGACCTGCCGTCCGGCCGCTACGGCGCGTTGCAGGGCGTCACCGGGGGCCTGCTGTTCCGTCAGGGTGGCGAGCTGCGCCGCTACGACCTCGACGCGCGGGAGGCGAAGGACGTGCTGACCGGCATCGGCGCGCACGAGCTCAGCCCGGACCGCGAGCACGTGCTCTACCGCCACGGTCAGAGCCTGTGCCTCGCGCGCACGTCACCCGGTCAGCAGGCCGGCAAGGACCCGCTGCCGCTCGGGGGCGTGCGCCTCGAGGTGCATCCGCCGACCGAGTGGGCGCAGATGTACACCGACGCATGGCGCATCATGCGCGACTGGTTCTACGACCCGAACATGCACGGCGTCGACTGGGAGGCGATGCGCGCCAAGTACCTCCCGCTCGTGTCCCACGTCTCCCACCGCTCCGATCTCGACTTCCTGCTCGGCGAGCTGATCGGCGAGCTGAACTGTGGTCACACCTACGTGCAGCCCGGCGAGACGCCGTCGGTCCCGCGCGTCGACGTCGGCACGCTCGGCTGCGAGCTCGAGGTCGTCGACGGGCGCTACCGCATCGCGGCGATCCTGGACGCCGAGAACTGGACCGCAGCCGGCCGCAATCCGCTGGCGGAGCCCGGCGTGCACGTCGCCGTCGGTGACTACCTGCTGGCGATCGACGGGCGCGAGCTGACGGCTGCCGACAATCCGTATCAATGGCTCGTCGGCAAGGCCGACCGCCGCGTCGAGCTGCTCGTCAACGCGGCGCCGCGGACCTGGGACGCACGGCGCGTCACGGTGCGGCCGACGGCCTCCGAGCAGACGCTGCGCTACATCACCTGGGTGAACCGGAACCGCGAGCTCGTCGCTCGACTCTCCGGTGGACGCATCGGCTATCTGCACTGCCCGAACACAGCGATCGAGGGGCACCGCGAGCTGTTCGAGGGCTGGCGCGCGCAGGCGCTCGTCAAGGACGCGATGATCGTCGATGACCGCTACAACGGCGGCGGCTTCATCCCGATCGATATGATCGACGCATTGAGCCGGCGCCCGCTGAACTGGTGGGCACGCCGGCACCGGCAGCTGTACACGACGCCCCAGTACGCCTTCGAGGGACCGATGATCATGCTGATCAACGGCTACTCGTCGTCGGGCGGCGACGCGTTCCCCTACTACTTCCGCGAGCGCGACCTGGGGCCGCTGATGGGCCAGCGCACGTGGGGCGGGCTCGTCGGCTACTCCGGCACGCCACGGCTGGTCGACGGCGGCGGCCTCGCGGTGCCGGCCTTCGCGTTCGTCAACAACGACGGGCAGTGGGACGTCGAGGCGTACGGCGTCGCGCCGGACATCGAGATGTTCGACGACCCGACACAGGTGCAGGCCGGCCGCGAGCCGATGCTCGAGGCCGCGGTCCGCAACCTGCTCGAGCGGCTCGAGCAGAGCCCGCCGCCCCGGCGGCCGGAGCCGCCGCGCGGCCCCGACCGCCGCGGGCTCGTCGACCCGGCCAGCGCGCCCGGTGCGCGCGACCGCTGACGCCGGACCGGCGCTGGCGGCGGCGGATTCCGTTCATCGGTCGACCGAGTACCTGCCGATGACGAGACGGCAGGAACGGTCGACGGATGACGCAGGACCCAACCCCAGCACGGCGGGCGCGCGCGAGGAGCATCCGCTCCCGGACCGCGCGCGCCGCCGGCGTCGCCGTGGTGGCCGCCGGCGCGCTGGTCACCGCGATCGTCGTGACCGCCGTGCAGGCGCACGGCGAGGCGGAGCGGGTCCAGCGCGCGGCGCAGCTCGGCTGGCAGCTCGATCGCGAGGTCGAGCAGGGCCTGACCACGCTGACCGCGGTCAGCGCGTTCCTCGCCGAGCCGGGAGCGCCGCGGTCGACGTTCCGGAACTTCGCCGCGGCGCTCGCCG
Source organism: Planctomycetota bacterium (assembly GCA_016716265.1). Taxonomy (GTDB): domain Bacteria; phylum Planctomycetota; class UBA1135; order UBA1135; family UBA2386; genus JADJWQ01. The sequence goes on from JADJWQ010000006.1 coordinate 1,488,761, forward strand.
CGTGCCAGCGCAGCGTGCGCTTCATCGGCCGGGCCACACCGGACGACGCCGGTCGGATCGAGGTGCGCGAGCTGATCCGCCCCGCTGCGGCCACCGAGGGTGCGGCGGCCATCGAGCCGCCCTGGCCGGAGCTGCCATGGTCGGAGCTGCAACCGGGCAGCACGCGCGCCGCGCTGGTCGCGGCCGACCGCGACGACTCGCCCGCCGGTGGCCGGCGCGAGCTGCTGCTCGCCCGCCGCGGTGCGCTCGACGCGCGGCCCGCCGCCGACATCGCGCTGGTCGCGCTCGATCTCGATGCGGTGCTCGGCGGCTTCGTGCTGATCACCGACGACCGGGCCGGGCCGGCCCCCGCCGCCGACGAGACCCGCGACCTGTGGATCGGTGGACTGCGGCTGCCAGTCAGGACCGCGACGCCGCTGCCGCACGCGGACGACCGCCTCGCGGCGCTGCTGATCGCCATCGCGGGGCTCGCGGTGTCGTTCGGCTGCGCGCGCGCGGCCACGCTCGCACTCGACCACGGCCACGCGCTGGAGGTGCGGGTGCGCGCGCGCACGCAGGCGCTCGAGATCGCGCGACGACGCTCGCACCGGCGCGCGCGGACCGTCGCCGAGCTGGTGCGCGATCGCGAGAGCGAGCTCGAGGAGGCGCGCCACACGGTGCTGCAGAAGGCCCGCGACCTCGCGATCGCCAACCGCGACCTCGCGCGGCGCAATCGGGAGATCGAGAGCTTCTACCACGTGGTGAGCCACGAGCTGCGCACGCCGCTGACCTCGATCCGGGAGTTCACCGCGATCCTCGCCGACGGCATCGCGGGGCCGGTCGCACCGGAGCAGCGGGAGTGCCTGGACGTCGTGCGCGCGAGCTGCGAGCAGATGCGGCGCTGCATCGACGATCTGTTCGACGCGGCGCGGATCGAGACCGGCAAGCTGCAGCTGCGCCGCGAGACGAACGATCTCGCAGCATTGCTGGCGGAGCTCGCGACCGCGCACGGCCCGCACGCCAAGGGCCGCGGCATCGCGCTCGAGCTGGCGGCGGAGCCCGGCCTGCCGCCGCTCGAGATCGACCCCGTCCGCATCCGGCAGGTCGTGGGCAACCTGATCGACAACGCGATGAAGTTCAGCGGCGCGGGCTCGACGATCCGCGTCACCGCGCGCGCGACGGGCTCCGGACAGGTCGAGGTCGCCGTCGTCGACCAGGGCTGCGGGATCCCGTCCGACAGTCTCGAGCGCGTCTTCGATCGACTGCACCAGGTGCACGGCGACCCGCTGCGCACGCAGGGCGGGCTCGGCCTGGGCCTCGCGCTGTGCCGACAGATCGTCGAGCTGCACGGTGGCCACATCCGCATCGAGAGTCGGATCGGCGAGGGGACGACCGTGCGCTTCACGCTGCCGGTCGCGCCCGCGCCGCACCGCGAGCCCGTCCACACCGACGCGTGCGCGTCACCGCTAGGAGCGACAGCATGAGCAAGATCCTGATCGTCGAAGACGACAAGAACATCCTGAAGGCGCTCGTGATCCGGCTGCGCGCGCGCGGCTACGAGCTGGCGACCGCCCAGGACGTGCAGTCCGCGCTCGACGTCGCGGCTGCCGAACCTCCCGACCTCGTGCTGATGGACATCTCGCTGCCGTCGGGCAACGGCTTCGAGGTGCTGCGCGCGCTGCGCGCCGAGCCTGCACTCCGCGACGTGCAGACGGTGTTCGTGACCGCGAGCCGACGTCCGGGACTGCGCGAGCGCGCCAACGAGCTGGGCGCGGCGGGGTTCTTCGAGAAGCCGTTCGAGGCGACCGAGCTGCTCGACTGCATCGACGCGGCGCTGCGGTCCGCGACGGTCCACGAGCCCGCACCGCGGGGGAACGAGTCGCGCTGAGTCCCGGTGCCATGGGTCCCGGTGGGATGGTTCCCGGTGGCATGGTTCCCGGTGGCATGGTTCCCGGTGGCATGGTTCCCGGTGGCACGGAACCGCGCTGGCCGGACGACGGGCGAGCGACGTCGGGCGCGGACCCCGCTGCGCTGCACCGACGCCTCAGCGAGCAGGTCGCCTGGCACCACGTCGTCACCCACGAGCTGACGACGCCGTTGACCGCGGTGCGCGAGCTGCTGCGGATCCTCGAAGAGGAGCTCGTCGGACCTCTCGTCGCTCAGCAGCACGACGTCCTGCGCGCGGCGCTCGAGAGCACCGAGACGCTGGTCGGCTACGTCGACGAGCTGTTCGACTCGATGAGCGCGGACCAGGCCAGCGCCCGGCTGGAGCTGACCGCGGTCGACCTCGGCACGGTCGTGCAGGACGTCGTCGCGAAGCTGCGGCAGCCCGGGCAGCACGGCGGCACCGACGTCTACGCGGTCGTGTCACCGAACCTGCCGGCCGTCGTCGCGGACCGGCTGCGCATCGAGCACGTGCTCCGCAACCTGCTGGTGCAGACCACCCGCGCGGTGCCGAAGGGCAGCCGCGTCTGCGTGGTCGCGTGCGCGCACGCGCCGCGGACCACGGTGGCCGGCGACCGCCCGACCGCGGTGCTCGTCGCCGTCCACGAGTCCGGCACGACCACCGGGCGCGGCGGGCCGCTCGACCTCGCGTTCGATGCCGCTGCAGCGAGGGTCGCCGACGGCGCGCTCCGCGGAGGGATCGGCCTCGGCGCGAGCCTGTGCCGGGAGCTCGTCGAGCGGATGGGCGGGCAGATCGTGTCCGCGAGCCGACCGGGGCATGGCGGGCTGTTCTGCTTCACGCTGCCCGTCGCGGCCGCGGGTCAGGCCGGCAGCCGACCCGGCTCGACGACGTGCCGCGGCCGCTGACCGCGAACGAACGCCAGCGCCGCTTCGGCGGCCAGGACCGCCATCGCGTCGCGCGTCTCCCGCGTGCCGCTGCCGATGTGCGGCAGCAACACGACGTTGTCGAGCTCGCGCAAGCCCGCTTCGAGCTCCGGCTCGCGCTCGAACACATCGAGCCCGGCGCCGGCGATCCAGCCCTCGCGCAGCGCGCGCACCAGGGCGTGCTCGTCGACGACGGCACCGCGCGACGTGTTGACGAGCACGGCGTCGGGCCGCATCCGGCGGAGCTCGCGAGCGCCGATCAGGTGGTGCGTCGCCGGCGTGAGCGGGCAGTGCAGCGACACGAAATGGCTGCGGGCGAGGAGGTCCTCGAGCGGCACGACGGTGACGCCGGGCAATGCGTCCGCCGCGCGCGGCGTCGCGGCCAGCACGTCGAGCTCGAAGCCGTGGGCGCGGCGGACCACGGCGCGCCCGATGCGGCCGAGGCCGACCACTCCGAGCGTCTTGCGCCGCCCGTCCGGCCCGGGGCCGACCCCGGCACCGACGAACAGCTCCGGCCCCCACGCGCGGAAGCGCCCGGCCACGGTGTAGTCGTGGGCCGCGGGGATCCGACGCGCCGCGGCGAGCAGCAGCGCGAACGTGAGGTCGGCGGTCGCGCCGGTCAGCACCCCCGGCGTGTTGGCGACCGCGATGCGCCGCGCGGCCGCCGCCGCCACGTCGATGTTGTCGACGCCGACCGCCATCTGCGCGATCCCGCGCAGCCGCGGGCTGTGGTCGAGCACCTCGACGTCGATGCGCTCGGTCAGCGTGCACAGCAGCACCTGATGGCGCGCGACACCGCCGAGCAGCACCGCGCGCGGCGCGGCGGTGCCGGGATCGTCGTGCCCGATCTCGAACGGCACGCTGGCACGGCGCAGGACGTCGAGGCCCGCGCTCGGGATCCTCCGCGTGACGAACACGCTCGGCACCGCACCGGCCTCGGTCATCGGTCGTTCTCCATGCGCATCACGAACTCCAGAACCCGGTTCTCGGCCCAGCGCCGGTCCGGGTCGCGCGCAGCGGCGCCGCGCGGTCGCGCGGTGCGCGCCAGGAACGAGCAGTGTCCGCCGCGGTCGGTCGCCAGGAAACGGACGAGCTCCGGATCCAGGGCCCGCAGCGGCGCGAGCGAGTCGAACGGCACCAGCACGTCGTCCGCCGCAGCGATCGCCAGCGTCGGCACCGCCAGCCGCGCGAGCGCGCCGAGCGCGCTGCTGCGCCGCCAGTAGTCGTCGACGTCCGCGAACCCCCACACGGGGGCGGTGTACAGCGCGTCGAAGTCGCGGATCGTCCGCACGCGGCGCAGGCGCTCCGCGTCGACCGGCCGTCCGAACGCACGCGCGTGGCGCCGCAGCATGGCGCGGAGCGCGCTGACGAACCGGCGACGGTACGGCGCGAGCGACGGCTCGGCGTCGATGTGCTCCCCGCAGCGCGCCACGGCGATCGCCGGGCTGACGACGGCGACGCTCGCGAGCGGCACCGGCGCGGCCGTTCCCCACTCCCCCGCCAGCTTCAGCGCGAGGTTGCCGCCCATCGAGAAGCCTGCGAGGTGCACGCGCTCGAAGCCGAGTCCGGCGACCGCGAAGCGACAGACCTCGGCGAGATCGCGGGTCAGCCCGCAGTGGCTCAGCGGCGCGGCGAGCGCCTCGGTCCCGCCACAGCCGCGCGCATTGAAGCGGACGACGCCGAGGCCGCGCTCGACCGCCTTGCGCGCGAGGCCGACGACGTAGGTCGAACATGCGGAGCCGGTGAGCCCCGGCACGACGACGAGCACGGGTCCGCCGGCCGGCCGTGCGCGCGTGACCTGGACGAGCACGCTGCCGCCGGCATCGAGGCCGTCGCCGGCCGGAGCGATCGGCACGCGCACCGCCAGCGACCGGCGGAGCGCACCCCTCCGCCGCGGCACGAGCAGCGTGAGGTTCATCGCGTGCCGGTTGCCGAACACGCGCGACGGCACGTAGTCGGGCACCGGTGCGCGCAGCGCGGTGGTCTGGTGCACGCGAATCAGGCCCGCTCGCCGCGCGCGGCTGTCAGTCGCCGGCGACCGGCCGGCCGAAGCGCGCGCGGGTCTCGGGACGCAGGCCGTCGACGTGGATCATCACGGCGAGCGTCTTCAGCGCGAGGTAGTTCCGCGACATCATCAGGAGCCCGTCGAAGGGTCCCTGCGAGCCCCACGAGTTCTTGACGACGTAGAAGGTGCGACCGTCGTCGTGCTTCGCGCGGCCGACGATGTGCATCAGGTGATCGTCGGTCGTCTCGTGATCGTCGAACTGCCGCTGCCGGAGCGCATCGGGGATCGGGGTGCGCTTCTCCAACGCCGCGGGGAGCTGGAACAGGCCGCGCCCCGCGCTCGCGCCGGGCTCGCTGACGTCACAGTCGATCGCGATCGAGAAGCCGTGCTCGAGGGCGAAGTCGACATTGGCGACCAGCTCCTCGATCGGCATGTTCCAGTAGTTGCCGTCGCGCATCCAGTTGTCCGGCACGAGCAGCTCGGCGCGGTGGCCGAAGCCCTCGGACTGGAACGACATCAGCTCGACGTAGTCGTCGAGCGGCAGCCGAGCGATCTGCTGCGCGTAGGTCTGCGGCGTGTAGCTGTGGCCATCGATCTCGAACGTCGCCGGCATTTCGCCGAGGTACGCGTCGAGCACACCGGAGATCGCCGCCTGCCAGTGCTCGGACGGCCGGCTCGCCCCCGCGTAGACGCCGAGCATCGCAGTCAGCGTCTGCTCGAGCTCGCTGTGATCGTGCTGCGTCGACTCGCCGCACAGGCCGTCGTACGCGGACTGCGGCGCCAGGCCGTAGTTGCGCGCGAGCGTGATCACGTCGTGGCTGAGACCACCCTGCGAGAACTGCGCCTTGCCCTGCAACATCACGAAGCGGCGGGCCTTCTCCTGGTACGCACAGCGCACCGCGAACATCTCGGAGAGGTCGACCGTCTCGCCGTGCAGGCGGGTGATCTCCGATTCGAGGAAGGACACGGTGGCGAACGACCAGCAGGTGCCGGTGCGGTCCTGCGACAGCACCGGCTGACGTGCGAGATCGATCTCGATCGTGAAGCCGCGCGGATCGACGGCGGCCGGCCGCTGGGCGGCGACCGCGCCGAGCAGCACGCAGGGCAGGAGCAACGCCTGCAGCGGGTGGCGGAGAGTCATGGCCGGGATGCTACCCGGGAGATCGTGCGCGACGCCGGGAAAGCTGCCGGTGCCGCCCGCGCGTGCGGTGGCGGCTCCGCGACGGGCGGCGCTACACTGCCGCCGTGGTCCGCCTCGCCGGATTCGTCGTGCTGTTCGCCGTGGTCGTCGTCGGCCTCGCGATCGTCGTCGTCGACCGCAGCCCGCCCGGCGACGGGACGCAGCCGCCCGGCGGTGCAGGTGCGCACGCGGTCGCGGACCCGAGCGGTGGGCCGGAGGGCCGGGCGGCGCGCGCGCGACCGCAGGGCGGCGTGCTGCGCGGCGCCGTTCCCGAGCCGGGCACGCTGAACCCGTTCACGACGACGGACTCGGTCGCGACGCGCTACGTGCTGCCCTTCACCCACGACACGCTCTACGACCGCGATCCGCAGACCGGCGACCCGCGACCCGCCGCGGCGCTCGACCACGCGTGGTCGGACGACCGCCGCACGCTGACGTTCCGGCTGCGCGACGACCTGCGGTTCGCGGACGGCGCGCCGGTCACCGCCGACGATCTGCGGTTCACGCTCGACACCGCGCGGCACGCGTCGATGGCGCCGCAGAGCGACATGAGCTACTGGCTCACCGAGGCCGCGGAGGCGTCCGCACCCGACGAGCACACGATCGTCGTGCGCTACGCGGAGCCGGCACCGGTGGTGGCGTTCGCGCAGCTCGCGACCTCGGTGCGGCTCGTCGAGCGCGCGTGGTTCGTCGCCGCGGTGCACGCCCTCGAGCCGACGGCGAGCCCGGGCAGCGACGCGTTCGTCACGGCCGCGGCGAAGCTCGGCGACCCCGGGCCCGGCACCGGCCCGTACCGGCTCGTGCAGACGCTGTCGGCCGCGCGCACGGCGGGTCGGCTCGAGCTCGTGCGCAACGACTGGTCGTGGCGCCGCGGTGCGCAGCCCGAGAGCTGGAACCTGGACGCCGTGCGCTTCGACCTCGTCGCCGACGACAATGCGCGCTTCACGATGCTGCTGCGCGGCGAGATCGACTGGTTCTCGCCGTCGGGTGGCGCGACCGTCACCGAGCTCCTCACCCGCAATCCGGAGCTCGCCGAGCGTTACGCGGTCTACAGCTACGACGCCGCGCACATCGGCCACTACCTCGTCTACTGGAACTGCTCGAAGCCGCCGCTCGACGACGCGACCGTCCGGCGCGCGCTCGGCATGCTGTTCGACCGCGAGACGCTGCTGCGCGACGTCTTCCACGGGCTCGGCTCGATCGCCCGCGGCGTGTTCAAGCCGGGCATGCCGGAGTATCCGAACGACGCGCCGGTCCCCGAGTTCTCGCCGGAGCACGCCCGTGAGCTGCTCGCGTCGAAGGGCTACTCCCCCGCGGACGGCCGGCCGCTCGAGGTGGAGATCCTGGTCGCGGCGCACCCCACCATCCGCCGCATCGTCGAGATCGCCGCGGACGCGTTCCAGCGCGCCGGTGTGAGCCTCACGGCGCTGCCGCTCGACAACGTGTCGCTCTATGGGCGCTTCCAGAGCCGCGACTACCAGGGCGTGGTGCTGGTCCAGCAGCACGAGGCCGTCATCGATCCGTACGAGTCGTTCCACTCGCGCGACAATCCGATGGGCTATGCCGATCCGGAGGTCGACCAGCTGCTGGAAGCCGCGCGCGCAGAGCCGTCGCGCGAGCGGCGCGTCGAGCTCTACCACCGGTTCCAGGCGCTGCTGCGCGAGGACGAGCCGGTCACGCTGCTGATCCACCCGCGCATCGAGCTGTTGCTGCACCGGCGTTTCCAGGACGCGGCACCCGGGGTGCTCGGCCTGTGGCACGAGCGCTTCTGGGTGCCCGCCGACCAGCAGCTCCGGAGCTCCTGAGCGGCGGCGCCCCGCACGGCGGGTCAGCCGCCCCGCGCGCCGGGCTCACCGACGCGCTCGGCGAGGCGGCGAGCGGCCGAGCGGAGGATCGCGCGGCGGCCGGCGTCGTCGACGCGCGGCCAGCGGGCGATCTCGTCGCGGCTGCGCAGACAGCCGAGGCAGACCTCCTGCGGATCGAGCACGCAGACGCCGATGCACGGCGAGCGCGGCGGCGGCTCGACCGGCAATTCGACCGGCAGCTCGATCGGCAGCTCGCAGCTCACGGAGGGGCGGTCCTGCTGCGCGATCTCGACACGCACGTCGGCGCGGTCGCCCAACGCGCTGCGCGCGGCCGCGAGCGCGAGCTCCGCGGTGTTGTTCCTGGCGCTGAGGTGCGCGAGCCACACCATGCGCAGGCGCGGACCGGCTATCGCAGCGAGCAGCGCGGCGGCATCGGCGTTCGACAGGTGCCCCTCGTTGCCGGCGATCCGCCGCTTGAGCTGCAGCGGATCGTCACCGGCCCACAGCTGCGCGAGGTCGTGGTTGAACTCGAGCAGCAGCGCGTCACAGCCGGCGAGCCCGGTCGCCAGGGCGGCGTCGAAGGAGCCGAGGTCGGTGACGTGTCCGTAGCGCGCACCGCCGTGCTCGAGCACCAGCGCGACGGTCTCGGGTGCGTCGTGCGACAGCGGCAGCGTCCGCACGGCGAGTCCGGCGACGACCACCACGGCACCGACCGGCAGCTCCCGGAGCCGCCGGTGGAGCTCGGTCCCGAGCGAGCGAGCCGTCCGGCGCGACGCCCACACCGGCGTGCGGTGGCGCAGCGCGAAATCGCGCGCGCCGTGGCGGTGGTCGCGGTGCCGGTGGGTCAACAGGATCGCGTCGATGCCGCGCGGCGCCACACCGACCGCCGCGAGGCGCTCCTCGAGGTCGTCGGCGCCGAGGCCGGCGTCGATCAGGACGCGGGCGGCGGCGGTCTCGACCAGGGTCGCATTGCCCTGGCTACCGGAAGCGAGCGGAGTGACGCGCACGGGTGGCCGCGGCTGTAGTGCCCCACACCGACCGGAGCAAGTGCGGGCCCCGGGTCGGCGCGCGGGATACGCTGCCGCGATGCTCCGCGCTTCCCACCTCGCGGCGGTGCTGGCCGCCGGCGCTCTCCTTCTGCTCGGCACCGGACCGCGCGCCCAGACGCAGACCGGCGCGACCCGGACCGGAGCAGCGCCGACCTGCGAGGTCGAGCTGCGCGTGGCGGAGGACCGGCCCGCGGGTCCACTGGCCGCGCTGGTGCCGGCGCGCGCCGAGCTCGCGGGCGTGCGCGCCGCCGCCGTCGCCGGCAGCGGCAGGCTGGTCCAGCTCGACGCAGAGCCCGACGCGCGCGAGCTCTCGCTGCGGACCGTGTGGGGCGAGCCGCTGACCGCCGGCGGGCTCGCGCTCCGGCTCGCGCCGCTCGCCGAGCCGCCGGCGCCGTTCGCGCTCGTCGCCGAGGCGGGCGCCGAGACGGTCTCGCTGCGCGGGCGACCGGTGCTGCGGTTCGAGCACGGCTACGACCCCGCGCGCGCGGAGGACACCTTCAAGGTGTTCCACCACGTCTTCGCGCTGCACGACGACGGCGTGCTCACGAAGGGCGCGGGCGGCTACTTCTCGCACCACCGCGGGCTGTTCGCAGGCTGGAACGTCACCCGCGTCGCCGGCGCGGAGCGCGCCTGGGACTTCTGGCACGGCACCGGCGGCGCGCGTCAGGTGCTGCGCGGCGCGAGCCACCGGGCGCTCGGCCCGGTGTGCGCGGACGAGGAGCACGCGATCGACTGGATCGCGGGCGATGGCGAGACGCTCGTCCGCGAGGTGCGCCACCTGACGCTGTGGGACGGCGGCGACGAGTGCCGCATCATCGACCTCGACATCCGCCTGCAGCCCGGCGGCGACCGTCCGGTCTCGCTGCGCGGCGATCCCCAGCACGGCGGCGTCCAGTTCCGCGCCGTCGACGCGGTGCACGACGCCGAGGCCGAGACGCGCTATCGACGCCCGGCGACCGCGCAGGGCACCGGCAACGACGTGTGGACCGACCTCGGGTGGGCGATCGGCAGCTTCCGGATCCGCGGCGCGCGCTACGAGGTCCTGCACATGACGCACCCGGCCAATCCGGGTCGCTGGGTCTACTCGACGCGCGCCTACGGCCGCTTCGGCTCGTTCGCCGTGCTCGAGCTGCAACCGGGCGTCGAGACGCGGCTGCGCTTCCGCGTGATCGTCGCGCTCGCGCCGGACGACGAGACTGCCCTGCTCGACGGCGACGCCGCCTGGCGCGCGTTCGCCTGCGGCGAGTGCCGCGCACCGTAGCGCGGGTCAGCTCGCCGGTGGCGGCGGCACGACTGCCGTCAGGTCGCCGCCGCTCGGCACCTCGATCGGCGCCTCGCCGCGGCGGAAGACGCGCGCCGACGGCGGCCCGAGCAGCGTCTGGCGGGAGCCGTCGACGAGGACCATGCCGCCCTCGCGCAGGCCGACGACCGGCGTGTCGTTCTCCTCGTGGAACTCCTTGATCCGCGTCTCGCGGGTCTCGCCCATGTGCTTCAGGTCCGGCTGCGGGTCGAGGTAGTGCGGGTTGATCTGGAACGACACCAGCCGCAAGGCGTCGAACGAGCCCGGCTCGACGATCGGCATGTCGTTCGTCGTGCGCACGGTCGGACAGGCCAGGTTCGAGCCCGCGCTCGTACCCAGGTACGGCGCGCCGGCGACGACGCGTGCGCGCAGCGGCTCGAGCAGCCGACCGGTGCGCAGCCGGTGCAGCAGCCGGAAGGTGTTGCCGCCACCGACGAAGAAGCCCTGCGCCGCGCGCACGGCGGCGGCACGGTCGGTGGCCTCGTGCAGCGAGTCCAGCCCGAGGCCGAGCTTCGCGAACGCCGCACGCGCAGTGGCGGCGTAGCCGTCGAGATCGGCGAGCGCGAACGGCACGAACAGCACGCGCTCGACACCGCCGGCCGCGAAGAACGCGCGGACCTGCTCCGCACAGTGCTCGAGGTAGCCGCCGCCGTGCTGCGTGGAGTTGCTGATCAGGAGGAGGCGCATGCCGGGATCTCAGGCGAACCGGCGAGCGCGCGCAAGCGTCAGTCGATCCCACAGCCGCGCAGCTGCTGCGCGCTGTGCGCCAGCGCCTGTGGGTCGGGCGCACTCTCGGCAGCTCGCGACGCCGGATAGTGACGCTCGAGCGCATCGCGCAACGCGGCCTCGTCGCGGGCCGCGGCGAGGGTGTCGCGGACGATCCGCCCGTCCGGGTGCAGCGCGGCATACTTGATCGCGTGCGTGCGCGCCCGACCCGGGCCCTTCTTCGGGCCGAGCCAGGCGATCGACTCGGCGTAATGGCGCTCGATCATCGCGCGCTGCTCGGCGAGCGTCGGTGCGCGCGGCGCGCGACCGTCGAGCAGGTCGCGGACCTGGCCGAAGATCCACGGATTGCCGATGCAGCCGCGCGCGATGGTCACGCCGTCGACGCCGGTCTCGTCGAGCATGCGGACGACGTCGAGCGGGCCGAACAGGTCGCCGCTGCCGAGCAGCGCCGCGCCCGACACCGCGGCGCGCACACGGCGCAGGAACGACCAGTCGCTCGGTCCCTCGTAGCGCTGTGCGACGGTGCGCGGGTGGACCGTCACCGCGGCGATGCCGAGCGCGAGCGCGCCGTCGAGGATGCGGAAGAAGCGGCGCTCGCTGGCAGCCGAGTCGTCGAGACCACGGCGCATCTTGATGCTCACCGGGACGTCGCCGCCGACCGCCTGCAGCACCTCGGCCACCATCCGCAGCGCGGTGTCCGGCTCACCGAGCAGGAAGCCGCCGCGGCTCCGGCCGAGCACCTTCGGCACCGGACAGCCGAAGTTCAGGTCGACGACGTCGAAGCCCGCATCGACCAGGGCGCGCGCCGCGCGGGCGAAGGTCGCCGGGTCCGCGCCCATCAGCTGGCCGCCGACCGGGTGGTCGTCCGCGGGCACCGCGAGGAGCTCGCGCTGCAGCCGGCCCGGCTCGAGCACCAGCCGATCGAGCACGACCTCGTGCAGCGCGTAGGGTGCGCCACAGGACCGCGCCATGCGCCGCATCGGCAGGTCGCTGTAGCCGCTGAGCGCCGCCTGCACGGCGGGCAGGTCGAACGACCACCGCCCGATGCGCAGCGGCGCGCGGCGGGCGGCCGGCGGTGGGAGCGCGGCGGTCTCGGCGGGCGGGGTCGGCATCGCGGTCGCGCATGGTAGCGCGGACCGCTCAGCGCCGCCGCCGACGCGTCGTCTCGGGGCGCGCCGATCCGACGCTGCCGCTGTCCTGCGCGACGACCCACGCGCGCCACTCGGCGTCGAGCTGCTCCCAGCTCGTGTAGCCGTAGGCATCGCGCAACGCCGTCTGCTGCTGGGCGAGCACCGCCGACCACGACGGCGTCGAGTGGCCGAGCGTCAGCGGGTCCTTGAACTCGTAGACGAACCGGGCGAACGCACGATCGCCGCGCGTCAGCAGGAACTCCACGCGTGACCACGCGACGACGTAGTCCTCGAACGAGAACGGGCCGTAGTCCTTCCAGCTCGCCATCTCGGCCATCGGCGTGACCGCGACCGACGCGACGAGCTTCGGCACGATGCGCTCCCATTGCCATTGATTGCGCATGTCGGGCTCGCCCCGCGGCGGCCGGTCGTAGTTCGGATAGCGCGGATCGATCCGCCGCAGGTAGCTCTGCGCGAGACCGGTCTTGAACCACACCGGCGTCTCGTGGAGGAAGTGGCGGAAGCCGTCGATCAGGTTGTGGACGACGTTGTAGACGACGTGCGCATGCAATGCGGTGTCGTCGCCGAGCTGGCCGCCGAGATCGACCGACGTACCGAAGAACAGTCCGCTGCGAACCCCGAGGTCCGCGCGTTGCGGCCATTCCCATCGACTGCCGAGGAATCGCTGCGTGTAGGCCTGGAAATGCTCTGCGCGCCCGCCCAGCAGCACCACGTACTTGTCGGGCTTGCCGAGGTAGGGGCCGACCCCGAGGAACGCCGTACCGCGCCGCACTTCGCTCTGGCGCTGCGGGAAGTCGTCGTCCTGCAGGCCGAGCCGGTCGCGGAAGTCTGCGTAGACCGCCTCGCAGCGCCGCGCGAACAGGTGCAACCGCAACCAACGGTCGAGTGTGAGATCGCTCGGGTCGACGTTCGGAAGCGCACCCTGCAACGCCTCGAGCTCGGCGCGCAGCTTCTTCTGCTGGTCACGATCGGGGGTTCGCCCGTACGCCGGCAGCGACGAGCCGATGCGGAAATGCTCGGTCTCCAGCCACAGGAAGGTCCCGGGCGGAACCAGCGCGTCGACGTCGTCGGTGTCGTGGTACTGACCGAGCGGGAACGGCGCGTAGCGGATCACTCCCGCGGCCGCCATCCGCTGCGCCTCGCCGCCGGTGTAGGGATCGACCGGTCGCTCCGGGGGGCGGTCGGGTCCCTGCGCGCACAGGACGGCCGCGAGCAGCGGGATCGCGAGCAGATTCTCGGGGCGCATGGCGTGCTCCTGGGTTCGAGGGCGATCGGGAAGGGGCAACGCACGTACCGCAGCCGGCGGGAGGACGACCGGGGCCCTGTTTGGGAGATCCCCGTTCCGCACGCGTAACGACGACCCCCCGCGCTGCGCTCGACGGCGGCGCGCGGGCCGAGACGCCCGCGCGCCGCACGCACATCGCGAGCCCTGACGCTACGCTCGGGAGCTCGCACTCCCTGCGTCGCGCCGGTCGCGCAGCGCAGCCGATCGAAAGGAACCGCCCATGACGCTTCTCCCGCTCTCCGCCACTGCTGTCCTCGCCACCGCCGGCCTCGCCTTCCTGATCCAGGACCCGGGCGGGCTGAAGAACCGGCCCGGCGGCCCCGCGGCTGCGACCACCGCGCAGCAGGGCGACAACCTGCTGCGGGTGACCGACTCGACCAACGCGCTCGAGCTGCAGATCGGCAAGTACTTCAAGGACGAGAAGGGCTGGAAGGTCGACTATCGCACGCTGGGTGACGACGCCGGCGACCTGCTGCTCGACGTCTCGTTCGGCGTCGAGAAGCACGCGCCGATCTCGTTCACGATCAATGCGGTGCCGGCCGCGCGGGACGGCGACAAGGTCGTCGAGACGCGCATCTCGATCCGCAGCTGGTTCGTGATCGGCGTCGGCCCCGACCACCCGATGCGCGGCAAGGTGCTCGAGGCGATCAACGAGCACCTGCAGGGCTACTGGATCCCGCAGCGCGTCTATCTCGACAGCGACGGCGACCTGACGCTGGAGTCCAACGTCAACATCCCGGGCGCCGACTACCCGGTGCACCCGGAGCAGATCGCGGATCTCGTGATCCGCACCGTCTACGCGTGGGAGACGCTCGCCGACAAGCTCGAGGAGCGCGGCTGCCCGCTGCCGAAGAAGTGAGCGGTGCGCCGGTCGCGCCTCAGAACGTGTCGAGCTCGATCTCGACGCGATCGCGCTCGACGCGCGCCGAGCACGCGAGCCGGTAGACACCGACCTCGAGGCCCATCCGCTCCAGGGTGCCGCGCTCGTGCTCGGCGGGCGCCGACAGGTTGTCGCCGCCGGCGGTGATCCGCGCCGGATCGGTGCCGCACATGCCCTTGGTGCAGCCGGTCACGATCTCGAGGCCGGCGGCCTCCGCGGTCTCGACCAGCGTCGCGCCGGGGCGCACCCAGACGCGCCGGTCGGCCGGCAGGAACCGGACCTCTACCCAGTCCGCCATCGCGTCGAGCGCCACCGGGCGGCGATCCCCTCAGAAGATCGACATTCCGCCGAAGCGCGTGAACTCGGCGGCGTTGGTCGCCGGGTCGACCCGGAAGCCCTGGAAGTCGACGCGGATGCCCTGCAGGAACGGCAGGTTCGGCAGCGGCAGCTGGAACACCCAGGCGCCGTTCATGCCCGGGCCGAAGCCGAGCAGCGGCGCGGCGCCGCCGAGGTTGAAGTCGAAGTTGATGCCCGGCAGCGTGAACGGCGTCGCATTGCGCTGGCCGATGAACAGCGCACCCCATTCGCCGGCCGCCGTCGGCACCTCGAGGGTCGTGACCCGGTTGATCTCGACGCGCGGCGACACGCGCACCTCGCCGTCGAGATCGAGGCGCCAGAGCTTCGAGAACTCGGTCTGGTTGCTGCGCTGCGCGCTGAATGCGATGCGCCCGGTCGCGCCGCCGATCGTCGGCGGGCTCGTGTAGGTGTACGGCTGCTGCGTGTACAGGTGCACCACGCCCCCGCCGACGGTCGGCAGGAGTGCCGGGCCGTTGCCGCCGATCCCGTCGACCGCCGTGCACACGATCCAGCGCCGGTCGGCGGACACGGTCGGGCTCTTGTGCGTGCCGGCGTGCGTCAGCGGCACCATCGTCTGCGTCAGGCGATCGATGCGCACGATCTGGGTGCCGGCGGTGGTGGCCGCGGCGCACACGGCGGTGTCCCCCGCGTCGATCCAGTCGGGCCGCTCGACGAACGTGCCGAGCGGCGCGCCGAGCAGGTCGGACACGTTCCGACCGTCGACCCCGGCGCGCATCACCGACACCGGGCTGAACGGCGCGGTCGCCTGCTGCGTGAACAGCATCCAGGTGTCGGTGGGATCGATCGCGACGTCGGCGAGGCGATCCTGCGACGACACCAGATCGGTCGGGCTGCCGGTACCCGACGAGCGCAGCGAGAACAGGTGGTAGGTCTGCGTCGCGGCGACGTAGCGCGTGCCGTAGAGCGTCGCGCCAGCCGCATCGATGTCCGCCAGCTCCACCGTGTTGCCGGGGACCGTCGCGACCTGCGTCGGCGTCCCGCCGCGGCGGTTGGCCGCCAGCACGCGGTTGCCGTCGACGAGGTAGACGGTCGTCGAGGTCGGCGCCCACAGGAACGTGCCGAGCGTCGTGCCCGAGACCAGCACCGTCTCGACGAGACCGTTGGCGTCGGTCACCGCGATCTGGTTGCCGACCCGGTAGGCGATGCTCTGGCCGTCCGGGCTGATGCGCGCGTCGGAGTAGGCGAGCATCGACGGCGACGCGTCGACGATCGGACGCTGCTGCGCACCGAGCGCGGCCGCGCTGATGGCGAGGGACGACAGGATCAGGCTGCGCATGGTGACGGTCCGGAGGGACGCGGCGGGACCGGGGCTGGCGGTCCGGGCGCCTCGGTGGCGGGGCGAACAAGCCTATCGCACCGGTGGCGCTCCGTAACGAGGCGCGGCTACCGCGCGGCGCCGCGGCGCGCGCGCGGACGCCGATCCGGCCGCGCCATCGCCGGGACGGACGCCGGCCCTGCGCGCGGCGGGGCTCAGAGCTGGAACGGCAGCGCCCGCAGCCGGCCGGTCGCGTCGAGGCAGGCGAGCGTCGTCGAGCCGGTCGCGACCAGCTCGCCGTCGACGGCGCGGCGGATCTCGTAGCCGAGCTTGATCGCGACGCGCCGCTGCTCGAGCAGGCGCGTCGTCACGAGCAGCTCGTCGTCGTAGGTCACCGAGCGCCGGTAGGAGACCTGCAGGTCGACGACCGGCAGCTTGGTGCCGGCGTCCTCGAGCGCACGGTAGCTGTGGCCGAGCGCGCGCATCCACTCGGTGCGCGCCTCCTCGAACCAGGCGATGTAGGCACCGTGGTGCGCGACGCCCATCCGGTCGGTCTCGCAGTAGCGCACGCGGATGCGGTGCGGGGGCAGCGGATCGCGCTCGCTCACCGGCGCGCCCTCCCGGCCGGCAGGAACGGCAGCTCGGCACCGGTCGCGGCGACGCGCTCGCGCGCCTTCTGCAGCGCGAGCTCCGCCGGCGGCACCCCGGTCGCGACCGCCTCGTCGAGCAGCGCGCCGACCTCGGCGCCGATCCGCTCGATCCGCTCCGGCGCGGGCGCGGCTCCCTCCAGGTGGAACAGCGCACCGTGGACCAGCGCACCGGCGTTGATCACGAAGTCGGGCGCGTAGAGCACGCCGCGCTCGTGCAGCGCGCGGCCGTGCTCGGGTGAAGCGAGCACGTTGTTCGCCGAGCCGGCGATCCCGCGGACCTTCAGGCTCTGCAGGCTGAGGTCGTGCACGACGCCACCGAGCGCGCACGGCGCGAACACGTCGGCCTCGACGTCGAACACGTCGCCGGCGTCGACGACGCGGACCTCGCACGATGCCCTGACGCGCTCGACCGCCTGGCGGTCGACGTCGGCGACCGTCACCACCGCGCCGGCCCGACACAGCCGCTCGGTCAGCCGCCCACCGACCTCGCCGAGGCCTTGGACGACGACCCGCACGCCGGCGAGCCCGTCGAAGCCGAGCCGCTCCGCGACCGCGCGCAGGCCGGCGAACACGCCGAGCGCGGTCGGCGCCGCGAGGTTGCCGGGTCCGGCGGGGCCCGGCGCCGCGACGAAGCGCGTGTGCTCGGCGACGAGCGCGAGGTCGGCCTCCTCGGTGCCGACGTCGGGGCCGGTGTAGTAGCGCCCGCCCATCTCCTCGACGTAGCGGCCGACCAGCGCGTAGGCGGCGCGCCGATCGGTGTTCGGCAGCTCCGCGATCACCGTCTTGCCGCCGCCGCCGGCGATGCCCGCCAGCGCGCACTTCCACGTCATCGCCTCGGCGAGCCGCAGCGCGTCGGCCGCCGCGTCGGCCGGATTGCGGTAGCGCCAGCGCCGGATGCCGCCGAACGCCGGGCCGCAGCGCGTGTCGTGGATCGCGACGAAGGCGAGCACGCCGCGCGCGTCGTCGCGCAGCACCTGGAGCTGCTCGAAATCCCGGCTGACCAGCTCAAGGACGTCCATCCGCGCAGAGCGTAGCCCGGATGATCCGGGAGATCCCGAGCCGGTCCTGCACTCGCTCGCTTCCGCGCTCGCCGGCGCCGCGGGAAGATCGACGGCCGTCCGCGCGTCGGAGCCCTCCGTGCGATTCGCCGGCCGCCGGGCCGACGACCACTTCGAGCGCCGGCGTACCGGTCCGACATCGTCCACCCCGTCCCGCAGAGGCTCGCGAACCGTGCGACCGTCCCGCGCATCCGCCTGGCTGTCCGTTCCGCTCGCCCTGGCGCTCGCCGCGTGCTCGAGCACCCCGCCGGACCCGGCGCCCGTGCGCGACCCGAGCCTCGAGGCGGAGTACCGCGAGCGCGCCGCCGCGATCCGCGAGGCGGAGGAGAAGCGCAAGGAGCTCCCGCGCCTGCTGCTCGACCTCGACAAGACGATCGAGAAGTACTCGCTCGCCACCTACAACTCGGGCTCGCCGCGGGCCGAGGAGAGCCGCGAGCGGATCGGCCACTTCATCGAGGAGACCGCGAAGGAGAACTTCGACGCGCTGCTGGCCGCAGCGACCGACGCGTCGACGCCGCGCAATCGCGCGATCGCGCTGGCGGCGATCGCGTTCACCGGGCGGCGCGACGCCCTCGATCCGCTGCTGAACGGCGTGGCGGACCCGAACCCCGAGGTCAGCAACAACGCCGCCTTCGGCCTCGGCATCCTGCAGGAGCCGAGCACGCCGTCGCGCCCGCTCGAGCGGATCATGAACGACCAGGACCGCCCGCTGGCCGACCGCGCGAACGCGGCCTGGGCGCTGCACCGCGTGCAGCTCCGCGCGATCGACGCGGCACCGTTCGTCGCGATCTGGACCGCGCTCCTGGCCGGCGCGCTCGACGCCCAGCCGGACGCGATCACGACCACGGCGATCCGCGGGCTCGGCGAGACGCGCGATCCGGAGCACAGCGCGCTCGTGCTGCGCTACCTGCAGCACCCGACGCCGCTCGTCCGCATGGCCGCCGCCGTCGCGCTCGGCCGGCTCGGCGATCTCGCTGCGGTCGAGCCGCTGCTCGCATTGCTCGGCACCGCGGAGCCGGTCCAGAACGTCCGCTTCGCCGCGATGAAGGCCCTCCGGGACCTTGCCGGCGGTCGGGGCGAGGGATACGACGTCGAGGAGTGGCGACGCATCTTCGAGCTCGGCCGCGGCACGGAGCGCTGACGCGCTCCGCAATGCTCGAGCGGCTCACGCGCGCTGCGGTGCGAGCCGGTGCGGCCGCGTGGCTGGCATTGCTGCCCGGCTGCGATCGCGGGCCGGTCGACAATGCCCCAGCTGGTGTCTCGCCCGGCGGTGTCTCGCCCGGCGGTGGCTCGACCGGCGGTGGCTCGCCCGCTGGCGGCAGCCCGACCGCGGGAACGCCTGCGACCACCCCCGAGGTCGAGCCGCGCGACGCAGCCGGCGACGCGGCCGGCGACGCAGCCGACGATGGACGCGATCCGGAAGCGATCGTGACCGCGATCCTCGACCGCTGCCACGGCGCCCGCCGCGGCACCTTCGCGTCGCTCGCCGTGGAGCTGCGCGACGCGCCGGACGGCCCACCGACGCTCGTGCACGCGGCGCTGCCCGAGCGGATCCGCGTGCAGAGTCCGACCGACACGATCGCCGCCCGCAACGGCGAGCAGGGCTGGCTGTGGCCGGGCGGGCCGCCGGCCCGCCCGCTGACCGACGGCGAGCGCGACGACCTCGCGGCGCTCGCGACGCTGCTCGGCGCGGTCGCGCTGCTGCCGCTCGAGCAGCACACCGCGGTCGAGCGCACGGCACCCGACCGGCTCGCGCTGCGCACCGCCGACGGTGCCGTCCACACGCTCGCCTGGGATCCGGCTCGCGACGCGCCACTGCGGCTGTCGTCGCCGGCGGGCGAGGTCGTGTTCCTCGAGTTCTACGACTCCGGCCGCACGCTCGTCCCGACGCACGTGACGCTCGGCCCGCGCGGCGAATGCTGGCTGCGCTTCCTGGGCACCGGGGTCACGCACCTGCCCGAGCTGTTCGACGCGCCGCCCGGCACCGGCAGCGACGGCGAGCGCGTGACGTTCGGCCCGGACCTCGGCCAGGGCGCGGTGCGCGAGGTCGACGTCCGGCCGGTGCGCTGGCTGTGGATGCCCGACCCCGGCGATTGGAAGAGGCGCATGGAGCTGTTCCGCTCGGCGGGTCGGCGGCTCTTCCCGGCCGGCTACGGCAACGGCGGCGACCCGATGCTCATCGAGGACGACGCCGGGGCCTGGTTCGTCGTGCCGTTCCGGCCGCGACTGCCCGACCCGGAGCCGGTGCGGCCGGCAGACGGCGAGCGGCTGACCGAGCTCGACGCGCACCGCGCGTTGCAGCTCGTCGCCGAGAGCGGTGCGGACTGGGCCGCCCGCATCGCGAAGGCGCGCGCCGCGCTCGACGCGGCGCTCGCACAGCGCGGGCTGCGCGCGGACGGCGCGCTGTGCGTCGGCGTCAACCTCGTCAATCGCGATCCCGCCACCGACCCGGGCACGCTGCGCGACGCGGTCGTGACCTTGAGCTACCGGCTCGTTCCATGAGCGAGCCCGGCCGCCGAGCGGGGCCGGACGCGGCGACGGTCCACGCCCGCAATCGTCGCTCCTGGAACGCGGTGACGCCCGCACACCAGGCGCACAAGCAGGACCAGGCCGGCTTCCTGCGCGGTGGCGGCAGCACGCTGTTTCCGGAGGAGCTCGAGCTGCTCGGCGACGTCGCGGGTCTCGACGTCGTGCACCTGCAATGCAATTGCGGACAGGACTCGCTGAGCATCGCGGCGCGCGGCGCGCGGGTCGTCGGCGTCGACCTCGCCGACGCGGCGATCGACGAGGCACGCGCATTGAGCGCGGCGAGCGGCATCCCCGCGCGCTTCGAGCGTTCCGAGGTGGTCGCGTGGCTCGCGGCGACGGCCCGGGGCGGCGCACCGCGCTTCGACGTCGCGTTCGCGAGCTACGGCGCGCTGCCGTGGATCCCCGATCTCACGGCCTGGGTGCGCGGGGCCGCGGGAGTGCTGCGGCCGGGCGGCAGGCTCGCGATCCTCGAGTTCCATCCGTTCGCGTGGTGCGTGTCGGCGACCGGCGAGGTCGTCGAGCCGTACTTCGACGACCGCCCGATCGAGGAGCCGGACGGCGTGCGTGATTACGTCGGCGCTGCCGGTGACGGTCTCGCGCCGATGGGCTTCCGCGCTGCCGACCCCGACTTCCACAATCCCGAGCCCGCGGTCTGCTTCCAATGGACGGTCGCCGGCCTGCTGCAGGCGATCTGCGACGCCGGCCTGCGCCTGACGACGATCCGCGAATGGGCCCACGCGAACGGCTGCCCGATCCTCGGCGAGCGGATGCGCAAGGCCGGTCGCCGCTTCTATCGAGCCGCCGGCGTGCCGGAGCTGCCGCTGATGCTCGGCGTCGTCGCCGAGCGCGCGCCCGAGACGACGTGAGCTCGCGACGATCGGAGGTTGCCTCGCGCGCCCGAGCTGGTCGAATCGCGCTGCGATGAGCCGCGCTGCCCCGGATCCGAACGCCGCGAAGCGAGCCCCCGCACCGCGGTGGCGGCGCACCCGGTGGGTGGCGCGCGCCGGGCTGCTGCTCGCGCTGCTCGCGATCGACCTGGCGCTCGCCGCCTACCTGTGCCGCTCGCTGTGGCTCGCTCCGGCGCTGCGCCGCGCGCTGCCGGAGCTGCTGCCCGCCGGCGTCGCGATCGACTTCGCGACCGTCGAGACCGACCTGTGGCGCGGGGCGACGATCGGCGGCCTGCGGGTGACCGCCGACGGCGTCGCGCTGCGCGACGCGACGCTCGAGGTCGCGCTCGACGTGCCGGCGCTGCTCCGCGGTGAGCCGGGCGGACTGCGCGCGGCGCGGCTGCGGGCCGGCGAGCTGGCGATCGAGGTCGCGTCCGGCGATGGCGAAGCCGCCGCGACGCCGGCGCTCGCCGAGCTGGCGCCGCTGCTCGAGCTGCTGCCCGGCGGCGCGCGCGTCGAGCTCGGGCGCGCGGTCGTCGCGCCGGCTGGCGGAATGCCCTGGCTCGACGCCCCGCTGAGCGCGCGGCTCGCCGCGAGCCCCGCGCGACGGCTGCAGGTCATCGCCGGCGGCGTGCGCGCCGAGTGCGCGGCGCTGCGCGATGCGGCCGGTGCGGTGCGCGCGCTGCACGTCGACGCGGAGCTCGACGACCCGGCCGCCTGGCTGGCCCGATTCGACGTCACCACGCCGCTCGCCGGCGGCGCGCTGCGGATCGCGGCGACCACCGACCTCCGCAGCGGCACCGGCGAGGTCGAGCTGGCCGGCGCCCGACTCGAGGACCGCGGGGCCGCCGAGCTGCGCGCGGCGCTCGCCTACGACGGCAGCGAGCTGCTGGTGACGCGCGGCGTGGCCGACGCCCCGGGGCTGCGCCTGCAGGTCGACGGCCTGCGCGCGCCGCTGGTCACCGAGCGCCTCGAGCTCGCCGCGCTGCGCGGCGCGGTCGCGCTGGCGATCCGCGACCTCGAGCCGTGGCGCGCGCTGCTGCCGGCCGAGCTCGCCGCCCGGCTGCCGATCCGCGGCGAGCTGCGCGGTGCGCTCGACGCCGACGGGCTGCGGCTCGACGCCGGTCGCCTCGCCGGCGCGGGTTTCGCGATCGACGTCGTCGGCGGCCGGCTGCCCCCCGACGCCGCGACCACGCGCGCCGGCGAGCTCGAGCTGATCGTCGCGCTCGACGCGGCGACCCGCCTGCCGCTGCCACCCGAGCTGCCGCCGACCGAGCTGTCGGGCCGCGTGCGCGTGCGCGCCGAGGGCTCGCTCGCCGCACCGCGCATCGACGCCGAGCTCGACCTCGGCGCCGGCCAGGTCGGCGCGCTCCGCTTCGGCTCGGTCGGCGCCGCGCTCGCCTGGGACGGCGAGCGGCTCGACGTCGCCGGCCTCGCGCTGCGCGGGCTCCGCAGCGCCGGCGCGCCGGAGGCCGCGACCCTCGCGCTCGCCGCCGACGCGCGCGTCGAGCTGCCGCCCGGCGCCGCACCGCGCGTCGCGGCGCAGGGCCTCGCGGTCGGCTCGCCGCTGCAGGCGCTGGCGCCGCTGGTCGGCGCGCTGCCGCCCGAGCTCGCGAGCCTCGCCTGCGAGGCGATCGCGTTCGACGGCCAGGCCGACCTCGCGCTGCTCGACGCGGCTGGCGGAGCCCCGGCGGCGGCGACGCTCGACCTCGCGATCCGCGGCCTGCGCGAGCGGGCCGACGCGCCGTCGGCCGCCAGCGCGCTGCGCGCGCGACTGACCGCGGTGCGGCGCGGCGCGGCGCTCGCGTTCGTCGCCAACGTCGACGGCACCGCGGCCGCCGGGCTCGCGACGCTCGCCGGTCTCGGCGGCGACGTGCTCGCCCGCGCCGAGCCGGCGCCGTTCGCGGTGCGCGCGAGCGGCGAGGTCGGCGACTGCGGTGACGTGCACGCGGCGGGGACGATCGATCTCCCGCAGCTCGCCACTCCGGGGCTGCCGCCGGGCAGCGCGCGGGTCCGGCTCGCGGTCGGCCCGACCCACGTCGCGCTCGAGCAGCTCGCGCTGCGCGGCGCGGTCGATGCGGACGCGCGCGGCACGCTCGACCTCGCCGTCGCACCGCCGCGCGCGGTGCTGCAGCTCGACGCGCGCCTCGTCGATGCCGCCGTGCTGCAGCCGCTGTGGCCGGACGCACCCGACGGCGCCTCCGCGGCGCTGACCCTCGCGCTCGACGGCGACTCGACCGCGCCGCGGATCGACGTCGCGGCGAGCGCGCTGTGGCCCGACCGGGCCGCGCGGGCGGCGCTGCTGCGGTGGCCGGTGGAGCTCGGCCCGGCACCGCGCGGGCCGCTGACCATCGAGCTGCGGCTGACCGCGGAGCCCGGCGCGGCGCCGACCGCCCGGCTGCTCGCGGCGGTCGGCCTGCCGGGCGAGGCGGCGCTCCGCGCGAGCTGTGCGGGGCGCGTCCCGCTGCGGATGACGCCCGGCGCGGCGGGCTCGCTCGCGCTCGCCGCCGCCGACGGCGCGCTCGACGGCGATCTGCTGCTGCGCGCCGCCCCGACCGCACTCGGCCCGACGGTGCTGCGCAGCGACTTCCGGGTGACGCGCGACGGCGCCGAGCTGCGCGACCTCGCGCTGACCGCGCCGCAGGGCAGCGTGCGCGGCGCGGCGCAGCTCGGCGGCGGCACCGCGGCGTGGCTCGACGGCACGCTCGACGCCGCGCCGCTCCAAGGCCGCGTCGAGCTCGGCAGCGTGTCGCTCGCTGCGCTGCTGCCCACGACGCTCGGCGTGCAGGCGCTCGCCGGCGAGCTGAGCGGCGCGGTCGACGCCGGCGGGACCGCCGCGGCACCGCGGCTGCGCGGCACGCTCGCGCTGGCTGGTGGCCGGCTGAAGCTCGCTCCCGAGGTCCCGTCGCTCGACGGGCTCGAGGCGACGCTGACCGCCGCGGACGGGCGCGTCGAGCTGACCGGGCTGCGCGCGTCGCTCGGCGTCGGCACGCTGCGCGGCCGGGCGAGCCTGACCGCGCCGGACGGCACCTTCGCCGGGCTCGCGCGCGGCGCCCTCGACGTCGCGCTCGACGCCGACGACGCGCAGGTGCTGCGCACGACCGGCGTCACGCTGCGGACCGACGCCCACCTGACCGCGACCGGCGCGCTCGATGGCGCACTGGAGATCGGCGGCGAGATCGCGGTCGAGTCCGCGCGCGTGATCCGGCGCATGTCGCTGGTACCCGACCTCGGCGAGCGCGGCGGCGTGACGGTGTCGACCGGGATCCGCCTGCCGGCGATCGCCGACCCGCTCGGCAGCCGCATCCGTTACGACGTCGGCGTGCGCACGACGCGCCCGGCGGAGCTGCAGAGCTACGTCGTCGACCTGCCGCTGACGGCCGCGCTGCGGCTGCGGGGCACCGGCGCGGCACCGTTCCTCGACGGCGCGGTGTCCGGCAGCGACGGCCGGCTGCGGCTACCGGCGATCACGATGCGCATCGACCAGGCCGCGGCGACGTTCGACGCGGCCGACCCCGCACATCCGCAGCTCTCGATCCGCGCGTCCGCACGCCGGCTCGGCATCGACCTCCGCGCCACCGCGGCCGGCCGCCTCGACGACGTCGAGCTCGTGCTGTCGTCGCTGCCGCCGCTGACGCAGGCGGAGATCTACGTGCTGGTGTCGACCGGCGCGCTGCCTGAGCAGCTCCGCCGGCAGGGACTCGGCAGCCGCGCGACGCTGGTCGGCGGCTACGTCGCCAACGAGCTGATCGACTTCTACTTCGGCAGCGACAGCACCGAGCAGCGCGACTCGCTCGCCGACCGGATCCACTTCGAGGCCGGCCGCGAGGTCAGCCGCAACGGCGTCGAATCGCTGATGATCGACTTCGACCTCACGGACGCGTTCGCATTGCGCGGCGAGCGGGACGTCTGGGAGGACTACAACATGGGTCTCGTGTACCGGCTGCGGTTCTGATGGCGGCGCGCGCAGCCCGATCACGGTCCCCGTTGCACGACGGCGTCGGCGCGCTGCTCGCCGTCACGGCGTGCGCGCTGCTCGGCGCATGCGGGCTGTTCGGCAGCTCCGTCTACGTCGCGGCCGACACCGCGCCCGGCGTCGCGGCAGTGCCGGTCGAGGTGGCGTTCGAGGGTGCCGACTCGATCGCCGAGTTCCGCCTGCGCCGCGCGATCGAGGACCGGCTGTACGACCAGTCGCGACAGCCCGACTCCGAGGCGGTCGCGCAGGACGCGGTGTTCGATCTGGAGTCGCGCTACCGGCGCGAGGGCTTCGCCGACGTCGCGGTCGCCGTGCGGCGCGAGGACCTGCAGGATCCGGACGGCGGCCGGCGGCTGCGCCTGACCTTCGCGATCACGGAGGGTCCGCGGTGGACCGTCGCCGAGCTGCGCCTGCCGGGCGCCGAGCTGCTCGATACCGACATCCGGCGCGGCGACCTCGTCAGCCTGTGGCTACAGCGCACCGCCGACACGCTCGGCCTCGGCGACGCATTGTTCGTGCAGAACGACCTCGACGGCTTCGCCGACTCGTTGCAGCTCTTCTTGCGCAGCCGCGGCTACCTGGACGCGCAGGTCGCCGCACCGCAGGTCGAGCGCGACGCGGCGCAAGCAGCGGCGACGGTGACCGTGCCGATCGACGCCGGCCCGCGCTATCGCGTGCGCAACGCCATGCCCGGCCCCGCCGCCGCGGCCGCCCTGCCCGAGGCCGAGCGACCGCGCGCTCCGGTCGGCGAGGTCGCCGACATCCGCAAGATCGAGGCGTACCGCTACGCCGTGCTCGCCGCATTGCGGCGCCGCGGCCACGTCGACGCCACCATCCGCGCCGAGCTGACGCGCGATGTCGGCGGCGCGCCGTTGCTCGACGTCGTCGTCGAGGCGGTGCCCGGCTCGGCCGGACGGATCGACGACGTGCGGATCGAGGGTCTCGAGCGGACCGACGAGGACGTCGTGCGCGACCGGCTCGCGTTCTCGACCGGCGAGCTCTACGACGGCGATCGCGTCGACGAGTCGCTGCGCGAGCTGTACGTGACCGGCCTGTTCGAGCGGGTCGAGATCCGCCACGCGTGGCTCGCGCCCGACGAGCCGGGCACACCGCGGCCCCTGCAGCTCGTCGTCGACGTCGACGAGGAGCAGAGCCGCAGCGTCGAGTTCCTCGCCGGCTACGGCAGCTACGAGCGTACGCGCGGCAAGGTGCTGTTCGAGGAGACCAACCTGTTCGGCACCGGCCGCTCGTTCACCGCCGAGGCGCGCGTCAGCACGCGCGGCGAGCGCGGTCTGGTGACGGTCACCGACCCGCGGCTGCTCGGCACCGCGACGTCGCTCGGCGTCAGCGCCGACGCGTACCGGCGCGAGATGCCGTCCTTCGAGGACCGCGCCTGGGGCGGCAGCATCGCACTGTCGCGCGAGCTGCGCGAGCGCCTGACGGCGCGCGTCGGCTACACCGCGCGCCTGCACACCGACACCGGGACGACCGTCCAGACGCCGGCGGCGAGCATCGACCGGTACACCGAGGGCGATCTGTTCGTCGAGGGCCGCTACGACAGCCGCGACGCGATCGTCTATCCGCGCTCCGGCTGGCAGGCCAACCTGAAGATCGACGCCAACGACCCGCGGCTCGGCGCGACCGTGCAGTTCGTGCGCGCGCGGTTCGGCATGAGCGCCTACGTTCCGCTCGGCGATCGCGCGACGCTCGCCCTGCGCGCCGAGAGCGCTCTCATATGGCCCGGCGAGGGCTCCGAACGCGTGCCGCTGCAGGAGCGGCTCTACAACGGCGGCGAGAACAGCGTGCGCTCGTTCCGGGAGTCGCAGCTCGGCCCGCTCGACCCGAACGGCCAGCCGCTCGGCGGCGAGTACCGCAACCTGTTCGGCGTCGAGCTGCGCACGCGCGCCACGCGCTCGCTGGAGGCGGCGCTGTTCGTCGACGCCGGCAATCTCGGCAGCGACGTGCGCGACGTCACGCTCGGCGACCTGCGCCCGGCGCTCGGCGCCGGCCTGCGCTGGACGCTGCCGATCGGCCCGGTGCGCGTCGATGCCGCGTGGAATCCCGATCGCCAGCCCGGCGAGCGCGAGTGGACCGTGCACGTCAGCGTCGGCTACCCGTTCTGACGTGCGCCGGGCCGGTCGGGCTCAGCGACCCTGCATCAGCTTGCCGATCGCGGCGTTGAACTCGTCCTGCGTCTTCGCGGCGAGCGCCTCGTCGAGCACGCCGTCGGCCTGCTTGAGCATCGCGAGCATCCGCTGCGTGTCGGCCGGGTCGGACAGCGGCATCGACGCGATCTGCTGGCGCGCGTCCTGCATGGTCTCCTTCCAGCCGGTCGCCATGTCCGCCGGCACCCACACGCCGTCGACCCGGATCATCTCGATCTCGGTGTCGCGCTCGCCCGGCATCTTCACCTTCACCTTGGCCTTGTCGCCCTCGACGCTGACGATTTCCGCCGACGCATTGCCGAAGTCGGGCCAATCCGCGTTCTCGTCGAGCTTGGCCAGCTCGTGCACCGTCGACATGAGCTCGCCGCCGGTGTCCGACAGGAAGTCGCCGATGTCCAGGCGGGACAGACCCGAGTGCGTCTTCAGGTCGCTCGACAGCAGCGCGTCGAGCGCGCCCATCACGTCGCTCCAGTGCTTCTTCAGGTCGTCCGGCTTGACCGGCAACATCATCTGGAGCATCGGGAAGCCGAGCACGAACTCCTGCTTCTCGTCGAGCATCTTGACCAGCTTGCGCGCGGTCGCCATGCCGGTGTCGTAGAGCTCGACCGGCATCTTCTTCGCGAACTCGGCGACGACGGCGTCGAGGTCCTTGCGGTAGCTCTCCGGCAGGAGGTCCCAGGCGGCACCGGGGTCGTCCTTCGCGAGACCGGCGAACAGCGCCTCGACCGCGGCATCGGGCTCGTCCGGAGCGCCACCACCGCAGCTCGGAAGCACGAACAGGAGACTGCCGAGCGCGAGGCCGGCACGGAGGTGCATCGAGTGGTTCATGAACCTGCGGAGGCTACCCGGGCGCGGCTGGCATGCACCTGCGGACTTCCCGCCGATCCCCGATCCGGACCGGGCCCGCTTGCCGACGGGGGCCGCCGCTCCTAGACCGGACGCCCCATGAGCCACGGCCGCTGCGGAGCCCCGGCGATCGACGCCTTCCTGCCGACGACGGCAGCCGAGGCCCGGGCGCGCGGCTGGGACGAGTTGGACGTCGTGTTCGTCACCGGCGACGCCTACGTCGACCATCCCTCGTTCGCGATGGCGCTGCTCGGCCGGGTCCTCGAGGCGGCCGGTTTCCGCGTCGGCATCCTGCCGCAGCCGGACTGGCACTCGGCGGAGTCGTTCCGCGCGCTCGGCCGCCCGCGGCTCTTCTTCGCCGTCAGCGCCGGCAACATGGACTCGATGATCAACCACTACACGGCGAACCGGAAGCGTCGCAACGACGACGCCTACTCGCCGGGTGGTCGCATCGGCCTGCGGCCGGACCGGCCGACCAACGTCTACTGCCAGCGCTGCCGCGAGGCGTTCCCCGGCGTGCCGGTGATCGCGGGCGGCGTGGAGGCGTCGCTGCGGCGCATCGCGCATTACGACTACTGGGCGGACCAGGTGCGCCCGAGCATCCTGGTGTCGTCGAAGGCCGACCTCGTCGCCTTCGGCATGGGCGAGTCGGTGATCGTCCGGATCGCGGAGCGCCTGCGCGCCGGCGAGCCGGTCGCGGCATTGCGCGACCTGCGCGGCGTCGCCTACCTGCTCGGTGCCCGCGAGGAGCTCCCCGACCACCGCTGGCCGGACGCCAGCAACGACGGCCGCACGGTCGAGCTGCCGGCATTCGAGGACGTCGTCGCCGGCGGGCTGCCGTTCGCGCGGATGACGAAGCTGCTGCACGACGAGACCGGCCCGCTCAATGGGCGCCGGCTCGTGCAGCAGCACGGCGACCGCATGGTGGTCGTCAATCCGCCGTCCATGCCGCTCGACGAGCGCGACATGGACCGCGTCTACGACCTCGCCTACACGCGCCGACCCCACCCGCGCTACGCCGGCGAGCCGATCCCCGCGCACGCGATGATCAAGGACTCCGTCACGATCATGCGCGGCTGCTTCGGCGGGTGCACGTTCTGCTCGATCACGATGCACCAGGGCCGCATCATCCAGAGCCGCAGCAAGGAATCGGTGCTCGGCGAGCTGCGCAAGCTCGGCGCGGATCCGGAGTTCAAGGGGCACGTCAGCGACATCGGCGGGCCGACCGCCAACATGTACCGGATGCGCTGCACGCGACCCGACGTCGAGAAGCTGTGCCGGCGGCTCTCCTGCGTGCACCCGACGATCTGCAAGCTGCTCGGCACCGACCACGGCCCGCTGATCGAGCTGATGCGCGAGGCCCGGCAGGTGCCGGGCATCCGATCGGTCAAGGTCGCGTCGGGCATCCGCATGGACCTCGCGTCGCGCAGCGACGAGTACCTCGACGAGCTGGCCGCGCACCACGTCGGCGGCCACCTGAAGGTCGCACCCGAGCACGTCAGCGAGCGCGTGCTCGGGCTGATGAAGAAGCCGGTCAACAACTCGTTCGAGGAGTTCGAGCAGCGCTTCCGTGCGGCTTCGCAGCGCGCCGGCAAGGAGCAGTACCTGGTGCCGTACTTCATCGCGAGCCACCCGGGCTCCGGCGTCGCCGAGATGATCGAGCTGGCGGTGTTCCTGAAGCAGCGCGGCTACCGGCCGCGCCAGGTGCAGGACTTCATCCCGGCGCCGATGGACATCGCGACCTGCATGTACTTCACGGGCCTCGACCCGCTGACGATGCAGCCGGTCGACACCGCGAAGAAGCTGAAGGACCGCATCGTGCAACGCGCATTGATGCAGTTCTTCGAGCCGGCCAACTGGTTCGTCGTCCGCAAGGCTCTGCTCGACGCCGGCCGGGGCGATCTGATCGGCGACGGACCGCAATGCCTGATCCCCGCGCGCGCACCGAAGGAGGCGCTCGAGCGCCGCCGGAAGGAGGCCGCCGGCGAGCTCGGAGACGCCACGCACGTCCACGCGGAGGACGCCGGCACCGAGCGCAGCGTCGGCTACCGGCCCGGCCGCAAGGGCGCGGGGCGCCGGCGGCGCGGCGGACGGTAGCGCTGGCAAGGGGCGCACCGGACCATCCGATCGTCTGCTACCATGGCACCGCTCGTTCCCTCTCCTTCCCTGTCGCCCATGCACCGAACGCTCCTCTCCGCGGCGGCGCTCGCCGCCGTCATCGCGTCCCTGTCCGCCCAAGAGCCCGTCCACACGCCGACGCAGCGCTGGGTCAACCGCCCGACGACGCCGTTCCGGGTCGACGCGGAGCGGATGGTCGAGGACCACGTCGTCGTGAAGTTCGCCGAGGGCCTGCGCGTGCGGCTCGGCGCCGACGGCCTGCGCGAGCTCGCCGGCGCCGACCTGACGGCGACCCGGACGCTGCTCGCCCGGTTCCGGGTCGAGCGCCTGTTCACGCGGCCCGTCGACGACCTCGACGACGAGCGCGCCGTCGCGCAGCGCAACGTGCCGGCCGGCGAGCCGCCGCTCGCCGACCTGAACAACTACTACCGGGTGACGACCGCGGGCGCGCGCGCGACCGAGGAGCTCGTCGACGCGCTGCTCGCGCGGCCCGAGATCGAGACCGCCTGGTGCGAGCTGCGCCCGGTCCCGACCGACGACATCCCGCCGGTCACCCCGCTGTTCGAGAGCCAGCAGACCTATCTCGACGCACCGCCGGCCGGCTACGGCTACCGCCGCTACGAGACGATCGTCGGCGCGCGTGGCCAGGGCGTGCAGCTCGCGCAGCTCGAGGGCCGGCACACCTACGGCCACGAGGACGCCGACACGCTCGTGCGCGCGGACCTGCTCGGCTCGTTCGGCAGCAACTACGCGAGCTGGGAGAGCCACGGCACGGCGTGCGTCGGCATCATGGCCGCGAGCCGCAACGACTACGGCGTGCGCGGCATGGGATCGGACTGCGACCGCTTCTACACGGCGAGCCTGCAGTCCGGCGCCGAGAACATGGTGAGCCTCGCGACGGCCGTCATGCAGCCGGGCGACGTGATGAGCTCGTCCTACGCGTGGGTCGTCAGCTACGGCGGCACCGACTACCACGCGCCGGCCGACTGGGTGCAGTCGGTCTACGACGCGACCCGCATCGCCGCCGCGCAGGGCATCGTCTACGCGTACAGCGCCGGCAACACGAATGCCGACCTCGCCAACACCAGCATCTACGGCGGTCGCTACGCGCCGGGCTCGACGCCATCGGGTGGTTTCATCGTCGGCGCGAGCGGCGCGGGTGACGGCGCGAAGGCGAGCTTCAGCAACTACGGCGCGTTCGTGGTCGCCAATGCCTGGGGGCGCGGCGTCGCGACGATCGCGTACGGCGACATGTTCGACCCGGGCGACGTGTTGCAGCGCTACACGGCGGGATTCGGCGGCACGTCCGCCGCGGCCCCCGGTCTCGCGGGCGTCGTCGCGAGCCTGTCCGGCGCCGTCGAGGCGCAGTCCGGCACCCCGCCGACGCTGGCGCAGATCCGCGCCGCGCTCACGCAGACCGGCACGCCGATCACCGGCAACGTCGGCACGCGGCCGGACCTCGGCCAGCTGCTCGCGCGTTTCGGGCTGCCCGACGGCCTGCTGGCGGGCGACGGCCAGCCCGGCGGCAGCGTGACGCTCGAGGTCTCGGGCCCCGCCGGAACGCCGTTCGGCGCGGTGATCAGCACCGGTACCGGCTCGACGCCGATCGGCGCGAACCGCCCGCTGCTGCTCGACACCAACGTGCTGATCCCGTGGGCGTTCGGCTTCGTCGGCGCGAGCGGCACGACGCTGCACACCGAGAACCTGCCGAACGATCCGAGCCTGATCGGCATCGAGTTCTACGTGCAGGCCGCACAGGACCGCGGCGGTGCGCTGCACCTGACCAACACCGCGATGGTCTGGATCCGCGCCTGACGCCGCGGCCAGCGGATCACGCCGCCGTGACGAGGCGGACCTCGAGGACGGCGAACGGGGACAATTCGATCGCCGCATCGAGCGCGATGCGCACCGCGCGGCCGTCCTGCACCGCGCGCGCCGGGACGCGCTGCTCGCCGACCCGCAGCTCCGCGCTCGCGAGCACCGCGCCCTCCGGCAGCTCGAGCCCGAGCTCCGCGATGCGCAGCCGCCCGTGGCGCAGCTCGACGCGCGCGGTCTGGACGCCGCGCTCGCGCACCTGCGCGAAGCTGCCCCAGCCGGCGGCGGCCGTGAACGCACAACGGAAGTCGTCCGGCCGGAGCCGCGGCGCGAACGCGAGGCGGCCGGCGGGGCCGTGGTAGTCGAAGCCGCTGAGCCCGAGCAGCACCGCCCAGCTCGCCATCGCGCGCGCATAGTGGTCGCCGCACTCGACCTCGTTGAACGGGTTGCGCTTGGCCGGGTGGTAGCGCTCGTGCACCGCGCGGCAGATCGCGAGCGCCTCGGTGACGCGGCCGGCCCACGCGAGGTGCGACGCGACCTGGTACTCGATGCCGGTCCACACCTCGTCGCGGTAGCGCGTCGAGCGCGGGCCGAGGTGCGCGCTGCGCGGCCACGTGCAGGTGAACAGCCCGGCCTCGCCCGGCCGCGCGAACCAGCGCTCGGGCGCATGCGCACGGTTCTGCGGGCCGACGTCCGGCGCCCAGCAGAAGCGCCAGATCGCGTCGAGGGCCGCTGCCTCCTCGCGCGGCGGCACGACCTCGGCGAGCCCGACCTGCAGCGCCCAGCTCTGGCCGAACAGCTGATCGGCGAGGCAGCCGTCGCCGACCTGCCAGTCGGGGTGCTCGGCGAGATCGACGCGCTGCACGAAGTAGCCGAGCTTGGGGTCGAACGAGCGCTCGACCAGGCGCTGTCGGCCCTGCTCGGCGAGGTCGCGGTAGCGCGCTTCGCTGTCGGTGTCGCCGACCTCCGCCGCCATCGCCTGCCCGGCGCGCAGTGCCGCGACGTACAGCCAGCCGCTGAACGGGTTCACGCCGAAGTAGTCGATGTCGTAGGTGTTGTGCTGCCGGCCTTCGAGCAGGCCGTCGGGCGCGTCCTGCCCCTCGGCGTCGCGCGCGACCAGGAACTCCAATGCCTGTCGCACGCGCGTCCACAGCCGCGCGAGGAACGCGTCGTCGCTACCGCACAGGTGCTCGCGCCAGACCTTCAGCACGTAGCCGCACTGCGCGTCGGCGGCCCACATGCGCCAGCCCTCGCCACGGAAGCCGATCTGGCCGCTGGTCGGATCGAACCCGACCCCGGGTGCGAAGTCCTGCAGCTCGCGCACCGACCGCTCGAGCGACGGGAACAGCCGGGCGGGCGCCTGCGCGTAGTTCCATACGTGACCACAGGTGCCCGAGCAGCAGCCGACCCCCTCCCACGCCCAGAAGCGGTCATTGCGCCACCACTGGCACGTGTTCGTCGCGAGGTTCGCGACGGTCGAGTGCAGGCGGTCGAGCAGCCAGTACGGCAGCGTCGAGTCGTACCAGGTGTCGTGCCACAGCAGCGTGGTGGCGGTCAGCCGCGCACCGTCGCGCGCAAGGTGCCGCACGACCGCCAGCGCGTCGCGGAAGCGCTTCGCGTAGCGGTGGCCGACCAGCCGGCCGCCATTGCGGAGGTTCGGGAAGTTCCAGGCGATCGCGAAGGTCAGCGTGCGGGCCTCGCCGGGCTTCAGCGTCAGCCGCGCGCCGACCGCGCCGGTCGGCCGGTCCTGTGGCGTCGCGCCGGACGGCTCGCCCGCCGCGCCGTCGGCCACCGGGCGCAGCGCGGCGAGCGCGCGCGCCGGATCGGCGTCGACCGCCGCGGCCCACAGCCGCTCGCCACCGGCGGCATCCAGCAGCGCGAGGCAGGTGGTGCCGTGGTCGTCGAGCTGCCGCAGGTCGTCGACCTCGCCGGCCGGCGGGTCGTCGCGGAACTCGATCTGGTCGACGTTCACGTGCCCCCAGGGGCCCGACGCGGCATCGACGATCACGAGGCGCGCGCGCTGGCCGGCGAGGTCGCGCACGTCCCAGGTGCGGCGCGCGAGGCGCTCGTCGTCGCGGCCGGTCGCCGAGCGCGCGACGCGGCCGTCGTCGAGCACCAGGTTCATGCAGGTGGCGCCCGCATGGCCGCCGCCGCCGATCAGGAACGAGACGAACGCGCGCTCGATCGTGAACGGCGGCGACTCCAGCCGACCGGTCGGTGGGTCGCCGCCGAGGAACGTGTTGACGAGGCCGCGCCCCTCGAAGCCCGCGACCGGCTGCTGGCGCGGCAGCGTGCCGGCGGCCGGGCGCTCGCCGAACGCGGTGCCGCCGACCTTCCAGTCACCGTAGTCGTCGCCCTCGAAGTCGGCGAACACGATCGGCGGGCGCAGCGGCGCGCCGGCGGCGGGCTCGACGAGGCGCGCGCCGGCGACGACGGCCGCGAGCTCGGCGTCGCCCGCGCAGCGCTGCTGCAGCGTGACGCGGCCGACCAGCGCCTCGGCCGCGCTGTGGCGGCAGACGAAGTTCTCGAGCCAGCCGCCGAGCGTGACCTCGAGCGCGGCGTCCGACGCGTTGCGCACCGTGTATTGCAGCAGGGTCGCCGGCAACGCCGAGTCGTCCGGCTCGAGCGGCACGAACGGCGAGAACGCGGTCAGCTCGATCGCGACCGGCGCGGTGCGATCGGCGTAGCGCACGCCGCCGATCGGCCAGGCGCCGCGGAACCGCACGTCGTCGAAGCCGCCGCGGTCGAGCGTCCGCACCTCCGGCGTGGCGTCACCCGGCCGGCGCACCGCGACGGCGAAGCCCTGCCGGACCTCGGCCGCCGCGGTGAGGCGGTCGCTGCGCTCGACGCGGTCGGTCGGCCGGCGGCCCTCCTGGTAGTTGACCGAGCCGTAGCCGCTGTTCGCGTGGCGGTTGTCGACGTCCCAGTTCACGAGCCGGCCGTCGCCGGTCAGGTAGACCTGGCCCGCGCAGATGCCGCCGACCGGCATGCCGATCGTCGCGAGGTCGTCGCCGCGGAACTCCTCGGGCTCGCCGCGTGCCGTCAGCGCGCGCAGCCACGCCGGCGCGAGCCGCTTGTCCTCCGGCACGAAGTGGTCGGGATCGATGCGCGCGGCGATCGCGTCGCCGCGCGCGAACGGTCCGGCGACGACCGCGGCGGCGGACGCTGCGAGCACGTCGCGGCGCGTCGGTCCGGCCGGCGGTCCGCAGCGCTCGTCACCACCGCAGCAGCAGGGCTTCGCGTCGGCGCGCGTCGGCGCGGGCGAAGCGGAAGGTCCGGACCCGTCGGGAGCGATCGTCACGGCGCACCTCTCGATCGGCCGACGGCACGCCGGCCGTGCACCGACTCGACCGCGTCGCGGGCGCGACGTCAACGACAGAGTGCGCGGTCGCACCCGGAGTCACCCCGGCTTCCCGTCCTGCACCGATCGATTATCCTCCGCGGCCGCAGCGCGCTGGCAGCGCTGCGCTACGCTTCGAACAGAGCGACGGCACACACTTCCCACCGACCGTTGCAGCGGGCCGAGGAGGGCCCGATGAACGCCGCGTCCGCAGACCAGACGATCCTCGACTCCGCCGCACTCGTGCTGAACCGCTCGTGGCTCGCGATCGCGACCACGACGGTGCGCGAGGCGCTCGCGATGATGTACACCGGCACCGCCCGGGCGATCCGGCCGGAGACCTACGAGGTCCACGAGTTCGATTCGTGGGCGTCGCTCGCCGTGCCGCCGGACTCGCCCTGCGTCCGCACCGTCACGCTGCGGATCCGCGTGCCGGAGGTGATCGTGCTGTCGAGGCTCGACCGGCTGCCGCCGCGCGCGGTGCCGTTCACGCGCCGCAACCTGTTCCGGCGCGACCGCGACACCTGCCAGTACTGCGGTGCGAAGCCGGGCCGGCGCAACCTGTCGATCGATCACGTCGTGCCGCGCTCGAAGGGCGGCGAGAGCTCGTGGACCAACTGCGTGCTCGCGTGCCTGCGCTGCAACCGCCGCAAGGCCGACCTGACGCCGCGCGAGGCGAACATGCCGCTGCGCAAGAAACCGAAGGCACCGCCGTGGGAGCCGACGCTCGGCATCCCGATCGGCCAGTTCCGGCAGTCGTGGGAGCGCTTCATCAGCGAGCGCTACTGGAACGTGCCGCTGGAGCCGTGAGCGCCGCCGGGGCACGCTGCGGGCCATGCCCGCCGCTCCCCGCCGCCTCGCCGCCGCCCTGCTGCTGCTCGTCGCTCCGGCCCCCGCGCAGGAACAACAGGCGGCGACGCCGCGGCCGAACCTCGTCGTGTTCCTGGTCGACGACCTCGGCTGGCAGGACCTGTCGGTGCCGATGCACCGCGAGCGGACGCCGTTCAACGACCACTTCCGCACGCCGTCGGTCGAGCGCCTCGCGGCCACCGGCGTGCGGCTGACGGCCAGCTATGCGTGTGCGGTGTGCTCGCCGTCGCGCACGAGCCTGCTGACCGGCCGCAATGCGGCGCGCCACCACGTGACGCAATGGACGCTGCGCCCCGGCCAGGATCCGTCGCAGCGCGCGCGCGGTCTGCGCTCGCCCGACTGGTCGACCGAGGGCCTGCAGCCTGGCATCCCGACGTTGCCGGCGCTGCTGCGCGAGCAGGGCTACCGCACCATCCACGTCGGCAAGGCGCACTTCGGTGCGCTCGGCACGCCCGGTGCGGATCCCCGCGCGCTCGGCTTCGACGAGAACGTCGCCGGCCACGCCGCCGGCGGCCCCGGCAGCTACCTCGCCTGGCACGACTTCTCGGCCGCGTGGCGCAATGGCGACCGCATCTGGGACGTGCCGGGCCTCGAGCGCTGGCATGGCCGCAACATCACGCTGACCGAGGCATTGACGATCGAGGCCTGCGAGCGCGTGCGCCGCGCGGTCGCCGACGGCCAGCCGTTCTTCCTGTATCTCGCGCACTACGCCGTGCACGCGCCGCTCGAGGAGCACGCCCCGTGGGCCGCGCGCTACCGCGAGTCGGGCAGCGACGAGCGCGAGGCCCGCTACGCGTCGATGGTCGAGGCGATGGACCAGAGCCTCGGCGCCGTGCTGTTCACGCTCGACGAGCTCGGCGTCGCCGAGCACACACTGGTCGTGTTCACGTCCGACAACGGTGGCCTCTGCTTCAACGCCCGCGGCCGCACCCCGGCCGGCACCGGCGACTACACGCACAATGCCCCGCTGCGCTCCGGCAAGGGCTCCGCGTACGACGGCGGCACGCGCGTCCCGACGCTCGTCGCCTGGGCCCGCCCCGCCCGCGGCGACGACCCGGTGCAATCCGCCTGGCCGCTGCAGCCCGGCCGCACGATCGACGAGCCGGTCCTGATCGACGACTGGCTGCCGACCCTCTGCCACCTCGCCGGCCTCGACGCCACCACCCGTTGCGACCCCCTCGACGGCCACGACCTGACCCCGCTGCTGACCGACCCCGCCCCCTGGCACCGCCCGACCCCGCTCGTCTGGCACTTCCCCCACTTCCACAACCACTCCGACGCCACGCTCGTCCACGGCTACTCCCCGCACTCCGCAATGCGCAAGGGCCGCTACAAGGTCGTCCACTTCTACGACCGCGGCATCTGGGAGCTCTACGACCTCGCCACCGACCTCGCCGAGCAGCACGACCTCGCCGCCACCGAGCCCGCCCTGCTCCGCACGCTCGCCACCGAGCTCGTCGACCGCCTCGACGCGCTGGGCGCCCAATACCCGCTGGTCGAGGCGACCGGCGCGGAGCGGCGGCCGGTGTTGCCGGACTGAGGCGAGCGCTCGCCCGGGACGATCTGCCGACCATGGGGTCGGGTGGCCGGCGGAGTCGCGAGGCCGTCTGACCGTCGGCTGCGCCCGACGACCGCCAGCCACCGACCTCGCGATAGGATCTGGACCATGGCCACACGCGGGATCGGGCCATGGCTGATCGGGACGATCTGCTTGGCGGGCGTCCTCTCGCTCGGCGTCCACTGGGCGACCCGTTCGAGCCGTCCCGCGGACACGCCGGAGGAAGCCATCGAGTTCTTCCTCGACGCGACGCGGTCGGACGATCGGATCGCCCTCGCCAAGGTGTGGTGGATCGGTGACGATCCCGACCTGCAGCAGCGCGTCATCGCGACGTATTGCACCTCGAACGCCGCGTCGCGCCGTTTTCACGACCACCTCCGGAGGGCCTACGCCGACGAGCTCCAGCAGCTCGCGAGCGCGGGCAGGATCGGTCTTCCGGAGGCTCGCGACGTGCCCACCGCCGCGGACATCGCCAAGGCCGTCGGGGAGGCGCTGAAGCGGGATGGTCGTCTCGTGGTGTTCCTCCGCGGAACCGACATCCTGTACGTCGCGCAGCACGGCGAGCATTGGTACGTCGAGCACGACTTCGTCGCTGTGGACCGTGATTGGAAGGAAAAGGACTTCCAGGTGCTGGTCGCCACGGCGGACCTGTACGAGCGCCTCGACGCTCGGATCGGCCAACCCGGACAGTCGGCATGGGGCCTGCTGCAGGAACAGCAACGAGGCCTGCAGGCGGTTGCCGCGGAATACGGAGCCCCGCTGCTCATCCGGTAGTCCGGCATCCTGACCGCGCGCCGGAACATCCGGCAGTCGTCGAGGGTCCACTCGCCCGCCTGTTCGACGGGGAGTGCGCCGGCGAATCGACTGCCCACCAGCCATCGCGCGAGCAGCGCGGCTCCGGCGACGTCCATCACTCGCAACGACAACATGCGAGCACACTGCTCGGCGAGCGGGCACGGTCCGAACTCGACGGAGTCGGGAGCAAACGCGCGGCCCATGCGCTCGCCGCCAGCGGAGTCGACAGCACCCACGCCCCGGCAGCGGGGGGCCGAGGCGGCCGGCAGCACCGCACGCTCGCCGCCGGGCCCGCCCGAGGCGCGGCTCGCTTCGAAGGGAATGCCCACGAAGTCCGCGGCGCGCGGTCACACGGCTGCCGAGCCGTACCGCGGGGACGCCACCGATCGACCGCGATCTGCGCGAGCGGCAATCGCGGTTCACCGAGCGACCGAGACATCGGACGGATCCGGATGTCCCGATTGGCGGTGTGACGGCCCTGTTGATCCGGTCGAGGCCGCGCCGATTCGCGGGACACGACGGGGGCGTTGGGTGCGGGTGCGGGAAGCCCTCCGTCGTGCACACGGTGTCCGAACGGATCCGAGTTCCCGCCCGTGTCGCTCCGAGTGCCAGGTTCAGCCGTCACCCGCGATCCCTGCGGACCCCTTGCCCGGGATCGTCGCGCGCAGTGCGAGGAGCAGTGCCACGGCAGACACCAGGATCAAGGCCCAGCTCTCGACCGTGCTCTCCGGGGGAGGATCGAACTCGACGACGACGAGACTGCGCCAGCCACCGGGGTAGTCCTCGCGCAGCTCGGTGCGGATGCCACCCATCGCCCGATCACGATCGGTCGGTGTAGGGCGGACGCGGCCACGCACGGTGGCCGGCAGATCTGCCCACTCGAGTCGTCGGTTCACCCGCAGCAGGACGAGGTTGGGGGCCGCGCGGCGCAGTTCCCGGAGCTCTCGTTCGCGCCGATCCCACTCCGCCTCGCGCCGCTCGGCGGCAGCGAAGTCCGGCGGTCGCCCGCCGAACCGCGCCTGCACCCCCTCGAGCAGCGGGCTCCCGAGCATGCGCTGGGCCGGGCTCGTCGGATTGCTCTCGAGGGCCGCGATACGCTCGCGGCGCTCCGGTGCATCGTCGAACAGGAAGTAGTCATACTCGCGGCTCCTCAGCAGGTCCGTGCCGAGGATGCCACGGTAGACCTCCCAACGGACGCCGGTGAAGGCGGCATCGGGGATCTCGACGAGCCGGTCGACGCTCTCGGCACCGAGTGCACGCGCGGCGACCGTTGCCGGCACTGCAGCCTCGGCCGCCGCCCGACGCGCGGCGATGGCGTTCAGGCTCCGCCACCCGAAGACGAGTGGCGCCGGCAGGACCGCGATCAGGACCATGACGGCCCCGATACGTCTCGTCTCAGCACCCCGACCAGCAGCGCGGGCGCGCGGCTCCGACTTGTCATTCCGTTCGTTCATCGCAGTTCGGTCCTCGTGGTCCGCACCGCGAGCGCCGAAGTGCGACGCAGCGTTACAGCGCCGCGTCGTCCGTGCTGAGCGCACCGCCACCGCCGGGAGCGCGCCGGCCGGCAATGCCCGCACGAACCGGAGCCGGTTCGCGACGCCCGGCCTGCAGCTCCGGCGACCGACGCCAGGACGCTGGGTCACGGGAGGCGACGCCACCCGGCTCGCGTTGCTGCGCGCACTTGACAAGCCGGCAGGATCATCGCCCACGGCCGGGACGATCTCCGCGACGGCGAACTCGACCCTGCGGTTCGAGGCGGCCTGACCGACTCGACGTCGCCAGCACGTCGGGCACGAGGACGAGGCGCCGTTCGTCCCGCCGGCGCCGCCGGTGTGGTACACGCTCGGTGACGAGTTGCGCGCCCTGGTCGAGTTCGCCGAAGCGTCCGAGGGAGCCCACGCCGCACACGCCCGGGGCGAGCTGCCCGACGTCGCGGGCGGCGGCACGCTTCGCATGCAGGCGTGGAGGCGGATGCTCCTGCCGGAGCACCCGGACGTGGTACCCCGGCTCCTCGATCTGCTGCCAGACGCGCTGTCGGCGGCTCACGACGCTGCGACTGTCGAAGGTCGTGAGACGGCCACCGTCGACCACTGCCGCTTTGCCGGTGCCTGGCTCGGCGAGGTGATGTCTGCGCTCGGAGGACTCCGCGATCGGAGTATCGCGGCGGCACTGCTGCCGATCGTGACGGCGGTGCAGTGCTCGAGCGCGATCCGCGTCGATGTGGCGAAGGCACTGTTGCGGCTCGACAGTCCCGACTGCGTGCGCGCCGCGATCCGCCTGCGGAGGACGAGGGAGAGCGCCGGCACCTCACAGGCCCGCGACGTGAGCTGGATCGACCGACCGCTCCGCGAGACGTTCGCCTTGCGGGCGATCGAAATGCCTGCGCCGCCTCGCGCGAACGCCGCTGCCTGGTTCCGGTTGCTCGGTCGCGGCCTGCGACGTTTCCGAGCGCTCTGACCGTCGGACTGCTCGTCGACGGCGCGCGCCCGGCGGACCGGGACCGCTCTACTCCACCGCGCGTCACCAGGCTCGCGAACGTCGCTACCTGGCAGTGAGGTCGCCGGCGGCTGAGGTGCGTTCCTGCAGGATCCGCAAGAGATAGCTGAACACGTCGTAGTCGAGGTGCGTGCTGACCAGGATTCCCCACCGCCCGCGCACGGAGAGGCCGAGTCCCTCGCAGCGCGCGTCGACGAGCGAGTAGGTCTTTCCGCGCGCCGTGGCCGTGCCATCCGCGTGGAAGCGGGCCTTCTCGTATTGGAAGCTGCCTTCGGTCTCCAGTTGATCGAGATAGCCCCGCAGGCGTTGGTCGAAGGTCCGCTCGGCGATGAAGTCACAGGCCTCGGCCAGCTTGCTCGACTTCGGCGACGAGAGGTACATCGCCTTCGACTGCTTGAACACCAGCGGCCTAGGCTCGCTGCGCAGGAACACCTTCAGGCAGCTGTCCTGCGTCACGAACATCCCGGAGTTGATGACGACGTTCTGGGCGTCCCACCAGAGGTGGGTGATCTCGTCGAGCGGCCAGGTCCGGCCACGGAACTCGATCCGGTCCTCGTAGACGTCGAGCTGCGGGCGGGCGAAGGGAACGAGCGTGGTGCAGCGCACCCTGAGCGGAAGCATGGTCGGGTCCTCCTCTTCGGTGACCTCCGGTGTGGCTGCGCGCCTCGTCCCGGTCGGTCTCGAGGCGCACGAGCGGAGCCCGACGCCAGTGCGTTGCAGTGCCGCGACGACTTTCCTGCCGGGCCACGCCGCACCGTCCGATCGGTTCCGGGCCCGGATTCCGCCGCCCGACGCGGCCGCGGATGCGTGGTGGTCGACACGCCTCCGCACACGAGCTGCGACGCCAGGCGTCAACGACGCTCGTCGCCAGCCGCGCCCGTCGGAGTAGCGGTGGGCGGCGAATCCAGCAGTTCGAGGATCGGCGCGGGGATCGAGAAGCTCGGCGACGCGGCAGCCCTGCGAATCCCGTCGACGCGCGCCGCGAGGTCGGGACGCCCGAGCGATCGGAGCGCCTGCGCACCGGTCGCCCAACCGAGCTCCGTGAGGCCCTCGGTGCACAGCGTGCCGAACAACTTGATCACGCAACGTGGCGCCGCGCCGAGGCGCAGGTCCAGCAGGGCCCGCATCTCGCGCATCACGCGGCGCACGGGCGGCCCGCTGCCCCAGGTGACGTGGCCGTCGACGCGTGGAATCGCGTCGTCGAGGTAGCGCGCCACGGTCGCCAACGAGTCTCTCGACGCCGTGGGATCGCCGAGCACCTCGAATGCCCGCGGGAACCACAGGAGCGGGTCGTCGGTGTCGAGGAGCGCCACCTGCCGGGCGACCTCGGCCGCGACGTCGGGCGACACGTCCATGGTCCCGATCCGCGCCTGCAAGTCGGCACGACCGAGCGATTGCGCGACGCATCGGTTCACCGCATCGGTGGCGCGCTGCTGCACCAATCGAGCGTGCCGGATCGCCTGCACGCGCGGCCGACGTGCGACCGTATCCCAGAGCTCGACGACGCCATCTGCGAGCACGAGCAGGCTCGTGCCGGCGGCATCGACGTGCAGGTGTTCGACCGCTCCCGAGACCCGCCAGCGCGCCGTCACCGCGCTCCAGGACAACCGCGTCGCGCACACCGCGCGGTCCGCGCCACCGCTGAACAGCGTGTCGCCGTCCGGTGTGAACGCCAACGCGAGCACCTTGCCGCCGTGCGCCTGCAGCGTGAGCTCGGGGCTCGCGGCGCCGCGACGCCAGACCTCGACCTGTCCCGACGCACGCCCCAGGGCCCAACGGGTCTGGTCGAAGCAGATCGCCAGTGCGGTGACCGCGTCGGGCTCCCCCAGCGGCCGAGTGCTCGCGATCCGGACGGCCACGTCCGAGCCGCCGCGGCGAAGCTCGTAGACGCAGCCGTCGTCGCCGCCGGCAAGCAGCCAGGCCCCGTCGGCCGCCAGGGTCAGCGCACGCAGCGGACCCTCGGCGCGTACGAAACCCACGGGCTGCGGCGG
Organism: Planctomycetota bacterium; assembly: GCA_016716265.1. Classification (GTDB taxonomy): domain Bacteria; phylum Planctomycetota; class UBA1135; order UBA1135; family UBA2386; genus JADJWQ01. Next base: position 1,531,677 of record JADJWQ010000006.1, read on the forward strand.
GAGGCCGGCGTCGCCATCGCCGCAGTCCCACATCCTGGCCGTGCGGTCCTCTCCGCAGCTCGCGACCACCCTGCCGTCGGCCGAGATCGCCGCAGCCAGGACCAACCGATCCCGTCGCGCGCCCGACTCGTCTACCGCGTGCATGTCGTGCCCGTTCAGCGATGCGACCATCGCGCCGGAGGCCGTGTCGAGGACGTACGGGCGTTCTCCCAACTCGACGATCACAGCGCGGCTCGCACGCGACGCGAGCGCCACCTGACGGAATCTGCCGTTGTAGATGGACGAGGCCTGCGGCAGCCGTGTGACAACCACGCCCCGTGTGAGATCGATGACCTCGAGGGTTCCGTCGTTCTCGCCGACCAGCGCGACGCGGTGCTCGAGGTCGGCGGACGCGGCTCTCGGGAGCCCACAGGTAGGGCGCCACCGTGGTCGCTCCCTGGCGATCCCCCAGATCCGCACGGTGCCGTCACGTGCGACCGACGCCACCTCGACGCCATCCGAGGTCATCGCCATCGACCTGACCTCGTCGTCATGACCGAGCAGGCGCGCCCCAGGGAGGTTCTGGAACGCATTGACGACGGTCAACGTGCGGTCCTCGCTCCCGGCAGCGATCAGTCCCGTCGAGCTATCCGTCACCACGGAGAGCACTCGACTCTCGTGGAGACGGTAGTAGCGATACAGCTGTAGATCGGTGACGTCGTAGACGGCCACACCACCCTCGTTGGTGCCGAACGCGATCAGCTCGTCGGTGAGGAAACCGATCTGCTGGGGGAATACGCCGATCTCGCTCCTGCCGCTGCTGAACCGCCACGGTTGATCCGTCGAGCTCGCGGCGCGCCAGGAGTCCGTGTCCCACCGCACCAGGGAGTCGTTCGCGAGCTTCGCGACGAGTTGATCGCCGCCTGGCGAGAATGCGAGCGCCGTGATCGCTCGGCCCACGGCGGCCACCGGGTCTTCGACCGCAGGAAGCTCGAGCTCGCGGACCGTCTCGCCGGATTCGACGTCGACCACGACCACACGGCGGAAGCCCGCCCCCGCTGCCAGCCAGCTTCGGGTAGGGTGGAACGCGAGCGAGTCGATGCAATCGAAGTAGTCGTCGGACCTGAGCTGCAACCTGCGCAGCACTCGACCGTCGCTCGTGTCGAGCACGTGGACCACTCCGAGCGAATCCCCGCTGGCGACGAGGTGACCATCGCTCGACGAGGCCATGCAATCGGCCCCGAACTCGTGTGGACTCGCACGCCAGCGCTCGGCACCCGTGCCGAGTTCGATACAGCGAAGCTGCGGATCGCCGTTGCCGCCGAACGCGACCCAGGCACCGTCGGGAGCGATCGAGACGGACGTCGGCCGCGTGGCGGAGGCGTCGATCCGGACCACGCTCGCGTCAGTCAGATACCGCATGAGCTGCCACTCGATCCCCCGCTCGCCCGGAGCACACGCGGCCAATTGCGTCCGCGCCCCCGGAGCATCGAGCGCCTCGATCGCAGCCCCGGCGGCGGCGAGCCTCGCGATGTAGCCCTGTCGCTGCGCCTCGACCGTAGCCCGGCGCGCGGCCTCCGCCTCGCGCTCCGCATCGGCCGCCCGCTCGCGCTCCCGCTGCTCCGCGACGGTCGCCCTGCCTGCGCTGGCGCGCGCATGCTCCGCCTGACGCACGGCGTCGAAGCGCGCGGCCTCCGCCTCGGTCGCCCGGACGCGCGCCTCCCGATACTGCCGGAACGCCACGCCGCCGAGCGTCACCCCGACCACGAGCAGCAACGCGGCCGCGATCACGTGCACCCGGTTCCGCCGGACGAACTTGCGCAGCCGGTAGCCGACGCCGGGCGGACCCGCCAGCACGGGCTGCAGGTCCAGGTAGCGCTGGATGTCCGCGGCCAGCGCGCTGGCCGAGTCGTAGCGCCGCTCGGGTTCCTTCGCGAGCGTCCTGCCGACGACCCAGTCCAGGTCACCGCGCAGCTCCCGGCGCAGCAGTTGGAGCGTCGTGCGGCGCTGCGACGCCGCCTCGGCACCGGCGCGGCCGAGTGCACCGATCCGGACGCTCGGGGTCGGCGGGTCCTTCTCCCTGACGAGCCGGAGTGCCTCCAGCGGTCCGGCAGTGCGCAGCTCAGCGGAGCTCAGCGGCAGTTCGCCGGTCAGCAGCTCGTAGAGCATCACGCCCAACGAGTAGACGTCGGCGCGCGCGTCGATGACCTCGCCGTCGCCCGCGGCCTGCTCGGGGGCCATGTATTCGAGCGTGCCGAGGATGCGATCGTGCTGCGTGAACAGCGTTACGTCGAGGAAGTCGCGGTTGGTGGCCTTGGCCAGACCGAAGTCGAGGATCTTCACGACGGGCTGCTCGCCCTCGCGCGTCACGAGCACATTGCCCGGCTTCAGATCGCGGTGGACGACGCCCTTCTGGTGGGCGTGGTGGACGCCGTGACACACCTCCTGGAACAGCGCAAGGCGCTCCGCCAGCGACGCGCGGTGTTTGTCGCACCAGCGGTTCAACGGGAGGCCCTCGACCAGCTCCATCACGAAATACGGCTCGCCGCGGTCCGTCTCCCCGGCATCGAGAACGCGCGCGATCGAGCGGTGACTCATCGCCGCCAGCGCGCGCCGCTCGAGCTCGAAGCGCGCGAGTACCTCGCGCGTCGCGAGACCGCGCTTTACGACCTTGATCGCCACGTCCTGTCGCACCGGCGCGCGGCGCTGCGCCCGGTAGACCTCGCCCATGCCACCGGTCCCGATCCGGTCGAGCACCCGATAGGGCCCGATCCACTCGGGCGGTTCACTCCGCTCCCGCCGATGGCTGGACGCGAGAGCCTCGAGCACGTCAGCGTGGTCGGGATGGCTCGCGATCAGTGCGCCGAGGCCGCGCTGCAGCGCATCCGCGTCCGACACCGTGTCGACGAGCGCGAGGAACGCGGAGAACACCTGGTCCGGAAGGTCATCAGGCCGATCGAGCGTGGCCATGGTCGGGAGGGGAGCGCGCCGACGTTAGCACGCACGCCGTGACGCGACAGACCGGCCGACCGCGAGGAAGCGGTTCGACCGGTCCTCGGTCAGCGGTCAGCTCCGGCCGAGCACGGCCAGCGCTACCCGTGGACCGACGGTGCGTGCTGCGCACTCGCCGGCGGCGAGCAGACCGAACCGAGCCCGCGGCGTGAGCACGACCTGCCACCTCATCTCGTGCGCCAACTCGGCTGCTTCGGGCGCTTCGACTTCCTCGTTCGTACCGTCGTCCGAATCGCGTTCACCACCGCACCCGGGGGCACCACCTCGCCGGGAGCCGCGACCGGGTGCAGCCGCTGGCGCACCTCGAAGCGCACGCTCACGCCATCGAGCAGATCGACGCTCTCGGCCTGCGCGACACCCTCGGCCGACGCCACGTGCAGCGATTCCGTCCGCACAGCGCCCGCCGAGCGCGTCAGTCCGTGCGGCGGGGCAGGCTCATGGCTGGGCGGAAGCCGACGTCGCAGGCACGCTGGTCCCGGAGCATTCCATTGCGAGCCGCCGAGCGGCACCCGATGGGCGGATCGAGGAACGAGCCGCCGCGGATACAGCGGTATCCGGAGTCGTCCTCCGCCATGGGCTCCGGGGCGCGCCGGTCGCGCGGTGCCGTCGCGCTCGCCGCCAGGACGTAGGCGTCGTGCCGGTAGTGGTCGGCACACCATTCACTGACGTTGCCCGCCATGTCCCGGAGACCGAACGCATTCGGCACGAGACTGCCGACCGGCGCGATCAGTGGGTACGGATCCGGGAAGGCCGGCCAGGGATCGGGGCGCCGGACGCTGCCGAGCCCGTTGGCGCACGTCGCGCCACCGGCGACGGCGTCACCCCACCAGAAGCGCGCCGAGCTTCCCGCCCGACACGCGTACTCCCATTCCGCCTCGGCCGGCAATCGCATCTGGAAGTGGTCGCAGAACGCGACGGCGTCGCGCCAGGAGATCTGCGTGACCGGATGATCCTCGCGAAGCTCGAACCCGTCCGCGGGCCCGAGCTCCGGCAGCGTGTCGCTCCACCGCGCGTCGTCGCTCCGCTCGCGAAGCAGGCGACCGCCGTCGTTGCGCAGCGTGAATCCACCGCGGCCCCATTGGTTACCGCGCTCCGCTTCGGTCACGTAGCCGGCATGCGCTGCGAAGCGCCGCCATTGCGCGATCGTGACCTCGGTCTCGGCGAGGTAGAAGGGACCGATCTCGCGCTCGTGCGCGGGCGACTCGCGCGCCGCCAGATCGTCGGGATCGACAGGCCGCCAGAAGCCCACGTTCGGCGAGGGCACGAACCCCAGCCCGTCGGTCTCGTGCTCCGTGGCACCGATGGTGCAGGTGCCGCCCGGGATCAGCCGCAGCCGGATGCCGGTCACCTGATGCACGATCACGCTGCACCAGCCACCGACGTCCTCGTCACTCGCCGGCCAGAACCCCGCCGGGCAATGCACCCCGGCCCGCAACACGATCGGCGGGGATGGTAGCTCCGCAGGAGTCGCCTCCGGTCCACCACAGCCACCTGCGGCCAGCATTGCGACGATCGAGAAGCGGGCGAATCGAGTGCGGTGCATCAGCGATCCTCACCGTCCTTCGTTGCGAGCCACGGCAGCTCCGTCAGCCAGTGCGCGGCGCGCTCCGCGTCCAGAGGCTCGAGCCGATGATGCCAACGGCGCGCCTCGGGCCGGTCGTCGCGCGCCGCCGCGAGGCGCAGGCCGAGCTCGGCGGTGCGGGCCGAATCCGGCCGCGCGCGCTGGACGAGCTCGAATGCAAGTCGGGTATCGGGCCGGTCGACGGCGCCGAGGTCGAGCAGTCGCTCCGCCAGCGCCGCCGGGGCGTCGCCCAGCTCCGCCCCCGCGTCGAGGGCGGCGCGCGCCGCGTCGAGCGCGATCCGGAGCCGCTCGGACCAGCGGCCGAGCGCGAGCTGCAGCCACTCGGCGCGCGCCGCGTGCGTCGCCACGGTGGTGCGGTCGAGACACGCCGCGACGTTGCGGAGCTGCAGCGCATCCAGGCTGACCGCCAGGCAGAGCGCGCACGCGCGCCGTCCGCTCGCGAGCACCTGGTCCGGATCGAGGACCAGCGCTTCCTCGAAGGCCCGCGCGGCCGCCTCGAGCTCGTCGAGGCGCACGAGCCCCACGCTCGCCGGTCCCTTCGGAGCGCGTTCGAACGCCGCATCGAAGCGGGCGAGCCCTTCGAGGACGTGGTACAGCGGCACGTCCGGAGCCGCGCGCACCACTGCCTCGGCCGCCGCGACCGCCTCGCGCGCGCGCCCGTCGCAGCGCAGCGCCTCCGCGTGCAGCGCGGCGCCGGCCGGCCAGACGTCCGGCGTCGCCTCGTCGGTGCGGAGCAGCGCGAGCGCGTCGCGCGCACGGCCGGTGCGCAACAGCGCGCCAGCGACCGCGCTGAGCCCCTCGCGCACATCGACACGGGCGGCGAGATCCTCGAGCACGTCGTCCGGGCTGCGCTCGCCGAGCGCCCGCGCCGCCTCGTCGCACAATGGCCCGCTGGCAGCTCCGTCGAGCAGCGGGGGCACGACGGCTGGGATCGCCACGAGCGTCTGTTGCCGGAGCTCGGCGACCACCGCCTCGACCTCGGCCAGGCCGAGCTCGCGCCGGCGCCGGCATTCCTCGAGCAGGCCTCGGCTGTTGACGAGGAACGTCGACGCGACCTGGAACGCCTCCGGATCCGCGGCGACGCCGACCTTCGACAGGACCTCGACCGCGCGCTGCGCCGCCGCCTCGGCCGCGGTGAAGTCGCAGCGGCCGGCGTGCAGGAGCGCACGATTGCAGAGCAGACCGCCGAGCCGGCACTGCTCGGCCGGCACCGGCGGCGCGCCGTCCAGCCGCGCGATCGCGGCATCCATCACACCTGCGGCACGCTCGAACGCACCAAGCCCCTCGTAGCGGGTCCCCAGCAGGTTGGCGAGGCGCAGGAACATCACGCGGAGCACCGGATCACCGCCGGCGTCGAGGGTGCGGCTCGCGACACGGAAGGCGCGTTCGAAGTCGAGGTTCGCGCTGTCCGGCGCGCGTTCGGAGGCCTGGATCCCGGCATTGTGGTAGCACTCGACCGCGCAGCCGGCGGGATCACCGGTGGCCGGCAACGCGGGCGCGTTGATCGCGACGCCGTCGGCCTGGCTGGTATCCGGCAGCAGGCTCCGCACGAACGCACCCAGTCGCTCCGAGCCGTCCGTCGTGAGCAGGTCCGGATCGACCGCCAGATAGGCCTGCGCGGCGCGGTGCGTGAACGTGGCGAGATCGGACGGCGGGGTCGACGAGGACTCGGCCGCGAACGCGCAGGAATGGAGCACCCGCGGGCGCAGGGCTCGCAGCTCCCGGGCAGCGACGTCGAGGCCCCGCTGCTCGGCATCGTCCGCGAGGGAGCCGAGTCCGGCCGCGATCTCGAGCGCGTCGTCGAGGCCGGCCCGGGTCTCGCCGGCGTCGATCCGGCACCGCGCGGCATGCCACTCGGCCACCAGCGCGAGCCAGCGGTGGTAGATGCCCGGCTGCGACCGGAGCCCGCGCCAGAGCTCGGCGGCGCGGAACGCGGCAGTGCGCGCCTCGGCGCAGCGACCGAGGTCGCTGAGACAGAAGGCCAGATCGAGCTGCAGCGCGGCTTCCCGCGCACGGCGCGCATCGAACGCATCCGGATCGGCCGGCCGGCGGTCGACGTCCAGCAGACGAAGCGCGTTCCGACATTGCCGCTCCACCACGGCGACCTGCGCTTCGGCATGGAGCACCGCATACGGGCAGCCGAGCTCCTGGACGACCTCGCGGCAGCTTGCCTCGTAGCTCTTCGCATCCGAACCGCCTGCGCCCTCCGACGGCGAGGGATGGAGGATGGCGCGCAGCTCGACCCCGAGCACGAGGTCCGGCCGGTGGAACCTGGGGTTCGGGACGAGTCCGTGCTTGTCCGCGCCGCCGAGCTTCCCGGGGTGTCCCGTGGGCGACCGCCGTCCACCCTGACCGCCACGGCGCTGACTCTCGAGAATCGCGCCGACCACGATCGCGAAGGCCATGACGACGAAGAGGATCAGCTTCATGTTCGACCGTGTTGTCGGGACATGTCACGCAGGCAGGTGACGCGCGGCGAGCCGGCCGCGCTCGTGCACGCGATCGGCACGAGCGCCGGAAGCATCCGGACCTCGGGAAACCCGTCAAGAGGGCCAGAGCGGACCCGCGGCCCGGCGCGTTCCACCCGCGGAGGTCGGTCCGCCGAGCCCCGACCCTCGCGCGACCCGACTGCATTGCCGCGGAACGCGGGGGGCTTGCTGCCAGATCGCCGCGTGCGTACGCGTTCCCGGCGCGGAGGCGTCGCGCTGCGCACCTCGCCGCGATGCGCAAGCCCGGACCCCCGACGGCGCGCCACGGGGGAGCATCCCATGAACGAGCTACCGAACGTCCACGGTCTGGTGCCTGCCGACCAGCGCGAGCGCCTGTGCCAGGCGCTCGCGGACTGCGACCAGCCTGCGTTGTTCGCGGCCTTCGCCGGCTCGGACCGCGCGAGGCTGACGGAGATCGACGCCCGCATCGAACGACACCTGCCCATCCTCCGCCGCGCGCTCGACGAGTCGCAGCTGTGCCTGCGGCTGAGCACCTTCATGCCGGCGCGGCATGGCGGGTTGTTCTCGGGCGGCATGGTCGAGCGAGTGCCGGTGTTCTCGCGCCTCGGGATGTCGATGCACCAATTCGTTCAGCGGTACGCCGGCCGTGCGCCCGCCGGTCAGGGGTCGGGACGCATCTCGCGGATGTCGACCGCGGATTTCCGCGAGATGGACCAATGCTGCCACGAGCTGAACCGGTCCAGCTTCCACGACGTACCGGACCCGACGCGCACCGTCGGCTCGGTTTGCGTCCGGGTGTTCCACGTCGCCTGTGATCTCGCATATCGGGTGATCGAGTGGGACCACACGCTGGTGCGGTAACAGCAGCCGCACACGGCGATGATCGGCGTGGCATCCGCGAGGACCTACTGGGACACGTTGCCGAACCACCTGTTGGAGTTCGTCACGAGGTTCAACGAGCCCTACGACATTCGCCATGCCGTCGGTACGTCGCGATGATCCGATCGCCGTGCGTGCGCATCGCACAATGCAAGGAGGCCGTGCGCACAACCGCCTGGAAGGTCCGGGGCGGTCGCTCGAGGCGCAGGCATCGCGGGCGATCCGAGTCCTGGCGATCCGCTGGTCCAGCCGCTCGCCGAGCAGCCGGCCGACAACGCCCTGGGGCGCCGTTGGTGTCCGGGCGGGTCACCGCCCGAACACCCTGATGCCGCGCTCCGCGCTGCGGGCGGCGAGGTCGGCGGGCAGCGGGACTGGGGTGAGGCCGAGGTGCGCGAGCTCGGCGTCGAGCGGCGTCGGGCGGTGGGCGAGGTGGACGACGAAGCGGACGCGGGGGTCGGTCGCGGCGGCGGCGAGCTCGGCGTCGGCAATGGTGCGGGGTGAGGCGGGCTCGACGCCGGCGAAGTAGTCGAGGCGCTGCAGCGTGGAGGCGAGGCGCTCGCCGGGGCGGAGGTGGGCGCCGAGCCAGACGCCGAGGTCGCGCTCGATGACGCGGTCGGTACGGCGGGCGGCGGGCAGGCGGATCGCGTCGGGGGCGAAGGCGAGCGCGAGGACGAGGGCCGGGAGCGCACGGCCGCGCTGCGCGAGCCAGGGCGCGGCGCGACGCCAGGCGTCGCCGGCGAAGGGCAGCAGCAACAGGCCGTAGCCGGACAGGAAGCGGTGGTTGGTGCGCAGGATCGGGACGATCGCGAGCTGGATCAGCAACGGCGCGAGCAGCAGCCACGCCTCGCGGCGGCGCCGGCCACGCAATGCGAGCCACGCGGCGACCAGCGCCGCCGGCATGGCGACGTAGCCGACGGCCTCTGCCAATGCGCCGGGCTCGCGGGAGAGGTGGGTCAGGTAGTGCGCGAGGCCACCGCCCTGGCCGAGGCCGTCGGCCCACACGAACGCGGCCTTCGGACTCAGCGTGAAGCCGTCGCCGAAGCGCCAGCACGCGAGCGGCAGCAGCAGCGCGGGCGCGCAGCCGGCGGCGAACGCGCGCGCCGGCCGGCGCGCGCCCTGGGCGAGCAGCCAGCCGAGGCCGCAGAGGCCGAGCGAAGCACCCTCCGGCCGGGTCAGGTACGCGAGCGCGGCGAGCAGGCCCGCGCCGCACGCGGCCGCGGCGCTGGTGCGCGCCCGCATGGCGAGCAGGCACACGGCACCGGCGACCAGCAGGTGGAACGGCCCCTCCGACAGCACGTCCGCGGGGTGACGCGCGAACCAGGTGCCGACCGCGAAGCCGATGCACGCGAGCCACGCGGCGCGCGGGCCGAACAGCGCGCGCGTCAACGTCCACAGCGGCCACGCCGCCAGCGCGCCGAGCGAGCACGCGACGAGCTGGCCGGCGGCGATCGGGTCGAGCGCCGGCCACGCGGCGCGCAGCGCACCGATCAGCAGCGGGAACAGCGGATGGAACACGCTATGGACGAGCCGCTCCGGCTCGCCGCGGAGCAGGCCGTCGGCCATCCACAGGTAGTGGCCGGCGTCGCGCTCCGGCATCGCGGTGCGCACCGCGACCAGCGCCCGCACGAGGCCCGCCAGCGCGACGAGCAGCAGCGGCGGGGACGGTCGCATCGGCGCTGGCCCCCGCTCAGTCCGGATACCGGTGCGACAGCCGGCGCTGCGGGTCGAAGTGCTCCTTCAACGCGCGCGCCGCGCGCTGCACCGGCGCCGGCACGTAGCGCCGGTAGAAGGCGTGATTGTGCGGACCGACGCCGTGCTCGGCGCTGAAGCTGCCGTCGAAGCCGTGCACGCACAGGTCGTAGACGAGCGTCTGTAATGCGCTCCAGAACGACGCCTCGTCGGCCGGCGCCGCCGAGCGGTCCCACACGAGGTTCAGGTGCGAGCCGCCGTCGCCCCAATGGCCGTAGTCGCACAGCCGCACGAACGGATACGCCTGCGCGAGCGCCGCGCGCACCGCCTCGGTGAACTCGGCGAGCCGCGCGCGCGGCACGGCGACGTCGAACGCGAGCACGCGGCCCTCCTCGCGGACCGACTCGGTGATCTGGTGGCGGATCGCCCAGAAGTCCTCGCCGTCGCCGATCAGCACGTCGACGATGCCGCCGCGCGGGTCGCCCTCGGCGTGCGCGACGAGCGCCTCCTCCAACGCGGCCTGCAGGTCGAGGCGCTCGGGACCGAACGTCGACGCCAGCTCGACGAGCGCCGCGTAGGCCGGCAGCTCACCGCGGAACGGCGTGCGCAGGTTGTGACCGCGCCGCAGCGTGATCTCGAGCGCGTCGTGCGAGATCACCTCGAATGCGGTCAGCACGTCGCCGACCGCGCGCGTCAGCGACGCGAGCAGGTCGAGCACGGCCTGGCCGTCGCCCGCCGCGACGAACGCGGTCGCGCGCTGCCGCGGCAGCGGGCCGAGCTGCAACGTCGCGCGGGTCACCACGCCGTAGGCGCCCGAGGTGCCGACGAAGAGCTGCTTGAAGTCGAGGCCGGTGTTGTTCTTGCGCAGCCGTTGCAGCCGCTCGACCAGCGTGCCGTCGGGCAGCGCGACCTCGATGCCGAGCAGGTTGCGGCGGACGTCGCCGTAGCGGAGCAGCCGCGTGCCGCCGGTGTTGGTCACGACCATGCCGCCGATCTGCGGGTCGGCACCGAGGTCGATCGGGAACCACAGCCCGTGCGGCTCGAGCGCCGCCTGGAGCTGGCTGAGCAGCACGCCGGCGTCGACGACCGCGACGGCGTCGATGGGGTCGACGTCGATCGTCGCGTTCAGCCGCTCGAGCGACAGCACCAGCTGCTCGCCGGTCGCATCGGGGTTGCTCGCGCCGACCAGGCCGGTGTTGGCACCGAGCGGCTGCACGCGCACGCCATGCTCGGCGCAGGCGCGCAGCACGTCGGCGACCTGCTGCGGGGTCGCCGGCAGCGCGACCGCGAACGCCCGGCCGGAGCCGTAGCGCCAGCCGGTCTCGTAGCGAGCGACGTCGTGCCGCTCGGTCAGCACGCCGCCGTCGCCGAGCAGCGCGCGCAATGCCGTGACGACCGCTCCGGTCATGCGTCGGCCCCCTGCGCCGTCATCTTGAAGATGCCCTGCGCATTGCCCGCGTCGAACGCCAGGTCGAGCCGCCCGTCGGGATGGCGCAGCCGCGTGATGAACTCGTGGAACGACCCGGGCACGCGGCGCACGATCACATGGCCGTCGTCGCCGATGAACAGCCGATCGACCTCGGCGGCGCGGAACGCGGTCTGGATCACGCGGCCGGACGCCGACACCTCGAGGCTCGCCTTCATCGGCCGTCCGAGCCGGCGCTGCAGCTCGGCGACCGCGGCGACGTCGTCGACGCGGTCGGTCGCGTGGTTGAACGCATTGCCCTCCGTCGCGATCCAGGCCATCTCCGGGCTCTCGTCCAGCAGGATCTCGTAGTCGCGCAGCCGCGGCCGCGCATGCTGGCGCTCGAAGCACGACGCCAGCTCGGGCAACAGCCTGCGGGCGGCGCCATGGTCGAGCTCGCGGTCGCGCGCGAGGTCGCGGAGCAACGCCAGCGGGATCGCGCCGAGCGGATCGACGCTGTCGCCGACGACGCGCTGCACGGCCTCCTGGAAGCCGACCGAGAAGCGCTCGGGGTGGAGCTGCGAGACGAAGTACTGCGGCACGTCCTCGGGGAGGTCGACGTGCGTCCAGGCCTGGCCGGTCATCCGCAGCTTGGGGAGCGGATAGACGTCGCGCGGCGCATAGCCGAGCGGCTCCAGCAATCGCGCGAACGCGCGGTCGCCCGGCGGCAGCGCACCACAGGGTGCCGCGACCGTGCGCAGCGCCCCGTGGTCGAACACGAGCTGACCGCCGTTGCGGACCGTCTCGTCGAGGTAGGCGCGCGCCATCGGCACGCGGACGAGCAGGTCCTCGAACAGCAGCATCGCGAGCGCCAGCGATAGCTCGGCGCGGCTCACGCGCTCGGCCGGCGACCGGCGCAGCGGCTCCGGCAACGCGATCGCGCCCAGCAGGTGGGCGGTGCGGCGCGCGCCGATCAGGGGCTCGAGGAAGGCGTGCAGGTTCGTCGGGGCGGGCGTCATCGACGGGGCGGGGCGGAGTGGAGGACCATCCCGCGGCGGCCGCCGAAATGCCATCCCGATCCACGCGGCCGCCGCGCCGACGTGCAGCCGCGCACCGCGCCGGACTGGCGGGCCACCACCAGCCGGACCGTCACGACGCGGACCGTCACCCGCGGCAGCGCGCTGCGGACCGGCGCGCAGCAGCGGGCCGGCGGCTCCGGGGCGCGCACCGGGGGCACGTCCAGCTCCGCGACGAGCTGCTCGATGCGCTCGAAGTCGAACCGACCCGCGCTGACGAACAGGGCGCTCCCGTCGGGGTGCGGGACGACGACCGGCACGCGGCGCACCCGCACGAAGGCCGCGGCACCCCCGGCGCTGGCCATCGCGCCGTTCCGCTCGTCGCGCAGCCGGTCCGCCACCGCGATCGCGAGCTCGGCGGCCTGCGCGTGGCGCAGCGGCACCAGCCGGAAGTCGCGCCCGACCTCGACGTCGTCGGCCGGCACGTCGAGCCGCGCGACGAGCGCCGCGACCGTCGCGACCGCGGCGGGCGGACCGTCGACGAGCAGGGCGTTCACGCGCGGATCCACCGCGATCCGGACCCCGGGTTCGCCCCCCGCCGCACCGTCCGCGAGCAGCTGCTCGAGGATCGGCAGCAGCTCGCTGCCGGTCACGTGCTCGAGTGCGATCGCGCGCGGTGCCGGGCTCTCGGGTGCCTGGGCGGCGAGCGCGCGAAAGGTCGCCGACAGCGATGCGAGGCAGATCAACGCGAGAGGTCGGATTCTCATGGCGAGGTCCGTGCGGTGCGGTCCGCGTCGACGCCGCGGACGGGGTCGCTATTCCGCGTCGGCCGTACCGCGCGCTTCACATGCCGAGCATCCGGCGCAGCGCGAGCACACCGACGAGCCCGAGCGCACCGAGCGCCACCCCCGCGATCGCGAGCGGGCTCGCGGTCGAGCGCTGCAGCAGCACGACGACGCCGACCGCGACCACGAGTGCGAGGACCTGCGCTCCGCCGACGCCGAGTGGCAGGCCGAGCAGGCGGTCGGCGGGCGCCGGCGGCCCGGTGTCCGGCTCGCGCTCGCGCCGCGGTGGTCGCTCCCACAGCGCCCGCGCGACGAGGTGCACCGCGTACAGCGCACCGCCGAGCGCCGCGAGCGCGACGATCCGGCCGGGCGCGGTGTCGGTCAGCAGCGCGAGCGCCACACCGACGCCGACCGCGACGAGCAGCACCGCGAGCGGGCGCGGTACCGAGCGGCGCGGCTCGCGCGGCCGGCGCTCGGCGTCGGGCAACAAAGCGTGCGGGCGGCGCGGCATGTCAGCGCAGGATCGTGCTCGCCGGCAGGGATGGCAGCAGCGCGCGCCACGCGACCGCACCTCCGGAATGCGATGGCGCGCCGCGCGGCGGCAGCCCGGCCGTGTCGCCGCTTGCGGCGGCGGCACGGATCACGGTGCGCTCGCCGGCGGACGCCGCCGCCCGCGCAGACGCCAGTCCGGCGCCCTTCGAAGCCGGGTGGTCGGCCAGCGCGACGACCCAGGTTCGTTGCGCGAGGCCGCTGGCGGCGGTCGGCACGGCGGCGAACGCGCACCGCGGGAGCGGAGTCCGACGGGTCATCGCCGGATGGTAGCCGCGCGACGCAGGAGTGTCCCGGCGAGCGCGGCAGCGTCGGCGCCGGGGAATCCGAGACGGTCCGGTAACGCCGGCGCACGGTTCCGGATGACGGGGGCCATCACCCACGGAGACCGACCATGCACTTCCCCACGCCATCCCGCCTGACCACGCATCTGCTCCGCCTCGGCGTCGCCGCGCTCGCGCTCGTCGCCGTCGCCCCCACCGCCCGCGCGCAGACCGTCTACCACGACCAGACTCTCGGCTTCCAGCTCGGTCGCTACGTCGCCCTGAAGTCGGCCGGCTACCGCCTGGTGTCGCTCGACGTCGCCGGCGACCTGAACGACCAGCACTGGTCCGCCGTCTGGGAGCCCGCCAACGGCCTCGACTGGACCGGTGCGTTCGGCATGAGCGCGAGCGACTTCGCGGGCTGGCGGATCGCCCGCATCTTCGAGGGCTACCGCGACGAGTGGATCACGTCGTCGGGCGCCGGCAGCAACGTCGTCTACGGCGGCTACATGATCCGTGACGGCCTGCAGGCATTCGGCGCCCAGGACGTCGACGAGGCGACCCTGATCGCCAACATCGAGACGTACGAGCAGCAGAACTACCTGCTCGAATCCGTCAGCGTGCACGGCACGGCGGCGAGCCCGCGCTACGCGCTGGTGCTCGTCGAGAATCCGGGCAACGTCAGCTGGGGCTACCGCAACAACGACACGGTCAGCAGCTTCCAGACGACGTTCGACGCGTTCGTGCAGACCAGCCACGCGCGGCCGTCGATCATCACGCAGAGCGAGGGGCAACGATACCTGTCGGTGTTCCGCAACGACTCGATCGGCTCGTGGGTCGCGCGCCACGGGATGACGAAGGCCGGCTACGAGAGCCAGGTCGCCACGCTCGCGCAGTCGGGTTACTCGCCGTACCAGATCATGGTCGCAGGCATCGGCTCGGCGGCCCGCTACGCCGCGCTGTTCCGCAGCGGTCAGCCGGCACCGTCGGTCGTGACGACGACCGGCGTGCACGTCACCGCCTTCGATGCGATCGACCAGCTGATGGTCGGTAGCGGCGGCACCACCGGCTTCATGCAGCAGCGCAATGCGCAGTCGGCAGCCGTCGCGATCACGAAGAACGGTCGCCTCGTGTTCGCCCGCGCCTACACGTTCGGGCCGAACGGCACGCAGATCACGCAGCCGACCTCGGGCTTCCGCCTCGCCAGCCTCAGCAAGCCGATCGCCGCCATCGCGACCTACCACCTCGACCAGCGAGACGCGGGATTGACCGTCAACTCGCGGCTCGTCGATCTCGTGTCGCTGGGCACGCCCGCCAATCCGGCCGTCGACGCGATCCGCCTGCGCCACCTGATCGACCACACCTCCGGCTACAACCGCGGCTGGTCGACCACCGTGACCGACAAGCTGGCGACGGCCCGCAGCGAGATCCAGAGCCAGATGCTGGCGTCGTACCCCGGCGTCACCGAGGCATACTCGAACGGCGGCTACCAGCTCCTCACGGTCGCGCTCGAGGCGCGGTCGGGCCGCGCGTACTGGGATTACGTCCGCGACAACCTGATGACGCCGCTCGGCATCCAGCGCGCCCACCTGATCACGAGCCAGCCGCTCGCCGGCGACATGTTCTGCCAGGAGGCGCGCTGGGGGGTGTCGCGGCGCCTCGCGCTCGAGCCGAACTTCATGCTGTCCGGGAGCCCGCTCTACAACTCGGCGTACGCGGTCAGCCCGGTCGCCATGGACGGCTCCGGCGGCGTCGTGATGTCGGCGGTCGACTACGTGCGGCTCCTGTCGGGCGTGTTCGACCCGACGGTCGACACCTCGATCCTGGACACGGCGACGCGGACCGCGCTGGAGCAGCGGATCCAGATGGCCGGTCGCACCGGCGGCTTCGACTACTCGGCGAGCCGCTTCGTCGACGGGCGGACGATCCAGGCCTACGTGAAGGGCGGCCTGTGGCGCAGCGCGCACACCTACGGCGTCTACCGCACCGACGGCGTCGCGATCGCCGCGTTCTGCACGAGCCCGGGTGCGCCGGACATCAACGCGATCCAGAACATCGTCGACCAGGTCGCCAATGCGAACGCGTGGCCGACCAACGACCTGTTCCCGAGCTACGGCCTGCCGTCGTACCCGCGCCGCTTCCCGGGCAGCACGCAGTCGTTCGGCACCGGCTGCGGCGGGCTGACCCACACGACCAACGGACTGCCGGAGATCGGCATGGAGCAGCGCTTCGTGCTCGGCAACGGTACCAGCGGCCGATCGGCGTTCCTGTTCCTCGGCCTGTCGAAGTCCTCGTTCAACGGCCTGCCGCTGCCGCTCGAGCTCGGCTTCGTCGGCGCTCCCGGCTGCCGCCTCTACACCGGCCCGGTCGACACCCTGGCGACGACGGTCGGCACGTTCGGTACCGCGTCGCTCGCGATCGACTACCCGAACGTCCCGGCCCTGATCGGGGCCCAGCTGCACACGCAGTACGCGATGCTCGCGCCGCGCAGCAATCCGCTGGGGCTGCTGCTGACGAACGGCATCACGACGGTCATCGGCAACTGAGCACTCGCCGCGCGGCCGGCGGGCGCGACGCTCACCGCACGCCGAGCCGCGTGCGACCGAACGCCTGCCGTGCGCCGTGGTCCTTCTCGAACCACGCCGAGGCACGGTTGCCGCTGACGCAGAACATCGCGAAGGCCGCGACCGCGAGCTTGCCCAGCGTCATGCCGATCGGCTCGGTCACCCCGGCGCCGTTCGCCAGCGTGGCGGCCCCCATCAGCAGCGCGATGCCCGACACGACGTACTGACCGATCCGCGCGATGGAATTGCCCGTGAACAGGCCGATGCCGATCAGGCCGTAGATCAGCCCGAACACCACCAGCAGGCCGCCGGTGATCATCGCGAAGCGCGCGACATCGTCGTCGCCCGTGCTGCCGCTCGACAACAGCTGCAGTCCGATCAGCGCGGCCGGGAGCGCCCCGATCAGATCGAGCACTCCGGCGACGATCACGAGCGGTGGTGGTCCGCTCGGCGCCCGGCGGCGCGTCGCGTGGCCGTGGTGCGCATGGGAACCGAGGCCGCGCTGGCTCAGCGGGCGACGGCGCGGCCACTGGGACTGCGCCTCGGTCGCGGCTTCCTCCTCCTGCGGCGCCGGCCGACCGGCCTCCTCGAGGAGGAGCGTGAGCCCACCGCCCTCCTCGGCGAGCACCCGCTGGACGGCATCGCAGGCCTCACAGCGCACGCGGTGCCCCTCCAGGTCCGAGGTCAGCTCGAGCTCTTCACCACACGCGACACACTCGACCACGGTCGACTTCACGGTTCCCTCCACTGGCGAGTCCGAGGACGGGGTGGCGACGGCCCGCGACGCACGGTCGCACCGAGCCACCCGCAGTCCTCTGTGGACGGCGCGCGCGACCCTCCGTCGCGCGCAGCCTCGCCGATGGCCCCGATACACGAACGGGACAGCAGCTCCCGGCGTCTCCGACCCGACCACCGCACAGCGGACCCGCCCTCCAAGCGGGTCGCGAACGTCCCCGCCGCGCGACGCGTTGCGCCGCACGATCGACGGACCGCGGGATCTTGGCCGGAGTGGAGAGCGAGCGCATTCGAGGCCTCCGGACGGGCCGGATTGTAGCGCGGACCTGCCCGTCGTGCGCAAGTCGGCCGGCGACGGCGGAGATCCCGGACGCGCTCCCGCACCGTCGCGCCCCCTCGACGCGACGATCGGGCCGCCCCGGCGAGCGACGCGCGAGTCGCCGACACCACCGGATGTCGGCAGCCGATCTGCACGCGCGGCGGCCCGGCGCCGCCGGTACCGGGCGGTCGCCGGCCCCTCGGGCTGCCGCCCCGGTCGCCCGACCGACGGCGCGCGCCGGTCGCGCACGCCGGTCTCGACACCGCAAGGCGTTCCGCGTAAAGCACGTCGCGAGCCGCGGCCGATCCAGGTCGGGAAGGGCCGCCCCGCCTCGTGGAGGGCCTCCACGCGCGCCCACCCGAAGCCCGGTCCCAGGATCCGTCCATGACTCTGCCGTCGTCGAACCAGCCGTCGTCCGTCCGCGCCGCGGTCCCGCCAGCCGGCGGCCGGGTCGCCACCGCGATGCTCGCGACCGGCCTGCTCGCCGCCGGCCTGTCCTCCCAACTGCCCGTCGACATCCTGCACGGCAAGTCCGAGAACTCCCAATACGGATCCTCGGTGGCCTGCGCGGGTGACGTCGATGGAGACGGCTATCCCGACCTGATCGTCGGCGCCGCGATCGATTGCCGCGTGTGCTGGAAGAACGGTGCGCTCGAGGTCCGCTCGGGGCGCACGCGCGAGCTGCTCTACACCTGGCTCGGCGCCGGCCCCGGGGACGAGCTCGGCTTTGCGGGCGCGGGCGCCGGCGACGTCGACGGCGACGGCCACGACGACATCCTGGTGGCTTGCATCGGTGGCGTCGGCGCCGAGAAGAGCTTCGTCGGTCACGCGCGCGTCTATTCCGGCCGCACCGGGCAGCGCCTGCACGTGTTCCTCGGCGAGAACGAGTACGACTTCTACGGGATCTCGGTCGGCGGCGTCGGCGATCTCGACGGCGACGGGCACGCCGACCTCGCGATCGGCTGCCCCGGCTTCGACGGCGAGTTCCACAACATGGGCCGGCTCGAGATCCACTCGGGCGAGACCGGCGCATTGCTGCACCTGTTCCTCGGCGAATCGGCGGACGACCAGTTCGGGTGGTTCTGCCGCAATGTCGGCGACATCGACGGCGACGGCGTCGGCGAGCTGCTGATCGGCGCGCCCGGTCACCTGATCACCGGCGCCGACGGCAAGCCGACCAAGACCGGCTACGTCGAGGTGCACTCCGGGCGCACCGGCGAGCTGCTGCGGAAGATCCGCGGCGAGGGCGTCGGCGACCGCTTCGGCTGGAACGTGTCGGCGATCGGCGATCTCGACCGCGACGGCAAGCCCGATCTGCTGATCGGGGCGCCGTTCCGCGACGTCGGCGACAAGCTCGACGCAGGTGCGTTCTACGTCTGTTCGGGCGCGACCGGCGAGCGCCTGCTGCGCGTCGAGAGCGACGAGGCGGGCGCCGAGTTCGGCTGGTGCGTGTTCGCGTCGGCCGACCACGGCGACTACGACCACGACGGCGTCCCTGACATGTGGGTGACGGCGCGCCACGCCGATGCGAACGGCGTCGACTCGGGTTCGGCAGCGCTGTTCTCGGGTGCCGACGGCCACCGCCTGCTCGAGCTGACCGGGCGCTCGGCGGGCGACGAGTACGGCTACTCGCTGGTCGACCTCGGACCGGTGCCCGGCGCCGAGCGCGGCGCGCACGAGGTGGTGATCGGCGCGCGGTCGGACGACGTGGCGACCGGCGCGATGGTCGGCACCGCGAACATCTACCGGGTCGTGCCCGCGGCCGCTGCCGGCCAGCTCCCCGAGATCGTCGACGGCACCGGGCGCGTGGAGACCTACACGGCCGAGAAGGTCGCGCCGACCGAAGCGCCGGAGTGGTTCCGCAAGCCCGAGCAGCCGCATCGGACCTGGCTCTACGGGGCGGCGGCGGTCGGCGTGATCGCGATCGGACTGTTCCTGTTCACGCGCAATCGGCGGGGCTGAGCCACCCAGGGCAATCCGCCCGATCGCGGCCGGCGGCACTTCCGGACGTCGGCGGCGCGCGTAGGCTCGTTCTCCGATGCGCCGGCCGTCGATCCGCTCCAGGCTCTTCACCATGGCACTCGTGGCGACGGTCGCCGGGTCGGTCGCCAGCCCGGCGACCGCCCAGGACGCGGAGCTGTCCGCACGGGTGAGCGAGTGCCTCGAACGCGCACGCCCGGCACTGCTGCAGCTACTCCGTGAGACGCAGGGTGACGTCCTGTCGCTCGTGGTGCTCGCCGCCGTCCACGACCGCGTGCCGATCGACGATCCGGACTTCGCGCGCGCCGTCGAGCGGCTCGCAGAGACCGAGCTCGGCAATGCCTACTCGCTCGCGATCCGGCTGATGGTGATGGCCTACCTGCAGTCGTATCCCGACCGCGACCGGGCCGCGCACCGCGACACCCAGCGACTGCTCCAGTGTCAATCCGAGCGCGGCGGCTTCCGCTACGGGCCGCGCCCGACGAGCTGGGACTACAGCGTGACCCAGTACGCGGCGCTCGGCCTGCGCGCCGCTGAATACCTGGGCGTCGACGTGCCGCTCACGGCCTGGCGCCGCATGGCCACCGCCGCTCGCGCGGGCCAGCACACGTCCGGCGGCTTCGGCTACGAGCCGAGCAGCTCACCGACGTCGTCGATGACCGTCGCCGGCATCGCGATCCTCGAGATCTGCAGGGCACGGCTCGAGCGCGGCGGGATCGAGACCGACCGCCTGGAGCGCAACATCGCGGCAGGCTGGCGCTGGATGGACGCGCACGCCGCGGACATCGGGCGGACCTCGACCGGCTCGAACCTCTACTTCCACTACGGGCTCGAGCGCGCCTGCATCCTGTGCGACCGCGACGAGGTCGGTGACCGCGATTGGTACCGCGCCGGTGCCGAGATGATGTTCGAGCTGCAGACTCCGGCAGGCAGCTTCGTGTCGTCGCCGGCGATGGTGCGCGCCGCCGGCCCGCTCGCGCGGATCACGCAACCGGCCGATACCGCATTCTGCATCCTGTTCCTGCGCCGGGCGTTCCAACGCGAGATCGCGCCCGACCAGGGCCCCGTCACGCAGGCGCCGAGCGTGTTCTGCCACGCGCTGCCGGCGGACGCCGACGCCGAGGCGGAGCGCCGGGCCGCGACGGCCGACGCGCACCGCGGGCTGCCGGCCGTCCCCGACCTGCTGCAGGCGCTGCGCAGCGAGGTCGCGCCACGCCGGCGCGCCGCGGCCCGCGCGATCCTGCTGATCGCGAAGCAGGACTTCGGCTACCACCCGGCCCGCGACCCCGAGGCGAACGCCGCCGCGCTCGGGCGCATCGAGCAGTGGTGGGCGGCGCAGCGTCCGGACCCGGAGCGGCGGTCGCGGTAGGCTCGGTGCCGATGCAGTCGGTGACCGAACGGAACTTCCACCTGCTGATGGGCGGCGTGTTCGTCGCCTCGATCGTCGCCGAACAGGCGCTGGCAGCGCTCCTCCCGACCTGGAACCCACCCCGGCTCGGGTTCGTCAGCATCGTCGTCGGGCTCGTCTGGGTGGGCCGCTACGCCGCGTGGCGCGCGGAGCTCGACGCCGAGCGCCGGCGCGTTCTCGAGGATCGCATCGAGCGGCTGGAGGCGCGGCAGCGCGAGCTCGAGCGCGAGCTGCGGGCTCGCCATCGCGATCCCCTGCGCGGCGGCGGGATGCTGGAGTGACGACCGCCGCCCGGCCGATGGAATGCCTGGAACCCGACCGGGTAGGGGCCGCGCCATGCTGATCGCCTGCGAGAAGTGCCACCGCCACTACGACGCCAGTGCCCACCGCACCGGCGCGCGCCTACGTTGCGCGTGCGGGCAGGTGATCACGGTGCCGGCGGCCGACGGACACGGCGCCCGCGAGCTTCGCATGCTGCATTGCTCGTCCTGCGGCGCCGGCCTGCCGACCGGCGCGACGAGCTGCACGTTCTGCGGCAGCGGCGTCGGGCTCGGCGAGCGCGGGCTCGGCGACGTCTGCCCGACGTGCCTGTCGCGGATGATCGCGGGCGCGCAGTTCTGCAGCTCCTGTGGCACCGCCGTCGGCCCCGAGAACCCGCCCCACGCATTGACGTCGTGGAGCTGTCCCCGCTGCAGCGGCGAGCTGCACGAGTGCGATGCGGCGCACGGTCGGGTCGTCGAGTGCCGCTCGTGCGGAGGGCTGTGGCTCGACGAGCACCTGTTCGACACGCTGGTGAGCAGGCGTGACGAGAAGAGTGGCCGGGCCGTGCCGGGCACCGGCACCGGTGCGGCAGCGCGAAAGCCGCTGACCAGCGAGCAGCAGGTCCGCTACCTGCCGTGTCCGGTCTGCGGCGAGCGGATGAACCGCCGCAACTTCGCGAACAGCTCGGGCGTGATCCTCGACTGGTGCCGCGGGCACGGTTGGTGGTTCGATCCGGACGAGCTCGATCGCGTGCTCGCTTTCGTCGGCCGCGGCGGCCTGCAGCAGGCACGCCGGCGCGAGACGCGCGAGCTGGAGAGCCGCGCGGCCCGTGCGCGCGCGGCGGGAAGATCGGCGAGCATGCTGCCGATCGACGCTCCCGCCAGCCAGCGCAAGCGCAGCGGAGGCTGGCTCGACGTGCTCGGCGCGATCGGCGACTTCCTCGGCAGCTTCTGAACGAGCGCTGCAACCGGACCGGCGCGCCGCGCTCAGCACTCGGGGAGGTTGACCGCGAGCCCGCCCTCGCTGGTCTCCTTGTACTCGCGCCGCATGTCGTCGCCGGTCCGCTTCATCACGCGGATCACCTTGTCGAGCGACACGATGCCGCGGCCGCCGGTATTGAGTGCGAGCTGTGCGGCGCTCCACGCCTTCGCGACGCCCATCGCATTGCGCTCGATGCACGGGGCCTGCACGAGACCCTTGATCGGATCGCAGGTCAGCCCGAGGTTGTGCTCCAATCCGATCTCCGCCGCACGCTCCACCTGGTCGACGTCGCCGCCGAGGATCTCGCACAATGCGGCGGCGGCCATCGCCGTGGCGCTGCCGACCTCGCCCTGGCAGCCGACCTCCGCGCCGGACAGGCTCGCGTGCGTCTTGATCACCATCGCGATGGCCGCGCCGGTCGCGAGGGCCCGGTGGATCGCAACGCGCTCGAGGCCGAGCCGCTCGGCGGCCTCGACGACCACGGCCGGGAAGATGCCGGCCGCACCGTTGGTCGGCGCGGTCACGACGATGCCGCCCGCCGCGTTCTCCTCGTTCACGGCGTAGGCGTAGGCCTGCGCGCGCGCGATGTTCCGGTACGACTCCTCGACCCGCCCGGAGTCGACCTGCGTCGCGAGCGTCGCGGCGCGGCGCACGACGCCGAGGTCGCCCGGCAACGAACCCTGGCGGCCGAGCCCGCGGCGGATGCAGGCGCGGAACGCGTCCCAGATGCGGTCCAGTCCGGTCTCGAGCAGCCCGGGCTCCTCCTCCCAGACCCGCTCGTTGGCGAGGACGACGGTGCCGAAGCTCCCGAACGTGCGGGCCTGCTCGAGCAGCGTGCGCCCGTCGTGGAACGGTGCGATCGGCGGGCTCGGCGGCCGCCGCTTGCCGCCCTCGTCGCCGGTGCGCTGCACGAAGCCGCCGCCGACCGACAGCCAGGACTCCTCGAGGATCAGCGAGCCGTCGCCCGCGAAGGCCCGACAGACCTGCGTGTTCGGGTGGGGCAGCCACTCGGGGTCGGTCCGGCGGCTGCGGTCGAAGGCGACGTCGTCCGGGTGGAGCCGCACGCGCCGTCCGCCCCAGTCGATCTCCGGCTCGGCGCGGAGCCGGTCGGCGATCGCGAGGAAGGCGTCCGGGTCGACGGTCTCCGGCTCCCAGCCGCACAGGCCGGCGAGCACCGCGCGGTCGGTGCCGTGGCCGTGCCCCGTCGCCGACAGCGAGCCGCGCAGCTCGACCTGGAGCCGGTGCGGCACGATGCCACGGTCGAGGCAGTGATGCCGGAACCGGCCGGCGGCGCGCATCGGACCGACGGTGTGGCTGCTGCTCGGACCGGGGCCGATCCGGAACATGTCGAGGATCCGCAGCGAGATCGGCTCGGGGACGACGGCGAGGGAGACGGTGCTCAAGGCGGCAGCGGCGGTGACGGGAGGCGCACTCTTACACCGGCCGCGCCGGTTCGGAAGAGCCGGAATCGCGCCGCCGACCCGCGCTCGCGCGGCGGACCGTCGCGCGGCGGCGCCGGCTCGGGTACGACGGCGGCCCGCCCCGGATCCCGCCATGAACGCCCTCGACCTCGCCGCACTGCTCGTGGTCCTCGCCGCCGCCTTCGGACTGGTCAACGAGCACCTGCTGCGACTCCCGAACGCGATCGGCCTGCTCGCGGTCACGCTGATCGCCTCGCTCGCGGTGAAGCTGCTGCACTTCGCCGTGCCCTCGCTCGGGATCGGGGAGTCGGCCCAGCGCATCGTCGCCGGCATCGACTTCCACGACACGCTGATGCAGGGAATGCTCGGCTTCCTGCTGTTCGCCGGCGCTCTGCACGTCGACTTCGGCGCGATGAAGCAGCACCGATCGATCATCGCGACTCTCGCGACGGTCGGCGTGGTCATCTCGACCTTCGTCGTCGGCATCGGCTTCCACCTGCTGACCGGCATGCCGTTCGAGGTCGCGTTGGTGTTCGGCGCGCTGATCAGCCCGACCGACCCGGTCGCGGTGCTCGGCATCCTGAAGACGGCGGGCGCGCCACACAGCCTGGAGACGAAGATCGCCGGCGAGAGCCTGTTCAACGACGGGGTCGGCGTCGTCGTGTTCCTGATCACGGCGGCGATCGCGTTCCCCGCGGCGGCGCACGGCGGCGGCGACGCCCACCCGATCGGCTTCGGCGCGGTCGCCGAGCTGTTCCTGGTCGAGGCCGTCGGCGGTGCCGCCCTCGGGCTCGCGGCCGGCTGGCTCGTGTGGCAGCTCACGCGGCGCGTCGACGACTACGGGCTCGAGGTGCTGCTGACGCTCGCGCTGGTGATGGGCTCGTATTCGCTGGCGACGGCGCTGCACACGAGCGGACCGATCGCGATCGTCGTCGCCGGCCTGCTGATCGGTCACAAGGGTCTGCCGGAGGGCATGAGCGAGCGCACCCAGCAGTACGTGACGAAGTTCTGGCACCTGATCGACGAGCTGCTGAACGCCGTGCTGTTCCTGCTGATCGGGCTCGAGCTGCTGGTGATCGACTGGACCGCGGGCGGCGCGCTGTGGAACGCGGTCGCCGCGATCCCGCTCGCGCTCGCGGCGCGCTGGGTGGCGGTCGCCGGGCCGCTCGCGGTGCTGCCGGCCGCGCGCGGCATCACCGCCGGCTCGCGCACGGTGATGACCTGGGGCGGGCTACGCGGTGGGATCTCGGTCGCGCTCGCGCTGTCGTTGCCGGCCTCCGAACACAAGGAGCAGATCCTCGCCGCGACCTACGTGGTGGTGGTGTTCTCGATCCTGGTGCAGGGTCTGACGCTCGCACGGGTCGTGCGCGCCGTCGTGCCAGCGTCTGCGGGTGTTCCCGGATCCGGGTCCTGAGCCCGCCCCGGTGAGCACCGGCGGGCACGGTCCGCCGCCGGCGGGTCACCCCGGAAATCCTCCAGGGAGGGCCGACGTTCCGACTGTCGAGGAGGCTCGAGCGATGCTCAGGCAGTTTCTGTTCCTGACGGTGTGCACCGCCCTGTGCGCCTGGCTCGGCGACGAGCTCGCCGGTAGCTACGGCGCCATCTTCGGCGGCGTGTTCGGAATCGTGTTCGTGCTGATCCGGTGGTCGGTGGTCTCCGGCGCGCGGCGCCCGGCGGCCGGCGCGCCACTGCAGCACGCGGACGAGCGGGTCCTGTGCGTGCCGAACGGGCGGATGGCCGACGTGCGGCTCGTGCACGACGGCCGCCACTGGTGCGACGTCGAGGCGTGCTCCGTGTGCACGCCCGCCGAGAAGGTCGAGTGCCACAAGCGCTGCCTCGACCTGCTGAACGACACGGCACCGCCGCGCGAGCTCACGAAGGTCTGAGCCGGGCCGCTCGCCGCCACGCGTCCGGTGGGATCGCGCGCGCGAGCGACCACCGCGAGCCCGACGACCCGGTCAGTGCCCGATCAGTGCCCGATCAGCAGCTCGACACCCTGGGTGTGCGAGAGCCCTGCCGCCGCACCCGGGTCGAGCAGGGCTGCCTGCGTCGCCAGCGGTACGCCGGCGAGCGACGTCGAATACGGGATCGCGAGCTGGATGGTGGCCCAGCCCCCGGCGGTCGTCGTCGCGATCGAATCGACGGGCTGCGCGTAGATCGTCGCGATCGGCAATGTGATCTGCGTCCTGATTCCCAGCAAGAACACGCACGGCAGGTTCGACGGCACCTGGGTCACGTCGAGCGCCACCTTGTTCGCGGTGTTCGGGAAGCCCCGGTGGGACAGCCACGGCGTGACGGATTGCGAGCCCGGCCTTCCGGTGCCGTAGTACGTCGCGGTGCCTGGGTGGTAGCCTTCGTAGATGCGGATGCTCAGCTCCCCGACGAAGCCTCGCTGAAACCACGGACCCTGCGCGAAGCGCCAGAAGAGCGGCACGACCGGGAAGCCCGATTGCGTCAGTGCGAGCCCCCGCGTGCCTCCCGACAACACGACGAGGAACGGCGTCGACGGGGGGACGAACACCGGCTGCGCGAACACCGCACCCTGGAAGCCCTCGAACGGGCCGTAGGTCGTGAACTGCGCGCGGGCGAGCTCCGCCGTCGGCATCTGGTGGTCCGATTCAG
Organism: Planctomycetota bacterium; assembly: GCA_016716265.1. Classification (GTDB taxonomy): domain Bacteria; phylum Planctomycetota; class UBA1135; order UBA1135; family UBA2386; genus JADJWQ01. Next base: position 1,557,577 of record JADJWQ010000006.1, read on the forward strand.
AGGTTCGGGGCATTCCTCGCCGGCCCTTCGGGCCGTTCGCGGGGTTGCTGCTCCTCGGGATATCTCATCGGAGGGTGTGGCTCTCGGATTGAGTGAGGCGCGGCGCGGCCTCCAAGGGGCGCGGCGGGAGCGGGGAGCGAGCACAAGATCTTGTGTAAAAAGAACTTGTACAAAACGACGCCCCTCCCTATCGGATGCAGGATGCAAACCAAGCGTCCTGGGAGGGGCGCCGTCGAAGACCTGATCGTCGTCGCGGTGCCGGCTGCGTGCAAGAGCATGGTGGGTTCGATCGAGGCGCTGTGCGCCGCGGTCGCATCGCGCGCCGCAAGTGGCGCGGCAGGCCGGGAGGCGATCGACTACGCGGTCTCGGAGGTCATGGTCGCCGAGCTGACCGGCGCGGTGGAGCGGGATGCGCACGCGGTCATGCTCGGCGCTCTGGAGGTCGACGCGCCGCGAGTCGAGATCGACGGCAAGACCTTCACGCGGGTCAGGTGCGGCAACGGCCGGTGCCCGATCGCTCGCGGGGACCGTCGAGGTGCGACGTGCGCTGTATCGTCCGCTCGGCGAGGGCAACGCACCGACGGTGGACGCGATCAGCCTGCGTGCGGGCGCCATCGGCGACGGCTGGCTACCGCAGACGGCCGGGGCGATGGCTTTCGAGCTGCAGAAGGCGCCATCGCGGGAGGGTGAGCAGAGCGGCAAGCAGACCCGCCGGCTTCCCTACTCTCGCGCGAGCTTCGAGCGCGTGCCGCATGAGCTCGGGGCGCTGTGCCTTCGTCACCAGGTCAACATCGAGGACGCCATCGTGAGCAGCCTCGAGATCCTGGCTGAGGCACGCGCGATCTCGGTATCGCTCGACCGGGCGAGCGTGCCGATGGAGGAGCCCATCCCGCGGCCGCCCGGTCGGCCCAGGAGGAACGCGCCGAAGATCACGCGCGTCTTCCACATGGCGTACTGCGGCACCGTCACGTTGCACGATGGCAACGGCCGAGCGCTCTACTCGATGCGCTTCGGACAAATGCCTGGCATCGACCCCTTGGACGTGTGCAACGCCATGGCGAACGTGGTCTACCGGCTGCGCGAGAAGCAGCCCGAGCTGCGACTTCAGCTACTCGCTGATGGGGCTCACGAGATGTGGAACCTGCTCGGTCGAGCTTCCCGGAAAGCCTCTTAGGTCCGCGCCATCTGATGGTCGACTTCTGGCACGTCCTCGGAAGCTGTCCGCGGCAGCCGAGGCGATCCAGGGCGCCGAAAGCCGAGCGGTCGTGGCTGGCTGGCGCCGGCTCCTCGAGCGCAGGAAGGACGCCGTCACGCAGATTCTCGCCGACCTCGAACCGCACTGGTGCGACCCGGTCGACGGCAGCGTGGTCAAGCACGGCCCCATCCACGAGGCCATCACCTACCTCACGAATCATGCGCACCGCATGAACTACGCCGGCGCCCGCGCCAAAGGGCTGCCGATCGGCAGCGGAACCGTCGAGGCAACCTGCAAGAGCCTCATCGGCGTGCGCATGAAGCGCGCCGGATCGCGCTGGAAGCAGCATACCGGCGACCACGTGATCAAGCTCCGCGCGCTCGCGCTCAGCCACCAATGGGACGCTGCTATGTCGCGGTTCTTCGCTACGCAGCGGACCGCCGTCCGAGCGCTCGCGGCATGAAAAGAGCGGCTTCGCTCAATACGAGATCCACACCCTCATCGGATATCCCTGCGTCGCAGCGCCTTGCGCACGACCCGCATGACTCGCCGATGAATGCCCCGAACCTCTGAATCACACCACCAGGTCACCGGATCGAAAGTCCAGATGCTGACCTCGGTGAGGTCCGCGCCACTGCTCGCGACGAGGTGGAACTCCAGCGCGCGGATGTTCAGGAACCCCCAGTGCTGCAGCACGACGCCGTAATCGGCGTACGCCACCAGCGGGAACTGATAGCCGCCCAGCGGTGGATCGTTGACGGCGAGCGATTCGCGTTGAGCAGGACAGGCCGCGAACGTGAGAGCGAGTGCGAGCACCAGCCTGGCGCCTGGAATCAGGAACGGGACCGGCATGGAGGGTCTCCTCGAATCGATGGGGTGTCGGACGAGAACCGTGTGGTCCTCGACTCCAGGAACACCGCGACCGCCGCGGCCCCGCGAGGATCCGGCGGGCGCCATGGCTGTCGAAGTCCGCTGCCTGCCACTGCGGCCCGCGCGGGGGCACCCCACGGTCGGGCTCGGCGCGCTACACTGCTCGCGGACGGAACCCCCTCGTCCGCCCACCGCCTGCCGACACCCGCCGCATGGATCGACTGTCCGCCGCCGCGCGCCGCGCGCTGCTCACGCTCGGACTGGTCCTGACGGCGGCGGTCGGCCCGCTCGCGGCCCAAGGGTCCGGAGCGCAGGTCGCGCGGAGCCTCGAACGCTGGCGGATCGCGTGGCAGCGCGATCGCATCGAGCTCGACGACCCGGCGACGACCGGCGACGGGCTACACCCGATCTACGTCGGCGACGCGCTGCCGGTGCGGCGCGGCGAGCAGCTGACGCAGCGCCAGGCGCTCGCACGGCTGTGCGAGCAGGTTCCGGTGTTCGGCGACGACGTCGATGTGGTGCTCGCCGCGCTGAAGCTCGCTGCGCTCGACCTCGGTGAGCGCGGTGCGGCAGCGCAGCGCGCGACGATCGTCCGACAGATCGCCAGGCAGGCGCTCGCGGAGGTCGCCCAGGTCGCGGCGGTCGACGCGCTGATGCGCATCGCCGCCGGCGATGGTCGCGGACTGCCGCTGCGGGTCGACGACTCGCTGCGCGCCGCCGCGCTGCTGGCGCTCGGCGACCAGGACACTCCGGTGGCGCGGCTGACGATCGAGCGGCAGCTCGCGAGCGACAGTCGGATCGTGCGTCTCGCCGCGGCAGACGCGCTGCTCGCGCGCGCGCATGCGGGCTCGCTCGACGAGCTCGGCGACGCGCTGCACGCGGAGACGGACGCCGTGGTCGCGCAACTGCTCGCGATGGCGATCCACCGCACGCTCGTCGAGCACGCGACCGCAGCACCTGCCGCAGCCACCCAACGCGTCGTGTCGATCGCGATCGACGCGCTCGGTCGCTTCGACTGGCGGGTGGACATCGAGCTGGTGGAGCTGTGCCGTTCGGTCCGGTCGACCGCCGCGATCCCGGCACTGATCGACACCCTCGCCCGCGTCGAAGGACGCCTGACGGAGCCGGGAGCGGGTTTCGTCGTGCAACGAGCGCACGACGCGCTGCGATCGCTGACCGGTGCGCCGTACCCGGCCGAGGCAGCGCCGTGGCGGGAGTTCTGGGAGCGCGAGCGCGACGGCTTCCAGCTCGCGCCGGCGCGGACCACCACGCAGTCGGGTGGGCGCACGAGCGCGGGCTTCTTCGGGATTCCGGTCACCGGCCGGCGGGTGCTGTTCATCGTGGACCACTCCGGCAGCATGGCCGCGGAGCACGCTCCGTTGCCGGAGGACGCGGGGACCACGGCGCGACGCCGGGAGCCGGCATCGCGACTCGACTGGGCGAAGTACGAGCTGCTGAAGGCGGTGGGCGACCTGCCGCCGGACGCCGAGTTCGACGTCGCGACCTTCGCGGACGGCGTCCGCCGGTGGCGCGGCAAGCTGGTGCGCGCCGGCCCGCGCGCGCAGCAGCAACTGCGCGGCGACCTCGCGTCGCTGGTGCCGAGCGGCGGCACCGACATCTGGGGCGCCCTCGATGCGGCGCTCGCGCTGCGGCAGCTCGCGTGGGGCGACGCGGAGCCCGCCGAGGTCGACGAGGTGTTCCTGCTGTCCGATGGCGAGCCGAGCACCGGTGCCGTCGTGGACACGGACGACATCGTGGCCGCCGTGACCGAGTCGAACCGGCTGCGCCGCGTGAGGATCCACACGATCTACATGGGCGGTCGGGATTCGAAGTTCATGCGCGGCCTCGCCACTGCCAATGGCGGCCGATACGTGCGTACCGGGAGCTGAGGGTCGTGGCGCGCGGTGCGCGGCATCGCGCGACCGGTAGACTGCCCGGATGACCGTCAACATGACCGTCACCATGACCGTCACCATGACTGTCGCGATGACCGTCGCACTCCGTCTGGCGCTGGCCCACGTCACGACGATGTCGATCGCCGCCCAGGATCCCGAGCCCGGCATATCGCGTGATCTCGCGGAGGACCGCGCACGCCGGGTGGGCGACGTCCACTATCGGCTGGACATCGAGATCGCGGAGGGCGCTCCGCAGATCAGCGGTCGTCTGCAGATGAGCTTCGACCTCGAGGCGGACGATGCCTCCCGGACCGACCTCGCGATCGACTTCGCGGGAGATTCGCTGAGCGAAGTCCTCGTCAACGGAATGGCCCGCGTGGTGCCGCTGCGGCAGGTCGCCGACCACCTCGTGCTGCCGGCCGAGCTGCTGGGTCGCGGGAGGAACACGTTCGAGGCGACGTTCCGTTCGACGGTCGCCGCGTCCGGCACACCGGTCACCCGCTATCGGGACGAGAGCGACGGCTCCGAGTATGTCTACACCCTGCTCGTTCCGGCCGACGCGCATCGACTGTTCCCGTGCTTCGATCAGCCGGATCTGCGGGCACGCTTCACCCTGACGTTGACGGTCCCGGGTGGCTGGAGCGCGGTCGGGAACGCGGCGGAGACCAACGGACCCGACGTCGAGTTTCCGGAGGTCCCTCGCGAATCGCCGGACGGGCGGCGCTGCTTCACGTTCGCGACGACGGCGCCGCTACCCACCTATCTGTTCGCCTTCGCCGCCGGACCGTTCGAGGTGGTCGAAGACCACGAGCCGAGCGGTGTGGGTGACGCTCCGGAGCGCCCGCTGCGGATCTTCTGCCGCCCCGCCAGGCGAGCGAGCCTCGAGCGCGCGACGCTGTTCGGCATGCACCGCCGGGCGCTCGCCTGGCTGGGCGCGTGGTTCGATATCCCGTACCCGTTCGGGAAGCTCGACCTCGTCCTGGTCCCGGGGTTTCCGTACGGCGGCATGGAGCACGCCGGTGCGATCTTCTACCGCGAGTCGTCGATGGCGTTCGAACGGCCGCCGACGGTGCGCGAGCAGGTCGCGCGCAGCACGCTCGTCTACCACGAGATCTCGCACCAGTGGTTCGGCAACCTCGTCACGATGCGCTGGTTCGACGACCTGTGGCTCAAGGAGGGCTTCGCCACGCTGCTCGGGTTCCGGCTGCTCGAGGAGCTCGAGCCCGAGCGGCAGGCGTGGTTGCGCTTCCTGCAACGCGTGAAGCCATCCGCCTATGCCGTCGACTCGGTTCCGGACGCGACGACACCGATCTACCAGGAGCTCGCGAACCTGACGGACGCGAAGTCCAACTACGGCCCGATCGTCTACGACAAGGCACCCGCCGTGCTCCGCGAGCTCGAGAACGAGCTCGGCCGTGGACCGTTCCGGAGCGGGCTGCGCCTGTTCGTCCGACGCCATGCGTTCGGCAACGCGACCTGGCAGGATCTGCTGAGCGCACTGACCGACGCTGCAGGATTGAAGGGAAGCCGGTGGGCCGATCGCTGGATCCTCGGCGCTGGCATGCCGCAGCTCGTCGCTCGGTGGACCGTCGACCCGATCAGCGGCGACGTCACCGCATTCACGATCGAGCAGTCGAACGCGCCCGACGATCGATCCGCCTGGCCGTTGTCGATGGACGTCCTGCTGCTCGACTCACCGGCCGGCGGGCGCCGGCTCACGTGTCGGGTCGACGGCAAGAGCACGCCGATCCCCGCCATCGTCGGTCGACCTGCACCGCGCGCGGTCCTGCTGAACCCCTCCGACGTCGCCTACGGCCAGATGCTGCTCGACGCCGACTCCCGCGGCTGGCTGCTCTGGCATGCAGCGGAGATCGCGGATCCGCTGACTCGCGCGGTGGCCCTGTCGGCGTTGCTGCAGTCGGTCCGCGACGCGGAGCTCGATCCGCGCAGGTTCGCGGCGATCGCGCTGGAGGTGTTGAGGCGCGAGTCCGATGCCGAATCGCACGGATGGCTGCTCGGCATGCTGCGACCCGTCGTCACGACCTGGCTGGCTCCGGATGCGGCCCTCGATGTGGCTCACGCCATCGAGCAGGTCCTGTTCGAGCAGCTCGACGCGGGCCGCAGCGACGTCGCGATCGAGTCGTTCCGCTTCCTCGCCGCGTATGTCTCCACGCCCCGCACCCAGTCGTTCGTGCGGGACGTTCTCGCCGGAGCCACCGCGCTACCCGGAGACGTTCGCCTCGCGCCGCGCGACCGGTTCCTCGGGGCGGCGGCCCTGCTCGCAGCCGGAGACGCCGAGGCGGTCGACCGGGAGGTCCGGCGGAGCGCACCGTCCGACGACATCGGCCGGGAGGTCTACGTCGCACGCGCGGCCGGCGCCGACCCTGCCGTCAAGGCCAGCTACTTCGACAGCTTCCTGCGCACCGACGGCCCGCCCGAGAGTTGGGTCTCGGAGAGCCTGCAGACCTTTCACTGGCCCGGTCAGCAGGAGCTCACGCTGCCCTATCTCGGGCGCGCGCTCGAGCAGGTCGAGTGGGTGAAGGAGCACCGCCGCATCTTCTTCATGCCCGCCTGGATCGATGCGTTCGTCAGCGCGCACTCGTCCGCCGAGGCAGTCGACGTCGTCGAGCGATACCTCGACGCCCACCCGAGCCTGGCGCTCGACGTGCGGAGGAAGATCCTCCAATCGCTCGACACGCTGCGCAGGGCGGTGCGCATCCGCGAACGCTTCGACTGAGCCGCAGGATGCCGGGCGGCGGCGGCGATGCCGGTGCCGGCGCCGGTCAATGCGTCGATGCAGCACGCTCGAGGATCTCGATGTCGTAGCCGTCCGGGTCCTTGACGAAGACGTATTTCGATCCGACCGTCGGCTTGCTACGGCGATAGCCCCAGCCGCGGGCCTCGACGTCGCGGATCACCGCCTCGAGGTCATCGACGTGGAAGGCGAGGTGGCCGAACTGCGTTCCGATCTCGTAGTCGCGCCCGTCGTGGTTGTGGGTCAGCTCGAGGTGGTAGCTGCCGGCCGCATCGGTCAGGAACACCAGCGTCGCTTCGTCGCCGATCGTCTTCCGCCGGACCTCGCGGAGGCCGAGGAACCCCGTGTAGAACGCGAGCGCGGCGTCGAGGTCCCGGACGCGGATCATCGTGTGGGCGAGTCGCATGGACCGACGATAGGCCGCGCTCCGCGCCAGCCGAAGCGGGCGACTCGTCGCCCCGCCCCCCGCGGAGCGAGGAGGCCGATCGGCGGCACGTCGGAGGACGTTCGAAGGGAGGTCGCATCCCGAACCGCGTCGCGTCGCGCGGCCCGGATGCGTGTTTGGCGCGACGCCTCGCCGTGGTCGGTTCCGGCTTCCACGCCGTCGCGCAGGACGGATACTCGGGGCCATGAGCACGGTCCAGTATGCGAAGAGCATCGCGAGCGCCCTGCGCGGTACGGCAACGCTGATCGTCGCGGGACCGCCGCGTCTGCTGCGCGAGCGGGGCCCTGCGCTCGGTGCCATTCCGGAGCCGTTCGCTTCGCTGGTGCTGGACATCGCGACGGAGCTGCGAACCACCGACCTCGGCGAGCGGTCCGTGACACGAACCGGCTCACATCCGGCCCAGCTCCACGTCGTGCAGCTGCCGGCGACTGTGTCACGTCACAACGCGCCATCGCGCGCCGAAGCACTGCGCCGCGCGGTCCGCGAGATCGCACCCCGCGGCCGGGTCGCCGTCGTCGTGCTGGCCGACGACGCCACCCATGCGCTGCCGCTCGCCGTCGCGGTCGGCCGCGCGATCCCCCTCGTCGATCGGAAGTCGAGGACGAACGAATCCGGACCGCTGCGGATCGCGATCGTCGGCCCGGACGGCAAGCCGCTGAAGATCGCCGCGGAGCTGAGCGAGACCGTCGACGCCACGCGCGCGGCGGCGCGCCTCGTCGACCTGCCCCCGAGCGAGCTCACGCCGGGTGTTCTGGCCCGCGAGGCGCGCGCGCTGCTGCGCGGCCTCGAGCACGTTTCGATCCGCGAGGTGCGCGGCGACAAGCTCCTCGACGAGGGGCTCGGCGGCATCCATGCGGTCGGTCGGTGCGCCACGGACGCACCGCGGATGCTGATCGCCAGCTACCGCCCCCCGGGGGCCGGCAGCGGGCACGTCGCGCTGGTCGGCAAGGGCGTGACCTACGACACCGGCGGACTGCACCTGAAGGCGCGCGGCTCGATGGAGACGATGAAGGCCGACATGGGCGGCGCCGCGGCCGTGCTCGGTGCGTTCCGCGTGCACGCGTCGACGCACCAGAAGCGCCGCGTGACCCTCGTGCTGTGCCTGGCCGAGAACGCGATCGGCCCGGCCGCCTACAAACCCGACGACGTGCTCACCCTGCACTCGGGGAAGACGGTCGAGATCAACAACACGGACGCAGAGGGACGCCTGCTCCTGGCCGACGGGGTCAGCTACGCCGCGCGCGTGCTCGGCGCCGACACGATCTTCGACGCCGCGACCCTGACCGGCGCCCAGCTCATCGCGACCGGCCTCAACCACGCGGCGATCGTGACGAACGACGAAGAGTTGGAGCGCGCCGCAATCGCGGCCGGACAGCGGAGCGGCGACCTCGTCCATCCACTGCCCTTCGCGCCCGAGTTCCACCGCAGCGAGTTCGCGAGCCCGATCGCCGACATGCGCAACTCGGTCAAGAACCGCTCGAACGCCCAGTCGAGCTGCGCCGCCGCGTTCATCCACTGGCATCTGCCCGAGTCCCCCGAGCCGCGCTGGCTCCACGTCGACCTCGCCGGCCCGGCGTTCCGCGAGGACCGCGGCACCGGCTTCGGAGTCGCCCTGCTCGCCGACCTGCTCCGCACCTCGTGACGCGCACGCCCCCACGGGGCGACACGTCGCGGACTCCAGACCTCCTGACCTACCCGGTCGAGGGATGACCGTCAGCAGCCGGTTGAGGAAGGTGTCGGCAGAGCCGTAAATCGTTTTGAGGTCACGAGTCGTGGCGATCTGAGGGTCGGCGCTGTGGACGCGCGGTCGCGGGTGGCGGCGCGCGGATGGGGGCGAACCCAAACCTGTCCGGTTTTCTGGGCGGGTAGGCGAGGATGTGGCATGGCTTCCACGGCGGGGCAGGTCGCGCTCTTCTCCGCGGAGGAGATGTCGGGCTTGGCGGAGGGGGTGGTCGCGATCAACGACCGCTGCCGGATCGAGACCAGGGACGGCCACCGCGTGGTGTCGGTCAGCGGGCTGACGCTGGCGCACTACGCAGTGGGCGATCGCATGGCGGAGGCGTATGCGATGGTCAGCCTGGTGGAGCAGGGTTGGTCGTCACAGATCGAGGTTGCGGCGGCGTTCGGCGTCGATGTGCGGACCGTGCGGCGCAACCAGCGTCGTTTCGAGTCCGGTGGTCTGGTCGCGCTGGGCCGGAGCGCGGGCTATCCGAAGGGTGTGCCGCGGCTGCCGCGGTCGCGCGGGGAACAGGTGAGTCGCTGGAAGGCGGAAGGCTTGTCGAATCGTGAGATCGCGAGTCGCCTCGGCGTGAGTGAGATGGCGGCGCGCAAACAGTTGAAGCGGCTCGGATGGCGGCCGGCGCAGAGCCAGCAGGAGTTGTTCGCCGGGGGGTGCGAGGATGCGAACCCAAACCTGTCCGGGGCGGAGTGCACAACGACGTCCAGCGCAGGATGCGAGGCCGAGCGGCCCGCTGCGAGTTCGGCGCCCGATGCGAACCCAAACCTGTCCGGGACGGAGCCGGGAGACCAGGAACTGCTGCCCGTCTCGCTCGACCACGACCCCGGGGATCGCACGGTCGATCGAGTCCTGGCGTGCCTCGCTCTGCTCGACGATGCGGCACCGCTGTTTGGGCACGGCGACGCAGGTGCCGGGCGCCGGGTGGTTGCTCGCGATCCCCGCACTGGTTGCGAGCGAAGTGTTCTCGATCGCGCAGAAGATCTACGGCAGCATCGGACCGGCGTTCTACGGAGTGCGCACGACGCTGCTGACGTTGCTCGCGATGGCCCTGCTCCGCATCAAGCGGCCGGAGGGCTTGAAGGAGCATTCGCCGGGTGCTCTCGGTCGATTGTTGGGGTTGGATCGCGCGCCCGAGGTCAAGACTTTGCGACGGAAGCTCGCGCGTCTTGCCGCTGCCGGCCGCGCCGCCGAGTTCGGGCAGGAGCTGGCACGACATCGCGTGCGGACGCGTGGTCACGCCACTGGCTTTCTCTACGTAGACGGACACGTACGCGCGTACCACGGCAAATACCACCTGCCGAAGGCGCACCTTGCGCGGATGCGGTTGGCGATGCCCGCCACGACCGACTACTGGATCAACGACGCCGAGGGAGAGCCGCTGTTCGTGGTCACGGCCGAGGCGAACGAGGGGCTCGTACAGGTCCTGCCGGGCATCCTCGACGAGGTCCGCGCACTGATCGGTGACCGCCGAGTGACGGTGGTCTTCGACCGTGGCGGCTGGAGCCCGAAGCTGTTTGCACGTCTGGTCGCCAGCGGTTTCGACATCCTCACCTACCGCAAGGGCAAGTGCCGTCAATTGCCGACTTCATGTTTCACCATGCACGAAGCGACCGTCGATGGCCGGCAGCTTCGCTACTGCCTGGCCGAGACCGGGACCTACGGGTGTGGATCTCGTATTGAGCGAAGCCGCTCTTTTCATGCCGCGAGCGCTCGGACGGCGGTCCGCTGCGTAGCGAAGAACCGCGACATGGCAGCGTCCCATTGGTGGCTGAGCGCGAGCGCGCGGAGCTTGATCACGTGGTCGCCGGTATCCTGCTTCCAGCGCGATCCGGCGCGCTTCATGCGCACGCCGATGAGGCTCTTGCAGGTTGCCTCGACGGTTCCGCTGCCGATCGGCAGCCCTTTGGCGCGGGCGCCGGCGTAGTTCATGCGGTGCGCATGATTCGTGAGGTAGGTGATGGCCTCGTGGATGGGGCCGTGCTTGACCACGCTGCCGTCGACCGGGTCGCACCAGTGCGGTTCGAGGTCGGCGAGAATCTGCGTGACGGCGTCCTTCCTGCGCTCGAGGAGCCGGCGCCAGCCAGCCACGACCGCTCGGCTTTCGGCGCCCTGGATCGCCTCGGCTGCCGCGGACAGCTTCTCGAGGACGTGCCAGAAGTCGACCATCAGATGGCGCGGACCTAAGAGGCTTTCCGGGAAGCTCGACTCGAGCAGGTTCCACATCTCGTGAGCCCCATCAGCGAGTAGCTGAAGTCGCAGCTCGGGCTGCTTCTCGCGCAGCCGGTAGACCACGTTCGCCATGGCGTTGCACACGTCCAAGGGGTCGATGCCAGGCATTTGTCCGAAGCGCATCGAGTAGAGCGCTCGGCCGTTGCCATCGTGCAACGTGACGGTGCCGCAGTACGCCATGTGGAAGACGCGCGTGATCTTCGGCGCGTTCCTCCTGGGCCGACCGGGCGGCCGCGGGATGGGCTCCTCCATCGGCACGCTCGCCCGGTCGAGCGATACCGAGATCGCGCGTGCCTCAGCCGGGATCTCGAGGCTGCTCACGATGGCGTCCTCGATGTTGACCTGGTGACGAAGGTACAGCGCCCCGAGCTCATGCGGCACGCGCTCGAAGCTCGCGCGAGAGTAGGGAAGCCGGCGGGTCTGCTTGCCGCTCTGCTCACCCTCCCGCGATGGCGCCTTCTGCAGCTCGAAAGCCATCGCCCCGGCCGTCTGCGGTAGCCAGCCGTCGCCGATGGCGCCCGCACGCAGGCTGATCGCGTCCACCGTCGGTGCGTTGCCCTCGCCGAGCGGACGATACAGCGCACGTCGCACCTCGACGGTCCCCGCGAGCGATCGGGCACCGGCCGTTGCCGCACCCGACCCGCGTGAAGGTCTTGCCGTCGATCTCGACTCGCGGCGCGTCGACCTCCAGAGCGCCGAGCATGACCGCGTGCGCGTCCCGCTCCACCGCGCCGGTCAGCTCGGCGACCATGACCTCCGAGACCGCGTAGTCGATCGCCTCCCGGCCTGCCGCGCCACTTGCGGCGCGCGATGCGACCGCGGCGCACAGCGCCTCGATCGAACCCACCATGCTCTTGCACGCAGCCGGCACCGCGACGACGATCAGGTCTTCGACGGCGCCCCTCCCAGGACGCTTGGTTCGCATCCTGCATCCGATAGGGAGGGGCGTCGTTTTGTACAAGTTCTTTTTACACAAGATCTTGTGCTCGCTCCCCGCCCCCGCCGCACCGCTCGGTGTCAGCGCCGCGCCTCACTCAATCCGGGAGCCACACCCGGACCTACCTTGGCTACGGCCCGCCCCGCGCGCGCAGGCGACTGCATCTCCGCCAGGTCACGAGGCTGACCGACGAAGGCCATCAGACCGCGATCATCACCTCGCGACGTGATCTGTCTGCGGCGGAGATCGCGCACCGCATGTTCGAACGATGGCGTCAAGAGAACTTCTTCAAGTATCTGCGCGAGGAGTACGCTCTCGATGCGCTGATCGACTACGGCGCGGAGCCGGCCGACGCCTCGCGGGAGGTCCCCAACCCGCGGCGCAAGGAGCTGAATGCCGAGGTGCGCAGGGCCTACGCCGAGCTGTACGTCCTCGCCGCCGAGTACGGCGCTGAGGCCTTCACGAATGTCGAGGGCGTGCGACGCACAATGCGCGGCTTCAAAATCGCAAATGCGCCGCTCGCGCGACGCTTCCTGGCGGCGATCGAGAAGCTCGCAGCCCTCGAGCGGCAGCGCGACGCGGTCCCCACGCGCGTCCCGGTGCAGCAGCTCACCGATGCAGAGATCGTGAAGCTCCGAGTCGAACGAAAGCACATCGTCGATCTCGTCAAGATGGTCGCTTACCAGGCCGAAGGCGACCTCGTGCGACTCGTCGCACCCCACTACCAGCGCGCCGAGCAGGAGGGACGCACTCTGATCCAATCGGCGTTGAGTTCCACTGGCGACATCGCCGTTGTCGGCGATGAGATCTGCGTGACCCTCCAACCGCTCAGCTCACCACACCGCACCCACGCGCTGGTCGCGATCTGCGAAACACTGAGCGAGTCCGCCACCAGATTCCCGGGCTCGAGGCTGCGGCTGCGATTCGACGTCAAGCCGCCCCGGGACGCCTGTCTCGCCTTCCCCGGACCCCGCCCCAGCTCGGCCGATCCGGGCCTGTCACCGGACATTTCGGACCAGGGGTAGGTCAGGAGGTCTGGACTCCAGCGCGTCAGCACCGGGCTTCCACCCGGCAGCCGGGACGCCACTCCGGCCCATCCCATCAGCCGGAACGCCCGTCCCATCAGCCGGAACGGCGTAGCGACAGATGAACGATGGGGGCTACCGGACGCCCCGGACACACCGGCCGCCACGCCCGGGGCTCGGACCACGCGGTCTCCGACCCATCGATCCCGAAACGCAGCGAGCTCCGCCGACGTGACCGTCGACGGAGCTCGTGAAGATGGCCCCGGCACTGACCTACTTTCGCCTTGCGACTATCATCGGCCCTGGCTGCTTGACTGCCGTGTTCGGGATGGGAACGGGTATTTCCAGCCAGGTGTGGGCACCGGGAATACGCTTGCTCCTCCCCGTGGCCGGCAGGTCGGATCCGACGCTGCCCCAGCACGCAGGGGAGAAGACATGGGTGTGAGCGAGAGGCCTCTGCAGTCCGGAGCCCACTGGGGGCGCCGTGCCGCGGAGGCGGTCCAGCGAGCGCGCTCTGTGGCGCGTCGCGAAGCTCTCAGGTGAAGATGTGGTCAAGCCGTTCGACGATTAGTACCGGTCAGCTGAACGCGTCGCCGCGCTTACACCTCCGGCCTATCAACCTGGTAGACTTCCAGGCGTCTTGGGGATGGCTCGTCTTGGAGTTGGCTTCCCGCTTAGATGCTTTCAGCGGTTATCCGGTCCGAACGTGGCTACCCTGCTATGCCGCTAGCGCGACAACAGGCACACCAGAGGTCCGTTCTTTCCAATCCTCTCGCATTTCAGGGAAAGACTCTCCTCAACCTTCCTGCACCTGCAACAGATAGGGACCGACCTGTCTCACGACGGTCTAAACCCAGCTCACTTACCGCTTTAATGGGCGAACAGACCAACCCTTGGGACCGCCTTCAGCCCCAGGATGCGATGAGCCGACATCAAAGTGCCAAACCTCCCCGTCGATATAGACTCTTGGGGAGATCAGCCTGTTATCCCCGGAGTACCTTTTATCTGATGAGCGATGGCCCTTCCACACGGAACCACCGGATCACTAAGACCTGGTTTCCCACCTGCTCGACTTATGGGTCTCGCAGTCAAGCACCCTTATACCTTTACGCTCTTCACGCGATTGCCAACCGCGCTGAGGGTACCTTTGTGCTCCTCCGTTACCTTTTGGGAGGAGACCGCCCCAGTCAAACTACCCACCTAGCACTGTCCCCATGCCGGATGACGGCCACAGGTTAGACATCAAACACGTCAAGAGTGGTATTTCACCGTTGACTCCCCGAGGACTGGCGTCCCCGGATCACAGTCTCCCACCTATCCTACACATGACGTGCCTAATGCCAGTACTAGGCTGTAGTGAAGGTTCACGGGGTCTTTCCGTCTTGCTGCAGGAACGTGGCATCTTCACCACGACTACAATTTCGCCGAGCCCCTCGTCGAGACAGTGTAGGAGTCGTTACGCCATTCGTGCGGGTCGGAAATTACCCGACAAGGAATTTCGCTACCTTAGGACCGTCATAGTTACGGCCGCCCTTCACTGGCGCTTCGGTTCCCAGCTTCGCTTGCGCTAACCAGTTGCCTTAACGTTCCAGCAGCGGGCAGGCGTCAGTCCCTATACGGCGTCGTTCGGACTTCGCAGGGACCTGTGTTTTTAGTAAACAGTCGCTCCTACCGCTCTCCTGTGACCCGGTCGCCCGGGCACCCCTTCTCGCGAACTTACGGGGCAATTTTGCCGAGTTCCTTGACGAGGGTTCTCTCGAGCGCCTTGGTATCTTCAACCCGCCAACCTGTGTCAGTTTAGGTACGGTCACCAGACAGACTTCCGAACGAGGTTT
>JADJWQ010000006.1:1577500-4121898 GCA_016716265.1 Planctomycetota bacterium
GAAGACGACCTGTGGAACGGCTTCCCGGATGCGATCACCGCACCGCTGGCGGTCGCTCGCCGCACGGCACTCGTGCTGCTCCGCGCGAGTCACGATCAGTTCGGCACCCGCGGCTGCCAGCTCGTCCTCGGCAACCTGCTGGGGCCCGGCGACGCGGGGGCCCGCGCCTCCAGCGACGTCGTGCCGGCGCTGGTGCGGCGGATGACGCGCGCG
Source organism: Planctomycetota bacterium (assembly GCA_016716265.1). Taxonomy (GTDB): domain Bacteria; phylum Planctomycetota; class UBA1135; order UBA1135; family UBA2386; genus JADJWQ01. Next base: position 1,577,714 of record JADJWQ010000006.1, read on the forward strand.
CGCGATCTCGCCCAGCCGTCGGTCACGCTGCGCGGCTCCGGGCGCGCGACGCGCGACTTCGTCGATGTCCACGACGCCGCCGCCGCGGCGGTGCGAGCCGCCGAGCGTTGCGTGATCCCGGTCGCGATCAACGTCGGCACCGGCCGCGAGACGTCGATCCTGGAGCTTGCAACGCGCATCGCGAGCCTGGTGGGATACACGGGCGAGATCCGGTGGGACGAGCGCCTGCCGGACGGCGCGCCGCGGCGCTGCCTCGACACCCGACGCGCGCTCGAGATGCTCGACCACCGACCGGTGCGCGACCTGGACGCCGCGCTCCCCGAGGTGGTCGGCTGGTGGCACGAGCACACGTTAGCGGGTGGCTCCGGTCGCCAATCCGCGGTGACCGCGGCCTCCTGAGTACGCTCACCGCGGTCGTGCCGAACGACCGCGCCACCGCGCCGGGCTGGATCGCGCCCGCTGTCGCGAGCATGATCGCGCCCGATGAGCGGGCCGCAGACGAGCGCAGCCGGGCTGCGAACGAGGACCGGGCGGACGCGCGCGTTGCTGCTGGCGCTGTTCGCCGCGCACGCGCTGTGGATCGGCGTGCGGCTGCCCGGCAAGACGGTCGCCCGGCGCCTCGAGCAGGTCGACGCGTGGCAGCAGCTCGGCGCCGCCCGGTTCCTGCTGGACAACGAGCACATGCACGGCGGCGCGCAGCTCGAGTGGGTGCGCGAGCACACGCCCACCGACGCCGTGGTGCTGTGGACCGGCCTGCGCCACGGTGCGATCGAGCTGGTCCAGAGCGTGCTCGCGCCACGCCTGCTCGTGCACGAGTCCGCCTGCCCGCCGGGTGCCGTGGCGTGGCGCGGCCGACCGCTCGCCACCCGCATGCGCGCCGACGGGACGGCGGAGGTCGTGGTCGTCGACGCGCTCGCCGTCGACCGGATCGCGCTGCGCGCGAGAGCGCCGCGGTGAACGCCCGCGCGAGCCCGATCTCCGCGTGCGCGCGCGCGGCCGCCGTGTTCCTGGCGACCTACGGCATGCTCGCCCAGCTCGCGATCCTCGCCGCGGACCGCGCCCCGCTGTGGCCGCTGGCGGTAGCGGCGATCGCCGCCGTCGCCGTCGCGCGCCGCGCGCCACCCGACCCGGCGCCGTGCCCCGGCGCGCCCCGCGCGCTGCGGATCGGCGGCGTGCTCGCGATCGTCTGCATCGGCCTGTCGATCGCGCACGGCTCGCTCGCGACGCCGGCGCGCGGCTGGGACGGCGCCGCCAACTGGGAGCTCAAGGCGCTGCACCTCGCGCTGGAACCGACGCTCGACCAACCGTTCTTCCGTGACCCCGCGATCGACGCGCCGAGCCGCGACTACCCGCTCCTGCAGCCGCTGCTGGTCGCCGCGGGCGCGCGGCTGTTCGGGCCGGGAGCCGGTCGCGCGCTGTTCCCGCTGGCGTGGCTCGCGCTGCTGGCGGCGGTGCACGCCGGCGCCCGCCGACCGGGGGCACCCGGCTGGCTGCCGCTCGGCGCGGCGCTCGCCGCCGGGTTCGTGCCGCGGCTCGTCGAGCCGTCCCTCGGCGGCGCCGACTCGGGCTACGCCGACCTGCTGCTCGCGACCACGCTGGCGGGCGTCGTCGCGGCGTGGCTCCGCGACGACCCGCTGTGGCTCGCCGCTGCCGTCTGCGCCACGGTGTCGACCAAGCCGGAGGGCATGCTCCACGGCGCGCTCACGGTGGCGGCCGCGCTCGTCCTCGACGACCGGCGCCGCCTGCCCGCGGCGCTGCTGGGTTTCGCTCTCGGACTCGTCGTCGTGCTGCCCATGCGTGCGCTGCTCGGCCACGTCGGCGCGCGCGCACCGGCCGCGGCGCTGTGGTCGCCGGCCGTGTGGACCGCCGGGGCGGCCTTCGCGACGCTCGCCGCCGACCGCGCGCTCCGGGCGCTGCGCTGGTCGCCGCGCCGACGCCGCGTCGCCGTGCTCGCGATCCTGCCGGGAGCCGCGCTCGCCGCCCCGGCGCTCGCGACGGCGTTCGGCGTCACCGCCGACGGCACGCTCGGCGCCTACCTGGCCGACGCCGGCCGACCGCTCGAACGGCTCGTCCGGCTGCCGGCGATCGTCGCCGGGTTCGCCGACCACGCGCTCGGCCGCGGTCGCTTCGGCCTGACGTTCGCCGCACCGCTCGCGCTGGGTCTGTGGCTCCGCGCCCGTCGCCTGCCTTCGCCGCTCGCGGGTGCCGGGCTGCTGACCGCGCTCGGCCTCGCGAGCACCGCGTTGCCCTTCTTGCTGTCGCCCGAGCCCGACCTCGAACACCACCTGCGGTCGAGCATGGCTCGCCTGCTGTCGCACTGGACCGGACCGGCGTGGCTCGTCAGCGCGGCGCTCGCCGCCCGGCTGTGGGGCGTGCAGTGCGAGGCTCGCACCGGCATCCTCAGGGCCGGACCGCCCGCCGGGCCCGGGGCTACGGCACCCCTTCCGGCCCGGCCCGCGGCGGAGCCGCCACCATGAAGTCGGACCTGTTCATCAACCGCGAGCTGTCGTGGCTCGAGTTCAACCGCCGCGTGCTCGACGAGGCGCGGGACGCGCGCAATCCGCTGCTCGAACGCGTCAAGTTCCTCGCGATCGCGAGCACGAACCTCGACGAGTTCTTCGAGGTGCGCGTCGCCGGCACGATGGAGCTGGTCGACTCGGGCCTGTCGCGCGGGGAGAACCCCGACGAGCTGTCGCCGCGCAGCGAACTCGAGTCGATCCGCGCCGCCGCGCGCACGTTCAACGAGTCGATGCACGCGGTGTGGATGCAGGAGCTGCTGCCCGCGCTCGCCGCCGAGGGGATCCGTTTCCCCGATATCCCCGCACTCGACGCCGAGCAGCGCCGCTGGCTGCGGACCTGGTTCGAAGACGAGGTCTATCCGGTCCTCACGCCTCTCGCGGTCGACCCCGCGCACCCGTTCCCGTCGCTGCTCAACAAGTCGCTGAACCTCGCGGTGCTGCTGCTCGACCCGCGCCAGGAGCGTCCATTACATCGCGTCGCGGTCGTGCAGGTCCCACGCGTGTTGCCGCGACTCGTGTCGCTCCCCCAGCGCGAGGGCGATGCCGGCCGCGACTACGTGTTCATATCCGACGTGGTGAAGGAGCACCTCGGCACGCTGTTCCCGGGATTACGGCTGCTGCATTCGTGCGCGTTCCGCGTCACGCGCGACAGCAACCTCGACATCGACGAGGAGTCGAGCACCGATCTCGTGACGGCGCTCGAGCAGGAGCTCGTGCGCCGGCGCCGCGGCGAGCCCGTCCGCCTCGAGATCAGCCGGTCGGCGACCCCCGAGATCGTCGTGCGCTTCCTCGAGGCTTTCGAGCTCGAGGCCGACGACGTCTACGAATGCGATGGCCCCGTCAATCTCGGCCGACTCCTCGAGCTCTACTCGAAGGAGGACCGCCCCGACCTGAAGGACGCCCCGTTCGTTCCGTTCGTCGTGCGGAGCTGGGAATCGGCGGAGGAGCTCTTCGCGGAGCTGCGCACCCGGGACCTCCTGCTGCACCACCCCTACGAGTCGTTCGCGACGGTCGAGAGCTTCGTGCACTGGGCGGCGCACGATCCGCGTGTCCTCGCCATCAAGCACACGATCTACCGCGCCGGCGAGACCTCGGCGATCGTCCGCGACCTGATTGCCGCGGCCGAGCGACGGAAGCAGGTGACGGTCGTGGTCGAGATCAAGGCCCGCTTCGACGAGGAGGCGAACATCCGCTGGGCGAAGCGCATGGAGCGCGCCGGCGTCCACGTCGTCTACGGGATCGTCGGTCTGAAGACACATGCGAAGGCGACGCTGGTCGTGCGCCGCGACGAGGAGGGGATCCGCCACTACTGCCACCTGGGCAGCGGCAACTACAACCCGACCACCGCGCGGCTGTACACCGACCTCGGCCTGCTGACGGCCGACGAGGACATCGGCAAGGAGGTCGCAGCGATGTTCAACATGATCACGGGCTACGCGCGCGTCCCCAACCTGCGCTGCCTGCTGGTCGCTCCGTACACGCTGCGGTCCCGGCTGATGGAGCTGATCGAGAACGAGACGGCGAATGCGCGCGCCGGCCGTCCCGCGTCGATCCGCGCGAAGATCAATGCAATCGTCGACCCGAAGGTGATCCAGGCGCTCTACGAGGCCTCGCAGGCCGGCGTTCGGATCGAGCTCTGCGTGCGCGGGATCTGCTGCCTGCGCCCGGGACAGCCGGGGCTCAGCGACAACATCCGCGCCGTCTCGGTGGTCGGGCGCTTCCTGGAGCACTCGCGCATCTACGCGTTCGAGAACGGCGGCGATCCACAGGTGTTCGTCGCGTCCGCCGACTGGATGACCCGCAACCTCGACCGACGGGTGGAGCAGGCGGTCCCGATCCGTGACCCCAAGCTCCGCGCGCGGGTCATCGAGCTGCTCGACTTCGCATTGCGCGACAACCTCAAGGGTCGCGAGCTGCTCGCCGACGGCACCTACCGGGCGCGCGTGCTGGTCGATGGAGAGGAGCCCTTCGACAGCCAGGAGCACCTGCGCCGCGAGGCCGTCGCGCGCAGCGAGGGCGCACCGGCGCCCACCCGCCGCGCTGGGGCGCGCAGCCGCGTCGTCGAACGCTTGCGGCGCGACCGGTGACATCCGCTCGGCGGCGGTCGGCTCACGCGTCGGCGAGCTGCTCGAGCAGCTCGCTGCCGTAGAACGCGGTGCGCCACGTCTCGACGACGCCGAGACCGCGCAACCCGTCGAGCGTGCGAGGCGTCGGGCGCGCGGTGGCGAGCGCCAGCATCTGGAACTTCGAGAGGATCAGGGACGGATCGGTCCGCCGTCGTTCGGCGACCTGCTTGCGCCAGGTCCGCAGCCGCTCGTAGCGAGCAGCCTCGCTGCGATCGAGCGACTGCTCACGGTCGGCGCGCTGCGCGACGCCGTCGAGCGGGCCGAGGCGACGGGCCCGACGCAATGCGTCCACCACGGCGGTCCCGACCCGCTGTAGTTGCTTCTCGGACAGCAGCCGGTGCTTGCTGATCTCCTCGAGACCGCGCGGTCGGTGACGGGCGAGCTCCAACAACACGTCGTTGCCGAACACCTTGAACGGAGGCAGATCGCGCGCCTCCGCGAGCTGGTGACGCACGCGATTGAGCTGCTCCAACGCGCGCCGGCCACGCGCATCGAGGCACCCAGCCCCCTTGACCCGCAGCAGCTCCGCGGCGTCGAGCGGCCGGACCTCGGGCTCGAGCGTCTGCAGCCTGCGACACTCGGCGGCGACCTCTTCGACGTGCGGCGAGCCCTTCGCGCGGAGTTCCGCGCGCAGCAGGCGAGCGAGCTCGAGCAGGTGGGTCGTGTCGCTGCGCGCATACTCGATCTGTCCGTCGCTCAGCGGCCGCTTGCCCCAATCGCTGCGTTGGAAGCGCTTGTCTAGCTCGACCCCGAGCCAGTCGCGCAGCACAGCGGCCAACCCGGGGGCTTCGAAGCCGAGCGACGACGCGGCAACGCGCGTATCGAAGAGGCTCGCGATCTCGAAGCCGCACTCGCGCTTGAGCAACAGCACGTCGAACTCGGCGCCGTGCAGCACCTTCAGGATGCCCGGATCGGCGAGGATCACGCCGAGCGGCGCGACGTCGACGGCGAGCGGGTCGACCACGTAGTCACGGGTCCGCGTGCTCAGCTGCACGAGGCACAGCCGCTCCCGGTAGGCGAACATCGAGTTCGCCTCGGTGTCGATCGCGACCTCCGTCGACCTCTCGAGAGCTTCGATCATCCGGCCGAGGCCAGTGCGATCGTCGACGTAGACGAGGGGCTTGGTCGCGGTGTTCACGGGCTCGGGACGGTCGTCGGTCGGGGCGGTCGCGCGGCGCGTGGGCGCCGCCGTCGTGGTCGGTGATCGGCGAACGGGGGCCGACAGGCTAACCGAAGCCGCGCCGCGGGCAGCTGCCCGGCAGACCGGGCGGGGTCGAGCGGGTCACGCGACCCCGACGCACCGCGTGCGGCTCCGCGGTCGACCACGTCGAGCCGCGGCCACGGCACCGAGACCACCGACTCATCGACTCATCGACTCATCGACTCATCGACTCACCCACTCACCTACGAAAAAGGGCGAGACAGGCCGGCAGGCCTGTCTCGCCCGTGTGGCGAGGGCGACGGGGCTCGAACCCGCAACCACCGGATCGACAGTCCGGTACTCTAACCAATTGAGCTACGCCCCCAGGCGCGGGCGGAGGACGTTACTCGATCGACCGCGGGATGCAAGCGCGCGTCGCGAAATCCCCCTGCGCTGCGACCTGCCCTTGGTCGAGCGGGCCCGCCGGTCGACGATCGCACCATGCCACAGCGCCGCCTCGACATCGGCTTCGCCGGCACTGCTGGCGCGGACCGGCCACACCTGTCCGTCGACGGCATGACGCCGGCCGGTCCCAACCTCTCGCACTGGCCCGGCAATCGGACGCCCGCCGTCTACAAGCGCGACCTGAGCACCGGGATCTGCCTCGCGTTCGCGGCGGACGATGCGGGGCGTCGCGCGGCGTTCCTGGGCGATGCGGAGCTGGTGCTGAACGACCACTACGACACCGACGGGTTCCTCTCGATGCTCGCGGTCGTCCGCCCGGAGGTCGCGCTGCCTCGCGAGGAGGTGCTGCTCGCGGCTGCCGCGACCGGTGACTTCCAGGCCTGGCAGACGGTGCGCGGCTTCGCGATCGACCGCATCGTGGCGGGTATCGCCGACGCCTCGTCGCCGGTCGCAGCCGAGTTCGCCGGTCTGAGCGGCCCGGCGAAGTCGCTCGCCCGCTATCGCTGGCTCGTCGACCACGCCGAGCTGGTGCTCGACCGCCCGGATCACTTCGCAGCACTGTGGCGCGACTCCTGCGACGCCCAGCTCGCCGAGCTGCGGGCGGCGCGCACGGGAGCGCTCGAGCGCTGGTTCGTGCCGGCCGCAGCGCTCGCGGTCGTGCGCAGCGACGGCCCGCTCCGCCGGATGACGGTGAACACGCTCGCCGGGGGCTACCGCGTGCTCCACGTCGACGAGCGCCCGGACGGTCCGCGCTACCGCTATCACGACCGCACCGAGACCTGGTTCGAGGTCGCGACGTTCGTCCCCCCGGCGCGCCGCGACCTGCGCCCGCTCGCGCGGCGGCTGCAGGAGCTCGAGGGTGATCGCGGCGACCCCCGGTTCGGCTGGCACGCCGACGCACCGGACCAGCCGGTGCCCGAGCTGTGGTTCGGGGCCGACACCCCGCAGGCATACGGGGAGGTCACGCGTGAGCTCGCACCCAGCCGGCTCGCCACCGACCGCGTGCGCGACCTGCTCACCGCCCACCTCGCGTTGGCCTGAGCGGGCGCGGCGCACCCGGATCGCGGGCCTCCGCCGGCACCGCACGCGCCTGGCAGGTCGAGCGCGGATTCGACTCGACGACGACGCCAGCCAGCGACTTGCGTGACCGCAGCAGGGATCTCGGGGGTCGGCCGGGCTAGCCTGCGGGGCATGCGGGTGTCCGAGGCACTCACTCCGCTCCTCCGCGCGGGCGCGGCGCTCGCGCTCGTCGTCGTGCTCGGCTGCGCGTTCCCGGCCGGCGGCACGTTCTTCCAGGCCGCGACGCACCTCGCGATGCTGCGCGCGTCGAGCGTGACGGGGATCCTCGCGCTCGGCATGACGCTCGTGATCCTGACGGCCGGCATCGACCTGTCCGTCGGCTCGGTGCTCGGCCTGGCGGGCATGATGTTCGCCGGTGTCTCGCTGCAGTCGGAGCTCGGGCCGGTGGTCGCGCTCGGTGCCGCGCTGGTCACCGGAGCGGCGTGCGGCGCCGCGAACGGCGCGCTCGCCGCACGGCTCGGCCTGCAGCCGTTCATCGCGACACTCGCGACGATGGTCGCCGCGCGCGGCTTCGCGAAGCTCGCACCGGCCGCGTTCGGCCAGTCGCCCGGCACCAAGATCATGCCGGGCGCGGACGCGATCGACGGGACCCCGTTGATGCAGATGCTGGCGGGCGACTGGCTCGGCATCCCGGTCGTCGGGCTGCTGTTCGCGCTGTGCGCGGCCGCCTGTGCGTTCGCTCTGCACCGGATGGTCTACGGCCGCCACGTGCTCGCGATCGGCGGCAACGAGACGGCCGCGCGGCTCGCGGGCATCCCGGTCGTGCGGCAGAAGCTGGTCACCTACGTCTTGTGCGGCACGCTGGCGGGGCTCGCGGCGTGCTGCCACGTCGCGCAGTCGCGGCTCGGCGACCCGGAGGCCGGCGCGATGTACGAGCTGAAGGCGATCGCCGCGGTCGTGATCGGCGGCACGTCGCTGATGGGCGGTCGCGGCGGGGTGATGCTGACGGTCGTCGGCGTGCTGATCATCGGCTACATCGAGAAGATCCTCAGCATCAACGGCGCGCGCGAGCACTGGCGACTGGTCGTCCAGGGCGGGATCATCGTCGCTGCCGTCCTCCTGCAGCGACGCCGATGACAGCCAAGCGATCCGCGGACGTCCCCCTCTCGCATCTCCTCGCCGGCCTCCCGCTCCTGGTCGCGTGCGCCTGCGGAGGCACGGCGGACGAGCCACCGTTGCTGACCTCCGCCGACGGCTCGCTCCGCGTCGTGTTCCGGGCCGACGCGAGGTGGCTGCAGGAGAACGGCAAGGCCGAGATGGAATCGGCGCTCGCGCGGTTCGCCGACATCGACCTCGTCTACGCGCACAACGACCCCATGGCGCGCGGTGCGCAGCTCGCTGCCGAGCAGGCCGGGCGCGACGGGATCCGCTTCGTCGGGATCGACGCGCTGCCGCACGAGGGCGTCCGCTATGTCGAGGAGGGCAAGCTCGACGCGACCTTCCTCTATCCGACCTGCGGGGCCGAGGCGATCGACGTCGCGCTGCTGCTCGCTGCCGGCGTCGACGTGCCGCGCGACCTGGTGCTCGGCACGCGCGTGTTCACGCGCGAGACGTTGGCGAGCGGCGGCCGTCCGGTACCCGCCCCGGGCGACGCGGTGCTCGCCGAGCTCCGCACCGCCCACGCCGCTGCGCTGCGCGGGGAATCGCTCGGCGCGACGCTGCGCGTCGGCATGTCGCAGTGCAACTCCGCCGAACCCTGGCGCGCGCAGATGAACGCCGACATCCGCCGCCGCGTCGACGAGCTCGCCGGGCGCGTCGTGCTGGACGAGCGCGATGCGCAGAACGACTCGAACGTGCAGCGCGAGCAGGTGCTCGAGCTGGTCGCTGCCGCGGTCGACGTGATCCTGGTGTCGCCGAAGGAGGAGGTCGTCATCGTCCCCGCCGCGCGCGAGGCGCTCGCGAACGGCATCCCGGTCGTCGTGCTCGACCGCAAGCTCGGCAGCGGCGACTACACGGTCTTCCTCGGCGGTGACAACGTCGCGATCGGACGTGCGGCCGGCGAGTTCGTGAAGGCGGTGCTCGGCGCGACCGGCGGCGGCAACATCGTCGAGATCGAAGGCCTGACGACGTCGAGCCCGGCGCGCGAGCGCCACGACGGCTTCGCCGAAGCACTCGGACTGCGTGCGCCGGCAGGCGGGTGAGCGTTCTGCCGGACTGGCCCGTCATCACCCGCGTCGGCCCGATCCGGTCGGCCCGGATCCGCTCCAGTCGGAACTGGCGCTCGACCGATAGAAAGGCCGCGGAGGCGGAACCCATCCCTCCCCACGGAAAGGCCCCTGCGGCCGGCCCGCGGCTCGCCGTCGGGCCGGCCGCAGCATTCTGGCCCCCGCTGGCCGGGGCGCGCGCACGCTGGAGCGCCGCCGGGCCGGACGGACGTGCGACCCCGTGGGTAGCGCGCCACCTGGACCACCAGGAATGGGCGGGGGGCGGGACGTCCTCTCTCGTCCCGCCCCCCAGGTTGCCCCCCTGCGCCACCTTCCCTGCGGGGTGACGACCGGGGGCCGTGTGCCGTGCTCCCTACAAGTGTCGTGAAGCGTCGTCACGGGCCCCGAAACGTCGAGTTTTCCCGCCCATCGGGAACAGTTCCGCGACGAACCCGGCCATTCCTGGCGGTCGGCCCGCGGCACGGGTGGCCGAAGGCGGCCGGATGGCCCGCGCGCGGCTTCAGCGGCGCGGGCGCTCGGCCCGGTAGATGGGATCCGGATCGGCGGGCTGCCGGGCGACCTCCGCGGCCAGGACCTCGACCGCCTTCGTGAGCTGATCGTCCGGACCGTCAGGAGCGTTCCACAGCGCGGCGTCGGGCAGGCAGCCATCGAGCTCCATGTCCTGGCCGTCGCCGACCAGGAACCAGCCCCGGAACGGCAGGCGCACGAAGCTGCCGTCGACGAGGCCGCGGCCACCGGTGCTGATGACGCCGCCCGCGGTCCGCATGCCGACGACGGCGCCGCGGCGCAGGGTCTTGATCGCGTGGCTGAAGATCTCGGCGTTGCTGAACGACATCTCGTTGCACATCACGACGACCGGCTTGTGCCAGGTCGCGTAGACGCGACGGTCCTGCGGGTAGCCGGTCGACCCGTCGCGCGGAACGGTGATCGCGTGGCGCGGCTGCGTGAGCGCGGTCAGCACGTGGTCGGCGGTGCTGCCGCCGCCGTTGAAGCGCACGTCGATGATCAGGCCGTCCTTGCCGAACCCGGCGTGGAACAGGTCCTCCTCCATCTGCCGGAAGCTGCTCATGTCCATGCCACGGATGTGCAGGTAGCCGAGCCGTCCGCCCGAGGCGGCATCGACCGCGGCGCGATTGCGCGCGATCCACTCGTCGTAGAGCAGCCCCTGGACCGACGCGACCGGACGGACCGTCACGTCGCGCTCGGCACCTTCGGCACCCCGCACGCGCAACGCGATGTCCCGCTGCTGGTCCATCGTCAAGAGCGCGAGCAGGTCGGTCTGCGGCGACAGCGCCGTACCATCGATCGCCAGTACGCGCTCGCCGGCGCGGACCTCGCTGCGCGCCTCGGCACACGGCGAGCCCGGGATCACGCTCTCGACGAGCAGCCCGGGGCCGTCCGGCGGCGCGACGAGGCGCAGGCCGAGCTGCCACGTGGTCGGGCTCCACTCCGGCCGCGGTGCGGACGGCAGCGGGTCGGAGCCACCGCGGTGCCCCATGTGCGACGCGTTGAGCTCGCCGAGCATCATGTTCATCAGCAGCGAGAACTCGTCACGGCCGAGGCATTGGGCGGCGACCGGCCGGTACTTGGCGCGGATCGCGGCCCAGTCGCGGCCGTTGAGCCGGCCGTCGTAGAACGCGTCGCGCATCGTCCGCCAGCCCTGGTCGAACGCGAGCTGCCGCAACGCGCCCCAGTCGCGCTCCTCCTGCACCCCGAACGCGAACGTCTCGATGCGGCCGTTGCCGGGGCTCATCGACGCGGGCTTGCCGCCCGACAGTCCGACGACCTGATCTCCTTCCTTGAGCCAGCGTGCGCGCGACGGCAGCGACGCGCCGACCTTCTGCGGCCGGAGTTCGTCGGGGAACACGATCTTGTAGCAGCCGCGCTGACCATCGACGCTCGCTTCGAACAGCAGCGTCTCGCCGTCGGGCGACCACAGGAGCGACGTCTCGTAGCTGTCGGGGATGCGCACGTGCGCGATGCGCTCGTGGATGCCGTCGAAGTCGATCCGCACCGGCTTGGGCCCGCCGTCGCCGTCCTTGGTCTCCTTCGCATCGCCGTCCTTCGGCTCCGCGGCCGCGGCCGGCTCCGCCCCCCCGGCGCCCGGCTCCGCCGGCGCATCGGCGCCGGGCCGCGCACCCTGGCCCCGGCGCGCGGGCTTGTCGCGGCCCTTCTTCATCGCCTCGAGCGCCTCCCGCAGCTTGCGGTCGCGCTCCGTCTCCTCGGCCGCGGACTTCGTCAGCGTCACGAAGTAGATGTCGGCCTCGTCGCCGTCGCGCCGCCCGACCCACGCGATGCGCGCACCGTCGCCGGACCACACCGGCGAGCGGTCGGCGTCGGGGTGCCGCGACAGGTTGAACGGCGGCCTGGAGCCGTCGATCGGCGCGACCCAGACGTCGGCATTGAAGTCGTCGTCCTGCACCGACCAGCACAGCCACTTGCCGTCCGGCGACCAGTCGAAGTCGGGCGCGTCCCAGGACGCGAGGATGCGCCGGTGGTCGCTGCCGTCCTGGTCCATGACCCACAGGTCACCGCCCTTCACATAGGCGAAGTGGTCGCCGCTCGGCGACGCGCGCAGGCCGGTCTCGACGGCTGCGTCGTCGGTCACCTTGCGTAGCGCGAACGAGTCGGCGAGCCACCAATAGCCGTCCTCGCGCGCCGGGCAGCTCGCCTCCCAGATGTCGACCTCGCCGTCGGCCTCGCTGACGAAGTAGAGCCGCTTGCCGTCGTGGCTGAACACGGGCGATTCCTCGACCGCGAGCGTCTGCGTCACGCGGTGCGGCTCGCGGAGCACGCGGTCCATGACCCACAGGTCGTGACCGGCGACGAACGCGATCTGCTTGCCGTCGCCGGTGAACGCGACGTCGTCGGCGCTGTCGAGGCGCCGCCGCTCGAGGCTGTCGGCGACCTCGTCGCCGCTGGCGCGCAACGCGATGTCGGTCCGCTCGCCGCTCGCCAGGTCGAGCAGCACGAGATCGAAGCGGCGTCGGAACAGCAGGCGCCGCCCGTCCTTCGACAGGCTCGGCTCCATCGCGCCGTCGTCGCTGCCGTCCGCCGCGCGCAGGTCCGTGAGCCGCGTCGTCGCGCCGCTCGCCAGGTCGCGGCGGTAGACGTCGAAGCAGCCGTCCGGATCGCTCAGGAACAGATAGCCCGAGCCGTCGGGCAGCCAGAGCGGTGCGTACTCGCTGACGTTCTGGAACGCCTCGCGGTCGACCGACTGGCGCGTCAGCGCCGGGCGACCGGCAGCGCCGAGGTCGGCGAGCCAGATCTGCTCGGCGGCCGCTCCGCGGTAGCCCTTGCGCTCCTCCTGGATCCGCCCGCGCGTGAACAACGCGTGGCGACCGTCGGGCGCGAGCGTGCCGCTGTTCGCTCCGGCGTCGAACAGCACCTGTTCCGGGGTCGTCCGCTCCAGCGGGATCCGCACCAGCCGCCGCGCCTCGGTCGGGAACGGCGAGCGGTCGCTGGTGCGCAGCGCCAGGAACGCGGCACCGTCCGCGGTCCACTCCAGCGGGTCGCAGCCGACCGAATCGAACGTCACCTGCCGCGGCGCTCCGCCGCCGAGCGGCATCACGAACACCTGCTCGCGGCCGGCGCGGTCGCTGGTGAACAGCAGATGCTCGCCGTCGGGGCTCGGCAGCGGGTGGGCGTCGCGCCCGGGATGCCAGGTCAGGCGGGTCGCCGGCGCGGTCGCGCGCAGCGGCGCGATCCACAGGTCGCCCTGCCACGCGAACACGACGCGCTCGCCGTCGGGCGTGATGCGCGGGTGCAGCGGCAGGCGGATCGCCCGGTCCTGGGCGGGAGCCAGGGCGGCGAGCAGGAACAGCGGGACGAGGACTCGGCTCGACATGATCGACTCGGGGACTTGCCGGCGACGAGGGTGGCCGGCGGGGGGCTGCCGCGCATACGTCCGGCACCGCGCGGCGCGAGAAATCGCTGGCCTGATGTGACCAGACTCGCCAGCCGCTGGCCACGGCGAGCCCGACGACTGCGCCGGTGATCGACGCCCCGCTACGATCGCCGCGCCGACGTTCCCGACACCCCGACCCACCGCCCCGATGAATCGCCGCATCCCCGCCCTCGCGCTGCTCCCGCTCCTCGCGTGCGCTCCGGCCCCGCGCGCGCAGTCCACCACCGCCGGCTCGCCTCTCGCGCTGCAGACGACCGACCTCCAGATCGCCCGTCGCTTCCTGCGCTCGTTCGGCAGCAGTGCGACCGTCACGCAGCCCGCCGCCGGCGCCGTGATCGTGACCGCGCTCGACGACGGCGGCGGCGCGTTCGTCGACACCGCCGCCGGCACCGACTGGGTCCGGCTGGAAGCGCGGCCCGCCATGCTGCTCGACCTCTATGCGGGGCCCTACGAGCAGGCGACCGGCTGGGCCCGCGCGGCGCTCGGCATGGGATTGTCGCAGGCCGGGATCGACGCGCGGCAGGCGCGGGAGCTGCTCGACGCCTTGCTCGCGTTCCCGACCCAGCTCGAACTGCTCGAGCTGGTGATCCCCAGCAAGCCCCAGGCGAAGGACGACCTCGACATGACGCTGCGCATCGTGCCGCGTCAGGGGACCTGGGCGGCCGACACGGTCGCCCTGTTGCGGCCGAGCCCCGACGGACTCCGCCGGCTGCCGGTCGACGCCCCGCTGCTGCGCGTCGACATCGACGTCGATCTGCCGCGCGCACTGCCGAAGCTCCTGCCGGTGCTGCTGCCGCTCACCACGATGACGGAGAAGGACGCCGAGAAGCGCGAGGAAGCGCGCTCGCTGTCGGAGCGGATGTATGCGGGTCTGTCGGGTGGAATCAGCGTCGCGTGGAGCGCGGACACCGGCGCCGCGATGCTGTTCGGCTGCCGCGATGCCGCCGCGGTCGGCGCGGTACTCCACAGCGAGGCCTGGCGCGCGATCGCCGAGCGCGCCGCGGCGGGCAGCCGCCAGTACGAGGCGACCTTCGAGCAGGAGGCGTTCCGCTATCAGGATGTGCCGGTCAGCCGACAGGTGCTCGAGTTCGACGACCCGAACATGGCAGCCGTGCTTCCCGATGGTCGCTTCGAGTCCCTGCAGGCGGTCGCGGGCGACTCGTTCTGCACGACGATGCTGCACGGCGCCGAGACGAGCATCCGTACGCTCGTCGACGAGGCATTGGCCGGTCGCCCCGCACGCACCGGCCTCGGCCAGGGCGTGCTGATGCGCGCGCAGATCCGGCTCGCCGAGCTGGGAGGCCTCGTGAGCGACATGGTCGCCGGCGCCGGCGCACCGATGCCCGCCAGCCTCGCCGAGCTCCCCGACGTGCTGCGGATCCAGTGCTCGACCAGCGACTCCGGGATGCTGCTGCGCATCCGCACCGAGTGAGGCGCGCTGCGATCCTCCTCCCATTCCCACCCCGTCCATGCGAGAGAACCGTCTCCCGAGCCCGCTCCGCACGATCCTCTGGCCCGCGGTCGTCACGCTGCTCGTCACTGCCGCCCGCCTCGCGCTCGAGGCGCGCGGGACGATCACGACCGCGTCGGGCGGCGGCGGCGCGCTGCTCGGCATCACCTGGCTCGCGCCGCTGTTCGGGGCGTGGTTCGGCTGGCGCCTCGCGCACGCCGGCTCGCGGCCGCGGCTGCCGTACGGATTCGGGATCGCGCTCCTCGGGTTGCTCGCGATGGTGGCGTCCGTCGCCGTGTCGTTCGGCGGACTCGATCCGACCGACCGCAGCGACGACGCGCTGCGCGCGATGTCCGATGCGCTGCCCGTGATCGTCGGCGTCGCGGTCGGAGCCGCGGCAGTGGCATTCTGCCTGTGGCCGCGGCTGGCGTGGACGCTGCTGCTCTACGCCATCCCGGTGCGACTCGGCGTGCTGGCCGCGACGTGGTATGCGAAGCACGCCGGCCTCGACACTCACTACACCAGGTTCGGTCCGGCCGCCTTCGAGTTCGGCATGGCGGAGACGATGCGACGCGCGGCTGCCGCGCAGCTCGGTTTCTGGACGCTGTTCACGGTGGTCGCCGGCAGCGTCGCCGGCCACCTGGTTGCTCGGCTCGCTCGGCGGAAGCCCTGATCGTCGGCGGCGGCGCGCGGCGTATCATGCACGCCATGTCGCGATTGCTCCTCGCCCTCTCGTGCGGCGCACTGCTCGCCGGAGTTCCCTCCGCGCAGGTCGCGCTGCGCAGCACCTCGCTCGGCGATCCGGGCTCCGAGCCGGCCGGACTGTCGAGCGTCACCGCCGTGACCGCCGCGCTCGCGCCACCGACCGGCGCGCTCGACCAGCCGGTCCTCGAGCCGGGCTGGCCGGTCACCGTGCCGTCCAATCAGACCTACACGATCGATCCATACCGCGGCGTCGCGCTCGCCGACCTCGACCGCGACGGCCGCCTCGAGATCATTCGCCCGTCGACCGACGGTCAGGTCTACGTATTCCGTCACGACGGTACGGCTCTGCCGGGCTGGCCGGTCGCGACGGTCGGCTTCTCGCAGGAGGCGCCGGCGGTCGCCGACCTCGACGGCGATGGCAGCCTCGAGATCCTCGTCAATACGCGCGGCCTGACCAGCGGCGGTCGCGCCTACGTGTTCCACGCCGACGGCACGCTCGCCGCGGGCTGGCCCAAGAACCTCAACAACAACAACACGCCGGGTGCGCCGGTCGCGGCCGATCTCGACGGTGACGGCCGGCTCGAGGTGTTGATCCAGGAGCGCGCCTATCCGATCGGCTACGTGCACGCGTTCCGACTCGACGGCACGCCGTTCGGCGCGAACTGGCCGCAGGCGCTCGACCACGTCCCGGCAGGCACGCCGGCCGTCGGCGATCTCGACGGCGATGGCGCGCCGGAGGTGGTGACGATCTCCTATCAGTCGCTGTTCGCGTTCCACGCCGACGGCACTCCCGTGCAGGGCTTCCCGTTCGACGTCGCAGCCGCCTACGACGCCCGCTTCTCGTACCAGTCGCCGGTGCTGGCCGACATCGATCGCGACGGGTTCCTCGAGATCGTGACGGCCTGCCACCGCACCGCGTCCGGCTGCTACGTGTTCCGTCACGACGGCACGCTGCAGCCGGGCTGGCCGAAGTCGTTCGGCAGCACCTGGACCTACTGCCCCCCGTCGGTCGCCGACGTCAACGGTGACGGAACGCTCGACATCGTCTGCGGGCGCAGCGGTGGCACCGCGAGCGGGCCGGCGATGTACGCCTGGAGCGCGACGGGTGCGCTGCTGCCGGGCTTCCCGATCGTGCACCCAGGTGGTGCCGAGGCCCCGCCGGCGGTCGTCGACCTCGACGACGACGGCGTCATGGAGATCGTGTTCGACTCCAACCTGATGGACGCATCCGGCAATGGCTGGCTGCACTGCGTCGACGCGACCGGCGCGATCGAGCCCGGTTGGCCACTGCAGCCGACCGGCTTCACGCACCTCAACGGCGCCCAGTTCGGCGACGTCGACGGCGACGGCCGACTCGAGATGGTCGTCGTGTCACGCGCCAACCAGCAGGTGACGATCGGCGTCTACGAGCCGGCGCAGACGGCGCGGCTCGGGCGCAGCCTGTGGCGGACCTACCACCAGGGCGATGCCCGCCGCGGTCTGCTCGGCGACCAGGGCACCTTCGAGCTGGTCGGCGACTTCCGGCCGGGCGGAGCGCTGCGCTTCGAGATGTACGCCCCGGCGGGTGACTCGGTCGCGATCCTCGCCGGGCCGTTCCCCGCGCTCGTGCCGATCCCCGGCATCGGCTTCCTGCGGATCGGCGGCGGCGTGATCGTCACCGTGCACGCGAGCGCGGTGCCCGCCGAGGGCCGCGATCTGTTCGCATTGCCGATCCCGAACGACCCGTCCCTCGTGGGTGTCCACTTCGTCACCCAGGGCGTTGCGATCACGCAGTCCGGACGGGTTCGTGCGCTCGAATCGCGCGGCGTGCGGATCCGCTGATCGCGCGCCGCCCGGCGGTCACGAGTCGCCGATGCCGAAGCGCAGGCCGTTGGTCAGCACCGCGCGGCGACCGTCGAACATCAGCGCCTGCGAGTGGACGATCGTCCCGACCAGCTCGCTGCGCGCGGGGATCGGCAGGTCGATCGCGGCCGGGTGACCGGGGCCACCCCACACGACCGTGACCGGCACCACGACCGGCGGCGGGCTCTCGAGCAGCAGCAACTCGCCGCGTTCCGCCGCGGTGCGACCGAAGCCCGGCAGGACCCGGCCGCAGGGCACGAGCTGGTTGGGGCGGTGTGCGAGCAGCAGCGCGCACACCGTCAGGCCCGGCCGCAGATCGGTCTGCGCCTGCGGGTCGTCGATCCACACGCCGAACGTCGCACCGACGACGGGACGCTCGTTCTGCCGGAGC
Source organism: Planctomycetota bacterium (assembly GCA_016716265.1). GTDB lineage: Bacteria > Planctomycetota > UBA1135 > UBA1135 > UBA2386 > JADJWQ01. Next base: position 1,595,505 of record JADJWQ010000006.1, read on the forward strand.
ACCGGCGCCGACAGCCCGAACGCGTTCGACAGCGAGGTCGGGAACACGTGCATGCGATCGATCTGGAAGCCGGTCGAGCGACCGGACACCTCGATCGTGTTGATGCCGGCGACCAGATCGAAGTCGGCGTAGCCGTGGCCCGGATCGAGCCGGCTGTGCCAGTTCCAGACGCGGACGTTGCTGCCGTCGTTCGAGTACAGCTTCCACCACGTCCCGCCGTTGACGCGGATCCAGCAGTCGTTCTCGAGTGACGGATCACCGTTCTCGTGGCGATTGTGCAGCGCGATGCGGAAGCGTCCGGCCGCGGCGTTGTCGAGCCGGTAGGTCAGCACGCCGCTGCCGGGCGACGAGTACAGGTTCGGACCCGCCCAGCGCAGGTAGCCGAAGCCGGTGAAGCCGGCGCGCGCGGTCTCGAGCGACCAGCCGCTCGCGATGCGCGCCATCTCCATGTCGACGGCGAACAGGCCATTGCCGTCCGCGCGCACCAGCACCGGATCGGCGAGCTGTGGACGCAGGCTGTCGGCCGGCGGCCGACCCTCGCATCCGGTCAGCGCCTGCGACCAGGCGCGCGTGCCCGACTGGGCAGGGAGCGGGGCCACGGCGAGCGCGGCGATGCAGAGCAACGGCGGAAGAAGACGGGGCAGGGTGGTGGCGTTCATCAGAGCACTCCTCCTTGGGCTCACCCGTGCCGTCGGCACCTCGGTGTCGCGATTCTGAGCGACGATCACCGCGCCATCCCGGATCGGGAATCGTCTGTCGATTCCCGCCGCAGGACGGTCGGAACCGGAGCGGATCCGTGTACTCGCGCAGCGGGAGCGTGGCGAAGTCGAACGTCACGTAGACGGCAGGCACCCCGGTGAGCAGGGCCGGCGGGAGCGCCGCGGACCGAACGCTGCCCTGCGGGTCGATCGGGCAGGCGTTGCCGCTCCCGCAGGAACCGTTGTCGATCCCGGATCGGAGCTGATGCTTGCGCGGATCCTGGTTGTCGAGCCACTGGTGGGGTGACCCACCACCCGCGGGACCCGGGGTCACGTTGGCCGACACCCAGCTCTGGCCCTGGTCGCCCGACGCGAACCCGAACAGGCCCGGCGTCGCTCCCGCCAGCCGGGTCGCGACGAACACGCCGCGGCCGTCGACCGAGCGGCAGGAGACGAGCGTCGGTTCGACCTGCGCCTGCGCGACGAGGTCGGCGTGGAAGAACGAGACGGAGCATCGGCTCGTGGTGAGCCGGCTCCCGGTGGCCGTCGGACGGCAGCCGAGCCGTCGGAGTTCGCTCGATGTAGGGCGCAGCGGCCTCGACCGTACGTTGACCGTGCGTTCACCGTTCGTTGACCGCGGGTTGACCGCAGCGGCGATCGCGGGCAAGGGAATCCCCCGGGCAGCCCGGCCGGTGAATTTTCTGGCGCCGCCTGTCGCACCGCAGCGACCTCGCGACGACACCCGGTGTCGACGATGGTGCAGACCCTCGAGCAGACCTTCGCACGCTACCGCACGACCGGCTCGCCGGACGCCCTCGCGGACGTGTACGACCAGGTGGCGCCGGCACTGCTGCGCGTCGCGATGCACCTCGCGGTCGATGCCGCCGCCGCCGAGGATCTCGTGCAGGCGACTTTCCTGACCGCGATCGAGAAGGCCTCGGACTACGACGCATCGCGGCCGCTGCGCCCGTGGCTGGTCGGCATCCTGCACAACCACGCACGCAACCAGCGCCGGCGGCGGCGCGGCATCGATGCCCGCACCGACGCGACGCCGCCCACCGAGCTCCAAGGGCCCCCGGACGAGCCGTTCACGGCACTGCAGACCGCCGAGTTCGACGCCGCGATCGACGAGGCGATCGACGCGCTCCCGGAGGCCTACCGCCCGGTGCTCGTGCTGCGCCTGAAGCACGGCATGGGTGCGGCCGACATCGCACACGCGCTGGGCCGCCCGGCCGGGACCGTCCGCACCCAGCTCGTGCGTGGCCTCGAGCGGCTGCGCAAGTCGCTGCCGCCCGCGATCGCCGGTGCGCTCGCGCTGTTCGCGGTGCCGACCCGCGGGCTCGCCGCCATCAAGGCCGAGGTGCTCGGCCACGCCGCATTGCATCACGCCGCGACCGCCGCCACCGTCGGTGCTGGCCTCGCCGCAGGGACCATCCTCATGAAGAAGCTGTTCGTCACGATCGGTGCGCTGCTCGCGGTGGCGCTGGGCTACGCGCTGTGGCCGACGGGAACGCCGCAGGATCCGTCGACGACCGCCGCCGGCGCCGGCGGCGCGACCCGCACCGCGGCGATCGGCGACTCCGCATCGCGCACCGCGGACATCGACACCGGCACGCGGCGGGAGCCGGTGCCGGGCGGCCAGGACCCGCGCGTCACCTGGACCCTCGTCGGCCGCGTCGAGCCGGAGCCGGGGGTGCCGATCGCCGGCGCGGTGTTGCGGATCCATCCCGGCACGCCCGCCGATCGACCGGCGAGCTTCGAGACGCTGATGGAGCTCGGCGCGTCGTCGCCCGACGCGCGCGAGGCGTTCCTGCTGCGGACCGACGGCGCCCCGCTCGCGACCGCCGAGCTCGATCACGACGGCTACTTCCGAGTCGAGGGCCTCAACGAGCGGCACCTGCGCCTGACGCTCGACCACCGCTTCTACGGACTCGCCCAGACGACTCCGGTCCACGCCGACGCGGATGTCGAGCGCGTCGACGTCGGCGGGCTGCAGAGCTACTGCGGCGGCCACGTGATCGGCCGCGTGCTCGGCAGCGAGACGCTGGAGCCCAACGCTCGCGTCATGCTGTCGGGCGACCCGGACCCGATGGCGGTGCTCCGCGACCCCGGCGAGTTCCTCGCGCACTCGCTGCGCGGCGGCGGCGCCGAGACGCGCGTCGACGACCGCGGCCGCTTCGAGTTCCGCGCCGTCACGCCAGCACCCCGCGTCAGCGTCGAGCTGCGCTCGAAGACCCAGACCGGCCGCGTGCCGGCACTGCCGCTCGGCGCCGGCGAGACGCGCGAGGTGCTGATCGTCCCCGAGCCGACCGGAGCGCTGCTCGTGAAGGTGGTCGACCCGACTGGCGAGGCACTCGGCGACGCACGGATCCGCAGCATCCCCGACGATGTCGAAGGCCAGTTCCGCATCGCGCGGTCGACGCACTACGCCGATACCGCCTCCGACGGCACGGCGCGGATCGAGGGGATGCGTGCGGGCTCGTACCGCGTGACCGTCGACCGCGCCGACTTCACCGGCCAGCGCCTGCCGTGCACGATCGCCCCCGGCGTCGAGGCGGCGCTCGTGTTCCGGCTCGAGCGCGGGCCGACCGTCGTCGGCCGGGTCGTCACCTCGACGGGCGAGCCGATCGAGGGCGCCGGTGTCGCGCTGGTTCCGCGCATCGACATCCCATTGGTCGGCGACGTCAGCGACTTCACCGGCAGCCGCGTGTGGAGCGAGCTCGCCGGCGACTCACCGGTGCGCACCGACGCCGAAGGTCGCTTCGCGATCGGTGGCGCCGGGGACGACCGGTCGTGGTCCGTCGCGGCGGCGAAGGAGGGCTTCGTCTGCAGCGCGCTCGCCGAGGCGCGCACCGACGGCACGCCGGTCGACGTCGTGCTGGCACGCCCGGGCGGGGTCGCCGGCCGGGTGGTCGACGCCGGCGGACCGGTCACCGAGTTCAGCGTGCGCGCGATGCGGCGCACGCTCGTCGTGATCGACACGCCGATCGCCGTGCAGCACGCATCCGCGCGCACCGACGGCCGCTTCGAGCTGAGCGGCATCGAGCCCGGCCGCTTCTCGCTGCGCGTCGAGTCCCGCGGGCGCGGCGCGGTCGACCAGGACATCGAGATCGTCGAGGGCACGACCATCGAGCTCGGCGACCTCGCACTCGAGGCGCCGGCCAGCGTCCGCGGCAGGGTCGTCGACGCCGGCGGCGCGCCGGTGGCCGGTGCCAGCGTGAGGCGCTCGCGCGGCGGGTTCGCCGACAATCCGGTGCTGGCCACGTTCTTCCGCGTCGCGACGGCGCAGACCGATGCGGAGGGCCGCTTCGAGCTGCGCGATCTGGAGCCGGGCCTCGTCATGCTGCGCGCCGAGGCCGACGGCCACGCGCCCGGCGCGAGCGCTCGCGTCCGTGTCGCCGCCGGCGAGGCGGTGGACGACGTCGTCATCGAGCTCGGCATCGGCGGCGCGATCGAGGGCCAGCTGGTGCTCCCGCCGGGAGTCGACCCGCGGAGCTGGCACATCATCTGCAATCTGGAGCCGCAGACCGACACGCGCTCCACCGCGCCGAGGCCGGACGGCCGCTTCCGCATCGAGCACCTGACGCCCGGCCGCTACCAGGTGCAGGCGCTCGACCTGAACGGCTTCGCGAAGATGGAGAGCTCGGTGGTGCGCGACACCTCGCCCGGCGGGATCCCCGACATCGCGTCGCTGATCCGCGAAGCACAGGAGCTGACCGTGGTCGAACGCGCACAGGTCAGCGAGGGCGAGACGACGACCGTCGAGCTCGATGCGACCGATCTGGAGCTCGCGGGCGTCCGGCTCGTCGTCGACGTCCAACGAGCAGGCGGCGTGGCGGACAAGGCATTCGTCGAGGTCGTCAATCGCACGCTTGCGGGCGACGAGCGGCTTCGCCTGCATTTCCTGACCGGCGACCGCATCGACGTCGCCGGGCTCGAGCCGGGCGTCGCCCGCCTGCAATTGCGCGGCGGCATGACGATGACGCCGATCGGTGAACCGCTCGAGGTCGACCTGCCCGCCGGCCGACAGACGGTCACGGCGACCTGGCGCCTGCCGGCTGGGCGCCTGGCGGGGCGCGTCATCGACCCGGCGTCGAACGAGCCGATCATCGGCGCGGCCGTGCGACTGCTGCCTGCGGACGCGGCGAGCGGGGCGCGCGAGCAGGATCCCGGCTTCGCGCTGTCCGACCGCGAGGGACGCTTCTCGTTCGTCGGCCTCGCCGAGGGCACCTACACGCTGGTCGCCGAGGACCAGCTGTTCGGCGGCGGCGAGAGCACCGCGCGCCTCGATGGTCTGCGGATCGGCGACGGCGAGGTGCGCGACGACCTCGTGCTCCGTGCCCAGCCCGGTGCCGGCCTCGAGATCCTGGTGACGGCCGCCGACGGCAGTCCGGCGGCGCGCGCGCGCGTCGTCGTCGTCGATGCGGACGGCAATCCCGCCGCCTTGCTGCCCATCGCGCTCGCCGGTAGCGACGGCCGCGCGTTCCTCGCGGGTCTCCCCGAGGGCTCGTTCCGCGCCATCGCATGGACCGACACGCTGGCCCCCGGCATCTCGCGCCTCGAGCGCGTGCGCGCCGACCAGCGGACGACGTTGACGGTCGCCCTCGACGCGGGCACCGAGGTCGAAGCGCGCGTGCTCGACGCCGACGGCAATCCACTGCTCGGCGCGACCGTGTCGCTGCGCTGGGCGGCGGGCCCGTGGATCCCCGCCGCGCTGCTCGGCCGCGCCCAGAACGCCGACGGCACGATCGCCTTCGGCGCGCTGCCCGCGGGCCGCGTCGAGTTCGCGGTCCGCCACCCGCGGCTCGGCTACACCGTCACGCGGGACGTGCCGGCGGCGCGCCGCGCGAGCTTCGCACTACAGCCGTGACAGGCGGGGCGGGGCGGTGTCGACCGATCCCGTTCGGGCTCGGCACGCCGCCGCACTCGCTCACAGCGTACCGAGCGTCCAGTCGACGCCGTTCGACGTCGCGACGCCGAGCGCGTTGTAGCCGAGGTTCAGGACCGCGGCCTGATGGCTCAGCACGATGCCGGCGAAGGCCGGCGTGTTCGGCAACGGGATGGCGATCGTCGCGGTCGCTCCCGACACCGGGAAGCCGACGCTCGCGTCCAGCGACGCGTAGATCGAGCAGCCCGGAGCGCCGAGGGGCGCCAGGCTGATCGGGGTCGGGATCCGGACGCCGAAGTTGCACGCCCCGGCGATCGAGCCAGCACGGATCGCGCGGACCTGCGAGGTCGGCGTCGTGCCGAGCACCGGTCGATCGACGACCGCGAGCGTCAGGCCCGGGCAGCCGACGCCGGTGGTGATCAGTCGCGGCGTGAGGTTCGACAGGTCGATGCCACCCGGGTCGGTCGCGCCACCGCCGGTGCTGAAGCCGACCAGCGCGTCGAGCAGGCCGACGCTGCCGTACTTCACCTCGATGTTGCCGCTGCGATGGAGCGAGACCTGCACGTCGTTCGATGTCGTGCCACCGAACTCCGGCACGCCGGTGAACGTGATATGGAAGACGCCGTTGGCATCCACCTCGGCATCGACCGTGCCGCCGGCGCCCGGGTTCAGGTCGTCCCACAGGAAGGCGAGACGCGTCGTGTCGGACAGGAGCTCCGCGACCGACTCGGTGTAGTCGGTCAGGGTCGTAGCCGCGAAGGCCAGGAAGCCGTTCGAGCACAGCCATACGCGGTCGGTGTCGCAGCGCGACGAGGGCATCGAGAAGGGCAGCGGCACCGCGATCGTCTGGTCGTCACCGAGCGTCAGCCGGCCGACGCCGGTCGGCGTGACGATCGCGCTGGCGCCGGGATCAGCGCATAGCTACTGCCGGTCCAGTTCATCGTGAAGCCCCGGTTCGACAGGTCGAACGTGCTCGTCGTGCCGTCGAACAGCTCGTAGAACGAGCCGTCGCCGATCGACGAGGAACCACAGCCGGTGCCGAACGGCGCCGCTCCGGCGAAGTTCCGCACGTTGCCGACGCCGTAGTAGAGCCTCAGGTTGCAGACCCGCGGATCGAACAGCGTCCCCGAGAACAGGCCCGCGGTCGCCGAGCCGAGCGCCAACGCGATGTTGGCATCGCTGTAGCTCTGGTTCGTGCCGCTGCCGTTCGTGTAGAGCGGCGCCACGCCACGGTAGTGGATCGCGACCGCGTAGCTGCCCTGGGCGAGGAACAGCGGTGCCGACAGGATCGCGTTGGTGGGCAGTCCGGTGCCCGCGCCGGTGAACGACAGGCTGCTGACCGTCGGCGAGGCGGGCCAGGCCGCCGGGTTGACCTGGTTGCCGACGTAGGTGCCGTTCGGCTGCACGTAGATGTCGAGCGTGCCGGCGGTCGTGGTCGACGTGTTGATGTCGAGCCACGGAATCGTGACGCCGGCGGGGTTGGTGACGGTCAGGTCGAACTGGTTCGTCCACTCCGCGGCACCACCGTTGTTGTTGGCGAACGTCGTGGTCAGCGTCTGGAGCTGTGCGGTCGCGAACGAGGCGAGGACCGCGATCGATGCGAAAGTGAGGCTTGGGCGCATGCTGAAATCCGGAACGGTGAGGATCGCGCCGGCAGGCCCGGGAGAGAGGCGGCCGCGAAGGCCTGCGACCGCCCGAACGCATGCCGGCGGCCGCCGATCCCGACGACGGGATCGCGGGGCACCCGTTCGACGCTGCGGTCCCGACGCGCGGTTCCGTGCCGGGCGGAACGCCCGGTCGAGGTGACCGCACAGGTGTGGTCCCGGCTGCCACCTTCCAGAATGATGCGCTGCCCGCGCCGCAGGGTGCGCGCCGACCGTGGACCCCACGCCCTACAGCTTCGTGAAGATCGCCGTCGCCGGCCGGCTGGTCCTCGCCGTCTGCGGCATCGCGGTCGGATTCCTGCTGTCCAAGACCGGGCTCGCGGCGTTCGGCATGGTGCTGGCCACGCTGTCGTTCTTCCATGCGGCCGGCAGCGTCGCGCGCCTCGGCCGGGTCTTCACGGCCGAGCGGGACTGGCGCACCACGGTCGGTGACCGGCTGGCAGGTGCGGCGCGGTCGAGCGAGCTACCGCGACAGATCTTCCTGCTGCTGTTCACGGTCGCGGAGGCGGACGGGCGCGCCGGCCAGCTCGAGCGCAACATCGTGCAGCAGTTCGTGCTCGAGCGGTTTCCCGATCCGCTGCTCGCATTGCAGCTCGCACGCTGGGACGCCCGGCCGCTCGGCACCGACGAACTCGGCACGCTGGCGCGCGGGCTCCGCGCGCGGCTGTCGCGCACCGAGTGCGAGACCCTGTTCTATTGGTGCTGCCTGGTCGCGCTCGTCGACCAGCGCTTCCGCCAGAGCGAGCACGACGTGCTGCAGGTGATCGCCCGCCAGCTCGGCATCGACCCCGCCTACGCACGCGTGATGTTCCTCAACGCCAAGGAACGCGTGCTCCGCGCGCGCGCGTGGCGCGAGGCGGCCGGTGCAGACGGTCAGCGGGACGTACGGCCGACCGACGAGTCGCCCGCGGTGCGCCGCCGGCGAGCGCTCGCGACGCTCGGCCTCGACGAGTCCGCGACCCCCGACGAGATCCGCCGCCGCCACCGCGCCCTCGCGAAGAAGCACCACCCCGACGCCCACAGCCACCTCGGCCCGGTCGCCCAGCAGGAAGCAACCGAACGCTTCCGCGCCATCCAAGCCGCCTACGAAGAGCTCCGCCCCTAGGCTTCCGATCGGTACCGCGTACGGTTTTTACATCAGGCGTGGAGCGCCCACGACCACCCGGGCTCACCGCTGCTTCAGCAGCTCCACCATCCCGCGGCCGAGCGCGTCGCCGACCATGAGGTAGGTCTCGGCGTTGCCGTTGTAGTGGAAGCCCTGGTTGCGCGGGGACTCGGCGGCGTCCTTCCAGAAGCCGCGGGTCTCGACGGTCAGCACGTTGCCGACGAACTCCGGGTACTTGCCGCTCGTCCCGCTCACGGCGAGCTGCGCCTCGGCGACCGTCAGGTGCGGCCCGGACATCTCCCAGCCGCCGAACCCGATCGTGCCGATCACGAAGGGCGCGTCCGGTGCGTCGAACTCGGCGCGCAGGCTCTTGATCAGGTTCACCAGGTTGTGCTCGTAGCGGCTGGCGTGCGCGGCATTGCCGTCCTTGTGTCCCTGCCACCAGACGAAGCCGGCGATCTCGTAGCCGCGACCCGCGAACTGCGGGAAGCGCTCGGCAAAGTGATCCAGCACCTCGTGCACGGCCCCGAAGCAGTCGTCGTATTGCTTGCCGGCATACCAATCGACCTCCCGACCCGGATCGTCCGCCGTCCAGGACGGAATGCGGTCGCCGTAGCCGGCGTAGGTCCGACCCTCGTAGGTGAACCGCTCGCTGCCGGGCGGCAGGAAGTCCCAGCCCAGGCTGCGATTGCCCTGCGAGGTCTTGATCAACAGCACCGGCTCGTCGTGATGGTCGCCGAGCACGTGGCCGAACTGCAGCTCGGGCCCGATGGAGTTCGCGTCGGCGCCGCAACCGGGCGCCAGCCAGCGGTTCGCGGTCGCGGTGACGAGGCCCAGGTACCAGACGTCGTCGCGCACGACCCACTCGCCGTCCTCGGCGAGCAGATGCGGAAACCTGCCCACGGTCTTCACGACCGTCGTCAGCGTGCCGGGCACGTCCGTCCGTCGCAGCCAGCCGAGCCCGTTCGCCGCATCGGTCAGGAACGTGGTCCTGAACGGGTACCGTTCGCCGCCGCGGAACCGGAAGGCCGTCCGCACTGCCTCCGCACCGACCTCCCGGCGGTAGACCTCGACGCCCCCCACCTCCATGACGTTGTAGGTCGAGTTCGCGTAGCCGGGGCTGAGCTCGTAGACGCCGTCGCTGGCGAGCTGGATGAAACCGCGGACCACGCGGGTGCCACCGCCCGGGAATGGCGTCGGGTCGACGCCGCCGAACGCGGGCAGCGCGAGCGTCGCGGATGGCGTCAGCGAGTCGTAGTCCGCCGTGGCGGAATACGGGCCGGGATAGACCGAGACGACCGGGTCGATGAACTCGTTGCCCCAGCGCGTGCTCCCACCGTTGATCTGGCCGATGCCGACCATGTTGGACTGGCCGGACAGGATGTAGACCTTGACCGGCGCACTGCTCGCCGGGGGTGCACGGTCGGGCCCCGGGCCCGCACGCGCATCCCGGGCCCCTTCGAGCGCGGTTTGCACGGCGAAGTCCGTCAGCTCCTCCGACTGGAACCAGCCTGACCACATGTCGTGCCCGCGCCCCTCGACGACGACGATCTCGACCGGACCCCCGAGCGCCGCATAGCGCGCCCCGAGTGCGCGCGAGTTGGCATCGAGCGGGACGGTCGTGTCGCGATCACCGTGTAGGTGGAAGATCGGGACCCGCGCGTGCGCGAGCGGAGCGAGGCGGTCGATCGGACTCAGCGACGCGAGGTTCGCCGACAGCTCGCCCGCGCTCATGCCGAACGCGGGTGCCGCCCGCTCCACCCCGGGGTAGCTCGCCAGGTCGCAGACCGGGTAGATGCCCGCGACGCCGGCCACGCAATCGGGGTGCTCGACTGCCCAACCGTACAGCATCAGTCCACCGCGGCTCCGCGCGAGCAGCAGGGGTCGCGGTGCATAGCCCCGGGCGGCGGTGAGGTGCCCGTACAGCGCCTGATAGTGCGCGGTCCCGGTCGCGCTGCCGTAGGACTCCCCGACGTCGATCCCGGCGATCGCGATCCCCGCGCCGAGGAACCGGTCGAACATCCAGCCCTCCACCGGGCTCGGCAGGCCCGGCAGCGTCGGGGCGTACCACACCCAGGGCATCGCACCGTCGCGGCGCGCCGCCGCCGGCGGCTCGATCACGAACGCGGTGCAGCCGTCGACGGAGAAGACCTCGCCTGGCCGCGGGAGCTCTTTGGTCTGGGCGACGGCGAGGGGCCCGACAGCCAACAGCGCCGAGAGGAGGACGACGGCCCGCTTCATCGCGACCAGGATAGTGCGGGCAGCATCGGCCCGGTCGGCTCGGTTCGGCCTCGAAACAGGGCGGACTGGAGTGGCTGGCCGCGGACTCAGTCGGCGCGACCACACTCACCCGGCCCCGCGCCGACCTCGACCGGCACCTCGTCCTCGTCGGCGAGGTACTGAGGCACCTCCTCCTTCGGCTTGCGCGGCCAGATGTGGAAGCCGCCGCGCGAGCGGGTGTCGACGTCCCAAACACCCCAGATGCCGCGCTGCTCGCGGAAGCCGCGGTAGCGCACCTCGTAGGCGTCGTGGTAGGTCTTGGTCCAGATGACCTCGAGCGACTCCTCGCAGTAGCGGCCGTGCACCTCGAAGCGGCCGGTCGAGTCGATCCCCCCACCGCGCAGCTCCCCGTCACGGAACTCCAGATCCATGTCCTGCCGGAAGCGGCAGCCGACGTGCTGGTAGTAGCCGGTCCAGGGTCCGGATGGGAAACGGTCGTCTTCCACGGTGTGGAGCGGGAAGGAGCGGCGCGGCACCGCGCCGTGTCGGGGCGGAGAGTCTAGCAGACCGGAGCCGGCCGCCGGCAGCCCCCCCCGCTTCGGGCCGCAGGCACCGCTTGAATCGCGATGGCGCGCCCAGCACGCTGATCGGCCAAGGCACCCACCAAGTTGACCCACGTCGGCTCCGGGCGGTCCGCAGACCGCGTCCCCGTGTTCGGGCTCCCCGGCCGTGCGCTCCGCGCATCGCTGGCCACAGGTTACTCCGCCGCGCGCCTCCGCGCGGACGTCGTCGCGGGGCTGATCGTCGGCCTCGTCGCCCTGCCGCTGTCGATGGCCCTCGCGATCGCGACCGGGGTGCCACCGCAGAACGGTCTCTACACCGCGATCGTCGCCGGCGCCGCCGCCGCGCTGCTCGGCGGCTCGCGCGTGCAGGTGACCGGCCCGACCGCCGCGTTCGTCGTGGTGCTCGCACCGATCGTCGCCGAGCACGGGCTCGCCGGACTGTGCCTCGCCACCGCGATGGCCGGCGCGATCCTCGTCGCGATGGGCGCGCTGCGGATGGGGCGGATCGTCAACCTGGTGCCGTTCCCGGTGACGACCGGCTTCACGCTCGGCATCGGCTTCGTGATCGCGGTCGGCCAGCTCCCCGACTTCCTCGGCGTGACGTCGGCGGGCCTCGACCCGCACCCGTTCCCGCGGCTCGCCGGTCTGACCGACCGGCTCACCGAGCTGCGGTCTGCGGACCTCGGGCTCGGCACCGTGACCCTCGCGGTGCTCCTGCTGCTACCGCGACTGACGCGCCGCGTCCCCGCACCGCTCGTCGCGCTGACGGTGGCCGCGCTGCTCGGCGAGCTCCTGCGCAGCGTCGCACCGAACCTCGAATTCGCGACGCTCGGCTCGCGCTTCGACTACGTCGACGAGCACGGTGCGACCGTCCCCGGCATCCCGCCGTGGCCACCACAGCCGCTGTGGCCCTGGCAGCTCGCCGGCGGCGAAGGCAGCCCGTGGCCAAGCCTCGCGCTGCTGCGGACGCTGCTCCCCTCGGCACTGGCGATCGCCATGCTCGGTGCGATCGAGTCGCTGCTGTCGGCGACCGTCGCCGACGGCATGACGCGCACGCGCCACGATCCCGACGCCGAGCTGATCGGCCAGGGTACCGCCAATCTGATCGCGCCGTTCTTCGGCGGCTTCGCCGCGACCGGCGCGATCGCGCGCACCGCGACGAACGTCCGCAGCGGCGCGACCTCGCCGATCGCGTCGGTCGTGCACGCCGGCTTCGTGCTGGTCGCGATGCTCGGCATCGCACCTCTGCTCGGCCTCCTGCCGATGGCAGCGCTCGCCGCATTGCTGATCCTGGTCGCGTGGAACATGGCCGAGGTGCGCCACGTGCTCAACGTGGTCCGCACCGCGCCGGGCGACGACGTCGGCGTGCTCGCGGCGTGCTTCCTGCTGACCGCGGTGTTCGACATGGTGGTCGCCGTCGGCGCCGGCATCGTGCTGGCGTCGCTGCTGTTCATGCGGCGCATGGCCGAGCTCAGCCGCGTACAGGTGCTGCCGGGCGGCACCGCCGACGTCGCGAACGAGGTGCCTGCCCGGGTGCTCGTCTACGAGGTCGCGGGCCCCCTGTTCTTCGGTGCGGCCGAGAAGGCGATGGGGACGGTCGGCGTGACGGGCACGACCACCCGCGTGGTCGTGCTGTCGCTGGCGGCGGTGCCGGTCGTCGACGCGACCGGGCTCGTCAACCTGCGGTCGGCCCTCGCACGGCTGCACGCGGTCGGGACGGCGGTCGTGCTGGCCGGGCTGCAGGACCAGCCGAGCCGCGCGCTGAACCGCGCCGGGATCGTCGCCGAGCCGGGGCGGACGGAGTTCGCACCGACCCTCGCGCAGGGCATCGCGCGGGCGCGCGAGCTGGTCGTCACACCCGCGCCGTAGCCGGCGCGCACCACGAGTTCGAGCCGCGACCGCACGCCGGGTATCGTGCCGCCGATGATCCCCGTGACTGCTGTCTACACCGGCGAGCTCGGCTGCGAAGTGAGCCACGGTCCGTCGGGTCGGACGCTCGACACCGACGCACCGACCGACAACCAGGGCCGCGGCCTGACCTTCTCCCCGACCGATCTCGTCGCCTCGGCGATGGCGTCGTGCATCCTCACCACCGTCGCGATCGTCGCCGAGCGCCGCGGCATCGATCTGCGCGGCATGTCCTGCAAGGTCGAGAAGCACATGGTCGCCGACCCGGTGCGCCGGATCGGCCGGCTGCCGGCGGTGCTGACGATCCCCGGCCGCCACGAGCCCGACATCCGCAAGCTGATCGAGCGCACCGCAAACAGCTGCCCCGTGCATCGCAGCCTTCACCCGGACGTCGACAAGCCGATCGAGTTCGTCTACCCGGACGACCCGGCCGCGTCCTGAGCCGGCGGCGGCGGCGCTCCCGCACCTCGAGGTCACCGGCGGAGAGCTCCTCGGAACCGCCACTGCGGCCGAACACGACCGCGACTGCCGCCTGGAGACCGCCGCGCCGGACGAAAACCGAGTGTGGATCGCGCTCGCCTGCCGCTCGGGGGTTCGCTCGAGAAACTCCCATGCGCATCGCCACGACCGCTCCCCTCGCCGCCTCCATCCTCGCCGCAGCGCTCCACGCGCAGGCCATCTGGCAGGACCAGGCCGCGCTGCCGAGCGCGCGCAACGACGTCGCCGCCTGCTACGACCCCATCGGCGGACGCGGCCTCCTGTTCGGGGGCTACGCGCCGGGCACCGGTGTGCTCGGCGACACGTTCTCGTGGGACGGCAACGGCTGGACGATCCACCCGACGGCCGGTGCGCCGCCCGCCCGCGCGAACCACGCGCTGGTCTGGGACGAGGCGCGGCGGCAGGCGGTGCTGTTCGGCGGCTTCGCAGGGAACATCCTGGGCGACACCTGGACCTTCGACGGTCTGAGCTGGACTCAGTTCACCGGGTTCGCTCCGCCGGCACGCGAGCGGCCAGCCATGTGCTGGGACCCGCTGCGGCAGCGCGTGCTGATGTTCGGCGGCGCCGACAACTTCGCGTTCCGCAACGACACCTGGGAGTGGGACGGCTCCGCATGGGTCCAGCGCACGCCGGCGAACTCGCCGTCGCCGCGCTACGGTTGCTCGCTGACCTTCGACCCGTACCGTGGCCGCGTCGTGCTCTTCGGCGGGCTGTCGAGCGGCGGCTTCCTCGGCGACACCTGGGAATGGGACGGCGTGAACTGGTCCCAGCGCGTCACCACGCCGGCGCCGTCGGCACGCGCCTTCCACGGCGCGTATTTCGACACGGTGCTGCAGCGCGTGATGCTGTTCGGCGGAGAGGATGCCTCCGGCTCGCGCAACGACTGGTGGGGACTCGGCTACTGGACCAACAGTTGGGGCAGCTTCGCCGCGAACACGATGCCGTCGTCGCGGTCGCATTTCGGCTGTTGGTTCGATACCTCGCGCCAGCGTCCGGTGTTGGCCTGCGGCTATCTCCCCGCGGCGCTCGCCACGAACGAGGTCTGGGAGTTCGAGCGCGGCAGCGTGAACAACTGGGTGCGGCAGCTGACGCTCGCTGAGCAGGGCGCGTCGACCAGTACCCCGGTCGCACGCCGCGGGGCGGCGATGACCTATGACGCCGTTCGCGATCAGCTCGTGCTGTTCGGCGGGATGACCGTCTACCCGAACCTGCTGGGCGACACCTGGCTGCGGACCGACGCGCGCTGGAGCGCGCCGGCACCCTTCCCCACGCCCGCACCACGCTCGTTCGCGCCGCTCGCCTTCGACTCGGCGCGCGGCGTCGCGGTGATGTTCGGCGGGTTCAACGGCACGAACGAGTCCAACGACACCTGGGAGTGGAACGGCGTGTCGTGGAGCAACCGCATGGCGACGTTGCCCGCGGGCCGCGCCGACTTCGGACTCTGCTACGACGCCGCACGCGGCGTCACGGTCCTCTACGGAGGCACGCGCGGCACGCTGGTGCTGAACGAGACCTGGATGTGGAACGGCAACACGTGGACGCAGGCGACGCCCGCGACGACACCGCCGACGCTCGCCGACTGCGCACTCGCGTTCGACAGCGCGCGGAACGAGGTCGTGCTGTTCGGCGGCTACCGCAATGCCGTCGACCTCCGCAACGAGACGTGGGTCTGGAACGGCAGCAACTGGACCCAGCGCAACCCCGCGAATCGACCCGCGCGGCGCTACGGCCACGCGATGGCCTACGACCCGGTCCGGCAGCGGATCGTCCTGTTCGGCGGCTACAACGACGTCATCGGCACACCGCTGTCCGAGACCTGGGAGTGGAACGGTAGCGACTGGAGCTTCCGCGGCTCGTTCACGAGCCCCGTCGCGCGCTCGTACCACACGATGGCCTACCACGCGGGCCGCAACCGGATCGTCATGCATGGCGGCGCCGACGCGGCGGGCGTCGCGCTCGCCGACGAATGGGAATGGGACGGCACGACGTGGTCCTCTCCGCTGCCGGCGGTGGCACCCCAGCCGCGCCACGACCACGGGATGGCGTACGACGAGGCGCGCGGGCGGAGCGTCCTCTTCGGCGGTAGCACACCGACCACACAGCTCGCCGACACCTGGGAGTACGACGGCACGCGCTGGCATCCGTTCGCCGCTGCGAGCGGTCCGAGCGCGCGCTCGGCGCACGCGATGGCCTACGACCGTGCGCGTGGCCGCACCGTGCTCTTCGGGGGAATCGGGGTCGCCGGTGCGAACGGCGAGACCTGGGACTGGAACGGTGCGGTCTGGACGCTGCGCGCGTCGAGCGGACCGTCGCCGCGCTACAACACGGCCCTCGCGTACGATCGGGTGCGCGACCGTGTCGTCCTGTTCGGCGGAAACGACGCCACGGGTGCCTTGCTCGGCGATACCTGGGAGTGGAACGGAACGAGCTGGTCGCTGCGCGCCACCGGCGGGCCGCCGGTACGCGCGATCCACTCGTTGGTATTCGACGAGCTGCGCAACCGCGTCGTGATGTTCGGCGGCCAGGGGCCGGTGTACTTCCTCAACGACACCTGGGAGTGGGACGGCGCGAGCTGGACCCAGCGCAGCCCGGCGACGGCACCGAGCCCGCGCTGGAATCACGCCGCGTGTTGGGACGCCGGCCGCGGCCGCATGATCGTGCAGGGCGGCTACGGACCCGTCGGGTTCCGCGACGACTTCCTCGGCGACGTCTGGGAGTGGAATGGCACGGTCTGGCAGCAGCGGACCACTCCCACCTCGGCTCCGGGGCCGCGCGAGAACGCGACGCTCGTCTACGACCGCCGGCGCGGCCGCACCGTGTCGTTCGGCGGCTACCGCAGCGTCCGTGGCATCCAGACCTGGTACGGTGAAACCTGGGAGTATGCGCAGCCCTTCGACCTCGTCGCGCCGGGTCACCCGGGCGGCGGCTCGCTCGCCCTCCAGTCGTGGTCGCTGCCGCGCCTGGGCGGCACGCTCGACGTGCGCTTCGACAGCCCCCTCGGCCTCGCCGCGCTGTTCGTCGACTTCGTGCCACGGCAGACGCCGTTCCTGGCGCTCGGCACGCCGACCGCGTGCTCGGCCGCGTCGCTCTACCCCGACCCGACGTTGAACGTCGCAGCGCCTGGGCAGCCCGCGCGCTACACGTTTCCGCTCTCGATTCCCTCCCTGATCGGCTCGACGCTGCTGCTGCAGGGGATCGCAGTGGCCCCCGGCGGCTGCATCCGCTTCACGGATGCGATGGCCGCGACGATCCAATGGCCGTGATCATGCTCCACGGGTCACGGGGATCCGGAGTCGTGGGTGCGCCAGGCCCGATCCACTGCCTGGCGCTCCGGCCAGGGCGAGGGACGACAGCTCCGCGGGCAGGCGCGCGCGGGCACGACGCCCCCGTACCGGGCGGCTCAGTTGTTCTGCGGCAGCCCGTAGACCCAGCTCTCGTCGCGGACCGGCGCGAGGAGCTGCTCGACCTCCGCGACCAGCTCCGCGTCGTAGGGCTCGTCCAGCCAGCGTGCCCAGCGACGGATGCTGGCCGGATCACCGGAGCCGATCACGCAGGTCGTGAGGTCCGGGTGGCGGACCGCGAACTGCACCGCGAGCTTCGCGATGTCGACGCCCCGCGCCGCGCAATGCTCGGCGGCGCGGCGACACGCAGCGCGCAGCCCGGGGGAGCTCTCGTGCCAGTCGGGCAGCGGCTTGTCGGTCAACAGGCGCTGGGCGAACGGCGCGGCATTCAGCACGCCGACACCGCGCTCCTGCAGGCGTGGCAGCAAGGCCTCGAGCCGCCGGTTCTGCAGCGTGTAGTGGCCGTAGCTCAGGATCGCGTCGAGCTCCGCGTGATCGAGGATGTGCTCGAACATCCGCATCGGATAGCCAGCGACGCCGACGAAGCGGACCTTGCCCTGCCGCTGCAGCGAACGCAGCGCGGGTAGCGTCTCATCGATGATCTGCGCGAGGTCGACGAACTCGACGTCGTGGCAGAACACGATGTCCGCGTACTCGATCCCGAGCCGATACAGGCTCCGGTCGACGCTCTCCACGACGCGCGCGGCGCGGAAGTCGAACCTGTCGACGTCGTAGCGGCCGAGCTTGGTCGACAGCGTGAAGCGGTCGCGCGGCACGTCGCGCAGCGCGATGCCGAGCAGCACCTCGGAGATCCCGCGGCCGTAGAACGGCGACGTGTCGAAGTGGTCGATGCCCAGCTCGAGCGCCACGTGCACGCAGCGCAGCGCGTCGTCCAGGCCGACCGGGCGGAAGGCGTGGCCGAGCGACGACGCGCCGAACGAGATCACCGGCAGGCTCATGCCGGTCTTGCCGAGGATGCGTCGTTCCATGCGTAGCTCCGGTGCGTCAACGGAACACGGCGTACAGCACCACCATCAGTGCGAACAGCAAGCCGGCCAGCACGCGGGGATCGCCGACGCCCCGGAGCCGGCCGTGCAGGACGACCTGCAGCGGATCGGGCCACGTCGTGTCGTCGGTCTGCGCGGCGGGTGGCGCCGGCGTGACGAGACTCGTGGCGACGAAGATCGCCGAGCAGATGCAGAACCCCCAGAAGGCCTGCATCATGAACGACACGCCGAGACCGCGCTCGGAGCTCGTGATCCACTGGACGTCGCCGAACGCCGGCAGGTCGACCAGGAACGCGACGACACCGAGCGCGAAGCCCGCGACCAGCGTGGTCAACGCCGCCTGCCGCGTGCCGCGCCTCCAGAACACGCCCCACACGAACACCGTGCTGATCGGCGGCGCCAGGAATTGCGCAGGCATCTTGTTGATCGCCTCGAAGATGGTGTCGAACCGACCGCCCTGGGTCGACCACGCCATCGCGAGCACCATCACGACCACCGCGCTGACCCGCCCGATCCGGACCTGGGCGCGGTCGCTGGTCGCGGGTCGGATGCGGCCGACGATGTCGACCGCGACCAGCGTGCCGACGCTGTTCAGCGCCGCGGCGATCGTGCTCATCAGAGCGGCCAGCAGCGCTGCCGCGATGAGGCCGCGCAGCCCGATCGGCACCAGCCGGTGGATCATCACCGGCAGGATCCGGCGCGCGTCGTCGCCGACCTCGCCGCGGAACAGCGCGTAGCCGAACACGCCGGGGAGCACCATCAGGAACACCGGCAGGATCTTCAGCGCGCCGGCGAACAGCGCGCCGCGCTGCGCCTGGACCTGGTCACGCGCACCGAGCACCCGCTGCACGATCGTCTGGTCCGAGCACCAGTACCAGACGCCCAGGATCGGGTAGCCGAGCAGGATCGCATACCAGGCGAAGCCCTTGGAGTTGTCGGCCTGCAGCATGTGCAGCTGGTCGGGTCGCGTCGCCGCTTGGAGATCGGCCAGCGAGCTCACGCCGGCATCCGGCAGCGCGAGCAGCGCGAGTCCGGTCACGACGACCGCGCCGACCAGCAGGATCACGGCCTGGATCGTCTCGGTCACGACGACCGCCTTCAGCCCGCCGAGCACGGTGTAGACCGCGGTGAAGATCGAGATCACCAGGATCGACGCGTAGACGTCCACCCCGAAGAACTCCTCGAAGATCGCCGCCCCTGCATACAGACTGATCCCGATGTGGATCAGCAGCGCCGCCGCGATCGCCATCACGGCCATGATCGTGCGCGTCGCCGGGCCGTAGCGGCGCTCGAGGAACTCCGGCAGCGTCGAGATGCGGGTGCGAAAGTAGAACGGCACGAACACGAGGCTGAGCAGGATCAGCGTGAACGTCGCCATCCACTCGAAGTTGCCGATCACCAGCCCGTGCTGGTAGCCACCCTCGGCCAGTCCGACCAGGTGGATGGTCGAGATGTTGGACGCGAACAGCGCGGCACCGACGACCGGCCAACGCAGGGTCCGGCCGGCGAGGAAGTACTGCTCGCCGGTCAGGGTCAGGCGCCGCACCGACAACAAACCCACCGCGAGGATCCCGACCATGTAGGCGACCAGGACGACGAGGTCGACGGTGGAGATGTTCACGGCGCTCTCGCGATGGGAGGGGGTGGAGTTCGCGTGCAACTATGCGCGATCGGAGGGCGATCACCAGCGCGCGTCGACTAACGTTGGAACTCGTGCCGCCGGCCGACGGGGGCCACTCGCGGATTCCCTCGTCCGGCGCCGCCACCCACCGGAGGTCGCACTGGATGAACACGCCCGCCCGCGCCGCGCTCCTGGTCACCGCCGCGCTCGCCGTCGACCTGGCAGCACAGGGGTTCCGGCCGCCGCCGCGCGGCTTCGTCAGCGCGCAGCCGGCGGCGACCTGGGAGCAGGGCCTGCTCTGTGGCAACGGCACGATCGGCGCCAGCGTGCTGAGCCAGCCGCTCGACGAGACGATCGTATTCAGCCACGAGCGGCTGTTCCTCCCGGAGCACCCTCCGGTGATGCCACCGGACACCGGGCCGCGGCTGTTCGAGATCCGGCGGCTGATCGAGCGCGGGCTCTACCAGCAGGCGAGCGAGCTGGCGTTCGACATCTCCGGGCAGCCGAGCTTCCTGTACCCGGACCCGTTCGTCCCGGCGTTCGACCTGCGCATCCGGATGGACGCCGACGGCGAGCCGGCCGACTACCTGCGGTCGGTCGACTTCGAGACCGGCGAGGCGCTCGTGCGGTGGAGTGACGCGCGCGGCACCTTCGAGCGGCGGCTGTTCGTCTCGCGCGCCGACGGCGTGGCGATCCTGCGGATCACCGGCTCCCGACCCGGTGCGGTCGGCTGCCGCCTCGCGCTCGAGCCACGCGAGCCGGACCACCCGCGCTACCAGCGCAACGTCGTGGATCTCGAGCGCACCGCGGACGCGACCGCGCTGACCTGGCGCAACCGCTACGCGAACGCCTACCCCGGCAGCATCCAAGCGCTGGAAGCCGTCGCGTCGTTGCGCCTCACCAACGGCACCGCGCGGGCCGACGGCGCCGCGCTGGTCGTCGACGGAGCGGACGAGGTGCTGGTCCTGCTCGGGATCGCTCCCGTCTACGATCCGGAGCGCTCCCGGCTCGACGAGCTGCGCGCGGCGCACGCAGCGCTGCCCGACGGCTACTCCACACTCCTCGCGCGCCACGCCGCGATCCACGGCGCACTCTTCCGGCGGGTGCGGCTCGACCTCGGCGGCGGAGCAGACCACCGGCTGACCACGGAGGAGCTGATCGCGAGGAGCACCGACGACGCGCCGTCGCGGGCGCTGATCGAGAAGGAGTTCGACGCCGGCCGCTACAACATCATCTCGAGCACCGGCGAGCTGCCGCCGACGCTGCAAGGCGTGTGGGCCGGCACCTGGGACCCACCGTGGGCGAGCGACTTCACGCACAACGGCAACGTCCCGTCGGCGATCGCCAGCATGCTGATGGGCAACACACCCGAGCTGATGCTCGCGTACACGTCGTACCTCGAGTGGCTGGTGCCGTACCTCGAGGTCAACGCGGACCGCATCTTCGGTGCGCGGGGAATCGTGCTGCCGTCGCGGTCGACGACCAACGGCTTCAACAACGCACTCGCGCCGCGGTTCGCCGGTGCGTTCTGGGTCGACGGCGCGGCCTGGGCGGCGCACTTCTTCTACGACTACTGGCTCTACACCGGCGACCGGGAGTTCCTCGCGAGGCACGCGCGGCCGTTCATGGAGAAGGCGGCGCTGTTCTTCGAGGACTATCTGATCGAGGGGGCGGACGGCCGCTACGTGTTCGTCCCGACCCAGTCTCCCGAGAACGCTCCGGCCAACACGCGCTCGCAGGCGACGTTCAACGCGACGATGTCGGTCGCCGCTGCGAAGGAGCTGCTCCACAATCTGATCGCATTGTCCGAGGAGCTCGGCGTGAACCAGGACAAGGTCGGGCGCTGGCAGACGATGCTCGCGATGATGCCGGAGTACCGGATCAACGCGGACGGCGCGGTGCAGGAGTGGCTGACGCCGGAGCTGACCGACAACTACGCGCACCGCCACTCGTCGCAGCTCTACCCGCTGTTCGACGGCATGCCGGACGAGATCGCGGCGAGCCCGGCTCTGCAGGCCGCGTTCCGCAGGGTCATCGAGCTGAAGCTCGACCGGCACTGGGGCGACTGGGAGCGGCAGAAGGGCTTCATGTCGTTCGGTCTGGTGCAGGTCGGGCTGGCCGCCGCGAGCCTCGGCGAGGCCGAGCTCGCCTACCGGACGCTGGTGCCGCTGGTGAACCGGTATTGGCTCCCGAACCTCGCGTCGACGCACAACTACCGCAGCCTGTTCAACATGGACATCAGCGGTGGCATGCCGGCGGTGATCCTGCGGATGCTGGTGGACTCGCGGCCCGGCAGCGTCCGCCTGCTGCCCGCGCTCCCGGCGGCGTGGCCGACGGGCAGCGTGGAGGGGGTGCTGTGCCGCGGGCAGGTCACGATCCAGCGGTTGGCGTGGCGCCCGGGCGCGATCGACGTCACGCTCGCGTCCGGGTGTGATCAGCGGATCGTGCTGCAGGCTCCGTCGGTCGTGGCGGCGGTCACGCCGGGATCGGGCCCGCCGCCGATCATGGACGCGGAGCGAGGCGACCGCTGCGAGGTCGAGTTGACCGCGGGCGGGGTCGCCCGCTTCGAGCTGCGGCTGCGGTAGCCGGACCGGTCCGCGCGCGCGGACCATGCGCGCCGGGCCGGGCACCGTCGTCGCCCCGCCGATCGCGGTTCCGGACGGTGCCCCGTGACGAGCCATGGGGCGCGGTGCTGACACAGGCATGGCGTTCACCTACCTGGCAGCGGCGCTGCTCCTGTCGTCGGCCGGCTCCGGCGACGAAACCACGACCATCCAGGCCTGGAGGCAGCACTCCGGCTGGGTCCTCGACGGCTGGACCATCCGCTGGGTCCAGGGCTACGACCTCGACGAGGACGGCTACGCGGCGGCGGGCGCGCCGACCTCGGCGCTCGTCAGTCTCGTCGTGCCGGCAGCGACTAAGCTGGCACCGCCCGCGGGCTACGTGACGAAGTCCGGCGATCTGGACGACCACGACCCCGACGTCCATCCGCGCCGTCCCGAGATCCTCGGGAATGGCATCGACGACGACTGCGACGGCGCGGTCGACGAGACCGAGTTCCACCGACTCGCGAGCGGCGATCGGACGACCACCGGCTTCACGATGCGCGTGCGCATCAATGACCGCGAGATCCTCGACGTCTACACGGCGACGGGGTTCGTGATCGAACGGCTCACGTACCGGATCGAGTACCAGAACCTGAATGCGTCGTCCGGCGCGGTGCTGCAGACCGGCCGCCGCGACGTGAGCGGGATGACCGTCTACCCCTCGCAGGCCGAGCTACTCGCCACGCTCGACGGCCTGACGCCGCGCAACGTCTACCGGGCGCGCGTCGTGTTCTTCGCCACTCGACGCTTCACGACCGGCTTCGAGACGCACCGCCAGGTCGGCGATCCCTCGGAGTGGTACTACCAGTGCACCGACGCCACCAACGAGATGGCCGCGGATCGCGCCTGGATCGTCAGCCGGGCGTTGTACTCGGAGTTCGCCGCCGAGCAGCTCGGACTGCTCGGCTACCACGGCACCGCGTATCCGGACGGCACCGCGTTCGGGGCCGACGTCGGCGAACCCTGGTGCACGGAGTTCTACTCAGGCTGCGCGGACGAGCGCTTCAGCATGGGGCACCGCCACTACATCGGCGACTTCGATCCACCGCCCGTCCCATTGAACAGCGGCGCGATCACGCACTACTTCCTGGGCTTCGGCGAGCTCACGACGGTCGACGCCGGCAACCGGGCCTCGGTCCTCGCGTCACTCCTGCCCGGCGACTACGTGGCCCTCGACACCACCGGCGACGGCAATGCCAATCACAGCGCGATGGTCCTGGCCTACGAGCCGACCGACGACCGGGTATGGACCGTCGAGGGCAACACCGGCGGCAGCCAGTGCGGGATCCAGCAGCGCGATCCGGCGCAGATCATGGCCTGGGGCCGGCTGCAGGCCTCGATGCGCGACTGATCCGCGGTCCGCGCGCCGGGTCTCGGCCCGAGCGTGGCGCTGCCCCCTGATCGCGCAGCCGCCGGCATCCCGCATGATCGCGACCGCCGTGAACGCCGGCGACGACCGGCTCGGTCGAGCCTCCAGCCCTCCCGTGCTGCCGTGCGTCTCGCGGAGGCCCGTGCGCCTTGCCAACCGGGAGCGCGATACTCTGGTATCCCTGGTCAGCCACTGGAGGTTCCGATGATCGAGATGCGGACGCAGAACGAGCCGACACTCTGGAGGAAGCTGGACCGCAAGAGCCACGACTCCGCGCGGCTCGCACGCGATCTCGTGCTCCACCCGGATCGGTTGGTCGACGCGCTCGGCGGTCTCGACGCGGACCGGGCCCGCGTCCGGTTCGGCTGCGCGAAGCTGCTGCGAATCGTCGCGGACGAGCATCCCGAGCTGTTGTATCCACACTTCCCGCGCTTCCGCCGCCTGCTCGACAGCGACAATCGGATCATGCGGTGGGAAGCGATCCACGTGATCGGGCGACTCGGCGCGGTCGACACCGGGCGCCGGATCGATCGCATCCTCGATCGCCTGCTCGCTCCGCTCTGCGGCCCGGACCTGGTCACGGCGGCGAACACGATCGATGCCGCCGGGCACATCGCCGTGGCGAAGCCATACCTCGCAGACCGTATCGACGTCGCGCTGCGCACCGTCTCGCGCGGCCGCTACAAGACCCCGGAGTGTCGCGAAGTCGCACTCGGGGCGGTCGTCGACGCGCTCGACCGCCTCGCGGACCTCGTATCGGACGCAACGCCACTCGTGCGCTTCGTCCGACGCCTCCGCGAGAGCCCGCGTCCGGCGACCAGGAAGAAGGCGGAGCGTTTCCTGGCCAGCCGGTCGCGACGCTGATTCCTCGAGCCGGGACGGGCCGACGGAACGGGGCCCGGGCACACGGTCCTCCCCGCGGCACGGCGAGGCGTGCGGCCACGCGATGTCCGGACATTCCGGCGAACTCGTTTGGGGGCCATTCGTTTCCGAGGCCGTGCTCGCGGGTCGAATCCGCCGGGTCGAACTCGCGCGGTGTCGACGGCGCGACGGGTGAACACCGGAAGACCGGTGTCGCGAGCCGCGGTGCGATCGAAAGCGCTGCGAGTCGAGGGAACGACAAGGGGACGCCCCGGACCGACGTCGACGTCGAGCCCGAGATCGAGCGGCGCCCGGCAGCTTCGAGCGGCGCGCGAACGCCGTGGCCAGCGAACTCGCGACGGTCGGCGCGCCACCGCGCCACCGCGTCGGCGACGAACCGGCCAGCCCGACCCGGGCGGGTCGGACGCCGACGATCAGCATGTGGTCACGGATATCGCACGCGCAGAGCCTCGCTCATGTTCCAGTATTCGAGCCCACCCTGGGCCATGCCGACCAGGAACTGGATCCGGAAGTCGGTGCGGACGAAGCCGGCCGGCACGTTCAGCGTGACGGCTGCCTGGCCCGCCGGATTCAACGTGACGAACACCGGGATCAGGAGGTCGGTGCGGAACGGACAGTTGCTCGGCGGGATCGGCAACCAGGTGTCCGTCGTGCCGATCACGAAGAACGCCGCCGGCCACGGCGGAGCGTTGCTGCCCTGGAACACGAAGCGCTCGACGCCGGTCGAGAAGAACGGGTCGATGAGCTCGTAGTGGCCGGTGAGGTCGACGCCGCACGGAGCGCCGATGCGAGTCAGCCGCCCGCCACTCTGCAGGAACTCCACCGCGAGCGTCGCGCTCCCCGTGCTCCAGAACAGCCCCGACTGGTTCACGGCGCTCGCGGACAGCCGCACCCCGACCCCGGTCGAGTCGATCAGGATCGGGACCTCGTACTCCTGCGTGACGAGCGTGTCCCCCTGATCGACCAGCTCCGCGGAACCGTCGTTCCCGATGTCGATCGAGAACCACCGGCCGTTGCTGCCCCTCGCGGAGACGCGCAGAGCCCCGGCGGTCGGCTGCGGCGCCGTCAAGGTCACGAGCACGTCGTGGGCACCGGCCGTCGACGGCGCGACGCCGCAGAAGAAGCCGCTGCCGTTCTCCCACGCCTGATTCGAGAAGGTGCAGCGTGGGCCGCTCGCTCCCGCCGTGATCGCCACGCTCGCGCCCGCACCGGACCCGGCACCGGGCGGGCACGAGCCACCGGCCAGCTGGCTGACCGAGATCGAAGCTCCCGCGGTCAGGTCGGCGCCCGCTGGAATCGTCCGGGTCGTGCTGCCGACGGCGACGCGCAACGTCGTCGCGGCGGTGGCGCGCATCGTGACCTGCGCGTTGGCGGCGCACGCCATCGCGACGAAGGACAACGCAATCCTGCAGTTCATCGGTCTACCTCCTCGGGCGCATTGTTGGTGGGCACCGCGAGATCGACAAGCGGGCGCGGCTGACTCGTGTCCGTCCTCCCTCGGTCAGCGCCCGCCGGCCGGCGCGGCGGCAGCGGGCGCGGCGGCACTCGTCGGCCGACGCTCGAGGACCCGAAGCTGGCGCTCGAGTCGCTCGACGGCCTCGTGATCATCGACGAGGTCCAGCTCGCCCCCGACCTGTTCCCGCTCCTCCGAGTGCTCGCCGACCGGCGCCCGCTGCGGGCGCGGTTCCTCGTCCTCGGCGGTGCGTCACCCGCTCTGCTGCGGCAGTCGAGCGAATCGCTCGCCGGACGTATCGCCTTCCACCAGCCCGAACCACTCGACCTCGCGGCGGTCGGCGCCACCGAGTCGCGGCGCCGCTGGCTTCGCGGCGCTCTGCCGCGTTCCTGGCTGGCGCCGGACGACGCGGCGAGCCACCGTTGGCTCCAGGCCTTCACCCGCACCTACCTCGAGCGCGATCTGTCGGAGCTGGGCATCCGCGTACCGTCGACCACGATGCGCCGCTTCCGGACGA
This sequence comes from Planctomycetota bacterium, assembly GCA_016716265.1. Taxonomy (GTDB): domain Bacteria; phylum Planctomycetota; class UBA1135; order UBA1135; family UBA2386; genus JADJWQ01. The sequence continues at coordinate 1,621,845 of JADJWQ010000006.1, forward strand.
TGCTCGCCCACGACCACGGGCAGACCTGGAACGCTGCGGAGCTGGCGCGGGTCTTCGGCGTGTCCGAGCGCAGCGTCGATCGCTGTCTGGACATCCGGTGCGCGACGTTCATGGCGCGGCGTCTGCAACCCTGGTTCGAGAACGCCGGCAATCGTCAGGTACGGTCGCCCGAGGTCTACTCGACCGCCAGCGGCATCCTGCATCACCTGCTCGGCATCCACAGCCAAGAGCAACTGGAGGGGCACCCGAAGGTCGGCGCGTCGTTCGAGGGCTTCGCGATCCAGCAGGTGGTTCGCGCACCCCGTGCCGAGCCCGAGGAGTGCTTCACCTGGGGACTGCACACCGGCGCGGAGCTCGATCTGCTGGCGGTCCGCGGTGGACACCGCCTGGGCTTCGAGCTCGGGCGGACCTCGACGCCGAAGGTCACCCGCTCGATGCGCAGCGCTCTCGAGACGCTGGGGCTCGGGCGGATCGACGTGATCTGGCCCGGTGACGACGTGTTCCCGCTCGCGGAGAACGTCCGCGCGGTCGGACTCGAGGTGCTCTGGTCGACGCTGACGAGCGACCGTGGGGTGTAGACCCTGCGGAGCCGCGGTGCGGCCATCGGCCTCGCCCGGGGGCCGTGGTCGCGGTCGCCACCGTCACCGGCCCACCGCGACCCCGAGGCTCCGCTCGATCGCCGCCGCGCCATCCTGGACGGGACACCGGAGCCTGCACCCGGACGTCGACAACACGATCGTGTTCGTCTATCCAGACGAGCCCTCCGCCTCCCACTCCCGTTACGTCCGAGCACGCCGGGGACCCGCCCCGCCCCCGCCATGACCACCTGGAACTCCGAGCTCCGCGCGACGCTGCGGCTGGCCACGCCGATCGTCGTGGCACAGCTCGGGCAGATGGGGCTCGGTGCCGTCGACGTGCTGATGGTCGGCAACTACTCGGACGACGCGCTCGCCGGCATCGCGATGGGGCACGTGCTGTTCTGGTCGCTCGCCGGCTTCGGCTACCGCGTCGTGACCGGCATCGATCCGCTCGCCGCGCGCAGCGTCGGCGCCGGCGACCGCGACGGTCTGCGCCGCGCCTGCCAGGGCGGTCTCGCGATCGCCGTCCTGCTGACGATCCCGCTGACGCTGATCGGCGCCTGCGCCCGGCCGATCCTCGGCGCACTCGGCCAGCCCGCGGCGGTCCGCGAGGCGGCCGGCGCCTACGTGCTGTGGTCGCTGCCCGGGCTCCTGCCGTTCCTGGTGTTCTGCGCGCTGCGGCAGACGCTGCAGGCGATGGCGCGCCCACGGCCGGTGATGGTCGTGCTGCTCGCGGCGAACGTCCTCAATGCCATCGCCAACTATGCGCTGATCTACGGCCGGCTCGGCATGCCCGAGCTCGGACTGATCGGCTCGGCGATCGCGTCGACCATCGCGCGCGTGTTCCTGGCGACCGCATTGCTGACGCTCGCCTGGCCGCTGCTACGGGAACCGCTGCGCGAGCACGACCGCGCCGCGACGCGATGGCGTGCGCTGCGGCCGCTGGTCGCGCTCGGCCTGCCGGTCGGCGGCCAGTTCCTGCTGGAGTCCGGCGCGTTCTCGGCAACCGCCGTGATGATGGGTTGGATCGGCGGCGACGCGGTGGCCGGCCACCAGGTCGCGCTGACGCTCGCAGCGCTGTCGTTCATGGTCCCGGTCGGCATCTCGCTCGGCGCGGCGGTCCGCGTCGGACACGCGATCGGCCGTGGCGACGAGCCCGGCATGCGCCGCGCGGCCATCGTGTCGATCGCGCTCGGCGCCGCCGTGATGCTGTCGTTCGCGGCGCTGTTCGTGCTCGCGCCGACGACGCTGGCCCGCCTGTTCTCGAAGAGCCCGGAGATCGTGCCGATCGCCGCGCTGCTCATTCCGCTGGCCGGCGTGTTCCAGGTCAGCGACGGCGTGCAGGTCGTCTGCGGCGGTGTGCTGCGCGGCCTCGCCGACACGCGCACCGCGTTCGTCGCACACCTGCTGTCGTTCTGGGCGGTCGGCCTGCCGATCGGCTATCTGCTCGCGTTCGAACGCGGTCACGGTGCGGCAGGATTGTGGTGGGGGCTCGTGGTCGCGCTGTCGATCGTCGCCGTCGCACTGCTGATCTACGTGATCGCGCGCGTGCGACGGATGCGGATCGAGCCACCGCCGGCCGCCGGCGCCGCCGTCGCCGAGGCCTGACGCGATCATCGGCCGTCGACGGGGCCGCCGCGTCGCACGCGCGGCGCCACGCCGCTACGCTCGCCGCGATGCGTTGGACCCCGCTCGCCATGCTCGTGCTCGCCGCCGCGGCTGCCGGCCAGGACGCCCCCGCGCTCCGCTGGCTCGACGCCAGCGAGCTGACCGTCGAGGGCATGCCGTTCGCCGGCGAGCTCGAGGTCCCGTGGTCGCGGCTACCGGCGCGCGCCGAGGCGCTCGTGCGGAAGCCGGTGTGGGACCTGTCGACCGACTCGGCCGGCATCGTCGTGCGCTTCGTCAGCGACGCCGACCGTATCGACGTCCGCTGGACGCTGCGCCGCGAGCGGCTCGCGATGGGCCACATGCCGTCGCGCGGCGTCAGCGGCGTCGACCTGTACGTCGAGCACGAGGGCGCGCTGCGCTGGCTCGCGTGCGGCGAGCCGGGCGGGCGCAGCAGCGAGCGCACGCTGGTCAAGGACCTGCCGCGCGCGGCGCGCAGCTACGCGCTGTACCTGCCGCTCTACAACGGCTGCGAATCGCTGGAGATCGGCGTGCCCGACGGCTGCTCGCTGGAGCCGGCCGCGCCGCGCACCGCCGGGCCGATCGTGTTCTACGGCACGTCGATCACGCACGGCGCGTGCGCGTCGCGCCCCGGCACCTGCCACGTCGCGCGGCTCGGCCGCCGGCTCGACCGCGAGGTCGTCAACCTCGGCTTCTCCGGCAACGGCCGGTTGGAGATGCCGCTGTGCGAGCTGATCGCCGAGCTCGACGCGGCGGTCTACGTGCTCGACTGCCTGCCGAACCTCGACGGCGCACAGGTGCGCGAGCGACTGGTGCCATTCGTGCTGCGGCTCCGCGAGCTGCGCCCGGACGTGCCGATCGTGCTGGCCGAGGACCGCAACTACGCGGACGCGTTCCTGGTCGCCGGTCGCCGGCTGCGCAACGACGACAACCAGCGCGCGTTCCGCGACGGCGTCGCGGCGCTGCGCGAACGCGGCGTCGATGGTCTGTTCGTCGTCCCGGCGACCGCCCAGCTCGGCGCCGACGGCGACGACACCGCCGACGGCTCGCACCCGACCGACCTCGGCTTCCTGCGCATGGCCGACGGCTTCGAGCCCGCGCTGCGCGCGGCACTCGCCTGGCACCGCTGACCGCTCGCGACGATCACGGCACGCGCAACGACAGCGGCGTCGAGCCGACGCTCAGCGGCACCTCGCGCAACAGCACCCCGTCACGGTGTACGGCGGCGACGTAGCTGCCCGCGCCCAGCTCGCGCGTGAACTCACCGTACGCACCGACCACGGGGAAGGCGGCGACCGGCACGCCATCCTGGCGGCGCACGGTCACGACGACGCGGTCGAGCGGACCGAGGTCATTGACGATCGTCAGCGCCGTCGTCGGAGCCAGCCGGAGCTGCAGATCGGCAACCGCGCCGCCGGACGTGTCGACCACGGCGCACGACTCGCCGACGCCGCGCTTCGTCGCGGTGACGACGTAGCGGCCGCGGCCGCAGCCCCACAGCGAGAACCGACCCTCGGTGTCGCTCGACGCGCTCATTCCATTGCGCAACGGCATGCCCGGCGCGAGCCGGTCGAGCCGACTCCACGAGAAGCTGACCTCGGCGGCGGGCCGACCATCGGGACCGAGCACCGTGCCACCGATCGTCGCCACCGGATCGACCCGCAGGTCGCCGAGATCGAGGTCCGCGCCGGGCGCGACGCGGACGAAGCGGTGGAACACCTCGCGGTCGGCGGCCCGGACGACGACCTCCGAGACGCCGGGCGGCACGTCGGCGACGGTCGCAGTGCCGTCGTCGCCGACCTGCTGGCCGCGGCCGCCCGACTGCCGGTCGCTGATCGACACGCTGGCACCGGTCAGCGGCGCGCCGGTCTCGCTCGCCAGCACACGCATCCGCACGGAGCCGAGCGACCGGCGCAGCTCGTCGACCGCCAGCGTGAAGACCAGCTCCTCGGCGCCCGGCGGCACCAGCTGCTCCTGCACGACGACGTGGCGGCACACGAGGCTGACCCAGAGCGGCAGCGGGTCGTCGATCTCGAGCACGCCGCTGTAGCGGTCGGGCAGGCCGTCGCGCGCGAAGCGGCTGCGCCAGCGCCCGAGGCCGAGCCGGTCGACCGAGCGCAGCTCGGTCTCGGGGAAGGCGCCCGGCGGCTCGTCGCGGGTGACGACGCACGCGAGCTCGAGCATCCACAGCCCCTGCTTCGCGAGCGCGCTGCCGAGCTGCTCGCCGTCGGGCGTGACCACCGCGACCGGCAACACCAGCGCGCGGCGCATCGTCAGGTCGCGGCGCATCAGCGGCACCGGCTCGATGCGGATCGTCTCGGTGGTCTCCCGGAAGCCGTCGGCGCGCAGCCGGATCTCGCAGTCGCCCGGCGCGAGGCCCGGGAACGCGAAGCCGAGCTCCGGCTCGATGGAGTCCTGCCGCCAGCTCGCGGTGCCGGCCGGTCGGATGCCGACGGAGCAGCGCGGGACCGGAACGCCGTCGGGGTCGAGGACGCGGCCGACGAGCACGGTACCGTCCGCCGCTGCGCCGACACCCGCAAGCTCCGCGGCCGGCTCGACCGGCTGCCGCGCCTCCCCGCCCGCGCGCGGCGCGGTGTCCGGTATCTCGCCACGGCGCAGCGCCGGCTCGTCGCCATCGCTCGGCAGCCGAGGCGCTGGCAACGGATCGCGGGGCGCGTCGGCCGGCGGGAATCCGGTCAGCGCGAGCACGCCCACCACGGCCAGGACGACGAGCTCGGCCAGCGCGAGCGCTCGCCAGCGCCGGGCCGGGCGCGGGTCGGGGTCTTCGGTCATCACCGCAGCCTCCGCGGTCGACCGGGGGGAACCGCGACCGCGCCGCGATCGTAGCCCCGCGCCGCGGGGCCCGCATCGGGCCGCGCCCCGACGCCGCTCCACCGGCCGGCGACGGCGGGGTTGGGATCCCGGCCGGCGCGTGCGATACCGGGCGCTGCGATGTACAACCCCGCGCTGCTGAGAGTTCTCGCGCTGTCCGTGCTGCTGGCCGGCTGCCGCTTCGAGGAACGTGGAACCCAGGCGACCAGCGTCCAGCCCGACCGCCGGACGACGCAGCAGCGCGAGGCGCGCGACCCGCTGGAGGTGGACACCTCCGCCCCGGCGGTAGCGCGAGGAGAGACGGATCCGAATCCCGCTGCCCGCGACGCAGCGATACCAGCAGAGAGCCCGATGAACGAGTCATCCGACGGTCCGAAGGAGAGCCGGCCCGGCGCGACGTCCTACAACCCGCTGACGCCGGCCGAGGCGCGCGTGATCCTGCACAAGGGGACCGAGTACCCCGGCACCGGCGAATACGAGCACAACAAGGCGCGCGGGACCTACGTCTGCCGCCAATGCAATGCGCCGCTCTACCGCTCAGAGGACAAGTTCGAGAGCGGCTGCGGCTGGCCGAGCTTCGACGACGAGATCGACGGCGCGGTCACGCGCCTGCTCGATGCCGACGGCCGTCGCACGGAGATCGTGTGCGCCAACTGCGCAGGCCACCTCGGCCACGTGTTCCACGGCGAGGGCTTCACGGAGAAGAACACGCGCCACTGCGTGAACTCGATCTCGATGCGGTTCGTCCCGGCCGGTCAACCGCTGCCCGAGAGGATCGTCATTCCTCGCTGACGCTCGCCGGCCCGATCTCGTAGCGGACGAAGCGGCAGTCGATCGGGCCGTTGTACACCGGCAGCCGCCGGCTGGCGCGAAGCCGCAGGTGACGCGTCAGCTCGGGATCGCCGGACAGCACCCAGGCGACCGCGCCGACCTGCCGGTGCAGGAAGGTCCCGAGGTCGCGCCACGAGGTCTCCAGGTCGCCCCCGCGCTCGCCGATCCGCGCGCCGTACGGCGGATTGACGACGCACAGCGCCGGCGGCACCGGTGGCCGCCAGCTCGCGACGTCGGCGCGCTCGATCCGGATGCGGCCGCGCAATCCGGCCTGCGCGACCGCCCGCTCGGCGAGTGCCACGGCGCCCGGTTGCCGGTCCGCGCCGCACAGCCCGGGCAGCTCGCCGAGGCCGCGCGCCGCGCGCGCCTCGGCGTCGTCGAAGGCGCGCGCCCACGCCGCGCGGTCCAGGTCCTGCCAGCGCTCGAACGCGAAGCTGCGCCCGAGCCCCGGCGCGACGTCGCCGGCGAGCCACGCCGCCTCGATCAGGAACGTGCCCGAGCCGCACATCGGATCGCACAGCGCGGAGCGGCGGTCCCAGCCGGTCGCGAGCAGCAACCCGGCGGCGATCGCTTCGTTGAGCGGGCTCTTGTGCTGCGCCTGCCGGTAGCCGCGCTTGTGCAGGCTGCGACCCGCGAGGTCGACGTACAGCGTCGCCTCGTCGCGATGGAGCCGAAGGAATACCGGCAGGTCGGGGTTCTGCGTGTCGACGTCCGGCCGCCTGCCGGTGCGGTCGCGGAAGCGGTCGACGATGCCGTCCTTGACGAGCTGCGCGGCGAAGCGCGAGTGCGTCAGGAACGAGCTCTTCAGGCTGGCGTCGACCGCGAGCGTGCCGCCGACGTCGAGGAAGCGCTCCCAGGCCTGCTCGTATACGAAGCCGTGCAGCTCGCGCTCGTCGCGCACGCGGCGCGACGCGAGCTCGAGCTGCACGCGGATCGCGGACCGCAGCCACAGACAGGCACGCGGGCCGAGCTCCGCGTCGCCCGTGAAGCGCACGCCGCCGCGCAGCTCGCGGCAATCGCGCGCGCCGAGCGCCTCGAGCTCGCCGCGCAGCACGGCCTCGAGACCGAGCGTGCAGGGCGCGTAGTACGAGAGGTCGCCGCTCACGCCCGGCCCGCTCCGGCGGCACGCGCGAGGTCGTCCGCGAACAGCTCGAGCGCGCTGAGGATCGGGGCCGCCGCCATCTCGATCAGCGAGCAATGGCCCTTGCCGCGCGTGAACGCGGCGACCTTGCGGATCTGCTCGGCGTAGCCCGGCCCCTTGCCGGCGGCGACGCCCTGCAGCACGTGCGCGAACTGGTTGGTCTCCATGCGGCAGGGCGGACACTGCCCGCATTGCTCCGCCATGAAGAACCGCGCGATCTCGAGCAGGCGCGGCAGCGGGTCCTCGCCGACCTCGATCACGTGCACGCCGCCGCAGCCGGGACTCGTGCCGAGCGGGCGCAGCGTCTCGTGCGCGATCGGCACGTCGAGGTGCTCCGCGCCGAGGAACGCGCAGCTCATCGCCGGCTGGATCGCGCGGATCGCGCCGCCGCTGCGCAGCCCGCCGCCGACGCCCAGCAGGAGCTCGCGCCACGTCGTGCCGAACGCCACCTCGCAGACGCCCGGTCGCACGAAGCGCTCGGGCAGCGTGAACAGCATCGTGCCGGGGCTCTCCGCCGTGCCGAGCGCGCGGTAGGCGGCCGGCCCCTCGCGGACGATGAACGGCACGTGCGCGAGCGTCTCGACGTTGTTGACGGTCGTCGGCTCGCCGTGGATGCCATGCTCGCCCGGGTACGGCGGCTTCTTGCGCGGCTTGCCGGGCCCACCCTCGATCGCATCGATCGCGGCACTCTCCTCGCCGGCGACGTAGGTGGTCGGCGCGCGGTGGATCGCGACGTCGAGCGCGAACGTGCTGCCCGCGGCCGCCGGCCCGAGGAAGCCGGCGTCGCGCGCCTCGGCGAGCGCCGCCTCCGCGCTCGCGAGCGGGCCCACCATGTCCTCGATCAGGTAGAGCCAGCCGCGCGACGCACCGGTCGCGAACGCGCACAGCGCGAGCCCCTCGAGCACCGCGTGCGGGTAGCGCTCGACGAGGTGCTTGTCCTTGTCGCTGCCCGGCTCGTGCTCGCCGCCGTTGGCGACCACGTGCTTGCGCGGTGCGGCGGTCGTCGCGGCGAGCCGCCACTTGCGCGCGGTCGGGAACGCCGCGCCGCCACGGCCGCGCAGCCCCGCGGCCTCGACCGCGGCGAGCACCGCGGCCGGCTCACCGCCGAGCGCCGCGCGCAGCGCCGCGTAGCCGCCGGCCGCGACGTAGTCGGCGAGGGTCTGGCGCGGCGCGCCGGCAGGGCGGGTCAGCAGGATCGGCGCGGGCATCCCGCGGTTTTGCCGCAGCGGTGCAGCCGCCGCAAGCGCGAGCAGCGGGGCGGCTTCGGGCGGCTACCGCATTCCGGACTCGCTGGCCCTGCCGGACTTGCCGCCCGGCAGCCGACCGGGCGGGCGCCGTCTATACCGTTTCTTGATGTGGGTTCCGCCGCGGTCCCTTCGAATCGCCGGCGGCCGACTCCTACTCTCAGCGGTGGGCGGGACCCGGTCGGAGCGCGGAGTGCGGCCGCACCGGACCGCCGCACGCCGCGATTCCCTCTCGGAGACCACGCAAGTGAGCTTCCGCAAGTCTGCCCTCTCGACCTTCGTCGCGTCGACACTGGTCGCGTCCGCGATGCTCCCGTCCGGCTGTGGACCTTCGCAGGACAGCGCAGAGGTCTCGCTGTCCGGCTCCGGCGCGAGCTTCCCGAGCCCGCTCTACACGACCTGGTTCGGCGAGTACCGCAAGGCGCACCCCACGGTGCGCATCGACTACACGTCGAAGGGCTCGAGCGGCGGCATCAAGGACGTGATGGAGGGAGTCGTCGACTTCGGCGCGAGCGACGCCGCGATGACCGACGCAGAGCTCGAGGAGGTCGCCCGGCTGCGGGGCAGGGGCGTGCGCATGCTGCCGATGACGGCCGGTGCCGTCGTGATCGTCTACAACCTGGCCGGCGTCTCCGGGCTGCGGATCCCACGCGAGACCCTCGCGAGCATCTACCTCGGCGAGATCACGCGCTGGGACGACCCCCGCCTCGTGGCAGCGAACCCCGATATCGCGCTCCCCGACCTCGCGATCACCGAGGTGCACCGCGCGGACGGCTCGGGCACCACCTACGCGTTCACGAACCACCTGGCATCGATCAGCGACGCGTGGGCGAACGGGCCGGGCGTCACGACGAGCCCGAACTGGCCCGCCGAGGGCGGCATCGGGGCCAAGAAGAACGACGGCGTCGCCGCGATGGTCAAGCAGACCCCCGGCGCGATCGGCTACGTCGAGCTCAGCTTCGCCAACCAGTCGGGCCTGCCGACGGCGCTGCTGCAGAACCGCGCGGGGAAGTTCGTGCCGGCCGCGATCCCCAACATCCAGGCGGCGCTCGCCGGCACGGAGCTGCCCGCGAACCTGCGGCTGTTCCTGCCCGACCCCGCCGGGGCGGACTCCTACCCGATCGTCACCTACACCTGGCTGCTCGCCTACGAGAGCTACCCTGCCGCGAAGCTCGCCGCGCTGCAGGAGGTGCTGAAGTGGTGCCTGACCGACGGTCAGCGCTTCAGCGAGCGGCTCGGCTACGCGCCGCTGCCCGACGCGGTGGCGAGCCGCGTGATCGAGGTGGTCGGGTCGCTGCACGCCGAGTGATCCGCCGCACCCCCAGCTCCTGTCCGAACGGCGAGCTCGCGCCGCTCCACCGCGATGAGCCCTCCACACGTCACGTCGCTGCCGAGGCCGCCGACCGCCGGCGAGAAGGCGGTCGACGTCACGTTCCGGCACGGCACCTTCGCGGTCGGGCTCGGTGTGCTCGGCCTGCTGGCGCTGATCGTCGTCGAGATCGGCGGCGTGGCGGCCCCGGCATTGCGCGAGCAGGGACTCCAGTTCCTGCATGGCGAGACCTGGGACGCCAACCAGCAGGTCTACGGCATCCGGCCGCAGATCTGGGGCACGCTGTACAGCTCGACGATCGCGCTGGTCGTCGGCGGCGTGCTCGGCATCGCCGTCGCGCTGTTCATCAGCCAGGGCTTCCTGCCGCGGAAGCTCGAGCTGCTGCTGAAGACCGTCATCGAATTGCTGGCGGCGATCCCGAGCGTCGTCTACGGCCTGTGGGGCATCTTCTTCGTGCTCCCTGCGCTGCGCCCGGTGACCGAGGCAATCCACGACGCGTTCGGCGACTTCGCGCTGTTCTCGCCGCGCTCGGCCGGACCGAACCTGCTCGGCGGCTCGCTCGTGTTGGCGATCATGATCCTGCCGACGGTCACCGCCGTGTCGCGCGACGCGTTCGCCGCGGTGCCGGGCAAGGTGCGCGAAGCCGCGTTCGGGCTCGGCGCCACCCGCTGGGAGTGCATCTTCGGCGTGGTGCTGCCGACCGCGTCGTCGGGAGTGTTCGGCGCGCTCGTGCTGGCGTTCGGCCGCGCGCTCGGCGAGACGATGGCGCTCGCGATGCTGCTCGGCAACCGCAACGAGTTCTCGTGGTCGCTGTTCGCGCCGAGCAACACCCTCGCGTCGCTGATCGCGAATACGTTCCCGGAGGCGACCGGCACCGAGCGCAACGCACTGATGTGCGCGGCGATCGTGCTGCTGCTGATCACGCTGGCCGTCAACGTGCTCGGCACGCTGATCCTGGCGCGGACGAACCGCCGGCTGCGGGGGCTGGCATGATGACGACCGACGTCGAGAGCCCGCCCCGCGCCGAGGCGCCGAGCGATCCGGCCGGCACGCCGGTCGACCGCCCGCGCCTGGAGCACGATCTGCGCGCCGCGCGCTCGGTGTTCAGCGGCGGCTTCACCGTGCTGTGCGCGCTGCTCAGCCTGATCGCCGCGTTCCCGCTGTTCGGCGTGCTCTACATGCTGATCGAGCGCGGCGCCGCGAGACTGTCCTGGTCGACGCTGGTCGAGCTGCCACCGAGCGCCATCCAGACCGAGGGCGGCGGCTTCGGCAACGCGCTCGCCGGCACCGTGTTCATGGTGCTGATCGCCGGGCTCATCGCGGTGCCGGCCGGCGTGTTCGCCGCGGTATTCCTGGCGGAGTTCGGCAAGGACCGCCCGCTCGCCGCGGCGATCCGCTTCGGTGCCAAGGTGCTGACCGGCATGCCGTCGATCATCGCCGGAATCTTCGGCTACGCGCTGGTGGTGCTGACGACCGGCTCGTTCTCCGCCTACGCGGGCGGTGTGGCGCTGTCGATCCTGATGCTGCCGATCGTCACGCTGACGGCCGAGCAGGCGATCCGCGCCGTGCCCGCCAAGATGAAGGAGGCGGCGGTCGGCATGGGTGCGACACCGACGCAGGTCGTGTGGCGCGTCACGCTGCCCACCGCGATGCCGTCGATCCTGACCGGCGTGATGCTCGCGGTGGCGCGCGCCGCCGGCGAGACCGCACCGCTGCTGTTCACCGCGCAGTTCACGTACTTCGCGCTGCGCGTCGACCGGCTGGAGAACGCACCGTCGCTGGCGGTGCTGATCTACGAGTTCTCCGGCTCCCCCTACGAGCACCAGATCGCGCTGGCCTGGTCGGCCTCGCTCGTCCTCGTCCTGCTCGTCCTGGTGTTCAACCTCGGCGGCCAGCTCCTGGCCCGCCGCAACGAGCTCGCCCGCACACGGTGAGCGCATCGGCAGACCCTGCATGACCGCGATCGAATTGCCCCAGCGACCCGCTCCCTCGAACGGCTCCGCCGACGGCATCGTCATCGACCTGAAGCTCGACCGGCTCTGGTACGGCGACTTCTTCGCCGTCCGCGACACGCACATGCCGATCGAGCGCGGTTCGATCACGGCCTTCATCGGCCCGTCGGGCTGCGGCAAGAGCACCGCGCTGCGCTGCCTGAACCGGATGAACGACCTCGTCGAGGGCTTCCGCTTCGAGGGGCACGTCCGCTTCCAGGACCAGGACATCTACCATCCACGCATCGATCCGGTCGCGGTGCGCCGCCACATCGGCATGGTGTTCCAGCAGCCCAACCCGTTCGCGATGAGCGTCTACAAGAACGTCGCGTTCGGGTTGAAGCTCAACGGCTACAAGGGCGACTACGCCGAGCGCGTCGAGCTCGCGCTGCGTCGCGCCGCGCTGTGGGACGAGGTCAAGGACAAGCTCAAGCAGAGCGGCCTGTCGTTGTCGGGCGGCCAGCAGCAGCGCCTGTGCATCGCGCGGGCGATCGCCACCGAGCCGGCGGTCCTGCTGATGGACGAGCCGTGCTCGGCGCTCGATCCGATCGCGACGCGCAAGATCGAGGAGCTGATGCTCGAGCTCAAGGAGCGCTACACGATCGCGATCGTCACGCACAACCTGCAGCAGGCGCAGCGCGTCGCCGACAAGACCGGCTTCATGTACGTCGACACCTCGCAGGGCGGCCGCACCGGCTACCTGGTGGAGTACCGCCCGACGCGGGAGCTGTTCGACGACCCGCGCGAGCAGGCGACCAAGGACTACATCGCCGGCCAGTTCTCCTGAGCCGCCGAGCGCTGAGCTCGGCACCCGGGCCTCGGCACCCGGGCCTCCGCACCCTGCCGTCCGGACCGGGAGGGTGGCTCAGTACGGAGAGTCGAGCAGCGTCCAGACCATCTCTTCGACGTCCGGCTTGACCTTGCCCTGCAGGCGCGCGACGGGGGCGCCAGCGCCGGTCACGGCGTCCATGATCTCCGGCAGGTCGCCCTCCTTGACCTCGCTGTAGAAGTGCCGGTCGGGCCACACGGTCACGTTGATGCCGCACTCGCACCCGCCGAAGCACGGGTAGCGGCGCACGCGCGCGACCGCCTCCTCGGGGTCCTTCGCGAGCAGCATCTCCTTCAGCTTGTCGTGGATGTCGCCCGAGCCCCGCTCGGTGCAGTCACCACCCTCGCAGACGTAGATCAGCTTCGGGTCACTCATGTTCGCGTCTTCTCGTGCGGGGCGGCCGCGCGATCACGCGCACGGCCGCCGACCGTCGCCCGGGCACGCCCGACGGCGCTCAGTGGAACTTCACGTATTCGAACTCGATCGGCTGGTCGTTGACGCCCATCGCCGGCGGCGCGATGTAGTTCGCGAACTTGCCCGGCTCGCGCACCGCGTGCATGCACGACTTCACGTAGTCGCGGTCGGCGTGCGTCGGCAGCCAGTCGGTGTGCCGGTGCGTCCACTCCGCCTCGGTGACCGGCGTGCCGTCCGGCGCGAACTTGTAGTGACCGTAGACGCCCTGATTGCGATTGAACCGCGTCGACGGCATCTCGATGCGGAAGTCGCAGCCCATGCTCTCCAGGTCGCGATTCCAGCGCTGCACGATGCGGCGGCAGTCCGCGTGGTAGGCGTCGAGCAGCAGCGCGTTCATCGCGCGGCGCAGCGGGATCTCCCGCTCCTGCATCGTCTCGCCGTCCGGGACCGCCAGCTTGTACTGGGCGCCGAGCGCCTTCGGGTCCTTGTAGATGCCGTCGCCCTCGCGGTAGCGGCCCTTCAGGCCCGACGCGAACGACTCGGACGCGTTGGTCGAGTCCTCGCCGCCGAACAGGTCCATCGAGCGCGACGCCCAGAAGTTGACGTACTTCTGCACCATGTCGAGCGGGATCGCGCCCTGTGCGCGCGGATCCTGGCCGTCACGCATCAGCTCGGCGGCGCGACGGATGATGCGACCGACGCCGTTCTCGCCGGTCTGCATGTGGTAGGCCTCCTCCGTCAGCATGAACTGCGTCGTGCGCGCGAGCGGATCGAAGCCCGACTCCGCCAGCGACGCGAGCTGGTACTTGCCGTCGCGGTCGGTGAAGGTCGTGAAGCAGAAGAAGTCGAGCCAGGTATCGATCGGCTCGTTGAACGCCTCCAGGATGCGCGGGCTGTCGGCGTCGCCGCTGTGCCGCTGCAGCATCGCCTCGGCCTCGTCGCGACCGTCGGCCCCGAAGTGCGTGTGCAGCAGGTAGACCATCGCCCACAGGTGACGGCCCTCCTCGACGTTGACCTGGAACAGCGAGCGCAGGTCGTAGAGCGACGGCGCCGTGTGGCCGAGCATGCGCTGCTGCTCGACCGACGCGGGCTCGGTATCGCCCTGCGTGACGATCAGCCGGCGCAGCCGATTGCGGTGCTCGCCCGGCACGTCGCTCCAGACCGGCTCGCCGAGGTGGTCGCCGAAATGGATCTTGCGGTCGGCGGCGCCGTCCGCGAGGAAGATGCCCCAGCGGTAATCGGGCATCTTCACGTAGTCGAAGTGCGCCCAGCCGCCCTTGCCGACGCCGACCGCCGTACGCAGGTAGATCTGGTCCTCGTTGAAGTCGGTCGGCCCCATGTCCTTCCACCACTGCAGGAAGGACGGCTGCCACGTCTCCAGCGCCCGCATCAGGCGCTTGTTGTCGCGGAGTCCGACGTTGTTGGGGATCTTGGCTTCGAGGTCGACGGTGCTCACGTTCTCCTCCAGTCGAAAGTAGCGGTCTCGGGCTTGCCGTAGCAGACGAGCGCGCCGTGCTCGCCGGTCGCGTTCGGGCGCGTGAAGATCCAGTTCTGCCAGGCGGACAGCCGCCCGAAGATCTTCGAGTCACAGGTCTCGGCGCCGCCGAAGCGGAGCGAGGCCTCCATGCCGGTCAGCGCATCGGGGCTGAGCGACACGCGCTCCTCCACGGCGATGCGGATGTCGTCGTCCCAGTCGATGTCCTCGACCAGGAAGGTCACGAGCTGCTCCTCGTCGGCCTCGACCGTCGTCAGCCGTGGCCGCTCCGCCTGCAGGCGCGCGGCGCGTTCCGGCTCGGCGAGGAAGCGGCTCTGCAGGCGCGTCAGGCCGTGCGACATCGGCAGGTGGCCGTCGGCGAGCGGGCCGATCGCGACGTGCACCGGATGGTCGGGATCGTCGATCGCGTAGATGCGGTCGCCGGCGAGCGCCAGCTCCAGCAGCACTCCACCGAACGCGCTGTCGCGGTCGACGAGTGCGAAGAAGCTGCGGGCGGTCAGGTCGTAGCGTCGGCAGACCCGCGCGCAGTGCGCGACGATCTCGCGCGCGAGCCACGACTCGCCGGCCAGCGCGACGAGCGCGCGCTCGGCCTCGAGCACCGCGTCGAGCGAGCCGCGCGTGTGCAGCAGCACGAGCCCGACCTCGTCGTGGCAGAAGCGGAGCTGGCACAGCGCGTCGTCGAGCTCGCGGAACGCGCGCAGGAACCACGCGTCGGCGCCGCGCGCCTGCAGCTCGGCGGCCGTCGTCGGCTGCGGCGCGTCGGGCCCGCGCACGGTCAGCGTCGCCGTGCGATTCGCGGCGTCGACGTCCAGGTCGACGTAGCGATAGCGGTAGCCGGTGGTGCCGGCGTCACCCGTCGCGACCTCGCGCTCGACCGGCGTCCACTCGATGCCCTGTCGGCCGGTGCGGTCGTCGCCGGCCGCAGCGATCTCCGCCGCGCGCTTGGCGACGTTCTCGGCGAAGCGCGAGCGCGGCCAGGTGTCGTCGACCAGCCGCCACTTCTTCGCCCGCTTGCCCTTGACGCCCTCGGCGAGCGTCGAGAACACGTCGGCGAGGTCGCGCCGGACCTTGCGCTTGTCGACGAGGCGCGTCAGCCCGCCGGTGCCCGGCAGCACGCCGAGCAGCGGCACCTCCGGGAGCGACACCGCCGAGCTGTTGTCGTCGATCAGGTAGATCTCGTCGCAGGCGATCGCGAGCTCGTAGCCGCCGCCGGCGCACGGCCCGTTCACCGCGGCAAGGAAGCGCAGCCCGGAGCGCTGCGACGCGTCCTCGAGCGACAGCCGCGTCTCGTTGGTGAACTTGCAGAAGTTCACTTTGAACGGGTGCGTCGACGCCGACAGCATGCCGATGTTCGCGCCCGCGCAGAACACGCGGTCGACTGCGCTCGTGACGATCACCGACTTCACCTGGGGGTGCTCGAAGCGCAGCCGCTGCACGGCGTCCTGCAGCTCGATGTCGACGCCGAGGTCGTAGCTGTTCAGCTTCAGCTCGTAGCCGCTGCGGAACGGGTGGGCCGGATCGACGGCCAGCTCGAGGCGGGCGACCGCGCCGTCCACCGAGAGCTTCCAGTGGTGGTAGCGGTCGGGATGCGTGTTGAACTCGATCATGGGCGCGGCGGGCGAGCGGGGGGTGGTCGCGGGGCCGGGACACTAGGCGAGTCAGGCGCCGGCGACAAGCACGATAGCGCAGCTCGAGGGCGGTTCTGATCGTCAGTTCCTGCGTCATACTGCATGTGCGGGAACCGGCCGGGCCAGCTCGCGGCCAGCGTGCAACGAGCGCACTCGCCGCGCCCGCCGAGTGGCGACCCCGCCGCTGCGGCGGGCCGAGCCACGGGGAGCGTCGGCGTGGCTAGCATCTCCGCCATGCCGCTGCCCCACGCCGGACTCGTCGTGCCGATCGCTTGCCTCGGCATGGTCGTCCAGAGCCTCCTCGCGCAGGCGGGGCAGATCGCGCCGGGTGCGAACCTCGGAGCGGGGCTCGTATCTCCGGCCGGCGACGTCGACGACGACGGCTTCGCGGATCTCGTGTTCGACCTCGGCGGCACCTGGGAAGTCCGCTCCGGCGCGACCGGGCTGCCGTTCCCGGCGCTGACGCGCGTTCGCGTCGCCGCGCGCGACCGATTCGCGGGTCTGTCCGGCGACCTCGACGCCGACGGCTGCGACGACCTCGTGTTCACCTCACCCGGCACCGGCGTCGCCGAGTTCCGGTCGGGCCGCGACGGCTCGCTGCTGTTCGCATTCACGAACCCGTTCCTCACCTCGGTGTCGGGAGCCGCCGATCACGACGCGGACGGCGCCGACGACGTGATGGTCGGCTACGGCGACCCGGTGCCCGGGATCTCACACGTCGACGTCCTGTCGGGGCGTGGCGGCGCCGTGCTGCTCACCCGGCTGTTCCAGAACACCGCAACGTCGTACCGCTCGATCCAGTGGGTCGGCGACGTCGACGGCGATGGTTTCGTCGACCTCGCCCAGAACCTGAGCAGCTTCGCGCAGCGCTTCCATTGGGTGATGGCCGGCCCGGATTGGCAGCGAGCGATCGCCTCGAACGGTGGCGGCTTCGCGCTCGAGGCCTTCGACACCGATGGCGACGGCCGGGACGAGCTGCTGACGGACTTCGGCTACTTCGACCCCGTGACGAACCGATTGGTGTGGTCGGGGCCGTTCGCCCAGGCGCACCCACTGGACCTCGATGGCGACGGCGCCTTCGACGTCGTCGTCAATGGCCAGGCGTACTCCGGACGCACGCAGACGCCGTTCGCCGGCACGATGCCGTCATCGCCGTTCTGGAGCATCGGCGACATCGACGGCGACGGCCGCGACGAGGCCGTCGAGAGCGGCATCGTCTACGAGCTCGTCGGCGCGCCGCCGGCATCGATCGTGCGCGATCGCGGAGCATCAGGAACGACATCGACGCTGTCGCGCCCCCGCATCCGTCAGCGCCTGCGGCCACGGCTCGGGGAGACCATGCTGGTCGATCTGCGGGGTGGCCTGGTCAACGGCCCGGCCGTGGCGTGGTTCGGGAGCGCCACGGAGATCGACCTCGGATCGATCGGCGCGCCGGGCAACCATGCCTACGTGCTGCCGATCGCCGGCATCGCGCACCTGGCCGATGCTCACGGACACGCCCGCCAATCTCTCGCGATCCCGCCCACCCCGGCGCTGCTCGGCGTGGCGCTGACCGTGCAGTGGATCGTGCCGGATGCCGCTGCGAATCCGCTCGGGGTCGTGACGTCCAACGCACTCGACCTCGTGATCGGTCATTGAGCCTCCCCCGATCACCCGGGAGGCGGCAAGCCAGGCGGCCGTCAGACCGCGTCGGCGTCCCCGTCGGCCAGCTCGCTGGCTGGGTCGACGTCGCGAGCGACGGTCGCCCTCGCGACCAGCCGCGCGGTCGCTAGCCGCGCGGTCGCCGCCGCGAACGCCGCGTCGAGTTCGGCAGCGAGGTCGGCGCGCAGCGCGAGGCGCGCCTCCAGCCGCCGGGGGATCGCACCGCGCGCGCCGCGCACGACGCGGTCGAGCGGGATCTCGGCCGGCGGCCGCGCGGGTGCGGCCCGGCCGCCGCGGACCGGCAGCAGCACACCGACCTGCTGCAGGTCCTCCAGCAGCATCTGCAGCCACTCGACCGGCACGTCGACGCGCGCCGCGAGCTCGCCGAGCGCGATGGCGCCGCGGCCGGCGGCGAACGCGTCGCCGACCTCCTGCGCGAGCCGCAGGCCCAATCGCTCGCGGACCGCCGGCGCCATGCGGTCGAGGTCGCGGCCCGGGCCGATCAGGTGCAGGTTCTGCACCGCATAGGCGATCTCGGCGCCGACCAGCACGACCGTCCACACCGCCTGCAGGTAGAGGATCAGGAGCGGCAGCACCGCGAGTGCGAGATAGATCTCGTTGTTGCGCGCGACTCCGACCTGCAGCGCGACGTACAGCTCGTGCATCACGATCAGCGCGGTGCCGGTGATCGCACCGGCGACCTGCGCGGGCAGGAAGCGCACCGGCACGCTCGGCATGAAGCGGTAGAGCGCCGTGAACGCCGCGATCGCCATCAGGTACGGCAGCAGCCACAGACCCGCCTCGTAGAGCACCATCGTCCACGGCAGCTCCGCACGCAGCCACGCGACGATCGGGCCGCTCTCGAGCGCGGAGGTCATCAGCAGCGCACCGAGCAGCAGCAGCGGCACCAGCACGACGAGCGCGATGAACGACGTCAGCCGCGTGAGCCACGAGCGCTGGCCGACGCTGCGGAACGCGACGTTGAGCGATTGCTCGGTGCGCACGAACATCGTCAGCGCGGTCCACGCGAGCACGAGGCTGCCGACGAGCCCGAGCCCGCGGAAGCTCGTGCGCGACACGATCTCCTCGACGCGGGCGAGCACCTCGGCGAGGTACGCCGGGGAATCGGCCCGCGCGGTCTCCAGCACGCGCTGGAGCTCGGCGCGGTAGCCGAAGCCCTCGGCCGCGCCGAACGCGATCGCGAGCAGCGGCACGATCGACAGCAGCGTGAACATCGTCAGGCCCGCCGCGCGCACGCCGATGTGGTGCCGGTCGTAGTGCAGCCAGACGTGGCTGACGACGCGCAGCGTCGAGTAGAGCACGCGCACCGGGAGCGCCCGCTGGCGCAGGTCGGTCTCCCAGAGCCCCTCGCGGAAGAAGCGGATCAGGCGTCGCATCGCAGGCGGACGATCGTCGGTCGTCACGGATGCCTGCGCCACTGCGAAGCGGCGCGCCGCGGCCGTCGCGACGCTATCGTGCTCGGCCCGCGCGACCCGACCCGCCGATGAAGACCCTCGCCGCCCTGCCGCTCCTCGCCCTGCTCGGCTGCGCCGCGCCGCCGAGCGCGCCCGCCCAGCAGCCGCCCGCGGAACGCGAGCCGCTGCTCGAGGACGTGTTCGCACGGGTGCAGTCGGCGGTGGTGACGATCCGCACCGCGTCGCGGTCGGTCGACCCGGTCGCGGGCCGCGGGCTGACCGCCGTCGCCGGACTCGGCTCCGGCGTCGTGATCGGCGCCGATGGCTCGATCCTGACCGCCGCTCACGTCGTGCACACGGCCGACGTCGTCGACGTCGAGTTCACCGACGGGGAGCGCGCGCTCGCCGAGGTCGTCGCCTCGGATCTGCTGAACGACGTCGCGCTGATCCGCACCGTGACGCCGCCGCCCGCGGCCACCCACATCGCCGTGCTCGGCGATTCGGACCGCGTGCCGGTCGGCCGGCGCGTGTTCGTCGTCGGCGCGCCGCTCGGGCTGACGCACTCGCTGACGGTCGGCCACGTCAGCGCGCGCCGCGCGGCGGACGGACCGGTCCGCAACGTGTACGACGCCGAGCGCTTCCAGACCGACGCGGCGATCAACGAGGGCAACTCGGGCGGGCCGATGTTCGACCTGCGCGGCGAGGTGATCGGAATCGTCAGCCATCTGATGTCGCGCACCGGCGGCAGCGACGGGCTCGGCTTCGCGGTGACCTCGAACGTCTGTCGCCGCCTGCTGCTCGAGGGCGACGCGTTCTGGTCCGGGGTCGAGGTCGTGGTGCTGACCGGCGAGCTCGCGCGCGTGTTCAACCTGCCGCAGGACCGCTCCGGGCTGCTCGTGCAGCGCGTCGCGTCGCGGTCGCCGGCAGCGCGGCTCGGTCTGCTCGGCGGCGAGCTGCGGATCTCGATCCAGGGCCAGGACTTCGTGGCCGGCGGCGACGTGATCCTCGCGGTGCAGGGCATCGAGGTCGGCGAGCGCGGCAGCCAGGAGCGCGTGCGCGAGGCGCTGCGGCGCACGCTCGACGGCGAGGAACTCCGCGTCGAGGTGCTGCGCGCCGGCGAGCGCCTCGAGCTCCACGCGCGGGTGGCGCGCTGAACGGCCGACCGCCGCGCGTAGACTCTCCGCATGCACGACCCGTCGGTCCTCCTCGGCGCACTCGGCCGCGAGACGCGGGAGCTGCGCCGCGCGCGCGGCTGGACGCGCCGCGACCTCGCCGACCGCACGGGCATCTCGGAGCGCTTCCTGGCCGACGTCGAGTCCGGCCGCGCCAATCCGTCGCTGCAGCGGCTCTGCCAGCTCGCGGCGGCGCTCGACGTGCTGCCATCGGCGCTGCTCGCCGCCGCCGAGCGCCGCGGCGCAGGCCCGCGCACGGCCCGGCTCGCCCTGCTCGGCCTGCGCGGAGCGGGCAAGAGCACGGTCGGCGCGGCGGTCGCGGAAGCGGTCGGCTGCCCGCTGCTCGAGCTCGACGCCGAGATCGAGCGCCGCGCCGGGCTGACGCTGGCGCAGCTCTTCGAGCTGAACGGCGAGGAGGACTTCCGCCGGCAGGAGCGCGAGACGCTGGAGGCCGTGCTCACGCGCGGCCCCGCCCCGGTCGTGATCGCCACCGGCGGCGGCATCGTCACGGCACCGCAGACGTTCACGCTGCTGCGCTCGAACGCCTTCACCGTCTGGCTGCGCGCGCGGCCGGAGGACCACTGGAACCGCGTCGTCGCGCAGGGCGACACCCGGCCGATCACGGCCGGCCAGCGCGACCGCGACGCCGCGTTCGGTGCGATGCGCCGGATCCTCGACGAACGGCAGCGGAGCTACGAGACCGCGGACGCGACCGTCGACACCAGCGGGCGGGACGTCGCCGACATCGCCCGCGAGGTCGCAGCACACTGGGAGACGGCGCGCGGCGCCCGGCAGACTCACGATTCCTGAGGCCGATTCGGACCCTTCGCTGGGCGCCAGCCCGCCAACCACCGTCGCGACGACGCCGATGGGCCGTGTCGTGCCAATCCGCCCCGTGGATCGGTGGACCGAGGAGCACGACAGCCGATGGTGAGGCGGCGGACGTGTACCTGCGACGCAAGACGGTCCGAACGACCGGCGAGACCCACGAGTATTGGCTCCTCGTGCGGTCGGCGCGACTCGGCCGCGCGTGAGGCAGGAGGTGATCGCGTAGCTCGGCAAGCTGGACGCGAAGGGGCGACGCCGGACTCGCGCGCTCGCCGAGCGGATGACCGGGCTGCGCATGCACGCGAGCGTGTTCGAGTGACGTGCTCGTCGGGCTGGCGTCGTGGCACGCACTGAAGCTCGACGACGCCCTCTGGGCGCTCATGCCGCGGGGTCGCGAAGACGGTCCGTGCTCGACGATGGCGGCGGGCGGCTCTCTGACCGGGGCCTGCTGCGCGGAAACGGCCGCGGTCTGCTGCTGGAAGACGAGCGGGCCGGATCGCCTTCCGCGAACACTCCGGTCGCGCGGTGCCACGCCGGCGCGATCCCGACGCGATTCGAGATCCCGTGGAGACCTTCGATCAAGTGGCCCGCTACCGCGGCTCCTCGCTGCACGCGGCCACCGCGGTCGAGGCCGGGCGGAGCGACGCTCCAAAGCGGCGAAGTCGTACGTCCCGCGCCCCGCCATCGACGAGGATGGGCCGGCCTCGACCCCCGACGGAATCGTCGTCGACACGGCGGGATCTCTGGCTCCGCGGCGCGAGCACTCCGTCTACGGATCGCGGACGACGGCGAAGCCCGGCTGGCTGAGCTCCCATTGCGTGCCGCTGGACAGCGACGCGGCCTGGTAGACGAGCACGTCGCCGAGCGCCAGCCACGGTGGGATCGTGGTGTGCAGCGTGGCGGTGCGGCCGGCGCTCACCGCCGCGCTGCCGATCTCCACGACCAGGTACGGGTCGAGCCACACGTCTCCGACCGACAGCTTCACCGGCTCCTCGCCGTGCACGAAGCTGGCGAACACCGTCACGATCGAGCCCGACGGGCCGTAGGCCACGATCGACTGCCGCTGGCCGCGGATCGCTTCGCCTGGCAGCACTGCCGGGAACTCGCGCTGCAGCTTGTAGCCGTCGACAAGTGCGCAATTGTCGAGAGTCGTGTTCGGGTCGTACGCCAGCCACTTCGCCCCAGGGTCAGGCGGTTGCCTCGAGACAAACGAGAGACTCGGGCCGCGACCGGTATTGGGGCTCTGCGGACACACGACGACCGCCGATCCAGCGACGGGACCCAGGACGGTCGTCTGCCCCGCAACGAACAGATCGAGGTTCGACGCGTAGATGCCCCGGTCCGGCCCGGACTGCAGGTTGGGATGCGCGTTGCCACCCTCGATGCGACAGCCGATCACCCAAGCGAAGCGCCGGCTCGAGTTGCCTCCGCTGAAGTGCGCGGCCCCGTAGGTTAGCTGCGGCTGGAATCCTCGCGAGTAGTTGGCACGGACGTAGCTGTCGATCAGCCATACGTTCGAATTCCGTGTCCAGATTCCGGCGCCAGAGTTGAGGTAGTTGTGAACCCTCGTAAATACGATGCGCTCACAATCCTCCGCGTATCCGGTCGCCGCGTAGACCTGCGGATACGCATACATCCGCGACAGGATCACCAGGCCCCGTGCTGACCGGACCTGAATGTTGGCGTTGTAGTTTTCCGTCGCGAAGTTCATATTGTCGAATACGACGATGTTTCTGGCCGGAATGCTGTGCGCAGTGCAGTGCTGCCGCACCGGCACTGGAAATGCGCCCGGCGCGACGATCCGGATCGACCTCGTAATCTCGGAAGGCAGATCGTACGGCAGTCCGTTACCAGGCCGCACGAGGATCGTGTCGCCGACCCCCGATGCTGAGTAGGCGTCATCGATGTCCAGGAAGTCCGTCCCCGGACCGTTCGCGCTGTCGACGATCCACGTGCGCTGCGCGCTCAGCGGCAGGCCGAGCAGGAGACCTGCGACCGCCGTTGCCACGATCGACCACCGATTCAGGCCTGCTGCATACCCCGACATCACTTCTGCCTCCATTTCCAGATGCCCTGCGACCCACCGACGTACAGCTCGTTCTCGCCGTCCAGGTCGAAGTCCTCGATCAGGATGGCGTTGTACGCGCCGAGGCTCCCCGGCACCCACGTGTGCACGAGCATCGGCCCGATCCCCGACGTCCCCAGCGCGAAGACGAACAGATCGCCGGCCATCGTGGTGGCGACGAGCTCGTCGCCGGGGAACTCGTCATGAATGACATCGCCGACGGCCAGCCCGCTGACCGCGAAGCCGCCCCGACCGCCGAGCGTCGGTGGCTCCAGGACCCGTCGATCTCCCATCGTCTGCATGCTGGTCCCGTCCCAGCGCAGCCAGCGGATCGCGCCGGTGACGAGAGCCGACGGGCTGTCCGTCGGAAGGTGGTTCGGATCCGGATACGTCAGGCAGGTCCCGGCGAAGATGTCGATCTGCAGGGGATCGCTCGGCACCTGACGCGTGGCCAATGCCATACCGCCGAAGCCGTCGTCGAGACCGGGGTCCCCGTCCGGCGCGGATCCGTTCCAGATCACCTCGCCCATGTGCGTACCCGGCGTGCTCCCCGTGACGCTCATCGGGGGCGGACGCAGCAGCGTGACGCTGCCACCGGCGGTGTTCAGCACGAGCACGGTCCCGCCTGAATCCTCCCCGATTCGCAGGGATTGCAAGCTGAACATGGATCCCAGATCCTGCGAGGCGTTGTTGCGCAGGTCCTTGCACAGCGTCGCCGAGCTGCCATAGCCGCTCAGGTGGTTGGGCCCGATTGTCTCCCGCGACGAGTACCAGGAGTCCAGCACCGTCTGCGGGTCGATCCAGGCACCCTGCACCAGATTCGGGTACGTGTCCGCCTGACCGCCCCACCAGTGGACGTAGCGAATCACATCGGGATCGCCTCCGCCAGGGGGTGGCGCGATGGTCCCGAAGCCGGCGGCAGAGCCGCTCGACATCAGCGGGCTGAGGCCGTAGTAGATGGGGAGCTTGGGGGGATACGGGGCCTCGTCCGGATCCGGGAGCCCCAGCTGCACAGGATCCTGATACCACCTCGGCGACTCCGGCTGCACGACGAAGTTCTGCCACGGCCGCGTTCTTAGCCACCACTCCCAACTCGGCGGATTGATAGGATCAGTCAAGCGCGCGCGGTCCGCGTGCTGCTGCACGCTCGTCACTTGGGAGCCGAACACGACAAGGTCGCGTACTGGTGCAGCGGCCAGCCCCCCGAAGACCGGTCCGCTGGCGAACTCAGCGACACCGTGCATGTCCGCCATCCACGAGTACGCCCCGGTGTTTGGGTCGACCTCGAACAGCTCCCCCGCCTGGGTCGCGGCGTAGATCTTGGGGAGCATCTGCTCATCATCGTACACGACCATTCGTGCGACCATTCCCCAGGTCCCTGCCAACGTTCGAATCGTGTGCGGGAAGGACTGCCGTCGCCGGCGTGTCGCTCGACGCGGTGCCGACGCCACGATGCGCGGGCTGGCGCGAGCGCTGGGCAGCACCGAGACGCGAAGGAGGTCGGACTCGCTCCGGTGATTCCCGGAGCGACGCGGACTCACGCAGATGGGCCCCACGAACGTCGCCCGCGCCCGAGGGCGATCGCCCTCCGCGACTTCCCTCACGGGCTGCTCCCGGGTCGCTGCCGACCCGCCCATGCCGCTGCGTTGTCACGCCGCCGACCGGCGGCTCCGGCGCGTCGCCTCGCGTCTCGCGACCGCGGGTCCGGCATCATGCGATCGGCGGTTCGGCATCGCGCGGCGCGAGGAACGCGAGTGTATCGGGCGGCTTCCTGCGGGCGCTTCGACACGTCGACGTCGATCTCCGTGAAGAACGTGACCTGGCCGACATTCCGGGCGACCCGACTCCCGCCGCTCGCCCCACCCCGGGCACCGACCGATCGCTCGGGCCTGTGGGCCGACGGAACGCCTCGTCGCTCGGCACTGCGGTCGGAATCCCGGCCGCGCCGAGCCCGGGCTCTGCCCGTCACCCTACGGAGCACTCCCAGGCCGGTAGTAGCTCCCCGATCAGACTCCCGGCGTCCGCCCCTGACCAGCCTCTCGGACCACCGCACGGCGCTCTCGCTCCTCGGGCGGCACACCGAACTCCCCATTGTCATGCTCACGGGCTGCGCGGATTCGGGAGCCGGTCGAGAGCCAAGAACGCGGGCCAGTCGGTGAATCCGGCAAGGCTCCCGGCCGCTGACCGGGGCTCGAACACGCGTGCCGGGCGGCCTCGCCTCCCGTGACCTGGCCTCCTGCGAACGGCCGGCGGCGCGGGCGCTGCGGGCGGCGCCCGACTGACGCCGCCGCGGGCGGACCGCGCGACTCCGCAACCGGCGCGGCGCGGATGGCTATCGTGCGGCGACCCGACGAGGCCTCCGCGATGAACCCGACCGCCCGCACTGCGCACCTTGGCGCGACGTCCTGGATCCCGGCACTGTGCCTGTGCGCCGGCCTCGTGGCCGGGGCCACCGCGCAGGACGATCTCCGCGACACGCTGCGGCTGACCGACGGCACCGAGCTGCACGGCCGCGTCGAGACGCCGTTCGCGACCGAGGAGCTGACGATCGCCCAGGGCGGTCGCCACGTGCGCGTGCCGGTCGCGAAGATCGCATCACGCGACACGGTCGCCGACCGGATCGCCGAGTTCTGCCAACGCCAGACCGGGTGCGGCCGCAATGCGCGGATGCATTGGATGCTCGCGGAGTGGGCCGAGTCGGTGGAGCTGCGCGCGCTCGCCCGCGTGGAGGCCCGCTACGTGCTGCTGCTCGACCCCGATCACGAGGCCGCGCACGAGTTCCTCGGGCACCGCAAGCACCCGAAGCGCGGCTGGCTCATCCAGGACGACGACCGCAGCTGGCGCACCGCGGAGCAGCTCGACGAGCGGCACGCGAAGTTCGGCCGTGCGTTCGAGCTCGACAGCGAGCGCTTCCGCGTGCGCACCGACGCCGGCCAGGAGGTGGCGGTCGTCACGCTGCTCGATCTCGAGCGCCTCGCGGCGTGGCTGTTCGCGGAGTTCGGTGCCCCGCTGCAGCTGTCCGAGAGCCTCACGCCGATGGTCGTGCACGTCCACGCCGACGCCGGCGACTTCCCGAGCTGGAGCTCGGCGCCGCTGCCGTACTACGTGCCGCCGCCGTTCGGCGACCACGGTGCCACCTGGGTGGAGGGCGCCGGGCCCCGCCCGCACCGGCTGTTCGAGGTCGGCGCCCAGCTCGTGCTCTACCGCTGCCTCGCGCGCGGCGCGTTCCGCAGCGACGCGATGGACCGCCCGTGCCCCGCCGCGGAGCTCGGCTTCGCGCGCTGGGTCGAGAGCTGCTGGCGTGGCGATCCGGGGCTCGCCGCGGCCGGCGCGCCGCAGCCGGATCCGGCGGAGCTGCTGCTCGCGCGGGCGGCGCGGAGCTACGGGCTCGAGAACCTCGTCCACCTGTCGGTGCGCGAGCACTTCTACGGTGCGCTGCTCGGCTCGCGGCGCATCGGAGACACCACCGTGCACTGGGCGAGCGTGCACGCGTTCGTGCAGTTCCTGCTCGACCCGCGGCGCACGCCGAACCAGCGCGCCGAGTTCCTGGCCTGGCTGCGCGCGGCCCTCGCCGATGGCAAGGGCGACAGCTCGAGCGCCGTCGACGAGGCGTTCGGCCAGCCGATCGAGCGCCTCGAGGAGCCGTTCGACCGCTGGCTCGCGGCGCAGGGCGCGGCGCCGCCGCAGCGGCGGCGCTGAGCCAGGGGAGTGTGCACCCGCGCCGGGACGATCCTGACACACGGCGGGCGAGCGTCCCCCGCTTGTGCCGGCGCGCCGGCCGGGCGTGAATGCTCGGGGGCGCACCGTAGCCACCCGCGAATCCGTTGCCGGCCTCCGGTCCGTCACCCTCTCTCCCCGCTCGATTCCCCTTTCGCAGGCTTCCCATGAGGACAGCTCTCGCTCTCCATGCGGCCGTGCTGGCCGCCGCGGCGTCGCTCGCCGCCCAATCCGTGGTCGTCCCCAATGCCAACGCGACGACCCGCGGTACGACCCAGCTCAACACGATCATCCGCAACGCCGCCAACCCGCGCACCTACATGCTCGGCATCAATGCGTCCGAGCTCGCCGGGATCCCGGTCGGCGCGATGATCAACGGCGTCAGCCTGCGCTTCCAGGCGTTCGGCAGCAATGCGGCAACCTGGCCGGCGCAGGACATCCTGTGGACCGACTACGAGATCTACGCCGGTCCCTGCATCCCGACCGCGACCTTCACCGGCAGCTTCCTCGCGAACTTCGTGAGCCAGCCGCTGATGGTGCGCGACGGGCCGATGGTGCTGCCCGCGAACTCGTTCACGAACACCAGTCCACCATCGCCGACGCCCAATGACTGGTCGGAGTTCTACTTCGACTTCCAGGTGCCGTTCGCCTACCAGGGCGGCGACCTCGGCCTGCTGTTCAGCCACCCGGGCAGCACCGATCCCGCGACCGCGCAGTACCCCGAGACGGTCCCCTCGAGCTCCGGCACCCATGGCGTGGCGTTCACGCAGTCCACGTTCCCGGTCGGGACCGGCGGCGTCAGCACAGCGTTCTACGTGCACCGGCTGCACTACGGCTACGGCACCGGCTGCCCCGGCACCGGTGGTCTGACGCCGGTGCTCGTCCAGAACCAGAACCTGGTCGGCGGCGGCACGGCGCTGTTCACGCTGTCGAACTGCCCGGCCAACGCACCGGCGGCGTTCGTGTTCGGTGTCGGTCAGGCGAACATCCCGCTGTTCAACGGCTGCACGCTGCTGACGCTGCCGGCGGTGTCCGCCGGCACGCTGCTCGACGCCAACGGTCGCGGCCGCATACCGCTCGTGCTGCTGCCGTCGACGATCGGCGTCATGAGCGTCCAGGGTGCCGTGATCGACGCCGGCGGCCCGGCCGGCTTCACGACGTCGAACGGCGTCGAGCTGACGGCGAGCTGACGACAGGGCTGACGACAGGGCTGACGACGGGGCTGTCGCGGCGCGAGACGAGGATCGCGGACGTATCGAAATTCCTCGATGCGTCGTGGCCTTGCTCTCGCATGGACGGTCTCGAGACCGTGCTGGCGGCGGCGCGCGCCGCCGCCGACCCGACGCGGCTGCGCATCCTGGCCGCGTTGCAGCAGCGCGCGCTGTGCGTCTGCGAGCTGGTCGCGCTCGTCGACGTCGGCCAGCCGGCGGTGTCCCGCCATCTCGGCATCCTCGAGGCGGCCGGACTGATCGACCGCGCCCGCGAAGGACGGTTCGTCGTCCATCGCCTGCGCGAGACCGCAACCGCCGGCCTCGTGCGCGGTCTGCTCGCCGACCTGCGGGCACTGTGCGACGCCGATCCGCGGTTCTGCCGCGCCATCGCGGAAGCCGACCGCGAGCGATTGTCCGCCACCACTCGAGCCGATCAGCCGGCGTGCCAGCGAGCACGCACGCCGACGCGATCACGGCCGAAGGCCACCCGGAACGGAGCGAGAGCATGAAGATCGAAGTGTTCGGCCCCGGCTGCGCCAAGTGCACGCAGTCCTACGAGGTCGCCGTCGCGTTCCTGGCCCGCCACGGGCTCCCCGGCGAGGTCGTCAAGCACACCGACCTCGCGACGATGACGGAGCGCGGCGTGCTACGCACGCCCACCACGATGATCGACGGCGAGATCGTCGTCGCCGGCCGGCTGCTGCGCGAGGCCGACCTCGACCGCTGGCTCGCGGAGCACGGGGCGGCGCGATGAAGCGCAGCTCCTGGCTGACCCTGGTCGGCATCGCCGGGCTCGTCGCCGTCCTCGCGGCGCTGCGCGGGACGCGCGACGACGCGGTCTCGCCTGGACCGCAGGCCGGAACCACATTGCCCGCGATCCTCGACTTCGGCCGCGGCACCTGCGTGCCGTGCCGGCAGATGATGCCGATCCTCGACGAGCTGAGAGACGCCCATGCGGGCGTCGTGGAGGTGCGCTACTGCGACCTGGGCGACCCGGCGAGCGCCGAGCGCGCTCGTGAGCTGGGCATCAAGCTGATCCCGACGCAGGTGTTCCTCGCCGCCGACGGCAGCGAGGTATTCCGGCACGAGGGCTTCTTCGCGCGCGAGGCAATCGACGCGAAGCTGGCGGAGCTGGGCTGGATCCCGCGCCGATGATCCCGTTCGCCGACCAGGGCGACGACGCGAGTCGGCTCGCCGCGCTGATCCACGACTCGCCGTGGCTCGCGCCGCTCGCGGTGTTCGCGGGCGGCATGCTGACCGCCGCGAATCCGTGCGTGCTGGCGACCATCCCACTGCTGATGGCCTACGTCGGCGGTCGCGACGACGTGCGCTCGGTGCGTCGTGCGGTCCTGCTGGCCGCCGCGTTCGTCGTCGGCCTGTCGCTGTCGTTCGCCGTGCTGGGGGTCGTCGCGGCGCTGGCCGGCCGGATGCTCGGCGAGCTCGGTCCGTTCTGGGACTACGCGATCCTCGGCACGTGCCTGCTGATGGGCGCGCACCTGACCGGCCTGCTGGAGATCCCCATGCCGAACGTCGCGGCGACCCCGCGGTGGCGCGGTGTGCCGGGCGCGCTGGGGCTCGGCGCGCTGTTCGGACTGGTGTCGACGCCCTGCGCGACGCCGATCCTGGTCGTCGTGCTGGCCTACGTCGCGGGCTCCGACGCGAGCGTGCCCTACGGCGCCCTGCTTCTCACGGCCTACGCGTTCGGCCACAGCGTGCTGATCCTCGTCGCCGGCGTCTCGGCCGGTGCGGCCCGCAGCTTGGTCGAATCGAAGCGCCTGGCGCGGATCGGCCATGCCCTGCGGATCGCCGCCGGGATCGTCATCGCGTGCGTCGGCATCGCCGTGTTCATGGAGAGATCCTGAGATGCGCGAGCGCGGCAAGCTCCTCGCTCTCGTCGCCGTGTTCGTCGCCGCATGGGCGATGCCGATCGACGACCCTCGTTTCCGCGCCGCGGTGCTCGAGTCCCTCGCGATGCTGAGGGAGTACGCGCGGGACCACGTGCTGACCTGCCTCGTGCCGGCCTTCTTCGTCGCCGGCGCGATCGCCGTGTTGCTGTCGCAGGACTCCGTGCTGCGCTACCTGGGTCCACGCGCATCGAAGCCGATCGCCTACGCGGTCGCGTCGGTGTCGGGCACGGTGCTCGCGGTGTGCTCGTGCACGGTGTTGCCGCTGTTCGCCGGGATCTACCGGCGCGGCGCCGGGCTCGGCCCGGCCAGCGCGTTCCTCTACTCGGGCCCCGCGATCAACGTGCTGGCGATCGTGCTGACGGGCCGCGTGCTCGGCGTCGAGCTCGGCGTCGCGCGGGCCGTCGGCGCGGTGCTGTTCGCATTGCTGATCGGACTCGCGATGGGCGCCACGTTCCGCGCCGAGGAGCGGGCGCGCGGCACTCCCGACGGCGGCTTCGGGGCCGGCGGCCAGGCCGGCTCGGGCGATGCTCGGGCAGTCGTCTACCTGGCCGTGCTGGTGCTGCTGCTGGTGTTCGCCGCGTGGGGGCGACCGGCCGACGCCGGGAGCTGGGCCGCGCAGGTCCATGCCGTGAAGTGGTATGCCGCGGGTGCCATGCTCGCGCTGGCGATCCTGCTGTCGATGCGCTGGCACGACCGGGACCAGCGCGCGGCCTGGTTCGGCGAGACCTGGAGCTTCGTCAAGCTGATCGCGCCGCTGCTGTTCGCGGGCGTGCTCGCCGCGGGACTGCTGCTCGGCCGACCGGGCACGGACGCAGGCCTGGTGCCGCGCCAGTGGATCGAGCAGTCG
This sequence comes from Planctomycetota bacterium, assembly GCA_016716265.1. GTDB lineage: Bacteria > Planctomycetota > UBA1135 > UBA1135 > UBA2386 > JADJWQ01. The sequence continues at coordinate 1,652,587 of JADJWQ010000006.1, forward strand.
GTGGGCGGCAACTCGCTCGCCGCCAATGCCGTCGCCGCCCTCGCCGGCGCATTGATGTACGTGGCGACGCTGACCGAGATCCCGATCCTGCAGGGTCTGCTCGGCAACGGCATGGGGCAGGGGCCGGCGCTGGCATTGCTGCTCGCCGGCCCCGCGGTGTCGCTGCCGAGCCTGCTGGTGATCCGCGGCGTGCTCGGCACCCGGAAGACGCTCGCCTACGCGGCGTATGTGGTGCTGCTGTCGACGCTCGCTGGCTACGCATACGGCGCGCTGGTGGCCGGCTGACGCCCCGACGACCAGCACGATCACGACACGGTCACGACACGGTCACGCCAGCTCGCGCATCCGCCGGAACAGGTGCAGCAGCTCGCGCGCGATCTGCGCACAGCGCGCGTCGTAGGCGGCGCTCTCGCCCGGCTTGCCGTCGAACGCCTTCGGATCGTCGTAGGTGAGCGACACGCGCAGTGCCGCACCGGGCACGACCGGGCAGTCCGCGTCGGCGGCCGAGCAGACCATCACGGCGACGAAGTCGCGCTGCGGATTGGCGGCGTCGGAGAACACCTTCGACCAGCAGCGCAGCGGCTCGGCGGACGGTGCGGTGCGGACCAGCCAGACCGGGTTGCCGCGCGGCGCTCCGGACGCAGCGATCGTCGAGACGACGAAGCCGGCGCGCTCGAGCGCGGCGACCGCGCGCGGCTCGAACGCCGTCGCCTCGGTGCCGCCGGACCACGCGCGGACGCCCGCGAAGCCGAAGTGCTCCGCAGCGACCGAGGCCCACACCTGCCCGAGCTGGCTGCGCCGCGAGTTGTGCGTGCAGACGAACACGAGATCCAGCGACCCGCGCTCGGCGAGTCTTCGCAGCAAGTCCGCTGCGAGCGCGTCGAGCGCGGCGCGCCGCTCGGGTGCAATCGCGTCGGTCTCCGCGAGCCGCGCGGCGACGTAGTCGGCCAGACGGGCGTTCATCATGACCGACCGCCCTCCGCGGCCGAGCGGGGAGCGGCCGCGAACCACCGGCGCCGCAGCGCGAACGCGACGTTGACGAGCCCGATCAGCACCGGCACCTCGACGAGCGGTCCGACGACCGCGGCGAGCGCGACGCCGGAGTCGATGCCGAACACGGCGACGGCCACCGCGATCGCCAGCTCGAAGTTGTTGGACGCCGCGGTGAACGACAACGTCGCGGTCTGCGGGTAGTCGGCACCGATGCGCCGGCCGAGCCAGAAGCTGACAAGGAACATCACGACGAAGTAGACGAGCAGCGGGATCGCGATCCGCACCACGTCGAGCGGGGCCGTGACGATCAGCTCGCCCTTCAACGCGAACATCACGACGATCGTGAACAGCAGCGCGACGAGCGTCAGCGGTGCGATGCGCGGGGCGAAGCGCGACTCGTACCAGTCGCGCCCGCGTGCCCGGACCAACAGCAGCCGCGTGACCATGCCGCCGACGAACGGCACGCCGAGGTAGATCGCGACGCTCTTCGCGATCTGGCCCATGGACACGTCCACCGCGCTCCCGGCGTAGCCGAACCACGGCGGCAGCACGGTCACGAACAGCCAGGCATAGGCGCTGAAGAACAGCACCTGGAACACGCTGTTGAACGCGACCAGCCCGGCGGCGTACTCGCGGTCGCCGCCGGCGAGGTCGTTCCACACGATGACCATCGCGATGCAGCGCGCCAGCCCGATCAGGATCACGCCGACCATGTACTCGGGCTGGTCGGCGAGGAACGCCAGCGCCAGCGCGAACATCAGCACGGGCCCGATCACCCAGTTCTGCACGAGCGACAGCGCGAGCACGCGCACGTCGCGGAAGACGTCGCCGAGCTCCTCGTAGCGGACCCGCGCGAGCGGCGGATACATCATGACGATCAGGCCGATCGCGATCGGCACGTTCGTCGCGCCGACCTGGAACCGATCGACGAACGGCTCGACCCCCGGCACCGCGTAGCCGAGCCCGATGCCGGCGGCCATCGCGAGGAAGATCCAGACCGTCAGGTAGCGATCGAGGAACGACAGCCGGCGCGGCACCGGGACCGGAGCGTTCATGGCCGGCCTCCGGCGCAATCCGATCCGTCCCGCGTGGCGACGGCTCGCGCGACGTCGGCGGCGGTCGCCGGATCCTCCGCGAGCGTCGCCCGGAGCACGCGGAGGATCGCCTGCGCGACCGGCGCGGGCTTCCTCGGCACCGCGTAGTGCACCCAGGCGCCCGCCCGCCGGTCGACGACGAGCCCGGCGCGCTTGAGCACCGCGAGATGGCGGGACGCGCGCGACTGCGTCACGCCGAGCGCGGTCTCGACGTGGCACACGCACAGCTCGCCCGCCCCGAGGATCGCCGCGAGGATGCGGACGCGCGTCGGATCGGACACCGACTTGAACACGTCGGCGATCCGCTCATGCGGAGATGCGCTTACCTGCATGTCCGCGAGCGTAGCCGGACTCGGAGCGCGGGTCGAGCACGCTGCCAGCCACCCGGCCCGTCACCAGGGCAGCGGCTCGCCGTCGCGGTCGACGAACGCGCCGTTCCGCTCCGGGCCGACCTGGGCGATCGTCTCGACCATCGAAGCGATGGACTCGTCGATCGACAGCGGGGCGCTCGGCCCGCCCATGTCGGTGCGCACCCAGCCCGGGTGGATCGCGAAGGTCACCACGCCGCGCTCGGCCGCCTCGTGGCCCAGGTTGCGGACCATCATGTTCAGGGCGGCCTTGCTCATGCGATAGCCGTAGCGGCCACCGCTGGTGTCGTCGCTGATCGAGCCCATCAGCGACGTGACGTGCACGACGCGCGCGTTGCGGGCGAGCCGCGGCCAGAGGAGCTTCGTGACGTGCAGCGGACCCACCGCGTTGACCTGCAGCGTCACCAGGAGCTGCTCCGGATCGACGTCGGAGATCCGTGGCTCCTCGCCGCCGTAGACGCCGGCATTGTTGATCAGCAGGTCGATCTCCTCGAAGGGCAGGCAGCCGGCGAACGCCTCGACGCTGGCCGGATCGGCGACGTCGAGGCGCTCGAGCGTCGCGTGGCCGCGGTGGCTCGCCGCGAGCGCGGTCAGGTCGTCGGCGGCGTCGAGGTCGCGCGCCGACGCGAGCACGTGGCTACCCTGCTGCAGATAGTGACGGGTGAACGCCAGCCCGAGGCCCCGGTTGGCGCCGGTGACCACGACGTGGCGGAAGTTCGGTGCGCTCATCAGGGCGCGTAGCATAGCCCGGCCGGCCGGCCTTTCGCATTTCCCGAAGATCGCGCAATCCGGCCGGCGCTCCCGGTCGTCCAAGCCCGCGACACCAGCCCATGACCCGCGGTGACCGCCTGACCGACACCGCCCTCGCCGAGCTGTTCCAGGCCCACCGCCAGGGGCTCGCCGGCGCGGTGCGGGGCATCGCCGGCGCCGCGCTCGACCCCGCCGAGCTGCTCCAGGAGGCGTTCCTGCGCGCGCTCGCCGCGGTCCGGCGCGGTGCGGTTCCCGACGACCCGGTCGCCTGGGCGTTCGTGCTGACGATGAACGTGGCGCGCGACGCCCGCCGCCGGCTCGCCCGGCAGCGGCGGGTCGCGTCGCTCGACGAGGTGGCGGACATGGAAGACGACCAGGGCGTGCAGAACCCCGCGCGGCAGCTCGCGCGCGACGAGGCGGTCGCCGCCGCACGCGCCGCGATCGAGCGGCTCGGCGACGGCGAGAAGGACGTGTTCCTGATGCGGGTGTCGGGCGAGCTGACCTTCGAGGCGGCCGCGCGGGAGCTCGGCATCCCGGTCGGCACCGCCAAGACCCGGATGCGCGCGGCACTCGCCCGGCTGCGGCGCGCGCTCGCCGAGCATGCCCCGCTGACCGATCACGGAGGTGCACGATGACGGCCGAATCAGACCGCCGCGACGCGTTGGAGCAGGAGCTGTGGGAGCTCGAGTTCGGCTGCCACGAGGAACCTGACGCGCTGCGCGCCAGGATCGACGCCGACGCGGGCCTGCGTGCGCTGCACGCCGAGGTGCGCGCCGCCGCCGCGCTGCTGCGCGACGCCGCGCGCGTCGACGTGCCGCCGCTCGCCGTGCCGGCCGGTGCCGCGCCGACCAGTGCGCCGCGTGCCGGGCCGACCGCCCGCGAGCGCTGGCGCGCGGTGGGCCGGCGCTGGGCGATGTTCGCGGCAGCCGCGCTGCTGATCGCGCTGCCGTTCGTCGTGTCGTGGGGCTGGCACGAGTACCGGCTCGCGCGCCAGCAACGCAGCGACCTGCACGTGGTCGTCAGCGGGCCGCGCGGCGCGGGCACCGGCGCGGGCTACGCGTTCACGATCGAGGCGCGCGACGGCACCGGGGCGCCGGGCGCCGTCCACGACGTCGCGTGGCGCGCGCTCGACGACCACGGCGCCGAGCTCGCCCGAGGCCACGTCGACGTCGCCGGCACCGCGCGCGTCACCGTGCCGGCGTCGCTGGCGCGCGTCGCCCGGGTCTCGGTGAGCGCCCCCGGCGTGGCCGGCGGCGACCGGCTCGAGCTCGCCACCGTCGGGGCGAGCGCCCCGCCGTTCGTCCACATCGACACCGACCGACCGCTGGTCCGTCCGGGCGAGACGCTGCGTTCGCGCATCGTGGTCCTCGACCGCACGACGCTGACCCCGGATCGCGGGATCCGCGTCGTCCTCGCGCGGCTCGCCGATCCGCGCGGTGCGACTGTCGCCGAACGGCGCCTCGCGGTCGACGCCGAGACGGGAGTGGCGCCATTCACCTGGCAGCTCGCCACCGACGCGGCCGGCGGCCGCTACACGATCGACTGCCGCGCGAGCGATGCGCCGACGGTGCTCGCGAGCGCGACCGTGCTGGTCCGCTCCTACGCGCGCGACCGGCTCGCCAAGCGCGTGACGCTCGATCGCGATACCTACGCGCCGGGCGAGCGCGGCGCGGCCGAGATCGCGGTCGAGCGCCTCGGCGACGGCGGCCCGGCGGCCGGCGCGCAGCTCGACGCCGAGCTGTGGGTCGACGGGACCCGGTTCAGCGCGACCACCGAGCGGCTCGGCGACGACGGCCGCGCGACCGTGCGGTTCGCGGTGCCCGACGACGTCGAGCGCGGTGCGGCCCGGCTGGTCGCCCGCATCACGGACGGCGGACTCGTCGAGACCGCCGTGCAGCCGTTCGTCGTGCCGACCGGGCGCATCGACGTGCGCGCGTGGCCCGAGGGCGGCGCTCTGCTCGCCGGCGAGGAGAACCGGATCTACGTCGAGGTGCGCGACCCGCTCGGGCGCGGCGTCGCCGCGAGCGGCGCGCTGCTCGACGCCGGCGGCGAGCGGATCGCGACCGTCGCGACCGCGGGCCCGGGCCTCGCGCGCGTCGCGTTCACACCGCGCGCTGGCGAGCGCTACGAGCTGCGCATCGACGCGCCGACCATCGCGCGCATCGCGCTGCCGGCGACCGAGCCGGACGCGGTCCTGCTGCGCTCGCTGCACGACCTGCAGCCGGGCGGTGCACCGCTGTCGATGCGCGTGGCGGCGGCGCGCGGCGAGCGGCTGCTCGTCGCGGCGTTCTGTCGCGGCCAGCTGGTCGGGCAGGCGACGGTCGAGGGCGCCGGGCCGCACGACGTGGCGATTCCGCTCGACGACCGCATCACCGGCGTGCTGCGCGTCACGGTGTTCGACGCCGCGATGCACCCGCGTGCCGAGCGGCTGGTACGCCGCGCGCTCGACCGCCCGCTGGCGGTCGACGTCGTCGCCGAGGCCGCGACGGTCGCGCCGGGCGGGACGCAGCGCGTGCGGGTCGTCGCGCGCGATGCGGACGGCGCGCCGGTGCCGGGTGCCGTGCTCGGCATCGCGGTCACCGACCTGGCGCCCTGGACGCGGGCCGACGCGGAGCGCGTCGGCCTCGCCGACGATGTCGCGCTGTTCGCCGACGCGCCGCGGCCCACCGATCTACGGCCGCTCCTGGCCGGCGGTGCGGACGCCGATCGCCGCGCCGACCTGCTGCTCGGCACGCTCGGCTGGCGGCGCTACCTGTGGGCGAGCGATACCGTGCCCGCCGGCTTGGACGACGGGCTGGTGGCGACGGCGCTGCTCGATGCGCCGCTCGCGATGCCGCAATCGGCGGACTCGGAGGCGGCATTGGCGCGGCGCCACGCCGAGGCGCGCGCCGCTGCGCGGCGGGCGGAGGAGCGGCTCACCGATGTGCTGCTCGCCCTGCTCGTTGTCCTGGTCCTCGCGTCGATCACGGAGCTGACCCTCGCGTGGACCCGGGCGATGGGCCTGCCGATGGCGTTGCGCATTGCAACCGTGCCGTGTGCGCTGCTCGTCGTCGCCATGGTCGTCATGGCGACGACCGCGAACGTGTTGTCTTCAGCGAGCTGGCCCGGCGAGGACGCAGCGGTGTCGCTCGCCGCGGGAGCGGTCGAGCCGCGCGCCGAGACCGGCGTCGCGACGACCGCTGACCGGCCGCCCGCGGGTGACACGGGAGTCGACGCGACCGCGCGCCTCCGCATCGTGCGGGAGGCGGAGCGCGCCGAACGGATCGCGGCCGGCCTGGTCGCGTTCGACGACGAGGACGATCTGCTGGTCCAGGGCCGGCTCGTGCAATGGCCGGCCGGCTACCTGCACGCCGGCGACGGCGATCCCGCCACGCGCGACGACTTCACCGAGACCGTGTGCTGGCAGCCCGCGCTGCGCACCGACGCAGCCGGCCTGGCCGAGGTCGGGTTCACGATCGGCGAGCAGGTCACGACCTGGCGCATCGACGTCGATGCGCACGCGGCAGGCCACCTCGGTGGTGCGACGGCGCACTTCGCCAGCGCGCTGCCGCTGCGGGTCGAGGCGGTGGTGCCGCCGGAGCTGACCGCCGGCGATCGCCTGCTGCTGCCGGTCGCGGTCGAGGACCGCGGCGACGACGCCACCGTCGAGCTGCGCTGCGCGACCGCTGGCGCGCTGCGACTCGCGGCACCCGGTGACGCGCAGGTCGCGCTACAGGACGGCCGCGGCCGCGCGCTGGTCGCGCTCGACGCCGTCGCGACCGGCGACGCGGCGGCCGCCGGCAGCATCGAGATCGGCGTCCGCGCTGCGACGGGGCTGAGCGACGTGGCGCGGCACACGCTGGCGGTGCTGCCGCGCGGCTTCCCGCACGCGCGCAGCCGCGCCGGCACGCTCGGCGACGAGCCGCAGACCGTGCCGCTGGCGGTGCCGGGCGACGCGCGCGGCGTGCTCGCGCGGCTGCGGCTGTTCCCGAGCCCGCTCGCACAGCTCGAGCAGGGCCTCGACGGCATGCTGCAGGAGCCGCACGGCTGCTTCGAGCAGACCTCGAGCACGAGCTACCCGAACACGCTGGTGCTCGCGTTCCTCGACGCGACCGGCACCGTGGCACCGGCGACCGAGCGGCGCGCGCGCGAGCTGCTCGACGCGGGCTACCGGCGCCTGGTCGGCTTCGAGTGCCCGCACCGTGGCTACGAGTGGTTCGGGCACGATCCCGGCCACCAGTCGCTGTCCGCCTACGGGCTGCTGCAGTTCCACGACCTACGGGCGGTCCACGCCATCGTCGACGACGACATGCTGGCGCGCACGCGCGGCTACGTGCTCGCGACGCGGGACGGCACCGGTGGCTTCAGCGCGGAAGCGGGTGGCTTCCATTCGTTCGGCGCCGCCCCGGACGCGGTGCGCAATGCCTATGCGACCTACGCGCTCCTCTACACCGGCGAGCCGGCCGGCGAACTGCGCGCGGAGCTCGACGCCGTGGAGACGCACGCCGGGCTGACCGGCGACGCCTACGAGCTCGGTATCGCAGCTTGTGCGCTGCAGCTCGGCGGACGGGCCGAGCCGGCGCGCGCAGCCTGTATTCGGCTCGCTGCATTGCAGGAGTCGGACGGCTCGCTGCAGGGCAGGACGACCAGCATCACCGGGTCCCTGCGCCTGGACCTGCGCGTGGAGACGACGTCGTTCGCGGTGCTCGCGTGGCTCGGCGACCCGACCGGTGCCCACCACGACGCCGCGCTGCGCGCCGTACGCTGGCTCGGCGACGTGCGGCGCGGCTCCGGCACGTTCGGCGCGACGCAGGCGACGATCCAGGCCCTGCGCGCATTGACCGCGTGGGCGCGGCAGAGCCCGAGCGGAGCCGTGCAGGGCGAGGTCGTCGTGCGCGACGCGGCCAACCGCGAGGTCGCACGACTCCGTTACGCGGCGGCCGACCCACACCCGCTCGAGGTCGACCTGCGGCCGGCGCTCGGCGCGGACGGCACCGCGACCCTGACGCTCTCGCGCGACGGCAGCGGCGAGCTGCCGTGGGTCGTCGACCTGCGCTACCACGCCGAGCAGCCCGCCGACGACCCGGACGCCCCGTTGGCGCTCCGCACCTACCTGCCGGCGCGCGCGAGCGAGGGCGAGGTGGTCGCGCTGCGCGCGCTCGTCACCAACCTGACCGGCGCCGCCCTGCCGATGACCTGCGCGTCGCTCGGTCTGCCGGCCGGCCTGGAGGCGCGCAGCAACGTGCTCGACGACCTCGTCGCGCAGGGCACGATCGCGGCATGGGAGACGCGCGGCCGGGACGTCGTGCTCTATTGGCGCGGGCTGGCCCCCGACGCCGCCGTCGAGCTCGCGCTCGAATGTGTCGCGCGCTTCCCCGGCCGCACGGCCGGCCCCGCGTCGCGCGCGTGGCTCTACTACGCACCGGACGCCCAGCGCTGGGCCCCGCCGCTCGCCATCGACGTCGCGCCCGCGCGCTGACGACCGGCCCGCCGCGGCACCCCGCCGCGGCGACCGGCCGCAGCCGGTGTCCGGCACGCCCGAGCTCCGCTGATCGCCGACCGGAACGGATCGCGGTCCGAGCGAAAGACGTCGCCGCGCGGCGGCAATGGGCCGCGGCAACTCCGGCCGACCGACCGCGGGTCGACACGCGTTCGACGAGCCAGGCCGCGTTCCGCGTGAGGGGATTCCCCGAGGACCGGTACGGCCGGTAGAACTCCCGCACTCGCTCGGGCCTGCTCGCCATGTCCATCACGCCTCGCCTCCCACAACTCGTCCTCGCGATCGTCCTCGCGCTCTCGATCGCGACCCGCTCGACCGCCCAGGTCGCCGTGTATCACGGCGTCTCGTCCGCGACCCACCAGACGCAGTGGACGACGCTGTCCGGCCAGGGCTACCGTCCGATCGCGTTGAGCGTGTCGGGCGGAATGGCCGCGCAGCGCTACTCGGCGGTGTGGGTCCGCCGGTCCGGCCCGCGCTTCGCCGGAGTCCACGGGCTGACGCGGGCCCAGTACGCCAGCTGGCGAACGAGCACGCGGGCCGCAGGCTATCGGCCACTGCTCGTCACCGCGTCCGGTGCCGGGACCGACGAGGTATTCGCGGCAGTCTACGTGGCCGACAACAACACCGCGGTCGTCGACGAGTACGAAGCCACCGCGGCAACGATCCACTCGAAGATGGACTGGGCCTGGAGCAACGGCTTCATCCCGGTCTGCATCGAGGAGTACGGGACCACGACGGCGCCTCGATTCTGCGGCGTGTGGGAGCCGTACAGTGGTGATGCGGCCTGGGGCTACTCCATCCAGGACACCGCGACCGGCTACCAGGAGGTCTTCGATGCGCACACGGAGGCACACGCCAGGCCGGTGTTCGTGGACATCTCGGATCGGCAGACCTACAGCTCCATCTGGCGCGACGACCAGGTCGGCTCGTGGACGGCGCTCCACGACCTGACCGCCACCGCATTCCAGAACGAGATCAACAACCGGCCGGGTCAGTTCCCGCTCTTCGCGCAGTGCGGTGGCAGCGGCACGGCAGCCCGTTGGGTCACCTGCTTCGTGACCTCGGATACGGTGCGCGCGCGGACGCTGTCGCGCTCCGGAATCGCCGTGCCCGCTCTGGCAGCGCTGGACGACTACGTGGCGGATCTGGTGCAGGACAACGATGCACGGGCCGCAGCGCTCGCGATCGCGAAGAACGGCCGACTGGTGCTGGCGCGCGGCTACACCTGGGCAGAGCCCGGCTATCCGATCACGCAGCCGACCAGCATGTTCCGGATCGCGAGCTGCAGCAAACCGCTGACCGCACTGGGTGCGCACGTCCTGGATCAGGATCCGTCGTTCATCTTCTCGATGAACACGCTGGTCGCGGCGAATCTCGGGCTCAACGGGACCGATCCGAGCTTCAACACGGTGCGCGTCCGCCACACGATCCAGCACTCGTCCGGCGTGCTCCGCGACACGAACTCCTGGACGATCGCGCAGTGGATGAACCCGCTGTTCCCGGTGCTGCCGGTCACCGCCGCGGCAACGGCGAGCTACGCCGCCACGCAGCCGCTCCTGTTCCCCCCTGGCACCGGCGACCAGTATTCGAACGTCGCCTACACGTTGCTGGGCCAGGTCCTCGAGAACGTCGCCGGCAAGTCGTTCGAGCGGGTGCTCCGCGAGGACGTCGCCGCTCCGCTGGGCGTCACGCGCCTGTGGATCGGCGGGAGCCGCCGAAGCCAGCTGCGGACCGGCGAGGTCTACTACCACGACGATCGCCTCGCCATCGGGCCGAGCGATCTGCACACCGACCGGCGCCGGCTCGCCGGCACCTACGGCGGCGGGTCGTACGGGAACATCCCGCGCATCGACGCGCCGGGCGGGGTGGTGACGTCGGCGGTCGACTACGTCCGCATCCTGACCGGGGCCTACGAGCTGGCCCGCGACGGCGTGCTGCTGACGCCGACCACCGCGAACAACGCGCTGGCCGCGCCGGTCGCGCCGGTCGCGGTCGATCTCGGCGGCTTCGCGCAGGATCCGCGATCCGGCGGCGTCGTCGCGCACGGCAAGTCCGGCGTGCTGCCCGGCGTCTCGACGCAGGTCATCCATCGGAGCGACGGCATCTCGATCGCCGTCTTCGTCAACAAGTCGAGCTCGCACGCGAATCGCGCGACGCTCAATCAGCTCGTCGAAGGCGTGACCAGCTGGCCGACGCACGACCTGTTCCCGACCTACGGGCTGCCAGCGTTCCCTCGCATCGTGCCGCGGGTGGAGACGGTGCAGACGGCGTCGCTCCCGAACGTCACCGACTCCGCGTTCGTCGTGATCGGCGAGGTCTTCAGCGGGGTCGACCGGGTGTCGTTCGGCTCCAATTCGATCACGAACCCGGGCAGCTGGGCGAGCGGCTGGTTCACCATCGTGAGCGACCAGCGGATCGAGATCCACCCGCCCCAGGGGCTCGCTCCTTCGACCTACACCGCGCGACTGTGGAACGGGCTCGCTGCCAGTGATCCGTTCGACCTGTCGGTGACGTCCACGACGTCGCTCCTGCTCGGGGGCCCGGCGACGACGTTCACCGGGTTCGAGCTCGTCGCCGCCCGCGGACGCGCCTCGGCCAGCTCGCTCGCGCTCCTGTGCCTCAGCCCGTCGAACGTCCGCAGCTATCTGCCGGGCATCGTCGACCTCGGTCTCGGCGCCGGGTTCAGCCTGATCGAGACCTGGCCGGACGCCCTGGCGTTCAACCCGTTCACGGGCTGCGCACGGTGGCAGGTGCCGGATCCCGGATTGGGCACCTGGTACTTCCAGGTGCTGTTGTTCGACCCCATCGCTCGCGACCCGACGCCGTTCCCGACCACGAACGTCCACGCGGTCCGCGGCCTGTGACGCGCGAGCGCCGGCAGGTCGCATGCGCGTCGTCTCGCTGAACTGCTCGAACACCGAGATCGTCTGCGCGCTGGGCTGCGCGGAGCGGCTGGTCGGAGTCGACGACGACTCCGACTGGCCGGTCGACGTCGTCGCACGCCTGCCGAAGGTCGGGCGTGACCTCGACATCGACATCTCGAAGGTCGCGGCACTCGAGCCCGATCTGGTGCTCGCGTCGATCACGGTGCCGGGCCACGAGGAGGTCGTCGCCGGATTGGCGCGCGCGGGGCTGCGCCACCATGCGCCCGAGACGCAGCAGCTCGCGGACGTCTACCAGGACATCCGCGACATCGCGGCGCTGCTCGACGTGCCGGACCGTGCCGCCACGGTGATCGCGCAGATGCGTGCCGCCATCGAGGCACCGCCGGAGCTCACCGGGCTCGCCCCCGACGAGCGTCCGTCGGTGCTCGTCCAATGGTGGCCGAAGCCGGTGATCGCGCCGGGCCGGCGGAGCTGGGTGCACGACCTGCTCGAGCACGCCGGCGCGCGCAATGCGCTCGGCGATCGCGACGTGAAGAGCACGCCGCTGACCGACGACGAGGTCGCCGCCCTCGATCCGGACCTGATCGTCATCTCGTGGTGCGGCGTTCCGTCCGCCAAGTACCGCACCGACGTCGTCACCGGCAACCCGCGCTTCGCGACCCTGCGCGCCGTCCGCACCGCCCGCGTCCACCCGATCCCCGAGGCCTACCTCGGCCGCCCCGGCCCCCGCCTCACCGAAGGCACCCGCGCCCTCCGCCCCCTCCTGGCTTCCGATCCGTACCGGGGCTGATTATTACATCAGGCGGCGTCGGCTCACGGAGCGCCCAGGAACGCCGCGATCGCGGCCGCGACCTCGGCCGGCCGCTCCTCCTGCGGGTAGTGGCCGCACTCTGCGATCGTCACCAGCCGCGCGTCAGGGATGTCCGCCGCGAACCGCCGCCCGTAGCGCTCGACGGCATACGCGTGGTCCTGCTGCCCCCAGATCACGAGCGTCGGCTGCCGCAATCCAATCAGCTCGGCGTGGCGAGTCCCATTCTCGTCGCGCACGAGATCGATCATCGCCCGCCAGCTGTCGGCGCTCTCGCAGACCTGGAACACCTCTTCGACGCGGTCGGCCGGCACCGGCGCACGGAAGTGCACCTGCAGTGCGCCGCGGACCCGCTCGCGCGCATTGAGCGCATAGCCGATCGACGCCAGCGCGTTCTGCCGCATGACGACCTCCTCCGGGAGCCAGTCGCCGTCCGCGCGCGGGTAGCCCGACGAGTCGATCAGCACGAGCCGCCCAACCAGGTCGGGATGGTCGAGCGCGCAGCGCCACGCGAACTCGCCGCCGTAGCTCTGGCCGACCAGACAGACGTCGCGCAGCCCGAGCGCGCGCAGTGCCGCCGCGATCCAGTCGGCACCGGTCTGGAACCCACCGCCCTTCGGCCACGGGGTGCGCGTCACGCCATGGCCGACGATCTCCAGCGCGTAGACGTCGCAGCGCCCGGCGAGACCACCGGGACCGAACAGCACCTCGCTCCACGTGAACAGCGTGTGCGGCGTCGGGTGCACCAGCACGATCGGGGGGGCGTCGGCAGGCAGGGGGTCGGCGACGCCGGCGCGCCGCGGCACGTGCACGTAGGTCAGCTCCCCGGTCGCGGCATTGCCTGTCCCATCCGCCGTCCCATCCGCCTTCCCGGCCGCGACCTCGAGCTCCCGCCGCTGCAGTCCGACGGCGCGGAACGGCGCGTTCTTGTCGAGCCCGAGCAGCCGTCCCTCGATCGTGTCCTTCGACGGCACCGAGCCGTCGAGCAGCCACCACAGCCACGCCGCCGCGGCGAGCAGCAGGATCAGCAGGATGCGTAGCGCCCAGGCCATGGCATTTGGCTTCGCGGCGCCGTGCCTCACGGATGCGCGCGCGACGGCTCCGAGACCGCCGCAGGCAGCCAGTCCGGCCGCCCGGCGAGGGCCTCCTCGGCGCGCGCCCGGATCGCTGCGAGACCCCGGTGCGTCACGAGGTAGAGCGGGTTCATCACCTTGGTCCCGACCGCCACCCCGTGCACGCCGAGCGCCGCGTAGTCGTCGACGTCCGCCACCGCACGGATGCCCCCGCCGGCGACGATGCGCAGCTCGTCACGCCGGGCCCCCGCCAGCTCGAACAGCCGCTGGATGCACGCCATCGCGACCGGCTTCAGGGGCTGGCCACTCAGCCCGCCGGCGGGCACCGGCAACGTGTTGCACGCATGGAAGCCGCGCACGCCCGCCGCGAGCGCCTGCTCGAACATCGTTTCGAAGCGCACCGGCGGCAGCTTCGCGACGACCGGCAACCCGGTCGCGACCGCGCGCTCGAACAGATCGAGCGGCCACGCGATGTGACCGATGTTGGGGCAGCTCATGTTCAGCTCGACGCCGAGCGGACGCAGCTCGGCGAGGCGCTCGAGCAGCAGGTACCAGTCGTCGGCCGTGAAGCCGTGCACGCTGACCAGCTTGTCGCGCACGTCGAGCCGCCCACCGCGCGCACGCTCGGCGAGGTGCTCGATGCCGGGATTGCGCAGCCCGATCTTGTTCACCCACGCGCCGATCCGCGGGTAGTAGCGCACCGTCTTGAGGATGCGCCAGGCGCGTCCCGGGCGCCGCTCGGCCGTGAAGGTACCGAGGGTGGCGACGGCGCCCGCCGGCTTCACGTAGTTCCCGAACGGTGCGGAGACGATCAGTCGAGGGCGGATCGCGAGGCTCATCGGTCGCGGTGCCACGCTACTCGACTCCGCGGTCTCTTTCTCGCTACCTTGCCGCGCATGCACGTCCGCGATGCCCTGCTCGGCCGCCGCACGGTCCACGCCTACCGCCCGGACCCGGTCCCCGCCGGTGCGATCGAGCGCGCCCTGGAGGCCGCGATCCACGCCCCGAACCACAGGCTCACCTGGCCGTGGCGCTTCGTCCGCGTCGGCCGGCAGACGCGCGAGCGGCTCGCCGACCTGGTCGTGCGACTCGCCGCGAAGCCCGGCGAGGACGCGCCGCCCGAGGCGGTCGCGCGCGCGCGCGCGAAGGTGCTGAACCCCCACGAGCTGATCGTGGTCACCGTGCGTCGCAGCGGCGACCCGTTGCTCGCGCGCGAGGACTACGCCAGCGCGGCGTGCGCGATCCAGAACCTCTGCCTGTCGCTGTGGGCGGACGGCATCGCGAGCAAGTGGGGCACCGGCGGGCCGAGCCGCCATCCCGACGCCTACGCGATGTTCGGCATCGACCCAGCAGTCGACGAGATCGTCGGCTTCGTGTGGGTCGGCATCGGCGACAAGATCCCGCCGCGGCCGGAGCGGCCGCCGCTCGCCGAGCTCGTGCGCCAGCTACCGTGACGGCGGCTCGGCTGGCCGGCCCGCCTCAGCGGCGCGCAGTCGCGGCCAGGACCAGGCCGAGCCAGGTGCTGAACCCGCACGCCTGCAGCACCGCGAAGAAGCGCCCGGCCGCGGCGTCGACCGCTGCAGGCTTCGCATCGGCGCTGGCGAGGCCCTGCGCGACCTGCGTCTGCCAGCTCGCGATCTCGATCCACCACGACGCGAACGTCGCCAGCACGCCGAGCAGGAGCGCCGCCGCGACGATTGCCGCCGCCGCGCGCCGCCAGCCGCCCGGCATCATCGCGACGATCGCGACCGGCAGGGCGAGCAATCCGAACGCGAGAGCGCCGAGCTTGCCGAACGGCGTGCCGAAGCCTGCCCAGGCGCCCACACCGACGAGCGCGGCACCGACGGTGAGACCGAACCAGACGGCCGGCCAGCGCTCCTCGAAGCGCAATGCGCGCCGGCCGAGCGGATGCGCGAGCAGCAGGAAGTTGAACAGGGGACGTGCGCCCCAGCTGAGCACGACCAGCGTCAGCCACAGGGCGATCGTCACGTTCTGGACGACCGGCAGCCCCTCGCTCGCCGACAGTGCGACGCGATAGGCGACGAATGCGCCGACGAGGATCAGCGCCTGGCGACCGGCGGTGAAACGGTCCATCCACAGCCCGGCGCGGAGGACGGCTCGGTAGACGCGGTTGCGCGCCTTCAACGCCTCGACCAGACCAGCGCGCGCGGCCTCCAGATCCGCATCGCGGCGCAGCGCTTCCTGGAAATGGACGATCGCGCCCCGCGCGTCGCCGTGATGCAGCAGCGTCCAGCCCTGGGCGGCGTGCGTCTGCGCGTCCTCGGGGTCCGCGCGCAATGCCGCCTCCATCGTCGAGCGCGCCTCGCCGCCGCGGCCGAGCTTGACCAGCGCGAGCGCCCGCACGTTGAGCGCCTGCACGTGCTCCGGATCGAGACGCAGAGCCTCTTCGGCGGCGTGCAGCGCCTCCTGCCACCGCTTCTGCTGCAGCAGGATCGCCGCGGCGAGACCGTGGTGATCCTCCTGGAACGGGTCGAGCCGTACGGCGCGCTGCGCGGCGACCAGCGCGGCCGGCAGGCGGCCGAGCTTCGCGAGCGCGAGGCCCTGCGCCCACCACACGACCGCATCGTCCGGCGCGAGTCCCGCGGCGCGCTCGACCTCGCGGACCGCCTCGTCGCGGCGCCCGAGCTCGGCGAGCTGCACGCCGAGCCACGCGTGCGCGAATGCGTGGTCGGGCTCGGCGGCGAGCACCGCGCGCAGCTCGTCGGCCGCCAGGTCGTGGCGGTTCTGACCGGCCAGCAGGATCGCCTTCCGCAGCCGCGGGTCGTTCACAGCCGCAGGTACTCCTTCAGATCGTCGTACAGTCCGCCCTCGTTCGCATAGAGGACGTAGTTGCGCGCGCTCTGGAACCACTCGCGCGTGGTCGGCCGCAGCCGCTTCGCCGCGCTCAGCAGCGCCTTGGTCGTGATCGGCTCGGGGCGGCCGCGGCGGATCGCCTCGGCGATCGCGTCGTCGACCGCGCTGTCGACGACCGCCTTCAGATCGGCACCCGAGAAGCCCTCGGTGCGCTTCGCGACCGCCTCCCGATCGACGTCCCGCTGCGGCTTGTCTTCGAGGAGCACGCCCAGGATCGCGGCGCGCGCCGGAGCGTCCGGCGGCGGCACGAACAACACGCGGTCGAAGCGCCCGGGCCGGCGGAACGCGGAGTCCATGTGCCAGGGTGCATTGGTCGCCGCGAGCACCAGCAAGCCGTCGTTGTCGCCGGACAGGCCATCGAGCTCGGCCAGGAATTGATTGATCGTCTGGCGGCCCGCGTGGTGCTTCAGGTCGCTGCGGCTCGCGCCGAGCGCGTCGACCTCGTCGAAGAACAGCACGCACGGCGTCGAGTCGCGCGCCACCTCGAAGATGCGGTGGAGGTTGCGCTCGCTCTGCCCGATCCACATGTCGAGGACGTCGTGGATCCCGATCGACAGGAAGGTCGCCGACACCTCGCCGGCGGTGGCGCGCGCGAGGTGCGTCTTCCCGCAGCCGGGTGGGCCGTAGAGGAGGATGCCGCCGCCGGCCGCCTTGCCGTAGGCGCGGTAGAGCTCGGGGTGCTGCAGCGGGTGGACGATGCGCCGGCGGATCTCGTCCTTGAGGTCCTCCATGCCGCCCACCGCGGAGAAGTCGATCCCCGGGTCGATCGGGAGCAGCTCGGGGCCGCCGGCCTGCTCGTCGACGGCACGCCGCAGCCGGCCGTCGACCAGCTCGCGCGGGTCGTCGTCGTCGACCGCGCCGTCGTCGCCGATGCCGAGCCCCATCGCGAGCTCCGGATCGGCGGCGGTCGGATCGTCGTCGAGCGCCGCGCGGTAGTCGCGCACCGCGCCCTCGACGTCGCCGAGGCGCAGCCGCGTCCGCGCGCGCTCGAGCCGCGCGCGCACGATGTCGAGGTCCTTGTCGATCAGGTCGTCGAGCACGACGAGCGCCGCCGACAGCTTGCCCTGGCCGCGGTAGCACGACGCGAGCAGCAGCCGCAGCTCGACGTCGTCGGGAGCGACGCGCAACGCGGTGCGAAGCTCCACCTCGGCCTCGTCCAGGCGGCGCAGCCCGACGAGCAGCTCCGCGACGTGACGCCGGAGCGGGACGTTGTCGGGCGTCACGTCGAGTGCGGCGCGCAGCGCATGGAGCGTGTCTTCAGGGTTCATCGGGGACTGGCCGGAGTGTAGGCCGGTGCCGGCTTCCGCCCCATGCCGATCCGTGCGGGACGGTCACCCGACGGCGAGCAGGCGCGACGCGGCGATCGCCAGGAACGACAGCGCCGTCACCGGAATGCCGACGCGGACGTAGGCGAGGAAGCGGACCCGGACACCCAGGCGCGCGGCCTGTTCGACGACGATCAGGTTCGCGATGCTCCCCACCGGCAGCAGATTCCCCGCGAACGTGCTGGCGAGCGCGAGCTCGTGACCGGTCGTCGCGGTGGCGCCGGGCAGCAGCGGCAGCAACAGCATGACGGCCGGAACGTTGCTGACCAGCGCGCTCAGCACGAGCGTCGCCGGCAGCAGCACGGCCGGCGCCGGCAGGTCGAGGCCGGCCTCGCCCGCAGCGTTGCCGAGGGTCGCCAGGGCACCCGAGCGCTCGAACGCCGCGACGACGACGAACAGGCCGACGAACATCATCAGCAGCGGCCAGTCGACCAGCTCCAGACGGTCGCGGCTCTGGAAGCGCCGCGACGCGAGCACCAGACCACCGGCCGCGAGCGCGACGAGCGCTGCCGGCGCCGGCGTCAGGAAGCCGATGAGTGTGGCGGCGACGAGCACGATCGCCTTGCGCAGCTGCGCGGGGTCGGGTGTGCGCGCACCCACGGCGGTCGCGCCCGGAGCGGTTGCGCTGCTCCGTTCCCGCGGCACGTCCCGCCACAGCACGGCGACCAGCGCGGCGAGCGACAGCACCACCGGGATCGCACACGCAGCGACGAACGGGCCGAAGCGCAGCCCGAGCCGCTGGGCGATCAGGATGTTCTGGGGATTGCCGATCGGGGTCAGCGCGCTGCCGAGGTTGCTCGCGCACGCGATCGCCAGCAGGAACGGGATCGGCGGCAGTCCCGCGCGGAGCACGGCCCGCCCGATCAGGGGCGTCAATGCGAGGCAGGTCACGTCGTTGGTCAGCACGGCCGACAACGCGGCGACACCGACGACGGTCCCGACCAGCAGCGCGCGCGGGCGACCGAGCCGGACGATCCACTCGGCGACGAGATCGTAGAGACCGCTCGTCTCGCACTGGACGCTGACCAGCATCATGCCGAACAGCACCGCCAGCGTCGGCAGGTCGAGCGCCGCGCGCGCGTCCTCGAGATCGATGCGACCCGTCGCCAGCATCAGCACCGCGCCGAGGATCGCGATGCCGCTGCGGTCGAGCCGCAATCCCGGCCAGCGACCGAGCGCCAGCCCCACGTAGGTCGCGACGAACCAGACGATCGTCATGCGATGCTGCTGACTTCCGATCGGTACCGCGTACGAATCGGAAGCTAAGCTAACTTCCGATTCGTACGCGGTACCGATCGGAAGTCGCGCCGATCGAGAGTCAGTCGCGGGCGAGGTAGGGGGTCAGGCGGGAGGCGACGGTGAGGGCGGGCAGGGCGACGGCGGTGAGGGTCGCGGACCAGTCGACCGCGAAGGCGCGGTCGGCGGCGGGGTCGGTGGCGAGGGCGTAGACCCAGTCGGTGGCGACCGGGGCGGTGCGCAGGTGCTTGCCGCTCGCCTCCCAGACCGCGAGCTGGCCCTGGGCATCGCCGGTGACGAAGCGCTCCGCGCCGCAGAACGCGACCGCCAGCACGTCGGCGCCGTGCCGCTGCTCGTTGAAGGCACGCTCGCCGTCGCGCATGCGGAAGCCCATCACCCGGCGGTCGGCGCCGGTCGTCACCAGCAGTGCACCATCGGGCCGGAACGCCAGCGCCCACACGGCGCCCTCGTGGCCGCGCAGCGCGTGCGCCTCGCGACCGGTGGCCGCCTCCGTCACGCGCACGAGCCCGGCGCGGTCGGCGGACGCCAGCAGCGCGCCGTCCGCGCTGTAGTCGACCGCGGTGACCCATTCCTCGTGCTCGACCGCGAACAGCCGCGCGCCATCGCCGGCGTCGAACACCTCGACGCGCCTGCGCGTGCCGCCGACCGCCACGCGGCTCCCGTCGGGCGCGATGCCGGCCGCCAGCACCTCGTCCTTCTGCTCGCCGTAACGGCCGAGCTCGCGGCCGGAGCGCACGTCGTAGACCACGGCACCGCCGACCTGCCCCGGCCGCCCGCCCGCCGCCAGCAGCCGCGCGCCATCGGCGGTGAACCGCAGCGTGCGGACCTGTCCGAACGGGAACGGCAGGATCGCCAGCTCCGCGTACGGCTCGTCGCGACCGCACAGCAGCACCTGTCCCTGGCCCGGGATCGCCAGCAGCGGGGCGGACGGGCTCGCCGCGATGGCGCGCAGCACCGGTGCGTGCTCCGGCACGACCTTGTCGAGCGGCGGCACGGACTCGGGCATCACGGCCGCCGCGACCCCGGCCGTCGCCTGCGCGGCAGCGCTCCGCGCCGCCGCCTCGCGCGCCGCGCGCTCCTCGGCGAGCCGCTTCGCGTGCGCCGCGTTCTCCGGCATGCCCTGCGCGATCCACAGCCGGATCATCTCGATCTTCTCCGCCGCGATGCGCGGCTCGTCCGGCGGCATCGTCGGCCGCTCCTGGTGCGAGACGAGCCGGTACAGGCGACTCGCGTCCGGGTCGCCGGCGCGGAACGTGCGCCCCGAGCCACCGCCCTGCATCGCGGCGGCGAACGACGTCAGGTCGAGCCCACCCTCGCGATCCACGGCGTCGTGACAGACCGTGCAGTTGTCCTCGAAGATCGGGAAGACGTGGTCGTCGAACGTCAGCAGCCGCTCGGCGTCGGCCTTGCCGTCGGTCGTCGCGGCAGCCGTCGGAGCCGTCATCGGAGCGGCGGTGTCGGGGACGGCCGGCGCGGGAGTGGACGCGGCAGGCGCGTTCGACGGTGCGGTCGGCGGGCCGGGCGGGGCGGCCGGCGCGGCGGGCGCTGCCGGCATGGCGGGAGCCGGCGGCGCGGTCGAGCCCGGCGCGGCCGCTGGCGTCGGATCGCGGAACTTCAGCTTCTCCAGCAGCGCGCGCAGCTGCGTGACCTTCTCGAGCTCCGCTGCGAGCGCCGCGGCCTCCGCGTCGCGCTTCGCGGCCTCGTCGGTCAGCCGCTTCGCCTCGGCGCGCAGCTCCGCCGCGCGCCGCTGCGCGTCCTCGATCGCCTTGCGCATCGCCTGCAGGCGCTGCTCCCAGGCCTCCGGGGACACCTCGCCGAGCTGCTTGAGCAGCGCATCGAGCTGCTGCTGCGGCGCCGGCGGGTCACCTTGCGCGACCGCGCTGCCAGCGAGCAACAGCGCGGCGAGCAGCGCGGTCATCGAGCGGATCGGATGCGGCATCGTCGGCCTCAGTGCTGGAACAGGAATTCCTTCGAATTGAGGACGGCCCACAGCATGTCCTCCCAGAATGCGCGGGCGTCGTCGCCGGTCGGGACCTCGGCGAGCAGCCGGGCCCGCTCCCCGTCCGTCGGCCGCCGCGCATAGCAGCGCAGGAACAGCTCGTCGAGCAGCGCCTGCGGCTCGACACCACCGCCGAGCCGCGACGCCAGCCAGCCGTCCTTCGCCGCGATCTTCGCGTCGATCGTGTCGCCGTTGATCAGGTGCAGGACCTGATTGAGCGTCGGCTCGCTGCGTCGCTCGCACGCACAGACCGAGTCGCGCTTCGGACGGCCGAACAGCTCGAGGAAACGGCTACCGACGTCACCGCCGACCGCCGCGCTCGCGCTCTCGCCCGCTGGCACGCCGCGCAGCTTCGTCGACACGCCGGTCACCGCGGAGATCGCGTCGAGCAGCTGCTCCGCGGCCAGCCGCCGCGGCACGCGACCGGCCAGCACCTCGGCCGGGAGCGCATCGGGATGCTCGGCCGCCTGGTAGGTGTGCGACAGGCAGATCTCGCGCGCCAGCCCGCGCAGGTCGAAGCCGCTCGCGGCGAGCCGCCGACCGAGCCAGCGATGGAGCTCGGGGTGCGACGGCGGATTGCTGACGCGCACGTCGTCCACCGGCTCGACGATCCCACGGCCGAACAGCCGCGCCCACAATCGATTGGCGACGTTCGCCGCGAACCACGGATTGTCGGGCGACGTCAGCCAGGCCGCGAGCGCCTCGCGCGGATCCGCGCCGCGCGCGATCTGCGCCGCCTCGCCGCCCAGGAAGCGCGGCTCCGCGACCTGCCCGGTCCGCTCGTTCCGCACCGAGCCGCTGCCCCGGTGGTAGATGATCGTCTCGTCGGGGTGCTCGCCGCCCTTGCGCGTGACCTGACCGAAGAACGCCGCGAAGCCGTAGTAGTCGTCCATCCGCCAGCGCTCGAACGGATGATCGTGGCATTGTGCGCATTGCAGCCGGATGCCGAGAAAGGTCTGGGCCGTGTTCTCGGCGAGCACCTTGGGATCCTGCGCCGCCACGTAGAAGCTCGCCGGCGGCTCCGCGAAGCTGGACCCCGAGGCGGTCAGCATCCGCCGCACCAGCTCGTCGAACGGAACGCCGTCGGCCAGCGACTCGCGCAGCCACCGCGTCCACAGGTAGGCCCCCTTGTCCTCGAGGCGGTCGCGCTCGATGCGCAGCACGTCCTCCCATTGCGCGGCGGTCAGCGCCGCGAACTCCGGGCCTGCCAGCAGCAGGTCGATCAGGTGCTCGCGCTTGTCCGGATCGCGTTCGGCGACGAAGCCCTCGACCTCGGCGACCGCCGGCAGGCGACCGGCGAGGTCGAGATACACGCGCCGCACGAACGTCTGGTCGTCGCAGAGCGGCGCCGGCCGCAGCCGCAGCTTGCGCAGCTTCGCGAACGCCAGCTCGTCGATCTCGTTGACCGGTGCGACGCCGAGGTCGTCGATCGCCACCGCGTCGGCCGGCAGCACGATCACCGGCGTGACCTCCGCGAACGGTCCGAAGCGCGCCATCACGTGCGCCTCGCCGCGCTGTGCTCCGGCCACCACGCGGCCGTCGACGTCGACGGCCACCGTCGGCTCGCTGCTCGTCGACAGGATCGCGAGGCGCGTGACGTCGCGCGAGCTGCCGTCGGCGTAGCGGGCCGTGACCAGCACGCGCGCCGGTGTGCCGGCGCCCTGCAGCACGAGCTCCGGCGGCGCCAGCTCGATCGACGTCAGCTCCGGCGCGGCGTCGCCGTCGTCCGCCGCACCCTCCGCGATCCACGCGCGCAGGATCGAGTGCAGCGGGTCGCCGGTCGCGAACCGCACGCCACCCTTGTGCCGCACCTCGCCGAGCGGCTTCAGCAGCGCGAGGCTCGCATCGGGATCCGCGCAGTCGATCCGCCGTCCGCACAGGTCGCGCGTCAATGCGACGAAGTCGCGGTCGGGAGCGAAGCCGAACAGCGACAGCCCGAAGCCGTTCTTGCCGGCCTTCGCGCCGTGGCACGACCCCGCATTGCAGCCGGCGCGCATCAGCACCGGCATCACGTCGTTACGGAAGCTGACCGGCGGACGCGCGAGCGGGTCGCGCACCTCGATCTCCGCCGCGGCGACGCCACCGCTCCACCGTGCCTCGAGCGTCAGGCGCCCAGGCCGGATCCCGCGCACGACGTCGCCGTCGAGCGTCAGCATGCCGGGCTCGCTCGGCGCGAATTCGGCCTCGGCGGTGACGTCGCGCGTCACGCCGTCCACCGCGGTGAACACGACCGCGACGCGCTGCGCGTCGACCGCGGAGTCGAGCGTGAAGCGGCTCGGATACAGCGCGAGGCGACCCTCCTGCGCCGCGCACGGCGCGGCCGCACCCAGCAGCGCCAGAGCCGACAGCAGCGCGGCTCCGCGACCGAACGACACACGCGGGCTCATGGCTGTCCTCCGGGTGCGGCCTCGCCCGCGCCGCGCGCGCGCAGCTCGGGCGGCAGCGGGCGGTCGATGCGAAGCTCGACGCCGCCGAACACGTGGCGGACCTCGCCGCCGTCGACCGGCACGCGCACGTCGAGGTACGGCTGGTGGCGCCCGACCGCCGCGTCGGCCGCCACGACCCAGACGCCCTCGATCGCGTCGGCGTCCGGCGCGATCGCCTCGGGCAGCTCGACCGTCACGCCGCGGGGCAGACGCCCGACCTGCACCCGGTACGGACCGGGCAGCTCCCGCGCGCGCGCGACGGTCAGCTTCAGCGGCAGGCGCTCACCCTGCTCGCCGCGCGCCGCGGCGGTCGTGATCCGCAGCCACGGCTCGCACACCTCGAGCGGCACGATCGCCGAGCTGACCTCGCGGGTGACCTCGCCGACCTGCGCCGACGCGACCAGCACGATCGGCCAGGTGCGCACCGCCGCGTCCGAGCGGGCGCTGAGCGACAGCGCGCCCGCGTCGTTGCCGCGACGCTGCGACGCGGTGCCGGCACCGATCCCCGGCGGCGTCCACAGCATGCGGACCGTGACCGTGCCGTCGAAGCCGTCGTCCCGCTCGATCCGGAAGGGCAGGGCCATCGACGCGCCGCGGACGATCGGCGCGGCGAGCGGTGCGAGCTCGATGCGGAACGGGCACGGCTCGCACACCGCGAGCGGCAGCGCGGTCGCCAGCGTCGACACGTAGACGGTGTTGCCGTCGGAGCGCAGCAGCGGCAGCTCGTGCACGAAGCGCACGTCGCGCGGCTCGCGCGCGGCATCGCCGCCGGCGGTTGCGGTCGGCGTCAGCAGCGCACCGCCGAGCGGAGCGTCGACCGCCGCTTCGAACACGACCGGCACGGTGTCCGCGCCCGGCACGAACGCCGGCGCCGCCGCGGCGACTCCGCTCGGCACGCCCGCGAAGCCGAGCTCGATGCCCGCGTCGCGCTCCAGCTCGCGCGCCGCGAGGAGCGTGGCGCCGCGGCCACCGCGCGGCACGGCGACACCGAAGTCCTCCGCCCGGCGCCCGGGCACCGCCTCGAACAGCGTGAACACCGCATCCGGCTGGCCGACGTCGATGCGGTAGCAGAACGTCGGCCCGCCGCGGCCGAGCTGATCGCGCACCGCGACGACGTAGTCGCCGTCGGCCGGCGCCCGGAACCGCAGCAGGCTGTCGGGACCACCGGAGTCGTCATTGCCGCCGAGCGTCTTGCCGTCGGCATCCCGGACGTAGACGACCGAGTCCAATGGCGAGCGCAGGTAGCGCGCGAGCGAACGGATCTCGAGGCGCTCGTCCTTCTGCAATGCGATTTTGAACGCGTCCTCCTCGCCGGGCTCGCCGAGCACGCCGAAGCACGCGACCGGCGGCCGCGGCGCGGGCAGCGCCGCACCGGCCGCATCGGTCTGCCCCTCGAAGCGCAGCGTCGCCGGCAGCGGGAGCCAGGGCAGCCCGGTCGGCGGCGTGCGCGGCTCACCACCGTCCGGCGCGAGTCGTGGGAACGCGAGGCCTGGCCCGAACCGCTCGGCGAGTTGGAGGGCCCCTTCGTAGGTGCGCCCATCGGCCTCGATCAGCCGCACGGGCAACGCGCCGTCGACGGGCTCGGCGGCGGTCGGGACGGCGCCGACCGGTCGCGGGAACGTGCCGACGTGCAGCCGGTACCACGACGTCGACGAGCCGCGCCAGGCCACGTCGCGCAGCGACACGCGCGCGCGGGTGGTCGCCTCGAACGTCCATACCAGCAGCGGATCGAGCTTGCCGAACGCGGCGTCGTCGGCGCGCGCGAGCCGCCGGCCGTCGCCGTCGAACAGCTCCAGCTCGACGTCGAAGTCGGTGTCGCCGAGCCGCACTGCCTCGACCTCGAACACGACGCGCTCGCCGGCCTGGACGTCGACCGCGTACCAGTCGATGTCGTCGGCGAGCAATCGCCCTTCGACCGTGTGCTCGAGCGGCACGAGCTGCGCTTCGGCGAAGCCGCCGGGCCCATCGTCCTCCTCGATCACCGGCAGCGGCCCGACGTGGAACGCGTGGGCACGGCTCAGCCCCGCCGCGGTGCACAGCAGCAACGGGTGCGGCCCGAGCGGGCAGTCGGGCGGGATCCGCACGCGGAGCCGCACACGGTCGGTACGCCCCTCGACCGGCTCGACGGCGACCAGCTCGAGGCCGTCGCGCAATGCCAGCATGCCGACGGTGTCGTTCAGCGCCCGTCCGTAGGCCGTCAGCAGGACCTCCTGGCCGGGCTGGCCGCCGCGCGGCAGCAGCAGATCGACCCGCTGCGCGTGCGCCGGCAGTGCGCCGAGCACCGCGGCGAGCGCGGCCCGGGCGACCGCCCGCGCCGCGGTCACGCGAGCACCTCCGTCAGCAGCCGCCCGCCACGCACGATGTCGATCGGCCGGTCGCCGGGGCTCAGCAGCCGCTTGGTCGGATCGATGCCGAGCAGCTCGAACATCGTCGCTGCGAGGTCCGCAGGCGCGACCGCATCGAGCGCCGGCTCCGCCCCGCTCGCGTCGGACGCACCGACCACGAGGCCGCGCCGCAGGCCACCGCCGGCGGCGAGCACGGTGAACACCCGCGGCCAATGGTCGCGGCCGCGCGTGGCATTGATGCGCGGCGTGCGACCGAACTCGCTCGTCAGCAGCACGAGCGTCGAGTCCAGCAGGCCGCGCTCGTCGAGATCCTCGATCAATGCCGCGAAGGCCTGGTCGACCGGCGGCATGCGCGCGCGCAGATTGCGGTCGACCTCGTCGTGGTGGTCGTAGCCGCCGTCGACGACGGTCACGTAGCGCACGCCGGCCGCGACGAGCCGCCGCGCGAGCAGGAGCCGCTGCCCCATCGCCGTCATGCCGTAGCGGTCGCGCGTCGCCTGCTCCTCGCCGCCGATGCGGAACGCCTCGCGCGCGGCCTCGGACCCTATCAGGTCGAAGGCCTGCTGGTAGAAGGCCCGCGTCGCCTCGATCGCGTCGGCGCGGCCGACGAACTCGCCGCCGTCGCCCGCGGCACGTCGATCGAGCTCGTCGACGAGGCGGCGGCGCCGCGACGCGCGCGCCGCGTCGACGCTCTTCGGTGCCTCCAGGTCGCGCACCTCGAAGCCGCGTGTCGCGGGCTCGCCACCGAGGCTGAACGGTCCGAATGCCGAGCTCAGATAGCCGGTGCCGAGCTCCGGGGTCCGCGCGTCGGGGATGCAGACGTACGGCGGCAGGTCGTTCCGCAGCCCGAGCTCGTGGCTGACGATCGCGCCGTAGCTCGGGTAGGCGACCGCCGGGCTCGGCTGGTAGCCGGTCAGCATCGTGTGCGTGCCGCGGCTGTGGTCGGCCTCGGTGTGCGTGACGCCGCGGAACACGACGAGGCGGTCGGCCACCCGCGCCGTCTTCGCGCACAGCTCGGTGAACTGCAGGTCCGCGACCGCCGTGTCGACCGCGCGGAGCGAGCCGCGGATCTCGACCGGCGCGTCGGGCTTCGGGTCGAAGGTGTCGAGGTGGCTCAGGCCGCCCTGCAGGAACAGGTGGATCACGGCACGGGCGCGCGGCTCGGGATCGGTTCGCGCGGCGCACGCGCGCGCCAGCGGCTGCCCGAGCCGGAGTCCGCCGACCCACAGGCCTCCCCCCGCAGCGCAGGCGAGACCGCGGGCGATCAGGTCACGACGTGAGAGAGCGACGCCGTCGACAGGCGGCGTCCTGGGGTCCGGATACGGCATGGCGGCTCGGGTACGGACGAGACGAGAGCGGCGGCATCGTAGCGCGCCGACCCGGCGTGCCGCACCCCGGGGTCGCCCGGTCGCGGATCGGAATCGGATCCGATGCGGCCGCGCGGATAGGCTCCGGGGATGCAACCGGATGCGGATCCCGGGTCGCTGCGGCGACGGATCGGCGCGATGTCGGCGCTCGACCGCCGCGTGCTCGGCGCGGTGACGTTGCTGATGATGGTCGAGCCGCAGCAGATCCGCGATCGCGAGTGGCTCGCGGAGCGCTTCGTACAGGTCGCCATCTTCGCGCACGGCTTCGATCCCGACTCACCCCCCGACGCCGACGTCCGCACGATCCAGGACTTCGCGCGGGCGCGCATGGACCCGATCCTGACCACCGCGCTCGGGCTGTTCGTCCGCATCGCCGAGGACCTGCAGCAGCGCTCGACGCCGTACGGCATGGACGACGCGAAGGGGATCCTCGCGAGCTACGTCGGCGACCTCGACGCGCCACCGGCCTGAGCCGGGTCGCGCCTCTACCAGCGGGGCGGTCGCGCCGCGCCGGCCGGCAGACCCAGCCGCGCGACTCCGGGACGCGATCGCCCAGGCCGTCGCGGAATGCGATGCGCGGATCGTCCACCGCCGGCGTCGGGCCTGGGTCTCGGTCGCGTCCGGTGTGCAGGTCGTGACCGCCAGCCTGCCTGCAGCCACGAGGCTGAGTGGCGCGGCGCGCGAGACCATCGCGGCGACGACGCCGTCCGGAGATCGGGGCGCCGTATCACGCGCTGCAGCCGCACCTGGCGACGATTCTCGACCAGACCGGGACAGTCTGCGATGCGTGCACACCGTCGATTCCCGGCCTTGTGTGCCGCGATTCGGAGGACGCCTGCGCTGCGCCCGGTCAGCGGCCGGGGTCGCCAGTCGCTTCGTGACCGGGGTCAGCCGCGGGATGACGATTGTGGACTGCCACTCTCGAGAGCGGACGCAGCGCACTGGATGCCTGTCAGGCCGCTGCCGTCCAGGGTCGGATCGCCTCCTGTGGACACGCATCTCGCACGCCGCGACGGTACGCGATCGACCGGTTCCCCCGTGCACTCACCGCCCTCGCCTGCGCACGGGCCGGCCCCCCGTGCGACCCTCCATCTGCCTCGATCCATGCGACGTGGATGACCTCGTACGATGCGCGGCACAATAAAGGTCCGGTCCCGCGGTGGTCCGTTCCGACGCCGGAACGCGAAGTCACACCGTGCGCGATTCGTCGGCGCACTGCTCGTATGATCCGGAGCTGTCCCAATCGTCACCCCCGGAGACGAACGTGCACAGAACGACCCGTCGCCAGTTCCTCGCATCCACCGCCGTCGCCGGCGGTGCTCTGGCCCTCCCTTCCTTCGCCGTCGGCAGGTCCGGCAGGTTCGGCAGGGACAAGATCCGCGTCGCTGTCGTAGGCGTCGGTGGCATGGGCGGCTACGCCGTCCGCGAGGCCGCCAAGGAGGTCCTCGTCGCCTTCTGCGACGTCGACGACACGCGCGCCGCACGGCACTACGAGAACCACCCCGACGTGCCGCGCTTCAAGGACTTCCGCGTGATGCTCGACAAGCTGGGCGAGCAGATCGATGCGGTGTCGATCTCGACCCCGGATCACACCCACTTCGCCGCGACGATGGCGGCGATGGAGCGCGGCAAGCACGTGTTCGTGCAGAAGCCGTTGGCGCACAACATCTGGGAGCTGCGCACGCTCCGGAAGGCCGCGCGGCACTACAAGGTGATCACGCAGATGGGCAACCAGGGCCACACCTTCGAGGGCATGCGCCGCATCAAGGAGTGGGTCGACGCCGGCGTGTTGGGTCACGTGCGCGAGGTGATCGCCTACACCAACCGTCCCTGCGCGCCGTGGTTCATCGCGCCGCAGGAGTTCCCGATCGCCACGAGCGAGCCGCCGGCCACGCTCGACTGGGATCTGTGGCAGGGTCCCGTCGCACAGCGTGACTACAGCCCCGAATACGTGCCGACGAAGTGGCGCTCCTGGTGGGACTACGGCTGCGGCGCGCTCGGCGACATCGGCTGTCATACCTTCGATGCGCCGTTCTACACCCTGGACCTCGGCGCGCCCTCCAAGGTGGAGATCGTGCGCACCAAGCCGCCGGGGCCGGGCTTCATCCCCATGTCCTCGCTGGTCACCTACCACTTCCCGGCGCGCGGCGCGCGACCGGCGGTGCGCATGCGGTGGTACGAGGGCAGCCTCGAGGTGCCGCTGCCGGAGCGCTGGGATCCGCAGGTGAAGCCCAACGACGAGGGCGGTCTGTTCATGATCGGTGACCAGGAGACGCTGTACCACCCCGGTATGCGCCCGGACGAGCCGACCATCGTCCCGGCCAGCCGCTTTGCGGCCCTGAAGGACGACCTCGACAGGATCGAGAAGCTGCCGTCCGTCGGCGATGGCCCCATCGACGAGTGGTACCGTGCGATCCGCGGCGAGGGCCCGATGCCGGGCTCCAACTTCGACTACGCCGCGCCGCTGACCGAGATGGTCCTGCTCGGCGCACTGGCCCAGCGCACCGGCAAGACGATCGAGTGGGACGCCGAGAACATGACGGTGAAGGGGCAGCCGGAGCTCGATCCGCTGATCAAGGAGCCGGCCCGCGAAGGCTGGCGCTACGGCGAGACGCTGTAGCGCGTCAGGTCCGGGGATCCGGCCGCCCTCGATCGGGGCCACCAGTCGCTCTCGCCGGGGAGACCGACGAGTCGAGACGGCGGTGCGCGGGCCGTGCAGCGGCCGCAGCCTGTCCGACACGGTCGGCAGCTCCTCGAGGTGGGCAGGGTCGGCGTGATACGGATTGCCGACGAACGCCTCCGACGGGGTCCTGACACCAACGCAGACGCTCTGGCACCCCGCGCAGGTCGCCGATGACCCGTCGAATTCCCTACACGGAGCGCCTCATGCCGTCGTCCGAGCGTCCGTGCATCGACCGGCTGCATCCGTTCAGAAGCCCGTGACCAGGTCCGAGGTCCGCTATCGCGCCGACGCTTCGACAATGAGCTCGCGCTGCTCAGCCGGCGGAGTCGGCGACGTCGTCGCTCGTGAGCGCCGCGTCGACCACACGGCCGAGCAGATCGCACCGCACGGTCAGGGTCGCCGCGGAAGAAGCGCACGTCGACGATCGATCGCGGCCGTGGATGGCACCTTCGGTCTGCCCACCGCAGCCTTTGTGCGACCCGACCGGTGTGCACCGCGCTGCGGCACTTCCGGCATCGGGGGCACCAGCGGTGTGCGAATGACGTCGGCCGATGCGCCGGCGCCGACGGGCTCGGGACGATCGAGCGCCCCGGGCTCTGCCGCTCACCAGACCGCAGGACGCTCGTCACCTCCAACCGGAGCCTCGGTCCGCTCGCGCTGCCGGAACGGAACGCCCGCCGCGCTCGCGCGACGGGTCGTCGGGCTAGTCCCCCCGAGCGCGCGCGATCGTGGAAACGACGTCGCCCCAGAGTTCCGCCCAGGCCTGTGCCTCGTCCGCGGGAAGTGCCCCGAGCGACGCGAGCTCCCGCACCGACGCGAGGTCCTGGTCCCCGAGCCAGTGTGTGAGGCCCGAGACGACCGCCGCAGCGTCGCTGTCGCCGCGCCACGCCGCGAGCCGCCTCTGCAGCCACTCCAGGGCAGCGCGGCGTAGCTCGGTGCGCTCGCGCTCCTCGAGCGCGCCCGCACCCTCGCCAGCACCGGCGGCCGCGAGCACGGCCGCGCACGCGGCGTCATACGAGGCGAGTGGCTGCAGCAACGTCGCCTCGGGATCGCGCTGCAGCGCTGCGGTCCACAGCCTCGCCGACCGGGTGTACTCGCGCCGCATGTAGGCGAGGGAGGCCGCCGCCGCGAGGTCCTCTATGGACGCCTCCGTCGCGGCGAGGCGACCCCGGAGCAGCGAATCCCAGACGGCGGATGCCTCGAGCTTCGCGCGCGCCCATGTGAGCTGCTCCCGGAAGTACGAGCTACGCGGGTCGAGTTCGACCGCGCGCTCCCACTCCGTGACGGAGTCCGACCAGCGCCCGACGTTCCACAGCGCGAACGCGAGATTCGCGCGCGAATTCGCGTGGCGGGGATCGAGCCGGACCGCGGTTTCGGCCGCCTGCAGCGATTCGTAGTCGCTGCCGACCCTCCGGAGCGCGCTCGCGAGGTTGCTCCAGCCGACCCCGTAGTTCGGGGCGAGCTCGACCACCCTTCGATAGACCTCGACGCTCTCGGCGATGCGACCAGCCGTGCTCAGCGATCGACCGAGGTTGTTCGTCGCCCCGACGTGCTCGTGGTGGTGCTCGAGCTCCAGACGGTACTCCTCGATCGCTTCCTCCAGCTGACCCGCGGAGCGGTAGATGTTGCCGATGTTGTAGTGCGCATCGATCTGATCGGGGTCCAGCTCCAGGCTGCGCCGGTAGCAGGCCAGCGACTCCTCGATCAGCGGATGCCCGAGGAACTCGGCACCGTCGGGAAGCCCCTCCTTCTCCGTCTTGGTCTGGAGCGCGAGCGCGAGCGCGAAATGCGCGCCGCGGTACTCGGGATCCTCGGCGATGATCTCCCGCAGCGCATCGACCGCGACGTCGGGCTCGCCGACGCGGATCTGGACGCGCGCCAGCCCGTAGCGCGCCGAGCGCTTGTCCGGATCCCAGGGCTCCGCCTCGCAGTCCAGCGCCGCGCGGAAGCAACGCATCGCGGCCTCCGAATGCGCCGCGGGCGCGCCGCGACGGATGGACCCGGCGTCCATGTTGTCGCGCACGACCGCCGCATGGTGGTACCACCGGTAGCGCGGATCCTCCGCGGCCAGCTCGTCGTAGAGCCGCGCCGCGCGCTCGAGGTCCCCCGCCGCGAACAGCGCGTGCCCGGCCCGGTGGCGCGTCTCGATCATCTCGGGGCGCAGTGCGTGCGCGATGCGGTAGAGCGCGAAGGCCTCGTCCGGCATCCCGTGCTCCTCGAGCATCCTGCCGAGACGAAGGGCGAGCACGACGTCTCCGGGATGCGCGTCCTGCACGCGCCGCAGGAAGGCGACGGCCGCGTCGTGCTCCGAGTCCAAGGACAGCGCCTCGCCGAGGGTCAGCGCGCAGAGGACGGGTTGGGTCTCGATCGGCGCGCTCTCGGCGAGCTCCTTCAGTGCGAGCGGATCCGACCCCTCGGCGGCCAGCGTCGCGCGCAGCCGATCGCGCCACGCGTCACCCGGGTCGAGCCGCGCGGCGAGCGCATGCTTCTGCCTGGCCTGTCCGAGCAGGCGCTCCCGGCGCTCGGCGTCGAGCACGCGTGGGTCCTCGCACACTACGAGCCGGCGCAGCGCGATCCCCCAGTGATCGAGTGCCGCAGCGAGCGTCGGCACGATCGCCTGGTGCTCGGCGGCGAGTCGTTCGAGACCTCCCGTCGGGGCTCCGGCATCGATCGGCACCTCCAGTCCGTACTCCGAGAAGGCCGCGGCGTAGGCCCCCGCCAGCCGAACGGCCTCATTGAGGAGCTGGTGTGGGACATCGGCGCTCTCGTCGCGGGGCAGCCGCAGATCGACGAGCCGTGCGACCATCGCCTCGTCCCGCGCGGACTGCTCCCGCGCGCGCCGCGCGGCGCCGGCGGATGCGTCGATGTCGGCGAGCACGCTCGCCACGTTCTCCACCAGCTCTGCGGGCACGTCTGGCGCCGCCGCCAGTGCGGCGGCCTTCTGCGCGGCGTGGAGCGCCGCGTCCCAGCTCGCGGCGTCGTCGCGGCGCTCGAGCGCCTTGCCGCGCCCCGTCTGAGCCTCCTGCAGCGCGTCGACGACGAGCGCGGCAGCGCGATCGCGTCGCTGGTCGGCCGCGCGCCGACTGTGCTCGCGGGAATACGCGCCGACCGCGATGGCCACGAGTACGGTGGCTGCGACGGCGATCGTCGCTCGCGACCGGCTCTGCGCCGCACGCGCCCGGTCTTCGGCCGCGGCCAGGTACCGCCCGACGCAGTCTGCCACCTGACGAGCGCTGCTCGGACGCGCGGCGGGGTCGCTCGACAGGCAGTCCGCCGCGAGCTCCGCAGCTCGCGAGCCGCGCCGCAGCGTGCGACGCGCGCCGTGGCGCGCGACGTGTCCCCCTGGCGCGCCAGCTCCATCACGTCGCCGTCCCCGGCCACGTACGGCGGCAGCCCGGTCAGGATCTCGCACAGCATCGCCCCCAGGGAGAACACGTCGGAGCGCTCGTCCATGCGCTCGACGTCGCCGCGCGCCTGCTCGGGCGGCATGTACTCGGGCGTCCCGAAGACCGTGCCCGCGATCGAGTGCCGGCTGCCGGGCCGCGTCCGCAGGGTCCTGACACGCCCGTCGTCAGGCGTGGGTTCGCCAGCGCCACGATGCTGTTCGACCTCACTCGAACGGAGCACCTTGGCGAGTCCCCAGTCGCAGACCTGCACCTCGCCGAACGAGCCGATCATGACGTTCGAGGGCTTGAGGTCGCGGTGCACGACGCGCCGCGCGTGCGCGTACGCGATCGTCTGGCACACCTGCTCGAACACGCCGAGGAAGCGGCGCCGGTCGTGCGACGGGTCGGGGCGCGCCTCGAGCAGCGAGGCCAGCGTCCGACCCTGGACGAGCTTCATCGCGAAGTACGGCTGCTCGCCGTGCTGCAGGCCGAACTCGTACACCTGCACGACGCCCGGATGCTGGAGCTGGCCGCCGATCTGCGCTTCCTCGACGAAGCGCTGGACGATCTCCGCGCGGTCCGCGTAGTCCGGCCGCAGCACCTTCATCGCGACGTCGCGGCCGAGGTCGACGTCTCGCGCGTGGTAGACGATTCCGACACCGCCGCGCGCGAGTTCGCCGAGGACGCGGTAGCGGGATCCCTGGAGCGCCGCGGCGGGATGGCGGTCGAGCGGACCGGGCACCGGAGACACCTCGCCGTCCGCCGGCGGGAGGTCCAGTCCCAACGGAGCGCACAACCTCGCGGACAGCGTCTCGACCACGCTGGAACCGGCGCGTCGCACGAAGGCCGCGGCCAGACCGCGGTCGAGCGGGTCCGCGGGGAGCTGGGGGTCGTCGACAGGGCTCATCGGGATCCTCCTCGCTCGGGAATTCGCGCGGTGTCCGGTTCTCGCCGCGACGTCCTCCGGAATCCGGTGTCCGCTCGGGCGCCGGTCACCCGAGCATGGCGAGGACGCGTTCGCACTCCGCCTCCAGGTCCGCTTCGCTGCGCACGACGTGCTCCGCGACCGCCGTGCGCAACGCGGCGGAGAACTCCTTGCGCGCCCGGGCGTACTCGTGGTGCAGCCATTCGGCGGCGACCCCCCAGCGCGCCGCGATCTCACGGATCGCCAGGCCGTCCCCGAACCGCAGCCACAGAAGCTCGACGCGGCGCGAGGCCTCGGCGCCCTGTCCGGCCGCGCGGAGCTCCATCAGACGCCGCGCCTCGTGGACGAGCATCGTGGCCCACTCGCGATCGAGCACGCGAGACAGCCGGGTCGCTCGCTCGGGCACGTCGTCGCCGACGGCATCCAGCTCCTCGAGGCGCGGAACGCGGCCGGCCTTGCGCTCGAGTCGCTGCGCGACGTGCCGCACGACGCCGACGAGGAAGGCGCGGAAGCCGCCATTCCGCTCGGGCACGGCGCGGGCCAGCGGCGTCGCCTGCTTGAAGCACTCGAGGAAGACGTCCTGCACACAGTCGTCGACCTCGCGCTGGAGCGCGGACCCGCGCCAGCGCTCGTTCAGGTAGGCGCGGACGAGCGCCTGATAGGTCTCGGCGAAGCGCGCGCGCGCATCGCCGTCTCCTCCCGCGGCGTTACGGATCAGCGTCCAGCTCGTCTCGTAGCGGGCGTCACCGTGGACCACGGCGGCATTGTCGCGGCGGGCGCCGCGTTCCGCAACGCACGGACGCCCCACTGCGCGCACCGCTCCGCCAGCACGCGCCGCGCCGGCGTGATCGGGTGCACGCCCCGCGGAATCCGCAGGTGGACGTGCGAAACGCGAGCAGCGCGCGAACTCGCCTTCGGGATCGCACTGCGACCTGCCGGTCTCCTCCCGTCCGAGAAGGACCGGCGAACCCGACCCTCTCCGCGTTCGAGGAACATCCATGTCCTGCACGAGGCCGCTCACCCTCGCATTCTCCGCCGCCGCGCTGCTCGCGCCCGTCGCGACCGGCCAGGCCGGCTACCTCGACAGCTCGTTCGGCCACGGCGGCCTCGTGACGACTGGCCTCATGGGACCGGGCAGCGAGAACCCATCGGACCTCGCGGTCGTCGCCCGCGGCAACAACGGCGATCTGGTCGTCACGGGTGCCGCCGAAGGGGTCGACGGTCTCCCCCGCTGGTTCGTCGCACGGTTCCGGTCGGATGGGACCCCGGACCCGTCATTCGGCGACGGTGGCTCGGTCGCGACACCGGTGCCCGCGCAGTCGGGCTACGGCACCACTCCCCCGCCGCTCACGGTCCAGTTCGACGGGGACGCGATCATCGTCGCAGGCCGACTCGCCAACACGTGGTTCCCAGGCTCGGGTCATGTGGCCGTGGTGCGCTATCAGCGCGACGGCACGCTCGATCCGCGCTTCGGTGACGGCGGCACCGCCACCATCTCCCTCGAGCCGGGAGGCATCGGTTTCGGACTGCAGGCCGCGCTCGTCTCCCGAGGTCGCGTCCTGCTGGGCCACTCGCGCAACGGGGACTTCGCGGTCCTCGCGCTCGCGGCGGACGGCACGGTGGATCCGACCTTCGGCAGCGCCGGGATCGTCACGCACGATCTCGGCGGTGGCTACGACCTGCCGACGCACATGCTGCTCGACTCGGGCGGGAACGTCGTCCTGGTCGGCGTGAGCCACGTGTCGGGTCAGCAATCGCTCGCCGCCGTGCGCCTGCTCGCCGACGGCGGCCTCGATCCGTCGTTCGGAAGCGGCGGCATCGCCCTGACGACGCAAGCCAACGGCATGTCAGTCCATGGAGCTGCCGCGACGCCCGACGGTGGGTTGGCGATGCTCGTGGCGCGCTGGGGTATCGGCGGTACGCAGTGGAGCGTCGTGCGCCTCGACGCACGTGGCAGTCTCCTCGCAGACTTCCCGGTTTCGGTGCAGGGCACGGCCGACCTCGCGGTGCAGGACGACGGCATGATCCTGCTCAGCGAGACCGGCGACGCGCGGTCATTCCGCGCGGCTCGCTACACGCCCCAGGGCGCGCTCGACCCGAGCTTCGGCGTCGGCGGCCGGGCCGTCGTCCCTGCGGCGCAGATCGGCGCCCTCTGGGCGTCGTCGACGGGTATTGCGGCCAGCGCCGGCGTTGGGGTCCTGGTGTTGGGCAGCAGGACCGCGACGAGCACGAGCGACCTTGACTTCGCGGTCGTGCGTCTGTCCGCGACCGGAAGTCACGATCGGACCTACGCGGGCGGCGCCGGCTTCGCCTCCGTCGAGACCAGTCTTCCGCAGACAGACCAAGGTATGGACCTCGCCGTGCTGCAGGGAGACGGCAAGCTCCTCGTGTTGGGGAACTCCGGCGGGCAGGCCAACAGCTACTCGCTGCTCGCCCGCTACGACGCATACGGCA
This sequence comes from Planctomycetota bacterium, assembly GCA_016716265.1. Taxonomy (GTDB): domain Bacteria; phylum Planctomycetota; class UBA1135; order UBA1135; family UBA2386; genus JADJWQ01. The sequence goes on from JADJWQ010000006.1 coordinate 1,689,078, forward strand.
GCCTGGACGGGAGCTTCGGCCTGGGCGGCATCCAGCCGCTGCCCGGCGACGACATCGAATGGTCGGGAGGACGAGCTCTCGCCGTCCAGAGCACGGGCCGGATCCTCGTCGGCTGCGTGTCGCGCATCGGCCGCCTGAACAGCGGTGAAACCGACCTCGTGATCGTCGGCTTCGACCCGTGGGGCCGGCTCGACCCGACTTTCGGCGCGGCCGGCTACGCGTTCGTCGACCGACCCGGCGGCGACGACAACCTGTGGCGGCTCGCGGTGCTCCCCGACGACCGCGTCGTCGTGTTCGGGGCCCATGGAACGGGCACTCCGTCGGCCGGCTGGAAGCAGTTCCCCCTCGTCGCACGGCTCCTGCCGGACGGGGCGGCGGACCACGGCTTCTGCAACAGCGGCTCCGTCGTGCTCGGCACTCTGGCTCAGAGCCCGAACGTGGCGGGCGGGGCCGTCTACCCCGACGGCCGGATCTTCGTCGCGGCATGGGGATTCGGAGCCAACAGCACGACCTACGAGCTGCTGATCGGCCTGCTCCAGCCGGACGGGACGAACGGGGGACTGATGCCCACCGGACGCACGGGTCGGGACTTCGGCCCTGCCGCGATCGACGACCTCGGACGAGTCCTGCTCGGTGTCGGCAGAGCCAGCCCCAATTGGTCCGTACTGCGCTTCTTGCCCAACGGCGCGTTCGACGCCGTGACCCTCGACTCGACCTTCGGGACGAACGGCACGGCGACCATGGACGTCGGCGGCTTTACCGGGTGCCAAGATCTCGTCGTGCAAGGCGACCGCAAGGTCCTCGGGATCGGCCGTGTAGGCGCGGACTTCGGGCTGGTGCGCTGGAACGAGGATGGCACGCCCGACCTGGGGTTCGGCACCGGCGGGGTCGCCGTGGCCGACTTCGGTCCCGACTCGTGGGCCGCGACCGGCGTGATCCAGGGGGACGGCCGGATCGTCCTCGTCGGCGTGGTGACGACACCCAACTACGGGAGCGACATCGCGCTCGCCCGCTTCCACGGCATCACGACGCCCGCCGCCGTCGTCCAGGAGCTCGTCCCGATCGTCCAGAGCTTCGTCGAGCTCGGCCTGCTCTCCCACACCGCTTCGAAGTCGCTGCAATCGAAGCTGGAGGCATCGCTCCAGCAGGTCGAGAACGGCAACCCGACCGCGGCGCTCAATCAGCTCGACGCGTTCCTCAACCAGATCGGCGCGCTGGTCCAGAGTGGCCGGCTCGATACGACCCACGCAAGCGTCCTGAACAGCTGGGCGGTGATGGCGCAGACGCTCATCGCGAACGGCTGAGTCGTCCCTTCGCGGCGCGCCGGCCGGACCGCGGACTTCCCCCCACCGACCGGCGGCCCCGGTCCTGCGCCCGCCGCCACCGCTTGGTGCACGCGTCCTGCCAAGTACGCTCGCACTTCTCCTGGTCGACGATATGAGGCGCGGGTCGACCACCTCCCAATGGACTTGCTCCAGTCAGCAGGTCGTCCAGTCGTCGGAAGCGTCATGTAGCAGCTTGCTGTGGTAGCGCTCGGGGAGCTCGATCAGCTGCTCGAGGCAGATGTCCGACCCGTCGAACCACGAATGTCCGCGGCTGCGCTCCGGCTGCCGCGGCTCCATGTCCGGGACTTCCACCGCGACCACGCATTCGCATACACGACGGTACACTCGTCCCTCCGGACGTGACCCGCGAAACCACCGAGCTGCTGCGTGACGACGTTCGTGCGTTGCAGATCGAGAACCAACGCAGCGCGCTCGACTCCCGGCAGACCGCTGCCTCCCGGTGTCGGAGCGCCCTCGATGAACACGCAGGTCGCGCCGCGCCCGGCTGTCGCAATCAACACGCGATGCGTGACGACGCGCAGGCCGTCGACCGGTGATCCCGCCACCGCGGCTTCTCGGTGCACGTCGCGACCGCCGCAGCGGCCGGGCAGCGCAACGCGCCGGAGCGGGTGTATCGAGATGCCTTGCGCCCGGCCATCGAGCGGGACCGGTCAGCCTGCCCCCTTGCCGGCCGAACTCCTGCCGCTCGCCCCACCCCGGGGCCCGCCCCGCTGGCCGGGCCTGCGGGCCGACCGAAGCCGTCGATGCCCGGCGCTGCGATCGGAATCCGGGTCGCATGCCGCACGCGGCCCGGCCTTGGCGCCGCCGGGTGACCGCATCCTCCGGCATGTCGCAGGCATCCGCTCGGACGATTCCGCGGAACGTCCGTGCCGGCGTACGATCCGGCCGTTACCCGCCGAAGCCGATCGCGCGGCCAGACCACCGACCCGACCGGATCGAAGCAGAGTCAGATGATTGTCCGACTCGCGATGCTCTCCTGTGCCGGCCTGCTGCTCGCGCCCGCGCCGCTCTCCGCGCAGCACGACCGACTCCCACCGGATGCCGCCGAGCGGATTCGTCAGTTCGACGAGATCTCGTGGCTGATGCGCGCCGACCTGTATCAGGATCTCGCGCGGCTCGCTGCGGCACACCGAAGTCTCGGCGACGTCCGGAGCGCTACGGCGATCGAGTCGGCAGCCGCACATCTGTCTCCCCGGCCACCTGATCGCGCACTGGCTGCCCCGCAGGACCTGACGGAGGTGCCAGGTGAGCCCGGCCAATCGTGGCTCTTGGCCGTCACGGGCTCGCTCGACGGCGTGGTCCGGGGCACCGAGGTCTACACCGACGATTCGGCGCTCGGCGCCGCCGCGGTGCACGTCGGACTGCTGCAAGCGGGACAACGCGGGATCCTGCGCGTCACCTTCGTAGCCGGCCAGGCGAGCTACGCCGGAACGTCGTGCAACGGTGTCGAGACGCAGGACCGGTCAGCCTGGCACCGCAAATTCACGCTCGAGAGCGTCATAGCGACCGCAAGGTCGATCCTGCAGGATCTCGATAGGCGCTGGTCCGACCGGGTCCGATCGACGCTGGTCCCCCCGGCCGCCGACCACGCCGTCCCCGACGAGCTACCGCCCGCGGGCCGTGGCGTGATCGAGATCGACCAACGCGGCCGCGTCCGCTTCGACGAGCATGAAGTGAGCGACCCCACGGACGACACCGAACTCCTCCACATGCTGCGGCGCTTCCGAGATCGCGACAATGCGATGCGCTGGCAGGCCGGGATCGGCGGCCGGACGATCACCCTGGTCGACGACCCGCTGCTGATCCGCGCCGACAGGTGGACGGCGTGGCACCACGTCGCTCGCCTGATGACGCTCTGCTCCAAGCCGGACGCCGCGATCTGGAAGCTGAAGCTCGGCGTCCAGGAGGCCCGGAACGGCGGCCGCGCATCGCCAGCCTGGATCCCCGCCTACCTGCCGCGCGACGCCGCGCGGGCCGACGCGCCGGTCGAGCCCGTCGAGCAGCTCCGCATCCGGATCGTGTGCGACGAGCTCGGCGCAATCGAGCCGCGGCGCATGCCTGGCGGCGAAGCCGGTCCGGCCGAAGCGCCGGCCGGATTCGAACGCGTCGGCCATCGCGTGCACTGGTTACTGGGCCCTCAGCGATGCGCATCGATCGAAGAGCTCCGGGGCTCGCTGGCGAAGCTCGCCGACGATCCCTCCCGCCGCGTCCCGGACGCCCGTGGCGGCACCCGGATGATGGACCTCCTGATCGAACCCGGGCCGGACGTGAGCTACGGCGACGTGGTGCACCTGCTCGACGTGGTGATCGCCGCGGGCTTCGAGTCCATCTCCGTCTCGGCTGGTCGCTGAGCACCGCCCGCGTGGCCTCGTGGCCGAGCCGGTGCGGTGCGACGACGCCCGGCTGCCCGTCGTGCTCCAGCACGTGCTGCACGGACCGCCGTGCTGGCGATCTTCGCGCGGGAATGCGTCACGGCGCTTCGGGCTGCCGAGTGCGAGTACCTCGCCGCCCATCGCGGCGCACAGACCTGCCAGAGGCGGAGACGCTCGACCGCGCGCGCGAACCGCGGCACCGGCGCAGGTGACGTGCAGGCCCGGCGGCGCCCCGCACGAACCGTTGCAGACCGACGACCTCGATGCCGGCCCTCCGCGCGACGGGCACATCGGGATGTGCGATGCGGGCGGCGGTACGACCCGCCGGTCGCCGAGCGTCGCGACTATGGCGCGGGTGCTCCAACCGACCCTTCGCCGGCGGTCGCATCGACAAGTTCGTCGCGAAGATGACGCTGCCGCCGGTGCTCGGCGGCGGCGTGGAGCGTTTCGGCACCTCGTCACCGGCTTGTCTCAGCCGGATCTCGCACGATGCCTACGCGCTGCTGCCCATCCTCGTCGCTCACGGCGAACTGCTTCCACTCACGAGTCGTCGCGAGCTGTGGATCTCCGACGCGACTGGCGTGGTGGACGCAATGGATGGAATAGCCAGCGGCGCGGTCCGCTCCTCCAGCAACCGCTTGATGCGCATCGGGCAGCGTGCGTTCGGATCGGCTCCCCTACGCACGCTCGCTACGCTCTGCGCTTCGAACCACAGGTATCCGGCCGAGCCCATCTGAACGCGGACGCCCGGTACTTGCCGCGGAGCCGGATCAACTCCCGATCCCGATCGCGACCGCGTTCGAGAACCACAGCCCCGTGCCGCTCGGTTCGACCGCCTGCAGCCAGAAGAAACGCGGTGCGCTCACGCCGCCCGTGATGGGGAACGAGAAGTTCCCTCGACCATCGGTCGGCACGCCGACGACCGCAGCGAGGTCGCCTGGCACCAGGGTGCCGCCCAGCAGCGGCATGGGGCTCGCCGCCCGTCCGATCGCGATCCACACTATTGCATTCGGTGTGGCTCCCGCGACGGTCAGCGTCGCTCGCGAGCCTGGCAGGGTCAGCAGGTCGCCACACACGGCGAGCCGCAGCGTCCCGGGTCCGGCGTGACCCAGGTCGCGCTGGCATTGCACTCCCATCGGCGACAGCAGCGCGGCGCCGTTCAGCGTTCCACTCGCATCACGGATGCCCACGACGAGCTGGCGGGCATCGTTGATGTCCGCACCGGCCCCGGTCGTCCAATTGCCCTGCGACGGGTCGATCAGGGCTCCGAACCCGAAGTAGCCGATTCCGTCGAAGTTCACGCCGGCCGCCCAGGTGCCCGCCCAGGTGAGCGTGTCGCCCAGGTTGTTGATCGCGTTGGCTCCCGTGTTCGTACCGCAGCCCCCGACGTACGTCCAACCATCGCTGCGCCGATAACGCATCGGGAATGCGCCGCACGTCGACGAGAAGCCGATCAGCTTGCCGGCGAAGCCGTCGAGTTCGTTCAGCGCGTACGGCACGAAGCCGTTCCAGTTGCCAGGCGGCAGCGGCACCGTCTCGAGCTGGCCGGTGGCGAGGTCGAACAGCTGATTCCGGGTCAGGACCTTGCGGCGGTCGTTGACGTCCTCGGCCGAATCGACTCCAGGCAATGCGACCGGGCCGGTCGCCGCGAAGTGTACTCCCTGCACCCAGTAGAACCACGGTGTCGTGCCAGCCGAACCGACGATGTCACCGAGGTTGTTGATGCCGGTCGCTGCGCTGTATTGCATGCCCGCCGGCTCGCCCAGGACCTGCACGGTGTAGCCTGCGGGGCCTGGCCACCACGCCGCGGCGTGGGGCTGCAGACTCGGTGTGCTGACGGGACTCACCACCCCGACCACGACCCCGTGATCGTTGACGTCGAGCGCGAGCGAGCTCGTGAAGCCGGCGGGGAGGGGCAGCCGTTGCTGCGGCTGGCCGCCCAACGAGATCGCGGCGATCTGCACGCCGCCCTGGCTCAGCGAGCCGACGGCGACGCCAAGTTCATTGACCGCTGCAACGGCGGAGCCGTTGCCGAGGAAGTGGACCGCGTAGCTCGGCGGGCTCTGCGCGAGGCCGAGGGGAGCGAGCAGGAGAACGGCAATGGGATGGTGCATGTCGATGCCGGTCAGGGCCGAAGCTGTCCGCAGTGGTAAGGGCTCGGGCGTCAGCGCGCGCCGATCGTCGTCGTGACGCCGTTGGAGGTGACGACCCCGAGTGCATTGGCGTCGGGGCCGACGGCGAGTGCTCGGTCGTACGGCATGGCGCCGGCGAGCGTTGGTTCGGCCGGGATGCCCACCGCGACCACTCGATTCGCGGCGAGGGCTGCCGTCGTTGTGCGTAGTTCCACCGATGTGCCGAGGCGGCAACCCCGCGCGCCGAACGCGGCGAGGTCGAGCCGCAACGCCCAGCTGCGGAAGCTCGTCCGCACCAGGCTGAAGAGTCCGACCGTTGCGGCGGTCGAAGGCACCGGCACGAGGCGGAGTTCGAGGTCGCTGCCGAGCCACGGCAGGTCTGCGCGCGTCGCCACGACCGTAGCGGCGCAGCCGCCAGGGTGGTTCGCGACGCGGGCGAGGCAGCGGGCCGACGCCGTCGTGACGCCTCTCCGACCCGTACCGTCGTGCTACCGGGTCTCGCCGAGGACGCGGGCGCCCACGCCGCCGGCCATCGCAATGCGGCCACGCCCCGCGTCGAACACCATGCCGAACGCGAAGCGGCCCGGAGGCACGGTCGCCGCCGCGCTGCGGCGCCAGGTCGCGCGGTCGGACTCCCAGGCGTCGTCGCCCGGTTCGCTGTCGATCTGCCTGTCGAACAGCGGCTCCACCACCGGCAGGCGGCGCCACGGTCGGGGTGACGCTCGGGGCCGACGGGTACCACGCCGCGCCGTCCCCGCGCCGCATCTCGGCGTGGCGCCGGGCGACCCGCGCGACACCCGGTGCGACCGGGAGGCACGCGAGCGGACTCAGCAGCGCGGAGCAGAGTCGGTCGTCGCGGTTCATCGGCGGGTCCAGCGCTGGCAACTCGCCCGTGCCGAGCGATTTGCACGCCTGCGGACGCAGAGGTCCGGACGTGCGCTTTCCACACACCGACCACCCGCCCGCGTGCGGGCGACGAACACGGGACCCGCGTGCCGCGATCGGTCGTGCCCCGACCGCTCCGGTGAGAGCGAGTCGCCCCGCTACCTCGCTCGCTGCAAGGACGTCAGCCCACCGGCATCGCACGCGCCACGCTCGCCGTCGACATCACGCTCGCCGCCGACGACCAGGGCCTTCGCGACTTCGTCGACGCGGTGAAGGGGCGCGCCTCACGGTCGACGAACGCCCATCGCACCTACGCGCTGGTCGCGATCGGCCAGACACTGAACGAGTCCCCCATCGGATTCGCGGGCTCGAGGCTGCGACCGTGATTCGAAATCGAGCCGACCCCGGACGCCTGTCTCGCGCTCCCCTGACCCAGCCCCGGCTCCGCCGACCCGGACGTGTCACCGGACATTCCCGACCGCGGGTAGGTGAGGAGATCCGGAATCGGTGCGTGAAGACCAGTGGTGGGCGAATCAGCAGCCTCCGACGTGGACCCGTACACTGTCGTGCAGCGCGTCGCAGAGCACGCCCACGAGGCGAGGCTGCGGATCATGGTCGCAACGGCGCGTCACGACCGCGCGGGCCGCATCAGTTCTTGTCGAGCTCGATTCGGATGCGGTTGCTGATGCCGAACGTGCCGTTCTGACGCAGCACGAGTGCCTGCAGGTACATCTCCGCCTCGAGGAACGTGGGGACGATCGTGCCAAGATTGACGACGGTCTGCAGCGGCAGCGGACCCGATAGCACGACGAACGTGCTCGAGGACGATGGATCCAGGCCGAGGCTGCCGATGCCCGGGAAGCCGACGTGCTGCAGTTCGGCCCCCATCGGCATCGTCGAGCACAGCTCCACGAACGCGAAGTCGTTGGCGCTGCCGGTGACGTCGAGGAGCACCTCGCTGTTGCCGGCCGGCGCGGGCACGACCGTCCCGATCACGTCGGCGAGCTGGTGCGGGAGCGCCGTCGGGCTGGCGGTCGGCGCCGTCAGGCGGATGCCGTCACCGATGAGCTGATCCGCACCGCGGTGCAGGGCCACGGTGGTACCTCCCGCGGGCACGCTGGTGCGGGCGTCGAGGTCCATGTCGAGCGCGCAGTTCGAGCCGAAGGTGCGCCCGCCCACGGTGATCGTCGTCTGGCTGCCCGGCAGCACGAAGCCCTGGTCGCCGGGGTTGACCAGCGCGGGCGATGCCGGCGTCAGGTGCACGTCGAACGGCGCCGTCATGTTGGCGAACGCGGGCGTCGCGATGGCGATGTTGGTCGGGCTGCCGGCGAACGGTGCAGCGGGGCTCGTCGCGTCGAAGTCGTTGTTCACGACCGTCAGCGTGCCGGCGAAGCCGCCCGGAACGATGTCGAGCTCGAGCGGGTTGACGGCGCCGGGGACCGGCGCCGGGCTGAACAGGATGTTGTTGGCGATGATCAGGGTCTCGCCCGCACCGGATCCGCCGTAGCGCACCGAAGCTGCCGAGGCAACCGGTCCGCGCACGAACGCCACCGTGTTGTTGACGATCGTCGCCGAGCAGTTGTCCATGCGGATGCCGAACTGGTCGGCCATGTCCCACACTGCGTTGGACAGCACGCGGGCGTGCATGTCACCAGCGACCAGGGTCTGCGAGCGCAGCACGATGCCCTCCGAGCCCCCGTGGATGCGATTGGACCGCAGAAGGTCGCTCTGGAAGGAGAAGCTGTCGATCTCCAGGCCCATGCCACAGGCCACGATCTCGTTGTCGGCGATGACGTTCGCGTATGGCACGGGCAGGCCCAGGATGTTGACGATGCGCAGCCCGCGGCGCATGCCTTCGATGCGACACTGGTTGATCTCCACCGCGGTGACGGCGTTGCGGTTGAGGATCGTCGCCGCATTGATCGTCGGATCGATCACGATGCCGAAGCCCACGGAGTTGTTCACGATCTCGATGCCGCGGAGCACGGACGGCGGCAGCCGCAGCGGATCGAGCCGCCGCGCCACGCTGGCCGGGCCGAGCTGACGGTCGAACTCGATCACGCCGTTGTTGGGAAAGGAGCTCGCGAGCTGGACCGTCACGCCGCTGAGGCCCGCGGTGGCCCCACCGATACTCGTGCACCGGTAGCTCTCGATGGCGATTCCGAAGCACGGGACGGACAGCGGCGCCGCGAGCGTGTAGGCGCCGGGGAGCACGTTGATGGTCACGCCGGTGCCGGTCGTCGGGAACGTGTTGGACAGGAGGCGATCGGCCACCGCGACGGCCCTGTCGAGGGTCGCCAACGGCCTGCTCGGCGAGTCACCGGAGTTGCTGTTCGACCCGAGCGGGGCCGGCGCGACATACAGACTCAGGCTGTTGGCCGCGTTGTCGTGCACCCACGCACCGAACGGCTGTTGGGCGGCGAGCTGCGGACCTGCGGCGAGGAAGACGGGAAGCAGTGCGAGGTGTCGGTAGGAGAAGTTCATGGTCGTCTGACCCATCGGAGATGTGACGAGTCCTGGGCGTCGGACCGTTCGTGGTCGGGACGGGCGGGAAGTTCTGGCGCGAGCAGAAACACGTCACGGCTCGGTACCGGCGACGGGTCACCGCAACCGGACACGTCGTGACCGGCGACCCCCCGGGAGGCGATCCCGTCGGCGGGCCTGATCCGCATCCACTGCACGCCGCACATCACGACTGCGGTGCCCGATGCCGACGCACGGAGCAGCGTCGCGGGCCCTGTCAGGCGAGGGGGCGCCCCCCCGGCGGGCGCCTGCTGCACCCAAGCAGCCAGTTCGATGTGCCACGTCAGTCTGGTCGCCGACCTCTACGAGCACCGCTCGACCGAGCCCGGCGCCGAACGGACGTCCGCGCAGCTCCCGGTGCCGTGGATCACGGACGCGCGCCGGACCGGCAGGACGACGCTGCTCCGACACCTCGGCGGCGCGCGTCGCCGAGCGGACGACCGCGCTGCCGTGCGGGGCGCTGTGACCGGGTTGCGTCGCATCGGGTCACGCAGTGCGGCAGCTCGGCAGCGTCCCGTCACGGGGATCGGCGAGCGCGCGGACCTTGGCTCAGACGATCACGGCAGTCCGCGCCCGAGTGCGCGCCGCCGTGCCGGCCTCGGCCTCCAGAAGGTGCTCCGCACAATGCAGCCCACTGAGCAGCGCCGACTCGTGCACGAACGGCACGCGGAGGTAGCCCCCCGCGAACCAGGTCCGCCGCCGGCCCTGGATGCGTCCGCTCTGCCGGATCGCCGCGCGCGTCGACGCACCGGCGAGCGGGTGCAGGAAGAACCGGTCGACGAGCACACGGTCGGGGCGAGGCTCACGCGGCGGGTTCATGCTCACGAACACCTCGGGGACCTCGGCCGGCAGACGCGCGAGGCGATTGGGGAAGAACGTGATGGTCGGCCGCACGCGCGGCAGTCGGCCCTCGGGAACCACGTAGTTGAACGCTCCCCAGGCGTCGCGGTCGTGCCCCATGAGCCGCTCGTCCTGGTGGACGACGGCGCGCGCACGCTGGTACGCGAACCGCGAGAGCACGTCGCGCTCGTCGGGTGACGGATCCTCCAGCAGAGCCAGCGCATCGTGGGCGTGGCCGGCGATCACGACATGGTCCACCGCCATGCGGCGGTGTCGGTCGCGGCAGTCGACCGTCCGCACCTCGACGCGTTGCGCACGCCGCACGACGCCGACGACGCGCGTACCGCAATGCACGGCGACGCCGCGCTCCGCCAGGTCGCGCGCGAACGCCGCCGCGTAGCGGTGCATGCCGCCGATCACGCAGTGGCGGCGTGCGGGGGCCGCACCGACGAGACCGTGCACGTTCCAGAATGCCACCAGCTCGAGGATCGGGATGTCCTGCGGCACGCAATCCGGCATCGGGAAGCAGCCGATCGCGCGCGGGTAGAGATGCAGCGTCCGGAACGCCTCGCTCGCCCCGATGTGGTCGAGATAGCGCGACGTGCTCCAGTCGGCGACGCGCGAGTCGACCAGGACCTCGGCAGCGCGCTCGCGGAACGCGGCGATCTCGGCGGCGAGCGCCAGCGGGTCGGCGACCGCGGACTCGAAGCGCCAGGCGCCATCGCGGCAGTGCGCGCGCGAGCGACCGTCGGGCGACACGAAGTCGGTGTCGCTGCTGATCGGGTGGGTGGGCAGGCCGAGCCCGTCGATCAGCGCCGAGACCGCCGTGAACGTGGTCCGGTTGAAGTCGCTGACCCCCACGTCCACCGTGTGGACGCGCCCCTCGGCATCGCGGACGGGTATGCCGACGCAGTTGCCGCCCAGGCGCCGCGCGGCCTCGAGGATCACGACGTCGAGCCCGGCGCGCCGCAGTGCGCACGCAGCCCCCATGCCGGCGACGCCGCCGCCGATGATCGCCACGACGGTCATCGCGGCCTCCTCCCGGCGGGGGCCCCCCGCATCCTGCCGCGGTAGCGGACCTGGTCTCGGCGGGCGACCCGGTCGTGCCGGGCCGGATCGGTTCGGACGCTACGCTCGCTCCCGTTCATCGGGTGACTCCTCTCGGCTGCGCGCCACCCCCGCGTGCCGGGGGCGGTCGGGGCGCGAAGCGCCGCGACCCCGGCGCACCGAACGGCGAATCCGCGGTCAGCTCGCGCGACGGCACCGGCCAGCAGAATCCGACGCAGATCGCCGTTCGGACGGCGGCCGCCGCGGCGCTTCCCGCCGTGGAACCCCGCCGGACCCTTCCGGCCCGGCGTGCCACGGCCGGCCACGCCCAGGGCCCGGTCGCTACACTCCCCCCGCCCCATGAGCCAGAGCGAGAGCCCCCGCGCCGATCGCCTCGGAGAGGCGATCGAGGCCTACCTCGAGCACCGCGCGCGCGGTCACACGCCCGGGGACTCCCTGCTGGAGGAGCACCCCACGCTGCAGGAGTGGCTGTCGCCGATGCTCGCGCCGGCGGCGGGGGAGATCGCCGACATGCCCGACCAGGGCCTCGACCTGCTCGGCGACTTCCGCCTGGTCCGCGAGCGCGGGCGCGGTGGGATGGGAGTGGTGTTCGAGGCCGTGCAGCAGTCGCTGGGCCGGCGCGTCGCGCTCAAGGTCCTGGCCGCCGAGCGGACCGGGTCGGCGCGCAGCATCGAGCGGTTCCGGCGTGAAGCCAGCGCGACCGCCAAGCTGCGACACCCGTCGATCGTCCAGGTGTTCGGCGTCGGCGAGCTCGCGGGCCGCCACGTGATCGCCATGGAGTTCGTCGACGGGCCCAACCTCGCCGAACGACTCGAGCAGCAGCGCGAGCGCGCGGAGCCGCGCATCGTCAGCGACGACGACGATCGCAGCCACGTGGTGCAGGTCGCGGACCTCGTCGCGCAGCTCGCCGACGCGCTCGCCTATGCGCACCAGAACGGCGTCGTGCACCGCGACGTGAAGCCGCACAACGTGCTGCTGCAGCACGACGGCACACCCAAGCTCGTCGACTTCGGCGTCGCCAAGGTGGTCGATGCCGTGTCGCTCTCGCACACGCGCGAGCTGATCGGCACTCCGCACTACATGAGCCCCGAGCAGGCCTCGCGCGGCGACGCGTCCGATCCGCGGTCGGACGTGTTCTCGCTGGGCGTCGTCCTCTACGAGCTCCTGACCTTCGCCCGACCGTTCGACGGGCCGACCGCTGACCACGTCCTCGCGGCGATCCGCAGCCACGACCCCGAGCGCCTGCGGATCCGCGACCCGCGCATCCCGCGGGAGCTCGAGCTGATCTGCGAGCACGCGCTCGAGAAGATCCCGGCCGAACGCTACCCCTCGGCCGCAGCGATGGCCGCGGACCTGCGCAGCTTCCTGCGTCACGAGCCGATCTCGGTGAGCGCGCCCGGACCGCTCACGCGCGTGCGCAAGCTCGCGCGCCGGCACCGGGTGCTCCTGTCCCTGATCACGGTCACGGCCGTCGGGCTCGGAGTGGCGTACGCGTTGGCCGCCGAGTGGCGCCGCGCCGGCGTCGATGCGCAGCGCGAGCAGACGCTGCGCGCGGAGCGCTTCGCGTTCGACGCGGTCGACAAGGTGCTCGAGCTCCTCGCCGACGAGCTGCCGCGCAGCGTGCAGTCGGACGCCGCTGCGCGCGACCGCATCCGCGACGCCGTGCGGCTCTACGAGGAGTACCTGCACGATGTCGGCGAGCAGCCGAACCTGCGCGCGACCGTCGCGAACGCGCTGCAGCGCGTGGCAGCGGTGTATCGCGAGCTCGGCCTGCTCGTCGAGGCGAACGCCGTGTGCGCGCGGTCGATCGCGCTCTGGCAGTCGCTGCTCGCCGAGGACGGCGTCGGCGCGCTGACCCGGCTGGCGCTCGCCGACGCGTACCGCGTGCGCATGCGGATCGCCCAGCGCGCACTGGACGCCGACGCCGCGCGAGAGGCCTACGAGGCCGACGTGAGCGCACGCCGGACCGTGCTCGCGCACGAGCCCGGCAACCGCGCCGCGCTCATCGGGCTCGGACGGACCAATGCCGACCGTGGCCGCGGGCTGTTCGACGGGGCCGGGTCCCTGGCCGAAGCGCGCGCTGCGCTCGAGCAAGCCCGCGCCATCTGGACGCAGATCGACGCGCCGACCTCCGACGACCCGGGGCTGCGGCTGATCGCGCTGCAGACCGACACCGGACTCGCCTACGTCGAGCACCGGGCCGGCCGCTTCGCCGAGGCGCGCACGGCATTCGCAGCCGCGCTCGCCGCGGCGGAGGCCGACCCGAAGGCCGCCGAACCTGACGCGGTCGAATGGCAGATCCAGCTCGCCGAGTGCGCGTTCGGGCTCGGCGTCGCGTGCCGCGACCTCGGCGACCGGAAGGCAGCCGTCACCAATCTGCGGCGCGCACTCGAATTGCAGGATGGCATCCGGCAGCGGCTGCCGGGACGCATCGACAATCGCCGGCGGACGATCGCCACCCGCACGACGTTGGGCGGGGTGCTCCTGGGTCAGGGCGACAAGGCCGGCGCGGCGGCGGAATTCGAGCCTGCGCTCGCGGAGCTTCGCGCCCTCGCCCTGGTCGACGGCACCTCGACGCGCGCGGCGCAGCAGCTCGCGAACCTCGAGAACCACCTGGCCGCCACCTGCTTTCGTGGCTCGGAGCCACCGGACGAGGCGGTGTTCGCACATTACGACGCGGCGGTCGAGGCCCTCGAGGGCGCCCTGCGGGACACGTCCGAGGTGCCGGCGATCCGCACCAACCTGGGCGCGACGTTCGGCAATGCCGCTGCCGCTCATCTGCTGCGCGGCGAACTCGATCCTGCGCTCACCACCGTCGATCGGGCGATCGCGGAACAGCGCGCGGCGATCGCAGCCGACCCGGAACGCGACACGGCGCGCGACTTCCTGCGCAACCACCACCTGCTGCGCGCGCAGATCCTGCTCGAGCGGGGCGAACTAGACAGCGCGGTGCGGGCCATCGACGCGAGCCTGGATTGGTCCAGGACACCGAAGGACCTCGGCCCGGCGGCGGTGGTCATGGATCAGTGCGCCGCGGCGACGACCGATGCCGAGGCCCGCCGCGCGCTGCGCGAGCGCGCCGCGGCGCTGCGCGAGCGGGCCGCCGCAATGCGGAGCGGACGATGACGACGACTTCCCGAGACACCGACCCGCCGGAGCTGCCGCCGGCGTTCGAGGAGCTGGTGCAGCGCAACCTGGAGTGGGCACGGCAATTCGTCAGCCGCCGCCTGCGCCAGCCGCTGCGCGGCGACGCCGACTCGATCGACTTCGTACAGGAGGCGGTGCTGTCCATCGTGCGCCGCGGCGTGCCGGAGCTACCCGACGACGAGGAGTTCCGCGCCCTGCTGTCGCGAGTCCTCGAGCACGACCTGCGCGACCGCCACCGGTACGTGCACCGCGAGTGCCGCGACGTCGGGCGCGTGCTGGGCCGCCTCTCCGACACGGTGCTGCGCGTCGATCCACCGGCCCGCTCGGTGACCAGCCCGACCGCGCGCGTCGACCGCGACGAGCGCCAGGCGTGGATCCGCCTGGCCCTGGAGCTGCTCGGCAGCGAGGACCGCGAGGTCATCAAGCTGCGCGAGTGGGACGAGCTCACGTTCGAGCAGATCGGTGCGCGCCTCGAGATCACTCCGGCCGCGGCGCGCATGCGCTATCAGCGCGCGCTACCGCGCCTGGCGAGGAAGGTCGAGGCGCTGCGCCTCGGGCCGCGGCGGCGGTCGTAGCCGCCAGCTGCTGGGCGCAGGCGGCGACGGTCGGGTCGGCGATGACGACCGAAAGCGCCGCGGGCCGCGGCGCGGCGCCCGGGGGCCATACGGGAGTGCGCACGGCACCGGGCCGTGCGCCCGGCCCGCCGGGCCCCAGGTGCTGCAGGCTCCCGGTCGATCGCGTCGATTGCCGCGATGACGTCGGCGGTCCCGTCCAGGCTGCGTCGGAACTGGACGACGCTGCGGGCTTCGAGCAGCAGAGGGCTTGCGCTCCGTCGGTCGCGACGTCCCTGTCGCCGGCGCCCTGCTCGGACCGAAGCCCCCTCGATGTTCGACTCGCGCAGGCGGCGCGCCGTCGCGCCCTCGCCCCGGTCTCGACCCGACTCGCCCCCCCTGCTCGGACGGAGAGATCCGAGTGCGGGGAGCTCGACGGAGGAGACTCCGTATCAGTGCGCCACGAACACGTCGGCCATCCCGTTGGTGTCGCCGGCCACCAGGTTGGTGGCGCTCGAGCCGAACACCAGCGCGGTCCCGTCGGCGGAGACCAGGGTCTGCCATGGGAACGCCGCGCCGTCCGGCCAGGCGCCCCCGAGGCCCACGCTGGCCAGCGCCACCAGGCCGGTCACGGAGTCGCGGACGAACACGCCGCTGAGCAGGGCCGGGGAGCCGGCCACCAGGTTGGTGGAACCGCTCACGAAGGTGACGAAGCGACCGTCGGCACTCGAGCCGATCATGCCGACCCCGATGCCGTGGTCGGCGAGGTCGCCGTTCGGCCCGAGGCTGATGATCGCGGTGGTGCCGGTCGTGCGGTCGTAGCGGAAGGCCTGGTAGTAGTAATTGTCGTTCGCGTCGCGTGGCGCGCCGGCGGGCAGCAGGTCGGCCGACCGCGATACGTAGGTTGCATAGCGGCCGTCGCCGCTGATCGACTGCGTGCCGAGCATGATCCCGCCCGTGCTCTCGCCGCCGGCCGGCGTCAGGTTCACGCGCGTCGTGGTGCCGGCGACGAGGTCGCGCACGAACACGTCGGCGACGCCGTTGCGGTCGCCGTTGACGAGATCGCTGGCCACCGAGACGAACACGACGCAGTGGCCGTCCGCGCTCAGCGCCCCGTTGGTCAGGACCCGGGACTCGCCGTTGGCCTCGCGGCCCGCCGAGTCGACGCTGGCGCGCACGTTGGTCCTCGTCCACAGGTCGCGCACGAACACGTCGGCGGTCCGGTTGCGGTCGCTCGCGACCAGGTTGGACGCGAAGGAGTAGAAGGCCACGTAGCGGCCGTCGGCGCTCAGGGACGCATACCAGCTGTCGCCGTTGGGCGCGCCGTCGGACGACGACAGGCTGATGCGCTCGGTGGTCCCGAGCTGCCGGTCGCGCAGGTAGACGTCGCCACGGGCGCCGCCGCCCTTCTCGCCGTCGATCAGCTTCTTGCCGGCGGTCGAGAATGCGACGTAGCGGCCGTCGCCGCTGACGGCCACGTCGAAGCAGCCGCGGCCGTACTTGTCGGGCAGCATCTGCGCGCCGGAGGTGGACACGTTGACGCGCTCGGTGGTGCCCGTGGCCAGGTCACGCACGAACACGTCACTGACGCCGTTGCTGTCGCCGGGCACGAGGTTGCTCGCGTTGCTCACGAAGGCGACGAACCGGCCGTCGGCCGACACCGCCATGGTGTTGCCGCTGGCGGAGATCGGCGTCGGCGCGTTGGCCTCGGCGCCGGTCGAGGACAGGCTGGCGCGGGCGATCGCGATCTGGGCCGGGAGAGCCCATGCGCCGAGCGTCAGGACGGCCACGGTCGAGAGGGTGCGTGCGATTCGGGGATCCATGGGGTTGCTCCTTTGCAGGCGGTGCCTCCCGCCCTGGATGCGGCAGCGGCAGGTCTGCGGCGCTCCCGCGGCATCCCCCCGGACGCCAACCACGGACGGCGCATGCCAGGAGATTCCTCGGTCCCCGCACTCCGCCGCAGGGGACCCTTCCTGGACCCGCCACCGCTGGCTAGAACTCCGGCGAGTGTCGGACCCGCGAGACGCACCCCGAGACCTCGGCAACCTCGCCGAAGGCGAGTTCGCCAGGGTCTACGACCAGCTGCGGGCCGTGGCCCGCCGGATGCTCCTCGACCAGAAGCCGGGTCACACCCTGCAGGCGACGGCGCTCGTCCACGAGGCCTGGCTGCGGCTACTGCGCAGCGGCTCGCCGGGCGTCGACGGCGAGGGACACTTCCACCGCCTCGCCGCCGTGGCAATGCGCCACATCCTGATCGACCACGCGCGTCGGCGTGGCCGGCAGAAGCGCGCCGACCCCGCCCGGCGGCTCTCGCTCGATGCGGTCGAGCTCGCGAGCGAGGACCGCACGGACGACATCCTCGACGTCGACGCGGCGATCGAGCGGCTGCGCGCTGCGGAGCCGCTGCTGCTCGCGGCTGCCGAACACCTCCCAGCCCACCTGCCGATGCCCTACGGCAGAGCGCGCGCGCAGAGCACGACGCGTCTCGTCGACCTGTACACGCGCTGGGGCAAGCCGGACGAGGCCGAGCGCTGGCGCCAGCGCGCGCGGTGAGCGCGTCAGCCGCCGAGCAGCGCGAGGATCGCCTCGGCGTCGGCGATCAGGCCGTCGGCGACGTCGACCGGCAGGCTCCGGCCGCTCTGCGCGCGCACCTCCTGGATGAACGCGCGCAGGCAGTTCGCCGCCGAGCTGCGGTTCCCCTGCAGCGAGTACCACAGCGCGTCCTGCACCGCCGTCAGCTTCGCGTCGAGGCTCACCACGATCCCGTGCCGGATGTCCAGGTTGTGCACCCGGTTCAACAGGTCGTTCAAAGCACTCATCGCCGGCCACTCGACCACCACGAACGGCGAGAACGACCGCACCACGCCGCAGATCCGGTTGGTCGCCGGGTCCCGCGTCGTCGTCACGTTCACCCACTGACCGTGCTCGTAGTGCAGGAGCTGCAGCGTGGTCTCGTCGACGAACGTCGTCCCCGTGTAGTCGATGCAGATCTCGACGTTGCCCGCGAAGTCCGCCGTCGTCGTGACCTCGTAGTAGACCCCGGCGCCACCGAGCTGGAAGCCCGAGGGGATCGCCGGGCCGGTCGTGCTGGTCGTCACCGTCGTGTCGCCCGCCGCGGTCACGTTGTCGAAGGTCAAGGTCACCGGTGACGTGCCAGTCACCGGATCGGTCGGCGTCGCGACGACGTTCGCGCCGTCGGCGGTGTTGAGGACGCAGAACGTCGAGACGTTTCGGTCCGTCGTCAGCAACACCGTCTGCGGATGGCCCGCCGAGACCATGTCGACGTGGACGAGACTGCCCGCTTCCGGAGCGACCGACGTGAGAGCCCAGGCGTAGAGGCCGCGGGCGTCGGCCGTCGCTCGAACGTGGGATCCGTAGACGCGAGCGGGGAACAGCAACTCTGTCTCCTGCTGCCAGACCTCACCCGCAGCCAGTCCGAACGCGCCGACCGCGACGCCAGGAGGCCCCACGGGATTCCACGCCTTGGCCATCAACCGGCCTGCCGCGAAGTCGACGCCGAAGCGGTTCTCGACGTCGCTGAGGTAGGGGATCGTGTCACCGACGCGCCGGACGAACTCATCGGTCGTCAGGCCGGTCGCGAGATGGACCCGCGCCAGGGCGACGCCAGGACGGGGGTCAGCGACGTACGCGTAGCCTTCGGCGTCGTCGACGGAGAAGTTTGGGGCGCTCCCAATTTGGAACGAACCGATCGGGCGCACGAAGCCCGACGCGAGGTCGATGTCGACGAGCTGACCGCCAGGAGACCCATCGGAGCGGCCGAAGTACAGGTGCGCCCCGTCCCGCGAGGCATGGACGCAGCTGAGGAAGTCCCATGGTACATCGGAGAACACGGTGTCGAGCTCACCGGTCGCGACGTCGACGGAGAGCACCCGCGGCGGGTACAGGATCGCACGGCTGCCGGTCGCCGCTCGCCAGACGTCGACCCGGCGGCGGTCGGGGTCGATGACGTACGCAGTGCTACCGACGACGTCGATGTCCTGCAGGCGCGGCAGCCCGCGGTCGACCCGCCGCAGGGCACCCGACGCCACATCGAGCGAGAACAGCCCCGCCACGTTGGTCAACAGCAGGGTGTCCGCGTCGAGAAAGGACGCAGCTCGGAACGGATAAGCGCTCGCACGCACCTGCACCCACCACTGGGGCCCCGACGACCAATCGAGATCCGTCACCAGGGACGGTTCCTCGAGCGCGAGTCTGCTCCTGACTGCAACGCGGCTGCCGTCGGGACTGATCGCCATGAGGCTGTCGGTCGACCATCCGTAGTAGGTCGGGGGTGAGCTCGGGCTCGAGAGTGCCACCGACCCGGAGACGCCTCCGTCATCGAAGAACAGCGTCTGACCGTCTGGCGACAACTCGACGCCAGCTCGGTCGGGTTGGTAGTAGCTCCAAAGGAACGGCACGAGCCCCGAAGGAGCGCCTGTGCCCACGTCGATCGCGATCACGTTGTCCCACCCGCGCTCTGGCGCCCCGTAGACCGTCGTGCCGTCCGGGTGGATCGCGATGTTGCCGCCGGCCCACGCGATCCCGGTCGCGACGATCGTGCTGGAACCCGTGGCGAGATCGACAGCGAGCAACCGCCCGTTCTGCCCGGTGGCGAACCACCTACCTTCCGCCACATACGCGACGCGAGGCGGCCCACCGCCGTTCTCCGGCCGGAGCGCGAGCCCGAACGGTCGGCCGAGCCCGGTCGCGACCGTCGTGATCACGCCGGTCGACAGGTCGACGGTGGACAGCTCACCGGAGTCCTCCTCGACGACCCACGCGAGCCGACCGTGGACCGCGACCTGCCCGGCCCCGGCGAGCCCCTCGGTGACGGTCCGGCGCGCACCGGTCGCGAGGTCGTAGTGGGCGAGCTCGGCGCGGCTCGTCTCGTACATGTAGGCGACGCCCCCCTGCGCGCGGGCAGACCCGCCGAGCGCGACCAGCGCCGCGGCGACGACGGCCGCGCCGCCGAACGGAGACAGACGGAGTGTGATGCGGTCCATGGTGGGTTCCTCTCGTGCGGATTCCGGGGTCCGTCCGCCGCGGCGTCCTGCCGCCGGCCGGCCGTCCCGCGCCGCTGCCCCCCGGACGCCAACCACCGAAGGCGCATGCCAGAAGATTGTTCGGTCGCCACGCTCCGCCGCAGGGGTCCCTTCCGGCCCCCGCCACCGCTGGCTAGAACTCCGGCGAGTGTCGGACCCGCGAGACGCACCCCGAGACCTCGGCAACCTCGCCGACGGCGAGTTCGCCAGGGTCTACGACCAGCTGCGGGCCGTGGCCCGCCGGATGCTCCTCGACCAGAAGCCGGGTCACACCCTGCAGGCGACGGCGCTCGTCCACGAGGCCTGGCTGCGGCTACTGCGCAGCGGCTCGCCGGGCGTCGACGGCGAGGGCCACTTCCACCGCCTCGCCGCCGTGGCAATGCGCCACATCCTGATCGACCACGCGCGTCGGCGTGGCCGGCAGAAGCGCGGCGGCCCCGTCCGGCGCCTCTCGCTCGACGCGGTCGAGCTCGCGAGCGAGGACCGCACGGACGACATCCTCGACGTCGACGCGGCGATCGAGCGGCTGCGCGCTGCGGAGCCCGAGCTGGCCGAGCTCGTGCAGCTGCGCTTCTTCGCGGGGCTCAAGGTCGAGGAGGTCGCCGTGGTGTTGGGGCGGCCGCTGCGCACGCTCTACCGTGACTGGGACCTGGCCAAGGCCATGCTGCTGCGCGAGCTGCGCGTCGCGGGGGAGTGAATGGGCCGCGGTCGGGCGGCATTCGTTGGCAGTCGCCCGGCCGATTCGGCGTCCGGAGCCGCGGACATCCGTCACGGGAGCCCCTGCCGATGAGCGCCGCCCCACAACGCAAGGACCAGGTCCGCAGCATCTTCGCCCGCGCCCGCGAACTCCCGCCCGCGGACCGCCCGGCCTTCCTGCGCACGGAGTGCGGCAGCGACGACGTGCTCAGGGAGGAGCTGGCCTCGCTGCTCGATCTGCACGAGGAGGCGCGCCAGCTGCTGCCCGAGCCCGCGCCGGCGGCCGAACGGCCGGGCGACCGCATCGGCCGCTACAAGCTGCTGCAGCAGATCGGCGAGGGCGGCTTCGGCACGGTCTGGATGGCCGAGCAGGAGGAGCCGGTCCTGCGCAAGGTCGCGCTCAAGGTGCTCAAGGCCGGCATGGACACAGCACAGGTCGTCGGCCGCTTCGAGGCCGAGCGCCAAGCGCTGGCGATGATGGACCACCCGAACATCGCCAAGGTGTTCGACGGCGGCGCCACGCCGCAGGGCCGGCCCTACTTCGTGATGGAGCTGGTCAAGGGCATCCCGATCACGAGGTACTGCGACGACGCGGGGCTCGGCATGCGCGAGCGGCTCGAGCTGTTCGTGCCGGTGTGCCAGGCGGTGCAGCACGCGCACCAGAAGGGCGTGATCCACCGCGACCTCAAGCCCGGCAACGTGCTCGTCACGCTGCACGACGGCAGGCCGGTGCCCAAGGTGATCGACTTCGGCATCGCCAAGGCGACCCAGGGCCGGCTCACCGACCGCACCGTGTTCACCGGCTTCCAGCAGATGCTCGGCACGCCGGAGTACATGGCCCCGGAGCAGGCCGAGCTGTCGGGCCTCGACGTCGACACGCGCGCCGACATCTACAGCCTGGGCGTCCTGCTGTACGAGCTGCTCACCGGCACGCGGCCGTTCGAGCTGAAGACGCTGCTCGAGGCCGGCTACGCCGAGATGGTGCGCACGATCAAGGAGGTCGATCCGCCGAAGCCGAGCACCCGGATCAGCACGCTGGGCGACCAGCTGCTCGACGTCGCACGGCACCGCAAGGTCCACCCGCGCGCGCTCGGCACGTTGATGCGCGGCGACCTCGACTGGATCGTGATGAAGGCGCTCGAGAAGGAGCGCGGCCGGCGCTACGACACCGCGACGGCGCTCGCCGACGACGTGCTGCGCCACCTCGCCCACGAGCCGGTGCTCGCGAGCCGGGCGAGCCGGCTCTATCGCTGGCGCAAGTATGTCCGCCGCCACCGCGTCGGCGTCGCAGCGGGCGCGGCGATCGTGCTCGCGCTGCTGGCCGGCGGCATCGCCGCGACCTTTGGCTACGTCGAGGCGCGCGCGGCGGAGGACAAGGCCGAGGGCGAGCGGGCCGCTGCGGTGCTGGCGCGTCTGGAAGAGCAGCGACAGAGGGAGGTCGCCGAGGCGGCGCTGGTGCAAGCCGAGGCGCAGCGGCGCCGGGCGGAGAACGAGGTCGCGTCGAAGACGGCAGTCGTCGGGTTGCTGACGGACCTGTTCTGGAGCAGCGATCCGCACGAGAACAGGGGCCCGGGCTTCACGGTTCGGCAGATGCTGGACGAATTCGCGGCGCTGCAGCTGGTCCAGCTGGAAGGGCAGCCCGAGGTCGAGTGGGAGCTGCGCCTGGTCGTCGCGCACGCCTACCTGGGGTTGGGCCTGCCCGACGAGGCATTGCCGAACTCCGCGCGCTCCGTCACGCTCGCGCGCGAACGGCTTCCGGAGAGGCCGGACGCACTCGCCAACGCTCTGTGGCTCCAGTCATGGGCATCGCACGACATGCGTCGCTGGCACGAGGCGCTGCAGCTCCTCGAGGAGGCCAAGGAGCTGCTCCGTGACCTGGAGGGACAGGACGACCTGCGCGCGGTCATCTCCCATGCGGAGTGCGACAACCTGTATCACCTCGGAAGCCTGGACGAGGCCAAGGCGCGGGAGTCCCTGTCGCTGGTGGAGCAGGCGTTCGGCTCCGATGGCCACCACACGAACCTCGCGAGGGAGCTGCTGGCCAAACAGCTGTCGAGGCAGAACAGCTTCGAAGAGGCTGCGGCGGTGCTGCGAGTCGCAGTGGAGCATCGCCCTGCGGATGCGAGGGAGCGTGTCAACCGTGCCCTCTATCTGCTGGACCTGGCCCGCGCTATCGGGCACTCGGGTCGGACAGACGAGGGCATCCGCCTGTCGGAGGAGGCGCTATCCGAGTACGAGGCCGTCCTCGGCCGGCACCCGAAGTTGATCGACTGCTTGAACACCCTCTCCGAGCTGTGTCGCATGGCGGACCGGCACGAGGATGCCGTGGCGTACCAGCGTCGCGCTCTGGAGCTGCGTGCCGAGCTGTACGGCCCCGAGGACCCTGGCTGCATGCTGCGGCTGATCCCCCTCGGCCACGCCCTGATCAAAACGAAGTCCGGCCGAGCCGAAGCCGAGGCCTGCTTCCGCCGCGCTCTGGAGCTGGCCTCCCGGCCCGACGTGAACGACCGGGAGGCCATCTTCGAGGCGCTGCACGGACTTGTTTCAGCTCTAATCCTGCAAGGACCTACGAGACACGAGGAAGCCCTGGGGGTCGCCACTCGGGCCGTGGAGCTGTCGCGCAGGCGCTGGGACGGGGACTCGGCGGCGCTCGCAGATGCCCTCGCCGACCTGGCAAAGGTCAACTACATGCTGAAGCGGTACTTGGCGGCGGAGGATCCACTCCGAGAGGCCGTCGCCATCTGGCGGCGCCTCGAGGCGAGAGCCGTCGACCACGTGCCGCCGAGCCCGCACGCGTACTCCATCATCGATCGGCACGAGCAGGAGACCAACCCCGCGCCGAAGCTCATCACGTCGTTGACCTGGCTCGGTCTGGCGCTCGCGGAGCAGGGGCCGGAGAAGCGGCGCGAGACCATCGAAGTGCTGCAGCAGGCCTTCGACCGCTGGGCGGAGCTCGGGACGGGCCCCGGGTCGCGAAACCTCTGTCTGGTGCTGTCCGCCCTCGGCCGAGCTCGACTCGACGCTGGTGAGATCGACGCCGCGATCCCGACGCTGCAGCAGGCCGTGGCGGCGTGGCGCGAGGACGTGCAGAGCTGGCCCGACGAGGCAGGAGCCTGGACCGCGTTCTCGCTCAAGCTGCGACCGGCGGGCGTCCGCCTGATACGGGCGCTGCTGGACAGGGGGCGATGCGCCGAAGCCGAAGAGGCTGCGCGGGAAGTCCTGCGGCTGACAGGCCACCTGCGGTCGACCAAGGTCGCCGGCTTCTGGCAGTTCGCCGAGCTCACGATGCTCCGCTACGCGCTGGCACGACAGGGCAAGACCGACGAGGCAGCGGCCGCTGACCGACGGCTCGAGGAGATGCGAGCCGCACCGATCGCGCCGTTCGTTCTGCTGGCGTCCGCCCAGGACCTGCTGAGGTGGGGCGAAGTCGATCGCGCCGTGTCCGTGGTCGAGCAGGCGCTCGGGGCGCTCGAGCTGGACAGCACCGACCTGAGCTACTTCCTCCCGATCAGCGTCGAGCTCAGCAACCGTGGCCGGCCGGCCCTGGCCGAGAAGCTCCTGCGTCGCCTGCTCACGTCCCAGCAAGGACCCGGCAAGGACCGCGCCGATGCTGCGTTGACGCGCGGTTGGCTCATCTTCGCGCTGCGCAAGCAGGGCAAGCTGGCCGAAGCCGAGGAGCTGGGACGCCAGCACCTCGCGCTGGCGAGGGAGGCCCACGGTGCGGACTCCGCTGAGGCCGCGACCTCCCTCGCTCAGTTGGTCCAGGTGCTGCTGGCGCAAGGGAAAGCTGTGGACGCCGAACTCGCCGCGACGGAGAGCCTGGCACTCCGCGCTGCGAAGCAGCCGGGGACCTGGCAGCACTACGCCGCCATGGCGCTGCTCGGCCGCGCGCTGCTCGCACAGGGCAGGCTGGCGGAAGCCGAGCCGTTGCTCGCGGAGAGCTGCGCGAAGATGCAGCCTCCCCCTGCCTCCGTCGAGCACCTCACGGCCGCGCTCGAAGCGATGATCGACCTCTGCGTGCAGCAGGGGCGGCCGGAGGCCGCGGCGCCGTGGCGCGAGAAGCTGGCCACGCTGGCCTCGGACGCCGCAGGGCCGCGCGACTCCGACCGGTAGACGATCCACGTGTCCGGCGGCGCGCTGCTGCGGCAGGGGCAGCCATGCCGGCCGCTGCAGCGCGGTGAGTAGGCGTCCGGTAGCCCCGATCTACTCTCCGCCGTCGCGCCACTCAGGCCGTGGCGCATCGCGACGCACACCCCGGCGCGGATCGCCGAGCTCCGCGAACACCTGTCCACTCTCGCCGCCCGCCGCATCGCGGCAGCCGACGACGCGCGCGAGATCGGCGTGACGGCGTGGACGATCTGCACGTGTCTGTCACGACGACCATCGCGAGCGAGACGTCATCGGCCACGAGGAAAAAGGGCTACGAGGAGACCGAGCGGCTCCAGTGCGAGCCGGCGAGCGTGTTCGTTCGAGTGATCCGGCGGCCGATGCTCGCCGGTCCGCCGCACGAGGAAGCCGGGGTCGTCACACCCGAGCTGCCCGCTCGAGTCATCGAGAAGGGGCGGCCGGAGCCGTCATGCTGGCGCAGGTGGTGGCCGCGAAGTGCAGCGACCACCTGCCAATGCCTCGGCAGGCCGGCAGCTTCGCTCGCCACGGCGTCCCCGATCAGGTCGACCGCCCGAGCGCACGCGCGAAAGCCCGTCCACGCGACCGCGACAGCGCTCGGAACCAGCGCCGGCGACAGCTGGCCGACTCCGCCTGGTCGACGATCGCCCGGCCAGACCCGCGGCCGACGAAATCCCGCGCCGCTCGCGGGTGCCGGGTTGCTCGCAGCTGCTCGCGACTCGCTCGGTCCGGTCGCGTGCCGAGCGGGGCACGCGCTCACCGACGGGCTCCCGTGCTCGGATGGGCTCTACCGGACGCTCACGCGGCGCGCGCCGCGAAGTCGGCCCGCGTGATCACGCCGTCACCATCCCGGGGGAGGCTCGCGAACCGGCGGTCGCCACGGCCGTCCCGCTCGCTCGGGCGGGTGCGTACGAGATGGTGACAGTCCGGTGCTCCATACCGACGTGCGACGCGGAGTCGTGGGCCCGGTCCGGCGAGGGGGCGGGCCCCCGACGGCCGCTTGCTGCCCCGCGCGGCCAATTTGAAGTGCCACTTCAAAATGGCCGCCAGCCTCTACGAGCAACGTTCGATCGAGCCCGGCGTCGAACGGGCGTCGGCGCAGTTCCCGGTGCTGTGGATCACGGGCGCGCGCCAGACCGGCAAGACGACGCTGCTCCGCCACCTCGGCAGCGCCTGGCGGACCTGCGAGTCGCTGGACGATCCGGCGTTGCGATCTCGCGCGATCCGATCCACGGCTGTTCCTGCAGCGTCATCCGGCTCCGGTGCTGATCGACGAGATCCAGTACGCGCCGGAGTCTTCGTGCATCCGTTCCTGTCGACCACCGCGCGCGTCGCCGAGCGCGGCGTCGCGGATCCGCCCTTCGATCTCACGTCACTCGGAGCGGCGGTCTGGAACGGCGGCTACCCGCGGATGTGCGTCGAGCCGGTCGCCGACGCCGCGCTGTTCTTCGCGTCCTACCTGCAGACCTACCTGCATCGGGACGTCCGCGACCTGCTGCGCGTCGGTGACCTGTCGAGCCTCGATCGCTTCCTCCGCGCGTGCGCGGCGCGGACGGGGCAGCTCCTCGACCTGTCCGCTCTCGCGCGCGACGTCGACGTCAGCGTGCCGACCGTGAAGAGCTGGCTGTCCGTGCTCGAGGCGAGCGGCATCGTCCACCTGCTCCGGCCGTACCACACGAACCGCACCAGCCGACTGGTCAAGGCACCGAAGCTCTACCTGCTCGACACCGGGCTCGCCTGCCATCTGACCGGCTGGACCTCGCCCACGACGGCGATGGCCGGGCGGCCGCGGGCGCCCTCGTCGAGACCTGGGCCGTCGGTGAGATCCTCGAGAGCTGGTGGGCCACCGGCGCGGAGGCTCCGTTGCACCACTTCCGCTCGAAGGACGGGGTCGAGATCGACCTGCTGATCGAGGTCGACGGTCGCATCCACCCGGTCGAGATCAAGCGCTCGGCCACGGTACGGCGCGAGTGGGCCGAGCCGTTCGCGACGCTCGATCGCCTGGGCCTGCCGCGCGGCGAGGGAGCCGTCCTGTGCCTCGCGCCGGACGAGGTGCCGATCGACGAGCGGACGACCGCGCTACCGTTCGGAGCGCTGCGACCGGGTTCCGCCGCAGCGGGTCGCGCGGAACGTCAGCCCGATGGCGTCCCATGCGAGAAGCGGACGGCACTGCCTCGCCGCCAATCGGGGACTCCCGGTGCGGCGTCCTGCGGGCTGCAATGGTGACCAAGAGACGCCCGCCGACGGAATCCGTCACCTTGGCAGAATCGCGGTCCGAAGTCTCGAGCGGTGACCGGCGGGCCGACCCGGCTGGCCGGTCCTCGCGCGTGGCGGGAGCGGAAGCTGGTCAGGGCTGCCGGCGGAACACCCACTCGAGGTTCTTGAACGGGATCTCGTAGGCACCGGGCTGCCACGACTCCAGGGTGTAGGAGTCGCCGGACTGGAGCGTCAACACCACCTTCGTGGGGCGATCCAGGCCCGCCCGCTTCACGGTCCCCTCGAACGTGATCGTGTTCGAGTCCGCGTCGTGCCCACCGAACAGGAAGGTCGTGAGTGACTCGCGCGAGTCCATCAGGGCCAGCGAGTACTGCTGCGCCCCCTCGTCGTAGCCCAGGTAGAGGATGGCGGCGAACGGCTCGCCGCTCCGCGTGGTGGCGATCGTCTGCGCGACGAAGCGGCCGTCCAGCACCCACGCGGACGAGGCCGTGCCGGTCGTGATCTCGGGCTCGAGGCCGGTCCAGGGCCACGAGGTCGTGGTGCAGGTCCACTCGCCCGTCATTGCGTCGAGCAGGCCGTGTTCCGGGGTCACCGGACGGATGGGTGCCGCGGTGCGCTCCTCGGGAGGGGCGGCGCAGGAAACCAGGAGCAGGCCGAGGAGGCCGAGGCAGCTTCGCATGGATCGAGCCCCCTTGTGGAGGCAGGCGGTATGGAGGCAAGCGGTATGGAGGCAGTCAGTATGGAGGCAGGCGGAATCGAGAGAGCGTGCTTCAGCAGGCCGCGGACGCTAGCGACGGGGATCGGGGGTGTCAACCAGACCCACCAGTGCGTGCGCGGCATGCCGACGGCGACAATCGTGCCTCGCTGCTGATCGATCCCGCATGGGTCCGGGGGGCATTCGCACCGAGCGCCTCGTGGCGCGACGAGCCCGCGACAGTCGCAACGGCGACACGACCGGGGTTCCTCCCGCCCCACGTGGTTCGAGTGGACCGCCGTCACCGGAGCGAGCCCGACGCCAGCGCCGACGCGACCACCCGCACGGCCGGTATCCGCCGCACCGAGACGCATCCAGCTCAGGTCCCGATGACCGCTCGCCCCGCGTCGGAAAACACCACCCACAGCGGACCGCAGCCGACGAACATGTACTGGATCCTCGTGGTCGCCCATTGGAGATACACGACGCTCCCTGACATGCTGGCGACGTTCGGGATGGGGATACTGACGGTCGTGACGAAGGCGCGCCCGCTCGGGTCCGGACCGGTCGGCACCACGACGTCGGGCGAGGGATAGAGCGTGCAACGCGGCGGCTGCGTCACGAGGAGCGGCGGGATCGGGAGGTCGATCCGGGTCGCGCCGATCACGAGCAGGGGTTGCTCGGTGAGACCCAGCCCCGGCTCGATCGCGTGAGGTCCGGAGTAGGTGATGTCGAAGTTCGCACCGAGGCGTGGCAGGCTGCGGTGGCCGATCATCGGTGTCGAACTTCCTGCCGCGGTACACGGGCTGCCGAAGGTAGTGAAGCTCGCCTGCTGAGCGCGAGCCTGGGACGCAGCCTGGAGGATTACCACGAGGGCTGCACACATCACGAGGGGACTCCGCACGTTGGTCATGTCGTCACTTCCGGTCGTGCCGGCCTTCACGCGGGGGGTGTGGGAGGCTCGCCGAGTTCGGGATCGGCGCTCGCTCTGCCTAAGTCCGAGAACCCGAGCGGCCACCTCGTCAGGTCATTCTCCGCGATCCGGCGGCGTGCGGAACCCGCTCGCAGCCGGTGACGGCGCGAGCAGGAGCCCGGGCAGGCGACGGGGCCGCGCGGCTTCGATCTCCCCGACGCTCCGGAGACCGAAGGTCCAGCCAGCGCGACCGGATCGGCACGATGGGCCGTGTGCCCCTCGTGGAGCCCGTAGCGGGCAATGCAGAACGCCACCGTCTCTCCGGTGTGGATCCGCATGAGCCCCTCCTCCAGATCCGCGAGTCTCGTCACACCGGGGTCGGAGTAGGTGGTGCCGGTCCGTGGCCGCTGCGGAATCAGTAGTCCGGTGCCGGCGGAGATCGCGAGGACGATGGCGACGGCGCTCGGTGTCAAGGTCTCGCGGAGTGCGTCGTAGCGGCCGATCGGCAGGTCATTGCCGCCCCGCCCACCGCAGGCAGTCGACCAGTCGGCGACCGTCGACGCCGTGGTCCAGGTGCCGGCCGGATCGCCGGGCAACCGGTCGTGCGGTCACCGACCTCCCGCGGGGACCCGACTGCCCCTCCCGATCGTGCACCGCGATCGAGCCACGGCGCGACGAGCCCTCCTGGCCGCCGCATGCGGCGACGCTGCAGCCCCCGTGGTTCCGGCCCAGGGCCGCGATCGCGATTCACGGCGTCCGGCCCTGCGAAGCGATCACGTGCCGACCCGAAGATCCCTGCTCCGGACACGTGATCGCCACGTCGTTACGCGCGGGAGTCCGCGGTGCGCGTGGTCGTCATCAGAACCGGATCCGACACCGCGTGGTGAATCTCATCGCACCGGTGAGCGGGTCGATCGTCAGGCCCTGCGCATAGAGGTCGAGTCCGACTGGCCCCGGTGGCGGAACGAAGTACGGCCCGAACATCATCTCGGAGGTGGGCGGCGGCTCCGTCGGGCTCGGTGCGGTGAAACCGCCGAAGAAGGCGACGGTCGGGGTCAGCAGGAGCGTTCCGCCGACTCCAGGGATCGGGATCGGTGGCGTCGGGACCGTGCTCACGATGATGTAGCCGGGAGCGCCCGGAGGCACCGTGGCACGCACACGCCAGCCGAAGCCGTCACCGCGTGCGACGTCGGGGAAGATGCCCGCGGCTCCGAGGTTGGGATCCATCCCGGTCCCTGTGCCCGCGACTCCGGCATAGGGGATGCCTGTGAACACCGCAGGATTGCTGGCGAAGGGCTGACAGACGTCGTCGACGAAGCGAGGGCCGATCCACCACAGCCGGTTGCCTGGCGACGGCGCGAGCACCGCGGTGGCGAGGTCGTAGTCCCACGCGAGTCCCGACATGCCGGCGACCCCCGAGTAGCCGACCGCGACCGCATTCATCTGTTCTCCCACGCTCGGCGGCACGAAGAACGTGCCACTGGTGTGGACCGAGATCCCGTCGAGCGGCCAGGTCGGCGATGCCGGCATGCCGACGCAGACGTAGAGATCCCCGGGTGGCAGGGCCAGCGGGACCGCGAAGGCGACGCTCATCTCGATCGCGGATACGGGGCCCGGAGGCGGGAACGCAACGACGAGGGGTCCGAGGCCCCCCACCAGGCCGGCAGGCGTCATGTCCGGTGACCCGGTCGCCGGCCCGAACGGATCGTCGGTCCGGATCTCGATCCAGAAGACCTCCGCCGTGACGATCGCCTGATCCTGCAGGCGCAGGACGATCGAGTCGAGCGACGTGCGACCCGTCACCTGGTCCTCGGGAATCCTCTGGATGACTAGCTTGGGATCGACACCGACCGGCCCGCGCGAAGTGGCCTCGGCGGTCCCGTCGATGATGTCGATCCGGTTCTGCGCAGCGAGCACCTGGACGATGAGCAGGATGGTCGCGGCAACTCGATGTGCGACGGGGAGCATGGTCTGGCCTCACGATGGAGCGTGGACCGCCCCTCGCGTCGGAGTCTCCGGGACTCCGCTCCGCGACGGGTCGATCGTCGTGAACTGGCGCCGCAAGCTGCCGAACCGGTCGCAGGGATCCTCGGAATCCGCCTTCACACCGCCTGGCGTTGTGGTGCGTCACTCGAACGACGAGGCGCCCATCGCGGTCTGGGTGGCAACCAGAGGCTCGAGCGTCGCGGCGCCCGGCTGCATGGCTGCGCGGATCCCGGCGATCAGCCTGACGGTCACCAGGACCTCCGAGACCGTCCCTTGGAGCCGGTTCGTCGGAGCGAGAATGCCCGCGATCAGCTGAAGCGTGACGAACGACGCGAGCGATGCCCACCTCGCCTGCGGGACCGCGCGCTTCGACCACGCGAACCGGGCGAGGAACAACCCCGAGACCGATCGGCAGGGCCAAAGCGAGGTCCGCGCGTCTGTCGAGCTCGCGGCGTGCTTCGAGCACTGTCAGCGGGCGATCCTCGATGCGCACGATCGCATCCGGCCCGCTGTAGCGGAGGTCCTTCTTCGCAGCCGTCAGGTCGGTCATTGGCCTCTCCGACCCGCACCCCGGTGTCGCCCGACGCCGAATCGGGATCCGACCCGATGTTGCCGTGCGGATGGCCTCCGGGGATGCAACCGGATGCGGATCCCGGGTCGCTGCGGCGACGGATCGGCGCGACGTCGGCGCTCGACCGCCGCGTGCTGGGAGCGATGACGCCGCTGATGATGGTCGAGCCGCCCGCTTCAGGATCCGGGGCGGTCGTCATGCGCGAGCTGCTTGCGCGCGTCACCGTCGCGGGCGCGCTCGGGGCTCGCGAACGACATCGGCGCAGTCTCCGGTCACCGCGCCTACCATCTCAGAAGCCGAGCAGTCGCGCGAGCTGCCACAGCGCGAGTCCGAACGCGCCGGCCAGTCCGACACCGACCAGCAGCCCGGCGACACCCAGCCGCGCACCGCGCGACCGCCGCTCGGCCGCGAGTCGCTCACGGAACTCCGGCTCGTCGGGCTCGTCGAACGCGCGGTGGATCTCGTCGAGATCCGCGTCGCCCTCGGCGTCGTGGCGGAACCAGCCGAGCAGCCGGTCCGCAACGCCGGTCGCGACCGGCAGCTCGGCGGGCGGCACGGCGATGCCGAACGCACCCTCGGACACGCCGCCGGCGCCGGCGGTCAGCAATCGACACGGGACGCGCGCGTCGTGCAGCAGATCGAGCAGCTCCCGCGCGAGTCGCGCGTCGTGCAGCACGGTCAGGAGCTCCCAGTCGTCGGGCTTCTCGGCCGCACCGGGCGGCGCCGGATCGTCGTGCATGGCGGTCTTCGGGGAGCGCTGTCGATGCCGGTCAGCGGTCAGACGCTATGCAGGCCCGGCCCCCGCCATCCGTGGCAATCGTGGGATGCCTGGCCGAAGCCGATAGCGGCCTACGAAGGCGGCGAGGCCGAGGGCGTTCAGCCAGCGCGCGTAGTCCTGTCCCTCGTGTGGCGCGAGACCACCGTAGCCGCCGCCCGGGAACACGACGACCGCGGCGCCGATCGCGCGTTCCCCGGCCGGCAGGTACGGCGTCAGCGCCGGCGCGTCGTGCTCGCCGTCGCTCCGTGCGCCGGGTGGGCTGCCGTCCCGGAGCCGGATCTCGAGGAGCGGCTCGGGGCGGGGAACACCTCCTCGACGAGCGCCTGCTGGGTGAGGAGGCGACAGCCGAGAAGCCGCGACATTGTCTGCGGCGCGGGGCCGCGGTGCGGCACCGGCCGGTCGGTATTCGGTTAGGGCGGTCGGAAAGAACGACGCTCGGAGTTGTTGGCGGTCAGCACCCGCGGTGGTCGGGGCAGCGGGCGGTCACAGCCCGCTGCGGTCAAGGCGGAGGGCATTCAGAGCACGACGCGGACCGCCTGCGTGTTGGTCAGCGAAACCCCCTGGCTGTCGAACAGCAGGGCCTGGCCGAACAGCGACGCACCGTGGAGGCTCGGATCGGGCGGCACCGCCACGCTCAGGGAGCCGACTTCGCTGCCGGCCGGCAGCGGGAGCAGTGGGCCCACGATCGTCGTCGCCGGATCGAGGCCGAAGACGCCGAGGCCGGCGATCGGGATCCGGGAGGGCAGCGGGGCGAGCGCGGGCACCGCGAAGCCGACCGTGTTCGGCCGGCCGACCGCGTAGACGTCGATCCGCGTCCGCCGGCCCGGTCGGACCAGGCGGGCGAAGTGCATCTGGCGGCGCAGGTTGGTGACGACCCCGCTCGGACCGTCCTCGGTCGCGACGAACAGGTCGACGTCGCCGTCGGAATCCACATCGCCCACGGTGACGAGATGACCGACGCGACCCAGATCCTGGCGAAGCGTGAATCGGGCCCGGCCGTCGTTCTCCAACAGATGGACGACATCGCGGTCCCCCGCGACGAGGTCGAAGTCGCCGTCCTGGTCGTGGTCGATGCAGTGGACCCAGAGCCCGGGCACGGACGCGGGGAGATTGCCGCCGGTCGCATCTACGAACACGCCGCCGCGGTTGAGCATCAGGCTCGGGCAGTTGCCACGGGCATCGCCGACGAAGACGAGGTCCGGGGCACCATCGCCGTCGAAGTCGGCGCTGCCGACATCGAAGGCGCCGAGCGCCGTCGACGGCAGGTGTGTGGCGGAGACATCCTGGAAGCGACCGGTGCCGTCGTTCAGGTACAGGGACGCCGGTTCGAAGTAGTTCGCGAACACCAGGTCGCCGTCACCGTCGAGATCGACGTCGACCACGAGGACGCCGCGGCTCCGGCTCTGGTCGATCGGGAACGCACCGGCCGAAGCGCGGCTGAAGGTCCCGCTCCCGTCGTTCAGCAGCAGCGCGCTGGATTGGTAGAAGTTCCCCTCGACGAGGTCGAGGTCGCCATCAGCGTCGGCGTCGAACAGCGCCAAGGCCAGGGTCTGCGCCGAGGATTGCGGCAGGCGGCCGGTGGTGGCATCGACGAAGCCCCCGCGGCCGTCGCCGAGTAGCAGCCTGCTGCGATCCGCCGGCATCGACGAGCCGACGATCACGTCCTGGTCGCCATCCCCGTCGACGTCGCCGAAGGCCACCGCACTACTGAGCTCGCCGGCCAGGGGCAGCGGAGTCGGCGAGTCGGTGAACACGCCGCGACCGTCGTTCAGCAGCATCCGGTCGGCGTCGACCGCGAAACTGGTCAGCCACGCGTCCAGGTCGCCGTCCCCGTCGACGTCGGCAAGCGCGGCGCGACCCGGGCTGCCCGAGATGTCGGGACCGCGCCGCTCGGCCGCGGCGCGGTCGAAGAACACCGCGTTGCCATCGTTCAACAGCACATCCGCGATTTGCGGCACGACCAGATCGAGGTCGCCGTCGCCGTCCACGTCGCTCGCCACTTCGCTCAGGCTGCTGATCGCGACCGGCAATCCGAACACACCCGTGCCATCGTTGCGCATCAGCGCGCCGCCCGACAGCGTCGAAACGACGAAGTCGACGTCACCGTCGCCGTCGAAATCGCGGCCGAGCACCGGGAACGCGAAACCGCGTGGCAGACGCTGTCCGGACTGGTCGGCGAAGTTGCCGCTGCCGTCGTTCACCAGGACGACCATCGACTGGTTCACGAATCCGACCATGTCGAGGTCGCCGTCGCCCTCGACGTCCACCAGGTGCGCATTGTTGGCGTTGCGTATCCCCGCCGGAAGCTGGCCGTTGCGCGTCGGCGAGAAGCGCCCAGTGCCGTCGTTGTTGTGTATGCGGAGCGGCGGTGTGTCGAACAACACCGCCGTCACGAAGTCGAGATCGCCGTCGCCGTCCAGATCGCCGACGCTCAGGTGGTAGCCGCTGCCGGGCTGCGCGGGGAGGTGGGTGGCGGTGACGTCGGTGAAATGGCCGGTGCCGTCGTTCAGGTAGAGACGATTCTGCGGGTTTCCACCGAAGCTGCTCCCGTTGTTCAGCACCAGCAGATCGGGATCGCCGTCACCGTCGACGTCGGCAGCGGTGATCGCCATCGTCTTGTCCTGGTCGACCGGCAGCTGCGTCGGGGTGACGTCGGTGAACGAGCCGCTGCCGTCGTTCAGCAACAGGCGGTTCTGCTCACCCCGGTTCGTGTAGCCGCTATTGCCGGCGATCAGCAGGTCCTGGTCGCCGTCGCCGTCGACGTCGACGAAGGTGGCGGAGTGGCTCCAGCCGCCGAACGGCGGCAGCCGGGAGCCCGTCACGTCGCGGAACACGCCGTCGCCGTCATTGACGAACAGGTGGTCCTGGCCGATGACCGAGGGGATCAGAAGGTCCTGGTCGCCATCGCCGTCGATGTCGCCGCAGGCCGGCTTCCCGCTGGACGGCACGTAGGTCTCGACCGCACGCGTCGTCAGGAGGCCGAAGGGGTCCTGTGCGGCGAGGCCGGTGCTCAGGGCGAAGATCGCGAGGCCGGCGGCGAGCATCGGGCCGCGGTGAGAGAGCAGGGCTTCCATGGCATCTCCGGCGCCATCGAGACGCGGTCGGGAGTCGATGGGCGGGCGGGCCATCGACTCATCGCTCGGATTGTAGGCCGCCGACCGGAGTGAGGTGACTGACCCGTTGAACCCATCCGCGACCGCGGCGGCCGGGGCGCCAACACGACCAGGCCACCGACCCGCTCGAGAGTCGTCGTGCGGACGCCAGGCCGACGTGTCGCGGTGACGCTGGGGGTCCTCCCCAGTGCCCGGCTGGGGTCTCAGCCGGCTCTGGGAGGGGGTTGTCCGCCGCCGGCGAACTGCTCGCGCAGCTCAGCTCGCGTAGACCAGCGACTGGACGACGCGGGTCATCGCAGCGCGGTCGTCCACCACGCGCTGCTCGGCGTCACGACTGCGCTTCCAGCCAACTGGGTTGAACGCGGCGAGGTCGTTCGGGGAGCCCGGCCTGGCCACTCGCACCAACACGTCGCGCAGGTAGTCGAGTGCGTTGACACCCTGCTCGGCGCAGGACTGCAGGATCGACATCAGGACGACGACCGGCTGGCCTACGTCTTCGATGCCGATGTGCATCCGGTTGTCGCGGCCCAGGGCCACGCGCCGCAGCGCGCGCTCGGCACCGTTGTTGGTGATGTCGACGATGCGGCCGTCGAGCAGGTAGTTGGTCAGTGCCTGCCAATGGTTGCGGGCGTACGCGATTGCTCGGCCCATCGGGCTCTTCGGGAGGACGACCGTCTGTCGGGCGCCGAGCCGGTCCTTGATCTCGTCGAGCGCCGGCCGCGCGTGGCGGACGCGATGCATGAAGCGTTGGGGTGGCGGCATCGCCTTGCACTCGTGCTCGATCCGAGTGAAGACCGCGTAGAGCAGGTCGAACTCAGCAGCAAGTCTCTCGTCGATATCACGAGCATCACGGAACTTCCGCATCACGTGCGCCCAGCAACCCAGTTCGATCCGGTCGTCGTTGTCGACGAACAGGAGGTCGTGCCCGGATCAGGCTGAACTTCGGGGCGGCGGCGGCAAGGCCGCAGGTCTGAGTGGGTTGGTCGGCAGCGATTGGCGCTTCAGGAATCCGTGTGGGTAGATGACACGGCCGCGAGATTGAGGTCGAGGCCACCGAGGTGAAAGAGGATGGCGTTGCGGAAGCGCTGCTTGTTGCGGAAGCCGCAGGCCATCCGCTTCACGCGCTGGATGCGCGCGTTGACCGACTCGCTGCCGGCGATGGTGACGCCGCGGACGATCGCGTTGACGATGCCCCAGAGATGCGCGCGGATCGTGAGCGCGACCCGCTTCATCGGCTCGAGCCGGCTACGGCGCATCCACGAGATGAGGCGGGTCCGCGCCTTCTCGACCCAGGCGGTCCGGACGTAGCTCCAAAGAGTCGTGGCGTACTCCTTCATCGCCTGGGCCCGGGCGGTTTGCAGGCTGGAGTTCTTGAGGACGTCGAGCACGCCCCGCCTCCAGTTCACGCTCAACGTGCGCGGGACGAAGGGCATGAAGTCCACGTGAGCGGGGTCTCCGACGTCTTGCTTCGTCGCGAGGCCCGCCGAGGGACCGGCGGACGTTCGGTGACCGACCGAACTCGACCCTGACCTCCCCGCCGGACTGGCGACCTCCGAGTTCCCACGACGTCTCCCACGCGACGGCTTGCTGGCCTGCCCGGGAGGGTCTCTCGACCGCTCGGGCCAGTCGCTTGCCGAGCGCGACAGGCGCTCACCGGCGGGCGTCTGGGTTCGGATGGGCTCTACCGGACGCCTGCGCGGGGCGCGCCGCGTAGTCGGGCCGCGTGGTGACGCCGTCACCGTCGCGGTCGAGGCTCGCGAACCGGCGGTCGCCACGCCCGTACTGTTCACTCGGATGGCTGCGCACGAGGTCGTGACGGTCGGAGCTCGTTGCCGACGTGCGACGCGGCGTCGGGGACCCCGTCCGGCGAGGGGTCCGGCCCCCGGCTGAGGCTTGCTGCACCAACGCGGCCAATTTAAAGTGTTACTTCAAAATGGCCGCCGACCCCTACAAGCACCGTTCGATCGAGCCCGGCGTCGAACGGGCGTCGGCGCAGTTCCCGGTGCTGTGGATCACGGGCGCGCGCCAGACCGGCAAGACGACGCTGCTCCGACACCTCGGCGGCGCGCGGCGGACCTACGTGTCGCTGGACGATCCGGCGTTGCGCGATCTCGCGCGATCCGATCCACGGCTGTTCCTGCAGCGTCATCCGGCTCCGGTGCTGATCGACGAGATCCAGTACGCGCCGGAGCTCCTGCCCTTCGTGAAGATGGCGGTCGACGCGGGAGCTGCACGCGGCGCCTTCTGGCTCACCGGCTCGCAACAGTTCCACGCCATGCAGGGCATCACCGAGACGCTCGCGGGCCGCGTTGCCGTACTGCAGCTCCCGGGCTTCAGCTGGCGGGAGTCGTGGAGTGCCGGAGTCTTCGTGCCGCCGTTCCTGCCGACCGCCGCGCGCGTCGCCGAGCGCGGCGTGGCGGATCCGGCCTTCGACCTCACGTCACTGGGAGCGGCGGTCTGGAACGGCGGCTACCCGCGGATGTGCGTCGAGCCGGTCGCCGACGCCGCGCTGTTCTTCGCGTCCTACCTGCAGACCTACCTGCATCGGGACGTCCGCGACCTGCTGCGCGTCGGCGACCTGTCGAGCTTCGACCGCTTCCTCCGCGCGTGCGCGGCGCGGACGGGGCAGCTCCTCAACCTGTCCGCTCTCGCGCGCGACGTCGACGTCAGCGTGCCGACCGCGAAGAGCTGGCTGTCCGTGCTCGAGGCGAGCGGCATCGTCCACCTGCTCCGGCCGTACCACACGAACCGCACGAGCCGACTGGTCAAGGCGCCGAAGCTGTACCTGCTCGACACCGGGCTCGCCTGCCATCTGACCGGCTGGACCTCGCCCACGACGGCGATGGCCGGGGCGGCCGCGGGCGCCCTCGTCGAGACCTGGGCCGTCGGTGAGATCCTCAAGAGCTGGTGGGCCACCGGCGCGGAGGCTCCGTTGCACCACTTCCGCTCGAAGGACGGGGTCGAGATCGACCTGCTGATCGAGGTCGACGGTCGCATCCACCCGGTCGAGATCAAACGCTCGGCCACGGTACGGCGCGAGTGGGCGGAGCCGTTCGCGACACTCGACCGCCTGGGCCTGCCGCGCGGCGAGGGGGCCGTCCTGTGCCTCGCGCCGGACGAGGTGCCCATCGACGAACGGACGACTGCGCTGCCGTTCGGGGCGCTGTGACCGGTTGCGCCGCACCGGGTCGCGCGGAACGGCAGCTCGACGGCGTCAGATCCGAGAAGCGAACGGCACTGCCACGCTGGGAATCGAGGGCTCACGGCACCGCGTCTTGCGGGCCGCAATGGTGACCACGAGACTCCCGCCGGAGAATCCGCCGCCGTGGCGGAATCGCGATCTGAGGGCTCGCATGGCGACCCGCAGGCGGTCCCTCACCGCGCCAGCACATCGTCGAAGCCCTCCGTTCCACAACGCGATCCGGTTTGCGGAGACCACGCGCTCAGCCGGTCGCGGAGCCCGATCTCTGCGTAGCGTGGGAGCAGCCGGGGTCGATCGCATGACCATTCGCGCCGTGAATGATGTTCATTCTTGCCGTACCGGGCCAGCGATCCCCGGGCCCGACCATGCTGTCCGGGAATCCGAACGCGCAGCGAGTCCCTGACTCGCGGACTCTCGCTCCGCCGACACGATCCTGCGCTCGCGCCTGTGTTTCTGCTCCTCCGCCTGCTTCCGACGGCCATCGCCGGCCGATTCCACCGCGAGCAGATTCGTACGATCGCCCGCCCGGTCGACGAGAACCCGGTCCCGTTCGACACTCGCCAACGTCAGCGAGCCGCTCGCGAATTCCCGCCCACGACCACTTCGACCACCGGCACCACGGCATCGGCAACGAGCTCATCGCTGGACAACCCGTCCAGGATCCGGGGGTGGCGTTGCGCGCGAACTGCATGCGCGCGCCGCGGTCGCGGGCGTGCTCGGGGCACCCGAACGACGTCGGCACAGCTTCCGGCCGCGGCTCCCACCGCACTCAGAAGCCGAGCAGTCGCGCGAGCTGCCACAGCGCGAATCCGAACGCGCCGGCCAGTCCGACACCGACCAGCAGCCCGGCGACGCTCAGCCGCGCACCGCGCGACCGCCGCTCGGCCGCGAGTCGCTCGCGGAACTCCGGCTCGTCGGGCTCGTCGAACGCGCGGTGGATCTCGTCGAGATCCGCGTCGCCCTCGGCGTCGTGGCGGAACCAGCCGAGCAGCCGGTCCGCAACGCCGGTCGCGACCGGCAGCTCGGCGGGCGGCACGGCGATGCCGAACGCACCCTCGGGCACGCCGCCGGCGCCGGCGGTCAGCAATCGACACGGAACGCGCGCGTCGTGCAGCAGATCGAGCAGCTCCCGCGCGAGTCGCGCGTCGTGCAGCACGGTCAGGAGCTCCCAGTCGTCGGGCTCCGCGGCCGCGCCGGGCGGCGTCGGATCGTCGTGCATGGCGGTCTTCGGGGAGCGCTGTCGCTGCCGGTCAGCGGTCAACGGATCAGCTGCGGCGGGTGGGTGAGCGCGATCACCAGGAACACCAGGGACAAGCCCACCAGCGCGGCGAGGCCGACGACGACGAACAGCCAGGGGTGATCGTGGAAGGTCTTGCGCACACCCATCGGACCCGAAGTGTAGCCGCGCAGCTCGGCCGGTCGACGGTCAGCGCGGCCCGAGCACCGGTGTCGCGACGACGCGCTCGAGCGTGCCGTCGGCCGTGTGCACGCGTAGCTCGACGTTCATGCCCTGCTGCCAGCGGCTCCGCTCGACGTCGACGAAGAACGGCAGCTTGATGTCCTCGAGCGAGCGCACCGCGACCTGCGGCAGCAGACCGCCGAACTTCACGCCGTCCGGCTCGATCGGCGACAGGACGAACACGTGGTCGTCCGGCTGCTTGTTGACCAGGTGCAGCTCGTAGAAGTTGCGCAGCCGCGCGCCACCCTCGCGCAGCTCGTAGGCGGCGGCACCGCGCTGCCGCAACATGTTCGCCTCGAACGGCGTGCGGTTGGCGGCTGCGACGAGCATCACGACCAGACCGATCAGCAGCAGCGCGGCGTAGAAGAACAGCCGCGGCCGGACGATGCGCCGTCGGCCGGTCTCGAGCCCGGCCTGCGAGTCGTAGCGGATCAGCCCGCGCGGCTGGCCGAGCTTGTCCATCACCTCGTCGCAGGCATCGATGCAGTTCGCGCAGCCGATGCACTCGAGCTGCGTGCCATTGCGGATGTCGATGCCCGTCGGGCACACCGCGACGCAGCGGAAGCAGTCGATGCAGTCGCCGCGCTCACCCTTCGTGTAGCGGCCGCGCGGCTCACCGCGCTTCTGGTCGTAGGCGACGTTGATGGTCTCACGGTCGTACAGCACGCCCTGCAGACGGCCGTAGGGACACACGACGATGCACAGCTGCTCGCGGAACCACGTGAAGTTCACGTAGATGATCGCCGTGAAGATCACGATGAACGTGAACGCCACCGGGTGCGCGGACGGCGAGCCGGTGATCGCCGACAGCACCACGTCGACCGGCATGAAATACGCCAGGAACGAGTGGCTGAGCAGCAGCGACAGCAGCAGGAACAGCGCCCACTTGCTCACGCGCTTGCGCAGCTTCGTCACGTTCCACGGCATCTCCTGCAGCTTCTTGCGCTGCGGCGCGCCGCCCTCGATCCAGCGCTCGATCCGCCGGTAGACGCCGTCGAGGAACACCGTCTGCGGGCACGCATAGCCGCACCACACGCGGCCGAACAACGAGCTGAGGAAGATCAGCGTGAAGCCGATCCCCGTCAGCACGAAGTAGAACAGGTAGAAGTCCTGGGCATTGAACGTCTGCCCGAACAGGTAGAAGTTGCTGTGCGGGATGTCGATCAGGATCGCCGGATGCCCGCCGATCTCGATCCACGGCAGCACGACGTAGATCGCGATCAGCAGCGTCCAGATCAGCTTCTTCCGCCGCTGGAACCGACCGCGGACGTCCGCCGTGTGGATCGTGTTGCGGCTGCCGTCCTCGTTGATGCAGTAGAGGCTGTCGAGATCGGGTCGCCGGGCCTCGGGGCGGCGGGGCGCTCCCGCAGCCGACGACCGGTTCGTGTCGGTGCTCGTCATGAATCTCGCTCCACGATCCTGGCGGCCCCGCTGCGCGGAGCCCGTGCTGATCGGATCCGTTCGGCATCCCGGCCGGCCGGGACGCATCGCGCATGGCACCGCTCACGTACGGCACCGGACCGGGCTGCCGACCGCTGCGGCACCGGGCGCCACGGAACAGCAACCCGGGCAATCCACCCGAATTGCTGTGCCCGAACCCGGGGCCTCCCCCCGGGTTTCGCGACCCCGGTGACCGGCGCGACCAGCCGGGTCGCGGGGTGCGGGGTCAGTTGCCGCTGCCGGACGGCGCCGTCCCCGGTGCCTGTTCACCACCGGCGCCGGCATCGCCCGGAGCGGGCTCCTCCGGCACGCCCTGGGGCGGCTTGCCGCCCTCGACGTTGGTGCCCTTCACCTTGGCGAGCATGTAGGCGACGACCTCCTGCACCTTGCGGGCGCCGATCGTCTTGACGAACGCCTGCATCGCGGTGCCGTCGACGCCGTTCAAGACCGTTTGGTAGATCTGCTCGGGCCGCCCACCGTGCAGCCAAGCGTCGTCGGTCAGGTTGACGCCGGGCAGGTCCGCGCCGGCGATCCTGGCGCCACCGTCCTGCGCGTGACAGCCCGCGCAGGTCAGCCACGTCACCGCACCGGCCGCGACGACCTCGGGGTCCTTGCTCATCGCGACCAGCTCGTCGGCGCTCACCGCCGTGTCGAGTTGGGCGAGCTTCTCGTCCCACTCCTGCTTCTCCTGCTCGTATTGCGCGAGCGGCAGCGCGCCCGAGCCGACGACGTGGAAATGCAGCCAATAGAACAGCGAGAAGATGCAGGCGCCATAGAACGTCCACAGCCACCAGTTGGGGAGGTGGTTGTCGAACTCCTGGATGCCATCGAACTGGTGGTCGCGGAGCTCGTCGGCGTAGCCGCCGCCCGCGTTCTGATCGGTATCGGTCATGAGTTCCTTCCTTCGATGTCGCGTGCCTCGATGCCCCTTCCACCGATGTCACGCTGCACGCCGTCGTGGCCCCCGGGGTCGTCGTCGAGCGGCAGGTGAGCCACACCGTCGAAGTGCGACGCCCTGCGGCGGACGTAGACCCAGGCGAGCACACCGACGAACACGGCGAAGAAGCCGATCAGCGTGACGACCGGGAGGTCGAGCAGGGCGTGGTCCTCGAACAGTCTCTGGAACATCGGGATCAGCCGCCTCCACCGGTCGCGCTCGCGACCTTCTCGAACAGATCATTGGCGCCGAGGCGCTGCAGGTAGGCGATCAGCGCAACCAGCTTGCTGTCCCACTCGATCTCGACGCCACTGAGGGCGAGATTGTCGACCACCGCGCGCGCCTCGGCCTCGTAGTCCGCGGCCGCCACTGCAATGTCCTCGGCGCTGTACGGGACACCCAGCGACTGCAGCGCCCGCAGCTTGCCGGGGGTGTCGTCCAGATCGACCTTGTCGGTCTTCATCCACGGATACGCCGGCATGACCGAGCCAGGCGACGTCGACCGCGGATCCATCATGTGGTTGTAGTGCCACAGGTTGTCGTACTTCGGCCGGTTCGTGTCGAGGTAGTTGCCGAGGCGCGCGAGGTCCGGGCCCGTGCGCTTGCTACCCCACTGGAACGGGTGGTCCCACACCGATTCCTCGATGCGGCTCGGGTGGCCGTAGCGCCGCCACTCCTCGTAGAACGGCCGGACCATCTGGGTGTGGCAGACGTAGCAGCCCTCGCTGACGTAGACGTCGCGACCCTCGAGCTGCAGCGGCGTGTACGGCCTCACCGCGAGCTCGCCGGTCGCCGTCGTCGGCACCTCCTTCTGGATCACGATGCCGGGGACCAGCTCGACGACGCCACCGATCAGGATCGCGAGGGTCACGAGCACGGTGAACGCCAGCGGCTTCGACTCCGCGACGTCGTGCCACCGGTAGCGGCTCTTCGCTGCCGCGTGCAGCATGAAGCCGCTCGCCGCGACGATCATCAGCAGCAGGACGACTCCGACGATCCCCAGGATCACGTTCTCGGAATCCGCCATGAAGTAGCACGCGACCAGGCCGAGCACCGTCATCACGGTCGGCTTGCCGAACACGATGCGGGCGTCCGAGGGCTCGCCGGCCCGCGGCTTGTAGACCGTCACCTCGACCTCGCCGTCGACCCTCGCGCCGGACTTCGCGGTCTTGACGAGGTTGTAGATCATCAGGACCCAGCCGCTGATGTACATCAGGCCGCCCAGCGAGCGGGCCATGTACATCGGCTGCACCTTGTCGACGATCTCGACCCAGCTCGGCCACACGAGCGAGCCGTCCGGGTTCATCTCGCGCCACATCAGGCCGTGCGTCACGCCGGCGACCCACATCGCCACCACGTACATCAGGATGCCGAACGTCCCGATCCAGAAGTGGAAGTCGGCGAGCTGGCGCGAGTAGAGCTTCGTCCCGAACAGCCGTGGCACGAGCCAGTAGAACAGGCCGGCGGCCATGAAGCCGTTCCAGCCGAGCGCGCCACCGTGGACGTGACCGATGATCCAGTCGGTGCCGTGGCCGAGCGCGTTGACGCTCTTGATCGACAGCAGCGGCCCTTCGAAGGTCGACATGCCGTAGAAGGTCACGGCGGCCACGAAGAACTTGAGCACGGGGTCGGTGCGCACCTTGTGCCACGCGCCGCGTAGCGTCAGCAGGCCGTTGAGCATGCCGCCCCAGGACGGCGCCCACAGCATCAGGCTGAACAGCATGCCGAGCGACTGCGCCCAGTCGGGCAACGCCGAATAGAGCAGGTGGTGCGGACCCGCCCAGATGTAGATGAAGACCAGCGCCCAGAAGTGGATGATCGACAGCCGGTAGCTGTACACCGGCCGCTCCGCCGCCTTCGGGAGGAAGTAGTACATGATCCCGAGGATCGGCGTGGTCAGGAAGAACGCGACCGCATTGTGGCCGTACCACCATTGCGTCAGCGCGTCCTGCGCACCGCTCCACAGGCTGTAGCTCTTCGTCGCGGTCACCGGCAGAGCCAGGTTGTTGACGACGTAGAGGACCGTGATCGTGATGATCGTCGCGATGTAGAACCAGATCGCGACGTAGAGGTTGCGCTCGTTGCGGATCTTCAGCGTCCAGAGGAAGTTGACACCGAACGCGACCCACGACAACGCGGCGAGGATGTCGAGGAACCACTCGAGCTCCGCGTACTCCTTCGACTGCGTGATCCCGAACGGCAGTGTCAACGCCGCACCGAGGATCAGCAGGTTCCAGGACCACAGATGGAACTTCGACAGGAAGTCCGAGGCCATCCGCGCCTTGAGGAGCCGCTGCGACGAGTAGTACACGCCGGCGAACATCATGTTGCCGACGAGCGCGAAGATGACCGCGTTCGTGTGCAGCGGACGGATGCGGCTGAAGGTCAGGAACGGCGTCTCGAAGTTGAGCTGCCAGAAGCTGAGCTGCAGCGCGGCGAGCAGGCCGACCAGCAGGCCGATCAGGCCCCAGCCGACCGAGGCGACGACGAACGCGCGCACCGTGCCGTCGTCGTACGTGATCCGTTTTCTCTCGAGAGCGAGGGTCTCAGTCATGGGTGTCGTGTCCCGGTCGCGTCGGTTTCGTGAGCGGGTGGTTGGGAGGTTCGGT
The DNA here is from genome assembly GCA_016716265.1 of Planctomycetota bacterium. Classification (GTDB taxonomy): domain Bacteria; phylum Planctomycetota; class UBA1135; order UBA1135; family UBA2386; genus JADJWQ01. Next base: position 1,733,724 of record JADJWQ010000006.1, read on the forward strand.
CGTCCGCGGCGCCGGCCACACCGGTGTCGCCCGCAGCGTCGGTCTGCGACTCCGCGCCACCGGTCCCGGTGGCCGGCGGCGCATCGTCCTCGAGCGGCAGCAGCGACAGCCGGTCCGCGTGCTCGTGGTCGCGGTTGCGCGTGCTGTAGACGAAGAGCAGAAGCCCGCACACCGCCAGGAACAAGCTGAAGGCGACCAGCAGCGGCACGATGTTCACGCCGGCGCCTCCCTCGGCGCGCCCGTGCCGAGCTCGTCGCGCTGCTCCTGCAGGCTGCGGTCGCGCAGCACCAGCGCCGTGTAGCCGACCAGCACGAGCGAGCTGAGCGGCATCAGGACCGCGCACAGGATCGGCGTCATCCGCCCGGCGGCGGCGAGGCCGATCGCGAGGGCGTTGTAGAGGCCGGCGAGCCACAGGTTCGCCGCGACGACGCGGTGGAAGCGGTGGCCGGCGGACAGCACGCGCGACACCGCCCCGGTGCCGACGCCCGTGTAGAAGAAGTCGGCCCGCGCCGGCATCACCGGCCGGTCGAGCGCCGGCGTGCCGGCACAGAACGCGGCCTCGAACGCGGGTGCGTCGTTGAGCCCGTCGCCGACCATCAGCGTGTCGGCGGCGTCGAGCCGGCGCACGATCTCGGCCTTCTGGTCGGGCTCGAGCCCGCCCTGTGCCTGGCCGGGCGCGAAGCCGAGCTCCGCCGCCGCCTTCGTCACGCGGTCGGGCCGGTCGCCGGACAGCAGGTGCAGCTCGTAGCCCTGCGCGGCGAGGGCGCGGATCTCGAGATCGGCGCCGCTGCGGTAGTCCTCGACGACCTCGAACACCGCTTCCGGCCGGCCGTCGCGCGTGAACACGCAGACTCCGGCGCCGGCACCACCCTCGCCGCGATCGCCGAGCGCGAAGCCCTGGCTGCCGAGCCGCAGCACGGAGCCGCCGTGCTCGGCCTCGACACCGGCACCGATCCGTTCGACGGTCGACAGTCCGTCGATCAGCCGCGGTGAGCGCTCGCGCAGCGACGCGGCGACCGCGGCGCTGACCGGATGGTTGCTCGAGGCGGCGAGCGTGTAGAGCGCGTCGACCTCGCCGTCGGGCACGTCGCGCAGCGGCCGCACCTCGACGCCGCCCCAGGTCAGCGTGCCGGTCTTGTCGAACACGATCTTGCGGACGTGGCGGACCTTCTCGAGCAGGTCCGGATTGCGCACGAACACGCCGATGCGGCGCAGCCCCGCGACGGTCAGGTCGAACGCGAGCGGCGTCGCGAGGCCGAGGGCGCAAGGACAGGTGACGACCAGGATCGCCGTCGTCACCGACACCGCGCGCACCGGATCGACGAGCGCCCAGGCGACGCCCGCGACGCCGGCGATCGCGAGCACGAGCAGCACGTAGACGCGGTTGACGAGCGACCAGAACCGCGCGCGCCCGCGCAGGTCGTCGTCGCGCGGCGCCGGCGTCGCCAGCAGTCGCAGCAGACCCGAGGCCGCCGCGTCGCGCACGACGGTCGCGCGCGCCGAGCGCCGCGCACCGAGGAACGCACCGGCCGGCACGCGCTCGCCGGGCTGGAACTCCCGCGGCCGCGACTCGCCGTGGATCCAGTCGAGCGAGAACGGCGCGGCGCTGCCGAGCAGGATCACGTCGGCCGGCACCAGGTCGCCGGGCGCCAGCAGCAGCTCGTCGCCGACCTGCAGGTCGCGCACCGGCACGCGGTCGACGACGCCATCGCGCACGCGCCGTGCGCGGATGTGCTCACCGCCGTCGTGCGCGAGCAGGTAGGCCCGGTTGCGGCGCACGGCCGAGCGCTGCGCGTGGCGGCCGATCAGCATCAGCGCCACGAAGATCGTGACGGTGTCGAAGTACGGCGCCGCGGTGCCGGTCAGGAAGCCGAACGCCGACGCGCCGTAGGCCAGAGCAATGCCGAGCGAGATCGGCAGGTCGAGGTGCAGCACGCGACGCCGCAGCCCGTACAGCGCGGCGCGGAAGAACACCGGCCCGCCGACCAGCACGACGACGGTGGCGAAGCCGAACGCGAGCCACTCGAACAGCTCGTGCAGCGCGCCGGTCTCGAGGCCGAAGTAGCCGGCGAACGCGAACATCATCGCGTTGAGCGCGAGCGCCACGCAGACGCCGAGGCGGATCACGAGACCGCGCTCGCCGCGCTCGTCGGTGCGGTCGGGCGGACCGAGCCGGTAGCCGAGCCGACCGATGTCGCCCGCGAAGTGCTCGAGCGACGCCTGCCGCGGATCGTAGACGACCTCGGCGCGCCCGAGCGCGGGGTTCAGATCGAACCGCAGCCCACCCGGCGTCCGGCGCCACAGCTCCTGCAGCAGCCACACGCACGCGGCGCAGTGGATGCCCTGCACGTCGACCGCGCAACGCACCAGCCCGTCGCCGACGCGCCCTTGCTCCTCGAGCTCCGCGATCCAGTCGTGGCTCGCGCGCGCGACCGCCGCACCGTCGGGCACCGCCCCGATCGGCTGGCCGTCGGCACCGCCGAGCTCGTAGAAGCGGCCGAGCCCCTCGTCGTGGAGGATGCGGTGCACGGCGCGGCAGCCGTTGCAGCAGAACGCGCCGAACGGTCGCCCGGCCGGCAGCGGCAGGCCGCAATGCGCACAGGTCGAGTGCTCTTTCGCCCGCCGGTCCGGCCCGTCCGCGTCCCGCGTCTCCGCGGTCGCACGCTCGGCCGGTGTGAGCCCGGAGGCTGGCATGAACGGGCGAATCCTCAGCGACGGTCGCGTTTTTCGGCACCCTGAGATTTCCCCTGAGGGCCGATCAGCCCGCACCACCGGGCCGACCGCCGCGCGCAGCGACTGCGGCACGCAGGTAGGGTGCCGTGCTGACGCGCCACACGCCGGCGGCCTGACGCATCAGGAACGGCAGCTCGCCGCCGTCGAACAGGCCGCTGAGCACGGTCAGCCCGGCCTGGCGGTGCGGGTCGCCGACGGTCGCGAACCCGCCGAGCAGGTCGGGGTAGGAATCGCCGGGCACCAGCTCGCACAGCGGCATCGCGGCCGCCACGTGCTCGAGCTGCCCGACCTCGCCGGCCGGCGGGACGGGGCCGAGCAGCAGGTCGAGACCGGCGCGGTCGAGCGCGAGCGCCTCGAGCTCCGCCCGGTCGGCGAGGACGAGCGCGCGCACGAACCGGCGCGCGGTCCGCATCGCCAGCGTCGGCGGCCGGCTGCTCGCGATCGCCCAGCGCAGGTCGAGCCGCCAGCCCGCCGCGGTGGCGACGGCGACCAGCGGATGGACGAGACCCCGGAAGTACGCGTGCAGGTAGCGCCGCTCGCCGAGCTCGCTGCAGACTCTCACCTGCAGCTGCTCCAGATCGCGCAGCGCGGCCGCGCGCGCCGCCGGATCGCCCGGCGCCGGCGTCAACACCCGGAGATCCGGGTGCGGCAGCGCGACCGCTGCCAGAAGCGCGACATCGCCGGTGCACATCGCGAGCACGGCGGTGTGGACGGTGGACGACAGGATCGGATCGCAGGTCATCGTGGGATCGCCATCCGGATCGCGCGCCGGACGTCACTCGCGCACCGCGAATCCACGTCGCGAGCCGACCGCCCGTAACACGTGACCCGATTCCCGGATCATCTCCACATGACCAGCCCGCTGCTCACCGCGCCCGCCGATACGGCGCACCAGACCTACCGGACGCTCGGCTACGTCGACGCCTACGACGCCGTGCTGAACTGCGACTACGCGTTCGTCGCGTGGCAGGAGACCGACAGCGACGGCGCCTGGCGCGTCCGCATCCGCTCGTCGCAGACCGCCGGCGCCGTGTTCGAGCCCGACGCGATGCGCACGCAGGCGCGCGCCGCCGCGGCGCGCAGCGAGCCCTGGTTCGCCTGGGGCTACTCGTTCGACCCCTCGCCCGGCGATCCGCGCGAGATCGCGTTCCGCGTGCACGTCGCCGACGGCCGCCCCGCGGAGGTCGAGATCCGCGTGCGCCTGCGGAACGCCGACGGCAGCGCGGGCGAGGCGCGCTCGGTGCGCTTCCCGTGGCCGCGGTGACCGGTCGTCGCGTCGGTGGTCGCCGTGGCGAGCACGGGCGCGGGGAGGGCTGGCCGCCGAGCACCGCGGGATGCCGATCGCGACGGCGCTACCGAGGTGCTCAGCCGTCGGTGCCGTCTGCGGGCGTCGAGGACGCGGGCGGACCGGCGAAGCGCGCGACCTCGGGCCATAGCGCGCGCCACGCCTCGGCCTCTGCCTCCGCCAGCTGCCCCAGCTGGTCGGGCTCACGCACCCGCGCGAAGTCCGGATCGTGCAGCCAGTGGGTCGCGCGCCTGCGGAGCTCCTGACCCTGCGCCGGATCGGCGGCCAGCTCGGCGACCTCCCGCGCGAGCTCGGCGCGCAGCCACGCGAGGGCGAGCGCGCGGTAGCGTGCGCGGCCGGCGTCGTCGAGCGCGGCCGCGCGCGCGCTCGAATCGAGGCCGGTGCCGGCCCGCGCGGCCGCGCACGCCGCGTTGTAGCGGATCGGGTAGCGGAGCGCGGCCGCCTGGGCCGCGTCGAGCTGCGCGGCGCCTTCGAACAGGTCGGCAGCCACCGCGTACTCCTTCTGCTCGCGCGCCAGGTCGCAGAGCTCCAACGCCGTCGAGCAATCCGTGATCGCCGCGGCTGGGGTCGCGCCACGGTTCAGCTCCTGGAGCCGTTCGTCGAGCTCGGCTCGTCGAGCATCCGTTTGCGCGACGAACCCCTGCATCTCGCGCCACAGACTGCGCCACTCGCGCGCCTCGGTGTCGGGCAGCTCGCGGAGGGAATCCCCGTCGCGGAGCGCGGCCAGCTTCGGGCTCGCCAGCGCGTCGGCGAGATGATCGCGCAGACCGGTGCGGCTGAATTGCCCGCTCTCGAGTGCCCCGAACGCCAGCTCGACGTCGCGTCGCAGCCAGCTGAGCGCGCGCTGGCGACAGCGCACGCGCTCTTCGTCACTCACCGCGCCAGCCTGGCTCTCGTCCGCACGGCCGACCTGCGCCGCCGCGGTCGCTGCGTCGTACCACTTCGCCGTCCAGCGCAGCGGCCGCTGGTCGGTCGCGAGGCCTTCGTCGTAGAGCTGCGCCGCCAGCAGGAACCACCGCCGCCGCAGCGCGATCGACGCCATGTGCAGCGCGTCTGCCGCGGACCGCTCGACCTCCGCTCCGGAAGCGAGCCGCTCCAACCGCTGCTCCTGGGGAGCCATGGCCGTGCCGAGTCCGATCAGGGCCGCAGTCGGCTGCCGCCAGTTCGCGCTCCGCGAGCCGAGTTCGTGTGCGCGCCGCAGGTAGGGCAGGGCCTGGCTGACGCGCCCCAGCTCGATCAGCAGCACGCGACCGGACGTGAAGTGGACGTCGGCGGAGTCGGGTGCCACGCGGGTCGCGTGCTCGAGCGCGGCGATCGCTGCTTCGACGTCACCGCGGGCGGCGTAGGCGCGGCCGAGACAGCACCACACCGCACCCTCGTTGGCCCTGAACTGGTGTACGAGTCGAGTCGCGCGCTCCAGGGTCGTGATCGCCTCATCGATGTGCCCCTGTGCCAGAAGTGCCGTCCCGAGGCCTGTGTGCGCCTCGGCGATGCTGGCGTCCAGCTCGATCGCTCGCCGGAGCGAAGCGACCGCTTCGTCGTAGTGCCGCAGCACGATGAGCACGTTCCCCAGCTGGGCGTGGCATCCGGCCGCCCCGGGGTCCACCGCCACGGCACGCCGTGCGTAGTCGACCGCTTGCTCCAGCTGGCCTCGCCATACCAGTGCGACCGAGTAGTTCTCCAGCACGCGCGGGGATTCCGGATCCAGCTCGAGTGCGCGCTGGTAGCTCGCGAGCGCCTCGTCGGGCTTGCCCTGCAGGTCGAGGATCAATCCGATGCCTGCATAGGGGATCGCGAAGTCCGGATCGATGGCGAGGGCGCGCCGGTGGCTCACCAGAGCCTCGTCGAGTCGGCCGGCCAGGAACAGGACACCGCCGAGACGCTGATGCAGTTGTGGCTGGTCGGGCTCCAGGGCGGCCGCTCGCCTCGCTTGCTCGATCGCGTCGTCGAGTCGACCGAGCCTCTGGTAGACATGGCTCAGGATCTCCAACGCGAAGACGTGGTCCGGATCGGCATCGAGCGCGCGATTCGCACTCTGGACGGCATCCTCGAGCTGGTTGGCACGCGCCAGCGCAGCGGCATAGGAGGCATGGTTCACCGCGAGCTCCGGCCGCAGCTCGACGGCCGTCCGCAGACAGTCGAGCGCGTCGTCCATCCGGCCCTGCCGTTCCAACCAGAAGGCGAGCGCGTGCCAGGTCTCGAGGCACGACGGGTCGAGCGCGAGCGCTCGGCGGTAGCCGGCGACGGTGCGATCGAGATCGTCGAGGCGCCCGCACGTGGACGCGAACAGGTGCTGGACCCGCGCATCGTCGGGAGCGAGCTCGTAGGCCGCGCGGTGCGCAGCCAACGCCCCGTCCAGGTCGCCCGACCTGGCCAGCGTCTCCCCGAGCATCGCCAGGAGGATGCCCGAATCCGGGCGCAGGGCGACGCACACCCGCAGACACTCTGCAGCGCCTCTCGTGACTACCACGATCCGTTCGACGTCCGTGGCGAGCGTCTGCAGCCACGCCAGACCGAGGGCGAGGTTGATCCCGAAGTCGGTGGGATGTCGACTGCGGCCGGCGCTCAGGATCCGGATCGCGTCCTCGGCATCGTCCAGGTCCAGCAACGCCTGCCCGAGGAGCTCGACGGTCGCGACGGGCGCCCCCGCGTAGTCGAGCGTGGCCGCGAGCTCCGCCAGCTCCTCGCGCCCCACGGTCGGCTCCGAGAGTCGCGCACGAAGTCGGCTGAACCAGGCGTCGCCGGGATCGAGCCGCCCGGCGAGCTCGTGCAGGTGTCGCGGCGAGGGACCCTCGGCGAGTTCGGCGGTCCGTTGGGCCAGGCCCCAACGATCGAGAGCAGCGGATGCCTCCTTGCGCACGTCGCTCCCGAAGGCGCGCTCCGCATCGAGCGGCGAGAGGGCCTCGACGTCGACGCCGTAGTCCCGGAACGCGCTCGCGTACGCTCGGCTCACTCCCCGCGCCCGCTCGCGCGCCGCGTCCCGGCTGAAGTGGGCGCGGTAGAACCGACCGGACGCTTGCCGGTGCTGGAGCTGGTCCTCGTCGACCCCGACGAGCTGCCACGGAGAGTCGACGACGCCCGGCGTGCGTGCCTCCAGGAGCTGCGTGAGGAACCGCTGGTCGCGCTGGCCGGACTCGACCGCGGCACGCAGATCGCTCACCTCGCGCCGCCGTTCGGCCGGGATCCAGTCCCCGCCCGCGAGCTGCGCGGTGCGCTGCGCCGCCGCGACCGCGTGGTCCCACAGCACCGGCGAGCCCGTCCCGGCCGCCTCGGCCTGCGCGCGGAGCAGCAGGGTCTCCTGCATCGCCGCGCCGAGCTGCCGCTCGACGCGCTGCTGCTCGGCATGACGTTGGCCCCGGATCCACACCCAGCTCCCGCCGCCGACGAGCACGACCACGATCGCGGCCGCCGCCAGTGCACTGGTCAGCTTCCGCGCCCTGCGTTCGGCACGCACGCGGACGCGCTGCTCGGCGGCCTCGAGCTCGGCAGTGCGGACGCGCTTGTCGGCGGCGCTGAGATAGGCGCCGAGCGCCGCCGCGAGCGCGCCGGCGTCCGCGAAGCGCGCCTCGGGTTCACGCGCCAGGCAACGGCGGGCGATGCCGACCAGCGCGTCGTCGGCACCGCACGCCCGCAGCCGATGGAGTGCCGGGCCGAGCGCGGCGCGCGCGGCGGAGGCCAGGGCGTCGCCGTCGTCGATCTCCGCGTACGGCGGCTGCGCGGTCAGGATCTCGCAGAGCATGGCGCCGAGCGCGAACACGTCCGAGCGCTCGTCGAGCCCATCGACCTCACCGCGCGCCTGCTCGGGAGACATGTAGGCCGGCGTGCCGAACACCGAGCCGAGCGCTGTGCCCCCCCGCCGAGGTCCCGCCCGCGGTGATTCGGAGGCGGGAGCGCGAACGTCCGGCGACGACCGACCGTCGTCCAGGATCTTGGCCAGTCCCCAATCGACGACCTGCACCTCACCGAACGCGCCGACCATCACGTTGCCCGGCTTCAGGTCGCGATGCACGACGCCGGACGCATGCGCGAACGCCACCGCCTGGCACACCTGCTCGAAGATCGTGAGGTAGCGGCGCAGGTCGTCGCTCGGAGCCACGCGATCCGCCAGGAGCTTCGACAGGGTCTCGCCGCGCACCAGCCTCATCGCGAAGTACGGCCGGTCGTCCGCCTGCACGCCGAGGTCGTAGACCGGCACCACGCCCGGGTGCTCGAGCTGCCCGCCGATCTGCGCCTCTTCGGCGAAGCGGCGCAGCGCCTCGGGATTGTCGCGGTGCGCCGCCAGCAGCACCTTCAATGCGACGTCCCGACCGACGTCGAGGTCGTGCGCGCGATAGACCACGCCCATACCGCCGCGGCCGATCTCGTCGAGGAGCTCGTAGCGCGACCATACCGCTCGTTGCTCGGCAGGCGGCACGGCACCGGATCCGCTCGGTGCGGTCGCGCGACCAGCCTCGACTGGCCGCAGGCGAAGCCCCAGCGGCGTGCCGACGCGACGCTGGACGGGAGCGAGCACGGAATCCGCCGCCACGGAGACCCTGGCAGCCCCCGGTCGTCGATGCGATGCATCCGCGTCCTGTTCACACGTCGCGCCGAACGCGAACCGTAACACCCCGTCGATCGCGTCACGCGACGCAGCACTCTCCGGGTCCCTCTCACCGGCCATCGTGCGCCTCCGTGGTCCTGGCTGCCACACGGAACGCCGGCGCGACGGGGACACGGTCCGTCGCGCCTCGGCGGACTTCGCGGCAGCGGTGGTCACTCGCCAGCGAATCCGATCTCGGACGGCGGGTCGGGATTGTATCGCGGCGGACGGTGGGAGAGCGCTGCCCGCTCCGCCGCGGACCGGGCATAGGTGGAATCCCCAGCGTGGCAGTCGAAGCCGGCGACGGGCCTGCCTGCGGGTCGTTCAGCCGCAGCGCCACACCGTGGTATCGAGGGTGCGTCCAGATCGCGCGCACGGCACGCCCCCGCACTCGAGCTCCGCGGCGTGAGCGACCCGCACGAGCTGGGGCGTCAGGTCGGGAACGTCGTCACGTGGCCATCCGTCTGCATGTTCCCATTTCCGACGCTGGGACCGCGATGAGCGAAGTCGCGCGGACCTCCATCGCCAGACAACTGTGAGCGTCGATCGTGCAATGTCCTCGCATGCCATTCCATGGACACCGCAGTCCGTACGATCGCGGTCTTCGAGGGAAAGGCCCGCAATGGCACGTACCGGGCGGACGCCAGCCCACGCTGCTCGCTGGCGGGGACGATTCATGCGATCGCGTCGCGAGGTTGCGCAGATCGCGGGAGCCGAAGTGGGCGACGCGGCGCTCACCATCGTCGACCTCGCTCTCGACGACGATCGTCGGTTCGACCACGGCTGCCTGCTTCAGGCCGCCGCGCAGACCGGTCACGCCGACGCGGTACGGGTCGACCTCGCCCGTTCCGGGACCGCGCACGCGGCGGCCACGTCGTGCTTCCACGCGTCGACTCGACCGCGCGACGCTGCCGGGCGACGCTGGGCCCGTCTCCTGTCGCCCGTCGTTGCTCGAGCGGCGGCGGCCGGCGAGAGCCGGCCGCCGCTTTCGGCTGGTGGCTGTTCGACGACCGCACCGCTGGCAACGGATCTGCTCCGCGTGCGCGGGGCGGATCGACTCCCTCGTCGAGCTCCTGAGCGGACGCCTGGCCGACGGCGTGGCGGACGTGCTGACCGATCCCCGGACCGGGATGGTCCCCGAACTGCACGAGGTCGAGGTCGATTGCTCGTGCCCGGACCGGGAGACGATGTGCAAGCACGTGGTCGCGGTCCTGCTCGGCGTCGGCGTGCGACTCGACCGGCAGCCCGAGCTGCGGTTCGCGCTCCGGAGGGTGGACCATGGCGAGTTGGTCGCCGCCGGCGCAGAGGGCGTCGCCGATGCGGTGACCGCCGCGGCGCCGGTCGCCGCAGAGCCGGACGGCGCGGACCTCGGCGAGCTGTTCGGCATCGACCTGGCGCGGGGGTTCGACGAGAGCCCTGCTGCGGTCGCGCAGGCCGACGACCCGGCGCTCCGCACGCGGCCGGTCCACCTCGACTCCGCCGCGAGCTCCGCGAGCGAGGCCGGACCCCCGGATCACTGCCGCCGAGCTCCGGTCCCGCGGCGTGCCGCCGCACGTGTTCCAGGGCTGGCTCCAGCGCGGCCTGCTCGAGCACTCGGGCGAGCGCGGCGTCTACGTCAGGACGCCCGGCACCGAGCAGCTGATCCGCACCTGGAAGCGGCGACGCGCGCGCTGACCGCGACCGCGACGTCACTCGTCGGTGGTGACCCCCCCGCCGTCCGGCCGGGCGACGAGCGCGCCCGGCCGCGCCGGTGCCTGTCTCGCATCGCCCGACTCGGAGGCCCGCACCGTGCAGGCCGCGACCGTCCGGATCAGCTCCCGGCGGTCGATCGGCTTGGTCAGGAAGCCGTCGCAGCCGGCGTCGAGGCACTTCTGGCGGTCGCCGGCCATCGCGTGCGCGGTCAGCGCGAGGATCGGGCGGGTGTAGCCGTGGGCGCGCAGCGTGGCGGTCGCGGCGTAGCCGTCGAGCACCGGCATCTGCATGTCCATCAGCACGACGTCGAACGGCGCGCCCTCCTGGATCGCCGCGAGCACGGCGGCGATCGCCTCGCGCCCGTCGGCAGCGATATCGACCGTCGCACCGGCACGCTTCAGCAGGAACGACACCAGCCGCTGGTTGTCCGGCCCGTCCTCCGCCAGCAGCACGCGCGCGTCGATCCGCGGTAGCTGCTCCTGGCGCTCGCGAGCGCGCGCGGCGGTCTCGGCCGCGAAGTCCTCGTAGCGGAGCAGCATGCCGCCAGCTTCGCCGCTCGACACCTCCGCGGGCAGCCGCAGCGTGAACGTGCTCCCGAACCCCTTGCGGCTCTGCACCGAGATCGACCCGCCGAGCAGCCGCGCGAGCCGCTGCGAGATCGCCAGTCCGAGCCCGGTTCCTCCGAAGCGGCGCGCGTGCGAGCTGTCGGCCTGCGAGAACGGTTTGAAGATGCGGGTCAGCTCGACCGCGCTCAGGCCGATCCCCGAGTCGATGACCTCGAAGCGCAGCTCGGGCGGCTCGTCGGCGTCGGCCGCGTAGCGCAGGCACACGTGCACGCCACCCGCCTGCGTGAACTTGATCGCATTGCCGACCAGATTGGCGAGGATCTGCCGCAGTCGGGTCGGGTCGCTGCGCACGCCGCGCGGCAATGGCCAGGCGAAGTCGACGCCGAGCGAAACACCCTTCTCGTCGGCCCGCCCGCGCATCATGTCGACGATCTCGAGAACGACGTCGATCGGCGAGCAATCGACGAGCTCGACGCCCATGCGGCCGGCCTCGATCTTCGAGATGTCGAGGATGTCGTTGATGATCGCGAGCAGGTGCTCGCCGTTGCGACGGATCGTCGACACGAACTCCCCGACCGTGTCCGGCGTCAGGCCGCCCTCGCGCACCAGATCCGCGTAGCCGAGGATCGCGGTCATCGGCGTGCGGATCTCGTGGCTCATGTTCGCCAGGAAGTCGCTCTTCGCGCGGCTCGCGTCCTCCGCCGACGCCCGCGAGGCTTCGAGCTCCTGGTTCGAGCGACGCAGCTCCTCGTTCGTGAGCTTCAGATCGAGCAGCGGGGCGAGGTGACGCGACAGGTCGCTGCCGCTGTGGCCGAAGTCCTCGACGCTGCCCATCACGTTCGACGCGGCCAGCATCAGGAGACCGATCGCGCGGTCGTCGACGACCAGCGGGAAGGCGCCGAACACCTGCGCGTCCACCGAATCGAGCAGCACGTCGTCGAACTCGAGGCGGCCGTCGGGCGCGTGCAGCAGGATCGGCTCGCGGTGCCGAAGCACGGTGCCGAGGAACGATCCCGCCAGCGCGCGCGCGCGGGAAGTCTCGACATCGCCGAAGCCGGCGAGGCATGAGAACCGCAACGTCGCATCGCGCGGATCGAGGACGGCGAGACCAGCGGCTCGGAAGCACGACGACTCGCGCAGTGCGATCGCCATCTGGTCCACGGCGGGCTCGAGATCGCGCACGCGGAGCGCGATCGCCGTCAGCTCGTTGAGGAGCCAGAGCTGCATGTTGCTCCGGTGCAGCCGCTCCTCGATGCGCTTGAGGTCACCGGTCTCGATCGCGATCAGCGCGCCGCCGCGGCCGTCTTCTCCGAGCCGCGATGCCGACACGAGCACCGGCACCCGACGCGCGTCGCGCGTGACGAACTCGGACTCGACGACACGCGGCACCAGCGCGTCGTCGAACAGACGTCGCAGGAGCTCGTCGAGCAGCTCCGCGTCCTCGCCGAGTAGCTGCGTGAGCTCGGCACCGGCGATGCGCTCGCCCTCGACCCCGAGCAGCGAGCGCGCGGCCGAGTTGAGCCAGGTCACGCGACGGGCGCCGTCCACGGTGACGACCGCACAGCCGAGACCGTCGACCAGCTCCGCCAACCGCCGCCGTTCGTGGTCCGCCCGGCGCAGCGCGCGCGCCTGACGCTCGACCGCCCGCACCAGGACCGGCCCGTCGGCCGCCACTCCGAGCGCGGCCTGCAACGCGCGGCGCTCCCGCCGGCGGGCACGGCGCGAGGCGAGCGCGACCAGCAGCGCGACGACCGCGATCAGAGCGCTCCCGAGGACCGGCCCGCCGAGGAGCTGAAACCCCTCTGCGGCGGCCGGCTCCAGGCCTCCGACGTCCAGTTGCTCCAGGCTCGAGAGCATCGTCGCGGTGTGCTTCCCGGGTACCGATCGGCATGCGGGAGCCCCGAACTTGCGCCGGCATCGCGCTCGGCGCGCCGCGAGATCCCGAGCCGGGAACGCACCGAGGACCCGTGCCGCGCTGGCACCCTTGCCGTCGCGGTGGCAGGGGCCGGTCCGATCAGCGATCGGCCTGCCACGCGAAGCCGACGTGGATCGCGGGGTGGTCGGACAGCGGCTCCCCGGTGCCGTCGACGAATTCGCCGGCGACCTGCCAGCTCGTCGCGGTCAGCTCCACACCACCGCCGGAGCGGTACAGCACGCGGTCGATGTGCGAGCGGTCGTCGGCCAGCTCGCGGCCGGCATCGCGCAACGCGGCGCCGCGACACAGGCCGTCGAGCACCGGCCCGTCGCGCGCCGAGTCAGGCCACGCGTTGAAGTCACCCGCGACGATCACCGCGCGCCCGGCCGAGACCCCTGCGAGGTGGTCGGCGAGCGCCGCGAAGCCGCGCGCGCGCGAGTCGTGATCCTCGTCCGAGCCGCCGGCGTCGGCGTGCAGGCCGTAGACGTCGACGTCCACGCCCGGCGCGAGCGTGACGCGGGCCACGTCGAAGCCCTTCTCGGACAGCGCGTCGCTGCCGTGGCCGCGCACGCCGTGCAGCACCGGCCACATCACGCGCTCGTGGTCGCGCCAGGGGAATCGCGACAGGCGCGTGAGACCGTCGCCGACCGGCGCGCGCGTCGGCCGCTTCGGCTCGCTGACGAACGGGAGGCCGGCGTCGGCGACGAGGTCGTCGTGCCAGTACCCGAAGTCCTCTTGCAGCAGGACGAGGTCGTAGCTGGCGAGCAGCGGCGAGATCAGCGCGTGATTGCGCGCCGGCCGCGAGCGGGACAGCCCGGCGGGCAGGCCCGCGACGTTGTAGGTGAGCAGCTCGAAGGTCCCGGCCCGCGTGGCGGAGGGCCGCTCCGCCGGATCGGACGACGCGCAGCCCACCCCGAGGATCGCTACCATCGCGAGGAGCAGGCGGCGCGCGAGCGGTCCCGCGCGAGACGTACGGCGCAATTCCGGTTCAGCCACGGCGCTTGCCAGCATGTCACCGCGGGGTGCTCAGCGCGAGCGCGCGGACCCGCCGAGGAGCTGCGAAATGCGCCCGATCGAGTACGTGATCGACACCGACGACCGGATCGTCGCCGCGGCGGGCGGCTGGTCGGAGTTCGCTGCGGAGAACGACGCTCCCGAGCTGAGCCCCGCGCGCGTACTCGGCACGCCGCTGCTCGACTGGTTCGCCGGCGACGACCTGCGCCAGCTCTGGCGCGAGCTGCTCGCGGTCTGCCGCCGCACCAACACGGCTCGGACCTTCCCGTACCGCTGCGACGCACCGGACTTCCGGCGCGCGCTACGGATGACGCTGACGCCGCGCCCGGACGGCTCGCTGCACTTCCGGTCCGTGCTCGATCACCAGCAACAGCGACCGCGCCTCGAGCTGCTCCGCCGCGACATCCCGCGCCGCGAGCAGTTCGTGCTGCTGTGCAGCTGGTGCAAGTGCATGAAGATGCCGAGCGGCGCGTGGGCGGACCTCGAGATCGCCGTCACGCGGGAGGGGCTGCTGAACGGCGCGGACATGCCGCAGCTGTCGCACGGCATCTGCCCGAGCTGCCGCGACCTGCTGCTCGGCGGCCCGCTCCAGCCCGCGTCCGGTGGACCGTGGACCGGCACCGCCAGCGTTCCGCGGCGCGACCTCGCCTGCTGACGCACGGCATCCGCGCCCGGGCGGCGCTCGCCGCGCTGAAATCGCATCGTTCCGGGACGCGTTCTCCTCAGGACGTGCGCATCGGGCCCGGCGACGCCTCGCGCGGCCGACCGCCCGGACCGCGCGCACCAGGGTTCACCCGCAGTGCGCGCTCCGGCCTCGCTCGCGCGGCGCAGCCACCTGAGGGCATCGCGCACCCCGTCTCCTCTCTCCGCGGTTCCAAGCATGGATGCGACTCGTACCCGGACGCGCGTCGGGCAGTTGCTCGCCGCCGCGTCGCTGTCCCTCGCCGCCGCCGCGCAAACGCCGATCGGCGGCACCCTCTACGACGGCAATGGTGGCCCGCTGCGCACCGGCGTCGTCTACCACACGACGACCCACGTGACGGTCCCGGCCGGCCAGACCCTGACCGCCGAGGCCGGCGCGATCGTCAAGCTGAACGGCCACGAGTTCGCCGTCCTCGGCACGTTCATCGCCCAGGGCACGGCGACCGCGCCGGTGATCCTGACGTCGATCCACGACGATGCCGCGGGCGGCGACACCAATGGCAATGGCGCCGCGACCGTCCCGGCCCCCAATCAGTGGTACGGCGTCCGCCTGACCGACACTGCGGACGCGAGCCAGCTGCGACATGTGATCGTCCGCTACACCGGCTGGGGCTACCACTCGACAATCGATCTCCTGTCGGCGAACGCGAGCATCACGGACTGCACGTTCAGCGACGGCGGCTACGGCGGCATGCACCTCGACGCGGGGGCACGCCCACAGGTCGCGCGCTGCACGTTCGAGCGGATCGACAACCACCCCGCCGTGTTCGGCGCGGCGTTCGACGCCGTGCCGGGCTTCGTCGACGGTACGGTCTCCGCGTGCGGTGGCGGCAACTACCTGCGGGTCGACACGACGACGGTCGCCGGCAACGTCACGGTCCAGCCCCGCAACTGCCTCGGCGCCGCCCTCGTCTTCACGAACCACCTCGCCGTCCCGCTCGGCACCAGCCTGACGCTCGATGCCGGTGTCGTCCTGAAGCCGATCTCCGGCCAGGCGATCGAAGTCGCCGGTGAGTTCCACGCCAACGGATCCGCCGCCGAGCCCGTCGTGCTGACGTCGTACCTCGACGACACCGCAGGCGGCGACACCAACGGCGACGGCAATGCCACGAGTCCCGCGCCGAACCAATGGTACGGCCTGCGCTTCCAATCGACCGCCGACGCGAGCACGCTCCGCTACACGTCCGTGCGCTACAGCGGCTGGGGCTACTGGCCGGCCGTGACGGTCGAGTCGGCGGACGTCACGATCGAGGATTGCTCGATCCGCGACGGTGGCAACGGAGGCATGCGACTCGACAGCCTCGCACGACCGTCGGTCGCCCGCTGCTCGTTCGAACGGATCGCCAGCAACCCGGCGATCTACGGGTGCGCGATCGACGCCGTGCCCGGCTTCGTCGACAACTCGGTGTCGAGCTGCCCCGGCGGCGGCTACCTGCGCATGGACGCGACGACGCTCGTCGGCGACGTCACGCTCGGCCCGCGCAATCAGCCCGGTGGCGCACTGACGTTCGCAAATCACCTGGCGATACCGCAAGGAACGTCGCTGACGCTCGCCGCGGGCGTCGTCCTGAAGCCGATGTCGACGTTCGCCATCCAGGTCGCCGGCACGCTCCGTACAGCGGGGACCGCCGCGGCACCCGTCGTCCTGACGTCGATCCACGACGACACCGTGGGTGGCGACACGAACGGCAACGGCAACGCGACGGCCGGGGGACCGAATCAGTGGTACGGCGTGAAGTTCGACCCGACCGCGGGAGGCAGCACGCTCGAGCACACGATCGTCCGCTACGCCGGGTGGGGCTACTGGCCCACGGTCAGCTCCGACTCCGCGAGCATCACGATGTCGGACTGCGTGCTGTCGGACAGCGGCAACGGCGGCCTGCGCCTCGACGCCAACGGCCGGCCCCGCGTCACGCATTGTTCGTTCGAGCGGATCGCGAACGCTCCGGCCGTGTTCGGGGCGAGCTGGCCCGCCGTGGCCGGCTTCTGGGACAACACCGTCGCCGGCTGTCCGGGCGGCGGCTACCTCCGCGTCGACGACACCGGACTCACCGGCAACGCCTGGATCGGCGCGCGGAGCTGCCTCGGCGGCGCGCTCGTGATCAACGGCAACGCGATCGTCGCAGCGGGCGCACGCCTCACCCTGATCGGCGGCGTCGTGTTGAAGCCGCTGTCGACCCACGCGATCACCGTGCACGGCCGACTGGACGTCGAGGGGCCGGTCGTGATCACGTCGTACGCCGATGACGTGTTCGGCGGCGATACGAACGGTGACGGCAATGCGACCACCGGCGCGCCGAGCCAATGGTACGGCTTGCGCCTCGAGTCGGACGCGTCGGGAACGCTCGACCGCCTGCTGATCCGCTGCGCCGGCTGGGGCTACTGGCCCGGCCTGTACGGGGCGAGCCCCGCGGTGGTCCTGCGCGGGTGCCGCACGGAGTTCTGCGGCAACGGTGGCATCGTGCTCCAGGACGCGCTCGTCGCCCAGGACCTCGTCGCGTTCGGCGTGCTCGGCGACGGCATCACGGTCAACGGCGGCGTCTTCGACCTGCGGCGTTGCACGAGCGCCTACGTCACCGGCTACGGCATCCGCCGTGGCGGCGGCTTCACCGGGGCCGCGCGGAGCTGCATCTCGTGGTTCAACAACGGCGCCGGCTTCCAGGGCTTCGCCCGGGACACGGTGCACTACTCCGACGGCTCGGGCATCACCGGTGGCAGCGGCAACTTCGACCGCGACCCGCTGTTCGCCGATGCGGGCAGCGGGAATCTCACGCTGCTGCCGGGATCGCCGAGCATCGATGCGGGCGCTCCCACCGACCTGCCGTCCGGCCTCGACCCGCTCGGCAATCCGCGCCTGCTCGACGGCGATCTCGACGGCGCGATGCGCGTCGACCAGGGCGCCCACGAGTACGGCCACTGCGCGCTGCTCGTGAGCGGCGATCCGTCGCCCGGCTCGACGCTGACGATCCGGACCGCCTCGACGCCGTCGATCGGCGCCGGGCTGCTGGCGATCGGCCTGCCGACGGTGACGCCGCTGCAGCTGTTCCAGCTCGGCTTCCTGCAGCTCGACTTCGTCGGGCCGTTCCTGTCGTTGCCGTGGCCGACCACCGGGGCGGTGCCCGTGACGGTGCCGCCGGAGATCGGGACCCCGCTGCTGCTCGGCTTCCAGTACGTCGGCATCAGCGACCCGACGCCGCACGGCAACGTCTCGAACCCGGTGTTCGTCGAGATCGACTGACGACCGCCGGGGCGCGCCGCCGCTACCATGCGGCGGCCGCCATGCCGCTCTCCCCACCCGTCTTCGTCGCGACCGCCGTCGCGCTGCTCGCCTGCGTGGCACCAGCCCAGCGCGCCGCGGCCGATCACTGGTCGTGGCGTCCGCTGGTCCGCCCCGCACCCCCCGCCACCGGGTCCGTCGACGACGCCACGCCGCTCGACGCGTTCGTGGCCGCGCGCCTGCCCGCCGGCGTGCGACCCGCACCCGCCGCCGACCGCGCGACGCTGCTGCGCCGCGCGTCGCTCGACCTGACCGGGTTGCCGCCGACGCTCGCCGAGCTCGACGCGGCCGAGTCCGATCCGTCGCCCGATTGGTTCGCGCGCGCCGTCGACCGCCTGCTGGCATCGCCGGGCTACGCGGAGCGCTGGGCGAGCTGGTGGCTCGATCTGGCGCGTTACGCCGACACGCAGGGCTACGAGAAGGACAACCGACGGACGATCTGGCGCTACCGCGACTTCGTCATCGACGCGTTCGACCGCGACCTGCCCTTCGACGAGTTCACGATCTGGCAGCTCGCCGGCGACCTGCTGCCCGACGCCACGCCCGAGCAGCGCCTCGCGACCGCGTTCCATCGCAACACGATGACGAACACGGAGGGCGGCACCGACGACGAGGAGTTCCGCGTCGCCGCGGTGGTCGACCGCGTCAACACGACCCTCGAGGTCTGGATGGCGACCACGATCGGCTGCGCGCAGTGCCACGACCACAAGTACGACCCGATCACGCAGCGCGAGTACTACGAGCTGTTCGCGTTCTTCGACCAGACCGCCGACGCCGACCGCGACGACGATGCGCCGACCATCGAGACGCCGACGCCGGAGCAATCGGCGCAGCTCGCGGCGATCGACACCGAGCTCGCGCGCCTGCGCGCGAGACTCGCCGCACCGCCGACCGACGCCGAACGCCGCGAGTTCGCCGCAGCGTTGCGCGAGCGCGCCGAGCAGCTCGCGGCGGCGGACCTGCAGCTCGGGGCATGGCAGCACGCCGGGCCGTTCCCGGCGGCATCGTTCCGCGCCGCGCTCGCCGCCGCGGCCGTCGCCGAGACGGCGCCGGCCGCCGCACAATGGAGCGACCAGGCCGACTGGACCGACGGTCGCATCTGGAACGTGTTCCCCGAGCCGAATGCCGCGCACTACCTGCGGCGACGACTGACGGTCGCGGCGGACTGCGAGGTCGAGCTGCTGTTCGGCAGCGACGATGCGTTGCGCGTCTGGCTCGACGGAGAGCGGGTGCACGACAATCCGACCTCGCGCGGTGCGGCATTGGACCAGGATCGCGTCGCGGTCCACCTCACGGCCGGTGAGCACGAGCTGCTCGTCAAGATCGTCAATGGTGGTGGCCCGGGCGGCTTCGCGTTCCGCGTCGGCGACGGCGGGGTCGACGCCGCCCTGCTGGCAGCCGCGCGAGGCGTGCTCGCCGGTGACGGCGCCGCGGAGCGCGCGCGCCTCGACGACGCCTGGCGCGACACGGCACCCACGACCGCGCCGCTGCGCGACGCGATCGCGGCGCTCGACGCCGAACACGCGAGACTGGCCATCCCGCGCACTCCGGTCATGGTCGAACTGCCCGCCGACCGCCGCCGGACGACGCGCATCCACCGCCGTGGCAGCTTCCTGGACCAGGGCGACGTGGTGTCGCCGGGAGTGCCGGCGCTGTTCCACGACTGGCGCCCGGAGTGGCCGCGCGACCGACTCGGCCTCGCCCGCTGGCTGGTCGACCCGCGCAACCCGCTGACGGCACGCGTGCTCGCCAATCGGCTGTGGGAGCAGCTGTTCGGCACCGGGCTCGTCGCGACGACCGAGGAGTTCGGCACGCAGGGCGAGCCGCCGTCGCACCCGGAGCTGCTCGACTGGCTGGCGAGCGAGCTGGTCGCGAACGGCTGGAGCATCAAGCGGACGCTGCGGACCATCGTGCTGTCGCACACCTGGCGGCAGGACAGCGCGCTGCGCACCGATGTCGACGACCCGCATGACCGGCTGCTCGCGCGCGGCCCGGCGCGGCGGCTCGAGGCCGAGACGCTGCGCGACCAGGCGCTCGCCGTCGCCGGGCTCCTGAGCCCGAAGCGGTACGGGCCGAGCGTGATGCCACCGCAGCCCGACGGCGTCTGGTCGGTCGTCTACAGCGGCGACCGCTGGATCACGTCGGCGGGCGAGGATCGCCACCGGCGCGGCGTCTACACGTTCTGGCGGCGCACCAGCCCGCACCCTGCGATGGTCGCGTTCGACGCTCCCAGCCGCGAGTTCTGCGTGCTGCGCCGCGGCGCGACGAACACCCCGCTGCAGGCGCTGGTGGCGTGGAACGACCCCGAGTTCGTCGAGGCGGCCCAGGCCCTCGCACGCCGCGTGCTCCGCGACGGCGGCGCGACCGACGACGAGCGCGTCGACTTCGCCGTGCGCACGGTCACGGCCCGCCATCCGTCACCGGCCGAGTCGGCGCGCCTGCAGGCGCTGCTCGCCGAGGAGCGCCGGGCCGCCGCCGCCGATCCGGACGCCGCCCGCGAGCTCGCCGCGAGCTTCGCCGGGCCGCTACCCGGCGACCTCGACCTCACCGACGCGGCCGCGTGGACCGTCGCGTGCAACGTGCTGCTGTGCCTGGACGAAGTGATCCGCCGCCGATGAACCCGCTCTGGCACTCCCTGCGCGACGTCACCCGCCGCACGTTCCTGCGCGACTCCGGCCTCGGGCTCGGCGGCCTCGCGCTCGGCGACCTCATGCGCGCCGGCGCGACCGGCACCCCCGACCGCGTCCCCCACCACCGCCCGCGAGCGCGCAGCGTGATCTACCTGCACATGGCGGGCTCGCCGTCGCCGCTCGACACGTTCGACCCGAAGCCGAAGCTGCGCGAGCTCGATGGGCAGCCATGCCCGGAGGAGCTGTTCAAGACCGAGCGGTTCGCGTTCATCAAGGGCGTGCCACGGCTGCTCGGTGCTCCACACGGCTTCGCGCAGCACGGCCAGTCCGGCATGTGGGTCACCGAGCTGATGCCGCACACCGCGACGATCGTCGACGAGCTGTGCATGGTGCGGTCGATGTACACCGACCAGTTCAACCACGCGCCCGCACAGCTGCTGCTGCAGACCGGCTCGCCGCGCCTCGGCCGGCCGTCGATGGGCGCGTGGGTCGACTACGGCCTCGGCTCGCCCAATCGCGACCTGCCGGCGTTCGTCGTGCTGATCTCCGGCGGCAAGGTGCCGAGCGCCGGCCGCAGCGCGTGGGGTGCGGGCTTCCTGCCGAGCGTCCACCAGGGCGTGCAGCTGCGCTCCGCCGGCGAGCCGGTCCTGTATCTCGGCGATCCACCCGGCATGGACCGCGCACAGCGCCGCCGGACGGTCGACGCGATGCGCGACCTCGACGAGCTGCGCCTCGCCGAGCACGGCGACCCGGAGACGGCGGCGCGGATCGCGCAATACGAGCTCGCCTACCGCATGCAGACGTCGGTGCCGGACGTCTGCGACATCGACCGCGAGCCGCAACGCGTGCTCGACGCCTACGGCGCCACACCCGGCGGCGCGTCGTTCGCGAACAACTGCCTGCTGGCGCGTCGCCTCGTCGAGAGCGGCGTGCGCTTCGTGCAGCTCTACGACTGGGGCTGGGACCTGCACGGCACCGGGCCGAACGACGACCTGATGACGCAGTTCCCGAAGAAGTGCCGCGAGACCGACCGTCCGGTCGCGGCATTGATCAAGGACCTGAAGGCGCGCGGCCTGCTCGACGACACGCTCGTCGTGTGGGGCGGCGAGTTCGGCCGCACCCCGATGAACGAGAAGCGCAACGGCTCGACGTTCCTCGGCCGCGACCACCACCCGCATTGCTTCACCGTCTGGCTCGCCGGCGGTGGCACCCGCGCCGGACACGTGCACGGCGCGACCGACGAGATCGGCTACCACATCACGAGCGACCCGGTGCACGTGCACGACCTGCAGGCGACGGTGCTCTACCTGCTCGGCCTCGACCACGAGCGCCTCACCTACCGCTTCCAGGGGCGCGACTACCGGCTGACCGACGTGCACGGACGAGTCGTCGAGGCGCTGCTCGCATGACCCCGCCGCGATCGACGTGGCTCCCCAGCCGTAGGGACTTCCTCGCCGCGAGCTCCACGGCGCTCGCCGGCAGCCTGCTCCCGGGCCGGGCGCTCGCCGCATTGCGGCGCCGGCACGCCGCTGCCGCGCCCGACCCGTCGCCGCTGCGCATCGGCATGCTCGCCGATCCGCACAACGACCTCGTGCACGACGGCGAGGAGCGCATACGCGTGTTCGTCGAGTGCATGCGGCGCGAGCACGTCGATGCGATCCTGCAGCTCGGCGACTTCTGCACGCCGAAGCCGGCCAACGACCGGTTCATGGAGGTGTGGCGCCGCTTCCGTGGTCCGCGCCACCACGTGCTCGGCAACCACGACATGGACGGCGGCCACGACGTCGCCGAGACGCTCACCTATTGGCAGGTCGAGCGACGCTACCGCTCGTTCGACGCCGGCGGCTTCCACTTCGTCGTGCTCGACACCAACGATCCGCCCCCCGGCGAGGAGCGCCGCGGCTATCCGGCCGGCGTGCGGCCCGACCAGCTCGCATGGCTGACCGTCGACCTCGCCGCGACCGCGCTGCCGACCGTCGTGCTGTCGCACCAGCCGCTCGGCCGGCGCTGCGTGCGCAACCGCGACGAGGTGCTCGCCGTGCTCGCCGCCGCGAAGCATGCCGAGACCGGCCGCCGCAAGGTCGTCGCCTGCTTCGCCGGGCATCTCCACGCCGACGACCACGTCGTCGTGGACGGCATCCACCATGTGATCGTCAACAGCATGAGCTACTTCTGGCTGGGTCCGCCGTACGCGCGGATCCGCTATTCGGAGGAGGTCGACCGGACCCATCCGACGATGAAGTTCACGGCGCCCTACCTCGACCCGCTGTTCACGGTCGTCACGTTCGACCCGCGCGGCACGATCGCGATGACCGGCCTCGACAGCGAGTGGGTCGGTCCGTCGCCGCTCGACTGCGGCTTCCCGAAGGACGCCGAGCTCGTGCAGGCCGGCGCCGTCGCACCGCGGATCTCCGCCCGGACGCTGTCGTTCGAGCCGCCCGCCGGCTGACGCCGCGGCCGGACCAGCTAGGATGCGATGCATGACCCCACGGAAGTCCGGTCTGCTCGCCGTGCTGTCCCTCGCGCTGCTCGCGCTCCCGTCGTGCGTCCTCGCCGTCGGCAACTCGGCGTCCGGCGTCGGCGGCTTCCCGACCACCACGCTGCCGCTGCTGCAGCAGAAGATCGAGGCCGCCGAGCGCATCGTCGCGCTCCGCGAGCAGGCGGTCGCCCACGCCCGCGAGCTGCGGGAGGCAGGACGCACCCCGGACGACATGGCCGCCGAGATCCACCTCGAGGAGGCGCGCATCCAGCTGCTGCAGTTCCGCGCGGAGCTGCTCGCGGTCCAGGACCGCGGCCGCGACGAGGACGACGACGACTGAGCGAAGTCCGCCGCGGGGCGGTCAATTCGCCCGGATGACGAACTCGTGCTCGACCGGCCCGGGCGGAGCGACGATGACCGGGCCGTCCGCGATGCGCTGGACGAGCTGCAGCGGCGCAGGCGCGCCGGGCTGCGCCTCCGGCGGCGACTCGAGCGCGGTCGTGCACAGCTCATAGGTGCCGCTGGGCAGCCGCAGGGTGAAGCGGCCGTCCGCGTCGGTGTGCACCGCGCGCGGCTCGCAGCCGGGCACGTCGATCCGCCTCAGCGTGGCCCGTTCCCCGCCGAGCGGGGCGCCGTCCCGCACCAGCCGACCGCGCAGCTCGACGGACTGGCGATCTCCGAGATCGATCTGCAGCGCGCGCCGCTCGTCGGGCCGGAGGCCGATGACCGCGGCGAGCGGCTCGCCGATGCGCGTCGTCCCGCCGAATCCCGGGATCGGCCCGCCAGGCACCGGGGTGACGAGCTCGAGGTCCCAATCGCCAGCGGGGACCGCCGACAGCTCGACGGCACCCGCGGAGGCGGGGTCGAGCGGAACCTCCCAACCGAGCGAACCGGGAGCACCCGGCTGGACCACGAGCAGCTCGCCACCCTGGCGCGCGCGCAGCCGCAGCGCGGGCCGCGCACCCGCCGGGCACGACGCGAAGAGCTGGTCCACGGACGCGGCCGGCTGCAAGGTCACGACCAGGCTCGCGCCCCGCGCGGCGGTGACGGCGAGCGGCCCGAGCCCGGGCTCGAAGGAGACCTCCGGCACGATGAGGGTCGGGAACCCGGCGTGCGCGACACGCAGCGCTGCCGTCGCGTGGTCGAGCCCGCGCAGGCTCGCGCGGCCGGCAGCGTCCGTGGTCGCCCGGTCGAGCAGCGCTGCCATGTCCGAGCCGATCCCGTGCGGCGCGTCGAGGTCGACCGCGAGCGTGCCGGGCCGCGCATCATTGGCGGTCAACATCGACAGCAGCTCCAGCACCGCGCCGGCGACCGGCTCGCCGCGCCCGTCCAAGACGACGATGTCGCGCGCCCGGCGGTCGCGGAGAGTGAGCGTCAATGTGCGCGGAGCGCTGTCGTCGACCGCGACCGCGGCGACCTCGCTATGCCGGCCGTCGCCGGCGACCGCCTGCACGTGCCACGTCCCGCGACCCAGTGGCCCGACCAGGACGCGACCGGCCGGGTGCGGACCCGGCCAGCGAGGCGCCAGGTGCTCCGGCTCGAACGGCAGCGCGTCACCGAGCTGTGCGAAGACGCGCAATGCGTAGTCGTCTCGCGGCCGTCCGGCGCCGTCTACGACGAGCACGTCGAGATCCAGGCCGCGCAGCAACACGATGCGGACCGTGTCCGCTCCCCAGCTGAATGCCTCGGCGGTGCACCGCACCGGCTCGAAGCCGGCCGCCTCCACCCGCAGGTGCACCGGAGCCGTCGCGCGGCTCCGCGGCGTGCGACAGGAGAAGCGGCCGCCTGCATCACTCTGGCACGCGCCATTGCCCGAGACCAGCGCGACCTGTGCGCGCTCGACGGGGTCGCCGCGCTCGTCGACGACCTCACCTCGGATCTCGACCCAGGGCTCGGCGTCGGGCACCGTCGCGTCGACCACGACGCGGCGTACGCCGACCGGGATCTCGAACGGCACGAACTCGAGATCCGGCGGCACCATGATCCGCAGGGTCCAGCGGCCGGCGACGGCGGGCCACGACATCGTGTAACGGCCGGTGGCGTCGGTCTCCGCGTAGACCAGCGTGTCGATGCTCAGGCTGTCGGGAGCGTCCCGCGGCCAGCTCGGCTCCGCCGGCGCCAGGAGCCGCGCGTCGACCTGCAGACCGGCGCGCGGCGCGCCGGAGGTCTCGGTGATACGGCCGGTGATCACGGCGCCGGCCGGAACGACGACGTCGCCCAGGTCACGCTCCTCGCCGGCCTGCAGCACGCCGAGCTCGACGTGCCGGCGCGCGCAATCGCCGCCCTCTGCGCGAAGGCTCTGCGGCCCGCCGGCGACCGGGATCGGGGCGCGCAGATCGAACCGGCCGTCGACGCCCGAGCTCGTGCGGGCCGGCGTCGACCCGCGCGCCGAGACCTCGAGATCGAGCCCGGCGATCGGGATGCCGCCGGCATCGACCGCGCGGCCGAGAAGCCGCGCGCTCCCATCGACGCGGACATCCCCGGACCCGAGGGGCCCGGGAGGCGACATCGGGCTGCGGGTTTCGGACGCCACGTTCCCGAGCGCGTCGATGCCTTCGTCGCTCCCGCGAACGAACTCGGCGCCAGGCACCGGCTCGGCGGACACGAGCGCCGGACTCCGCCACCACGACGTCGCCTCGCCGGTCAACCAGAGCGCGGCGAGCACGGTCGCCGCGATCCATGCCCCCTTGATCACGATCGCTCCCGAGATCCAGGTCCCGGCGACGGTCGCAGCGGTGGTCGTCGCCGCGGCGCGGCCGTGCTCGACGGCGGCCGTCACGATGCGCTCCCGCAGTGCGGACAGGCGAGCGCACTCGCCCGCCGTCATGTCGATCGCGATCGCGGCAGGAACGCCGATGCCCCTCGCCCAGGCCGTGCGCAGCATGGCCAGGCCGCGCTGCAGCTGGCTGCGCACGGTGCCCTGCGGCCGCTCGAGCGCACGCGCGATCTCGATCGGCTCGAGCCCGTGCAGCAGCCGCAGGTTCACGACCTCGCGGTAGGTCGGCGGCAGCGCGTCGAGAGATGCCGCGACCCGCGCGGCGAGTTCCGCGCGCTCGGCCTCGTCGGCCGGATCCGTCGGCTCGCTCGGCGGCGCGGCGGCACCGTCCCGACGTGCCCGCCGCGCATCGGCTCGCCGCGAGGCGGCGGCCTCACGGGCGAGGATGCCACAGAGCCACGGCAGGAGCGGCCGCGCCACGTCGTGGCGCGCGGCCTGCCGGATCGCGACGACGAACGTCGATTGCACGAGGTCCTCGGCGGCCGGGTCGTCGACGGCGAGATGCCGGGCGACGACCAACAGCCGCGCAGCACAGCGATCGAAGACCCGCCCGAGTGCCGCGGGGTCGCCATCGCGTGCGAAGGCCGCGAAGTCGGCTTCGAGAGTGTGTCGATCCGGTCGGGATTCGTGCATCACCATCGTTCTGTCGCCGCGACGTCACGCGTTGCACGGTTTCCAGGCGCACCCGGCTGCGGCGCCGCACGCACGGGTCGGGGAGGGATTCTGCACCACGATCGTGTCCGCGCGGACGCGTGGGTGCGGGTCGCGCTACGCTCACCGCCCGGCGCGGAAGGGTCGCGGGCCCGGCGATCCGCGGCTCCGCGCCCTTCGCATCCACGACCCGTCGACATGATGAAGCTCCGTCGCATCGCTCTCGCCCTCGCCGTCCTGACCTCCGTCGCGTCCACGCAGGTCACCAACGAGCAGTTCGCCGCGATCTGCAAGGAGGCGCTCGAGCGCTCGCGCGTGATGGCGCACCTCGACCACCTGACGAACCGGATCGGGCCACGGCTCACGTCGTCCGACAACCTGACCGTCGCGTGCGAGTGGTCGCGCGACACGCTGCGCTCGTTCGGGATCGACAACGCCCACCTCGAGGAGTGGGGGTCGTTCCCGGTCGGCTTCAACCGCGGCCCGTGGTGGGGGCGGATGACGAAGCCGCGCGAGATGGAGCTCGCGTGCAACACCGACGCGTGGACCGCCGGGACGCGGATGCCGTCGCGCGGCCGCCTGCTGTTCGCCCCGACCGACGCGGAGCAGCTCGCGGCGATGCGCGGCAAGCTGGCGAACGTCTGGCTGCTCGATCCGCCGCGCAGCGAGCTCTACGAGACGCTGACCGACGTGCTCGAGCAGGAGGGCGGCTTCGGGTTCGTCACCAGCTCGCGCGGCGACCTGCTGCTGACCGCCGGCAATCCCGGCGTCCGGATGGACGACCTGCCGGCGATCCCGGTCGTGCGGCTGACGGCGGCCGACTACCGCACGTTGCGTTCGCTGGTCGAGGCCGGCGAGGAGGTCGAGGTCGAGTTCGACATCCGCAATCACTTCCGCGGCGGTCCGATCCCGCTCTACAACGTCATCGCGGACATCCCGGGGACCGAGCACGCGGACGAGTTCGTCGTCGTCGGCGGGCACATCGACAGCTGGGATGGCGCGACCGGTGCGACGGACAACGGCACCGGCACCGCGACGACGCTCGAGGTCGCACGCATCCTGATGGCGATCGGCGCGCGACCGAAGCGCACGATCCGGTTCATGCTGTGGTCGGGCGAGGAGCAGGGATTGCTCGGCTCCCGGGCGTGGGTGCAAGCGCACCGCGACGAGATGGAGCACTACTCCGCGTGCCTCGTGCACGACGGCGGCACCAACTACGTGTCCGGCATCGCCGGCATGGCCGAGATGCACCCGCAGCTCGCGACGGTGTTCGCGCCGGTGATCGACTTCGACGACGACATGCCGTTCCGCGTGCGCGATATCGAGGCGTTCCGGCCGATCGGCAGCGACCACGAGTCGTTCACGGCGGCGGGCGTCCCCGGCTTCTTCTGGGACCAGTCCGGGCGCGCCAACTACATGCACACGCACCACACGCAGTTCGACACCTACGACGCTGCGGTGGAGGAGTACCAGAAGCACTCGTCGGTCGTGATCGCGACCGGCGCGCTCGGCATCGCGAACCTGCCCGAGCTGTTGACCCGCGAGAACATGCGCGTCGATCGCAGCTTCGGCGGTCGTCGCAGCGGCAGCCAGCGCCGGATGGGCGTGCAGATCGATCCGTCGGCCGGCCTCGTCGTCATCAGCGTCGTCGACGACAGCCCCGCCGCCCGCGCCGGCCTGAAGGCCGGCGACCGCATCCTGAAGGTCGGCGACGTCGCCGTCGCCAGCATGCCCGAGTTCGGCCAGGCGGTCGCGCGCGGGCCGGCGAGCACGACGGTCACGATCCGGCGCGGCGACGAGGAGCTGACGCTCCCGGTCACGTTCCCGCAGTAGGCGATCCCGAGCACCCGCGACGCAGGGCGCGCAGGCGCGAGTCCAGCAAGGACTCGCTCCAATGCCCGGCGAGCTCGGCCTCGCGCAGGAACCACGAACGTAGCGGATTGCCTGGGCGCTCGACTCCTGCGAGGAAGCCTGCCACGGCCTGCAGGTGCCGCGTTTCGCCGCGCGCCCGGAGGTCGACACCGAGCAGGAACGACGCGCGGTCGTCGAATTCGATGCTCGCGCCCGAGTCGCCCGACCAGGCGGGGTCGTCCCAGAAGCGCTCGTCGTCGGGCTCGACGTAAGCTCTCGAGGATCCGGGCGAGGTCACCGAGATCCTTGTGCCGATCGCCAGGGCGCTCGCCGTAGGCGATCACCTTGCAGACGAACAGCGCCAGGAGGCTCGCGACCTGTAGGTTCGGCGGGGTCTCCACGGACAGCCGCGCCGCGTCGCGCACCGCGAGGTCGACACCGACCAGGCTCATGCGGGTGCCGCCCGGCCACTCGACGTGGCCTCGTGCGAGGTCGGCCGCCGCTGCAGGCACCAGATCGAGAGGCGGTGAGTCGCCGCCGCTCCTGGTCCAGCGGTGCGCAGCGGCGTCGCGGGACCAGCCGGCCGGAATGCGCCCCGCGTAGGCCTCGGTGCCGATCGCGAGGTCGACGTCGTAGGTCGCCCGCACGCGTGCCGGCCGATGGTGCGCCAGCGCGGTGGCACCGAGCACCACGACCGGATCGGGCGCGAGCGCGAGCGCCAATTCGACGAGCGCACTGCGCAGCTGGGGGTCATCGAGACGCGCGGGCACCGCTGTGGAGTTCCTTCGTCAGGTCGGGCAGGAGCAGGGCCGCAAACTCGCGCTCCCGCGGGTCGGACGAGGTCTGGAGCTCGGCGTAGAGCAGCACCGGGTGGGCGTAGCGCCGGTCGGGCACGAGGTCGCAGGCTCCCATCGTGTGCAGGATCACCACCGAGCCCCCGCGACTCGTCGTTGCGGCCCGTAGCGTGCGATTCCACGCCGCCTGCCAGCGCGCACCGACGTGCACGACGGTGGTCGCGCTGCGGTAGTGCCGTCGTACGCGCTGCGCGCCCGCGCTGCCGCCGAAGCCGAACGGCACGCGCTCGTGATCGAGCAGCGCCTCGATTGCGGACTCGACGTCCTCCGCCACGTGCGGCGTCGACAGCACGACCTGCACCAGGCTCCTCCGCAGCGTCGACTGCCAGGCCAGCACGAAGCGGTCGATCAACTCGTGCTCGCGGCCGGGAGCGAAGACGTGGCCACTGCGGCCGGCGCGGACCAGATGCCCGGACTCGCGCAATCTCGCCAGTGTGCTCGCGACGGTCTGGACCCCCACGCCGGCGGCAGCCGCGATCTCGCGGACGCTGCGCGCGGCGTTCTCGGGACGCGCGAGCAGCGCGAACAGCACCCGGGAGCCGGCCGGCAGCGTCCGGTCGCGCACGCGGCCCGGCGCGTCGCCCTCGGTCCCGGGGTCCCGGACTCGATTGCGCACGACGCGTACGTCGAGGACCAGCCGACCACCGTCGAGCCACAGGAACACGTTGCCGGTCTCGTCGACGAACGAGCAGTGCGCGGTGCGGAGCTGCTCCGCCACCCGCGCGCCGAGCGCGGGCACCGCCAGCATCCGCCCGCGCTCGTCACCGCGTGCCGTCCCGATCCAAGCCGCCGCCGCAGCGTGGCCGAGGCGGCCGGCCCGCATCTCGAGCGGCACGCGGAATCGCTCGCGCGCGGGCGCTCGGACCTCGAGCACGGCGCCGTTGCCCTGCGCGCGGACTCGCAGCTGCCAGGGTGCCAGCTCGGCGCTGCGCTCCGCCAGCATCCGCGCGAGTCGATCGAGTCCGGGCGGTCCCATCGTCCGGCCAGACTAGCCGTCCTGTTCAACAGAACAACAGACAATACGGGACAAACGAGACCTGGCGAGCTCGCCCGTGATCCGCACGAGACCTGGCCACCGCGCCCGATCGGCCGATACCGTCGAACCGAACGGGCGCGCCCACCGGACGGCCATCCGGGCTAGGAGGCTGGGTCACGGGAGGCGAACCGACGCGGTGCGCGGATTCGGGCCCCGGTCGAGAGCCGAGAACGCAGGCGAATTGGTGAATTCGGCGAGGCTCTCGGCCGCTGACCGGGGCTCGAAGACGCGTGCCGGGCGGCCTCGCCTCCCGTGACCCAGCCTCCTAGCCGCGCCCGGCGGGCTGCAGACCGGCGAGCTCGGGGAGCCGCGCGAAGTCGGGGTGGTCGCCGGCGTCGCGGAACGGGTGCTCGTAGAGCACGCGCGCACCGTCGACGACGAACACGCCGGGCATCACCAGCGTGTCGCCCCGCGCGCGACCGACGCGGTGACCCTTGCGCCAGGCGCGGAACGCGGCGGCGAACGTCCGCGGGCCGAACAGCTGGAGCAGGCTGCCACGGCGGCGGCCGAACGCCGCGAACAGCGCCTTGGTCGGGTCCGCGATCACGGTCGCGGCCGGCCAGCGCTCGGCGAAGAACTCACGGTTGGCCTCGACCGAGGCCAGCGAGATCAGCACGACCCGCGGGTAGCCCGGCTCGCGCCCGGCCGCGGCCTGCAGGTCGGCAGCCATCTCGCGGCAGAAGATTCAGCCGAGGTGGCGGAGGAACGCGATGACGGCGGGGCCGCCGCTCAGCTCTGTGCGCAGCGTGCTGCCGCGCAGGTTCAGACCGTCGATCGGACGGTCGAGGACATCGTCGGGGATGCGGTCCATCGGGGATCGGAGTTCGGAACGCGCTTGCGGAACAGGTAGTGCGACACGAACCACTCACGGCCGTCCGCGTGATTCCACAGCTCGGCGCAGGCCATGAAGAACACGCGCCAGTAGGTCCACATGCGCCGGGCCTCGGCACCGTAGGTCGACTCGAACAGCGGCCACAGCGCGGCACGGTTCGCATCCATGTTGCGAAGCCACGCCTCGGACGTCTTGGCGTAGTGCACGCCGGACACGCGCCAATGGTCCTCGATGGCGACGTGGTCCTGGAAGTAGAGCAGCAGGTGGTCGGACGGCATCTGACCACCGGTGAAGAAGTAGCGCGCCATCCAGTCGTCGCGCGCACCGCTGTCGTCGACGACGTACGGGTAGGCGTGTCGCGCGTGCGTGAAGATGTGCACGAACAGGAGCCCGTCGTCGGCGAGGAACGACGCGACGCGCTCGAGCAACGCCTGGTAGTTGCGCACGTGCTCGAACATCTCCACCGAGAACACGCGGTCGAAGCGTCGCTCGGTGTCGAACTCGTTGACGTCGCAGGTGCGGACCTCGACGCGGTCGGCGAAACCGCGCTGCCTCGCGCGCCCCTCGATGAACGCACGCTGCGTCGCCGAGTTGGAGACCGACAGGATGCGACAGTTCGGGTAGTGCTCCGCGATCCACAGCGTCAGCGACCCCCAGCCGCAGCCGAGATCGAGCACGCGCATGCCGTCCTGCAATCCCGCGCGTCGCGCGTACAGCGCGAGCATCGCCTCCTCCGCGCCGGCGAGGTCACGCACGCCATCGTTCCACAGTCCGCAGGAGTACTTCAGACGCGGCCCGAGCACCGCCTCGTAGAAGCCGCTCGGCACCTCGTAGTGCTGCTCGTTGGCGGCGCGCGTCTCGATCGCCAGCGGGCTGCGCCGCAGCTCGGCGACCCAGCTCATCACGGCGGCCTGCTGGCCTTCGACGCCGCCGGTGCCGAGCTCGCGCAGACGCTTGCGCAGCAGGCGCCGGATCCCGGTGCGGATCAGCCAGTCGGGCAGCAGCCCGCGGTCGAGGAGGGGACGGTAGTTCATCGCGTTGCTGCCGGGGAGGATGCGGAGCGGGAGGCGGGATCCGTCGGCTGCGGAGCACCAGCGGACCGCTTCGGGAACCAGGGAAAGAACCGCGAGGTCGTGCGCTGGTAGTCGCGGTAGTCGTCGCCGCGCGAGCGGAGCGCCTGCGCCTCGCTGTGCGGGATGCCGGTCAGCCGCGTCACGAACAGATACATCATCGCCGGTGCGAGCCAGGCCCAGGCGCCGAACGGCGCCGGAGTCGCGACCAAGGCGAACGCGACCCAGATCAGCCACTCGCAGAAGTAGTTCGGGTGGCGCGAGTAGCGCCACAGTCCACGGCGGCAGGTGTGGCCGCGGTTCGCGGGCTCGCGGCGCCACGCTGCGAGCTGGCGGTCCGCGACGATCTCGCCGAGCTTCGCCACCGCGAACAGCACGACGCCGACCCACTGCACGGGTGCGGGCGCGGGCGCGTCGTGGCGTGCCACCAGGAGGAACGGCACGGCGAGCAGCGCGGCGAGCAGCGCCTGCGCCTGGAAGAACCAGAAGAACGAGCGGTCGGCGCGCGGACCGAAGCGCGCGCGGAGCGCCGCGTAGCGCCCGTCCTCGGGCGCGCCGAGGCTGCGGTCGACCAGCAGGTGCCAGGACAACCTCGCGGCCCACACGCCGCCGGTCGCCGCGACCAGCAGCCGTTGCGCGGGCGCGCCGTCGAGCGCGACGGCAAAGCCGACCGCGGCGCCGAGCAGGCTCAGTGCCCAGCCGAGATCGACGTGGTTCGCGCTCCGCGTGCGCACCGCGACCACCCACAACGCTGCCTGCAGCAGCGCACTGGCGCCCCACACCACGAGGAGCGGGGCCGGGTCGAAAGCGGTCGGGGCGGCGAGGGCCAGAGTCATGACAGCGAGGGCAGGCGGACGCTCGGGCTTGATTCGAAACTGCACGGGCGCCGGATTCGATCAGCCCTTACGTTTGCCTTCCGCCCTGCAACCGGGCTCGGCGTCCGGGCGAAACCCGCGGCCGTGTGCAGCCATCGGCCCCGCTCATCGCACCCGCGACGTCCGTCGTCACCACCCGCATGACAAGCGCCTCTGCTCCGCCGCCCGCCACGACCACCCCGCGACGCGGGATCGGCCGGACCCTGCTGCGCTGGATCGACTCGCACTCGTTCCAGGTCGACCCGAGCGACCCCCGCATCGACCGCCTCGAGTGGCAGCGTGTCGCGCCGCTGGTCGTGCTGCACCTCGCGTGTCTGCTCGTGCTCGTCGTCGGCTGGAGCCCGGTCGCGGTGCTGGTCGCGGTGGCGCTCTACGTGGCGCGGATGTTCGCGATCACGGGGTTCTACCACCGCTACTTCGCGCATCGGACGTTCCGCACGTCGCGCCCGGTCGCGTTCCTGTTCGCGTTCCTCGCCAACAGCTCCGCACAACGCGGCCCGCTGTGGTGGGCGGCACACCACCGCAAGCACCACAAGTACTCGGACCAGCCGCGGGACGCACACTCACCGCATCAGCGCGGCTTCTGGTGGAGCCACGTGCTGTGGTTCACGACGCGGCGCAACTACCCGACCGACCTCGCGCAGATCCCCGACTTCGCCAGGCACCGCGAGATCCTGTGGCTCGACCGCTGCGACATGGCTGCGCCGCTGGTGCTCGCGCTCGCCATGTTCGGGCTCGGCGAGCTGCTCGCGGTCCACGCGCCGTCGCTCGGCACCGACGGCTGGCAGATGCTGGTGTGGGGCTTCCTCGTGTCGACCGTGGTGCTGTTCCACGGCACCTTCACGATCAACAGCCTCGGCCACCTGTTCGGCCGGCGTCGCTACCAGACCGGCGACCACAGCCGGAACAGCTTCCTGCTGGCGCTGCTGACACTCGGCGAGGGCTGGCACAACAACCACCACTTCTACCCGGTGTCGGTCAGGCAGGGGTTCTTCTGGTGGGAGCTGGACGCCACCTACCAGGTGCTGCGCGCGATGTCGTGGCTGGGCCTCGTCTGGGACCTGCGACCGGTTCCCGACCACGTGCGCAACGGTGAGCGCGTCCGGCGCCGGGAGGCGGCGTGAGCGACCGCGCCGAAGCCGGCGCGCGGCCGCGGCGCATCGCGATCGTCGGCAGCGGGATCAGCGGGCTCTACCTCGCGCACCTGCTGCACCGGAGCGGCGACCGCGAGATCACGGTGTTCGAGAAGGACCCTGACGTCGGTGGCCACGTGCGGACCGTCGACGTCGAGCTCGGCGCGCACCGCTACGCCGTCGACACCGGCTTCATCGTCTGCAACGACCGCACCTACCCGATCTTCCTCGGGCTGCTCGCCGAGCTGCGCGTCCCGCTGCAGCCCTCGGACATGAGCTTCAGCGTGCACTGCGAGTCGCGCGGGCTCGAGTATGCGGGGCCGTCGTTCGACGCGTTGTTCGCCCAGCGCCGCAACCTGCTGCGCCCGTCGTTCCTCGGCATGATCCGCGACGTCCTGCGCTTCAACCGCGAGGCGCCGCGGTTGCTCGACGACTCCGGCGAGGGCGACCGCCCGCTCGGCGACTGGCTCGCCGCGCAGCGCTACGGCGACCGCTTCGTCGAGGACTACCTGGTCCCGATGGGC
Organism: Planctomycetota bacterium; assembly: GCA_016716265.1. Taxonomy (GTDB): domain Bacteria; phylum Planctomycetota; class UBA1135; order UBA1135; family UBA2386; genus JADJWQ01. Next base: position 1,768,222 of record JADJWQ010000006.1, read on the forward strand.
GCCGCGATCTGGTCGGCCTCGCCGGCGCAGATGCTCGCGTTCCCGGCGCGCTACTTCGTGCGCTTCTTCGCCAACCACGGGATGTTCTCCCGCGAGCACGGGCCGCGCTGGCAGGTCGTCGCCGGTGGCTCGCGCACCTACGTGCGGGCGATCGTCCAGCCGTTCGCGGACCGCATCCGCACCGCGAGCCCGGTCGAGGCGATCCGGCGCCCGCCGGGCGGTGGCGCCGAGGTCAAGGTCCGCGGCGGCGACTTCGAGCACTTCGACGCCGTCGCGCTCGCGTGCCACAGCGACGAGGCGCTCGGCATGCTCGCCGATCCCTCCGACGCCGAGCGCGCCGTGCTCGGCGCGATCCCGTACCAGCGCAACGAGGCGGTGCTGCACACCGACGCCCGGCTGATGCCGCGCCGGAAGCGCGCGTGGGCATCGTGGAACTACACGATGCCCGAGCGCGAGCGGCCGACCGTGACGGTCACCTACTGGATGAACCGGCTGCAGTCGCTCGACGCGGCGGTGCCGTTCCTGGTGACCCTGAACCGCAGCGAGCTCATCGACCCGGCCAAGGTGCTGCGCACGTTGACCTACGAGCACCCGACCTACACACCGGCCGGCGTCGCCGCCCAGGGGCGGCACGCGGAGATCAGCGGGGTGCGCGACACCTACTACTGCGGCGCCTGGTGGCGCTTCGGCTTCCACGAGGACGGCGCCTGGTCCGCGCAACGCGTCGCGCGACAGCTCGGCGTCGAGGTCGACGCGCCGGCGAGCCCCGGCTGATGGCGGCGCGAGGCGAGCCCCTGCACAGCGCGGTCTACGTCGGGCGGGTCCGCCACCGGCGTCACGCGCCGAAGCCGCACCACTTCGGCTACTCGCTGTTCATGCTCTACCTCGACCTCGCCGAGCTCGGCGAGGTGTTCCGACGGCGCTGGCTGTGGTCGGTGGAGCGGCGCAACCTCGCCAGCTTCCGCCGCCGCGACTACCTCGGCGACCCCGCGATCCCGCTCGACACCGCCGTGCGCGATCGTGCCGAGCAGGCGCTCGGCCGGCGCCCGACCGGTCCGGTGCGCATGCTGACCCACCTCCGCTACTGGGGCTACGGGTTCAACCCGGTGACCTTCTACTACTGCTTCGACGCCGAGGGCAGCGGCGTCGACGCGGTGGTCGCGGAGATCACCAACACGCCCTGGGGCGAGCGCTTCAGCTACGTGCTCGACGGGCGCGCCGCCGCGGCGGGCGCGGGCAGCCCGGTCGTGCGCGCCCGCTTCGCGAAGGCGTTCCACGTGTCGCCGTTCTTCGGCATGGACCACCGCTACCACTGGGGCTTCTCGACGCCCGGCGAGCGCCTCGTCGTGCACATGGAGAACCACCGCGAGGGCGCGCGGATGTTCGACGCGACGCTGTCGCTGGAGCGCCGCCCGCTGACCGGCCCCCGCCTGGCCGCCTGTCTGCTGCGCTGGCCGTTCATGACCGGGAAGGTGATCGCCGGCATCTACTGGCAGGCGGCACGGCTCTGGTGGAAACGGGTCGGCGTCCACCCGCATCCGCGGCGGCTCGCCGACGAACACAGCGCGCGGTGATCTCCGCGCCTCCGATGACGACGACCCACGACCTCCTCGCACCACCGGCACCGCACGCCGCCCGGGCCGTCCGCCCCGGACTTCGCGCGCGCGTCGCCCGCCGCCTCGTCCACTGCCGGCTGCGGGGCCTGCGCGTCGGCCGCGTGACGATCGAGGACGCCTTCGACGGCACGCGCGCGACGTTCGGCCGCGGCGAGCGCCTCGACCTGCACGTCGTCGTGCGCGTGCTCGAGCCCGGCTTCTACGGCCAGCTCGTCGCGCGCGGCTCGCTCGGCGCCGCCGAGGCGTGGATCGACGGCGGCTGGACCTGCGACGACCTGACCGCCCTGATCCGCATGCTGGTCGCCGACCGCGCGGTGCTCGAGGGCCTCGACACCGGCCTCGCACGGCTGTCGCGCCCGCTGCTGCGCCTGTTCCATGCGCGGAACGCGAACACCCGCACCGGCAGCCGCCGCAACATCGCGGCGCACTACGACCTCGGCAACGACTTCTTCGAGCTGCTGCTCGACCCGAGCCTCACCTACTCGAGCGCCTACTTCGAGCACGCCGGGCAGTCGCTCGCCGAGGCGCAGGTCGCGAAGCTCGACCGGCTGTGCCGCCGGCTCGACCTGCAGCCGGGCGACCGCCTGCTGGAGATCGGCACCGGCTGGGGCTCGCTCGCGCTCCACGCGGCCGGGCGCTACGGCTGCCACGTGACGACGACGACGATCTCGAAGGAGCAGCACGCGGTCGCGGCGCGGCGCATCCGCGAGGCGGGCCTCGAAGACCGCGTCGACCTGCGGCTGTGCGACTATCGCGAGCTGACCGGTCGCTACGACAAGCTGGTGTCGTGCGAGATGATCGAGGCGGTCGGCGCACCGTTCCTGCCGACCTTCCTGAAGACCTGCGCGGACCGCCTCGAGGACCACGGCGTCGCGGCGCTGCAGGCGATCCTGATCTCGGACCAGCACTACGCGCACACCGTCCGGCAGGTCGACTTCATCAAGCGCTACATCTTCCCGGGCAGCTTCATCCCGTCGACCACGGCGATCATCGACGCCGCGACGCGCCACACCGATCTGCGCATCAGCGACCTCGAGCAGTTCGGCCCCGACTATGCCCGCACGCTGCGCGCCTGGCGCGAGCGGTTCTACGCCAACCTCGACGCGATCCGCGCGCTCGGCTACCCGGAGGAGTTCCTGCGCATGTGGGAGTACTACCTCTGCTACTGCGAGGGCGGCTTCGCGGAGCGGTTCATCGACGTCGGCCACCTCGTGTTCCGCAAGCCCGATGCCCGGCCGCGGCCAGCGCGGGACGCGGTGACCAGCGCGGAGGCACGGGTCCGGTGAGCCGCGCTCTCGCCAACGTCGTGCTGCTCAAGCTCGGCTGGTTCGCGTGCGTCGGCGGCGCGGCCGCCGGCGACGGCTGGATCGGCCCACTCGCCGTGCTCGGGCTGCTCGGCGCGCATTTCGCGTGGTGCGTGGCGCCGGGCGAGCGACGGCGAGAAGCGCTGATGGTCGCGACCCTCGGCATCGCCGGCTGCGCGATGGAGAGCTCGTACACCGCGGCCGGCCTGCTGGTGCACCGCGCCGACCTGCCGCACCTCGGCGTGCTCCCGCTGTGGATCGTCGCGCTGTGGTTCCTGTTCGCGACGGTGTTCGATGCGTCGCTGCGCTGGCTGCGGACGCGCCCGCAGCTCGCCGCGCTCGTCGCGGCGGTCGGCAGCCCGCTCAGCTACCTCGGCGGCACCCGCCTCGGCGCGCTGCAGATCGACGCGCTCGCCGGCTCGACGCTGTGGACGTTCGGCGTGCTCGGCATCGCTTGGGGACTGTTCGTGCCCACAGCGTTGCGGGTCGCCGGGAGCCTGCGTTGGTCAGCGGCCCGTTGAGGCCGCCGTCGCGAGCTCCTTCAGGTAGCGCTCGAACGCCTCGGTGTCGAACCGCTGTGAGCCCGTGGTCGCGAACACGACCGCGCCCGCCGCGTCGAACACGTAGGTCGCGGGCACCGGCTCGGTGTGCCACGGCGCCCGCACCTCGGCGCCACCCTGGGGCCGCACGAACGGCACCTTGACGCGCGTGTCTGCGACGAACGAGCGCCAGCCAGGCTCGTCGACGAGCGCACACACGACGACCTGCACGCCCGCACCGAGCACGTCGCGGCGCAACCGGCCCAGGCTATCGAGGCAGGCGTCGTGGGCGCGGCCGTCCGGCGCGAACAGGTGCAGGACCACCGGCCCGCCGCGCAGCCCGGCGAGGCTCCGCGGCACGCCGTCGGTCGCGACGAACACGAAGCGCTCGGCGTCCTCGACCGCGACGGCGACGGGGGCGCGGCGGCCGGCCGCGGAGTCGACCGGGGGCAACGGGTCGGCGAGCCGCAGCATCAGGAAGCCGAGCAGCAGCACGCCGACCAGGACCGCGGTGCCGAGCGTCGCGAACACGTAGCCGACCGCGTACGTCAGCGCCGACGGCGGCGCGGGCGACGCGGCGTCGACCGGCACCTCGCGCGTGCGCCTCGCGACGAGCCCGAGCGCCGCGAACCCGAGGACGAGCCCGGGCACGACCGGCCCGAGCGCGAGTAGCCACGCCGCGGATTGCAGGACCGCGAACCCGTCGTCGCGCGGTGGTGCGAGCCACAGGTCGTAGATCGCGACGAACCCGGCGAGATAGCCGACCCCGAACGCGACGGTGACCGCGAGCAGGCCGCCGATCGAGTCGACGACGCGGAACAGCGCGCGGCAGCTCCGGCACCGCGCGTGGACCCCGCTGTACCACGTGAAGATCCGGAATGCGGACTGCCGCGTTCCGCAGCTCGGACAATCGGTATGCATGGCGATCACGCCGCGCCGCCGCGGCTCGTCAGCGAGACCGCGATCATCGCGATCGCGACCACGAACAACAGACCTGCGAACACGCGCCGCAGCGCCGCCTGCGGGATCCGGCGTGACGCGTAGCCGCCGGCGATGCTGCCGGCGACGCCGACCAGCACGAACAGCCCGATGATCGACCAGTCGAGCGACAGCCCGCGCTGGTGGAGCACGCGCAGGTGGCTCGCGAAGCCGCTGAACGCGTTCAGCGAGATGATCAGCAGGCTCGTGCCGACCGACAGCTGCATCGACAGCCCGCCGAACAGCACGAGCGCCGGCACGATCAGGAAGCCACCGCCGACGCCGACGAAGCCGGTGAGCCCGCCGACCGCGAGCCCGTTCGCCGCGATCTTCCAGTTGGGCTGCGCTGCCGGCTGCCCGGCCTGCTGCGACCCGCCGCCGCGCGGCGGGCGGATCATGAACACCGCCGCGAGCAGCATCACGCTCTCGAACACGAGCAGCTGCACGTGCCCCGACACCTGCTTCGACAGGACGGCGCCGAGCGACGTGCCGAGCATGCCCGGGAGTCCGAACAGGACGACGCTCGGCCAATGGACCAGCCGACCGAGCACGTACTGCACGCCGCCGAGCAGGCTGATGCTGCCGACGATCATCAGCGAGCCGGCGATCGCGACCTTCTCGGGCTGGCCGACGACATGGACGAGCACCGGGACGGTGAGGATCGAGCCGCCCGAGCCGGTCAGGCCGAGACTCAGACCGATCGCGAGGGCGCCGAGGAGTGCGAGCAACAACGAGCGTCTCCGTCAGGTCGGGTGCGGTGCGCTCAGCGCGCCGCGGACGCCTTGGCGGCGTACCACGCGAGGCTGCCGCCAGCGACGTTGACGACGTCGGTGCGGCCGCGCTGCGCGAGCATGCTGACCGCGGTCGCCGAGCGCTTGCCGCTGCGACAGATCACGTAGAGCGGGCCGCGCTCGGGCACCTCGCCGATGCGGTCGGCGAGCTGGATCAGCGGCACGTGCACGGCGCTGGGCAGCGGCTCGGCCTCGACCTCGCGAGGCGTGCGCACGTCGACGATCGCCAGCTCCTCGCCGGCCTCGAAGCGCGCGCGCAGCTCGCGGGCGTCGATCCGACCGGTCGTCTGCAGGTACTCGGGGTGGTCCCGCAGCGCATCCGCACCGCCGTCCAGGTAGCCGACGCAGGTGTCGATGCCGACCCGCGCGAGGCGCGTGACGGCCTCGGTGTGCTTGCCGACGTCGGCGAGCAGCACGATCGGGGTGCGCAGCTCGAGCAGCGAACCCGACCAGGTCGCGAAGCTGCCCGACAACGGCAGGTTCCACGCGCCGCGGAACGTGCCGGCCGCGAACGCGTCCTCCTCGCGGCAGTCGACGACCTGCGCGCCGTTGGCGACCGCGGCCGCGAACTCAGCGAGGCCGAGCTCGCGCAGTCCGCTGGCGAGCGCCTGGTCGATCGTCGGGCGCTCGCGCTTGTTGAGCTGCGCATCGAACCCGAAGTAACGCGGGGCGGTCGGCTGGTCGGCGGTGACGACGGCGATGAACTCGTCCTTCGTCATCGGCTGCAATGCGTAGTTGAACGCGCGCTGCTGGCCGATCGTCGAGAAGGTCTCCTCGCCGAGGTTCTTGCCGCACATCGAGCCGGCGCCGTGCGCCGGATACACGACGGTCGAGTCGGGCAGCTGCAGCAGCTTGTCGTGCAGCGAGTGGTAGAGCTGTCCCGCGAGCTCCTCGGCGGTCACCCCGACCGACGCCATCAGGTCCGGGCGGCCGACGTCGCCGACGAACAGCGTGTCGCCGGTGAACACGGCCTTCGGCGTCTCCGGCGCCGTGTGCAGGTCGTGCAGCACGTAGCAGATGCCCTCCGGCGTGTGGCCAGGGGTCTCCATCGCGACGATGCGCACGACGCCGAACTCGATGACGTCGCCGTCGGCGAGCGGCTGGCAGTCGTACTCGGCCCGCCCAGCGCGCCCGACGTAGATCGTCGCGCCGTAGCGGTCGCGCAGCTCCAGGTGGCCGGCGACGAAGTCGGCGTGGAAGTGCGTCAGCAGCACGTGGCGGATCTCGACGCCGAGCTCCTCGGCGCGGCGCACGTACTGCTCGATGTCGCGCTGCGGGTCGATGACGGCGGCCACGCCGCACTTCGGATCGGCGATCAGGTACGAGGCGTGCGCGAGGCAGCCGAGATAGAACTGTTGGACTTCCATGCCGGTCGGTTGCTGGTGAAGGTCAGGGCTCGGTGCACGCACGATGGCGTGCCGCGGCGGGTTCGTCGGGAGGGCGGGCGGCGCGGCGCCTGCGCGGCGTCGCCTGCTCAGAGACTGCGGGTGCGGAAATACCAATCGACGCACTCGCCGCCGATCGGTGGGGAGGCGTCCGACGCCGCGAAGGTCTCCGGCGGCGGCTCGACCACCGGATCGCCGGGCTGCCAGCTCTCCGGCGTCGCCATGCGGTGCTCGGCGGCGGTGCGCAGCGCGCGGACGAGGCGCAGGATCTCCGGGATCGAGCGGCCCGTCGACAGCGGATAGTAGAGCATCGCGCGCAGCATGCCGTCGGGGTCGATCACGAACGTGGCCCGGACCGTCGAGGTATCGCTCGCGCCGGGGTGCACCATGCCGTAGCGGCGCGCGACGCGCATCGCGACGTCCTCGACGATCGGGAACGGGATCTCGACCCCGAAGCGCTCGCGGATCGCCCGCAGCCACGCGATGTGGCTGTAGGCGCTGTCGACGGACAGCCCGAGCAGGTCGCACTCGAGTTCCTGGAACTGCTGCCAGTGCCGGGCGAACGCGACGAACTCCGACGTGCAGACCGGCGTGAAGTCGGCGGGATGCGAGAACAGCACCAGCCAACGGCCCGCGTAGTCCTCGAGTCGGCGCGAACCCTGCGTGGTGCGGGCCTCGAAGTCCGGCGCCGGCTCGTTGAGCAGCGGCAGGCCGGCCGGGAGATCGTCGTCGTCGCGCATGGCGGGGCGGGCAGCACAACCCGCGTGCCGGAGGACCACAGGTCGCGCGCGTCGCCGCGACAGGGCGGGCTCCGCGCGGCCCAGCGCGCAAGTTCGGCGCCGCGTCGGGCACGGCCCGCCCGCCGGCTGGTGTCAACCCGGGCGGGCCGACGCTGAACGATCCGTTCACGCCGCGGTTGACGCGGGTCCGATCCGCGGCCTACGGCCCGTCCGCGCTATGGTGACCGCGATGTCCGAACGCCCGGACGACCCGCCCGTCGTGCTGTTCGACGGCGTCTGCAACCTGTGCAACGGCTGGGTGCGCTTCGTGCTGCGCCACGAGCGCTCGGGTGCCAACCCGCTGCGCTTCGCGGCGCTGCAGTCCGAGGCCGGCGCGCGCCTGCTCGCCGAGCACGGCCTGCCGACGGACCGGCTCGACAGCATCGTGCTGATCGACGGCGGCCGCGCGAGCCAGAAGTCCGATGCGGTGCTGCGCCTGCTGCGCCATCTGCGCCAGCCGTGGCGCCTCGGCGCGGTGTTCCGCATCATGCCGCGCTTCCTGCGCGACGCGGTCTACGACCTCGTCGCACGCAACCGCTACCGGCTGTTCGGCCGCCGCGACACCTGCTCGATCCCGACGCCCGAGACCCGCGCCCGCTTCCTGGACGCCGGGCCGGCGCCGCGGAGCAGCGGCCCCGCGTCCTGAGGCGCGACGCGATTGCGCAGCGGGGTGCGGCACCCTGGACCCCCCATGGCCGCGGACGTAACCTCCCCCGCGACGCGCCATGCCCCGCTCTTCCGGCGATGACCGCACGATCCCACCGGCCGACGGGCGCTCCGTCGAACCCGACGAGGTCACGCTCGAGGAGGCGCTGACCCGGCTGCAGAAGACGCGCTACCCGCTCGACGAGAAGGACTCGACGATCTCGGAGTTCGTCACCAGCCGGCTCGGCCTGCCGCCCGAGGCGATCACGCTGCCGGTCGACGACAAGGGTCTGTTCGAATCCCGCTACGACCTGCTCGAGGTGCTCGGCGTCGGCGGCATGGGCATCGTCTGGAAGGTCCACGACACGCTCGAGGGCCAGGATCTGGCGATGAAGGTCATCCATCCGCGCTGGCACAGCTCGGAGCAGATGGAGGCGCGGCTGATCGCGGAGGTGCGGCGCGGCAAGAAGCTGACGCACCCCGGGATCGTGCGCCTGCACCACGTCGCGGCGATCGAGCAGGACGGTGCGCGCCGGCTCTACTTCACGATGGAGCTGCTGCGCGGCCAGACGCTGCGCAAGCGGATCGAGCAGGGCGGCGCGCTGCCGCTCGGCGAGGTCGCGGCGATCGTCGACAAGGTGTGCGAGGCACTGCACTACGCACACACCCGCTCGCTGGTCCACCGCGACATCAAGCCGGACAACCTGTTCCTGCTCGCCGACGGCAGCGTGCAGATCCTCGATCTCGGCATCGCGATCGACCTCGGGGAGACGCGGATGACGCTACCGCAGGTGGCCGTCGGCACGCCGCTCTACATGGCGCCCGAGCAGCACGAGGGGGTCGCGAGCCCGGCCGCCGATCAGTTCTCGCTCGCGCTCGTGGTCCGCGAGGCGCTGACCGGACGCCGGCCGCACCCCGGCATCGACCTGCAGCGCAGCGCGCTGCGCTCGATCCGCCCGGCGGTGTGGGACGTGCTGCGCAAGGCGGCGTCGCCGCGCCCGAAGGACCGCTACGGCACCGTGCTCGCGTTCCGCGACGCGTTCGTGCGCGCCGCCACCCGGCGGTCGAAGCGCCCGCTGCTGCTGGCGGCGCTGCTGCTGGTCGCCGCCGGCGCGGGCGGCTACGCGTCGTATGCCGGACTCCTGCGCTGGCCGCCGTGGGCGCCGGGCGAGGACCAGCCCGGCGAGCCGTCGGCGCCGACGCCCACGGCGCGCCTCGCCGCGCTCCGCGAGCGCGTCGCGCGCGTGCGCGCCGATGCGCACACCGCCGACGAGCTGTTCGCACCGGCGTGGGAGCGGATCGACGCGGCGCTCGCGCCGTTCGCGGGCGGCGTCCCGGACGCCGCCGCGCTGGACGCCGCCGCGGCCCGCGTCGACGGCGCGCTCGCCCACCTGCCCGACGCCGGCGCGGCGGTCACCGCGCTGCGCACGACCGTCGTCGAGCTCGCCGGGCGCGTCGAGCAGATCGGTGATCCGACGGTGCGCGACGCCTGGCGGCGGCACTTCGCGGACACGGTCGACACGCGCTCGCGCGAGGTGCTCACGGCACCCGCCGGCGATGAGGACTGGTCGGCCGCCGACGTCGAGCGGCTGACCGACGCGCAGGTCGAGCTCGCGGCGCGCGCCGCCTGGCTCACCGCCGCCAGCGCGGTCGCACCGCGCCTCGCCGGGCTGTGGGACGGCGTCGGCGAGCGACCCGCGGCGGAGCACGGCGGTGCGGCGTTCGACGCGCTGCGCGCCGAGCTGCAGTCGCACCGCAGCGCGATCGCGGACGGCGCCGAGCCGCCGTCCACCGCGACCGTCGACGACCTCGCCGCGCGGCTCGGCGACCTGCCGAAGCTCGCGCCGCTCGAGGCGGCGGCCGCCAGCATCCTGGCCGCCGCGAGTGCGCTGCCCGCCGGGCATCCACAGCGCGCGACGGCCGGCCGGCTGCACGAGCGCATCGGCACGGCGCTCGACGCGCTGCGCGAACCGCCGGCCGCGCCCGCCGACATCGGCACGTTCGAGCAGGGCCTCGCCGCGTTGCTCGAGCGGCTGGTGCCCGCGCTGCGCACGACCGCCGCGGAGTCGGGACCGCCCGGCGCCGGGGCGGCGGACGCGCTGCGCGCGCTGGCGGTCGCGCGCGACGAGCAGACCGCGCTGCGACAGGCACTCGCGGACCTCGATCTGACCCCGCCGGTCCGCCCCGACGATGCGCTGCTGCGCCGCGCCGAGGCGCTCCGCACGCGTGTGGCGACGGCGCGGAGTGACGCGGCGACGCAGGACCCCGCCTTCGCCGCCGCGTGGCAGCGCGTCGACCGCGCGCTCGCCGGGGTCGACCGGACCGCCCCGGCCGAAGCGGCGCTCGGCAGTGCCGAGACGGCGGTCACGGCCGAGCTGGCCGGACTCGCCGCGGCCTCCCGCGCGCTCGCCGAGCTGCGCGCGGTGGCGACCGCGCTGGACGGCGCGACCGCGGGACTCCCGGACGGCCCGGTGCGCGACGCGTGGCAGAGCCGGTTCGCCGCGCGCACGGGCACCCTCGTCAGCGGCGCGCTCGACGCGCACGCGGTCGGCCAGCCGTGGTCCGCCGCGGACGCCGAGCGCTTCACGGCCGCGCGGTCCGAGCTGCTCGCGCAGCAGGCCTGGCTCGACGCGGCGCGCGCCGCGAGCCCGCGCCTCGAGGCGCTCGCGGCGGGGATCGGTGCCCGACCCGACGCCGAGCGCGGGGCGGCGGCCTTCGACGCGCTCCGCGCCGAGCTCGACGGCTTCCGCACCGCGATCGCGAGCGGCGCGGAGCCGGCCGCGCCGGCCTCGCTCGACGCGCTGGCGGCACGGCTCGGTGCGCTGCCGCGGCTCGCTGCGCTGGAGCCGGCGCTGCGCACCGTGACGGGCGCCGCCGCCGCCCTGCCGGAGGAGCACGCCGAGCGCCGCGCCGCGGACGCGCTCGCGAGCGCCGTCGCGCGCGCGCTCGACGGTCTGGCGAGCCCGTCGACCACGCCCGCGGACGCCGCGCCGCTCGAGACCGAGCTCGGCGCGCTGCTCGCGCGGCTCGTGCCCCCGCTGCGCGCACAGGCCGCGAACCCCGACGCGACCGGCGACCGCGCCGCTGCGGCGCTGCGCGCGCTCGGCGCCGCCCGCGACGGGCAGCCGCTGCTCGGTGCGGCCCTCGGCACCCTCGACGTCACGCCACCGGTCCGGCCCGACGGCGACCTGCTGCGACGGTCCGCCGACCTGCGTGCGCGCGTCGCGGCCGCGCGCACCGACCGACGCACGCAGGCTCCCGAGTTCGCGCCGGCGTGGCAGCGCGTCGACGCGGCGCTCGACACCATCTCGCGCCGCGGCGGGCTCGCCGCGCCGACGCTCGACGCGGCGGAGTCGACGATCGGTGCGATCCTCGCTCACCTGCAGGAGTGCGCCACTGCGCTCGACGAGTTCCGCGGTGCGGCCGGGACGCTCGCCGCCGCGGTCGAGGCGCTGACCGACGACAGCGTGCGTACCGCGTGGGGACGCTACCTCCACCAGCATTTCGCCGACGGTCGCCCGGCGTACCTGAACGACGACCGGGTGCGCGCCGCGTGGGGACCCGACCTTCGCACACCGTTCCCGGACGGACGGCCGGCGTACCTGGGCGACCCACGGTGGGCGCTGCCCGCCGGCGCCGAGTGGTCGGCCGCCGACGCCGCCCGCTTCGCGGCCGCGACGGCGAGCCTCGGCGAACTCCAGACCTGGTTGACCGCCGCGGCGGACGCGAGTGGACGAATCGCGGCACTCGATGCGCAGCTCGCGACGCGCCCCGCCGGCGAGCACGCCGGTGCGGCGTTCGACGCACTGCAGCGCGAGCGGCGCGAGCTGCAGAGCACCATCGCGCGCGGTGAAGAGCCGCCCGCCGCCGCCCGCATCGCGGACCTCGCTGCCCGGGCCGCGCGGCTCGACGAGCTCGCCCCGCTGGAGCCCGCCGTCGTCTGCGTGGCGATGGCGGCGGGCGGCCTCGTGCCGCAGCACCCGGGACGGGTGCCGCCCGGCGAGCTCCGCGACCGCACGCTGGCGGCCCTCGACGCGCTGCGCTCGCCGCCGGTGACCGAGCTCGACGTGGCCGGTCTCGACCGCGAGCTGGCCGAGCGACTGCCCGACCTGGTCGCCGCACTGCGGGCGCAATGCCTCGGTGGCGACGCGCCGCGGGCGACCGCCGCGCTGCAGGCGCTCGCGCGCGGGCGCGACGAGATCCCCCGGCTGCGCGCGGCCCTCGGGGAGCTGGACTTGACGGTCCCGACCCCGCCGCGCCCGAATCCGACGCCGCGCCCGCCGGCCTGGGCCACCGTGCTGAACCGGGAGCCGACCGCCGGCGACGTGACCGATGCCGCCTGGCGCGACGCGATCCTCGCGACCGGCCTGCCGTGGCGGGTCTCCCACCGCGACCTCGGCATCGTGTTCCTGCTGGTGCCCCCCGACGCCGCCCGGCCGGCCGTCTACCTGCAGGAGTCCGAGCTGTCGACGCGCGAATGGGAGGTCCTGTGCGGCCAGCGCCCGCAGCGCGACGACAGCCCGATCACGAACGTGTCGTTCGACGACGTGGCGCGCGCGATCGCGCGCCACCGTGGCATGCGGCTGCCGACGCGGGACGAGTGGCTCGCCGCGTCGAACGGTGCCGACCCCGGCAATGCGACCGTCAACTTCGACGGGCGTGCCGAGCGCATCCCGTTCCTGGGCCGTGCAGCCAGCGTCTCGATGGGCCGCTTCGGGCCGCGCGGCTTCCGACACATGCAGGGCAACGTCTGGGAGTTCCTCGAGCCGGGCGCGAGGGGCGAGGTGGAGATGATCGGCGGCTCGTTCCTCGACACGCGGGACAAATGGACGGCGGTCCGCGAGGTGCGCCAGCGTAATTTCAAAGGCCCGGCGATCGGACTCCGCCTCGCCATGCTCCCCGGAGATTCGTGATGAGACCTCGTGCCCACTCGCGCCCGCGCCTGGCGCATCTCCTCACCGCCGCTCTGCTCTGCGCGCTGGCAGGCAGCTGCGTGACGAACTCGGCGGTCATCGCACCGCAGCCGATCGAACCGCCACGAGAGTCCGGTGGTCACCCGGTCGACCCCCGCACGATCGCGATCCTGCCGTTCAGTCCCCGGTCCCGCGCCAGCGTCCCGACCGCGACCGAGACGATGATGCGGCGCGACCTGATGGAGGCGCTGCGCTGCCGCCGCGTGTTCGACGTCGTGTCGGTCGAGGACACCGCCGCATTGAGCGAGCTGACGCTCGAGATCGAGCTCGCGACCGCCGCGAGCGAGACCTCCGTGACCGACAACTTCGTCGTCGATTGCGCGAGCGTGTTCCTGTGGCCGGTCTTCCAGGCGCTCGGCGTACCGTTCGGCACCGCCAGCTCGGAGCTCAGCGCGACCGTCTACATCCGCGAGTCGGCGAAGCCCGCCGAGTTCCTCGCCAGCGTCGATCTCCGCGCGAACGAGGGCTCGCTGGCAGGCTGGTACTACGGAGCCGACCTGTTCGAGGGCCAGGACGTCGGCTGGCACGACGTGCCGCTGACCGGCCAGCTCGACGACGCGGCGTGGGACGACTTCGTCAGCCAGGTCACCGAATGGTGCTGGGCCGTCGCCCGCCGCAACTACGAGCCGGGCGGCGTGTCGACCGCCCATCCCTCGCGCCGCAGCACGCCGTCGACGAACCGCTGAACGCCGTGGTCGGCGCGCAGACCGAGCGATCGCGGCCCGCTCACCCGTCGCGCCGGAACACGCCCTCGTCGATACGGAAGCGGCGCATCCGCTTCCACAGCGTCACGCGGCTGATGCCGAGGCGCTTCGCGGTCTCGGTGCGGTTCCAGGCGCAGGCGCACAGCGCGTCGATCAGGTGCTCGCGCTCGGCGACCTCACGTGCGTCGAGGCCGTCGCCGCGCGGCGGCACCGGGTGCGCGGCGCCGGCCCCACCGCCACTCGCCTGCACGTCCTCCGGCAGGTCGTAGACCTCGATGACGTCGCCCTCGACGCTGACGAACGCGTGCTCGATCGCATTGCGCAGCTCGCGCACGTTGCCCGCCCAGCGGTGGGCCAGCAGGCAGCGCAACGCCTCGCGCGACACGCCGCGCACCGAGCGCCGTTGTGCTACGTCGAGGACCGTGACGAGATGCTCGACGAGGAGCGGCAGGTCCTCGAGCCGTTCGCGCAGGGGCGGCATGGCGATCTCGTAGACGCGGATCCGGTAGAAGAAGTCCTCGCGCATCGCGCCGCGCGAGACCAGCGCGCGCAGGTCGCGGTGGGTCGCGGTGACGAGCCGGACGTCGACCGGCACGTCGCGGTCACCGCCGACGCGCCGGATCGTGCGCTCCTGCAGCGCACGCAGCAGCTTGACCTGCACGTAGGGCGACACGTCGCCGATCTCGTCGAGGAACAGCGTGCCGCCGTGCGCCTCCTCGAGCACGCCGGCGCGCGCGCGCACGGCGCCGGTGAACGCACCCTCGACGTGACCGAACAGCTCGCTCTCGAGCAGGCTCTCCGGCAGAGCCGAGCAGCTCACCGCGACGAACGGCCCGGCCGCGCGCGCGCCGAGCGCGTGCACCGCGCGGGCCGCCAGCTCCTTGCCGGTGCCGGACTCGCCGGCGATCAGCGTGGTCACGTCGCTGCGCGCAGCGAGGCGGATCCGGCGGAACACCTCGCGCATCGCCTCGCCCTGGCCGACCAGCTCGCGCAGCGCGGCGGGCGCCGCGTCGCCGGCCTCGACGCCGGGCGTCGCCGGCGCCGGCAGCACGAGCCCGGCGACCTCGCGGAACCAACCGAGCGCACCGCGCACCGCGCCGGCCGCATCGAGCAGCGGCAGGACGTTGCCGCGCAGGTCGATCAGCCGCCGGCCGCGGCCCTCGATGCGACCCGCGATCGCGACGGTCCCGTCGCTCGCACCCGCGGCGACCGCCGCGGCGAGGCCCAACCCGCGCACGCGCCCCGCGGCCGGCCGGTCGAACGCTCCGCATGGCCGGCCCTCGACCTCGGCGCGACGCAGCCCGGTGAGGTGCTCGGCGCCCTCGCTCCACGCGACGAAGCGACCGTCGGGAGCGACCGTGAACACGCCGAGGTCGAGCGCGCGCACCAGCTCGCACAGGAGCCGCGGGTCGGCCTGGAAGTCGAGCCCGCCGGCGAGGCCCGATTCGAGCCGGTCCGGCGCCGCTCCGTTGTCGTCCATCGCCTGCGCATGCTACGCCACGGCCGCGCCGCCCTTCGACGCTGGCGTGCTCCGACGGCAGAATGCGGGCCGCAGTGACCGCGCTCCACCTCGAGACCCGCGACGTCGCCGATGGCGGCGTCGAGTTCCTGCTCCGCGGCGAGCTGACGCTGGCGACCGCGCAGACCGCGTGGCCGAAGGTCGTCCAACGCGCGACCGACTTGCCGGAGGGTGCGCTGCGACGGATCGACCTGACCAGCGTCGAGCGGCTCGACGGCGCCGGCGCCGCGGCCCTGCTCGCGCTGCGAGCGCGCACGTCGACGCCGGCGCGCCCCGTCGAGCTGGCCGGCGCACGACCCGAGGCGCTGCAGATGCTCCAGCTCTACGGCTGCCCGAGCCAGCACCAGTGTCTGAAGGGCGAGCCACAGCAGATGCCGATCCTGGAGCAGGTCGGCCGCGAGGTCCTCGGGCTGCGCGCCGGGTTCGTCGAGATCGTCGACGCCCTCGGTCAGCTGTGCGTCGCGATCGCGCGCGCGGTGCGCCGGCCGGGCTCGGTCGCATGGCGCGACGTGCCGCAGCTCATGGAGCGCGCCGGCGCCGATGCCGTGCCGATCATCCTGCTGATCAACTTCCTGGTCGGCTTCATCATCGCACTGCAGTCGGCCGACCAGCTCCGGCAGTTCGGCGCCAGCATCTTCCTCGCCGATCTGATGGGCATCTCGCTGACGCGCGAGCTCGCCGGGCTGATGACTGCGATCATCGTCGCCGGACGCTCCGGTGCCGCCTACGCGGCGGAGCTCGGCACGATGCGCGTCAACGAGGAGATCGACGCGCTACGCTCGCTCGGACTCGACCCGCTGCGCCAGCTCGTGTTGCCGCGCGTCGTCGCATTGACCGCCGTCGTACCGCTGCTCACGTTCCTCGCGATGGTGATCGGCGCGCTCGGCGGAATGCTGGTCGCGGTGACGAGCCTCGACCTCACGCCGACGATGTTCGCGACCCGACTGCAGGCCGCCATCCGTCCGCTCGACGTCGTCGAAGGGCTCACCAAGTCGGGCGTGTTCGCGGCCGCGATCACCTTCATATCCTGCCATCGCGGACTGACGACGCGCGGCGGCGCGGCCGGCGTGGGCCGGTCGACGACGGGAGCCGTCGTCACCATCCTGTTCCACCTGATCGCGCTGGACGCGGTGATGTCGACGCTGTTCAACCTGCTTCGGTGAGCCGAGCCGTGCAGCCCGCCCCACAGGACGGCGTGAAGATCCGCGTGCGCGGTCTGACGATCGGCTACGGCGGTGTGCCGATCCTGCGCGACCTCGACTTCGACGTGCACTCGCGGGGCATCTTCGTGATCCTCGGCGGCAGCGGCTGCGGGAAGTCCACGCTGCTGCGGCACCTGACCGGCCTGCAGACACCGATCGCCGGGTCGATCGAGATCGCCGGCGTCACGCGCTTCCCGCCGCCGGTCGACGAGCCGCCACCGTTCGGTGTGTCGTTCCAGACCGGGGCGCTGTTCGGCTCCCGCACGCTGCTCGAGAACGTCGCGCTGCCGTTGCAGAAGTGGACCGGTCTGCCGGCACCGGACATCGACAACGTCGCGTTCGCACGCCTGCGGCTGGTCGGGCTCGGCGGCTTCGAGAACCACCTCCCGGCGGAGATCTCCGGCGGCATGCGCAAGCGCGCGAGCATCGCGCGAGCGCTGGCACTGGAGCCCGACCTGCTGTTCCTCGACGAGCCGTCGGCCGGTCTCGATCCGATCACGTCGGTCGAGCTCGACGATCTGCTGACCACGCTGAACCGGAGCCTCGGCGTGACGATCGTGCTCGTCACCCACGAGTTGGAGAGCATCTTCAGGATCGGCACCGATTGCATCATGCTCGACCGCGATGCGCTGGGCATCATCGCGCGCGGAGATCCGCGCGAGCTTCGCACCGACTCGAGCGATCCGCGCGTGCACCGATTCTTCAACCGACTGCCCGCGGGGGCCTGATCGCGGACTGGCCTGATCCGGATGGCGACGACCACCAACTACTGGAAGCTCGGGCTGTTCGTGGTCGCGGCGATCGCCGGGCTGATCGCGATCGCCGTATGGCTCGGCGTGCGCCATCTCGACCGGCCGCGGCTGACCACCTACACGTACTTCGACGAGCCGGTGACCGGATTGTCGGTCGGCTCGGTCGTGAGCTTCCGCGGCATGCCGATCGGCGAGGTCACGCGCATCCGCGCGGCGGGTACCACCGGGCAGCAGGACAATCGGTTCATCGAGGTCGAGTGCGCGATCGACGTCGAGGCGCTGTTCCAGCTGCAGCTCCGCGACCCCACGGACTTCGATCCCGCGAACCCGAGGATCCCGGACGACCTGCGCGCGCGGCTGGAGCGCTCGTTCGTCACCGGACTCGCGTCGATCCAGACCGATTACTACGACGTCGCACTGTACCCGCCGCCCGACTACGGCTTCGTGCTACCGTTCCCGCAGCTCACCGTGCACTCGGTGCGCTCGACGTCGGCGACGGTCGAAGAGGGCGTCGCGAGCATCGTGCAACGGATGCCGATGCTGCTCGACCGGGCCACGAAGCTCGTCGACACCCTCGACCACAGCATCACGGACGCCGACGTGCCCGGCCTCGCCCGTCGCGCGCGCGCGCTCGTCGACCGCGTCGACGACGCGTTCGCCCGCTTCGAGCAGCAGCAGCTGACCGAGCAGGCGACCGGCGCGCTCGACGAGGCGCGCAGCGCGGTGCGGAAGTTCACCGCGTTCCTCGACGACCTCAGCGACGAGGAGGGGGCCCTCCACGAGCTGCTGCACGCCGGCCGCGGTGTCGCGGACGACCTGCGGGACGTGCTGGCGACGATGCAGCTCGACGACACCGCCCGCGCGGTCCGGCTGGCCGGCGGAGAGCTGCAGGGACTCGGCGGCGACCTGCGCGACGTCGTGCCCGCGCTCCGCGAGCTGCTCGCGCGGACCGATCGACTGCTCGACCTGCTCGAGCGCGACCCCGGTGCGCTGCTCCGCGGGCGTGAGCCCCCGTCCGACCCGCGCCGCCGCTGATGGACTTCCGCAGAATGGACCACCGCCTCCCGCTCGCGCTCGCCGCCACCCTGCTGGCAGGCTGTCTGTCGTCGAACCCGCCGGTCGAGCCGCGCTTCTTCGAGCCGCCGGCCCCGGCCGGCCCGCTCCCCGAGCTGGCAGGATTCGAGCTCGGCCGCGTGACCTGCGCGCCGCACCTGGACGCGCGCATGACCTGGCGCCTGTCGCCGGTCGAGGTCGCGTTCGACGAGCGCAATCGCTGGATCGCTCCGCCCGACGTGCTGGTCGGCGCCGCGCTGGCGGCACGCCGCCCCGCCGCCGGCGCGCCGGCGGCGCGGCTCGACGTGCACGTCACCGCGTTCGAGGCGGTGCGCGGTCAGGACCTGCGCGCGCGCGTCGCGCTCCGCGCGACCGTCACCCCGTTGATCGAGGCGGGACCCGACCGGGTGGCGGCGCGCTGCGAGGCGACCGCCGAGCGCGAGCTCGCGAGCGATGCGCCCGCCGAGCTCGCGACCGGACTGGGCGCGGCGCTCGACGCCGCGCTGCGGGAGCTCACCGTCCGCGCGGCGACCGCGCGTGGCCCCGACTGACGCGCGGGGCTTCGCTGCGCCCGCTTGCGTCAGCGCGCCGGGCGTCGCACACCGGCGCCCGATGAACGTCCCCGAGCTCTCGCCTCGCGACGCGCACGCAATGCGCGACACCGACCAGGACCTCGTGCTGCTCGACGTGCGCCACGCCGACGAGCACGCCGCCTACCACATCGACGGCGCCCGCCTGCTGCCGCTCGACGAGCTGCCGCAGCGGCTCGGCGAGCTCGATCCCGCCGCCCGCTACCTCGTGGTCTGCGAGCGCGGCGGCCGCAGCGCGGCAGCCTGCGCGTTCCTGAGCGACCGTGGCTTCCGCAACGTCGTGAACCTGCGCGGCGGGATGTCCGGCTGGCTCGACGCGGAGCTGCCGGTGCGCACGCGCGACGGCACGACACCGCGACGCGGCGGCATGCTGTCCAGGCTGCTGCGGATGTTCGGCGGCTGACGCTGGCCGCCCGGAATCGGGCAGAGGCCAACCGACTCTCGGGCCCGGCCGGTCAGGACCGGCTGGCGTCGGTGGGCAGCCCGGGGGGTCGCCGGCGCTGCGGACCGCGGCTGCCGGTCGGGCTGAAGGCCGAGGAACCCACGTCGGACGCTGCGCGAGCGTCCCGGTCCGACCGGCACGGATTCCCGCAACCGCGGCGGGCGTCGCGGACGCTCCCCGTCCGACCACGACGACCATCCGGGAAACGACTCGACATGCGCCTCGCGATCCTCGCTTCCGTCCTGTTCCTCGTCCTCGGCTGCTCCGGCCTCGCCGCCCAGGACCTGTCCGGCACCTATCAGCTCGAGAACCGACCGAACGTCACGCTGGAGATCCGCCAGGCCACGACGGTTCCGCCGATCTACGTCGGTGGGGTCTACGTCGACGGCGAGCTGGTCGAGGACGAGACGATGTTCATCTACCCGACCCGCGACGGCTGGCGGTGGCGAAACGCACGCGGCAACGAGGGGACGGTCACGCAGGACGCCGACGGCAACCTGGAGGCGGAGGTCACCACCGGCCCGAACGCCGGTCGCCGCACCAAGTGGGAGAAGAAGTGAGGTGAGCCGCGGCGCCGGTCCCGCGCGGTCATCCGCCGAGTGACCAGCGGACGAAATCCGGTGCGGGCTCGGGCGGCGCCGCCGCCACCAGCGCCAGGCTCGCCTCCGGCGGCAATGGCAGAGGACCGTCGCCGGCCGTTTCGCGCAGGAGCGCGTGATTGCGCTGCGCGAAGCAGTGCTGGCGCGGCGCGCCCATCGCGCCGAGCAGCCGACTCCAGATCGCATCGAGCGGCTCGTCGACGATCGAGCCGAACGACAGCGGCACGAAGTCGCAGGGCTGTACCGTACCGGTCGAGTCGACGAAGACGTGCCGCGTACCCGCGCTGCATCCGAACAGCTCCGGGCTCTCGAGCTGGTTGAAGGCGCACACCTTGGGCAGGCGCCGCGCCCGGTTGGTACGCATGTGGAAGCGCCGCAGCTCCGCGATGTGCACGGGCTCGAGCAGCGCGTCCGTGGTGGCGTGGAACAGGCGACCACAGGGCATCGGCTCGATCAGTCGCAGCTCGTGCACGCCGAGCTGCCGGCCGAGCTCGTGCAGTGCGACGTGCACACCGGCATCGACGAAGCCTCGCTCGGCGACCGCATTGACGCACGTGTAGAGCCCGGCCGCCTGCGCGGTGCGCAGCGCGGCGACCGCGACCGCGAACGCGTCGGCGCGGCCACGGCGGGCGGCGACGACGTCCGCGTCGGGGTGGTCGAGGCTGACGCCGACGGCCCACAGCCCGGCCGCGGCCAGCGAGCGCGCGCGCTCCGGTGACAACCCGAGCCCCGACGTGAACAGGATCGCCTCGCCGCCGCCGGACCGGACGCGACCGATCAGCTCCTCGAGGTCGTCGCGCAGGAGCGGCTCGCCGCCGGTCAAACCGAACACGCTGGCGCCGAGCCCGTGCAGCTCGTCGATCACCCGCAGCCAGGTCCGGGTGTCGAGCTCACCGCCGGGCCGCCCCTTCGCGCTGCAGTGCCAGCAGCTCTGCTCGCAGCGACTGGTCAATGCGAGGTAAGCGGACACCGGGCTGAAGCGGCGCGGCGCAAGCAGGTTCTCGAACATGCGATCGTACGCACGCGACGGGAACGGCGGCAGGAACGTGTTCAGCACGTAGCGCCCGCCGTGCCGCGTGATGTGCTCGCCGCCCAGCCAACGGCGCGCGGCTCGCAATGCGGACAGCCGGGACCAGAGTCCGCCACCGAGCTGGGCGCGCGGTCCGGCGGTCGCGCGGCCGCGGCGGCGGAGCTCGCGAAACGTCCGTCGCGGCACGCGCGTGAGGTCAGCTCGTGCACACAGTCGCAGGAAGGTCAGATCGGTGCGCAGACTCATGGTCACCCCCCTACTCGATGGGGCGCAGCGGCGATCGCCATGACGTAGCGGTGCTCGAGCGGCTCGGTCCGCGCGCACAGGTGGGCGCGGAACGTGTCGCGCACCGGGCCCGGCTCGCGCAACGGCAGCACGCCGTCGAAGCCGGCGAGCACGCCGGTCGTCTCGAGCCAGTCGGCCAGCGGCCGGCCGTCGTCGGGGGGGCGGATCGGCACCGCACCGGCGTCGACGTGGACCGCCGTGAAGCCAGCGGCGCGCAGCCAGCCGGCGGTGCGCGCGGCACTGCGCGGGAAACGTGGCCACAGCGCGAGGCGGACGGCACCGGGATGCTCCCGCATCGTCGCGACGAACGCTCCGAACACACCGGGTAGCGTGTCGAGTCGATTGACGACGAACGCGAGGATGCCCCCGGGGCCCAGCGCGCGCGCCGCGGCGTGGATCAGCGCGACCGGCCGCGAGTAGCCGATCGCCCAGGCCGACGCGACGAGCGCGACGCTCCGGCCGGGCAGCGTGCGAAGCACCTCGAGCATGTCCGCACGGCGCCAGTCGACGTGCGCAGTGACGCGCTCCTGCGCCCGCGCCAACATCGCGGCCGACACGTCGACCGCGATCAGCGAGCGATCGGGATGGCGGGAGGCGAGCCACGACGTCGCGTAGCCGGTGCCGCAGCCGAGGTCGACGATCGAGCCGCGCGGCAGCGTCTCGGGCAGCCGCTCGAGCAGCGCGTCGGTGACGCCGCGCAGATGCCGCTGCCAGCTCTCGTCGTAGTGCGCGGCGATCGCGTCGTAGGACGAACCGACCTGCGCAGGGCCGAGCCAGCGCCCGCGCAGCGCGTGGCCGGCCATCCGCACGTTCAGCCACAGCCGTCGCGCGATGCCGCTCATCGGACCTGCTCCGCCGTCGCCATGCCATCGTAGCGCCGCTCGACCGGGGCGTGCTGCGGGCGGACCGACCGCGGCGAGCCGGTGCTCGGCGGCGCCCCGGGAGGCAGGGTCACCGGAGGCAGGGTCACGGGAGGCGTGACGGCGGTCGGCGGGCGCGCTACACCAGGGTCGCCTCTCCGCGCCCGTCCCGCCACCAGCCGGAGCCCCTCATGCGCCGCGTGCGCCGTCTGCCCTATCTCGCGTTCGTCTCCACCGCGCTGCTGTCGACCGCCTGTGGCAGCGGCGGCGGCGCCCCGCTCGGCGCAGGCAGCGTCGATCGCAGCGGCGGTACTCTCGCGATCGACTCCGGCCCGCTCGCCGGAGCCCTGCTCGCCGTGCCGCCGGGCGCGCTGCAGAGCCCGGCCACGCTGTCGATCCGGGCGGCGACCGGTCCGCTGCCGGAGCTCGGCCTGCGGTTCGAAGCCGTCGGACCGGCGGTCGCGTTCGGGCCGGCTGCGGTCGCCCTGCTGCGCGCAGTCGAGGTCCAGGTGCCGATCGCTCTCGATTCGCCGGCGCTGCGGCGCGCCGGTGGGCCGACGCTCGGCGACGTCCGGCTGCTCGTCTGGCCAGGGGACCGGAGCGCCTTCGACACGTTCGCCCCGACCCGCCTGGATCGCGACCGCGGCCGGGCCCGCACGAGCGTCGACCGGTTGACGAACGTCGTGGCGGTCGCCGAGATCCTCGATCCCGCGGCCGACATCGACGCGTGGCTGCCGCTGCTCGACGACACGGCGCTCGGGTTCGACGACGGCACCGAGCTGCGCATCGACGTCGTCAGCGACGAGCCGAACCTCCCGCGCGAGATCGCGCGGCTGACCTGGCAGGTGGACGACCCCGTGCGCGGTTACACGCTCGACGGCAGCTACTGGCGACGCGACGAATCCGGCGCCACGCTGTACGAGGGGCGCTTCGATCTGGACGCCGACGTCCAGGAGCTGGCGGTCGCACCGCTCCGGCTCGCCGCCCAACGGGTGCGCTGCGGCCCCGGATCGCTGCGGCTGCAGCGGCTCGACTACGCGCTCTACCTCCGCTTCGGCGCGACGGCACCGAGCAGCTGGGGCTCGACCGATCTGACGGTCACGGTCGACTACGTCCCGGAGCTCGAGACGCCGCTGCGGCACTTCCGCGACGTGCTGCGTCTGACGATCGTCGCCGACTACGACCAGGGCGCGAATCGCATCGAGCAGCGACTGTGGCTGGGCCGCGGCGTCGGTGTCGTCGCATTCGAGTTCCCGCACCGCGGCGTGGCCGGCCGGCTGGTGGGCGGCCGGGTCGGGGGCGTCCCGCTCTGGGGTGAGTGACGCCGCGGGCCGGCGCTCACGCGCCGTCGCTACAGGGCGGGCAGGTCGTCCTCGTCCTCTTCCCACTGCACGTCTGCGCCGGGCGGTAGCTTCGCGATCGCCTCGCGCACCATGCGGACGTGCTCGGTCTCCTCGTCGCGCAGCTCGACGAACAGCGCGCGGATCTCGGGATCGGTCACGTACGGCAGGGCATCGGCGTAGAACGCGTGCGCCTTCTGCTCGGCGGCCAGCGCCACCTCGAACGCCTGCAGCGTCGACATGTTGGAGCGCGGCGCGCCCTGCTCCGGAGCCTCGACGTCGAACAGGTCGTCGCGCGACACCCGCATCGGCGCGTCGCCGAACTTCGCCTTGCGACGCGCCGCCAGCTCACGGCCATGCTTCGCCTCGTTCTCCGCCATCGAGGCGAACACGCTGGCGGCATCGCCGGTGAAACGATGACCGAGCTGGGCGGCGAACATCCGGTAGCGGTCGTAGGCCTCCGCCTCGATCAAGGTCGCGAGGTCGAGGGCGTCCATCAGATCGAGGCGGGCGAAGTCGAGGCGTGTGGACATGGCGGGTCGGGGACCGGTTCGTGCGAATCCCTGACTTTATCGCGCGGCCCCGCGGATCCCGACGGGACGTCCGATTCCCACCCCATCTCGCCGCCCGCCGACTCCTACCCGGCGACGTCGTGTGCTTCGATACGCGGCATGCTCACGCCCTGCGACACCACGCCGGCCCTCTTCGCACGCGTCGCCGTGATCGCGCTGGCCCTGCTCACCGCGGCCGCCGGGCTGCGCGGGCAGGACGCCGCCGCGGCCGGACGCCGCCCCAACATCCTGCTGTGCGTCGCCGACGACTGGGGTTGGCCGCACGCGGGAGCGCTCGGCGACGAGGTGGTCGCGACGCCGACCTTCGACCGGCTGGCCCGCGAGGGCGTGCTGTTCGAGCGCGCGTTCGTATCGAGCCCGTCCTGCACGCCGAGTCGCAATGCGATCCTGACCGGCCAGCAGTTCTACCGGCTCGGGGAGGGCGCCAACCTGCACAGCACGCTGGACGTCGCGCAACCGAACTTCATGATGCTGCTGCGCGACGCCGGCTACCGCATCGGACATTGGCGAAAGGCCTGGGGGCCCGGTGACTTCCGCGCCGCAGGCTACACCGAGGACCCGTGTGGCCCGGCCAGCACGTTCGAGGCGTTCCTCGCCGGGCAGGACCCGGCGCAGCCGTTCTGCTTCTGGTTCGGCACGTCCGATCCACACCGCGGCTACGAACGCGGCAGCGGTGTGCGGAGCGGCATCGACGCGGCGCGGATCCGGGTTCCCGGCTTCCTGCCCGATTGCGATGACGTGCGCAGCGACATCGCCGACTACTACTTCGAGGTCCAGCGCTGGGATCGCGACGTCGGCGGGGCGGTCGAGCTGCTCGCGGAGCGCGGCCTGCTCGACGACACGATCGTCGTGATGACCGGCGACAACGGGATACCGTTCCCGCGCTGCAAAGGCAATCTGTACGATTGGGGCACACGCGTGCCGCTGGCGATCCGCTGGGGCGGCTGCTTCGAACCGGGCCGCTCGTCGCGCGCGTTCGTGTCGTTCACGGACTTCGCACCGACGTTCCTCGCGGCCGCCGGCGTCGCCCTGCCCGGCGCGATGACGGGCCGGAGCCTGCTGCCGCTGCTCGACGGTTCGAGCGACGGCGCCGACCGCGACTTCGTCGTCTGCGGCCGGGAGCGCCACACGCCTGCCCAGCGGATCCCATCGCTCGCCGGCTACCCCGCGCGCGCGATCCGCACCGACCGGTGGCTCCTGATCGTCAACGAGGCACCGGAGCGCTGGCCGGCCGGCGTGCCGCAGGGCGCGACGCATCCGATGAACGTGCACCCCGATTGTGACGACGGGCCGACGAAGCGCTTCGTCGTCGACCACCGGGACGACCCGGCGGTCGCCCGGTTCTACCGGCTGTGCTTCGCGAGGCGTCCACGGTTCGAGCTCTACGATTGCGAGGCCGATCCCGATCAGCTCGTGAACCTCGCCGCCGGTCCCGACGCCGACCGCGCACGTGGCGTATTGGACGAGCTGCAGCGACGATTGACCGACTACCTGCAAGCCACCGGCGATCCGCGCCAGCTCGGCGACCCGGCCCCGTTCGACGGGTTTCCGTACCGGGCCGGCTACCTGCAGAAGCGGCTCGACGCGTGGCGCGAGCAGCACCCGGAAGCCTCCCCGGATCCACGGTTCCGGGCGCCGTCACCCGGTGAAATCCTCGCGCTCGACTTCGGCTGGCGATTCGGTAGCGACCGTTACGCGACGCGGGAGGAGTTCGAGAAGGCCGTCGTCGCCGAGAACGAGAGGGACCGCCCCGACGACGTGGCCAATGCGCGAAGGCAATTGGCGCTGCGACTCTGCGACTCCCGGCGTTGCTACGTCCTCTACCGGGGTCTGGACGCCGCGCACGCGGAGTACGAGACGAAGGTGCTGCTGATCGACACCGCACAATCCGGCGGGATCACTGTCGGCGAGCTCCTGTGGCAACTCGGTGAGGCGTCGCACGCCGACCTGGCCGGTGCGGACCACTCGCATCCCGAGGTCCTGCTCCGCCATGCACTCGAGGACGTCCGGGAGTCGTTCCGTTCGCAGCCAGGGCTCCCCGCGCGGATCCGAGACCCGGCGCTGCCGATCTTCGAGCTTCGCTGCGGCAGCTGAACGCACCGCGACGCGCGCAGGTCGCTCAGCGGTCCGGCGGCTCACGACGACACCCGTGGTCGCAAGCGCTCCACCGTGACCCGCCATGATCGGCCCCAGCCCCAACTGGTCCGGCCGTCGACCAGCCGTTCGGCCACCGCCGCCCCACGTCGTCGGTCCGAGCCAGCGGTCCGGCCACGGTTCGTCGCCATCATGATTCGGACTCCTCTCGTGACGGCACCACGCCTGGTTCCGCTGCTGGCTCTCCGACCGGCCTCCGCGATGGCCCAGCTACCGACACCGACGGTCACGAGCGTGAACGGGATCATTACACGGACGACTTGGTGAAGCTCGGCGACCGGGAGCGCGACGGCACTCAGTCCCCCGCAACCCAGCAACGGCCCCGACAGGATCGTCATCCACCCAACGAATTGGCAGACGGTGCGGGATCGGCGGGAGCCGCGAGCTGCTCCGCACATGACCACCGCGATCAGCGCACTGAACAGCGAGAGAGGAAGGGACAGGCCGAGGTCTTCGGCTCCCAGTCCGAAGTGCACCAGCGTGATCCAGCCGTAGAACACACCGACGAAGAACGCGGAGACGCCGCCCGCGATGGCTCGCATACGCGCCAGTTCCGACTCGGCGACGGGCCGCAGCTGACCCGCAGGAGGTCGGCACCCGACTCGCCGAGCGGCGGGTCGGGTTCGCTCGCGCAGGATCCGTGCCTGGCCGCCCCGACTCTACTCTCGGGGAGGTCGGCGTCTGGTAACGGAACTCTCACCGAGTCGACCGCAGAGTCCGGGTCGCGGATTTCGATCGAGGCGAGCGTGCCAACGGGAACATCGGTCCCGACGCGACGACCGCGCGTAGGAAGCACCGATCAGCTTCCGCGGGTCGCGTGGCGGAGCCATGGCGGGGCCGACCGGTCGCACGTCGCCGATGGGCGGACCAGCGGACGGGTGGCGAGGCCGGGATCCGGAATATCGTGCGGGTCGTGAGCGGCCGTCGAGTGCTGCGGGCTCGTCCCGCTCGCCCGCGGATCGGTCATGGCCCCGTATGGAGGGTCCGCGGTGCGCGGATCTGGAACCCGGTCGAGAACGCAGGCGAATCGGTGAATCCGGCGAGGCGATCGGCCGCTGACCGGAGCTCGAGGACGCGTGCCGGGCGGCCTCGCCTCCCGTGGCCTGGCCCCCTGGCGCTCGCTCGCGTCCCACCGCGATCGCGCAGGAGGCATAACGCTCACCGAGAAGCGAGGCACCGTGACTTCCCATCAGGTGGGGCGCAGCCAGGATCGAGGCGTATTGAGTCTTGCCCTGGACCGGTCGGATTGCCGACCTCACCGTCGGCGAAGCGCACGTGGCGATTCGTCGTCACGCAATGGTTGCGACGCGACCTGGCAGGGATCCGGAGCGCCCCGAGCGCGCGGAACGACTCTCCCCTATTCCGTCGCCAGACAGCACCGCGGTCGTGGCAACACTGCGCCTGATCGTTCGATCGACGCCAGCGGCTCGACCCCGATCAGCTTCGTGCCGTCCGTCCACGCCCGTTGGCACCGCCACACCTGCCGGCCGTCGCGGGTCCAGCCCGACCGGTGCCCCCGACCGTCCCTGGGCCACCACGCCGCAGCTGGCCGCGCTCCTCACGGTGCGCGCCGCTGAGCTGGTGCCGGTGGGGCAGCCATGAGTGAGCGTTCCCGGGTCAGCGCGTGCCCTCTGCGTCGCTCGCGGCCCCGAGGTCCAGCACGTGGCGGAACAGGGCGAAGTGACTGGCGTGATTCGCGGCGACGTCCGCGGTCCGCTCGTCGGCGGTCTGCTGCCCCATACCGACCCGGCTGAAGACGATCGAATCCGCGACGCAATACACGCGGCCGGCCCCGACGGGCTGCTGCCTCACGAGGACGTTCGCGTCCGGACCCAGCAGGACCGGCGCTCCGCCGTCGAACCTCGCCACCGGCGTCACCGCGGGGCCATCGCCCTCGCCGCCACCGAAGCTGCGGACCTCGTACGTCAGCCGCATGCCGAACGAACTCAGGAGTTCGTTGGCTGTCGACCGGGCGTTGAGCACCGTGTCCATCACGATCAGCCGCCCTCCGGCATCGACCCAGCGGTGCACGGCCCGGACCTCGGCCCTGGAGAAGGGCACGTCCGGGTTGATCAGCACCATGACCTCGTCGTCGAGTGCTTCATCGAGTGCTTCATCGAGGGTGCGCTGGCGCGGCACCAGCCCCAGACGCTGGCACCAGACGTAGAAGGTGTCGAAGGCCTGGTAGCTCGCACTGCGGAGTTCGACGAGGGCAGGTGGCAACTCGGCCTGACCGCGGTCGAGGACGAATGCGATACGAGACGCTGGAACCTCCCGGGGCTCGGGGATGTCGATTCGGCTGGCGGCGGTGGCCCAGACGGCACCCGCGAGGGCTCCGCCGAGAACCAGCGGAAGGTGCTGCACGAGGCCGCCACGCGCGCGGGCGGCTCGGGTCAGCCATGCCAATGCCAGCAACCCCAGGCCGGTCCACAGCAGCGCTTCGGGCAGCGCGCTGTCGGCCTGTGTCCGGTTCAGATACTCCACCGACTGCAGCAGGAACTCGGGTCGCTTCTCCTGCGTGATCGCGAATGTCGACAGCAGCGTGCTGTCGGAGAACGCCAGCACCCTGCCGGCGCCGACGCGGAATCCAGCCCCGAGCACGTGGACCCCGAACGCATCCGACAGATCGGGTCGGACGTTGCCGAAGAAGCTGAACGACCTGTAGTCGAGGGGGTCGGAGAACGTGTTGCCCGCGACTAGGACCGGCTCCGCGTCGAGGGGCACGTCGAGCGTGCACGAAGTCATGAACGTCAAGCTGTCGACCCCGCGGAGGACCGGATGAACCAACCAGGGGACCGGCTCGTGCACGACGAATTGACCGTCCTCGAGCCGGTTCGAGGCATCGAGGTTGAAGCGGAAGCCAAATCGATCCGCGAGCTCGTTGAGATTGCTCATCATGCCGAGCAGGTCGGTGTGGTCGCCGATCAGGAACAACCCACCGCCCGCCGCCACCCACCGCTCGATAGCCTCGATCTCCTCGGGTTCGAACGCCGTCGTCGGTGGCTTGACGATCAGCACGTCCACGTCGGCGAGTCCCGCGTCGTCGTAGCGCCGGGACTCGTTCACGGTGACCCGGTAGCGCTCGCGCAGCAGCTCGACGGTCGTGGCCAGGTTGTAGACCGACTCGCGACCGAACCACTCGGTGTCCAGCGTTCGGCTGGCGGTGGCCCACTCGCGGCTGTGCAACTCGTCGACGACGACTCGACCTGACTTCGCCTGGCCGACGGGCAGGTACAACAGGCCGGCGGCGATCAGGGCACCGGCGGCCAGATAGCTGACACCCCGTGCCGCGGCCGCGACGAGCGGCTCGCGTCGTGATCGTGGGGCCGGCGCCGCCAGGCGGAGCGGCACGGCGCGGGCGAGCAGCAGGGCGAGCGGGGCCGTGGTGATCCACTGCCAGAACGGGCGCACGAGCAGTGCGACCGGGGTCTCCCCCACGGGTCGCTCCTCCAGATTGAGGATGTCCTCGCCGTGCAGCACGACGAGGAGCAGCCCGACCATCCGCAGCACGACGTACGCCGCGGTCAGCCCGGCGATCAGCACCGCACCGCGCACGGTGAGCTGCCGCGCCAGGGCGAGCAGGGCGATGCCGGTCAGAACGAGCGCGACGACCGGCACCAGGGCCAGCGACTCCGTGGATACCAGCACCGGGACGAGGTGCGACGCCGCCTGCACGTGCAGCGTCGCCTGGTCGCGCCAGGCATCGACGCCCAGCAGTTCGAGGGACGCGGCGATGGGCAAGGCGGGCGCCTGGAGCGCGTGCACGTGTGCCGAGAGTCGGAACACGATCGGAACCAGTAGCAGGTGGAGGCTCGCGATGCCGGCGATAGCCACAGCGATCGAGCCCCGGCTCCAGCCCCCGCGCCGCATGGCGATGACGAGGGCACCCGCACCGAGCAGCACGAACAGAATTGCGGCGCCGAACTGCGATCGCTGGTAGAAGCCTGCTCCGACCAGCCAGGCTCCGCTGAACGCCGTCGCGGCGCCCCAGGTCAAGAAGTTCATGATTGTCCCTCCAGGTGCTGCTCGAGAACGCGGCGGAGGAACTCGATATTGGGTAGCAGCACGTCTTCCATTCCCTCGAGGTTCTGCGACGAGAAGTGGTAGGTATCGGCCACCAGCACCAACGACCCGGCGCCATGAGAGACCCGGACCGCGATCGGGTTGCCGTGGTAGGTCCCGAGCACCTCGACATCGCCAGCGAAGCGCTGACCGACCGGCTCCACCCGCCAGGCCTCGACGTACTCCTGGAACAGATGCACCCGGCCCGGCGAGCGGCGCAGCGGAATCGAGCCGATCGCGTGGGGCCCGACGCGGATCCCGTGCCGAGCCAGCAGCGCGTCGAGGCCCGCGGCGTGACGGCGGCCGGCCGCGGCCAGCACCAGGCCACCGCGCTGCATGAACGCGTCGAGGGAGTCGAGTTCGGCCTCGGTGTAGGCCCGAACCGGGGCGATCGTCACGAGGACGTCCCGGTCCCCGAGCCGTCCGGGATCGAGTTCCGCCATGACTCGCGGCCGGATCCGGTTGCGCTCGAGGTTGACGACCAGGCCGGAGATGTCGTTCTCCGCGCGGGGGTCGATGTCGATCGGTGAGCCGTGCGAAACGTCGATGAACGCGGTAGGCGCAGCCGGGGGCGGCGTGGGAATCCGGGGCTGCCGCTCGTATGCGGACCACAGACCGAGCACGGCGCAGGTGGTGGCGACCGCCACCGGCCAGCGCGTCGATGCGGCCGCCTGGGTCAGCAGCCACGCCGCCGCGAAGACGAGCGCCAGCACGGTCTGGAGCCATCCGAGCCGCAGCGACGGGTTTCCCGTCAGCCACTCGAAGCACGGTCCGACCACGGTGTCCTGGTGATACACGGCATTGGGATTCTGGAACGTGCTGGTGTCGCCGAACACCAGCGCGCGGCCGCGGCCATACTCCGCCGCGGCGACCAGCACCATGTCGCCCACACGCTCGCGCGGTGATAGGGTGTAGTCGCCGAGGAACGCACGTTCCCCCGCGGCAGCATTGCCGAGGTCCTCGAGTCCGAAGTCACTGACCACGACCGGCCAGGCACGGCCTGAGTCGAGGTCGAGGCTTGCTCCTACCGAGATACCGAGCCCGCTTGCCGGAGTCGCGGCGGGCCAGGGCCCGCGGGCGGATACGCTCCCGAAGAAACCGATTCCCTCCAGGCCCAACGCGGAATCGTAGTTGAATCGTATGCCGAACGGCGACAGGAGCGTATTGCTGCTGTCCCGGGTCCCTTGCACACCGGTGTGGTCTCCGATCACGAGCAGCGAGCCGCCGTCGGATACCCAGCGCCAGATCGCGACCAGCTCGTCCTCCGTCCACTCGGTATTGACGTTGATGACCGCGAGGCAGTCGGTGTCCTGCAGATGCCGCGCCGTGATGCGCTCTCGGATGATGTCCGTGGAGTAGCCGGCATCGCGTAGATACTCCGGGAGCAGGCCGAACATGCCGCTCGAGTAGCCCCCGTAGGCACCGAAGGTCGGCCGGTCCCAGTTCAGGATCGCCCCTTCGTGGGCACTGTAGAACGTCACGCGGGGCTCCGTATCGGGCACGCGGCGATCAGCCTCCAGCAGCACGGCGAGCACGGCCACTGTCGCGCCGACCAGCGCGACCGGGACGCGGAGCTGCGACCGGACGGGCCCCGTGCGTCGCGTTTCCGGCTCCGGCAGCGCGGGCACGAGGGCCAGGGCAGCCACCGGAATCGCCGCCAGGACCCCGATCGCGAGCGCAATTACGGGTTGCCACGGCCGCGCGAACCAGCCTGCCGGCAACGCGAGGGCCGCCATTGCCAGGCCGCCCATCAGCAACACGAGTCCGGCGATCGACACCGTGCAACGTGCCAGCCGGCGTTCGACCACGACGAAGCGGCCGAACAGTGCACCGGTGAACAACACCAGCGCGTTACCGCCCAGGATGCTCGGTCCGGGAATCACCCAGTCGCCGGAGCCGTCCGCGAGCACGGCGAGCGCTGCGGTGTCGGCCAGCTCGGTGATCGGCACCCGGAGTCCGGGCGCGAGTGAGCCCGTCAGCCGGACCACGACGACGAACAGCCCGGCGCTGGCCACGGTCCAGGACACCGCCCGCCGCAGCGTCGAGCCCGCCAGGAGCCGGTGACAGGTCAACGCCAGCAGCAGCGCGGCCACCGACGTGCGGGCCGCGGGCTCGCGAACCGTGAGCCAGGCGACCACCGCGACGAGCGAGGCCACGACGCCGCCAGCCCGCGGTCGACCGCCGTGCGCGGGTCTGCCCCAGAAGAGCGCCGCCCCGCAACCGATGAGCAGCGCGAGGCGGCTCGCACTCTGGGACATCAAGACGCCGCTCAGTTCGACCGCCAGGAGCGCGACGAGGGCGAGGGTGAGCGTCCACAGCTCCCGCGACCACAATCGGGCGAGCCGCGTGGCGACGATCGGGGCCCGACCGTGCCTGGTGTGCTGAGTCTCCATGGGAACCTCGGGGTAGTGTGGCCGGGAGCCGGCGCTCCCGGCCGATCGGGTCAGCGTCGGGAGAAGCGCAGCCCCAGGGCGCCCAGCCCCATCACGAGGCCCAGCAGCGCGAGCGCGGACGTGCCGCGGCCACCGCGGGACCGGAGTGACGGCGCCGCGCCGGCGACGGTGGGCGCACGCAACCGCGAGAGCGCCGCGCGCGCCGTCTGCGAGCCGTCACGCGGGACTCCGAACTCGTGCGTGGCGAGCAATGCACCGTCACTGCCCGACAGGTCGAGCTGGTAGCGATCGCTACCACGGCCGTCGCTGTCCCGCAGCGAAGTCGCCATCGCGAGCTCGCCCCGCGCGATGACGACGGCATGGTCGCCATCCTGCCGAGGCAGCCGGCGCAGAACGAAGCAGGCGCCGGCGCGCCGACCGAACGTCCAATCGATGGCGACACCGTCGCGCTGCTGCTCCGCCCGCAGCGAGGTGGGACGCAGACCCGGCAGGGTCGCAGGACCCGCCTGCTTCGGCGGGATGTTGTACGGAGGAGTCTGGTTCTCCTGGTCCGAACCTCGAACGTCCGGGAAGCACCTCTGGCCCCGTCCCAGATAGAAGTCACCGTGCGAGGAGTCGCCGGTCCTCGGACACTGCGGGGCAACGCTGGACGGGGGCGGCTCCGGCGGGCCGGGTGGCGGCGACGGTGGCGGAATGACCGGCCACGTGCAGTTGTTCGTGTTCCACGTGAACACGTTGCCAATCTGGATGATCCTGCCCTTGCCGTGGCGCGTCCACACCGAGTTCGCGTCGTAGCCCGAGTCCTCGGGGCCGTCGTAGTCGACGCCAGGCGTGAACGGGCCGTAGCTCTTCGGACCTTGCGGCTCGTCGTCGGGTGGTGGCTCGTCCTCCGGCTCCGGATAGTCGTCATTGCCACAATCCGTGAACGGCAGGAACCAGGACCAGCACGAGTCGTCGGTGTAGACGCCGCCCGTCAGGGTGTTCGCGACGCTCACCAGGCCGGCGGCGGAGCCGCGGGCCAATGGACTGACGCACTCCTGCCCGTAGGCCAACTCGATGACGCTCTGCGCCTCGAAAGCCCACCACGCTCCGCGCAACGCCTTCCAGGTGCCGCCAGTCGTGCGTGGCCGCGGCCGAGAGCTCGTGCCGCCGCCACCACTACCGCCACCGCCACCGCTCCCACCCTGGGGTCCGCCGGAGGCATTACCGGGCGTGGTGCGCGGCGTGCCACCCGGGTTCGGGGACGGATTGTTCGGCGTCGTGCTCGGCGTCGGCTTGGCACAGGCGGGGCTCTGGTGCACGGTCTCACCGAACGCGCCGCTGCCGGCACCGAAGCACGTGGACTCCCCGATGGGATCACGCCGGTGGTCCGGCGCGTTGTTGCCGAACACGTAGGGGCTCTCGATGTAGCCGTCCGCGAAGATCCGGCCCACGAGGATCGATGGGTCGTAGCGCTCGTTGCTGGCCGGTGCGAGCGGGTCCCGCGTCATGAACCGCTGCTCGGCCGGATCGTAGTAGCGCCGCCGCATGTAGTAGTAGCCGTGGGGCTCAGTCCACTCGGCGACGTAACCGAGCACGGCGCGCTGCAGCTTGGCCTCCGCCGCTTCGGCATCGTACTCCGCGCCCTTGAACAGGAACGGGTTGTCCCAGGCGCTCCGCAGTCGCCGCACACCGCCGTCGTACGCCAGGCTGCCGTTCGGCTCCAAGAACCGCGGTCCGCCGAAGGCGTCGTACGAGTAGCGCTCGAGCACGGTGCCGTCCTCCGCGCTGAGGCCGACCACGGTCCAGTAGCCGTCGCGCAGCAGGTAGTACGCCTCGCGGGTCCCGTCGCCATCGACGTCGCGCCGCATCTGCAAGGCGTCGTCGATGTCGACCCCGTGGACGTACTGGGCGACGGTCTGGCCCGACAGGTCGCGCTCCTCGACCATGCGCCAGCCGTCCCAGGCGTAGAGCACGGTGCTCTCGTTCGCGGCGCCGGGGCTGGTGACCTTACGGATGCGACGTCCGACCGCGTCATAGGCGTAGGTCACGATCGGGAGTGCTTCCTGGCCGTTCCGGCCCTTGTGCGACACGCGCACGAGCCGGTCGTAGGCGTCGTAGACGTAGACGAACCACTGGTCTCCCGTGCGGTTGCCCGCGGCGTCGTTCTGCAGGGCGGCGCCCGCGATGGAGGAGTACTCGTAGGCGTCGGTGCCCTGGACCGAGTATGTCGACGTGCCCAACGCGTCCGCGACGGTCAGCGCGGTCAGCAGGGAGTCGCCGTCGAAGCCGTAATGCTGAACCAGCTCCGGGCTGCCGGCCTGAGGCTGGTTGCGGTCGTAGTCGGCGACGCGGCCGGCGCTGTCGTGCGCGAAAGAGTCGGCCAACGCCAGGGTCGCGCCGAGGACGTTGCGAAGCACCGACTGGATCTGGTCACTCCGGGAATGGTCGTACTCGGTCGTGTCGAGCTCGGTGCCGGTCCCGGTGACGTGCCGGACGTGAGCCGGCCGATTCGCCGCGTCATAGCCATTCGGCTGGCCGCTGCCAGCTACCGGCGTGGTCCGGTCGTGGGTGATGCCGTTGGCGAACGCGACCTCCGCGGGGCGCTCGCGGCCGAAGTACTCCAGGTGCGCGATCTGCGCCCCCGAGCTCTCGCGGACGTCGCGTAGCCGGCCGTCGGTGTCGTAGAGGAAGTCGACCCGCCGGCCGTCGGGGTACCACAGCGCGTCGCGGTTGGCCTCCAGCTCCCAGCGGTTGCTCACCGACAGACCGTTCTGGGTGGACTGCAGGATGCGACCGAGTGAGTCGTAGACACGGGTCTCGACGGAGTCGGGACCCGTACCGTTGTCGTCGGTGAGCCGCGTCAGCAGATCGAAGCCGTTGTACTGGAAGGTCTGCAGCAGCGTGCCTTCGACAGATGATCCCGGCGGCAGGACGGTCGAGCGGGAAACGAGCCGCGCGTCGGCGTCGTATTGCATCTGCAGGCGGCGGAACGAAGGGCCGGTCGCTGCGAAGTGTTCGATGCTCCTCACGCTGCCGTCGCGCTCGTAGCCGATCTCGATCCGTGTACCGTCATCGAAGTGCTTGGTCGCGAGCTGCCCGGCCGCGTCGTACGCGAAGCCGAGATCGCGGCCGGTCGACGACCGGATCGCGGTCACCAGCCCGTCGAGGTCGCGCACGACTACCGTGGACAGCACGGAGGTCACACCGGCCGGAACGTCGCTCGAATCGATGCCCGCGGCCCAGAAGTCGTTCCCGATTCCTGTGCCGCCCGCGTACTGATCGGCATGGGAGGCGATCGCGTTGCCGAGTCCGTCGTAGACGTAGCGCCGGGAGTTGCCGGCGAGATTGATGACGCCCGGCACCTGGCCGACCGGATCCACCGACGACGGGCCACGCTCGTCGGCGCGGATCGTGATCACACCCACGGCGTCGCGCCTGAACCACTCCGTCTGTCCCGCGGGATCGACCTTGCGGATCAGGCGGCCGAGCCCGTCGTACAGGAAGTACGAGACCCGCAGAGGTTGTGCGACTCCGCCGCCGGAGCTGCCCTCGGCCTCGGACTCGGACACGCGGTTTCCGGCGAGGTCGTAGCCGATCGTCCACTGCGTACCGCTCGTGTCGGTGGTTCCGATCATCCGTCCGAGCCGGTCGTATTCGAACGTCTCGACCTTGCCGTCGGGCCCCTCCACACGCACGACGTGGTCGTCACGGTCGTACCCGCGCTGCGTGACGCGAACCTCGTCCGTGACCGTGTAGGGCACGCTGCCGCCCTGGTTGGCGGGCAGCATGCGCCGATCGCGGATCTCCACCTGTCGACCACGCTCGTCGAGCAGCGCCGTGGTTTCGGACAGCAGGACGTTTGCCGCCGTGTCGTTCCCCGTCGGACTGGGGCCGCCCGGAGTGCCG
Organism: Planctomycetota bacterium; assembly: GCA_016716265.1. Classification (GTDB taxonomy): domain Bacteria; phylum Planctomycetota; class UBA1135; order UBA1135; family UBA2386; genus JADJWQ01. Next base: position 1,804,677 of record JADJWQ010000006.1, read on the forward strand.
TAGCGGACCCGCCCCGAGTTCTGGTCGAACTGGTCGTAGACGTCTTCTATCACGGTGCCCGACGGGCTCACGGTGCGGACCAGGCGGGAGCGACCGTCGTACTCGCGAAGGTGCTGCTCGCCATTGCCGTCACCGTCGAGGTCCGCAGGCCCCGTCGTGGTGACGAGGTTGCCGCGGAGGTCGTAGTCGTACACCCACTTGCCCGCGATCGCGGCCTGCGTCGCCCCACGCGTCTTGGACAGCAGCAGGTTGCGCTCGTCCCATTGCCACTCGTCGCGGCGTCCCTCGGCGGTGGTCACCGACTCCAGGTTGCCGTTCGGGTCGTAGCTCCGCGTCCAGGTGGCGTCGCTGTCGGAACGAACCGTTACGGTCTTGTCCGTGGTTCGGTTCTCGAGGTCGAAGACCTCGGTCGTGGTCACCCAGTCGAGCCCATCGCCGGCGCCGCTGTTGTCGCGGATGGTCTTCACCAGGTTGCCATTGCGGTCGTAGCGATAGAACGTCCGGTAGCCCGGCGCCACGAGGTGGGCGTATCCCGCGTTCACGAGACCGGTCAGACGGGGGTCGAGGCGCGCTGCGTCGAATCCGCTGCCAGCGATCTCGAGTACGACGCGGTCGTGGCTGTCGTAGACGCGCGATGTCCGCACTCCGTTGGAGTCGGTCACGATCTCGACGTTGTCACGTTCGTCGCGCTGGTACTCGGTGAGGGCGCGGAGGTACGGCACGCTTGCGGGCTGCACCCCGCTGTTGCCAGGAGAGGCGGGATCGCTCGGGTCGGCGTCCTCGATCACCGCCACGAGGGCCTCGGAAGGGGACTGGTCGTCGTACACGAAGACCGTCAACACACCTTCGCCGCTGGCCAGCGACGTTCGCCGACCCCGGGAGTCGAATGTCACGGTCCGGTGGATCGTGGTCGGCTGCGGCAGGCCGATGGACACCGTCTGCGACGTGCGGATCCAGTTGCCCGCGATCTGCGCCGTCGTGCCGTCGCCGTTGACGTCACCCTGGGGTGTGAGGTCCACGCCGGACGTGTCGATGTCCCAAGCGTCGATCAGCGTCTGGAGTCCGGTGGTGCTCGGGTCACCTTCCTGGTAGTCGAAGACGACCGTCTCGTCCTCCTCCTGAGACGTGACCGGCCGATTGTAGATCGGCTCGACGATCAGGTTGCGGACGTAGGGGGCGAGCGTCGAGCCGGGCGCGGGGTAGTGCAGTTCGCGGATCACGTTGCCGCGGCGGAACAGGTCCGGCGAGGCGGAGTCGCGCGCGTAGACCACGTAGCTGTCATCGGGATACCGGTGCACGGTCCGATTGCCGATTGCGTCGTACTCGAACCCGGTCACGAACGAAGCGGGCTCGTTCGGGCGCAGACCGGCAGTCTCGACTTCCTGGCGCAGCAGACGGCCGTCGGAGTCGAAGCCGAACTCCGTGACGAAGCCCTTGCGGTCGGTCAGGCGGACCGCCGCGACCTCGCTCGGCAGCGCCGTCGTGGTGGCGCGGACGTACTGGCCCGCACCGACCTTCGCCGTGGTCACGCGGTCGCCGGTGTAGCCGATGTCGATCACCGCGGAGCCGTCGTTGGCGTACTCCCGGGGGTAGGTCACCGTATCCAGGTTGTGGGCGAGCGTGTGGTCGCTGGATTGGGTGTAGGTGTATTCGACCGTGAGCCCGGCGGGGAAGTCGTTGCTGAGCCCGTCGGGACCGACGGGCGTTGCCGTGATCGCCGGATAGGTGACGCGCACGAGGTCGAGTCCGGACCGATGGTACGAGGTCACGCGGCCGGCGTGATCCGTGATCGAGGACACCCGGCCATTCTGATAGGCCAGGACGAGGTCGCGGCCGGCGGTATCCGTGATCGTCGCCAGGCGCCCGGCGCGGTCGTAGCCGAGCGTCACGCGGTTGCCGTTACGGTCCTCGAACCACGTGAGGCGGCCCTGGCTGGGCGAGCCGTCGAGCGGAAGGAAGCGGCGGATGCTGCCGAACCGGTCGCGGATCTCCCACTCGGCACCGACCTGGCGGGCCTTGCGGAATACGCCGTCGGTGGTGCACTCGCGCAGGCCGCCCACGGGTGGTGCGTACGTGTCGACGATCAGGCGCTCGCCGTCGAGGTGCTTCAGGACTCCACCATCGAGGAACACCTTCTGGTCCCAGTTGTGCGACCAGTTCCAGCCCAACGGGCCGCCGTACGAGATCTGCGAGCGGTAGACCCGAATGAAGTGGAGGTCCATCCCGGGCGCCCGTAGCTGTGCGTCGACGGCTCGGACCCGGGTCTCGCCGTTGTGGAGCTCGACGTAGATCTGCTCGTCGAGGTCGAGGTCGGCGCCGAACGCCGTCGGGGCGACGCCCTCGAAACCGCCGGGATTGGGAGTGGGAAGGTCGGGCCCCGTGGTCGGCGAGACCTGTGCCAGTGCCGACGCGGCGAGCAGGCTCGCGAGAACGGGGGACCACAACGCCTGCGCCGCCGTCCGCGGGCCCGGCCCGGAACGGCTGTCAGCGGGAGGATGCCTTTGCATGTTTCGTCCTTGGGGAGGATCTCGGGGGCTTGCGGCCGACCGTCTCCGAGCGGGTGCGGCGGGCCGCCGTGCCTCGCTAGCGTCCGGCGCGATCGCCGGAGTTGGCGAAATGCCCTGCGTCGCGAGATTCGCAGCCGCGACACGTCGCACAGCCCGAGCGCGCAGGATGGGACGAGACGGTTCCCGGCGAGCGGCCCCGGGGTCCTCCGGCGCCGTGCAGAGTCGACGGCGCCGTGACGGACGCACTCGCAGGAGGTCGTATCGCGGAGATCCGGATGCCTCGGGCGGTGCTGTCGGCCCACCGCACGTGCGGCGCCAGCACGGGGCGCACGGGTCGAGCACAGCGCTGCCACGTCGCAGCGCCCGCGACACAAATGCAAATGACGGTCGGTCGCCCCGCACCTTGGCGGTGCCACACCATACCCGCGAGTGCACCGCCACGGTCGGAGTGGATTGCACGCTTGCGGGCGGCCAGCTGACGATCGAAGCGCAGCCGGTCCGGCCCCGTCGATTCCGCGTGACCGCGATTCGAGTCTACAGGACGCGAACCGATCGCGTTCGCATTGCGCGCGGTCCATCTCCGCGCCCGTGAGCCACCGTTACGGCTGCGACCACCATGTTGGCGTGGATCACGACGACTCTCGCGACGCTCGCTGCCTCGCTGACCGGGACCGCGCAGGAGTACCCGCTGGACGCGCATCTCGCGTCGTCCGTCGCGGACACGCACATGAGCGCGGTGCGCGAGTTCGGCGAGCGCGGCGGGCCCCGACGGCCCCGGGAACGGCGGGTCACCGCGCTCGACGAGCAGCGGGCGGTGCCGCCGCTGTTCGACATGCTGGCGGCGTGCGAAGCCGCGGCTCCCCGACCGGGAGTTGGGGAGATCGCGAGAACCTCCCGGTGACGACCGGTGGCGACGAGCTCTTCGCCGATCTGCCGCTGCAGGTCGATCTGGCCGGATCGTGCCGGTCGACAGGGAAGTCGCCGCGTCAATCGCGCCGGACACGAGCACGCCTTGTTTCGCGGTGTCCAGAGCGGGTCGGCGAGGCGAGCCAGCCTGCACGGCGGTCCGTTCGTGCCTACCCCGCCCGGCGGAGCCGGGTCGCCGTCCGCGTCCCGCTCGTCGCGACGCTCGGCGGTTCACTCGGACGAAGGCTCCGCCGAAACAGCCTCCTGCGCGGCGACGTCGCGCCTGGCGTGGGTTCAGCGCCCGCGGCTGCCGTCCGGTCGGCTCGGCGTGGCCGCGCTGCCAGACTCCAGACCTTCCGACCCAACCCGTCGGGGGATGACGGTCAGCAGCCGGTCGAGGGCGGCATCGGCAGATCCGCAAGCCGCCGCGGGGTCACGCGTCGTGGCGATCCGGAGGTCGGTGCCGTGCGGTCGCGGGTGGCGGCACCCGGATGGGTGCGGACCCGGACCTGTCCGGTCTCGTGGGGGCCGGGCGACGAGGTGGTATGGGTTCCACCGCGGGGCAGGTCGCGCTCGTCTCGTCGGGGGCGAGTCGGGCCTGGCGGAGGGGTCGTTGCGATCGACGACCGCTGCCGGACAGTGACCAGGGATGGGCAGCGCGCGGTGTCGGTGCGCGGGCTGACGCTGGTGCACCGCGCAGGGTGGGATCGCATGCGGGATCCCACGCCGAGCGCGGGTGGTAGAACTCCCACAGCTTCGTCGCGGGGTTCTCGCCGATCGGCACCAGACCGTCCTGCGGAACGAGGTCGATCGGTCGCCCGGAGTACCTCGGACTGGCCGCGATGGCGCGTCGCGCTTCCTCCCAGACCGCTGCCCCTGCGAAGTCCGCCACGTAGGCCTCTCTCAGGTCCGGGGCGATCTCGACGTCGAAGACGGCGGCGAAGTTGCCCAGCGGCAGCGGCACCGAAGCGGTGATCCGCAGCGAGGCAGGATCGAAGACGTGGGCGTACGGCTGCCGGGTGGGCGAGCCGCGGTCGGCGATGACTCCCACCGCCTTCTGGGCGGTGACGGAGAACGAAGTCGCGAGGACGCTGGCCATGATGGCGACAGCGAGGGCATGCGATCGCGGAGCGTGCAGCATGATTCTCGGGGGCTGGGAAGACGTCGGCGGCCCTCGGCCCGCGAACGAGGGCGCATCGCCAGGAGGTCGCAAGATGCGCGGGCCACCCTCCGGATCGCGGCACGTGCGACCGATCAGCCACGAATCTCCGCCCCGTGCGAAGTGCGTACGAACCGGCGCGGAACGACCTCCCGGCGATCCGCTGCGCGGCCGCGATCCAGGTCGCGCGACGCCCGGATTACGCTGGCACCGCGCGGAGCAACCCGAAGTCGGCAAGCTCTCCGCGACCCGGCTCCCGGTCAGTACCTCCGGCGGGGCTGTCGCTCCGCCGCTCGGCGTTCACGCCTCTCCGGCGGGGCGCCGAAGGCCCCATTGTTCTTCCGGATCGCGGTCGCCGCGCCATCGGCGGCCGTGCCGACCCACAGCTCACGCGAGCCGTTCGCGGACCCAGCGCCGGAAGCCGCGGATCCACGCGAGCTCACCGCCACGCCGGCCCGCGACGACGAACGCGCCGAGCTCGGCGACGACGACCCGAGGGATCGCGAAGCTGCGCTCGGCCGGGGCGTAGCGCCGGTCGGGGCCGAGCACCCACGCTGTGAGCTCGTCGTCCTTCCACCGCCAGACCTCCGGCACGCCGAGAGCCGCGTAGATCCGCATCCGGTCGAGCGACGACGACGTGACGTCGACCTCGATCGCGAGGTCCGGCGGCGGGTCGACCGCGAGGTCGACGACACCCTTGATCGCGATGACATCGGCGTTCTGGATCCAGTAGCACTCGTCGGGCTCGAGGCCCTTCAGCAGGTCCTCCCGCTGCCACGTCGTCGAACCACAGCTCTCGCGCGGCACGTCGAGTTCCTCGGTGAGGACCTCGAACAGCTGCGCGAGGTGCTTCCTGTCCCGCTCGTGCCGTTGTCCCGGCGACACGATCTCCAGCCTCCCGTCGTCGTAGGTCAGCCGGATCGGCCGGGGATCGAGCTCGGCGCGCAGGCGGACGTAGGTCGCCCACGACACGCCTTCGAGCAACACGTGTTCGCGAGGGGGGCTGGACACGGACATGTTCGACTCCGTGGACTCATGCTACCAGGTACCTCCGCGGCGGGGCGCGGGCAGACAGGCTCGCGCCCCGCCGAGCTACCTGTGCACCGGAGATGGCGGTCGGTTGCACGACAATCGAGCGGGGTCGGTGCGGTCGGCGGCGACGCGGGCGACGAGTTCGAGTCTTCCGCTGAACTGGGGACAGGTCAGCACGTGAAGGAGGAGGCCGCGCTCGAGTCGCTCCGACCAGGAGTCGCTGGGGCCCGACGAGGTTCGGGAGTGACGTCGCGTGCTTCCACTTCGTCACTGGATTGTCGATGGTGCTGGCACCGGGTGACCACGTCGTCGCCGCGCGGAAACTCGAGGACGATTCGATCGCGGGACAAGGCGACGACATCGAACACGCCGTGGAAGGTGGTGAGGTGGACGCGGGGTTCCGGCATCGGGGCGACCGCACATCACTTGCTCCAATGCGCCGCGGCTCGGCAGCAATGACTTCTCGATAACGCTGGCCACGGCGCGACCGGGGACGCCAGGCGTCCTGCTGCTGTCGCTCGCTCCCGCAGCCACGCCGCTCGGCACCTGCACGCTCTACCTCGCTCCACCGGTGCTCGGCGTCGGCGTGTCCACCGACGCGAGCGGCGCAGCCCGCATCGCGCTCCCGCTGGGATTCGATCCCGCCTGGATCGGGCTGGACGCGCGCTTCCAGTTCGGCATTGCCGATCCGGGCGGTGCGCCCCCCGGCCTGAGCGCCAGCGCCGCACTGCGCGTATTCCTCGGCATCTGAGCGCACAACCGGTGTCGCACCGACGCGACCGGACGAAACGACGGATATCCCGCTCGGCGGGATCCGGGCGCCCCACACTCATGGCCTGCCGCCGGCGACGCGCTCCAACAGCTCGTCGCGGAAGCGCTCCAGCTCCTCGGCCCGAGCCTCGAGTCCGGCGGCTCGTGCCGCGTCGCCGAGCTGCTCCTCGCGGTCAGGAGGATCTTCGTCCGCAGCTTCTTCGCGCTGCAACGCCGTCAGGCGCGCGTTCTGGGTATCGACGCCCCACGCCCTGCGGCCGTGGTCGCGGTGCAGCGCTTCGACTCGGCCCTCCGGCTGAACCCTCACTTCCATGGAGTCTTCGTCGACGGGGTCTTCGTCGTGACATCCGGCCCTGAACCCGCGAGCTTCCACCCGCTGCCGGCGCCGACAGACGAGGAACTCGCCGGGGCCACCGCGCGCATCGTCCGCCGGGTACTCGCGCTGCTTCGTGACCGGGGTCTGCTGCGCGAAGACGGCGACGGTTTGCAGCTCGAAGACGAGCGGAGCGCGCTCGACGCCTGTCAGGCCGCCGCCGTCCAGGGCCGGATAGCCTTCGGCGAACACGCCGGTCGTGCGGTCCCACGCTGGCGCGATCCCGACGCGATCCGTCACGGCGTGGAGGCCTTCGACCAGCAGGCCCGCTACCGCGGCTTCTCGTTGCACGCGGCGACCACCGTCGAGGCAGGACGGAGCGACGCCCTGGAGCGGCTGTGTCGATACGTCCTGCGCCCCGCCATCGACGAGGAACGGCTGGCATGGACCCGTGACGGCAAGGTGGTCTACAGGTTCAAGCGGCCCTGGAAGGACGGCTCGCAGCTGGTGGTGTTCGAGCCGCTGGTCTTGATCGAAAGGCTGGCCGCACTCGTGCCTCGGCCGCGCCGCAACCTGGTGACCTGGCACGGGGCCTTCGCACCTGGCGCCTCGCACCGCAATCGGGTCGTGCCTCCCCCGCCCGAACATGACCAGTCGCCTCCCGCGTTCCGCTCGCTGCAAAGACGCCGACCTACTCATGCCAAGGCAGAGCAGAAGAGCAAGCCTCGCTCGCGGCGCCGCTACACCTGGTGGGAACTGCTCGCCCGCAGTTTCGGGGTCGACATCCTGGTTTGCCCGGAATGCCAGACCCGCCGTCGGCTGCTCACCTGGCCGCAGACAGTATTGCTGCAGCCTCCTGCGGAGGCTGATCGGCTGTGGATGCAGCGACCCGCTTCGCGGGTTCATCACCGACCCGCGCACGATCGTCCGGGTGCTGACCTGGCTGGACCTCCCGGCCCAACTCCCGCCGCTCGCACCACCCCGGGCTCCGCCCCGCCGGCCCGGCCTGTGGGCCGACTGAATACCTCGATGCTCACCGCCGCGACCGAAGTCCCGCTCGCCCCGCGCCCGGGCTCTGCCTGTCACCGCGCGGAGCGCCCCGAAGTAGGTGCGCGATTCGAGTGTCGTGTCGAGTCCTCGATCGGGCATCGACTGCGATCGGGCATCGACTGCGATCGGCGGCGGTGTTCGGAGCGTCGATCGCCGGTCCGTGGTAGGGGGCGAGCGAGCGGCCGGGCCGGTCAGCGCGAGTCATCGACGATCATCTGCCCGAGCGCCGCGCCGAGCAGCTCGTTGCCGCGCCGCACGAGGTGGCAGCAGATGTCGCAGTAGAGCGGCTCCTCGACGTCGCGGAACACCATCGTCAGGTCGTAGAACGCCACGCCGGCGCCGATGCGGAGCTGCTCGGCGCCGGCGGCCGACAGCATCGGATAGCACGCGGGCACGCTGCGGGCGTGGTAGCAATCCGGGTGGATCGCGACGCGACGCTCCTCCTCGCCCATCGGCTTGCTGCCCGGCAGGTACTGGTTGGGCTGCAGCGCGTGGATGTAGCGGATGCCGTTCGCGCGGCAGAGCCGGTGCATCTGGATCGAGCAACGCGTCCAGATCGCGACGAGCTCCTCGTCGACCGCACCGCCGCCGACACCTCGGATGGTGCGCGGCCCGGTGACGACCCAGGACTCCGCCGTGCGCAGCGTCTGCAGGCGACCCTGCAGCCTGACCAGCTCGGAGTCGCGCGCGCGGTCGTAGAGCGACCAGACGAGCGACGCCGTGACCGACCAGCGCAATGGCGCCGCATCGAACCAGCGCGCCCACGCGGCGCGGCGCTCCTGCGCGAGCCCGATCGTGCCCGCGAGCCGCTGGGCGGCGACGTCGTCGACGGTGCGGACCCGCGCCGCCCAGGCACGCGGGAAGATCGGTGCCACGCCGGTCCGCCCATTGGCCTCGCGGTGCAATGCGATCTCGTTGAAGCCGTCGAGGTTGACGACGACGTCGAGCTCGCCGCCGAGCGCGAGCAGGTAGCTCAGCGCGAAGTACTGCTGCGGCTGCTTGTAGCCACCGATCGCGTAGTTCAGGAACACGAGCTCGCGGCCGGCATACTCGTCGAGCTGCCCGAGCGCCCGCCCGAGCGGTTCGGTGCCGCCGTCCTGCGCGAAGTCGCGCGCCACCGAGCCGCCGAAGATGCCGATCAAGACCTGCCCGGCGGAGCGGTGTCGCAGCGCGGGCGGCTCGCAGTGGAACCCTTCCTCGCCGACGCTCGGCAGCGCCGGATTCGTCACGTAGCCGAGGTAGGGGTGCAGGATCTCGCGCGGCTGGTCGCGGGGGTCCGCGCCGTCCGTCGCCTGCCACGCGACCTGCATCGCCGCGGCTCGCTGCGCGGCGAGCTCCGCACGGTGGAACCCGCGGTGCAGCACGAGCGGGAAGGCGGCCAGCGACAGAAGCTCGAGCGCAACCACCAGCACGGCGAGCAGGATCACCGAGAACAACGCGCGCTGTCGGAGCGGACGCCTGCGGGGGGGCGATCCGCGCGTCCGAGGAGCTGCAGCCGGGCTCGCCATGGTTCGTCTCCGATCCGCGCAGGCGCGGTCGGCCGGACCGGGCCGCTCGCCGCCGGCCCGACGGTAGGGTCCCGGCACCCGCGAAGCGAGCCGTCGCGCGAGCCGTGCGATGTGGCAAGTCCGTCGCTCCCGCGCGCGGGCGGGGATCCCCGGTTGCCTGGCAGCCGCGGGCGCCGTCTGCTGTCCCGTCTCCCTGCCCTGACCGGCGCCACCCGATGACCATGATCGCCTCCCCCCGCCCGTTCCGGCTCATCGCGCCCGCCGCGGTGCTGCTGCTCTCCGCCTGGCCCTGTCCCGCGCAGGACACCGGCAGCGACGACGCCGTCCTGCGCGCGTCGCGCACCGCGCCCGACCCGGCCACGCTCGACCCGCTGCCCGCCGATCGCCGGCAGGGCTTCGCGTCGATCGACCCCGAGCTGTGCCGCGAGTGGCTGACCTACCTCGCCTCCGACGAGCTCGAAGGCCGCGCGACCGGGCGCCCGGGCTACCGGCTCGCGGCCGAGTTCGTCGCGGCGAAGTTCGCGGAGTGGGGTCTGCAGCCGGTCGGCGACGACGGCACCTACTTCCAGAGCGTGCCGTTCGTGAAGATGGCGCCCGATCTGCAGACGAGCTGGCTCGCCGCGGTCGACGCCGACGGCACCGAGCTGTTCCGCGTCGCGGTCGGCAGCGGCGTCGGCGGCCCGATCGGCGAGAACTCCGATGCGATCGGCGAGCTTTGCGTGTTCGATCCCGCGGCGGCCGGCGACGAGCCCGACCTCACGCCGCTGCGCGACAAGATGGTGCTGCTCGACGGCCGGGTGTCACCGCAATCGCAATGGGCGATCTGGCGCGCGGGCCCGAAGGCGCTGCTGACCGTGTCGGACGAGGCCGCGGCGCGCATCGACGAGCGCATCAGCCTGGACACCGGCCCTCGCGACGTGGTCCGCGACGCCCGCCGCCGGCGGCCGAACGGCTATGCCGTGTCGACCGAGCTCGCGCAGCGGCTGAAGGACGCCGCCGCGGCGCACGCCGGCCTGCAGCTCCGCGCGCACGTCGAGGTGACCAGGCAGCCGGTGTTCGCCGCCAACGTCGTCGGTCTGCTCGAGGGCTCCGATCCTTCATTGAAGGACGAGATCATCGGAATCGGCTCGCACCTCGACCACATCGGCGTCGGCGCATCCGGTGACGTGAACAACGGCGCCGACGACGACGGCTCCGGGACGACCGGCGTGCTCGCGGTCGTGCGCGCGTTCCACGTCAATGGACATCGGCCGCGCCGCTCCATCCTGTTCATGTGCTTCTGCGGCGAGGAGATGGGTCTGATCGGCTCGCGCCACTACGCCGAGCACCCGATCTTTCCGAACGCGAACATGATCGCCGAGCTGCAGATGGACATGATCGGCCGTCGCGAGGAGGCGCCGAACCCCGAGCGCCGCACGCCGGAGTCGCCCGACGACAACGTCAATACGCTGCACCTCGTCGGCAGCCAGCAGGCCTCGGACGAGCTGCATGCGATCTGCCTGCAGCAGAACCAGGAGCACGTCGGGTTCGTGTTCGAGTTCGACGAGGAGGGCATGTTCAGCCGCAGCGACCACGCCAGCTTCGCGCGGCAGGACATCCCGGTGGCGTTCTTCTTCACCGGGCTCCATCCGCAGTACCACCGCGGCGACGACACGGTCGACAAGATCGACTTCCCGAAGCTCGCGCGGGTCGCGCAGCTCGTCTACTCGATCGCGTTCGAGCTTGCCGACCGCGACGAGCGCCCGACGGTCGATCGCACCTGGGCGGACACCGGCGGCGGCCGCCGGCGGCGCTGAGCCCCCCCGGGGGCGGCGGCGGGCGACGTTCGTTACGGGTCGGTGACCGAACGCTAGGCGGGACACCGGCTACACCACGCATCGCTCCGAGAGAGTTTCGCATGGCACAACGTCCGCCCCGTCGTTCCCCGCTCCCCGCCCTGGCGCTCGTCACCATCTCGCTCGCCCTTTGGGGCCGTCTCCCGGCGCAGCTCGAGATCCCGGGCTTCGATCCGCAACGAGCAATCGACGAGCTGCGCCGCGCGGCGCGGGAGCTGCCGTACGTGATGCCCGACGAGCTGGCCTTCGGCCGCGAGCCGAGCGGTGGCGCCGTGCAGGACGTGCTGCCGAAGCACCGCGCGGCGCTGGTCGCGGTCGGGAACCTCGCTTGGCAGCCCGAGCGGCTGGTCGCGCTACTCGCGGACGGCGAGCCGATGGTGCGGCTGCTGGCGGCGTACGGTCTCTACCGCTCGACCGACGCGCGCTTCCTGCCCGCGCTCGCGGGGCTCGCCGACGACTCCGCCGAGGTGCCCGCCCGCATCCGGTTCGCGGGTCTGGGCGGTGACGACGAGTTCGAGCGCGTGCACCGCGAGCACCCGGAGTACGCGGTGACGATGGTCGGCGGCGCCGTGCGCATGTGGCTCGCGCAGTGGCACGGCCCCGCTCCCGAGTCACCCGAGTTCGCGCCATGGTGCACGCAGCAGCAGGAGCTCGCCCCGACGGCGGATTGTCTGCGGCTGAAGCTGCTGCTCGCGACCGGTGGCTCGATGAACGCGCACGGCTGGCAGCCGCACGCGCTGCTCGAGGTGTTCAGCGCCGCCGCCCGCGCACCGCGCGGTGCCGCGGAGCTCGCGCAGATCGCGCTGTTCCAGGACCGCTACCCGTACCTGCAGAACGTCTACCCCGACATCGAAGCGCACCTGCTGTTCGCGGCGCGTCGCCTCGGCCGCGACAACGTGCTGCGCGTCCTGCGCGGCGAGGCACCGGTCATCGACGGCGCACCGCTCGCGCGCGAGAGCTTCGCCGGCTTCGAGCCGGGCTTCGCCACGTTCGTGCTCGACCGGCCCGCGGCGGTCGGGCTGGAGCCGGCCGACGCCGACGCCCTGCTCAGGCTCGGCCGCGAGGCGGCGCGGCTCGACTGCTTCCGCGCCGCCGCACTGCTGCGCCCCGCCGACGCGCTCGCGATCCTGCGCGAGACGCTCGCGCCGGCCGCCGATCCGTTCACCCACCACCGACAGGCGGCCTGCGCGACGCTGCTGTGGGACCTCGCCGGCCCGGCCGCCGAGGATCTGCTGACGGAGTGGTTCCACCGCGAGCCCCCCGGCCCGATCCGCGTGCAGCCCGACCGCCGCGAGGAGTTCGCGAAGCATCTGCTGGAGCGCTACGGCGCCGCCGATCGCCGCCTGTTCGCCGCGCTGGTGGCCGACGCGCGCTTCGACCGCATACCGCCGTTCGCGCTGCTCGGCATCGTCAGGACGCTGAACCTGACGTCGTTCGAGCCGGTCGTCCCGGACGAGCGGCTGGGGGGCGTGTGGCACCCGCTCGGCATCGACCGCGCGATCGAGAAGCCCGACGCCGCCGCGACCGCATTCCCGGCGGAGACCGCCGAGCTGCTCGCGCGGCTCGCCGAATTCCGCGCCGCAAGTCGCGCGCGGACCGCGGGCTGGCTGCCGGCGGGCCGGCCCGCCACCGGCCGCTGATCGAGCCCGGCCGCCGCCCGGTCCCGGGCCGGGACCCGCGGACTTCCCGGAGTTGCCTCATCACTACCGGCGCGGTAGGGTTTGAACGAAAACCCTAGTGGCCCGGTGGTGATCATGCTTCACTGGAGCCGTGCAGATCTCGAAGAAGTGCGAGTACGCGCTGCGCATCCTGATCGACCTCGGGATCGCGTCGGCCGCGGGTCGCGAGTGCCTGTCCGCGACCGAGCTCGCCGCTCACGAGCGCATCCCGCAGAAGTTCCTGGGCCTGATCCTGCACGAGCTGCGGCAGGAAGGGCTCGTCGAGTCCAGGCGCGGCCGCGCCGGCGGCTACGCGCTCAGCGGCAAGGGCCGCGAGATGCCGATCGGCGAGATCGTCCGCATGACGCACGGCCCGCTGGCGCCGATCGGCTGCGTCAGCCAGACCGCGTACCGGCAATGCTCCTGCCCGGACGAGACGCACTGCGGGCTGCGCATGCTGATGACCGACGTCAGGAACGCGGTCTCGGCGATCCTCGACCAGCACACGGTCGACGAGCTCGTCTCGCTCACGCTGCGCAGGATCCGGCGCGACCGGCTGCCGATCCCGTTCGCGCTGACCTGACGACGCTGCTGCTGGTCGCGCTGGCGATCGTCGTGCTGCTGCTCGCCGGCTGCGGCGGTCGTGAGCCGGGCCGGGAGGTCGTGCGCATCGGTCACTTCCCGAACGTCACGCACGTGCACGGTCTCGTCGCACACGCGCTGTCGCGCCGCGGTGAGGGAGTGTTCGAGAAGCACCTCGGCCCCGGCGTGCGGGTCGAGTGGTACGTGTTCAACGCCGGCCCGAGCGCCATGGAGTCGCTGCTCGCGGGCTCCCTCGACGCGACCTACGTCGGCCCCAATCCGGCCATCAACGCGCACCTGCGCACCGGCGGCGACGACGTCCGGGTGCTCGCCGGCGCGACCGACGGCGGCGCCGCGCTGGTCGTGCGCGAGGCGGCCGGGATCGCCACGCCAGCCGACTTCCGCGGTCGCCGCATCGCGACTCCGCAGCTCGGCAACACCCAGGACGTCGCGTGCCGCGCGTGGCTGCGCGCGCAGGGCTTCGCGGTGTCGCAGACCGGCGGCGACGTCGCGGTCGTGCCGACCGCCAATCCGGACCAGCTCGCGCTGTTCCAGAGCGGCGAGCTGGACGCGGCCTGGACCGTCGAGCCGTGGGTGACGCGCCTGGAGCTCGAGGGCGGCGGGCGCGTGATGCTCGCCGAGGACGACGCGGTCACGACCGTGCTGGCCGCGAGCGCTGCGGTCGTCGAGCGGCAGCCCGACGTCGCGGCGCGACTGACCGCAGCGCACCGCGAGCTGACGGCCTGGATCCGCTCGCACCCTGACGAGACCCGCGACCTCGTGTGCGCGGAGCTCGAGGCAGAGACCGGACACCGGTGGCCCGAGGAGCTCGTCGAGCGCTGCCTAGCGCGGCTGCGGCCGACCGACGACGTCGATCTCGCCGCATTGCAGAGCTTCGTCGACAAGGCCCGCGCGGCAGGGTTGCTGCGCGGCGACGCCGACCTGTCCCGCCTGCTGGTCCGGCCATGACCGGAGTCGCCATGCTCACCGAGCCACGCACCGATGCGTCCGCCGCCGCCACCGTGTCCGCCGAGCTCGCGCTCGCAGCGCCGACCCGGCTGTCGATCCGCGGGGTCTCCAAGAGCTTCGCCGGCCGGCGCGGCCCGGTGCAGGCGCTCGCCGGCATCGACCTGGACGTCGCTGAGGGCCAGTTCCTCTGCCTGCTGGGCCCGAGCGGCTGCGGCAAGTCGACGCTCCTGGCGCTGGTCGCCGGCCTCGACTTCCCCGATTGCGGCGAGATCCACACCGACGGCCATCGCGTGACCGGCCCGGGCCGCGACCGCATGGTGATGTTCCAGGAGAGCGCGCTGTTCCCGTGGCGTACGGCGCTCGGCAACGTGCTGTTCGGACTCGAGCTGAAGCCCGGACTGACGCGCGCGGCGCGCCGCGAGGTCGCGCGCTACTACCTGGACCTGGTCGGGCTCACCCGATTCGCACACGCCGCGATCCACGAGCTCAGCGGCGGCATGCGCCAGCGCGTCGCATTGGCGCGCGCGCTCGCACCCAATCCGTCCGTGCTGCTGATGGACGAGCCGTTCGGCGCGCTCGACGCGATGACGCGTGAGAAGCTGTACGGCGATCTGCAGGCGATCTGGAGCCAACGCCGCAAGACGATCCTGTTCGTCACCCACAACGTGCGCGAGGCCTGCGTGCTCGCCGACCGCGTGGCCGTGATGTCGCCGCACCCGGGGCGCATCGTGCAGGTGTTCGATGTCGCCTTGCCACGGCCGCGCGACATCAACAGCGAGCGTGTCGCGGCACTCGCCAGCCGCATCACCGCGACGCTCGCGGGCTCGCTGCCGACGGAGACACGCAGATGAGACGCACCCTGACGTTCGTCGCGTTCCTGCTCGTCGTCGGGGCGATCTGGGAGTCGCTCGTCGCGATGGGTGCGTGGCGCGAGGTGCTGCTGCCGCGGCCGACGCGCGTGCTCGGCTGGCTCGCCGAGTCGCTCGCCGACGGCACGCTCGTCACCGCCACGCTGGTCACCGCGCGACGGCTGTTCACCGGCTACGCGATCGGGGTCGTGGTCGGGCTGCCGCTCGGCGTCCTCGCCGCGCGCTTCCGCGTCCTGCGCGACTCGCTCGGGGTCGTCGCGCTGGGCCTGCAGACGCTGCCGAGCGTGTGCTGGGTGCCGATGGCGCTGTTGTGGTTCGGCCAGACCGAGGCCGCCATGCTGTTCGTCGTCGTCATGGGCACGACCTGGTCGCTGCTGCTCGCCACCGAGGCCGGCGTGCGCGGCCTGCCGCCCGTCTACCTGCGCGCCGCGCGCACGATGGGCAGCCGCGGCTTCCACACGATCCTCCACGTGCTGCTGCCCGCGGCGTTCCCGGCGATCGTGTCGGGACTGAAGCAGGGCTGGGCCTTCGCCTGGCGCTCGCTGATGGCGGCCGAGATCTTCGTCACGATCCTGACCGGCTTCGGGCTCGGCCATCTGCTGCACTACGGTCGCGAGCTGCACGCGATGGACCAGGTGCTCGGCGTCATGGCCGTGATCGTCTCCGTCGGCCTGCTCGCCGAGCATCTGCTGTTCGGGCCGGCGGAACGTTGGCTGCGCATCCGCTTCGGGCTCGGCGGCTGAGCGCGACATCGGCCGCGGGCCGAGCTTTCCCGCCCCTGCCGTGCGGCCCTGGCGGGCGTCCGGGAGCCGCCGGGACGCGGCGCGCTGGTCAGCCGTCAGACCGGTCAGCCATCAGACCGGCCAGCCGTCAGACCGGTCAGCCATCACACCGGTCAGCCGTCGGACCCGTCAGCCGTCGCCCCAGGGATCGAGCACGCCCTCGGCCTGCAGCTCGACCATGTGGCGGTAGCGACCGGCGCGAGCCATCAGCTCGTCGTGCGTGCCGCGCTCGACGATCTGGCCGCCCTCGACGACCAAGATCACGTCCGCGTGCGCGATCGTGCTGAGGCGGTGTGCGATCACGAAGGTCGTGCGGCCGCGCAGGAGCCGCGCGAGCGAGTCCTGGATCAGCCGCTCGCTCTCCGTGTCGAGATTCGAGGTCGCCTCGTCGAGGATCAGGATCGCCGGATCCGCCAGCAGTGCCCGCGCGATCGCAAGGCGCTGGCGCTGTCCGCCCGACAGCTTCACACCGCGCTCGCCGATCAGCGTGTCATAGCCGTGCGTAAGGGCGCGGACGAACTCGTCGGCATTGGCCAGCCGTGCGGCCTCCTCGACCTCCGGGTCCGTCGCGTCCCGCCTCGGATAGCGGATGTTGTCGCGCACGCTGCCGTCGAACAGGAACGTCTCCTGCTGCACGATCCCGAGCATCGAGCGGTAGCTCTCGAGCCGGAGGTCCCTGAGATCGACGCCGTCCAAGGTGATCCGCCCCTCGGTCGGATCATGGAAGCGCGCGACGAGATCAGTCAGCGTCGTCTTGCCGGCCCCGCTCGGCCCGACCAGCGCGACCGTGCTTCCACCGCGGACGTCGAGATCGATGTCGTGCAGCACGCGCCGGCCCGCACCATAGGCGAAGCCCACCGCCTCGAAGCGCAATCGGCGGAAGTCGCGCGGCGCGTCCGTCGCCCCCTCCCGGTCGGGCTTCTCGGCCGACCGATCGCACAGGTCGAACACGCGCTCCATCGCCGCGAAGCCGCGCTGCGTCTCCGAGATCGAATTGGCGATCGCCATCACCGGCTCGAGCAGGCGCCACAGGTACGCCTGCAGCGCGACCAGCGTGCCGACGGTGCTCATCCCACTGATCACGAGCCACCCCCCGTACACGACGACGCTGAGCGTCGCGATCGGCATCATCAGCCCCCACACCAGATTGACAGCGCCGTGCGTTCGCGCGGCGAGCACCTGCTTCCGGATCACGGTGTGATGACCGACCGCGTAGGTGAGGCTCTCGGCCCGCTCGCGCGCGAAACCGCGCACGACGCGCAGGCCCGACACGGCCTCGCCCACCCGCGCATCGATCTCCTGCCGGTCGGCGCTGATCGAACGCCAGATCGGGCGGACCCGGCCGATGAAGCGGCTGTGCACGATCATCACCGGCGGCATCACGAGCACCGCCGCCAGGGCGAGCCGCCACTCGAGCCAGAACATCACGCCCGTGGTGGCGAGCAGGCGCAGGCCGGCGAGCACCGGATCGAGCACGGCGTTGCGCAAGAGACCGGTCGTACTGTCGACGTCGCTCGACAGCCGCGAGATCACCCCGCCCGTCTTCAGCGCGTGGACCTCGTCGAGCGGCAGGTGCAGGATGCGATCGAACAGCCGGCGGCGCAGATCGAACGCGAGGCGCGCGACCAGCAGCGTCGAGCGCAGCGTGCGAACGAAGCCGGCCAGCGCGCCGAGCAGGAACACGCCGACCATCGCGGCGGATACCCACACGAGCTCCGCACGGCGGTCGGCGGCCGGGCGCGAGCCGTCGAGGATCACGTCGTCGAACAGATGCTTGCTGACCAGCGGCCACAGCAGGTCGAGACCGATCCCGACGATGCCGAGCACCAGGACGACGATCACCTGACCGCGCCGCGGCCCGAGCCACGACCGGAAGCGCGGCCACGTCGCACCCCGCGACGGCCGCCGCGGGGCGTCGTCGACGGCGCTCCGGTGCGTCGGTCCGTGGCGGTCGATGGTCTCGGGCGCGGTCCGCCAGCGCTGCAGGAACGCGCGGAACCGCCCGCGGCTGGTGTGCAGGCGTGGATCGTGCGGTGCCGGCGCGCCGGCATCGTCGCTGCGGGTCGTGGTCAAGCCCGGCGACCGTAGCGGATCGTCGCGCGGCGTCGAGACGCGCGACGCCGGCGACCGGCGCCCCGCTCGGCGGCTGGGCGTTCCCCGTACGCATGCAGCCGACCGTCGACGCCACCTCCAGCCGCCGCGGAGCGGCCCGCAGCGACCTCGCTGGCGACGAGTACCGGCCGAGCGGGGCCGTCGCCGAGGGTGGGCCATGGCGGACCGGAGTCGCAGCCGGTCCCGCTGTGGGTCGGCATCGTCACCGTCCGACCCGCGGCTTCCACCGCCGCCGGTCGAACTCCGCGACCAGGCCCGACGCCCCCACGTCGACCCCCTCGGCGCGCAGCAGCGAAGCCTGCCGCGGTCCGCAGGGCACCTTGCCGGACGCGAGCACGACGCGCTGCCAGGGCACCTCGGTGTCCTGACCTGGCAGCGCGGCCAGGGCCCGGCCCACCTGCCGCGCAGCGCGCGCCCAGCCGAGCGCTCCGGCGACATCGCCGAACGTCGTCACCCGACCGCGCGGCACGGTGCGGACCACCGCGAACACGCGGTCGTTGAAGCCCGGCCCGAGCACGCGCGGGCCATCGCGATCGGGATCGTAGGTCATTGCCAGGCGCGATGCGGCATCATCACCGCGTCGGCAACGTGCGGCGACCCGGCGCCGGCACGCTGCTGACGGCGATCGTCCCTTCCGCGACCGGCACCGGCCCGACTCGGCCGGGTCGCAGACCGGCTGCGCTGCCGGTACGGTGCCCGCGTGCGCACCCTCCTCCTCCTGCTGCTCGCGGCCGCGCCCCTCGCCGCGCAGTTCCCGCTCCATTGGCAGCCGCCGGCCGCCGAGCCGCCGCCGGGACCGATCGCGTGGCCGGAGGCCGCCGCGCACCTGCCCGAGCGCGCCCTGACCATCGCCGCGTGGGTGCGCGTCGACGCCTTCCCCGAGTGGACCGGCATCTTCAGCGCGCTGCAGGACAACGGCGGCTTCGAGCAGGGCGTGCTGCTCGGCCTGCGGCGCAACCGGTTCACGTTCGGCCTCGCCGCCCGCGACTCCGGCGACGCCGACGGCACGTTGACCTACCTCGATGCGAAGACCTTCGCCGAGCCGGGCCGCTGGACCTTCGTCTGCGCGACCTACGACGGCACGACGATGCGGCTGTGGATCGACGGTGAGCTGCAGGGCGAGTCGACCGAGCAGAACGGCAACGTCTGGTATCCCGAGGCGCTCACGGTCGCGCTGAACAGCTACGTCGACGCCAACGAGACCCACCCGCTGCAGGGTCGGCTCGGCGACGTGTGGCTCGACGGCCGCGCGTACCCGGAGCGCCAGATCGCCGCGCTGCTCGCGCGGAGCCGGGCGGACCGGCCGCCCGCACCGGCGCGCACCGTCGCCTGGGAGGGCGTGCGGCGGCTCGTCGACGGCGAGCTGGTCGGCGACAGCGGCCGGGTGCGCGTCGCGACCGCGCAATACGTGCAACCGGTCGGCATCTCGTACGCGTGGCGCGCACGCCCGGTCGACGTCGCGTTGTCACCCGACGCGACCCTGGTCGCGGTGAAGGACAACACCGGCGTCGGCATCTTCGCCGCGGCGCCGTTCGCCCCCCGGCAACGGCTCGCCTTCCCGGCCGGCGGCGGCTCGATGCACGGCATCGCGTTCTCGGCGGACGGCACGCGGCTGTGGGCGACCACCGCCCAATCGGCATTGTTCGAGGCGCGGCGGACCGGCGAGACGTGGAGCTGGGCACGCGAGATCGCGCTGCCCGGTCCGGACGGCAACGGCGCCTCGCACGCGACCGGCATCGCCGAGGACGCCGCGCACGGCCGGCTGTGGGTGTGCCTGTCGCGCGACGACGCGCTCGCCGAGGTCGATCTCGAGCGCGGCGAGGTCGTGCGCCGGATCCCGGTCGGGATCGCGCCGTTCGACGTCGTGCTGCTGCCCGGCGGCGAGCGCGCGGTCGTCAGCAACTGGGGCGGGCGCCGGCCGCGCGACGGCGAGCGGACCGCGCCGTCGAGCGGCTCCGACGTGCTGATCGACGAGCGCGGCGTCGCGTGCAGCGGCACGGTCGGGCTGGTCGAGCTGGCCGCCGGGGCGCAGATCACCGAGGTCGCCACCGGACTGCACCCCGCCGACCTCGTGCTGGACGCGGCGGGCGACCGCGTCTACGTCGCCAACGCGAACTCCGACACCGTGACGGTGCTGCGCGCATCGACGTTGGACGTGGTCGCGACGCTTCTCGCACGGCCGTCGCCGGACCTTCCGTACGGCTCGGCGACCAACGCGCTCGCGCTGACACCCGACCGCCTGACGCTGCTCGCCGCGAACGGCGGCAACAACGCGCTCGCGGTGTTCCGGCGCCCCGCCGCCGACGGCGACGACTGGCGACTCGACGGCTTCGTGCCGACCGCGTGGTATCCGGGTGGCGTCGCCGCCGGGCCCGGTGCCGTGTTCGTCGCCGACACGAAGGGGCTCGGCTCGCGCGGCGACGACACGTCGAAGCGCAGCGTGTACTCCTACACTGGCGTCGCGTCGCGGATCGCGTGGCCGCCGAGCGACGACCTGCTCGCCGACTGGTCCGACCGCGTCCGCACCGACGCGCGTGCGCCGGCCGCATTGCGGGCACTGCAGCGCAGCGACGCCGCGAGGACGACGCCGCCGGTCCCGGTCCCGGCGCGCATCGGCGAGCCCAGCGTGATCCGGCACGTCGTCTACGTCATCAAGGAGAACCGCACCTACGACCAGGTGCTCGGCGACCTGCCCCAGGGCAATGGCGACCCCGCACTGTGCATCTTCCCCCGTCGCGTGACACCCAACCACCACGCGCTCGCCGAGCAGTTCGTGCTGCTCGACAACTTCTACTGCAACGGTGTGAACAGCGCGGACGGCCACAGCTGGGCGACCGAGGGCAACGTCACCGATCACCTGGAGAAGTCGTTCGGCGGCTTCACGCGCAGCTACACGTTCGGCGACGATCCGCTGACCTACAGCAGCACGGGGTTCGTCTGGGACAACGTGCTGCTCGCCGGGCTGTCGTTCCGCAACTACGGGGAGATGGACTACGCGGAGCCGGTCCCCGGCGATGCGACGTTCAAGCAGATCTTCGACGACCACGTCAGCGGTGCGGGCGCGATCCGCTTCGTCAAGAAGATCGGCGTCGAGACGGTGGCACGGCACACGTGCCCCGACTATCCGGGCTGGAACATGAAGATCCCCGATGTGTTGCGTGCCGACCGCTTCCTGGCCGAGCTCGCCACCGCCGAGCAGTCGGGCGATTGGTACGACTTCATGATCGTCTACCTGCCGCAGGACCACACGTCGGGGCTGACCAGGGGCATGCCGACGCCGGAGGCTCACGTCGCCGACAACGATCTCGCGCTCGGCAGGATCGTCGAGGGCATCTCGCGCAGCCGCTTCTGGAGCGAGACCTGCGTGTTCGTCGTCGAGGACGACCCGCAGAACGGCTTCGACCACGTCGACGGCCACCGCTCGCTGTGCCTCGTCGCGAGCCCGTACGCGCGGCGTGGCGCGGTGGTCAGCGAGTTCTACAACCAGACCTCGGTATTGCACACGATGCAGCGGATGCTGGGCCTGCCCGCGATGAACCAGCTGGACGCCGGCAGCCCGCTGATGACCGCCTGCTTCACGTCGACCTACGACGCGACGCCGTACACCGCGATCGAGCCGGACATCCCGCTCGACCGGCTCGCGCTCGCACCCGAGGACGCGCCACCGGAGCTGCGACCGCTGTACGCCGCGACGGCCGCACAGGACTTCGCCGGCTTCGACCGCGCCGACGAGGACGCCCTCAATCGCGTGCTGTGGCACGCCATCCGCGGCGCCGAGGCGCGCTACCCTGCGGAGCTGGCCGGCGCGCACGGAACCGGCCTCAGGGCTCTCGGACTCGTGCTCGCGGCGAGCGACGACGACGATTGAGCACTGCTCCGCGCGTCACGGCCAGGGCTCGCCCGCGTAGCAGCGCCGGATCCGCTCCCAGGCGAACCGCGCCACCTCCCGCCCGAGCGCGAGCCCGGCGACGTTGTCGGCCTGGATGTGGTAGCCGCCCATCACGCGCGAGATGCCGGCCATCTCGGCGGTGGCCGTGAACGTCGGCAGGCGCAGCACGACGTCGCAGGAGCGGTGCGCGTCGCCGAGCAGCTCGGCCAGTGGGCGGCCGTCGAGCTGCTGCATCTCGAGGCACGAGAAGCCCGGCTCGGTCAGGTCGCCGGCGTGACGCGGCTCGGTGAGACCGCACTCGTCGCTGCCGGTGAACAGCTTCAAGAGCTCCGCGCAGGCGCCGCTGACGCAGCTGTGGCCCGACACGTAGCCGGGGAACGGCGGGGTGATGAACGTCGACGGCGAATACGGGTGCCAGGCGCTCGCCGGCACGTCGGTCACCCCGCGGCCGGGGCCGGCCCAGCCCTTCAGCGTCTCGCCGGCGTGCAGCACGCGCACGAGCGTCCAGGGCCGCGAGCTGTCGTAGTAGCGCTTGCTGTCCCAGGCGGCGATGAAGGCGTCGAAGGCGACGTTCGCGACGGCGAAGAACAGCTTGACGTCGCGATCGAGATCGTTGCGGTCGCGGACCGAGATCGCCTGCGCGAACCGCAACCAGTGACCCGATTGGCCCGTCGACCGCGGCCCGTCGCGCATGAACTCGACGATCGCCTTCTGCTCCGGCGTCAGGCTCGCATTGAAGTCGATGCACTCCTGCACCTCGTCCGCGAGCTGCTGGGAGCCGACCAGCGGTGGTGGCCCCGGCCGGAAGCGATCCGAGCGGTCGAGCGCGAAGGGCCGCACGCGATACCAGTGCGGGGTCAGGAAGCCGAGGACGACGGTGCTGCCGCGACCGTCGTCGAACGGGATCGGCTGCCAGCGGTCCGGATCGAGCACCCGGTCGGGCGGGTTGACCGGCCGGTACATCGTGTAGTCGGAGTACGGCGTGCCGTCGCCGCCCACCTCGTCGCCGAGCTGATTGGCGCCGTCGTGGTGGCGGGACTCGAGTAGCGCAGCGGCAACCAGGTTGCCGATCCCGACCGGCGTCCCCGGATCCAATGACCTGTCGTCCGGATCGTGGCCCGCCGCGCGCATCTCGCCGGTCAGGTAGTCCGCGAAGTGCGGCAGCTGGTCGAGCGCGGTGCGATAGACGGCGTAGGCGATCGCGGTCTCCTGGTTCCGACGCGTCCGCTCGGCGGGCGGGCGACGCAACGACGGGCCCGGCCACGACCCGACCGCCCTGTCGTCGTAGGCGGCCCACGCGTCGAACATCGCGGTCATCGGGATCGCCATCTGCCGCGACAGGATCGTCGGCCGCGCACCGACGCGCTCGACGTCGCGCGCGCAGGCCTCGAGCACGACGTCGAGCCAACGCCAGGCCGCCGAGGGCACGTGCTCGGCCGTGGCGTCGGGAGCGCTGCGCTCGCTGGAGGGGGTGGAGCGCGGCGGCGCACCGCAGCCGTGCAACGCGAGGAGTCCGGTCGCGACGAACGCGGACAGCGCACCGGGGAGTCTGCGCGAGGGCACCATGTCGGCAGGTTAGCCAAGGCGGCACCTCCGGTCGCCGGACTCGGGCTTGTGCGCCCGGGCCGACCGCCGGATCCTCTGCCGGGTCCCGTCCGCACAGCGACCGCATGGCCACGCCCGACCCCAAGCTCCTCGCCCTCCTGCTGTCCGGCCTGCTCGCGGCCTGCGCCCAGGCGCCGGCTCCGTCCGCGCCGCCGGCCCCCGCCGCGCCGCGCGCGCTCCCGGTGCGCGACGACGCCGTGGGTCCCGACAGCTGCACCAGCATCATGGTCGGACGGCTCGCGACCACCGACGGCTCGGTGATCACGTCGCACACCTGCGACGCCAACTACCGCACCTGGGTGCGCATGGTGCCCGCCGCCGACCACGAGCCGGACTCGACGGCGAAGGTCTACCGCGGCCGCATGCACACCGAGTTCCCCGACGACCTGCGCGGCATCGAGGTGCTCGGCGAGATCCCGCAGGTCGAGCACACCTACGCGTACCTCGACACCGCCTACCCGTGCATCAACGAGCACCAGCTCGCGATGGGCGAGACGACCTTCGGTGGGCGCAAGGAGCTGCGCAGCGAGCGCGGCATCTTCCAGGTCGAGGAGCTGCAGCGGTTCGCGCTGGAACGCTGCAGCAACGCGCGCGACGCGATCCGGCTGATGGGCGAGCTCGCGCTGCAGTACGGCTACAACGACTCCGGCGAGTGCCTGACGGTCGCCGACCCGAGCGAGGTCTGGCAGTTCGAGATCGTCGGTCCGGGTGCCGGCCGACTCGGTGCGGTCTGGGCCGCGGTGCGCATCCCCGACGGCCACGTCGGCATCTCCGCGAACATCTCGCGCATCGGACGCCTGGAGCTCGCCGACACCGACCGTTACATGGCGTCACCCAACGTGGTGTCGCAGGCCGTCGAGCTCGGGCTCTACGATCCGGACGGCGGAGAGCCGTTCGTGTTCTGGAAGGCGTACGGCGGTGAGCGGCCGTTCGGACCGCGCGAGTTCTACGTGCTCAGCACGCTAGCCCCGAGCCTCGATCTCGACTACGACACCGCGGAGGAGCTGCCGTTCTCGGTCGCACCCGAGCGCAAGCTGTCGGTGCGCGACGTGATGGCCTTCTTCCGGCAGACCTACCAGGGCCACCGGTTCGAGCTGACGCAGAACCTCATGGTGGCCAACGGCGACGGCCATGCGAACGTCAGCCCCCACGTCAGCCCGTGGCTCGATCGCAGTGAGCAGGCGCTGCTGAACACGCTGCGCCCGGGCGCGGTCGAGTTCTTCCGGCCGATTCCGGTGATGTACAACGCCTACAACACCATCATCCAATGCCGTGGCTGGCTGCCGGATCCGATCGGTGGCGTGTGCTGGCTGGGCTTCGACAATCCCGCGATCACGCCGCGCGCACCGATCTACTGCGGCGTCACCGAGCTGCCGCCCGACTATGCCGTGTGCGACCAGCATCGCTTCCGCATGGACTCCGCGGCCTGGGCGTTCCGCCGCGTCGCCCGGCTCGCGTCGATCAAGTGGGGCGACCACGCCGCCGAGACCAGCGCGCGGATCGACCGCTACGAGCAGCGTGCGCTCGCGGACATGCCCGAGGTCGAACGGCGTGCGCTGGAGCTGTGGGAGACCGACCGCGCAGCGGCCCGCGCCGTGCTGACCGACTACAGCGACCGCTTCTGCCGCGCGATGACGCACGACTACCGGGAGTTCGGCGACGCGCTGTGGATGAGCTACCGCTTCCGGATGTGAAGCCACCGTGCGCTCACTGCGCCGGCGGAGCCGGCAGCGGGCGCACCCAGATGTTGCGGAAGCGAACCGGGTCGCCGTGGTCTTGCAGCACGATCGGGCCCTGTGGCGGGTGCGGCGTGTAGCTCGGCAGCGTGCGGTGTGCGGTCGAGCCGAGCAATGCGACGTGGTTCTGGACGAGCACGCCGTTGTGCACGACCGTCAGGTAGGCGGACGAGACGAGCTCGCCGTCGGCGAAGCGCGGCGCCGTGAAGAAGATGTCGTAGCTCTGCCACTCGCCGGGCGGGCGGCACGCGTTGACGTCCGGCGGCTTCTGGCCGTAGATCGCGGCGGCCTGGCCGTCCGCGTAGGTCGGGTTCTCGTAGCTGTCGAGGACCTGGACCTCGTAGCGCCCCATCAGGAACACGCCGGAGTTGCCGCGGCCCTGGGAGTCGCCGTGCGGCGGCGCCGGCGCGCGCCACTCGACGTGGAGCTGGCAGTCGCCGAACGGCTGCTTCGTCTCGATGCTGCCACCGCCGCGCGCGACCTCCATCGCGCCGGCGCGCGGCGCGTCGGCGGGGATCAACGTCCAGCGGGCCTCGCCGCCACCCTGCCGCTGGAACGCGTCGAGGCTCGTGCCGTCGAACAGCACGACGGCGTCGGCGGGCACCGGCGCCGGCGCGGGCGCCGGGCCGGGGTCGACGGCCGGCGGGCGCGGCCGCTCGGCGTCGTGCACGCGCCAGGGCTGGCCGGGGAGCTGCGGCGTGTCGGTGTAGCCGGGTTGGTCCTGGGCGGTCATCGGCGGCAGCGCGAGAAGCGCCGCACAGGCGGCGCGCAGCGGGTGGGAGAGAGTCGGGTGCATCGTGGACTCCGACCGGAGCGCGGGGCACCGTACGCGGATCCGCCATGAAGGTCGAGTTCCCGAATGCCGCCGGCGAGTTGCTCGCCGGGCGTCTCGAGCTGCCCGCGGGGCCGCCCCGCGCGTTCGCGCTGTTCGCGCACTGCTTCACGTGCTCGAAGGACGTCGCCGCCGCGTCCCGCGTGAGCCGCGCGCTCGCTGCGCGAGGATTCGGCGTGCTGCGCTTCGACTTCACGGGGCTCGGCAGCAGCGACGGCGACTTCGCCAACACGAGCTTCTCGTCGAACGTCACCGACCTGGTCGCCGCCGCCCGCTACCTGCGCGAGCACCACGGCCCGGCCCGCGTGCTGGTCGGACACAGCCTCGGCGGCGCGGCGGTGCTCGCCGCGGCGCGACAGCTCGACGACGCGCTGGCGGTCGTCACGATCGGCGCACCGAGCGAGCCGAGCCACGTGCGAGGCCTGTTCGCCGACCGCACCTGCGACATCCGCCGCGCCGGCCGCGCCGAGGTCGAGATCGCCGGCAGGCGCTTCACGATCGCGGCACCGTTCCTCGACGACCTCGACGAGCAGCAGCTGCTCGCGTCGTTGCCGCGCCTCGGCAAGGCCGTGCTCGTCATGCACTCGCCGATCGACGAGGTCGTGTCGATCGAGCACGCACGCCGGATCTACGACGCGCTGACGCACCCGAAGAGCTTCGTGACGCTCGACGATGCGGACCATCTGCTGACGCGCCGCGCGGACGGCGAGTACGTCGCCGAGGTGCTGGCCGCGTGGTCCACTCGCTACCTGCCGCCGACCCCCGCCGAGCCGCCGGGCGCCGCATTGCCGGATCACGAGGCGCGCGTCTCGGAGAAACCCGGCTTCCGCTACGCCCAGACGGTCGAGGCCGGCCGGCACGTGCTGACCGCCGACGAGCCCGAGCACATGCACGGCACCGACACCGGGCCGGACCCGTTCGGGCTGCTGCTCGGCGGTCTCGGCGCCTGCACGTCGATGACGATCCGTATGTACGCGGAGCGCAAGGGCTGGCCGGTCGAGCACGTGTGCGTCCACCTGAAGCACGCGAAGCTGAAGGCCGAGGACTGCGCCGACTGCGGCGAGCGCGACGGCCTCGTCGACCGGATCGAACGGATCGTGACGATCCACGGACCGCTCGACGACGAGCAGCGGCAGCGGCTCCTGGAGATCGCGAACAAATGCCCGGTGCACCGGCTGCTCGAGAACGACCCGGTGATCGTCACCCGGCGAGCCGATCCATAGGTGTTCACGACCCGCCGCGAGCCCGCGCGAAGTGTAATAATCGTACGCGGTACGGATCGGAAGTCAGGCTAGGCTGCGCGGATGGCCATCGAAGAGGTGCGGATCGCGCTGTTCCTCGACTACGAGAACCTCGCGATCGGGGCGCGTGACCGGCTGGGCATCCAGTTCGACCTGACGCCGATCAGCGACGCGCTCGCGGAGCGCGGGCGGGTCGTCGTGCGGCGCGCCTACGCGGACTGGGCGATGTTCGAGGCCGACCGCAAGATGCTCGCGCGGCAGCACGTCGAGATGATCGAGATCCCCCAGAAGATGGGGAGCGCACGCAAGAACGCCGCCGACATCAAGATGGCCGTCGACGCGATGGAGCTGGCGTTCGAGCGCGACTACCTGACGACGTTCGTGTTCTGCACCGGCGACAGCGACTTCACGCCGCTGGTGCACAAGCTGCGCGAGCACGACAAGCGCGTGATCGGCTTCGGCATCAAGGCGTCGACGTCGGCGCTGCTGCCGC
The DNA here is from genome assembly GCA_016716265.1 of Planctomycetota bacterium. Classification (GTDB taxonomy): domain Bacteria; phylum Planctomycetota; class UBA1135; order UBA1135; family UBA2386; genus JADJWQ01. The sequence goes on from JADJWQ010000006.1 coordinate 1,832,526, forward strand.
CGGCCTGCGACGAGTTCCTGTTCTACGAGAGCCTCGAGGGCGTCGAGCCGCGCAAGGGCCGCGGCGCCGCGAACCGCGGCCGCAAGCCGGAGCAGGCAGCGGCGGCGGCGGAGGAGGAGGAGCGCCCGCCGAGCCAGCCGACCGACCCGAAGGCCCTGGAGCGCGTGATCGGCCAGACGCTCGCCGGCCTGCAGCGCAACACCGACGGGCCGATCCTGACCTCGGCGCTCAAGCGCGCGGTGCTGCGCAAGGACCCGACCTTCACCGAGTCCGACTTCGGCTTCCGGGCGTTCGGCGATCTGCTGCGGTTCCTCGAGAAGCGGCGCGTCGTCGACCTGGTCGAGTCCGGCTCGCGCGGCGATCCCGAGGTGACCTTCCCGGAGAAGGACTCCGGCGAGGAGGAGGCGTTCCGGATGATGCGCGAGGTCGTCGAGGAGTACACCGACAAGGAGGGTGCACCGGCGCTGTCGGGGCTGAAGAACAAGATCCGCCGTCGCCAGCCGGACTTCAGCGAGAAGAGCTTCGGCTACAACGGCTTCCTCCAGTTCTGCAAGGCGGCCGCGACGCTCGGCTGGGTCGAGCTCGAGTGGGACGACGATCTCGACGACTACGTCGTCCACGCGCTCGAGGACGAATGATCGGCCGGGCGGTCGGTAGGGTCGCGGCACACGCCAGAAGGTCGATGCCGCGCCTGTTCGCATTCCCGCCGATCGCTCCGCTGACGAGCCTGCTCGTCGCGGCCGCAGCGCTGCCGGCACAGCAATCGTTCGTGCTCGCGCCCCGCACCGACTCGCCGCGCACCGAGAGCGTGCAGGTCGATGTCGACGCGTTCGACGCCAGTGGCCGCATCGGCGGCCAGGGCTTCGTGGCCGTCCACCTCGTCAACCGCGACACCGAGCCCCACACCGTGCGCCTGGAGCTGCGCGACCAGGCGACCCTCGGGCGCGCGCTCCGGGTGACAGACGAGATCACCGTCCTGCCTGGCCTGTCCGGTGACGCGCAGCTGCCGTTCCCGCGGACCGGCGTGCTGACGGAGCTGGTCGCGACGCTCGACAGCGGGGCGCGCGGCACGGCGTTCGGCGTCACCGGGCGCGCGCGCAGCGACTTCGGCCTGCTGCTGATCGGCGCCTCGACCGCGGCGTGGAGCGACGCCGCGGGCCGCGCGCACGACATCGCGGCAACCAGTGCCAACACCGCGCGCCCGGTCACCGGCGTGCTGCGCCTCGACCCCGACGAGCTGCCCGCCGAGTGGACCTCGCTCAGCGGCCTCGACCTCGTCGTGATCGACGCGGCGCACCCGCAGCTCGATGACCGCGCGGCGAGCACGCTGCTCGCCTTCGTTCGGGCCGGCGGCCGCCTCGCGATCGACAACGCGGAGCGCGCCACGCCGGCGGCGCTGGGGAGCGTGGTCGCCGCGGCACCCGCCGGCCGCATCGCGCTGAGCCGACTCGGCGTCGGCCAGGTGCTGGTGCGCCGGGCCAGCGGCGAGCTGTCGATCACCGATCTCGGACTGGTCGCCGACCTGCTCGGTCCGAGCCCGACCCCGAACAGCGGTCTGCCAGCGCTCGCGGGGCCGCTGCCCCTGGAGGCGTTCGAGCTGCACACGATCCGTGGCATCGCACCGATCTCCGCCTCGACGTTCCTCGCGATCGTGCTCGCGTTCGTCGTGCTGGTCGGTCCGGTCAACCACTTCGCGCTGCGCGGGCGCGACCGCGCGTGGCTCGTGTTGTTCACCGTGCCGGCCGCCGGTGCGCTCGTCACCGCCGGCATCCTGCTGACGACGGTCCTCAGCGAGGGAACGTCGATCCGCGGCGTCCGCGCGACGCTGACGGTGCTCGACCAGGCCGCGCGCCGCGCGACCAGCGTCGCGCGCGCGACCGTGTTCGCACCGACCAGCCCCGAGCGGCTGCGGCCGCGACCAGGCACCTACGTCGCGACCGGCGCGCTCGTCGCCGGGCGCGTCCGCCGGCCGGACGAGGCCGCGACATTCGTCTGGCAGCGGGCCGACGACGGCGCGCTGTCCGGCGCGCTGGTGCCGTCGCGCGAGCCGACGGCGCTCGCGACGATCGTCGACGAGCCGTGCCGCGCGCGCCTGCGCTTCCGCCCGCTGCCCGGCGGCGAGCTCGAATTGCTCGGCGACGACCAGCTGGAGCCGACCGCAGCCCCCGGTGCGCTCGTCGTGACGCTGGCCGACGGCCGCAGCTTCGTGCGCTCGGGTCCCGGGCCGCTGGTGCCGTGCTCGGCGCGCGAGGCCAGGGAGCGCGCGCTCGAGCTGCTCGGCGTGGCTGGAGCGGACCGACCGGCGCTGGCGCAGCGTGTCGCCGACCTCCGGCCGGGCAGCTACATCGCCGTCGTGTCGGCACCACCGATCGCCGACGACCTCGGCCTGCAGGTCGACTGGCAGGACGACCGGCACGTCGTCGTCGGCCACCTCGGCGCGGAGGACGAGGTGCGATGAGCGACCCGCTGCTGAAGGCGCGCAGGCTGAGCCGTGCGTTCGGCGACCTGCAGGCGGTCGACAAGCTGTCGTTCGAGATCCCGGGCGGCCAGGTGTGGGGCTTCATCGGCCCCAATGGCGCGGGCAAGACGACGACGATGCGGATTCTCGCGACGCTCGACCTGCCCGACCGCGGCAATGCGTGGATCGACGGCGTATCCGTGCTCGAGGACCCGGCCAGCGTGCGGAAGCGGATCGGCTTCATGTCCGATCAGTTCGCGCCGTACGGGAACCTGACCGTCCACGAGTACCTGGACTTCTTCGCGCGCGCCTGCGGGCTGGTCGGTCGGGATCGGCTGCAGACCGTCCGCGACGTCGCCGGGTTCTGCCAGCTCACCGAGTTCCGGCAGCGCCCCGCGAACCGGCTGTCGAAGGGCATGGGACAGCGGCTGCACCTCGCGAAGACGCTGCTCCACGACCCGCGCCTCCTGATCCTCGACGAGCCGGCGTCCGGGCTCGATCCACGCGCGCGCATCGAATTCCGCGAGCTGATCCGCACGCTCGCCGACGACGGCAAGGGCGTGTTCATCAGCTCGCACATCCTCGCGGAGCTGTCCGAGACCTGCGACGGCGTCGTCGTCATCGAGCGCGGCAAGCTGGTCGTCGCCGGCACGATCGCGGAGGTCGCGCGCTTCGCGGGCGACCAGCAGCGGGTGCGGGTCGAGACGGTCGGCACGACTGAAGCCGCGCTGCGCTTCTTCGCCGTGCAACCACAATGTCGGGAGCTCCGCGAGCACGAGGACAGCGAGCTGTCGTTCGCGTTCGACGGCGACCGCAGCGCGATGGCCGAGCTGCTCGCGCGGGCGACGGCTGCCGGCATCCGCATCACGTCGTTCCGCAGCGAGGTCGCCGACCTCGAGAGCATCTTCATGCGGACGACGTCCGGGAGGCTCCATTGACCCCGAGCGACCCGGGGACAACGGCGCGCCGCGCGCGGCGGCTCGCGGCGTGGCGGGCGGAGCCGACCTGGGAGGATCGCCTGTCGGACCGGCTCCATCCGATCCTGTGGCGCGAGCTGGTGCAGGCCACGAACGGTCGCGTGCTGCGCACGCTGTTGCTGGCCGGCTGTGGCGTGCTGCTGTTCTACGCGCCCGACGCGCTGCCGCCGGCATACCTGCCGGCGAACGCCCCGGAGCGCGGCGCGACCGCACGGACCGCAGCCCTCGTCGCGCTCGAGGTGCTGCGCGCGCTGCTGCTCGGCTACGTGCCGTTCCGCGGCTTCCTGGCGACGCGCGAGGAGCTCGCCGGCCACGGTCGCGAGCATCTGCTGCTCGGCGGCGTGACGGCACGGCGCGCGGTGATCGGCAAGCTACTCGCGTCGGGCGCGATCACGCTGGCGTTCCTCGGGCTGTCCGGACCGTTCCTCGCGCTGTGCGTCGCGCTGCGCGGGCTCGGCGCCGGCGCGATGCTCGGCTCACTGGCAGCCCTCGCCGCGCTCGCCGTCGCGAGCAGCGCGCTCGCCGTCGCGCTCGCCGCGCTGACCCGCGACGTCGACCCGCCGTCGTTGCCCATCGCGCTGGTGGGCGCGGCCTGCGGCGCGGCCGGGTTCGCACGACCGGGAGGCGGATCGCTGGCCGACCACGCACTCGGGGCATTCGCCGCCGACGCCGGCGGCGCGACCCTCGCGGTCGTCGCGGTCGCCACGCTGGTGACGGCGGTCGGGATCGCCTCGGCCACCCGCGCGATGCGCGGTGCGCGGGAGCGGACGACGGGCGCGTTGCCGATGCTGGCGGCCGCGGCCCCGCTGGTGCTGCTCGCGGCCCGCCGGCTGTGGTCCGAAGGCCCGTGGCCGGCCCAGGGCGTCGCAGCACTCGGGCTCGCGATCGTCGTCCCGATCCTCGCACACGTCGGTGCGACGCAGCCGGCACGCAAGGCCGCGCTCGTCGCGCTGGCCTGCGGTCTGTCGATGGTGCTCGGCGGGTTCGCCGAGCCGACCACGATCCTCGATTTCCGGGCGCGGAGCGCGATCGCGCTCGCACCGGCGCTCGGCATCGCCTGGCTCGCCGGGCTGGTGGCGGCCGTGCGAGGTGCGGTGCGCGGCAGCAGCGACGCGGGGCCCACGGTCGCCGGGACGCTGTGGCGCAGCCTCGGGCTCGCGGCGGCGGCAGCCGCGCTGCCGATGCTCGTCAACGGGCTCCTGGGCCGTGCGTCGGCGTCCTGGAGCGCTGCCCAGGCGCTGAACCCGTTCGCGGTGGCCGGACGCCTGTCGACCGCCGGCGCGGGGCCGGGCGACCTGTGGCTGCTCGCGGTCGCGGCGGCGATGGCCTGGGTGGTCGCGCTGGCCCGTCGCGAGCTCGTGGCGCCCGGCGACGACGCCGCCGAGACCGAGCCGGATGGAGTGCCCGCGCCGTGACCGTCCGCCCCCCAGCAGGATCCGCGTCGCACCGGGGCACGGCATCCGACCTGCTACACCCGCTCGTCTTTCGCGAGCTGCGCCGCAGCTTCCGCACGCGCGCCTACCTGCTGACGATCGGCACCGCGTGCGTGGCGATGCTCGTGATCGCGCTGATCGCGGCAGATCGCGAGCTGAACGGCGTGGAGGTCTCGCAATGGACGCTCCGCACCAGCCTGCAAGTGCTGGTGCCCGTGCTGCTGGTGGCCATCCCCATGCAGGCCCACCTCGCATTGCGCGAGGAGACCTTCGGTCACACCGCGGACCAGCTGGTGTTGGCCGGGCTACGGCCGGCCGGCGTCGTCCTCGGCCTCGTGGCGACCGCGGTGCTGCAATGCGGTGTGTTCACCGGCTTCTTCGCACCGCTGCTCGCGTTCAGCTACCTGCTGCTCGGCGTCGACGCCCGCACCATCGTCGAGTGCATCGCGCTCGCGGTCGGCGCCTGCCTCGTGACGACGAGCGCGGCGCTCGCGGGGCTGCGCCTGGCCCGCTTCGGCTGGCTGCGGCCGCACGTGACCGTGTTGGTCCTCGCGGCGCTCGGCGCGCTGGCGGTGGTCGTGATCGGCAACATGGACGCACTGCTCGCGGCGGTGCGCGAGGATGCCCGGTCGGGGCGGCAGTTCTGGCTCGCACTGCAACAGATCGCGACGATCAGCATGCTGCTCGCGACGTTCCTCGGCCTGCTCGCCGCGGGCAGCCTGACGCCGCACCCCGAGGCGAGGGCGATCGGCTTCCGTCTCGTCGGGCTCGCGGCGGCACCGACCTGCACGCTGGCGTTCGGCGCGGGCGTGCACGGTGGCCTGGCCGCGATGGTCGCGACGGCGCCGTTCTGGTTCCTGGCGACGACGGAGCCGCTGACGCTCACGCGCCGCCAGCTCGCGCTGGTGCCGCGCGGCAGTCGCCGGCGACAGCTCGCGATGGCGCCGCTGCTCCCGGGCGCCGGCCGGGGCGTGCTGTACGCGGCGGCGGTGCTCGCCGCCTGCGTGCTCAGCGGCATCGCGACCGAATGGAGCGTGCGTGGGGCGGCACCGACGCGCGACGGCGTGCTGCGGCTGGCCGCGCTCGCGGCGCTCGGCATCGGCTACGCCGCCTGGTTCTGCCGGCACCGTCTGCACGGCGTCGAGACGTCGCGCCTCGCGACGACGCAGGCTCGGCTCGGCCTCGCCCGCCAGCTCGCCGCGCTGTGGTTCTTCGCCTTGGTGCTCGACGGCTGGGCCGTCGGGCTCGGCGGCGCGCCCCTGGCGCTCGCGTCTTCGCTCGTGCCGTTCGCACACCTCGCGGCCCCGCAGTACCTGCCCCCCGCGCTCGTGCTCCTCGCGATCGGCGCGACGCTCGGCGGCATGCTGCTCGCTCCCGCGCTGCCCGCGGTGCGCTTCGGCCTGCGCGAGCTGCGCGACCCCGGCCAGACGCCGATACCACGGGAGCTCCGCGCACGCACGCGGCGACCGCACACGCGCTCGCGCCAGCGTCGCCAGCCGCGGTGATCGACGCGGACCGACCGCAGGCGCGGCTCAGGGCCGTACGGCGAGGTGCACCGGCTGGCTCGCGAACGACGGCGCGAAGCTCACCGGATCGAAGCCGAGCCACGCGAAGTCGAGCTCGATCCCCGCGAGCGCGGGCAGGATCGACACCGGGACGGCAAGACTGGCGGCCGCGCCGCCGACACCGTCGAGCGCGCCGAGCGTGGTCCGGAACAGCGGTCCGTTGGCATCGGTCACCGCGAGCTCGAACAACGGGTCGACGTTCAGCGGCAGTCGGACTCCGGCGAGCGCCGTGCCGGGCGACGTGCCGGCGGCCGACGCGAGCAGCAGGTAGCCCTGCGCCGCGCGCGGCGTGCCGGCCAGCAATCTGAATCCCGCGACTCCGCCGCGCGCCGACGAGAGCTCGGACGTGTCCGCCCACAGCGAGCGCTCCACGTAGTGCGCGTGGAACACGATCGGGGCGTTCGGGAGGTACTGCCAGACGATCTGGCCGGCCGGATCGACCTCGAGCAGCCACGGCTGCGTGCCGCTGCACACGAGCGTGTTCCCGTTCGGCAGGCGCTCGGCGCCGGAGACCGCCGGTGAGTTCATCTCGCCGTCCGCGAACGTCCACAGCGGACCCAGCGGGCCGTAGCGACCGCCGGCGCCGCGCACGAAGCCGCCATCCGCACCGATCGGCAATGCGATCTCCCAAATCTGCGAGCCGGTCGGCCAGCGGTTGTTGAACAGCGTCAGGTGACCCGCGCCGGGCCGACCGGGCGGAACGAATTGCGGATCGTGCTGGAAGAACAGCTGCTGCTCGGCGGCGCTGCCGGCGCGGTACGCGGCCGGATTGCCCCAGCGATACAGCAGGTCGCCGCCGTGGCCGCGGCGGCCACCGGTGTGCCCCGCGGCCTCCGCGGTGGTGGTGGAGTGGTCGATGATCCAGATCTCGTCCTGGAAGGGCGCGCTGATGACGATCCAATCGTTCGCCGGGTCGTAGTCGAGCCCGTTGACGTGGTTCCAGTCACCCGTGAGCGCGATCAGCTCTCGCGGGAAGTTGATGTCGACGAGCTCCGGGTGTGCGGCGACGTCACCGTGGTTGGCTCTCGTCGGGTCGAAGTCCTGGACGAGGTGGTCCCACAGATGCCATTGCCAGACGATCCGCCCGGTGGTCGGGCCGGTCGGCTCGACCTCGACGAGGTGGTCCGGCCGGAACCAGGTGCCGCGCAGCAATGCGGGATCCCGTCCCGCGGCGATCGCCTGGGCGATCGTCTTGTCCTCCCACGCCGTGATCAGCACATTGCCGTTCGGCATCGGGTGCAGATCGTGGTGCGACAGCACGCCGTTGGTGTTGTAGCGGTAGTCCCAGAGCACGGTGCCGTCGAACGCCACGATCTGCACGCCTCCTCCCGCCCCGTTGCCGAAGCGAGGGCCGACCGAGATCGCCCGCAGCAGCGTGCCGTCGTGCCGCAGGTGCACGCTCATGCCGGCGGTGAACGCGCTGGTCCAGCGGTGCACGATCCTGCCCGCCGTGTCGACGAGGTGCGTCTCGGTCTGGTTCGGCAGGAGCCGCAGACCGGGCGCAGGCTGCTGGGCGGGCGCGCCGGGGGACGACGAGAGGACGCCGAGGAGCACGGCGAGGCGAGGGGCGGAACGCCGGACGGGGATCATGAGCGCGATGCGGCGAGGGGTCGGGGGCAGGCCGGCACGCGGACGAACGATGTCGTAGCCGTCCCGCCCGCGGCGACTACCCGGCTCGGGCGGCGATCACCGCGTTGTTACAGGCCGCGGTGACCGGCCGATTCGGCAGCGCGCCGTCAACGCGACAACAGCAATGCGATCGCGATCGTCGCGCCGTTCGCCAGCGCGGAGGCACCGAGTGCCCGGCGGTACGGCAGCCGCGTCACCGCACGGTAGACGACGGCCTCGAGCGAGATCACCGCCGCCTCCACCGGCCAGAACCCCGCGACCCCGCGCGACACGGCGAGCCAGGCGAGCGGGTGGCTCAGCAGGTTCGCGCCGAGCGCGTCTGGCCAGCGCCGGCGCCCCGCCACCGCGCAGACGAGCGGCACCTCCACGGCGAGCGTCAGCAGCAGCGCGAGCGGGTAGCTCACGATGTGTACTTCCGGGCGGAGCTCCGGCGCGCGCGCCGCCGCGCGACCAGCATCAGCGTGACGAAGCCGAACAGCGCGATCCCGAACAGCCAGCGACCGTCGAACACGCTGCTCGCCGGCGGATCCTGCGGCGGGATGTCGACCGCGACCAGGGCGAGCCGCACTCCGAGCGCGGGGAACAGCGATGCGATCGACGTCGTCAGCATGGTCGGTCTCCTGGCACTCGCCGATCATGCTGTCGGAACATCGGCCAGCGCACCAGCGGCGAGCACCGCCCGCCGCCGCCAGGACAGCAGCGCCAGGCCGGCGCCGCCCGCCAACGCGAGCAGCACCAGCAGCAGCGTGCCGTCGCGCCGCTCCGGACCGCCCTCGGCGGACTTCCGGATCGGCTGCCCCTCGGCGTCGAAGCGCTCGGTGGAGACATCCTGCAACTCGAGGCGGGTCACCTCGCCCTCGACGACCTCCCGCAGCTCGAAGGTCTGCCGGATCGAGCGGGTCGGGTCCGAATCGTCCACGGCGCGCACCGGGCTGATCGGGCGCGACAGCCACGCCCAGTCGGCCTGGGTGATCGCCGCCTGGGGGTCCTTCGCCTCGAGCGCCACCTGCAGTGCGACCAGCTGACCGGCGTCGACCAGCAGCACCCGGCACTGCCACTTGAAGAACGGCAGCGGCTGGCTGGCGTCGAACGGCTGCGGGGCGCGCCCGAACATCGGATCGGTCCACAGGAACACGTGGACGCGCTCGCTGCGCTCGGCGACCGGCGCCACCGGCGGCAGCCAGATCCGCTGGCCGATCTCCAGGCGGGACGGCTCGAGGCCCGGGTTCAGCGCAACGATCTCTCGCCAGCGCGCAATCTCACCGAGCCGCGCCTTCGCGATCGCGGACAGCGTCTCCCCCTCGGCGACGGTGTGCGACGTCAGCGCGATCGGCGCGATCGCGCCGAGCTGCACGACGGCCTCGAACCGGACGCCGTGCGTGCCGGGCAGCAGCACGTCGGGAGCGGACGGCAGCGCGGCGGGCAGAGCGGCAGGGCAAGGCGGCAGAACGGTGCACGTGAGCACCAGCGCGGCGAGGGAGATCATCGGTAGCTCCTGGTCGGATCGGGTGCGGCGGCCGGACCCCGGGGAGCTTCGGAAGTTCCCGTCCGGCCGTAAAGTCCTCTCGCAGACCCCGACCGGCATGCGTCCATCCCCGCGGCCGCCGTCGCCCGCCCCGCCGAACGAATCTCCACCGATGCGCACCCTGCCGCTCGCGCCCTTCCTCGCCGCCGCCCTGTGCGGCGCACTCACCGCCCAGAGCCCTGGTCAGGTCTCCGGCGGCCCGCTGCGCGCCGACGAGGCCTGCTACGACGTGCGCCACGTCGACCTCGGTGTGAGGGTGGACCCGGTCGCCCGCACGATCGCCGGCGCCATGACGATGACGGCGACGGTCGTCACCGCGACGCGGCGAGTCGGTCTCGACCTCGACGACGACCTGACCGTCGACGCCGTCCGGGTCGACGGTGAGCCGGTCGCGTTCGAGCGCCCGCCGCTGCGGATCGACATCCCGCTGACCGCGGGGCGCAAGCCCGGCGACGAGCTGACGATCGCCGTCGACTACCACGGTGCACCGCGCGTCGCGCCCAATCCGCCGTGGAAGGGCGGCTTCACGTGGGCACGGACGCGGGACGGCTCACCGTGGATCGCGACCTCTTGCCAGGGTGAAGGCGCGGACCTGTGGTGGCCTTGCAAGGACCACCCGTCGGACGAGGCCGACACCTTCGATCTGCACGTCACCGTCCCGAAGGACCTCGTGTGCGCGTCGAACGGCACGCTGCGGAGCGTGACGCAGAACGACGACGCCACACGTACGTTCCATTGGCACATCGCCAACCCGATCAACAACTACACGGTCGCGCTGAACATCGCGCCGTACGAGGTGATCGAGGACACCTACACCTGCGTCGACGGCACCGAGCTGCCGGTGTTCTTCTGGGCCCTCCCGGAGAACCGCGCACGCGCCGAGAAGGCGCTGCCAGAGTTCCTCGACCACCTCCACCACCTCGAGACCGTGTGCGGCCCGTACCCGTTCCGCAACGAGAAGTACGGCGTCGTCGAGACGCCGCACCTCGGCATGGAGCACCAGACGATCATCGCCTACGGCAATCGCTACCGGCACACGGGCTTCGACTACGACTGGCTCCACCACCACGAGCTGAGCCACGAATGGTGGGGCAATCTGGTCACCTGCCGGGACTGGAAGGACATGTGGATCCACGAGGGCATCGGGACCTACATGCAGGCGCTCTACATCGAGCAGCGCTTCGGCGCCGAGGGCCTCCGCATCGAGATGGGGCAGAAGCGGCGCACGCTCGCGAACCGCACACCGATCGCACCGCGGGAGTCGCGCGACTCCGAGCAGATCTACTTCGGCAGCAGTGGCAACGACATCTACTACAAGGGCAGCTGGGTCTGCCACACGCTGCGCTACCTGCTCGGTGACGAGACGTTCTCCACGGTGCTGCGGCGCTGGGCCTACCCCGACTCCGCGCTCGAGAAGGTGACCGACGGCTCACAGTGCCGCTTCACGGACACCGACGAGCTGATCGCACTCGCCGAGCGGACCGCGGATCGCGAGCTGGGCTGGTTCTTCGAGGTCTACCTGCGGCGCGGGCCGCTGCCGGTGCTGCATGCGGAGGCCGACGCGGGCGTCCTGACCCTGCGCTGGTCGGCGCCCGACGATCTGCCGTTCCCGATGCCGGTGCCCGTGCGCATCGGCGACGCGGTCCGCCGGATCGAGATGGCGGATGGCGAGGCGCGCGTCGAGGTCGGGACGGCGCCGTGGGAGATCGACCCGGACGGCTGGCTGCTGATGCGGTCGGCCGACCGGTCCCGGCGCTGACGAGGTCGCGTCCGCACCTCGCCCGGGTGGCCGGCGACGTCGCATTTTCGTGATCTCAGCGGTGTTCGGAGGCCGGCGCGAGCCGTTCCGTGGCGAACCCCTTTCCCGCTGCACGCCTCGCCCCAGGGCTGGAGAATCCCCCTGATGAACATCCGAACCGTCCTGCTGCTGTCGTCGCTGTGCGCGCCCGCCGCGACGCAGGGCCCGCCGCCGCCGCCGCCCCTCCCGCCCGTCCCGGTCCCCGCGCAGAATCCGATCACTCCCGCGAAGGCGGTGCTCGGCAAGATCCTGTTCTGGGAGGAGCAGCTGTCGAGCGACGACACGGTGTCCTGCGGCACCTGCCACCAGCCCGGGGTCGGCGGTGGCGACGTGCGCATCGCCGCGCACCCCGGCTTCGACGGTCGGTTCGGAACCCCCGACGACGGCCGCACCTCGCCCGGCGTCGTCCACACGAACGCCGCCGGGCAGTTCGAGCCGGCACCGCTGTTCGACCTCGCGGTCCAGACGACCCCGCGCACCTCGCCGTCGTTCCTGACCAGCCAGTACGCGCCGCTGCAGTTCTGGGACGGCCGCGGCGGCCCGGACTTCCGCGACCCGCTGACCGGCGCCGTCGTGATCCCGGGCGGCGGCTCGCTCGAGGCGCAGTCGCTGCACCCGCTGCTGAACACCGCCGAGATGGCGTTCGAAGGCCGGACCTGGGCCGACGTCGTCGGCAAGCTGGCCGGCGCGAAACCACTCGTGCTGGCCAGCGACCTGCCGGCCGACGTCGCCGCGCAGCTCGCGTCGAACCCCGACTACCCCGAGCTGTTCCGCCGCGCGTTCGGCACGCCCGACATCACGCCGGTCCGCATCGCGTTCGCCATCGCGACCTACGAGCGCACGCTGGTCGCGAACCAGACGCCGCTCGACCGCTGGGCCGCGGGTGATCCGAATGCCCTGACGATGCTCCAGCGGCAGGGCTTCGGCGCGTTCGTCCAATCGCGGTGCGACGTGTGTCACCGACCGCCATTCATGACCGACCACACGTTCCGCAACCTCGGCGTGCGCCCGATCCAGGAGGACACCGGCCGCCAGGCGATCACCGGCAATCCGGCGGACGCCGGCCGCTTCAAGGTCCCGAGCCTCCGCAACACCGGCCTGCGCCGCACCTGGATGCACAATGGCCGGTTCACGAGCCTGCAGCAGGTACTCGACTTCTACGGCAAGCGCATCCAGAACTTCCCCGGCAACCTCGACCCCGCGTTCATCAACGTCAACGTGCCGCCGCAGGCGGTCCCGGTCATCGAGGAGTTCCTGCGCGGCGCGCTGACCGATCCGCGGGTCGCGCAGGGCCTGCCGCCGTTCGACCGGCCGACGCTGCGGTCCGAGCGCGGGCTGAACCCGCGGTTCGGCATCCCGGTCGCCGGCACGGGCGGCCTCGCGCCGCGGCTGCTCGATCAGCAGCCCGCGTTCGTCGGCGCCGGCTCGTTCCGTATCGGCATGGACGACGGCGTGCCCGGGGCCGGTGCGCTGCTCGCGCTGTCGTCCGCCGCGCGGACCTACCCGCTACCGATCCCGATCCAGGTCGATCTCGGCGTCGCCGACATCGTCGGCATGCGCCTGACCGGGCAGGGCTGCGCCACCCACGCGCTGCCGATCCCACCGATCCCGGCGCTGCGGGGAGCGTCGCTGTTCACGCAGGGCTTCGTGCTCGACGCGGCGGCGCCGTTCGGCCTCGCGGTCACGCAGGCCACCGAGTTCCGGATCGGCGGCTGATCACCGCGCGCGGCGCGGTAGCCTGCGCGGCGTGGATGCCCGAGAGCTGCGCAGGCAGCGCGCCGCCGAGCGGGCGCGCACCGCGGCCGCCCGGCGCGCCGCCGGCCGCGACGCACCCTGGCGACGGCGCTACCGCATGGCGCGGCGCGCGGTCGGCAGGCGCCTGCTCGACCTGCTCGCTCCCGCGGTGCTCCGCGCGGTGGCGGCCAGTTGGCGCGTCGAGCGCGTCGGCGCGGAGGCCTTCGAGGCGCTGCATGCGGCGGGCGCCTACGTCGCGGCGATGTGGCACGGTGCGATGCTCGCACCGACGCCCCTGCACCGCCATCGCGGCATCGCCGTCCTGGTGTCGCCGAGCGACGACGGCGGCCTCGTGGTCAAGGTCCTGCGCCGCTTCGGCTACGGCGTGATCCGGGGCTCGACCAGCCGGCACGGTCCGCGCGCGATGCGCGAGATGCGCGAGGCGCTCGCCGCCGGCACGCCGGTGGTCGTCACGCCCGACGGGCCGCGCGGCCCGCAGTACGCGATGAACGTCGGGGTCGCGTGGCTCGCCCGCGAGACCGGCGCGCCGATCCTGCCGGTGCGCATCACCGCCGCGCCTGCCTGGCGCCTGCGCAGCTGGGACAAGTTCATGATTCCCAAGCCCTTCGCGAAGGTCCGCGTCGAGTACCTCCCGGCCGTCCGCGTGCCACGCGACGCGACCGACCTCGAGCTCGAGGCGCTCTCGGCCACACTCCGCCAGGCGATGCTGCCGGACGGCCCCGGCACCGCATAGCACCGTCGAGGAACCATTCCCGAGACCACTGGCGGCGGTGGCTCGTATGGCTGTCACCGCGCGCGCCGGTCTCCCGGTCGTCCACCCGACCCCGCCACCCGGCCATTGCGGAGGACGCACGCTCCGGATACTGGCATCGCGGTGTGGCGTCGGTCGGTGCCACTCCCTGGCCCCGACCTGCCCGTCACGCTTCCCTCGTCACGCTTCACTCGTCACGCTTCACTCGACGACACCCAACGATGATCCGTCTCGCCTCCCTGTCCGCTCTCGCCGCGGCGCTCGCGCTCGCGACGCCCAGCTCCGCCCAGGTCCAAGTGTTCGGTGGCGACGGCCCCCGCATGGCCTCGACCCGCATCTTCTGGAACAACGGTCCGGTCGGGATGATGTGCATCCAGTACGGCCAGCCCGAGTGGAAGGCCGAGTACGACGCGATGCGGCCGAAGCTCACCGGCAAGCAGCTCCGCCTCGGCAAGGACTTCTGGACGACGTTCAACACGACCTGCCTGGTCACGATCGGTGGCACCGAGATCCCGGCCGGCAGCTACTACCTCGGCCTGAAGTGCGATGACGACGGCAACTTCCACCTGCTCGTGATGTCGGCCGAGGACGCCGATGCCGAGGGCTGGGCGCCGTTCGTGCCGGATGCGTGGGAGGCGGACTACGTCTGCCCGCTGAAGATGACGGCCGCCGAGGACTCCGCCGCCAAGATGCAGATCAGTCTCGCGAGCGTCGGGGACGACCCCACCAAGATGACCTTCTCGGTCCGTTGGGGCACGCACGTGCTCGCGGCTGCCACCGAGGCGCACCTCGGCAAGACCGGCCACGAGGTGGAGCACCGGCGCGGCCACGACGACGATGACGACGAGGGCGAGGAGGAAGAGCCGGAGGAGGAGAAGCCCGCGCCGCGCGGCGGCGAGATCCGACGCCGTGAGCCGGCCAACCCGGTCCGCCGCTGAGGAGCACGCCCGACCGCGTCAGCGGATCATGCCGGCGGCGACGGTCTCGTTCGAGAACTCGTCGACCAGCACGAAGCTGCCGGTCATCCGGTTGCGCCGGTACTCGTCGTGGAACAGCGGTGACGACGTGCGCACGGTGACGCGACCGATCTCGTTCAGCGCAATCGAGCGGTCGTCCTCCACGCGGTGCAGGCTGTTGATGTCCACCTTGTAGTGGACGTCGCGGACGATCGCCTTCACCTCGCGCGTCGTGTGCCGCAGCACGTAGCGGCCGCCGAGCTGCAGCGGCTTGCGCTCGGACAACCAGCACAGCATCGCATCGACGTCCTGTCCGACGCGCGGCTGGTTCTGCGGCTTGACGATCATGTCGCCGCGCGACACGTCGATGTCGTGCTCGAGCGTGATCGCCACCGAGTGCGGCCAGAACGCCTCCTCGAGCTCGCCGTCCGCGGTGTGGATCGCGCGGATCCGCGACGTGAAGCCGCTCGGCAGCACGAGCACCTCGTCGCCCGGCTTGAACACGCCACCCATCACGCGACCGGCATAGCCACGGAAGTCGTGGTAGCGGTCGCTGTGCGGGCGGATCACGGTCTGCACCGGGAAGCGCGCGTCGACGTGGTTCGCTTCGCTCCCGATCTGCACGTGCTCGAGGTGGTAGAGGAGCGAGGGCCCCTCGTACCACGGCATGTGGGTCGATCGCTCGACGACGTTGTCGCCGTGCAGCGCGCTGATCGGCAGGAACGTGGTGCTCGCGACGTCGAGCTTGGACGAGAAGTCGCCGAACGCGTGCACGATCTCGTCGAAGACGCTCTCGGCGTAGTCGACGAGGTCCATCTTGTTGACGCACACGACGACGTTCTGGATCCGGAGCAGCGACGCGATGAACGCGTGCCGGCGCGTCTGCTCGATGACGCCCTTGCGGGCGTCGACCAGCACGATTGCCAGGTTCGCCGTGGACGCGCCCGTCACCATGTTGCGCGTGTATTGGATGTGGCCCGGCGTGTCGGCGATGATGAACTTGCGCCGCGGCGTCGCGAAGTAGCGATAGGCGACGTCGATCGTGATCCCCTGCTCGCGCTCTGCGCGCAGACCATCGGTCAGGAGCGCGAGGTTGAGGTTCTCGTCGCCGCGCCGGCGGCTCGACCGTTCGACGGCCTCGAGCTGGTCCTCGAAGATCGTCTTGGTGTCGTACATCAGCCGCCCGATCAGCGTGCTCTTGCCGTCGTCGACGCTCCCGGCGGTCGTGAACCGCAGGATCTCCATGTCCTGGACAGACTGGCTCATGATGCTCTCCGTGCGGCCCCGGCTCAGAAGTAGCCCTCGCGCTTGCGATCCTCCATCGACGTCTCCGAGCGGCGATCGTCGGCGCGCGTGCCCCGCTCGGTGACGCGCGCCGCGGCGACCTCCGCGATGATCGCATCGAGGTCCGCGGCGCCGGACTCGACCGCGCCCGTGCAGGTCGCGTCACCGACCGTGCGGAACCGGATCAGCTTGCGCTCGACGACCTCGCCGTCGCGCGGCTGCACGAACGGAGTGACGGCCAGCAGCACCCCGTCGCGCCGCAGGACCTCGCGCTCGTGTGCGAAGTAGATGGTCGGCAGGTCCAGCCGCTCGCGACGGATGTACTGCCACACGTCCATCTCGGTCCAGTTCGACAGCGGGAACACCCGGAAATGCTCGCCCGGTTGCTTCCTGCCATTGAGGATCATCCAGAGCTCGGGCCGCTGGTGCTTCGGCTCCCATTGGCCGAACTCGTCGCGGTGCGAGAAGATGCGCTCCTTGGCGCGCGCCTTCTCCTCGTCGCGGCGGGCACCGCCCAGCGCGGCGTCGAAGCCGTGCTCCGACAGCGTGTCCAGGAGCGTCACCGTCTGCAGCGCGTTGCGGCTCGCGTTCGGCCCACGCTCCTCCTGCACCCGGCCGCGGTCGATCGAGTCCTGCACGCTACCGACGACGAGCCGCACGCCGAGCTGCCCGACGAGAGCGTCCCGGAACGCGATCGTCTCCGCGAAGTTGTGCCCGGTGTCGACGTGCACGAACGGGAACGGGATGCGCGCTGGCCAGAACGCCTTGGCGGCGAGGTGGGCCATGCAGATCGAGTCCTTGCCGCCCGAGAACAGCAGGCACGGGTGCTGGAACTGTGCCGCGACCTCGCGCAGCACGTAGATCGCCTCGCTCTCGAGGTACGCGAGGTGACTGACGGAGTAGCTCGACATGGTCCGACCGTGGAGGCCTGTGGCGGAGCGGCTGGAGAGGCGCAGAGCGTCGGTCACGCCGATGCCAGAACCAAGTGTCGGCATGGATCTTCGTCGGAACCTGGGAGAGCCGGCGCCATGACCTCGATCGCACCGATCGATCACCGCGTCCGCGCCAGCCGGAGCCGTCCGCGACGTACCGGCTGCGCGCCGATCAGCGCGCGGAGCAACGGCGCACCAGGCGAGCGATTGCATCGCGGACTACCGACGCCTGCTCCGGGCGCCAGATCAGGAAGTGGTCGGCGTCGTCGAGGGTGGTGATCGCGAGCGAGGCCACCCCGGTCAGGCGCTGCTCGAGGAACGCGACGTTGGCGTACGGCACCAGCGGGTCCCGCCGGCCATGGACGATCGCGACGGGGCAGCGGAGCTCGCCGAGTCGGTCGCGGAGCGCCACCAGCTCCGGCCGCAGCGCCACGATCTCCCGATTCGCATTGCGAAGCGCGCGCGGCAGCAGACCGGACAGCAGCTGCCCGACCCGGTTGTACCAGCGCAGCTCTTCCAGCTCCGGATCGACCGATGCCGCGACCAGCACGACGCCGCGCACCCGGTCGGGGTGGTCGAGCGCCGCCTGCAGGGCGATCGGCCCGCCGAGCGAGTGCCCGACGAGCACCGCCTCGCAGCCGTCGGGCAGCACCGCCGTGACCGCAGCGGCCTGCTCCGCGAGTGACGGCCGGCACGGTCCGGCGGTCCTTCCGAATCCGGGTCGGTCGAGGGCGACGCTGTCGTGACCGTCCACCGGAGTCACCAGGTAGTCGGCCCAGTTGGTCGCGCTGCCCGGCGTACCGTGGACGTAGACGATCGCCGGCAACGGCCCCGGCGCGCTGGCCAGGACCGAGACCGCACCGAGGCGGGAGTCGCAGCACAGCCGCGTCAACGCGGCGACCGCCGCCGGGTCGGCGGTCGGCCCCGGCATGCCGGCGCACGCGCCGCACAGGGTGACCGCCGCGCGCGCCAGACCGCGCGGCACGCGCAGCTGCAGCCGGCGCGGCCTCACCGGGCACCTCGCCGGCGGCCGGGCGTGTCCCGGCCGGGCCCCGGCCGCCCGACCGTCGGGGGACGACGACGCGCACCCGGCGGTGGGTGCTGATGCGGACGCAGCTCGGACGCGCGGTTCACGGCGGCGCAATCTCGCCGTTGGGAGCGCGGGCGGGAAGCGGATACACCGTCGACATGCTCGGTCTTCCGGTGCTCCGCGCGGCGCTGTGCGTCGCCTCGATCGCGGTCCCCGCCGCCGCCCAGGCCGATCCGTCGAGCGTGGTCGTGCCGCCGGGCGCGAGCGCCGACGAGATCGCAGCCCTCGCGGCGCGCGTGCTGCCCCACCCGCGCCAGCAGCGCTGGCTGTCGCTCGGCTTCACCGCGTTCGTGCACTTCGGGATGAACACCTTCACCGACCGCGAGTGGGGGGACGGCCGCGAGGAACCGGACCGGTTCCGGCCCGATCGCCTCGACGCGGACCAGTGGTGCGAGGCGTTCGCTGCTGCCGGCATGCGCGGCGTCGTGCTGACCTGCAAGCACCACGACGGCTTCTGCCTGTGGCCGACCGCGACGACCGATCACTCGGTGCGCTCGTCGGACTGGCGCGCCGGTGAAGGCGACGTCGTGCGCGAGGTGGCGGACGCCTGCCGCCGACACGGCCTGCTGTTCGGCGTGTACCTGTCGCCGTGGGACCGCAATGCGCCGTCGTTCGGCACACACGCGTACGACGACCTGTTCCATGCGCAGCTCCGCGAGCTGCTGACCGGCTATGGACCACTGTACGACGTGTGGTTCGACGGCGCGCACGCACCGAAGGACGATCCCGAGACGTTCGACTGGCTGCGGCATTTCCGTCTGATCCGCGAGCTGCAGCCCGATGCGTGCATCTCGGTCATGGGGCCCGACGCGCGGTGGTGCGGCAACGAGGCCGGCCACACGCGCGAG
Source organism: Planctomycetota bacterium (assembly GCA_016716265.1). GTDB lineage: Bacteria > Planctomycetota > UBA1135 > UBA1135 > UBA2386 > JADJWQ01. The sequence continues at coordinate 1,851,527 of JADJWQ010000006.1, forward strand.
CAGGAGTGGAACGTCGTCCCGCTCGATATCGCCGATCCCCGCCCGGCCACCGACTCCTGGGACGTGTTCCACGCGCTGCTCCGCGTGCCGGTGCAGGCGGCCGACCTCGGCAGCCGCGCGCGGCTCGCGGGAGCGAAGCGGCTGGTCTGGTGGCCGACGATGACGAACACGTCGATCCGGCCCGGCTGGTTCTGGCACCCGGCCGAGGACGGCCGCGTCAAGTCGCTCGACGCGCTGCTCGACGTGTGGTTCGGAGCGGTCGGCGGCGGCTCGCAGTTCCTGCTGAACGTGCCACCGAACCGGCACGGCCGACTCGCCGACGGCGACGTCGAGCGCCTGCGGCAACTCGGCACCGTGCTGCGGGCGACGTTCGGCCGCGATCTCGCGGCTGGCGCGCGTCGCGAGCACGACGCGAACCTGCACACGCTCCTGCTGCCCGAGCCTCGCGGCGTCGACGTCGTCCGCGTGTGCGAGGACGTCGCCCACACCGGTCAGCGCGTCGAGGCGTTCCGGCTCGACGCGCGCATCGACGGCGCGTGGCGCGAGATCGCCCGCGGTTCGACCATCGGACCGAACCGACTGCTCCGCTTCGCACCGGTCAACGCGGACGCGTTCCGGCTCGTGGTCGAGCAGCAGCGTGCACCTGCGCAGATCGCCGAGCTCGCGCTGTTCCGGCAGCCCGGCGTGCTGCGCGCGCCCCGGCTCGCGCGCGCCCGCGACGGCGCGGTGACGATCGACGCACCACCCGGGGCGGTCGTCCGCGTCACGCTCGACGGGAGCGCGCCGACGGAGACTTCGCCGCGCTACACGGGACCGGTCCCGCTGCCGGACGGAGGACTGTTGCGCGCGCGTACCTTCGCGCCCGACGACGGCCGGCAATGGCTCGCCCTCGAGCCGGGGGCCTACGAGGCGACCGCTCGCTTCGGCCTGGCGCCGGCGACGCTCACGGTGGTCGGCACCGACAGCGAGCAGCCCCCCGGCGAGGCAGCCAGCCTCGCGATCGACGGCAATCCAAGCACGCACTGGCACAGCCGCTGGTCACCGGACGCGCCGGACCACCCGCACTGGCTGACGGTCGACACCGGTGCCAGCCACCCCATCCTCGGCGTCACGCTGCTGCCGCGGCAGGACGGCTCGACCAACGGCGCGATCGTCCGCTGCGACGTCGCGACGAGCGTCGACGGCACGAGTTGGTCGGCTGCGCTGACCGACGCCGAGCTGGCCAACGTCGCGAACCACCCGGTCGAGCAGACGCTGCTGTTCGACCGTCCCACCGAGGCACGCTTCGTCCGCATCACCAGCCGAGCGGCCGTCGACGGCAGACCCTGGGCGTCGCTCGCGGAGCTCGGGGTGCTCGTCCGATGAGGACATCCCGGATCTCGGCCCGGCTCGCGCTGTCCGTGTCGGTCCTGTGCCTCGCCGCGCACGCGCAGGAGGAACGTCCGCGCATCGGCCTGGTGCTGAGCGGCGGCGGCGCGCGCGGCGCGGCCCACATCGGCGTCCTGCAGGTGCTCGAGGCACACCGCGTGCCGGTCGACGCGATCGCCGGCACCAGCATGGGGGCGATCGTCGGCGCGCTCTACGCGAGCGGCTGGTCGCCGAACGCCATCCAGCAGCTGTTCGAGACGACCGACTGGAACCGCGCGCTGTCCGACCGCCCGGTCCGACGAGAGCGGTCGTTCCGCCGCAAGCGCGACGACGATGCCGTGCTCGCTCCGCTGGTGCTCGGCTTCGACGTCGACGCGATGGCATTCCGGCTGCCGCAGGCCGTGCTCGAGGGCCGCAGCGTCGAGAACCTCCTCGAGGCGGTCACCGCGCACGCCCACCACATCGACGATTTCGACGAGCTACCGATCCCGTTCCGCTGCGTGGCCGCCGACCTCGTCGACGGCTCGGCCCGCGTGTTCGAGTCCGGCCCGCTGTCGGTGGCGGTGCGCGCGAGCATGTCGTTGCCGGCGATCTTCGCACCGGTGCGGATCGGCAAGCACCAGTACGTCGACGGCGGGATCGTCGACAATCTGCCGGTCGACGTCGTCCGCGCAATGGGTGTCGACGTCGTGATCGCGGTCGACGTCGCCTTCGGCCTCGCGAAGCCGCCCGACACGACGTCCGTGCTCGACGTCACCGACCAGGTCATCAGCATCCTGGTGCAGGAGAACCTGCTCCGCCAGCGAGCGAGCCTGCGCGATGGCGACGTGCTGATCGATCTGAAGCTCGAGGGCGTCGGCGTGCTCGACTTCCAGAAGGCGGCGGCGGCGATCGCCGAGGGGCGCGAGGCCGGCGAGACCCAGGCCCCAAAGCTCGATCGCCTGGCGGTCGACGAGGACGCCTGGGACGGGTTCCTGCTCGCGCACCGGCGCCCGACCGGCAAGCCTCGCATCATGCGCGTGCGATTGCAGAACGACTCGCGGCTCGGCGACGAGCTGCTGCTCGCACGCATCCATCAGCCCACCGGCGAGACGCTCGATCTCGATCGACTCCAGCAGGATCTCTCGGACCTGTCGGCACTCGACGTGTTCCAGCACGTCGGCTTCCGCCTCGACAGCGCCGGCTACGACCGCCGCGCCGACGACCCGTCGCCGCCCGCCGACCTCGTGATCACGGCGAAGGACCGCGCACTCGGACCGCACTACTTCCAGTTCGGCCTCGACCTCGCCAACGACTTCCAGGGCGGCACGGACTTCACGGCATTGGTCCGTCACACGTGGCTGCCGGCGAACCGCCAGGGCGGCGAATGGCGCAACGAGCTGCGCGTCGGCAGCATCAACGGGCTACGGACCGAGTTCTACCAGCCGCTGGACCGCCTGCAGCGCTGGTTCGTCGAGCCGTCGGTCGAGTACCTGCGCCGCCAGGTCGACTTCGTGCTGAACGGTATCGAGCTGATCGAGGCCGACATCGACACGTTGCGCGGCACCTTCGCGGCGGGACGGGTCCTCGGCAACTTCGCCGAGATCCGCGCCGGCTACATCTACGAGCAGAACGAGATCGCCGCGACGCTCGGACTGGTGTCCGCCGGCGGACTGCTGCGCAACACCGAGCAGCGGGGTCTGCTGTTCACGCGGATCACCATCGACGACCTCGACTCGATCGACTTCCCCCGGTCGGGGATCGGCGCGAACGTGCAGTATCGCTTCGGCAACGAGGGCATCGGCAGCTTCGGCGACGTGTCGCTGCTCGACGGCCGGCTGCTGCTGCCATTGACGGCCGGAGACACGACGTTCCTCACCAAGCTCGAGGGAGGCTACTCGTTCCGCGCGGAGCAGCGGTTCCTGCCGCAGTACCAGCTCGGCGGCTTCACGCGGCTGTCCGGATTGCAGCCGGACGAGCTGCTCGGCGATCATTTCGCGCTGGCGAACCTGACCGTCTACCACCGGCTGTCCGAGCCGGTGATCCAGGGCGCGTCCGAGTGGTTCGTGGGCGGCTCGACCGAATGGGGGACGGCCTGGACGACGGCCGAGAACTTCACCCCGGCGAGCATGCGGTTCGGCGGCTCGCTGTTCGTCGGCGCCCGGTCCCCGCTCGGACCGTTCTACTTCGGCGTAGGGGCGACCGAGGAGGGGCGCTACTCGTTGTTCGTCTACCTGGGCCGCCGGTTCTGATCCAGGCGGCGGTCGCACCGCATCACTGGATGACGCCGACCGCGCCGTTCGACAGCGTCAGCCCGAGCTGGTTCGCCGCCATGTCGGGCACGTAGGCCTGGTTGTAGAACGCCAGGCCCGACAGTCGCGGATCGTTCGGGATCGTGAACGAGAACGAGCCCATCCCGCCGGTGACGCCACCGACGCCCATCACCTCGGCGGTGCACAGCACGAGGCAGCCCGGCGCGCCGATCACGCCGAGGTCGAACGGCAGCCTGCCGAGGCCCGGCCACTGCGAGCTGGACGAGCCGAAGCCGAGGAAGAACGCGGAGCCGTTGAGCGGCAGGTTCGAAACCTGCACGACGAACTGCTGGCCCAGGGTGGGCGCGCCGCCGCCCATCGAAGCGAGCGTCGGCGTGCCGTTGCTGCCGGCGCAACCCCTGCCGAACGGCGCGTAGCCGGACGAGGTCGGCACGTACAGCTCGGCGATCACCCAGTTGCCGCCGGTGGACGACGCACGGAAGTCGACGCGATCGAACGTGCCACCGGTCATCTGGAAGAACCGGACCGCACCGGACGCCGACGTGAAGGACGTCGACGTGAACGTCGTGACCAGCGCGTTCTGCAGGTAGAAGTCGAGGATCATCGTTCCGACCCAGTCGCCGATTGCCATGCCGAACTCGGTGGTCGGCACGGTCAGGTCGACGCTCGCGTCGAACGCGTCGAAGCCACCCGCCGGCGGATCGATCAGCGCGAGGCCACCCAGATCGAGGCCGAGCGCGCGGCCGAGGAACGGGTTCGTGTTGTAGACACCGCGCGCGGCGGTGTTCGGGGTGAGCGTGATGTTGGCGATGGCCGGCACGCCACCGGTGGCGGCGGCGAGGACCGCGGCGAGCGTCGTCGGTCCTGCCGGGCCGACGGCGTCCATGTCGATGTACGCGGTCGGGATGGTCATTGCGGGGATCTCGGTCACCGACTGCGCGGGCGCGGCGACGGCGACGAGGATCGAGGCGAGCGCCAGTCGGCCGGCGCGGCGAGAGGTATGGAACATGGCTTCGTTGCCTTCCCGTGGAGAGCAGAGCTGAGGGGCGCGGCCGAGCGTGACCGCAATGCGATTCTAGCCGTCGCGCGCTTCCCGAACTGCGATCCCGTCCGAACGGAATGCCCGCCCGGTGCGCGTCGCATCCCGATCCCGCCCATCGCAGCGCCGGTCCCGCGCCGGCGCTGCACGCGACCTCTCAGCGACCCGCACCCGCCTGTGGGGGGCCGTCGGCGGCGGGCGCCGGCTTGGTGAGGTCGACGAGGATGGGCTCACCCGACTCGACCAACACGTCGACCGGACCACCGTTCGCGTTCGGGACGCCACCCTGCACGGTGATCTTCCAAGCGCCCGGCGACACCGCCGCGGGCAGTGCGAAGTCGAGGTGATCCGAGCCGGCCGGTACGTCGAGCTGCTCGGAGATCCGGAACCCGGTCCCGCCGTGGCCCTCCGGCAGGCAGCTCAACGACAGCGAGACCGTGCCGTCGCCACCCTGGGGCACGGGCAGGCGCACCGTCACCGGCGTCCCGCGCTCGACCGCGATCACGACCGGCTCGGTCGTCTCACCGCGCGGCAGCTCGAACGACGCCGGCAGGCACTGCGGGTGCAGCAGCGTCGCGCTGCCACCGTCGAGATCGCGGGTCTCGAGCAGGAGCCCGCGCTCGGGATCGAAGCGGAGCAGCTCGCCGTCCGCCCGGGAGTAGTAGTGGCCGCCGTAATGGGGGCTGCGCAGGCGCACGCGGGCCAGGCTCGGGTCGATGTCGCCACCACCCGTCAGCCGCACGGGGACGCTGCGCACCGGGCTGCGCTGGTCGATCTCGACGTACGCACCACGGCCGGCGCGCCCCGCGGCGACGACCGCCTCGGTCAGCCGCATGGGCGGTGTCGAGCCACCGAGACCGACGCGCACCTCGCGACGAGGGGCATCGAGCCAGCCACAGATCAGCACGTCCGACATCGCGGCGGCGCCGGGCCGCGAGGAGATCCCGCCGGTCGACGCGCCACCGCCGCGCATCTCCGTCACCCGCTCGACCCAGCTGCCCGCCGGCACGGCGATCCGGAGCACGCGCTGGCGTGGCAGCTCCAGCTCGACCACCTCGTCGAGGAGCTCGATCACGCGATTGCTGCCGGACCACGTTCCGGTGCCGATCTCGAGCGCGGAGGCATCCGGGCTGACCGGGAGCAGCAGGCGGCCGCGCGAGTCGGCGGACGCCTGGGTTCGCGACGCCGGATTGCCGGGCGGCCACGCGGCGATCGACAGGAACGCGAGCGGCTGGCCGTCGGCATCGCGGAGCTGCAACGGTGTCGTGCGCCGCGACGGCAGCACGACCGCGTGGGGCTCGCCGGACTCGGCTGGCTCGGCCGGCACGCGCCGCTCGACCACCGCAGCGTGGTCGACGTCGGGTGGGATCGCGAGCACCTGGACCGAGCCGTCGGCCCGGAGGTCCGTGAACCGGACGAGACCGCGGTCGTCGGCGCGCTGCACGAGGGTCGCGGTCGGCACGCCGCGACACGCCGCGCCGCCGGCGAGCACCCAGGCGCGCGGGATCGGCCGGCCGTCGGACTCGACGACGCGCACGGCGAGCGCACGCGTCGCGACGGGTGCGAGCTCGACCTGCAGCGGCGCGCCGTCGGCCGCGGTACTGCGGGGGTCGACCAGCTCGACCTCGTCGTGGCCACTGGCGCGCACCAGCACGCGCACCGCGCCAGCGAGCGCGCGCGGCGGCAGGCGGGCCACGCCGTCGCGATCGGTCGAGCGGCGCGCACGCGGGCCGCGGACGGGCAGCTCGATCCGACGCACGTCGAAGGAGTCCGCGAGGTCGAGCACCTCGACCTCGGCACCGTCGAGCGCCCGGCCCGACGCATCGACGACGCGCAGTGCGACGCCGTCGTGACCGGGGTCCGGCACAAGTTCGATCGAGCCACCGTCGGCACCGGTCACGCGCGCGGCCAGCGTTCCGTCCGCGACGACATACTGCGGCTGCAGCGCCGCGTCCCCTGGCAGCTCCGCCGCAGGGAGCGGAAACCAGCGCAGCTCGCGATCCGGCAGTCGATACAGGCCGCGCAGTCCGGTGACCGGCGCGCCATCGGCCCGCACGACGGCGCGGACCGTCGAGCTGCCGACCGGGGTGGGGGCGGTGCCCGGCGCGGGCCGCCCGTCCGCACCGGTGACGAGCGCGACCGCCGCGGTCGACGCGCCCGGCCGCAGCGCGCGCACCGTGCGCACCAGCAGGTCGATCGTGCGATCGCCCACGACGATCGGCGTCGGCAGCGGCGGGACGTCGACCACTGCACGGCCGTCGGCCGGCAGCGAGACGTCGAGCCGAGCTGCGCCGAGACCCTGCTGGCTGGACAGCTCGAGGCGCAGCACACCGTCCGCCGCGGTCGGGCCGAGCGCGACGGTCAGCTGATCCTGCGGCTCGACGGGCAGCAGCGCGACGTCGGAGCCCAGGTAGCCGCGCAGCCCGTCGGCGAGCGGCTCGCACCAGGGATGGTAGCCGCGCGCATCGACCCGGAGCGAGAACTGGCCGAGCTCGGGGACCAGGGCAGCGCGGTGCAGCTCGCTGAGCGGCACCAGGAACGAGCCGTCGTCGTCGACCGGGATGCGTGGTGGCAGCGGCAACGAGCGCAGCAGCTCGCGCACGGCGCGCCGTTCGATCGCGTTCGCGACCTCGAACTCGAAGCCGACGTGCTCGACGACATCCGGCCCGAGCGCGACGCCGGTGGTCGAGCGGACGATGCCGCGCGCGACGTCGCGCTCGCCGAACGCGGGGTCCTGTGGCGCGAGCGCGGCGAGCAGCAGCGGCGCGACGGCGAGGATCGGCATGGCGCGATTGTGGAGCAAGCGGCGCTGCGGACAAGGCGGCCCCCGATTCGCGACCTCCGATTCGGTCCTTGCGCGAGCCCCGCCGCCGCGGCTCGATGGGCGCCGTGACCGAGCCGCCCCCGCACCTCAGCCTGCCCGAGCGCGCGCTCCTGCGCGCCGTCGTCGCCCATGCCGGACAGCGCCGCAAGGAGTCCGCAGCTCCGTACGTCGTGCACCCGACCGACGTCATGAAGCGGGTCGCCCACTTCGGCATCCGTGACGACGAGCTCCTCGCGGCCGCTGCACTGCACGACGTCGTGGAGGACACCGAGGTCACGCTCGACGAGCTGCGCGGCGAGTTCGGACCGCGCGTCGCCGAGCTCGTCGACCGGCTCAGCCACGATCCGGAGCGCGACGGCAGCAAGCAGCGCTACCTGGAGACGATCGCGGCCGGTCCCGTCGACGTGCTGGTGGTCAAGCTGGCCGACCGCGCGAGCAACGTCGACGACTACCTGATGGCCAGCCCCCACTACGCGCCGGTCTACGCAGCCAAGGCCACGGTCATCTACCGCGCGATCCTCGACCGCGCCGCCGAGCTCGAATCCCGCCTCGGCCCCCATATCGCCGGCGCCCTCGCCCGTGAAGCCCGCCGCCTCTCCGCCCTCTGACTTCCGATCGGTACCGCGTACGATTTTTACATCTCGGGCGAGCGGTGTTCGCCTCCTCGAAGCCGCCCCGCCCGAGATGTAAAAATCGTACGCGGTACCGATCGGAAGTCAGAGACGTACGCGACCTCGAGATCACCGACTCGAGGTCCCGCCGTGGGCGCGGAAGGCGAAGGCGAGCAGCCGCCGAGCCAGCGGGCGGACGAGCGGGACCCGGAGCAGACGACGCACGACGCGAAACGCGGCGGCCGTGATGCGCGTCGGGTTCTCGGTCGATTCCGAGTCCACGAACGACCACGCGCGGCGCCCCAGCGGAGCGAGCACGGCACCCGCCGCATACCCCCGGATCAACGCGGCGACCACCCCGACCGCACGCGCATCGAGCCCGGGTGGAGCGTGCGCGGTGGCGAGCCGCGCCAGCTCCGCGAGCAATGGCTGCCAGCCTGGTTCCCCGCGCCGTGACGGCGCATCGGGATCGAGCCGTGCGAGCAGTCGCGGCACGACGGCGAGGCGCCCACCGACACGGAGCACGTCCATGGCGAGCGCCCAGTCGACGAAGCGGTCGAGCTGCGGGTCCGGCACGATCGCCCGCGCGCGCAGGAACGCGGCATCGAACGCCAATGGGCCACCTCCGAACGTGTCGCGCGTCAATGCGAGCTCGGCCGAGAACGGCAGCGCGTTCGCGATCGTCGCCTCGCCGCCGCGCGCAGCGAGCCGCGCTTCCACCGCGACGAGCTCGCCGTCGGCGCCCGCGACCGCCGCCGCGTGACCGGGAGTCAGCGCGTCGCCCGGCTCGACCAACACGAGCCACCCCGAGTCGACCAGAGCGAGCGCCGCCGCGCGCAGACCGGCGCGATCGCCGCGCTCGGCGACCACCTCGCGAACACCGGGGGGCCAGTCGCCGCCGCTGGTCGACGCACGCGGACCGCGGACGACGACGACCGGCCCTTCCGCGCGAGCCGAATCGACCGTGCGCCGCACGAGCTCGACCGGCTCGCCGCCCCACGGAACCGCGATCGTCACCGACCGCGGCGCCACGCTCGCACCGCGCCGCTCCGCCCGCCGCGCGGCGATCGCTTCGGTGAGCCGCGCCGCGAACCGAACGCCGTCGCTCAGCTCCAGCGCCCGCGCACGCGCGGCCTCGCCGATCGCGTCGAGCCGAGCGAGATTCGCGCCGAGCTCGTCGCGGATCACGCGCACGATGTCCTCGGGATCCCGCCCATCGACGACGAACCCCGACCGCCCGACCTCGATCATCTCGCCCATGCCACCGTCGCGCCCGCCGAGCACGACGCGCCGCGCGCCCATCGCCTCGAGGCACGCGTTGGGCCAGTTCTCCCAGGGGCTCGGCAGGATGCAGACATCGGTGTCGGCGAGCCGCGCCAGCATCCGCTCACGCGGCAGCGGGTCGTGGATCGCGACGTTCGGCGGCAGATCGCGCTCGAGCCACGCGCGCAGCGACGCACCTCGCGGGGACGTCGGCGTGTCGCGCCCGAACAGGTCGATGCGCAGCTCCGGCAGCCGGCGGAACGCCTCGACCAACGCCGGCACACCCTTGCGCGTCTCGATGCGGCCGAAGAACGCGAAGCGCAGCTCGGCGAGCGACGCGCGCGGGCGCGGCGCTGGCGGCACGCCGTCCGGGAACCGCATCGGATAGCGGATCACCGGCACACGCCCGGTCGCCAGCCCGAGCCGAGTGCACACGAGCTCGCGCAGCCGCGTCGACGGCGACCAGACGTGCGACGCGCGCCGGATCGTCTCGTCCTCGAGCGCTTCGACCGCTCGCTCGCGCGGCGTCGCGACGTGCTCCTGGTCGTTCGCCCACAGACACTCTCTCGTCGGTGCATGCAGCGCGACGCCCAGAAGCGCATCACGGAGCGCACCACCGTGCGCCCGCCGTGCGATCGCGACGAAGCCGGCCGCGCCGAAGTCGGGGAACTCGACGTAGTCGAACGCCACACCGGCGCCCTCGAGCGCATCGAACGCTGCGTGCGAGAACGCCATCGCCTCCGGCGCACACAGCCATCGCTCGCCGCGCGGCGCCGTGAGCACGACGCGGTCGAACGCAACCCCGGGAGTCAGCACGTCGGCGCCGGGCTCCCCGCGGGCCGGTGCCTCGGTGACGAGCCACACCTCGTGCCCGGCAGCCCGCAGCGCGACACCGGCCTCGACGACATAGGTGCCGATGCCGCCGCCCCGCACGCCGGCGACCTCGCGACTGACGAGCCCGATCCGCATGGGTCTGGAGGTTACCCGCCCGACCCCGCGGAACCGACGCCGAGCCACACGGAGCGCGACGCGACACCCGCCCCGCGCCTACACTGCCGCCGATGCCCGACCGCCCCGTCGCCGCCAGCGCGATCGTCTGCACGCTCGACCGCGGGCCCGCGATCGGGCAGACGATCCGTTCGCTGTGCGCGCAGGCCCCCTCCGGTGACGGCCGGCCGTTCGAGGTGCTGCTGGTCGACAACGGCTCGGCTCCCGCCAATGCGGCGCTGTTGCGGGCGCTGTGCGAGGAGCATGCACCGGCCTGCCGCCTCGTCGTCGAGCCCGAGCGCGGCCTGTCGATCGCGCGCAACCGCGGCATCCGCGAGGCGCGCGGCGAGTTCCTCGTGTTCGTCGACGACGATGCGATCGCCGCTCCCGATCTGCTGGCGCGCTACGTCGAGGAATTCGCGCGCGTGCCCGACCTCGGTCTGTGCGGCGGACGCGTGCGGCTGCACTACCTGTCACCGCCGCCGCCGTGGCTCGATTCCGCGCTCGTGCCGTACCTGAGCGCGTTCGAGCAGGGCGACGAGCCGAAGGACCTCGCGCCCATCGACGCGCCGCGCGGCTGCAACATGGCGTTCCGTGCCACGGTGTTCGAGCGCATCCCGCCATTCTCGGACCGCTTCGGACGCAAGGGCAGGTCGCTGCTCAGCGGCGAGGAGATCGAGGTCGCGTACCGCGTCGCCGCGGCGGGCTGGCGCATCCGCTACCTGCCGGGCGCCTCGATCGACCACCTGGTCGACCCGGTCCGCTTCGCACCCGCGTGGTTCGCTCGCCGCATCCACTGGCAGGGCCGCAGCATCGCACTGCTCGACCTCGTGCACCGCGGTCGCGCGCGACTCCTGCGGAAGCTGCCGTGGCACCTGCTGCGATCCCTGCGCGCGCCGCGCATGCACCGCGAGCTGCACCGCGGCTATGTCGTCGGCGCGCTGCGCGGCCTCGCATTCGTCGACCACCGCTGACGCGCGCGCGACACCACAGCACCTCAGCGCCGACCACCCGCGAGGCGCGAAGCCTCCGGCAGCGACCGCAATCGCAGCATCGCCCACACGCCGACCGCCGGGCCGACCGCGAGGACGGCGAACACGTGGCGCCAGCCGAGCGCGGCCACGAGGGTCGGCACCGCGTGGATCGCCCCTGCCGTCAGCAGGAATCCGACACAGGTCTGCGCGGCGAGCGCGGTGCCCGCGAGTCGCGGATCGGCGAGCTCGGTGACCGCGGCGCTGAACTGCGCGCTGTCGGCGACCACCGCGAAGCCCCAGACGATGCACAGCCCGGTCAATGCGAGCGGATGCTCGAACAGCGCGCCGGCGACCAGACAACACGAGCCGGACACCGCGAGGCTCGCCGAGGTGATCGCGGTGCGACCGAGCCGATCGGCGAGCCGGCCGGCGACGACCGCGCCGAACCCGCCGGCGCCGACCGCCGCGAAGCCGGCGAGCCGCGCCAGCTGCGCATCGAGACCCGCCCGCTCGTAGCTCGCGAGGAGGCACAATGGCACCCACGCCCACATCGCGTACAGCTCCCACATGTGCCCGAGGTAGCCGAGATTCGCGAGCCGCACGCCACGATCGCGCAACACGAGTCCGAGGTCGCCGAACGCGAATCGGGCACCACGCACCGCGAACGGACCGTCGCGCACGCTAACCGCGACGAGCACACCGCCGACGATTGCCAACAGCGCGGCGCCGTCCAGCACCCGCTTCCAGTCGGGCATCGCGGCGCTCCCCGGCCCCGCACCGAGCGCATTCAGCAGATGCGGCAGGGCGGAGCCGACCGTCAAGGCTCCGACGAGCACGCCGATCGCGACCCCCCGCGCCGCGCGCGTCCACGTAGCGGCCAGCTTCATGGCCGGCGGGTACACGAGCGCGAGGCCGATCCCCGTGACCACGCGGGCCACCAGCGCATCGCCGGAGCCACGGGCGAACGCGGGGATCGCGGCGGTCCCGGCCGCCGCGAGCAGCGAGCCACCGCCGATCAGCACCCGGGCCGGCACGCGGTCGGCGAGCTGTGACAATGCGCTCGCGAGCGCACCGATCACGAAGCCGAGCTGCACGGCAACCGTCAGCCACGCCTGCTGCGCACCGTCGAGCCCCCAGGCCTCGACGAGCTGCGGCACGACGGCGGACGCCGAGAACCACGGCGCCATCGACAGCACCTGTCCGACCGCGAGCAGCGCCAGCATCCGCAGGCGCTGCCCGCGCGGTGGCTCGACGGGGTCGTCGCTCGCCGCGCTCATCGCCGGCCCGGCACCGTCACGACCTCGTGACCGTCGACCACCACCTGCACCGCGTCACGGCCCGCGTCGGCGCGCAGCGCACCGTCGACCTCGCGCAGCGGCCACGCCGAGGTCGCGCGCCGGCCGTCGCCGAGCGTGCACACCGCGAGCTCCCAGGGCTCCCCCCGAAGCCGCGCGTCGAGCGCGAGCATCGCGCACGGGTTGATCCAGGGCCCGTTGCCACGCCCGGCACGGAGGTCGAACGAGTCCGGCAGGCAACCGCGGAACGGCCCGTCACCGGCCTGCATGCGCCGGGCCGCCGCCTGGATCCCCGCGGCGATCGCGCGCCAGTCGAGCGCGTCGTCGTGTGCTGCCAGCCGCGCCAGCGCGTCGGCATGGACGAGGCCACACCATTGCACGGGCAGCCCGATCCAGAGCGGCGCACGCCAGTTCGTGGCGCCGAACACCGCGATCGTCGCGAACGGCATCGCCGGTGCGTCGTCGCGGAGGTAGATGAACGGCAGCCCGCGCACGGCCCACACCCGCGCTGCAGCGAGGTGCCGCGGGTCGCCGGTCAGCTCGAACGCGAGCACGCGCGCGCTGACCTGGTGCGCTGCCGCCAGGATGTCGGGGGTGTGCAGCGACAGCTCCCAGGTCTGTGCGCCGCGCGGCGTCGCGAAGCGCTCGCTGGCCGCCAGGGCACGCAGGCCGGCGGCGAGGGATGCAGCATCGCCGCTGACGCGCGCGTGCCACAGGAGCAGCTCGGCCCGCTCCCCACACAGCCCGCTGGAGGTGTCCTCGAAATGGCCACGCCGGTACGGACCGCGATACTCCCAGGTCCCGTCGGCCCGCTGCGAATCGCGGAGCACGGCCGCACGCTGCCCGACCTGCGCCGCCCAAGCCCCCGCCTGTCCGGCGACGAACCAGGCGGCGTCGTCGTGCAGGTGCGCGCCACCCGGGACGAGCGCCACGCTGCCACCGGCTACCGCAGCGGGCAACGCGCCGGTCAGACGCCACCACGCGGAGCAATGGTCGACGTACGGCTGCCTCGGCCAGTTCGGCTCGACGCAGTGCCCGAAGCCGGCATCGCTGCGCAATGGTCCCTCCAGCGCCTCGCGACACAGCGACTGCCACGCGTCGTGCTCGCGTCCGTCGTCGACCGCCGCAGGCAACCCGATGCGCTGCACCGCGCGAAGCACCGCGTCGTCGAGGTCGCGCGCCCCGACATCGAGCGTCGCCCGCACGCGTGTCCCGCGGAGCGCGACGCGCGCGCCCGACAGACCGTCGTAGACGTCCGGGGCAGCGAACACTACCTGCTGGGCCGGGTCTTCCCAGGTCACCGCGATGGTGGCGTCCGCGGTCTCGACGGCCGCGGCGGGCCAGGTGACGGCGAGCGGGTCCGGTGCGAATCGGAAGCGGGCCTCGGTCTCGATGTCGGCGGCCGACGACGACGGCTCGCCGTGCCCGAGGAACTCGAGCCCCGGCAGCACGGCCCGCAGGTGCGGTGCGAGCGTGCGCACGACCGGCCCCTCGACCGGCTCCTGGGCATCGATCGCGATCTGCACGAGTTCGTCGTCGCGCGACCCGAGCGTGACCCGGACGCCACTGCCGGCGAAGCGCTGCACACCATCGCCGAGTGGAATCGGCCGCAGCGGAATCGCGACTCCTCGACGCATCGCGAGCGGGTGCAGCACGGCGAGCGCTCGACGGTCGCGGTAGACGACCGCTGCACTCAGCCCGGGGTGGACCGCGACGACCAGCCCGTCGCGATCCGGCGCCGCCGCGCGTAGCGCCGCCGCGTCGTGCAGGTGCACACCCTGCCGTGCGGCGCGGATCTCCGCCGGCAGGTCGATCCCGACCTGCGCGAAGCCGTCGACGAATCGGGCCGGCACCGTGATCGAACGCCGGTCTCCACCGTCGGCTGCGATCGACAGTCGCAGCCGGTCGGAGCCGTCCATTGCGACGCCATCGACGAAGCTCGACGCAGCGACGTCGTCGAGCACCCGGATCGACTCGATCGCGACGCGCCCGACGCCGCCGCCGGGGTCGAAGCGCAGCGCGGTCAATCGCTCGACCGGACCGAGCCGCAGCTCGACGGTACCGTGCCCATTCGGCGCCCGCGCGTGAACGCTGCGCGCCTCTGCCATGCCCGGCGCGGCGGCCGTGCTCCAGTAGCAGCCGAGCGCACCGGCGATCGCGAAGTCGCCGGTCACCGCGACGCGCAGGTCGCCGCTCACGTCGAGCGCCGGAGCGACGAGGTACGGGTCGTCGCCCGTGCCGGTCGCGACGAGGCGGCCGTCGACGATCTCGAGGTCGACCGCGTGCAGCGCCCGAAAGCCGGTCTCCGCGAGCGTCGCGGCGCCGGCGAACGAGAACGCGGCGAGCTGCCGCGACGTGACGATCGGGCGGGCCCAGGGACGCTCCTGGGCGACGAGGAGCGGGAGCGTCGAAACGACGGCGAGCAGACCGATGCGTCGCATGGCCGCAATGATCGACGCGCCGGCCGGCCCGCGCCAGCGCGGGGCCGCGACGCACGACCGCAACCGCTCAGCCGTCGTCGCGACCGCTCGCTCGAAGCAGACGGGCGGATCCCGGAGCGGCCACCATCGCACGAAAAAAAAGCGGGTCCGGGTTTCTGCCTCCGCATCCCGGTAGCCCGGCTGCGACGAAGGCGCCGCGCAACCGAGAGGATCCAATGCTCAAGCTCACCTCACTGCTCACCGCGGCCGTCCTGTGCGCCGCACCTCTGACTTCGCAAAACACGATCGCTGACATCGTCGTCGCAGCCAGCGGCGGTGCGACGGCCGGTCAGTTCGACAACGACGGCGGCGACTACGACATCCTGCTGAACGCACTGCAGACCGCCAACCTCGTCGGCGCGGTGTCCGATCCGAACGCCGACCTCACTGTCTTCGCGCCCGCCGACCGGGCGTTCATCCGGCTCGCGCGGGACCTCGGCTTCACGGGTCGCGACGAGGCAGGCGCGTGGCAGTTCCTGGTGAACGCCCTGACGGCGCTGGGCAACGGCAATCCGGTGCCGGTGCTGACCGACATCCTGCTCTACCACGTCGCGCCCGGCCGGGTCGGTCCGTTCGACCTGATCCGCTACACGCTGCGCCGCCAGCAGATCCCGACGCTGCTCTCGGGCGCAACGATCCGGCCGTTCTTCCTGCTGCTGATCGACAACGAGCCCGATCTGGCGAACCCGTTCGTGGTTCCGCCGATCAACCTCCGCGCGTCGAACGGCGTCATCCACGGCATCTCGCGCGTGCTGATCCCCGTCGACCTGCCGTGAAGCGTGGCATGCCCGGGTCGCGGGCACTGGCGGCCGTCGTGGACGTCAGCGCCCGAGCACGTGGTCGTAGTCGCTCTTGACCACGGGCTGCATGTCGTGCCACCCGGGCTCGTCGCGCGGTAGCTCCAGCCCCGACCGGACGCGGCCGTCGTCGTGCATCTGGTGGGGCTCGTCCGTGGACAGATAGGCGCGCCGGCCGCTCGGGCCCTCGAACTCCGCCCAGGCGCCGATGTGCGCGTAGCACTGGCGGTGGATCTCGGCGTTGGTCTGTGCGCGATTACGTGCGATCTCGCCGTCCAGCTGCCGGATCAGCGCGTCGGTCGCCTGCACTCCGCGCCAGTTCTGGTCGGCTACCTTGAGGTAGTTGACGGTCCATACCGGATTGCCCCGGATCGACGCGAGCATCACCAGGAAGCTGCGCTCCGCCTGAGCGAACTCGGCGGCCGGCGCGCGGCCGCTGGCGGAGAAGCGCGGCGACCACATCGTGATCCCTGGCATCACCAGATACATGAGGTCGCAGATGAAGTTCTCGCGGTAGCGCGCGCCACCCTCCTCGTATTCGATCGCGACCAACGCTGCACGATGCTGGACGTTGGCGACGCCCGCGACGCCGCCGATGCGATTGACGATCTCGACTTCGCGAGCGAACAGCTGCGCGAGCTCGGCTATCTCCCGCGACTCGACGACGCGGTAGCTGCCCTGCTGAAGCCCGCGCTGGCGCGGAATCACGAACCCGTCGATGTAGGTCGCGGGATCGACGACCGGGTGTGAGATCGCGCCCGCGTAGTTCGACCACGGCGGGAACTGTCCGAGCTGCCCCGCCGGCGATTGCGTCAGGTCGGCGAAGTGCTCCTCCGGGTAGACCTGGAGGAACTGACGCCGGTCGGGCGACGCGACGCGGAAGGCGATCTTGGCGGGCACGAGCAGCTGCGTGCGCGTGAGGTAGACCGGATTCGTCGTCTGCACGTTCCAGGTCACCCCGCCCTCGAAGTTCCAGCCGACCGGCACCAGCATCCGGAACACCTCCATGGGCTGGTCGTTCGGCTCGCGGAAGCCGGCGACGTCGCGGCACGAGAAGGGCGCGTATTCGACGATCGGACCACGGCGCGGCTCGGGGACCGGCTGGGCCTGCCGACCGGTGCGACGCAGCACGTAGCTCGCGCCGCCGGTCGCCAGCTGCAGCTCGTCGCCGCGCACGGTCGCTGTGAACGCGAAGCCGTGACCGCCGGAGCGGAATTCGCCGCGGAGCTCGCCGGCCGTCACGGCGGCGTCGAACGGGAAGCGATCGCCACCCCGCACGATGGTCCCACCGTAGCCGGCGGCCGAGCGTTCGATGTCCATCGACAGCTCCGCCCCCACGAAGCGGCCGGCGAAGTCCGGCGCCTGGGCGGCGACCGGTGAGAGCGCGAGAGCGACGAACGCGCAAGCACGGATGAAGAGCAAGACGGCACCTCCTGCCGGAGCCGGAGCGATCCGGACCCGCGTCCAACGCCGGTGACCGCCCGACGTTTCGAAACGGGGTCGTCGATCGCGGAGCTTCGCCCGGAACCGCCGCTGCCACCGCCGACTACGATCGCGACCGGCAGGCCCCCCGGCATCCGCATCCCCCGTCAACGAATCGACCCATGGGCACACCACGTCCCACCGGAACCTTCTGCTGGAGCGAGCTCGGCACGAGCGACGCGACCGGCGCGATCCGCTTCTACTCTGCCTTGTTCGGCTGGCGCGCCGACCCGCACGACATGGGCGAGATGGGCACCTACACGGTGCTGCAGCTCGGCGACGACGATCTCGGCGGTCTGTACGAGCTGAGCGGCCCCATGTTCGCCGGCATCCCGCCGCATTGGATGTACTACGTCGCCGTCGAGGACGTCGACGCGACCTCGACGCGCGTGCCCGAGCTCGGCGGCAAGCTCGTGATGCCTCCGACGGACGTCCCGAACGTCGGGCGCATGGCGGTCATCGAGGACCCGACCGGCGCGAAGCTGTCGCTCATGCAGCGCGGCGGCCACCAGGGCTGCACGCTCGATCCGATGCAGAACGGGGGGTTCGGCTGGGTCGAGCTGAACACCCGCGACGTCCCGGCGGCGACCGCGTTCTACACCGCGCTGTTCGGCTGGCAGTCGAGAGGCGACAGCTCCGACATGCCGTACACCGAGTGGTCGCTCCCCGGCGGCCCGCCGTTCGGCGGCATGATGCAGATGAACGCCAACTGGGGTGAGGCGCCGCCACACTGGCTGGGCTACGTGATGGTCGACGATTGCGACGCGACCTTCGCGAAGGCGACGTCCCTCGGCGCCCGGCCCTACTGTCCACCGATGACGGTCGAGGGCGTCGGCCGCCTCGCAGTGATCGCCGATCCGCAGGGCGCCGTGTTCGCGTTCATCCATCTGTTCCCGCAGGTGCACTGAGCCTCTGGCCAGCGCAGGCGGGCGCCCGCCCGATCACGATCGGGCGGGTCCTCGCCACGGATCCTCGGGAGCGCCGATGTCGCGCGAGGGTGACGTCGCAACCGGTATCAGCGGGCCGGGCCGAAGCGATTCACTGCGGCGAGCGGGCGACGCGGAAGCCCGAGCCCTCGTTCGAAGCCGTCGGGGCGCGACGGTAGCGGAACGACACTCGACAGTAGGACTCGTCGAGGTACCACGATCCGCCTCGCAGGACCCGAGGTGCACCGGGAGCGGGATCCGTCATCACATCGGGGCGGGCCCCTCCGGCATAGCGGGCGTACTCTTGCGAGTCGTAGCCCGATGCACACCACTCCCAGACATTGCCGATCATGTCGTACAGCCCGAACCCGTTCGGAGGAAACGAGCCGACCGGCGCACTGACCAGGTGGCCATCGCCATCGCCGTAGGTATTCGCCCGCGTGCGCAGCTCGGCGACCGAGTCGCCCCACGGGAAGCGGGTCGTCGCGCCTGCGCGTGCGGCGTACTCCCACTCGACCTCGGTCGGCAGCCTGAGCCCGTGGGCCTCACAGAACGCCGCGGCATCGTCCCAGGTCAGGCGCACGGCTGGCTGGGGATCACCGTCGAGACGATCGAGGGTGCCATCGACTCGGGAGGATGCACCACTGTCGTGGTCCGCGCGCCAGCGACGATACTGCCCGTTGGTCACCTCCGTTCGCCCGAGATAGAAGGGGCTCGCGATCTCCACGTCGTGCGTCGGTCGCTCGTCGTCGTCGGCGCCGAGGTCGCCCGGACTCGCGCCGCGTCGGTAGCTCCCCGGCGGGATCAGCGCCATCTCGATTCCCGACCTGCGGTCCCTGACCAGCCACGGCAACGCTGCCTGCACGATGGCTTGCCGCGCCTCCACACCCTCGACGATCGCCGGATCGGGCTCGATCCGCACGACCTCGGCCCACGATTCGACGGCCGAACGCAGCCGGGCTTCCGTCGCCGCCGCCGCAGCGACCTCCCGCTGCTGATCCTGCTCCAGCTCGCGCCGCGCCGCACGCACCGGTTCCGCGACCGGTTCCACGATGCGGAACGCCTCCGTCGCGTCGCCCTGGTCGGCGCGCGCGTCGGCGCGCGCGAGGGCCTCGCGAGCCGCGGCGACCGGCACGGGCTCGTCCCGCCCGAGGGCGGTCGCCAGCCGGCCCGCCTCGGCGAGTTCCTGAACGAGCGCAGCACGCGCGCCGTCCCAGTCCGGACGCTCCGGCCTCCGGCCGTCCGAGTCGGAGCCGCTCAGCGCGACCGCGAGCCCTCCACCGAGCGCGGCGACGGCGACCAGGGCGAACTCCCAAGCGCGCCAGCCGCGTCGGTGTCGACCGGCTGCGACACCGCCACGGCCGCGGCGCCTGCGGCCCCCGCTCCACGCCTGCTCCAGCGCACTGCGGAGCGCACCGATGTCCGTGAAACGCTCGGTCGGGCTCTCGGCGAGCGCGCGATCGATGACCCGGGACAGGGCGACAGGGACGTCCTCGCGCAGATCGGTCGCGGCCTTCGCGCGCCCGGTGGGGAGCTTCCCCGTCAGCATCTCGTACAGCACGACGCCCAACGCATACTGATCCGCACGCGCGTCGATCTGGCCTCCCTCACGCAGCTGCTCGGGCGCCATGTACCCCGCGGTGCCGATCGCCGCGCTCACCATGGTGAAGTGGCTCGTCGACACCAGGCGTGCGATCCCGAAGTCCAGGAGCTTCACCGTTCCGTCATCGCAGAGGAACACGTTCGCCGGCTTGATGTCCCGGTGCACCGTCCGGTGGTGCGCGTGCTCGAGCGCGTCGCACAACGCGCGGGTGATCCCGAGGGCCCGATCCAGAGCCAGCGGTCCCTCCTCCAGCAGCTCCTGCCGCAGCGTCCTCCCCACCAGCAGCTCCATCGTGAGGAACAGCAGACCGCTCGACTCACCGACGTCGAAACAGTTGACGATATTCGGATGCGACAGCGCCGTGCTGATCGCGGCCTCGCGAAGGAAGCGAGCGCGCGCCTCGGGATGCAGGAAGTCGGGGCGGATCGTCTTCAACGCCACTTCCCGTTGGAGCTGGTGGTCGAAGGCCGCGTAGACCTCTCCCATCCCACCGGCTCCCAGCCGGCGACGGATCTCGTAACGGCGCCCGAGCCTCGCGCCAACGGCGAGCAACGCGGGTCCGGTACCCGGCGGAAGATCCGGTGTCGTCGACCAGCTGCCGGGCGCCCGCGCGCCCCACGTCAGAAACAGCTGCTCGAGCTCGTTCGCCTGCGACTCGATCTCCTCGCGCTGCGCGGTCGTCGTCGCCTCGAAGGCACGTCGACGTAGCTCGCGCAGTTCTTCCAACGCCTTACTGGCGACTTGATCACGGGTCGCCGACGAGTCGAGCCCGAGCCTCGATCGCAGGCCGTCGTCACTCATGGCGGGCAGCGTCCCGCCACTGACCGACCGGGTCAACCGGCCGGTGGGATCGGGCCAAGACGGTTCGAGGCGCTGCTGGCCGCGGGTTGTTCCTGATTCCCTCCTGGCGTGACAGAAACGACCCTCCCGCGCGAGGCTCGGAACTCATGCAGATCTCCGATCGACCGCTCGACGAGGAAGCCCGGCTCGCCGCGCTCCGGGCGTACGGGATCCTCGACACCGACGCCGAGCGCGACTACGACGACCTGACGCGCATCGCGGCCGGGATCTTCCAGGTGCCGATCGCGATCATCTCGCTCGTCGACGCGGATCGACAGTGGTTCAAGTCGAAGGTCGGCATCGACGCGACCGAGACACCCCGCGACATCGCGTTCTGCGCGCATGCGATCCTGTCCGATCAGACGTTCTTGGTGCGCGACGCCGCTCGAGACGCTCGCTTCGCCGACAATCCGCTGGTCACCGGCGCGCCCTTCGTCCGCTTCTATGCTGGTGCACCGCTGGTCGCGCCGGGCGACCTGAAGCTCGGCACCTTGTGCGTGATCGACACCCGACCGCGGGACCCGTCCGACGAGCAGCTCGACACGCTGGGTGCACTGGCGCGTCAGATCGTGAACCTGCTCGAGCTCCGCCGTGCGTCCTCGGAGCTCGCCGCCGCGCTATCGCGCGTCCGCCTGCTGTCGCACCTGATCCCGATCTGCGCACACTGCGGGATGGTCCGCGACGAGCAGGCCCACTGGCACGACCTCTCGCACTTCGTCGAGTCGCACACGGGCGCCGCCTTCTCGCACGGCATCTGCCCACGCTGCATGCAGGAGCACTACGGCCACGTGATCGGCGGCGACGGTTAGCCCGCTCGATGCGGCCCGACCGTACCGGCAGGCTCGAAGTCGCTCGCGATGCCGCTGCCGGGCTCGTCACGGCCGGCAGCAGGCTCGGGCGCGCGGCACGGCCTGACGCGGAAGTGGGCGATGCCGGAAACACCGATCGCATTCCCTGCGGAGTGCGCGAAGATGCCGGGTGAGCCATCCGCTCGACCCGTCCCGGGCACTCCCATGAAGCTCCGCCATCTCGTCGCGCTGTCCGCGCTCTGCTGCGCATCGCTCGCCTCGATCGCCCTCGGCCAGGGGCAGCCCGAGCCGTCCCCGGAGGCACAGCGATTCACGCGCCTGACCGGTCGCTTCGCCGGTCGGGGCACGACGCAGGTGCCGGGCTTCGGCGAGGTCCGCTGGACCGCGCGCGCCGAGGCGAAGCTCGTCCTCGGCGGCTTCTTCGTGCACGAGCGCACCGAGATCGACGCGGGGGCCCCGATGCCCCTGTGTTTCGAGGGTGTCTATGGCTACGACGCGGCGACGAAGCGATGCGTCACCTACGGCGTCGACAACATGGGCCAGCCCGCACTGTGGGCCGAGGTCGTGTGGGTCGGCAACGACGTGCTGGTGCAGAACACGACGCAGGTGATCGACGGCGTGCCGAAGCTCGTGCGGGCAACCTGGAGGTTCGACGACGGCGGCTACGACTTCGAGGTCGAGAGCGCCACCGGGTCCGAACCGTTCGGCGTCGAGATCGCGGGTCGCTTCGACCGGACGGACGACGAACTCCGATTCACGACGCCGCAGCCGTTCGTCTCCGGCAAGCCGGTGCCCGCCGAGATGCGCCGGCTGACCGCGATGACGGGCAGCTACGCGACGACCGGCTGGATGGTGCTGCCCGGCGCGGGTCGCATCGAGCTGACCGGGACCGAGACGATCGAGTCACGCGTCGGTGGCCACTGCGTCGTGATGCACCAGCAGGGGCGCGCCGGCGACGGTCCGGGCTGGGAAGGACTCACCTTTGCGACCTGGAACGACCACGACCAGCGCTACGATTTCGTCTGGTTCGACAGCAACGGCACGGTGTCGCTCGCGCAGAGCCATTGGCGAGACGGACGCTTCCTGTCGGTCGGCCTGAACCAGTGGCTGGGGCAGCCGATGCTGAACCGCTCGGTCCTGGTGCTGAAGGACGGCCGGCCCGCCGTGATCGAGGGCCACTCGATCCTCGGCTTCGGGGAGCCGGAGCACTCGTTCCACATGGAGTACGCGCCCGCCCGCTGACGCAGCTGCGCGCGCTCAGGCAGCGAGGTGTTGCACCAGGATCCGCACGCCGAGCCCGATCAGCACGAGGCCGCCGAGCGCCTCCGCGCGGTGCGCGAGCCGCGCGCCGAGCCGCCGGCCGACGACGACCCCGGGGACGCAGGCGACGAACGTCGTCCCGCCGATCCACGCGCAGGCAACGCCGATCGGCACGTCGAGCACCGCGAGCCCGACGCCGGCCGCCAGCGCATCGATACTCGTGGCAAGCGCCAGCGCCAGCAGCACCGGCGTGCGCAACGGGTCGCGCCGCAGAGGTGAACCGTCGCCGACGCCACCGCGTGCCTCGATCAGCATGTGCGCTCCGATCCCGGCCAGCAGCGCGAACGCGATCCAGTGGTCGAACGCGGTGATCGCATCGCGGAACGCCTGCGTGCCGGCCCAGCCGAGCGCGGGCATGCCGGCCTGGAACAACGCGAACACGACCGGCAGCCGCAGCATCCGCCGCCACGGCACGCCCCGATGGACCACGCTGCTCGACACGCAGACCGCGAACGCGTCCATCGCGAGGGCGAGACCGGTGAGCAGTAGCGCGGACCAGGACATCGGTGCCGGGGATGCAAACACGGCGCGTCGCGGTACGCCAGCACATTGCGCCGCCCGGTTCCGAGGTCCGTACGGAAACCGTGAGCACCTGGCCCGTGGACCAGTCACGACGCGCGAGAGAAGCGCCGGCTGCCCTTCTCTCGGTCGTTCCGCTAGCGCCGGAGCACGGTATGTACGAGCGCTCCGGCCCGCATCGCAGGTGAGCCGGGCCACTGACGGTCGACTCGCCCGTCGCTCATCTCGCGCCCGACCCGGACCCGCTCCGGCGAAACCGTCCGCTCGTCTTCGCCCGGCCAGCCGTTCGGCCGCCGTCCGGAAGGCAGTGCGACGTCGAGCCCTGCCCCGCGACCAACCTGCCGCGCACCGCGAGGTCCCGGCGGCGGATCTCGGACCCCGGCAGGGAATCCGACTTCGCGTGCCCTGATCTCGGCTGTCGCCACCGCGGTGTCGACCGGGCACTCCATCCCGGAGGTCGGGTGCACCGACCGGATCGGAAACGCGGTTCGCAATCGGGTGGTGACCCCCTGAAGAGACACGTCAGGGACCTGTTCCGGCACCTCGGGTTCTTCCGTTGGGGGCCCGGACACCGATTCGGCCGATCAGCCCACGAGGCATCCATATGTTCCAAGGACGCCGCCCCGCGCTCAGCCGAGCGCTCCTCACCGTGGCCACACTCGCCACGGCCACGCTGCCTTGCGCCTGCGCCTGGACGCACTGCACGCACGACTACCACGGCGACCTGGAGATCACCCCAGGCACCTACCTCACCCGACCCGCGACGCGAGTCGGATCGGTGAAAGCCCACAAATGGGTGGTGAGCACGCTGTTCGGACTGATCGACCTCACGGACGACTCCGGTGCGGAGCTGGTGGCAGATGGCGCGGTCGATTGCTACGGCGAAGGGGTCGTCGGCGTCACCCAGGTGGAGATCGTCGAGCAGCGTTATCTGCTACCTGACGTCTTGTGGATGCTGACGTTCGGGCTGTTCTCCTGCCATTCGCTGACGGCATCCGGGGAAGTCCACACGGCCCCGGACGTCCACCAGGGAGGTGACTCGTGACTGCCGTCCGGACGCTCCTTCACGCCGCTCTGGTCGTCGCGGTGCTCCCTTCCTGCACGCTCTTCGTTCCCTCAGCAGCACTCGTGCCCGTGGGTGCATTCGATGCGATGACCTTCGAGGATCGCAATCGCATACATCACTTCCATCCGATCGCCGGGAGCAAGTCCCAATACGACGGACTCTTCTTCGGTGACGCGCATTCCGGATCCGACGAGGACTTGCGAGTGTCCTCGCGAGGCAGCCCCGCCACGTCGTACTTCGGCCGCACCGACCCGTGGCTCGCGGATCGAGCGGCGATGAGGAGCTCGATCGACGAGCACGGAGTCTCGCTCACTCGGCCACGACTGTTCGAGCTCCGTCACGGAGAACGGTACTGGGGGAGCTGGCTCCATGGCCTGTTCACACCTCTCCCACCCAATGCGGAAGGTGCAGTCTGGATCGAGTCGAGCTCCCGTCCGCGCTGAAGAACCGGTGGTGAAGTCTGCGACTCGGGCCACGCCTGTCCGGCGGCAGCGGCGTGTGCTCGCCGCGTGCTGCGGACCGGCTCGGTCGAGGCGGCGGTCGCGCCTCTCGACGCCGCCGACCCGGGCTGGGTCGGCCAGAGCATCCTGTTCGCCGGCGGGTAGTTGCGAGCGCGGATCGAACGAGCGCTCGCGGGGCTCGACCACATCGACCACGACGTGCTTCGGCTGCGCGAGGAAGAGACGCTGGACGTCCGGACAATCACCGCGCGGCTCGGCCATCCGAGCGAGGTCACCGCGCGCTCGCGCCATTTCCGCGTGCGAGCGCGAGACGCGGATGATGGTCGGGCACGACGACCACCGTCTGGCCGTTGCCGATCCAGCCTGGCAATACGCGCCGGTCGACGGTCGACGCCTCGTCATCGTCGTCGACATCGCCGAAGGGTGTGGATCTCGTATTGAGCGAAGCCGCTCTTTTCATGCCGCGAGCGCTCGGACGGCGGTCCGCTGCGTAGCGAAGAACCGCGACATAGCAGCGTCCCATTGGTGGCTGAGCGCGAGCGCGCGGAGCTTGATCACGTGGTCGCCGGTATGCTGCTTCCAGCGCGATCCGGCGCGCTTCATGCGCACGCCGATGAGGCTCTTGCAGGTTGCCTCGACGGTTCCGCTGCCGATCGGCAGCCCTTTGGCGCGGGCGCCGGCGTAGTTCATGCGGTGCGCATGATTCGTGAGGTAGGTGATGGCCTCGTGGATGGGGCCGTGCTTGACCACGCTGCCGTCGACCGGGTCGCACCAGTGCGGTTCGAGGTCGGCGAGAATCTGCGTGACGGCGTCCTTCCTGCGCTCGAGGAGCCGGCGCCAGCCAGCCACGACCGCTCGGCTTTCGGCGCCCTGGATCGCCTCGGCTGCCGCGGACAGCTTCTCGAGGACGTGCCAGAAGTCGACCATCAGATGGCGCGGACCTAAGAGGCTTTCCGGGAAGCTCGACTCGAGCAGGTTCCACATCTCGTGAGCCCCATCAGCGAGTAGCTGAAGTCGCAGCTCGGGCTGCTTCTCGCGCAGCCGGTAGACCACGTTCGCCATGGCGTTGCACACGTCCAAGGGGTCGATGCCAGGCATTTGTCCGAAGCGCATCGAGTAGAGCGCTCGGCCGTTGCCATCGTGCAACGTGACGGTGCCGCAATGCGCCATGTGGAAGACGCGCGTGATCTTCGGCGCGTTCCTCCTGGGCCGACCGGGCGGCCGCGGGATGGGCTCCTCCATCGGCACGCTCGCCCGGTCGAGCGATACCGAGATCGCGCGTGCCTCAGCCGGGATCTCGAGGCTGCTCACGATGGCGTCCTCGATGTTGACCTGGTGACGAAGGTACAGCGCCCCGAGCTCATGCGGCACGCGCTCGAAGCTCGCGCGAGAGTAAGGAAACCAACGAATCTGCTTGCCGCTCTGCTCACCCTCCCGCGATGGCGCCTTCTGCAGCTCGAAAGCCATCGCCCCGGCCGTCTGCGGTAGCCAGCCGTCGCCGATGGCGCCCGCACGCAGGCTGATCGCGTCCACCGTCGGTGCGTTGCCCTCGCCGAGCGGACGATACAGCGCACGTCGCACCTCGACGGTCCCCGCGAGCGATCGGGCCCGGCCGTTGCCATGCCCGACCCGCGTGAAGGTCTTGCCGTCGATCTCGACTCGCGGCGCGTCGACCTCCAGAGCGCCGAGCATGACCGCGTGCGCATCCCGCTCCACCGCGCCGGTCAGCTCGGCGACCATGACCTCCGAGACCGCGTAGTCGATCGCCTCCCGGCCTGCCGCGCCACTTGCGGCGCGCGATGCGACCGCGGCGCACAGCGCCTCGATCGAACCCACCATGCTCTTGCACGCAGCCGGCACCGCGACGACGATCAGGTCTTCGACGGCGCCCCTCCCAGGACGCTTGGTTTGCATCCTGCATCCGATAGGGGAGGGGCGTCGTTTTTGCAGTTCTTTTTACACAAGATCTTGTGCTCGCTCCCCGCTCCCGCCGCGCCCCTTGGAGGCCGCGCCGCGCCTCACTCAATCCGAGAGCCACACCCTCGCCGAACTTCGGGTCGCCCGTGAACGCGTCCGACAGTCGCGAGTCGACCTGCGGTGGCCGGACCCGGTCATCGACGACGATCCGAGGACGCGCGAGTCCACCGCAGCGCGGTCGCACGAGCGACGCTCGGTGCGGTCGTGCCAGAGGGTCGCAGACCACGTGCTTGGCGTGCCGAGACGCACACATGTCGTCCATATGGCACGTGCGCCGCGACATCGGCCTGTCGCGGGGCTGGCTCACCCAGCTATCGGGTACTTTCGCCCGATCGGCCGCGGCCCGACCCTCCTGCCGACGCGCGCGAGCCCCTCTACGCTTCCTGCGCGCCGGTGCCTCGCGTCCGCGAAGCGATGGCGCGCGTCCCGACGGCCGGCGGACGATGCTCGGCGATCGTCCGCGGACCGTCGATCGGCAAGGAGAGCTTCAATGGATATCAAAGAGCTGCTTTCGAAGATCCCCGGCTGGGTCGGGTTCCTCGCTCTCGTCATCATCGGACTGCTGATGGCCGTGCACGGCATCTTCAATCCGCTCGGCGTGACGCTCGACCGCCCGAATCAGGTCGGCTTCATCGCCTTCGGCCTGTGCGCGCTGATCATCGGCGCGTTCTCGTGGATCGCCGGCGCCAGCTCGAAGATCGAGGGCCGGACCGGCACGGTCGGCGTGAAGGTCTCGCTCGGCGACCTGCCGGGCTGGGCGTTCCTCGTCGATCTGGGCGTGCTCGTGCTCGCGGTCGTCCTGTTCCTCGCATTGAAGTGAGGCTCTCGTCGCAGCCGCGCAACGTAGCGCGCGTGCCATATCACTGCGCCGGGAGCCGGCGTTCGATCTGCAACGGCCCGGCACCGAGCTCGACGTCCACGCCGGCCAGCTCGACGCCCTCGTCCCAAGGCGACAGCGTCCACTGTCGAGCGGCCGGTTCGCGGTCCATGGCGCGGAGCTCGAGGTGCCCGGCGCCGACGTCGCGCAGGGTCGCGCGGCCGTCGTCGTCGAGGCGCCGGATCCAGCCCCGGTGCTGCTCGCGGTGCCACGCCACCAGCCAGCGGCCGGCCGCCGGCGCACCGCTGGCGTCCCGACACTGCAAGCGCACCTCGACCGCCGCGACCTCGACCGTCTCGTCCCGCTCCTCGCCGCGTCGCACGTCGACGAAACGGGTCGCCGGCAGCCAGACGTCCTCGTCGCCGTCGAACGGTCGCACCAGGACCAGGTAACGGCCGGTGTCGAGACTGCCCACGACGAAGCGACCCTCGGCATCGAGCAGCGTCGAGCTCGGCTCCACCAGGGTGGCCCGGCCGCCGGGGTAGACGGCCACGAGGCGCAGCTCGGCGTGACCGACGGGTTGGCCACCGAGCCGGACGGCACAGCGCAGCACGGCGGGCAGACCAGGCCGGACGTCGACCTCGACCTCGGTGGTCTCACCTTGCCCGACCACGACCCGTGCCAGCGGTGCCGGGTCGGATTCCCACGCGCAGCTGCTGCCCAACAACGTCCGCCCCCACCGCAGGTGCAGATCCCAGGCGCCCGCCGCCAATCCGCTGCTCGCGAACGAACCGTCGGCCGCCGCGACTCGCACCTCGCGGGTCCGCGCCCGCGAGTCGCCGGTCTCCGCGGGGCGCAGCTCGATGCTCAGGCCCGGAAACGGAAACGGCCAGACGCGCTGCGGAGTGGTCCGGAATGCCGCCAATGCGTCGACCGGACGCAGCCGCCCCACCAGTCGTCCGGCGGGCAGCACCTTCACGCGTACGGACCTGCCTGCGACGGGGAGCCCGAGATCCTCGCGGACGAGGGGCTGGTGGTGGTCGCCGGTCACGCGCAGACCGAGCGGCCCAAGGACGCGCGGGCCCGACAGCCGTGCCCGCCCCGTCGCGTCCGTCACCGCGCTCGACCAGACGAATGCCGCCGCCGGGTCGCGGCCGGTACGGGCGGCGCGCCGCCGCAAGGTCGCCAGCTCGTCGAGCCGCCGGTCCGGTGCGAGGGGCCGATGGTCGAGCTCGACGAGCTCCACCGTCGAGCCCGCCACCGGACTGCCCTCGGGAGTGACGATCTCGGCGTCGAACGGCCGCAGGCGCGGCACCACGACGGCCACGCTCACGACGCCCGGTCGCGTCGGAAGTTGGACCTCGGTCGGCCGCGACGGACCCCAGCTCTCCCCGGCGGGCAACACGGAGACGGTCGCGACCCCGCCGGCCCCGAATCCGCCGACCCGCGACGGATCGCTGTCGGGCCGCGGTGGGTGCCGGAACGGCGCGCGCCGCGGGAGCACGCTCCAGGCCGATGCGACGGCGTAGTCCTCGATCGGCGTCCCGTCCTCGCCGCGCACCGACAGCTCGAGCACGGTCTCCGGCTCGAGCCGCAGCTCGACGCCGTGGTGACCCCACGCGATCGGCTCGGTGCGCAGCGGCGCGCAGCCGGGCGCGTCGTCGACCAGGAGCCGCACCGGCTCGTCGGTCGCGGTGCGGAACAGTCGGAAGCGACCGTCCGCGACGACGAGCTCGGGGCCGGGACCGCCCGGCAACGGACCACCATCGGTCCCCACCGCGAACACGACGGCCCGCGCGACCGGGCGACCGTCGCGGTCGAGCACGACTCCATCGATGCGGTCCCCGGGCGCGCGCGGCCTGAGCACGAGGTCGAGCTCGCACGGGTCGCGGTCGCCGGGCAGCAGGATGCGCCGCTGCGACGCGAGCTCCCAGGCCGGCCCGACCGACACCCTGGCCGGCCCGCTCGGCAGCCAGGGATCGCCGTCCAGGACCAGCCGACCGTCGGTCGCGGTCGTGCCGGACCGCGCGATCCAGAACCAGTTGGACGGACCCTCGACCCGCGGTGCCGGAATCTCGACCTCGACCGTCGCACCGGCCACCGGCTGCCCGTCGGGATCCGTGACCCGCGCGCGCAGCCGGACGCCGCGCGGGATCTCGATCTCGCCGAGGTCGGTGCGGGACCCCGGGGTCGGATCGGCGACCTCGCCCCGCACGTCGACGTGCCCGTCACGTTCGATGCCGAGCTCGAGACGCGGCGCCGGCTCCGGCAGCTCGGCGACCGGCGGCACCCGCAGCTCGAAGCGCCCGTCGGCGGCCGTCGTCGCGATCACCGACCCGGCCACCCGCTCGCCGCCGGTCGACTCGCGGAGCAGGCGGTCGAAGGGACTCTCGATGCGGACCGTGCATCCCGAGAGGCCCTGCCCGCCCGCATCGACGCAGCGACCGACCACCAGCGCGGGCTGTCGCGCCGGCTCGGCATCCTCCGGCTGCTTCGACGCCGGTCCGGCGACGTCGGTCCGCCCCGGCGACTGCACAGTGGACGGGCCCGCGCCGAGCCAGGCGGCAACGCCGAGTCCGACCAGCAACAGGACCAGCACCGCGACGACGAGCTGCCGTGCCATGGCGCGATTCTCGTGGTCGCGGGCCTGTCACGGGAGGTGTGGTCGTGCAAAGCCCGCGGCGTGCTCGCGACCGGCCACGGCACGGGCGGCAGCGGTGGCCACGGATTCGCGTGAGGGCAGCAGCCCGATGGTGTTTCCACGGTGATGACCGTTCGGGCGGTCCAGGCCCTCCGCCGCTCGAGACGCACCGTGCGCACCGACTGATCGACTTCGGTACGCGACACACACGCACGGTCCGGGGGTCATGCCAGGCGCCGATCCCCGGCGCTCCGATCCTCGCGTCCCTCGTCCACTACCTGGATACGTGCGGCCAACGCCGCCAGGACAATTGCATGTCGACGCAATACGACCGGAATCCGACCCGAATCCCCCTGGTCTGCGGGCTCGGCTCGATCACGCTCGCACTCCTGTCACCGGGCGAGCTCCTCCGTGCACAGGCGCAACCCGGCCAGACCGTGTTGTCCGTGCGAGTCCCGACCGCGACGACGCCGGTCGGTGAGATGTACATCGCCGACCACGAGACCAGGACCGCGACCCGTCTCACCCTCTCCTGACGTCTGTCGAACGCGGGAGTGAACTGCGTGTCGATGACGAGCCCCGCGTCGGGCTACGTCGGCACCGATCCGCAGGGCGGGCAGCCGAGCGACGTCTTCGCCATCTCGATCAGCGGTTCGACCGTCACGGAGACGCAGCTCGACACCACACCGACGGCCGGTCCCAACCTCGGCCAGATCGCCGTCGTCGGCTCGAGCCTCTACTTCTGCACGCAGAACTCGAGCTACGCGGGAGGTTACCTGCAGCGGGTCCCCGCCACCGGCGGTGTCGTCACCACGGTGCGGGACCTCACACTGCTCCCGGGCTGGTCGGGCAGCGCGAACGCGTGCTGCGCCCTGGGGTCCAACGTGTACGTCGCCAGCTTCGATTGGAGCACGCTGCCGAGCTCGCCGGGGTGTCTCGTCGAGCACGACACCACACGTGGAACGACCCGCGTCCTGATGGCGTTCCCATCGAGCCGTTACCCGAGTGGAGCAGGGCCCCACAACCTCGGCGTGGTGCACATGCAGGCCTACGGGTCCAGACTGATCCTGATCGGGGTGTACGGCGACAAGGTCACCGTGGACCCCGTCACCGCCGCGGTCGTCACGCACGTCTACAGCGGCGCGAACCTGTTCGGTCCCGGTCCGGCCCCGAACATGCTGAACTCCGGCGACCTGGACCTCAATACCGGCGACCTGATCGTCGGCACTCGCGACGGCTACGCGGAGCGCGTCCTCGCCGACGGCTCCGCGGCCGAGGAGATCATCGCCGGCGTCGGGTCGGCGGTTCCGGCCTACGTCAACAGCGTGACGGGCACATCCCACCTCCAGGCGACGACCGCGGCAACGGACTTCAGCTACGGCAGCGGCTGCGAACACCGCGCGGGCCGCACGCTCTGCGACGTCGCCGCGGGGCTCCCGACCGCGGGCAACCTCAACTACCGGCTCGGGTGCTACTCGTCGGCAGTCCCGTCCGTCGCGGTGCTGATCGCGCTCGGCCCGCAGCTGCCGCCGATCGATCTCGGTCCGCTCGGAGCACCCGGGTGTGTGATCCACATCGCCAACATCGTGCTCTCCATCCCCGCGACCGCTGCATCTGGCGCAGGCAGCACCGGATTCGCGACGTTCAGCGCGACGGTCCCGTTTCCCATCCCGGGCGGCGTCGCGGGCGCCAGCGTGTATCGGCAATGGGTGGAGCTCGACCCGTTCTTCGGCAACCCACTCGGTCTGACGGTGTCGAACGCCCGGCGCATGGACATCCGGTGAGCCGTCGTCCAGAGCTCCCCGGGGCGTCTCCGATCGAGTGAGGTCCCCGCTGACGACTGCACGCGAAGAAGCGAGCGGTGCGCGGCCGCGCCCGCCGTACGACGCATGCCGCATGCGGTCCGGACGTCTCGGGGCGCGGGCCGGGCTTTCGACGCGAAACCGAGAACCGTCCGCCGCGCGCGCACACCGACCGGGCGAGCCCTCCTGCTCCCGACCCGGTGAAACCCATGCCCGCGACGCGACTCGGTGTGCGCGCCGCCGCCCTCGGCCTGGTCTTCGCGACCGGCCTGGCGGCCCAGCCACTGCCCAACCCCGACCTCGAACTGGCGCATCACGTGTTGCGCCGCATCACGTTCGGCGCCAATGCCGAACTGCTCGGCCGGATCGTCAGTCCTCCGGCCGGCACGACGGCCATGCAGGCCGCCCGGTCCTACATCCGGGAGCAGCTCGCTCCGAACCCGTTCCTGGTTCCCGCCGACTGGCCGTACGGCGGCACCGCCGTCAAGACGCTCGCGGAGCCCGGCGGCGACCTGGGGGTACCGCCGCTGCCGCACGGCACGCCCCAGATCGAGCAGTTCAACTTCGCCCAGCCGCTCGGCACGGTCCTCGCCCACGCACTCGACTCGCGCTGGCAGCTCCGCGAGGTCATGGCCGAGTTCTGGGAGCGCCACTTCAACACCCACCTCGTGGGCAGCCAGGGCTGGTTCCTGCAGTACGTGGGCGGCAATCAGGACAAGGCCGCCGCACACGCCTGGTACTTCGAGTGGCAGGCGAACAACCACTACCGCGAGCATGCCCTCGACACGTTCCACGACCTGCTCTCGTTCACGTCGAAGCACGTGTCGATGGTCGTGTACCTGCACCTGTACGCGAACGTCCAGACCGCGCCGAACGAGGACTACGCGCGCGAGCTGATGGAGCTGTACACGATGCGGCCGTCGCTGCCGGGCCCGACGCCGGTCCCCAACTACGACCAGAACGACGTCGAGACCGTCGCCCGGATCCTGACCGGCTGGACGGTCGATCCGACGCAGGCCCAATATCCGTTCCTGTTCGATCCGAGCACGCACGACACGGCTCCCAAGCCGCCGCTGTTCACCGTCTCGGGCTCGCCGTGGTCCGTGCCGGCCGGCGCGACCGGCGTCGGCGAGGGCGATGCGCTGCTGCTCCACCTCGCGGGCCGCGAGGCGACCAAGGACTTCGTGTGCCGCAAGCTGATCGACTACTTCCTCGCCGACGGCGCGGCGGACATCCACCCGACGCTGTTGCAGCAGATGAAGACTGCCTGGGGCACGCTCGGTGACATCAAGAGCGTGCTGTCCGCGCTCCTGCTGTCGTCCGAGTTCCTCGGCCCGCGCTATCGCTTCGCGCGCGCACGGCTACCCCTCGAGATGGTGATGTCCGGGCCGCGCGCGTTCGGTGCCCAGCCGCAGCCGAATCCACTCGTCCCGGGGCACTACAACCCGCTCAGCCTCGCGAACTCGTACCTCAGCCTGTTGGCCATGGGCCAGGGGTTGTTCGGCTACCCGGCGCCGAACGGCTACCCGCAGGCGAGCCTCGCCCAGCTCAGCCCGTCGATCGCCCTCGCGCGGATCGCCCATGCCAACGAGGCCCTGTATGGGCCAGCACTGTCGTCGCTGAACATCGATCTGGCCGGTCAGATCGTCACCGCGCTGCCGGCGACCTGGAACAACCCGTTCGCCGTCTCGCAGTTCCTGCTGGAGCGCCTCTACGGCACGCGCTGGACCGCGCAGGACCAGAACCACCTGCTCGTCGTATTCGCCAACGCGTACTTCGCACGGGCGGCCGCGATCGGGGGGACGCCCGACATCACGTCGTTCCCACCGAGCGCGGACTACGACTACATCGTCCGCTCCGCCGCCGTCGCGGCGATCTCCATGACCCAGGGCGGAGCCCGCTGAGCCGCGAGGAACGCACCATGATCGATCGCAGAAACCTGCTGCGCGGCGCGTTGTTCGGCGCCGGCGCCGCCGTCTTCTCCCGCAATGTGGTCGCGGCCATGAGCCGGGCCGTCGGGTCGCCCTTCGCGCCCGTCTATCCGAACCACCAGGTCCTGTTCGTGTTCCTCCGGGGTGCGAACGACGGCGTCAACACGGTCGTCCCCTGGCGGGACGCCGACTACCCGGTCGCTCGGCCGCAGCTGTCGGCGACGCCGAGCATCGCCGGGTCGTTCGCGATCACCGGCGCCACCTACGCGAGGCTCAATCGCGAGCTGGGGCGCCTCGCACCGGTCGACGCCGCCGGCCGCCTCGCCTACCTGCACCAGGTCGGCGACCCGACGGCGACGCGCTCGCACTTCACGGCGATGGACATGTTCGAGACGGCGGCCGAGCAGACCGTCACGCTCACCGCCCTGCAGTCGCGGACCGGCTTCGTGAATCGCATGCTGCAGGCCGGCGCCATCCCACGGATGGATCCCGCCAACATGCCGGCGGCGATCAGCTTCTCGGGCGGGCTGCAGCGCATGTTCCGCACCGACCAGTCCGCGCTCCTCGCGTCGCACGTCCCCGACCTGGGCAAGCTCGCCCTGCCGGCGCAGGTCGTCGCCGCGGGCACCGACGTCGAGCTGGCGGGCCACGCCGCGGCGCACGCCACACCTCCGCTCGCGACGCCGATCGACGGCCTGCTGGCCGACAACCTGGGCTTCGGGCTCGTCACCCGGCAGAAGCTCGAGAGCCTCGGCTTCACACCGGGGTTCGCGACGACCCGCTTGTTCCCGCTCGACGCCGCGCAGCTCGCACAGGCGAAGGCGGGTCTGCCCGCGCAGGAGCAACGCGTCGTGCCGTACTTCGATCCGAAGGGCGCAGCGTTCCTCGCCGCTGCCGAGCAGGCCTGCTTCGCGCTGCGCACCGAGTCGTCGCTGCGCATCGCCGGCATCGAGTTCGGGGGCTGGGACACGCACGGCGACCAGCCGGACGAGCACCCGAACCTGCTCCGCTACCTGGGCTACGGCCTCCGCGACCTGCACGACGCGATCCAGTCGGCCGGGCTCGGCGATCGGATCACGGTCGTCGTCGTCAGCGAGTTCGGACGTACGGCGCGCGAGAACGCCAGCGCGAGCACCGACCACGGCGTCGGCGGGCTGTACTTCGTCATGGGCGATCGCGTCGTCCCGGGCACCTACAACATCCACGGTGGTGGCACGCTCGGCCCGAACGAGTTCGGTGCTCCATGGCGTCCGCTGCTCGCGACGCCCGGTAACCCCGCCTGGGTCGACGCCTGCGACGTCGTCACCGACTTCCGACACGTGCTCGCCGAGATCTGCGACAAGTGCTTCGGCATCTCCGCCACGGCGGCGCTCGACACGGTGATCCCCGGCTACTCGACCCTCGCTGGCCAACAGCTCGGCTTCCTGGTCTGAGCTTCTCGGGAACGCAGGCGTCCGGGCCACGCGCAGCGGGTCTCTCGTCGAGCGCAGCTCGCTGCGGCCATTCGATTGTGATGCCCCGCCGCTCGTGGCTACCCGGCGCGCGGGCGGCGGTCGGGTCGTTGACGAGACCCCGGTGCCACCTACCGGAACCACGCCCGGAGCGATGTCACTCGCCGCGGCGAGCCGCGGCCATCCGACCGGCGTCGCGGGCATCGCGCGGACCGCGAGCGACGCCGCCTGTCGCTCCGCGGGACGTGGTGGTCACGAGCGCAATGCGTTTCGTCGACTCGGCGCCACGAATCCTCGGTGGGCCCGGCCACGCACGTGGAAGGCCGAGGCTTCGAGCGATTCGCACGCCCGATCGTCGTACCCGGCGATAGCAACCGGACTTCGCTGCGCTCTTCGGCCCCAGACTGCCCACCCCGTCGCAGCGCCCATGGCTCGCGACCGCTGCCCGGGGGACCGTGGCGCGACACACGCTCTGCGATGCAGACACCGCGACCGATCTCGTCACGGCGACCTGCGCCCGGGAAAATCGCTGCGCATTACGGATATCCTCCTTGGCAGAGGCTCCCAGTGAGCAGAGTTCACGATTGGACGCGTCCCCGCCGAGACCGGTGAAGAGTGCGAACGGAGACCCGAGCGTCGCTCGCTGCAATCATCCGCTCGTGCCACCCCGCCTCCGATGGTGTCCGGGTCGTCACGGGTGGGTCGTCACGGCTGGGTCTTCATGGGCGGGTCAACCCGATACTCGGTAACCACCGCAACTTGACGTGCGCTCGCGATCGCGCTGAAGGTAGCCGTGTTCGGTTGGACAGGCCCCGCTGGCTCGCGGGTCCTTTCGACCTCCGCCGCTCGGGTGGCCCGAGCTGCCCGGGCTCTCTCGTGTCAATCCCAACGACCGGGCTTCGGCCGGTTTCCAACCATGCTCTTTCGCTCCATCTGCATTGCCGGCGGCCTGCTCGCTGCCGGCCTGGTCGCCCAGGGCGGCCTCGGCAAGCCGGTGAACATCGGCACGTCCGGCAGCCACCGGATCGACGTCCAGACGACCGCCTCGGGAGGCGCTGGGTACACGGTCAACGGTGCGCTCGGCGTCGAAGTCGACAATGCCGGCCACATCTGGGTGACGGCGCGTCGCGACACGACGTCGACCGCGAACCCGCACATCCTCGTCGAGTACGACGCCAACGGCGCCTACGTCGCCTGGTATGCCCAGCCCCCGGGCACGGCCGGCAGCGGCTGGGGAATCCGCGATCTCGCACACAACCTCGAGTTCAACCCGACCTCGAGCGACCCTGAGCTGATCTACGGCGGCTGTGAGAACAGCGCGTCCGCGAACACGATCTTCGCTTGGGATCCGGTCGGGAAGTCGTGGGTCAATGCGGCGAACGTCGTGATCACCGCACCGGTCAACACGGTCGTGCGCGCGCTCGCGCTGATGCCGGCCTCGAGCCCGGCGGTCCAGGCGGCGTTCCCGATCGCCACGAAGGGTGTCTTCGTGACCGCGAACTTCGGGAGCGTCGTCGAGTACATCGACGTGGCGACCGGCGCGCCCGCCGCGCCGGCGACGCCGTCCGTCACGCCCGCTGCGTACGGCGCGTGGTTCGACACGCAGACCGACACCGTCTGGTGGTTCAGCCAGTCGGGCGGTCCGGTCGCCAGCATGCAGGTGGACTTCGAGCAGGCGAGCGTCACCGGCGTCCCGACGGGCCAGCACTTCATCGGCGACCTGGGCATCCCGGGCACGAATCCGGGCGGTCTCGCCGGCGGTGCGTCCGGCAGGCTGGACCCGGCGACCGGCATCACCGAGCTGACCTACCTGACCCAGGCGACCGTCGACGAGGTCGTGCGCGTCGAGGGCAACTACAACTACGGCAGCCCCGGCTGCATGCCGGGCAGCCTGCACTTCTCGAACTGCTGGGCCTACGCAGGCTCGGCGACCTACTCGATCGTGATCCAGGGCCTCACGACCCCCCTCGGCTATCTCGCCGCGGGTGTCGCCGGACCGACGATCAACCCGCTGCCGTGGCTCTTCGTGTGCGGCATCGACCTGCAGGTCGTTCCGCTCCCGCCGGTGCTGTTCCCGATTCCGGCAGTCGGCGGCACGGCCAATGCGACCTTCAGCCTGGCCGCGGCGCCTCCCGGCCCCTACACGATCAATTGGCAATGGCTGGAGGTGACCCCGGCGGGCATCACGGTCTCCCGGGCGGGCTCCACCTACATCCAATGACAGCGCGCGGGCACCGGTGGAGGTGCCCGCGTCTCGCGCCCCGGGCCCCGCACCCGGGAACATCGCCGCCCGCGTTCGACCCGGTCGCCACCTGGGCGCCGGAATTCGAGTTCGGGCGCGATGGCGCGCGCCTGACCGCGCGGCTGCCCGCGATCCACATCTCGATCGACGAGCTGCTCCTCGAGCTGACGGAGCACGCCGTGTTCGAGAGCGCCCGCCGCGGCGCGGATCGATCGTACGACGCGCGCGCTTCGCTCGCCACGGCGGCGGCGCACCGACGGTCGACGGCAACGCTCGCCCGTTCCCCGCTACACTCGGATCGATCGACCCTGGCGCGGTCGAGACCGGATGCGACATGAAGCAGCGCGCCGCCGTCGTCTGGTTCCTGCTCGCGGTGCTCGCCGGCGGGGTGTTCCTGCTCGCGAAGCGGACGGCCCGGCCAGGAGTGGGCCGCATCGCCACGACCGCGCCCGCGGCGGACGACCGGCCGCAGAGCGCTCCCGATCCGGAGCGCCGGAGCGCGACCGCCGACGCTCCGTCGGGCGCTGACGACGGCGCAACGGAGAGCCCCGCCACACGCCGGCAGGTCGACCGCCTCGCGGGTCGCACGCTCGTCGCGTTCCGGGTGCTCGTCGCGCCGGCCAGACCTCTGGTGGGTGCCCAGCTCGTGGTGTTCCGCGGCGACCAGCTGCTCGCCGACGTGCGGACGGACGACCGGGGGATCGCCGAGCTGACGGCGGACGACCGCCCCGCGACCGTGGTCCTCGCGATCCCCGGCCGTCCGCTCGAGCAACGCGACGTCGCGCTGACTCCGGGCCGGCAGGACCTCGTGCTCGACGCGGGGGCGCGCGTCACCGGACGCTTCGTGCCGACGAGCGAGACGACGCCGGGACCGCTCCGGATCGGGGTCGACTCCGATCGTGCATTGCCGTCCACCGACGCCCTGCCGGACGCGGTCTCGAGAGTCCTCGAGGCGCGCGCGCTGCGCGGCGGATACTCCATCGTCACGACCGACGCAGACGGGCGCTTCGAGCTGAACGGACTGCCGCCACGCTGGAGCGGCATACTGAGGCTCCAACACCGTTGGCGGGTGGTGTCGACGTCCGCTGGCGATCTGCTGCCGCGCGCACGTGGAATCCGGATCGCGGCACCGGTCGACGACGTGGTCGTGCGCATCGCACTGCCAGCCACGTTGCGCGGCCGCCTCGTCGCGTGCGATGACCGGGCGCCGCTCGGCGACGCGCGGGTCGCCGCGACGCTCCGCATTGCAGAGACGGCGACCCCCGTGCTCGCCAGCGACACGACTGACGCCGACGGCCGCTTCGTGCTCGACGCACCGGACGAGTCGCTCGTCGGGCTCGAACTCCGGCTCGGCGACAGCTACGTCGCGTCTCCTCCGATCCTGACGCTGCAGCAAGGCGAGCTCCCTGCCGACGGTGACCTCGGCGACGTGATCGTCCGCGACGTTCGTCACGTACCGTTCCTCGCCCTCGACGAACGGGGCGCGCCGATCGGCGGCGCCGTGGCGGCCGCCGCCGGCCTGCGTAGCCGACCGACCGGCCGCGATGGCCGCGGCGAGCTGCGCTGGCTGTCGCGCGCGGTCGATCGTATGGACGTCACGGCGCCGCGCTTCGTGCCCGCCGTCCGCGAGATCCCTGCGGTCGTCGCCGAGCGGCTGGTCGTGACGTTGGTGCTCGCCAACGAGCTGGAGGTCGCATTGCAGCTGCCTGACGGAGCCGACCCGGGCCAGTTCAAGGTCGCGCTGTACGGTGAACAGGCGATCACCGCGGCACCGGTAGCCGACCGCATCACCCAGCAGAGACACGTGTCCGCCTGGACCGTCCCGCAGCTCGCCCTCTATGCGGCTGCTCCGGACACCTACCTGTGCGCGCAGCCGGACTCCGACGGCCGGGCGGTGTTCCGCGCGCTTCGACCGGGCATCGAGATCGGGCTCCATGTGTGCGGCATCACCGGTGACATGGTCTACCACTCCGGGACGATCGCACCGCTCGCGCCCGCCGAGCGCCGCCGGATCGTCGTCTCGCTGGCCGATCGCATGATCGTGTTCCGCGGTCGGGTCGTCGACGACGCCGGGAGTCCGCTGTCACGTGCGTGCGTCCAGCTCGGCGGCCAGCTCCTCGGTTGGACCACCGACGACGGCAGCTTCTGCTGCTATCTGGCGACGCCCGAGACCGCCACGCTGATCCTGCAGCACCGCGCCTGCGCGACCCGTTACGTGCCCGACTACGCGGTGCCGATCGACGGCCGGCCGGTCGAGTTCCGCCTCGGTGCGGCTCGCCCGGTGACGATCGAGGTCGTCGACGTGAACGGCACCCCGATGCCAGAAGCAGAGGTGTGGACCCGCTACGCGGGCTTCACCACGAACACGCACCGCCTCGGCGGCGCCCGGCATGTCGCGTCCTCGACTCCCGACGCACCCTTCGAGCTGATCGTGAACCTGGCTGGCCGCACCTACCGGCAACCGCACGTTCCTGCCGAGTCGTCCGCCCGCGTCGTCGTGCCGCTGCACGGCCGCGTCGCCGCGCACGTCGCAAGCACGTCGACGGCCGGCCGGACCGGTCGCTTCTCGCTGATCCTCGCACCGGTCGATGTCGAGGCCGGCGACGCGATCAGTGTGAGACGACCGTCGGCCGACGGCCTCCGGCTCGAATTGCCCGCCGTCCACCCCGGCACCTACCGCGCCTCGCTCGCCTACGAGCCGTCGGACACCGAACGGCGATCCGGTCGCTCGCGATCGACGTCGGAGCCGGTGCTCGTCACCGTGACGGGCGGCCTCGATTCCGTCCTGAACCTCGCGCTCCCCGCGGGCGGGAACTGACGCTGCGACCGGCGCTCCGTCCTCTCGGCACCGCCACGCCACGGAGCGTGCTGTACCGGCGGTCGCCCGCCACCAGCACCTTCCGCCGCGCCCCCGATCAACGGCCGCGCGACGCAGACCGGCAGACCGCAAGTCGCCGCGCTCACGGCGCCCGGCCACCACGGGCGGCCCGAGCCGTGCTTCAATGGCCGCCGCCCGCCCTCGCCATATCGCCGTCCGCTTCCGTGTCGGGCGACTGACGCAGTGCGACCAGGCCGCCGACCCTGTCCAGACGCCGCCATGAACCGCCGTCGCTCTCCATTCCTGCTCTGTACGATCACGGTGGCCATTGCCGTCATCGACCTCGCTGCACAACAACTGGTTCGCGACGTCCGCACCGGAGGAGGCAGCAACGTCGGTAGCGGCCCGCAGCAACTGGTGGAGATGGGCGGTACGGTGTTCTTCACCGCGGTCACGGAACACGGCCGGGAGCTGTGGCGGACCGATGGAACTCGAGGCGGCACGTCGATCGTGAAGGACATCGCGCCAGGTTCCGACTCCTCGTCGCCGGAGTCGCTCGTTCGCGTCGGCTCCCGGCTGTTCTTCACCGCCAGCGTGGCCGGACTCGGCCGCGAGCTGTGGGTCTCCGACGGCACGACCGCCGGAACGCACCTGGTCGCGGACTTGCGCCCGGGCTCGGCCTCGTCGTCGATCGCCGCGATGACCGGATTCGGCGGCGTCCTGTGCTTCGCGTTCGACGACGGCACGCACGGCCAGGAGCTGTGGACGTCGGATGGCACGGCTGCTGGCACGACGATGGTCGCGGATCTGCTGGTGGGTACCACCGGCTCCGGGCCGGCGGACCTGGAGGTCCACAATGGAGCACTCTATTTCACCGCGACGATCGCGGGCGCCGGCCGCGAGCTCTGCCGAAGCGATGGCACGCCAGCGGGCACCGGGCTGTTCGTCGACGTGCTGCCGGGCGTCGGGTCGTCCCGCGTGCAGCAGCTCACGTCGTCCAGCGGCTACCTGTATTTCAGCGCCGACGGCGGCTCGACCGGCGCCGAGCTGTGGAGGTCCGATGGCACCGTCGCGGGCACCGTCCTCGTCGCCGACCTCCAGCCCGGCGGCGGCGGGTCGGGCCCCACCGAGCTGACCGCGATGGGCAGCCGTGTGGTGTTCACCGCGAACGACGGCACGCACGGTCTCGAACCATTCGCATCGGACGGCGCGGCTGCGGGCACGATCCTCCTCCTCGACATTGTCGCGGGCAGCACGTCGTCGTTCCCGATGAGCTATTGCGCCGCATCGCCGAGCCTCCTGCTGTTCGTCGCGCAGGGCCCCGGCATCGGTCGCGAGCCCTATCGCACCGACGGCACGCCCGCCGGCACCTACCTCGCTCGCGACGTCCTGGTCGGCTCCAACAGCTCCGATCCGACCGAGCTGACG
The DNA here is from genome assembly GCA_016716265.1 of Planctomycetota bacterium. Lineage (GTDB taxonomy): Bacteria > Planctomycetota > UBA1135 > UBA1135 > UBA2386 > JADJWQ01. The sequence continues at coordinate 1,893,550 of JADJWQ010000006.1, forward strand.
GCGGCCTTCGGCGGGGTCGTGTTCGCGGCGACGACGAATGCGAGCGGCCGTGAGCTGTGGTTCTCCGACGGCACGCTGGCCGGCACTCGTCTGGTCGTGGACCTGGCGCTCGGCACGGGAAGCTCGAGCCCCACCGCGTTCCGCGTGCTCGGGAACGAGCTGCTGTTCGCAGCGAACGACGGGGTGCTCGGTGCAGAGCCGTGGCGAACCGACGGCACCGCGACCGGCACGGCGCTGGTCGCGGATGTCGCCGACACGCGGCCCGGCTCGCTCCCGTTCGGCTTCCGGCGCGCGGGTGCTCGCGTCGTGTTCGCTGCGCACGACCAGTCGGCGCAATCCGAGCTGTGGTCGAGCGACGGCACCGCGGCGAACACCGTGAAGATCGACCTCGGCGGGACGCTGAACCAGATCGCGGAGCTCACCGGATTCGGCAGCCTCGCCGTCGGCAGCGCATGGAGAGCGGGCAGCGGTCGCGAGCTGCTCGTCACCGACGGCACCGCCGCTGGCACGGCGGTGATCGACCTGGCGGCCGCCCTGCAGAGCTCGAGCCCGCGCGACTTCGCGGTCTCCCGCGGACTCGCGTTCTTCGCAGCCGACACCGGGACCGGCTTCGAGCCGTGGGTTACGGACGGCACGGCGGCCGGCACGCTCCAGCTCGCGGAGCTGCGCACCGCCGGCTTCTCGTCCAACCCCCGTGGCTTCGCACCCGCTGGCGTGCATACCGTGTTCGCCGCCGACCTCGACGGCCTCGGAGTCGAGCTCGCGGTCACCGACGGCACTCCGGCTGGAACCGGATTGCTCGCCGACCTTCGCGCGGGTGCCGGCTCGTCGTCCCCCGACTACCTGACGCCGGCCGGCGGACTCGTCTGGTTCGCCGCTACGACGACGGCGAACGGAAGGGAGCTGCACGTGACGGATGGCACGCCGGCCGGGACCTCGATGGTCGTCGACCTCTCGCCGGGAGTCACGAACACCGAACCCGGCCCGATCGCCGCACTGGGCACTGCCGGGGTCGTGTTCGTCGCGCTGCAGGGTGCGACCGGGCGCGAGCTGTTCTTCAGCGATGGCACGGCCGCCGGGACGCGCCTCGTCGGTGAGGTCGTCCCCGGCGGCCTGCACGGTGCGATCGAAGACCTGACCGCGGCCCGTGACGTCGTGTACTTCACGGCCGACGACGGCGTGCGCGGACGCGAGGTCTGGACCTCCGATGGCGCTTCGGTCCGGTTGGTCGCGGACCTGTTTCCCGGTGGCCCGAGCGGCGTGGTTCCCGGCACGCTGCAGACCGTCCCCGGCACCAACGTCGCCGTGTTCGCAGGCTCCGACGGCACGGCGGGCCTGCAGATCTTCGCGACCGACGGTAGCGCCGCGAACACACGGCAGATCGGCCATGTCGGTCCATACGCCGGCGCAGGGGCCGTCTCGATCACCGAGACGTCGCTGCTCGGCAATGCGTTGTGGTTCGCCTGTAATGACGGGCAGTCCGGAATCGAGCCGTGGCGGATCGTGCTGGGCGGCCCGGCGTCGGTCGCCGTGTACGGTTCCGGCTGCAACGGCTCCAGCGGCGCGCCACCGCGGATCGGTCACGTCGGCGTTCCTGCGCTCGGCACGCCCGCGTTCGCGGTCACGGTGTCCGGCGCGCGCCCCGTGTCGCCGACGGTCCTGAACGTCGGATTCCGCCCGAGTGCTCTGCCGATCGGAACGTGCCGCCTGCTCGTCGACCTGCCGGTGACCGCGCTGGGAACCCGGGTCACCGACGCCGCCGGCTTCGCGAGCACGCCGATCCCGATCGCCTACGACCCACGACTGGTCGGGATCGTGCTCTACGGGCAGTACGTGGTCCTCGATGCCGGCGGCGCTCTGCTGAACCTGGCGGCGCTCAGCGACGGAATCGAGATGCTGGTCGGCTTCTGACCGGCGGAGGACCGCGCCCGGAGCAACCACCAGAGCCGTGCAGCGCTGCCGCGGACGGTCCCGCGACGCGCCGCCGCGGTCGACCCCAGGGAGTTCCCGATGGTGATCCGCTCCGCTCTGACGTCCGTGCTCGCGCTGTTGCTGCCGGCTGCCATCGCCGGCCAGACCGTGCCCGACGAGGTGTTCGGTCTGAAGTCCTGCGGCTCGTCGCCGCCGGTGTGCGGCAACACGCCGTCCGCCGTGCCGGTGCACCTGTTCTCGTTCTTCGTCGACGGCAGCGGCTTCCGCGATCGTGGCACCGTGACGCTCGCAGGCGCGCCGGTCGACGTCGACGGGCTCGCGATCTCGCCGGTCCACGGGCTGCTCGCGTTCCGCATCGACCGCGCCCCCAATGGCCAGGTCGACGGGTCGTACCTGCTCGGCCTCGACCCGCACACGGCGGTCGCCTACCCGCGTGGGCCGCGGCTGACGCGCGAGGTCCGCGGTGCTGCCATCGACGCCCAGGGCGCGCTGTGGACGCTCGACTCCGCCGCGAACGAGCTCGTGCGCATCGACCCGGTGCTCGGCTTCGAGCTCGGTGCGGGCCTGCCGCTGCGGGAGTCGGGCCGGCCGTTCTCGGTCAGCGACATCTCCGACCTCGCGATCGCGGGCGACGGGACCTTCCACGTCACGTCGCGCAACGAGATCTACACGCTGGACGTGACCACGGGTGACCTGACGCTGGTGCTGACCGACACGGGCACCGGCAATGCCGGCGCGACGTTCGTGACGGCCGCCGGACCACGCACGCTGATCACGTTCGACGTCAACTACATCGACGACCTGTTCCGCTACGACCTGTCGCTCCCCAACACACCGAGGACGTTGCTGATCGGCAACGTGCTGCCGCTGTTCAATGCCGGCCGTGGCGACCTCGCGTCCCTGCCCAACGACGTCGTCGTCGCCCGCTGTGCGTTCCGCAACGGCTCCGGAGTGAACCCGGCGGCCTACGGCTGCCTGTCCGCGCCGGTCGTCGGCCGCACCTGGCGCGCCACCATCGACACGACCCCGCTGACGGCGGCGACCATCGTCGCATTCGCGCTGACGCCCGACCCCGGACTGCCCTTCCTCGGTGGCGAGATCCTGGTCGGCCTCGCACCGCCGCCGTCGCTGCAGACCGGCATGGGCTCGCACTCGCTGACGCTGCCGAGCGTGGCCGCGATGATCGGCAGCGTCGTTCCGACGCAGGGCCTGCGGATCGACAACGTCGGCCCGACGACCCGGCTCGTGCCGCTGAACGCGCAGGACCTCGTGGTCGGCCTGTGACGCGACCCGCGTCCGCCTGGAACCTGCGCAGCCGCCGCGGTACGACGGGGGGCGCTTCCGTTGGACGCCCGCCTCCACAGCCCCTGCCCGCCCGAACCCGCGGCGGGCCTCGCCCGCCCGGCCCCGGGGCGACGCGCCAGCCGCGCCGCGTGGACGAGCCTCGCGGTCGGCGCGGCGGTGCTCGGCCTGAAGTTCCTGTCCTGGCACCTGACCGGCTCGGTCGCGCTCTACTCCGACGCGCTCGAGTCGATCGTCAACGTCGCCGCCGCATCGTTCGCGCTGTTCGCGGTGCGCGTCGCGGCACGGCCGGCCGACGAGGAGCACCCGTTCGGGCACAGCAAGGCCGAGTACTTCTCGGCCGTGGTCGAGGGTGCCCTGATCCTCGTCGCGGCGATCTCGATCGTCGCGTCGGCGCTCGGTCGGCTCCTGCACCCCGGTCCGCTCGAGTCGGTCGGCCTCGGCGCGCTCGTCGCGATCGTCGCCTCCGCAGTCAATGGACTGCTCGCCGCGTGGCTGGTCCGCGTCGGTCGCGAGCTGCGGTCCCCGGCGATCGAGGCCGACGGCCTGCACGTCTACACCGACGTCGCGACCTCCATCGGCGTGCTCGCCGGCATCGGCATCGCCACCGCCACGGGCTGGTGGATCCTCGACCCACTGCTCGCGATCGGCGTGGCGCTCAACATCGTGCGCGTCGGCTGGCGACTCGTGCGCGAGTCGGTCGGCGGGCTGATGGACGAGGCGCTGCCGCCGGCCGAGAAGGAACGGATCCGCGCGATCCTGCAGCCGCGCCTGCAGTCCGCCCAGCAGGTGCACCAGCTGCTGACGCGGCGCGCCGGCCACCGTACGTTCGTGCAGTTCCACCTGGTGGTGCCGGCGACGATGACCGTGCAGGACGCGCACGAGATCTGCGAGGACCTCGAGCGCGCGCTCGCGACCGAACTCGGCGAGGTGCAGGTGTCGATCCACGTCGAGCCCGAGGGCGAGGCGGTGCCGAGCCCGTTCGTCGCCGGCGGAGACGCGTAGGCCCGCACCGCGGGCGGCTCACCGCGGGTCGCAGGACCTCAGCGCAGGTGGATGCGCCACTCGACGAGGTTTGACGTGATCAGCCCGAGCGGATTGAGACCCGGCACGGCGTTGGCGTCCTGGAAGAACAGGCTCGCACCGTCCAGGCTCGGGTCGTTGGGGATCGCGAGCTGGAACGTCGCCGAGCTGCCACCGATCCCGTAGCCCGGCGCCGCGAGCTGCGCGACCTGGAGCAGGCAGCCGGGCGCACCGAGGACATCGAGCGCGACGCCGGGCGCGGGTAGCGACGCGAGCCCGATCAGATGGAGGCCGACGGTCGCCGCGGGTGGGATGTTCTGCACGACGACCGCGCCGGTCCGACCGATCACCGGACGCGCACCCGGAACGAGCGCGAGAGCCGGGCGGTCGTCGCCGAGCAGGAGCGCGCCGGCGAGCCGGGAGATGTCGGTCGCACCCGGATCGACGGCACCGTTCCCCGGCGAGTAGCCGACCAGCGCGTCGAGCGTCGACAGCGATCCCCACTTGAGCTCGATCGCGCCCCCCTGCTGGAACGACACCTGGAACGTGTTGCCGGCGCCGGCGGTCCCGTACTCCGGCACCCGGTCCCAGGTGACGTGGAACACGCTCCCGTTCGCCGGGTCCGTCTCGGCGTGCACGCCGCCACTCACCGTCGGATCGAGGTCGTCCCAGAACGCGGCGACACGCGGCTCGCCGGCCAGCAGGCGCGCGACGCTCTCGACCGGATCCGTGAGCGCGGTGGACTCGAGCGCGATCCAGCCGTTGGAGCAGACCCACAGCGAGCTCGTGCTGCCGCCCGCGTAGCCGAACCCCCACGGCAACGTCACCTGGACCGTCGCGTCGTCGGCCAATTGCAGATTGAACGCCCCCGTCGGTGCGACGATCGGCGATGCACCGGGCGTGACGACATAGCCGGCGCCGGTCCACAGCATCGTCAGGCCGGGCGTGTTGCCCAGATCGGTGGGATTGCCGATGTCGAACAGCTCGTAGAAGCTCGCCGGCTCGCCGGCGCCGCAACCCGTGCCGCTCGGGATGCCGTGCGCCACGCCGGGCGGATAGTCGTAGCCGAATTCCAGGATGATCAGTCCGCCGCTCGACGTCGTGCCCGTCGATGCCGTGGCCGTCGATGCGACGACGCGGCCGCCCAGGATGCCGCCGAACACCGCGTCGTGGATCGGCGTGGTGCCGGTCAGCACACCGGGCGGGACCGTGATGTCGGTGACGATGTCGGCGCCCTGCGTCGGGTCGTAGTAGAACGGCGTCTGCAGCTGCAGATCGACGAACCAGTTGTTGGGGGTGAGGCCCGCGCCCGTCGCGACGCTCACGGCACCGCTGTGGACGAGCGTCGCGTCACTCGCGAGGTTCGCGGCGAACGTCGCCGACGGCGTCCGGCAGTCCGCCGTCGCGCTCGCCAGCATCACGCTCGCCTGCGCGTAGGAGCCGCCGCGGACCACGCTGGCGCCATTGGCACGCCATCGCAATCGCGTGATGGAGATGGGGTGATCGATGCCCTGGGAAGTGAAATACGACGAGTCGTAGATCCACTGCACGCGGCGTTGGTTCACACCCTGGCCCCAGCCGTAGGCGGTCGAGCCGGGCGCTTCCGTCGTGTCGTAGCCCGGCGGCAGCACGACACGGCCCTGCTGGGCAGGCAGGGCCGCGGACCAGACCGGGATGGCCGCACAGAGCACGAGCAAGGAGGAACGGTTCACGGGTGGATCCTCGACGGGTGAGCAGCGAGCGAAGCGCGGTCGTCGGGAGCCGCACCCACGGGCACCGGGCACCGGGACCGGGGACCGAGCGTGGGGCGCCGGGCGCCGGCGCCGACCAGGTCCAGAAGTACTTCCACCGGCCGCGGATTCCAGTGGCGGGGCCGTCCGTCACCGGCTCAGCGGTTACGCGCCGGTGCGGCGACGGCTCCGGCGAGCAGCCCGCCGTCGACCTGGAACTCCGCACCCGTCGTGTACGCGGATTCGTCCGCGGCGAGGTGCACGGCGAGTGCCGCGACCTCCTCCACGCGCCCGAACCGTCGCAGCGGCGTATCGGCGACGAACGCCGCCATGCGCGCCTCCCGCTCCGGCCCGTCGCCGAGCAGCGGGTCCCACATCGGCGTCAGCACCGCCGCCGGTTGGATGACGTTGCAGCGCACCGAGAGCCCCTGCTCCGCGCAATACAGAGCGACGGACTTCGTGTGATTGCGGACCGCGGCCTTGCTGGAAGCGTAGGCCGCGGCACCGGGAATCCCGACCACTCCCGACCGCGAGCCGACGTTGATGATCGAGCCCGTGCCGGTGCGGCGCATCGCGCGGATCGCATGCTTGCAGCCGAGAAACACGCCGTCGAGGTTCGTGCGATGGACGTCACGCCAATCCGCGAGGCTCGCGTGCTCGGGATCGTGCGGTCCGGCGAGCTCGGCGAAGCCGGTGATCGCCGCGTTGTTGACGAGCACGTCGAGCCGGCCGTGCTCGGCCAGCAATTCGTCGAGGACGCGAGTCCAGTCGGCCTCCTCCCGGACGTCGAGGATACGGAACCGGGAGGCCGGGCCGAGTTCGGCACACCGTGCCACTCCCTCCGCGGCGCGGATGTCCGTCAGCCACACCTCCGCACCCTCGGCCACGAACGCCACCGCGATGCCATTGCCGATACCGCGCGCGGCGCCGGTGATCAACGCGATTCGCTGTTCGAGCCTTCTCATGGGCCAGAAGACTACACCCATGCCACGCGGGCACGCCATCACGGTTCTCCCGTCCCGGCCGGCTGCCACCCCCACTCGACAGCCGTTGGGCGTCATCGTCTATTCGATGTGCTCCGCAGCGCGTCGAGTCTCCGATCATGAGCACCTCCCCGACTGCTCTCTGCAACGCTGGCCTGACCGGTCTGCTCATCGTCGTGATGGGCGCGGCACTGTCCGCCCAGGTCGTCCAGCCTCCGTTCAACACGAACTACGCGCTCCGCTCGCTGGGCGCGGTTCCGGGCGTTCCCACTCCCTATGGTGGTCTGACGTTCAAGTACGACGATCGCGACCTGCTGTTGATCGGAGGCAACGCCAACAACGGACTCGGCGCCATCTACGCGATTCGAGTGACGCGCGACATGCACGGCCGCGTCAACGGCTTCCAGGGCACCGCGACGCAGCTCGCCACGGCGCCGAACATCGACGGAGGCCTTCAATACGGGCCGAGCAACGTGCTGTTCTTCACGCAGTACCCGCTGAACCAGGTCGGCCAGATCAAGGCCGGTAGCACGTCGCCGGACAAGCTGATCCAGCTGTCGACCGTCGGCTACGTCGGTGCGTCTCCCGGAGCGCTGACATTCGTACCACCGGGCTATCCGGGCGCAGGAGCGATCAAGATCTGCGCCTACAGCGGCGGGGCGTTCCACGATGCGCGCGTGTCTCCCGACGGCACCGGGACGTTCGACATCACGAACGTGTCGCTCCGCGCCGCCCTGCCCGGCGGTCCCGAGGGTCTCCTCTATCCGCCGCCCGGCTCACCGCTGCTGCTCGACTACGCCACCGTTATCCTCAGCAACTACAGCAACGGCGCCATCGAGGTCTACGATCTCGATGCCGCCGGCGACCCGCTGCCCGGGACGCGCCGTGTGATGGTCAGCGGTCTCGGCGGCGCCGAGGGCGCGACCGTCGACGCGTCGTCCGGGTCGTTCCTGTTCTCGACGTTCGGATCCGGCAGTCAGGTGATCGTGATCGACGGGTTCGGATCCTGCGGCACCTTCACGAACTACGGGACCGGCATCCCGAACACCATGGGGGTCGTACCGGTCCTGACCGGCACCGGCTGCGCGACGATCCGCCAGGCGATCAACTTCCGCGTCGGGAACGGTCCGGCGAACGCACTCGGCGCGCTGAACATCGGCACGCTCCGTCTCAATCTGCCGATCTTCAACGGCTACGTCCACACGGAGGCCGGGATCCCGATCGGCCACGCGCTCGACGCCCAGGGCACCTGGAGCTCGGCTGTCAACACGCCGAACGATCCGGTGCTCGTCGGCGTGCACATCTACCTGCAGGCCGCCTACGTCGACCCGGGCGCGCCGTTCGGGATCAGCGCGAGCGTCGGCCTCGACATGCTGGTGTTGTGACGTCCGCCGGACCGGCTCGACGGCACGAGCGGATCCCGCCAGAATCCGCTACCGGCCCGCCTTCCGGCGGCACCGGACACCGCGACGCAGGTCCGTCGCCCCTCGCTCTCTTCTCCCCCATCGCCATGATCCGCAACGCTCTCGTCGCGGCCGCCGTTCTCGCGTCGGTCGCCTCCGCACAGGTCGCCTACCTGGTCGACTCCGATCAGGACCGGCTCTACACCTGCGATCTCAACACCGGCGCTGTGACGTTCGTCGCCAGCACGCTGAACAACAACCTGTCGACGCCCGCCGGACTCGCGTGGCGCGACGACACCGCCGAGCTCTACACGATCGACCTGGCCGGCGGTGAGGTCGGCACGATCGACGTGGCGAACGGCACCTTCACGCCGGTCTTCCAGACCAGCCTGAGCGGCTGGCAGGGCATCGCCTGGGACCCGGCCGGGCAGGTCTTCTACCTCGCCAACCAGAACGACAACACCTACGTCCTCGATCCGGCGACGGGGACGACGACGCTGCTCGGCAACAGCGGCTTCGGATTGATCACCGCGATGGACATCGATGCGTCCGGCACGGTCTGGGGCATCGACTTCACGACCGGCGCGATCGTCCGGGTCGACAAGGTGACCGGCGTCGGCACCCAGGTCGCGACGACCATCACCAACATCCAGGGGCTCGCGATCGACGCCGCGGGTCGCTGGTTCGGGATCAACACGACGACCGACTCGCTCTACTCCATCGATCCGGTCTCGGGCACCGCGACGCTGATCGGACAGAACATCGGCACGCAGTTCGTCAAGGGCTTCGAGATCGCCGACTCCGCCATCTCGAACTACGGCACCGCCTGCCGCGACGGCAACGGCGATCTTCGCCGCATGCAGGTCACCGGCTCCTCGCAGATCGGTACCCAGCTGTTCATCGCGATGGAGCAGGGCTCCGTCCAGGCCGGCGGCGCACTGTTGTTCGGCTACTCGTCGACCCAGTTCGGCGCCTTCTCGCTGCCGCTCGACCTGACGCCGTTCGGCGCCCCGTCGTGCTTCCTGCTGAACAGCGCGGACGCACCGCTCGGCCCGATCGTCACCGGCATCCCGCTGCCGCTGCCGGTCCCGAACGCCCCGAACCTGGTCGGCTTCGTGCTCTACATCCAGGGCGTCATCGCGGACCAGTCGCCGAATCGCAATGCGCTGGGCATCGCGCTGACCGACGGCGCACGGATCGTCTTCACGAACTGAGCGGCCGCCTCACGGGCCCGACCGGGCGCGTCCGCCGGCCGCGACTCCGAGCGCTGGCCCGCGTGCGCCCCGAGCACCGACGCGCGGCGCCCGGCCCGGCGCCGGCGGGGTCGCAGGCACACCCGCTCGAGACGGACCGCGCCTTCGCGGCGCCGGTGGCGTAGCATCGGCGCGGTCCCGCCTCGATGCAGACCCGTCTCCACGTCGACATCCTCCCGCAGCCCGACGACACGACCTGCGGGCCGACCTGCCTCCACGCGATCTACCGCTACTTCGACGATCCGTTGCCGCTCGACGACGTGATCGCCGCGACCCGTTCGATCGCCGGGGGTGGCACGCTCGCCGTGATGCTCGGCATCCACGCGCTGAGCCGCGGCTACCGCGTCCGGATCCACACCTACAACGTGCACGTGTTCGACCCGACCTGGTTCACGAGACCGGGGATCGACCTGGCGGACCGGCTGCGACGGCAGCGCGGCGTGAAGGACGACCCGAAGCTCCACGCGGCGACCGGGGCCTATCTCGAGTTCCTCGCGAAGGGCGGACAGCTGCTGTGGGAGGACCTGACCGGCAGCCTGCTGCGCCGCTACCTGCGGCGCGGTATCCCGATCCTCGCCGGCCTGAGCTCGACCTACCTCTATCAAGAGCCCCGGCAGGTTCCGCCGAACGACGACTCTGACGACGTCGCCGGCGTGCCGCAGGGTCACTTCGTGGTGCTGTCGGGCTACGACCAGACGACCCGCACGATCCACGTCGCCGATCCGTACGCCGGCAACCCGGTGTCGGACCGGCACCACTACATGGTCCCGACCGAGCGCGTCGTCTCCTCGATCCTGCTCGGGGTGCTGACCTACGACGCCAACTTCATGGTCCTGGAGCCCCGCCGAAGACCCCGCGAACCTCACCGATGAACGCACTCGTCGTCGTCAGCGACCCGAAGGACTGGGACCCCGCCGAGTGGGATCTCGATCCCGAGAAGGTCGAGCTCGTCTCTGCCGATGCCTACCTCGCCGGCCGGCAGTACGCCGACGGGGTCAGGCGTCGGGTCGTCAACCTGTGCCGGACGCTGCGCTACCAGCGCAGCGGCTACTACGTGTCGCTGCTCGCCGAGGCGCGCGGCCATCGCCCGCTACCGACGATCGGGACGATCCAGGACCTGAAGTCGCGCACGCTGATCCGGGCCGCGGGGAGCGAGCACGCCGAGCTGATCGAGAAGACGCTGGCGACGATCCACTCGGACAAGTTCGAGCTGAGCGTGTACTTCGGGCGGAACGTCGCGCAGCGGCACAACGCGCTCGCCAACGTGCTGTTCCGGACCTTCCCGGCGCCGATGCTGCGCGCGTTCTTCGAGAAGCACGCGAAGACTGGCCACTGGGAGCTGACGAACGTCGCCGCGCTCGATGTCCAGGACGTTCCGCCGGATCACCGCAGCTTCGTCCTGGACGCGCTCGCCGACCACGTCGCGGGCCGTGGCCACGTGCCGCGCCGCCGCACGCCACCGCGATACGACCTCGCGATCCTGCGCGACCCGAGCGACGCGGAGCCGGCCTCCGACAAGAAGGCGATCCGCCGCTTCGTCGAGGCCGGCAAAGAGGTCGGCTTCGCGGTCGAGGTGATCACGCGCGACGACTACAGCCGCACCGCGGAATTCGACGCGCTGTTCATCCGCGACACGACCAACGTCAATCACTACACCTACCGCTTCGCACAGAAGGCGAAGTCCGAGGGCCTCGTCGTCGTCGACGACCCCGACACGATCGTCAAGTGCATGAACAAGGTGTACCTGGCCGAGGTCATGCACAAGCACGGCGTCCCGACGCCGAAGACGATGGTCGTCACGAGCCGACGCGCCTCGCGCGTCGAGTCGACGCTCGGGCTGCCGTGCGTGCTGAAGCAGCCGGACAGCGCATTCTCGGCCGGCGTCGTCAAGGTCGACACGTCCGAGGAGCTGCGCACCGAGCTGGCCCGCCTGCTGTCGAAGTCGGCGCTCGTCATCGCGCAGGAGTTCCGGCCGACGGACTTCGACTGGCGAATCGGCGTCCTCGACGGGCAGCCGCTCTACGCCTGCAAGTACTACATGGCACGCCGACACTGGCAGATCATCGAGCGCGACGCCAAGAGCGGGCAGACCCATCTCGGTCGCTTCGACACGATGCCGGTCGAGCAGGTGCCGACCAAGATCGTGAGCACCGCCATCAAGGCAGCATCGCTCTACGGCGACGGCCTGTTCGGCGTCGACCTCAAGGAGGATCACGGCGACGTGTTCGTGATCGAGGTCAACGACAATCCGTCGATCGACGGCGGGATCGAGGACCAGGTGCTCAAGGACGAGCTCTACCTCCGCATCATGCGCTACCTGATGGGCCGGGTCGAGCAACGCAAGCGCGTCGGACGCGTCGTATGACCGAGGATCGCAGTCTGTTCGGCGAGCCGCCGCTGTCGCTGTTCGAGGCGTACGGCATCGAGCTCGAGTACATGATCGTCTCGCGGGCGGACCTCGCGGTACGCCCGATCGCCGACGAGCTGCTGGCGGCATTCCACCCCGACGGCGAGCCGACCGACAAGGACAGCGGCCCGGTCGGCTGGTCGAACGAGCTCGTGCTGCACGTCATCGAGCTGAAGACCAACGGCCCGGCGCGCCACCTCGCCGGATGGGCCGGTCGCTTCCGCGACGATCTCGTCGCGATCGACGCGATGCTGCGCGAGCGCGGCGCGATGCTGCTGCCGGGCGCGATGCACCCGACGATGGACCCGCGCCGCGAGACGGTGCTGTGGCCGCACGAGTACGGCGAGATCTACGCGACCTACGACCGCATCTTCGACTGTCGCCGCCACGGCTGGGCCAACCTGCAGAGCTGCCACGTCAACCTGCCATTCCGAGGTGACGCGGAGTTCGAGCGGCTGCACGCCGCGATCCGCGCGGTGCTGCCGCTGGTCCCGGCGCTCGCCGCGAGCTCGCCGGTGGTCGAGGGTGCGGTCACGCCGGCGCTCGACCACCGGCTCGAGGTCTACTGCACGCACCAGGCCCGCATCCCCGCGGCGATGGGCCTCGTGATCCCCGAGGTGCTGCGCACCGAGGCCGAGTACGAGCGGCGCATCTTCGCGCCGCTGCGCGCCGCCGCCGCCGAGCTCGACCCCGCCGGCGTGCTACGCCCACCGTTCCTCAACGCCCGCGGTGCGATCGCGCGCTTCGAACGCGGCGCCATCGAGATCCGGCTGCTCGACGTCCAGGAGACGCCGCGCGCCGACCTCGCGATCGCCCTGCTCGTCACGACCGTCGTGCGCGCGCTCGCGAACGAGCGCTGGGTCGACCTCGCCGCTCTGCACGCGCTGTCGACCGAGTCGCTCGCAGCCGTGTTGCACCGCGTCTTCCGCGACGGCGAGCGCACCTTGATCGACGAGCCGACGCTGCTCGCGGCGCTCGGGCGCTCGCGCCCGCTGGCGGCCGGCGCGCTGTGGCGGACACTGCGCGACGAGCTCGCCGGCGCGTTCGACGACCAGCAGGCGGACTGGCGCGAGCTCGGCCCGACCGCCGACGCGCTGCTCGACCGCGGGCCCCTCGCGCGCCGGCTGCGCGAGGCGCTCGGCGCGAGCCCGGACCGCGCACGGATCGACGCGGTCTACCGCGAGCTCGGAGCCTGTCTGCTCGGCGACCGCCTGTTCGAGCCGACCGCGCGGCCCTGACCCGGCGGCCGCTCAATACACGCCGGCGAACACGACGGCATTGACGAGGACCCGCTCGCTGGCCAGGAAGAAGCCGCGGAACGCAAGGTCGTCGAGGCAGGCGACGACCTTGCCGCTGCCCGCGCCGGCGACGGTGATGCCCGGCGTGCCCGGCAGGAGCTCGAGGAAGCGCTGCGGCACGTAGCCGCTGAGCCGGACCGGGCGCGCGTAACGGCCGACCGCCCGCACGTCGCCGCGCAGGTGGCTGGTCGACGTGCGGAACACGGGCAGCGGATCGCGCACCGCGAAGCCCAGCGGATGGCTGTGGTCGAGGTGCATCTGCAGGATCGCGCCCGCGATCGTGTCCCGCGCGGCGCGGGCCGCGCGCTCCGAGTAGGGCACCTCGGTCTCCGGGGGCACGGGCTCGGGGCCGCCGTTCTCGACCGCGCCCGGGCTCAGGCCGGCGCTCACCGCCCAGTCCGCGCCGCGCCCGAGCGCGACCAGGGTCCCGCCGCGCCGCACGAACTCCGTCACGCGCTCGGCCGCGCTGCCCGGCGGCGCGGTCGCGATCACCACGCTGTAGCGCGACAGGTCGAGCGCACCGGCATCGCGCTGCTCGAGCAGCGACACCTCGAGGTGGTAGCGCTCGGCCAGCGTGAACCACACCTCGCCGACGCCGTAGGTGTCGCTCCCCTGCCCGGCGAGGATCGCGACCCGCGGTCGCGCCAGCTCGACCGTGCTCGGCCCGCCGGCCGCCGGCCCGTCGGCCGGCAACATCGTGTCCAGTCCGAACACCTCGCAGCAGTCCTCGCGCGCCGCCTGCTCGGCGGCGCGGCGGATGCGCGCGCGGTCGGTGTCGTCCGCACCGAGCGGCACGACGATCGTGCCGGGCTGGAACCGCTCGGGCCGCCCGCCACTGAGCCACGTCGCCGCGGCGGTCAGCACCCGCGGCCGCGCGCCGGCGTCCCACAGCCGCGCGAGCGCGCGTGGGGCGAGCAGCCGGTCCCAGCGCAGCGCCCACGCGACCGGGCCGTGCTCGGTCGCCGCCTCCCGCAGCTGGCCGCCGTCGAGCTCGAGCGACCCCAGCGGCGCGCCTGGCGTCGCCGGCACCGCGTCGAGCCACCGATGCTCGACGCCGTAGGCGAGCGGCAGGGTCCACGTCGACACGTCGTAGAACTCGGTGTCGGGGAACTCGGTGACCGGCTCCAGCAGCGCGCGGACGAGTCGCGCCTCGGGCTGCGCGACCGGCACGACGTAGCCGAGCTCCGCGTGCTCGTGGACGTGCACGCCGTGGCGCAGCAGCGCCTGCACCAGGAGCTGTGCCCGTGTGCGATCGCCACCGCCGGGGGCGCCGAACGCGAGCGCAGCTCCCGGGGCACCCGCGATCGCCTCGTCCGCCCCGAGGTAGAACCACCGCATGTGCCACAGCAGCACCTCGCGCATCGCGATGCCGGCCTCCAGCGACGTCAGCGACGTGATGACCTGGTTGCGGACCGTCGTCACGTAGCGGAGCTCGCCCCAATCGGTATCCCGCCGCAGCCCGCGCGCACTGCCCTGCTCGAACAGGATGCCGACGGCGCCACGGACGTCGGGGTAGGTCGAGCCCTTGCCGTAGAAGTAGTCGTCGAACGACTCGCCGGTGAAGTACGGCTGTGCGACGGCGTCGAGCCCGCGCGCGTGATACCGCGCGATCGCCGCGGTCAGCTCCTGGTTGCGGCGCGGGGTCAGCGGATTGGTGCGGCTCCCGATGCCGGGCTGGAAGAAGTAGCTGCGGCTCCCACCCATCTCGTGGAAGTCGGTCTGCAGCTGCGGGTGGAACCGCCCCCACAGCTCGAGCCGGGCACGGCTGCTCGGCTGCACCGCGGCCAGCCAGTCGCGGTTGAGATCGAACAGGTAGTGGTTCGTGCGGCCGCCCGGCCACGGCTGCCGATGCTCGCGGTCCTGGTCGTCGGCGGTCGGCGCCGCGAACGCGCGATTGCCATTGACCCAGTCGACGAAGCGGTCGTGCCCGTCGGGATTGAGGCAGGGGACGATCAGCACGATCGCCTCGCGCAGCAGCCGGTCGATCGTCGGCCCGCGACCGGCGGCGAGGTGGTAGAGGAGCAGGATCGGCGCTTCGTGCGCCGATGCCTCGTCGCCGTGCACGCCGTAGCCCATCCACGCAACCAGCGGCATCCGCGCGAGGGTCGCGTCGTCCACGGCGGCCGGCTCCTCGCCGAGTCGCCGGTTCGCGGCGAGCAGCTCGGCGAGGCGCGCGTGGTTCTCCGGCGCCGTCACGATCGCGTGCACCAGCGGCCGCCCTTCGACGCTCCGCCCATGGACGTCGACGACGACGCGATCGGAGCGCGCGCCGACCGCGCGAAACCACTCGACGACCTGCTCCGGTCGCGTGTGGCGCTCGCCGACACGATGACCGAGCACGCTCTCCGGCAACGGGAACGCCGGGTCGTAGCGCACGTCGCCGACCGGCACCTCGGCGTCGATCGGTAACCGATCGTAGGCGGAGCGAGCCTCGCTCGGCGCGGGCGGCGCGGCGGCGCGCTCCTGGCCGACGGCGCCGCCGAGCATGCAGGCCGCGAGCGAGGGGACGAGGACCAGCGACGGAACGCGCATGCCGCGCATCGTGACGAGTGCACCCCGCGCGGGGAAGCACTGCCTCGGGACCGCTCCGAGAGCATCGCGCAGCCGTTGCAATGTCGGCCCCGTTGCGTACCGTGCGCGGGTCGACTCCGGCGCCGGAAGCGAGGTGTGAATCCTCCGCGGGCCCGCCGCTGTGAGCGCGGACGTCCGCTTCGAATGCCCATCGGCGCCTGCACGGGACCGGTGGGGACCACTGACCACGCGCGAGCGACGCTCGGACTGCGGTCGGGAAGGTGGGGCGGACGGTTGATGCGCGAGCCAGAAGACGAGCTGGAGTCGGTTCCGTTCGCCCGTTCCTCGAGGACCAGGGACCGATGGCCCGATTGCAGCTACCGGGTGCGCTTCGCGCGCGCCCGCTCCCCCGCTCCGCGCGCGGCTCGTCCGCGTCCCCCGTCGACCTGCACCCCTACGGGCTGCCGCGCTCGCGCCCGCTGCGCGAGGTTCTGCTCCGGTCGGTGCTGCCGCTCGCAGTCCTCCGGCCGGCACTCGCTCCGCTCGCGGTGCTCGGTCCGGCACTCGCTCCGCTCGCGGTGCTCGGTCCGGCACTCGCTCCGCTCGCGGTGCTCGGTCCAGCACTCGCTCCGCTCGGTGCGCAGAGCGCTCCGCGCGCCGGCTTCGAGGCGACGACTTTGCTCGTCGAACGCAACAGCCCGTACGGCTTCGCGGGCTTCGCGGTCGGTGCGTCGCCCGACGAGCTCTACTACGCGGTCGACCACATCGTCTACCGGCTCGACCCGCAGGGGCTCGCCCACCAGATCAGGACGTTCGCGGTCGGCGAGCGCGCCGGCTTGCTCGTCCATCCCGCCCGCTCGACCGCGCTCTACTACACGAACCTCGCCACCGACCGGCTCTATCGGCGCGAGCTCGTCACCGGCGCCGAGCAGACCCTGACCGCGCCGAGCAACGCGTTCGACCTCGACGTGTCGTCGACCGGCGAGCTGCTGGTGAGCGCCGACCCGTCGTGGCCCGCGCCCGGCAGCCACGCCGGGCTGTGGCGAGTCGATCCGGCCGGCGGCGTCGCGCACCGCGAGCTCGTCGCGCTGTCCGGCCCGTCCGGCCCGCTGCTCGTCGACCGCGCCACGGACGACGTCTACTACGTCACGCAATCGAGGACCTTCCCGACGCCCCCCGGCTCGCTGCGCCTCCTGCGCTTCCCGGGCGCTCGCATCCGCGCTGCGCTGGCGGGTGGCCCCGCGCTGACCGAGGCCGACGCGACGACGATCGCGACCGGCCTCGACGGCGGCTACGACCTCGCGCGCGACGACCGCGGTGCCTTCTGGGTCAGCGACCCGCACGCCGGTGGCGTCTGGCGCATCGACCCGCGGACCGGCCGCGACCCCGTGCCGCTGCTCCCGCCCGGGCCGATGGCCGCGCTCGGCCTCGCGTTCGTCGACGCCGGCACTCCGACCTTCGACGCATTCCAGCCCGCCGACGGCGCCGTGCTTCTGGTCGCCGAGAGCGACTGGTTCTCGGCCAGCTCGGTGCGCGCGCTGCGTCCGGCGCGGCCCGAGCTGGGCTCGCCGACCGGCCCCAATCCCCGCCCTGGCATCGTCGGCATCCGCGCGCGTGGCCTGCCACCGGGACCCGGCGTCGCGTGGCTGCTGGTCAACGACCGGCTGACGCTGCCGCGCCGAGCCATCGCGACCTCGCCGGACGGCATCCCCCTGTTCACCGAGCTCGACCTGCTCGTGCCGCCGATCGTCGTCGGCCTCGCGATCGCGCCCGACGGCAGTGCGGGGCTCGACCTGCTCTACGGAGCTCCGCTCGGCGTGCCACTGAGCTTCCAGGCCCTGGCGATCGGTGATCGCGGGTGGCCGGTCAGCTCGACGCCGCTCACGCTGCACCTGTGACCCCACCCTGGTGCTCGCATCCGCCGACGGTCGCCGCCGGCGCGTGCGACGCATTGCGTGCCGCCGGCTCTGCCGGTGCGCCCGGCTCGTCCACCCCCCCGCCCCGCGCGGTCCGCCCAGATGTCGCACCTACGCTCCCGCACCATCGTTCCGCTGCTCACGACGGCCCTCGCGTTGCCCGCCCAGACCCTCGAGTCGGGCTACACCGCGACCGTGCGCCCGCTGCCCCCGGCGGTCAGCGCGCCACTCGTCCTCGACCGGCAGGGCACGGTCGTCTACTTCACGGGCACCGAGCTCAGACTCGACGACGGCCGCAGCGTCCGCACGTTGCTGGCGCTCCCCGCACCGACGTTCGGCTCGTTCACGATCCGCGTCGGCCCGGGCGAGCTGCTGTTCGGGGAGAGTGGCCAGGGCGATCTGTGGCTCGTGCCGCTCGCCGCGACGGCCACGCCGCGGCGTCTCGCGAACCTGCCGTTCAACTACGACGCGGTGCCGTGGCTCGACCGCGCGCTGGTGTCGGCGAAGTCCGGTGGCTTCGGCAGCCCGGACAACGAGATCGTCGCGGTCGACCTGCGCACCGGAGCGACCGACGTCGTCGCCCGCGTGCCGGGCGCGTCGGGACCGCTCGCCGCGGATGCGACGTCGGTCTACTACGCGACCGCCTCGAACAGCTTCCCCGCGCCACCCGGCAGCACCGCGATCCTGCAGTTCGGCGATCTGCTGCTGCTCGGCGGACTCGGTCCGGCCGTGCTCGGTCCGCGCGACGCGGCGCTCGTCGCCGCGGGGCTCGATGCCGCCAGCGCGCTGGCGATCGACGCGGACGGCGACCTGTTCACGGCCGATTTCATCCGCGGCGCCGTGCTCGAGGTCAGCCGCGGTGGCGGGACCGCGCAGCGCGTGTCGACGCTCGCATCGTACGCCGCGACCGACCCGCAGCCGGGCCGGCTCCAGTTCGTCCCCGGTCCGCCGGCGCCGGCTCCGCGCGGCTTGTTCGAGCCGTTCCAGCCCCCGAGCGCCGAGCTGCTGGTGATCCACGAGCAGGACTTCGCGAGCGGCGCGAGCCGGCTTCGTGAGGTCGCGACCGCCCGGCCGGTCCTCGCGGTCACGCCCGGCGCTCGCGTCGACCCGGGCCCCTTCACGCTCGCGCTCACCGGTGCGCCCGCCGGCGGCACCGCACTGATCGCCTACGGTCTCGGCGGCGCCGTCAACGAGCTGCCGCTCGCGATCGCCGGATTCGAGCAGCCGATCTTCTGGGACGTGTCGCTGTTCGCCGCGGTCGAGTCGATCCCGGTCGTGATCGACGCACGCGGCTCGGCAGCGGTCACGCTCGTCAATCCGGGTCTGGCATTCCCGCTGCGCTTCGGTGCGCAGGCCGCGTTCGTCGACACAGCGGGCGCGATCGTCGGCTCGTCCGGCGCGCTGCGATTCGAGGTCCGGTGACGCGCGCGGCGCAGCTCGCTGGTTGCGAGCTGCAGGCGATGGACATCACAGCCTGCGGCGCACGAAGCGCGGCAGCAGCTGCCACGCGCCGGCACCGATCCAGCGGCGCATACGGACCAGCGACTGCGCCTGTCGCCAGGCCTCGTCCTCGGGCTCGTAGCGGTGCTCGCTCCCGATCGGACACGCGCGCAGCGATTCGCACCCGGTGTCGCACCCACCCGCCACGCGCCACTCGGCGCAGGCCTTGAAGTCCGGTCGGTCGGTCGCGTAGATCCGCACCGGACACGCACCCACGCAGGGCCGCGCGCAGGTATTGCAGGGCTCGAAGTCGACGAGCGCCTCGGCGCGGACGTCGCCGAACGGACGCCCGGCGAGCACGACGGCGATCCGCAGGCTGACCCACGGACCGAACACCGGGTGCAGCAGGTGACCGAGCACCGGTGAGATCGTGCCCAGCCCCCCCATCTCGGCGAGCTGCCGGAAGTTCAGCGTGCGCGGATCGTCGGGTCGGACGAGGCGGCCACCGAAGCCGTCGGCGCGCAGATCGGCGAGAAGCTCGCGACCGATGTCCTCGCTCCAGTCGTCGAGCAAGCGGTCGCGGCGGTGCGGGCGGGGCAGCGGACCCGGACGGCGACGGCGCACCGCGGACCACGCCTCGCGGCCGCCCGCGCCGAGCAGCAGGATCGTGTCCGCTTCGGGCAGATGCGCCGTCGCACGCCGGTCGCATGGCTGGGTCGCGTCGAAGTCCGCGGCGGCGACCGCGCAGACGAGGTTCATGCCGCGCTCGGCGCAGCGGGCCCTGATGCCCGCGAGTCGATCGTGCGCCCGGCTCGTGTCCACGGGCCGCAGCTTGGGACGCCGGATCCGCCAAGACAACCACCCGCGCCGCGCTGCGCTTGCCTCCGCGCGCCCGTGGGGCGACGCTGTCGGGGTCGGTTCGGGAGGTCTGTCATCCGCCTCGTCTCCGCACTCGTGCTGGTCGCGCTGGTCGCCACGCTCGCTTTCGTCGGGTTGGGCGCGGCGCTCAGCGGCTGGACGTTTCCAGCGGCACCGGCCCTCGCCGCGACGGCACACGACCGCGCCGATCCGGCGGCCGGCCGGCCGACCGGCGCGGCGGTCCCGCGTTGGCCGGAGGGTGGCGACGCCACGCCAGCCGTGGCCCGCGCACCGCTCTCGGACCGCGCGGGCGACCCGGCGCTGCGACCGCCACTGCGCGTGCGGGTCGCACGCGAGGCGCGCGGCCCGGCACTGTGGGCCACCGCTCTCGCGACGCCGCTGCGCCGCCCGGTGGCGACCCAGTGCGTCGATGCGGAGGAGATCACGTTCGCCGGGCTGCCGGTCGGTCCGCTCGAGATCGCGATCCATCATGCCGACGACTCGGCGCGCTTCGGCTACGTCGCGCGCGCTGCGGTCGGTGCGCGCTCCGAGCTGACCCTCGATGCCGTCGTGCGTCCGCTGCGCATCGAGCTGGTGCTCGACCGCGATGCCGCCGGCGGAGCGACCGGGGGCGCGGACCAGACCGCTGGCGGCAGCCCGATCCGCATCGAGTTGCGGCGCACCGACGATCCGCGCTGGCGGCTGCCCGGAGCATCCGAGCGACTCCGCCCGTCACCGTGGCCCGCCGGCGCCACGCAGCTCGCGTGGCAGATCGAAGCCCTCGGACCGGGCGCCTACGAGCTGATCGTCGACGGCTTCGAGCCGCGCGCGGGCGAGCGCGTGACGATCGATCCTCGTACGGATGGGGTGCTGGTCGTCCGCGGACATCCGGATTGACCCGAGCGATCACCTCGCCGACCGCGCCGCCACGGAGCGCTGTGATCCGGTTCACGTGACCCCTGGGGAAACCCGGAGTGCACTGTGCGATTCCGACAGGTTGTTCGCCGCCACTTGCGCCGCGCGGGATTCAGGCGAACATCCGAGACGCACTCTCGCGTCCGGTGGCGACGACAGGCAGGCAGCATTGACCGACACCGACCACGGCACCCCGCCTCCCTCGACATCCAGCGGTGACCGGTCCCCCCCGACCGTCTACCGCCTGCTGATCGAGAGCGACGGTCCGCGGCGCGAGGTACGGCTGACGCGGCGCAGCTATGTGGTCGGGCGCTCGGACGACTGCGACATCCGGCTGTTCGATCCCGCCGCGAGCCGACGCCACGTGCTGCTCGAACCCACCCGTGGCGGCGTCGCGTTCCGGGACCTCGGCGGCACCAATGTCACGCTGCTCGACGGCACGGCACGGCGCGAGGGCATCCTGCGTCCGGGCGAGGAGTTGCTCGTCGGCATGACGCGCCTCGCGGTGCAGGCCGAGTCCGCGACGCGGGCCCCGGTCCGGATCGTGCCATCGCGCGACTCCACCGCGGTCATCGAGCTCGAGCAGGCGAACGCGAGGGCGACGCCGCCACCGCGCGACGGCGTGGCCGTCGACGACGTCGCACGCACGCTCGAATTGCTGGGCCGGCACCAGGGCGAGGCGCAAGACGCCGAGCAGGTCGCGACACGATTGCTGGACGCCGCTCTGCAGCTCACGGGACGCGGGACCGGGATGATCGGACTGTGGCGTACCGGCGAGCCGATGCGGGTCGTGGCGTCACATCAGCACAAGGGTGAGGCGGACGTCACGATCTCCCGCGGCGCGTTCGAGGATGCCAGGTCGCGCCGGCAGGCGTTCCTGGTCCAGGAGTCCGGTGCCGGCGACGCACCGGCGAACGAGCAGATCGTGGTGCCGCTCGGACCGGGTCCGAACGGGATTCTGGTCCTGCAATCGCCATTGCCCGGCGGCGTCGATTCGCACACCGCATTGAGGATCGCCGCCGCGCACGGTCCGTTGGTGTGGCGCGAGCTGTCGTCCACGGACGCGGTCGCGAGGCTCTCCGCGGAAGTGGAACGTCTGCGCTTCGGTCGCACGTCCGGCTACCAGGCGCTGGTGGCATCGACGAGGCTCGCGGGAGTACGGCGGCAGCTGTCGGAGGCCGGGCGGGCGCGCGTGCGCGTGCGACTCGCCTGCGAGGTCGGCACGGAGCGCGAGGAGCTGGCACGCTACTACCACACGCGGTCGTCGAGAGCGGCTGGTCCGTTCGTGCCGTACTACTGCGGCCTCGTGCCATCGCACCTGGCCGCGTCGCGATTGCTCGGCGAGGGCTCGGAGAGCATCGACATCGTCGACGCCGACGACGTGCCGCTCGTCCACCAGGCTCGCGGGGGCACGCTGTTCCTCGATGCGCCGGAGCACCTGGACACGCAGACCCAGCGACAGCTCGCCAACCTGCTCGCGCACCTGCGGCCGTCACCGCTCGACCCGGACCGAGCGGACGGCAAGGGTGGAGTCGCGGTCGTGCTCGCGCACACCGAGAACGCGCCCCTCGAGCCACTGCTCGCCGCACAGATCGACGGCCCCGTCCTCCGCGTGCCGCCGCTGCGCGGCCACGCCGAGGACATCCTGGCGATCGCGGAGGCCGCGCTCCACGAGTTCGGTCCGGACGCGGACGGCGCCCCGCGCGCGCTGGCGGACGCGGTCGTCAACGTGCTCGTCGCGCACCCGTGGCCCGGCAACGCCCGCCAGCTCCAGCGCGCGATCGAGACCGCCGCCGCGCACCGCGCGTCGGGTCCGATCCAGCTCCGCGACCTGCCGCCCGACGTGCGCGACGCACCGGACGGCGACGGCGACAGCCTGTCGCTCGCGGCCGCCGAGCGGCGCCACATCCTGAAGGTGCTGTCGCTCGCCCGCGGCAACCGCCGGCGGACCGCGAAGCTGCTCGATATCGCCGTGTCGACGCTCTACGACAAGCTGCGGCGGTTCGGGCTGTCGGAGTGATCGGTCGCCCGACCGGTCCCGCCTCCTGCGGCAGCCGGATGCCCGCGGCAGGGTCGCCGACATCGGGGGTTGCCGACATCGGGGTTGCCGACATCGGGGTTGACGGTGGCCGCGCCGGCGCGCAGCGTCTCGGGTCCAGCCGATGACCGCAACGCCGCCGCAGTCCGCCGACAGCCCGATCGACCGCATCTACCTCGACAACGCGGCGACGACCCGACCGCTGCCCGAGGTCGTCCAGGCGATGGCCGACGTCCAGGAGCGGTGCTTCGGTAATCCGTCCTCGGCGCACGGATTCGGCGCCGACGCGCGCAGGCTGCTCGAGGATGCGCGCGAGTTCCTGCGCGGCAGCCTCGGTGCGGCGAGCCTCGTGTTCACGTCGGGCGGCACGGAGGCCGATCTGCTCGGGGTGTTCGGCGCCGCCGCCGCACGCCCGCGTGGCCGCGTGCTCGCCGCGGCCAGCGACCACGTCGCGGTGCTCGGGCTCACCGCCGTACTCCGGCTGCGCGGGCACGAGCTCGTGCAGGTGCCGGTCACCGAGCACGGCGACCTCGATCCCGAGACGCTGTTCGACCTGCTCGGGCCCGACGTCCGGGTCGTCTCGATCCTGCACGGCCACAACGAGCTCGGCACGCTGGCGCGCGTCGAGGAGCTGGCGAGCATCGTTCGACACGTCAGCCCGGACGCGCACGTGCACGTCGATCTGGTGCAGGCGTACGGGAAGCTCGACTTCGATCTCGATCTGGCCGGCGTCGACTCGGTCGCCGTCTCCGGCCACAAGCTGCACGGCCCGCGCGGCATCGGCTTCCTCGCATTGTCGAGCAAGGCCCGCGTCACCCCGGTCATGCCGGGCGGCGGCCAGGAGGGCGGCATGCGCGGCGGCACCGAGAACGTCGCCGGCGCCGTCGGGCTCGCGCGTGCAGCCGAGCACATGCTGACCCACCTGGACGGCCACACCGCGCACATGCGGTCGCTCGCGGACGCGATGTTCACACGGATCCGGGACGAGCTCGGCGAGGCCCACCGGCTCGGCCATCCGACCCGCGCATTGCCGCACGTGCTGTCCCTGCGCATCCCGGACGTCCCGGGCCAGGCCTTGCAGCAGGCCTGCGCGGCGCGGGGTCTCGCGTTCAGCACCGGCAGCGCATGCCACGAGGGCGACGCCGCGACGGACGCCCAGAACCACGTGCTCGCGGCGATCGGCCTCGGCCGCCGCCGCGCGCGCGAGGTCGTGCGGCTGTCGTTCAGCTCGGAGTCGACCTGGGACGAGCTCGACCGTGCTGCCGACATCCTGTGCGACGAAGCGGATCGCTTGCGCGCGCTCGCACCGCCGAGCGCCTCGCCGCGGCGGGCGCGCCGCGACGGCGCCTGACCCGCGGCGGCCTCCCCCCGCCACCGGCGACGAGCTCGCACGGCCCACGGCGGATCCCACCCTCGGAGACGAGCTCGCGTGAACAGCAAGGGAACGACGAACGCGGCGGTCACCCCGGCGATGGCGCAATACCTCGCCGCGAAGGACGAGCACCCGGACGCGCTGCTGTTCTTCCGGATGGGCGACTTCTACGAGCTGTTCTTCGACGACGCGCGGCGCGCGTCGGAGGCGCTCGACATCGTGCTGACGTCGCGGAGCAAAGGCGACGACCGCATCCCGATGGCGGGCGTGCCGGTCCGCGCGCTCGACAGCTACCTGAAGCGGCTCGTCGAGATGGGCTTCAAGGTCGCGATCTGCGAGCAGGTGCAGGACCCGAAGGACGCCAAGGGCGTCGTCGAGCGACGCGTCGTGCGCGTCGTCACGCCCGGCACGCTGACCGAGGACGACCTGCTGCAGGGCGCGCGCGCGAACTTCCTCGCCGCGGTCGCCGTGCGCGGTGACCGCGCCGGGCTCGCGTGGTGCGAGCTGTCGACGGGCGCCTTCGTCGTCGCCGAATGCCCGGTGGCCAGACTGACCGACGAGCTGACCCGCATCGACCCGGCCGAGCTGCTGATCCCCGACGACGACGCCGAGCTGCGCGCGTCGCTCGCGCAGGCGCGCGCCGCGATCACGCGCCGCGCGCCACACGACTTCGGCCCCACGACGGCGCGGCAGACGCTGACGCGGTTCTTCCGGACCAGCACGCTCGAAGGCTTCGGGCTCGAGGGCGGCGCCGGCGAGCCGCTGCGCCTCGCGACCGGCGCGGCCGGGGCGCTGGTCGTGTACCTGGAGGAGACGCAGCTCGACACGCTGCCGCACATCCGCCGCATCGAGGTGCAGCGCGACGGCGACCTGATGCTGCTCGACCGCGCGACCCGCGCGAGCCTCGAGCTCGTCGACACGATCCGCGGCGACGGCGCCGGCACCCCGCTGGTCCGCATCGTCGACGAGACCCGCACGCCGATGGGCGCGCGGCTCCTGCGCGAGTGGCTGCTCGCGCCACTCGCGCGGCTCGAGCCGGTCCTGCTGCGCCAGGCGGCCGTCGCCGAGCTGTTCGGCGAGCCGAGGCGCACGGCCGCCCTGCACGATGCGCTCGGCGGCGTGCTCGACCTGCAGCGGCTGACGACGCGCATCTCCTGCGGGCGCGCCAATGCGCGCGACCTGGTCGCACTGCGCGCGAGCCTCGCGCGGCTGCCGCGCGTGCTGGAGGGCCTCGCCGGCGTGACCGCCGAGCGGCTCGCCTGGCTCGTCGCGCACCTCGATCCGCTGTCGGACGTGACCGCCGACGTCGCCGCCACGCTGATCGACGAGCCACCGACCACGCTGCGCGATGGCGGTCTGATCGCAGAGGGCTGCAACGAGGAGCTCGACGAGCTGCGGCTGCTCGCGCGCGACAGCCGCCAGTGGATGGCCGACTACCAAGCCCGCGAATCCGCACGGCTCGGCATCGGCAATCTGCGGGTCGGCTTCAATCGTGTCTTCGGCTACTACATCGAGATCACGCACGGCAACCGCGACGTGCCGCTGCCGCCCGACTACGTCCGCAAGCAGACGACCAAGAACGCGGAGCGCTACGTCACCGACGAGCTCAAGACGTTCGAGACCAAGGTCCTGAAGGCGGAGGAGACGTCCAAACAGCTCGAATACGACCTGTTCGACGCACTGCGACAGCGCGTCGCCGCCCAGGTCGAGCGGCTGCAGGCGACCGCGGCGATCGTCGCCGAGCTCGACGTGCTCGTCGGGCTCGCGGTGGTCGCCAAGAACCGCGGCTACTGTCGCCCGCTCGTCGACGACGGCCGCACGCTGCGGATCGAGGACGGCCGCCACCCGGTCATCGAAGCCACCCACGCCGCCGGGACCTTCGTGCCGAACGACACCGACCTCGCCCCGCCCGCGCGCCAGCTCGTGCTGCTGACCGGGCCGAACATGGCCGGCAAGTCGACCTTCATCCGGCAGAACGCGCTGATCGTGCTGCTCGCGCAGATCGGCTCGTTCGTCCCGGCACGCACCGCGCACATCGGGCTCGTCGACCGCGTGTTCACGCGCGTCGGTGCCGCCGACGACATCAGCCGCGGCGCGTCGACGTTCATGGTCGAGATGGTCGAGACCGCGAACATCCTGAACAACGCGACGGAGCGCAGCCTCGTCGTGCTCGACGAGGTCGGTCGCGGCACCAGCACGTTCGACGGCCTGGCGCTCGCGTGGGCGATCGCCGAGGACCTGCACGACCGGATCGGCTGCCGGGCCTTGTTCGCGACGCACTACCACCAGATCACGAGCCTCGCCGGCGACGCGAAGGGCGTCGTCAACCAGCGCGTCGCGGTCAAGGAGTGGGGCGACGAGATCGTGTTCCTGCACCGCATCGAGGACGGCGCCACCGACCGCAGCTACGGCCTCCACGTCGGCCGGCTGGCCGGGATCCCCGCGGCCGTGCTCGAGCGCGCGCGCCAGGTGCTCGAGCGCCTCGAGGACGAGGGCGAGGTCATCCACGAGCGCCTCGCCGGACCGAAGGTGCGGGGCCGGCCGGCCGAGCCGCGCCAGCTCGAGCTGTTCCAGGCACCCCGCGACGAGCTCCGCGACCGCCTGCTCGACCTCGACGTCGACGGCCTGGCGCCCCGGCAGGCGCTCGAGCTGCTGGCCGCGCTGCAGGCCGAGTTGCGCGGCGAGTGACGCCGTCGGCAGCAGCACGCTGCGGAGTACGGCCGCATCCGCGAGACGACCGTGGCACGAAACCGCCGCCCGGTGAGACTGTCGCGACGACGATGAGGTCGACGATGGAGGTGACGATGACGAGACCTTCTCCGGCGCCCGAGCGGCGACGGGTGGCGGGGCCCTGGGTGGTCCTCGCGGTGTTCGCGGTGTTCGCGGCGCTCGGCTACGCGATCTACCTCGCGGTGCGGTGACCGGATCGGCCACCGTCGCGCCGCGCCCCGGCACCCTCGCTCAGGTGCGGATCCCGCCGAAGAACGCGACGCCGAGCGACCCGAACAGGATCGTCGGCAACCACGACGCCAGCACCGGGTGCAGCATCGACCGGCCGAGCTGCTGACACGTCAGGTCGAACACGAGGTAGGCCCCGCACACGACGATCGAGAACACGATCCGCTCGACGCGCCGGCCCCGCTCCATGTAGACGGCGAACGGCAAGGCGAGCAGCAGCAGGATGATGTTGGCGATCGGGAACGTGATGTGCGTGTGGAACGCGATCACGAGGTCGGTGCGCTGCGGGCGCAGCGAGCGCAGGTCCTGGAGCTCGCTGTACGACAGCAGGACGGTCTCCCGACCCTCCTTGCCCGACCGCCACAACAGGTCGGGCGTGACGCCCTTCAGGCCGAGCAGCTCACGCGGCGTCGAGCGGTCGGGGGTGCGGAACCGGCCGTCGGTCAGCCGCCAATCGGAAGCCGCCGGGTCCCACACCGCTTCGCGCGCGAGGATCTGGGCGACGTCCTGCGCGGTCGAGCCGCGGTCGATGACCCAGACGCCCTTCATCCGCTGCTCGACGGGGTAGTAGCGGTCGACGAACAGCGTCTGCTCGGCACCCTGACTGACCTTGATCACGACATCTCGAAGCGTGCTGTCGGCGTCCTTGCCCTCCAGCGCGCGCGCCGCGGCGGCGAGCGGCGCATTGAGATCCGGAACGACGAACTCCCAGACGATTGCCATGCCTCCCGCGGCCGTCCCCGCGACCAGGAACACCGGCGTCAGCACGCGCAGGATGCCGCGGCCCGTGAACAGCATCGGCACGACCTCGTTCGCCGCCATCAGCCGGGAGACCGCGAACATCGCTGCAATGACGGTCACGAACGGCGCGATCGTCAGGAACACGACGGGCAGTCCGAGCAGGTAGAACCAGCCGAGCGCACCGATCAGCTGCCAGGAACCGGTGCCGGACTCCTGCGCCGCGTCCATGTAGCGCTGCAGGTTCACGAGCAGGTCCATCAGCGTGAACAGCATCGTCATGAACACGAGCCCGGCGACGTAGCTGCCGAGCACGATCCTGCCGACGTAGCGATCGAGGCGTCCGAGCATCGCGAGGGAATCGTGCGGGTCAGGCGCGCAGCAGCCGCCAGCAGAAGGGAACACCGAGCGCGATCAGCACGCCGACCGGGGTCCACGCGTAGCGCGCGTCACCGGTGACCCGCACCAGCTTGTCGCCGACGAAGTCCGCGAGGTAGAAGATCATGACCGGCACCATGCCGAACACGAGTGCCAGGACGCGACCGCGCGCGCGCGACATCACGCCGATGCAGAAGCCGATCGGCGCGAACAGCAGCGGCAGGAGCGCGAAGCTCGTGCGGCGGTTGACCTGGTGGAGTGCCAGGACCTCGTTGCGAGAGACGCCGCGCTCGACCTCGGCGACGATCTCCTCGCTCGTCATGTCCCGCTCGTTCTCGTCGCGGCGGGTGCCCTCCGACAGCGCGCGGATGTCGAGCACGCCCTCCACCGTGTCCTGCACCTCGTTGTGACCGGCCGCATCCCGCACGTGGCGCAGCACGGCGCGCAGCCGCTCACCGTCCACCACCTCGATCCACGCCTCGTCGGCGAGCCACAGACCGACGTCGAGGTCGATCGCGTGCGACCGCCGCTTGACCAGCAGCTCGATGCCCTGCCAATGGCCGTAGGCATCGCGCCGCTCCCAGGTGACGACGATGCCCTCGAAGGCGATGCGGTCACCGTTCATGCCGGTGTGGATCAGGACCTCGCGGATGCTGTCGGCCACCACGCGGTACTTCAGGTAGTGCATGCGCGGCACCGCCTGGTGCAGCACCCAGCTGCAGAGCAATGCGAACACGACACCGATGAGCAGCGAGGGGGCGAGGGCGACGCGCGGGCTGACGCCGGCAGCGCGGATCGCGGTGACCTCACGGTCCTGCGACGCGCGGGCGAACGTCAACACGGTCGCGAACAGCAGTGAGATCGGCAGCAGGTGTGGGAGAGCGTCCGCCGCCCACAGGAAGGTCACCTTCGCGGCGGCGACGACACCGAAGCCCTCCGCCCGCTTGATGCCCCGCGACACGGTCGAGATCAGCACGATGCCGTACAGCACCGTGAACGTCAGCAGCGAGCTGGCCGTGACCTCCTTGAGGTAGTATCGGTGGAGCTTCCACATGCCTGGGTGATGACGACGGCCCCGCGAGCGCAGGATCCGAGAGACGACCGAGCCGCCCAGGGCCTCGCTCCGCACCACACCGCCGCCGGCCCCGACATTCTGCGGTTCGAGACGCCACGGTGCACCGGTGTCGTCGATGGGAGCCTCGAGGAGGGCGCCGCCGCGTCGCTGCAGAGGTTGCTGGCCCAGCTCGCGCCGGCGGCGGACGCGGCCGGCGCGAGCCCTGTCGATGAGCCGATCGACGAGCCCGTCGACGAGCTCGCGGACGGCACCGTGGTGCACGTACGGATCGGCCGACCGGTGCGGCTGTCGATCCGGCCCGACACCGAGGTCGAAGCGACGGCCGCCGTGCGGCGCTTCCGCCGGCTGTGCGAGGCCTGGCGGCGCGGCCTGCCGGTGGTGCGCCCGCTGGCCGCCGGCTACCTGCGTTCGTCGCCGCCCGCCGAGCCGGGCCTGCAGCGCGCGTTCGCAGTGCTCGCGCCGCCGGCCGGAGCACGCCGGCTGGCCGCGATCGAATGGGATCTGCCGCTCGCCGCCAGCCTGGGTCGCCTGCTCCGCGCAGCGCACGACGCCGGCATGCACGCGCCGGACCTGCGACCGGCCAACCTCGTGGTCGATGCAGCGGGCACACCGCTGCTCGCCGATGGTGGCGTGCTGCGCTTCGCCGCCAACGCCCCCGAGACCGACGAGCGTGCCGACTCGCTCGCGGCGTTCTGCGCGCACCTCGACGGCGGCTGCGATGCCGCGGCCGCGCGCGCGCTGCTCGACGGCTACGGAGCCTGGCCGGCGGTCGTCGAACGCGCCCGCCGCCACGCCCGGCGCCTCGCCCTGCGCCGACTGGCCGCCGCGGGGCGCGCCGCGCTGCGCGGTGGCCGCGACGTCGAGGCGACCGTCGAGGACGACGGCTCGCGCTGGCTGGTCCGGCGCGACGATGCGCGGACCGCCCGGGTGCGGGAGTTCGCGGCGGCGAGCCAACGACCCTCGCCACTCCGCGAGGGCCGCCGCGGGGCGGTGTGGCTCCTGCCGGAGCTGGTCGTCAAGCAACGCGACGCGGCCCACGGGCGACACCTCGTGAAGGCCGGGGCGTGGCTCGAGTTCGCGCGGATCCCCCATCCGCAGCTGATCGCGTTCCGCAGCACGGGTCGCACGGCCTGGGTGTTCAGCGCCCGGCTCGCCGGTCGCGACCTCGCGGCGCGGCTGGCGCTGCCGGCGCACGCGGCCGAGGCGCTCGACGAGGTCGCCCTGCTCGCCATGGCACGCGATCTCGGCACCAGCGTCGGTCGCCTGCACGCATTCGGGCTGCGCAACCGCGACCTGAAGCTCGACAACCTGGTGATCGATCCCGCCTCGGGCCGGGTCGCGATGGTCGACCTCGACGGCGTGCGGCGCCGGCACCCGCTCGACGCGCGCGGCGAAGGTCGCGACCTCGGCCGGCTGCTCGGCGCGTGGCGCGCACTCGGGCACGACCACGGCCAGCGTGTGGTCCGGGCGTTCTGGCGCAGCTATCATCGCGCGCGACGGTGCACGACGATGCAGAGCGAGACCGGCGCGCCGAGCGCGGCGACGACACGCCTGCGTCGGCGTATCGAGGCGCGCGCGCGGGAGGTCGCCGCGGCAAGGCGCGACGGCTGAAGCGCGCCCGCCGCGCGTTGTCGTACTACGCGTTCTTCGCACCCGCGCTCTGGCTCCTGCAGCAGGCGCCGTGGCTCGGCGTCGTCGCATTGGTGCGCGGTGTCCTCGAGCCGCTCGCCCACCTCGCGACGCGGCGCGCGTCACTCGCCAATCTGGAGCGCGTCTACGGCACCGCGCTCGAGCCGCGCGAGCGCCGGCGCCTCGCCCGCGCCGTCACGCACAACTTCGTCACGGCGCTGCTCGAGGTGCTGACGGCACTGCGCCGCGGGACCGACGCATTCGCGGCGCGTATCGACGACCGCGACGCCGAAGCGCTGCTCGAGCGCATGGAGCGCGAGGTCGACACCGGCTTCATCGCGCTGACCGGCCACCTCGGCAACTGGGAGCTGCTCGGCCACTGGCTCGGCCGTCGATCGAAGCGCGGGCTCGGCGCCGTGGTCGCGCACCGGATGCCCAACCAGCGCCTGAACGCCGCGATCGAGCGCATCCGCGCACGGCTCGGCATGGAGACGTTCTATCCGGACGATCCACCGACCCGCGCGCTGCGCCACCTGCGCTCCGGTCGGCCGATCGGCATCGTGCCGGACCAGGACGTCAAGAACCTCGGCGGCATGTTCATCGACTTCCTCGGGCACCAGGCGTTCACGCCGGCCGGCCCGGCGCGCCTCGCGCTGACCGCGAAGGTCCCGATCGTCTGCGGCTTCCTGGTCCGCGACGGACACGGCGGCTACCGCATCGAGGCATCCGAGCCGATCCACCCGGATCCGGATGCGCCGCGCGCCGCCGAGATCGAGCGGCTGACGCGCGCCTGGTCCGCGGAGGTCGAGAAGGCGATCCGAGCGCACCCCGAGCAATGGGCGTGGTTCCACGCCCGCTGGCGGACGACCGTCGAGAAGCTCGAGTCACGCGGCCGCGGCGCGCTGCGGTGAGAGCCGGCGGCACCGGTCCGCGGCTCAGAACCGCTCGTCGTACTTCGTCCACAGCTCGTCGCCGAGCTGCCAGGCCCGGGCGACGGCACGCTCGCCCTGCTCGATGCAGTAGCGCGTCAGCAGGCCGCGCTGCGCGTCCGGATCGTCCCGCAGCGCCAGCGCCCGTGCCTCGAGCCCGGGCTGCTCGGCGAACAGCTCGGCCTGCAGAGGCTCCCACACCGCGTCCACGTCCTTCCGCATGTCGCCCCATCGCTGTGCCGCGAGGGTGCCGAGGCGATTGAACGCCCACCACGCCGACTCGCGGTTGAAGCCCTTCACGCGCGCCGGTGCGCGGAACGACGGCGGCACGTCGGTGATCGAGCAGTAGAGCGGCGTATAGACGGACGTCGCCACGTTGTCCCACGCGAGCCAGACGACGCCGCCGACCGCATCGGGCAGCCAGGCGCGCGACTGCGTGATCGTCGCATACATCGTGTACCAGCGCGCGATCGTGCGCTCGCCGCGCCAGCCCCATCCGCCGTTGATCCGGAACACCCGGTTCATGTCGTAGGGCATGTGCGGATTGGCGAACGGCGACACGACCGTCCGGCCGTCGTCGCCGGTCACGGTGATGTCCTTGACGAAGTAGAACTCCGTTCCCTCGTAGTCGTCCTGGAAGCAATCGACGAGCTTCGGCAGCGTGACCTTCGCGTCGGGGGCGACCGAGAACGGGTAGTTCTCGGAGTCGGGATGCAGCTCGAGCGACGGCGCCAGCAGGCTCAGCACGCGCCACTCGCGGCGCCGCGCGGCCATCGACGTGCGGCCCTCGGGCGCATACGCGTAGCAGAACTCGAACGGCCCCTTCGCCGGATCCCAGTAGCCGCGCTCACGAGCGACGGTGAGCAGACCAGGCGAGCCCAGGAAGTGGTCCGGGTCGGCCAGATCGACCTGCCGGATCCGGCTCGCATTGGCATTGACGGACACATGTCCGTCGGGGACGCGCTGAGCGACCCAGATCGAGCCGACCTCGCCAGCCCCCGGTCCGACGATCTCGAAGTGCCACACCTCCTCGGTGTCCGCGATCGTCAGGCACTCGCCCGCGTCGTTGTAGCCGTATCGCGCCGTCAGCGCACCGCCCAGCGCGATCGCCTCGCGGGCGGTCGTGCAGCGCTCGAGCATCAGCGTGACGAGCTGCTGGCAATCGATCAGGCCGCGGTCCGAGATCAGCTCCTCGCGACCACCGAAGGTCGACTCGCCGATGGCGAGCTGGTGGTCGTTCATGCACGGGTAGGCGGTGTCGATGTAGCCGTACGTGTGCTCGACCTGCGGGATCTCGCCGGTCGGGACGTAGCCGTAGGCCGGCATCGCCTGGGTATCGTCCTCGACCCGCTTGACGGTCTGCACCGTCGAGCCCGGAGCGTGCTCCCGGCTCGGCACGACGTCGAGCCAGCCGCGGGTGCGGTGGCTGTCGCAGGTGTGCGAGGTGATCACCGACCCGTCGGCGGAGGCACCGCGGCCGACGGTGATCGTCGTGCAACCGTCGGGGAACCCGGCCTCCCAGTCGGCGCGGCTCGGTCCGAGCTGGGGTTCCTGGGCCGGCGGGGCGGACGCGGACGCGAGGGCGGCGCAGACGAACGCGGCGATGCGGAGGCTGCCGATGGTCATGGCGGTTCCTTGCTGGGCGGTCCGCACATGGTCCGCGCTGACGCGCGGCGGAGCCAGTCGACGGTGACCAGGAAGCACGGCAGCGGCGGCGGTGACCGTCAACGCCCCTGCTGCAGCCGCGCCTCGAGCTCGGCGAGACGCCTCGGCGCGTCGCCGAGCCAGTCGGCCGGCACGGCGCCGTCGACGAGCACCCGCAGCTCGCTGATGGCGACCGGCAGCCGGTCGCTCGCGACGAGCCGCTCGATCGACTGCCGGCGCGACGCGAGCCACTCGGGGCCCTCGGTGCGCAGCGCGGCGAGGCGGGCCTCGACGCGGCGGGCGTCGTCGGCCGGCGCACCCGACGCGAGGAACGCCTGCAGCGCGGTGATCGCCTCGGCGTAGCGGCGCAGCCGGAACGACAGCAGCCGGTCGACCGCGAACAGCACGTCTTCCGCGGTGTCCGGATCGCCGAGCTGCGCCGACGGCAGGTAGCGCGCCCGCAGCGCCTCGACGGCAGCGACGTCGCCGCGGACGTCGTCGTAGCGCCCTGCGATCGCGGCGAACTCGCGCAACCAGTCGTCCGCGCGGCGCACCAGCTCGCGCGCCGCGGGTCGCGGCGGCGGCGTGTCGCGCAGGAAGGTCCGGACGAACCGCTCGAGAACCGCGAACTCCTCGCGTGCCCGGTCGACGACCGGCTGGTCGCGCAGTCGCTGCTCGGCGTCGCGGATGCCCTGCGCGATCTGATCGATGCGCGCCTGCTCCGCCGGGTCGGTGGTCTGCTCGCGCGCGCTGCGCAGGGTCGCCAGGGCCTGCTCGGCGTCGCCCGCGCCCCATTGCGTGCGGGCCAGTCCGATCAGGTCCTCGGGCTCGCGCGACAGCGGCGAGCGGTCCACCCACCGGTAGAGCAGGTAGCCGACCAGCACGGCGACGAGCATCACGTTCCAGACGAACACCGTGCGCGGCATGCCGGCGACGCGCACCGGACCGCGACCGGACCGCGAGCGCCGGCCGACCCCCGCGGGCTGCGGCCGCGACGGCGCCGGCACCACCGGTGCGGGCCGGGGCGCGGTCCGCACCTCGCGCCGCGCACCGCGGCCCGCGATCGGCGCCCGCACCGGCGGCGTGCTGCGGGCCGAGCGGCCGGCCGCCGCCGACCGGTCGAACGCGGGTACGGTGTCGATGCGCAGATCGAGCCCCTCGCCGCGCGCGCGCGCTGCGCGAACAGCCGGGATCTCGGACCGCTCGATCACCGGTGGTGGCCGGCCGTCGAGGAGGAAGACCAGCAGGAACGGGCCGAGCTCGACCCGGTCGCCGTGCTCGAGCGCTGCCGGCGCGGGCCGCTCGCGCCCATTGACGACCAACGATCCACCCGGCGTGGACGGCACCAAGTCGAGCCCGTCGCCGACCCGGCGACAGCGGAGCGCGACCGCGCCGATGCCCGGCCCGCGGAGGCGGAGCTGGTCGGCGTCGGAGCCCCCCACCGAGAACTCGGCATCGAGGATCTCGAAGCGCCGTCGGCGCTCCGCGCTGTGGATCTCGAGGCAGGGCATGCGAGCGCGCAGGGCAATCCCGTCGACGACGACCGCGGCCGGCCCCCGCGCCGCCGCAAGGTACTCGACCGCACCGGCCCGCGCACGCGCTGCGACGGCGGCCCGCGGCAACGTCGGCGAACGGGCGCGCTGCCATCCCCGCTGCCGATCCGCCGACGACACGCAGGTCGCCGCACACCCGCCTCGCCGGAGCGGTCGCCACCACGCCGTCCGAGCTGCACCTCGCCGCCCGCGCGCTCGCCACGGCGAGACCGGTCCTCGTCGCGAGCTGCGCGAATCCGACCGCCGGGCTGCCGACCCGGTCGCGACCCATTGCGCGGCCGGACGTCGCACCCCGGTCGGCGAACGCCGGCGATGGCCACATCGACCATCTCGCCTACGACCCGGCGACGGAGCGGCCGTTCGTCGCCTGCGTCGCCGGCGACTGCACGGCCGTCGTCGACCTGCGCGCGGGCAGGGCAGTCGCGACCAGGCCCGGCGTGGCGAGCCTGCAGGGCATCGCGGTCGCGCCGAGTGCGACGGGCGCGGCACGCGTTCGTCGGCGCCCGCGGCGAGGGCGTCCGCAGCCACCGCGATCGACCCCGCGACGCTCACCGCGGTCGGCAGCACGCCGCGGCCGGCGCACGCCGGGAGCGACGCAGAGATCCTCGAGTTCCGGATCGATGCGTCGCGAGGATCGCCCGGGTCCGATGCCGGCCCGGGCCGGCGTCGTCAGCTCTCGTCGAACGCCTTCCGGTAGACGGGGTTGTCGCGGTACTCCTCGCCGCGACCGAAGTTCTGCACCCAGTAGCGGCCGTCGTTGCCGACCGCGAACTCGGTGTGGCCGGGCGACAGCAGATTGCGGTGGTGCCCGGACGAGTGCGTCCAGCCTTCGTGCGCCGACTGCGCGGACGGGTGGTTCGCGATGTTCTCGCTCGCGCCCCACTCGTAGCCGGCGAGCTTCATGCGATCGAACGGCGTGCGGCGACCCGGCGTCGGCGAGAAGTGCGAGAAGTAGCCGAGCTGGCTCATCTCCTTCGCGTGGCCGCGGGTCGCCTCGACCAGCTTCGCGTTCACCGCGAGCGGGGCGTGCCCGAACATCTCGCGGTAGGCGTTGGTGATGTCGACCTGCGCCTGCTCGGCGCGCGTCATCTGCTCGGCCATCGCGGCGTTCAGCGCGCGCACCGCCCGCGCGTGGCGCTGCGCCCGGACCTCGCGCTCGTCCCAGCAGAACGTCTTCAGCTCGAGCGGCTCGTCGCCCGTCGGCAGCACGCGCGCCCACAGCACCGCCTGCTCGACCTCGGGCAGCGACTCGCCGAAGCCGCGCAGCATGCCGAGCAGCCAGTCGAGCCGACCGAGCTCGTCGCGCAGTGCGCGCGGCACCCGCTTGCTCGGTGACTCACCGTCCCACAGCTCGCGGACCCGCGCGACCAGCTCGTCGACCTCGCCCTGGACCTTCCAGTATTCGGCCTCCTTGTCGCCCGAGACCGCCGGCGCGCGGTACGGGTAGAAGTAGCGGACCTCGTCGAAGATCAGGTCTTTCGCCTGGCGGCGCGCCTCGTCGAGCTGCGTGCGCAGCTCCGCGACACGATCGACGTGGCGGTGGAAGGCGTCCTTCGCGATCTGATCGGCCAGCTCGCCCGCGCGGTGGCGCATCGCGACGATCAGCGCGTCGAGCTCGCTCGGCCCCTTGGCCAGCAGCTCGTCGATCCGCGGCGCGCGCCGCTCCTCGGGCAGCCGCAGCAGGTTGGTCAGCTCCCGCTCGAGCTCCTTCGCGCGCTTGTCGACGCGGATCTCGCGCTCGGCGACGAACCCGCCGGAGACCAGCCGATAGCCGAGCTCGTCCGGTGGCTCGCCGCGACCGCGCGCGACGATGCCGTCGATCGCCGGCTTGAGGTTCTGGTCGCTGCGCAGCGCGCGCGCGAGCAGCCGCTCCGCGGCAGCGCGCTCGCCACCGCGATAGCAGAGGATCGCGGCACCGGTGAGGGCCGCGGCCGGCGCATCGCGCCGCTCGAGCGCTTCGACGAGTGCGCTCGGGGCGAGGCGCAGGACCTGCAGCCGTTGGCCATCCGGACCGACCGGACGCCCGTCGTTCGCGCCCGCGACGACCAGCGCGGCGCCGTCCTGCGTCGACAGCTCGAGGCCGGTCTGCTCGGCGAGCCAGCCGACGAAGCCGGCGAGCTGATCGAGGTCCTGGCGGCGGCCGTCGAGGTCGGCGGCGTAGGCGGGATCGATGTCGCGCAGGCTGTCGGCGATGCCGCGCAGGAGCCGCGCCGCACCGACGAAGTCGCCGTCCGACTCGAGGCCGCGCGCGGTCTCCAGCGCCTCGGCGAGCTCCTTGTACGAGACCCGCACCGTGGCGGTCGGCTGCGGCGACGCGACCGGAGCCGTGCCCGCCGGCGCGGTCGCGAGGCGCTCGCGGTAGTCCTCGAGCGCGCGGAGCTCGCCCGGGATCCGCGCGAACGGCCCGTCGCTCGGGAACCGCGGTGCCTCGGCGCGCAGCATCGCGAGCGCGCCGTCGACGCCGGTGAGCGTCCGCTCCGCGGCCCGCTCCTGGGCACCCGCGATCAGCGCATCGAGCTCGGTGCGCATCTTCGACTCGACCGCGATGCGCGCGTCGCGCAGCGGGGCCGCCGAGCGCGCGTCGGTGGCGGCCATCGCGATGCTGAGGTGCTCGAGCGCCTCGACGTAGCGACCGGCGTCGGCCGCCTCGCGGATACGGGCGAGCTGATCGCGCACGAACTCGTCGGTCGGCTCGCCACCGGTGTCCTCGGACACCCGGCCGCCGGCACCGTGGCCGGAGTCGTCGCCGGAGTCGTGGCTGGCATCGGCGACCGGACCGGCGGGACCGGACCGGGCGTCCGCGGCAGCGCCCGGGGCACCCGGATTCGCCGGCCCCCCGACCGGGCCGGCCAGCCGTCGCGCCTCCGCGCGCAGCGCGTCGAGCTCGCGCAGCACGACGCGCGCGGCGATCGCGCGCGGCTCGTCGCGGTCCCCGCGCATGCGGCTCTGCAGCATCTCGAACTGCTGCGGGTAGTTCAGCTCGAGCGCCTCGGTCAGCGCGCGCTCCCGCGCCGAATCGATCGCCGCGGCCACCGCCTCGCAGTGCGCAGCCGCCGCGTCGAGTCGCGCGACGCGCTCCGGCTGACCGGCGGCCCAATCGCTGCGGAACCGCTCCAGCAGGGTCCGCGCATCGTCGATGCGCCCCTCGCGCTGCGCGCGCTCGAGGTCCCCCCAGCCGCGCGGCAACACGCTCGCGTCGGAGCCGAAGTGCAAGGCACCGCCGACCGCCGCCAGCATCGCGATCAGCACGACGCCGATCCACAGCTTCGCGCGACCGCGCGACTCGGGCTGGTCGAGGCGCCGCCGCCGTACCGGCGGGCGCACGGCTGGCCCGCTCGATTCGCGCACCACGTCGGCCGCGGTGCGCGGCAGCTCGATGCGCTGCCCGACCACCAGCACCGCACTGCCGACCTCGATGCGATCGCCGACCGCGAGCCGGACCTGTACGACGTCCTCGCCGTTGACGCGCGTACCGACCTCGGTGCCCAGGTCGACGAGCCGGAACCCACCGTCCGGCAGGGGCTCGATGCGCGCGTGTTGGCCGGCGACGCCGACCTCGGTCAGCCGCACATCGGCGTCCGCGGCCGCACCGACGATGATCGGCACATCGTCCAACGTCCGGAAGAACGTCTCGCCGGCATCGAGGATCTGCAGCGTAAGCGTCACGCGCGCGCGACTCCCTGTGAATGACTCTTCGGCTCCGTGCGGCCCGGACTCGGCGAGCCCCACGACGTCGAACGACCTGCGAGGGGCCCCAGGCTGATGGGGCCCGGATCGGATGGGCACGGCGGCTCCGTTGGCACGAGGGTCGGCGGGCAGGCCGGTTTCGAGACAGACGAGCGTACTCCGCCCAGGGGCGGGTGCAACCAGCGGCCCGGAGCCATCTCGCGAGCGTTCCCGAGCCGCCCGAGCGACCGGCCGGAGCCCGTCAACCGGACGCTTCCCGGTCGCCCGCGCGCATCGCCGCCACGAGCTCCGGAGACAGGTCCTCGACGCCGATGTCGGGACCGTCGGCGAGCGCCACGAGGCGCTGGATCTCGTTCTGGAGCTGGCGGATGTTGCCGGGCCACGGACACGCCGCGAGCGCGCGCTCGGTCGCGGCCGTCAACCGCAGGTCGCGGCCGGTCTGCGCCGCGGCGCTCGCCAGCAGCCGGCGCGCGAGCAGCACGACGTCGTCGCCGCGGGTGCGCAGCGGCGGCAGCTCGAGCTGCAGCACGTTGAGCCGGTAGAACAGGTCCTGCCGGAACGAGCCGTCGCGCACCTTGGCCTCGAGGTCGCGGTTCGTCGCTGCGATCACGCGGACGTCGACCTTGCGGACCCGCTCGCTACCGACCGGCCGGATCTCGCCGTTCTGCAGCGCGCGCAGCAGCTTCGCCTGCATCGCGAGCGGCATGTCGCCGATCTCGTCGAGGAACAGCGTCCCCTGGTCCGCTGCGACGAAGTGGCCGTCGTGGTCGCGGATCGCGCCGGTGAACGCACCCTTCACGTGCCCGAACAGCACCGACTCGAGCAGCGTCTCCGGGATGGCCGCACAGTTCTCCGCGACGAACGGGCGCTCACGGCGCGGCCCGATCCGGTGCAGGATGCGCGCGACGACGTCCTTGCCGGTCCCGCTCTCACCGCGGATCAGCACCGGCATCGGCGCCCGCGCGAACTTCTCGATCGTGCCGCGCAGCGCGAGCATCGGTGGGCAGCGACCGATCATGCCGTGCCAGACCGCGTCGTCGTCGCCGTCGGCAGCGTTGGTCGACTCCGCGACGAGCCGGGCGAAGCGCTCCCGCAGCGCTGCGAGCGCTTCGGGACCGAGTGCCCGGACGCGCTCGACGAGCGCGGCGAGCTCGGCCGCCAGCTCCTTCGGCAGGGGCGTGCTCACGATACCTCCCAGCCCGGCACGAGCCGGAGCCCCGCGTATTCGAGCAGCAGCGTCCGCTCGCCGGAGCGGTCGAACCGCACGGTCGCCTTCGCATTGCGACCGTTGCCGGCCAACCGCAGCAGCGTGCCGAGGCCGTAGACCTGGTGCGCGACGCGCGCGCCGGGCCCGAGCGCGATCGGCTCCTGGGAGCCACCGAACTCGCAGTCGGGATGCGCGAAGCCGTCGTCGTCGTCGTCCGCGAAGCCGAGCACGTCGTCGTCGCGATGGCCGAAGGGCCCGCGGCCGCCATGTCCGTGGCCGTGGTGGCCCGGCGCCTCGGCGAGGCAATCGGGTGGGAGCTCGGCGAGGAACGACGAACGGTCCTGCGGCTGCAGTCGTCCGGCGACCATGCGGAGGTCCGCGAAGCCGAGCCACAGCGACTTCCTGGCGCGCGTCAGCGCGACGTACATCAGGCGCCGCTCCTCCTCGAGGCCGCCGGGTTCCTCGAGCGCGCGCGAGCTCGGGAACAGACCCTCCTCGAGGCCGGCGACCAGCACGTGATCGAACTCGAGCCCCTTCGCGGCGTGCACCGTCATCAGCGAGATGCGCTCGCCCTCGTCGTCGCCCTCCGCGCGGTCCGCGCTGGTCAGCAGCGCGACGTGCTCGAGGTAGCCGCGCAGCCCGCTGCCGACCTCGGCATCGAAGAACGCGGCGTCGTTGAACAGCTCCGCCACGTTCTCGCGGCGCGCCTCGTCCTCCGGGTCGCCGGTCTCCCCGATGTGGCTCAGGTAGCCGACGTGGTCGCAGATCGCCTTCATCGGTGCGCACGCGCCGCGCTCCGCGAGCGGCCGCGCCGCGTCGAACGCCGCGGCGAGCGCCTCGAGCCCCTTGCGGGCGCGGCTCGCGACGGTCGCGCGCACCTCGGGCTCGAGCACCGCCTCGTAGAGCGACATGCCCCGGCCGCCGGCCTCGGCGCGCAGCCCGTCGAGCGTCGCCCGGCCAATGCCGCGCGGCGGTACGTTGACGATCCGCTCCATGCTGACGTCGTCGAGCGGGTTGACCAGCACGCGCACGTAGGCGAGCAGGTCCTTGATCTCGCGCCGTTCGAAGAACGACACGCCACCGACGACGCGGTACGGCGTCGCGTGCTCGCGCAACGCCTCCTCGAGCCCGCGGGACAGGTAGTGGCTCCGGTAGAACACCGCGATCTCGTCGAGCGACGCCCCCGCCTCGCGCAGCGCGGCGATGACGCGCGCGACCTCGCGCGCCTCCTGCGCCGCACCGGCCGCGCGGTGCACGACGATCGGCACCCCCTCGTCGTTGTCGGTCACGAGCCGCTTGTCGAGGCGCTGCTCGTTGTTCTCGATGACGCCCTCCGCGGCGCGCAGGATCGTCTTCGTCGAGCGGTAGTTCTGCTCGAGGCGCACGACGTGCGTGCCGGGGAAGTCGTCCTGGAAGTCGAGGATGTTGCGGACCTCGGCGCCGCGGAACCGGTAGATCGACTGATCCGGATCACCGACGACACAGAGGTTCGGGTCATCGTCGCCGGCCATCCGCTGCAGCAGCTCGTACTGCACGCGGTTGGTGTCCTGGAACTCGTCGACGAGCAGCCAGGGGAAGCGCTGCTGGTAGCTCTCGGCGACCTCCGGCCACTCCTTCAGCAGCAGCAGGAAGTTGCCGATCAGGTCGTCGAAGTCCATCGCGCCGAGCTTCTTCAGCATCTGCTGGTAGGGCGCGAACAGCCGCTCGACGATCCGGTCGACCGGCCCGAGTCCGACGACGAAGTCGTCCGCAGTCGAGCCGACGTTCTTGAGCTGCGAGACGCGCCGCCCGACCGCCGCCGGCTTCACGTTCAGCTTGTCGAGCCCGTGCTCCTGCATCAGCAGCTTCAGGCACGCATCGCGATCCTGCGTGTCGTAGATCGAGAAGTCGCTCGGGAAGCCGATCCGCTCGCCGTCGCGGCGCAGGAACCGCGCGCAGGCCGAGTGGAACGTCGACACCAGCACGCGCTCCCCGCCGAGTTCCTCGACGCGCCGCGCCATCTCGCCGGCGGCCTTGTTCGTGAACGTCACCGCGAGGATGCGGCTCGCCGGCACGCCGCGGCGCAGGAGCCAGGCGACGCGGCGCGTGATCACCCGCGTCTTCCCGGAGCCCGCCCCGGCGAGGACCATCAGCGGCCCGTCCCCGTACTGCACGGCTTCGCGCTGCGCCGGGTTCAGGTCGTCGAGGATCGGATCCATCCGGAGAGTTGAGCAGACGCGCGCGGCCGGCGGAAGCGCTCGGCGCCGCGCGGCCCGCTCAGCGCGGCACCTCCCACATCCGCACCGTGCAGTCCTCGCTGCCGGAGAAGATCCGCAGTCCGTCCGTGGACACGGCGACGCCCTGCACCTCGCGCACATGACCGCGCAGCGTCGCAAGCTCCTCGCCGGTCGCCGGGTCCCACAGCTTGACGAGCCGGTCGACCGCGCCCGACACGATGCGCGAGCCGTCGGGGAGCCAGGCGAGCCCCGAGACGAACTCGGAGTGCCCCACGAGCGTCGCCAGCGTGTCGAGCGTGCGTGCGTCGAGGGTCAGGATGACGCGCGAACCGGTGCCGACGGCAATGCGGCTCCCGTCCGGGGCGACGGCGAGGCTCGAGACCCAGCCCGACCCGAGGTCACGCGTGAGCCGCGGCACGCCCGTCGCGACATCCCAGACGCGCACGGTCCCGTCCTGTCCGCACGAGGCCAGCCGATCCCCTCCCGGCAGGAACGCGACCTCGACGACCTCGCCGACGTGCCCGGCGAGCACGCGCACCGTGTCCCCGCTGGGGGCGTCCCAGATCCGCGCCGTGCCATCGCGTGAGCCGGAGGCGAGCCGCCGGCCGGTCGCGTCGAAGGCGAGCGAGACGGTGCGGCCGGTGTGCCCGACCAGATCGCGCAGCGCG
Source organism: Planctomycetota bacterium (assembly GCA_016716265.1). Classification (GTDB taxonomy): domain Bacteria; phylum Planctomycetota; class UBA1135; order UBA1135; family UBA2386; genus JADJWQ01. The sequence continues at coordinate 1,936,613 of JADJWQ010000006.1, forward strand.
CTCCCCGTCGCCACGTTCCACAGCCGCAGCCCATCGTCGGTCGACGCCGTCGCCACGACGGCGCCGTCCGGCGACACCGCCACGGCCTGGATCCCGGGACCGTGAACGAGCGGTCCGGCCACCGCCACCCCGCGGTCGGTGTCCCACACGAACACCGGCCCGCCGATCCCGCCGGTCACGACGCGAGCGCCGGGACCGGTCGCGAGTGCGTAGACGCCGGACGAGTGCGCCCGACACAGCGCCACGCCCGCCGCCGACGGCGTCCAGAAGCGCACCGAGCCATCCTCGGACAGCGACACGAGCCGCAGCGAGCCGGGCACGAAGGCCGCGTCGTAGACGCCTTCGCCGTGCCCGAGCAGGACGTCGACACCCGTGCCTCGCACCGCGTCGAACAGGCGCACGGTCCGGTCCCAGGCCGTCGTCGCCAGGAGCCCGCTATCGGCGGAGAACGCGACGCTGCGGACGTCGGCGTCGTGGGAGAGCAGCGCGATCAGCGCCAGCGAGCGCGCGTCCCACAGGGTCGCGGCGCCGTCGCGGCAGGCCAACGCGATCCGCGTGCCGTCCGGCGACCATGCGACGTCGCGGACGACATCGTCGTGGGTGTCGATCGCGCCGCGCCGCGTCACGGCTGCCGCGTCCCAGACCACCGCCAGGCCGTCCCGGCACGCGGTCACGAACTCGTGCGACGACGGTGCGAACGCCACCGCCATGATCTCTCCCGGCGGCCAGCGCCGCTCGGGGACGATCGGAGTCGACGGCCGCGCCGCGTGCGTGACGCCGCGCCGCGACCCGGTCGACCGGTCCCAGACCGCGAGCGCCTGGTCCCAACCGACAGAAACGAGCGTCTCGCCGTCGGGCGAGACGTAGACCCTGGCGACGCGCGCGCCGTGGTCGAGGACGAGCCGCGGCACCAGCGTCTCCGGATCCCAGAGCCGCAGCGTACCGTCGTGCGAGGCCGTCACGAGCTCGCCGTCGCCGGGGACGACCACCGCGTCGGAGACGGTGGCCTCGTGACCGTGGATCGGCACGACCTCGTCGTCACGCCAACGCCAGCGGAAGAGCCCGCCGGAGTCGGGAGCGATGTAGAGATCGTCCCCGTCGTTCGCCCACGCGAGCGCGGCGACGCCCTGGCCGAAGCCGTTCGCCTCCGCGCGTAGCTCGCGATCGACCGTGTCGTAGACGCCGACCGCGCCGTCGCGCCACCCGACCGCCAGTCGCCGGCCGTCGCGAGACAGCCGCATCATGCTCGGCGCGGTTCCCGCTCGCTGCACCACGGACTCGCTGGCCTCGATCCGCGCCTCGAAGTAGCGCCACTCCCAGCCGCGCAGCGCGGGCGGCGTCGCCTCGAGCCGGCGGCGCGCGCCGACGCTGTCGCGCTCCTGCAGGGCGGCTTCGGCGGCGAAGACGTTGGCGACGTAGGCCTGCCGCTCGGCGGCGGCGCGGAGCCGGTCGGCCTCCTGCCGCTCGCGATCCGCCACCACGGCAGCGTGCGTGCTCACGGCCGCCGCGACCACGGCGAGCACGAAGACGGTCACCGCCGCTGCGACCGCGGCCCGGTGCCGTCGGCAGAACTTCGCGAGGCGATAGCGCGCGCTCGGCGGCCCCGCGTCGACCGGCTGGTCGAGCAGGTAGCGCCGGATGTCGGCGCCCAACGCGCTCGCCGACTGGTAGCGCCGCGCCCGGTCCTTCTCGATCGCGCGCAGCGCGATCCAGTCGAGCTCGGCGCGCAGCATCCGCGTGAGCCGCTCGGGCGTCGTCCCGCGGTGCGCGGCGATATGGGTCCCGTCGTCGCCCGATTGCCGCACGCGCGACGACGGTCGCGGCAGCTCGCCCTCGCAGATCGCGTCCCGCCACGTTCCCGGGCTCGCCACACCGAACGCGTCCACGGTGTAAGGCGACTGGCCGGCAAGCAATCGGTAGAGGATCACGCCGAGGCTGTAGACGTCGGCGCGGGTGTCGACGTCCTGCTCGCCCTGCTTCGCAGGGACCGTCTGCTCGGGCGCCATGTATTCGGGTGTGCCGACGACCTGCCGCTCGCCGGTCAGCGTGTGCTCGGCCAGGCGGCCGCCGGCCGCCTTCGCGATACCGAAGTCGATGACCTTCGGCACGGGCTCGCCGTCGACGAGCTTGACGAGGACGTTCGAGGGCTTGAGGTCACGGTGGATGACGCCTTTCTGGTGCGCATGCTCGACGGCGAGACAGACCCGCTCGAACAGACCGAGCCGGTCGCGGACGCCGAGCCGCTCCCGGTCGCAGAACTCCGTGATCGGAGCGCCGTCGACGTATTCCATGACGAAGAACGGCCGACCGCGCGGCGTCGTGCCCGCGTCGAGCACCTTTGCGATCCCGGGGTGGTCCATCAGCGCGAGCGTCTGCCGCTCGACCTCGAACCGCGCGGCGATCCGCGCCGTGTCCATGCCGAGCTTGAGCACCTTGAGCGCGACCGCGCGGCGGATCGGCTCCTGCTGCTGCGCGAGGTAGACGACGCCGAAGCCGCCCTCGCCGAGAACGCGCTCGAGCAGATAGGGGCCGATCCGGGAGCCCGTCGGCAGCGGCAGCGCCGCAGGGCCACTCGCGGCGGCGCGCGGCGGCTCGCGCAGGAACTCCCCAGCTCCCTCGTGGGCCTCCAGGAGGCCGAGCACGGCATGCCGGAGTGCGTCGTCGGCGCCGCACAGCTCGTCGAGCCGCCGCTCACGAATGCCCGCGTCGGCCTCGATCAGCTCGAAGAACACGTCCTTCGCGCGGTCGATCAGCGCGTGGCCATCGCGCTCGGGAGCGTGTTCGCCGCTGGACAAGCCTGGGACCCTCACGGATGAGGCGGGAGGTGCGCGGTGAGGATACCAACCGCCGCGGCGACGCGGATCATGCGTCAGCCGGAGTCGCCGTCCGCCGGTTCGATCATCGAGGACACGGTTCTCCTCGATCAGGCGGCGACCGCGTCGTGATCCGAGCCGTCCGCGTCGTCGAGCAATCGACATGCGGTGGTCCCGCCGACCTGTCGCGGCGCCGCGACGAAGTCCATGTGGCGCAGCTCGGCGACGTGCTCCGCGAGCGGCCGATCGGGCGACCGCGGCACGTGAGCCACGCTGACCGCGTGTCGTGCGGCATCGGTGTGTTCATGCGGGCCCGTGTGCAGGTCGTCGAGCAGGAACTCGGGCGACGACCGGAAACGGTGCAGCGCCGTCGAAATGTGCGCGAGGTCGAACAAGTCGCGCAGCCGCAGCGGCGAGCCGAACGGGCGGTGGTCGGCATGCACGAAGATCGGCGGCACGAGTGGCAGGGACGCTTCGCTGTGGTGACTGCGCTGGGATGTCTGCGCTGGGATGTCTGCGCCGGTGCGTGCGGGGGACCGCGGTCACCTGCTCGAGTGTCCAAAGCGCATCGAAACGCCGGCTCTCCGACTTCTGCTCGAGCACGATGTAGAGCAGCAGGTCGCCGCCCTTCGCGAGGCGGGCGGGGAGCAGGCAGTCGCAGATGGTCTTCGTGCCCTTGCGGCCGCGCTGCTCGGGCGCGCAGCGGGTCAGCGTCGGCCAGTCGATTGCGGCGGCGATCGGGGGTCGCCAGGTTGCTCCGCAGCAGCGGTGTCGCGTGCTGAGGATCGGCGAAGACCTGCTGGAACCGGCGGTCGCGTGGTCGCTCCACACGAGCCGTGGATCGCAGGTGCGGAAACGGGTGGGGCTTCGACGGCGGACCGGGAATCCCGGTCTCGGCGGCAGCGCTCGACCGGCCGGGCTACCGGCGCTCCACGACCACCCGCACGTCGTCCACGTGGACCTCGCCGCCCATCACCATGACGATCATCAGCGTGCCGCGCACCGCCTTGCCCTGGAGCTCCCAGGACTTCGCGTCGACCGTCCCGGCGCGGTCCCCGCGGAGCTGCACGACGTCGACGTCCTCGTGCACCGGCCGGTCGTTCTCGTCGTAGGCGAAGAACTTCACGAACGCGTTGCCGGCCGCCTGGCTCGAGGTCCAGCAGGAGACCCGCACGCGCTCGGCGCCGCGCAGGTCGACGTCCTGGCGCAACAGGTCCAGCGGCATGCCACCCGTCTTGCGCAGCGCGAGGGAGCGCGAGCCGTCGACGGCGTTGTCGTCATCGATCACCGCCGTCAGGCGCCCCGAGTTGTTCGAGACGACCCACCCGTCGGTGCCGTCCTCGAAGCTGCCATTGCGGAGCAGATTGCTGCCCTCGACGGGCTGGGCGGCATCGAGCTCGAGCTGCGGCGCGGGTGCGGCTTCGTCGCCGTCCAGCCACCGCAGGCCGGCCGCGATGCGGGACAGCGGGGAGTCGTGCCAGCCATGGCCGCCGCGGTAGGCGCGCAGCCACACCTCGGCGCCGGCGTCGCTGAGCTCCTCGCAGGCCTGACGCGCGAAGCGGAATGGCGTGACGCGGTCCTCGGGTGACTGGTCGAGCACCACTCGACGCCCGCGGGCGAAGCGGCGGGCCGCCTCGTCCTCGCGGTAGACCGACATGGCGATGTAGGCACCCGTGACAGGGCTACGGCTGCGCAGCAGTGCGGCGTACGCCAGCGGTCCGCTGGACGACCAGGCCAGCACGCGCACGCGGCGGCGGTCCATACGCGTGCGCCTGCCGACGTCGGCGATCACCGCGTCGAGGTAGTCGAGCGCCGTCCAGGTCGCACCCTCCGCCTGGTCCTTCGAGAGCGGCCAGACGATCTCCTGGTCCGGGTGCCAGCGCCGCGCGACGCCGAGCACGGTGACGGTGTCCGCCGGGACGGCCTGCGCGTGGATGCCTTCCTCGACGAAGGGCAGGAAGCTGCGCGGGTCCTGCCAGCCGCCGTCGCCGCCCGGCAGGACGACCAGCAGCGCAGCGCCACGGCGCGGCAGCTCGTCGGCCCGGGCATCCAGCAGGTGGTAGACGGCGCCGTCGAGCCGCTCGAGCTCGAAGCTGCGGGCGGCGCTGCTCGCAGGCCGGTCCTGGGTCGCCACAATGGAGACGGCGCCCGGCAGCACGAAGGTGAGGGCGAGGGTCGAGCGGATGGAGCGTACGTGCATGGCGGAGCACCTCCCCGATTCCGGGACCTCGATCGTCGTCGAGCTGCCGGCGAGCGGCAAGGCGCGCGAACGCGGCCGCCGCACGTTCGCCAGCGCTCGCCCCTCCGGCGCCGGCACCGTCCCGACGGTCGGGGTCGCGGCGAGGGATTGCACGCGCACGCGTCCAGCAGCGACGCGGCGGGGCCCGCGCCGCTCCGCGCAGCGCTCCGGTCCGACGGGGTGCCGACGGAACCCGTGCCGGTCCCCGAGTGGCTCCCGCCCGACGCGGCGTCGACCGCGACCCGGCCAGCGGGACGTCCCTGCACGTGGCCGCGCGCCGGGTCGGTTCGGACGCGCGGGCGGGCGCACGCGGGCGGACGTACCTCGGGCGCGCGAACTGCGGGACCGGCGGAAGCGCTCGGCGCGGCGGCCCGCGCGGCGCGCCAGTCGATCCCGCGCCCGGGCAGGTCGTGCCCCCGATCGAAATGGGCGACGAGCCTCGCGCGAACTCGTCGACAGGCCAGTCCGGCCGTGACGCTCTTCCCGCTCCGGCCGCCCTCTCACGGCCACGCTGCCCCGAACCATCAGCCAGGTCCCGGTAGCTCGGTGACGCGGCTCGAGCCGTCGTCAATGAACAGAATCAGCTCTGGCCGAGCAGGTCGGGGTCACAGTTGCGCGGATCCGGCATCCCCACCAGGAGACACGCGAGCCGCGGCGGACCTGCACGATCACCGCATGTCCTGGCAAGCACCGAATTCCCACCGCACGCGGAGCACTCACGACCACCTGGTCTCGAACCCCCGATGCTGCAAACCGATTGCCGATCGGAGGGCCACGACTCGTGGCCCGACACTGGCGCGCCGAGCGGATTCCACCCGAGACGGACCTCAGGTCCGGTGCGGTCGGGAGTCGCGGGCACGACCGGTCCAGGCTGCTTGTCGCGGCAGGCAGCGCCATGCGCCGTCAGGGCGAGCACGACAGCGGTGGGCGGCGACTTCCCGAGCTGCGTGTTCACGAAGTTGCCTCTTCCATGCCACGAACCTCCAGTTCCCGCCATCTCGAACAGGCAGGAGTCCAATCATGCGCGCGATCAGCGTCCTCTGCTGCGTCCTTCTCGTCAGCTCGGCCTCGTCCGGACAGACCTTCCGTGCTCCCGTTCCCGAAACGGTGCTGAACGGGTCCTACGGGGCCAGTTCGCCGACATTGACCGGCGACATGCTGACGATCTACTTCGTGTCGAATCGACCGGGCGGCGTCGGCGGCTACGACCTGTACAGCGCCACCCGGCCGAACCTGACAGCGCCCTGGAGCATTCCAGCCGTCGAACCCGTGCTCAGCACGACCATGAACGAGCTCTACGTCGACGTCCGCGATGACGGACAGGAGATCGTCTACGCGATCGGGGACTCCGCCTTCATCACCGATCTGTACTCCTCGACACGCACGCCGACGGGCTGGAGCGCTCCCACGCGCATCACGGTGCTCAACGATCCGGGCCAGTTCGTGGAAGAGGCCGACCCCACAATGAGTGGCGACGGTCTCGAGATCATCTTCACCACGGGCCGCAACTGGTCGAGGACAGGATATGATCTCCTCCGATCCACGCGATCGACGCCGACCTCGCCATGGGCGCCCCCGATGCCGTTGAGCGAGATCAACACAACGAGTTCGGAACACTCGCCGAGCCTCTCTGGTGACGGTCTGACGTTGATCTTCTCCTCGACCCAGGGTGGCGGCGGTGGTGGTCGCTCGGATCTCTGGATCACCACTCGCCCGGACCGCGGCGCGCTCTTCGCAACACCCAGACCCTTGTCGGAGCTCAATTCCTCGGACAACGAGGGCAATGGTCAGTGGACGGCGGACGGCTTCCAGTTCTATTTCTCGCGATCGTCCGGCATTCACCGAGCGGATCGGGTCCTGCCAGGCACCTATCCAGTCGGTGGCGTGATGCCGCGGGAGGCCGCGCAATTGCACGTTCAAGTCCGGTACGACGCTTCCAGCGCCGGCCGCCTGGGGGCGGTCGTGGGCGCGCGCTTCAGATCGCCGAACCCGAGTGCCATTCCCGGCATCGTGGGGCTGTTCGAACTCGACCTGGGTTCCTTGTTCTGGGGGCAAGCCGGAGTTCTGGACGCTGACGGCCAGTTCGCGACGACTCCCCTCGGGCTGTTCCCAGGCGCGATGGGCATTCAGCTGTGGTACCAAGGACTCGTCGATCTCGGGGGTGCTGACCTGTACTTGTCACCGATCACCCAGGTGACCATTCAGCGCTGACGCATCGGCCAGCGCCTGGGTCCGGCGGCTGTCGCGGGCGAGCGAAGCGTGCGGGCACTCGATCCGAATCACCCTGATATTGCAGCTCGTCGCGTTCGTTCCTTCGACGTTTCATTGCAGCACCAGGGATCGGCGGAAGCTCAGAGGCCCCATTCGCCCCTGTCGTCGCTCGCAGGCGGCCCTCCGACCCCCTCGCACTGGTCGACGTCGCGGTGGTCCGCCCGCGCAAACGGCCCCACTCGGTGCGGACGCTCGTTCCGAGCCGAAAGCGCGCGCGTCCGAGGGCACGCCCTGCGTCGGAGTGCGCTCACCGGGTCTCCGTGGCGCCGGGATTCGTCGCGCGGGATCTCGCGGGTCTCCGAGGTCACCGGGCCGTCCTTCTCGTGCGTGCCATGGTCGCCGACGCCTGCGGGTGCGGTCCTCCGGTTCGCGCATCACGGCGGAGCCTGCTGTCAGGTCCGGTCGATACGGAGCCTCGCCGGCCCACGATCGAGCGCCCGGCGCCGACGCGACTGCGTAGGATGCAGTGTCGGACGCCGGTGGGCGTCGCGTGAGCCCCGATCCCACCCCCGCTCCGTGCCGTCCCGACCGAGGAGCTTCCGATGTCCCGACGCGGCCCGCTGTTCGTCACCGCGACGATCCTCGTCCTGTTCGCGACGTCCGGTGTCGGCCAGGACTTCGCCCCGTTGCGCAAGGAGAACGTCCCGAGCACGCCGTTCGATGCGCGTTGGACGACGCCGGCCGCGGACGACGTGGACGGCGACGGGGACGTCGACGTGCTGTGGTCGGATGGTCGGCTGCTCGAGAATCTCGGCGCGGGGACGTTCCGCGCCTGGCTGCCGGGCAGCAGGATCGCGCTGGTCGGGACCGTCGCGTCCCTCTTCGATCTGGACGGGGACGGTGATCCGGACGTCGTCGAAGCGGACCCGTTCAACGCGCGACTCGCGCTACACGTGAACGACGGCCAGGGCCGCTTCGCGCTGCGCGGAACGATCGCCGGAGATGTCGCGGTCACGGTCGCCCTGGACGTCGACAATGACGGTGACGGCGACCTGCTCCAGTACGGTGCGATCGCGCGCCGGGTGCTTCGCAACGACGGCGCGCTGCCGTTCGTCGAGATCCTCGGAGCTCTCCCTCCCCACGTCCTGCTGTTTCTCGCCCGGCCCTGCGACATCGACGGTGACGGTGATCAGGATCTCGCGGTCGCCACCCTGCTGCCGGCCGGCCCGGGGCTGGCCCTGTGGGCGAACGACGGCACCGGCCACTTCGTCGACCGGAGCGCCACTTCACTCCCGGTCGGCCTGCCGCCGACACTCCTCCTCTGGACGACGGACGTCGATGCCGATGGCGACGTCGACCTGCTGTATCACGCCGGTCGGCTGCGGCTGCTGATCAACGACGGCGGCGGTCGGTTCGGCGACGAGACGTCCCTTCGCCTGCCCGCGACGATGCAGCAGCCGACTGCGTACGAGTTGCACGCGTCCGACTTCGATCGCGACGGCGACGTCGACCTCGCACAGCCGGGCGTTCCCTTGCTGATCAACCAGGGCGGGGGGCGCTTCGCCTACGATCCGCGCGCGCAGGGGGCCTACCCGGACTCGATCGATGCATCGTTCGACGTCGACGGCGACGGGGATCCCGACCTCCTGACCGGCGGCGACAGCCTCGCCTGGAACGACGGCTCCGGGCGCGTCCGACCCGAGTACGGGGCGATCGCCGACGGTGGTGCGGTCGGCTTCGGCCGCACGGCCGACCTCGACGGCGACGGCGATGTCGACCTCGTCGCCGGACCCGGCCGGATCCTGGCGAATGATGGCCAGGGCCGGTTCGTGCCGATCGCCACGGCGGCGATCCCGACGCTTCCCGAGCGCTGGAACGCCGTCGTCCCCTGGGACGCCGACGCCGATGGCGACCTCGATCTGCTATTGCCGCACGATGCCGGGACGTCGCTCTGGGAGAACGTCGGCGAGCTGAGGTTCCGCCTCGCGGGCGCGCGCATCATGCCGCTGTCGGTCCATTGGCGGGTGGGCGGTCAGCTGGTCCCCACGGACGTCGACTCGGACGGTGACCTCGATCTGCTGTACCTCGGCGACTCACCCGGCGCGCATCCGCCGTGGCTGCTGCGCAACGACGGGACCGGGAACCCGACCCTCGAGACCGGCGCGGTCCAAGGCACGTTCGGGCTGCCTGACACGCTCGCGGTTGCGGACGTCGACGGCGATGGCGACGACGACGTCGTCTTCAGCGACATCGGCCGGGGCGCTCCCGAGGCCTGGGTCCTGCGGAACGACGGTACCGGTAGCTTCGGCGGCCAGGCGCTGGTCGGCGGCGCGAGGGCCATCGTGGCTCTCGCCGACCTCGACGGCGACGGCGACACGGACCTGGTCTCCGCGGATGGTGGCCCGCCGGGCGCGGAGCTCGTCCTCGCGGTTCACACGAACGACGGCACGGGCGGCTTCTCCCAGGCAGCGTCGTTCCGGCAGGTGACGCGGTCCACGGCGCGCCAGATCCGCACGCCCGACCTGGACGGCGACGGGGATGTGGACGTCGTGGTGGACGGGAGCACGCCGCAGTTCCAGGGATCGTGGATCCGCTTCTTCGTCAACGACGGGCGCGGCAACCTGACGCCGACTCCGGGCGACGTCGAGCTGGACGAAGTGCGCCTGCTCGACGTCGCCGACCTCGATCGCGATGGCGACGTCGATCTCGTCGGAGCCACCGGGCTGCACGCCAACCTGCTGCGCCAGGTGCGCACGCCGCTCGCAGCTCGGCTGGGGTTCTCGTTCCCGGTCCAGGTCTGGGGACCGCCGCAGACGGGAGCGCCGAATCTCGCAACGGTGTTCGCCGCGCCAGGCATGCGGACGAAGCCGCGGCTCCTGCCGCCGTTCGGAACCTGGTTCCTCGACGAGGCCACGGCGTTCGGTGTGCTGACGATCGTGCTCCCGCCGAGCGGTGCCGCGACGCTGCCGCTGGGTGTTCCGAACGTCGCCGCGCTGGCGGGAGGGACGGTGCATTTCCAGGCGGCGCTCAACGAGCCCGCGGGTGCGGTCCGGCTGACGAACGCGACCGGCGACGTGTTGCTGCGCTGATCTTGTCCGCGACCGGCAGCCGATGCTGCGGGCTCCGCTGATGATCCGCGACGGCGTCGAGGTCGGCGAGCAGCAGGCCAGCTGCCGGGCATGCTCCTCGCACGCGGCCACGACGCTCCCCGCAGGACGCACCGACGAGCTGGAGCGGCTCGCTTGGACGCACGATCGAAGGTTGGGTACGGGTCCGAACGGTAGCGGATGCGCTGGACCACCGAGCTGCGCGACGCCGCGACACGCGGTTCAGGTCAGTCGTCGCGGGCGACCCGTCGCGCAGGCGCCGTGCGGAGGATCCGGCACCGTTCGGCTTCGTCGCTGGCCCGGCGTCAGTCGCCGAGCGTGAACTGCAAGATGTCGGAGAACGCGAACGGCACGAGGCCGCAGGACAGTCCGATCGGCAGATATGTCCAGAACTGCGCGTTCACCGTGCCACCGTAGAACGCCGGGTCGCAGGGGATCGGCAACGGGGCGCTGATGCCACCACCGCTGGTCATGCCCAGACCCAGGAACACCTCGCCGAGCAGCGCGGTGCAGCCCAGGCCGCAATGAAACAGGATCGGCTGGCTGCCGAAGCCGACCATCAAGGTGGCCGAGGTGTCTCCGTAGCGTCCGGCGCCCGACAGGGCGAGAGCGAAGTTCGGGTTGCCGAGCGACGCCGTTCCGCCGGCGGTGGCGATCGCGCCGCCCTGTTCGCAGCTGCCGCCGAGGTTGGTGACCTGACCACCGCTGCCGAGCGCCTCGATGCGCTGCACGTAGATGTCGTGGGAGCCATTGGCGAGGTTGTGATCCTCGAAGCAGACCATGGCCTGGTCGCCCAGGCCGCCGGCCTCGAACATGCTGCCGCTGCGCACCAGGCCCACGGTGTGGGCGGTGCCGGTGATCACGTCGAATCGGCGTCCGCAGGCCGTGGGCTCGAGGTGGCGAACGTTGATTCCCGCCAGCTGGTAGTCGCTGCCGAAGCTGGTGCGATCAGCCCAGGCCATGCCGTAGAAGTCGTTGCCGAAGCAGGTCACGGTGGGACGGCGGATGTCGTCGCCGGGCCCACCGGCGGGCACGAAGCGGCACCGGAGCTGGCTGCCGGACGGGTAGGGCGGGAAGCAGGTGTACAGTTTGAACTCGCCGGTGTTGGCGTCGGCCGCGGTGAGAACGATCGTGGCGTTCGTGCCGTCGCTGGCGATGGCCGGCTCGATGTGGTCCGTGAAGGGACTGCCGTTGACTGCGGTCGGGAGACCCCGGGTCAGGTCGCGCTCGCAGGACATGAAATAGGTGAACCGCACGCCTGACTGTGGCTGCGCCCAGGCCAGCATGAATCGGCCCGCGCCGCCGCCGGTCTTGGTGACGGTCAGACTCTCGACCTGAGCTGCGGTCGGCTGGTTGGCCGAGGCGCCCAGCTGGATGTCGTCGAAGCGGAACAGATCGATGCCGGTCCCCGGCAGAGCGACCACCAGCAGAGCGCCCGGGCCGGTGTAGCCGGCGGTCGGGTTGGATGGGACGGAGCCGATGTCTAGCGACGGGAGGGCGCTCTGGTTGGGGCGGGTCGCACCGACCTGCGTGCGCGCCACTTCGCTGTAGCTCGCCGCGTCGAGCACGACCAGCTGCTCGCTGCCGGTCGTCAGGTTGGCGAACTCGTGCCAGGCGATGTAGATGCGTCCGCCGCTGCCGTCACCGGCGTGGGTCACGACCGGGGACTGGGACCAGGGCCCGGGAATCGAAACGCGGAACGAGCCGGCCGTCTGGCCGGTGTTCGCGTCGACGCTCACCGCCCAGATGTCACCGGTGATGGCGGAGGTGCGGGTCTCGAACACCACGAGGTACTCACCTCGCGCGGGGACGGCGGTCACGTCGGGTGCGTAGTCGCTCCCCGAGGTGCTGATGTTGCGCTCGAAGCTGATCAGCGGATCGACGAGGATCGGCCATGCGGCTGCCGCGACCCAATCACCGGGGAGCACCAGGTCGAGGCTGTCGCCGTCGTGCTCCAGCCAGCCCGCGCAGCGCGCGCCGTCGGCGTCGATACCGGTGACCGCACCGACCGTGACCTCGCCGGTCGGGCAGCCGTGCAGGGTGAGTCCCGCGGGGTGGCGACCGATGGCGGCTCGCAGCGTCGTGTCCAGACGCATGCGAACACGCAGGTCTCCGGTCCCGCGCACCGGTTCCGGCAGCATGACGCTGAGCGCGAGTCCGTCAGCGCGCACTTCGTAGCGCTCCTCGATCCGGCCGAGCGATCCGGCGGAATGTGAGTACGTGACGCGGTGGTCGGCGTGGCTGTGCGATGGCACCGCACCGCGCGTCCAGCCGGTGACGGAGCCGCGCGTCACGGACTGGAGCGCCAACCAGAGCGGCGTCTCCTGAGGCGCGTCCGACCCGGCGATCGGTCGGTAGCGGGTCGCGTGCGCGTCGAACTCGACCACGTAGTCGCGGCCGCGGCCGTACAGCCCGGCGCCGGATTCAGCAAGGACCCGCTGAACCTCGAGAACGTGCGTGGGCGGGGTGCGCAGCGTATCGGTGCCGGTCGGTGCTTGGGCCGGGATGACGACCGTCAGGACGAGGCCCGCGAGAGCCTGGAAGGAGTGGTGTCGTACCATGGGCGGGTGGGAGGGTAGCGACCGGGCTCGCCACACAGCGCGACCAGGTCAGCATTTCAGGCTTCGATTCGCCGCCCGATCCAGGCAGAAGGCCGCAATCAGATGCGGCTTGCCGCGTTCGCAATTCCCGTCGGGGACAACATCGCGAACACCACCCGAGGCCGTATCGAGCTGGCAGCGCGAAGGTGTCGGTCGGCGTGAAGGACGGATCGAGGGGCCGAGAGGAGAGCGAGTCGCAGTCCGCGGGGGCGATGTCGACGCGAGCGAACAACGCGCGTCGTCCGGCACGTCCTGGCTGCCGACCCGCGACGGCGTCGGGGCTCGCGTGGACGCGCGATGGGAAGGTCGCGTACGGGTTCGAACAGCAGCGGAGGCACTGGACCACCGAGCACCGCGACACCGAGCGACGGTCGCGACGCCGCGCCCCATGGGCGGACCCGAGAATACGCTGCTTCGGGGTGCACGCGCTGCTGTTGCCGCGCTGCCACACCCACCGGCAGCTGCCCACCTGGACGCAACAATGGAAATGCGGCCTCCTGCCGAGGCTGCCGGAACGAGGATGCAGCGACCCGCTCTCGGCATCATGGTTGATCCGCGCGCGCTCGGGAGGATCCTCGGACACGTCGCCCCATGCCCCGACTCGCCCTCGGCTTCGCGCTTGGCCGGGTCCGGATCGTCGACGAGCGGACCCGCCGGAGAATCGGGGGTCGCGCGGGGCAGGCAGAAGCGCTCGGCGCAGCGGGCCGCTCAGCGGGCGCGCGCGACGAAGAACTCGTAGCCGTAGCAGTCCGGGTAGCGGCGCCGCAGATCGATCTCCGTCGCCGTCAGCTCGACGACCGGGGCGCCGGTCGGGTCGCCGGCGTAGCGCGCGCGCAGCGCCGGCAGCTTCGCCGCGAGCGGCCGGTAGTAATCGTCCCACCACGCCGAGTCCGGCAGCGTGAACCGACCGAGCAGCTCGTACCCCGCAGCCGGGAACCGGTCGGCGACCTGCTGCGCTGCGGCCATCGCGGGATACTCGCTGGCGAAGAACGTGGCGACCTCCTCGGGCGGGTCGTCGCGCAGCCAGACCAGCTCGCTGACCGCGAGACAGCCAGCGGGCGCCAGCAACCGTCGCCAGCTCCATAGCGCCGCGTCGAAGCCCATCACCCAAGCTGCGCCCTCCGACCACACGAGGTCGAAGCTCGCGTCCGGGAACGGCAACTCGCGCATGTCGGCGCGCACGATCGCGACGCGATCCGCCACGCCGGCCGCCGCCGCGCGCGCAGCGAGCTCGTCGAGATACTCGCGGTAGAGGTCGACCGCGGTGAGCCGTGCCGCCGGCAGCGCACGCAGCAGCGCCAGCGTCTGCATGCCCGGCCCGCAGCCGACGTCGAGCACGCGCGGCGCGGCCGGCAGCCCCGCGCAGAGTGCGAGCGCGCGGCGCGTCGACGCGTCCGCACCGGGCCCCTGCCGCGGCAGCCCGCGCTGCACGTCGAAGAACACCTCCATCAGGCGGGCGGAATCGTCCATCGGGATCGTCGATCGGGAGCACCGGCGCGCTACCGCCGGAGCGGCACGCCGCGACTCGGAGTCACCATACGCGTGCCCGGCGCGCCGGCATCGGCAGTTCTCGGCACTGGCAGCGGAGCAGCGCGTCGCTCCGCCGTGTGCCCGACCGCGCACCGCCCTGCCGCGCGCTGTCGGCGGCGCGCGGCCCGGGCTACGATCCGGCCGCCGACACGCCCCCCCCCTGCTCGATGACCTCGCGCCCGACTGACCGCGCCCCCCGCGCCCGCCGCCGGCTCGGCTCCCTGGGTATCGCGCTCGGCCTGCTGCTCGCGCTCGTCACGTTCGAGCTGCTGCTGCAGGGCATCGCGTTCGCGCTGTGGCTCGGCGGCGACCGCAGCGGCGGGGCGGCCGACGGCCGGCAGGTCGTGCTGTGCGTCGGCGATTCGAATACCTACGGGGTCGGCGCCGCGTCGCCGGACGGCTCCTACCCCGCGCGGCTGCAGCGACTGCTCGACGCCAGGGCGCCGGGCGCCTGGCGGGTCGTCAACGGCGCCTACCCGGGACAGAACTCGCGGCAGGTGTTGCTGAAGCTGCCCGCGCAGCTCGCCAGCCTGCGGCCGCGCCTCGTCTACGTGCTGGTCGGCACGAACGACGAGTGGAGCTCCCCCGCTCCCGTCGCCGCCGCTGAGCTGGACGCGGCGCGGGCCGACGGTGGCTTCCCGCTGCGCCTGCGCACGCTGCGATTCGCGGCACTCGTGTGGGCATGGCTGCGCGGCGGCGGTCCTGCGACCGTGCGCGAGCAGACGCAGTACCTCGGCACCTGGCACGTGCCCGAGACCGGCATCGAGGTCGTCATCGAGGACGGCGGGCGCTTCGTGCTCGGCGGCCACGACATGACGTGGCGCCCCGACGGCGACGAGCTCGTGGTGACGCTCCCCGATGGCAGCGAGCACCGGCTCGGCTGGGAGCGCGTCGACGCCGGGCTGCACTTGCGCGGCCCGAGCTTCGGCGACCACGTGTTGCTGCCGGGTCCGGCACCCGCGCAGAACCGGACCGGGAACGAACACTACTTCGTCGACGAGGCGCCGCCGCGCGACGCCGCCGAGCTCGACGCGCGCTTCGCGGCGGTGGTGGAGCGCATCCGCGAAGAGCCGAGCGACCTGGCCGCCTGGCGCCGCCTCGCCGCGCTACCCCTGGAGCAGCGCCATTGGGACGAGTTCGGCACCCTCATGGAGCAGCTGCTCGCCGGATCGACCGACGACTACTGGCGCTCGGGCCTGCTGCGCGGTCTGTCGCTGCTGCCGCGAACGCCGCGCGACGTGGCACTGCGCCGGCAGCTCGAGGCCTCCTGCATCGACGGCAAGGGCGGACCGGTCGTGCTGTTCCTGCAGACGATGAAGCCGCCAGTCGAGCGCGCGGAGTACGAAGCGGCCGTCGCCGCGGTCGCCGGCGCGGACACCGCCGAGCGCGAACGGCTGCGGCAGCTCTACGCGCAGTACCTCGACCCCTTCGCGGGCTTCGCCGGTGTGCTCGACCACAACCTGCGGCTCACCGTCGAGCGGTGCCGCGCGGCCGGCGCCGAGCCGGTGCTCGTCGACTACCCGCTGCGGATCCCGATCGTCGACGACGTGATGAGCCGCATCGCGAACGACCTCGGCGTCGGCTACGTGCCGGTCGGAACCCACTTCGCGACGTTGCTGCAGTCGCAGGGCTACGCCGAGCTGTTCGTGCCCGGCGCGCATTGCAACGACCACGGCTACGAGGTGCTCGCCGCGCGGATCTTCGACGATCTGTGCGCGCGCGTGCCGGAGCTGCGTTGAGCGGTCTGCCGCGTCACAGCCCGTAGATCGTCGGGCACGCGCTGGCCGTCGGGCCGGTCCCGGTCGTCGCGGACGAGCTGGACGTGTTGTAGATCCGCAGAACCCGGATCGGCGTGGCGGTCGCGGACGCCGGCGCTGGCGTGAGCAGACCGCCCGACAGCGCGACGCTCAGGCCGGGCTGCGAGGGGTCGAGCGCGATCGCCTGCGTGAACAGCGGCGCGTTGGCGTACGCCGCGTTCCACGGGATCGAGAACGGGAAGCCGAGCCCGATCGCACCGCCGGCGTTCGCGGCGCCCAACGGCGCCGTCACCTCGACGAGAGTGCGCACGTTGGCGCACAGCCCGGGCACGGCGACGTTCGGATCCGAGAAACCGAGCAGCAGGCTGACGGCGGTCGACGACGGCGCACCTTCGACCCGGAAGCCGAACTCGAGGTTCGCTCCGGTCACGCGCAGGCACGTACGATGGACCATCGCACCATTGGGCGTCGTGCAGCCTGCGCTCAGCGGCACCGGCAGGTCGCCATAGGCGTTGGTCGGCATCGTCGCGACCCAGTCCTGGGGATACGCGATGCCGGGATCGTTGTCCTTCTTCACGTCCCAGAGGATCGCATCGACGTTGTTGTAGACGAACGGGAAGTCGAGCGTGATGCGGGTGTCGAACGGCGCGGCCGGCATCGCAGCGCTCCAGTCCGGCAGGTTCACCGGGCGCATCGCGAACACCGTCTGCGGCGGGTCCTTGTAGTTCGTCGCGAACGTGCTCGTGATCGCGTTGATGTCGGCGTGCGACATCACGATCGTCAGCGTCGTGGTCTTCTGCTGCCCGCCGCCGGCGCCATCACGCCGCCAGCCGAGGTAGGAGACCAGCGGCAGACCCCGACCGACGAGGTTGCTGTCGATCTGCTGCACGCGCGTGCTGGTGCCGAGGTTGCCGAGCATGATGTTCGAGCTGCTGTTGCCCTCGAAGAACTCGGAGCCGACCGGCGTGATGAAGCTGAAGCCCTGCGCGGAGGCAAGCGGTGCGAGCAGGAGCACCGTGGCGAGAGAAGTCCTGAGCATGTCGGGAGAGGGAGGAGGAATCGGTGCGACGGATTCTACTGCGCCCGCGAGCCGCGCCGCTCGTCACCGTACGACGTCGAGACGAATCCGGGACGGATGCTGAGGCGAGCAATGCACCGTGTGCTCCGCGCGCCGGTAGTCCGCCGCGGTCGCGCGCGGGATGTCGACGAAGGTCTGCGGGTTGCGGTCGATCAGGGGAAACCACGTGCTCTGCACCTGCAGCATGATCCGGTGACCACGCCGGAACAGGTGGTTCCGAGTGCGCAGGTCGATCGCGTAGTCCTCGATGGCACCGGGCTCGACGGGCCGCGGATCGGCCAGTCCGGCGCGGAACTTCGCGCGGACGACGTCGTCGGCGATCATCAGCTGGAAGCCGCCGAGCTCCGGCTTCGGCTCGTACCGCTCCGGATACACGTCGATCAGCTTGACGATCCAGTCGGCGTCCGTGCCCGTCGTCGACGCGAACAGGTCGACGACGATGCGGCCGGTGACCTCGACGTCGCGGTCGAGCGGCGGAGTCTGGAAGACCATGACGTCCGGACGATCCGCCACGAAGCGTTGGTCCTCGACCTTCCACAGCTTCCCGGCGCGGCCGAAGCGCGGCTCGCGGCTGCCGCGGAGCCCCGACCAGAAGCCCATGATCGGCCGTTTCGTGTAGGGCACCGGCCGGTTCGGGTCCGACAGCCACGACACCGAGCCGCCGGCGGCGCCGTCGGGGAGCGGCTCGAACGACAGCGAGCCGTCCGCGCGCAGGAACAGCTCGACGGCCGTCGTCAGCCCGGTGGGCGGCCACGCGTCGTAGCGCTTCCAGTCGTCGGTGCCGGTCTGGAACATCAGCGCCTCCGGCAGACCGGGATCCGGACGCCCCATCAGGTGGTGCGCGAACCAGGGCGCCTCGATCTCGCGCTGGTAGTAGGCCGAGGTGTCGGAGCCGAACTCGTAGTCGCCGAGCGCGACCGCCCCGGCATCCGCCCACTGACCGTGCGCCCACGGCCCGACGACGATCCGGTTCAGCCCGTGGACGTCGTACGGCTCGAGTGTGGTGTAGATGTCGTGTGCACCACCGAGGTTCTCGGCGTCCCACCAGCCGAACACGTTCAGCGTGGGCACGGTGACCTTCGTGAGGTGCTGCAGCGTGTTGCCGGTTCGCCAGAACTCGTCGTAGGTCGAGTGCTCGAGGAATGCACTCCAGGTCGGCGACGCACCGTGCAGGTAGCGCGCATCGAGGTTCGACAGCGGGCCGAGGTCGAGGAAGAACTCGTAGCAGTCGACCTGGTCGTACGGGAAGCGGGCATTGGCCTTCGGATCGAAGTCGAACAGATAGGGGAGCTCGGCACTCGGGCTCAGCCGGAAGGCACCATTGTGGAAGAAGTCGTCGTTGACGAAGTAATCGCTCGGCGACGCCTGCGGGCTGGCGCAGCGCAGCGCCGGATGCGGATCGACCAGCGCCATCGTCACGAGCCAGCCGGGGTACGACACGCCGAGCATGCCGACGCGACCGTTGCACCCGGGCACGTTGGCCGTCAGCCAGTCGATCGAGTCCCACGCATCGCTGCTCTCGTCGATCGCGTCGGGATCGCGCCGGTCGCGCAGTGGGCGGTTCCAGACGAAGATCCCCTCGGAGCCGTGCCGGCCGCGCGCGTCCTGCACGGCGAACGCGTAGCGGTCCTTCGCGAGCTCGCGGAACGTCGACGCGAAGTAGCGCGTGAACCGGTCGCCCCCGGCGGCGACGCCGTACGGCGTGCGCAGGAACACGATCCCGAGCGGCTCGTCGATCTCCCGCGGGACGTAGCACTCGGTGTAGAGCCGCACGCCGTCGCGCATCGGCACCATCGCGGTGAACCGCTCGTACACCTCCTCGATCGGACGATCCTGCGCCGCGAGCGGCGCGACGAGCGAGACCGCCACGGCAGCCGTTGCGCGGGCGAACCACCACGTCGACGCACTGCGCCTCTCGTCCATGCCCTCGGCTCGTACCGCTTCCGGGCCGCAGCGCAACCTGCAGCCCGTACGGTGGCCGGCCCAGGGGTTGTTCCCCTGCCCGCAGCGAGCGCCGCTCGGGTACGACTGGGGGCAGCTCCAACCGGACCATCAGCCATGTCGATCCCCCGAGCCCTGGCCGCGCTCTGCGTCGCCGCCGCGCTGTCCGCCCAGCGCCCGGCGCTGCCCCCCGCCGAGTCGTTCTCGCTGCCCGAGCTGACCACGCAGCTCGACGCCGCGGGTCGCGCGTGGCTCCCGTTCCTGTCGCGCCGCAGCCTCGCCTGCGGGGTCTACCGGCTCGCCGAGGGGGCGACCGACCACCAGACCCCACACGCGCACGACGAGGTCTACTACGTCGTCGCGGGCCGCGCGCAGCTCGCGGTCGGTGCGCGCCGGCTCGACGCGACGCCCGGCGCCGTGCTCTACGTCGCGGCTGGCGCCGAGCACCGTTTCGTCGACATCACGGCCGACCTCACGGCGCTCGTGTTCTTCTCCCACGCCGCTCCGACCCGCGGCGGGATGGCGGGCCGGCCCGCCCCCACCGAGCAGACGCCGTACGACGAGTCCAGCGAACGGGGGCTGGCGCGCATCTTCTTCTGGTTCGGCGGCAGCTCGGCCGGCCAGCTCGCGATCGACTTCGGCCGCCCGGCGTGGAGCGTCGCGTTCGACGCGTTCACCGAGACCCCGAGCGAGCGCCGCTGGCGATTCGGCGAGAACTTCTGGACCACGCTCGACACCAACATCCCGCTGACGATCGGCGGCGCCGACGTGCCGGTCGGCCAGTACTACCTCGTGCTGCAGAACCACCCGGAGCACGGGCTGCGGATCCTGGCGCTCGATCCCGCGCCGATCCGGGCGCGGCGGCTCGATGCGTGGCAGGCGAACGAGACCGAAGGCGGGATCGCGATCCCGGTGCTGCACACGCGGGTGGAGGACGTCGCCGAGCGGCTCGAGGTCGAGCTGCGCGTCGAGGCGGGGGCGCGGGAGCGCGGCGTGCTGACGGTACGGTTCGGGCCGCATCGGCTCGAGGCGCCGGTCGTGTTGCACGCTCACGACTAGACTGGCCCCAGAGACTGGCGGAGCGCGCGGGCCGCCGGCCGGGGCCGCGGACTTCCGAGCGCTGCTGACATCCTGGCAAGGACAGGGTCAAGCTCCTGCGGGACCAAGACCTGCGCGGCCGTACGCCAGTCTTTGGGGCCAGTGTCCCGGGAACACCGGCACGTCGGCTGCGGTCGCCCCCTACCATGCGCCGACCACCCCGTCATGAAGCTCCTCCGCCACTGCCTGCGCACTGCACTCCTGACGGTCGCGTCGCTCCCCGTCCTCGGCGGCTGCGACCAGCCGGGCGATCCGACCGCCCTGCTCGACGCCCTGGCACCGGCGGCCACCGGAACCTCGGCGGCACACCCGCAGGACCCCCAGCCGCAGGACCCGGACGCGGCCGCGCGCCGCCAGCGCATCGAGGACCAACTCGCTCAAGCGGTCGCGAAGGGCGACGTCGAGACCGCCCAGCGCCTGCTCGCCGAGTTGCGGGACGAGCTTGCGAAGACGCCCGAGAGCTACGTGTCGCGGCATCTCGGGATCACGATGAAGCTGCTGCCGGGCGTGTTCCCGCCGCAGGAGGCCGAGGTCTACGTGCTGCCGTTCGCGAAGGACCACGCGGCGATCTTCGAGGGCAGGACGGTCCTCGAGATCGGCACCGGCTCCGGGATCATCTCGATCTACGCGGCGCTGCTCGGTGCGAAGAAGGTCGTCGCGACCGACATCGATCCGATGGCGATCCGGTCGCTGCTCCTGAATGCCGAGATCGCCGGCGTGCGCGACCGCGTCGAGGGCCGGCTGGTCAGCCGAGACGACATGGGCGCGTGGGCCGTGATCGGTGCCGACGAGCGCTTCGACGTGCTGATCAGCAACCCGCCCTACAACCTCGACCTCGATGCGCCCACCAACTCGCCGGAGATCGACAACGGCGACCTCTGCTTCGGGCTCGTGCGGGGGCTCGACCGCCACCTGACCGACGGCGGCATGGCGGTGCTGTTCATGAACTCGCTCTACTACCACCAGGTGATCGTCAAGCTGGCGCGCTACCTCGGCTACGAGGTGCGGAGCCACAATGCGCTGGCGATCAGCCCGTGGGAGCTCGAGGCGCTGTTCAACGAGTATCTCGAACGCATCCTCGAGCGCGAACGCATGCCGGCGGACGCGTTCCGCTTCGACCACGTCCAAGACCTGCTGCCGTACGCGCTGACGATCGAGCAGCGCCAGTACAAGCCCGAGGCGACGCCGCTCGTCCCGGGCATCGAGACCGGCAAGCTCTACCGCGGCTTCATGACGATCCGGCGGCGCTGATCCCGTTGGCTGCACCGGCGTCAGGTTCGTCGCCGAGCGGCCCGCGCGACGCCGGACGGCGGCGTCGCGGTCGGCGGTTCGGCGCACTCGGGCTCGGCCTCGCGCTCGCGCTGCTCGCGTTCGAGGTGTGCCTGCAGGTCGTCGCGCTCGTCAACTGGGCGACGGCAGGCCGCGAGTCGGTCGCCAGCGGGGACCGCCGCACGATCCTGTGTGTCGGGGACTCGTTCACGTTCGGACTCGGCGCGGAGCAGCCCGAGCTGAACGCCTATCCGGCGCACCTCCAGCGGCTGCTCGACGACCGCGCGCCCGATACGTGGCACGTCGTCAACGGGGGCTTCCCGGGCCGCTCGTCCCGCGACGTGTTGCTGGAGCTGAACCGACAACTCGAGCGCTTCCGTCCGGCGCTCGTCGTCACCTTGGTCGGCTACAACGACCGCTGGAAGACCCCGGATGCGCTGGACTACCGGGAGGTCGTCGCGGCCGAGGGCGGTTTCGAGTTCCGCTGGCGTACCTGGGAGCTGCTGCGGCGCGCGTGGCGGGAGCTGGTGGTCGGCGCGCCGGGCGAGCGATTCGGCGACTTCACCGGCAGTTGGGATTGCGGCGGGATGCCGCTGCAGATCGAGGAGAGCCGGCTGAGCCTGAACGGCGTCGACTACCGCTGGACCGACGGCGAGCGGCCCGGAGCGGTCGTGCTGACCCGCGACGCCGAGCGCCTGGTATTCCGATTCCGGCGGGGCCCGACCGGCGCCTTGCTGATGGCGCCCGCCGGCGGGCAGAACGCGCAGGAGCTCGCGTTCCAGCCCGCAGCTCCCGACGCTGGAGCATTGCCGCTCGACAGCTCACCCGAGTATCGGAGCGCCTTCGAACGCGGCCTGCGCGCCGCCCCCGACCCGGACTGGATCCGCGCGACGTGCGCGCGGCTCACGGACGCACCCGCGGAGTCGACGCTGTGGTGGGAGCTGGCCGGGCGCGCCGCGACCGGCGCCGAGCGCGAGCTGGTCCTCGCAACGGTCGACGCGGCGCTCGCGAAGGTCCCCCCGGCGTCGAACTGGCGGGCCGGGCTGTTCAGGATGCGCGGCATGCTGATCGCGGATGCCGATCCGGACGCCGCGCTCGATGCGATGCTGCAGGCTGCGGCGGTCGATGGTCATTGGGGCAGCGTCGCAGCGTGGACGACGCGCGACCCGCTCGTGTTCACCGCCGCGCGGCTCGCGGAGTCCGCCCGACGCACCGGCCTGACGGACGACCAGCGCACCACCGTCGAGAAGCTGTTCGCACGGTCGCGGCGCCGCAGCGAGGTCGCCGAGATCCTCACGCACCATCTGGAGCTGATGCAGCGGCTGTGCAGCGAACGCGGCGCGGCGCTCGTGCTCGTGACCTATCCGGATCCCGAGTTCGCCGCCGACCCGGTCCAGGTCGCGATCCGCGAATCGGCCGCGAAGCTCGAGGTCGGATTGTGCGACAGCGAACGGCATTTCCGCGCACTGCTGTCGACCGGAACCCGCTCGCGCTGGTTCGCCGCCGACGGTCACTGCAACGACGCCGGCTACGGCGAGCTGGCCGGCACGATCGCTGACGCGGTCCTCGCGCCGCGCTGATCGATCGGCCGTCGTGCAGCAGTTCGGCGCGCGGGTATGTCAGCCGCCGCGCGCCTTCATCAGCTCCGCACCGACCTCCTGGTAGAACGCCCGGTGGTGCTCGCGGTAGTCCGCGTCGAAGGGCTCCCCGCGCAGCTCGCGGCGCCGCTGTTCCAGGTAGCTCGCTATGCCGTCCCGACAGCGCTGGATCAGCCAGCGAAGCTCGCCACCTTGCGTGTGCTCCGCGCCCGGCTCGACGGGCCCGAGGGCGGTCAGCATCGTATCGGCCCTGGCGACGAACGCCTCGTACTGATGCATCATGAACAGCAGCGTCAGCACGTGCATCTGCACCGGAGCGTCGCGGTCTTCGCGATAGCCGTCGTCGGCACGCCGGAACTCCGCCACGGCCGGTGCGCTCCCGACCAGGCCCGCTGCGACGATCGCATCGTAGGCGCCCTTCGCGACCACCAGGTTGCCGCGCCGTGTCGGATGGACGTAATCGAGGAACAGCTCGAAGCCGGGCGCAGCACCGTCCGCGGCAGCGTGCATCAGCGCGTCGGCGTCGAGCAGTGTGCAATTCGCATTGCGAGTCGCGATGCGTCGCACGGCGTCGTTGATCGGGGACGGAGCACGGAACGGCGTCTGATCGAGATCGCGAGCCAGCGAGTAGGCGGCGCGAGCCGCGTCCCGGTCGCCCGCGCGTTCGAATGCGCGGGCCAGCTCGAAGCGCGTCTCGGCGTGCTCCGGATCGATGGTCGCGGCACGCTGCAGCGCCTCGACCGCCGCGCGGGGATCGTCCTGGAGCAGCGCGCGACAGCCGTCGTCGAACGCGGCGCGCCAGAGCTCCAACCGCTCGCCGTCGATGCCGTGGGTCGACACGTTCGGCCACCAGTCGCGCAGGTTCACCGGCACGGTCAGCAACAGGACCGGCACACCGCGGCGTCCCGCCTCGGCGACGAGCGCATCGATCGTGAACTCGTAGTGCTCCAGCACCTCCGCATACTGCTCGGGATCCGCGCGGAGCTGGAGCGGCACGCGCAGGAGCTGCGACGACACGAACACCTGCGTGTCCTCGCGGGCGGTACCGCTCAGGGAATCGACGACGGCCGCCTGCAGCAGCGCGAACAGGCGCGAGTTACGAGCGAGCGCGCGATTGACGTCGCGCAGCCACGACCGCGGCACGTAGCGCCGCGTCTCGACGAACTCGTTGTTGCCGCTCCAGACCACCAGCAGGTCCGGGTCGTAGCGGATCACATCGTCGAAGATCCCCCGCACGCGGTAGCTCGCGTACGCGTGGGCGCTGACGTTGAGGATCTCGATCGGCCGGTCGGGGAACGCGGTCCGGAGCGCGTCCTGCAGGTAGGTGCTGTAGCTCTGCGCGATGCCGTGCGGCCACCCGGCGCTCGCCGAGCCGCCGAGGCAGAACACGCGGAAGCCCCCGGCCGGCTTCCGCACCGGGAAGGTCAGGTTGTTGTCGGCGTAGGCCTCGGGGTGGACGACGCGGTAGCAGCGGACGCCGTCGACCGTCGCCTCGCCGAACACCGACGTGCGGTTCCGCAGCTGCAGGAACGGGTCGTCGTCCGCCGGAGCCGGGACCAGGACGCGCACGCCGAGCTCCGCGACGAGCAGGAGCACCAGCGGCGACAGCAGCAGGATCGCGCGGAACAACGCCCGCCGGCCGGAGCTCGGGCGGTGCGCGGACGACGGAGGCGGCATTGGGGAAGTGTAGCCAGCCACGCGCAGGGACCGCTCGCCAGGCGGCTGGGTCGAGGGCGATCAGTTGAGAGCCGCGGCGTCGGACTCGCCGAAGCTCCGGCGACCGGCGGCTGGCAGGCCGTGACGCGGAACCTGCAGCTCCGGGTCGTCGACGGCTGCAGCGATGCCGAGCAGGCGCTGGTCGGACGCACCGAGCTCGCCGAACAGTCGGAGGAACTCCCGCTGGTTGCCCCGCGCGAACCGGATCAGCCGGTCGACCAGCCCGGCGGGGTCGTCGGACTGCAGGATGCCGAGGTCGCACAGCCCGCGCAGGCGCGCTTCGAGCTGCGGGACCACCGCATCCGCGACGCCCGGCTCGAGACGATCGTCGTCGAGCCAGAAGTCGGCGCGCAACCCGAAGAAGCGGACCAGCGAGCGCAAGTGCGGCAGCGTGACCGCCGACCGACCCTTGCAGATGTCGGTCGCGGTCTGCGGCGAGATGCCCAGCGCGCGAGCGAGGTCGCGCTTGAGAAGCCCCCTCTGCGCCAGCACGACGTTGATCTTCTCGGCGATCGTGACCATCGTGTGGCCGGAAGCATACCGGACGGACCGTGGCGTTGAAGCATCCGAAGTCAGTCCACGCAGCACGGCACGTCGCGCTGCGGATCCTGGCGGCGGCGATGGCCGCGGTGGGATCGGGCTGCGTCACCGAGAGCCCGGTCGGCAGCCGCTGGCCGGGCGACGGCTTCGCGATCGACGCCCGCGTGGTCGCGTTCCCGGACGGCGAGGCCGTGCCCCTGCAGAGCTTCCTGGCCTGGGAGGACGGGCTCGCCGTGTATCGCGAGGCGCCCCGCGTGCTGCCGGGCAGCGCGCCGCCGATCCCGGTCTACTCGACGGTCTGCGTCTACGAGCTGCGCCCGGAGTCCATCCGCATGCTCGCGCGGCTGCTCGCGCGCGCCGAGCTGTTCGGGACCACGAGCTCGTTCCGGGCGGACGGCGAGACGACCGACGTCGAGGTCGAGGTGCGCTGGAGTCTGCGCAGCGAGCAGGGCCAGATCACGACGCGCTCGACCGAGACCGGACGCATCGAGCGCGTCGCGCACGTCATCAACGCGTTCCTGCCGGCTGGCCGCACGCTGCGCTGGCCGGGCGGCGATCTCCCCGGCCAACCCGAGCCCCGCCGCATCGAGGGCGTTCCGGAACCGGTCGACGACCTCGCCGGGTCGCTCGCGTGCCACCTGGAGCTGGTGCGGCCGGACCGCGGTCGCACGAATCTGGGGCTGCTGCTGGACCTGTTCGGCATCGCGGTCGCCGCGGGTGATGCGGACGACGCGCGCGACGCGCTCCGCGCGATCACGGCCGCCGTGACCACCGCCGCGGGCGATGCCGCCGGGGATCCCCAGGCGTTGGACGCGTGGCTCGCACGGCTCGCGGCGCTCGTGCCCGGGCCGCCAGCCGACGTCTGACGGAACCTCCCACTCCAGGTTGCGCGACCCGGGCCGGATGCCTATCCCTGCGCTCGTGATCACTCACCGCATTCTCGTTCCCGCCCTCGGTGGACTGTTGTTGGCCGCCTGCTCGGGCACCGCGACGACCGGAACCGACGCCCCCCGAGCGCAGGGTCCCGACGAAGCGACCACCCCGACCGGACTGCTCGAGATCACGGCCGGCAGACCGGTCGAGTCGCTGCCCGGTGAGAAGCGGCTGCGGAACGTGCGGCAGTTGACGTTCGGCGGCGAGAACGCGGAGGCGTATTGGTCGTTCGACGGCACGAAGCTCGTCTACCAGCATCGCAACCCGCCCGAGGTGCCCGCGGACCAGATCTACGTGCTCGATCTCCGTACGGGCGAGCAACGGCTGATCAGCACGGGCAAGGGCCGCACGACCTGCTCCTACTTCCTGCGCGGCGACCAGCAGATCGTGTTCGCGTCGACGCACCTCGCCGCGGACGAGCCGCCACCCGCGGTCAGCGTGATCAACGGGCGCTACGTGTGGCCGATCTTCGACACCTACGAGATCTTCCGCATCAACATCGACGGCACCGGGCTCACGCGGCTGACGAACTCGCCGGGCTACGATGCGGAGGCGACCGTCTGTCCGGTCACCGGCCGCATCGTGTTCACGTCGATGCGCGATGACGATCTCGAGCTCTACTCGATGGAGCCGGACGGCAGCGACGTGAAGCGGCTGACGGATCGCTACGGCTACGACGGCGGTGCGTTCTACAGCCCGGACGGCACCAAGATCGTGCAGAGGTCGAGCTTCCTGGCGAGCGACGAGGAGCGGAAGGCCTACCACGATCTGCTCGCGCAGGGCTACGTGATGCCGACGCGGATGGAGATCACCGTGCTCCCGCGGGACGGCGGTGAGGTCCGCAAGGTCACCGACAACGGCAAGGCAAACTTCGCGCCGTTCTGGCACCCGGACAATCGGCACCTCGTGTTCGCGTCGAACATGGACTCGGCCGACGGCCGCGACTTCGACATCTACATGATCCGCGAGGACGGCGAGGAGCTCGAGCACGTCACGCGCAACCCCACCTTCGACGGCTTCCCGATGTTCTCTCCCGACGGCCGCCACCTGGTCTTCGCCAGCAACCGGTTCGGCGCGTCCCGCGGCGAAACCAACATCTTCGTCGCCGAGTGGGTCGACTGACTTCCGATCGGTACCGCGTACGATTTTTACATCAGGGCGCCGCGGCCGGACGCCACGACCCGCGGTACTCGATGCGCAGGGCTTCCGACAGCACTGCTCGGGCCAGGCCGGCGAAGCGGTCGTCGCGGGCGCACAGCTCGCGCGCCTTCCGGTAGCGGTCGCGGGCACCCCTCGGAGTGAGGCCCCCGAGCTCCCCGGCCGCCTGGAAGGTCAGACCGACCGCCTGACGCATCAGCAGGGCTGCGGCAAGGTCGAGGTGCGAGATCCCGCGGTCGGTCGTGCGTGACGCGTTCGGGTCGAGCACGTCGACCGCTGCGCAGGCGGCGCGCAGGGTGTCGGCCCGGATGACCGGAGCACCGGGTGCGCTGCCGTCCGCGAGCGCGGTCAGACGCCGGAACTCGTCGACGACGTCCGAGGACGCGAGATCGAAGAGCGAATCCAGCAGCAGCGACGGCTGCGAGCTCTGCAGTTGGCGGTCGATCAGCTCGAGCGTCGCGCCGTCGAAGCCACGCGGGAACGCCTGCCGGTAGCGTGCGGGATCGTAGCGGTCGAGAGCGAACAGCCTGCACACCTCCGTCTCGACCCATTCTCGCGCGAGCCATGGCGGACCGGACTGCCGCACGTAGTGGTGCGCGCTGCAGAACGGGTAGAGGTGCGCCTCGCGCGTGAGTCCGGCGCGGATGACGTTGTCGTCGATATAGCCGATCAGCACGCGCAGGTAGCCGACGCTGTCGATTCGCCGCGACCAGAATCGCCCGCCGACGAGCGGGCCTTCGCGCCCGCGCGTCGCATTGAAGTAGCGCACGTAGCGGAACTGCAGGCGGCGCAGCGCGCTCGACATCGCGCCAACCGGGCTCTCCACGACCAGGTGGAAGTGGTTGGTCAGGATGACGAACGCGATCAGCCGGAGCTCACCGCGATCGATCACCTCGATGACGCACTCGAGGAACTCCTCGATGTCGCGGAGATTCTCGAACAGGGTGCGGCGCGCGACACCGCGATTGCCGATGTGGAGGCGCTCACCCGGACCGTCCAGTCGTGGTCTTCTCACGCCCGTAGGGCAACCGGACGCACCGATCGGAGCAGCCGAGATGTAAAAATCGTACGCGGTACCGATCGGAAGTCAGGACTGGACCTGGCCGCCGCAGATCGACCAGGATTGGGCGGTGACGCCGGAGGCGGCCGGGCTCGCGAGGTAGACGACGAGGGCGCCGATCTCGGCCGGCTCGAGGATGCGCTGCAACGGGACGGCGCCGAGCGCCTGGGCGCGGGCGTCTTCGTAGGTGGTGCCGAGGGCGTCGGCGAGATTGCGCATGCCGGAGCGCGCCATCTCGGTCTCGACCCAGCCCGGACAGATCGCATTGACGGTGATGCGGCGCGGCGCGACCTCGAGAGCCAGCGCCTTCGTGAAACCGACCAGACCGTGCTTGCTCGCGCAATAGGCGGTGTAGCCGGGCACGCCGAACTTGCCGAGCACCGAGCTGATGTTGATGATCCGTCCGCCGTCGGGCATCGCCCGCAGCGCCTCGCGACAGCAGAAGAACGTCCCGTCCAGATTGGTGCGGACGATGACGTCCCAGCGGTCTTCGCCAGGCGTCGAGCACGCGTTGGGACCGCCGAGCCCGGCGTTGTTCACGAGTACGTCGATCCGCCCGCCGAGCTCACCGGCCAGCTCGGCCATGCCGGCCGCGACCTGACCGGCATCGGTCACGTCCATGCTCCGCGCGATCGCCGCGCCACGCTGCGCCTCCACCTGGGCGACCGTCTCGCGCAGCAGCTCCTCGCGCCGGCCGACGACCGCGACCGTCGCGCCGGCCGCCGCACACTGCAACGCGATACCCCGACCGATCCCGGTGCCGCCGCCGGTCACGACGCAAGTGCGCCCCGCCAACGAGAACTGCGCCGCCGATGCCCCGTGCCGCGCCTCGCCCTGTGTCCCGCCCTGAGCTCCGCCCATTTTCGCTCTTCGCTCCACCGACTCGTCGACTCACGCCATCGACACGACGGCCTTCACCAGCTTCTCGATCCCGGTCGACACGTCCGCGACGCGGGCGTCGTACATGTATGCCGGCGTCGACACGATACGGTTCGTCTCGTCGACGCAGATCCCGGTCACCGGCGCGTTCTCGTGGTGTGCCCCGGTCGCCTCGACTGCCTTCGCGGTGCCTGGGTCCTGGCCGATCGTCAACGTCGGCTGCACGTCGGTGCCGCGGAACGCGAGCGCGCAGACCGCCGGTGCGATGCAGATCACGCCGATCGGCTTGCGCTGCTCGTGCATCGCGCGCAGCAGCCGCTGCACGTCGGGATGCACCTCGCCATCCGCACCGGCGACGGCGAAGCTCGACAGGTTCTTCGCAGCGCCATAGCCGCCGGGCATGACGAGGCCGTCCAGCTCGTCCGGACGGACCTCCGCGATGTCGCGCACCTTGCCACGCGCGATGCGAGCCGCCTCCGCGAATACGTCACGCGTCTCGCCCTCGACCGGCGCCCCGCGCACGTGGTCGACGACGTGCATCTGCGGCTGCCTGGGTGCCATGCACACGACCTGGCAGCCAGCGCGGTCGAGGTGCAACAGCGCGAGGACCGACTCGCTGATCTCGGCGCCGTCGAGATAGCCACAGCCGGACAGGATCACACCGATCTTCTTGCTCATGGACGGACCTCGTCGATTCGGCGATCTTCGGACATCCTCTCCCCCGCGCAAGCCTGCGATCACCCGACCGCGCCGGCTCCGCCGCCGACCAGCCGATGCCGACCAGCCGCCGCACCCAGACGCTCGCCATCGCGCTGGTCCTCGCCGCGTGTCAGCACACACCCGTGGTACGCGCGCCGGCGGAGGACCCGACTCCGAGCGGCTCCGCAGCACTGCGCGCCTACAAGGAGTCGCACTACCGCGAGATCGGCTCGAGCGTCGCCGCCGAACTCGACTGGGAGCGACTGCTCGCGACGATCGCGTCGCAGCGGGTCGTGTTTCTCGGCGACCACCATCGCGATCGGCGCCTGCACGCGGTGCACCGCGAGCTCCTGCGCCGGCTGCTCGAGCGCGGCGCGCGGCTCGCGCTCGGCGTCGAGTGCGTCGGCTCGCAGGACCAGCCCGCGCTCGACGCCTGGCTCGACGGTCGGATCGACGATGCGACGCTCCGCCGTGCGATCGCGATGCGCTGGCCCGACTCGTGGCTCGATTCCCGCGACGTCGACTCCGCGCACTACCGGGAGCTCCTGCAGCTGGCGCGCGTCCAGCGCGTGCCGATCCGCGCGCTCGAACCGGCACCACGCCTGCCGCTCGAACAGCGGGACGCGGTGCTCGCGGACGCCGTCCGCCGCCTGCTCGACGCCGAACCCTACAGCACCGTGGTCGTGATCGTCGGCCACGCGCACCTGCTCGGGAACGGCGACCTGGTCGGCCGGATCGGCGTGCCCGCCGCGGTGCTCGTCGCCCGGCCGTCGAACTCGCTCGCCGCGTGGCTCGCGTCGCATCCCCCGACACAGCCGTTCGTCCAGACCGAACGCGGCGTGCTCTTGCCGACCTTCGTCGCTGGCGAGCCGAGGGCGCCGAGCCGGCCGACTGACTGATCGACCGACTGACTGATCGACCGACTGACTGATCGACCGACTGACTGATCGACCGACTGACTGATCGACCGACTGACTGATCGACCGACTGACTGATCGACCGACTGACTGACCAAGGCCGGCCCCCGGCCGCGGGTCGCGCTCAATCCTCGCCGCGCCGGCCGCGCTTGACGTCCGCGCGCCGCCGCTTGGCGTCGAGCCGCCGCTCCTGGCTCGCGCGCGTCGGCTTCGTCTTCTTGCGCGGCTTCGGGCGCACCGCGGCCGCCCGCAGCAGCTCCTCCATGCGCGCCAATGCCAGCTCCACATTGCGCTGCCGTGACCGCGTCTCCGTGCAGACGACCTGGATGCGCCCCTCTCCGTCGAGCCGGCTCTGCAATCGCCGCTCGATCCGCGCGGCGACGACCTCACCGACCGCGAGGCGCAATGCCGCCAGCTCGAGCCGCAGGTCGACCTTCGTCTCGGTCTTGTTGACGTGCTGACCGCCCGGCCCACCCGAACGCGCGAAGCGCAGCTCGAGAGCCGTGGCGGGCACGCGGCGCCCCTCGCCGAGATCGAGATCACGGAGCACGGCGCGCGACACTCCCGGTCCGGTCAGCCACCGATCCGCTCCTGCACGGCCGCCGCGACGGCAGCGATCGCGTCGTCGAGCTCCGGCGCGGCGAGGTCCGCGTCGACGAAACCCGCGCCGTGCTCCCGCGCAGCCCGCTGGACCGCGGCGCGCACATCGGCGGCGACCCCGCGCGCGACCACCAGCAGGAGCCGCGCGCCGACCTCGTCGCAACGCCGCGCGAGCCGCGCGACCGCCGCTTCGAGCTCCGGCGGGGTGCCGGTCGGCACGGAGCCCTCGGCATCCGCGCGCGCAGCGACATAGTCGAGGAGCCGCGACGGCCCGGACCGCGGCGGCTGGGCGGCGCCGACGGCGAGTGCGTCGAGCGCGGCGCGCGCCCGGCGCGTCAGCTCGGCCTCGCCCTCCCAGTCGCCGACGCCGAGCACGACGAGCTCGGGCAGGAACGCGTCGAGCAGGTAGCGCTCGGCGAGCAGCCCCTGCTGGCGCAGGTTGCCCCAGTTCGTTCCGACGACGACCGGCCGCAGCGGCGTCCCGAGCGCACGGGCCGCGGCGTCGGTGGCGAGCACCGCAGTCCAGCGCTCCGGCTCGCGGTCGTCCTCCCACAGCGGCGCGCCACCGAGGAACAGCACGACCGGCACGTCGTCCAGGTGCGGCGCGTAGACCTCCGACCACGCGCGCGCGCGACCGGCGATCGCGTCGAACGGCGCGCTGCCGGAATCGGGTCCGAACAGCGCATCGAGCCGCGGGTCCTCCAGCGGCCGCAGCCGCGGCGCCTCGGCGCGCACGCCGAGCTCGAGGAGCCCGAGCGCCGCGACGACGCCGAGCCCCCACGCCCACCCGGCGCGGGGACGCAGGCCGGCGAGCCCGCCGAGCGGCAGCCCGCACAGCGCGATCAGCACGAACCCGGTGGTGGTCGGCTCGGTCTGCGGCAGCATCCGCGCGGCGATCGTCGCCCCGCCGAGCCAGGCGAGGGCCGGCACGGCCAGCGCGCCCAGCACGGCCGTCCGGCGGCCGCGCGCGCAGAACGCGAGCGCGAAACCGGCGAGCGACGCGACCAGCACCGCCCAGCTCGCCGGCAGCAGCCGCAGCGGGCGGGGCACCGCGGTGATCTCGAGCTCGCGCAACCAGGCGCTCGAGCCGCGCGCGACGAAGCCGAAGAAGCCGTGCGCGTCGACCGCCTCGAACGGCGGATAGCGCTTGCCGCCGATCCGGACGTCGAGAGTCCGATCCCGGCCGGACACCTCGATGGTCACCGGCTGGCGCGGCGCCAGCAGGTGGCCGCCGGGCTCGTGCGTGCGGTCGAACAACGCGTCCTCCCGCGTCCACAGGACCGGCCCCTCGCAGCGCGTCGACAGCCGCGCGAGGCTCAGCCGCCCGTGGAACGGCGCGAGCCCGTGCCCCTCGATCTGCTCCGGCTCGACGCGGCGCATCACGAGGTCGAGCTCGGCACCGGGGTCGAGCTGCACCTCGGCCCACAGGTCGAAGTCGCCGAACGACCAGACCTCGAGCGCCTTGTCCGGAGCGATCTCGCGCATCACCCCCTCGGGGTGCCTGAACTGGAACGTGTGCTCGTCGAGTCGCGGCGGGGGCGGCAGCTCGCCGCCGACGAGCCATGCGCCGGCGAGTGCAGCGAGCGCGAAGCTCGCGCCGGCGAGCAGCAGGCGGGACAGGTCGCGGGCCAAGGTGCGCGCGAGTGTAACGACGCCCGCGCGTTGCCGCCGCACGCGGCCCGGCCGTACATTCGACCTCGATGAGCGACACCCTGCTGTGCCCCGAGCGCGCCGTCGTCGACGACGCGGTCCGCGAGGGCGTCCGGATCCGCGTGCGCGACGGCGTCGTGCTCGACTGTGGCGCGGCAGTCGCGCCCGCGACCGGCGACCGCACCGTGCCGATCCCGGGCACGCTGCTGCCGGGCCTCGTCGACATCCAGGTGAACGGCGCCGGTGGCCACAACTGTGACGAGCCCGGGTTCGACGCGCTCGACGCCATCGCGAGCGCCGTGTTCGAGGGCGGCGCGCAGGCCTTCCTGCCGACCCTGATCACCGGCACGCTCGACGATCTGTGTCGCCGCGCGGGCCGCCTCGCCGACTGGATCGAGCGCGGCGTGCAGCCGCGCGCGGCCGAGCCGCTCGGCATCCACCTGGAGGGCCCGTTCCTCGAGGCGCCGGGCACGCACGACGCGGCACTGTTCGTCGACCCGACCCCCGACCGCATCGACGCGCTGCTCGCCGCGTGCCGGGGCCACCTGCGCCTGCTCACGCTCGCGCCGTCGCGACCGGGTGCCGCCGACGCGGTACGGCGGCTGCGCGCCGCCGGCGTCGCGGTGTCGATCGGTCACGCGCGCGACCCGCGCGGGTTCGAGGACTGCGTCGACGCCGGCGCGCGCGGCGCGACGCACCTGTTCAACGTGATGAGCCCGCTGCACCACCGCGAGCCGAATGTCGTCGGCGCAGCGCTCGCGGACGAGCGCGTGTCGTGCTCGCTGATCCTCGACGGCCACCACATCGCGCCGACCACGGTGCGCGTCGCGTGGCGCGCGCTCGGCCGTGAGCGCTTCATGCTGATCAGCGACGCGATCTCGGCCGCCGGCATGCCCGACGGCGACTACGAGCTCAGCGGCATCCCCGTGCGGCTGCGCGGTGGCGTCGTCCGCAATCTGGACGGCGCGCTGGCCGGCTCGGCCCTGACGATGGGCGCGGCCGCGCGCTTCCTGCTGGACCACGTCCCGGGCACCGACGCCGCCGACGTCGCGCGCAGTGGTGCGACCAATCCGGCGCGGCTGATCGGCGCAGAGCGCTACGGCCGGATCGCACCGGGAACAACGGCGCGCTTCAGCGTGCTCGCGGCCGACGGGACGATCCGCGCGCTGGACCTCCACGGCCGGACCGTCGCGGCGGCCCGGACCTGACCGGGCGCCGGCGCCGCGACCGACGCGACCGCGACCGGCTCAGTCGCGGTAGGCCTTGTGGCAGGCGCTGCAGATCTGCTTGAGCGCGGCGGCCGTGGTCCTCGCCAGCTCGCCGGCCTGCTGGTCGCCCTGCTCGTGCTGCCGCAGGGCGTCGGCCAGCTCCCGCGACAGCCGCTCGGAGTCGGCGAGCCAGCCACGGAAGTCGTCGAGCTCCTGCGTCGCGCGCTCGGACGCGGCGGCCGCGACGAACGCGTCGACCATGCGGGCCGCCTCATTGCGCGCGCTCGCGTCGGGGTGCGAGTCCTCGGGCTTCCAACCGCGCTTCGACAGCAGGTCGATCACGTCCCATGAGCGCGAGATCTCGACCATCGCCTGACGGAAGCCACGGAACTCGTGCGCGGCGGGGAAATCGAAGGCGAAGCCCGCGGTCTCGGCGGCCGTCGGGATATGGTCGAACGCAATCGTCGAATACAGTCCTTCGTACTTCGGCGAGGTGCCGCACCATTGGCGCATCTCGGCGAGCGCCTGCGCGCGCGAGCAGCCGTCCAGCACGATGCGCCCGAGCGCCGCGGCGGCGGGGCCGCGATGCTGGCCGTGGAAGCAGTGGACGTAGAACGGACCGGGCAGCTCGCGGAACGTCTTGGCGATCTCCAGCCGCTCCTCCTCGGTGATCTCGCTGTAGCGGATCGGCACGTGCACGTAGCGCATGCCGTAGCGCGCGGCCAGCTCGGCATCGGGCACCTTGCCATCCACCGACAGGATCGTCGCGATGCCCATCGCGGCGAGCTCGCGCATCGCCTCCTCGCCCTCCGGCTCGCCGCCCGACACGATGTCGCCGCTCAGGTGGTAGACGTTGTGCAGCCCGGCCAGCTCCGCGGGCGGCGTGCTCGGCAGCTCGACGGTCGCCGCCACCTCGTAGGCCGAGCCCGACTTCACCAGCGGGGCGGCGACCTCCGGCAGGGTCTTCGTGGTGGCGCAGGCTGCGACGGTCAGCAGCAGACAGATCGTGACAGGGTGCTTCACGGTTCGCGTATCTCGGGAGGGGTCGGAACGCCGGTCGACGCCCGGGGGCGGGCGCGGCGCGCGGCCGTTGCAAGTCCGGTACCGAAGCGCGAGCCCGGCCACAAGTCCATGCCGGCATGGGAGCTCGGGACGCGGCGCGCACGCGGCGAGCCGCCGCGCGCTACGCGCAGGGAACACTCGTCGCGGATCGGCGACGCCGGCTCACTCCACCTGCACTTCGAGCACACCGCCGCCCTGCGGGACGAACTCGACCTCGAAGCGGGCGGCGACCTCCTGCACGTGGACGACGGCCGCGGGGTCAGCGCAGGTCGCGTAGCGGGCCGTCAGCACGACCTCGCCGCGCCCCTCGGCAGCGGTCGGCACGCCGCACAGCGAGCCCCAGGTTCCGTCGATGCGGAGCGGCGCGGCGAACGGCGCGAGCGGGCCGCCCGGCGCTGCGCTGCGGACCCACGCGTGGGGGCGCGCGGCGTCGTGCAGCCGCTCACCGGCCGGGATCGGCAGCGGGAAGCACAGCGTCACGGCGGCCTGCGCCGCGAGCGTCTGCGGCGGCGCCGGCGGGCGCGCGGCGGCGCTCGAGTGCGGATCGGCCAGTTCCAGCCGGCGCACCCGGAGCCCGCCGCCGAGCGCGAGTTCGAACACCGCCCCGGCACCGCTGTCCGCGACCCACGCGCGCGCGGCATCGGGCGCGACCGCCACCGCGCGCGGCTCGACGAGGCCGTGCTCCGGACCGGCGACCCGCGCGATCGTGCGCCCGCCGATGTCGACGCGCGACACGGTGGCCGCCGCCGCGTCGGCGACCAGCAGGTCGCGCCCGAGCCACGCGACTGCGACCGGCGTCCGCAGGCCACCGGCGCCACCGGGTGGGATCACGGTGTAGACCATCTCGGAGCCGAGCTCCGCGAGCCGCACCGCGCCGGACAGCGCATCGACGAACGCGCATCGGTCGTCCTGCACGGCCACGCCGGTCGGCTGCTGGCAGGTCGCGTCGTAGCGGATGCCGTCCGCACCACCGGCGCGGCCGGTGCCACACCACGCGTGCGCGCGACCGTCGCGCAGCGACAGCGTCCACAATTGATGGGAGCCGGCGGTCGCGACGACCAGCTCGTCGTCGCCGTGCCCGCTGATCGCCGTCGGCGCGCACAGACCCTGCACGAGACCGGGCTGACCGCCGACGACGTCGCTGCTGCTGCGGCCGATGCCGCAGGCGGTGAACACGCCGAACGCGTCGACGTCGAGCGTGCGCACCAGGTGGTTGCCGAGATCGGCGACGTGCAGCCGGCCGCGATGGCAGCACAGCCCGGCCGGGTGCGCGAACGCGGCGAGCGATGCGTCGCCGTCCGCCGAGCCGGCGCGACCACAGCCGATCAGGTGGCGGACGACGCCGGTGTCGGGCTCGACTCCGCACAGCCGGTGGGCCGGGCCATCGGCGATCCACAGCAGCTCGCGGAGCGCGTCGAAAGCGAGGCCCGTCGGCGCGACCAGCCGCGCGGGGTCCTCGGCCGACAGCGCGGGGCGCGCCGTCCACAGCTCCTCCGGCTCGCCGCGGGCGTCGCGCAGCAGGACGTCGAGCGCGGCGGTCAGCCGCTCGCGATCGGGCAGGCCGGCGCCGCGATAGCGGACGCGGCCGCCGGTGTCGACCAGCGCGAGCGACGGCCACCGCGCACCGCCGAGGACGCGGAAGGCGATCCCGCCCCGATCGACCGCGACGGGCACGCGGGCGCCGAGCCGCCGGGCGGCGGCGGCGACGCGCTGCTCGTCGGCGGCGTCGGGCGGCCGCGCGCTGTGCACGGCGACGACGCACAGCGGTCGCCCGGCGAAGCGCAGCGCGAGGAACGCGAGCGTCTGCAGCAGCTCCAGGGACTGCACGTCGCCGGCGGTCCAGAACGCGATCAGCGCGACGCGATCGCGGAGCGCCGGCGGCTCCGCCCGGTCGAGCCAGCCGAGATCTCCGGGCCAGTGCAGCACGCGCTCCGCGCCGGGTTCGCTCATGGAGCTGAGCGTGCCGCGCGCGCGGGCCGTGGCAAGCCCGCGGCGGGAACAGTGATCCGCCGGACTTCGCGATCCCGCGGGCGCGACGGGATCGGACGGCGGGTATCGTCGCACCCCTCCGCCATGTCCGTCCGCGAGCTCGTCGTGCTGGGGACCGCCAGCCAGGTCCCGACCCGCCGCCGCAATCACAACGGCTATTTCCTCCGCTGGGACGGTGACGGCCTGCTGTTCGACCCGGGTGAAGGCACGCAGCGGCAGATGATCCACTTCGGGGTGACCGCGACGTCGATCTCGGACGTGCTGATCACGCACTTCCACGGCGATCATTGTCTCGGCCTCGCCAGCCTCGTGCAGCGCATCTCGCTCGACGAGGTGCCGCACGCCGTGCGCGTGCACTACCCGGCGTCGGGTCAGGTCTACTTCGACCGGCTGCGCAAGGCATCGATCTTCCGCGACGTCGCACGGCTCGAGCCGCTGCCGATCAGCGCACCGGGCACGCTGCTCGAGACCTCGGCGTGGCGGCTCGAGGCCCGCGCGCTCGATCACGGACCCGAGTGCTACGGCTACCGCCTCGCGGAGCCGGACTCGTGGAACGTCGATCCCGCGCTGTGCGAGGCGCGTGGCCTGCGCGGGCCGGTGCTGCGCGAGCTGAAGGCGAACGGCTGCGCGACCGCGCCCGACGGCAGCGTCGTGCAGCTCGCGGACGTCGGGCGGGTCAAGCGCGGCCAGCGCTTCGCGTTCGTGATGGACACGCGTGTCTGTCCGAGCTGCGTCGAGCTCGCGCGCGACGTCGACATGCTCGTGATCGAGTCGACCTACCTGCACGAGCACGTCGACGAGGCGGTCAAGAACGGCCATCTGACGGCGCGACAGGCCGCCGAGATCGCGCGCGAGGCAGGCGTGCGGAAGCTCGTGCTCACACACCTGAGCCAGCGCTACCGCGATACCGAGCCGTTCCTCGCCGAGGCCGCCGCCATCCATCCGGACTGCGTCGTCGTCGAGGACGGCGACGTCGTGCCGCTGCCACCGCCGTTGCGCGGAGGGGAGCCGTGATCGGTGACCACGACGACCCGCTGCTGCGCGAGCCGTGGTTCCACGAGGCGGTCGCACAGGCGCGCATCCGGCGCGGCGGTCGTGTACTGCAGATCTTCGCGTTCGGTGACGCGCAGTCGCGCGTGCTACTCGCGAAGATCGGCGACGAGGGCACGCTGACCGTCGTCGATCCCGACCGCTACCGGGCGGGGCGCATCATGGAGCTCGACCACTCCGGACTCGCCGTGCTCGGCTACGACCCCGATGGCGAAGAGTCGTTCGGCAGCCACGATGCGCTGGTGTCGTGTCCGGCGCGGCTCACGGACTGGCCACTCGATCGCTGGAGCTCGCTCGCACTGCACAATCTGCGACCCGGCGGGCGCATGGTCCTCGACCTGCCCGGTCAGCCACAGTCCAACCCCATCCACGAGCTCTGGCAGGAGATCGGCGCGCCGGTCGACCGCCTCGCCGGCTGGTCCGGACCGTCCGCCAAGGCGCTGTCGCGCGTGCTGACCGCGGGCGGGTTGCGCGAGGTCGAGACCGCGGCGACCACGCACCTCGTGCGCTTCCCCAGCGTCAGCGAGGCCGCCCGCTGGTGCTGCGACAAGCTCGCCGCCGACGACGACGTGGTGGCCGGCCTGCACCTC
The DNA here is from genome assembly GCA_016716265.1 of Planctomycetota bacterium. Taxonomy (GTDB): domain Bacteria; phylum Planctomycetota; class UBA1135; order UBA1135; family UBA2386; genus JADJWQ01. The sequence continues at coordinate 1,975,905 of JADJWQ010000006.1, forward strand.
GCGATGGCGCGCCGCTTCGCGACCGACGGCGAGCTCGAGCTCGTGTTCCATCGCACGCGGATCCTCGCGATGCGATAGCCGGACGGATCAGCGGACGATCACCCGCTGGTCGGAGCCGTCCTCGAACACCACCCTCACGGTGCGCACACCGATATCCGGATGGGCGATGCTGCGCAGGCGGATGCCGCCGGTCGTCCATTGCGCATCGATGGCGTCGATGCCGAACGCGTGGCCGCGGTTGCGATCGACGTAGACCTGGCCGAACCGCGTCAGGATGCGCGATGCGGCCTCCGCCGCGGCACCGGCGCCCCAATCGAAGATCGTGAAGTAGACGAGCCCGGTGCCGGCAGGCATCGACCTACCGAAATGGGCGTGGTTCTCGTTGGCGAAGCCGTAGTCGGCGAGGCCGAGGAACGGGTAGACCTGCTCCCACATCGGCTGCAGGTCCGGATTGCTCGGTCCGTAGTGGAGCGTGTGGGCGCAGCGGAGCGCGGTAACGCCTCGCTGGAACAGCTCGGGCTCGCCGAACTCCAGGTAGTAGTCGAGGTAGAGCTCGGCGAACATGCTCTGCCGCGCGTCGTTCCACTCGCCGTCGGCGTTCATCACGCCGAAGCCACCCAACGTGGGGACCGGCATGAACGGCGGCTGCCACACCTGCTGCCACATGCTCAGCTCGTCGAGCACCCGGCGGCCGGCGCCGAGGTAGCGAGCGTCGCGCGTCGCGCGGAACGCCTTCAGGAGCGCCTCGGCCGTCCAGAACATGCACAGCGTGTTCTGCTTGAACACGCCATTACGCGCGAAGCGCTGGCCGACGTTCGTGAGCCGCCCGAGGTCGCTGTCCGACCAGTAGGTCTCGAAGTCCTCCCAGCGGCCCACCGGGACCGGGTCGGCGAGCACCGCGTCCAGCGCGCGCAGCGCGGCCCGCGGCGCACGGTCGTCGCCACTGAGCGTCGCCCAGTCGAGCAGCAGGCCCGCGGTCAGGCTCGTCGCGGGCGAGTCGTCCAGCAGCGCGGACGGCTGGAGCGTGATCGGATCCACCCAGGTCGGGAAGAAGCCGTCCGCCTGCTGCAGCTCGAGCACGCCGTCCACGTAGCGACCGACGTAGGCCAGGAGCGCGGGATCCTGCTCGACCTCGCGGAACCAGCGGAGCATCCACGCGGCGGTCGTGCTGCAGTCGACGAGGTGGTACCAGTCGCGTCCGATGCCGCGCTCGAACGGCGTGCGGTCGGAGCCCGTCCAGCCGCCCTGCTCCCAATCGGCCGCCAGCGGCGGGGCGCCACGGCTGCGGCCCTGCATGTCGACGACGAACACCGACGGGAACAGCCCATCGCGCTGCGGCGCCGACAGCGCCAGCGACTTGATCGCCTTGGCGCGATCGATCAGGTCCGGCTGGCCGAGCGACTGCCCCCACCGGTACATGCCGAGGCCGCTGCGCAGCGACGAGAACCACGCCTGGTTCCAGATCTCCCAGCGCAACGGGAACGGCGCCGGCCGCCAGTTCGGCGACCACGTCAGGTCGAGGATCTGCTGCACCCCGCCGACCCGCTGCCCGTTGAGGTGGAACTCGTGCCACGCGCGGCCCGGCCAGCGATCGAGCCAGCCGTAGCCCTCGAGCGCGTAGCGATCGAGCGCCGTGCCGCGGGGCTCGCCCGCCTGCCACAGGGGCTCCGCGTAGCGATCCCACAACAGCTTCGTGACCGCGCCGAACGGATCGCCGTGCCGACCGCCGTCGTCGCTGACGTGCAGGCGGAACGCGAGCGTGACGGCGCCGGGTCCGACGCGCATGCCCGGCACCTTCTGGAACAGCACGTGGGCCGGCACCGCGTAGTCGCTCATCCCGAGCGTGATGCGACGAGCCGGCGCGTCGTAGTCCAGGAACCACGGGCCGCCGGGCGCGCGCCCCACGAAGTCGAGGTCGGGCACGATCGCCAGCTGCCGCGCGCCCTGCGCGGCGATCACCGCCGGTGAGCGCCAGACCTGCTGCGCCGCGATGGAGCCGGGCACCGGCGACAGGTGCTGGACCCAGTGGAAGTCGGGGACGAGCGCGAGGTTCAGCGGGATCGCGAGCTCGTCGATCGCGACCGGCTGCCCGAGGTCCCAGACCACCCCGACCCGCACCCAGTCGAGCGGCTCGTGATCGACCGCGACGCGCGGCCCGACCGCGCCGATCGACGGGATCGCGAAGGTCGCGACGAGGCCGACGCCGTCGCGCACCTCGTAGGCGCCCGCCGCGTTGCGCGCGACGGTGATCGGCGCGTCGAGCTGCGCGGGTGCGGGCGCGGCGAGCGCGGCGGCGACGAGTGCGATAGGTGCGGCGAGACGGGGCATGGGACGGCGGGCCCGGGCGCTGACGAGACCGGCGCGGTGCGACCCGCGAGGGGCAGGCCGGCCGGTGGTGGCCCGACGGGAGGGGAGGATGGCGAGCGGATCCGGCCCGCGCCCTCGGGCAGAGCGGCGACGGGGCCGCAGAGCAGGATAACCCGCGCTGGCGCGCGAAGCGTGTCGCCATCCGGGCCCCGCCGCCGCGCGCGGTATTTCCTGCTCCGATCCGCGCCCGACCGTGCCGAACTCACGGTGACCGACCGGCCGGTCCCACCGACCCGTCGAGCGCGCCGCACCGGTGGAGGAGACCTCGGCGGCGGTCGCTCGGTCGGCGCGGCCCGGCAGACCGGCCGGTCGGCACCGTCTTCCGATGCGTCGCTGCAGCAGGCAGCGCGGCCCGTACACTCGCCGGCCCATGCGTTCCGGACGACCCTCTGGCCGCTGCGCCCGCGCGGCATCCGCCGCGGTGCTCGCACTCGCCACGCTGCTGCCCGCGCAGGAGCCCGCGCTACCCGCGACCGCCCCCGCCGCGCGCCTCGCCGAGCTCGAGGCCGGCGAGGTGCGGGCGCGCGCCGAGCTGCGCCACGCCGAGTGGCTGAACGCCTACGGAGCGCTGCTGGCGGTGCCGGACCTCGACGCGGACCTGCGCGACCGGGCCACCCGTCGCGTCGCGGCGCTCGGCCTCGAGCAGCGCGCGGTGCTCGGCGACCTCGATGCCGCCGCGCTGCGCACGCTGCCGACCGGCCGATTGTTGGAACGGCTGACCGAGCGGACGCGCGACGCCGGCGACGAGCTGGCGTTCGCCGGCTGGCTCCTGCTCGGCGACCACACCGCGGCCGCGGAGGACGCCCTCGCCCGCGCCCGCACGCGCGACCCCGCGCTGCGCGACGCGACCGACCGGGTGTTGGCGGACGCGCGCGGCGAGCTGGTGCCGCGCGGCGGCTACCACCGCTACCGCGGCGCGTTCCTGCCGCTCGCCGAGCGCGACCGCGCGCGCCGCATCGACGACGCGCTCGCGGCGCTCGCCGGGCTCGGCGTGACGGGCGCGGAGCCGCCGTTCGCACCGTCGACCGACACCACCGACCTCCCGCGCTTCACCGCGCTGGGAGATCGCGGTCCGGCGGGATTGCGCAATGCAGCGGGCGCGATCCGCCGCGCATTGACGGAGGACTACGGCGAGATCCGCGGGTGGCTGGCGACCTACGTACGGAGCCCTTCGCTGCGCGCACAATGGCTCGCGAGCGAGGCCGCGCTCCAGCAGCCCCGGCAGGAGCTGCTCGATCTGATCGGGCGCTACGACAAACCGGAGCAGCCCCAGGTCGACGCGCGCCGCCGGGCGCTCGAGGAGCAGTACGCCGCACACCGCACGCTGGTCGACCGCGACTGGATCGCGTTCGATCGGGTCCGGCCTGACGACGCCCATGGCGTGCTGCAGCGCGTCCGGACGCGCGAGGGCGCGCTCGCGGCGGTCGACGCGGTGCTCGCGGCGGAGACCGGGACCGGCCTCGGCGTCACCGAGCTCCAGCGGCCGACCGACGCGGCGACATCCGGCGCACGGGTCCTGCCAGGGCGCGAGCTCAGCGGCCTCGAGGACGTGCTGTGGCTGCTCGTGCAGCTGCGCGCCGGGCAGCTCCGCGACACGCTCGAGCGCGGCGCCGACCTGCTGCGCAGCGACGCGCCGAACGAATGGGAGCGAGCGGTCTGCGGTGAGGTGCTCGCACGCGCGATCGAGACCTTCGACGCGGAGCGCGCCGCGACGAGCCTCGACCCCGAGGAGCGGTCGTTCGTCGCGGTGCTCAACGGCTACCGCCGCACTCTCGGGCTCATGCCGTTCGAGATCGAGGAGCGGTTGAACGTCGCGGCGCGCAAGCACTGCGAGGAGATGGTCGACCTCGGCTACTTCGGCCACATCTCGCCGGTGCCGCGCAACCGCACGCCGACCGACCGCGTGCGCCTAGAGGGCTTCGGCGGTGGCGTCGGCGAGAACTGCCTGGCCGGCAACGCGGATGCGCGCGGTGCATTCGAAGCCTGGTACCACTCGCCCGGCCACCACCGCGGGATGGTCGCGCGGAGCCCGCAGCTCGGCGTCGGCACCGCTGCGGCGCACTCGATGTGGACGATGGTCATGGGCGGCGCCGACTTCGCGTGGCGTGCCCTGCACGACGATCTGCCGCCGGACCGCGCGGCCGCGTGCGAAGCGGCGGCAGAGGAACTCGCGGCGGCCAGCGCGACCGCCCAGCCGAGCGCCCGCGAGGAGGCGCGCATCGCCGCGGCGCTCGAGCGCGCGAAGGCACTGTGGCCCGACGTCGTCGCGGCGATCGCACGGCGGGCGTTCGTCGCGGCGCGCGACGAGCGCGCCCCGCAGCACGCGGCTTCGCCGGCGCTGCTCCGCGTGCTGGTCGACGGCGACCTGCCGATCGGCTGGCGCCCGCTGCAGGTCGCCGCGGTCGCCGCGGCGATCGACGTGATGCGCTCCGGCCGGCCGGAGGCGGTGCGCAGCCGGGCGTTCGCGCTGGTCGCGCCGCTGTGCGAGCAGACCTTCGGATACGCCCCGGGCGCGGAAGCCGACGCGCGGCGCGACGCCGTGCTGAAGATCCGCGCGCACTGGGAAGACGTCGCGCAGTGGCGCTTCCGCAACGTCGCGCCGCCGGGGCCCGGCGTCGCCGTGCCGGGACGGGAGGCACCACGTCGGCCGGGCCACGGTGACGGACCGAGTGCGGATGCGAAGCGCCGCGCGCTGACGGCGCGCGACCGGCTGCGCCTCGCCCGCCAACACGGCGGCGGCACCGACACCGAGCGTGCGGTCGAGCGGGGTCTCGACTGGCTCGCGAGCGTGCAGAACGAGGACGGCGCCTGGCGCGCACGTTCCTTCGTGATGCAGCTCGGCGGCCTCGACGCGCGGAGCGCTGGTGCGGGCAATGCCGAATGGGACCTCGCGATGACGGGGCTCGCGCTGCTGGCGTTCACCAGCGCCGGCCACACCACGGAGCAGGGCGACCACCAGGAGGTCGTGCAGCGCGGCGCGCGATGGCTGTGCGCGCAGGTGATCGACTTCGGCAAGTTCGAGACGACGTCGAGCCACTACATGTACGGCCATGCGATGGCGACGCAGGCCCTGTGCGAGATCTACGGCTACACGGCGGATCCGTACCTGGGCGCCGTCGCACAGCTCGCGGTCGACTACATCGCGTTCGCGCAGAACCCGACCGACGGCGGCTGGCGCTACGACGCGCGGCAGGCCGGCGACTCGTCGGTGACCGGCTGGGTCGTGATGGCGCTCAACTCCGCATGGAAGGCGGGTATGGACGTCAGCGGGTTCCGCGACGCGCTGCGCTTCATCGAGGGTGTGACGGAGCCCGGCTACTACCAGGTCGGCTACACGGGACGGCCCGGACTCGGCACCGAGAGCCTGCGGCGCACGTCCATCGGTATCGTGTGCCGGCTGTTCCTCGGCGAGGCACCCGAGTCGCCCAAGATCCAATTGCCGTGTTGGCGCATCGCTGCGCAGCCACCGGCGCCCGCCAGCGCGGACTTCTACTATTGGTACTACGCGACCCTCGGACTGTTCCAGGTCGGCGGCGAGCGCTGGGAGCGGTGGAACGCGGCCCTGAAACCCACGCTCCTCGGCATGCAGAACACCGAGCGCGGCTCACCGCTGCTCGGGAGCTGGCCGCCCGACGGCGCCTGGGGCGGGACCGGCGGTCGCATCTACCAGACCGCGCTCGGCGTGCTGATGCTGACGACCTACTACCGCTACGACCGGGCGCCGAAGGTCAAGCTGAGCCCGTTCACCGGCGACCTGCAGGCCGCTGCTGCGCCGTACCTGGACGCGATGGCGACGACCGAGGACCCGCACGAGCGTACGCTGCTGCTGCACCGGCTCGTCGACGAGCTCGGCCCGTCGCTGGTGCCGGTCGTCGTCGCGAAGGCGACGGACGCCAAGGTCGACAGGGCCGTTCGCCACCTGCTCGCCTCCGCGCTGATCAGCGTCGCGACGCCGACCCAGGAGCTCCAGCTGCTGCCTCTGCTCGCCGCCGAGGATGGCGATGTCGCGATCCACGCGGCGCGCGCCATCGCCCAGATCGCGACCGAGCGCAGCGCAGCCGCGCTGATCGGCGCGCTCACTCATCCCGCCCCGCAGGTGCGATCGTTCGCGGCCGAGGCACTCGGGCGGCTCGGTGTCGCCGAGGCCGTCCCCGCGCTGGTCGCGCGCCTCGACGCCGAAGGCAACGGCGGTACCAAGGCCGCGGTGCAGGCGGCGCTGCGCCGCATCGCCGACCGCGACGAGCTGACCCGGCTCGTCGACGCGGCGTTGCCGTCGGGCGAGCCGGGCCGGCTGGCGGCGTTCGAGGCCCTCGAGCTGATCGGGAGCGGCGAGCTCGGCAAGCAGCTCGCCGCGCTCGCGGAGGCCGAGCCCGCGCTATGGCGGCGCTGCGTCGATGCCGTGCGTCAGCACGCCGGGCAGGCGACGCTGCCGGTGCTGGTCGAGCTGCTCGACGCCGACGCCCCGCTGGTGCGGAGCGAGGCGTTCAAGCTGCTTGCGGCGATCACCGGCCAGCGACACGGGTTCGATCCGGAGGCGGACGCCCGTGCGCGGCGCGATGCGCTCCGGGCGTGGCGGGACTGGCTAGCGCGCAGCGCCGGGTTCGCGAGCGACGGGCGCTGAGCGCGGACGCGGGTGGCCCGAGCCCGCGGCTGCGCGCACAATCCGAGACCACTCATCTTCTCCCGAGGCTCCCCATGCTCCGCTCGCTCACCCTCGCCGCCGTGCTCTGCGGCGCCGCCCTCGCTCCCGCCCAGGTCGTGCCGGTCAACAACACCGGCTGCCCCGGCTTCGTCCCGCCGGTCGTGCAGGGTCAGCCGCGGCTCGGGCAGACGATCTCGTTCACCGTGCAGCGTCGGCCCGCACCGCAGGGTCTGGCGCTGGTCCTGCTCGGGTGGCCGAGCGGAGCGGGCATCGCGTTCAACCCGCCGATCACCTGCGTGGCGGGGCCCTGCGTGCTCTACCCGGCGCCGATCAACGGCAGCTTCTTCACCGTCGCCGACCCGTTCATGGCGGTGCTGACGATCCCGATCCCGAACGACCGGATGCTGCTGTTCCAGACCTTCTCGGTGCAGGGCGGCACCTACGACGCGCTCGGCGGCGCCTGCATCACGCTGACGCAGGCGCTCAGCTTCGCGATCCAGCCCTGACGAGCGGTCCGGCAAGCCAGCCTGCGACCGGCGGGCCCGCCGCGCTACGCTCGCGGGAATGCACCCTGCGCACCTGGCGGTCGCGCTCTGCGCGCTGACCGGTTCGGCAACGCTCGCCCAGCAACCGGGCCTCGAGCTCGAGCCGCTGCCTGCGCGCATCACGACGCCGGCGCGCTTCGTGCGGCTCGATCCGGCGACCACCGGACTCGCGCACGTCAACGAGCTGCGACCGGAGAACGTGCTGCCGTACGTCTACAACGGGGCGGGCGTCACGGTCGGCGACTTCGACGGCGACGGGCTGTGTGACGCCTACCTCGTGTCGCAGGACGGACCGAACCGGCTGTTCCGGCAGACGGCACCCTGGCGCTTCGAGAATGTGACCGCCCGCCTCGGGGTCGCCGGTGGCGAGGCGTGGGGCACCGGCGCGAGCTTCGTCGACTTCGACGGCGACGGCGACCTCGACCTGTACGTGTCGAACACGGAATCGCCGAACCTGCTGTTCCGCAACGACCGTGACGCGCAGGGCGGCGTGCGGTTCGTCGAGTGCGCTGCGGAGGTCGGCCTCGCGCACGTCGGCGCCAGCACGATGCCGGCGTGGGCCGACTACGACAACGACGGCGATCTGGATCTGTATCTGGTGACCAATCGCGTGGTCGGCCCGGACGTGTTCCGACCGCTGCTCGCACGCATGACGTTGCCCACCGCCATGCGGAAGACGATGGCGGAGCTCGCTCCGCAGATCCCGCAGCTCCACCGGGATGCGGACGGCCGCTGGGTGATCCCGCCCGGCCTCGAGGACCACCTGATCGCGCTGATGGGTCGGGTGTTCTACGGCGGGCAATGCGATCGGTTGTTCCGCAACGATGGTGGACGGTTCACCGACGTCACCGCCGCCGCCGGCATCGGCGACCACGGCATGGGCCTGTCGGCCACGTGGTGGGACTTCGACGACGACGGCTGGCTCGACCTCTACGTCGCGTGCGACCTGGAGTCGCCCGACGTGCTGTACCACAACCTGGGGGACGGCCGATTCGAGCCGGTCACCGAGCGCGCGCTGCCGAACCTCGCCTACTTCGGCATGGGTTCGCACGCCGCCGACATCGACCGCGACGGGCGCTTCGACCTCGTCGTCGCCGACATGGCGATGCGGAGGCACTACGACGCCAAGATGCTGATGGGCGACATGGGCGACCGCGGCTGGTTCCTCCAGTTCGGCCGGCCGCCGCAGATCATGCGCAACGCGTTGTTCCTCAACACGGGAACCGGTCGCTTCCTGGAGGTCGCGCAGATCAGCGGCGTCGCGAAGACCGACTGGACCTGGGCGGTCAAGTTCGCCGACCTCGACCTCGACGGCTTCGAGGACCTGTTCGCGACGAACGGCGTGCCGCGCTTCGACAACGACCCCGACCTCGGCCCGCGCTTCCGTGCGCTGTGGCGCGAGGGCCGGCTGAAGGAGGCGATCGAGCTCGCGGCCACGGTGCCCGCCGTCCCGGAACCCAACATCGCGCTGCGCAACGAGGGCACGGTGCCCGGCACGCCGCCGCACTTCCACGACGTCGCGCCCGAATGGGGTCTCGACCATGTCGCCATCAGCCAGGGCGCCGCCTTCGCGGACTTCGACCGCGACGGTGATCTCGACGTGCTGACCAACGACATGAACACCCCCGCCGCGCTGTACGAGAACCGGTTGGGCGGCGAGCACGCGCGCGCGGTCGTCGCGCTGCGCGGCGCGGGTGCGAACCATCTGGGACTCGGTGCGCGCGTCACCGTCTGGATCGGCGGCGTGCGCCTCGACCGCCTGTTGACGTCGCCGTCGGGTTACCTGTCGACCGACGAGCCGCTCGCCTTCTTCGGCCTCGGCTCGGCGACCCGGATCGATCGTCTCGAGGTGCGCTGGCCGAGCGGCGCCGTGCAGTCGTTCCGCGACCTGCCGGTCGACCAGCGGATCACCGTCACCGAGCCCGCCGGCACCGCGCGCCCGGGGCCGGCGCGACCATTCCCGCCACCGCGCCCCGACGCACAGTTCCGGGACGGCGCGGCCGAAGCCGGCCTCGGCGACGCCCGCCACGTCGAGCGGTGGTTCGACGACTTCGCGGCGCAGCCGCTCGTGCCGCACCAGCACAGCCAGCTCGGTCCCGGGCTCGCGTGGGGCGACGTCGACGGGGACGGTCGCGACGACCTGTGGCTCGGCGGCGCGCGCGGACAGTCCGGGTCGCTGTGGCTCGCGGGCGCGGACGGCTTCCGCCGCGTCGAGGGATGTTGGTTCGACGACGCGGACCGGGAGGACATGGGCGCCGCCTTCCTCGACGTCGACGGCGACGGCGACCTCGATCTGTTCGTCGCCAGCGGAAGCGTCGAGGTGCCCGCGGGTGACGCGTCGCTGCGCGATCGACTCTACCTGAACGACGGCCACGGCACGTTCGCGCACGCGCCGGAGGACGCGCTGCCCGGCTACGTGGACAGCAGCGGTCCGGTCGCCGCGGCCGACTTCGACGGCGACGGGGACGTCGACCTGTTCGTCGGCGGTCGCGTGGTACCCGGCCGCTACCCGGAGTCGCCGGTGAGCAGGCTGTACCGGAACGACGCTGGCCGCTTGACGGACGTGACCGAGACCATCGCTCCCATGCTGCGCCGCGCGGGGCTCGTCACCGGCGCGATCTGGGTCGACCTCGACGGCGACGCGGTACCCGAGCTCGTCGTGTCGGCTCATTGGGAGCCGCTCCGCGCGTTCGGTCTCTCCGCCGACGGCACGTTCGAGGATCGCACCGAGGCGCTCGGCCTCGCGGACGTGCTCGGCTGGTGGAACGGAGTCGCGGCTGGCGACGTCGACGGTGACGGCGACCTCGACCTCGTCGCCACCAACGTCGGGCTGAACACCAAGTACAAGGCGTCGCGTGAGAAGCCCGCCCGCATCTTCGCGGAGGACTTCGACCGCAGCGGCTCGCTCGACGTCGTCGAGGCGAAGTACGAGGGCGAACGGCTGCTGCCGGTCCGCGGACGGTCGTGCTCGAGTCGAGCGATCCCGATGCTCGGCGAGCGCTTCCCGACCTACGACCAGTTCGCACGCGCGACGCTCGCCGAGATCTACACGCCGGACGCGCTCGCGACCGCGCGCGACTGGTATGCGAACGAGCTCGCGCACGTGCTGTGGCGACGGGGCGACGACGGTCGGTTCGTCGCGGAGCGCCTGCCGACGCTCGCGCAGGTCGCGCCGGTGTTCGGCACGGCGATCGGGGATCTGGACGGCGACGGTCGCAACGACCTGTTCGTCGCGCAGAACTTCTACACGCCGGAGCCGGAGACCGGACGCATGGCCGGCGGGCTGAGCCTGCTGCTGCGCGGCGACGGCCAGGGCGGACTCGAGCCGGTCGCACCGCTGCGCACGGGCATCGTGATCCCCGAGGACGCGAAGTCGGCGAGCATCGCCGACGTCGACGGCGATGCTCGCCCCGACCTCGTGGTCGCGACGAACGACGGTCCACTGCGCGTGTTGCTGAACCGTGCGTCCACCGCGCGCTGGCTCGCCGTGCGGCTGGCCGGGCCCGCCGGCGATCCGCAGGCGCGCGGCGCACGCGTCACGCTGCAGCTCGTCGGCGCGGACCTCCCCGCACAGGTGCAGGTCGCCGGTGCGCAGCTCGGCTACCTCGCGCACGCCGGCAGCGAGCTGTTCTTCGGGGTGCCCGCCGGGGGACCGCAGACCGGCACGATCACCGTGCGCTGGCGCGACGGGCGCACCAGCGCACGCGAGTTCCGCATCGAGCCCGATGCGGGATCGATGCGGCTGACCGTGGCGGCCCCGCCGCGCTGAGAGCCGATGCCCGGCATCGGCTGCGCCGTATCGCGGAGGGCTCGGCGCGGCCGTCGAATCGGCGGTCCATTCCGGCAGCCCGCGGTGGTTCGCTACCGATCCACAGGTGCGGCTCCGTGAATTCGCAGCCGTCGGCGTCGTCAGGTCCGCGCCGCCGCGCTCGCCCGGAATCCGAGTGATCGACGGCGCGGCGGGCCTCGCGACGAACGCGCCCCTCGCGGTAGGGGTCAGCCCCGTTGTGGGAACCTGCGCATCCGCTCGGCACGCCCCTCGTAAGAGAGGCACCGACAGCGCATGGAACTCTTGATGAACGCCTGCGTCCCCGTCGGAGCAGCCACGAGTAACCCAGCGAACACGACCGACTAGACAACGCCGTCGAAAGGAAACCGTGAGCGCGGTTGCGCGCGGCGGCCCCCCCGGCGACGGTGCAAAACGCGAGAGAGCTACTGGGAGGACCCCCCGATGACCACCACCGCGACCGACGCACGCTACAGCCTCGAGGAGGCCAACCGGCTGCTCCCGCTGCTGGAGAGCATCGCGACGGAGATCCGGGAGCGCCGGGACGAGCAGCGCCGGCTCGCCCGCCTGCGCGACGAGCTGGAGTCCTCGCGGACGCCGGAGGGTCTGGACAAGAGCCTCGCGGAGCTCGACGCCCGCCTGATGGAGTTGCAGCTCGGACTGCGCGAGGCGCTCGGCGAGTTGGAAGCGCTCGGCGTCTCGATCCTGCGCCTGAAGCCGCTGACCGTCCACATCCCCGGCCGCACCCAGCACGGCGACATCGTGTATTGCTGGCAAGTCGGCGAGGGCCGGATCACCCACGGTCATCTGATCGGCGAAGAGGACGACCCGCGCCGCCCGCTGCAGCTGCGACCGCAGCCGGACGCGAGCGCCTGAGACGCGTCGAACCGCGGGGGCGCGGGACCGGACGGCATGGAGCCCCCGGGTCCGACGCGCGGCGCGCGGCACCCTTGCCACCCCGCTATCGTGCAGCCCAGTGACCGGCTCGGCCTTCCACCACGTCGTCTTGTTCCGGCTGCGTGCCGGTGTGACGCTCGACCGGGTCCGCGCGGCGCGCAGCGCGCTCCAGGACCTGGTCGAGACGCTGCCCGGGGTCCTGCACTTCGCGGTCACGGACAATCTGTCCGATCGCAACGGCGGCTACACCCTGGCGCTGTTCTCGGCGTTCGAGGACCGGCGTGCGTTCGAGATCTTCCAGCGCCACCCGGAGTGGCAGCGCGTCCACGACGAGCTGTTGACGCCGGTCGTCGAGCACTCGGTCGTCGCGCAGGGGTCGGCGGACTGACACCCTGCGTCGGCGCGGCGACGGGGGTTTCGACCCTCGGGCTTGAACGCCCGCCGACGACGGCTCGAATGCCGGGATGAAGCAGCCCAAGCGAGTCGCCGTGACCGGCGCTGCGGGCCAGATCGGCTACGCGATCCTGCCGCGGATCGCGTCCGGTGCCGTGTTCGGCCCCGACACCCCGGTGATCCTTCAGCTCCTGGAGATCCCACCGGCGCTCGGCGCCCTGGAGGGCGTCCGAATGGAGCTCGACGACTGTGCGTTCCCCCTCGTGCAGGGCGTCACGCTGAGCACCGATCCGAACGTCGCGTTCAAGGACGCCGACCTGGTGTTCCTGATCGGTAGCAAGCCGCGCACGAAGGGCATGGAGCGCAAGGACCTGATCCTCGAGAACGGCCCGATCTTCACGGGTCAGGGACGGGCGATCAACGACCACGCGTCGAGCGACGTCCGCGCGATCGTGGTCGGCAACCCGTGCAACACGAACTGCCTGATCGCGATGCACTCGGCGCCCGACGTGCCGAACGACCGCTTCACCGCGATGACACGGCTCGACCAGAACCGCGCGAAGGCCCAGCTCGCGACGAAGGCCGGAGTCCACCACACCGCGGTCGGTCGCATGACGATCTGGGGCAACCACAGCAACACGCAGTTCCCCGACTGGACCAACGCGCGGATCGGCGGCAAGCCCGTGCGCGAGGTGATCGGTGACGAAGCCTGGTTGAAGGGCGACTTCGTCAAGGTCGTGCAGGAGCGCGGCAAGGCGATCATCGAGGCGCGCGGCCTGTCGTCGGCGATGTCGGCGGCCAACGCGGCGATCGAGCACGCGCGCGCGCTGTACCACCCGGTGCACGCCAACGATCCGATCGCGATGTGCGTGCTGTCCGACGGCAGCTACGACGCACCGGAGGGGATCGTCAGCTCGTTCCCGTGCACGACCGACGGGCGCGGCAACTGGCAGATCGTGCGCGACTTCGTGCTGGACGACTACGGCCACGCCCAGATGAAGCGATCGATCGACGAGTTGCTCGAGGAGCGCGAGACGGTCAAGCACCTGCTGCTGTGATCGTTCGGCCCGCGCGCCGCCGCACGGCGGCACGCAACCCGCAACCCGACGCGCCGAGCCCATCCTGGACCCGCTGCTCGCGTACCCGACCCTGCTCGTCGCGGGCGTCGCCATGGGCTTCGTGAACAACCTCGCCGGGGGCGGCGGGGTACTCGGGCTCCTCGCCTTCGATCTCGCCGGCGGCCTGGCACCCGGGGCAGCGAACGCGAGTCTCCGCCCCGCCGCGCTGACGATCGCTGTCAGTGGCGCCCTCGGCTTCTCGAGCCGGCATCAGCCGGTTCCGCGTCGCGCGTGGCTGTGGGGTCTCGCGGCCGTGCCCGGTGCGGTCGCGGGTGCGATCCTCGCGGTGAAGCTCCCGGCGGCCGTCTACCAGACGGCGCTGACGATCGTGGTGGCGGTGACCTTCGTGCAGACGCTGCGCCACAAGCACGCACCGCACGCCGAGCCCCCCGACCGCGCATCGCGACCGCTGTCGCTGCTGCTGTTCACGCTGGTCGGCCTGCACATGGGCTTCCTGCAGGTCGGTGTCGGGCTCCTGATCATGGCGGTGCTGACGCGCGTCCACAGCCGCAACCTCGTCGCTGTCAACGCCGCGAAGATGGCGGTGGTCGGCGCGACGTCGGTCGCGAGCGTCGCCGCCCTCGCAGCCTCCGGCGCCATCGTGTGGAGCCAGGCCGCACCGCTCGCGGTCGGCACCGGGATCGGCAGCTTCGTCGCCGGTCGCTGGAGCGTCCGGCGCGGCCACGGCACGATCCGCATCGCGGTCCTCGCGATCTGCGTCGTCGTGCTCGTGCGCATGGCGATCGGCGCGTTCTGACGGCGGCGACAGCACGCTGCCGATTCCCGCATCGCGCGGGACGGCTCGCGTGCGATAACGAGGTCGCCATGACGTCCGCTCCCCACACCGTCGTCACCGGTGCCAGCTCGGGTATCGGTGCTGCCATCGCCCGGCAACTCTCCGCACGCGGACACCGACTGTCGCTCGGCGCCCGCCGTGCCGAGCGCCTCGACGCGCTCGGCGACCCGACGGCGCTCCGCCATCCCCTCGACGTGACCGACGAGGCGTCGGTCGAAGCGTTCCTCGCCGCCGCGCGCGCGGCCCACGGGCCGATCGACGTGCTGGTCAACAACGCCGGACTCGCGCGCGGCATCGAGACGATCGCGGGCGCGGACGGCATCGCGTGGCGCGAGATGATCGAGACCAACGTGCTCGGCGTGCTGCACGTCACTCGACGCGTGGTGCCCGAGATGATCGAACGCGGCACGGGCCACGTCGTCATGATCGGCTCGGTCGCCGGCCACGAGACCTACGAGGGTGGCTCCGTCTACTGCGGCACGAAGCGCGCGCTGCGTTCGATCGCGGAGGGACTGCGCTACGAGACGCTCGGCACCGGAGTGCGCGTCACGAGCGTCGATCCCGGCATGGTCGAGACCGAGTTCAGCCTCGTCCGCTTCCGCGGTGATTCCGCCAAGGCCGACGCCGTGTACCGGGACACGCGCCCGCTGACCGCCGACGACGTCGCCGACTGCGTGACGTTCGCGCTGTCCCGACCGCCGCACGTCAACATCGACGCGATCCTCGTGATGCCGACCGACCAGGCCTCCCCGAAGCGTGTGCACCGGCGCTCTCCGTGAGCGTGCGACGACCCTCCTCAACGCTCCGCGCGGACGCGCAGCGCCTCGGCGAGCGAGCGCAGCTCCTCCGGGCACACCCCGGCCGCCAACCGCGCGTGCAGCTGCGCGGCCAACTCGCGCGACGACTCGCCCGGCCGCAGCAGCGCATCCACCGCGAGATTCGCGATCGCCCCGCGCAGCTTCGGGTCACCGAGGCCGGCGGCGCCGTCGTGCACCGCGGGCAACGAGCCGAACGCCGCCTCCCGTCCGGCGAGGTAGCCGACCACCAGGAGACGGCGCACACGCCGAACGCGAGGCCGGCGAAGCGCAACCGCGCACGGACCGGATCGCCCTGCAGCGCAGGGACCCCGGCCGGCAGCGCGTAGACCGCCCGCGGCGTGTGGCGGTCGTGAGAGCGGATCCGCGTGCGATGGGGAGAGTTCATCGGCGCATTCTGCCGAGATAATGACGGCGTGTCAAGTTTTCAGCCGTAACGTCGTAACCGTCCAGGGTTCGTGGTGGCGCGCCGACCGAATGTGACGACACTGCCTCGGGCATGGACTGGGAACACGCGTACGTGCTCGGCCTCGCCGCGCTCGCCACGACGCTGCTGGCGCTGCAGAAGGCGCCGCTCGGCGTCGTCGGGCTCGGCCTGATCGTCGCGGTCGCCGCACCCGGTCTCGCGACGTCGCAGCAGGCGATCCACGGCTTCGGCAACAAGGCGGTCGTCACGATCGGCGCGCTCTACGTCGTGGGCGAGGGCTTCCTGCGCACCGGCTCGGCCGCCGTGCTCGCGAGCCGGATCCTGGCGCGCACCGGCCACGACGAGCGCAGCGTCACGCTGTCGATCG
Organism: Planctomycetota bacterium; assembly: GCA_016716265.1. Taxonomy (GTDB): domain Bacteria; phylum Planctomycetota; class UBA1135; order UBA1135; family UBA2386; genus JADJWQ01. The sequence goes on from JADJWQ010000006.1 coordinate 1,992,059, forward strand.
TGCTGCTCGCGGCGGCGCTGTCGGCGTTCGTCAACAACATCCTGGTCGTCGTCACGCTGATGCCGGTCGTCACCAGCATCTGCCGCGAGACCGGGATCTACCCGTCGCGTCTGCTGATCCCGTTGAGCTACGCGTCGATCGCCGGCGGCCTGACGACGCTGGTCGGAACGTCGACCAACCTGCTGGTCAGTGGCACGCTCGAGGAGTTCGGCCGGCCGCCGATGTCGATGTTCGAGATCTCGGGCCCGGGCATCGTGCTCGCGGTCGTCGCCGTGCTGTACGTGTCGCTGATCGGCCGGCGCATGCTGCCGAAGATCCCCTCGCTCGCGACGCAGGCCGGAGCGGACGAGCTGCGCGAATACGTGACCGAGATCACGATCGGCGAGCGCAGCCCACTGATCGGCCGCACGATCGCTTCGATCGGCGGCGCGCCCGGCTCGGGCACGCGCGTGCAGATGGCGATCCGCGACGAGCTGCCGATCCCGCGCGACGCGTTCCCGCGCGAGACGATCCGCGCCCGCGATCTGCTGGTGCTCCGTGGCCGCGTGCAGGACCTCGCGAGCCTGCACCACGACCGCAAGCACCGCGACGACACGGCGTCCGCGAACGGCGAGGAGACCGAGCGCTACGACCCGAGCTCGATGAGCTTCTTCGAGCTCGCGATCGCGCCCGACTCGTCGCTGGTCGGCAAGCGCATCGCCGAGATCCGCCTCAAGGAGCGCTTCGGTGCCGTCGTCGTCGGCATCCTGCGCGCCGGCCGCCACCTGCAGACGCGGCTGCACGAGCGGCGCGTCAACCAGGGCGATCTGCTGCTGGTGTTCGGCAACGAGGCGGCGCGCGAGCGGCTGCGGCAGAGCACCGACTTTTCGGTGATCGAGGGCGCAGATCGCAAGATCTACCGCAAGGACAAGGCCCCGACCTCGCTCGCGATCCTGCTCGCCCTCATCGCGATGTTCGCGGGCGGCGTCGAGCCGGTGACCGCCGCGCTGATCGGCGCGCTCGCGATGGTTCTGACCGGCTGCGTGACGGTGCGCCAGGCGCAGAACGCCGTGAACTGGCAGATCCTGATCTTCATCGCGGGGACGATCGCGCTGAGCCGCGCGCTGAGCGCGACCGGCGCCGACGACATGATCGGCGGTCACCTCGCCCGCTCGCTCGGCAGCGCCGGCCCGTTCGTGCTGCTGGCGGGGATCTACGTCGGGACGGTCGCGCTGACCGAGCTGTTGTCGAACAACGCGGTCGCGGTGCTGATGACGCCGGTCGCACTCGCGACCGCGGAGGCGGCGGGGGTCGACGAGCGCATCCTCTGCATGGCGGTCGCGCTCGCGGCGAGCAACTCGTTCGCGAACCCGGTCGGCTACAAGACGAACCTGGTCGTGTTCGGCCCCGGCGGCTACCGCTTCCGCGACTTCGTCAGGGTCGGCATCGGCCTCGACCTGCTGCTCGCCGCGACCGGCATCGCGGTGCTGCCGCTGTTCTTCCCGCTGTGACGCGGGCGCCGCGCCGCCGTCCCGGTGCGAGCCTCGCTCCAGTGCGGGCGCCGGGGCGGCCGATGTCCCAGGCGAGGTCACCGCCGTGCCGACGTCCACTCCGCCCACCCGTCCGCCCCGTTCGAGCGCGCTGCGACTCGGCGCGGTCGTCGCGCTCGCGCTGGTCGCCGCGTGGCCCGCGAGCCACCTGTTCGAGCCGGCGCCGCCCCCCGTGCCGACCGCGCGCTGGACGCACGGTCTGCCGGCGACGGCGTCGATCGACCCGGCCGCCGCGCTGCCCGAAGGCGAGCCGCTGACGCTCGACCTGACGTTGCCGAGCCCGATGCACGTCTACGTCGCCGCGTGGAACCTCGTCGACGGCACCGTCGCGCTGTTCCCGAGCGAGACGCTGCGCGCGGACCGGGCCGCGAACCCGCTGCCGGCGGGCCAGCACCGGCTCCCCGGGCAGCAGGGTGCGACGCGGCTGCACTGGCACGCGAGCGACGCCGCGCTGACGACCTTCGTCGTGATCGCGAGCCCGACCCCGCTGCCCGACCTGGAGGATCGCCTCCATCGCTGCCGCCAGGTGGGCAACGCGGCATTCCCGGGCCGCGAGGTGCTCGGCCGCTACGCGCCGAAGAGCGGGATCGCCAACGTGCCGGGCGCCAGCGAGCCGGCGCATCCGCTGCTGACCACCTGCGCGCGCGCACCGACGGCGAGCCACGACGGACCGCTGCAGCCGCTGCCGGACGTCGCCGGCGCCTGGTACGCGACGCTGCTCGTGCGCGTCGAGCAGACCGCGCCCGCGACGCCGGGCGATCTGCGCGAAGAGCTGCGGGCGACCGCCGCCGAGCTGGAGGACCTCGCGCGCCGCTTCGGTCCGGCACCGGTCCCGGCGCCGGCACCGGCCCCGCCCGCGGGTCGCTGAGCGGGTCACGCGCGCTGCGCGCGCTCCAGGTGTCCGCACAGCAGGTGCACGACCAGCAGGTGCGACTCCTGGATCCGCGCGGTGTCCGCCGACGGCACGCGCACTGCGACGTCCGCGAGTTCGACGACCGGACCGCCGCGCTCGGACGCGAGCGCGGCCGTCGCGATACCGAGCTCGCGCGCGACCGCCAGCGCGCGCACCACGTTCCGCGAGCCACCGGAGGTCGAGATCCCGATCAGCAGATCGCCGGGCCGGCCCAGCGCGCGCAGCTGCCGGGCGAACACCTCGACGTAGCCGGCGTCGTTGCCGATCGCCGTCAGGGTCGGCACCTCGTGGCCGAGCGCCAGGGCGGCGATCCCGTCGCGCTGCTTGTCCTCGAACCAGCCGACCAGCTCGCCCACCGCGTGCGCGGCATCGCAGGCCGAGCCGCCGTTGCCGCAGAACATCAGCTTGCCGCCGCCGGCGACCGCGCGCTCGGCGACCGCACACAGCGCCTCGATCTCGCCGAGACAGCGGGCCAGCAGGCGTTCCTTGGTCGCGATGCTCGCGCGGATCTGCTCCGCCAGGACGGACTCGTGCATCGGCGCATGCTACGGCCCGCGGCGCGGCGGGCCAGCGGAGCCCCGCCGCGGCGGGGCGGGGAGGGCGTGATGATCCAGATCATGTGCCGAATCTGCACGATGAGGTGATCACCATCCGGATCTAGCTGTCAGAGAGTGCCCAAGTGACTACCAGGATCTACAGAATCTGCAGATTCTGACCGTCACTCTTGCTAGCGTCTGCCCCCGCCGCACAGCGCGGCCGAGGACCAGACCATGGCGAAGCCACCCGACGCCCCCCAGTCGCGGGCGATCAACTCGCGCGCCGATGTCGCGCGCCGACTGAAGGACGAGAACATCCGCTTCCTGCGGCTGTGGTTCACCGACATCACCGGCCTGAACAAGAACGTCGAGGTGCCGACGTCGCAGTTCGACAAGGCGCTCGACGGCCAGGTGATGTTCGACGGCTCGTCGATCGAGGGCTTCGTGCGCATCGAGGAGAGCGACATGCTCCTGGCGCCGGACTTCGACACGTTCCGCGTCTACCCGTGGGCGGACGAGGGCCGCGGCAAGGTCGCCCGGCTGATCTGCGACGTGCACACTCCCGACGGAGCACCGTTCGAAGGCTGCCCGCGCGCGACGCTCAAGCGCATGCTGCACAGGGCTGCCGAGCTCGGCGTGCAGCTGATGGCCGGACCGGAGGCCGAGTTCTTCCTGTTCGAGCACAGCGCCGCCGGTGGCGTGACCACCAAGACCAACGACGAGGCGGGCTACTTCGATGCCGCTCCGCTCGACGAGGCGGAGGCGTGCCGGCACGTGATCACGAACTACCTCGAAGCGATGGGACTCGAGGTCGAGGCGAGCCACCACGAGGTCGCTCCGGGCCAGCACGAGATCGACTTCCGCTATGCCAATGCGCTCACCACGGCGGACAACGTGTCGACGTTCAAGTACGTCGTCCGGCGCGTCGCTCGCGACTTCGGGCTACACGCGACCTTCATGCCGAAGCCGATCTTCGGCATCAACGGCTCCGGCATGCACTGCCACCTGTCGCTGTTCGACGTCGACGGCAAGCAGAACCTGTTCGCTGATCCGAACGCCGAGTGGGGGATCAGCGAGACGGGCCTGCACTTCATCGGCGGCGTCATCGAGCACGCGCGCTCCCTCTGCGCGATCACCAATCCGCTGGTCAACAGCTTCAAGCGGCTCGTGAAGGGTTACGAGGCACCGACCCACATCGCGTGGTCGATGCGCAACCGCTCACCGATGATCCGCATCCCCGAACGCCGCGGACTCGGCACCCGCATGGAGCTGCGCATGCCGGATCCCAGCTGCAATCCGTACCTCGCACTCGCGGTGATCCTGGGTGCGGGCCTCGACGGCATGCAGAAGCGCATCGCCCCACCCGAGCCGGTCAACAAGAACATCTACACGATGAGCCAGCGCGAGCGAGGGCGACTGAGGATCTCGAGCCTCCCCGGCAACCTGAAGGAGGCGATCGATGCACTCGAGCGCAGCCCGCTGATGCGCGAGGTGCTCGGCGACCACGTCTTCCGCAACTTCGTCGATGCCAAGCGACAGGAGTGGCAGGAGTACATCGCGCAGGTGCACGGCTGGGAGCTCCGCCGCTACCTCGGCACCTATTGACGCCCCGCGGGCCGCCCGGTCTCTACGCGGCGCGCGCTCACTCCCAGCCGCCGATCCGCGGCCAATCGGCGACGACATCCGCGCCGTCGACCACGTGATAGCGCGCGTGCGCAGCGGCCGTGATGCAGGCGTGGTTCGGGACGATCCGCAGTGTGGCGCCGATCGGGAACCGCGCGGGGTCGACGGGCTCCGGCAGCGCGACGATCCCGTGCTCCTGGTAGGCGTCGACGACACGGGCGCCCGGCACGAGCTCGCCCTCGGCGGTCGCGACGAGCCCGTACCCGACATCCGCAGCGCCGCCGAGCGCCGCGGTGCTGCGGTCCTTCGACAAGGCGAGGCCACCCGCATCGATCACGAGCCGCCGCTCGCGTGAGCGCACGCCGATCACCGTCGACAGCACCGTCAGTGCGATGTCGTCGAACGAGCATGCCCCGAGCGCGGCCTGGAACGCGTCACCGAACACGTAGACACCGGCGCGCAGCTCGGTGACACCGTCGAGCCGCTCGACGTGCACCGCGGTCGGCGTGGAGCCGACGCTGACGACCTCGCAGTGCAATCCGGCCGTCCGCAGACGCTCGGCGGCGTGGACGACGGCCGCGCGCTCCTGCTCCGCGATCGCCCGCAGCGCTCCGGCACCGCGCGCACCGTAGCTGTGGCCGGCGTGCGTGAACACACCGCCGAACGCCAGCCCGGGCGCGGCATCGATACGCCGCGCGAGTTCGACGACGCTGTCCGCATCGGGTGCGAGACCCGAGCGGTGCTCGCCGCTGTCGATCTCGACGAGCACGGCGAGCGGCGCCCGGGTCAGGGACGGCCAGGCGTCGATCAGCAGCGCGAGCGCGCGCGGGTCGTCGACCGCGACCCGCACGGTCGCGCCGCGCTCCGCCACGCGGGCGAGGCGCGGCAGCTTCCGCGGCTCGATGCACACCGCGTAGAGAAGGTCACGGATCCCGCCGGCCGCGTAGTACTCGACCTCCGCGACGGTCGACGCCGTGGCGCCGTGCGCGAACGCCGAGCGTATCTGCCGCGCGACGTCGAGCGACTTCGCCGTCTTCAGGTGCGGCCGATGCGCGACTCCGAGCGCCCGACAGCGCTGCTCCATCGCCGCGACGTTGCGGAGGAGCCGCTCTCGATCCAGCAGGAGGCAGGGCGTCTCGAGCGCGGCGAACGGTGCGCTCATGGTTCGTCGAGGGTCACGGTTCGTCGAGGGTCACGGCTGGGGGAGGGTCACGGCTGGTCGAGAGTCACGGCGTGTAGAACTCGACGAACTGCTGCACGAAGTCGTCGAACATCTCGCGCGGCAGCGCGTTGATCCCCGCGGCGGCGGCGCGGCCCCCACCGGTCGGGAAGCGCCGGCACAGCTCGTCCGCACCGGTGCGTCGCTCGAGCGGAGCTCGCACGCTGATCAGCCAGCTGCCGTCCGCACGCTCGGTCAACACCGCGTGCGCGCGACCCGGCTCACGGTTCGCGAGGTCGTTGCCGTAGACGCCGCTGACCCGCCTGGCCCACGCCTCGCCGGGCAGCACGAACGCAGCCGCGTGCGGCGTGGCTCGCACCGGCGCGAGCGCCGCTGCCTTCGCCATGTCGTCGTCGTAGCCCTGCGTCAGCAGCTGCCACGTCGCGCGGTCCTCGGCGACGAACGCGAGCGGGTCGGCGAACGGACGCAGCCGCTCGAACAACTCCGCGGGGCGGAAGTGCAGGTCCTCGAGCGACGCGCCGTAGCCGTTGTAGTTGATACAGGTGCCGAGCCGCCGCAGCGTGGCGCGCGCACCGTCGTCGAGTCCCAGCTCGTCGGCCAATGCGTGCGCGCTGCCGTCGAGGTTGTCCCCGAACGCGCCGGTCACCGCCCAGGCGGCGAGGCGCCCGCCGAGGTGCCGGTTGATCAGCAGGCTCGTGCAGACCTCGGGGGCCGTATCGATCAGCGCGCGCAGCCGCGGATGGTCGGGGACGTCGCCAGCGAAGTGGTGGTCGCAGTAGAAGACCTCGGCACCGGCGGACAGCGCCGCGAGCACCGCATCGCGGTTCGAGTCGAAGGACACGTCGAGCACCGTCGCGACGTCGCCGGCACCGATCCCGGCCTTGGCGACGAGCTCGATGTCGCGCTTGACGCCGGTCACGAGGCGGGCGTCCCGCGGCTCGGCGTTGCGGAGCTGGAGCAGGGCGCAGATGCCGTCGGCATCGCCGTTGAACACGTCGATGAATGCCATGGAAGGAGGGCGCCCGGGGAGGCGGAGGTGCGGGGCGGCGAGACTACCGGGCAGCGGAGCTCATCGCGACAGTCGACCGCGGTCAGGCGGCGAGCACGTCGCGCAGCGCGGCGAGCAGGCGGCGCACGACGTCGGGACGCGCGCCGTGTCCCATCAACCCGATGCGCCACACCCGCCCCTTCATCGCACCGAGGCCACCACCGATCTCGATGCGATGCTCGTCGCGCAGTCGGCGCCGGACCACCTCCGCGTCGACGCCGTCGGGCACCGCGACGGTCGTCAGCTGCGGGAGCCGCAGAGCGGGGGCGACGACGCAGCGGAGCCCCAGCTCGTCGAGCCCCGCGTAGAGCAACGCAGCCGCTTGCCGGTGTCGCTCCCAGCGCGCTGCGAGCCCCTCGTCGAGCACGAGATCGAGCCCGCGCGCGAGCGCGTAGACCATCGCGACGGGGGCGGTGTGGTGGTAGGCGCGCTGCACACCCTCGCGCCAGTAGCCGGCGAGCATCGCGACGTCGAGATACCAGCTCGGCGGCGGCGCCCGCCGGGCGGCCACGCGCTCCATCGCGCGCGGCCCGAAGGTCAGCGGCGCGAGTCCCGGCGGCACCGACAGGCACTTCTGCGTGCCGGAGAACGCGGCGTCGAAGCCGGCGGCGTCGACGTCGACCGGCACGCCACCGAGGCTCGTCACGCAATCCGCCAGCACGAGCGCCCCGGCGTCGCGCGCCGCCGCGACGATGCCGTCGGTCGGCTGCAGCACGCCGGTCGAGGTCTCCGCGTGCACGAAGGCGACCAGCCGCGTGGGCCCGGCGAGCGCCGCGCGGCGCACGGCATCGGAGTCGAGCGCCTCTCCGAACGGTGCCTCGACGACCGCGACCTCGGCGCCGAGCCGCCGCGCGCAATCGACCATGCGCGCGCCGAACACGCCGTGCACGCCGATCACCGCGCGGTCGCCGGGCTCGAGCAGGTTGGTCAGGCTCGCCTCCATGCCGGCGGAGCCGGTGCCGGAGATCGGCAGCGTGAACTCCGCGCGCGTGCCGAACACGTCGCGGAGCTGCCGTTTCACCCGGTCCATCAGCGCGATGAACTCCGGATCGAGGTGGCCGAGCAGCGGTGCAGCCAACGCGCGCGTGACCTCGGGCGGGACCGGCGACGGGCCGGGGCCGAGCAGCAGGACTTCGGAGGGTTCGGGTGCGCGGCTCATGGCTGGATGCCAGCGGATCGTAGCGCGCGCGCCACGCCAGGCCCGAGCGACCAGGCCCGCGACAGGTTTCCGGCCGAGCCACTGCAGCGCGGGCCGCCCGGCAGCCGATGAAGCGGATGCCGCGAAGGAGTCGACGGCGGAATCGAGTTCCGCCCGCGGAGCGGCATTCCAGCATGTCCGGCCCCCGTCGACAGCCTCTGGCGCTCGTGGAGAGCCTGACTCGCCTGCTGAAGGCGCGCTTGCTGTATCCGGCGAACCACGACCGCGTCCGCCTGGCGGCGCGCACAGCGGTGGCCGCCTGCCAGCGCTCGGCTGGCGGCGAGGACCCGCTGCGCGTCCTGCTGCGGCCGACGCGCGCGCGGGTCGGCACCGACACGATCGATCTGCCGGAGGGCGAGGGGCGCTGGCTCGCACAGACCTTCCGCACGCAGCGGCTCGGCGGGCTGGCGATCGCGCGCGCGGCCACGGCGGAGGATCTGCTGGGATTCGCGGAGCTGCTGGCCGAGCGCGTGGCGCGCCGCGGGGCTCCCGAGCCGTGGCCCGACGCCGGCGCCCCGGCGCGCGTCGCGCCGATCCCGCTCGAGATCCACGGCGACCACTCGAGCCGCGCCGACGAGGGCTTCCCGGGCGAGCACGACGCCGGCCGGGTCGCGCGGATCGCCGGCGACGCCCGGGTCGCGGAGACGGTCCGCCTCCTCCAGTCCGCGTTCGACCGCGTCGCGGGCGCCGGGCCGACCACCGAGTCCGACGAGCTGCTCGAGACGATCGTCCAGGTGGCGTTCGAGGACGCCGCGATGACGGAGCAGCGCGCCGCGAGCGTCGTCGTCGAGGTCCTCGATTCGCTCCGCCGGTGCGTCGTCGCGAGGGAGCTGCCCGACTCCACCTCCGGCGTACTCGGGCTCGCGCGGCGCGTCGCGGGACGCGTGTTCGGCCGCGAACGGCCGGACGAGCTGGGCGCCGACGAAACGCTGCCCAGCGGTCGACCCGAGGACGCCGCCGTCAGCGACGACCTGCCGGCGTTGCTCGCCGAGTTGGAGCAACTCCCGCGCACACCCCCACCGCGCGAGCTGGTGACGCCCGCGACCGTCGAGCTCTGCGTACGCTCGATCCGCTGGCATCTGTGCACGGACGGGTCGTCGCCGGAGGTGCGTCGGGCGGCCGCCGGCGCCGTCGTCGCCGCCTACACGGAGTCGACCGGCACCATCGGCGCGGCGATCGGATCGGTGATGCGCCGCTGTCCGGCCGAGCGGAGGGAGCGCATGGTCGAGGTCCTGCTCGACCTCGGGCACGGCGCGGTGCTGCTCGACTGCGAACTCAGCGAAACGGAGTGGATCGCGCGTCGATTCCCGTCCGGGTTCGCCGAGGTGCTCGAGGCGTTCACGCCCGACGACCGGCGGCTGGTCGGCATGCTGCGCGACGTGCTGCGCCTCGTCCCGGAGGACAGGCTCGCCACGTCACTCGCCGAGCTCGCGAGGAACGCCGAGAGCGGGCGACGCGTGGCCGTGACGCTCGCGGCCACGGGCGACTGCTCGCTCCCGCTCCTGGAGCGCCTCGCCAGCGATGCCGATCCGGCCGGGCTGACGCTCGTCGTGCAGGCGCTGCGCGACCGCGCTCTGCCGGTGGTCGAATCGGCCGCGTTCCGCATCCTTCCGCCCTGGGCGCTCGACGCCGAATACCTGCATGCGCTGTGCGTCTCGGTGCACCGTTCCGAGCGCGCGGAGGACGCGCGACGGGAGTCGGCGCGGCTGCTCAGGGACTTCGTCGCGAAGCACGTCGAGTCCGGCACCCATCACTATGCGGTGCTGCACGCGGTGGTCGCGCTCGGGTGCTGCCCGGGAACCGCGACTCGCGAGTGCCTGGCACCACTCGCCCGCTGGCGACCGTTCGCGTCGCGAGCGATCCGCCGTCTCGGTCGGGCCGCTCGCGAAGCACTGCGGACCCTGCAACGAACGTCATGTGTCTGATCGGAACGTCCAACCCGGAGCGGGGACCCAAGACCGTCGACGAGAGGATCTCCGCGCTGGTCGACGAGCTCGCGACGACTGCTGTCAACGCGCGCATCTACCACCGCGACCACCCGCGCGTCCGCCTTGCCGCCGAGTCCGCGAGGGAGCTGCTGGCCGAGCTCGGCGCGCAGCGCAGCGTGAGGCTGTCGATCGCTGACGAGCTGCTGGTGTTCGAAGGGCAGCCACTGATCGGGGTGTCGATGACCGCGACGCGGCTGATCGACGGGATCCTCGGCTGGGGGGCCGGCGGCTTCGAGCTCGACGCCCGGGCGACCGCCGACGATCTCGTCGACTTCCTGCAGGAGATCGCGCGGAAGCCCCCCACCGGCGACAGCTGGGAGCGGCTCAACGAGCGCTTCATCGCGAAGGGCCGCCCCTGCATGAAGCTCCTCGCCCCGTTCGTGCACGACGCGGCCGGCACGGGTGTCGGGGCGGCGGGGACCGGACCGAGCTTCCGCGTGCCGATGCGGTTCTACCAGGGCTGCATCGGCATCCTGCAGGATCTGACGATCGCGATCTGCCACGGCGAGCAGCTCGACCTGGGGCCGGTGCGACAGCAGGCGGAGAGGGTCCTCGCGGAGCTGGGCGCCGGACCCGGTGAGCTCGTCGGCCTGGCCCGCCACGACCAGTACGACGCGTTCACGTTCGGCCACTCGGTGCGGGTCGGCGTGCTGGCGATGAGCTTCGCCCGGCGGCTGACCGACGACCACGACCTGCTCGTTCGCATCGGGTCGGCCGCGCTGCTGCACGATTGCGGCAAGGCGCTGATCCCGTTCGAGATCCTGCATGCGCGGCGAGCGCTCACACAGGACGAGCGCGTCGCGATGCAACGCCACTCGCAGCTCGGCGCCGAGCTGCTGCTCGACCAGGGCGATGCCGACCTCGCCGCCGTCGCGACGGCATTCGGTCACCACCGGTCGTGCAACGGCGGCGGCTACCCGGCGATGCTGTCCGCGTTCTCGTCGATGCCGGTCGTCGAGATCGTGAAGATCTGCGACGTCTACGAGGCGCTGACGGCAAAGCGGCCCTACAAGCTGCCGATGTCGCCGATCCGCGCCTACCGACTCATGATCTCGATGGGCCAGCACTTCGACCAGGCATTGCTGCGACACTTCATCGAGCTGAACGGCATCTACCCGAGCGGCATGCAGGTCACGCTGTCGACCGGTGCGCGGGCCGAGGTGATCGCACAATCGCGTATGCTGCTCGCGCCTCAGGTCAGGATCCTCAGCGATCGCGAGGGCAACGAGCTGCGTGAGGAAGACCGCAGCGTGATCGACCTGAGCGACCCGTGCATGCTCGACCGGGTCACGGTCACCGGCGCGGTCACCGACCGGACGCCGCTCGCTCGTTGAGCGCGTAGACGAATGCGAGGATCTCGGCGACCGCGGCGAACGCCTGCGGCGGGATCTCGGTGCCGAGGTCGAGACACTCGAGGCACGCGACGAGGTCGACGTCGCGCCGGATCGAGACGCCGTGCTCCGCAGCACGCGTGACGATGCGATCGGCGACGTCGCCGCGCCCCTTCGCCACCACGCGCGGCGCCGCTTCGGAACCGCGGCGGTAGCCGAGCGCGACCGCACGGCGCATCGGGCGCGGCGCGCGCTCAGACATGGAGATCGACCCCCTCCGCGGCATCCGTCCCGGCCGCTCCCGGGAAGCGCGGGGCGGCCGGGCGGCCGCTGCTCGGCAGGTCCGAGGCGGCGAGTCGCGTGACGCACAACCCGCGCACCGACAGTCCCTGTCCGGCGAGCCGTTCGCCCAGCTCGGACGCCGCGCTCGCCAACCACCGCTCGCCCTGCGGCTCGGCCGCACCGAGCGTCACGTCGAGCGTACCGCCGACGTCGAAGTGCAGGTCGGCGCGCAATGCGCCGAGTGCGCTCAGCTCGAGCAATAGCACGACGACGAACGCATCCCTGCGCGGGCCGGCCTCGGCCGCGTCCGCAGCGTCGGGGTCAGCCGACCCGACGAACCACCGCAGCGCGCCGAGCGGTGCGTCCGGCGGTAGCAGGATGGGTAGCTCCCGCAGCGCTGTGGTGTCGGCCCAGCGCGCGGTTTCCGCCGCGCGCGACGCGAGCTCGTCGCGCAGCGCGGAAATGGCGCGGCGCGCGGCGTCGCCGTCCACGTCACGCCGCGCGAGGTCGACCGGCGGATCGCGCTGCGCGACCGGCTCGGCCTCGGTATCGGTCGCGTTCGCACGGGACAGCACGGTGCCGAGCAACGCGCGCAGCACGCCACGGCCGGTCCAGTCGCGCGCGAGTGCGGCGAGCGCCGGCCCGGCGTCGGGAACGACACCGGTGACCAGCCCGTTCCACACCTCGCCCCAGGCGGCGAGGAGTCGTCCGACCTCGGCGTGCCGTGGCGCAGCGCGCTGCACGAGCGCGCGCACACCGGCACTCGTCGGCTCGACATCGGGCGTCGCCCGCGCAGTCGACGCCGACGGCGGCTCGAGCAGCCGGAGCTCCAGGCGCGGACCGGCGCGCGCCACCGTGACTCGATGCGCGGTGCCGGGGACCAACGCGCCAGGCAGCGAGCGGGCGACGACCGCGTCGAGCACGCCACCCGACGTTGCGAGCCGGACGCGGGCACCGCCATGCGGCGACGGACCCGGACCGCTCGACAGCACCGTCACGAGCAGCTCCCGCCCGACCTCGAGACCGGCCGACCACGGCGCCGACGCCGTCGAGACGCGCAGGCTCACGGGTCGAACGACGCCGCCGCCGAGCGTCGATCCTGCGGTCCCGGAAGGCGCATCCATCGCGGTTGCCATTCCATCGGCTGGGCCGCGGCGCGCACCGTAGAGTGCGGGAGCGATGTGAGCGGACCTCCGCGGCGTCGCGAACCGGAACGGACCATGTCAGCGCCACTGCCCGAACGACTCTCCGCGCGACTCGCGATCGGCACGCTGTGCTGCGCGCACCGCGGTGCCAGCCACACGGCCCCCGAGAACACCTGCGCCGCGTTCCGCCTCGCGGTCGAGCTGGGCGCGGAGCTCGTCGAGCTCGACGTCCGGACCAGCGCGGACGGTGTGCCGGTCGCGCTGCATGACGCGACCCTCGACCGCACCACCGACGCGCTCGCCCGTCTCGAGCGGTCGGCGGTCGACGTCGCCGAGCTGACGGTGGCCACGATGCGCACGCTCGACGCCGGTCGCTGGAAGGGACCCGGCTTCGCGGGCGAGCGCGTGCCGACGCTCGCGGACGCACTCGCTGCGATCCTGCCCGTCGCGACCCCGTTCATCGAGGTGAAGCGCTGCGCACCGGCGACGCTGCTCGCGCTGCTGCGCGAGCGGGGTGCCGTCGAGCACGTGGTCGTGCAGAGCTTCGACTGGGCGCTGCTCGGAGCACTCCGAGCACTCGAGCCCCGGCTGCCGATCGCGGCGCTCGGCAGCGGCGCGCTCGGGCCGGCGCAGCTCGACGAGGCGACCTCGCTCGGCGCGGCGCTGCTGCACTGGGAGTGCGACGGCCTACGGCTGTGCGACGTCGACCGTGCCCGCGAGCGCGGGCTGCTGGTCGGCTGCTACACCGTCGACGCCGAGCTCCCGCTGCTCGGCTGCCTCACGGCAGGGATCGACGTGGTGACGACGAACGTGCCGGACCGACTGCTGGCGCTGCGATCGCGCGCCGGCGCGCGAGGCGGTGTGCCGGACTGAACCACCGTCGGTCCGGTTCACCGACCGCGACGGCGGGCCGGGCTCACCAGACCTCGAGCACCGTCGGATCGCCGGTCGGCGAGATCAGCAGGTGCAGGTCGATCACCAGCGTATCGGCGCCGAAGACCCGCGCGCCCAGGAACGCCACTCCGGCTTCGCGCAGCTCCTGGAGTTCCTCGGCCGATACCACGAACTCGTCGCCCGACACGCGGCCGGTCGTCACGTCACCACCGTTCTCTCGGTAGATCACGACGACGCCATCGGCGAGCGTCGGCGGCAGCTTGGCGATCACCGGTGCCCCGAACGCGTAGCGCGCCGCGAAGCGCAGCGTCTGACCGCTCTCGGCACTGGGCAGCGCGCAAGGCAGAACGACGATGCCGCCGCTCCGGCCTGCGTCACCCGGTGCGCGGGGGAGCAGCGATACAGCGACCGCGACGGTCGCGAGCAGGAAGATGCGAAGAGCGCGCATCAGCAGGCTTCCTTCTTGGGGAACCAACTGGGGAAGCGATCCGAGAGCTGGCGGTAGATCTCGGGATTGCGGGAGAGCGAGGCGACGAAGTCGCCGCGATTGCGGAACTCGTCTGCGATCATCCTACGCTTGTGCGGGAGCTCCGTGTCGAGCCGTTCCAGCCAGGTCCGACACTCTTCGTATCTTCCCTGCATCCCGTAGGTGAGCGCGAGGTTGAAGTAGATCAGTCCGAACTGCGGCCGCAGCCGCACGGCGCCGGATTCGACCAGCTCCAGGAACAGCTGTTGGGCCTCGCCCGGACGCCCGGCGTCGAGGTGGACGTTGCCGAGGTTCAACAGCGCGAAGCCGCGCGTGCCGAGATCCTCGGCGCGGTCGAGCACCGCACGGAACTCGGCGCAAGCATCGTCGGCACAGCCCGCCACGTGGAAGGCGTGACCGAGGTAGATGCGGGCCTCGTGACAGTCGGGGTCGAGGCTCAGCGTCTCGCGCAGCAGCTCGATGCCCTTGCGCAGGTTGTCCTCGGGCGAACGCGACCAGCTCTCGCCGAACAGGTCGCGGGCCAGCACCCACTCCTGGCCGACCGCCTCGGCGTCCGGCCCGGCGAGGCGCGCCACCTCGTCCAGCAGGATCTTGCCGCGCTGGTACATGTCCGGGATCGGGACCGGCTCACGGGCGACGACGCGCGAGAAGTTCGGTGAGATGCCCAGCAGCACGAAGCCGCGGCCGAGCTCGTAGAAGATCCGCGCCAGCTGGCGACGGTTCTCGGTGAGCTGGCGACGCAGATCGGCGACGCGGACGCTGAGGGTGCCCTCGACGCGCGCGCGATCACCGTAGCGCACCGTACCGTAGTCGCACGGCACGGCGATGCGCTGCTCGGGGGTCGCGGTGAGCACCGCGTGGAGCTGTCGATGCGAGCGCGCCTGCAGGCGGATGCCCTCGAGGAAGCGCGCGCAGGACGGGCACACGTCCGAGTGCACCATGACGCGTCGCACGGACGCGGGATCGAGCTCGCCGTCCAGCATCGCGGAGAGGTCGATCTGGATCTGCGTGCACGGATCCTGGTCGAACCTCCGGTCGCGCGGCATCAGCTCGGAAGGAGGGTTCATCAGAAAGAAGGCGGGGGGGAAGGGGCGCGGGAGCCGGCCGCCGGTGCGACGGGGCTCGCGGACTGACGGGGGGATGGGCAAGGCTGCCCGGGCGGCACGGCGGTGCGCCGGGACGCGGGCGTGGATCCGAGCAGGGTGTCGTCGCCAGGGGCGCCGGCGCGCTCGCGCGGCGCGCGGAGCTTCACGAAGCGCGGGCGCGCGGGTGCTTCGGGCGGACTGGTCGCCGGCCGGGAGGCCGGGCGCGGCGTCCGCGCAGGGCGCGCGGCGCCGGCGCGCCGCTGGTCCGCCAGGGCCAGCCCGAGTCGCGCCAGGGACTGGTTCATGCCACGGAGGATCTTCCGTCGACCGCGGAACACGACCATCTTGAGGTTCTCGAGCCGGATGCCGAGGTCGGCAGCCGCATCCCGGTAGCTGACCCCGTCCACCTCGACCAGCGTCAGCGCCCGCTTCTCCCGAGCCGACAGCGCCTCGAAGTGCACGAGGTAGAGGTTCAGCCACAGCAGGAACGCGCGATCGACGACGCGCGCGCTCTCCGCGTCGGCAGCCTGCCGCAGCGGCCCGAGCTGGTGCGGATCGGCGCGCAGCGCGACGTCCTCGTCGAGCGGCGTGATACGCGCGCGGCGCCCCTCGCCCTTCAGGCATTTGAGGAGCGTGTTGCGGACGATCCGGTGTCCCCAGTTCCGGAACGCGTCCGCGCGGTCGGCGACGAAGCGGTGCGGGTAGCGGAACACGTTCAGGAACGCTTCCTGGAGCACGTCGAACGGATCGATGCCGATCCGGCCACTGCGGTGCAGCTGGTGCTTGACCGCGGCCAGGAACGACCGCTCGTTGATCTCGTGCAGCAGGGCGAAGGCCCGCCGATCGCCGGTGCGCTTGTAGCAGTCCATCAACACCGTGCTGACCCAATCGGCGCGCTGCTCGTCCGCCAGCTCGGCGAGCGGCCGCCGCTGCGCGAGCGAGTCCCGATCGAGCGGCCCGTCCGCACCCCCCGCGCCGGGTCCCGGCACGCGCCCGGCCAGCAGGCACTGCAGGCCGGCGTCGCCGGTGGCCTCCCAGACCTCGAGGAGTCGCTCCTCGAGGCCGGCGACCGGAATCGTGCCGAGATCGACCATCGCGTTGGACCTGGGCGGCCGCAGGGGATCGGCCATCAACCATGCTGCCATAGGTGGCCGTTCGCCGGAAGTCACCGGCCCGGGACCGGGGCCGTGGAACCGGGTTCGCACCGGGGGGGCCGTTGACGAACCGGGAACTTTCCCTAGCCTCTCGCCGCGCCTGCCCCCTCTCCTCCGGGTCAACCCATGCGACGTTCCCTACTCGTTCTCTCCCTGCTCGGGCTCGTGCCCTGCTCGCAGGCGCTCGCCCAAGACCCCGACGGCAAGGCCTCCACGACCGGAGACCTGACGGCGCCGCCCGCCAACCAGGGCGGTGCGGGCGGCCCCACGATGACGTCGGATCTCAACATGACGCTGGTGCGTCAGTGGCACCGCGCGGCGGGGGTCGAGTACAACGACATCTGGGGCTGGACGGCGCCGAACGGCCGCGAGTTCGCCTACGTGGGTGAGCGGGCCGGCCTCTGGTTCGTCGAGACCACCGACCCGCAGAACATCCGGCAGGTCGGGTGGTGGAGCGCGCCCTACAGCATCTGGCGCGACTTCGCGAACCTCGGCCCCTACGTCTACTCGGTCAGCGAGCACCACCGCGGCATCCGGATCATCGACATGTCGAACCCGGACGTGCCGGTCGATCTCGGCTACGTCGAGACCAGCGCGATCGCGAACACGCACAACATCACGGCCGACCCGGCGACCGGGTACCTGTACCTGAGCGGCACGAACCAGGGCCTGATGATCTACGACGCGAGCCAGAACCCGACGGCACCGCAGCTCGTCGGCACCTGGTACCCGGGCCGCACCTACACGCACGACTGCTGCGTGCTGCGCGGCCGCGCCTACCTGTCGAACGGCAGCAGCTACGTGGCGCGGATCATGGACGCGTCGAACCCCGGCAACCTGGTCGAGATCGGCCGCTGCGACACGCCGGGCGGCTACGACCACAACGTGTGGGTCAGCGACGACGATCAGCTGCTGTGCGTGACGGACGAGATTGCGCGCGGCTCGGTGACGCCGCACATGACGGTGTGGGACATCTCGAATCCCCGCGCGCCGGCGCGCCGCGGTGACTACGACCTCGGCTCCCGCTCGATCGTGCACAACGTGTTCATCCTCGGCCGCACCGCCTACATGTCGCACTACATCGACGGCGTGCACGTCGTGGACATCACGAACCCGGCGCAGCCGACGCGCGTCGCGAGCTACGACACGTCGACGGTGTCGTCGGGCTACAACGGCTGCTGGGGCGTGCACCCGTTCGCCGAGAACGGCCTCGTCTACGCGAGCGACATGCAGAACGGCCTGTTCGTGTGGCAGATCGACTGCGGCCACATGAACCGCTTCGGCAACGGGACCCCGGGTGCCGGCGGCGCCGTACCGCACGCGAAGTTCGCCGACGCCACCCCGCGGGTCGGTGCGAGCGGCCTGCGGCTCCTCGTCGACGGCCTCGCGCCGAACGCGCGCGGCCTGCTCGTGCTGAGCACCGCGGAGGCCAGCGGCACCGTGCTGGGCTTCGATCTGCACGTCGACCTGTCGTTCGCGATGACGCTCGATTTCACGGCCGATCCGACCGGCGCTGCGTCGATCGCCCTGCCGGTCCCGAACCACCCCGGCCTCGCGAACGGTCGCATCTACATGCAGATCGTCGCCGCCGACGCGGGCGCGCCGGCCGGCTGGTCCGCGAGCCGCGGCATGTGGGTGGGCATCTGCCCGTGAGGCCGCGCGCAGCCGGATGACAGCGTGGCTCGTGCGGTGGTCCGCGGTCCTTCGCACCGCGCTCGCGGCGTTCGCAGGGTCCGTGCCCGGTAGCGCGCACGCGCAGACACCGGTCGAAGCCGAAGCCCCCCGAGCGAGCACCGCGAGCTTCGCTCCGGCGCCGTTCGTCGTGCGGCCACACCTGCACGGGCCGACGCGACGGGGCATCCTCGCAGCGCGCCGCGCGACCGTGCTTCACTTCGGCGCGTCGTGCGCGAGCGACGAGGCACGGGCGCTGTTCGATCAGGGGCTCACGCAGCTGCACGCATTCGAGCACGCCGAGGCGGAGCGTTCGTTCCGGCAGGTCGTGGCACTCGAGCCGAGCTGCGCGATCGCCTGGTGGGGTGCAGCGCTCGCCAACCCCGCCGATCCGCAGCGCGCACGCTACTTCGTCGAGGCGGCGGTCGCGTGGCGCGATCGGGCGAGCGCGCGCGAGCGCTCGCTGATCGACGCGCTCGCGGCCTGCCTCGAGGTGACCCCCGAGTCGGCCATCGCCGCCGTGCAGGACCCGACGCGCAACCTGTATGCGCTGCCCGCATTGCAGTTCGTCGGCCCGGAGTCGGAGCGGCACACCGGTCTGCGCGCGGAGCTCGAGAGGCTGCTCACGGAGCGGCCGGACGACCTGGAGATTGCCGCGCTGTTCGCGCACCAAGGCGTGCTCGACGCGCATGCCGGCCGGCTCGGCGCCGACCGCGACGCGACGCTCGGGCGGGTGCGCTCGGCACTCGACCACGTCCTCGCGAAGAACGCGCGCCATCCGGCGCTCGCGCTGCGGCTGCATCTCGACGTGCTCGGCGATCGGGCCGGTGCGCTGCGCGCCGCCGGCCTCGCCGGTCTCCAGGCCGGCGATCTGGTCGCGCCCTGGTGCCTGAGCGGCCGGCTGCTGACCGGCCTGCACCGCCCCGAGGACGCGCTGTGGCACTACGACGCCGCGCGACGGACGGCGCATGCGCGGATGCTGCGCGAGCGCGCGATGCCGTTCGACGTCGAGGGCTACGGCGACGCCGCGGTCGGCTACGCCGAGTGCCTCGCGCGGCTCGGCCGCGTGCGCGAGGCGCTCGCCTGGCTCGAGCACGTCGTCGCCGACCAGCCGCGCCACCCGGCCCGCAACGACCTCGCCGATCCCGGCTCGCTGGTCGCGCGGGCGGCGGCGCGCTTCGCCGCGCTGTGCATCGAATACCGGCTGCGCGACGAGCTCGCCGCGTGGCGGAGCGCGGGCCGACCCGGCACGGCCGCGGACGATACGGCGGCCGCGGTGGCAGGCGATGCCCACCTCGCGGCGCTCGCCGCCGCCGACGCGCTGCTCGCGGCCGGCCGCGCCCGCGACGCCGCCGCGAACCTCGCTGCCGAGGACCGCGCGCGGCCCGACCGCGTCGCGACGCTGGTCCGGCTCGCCGAGGCCTGCGCGCGCGACGATCGGACCGGGTCCGGGGCCGAGGTGCTCGGGAGGCTGCGCCGACTCGCCGGCCACGCCGACCTCGACCACCCGTTCTTCGCGCCGGTCGCGGAGCTCGCAGCCGCGGCCGGGCTGCCGGCCGACTGGCGCCTGCCGCGCGACGAGCTGCTCGACTGGCCGCGCGACATCGGCCCGCGCCCCCAGCCCGAGCCGCTCGGCCCCGACCGCTGGACACCGCCGACGCCCTACGAGTTCACGCTGCCGACCGCCGACGGCACGCGCTACGCATTGCGCGAGCACCGTGGCGAGCCGCTGCTCGTCGTGATGTACCTCGGCTTCGGTTGACTGCTCTGCGTCGAGCAGCTCCAGGAGCTGCAACCGATGGTCGTGGACTATCGGACCGCAGGAATCGGGATCCTCGCGATCGGCACCGACACCGCCGCGGGCGCGCGCAGGTCGCTCGACGACCTGCCTCCCACGGAGCGTTTCACGTTTCCCATGCTGAGCGACCGCAAGCTCCGTGCGTTCCGCGAATGGCGGGCGTTCGACGACTTCGAGCGCCTTCCGCTTCACGGTGTCTACCTGCTCGACGCCGACGGGCGGATCCGTTGGCAGGACACCGGCTGGTGGCCGTTCGACGCCCCCGCGTGGCTCCTCGCCGAGTCGCGCCGCCTGCTGGCCCGCACCCCACGATGACGCCCACCCCGGCCCGCTCCCCGTCCGTGTGCCGCGCCATCGCGCGTGCGCTGCCCGCGGTGCTCGCCGCCGTGCCGCTCGGCGCCCAGTCCGCCGCGGCGATCGTGGCATTCACGCAGCCGCCGCTCGCCGCGGACCACTCGCCGGACCCGCGCGTGTTCGAGACCGTGCTGACCGCGACCGAGGTCGACATCGAGTTCGTGCCCGGCGTGCGCACGCGCGCGATGGCGTTCAACGGTACGATCCCGGGCCCGACGATCGACGCGCAGGTCGGCGACACGCTGATCGTGCATTTCGTCAACATGCTGCCGGAGGCGACCACGCTGCACTGGCACGGGGTCGCGACCCCCGCGACCATGGACGGCAGCCAGCTGTCGCAGGTGCCGGTCCCGCGCTCCGGCTACCACCGCTACGAGTTCACGCTCAACAGCGCCGGCACGTTCTGGTACCACCCGCACCTCAACACCAACGAGCAGGTCGAACGCGGCCTGTACGGTGCGCTGATCGTCAGGGATCCCCGGCACGACGCGGCGCTCGGCATCGAACGCGCGGACGAGCGCGTATTGTTCCTCGACGACGTCAAGCTCGACGACACGCTCGACGGCCGGGGTCGCATCGCCCCATTTGCGACCGATCTCGGCGCGCCGTTCGAGCCCTGGCAGCGCGCCGAGGACCTCGCCAATTCGCGCATCGGCAACCACGTGCTGCTGAACGGCCGCGAGGTCTCGCTCGCGAGCGTCCCGGCGCTCGACGTCGTCGCCGGAAGACCGTACCGGCTGCGGCTCGTCAATGCGTCGAACGGGCGCATCTTCCGCCTCGACCTCGGCGACGGGGATGCGCGGCTGTACGCGATCGGCAGCGACCAGGGGCTGTGGAACGCCGCCGAGCCCGTGGTGCAGATCGACAAGGTGCGCAACGTGCTGGGTCACCACAACGAGCTCATCTCGAACCCCGACGTGCGCAAGGGTGTCACGCTGACACCCGGCGACCGACTGGAGCTCGTGCTCGTCGCCGACGGCGCGGCCGGCAGCTCCGTCATCCTGCGCTCGCACGACTTCATCAAGGGCAAGCACACCGCCTACCGCGACCCCGAGGGCAACCTGCTGTTCGGCCACGACCACTTCGACGGCGCCGAACCCGAGGTGCCGATGGTCGCCGTGACGATCACCGCAGCGACTCCCACCCCGGCCGCGGCGCCGGCGGCGGCGCGCTACGAGCCGCCCGCCGTGCTGCGCGCGGATCCGGTCGCCCCGCTGGTTCCCGATCCCGCGCTGCCGCCGCTGCCGGTGATCCTCGGTCACTCGCAGCCGAACCCCGCCGACGGCAGCCTGATGTTCTTCCTGCAGGTCGACCGCGGCGCCGACCTGCTCGATGCGGTGCACGCCCACCGGACCGCGTTCCCGGCCGACTACGAGCCGCGCCCGATGATGAAGCAGCGCGCCGACGACGGCTTCGCCGTGCGCGTCGGCGAGACCCGCGTGTTCGAGGTCGTCAACTTCACGGGCAACGACCACAACTTCCACGTGCACGGGTTCCGCTTCCAGCATCTCGACACCGAGTACGTCGACCTCGACGAGCCCGCGAACGAGGGTTGCGAGGCGCCGCTGCGCCTCGCCTTCGAGGACACGATCCGCATCCCCCGCCGCCCCGGCTTCTCGCTGGGCCGCAGCTACACGATCGTGCGCCTCGCGGCGCGGTTCGACGACGACGATCTGCCCGCGGAGCTACGCCGCACGCGTCAGGAGCTCGTCGCCGGCGGACTGGCACCCGGCCCGACGACGTCCGGCGGCTGGGTGCTGCACTGCCATTTCCTCGAGCACTCGGCGCGCGGCATGATGTCGTTCCTGAGCGTCGGGCGCTGACCCGCGGGACCCCGCCTGTCGCCAGGCAATCGACGGCCGCGACGCATGCGCATCTCCCCCGCCATCGTCCGCGAGCTGGCCCTCGAGCAGGGCTTCGACCTGGTCGGCTTCGGCCCGGCCGATCCGGGCCCGCACGCGGAGCGTTTCCTCGCTTGGCTCGATGCCGGCCGCCACGGCGACATGCACTGGCTCGCGCGTGACGCCGACAAGATCACCCGGCCGGAGAGCTGGATACCCGGCCCGCGCAGCACGATCGCACTGGCGCGCGACTACGGCGGGCCGCCCGGCGCGCTACCCGGGGGAGGCCGCGTCGCCCGCTATGCGATGGCGCGCGACTATCACCGCACGCTCGGCCGCGCGACGCGCACGCTGCGGGAGCAACTCGAAGCCGAGGGCGTGCCACGCGGCGCGATCAAGGTCGGGCCCGACGCCGTTCCGCTCCTCGAGCGCGCGCTGGCGCTGCGCGCTGGCATCGGCTTCCTGGCGAAGAGCGCCGGCGTGATCTCGCCGACCCGCGGGCCGTACCTGCTGCTGTCCGAGCTGATCACGCCGCTCGAGCTGCCGTTCGACGATCCCGCCGCGGGCACCTGCGGGACCTGCACGCGGTGCATCGAGGCGTGTCCGACCGGCGCGATCGTCGCGCCGCACGAGGTCGACGCCCGGCGCTGCCTGAGCTACACGACGATCGAGCTGCGCGGATCGATCCCTGCGGAGCTGCGCGAGCCGCAGGGCGACTGGCTGTTCGGCTGCGACGTGTGCCTCGAGGTCTGCCCGTTCACGGGCCGCGGCCGGGCCGCGGGCGGGACCGGGGTGCGGCCGGCTGACCTGCGACCGCATCCCGCACTCGAGAGCTACACGCTGCTCGGCGTGCTCGAGCTCGACGCCGCCGCGTGGGACGCCGACTGGACCGGCACACCGCTCCGCCGCGCGAATCGCAACGGCCTGCGTCGCAATGCGGCGGTCGTGCTCGGCAACCTGCGCGACGAGAGTGCGCTGCCCGCACTCGTCCGCGCACTCGCCGATCCCGATCCGCTCGTCCGCGAGCACGTCGCCTGGGCGATCGGTCGCGTCGCGCCACGCGAGCCGGCGCTCGAGTCCGCGCTCGGGCGCGAGACCGACTCGACGGTCCGCCGCGCGCTGCGCGACGCGCTGGAACGGCGCTGACGTCGCACGCACACCGGGTCAGTAGAACAGGAACACCCACCAGCTCTTCATCGGCGCGCCGTCGTCGTCGACGCACGGGCTGCGGTAGCCGGGCATGTTCTGCCGCCAGTAGACGAGCCACTGCCCCATGCAGTCCGGCGCCAGCTCGCGATACCGGTAGAAGCTCCGCATCCGCCAGGGCTCGGCACGGTCAGCGCCATCCGGACCGTCCCGCAGCCGGTAGTGCTCGATCGTGCTGAGCACCGGCACGTCGGAGGTCAGGTCGTAGTCGCCGCTCGCTCCCGGTGGGAAGTGCACGTTGCCGCCGACCACGTGGTAGCCCTCGAGGGACCGCACCGCGTCGCCGTCGTGGTATTGGAGCACTCCCGGAGCCGGATAGCGGGCCTTCCAGCCGTCGCGCGCCGGCGCCTCGTACAGGCTGCGGAACGGCAGGCCGTGGCGGCGGTCGAGGTCGAAGCCCGCGAACTCGTCGAAGTAGCGCTCGAAGTACGGGCAGAAGTGCCCGTGCGCCATGCCCTCCAGCGCGTGGCCGAAGTTCTCGAGGCCGCAGCCGATACCGCGCTCGATGTTGAAGAACGTGACCCGGAAGCTCCTGCCGATCCACGGGAGCGTGTCGCTGTGCCCATTACCGGCCCAACCGTGCCGGCCGGCGATCGGTCGCAGCTCCGCGTCGTAGTGCTGCTTGTCCTCGATCGACTCGAGCGGCGCTCCCTCGTCGTCGTGGTAGCAGTAGAACCACAGCTCGTGGACGAGGCCGGCGTCGATCATCCGAGCGAGGGACAGGAGCTCGCCGGGACGATCCGGATCGGGCACGCCGTAGTGGGCGGCGAAGTCGTCACGGAAGAACGCGCCGTAGTCGCAGTTCTGCCCGCGACCGTCGTAGCCCGGTCGCTTCGGATAGCGGCTGCCATTGCGCCGCTCGCGGCCTCGCGCCGGCTCGGCATCCTGCAGGTCGACGTATCGGAACACCCGGTACGCGAGCGTCACCGGCGCGGTCGGGTCCGCATAGCCGTGGTAGCGGCTGCTCTCCGCCAGCGCCGCGATCATCGCCTCCGTGTGGCGCTGCACGCGCTCGGAGCTCGCCCCGTTGGCGAAGTTGACGACCAGCACGCGGGGCTCGAGCAGCCGGATGCCGTCGTGGTGCTCCGCGAGCCACGGGTCGGAGTTCGCGAAGCTGTGCTGGTTCGGCCAGACCGTGTCGTCGGCCGGGTAACCGGCCGGAGCGCGCTGCGGTGCCTGCGCACCGAGAACTGGCCCGAGCAGGGCGATCCACGCGGCGAGCACACACGAGACGGCGTCGGGAAGACCGGGCATGACCGGGACCGCGTCTCCCGCCCGCGCGGGAGCCGCCGCCATCATGCCCGCGACCGCCGCGTTCGCACGGGCCGGACCGCGACGGGCGCCGGCCACCGACGTCGCGCCCGCGCGACGTGTCGCGCTGACGCATCACTCCGGACGACGGCCCCGTGCGAGCGGCGGCACGCTGCACGCGGCCGCCCACACCGCGCGGAGACCGTCGCACCGGCGCGACGCGTCGCGCGGGCGCGGCGCACCGGGGCGGTGTCCAGGCGGACACCAGGTGGCCGGATCCGGGACGTCCGGAGCACCGCGCGGCCGCCGCCCGTGGCATCGCGGTTCCGGGTCCTCGCATCGGTTCAGAGGGCGAGATGTTCGATGTCAACCGCGGCGCGGACCGTCGCTATTCCCGACAGCGCGGTCCCGAGCTGGCAGCCCCGTTGCTCGGGAGTGCGCGGCCCCCATCGGCCCCGCTGCTCCGGTCCCCGGGAGGGGAGTCATGAACATGGACATCCGCGACTACTACGGCGAGACCAAGTGGTGTGACCACTGCAGGGAGTACGTGCACTTCCTGATGAGCGTGAACCGCTCGTACTGCGTGCACTGCGGCAACCCGGTCCGGCTGTTCAGCAAGGAAGACTCGCGTCGCTTCAACGCGGACGTCCAGAAGAAGAAGTGGCGGGCCGTGTGAGCCGACCCGCCCCGGGAGTCCCGGCCGGCCAACCGCACCGCGCCGGCCGCTGACGCCACCCGGCGCGATCCACACCACGTCCCTCCTCCTCCCGCCCACACTCCGCATCACCTTTCTCCGACCCCTCTCCCTCCCCTGCGAGGCCCCGCGCCGCCCCCTCCGGCGCGGGGCTTCCACCTTGGCGGCCGGGCCCCGTCCGGTCGCCGGACTCGAACGCGCGGCCGGAGACGCTCGACGAATCCCCCCAGCCCGCCCGCAGCGATCTCCGCAACGTCCCTCGCCACCGCTCTCCGCGGGTCCTCCCCGACCACCTCCCAGCGTCCGCAGCCGGACCGCGGACCTCCGGTCGCTGCCGCGGTGCACTTCGCCGGCTCGCCCGCAGACGTCCTGCTCACTCGCGGTACGGATCGGAAGTCACCGGACGCGTCGGACGGAGGCCGGCGAAGGGGTTGCGGACGTCGAAGCGGAGCGAGCCGCGGAGTGCAGACTTGGCCCGGAGGGGAGAATCGCGGTAGCTCGCGCCGCGGACGATCCGGTGCTCTTCGGGATTCGCCGGGTCGTCACGCAGGCCGTCGCCGTCGCGGGCCGGGACGCTCATCGGCATGGCGCGATCCGCGCACCACTCCGCGACGTTGCCCGCGATGTCGTACAGACCGAAGTCGTTCGGCCGCATCGAGCCGACCGCAGCCGTCAGGCGGTAGTCGTCCTCGAACGACTGCGACACGGCGATTCCCTGCGCGGCGACCGCCGCAGCCTCCCGACCAGCGAGATTCTCGTGGCCCTGCAGCGTCGATTCGGTCTGACCGGTGTAGTAGGGAGTCGCGGTTCCAGCGCGGCAAGCGTACTCCCACTGTGCTTCGGTCGGCAGAGCCAGATCGAGCCGCCGTGCTGCATCGGCAGCCATCTGCCAGCTGAGGTTCTCGACCGGATGGCGCAGCGTGATCTCGGCGTTCGGACGATCATCGAGGCGCAGGTAGCTCGGGTCCTGACCGATCGCACGCCGCCATTGAGCGCGCGAGATCTCGTGCTTCGCGACGAAGAACGGGTCCAGTCGGATTCGCTGGACGTCGCCTTGCCCAGGTGTCAACACTCGGTCGTAGTTCGGCCGTGCCGGGTCGATGTTCTGCGCGCCCATCGAGACGGTGCCGCCGGGCAGCAGAACGAGCACGATGCCGTGCTCCTCCCCGAGCTCGAGACGACCGTCCGCCCCGCGGTGCGGGATCGCGCCGCTCTGGACGTGTACGAACTCCTCGAAGCCCGTCACCGGATCCGGGCCGAGCGGCACGAGTCCGAGTTGGGGAGCGATGCGCCTGCCACCGTAGTACGGGGATGCCCGGATGGCAGCGATCGCCTGCTCCCAGCGCTCGGTGTGCTCGTCGATCGACCGCGCCCGCACGACGGCGGCCCAGTCGCGACGCCGGCGAACGTCGTCGAGCGTGCCGTTCGGCCCGGCGAACTCATCGAGGTCACGCAGGTAGCGCGTCAACGTCTCGGCGAGGAAACGGTCCGCGGATGCCCCCGCGACGTTCCCCGCGGCAGCCAATCGGCTGCTCGCCAACCGCACGTCGTTCTCCGCCGCCGCACGGTCGTCGATCAGTGCGGTGGCGGCGGCCAACCAACGATCGTACACCGTCACGCGATCGGCCGGTGCGGGCCACAGCGCGGAAGCCTCGTCGCTCAGCTCCGCGAGGCGCAACACGGCGGCGAGCCTCTGATAGTTGTCGAGATGCTCGCGCGCGTCGACTGCGGCCGAGGCCGCCTCGGTCGCGGCGCGCCGGGCATCCTCGTACGCCCGCAACGCAACGACGAGCGCGACGACGAGCGTCACGAAGACCACGGCACCCGCCGCCACTTCGATCCGATGTCGGACGGCGAACTTCCGCAGCGCGTAGAAGAAGCTCGGAGGCCGCGCCCGCACCGGTCGGTTCGCGAGGTAGTTGTCGAGGTCTGCGGCGAGCTCGGCGACCGTGCGATAGCGACGGTCGCGGTCCTTCGCCACTGCCGTGAGCACGATCCAGTCGAGATCGCCGCGTAATGCACGTGCCATCGCCGAATCGGAGGTCCGTGTGCTCGGTCGTGGCGCCTCGGCATTGCGGATCAGCTCGATCAGCTCGGACAGGCCCGCATCGCGCCACCGGCTCCGCGGCTGCGGCATGTCGCCCACCAGTAGCTCGAACAGAAGCACGCCCAGCGAGTAGACGTCGGTCCGCGTGTCGACATCGACCGACGCCTCCGCTTGCTCGGGGCTCATGTATTCCGGCGTTCCCAGCAGGCTGCCGGCACGGGTCATGCCCACGTCGTCACCGGTCAGTGCCCGCGCGATTCCGAAGTCGATGACCTTCGGCCAGGGCTCGCCATCGAGATCGAACACCAGCACGTTCGACGGCTTCAGATCCCGGTGGATCACGCCCCGCTGGTGAGCGTGCTGCACGCCGTCGCAGACGCGCAGGAACAACGCGAGTCGCGCCCGCAGGGCGAGGCGCCGGCGGTCGCAGAACACGGTGATCGGCTCGCCGGGCACGTACTCGGTGACCAGGAACGGCCGCCCGTCGCCCAGCTGGCCGGCGTCGAGGATCCGCGCGACGCACGGATGATCGAAACGCGCGAGCACCTCGCGCTCCGCCTGGAAGCGCCGCAGCACGGCTTCGCTGTCCATGCCGGGACGAATCAGCTTCACCGCGACCTGCCGCCGCAGCGGCTCGCGTTGCTCCGCGAGCCAGACGACGCCGAAGCCGCCCTCGCCGAGCCTCGCGAGCAGCTGGTAGGCGCCGACCCGCTCGGGACCGGGAGCCTCGGCGAGCCCTGCGCCCGTCAGCGCAGTCTCTGCGCCACCCAGCTTGCGGCGGAGCGCGAGGAGCGCATCCCGCGCCTCCGGATGGGCGTCGAGGAGCGCCTCGAACGCCGGCTCACGAGCCGCCGGCGGCAGGTCCAGCAACACCTCGAACGCGCGGTCCTCCAGGTCGCCGGGCAGGTCCGCGGGCCCCGCGCCCGGCGAGTCGTCGAGGCTTCGATCGGACATGGGGCGTTCGCTGCGTGGAAACGGAACCGGGTGCGCGGCACGACGCCGGGGCCCCGGGACTCTACGATTCCGGCGCGCCGTGAACGAGGACCGTACCCGTACCCTGGTCGAGGCCGCATCGCGCGGCGAGCCACCTGCGATCGACGCGTTGCTCGCGCAGCACCTGCCGCGGCTGCGTGCCTACGTGCGGCTGCGGATGGGGCCCGGTCTGCGGATGCGCGAAGGCAGCATGGACGTCGTCCAGTCTGTCTGCCGCGAGCTGATCGAGCATCTCGATGGCTTTCGCTACGAGGGCGAACAGGAGTTCCTCGGCTGGCTGTTCACGACCGCTCTCAACAAGCTCCGCGAGAAGCAGAGGTTCCACCACCGCGAGAAGCGGTCGCCCGGACGCGAGGCGTCGCTCGACGTCGCGGACGCCGAGGATCTCGTTGCGCTTGCGCATTGGCTCACTCCGAGTCGCGATGCCGCCGGCCGTGAGCGGCTGCAACGGCTCGAAGCGGCGTTCGCGGCGTTGCCGGACGACTACCGCGAGGTCATCGGCCTCGCGCGCATCGCCGGGCTGAGCCATCGCGAGATCGGCGCCCGGACCGGTCGCACCGAAGCCGCGTCCCGCAAGCTCCTCGGCCGCGCGCTGGTGCGGCTCGGCGAGTTGCTCGGTGAGAACGGCCGTACCGTGCCCTGACCTTCCTACCGGATCTCGACCCGCGTCGCGTCGGAGGTCTGGATGCCGCCGGGAGCGCTCGCGTTGGCGTGGATCCACTGGAAGCACAGGTCGAACGCACTCAGCGTTTCGGGCAGCGGGAACTCGAGCACCGCGGAGCCCGACGCGCTCGTCGATGTCCCGAGCGACGTGACGAACGCGGTCGGTGCGAGGTCGACGAGCAAACGGCAGCCGGTGAATCCGTACGGATCCAGCGGCAGGTCGGCGGCCTCGCGCGACAAGAGCAATGCTGCCGGTCGGCTCGCGCCAGCGGTCGACAGGCGCACGTACGGAAACTCGGCGCCGATCCGCCAAGGTGATTCACCGGCGCTGATGGTTGCCGTACCGCAGCGGTTGCCGTAGCCGACCGGAGCCGACTGCGTCGGGTATTGCCAGACCCGACCGACGACACCGTGATTCGCCGTGCCGAGAGGCTGCTGGGCGAACGCGACCAGGAAGCGTCGGCCAGCCTGGTCGAACGTGGTCGCGCTCGGCCAGGCACCATCGAATCCGAGAACGTGACGGTCCCGCTCCAGACCACGGTATCCCACGACGCTCAGCGTGACGTAGCGGCCGAGCGGAGAGTCGATCGAGTGTGTCACGGCCCAATGGCTGCTGGTCGTGACATCCATCGCGACGTCGCCGGTGCGCATGAAGCGCCCGCCCGACGCGGTCGCGATGCGAGTCGACGGGTGCGTTCGCGTCGGTACGCTCGACGCGTACGGCCAGTCGAAGCGCTGCACCCACAGCATCTCGGCCACATCGTCGGTCGGCGGAAGCGAGCCGGCTGCTGCGCCCACCGTGCCGAACGAGATCAGATAGCGGCCGTTCCGGCCATCGAGCTTCGGCCGCATCTTGTGCTCGGCCAACGTCTCGCGGTCCGTGAAGAAGCCGCCGCCGTTCAGCGAGCCGTCGATGCCGACGTGGCGCGCGATGACCGTCTGCCGCCGCGCTCCGAACGTCGCGAGCCGCTGCCATGCGACCATCCACGTGTGGTTGTCGTGGCTGCGGCTGACCGCGGGATACATCGTGTCCTGCTGGCTCGCGGCGGCGATCTCGAGATGCGTCATGGCCCCCGTCGCCGGCGTCCAGAGCGTGCCCCAGATCGACGTCGCGTTCGTCTCCCCGGTCGTGTTCGCCGGCTCGACCTCGCGCAGGATCAGCGCGACGCCCACCGCGGATCGGGCGTAGTCCGCACCGCCGACCGCTGCCCGGCGCTGGCGACCGCCCTGCGGCGATGGCAGTTGGGAGGCAGTGCTGTCGAATCCGGTCGCACCGAGCGCGTGCGCGTGCAGCCAGACCTGCTCGGACGACGCAACACCCGTCGACCGGCCCCACGCGACGACGAACCGGTCGGCCGGCAGCACCACTGCAAGGTCGGGCTCGGTCTCGCTCGCCAACGTGATGCGGGAGAACACGACGCGTGGTGCGGCGAAACCGTCGTCGCACAGGATCATGAAGACGTCGTCATCGGTGGAGGCGAACGTCCTCGACAGTGCGACGGCGACATTGGCCGTCGACCGCGACAGATCGCGCTCGACGGTCATGCCGGTGACGGGTGCGCTGGCCGTCGAGAGCGTCACCGGCGCGAGCAGAGGATCGACGACGACCGGGAAGCTCGCACGGGCCAGCCAATCGGACGGCACCCGGATCGACAACCGGCCATCGCGCCACCCGGTCTCAAGCGGGAGACGCCTGCCGTCGGCGTCGATCGCGGTTGCAGCGCCGAAGGTCATCGCACTCCGGCCGTCATCCGACCGGAATCGGATGTCGGCGTGCATCGGCGCGCGTTCGTCGGCCGTGTACGCGCCACTGACCGAACCGACGATCTCGACGTCGCCCGTGAGCGGCATGGTCAGCACGAAGGTCTGCTCCAGTCCGTGCGGGAGCACCTCGTAGCGCTCGCGAACGCCGGGCGCGAGCACGATCTCGCAGTGGAAGGCGTCGATGATCACGGCGTCTTCGCGCAGCGCGAGCGACTGGTCCTTGCCGGCGACGCGAATCGTCGTGGTGTCCCAGCGCCACGGGCTCGCACGGTCCGTCGGAGCCGCCGGTCGAGGCAGGAATGTCACTCCCGCGGCGAAGGATGCCTTGAAGTCGGTGCCGCCGGCCCACAGCTCGGGCGTGCCGGATTCTCCGGCCGGGACGGTGTGCAGGGGCACGCGGAGACCCTTCAGGAGGTCGGTGCGCACGTCGGGTGCGATGCTGCCGGACTGTGCCGAGCTGATCGCGGCGAGCCCGGCGATCGAGACGAGGAGACGGAGTTGGTTCATCGGAGGTGTGGCGATACGTGAGTGGCATGACGGCGTCGCGCCGTCCTTCCCAGGAAAGCCGTTCGGTGTCGGACGTGACGTATGCGCGGTAGGATCTCCCTCAACGGATTGGCGCGAGCAGCCCTCGAGTCAGCGCGAACGCGTTGGATCCGCTGCGGGTGGGGTGCACGAACTGCAGGTGGGCGTCGAAGTCCGGCAGCCGGGAGGGCAAGGGGACCATGACCTCCGCGCGACCATTGGAATCCGTCACCGTCGCGATGCTTCCGAGGTACGCGGTCGGCACGAGGTCGACGAGCAGATCACAGCCGGTGAGACCGTACGGATCGAGCGGTAGCAGCGTGTCGTCGGCGGACACGAGAAGTAATGCCTGGACCTGCGCGGGCGCACCGGTGAGCAGCACGTTCGCGGGGCGGTCGCCGGCGCGCCACGAGCTGGTCGTGGATATGACGGCTGGCGAGCAGCCGGTCCCGTACGGAGACGGCGCCGCCTGCGTCGGCCAGCCCCAGCGCAATCCATGCACGCGAGCTGGCGAGTCGGCCGGATCGGCGTAGCCGATCTGGAAGCAGTCGTGGTCGTCGTCGTATGTGACACCGGCCGACATCGCACCGCTCGGCGGCAGTAGATGCTGGTCGCGGAATTCGGCGTCGTCGCCAACCACGGCGAAGGACAGGTAACCACCGAGGGCACCGAGATCCGTGGACCAGGTCAATCCCCAGTGATCCTGACCGAGCGTATCGTGTGACAGCGCACCCTGTCGCAGGACTCGCTGGCTCGCGTGCGTCAGCCGACGGGCCGGCGTGACGATCACCGGACCGCTCGCGCCGTCGGACCACGTGAAGCGTTGGGCATGGATCGCCGTGCACTCGTCCCCGCCGGGGGGCGTCCCGCCCGCCGAATACGGTGCCGTGCCGAAGGTGATCACATAGCGGGCGTGGCGACCGTCGACGCGCGGCGCGATCAGGTGCTCGTTGCCGGGCGGGAGCGCGACCGCGAGCTGACCGGCCCCGACCGTGCCGTCGCCCGCGACTCGCTTCGCGAGGACCGTCCAGCGCGGCGACAGGGTCGGATCGTGTTGTTGCCATGCCACGATCCATGACGCGATGCCGCGGTCCTTGCTGACGGCCGGTGCCTCCGCGTCGCGCGGCAACAGCGCACCGGGTCCCGCGAGACGGACGGCGGCGTACTGGAATCCGTCGGTGGCGTCGATGCGGGTCGCCCACACGGACGTGCCGGACGTGTTGCCGGTCGTTCCGGCCGGCTCGCTCTCACACACGATGAGCGCATCGGTGTCGACGGTCACCGACCAGCGACTGCCGCCGACCACCGGCCGCCGCTGGCGCGCGAAGGACGGTGCCACGAGCTGCGTCACGTTCGACGTCTGGTAGCGATGCGAGCGGTCGTGCAGGTGGAAGCGCACGCTCTCTCCGGTGACCGTGCTCGCCGAGTGCTCCCACACGGCAACCCAACGGCCAGCACCGGCCACGAACGCGATGTCGGGGGAGGTCTGGCGCTCTGCGGTCGCGGAGCCGAACACGATCACGGCATTCCGGAAGTCGTCGTCACAGAGCGCCATGAAGACGTCGGGGTCACCCGCAGTGAAGCCCGCCTGGAAGAAGACCGCGACGTTCGATGATGTGCTCACGTCATCGCGCTCGATGGCGACCTTGGTGATCGGCGCCATCGTCAGCGCGATCGTGGTGGCCGTGCCGATCAGGGGGTCGACGAGCACCGGCCATGCAGCCTGGCGCAGCCACGCGCCGGGCACATGGATGGACAGGTGGCCGGCGGCAACCGACGTTCGTAGCGGAAGGCGGCGCTGTGCGCTGTCGATGGCGACGGCAGCGCCATAGCGGATGACCACCTCACCATCGGCATCGAGAAAATCGACGGGAGCGTGCTCCGGTGGCCGCGCATGTGCGACGAGATCCGTGTCGAGAGCGCCGATGATCGTCACGTCCATCTCCGTCGGAGCCGTGAGCAGGAAGCTCTGCTCGAGGCCGTCGTCGCGGAGCTCGTAGATCTCCGTGACGCCACCCCGTCTCAGCTCCGCTCGGTAGGGCCCCGTGATGCGCGGCTGTGCGGCAGTGTCCACCGTGAGCTCGCGCTCGCCGGAGCGGATCGACGTCGTCCGCCAGCCGAAGCGGTCGGCGGCGCTGCGATCCGACCGCGCGACCCAGAGCTGCGCGGCGTCGTCCACCGCGAGCTTGTAGCGCTGGCGGAGGCCCCACAGTGCGACCTGGCCGGTGGCCGGATCCTCCTCCGGGTGCAGGGGAAGGGCGAGGTCGCGTACGAGCTCGCGGGGAGCGGGGTCACGGTCCTGGGCGTGCAGGACGGGAATCAGCATTGCAGCGGCGGCCGCGAGGAAGTGGAGAGTGTGCATGGGATGTCCTCCGTGGGGTCGACACCAGCAGGAGGATCGTGCCCATGGCGACGTGACGCGCGGCCGCCCGTGGATTCACCGTATCTCGATCCGGAGACCGGACGATGCGCGCAGCTCGTCGGGCGTCACGCCCTGCACGAGCCATTGAGCGTACAGGTCGAATGGTGGCGTCTGCTCCGGCAATGGGAACGACAGACGTGCATCGCCACGGCTGTCGGTCACGTGCGGTGTCGCGAGGATGAAGTTCGGAGCCAGCGGGTCGACCTGCAGTGCGCAGCCTCCGTTGATGCCGAACGTCGACAGCGGGATGTTGGCGGTGGTGAGCGACAGCACGCACAGCGCCGGCCGGCCGGCAACGCCGGCGATCATCACCAGGGCGGGCGCTTCGGTGCCGATCCGGAAGCGGTTCTGCGAGGCCGCGATCGGGCCGCAGGCCGGGCCGGTGATCGTCGGCGGCTGCAACGCCGGGTGTTCGACGCGGCCACCGTACCGCAGCCAGCTCACCTGACCATTCGTGGCGGTGTTGCGCACCGCGTAGTGAACCGGGAAGCGCTCGAGCGCACGATCGTGGGCGACCGCGGCGGCGGTGTGGACGCTCGAGCCCGTCGCCGGCTCGGGGAGGTCGGCGAAGTCGAGGATGCGACCGCGGTAGCCGAGACGCGCGACCTGTTGTCCGTGGCCGTAGCGATGCCACGCCAGCGCCCAATGCGATTGCGTGCGAGCGTCGTGCGCGAGGCCGCCGAGGAGGAGATCGCGCTGCGTCGACGACGCGAGTGTCACTGGCGGCCAGGCGGCGGTCGGCGCGACGCTCCCGACGGTCGGCCAATCGAAGCGCTGCACGCGTACCGAGCGGCCGGCGGGATTGGATATCTGCCCTGGATACTGCACCGCGTCGGCGACCGTGTAGGCGAGCAGGTAGCGCCCGAACGATCCCTCGACCCGCGGCTGCATCGCATGCAGAGCGCTCCCGCTCGGCAACGTCGGGGAGAACGTGGTACCGGCGACGCTGCCGTCGGGGCGCACCTGCGTGACCGAGACGGTCCAGCGGCCGGCCAGCTGGGCGAAGGTCTGCCAGGCGACCGGCCACGGCGCGCCAGCACCATAGACGTCCCGCGCCACCCACGGCTCGGCGTGGTCGGCGACCAGGACCTGACCGGAGCCGGCCAGACGGAAGGGCGTCCCTTCGCTGCCGGCGCTCGTCGCGTCGAGCACGCTCGCCCACACCTCGGTCGTGCCGGTGCCGTCGCGGCGGTCGCGCAGGCGCACGAGCAGCGCGGTCGCGCCGGCTCCTTCGAGGCCCTTCCGTCCGCCGAGGCGCGCGCTGTGCTCTCGCTGTTCGATCGGGTGGGAGGCGGCGCGGATGACGGTCGGTGTGGCGGCGTCGGCGGGCATCACGAACCACACGATCCAGGTGTCGCCGGGCACGCCACGAGTCCAAGCGACGACGAAGGAGCGGTTCATGTCGACGGCGGCGACACTGGCGTCATAGCTGCTCTCGGTGGTCGACAGGTCGGTGTGGATCGTCTGTGAAACGGCGAAGTCGTCCCGCGAGCGCGTGACGAACAGATCGCCGTCGGCTGCCGACGCCCAGCGCACCTCGGTGCGGATCAGTGACATGCGGTCGCTGGCGGAGACGCGGTCGACGTCGACGTCGAGCACTCCAGGGGCAACCGACGGCAGGCTGCCGGAGCCGATGACCCAGACGTCGACGAGCGGGTCGATCGTCAGCGGGAGCGTCGCGGCCGCGACGAACGCTGCCGGCACGCGTAGCTCGATGATGCCGGCGGCGAAGGCGGTCGGTACCGCGCAGGTGCGTCCCGCCGCGTCGAACGCCAACGCCGTGCCGTAGTGCAACTCGGCGCGACCAGCGGGGTCGACGAAGCGAAGCGGTGCAGCTTGCGGTGGCCGGTCCTCGCAACGCAGCGTGGAGTCGACCCGGCCGCTCACGACGAGGTCGGCCGTGCGGGACGGCAGGCGGTCGACGACGAAGCTCTGCTCGACGCCATCCGCTCGAACGTCCCAGCGCTCGAGCAGCGCGCCGCGCCGGCGCTCGTAGCGGAGATCGGCGCGGTGCTCGGTGGTCCCGCTCGGGCCGAGCAGATCGCGATCCCCGACCGTCGCGGAGATCGTGCGCCATCGCCAGGGCAGATTGTGTGGTGCCTCGCGCCCCAGGTATGGGACGACGGTCGTCGCACCGTCGACGAAGCCGACCTTGAAGTCGTCGCCGGCGGCCCATGCCCCGAGCGACGCGTCGTCGCCCTGGCTGCGGATCGGTGTCGGGCCGCGGTCCTGCTGCGCAGCCAGGAACGCGCCCAGCGTGAGCACGGCGGTGGCCGTGCGGAGACGAATCGAGTCGCGGACGGAGCGTGGTGTCATGCCCGCAGGAATGACGTCCGCTCGATCTCGCGACGGATTTCTGGCAGGCGGATGACCTCGGCGCGGGCGAGCGCCCGGACGTTCGCGCGAATCGAGCGGAGCACGCCGGCCCCGGGGTCGGCGGCCGTGTCGGAGCACGCTCCGCCGTGGCTCGGTCGGTCCGGCGGCAGTCTCCTCGTCAGCGTCGCGGATCCAGCGTCGGCGCTCGACCCCCCGGACGGTCGCGAGGCCCAGTCGGTATCGGCTGCCCACCGATCGGATCGGTGGCGGCGCGAGAGTCGCGCTCAGGCGCCGCCGTGGCGGCCGAGCTCGACCACGACCGGAAGGTGGTCCGACGCGGCGGACGCGGGGACCGCGCAGCGAACCGGGGTGAGCGCGGCATCGTCGTGCACCAGCACCCAGTCGATCCGCTTCTGCGGTCCGCCGGCCGGGTAGGTCGAGCCGCCGCCGTCTCCGGCGAGCAGCCACGCGTCGGCGAAGTCCTCCAGCACGCGCGCGTGCACGCGGCTGTCCGGCAGATCGTTGAAGTCGCCCATCGCGAGCACCGCGGCATGCGCGCTCTCGCGGCGCGCCAGCTCGCACAGCTCGGCCACGCAGGTGAGACGCTCACTGTCGTCCGATCGGTGGTCGACGTGGGTCACCATCGCGACCAGCGGTCCGAGCGACGATCGCAGTCTGACGACCAGGAGCCCGCGCTGCTCGCCCTCGCGGAGCATCGCGTAGTGATGGTTCTCGGAGCTCTCGACCGGCAGGCGCGTCAGCAGCGCGTTGCCGTAGTCACCACCCTGGTAGTCGATGTTCTTGCCGAACACCGCGGTCATGCCGAGCCGCGCTGCGATCTCGCCCGCGACGTCGATCCGCCCGGAACGCGCGACGCCGACGTCGACCTCCTGCAGCGCGATCACGTCCGCGCCCGTCGCGCGCAGCACGTCCGCGATCCGATCGACGTCGACGACGCCGTCGAGGCCACGGCCGTGGTGGATGTTCCAGGTCGCGACGACGAGGCGCTCGCCGGAAGCGGGGGCACCGGCACAGGCGGTGAGGAGCGCGAGGACGAGCAGCTTCGGTGTACGCACGATGCGCGGCACGGTAGCCGGCAGACCGGGCCGGGTGGTTCGCACCGCGGACGATCGGACCCGGAACGACGTCCCCGTCGATCCGGATCCCGCGCACGGTGGATCTCGCTGCCGATCGCCGGGTAGCCACGTACGGCTCCCACGATCGAGGGCACGGGTGCGGACCGGAGTGGCCGACGTCACGGCAGGAGCGCCGCCCGACGAACTCGGTCGAGTCGCTCGCCGGGTGGCGACGCCAGTCGAGCGACGTGCGGCCGGGGATCTGCTGCCGGACCACCCCGGGCCGATCCCGCGGCACCGCGGAGCGGCCGGCGTCGCCGACCTCGACGCGCGTGGTCGATGCTCGGCGACGGCAGGTATCCTGCCTCGAGTGGCCCGACGGAACCTGGCACTCGCCGCCCTGCTCGCAGCCGCGCTGTTCGGCGCCGTGCGACTCGCACGGCCGGCCGGCGCGGGCGACCCGCCCGAGGAAGCGCTCCGCGCGCGGATCCAGTCCGCCATCGACGACTTCAACAGCGGCCGTCGCCGCGCGGTCCTCGACCTGTTCGACGACGACTTCGTCGACTCCTCGGGCCGCACCCGCATCGACAAGGACGCGCTGCGCACGCTGCTGCGCGGGGCGTTCCACGGCGGCGGGCCCGGCGCCCCGGCCTACCACGTGACGCTCGACGGCGAGCAGAGGATCGCGGTCGACCTCGACACCGGCGCGGCAGCGCTGGACCTGCGGCTGTCGCTCGGCCGCGTGCCCCGCGGCTCGCGCTACCTCGAGGAGCTCCAGCCGGTGTGGACCGTCGACGTCCTCGCCCACGCGCGGCGCGGAGACGACCGCGAGTGGCGCCTCGTCGACGGCACGCATCGCACGGTCGCCGGCGCACCTCCCGCCGGCTTCTGACGCGCGCCGCGAGCCCGGTCAGCCCCCGTGCGACACCGGGCCGGACAGCTCGGTCGCCGCCGGTTCCGCGGCGGCCTCCGCGGGCCCCTCGTCGGGCGGCGGCGGCGCGGCCTCGACGGCCCTGGCCCGCGCGCCGTGACCCCGCGCCAGCGCGCCGAGCTCGAGATCGATCCAGTCGCGGAAGTCGCCGTCGCGGTCGAGACGGCGCGCGGCGATCAGCAACCGCCGGGCGCTCGACGGGCGCTGCTGCAGGACGCGGATCCGCGCCAGCGCGAGGCGCGCGCGGAGCTCCCAGGGGTCGCGGCGCACCAGCCGGGCGAAACCCCGCTCGGCGCCGGCGATGTCGTCGCACATGAAGGCGACCGACGCCGCGCGGAAGCTCCGCTCGCGCTCGGCCTGCCGCCGCGGGCTGCGCCGCTGCCACTGCCCGTGCGCCAGCCGCACCACCTCGAACAGCGTCAGCCCCTGCATGCCGAGCAGGCTCGCGACGTACGGCCAGCCGGTCTCGCCGAACACGAAGCGCGAGACCAGCGCGACGTCGCCGAGCACCCAGCTCGCGACCAGCAGCACGACCCCGCGGACGACCAACCCGCTGCCGAGATAGGCCCAGACCACGAGCTGCGCGGCCACGAACAGGCCGAGGTTGGCGAGCGTCGAGTCGGGGAACATCGGCGGCCGGATTGTAGCGGCGCGCCGCGGCAGACCCTACATCGACGGGCATGGCCGGGCCCGGCGCACGTCGTCTCTACCTGCTGTTCACGCCGGCCGCCTGCAGTGGCGACCCTTGGTGGACGCTGCGCGAGGCGCTGCGCGGCGGCGTCGATCTCGTGCAGTGGCGGGTCAAGCAGCGCGACCCCGCCGGCCTGCGGCGGGCGCTCGCGTTGTGCACCGAGGCCGGCGTGCCGGTGATCGTCAACGACGACGTCGAGCTGGCGGTCGCGGCCGGCGCGGCCGGTGCGCACGTCGGCCAGGGCGACCTGCCGGCGGCCGCGGCGCGGGCGCTGCTCGGACCGGACCGCTGGCTCGGCGTGTCGACCCACTCCACGGCCGAGATCGACGCGGCGCGCGCGGCCGGCGCCGACCACCTCGGCTTCGGCCCGCTGTTCCCGACTGCCACCAAGGGCTACACCGAGGGTCAGCCGCCGGGCGCACTGCGCGAGGCGGTCGTGCGGGCGACGCCGTTGCCGGTCTTCGCGATCGGCGGGATCTCGCCGGCCACCGTCGCGCGGGTGGTCGCCGAGGGGTGCCGGCGGATCGCGGTCAGCGCCGCGCTGCTGCAGGCGACCGACCCGGCCGGCGTGGCCCGGGCGCTGCGCGCCGCGCTGGCGACGACCTGAGCCCGGGCGAGCGGCTCACAGGATCAGCATCGCATCGCCGAAGCTGTAGAAGCGGTAGCCGGCGCGCACGGCCTCCGCGTAGATCGCGAGCGTCCGCTCGCGGCCGAGGAACGCGGCGACCAGCATCAGCAGGGTCGAGCCCGGCAGGTGGAAGTTGGTCAGCAGTGCGTCGACGACGCGGATCGGCCGGCCCGGGTGCAGGAACAGCGCCGTCTCGCCGCAGCGGGGCTCGACCAGCCCGCCGTCGACGGCGCAGGTCTCGAGCGTCCGGGTCGACGTGCTGCCCACCGCGACAACGCGCGCGCCGCGCTGCCGCACACCCGCGACGGCGGCGGCGACCGGCTCCGGCAGGTCGAACCACTCCGCGTGCATCGCGTGGTCCTCGACGCGCTCGACGCGGACCGGCGCGAAGGTCCCCTCGCCGACGTGCAGGGTCACGAACGCGCGCTCCACGCCGCGCTGCGCGAGCGCCTCGAACAGCCGCGGCGTGAAGTGCAGGCCGGCGGTCGGCGCGGCGACCGCGCCGGGCACGCGGGCGAACGTGGTCTGGTAGCGCGCACGGTCGGCGGCGGGATCCTCGCCGCCGTCGCGCTGGATGTACGGAGGCAGCGGCGCCCGGCCGACCTCCTCGAGGACCGCCCCGAGGTCCCGCCCGGCGGGCGCCTCGAGCCGGAACCGCAGGACCCCGCCGCCGAGGTCGGCGAGCGGCACCATCGTCAGCCGGCCGCCCTCGAGCGGGATCCGCTCGCCCGTCCGGGCCTTGCGGGCCGGCCGCACGAAGCCGCGGCACAGCGGCCCGT
The DNA here is from genome assembly GCA_016716265.1 of Planctomycetota bacterium. GTDB lineage: Bacteria > Planctomycetota > UBA1135 > UBA1135 > UBA2386 > JADJWQ01. The sequence goes on from JADJWQ010000006.1 coordinate 2,032,102, forward strand.
CGCGATCGAGGATCAGCACCTCGACGCGGGCCCCGCTCGCCCGGCGGCCGAGCAGGCGGCAGGCGAGCACCTTGGTGTCGTTGAGCACCAACAGGTCACCGGGCGCCAGCAGCTCCGGGAGATCGAGAATTCTCCGGTGGCTCAGTCGGTCTTGGGCCCGCTCGTAGACGAGCAGGCGCGCGGCGTCCCGCGGCTCGACCGGCTGCGTCGCGATCTGCTCCTCGGGAAGCTCGAATCGGAAGTCCGAGACAAACACGGCGGGCGATGCTTATAAATGCCGGCTTCGGCCGTGTCACTCGCGCCACGGCCCCGGCAATCGTCTGCCGAATCCCCCCAACCGTGCCCCCATCGACGGCCCCTCGATGCACGCCCTCGAGTCCTTCATCCAAGTCGCCTACGTCGCGCTCCTCGCGCCGCTGGCTCTGCTCGGGCTGCACCGCGGCTACCTGATCCTGCTGTGGCTGCGCTACCACAAGCGTGCGCCGCAGCCGGCCGCGACGACAGACAACGACACTCCGACGGTGCTGATCCAGCTCCCGATCTTCAACGAGCGCTACGTCGCCGCGCGCCTCGTCGAGTCGGTCGCGAAGATGCGTCACCCGCGCGACAAGCTGTGCATCCAGGTCCTCGACGACTCGACCGACGACACGACGGAGATCGTCGCACAGACGCTCCGCGCGTTGCCCGACGACCTGCGGATCGAGCACATCCGCCGCGGCACGCGCGTCGGCTACAAGGCGGGCGCACTCGATCACGGCCTGACCGTCGACAAGAGCGAGTTCGTCGCGGTCTTCGACGCCGACTTCGTGCCGCCGGACGACTTCCTGGAGCGCACGCTGCCGTGGTTCGGGGACCCGAAGATCGGCATGGTCCAGACGCGCTGGGGGCACCTGAACCCGACCGAGAGCCTGCTCACGGAGACGCAATCGACGCTGCTCGACGGCCACTTCCTGATCGAGCACGTCGCACGCTCGCGCGCCGGCTATTTCTTCAACTTCAATGGCACGGGCGGGATCTTCCGCCGCCGCTGCATCGACGAGGCCGGCGGCTGGGAGCACGACACGATCACCGAGGACCTCGATCTGTCCTACCGAGCCCAGCTCGTCGGCTGGCGCTTCGCATACCTGCCGCACGTCGTCTGCCCGGCCGAGCTGCCGCCCGACATGAATGCGTTCCAGAGCCAGCAGTTCCGCTGGTCGAAGGGCGCGATCCAGGTCGGCCGCAAGCTGATCGCGCGCGTGCTGCAGTCGGAGATCGGCTTCCGCCGCAAGCTCGAGGCGGTGATCCACCTGTTCGGCAACTTCGCGTTCCCGCTGATCCTCGGCATCGTGCTGCTCGGATTGCCATTGCAGCTCCTGCGGCTGTGGAACGAGACCGAGGTCGAGGGCTCGTTCATCGTGCTGGAGGCGTCGCCGTTGTTCGGCGCGACGATCAGCGTGTTCAGCTACTACGGCATCGCGTGCTGGTTGGGCGGTCGGCGCCGCGCGACACAGCTCCTCCGCGTGCCGTGGGTGGTCGCGATGGGCGCGACGATGTGCATCAACAGCACGGCAGCCGTCGTGTCGGCGTTCGACCGCGATCCGGGCGAGTTCGTGCGCACACCGAAGCGCGCCGACTCGCGGCAGCGCAGCAACACGCTCTACCGCACGCGGCGCGGACTGCTGCCCTGGTTCGAGATGTCGCTCGCGGTGTGGGCCGCGATGACCTGCATCTCGGCGACCATCCTCGGCCTGCCGGCACCGGCGATCTTCCACGGCCTGTTCGCGGGCGGCCTGTTCTGGAGCGGCTGGTCGTCGCTCCAGGCCGATCGTGAGGCCCAACGCTCCGAGCCCGACGGCGACGTCGCGCTCTCCTCCGTCGGCTGATCGCCCGTGGCCGGCGCGCGCGCACGGGCCGGCGTCGCGCGACGCCGGGGAGGTCTCCTGCTGCTCGGCTCGCTCGCCGCGTGCAGCGGGGGCTCCGGCGGGCTGCCGCTGCCGTCCGATTCGCTGCCGGCGGAGATGGTGTTCGTCCGCTCGCGTATCGGGCAGCGCTTCAGCGGGACCGACATCCGGCGCGCCGACGCACGCGGGCTCGACACGCGTCGCGTTCTCGACCGCAGCGGCATCGAGAGCGACGTCCGCGTGCACCCGGACGGCAATCGGCTCGTGTTCGCACGCCAGACGCGCAACGGCGACCCGGCATCGAGCGAGATCTTCGTCGCGACGCTCGACGGCAGCGCGCCCGAGCTGCGCGTGACCGTCGACAACGAGCTCGACGAGGCGCCCTGCTGGTCGCCACAGGGCGACTTCATCGTGTTCGCGTCCGAGCGGCTCGGCAGCGGTCGGCGGCTGTTCCGGGTGCGGCCGGACGGCACCGACGCCGCCGTGCTCGCCGACGACGGCGCCGATCAGACCGACCCCGACTGGTCGGCGAGCGACGGCCGCATCGTGTTCTCGCGCCGCGGCGCGGACCGCCGCGAGCTGTGGCTCCTCGATCCCGTGCTGCGGCGCACCGCGGCGCTGACGACCGGCGGCGCCGGCATCGCCGCGACCCGCGAGCCCGGCGACGTCGAGCCGGCCTGGTCGCCAGACGGGCGCGCGGCGCTGTTCCGCCGCGTGCTGACCGACACCGCCTCGCAGCTGTGCGCGGTCGACGTCGCCACCGGCGCGGTGACCGAGCTCACCGCGCTCGACGCTGGCATCGACCTCGCCAACCCGCGCTGGTCGCCGCACCAGGACCGCGTGTTCTTCGCCGCCGACCGGCCGGCGATCGGCATCGACGGGCTCCGGCTGTGGACCGCGCGCCCGGACGGCTCCGACGCCTGGCTGATCTACGCCGACCGGCGCGACGACTACCTCGGCTTCGACGTGCTGCCCGCGATGCGGCCCGCCGACGCGCGCGCGATCGAGAGCGAGGCGGCGGACCTCGGCGCCGCCCGGATCGAGAACGGCCTGGGCCGGCCCTCCCGCGGCGCGGTCGACTTCGTGCTCGAGCGGGACGGCGTCGTGTTCGGCCTCGCGACGGCGGCGTCGGGCAGCCGCGAGATCGCGGGCCTCGACTTCCGCGTGCCGCTGCAGGTCGCGGACCCGAACGACGTGCTGGTCGTCGAGGTCAGCGTGACCGCCGCGGTCACCGAACCCGGGCCCGGCGACCTGCTGCGGATCGCGATCCGCAACAACGCCGAGAACCGCAACGACACCGTCGCCGAGCTGACGCCCGACGGCTCGCTGCAGACCGTCGCCTTCCCCGTCACCGGTCTCGCCTACCTCGACCGCGACCGCAACTTCGGCGTGACGGTCGTCGCGGACAAGGCCGGCACGCGGCCGGGCGAGCTCTGGATCGACCACGTCGGCCTGCGCGTCGGGCGCGCGGTCGCGACCCCGTCCGAGCGCCGATGAGCACGCCCGGGATGCGGCAGCGGATCGGCTTCCCGGCGGGGCCGTCACTCGCGCTCGCCACCGGGATCGTCGCGTGGCTCGCCGGCCTCGCGCCCGCCGCGTGCTGGACCGCCGCGGTCACGGTCCTCTGCGCCGTGTGGTGGCTGACCGAGGCGATCCCGATCCCCGCGACGTCGCTGATCCCGTTCGCGGCCTTCCCCCTGCTCGGCGTGCTCGACCACGCGGAGGTCGCGCACGCCTACGGCCACCACCTGGTGCTGCTGCTCTTCGGCGGCTTCGTGCTGTCGCAGGCGATCGAGCGCTGCGGCGCCCACCGCCGGCTCGCGCTCGGCATGGTGCGCGCGTTCGGGCGGCTCGGGCGGCGCGGGCTCGTGCTCGGCTTCATGGCCGCGACCGCCGCCTGCTCGATGTGGATCTCGAACACCGCGACGGTGCTGATGATCCTGCCGGTCGCCAGCGCGCTGCTCGCGCGCGAAGACCAGGCCGACCTGCGCGCGCCGCTGCTGCTCGGCATCGCCTACGCGGGCAGCATCGGCGGCATCGGCACGCCGATCGGGACGCCGCCGAACGCGACGTTCATGGCGATCTACGAGGAGCACACGAAGCAGGCCGTCTCGTTCGTCGAGTGGATGCGCTGGGGGGTGCCCACGGTCGCCGTGCTGGTGCCGATCGCGTGGCTCCTGCTCGTGCGCCGCGTCGCGCCCGGCGCCGTCGCGCGGTTGCCGCACCCCGGCCCCTGGCGGACCTCGGAGGTCCGCGTGCTCGCGCTGTGCTCGGTGACGGCAATGTTGTGGATCACCCGGGAGGCGCCGTTCCTCGCCGGCGGCTGGAGCGCGTGGTTCGACATCGCCTCGGCCGGCGACGAGACCGTCGCCCTCGCGGCGGTGTGCGCCGCGTTCGTCATCCCGAGCGGCGACCGGAGCGGCGAGCGCCTGCTCGACTGGGAGTCGGCGGCGCGCATCCCCTGGGGGCTCCTGCTGCTGTTCGCGGGCGGCATCGCGATCGCGATGGCGTTCGGAAAATCGGGCCTGTCCGCGACGATCGGTGCCGCACTCCGCAGCGCGGCCAGCTGGCCGGCGCCGGTGCTGGTCGGCACGCTCGCGCTCGGCGTGACGTTCCTGACCGAGGTGACCAGCAATACCGCGACCACCGTGCTGCTGATGCCGATCCTCGCCGGCGCCGCGCTGCAGGCCGGCCAGGAGCCGCGCCTGATGATGGTGCCCGCAGCGATGAGCGCGAGCTGCGCATTCATGCTGCCGGTCGCGACGGCGCCGAACGCGATCGTGTTCGGCACCGGCCAGGTGCCGATCACGCGGATGGCGCGCGAGGGGCTCTGGCTCAATCTCGCGGGCGCCGCCGTGATCACCGCGGTCACGCTGCTGCTGGTGTGAGCCCCGGACTGCACGGAGCAGCGCGCGGTCGGCAATCCTGACCGCGCGCGGCGCGCGGCACCTGTCAGCCTGACAGCCCGCGGGCGCGTGGCTCGCGTGCTGCGGCGAGCGCAGGCCCGCTGGCAGGCGCGCGATCCAGCCGACGCCGCTCGCCGGGACCGGATCGGCACACCCATTGCCTGGGGCCCGACGACGGAGCCGACCGGGCTCCGGACCCCGTATCCCGAGGAGGCATTCCAACATGACCATGTCCCTGACCACGCTGCGCCGCCGTCCGCTCACGTCCGTGTTCGACGAGATGTTCGACGAGCTGATGGCGCCCTTCCTGTCGAACGAGCGCCGCGGTGCGAACACGCCGGCGATGAACATCGTCGAGACGAGCGACTCCTACCGGCTCGCCTTCGAGCTGCCGGGGGTCAAGATGGAGGACGTCTCGGTGCAGGTCGACGAGGGCCAGCTCGTCGTCAGCGCCGAGCGCCGGCTGGAGACCGAGAAGCGCGAGGGCGACAACTACCACCGCGTCGAGCACCGCTACGGCCGCTTCGCGCGCAGCATCTCGCTGCCGAAGGACGTGCAGGCGGACCGCGTCGACGCGGTCTATCGCGACGGCGTGCTGACGGTGACGCTGAAGAAGCAGGAGCCGTCGGCCGCGCGCCACATCGAGATCCGCGCCGAGTGACCGGCGCGGGTCACGCACCACGGGGAGGCGGGAGCCCGCTCCGCAGGGACCGGGCCGATCGGGCGTGACTGGGGGGGAGCAGGGTCTATCCTGTGCCACACTGCCCGCGCCCGAGCCCGCCCCGTGCCCCCCTCCACCCTGGTCCTGATCCCGGCCTGCAACGAGTCCGAGAGCATCGGGCCGGTGCTGGCGGGCGTGCGCCGCGAGCTGCCCGACGCCGATCTGCTGGTGGTCGACGACGGCAGCAGCGACGACACCGCGCACGTCGTGCGCGCGCACGGCGGGCGCGTTCTGCACCATCCGTTCAACCTCGGCTACGGAGCCGCGCTGCAGACCGGCTACCATTACGCGCGGCAGCACGGCTACGAGCTCCTCGTGCAGCTCGACGCGGACGGCCAGCACGACCCCGGCTCGCTGCCGGCGCTGCTCGCGCCGCTCCAGCCCGACGCCAGCGGGACACCCGCCGCCGATCTGGTGGTCGGCTCGCGCTACCGCAGCGGCACGCCACCGCCGACCAGCCGGCTGCGCCGCTTCGGCTCGCTGGTGTTCTCGTGGCTCGTGACGCGCTGGACCGGCTACCACATCACCGATCCGACCTCCGGCTTCCAGGCGATGAACGCGCGGGCGCTCGACCACCTGACGCTCGACCACTTCCCCGAGGACTACCCCGACGCGGACGTGTTGATCACGCTGGCGCGCGCCGGGCTGCGGCTGGTCGAGGTGCCGGTGCGCATGCACCCGCGTCTGAAGGGTGTCAGCATGCACCGCGGCGGTCGCGCCGCCTACTACGCCTACAAGATGCTCCTCAATCTGGCGCTGCTGCCGTGGCGTCGCACCTCGCCGTTCCGCGCGGGCCGCGCCCTGGCGGCATCGCGCGGGCGCGGTGACCGAAGAGGCTCCGCTGCATGACCGGCATCGGCGCCCTGCCATCGGCCCTCGCGAATCTCGCCGAGCTGGCCGCTGATGAGCAGAACCGTGCATTGCTGGCGCGCCAACGCGTCGTGGCATTCGTGCTGGCGCTCGCGATGCTCGTCGTCGTCCTCGAGCTGGTGCGGCGCCGCAAGCTGCGCGAGGAGTACACGCTGCTGTGGACCGGCACCGCCCTCGGCCTGATCGTGCTGGCCTGGCACGACTCGCTGCTCGACGCGTTCGCCGGTCTGGTCGGCGCCGCCGCATCGACCAGCGCGCTGTTCTTCGGCGCGATCGTGTTCCTGATGCTCGTCAGCCTGCAGTTCTCCGTGCGGCTGTCGAAGCTCACGTTCCGCAACCGCATGCTGAGCCAGCGCGTCGCATTGCTCGAGCGCGAGCTCACCGATCTGCGCGAACGCCAGGACCGCCACCTTCGCACCCATCGCGACGAGCCGCCCGCGGACGGACCGCACGATCCGCCGAAGGCCGACTGACGCACCGCTCGGGAGGCCAGGTCATGGGAGGCGAACCGAGCCGGTGCGCGGATTCGGGACCCGGTCGAGAGCCGAGAACGCAGGCGAATTGGCGAATTCGGCGAGGCTCTCGGCCGCTGACCGGGGCTCGAAGACGCGTGCCGGGCGGCCTCGCCTCCCGTGACCTGACCTCCTCAGGCCCGCGCGCAGGCGAGCTTGCGGTAGGCGCTCCGCAGCACGACGCCCGCGAGACCGCCCGACGCTGACGCGGCGAGCGCCTGCAGGTCGTCGCGGCCGCGCACGGCGACCTCGGCGAACAGCTCGACGTCGTCCCCACGCGCGTCCAGAGCGGCGCGGAGCACGCCGCCGTCGGGTCCGTCAGCGAGCTCGGGCGCCCTCAGCACGACGCGCAGGAGCCCCGCCGCCGCGAACGCCGCGAGCTCGGCAGGCGTGCGGGCCTCGCCGCACAGCCGGACGCCGAAGCGTCCGATCAACTCCGCGGCGCCCGGTGCACCGAGCAGCTCGACCGCCACCGCGACGCGATCGACACCGAGCTCGAGCGCCCGCGTCAACGCCGCCACGTCGCGCACCGCCGCGGCGAGCTGCACCGGCAGTCCGGCGTCAGGAAGCCTGGCGATCACCTCGCCCTGGAGCGCACCACCGCGCTCGGCGTCGAGATCGACGACCTGGAAGAAGTCCGCGCCGGCGTCGCGCAGCTCCCGCGCGGCGGGCAGCAGCTCCGCTGCGAGCACTTCGTCGAGGCTGGCGTCCGTCCCGGGCAGAACGACATGCCCGGCAGCGATCTCGAGCGACGGTATCAGGATCATCGGAGTCCTCGCGGCGCAGTTGTCCCCGCCCCGTCCTTCGACTGGAGCGCGCGCCAGGTGCAGGCCGGGAGGCCTCGCCGTCTCGGTCCGGGACGCGGCCGACCGCTCGTAGCGAACCGGGCCCCGGGGGTCGCCCGAGGGCGCCCGGTCGCCAGGGGGCGTACGATCGCCGCGTTCTGCTCTTCCGAGCCGCACGCCTCGGCCCCGCAACCGACCGGTCATGAACCCGACTCGCTCCCGGCTCCCGACGTGGTGCCGCGAGCTGACGATCATCGCCACGCTCGCCTGCGCCCTCGGCGCCGTCGCCCGCACCCAGACGCCCACGCTGCTGATCGACCTGAACGAGCTGCCGCGCACCGAGGCGTCCAGCGACCCGGCCGATCCCGACGTGATCGGCCCGTTCGTCTACTTCCATGCCAGCTCGTTCGCGACCGGCCGGGAGCTGTTCCGTTCCGATCTGACGGCAGCCGGCACGCGGCTGGTCCTCGACTCGGTGCCGGGTTTCAGGGACGGGTCGTCCGGGCCGGTCCACGGCTGGCGCGGCGGAATCGTGTTCGCCGCGCCGGACCCGGTCCACGGTCCGCAGCTGTGGTCCGGCGACGGCACGCCCGCCGGCACGGCTCCGCTGCTCGCGATCGCCGCGGTGACGCAGCACGTCGCGATCGGCGCGCTCCAGCCGTTCGGGTCGCGGCTCCTGTTCGTAGCGGAGACCTCCGTCCTGGGCGCCGAGTGGTGGATCACCGACGGCACGGCGGCGGGCACGTCGCTCGTCGCCGACATCCTGCCGGGCAGTGGCAGCTCCATGCCGCTCGACGCGCACGTCATCGGCGGCCGGGTCGTCTTCAGTGCGTGGCGCACGAACAATGGCCGCGAGCCGTGGGTCACCGACGGCACCCCGGGCGGCACGCGGATGCTTGCCGACATCGCACCCGGTAGCCGCAGCAGCGACGCCAGGGTGCTCGCGGATCTCGGCAATCGCTTGCTGCTGCAGCAGAGCGATCCGAGTGCCGAAGGGCTGTGGGTGACCGACGGCACGCCGGCCGGCACGACCCCGATCGCGGCCGGGCTGACGCTGCACTCCGGCACACCGGCGGTCGTGCTCGGCAATCGCGCGTTCTTCGCCGCCTCCGATGCGGCGCACGGCCGCGAGCTGTGGAGCTCGGACGGCACGCTCGCCGGGACCGCGCTCGTCGCCGATCTGTCACCCGGTACCGCCGACTCGTGGCTCGCCCCGCTCGGGCCCGTCGGCGGCGGTCTGGTCCTGTTCGACGTCGGCGATCCCGGCCGCGCGGGGCTGTGGGTCACCGACGGCACCGCGGCGGGAACGCAGTGGATCGCGCCGGTCCGGTCCGCGCGGGCGCTCTACGTGCCGGCCGACTGTGCCGAGCTCGGCGGTGGCGTGCTCGTGTTCCGCGGCGACGACGGAACGTCGGGTCGCGAGCCGTGGCGCAGCGATGGCACGGCGGCGGGCACGTGGAAGCTCCGCGACCTCGACGCGACCGCCCTGGGCTCGGACCCAGCGCACTTCGTGCGCATGGGCACGCGCGTCGCATTCGCGGCGACCACCGAGGCCTTCGGCCGCGAGCTGTGGAGCTCGGACGGCACGGCCGGCGGGACGTCACTCGTCACCAACCTCCACACGCTGCCGCCGGAGGCGACCTGCGGCGGAGCGCTGATCGGCACCGCGGTGGATTGGAACGGCCGCGCGGTGTTCACCGGTCACTCGGGCTCGCGCTTCGAGGTCGTCGTCAGCGGCGGGACGCCCGACTCGACCGGCGTCTATCACGCGTTTCCGGGCATCGACCCGGTCGGCCCGTTCGGCTACCTGCTTGAGGACCAGCGCACGCACGTCGTCGCCGGCCGGCTGCTGACCATCACGACCGACGACCTGGGCAACGACCAACTCTGGCTCGACGCCGGCACCGGCCCGGTCCCCGGCCCCTTCATCCAGCTCGCGACCGGCTACGCGCGATTGCAGGGCCACGCGATGGCCGGCGACGTCGCGTGGCTGTACGGCGCGGAGCTGTGGCACGTCCGCGGATTGCAGGTGACGCGCGCTCCGCTGCCGAGCCCGGCGCCGCCCCTCGAGCGGATCGTGCGGGTCGGCACCGCGGTCCTGTGCGCGGTGGACAACGGCGCGACGGCGGATCTGTGGCGTTGCGATGCCGGTCCGACCTGCGCGCTGCTGTCGCAGGGCGCTGGCGGCGGAATCGGCGAGATCCTCGCGGGCCGCGGCCGGGCCTGGTTCCTCCGCTACGGCGACCCGCGCTACGGCTCCGAGCCGTGGGTCACCGACGGCACCGCCGCCAATACGGGCGTCATCGACCTGGTGCCGGGTCCGCAGGACGGCAATCCCCGCCTGCTGACCGCCGTCGGCGCCGGACTGCTGTTGCAGGCCGACGACGGTGCGGGCGGCCGCCCGCTGTGGCTCAGCGACGGCACGGTCGCGGGCACCGTGCGGCTCGACGTGTTCCCGCCCGGCAGTCCCGACGTCGAGGTCGACTTCGCGGTCGGCCTCGGCCCCGACCGCACGGCGCTCCTCGCCTACGACGACCTGCACGGTCAGGAGCTGTGGCTGTTGACGCCGAGCGGCGCACGCCTGATCGCCGATCTCGTGCCCGGCCCGGAGAGCCCCGGGATCGACGTGCTCGGCACGGCGGGCGAGGAGCTGTGGTTCACGACCCAGCAGCCCGAGCCCGGCCTGTGGCGCAGCGACGGCAGCGCGCAGGGCACGACGCGCGTGACGGAGCTCCGCGCGGAGCCGCATCTGTTCGTCGTCGCCGGCGGCCTCGTCTACCTCGAGCACGACGACGGCGTGCACGGCGGCGAGCCGTGGGTCGTGCCCGCCGGGGCGACCGCGATGCCGATCGGCTCCGGCTGCGGCGACGCTCTCCGCACGCCGTATCTGGAATCGAACGACCCGGTGCTCGGCCGCACGCTGACGCTGCGCGGCGGCAGTGGCCCGCTCGGCTCGGTCGGCGTCCTGCTGGTCGGCGCGCCGCTCGTCATCCCGAACGTGCGCGCCGGCGGCTGCGTCGACTACGTCGACCTCGCGAGCGCGGCACCGCTCGCATTCCTTCCGGACGCGGCACACGACTGGCGGACGTCGATCCCGTTGCCGAACGACACCGCACTCGTCGGGCTGCAGCTCGTCGCGCAGTGCTTCGTCGCCCCGACACCCAATGCTTCCGGTCTCGAGACGAGCCCGGGCCTGTGGCTATCGCTGGACACCCGGTAAGGTCGAGATGTGTAGACCCAAGAGTGGCCCGTTCGACCGGCCTCGCGCGCTCGTCGCGCTCGTCGCGGCCGGCCTCGCGATCGTGACATCAGCCCGAGCGCAATCGCCGCGGCTGCTGCTCGACCTGAATACGTACCCACCCGACGAGATGTCTTCCGACCCGCTGATGCTCGCGGGCTTCGGCGGCTTCGTCTACTTCGAGGCGGACTTCCCGCCTGTCGGCCGCGAGCTGTTCCGCACCGATGGCACGGCGAACGGCACGTCGCTCGTGTGCGAGATCGAGCCCGGGTTCGGCGGGGCCTCGTACTGGGACCTGACGCCGTTCGGCGGCCTGTTCGTGTTCGGCGCGCTCGACAACGCACACGGCTCGGATCCGTGGATCAGCGACGGCACGCCCGCCGGCACGCGACGGATCATCGAGCTGGTGCCCGGAAACGCGAACCGCCCACCCGGCGACTTCGTCACGCTCGGCAGTCGCGTCGTGTTCCGCGCGACGACACCACAGTTCGGTGAGGAGCTGTGGACCACCGACGGCACCGCAGCCGGCACGCGACTGCTCGCGGACGTCAATCCTGGCTCGGCCTACGCGTCGCCCGCCGAGCTGACCGTGCTGGGCCACGAGCTCCTGTTCGTCGCCGACGACGGCGTGCACGGCCGCGAGCCGTGGCTGACCGACGGCACCGCCGCGGGCACGCGATTGCTCGCCGACCTCGCGCCGGGCAACCCGGGCAGCAACCCGTTCGTCGTCGCGTCGCTCGGCAGCCGGATCCTGCTCGCGCCCTCCGGCACAGCGGCCGTGCTGTGGGTGACCGACGGCACCCCGGCCGGCACGACACCGATCGCGACGCCGCTGACCCGCGTACGCAATCGCCCCGCCCACCGCGTCGGCGGCGGAGTCGTGTTGATCGGCGACGAGCCGCAGAGCGGGCAGGAGATGTGGTATTGCGACGGCACGGCTGCCGGCACGTACCTGCTCGGTGAGACGGTGCCGGGCGCCGGCACCGGTTTCGAGCAGCTGTACCCGCTCGACTCGACGAACGGCGCGCGCGTGCTCGTCGCGCTCGCCGGCGCGCCGGCGTCGCTGTGGGTCACCGACGGGACCGTCGCCGGCACACGTCGGGTCGCGACACTGGCGGTCATCGAGCCGGCCGACAGCGTCGATCTCGGCAGCATCGTCGTGTTCCGCGCCCACGATGCGACGCTCGGCGAGGAGCCGTGGCGCAGCGACGGCACGCCCGCCGGGACGTACGCGCTCGGCGACCTGAACCCGGGCTCGGGCGACTCCGATCCGGCGACCTTCACACGGCTCGGTGCGCGCGCCGTGTTCGGCGCGCGGAGCAGCCCGCACGGCCGCGAGCCGTGGATCACCGACGGGACCGTCGCCGGCACACGGGAAATCGTCAACGTCGGCTTCCACCCGCCGGGCTGGTCGCGCAGCAGCATCGTGCAGCTCGGCGGCATCGACTGGCTCGGCCGCGCCGTCTTCTGCGCGGACATCGGGGCCGGGACCGGTCCCCAACCCATCGTCAGCGACGGCACCGCAGCAGGCACCGGGGTGCTCCACAACTTCGTGGCACCAGGCGCGCTGTCGCAGCTCAACGAATTCGACAATCCCAGACTGCACGAGGTGGCCGGCGACCTGCTGCTCGTCGTCGGTCGGCCGAGCAGCGGACCCGTCGAGCTGTGGCTGGACCGCGGCAGCGGGCCCGTGCGGACCGGTGCGCTGACGCTCGGTGCCCCGATGTATCCGCTACCCGGCTGGGCGACGGTCGCCGACGCGGTCTGGCTCGGCAGCGACCACCTCTGGCAGGTCCGGCAGGGCGTGCCGATCCAGGCGCAGCTCGGCACTGGCCCGTACCTGGAGGTCGCCCCCGTCGTGGCGGTCGGCCAGCGGCTGTTCGCACGCGCGACGGACTCGAGCGGCGTCACGTCGGTGTGGGGCTGCGACGGCCCGTCGAGTTGCACCCGGCTGCCGACCGCGACCGGTGGCCGCGTCACCCAGCTGCTCGGTGCGCGGCGCCGCGCGTTCTTCGTCGACGACTCCGATCCGGTGCACGGCGCCGAGGTGTGGGTGACCGACGGGACCGCCGCGGGGACCAGGGTGCTCGATCTGCTCGCCGGTCCGACGGGGTCCGCTCCGCGGCTCCTGCTCGCGGTCGGCGACCACGTGCTGTTCCAGTCGCGCGATCCGCAGGGTCGCTTCGCGCTGTGGCTGACCGACGGCACGCTGCGGAACACGCACCATCTCGACGCGTTCCCGCCGGGCACCGTCACGGAACGGATCCTGTACATGACTCCGTTCGGTCTCGACCACGCGGCGTTCGTCATGAACGAGCCGTCGCTCGGGTGGGAGCTGTGGGTCCTCACGCCTCGAGGTGCACGACTGGTCGCCGATCTCGCACCCGGTACCGCGAGCTCGTACCCGACGATCCTCGGCGCGGCAGGCGACCAGCTCTGGTTCAGGATCGACGCGCCGTCGCCCGGACTGTGGCGCACCGACGGCACGACGGCGGGCACCGTCGAGGTGCTGCCGAGCTTCAACACACCGCCGGCGCCGTACCTGTTCGCGTGCGCCGCCGGGCAGGTGTTCGTCGATCACGACGACGTCGTGCACGGCAACGAACCGTGGGTGGTGTCGACCGGCGCGACCGCACAGTCGATCGGCACCGGCTGCGGCGTCGGCACGCGCGTGCCGCTGCTCGAGGCGAGCGATCCGGTGCTCGGCGGCCAGTGGCTGCTGCGCGGCGGCGAAGGCCCGCTCGGCTCGACCGGCGTCGTCATGCTCGGCGCGCCCGCCGGCGACCCCGCCGGCTTCGGATCGGGTTGCACGAACTACGTCGAGCCGGTAGGTGCCGCGCTGCTCGCGTTCATTGCGCAGGCCGACCGCGACTGGGCGATCCGCTCGCCTCTGCCGACCGCGACGGTGCTCGTCGGAGCGCAGCTCGCAGCACAGCTCTACTGCTGGCCGTCGACCAATGCGCTCGGAGTCGAGTTCAGCAATGCGCTGTGGCTGTCCGTCGACACCTGGTGAGGCCCGGAGCCCCGCAGATCCACATGACCACACCCGCATCGCGATCCATGACAGTGCGCGTCGCCGCGGCCCTGCTCAGCCTGTGCGTGCTCGGCGCACTTCCGACGTCCGCGCAGACGCCCACATTGCTGCGCGACGTCAACCAGACGCCCGCGAGCGAACCGTCGTCGTGGCCGTCCGGTTTCAGCGTGCTCGGCGGGCACGCATACTTCTTCGCGCGCACGCGCGCGACCGGCAACGAGCTGTTCCGCACCGACGGCACGGCCATCGGCACCGTGCTGGTGCTCGACAGCCTGCCCGGCCCCGACGACGGTGCATTCGGCGCGCTGGTGGCCTGGGGCGGCGCGGTCGCTCTCTCGGCGCGGCACCCGGTGCTCGGCGAGCAGCTCTGGGTCGGCGACGGGTCGCCGCAGAGCTTCGTGCCGCTGCTCGGCGTCCAGGCCGCCACCGGCCATACGGCGCTGGGAGCCGTGCAGCCGATCGGCAATGCGCTGCTGTTCGTCGCCGACACTGCGTCGTTCGGACCCGAATGGTGGATCACCGACGGCACCACGGCCGGCACCCGGCTCGTCGTCGACCTGAACCCGGGCAGCTACGGCTCCTATCCGATCGACGTACGCGCGCTCGCCGGCGGCGTGTTCTTCGTCGCCGACGACCTCGTCCACGGCCGCGAGCCCTGGATCACCGATGGCACCGCGAACGGCACCCGCCTGCTCGCCGACATCGTGCCCGGCGGAGGCTCGAGCAACTGCCGGGTGCTCGCCGATCTCGGCGGCCGGCTGCTGCTCTACCACGACGTCTACGGCGTGCCGTCGTTCTGGGTGACCGACGGCACGGCCGCCGGCACGGTCCCGATCCCGGGGGGCCCGACCGTGACGGCCAACACGGCCGCCGTGGTCACCCGGGGCACCGCGCTGTTCCCGGCATCCGACGCGTCGCACGGCCGCGAGCTGTGGAGCTCGGACGGCACCGTCAACGGCACACGGCTCGTCGCGGACCTGTCGCCCGGCACCGGCTCGACGCCCGTGTTCCCGCTCGGCGCGCTCCCCGACGGCCGCGTGCTGGCCGGCATCGCGGCATCCGCAGGCGCGGGCCTCGCGGGGCTGTGGATCACCGACGGCACGGCGTCGGGCACGACGCGCATCTCGACCGTGCAGCCGCACGGCAGCCAGGGCGCGCAGCTCGGCGGCGCGCTGGTATTCCGTGCGAGCGACGGCCCGACCGGCGACGAGCCGTGGCGCAGCGACGGCACGCCGCAGGGCACGCAGCTCGTGCGCGACGTGCTGCCGGGCACCGGCAGCAGCGCGCCGGCCGGCTTCGCGCGGCTCGGCAGCGAGCTCCTGTTCGCCGTGCTGAACCCGGTCCCGCCGGCCGGCGTCGAGCCCTGGCTCACCGACGGCACCGCGAACGGCACGAGGCTGCTCGCGAACGTCGCTGCGTTGCCGCCCGGCGCGACCGCGTCGAGCGATCCCTCGGACGGCGTCGACTGGAACGGCCGAGCGATGTTCGTCGCGTGGACCGGCGCGCGCCACGATGCGGTCCTGAGCGACGGGACGCCCGCGGGCACCGCCGTATACGGCTCGTTCCCGGGACCCGATCCGTTCCCGCAGCTCAACGAGAACGGCAATCCGCGTCTGCACGTGGTCGCCGGCGACCTGCTGGCGCTCGCCGACGACCCGAGCTACGCGGTCCGCATGTGGCTCGACACCGGCAATGGGCCCGTCGCGGGTCCGTTGCTCGCATTGTTGCCCGGCTCGCGCCCGCTGGTCGCGCACGCGACGGTCGGCGACGTCGCGTGGCTGTCCGGCAACGAGCTCTGGCACGTCCGCGGTCTCACCGCGACACGCGCACCGTTGCCGTCCACGCCGCCTCACGTCTACGAGATCGCAAGGGCAGGCCAGGCGATCGTGTTCACGACGTTCGAGAACGGCACGCCGGCCGTGTGGCGCTGCGATGCCGACAACTCCTGCACCCGACTCGTGCTCGCCTCGGCGGGCGTGTCCTTCGGCGACGTCGTCGGCGCGCGCCGCAAGGCGTTCTTCGTCCGCTCGAACGACCCCGCGACCGGCGACGAGCCCTGCGTGACCGACGGCACCGCCGCCGGCACCCGCGTGATCGACGTGTGGCCGGGCCCGACCGGCATCTGGCCGCGCCTGTTGGCGGCGTACGGCGACGGGGCCCTGTTCCTGGCGGACGACGGCAGCGGCGGTCGCACGCTGTGGGCGACCGACGGCACGCTGCCCGGCACCGTCCGGCTCGACCCGTTCCCGCCCGGCACCGTGGTCGGCGAGATCGAAGCGCTGTGGCCGATCGGCCTCGACCGCTTCGCGTTCACGATGCCGGCCGCGCCGCAGGACACGAAGCTATGGCTGCTGGATCGCTCCGGCGCGCGCGTGGTGCCGGGTGCCTACGGCAGCGTGATGTCGGTGCTCGGCACGGCGGGCGAGGAGATCTACTTCGCGGCGCGCGCGCCGCTCCTGAAGCTGTGGCGGAGCGACGGCACCGCCGCCGGCACCATCGAGCTGCTCGAGCTGCAGCAGGTGCCGCAGCTGTTCGCGGTGTCGGCGGGGCTCGTCTACTTCGACCACGACGACCTCACGCACGGCAGCGAGCCGTTCGTGGTCCCGGCCGGTGCGACCGTGCAGACGCTCGGCACGCCGTGCGGTGTCGGGATGCGCGCACCGTACCTCGCGGCGAGCGACCCGGTGCTCGGCCGGACGCTGACGCTGCGCGGCGGCGACGGCCCGCCGGGTGCCGTCGGGATCGTCGTGCTCGGCCGCCCGGCGCCTTGGCCGATCGCCCACGCCGGCGGCTGTGTCGAGTACGTCGACGCGACCGCCGCGATCGTGCTGCTGCAGCTCGCCGACGCCGGGCGCGAGTTCACGGCGAGCTGGCCGCTGCCGGCCGACCCGGGGCTGATCGGCGTGCACGTCGCCGTGCAGAGCTACTGCGGGCCGTCGACGAACGCGCTCGGCGTCGAGCTCAGCGCTGGTCTGCGGCTGACCCTCGACACCTGGTGACTCGACAACCGGTGATCCCACCCGTTCCGCGAGGGCGTACATGAAGCGGCCCGGCCACCTCACGGCGACCGGGCCGCTGCACCCTCTCGTTCTCTCGAAACCCTCTCGGACCCTCGTCTCCCCCAGGTCCAGGCCGCTCGCGGCGGCCACCCCCAGAAGCGGGATTCGCGCGCCGAGCGAAGTCCCGCAGCGGGGATTCTGCTGGCCGCTCGCCAGCGACCGGTCCGCGTCACCAGCTGAAGCCGATCGCCTGCGAGAACTTGAACGTCAGCGACGAGCACGGGTCGATCAGCACCGCCTGCACCCAGACGAAGCCCGGGCCGGCCGGCACGTTGACGTTCCAGCGGGTCATCCCCGTCGTGCTCGTGATCCCGGCCATCGGCACCGGCAGCGGCGAGAAGCTGAGCGCGTACCAGACGTTCGTGCCGCCGGCGACCGGCCCGGCGCAGGTGGCCGGCTGCGCGGGGAAGAACGGGAAGCCGGGCGAGTTGCAGCCGACGAAGTCGAACAGCAGGATCGCGGCGGTCGACCCGACCGCGTTGGTGTCGAACGCGGCGACGAACGGCGCGCCCGGAGTGAAGCCGAGGTTCGTGCACGACGTCGTACCGCTGCCCTGCGGCACGTAGGTCGGCGGCAGCCGGATCTGCAGATCGTTGACGAAGGGCACGCCGGTCGTCTGCGCACAGGGTCGCGCGGCCAGGGCGAACAGGATCAGGGACAGCGTCAGCAGGTGCTTCATCGGAACAACTCCTCGGAACCGTCGGGAACGACTCCGACTGGATGACCGGAAGCGCCTCCGAGTGGACATCCGCGCGTGGAATTCCCGGCCCACCGCTCCGAGCCGGTCGGTGCCAGCGCCGCGTCGGAGCCATGGCTGTGGCGCGCTATGATCCGGCACTGGCGCGCGCCCGCTCCTCGATGTCCACCGGCACCGGACCCGATCTCAATGCGACCCGTCACCTCGGCACCGGCGGCGTGCCCCCTGACCCGGCGCGCCCGCGCCTGGCCGTCCTGATGGTCCTGCGCGGCGCGCAGGTCGGCCGCCGCTACCTGCTGAACGAGAACCGCCTCGTGCTCGGCAGGCGCCCCGACCGCGCCGATCTGGTGATCCCCGACGACCACGCGGTGTCGAGCGCGCACTGCCGGATCGAGCGCGTCGAGCAGCCCGAGATCTGGACGCTCGTCGATCTCGGCTCGACGAACGGCACCTTCGTCGGCGGCCGGCGGATCGCGACGGTCGAGCTGCGCGATCGCGACCGCATCCGGCTCGGCGACACGATCCTGGAGTTCACGTTCCACGACGAGATCGACGACGACTTCCACCGCCGCCTCGACCGGTTGATGAACCTGGACGACCTGACCGGCCTGCCGGTCCAACGCGTGTTCCGGGATCGCTTCCAGGACGCGATCCGCACGAGCACCGACACCGGCGTGCCGCTCGGTGTGTTCATGATGGACCTCGACGGTCTGAAGCGGATCAACGACACGCACGGCCATCACCTGGGCGCGCACTCGATCGCCGTCGCCGGCCGCCGCCTCGGCGCACTCGTCGACGCGAGCGGCGGAGTCGTCAGCCGCTTCGGTGGTGACGAGTTCTCCGCGTTCGTCCCCGGCCTCGACCGCGTGGCGACCCTCGCGCTCGGCGAACGGCTCCGCGAGAGCATCGGTGACACGCCGATCTCGTGGGACGCGACGGTCGTCCAGCCGACGATCTCGATCGGCGCGGCGGTCTGCCCGGACGACGGCGACTCGTGTGAAGCGCTGATGCGGCGGGCAGACGAGGCGCTGTACCGCGCCAAGGCCGCCGGCCGCAACCGCGTCAGCGTTTGAACCGCAGCCGGCCGCGCTCCGTCGTGGACTCCGGCCCGATCACCGTTGGAGGCGCTATGGTCGGAGCGATGAACATGCTCCGGCTCGCGCTCGCGCTCGGCACGCTGGTGCTGCCGCTCGCCCCGCGCACCCTGCCAGCCCAGGAAATGCCCGCAGCGCCGTCCGGCGACCGCGTGCTGCGCGCCGACGGGCGGCCCACCGACCCGGACTGCTTCCCGATCGCCGTGTGGCTGCAGAGCCCGCGCAATGCAACGCGCTATCGCGAGGCAGGGATCAACCTCTACGTCGGACTATGGAGGGGACCGACCGAGGAGCAGCTCGGACAGCTTCGCGCCGCGGGAATGCCGGTGATCTGCGACCAGAACGAGGTCGGCCTGGCGCACCGCGACGATCCGTTGATCGCCGGCTGGATGCACGGTGACGAGCCCGACAATGCGCAGCCGGTGCGCGACCCGGACAGCGCGACACGTCGCTGGGGCCCACCGGTGCCGCCGGCGACCGTCGTCGCCGACTACGAGCGCCTGCGCTCACGGGACGCGACGCGGCCGGTGCTGCTGAACCTCGGCCAGGGCGTCGCCAACGACGCCTGGATCGGCCGCGGACCCGGCGCATCGCCGGACGACTACCCGCGCTACGTGCAAGGCGCCGACATCGTGAGCTTCGACGTCTATCCCGTCGCCGGGCTGTCGAGCCCGGACCGGCTGTGGCTCGTGCCGCTCGGGCTCGAACGACTGACCGCGTGGACCGGCGGACGCAAGGTGCTGTGGAGCTGCGTCGAGTGCACGCGCATCTCGAACCTCGACATGCGGCCGACACCCGCTCAGGTCGAGGCAGAGGTGTGGATGGCGATCGCGCGCGGCTCCCGCGGACTGATCTGGTTCGTGCACCAGTTCCGGCCGGAGTTCGACGAGGACGCATTGCTCGCGGATTCCGAGATGCTCGCGACGGTCAGCTCGATCAACCACCGCCTGCAACGGTTGGCTCGAGTGCTGAACACCGAGCCGGAGCCGACGCTCGCGAGCGTCTCCCCGGCAGATCCGGCGGTGCCGTTCGCGCTGCGGGCCCACCGCGCCGACGGCGCGGTCTGGCTGATCGCGGCGAACCTGCGCAACTGCGAGACGCGCGCACACCTCGCGCTCGATGGCACGCGCGGCGCGCGGTCGGTCGAGGTCGTCGACGAGGACCGGCGGATCGCCGTCGAGGACGACGGCTTCGACGACGCGTTCGGCCCGTTCGCCACGCACGTCTACCGGATCGCCACCACCCGCGGGCAGGGCCTTCGATGACGCAGCGCGTCAGCGGATCGGCCCGCGCACCGCGCGATTGCGGAGCCGCCCAATCGGTCAGCGGCGAGCCGAGCACGGGGTCCTGCGGTCGCACCCCGTCGAGATCGCCGGGCGCCAGCGCCGTACACCACGCGCCCGCAGGCGCCACGATCGCAGCTGGCTTTCCAGGCCGGGTGATCACGCCGGACGCAGCAGGCCGAAGATCCACAGGTCGGTGAGCTCGCCGTCCTTGAACACCGCCCTCCGCAGCACACCCTCGCGGACGAAACCGCATTTCCCGAGGACGCGCGCCGACGCGGCATTCCATGCGAACACCTCGGCGTGGATGCGCACGAGCTCGGGCCAGGTCGCAAATGCATATGCGCAGACCCGCGGCACGGCGGCGCTGACGATCCCCCGGCCCTGGAACGGCGACCCGATCCAGAACCCGATCTCGAGCGAGCGCCGGTGGACGTCGTCTCGCGGTCGCAGCCCGACCGCGCCGACCGCGGCGCCATCGACGTCGATCGCCCACACCTGCGGCGGCTCGACACCGACGACGCCCGCGAGGAACGCCTGCGCATCTGCCAGGTCGTACGGGTGCGGCACGCGGTCACGCAGATTGCGCCATACGGCGCGGTCGTTCATCAGCGGCGCGATCGCCGCCGCGTCGTCGGCCCGGAACGGCCGCAATCTCGCACCGGTCGGAGGAAGCTCCATCGCAGGATCTCGAGACCCGCTTTCCGGGGGGGCCGCAGGATCCGCACCGGGCGGCGAGGTCGGTCCGGATCACTCCCACCACCGACCCGCGCGGAACGGGCCTTCGACACGCCGCGACCCGGCGGTCGGTGCGGCGGCCCGACGCGCCTGCGTCGCCGCACCGGAGCCGAGCCCCGCTCGGCGAGGCGACTGCCAGAGCGACTGCCAGAGCGACTGCCAGAGCGACTGCGGGGTGACTGCGGAGGTGACTGCGGAGGCGTCAGCGCGCGTCGACCACCCGGCCGGTCGAGGTCATGGGCCGTGCTGGACTCGAACCAGCGACTTCCACCTTGTGACGATGGCACTCTACCAACTGAGTTAACGGCCCCCGCCCCTGGACTCTGTCGGCACATGACAGCGCCGGCCTGAGTCGTGGTCAACGGTCGAGCGCGCGAATTCGCGGGGCCCGCGGCGGCGGCGGCGGGCCGTCAGTCGGCGGCCGGCGGCAACGCGGCGTCGGCCCCGAGCCAGTAGGCGACCGCGCCGCGCAGCGTGCGCAGGTGGACGTCGAGGAAGTTCGAGCGCTCGATCACCGAGTTCGCCCCGGCACGGCGCAGCGCGCGGATCTCCGCGTCGCTCGCCATCCCGCCGACCACCAGCAGCGGCACGGCAGCGCCGAGCGGGTCCGCGCGCAGCGCGGCGAGCGCGGACATCGTGTCGCAGTCGCCGTTCGCGTCGATCCAGACGATCACGGCGTGGGCGGCGGCGCCGGCGGCGCGCAGCGCGTCGAGCGCAGCGGCGACGGACGGGGCCTCGACGACGTGCGCCGCGAGCCGCTGATCACGTGCGGCGCGCGCCAGCAGCTCCGCCTCGCCGAGGCGGCCGCCGACCAGCACGAGATCGACGCACTCGACGCGCGCGCGGCAGCCGCCCGCGGGACCGCCGACCGGGGCGGCGGGCGCGTCGTTCGGGTGTGGCTCGGAGTCGGTGACGGTCATGGCGCGGGTCCGGGGGCGCGATCCGCAGCCGGCGGCAACGCGGCGACGGCGCGACCATATCGGTCTTTTCGGCCGGAACCGCCCGCGTGCTCACTGGGGAGACCCCGCGGTCGGTCAGGAAAGCACGCGCAGGGCCAACCCTCCGACGTCCGGCTCCCGGACCGTCCGCTGCGCTCGGCTCAGGCGAGAGTGCCGCAACGCCCGATACGGAGAGCGAGTCCAAACCGAGCGCGCCATGGCCATGTACCCGATCACCGCCCTGCTCCTGGCCTTCGCGGCCCCTCAGGGTCCCGAATCCGCGGCGACGACGACCACCGAGACCGGGATCGTCGCCGCCGAGAGCGTCCTCCCTGCGGACGCGATCGCGGTCGTCTCCGTCAACGACCTCGACGGCGAGGGCGCGGCGCTCGGGCAGACGCGGCTCGGTGAGACCTGGCGGCGGCTGACTGCGAGCCCGGGCTTCCAGCAGCTCGGCGAATCCGTCGCGCTGTGGCTCGAGGACGGCACCGAGCTCGACGTCGCCACCCTCACGCGCGCGCTGACGCACGGGGCGTCGCTCGCGCTGGTCCACGACCCGCGCAGCGGGCGCGTCGACTGGCTGTGCGCGATGCTGGTGGACAGCGACGCGGCGAGCTTCCGCACCGCGCTCGACCGCCTCGCGGAGCGCCCTGGCGAAGGTCCGCACGCACTGCGCGGTCCGTGGTCGCAGACCCGGCGGCCGCTCGCCGCGATCGCCGGCCCCTGGCTGCTGGTCGGCTCGAGCGAGCGACTGGTCCGCGACGCGATGCAGCGCGCGGCGGCGCCGACGGACGCGACCGACGCGCTAGCGCGCGCCCCTGCCTACGCTGCCGCCTGCGGGGACGCCCTGCTCAGCCGCGGCGCGCGGCCGGCGATCACCGTGCACGTCGATCTGAAGACGCTGGTCGCCCGCGCGTTGGCCGAGCTGCCGGCGCCGGCGCGGACCAGCGCGATGCCGTGGATCGAGGCCCTCGGCCTCGGCCGTATCAAGCACGCGACGCTGCTCGTCGACGACGTCGGCGGGCGCGTCCGCGAGCGGCTCCTGGTCGGCTGTCCGACGCCACGAACCGCGCTGCTGAACGCCCTGCTGCCGACCGGCGCGCGCCCCGGCGGCGAGCTCGCGACGCTCGCGCCGCACGACGTGGTCGCGTTCTCGGTGGCCGCGATCGACCTGCCCGGCGCGTGGCAGGCGATCCGCAGCGTCCTGGCGGGCTCGGCTCCGGACACGAACGAGATGATCGACGCGTCGATCCAGGGGCTGCGCGAGCAGATCGGCATCGACCTCGAGCGCGACCTGCTGCTGAACCTCGGACGGCGGCTCGTGTTGGCGTCGTCGCCGGGGCAGGACGGCGCGCTGCAGCAGCTCGCCGTGCTCGACGCCCCGAACCCCGAGCGGCTCGCCACGGCGCTGCACGGGCTCGTGACGCACGACTCGTCGCGGCTGCCGGGCTTCGAGCTGTTCACGCCGGCCGACGGCGCGCCGCTGCCGGCCTTCGCGGTCGGCGCCCCTGGCCTCGTGATCGCCAGCGACGTGGGCTCGCTGCGGCGCTGGCTGAACGCGCGGCGGGGCGCGATCCCGCATCCGCGCATTGCCGAGCTGCTCGCCGCGGCGGCACCGGACGCGATCGGCGTGTCGTGGACCGCGGACGTGGCCGCCGCGGGCGGCGTCGAGCTGTCGCTCGACGGGGCCGGAGCGGGCGCGCTCCCGCCGCAGCTCGCGACGCTGCTCGGCGGCGGAGGTCGCGGCGCGCTCGACTCGCTGGTCGACGCGCTCCGCGAGATCGGCGAGGTCACGCAGGAGGTGACCGCGAACGAGCGCGGCCTCGGACTGTCGCTCCGCTCGGACGGCGGTGTCGTCTCGCCGCTGTGCCTCGTCGCCGCGCACGTCGCGATCGAAGCGCTGGCCGACCAGGTCGCCACCGACCCGTCGCTCGGCAGCGTGCTCGCGCGCCGCACGCGGATCGAGGCTGGTCAGGTGCGGGCGCTCGCCGCGGTCCGCGACGCCGAGCTGACGTTCCGCGCGCGCGAAGGCCGCTTCGCCGGACTCGACGAGCTGCTCGCCACCGGCCTCGTGCCGGACGTCGGTCTCAGCGGCCCGCGCCGGCGCGACGTGCACGAGCTGGGCGACCATCTGCTCGGAACGCTGCTCCCCGAGGACACCGCAGCGCCACAGCACGTCGCGATCGTCGTGTGGCCGGACCGCGAGGAGCGCGGCGTCGTGCTGCTCGCGACCGACGAGCTCCCACCGCACCGCAACGAGCTGCTCGCGCGCCACGCGGGGCTGGCGACGACCACGTTGCACGACGTGTTCGCCGGGGGCCGCTTCGGCACGCCGCTGACCCCGGGCTGGCGCGAGGTCGAGTTCGACGACGCGGGTCCCGACACTCCCCAGCAGACGCCCCCGTCGACCGGCGCTGCGCCGGCGGGCGCCGACGAGACGGTCAAGGCCGTCGTGCTCGCGCTCGAGGCGCGCGGCCCGGACGCCGCGGAGGAGCTCGCCGAGTTCCTCGACGCTGACGATCCGACGATCGTCGCGCGCGTCGCATGGTCGCTCGGTCGCGGCGGCTACGCGGCGGCCGCACCGAAGCTCGGCGATCTCGCGGTCGCCCACCCCGACACGCAGGTGCGGCTCCAGGCGATGGCTGCCCTGCGCACGCTGCGCGCCAAGGCGGGCTACGGCGCCGCGATCCAGGGTCTCGCCGACCCAGATCCCACGATTCGCGCGCAGGCGGCCGGCTTGCTCGGCCAGCTCGGCGATCGCAACGCGATCGATCCGCTGGTCGCGTTCGTGACGAG
The DNA here is from genome assembly GCA_016716265.1 of Planctomycetota bacterium. Taxonomy (GTDB): domain Bacteria; phylum Planctomycetota; class UBA1135; order UBA1135; family UBA2386; genus JADJWQ01. The sequence continues at coordinate 2,056,656 of JADJWQ010000006.1, forward strand.
CCCGCGCGACGACGCCGATCGGAGTGCCCCCGACCGCGCGCTCGCGATCCTGGCGCTCGCGGACCTCGGCTGCACCGAGGGGCTCGGCGAGGTCGCGGCAGCGATCGAGACGCCGACCGCCGCGGAATCGCAGGCGCTGGCGTTCGCCTACCAGCAGCTGTCACCGACCCTGCCGAAGGAACAGGAGGTCGTCGCCTTGATCGGCGTGCTGGAGAATCCGAGCCCGCTGCTGCGACGCTATGCGATCCAGCGTCTCGGTGAGCTGGCCGATCCCCTTGCGACCAGGGCGCTCGAGCGAAGCCTCGCGCGCGAGTCGAAGGAGCTCCGACCGCTCGTCGAGGTGTCGCTCGCGGCCGTGCGCGGCGCTGTGGCGGCCGCTGCCGACGACCGCGCGACCGCGCCGACGAACGCACCGGCGCAGTCGCCGTGGTGGAAGGACCGCACGGTGCAGCAGGCCGGGGTCGCGGGCCTCGGCGCCCTGATCGTGCTCGGTGCGGGACTCTCGATCGTGCTGCGCCGGCTGCGGCGGCGGCGCGACGCCGAGCAGTGGGCAGGCATGGTCGAGCCTTCGGAGGGCTTCGTCGAGGAGGGTGCGGCCGAGGACTACCTCGACGATCGCCCGCTCTACGACGAGCAGTACGAAGGCGAGGTCGCCTTCGAGGACGAGGGTGCGCCACCCCTGCATGCCGAGGACGAGGAGACCGCCTCCGCTGAGGACGACAGAGCGGCGTCGTACGACGACGAGACCCAGGACGACGAGAGCGAGTTCGAGTGGCCGCTCGACGAGGCGGACCGGGAGATCGACATCATCGACGAGCTCCCGCCTCGCCGGCGCCGCTGAGGGATCGGCCCGGTGATCGCCCGCGGTGCGAACCGTCGCGCGCTCTGCGCGGTGCTGCTGCTGACGTCGCAGGCCAGCGCCCAGTCGCTCGCGGTCCGGCTCGCGCCGGACCCGTCGCGCAGCGGGCCGCCCGGCTGGGTGCGCGCGCGCGAGGCCCTGGTGCCGATGGTCGCCGCGGGCGTCGACGGGCCGTGGTCGGCGCTGCGCATCCGCGCGCGGCTCGATGCCTCGGTGCCGGACATCGACTGCGAACCCGACCCTGAGCCGCTCGCCGGCGACTACCTGCGCTTCGCGCTGACGCTCGGCGATCGCGTGGTGCTGCACGGCCGCGAGTCCGCGCGGGGCGAGGCGGTGTGGTCCGCGACCGCGGAGCTCTGCGCGGCGGAGCTCCCGAGCTCGCTCCGCCAACTGCTGCGGGTCGGCGCGTTCGAGGCGAGCAACGGCTGGCTGGAGCTCGACGTCCCCGCCCGGATCGCGGCGCTCGCGCCACCGTTCGCGGCGTCCTCCACCGGCGGCGCCGCCGGACCCGCGCCCACCGAGCTGCTGAGCGTGATCGCGCTCGACTGCGGCGACGTCGCGGTGCTCGCCCGCGGGACGCCCGACGGCGGAACGGTGGTCCACGCGCGCGGGCCGAGCGGCCTCCTGCTGCCCACGCTCGCGGCATGGTGGGCCAGCGACGCCGCCGCGACCGACGCGGGACATCCGACTCCACCGCTCGCCGACGACCTGGATCGCTGGCTCGCGATGCTGCAGGCGGCGCGCGGCGACGAGCGCGCCGAGGCCGCTCGCCAGCTCGGCCGCTTCGACGATCCGCGCGCCGTCGACGCGCTCGCGCTGCTGCTGTTCGAGGGCGACGAGCTGTCCGACGTCGCGGTCCTCGCGCTGCTGGGCTCGCCGTCGACCACCGCCCGCGAAGCCGTCTGGCGGGCGATCGGCCGCCTCGCCCGCCGCGACCCCGAGCTGGCGCGCGCCGCGTGGCTGGGGCTGGCGCCGCCGGAGCTGGCGGACACCGCGCGGGTCCGCGACCGCACTCCGACGGCGGCGACGCGCGCCGCCTCGATGCCCGCGGATGATCCGCGGAGCTGGCGCACGATCGCCTCGGCCATCGCCGCAGGCCTGCTCGGTTTCCTGCTCGGGCGGCGTCAGCTGCGCGCGTGAGCCGCGAGCCGAGCGGCGGTGCGCACGCCGGCGGTCAATGCGCGTGGCGTCGCAGCCAGTCGCGGAGCGTCGCGAGGAAGGGCTCCCGGGCGAGTCGCTCGTTCCACGGCTCGTGCCCGCAATGCGGCAATGCGTGGTATTCGAGCCGTGGCAGGAAACGGCGCAGACCGTCACGGATCAGGGCACCCGGATGCGGATCCTCGGTGCCGTGCAGCATCAGCACCGGTGCGCGGATCGCCGCGAATGCCCGCGGATACACGCCGGCTCGCTGCAGGCGGAGCATGTCGCGCCAGGTCTCGCCGTGGCCGCGAGCATCGACGTCGCCGGGCGCGGGTGGCGACAGCGGATCGTGGGCGTGCACCACCGAGAGCAGCTCCGCCTCCCGGCGCAGGCGCGCATCGGGCTCGGCGATTTCCGCGCGCGCGCGGTCGAGTGCCGCGCGCAGCCGGACATCGATCCGGCGCGCGAGGCGCCGGTCGAGCTCGCGCCGCGCGCGAGCATCGAAGGTCCCGCAGCCGACCAGGGCGATCGCCCCGATGCGCGCCGGCGCCGCTGCCGCCGTCGCGAGCGCGAGCATCGCACCCCACGAGTGCCCGACCAGCGCCGGCGCGCGGTCGGCCGGCAGCAGCTCGAGCAGGTCGTCGACGTGGCGACGCACCGTCAGCGGCTCCGGACCGCTGCGCGCCTGGAATGGCTCGCGCACCGTGAAGCCCGCGGCGAGCGCACGCGCGAGGCCCTCGGCGCTACCCGGTGCGCCGGGACCGCCGTGCAGGACGAACACCAGCGGCCCGTCCGTCCCGTGGTTCCGCACCCGCAGCGCCATGGCCACAGTGGAGCCCCGGACGCCGGCGCGCGCCAGCCAGCTCGCACGACGCGACGCACCACCCGGCGGCCGGCCGGGCTAAGCTCTCGCGCTCCCCGCCGGCACGCCGGTGCCCGCCGCCGCTCGCCTCGCTGCTCGCCACCCATGAACCACGGAATCCTGGCCGCCGTGACGGTCGCGCTACCTGCGCTGGCGCTGCTGACCGCCGCGGTCGCACGGCGCAAGCGGTTCGCGCCGACCGCCGCCATCCTGCTGTGCGCGCTGTGCGGCGTCGCGACGGCGCTGACGATCGTGCAGCGACCGCGGCCGATCGCGGAGCGCGACGTCACCGACCGCCCGATCGAGACGCCGGCGGCGGGCTACGTCACGTCGACGACCTGCCGGGCCTGCCACGCGCGCGAGTATGCGACGTGGCACGACTCCTACCATCGCCGCATGACCCAGCGGGCGTCCCCGCAAGCGGTGATCGGCGACTTCGACGACGTCACGCTGACGCGCTCGGCGGAGACCTGGCAGCTGTCGCGGGACGGCGACGACTACTGGATCGACATGCCGGACCCGGTCGTCGCCCCCGGCACGCGCGCCGGTCGCGTGCGTCGCAAGGTGTCGATGACGACCGGCTCGCACCACATGCAGCTCTACTGGTACGAGACCGGCTACTCGCGTGTGATGGGACTGCTGCCGTTCGCATTCCTGAACCAGGAGCAGCGGTGGATCCCACGACAGGCCGCGTTCATCCAGCCCTACTCGGAGACCGTGCAGCTCGAGACCGGGCAATGGACGCTCGTGTGCATCAAGTGCCACGCGACCCACGGCCGGCCGCGCGCGGACATGGACCAGAGCGGTCTGCACGGCGCGGACACCCAGGTGTCCGAGTTCGCGATCGCCTGCGAGGCATGCCATGGCCCGGCGGAGGAGCACGTGCGCGCCAATCGCGATCCGCTGCGGCGCTACGCCCTGCACGCGAGCGGCGAGGGCGACCCGACGATCGTCAATCCCGCCCGGCTGGACCACCGCCGCTCGGTCGAGGTCTGCGGCCAGTGCCATGGCATCTTCGACCTGAAGCTGAGTGGCAAGGCGCTGCAGGACTACTTCGTGCAGGGCATGCCCTACCGGCCCGGCGACGACCTCTCGAAGACGCGCCCGACGACGCAGAAGGGCATGGAGGAGCAGTTCTGGCCCGACGGCGAAGCGCGCGTCGCCGGTCGGGAGTTCAACGGCATCTCCAGCTCGGCGTGCTTCCAGCGCGGCGACATGACGTGCCTGACGTGCCACGAGCTGCACCAGCACACCGGTGACACGCGCCCGCGCGACGAGTGGATGGAGGACCAGCTGCACACCGGCGATCTCGACGCGACCTGCCTGCGCTGCCACCAAGCGATCGCCGCCGACGTGCCGGCGCACACGCACCACGAGGTCGGCTCGACCGGCAGCCGCTGCGACAACTGCCACATGCCGTACGCGACCTACGGACTCCTCAAGGGCGTCCGCAGCCACCGCATCGTCAGCCCGGACGTCGCGACGACGCTCGCGACCGGCCGTCCGAACGCGTGCAATCTGTGCCACCTCGATCGGACGCTCGGCTGGACGGCCGACACGCTGCACACCTGGTACGGGACCGAGGTGCCGAACCTCGACGCCGACGATCGCAGCATCGCCGCGACGGCCAGGGACGTGCTGAAGGGCGACGCCGCGGTGCGCGCGCTGCTCGCGTACGGACTCGGCTGGCAGGACGCGCGCGCGGCGTCGGGCCAGGACTGGATCCCGCTCTACCTCGCGGAGCTGATCGACGATCCGTACGAAGCCGTCCGCATCGTCGCCACGCGGTCGTTGCGCAAGCTGCCCGGCTTCGAGGACCTCGACCCCGACGTGCTCGGCACTCCGGAGGTCCGCAGCCGGGCCAAGGCCGAGATCCTGGATCGCTGGCGGAGCACGCTGGCGGCGCCGGGCGACGCGACGCGCGAGCCCCTGTTGATCGCCCCCGACGGCACCGTCCGCGACGAGTTGTTCGCGCGACTGCTGCGCCGCCGTGACCAGCGCGAGGTCCGGCTGTTCGAATGACCCGGACCGCACCCGGCTGCACGACGACCCCCCCTGACCGATTCCCCGAATGAACCCGACTCACAGAAGCCTCGTCTTCGGCTGGTGGTCGCTCGCCTGCTGGCTCGCGCTCGGCATGGCGCTGGAGGCACTGCACGGCTTCAAGGTGGGCTGGTACCTCGACGTCGCCAACGAGGCACGCCGCCTGCAATGGAACCTGGCCCACGCGCACGGCACGCTGATCGCCCTCGCGAACATCGCGTTCGCCGCGACGATCCGGCCGCGCGCGGGCGCCGAGCGACTCCTCGCACGCGCGTCTGCGTGCCTGCGCTGGGCGGGCGTCCTGATGCCGGTCGGCTTCCTGCTCGGCGGCGCGTTCGCGATGGGTGCCGACCCCGGCTACGCGGTGGCGCTCGTACCGATCGGCGGCGTGCTGCTGTTCGCCGGGGTCGTCCAGGCGGCGCGGGTCGCCGCGGCTGCCGAGTCGACGTCGGCGACTCCCGACGCCCCCGCTCCGACGCTCTCGCGGGCGGAACGCCGCCGCAAGAGCTGATCGATCGCCGGGTAGCGCGGCGCTCCGCGCACGCCTGCACGAGGGCCGCGACCGTGAGGATCTTGCGGCGACCGCGCCACCCTCGCTCGCGCAGCGGTGAGGCCGCGTTGCGTTCGCCCGGCGCCTCGGCAGCGTGGCGACGGTCGACGCCGGCCGACCGCTGACGCGACCTCGCGGCGGGCGCGCATGGATCGTCCGCGCCAGTGGCGTGATGCAGTCAGGCGGGGCACCATGGAGCCAGCAGCTGGAGTCCCTCGCGAGGCACGCCGCCGCAGGCGACTTGGTGGATTCGTCGCGGTGGTGCAACGTGGCGAGGGCTTCAGAAGCCGACTCCGAGATGCCGCGGATGGCTGCATCGGACCACCAGGATCGGTGCTCGACCGGAGGAACCGCCATGGCTCAGCGCGCATTCGAGTTCGACTCCACGATCCGTCGAGCAGCCTGGCTGCGGCAGCAGCGCACCTGCGCGCTCTGCGGCGTGCAGCTCGCGGAGCTGATCCCGACCGACAATTGCCACCACGCGATCCCCGACCAGGCCGGCGATCCTGCGCGGCTACCGGCGCGGACCCAGGAGTTCCTGCGCAGCGTCGGCAATGCGGTCGTGCTCTGCGATCCGTGTCACCGCACCTACGCCCACCCGGACGGCCGGACGAAGCTCGGTGCGGTACCGTTCTTCGGCCACTACCGGTTCAGCCACGGACCGCGCGGCGGCGGGGCGCATGCCGCCTGGCTCGGACGGCTCCGCGAGCACGCCGCGGTCGTCTGGCCGAGCTACGCACCGCATCCGGACGACTTCCCGATCGACGCTGGCACTGCGAGGCGGCTGACGCGGACGTTGCGTCAATTGAAGCAGGAGCATTGGGACCGGATCACCGGCGGGTGATTCCGCGTCAGTACCTGCCGGTCAGCTGCACGATCCACTTGTGGATCGAGTGGTAGGACAGGTCGCGCTTCACGTACATGACGGCGCAGCGCCCCGTCAATAGCCGGACGCCACGGTCGGCGGCGACCGCCAGCGCCTCGGGCGTGTCGCGCCCGGCGTGGATCCACACGTCGAGGATCCCGGCGTCGGCAGCGCGCCGGACCTGCTCGGCCGTCTCCGCCCGCGGCGTCTCGATGACGACCGCCTCCACCGGCTCGGGCAGCGACGCGAGGTCCGGGTAGACCGGGTCGCCATCGAGCGTCGCGAGGCTCGGATCGACGGCGAACACCTTGCACCCCTGCCTGCGGAGTTCCCCGTAGCTGAGCTTCGGGAACGGCGCCTTCGCGGAGTGGCCGACGAACGCGAAGCTCGCGTGCGACCAGAACGACTCGTGCGCGGACGGCATGATCTGTGTCCTCGCCGGCGGCAGGAACCGGCGCAGGGACAACGCCGCTCGACGCCGTCCGATTTCCGAACCCCGATTCGCGGCGCGCTACCGCGCCGCGCGGTCTGCCAGCTCGGCGAGCGACACGTGGCGCAGCGCCGACTCGTGGGTCGCCTCGAGCACGACCGGCGGCGCCCGGCCCGCGACCAGCGCCTCCTTCCAGCGCGCGGCACACAGGCACCAGCGATCGCCGGGCACGAGTCCGGGGAAGCCCCATTCGGGCCGCGGTGTCACCAGGTCGTTGCCGCGCTCGCGCGAGTACTCGAGGAACTCGGCCGTGACGATCGCGCACACCGTGTGCTCGCCCGGGTCCTCGCGCAGCCCGCGGCAGCAGCCGTCCCGGAGGAAGCCGGTGACCGGATCGAGCCCGCAGGGCTGGAGCTCACCACCGAGGACGTTGCGCATGGTCGCGGTCATGGGGCGGCGGTGTCGGCCCGCCGCGCCGATCGCGCAAGGTCCGCGTCGGGCCGCGGGCCGAGCCGCCCGAGCAGCAGACCGTGGGCGTGCAGCAGCGCCGCGACCGCGAGCGCCAGCCCGCTGCGGCGGTGCAGGTCGAGCAGGCGCTCGAGATCCTCGGCCCCGAACCACGGGAAGGTCGCGAGCAGCATCGTCGCCCCCGTGCACGCGCCGGTGACCAGCACGAGCCAGAACGTGACCTTCGCGAGCGGGCCGAACCGGTCGCGTGCGCGGCCGGGACGGCTCGCGGCCGAACGGAGCACGGCGAGCAGCGCGAGCCCGACCAGGAACGCCGCGCCGACGCCGACGTGGGCGAACAGCAGTACGCCACGGAGCCCACTGCCGGGGGCGGCTGCGGCGCGCGCGCTGCCGGCGAGCGCGGTCGCCGCGAGCGCGAGACAGGCGAGCAACACCGCGAGGACGAGCGCGGTCGCGGCGCGGTTGCCGCGCGACCGCCGCGGACCGAACCGCCGCGTGACGCCGAGCGCGAGCAGGTGCAGCAGCACGACCGCGAGCGTCACGCCGAGCGCGAGGCCGAGCGCGAGGTCGTAGCGCTCACCCGCGGAGTGCCACAGTCCGAGCAGCCGTTCGATCACCGCGTTGCCTCCGCACCCCGCCCGCGGCGGCGGCCGCGCAGCGCCTTCAGCACCGCGTCGAAGCCGACCGCGACGTGCACGAGCAGCACGAGGGTCACCAGCAGCAGCGACCCGCCGGCGATCCACTTGAACGCACCGCGGCCCGCGAACGAGCGCTCCCAGGCCGCGACGAGGTCGGCGTCGAGCCCCATCGCGTCGACGCCGAGCACGACCGGTGGGTCCGCATCGGGCACGAGCCCGAGCGCGACGCTGCGGTGGTGGACGAACGTCGCATCCGCGGCGTGGCAGTCGGCGCAGCCACCGACGCCGACCGCGTCGCGGGCCGGTCGCACGTCGTGGCCGAGCGCCCAGCTGCGCGCCTGTGCCAGCTCGTGCGGCTCCCCCGCGAGGCCGCCGTCGACGGCCCGCCACAGTCTGCCACCGGTGATCAGCACCGCCGCGCCGGCGTCACCGCCGAGCGCGCCGAGCGCGGCAGCGAGCTTCGCGCGCTGCTCGTCGGGCGCGAGCGCGCCGAGCTCGGCGGCGAGGTCCTTGCGCACGCGGAGCGCGCGCCGCAGCGTGCGGGTCGCCTCGTCGAGCGGGATCGGCACGAGGCCCGCGGTGGTCTCGCGCGCCCAGAAGGTCGGCCAGAACGCCCGGTGCGGTCGGATGACGCCGTCGGCGTCGCGCGCGAGCACCGGCTCGACGATGCGCGGCGCATCCGCGTCGGTCCGCGTCTGCGACGCGAGGCCGAGGCCGTGCGCGAGCGAGGTCTGCACCCGCCGGGGCCACGCGCCGGGCCGCTCGCCGGCGTGGCACGCGGTGCACGAGATCGTCTGCAGGTGGAGCGGCGGCAGGCCGCGGTGGACCGCCTTCGGCGCACCGAGCCGGCCGCCGCGCGCGAGCACTTCACCATGCCCGTCGGTCTCGTCGAGGTGGCAGCCGCGGCACGACAGCGTGTGCACGTCGCGGCCGCTCGGATGCTCCTCGCCGTCGAAGCCGCGCACCGTGTGGTGCTCGAGACCGTTGCGGTGGCAGTCGCTGCAGGACATGCCGGCGCGGAGGTGCACGTCGCCGTCGTGGACCCAGCGCGGGTCGGCAGCGATCGGCTCCGCGAACGGACCGGCATCGACGGCCGCAACATCGCGTACCGAGTGGCACGCGTAGCACGCAGCGGCGGGCGGCACGCGCACCACGTCGAAGAACACCTTGCCGTCGACGTCGAACGCGCGCGGATCCCAATGTGCGGCCGGCAGCTGCGCGGCACCCTCGGGAGTCGACGGGTCGAGGTCGTCGGGCAATGCAGACGAGCGACCGTCGATCCGCGCGAGGCCATACGCGGCCGTCGGCGCGAACGCGAAGTTCTGCAATGCGATCTGCTCGGCCCAGCGCTCGTGGCTCCAGCGGCGCGCACCGTCGTGGCAGGCCATGCAGTCGATCTCGAGCTCACCGACGATCCGGCGCCGGTCGGTCTGCGGGTCGCCACCGGCGTAGCCGGCCAGGCCACCGGGTAGGTGCCGTCCGAACAGCCCCGCGAACGCGACCGGGTCGAGACCGACGGTCTCGGGCCGGAACGTGCCCGGCCAGTCGCGGTACGACAACGGCAGCTGCGTCGCGGTGCGCGGGTCGGTCCACACGAACGGCTCACCGGACCGGCCCGGCGGCGCGACCTCCGCTGCCGCGAAGTGCCAGCCGTGCTGGATCGCCTTCAGGTCGTGACACTTCTTGCAGGTCTGCGCCGGCGAGTAGGGTCGCGCACCGGGGTCGCCCGGGTCGATCGCACGGCCGTCGGGGCCGTAGACGTCGATGCGGTGCGGCCAGGTCGACCGACCACCGGCGACCTTGTAGTTCTGCTCGGCGGTGGCGTCCTGCGCCGCACCGCGCGGCGCGAGGAGGGCGAGCGCGACGACGGCGGTGAGCGCCCCTCCTCGCATCATCGCGGGGCACCGCCCGCGCCGGCCGCCGGCGCGATCTTCACGCGGATCTCCTTGCCGCCGGCGCGGATCACGTCCTGCAGCCCTTCGTCCGGGCTCTCCCAGAACCGTTGCTTCTCGGCATCGTCCGGCTCGGCGAGCGGCCGCACGATGCGGAAGCCGACGTGGAAGCCATCGGTGAACCACCACACGCTCTTCGGGATCTGCGGATCGCGCGCCTGCCAATCGCGCGTTGACGCGAGTCGCGATGCCGACCGGCATTGCTCGGGCTCCGACTCCCAGCTCCCACCACGGACGACGCAGGGGAAGACCGTCGTCGGCCAGGCGATCGCGTCGCGCCACGCGATCGCGCCGGCGGTGCCGAGGGCCGCGTACTGCGTCGGCCGGTAGGCGTCGATCACCCACTCGCTGACGTTGCCGTACATGTCGTGGAGGCCCCACGGGTTCGGCTCGAGCGAGCCGACCTTGCGATAGCCGGCGCCGAAGTCGGGGTGGCCCTTGGTCGGGTCGTCGTAGGCGCTGTTGTCGAAGTAGATCGCATAGCGCTCGAGCTCGGCCGGGTCGTCGCCGAAGAACCACGCGGTCGTCGTGCCGGCGCGCGCCGCGTACTCCCATTCGGCCTCGGTCGGCAGCCGGTAGAAATGGCCGGTGCGCATGGTGAGCCACTTGGTGAACTGTCGCGCGGCGAACTGCGTGATGTTCGCGACCGGATAGCCGCCGCGCGTCCCCATTCCGTTGAGGATCGGCGCGGAGTCCTGCTCGTACAGCGGCGTCGGCAGGCTGACCGCATCGGCCCACTCGGCGGCCGTCGCGGTCTTGGCGTCGATCCCCTTGCCGCCCATGGCCGCGTAGGCGCGCCGGAACTCGTCGTAGGCGTCCCAGGTCACCTCGAGCTGCGCCATCCAGAACGGCTCGACGCGCACCTCGACCTGCGGCCCTTCGTCGTCGTGGCGGCCGGCCTCGCCGCCGGGCGAACCCATCCGGAACGTAGCGGGGTAGCCCTCGGTCCCGGCCGGCAGCGGCACCATCGCGATCTCGACCGCGGTGCCGGGGACCGTCAGGGTGTAGCGCGACATCTCGGCACCGGGTGCGACGCGCACCGTGGTCGACGCCGTCGCGGTCACGACGGCCTGGGCCGGGGCGGCGCCGATCGCGAGCGACGTCAGCGCGAGGGTGGCGGGGATTCGGATGTGCATTCCGTGGACCTGGGTAGCTCGGTCGTGCGCAGAGCGCCGAAGGGACCACCGATGGTACGCGCCTCGGGGGATCGCCGCGACGCTCGACCCGGCGGGTTCGCGGATCGCGTGAGCCGCCCCGGGCTGCTTGACGCGCGCGCACTCCGGTGACCAGATTGCGCCCTCCCGTCGCACGAGCCCCGCCCGCCCGATGTCGCAGCACGAGTCCCGACCCTGCACCCGCGACGTCGACGGCTCTGTGCCGCCGCGCTGGTCGGCGTTGCCCGAGCAGCTCGAGTCGCTGCTCATCGACTTCGTCGACGCCATCGATCCGACCGCGCGCGCCGAGCTGCGCGCGCGCATCGCCCGCGAGTTCCCGGGCTTCGACGGCCTCGTGCGCGAGCACTCGCTGCGCCTCGAGCCGGGTGCCTCGCTCGGCGCCGAACGGGACGCCGACCGGCGGCTCGCCACGCGGCTCGACGACCTCGAACGGCTGCTGCGCGAGCGTCCCGAACCGGTCGTCGAGCGCGAACTCCGGGCGCGGCGGCATGGGCGTCGTCCTCGAGGTCCGCGACCGCAGCGTCGATCGGCGGCTCGCGATGAAGCGCGTGGCGACGCCGCGCGCCGAGGCGGACCCGATCGCGACCTGGTCGACGCTCGCCGGCCTGCTGATCGACGAGGCCGACACGACCGCGAAGCTCGAGCACCCGGGAATCGTGCCGGTGCACGAGCTGGGCATCGACCGCGAGGGACGCCCGTTCTTCACCATGCGCCGTGTGCATGGCGACACGCTCGCGGCGCACCTCGCCACCCCGCGCGGTGCGGCCGGCGCGTGGTCGACCGCGCGCTTCGTCGAGGTGCTGGTCCGCGTGTGCGACGCGCTGGCGTTCGCCCACGACCGCGGCGTCGTGCATCGCGACGTCAAGCCGCTGAACGTGATGGTCGGTCCGTTCGGCGAGGTCTACCTGATGGACTGGGGGCTCGCGATCGACCTTCGTCAGGCGCGCGATGCCGCGCGACAGAGCACCGTCGGAACGCCGAGCTACATGGCACCGGAGCAGGCGGGCGCCGGGCCGGAGGCCGTGTCGCCTCGCTCCGACGTGTACGCGGTCGGTGCCATGCTGTACGAGTGGCTGACCGGTCACCCTCAATACGCAGACAGCCCGACGACGCGCTCCTCGCGCGCCATACTGCGGGCGCTGCGCAGCCGTCCACCGACACCACCGGGCGCTCTCGCGCGGCGCGCACCGGCGGAGCTCGTCGCGATCTGCGAGCGCGCCATGTCTCGCGACCCAGCCGCCCGCTACGCGGACGCGAAGGAGCTGTCGGACGATCTGCGCAGATTCGTCGACGGTCGGGTCGTGCTCGCGCACCGCACGGGTGCATTGCCGGAGCTCGCCAAGTGGATCCGTCGCAACCGGATGGCCGCGGCGTCGTTGGGAGCGGCGCTGCTGCTCGGCGTGCTCGCGCTGCTGGCGCTCGGCCGTGCGCTCCGGCTGACCGAGCGGCAGGCGCTGCTCGGCGAGGGCAGCCGCCTCGACCAGCTCGAGGACGAGCTGCGCGCGTGTATCCCCCCCTGGCCCGAGCACCGCGCCGCGCTGCGCGACCTGCGCGGCCGGATCGCCCGCGACGCCGGTGGCGCGCGGGACCGGATCCGTGGGACGCTCGGCCCGGCCGCGGCGAGCGGCGACGGCGACGAGGTCGGCGGCCGGCTCCGGACGCTGCTCGGGCGGCTCGATGCGGCGCTCGATGCGCCCGGCGGCCTGCTCGCCCGGACCGACGGTCTCGCCGCGCGCTCCGACCGACTCGCGGCCGCCGACGCGAGCGCCTCCGCGCGCTGGGTCGACGCGCGAGCGCTGCTCGCCGCGGACGCCCGCTTCGGCGCGCGCTTCGGCGGGCTCCCCCCGCAGTCCGGCCTCGTGCCGCTCGGCCCGAATCCGCACGGACTGCTCGAGTTCCACCACGTCGAGAGCGCCGCACCGGGTACGCCCGGGCCGCACCGCGGGCCCGACGGCGAGCTCGTCACGGACGCGGATTGCGGGATCGTGTTCGTGCTCCTGCCCGGCGGGATCGCCGCGCTCGGCTCGCCCGCGGAGGCCGCGCCCGGTGCGGTCCGACCCGACGAGGAGGAGCCGCGCACGGTCGCGCTCGACGCGTTCTTCGTCGCGAGGTGCGAGGTGACGCAGGCGCAATGGCTGCGGCTGGCGGGCGACGCCAACCCCAGCGCGTATCCCGCCGGGGAGCCAGGAGTCGGCTGGGGCCATCCGGTCGAGTCGGTGTCCGCGGTCGACTGCGAGGCGGCCCTGCAGCCGTTCGGTCTGGAGCTACCGACCGAAGCACAATGGGAGCTCGCGTGCCGTGCCGGGACGACCACGGCCTGGTCGACGGGCGACGATCCGGCGAGCCTCGCCGGCAGTGCCAATCTGCGCGATCGTTCGAGCTGGGTCAGCACGAACCTGCCGGCCGCGACTCCGTTCGACGACGGCTACCCGGTGCACGCCCCGGTCGGCAGCTTCCGGCCGAACGCGTTCGGACTGTGCGACCTGCACGGCAACGTCGCCGAATGGTGTCGCGACGTGTGGGACCGACGCCGCGAGCACCTGCGGACCGGTGACGGTCTCGCGCTCGGCGGGGCTCCGCCGTCGACCGACCGCCACGATCGCGTGATCCGCGGCGGCGCCTTCGATTCGCCGCCCGCGAACGCCCGCTCCGCGCGCCGCCTGCGCACGCCGGCGACCAACCGTCTCCCCACCGTCGGGCTGCGCCCGACGCGCCCCGTGATCTGGTGACCCCATGCACGACCGGCTTCGCATCTCGTTTCCACTGGTCGCCGCGCTGCTCGCGTGCGCGATCCCGCCCCTCACCGCACAGTCGGGACCGCGCGTGGTGATCAACGAGTTCTCGTACGACGACGACGGCATCATCGACGACCTGGAGTTCGTGGAGATCTGCAACGCCGGCAGCGCCTCGCTCGATCTCGCCGGCTACCGGATCGACAACGTGGCCGCCACCGGCGTGCTGCGCTCGGAGACGATCCGGGCCCCGGCCACCGTGCCACCCGGCGGCTTCTTCGTGCTCGGCGACGCCGGTGTCCCGAACGTCACGCAGGTGTTCACGACCGCCGGCGACGAGCTGGGCCAGTTCACCCACCATGCGCTCGAGTTGATCGACCCGCAGGGTCGCGTCGTCGATCGCGTGGACTACGAGACCTCCGGCTCGACCTGGCGGCCGGCGCGCATGGAGGGGCGCGGGCTCGCGGGCCGGTTCAAGCTCGAGGTGGGCTCGTTCGCGACCGCACAGCGCTACCGCGACGGCGCCGACAGCGACGTCAATGGCGCAGACTTCCGCTTCGCGACATGGACGCCCGGAACCACGAACACCATCGCCGCGCCGGCGTTCCTGATCGAGGACTTCGAGGGTCTCCCGATCGGCGCCGCGGTGCCCGGCTTCGCGCAGAGCTTCCACCCACTGCTGGCGTGCGATGCCAACGTGGTTACCCCCGGCGTCAATCCGGCGTCGATCCAGCGGGGTCCGATGAACCCGAATGGCGGGAACTGCGGCATCCTGTGGGACCCCAGCCCGGGTGGCGGCAATGCGGTGACGCTGCGCGCGGACGCGGCCGTCGCCTACGCGCTCGAAGTGAACGTCTACTTCGAGACCGCACCGCTCAGCGGCACCGAGCTCGAGTCCTGGTCGATCGGCGTGCAGGGTACGACGGATCCGTTCGGTCACCACGTGCGGCTGCAGCCGACCGTTCCCACCGCCTTCAAGTCCGGCGACACCGGCGTCGCCTGGGTCTACCAGCGCGATGCGCTCGGCGGTCGTCTGTGGCTGGTGGACTTCGGCGAGGGCGGGCTCCCGTTCCGCGTGCTCGCCGGACCGCTCACACCGACGTCCGGGTGGCACCGTCTCGCGCTGCGGACCGCGGAGGGCGTCGTCCGCGCGAGCTTCGGCGGCACCTGGGGGGTCGACGGCGGCCAGCGCTTCACTGCGCGCGTGGCATGGCGCGCCGCCGGCGGCGCCTACCTCTGCTACCGCGAGACGATCGGCGGCAACAACGCGCGCTGGCGGCCGCTGACCATCGACGACCTGCGCATCGAGGCGACACCGGCACGGATCACCGAGTTCGGCAGCTCGACGCCCTGGTCCGCCGGCACGCCGCGGCTGTCGATCGACGAGGTGCCGGCGGTCGGCAACCGCTGGTTCGCGATCGACGTCGCGGGGCTCGACCCGGCGGGATTCGCACTCGGCATGCTCGGCGTCTCACGCCGTGGACGGCCGATCCCGCTCGCGCCGCTCGCCCCGCCCGGCACCGAGCTGCTGGTGGATCCGGTCGACCTGCGGGCGCTGGCGACGAGCCCGGCCGGCGACGCCTCGATCCTGCTGTCGATCCCGACCGACTACGCGCTGGTCGGCGCCGTCTTCGCAGCGCAGGCGTTCGCCGCGGATCCGACTCTCCCGTACGTCCTGCCCTGGGCGCAGACGCAGGGCCTCGAGTTCCGGCTCGGCTACTGACCGACGCGCGAGGCGGCGGCAGGGGCTCAGCCGCGCCGCAGCAGGCGGGCGAGCCGGCCGCGCACGCGGCTGGCGATGTCGCGCAGCCACGGGCCCGGATCGTCGGCGGCGAAGACCGACGTCACGCGAGGTCCGCGCAGGCTCGCACGCCACGCGTCGTGCGTCAGCTCGCCGCGCTCGATCGCGAGCAGCGCAGCGCGCGCATCGGCGGTCGGCTCGACCCAGCGCACCGGGCGCGCCGGACGGCGAGGCGCGGGCGGCGGCAGCCCGGCGACGGCAGCCCACAGCGCGTGCGGGATGTTCACGCCATTGGCGACCGCAACGCCCGACTGGAAGTCCGTGCGGCCCACGGTCGGCTCGATCGCGTAGTAGCGGCCGTCGCGCGGGTCGCGCTTGTATTCCATCGAGCCGAGGCCCCGATAGCCGACCGCGGCGAAGAACGCCGTCGTCGCGGCCTCGACCTCGGGGGCCTCGGCGGGCTCCGCCGCCGCCGTGCCGCCGACCAGCGGCGGCCACTGCCGGAGCTTGCGACCGACGAAGCTGCACAATGGGCGACCCGGGTCGCGAGCGGACCACGCCTGCAGGCAGAAGTACACGTCGGCGTCGGTCCCGGGGATCCACTCCTCGAGGATCATCTCGCCGCCGCCCTGCTCGGAGTAGCTGCGCCGGGCGCCTTCCAGGTCGGCGACGACCGCGGCCTTCGGCGTCGGCCCGGTGCGCTTCATCGTCGACTTCATGACGAGCGGGAAGCGCAGCTCCGCCGCTGCGCGCTCGAGCTCGGCGGGGTCCCGGGCGACGCGGCAGCCCGGCGACAGCAGGCCGTGGCGGTCGGCCAGCTCGCGGAAGCCACCCTTGTGCATCAGCGCGTGGACCGTGTCGTGGTCGGGCAGCTCGAGCAGCAGGTGGCCCGGCAACCGTGCGCGCAGCGCCGACAGCAGGTGCACGGTGCCGTCCATGGTCGGGAACAGGAGGCGCCGGCGACCGTCGCGGCCGAGCTCGCACAGCGTGTCGAGCAGCGCCTCGCCGCGGAGGTCCGCGGTCGCGACCCGGCCGCGCAGGTAGCGGCTATGGGCCGTGAACTGCGCGAGATCGCGGTCGATGCCGACGACGTGCACGCCACGCCGACCCAATGCGCGCACGACATTGAGGCCGTTGATCTCCAGACCGAGCACCACCGCGCCGAGCTGTTCACCGTCCGTCATACGCTGTCCGCCGCCGGGTCCTGGGGACTCGAATCACGCTCCGAAGAAGCTGCGCACCGCGCGGCCGATGCGGGCGATGGCGCGCGGCGAGGGTGCGCCGAACAGCGGCAGCAGCAGCGCGCGGTCCGCCAGACGCTCGGTCGTCGACAGGTCGGTCGCCGCGAAGCCCTCGAAGCCACGGTAGCGGTGCAGCGGCGGGTAGGCGTAGCGCGCTTCGGTGCCGTGCCGGCGCAGGTGCGCGGCGAGGGGGTTCTCGGCGCGGATGCCCTGCGCATCGCGCCGCACGGCGAGATCGCGGCACTCGACGACGAAGCGCGTCGGCGTCGCGTGCGCCGGCCACGGCACGACGCGCAGGCCGTCGATGCCAGCGAGCTCGGCGGCGAGCAGCTCGGCGGTGCGCCGGCGGCGGGCGGCGAGCAGCTCGAGGCGGCGGAGCTGCGCGAGCAGCGGCCCGCCGTACAGCCCGGCCATGCCGCGCAGCTCGACGCCGGCCGCCGCACCCCCGCCGCCGGAACGTCCGAGCCGCGCCGCGCCGATCGCCCACGCGCGGCCGAGCGGCCCGCTGAAGCGGTGCAGCAGGTCCTGCCACAGGAAGCGCCGGAACCCGCGCGCCGCGCTGCGGCGCGACGCCGGCGCGATCGCGGGTCGCAGCGCGTCGGCCGCGGCGAACGCACCGCCCGGCGGCAGCACGCAGACGCCACCGCCGCCCGCGACGGCGGGCTTGCCCTGCGAGAAGCTGAACAGCCCGGCGTCCCCGCCGGTGCCGAGCGCGCGGCCGTCGGTGCCCAGGCCGCCGAGCGCGGCTGCCGCGTCGTCGATCGCGACGATGTCGTGGGGAGCGGCGAGGGCCTCGAACGCGGCGACCGGCGACGGCCAGCCGTAGACGTGCGGGACGACCAGCGCGAGCGTCGCGGCCGGGTCGAGCGCGGCGCGGGCCGAGGCGACGTCCATCGTGAGGTCCGCGGTCACGTCGCACAGCACCGGCTCGAGCCCGGCGGCGAGCACGGCGTCCGGCACCGCCTTGCACAGGAGCGCGGGCACCAGGACCCGCCGCCGGCCGCGCGCCCCGGGCAGCGCCCGCGCCCACTCGAGCAGGAAGCGGAGCGCCGAGCGGCCGCGCTCGAACCCGAGGACCTCGCGGGCACCGCAACGCTCGCGCAGCATCGCGACGGCCCGCTCGACCAGCGCGTCCCCGCCGCCGGCGATCCGCCGCACGCTCGCGGCGCACTCGGCCAGGCCCCAGTCGACCTGGTTCGCAGGTCGCGGGTAGTACCAATGCAGCAGGGACACGGGGCAGGACTCTGTATCCGCTCCATCGGCCGGATGACAGGTCGGCCTGTCGCTACCAGCGACCGCACGGCCGCATCGGGCACTCCGCCGTCGGGGCGGGTCACGCCATCCGCACCGGCGCGCGGTATCCTGTCCGGGTTCCTCGTTCTCTCCGAAGGCCGCATGATGGCTCGTTCCCCCGCCGCGCTCGCCCTGTTCGCGCTCGCCCTGCTCGCCGGCTGCTCGGGATCCGATCGGCCCGCGCCCGGCGACAGCGAGCCCGCACCACCGACGAAACCGCACCGCATCGGCGCGGTCGCCCGCCCGCCGAGCCCTGACTCGCCCGGCGAGGCGCTCGCCTGGCGCATGCTGCGCTGGCGCGACGAGCACGGCCGGATCGCGCCGGACGCGTTGCCGCAGGCGCTGCGCGTCCGCGAGCAGATCGCGGCGGCGGACGACGGCGGGGTCGCCCCGACCGCCTGGGTCGAGCGCGGGCCGAGCAACATCTCCGGTCGCACCCGTTCGCTGATCATCGACCCGCGCGACCCGAACCACCTGATCGCCGGCTCGGTCGGCGGCGGCATGTGGCGCTCGACGGATCGCGCCGCCACCTGGGAGCCGGTGGACGACTGGCAACCGCGGCTGCCGATCGGCTGCCTCACGCGCGACCCGTCCGATCCGGACGTGATCTGGTGCGGCACCGGTGAGGGCTACTTCAACAGCGACGCGCTGCGCGGCGACGGCATCTACCGATCGGTCGACAACGGCCAGACCTTCGCGAAGCTCACCGCGACCGACGGCTGGAGCTACGTGAACCGCATCGCGGTGTCGGCGACGGACCCGCTGCTCGTGCTCGCCGCGCGCGACTCCGGCCTGTTCCGCACGACCGACGGCGGCCAGTCGTGGACGCAGGTGTGGTCCGGAGAGACGGCGTTCCAGGTGCTGTTCGACCCGAACGTGCCGACCCGCGCGATCGCGAGCGGGCGGGCCGGCGGAGCGCACAGCGTGCTGCGATCGACGGACTCGGGCGCGACGTGGCAGCCGGCGCAGACCGGTCTCGTCAATGTCTCCGGCTTCAATTCGCGCATCGAGCTCGCGGCGGCGCGGAGCAGCGGCGGCTGGTTCTACGCGAACTGTGGCGCGAACAACGGCGAGATCTGGCGGTCGACCGACGGCGGTGCGACCTGGTCGCTCCGCACCGGCAACTACGGCAACGGCGCCGGCTGGTACTACAACACGATCTGGGTGGCACCGACCGACGCGAATCTCGTCGTGTTCGGTTCCTACTACATCTATCGCAGCACGAACGGCGGCTCGAGCTACACGCGGATCAGCGAGGGCTACATCGACACGATCCAGCCGCACGTCGACGAACACGTGCTGGTCGAGGACCCGCAATGGGACGGCTCGACGAACCGCACGCTGTACGTGACGACCGACGGTGGCGTCTACCGCACCAGCGACGTGACGACCGCCTCACGCGTCGGCAACTCGAACTGGGCGCGGCTCGACAACCAGTACCGCACGACGCAGTTCTACGGTGCGGCCGGCCACGGCCCGACCGGCGTGCTGATCGGCGGTACGCAGGACAACGGCACGATCCGCGTGTCCACGCTGTTCGGCACGACCGGCAACCTGACGTTCGGTGGCGACGGCGGCTTCTGCGCGATCGACTGGCAGGACCCGCGCTACACGTACGGAGAATACGTACGCCTGCAGCTCCACCGCTCGACGAACGGCGGCTCGTCGGCGAGCTACATCTACTCGGGCATCGCGGACGCCGGCAGCAGTGCGAACTTCATCGCGCCGTTCATCCTCGACCCGAACGACCCGCGCCGACTGCTCGCCGGCGGACGCCGCCTGTGGCGCACGAACAACGCGCGCGCGGC
Source organism: Planctomycetota bacterium (assembly GCA_016716265.1). Classification (GTDB taxonomy): domain Bacteria; phylum Planctomycetota; class UBA1135; order UBA1135; family UBA2386; genus JADJWQ01. Next base: position 2,076,453 of record JADJWQ010000006.1, read on the forward strand.
GACCGTGAGCTGGCAGGCGATCAAGCCCGACGTCGGCTCGAACATCAGCGCGATCGCCGTCGCGCCGGGGCAGCCGGACGTCGTCTGGGTCGGCCACAACGACGGCCGCGTCTACCGCAGCGCGAACGCTACGGCGGCATCACCGACCTGGGTCCCGGTCGACGACAATGGTGCGGCCGACCCGCTGCCGGATCGTTACGTCGCACGCGTCGTCGCCGACCACCGCGATCCGAACGCGGCGTGGGTCGCGCTCGGCGGCTTCAGCCCGGACAACGTGTGGTACACCAACGACGCCGGCGCGACGTTCGCCGTGCGCGCCGGCAGCGGTCTGCAGCGCCTGCCGCCGGCGCCGGTCAACGGCCTGTGCCAGCACCCGACCGCCGGCGACGTGCTGTACGCGGGGACCGAGGTCGGCGTGTTCGCGAGCGAAGACGGCGGCGCGACCTGGAGCACGAACAACCTCGGCCCGAACAACTGCAGCATCGACGAGGTCGTGTTCATGAACCAGAGCGAGACGCTGCTGGCGGCGACGCACGGGCGCGGCCTGTTCACGGCCGCGATCGTGCTGCCGGGCGTCGCCGACCTCGGGCCGGGCTGCTCGGGCAGCACCGGCAGCGCACCGGCGCTCGCGCTGGCGAGCCCAGCGGAGGTCGGCGGCACGCTGTATCTGTCCGTCACCGATCTGGTCCCCGGCCAACCGGCGTGGTTCCTGCTCGGCTTCTCGGGCACGGTGTGGAACGGGACGGCGCTGCCCTACGACCTCGGCGCGCTCGGCGCCCCGGGCTGCGCGCTGCGGAGCAGCGCGGACCTCACGTTCCAGGCACTCGTCGCCGGTGATGGCCGCTCCGGGCTGCTGCAGCCGATCCCGGGCGACCCCGCGCTGGCCGGCGGCCACCTGTTCCTGCAGGTGCTCGGCGGCGACCCGGCAGCGAACCCGCGCGGGGTCATCGTCTCGAACGGGCTGGACGTGCGCGTCGGGCGCTGACGCGTCGCACGGGATCCGCCGCGGGGGTTCCGGGCGCGGCGCCGAGCGGCGACGATCGGCACCGACGATGGCTGCCACTCCCCTCCGACCGGCCCGCCTGCTCGGGCTCCCGCTTCTCGTCGCGTGCACCGCGGTCCCGGCCCAGCAGGTGATCCTGGTCGGCCCCGGCCAGCTGTTCACCGAGATCCGCACCGCGGCCCAGGCCGCACCGGACGGGGCGACGCTGCTGGTCCTGCCGGGCGTCTACCAGCCGTTCGTGGTGCAGAGCAAGGCGCTGACGATCGTCGCCGACGGCGGCGGCCGCGCGGCGATCGACGCGAACGGCGGCCCGGCGGTCGAGATCCAGGGCGTGCCGAGCGGCAGGGTCTGCCTGGTCGCCGACCTCGACGTGCGCTGGCTCGACGGCCGCACCCCCGCGGTCCACGTCCACGACAACCCGGGCGACGTGCGCATCGACGCGCTGAGCGTCGATCCGGTCGTCGACCTGCCGGGCGCGCAGGCGATCGGCGCCGTGCACGTCGAGCGGAGCGAGACGGTGTGGCTCACCGACCTGGCGGTGGTGTCGAGCGTGCGGCGCAGCGGTTCGACCGTGCAGCAGCTGCCGGGCGTGACCGGCGACGACGGGCTCGCCGCCGTCTACGCGACGGAGGCCGAGCTCGTCATCGAGCGCGCGGTCCTGCAGGGATTCGACCGGGTCGGCTCGACCGGCCGCGGCGGCGCGGCGATCCGCACGCTCGGCCGCGCGCGGATCCGGACGTTCAATCACGAGTGGCAGGAGCTCCTGCTGCTCGGCGGCGACGGCGGCGCCTACGGCGGCGACGTGATCCAGCAGGTGTCGCCCGCGAGCCTCGACGCGATCGGCTGCGGGCGCACGATCGTGCGGCGGGGTCAAGGCGCGCTCGGCCGCGGCGGCATGCTCGCGCGCGACGCCGACCGGGGGCTGGTCACGTTCGGCGGGATGACGCTCGACCGCGCGATCCCGTTCTGCCTGCCCGGCGACGTGCTGTCGGCCCGCAACATGACCGGCCCCGTCGGCCTCGGTGACACGCTCGAGCTCGCGCTGCGCAGTCAGCTGCCGCGCGCCTACGTCTGCTACGCCGACCTCGGCCTCGACCTCGGAACGCGGGCGCCCGCCGGCCTGAGGGGCGTGTCGATCCTCCGCTTCGCCGGTGCCATCGAGGTGGCGCACGGCGCGTTCCCGAGCGGACCCGCCGACGTCCGGCTGCGGCTCGGCATCCCGAACGTCCCGGCGCTGCTCGGCCTGCGCCTCGGCGTACAGCTCGCCGGTGGCCCCGATCCGCAGGGCGGCCCGACCGTCCTCGGCTTCGGCGACCTGATCGTCGCCCGCTCCTGACTTCCGATCCGTACGCGGTACCAATCGGAAGTCCTGACTTCCGATTGGTACCGCGTACGGATCGGAAGTCAGTGGCTGCCGACCTGGGGAGTTCCCGGGGTGGGCTTTCGCGCTGGCAGGCAAATTCGTGGCGAGACGGCACCGTTGCCTCTGACCGGTGCCGACCATGCGCGAAGCCGTCCGAGCCCTGTGGCCCGAGCTCGAGTGGATCCGGGACGCGACCCTACGGGAGGCTGCGACCCGCACCTGGGAGCGTGCGTTCGAGCTGAGTCCCCTCGAGCCGAAGGACCTGTCCGAGATCCCGTTCACGCTGCTGGTGCCCGGCTGTCCGACCAGCTTCATCGCACACAAGCGCTGCGTCGTGCACATCGCCCGGCGCTCCGCCGAGTCGATGCGCGAGTTCCTCGGTGACGCGCTCGCCATCGACCTCGACATCGTCGTCGCCGGCGCGATCCTCGCCGACGTCGGCAAGCTGCTCGAATACGAGAAGGTCGACGGCGAGGCGCGGCAGAGCGCGCGCGGCAAGCTGCTGCGACACCCGTTCACCGGTGTTGCGCTCGCCTTCGAGTGCGGCGTGCCCGACGCCGTGTGCCACGTGATCGCTGCGCACGCCGGCGAGGGCGACCTCGTGCGCCGCAGCGTCGAGGCCACGATCGTCCATCACGCCGACTTCATGTCGTTCCTGCCGTTCAAGGACCTCGCACGCTGAGCCCATCGGCGCCGCGCCGATCCCGAACCACCCTGGACCCGTCGATGTCGCAAACGATCACCGCCGAGATGGCCCGCTGGGCCGCCGATCTGCGCTTCGAGCACCTGTCGGAGGACGCCGTCCACCAGTGCAAGCGCTTCCTGCTGGACTCGCTCGGCTGCGCGCTGGGCGGCTATGGGCAGCACGACGTCCGGATCGCGTTGGAGGTCCTCGCCGAGCTCGCTGCGGAGGGCCCGGCGACCGTCGTCGGCACCGGCCGCCGCCTCGACGTCCGCTCCGCCACCCTCGCCAATGCGCTGATGGTGCGGTGCATGGACTACAACGACATCTACTGGAAGCAGGACCCGTCGCACCCGTCGGACATCATCCCCGCGGCGATGGCCTGCTGCGAACGCGCTCGCTCCGACGGCAAGGAGCTGGTCGTCGGAATCGCGCTCGGCCACGAGTTCGAGATGCGGCTGTGCGAGGCGGCGATCCCCGGCATCCGCGAGCGCGGCTGGCACCACGCGACGCTGACCGCGTTCGTGTCGCCGATCGTCGCCGGCCGCGCGCTGCACCTCGATGCGACGAAGATCCAGCACGCGATCGGCATCTCCGCGAGCCGCCACGCGACGCTCGGCGCGGTGACCGCCGGCAAGCTGACGATGATGAAGAACACGGTCGACCCGATGGCGACCGAGAGCGGCGTCGTCGCCGCGCTGTTCGCCGCGCGGGGCTACACCGGCCCCGAGCACGTCCTCGACGGCAAGGAAGGTCTCGTCCACTGCATGGGCCCCGAGTGGAACCTCGGCGTGCTGACCGAGGGGCTCGGCACGGACTGGCGCATCACGCAGTGCGGCATGAAGGCGTTCCCGACCGAGGCGCTGACGCACACTCCCATCTCGGCGGTGCTCGACCTGATGCGCGCTCACGAGCTGCGCGCCGAGGACGTCGAGCGGGTCCACATCCGCTCGCTGGCGCGCGCGGCCGACATCCTCGCCGATCCGAGCAAGTACGACCCGCGCAGCAAGGAGACCGCCGACCACTCGCTCCCGTACGTGATCGCCGCCGCGCTGGCCGACGGCAACGTGACCCCGGCGCAGTTCACCGACGCGAAGATCATGGATCCGCGGATCCGCGCCCAGCTCCGCAAGGTGGTCGTCGAGGCCGATCCGGAGATCGAGCGGGTCTTCCCGGCCCTGCAGCGCTGCGTCGTGACGATCACGACGACCGACGGCCGCGAGCTGCGGGAGACGCTCGACTTCCCGAAGGGCGATCCCCGCAATCCGCTGACCGACGCCGAGATCGAGGCGAAGTTCGACGCGCTGGCGGAGCCGTTCCTGACGCCCGCCGCGCGCCGGCGGCTGAAGGACGCGGTGTGGAACCTGGACGAGGCGAGCTCGGTGCGCGACGTGCTGGCGCTGTGCCGCGACGACCGCGGCCGCGGCGGCTATTGACGCGCATCGGGCACCGCGGCCCCGTTCGCCGAGCCGCGCGGAGGGCATCCTGATGGCACAGACGATCGTCGAGAAGATTGCCGCGGCGCACGCCGCCTCCGACCCGGGGCTCGGCCGGCCGCTGCGCGCCGGGGACTTCGTGTCGATCCGTCCGACGCACGTGATGACGCACGACAACACGGCGGCCGTCATCCCGAAGTTCCGGGCCATCGGCGCCCACGCGTTGGCCGATCCCCGCCAGCCGATCTTCGCGCTCGACCACGACATCCAGAACCACACCGACAAGAACCTCGAGAAGTACGAGGCCATCGCGACCTTCGCACGCGAGAACGGCATCCTCGCCTACGCGGCCGGCGCCGGCATCGGTCACCAGCTCATGGTCGAGCAGGGTCACGTGCTGCCGGGGACGTTCGTCGTCGCGTCCGATTCGCATTCCAACATGTACGGCGCACTGGGCGCCGTCGGCACCCCGGTCGTGCGCACCGACGCCGCGGCGATCTGGGCCATCGGCGAGTTCTGGTGGCAGATCCCGCGGACGATCCGCGTCGTCCTCACCGGGCAGCTCCGACCCGGCGTGTACGGCAAGGACGTGATCCTGACGCTGTGCGGGCTGTACGACCACGACGAGGTCCTCAATGCATCGCTCGAGTTCGACGGTCCCGGGGTCACCGAGCTCGACCTGGACGCACGCCTGTCGATCGCCAACATGTCGACCGAGTGGGGTGCGCTGAGCGCGTGGTTCCCGGTCGACGCGACCACTGTCCGCTGGCTGCGCCGGCGTCGCGAGGCGCTCGTCGCGAACGGCATCGACCGCATCCGACCCGACGACCTCGAGCGCTGGGCCGCCGAACCGCCGGCTCCCGATCCGGGCGCGTTCTACGCAGGCACGATCACGCTCGACCTCGGTGACGTGGCGCCCCGCGTCGCGGGGCCCGACACCGTCCAGGTGACCGCACCGCTGACGACGATCGAGGCTCGTCGCATCGCGATCGACAAGGCGTACATCGTGTCGTGCGTCAACTCGCGCCAATCGGACCTCGAGGTCGCGGCGCGCGTTCTCGCCGGCCGCCACGTCGCACCGGGCGTCAAGCTCTACGTGGCCGCCGCGAGTCAGGAGGTCCAATCGCGCGCCGAGGAATCCGGCGCGTGGCAGGACCTGCTCGCGGCCGGCGCGCACACGCTGCCGCCCGGCTGCGGCCCGTGCATCGGCCTCGGCACCGGTCTGCTCGAGGCCGGCGAGGTGGGCATCTCGGCGACCAACCGGAACTTCAAGGGCCGCATGGGCTCGCGCGACGCCCAGTGCTATCTCGCGAGCCCTGAGGTCGTCGCCGAATCGGCGGCCGCCGGCTACATCCGCGGCCCGCGCGCGATCACACCGGGGCCGCTCACCGCTCGCTTCGCGCGTCACGCGGCGCCACGCCGCGGCGACGACCCTGCCGTCGCGATCCTGCCCGGCTTCCCCGCCGAGCTGACCGGCCGGCTCGTCTACCTTCCGCAGGACAACCTCAACACCGACGGCATCTACGGCAAGGACTACACGTACCGCGAAGACATGACGCCCGCGGAGATGGCTCGGGTCGTGATGGAGAACTACGACCCGACGTTCGGCGCCAAGGTCGCCAGCGGCGACGTGTTGGTCGCGGGCCACAACTTCGGCACCGGCTCGAGCCGCGAGCAGGCCGCGACGGCGTTGATCCACAAGGGCATTCCCCTGGTCGTCGCCGCGAGCTTCTCGCAGACCTACCTGCGCAACGCGTTCAACAACGGGTTCCTCTGCATCGAGAACGAGGAGCTCCCCGCCGCGCTCGCCGAGGCCTTCGCGGCGGACGTCGAGGCCGGCACCAGGACGATCTGCACCGGGGACCTGCTGCACGTCGACTTCCGTCGTGGCCGCATCTCCTTCCGCGGCGTGAACTACTCGTTCCCGGCACTCGGCAGCGTGCCTCAATCGCTCGTCGTCGCCGGCGGAATCGAGCCCCTGGTGCGCAGCAGACTGACGACCGCCTGCTGACAGCTCTCCGAGCCGGTTCCGGCCATCGATCTTCGATCAACCGCGGTCCCACGCGGAGCGAGCTCCGCTGCGATGCAGGTCCGCGCTCCCGCCCCCCGCCCAGCCACCGGTCCCACCGGTCCTGATCCACCGCTTCGCCGACCCTACTACGAGAGTGAGCTTCCCCAGATGAACCGCTACACGGTCGTGACCATGCCCGGCGACGGCGTCGGCAAGGTCGTATTGCCCGAGGCACTCCGTGTCCTGGATGCCGTCGGCTTCGATGCCGAATACGTCCACGCCGAGATCGGCTGGGACGAGTGGATCCAGCATGGCAATCCGCTGCCGCAGCGGACCATCGATCTCCTCGCCGAGCACAAGCTCGGCCTGTTCGGCGCGATCACGTCGAAGCCGAAGCGCGAGGCCGACGCGGAGCTGCGGCCGGAGCTGCGCGGAAAGGGGCTCGTCTACTACAGCCCGATCGTCACGATGCGACAGCGCTTCGATCTCGACGTCTGCATCCGCCCCTGCCGCTCGTTCCCCGGCAATCCGCTGAACTTCGTGCGCCGCGACCGGAATGGTGGCATCGACGAGCCAAAGGTCGACACGGTGATCTTCCGGCAGAACACCGAGGGTCTGTACGCGGGCGTCGAGTGGACCGATCCGCCGGACCAGGTCGTCGCGGCACTGGCGACGCACCCGCGCTTCAAGGCGTTCGCATCGACACCGAAGAAGGACCTCGCGATCTCGACGCGCATCTTCACGCGCCGCGCATGCCGCCGCATCGTCGAAGCCGCCTTCGCGTACGCCGAGCAGCACGGCTACCGCTCGGTCACCGTCTGCGAGAAGCCGAACGTGCTGCGCGAGACGTCGGGCATGATGGAGCAGGTCGCACGCGAGGTGCAGAAGGCCCACCCGACGATCCAGCTCTGGTCGACCAACATCGACGCCCAGATGATGTGGCTGACCAAGAACCCGGAAGACTACGGCGTGATCGTCGCCGGCAACATGTTCGGCGACATCGTGTCGGACGCCTTCGCCGGCCTGGTCGGTGGCCTCGGCTTCGCGTGCTCCGCGAACATCGGTGACGAGGTCGCGGTGTTCGAGCCGACGCACGGCTCGGCACCGAAGTACGAGACGCTGCAGCCGTCGATCGTCAATCCGATCGCGATGATCCTGAGCGCGGCGATGATGCTGGACCACATCGGTGACAGCTCGCGCGCGAACCGTATCCGCCGCGCGATCGCGCAGGTCGTCGCCGCCGGCGAGGTCCGCACCTACGACATGATGCGCATCCCCGGTGGGCCGCAGTCGATCGCACAGGGAGCTGCGTCCACCAGCGAGATGACGGACGCGATCCTCGCCGCCCTGGCGAGCGGCGCCGTCCATGCGTGATCGCGTGGCACTGCAGCGAACAGCCCAGAGGAGCACGATGCACGACCCGGCGACCACCTCCCCGCCGCACGTCACCGAGGCGGGCCGCAGCGGCGACGACGTCAAGGCCGACCTGCTGGTCCGCTACGCGACGAGCACCGATCCCGTCGAAGTCGGCATCGAGCGCTCGAAGGTCGCGCCGTTCTACGGCGACGCGATCGCCCAGCAGGCGCGCGATGTGCTGCACGAACTCGACGTCTCGACCGGGCAGCTCACGATCGTCGACGACCGCGGCGCACTGCCGTTCACGATCGCCGCGCGGATCGAGTGTGCGGTCCGGCGCGCCGGACTCGGTGCCCACCGTCGCTCGCTGCCGGCGCGGCACGTGCGCTTCCCGGCCACCGCGCGCGACCGCCTGCGTCGCTCGCGGCTCTACCTGCCGGGCAACGACCCGAAGCTCTGCGTCAACGCCGGGCTGTACGGCGCGGACGGCGTGATCCTGGACCTCGAGGACTCGGTGCACCACGGCGCGAAGGACGCCGCGCGCATCCTGGTCCGCAACGCGCTGCACTCGATCGACTTCGGCACGGCCGAGCGCATGGTGCGGATCAACCAGCTCCCGCTCGGTCTCGAGGATCTCGACGAGGTGCTCCCCGAGCAGCCGAACCTCGTGCTGATCCCGAAGGTGGAGTCCGCCGACGAGGTGCGCGCGGTCGACGCGCGGATCGGCGCGGTCCTCGACGACGACCGGCCGGTGTGGATCATGCCGATCCTCGAGAGCGCACTCGGCATCGAGCGGGCCTTCGACATCGCGACGGCGAGCGACCGGATCGTCGCGCTGACGATCGGCCTCGAGGACTACACCGCGGACCTCGGAGTCCGGAAGACCGCGACCGGCGAGGAATCGCAATGGGCGCGGGAACGGCTGGTCAATGCAGCCCACGCCGCCGGACTGCAGGCGATCGATTCCGTCTACGGCGACTTCCAGGACCTCGACGGTCTCGCCGCCTGGGGCCGCCGGTCGCGCGCGCTCGGCTTCACCGGCATGGGCTGCATCCACCCGCGGCAGATCCGCATCGTGCATGCGGCCTACGCGCCGGAGCCGGCCGACCTCGAGCGCGCTCTGAAGATCGTCGCGGCCTTCGACGACGCGCAGCGCCGCGGGCTCGGCGTCGTGAGCCTCGGCTCGAAGATGATCGATCCACCGGTCGTGCAGCGCGCGCTGAAGCTGGTCGCCGAGGCGCGCGCCATGGGACTCCTGCCGGACGCGCACGACGGAGCCTGCCGATGAACGAATCCACTGGGGGCGCTACTGGGGGCCGGACTGCGACGCGCGAGTCGCGCTTCGCGGAGCTGATCGAGAACGCCGCCGGCCGCCGGGTTCCGGCACTCGTCAACGGAGCGGTGCAGACGCCGTTCCGCGGCGTCGCTGCGCACCGTCCGACCGGCAACAAGGCCGCCGCTCCGATCCGGAGCTGCGCCGACTACCCCACGAGCGGCGACAAGCGCGCACCCTCGCTGCGCGACGCACTCGAGCGCGCCGGGCTGTGCGACGGGATGACGATCTCGACGCACCACCATCTGCGCAACGGCGATCGCATCGGCACGCTCGCATTGCAGACCGCGGCGGCGATGGGTGCGCGCGACCTGCGCTGGTTCCCGAGCGCGTCGTTTCCCTGCCACGAGCCGGTCATCGGACTGATGGACAAGGGCCACGTCCACCACATCGAAGGCAGCATGAACGGCCCGCTCGGTCGCTATTGCTCCGAGGGCCGGATGCGGGGCCAGGGCGTGCTGCGGTCGCACGGCGGGCGCTGGCAGGCGATCCAGGACGGTGAGGTCGAGATCGACATCGCGGTGCTCGCGGCACCGTCGGCCGATTTCTTCGGCAACGCGAACGGCTCGCACGGTCGGTCGGCCTGCGGCTCGCTCGGCTTTGCGCTGGCCGATGCGACCTGGGCGAAGCACGTCATCGTCGTCACCGACAACCTGGTGCCGTTCCCGTGCCTGCCGTGGCAGATCCAGGGCAACTTCGTCGACCAGGTCGTCGTCGTCGACTCGATCGGCGATCCGGCGCAGATCGTGTCGGGTACGACCGAGATGACCAAGAGCCCCGACCGCCTGCTGATCGCCGAGTACGTCGCGCGCTTCATCCGCGACGCCGGCATCCTGCGGGACGGCTTCTCGTTCCAGGCCGGCGCCGGCGGCACGTCACTGGCGTTCCTGCCATACGTGAAGCAGATGATGCGCGAGCAGGGCATCCGCGCCGGCTTCGCGCGCGGCGGCTCGACGCGCTACCTCGTCGAGATGCTCGAGGAGGGGCTGATCGGCGCGATCCTCGACGGCCAGACCTTCGACCTCGAGGCGGTGCGCTCGATCCGCGACAACCCCCGGCACGTCGCGACCACGCCGTTCACGAGCTACAACTACCATGGCAAGGGCCACTTCGCGTCGATGGTCGACGTCACGGTGCTCGGCGCCACCGAGGTCGACGTCGACTTCAATGCGAACGTCGTCACACACTCGGATGGCGTGCTGCTGCACGGCATTGGCGGCTGGCAGAACTGCCTGGCGGCCGGCTGCACGATCCTCGCCGTGCCGAGCTTCCGTGACCGCATCCCGGTGCTCCTCGACCGCGTGACCACGCTGTGCGGACCGGGCGAGCTGATCGACGTCGTCGCGACCGAGCGCGGTATCGCGATCAACCCGCGCCGCCAGGACCTGCTCGACGCGGTGCGCGGCTCCGACCTGCCGATCCGCCCGATCCAGGACCTGAAGCGCGAGATCGAGGCGCTGTGCGGTGGCGCACCGCGGCCGCCGGAGCCGAGCTACGATCCGGTCGCGGTCGTCAAGTGGGTCGACGGCACCGTGCTCGACGCCGTGTGGCGGACTTCGGTCTGAGCGCCGTCAGCGACTCAGCCGCCCTGCGATGCGCGCGCGCAGCGCCGCCCGCTGGGCGGCGTCGAAGTGCGGGGTGTCGCGGCCGAACGCCATGAGCGCGTCCCGCTCGATCGGGGCGGTACCATCGAGCAGCTGCAGCGCGGCCCAGGCCGCGGCGTCGCAGACGAAGGTGTTCATCGGGAACGGGAACACGCGGCTGAACTCCGGCGCCTGCCGCTGCTGCCGCTCGTCGTCGAGCCGACGGGCGACCACGGCGAGGCCCTGCTCGGAGCCGAGGCGACCGACCGCGACCAGGGCCCGGACCAGCAGCGCCAGATCGTCCTGCTCGGCATCGATCAGCCGGGCGAGCGCGGACGCGGCGGTCGGGTGGCCGATCCGCTCGAGCGCCTCGACGGCCGCCATCCGGAGCAGTGCGTCGCCGGTGTCCAGACAGGCCGCGATCGGGTCCACGGCGAACTCGTGCCCGAGGGCGCCGAGCGCCTCGACCAGCGCGATGCGCTCCGCGACCGGCTCCGCGGTGCCCAATCGGCCCATCAGCATCGACACGGTCCCGAGATCCCCTGCGCCGCCGAGCGCCGCGATCGCCTCGATACGCACCGGCAGACGCTGGTCCTGGAGCAGGCGGGTCGCGGTCCTCCGCAGGTCCCCATCGGGCCCGACGCGCGCGAGCAGCGCACCGAGACCGGGGCCGTGCGGACCGTCGGGCGCCGCGAGCTGCGACCCGAGCAAGGCGATCGCGCACGAACGGTCGAGTGAGCACAGCGCCTCGACCGCGCCGCGCAACGCGAACCAGCTCTCCTTTCCCGACCAGAGGCGCGCGAGGATCACGTCGAACGACGGGCGGTCGCCGAGCCGCCCGAGCGCCTGCGCCGCCGCGATCCAATCCTCGCCCTCGGCCAACCGCTCGCGCAGCAACGGCACCGCGCGCGCGTCGCCGAGGATCCCGAGGGCCGCGCAGGCGGCTTCGCGCACGACCGACACGGGATCGTCCAGCGCCGCGCACGAGCGCTCGAAGGCGCCCTCGCCGCCGCGCTCGGCCAACTCGAGCAGCGCGCGAGCCCGCATGCCCGGCGTCTCGCGCCGCGCCGCGGGATCCGTGGACGGCGCCTGCGCTGCGACGACGCCGGCGAGGGTCAGGACCAGCCCTGCAGCATGTGTGCGGATCATGTCGTCGACTCTAGCGCGGGTCGCATCACCCGATTGTCACCGCCGCGTCACGGAGCGCGGCGACCGGGCGGATCAGAGCACCGCACCGGGGGGCACCAACGCGCACGCGAACTCGGCGCGCAGTTGGTCGCGCTGCCAGGCGTGGTCGAACGACAGCCAGGCGATCAGCCGGCCGTCGGCGAGCCGCTCGATCCGGCCCGACAACAGACACCACAGCGCACCGTCGAGCATCGCCGACACCGACACGAGACGCTCGTCGCCGACCGCGTCGACGGTGCCGGCGAGCCGACCGCGCGGGGCGCGCACCTCGAGCGTGCCGTCGGACGCGAAGCGCCAGGTCGATCCCGCCAGCATCTGGCGTACGGTCGCGATCGCCTGGTCGCGCGGCTGCGGACGGCGCTCGGCGTAGAGTCCGTACGACGGACTGCCCGGCTCTCCCGCGATGACCTCGCGCGTCCAGGCAACGAAGCCGAACGCGTCGGGAGCCGCGGCCGTGAACGTCCCGGCCACGTCGCCCGCAGGCGTACCGGCCGGCACCGGTGGGCCGCCGAGCGGCCGCAGCGTCTGCTCGATCTCGCCCTGGAGCGTGCCGTCGACGGCTCGGAACACGAACGCGTGAGCCTGCAGCGAGCCGTCGCCATTGGCGGTCAGAGCGCCGCGTACGAAGCTCTTCCGCGAGTCGGTGCGCGTCGCTCCACGGCTGACCGTCGCGAACGCCATCGCGCTATGGAACAGGTCCGCCGTACCACGGCACACGCCCGGACCCTCGCCGCCGTCCGCGGCGTCCGCGTCGCTGCCGGCGGCCGCGATGACGATCGCCCCGGACGGACCGATCCGCCAGCGAGCTCCCTGCATGCCGCTCTGCAATGCGGCTGCCGCCGCCTGGGGTTCGAGCGGCACGTCCCGATAGCCGGTGTGGATGAACTGGCCCGCCACGGTCACGCCGGTCGCCTCCTGGCGGAAGCCGGCGGCCGCCAGCACGCGCGCCGGTCCCGCGACGTAACGGCCCGCGTATGCCGCGAACGGCACCGCCGCCGGAACGGCCGGAGCGTCGACACCGCGCAGCACGCCGACGCCGATCGGCCGACAGCGCGACCCGAAGCGCCAGGTGCGGCCGCGGCTGCCGTCGGCGCCGAGCAGGAACAGCCCGCCACTCGAACCTGCACCCGGGTACATCAACGGGTCGGCTACGAGCCAGGTATCGCGCGACCACACCGCGATCCCGGTCGGATGACGTAGCGGAGCGCAGCGCCCGTCCGGCGTGGCGTAGGTCAGATCGACGAGGTGGCCGTCCGGTGCGAGCACCAGGATGCCGCCGAGCAGATCCGACTCCGGCACGCCGCTGTCGACCAGCACGAGGCGACCCGCGCCGTCGACGAGCAGCTGCGTCGGCCGGCGCCACCACGTCTGCTCCGGCGACCGTCCCGGTTGCACGTTCTGCAGCACGACGCTCGCGCTCGCGGGAAGCCGGCTGTCGTCGAGTCGCAGCAGCGCGCCCTGGCTGTAGAGGCCGCGCGCCCCGGCGACGTAGCGGCACGCGGCGAACAGACCGCCGCCCGGCGCAGCGGTCGCGCACGCGACATGTCGCAGGTCGCCGCGCTCGGCACGCGCGACGGTCGTGAGGCTGCCGTCCGGCTCGAGCCGCAGCACGCCGGCGGAGCCGTCGACCAGCAGCACGCGGCCGGCCGCGTCGATGCCGAGGTTCTGATCGGCGCTGATCCGGTCGGAGCGCGCCACGATCGCGCTGGTGCCGTCGGCGAGGACGCGCCACAACCGCAGCTGGGCGCCGGCCCCGGGCGCCGGCTCGTCGAGCACCCAGGTGATGCCGCGCGCATCCGCGACGAGGCTACGCGGGGCACAGAAGCGGGCATCGCCGAACGGGACCGGCCGGTCACCATCGAGACGGAACACGAACGGCAGGTCCTTCGCGATGAAGACGACGACGTCGCCGGGGGGAGCGCCCGGCGGTCCGCCCACCGCGGGCGACCCTTCGAGCGACCACGCGAGCGACGCGAGCGCGAGCACGGTGGGGCTGATCATCGCAGCCCACGCTAGCGCTCTGCACGCCGCGCGACCCTCCGGCCACTCCCCAAGGTCAAGGTTGCGGATCAGCGTGCGTGATCGGCAGCTCGATGCGCTGCGCGGTCGTCAGCTCGACCGGCGCGCCCTCGTGACAGAACGCGATCGCGCCGCCCTCGAGCAGCGCGTAGGTCGCGAGCCCCTGCTGCAGGTGCACTTCCAGCAGCGCGCCGCGCAACGTCAACCGGAAGCGCATGCTCGTCAGGTCGCCGGGCAGCCGTGGCGTGAAGCAGAAGCGGCCCCCGTCGTCGCGAAAGCCCGCGATGCCGTAGACGAGCGCCATCCACGTGCCGCCCATCGACGCGATGTGGCAACCGTCCTTCACGTTGCGCGCGACATCGGCGTAGTCCATCAGCGCGGCGTAGCGCAGGTACGCCTCCGCCTTCTCCTGGCGGCCGACCTCACGGGCGACGATGCTCTGGATGCAGACCGACAGCGACGAGTCGCCGGTCGTCAACGGATCGTAGTAGTCGAAGTTGCGCCGCTTCTGCTCGCGCGTGAACGCGTCGCCCAGCAGGAACATCGCGAGCACGACATCGGCCTGCTTGATGACCTGGTGCCGGTAGATGACCAGCGGGTGGAAGTGCAGTAGCAGCGGGTACTTCTCAGGCGGCGTGTTCTCGAAGTCCCACGGCTTCAGCTCGCGGAAGTCGTCGTCCTGCAGGTGGATGCCCGCGGCATCGTCGTACGGCAGGCACATCCGCGTCGCCGCCTCCCGCCAGCCCTCGACCTCGCCCGGTGCGAGACCGGTGCGATGAACGAGTGCGGCGTGCTTGTCGGGGAACCGCGCCGCCATCTCGGTGACGGTGTCGGCCGCATAGAGGAGGTTCTCACGCGCCATGAGGTTCGTGAACGTGTTGTTGTTCACGACCGTGTTGTACTCGTCGGGACCGGTCACACCGGTGATGCAGAACGCACCGCCACGCTGCTCCGAGAAGAAGCCGAGGTCGCGCCAGAGCCGCGCCGTCTCCACGAGGATCTCCGCACCCTCGTCGTGCAGGTACTGGACGTCGCCGGTCGCCGCGACGTACTTGCGGAGGGCGTAGGCGACGTCGGCATTGATGTGATACTGGGCGGTGCCGGCCGCGTAGTAGGCGGACGCCTCCTCGCCGCTGATCGTGCGCCATGGGAACAGCGCCCCCGTCTGGTTCACCTGTGTCGCACGCTCGCGGGCGAGATCGAGCTGCCGATAGCGCTGCTTCAGCAGGTTCTTCGCGATCCGCGGCGTCGTGTAGGTCAGGAACGGCAGCACGTAGATCTCGGTGTCCCAGAAGTAGTGACCTTCGTAGCCGGTGCCGGTCAGCCCCTTGGCGGGAACGCCGACGCCCTCCGCGCGCGCCGTCGCCTGGTGGATGTGGAACAGATTGAGCCGGAGGATCTGCTGCACGGCCTCGACGTTGCGCATCGCGAGGTGCGGATCACCATCGCCGTTCGCCGACCGGAGCTGCACGTCGCTGCGCTTCCAGAACGCGTCGAGCAGGCGCCGCTGGCTCGCGCACAGCGCGTCGAAGCCACTCGGCACGACCCGGTCGAGCGTGCGCTCGACGCGCTCGCAGAGCTCGGCGGTCGGCGAGCTGCGCGACCAGTGATAGGCGATCAGCTTGGTCACGCGCAGCGGCTCACCCTGCCGGGCGTCGAGCGACACGACGATCCTGCCGCGGTCGGGCTCCACCTCGAGCGCGAGCCGCGCGTTGTCGGGCGCCTGGACGACGTGATCGACGCCGCACGCAACCCCCATGTCGCTGCGGCGCGTCCGATGACCGAGCACGATCCGGCGGTCGCGCCCGTAGTGTCGCTCCGCGACGAGCGGTCGCTCCTTCACGTCACGGGACCGAGGATCGTGGGGATCGCCGGCGGCGCCGGTACCCGGGTCGTAGACGACCTCGGAGATGACGACGACCGGTACGTTCGCATTGAGGACCGTGACCTCGTAGTCGACCGCGGCGACGTGGCGGTGCTCGAGTGACACCAATCGCCGTGAGCGGATCGACACCAGCGTTCCCGATGCGAGCTCCCAGACGAGCTCACGCGACAGGATCCCGGTCCGCATGTCGAGCGCACGTTCGTACTCGACGAGGCTCGCGTGCCGGAGCGAGAACGGCTCGTCGTCGACGTAGAGATGCATCCGCTTCGCGTCGACGATGTCGCAGATGGTCTGTCCGGTCGTCGCGAAGCCATAGGCGGTCTCGCCGTAGACGATCGGCCAGGTCTCGTGGAAGCCGTTCAGCAGCGTGGCATTCTGGTGCGCCGGCTCGCCCTCCTCGCACGCGCCGCGGATCCCGAGGAAGCCGTTCGCGGTCGAGAACAGCGTCTCGAACTGCGCCATGCGGCGCGGGTCGTAGGACGTCTCGACGAGCCGCCACTCGTCGGGCGGGTAGATGTGCCTCGGTGGCAGCTCGAGCTTGCGCAGCAGCATCGGGCGCGGGCTCCTCGGGTGTTCGGGTCGCGGTCGGCGGGCGGACGGGTCGCGGACGGGTCACGGTCCGGTCAGCAGCTCGGCGAGGTCCCCCACCACGACATCGGCACCTGCGTCGAACAGCTGCTGCGGATCGTCGTGCCGGGCGACGCCGATCACGAGCCCGAAGCCGCCGGCGGCCCCGGCCGCGACGCCGGAGATCGCGTCCTCGATCACCACGGCGCGCTTCGGCTCGACGCCGAGCTCGCGCGTCGCGGCGAGGAACGTGTCGGGCGCGGGCTTGCCCGCGAGCCGCCGCTCTGCAGCGACGACGCCGTCGATCCGCACGTCGAACGCGTCCTCGAGCCCGGCGGCACGCAGCACGGCCGCCGCGTTGGCGCTCGACGACACCAGCGCCGTACGGATGCCGCGCGCGCGCGCCTGCCGCAGGAACTCCACCGAGCCCGCGAACACCCGGACCCGCCCGGCGTCGATCGCGGCGCCGACCAGCGCGTTCTTCCGGTTGCCGACCCCACAGACCGTCGCGTGGTCCGGCGAGTCGCCGGGGTTGCCCTCGGGCAGCTCGATGCCGCGCGAGCGCAGGAAGTCGCGCACGCCGTCGTAGCGCCGCTTGCCGTCGACGAAGGTCCGGTAGTCCACGTCGGGATCGAACGGCCGGAAGGTCTCCCCACGCGCAGCGCTGCGCTGCAGCAGGAACTCGTCGAAGGTCCGCTTCCAGGCCTCCGCATGGAGCGCCGCCGTGTCGGTCAGGACGCCGTCCAGATCGAACAGCAGCGCGTCCGCTGCGTGCCAGTCCAGCATGTTCCCGATGGTAGCGACGCGGGCCTGCGGCGCGACCCTGCAGCCGGATCGGCGCGGGCTCTGCACACCGCGTGCATCACTGCCGCAGCACGAACACGCCGCCGAGCAGCACCGCGAGCACGTAGACGAGCCACGGCACGCGACGGCCGCGGCCGGTGAGGAGCTGCAGCAGTGGCCAGGCGACGAAGCCGAGCGCGAGGCCGTCCGCGATCGAGTAGCTGAGCGGGATGCCGACGACCACGAGGAATGCCGGGATCGACTCGGCCGGGTCCTCCCAATCGATATCGCGCACGCTGCGCACCATCATCCAGCCGACCAGGATCATGACGGGTGCCGTCACCGGGTGCAGGAACACGCCGGGCGCGACCTCGCAGCCGCCGCCGACCATCTGCACGAGCGGGTAGCAGAACAACGCCAGAAGGAACAGCACACCGGTCGCGACCGCGGCGAGCCCGGTGCGGGCACCCTCCGCGACGCCGGCCGCGCTCTCGATGTAGCTCGACACGGTCGACGTGCCGAGCACCGCGCCCGCGGTCGTGCCGACCGCGTCGGCCGTGAGCGCCGGACCGAGACGTTCGAGCTGGCCGTCCTTCATCAGGCCGGCCTGCTGGCCGACGCCGGCGAGCGTGCCGACGGTATCGAACAGCACCATGAACAGGAAGATCGCGACGACCGGCAGCATCGCGGGGTCCAGCAATGCGCCGAGCTCCAGCCGGCCGAGCACCGGGGACGGATCCGGCGGTGCGGCGAACAGGCCGCGCCAATGGGTCAGTCCCGCCGGCAGGCCGAGCAGCGTCGTCGCGAGGAGCCCGAGCAGCAGCGCTCCGGGCACGCGCAGCGCGAGCATCGCAGCGGTCACCGCGAGCCCGCCGAGCGTCAGCAGGGCGGGCGCGGCGGTCAGGTCGCCGATCTTCACGAGCGCGCCGGGCGCCGCGACGACGATGCCGCCCTGCTGCAGCCCGATGAAGGCGATGAACAGTCCGATCCCGACCGGGATTGCGTGCAGCAGGCTGCGCGGCGTGCTGCGGAGCACCTTCTCGCGCACGCGGAACAGCGACAGCACGAGGAACAGCACGCCGCTGACGAACACGGCGCCGAGCGCGGTCGGCCACGGCACCGCGGTCCCGGTCACTCCGCCGGTGACGACCGCGACGAAGAAGAAGTTCTCACCCATGCACGGCGCGAGCGCGACCGGGTAGTTGGCGGCGAACGCCATCACGAAGGTCGCGAGCGCCGCGGACAGGCAGGTCGCCACCATGACCGCGCCGAAGTCCATGCCGGCGCCGGCGAGCACGCCCGGCTGCACGAACACGATGTAGGACATCGTGAGGAACGTGACCGCGCCGCCACGCAGCTCGGCGCGCACGGTGGTACCGCGCCGCTCGAGGTCGAACGTCCGCTGTGACCAGCTCCGCATCGCGAATCCGCCTCCGACGTCTCCGATGATCGCCCGACGCCACCGGCTCGGCACGCCCCGAGTGTGGTGAATCACCGCGAGACCGTAGCACCGGTCCTTCTCGCGGACCCGACTGCCGTGAATGATCGGTCCTCGATGCGCGTCCCCATCGCCCTGACGATCGCCGGCTCGGACCCATCGGGCGGCGCCGGACTGCAGGCCGACCTGAAGACCTTCCACAGCCACGGCGTCTACGGCACGGCGGTCGTCACGCTCGTGACCGTGCAGAACACGCTCGGCGTGACCCGCGTCGACGTGCTGGAGCCGTCGCTGGTCACCGCTCAGCTCGACGCAGTCGTCGCCGATCTGCCGCCAGCCGCCGCGAAGACCGGCGCGCTCGGCAGCGCCGGGGTGATCCGCGCGGTCGCCGACCGCGTCGCTGCGCTCGGCTGCCCGCTGGTCGTCGATCCCGTCGTCGTCAGCAAGCACGGCCACCGGCTGATCGAGGACGATGCCGTCGTCGCCCTGCGCGCCGAGCTGCTGCCGCTCGCCGCGGTCGTCACGCCGAACGTGCACGAGGCCGCGTTGCTGACCGGGCTGCCGGTGCGCGACCGCGACGGCATGCTGCAGGCCGCGTTCGCGCTGCGCGATGCCGGCGCCGCGTGCGTGGTCGTCAAGGGTGCCGCATTGCCGGACTGTGCGAGCGACGTCGTGGTCACCGCGCAGGATGCGCGCTGGCTCGACGGCGAGCGCGTCACGACGACGAGCCTGCACGGCTCCGGTTGTGCGTTCAGCGCTGCGCTGACCGCCCGCCTCGCGCGCGGCGAGAGCGTGCTCGACGCGCTGCGCGGCGCGAAGGCCTGGGTGACCCGCGCGCTGCGGTCGGCGCCGGGGCTCGGCGCCGGCGTCGGCCCGCTCGACCTGCTCGTCGACGGGCGGGACGAGGCGCCGCGGCGCTGAGCGATGTGGGCGCGATCGCGGGGTGCGCCGCATTGCGCGGTCCGTCGCGTCAGGCACCGGATTACGCCGATCCGCAGCGATTCGTCACCAATTGGTTTCCACGAGCCTCCTTGACCGCCGGACGCGTAGGGCGCGGCGCGGGCGCTCCCCGCCAGGCAACCTCCTCGCTCTCGCCTCCACCGCTCCCGATGCGCTCGCTCCCCATCGTCTCGCTCGCGCTCTCGTTGCTCGCGGCGCCGTCCGCCATCGCCCAGTTCGGCGGTAGCGGCGCCGATGGCGTGTTCGCTCCGACCGCGGACGTGACGCTCGACACCGATGCCCGCCCTGCCGGCTTCGACTTCGTTTCGATCCACGTGCCGGCCGGCGTGACGGTCCGGGTGGTCGGCAACCGTCCCGGGATCCTGCGGTCACGCACGACGATCCGGATCGACGGTGTGCTGTCGGCCGACGGCTTCGCCGCAGACGGTGCGAACCCCGGTGCCGGCGGCGCCGGCGGCTACGCCGGCGGCGCCCCTGGCGTGGCGGGCGACGGCCCGGCCGGCGGTCAGGCCGGGATGGGTACGTTCGTGTCCAATCAGTTCGGCGGTAATGCCGGTCATGCGACACCGGGCACCGGCCTGTGGATGCAGCCGACGGGCACCTACGGCAGTGCATTGCCATTCGATCTGCGCGGCGGCAGCGGTGGTGGCGGCTATGCGAGCGTCGTCACCGGCGAGCAGCTCGGCGGCGACGGCGGCGGCGGCGTGCTCGTGCTGCTCGCCGACGGCCGGATCGACATCCCCGGTGCGGTCACCGCGGACGGCGCCGGCGTCGGCACGACGCGCACCGGTGCGGGCGGCGCGATCCTGATCCGCTCCGCCACCGACGTCCACGTCAGCGGGCGAGTCAGCGCCGACGGCCCGCAGGACACGCTGCCCGGGCCGATCTCCGGCCACGCCGGCGACGGCTTCGTGCGCATCGACGCGTGGATCGAGGAGCCGGTCATCGCCCCCTCCGCGGTCATCGTGCCCGAGCCGTCGCTGCGCGCATTGCCCGACCTCGAGTCATCGCTCGCGACCCGCGGCGAGGAGTGGCTGCTGCACACGCGCGCCGTTCCGTCCGACCTCGTCGCGTTCCTGCTGTCCGGCGACAGCCGCCCGTCCGCGATCCCCGGCCTCGGCACCTACGGCCTCGGTGCACCCGAGGCGACCGACGTCGTCGGCTACTCGGTCGTCGAGCCCCGCCCGGACGCTGCAGCGTTCGTCGTCGTGCCGATCCCGAACGACCCTCGGCTCCTCGGCGTGACGCTGTGGGCGCAGGCGGTCACCGCGCGCACCGCGTCGGCCGAGGGCCCGCGGCTCACGCCGTACGTGTCGCGGACGATCCGCTGACGCGTGCGGCGGGCCGGGCGAAACCGGTGCGGGCGGCTCACCCGCCGCAGCCTCCACCTCCGCAGCCGCCGCCTCCGCAGCCGCCCCCACCGCAGCCGGTGTGGCCCGCATCACCTCCGCTGGCCGCGGAGCGCATGCCGGCGGTCGCGAAGCCGTGGAGGTCGCCCAGCTCGGTGCCGATCAGCATGCCGGCGCCGAACATCGCGGCGGCGGCGACGTGGCCGTCGGGCAGCCGCTCGACCGGCTCGTCGCGCAGCGGCTCGAGGCGAGCGAGCGCCTCGCGTCCGCCGTCGGTCAGCCGGCTCGCACCCCCGATCAGCGCGTGATGCAGCGCCGCTCCGACGAGTGTCGCGGCCAGCGCCAGCAGGACGACGAAGCCGAACGGGCGGCCGGCCGCCTGGGCGGCAGCGATCCGCGGCAATGCCAATGCGGCCGGCGCGAGCAGCAGGAGCCACAGCGTCCACCGGGGGCGCGCGTCGTCCGGCAGCAGCAGCTCGCGAACCTCGAGCGTCGCGCGGAGCTGGCGCAGCGCGGCGGAACACCCCGAGCCGCGCATGACCTTGTGCGCCCGCAGCTTGCCGGGCTTGCGGCCGGCGACGCAGCGCACGAGCGCCGGCGCGTCGTCCGGCGGCAGCGTCTCGACCACCAGACGATTGCCGGTGACGCGCGCGAAGCCGCGATCGACGAGCCAGGCGACGCCGGTGAGCAGCGCCCGGCTCTCGCCGCCCGCGAGCATCGCGGTCTCGAACACGTCCTCGGGCTCGGCACCGAGGCCGCGGCCCCGCGCCCTGCTCCGGTAGGACCACCGGCCGAACAGCGTCACCGCCAGGATCAGCGCCGCGAGCAGCACCGCGAACCAGGCGAGGAACGCCTGCGCCGACAGCGCATACAGGTCGAAGCCGGCATCGACCAGGGAGCTCGGCCGCGGATCGGCGGGGCGTGCGGACCGTCGCGAGGCGGCCTGCGCGAGCAGGCCCGGCGTCGACGCGAGCAGGACGAGGACGAGGCGCGGGCCGGCGCCGAGCAAGCGGCGCGGCAGGCGGAGCAAGGTGGAGATCATCGCAGGTCGCTCGCGGCGGTCGCGGGGCAGGAGTTCGACGTCGTCGAGGTTGACGCGCACCCAGCGGGTGTCGCGCCCGAAGCGGCTGTCGGCCGGCGGCCAGACGTCGGCCGGGGGGTGCGCGCCGAACCACTGCCGATAGAGGAAGCGCGTCCTCGAGTACTGCTCGAGGAAGGTCTCGCGCTGCCCGGCGCCACCGCGGGTCGGACCGTGGTGCAGCTCGAAGCCGAGCACCTGCGGACAGAACACCTGCCAGTAGTCGCGCGTGTAGAGCAGATGCAGGTGCCAGACCTGGTCGACCTGGTCGGAGGGCGTCACCGGGGTGTCGGCGACTCCCGCCAGGAACACGAAACGGCGGTACTCGTCGACGGCGCGGGCTGCGAACTCGCTGGCCCACGCGTTGTCGCGCGCGAGGCGGGCGGTGAACGGAAACACGTCGCCCGGCACGTCGAGCGCGTGCGCGGCGATGCGCTGCCACAGCGCGCGGGCGTCCTCCGGCCACGCCGCGAGGTCGGGCTGCCGGGCGCCGGGCTGGCCGGTTTCGGGTTGTCGACGGGTCTCCGCCATGACGGCGGCGGGAGTGTAACGGGACGTCGCCGACGACAGTGGCCCCACAGACCGGCATACCGCGACCCGAGGCTCGCCCGGCACCGGGGTCGACGACCGACTTGCCAGACGGGCACGAGACCGCGCAAGTCCTGTCCAGGGCGCGGCCCCCGGCGAGCCGCGCCGATCCGCGGGACCAGTCTCCATCGGATCGGGCCGGTATCGTGACGCCGCTGGACGATCCCACCGCCACCCTCGACCTGCTCCGCCGTCACGCCACCGGCGACCGCGAAGCGCTCGCCGAGCTGCTGCGCCGCGAGCTGCCCTGGCTGCGCGAGTTCGTCAGTAGGCGCCTCGGCGCGCACCTGCGCGCCAAGGACGAGACCATGGACCAGGTGCAGGACGCGATGGTCGACTTCCTGCGCGACGCACCGCGCTTCGTGGTCGGCGATCTCGCGCAATTCCGTGCGCTCCTCGCGCGGGTCGTCGAGAACAACCTGCGCGACCGCGACGCCTGGTTCCGAGCCCGGCGTCGTGCGATGGCGGCGGAACAGCCGCTGCCCTCGGAGAGCGTGCTGCAGATCGCCAGCGACTCGGTGACCACGCCGACGCAGGCCGCCGCCGAGTCCGAGTGGCGCGCGTGGGTCCGGCTGGCGATGGAGCTGATGGACCCCGCCGACCGCCGCCTCCTGGTGCTGCGCGAGTGGGACGCGCGCTCGTTCGTGGAGATCGGCGAGCTGGAGGGCATGACGCCGAACGCGGTGCGCATGCGCTGGACGCGCGCCGTCGCGCGGCTCGCCGACCGGATCGAGAAGCTGCGGCGCGGCGAGCTCGCGTGACGCGACCGATGCGCGTCCCGCAATCCCGCAGCGGACGAGCGACCCGGTGCTCGCGAATCTGGGCTCGCCCGGCAGGTCATGGCGGGCTGGCGTCGTCGTTCGATCTCGAGGACGGAGTCGATCGTCGCCAGCTGCGAGACGCAGGTCCGGCACTGCGCGACGTGAACGGGCTCCTCGCTCTCCAGGACGTGCAACACCTGCCCGACATGTTCCGCCTGCTGCGTCGGCTCGCCGATCGACCGCGCACGCCTGCCGGCCATCAGGTGCTGGGCGGCGTGCCACCGGAGCTGCTGATGCAGTCGTCCGCTCGAGAGGCCTCTGGCACATGCTCGCGCAGGTCACCCGGCGCCTCGGCCTGCGCCGCGACGAACGCTGCTTCCAGGCGACGCACCAGCGTGCGGAGCTCGATCTCCTGATCGTGCGCGGCCGGCACCGAGACGGGTTCGAGTGTGCCGAGGCGCCCGACGTCACGCCGTCGATGCGCATCACAATGCGGGATCTGCGCCTCGACGAGCTGGTGGCCGTGCCCGGTGGCGAGGAGTAGCGGCCGATGGGGCCGACGATGTGCGCGGTGGCGAGGTCAGGCGTCCGGGACGAGCTCGCTCCGCTCGATCGAGCCGACGCAGCGCGGTCGGACGTCCCGCGCCGAGCTTGCCGGGCGAGGCGTGAGGAAGTCGGCGGGCGGCAGGGACCGGGCCGGGCAGGCGCGCCGGGCTGTTCGGGTTCGCGCCGGCCCGCTACAAGCGAATGGCCTGCCCGGGCGCAGGCCCCCATGCAGAAGCTCGAACGTGCGCTCGCGATCTACCTCGGGTGGCTGGCCGACGACGACCGTTGCACGGCGGACGAGCTGCTCGGCCAGCACGCGGACCTGCGCGAGTTCCTCGAGGCGATGCTCGCGGAACGGGAGCCATTGGAGGCCGGCATCGCCGATACCCGCCGCATCGGCGACTTCCGGATCGAGGGGGAGATCGCGCGCGGTGGGATGGGCGTGGTGTTCCGCGCGAGGCAGCTGTCCCTCGACCGCGTCGTCGCGTTGAAGGTGCTGCCAGCACACGTGACGCTGCAGCCGAGCGCGGTGGCGCGGTTCCGCCGCGAGGCATCGACCGCCGCGAGACTCGAGCATCCGGGCATCGTCAAGATCCACGCGGTCGGCAGCGACGGCGACACGCACTACTTCGCGATGGAGCTGATCGACGGCGAGCCGTTGGCGCGGGTCGATCCGCGCAGCGGTCGTCGCCGCAGCGTGCGCGAATGCGTCGAGATCGTGGCAGCGGTCTGCGACGCGCTCGCCTACGCACACGAGCAGGGAGTGATCCACCGCGACGTCAAGCCCTCGAACATCCTGGTCGCCGCCGACGGCCAACCGGTCCTCACCGACTTCGGCCTCGCGCGCGACCTCGACGCCCCGGCCCTGACCCGCACGGGCGCCTTCGCGGGGTCGCCCCACTACGTCTCGCCGGAGCAGGCGCGGGGGCTCGCCGGCGTGGACGCGCGCAGCGACGTGTTCTCGCTCGGTGCGACGCTCTACGAGCTGCTGACCGACCACAAGCCCTTCGACGGCGACTCCGTGCCGAGCGTCCTCGCCCAGATCACCGGCAGCGAGCCGCGCGACCCGCTGCGCCTCGCGCCCGACCTCGCCCCCGACCTCGCGGCGATCGTCATGAAGGCGCTCGAGAAGGACCCGGCGCGCCGCTACGGCTCGGCAGCCGGATTCGGCGCCGACCTGCGCGCCTTCCTCGAGTTCCGGCCGGTGTCGGCGCGACGCGAGTCGGCGTGGAAGCGCGTTCGCCGATTCGTCCGCCGTGAGCCTCTGCGCGCGACGCTCTATACCGTGCTCGCCATCGGCGTCCCGACGATCGCGGCCGGGGTCGGCTACCTGGTCGCGAACCGCTCGGCGATCGACGTCGGGTCCCGCGAGATCGAGCGCCGGAACCGCGAGGAGCGACTCGCCCGGGTCACCATCGACTACGAGGCCGGCGACTTCGTCCGGGCGCTCGCGGTCGCCGACGAGGCGCTCGCGGCGGCACCCCGCGACGTCGAGGCACGGGCGCTGCGCGCGACGGTCGAGCTCGCGCTGGGGCGCGCCCACGAGGCGCTGGCCGAGTTCGACGTGGCGCCCGGCTCCGCTCCACTCGCGGAGGGCGATCGCGGTCGCGTCTACGTGCTGACCGCCGTCGGTCGCGACGGCGATGCGCGCGAGCTGGAGGCGAAGCTCGGCGAGCCGACGACGCCCGAAGGGATGTTCCTGGCCGGGATGACGGCGGGCTATCGAGCGCGAAGCGACGACGCCGACCTTGCGCAATGGCGCGAGGTGCGCGACCTGTTCGCCCAGGCGATGCACGTCGCTCCCGCACCGCGCCTGCACTACTACCTGCGCTGGCTGGAAGCCACCCTCATGACGCGCGAGGAGTCCGCCATCGCGCGCTCCGTCGCGGCACTCGAGACGCTGTGGCCGGACTCCCCCGCGGCGCTGCTGTACGTGGCCTACGCCAGCCGCACGAGCGACCCCCAGCACGCGATCGACTGCTATCGCCGCGTGCTCGCTTCCGGCTACGACCATCCCCGCATCCACGGCACGATCGCCGACTGCCTGCAGCGGCTCGGCGACACAGAGGGCGCGGCGCGCGCCAGGCTCGACCGGATCGCCAGCTACCGAGCCCGCGAGGCGAGCGGCTCGATGACCCTCGACGACCGGGTCAACTTCGCGATCGCGCTCGAGTCGGCCGGATCGCGGGACGAAGCGATCGCCAGAGTCCGCGATGTGACGTCGCGGGCACCGACCATGCCGCGCGCTTTCGAGGTACTGGGCTGGCTGCTGTACTTGCAGGGCGACCACGCGGCCGCCGCCCCAGCACTCGATCGCGCGGTCGAGCTGCGGCCGACCGATCTCGACTCGTGGCAACGGCTCGGGAGCGCACGGCTCGCGCTCGGCGACGCCGCCGGTGCGGCGGACGCCCTGGAGCGGGTCGTCGCACGCGACCGGACACGCTGGTCCGCACATGCCCGGCTCGGCGCTGCTCGGCTCGCGCTCCGGCAATTCGACGCCGCGATCGCGGAGTATCGGCTCGCCCTCGAGCTGGAGCCGCGACGCGCGGAGCTCCATCTGGACCTCGCCACCGCCCTCGCCGCCGAACACTCGACCGCGGAGGCCATCGCGAGCTGCGAGCGTGCATTGGAGCTCCAGCCCGACCACGCGCGCGCGAGGGAGCTCCTGGCGCAGCTGAAGCAGCAGTGAGACAGGGCCCGGTCGCCGCTCATCGCGCCCGCAGCACCAGCGCACCGAGGTCGAGTGGGCCGTCCGCCGGCGGCACGACCGGCGCCGGCGAGCCACCGCGCAGCCCGCCCGCCTCGAGCTCCCAGGTCGCCGCCGCGGCGCGGAACGAGGCGCCGGTCGTGAAGCGGCCGTCGCGATCCGTCGCGACGTGCACCGCGTCGCTCGTGCCGTCGGCGTAGCGCGCCCGCACGGTCAGCGTGATCTCGGCGAGCACCGCGCCATCGACCCCGTGCACGCTGCCGGCCACGGCGCAGGCGCGCGGGAGCTCGATCGTCCGCTCGAGCAGCGGGGACGCCGCGGTGAGCTCGATGCGTACGACCGCCCGCGGGCCGTCCGGGAACCGCTGCACGGCGAGCAGCACGTCGCCCAGCTCGCCGTACAGGGCGAGTGCACCACGGCCATCCGCATCGAGCGCGCGTGAGTCGCCGAACGAGATCCCGCGCCCGTCCGGCTGACGCCCGCTGAGCTCGAAGCGGATCGAGGCGACCGGCGCACCGTCGGCCGCGACGACGCGCAAGGGGATCATGGTCGGCTCTGGCACGTCGAGGTCGAGTTCGACGCGCTCGCCACCGGCGCACGTGCGCTCCGCGGCGAGCGCGTCGACCGCGCCTGGCACGGCGCCGGAGCGCGGCATTGCCGTGAAGCGGTATCGGCCGGCACCGGTCGCCAATCGCATTTCATAGCGGCCCTCGGCATCGGTCGCCGCGGAGATCTCCCATTGCACCACGCCGTCGCGCTCTACCTGCAAGCCCACACCGCCGACCGGCCGGCGCGAGCGCTGCGTCAGGACGCGACCGGTGACGACGATCGGAGCCGCCACGACGAAGTCGCGCTCGACGACCTCGCCGGGCGCCGGTGTGAAAGGTGCGGCGATCGTCGGCGGGATCCGATCGGGTGCCGTATTGCCCGGCGCAGCCGCCAGCAGCAATGTCGCGGTGTAGCCCAGACCCGGCTGCAGGTCCGCGATCGTGTAGCTACCATCCGGCTCGACCGCCGCGCGGAACGCCTCGCTACGCCGCCAGCCGGTGCGGAACACCGGGATCTCGGGGTCGGGCAGCTCGCCCCGCGCCTCGACGACGCGCTCGCCGTCGCCCGCTCCCACCACGCGGCCGCGCAGCGTGGCGCGAGGCTGCCGGCGCAGCTCGGCATAGCGGTCGACCACCACGCCGCGGAACACGTCGCGGCCCAGGTCCGGTGCCTCGACCGCGAGCGTGCACCACTCGGCGTCGCTGCCGACGCCGACGGCGAACTCGCCATCGGCATCGGTCAGCACGGCACCCGCGCCGTCGCTGTAGTCCTCCGCACGCCAGCTCTGCTCGACCGTGACCAGCGCGCCGGCGACGAGCATCCCGTCGGGTCCACGCACGCAGCCGTGCACCGCCCGTCCGGGCCGCAGCTCGAGGACGATGTCGGCGACCGGCTCCCCCGCCAGTGCCGGCAGCTCGCGCACGGCGCCGACGAAGCCCGCGCAGCTCACCCCGAGCAGCGCAGGCGACGCCGGGTCGGGGTGCGGGAGTTCGAAGCGACCGTCCGCCCCGGTGGTCGTACGGCGCAGATCCGCGAGCCGCGACCGCGGCACGGCGAACGGGAACCCCTGCGACGCCTCCGGCCGGGCCGCGAGCACGACGGCCGCACCGGGCAGGACATCACCCGCCACGCTGCGGACGACGCCCGCGACGCGCGCGCCCGCCACGGCGCCCAGGGGCGCGCCGGCGTCACCGACGTCGGTCCGCCGCGGCGTCTCCCCGGGCTCCCCGCCGTCCGGACGCGCCTCGCGACCGGGCGCACCGGTCGCCCCGCCGCCGGCCGGGGGCGACCCGTCCGGCCGGACGCCGGCGCGCTCCGGGCTGCGGTCGACCGCCCAACCGACCACGATGGCGAGGCCGAGCGCGAGCGCGAGGAGCAACAGTCGGGCGGCGGTCCGCGGCCCGCGCTGGGAACGGTCGTCGGTCATCGGCAAGGTCTCCGCGCGGCGTGCGCCGCGAGATCTCGAACGTCCGCCGGGCCCGCCGCGTTGGCGCTCACCCGCGCGCGTCCGTACCCTGGCACACCGGTCGCCGCCGCGCGCCGACAGGTCCCATCATGCTCCGCACCCGCACGATCCTCACCATCCTGCTCCTCGCGCTTCCGGCCGTCTGCCAGGACGACGAGGCGCGCTTCAACGCGCAGCAGGCCGAGGAGCTCAACGACTTCGCGAAGAGGGCGTTCGACAAGGGCTTCCCGCGGCAGGCCCGCCTGATCTGGCTGCAGGTGCTGAAGCTCTACGACCCCGACAACGAGGCCGCGCACAAGGCGCTCGGCCACGTGCGCGTCGGCGGCTCGTGGGCGCCGGATCCCGAGTTCGAGTACCCGCTCGACGACACCGGCTCCGGCAAGGACGGCCAGGCGCTGTTCAAGGCCTACGAGAAGCTGCGCGAGACGCTCGCGCGCGCCCACAAGCGGCAGGCGCAGACCTGGGCGAAGGCCGACCGCCTCGACCGCGCGCTGTACCACTGGCGCATGGTGCTGCGCTGGGACAAGGACGACCGCGACGCACAGGCTGCGCTCGAGCACCGCGAGGTCGGCGGCGTGACCGGCACCGCGCTCGAGAGCACGCTGTACGAGAACTCGAAGAAGATCGAAGCCGCGGTCGCCGAGCAGTCCGACGTCAGCTACCCGGTCGAGCCGCACACGGCGAAGGCTCCGGTGCTCGACACGGCCCAGGTCCAATACGTGTCGTTCCGCTCCGAGCACTTCGTCCTGCACGGCGACCCGGACCAGGCCGAGTTCCTGAAGGAGGCGCTCGTGTGGGCGGAGCGCACGCTGCGCGTCGCGCAGGTCGCATTCCCGTGGCGGACCGAGGTGCGCGGCGAATTCGCGTTCTTCGTGTCGAAGGACACCTACAAGCAGATCCTGCGCGCGCACGCCGACCGCGTGCCGGACCTCGCGTGGAAGCTCGAGAACACGACGACCAGCGGCGTCGGCAATCTGGTGGTCGGCGCGACCGGCAGCGTCCAGGTGCTCTACGACGCGATGGTGCGCAACGTCGCACAGGCCTACGCAGGCTTCCGCACGACCGGCTTCCGCGAGGGCATCGGCCACACGTTCGTCGGCATGATGTTCAACAACAACCGGCTGTTCGCGGTCGACCTGAAGAAGCAGGAGGGCACCACGGCCAGCGAGGAGGATCGCGAGTACACGTCGCCGGACTTCGACATCTGGAAGACGCTCGCGCTCGAGATGGCGTGGAAGGAGACCGGCAACGTTCCGGCGATCGACATCCCGTACTGCGAGGCGGCGACCTTCACGAACGAGCAGCGCATCAAGGCGTGGTCGTTCACCGACTACGTGATGCGGCGCGACCCGAACCTGCTGCGCGAGCTCGACGCGCTCGGCGCGGCCGCCATGGAGAGCAAGCGCAAGCAGCCGCTGGAGCTCGCCGCGAAGTTCGAGGAGAAGACCGGGGTCAGCATCGCGCAGCTCGACAAGGAGTGGGAGGACTTCTGGACCGAGGCGACGCCGGTGCTCGCTGCGATCCGCGACAACACGCCGCCGCTGCAGGCGGTCAGCCCGAACGTCGACAAGTGGCTCGCGGCGTTCAACGAGGCGCGCAAGAAGGTCGGCTCGACGCCGGTCACGTGGTCGTCGAACCTGTCGACCCGCTGCTACGAGCACGCGAACTACCTGCTCGCCAACAAGGACGCGCGCGGGCCGGCTGCCGAGCACACCGAGGACGTCGCGCTCGGCGGCACGCACCTCGGCGCGATGTTCGCGCAGATGGCCGTGGTCGAGACGCGGGCGCGCCTCAACAAGGCCGAGGACATGTTCGACGAGTGGCTGCTCATCCCCGGCTACCGGGATGCGCTGCTCAACTTCGCGTCGCGCACGGTCGGCATCTACGAGGAGAAGGGCGTGCTCGTCATCAACACGGTCGCGGGGCTCGGCGAGCCGTTGTCGCGCAAGGCTGGCTACTTCTGCTGGCCGCGGACGCAGGAGCGCGGCATCCCGACCGACGTCGAGGTCGCGCTGATCGGACCGGAGCTCGAGGCGCTGCTGGCAGAGCACGGGCGCGCCGGCCAGAAGAAGGTCGGCTACCCGCTGACCGCGCATTTCGGCATCAACGTGATCGGCGACCGGCAGTCCTACCGCTGCACCGTGACGGCCCGCGGCGAGAAGGTCGACGGCGCCCTGCTCCTCGACTCCGGAATCAACCGACGGTCGACCGCACCGGGCATGGTCACCTTCTACCCGTTCGAACCGCTGCCGCACGGGCAGATCGACGTCACCTGGACCTGGGAGATCGATGGCGAGGTCCGGCAGATGAGCGCGAGCTTCACGACCAAGTGACATCCCGCACCACCCCCCCGCTAACTTCCGATTCGTACCAGGTACCGATCGGAAGTTAGGATTCGGGGTATGCGACAGATGCTCTGGTCGGTGGTGGTGGCGCTCGCGGCGGGAGCGGTGGGCGCGCAGACGGAAGGTCCGCTGGTGACGGTCGCGCAGACCGGCATCGGCTCGAACGGCTTCGGCACGTTCTGGCGTGGCCAGGACGTCGAGCTCGCCGAGGATGCGTGGCTGACGCGGATCGTGTTCCAGACCGGCTCGGCGACGGCCCAGGTCGACGAGATCCGGCTGATGACGGCCACGCCGCAGGCGGTGACGCTGCGGACGATCACGACGATCACGACGCCGTCGTCCACCGAGGCGGAGGCCGTGCTGACCGACCCGTTCCTGCTGCGCGTCGGCACGCGCTACACGATCTGGTTCCACCAGACCGGCACGCCGCGCGGCACCTACGGCTGCGACCTGACCCGCGTCGACCCGACGTGGCGCGCCTACCACACGAACGTCGATCCGACCGTCGCGCCAGGCGGCGGCGAGCCCAGCTACTACTGGGGCTACCAATACGGCACGAACTTCCGGCTGCTCGGCTGGGACAACCTGGAGATCACCGGCTCCTCGCAGCTCGGCGGCACAGCGATCTTCACGCTCGAGGCGCCACCGTTCGACCTCGCGGTGCTGTTCTTCGCTTCGGCGGTCGGCGACCAGCCGCTACCGCCGTTCCGTGGCCCGCTGCGGCTCGCGCTGGCGTCGATCGTGCCGGCCGCGTTCGCCGGGGCCGTCGACCCGAATGGCCAGTTCGTCCGCACGCTGACGATCCCGAACGATCCGCGGCTGGTCGGGATCGTCGTCTACGCGCAGGCGTTGCACGACCCGAGCTTCGTCGCGACCGGGACGTTCTCGCCGCTCGACGAGATGCGGATCCGCTGATATGGAGGCCCCTCCGTCAAGCTCCCCACACTCGAATCTCTCCGTCCGAGCGGCGGGACGGCCGAGTCAGGTCGAGACCGAGGCGAGGGCGCGACGGCGCGGCGCTTGCGCAAGTCGATCTTCGAGGGCGGCTTCGGTCCGAGCAGGGCCCCGGCCACAAGGCCGTCGTGGCGGTGGGCGCTGGCTCGACCGGGTTCGACTGCTCCAGGCGCGGTCGAGCCAGCGCGCGCCGTCGCGACGGACGGAGCGCTGGCTGACCGGGGCCCTGCTCGGACCGAAGCCGGGGCCCCTCGGAGATCGACGCTGGCGCAAGCGCCGTGACGGCGCGCCCTCGCCGGTCCGAGGCGGATGCCTCGCCGCGCTGTTGTTTCAGACCTGGTCGTCGCGCCGTGCAGCCCGCGTTGCTGCGATGCTCGACGCCTTCCTCGTCCTCAGTTGTGCCGATGGAAAGCGGGGGGCCGTGCGGCTCTCAGCGACGGTGCGTCACGCTGATATTCGTGGATCGAAACCACAGGAAGCTTCGTCCGTCGGGAGGCCTTCAGTCTGAGATCGAGAACGGACCGCGAGGGTCGTTCACACAGCGGAGTCGAGGATCCTCCAGCGGGAGCCGCACGGATCCCCCAGGAATCTCACGGATGTTCGGTCGAGCACTTCTCGGCAGCAGCACAACCCACAAGAAGCCGATCAGCTCGCGGGCCACGGCCGTCTTCGCGACGTTCGTATGCTTGCGCACTGCCAACGCGCGATAGCGCCGCCGAAGGCGTTGCTCGGCACGGGTCGCGATTGCCTGCACGCGAGTCGGTGCATTTGCACGCCGTGCAATGACGGCGCTGTTGTTGGGGTATGGCCGCGCGTAATGTTGCACAGCCTCGACGAGCAATCGTCGCAAACGAGCATTGCCGGCGCGCGTGATCGGACCACGCTTGATTCGTTCGCCAGACGAATGCTCCGACGGCGTGATTCCGCAGTAGGAGCTGACCTGCTTCGCTGACCGGAAGCGACGAGGGTCACCGAGCTCGGCTATCACCGACACCGCCGTCAGCGACTTCACACCACGGAAAGCCATCAGAGAGCGCACGGCCTCCTCGATGTCCTGCTGCCGTCCGCGCATCTCGATCCGTTGGTCGAGCAATGCGAGCGACGTCTGTCGATGCTCGAGCTCATCGAGCATCGAGTCCAGCGTCGAACGATCGTCGTCGATCTGGACCTGCAGTTGACGAAGCCACCGCATGTGGCTGGGCGACCAGTTCTGCCCATCGCGATGCACATGGCCACGCAGCAGCAGGAACTTCTGGATCCGATGGCGCATCCTGACCACGTCCTCCCGCATGGCCTGGCGGTATCGTGTCAGACCACGCAGGGACTCGAAGTTCCGGAGAGGGCGGCGATACCGCCACGATCTGGCCGGCTCGAAGAAACGACGCAAGCCGCCGCGCGTCGATTCGATCCGTCTTCCGCTGGTCGCCGGGGATCCTCGGCAGATGGCTTGGTGCCGCAACGACGCACTGCACGCCCAGGTCGTCCAGCACCCGCTGCAAGACGAAGCCCAGGCAGCCTGCCTCGTAGGTCGCTACGACCGATCCTCGCTGCAGCAGCTTCCGGAACCACCGGCGGATGACCGGCAGCCGATTCGGCAGCTGAACCACCGGCTCCGGGCCGGTCCCCTGCTCCTCCAGAACAGCGATCGACAGCGTCTCCTGATGAGCATCGATCCCCACGTAGAGAAACTCGCTACCATCGCTCATGGTCCGGCCTCCTCGTCTGCGTCTGCGCACCACGGCCTCGGCGGTCACCTCCGCCAGCCCGTTGTGGCTCGGCTCAGCTTCGGCTAGGCAACCCACGAGC
This sequence comes from Planctomycetota bacterium, assembly GCA_016716265.1. GTDB lineage: Bacteria > Planctomycetota > UBA1135 > UBA1135 > UBA2386 > JADJWQ01. Next base: position 2,110,208 of record JADJWQ010000006.1, read on the forward strand.
GCCACGGATGGCGGGGGCCGGGCCTCCATAGCGTCTGAGCGAACGGCGTCGTCCGAACGCGCTCACGGCAGCAGCTTGCGTGCCTGCAGCGCGACCTGCACCACCGCGCCGTTGCGGTAGACGAGCGCGTCGAGCTCGGCGCCCTCGTAGGTCGCGAGCTGCTGCACGCAGCGCATCACGTCGTCCGGGGTCTCGAAGCGTGCGAGCTGGCCGGTCGCGCCGCTCTCGATGCGGCCCGCACTCCGCACCCCGAGCAGCAGGTCGCCGGTCTGCCAGCCCGCATCGGCACCGACCGACGGCAGCACGCGGGCGACCCGCACCAACGTGCCCGGGATCTGGCGCGGCTCCGCCAGCGGGTCGCCGGTGATCGTCCGGTAGAGGCCGACCGCCGCCGCCCGCACCAGCTCGGCGTCGTCGCGGATCGACAACGTGCCGACCTCCAGGCCGGTCTGCCGCTGCACCCACCACACGGCGCGCGGCAGCGGCTGCAGCTCGACGTCGAGTGCGCGGCCCTGGCGCTCGAGCCCGACCCGCACCGGATCCGCACCGAGCGCGAGCCGCTGCAGCGAGAAGCCGACCGTCCAGCGCACCGGCTCCCCCGCGAGCGAGCGGACGATGTCGCCCTTCTGCACGCCGGCCCGCGCGGCCGGGCCGTCCGGGTCGACCGCGAACACCTCGACGGCGCCATCGACGTCGGTGACCGTCGCACCGAGGTAGACGCTGCGCATCTTGTGCGGACCGAGCAGCAGGCTCTGCAGCCGCTCGCGCACGTGGTCGACCGCGATCGCATAGCCGGTCACCGCGAACGAGCTGCCGCCCGCGCTGTTGATGCCGATCAGGCGGCCCGCCGCGTCGAGCAATGCGCCACCGCTGTTGCCGCTGTTGATCGCCGCGTCGGTCTCCAGCAGGTGCGGCAGCTTGGCCCAGCGCCCGCGCACGCGGATCTCCTGGTTCTTCGCGCTGACGACACCGACCGTCACCGTGTTCGCCTGGCCGAGCGGATTGCCGAGCGCGATCGCCGCGTCGCCGACCCGCAGGGCGCCCGAGTTCCCGAGCTCGACGGCGGTGACCCGCTGGCCCGGACCGAGCCGCAGGCGCACCAGCGCGAGGTCTTCCTCGCGGCTGATGCTGAGCACCTCGACCTCGTAGGCCGCGCCGTCGAAGCCGCGCGCACGCACGACATGGTCGCTGCGCGGCGAGCCGTCCGGGAACGTCGCAGCGTCGACGACGTGCCAGTTGGTCAGCGCCAGTCCGCCCGGATCGATCACGACACCCGAGCCGAGGCTGACGACGCGCGTCGTGCGCTCGACCGGCGCGAACGGGTTGTCGGCTGCACCGGCGCTCTCGACGACCTCGCTGATGTAGACGTTCAGCATCGCCGGGGCGACCCGCGCGACGACCTCGGCGAGGTGGTCCGGCGCCGGCCGGCCGGCCACGGCGACACCTCCGGCCGCCGCCAGCTGGTCGGCGAACACCGCGCGCAGCGCGTCGAGGGACGGCGTGCGGTAGAGCCCGGACTCGACCTTCGCACCGTCGCCGCGGCTCGCGAACTGCAGTTCGATCCGGTCGATGCGCCCGCCGTCGACGAGGCCGACGAGCTGGCCGAGCTCGTCGACGAGCGCGCCGCCGGCATTGTCGTTGCCGAGCCGCGCATCGGTCTGCAGCCACGCACCGCGCTCGGCGGACAGCACGCCGGCGGTGATGCACGGCACCGTGCCGAGCGGATTCCCGATCGCGTAGAGCCGGGCGCCGGTGCGCAGGCTGCTGCAATCGCCGGGCGTCGACACCGGGACGACCTGCCCCTGCGGCAGCGCCAGCCGCAACAGCGCACCGTTGGTCCGCGAGTCGTAGCCGAGCAGGGTCGCGTCGAAGCGCCGGCCGTCGGCGAGGAACACGCGGATCGGAGCCTCGCCGTCGACCAGGTGAGCGTCGGTCAGCACGAGCCCGGTCGGCGTGACGATCACGCCCGAGCCGACGCCCCGGCGCCGCACGGTCGCGAACGGGTCGGTCGTGCCGAGGTCCGGTGGCACGTCTCCGCGCCACACGGCGACCACGCTGCGCGCGGCCTGCGCCAGCGGGCCGCCGGCGACGTCGCCGCCCTCGGCCGGCGCGGCGCGCAGGTGCGTCGCGAACGCACGCAATGCCAGGTCGACCGGGACGGCGAAACCGAAGCTCGGCGCCTGGAGCTGCTCGAGCGTCGGCTCCTGCACCTGGTCGACGACGTGCTCGGCATTGCAGATGCCGAGCAGCGCACCGTCGCTCGCGATCAATGCTCCGCCGTGGTTGCGCGGCTGGACCGCGGCGTCGGTCAGCAGCAGGTCGCCGCTCTGCAGCGTGCGCTGCTCGTCGCCGTCACCGACGGTCACGGGTCCGAGCGCGCCACTGGCGACGCCGGCGAACGCGACGTGATCCTCGCCGTCGCCGAAGCTGAGGATCCCGACATCTTCGCCGAGCGCGGGCCGCCGGGCGCGCAGCGGCAGCGCGGCCAGGGCGCGCCCGTCCGGCAGCGCGACGCGCACGAGCGCGAGCCCGGTGGCCACATCGTGCGCGACCAGCGCGGCCGGCAGCGCTTCCGGATCGCCCGGGACCCGGACGCGGATCGACTTGTCGACCGCGCCGACCGACTCGCGGACGAGCGACCACTGCGTCAGCACGAGCCCCTGTGCATCGACGACCACCCCGCTGCTCGGCCGCTCGAGGCGGAACGTGTTGCGGCCGGCGACCTCGACGAGCACGTGCACGACGGCTGGCCGCGCGCGCTCGAAGGCGGTCGCCAGCGGCCCGCCGGCGGGCGGGCCACCATGCGCGGCGAGGATCGTCAGGTTGCCGGGCGCGTCCTGCGCGGGGAGCGCGCAGGCGAGGGCCGCGAGAGCGCAGACAGAGCGCAGCAGCGTGCGGTGGATCGACATCGGGGGTCGCGATGGGCGGACGCCCGGAGTCTACGCGACCCGCGCTCCGATCGATGGAGCGATCGACCGGGCGATCACTTGCCGCCGGTCGCCTTCGCGTTGTGCTCCGCGCGCTCGATGCAGAGCTGCAAGAGTCGCTGCTGGTGCTTGATCCAGTACTCGAGCGACTGCTTCTTCTCGCCGAAGCTGTTGCCGACCATCTCGGCGTAGGCGACGAACATCGTGCCCTTCGACATGTCCTTGGTGATCGTCTCGAACAGCTTCTGGACGTCCTTGAGCACCGGGAAGTAGCGCAGCCCCGGCTTCAGGGCCGGTCCCCACAGCTTGGCGTCCTTGCGACCATCGCCGCTCGTCTCGAGCGCGGCGAGCGCGGCAGCGACCTCGCCGAGCGCCTCCTGTGCCTTCTTCAGCTCCTCGAGCCCGGCGTCGCGGATCGATGGCTTCAGCTTCGGCGGATCGACGAGCCGGTGGCCATCGCACACCGCGCAGGCGTAGCCCCCGTCGCCACGGCACACCGGGCACTTCGCGCGGCGGTCGCTGTCCTTCTCGGCGGGGTACGTGCCCTCACCGCCACAACAATGACAGCGCAGCACACCCGCGCCGCTACAGCCGGGGCACGGTGCGTGCTCCAGCAGATCGGGGGTCGTGCCGGTTCCGGCACACGTGCGGCACACCGTCTCCCGCTTCTTCTCGTCGGGACCGTGCCCGCACTCCGGGCACTTCTCGAAGTGCTCCATGCGCCAGCAGAACGGGCACTCCTGCTTGCCGGTGCCCTCGCAGGTCGGGCAGCGGAACTGGAGCCGCTCCTTCTGCGACAGCGTCGACAGGTCGACCCATTGGAGCAGACCGTGCTCGTCCTCGACGGTCGGGCGCTCCATGCGCTCGGGGATCGGGATCGAGTACTGGCCCGGGTTCTTCTGCTGCGCGGTGGCGATACCGCCGAACAGCGCGAGCAAGCAGATGAGCAGCGAGCTTCCTGGACGCACGGCTGGCTCCTGGTTTCGAGATCGAGACACGATTCGGGATCGAGAGGCCCGGCGCCGCAGGGGGCCGGGCGGTGCGATCGAATCTATGGAGCACCGCGCGGGCTGTCCATGCCGGACGACCCGCGGTCAGCGCCGCGGACGGCGTTGCAGCGCCAGCAGCAGGATGCCGGCGACGATGCAGCACGCGCCCGCTGCGGTCCACCGCGACAGCGGCTCCGCGAACAGTACGGCCCCCCACACCGCGGACATCGCGATCGTCGCGAACGCACCGACCGACACGGTGCCCGCGGGCGCCGCCGCGAGCGCCTGCGTCAACAGGATCTGCCCGACCTGGGCGGCGACGCCCATTCCGGCGACGTAGCCCCAGCCGGCGGCGTCCGGCCACACGAACACCGGCAGCATCACCGGTACCGGCAGCGCGGTCCCGATCGCCGCGAACCACAACACGATCGTCTCGACGCGCTCGTGGCGCGACGCCGCGCGCACGCTGGTGTAGGCGATTCCCGACAGCACGCCGGAGCCGAGCGCGCAGAGTCCGCCGACGGGGTCGACGTCGAGCTGCGGCCGCAGCACCAGCGCGCTGCCGGCGAAGCCGAGCAGCAGCGCTGTGCCCGCGCGGCGGCGCAGCGCTTCGCCGAGCGCGAGGTGCGCGAACACCGCCGTGAACAGCGGGCTCGTGTAGAGGAGCGCCGCGGCGTCCGCGTAACGGATGCGCAGCAGCGCGGTGACGTAGAGACCGAGCGCACCGAGGCCGCTGAGACCGCGCAACACGAGGATCGCGCGGCTGCGCGGACCCAGGCCGAACACCGAGCGGGCGTCCAGCCGCCGCCGCGCCCCGAGCACCGCGAGCGTCAACCCGAGGCTGATCAGGCAGCGGAAGAACACGACCTCGGCGGCCCCGAAGCTCCCGCCCAGGAACTTCATGCAGACGCCCATCACCGAGAACGACGCCGACGACAGCACCATCAGCGTGAGAGCGCGGGCGAGCGGCGGCGAGGCGGCGGTAGTCAACGGGGTCGGCGGCTCCGGTGCGCGCATCGTGGCGAGACCCGCGCTTTCGCGCAGCAGCATTCCCGGGCGGCCGCCCTACGATGGCGGCCCGACCCGCCCGGTGAAGCATGAGGTGAAGCATGACCCGACTCCGGACCACCGCGATCACGCTCGCGCTCGCAGCATCGGCGGCCGCGCAGGGCCCCGCGTCGACCGACACACTGGTTCCGACCCACCAGCGCCTGCGGCCCGCGGGCCAGCAAGTCGAGTTCCCCGGCCGACCGACGGACCTCGCGCTGCTCGACGGCGGCAAGCTGCTCGCCGTCAAGAACCGCACGGATCTCGTGCTGGTGCGCACCGCCGACCGCACGATCCTGCAGACGCTGCCGGCGCCGGCGGGCGGCATGAGCTTCCACGGCATCCTGGCTGACCCCGACGACCGCCGCATCTGGGTGACCGGCGCGAGCGACGCGCTGTGGTCGGCGGTGCGCCACGGCGACGTGTGGACCTGGGAGGACAAGCTCGCGCTGCCGGGCCCCGGCGGCCGCGGCGCGTCGGCGCCCGGTGGCCTCGCGCGCCTCGACGACGGCCGTCTGCTCGTCGCGCTGAGCCGCAACGACGCGGTCGGCGTGGTCGACGTCGCGGCCCGGAAGCTGGTCGCCGAGCACCCGGTCGGCGTCGCGCCGTACGACGCGGTCGTCTGGCGCGACCTCGTCTGTGTGTCGAACTGGGGCGGCGCGCGACCCGCGGCGGGCGATACGACCGATCCGAGCTCCGGCAGCGCCGTGCGCGTCGATCCCATCACCAACGTCGCGAGCAGCGGCACCGTCACGCTGCTCGCCGCAGGGTCGCTGGAGCCGCTCGCCGAGCTCGAGGTCGGTCTGCATCCGAGCGACCTCGCGGTCGACGCCGTGCGGGGCCTGCTCTACGTCGCCAATGCGAACAGCGACACGGTGTCGGTGATCGACCTCGCCGCGCGGCGCGTGCTGCGCGCCCTGCCGGTCCGCCCCGACGACCGGCTGCCGTTCGGCAGCAGCCCGAACGCGCTGGCAATGTCGCCGGACGGCACCCGGCTGTTCGTCGCCAACGGGACGAACAATGCAGTCGCGGTGCTCGCGCCGCTCGAGGACGCACCGCTGCTCGGCCACCTGCCGGTCGGCTGGTATCCGGGCGGCCTCGTCTTCGACCCGCGGCGCGGCTGGCTGCACGTCGCGAACGTCAAGGGCACCGGCTCGTGGAATCGGCCCACCGGCCGGGCGGGACACAACAGCCACGATCACCTCGGCTCGGTCACGATCCTGACCGACCTGTCGCCGGCGGCGCTCGCCGCGGGCACCGCGGTCGTCGTGGAGACCAACCACCTCGACGAGGTCGAGCAGCGGCTGCTGCCGCCGCGCGCCGAGGTGCGGCCACGACCGGTGCCGGAGCGCCACGGCGAGCCGTCGGTGTTCGAGCACGTCCTGTACCTCGTCAAGGAGAACCGCACCTACGACCAGGTGCTCGGCGACGTCGCGCGTGGCAACGGAGATCCGTCGTTGTGCGTGTTCGGGCGCGCGATCACCCCCAACCACCACGCCATCGTCGATCAGTTCGTCCTGCTCGACGACTTCCACTGCAGCGGCGTGCTGTCGGCCGACGGCCACCAGTGGGTCTGCGAGGCGTTCGTCACCGACTACATCGAGAAGTGCTTCGGTGGCTTCTCGCGCAGCTACCCGTACGCCGGCGACGACCCGCTCGCATACGCGTCGTCCGGCTTCCTGTGGGACAACGCGCTGCGCCACGGGCGCACGTTCCGCTGCTACGGCGAGATGGTGCAGGCGCGGATCGAGCCGCGCGGCACGTTCAAGGAGATCTGGGACGACTACGTCGCCGGCACCGGGAAGTACTCGATCACCGCCTGGTCGCACATCGACGCGGTGCAGCAGAACCTCTGTCCGACCTTCATCGGCTTCCCGAGCATCGTGTCCGACGTGTACCGCGCGGACCAGTTCATCGCCGAGCTCGCGGACTTCGAGCGGCGCGGCACGCTGCCGCACCTGATGATGATGCTGCTGCCGAACGACCACACCGCCGGCACGCGTCCCGGGATGCCGACCCCCGCAGCGGCGGTCGCCGACAACGACCTCGCGCTCGGCCGCGTCGTCGAGGCGCTGAGCCACAGCTCGTTCTGGCCGACGACGTGCATCTTCGTCGTGCAGGACGACCCGCAGGCCGGCTGGGACCACGTCGACGGCCACCGCACGGTCGCGATGGTCATCAGCCCGTACACGCGGCGCGGCGGCGCCGTGATCTCGACGCGCTACGCGCAGCCGGACATGGTCAAGACGATCGAGCTGATCCTCGGCTTGCCACCGATGAACCAGATGGATCTGCTGGCGCACTCCATGGCCGACTGCTTCACCGACGTCGCCGACCCGACGCCGTACACGGCGGTGCCGAACGGCGTCCCGCTCGACCAGCTCAATGCATCGCTCGACGACCTCGCCGGCCCGGCGCGCCGCGATGCCCTGGCATCGCTCGAGCTCGACCTGGACGAGGTCGACCGGGCCGACGAGGACACGTTCAATCGCATCCTGTGGCACGCCATGAAGGGGCACGACGTTCCCTACCCGGTGCGGATGACCGCCGCAGGACGCGGACAGTGAGCATGGCAGCGGGACGACGCGGGGCCCGACGCGATCCGATCCACCGAGTGGCTACCGTCTTGGACGAGCGGAGCATGCCGGGAGCAGCAGTCGTCGCGCTGCGCATCCTGCTGGTGGCCGGCGCGTGCTCGACGCTCGCGGCCCAGTCGCTCGGGGAGATCCGCGACGAGATCCGGCAGGCCGTCCGCCAGACGCGCTACGTGCAGAGCGTCATCGCACTGGTCGACTTCTCGCAGACCGCGACGCTGGCCGGTGCGCGCTACTGGCTGGACGACGACACCGGGACGCAGCTCGACACCCTCGTGCTGCCCTGGGACACCGACGTCGAGCTGGCCGGCACCGACCTGCGCATCGAGGGTCAGTTCGGCTGGCTGAGCGCGTCCGCCGCCGTGACGGATCTGTTCAGCGGTGCGCTCCCCGGGGTCGAGACCGCCGTCGACACACGCTGGGACGCGCTCAGCGGCTCGCTCGGCATCGGTCCCCGGCTGCAGCTCGGTGAGCGCACGCACGTCGCGGTGCTCGGGCGCGTGGCCGCGGCGTGGCTGCACAACGACGCGACCTACTCCGGCCCCGGCGCCGGCGCCTCCGCCGTCCTGTTCGACGACATCCTGTTCAACTGGTCGTCGACGATCGTGTCGGGCGGCCTGGCCGTGCAGCTCGACCGCCGCGATGTGCTCGCCGGCGGCGCCGAGCCGCGCGACGAGATCCGGCTCGAGTCCGTGCTGCGCGTCGAGTCGGTGTGGACCGCGACGGTGCAGTCGAGCGACTCGACGCAGGACGTGTCCGACGACGCCCAGATGATCGCGACGCGGCTCGACGTCGTCGGCCCGACCGGCTGGACGATCGGCGGACAGCGCATCGACTGGCGCGGGTGGACGGGCTGGACGCACTTCCCGGGCGACACCGGCGACCGCCTCGACTTCGCGAACCTGTTCCAGCTCGGCGCCGGCCTCGAAGCCGAGCTCGGCGACGTCCACACGGTGCCGTTCGACTCGATGTCCGCGAGTGCCGCGTTCCTGTTCGGGGACGGCATCCTCGGCATCAGCGCGGGCTTCGGCGTCGAGTTCTGAGCCGGCCCGCGGCCGCGTCGCCGCTCAGCGCCCGAGCCGCTCGCGCAGCGTCGCACGTTCCTCCTCGAGCTCCGCGACGCGCGCCTGCCACGCTCCGCGCTCCGTCGGATCGAGCGCGAGCCGGGCCTGCCCGCGCGCGAACGTGAGCTCGCGCTCGACCTCGGCGAGCCGCCCCTCGAGCTCGGTGCGCTCGAAGCGCGTCAGGCCCTGGGCGCGCCCGGGCGCCGGACCGTCGCTGCTCACCGGGCGGGAGGCGCCAGCGCCGGCCGGCAGCGCGGTCCACAGCCAGTAGCCGAGGCCGGTGAGCCCACCGACCGCGCCGAGGAGCGCGAGGCAGCCGACGGCGAGGACGCGGCGCGGTGAGGGCTCGGGGCTGCGGTCGGGCGTGGCCATGCTGGCAGCATGAGGGACGCGCCCGGCCGGCGCGAGCCGCGAGCCCGGCTTGGCGGTCGCCGCGCTCGCGTGGTCTGCTTGCCGCGATGCGTCCGCACCCGGCCACCGCGCTGCTCACCGTCCTGCTGCCAGGCTGCGCGACCGCGCCGCCCGCCCTCGAGCGGTTCGCGTTCGAGGCGCCGCACATGGGCACCGCGGTCCGCATCGTCGCGTTCGCGACGGACCGCACGCAGGCCGAGCGCGCGGCAGCGGCCGCGTTCGCGCGCATCGCAGCACTCGACGCGATGCTGTCCGACTACCGGCCGACCAGCGACCTCAGCGAGCTGCCGCGGCGCGCGTTCCCGGCACCGGCGACGGTCGCGCCGGAGCTGTTCGACGTGCTCGCGCGCGCGCAGCGGATCGCGGCGCTGACCGACGGGGCGTTCGACGTGACGATCGGGCCGGCCGTGCGCCTGTGGCGGCGCGCCGTGCGCCAGCGCGAGCTGCCGACGGCGGAGCGCCTCGCCGGTGCGCGCGCGCGGATCGGCTGGCGCAACGTCGAGCTGCTGGCCGACGCCGGGTCACCGCGCGTGCGGCTCGCGCTGCCCGACATGCAGCTCGACCTCGGCGGGATCGCCAAGGGCTTCGCCGCACGCGAGGCGCTCGCCGCACTCGCGGCGCACGGCGTCGACCGCGCGCTGGTCGACGCCGGGGGCGATCTGGCGCTCGGCGCGCCACCGCCGGGCCGGCGCGGGTGGATCGTCGGTCTCGTCCCGCTCGAGGAGACGACGATCGCACCGGGCCGCACCATCGAGCTCGCCCAATGCGGCATCGCGACCTCGGGCGATGCCTTCCAATCGATCGAGATCGGTGGCGTGCGCTACGCACACATCGTCGATCCGGCCACCGGCCTCGGCGTGACGACACGCGTCAGCGCGACCGTCATCGCGCCGGATCCGGCCGACGCCGACGCGCTCGCATCCGCCCTCTGCGTGCTCGACCCGGAGCGCGGCCTCGCCCTGGTCGGGCGCGTGCCCGGCGCGGCGGCGCTGTTGGTATGGGCCGATGCGGACGGTGCCACCCACACGGCCGCGACACCCGGCTTCCCCGAAGCGACCGCGAGCGTCGACGCGGGGGGCGGGTCCTGGTAGACCAGTGGCGTTGCGGGGACGCCGTCGCCCCCGAATCCATGCCCGAAGGCCCCTGAGCCGAGCGCCATGACCGAGACCCGCTCTTCCGCCCCGACCCGCCGCGACTTCGTCAGGAACTCCTCGGCAGCCATCGCCGGCTTCGCCGCGATGCCCGCGCTCGGCGGCGCGGGCGTCCACCATGGCGTCAACGACGAGCTGCGCATCGGCCTGATCGGCTGCGGCGGTCGCGGCTCCGGCGCCGCGAACGACGCGCTCGCGGCCGACCCGAGCACGCGCCTCGTCGCGATGGGCGACGTGTTCCCCGACCGCCTCGCCGAAGCGCACCGCGCGCTCTCGCGCAGCGAGTTCGCATCGCGCATCACGGTCGACGAGGACCACCGGTTCACCGGCTTCGACGCCTACAAGAAGGTGATCGAGTCCTGCGACGTGGTGCTGCTGGCGGCGACCCCGCATTTCCGCCCCCTCCACCTGCGCGCCGCGATCGAGGCCGGCAAGCACGTGTTCTGCGAGAAGCCGATCGCGACCGACCCGACCGGCGTGCGGTCGGTGATGGAGACCTGCGAGATGGCGCGGGCCAAGAAGCTCAATCTGGTGAGCGGCCTGTGCTACCGCTACGACGAGCCGAAGCAGGAGCTGATGGCGCGCTTGCACGACGGCGCGGTCGGCGAGCCGGTCGCGCTCGAGTGCACCTACAACACCGGCGCCCTGTGGTTCCGCGGCGACGATCCCGACTGGTCGCCGATGGAGCGCCAGCTCCGCAACTGGCTCTACTACACGTGGCTCAGCGGCGACCACATCGCCGAGCAGTCGATCCACAGCCTCGACAAGATCCTGTGGGCGATGAAGGACGAGCCACCCGCGAAGGTCACCGCGAGCGGCGGCCGCATCCGGCGCATCGAGCCGCAGTTCGGCGACGTCTACGACCACTTCAACACGGTGTTCGAGTGGGCGAACGGCGTGAAGCTGTTCCACTCGTGCCGCCAGATCGAGGGCGCCGACCGCGACGTGTCGGACTTCGTCTACGGCACGAAGGGTGTGGCGGCGATCCAGTCGCACTACATCACCGGTCCGAACGAGTGGCGCTGGCGCGGCCGCGCGGACTCGATGTACCGGCGCGAGCACCAGTCGCTGTTCGCCGCGATCCGCGCCGGGCGGGTCATCGACAACGGCGACTACATGTGCAAGGCGACGCTGATGGCGATCATGGGCCGGATGTCCGCCTACACGGGGAAGACCCTCACCTGGGAGCAGGCGCTGAACAGCCAGCTCGATCTCCGTCCGGCTGCCTACGCGTGGGGCGACGCGCCGCCCGTCGAGATCGCGCGCCCGGGCCTGACACCGTTCGTGTGAGCGAGCGGCGCGCCGGCGAGGGCGCTCGCGGGCCGGCCAGCGGCACCACGCCAGGCCCCCTTCACGCGGCGCGGCGCGCGCGGCTACTCTGGCGGGCCGGGCCAGCCGGCCGCGCGCCGAGCCGCACCCGAGCAACGCGACGGACACGAGCACGACGAGCGTCACCGCGGTGGCCGAGGCTGGCCGCCGTGGCGTCGCCCAGGAGCCGGATGATCATCTTCGGAACCCGAGGCGTCACTTCCACGAGGGAGCGGGGCGAGTTCTTCTGCCCGGAGTGTGGCCAGAAGCGGCCGTACGCGCGCAAGCGCGTGCGCAGCTTCTTCACGCTCTACTTCATCCCGCTGATCCCGCTGAAGGTCGCGGGCGAGTTCGTCGAGTGCCAGCACTGCAAGAGTCGCTTCCACACCGACGTGCTCGAGCACGACCCCGAGAAGGCGCGCGCGGCGGTGCAAGGCGAGTTCGAGTCGTCGCTGCGGCGCGTGATGCTGCTGACGATGCTCGCCGACGGCCGGGTCGGCGCGAAGGAGATCGCGACGATCGTCCGGGTGTTCGAGCAGATCACCAGCCGCCACGTCGCGCCGGACGACCTGCTGACCGAGGCCGAGGAGCTGCGCTCCGACAAGCGGACGATGCAGCAGCACCTCGAGGCGATCGCGCCGATGCTGAACGCGCAGGGCCAGGAGCTGGTGATCCGCGCGGTGCTCGCGGTGGCGGCGGCCGACGGCGAGGTCGACGAGACCGAGATGCGGACCGTCGCCGAGATCGCGCAGGGCCTCGGCATGATGCCGGCCCACTTCCGCGGGCTGCTCGCCGAGATCCGCGACGAGTCGACGTCGCCCGAGGACGACTGACTGCCGGGACGACTGACTGCCGGGACGACTGACTGCCGGGACGACTGGCAGCCGCGGCGACCACGCGCGCGTCACTTCGCGACGAAGTTGACGATCCGCCCCGGTACGACGACCTCCTTGACGACCGTCCTGCCTTCGAGCCACTTCGCGGCGACCTCGCGCGCGGCCGCCAGCACGACGTCGTTCGACGCGTCCTTGGCCACCCGCACCTGGCCGCGCACCTTGCCCGACACCTGGACGGCGAGCTCGACCGTCTCGTCGACGAGCAGCGCCGGGTCGACCGCGGGCCACGCGCTGTAGGCGAGCAGACCCTCGCCGCCGAGCCGGGCCCACAGCTCCTCGGCGATGTGCGGCGCGAACGGCGACAGGATCTGCGCGAACCGCAGCATCTGGTCGCGCGTGACCCGGTCGGCGCGCTTGGTGGCCTCGTTGACGAACACCATCATCGCGCTGATCGCCGTGTTGAACGCGAGCCGTTCGATGTCGCCGGTCACCTTGTCGATGCAGCGGTGCAGCGCCTTCTCGAGCTCGGCGTCGGGCTCGCGAGGCTCGCGGAGCCACGCGTGGATCGACCCGGCAGCGGACTCCTCCGGCACGCACAGCCGCCACGCGCGGCCGAGGAACCGGTGCACGCCCGGCACGTCCTTCGGGTTCCACGGCTTCGGGTCGGCGAGCGGCCCCATGTACATCTCGTAGAGCCGCAGCGTGTCCGCACCGTAGTCGCGCACGACGTCGTCCGGATTGACGACGTTGCCGTAGCGCTTCGACATCTTGGTGACGATCTGCTTCAGCGACGCGCCGGTCTCCCGGTGCTTCCAGGTGCCGTCGCCGTGGTCCTCGACCTGCGCCGTCGGGACCACCGCGCCGCGCTCGTCCTCGTAGGCGAAGCTGAGGATCATGCCCTGGTTGAACAGCTTGCGGAACGGCTCGTCGCAATGCACGAGGCCGTCGTCGTGCAGCACCTTGTTCCAGAATCGCGAGTACAGCAGATGCCCGACCGCGTGCTCGGTCCCGCCGACGTAGAGGTCGACCGGCATCCAGTAGTCGCTCGCTGCCTTGCTGCAGAACTCGGCGTGGTTGTGCGGGTCGCAGAAGCGCAGGAAGTACCACGACGAGCCCGCCGCACCCGGCATGGTGTTGATCTCACGGCGGGCCGGCCGGCCGCGCGAGTCGGTCGTCGAGACCCAGTCGGTCGCACGCATGAGCGGCGACTCCGGCGTGCCGTGCGGCGTGAAGTCCTCCATCTCGGGCAGCTCGAGCGGCAGCGCCGACTCCGGCAGCAGCTCGACGCCGTCCTCGGTGTGCAGCACCGGGAACGGCTCGCCCCAGTAGCGCTGCCGCGAGAACAGCCAATCGCGCATGCGGAACTGCACGCGCGCCTCGCCACGGCCGCGCTCGCGCAGCCAGTCGGTGACCGCGCGGATCGCGTCGGCCTTGCCGAGCGGACCGAGGTCGAGCCCGGCGTCGTTGGACGAGTTCACGTAGCGGGCTTCGCCGACGAAGCACGCCGCACCAGCGCGGATCTTCCCGTCGAGCTCGGGATCACCGGTCTCCGGCGCGAAGATCGGCGGCACCGGAAGGCCGAACTTCGTCGCGAACTCGAAGTCGCGCTCGTCGCCGGCCGGCACCGCCATGATCGCACCGGTGCCGTAGCTCGCGAGCACGTAGTCCGCGACCCACACCGGCAGGCGGGCGCGCGGGTCGTCCGGCGCGAACAGCGGATTCAGCGCGAACGCACCGGTGAACACACCGGACTTGTCCTTGGCGAGGTCGGTGCGCTCGAGCTCGCTCTTGGAGGCGGCCTGCCGCACGTAGGCGTCGACCGCCTCGCGCTGCGCCGCCGTCGTGATCCGCGCGACCAGCGCATGCTCGGGAGCGAGCACCATGAAGGACGCGCCGAACAGCGTGTCGGGGCGCGTCGTGAACACGCGGATGCGCGCGTCGCCGTGGCCGGCGACGTCGAACTCGATCTCCGCGCCCTCGCTGCGGCCGATCCACTCGCGCTGCTGGACCTTCAGCGACTCGCTCCACTCGAGCCCGTCGAGACCGGTCAGCAGGCGCTCGGCGTAGGCGGTGATCTTCAGCATCCACTGCTGGAGCGGCCGGCGCTCGCAGGGATGGTCGCCGCGCTCACTGCGGCCGTTCACCACCTCGTCGTTCGACAGCACGGTGCCGAGCGCCTCGCACCACCAGACCGGCGCGTCCGACAGGTAGGCGAGCCCCTGCTGGTGCAGCTTGCGGAAGATCCACTGCGTCCACCTGAAGTAGCTCGGATCGCTGGTCGCGATCTCGCGGCTCCAGTCGTAGCTGAAGCCGAGCATCTTGAGCTGCCGGCGGAAGTTCTCGATGTTCTCGTAGGTCGTGTCGCGCGGGTGCCGGCCGTGCTGGATCGCGTACTGCTCCGCGGGGAGCCCGAACGCGTCGTAGCCCATCGGGTGCAGCACGTTGTGGCCGGTCATCCGCTTGTAGCGGCTGACGATGTCGGTGGCCGTGTAGCCCTCCGGGTGCCCGACGTGCAGACCCGCGCCCGACGGATACGGGAACATGTCGAGCGCGTAGAACTTGGGCTTCGTCGCGTCGAAGCCCGGCTCGCCGGGGTTCGGGGTCCGGAACACGTCGCGCTCCTCCCAGAACCGCTGCCAGCGCGGTTCGATCTCGGCGGGACGGTAGGTCTGCTTGGGCTCGGCCATCTGCGGGGTCGGCTGCGGGTCGGACCGCGCAGTATGCCCGCGGCGCGCGCGGCGGCCACCCCGCAACCGGGTTCCGCCGGCCGCGACGCCGGCGGCCGCCGGCGCTTCGGACCGGTCGCCGCGTCGCACCGTCGTCGGCGTCAGACCGGCCGCGGCCGCCGGACGACGACCGCCTCGGCGATCCCGAACTCGGCCTCGAGCCCGGCGCCGACCGCCGCGGCGAACTCCATCGCCCGGTCGTCGAACACGACGACCTCGCCGTTCGTGGTCGCGAAGCTCTCGACGCGGGCGATCAGCGGGCCGACCTTCCCGTGCACGGTCGGCAGGTAGACGTCGTAGGTCTTGCGCGTCCAGCCGGTGACATCGAGGCGCAGGCCGTGCTCCCCGGCCAGGCGGCGCATCAGCGCGTCGAGGCGGTCGTATTCGTCGAGACCCTGGATGCGGACCATGCGCCCACCCTTTTCCGCGCCGCCCCGGTCGCTTGCAAGCGGTCACCGCGGGTCCGGCCCGCCGAGACGCGGGCGATCCACGCGCCGCGGGGATCAGAAGCTCGGCTCGAGCGCGATGCGGAGCAGAGGCTCGTCGATGCGCGGCGTCGCGTCCGCCGACCACGGCCCGATCTGGCCGAAGTCCCCGGCGTGCGCGAAGCACGTGTGGCGCAGGTCGGCTGCCGGCGGGCCGCCGAAGTCCTCGATCGGCACGACCCACAGCAGGACCTGCCCCTGCAGGATCGCACGGCAGGCGGTCGTCAGCAGGTTCGGCGGGAACGAGCGGGCGTCGGCGGAGCTCAGCAGCCAGCCGCTGAAGCGGTCGTACTGGAGGATCAGCCAGGTGTCCGTACCGTTGAACGGGTCGTTCTCGAACGGCGTCGTGCCCTGGTAGTTGTTGCCGGTGTCGCCATCGCGATCGAGCACGAGGGCGTACTGCAGGTACCAGTCCTGGTTCTCGAGTGGCACGTCGACCTCGACACATTGCCACGAGATCAGGTAGCGGCCCGGCATCATCGGCGACGAGGTCAGTGCCTCGAACGTGCGCGCCTCGGTGCCCTGCCCCACCGGGAACACCGCGTTCGGCCCGAGGAACGCGTCGTCCAGCTGCTGCTGGTCCAGATCGACGACTACCGAGCCGACCTCGAAGGTCTCCGTGTAGCCGACCGTCGGCACCTGCGGATCGATCAGCGGGTTGGCGTTCAGGGTCGGGACGCCGGTCGGCGTCGCCGCGTAGAAGCGCCCGAAGTCGTCGATCTCGACCCCGGTGATCGTCTCGACGATGCGCTGCGGCGGTGTCACGCGGCGGAACACCGGCACGCAGGTGTTGGTGACGACGAACTCGCGGTCGATGCCGAACACCGCGAGCGAGCGGTCGGAGATGCGCCGGCCGACCACCTCGGCGAGGAACGAGACGCGCACCTGCTCGAAGTCGGTGTCCTGCAGCACGATGTCGATCTCGTTGGAGCCGAGCTCCAACGGCGATCCGGAGTCGAGCGACAGCGTGATCGGGCTGCGCGGTCCGTGGCGCGGGCCCGAGTTGCCGCCCTGCCGGACGATCTCGCTGGTGAACGTCGCCGAGATCGAGCCCTCTTCGAGGAACGACTCGAACTCGCCGTCGAGGATCTGGATGCGGAAGCTGCCGATCGTCGTCGGCTGACCGTCGAGCAGCTTCAGGCAGCCGACGACGTCCTCCGCATCGGTCAGGATGCGGTCGCGTCGGTAGCTCGAATCGGTGCACGCACCGGCGAGGAGCGCGAGCGCTCCGGCGACCAGCACCGGGCGGAGCGCGCGAGGGGCGGGGCGGGTCATGGGTGCGAACGGCTCGGCAGGGCCTTCGGGTCGGAGCATCGCGACGCGGGTCGGCATTGCGGATCAGCGCGACGGCGCGAGCCGCTCGATCTGCTCGAGGAACTGCTGCACGTTGTCGCGCGGCTTGATCTTCTGCGCCTCGCGAACGAGCTTCACCGCCTCCGCGATGCGCCCGGCATCGACGAGCGCCTGCGCGTGGCGGACCTTCGCGTCCGCCGCGAAGGCCTCGATGCTCTCGGCGCGCTCGAAGTAGAAGATCGCCTTCTCCAGCTCACCCGTGCGCCGGGCGTGCAGGCCGAGCTTGATGAGCGCGTCGCCGTCCAGCGGATCGAGACGCACCAGCTCCTCGAGGACGCGCGCCTCCTCGTCACCGGCACCGGTCGCGAGTGCCAGCCGCGCGCGCAGCCGCAGCAGGGCCTTGGTCTGGACCTCGCTCAGGTCGTCGGCGTGGATCCGCTCGATCGCGCCGATCAGCGCGGCGGAGCCGTCCAGTGCGCCGTTGCGCCCGAGGAAGTCCGCCGCGCGGATCGCGCGGTCCGGCGCTGCCTGCGGATCCCGCTCGAGCGCCCGCTCGTAGGCACCGACCGCGAGCTCGTGGAGCTGCTCGGTGGCGTAGATGTCGCCGAGGTTCGCCAGACAATCGAAGTTCGCACCGCCGAGCTGGTCGACCATCTCGAAGTTGGCGGCGGCCGCCATCGGCTGGCCGAGACGCGCGTAGGCTTCGCCCTGCGCCAGCCACAGCTCCGCGCGATCGGGGTGGCGGTCGATCAGACCCTGGAACAGGGCGACCGCATCCGCGAACCGCTGCTGGCGGTAGAAGCTGTCCGCGAGGCCGAGCTCCCAGTTGATCGTGTCGGGCGCGAGCATCATCGCCGTCCGGAATGCCGTCTCGGCCGCGACGAAGTGCTCGAGGCGGGAGTGCGACACGCCGAGCAGTCCGTAGGTCACCGGGTCCGCACCTCCGAGCTCGATGACCCGCGTCAGTGCCTCGACGGCGGGCCGGAACTCGCCGCGTCGATAGTGGCACTGCCCGAGCATCGCCCAGGCCCTGCGGAACTTGGGGAACTTCTCGACCGCGGCTCGATAGGCGGCAGCAGCCTCGTCGAAGCGATCCTGCTGGAATTGCAGATTGCCCGCCGTGAAGTCGAACACCGCGCTCGCGGTGACGCCCCGGTTCGACTCGCACAGTCGGAGCGCCTCGTCGAGCCGCTCGCCGGTGATCAGGTCGGCGAGCTCGAGCATCACGTTGCGCTCGCCGTCGTCGATGCGCGGCTCGATGTCCGTCTCGGCGAGGTAGCTCTCGGCGAAGCGCCGGCGGAAGGCCGGGTCACGGAAGATCGCCAGCTCGGCCGCACTGAGCCCAGGTCCGACGCTCGCGGACGGCTCCTGCTTCGACGATGGCGCGACGCGATCGCCAGCCGACGCGTTTGCCGCGGCCGGCTCGCGAGCCTGCGGCGTCGCGGCCTCGGCGACCGTACCGCGCTCGTCCGCGGCCGCCGCCACAGGAACGGCGCGGGCGCCGCCATCGCCGGGGCGGGCCGACCGCGCGCGGTACGGTCCGGCGCCTGGCGTGTCGGACTGAATGGCGCAGGACGCGAGCGCGGCGAGCAGGACTCCTGCAACGACCTTGGGCGTCATGGTGTGCGATCCTCGTACGTCGTGGTTCATGCCGCCTCGTGGTTCATTGCCGGGGGAACGTGATCGGCACGCGCATGCGGAATGCGACGGGCTCGCCCCGGCGCCTGCCGGGTTCGAACTTCCAGCGCCGGACCGCCGCGAGCGCGGGACGCTCGAACACCGGGTCGGTGGACTTCTGCACGGCCGGATCGCGCACCCGGCCCTCCTCGTCCACGACGAACACGACGTGGACGGTGCCCGGCGCCTTCGCGCGGACGTCGGCGCTCGGCACCGGGCTCGGCTGGTAGACGGCCCGCGGTCGCTGATCGAGATCGTCCAGGGACGGCAGGGCACTCTGGGCGCTGCCCTGACCGACCAGCGCGCCGAAGCCCGCCACCAGGTCGCCGAAGCCGCCGCCACTCATACCGGCATTGAGAACCAGCTCGAGCTGCGACAGGTCCAACGGGATGTCCTCCTCGAGCTGCGGCTTCGGTGGCTCCGGCTCGGGCTCCTCCTCGGGCTCCTCGACCGGCGGCGGCGGTGGCGGTGGGAGCTGCGTGACGTCCGCGTCGCGCAGGATCATGTCCGCCTTCTGCCGCTCGCTCATCGCCTGGATCAACGGCAGCACCAGGAAGCAGGTGCCGGTCAGGCCGACGGCCCCCCCGACCGTGGTCAGGGCGTGGGCCACGATTCCGCCGAGCGACTTCGTCCTCGTCCGTCTCACGTCGGTCCTCCTGCCACTCGGTGTCGGCCGGGTTCGTCCATGCGGGTCGACATCGCTCGCCCTACGAAGCGCGGGTTGCGACGCTGACCTTCGACGCGCCGCCGAGCTTCGCCTCGTCGATCAATCGCACGAGCTTGCCGGACGGTGCGCTCTGGTCCGCCTGGATGATGACCGGCACGTCGTCACCCTTCTGTAGCGTGCGGCGGACCAACGGCTGCACGCCGCCGACGCCGATGTTCCGGCCGCCGTAGACGACGTCGCCGTTCGCCGTGAGCGCGATCAGGATGCTGGTCTTCTCGAGGCGGCTGGCCGACGCCGCCTGTGGCTTGTCGACCTCGATACCGGTCTCCTCGACGAACACCGTCGTGACGATGAAGAAGATCAGGAGGATGAAGACGCAGTCGATCAGCGGGGACATGTCGATCCCCGGCTCGTCGCCGTCGTCTCCACTCGAACTGCTGAATCTGCTCATGGCTTCGATCGTCCGGGATCTGCGTGGAGCCCATCGGCTCAGGGGTCGACCTCCGAGCCGACCATCTGGCGATGGATGCTGAGCGCGATGTGCTGTAGCGCCAGCCGCTGCGCATTGCGCTCCTGCTCGCGCTTCTGGTCGCGATGCAGGGTCTGGACGCACACCGTCTCCAGATGTGCAAGGAACGCCTTGTAGCGCTGGTAGCCGCGCACGAGCTGGTACTGGAAGAACAGGCCGGGGAGCGCGATGACCAGACCGGTCTCGGTGGTCACCAGCGCCTCGGAGATGCCAGCCGCGATCATCGTCATCGTCTGGTCGCCCCCGGCACCGGCGGCGAGCGCGTCGAACGTCGCGAGCATGCCGGTCACCGTCCCGAGCAGACCGACCAGCGGTGCCGCACCGACACATACCTTCATCACCCGCAGGTCGCGCTCGAACGGCACGCTCTCCGTCGTGCGAAGCTCCTCGAAGAAGGTGGTGGTCTGCTCGAGCGACACGCCACCGGTCACGAAGTCGAGGATCTCGCCGATCGGACCGCGGCGCTCGCCGGGCCGGTGGATCCAGCGACGCCAGACGTCCTCCGGCAGCCGCCCGAAGCCCTTGGCCCGCAGCTCCAGGAGGATGTGCATGCCCATCCCGAACATCACGACGGCGATACCGAGCAGGGGCCACATGGCCCAGCCGCCCGAATTCCAGATCGCCAGCGCCTCGCTGAGGATCCGCTTCGCGCTGTTCACGAGCCAGTCGAAGTCGAGCATGTCGGGCCTCGGTTGCCGGGTGCTCAGGATGCGAGCCGCCGATCAGCTCACGACGACGCGCCGCCGTTGCCGTTCGGAAGCTGCGCACCGGCACGGACCAGCGGATCGAGCATCTCGCCCAGGATCGCCGAGACGTGCTTCCGCACCAGCTCGGGGTCGGGTGCAGCGGACCGGATCTCGACGGGCTCGACCGCCGCGATCGCCGCGGCCGCGCGCTTGCGCCGGAACGGCGTCTTGCTGACCTGGTTGAGGAACGCGACCGCCGCCTTCTCCATCTCGCCGACGATCCCGCGCGCCTTGCGGGACAGGTACGCGTGGAGCAGCAACGACGGGATCGCGACGATCAATCCGAACTTGGTCGTGATCAACGCTTCCGAAATGCCGCCGGACAGCGTCGACGGGTCGCCGGTGCCGAACACCGTGATCATCTTGAACGTGTCGATGATGCCCGTCACCGTGCCGAGCAGGCCGAGCAGCGGCGCCGCGGCGGCGGAGATCGCGATGAACGGCAGCATTCGCTGTAGGCCCAGGCGGGTCGTCAGCACCGTCTCGTACATCACCTCCTCGATCAGCTCGCGCGGCTCACGGATGTGCTCGACGCCGGTCGCCAGCATGCGGCCGACCGGGCCCTTCATGTTGCGCGCACGGCGGAGCGAGGCCTCCTCGTCGCCCTGGGCGACGGCATCGAGGAGCGCATTGACCTGGCGCTTCGACGAGCCGCCGATCATCGCCATGCCGAGCCACTTGATGATCGCGATCAGCAGCGCCGCAGCCGCCAGCGCGAAGATCGGGATCATCACCGGCCCGCCCTTCTCGACGTGCTCCCAGGCGGTCTCCTGCGTGGCCTCGACCTTGTGCGCGTTGCCGAGCGTCGGGTCGAACGGCAGCAGGCCGGCCCTGGATTCGATCAAGCGTGCGGTGACAGCGGCATCTTCGGGGTCGACGAACGGCGTGATGTTCGGGGCGAGCGAGTTCAGCCGCCGATCGGCCGTGCCGACATCGCGGCCGTCCTGCGAACGGAACACGACGGCCGGCCCGACCATCGCGAACACTCCCTCGCTGACCAGCTCGTTCGCGCCGACCGCCGTGCCGCGGAACAGCCTGCCGTCGAGCGCGTCCTCGAGGCGGTCGAGCGCCGCCGTCAGGATCGCCGCCTGCGCCTCGAAGACCTGCTTCGCGGTGAGATTCGGGTCCTCGCCGGCGAGGCGCGCGCGCTGGATGATCGCTTCGAACTGCGCCTGCTCCGCCACGTGCAGGCGCGAGTCGAAGTTGCGCAGGTACTCGCCGAGGAGGCCGCCCAGGCTGGTGGCCTGATCCCGGAGCGCCTGGATCTCGGCCTTCGATCGGCCGAGCTCGAGGCGTCGACTCTCGAGCCTCGATGCCCGCTCCTGACTGTCGCGGCGCACCTGCGACAGCTCGGCCTCCAGCGCCGACAGCTGCTCACCGAGTTCGATCTTCTCGGGAGCGATCCGATCGCGGAGCGCATTGAGCTCGGCGAGGCTCCGCTCGAGGCGCTGCTGCAGCTCCTGCCGCGCGGTCTCGACGGTGGGACGGGCGGCGTCCTGCGCGCGCACGAGCGGTGCGACGGCGAGCAGGACGGCGAGCGGGAGGATCAGGGTCGTGCGATTCATCGTCGTGCTCCTCCCGTCACCTGATCCGCACCGGCAGCCGCACGAACGCCGCGGGCTCCCGGTTCTCCAGGATCCCGATCGCGCGTGAGATGTCCTTCGCCGCTTCGTCGGCGGACTGCCAGACGTAGCCTTCCGTCCCGGCCGAGCCGATCCCGCCGAAGCGGCCATCGGCGGTGGCGAAGTACGCCTGCCCGAGCCCCACGTAGATGGTCGCCGCCTCCACCGTGCGGCCGTCGCTGAGCTCGTGCTGCTCCGGCAGCAGCGTGACGGTCTGGTCGAACTTGTCGATCTCGTTGAGGATCGCGACGACCGCCGCGAAGCGCTCCCCGCAGCGGACGTCCGTGTTGGCGGGATCCGCCGGCAGCCGCTGGCTGAACGTGCGCACCTTGTCGACGATCGGCTCCGGCAGGCGCGCCAGCAGCCTCTGCGTGCGCGCCTCGAGCTGCCCTACGACGTCGACCATCGCCGCCGACGCCTCCTGTAGGCGTGCGTTCTCCGTGAACAGCTCCGCCTCCGCGGCATCGATCTTCGCGATCTCGGCCTCGTCGGCGGCGATGCGCTCCCGCAGCGTCGCGATCTCTCGCTGCACGGCGTCGATACGTGTCCGCATCAGCTCCTTGCCGAGCGCCCAGTCGCGCTTCTCCTGCGAGATGATGCGCTGCGTCTCGACCCACTTGTCGAGCAACGCCCGCAGCTCACCGCCGGGCCCCTGGTCCGGATCCTGGACGACGAACGCCGCCAGCAGCAGGGCGCTCGGTCCAATCAAGAGCAGGCCCGCGGCGGACGCGAGCAACCTGCGGAGACGGCGGCGGCGGTCCGGCTTCGCGGCCGGACGGCACAGCGAGCGATCTGCGTTTGGTCGTTCCATGACTTCGGTCCCCATGACTTCGGTCCGGGGTGGCGCGGGACCGCGCTTCGACGAGCGACAGGACTCGGTCGGTGGATTCGAGGATTCGGGAGTCGGCCGGCATGGTTTCGCGCGAGCGAGCCCCCGAGGCATCGGAGACAGCATCAGAAACGGAACTCGCCACCGAGCGTGATCGAGTAGTCGATGCCGCGCCGGAACGAGGTCCGGTGGACGTCGCCGTCGATGTACTCGGAGCGATAGAGGGTCGTGATCCGTGGGTTGGTGACGTTCCTGGCCTGGAACCGGACGTTCACCCACTGCCCGAGCGGCTGCGTGACGCTGACGTTGAGCGTGTCGTAGGCCGCCGCATAGAGGTTCGGGATGAAGTTGCCCTCGGCCTGCGCGGCACCGGCCAACAACGTGTCGCCCTGCAGCGTGTAGAAGACTCCGAGCTGCGTGCCGATGACCGGCGCGTCGTAGGTGACGAACGCGTTGAACAGGTAGTCGGGCGCATTGGTCATGTCGCGCGTCTCCATCGGCGCCTGGATCTCTGGCAGCCGGAAGCCCGCGGCTTCGACCGGGTCGAGTGTGACCTCGGAGTCGATCAGCGTCGTGTTGACGCCCATGCCGAATCCCGCCAGCGACTCGGTCAGGCGTCCGAGGTCCTGCCTGACCTCGAGCTCGTAGCCGCTCAACACGCCGTCCGGGTAGTTGACCGCCGTGGTGAAGTCGAACGACACGAGCCGCTGGACGTATTCGATCGGGTCCTTCAGGTCCTTGCGGAACCACGACACGGACACGAGGCCGCCCTCGTACGGCACCCAGTCGAGGCGCAGGTCGTAGTTGCGCACCGAGCTCATGTCGAGCTCGGGATTGCCGATGAAGATCGGCCCGCCGAGGAACTCCTGCTGGATGATCGGCGTGACCTCCTTGAAGGTCTGCCTCGCCACCGTCTCGTTGTACGAGGCACGGAGCGTGACCTGCTCGAGTGGTCGCACGACGATGCCGACCGATGGCAGCACGTCGTCGCGGCTGAAGTCGACATCGGCGTCGCCGGGATTGAGGATGGTCGGCGCGAGGCTGCCGGGCGGGAACCAGGTCGCATCCGGCTCCGGGAAGTTGATCACCGCGAGCTGCGTCGACTCGAGGCGCACGCCGCCGATCACCTCGAACCAGGACGCCACCGGCATGTCGAGCATCAGGTAGAACGCGCTGATCTCCTGCCGGCCGTCGTAGTCGACATCCTGGGTCGACTCGCTGATCGGGTGGTTCTCGAGGGGGAACACCGAGCTCCAGAAGCGGTCGAACGGCCCCTCGAAGAACGAGTTGTCGCCGAAGTTGCTGTAGGAGTCCTGGTCGAACGTCCGGTCGACCTTGTCGCGGAACAGCCCGAGCTTCAGGTAGCCCTCGTCGTCGGTCCACTGCTCGAACGGCAGGCGCAGGCTGGCGGAGTACTGATCACTCTCCTCCTCGATCTCCCGGAACAGACGCTGCAGGTTCCCGAGCGTGAAGTTGGCTCCCGGCTTGAAGCCGCGGTGATTCGGCTCGATGCGCAGGCCGGGCACCTCGCGCGCGGGGAGCCACAACGAGCCGAACTGCCGCTTGTCCGGCTGTGACGCGGACGCCGAGCTCAGCGCGTAGAGCCAGTGCAGCTCAGGATTCCGGAACGGGCCGAAGTCCCCGACGTCGAACGAGTGCTGGCCGCTGAACTGCAGCGACGTGGTCGTGCGCTCGGTGTACTCCAGGGTCTCGAGTCGGAGGTACGGGGCCGCATCGGGTTCGGCGTGGCCCGGCGTCGTGATGTTGTTCGGGTCGTAGCCGGGAAAGTAGTAGGCCTTGCCGCGGGTGTCCTCGGCGAGCGTGGCCTTGTCCTCTGCCGTGCGGGTGTAGAGGTAGACGACGTCGACCTTGTGGTGCTCGCTCTCCAGACCACCGGCGAACAGCGTGCCCCATTGGACCGACTGCTCCGCCCGGGTGACGTCGAAGAGCTGCGTCTTGAAGTCCCCGCCCGACGCCGCGCCCTGGAACTGGCGCGGGGTCATCGGATCGCCAGGGTTCTCGACCCAATAGGAGTCGTCGAAGCCGTCGTCGAAGAACGAGCTGTCCCGCTCGTAGAACAGCGAGGCGAGCCCGCCGATCGCGACACCGTTGTCGAACTCGTAGCGACCCCCTCCGGCCGCCGACCACTTGTAGTCGATCGGGGCATCCGTCTCGCTGACACCGACCGCCCCACCCCAGCTGGAGCCGAGGCTCTCGAGCTGCGGAGCGCGCCGCCCGTCGTCCCGCCCCCACTGGCTGACGCCGCCGCCCGCGTAGGTCAGGAAGTCGCTACGCCCGTACGCCTGCGAGTTGTAGCCGATCTGGCTGCTGACCCGGAAGAACAGCGGCTCCCTCGGCACCCCGCGCAGGCGGACGTCGACCGCACCGCCGGACGCGTCGCCCTGCTGGTCGGGCGTGAACGTCTTGCTGACCTGGATGCTCTCGATGACTGGCGCCGGGAACTGGTCGAGCTCCACCGCACGCTTGTCCTCGTCGGCGCTGGGCAGCCGGACGCCGTTGAGCTGCGAGCTCACGTAGCGGTCCGGCAGACCGCGGATCACGGCCGACTTGCCGTCCTTGACGGTCGCTCCGGCGATCAGCGGCAGCGCCGCCGCCGCGTCGCTAGCCCCTGCCCTGCTCATCAGCTCGGAGCTGATCGAGTCCATCAACGCAGGGCTGTCGAAGCGCATCTGCAGCAATGCGGCTTCGGAGCCGGCACCAAGCTGAAGAGCGTCTTCGACGACGAATTCCTCCATCTCGGTGAAGTCACCGGGGAGCGCGACGTCGACCACGGCGAGCTCGTTCGGCAGGACCTCCACGCTGCGCACTCGACGCATGTAGCCGTCCTTGCTGAACGTGAGCGTGTAGCTACCCGGCCGCAGGTCACGCAGGACGAAGTCACCCTGGTCGGTGCTGGTGGTCTGTGCCCCGGTCTCGTCGACGGTGACCGTCGCACCCGGCAACGGCAGATCGAAGTCGGCGTCGAACACGACCCCGCGAATCGTGCCGACCTGCTGCTGCGCGGACACGGCGGCGCCCAGTCCGAGCCCGACCGCGATCCAGAGCAACTTGTTCGGCGTCACCATGGAGCACGGAGTCCCTCGCGGATCTCCAGCAGGCGCGCCCGAAGTCTCTCGTCGGGTGCGAACCCGCGCTCCGCCATCGACAGGCAGGTCTCGGACAGGTCGATGGCCCGCACGCGTGCGTTCGGGTTCTCGGACGCGACCTCGACGACCCGGCGGTAGGTCTCCGCGGCGCGCTCGCGATCCGCGATGTCGCAGCAGGCCTCCGCGACCGATCGCAGCACCTTGGCCAGATCCACGCTGAGGATCTCGTCGCGGGAGTCGTCGAACATGGCGAGCGCCGATTCGAGGTCGCTGCGCGCCTGCTCTGCACGACCGAGCCGCCCCCGCAATGCGGCGATCCGCGCCGCCAGGGGGATCCGATCCGCGGGGAGCCAGGCCGACGATTCGAGCATCTCTGCTGCACGCTCGACGAGCGACAGACCGCGCGCGCGGTCACCGTGGCGCCGCGCGACGTCGCCGACATCCAGCTGCAGCCCGATTCGCAGTGCAGCCGGTAGCTTGCCATCGGCGATGGTGCCGTCGACGAGTCGCTCGAGCGCCAGCCGGCGTTCGGCATTGCCGTACTCCCGGTCGTACAGGGTCGCGCACAGAGCCATCGTCGCCCGGATCAGGTCGAAGTCCCCGCTACCGAGCCCCGCGCTCAGCGCCTCGACACGCGCCGCGAAGCGCGCCTCGGGGTCACCCACGTCCACGCCGGCAGCGAGCTTCGCACGGACTTCGGCGATGCCGGCCTCGATGCGCTGCCAGCGCCACTCGAGCTCGAGTGGATCGCGCTTCAGCCCGGTGGCGACGTCGGCGGCCTGCCCCAGGAAGTACTCGGCAGCGCTCGTCTCGCCGATCACGGCGCAGTGCTCCGCCACGCCGACCAGACACGTCCCGCGCCGCCAGTTGACGATCTGCCCCGCGTAGCCGAACGCCTGCCGCGCCTGGCCGAGGCGCAGACAGGCCGACACCACGGTGTCCTGCGCGCGCGATCGGTTCTTGACGTGGGGGTCCAGCGGCATTGCCGAAGCCGCGCTGAACGCGAGCGCCAGCAGCTCCTGTTGGTGGGGCTCGAGAGGTGAATCGGTGAGCATCGCGAGCGCACGCTCGCGAGCCTCGACGCCGTCCTGCACGCCCCACGCGGACACCGATTCCACCGCCGCTGCCAGACTGGCTCGCGGCGCGGGCGCAGCGGAGAGCTTCGCGCTCGCGATCGGGGCGTCGAGGAGCATGCCGACCATCGCGAACAGCAGCGTCGATAGGAAGGACGATGTCATCCGATCCTCGCGCGGACACGTGGGTGGCACGATGGCAGGGAAGGACGGGTGGCGGAGGGGGCGCGGGACGTGTGTCGATCGAGCGGCTCTCGCTCGCCACACGCGATCATTGCGTGGTGCCACGCAGGACGTTCGACACCGAGAACGGGTATGGCGTCGCGCGGCTGTCCGAAACCAGGTACTGCACGTAGAACGACGACCCGGCCGGAACGGCACCCCACGGGAACGAGTACGAGAATGCGCCGTTGGCATCCGTCGCGAAGGCGACCGTGATCGGGAACAGCGTGAGATCGACGCAGATCTCGCCGACGCCGACGAACGACCGGCAGGCCTGCGCGAAGCCGAGGATCAGGACGCCGGGCGCACTCGGCGCGGCCTTGTCCAGGCCGAACGTCGCGACCGAGCCCTGGGTCAGCGGGCCGGCACCGTACGCCTGCGGCACACCGTTGACGCCCAGATGGCCGAAGCCCTCGTCGCACCACGCGAGGCGCGGGATCATGTCGAACGCCCAGGCCGCGGTCCAAACCTGCATCCAGTCGTTGCGGCGGAACGCGCCGCGGAACTTGACGCCGTAGCCGCCGGAGCAGATGCCGGACGAGTCGAGGGCATCGTTGGCCGGACGGGCGTCGAGCAGCGTGACACGCTGCATGGCCTTGCCACCCTTCGTGACGGTCGGTGCACGCGAAATCGACGTGATCGGCGAGTTGGCAGGGTTGAGCACGTTGCGGTTGGCTGGCGCGAACACGTTGACCGAATTGGCAGTCGTGTAGGCGTTCGCGAAGCTGTTGCCATAGAATACCGAATCGCGGATCGCGTTCTGCGGCAGGGTCGGATCCTGGTTCCGATACAGCTGGCCCGGGCTCGCGCAGGGATTGACGCGCGGGAAGGTGCTCGCGAGCGTGGTCCAGGTCTCGGCGAACGTCTCGGTACCGTTGAAGGCGTAGCCCGCGCCACCGTCGCCGTCGACGTTGTCGTTGCGGACCACCTCTTCGCCGACGTTCATGAAGATGCTGTTGCAGATCTGCACGGCAGCGCCGTCGCGGAACGCGACGCCGTGGTCACCGTCGATCGGCTGGCCGATCAGCGTCATGTTGCCGATCGTCGCGCGCGTGCGCGGCTGGTAGTCCGACTGCTCGGCGCCGTCGATCTCCATCATGTTGTCGCCGACGCCCGAGCCCTGCGCTGCGTCGAGGCTGTAGCCTTGGACGATCAGGCCGAAGTCCGCGCGGCCACGCCAGCCCTGGTCGATATCGAGGCTGTCGTCACCGATGTTCCAGATGGAGAAGTACTTCAGCTCCACCGTGCCGCCCCAGATCTCGATGCCGTCGTCGACGTTGTTCTGGATCTCGAGGTAGCGGATCTCGGTCTCGCGGCCGATGCCACCGAGCGACAGGCCGTTCAGCTCGTTGTTCAGACCGATGACGCGGCCGCCGTAGCGAAGCGACAGATGCTCGATCGAGCCGCTGTCGTCGTCGTCGTTGCCACCGCCGTAGAGCACGCGCTGGTCGC
This sequence comes from Planctomycetota bacterium, assembly GCA_016716265.1. GTDB lineage: Bacteria > Planctomycetota > UBA1135 > UBA1135 > UBA2386 > JADJWQ01. The sequence continues at coordinate 2,138,963 of JADJWQ010000006.1, forward strand.
CCGGGAACTGGGCGATCAGACCTTCCATCGTGCCGACGTTGTTGGCGTTGCAGGTCGCCGTGTTGCTCGGGGTCGCGTTCTCGGAGATGAACGCGCGGCCCATGATCGTCAGGTTGCCCCACTCGTTCGCGGCCTCGCGCCACGTGCCGGTCTTCGGATCGCGTCCGGTCGGGTGCGAGGGGTCCGGGGCCCAGGTCGCGACGTCGGCCGTCGACGTCATGATGACGGGCGCATCCTTGGTGCCCTGCACGATGATCTGCGAGCCGCGCGTGACCGCGAGGCTGCCGCCGAGTCCGGCGGTGCTCGCGACCACGGTGCCGGCCTCGATCGTCAGCGTGGCGCCGTTCGTCACGTAGATCTGGCGCTGCAGATTGTAGGTGTTGTTCGCGGTCCAGGTCGTCGAGACCGCGATGTCGCTCGTGACCAGGACGGTCTGCGCCGCGGCGGTACCGACGAGCAGCAGACCTGCGAGCAGGGTCGGGAGATTCGGGTTGCGTGGGGACATGCTGGAGTGCCTCGGGAGGAACGGGCAGCGGAGGCGGAGAGGGCTCTCGGCGGTCGAGCGGCTCCGCCACTCGACGGCGCGGGACAGTAGGGAGCTGCCCTCAAGCGCGAGCCAGAGACTGATCAAGAGTCGGTGAAGATCCCGCAGCCGGCGGCGGGCGCTGGAGTCGCGGCGTGCCGACGTCCGATCGGTGGAATGAGCGCCGACCTCTCCACCCCCCGCGCCGCTATCGTGCGTTGCGGACCACCCGTCGCCAGCGGAGACGCGACGACCGCACCAGCCGAGCGAGCCGGGCCGGGTCGGGCCGGGAGCCACCATGCAGGCCACGCCGAACAGCCGTTCATTCATCGACCTCGAGGACCGCTACGCCGCGCACAACTACGCGCCGCTCGACGTCGTGCTGTGCCGCGGCGAGGGTGCGTTCGTCTGGGACGTCGAGGGCCGGCGCTACCTCGATTGCCTGGCTGCCTACTCGGCGGTCAACCAGGGTCACAATCACCCGCGGATCGTCGCCGCGCTGGTCCGACAGGCGCAGACGCTCGCGCTGACGAGCCGCGCGTTCCGCAACGACCGCTTCGGGCCGTTCTGCCGGAAGCTGACGGAGCTGACCGGCTACGAGCAGACGCTTTTGATGAACACCGGAGCCGAGGCGGTCGAGACGGCGATCAAGGCCGCGCGCAGGTGGGGCTACCAGGTGAAGGGCGTGCCCGAGGGTCGCGCCCGCATCCTCGTCTTCGAGAACAACTTCCATGGCCGCACGACGACGATCGTCGGCTTCTCCACCGAGGCCTCGAGCCGGGCGCACTTCGGGCCATTCGCGCCGGGCTTCGAGATCCTGCCGTACGGCGACCTGGCGGCCGTCGAGGGCGCGTTCGGCGACGGTCGCGACGTCGTCGCCGTGCTGGTCGAGCCGATCCAGGGCGAGGCCGGCGTCGTCGTCCCGCCGCCGGAGTTCCTGCCGGGGCTGCGCCGGCTGTGCGACGAGCACCGTGCGCTGTTGATCTGCGACGAGATCCAGTCGGGACTCGGCCGCGCCGGCGCGATGCTCGCGCACACGCTGAGCGGCGTGCGGGCCGATGCGGTGACGATCGGCAAGGCGCTGTCGGGCGGTGTCTACCCGGTCTCGGCGTTCCTCGCCGACCGCGCGGTGATGGACGTGTTCACGCCCGGCTCCCACGGCTCGACCTACGGCGGCAACCCGCTCGCCTGCGCCGTCGCCGAGGCGGCGCTCGACGTGCTGGTCGACGAGAAGCTCGTCGACCGCGCGCGCGAGCTGGGCGCGCACTTCCTCGCCGCGCTGCGCGCGATCGGGTCGCCCCACGTCGCGCAGGTGCGCGGCGTCGGGCTGTGGGCAGGCGTGGTGTTGCACCCGGAGGCCGGCGGCGCGCGCCGCTTCTGCGAAGCGCTGCGCAACGAGGGGATCCTGGCCAAGGAGACCCGCAGGCACACGATCCGCTTCGCGCCACCGCTCGTCGTCGCGCGCGCCGATCTCGACCAGGCGATCGACCGGATCGCCGCGGTGTTGACCGAGGACGATTGACGTCCGGGTGGCGCGCGTCGCACGCCACTGCAGGCCACCCGGCCCGTGACCGAGGAATCGAACCGGCTCGTGATCAGACGAACTGGACTACCATCCGCGCGCCATGAGCGCCGAGCAGCACGGACTCCCGGAGACGCTGGAAGCGGCCGTGTACGACGCCCTCCTCGGGTCTCCCGGCAGCAGCGGTGACGTCGACGGGCAGCTCGAGCAGCTGTGCGCGGAGCACCCCGCTCACGCCGAGGTGATCCGGCGGTTGGCCGCGAGGGTCCGCGCGGGGGAACGGTCGACCGCGGTCGGTCCGTTCGAGAGCGCGCCCTCGCGGGCGCGGATCGGCCGCTACACGCTGCACGAGGAGCTCGGCCGCGGCGGCTTCGGCGTCGTCTATCGAGCCGAGCAGGACGCGCCGCTGGCGCGGTCGGTCGCGCTGAAGGTGCTCGCCCCGGGCCTCGACGCGGCCGCGATCCACGCGCGCTTCGATCTCGAACGGCAGCTGCTGGCGCGGCTCACCCATCCCAACATCGCGAAGATCCACGACGCCGGGACCACGCCCGAGGGACGGCCCTGGTTCGCGATGGAGCTGATCGACGGACCACCGATCACCGAGTGGTGTTCGTCACACACGCCGGACGTGCGCGCGACGATCGAGCTGTTCCTCACTGCCTGCGACGCGGTGCAGCACGCCCACCAGCAGGGCGTCATCCACCGGGACGTGAAGCCGAGCAACGTCCTGGTCGCGACCGTCGACGGTCAGCCGGTGGCCAAGGTCATCGACTTCGGGGTCGCCAAGGCGCTGGACCAGCCGGTCGACGGCAGTGTCGCCGCAACGCTGGACGGGGCGGTCATCGGCACGCCCGAATACATGAGTCCCGAGCAGGCCCGCGGCGAGCCGGCCGACGTCCGCAGCGACGTGTTCGGACTCGGCGCCCTGCTCTATCGACTGCTGACCGGCTCGGCGCCGCGCGACCTGACGCGCAGGGGCACCGGCAGCCCCGCGGCGATCCTGGCCGAGATCTCGACGATCGATCCGGAGCGGCCCAGTCGCCGGGCGGTCAGCTCGGCGCCCGATCGCGTCCGGCGGCTGCGCGGCGACCTCGACTGGATCTGCCTGACGGCGCTGCGCCGCAACCCGGACCAGCGCTACGCAGCGGTCGCCGAGCTCGCCAGGGACCTGCGCGCCCATCTGGACGGCCGGCCGATCGGCGCGCGGCCGCCGAGCTTCGGCTACCTGGTCGCGACGATCTGGCGTCGCCACCGCGCGCGGCTCCTCGCCGCCGGCGCCGCCGCGCTGCTGCTGGTCACGACGAGCATCGCGACCACCGCGTTGTGGCTCGATGCGCGCCGGCAGGAGAACCTGGCGACGGCGCGCGCGCGGCAGCTCGACGCCGCGTTCGCCCAGCTGCAGGAGATCACCGACCCGCTGCGGGCCGAGGACCGGGCCGAATACGCGGACGCCGAGCTGTGGCCTGCGCTGCCGGAGTCGATCCCGGCCTTCGAGACGTGGCTGGCGGAGGCGCGCACGCTCGCGGCACGAATGGAATCGACCGCGGCCGGCGCGGCCGAGCAGCGGCGGCTCGTCGAGACCATCGCCGCGGTCGAGGGCCGGCTCGCGGTCGCGGCCGGCATCGCGCAGCGCGGCGCGACGGATGCCGCCGCCTGGAAGCGCGCCACCGCCGAGCTGGCCACGGATCCGCGCTTCGCCGGATTCACCCTGGGCCCGCAACCAGGGCTCGTGCCGATCGGCCCCGATCCGCGCTCCGGCCTGCAGGAGTTCGCCCACCTGCTGTCGGGCGAGCTCCCCCACCGCGGCCCGGACGGCGAGCTGCGACCGACGGTGGACGACGCGATCGTGCTGGTCCTCGTGCCGGGCGGAGCCGCGCGTCTCGGCGCCCAATCCGCGTCGGCGACCGCGCCGCACTACGACCCGGACGCGGGCGACGACGAGGGCCCGGTCCACGAGGTCGACCTGGAGCCATTCCTGATCGCGAAGTGGGAGGTCAGCCAGGCCCAATGGCAGCGGATGACCGGCGGCGAGAACCCGTCGCACTGGCACGACCGCGTCTCGATCGGCGGTGTCGCGCACAGCCTGCTGCACCCGGTAGAGCAGGTGTCCTGGGACGAGGCGGTGGCAGTCCTGGCGCGTCACGACCTCGCGCTGCCGACCGAGGCGGCGTGGGAGTACGCAGCCCGGGCCGGTGCGGACGATCGCTGGCTCGGCGCGACGTCGGCAGTCGAGCTCGCCCGACGCGACAACATCGCCGATCGGCGCTTCGGGCAGCGATCGCCAGCGGGCACCGCCTACGAATCCGATGCCGACGACGGCTACGTGCTGCACGCGCCGATCGGGTCGTTCGCCCCCAATGCGTTCGGACTGTACGACGTGCTCGGCAATGTCTACGAATGGACCAGCGGGCTGCGGTTCGACTACACCGTGCCCGCGACGCCCGGCCGAGGAGAGCGCAGCGCGGCACGGATCCAGGGCTCGTTGCGCGGCCAGCGGGTGTTCCGCGGTGGGGCCTACAATTCGGTGGCGCGGATCGTGCGCGTGTCACGGCGCAGTATCGCGCCGAAGGACGCGCGGTCGTCGTCGATCGGTGTGCGGCCGGTACGCTGGCTCGCCCATCGCGACGGCTGAGCTCGGCATTCGCGCAGCAACGCTACCATGAGTCGACGATGAGTGACGACCGGACCCGGACGCTGGTCGAGGCGGTGACCCGCGGCGACGTTCCCGCGCTCGAGGATCTGCTGGCCGACTACCTGCCGCGACTGCACGCCTACGTGCGACTCCGCATGGGGCCCGCGCTGCGCGCTCGCGAGGGCACGCTGGACGTCGTGCAGTCGGTGTGCCGCGAGGTGCTGGGCGACGTGCGGCAGGGCTTCGACTACCGCGGCGAGAGTGCGTTCCTCGGCTGGCTCATGCAGGCCGCGCTCAACAAGATCCGCGACCGCCACCGCTACCACGCCGCGCAGAAGCGGGATGCGGCGCGGGAGGCGGACGTCGAGGCCGAGGACCTGTCGGCCTACGCCAGCCTGTTGACCCCGACTCGCGTGGCGGTCGGGCGGGAGAGCGTGGAGCGCATGGAGCGCGCGTTCGACCAGCTCTCGGACGAGCACCGCGAGGTGATCGTGCTCGCCCGTGGCATCGGGCTGTCGCACGCCGAGATCGCGGAGCGGATGGGGCGGAGCCCCGGAGCCACGCGCATGCTGCTCGGTCGTGCCCTGGCCCGGCTCGGCGAGCTGATGGACCAGTCGAGCCAGTCGCCCTGAGCGCGCGAGCTTCGGTCAGTCACCGAGCCGCGTGCGGACGCCGTTGCTGAACGTCGCGCCCAACGCATTGGCGGCAGGGTCGAGCTGCACGAACTGCGAGTAGAAGCCGACGCCGACGAGCCCCGGATCGCTGAGACGGATGGCGATGTCGGCGCGGCCGAGCGCGTTGGTCCGCGCGGGCTGGACGAGCAGCGGCTCCGCCAGCAGCTGACAGCCGGGAGCACCCCACGTGCCGAGATCGAAGGGCAGCCGCAGGCCGGAGGTCGTGCCGGTGTCGCTGGCGCCGATGTTCAGCGCCACCGGCAGGTTCGGCTGGCCGATCAGCGTCAGGTAGACGGTCGAGCCGAGCTGCGGAGTTCCGGAGCCGGTCTGCGAGATCGGCGTCGAGCCTCGACCGCAACCGCGGCCGTAGCTGGCGAAGCCACCGGAGCTGAACGCACCGGTCCGGACGCCGTAGATGCTCTCGGTGACCCCTCCGACCGTCGCCGCGCCGGCGAACACGCCGCGCTGCCACGTGAGCATGTAGCAGTCGGTCGTGACGCGACGTCCGTCCGCGAGGTCGAAGGCGAGATCGAGGTAGCGCGGGCTCGAGATGTTCACCAGCGCGGTGACCGGGCGCCGCGTCCCGCCCTCGAGGACGTGGGACACGAGGCCGGCCCAGACCCCGCGCTGCGCGGCCGGCACGATGCTGTCGTCCCGGCGCTCGAAGGTGATCCGCGCCGCGACGTCGTCGAACTGCAGGTCCCAGGTGCCGAGGTACTGCAGCACGTCGGTCGGCGTCGAGCCCGAGAAGCTCGGCCGCAGGAAGCCATCGGTGCCGAGGATGGTGCTCGGCCGACGCGCGTAGCCGCCGATCGGCGGGTTCGGGATCAGCCCGGGGTTGTCGTGGTGCCAACCCGCCATCTCACCATCGTTCGTGCTCACGAGGTGGTAGTGGAAGCCGCGGCCAACGCCGGTCGTGCTCTCCCGCTGGTCGTCCCAACGCATGTTGGGGAAGCCACCCTTGAACCAGAAATAGAGCTCGCCGCCCTGGATCTGACCATTGACGCGATGGGCCTGACCATTGCTGTCGAAGAACGTGCCGATGCGGCGGTCGGTGACGGTCACTCCGGCCTCGTTCAGCCAGAGCTGGGCGATCCCCGGCAGGTGCGTGATATCGAGGGTGCCCCGCCAGCCGTCGAAGCACAGGTTGTAGCGGCCGACGAACGCCAGATCCGCCCAGGGGCCGGGAGCGCGCACGCCGGTGAAGCACGCCGCGGCATAGCCGTACTGGACGTAGTCGTAGCCGATGTAGGTGTAGCCGCCGGGATTCGACGTCGGGCCCCACGAGTTCTTGCAGATGAAGTAATGCCGCCGGGGGTCAGGGTCGGAACGGTCGTAGCCGACGATCACCATCGCATGGCCGCCGAGAACCGCGCCGTTCGGATCCGCGTGCCAGATCGCACCGGAGCGGTCTCCTCGGACGATGAAGTCCCACACGACCTCGCGGCGATTGCGCAGCACGGTCTCGATCTCGGTCGTGCTGCGCGGATCCTGCAGCATGGCGAAGCCGCTGCCTCGGTAGTAGCGGCTCGCGGTCAGCGCACGGCGCGGCAGGTTGCGCGGATCGAGATTGAACTCGTTGACGTTCTTCTGCACGTCCCAGAACGGGTCCTGCCAGCTCCGGTGCGCACCGAGGTCGTAGCCGCCGGGCCGATACGGCATGTCCGACTCGGTCGGCACGCGCATGCCCGAGGCGAGCCAGCGCACGTGGCCGGTGCCGCCGCCACCGCCGAACGCGCCGACCTGGTTCTCGGTGACGTTCGGCCCGGTGATGTCCTGCCAGTTGGTGTGCAGCCAGAACATCTTGCCGGCGTAGCTCTCGAACTCCTCGGACAGGTCGAGCCGTCCGTAGCCAGCCCGGTGGTAGGCAGCCTCGAGCGCCGCGACCGCGGCGAAGGTCACGCAGGTGTTGCGCGAGCCCTGGTTCCGGATCGGCGTCTGGTTGGCGAGCAGGTTGAACGACGACTGCGCGGACAGCGCGGAGGTGAGCGCCAGCGCGAGCAGGCCGGCGGACGAGGTGACGGATCGGTGGTGGGTCATGGTGGACTCGGTCTCGCCCCCCGCGTGGGGGCGGCGCTGCGGGAGCGAGCGAAGCCCGCCTCCGTCACGCCAGCCGGCCGAGAATCTCGCGCAACGCTCCAAGTCACCTTCTAGCCACCACTTGTGTTTCGCCCGCGCCGCCTGGGTGCAGCTCGCCCCAGCTCAGGGCGCGGCTGGGCGCGACGGGTGGATCGCACGGCCGAGGTCCGGACGCCCGTGGCCCGAAAGCGCGCACCACGGCAGCGACTCGCTCTCGCGCCAGGTCCCGCGGGATCGTGCTGCGACGACGTCGACCAGCACATCGGGTCATCCTCCGCGAGCTTCGATCCTCCGCCCACCCGGTGAGACCGACCGTGTGGCCCCGTCCCTCGCCGCCACGAACGTGGCGTCGACCGGCATCTCCTCCCACGTCCGCAGGCAACGCCGGCACGCTGCGCACGCGGGCGATGCACCGAGAGCGCCGTCCACCCCGCGCCCGCGCTCGAGTCGCGGCCGCGCCGGCGTGAGCGGTTCGATCCAGGCCCGGTGTTCAGCCGTGGTCCGGATCATGGCGGGCTGATGCCAGGGTCCTGGAAGAGGAGCGGGCACTGCCCAGGCGACGACGTCTACTGCAGGAACAGCTCGACCACCGGGATCTCGACCTCCGGCTTCACCATCGGCAGGGTCAGCACGAGGTCGCCCTCCTTGGCCGCCTCGCTCATCCAGATCGTCGTCCTGCTGGTGCTGATCTTCACCTCCGAGGCGTCGTGCAGCAGCTGGGCGTATTGCACCTTGCCGGCGTAGCCCGGCATGACGAGCTGCCCCATCGGCCAGTCGAGCAGATGGACGTAGAGCCGGCGGGTGTCGGGATCGAAGGTCAGCAGCGACTGCTCGGGGACCGGGAACTCGTCGGGAGCAGCCGTGCAGCCGTAGATCGAGCGGCTGTTGACGGCCATCCACTGGCCGATCGCCTGCAGACGGTCCTGGGCACGCTGGTCGAAGGTGCCCCTGGCGGTCGGGCCGACGTTGAGCAGCAGGTTGCCGCCCTTGCTGACGGTCTCGATCAGCAGCACCAGGAGCTGCTTGGGGTCCTTCCAGGTCATCTCGTCGCGGTAGTAGCCCCAGGATCCGGAGAACGTCTGGCAGGTCTCCCACGGCACCCGCACGCCGTTCATCGTGACCCACTCGCGCGGCTTGAACTGCTCCGGCGAGCGGAAATCCCAGCCGCCCTCGACGTCGAGCAGGTCGAGCCGATCGTTGACGATGATCCCGGGCTGCAGCTCCCGCACCATCGCCAGCAGGTTCTCCGAGTCCCAGTCCTGGCGGCCCTTGCCGTGGGCGCCACTGGGGAACGAGTAGTCGAGCCAGATGATGTCGATCTTGCCGTAGCCGGTCAGCAGCTCCCGCACCTGGTCTCGCAGGTATTGCCGGTAGATCGCCATGTCGCGGCCCTGGTTGAGCCGGTCGTAATCGGCAGCGGACTGGGCGCTCTGTGGGTGATTGCGATCGACGGTGTAGTGAGGATGGTGCCAGTCGAGCAGCGAGTAGTAGAAGCCGACGCGCAGGCCCTCGGCGCGGAAGGCGTCCACCCACTCCCGCAGCAGGTCCCTGCGGATCGGCGTGTTGGTCGCCTTGTAGTCGGTGAACCGCGAGTCGAACAGGCAGAAGCCCTCGTGGTGCTTGGCGGTGATGACCGCGTACTTCATACCGGCCTGCCTCGCCATCCGCGCCCACGCACGCGGGTCGTAGAGGTCGGGCTCGAAGTGGTCGAAGTATGGCTGGTACTGCTCGTCCGTCAGCCGCTCGTGTTTCTTCACCCACTCGTGGCGTGCCGCCTGGGCGTAGAGCCCCCAATGGATGAACATGCCGAAGCGGGCCTCCGTCCACCACCGCAGCCGCGCCTCCTTCTCGGCGCGGGTCTCCGTCGGCAGCTGGGCGGTGGCCGTCGGGCCCACGAGCCCGGCGAATGCGGCGAGGAGCAGGACGGACGACAGGCAGAGTCGCGGCATGGCGGGCCTCGGAGGGTCTGCGGCGAGCGTACCTCGCGAGACCGGGTCGACGCCAACCTGCGCCCCGAGCGCCGTGCCCGGAGCGACCTGCGATCGCTGCGGCGCGCGGTGCCGAACGACGCGCGGGCCGAGCTCCCGAGCGGGCGGGCGCGTTTCTCTCTCGCGCGAGGATCCCGGTCCCTGGCTGCTCAGAGGTCGACGCGATTGGACTCCCCGGGGCGGAGGTACAGCGGGACCCGGCGCAGTTCCTCGTCTCCCGCGTAGAGCACCATCGTCACAGCGCGGTCATCGACCTCGTAGGCGGCCGCGAGGTCGGCGAGCCGGCCGACGTCCATGGTCGTCGTCACGCTGGCGAAGCAGGCGGTCATGGTCAGGGGCTGACCGTCGACGTCGAGCACAGCGAATCGGTCGGCGCGGTCGTTCGGGCGGGGTCGGACGCTGAAGCGCACGAATCGCGCGACCTGGATCCGCAGCGGTCGCGCATCGGGATCGAGCGCCACCTGCGTGCCCTGCACGCCCGGACCGTGGATCGACAGGAACACGTGGCGGCGGGGGCAGCCCTTCAGCACGAACCCACCCTCCGCGTCGGTCTCGACGACGTCGGGTCGGGTCACCGCGGACCACTCTCCATTGCCGAACTCGAAGGTCCGGACCGCGATGCCGACCTGCGCACCTTCGATCGGTGCACCGCGCCGGTCGACGAGCGTTCCGCGCAGCTCCTCGAGCAGCGCATCTTCGGGTGCGCGGAGCGTCACGTCGGTGGTGCCGGCCGCGGTCGGCTCCGACTGGATGACGAGCATCGTCGCGTCGTCGCGCGCGCGCAGCGTGTAGGCGCGGTCGCCGAGTCCCCGCAGCTCGAATCGGCCCTGGTCATCCGTCTCCTCGCCGTGCCAGCCCTGCTCCCCGATCGCGCTCTCGACCCAGGCCACCCACGTGCCGTTCCGCGTGCCGTCGACCAGGGTGACGTGCGCCCCGACCATCGGCTCGCCGGCGGCGTCGAGGACGCGGCCGGCGAGCCGCAGCGCCGGCGGCCCCAGCCGGAGCACCAGCTCGCGGCCAGCCGCCCGGTCCGCCGCGAGACGTTCGCCGAAGTCGGGAACGATCGCCGGCTGCAGGCCGGGCAGCCAGGCGATCAATGGTCGACCTCGGTCGCAGTAGGATAGTGGCAATACGAATCGGCCATCGGGGCCACTGGAGCAGCTGTCCTGACCGAACACGACGCTCGCCCCGTCGGCGGGCGGACCGTCGTGCCGGAGCACGACGCCGGTGAGCACCGTACGACCCGGATCCTCGGGCTTGCGTTGCAACACCCATTCGACCGGCGGCTCGATGCGAACGACGGAGACAGCGAGGTACCGATAGCCCCGTTCGTTGATCGTCACGTCGATGTCGGGGTGCAGCGGCACGTCGCGCAGCTCGAAGTGGCCGCTCCCATCGGTCTCGACCTGCCGCGAACGGTAGCTCTGACCGGGGGGCAGATGCTCGGCCACACCGCTCAGCGAATGGACGTCGTAGCCGGTCGCCACGGAGACCCCCGCCAACGGCGTTCCGGCTTCGTCCAGGACCCGACCGTGGACGGTCAGGCCGCGCGCGGCGACGACGATCAGCTCATCGGTGTCGGGGTCATCGCCGGTCCCCGCGATCGTCCAGCCGCGGTCCTCGATCTGCAGGTGGTCACCATCGCCCACCTCCCGCAGCTCGAAGCGGCCGTCCGCGCCGCTGGTGGTCCGGGGCACATCGACGTCGCGCCCCTCCAGCACGGCGAGCACGGCGTCCGGGTCGGTCATCATCGCTGCGAACTGCTGGCGTCCCTCCGCGGTCTCGAGCAGCCCGCGCAGACCCTCCTGGTCGAGCGGCACGTAGGTTCCATCGGCGATCAGCACGCCGTTCTCGATGCGCGGCGTCTCGGGTGGCACGCGGGCGATCGACAGGTTCGGCACCGGCTGCCCGTCGAAGCCGATCACCCGACCGCGGATCCCGGGCGCGGGCGCCGCGCCGGCCTCGGTCGCGTCGACGCCGGCGGTGGCCACCGGCGTTCCGACGACTCGCCGCTCTGCGGTCGGCGGGTCGACCGCCCGCGCACTGGCGTCGGTCACCGCCGCGGCCGGTGTCGTCACCGACGCGAACGGGGTGCGGCTCGCGTCGCCACCGAGGGCACCGATGCCGAGCCACAGCGCGGCGAGCAGGACCGCTGCCGCCGTCGCCCAACCCCACAGCGGGAGGCTGCCGGCAAGGCCGGTCGCTCCCGCGGCCGCCGCCCGGTCGATGCCGATCAGCGGGGCGAGCGCGGCGCGCCAGGTGACGCGATCGCCGAACTCGCGGTCGAGGCGCTCGCGCAGCCGCTCCAGGCCGCGCTGCAGCTGCGTGCGCACGGTCGCGAGCGGCCGGTCGAGCTGCGCGGCGATCCGCCGGGCGTCGAGATCCTCGAAGTAGCGGAGTACGAGGACGGTGTGGTAGGGCTCGTCCAGCTCGAACAGTGCCTCGACGAGCCGGCGGTGCAGCTCGGCGCGCGAGGCCACCTCTGCCGGGTCGATCGACGTCGCCTCGTGGCGCGCCACGCGGTGTTCGCGGCGCACTCGGCGGCGCTCGCCGCGCCCGATCGCACGCGCCGCATTGCGGGCGACTCCGAACAGCCAGGCGCGCGGCCTGGACAGGTCGCGCGGTGGCCGGCTGATCGCCTCGAGCATCGTCTCCTGGGCGACGTCTTCGGCGCGGGAGGGGTCAGCCACGAGGCTGCGCGCGAGCTGGCGCACCCAGCGCTGGTGACCGAGCAGGACTTCGATCGTCGGGATTGCGGTGTTCATCGGTCTCTGCCGACCCAGTGCCACCGACCTGCGAAGTGACTCAACGCGTCCGGACTTCTCCGCACCGATCGCCTTCATGAGGCGTGCGACGCGTCGGGGTGTCCAGCCCCGGGGCGCGCATTCCGCGTGCCCCGGCTGTCCGCACGACCTCCGCGGGCCGCGCGAGCCGGCGCCGGTCGTCGCCGGGTATCGTGCGCCGCCATGCTCGCCTGCGTGCTGATCGTCGCCGGGCTCCTCGGCATCCAGGATCCGATTCCCGGGCAGCAGGCTCCCGGGGATCGCGCCCCGGCGGATCGCGCGCTGCACGACTGGCCGCAGGGTCCAGGGCCGAACGGCGACTGGAGTGCCCGCGGCCCGACACCGCCGCTGCGCTTCAGCGTGCGCACCGGTGAGAACGTCCTGTGGACGACGCCGCTGCCGGAGACCGGTCAGGGCGGCATCGCCGTGGTCGGCGGGCGGCTGTTCGTGACCACGATGGCGCCCTGGGATCCGGCGAACACGCTGTCCGAGGCCGAGGCACGGCGCTTCGCCCACGCCACCGAGAACCGCCGCGTGGTCGGCAAGCACATCGACGCACACTGCATCGATGCCGGCAGCGGGGCGATCCTGTGGACGCGCCGCATCGAAGGCAGCGTGCCGGCGATCTACACCTACCCGTTCTCCGACGCGACCAGCGCGTCGCCGGTGGCGGACGGCGAGCGCGTCTGGTTCACGAACGCCGCGGGACGGATCGCCTGCTTCACGCACGCTGGCGAGCCGGTGTGGGAGCGGGTCTGGACGCCGAGCTTCGACGGGCCGTTCAACAAGCAGTTCGAGCCGTTCCTCGTCCGCGACGGGGCACGGCAGGTCCTGATCCACATGGAGCCGTTCCCGCCGCCGGGCCGGGACGCATCCGACGGGTCGCTCGCAGGCCGCTGGCACCACCTCGTCGGGCTCGACGCGGCGACCGGCGAGCTGCTGTGGCGCAGCGAGGACGCATTGACGCAATACAATGCGCCGACGCTCGTCGCCACGCCACAGGGACCCGCGGCGCTGATCGCGCGGGGCGGACCGCACGCGGTGCCCGAGCGGCCGGTCGGCGTGTCGCTCGTCCGCCTCACCGGCGAGCGGGCGGGCGGCAGCCGGTGGCGCTACGAGGACCCGCGCGGCAATCACGAGGCCGCGCTACAGACGATGGCACACGACGAGCGCTTCGCATACTGGATCCTGCGAGAGCCGCGCAGTGCGCTGGTCGTGCTCGACCTCCGGACCGGCGAGGAGCTGCGGGAGATCTCGCTGACGGGGCCGGTCGACCTCTGCCGCCTCGACTCGGACCTCGCGATCGCGGGACGGCGCGGCATGGTCACGACGCGGGACGCCACGCTCGACAAGGGCGTGTTCCCGGCGCGCTACTCGATGATCGCCGCGGCTGGCAGGCTGTTCTTCCAGTGCTATGCGACGGCCTGGGGCAAACCGACGATCGGGCCGGCCTACTCGTTCGCCCGGGTCGACCCGACCACCGGCGCGGTCGCCTACCTCGAGGTGCCGACCGACGTCGAGCACGGCGAGGACGGCAGCCGGTCGTACCTGTGGCGCACACCCCGGACCGCCCGCCCGCTGAACGGCCGCGGCGAGGAGGTCACCGGCGACGACCGTTGCCGGTGGGACGGCTGGGACTGGGTGTTCAACGGCTCGCCGACACGGGTGAACGACCGGCTCTACTTCACGCTCGCCAGTGGTGTGGTCTACGTGTTCGATGCCGCCCGCGAATCGTTCGACCAGTCCGCGCTGCTCGCCGTGTGCGACCTCGGCGAGGCCGGCGAGACGTGGTCGGCCAACTCGATCAGCTACGCCGGCGGCCGGCTCTACCATCGCACGGGGAGCCACCTGATCTGCGTGGGGCACCGGCCGGACGACCGCTGACCCACGCCGACCCGCACCGCCACATGCTCGGCGGGTGCCTGCGCCGGGGCGTGCACCTGGGTACGATGCGACCTGTCATGGCTGCGGGAGCACAATTGGAGAGAATGCCGTCCCTGTGCGGCAAGTCGGTCGGCGTGGCCCGCCGCGAGCTGCTCGCGGTCGCCCCCGATCTGACGATCGCGATCGATGGACCCGACGACGCGATCGTCCTCAGCCAGATCCCCCCGGCGGACCACCCGCTGTTCGCACGCCGGCAGGTGCGCCTGAGCCGCACCGCCCGCGGCGAGATCGCGGTGCCGGACCTCGCGGGCATGCGCGTCGCCGAGGCCTACATGGTCGTCGGCGAGCTGGGCCTCGATCTCCTGATCGACTCGGGAGATCCCGCGCATCGGCGCCGGCGACCACGAGCGCGCGACGGCACGCTGACCGTCGTACGCCATCTGGACGTGACGCCGGCCGGTCGCGTGCTAGCCGCCGGCGACGCGGTGATCATCGCGACCGCTGGCGACACGGACGCCACCGAGGAGGAGCCGAAGATCCCGGCCAATTGCCCGAAGCAGTCGTCCACGACCGCTGAGCCACTGCCGCCATTCGACACCGGGACCGTCGGTGACGCGGTGAAGTGGTGCGTCGATCAAGGTCTCGGCGTGAAGCTGTTCGGCAAGCCGAACGCGGAGTTCGCGACCGGAGTGCCCGCCACGGAGAACGACAAGGGCAAGGAGGTGAACCGGCATCACGAGTGCACGCCCGCTGGAACTCGGATCCGGCCCGGCGGGACGGTCGGGCTCGTCGTCGACATGCCGCCGATCGACCCCCGGCTCATGTGGTTCGCCATCGGCGCCGCCCTGGGCTTCGGCGCCGGTGTCGTGGTCGGACTGGCGCTCTGATCGGCGACCGAGCGGTCCGGGAGCGCCGCGCGCGCGGCTCACTCGAGCGCGCGCGCGACGCGCAGTCCGGTCGCGATCGTGCTCGTGCCCTCGACGCCGTAGTTGCGGAAGGCGGCGCGGGCCGTGTCGGGGCTCGACAGGAAGCTCCCACCGCGGAGCACCCGCCACACGCTGCTGCCCGGGACGGCGTGCTCGACGGCGTCGTCGCTCATGAAGTACTCGTCGAGGCACCACTCGGACACGTTCCCACGCATGTCGTGCAGCCCGAAGCCATTGGGCTCGAAGCGGCCGACCGGCGCGTGCAGGACGTAGCCGTCGTGCCACTCGACTCCGTTCTGATCGCCGCCCGGATCGGCAGGGAAGAACAGGTTCTCCATGCCGCGCAGCGATACCGGGTCGTCGCCACCTGGATACGCGGTCGCTTCACCGGCCCGGCAGGCGTACTCCCATTGCGCCTCGGTCGGGAGCGTGAGCCCGAGCCGGTTCGCGAAGCGGACGCCGCTGTTCCAGCTCACCTGCTCGACCGGGTTCTGCAACGTGAAGCGTTCGCCTTCCACGACCATCCCCGCGCGCATCCCGGACGGATTCTCCGACATGACCTCGGTCCAGAGCGCCTGGCTGACCTCGTACTTGCCGAGGAAGAACGGCTCGAGAACGTGGTCCTGCCGAACCTCGTTGCGGCGACGGTACGGCTCCGACAGCGGGCTCCCGGTCGTCACCGGCCCGCCGGGCAGGAGCACGAGGACCAGCCCGCTCCGCGCGTCGAGGTCGTAGCCCCGGCCGCGCGGGTCCGGGCGGGGACGCTCCCCCGACGCCACGACCAGGAACTCCCACAGCCCGGAGTCGCGGTCACGCCCGAGCGGGACCAGTCCCGTCTGCCGCGTCAATGGGAGGTGCCGGTAGACCGGGGAGCGCGCGACGTCCGCGATCGCCTCGTCCCAGCGCGCCGCGTCCTCCGCGTCGAGCCCGCGAGCCAGCGCCTCCGCCTTCGCGACGTCGAGCCTCAGCCGGTCGCGGGCCTGCTCGATCCGCTCCATGTTCGCGAGCATCCGGTCGCGCTCCTCCCCGGTCGGCGGATCGGTGGTCGCCGCGGCAGCTCGCTCCGCGACGTAGCTCGGGCGCCGTGAGAGGAGGTCGTCCGCCCGCTGCAGCCAGGTGCGCATCACCTCGATGCGATCGGGGTGGATCGGATACGTGCTCTCGAACTGGTCGGTCAGCGCCTGGGCGCTCATGAAGTCGAGCATCCGCGCCTGTCGCGCTGCCGAGAGCCGCTGCCGTTCCACGACCCGACCTCGCTGGACGAGGGCGCCGGTCAGCAGGGTGAAGACGACCAGGAACGCCGTGGCGACGACCGCGGCGACGGCGCGGTTGCGGCGCAGCGCGAGCCGGAGGAGCCCGAAGCGCCCGGGATCCGCGGCGATCGTCGGCCGATCGTCGAGGAACGCCTCGAGGTCGCGTGCGACCTCGAGCGCATCCGCGTAGCGCGCCTGCGGATCCCGGGTCATCGCCCGCTCGCAGATCGCCGCGAGCACGCGAGGCGCGGTCGGCGCGACGT
This sequence comes from Planctomycetota bacterium, assembly GCA_016716265.1. Classification (GTDB taxonomy): domain Bacteria; phylum Planctomycetota; class UBA1135; order UBA1135; family UBA2386; genus JADJWQ01. The sequence goes on from JADJWQ010000006.1 coordinate 2,155,490, forward strand.
CGGCGAGCGCCTCGGGGGGCTCGTTCAGCACCCGCTCGAGCACCAGCTCGGGGGTCGAGCCCTGCCCCGATCGCGTGTGGGGCGGTCGCCCCGCGAGCAGGTGGTAGAGCATCGCACCGATCGAGTAGACGTCGGCGCGCGGCCCGGAGCCGGCCCCTCGTCCCCGCGCCTGCTCGGGGGCCATGTAGCACGGCGTCCCCAGCACCTGACCGTCCGCGGTCAGCGCAGGAGTGGTCGACCCCGCCCCGCCGAGATCGGTATGGAGCGACGAGTCGGCTGGCCCGTGCCGGGAGTGACCCTCGCGGAGCACGTGCGCGAGCCCCCAATCGAGGACGTAGGTCTCCCCGAAGCGGCCGACCATGACGTTCGCCGGCTTGAGATCGCGGTGGACGACGCCGTGCGCGTGGGCATAGCCGACGGCCTCGCAGACCTTGACGAACACGCGCAGGGTGCGCGCCAAGGCCCACTCTTCGTGGTCGGCGGAGCAGTCGTCCAGCACCCTGGCGAGGCTGACCCCGCGGATCAATGGCATCGTGAAGAACAGCCTGCCGTCGTCGTCGATGCCGAAATCGTGGACCGAGACGATGCCGGGGTGCTGCAGCTGCGCGGTGATCTGGGCCTCCTCGAGGAAGCGCCCGATCCGCTCGGCGCGGCGCGCGGGCGCGTGACCGCCAGCGCCCTCGTCGTTCACGACCTTCATCGCGAGGCGACGGCGCAAATCGGCGTCCCACACCTCGTAGACGACACCCATGCCGCCACGCGCGATCTCGCCGCAGATCCGGTAGCGGCGCGGGCCCTGGCGGTGTGCGACCAGGCGGCGCAGGACGTCGCAGATCAGCAGGCCAGGATCGGCGTGCTCCCGGTCGATGGTGATCGCGAGGGACGACGCACGACGGTCCTCGATGAGCCGCGCGAGGTCGACCGCACGTGCGGAGGGTGCTCGCGGCAATGAACCGATGACATTGTGCCACAGCTCCTGAAGTGCACGGAGCTCGTCCGCCTCGTCGGGGTGCTCCGTGCAGAGCTGCTCGAGCTCTCGCGCGGAGCAGGTCCCCGCCTCGCTCAGGCGCGCGGCCAGGATCTCCACGGCCGTCCGCGGTGGTGCGCTCTCCGAGCCACCGTTGGTATCGCAGGCCATGGTGCCGCATTGTATCGAGGGCGCGACGACGCAGGCCCCGGCGGCCCCCTCGCACGGGCGCGCGTACGACGGCGACTCGCGTAGCTCGAGCAGCGCCGACGTGACGTCCACCGCGCTCCGCGTCGCGGCTGTCAGCGTACGTACATCTCGACCTCGAGCCACACCTCCCGCGTCGCGCCCGGCTCGAGCCGGAAGGTCCACGTGACGTCGGAGTGGCCGTTCAGACGGTAGTCCTGGCGCCCGTTCTGCCAGTCGGCGGCACGGAAGTCGCGGACCACGACCGCTGGATCGCCCTCGGTCGCGAGCACCTTGCCGCCCAGCCCGACCGCGATCCGCAGGTCGACCGCCTCGTCGCGGTAGTTGGTGACCCTCACCGTGCCGCGCTTCACGATCCGCGCGTACTGGTCGCCATTCCAGCGGATCCCCGCTACCTCGCGCGCGATCTCCTGCTCGTCGTAGTCGCCGCGCACGTCGACCGCGACCGTCACCGGCAGCCGCGCCGCACCCGTCACTGGCGTGTAGGTCAGCAGATCCTGGCCGAGCGGCAGCCCGTCCTTCGTGACCAACGCCGCGCCCGTGGTCCACGGCATCGGGCCGGGATTGCGCAGCTCGAGCTGGTGCCAGACGTCGTTCTGCGCGAGCTCGAGCGGCGACTCGCGATCGCCGGTCACGCGGGCTGCATTGCCCTGCGCGACGTCCCGGACGACGTCGACGTCCATCGTGTACACGTGCCGTAGTGCGACCTCGCTCGTCCACAGTGGCACGCTGGTCCGCGCCCCGCGCGGGATCGTCCGCCGCCCGACCGCGTAGACGAACAGGTCCTGCTCGCCGGTGAACGCGAGCTCCTGCGCCATGCCCATCGCGCCGCCGGCCGCGCCGGCGTCCTGGCCGGATTGCCGGAACTCGGACCCGCGCTGCGTGAACATCGCGTTCGAGAACGGATTCTGCTGGCCCATCAACTGCGGCGCCGCCTGCGCCAGCACGTCGCGCATCACGCGCTCGAGCGACAGCGGCGAGATCACGTCGCCGAAGCGGAAGTTCGGCACGCCGACGACCAACTCGAGCGATGCATCCTCGAGATCCTCGAGCTCGTTCAGGATCTCGCCCTGCAGCGCGAGACGGCCACGGTCTTCCAGTGCGCCGTCGAGCCGGTAGGTCGGGATCCAGCGCAGGCCGGGGGTGAAGTAGACGAGCTGGATCTCGACCGCGCGGCCCGCTGCCTCGGTGCCGAACTCGAACGCGAGGCGCTTGTGTCGCGCGGTCACCTGCTCGACGCGCGTGGTCCGCGTCGCGAGGTCGGGCCCGCTGATCGCACGGACGTCCGCGACCGGGACGATCGCACGGCGCGGCGTCGCGCCGGTGCCCGCCGTGATGTCGAGCACGACGAAGTTGCCGCCGGCACGGCTCGCGAGCTTCGTCGTGGTGCCGGCAGCGGGCCCCTCGGGGAGCTCGGCCCAGCGCGAGATCGGCGCGTGGGACGCGTATGCGGGAACTGGCTGGTAGCTGGAGCTCGGGAGCTCCGGTCCCGCGGCGACGGCCGGAGCCTCCTCGAGAACGGCGATGATCCGCGCGTCGAGCTGCCGCTCCTCCGGCCACTGCAGCGTGAGACGAACCTCGCGGCCCTCGTTCGCGCGCAGCAGATCCCGCATCTCGGTGCACGGCACGTCGGTGGTGCGCATCGTCACCGCCTCGACCCACTGCGCGGTCATCGACCGGATCGGGATCGCCTCGCAGGTGGCCCAGAACGAGCCGAGCACCGCGGAGTCGGGCACCGCGGTCGTGGCGAGCATGCCGGCGTCGTCGACGACACCGGTCGCGCGCTTGTGCAGCAGCGCGTGGCCGTCCTTGAAGACGACGACGCGCTCGGTGCGCAGCGTCAGCTCACCGGTAGCCGGGAGCGGGTCGGTCGACTCCTGTGCCCGGAGTGCGCACGTGGCGAGAGCGCAGACGGCGATCAGCAGGTGGAGGTCTCTCATGGCTCGGCTCACGGAACCGTATCGGTCCCTGGGTTGTAGACGGGTTCGACCTCCGGGGCACGCGGTCGCGGGTCACGGGCCGGTAACGACCCGCGGAGTTGCACGTCGCGGGTCTGAACGCCGCGATCCTGCGGCGGCGAAACAACACCGTGCATTGACGCCGGGACGCGGACGCGGTACCGCGAGGGCATGCGGACCCCCGCCGTCGTCGCCGGGCTCTTCGCCCTGGTCGTCCCGATCACCGCCGGTCTCGCCCAGGATCGCGACGCGGGCAGGTTCCCGCTGTCGTCGCTCGAGCTCGCGACGCTGCGGCAGGGCTGGGGCACACCGATGGTCGATCGCTCGGTGACGGGTCAGCCGTTGTCGATCGGCGGACGGCGCTTCGCGAGCGGGATCGGCTCGCATGCTCCCGGCGAGTGGTGGATCGAGCTCGGTGGCCGGGCGGAGCGCTTCGTCGCGTGGGTCGGAGTCGACGACGATGCCGGTGGACGCGGGAGCATCACGGTCGCGCTGTGGGCCGACGGCCGGCGCCTGTTCGCCTCGGACGTCCTGCGCGGCGGGATGGCGCCGCAGCAGATCGACGTCGACCTGCGCGGCGTGCAGCGCCTGCTGCTCGAGCTGGGCACCGCCGGCGACGGGCGCGACCACGACCACGCCGACTGGGCCGATGCCGCGCTGCTCATGGCATCGGGCCAGCCGACTCCCGTGCCACCACCTCTGGAGGCGCCCTACCTGCTGACCCCGCCGTCGCCTCCCGAGCCGCGCCTGAACAACCCCGCGGTCTGGGGTGCGCGACCGGGCCGACCGTTCGTCTACCGCATCCCGTGCACCGGCCGGCGACCGCTCGTGTTCGCCGTGCAGGGCATGCCGCCGGGACTGACGCTCGAGCCGGTGACGGGAATCCTGCGCGGGCGCGTACCCGAGCTGCCCGGGCGCTACCCGATGCGCCTGGCCGCCGAGAACGCCCAGGGCCGCGCCGAGACCGACTTCACGCTGATCGTCGGCGACCGGCTCGCGCTCACTCCGCCGATGGGCTGGAACAGCTGGTACATCCATTACGACCGGGTGACCGAGGCCTACATCCGGCGCGCCGCCGACCGGCTCCTGCAGTCCGGCATGGCGGACCACGGCTTCTGCTACGTCAACATCGACGACTGCTGGGCCAGGCGGCGCGGCGACGAGCCGTATCGCGATGCCTCGGGCGCGATCCTCCCGAATGCGAAGTTCCCCGATATGCGCGGCATGGTCGAGCACGTGCACGGCCTCGGGCTGCGAGCCGGGATCTACACGTCGCCGGGACCGTGGACCTGTGCCGGCTACGCGGGGTCGTGGCAGCACGAAGAGATCGACGCCCGGACCTTCGCGGCCTGGGGATTCGACTTCCTGAAGTACGACTGGTGCAGCTACGGGCAGGTGGCCACGGGAGACGGGCAGCAGCGGCTCACCGCGCCGTACGCGAAGATGGGCGCGATCCTCGCATCGCTCGATCGCGACATCGTGTTCAACCTGTGCCAATACGGGATGGGCTCGGTCTGGGAGTGGGGTGCGTCGGTCGGCGGCCATTGCTGGCGCACGACCGGCGACCTCGGCCTGGAGGCCGGCGGCTCCCTCCCCGGCTTCTATGCGATCGGGCTCGCCAATGCGGCGCACGCCGCTCACGCCGCGCCCGGCGCCTGGAACGATCCCGACTACCTGCTGCTCGGCTACGTCGGTGACGCCCACAGCATGGGCGAGGGCCGACCGACGTCGTTGAGCCCGAGCGAGCAATACGCCTACATGTCGTTGTGGTGCCTGATGGCCGCACCACTGATCTTCTCCGGCGACCTCGAGCGCCTCGACGATTTCACGCTGAACGTGCTGTGCAATCGCGAGGTGATCGCGATCGACCAGGACCCGCTCGGCCGCCAGGCGCGCATCGTGCGCAGCGAAGACGACAGCCTGGTCCTCGCCAAACCGCTGGCGGATGGCTCGCTGGCGGTCGGCCTGTTCAACCTCGCTCCGGTGCCGCGGCGGCTGGCCGTGACGTTCGACGAGCTCGGCTCGCCCCCGCTCCGGCGGGTCCGCGATCCGTGGCGGCAGGTCGACCAGGACGCCGACGGGGATTCCATCGCGGCGCTCGTGCCGCGCCACGGCGTGCACCTGGTGCGCTGCTGGCCGCAGGAGTGACGCCGCCGACCGTCGCTGCCGGAGGATCCCGCCGCGACGATGGTCGGTCCGGACGGCGTCTCGCGCTACGCTCCCTTCGCGGCGTCTCCTCTCGAGCTCGCTCATGAAGGGCATCCCGTACCCGCAACCCGGCTCGGTGCGCAGCGGCGTCCGCGCGTGGCGCGCGCCGATCGTCTTGCCGACCTACCTGCCCGCGGCCGGCGAGGTCCACCCGCAGTTCTTCGAGCGTCGCGTCTACCAGGGCTCGAGCGGCCGCGTCTATCCGTTGCCGTTCATCGGCGACGTCGCCGACGAGCCGGTCGCGCGGGCCTGGGATGCGTGGTTCCTCGAGAACGAATACGTCCATCTCGTCGTCCTCCCCGAGCTCGGTGGACGCATCCAGCGCGCCTACGACAAGACCGCCGCCTACGACTTCTTCTACCGGCAGGACGTGATCAAGCCGGCGCTCGTCGGCCTCGCCGGTCCGTGGATCTCGGGCGGCGTCGAGTTCAACTGGCCGCAACACCACCGTCCGGCGACCTTCCTGCCGACCGACGCGCGGTGCACCCCCGACGCCGCCGCCGCCGCCGCCGACGACGACGACGAGGGCGCGCGGACCGTGTGGCTCGCCGACCACGATCCGATGAGCCACATGCGCTCGCTGCTCGGCATCCGGCTGCGTTCGGGCTCGAGCCTGATCGAAGCCGAGGTGCGGCTGACGAACCGCACCGCCCACCGGCAGACCTTCCTGTGGTGGGCGAACGTCGCCGCGCGCGTCCACGACCGCTACCAGAGCTTCTTCCCGCCCGACGTCACGTTCGTCGCGGATCACGCGGTGCGGGCGATGAGCAGCTTCCCGATCGCGCGCCAGCACTACTACGGCATCGACTACCGACCGGGCACGGACCTGACCTGGTGGCGGAACATCCCGGTGCCGACCAGCTACATGGTCCTGCAGACCGCCTACGACTTCTTCGGCGGCTACGACCACGAGGCCGGCGCGGGCTTCGTGCACGTCGCCGATCGGCGGGTCGCACCGGGCAAGAAGCAGTGGACCTGGGGCAACAGCGAATTCGGGCGGGCGTGGGAGCGCGAGCTGACGGACGACAATGGCCCGTACATCGAGCTGATGGCCGGGGTGTTCACCGACAACCAGCCGGACTTCGCCTATCTGCTCCCGTACGAGACCAAGACGTTCCGGCAGCACTGGTGGCCGATCCAGGGCATCGGTCCGGTCCAGCAGGCGTCGACCGAGGCCGCGATCAGCTTCGCGCTCGCGGACGGCGAGGCCCGGATCGGCATCGCGACCAGCCGCCCGCGCGACGTCGTCGTCGTGCTGCGCGCCGGCGGCCGGACGATCGCGGAGCGCCGCGCACGCATCGCGCCCGGCGCACCCCTCCTGCACCGGTGTGCAGTCGGCGGCGAGGTCCGCGACCACGACTGCGAGGTCGTGGTCCACGCGGGGGCGCGCGTGCTGCTGCGCCACCGGCCGCCACGGCGGAGCGACGGTGCGCCGCCCCCGCCAGCGACCGCGGCACCGCCGCCAGAGCAGCTCGCGAGCAACGACCTGCTGTACCTGACCGGTGAGCACCTCGAGCTCTACCGCCACCCGACGCGCGATCCCGAGCAATACTGGGAGGAAGCGCTGCGGCGCGATGCCGACGACGCCCGCTGCCGTACCGCACTGGGCGCCCGGCTGCTGCGGCGCGGCCTCGCCGCCGATGCGGAGGCGCACCTGCGGCGCGCGGTCGCCCGGCTGACGCAGCGTCACCCGAATCCGATCGACGGCGAGTCCCACTACCTGTTGGGACTCGCACTGCGCGCACAGGGGCGTGACGACGAGGCGTTCGCACCGCTCGCGAAGTGCACCTGGAGCTCCGCGTGGCACAGCGCCGGCAGCTATCAGCTCGGCTGCATCGAGTGCCACCGCGGGGACTGGGCGGCCGCGGTGGACCGCTTCGGCGACGCGCTGCAGGGGGACGCAGCGAACGCCCAGGCGCGGATCCGCCGTGCCACCGCGCTGCGCAGGCTGGGCCGCTTCGCGGACGCTCGCGCGGATGTCGACCGCGTGCTCGACGCCGATCCGCTCGATCACCGTGCCGGCTTCGAGCACCTGCTGCTGGACCGCGCCGAGCGTGGCGTCGAGCCGGACTTCGACGCCTGGCGGACGCTGCACCGCGGCGAGCCGCGCACGCTCCTCGATCTGTGGAGCGACGAGTGCGAGGCCGGCTGCTGGGAGGAGGCCGCCGAGCTCGTCGACCGCGGCGCGCCCGCGACGGATCATCCGATGCTGTGCTACGCGGCGGCGTTCGCCGCGGCGCAGGGCGGCGACGAGGAGGCGTGCGAGGAGCTCTTGCTGCGCGCGCGATCGGGCGACGACCGCTGCGTGTTCCCGGATCGACCCGCCGAGGAGCGGCTCCTGCGCTGGGTGCTCGAGCGCGCGCGCGACGACGCGCTCGCACCGCGGCTGCTCGGTCACCTGTGCTACGACGCGCGCCGCCACCGTGACGCGATCGCGGCATGGACGGCGGCACGGCAGCGGGGTGGCGACCATCCGGGCGTGCTGCGGTGCCTCGGCCTGGCTGCCTACAACGTCGAGGGCGATGCCGAGGGCGCGCGCGCACTGTATGCCGCGGCCGTCGCCGCCGCTCCGACCGACGGACGGTTGCTGTTCGAGCTCGACCAGCTCCGCAAGCGGCTCGGCGACGCGCCGGCCGACCGGCTCGCGCTGCTCGAGGCGCGGCGGGACACGGTCGAGCACCGCGACGATCTCTGCGTCGAGCTCGCCACGCTGTGGAACCTCGTCGGCAGGCACGAGGAAGCCCGGGCGCTGCTGGCGACCAGGCGCTTCCATCCGTGGGAGGGCGGTGAGGGCAAGGTCCTGCAGCAGCACGTCGCGACCCACCTGGCGCTGTCGCGGAGCGCGTTCGCGCGCGGCGCGGTCGGGGAGGCCCTGGCGCTGGCGGAGCGCGCGCTGGCCGCTCCGGAGAATCTCGGCGAGGCACCGCACCCACTGGCGTCCCGGGCGCACGTCCACGTGCAGCTCGGCCGCTGCGCGCGGGCGCTCGGCGACGCAAATGGTGCGCGCGACTGGTTCGAGCGCGCCGCCGCAATGGAGCAGGACTTCACCGGCATGGCGGTCCGGACGTTCACGGCAATGAGCTACTTCAAGGGCCTCGCGCTGCGCGAGCTCGGCCGCGAGGCCGATGCTCGCGCGCTGTTCACGGGACTCCGCGACCACGCCGAGACCCTCGCGCACACTCCCGCCGAGATCGACTACTTCGCCACCTCGCTGCCCGACCTGCTGGTGTTCCGCGACGACCTGCGGAAGCGCCAGGACACCGAGGCCCGGTTCCTGCGCGCGCTGGCCGACCTCGGGCTCGGCGCAGCGGAGGCCGCCGTCGCGGGGCTCCGCGACGTCCTCGCGCGCGATCCGAGCCACCAGGGCGCAGTCGAGGCGCTCGCGGACGCCGACCCGGTGGAGAGCTGACATGGCGTTCACCGGACTCGACATCGCCGTCTGTGCAGCGTTCTTCGCCGCGCTGCTCGGCGTCAGCCTGTGGAAGAGCCGCGGCCGCGCGAGCAGCGCCGACTACTTTCTCGGCGGCCGGGCCCTGCCCTGGTGGCTGATCGGGATCTCGATCGTCGCCGCCAATCTCTCGACGGAGCAGTTCGTCGGCATGGCGGGACAGGCCGCTGGCGACGTGGGGCTCGCGGTCAGCGCGTGGCAGCTCACCGGGTCCGTCGGCATCGTCGTGGTCGCCTTCGTGTTCCTGCCGCGGTTCCTGCGGACCGGGATCTACACGATGCCGGAGTACCTGGAGTACCGCTACGGCGCGACGGCCCGCGCGCTGATGTCGGTGCTGACGGTCGTGATCTACGCGCTCGTGACGACACCGGCAGTGCTCTACTCGGGCGGCACCGCGCTGGAGACCGTGTTCGACATCGACCGGACGACCGCCATCGTCGCGATCGCCGCGGTCGGACTCGGCTACGTCCTGTGGGGCGGTCTGCTCGCCGCGGTATGGGCCGACCTGTTCCAGGGCACCGCGCTGCTGCTCGGCGGCCTCGTGACGGTCGTGCTCGGCGTGCAGGCCTGCGGGGGCTGGGACGCCTTCGTGAGCCACAACGAGCCCAAGCTGCACATGGTGCTGCCGCGCGACCACGGCGAGCTGCCGTGGACTGCACTGCTCGGCGGCATCTGGATCCCGATCGTCTACTACTGCGGCCTGAACCAGTTCATCGTCCAGCGCGCGCTCGCCGCCCGGAGCGTGGCGCAGGGCCAGCTCGGCGTGATCTTCGCCGGCGCGCTGTGGCTCCTGGTGCCGTTCGCGATCGTCATGCCGGGGCTCGTCGCCGAGCAGCTGCACGGTGACCGCATCGCGCGCACCGACCAGGCCTACCCGACGCTGGTCCGCGAGCTGGTGCCGTCGGGACTCCGTGGCTTCGTGCTCGCCGCGTTGGCCGGGGCGGTCGTCAGCTCGCTCGCGTCGATGCTGAACTCCGCCTCCACGATCCTGACGATGGACCTGTTCAGGCGCCACGTCCGCCCGCGGACGTCCGAGCGCGACCTGGTGCTGGTCGGCCGCCTGTGCACGGTCGGGCTGTTGGCACTCGCGACGTTCGTGTCGCTGTCGGAGCTTCTGGAGGGTGGCGTGTTCCGCTTCATCCAGGAGTTCCAGGGCTACGTGTCGCCCGGGATCGTCGCGGCATTCGTGTTCGGCTTCGCGTCGAAGCGGGCGCCGGCGGCGGCCGGGACCGCCGCACTGCTCTTCAGCGCACCGATCTACGGTCTGTTGCAGTGGCGCTGGCCCGACGTCCCCTACCTGCATCGGATGCTGGTGACGTTCGTCGCGCTGTTGCTGCTGATGGCGGCGATCACCCGGTGGCGGCCGCTGGAGGTACCGCGACCGCTGCCCGAGCGGACCGACCTCGATACGCGCTCGTCGCCGCTGGTCGTCGTCGCCGGGGTCGCGGTCGTGCTCGCGGTCGTCGCGTTCTTCGTGGTGTTCTGGTGAGCGGGGGTCCGCCGGCCCTCAGCGCCGCTGCGCGCCGTGCTCGGCCCACCAGCCGCCGCGCGGCGTGAAGCCGGGGTCGAGGAAGCCCGCGTGCTCGCGCTCCCGGTTCGGCATGCCGCGCGACTGCAGTTCTTCGATGCTCCGCGCGTACGCCTCCGCGTCCCAGCTCGGGTTCGGCGTCGGGAAGCGCGCGCCGACCGCTTCCTGCCAGGCGCGCAGCTCGTCGAGCATGGCGGCGGCGCGCTCGGGATACTCGGCGGCCAGGTCGCGCTGCTCACCGAGATCCCGCCCGACGTGGTAGAGCTCCACCCGCTGGTCCTCGAAGTATGAGATCAGCTTCCAGCCGTCGTGGAGGTGGATCGCCGACGGCTCACCACCCTGGTTGCCGTAGTGGGGGTAATGCCAGAAGAGCGAGCGCTCGGGCAGGTGGCCGCCGCGCAGCACCGGCACCAGGCTGACGCCGTCGACATGCTGCTCGGGCCTCGCGGGCAGTCCCGCGATGGCCAGGATCGTCGGATAGAAGTCCGTCCCGATCGCGGGCACGTCGCTGCGCTCGCCGGCCGTCACCCCCGGCCAGAGCACGTAGAACGGCTGCCGGATACCGCCTTCCCATTGGCGGCCCTTGCCACCGCGCAGCGGCAGACAGCTCGTCGCGAAGCCGTCGCCCGACGACACGCCGCCGTTGTCGGAGGTGAAGATGACGACGGTGTTGCCGGCCAGGCCGTGCTCGTCGAGGGCCCGCAGCGCAAGACCGACGCCCTCGTCCATGGCCTCGACCATCCCGGCGTAGACCGGATGGTCCTGGACCTGGCGCACGTCCATCGTGCGATCCAGGCGGAAGCGAGGCTCCTCGCGTACCGTCAGCCCCATCCGCTCCGCCTTCGCGCGGTACTTCTCCCAGCGTGCCCGGCTGCACTGGATCGGCGCGTGCACGGAGTAGAACGACAGCATCGCGAAGAACGGCTGGTCGGCATGCTCGGCGATGAAGGCCGCCGTCTCCCTGCCGAGCCGGACCGGCAGCTCCTCACCCGGCGGACCGTCCTCGAGCACCGGATTGCGGTACGGCGGGAAATAGCCACCCGGCGGCGTGCCTGCCGCGTGGCCGCCCCGATTCACGTCGTAGCCCTGCTGCTCGGGACCGTAGCCGTCGCCACCGAGGTGCCACTTGCCGGCGAAGAACGTCGCATACCCGTGCTCCTTCAAGGCCTCGGCGATCGTCACCTCCTCGAGCCGCAGCTGCATCTCGTAGCGGGCCGGCAGCAGCCGCGTGTTCCGCGACCACCGGTCGGGCTGGTTGCCGCCACCGATGTAGTCGGTGATCCCGACCCGTGCCGGATAGCGACCGGTCTGGATCGCCGCCCGCGACGGACTGCAGACCTGGCACGCCGAGTAGCCGTTCGAGAAGCGCATGCCGCCGCGGGCGATGCGATCGATGTTCGGCGTCTCGTGGAACGCGCTGCCCTCGCAAGCCAGATCCTGCCGGCCGAGGTCGTCGACCAGGATGAACAGGAAGTTGGGCGGCCTCGCAGGCGACGGTCCGGTCTGGGCGGACGAGAATCGGGCAGCGCAGAGCGCGATGGCGGCGACCAGCGTGCGAAGCAGGAGGGCGCGTGGCGGGATCATGATCGGTCGGCAGGTCTGGAGTTCGCCGCAGAGTGTAGCGGCGGATTGCCCTGCGGCGGCCTCCGCCGGCCGATCCCTCGGGCGCCCTGGGCAGCATGACCGCACCACCGTGGAGCGGTGCGTCGATCACATGAACATCATGCGAAGCCTCCGAATGTGGGACTCCGCGATGAAGGGAGCGAGTTCCGGCTCGAAACACCTCGCCAGACAGAAGCCGATCTGTCGCGATTCCGGGACCGCGCCACGCGAGAACCGTGCGAATTCGCCGCTGTCCAGCGCGGTGCACAAGTCCCACTGCATGGCCTCTCGAGCGACGAGAGTGGCACGAGCGCATACGAGGCACTCGAGCAACTCGAGCACCTCTCGCGCCTCGGAATCATCCTCAGCGGCGTCGATCTCCATATCGAGTAAGCGTAGCGCGGTGAGTGATGCAAGGAGGAACTCTCGCCCGGAACGATCGTCTGCCGTCCAGAACACCAACGAGCTGAATTCCGGCAGCTGGTCGGCGGACGTGTCAGGCTCCACGTGCAGGGCACGAACGAACATATCGACCACGCTGTCGTCGCCCTCGAGGGCGCGCAGCTCCGCCGTGTCGGCGAGCGCGGTATGGTGCTTCGCGGCTTCGCCGGTCGCGGAGCATGCCAGGATGGCTCGAAGCGTAGACCCGCGGTCGCCGGGAATCCCGCATTCGCTCAGACATCGCGCGAAGGCGTCAGGAGTGAGGTGCCGCGAGAGTTCGTCGGTCTCCGCCATGAAGATGAGGCTCGCGAGGCAGCTGATCCGTTCTCGACATTCGCGCCGCCATGGAGTCCAATCGTCGGCCGGGCGCAGTGCGATGTTCTCCCCTACACCACGAATCCAGCGAGAGTGCTTGATCAGTGATTCCGTCGAGATTGCCCTGGGTTGAGCGTCGAACCTGTCGGTGTGAAGTCGCGCTCTGGGGTCGATATCCCAGAGACTGAAGTAGAAGGCAATCTGGAGAGCCTGGACTAGCGACAGTCCCGGAGAACCGACATGCGCGGCATTGGGAATGGCCGTCTCGATGGCGCGCAGCCGGGACGCCGCATCCTCACTCCTGTCTCGCGTCAGCGAGTGGTGTTGGAGCACCATATCCACCAGCCGGCGTTCGTTCTCCGTAGTGGGGCGGTGGCGACGGAGGACTCCGCAGATCCGTTCACGAATCTGCTCACTGCGTGTCTCGAGCCGCGAAGGAACCCAAGTGCGTTCGTCGAGAGGATCCTGCAGCATCGGCGCCATCCGTGTGCGGAGATCGGCAGGTCTCTCGACCTCGCCGCTGCGAGGCGACTCGATCGAGTCGGCCGCGTCAGGATCGCCACAACCAGAGAGGAACGGGCCGAGCAGGCCGAAGCAGAGTGACGGAAGGTAGCGCTCGAGTGACGCCGACATGGTTTACCTCGTGACTCTCGAGTCGTCGTTAGCGGGGTCGGGAGCTGGGATCAAGACCTCTCTCGAAGCAGCTGAGACTCGATGCCCGCCACGAAGCCTGCTCGTCGCCTCGGGTCGGTCGCGTGCTCCCTGCTGACGGCCGATCCCAGGCGATGGAGGACCAGTCATCGGCATGGACCATCGACCTTGACCCGCGGGCAGGACCGCATCGCACCGGTCGAGGTTCGACCGGCTCGGAGCACCACCTTCGATCCGGCTGAGCCGAGAACTGCCGGCCACGCGAGGACGCGTCGGGGCAAAGAAGGGGCAACCGGTATCGCTCGCGCGACATCTCGGCTTGTCGCAGTCTGCGTGTCTGCGGGATTGCCCCCTGCGATGCAGGTCGGTCCGAGGCGTAGGCTGCGCGAGGACGGTGTCCGGTCGCGGCCGGTCGGGGCTCCGGTCAGGTGCCAGGAGGTCGGGACCGCGCCGGTCTCGGACCGCTGTAACGACGGAGGAGAAATATGGATCGACGCACAGTTCGGGCGTCTCGCGAACGCGTGGGGGGACGACGTTCGTGCGTGCTGGGCGTCCTGCTCGCCGCCCTCGCGGGCGGAAGTGCGCAGCTCGACGCGCAGGAGCTGTTCCGCGAGCTCGGCAAGCGACACCTGTCGTACGACCAGCTGCTCGGCACCTCGGTGGTCGCCGGCGACCTCGACCTGGACGGCGACGCGGACCTGCTGTTCGGAGGCTTCACGCCGAACGGGCCCGCGCTCTACGCGTACCTGAACGACGGCCGCGGGGTGTTCGCGTCGGCACCGACCGGTTCGCTGCCGGTCCTGGCCGGCGCGGCGACCAGTGCGCTGCTCGTCGACCTCGATGGGGACGGCGATCCGGATCTCGTGACCGGCAACAACGCCGGTGGTCTGGCCCACCTGCTGCTCAACGTGGGCGCCGGTCGCTTCGTGGACCGCACGGCGACGCACCTGCCGGGGCTCGCCAACCGCGTGACGGCCATCGCCGCCGGAGACCTGGATGGCGACGGTCGGCTCGATCTCGTGTTCGCGAACCAGTTCGTGACGTCGTCGGTCTTGCTGCAGAACGCCGACGGCACGTTCCGTGACGCGACGACCAGCGCACTGCCGGCGCTCGGCGACGATGCCCGTGGCGTCGCGCTCGTCGACGTCGACCTGGACGCGGACCTGGACCTCGTGATCGCGAACCTCGCGTCGCTGACCAACCGCAGTGCCGAGCAGAACCGCCTGTTCCTCAATGATGGGCGGGCGGTGTTCCGTGACGCGACCGCCAGCGCGATGCCGGCGCGGCTCGACCGGACCTATTCGATGGCCGCCGGTGATCTCGACGCCGACGGCGATCCCGACCTGGTGTTCAGCCACAATGGCTCGGCGAACATCCTGCAGAACGTCGGTGGCGGCACGTTCGTCGATGTGCCGGCATCCCGGGTCCCGGACGGGCTCTGGAATGCCCAAACGCTGCAGATGGTCGACTTCGACCGCGACGGGGATCTGGACGTCGTCGCCGGCGGCACCTCGTTCGTGCGCAACGACGGCCAGGGGAATCTCTCGGGGTCGTTCCCCGCGGCACGGGTCCTGCCGCCGTACGGGGTCACCGCCTCGGCGATCGCGGACCTCGACGGCGACGGCCACCTGGACATCGCGTCGGCGACCGGCCGCGGCAAGCCGCAGCAGGTGTGGTTCCACGATGGCGGTCTGCGCTTCGCTCCCGGCACGACGTCGGCCACGCCCGAGTTCTCCTACGGCGGGAACGGTGACGTCCTGATCGCGGACTTCGATGCGGACGGCTGGCTCGACGTCGTCGTGACCGACTTCTCTCGCTTCGTGTACCTGGCGAACGACCGCCGCGGGCGACTCGAGGACCGGACGCTCGCGCGGCTGCCAGTGCTGTCCCTCGGACCGTCCGCCCGCTGCGCGGCGGTCGGCGACGTCGACGGCGACGGCGACCCGGACCTGGTCGCCGGTGGTCGCCGCCAGCGCCCGACGCTCGCCTACGAGCTGCTCGTCAACGACGGCAGCGGGGTGTTCGCCGACGAGACCGCGCTCCGCATGCCCGCCGAGGACGATCAGGTCTCGGCGATCGAGTTCGTCGACGCGGACGGCGACGGGGACCTCGACCTGCTGGTCGGCTTCGGTGGCACGACGAGCGGTCGGGCGATCGAGCAGCTGCGCAACGACGGCAGGGGGCGCTTCGCGAGCACACCGCTCGCCATGCCGGACCTGCCGGTCCGGGTGACCGATCTCCTCGCCATCGACGTCGATGCCGACTCCGACCCGGACCTGGTCGTTTCGGTCTCCAATCAGCCCGACCGGCTGTTCCTGAACCAGGGCGGCGGCAGCTTCGTCGACGTGACGGCCGCCTGGATGCCCGCGACGAGCCACGATAGCCGCGCGCTCGCCGCGGGCGACTTCGACGGCGACGGCTGGCAGGACGTCGTCGTCGGCATCGGCGACAGTGCGGGAAGTGATCCGCGAGATCGGCTGCTAATGAACCAGCAGGGCGCGGG
Organism: Planctomycetota bacterium; assembly: GCA_016716265.1. GTDB lineage: Bacteria > Planctomycetota > UBA1135 > UBA1135 > UBA2386 > JADJWQ01. The sequence goes on from JADJWQ010000006.1 coordinate 2,171,318, forward strand.
CTTCGTCGACGTCACGGCGACGCACATGCCGGTGGACGCGTCCGTCGCGCGCGCGATCAGGGTCGCCGACCTCGACCTCGACGGCGATCCGGATCTCGCGGTCGCGGACCGGTTCGATTCGGTCGGACTGCGCTTCCTGGAGAACGACGGCAGCGGCAGGTTCACGGATGCGTCGAGTCGTTGGGTCGACGCGCCGGTGGAGTCGCTCGCGAGCGTGGGCATCGCCGATCTCGACCGTGACGGGCACGCCGACGTCACCAGTGTCGCGGCCGACGGACCGGTGCGACTGTTCGTCGGACTCCGGCGCAGGCTCGACGTGCCACGACTCGCGCGCATCGGCGGCCAGCTGGAGCTCGACTTCCACGTCCGCTCCGCTGCGGGCTACGCGCTGACGGTTCCGCATCTGTCGTTCGGTTCCGCGGCGATCGTCCTGCCTCCGTTCGGGCTGTTGCAGATCGACCCGGTCCTGCTCCTGCGCCTGCCGGCGATCCTCGTTGCGCCGAGTGCGGCCTCGGGCTCGATCTCGGTGCCGCTGCCGAACGATGCGCGCCTGCTCGGAGTGGAGACCTTCGTGCAGTCACTCACGCTGCTGCCGGAGACCCGGTTCACGAACCTCGTGCACGACGTCATCTGGCATTGAACTCGGGCCCGGAGCCGGAGCACCGTCGCTCGACGAAATGCTCGAAGCGCGGCCGGGCGTGACGAGCGCATCGACGTTGCTCCGCAGCGCGCGGCGGATGCGAGCGGCCGGGGATCCGCGGCCGGCCACCGCGGTGTCGGGCAGCGGCGCCCGTGGCCCGGCGACGGCGGCAGCGACCCGGGCGGCGCGCCGTGCTGCCCCGACCACAGTCGAACGCATCCCGGGTCAGGGAGCATCCGCCGACCCAGCTGGTCGGCTCCGGACGGCCGAGCCCGGTGCCCGGACCGGGAGCTCGACGATGTGCGGCGCCATCCCGGCGGTGTCACGTCGATCACCGCATCGACGTCGTCGCGAGCGAGCATCTCGCGGTCGTCGTGGTGAACGCGCGCGGCGCCGAGGGGGCCCGATCCGGATCAGCTCGCGGGGCGGCGTACGGCCACTGCGGCCGAGCGCGGAGGCGGGGACGAACAACGGAGCGGCGAGGCCGGCCGCGCCGGCTCGTCGCACGAAGTCCCGTCGGGTGATCGTGTCGGCCAACTGTCGCGCTCGTGTCGAAGGAGGCTCCGCGCCAGTCGTCGGAGGTCACACCGTCGGCGAGCCCATCGCGGTAGTGCTCCTCGATCCGCGCGGGTTCGACGGCGCCGTCGAACAGCTCGATGCCGTAGCACAGCCGCGGCTGCGCTCCCGGCGGCAGCTCGAGCGGCTCCGCAACGAGCGCCAGGTTCGCGGACGTGAACGCGAACCGACGTGCCATCGTGAACCAGGTCGCCGGGTGCCGCGGATCGTCGGGGTGATCGAACGTCACGACGTCGACCTCTCCGGCGCGCGTCCCGGCGATGTGGGCACACCACGTCGCACGGCACGGTCGCGCGTCCCCGCGGACGGGCTCGTCGACATCGTGGTCCCCTGCGCCGACGCACGAGAGTGCCGATCGCGACGTGGATGGTCGCCGCGGTGGGGTCCGGAGAGCTGGCCGGAATCGCGTGGTCACCCGACGATCGCCGACGGACGGTACGACCGTCGGTGGCCGGTCCGTCTCCCTGGTCACGTCGCGTTCCCGGCGGTCCCCGGTCGGTCGCGACACCGCATCCACAGCCCGGGCCCGGAGCGCGTTGACCAGGTCAGCATGGCGGAGGAGATCCGCGCCGGTCGCGCGCCACGCGATCGCTTCCGACCGGCGCTGCCGACCGCCCTGGGCTGGCCGCTCGGCCGCAGTTGCTTCCGCCCGCGGGCCAGCGCGGTCGCCGCGCTGTCGGTCGCACGCGACGGCGACATCGTGATGACGAGCTGCTGCGCCGCGACCGACGTGCTGTTCGCTGCGCTCTCGCGCGCGACGCTCGCTCTCGCGCTCGACCTGCGGCGTCGGGACCGGCCCGGGAGTGGCCGCTCGGTCCTGCTGCTCCGGCTGGGCGACGTGCAACTGCAGGTGATCGAGCTGGTGCTGCTCGGGGCGAACGCGGCGCACCCGGGCGGCTGGTCGATCGAGGTTCGGCTGCGCGGCGACCTCCAGCCGACTCGGATCCGCAGGATCTCGGCGGTCCTCGTCGGCTCCGACGAGCGCATCGTCGTGCCGCTCACCGCGAACCGCCGACCGGCGCAGCCCTCCTGCCGGACGCCCGCTCCGAGACCGGCCGCCTGGCGCAGCGCCCACGTCGAACCGGCGCGTCGGACCGCTCGCCGTGATCCTCGTCACCGACGGGCACAGCAGGCGAGGTCGGCGTCGCTCCGACCCTGCTCGACGTCGCTGTCTCCGAGTCTCCGCCGATGTTAGCTTGCGCCGACAATGGCGTTCCGAGACCGCTTGCCGCTGATCGTGTTCGTGCTGTCCGCCGTGTTCCTGGTGTTCGTCGGTGGAGTCGCGTTCGCGCACTACGGCGTGTTCCCCGCTCCCGGGCTGACCCGGGCCATGGACGGCGGGGCCGCGCTGTTCAAGGGGCCGACGCGCAACCAGCATCTGGTCCCGGTCCGCCACCCCGGGCACGGCGTCACGGTGGCGCAGCCCGAGCGGGTCGCCGCGGGCGTGACCCTGGTGACGTCGCTGTGGGCGGATCTCGGCGGCGTGGCCGGAGCGAGGGTCCTCGACCGTGACGGCACAGTGCTCGCGACGTGGCGGCTCGACGCGACCGAGCTGTGGGAAGAGACGCCGTACACCGACAGCGTGGCGGGCGACTTCCACACGGCGGGCAACTACCTGCACGGCAGCTACCTGTTTCCGAACGGCGATCTGCTGGTCAACATCGAGTGGTTCGGTCTGGTGCGGATGGCGTCCACCGGAACGGTCGTATGGAAGCTCGACCGCCGCACGCACCACTCGATCGACCGCGCCGAGGACGGCACGTTCTGGATCAGTGCCGCGCGCATGGTCGACGATCCGCAGGACGCGCTGCGCCGATTCCCGGGGCTGCTCACGCCGTTCGTCGAAGACCTGCTGCTGCACGTCTCGCCGGACGGCGCGGTGCTCGACGAGATCAGCGTTCTCGAGGTGCTGTGGGCCTCGCGCTATCAGCCGCGCATCTCGCAGGCGGCCAGCCCGGGTGCGGCGAGCGGTACGATCACCCACCTGAACGACATCGAGCCACTGCCTGGCGCGCTCGCCGACCAGTATCCGCTGTTCGAAGCCGGAGACCTGTTGGTCTCGCTGCGCGACCTGCACATGGTGTTCGTCGTGGATCCGGAGACGCGCGAGATCCGCTGGATGGAGGACTCGCTGTGGACGCGCCAGCACGATCCGGACTTCGTCGGCGACGGCTGGATCACGGTCTTCGACAACAACTCGGACGATTGGAACGGCCTGCTGCGCGGCGGCTCCCGCATCGTTCGCATCCGCCCGCACACCGGCGAGTTCGAGCGCGTCCACCCGAAGACGCCCACCGCCATGCCCTTCTTCACGAGGATCGGCGGCAAGGTGCAGACGCTGCCCAACGGCGATCTGCTGGTGACGGAGGCGCAGGGCGCGCGCGTATTCGAAGTCGACCCGGAGGGGCGGCTCGTCTGGCAGTGGATCAAGGAGCCGGAACCGGACGGCGCGTTCGTCGCCGAGGTCATGGAGGGGACGCGCTACCCGTACACGGCCGAGCAGGTCCGCGCCTGGCCGTCACGGTAGCGATCGCTCGTCGAGCGCGGCGTACAGCTCCCGACACCGCGCGACCAGCCCCGTCGCGACGCCTCCGACGTCCACCGGACGCTCGTTGGCGGGGTGCAGGATCGAGGCGCGCATGGCCAGCAGACCGGGCTCGACATCGAGCGCAGCCGCGAGGTCGTCGAGGCTCTCGCCGCGCCCCAGCCGTTCGAAGCACACTCGCCGCACGGCGGCGTGCGCGTCGGCGTCGAGCACCGCGCGATAGCAGGCTTCCCAGTACTCGAGCCAGAACTGCAGGTGGTCCGGCCCCGGGCCACTCCTGCCCTGCAACCAACCGCCGAAGTCGACCGGCTTCAGGTTGTGCCCGAAGTCGAAATGCCCGATGCCGGCCATGTAGCGCCGGGCGAAGCGATCCCGGGCGTGGAGCTCGGTGAATGCCAGGTGCAGTCGATGCAGCGAGGCGGCGTGCTGCACCGGGTCCCGGAACGGGATCAGGACGGTGGCGTCGGGCACGGCCTCGAACAGCGCGGGCAGCCGCGCGACGTTGAGGTTGTTCTTCGACAGGTAGCGTGTCGCGGCCGGCACCGTGCGGCGGCGTAGCGCGATCAACTTGCGGCGGTGAGCCGCGAAGAACGGGGCGAACTCGGCGCTCCCGAGCGTCGTCCAGGGCGCGATCGACGACCCCCGGTAGCGCTCGGAATGGAAGGCCATCCACACGATCTCCTCGAACGCTTCGGGGCTGTCGAGCGAGATCCGGATGCCGTCGCCGTGCGCCCGCTCGCGCCCTTCGCCGGCCTGCCGCCTGCCGGTGAAGCGCCGCCAGAGCAGCGGGCACAGCACGAACGGCATGTCGCGATAGGTATGCGTCGCGAACGGCGGCAGGCCCGCGAGCAGTTCGAGCAGGATCGTCGTTCCGGCGCGCGGGAGCGCGGTCACGAACACCGACGGCCCGGGCTCGACGGAGGCGAGCTCACGGCGGAACGTGCGCTCCTCGAGGTCGGCGATGCCGAGCTGGGCCCGGCGCGTCGCGAACGCGAGTCTGTGCAGGATCCGGTCGAGCCTGCCGTAGCGGTTCTCGAAGTCGGTAGCGGGCACGTCCAGGGCTCAGGGGTCGGACGATCGACGCTGCCGGAGCAGCGGCAGCGCCGCGACGGTGACGACGCAGGCCGCGAGCAGGAACGGCCCCGACAGCGAGAGCTCGAGCGTCCGTTCCACGGACGCGGCACCCAGCAGCTCCAGGCCCCACACGACCGCGAGCGGCGCGGCGAGCGCGAGCGCCAGGCCGAGCGTCACGATCGCGAACAGCGCCAGCATCCGCAGCGCGTGTCGCTGGACGCGCTTCTCCTTCTCCAGCTCGTCGAGCGCGGGGTCGCGCATGTCGCGGACGGCCGCTCGGCTGCGGGCGAAGACCTCCGCGGCACGATCCGGCAGTCCGAGCAGTCTCGCGGCGAGCAGGAAGCCGACCACCAGCCACGCGGCAGCGACCCAGGTCAAGTCTCGCTCCTCGCCATCGTGCCGTGCAATCAGGACCCGGTGCCCGGCCCGGCCTCGGGCGATTCGCGCCGCGCCTTCGCACGCCGGTTGCGCAGCAGGCGCTTGATCGGATACCACACGAACCCCACCACCGCGAGCACGACGGTGCCCAGCAGGGCGAGGAACGAGCCGAGCGACGACAGCGCACCTCCGGGGCCGAGGTATGCCAGCAGCGGAACGGGGATGAGCATGGTCGGTGGAGCGGACTGGCGGTGACCCTCGGAGTCTAGCTCGGATGCCCCGCGAGGTCCCGTCGCGAGGTCGCGCGGGTCGCTCGAAGGACGCGCCGCTCGGGCGATCGATGGCGAACCTGCGTGCCGGGACGCTGCGGGGCACGCCGTCTCGGATCGGGAGAACGATCGTTCCCGGGAGCCGGGGTATAGTCCTGCGGCTTTCGAGCGACCCGCCGGCCGACTCCGCGGCCGCGCCGCAGGGGCGAACGTCGACGCGTGCGAGGGATGTCCAGCAGCTCCGATCCGAACGAACCGTCGCGGCGCGTCGGACGGTTGGACGTCGTCCACTTCGCGCTCGCACTCGTCGCGCTCGCGGTGGCGCTCCCCTCGGAGGTGTTCCTCGACGACGCCTTCATCACGTTCCGCTACGCGAAGAATCTCGCCGCAGGGGACGGTCTGGTCTTCAATCCCGGGGAACCGATCCTGGGCACGACCACGCCGCTGTTCGCGATGCTGCTCGCGGGCCTGCACGCCGCGACGTCCTGGTCGTTCACGAATCTCGCCGCGGCCGTGCACGTCGGTGCCCTCGCGGCGCTCGGGCCGCTGCTGCGGCGCATGTTCGCGCCCTCGTTGGGCGCCGCCGCGGGCTGGCTCCGGTTGACCCCCTACGTCCTGGCGTGCATGCCGCTCGTGGACGTGACGATCGGCATGGAGTCGACGCTGTTCGTCGCGGTTTCGGTCTCGATCCTGACCGCCGCGTTGCGCGATCGCGCGACGGCGGTCGGCCTGCTGGCCCCGATCGTGTGCATGCTCCGCCCGGACGGCGTCGTCGCTGCGGGACTTGCATTCATGGTCGTCGCGCTGCGCCGCCGGCGGATCCCCTGGCGCGCGCTCGGAGTCGCGCTGGCCGTCGGCCTGCCGTGGTGCGCGTATGCCTACGTCCGCTACGGCTCCGCGATCCCGATCACCGTCGGCGCGAAGTTCGCACAGACCGACTCCGGGACCGAGACGCCTACCTTCGGCGGCTACCTCGTCGCGGGCGTCGCGCCCGACAATCTCGGTGTGGTCGGATTGGCGCTCGCCGCGATCGGCGTCCTCATGGTCGGGTGGCGCCGTAGCCTCGCGGGCGCGGTGTTCTGCATCTGGGGTGTCGTCTACAATGGATTGTTCGCGATCGCCGGGGTCGGCGCGTTCTTCTGGTACTACGTGCCGTTCCTCGCGCAGACCACCGCGTTGGCCCTGGTCGGCTGGGCCGCGCTCTTCGGCGGGCTCGTCGCCCGCGGCGCCCCGGCGCGCCGACTGCGGTGGCACGAGCTCTCGGTAGGCATCGCCGCGCTCTCGCTCGCCCTGCTGCTCGGCTACGGTCGTGGCCGCGACGCGATGGTCGCATCGACCTGGGACGCGCGGTTCACCGGGCCCGGCCGCGAATCGCTGCTACCCGGGTCGCTGGAGCCGTTGCGCCACCGCTACCTGCACATCGGACTCTGGATGCGCGATCACACGCCCGCTCACTTCTCGCTGGCGGCCACCGAGGTCGGGATGCTCGGCTTCTATTCCGAGCACACCATCGTCGACTTCCTGGGGCTCGTCACTGCGGAGGTCGGCGAGCACGTGGCGAGCGGAGATCATCTGCGCTTCGCACTCGAATCGCGGAAGCCGGAGCTCGTGCTCCAGCACCCCGACGGCTTCGTGTTCGAGGACGGCCTCACCGGGTTGCTCGCGGAGCACTACGTACCCGTGCAGCGCGTCGAAGACTGTGAGATCCATCTGCGCTGGCCGAGCGCACGCGACGAGACCGCGTTCGCGGCCGAGGTCGCCGCGGCCTGCGGCGAGCCGGGCACGGCGCTGACGAGCATCGCGTTCGAGAGCTTCCCGCGGCTGCTGGACTTCGCGGAGTTCCGCGCCGAGTTCACGCGCGCCCTCCCCGCCGTGGGGGTGCACGAGACTCCGCGGGGAGTGCCGACGTCACACGTGGCCCGCATCCTGCCCGACGGTCGGGTCACCGTGCTGCCGCGCCCCGCGGATGTGGCGTTGTCGAGTGACGGTGCGGACCTCGCCGTCTGGTCGGTCGCCGGAGCCGTACGCGTGCTCGATGCGCAGGGCGTCGTCCTCCCCGCGGCAGGCGCCGCGTCATTGTCCCGCGACCTCGAGGTCACCGGCCCGCTCGCCGCGGTCGAGCTGAGGCTGCATTTCGCGCCCGGCACCGAGCCGCAGTTCGCCGGCAGCACGGTCACCTGGCACAGCGCACTGAGCCCGCGACCGGCCTTCCCGCCGTCGGCCCGCGCCGCATGGCCGCCAGCTCCGCCGCGCGGCGGGGGTGAGGTCGTCGTGCGGATCGATCTTCCCGCGCACGCGCTGACCGCCCAGGACACGCTCACGCACCTGTCCGTCGAGCCGATCACCGCGCGACTCCCCGAGCCGCCCGCGGGTGCGGAGTTCCGACTGGTCGGGGTCCGACTGCTCCGCTACTGAGGTACGTCAGCGTCGCGAGCATCGCGTCCGCTCCACCGTTACGGCCGTTCCACGGGCCCCGCTGCGGACTCGACGCGCCTCGACTACTGCGCGGCTGCAGATCGACCCCGTGCTGCACCTGCGTGGGCGAGGCGCGTCGCGCACGCGACGCCCGGCCCGGCCGAGGAGTCCACCCTAACGAACGGTGGCGAACGAGCGGGTCGCGATCGTGACCGGAGCTCGACGCACCGCGATGTCCCGGCGCGCGCGATCGACCGCTACCATCGGGCGCCGACCCGTGCCGAGCGCCTCCATCTGCAATCTCCACGGCCTGCTGACGCGGGCCGCCCGCATCCACGCCGACCGGCCCGCCATCCGCGGTGGGCCGACCTGGGACCAGCGCGCGCTGCTGGACGCGGTCGAGCGCTGCGCCGGCGGGCTCCGCGCGCTCGGCGCGCGGACCGGCGACCGGATCGCGGTGCTCGCCGACAACCGCTTCGAGCTCGTGGTGCTGCACTTCGCGGCCGCGCGCGACGGTCTCGTGCTGGTCCCGTGCAACGTGCGGCTCGCGGCCGCCGAGCTGCGCCAGGTCCTCGAGCGCGCCACCCCGCGCGCGCTGCTGGCCGACCGCGCCTGGCTCGAGTCGGCTGCCGGCCTCGGCGACCTCGCGGTCACCCCGCTCGAGACGCTCCACGAGACCGCCGGGCCGGCGGCGCACGCCCCCGCCGCGACGACGGCCGACACGCCGGCGCTGCTCTACTTCACGTCCGGCACGACCGGCCGGCCGAAGGGCGTCGTGCTGACGCACGGCAACGTCCACGCCCACGCGCTGCTCGCGATCGCCGAGCTGCGGTTGCGCGAGACCGACACCTGGCTGCACGTGGCGCCGATGTTCCATCTGGCGGACGCCTGGGCGATCTGGACGATCACCGCGGTCGGCGGCTGCCACGCGTTCGTGCCGCGCTTCGACGCGGCGGCGGTGTTCGACGCGATCGCGACCTCGCGCGCGACGATCACGAACCTCGTGCCGACGATGCTGGGGCGGATGGTCGCGCTCGACGGCGAGGTCGCGCGCGACACCGCGTCGATGCGGCTGATCCTGAGCGGCGGTGCCCCGATCGCGCCGGAGACCGTGCGCCGCGTCGTCGAGGTGTTCGGGCCGGGCTGCGACTACGTGCAGACCTACGGCATGACCGAGACGAGCCCGTATCTGACGATGAGCCTGCTCGACGAGCGTCAGCGGACGGCGCCGTTCGACGAGCGGCTCCGGATCGCGGCCCGCACCGGCCGCCCGGTGCTCGGCGTCGAGCTTCGCGTGGTGGGCGCCGACGCGGTCGAGGTCCCCGCCGACGACGCGAGCGTCGGCGAGATCCAGGTGCGCGGGCCGTCGGTCACGCCCGGCTACTGGAACGACCCGGACGCGACCGCAGCGGCGTTCACGCCCGACGGCTTCCTCCGCACGGGCGACCTCGCGACGGTCGACGCGAGCGGCTCGGTGCGGATCGTCGACCGCGCCAAGGACGTGATCCTGACCGGCGGCGAGACCGTCTACTCGACCGAGGTCGAGAACCGCCTCTACGAGCACCCCGACGTCGTCGAGGCCGCGGTCCACGCGCTGCCGGATGCCGACCTCGGCGAGCGGGTCTGCGCCGCGGTCGTGCTGCGCCCGGGTGCGGCGACGACCGCCGACGCGCTGCGCGCGTTCTGCCGCGCGGCGCTCGCCGGCTACAAGACGCCGAAGCAGATCCGCTTCCTCGCCGAGCTGCCGCGCACCGGCAGCGGCAAGATCAGCAAGCGCGCGCTGCGCGACGGCGCCGGCTGAGCGCCGATCGCCGAGCACAGGGTGGTCCCGCGCTTCCGCTCGGCAACGATCGCGGGTTCCATGGACGTGTGGCGACCCGCAGATCGAGCTCCCCGGACGTCCACCTGAACCTCAACGTCCGCGGCCTGTCGCCGTCGGCGACGCTCGCGATCAACGAGCGCAGCGCGGCGCTACAGGCCGAGGGACGCGAGGTCTACCGCTTCGGACTCGGCCAGTCGCCGTTCCCGGTGCCGCGGTCCGTCGTCGAGGCATTGCGGGCCAGCGCGCACGAGAAGGACTATCTCGCGGTCAAAGGCCTGCACGAGTTGCGCGACGCGGTCGCCGAATACCACCGCCGCAAACTGCAGGTCGACCGCGCCGCCGAGGACGTGCTGATCGGCCCGGGCAGCAAGGAGCTGATGTTCCTGCTGCAGCTCGTCTACTACGGCGACCTCGTGATCCCGACGCCGTCCTGGGTCAGCTACGCGCCGCAGGCGAGCATCATCGGCCGGCGCATCCACTGGCTCGACACCGACGCATCGCACGACTGGCGCATGACGCCGGAGCGCCTCGAGCAGCTGTGCGAGCAGGACCGCGGGCGGCCGCGCATCGTCGTGCTGAACTACCCGTCGAACCCGACCGGCAGCACCTACAACTCGGACGAGCTGAAGGCGATCGCCGCGGTCGCCCGCCGGCACCGGGTCGTGTTGCTGTCCGACGAGATCTACGGCGAGCTGCACTTCCTCGGCCGCCACGTGTCGATCGCGCGCTACTACCCCGAGGGCACGATCGTCAGCACCGGGCTCAGCAAGTGGTGCGGTGCGGGCGGGTGGCGGCTCGGCACCTTCGTGTTCCCGCGCGCGCTGCGCTGGCTGCTCGACGCGATGGCAGTCGTCGCGAGCGAGACGTACACGTCGACTTCCGCACCGATCCAGCACGCCGCCGTGCGCGCCTTCTCCGGAGGGCTCGACATCGAGAACTACCTGGCCCGCTCGCGGAGGATCGTGCGGACGCTCGGCCGCGAGTGTGCCCGGCGTCTGCGCAAGGGTGGCGTGGCGGTGCCGGAGCCGAAGGGCGGGTTCTATCTGCTGCTCGACGCCGGCGCCCGCGGCGACACCCTGCGCGCGAGGGGGATCACCGGTGGCCGCGCACTCTGCGAGAAACTGCTCGACGAAACCGGCGTGGCGCTCCTCCCCGGCGTGTCCTTCGGCATGCCGGACCAGCTGCTCACGGCGCGGCTCGCCTACGTCGACTTCGACGGCGGCGGCGCGCTGGCCGCGGCCGCGGAGCTGCCTCCCGACCGCGATCTCGACGGCGGCTTCCTCGACGCCCACTGCGGCAAGGTGCTGCGTGGGATCGACCGACTCGTCGAGTGGCTGCGCGCCGAGGCGGCCTGATCCACCGCACCGCTGTTCTGGCCACGCCGGGCCACGCGGTCGGGCCGGCCGAGCCGCAGGGCAACTCCAGCAGCCGTCCGACACGGCCGCGACGACCGCCGGCGGCGGTAGCATCGGGCCGGTCGAACCTCGGAGCCCGGATGCCAGTCCTTCGCCAACTCGCCCATCTGGTCGCGGGCGTCGCCGCCATGGCGAGCGCGGCCGCCCAGCAGCGGATCGTGGTCGAAGGGGGCCGCAATGCGCTGCAGCTCGCGATCGGCGCCGCCGGCGACGGCGCGACGCTGATCGTCCGTGCCGGCACCTACGACGCCGTGCTGATGCTCGGCCGTGCGCTGACCATCCGCTGCGACCCGGGCGTCTACATCGATTGCAGCGGCAGCCGCCGATTCGGGAACCTGTCGACCCGCCCCGACCAGACCTTCGCGCTGACCGGTGCAACGTTCGTCGGCGCTCCGTTCGACGGTGCGACGGTGGCCTTCGGCAATTGTCGCGGACCGGTCGCTCTCGAAGGGGTCCGCATGCTGGAGGGCTACTGCTGGACCGACGCGAGCACCGCCGTACAGCTCCGGCGCTGCGACATCGCCGAGCTCCGCGTCGGCGTCGAGTACCCGGACCCGTCGAATGTCGTGCTGTCGGATTGCATCGTTCGCGGCGACGCCCGCTATCCCGGCCGCGCATCGATCCGCGTCGGCCGTGGCGAGCTCGCGATCGCGTCGTCGCTGCTGTTCGGCCCGCCGGCCGGGTCGGCCACGTCGACGACCGGACCGGTGCTGCAGCTCGACGGCGGGCGCGTGCGCGTGACCGGTCACACAATCGTCTCGCTGCCCGGCCCGTTCCAGCCGACTGCCGCGATCACGTCGACCGGTGGCGAGCTCACGCTCGATCCGACCACGATGTTCCTGACGCCCGCAGGCCGCGACCACGAGGGCTCCGCCGTGGTCCGACGCACACCGGTCGCGTGGAGCCGCGCGCGGGGCACCCGCGTGGGCGAGACGCTCACGCTCGAGCTCTCCGCGACACCCGGCCTGACCGCGGCGGCCTTCGTCAGCCCGGCCGGCCCGCCGAACCGGTTGCTCGGCGAGCTCCTGTGGGTGGTCGCCGGGACGCCGCCGCTGTTCGCCGGGATCGTCCCGGCGACCGGCTCCCTGACCGCCTCGGCGCGGGTTCCCGCCGAGGCGCTCGGCGCGGTGTTGACGCTCCAGGCGCTGTCGATCGACGGCGGTGGACTGCCCGGGTTCGGCGTGCCGAGCACCTTCGTCATCGAGTGACCCGGCTCGCTACCGGGACTTCCACGCCGCCAGGATCGCCTGCTCCTTGTCGGGCGCGAGGCCGGTGCGGCGGAACAGCTGCCGCCGCGTGGCCTCGTCCTTCGCCCATTGCAGCGTGTCGCGGATCGTGTCGGCGACCGGCCGGAACGTGAGGCCTGCCGCGATCGCGCGGCGGTTCGCCGACATCTTGCGGCTCGACTCCGGCAGCCACAGCGGCAGCTCCATCCACGGACCGACCCGCTGCTCGAGCAGGAACGCCTCGTCGACCCAGGTCAGCGTCACCGGGGTCGACGTCGCACACTTGCAGCCCGCGAGCAGCTCGCCCATCGACAGCTCCCCGTCGAAGCCGACCGCATTGTAGACGCCGGTCACGTTCTGCTCGACCAGGTGCACGATCCACTCGCCGAGGTCCCGCACGTCGATCACCTGTACCGGCAGGGTCGGGTCGCCGGGACACAGCACTTCCCCGCCGCGATCGATGCGCACCGGCCACCAGGTGAAGCGGTCGGAGCTGTCGCGCGGCCCGACGATCAATCCGGGGCGGACGTTGGCCACCCGACCCGGCAATGCGCTCTCGGCGGCCTGCTCGCAGAGCGCCTTGAAGCCGCCGTAGTAGCGGCCGCCCTCGCGGAACGACTCCTGGATCGTCGCCACGTCGTTCACCACGTCGTCGGGCACGGTGGCGAGCGGCGACGCCCCCTCCTCGAGCAGCTTGTCGTCGTCCTTGTCGAGGTCGTAGGCCGAGATCGACGACACCAGCGTGTAGTGCTTCACGCGGTCGGCGAACAGCTCCGCGATCGCGGTCACGTGGCCCGGCACGTAGGCGGACGTGTCGATGATCGCGTCGAACTCGCGGCCGTGCAGCGCCGCGAGATCGCCGGTGTTGCGGTCGCCGCGCAACTTCTCGAGCTCGGGAAACAGGTCGGCGTTCGTGCGGCCACGGTTGAACAACGTGATCGCGTGTCCGCGATCGACGGCCCGCTGCACGATCACCGGGCCGAGGAAGCCGGTGCCGCCGAGGATCAACAGGCGCAGCGGCTCGGCAGCGCGGCGGCCGGGGCCGGGCGCGGTGGCGGGAGCGCGGCTCGCCGCGCTCCCGAGTGCGGCGAGCGGTCCGGCGGCGGCAGCGGCGCCGAGCGAGGAGGCGAGAAAGGTCCGGCGAGAGGGATGCGGCATCGCGAAGCTCCGTGGTCCGCGCCTCGATACGCGCGCTCCGGCGGCGGTGCGAGTGCGGATCAGTCCCGCGGCCGGCCCGGTGCGTACTGGCCCGGCCACCACTGGCCTGCGTAACCGTAGCGCCCGGCCGCGCGCGCCGTCAGGTACGGGTCGGCGAGGTGCGGCCGCGCCAGCGCGCAGAGGTCCGCGCGCTCGGCCGCGAGCACCGTGTTGCAGTGGTCGGCGCCCTGGATCGCACCGACCGCGGCGACCAGCAGGCCGGTCTCCGCACGGATGCGCTCCGCGAACGGCACCTGGTACATGCGCCCGTACTCAGGGATCCGGTCGTGCACGTTGCCGCCGGTCGACACGTCGATCAGGTCCGCGCCGTGCTCGCCGAGCGCGCGCGCGATCGCGACGGCGTCGTCGGCGCCGAGGCCCTCGTCGCCGGCCCAGTCGCACGCGGTGATCCGCACGGCGATCGGCCTGTCGGCGGGCCACGCCGCGCGTACCGCGTCGAGCACCTCGAGCGGGAAACGCAGGCGGTTCGCGAGACTGCCGCCGTAGTCGTCGTCGCGCCGGTTCGACAGCGGCGACAGGAAGCTCGACAGCAGGTAGCCGTGCGCCATGTGCAGCTCGACCAGGTCGAAGCCGGCGTCGTGGGCGAGCCGCGCGGCGTGCGCGAAGTCGTCGCGCACGCGATCCATGTCGGCGCGGTCCATCGCGCGCGGGGCCGGCCAATCCGGCCGGAACGGGATCGCCGACGGTGCGAGCGTCTCCCACGCGCCGGCGTCGAGCGGTGTATCGGTGCCGTCCCAGGCGTGCTGCGTCGAGCCCTTGCGGCCAGCGTGTGCGAGCTGCACACCGATCTTCGCCGGCGTATTGCCGTGCACGAAGTCGACGATGCGGCGCCACGCACGCGCCTGCACCTCGTTCCAGAGCCCGGCGCAACCGGGCGTGATGCGGCCGTCGGGGCTGACGTTCGTCATCTCCGTCACGACGAGCCCGGCGCCGCCGATCGCGCGGCTGCCGAGGTGCACGAGGTGCCAGTCGTCGACGACGCCGTCGACAGCCGAGTACTGGCACATCGGCGACACCATGACGCGATTGGGGAGCTCCAGGTCGCCGACCCGCAACGGCGCGAACATCGGTGGCGGAGGCTCGCCCCCGCCGCTGGCGGCGGCCGCGTCCGGCGCGTGCGTCCGCCAGTAGGCCCGATTGGCGCGCGCGACGAGCGTCGGGTCGCGCATCGCGAGATTGTCGTAGGTGATCCGCTTGCTGCGGGTCATCAGGTTGAACGTGAACGTCTCCGGATCCTGCGCCATGTAGCGGTCCGAGTTCTCGAACCACTCGAGGCTGGTCTGCGCGGCCTTCTGCGTCTTCGCCACGTCGACGTGGCGGGCCTCCTGGTAGGCGCGCAGCGCGGCGCGCACGTCGTCCGGGCCGAACGTCGCGCGGCCGAGCGAGACGAACGCGTCGCGCAGCACGATCGCGTCCTCCATCGCCAGCTTCGTCCCCGAGCCGATCGAGAAGTGCGCGGTGTGCGCGGCGTCGCCGATCAGCACGACGTTGTCGTGGTGCCACGACTCGCAGCGGATCGTCGGGAAGCGGCGCCAGATCGAGCGATTGACGAGCAGCCGGTGACCGTCCAGCCAATCGGCGAACACGCCCTCGCAGAACCGCGCCGACTGCTCCTCGTCCAGGCGGTCGAGACCGGCGCGCCGCCAGGTGTCGTCCTGGCATTCGACGATCCAGGTGCCGAGGCCGGGCCGGTACGGATACGCGTGGACCTGGAACAGGCCGTGCTCGGTCCGCTTGAAGACGAACGTGAACGCCTCGAGGTCCTTGTCGGTCCCGAACCACGCGAAGCGGCACTGGCGCCAGTCGATCGACGGCCGGAAGTGCTCGGCGAGCTCGTCGCGCACGCGGCTGTTGACGCCGTCGCAGGCGACGACGAGGTCATGGCTCGCACGCAGGTCGGCGAGCTGCACCTCGGTCTCGAACTGCACGCGGACACCGAGCTCGCACGCGCGCTCGGTCAGGATGCGGAGCAGCTCGACGCGGGACATCCCGCAGAAGCCGTGACCGGTCGAACGGACGCGCGCCTCGGGAGTCTGGATCCAGGTGTCGATGTCGCTCCAATAGCGGAACGATTCCCGGATGCGCTGCAGGCTCGGGCCGTCCGCGGAATCGAGGTTGTCGAGCGTCTCGTCCGAGAAGACGACTCCCCACCCGAACGTGTCCCCCGCGCGATTGCGCTCGTAGACGTCGATCGCCGCGGCGGGGAACGACTTCTTCATCAGGATGGCGAAGAACAGCCCGGCCGGGCCCCCGCCGATGCAGGCGATCCGCATGGCCCACGATCTTCGAGCGCGGCCCGGGCGCGTGCAATCGCGGCGCCGAACCGGGATGCTCCGCGCCGTGCGGATCGAGGCTCTGCCAGGCACGGTGACCGGCAACCGGGGATCGGCGGCGTGACGACGCTCGCCGTGGTCGGCGGCTGGCTCGGCATCGGTGCCGGGCTCGGCTGGCTCGCCGTCGCGCTCGCCGCGCTGCGCGGGCTGCGCGATCTCCCCGACCTCGAGCCGCTCGACCGGCCGCCCGCCGGTCGCGTTCGCGTCGTGCTACCGACGCGCGACGACGACCCCGCGGTGGTCGCCGACACCGTCGCGCGGCTCGCCGCGCAGCGCGACGTCAGCCTCGAGATCGTGGTCGTCGACGACCGCTCCGGCCCGGGCGCGCGCGACGGGCTGCGCGCGCTGGCGGAACTGCACCGCGACGCACAGGTCGTTCGGGTCGACGCGCTGCCGCCGGGCTGGATGGGCAAGTGCCACGCGTGCCACACCGGCGCCGGGCTGCCGCCGGGGCCGCACGGAATGGCGGAGTGGCTCCTGTTCGTCGACGCCGATTCGCGGCTCGGCCCCGACGCGGTGGCGCGGGCGGTCCGGGTCGCCGAGCGGACCGGCGCCGCGCACGTCTGTCTGGTGCCCGAGCTGCGCGGCCAGACGCTGGCGGGCCGCGCCGTCGCGCTGGCGATGAGCCTCGGGCTCGGACAGCAGGCGCGCGGCATCGAGCACGACCGCGGGCTCGGCTACGTCGGCGTCGGTGCCTTCACGCTGGTGCGGCGCGATGCCTACGCGCGGGTCGACGGCCATCGCGGCGTGCGGCTCGAGGTCGTCGAGGATCTACGGCTCGGCGGCGCGCTGCGGCGCGCCGGCTACCGCGCGCGCGTCCGCTTCGCGGTCGACGTCTTCGACGTCACGTGGATCACCAGCGCGCGCAGCGCGTTCAGCGTCATGGAGAAGAATTTCTTCGCGCTGTTCGGCTTCCGCACGGCGTCGTTCGCCGCGGGTTTCGCCGGGCTGCTCGCCGCATGGCTCGGCGCGTTGCTGGGGCCGGCGCTCGCGCTGGCGCTCGACGGCGGGTCGCTCGCCCGGGCGGCGGCGCTGGTCGGGGGCATCGGGGTGGCGGCGGTGGTCGCCGCGAGCGCTCGCTTCGCGCACCGCTACCGCTGGCCGGGCTGGCTCGCGCTGCTCGCCCCGCCGGCGTTCGGCCTCGTGCTCGCGGTCATGCTGAACAGCGCGGTACGCACGCTGCGCCGCGGCGGGGTGCGCTGGCGCGATTCGTTCTATCCGCTCGCCGACCTTCGCGATGCTGCGCGCGCAGCGAAGACCTGAGCGAGGTCGCGCCGCGTCTTCGGGCACGACGCGGTCAGAACGCGCGGGTCGCCGCGGGTCACGAGCACGTCGTCCTCGATCCGCACGCCGATGCCGCGCAGCTCGCTCGGCAGCTTGCGGTCGCTCGGGTCGAAGTAGAGCCCCGGCTCCACGGTGATCACCATGCCCGGGCGGAACCGCAGCGGCTTGCCGGCGGCATCGTAGTAGGCGCCGGCGTCGTGCACGTCGAGGCCCAGCCAATGCCCGGTGCCGTGCATGTAGAACGGCTTGTAGGCTTCGTCCGCGATGAGCTTGCGCAGGCCACCGCGGCGGGCGCGGAGCACGCCGAGCTCCACGAGGCCCTGGGTCAGGACCCGCACCGCGGTCTTGTGGATCGCGTCCCAGGGCCGCCCCGGCCGGACCTGGCGGATCGCCGCGAGCTGCGCCTTCAGCACGACGTCATAGACCGCGGCCTGCGCGTTCGTGAAGGTGCCGTCGACCGGCCACGTGCGCGTGATGTCGGCCGTGTACATCCCGCACTCGGTGCCGGCGTCGAGCAGCAGGAGCTCGCCACCGCGCAGCTTCCGATCGTTCTCCGTGTAATGGAGGATGCACGCATTGGAGCCGCTGGCGACGATCGAATCGTAGCCGTTGCGCCGGGAGCCGGCCGCGCGGAACACACCCTCGAGGACCTGCTGGATCTCGTATTCGTGGAGGCCCGGGCGCGCAGCCAGCATCGCGGCGACGTGCGCGCGGGAGGTCAGCTCCGCCGCCTGCTCCATCGCCGTGATCTCGGCCGCTTCCTTGATCACGCGCAGGTCGGCCAACGCCGGCGTCGGATCGACGAGCTCGGGGTGGCGGGGGACGTTGCGCTTGCGCAGAGTGAACGCGCTCGCGGCGCAGGTCGCGAGCAGCCGGCGGTCGAACTCGGCGTCGTCACCGAGTCGGACGTAGAGCCGTCGGTGCGGAGCGAGCAGCTCGGGGAGCGCGGTCCAGAACTCGTCGATCGGACGCGCCTCGTCGAGCCCGAACAGCTTGCCGGCGCGTTGCGCACCGACGCGCCGGCCGTGCCAGATCTCCTGCAGCTTGTCGCGCGGCCGGACGAACAGCACCGTGCGCACGACGTCGCGGCCGCGCACCCGCTCGCGGTGGCAGCACAGGATCGCGTCCGGCTCGGGAAAGCCGGTCAGATAGTAGAAGTCGCTGCCGGGGCGGAACGACCAGGTGACGTCGCCATTGCGGATCTGCTCACCGCCGGAGCGCAGCAGCAGCAGCCCGTCGCCGAGCTTCGCCAGCAGCCGGCGGCGGCGGTCGGCGCACAGGGCGACGAGGTCCTCGCGGGGGATCGGTTCCACGCCCCGGGTTGTAGCGGCAGCGGCGCACCCCGGGCGAGATGTAAAAATCGTACGCGGTACCGATCGGAAGTCAGAGGCCGAGGGCGGCGTGGACGGCGAGGGTCGCGGAGGACTTGTTGAGGGTGTAGAAGTGGACGCCGGGGGCGCCGGTGTCGAGGAGCTCGGCGCATTGCTGGATGGTCCAGGCGACGCCGGTCGCGACGACTGCACCGGGATCGTCCTTGACGATCTGCAGGCGGCGGTGGAGCTCCTGCGGGATGCGCGCGCCGCACATGTCGGTGAAGCGGCGCACCTGCGCGACGTTGGTGACCGGCATGAGGCCCGGCACGATCGGGCAGGCGATGCCGGCGCTGCGGGCGCGCCGGACGAAGGCCAGGAACTCCTGGTTGTCGAAGAACAGCTGCGACACCAGGAAGTCGACGCCGCAGCCGACCTTGTGCACGAGGTGCTGGAGATCGGCGTCGAGGTCGACCGACTCGACGTGCTTCTCCGGGTAGCAGGCCGCACCGATGCAGACCGGGAAGCCCTCGTCGCGGATGAACGACACGAGCTCGCTCGCGAAGCGGAAGCCACCCGCCGGCGCGCGGAACTCGGTCTCGCCCTGCGGCGGGTCGCCGCGCAGCGCCAGCACGTTCTCGACGCCCTGGTCGCACAACCGCGTCAGGATCTCGCGGATCTCGTCGCGGGTGCTGCCGACGCAGGTCAGGTGCGCCATCGTCTCCATGCCGAGCTCGGCACGGATGCGGCCGACGAGCTGGATGGTCCGATCGCGCGTGCTGCCGCCCGCACCGTAGGTCACCGACACGAACGACGGCCGACAGGCCCGCAGCGCCTCGACCGTGTGGTAGAGCCGCTCGGTGCCCTCGTCGTCCTTCGGCGGGAAGAACTCGAAGGAGACGACGGGGTCGTCGCCGTCGCGCAGCATGTCGAGGATCCGCATGAGCCCCCGGAAGTTAGCTCCGACCGACTTCCGATCGGTACCGCGTACGGTTTTTACATCAAGCGTGGCGGGGCCGGAGCCGTGGCCCTTCTCGGCGGCCGTTCGATGCGCGAGGGTCGACGCGAGCAGCCGTACGGCCCACACTGGGGCGCCGGATCCCACGCCGCGCGCGCCGCGGCCGGGTCCGAGTCAGCCCCATGACCGAGGAACATTACGCCGCGGGCGACACCGCAGAAGACCCGCCCGGCTCGCACCGGCTCGTCATCGTCAGCAACCGTCTGCCCGTCTCGCTGCGCATCGATCGGGAGCAGTGGTCGGCACGGCGCAGCTCCGGTGGGCTGGCTGCGGCGCTCGCCGGCGTGGCCGGCCGCGGCTCGTCGGTGTGGGTCGGCTGGCCCGGCTGCGTCGTCCCCGACGCGCTGAAGCAGCCGGTCAGCGAGTGGATGGCCCGCGACGACCTGGTGCCGGTGTTCCTGTCCGCCGACGACGAGGAACTCTACTACCACGGCATCTCGAACCAGGTGGTCTGGCCGCTGTTCCACTACTTCGCCGACAAGATGGAGTTCTCGGAGGCAGGGTGGAACGCCTACCAGGACGTCAACCGACGCTTCGCGGACCAGGTCCTCGCGATCGCGGCGCCGGGCACGCGCGTGTGGGTCCACGACTTCCACCTGACGCTGGTGCCGGGGATGCTGCGCGCGGCGCGCCCCGACCTCCAGATCGGCTGCTTCCTCCACATCCCGTTTCCGTCGTCGGAGATCTACCGCACGCTGCCCGCCCGCGAGCAGATCCTCGAGGGGCTCCTCGGCGCCGACTACCTCGGCTTCCACACACACGACTACGCGCGCCACTTCCGCTCGAGCTGCCTGCGCGTGCTCGGGGTCGAGTCCGAGCACGACGCGATCCCGTTCGAGGGCCGGCGCGTCGCGCTCGGCGTGCACCCGATCGGCGTCGATGTCCACGGCTTCGACGAGACGCTCGCTCGCCCGGAGACACGCAGCGTGTTCACCGAGCTCTGCAGGCACTACGCCGAGCGGCGGGTCATCCTCGGCATCGAGCGCCTCGACTACACGAAGGGCGTCGGCCTCAAGCTGCAGGCGTTCGAGCGGCTGCTGGAACGCCGCCCCGACCTGCGCGGCGAGGTCGTGTTGCTGCAGGTGATCGTGCCGTCGCGACTCGACAATCCGGAGTATGCGCAGCTCAAGCGCGACCTCGAGGAAGACATCGGTCGGGTCAATGGCCGGTTCGGCAATCCCGGCTACACGCCGATCGAGTACCTGCATCGCAGCATCCCGCCCGAGCAGCTCGCGTCGCTGTATCGCCTCGCGAGCGTCTGCATGGTCACGCCGATCCGCGACGGGATGAACCTCGTCGCCCAGGAGTTCGAGCTGTGCCAGGAGGAGCGTGCCGATCTCGACGATCCGTACCGCGGCACGCTCGTGCTCAGCGAGTTCGCCGGCGCGGCCCAGGTGCTTCCGCGCGCGCTGCTGGTCAATCCGTGGGACATCGGGCGCACGGCCGGGGTGCTCGAGCAGACACTCGAGATGACGGCCGCCGAGCGGGCCGCGCGCGGCTCGTCGATGGCCGCCATCGTGCGCGCGATGGACTGCGACAGCTGGGCGCGGCACTTCCTGGCCCGGATGGACGATGCGGTGGTGAAGAGCCGCGCCTGGTTCCGCAGCACGCGCGTCCTGCAGCGCGGCGAGATGGACGAGGTGCTGGCTCAGTACGTCGCGTCCGATCACCGCATCCTGCTGCTCGACTACGACGGCACGCTGCGCGAGCTGATGCGCACACCGGAGGAGGCCGCACCGACCGAGGAGATCCGCGGGCTGCTGACCGACCTCGCCGCGGATCCCCGCAATCAGGTGCACATCGTCAGCGGCCGCCACCGCGACACGCTGGCGGAGTGGCTCGGCGACCTGCCGATCTGGCTGAGCGCCGAGCACGGCTTCGCGTGGCGCGCACCGCACGACACGTGGCACGAGCTCGAGCGGCGCGACCTCGACTGGCTGCCGAGCGTGCAGGAGCGGCTGCTCGATGTGTCCGAGGAGGTGCCCGGCACGCGTATCGAGCGCAAGCCCACGGCCCTCGCCTGGCACTATCGCATGGCCGACGTCGACTACGGCGTGTGGCGCGCGCGCGAGCTGCACAGCCAGCTCGAGCAGGACCTCGCGCACCTGCCGGTCGAGATCATCCACGGCCACCGCGTGATCGAGGTGCGCGCCGCCGGGGTCAGCAAGGGCGGCTACGTCGGCAGCGTGCTCGACGAGGTCGACGAGCGGACCTTCGTCCTGTGCATGGGCGACGATCGCACCGACCGTGACATGTATCGCGCGCTGCCGCCAAACGCGATCAGCGTGCACGTCGGCGGCGGTGACGACCAGACGCGCTACAGCATCCCGTCGCCCGCGAAGGCCCGCGCGTTCCTGCGCGAGCTCGCCGACGCCGGCCGCACGCCCGCGGCGGACTGAGCGCTCACGCGCCGAGCACCGCGACGAGCTCGGCGAGCGAGGCGACGGTCAGCTCGGGGGCCGCCGCCGCCGCATCGCCACCGCCACTCGCGCCGCCGCCGCGGCCGGCGCGCCGGTCGACCCACGCACAGCGCAGGCCCGCGGCGCGCGCCGGCACGACGTCGTGCCGCAGGCTCTCGGCGACGTGCAGCACGCGGGAGCGCTCGATGCCGGCACCGGCGAGCGCCCCGATCGCGTGGGCGAAGTTGCGCGGGTCGGGCTTGTAGCTGCCGATGTCCTGGGCGGTCCACACGAAGTCGAGCGGCACACCGAGCCGCTCGGCGGTCCGCGCGAACGACGCGCCGTCGACGTTGGACAGCACGCCGAGCCGGCCGTGGCGGCGCAGTGCGGTGAGCGCCGGAGCGGCGTCCGGGAACGGCAGCCAGTCGCCGACCGAACCCGCGTAGGCGCGCCGACCCGCGTCGTCCGCGGGCAGCCCGAGCTCGCGCGCGACGTCGGTGTAGACCGCGGCGAGCACGTCCGGATAGGGCGCACTCGGCCGCTCCTGCTCGCGCCTCGCCTCGCAGCGCGCGTGCAGCGCGAGCAATTCGTCGTCGGTCACCGGCCGCGCTGCACGGGCGAGATCGAGCCGCTCGTGCAGCACTGCGAGGATGCCCGACTCCCAGTCGACGAGCGTGCCGTAGCAGTCGAACGTGAAGGCGTCGAAGTCGGCGGCGCGCAGGGTCGGCGCGGGCTGCCCGGGCTCGACCATCAGCGCCGGCGGCGACCCGCGCCCGAGCCGCGGCGCGGCACGCTGGTCAACAGGATGCGCTGCACATCGAGCGAGCGCGGCGCCTGCAGCACCGCCTCGGCGATGCGATGGCATTCGTCGACCGTCAGCTGGCGCACCGTCTGCAGCACCGTCGCGGCGTGCGCCGGCGCGACCGCGAAGTCACGGAACCCGACGCCGATCAGGAACGGGATCAGCTCCGGCGACGCCGCGAGCTCCCCGAACAAGACCATCCGCTTCTCCTCGGCCTCGGCGTCCTGCGCGAGCCGCTGCAGCAGCTCGAGCGTCGCCGGGTGGTGCATCGAGTAGTACTCGGCGACGTCGCGATTGTCGCGGTCGGCGGCGAGCATCAGCGACTGCAGGTCGTCGATCGCGACGACCGCGAAGTCGGCCTCTCGCAGCAGGGCGCGGCTCGAGAACGCCGCGGCCGGCACCTCGATGATCGGCGCGAACTGCAGCGATTCCGCGCACGGGATCCCCCGCTTGCGCAGATCGTGGCGCTCCTCGACGACCGCCGCCCGCACGCGCTGCAGGTCGGTCACGCTGGTGACGAACGGCACCAGCAATCCGGCGCCCGGGTGACCGACCGCGGCGCGCAGGATCGCGCGGAGCTGCAGGCGCAGCGCATCGCCCTCGCGAAGCGACGAGCGGATCCCGCGCATGCCGAGCGCGGGATTGCGCTCCGGCTGCGGGCCGTGCAGCCACGGCAGCTTCGCATTCGACGCGACGTCGAGCAGCCGGAGCCAGCCCGGGCCATCGCCGACCGCGCCGAGCACCTGGGCGTAGTGGTGCACCAGCACGTCCTCGCTCGGCTTGCGCGATTCGACGAGGAACAGCAGCTCGGTGCGGTACAGACCGATGCCGTCCATGCCGAACGACACCGACAGCTCGACCTCGGACAGGTGCCCGCAGGCGGCCAGCACGCGCAGATCGGTGTCGTCGCGCATCTGGTGCGGAGCGTCGAGCGCCGGTGCGCGCTGCGGTGCCGATGCCTGGCGATCCAGGGCGGCCTCGTATTCCGCACGCAGCCGCTCGTCGGGCTCGACGTGCAGCTCGCCGGCGCCCGCATCCAACACGACGAAGTCGCCGTCGCGCAGCTTGGCGTCGAGATCGAGGATGCCGGTGATGGTCGGGATGCCCATCGAGCGCGCGAGGATCGCCGCGTGCGAGCTGATGCCGCCCTCCTCGGCGACGATGCCCTCGACGCGCTCGTCGTCGATGCGGAACAGGTCGTTGACCGTGAGCCGCCTCGCGGCGATCACGTACTGCCCGCTCGCCGGCAGCGAGGCACGCGGGTCGGGCTCGGCGTCGGGCACTGCGTCGTCACCGAGATTGCGCAGCACGCGCTCGGCGACGTCGCGCAGGTCGCCGGCACGCTCGCGCAGATGCTGGTCCTCGACCAGCTCGAAGATGCGCTCGTAGTCGGCGAGGACCTTGGCGATCGCCGCGCGCACCGAGAAGCGCTCCTCGACGATCAGCTTCTCGAGCGTCGACAGGAACATCGGGTCGTCGAGCAGCGCGACGTGCACGTCGAAGATGCGCAGCTCCGACTCCCGCAGCGTGTCCGAGTGCCGGACGCGGAGACCGGCGATCTGCTCGCGCGCGGTCTGCACCGCTCGGCGCAGGCTGTTGAGCTCGCTCTCGACCTCGTCCGCCGCGATGCGCGTCGGGTGGCTCGCGCGCTTCTCGTAGCCGAGCAGGTGGACCGGGCCGAGCGCGACACCCGGCACCACCGTGGTTCCGCGATGGACCGTCGTCGGGGTCGCGCTCATCGATGCATGCGATGCGAGGGGGAGCCGATGCGGGTCCGGCAGCGGGCCGGACCCCCCGGGGGGGAGCGCGGGACGGCCGGCGTCCCGCGAGAGGGAGGGACATTGCACCCGCGCGACCGGCCCCGAGGCAAGAGTCCGCCGCGCGGAGCTGCGCGGCGCACCGCGCGGAGCGCCGCGCCGGCGCGGCGCGGTCGGCCGTCCGCCGCGAGGCGGCACTCGACGGTTGCCGCGACCCCCCGCCCGTAGCAGAATGCGAGGGCTTCCACGGCCAGGAACCCGCCCCAGGGACTCGAACGCACCTTGCAGATCAAGCCTAGCGGAATCCATCCGACGAGCGTGGTCGCCGAGGGCGCCCGGATCGGAAGCGGGGTCACGATCGGCCCGGGCTGCGTCATCGGGCAGCACGCGGAGATCGGTGACGGCTGCACGCTGCACTCGCACGTCGTCGTCCGCGGGCGCACGACGATCGGCGCCGACTGCGAGCTGTTCCCGTTCGTCGCGCTCGGCGCACGGCCGCAGGACCGCAAGCTGCGCCGCGACCGGGTGCAGCTGATCCGCGACGGCTGGCAGGACGCGGACGGCGACTGGCTCGGCCCGCTGCGCATCGGTCGGGGCAACGAGCTGCGTGAGCACGTCACGATCCACGGCGGCACGCCACACGGCCGCGGCCTGACCGTGATCGGCAACGACAACATGTTCCTGGCCGGCGCCCACATCGGCCACGACTGCACGGTCGGCGACAACGTGGTGTTCACGAACGGCGCGATGGCCGCCGGGCACTGCGTCGTGCACGACAACGTGGTGATGGGCGCGATGGCCGGCATCCACCAGTTCGCGCGCGTCGGGCGCTACGCGATGATCGGCGCCGGCGCGATGCTCTCGCACGACGCGCCGCCGTTCGCGCTCGTGCAGGGCGACCGTGCGCGGCTGGTCGCCGTCAACCTGATCGGCCTCAAGCGCGCGGGCTTCACGCCCGAGCAGACCATGCTGATCAAGCGCACCTACCGGCTGCTGTTCTGGCGTGGTGGACTCCTGCACGAGCGACTCGCTGAAGCGCGCGCCGTGGCCGGTGGCGATCCGCTGACCGAGGATCTGTTCCGCTTCGTCGAGGAGAGCGAACGTGGCATCTGCAGCCCGCGCGGGCGGCACCTGTTCGGCGACGTGCAGGCCGTCGAGGACCGGACTTGAGCGCAGGGCACGGCCCCGGCGAGGTCGCGCGGTGACGCGTGCCGCACTCCGCTTCCCGCTCGCCGTCGCGCTCGCGCTCCCCGCGGTGGCCGGCGCCGCGCTCGCGCAGGCGCCCGGCACCGCGCCACTCGAGGCGCGCTGGTTCGAGACGCCCGACGGCAGCCGCTTCCTGCTGGCTCCGGATCCGGCCGCGGCGGCGGGTGCGCCGGGCACGACGCCGCTCGTGCACTGGGCGGTGGTGACCCCGAGCGGTCCGGCCGAGGACCCGCAGGGCCTCGATGGACTGTCGCGTGCCGTGGTCCGCGCGTCGCTGAACGGCACGGTCGCGCGTGGCTCGATCGACTGGCGCGCCGAGCTCGACGCGCTGCGCGCCCTCGACACACTCGAGGTCGAGCTCGCCGCCCGCCGCGGGGACGGCGACGGTCCGGACGCCGACGGCATGCCCGCCCTGCTGCAGCGCACCGAGGCCGCACGCCGGACGGCGGCGGCCCTCGCGGACCGCCTCGCGTGGCGGCGCGCGGTGCTCGACGCCCCCGCGGTCGACCTCGAGCTGCGCGACACGCCGCGGGCGACCGTGCTGGCGATCACGACGCGCGCGGACGCGCTGCCGCGGATCGCACGCGCGCTGTGGGACCGTCGCGAGAACGCGGTGCTCCGCGGTCTGCGTGAGGAGTTCGCGGCCTGCCGCGCGAAGCTCGCGACGCGCGGCCACGAATCGTGGCGCGAAGCGGCCCGCCGCGAGGTCCTCGGCCTGGCCTTCCTCGGCGAGCCGGGCGCCCGTTCGCCAGCCGAACGGCCGGCCGGATTCACGCGCGGCGACGCCGTCGCGCTGTGGCGGGCGATCGTCCAGCCGGCGCGCACCACCCACGTGCTGACCGGCAGCTTCCACCGCGACGAGGTCGAGCGCCTGCTGACGGTCGCCTTCGGTGCGACGACGCTGCCCCGCGTGCCGCCACCGTCCGCACCGACTCCGGGCCGCGCGCAGGCCCGCCGCTCGCGGATCACGACGGACGGGCCGATCGGCGCCGCGGTCGGCATTCCGCTGCCCGACGGGCTGCGCACCGAGCAGATCGAGTCGATCGCGCGCTGGCTCGCCGGTGGCGACACGTCGCAGCTCGCCGTCGGCCTGCGCGCGCGCGGCTTCGTCGACCCGAGCGTCGACTTCGTGCTGCCGTTCCCGCAGACGGCCCGGCCCGGGCTGCTGCTCGTCGAGTTCCTCGCCCCCGAGCTGCGCAGCGCGGCCGGCGCGGCGGACGTGACCCCGGCGACGGCGCTGACGGAGGTGGTCGACGCGGCGCTCGCCGAGGCACCGCCGGCGTGGCGCCTGCGGGCCGCGCAGCTCGCCGCCCAGTCGGAGCGCAACGCCGCGCTGGTCGACCCGGCGGCGCTGAGCTGGTTGTTGGTGCGCGCCTGCGCGATCGAGGGCCGCGCGCCCGACGAGGTGCTGGCCCCGCTTCCCGAGCTCGAGCCCGACGCCGCCCGCGCGCTCGCGCTCTCACTGTGGCGGCGCCCCGGCCGCACGATCGTGGACCTCGTGCCGTGAGCCGCGACGCCCGACCCTGCCGGTGACCCGGATGCCCGAATCCTGCGCCACACGATCCCGAGCGGAGCGCCGCCGACCGGCGCCGTGGCGGTCGCCGCTCGCGGCCATGCTGCTCGCCGTGCTCACCGCGTGCTGGTGGGACTCGACGCGCTACGAGATGGACCGGCTCGACACCGGTGGTCCGCGGACCGAGCGCAGCGCGCGCGGGCCCGCGCCGCCGGCACCGGGGCCGGCGCAGCCCGGTGGAGCGGGCGAGCCGACCGAGCTGCCCGCACCGCGGGTGGCTGGCGGAACGCCGCTGCTCCCGAGCCTCGCCGTGCTGCGCGGCAGCCTGCGGGTCGTCGCACCCGAGTCCGCGCCGCGCGGCGAGCTCGCATGGCTCCGCATCACGCTGCGCCATCGCAACGCGTCGGGCACCCGGCTCGCCGCGGCCCACGTGCTCGCCGCGCTGGCGACCGACGCGCCGCTGGGCGCCCGCGGCCAGCCGTCGCTGCGCCGAGCGATCGAGAACGTCGGCGGGAGCCTCGAGGCGTCGATCGACATGCCGTCGACGCAGTTGCTGGTCACGGTGCCGAAGGGCTCCTGGGCCGTCGCGCTCGGTCGCGTCGCCGAGGCGCTCGCCTCGCCGCCGACCTCGTCGGAGCGCGTCACCGAGCTGCGCGATCAGGTCGTGCGCGAGCTGACCGAACGGTTCGCCGCCGACCCGCTGGACGCCGCGGTCGCGCGGGTGCTGACCTACGAGCTGCAGGGCGTCTCGCGCTGGCTGGCCGCGGCCGAGGACACCACGATGGGGCAGCTCGCGCTGCAGCACGCGCAGGACTACCGCTGCAACGGCAGCGTGGTGGCGCTGTTCGTGCCCGGCGTCAGCGCCGAGGCCGCGTTCGCGCGCGCCGCCGAGGTGCTGGGACCCTGGCTCGACCGCGAGACGGTCGAGACCCCCGCGCTGGTCGCGACGCTGCCACCCGCGCGCGGGATGTTCTGGGCGAACGACGCGGCGGCCGCGACCGATCGCAGCGCCATCGCGCTGGTCTTCGACGTGCCCCCGGCGACCCACCCGCAGGCCGCCGCCGAGCGGATCGCGCTCGAGTGCGTGGGCGTCGAGGGCGTCAGCGGCCGCCTCGGCACGGCTCTGCGCGACCGGCTCGGACCCGACCTGAGCGCCGGCGCGCTCGCGCTGCTCGACGACGGGCTCCTGCTGCACGCCGCGCTGCGCATGGAGGTGCCGGCGAGCGACGTGCGCGCGGTCGACGCCGCGCTGCGCGCCGCCTGGCGCTCGCTGGCGAAGGAGCCGCCGGACGCGACCGAGGTGCGCGCGGCGGCCGAGCGCGCCCGCCTGCGCACGCTGGCGTTGTGGGCGGACCCGGCCGGCTGGCTGCGCGATGCGTCCCACGCGGCCCAGCTGGGTCTGGCCCCCACGCGGCTGTGGCTCGACGGCTCGTTCCGCAAGGTCCCCGACTCGGCGCCACACCCGTGGGCGCAGCTGCTCGACCAGCTCGCGCGCCCGGACCAGCTCGACGTGGCGGCGCAGTTCGAGCGCTTCGCGCAGAACGCGTCGCTGCTGATCGCGGTCGGTGGCAACGCCGGGCCGCGCCGGGACGACGACACCTTCGCCGACATCCCCGACGCGTTCGTCGCCGCGATCCGCCGCGAGACGGTCGCCGCCGACCTCGAAGCGCAGCGCGCGACCGCCACCGCGACACTCGAGCGCGCGGTGACCGCGCTCGGTGGCCGCGCCCGGCTGCTGGCGGTCCAGGGCTTCCATGGCGTCGCCGTCACGCGCACCGGCCGCGGCCCGGAGGCGATCGACGACGTGGCGTACGGCAACGACGGCGCCCTGCGCCGGACCCGCAACGTGCTCGGTACGCGGATCGACACCGAGATCCGCGGGCGGATCGCCCGCGAGACCTGCGGCGACGAGACGGTCGCGTTGACCACCGACGAGGCGCGCGCGGAGATCGCCGCAGCACGGCGGCACCCGCTGCTGCTGTTGGGGGCCTGGCTGCGCGGCACCGATCGCTACCGGGCCGTCTCCGTGCGGCCGGACGGCGACCGCAGCCTCGTCGTCATGCAGCGCGAGGACGACCCCGTCGAGCAGCTGCGGCTGCACGTCGACAGCGAGTCCGGGCTGGTGCGCGCCGTCGTCTCCCAGGACCGCCGCGAGATCGGGGTCGTGTTCCTGCGCGAGGAGTACCGCGACTACCGGAGCGCGGGCGGCGGTGTGCGCGCGCCGTTCTACCGCGCGACCTACGTCGACGACGCGCTGACCGGGACCGCGACGACGTGGCAGAGCTTCACCGCGCAGCGCCCCGCGAGCCTCGACGCCGACGCGCCGGTGCCCGCGGGTGGCGGTGCGCGATGAGTGCGGGCCCGGCGCGCACGCTGATGGGCGTGGTCCACCTGCCGCCGTGTCCGTCGGCGCGGTGCGGCGGGCTGGCGGTCGACGCACTGCTCGAGCGCGCGCTCGCGGACGCGCGCGCGCTGCGCGACGGCGGCTGCGACGCGATCCTGGTCGAGAACTTCGGTGACGCACCCTTCCACAAGGGCGGCGCGGCCGATCCGGTCCCTGCCGACGTGGTGGCGCTGCTCGCGATCGCCGCGCGCGAGGCCCGCCGACAGACCGGCCTGCCGGTCGCGATCAACTGCCTGCGCAACGACGCGCGGGCGGCGCTCGGCGCGGCGGTCGCGGCGGGTGCCGGATGGATCCGCGTCAACGTGCTGAGCGGTGCGATGGTGACCGACCAGGGCGTTGTCGAGGGCGACGCCGCCGGGCTCGCGAGCTACGCGCGCCAGCTCGGCGCGGCCGGTGCGCGGGTCGGCGTGCTCGCCGACCTGCTGGTCAAGCACGCGGCGCCGTTGGCGCGGGACGTCGACGTCGCGGCGCTCGCGCGCGACCTCGCCGAGCGCTCGGGTGCGACCGGCGTCGTGCTGAGCGGCGCGCGCACCGGCGCGCCGGTCGACCCCGCGCGGCTCGCTGCAGTCCGCGCCGCCGTCGGCGACTTCCCGATCTGGATCGGCTCCGGCCTGACGCCGGACACCGCCCCGGCGCTGTGGCCGGGCTGCGACGGCGCGATCGTCGGCACCTGGCTCAAGCGCGGCGGCGACGTCGCGGCGCCGGTCGACCCCGAGCGCGTCGGGCTGCTGCGGGCGGCAGTCGACCGTGCCAGCGGCTGAACCGCCCCGCCGGCGCACCGGCGGCTTCACCCGCGGCACGCGACATGCCGATTGATTTCCCCGTGAAGGTGCTGCTGTTGTCGCCGACTCCCGCCGGGCTGTACCGAGGCCCCGCCGAGACCGCCCTGCGCTACCGCCAGGGGCTGCAGCGGCGCGGCCACCTCTGCGAGTTGCTCGGCGGTGACGACGGCGACTGCCGCGAGTCCCTCGCCGGGACGCTCCAGCGCTTCAAGCCAGACCTCGTGCACGCCCACGACGCGTTCCGATGCGGGCTTCAGCTGCTCGGACTGCGCGTGCCCTGGATCGTGTCGGTGACCGGCGACGACGTCTACCGCGACCTGCGCGACGAGCGGGTCGGACCGCTCGTGTGCGAGACGCTGCGGCGGGCGCATCGCGTGCTGGTCCCGACCGCGAGCTGCGCGAGCTGGATCGAGGAGGCGGTGCCCGATTCGATCGGTCGGGTCGACGTCGTGCCGCGCGCCGCGCAGGCGCTGCCGACCGGCGGCACCGACCTGCGCCGCTCGCTCGGCATCCCGCGCAACCGACTCCTCATCCTGCTGCCCGGCGGCCTGCGGCCGATCAAGGGTCAGGACCGCGCGTTCTCGCTGATCGGCCGGCTGCGCGAGCACGACGTCGATGCCGAGCTGGTGATCGTCGGCCCCGACCAGGACCCCGCCTTCACCGCCGGGCTGATCGAGCGCGCCGAGGAGGAGCCGCGCATCCGCGTGCTGCCCGCGCTGTCGCGCGAGCGCATGGGCGCCGCCTATCAGAACGCCGATGTGGTGCTGAACACGTCGCTCGACGAGGGGATGAGCCTGACGATCCTGGAGGCGGGCATGCACGGCCGGCCGGTCGTCGCCAGCGACGTTCCCGGCAACCGCGAGCTGATCCGCCACCGGGAGACGGGGCTCCTGTTCCGCGACGAGGACGAGCTCGCCAGCTGCGTGCTCGCGGTGAGCCGCAACCGGGCGGCGGCCGGCGCGCTCGGCGTGCGGATGCGCGAGGACTTCAAGCGCCGGTTCGACGCGGACCGCGAGATCGATCTGCTGCTGTCGGCCTACGCGGCCGCCTGAGCCCGCGCCGCGGGGCGAACCGCCGCGACCTGCGCGGAGCGGCGTAGCTCGCCGTTCCCAACCACCGGGCCGCCCGCTACCGTCGCGGAGCATGACCCTTCTCCGTTGCGCGCTCGTCGCGGTGGGCATCGCGGGCGTCCTGCCCGCGCAGTGGTACCGGGCCTCGGGCTACCGCGACCTCGAGCTCGCGCGCGACCGCCCCCAACCGGCGTCATCGTTCCTCCGGCTGCGCGGCGCCGCCACCTACACGCTGCCGCAGGACGCCGACGAGAGCGTGGGCCGCACGGACGAATTCTCCGGCTACGGGTCGGTCCTCTACCACGACGACGCGGTAGGTGATCGCAAGTCGACGATCGACGCCTACGCCGGCACCGACGGCGCGCTGCTCGGTGTCCGCGAGCATTTCGACCCGGGCTCGTCGGCGATCCTCGAGGTCAGCGCGCGCTACTTCCCGTACTACCGCGAGGGCTTCTACGACGGCGACGACTTCGTCGCGACCGGGCGCTACGAGGGCTTCGACTGGGGCGCCTACCTCGGTCTCGCGACCCAGTCGGAGGGCTACACGTTCGAGCTGGGCCCGTTCTACCGGCACTACTCGTTCTCGCGCGGCGACGACACCGCTCCGCAATACGTCATCCCGGACGACTACGACGCGTTCGGCGGCCGCCTGCACCTCGAGCAGTCGACGCTGCAGCTCGACAGGACCTACCGGCGCCCGGTCGACGGCTTCCTGACCGCCGTCCGCGTCGAGTTCGAGTGGAACACGAGCCAGGGCCGGTTCGGCACCGACATCTGGAAGAGCGAGCTGCCCGACGCATTCTGGCGCGGCTTCGGCCACCTCGAGTGGTACTTCCCGACCGGCGACGGCGCGGTCGAGTTCCAGCTCGACGGCGGCGTCGCGGCGGCCGAGGACCGGATCTGGGCGTTCGACGCCCAGAAGCCGACGGGGCATTGGTTCGGCGATGCACGGCTCGGCTACCGATTCGACCTCGGCGGCTTCTCGTTCGCGCCGTACGGCAATCTGCTCTTCACCCACACCATCGACGAGGTCGGCAGCGATTCGACCGACGACTTCTGGTTCGGTGGCGGCGTGAAGATGGACTGGATGCTCGACGAGTCCCTGTCGCTGTGGGGCGAGTATTCGTATCTGAACAATGCGAACCGCCCGTCGATCTCGTTCCAGAACGACGTGTGGGGCGAGCACCAGTTCTTCCTCGGCCTGGAGCTGACCTTCGGCGGTTCGTGAGCCCGCGCCCGTTCACATCGGCAGCCCCGTTCGTCATCGTCTCGCCATGCCCGAACCAGCGATTCCCCAGACGGCCCCCTACGTCATCGACTGTGAGCCCGGCACCTACGCGTGGTGCGCCTGCGGCCGCAGCGCGCGGCAGCCCTACTGCGACGGCTCGCACAAGGGCACCGGTATGACGCCGGTGATCGAGAACGTCGTCGCGACGCGCAAGGTCGCGTGGTGTGGGTGCAAGCACTCGCAGAAGCGCCCGTTCTGCGACGGTTCGCACACGAAGCTCCGACCGCCGGCGTGACGGCCGAGCGGTCGTCCCGCGCTCCAGAGCCGCCATGCTGACCGCCTGGATCCTGGTCGTTTTCGTCGCCGGTGCGGTGGCGATGATGCGCCGTGCCGTGCCCGCGCTGCTCGCGCTGCCGCTGATGGCGGTCGCGATCCTCGCGGGCACGTCCGCGTTCGGCAGCGGGCTGCGTTACGACCTCGTGTTCGGCTCGCGCGGCGTGTTCGCCGAGGGCTGCCTCGCGCTCGCACCCGCGATGATCGTCGCGATCCTGGGCGGCGTGCTGTCGCACATCGTGCAGCACTCGGGAGCCGCCGAGCGGCTGGTCAAGACCGGCGCCGAGCTCGGCGGCGAGCATCCGCTCGGCATCGCGCTGTCGGTGCTGCTGGTGGTGGCGCTGCTGTTCACGACGATCGGCGGGCTGGGCGCGGTCGTCATGGTGTCGATGATCGTGCTGCCGATCCTCGGCACGGTCGGGGTCGGCCCGCTGGCCTCCGCCGGGATCCTGCTGTTCGGCATCTCGCTCGGCGGCCTCCTGAACCCCGGTAACTGGGTGCTGTACACCGAGACGCTGAAGCTGCCGATCGCCACCGTGCAGCGCTTCGCGATGGTGTCGTTCGTGCTGACGGCGACGGCCGCCGCCGGCTTCGTCGGCATCGAGCTGCTGCGGGCCGGCGCCGTGCGGTCGCGACTGAACGCGCTGCTCGCGGCGATCGGTGTCGGGGTCGCCTGCGCCGCCCTCGTCGCCGCGCTCGCCGCGCTGCGCGGCGGGGCCGTCGCGCCCGCAGACGCCAGCGCCGCGGCGGGTCCGGGCCGGCTCGCATCGCTCGCGGTGCTGTTGCCGGGCGCCGCGCTGGTCGC
The DNA here is from genome assembly GCA_016716265.1 of Planctomycetota bacterium. Classification (GTDB taxonomy): domain Bacteria; phylum Planctomycetota; class UBA1135; order UBA1135; family UBA2386; genus JADJWQ01. Next base: position 2,205,140 of record JADJWQ010000006.1, read on the forward strand.
GTCGATCCTGTGGGACCTGCGCCAGGGCCGGCGGCCCGCGCGCGGACCGTCGTGGCAGACCTTCCTGATCCCGGTCGTGCCACTGGTCGTGATCCTCGTGCTCGGCATGCACCCGGTCGCGGGCTTCGTCGTCGGCATCGCCTACGCGTGGCTCGCGACGTGGCGCCAGGGTTCGCGCGAGCTGCTGCCCCGCGCGCTGCTGGAGGGCGGAGCGAGCGTGCTGCCGGCGGTCGTGCTGATGCTCGGCATCGGACTCCTGATCACGACGACGATCGGACCGACGACGGTCCGCGCCGGCGGCCTCGGCCCCGCCGGCTGGCCGGTCCTCGAGGCGGTGCAACCGCTGTTCCTCGGCGTCGTACCGGAATCGGCGCTCGGCTACGTCGTGGGCTTCGGTCTCCTCGCACCGCTCGCGCTGTATCGCGGACCGTTCAACCTGTACGGCCTGGGCTTCGGCGTCGCGACGATCCTGCGGGACGCGACGCCATTGACGGCCGCCGCGATCATGGGCCTCCTGATGTCGCTCGGCATCGTGCAGGGCGTCAGCGATCCGACCAATACGCAGAACGTGTGGCTCGCGAACGAGCTGCGCGTCGACGTGCAGGCGGTCATGCTGCGGACGTTGCCGTTCGCGTGGGGCGTCGCCGTGCTCGGGTTGGTCGCGTCGGCGCTGATGCACTTCGGGGGGGCCGCGTGACGCGCCGGCCGGTCAAGGTCGGCATCGACGTCGGCGGGACGTTCACTCACGCGGTCGCCGTCGACGCGGTCAGCCGTGAGCTGCTCGGCAAGGCCGTCGTGCCGACCTCCCACCGCGCCCCCGAGGGCGTCGCACGCGGCGTCGTGGAGTCGATGCTCGAGCTGCTCCGGACGACCGGAATCGACCCGCAGGACGTCGAGCTGATCGCGCACAGCACGACGCAGGCCACCAACGCGCTCCTGGAAGGCGACGTCGCGCGGGTCGGCGTCGTCGGGATCGTGCCCGGCGGGTTGGTCGGGACGCTGGCTCGCCGCCAGGTCAGGGTCCCACCGATCGAGCTGGCACCCGGCAAGCTGCTCGAGCCGCTGACGCGCACGGTCGCCGCCGCGGGGCACGGCGGCGCCGACGACGCGGCGCTCGGCGCGGCGATCGACGAGCTGATCCGGGGCGGCGCCGAGGTCGTCGTGGCGAGCGCGGCATTCGGTGTCGACGACGCGTCGTCCGAGGAACGCGTCTGCGCGCTGGCCGAGGCGCGCGGGGTGCTGGCAACGTCGGCCGCCGCGCTGTCGCGCCTCTACGGACTGCGCATCCGCACGCGCACCGCGATCCTCAATGCGGCGATGCTGCCGAAGATGCTGGAGACCGCGAACCGCACGGCGGAGGCGGTCGCGCAGAGCGGCATCACCGCACCGTTGATGGTGATGCGCTCCGACGGCGGCATCATGGACGTCGAGGCGATGCGGCGGCGCCCGATCCTGACGATGCTGTCCGGCCCGGCGGCCGGCGTCGCGGCCGCGGTCGTGTTCGAGCGGATCGTCGACGGCGTGTTCGTCGAGGTCGGCGGCACGAGCTCCGACCTGAGCCTGATCCGCGGGGGCCGGCCCGCATTGACGACCGCGCGGGTCGGTCCGCACCGCCTGTTCGTCCGCACGCTCGATGTGCGCACGATCGGCGTCGCCGGCGGCTCGATGGTGCGCGCGGCCGATGGCCGCGTCACCGACGTCGGGCCGCGCAGCGCGCACATCGCCGGACTCGCGTACGAAGCGTTCGCCCCCGAGGACGCGCGCTTCGACGCGACCCTCGTGCAGCCGCTGCCGGGCGACCCGGCCGACTACGTCGCGCTGCGGAGCCCGGGGGCCGCGGCGCCGGATCACACGCTGACGCCGACCGGTGCCGCGACGCTGCTCGGCCAGGCGACCGGCTACGGACGTGGCCGCGACGCGCCGACGCGCGCGGCGTGGAGCGCCGCCACCGCGCTGCTCGGCGGCGATGCCGAGCAGCTCGCGCGCGCGGTGCTCGACCGCGCCGCGGACCGCGTCGACCCGGTCGTCGACGAGCTCGCGCGCGACTACGAGGTCGCCGATCCCCACGAGCTCGAGCTGGTCGGCGGCGGTGGCGGTGCCGAGGCGATCGTCCCGCACGCGGCGCAGCGTCGCGGCTGCCCGCATCGCATCGCGAACCACCACGAGGTGATCTCCGCGATCGGCGTTGCGCTCGGCATGCTGCAGGACACCGTCGAGCGAACGGTCGTCGCGCCGACCGAGCAGGATTTCGCGGCGATCCGCGACGAGGCGACCGCCGCGGTGCTGCGCATGGGCGCCGCGCCCGACAGCGTCGACGTGTTCGTCGAGGTCGACCGCCGCTCCCGCCGGCTGCGGGCGACCGCGCGCGGCACGCCGGAGCTGCGCATCCGCGAGGAGCACCGCGAGCCGCCGACCGAAGCCGCGCTGCTCGCGAGCTTCGCCGAGCGGTGTCGGGTGACCGCCGAGCGGGTCGCGGTCGCCGGTGCGACCGGCTCGTACCGCGTGCTGACGGCGACCGTCCCGGCCCGCCGGCTGTTCGGTCTGCTGCCGGGCACCGCGACGCGCGCCGGCGTGTTCGACGACGAGGGCGTGCTGCGCCTCGACGTGCGGCGGGCGATCGTCGAGTCCGTGCCGGCGGGCGCGGTCGACGGCCGGCTCGGCGGCTTCCTCGACGAGCTCGCGAGCTGGGGCGACGCCGGCGCACTGCTGCCCGACGTGTGGCTCGTCGCGCCACGCCGGATCGCCGACTACACGGGCCTGGTCGAACGCGACCAGCTGCTCGCGGTCGCGCGCCTGGACACGCGCACGCTGCCCGCCGACGCCACCGTGTGCCTGATCGGTGCGACCAAGCGCTGAGCGATGATGCGCCACGCGGTTCGCCCCCAGAACCGCGCGGCGGCTATCCTCGGCCGCCGATGCGCTCGCTCGTCCGCCTGTCGCTCGCGATCGACCGGTTCCATCGCGCGCTCGCGCGCGGCACCGCCGGCCTGCTGGTCCTGATGGTGCTGGTCGGCTCCTACAACGCGATCGCCCGCTCGATCGAGCGCCACGCCGCGATGCGGCTGACGTCGAACGCGCTGCTCGAGGCGCAGTGGTACCTGTTCGGTCTGCTGTTCCTGTTCGGGGCTCCCTACACGCTGCAGCGCGGCGAGCACGTGCGCGTCGACGTACTGTTCGCCGGCCTGCCGCGGCGCGGACGGCTGTGGATCGACCTGGTCGGCGGCGTGGTCCTGCTGCTACCGTTCTGCGCGTTCGCGGTCGCGGCGAGCTGGCGGTTCGCCGCCGAGTCGATCCGCAACGAGGAATGGTCGAGCGATCCCGGCGGGCTGCCGCGCTGGCCGCTGAAGCTCGCGCTGCCGCTCGGCTTCGCGCTGCTCGGCCTGCAGGGTCTCGCGGAGATCGTGAAGCGCATCGCGGCGCTGCGCGGAGTCGACGAGCACCGGCTCGCACTCGACGAGCCCGAGACCACCGACCCCGGAGCCTCCCGATGAGCGAGGCGCTCGGGCCGCTGATGTTCGCGGTCGTGTTCCTGCTGATCTTCTGCGGCTACCCGGTCGCGTTCTCGCTCGGCGGTGTCGCGCTGGTGTTCGCGGTGCTCGGCACCGAGGCCGGCGCATTCGGCTGGAGCTACGTGCTCGCGTTCCCGGAGCGCGCGTTCGGCATCGCCGCGAACCCGGTGCTGCTCGCGGTGCCGTACTTCATCTTCATGGGCACGATGCTCGAGCGGTCCCGGCTCGCCGAGGACCTGCTGCGGACGATCGGGCTCGTGTTCGGACCCGCGCGGGGCGGCCTCGCGCTGGCGGTCGTGTTCGTCGGCGCGCTGCTCGCGGCAGCGACCGGCGTCGTCGGCGCATCGGTCGTCGCGATGGGGCTCATCTCGCTCCCGGTCATGCAGCGGTACGGCTACCGGCCGGAGCTCGCGACCGGCATCATCTGCGCCGCCGGCACCCTCGGGCAGATCATCCCGCCGAGCGTCGTGCTGGTCGTCCTGGCCGACCAATTGGGCGAGAGCGTCGGCGACCTGTTCCTGGGCGCGCTGATCCCCGGCCTGCTGCTCGCGTCGCTCTACGCGATCTGGGTCACGCTGATCGCGTGGCTACGGCCGGCCGACGCGCCGGCGATCCCCGCCGACGAGCGCGCGCAGGCCGCGGCGCAGGGACTGTGGCGCGAGGTGTGGCGCGTCATGGTGCCCCCCCTGCTGCTGATCCTCGTCGTGCTCGGCAGCATCTTCGCCGGTATCGCCACGCCGACGGAGGCCGGCGCGCTCGGCGCGCTCGGCGCCACCGCGCTCGCGGCCGTCAATCGCCGCCTCGACCGCCGCACGCTGGGCGAGGCGACCGGTGCCACGCTTCGGATCACCAGCATGGTCGTGTTCCTGCTGGTCGGGTCCACGGCGTTCACGCTCGTGTTCCGCGGGCTGTCGGGGGACGTGTGGATCGAGGAGCACCTGACGGCATTGCCCGGCGGCCGCACCGGCCTGCTGGTGGTCGCCAACGTGCTGGTGTTCGGGCTCGGCTTCTTCATCGACTTCTTCGAGATCGCGTTCATCATCCTGCCGCTGCTCGCGCCGGCCGCCCGTGCGCTGGGCATCGAGGGCGAGATGATGATCTGGTTCGGCGTGATGCTCGCGATGAACATGCAGACGAGCTTCCTCACGCCGCCGTTCGGGTTCTCGCTGTTCTATCTGCGCGGCGTCGCGCCGAAGGAGATCCCGACCCTCACGATCTACCGCGGCGTCGTGCCCTTCATCGGGATCCAGATCATCGGGCTGCTGCTCGTGATCGCGTTTCCCGGGCTCGTCACCTGGTTGGTGCCACCGCGCGCCTGACCCGGCCATCGACGCCGGATGGGAGCAGGCACGACGCCAGGTCAGGCGTTCTCCGGCTTCAGGATCACTCCGAGCGAGCCCCGCACGTCGATCTTCACGACCGCCGGCCCTTCGAACCGGAGCATGCGCACGCAGCCGACCTCGCGCAGCGGCTCGATCGACGACAGCCAGTCCCAGTCGACGAAGCCCTCGCCGTACTCCTGGTTGACCGTGAAGTAGCCGACGTTGGAGGACGTCAGGTTCTGGAAGAAGTGCGTGCCCTGTGACGGCTCGACGCGGAGGTCCTTGAAGCCCGCCTCGACGATCACGCGCGCACCGGCGATATGGCTCCAATGCACCGGGATGCCGAGGAACGGATCCGACGATCCCCACCGGCCGACGCCCACCAGCAGGTACGGACGCCCCGCCTCCTGCAGCTCCAGGTTGAAGTCCGCGACGTGGCCCGCGACCTCGGCGCTGCGACTGCGGTCGAACCGATCGCGATCGACGACGACGACGTCGTGGATGCCGTCGATGCGCCCATTGCCGAGCACCGTCCTGCTACGGCAGACCAACGCGGCGTCGGGAACGTCGTCGATCTGCACGGTGTCGGAGTCCTGGGCCATCGACAGCGGCCGGAGCTGTAGGAAACCGAACTCGGGTCGCTCGAGCCCCGGCCCGCGGAGATTGCCGGCGAACTCGATCTCCACCGGCCCGTTCGTGCCCCGCGAGCCGGCCTGCAGCAGCTCGACCAGGATCTCCGCCAGCGGGAACGCACCGTGCTTCAGGATCTGCGCGAAGCTGACCAGCCGCTGGCCGGGCCGAGACACGCCGTCGGCGACCCGATCGTCCTCGGGCAGCCACGTCGAGCCGAGCCACGCGAGACTGCCGTCCGCCTCCGCCGCATCGAGGCCGAACGCCTGCAGATCGACGAGCTCGCCGGCTTCGGCCGCCGACAGATCGAGCGCGTAGAACGAGCGCTGCGAGCTGCGCACCGCCTCCTGCACCGACGAGAAGCCCTGCAGGTGGCGAGGGTACTTCGGGCAGAAGCGTACGCAGGGGGCGCCGTCGACGACCGTCCGCCCGAGGCCCAGCGCGACCGCCGCCACGCCATCTTCACAGTGGTACGGGGCCTGTGGGTAGAAGTTGTAGCTGCGCGCCACACCGGAGAAGTCCGGGTAGTAGCGCGACCCGTGCCGCTTGCCGACCACGCGCTGGATCAGCACGGCCATCTTCTCCTCCTCGAGGCGGAACGAGGTCATCTCGAGGTAGGCCTTGGCCTCGCGCGTGAACGCCGACGCATAGACGCTCTTGACGGCCTGCACCAGGTGCGCGAGCCGGACGTCGAGGTCCGGGTGCGCGTTCGGCAGCATGTGCGTGCGGTAGACACCGGCGAACGGCTGCGCGAACGAGTCCTCCAACAGGCTCGACGAGCGCACCGCCAACGGGAAGTCGACCTTCTCGAGGAAGCTGCGCAGGTCCTGGACGGCGTGCGCGGGCAGCGGCTCGCGCAGGAAGCGCTGCAGCACCTGCTCGTCGGTGTGCGCCCCGAGCGCGAAGCCGCCGAGGCCGGTGCGCTCCAGGAACTCGTCGAAGACCTGCGTACCGAGCACGACGGCGGTCGGCACGTGGATGTCGATGTCGGGGAAGCGGCGGTCGATGCCGGCCCGCTGCAACAGGTTGTTCGCGAAGGCGAGCCCGCGCGCCTTGCCGCCGAGCGAGCCCTGCCCGATGCGCGTGATGCTGGTCGATCGCTCGAAGTGGCGGCGGTCGAAGTCGGCGACGACCGCTCGATTGCGGTCCCGACGGTACTCGCCGATCATCCGCAGCAGCAGCCCGCGCAGCTCCTCGATGCTGCTGAAGTCCTCCACCCGGCGCGGTCGAAGCTTCTCGGCCAGCGCGAACTCGGTGCGCGCCTTGAGCCAGTTCGAGAAGTGATTGCGCGACGCGTGATACGCGATGCTCTCGGCCGGCACGGTCTCGAGCTTCTCGAGCAGCGACTTCAGGTCGTGGGCACGGTCGACCTCCCGTCGATCCGGCATGCGGAACACGAAGTCGCCGAAGCCGAAGCGCTCGACGAGGATCTGCCGCAGGTCGTGCAGCAGCACCGGCGAGTCCTTGAGAAGGAACGACGCGTCGATCTCCGCGGCGAGCTTGCGGTACTCGGGTTGACTCGACTGCAGCACGATGCGGACGTCGGGACGCGCGCGGTGCACGCGGGTCGTCAGCTCGAGGCCGGCGCGCGGATCGAGGCGCCCGCCGCGCGGGAACTGGATGTCGGAGATGACGCCGAGGATGTGCTGCTCGTAGCTCGAGAAGTACGACCATGCCTCCTCGAAGGTCCGGCACAGCAGCACCTTGGGCCGGGCCTTCACGCGCAGCATCTTCTGCGACAGATTGAGGTCCTCCGACATCAGCCACAACATGTGGCGGAAGATCTCGGAGTAGATCGCCGGGAGGAACGACGAGTGGAAGCGGACGTTGTCCTCGACCACCAGGATCGCCGGCACACCGAGCTGACCGGTGTCGACGTCGACGTTCAGCCGGTCCTCGATGAACTTGACGATCGCCAGGAAGATGCGCGCGTCGCCCTGCCACAGGAACACGCCGTCGAGCTCGCCGATGTCGCGCCGGGCGACGTAGCCGCTCAGCTCGCGGTTCGAATAGCCGAGCGCGATCACCGGCACGAAGATGCCTGCATCGCGCAGGCGCCGCTTCAGCTCGACGGCGTCGACCTGGCCGACGTTCAGGCTCGAGATGACCAGGTCGTAGTCCCGGCTGTGCTCGAACCTCTCCAACGCCGCGACGCCGCTCGGCACGCGCGTCACGTCCGGGACGTGGATCAGGTTCAGGTCGATGAAGTGGCTGAGCAGCGTCTCCTGCAGCCGGCCCTCCTCCGACAGGATGAAGGAGTCGTAGAGGCTCGACACCAGCAGGATCCGCTGGACCCTGCGCTGCACGAGCTCGTGGACGCTGCGGAGCCGGGCGCCGTCGTCGTCGTCGCGGTCACCGTCGGTGCTCAAGGCCGCCCTCTCGCCGCGCCGTCGCGCGACGCGTTCGGGTCAGGTCGTGGAATGCCGCGGAGCGCACCGCCCCGCGCCCCGACGTCGCGGTCCCACGACGGGGCGCGGGCACCGGCGGACCGGATCCATGCCTCCGGTCCCACGGCGTCAGACGACACCCTGGTCCAGCATCGCGTCGGCGACCTTCAGGAAGCCGGCGATGTTCGCGCCATTGACGTAGTTGCCCGGCGTCCCGAACCGGTCGGCGACCTCCACGCAGGCCTGATGGATGTCGCGTATGATCACCTGCAGACGGTGGTCGACCTCCTCGCGGGTCCAGCCGAAGCGCATGCTGTTCTGGGCCATCTCGAGACCCGACACCGCGACGCCACCGGCGTTGGCGGCCTTGCCCGGCCCGTACAGGATCCGTGCCTCGAGGAACATGTTCACGCCGTCGATCGTCGTCGGCATGTTCGCGCCCTCGGCGACCACCTCGATGCCGTGCTCGAGCAGGTTGCGCGCGTCGGTGCCGTTGATCTCGTTCTGCGTGGCCGACGGGAAGGCGCAATCGGCTTTGTGGGCCCACAGCGCATTGTGATCGGCCGCTGCGGCCACCGGCACGAACGTCGCCGACTTGAACGTCTCCGCATACTCGCTGATGCGGCCGCGGCGCACGTTCTTCAGCTCCATGACCCACTCGAGCTTCTCGCGGTCGATGCCGTCGGGGTCGTAGATGTGGCCCGACGAGTCGGACAGCGTCACCGTCTTCGCGCCGAACTCCAGCAGCTTCTCGACCGAGTACTGCGCGACGTTGCCGCTTCCCGACACCAGGCAGATCTTGCCCTCGAGCGACTGGCCGCGGGTCGCGAGCATCTCGCGGGCGAAGTAGACAGCTCCGTAGCCGGTCGCCTCCGGCCGGATGCGCGAGCCACCCCAGTTCATGCCCTTGCCGGTCAGCACGCCGGTGAACTCGTTGGCGATCCGCTTGTACTGCCCGAACAGGAAGCCGATCTCACGGCCGCCGACGCCGATGTCACCCGCCGGCACGTCGGTGTTCGGCCCGATGTGACGCTGCAGCTCGATCATGAAGCTCTGGCAGAACCGCATGACCTCGGCGTCACTCTTGCCCTTCGGATCGAAGTCCGAGCCACCCTTGCCACCGCCCATCGGCAGCGTCGTCAGCGAGTTCTTGAAGACCTGCTCGAAGGCCAGGAACTTCAGGATGCCGAGGTTGACCGAGGGGTGGAAGCGCAGGCCGCCCTTGTAGGGGCCGATCGCGCTGTTCATCTCGATGCGGAAGCCGCGGTTGATCTGCACGCGGCCGGCATCGTCGGTCCACGGCACGCGGAACATCACGACCCGCTCCGGCTCCGTGATCCGCTCCAGGATCTTGGCGTGGACGTACTCGGGGTGCCGCGCGAGCACCAGCGTCAGCGATTCCGCGACCTCCTGGACGGCCTGGTGGAACTCCGGCTCGGCGGGGTTCTTGGCCTTCAGGTCCGACATCAGCTTGGCGACGTATTCCTTCCCGTTCATCGAGTGGCTCTCTTTGGTCTTTCCGGGTCGTACGTGCCGGCTCGTCGAGGCGGACCGGCCAGACTGGGGTTCTGGGGATCTGGGAGTGGGGATCTGGGTCGTGGGTGGGAACTGCGGAGAGGGGCGGGGGCCAGCCCCCGCATTACCGGCTTGCGCGTCCGGTGCGATCGACCGCCGAGCGGAACGCCGGGCGGATGGTGCACCGGGTCGATCCGCCCCGACCAGGGACGGCCGTTCGACCCGGATCCAGCGTCAACGCGATGCCCTGCGCTCTTTTTCCCGAGGTCGATGGTTCCCGCAACACGACCGGCGCCGGCGCCCGGGCAACGTTGCCGGTCGACCGCCTCCACGCTCACCGTGGCGGCGTGAACACGGCCTGCGCATAGGCGAGCTCGGCGGTCCCGAACCAGCGGAACGACGCGTCACGGAAGCGGCGCCAGCCATCCAGGATTCGACGGTACACCGGGTCCCGGGCGGCCTCGTCGGCAAGCAGGCTCTCCGATGCCTCGCGGGCCGCTCGCAGCACGTCGGCAGGGAACGGGCGCAGGTCGACACCCTGGGCGAGCAGCCGCTCGAGCGCGGGCGGATTAGCCGCGTCGTAGCGGCGCTGCATGGTCGCAGCGGCCTGCTGGCAGGCGGTCTCGAACGCCTCCCGGTAGACCACCGGCAGCGCGTCCCACGCGACCCGGTTGACGACGAACGACAGGTTGGGGCCGGGCTCCCACCAGCCCGGGTAGTGGTAGTGCCGGGCAACGCGGAAGAAGCCGAGCTTCTCGTCGTCGGACGGTCCCACCCATTCGGTGGCGTCGATCGCTCCGCGCTCGAGCGCGGGGAAGATGTCGCCGCCGCCGAGCACCTGCACCGACACGCCGAGCCGGTCCATCACCTGGCCGCCGAGACCGGGGATGCGCATGCGCAGGCCGCGGAGGTCGCCGAGGCTAGTCACCGGCTCCCGGAACCAGCCACCCATCTGCACGCCGGTGTTGCCGGCGGGGAACTGCAGCACGCCGAAGTCGGCGTAGACCTCGCGCAGCGCCGCCAGCCCGCCGCCCTCGGCGAGCCACGCGTTCTGCTGCCGGGGCGTCAGGCCGAACGGCACGCAGGTGTCGAACGCGAGCGCCGCCGCCTTGCCGGTGTAGTAGTAGCCGCCGGTCTGCCCGCACTCGCAGGCACCCTGCTGCACCGAGTCGAGCACCTGCAGCGACGGCACCAGCTCGCCCGCCTCGTAGACGCGGATCTGGAAGGCACCGCCGGTCAGCGCGGCGACCCGCTGCGAGAGCACGTCGGCGGCGCCGAAGATCGTGTCGAGCGACGACGGGAAGCTCGACGCGAGGCGCCAGCGGACCTGCCTGCCGACCAGCGCCGGACCACTGCCCGGCCGGGCGTCGCGGGTCGCGAACACGCCCGCGGTCGCGGCTCCGACGATGCCGGCCGCCGCACCCGCGAGCCCGCCGGTGAGGAACGCGCGACGCCCCTGGCTGCCGGTCTCTGTCATCCCCGGCAAGGATACGGTGCGGCCCTCCGCGCGGCACCACGGCCGCGCGGCGCGGGTCGCACGGCGGCGAGTCTCACTCGAGCACTTGGATGTTGCGCTCGGCGCAGATCGACTTCAGCTGCTGCGGCCACACGGTGACGCTGACCTCGCCGAGGTGCGCCTTGCGCAGCAGATACATGTAGGTGCGGGACTGGCCGATGCCGCCGCCGATGCTCAGCGGCACCTCGTCGTTCAGGATCCGCTGGTGGTACGGCAGCTCCAGGTCCTTCTCGAGACCCGACTGCTTCATCTGCTGGACGAGGGTGTCCTTGGTCACGCGGATACCCATCGAGGTCAGCTCGTGGCGGCGCTTCGTCACCGGGTTCCAGACCAGGATGTCGCCATTGAGGCCGTGGGTGATGCGACCGTCGGAGTGCTTCACCTCGGTGATCCAGTCGTCGTAGTCGGCAGCGCGCATCTCGTGCGGGTAGCCGTCCTTCAGGACGTAGCCGATGCCGTAGATGAACACGGCCGGATACTCCTGGAGGATCGCCGTCTCGCGCTGCTTCCGCGGCAGGTCCGGATAGCGCTCGAGCAGGTCCTCCGCGTGGATGAAGGTCAGCTCCTCGGGGAACTCCGGGTAGCCGGACTTGCGCAGCGCCGGGAACTGCTCCATCGCGAGCATGCCGGCGTCGCGGATCACCTTCCAGATCCGCTTCACGGTGTCCGTCAGGTAGGCGAGGTTGCGGTCCTTCGCGACGATCGCCTTCTCCCAGTCCCACTGATCGACGTAGCTGCTGTGGTCGTGGTCGAGGAAGTAGTCCTTCCGCACGGCACGCATGTCGGTGCAGATCCCCTCGCCCGGCTTGCAGCCGAACTGCGCCAGCGCGAAGCGCTTCCACTTGGTGGCCGCCTGCACGACCTGCGCGCGGATCGGCTGCTTCAGCCCGAGCCCACAGGGGAACTCGACCGGCGTGCGCGAGCCGTCGCGATCGAGCATGTCGTTCATGCCGCTGTCGCGGTCGACGATCAGCGGGACCTGAACCATGTTCAGGTTCAGCTCCCGGCACAGGCCGTCTTCGATGGCACGCTTGATGGTGAACAGCGCGCGCATCGTCTCCATCCGGTCGAGCACCGACCGGTAATCGGTCGGGAGGATCTTCGCAACTTCCTCGTAGGTGCTGACGCCGGGGCCCGCGAGATCTGCCTTCTTGTCTGCCATGGTCGAGTCCGAACGCGCGGCGCCGCCTGCGCCTTTCACGGATTCGGCGCCGGCAGCTCGCCACCCCTTGGGGATTCTCCGAGGTCGCGGACGAGCGCCCGGGCGGCGGCGACGTCCGGCAGCAGACCGAGCCCGAGCACCTGCGACAGCGCATTGCCGAGCGCCGTCGCCTCGGCCGGGCCGCGTGCGAGCGGTCGCTCGATCGCGGCCTCGATCAGCTCGTTGAGCAGCCGATTGCGCACCCCACCACCGACCACGTGCAGCACGTCGAGGCGCTGGTCGGTCAGCTCCTCGATGGTCCGCAGCGCCTGTGCGGTCGCGTCGGCGAGCGACTCCAGACAGACGCGGACGATCGCTCCGGGGCTGCGCGGCACCGGCTGCCCGGTGCGCTCGGCGTGCGCGACGACGCGCGCCGGCATGTCGCCCGGCGCGAGCAACTCCGGGTCGGCGAGGTCGAGCCGGGTCGGGGTCGGACCGGCGGCCGATGCGAGCGCGGTCAGCTCGGCGTAGTCGAGCGCCGTGCCGGCGGCGGCGAACGCGCGCCGGCACTCCTGGACGAGCCACAGTCCGGCGAGGTTCTTCAGCAGCCGGATCGAGCCGCCGAAGCCCCATTCGTTGGTGACCGATGCCGCGCCGGCGGCCGGCGTCAGCACGGGGGTGCTGCGCTCGACGCCGAGCAGCGACCAGGTGCCGCTCGACAGGTAGGCCCAGGCCGTGCCCGGGACCGCCGGCACCGCGAGCACCGCGCTGGCGGTGTCGTGCGCGGCCGGGACGACGACCGCCAGGTCGCGCGGCGCGCCGGTCGCGGCGGCGACCTCGGCGCGCAGCGGGCCGAGCACCGCGCCGGCGGGCTCGATCGCACCGAGCCAGCCGACCGGCAGACCGAGCTCCGTCAGCAGCCCGCGGTCCCAGTCCTGCGCGCGCGGGTCGGTCATCTGCGAGGTCGACGCGATCGTCGCCTCGGTGACCTGCCTGCCGGTCAGCAGGAAGTGCAGCAGGTCCGGCATGAACGCGAGCCGGGCGTCGAGCGCGGCGAGCGACGGCTCGCGCTCGAGCAGGCCGGCGAGCTGGAACAGCGTGTTGAAGGGCAGGAACTGGACGCCGGTGCGCGCGTGAAGCCGCTCGCGCCCGACGCGCGCGACCACGCGCTCGAATGCCGCGCTGGCGCGCGGGTCGCGGTAGCAGCAGGGCGCGAGCAGCAGCTCGCCGCCCGGCGTGACGAGGCCGAAGTCGACGCCCCAGGTATCGACGCCGACCGACCGCAGCGGCACACCCAGCGACCGCGCGAGGGCGACGCCGTGGCCGAGCGCGGCGACGACCTCGCGGTACAGGCCCGGCAGGTCCCAGCACAGGCCGCTCGGCAGGTGCAGCGGCAGGTTGGGGAACCGGTGCACCTCGCGGAACGCGAGTGCGGGGCTGCCACCGGGATCGAGCACGACCAGCAGCGCGCGGCCGGACTCCGCGCCGAGGTCGATCGCCAGGTGTGCGCTGCGGGTCACCGCAGGAACGCCTCGTGCAAGCCGCCGTCGACGGTCAGCACCTGCCCGGTGGTGCGGCTGCTGCGCTCGCCGACGAGGAACGCGATCGCCTCGGCCTGGTCGGCCGGTCGCACCGGCGCGCGCGTCAGCGTGCGCTGCGCGTAGAAGTCGGCGAGCAGGTCGCGCAGCGCGTCGTCGCTCGCGGTCTCGTCGAACGCGATGCCGTACTTCGTCAGCGACGCGATCACCCGCTCGCGACCGAACATCGTCGAGCCGGCAACCACGGTCGCGGGCGCCACCGCGTTGACGCGCACCCACGGCGCCAGCTCGATCGCGAGCTCGCGGACGAGGTGGTTCGCGGCGGCCTTCGACGCGTCGTACGGCAGGCTGCCACGCTTGGCGACGGCCGCGTTGACGCTCGTCGTCAACACGAGGCTGCCGGGCAACGACTGCGCGCGCCAGATCCTCGCGGCGGCGTCGGCGACGCGCCACGCGCCGGTCACGTTGATGTCGAAGGCGAGCCGCCAGTCCGCCTCGGTGTTGCGGCCCTGCCGGTCCGGAGCCGGGTAGACGCCGGCCGTCACGACGACGTGGTCGACGCCGCCGTAGGCGAGCACCGCCTCGTCGAACAGCGCCGCGACGCTGGCGGGGTCGGTCACGTCGACGCGGCACGCGATCGCGGGTCCGCAGCCCGAGACACCGGTGCCGGCGACGCCGATGCCGACGCCGTGCCGGCGCGTCAGCTCGGCCGCGGTACGCTCCGCGGCGGCGAGGTCGAGATCGGCGCACACCACCGCGGCGCCGTCCTCGGCGAGGCGCAGCGCGGCGGCATGGCCGATGCCGTTGCCGGCACCGACGACGACCGCCACGCGCCGCGCCAGCTCGCGCTCGGGGGGCTGCCGCCGCAGCTTGGCCTCCTCGAGCAGCCAGTACTCGATGTCGAACGCCTCCTGCCGCGGCAGCGCCGTGTAGCGGCCGACCGCCTCGGCGCCGCGCATGACCTCGACCGCGCAGACGAAGAACTCGGCCGTCACGCGCGACTCGCTCTTGGTCTTGCCCCAGGCGGCCATGCCGAGGCCGGGCACCAGCACGACGGTCGGCGCGACACCGCGGATCGCCGGCGAGTCCGGCCGGCGGCAGCTCTCGTAGTAGGCGGCGTAGTCGTGCTGGTAGCGCGCGAGGCCCGCATCGAGGCGCTCCTTCAGCACGTCGACCGTCTCGCGCGCGGGATCCCAGTCGGCGAACAGCGGCTGGATGCGCGTGCGGAGGAAGTGGTCCGGGCACGACGTGCCGAGCGCCGCGAGCCGCGCGGCATCGTTCGACGACACGAAGCGCAGCATCGCATCGTCGTCGTGCACGGTGCCAACGACGCGCTTGTCGCCGGACACGCGACCGCGCAGCCACGGCAGCAGCTCGCCCCACAGCGCGCGGCGCCGCGCCGCGTCGAGCGGGGCGACGCGGGGCCCACCGAACGCCGGCTTCGCCGCCGCGCGCTCCTCGACGAAGCGCGCGGCGCGCTCGATCAGGGACAGCGTCAGCTGGTAGCACGACTTCGCGTCGCCGGCGCCGCAGATCAGGCCGTGGCCGCCGAGCACGACGCCCTGCAGGTCCGGTCGCTCCGCCCACAGCTGCATGAGCCGCAGGCCGAGGTCGAAGCCTGGGCGCTGCCACGGCAGCCACGCGACGGCGTCGCCCCAGATCGCGCGGGTCACCTCCTCGCCGTTGTCGGCGGCGGCGATCGCGATCACCGCGTCCGGGTGCATGTGATCGACGTGCGCGTGCGGCACGAACGAGTGCAGCGGCGTGTCGATCGACGGCGCGCACGGATTGAGGTCGAACGTGCAATGCGGGTAGAGGCCGACCATCCGGTCCTCGGCCGCGGACTTGACGCCCCGCTCGGGCTCGCGCGCGTAGACGTCACGCAGCGCGAGCAACCGCTCCTGGTACAGCGACGCGAAGTTCGTGCGCTTCGCCGTGCGCAGGTCGCCGCCGCTGCCCTTGACCCACAGCACGTCGACGGGCTGACCGGTCAGCGGGTCGGTCGCCCGCACCTTCGCGGACGTGTTGCCACCACCGGTATTCGTGATGCGGCGGTCGGCGCCGAGCAGATTGCTGCGGTATACGAGCAGTCCGACCGGATCGAGCTTGGCGGCGTGGGAGTCGTCCCACAGGAAGTCGACGTGCCTGAAGCCGTCGGGAGGGAGGATCTCGACCATCGTGGATTGGAGTGCGGTCCGAGGGATCGGAGTGCGGTCAGTTGGAGCGGAGTGCGGTCACCTCGTAGCGACCCGAGCCGAGCTGTGGCTCGGTGGCCGCCGGCACGCCGTCGATGCGGACGTCGCGCCGGAAGTCCGGCGGCAGATCGAGCACCGGGCGCACCCCCGGCGGGATCTCGACCGTCATGCGCAGGCGATCGCCGTCGAGCCGCCAGTCGACCGCGATCGGTCCGCGCGGGCCGTCGTAGCGCGTCCGCGCGAACGTCACGCCGCCGCCTGGCCGCGGCTGCACGGCGACCAGCCCGCAACCCGGGCCGGCCGGCCGGATGCCACCGACGTTCGCGACGACCCAGCCGTGGACGGCGCCGAACGCGTAGTGCGCGAACGAGTTCATGCCCGGGTCCTGGAAGCCGCGTTCCGGCGTCCAGCCGTCCCAGCGCTCCCAGATGCTGGTCGCGCCGTGCCGGATCGTGAATCCCCAGGACGGGAAGGTGTCGTTCATCAGGAGCCGGAACGCGACATCGTCACGGCCGATCGCCGTCAGCACCCACATCAGGTCCTTGGTGCCCAGGAAGCCGGTCGACAGGTGGAAGTCGCGCGCTGCGATCAGCTCGACGAGCCGCGCCGGGAAACGGGCGTCGTCGATGCCGGCGGTCAGCGCCAGCACGTAGTCGCATTGCGTGTCGCCGTCGATGCGACCGTCGGCGTCGACGTAGGCGCTGCGGAACGCGGCCCGCACGCGGTCGCACAGCGCGGTGAGGCGTGCCGCGTTGGTGTCGTCGCCGAGCAGGGCCGCGACCCGTGCGGTCAGATCGACCGACTGCGCGTGATAGGCGCTGTAGATCACCTGTTTGGGGGTCGGCGCATCGATCGACAGCCAGTCGCCGAAGCAGTGGAACTCGTCCGGCGGCAGCACGCCGTCGCGGCTGCGCCGCTCGCAGAAGTCGACGAAGCGGAGCATCGACGGATACTGCCGCGCGAGCAGCTCGCGGTCGCCATAGGCGAGCCAGATCTGCCACGGGACGATCACCCCCGCATCGGCCCAGCCGGGCCCGCCATCGTCACCGGCGACGATCCGCGGCGCGACCATCGGGAACTGGCCGTCGGCCCGCTGCGCATCCGTCAGATCGCGGAGCCACTTCGTGAAGAACGCCTCGACGTCGCAGTTCAGCGCCGCCGTCGCGACGTAGGCCTGCGCGTCGCCGGTCCAGCCGAGCCGCTCGTCGCGCTGAGGGCAGTCGGTCGGCACCTCGATGAAGTTCGCGCGCTGCGTCCAATAGGCGTTCGACGCCAGTCGGTTCAGCATCGGGTCCGAGCACTCGAACGAGCCGACCTTCGGGGTGTCGCTGCCCACCGCGATGCCGGTGATCGCGTCGTCGCGCGGCACGCCGGGCAGACCCGAGACCTCGACGTACTGGAAGCCGTGGAACGTGAAGCGCGGCTCCCAGACCTCGACGCCGCCGCCGCGGCACACGTAGGTGTCGGTCGCGCGCGCACCCCGCAGGTTGGTCGTGTAGATCGTGCCGTCCGGATTGAGTCGCTCGGCGAAGCGCAGCGTCACCACCGTGCCGCTCGGCGCCTCGACCCGCAGCCGCGCGACACCGGCGAAGTTCTGCCCGAGGTCGAAGACCCAGGCGCCCGGCGTGGGCTCGGTGCGCGCGACGGGCGCGAGCTCCGCGAACGCGACGACCGGCGGACCCGGGTGCCACTCGATGACCGGCGCCAGCTCCGCACCGGTGGCGACCGGTGACCACTCGGCATCCGGTGCGTCGGGCGACACGCGCGCGTCGTAGCGCTCGCCCATCAGGAAGTCCGCCTCGCGGATCGGACCGCAGCGCGCGGTCCAATCCGGCCCGCTGCGCACCTCCGCGACCCGGCCATCCGCGTACTCGAGGCGCAGCACGCAGCGCAGGCGGGACTTCGTGCCGAAATGGTCGCGCCGGCGGCCCCAGCCGATGTAGCCGCTGAACCAGCCGTCGGCGAGCACGCCGGTCAGCGTGTTGGAGCCATCGCGGAGCCGCCCGGTGACGTCCCAGCAGCGGTACGGAACGCGGACCCGGTAGTCGGTCCAGCCGGGTGTGAAGCGCTCGTCGGACACCCGCTGGCCGTTGACCTCGAAATCGACCGTGCCGAGTGCGGTGCCGTACAGCAGCGCGCGCCGTAGTCCGGCACCGACCTCGAAGCGAGTGCGCAGGTGCGGCACCGGCGGCAGCCGCAACGCGACGCGCCGCGCGGTCCCCCACGGTGCCATGCCGTAATCACCGAGTTCGCGCACCGGTGCCGGCTCCGCACCCTGCGCGCCGCTGCTCAGCCAGCGCGCGTCGGTGACGACCGCCTGCTCGGCGCCGTCGACCGCGCGCATCGTCAGTCGGGCGCACAACCCCGACGGCCCCGCCGACGTATTGCGCACCGCGATGCGCAGCTCGTTGCCACCGGCGCGCAGCAGGTGCTCGACGTCGAACGGCGTGGCCGTCTGCCAGCCCTCGCGCTCGTTGAAGACGGGCGTGCCGTTCAGCGAGCAGGTCGCGACGTTGTCGGCGAGCACGACCAGCTCGGCGCCGTCGAGCGACAGCGGCGCGGGGAGCTCGAAGCGGCGCAGGTAGGTGCGCGTGCCCGCCGGCGCGTCGAGCGGCTGCGCCGCACTGCCGTCCGCGGCGTGACCGATCCAGCGCGCGCCGGCCATCGCGATCACGTCGTCGGTCGGACCGCGCTCGGCGTCGTAGCCGATCCACGCCGCCGAATCCCAGAACGACGGCTCGAGCACCCCGACCGTGAAGTCGGCCGGCGCGCTCAGCGGTGACGCGCGGCCCTGGGCGTCCCAGACCTGCACGCTGACGAAGCACCGCTGGTGGCTGCGCAGCGGCCGTCCCGCGTAGCGCACCCGGAACGCGTCACCCGGCACGCGCCGCGAATCCCACAGGTCGCCGTCGCCGCGCTGCGCCATCGCGGCGTCGGTCGCGACGACGACGCGCCACGCGGTCTGCACCTGATCGCGCGCGGTCGAGCGGAGCTTCCAGGACAACCGCGGAGCGGCGACGTCGACGCCGAGCGGTTCGGTGAGCGCCTCGCAGCGCAGTGCGTAGGCCTCGAGCACGCCGGCGGACTCTTCGCCCTGCGCGACGAGCGGTGAGACGAGCGCGCCGAGGAGCGCGAGAGCGAAGCCGAGCACGATCCCGTTCATGGCGAGCCGGCATGATCCCATCCCGGCCGCGCCGATGCGACGGTCCGCGTCACCCGGAGCTTCCCGAAGATCGGGCGAACGGTGCCGCGACGAACCACACGAGCGTCGCGACGAGCAGGGCGGTGTGGAGGTCCGCGAGCGCGAGGTGACCGGCGAGGTGCGCAACCGGAGCGGCGATCGTCGCGGCGAGCGCGAGCCGCGCCGCGATGCGGGCGGAGGTCTTCATCGCGGCACCTCCGCGCTGCGGGGCGCGGCCGCGCGCCGTTGGATCACGGCGCTCACGGCGACGTAGACGACGATCGCGAACAACCAGGCGGGCAGGCTCGCGAAGAAGATCTCGAGCCCACCGAGCTGCACGGTCAGCAGGGCCGCCGCGAGCGTGCCGAGCCAGGCGACCGCGGCGGCGGGATGCACGCGGCGCCCGCTGCGCTCGGCCCACCACGGCGACAGGCCGAGGCGCGGCAGCACGAAGAAGTCGGCGAACACCACCGCCCCCATCGGCACCAGCACGAGGCCGTAGAGAGCGACGAAGCCGAGCAGCTGCATCGCGATCGCCGGGAACATGCCGGCGAGCGTCGCGACGAGCCCGGTGAGGAGCGTCACGCGGAACCGGGACGCGCGCGGCAGGACCGCCTGGAACGCGAGACCGGCGCGGTAGATGGTCGGATTGGCGGTCGTCCAGCCGGCGACCACCACGCACACGAGCCCGGCGAGCCCGCAGGCCTGGTAGGCCATCGGACCCGGCAGCACGTCGGTGTTCCCCGGGTCGCGGTGCAGCTGCAGCGCGTACAGCACCGAGGCCGAGAGCCACGCCAGGAAGTGGCCGACGTACATTCCGGCGGCAGATGCGAAGCCGTACCGCGCCCGCCTCGCGAAGCGCAGTACCGACAGGTCCGACATGCCGAGGTGCATGGCGCCGTTGCAGAACCACGCGAAGAACGCCACGTGCCAGAACGTGAACTTCGCCTGCCCGGGCTGCGGATCGCTGCCCTTCCAGATCGCCGTCTCGGCGAGGTCCCACAGCGCGGCCGCGGAGTCGACCCGCGCCCCGGTCTCGACCAGGAACCCGCGCAACCCGACCAGCCCGAACGCGACGAACACGAGCACCATCCACGGCGCGGCGATGTTCGCGACGCGCGCGACCATGCGGTAGCCACTCGCCGCGACGATCGAGATCAGTGCGCCGACGCCCAGCACCGCGAGCACCCAGCCGGCGCCGGTCGGATAGACGTCGTCGAGCCCCGGCATCGGGAAGTCGATCCACACGCCGACGGCGGTCGCCGACACGGTGATCATCGCGCCGGCCAGGAAGCAGAACATCACGCCATTGGCGAGGTTGTAGAGCGTGACGAGCTGCCGCCCGCAGATGCGTTCGAGCTGCCGGTAGAGCGTCAGGCGCGCGCGCGTCGCGACCGGCGCCGTGATCAGCACCCAGCTCAGCACGGCGAGCGCGTTGCCGACCAGCAGACCGACGACGACGTCGAACGCCGCCACACCGGATGCGACGAACAGCGGCCCGATCATCAGCTCGGTGCCGGCGCAGTGCTCACCGGCGTACATGCCGACGAAGCTGCGGAAGCCGAGCCATGCGCGCTCCGGCACCGGCTCGCGTTCGAACTCGTCAGCGCCCGGCGAGGACATCGCGCTCGTAGCTCCTCACGTCGTCGAGCCACGCGCGGCCGACCGGCACGCCGGCGCGCAGGCAGCACTCGTCCCAGACCGCGCCGAACGGCAGCGTCTTGGCCTCCTCGAGCAGGGCGAGCCGGCCGGTGTGGTCGCCGTCCTGCTCGAGCCCCCGCAACGTGTCGATCGGCTCGAGCAACGCGATCAGCAGCGCGCGCAAGACCGAGCGCGTGCCGATGACCCACGCCGCGACGCGGTTGATGCTCGCATCGAAGAAGTCGAGCCCGATGTGGACGCGCTGGGGCTCGCCGGCGTCGAGGCCGAGCGCACGGCAGCGCACCAGCTCCTTGTGCAGCTCGATCAGCTCGTCGCTCAGCGTCACGACGTGGTCGCTGTCCCACCGCACGCCACGGCTGACGTGCAACAGCACGCCGGGCACGTATTGCAGCACCGCCGACAGCTTGTCGGACACGACCTCGGTCGGGTGGAAGTGCCCCATGTCGAGGCACAGGAGCTTCTGCCGCGAGACGGCATAGCCGAGGTAGAACTCGTGGCTGCCCGCAACGTAGGCCTCCGAGCCGATGCCGAACAGCTTGGGCTCGACGGCGTCGAGGTGCACGCGCGGGTCGAGCCGCTCGGCGAACACGGCGTCGAGCGACTCGCGCAACCGCTCGCGCGGCGCGGCGCGGTCGGCCGGGGTGTCCTTGTAGCCATCCGGCACCCACAGGTTGGTGACGCACGGCGTGCCGAGCGCCGACCCGAACGACGCCCCGATGCGCCGGCAGGCGCGCGCGTGGTCGATCCAGAACCGGCGCACGACCGCGTCGCGGTGCGCGAGCGTGAAGCCGTCCTGCGCCAGCGGATGCGCGAAGCAGGTCGGATTGAAGTCGAGACCCAGCCCGCGGTCGTGCGCCCACTGGACCCAGCCGGCGAAGTGGCCGGGCTCCAGCGCGTCGCGCTCGACGCGGGCCCCGCCGGTCTCCGCGTAGCTCGCGTGCAGGTTGAAACGGTGGCGGCCGGGTATGCACGCCAGCGCGCGCTCCGCGTCCTGCCGCAGCTCCTCGGGGTTGCGGGCGCGCCCGGGGTAGCTGCCGGTGACGGCGAGCCCGCCGCCGAGCTCGGCGGCGCCACCCTCGAAGCCGCGCACGTCGTCGCCCTGCCAGCAGTTCAACGACACCGCGACGCGAGCGTGGCGCCGCAGCGCCGCCTCGACGTCGACGCCGTACTCGGCGTAGACGTCTCGCGCAGCCGCGAACGCACGCTCGATCCGTGCTTCTGTGGAGTCAGCCATCGGTCGCTCGGGTGGGCGGAGTCTACCCGCGCGACCCTGCGGATCACGCGCCGTTCGAGCTCGCGATCGCCCGATCGCGCAGCGCCAGCTCGCACAGCGGGAGCAGCCAGCGGTCGACGGCGCAGGCGTCCTCGAAGTCGCGAGCGCACTCCGCGCGGCGCCGGACCAGCAGCGCGACGACCCGCACCGACTCGACGTCCGCCAGGCGGCCGGCGTAGCGCTGCACGCCGCGCTTCGAAAGCTCGACGACCGGAGTGCCGGACGGCGCGAGGAAGCGGACGTGATCGCCCGCCGCCACCGCGCGCAACGACGTGCCGACGCGCAGGTCGGCGAGCGCCGCGTGCACCGGATCGTGCGCGGGCCGCCGACCGGCGAAGTCGAGGAACACCTCGTCGAGCCCGAGCAGCACGAAGTCGGTCACGGCGCGGGCGCCCGGCAGCCGCTCCGGCGCGACGGCGACCGCACGCCTGACGACCTGCTCGCCCCGCAGCAGTGCGACGAACGGATTGCGCTCGTCGGCGCGCTGCACCGCACACAGCGCGTCACGGGCGCGGGTCGCACCGACGTAGTAGAGGCGTCGCTGCTGCTCGAGCTCGCCGCCATGGAAGCCGCCGTCGAGCAGGAACACCCGCTCGAACTCGAGACCCTTGGCGCCGTGGATCGTGCGGATCTGGACCCCGTTGCGCGGCCCGCGCCGCCGGCGGTCCTCGGCGAGCGCCTCCAGTGCGAACAGCTCGAACGAGCGGGCCGACGCGGCGTGGTCACCGTGGGTCGCCCGCCAGCCGTCGATCAGCTCCCCGACCGCCGCCCACCACGGTGAATCCGGATCCCCGGCGCGCGCGTGCGCCTCGACCCGGCACGCGGCGAGCACGTGCGCGTCGACCTCGGCATTGCGGCTCGCGAGCTCCGCGATCACGTCGAGGAAGGTCGCCACCTCACGCACCGCGGCGGTGCGCACTCCGGCGAGGTCGTCGCCCCAGCACAGCGGGATGCCGCGCTCCTCGCACAGCGCCCGCACCGGCAGCAGATCGGGACGACCGTACGCGAGCACGGCGAACGTCGACCAGGGCGCGGCGGCCGGCAGCAGGGCGCGCTGTCGCAGCAGCTCGTCGACGACGGCGACCGCCTGCGCGGCGCGGTGACGGGGAGTGGCGTCCCGCCCGTCGCCGGACGGGGCGGCGACCTCGAGCACCTGGACGCACCCGGCCGTCGCGGGATCGAGCGCCGCCGCCGGCCCGCCCCAGGCGTCGGCCGCGCGCACCTCGTCCACGTGCAGACTCTGCGTCTTCATGCGCCCGACGCCCGGCTCGATGATCGCATTGGCCGCCGTGACGATCGCTCGGGTCGAGCGGTAATTCGCGGTGAGCTCGTGCCGCTCGGCGCGGTAATCGTCCGTGAAGCGACGGATGAACTCGACGCTGGCGCCGCGGAAGCCGTAGATCGCCTGGTCGTCGTCGCCGACCGCCAGCAGCGTGCATCTGCGATCTGGATCGTCCTCGGTGCGCCCCGCGAGCGCCGACAGCAGCTCGTACTGCGCGGCATCGATATCCTGGTACTCGTCGACCAGGATGTGGCGGAAGCCCGCGAGCAGGCGGTCGCGCTCCTCGTCGGGATCACCGCCGCGCGTCTGCGCCTCGCCGCGCAGCAACGCCGCCGCCTGGGGGATCAGCGCATCGAGCTCGTCGTCGGTCACCGGCTGGTCCGCGCCGCGCCCCGCGAACGAACGCCCGAGCAGCCGCGCCGCGAGCGCGTGGTAGGTGCCGATCGCGACGCCGAACGCGTCCGTCCCGACGAGGTCGACCAGCCGTCGGCGCAGCTCCGCGGCGGTCGCCCGGTTGAAGCAGACCAGCAGGATCGAGCGCGCCGGTGCGCGGGTCGCGCGCAGCAGCCAGGCGCAGCGGTGCACGACGACCCGCGTCTTGCCCGCGCCCGGCCCGGCGAGCACCAGCATCGACCGGTCGGCCTCGGCGGTCACGACGCGCTGCTGCCGCTGGTCGCCGAGCGCGGTGACGATGCGCTCGTGGCTCGCCCGGGTGGTCTGCCGCGACAGTGCACCATTGGCGCCCGGGAAATGCCGCCGGCGGAACGCCGGGCCGGACAGCGTGAAGTAGTCGCCGACCAGCGCCGCGGCGTCCGCCATGCTCGTCGCGCCGAGCTCCGCGTAGCGCGCCATCACGTGCACCGAGCGGATCTGCTCCTCGTAGTGGTCGTGCAACGGGCGGTAGTCGTCCGCCGTGAACCGCCGCCGCTCGCCGAGGCGGATCGTCATCGCGCGCCGGAACACCGCGAGCCCGCCCTGCAGCACGATCACGTCCTGCTCGTGCAGGAACAGCAGCGCGCGATCGATCGCGGCGAACGGGTCGCGGACGTCGAGCCGCTGGAACATGTCGCGGCCGAGCGCGTCGTGCAGCGCCTCGAGGCTCGACTTCACCAGGATGTCCTTGCCGGGCGGTGTGCCCTCGGGAATCCGCTCGATCAGATGCCGGAGGACGACGCCAGCGACGTCGCAGCGTAGCCTCGCCGTCGCGATCAGCGCATCCCACGGGCGCCGGAGGCGCACCCTCCACATGTCACCGCCCTCGTGGCGCCGCTGCAGACTGCCGTCGCTCCCGGCCGCGCCGCGGCCGTCACGCTCGACACTCTGCAGCAGCTTGCGCAGTTGCCCCACGTCGCTCTCGAAGCCCGCGTCGCGCAGCGACTGATTCAGGTGCCGCAGCGACAGCGGATACCACGCATCCGGTTCCGGATCCGGCAGACTCTCGCGGAGCCGGTCGAGCATCGCCGTGTCGAGCACGCGGGCGCGCTCGAGCCGCGTCTTCGACGAGTCCGCGATCCCGTGGCGAAGGAACGCGGTGATCCGCACGCTCTCGTCGACGAGCCCCTTGCATGCCATCTCGTGCAGGATGCGCAGCACCTCGACGTTGGCGCTCGGCTGACGACCGCCGCGGTCCGGCGCCGCGCGCGCCTGCTGCTCCCAGTCGCGCAGCCGTGGCAGCCCGGCGAGCTCGTCCGTGTCGACCGGCCGGCTCGGGTCGGCATTCAGCAGATGGGCGAGGACCTCGCGCCAGATCTCCGCGCGCTGCTCCGAAAGGCCGCGCCCCGCGATGATCTGCTCGGCCTCGGATAGGCTCCGCACCAGCGGCTGCGCGCTGATCGCAGCGGTCCGGTTGTCGTCGCGCTGCAGCAGCCTCGCGCGCTCGAGCCAGGCGATCGCCGTCGTCACGCGGGTCGTCGCGTCGCGCTCGTCGGGATCGATCGACGTGTCGATGTCGTCGTCGCGCAGCAGCTCACCGGCCGTCGCGACGATCTCCTCGCGCCGCGCGGTGGCGCGCCGCCGCACGGCGCGCAGCAGCTCGGCGAGATCGCGCTTCTCGAGCCGCGAGCGGGCCAGCAGTCCGAACTGCACCTCCGGATCGGATTCCGTGTAGAGCAGCACGCAGCGGGCGTCCTTGCGGTCCCGCCCGGCGCGCCCCGCCTCCTGCAGGTAGTTCTCCAAGGACCCCGGCATCTGCGCGTGGACGACGAGCCGCACGTCGTCCTTGTCGATGCCCATGCCGAACGCGTTGGTCGCACAGACGACCCGCGACTGCCCCTGGAGGAAGCGCTCCTGCAGCTCGCGGCGCTCACCGGGCTGGAGACCGGCGTGGTAGGCGATCGCCTCGATGCCGCGCGACGTCAGCGTCGCCGCGAGCATTTCGGTCGCGCGGCGCGTGCCGCAATAGACGACCACCGCGCCGTCGGTGGCGAGCACCTCCTCGACCAGCGCGGCGATACGGTCGTCCTTCTCGTAGCGCGGCAGCTCCTCGACGGCGAAGTGCAGATTGGTGCGCTGCACGCCGGCCTCGAACAGCCCGAGCCGCTGCCCGAGCTCGGCCTCGAAGTGCTCGAGGATCTCGGCGCGGACGTCGGCGCGCGCGGTCGCGGTCAGCGCGAAGATCGGCGGCACCGGCGCGCCTTGTGCGTGCGCTAGCTCGCGCACGAAGCGCGCGACATACAGGTAATCCGGCCGGAAGTCGTGCCCCCACTTCGCGACGCAGTGCGCCTCGTCGTAGACCCACGCGCGGATCTGCCGCCCTTCGAGCAGACGCCGCACCGACGGGCTCCGGAGCTGCTCGGGCGACACGTAGAGCATGCCGATCTCGCCGAGCCGGACGCGCTCGACGACGTCGCGCCGCTCCGCCGGCGTCAGCATGCCGTACAGAGCCGCGCCGCAGGTCGAGCCGGTCCTGGCGACGAAGCCGTCGACCTGGTCCTTCATCAGCGCCTGCAGCGGCGATACGACGACGGTCAATGCACCGGTGCGTGCGTGGCCCGCGATCGCCGGCACCTGGAAGCACAGCGACTTGCCCGCGCCGGTCGGCAGGATGCCGAGCGTCGGCTGGCCGCGCATACCGGCCGCGACGATCTCGCGCTGCAGGCTCCGCCCTTCGCGGTCGCTCGGCTCGGCGCGGAAGCCCTCGAAGCCGAACCACTGCCGGAGCTGCCCGTCGGGCGAGTGCACGCGCCGGCACCACGCGCAGTCGGCCGATCCGCAATCCTCGTCGCGCAGTGCGCGCACGAGCCCGGTCACGGCCGGGAATGCAGCGCGTACCCAGGCCGGCAGGACCGAGCCGGTTCCGTCGGCGGTCAGCCACGCGGAGACGAAGGCGAGCGGCGCCGGATCGCACGCCGCCTGCGCCGCGAGCAATGCCGGCGCAGCGCTGGTGCACAGGCGATCGCCGAACTGCCGCACGAGCTCACGGCAGGCGTCGTCCAGCGGGATCGCCGGTGCGCCGAGCTGTCCGAGCCACGCCGCGATCCCACCCCGGTCGCTGCAGCGGTCGCGCGATCGCCCACCGGAGACCCCCGGCGAGTCCCCGTAGGCCGGCGGCCGCTCGGCGACCGCCGCGAGCGGCGCACCGAGCTCCGTCCGGAGCTCCGGCGCGAAGCCCGCGCGCAGGATCGCGAGGTCCCAGGACGGCCGCTGGTGGAGCTTCTCGTGCGCATCGTTCAACACGCACAGCGCCAGCCGGCAATCAGCGACCGGATCGTTGCGCGCGCTGCGGACGAGCTTGTAGTCCTTGACCAGGTGGTGGTACGGGCGCCGCGGGAAGGCGAGCGCCGACAGCACCAGCGTGTCGACCACCGGTAGCGCCGTGACGCGCGCGGCCGGCGCGCGCCGCGCGATCGCCGGCAGGTCGTGCCACAGCAGGTTGTGCCCGACCACGAACCGGGCCCCGTCAGCGAACCGATCGAGCGCCGCGATCGCCGCGCGCCAATCGGAGCCATGCAGCTCGAGCCGCTCGTCGCCCCGCACGGCGCCGAGCGAGCACAGCCTCCCGTCGTGGTCGATCTCCAGATCGAGCGCCACCGTGCCGTCGCTCGGCGACCCGGGAGGCGCGCCGTCTGCCGCAGGCTCGTCGGCCATCAGCGGAATGGTAGCGACCGGTGCGAAAGCGGCGCAGAGCGGGTTTGCGGAATCGGGGAACGTCGTCGCGGCTCCACCCGGCTCACCGCCTCCGGCGATATCATCGGGGCCAGTGCCATGCGACCGTGCCTGACCGCCGTCGTCCTCGCCGCCGTGCCATGGCTCGCCGGCGGGGTTCCGTGCCAATCCGAGTGGGTGCCGGTGCAATCGCCGCCGCCGCCGGCGCGCGACCCGCTCGCGTGGCGCGATCCGCGCACCGCCCGCATCGCGATCTGGGTGCGCGGCATCGACATCGACTACGCGCATTCGATGCTCGAATGGAACGGTGGGCGGTGGATCCCCCTCGACCCGCCGCTCGTGCCGCCCGGTCGGTACGCCGCCGGCGCCGCGTTCGACGCCGCGCGCGGTCGTGCCGTTCTGTTCGGCGGCTGGGACCGCAATGCCCTGCTGGTCGCCGACACGCGGGAATGGGACGGTCAGGTGTGGACGCAGCCCTCGGCGACGCCGCAGCCGTCGCCACGCGCGTTCCACGCGATGACGTTCGACGCGGCGCGCGGTCGGGTCCTGATGTTCGGGGGCAGGGGATCGGCGGGCCTGCTCGACGAGACCTGGCTCTGGGACGGCGCCCGCTGGACGCGGGCGGCACCGGGCTCCTCGCCCGGGCCACGGCTCGGCGCGGCGCTCGCCTGGGACGACGCGCGGCAGCGCGCCGTGCTGTTCGGCGGCCTCGCCGGGAGCGGCGCGCTGGGCGACACCTGGCTGTGGGACGGCTCGGCCTGGACGCGGACGAGCCCGGCGCACTCACCGCCACCGAGCGCACACGCCGCGATGACCTTCGACTCGCGCCGCGGCCGGGTGCTCCTGACCGGTGGCTTCGGTCCGGGCGTGCCGGTCGGTCACGACGTCTGGGAGTGGAACGGCAACGACTGGCTGCCACGCTCTGCCGCCTCGCAACCGCCGCCCCGCTACCGGCACGCGTTCGTCTACGACGCGGCGCGCGACCGTGCGGTGCTGTTCGGCGGCACCCCGACACCGACCGACCACGAGGGCCTCGACGACACCTGGCTGTGGGACCCCACGACCGGCACCTGGTCGCGCGCGCTGCCGCCGAGCCCGGAGCCGCGCTACCGCCCCGCGCTGGTGACCGACACGTTGCGCGGCCGCGTCACCATGATGGGCGGGCGCGGCGTCGCGCCGCGCTACACGATCGCGGGAACCTGGAGCTGGGACGGCCGACAATGGAACCGGCTGCCGACGACCACCGAGCCGACGCCATCGACCTACATCCAGACCGCCTACGACTCCCGCCGCGACGAGATCGTGCGCTACACGCCGCACGCTCCGGCGCAGACCTGGCTGTTCGACGGCACCGATTGGCGTGACGCCGCACCCGCGCACGCCCCGACGAGCCGGCTGTTCACGGCGATGACCTTCGACAGCGCGCGCGGCGAGGTCGTGATGTTCGGCGGCGAGGACACCTCGGGCAGCTCCGTGCTCACCGACCAGACGTGGACCTGGGACGGCACCGATTGGACGCTGCGCCAGCCGGCGCACGCGCCGTCGCCGCGCCACGTCGCCTCGCTCGCCTTCGATCCGGTGCGCGGAGAAGTCGTGCTCTACGGTGGCTGGGACGTCTCCGGCGCGCTCGGCGACACCTGGGTCTGGGACGGCACCGATTGGACCCGGCGCCAGCCCGCGCATTCGCCCGGTCCGCAGTCCGCACACGACCTGGTGTTCGATCCCGACCGCGGCCGCGTGCTGCTGCTCGCCGGCGCTCTGCTGGCGACGGCGAGTGCGTGGGAGTGGGACGGCGCGGATTGGACCCGCGTGCCGCTGACCGCACCGGCGGTGTCGACGACCGAAGGCGCGATGGCGTTCGATCCGGTCCGCCGCGGCGTGCTGTTCCTCGGCGGGCTCAATGCCTTCGGCTGGGTGCAGCCCGGCACCTGGTTCCTGACCGCGACTGCCGCCACGGCGGCGGCGTTCGGCAACGGCTGCGCCGGCAGCGCAGGCGTTCCGCTGCTGCGCGGCTCCGGATCACCCGGGATCGGCGCGGCTTTCGGCTTCGAGTTGCTGGACGGCCCGCCGCAGGCGCCCGCGGTGCTCGGGCTGAGCCTCGCGTCGCGCGCCGTGCCGCTCGGCCCGTGCACGTTCTACCACGACCCGGCGACGTCCCTGCTCGACCTCGTACTGGCCACCGATCGCCACGGCTTCGCGTGGGTGGCCGCACCGGTCCCGCTCGATCGCGCCCTGCTCGGGGCCGTGTTGCACGGGCAGGCGGGCGCGCTCGATCCCGGGGCGCCGCTCGGCTTCGTGCTGACGGCCGGCCTTCGCGTCCGCCTCGGCGACTGAAGACGATCCGCCGTGTTTCGGGGACTGCCTCGACGGGCAGAGGGACCTGCCTTGGAGGCCGCGGCGAGGGTCTGCACACAGGCGGACTCGAGGCTGCGCCGGCTCGACGGCGACGACGGGTCGGGGCACGGAAGTCTTCTACCCTGGTAGAAAACATCCGCGGCGCTTTTCTACCAGGGTATAAAACGTCCGTGATCGATCGCTATCTCCAACCGCAGGTCGAGGCCGACCTGGCGCGCAAGATGGTCTTCGTCACCGGCCCTCGCCAGGTCGGCAAGACCACGCTGGCGAAGTCCCTGCCGCATGCAGCCGAAGGCTACCGCAGCTGGGACATCGCGAGGCAGCGTGCCGAACTCCTCGCCGGCACGCTTCCGGACACATCGCTCTGGGTCTTCGACGAGATCCACAAGTACCGCTCCTGGCGCAACTGGCTCAAGGGACTCTGGGACGGCCGGCGGGACGGTCAACGTATCCTCGTCACCGGTAGCGCGCGGCTCGATTGGTACCGCTATTCGGGCGACTCGCTACAGGGCCGCTACCACCTGCTGCGCCTCCATCCGTTCTCCTGCGCCGAGCTCGGCCTCGGCACCGCCGACGATCTCGAGCACCTGTTCCGGCTGGGCGGCTTCCCCGAGCCGTTCCTCAGCGGATCGGAGACCACGGCCCGCCGCTGGTCGCGCGAGTACCGGAGCCGGCTGGTGCGGGAGGATGTGCGCGACCTGGAGCGGATCCAGGATCTCGGCAACGTCGAGCTGTTGATGCTGCGGCTGCCCGACCTGGTCGGATCACCGCTGTCCGTCAACGCCGTCCGCGAGGACCTGCAGGTGAACCACAAGACCGCGAGCCGATGGCTGGCCGTGCTCGAACGGCTGTACGCGATCTTCCGTCTGTCGCCGCTCGGCTTGCCGAAGATCCGCGCGATCAAGAAGGCGCAGAAGCACTACCATTGGGACTGGTCCACGGTGCCCGACCCGGGCGCCCGGTTCGAGAACCTGGTCGCGTGCCACCTGCTCAAGTGGGTGCACTGGCAACAGGACACCGAGGGGCTGGACTTGGAGCTGCGCTACTTCCGCGATACCGACGGCCGCGAGGTCGACTTCGTGGTGTGCGACCGCCGACGACCGGTGCTGCTGGTCGAATGCAAGCTCGCGGACGACGAGCTCGACCGGAGCCTTCGCTACCTGCACGAGCGGTTTCCCAAAGCCGCGGCGTGGCAGGTGTCGTTGCGAGGCAGCAAGGACTACGTCACGCCGGGCGGCATCCGGGTGGCCCCGGCAGGGAAGCTGCTGGCGACGCTGGTGTAGATCCTCACGATCGGCGCCGCTGGTCGCCACCGCCCGTCGACGAGCGGGGGGGGATGACGTCGCCCGCGACGCGCCGACGGCCTCGGCGCCCGCTACCGGATCGTCGCCGTGATCGCGACCGTGAACGACGGCCGACCGGCGCCGGAGCTGACCGCCTGGAACGATGCCGTGAATCCCGGCGGTAGCGTCGGCGGAATCGCGAACCGGGTGTCCTCGTAGCCGGGCGGGCACGACAGGCACGGCGTCGTGCGGGTCAGTACGCCGACCGCGAACGTCGCGATCGGGAAGTCGAGCATCAGGGCATTGCCGAGCCCCGGCAGCGGTATGCATTGCGTGGCACTCGGGGCGAGCAGCAGCACGAAGGGCGCCTGGACGTCGCCCCAGACCGTCACCGTGATGCCCTCGCCACGCACGGCGGCGACCGCCAGGCCCGTGCACGACGGCACGAATCCGCGGACACCGGTGCCGGAGGTCCCGAGCCAGGAGAGTCCCGGACCGGCGAATTGCGCGGTCGCGGTGGACAGCAGCGCGAGCGTCGCTGCGAGCGTGATGGCGGCAACGTGTTTCGACATCGATCGCACCCGGCGGTTGGATACCTGGCGAGTGTAGCCGGGAACCCTACCGCGTGGGCCCGCCTCGCGCAGAGTCGATGACCGCCGGCGCACGCCCGGCGCCGGTTCCGGGCGCCGGCACGTCCGGTTCGGTGCGGCGCGGTGGCCGCTCCGACGCGCCCTTCGCGAGACGCGGCAGCGCCGCACCGAGCTCCGGCTTGAGCGAGCCGTCGCGCCGGAACAGACCCCAGTGCGGGCCGACCGCGCCCTCGGCCCCCGCCTTCCACGCCTCGTCCCACATCTCGAACGCGAAGTACGGCGCGCGGTGCTCGGCCAGCGCCGGCAGGAGCTCCCGGAAGTAGCGCGCGGCATTGGCCTCGCCCGGCACCGCGGCACCCTGCACGCCCCCGGAGGTCGGCCAACCGAACTCGCCGAGCACCACCTCGGTCGAGCCCGCGATCGCACGCACGGCAGCCAGCCTCTCGAGCGTGTGGCGCGCGGCGTTCTCGACCGCCACGCCGTCCCAATACGGGTGCACGTGCACGACGACGACGTCGACGTCCTCGAGCAGGTCGCGGTGTTCCAGCCACACGCGCCAGGGCTCGGCGGTGCCGACGCGCGTCTCGCGCCCGGCGTCGCGCAGAGCCGTCCGCACCGAGCGGATCCGCCGGCGCAGCGAGCTCTCGTCGAGATCACCGCGCAGCAGCACCTCGTTGCCGACGAGCACCGTGTCGACCACCCTCGAAAAGCGCCGCGCCACCTGCTCGAGCAGCTCGCACTCGAGATCGTCGGCTGCGCGGTCGCCGCCGATCCACGCGCCGGGCCAGCACGGCAGGCCGACGTCCGCGCAGAGCTGCGGGATCAGGAGGCCGGTACCCCCGAGGCCATAGGTGCGGATACGCCCGGCGACGCGGCGGGCGGCGTCGAGGTCGGCGCGCAGCGCGGACGGCAGCGGTGAGCGTCCCCCCGGCTCCTCGCCGTCCCGGAACGGGCCGAAGCAGACGCCGGCCAGCACCGGCTGCTGCGCGCGCAGCGGCACGGCGAGTGACGGAACGGCGAGCGCTGCGAGAGCCGTTGCGACGAGGAGTGCCGATGCGCTGCGTCGGGTGGTTCGGATCATCTCGGCGGCGATCATCGGGGCCGTCCCTACGCGCGGCAAGGCGCGCTGGCGAGCATCGTGCGCACGACGCCGCCGCTCCCGACCGCTCGGATCAACGCGACCGATCAGCTCGGGTCGAGCTCTGCGAACGACAATCGAGACCCCTCCGCCCGCAACGCCGCCTGCACGTCCGCGACCGGCACGGCGCGCGGCTGGCAGCCGGCGGCGACCGCCAACGCGGCCCCGGCACCGGCGGCCTGGCCGAGCTGGAACGCGACCGGTTGCAGGCGTGTGCAGCCATTGACGACGTGCGTGACCGAGATCGACTTCTCGGCGACCAGCAGGCCGTCGTGCTCGGCCGGCACGAGGCAGCCGTACGGCACCTGGAACGGTGCATTGGCCGGATAGTCCTCGACCAGCCGCTCGCCGGGCGGCCGATGCGCTCGTGAGTGGTGGTGGTCGAGGAAGTAGTCGCCGATCGCGATCGCGTCGTGGATCTCCGACAGACGTTCGCCCGGACGGGCCGGCACGACGTCCTGCTCGCGCATCGTGTTCACGCCGATGACACGCCGGCATTCGCGGACGTACGGGATCAGCGCGAGCCCCGGCTCACCGCCGTCGAACGCGTCCGGTGCGAGCCCCCAGTCGGCCCTGCCGAGCGTCGTCTGCACGAAGTGGACGAACGACAGCGTGCGCCGGCGCGCGGCCGCGAACGCCTCCGGCCGCGAGGACGGCTCGTCGAACAGCGCACGCCGGGCCGGGAAGTCGTTGGCGTGGAACGGCCAATTGAGCATGTAGCGGCCGCCCGGCAGCGTCGCATAGCCGATGAACGACTCCCACGAGTGCAGGCCGTGGTTCCACACCGCCTCGTCGCGATGGCTCGCGAAGGCCGCGAGGCAGCCGTCGAACGCCCGCGGGTCGTGGCCGGGCGGCGCCGACACCGGCGGCGCAGCGCCAGACTCCGCACGCTCGAGGATCGCGACCCAGGTCAGGTCCTGCAGCTCGTCATCGGGTGCTGCCGGCGCGTGCGGCTCGCCGGTCTGCGCGCGGCTCTCGCGCCCGAGCCGCGACGGCACACCGGCGCGCAGCAGCACGTCGCCGAACTCGGTCGCCTCGATCGTCACGCGCGCGCGCACGTCGAAGCGCTCGGCACCGGCGCGCAGCCGCGCCCCGAGGATGCGACGCCCGTCGACGAGCACAGCGTCGAGCTCGACGCCGGTGCGCATCGCCGCCCCCGACTCCGCGACGAGATCGCGACAGATCTCGTGGCCGTCGCGCGGATGGAAGCAGGTCTCGCTGATCCAGCCGGTGTAGGTCGCCCGCGGGCCGCCGTGGCGCGCCTCGATCGCGTCGCGGAACCGCCGCAGGAACCCGGTCGCGCGCGCGCCCTTGTTGCCGTCGAGCGCGCACACGCCGGCGGGACCGACCATGCCGCCCCACCAGCGCGAGGGCTCGACCACGAGCACGCTGCGGCCGAGCCGCGCGGCCTGCCACGCGGCGGCGCTGCCCGAGCAGCCGCCGCCGACCACCAGGATGTCGACGTCGATCATCGGTGCGGCAGGATGCGCGGAGCGACCGGCGGCGTCCACTCGATCGCTGCAGTCGACGCCGCTGGTCGGCCGATGCCCGGAGTGACGCCGCGCGGTTTCCGACTCCCCGGCTGAACCGCGCCGCACGCAGCACTAACCTCGCGGGCCCCGCACAGCACCAGCGCGCCCCGCCCTCGACCGCCGCCCATGAAGATCGCGATCCTCAGCTACGAGTACCCGCCCGACACCGGCTATGGCGGGATCGGCACCTACAGCTACTACCAGGCTCGCGCGCTCGCGAAGCTGGGCCACGACGTCCACGTGTTCGCCGGGTCGCACACGCTCGGGATCCAGCACAGCGAGCACGACGGCGTGCGCGTCACGCGCGTCAAGATGGACGGCTGGACGCACCGCGCACTGCAGGGCTTCCGCGACCGCCGCTGCTGGTGGGGAGCGAACCGCGCGGAGACGGCGATCGCGGCGTTCCACGCACTGAAGAAGGCGATGAAGCGCGAGCAGTTCGACATCGTCGAGTTCCCCGAGTGCGGCGCCGACGGCGCGCTGGTGACGACGCTGCTCGACGTGCCGACCGCCATCAAGTTCCACAGCCCGGCGCGCCTGATCATGGGGATCTACGACGTGCCGCGGATGGACCGCGAGGTGACCTCGTTCTTCGAGCAGATCGCGATCAACCAGTGCACGGTCCGCACCTCGTGCAGCCGGTTCCTCGCCGACGAGGTCGCCGCGCACATGCACGTCAAGCAGCCGATCCACGTCGTGCCGAACGGCATCGATCTCGAGCTGTTCGACGCCGACGAGGGGATCGACGTCCACGAGAAGTTCGGGTTGCCACGCGATCCGGACAGCCTCGTCGTGTTCTTCGCGAACCGGCTCGAGGAGCGCAAGGGCGTGCACCTGGTGCGCGACATGTGCTTCGCGGTGATGAAGAAGTATCCGCACGTGCACTTCGCGTTCGCGGGCGCCGACCAATTCGGCTACATGGAGCGCGAGATCCGACCGTTCATCCAGGCCAACGGCCTGCAGTCGCGCTTCCACTATTACGGCCGCCTGCAGCTCCACGAGGTGCGCGCGATCCTCAAGCACGTCGACGTGTTCCTGATCCCGAGCCTGTGGGAGAACGCGCCGTACTCGTGCATCGAGGCGATGTCGGCCGGTCGGGCGATCGTCGCGTCCGATTGTGGCGGGCTGCCCGAGCTCGTGCAGCACGAGGAGACCGGGCTGCTCGCCCGCAACAACCAGGGACCGTCCTTCGTCGCCGCGCTCGAGCGGATGATCGAAGATGCGCCGCTGCGCGATCGCGTCGGTGCCGCGGCCCGCCGCGCGGTCGAGGAGCGCTACACGGACGTCCGCATCGCGGGGATGGCGGCGGACCTGTACGCCCGCGAGCTGGCCGCGCTCGCGTGATCGGGAGCATCGGCGGAGCGCGGCTATCATGGCGGCGTCTCCCCGCCCAGCGCGCTCCGCCCGATGATCCACCGCACGCTCCCCTCCCTCACGCTCGGTGCCGCCGTGCTGGCCTCGGGCCTCTCCGCGCAGGCCGTGCGCGCGCTACCGCGCAGCGCCACCGACGCGTTCGCCGGCAGCACGAACTTCTCGATCCCGACGGTGAGCTTCCGCGCGCAGTACTGGTTCGACGCCACCAATCTGCCCACCACCACGACGATCACCGCCCTCGGCATCCGCGTGCAGCGGGGTGCCGCGACGCTCGCCGCGACGCGCCCGGTCGAGATCACCGTCGCCGACACGACGCTACCGTTCGCGAGCTACTCGCCGCTGTTCGACCAGAACCTCGGCGCTGCACCGACGACCTTCCTCGCGCCGCGCAACATCAACTTCGCGGCCAATCCACCGGCGACCGATCCGAACGTCGCCGGCGCCTGGTTCCCGGGTGACCGGCCGCTGCTGTTCACCGGACCGAACCTGGTCGTCGACTTCCGCGTCGGAACGAGTTCCGGCGGTGCGTCGGTGCCCAACGACGGCCTCGTGATGGGCACCGGTGCCGCGGCGACCCTCCACCTGCAGGGCCGCCCGAGCTGCGGGGGCACGCTGGCGGGCGCGTGGGCGGGCAACCAGTGGACGCTGACCGCGACCGGTCTGCCGGCCCGCACCGCGGCCGCCTTCGATCTGGGCTTCGAGAACGTCGACCTCGGCGGTGTGCGCCTGCCGCTCGACCTGACCGCGCTGGGGCTGCCCGGCTGCCACCTCGGCGTCGTGCCCGTCGCCTCCGCGACGGTCGTCGCCGATGCGCTCGGCAGCGCGACGCTGACGCTGCCGGTCTCGCTGCCCGCCACCGGCTCGCTGCTGATCAGCTCGCAGGTCGTCCACGCGCTGGTGCAGAACCCGACCTCGCTCGCCGACTGGGGCTCGACCAACGCGGTGCACAGCACGCTCGGCGCGACCGGCCTCTGCAACGCACTCTACGCGCTCGGCAGCACCGCGACCGTCGCGCAGCAGGGACCGCAGCCGGTGAACAACTCGATCGTCCTGCTCGTCAGGTGACGCCCGGCGCGCGCTGCGGGGCTCAGCCCGCCAGCGCGAGCCCGTCTTGCCCGAGAAACGGACGGCCCTGCCACACCGGGACTTGCGATCCTCCGGTGCGGCGCTTCACGGGCCGCAGCCGTGACCACGAGACGCGCGCTGATGGAATTCGCCACGGTGGCGGAACCGAGGTCTGGAGGCCCGGGCCGCAGCCACCGGGCACAACCTGACGCAACAGCGCATCGTCGCAACCCGCCATTGCGCAGCGCGATCGACTTTCCGGACAGCACGGGGAAGGCTGGCGCAGGATCGGCGGCCCGTTGTAAAGACAATGGGGAATCCGGCGCCCTGCCCGTGGAGCCTCTGGGCGGTGCGGTGGAGCACGAGCCGCGTCAGGGGCATGCGCCGGGAGTCAGATCGGGGAGATTCAGGCGACTTGGGAGCGCTCCAGAGGGTGACAGGCAGAGTGCGGGCGCAGCGCGACCGGGACTCCGATCGCAGCGTGCGCCAGCAGCCGCTCCATCGGCCGCAGCCTGTCGATCGACGGGTCGATCCCCGCCAGGTGGACCGGTGCCAGCAGGCGGCCGGCCACGAGCAGCAGCACCGCGGTGCCGGTGGGTTGCACGTTGCCGCACACCAGCGCTGCCCGCGCATTGACGTCCCGCAACCGGTTCGCCGCGGCCAGCGCGCTGGCACCTCAGCAGTTCGGCAGTTCGGCGTGCTGCGCCCTACGACGTGCACGTCGGCGCGCTGCACCCGCCGACGCTATTGTCGCCGGAGGCGCAGACGCTGCCGTCGGCGAGTCGCGCGATGCAGCGGTAGCTGCCCAAGTCGATCTCGACCACCGTCGCCGCGGCCGGGATCTCGCATTGCCTGGCAGCACTGGCGCCGACCGCGGAGACCTGATCGGCCGGCAGCGACAGCGTGGCTGCGAGCAGGTCGAGAGCGAGGAACCTCCGCGCGCGGACCGGACGGCATCGCGCCGGCGGGATCCGGACAACCCTCATGAAGTCGCCTGTGTCATGAGGCGGAGGAGGGACTCTTGCGAAGGCAATCGCGCGCGGCACGCAGACCGCCTCGCCCCGCTACGCACCCGGGCCGGCACCGTCGCCGTAGACGCTCGAGATCGCTGCGCCGGCGCATCGACCGGGCGGCCCGACGTCGCGCCTCATCGCCCCGTCGAGCCGGGCGTCTGCCTCCCGTCCCTGCGGCTGGTCAACCCACGCCCGATCGCCTCTGCCCGCCGTCGCAGGACCGGGTCCTCCAGTTCCTCGGCGAGCAGGCGCGCACGCACGGTGAGCTGATCCGGTTCGACCAGACCCCGCTGCAGTGGCTGCCACCACCACTCCAGGTCGACCAGCTGCAGGCAGTGCAGCGTCAGTCGATCCAGCAGTTGATCCAGCATCTCCGCGTATCGCTCCTGCTCGGCCTGGTCGCGCGCTCTCGGCACCAGTTCACAAACCAACTCGAGCTGCCGCAGGGCCTCATGGACTTCCCCCACCAACATGGCGTGAGGCAGCAGCTGCATCCCGCCTGCCGGCACACTCTCGTTGTACGCTGCGACGCCGACCTCCCAGGATTCGATGGCCTGGTCAACGACGGCATCCGCAGCACGAACGTACGCGAGGCGCTCGCCGATCGCGGCGAGCACCATCAGCAGGTCTCTTCTCGCAGTCCTGGCGAGGTCGCCGCCGTCCGCCGCCACGGCGCGCTTGCCCATGGCCGGCAGGATCCGCGCCAGGTCGGCGACCAATCGGTCGGTCCGATCGGGATCGACTGTTTCGGTGATCAGCGCCTCGTCCAACCCTGCACAGAGTAAGGCGAGATCCCACCAATCGGCGCCGGCTACCTTCGCCGGCGCGTCTGCCGCACGGAAGTCAATGGGCTGACCGGGCGCCCTTGGCGATCGGTTAGCGAGTTGCTGCTCGACCCTGGCCTGCCTTTCCTCGAGCCTGGTCCTGAGCTGCAGCAGCACGGCCGTCAGGTTCCCCAGGGCCGGGACCTGGGCATCGACCCCGTGCATGACGAGGTCATCCGGCGTCCGCTCGGGAGCGCCGCGTTGGACGTCTGCCTGCTTCGGGCGAAACACGTCGCTCAGCAGCCAGAACACTCCGAACGCGACGAGGGCGGTGACCCAGAGCAGCCAGCGGCCGCTAGCGGCGCCGCGCATGCGATTCGTCATGCACCTCTCCGTTCTGATCTGGTCACTGCATCGGCCCCCGCGGGTGACAGCGCGGATGCGCACCCCGAGGACGGGTCGGACAAGCGCCCGCCCGGAGGACCCAGGCAGCGGCTGCGCATGCTCCGCCGCGCTCGTCACCCCGTCAACTTCGCATCCCACCACGCCGCGCCGAACGGTGCCGACGCCGGACGACGGCAGGTCGCGCCGAACGACACGCGGCAACCCGGGCACGCCGTCGACCGTCAGACCTCGTAGCCGCAGCGCGCCAACACCGGCGTGCAGTGTCTGGCTGCGCGTGGAGCCTGAGCACGGTGCGGTGGAGCGAGAGCAGCGTCAGGGGCACGCGCCGGGGATCGGATCGGAGAGATCTATCCGACGTCGGGGTGCGCCCCGCGGTGACCGGCAGAGTTCGGGCGCGGTGCAACCGGGATTCCCATCGCAGCGTTCGAGTCTCGAGGGGCTTCAGTCGACCGAACGGCCACGCCGACCGGGCGGTGCCCGGGGTGGGGCAAGCGGCGAGAGTTCTGCGAGCAGGCGCAGCCAGGTCAGGACCGGGACGATCGTGCGGTGGTCGGTGACGCATCAGCGAGGCGGGTCGCTGCATCCGCAGCCGATCAGCATCCGCAGGAGGCTGCTGCACTGCTGTCCGCAGCCAGGCGAGAGGGCGAAGGCGGGGCTGACGGACAGGGCAAAACGGGATGTCCGTTCCGAAGCTGCGGGCGAGCCGTTCACACGAGGTGTCGCGGCGCCGCGAGCTAGGCTTCCTCTGCGGAGTCTTCGCCCGAGTGGAACGCCGTCTTCGCAGCGAGCGGAACGCGGGCGGCGACCTCCCCTCGTCGGCCGGGCGAGGCACGACCCGACAGCGCTGCGAGGGGCATGGTGCGACCGCCCCGTACGTCACGAGGTTGCGCCCAGGAGGCTGGACCGCCGAGGGTGTCGCGCCAGTGCGAGGCGGAGTCCGCGGCGATCGCGCGATTGGCACGGCGAACCGTCACGAGCCCGCGACAACGTGGCGCATTCGGGCGGCGGAGTCGGCCAAGGGGTCATCAGAGACGATGCGGGCGGGGCCTGAAGGCCGTCGCGGTGCGGCGACGGACAATCTCCGGTGCGGCCTTGCTCGGGCTGGGGGAGCGCACCGACTCGCCGAAGCCGGCGCGTTCGCGGTTCTGTCATGAACCACGGCGCGCGACGGACCGGCCAGCGTGCCTGCGGGACGGTGCTTGCCCGGACTGCGCCAGTCCCATCTTGCCTCGGCCCACGATGATGAAGTCCCTGATCATCGCGATCACGATCTCGGCGGTGTGCGCCAATGCTCAGCAGTTCCGTCCCGAGCCGGCCGCGACGTTCCAGCGCACGCAGTTCGCGCAATCACCGACCGAGATCGTGGTCGGCGATCTGGACGGGGACGGCTTCCCCGACCTGCTGATCGGCGCCGACCCCAACGGTGTCCGCTACTTGCTCAACGACCGTCTCGGTGGCTTCGACGACGTGTCGACCAGCGTGTTCCAGCCGACGCGGGCGAGCGCGTACGGGGTGTCGATCGGGGATGCCGACGGGGACGGGGATCTCGACTTCGCGGTCGCACACGACTACTGGACGACCGTCCAGGTCTGTCTGAACGACGGGAACGGCAACTTCACCGACGTGACGTCGGCGTGGTCGCCCGCAGTGCCCTCGACCCCGCAGGCCTTGACCTGGATCGACATCGATGGCGACCGGCGACTCGATCTGTTCGTCGTCGCGCTCGGCGGCAACGCCCTGTTCCGGCAGCAGGGCGGCACGCTCGTCGACGTGACTGCGACGCACCTCCCTGCGGGACTCTCCGTCCCGATCGGCTGGCGCGTGCGGGCCGCGGACGTCGACGGGGACGGCGACCAGGACTTGCTGGTGTTCCGCAACGGTTTCACCCCGTGGCTGACGAACGACGGCCAGGGCCACTTCACCGTGCCGCCGGCCAGTTCCATGCCCGCGGCCCTGCCCATTCTGACGGGCTACGGCGACTTCGACGGGGACGGCGATGGCGATCAGGACCTGTGCACACAGGACCGGCTGTTCCTGAACGACGGCGCGGACCACTTCGCGGACGTCTCGGCATCGCGCTGGACACCGATCGTGGCGCGCGCGGCCTTCACCGGTCCGCAGTTCGTCGCCGCGGACGTGGACGCCGACGAGGACCTGGACGTTCTGGCCGCCGATTCCATCTCACGCCAGTTCGTGTCGATCAACCACCATCGCCAGGTCTCGGCGCCGGTCGCGCCGGTGCGCGGCGGCACCTACCCGTTGCGGTTCGAGTCGCAGCCCGGCTACGCCGTGGGTTCGACGGTCGTGCTGCCGTGGTTCGCGCTCGCGCCGTTCGACCAGTGGATCCCGCCATTCGGACACCTCGGCGTCGACCCGGCCGCGACCATCGCCGGTCCGGGGTTCCCGATCCCCGCTCCCGGCGGTCTCACCACCGTCGTCCTCACGGTACCGACCGACCCCGCGCTCGCCGGTGTGACTCTCTACGTCCAGGCCTTGCAGGTCGGGTTCGGAAGCGCCGGGTTCGCACTGACCAACGCGGTGCTCGATCGCGTGCAATGACGATGCTCGAGCCGCTGGCCTCGAGTGGGTAGCCGGTGCAACGCATCGAGTCGGTGCTGCCGAGACGACGACTCCGTCAACGAAGCGCTCGGGGGATTGGGCGATCGAGCGCGGGGCCCAGTCGAGGCGCTGCAATGCGACCACGGCGGCGGGAGGTCGAGCGACGACGCGCGAAGCGCGCACCCGGCGGCGTGGCAGCGCGAATGGACTCCGCACGAACATCCTCCGCCCCGCGAGGAGCAGCTCGGGATCGCGGACGACCAGGAAACGGAGCTCGAGGGGAGGCTCGCGCCGCGGGGCTCAGCCCGGCGCACCGATCGCGCCGAGCAGGCGTCCGACCAGCTCGACCAGCCGCCGGCGCAGCTCCTCGACCTCGTCCGGCCGCGCCGCGCGCGCGGCCGACCACACCGCCGCGAGCGACGCCCACGGCAGCGGCGCTCCCGCATTGCCGAGCGCCGCGAGGTCGTGCTGCAGCGCGCCGGCGGGCTGGTGCCGCGCGAGGCAGAGGCAGGCCTGGTACTGGGCCGTCAACGCGGTCGCCGCCTGCGCGTTGAGGAACGTCCACTCGAGGCCGAACCCGTGCTGCGGGCGGAAGCCCGAGTCGAGCTGGTGCAGCGTGAGGCCGAGCAGCAGCATCGCGAAGCGATCGCCGTAGCGCCGCCGCAGCGGTCCCGCGACCCAGGCGTGCAGATCGGCGAGCTCGGACAATCCGCTCAGGCCGTGCAGTTCGATGCGCGCGCGCAGTGCGCGGCCGAACGTCCACGCGACCTCGGTCGCGAACGCGGCGGAGGTATCGAGCGCCGCCGCATCGCGCAGATGCGCGAGCGCGTCTTCGTCTCGGCCGAGCGCCATATCGCAATGCGCGAGCAGGCGCAGCACCTCGGCGCGGCGCGACGCGGGCTCACCCTCCGCGGCGAGCTCCGGCTCGAGCACTGCTACCGCCGCGCGCGGCTCGCCCAGGCGCAGCAGACAGCTCGCGTAGAGCAGGCGACCGGCGGTGCGCTGCTCGGGGGCGAGGTGCTGATCCTCCGCGAGCGACCGCACGTGCGCGATCGCCGGCACGTCGAGCAGGCTGCCGAGCACCTCGCGCGCCACGTCGTCGCGCGCGGACTGCACATAGGCGTGACCGAGCGCGAGCCGGGCCTCGACGTCGTTCGGCGCGAGGCGGCAGCAGGCGCGCAGCGCATCGCGGGCCTCGTGCACGCGCGTTGCGTCGAGCGCCCGCATCGTGCGGTTCCACAATGCTGCGGCGTCGATCGCGTCGTCGAAGCCGCTGAACGGGCTGTCGCACGCCGCACGGAACTCGCGATCCGCTGCCGCGAGGTGATCCTGCTGCACGAAGCGCAGTCCGCGCAGCAGGTGCGTACGCGGATCGTCCTGCCCGAGCAGCCCGAGCTGCGCATCGGCGTGCGCACCACGCGCGAGCGCGATCAGCACACCGGTGCGGATCTGCGCGACACGCAGCGACAGCGGGTGCCGGCGCGGCGGCGCCGACGCGAGCAGCGCGCGGTCGGCCGCCTCGAGCAGGCGACCGGTCCGACCGTCCGGCAGCGGGTCCTGCGGGCGGAACGGCAGCACGCCGATGCGCCGCGCACAGTAGGCGCCGAAGCAGATTCCGAGCTCGTCGGGCCCCCGCGCGCGATCGCAGAGCCTGCGCAGCTCGTCGACGGGTGCCGCGTCGACTCCGAGCAGCGCGGCGGTCGCGAGCCAGCCGGCGACGTCGAGTGGATCGGGCCGACCCGTCGCGGCGCGCACCCGCCGCTCCCAGGCGTCGTGGTCGTCGAACCGCGGGTCGTCGAGGCGCTCGAGCAGCGTCGCCAGCGCGGTGCGCTGGGAGCCGCCGCCGACCGCCGCGGCGACCGCGCGCAATGCGGCGCGCAGGTCGTCGTCGGTCGCGAGGACCAGCCGCAGCGCGCGCTGGACCCGGAACTCCGGCTCGAACGGCGGCGGCGGCGGCCCGTCGGACCGCGCGCGCGACCGGCAGGACGGGCACAGCACGAGCTCGATGCGCGGCTCGAACAGCACCAGCGACGTCGG
This sequence comes from Planctomycetota bacterium, assembly GCA_016716265.1. Lineage (GTDB taxonomy): Bacteria > Planctomycetota > UBA1135 > UBA1135 > UBA2386 > JADJWQ01. The sequence continues at coordinate 2,248,510 of JADJWQ010000006.1, forward strand.
CTCCGGCGGGGGCTCCGCCGGCAGATCGACGCCGCACGCGGCGCACGACGGCTGCGGACGATCGAAGGCGATGCGCGGGTCGACCACGGCGAGTCCACGATAGCGCGGGAGCCGGCGGCGCACACCGCACCCGCACCGCCGGCCGCCGACCCTCGCGGTCAGCCCGGCGGACCCGCCACGTGGCAGTCCGCGATCAGCTCGGCGACGGTCGTCGTCGCGAGGCCGACGCAGGTGTCGGCGGCGCCGTAGTAGATGCGCAGCTCGGCGTCGTCCGGCACGACACCGGTGACCGGATCCGCGCGGTCCGCGCACAGGCCGCTCGGGAACACGACGTTCGGGACCTGCCCGACCAGCTCGTAGAGCTCGCGCGGCTCGAGCACGTTGTGGCCGGTCCGCACCAGCACCCGGCTCGGGTCGCGCCGGTCGAGCAGCACGGCGCCGGCCTGGTAGATGTTGGCGCTCTGGAAGTGCGTCGCGACGCCGTGGTAGACGTGCAGCCAACCGTGCGCGGTGCGCACCGGCGGCGGTCCCGAGCCGATCCGCTCGTCCCAGTAGCGCCACCGGCCGCGCAGCACCGACGCCGTCGTCCGCCAGTGCACGAGATCGTCCGATTCGGCGAGCACGATCTCGTCGCCGGACGTCGGCCCGCCGTCGAGCGCGACGCGGTTCGGGCGCTCCAGCCGCAGCCAGCGGCCGTCGAAGCGCTCCGGGAACAGCACGCCGTTGCGCGTGTCCTCGTCGCGCCCGAACGCGACGAGATCGAACCGCTCGAAGTCGCGCGTCCGCGCGATGCCGAGCCGGCAGCCGGCGTCGGTGTCCGCCGCGAACATCACCAGCACGTCGTCGCCGTCGCGCGTCAGGCGCGGGTCGTAGACGTGGTGTACCCGCTCGCCGACGTCGCCGAGTCCGTCGATCGCCACGAGCCGCGGCTCGACACGGAACCGCACGCCGTCGGGGCTGCGCGCGACCATCAGGAAGGTCTCGCGCGAGCGCGCCTGCACGCGCAGCAGCAGCACGGTCTCGCCACCGTGCACGATGGCACCGGGATTGAACACCGAGGTGGCGTCGACCAGCCGCGGTGGGACGTCGGGGATGTCCGCCCGCGTCAGGATCGGATTGGCGGAGCTGCGCTTCATCGGGGCGGGACCTCGATCCAGATGCGGCCGTCGCCGGTCAGGTGCATGGTGCGGCCCTCGGGGTGGGTCAGCACGACCTCGTACGACGATGGCGTGGTCCATGATCGCGGCGGCCACGACCACGGCTCGAGACCGTCCGGCACCGCGAGGCCGAGCTGCCCGACGTCCGCGGCGAACGACCCGTCGCCGCGCTGCAGCCGGTCCGCTTGCGCACGGTACACCGCGCGCAGCGCCGCGCGCGCCGCCTGCTCGGCGTCGAGGTCGCCGGGCCACTCGCCGACCTCGCCCGCGGCGAACAGCACGAGCCCCCACGTCTCGGGGCGGTGCATGTCGACGACACCCTGCGGCGACCACACCCAATTGGATTCCGGGAGCGGGCGGTCGGAGTCGGGCCGCAAGCGTTTGCGATACGTGCCGTCGTCGCTGACGTCCATGGTCCAGTCGACGCGCGAGAAGTTCAGCCGCCACACGTCTCCGGGGCTCGGCGGGCATGGCCGGCCGGCCGCCTCGGCCAGCGCCGGCCACGGCAGGGCGATCTCGACGCTCCAGCCACGGTCGGTGTCGCTCGGATCGTTCAGCGTGCCGTCGACCCGCACCGCACTGCGCAGCCCCGCGATGTCCCAGCCGTGCACGGCCGGGCCGCCGTCACGGTACGGCTTGACGAGCAGCAGGTCCCACTCGGTACCGAGGGCATTGATCTCCAGCTCGTAGTAGTCGTGCGTGTCGCCGTCGGGGTCGATGAACACCTCGAAGTCATCGTCCTGGAAGATCACCGAGTCGCGGCGCGTCAGCGTCCCCCATACGTGCGGCTCGGTCAGCTCGGCGGCGACGTACAGCGCATTGTCGTCCCAGGCGAGCTTCGCACGTGTCCGCAATGGCGGTCGCGGCCGGACGTCGCCTTCGATGTCGACGAAGTCGGCGGTCCACGGTGCCGTCGCCCAGGCCGCGTCGTCGAGCCGGCCGTCGAGGACCGGCGGCACCGGCGTGCGGGGGCACACGTAGCGCTCGGGCCCGGGGCGCGTCGCTACCGACTGGGCGAGCCCGACGCCGCCACAGGAACAGGCACAGGCACAGACGAGCACGGCCAACGTCGATCGGATCGCGATCATGGCTCCTCCCCGAACTCGACTCCCTGCGCGCGCAGCCGCGGCCGGTGCGCGACGACGCGCGCGCGGAAACCCTCGTAGTCGTCCGCACCGCGCGACCACAGCCGCTCGGCGATCGCCAGCGCGCGCGGGAAGATCCGCTGCCAGACGACGTCCTGCGGCGCGCGCTCCGTCCACATGTTGCACTCGCCGCCGATCACGAGCCGCCGCTCCGCGTCGGTCAGACCGGCCGGCACCGGCTCGAATCCGTACGCGGTGCGCAGGTCGATCTTGTCGCTCGGGTAGTCGAGGTAGGCGTGCGACGTCGGCGACACGATGGCCTCGTGGCCGGCGCGCACCGCGGCGACCGCGCCGTCGAGGCCGCGCCACGACTGCACGATCGCGCCCGGTGCGAGGCCACCCTCGAGGATCTCGTCCCACCCGATCGCCCGGCGACCGCGCGCGTGCAGGAACGCGACGATGCGACGCACGAACCAGCTCTGCAGCTCGTCCTCGTCCCGCAGCCCCTCGTCGCGCATCCGCTGCTGGCACTTCGGGCAGTCGCGCCAGCGGTCCTTCGGCACCTCGTCACCGCCGATGTGGACCCAATGCGACGGGAACAGCTCCAGCACCTCGTCGAGCACGTCCTCGAGGAACGTGAACGTCGCGTCGTTGCCCGCACAGTAGACGTCCTCGAAGATGCCCCAGCGCGTCTCGACCGCGTGCGGGCCGCCGGTGCACGACAGCTCCGGCCGCGCCGCGAGCGCGGCGACGCAGTGCCCCGGCAGCTCGATCTCGGGCACGACCTCGACGCCGCGCGCGGCGGCGTAGGCGATCACGCGGCGCACGTCGTCCTGCGTGTAGTAGCCGCCGTAGCGGCCGCCGTGGCCGTCGTCCCGCCAGGCGCCGATCTCGACCAGCTCCGGATGGCGGCGCAGCTCGAGCCGCCAGCCCTGGTCCTCGGTCAGGTGCCAGTGCAGCCGGTTCAGCTTGTGCTGCGCGAGCAGGTCGACGGTGCGCTCGACGAACCCGACGTCCAGGAAGTGCCGGCAGCAGTCGAGCAGCAGCCCGCGCCAGCCGAAGCGCGGGGCGTCGCGGATCGCGACGGCGGGCGACGACGGCAGCAGCTGCCGCAGGGTCTGCGCGGCGTTCCACAGGCCGGCGGCCGACGCGGCGGTCGCGACCGCGCCGTCGGGGCCGGTGGTCAGCGCGTAGCCCTCCGCCGCCGTGCCGGCGTCGGCTGGCGCGAGCCGGAACCACAGGTCGCCGGGACGGGCGGCCGCGGCGGGCCGCAGCGCGGCGCCGAGCGCGCCCGCCACCGCGCGGTCCATGCCGGCCGGCGCGGGCGGCCCCGCCCAGACGACGCCGCGGTCCGGCGGCGGGGCGAACGTGCCGGGCTGCGGTTCGACGCGCTCCGGCGCAGGAATCAGCGGAAGGAAATGCACAGTCATCACGTCGGTGAGCCGATCCTAGCCGGGGGGCCCCGCCCGCCGGGTCCCGGTTCGGTGATGCGCGACGCGATTCGACTGCTGTGCCTGCTGCTGCCGCTCGCCGCGTGCACGATCGCGCCGTCGGAGCTGCCGCGGCTCGACGGCGACGTCGTGCACGTCAAGTGCTGCCGCATCCCCGACAAGTTCCCGTGGGTGGCGCGCTTCGCGACGCACGCGTGGGTCGACCTGCGGCTCGACGGCGTCTGGCACCGGGTCGAGGTGATGCCGTACGGTCCCGAGGTCTGGGACCGCCAGGTGCCGGAGACCGCGGTGTTCGCCGACAACCGCTGGAACCACCCGGTGCACGTCGTGGCCTTCTTCGACGAGGCGGCCGACGCGAGCCGCATCGGCGCCGCGGTGCTGCGCGCGGTCGAGCGCTATCCGTACGAGGGGCACTACCGTGCGTGGCCGGGCCCGAACAGCAACACGTTCGTCGAGTGGCTGTCGCACGAGATCCGCGGCTTCGCGTTCGAGCTGCACCCGACGGCGGTCGGCAAGGACTGGGCCGGCTGGGGGAGCGCGCGCACGTCGTCGACGCGCACCGGCATCGAGCTCGAGACCGCCGCGCTCGGCGTGCAGGTCGGGCTCCGCGAGGGCGTCGAGCTGCACCTGCTCGGCCTGACGTTCGGCGTCGGTCTGTGGCCGCCGCGGCTGAAGCTGCCGTTCCTGCCGGCCCTGCCGTTCGGGCTGCGGTCCGACTGACGTCCGCGCTACAGTCGCCCACCGATGATCGGCATCGGTGACCACGACTACCTCGCGATCCGATTCGAGGCGTTCGCCGACGACGTCCTGGGACCCGCGATCCACGCGCAGCGCCACCCGCTCGACGTCGCCGTGTACCAGCCGGCGGAGCCGGTACCGCTCGCCACCGCGCGACGCGCCGCGTTCACGCCGGTCGCACCCGGGTTCCGCTGGGGCCCGGTGTGGTCGACGGCGTGGTTCCGGATCCGCGGCACGGTCCCGGCGACGATGGCAGGCCGGCGCGTCGCATTGCGGTTCTCGAGCGGCACCGAGGCGCTGCTGTGGCAGCGCGGCGAGCCACGGCAGGGCTTCGACGACAACCGCGACGCCTGCGTGTTGTACGACTCGGCCACCGGAGGCGAAGAGGTCGACCTGCTGGTCGAGGCAGCGTGCAACCACCCGTTCGGGGTCAGCACGTTCTTCTGGGACCCGCCCGAGCAGCACCGCCGCTGGCGCGACGAGAAGCCGGGTCGCCTCGAGCGCTGCGAGCTCGTGACGGTCGACGAGGACCTGTGGCGGCTGCGGCTGAAGCTCCATTTCGCGCGCCAGGTGCTGCTCGAGCTGCCGGCCGAGTCGGCGCGCGCGCACCTGCTCGCGCGGGGGCTGCGCCTGCTGCTCGCCGATGCACCCGCCACCGATCCGCACGCGTTCGCCGCACTGGAGCCGCGCCTCGACGAGCTGCTGCGCGGCAATGGCGCGCCCGCGGCAACACATTGCACCGCGGTCGGCCACGCCCACCTCGACACCGCCTGGCTGTGGCCGCTGCGCGAGACGCGCCGCAAGCTGCTGCGGAGCTGGTCGAACGTGCTGGAGCTGATGGACCGCTTCGACGGCTTCTGCTTCGTCGCCAGCCAGGCGCAGCAGTACGCGTTCGTCGAGCAGGATTCGCCCGAGCTGTTCGAGCGCATCCGGCGCCGCGTCGCGGACGGGCGCTGGGAGGCCGGCGGCGCGATGTGGGTCGAGCCGGACTGCAGCGTGCCGTCCGGCGAGTCGCTGGTGCGGCAGATCCTGCACGGCACCCGCTACTGGCAGGAGAAGCTCGGTCCTCACGCGCAGCAGCGCCACCTGTACCTGCCCGACACGTTCGGTTTCCCCGCGTGCCTGCCGCAGCTCGCGACACTCGGTGGCCTCGACACCTTCCTGACCAACAAGCTCGCCTGGTGCGACCGCAACGACTTCCCGCACACGACGTTCCTGTGGCGCGGCATCGACGGCACCGAGCTGCTGACCCATTTCACGCCGGGCGACGACTACAACGCCCAGCTCGCACCGAAGGAGCTCGCCCGCGGTGAGCGGAAGCTGATCCGCAAGGACCTGCGCGAGATGGCGCTGGCGCGCTGCACGACGCGGAGCTGGCTGCAGCCGTTCGGCTTCGGCGACGGCGGCGGCGGGCCGACCGCCGAGATGATCGCCCGCGCCCGCTTCGCCGGCGCGACGGAAGGCATGCCGCAGGTCGAGCTCGGCCGCATGGACGCATTCTGTGAGCGACTGCACCGCGAGCGCGACGCCGCGCGAGCCGCCGAGGGGCGCGACCTGCCGGTGTGGGACGGCGAGCTCTACCTCGAGATGCATCGCGGTACGACGACGTCGGCCGCGTGGCTGAAGCGCGCCAATGCCGACGCCGAGAACCGCCTGCGCCGGATCGAGGCGCTGCTGGCCGGCGCCGGCGACGCCGCGCTGCGCGAGCGCTGGGTGCCGCGACTCCGCGCGTGCTGGCGGTCGCTCCTGCTGCACCAGTTCCACGACATCCTGCCGGGCTCGTCGATCGCCGCCGTCTACGACGACGCGCGCCGCGCGCTCGCCGAGCTCGACGCCGAGCTGCGCACCGCCGAGCGCGAGACCCTCGCGGCGCTCGCCGCGCGGTTCGGTGCGCACGGTGCGATCCGGCCGGTCGTGGTCTTCAATCCGTGCTCGCACGCACGCTCCGGCTACGCCGACGTCGACGGGCGGCCCTGCCGCGCCGACGACGTGCCGCCGCTCGGCGCGGTGTTGATCGATGCGGCCGCGACCGCACCGGTCGACGAGCCGGTCCGGACCACCGCGACGTCGCTCGCCAATGGGTACCTCACCGCGACCATCGACACGGCGGGACGGGTCGCCGCGCTCACCGTCGAGGGCGCCGATGCGCCAGTCAATGCCCGGGTCGATGCGCCGGGCTCCAATGGCTCGCCAGCACCGCTGAACCAGCTCGTCGCCTACGAGGACCGGCCGCGCCGCTGGGAGGCGTGGGACATCGACTTCGACCACACCGACCGAGCGGCCCTGCTCGACGGCCCGGCCGAGGAGATCGTGGTCCGCGCCGCACTACCCGAGCGCGGCGAGATCGAGGTCGTGCGGCGCTACGGGCGCAGCACGATCCGGCAGCGCTACGTGCTGCACGCGGGCGCGCACGCACTCGAGGTGCGGACCGCGATCGACTGGCAGGAGGAGCGCACGCTGCTGCGGGCGCTGTTCCCGACGCGCATCCGCGCGCGCGCCGCGACGTTCGGCATCCAGTTCGGCCACCTGGAGCGACCGACCCACCGCAACACGTCGTGGGAGGAAGCGCGCTACGAGGTGCCGGGGCGGCGCTGGATGGACGTGGCGCAGCCGGGGCTGGGACTCGCCGTGCTCGACGACGGCAAGTACGGGCGGACCGCGCGCGACGGCACGCTCGGCCTGACGCTGCTGCGCTCGACGCAGTACCCGGCTGCCGATCTCGACCGCGGCACGCACGAGTTCCGCTACGCGCTGCTCCCCCACGGCGGTGACTGGCGCGCCGCCGAGGTCCCCGAGGCGGCCGACGAGCTGTGCGAGCCGCTCGTCGCCGTCGGGCTCGACGCCGCCAGCGCACGCTCCGACGGACTCGCCGCCTGGCGCCCGGTCGAGCTCGTGCTCCCGCGCGCGGGCAGCGTCGAGATCGCTGCGCTGAAGCCGGCGGAGGACGGCGACGGCGTCGTGCTGCGGCTCGTCGAACGGCACGGCGGCGATTGCCCGATCGAGCTGCGCTGGCACGTGCCCGCCGGCGACGTGCGCGCCGTCGACCTGTGCGAGCGCCCGCTGGTCGGGCGCGTCGTGGGACACGACCCGACGGCCCGCAGGACGCGCACGACGCTGCGGCCGTTCGAGATCCTGAGCCTGCTCGCGACGCCCGAGGTGTCGCCGTGACGCTCGGTCCTGTCGACTGGGCGATCGTGCTGGTGCTGCTCGCCGTGCTCACCTACGCGGCGCTGAAGACGCGGCGCTACGCACAGAACGTATCCGGCTTCCTTGCCGCCAATCGCTGCGCCGGCCGCTACCTGATCTCGGTCGCGTTCAACATGGCGCAGCTCGGCGTCATCACGCTGGTCTGGTACTTCCAGCAGAACTACGACGTCGGTTGGACCTCCATCTGGTGGGGCCTGATGGAGGGGCCGGCGATGATCGTCATCGCGCTCACCGGCTGGGTCATCTACCGCTTCCGGCGCACCCGCGCATTGACGCTCGCGCAGTTCTTCGAGATGCGCTACTCGCGGCGCTTCCGCATCTTCGCAGGCCTCGTCGCGTTCCTGTCCGGGATCATCAACTACGGCATCTTCCCGGGCGTGGCCGCGCGCTACTTCGTCGCGCTGTGCGGGCTGCCCGAGCGCGTCGACCTCGGGTTCGGCTCGGTGCCGACGTTCGCGACGCTGATGGTGGTGCTGATGGCGATGGCGCTGGCGTTCGTGTTCGCCGGTGGCCAGATCGCGATCATGGTGACGGACTTCCTGCAGGGCGTCTTCGCCCACGCGGTGTTCCTCGTCGTGATCGCGTTCCTGCTGATCACGATCCCGTGGAGCCACTACCAGGACGTGCTGCTCGGACGCGTCTGGCAAGGCCAGTGGGTGCTCGACACCGGCGTCACCGCGAGCGGCGCGGCGCCGCCGGCCGGCCAGTCGCTGATCCACCCGTTCCGGCTCGGCAACGAGGCGAACTTCAACCCGCTCTACTGGGTGATCAGCGTCGTCGTGCTGTTCTACGGCATGCGCGCGTGGCAGGGCGACCAGGGCTACAACGCGGCCGCGCGAACTCCCCACGAGGCGCGCATGGCCAACATCCTGAACGGCTGGCGCTTCCGGGTGCTGATGCTGATCACGATCGTGCTGCCGGTCGCGATCCGCGTGATGCTGCACCATCCGGCGTACGCCAGCGCCGCCGAGGCGGCGCGCGGCGCGCTCGACGGCAGCGCGACGTGGCTGACCAGCGGCTACGACCAGGCTCCGACCGACGCGCTGCGCTCCGAGCTGCGCATCCCCGCGGGGACCGCCGTGCTGCTGCCCGCCGGCCTGCTCGGGCTGATGGCCGCCGCGATGCTCGGCGCGTTCATCAGCACCAACGACACCTACCTGCACTCGTGGGCGGCGATCTTCGTCCAGGACGTCGTGCTGCCGTTCCGCAAGCGACCGCTGTCGACGCGCGCCCACCTGCGCCTGCTGCGTCTGTCGGTATTCGGTGTCGCGATCTTCGCGGTGCTGTTCTCGCTGTGGTACGAGCCGAACCAGTACATCGCGATGTTCCTGGCATTGACCGGCGCCGTGTTCGTCGGCGGCGCGGGCTCCGCGATCATCGGCGGGCTCTACTGGCGGCGCGGCACCTGTGCGGCCGCTTGGACGGCGATGATCGTCGGCATGTCGCTGTCCGGGGTCGGCATCCTGGTCAAGGACGCGACCGTGGGGGCGTGGCTCGGCGAGAACACCGCGTCCTGGTGGGGCGCAATCGCGCGCTGGCTGCACGGCGTGCACACCGACAAGTACGTCACCGGCCAGGTGCTCACGCTGATCGCGATCCTCGCCGCCGTCACCAGCTACGTGCTCGTGTCGCTGCTCGGCAAGCGGACCGACTTCGACCTCGACCGCCTGCTGCACCGCGGGCGCTACGCGGTCGACGAGGATCGCGTCACCGAGCACGCCGGGAGCTCCGGCTTCTGGGCGAAGCTCGGGTTCACGCGCGAGTTCTCGGGTCGCGACCGCTGGGTCACGTGGATCACGCTGTCGTGGCCGCTCGCGTGGACCGTCGTGTTCGTCGTCGTGACCGCGTGGAACCTGACGCACGACGTGCCCGCCACGTCGTGGCTCGCCTTCTGGCACGTGTGGACCTGGGCGATCCTCGCGGTCGGCGCGGCGATCGTCACGTGGTTCTCGATCGGCGGCTTCCGCGACCTGCGGGCGATGTTCCGCCGGCTGCGCGAGATCCGCGCCGACGAGCGCGACGACGGCCGCGTCGAGCACTGAGCCGGACCAGCAGACGCGATCGACTACCCGCGCGCCGCGAGCCACTCGGTGTAGCGCGCGTGCAGCGTGCGCGCCGATGCGAACATCGAGTGCGGGCTCATGAAGTGCGACCACTCGAACGTGATCAGCTTGTCGACGCCGGCCTGCAATGCCGCCTCCATCTTGAAGCGCAGCTTGGCCCACGCGATCGGCGGGAACTTGATGTGCACGTCGCGGTCGAAGCTCTCGACGTTCGACCAGCACGTCATCCCGTGCTCGCGCGCCAGCTCGGCGTTGAGCCGCAGGTACTCGGGCAGGTCGCGGAACTCGCAGTTGCCGTCCTGGAACGCGACCACGTCGACGCGGCCGCGCAGCCGTGCGAACACCTGCCGCCACTCGGCGACGTGCTCGGCGAGCGGCTTCGGCGTCGCGAACTGCTTCGGGCCCTGCAGGTACGGCGAGATCAGGATCGGCAGGTCGCGCAGCGACTTCAGGTGCGCGGACAGCTCGCCGTAGACGGCCAGCGCGGTCTCGTCGAGCGCGTGGATCTCGTGGCACAGATACCAGCCCGCGAGCGCCGGGTGGTCGCCGTAGCGCTCCACGAACTCGTCGCAGAACGCGCGATTGATGCGCGCCTCGCTCTCCGGATCGCCCTGCATCCAGTGCTCGCCGGAGTCGTAGGTGCCGAACCAGAACCCCATGCCGTGCTCGGCGGCGAGGTCGAGGAACCACCGCACCAGGTCGTCCTGCACGAGCAGGTGTGGGTGGCGCGCACGGAGCACGCGGCTGTCGAACGTCGCCCGGTCGCGGTAGCCGGCGCGGATCAACACGACCGTGTCGATGCCGGCGTCCCGCATCGCCGCGAAATCGCGCGCCCACTCGGCGCGCCCCCAGTTCGCGGACGGAATGTCGTGGCTGATCTCGTCGAGGAAGGTGGCGGTGATCATCGAGGGGAGGGCGGCGCGACGCCGCCCCGCTGGGCGAGAGCGGGGATCAGGACCGGAACCAGGCGCGCGCGGCGCGGGTCTCGCCGCCGGTGGCGCGCCACAGCGCGAAGCGCGCGACCGCACGGCCGAGGTCCGCCGGCGCCATGTCGGCCGGCGCGACGATCAGTCGCTCGAGCGCGGCGACGTCGAGCGCGCGACGGCGCAACAGACGGAAGTCGCACAGCACCGCCGCGTCGCCGTCGGCGAGCGCCTGCTGGAGCGCGGCATCCGAATCGACGACCGACACCGACCGCTCCGGCACCTGCGCCATGCCGCGGACCGACACCCGCACGCGGCCCGGCTCGCCGTCCGCCGCTGCCGCGCTCGCCAGGCTCGCCTCGATGCCCATCCGCGCGAACGCGCGCAGCAGCGACGACACGCAGCGCGACAGAGCCATCGGCGCACCGACGATGCGGACCGCCGGAGTCGCGTCAGGCGGAAACCAGGGGTCGGGCAACGCGGCCGGCTCGACCGCCGCGTGCGCGGCGTCCGTCGCGTCGTCCGCGAGCGCCGTCGTCGCGACGCCGAGCACGAACGGCAACCAGATCGACGGGTCGAGCACCGGCAGACGCACGACGCGCGACGTGAACAGGTCGAGCATCGCGGCGGTGCGCGCCTCGCTCGTCACGTGCAGCAGCGCCGGGCGGTCGAGGCGCGCGGGCGCGGCGAGCACGCCGGCCGCCGCCGCGCCCCAGTCGACGACCCGGAAGTCGCCCGGACGGCTCGGTGGACAGCTCTCGTCGAGCCAGTTCTCGGCCGACAGCCACACCACCTGCCGGGTGTCGCCGCGCCCGCAGCTCGACCACGGCTCGCCACGGTCGGGCGCGGCGACGTCGACGCCGGCGGGCGCCGCGGACGGGTCGACGCACACCGACCACGGCTCGCTGCGGCGCCGCATCCGGCGTCGCTCGAGCGAGTCGAGCGCCTGCTTGCGCCGCGCGAGCCGCAGTTCGAGCGCGCGTCCCTGCAGGCTGTTGCCGTGCCAGCGGTAGCGGTACAGCGGCCGCGGATCGCCGAGATGCTCGATGCGGAACGCCGCGCCGAGCCGCATCCAGTAGTCCTGGTCCTCGACCCCCATCGCACCGGTCCAATCGCCCACACAGCGGGCGACGAAACCTCGGTACAGGAAGCAGGGCCCGATCGGCCGGCCGCGGCGCACCGCCATTCCGTGCAGCCGCCGCAGGGACAGCGGGCCGAACCGCCAGCCGCGGCGAGTCCGGGGGGCCGGGTCGGGACCGACCGGGTGCCCGGTCTCGTCGACCGCGCGGAACGCGCCATGGACCATCGCGACGTCGGTGCGCGCATCGAGGAACGACGCCAGCCGGCCGAGCATCTCGGGCTCCAGGATGTCGTCGGCCGAGATCCACGTGAGCCGCGAGCCGGTCGCGAACCGGAAGCCGGCGCTGAGAGCGAGCGGCAGCCCGCGGTGCGGCTGGCGCAGCAGGCGCACCCGCGGATCGGCCGCGTAGTGCTGCAGGACGCCGTCGACACCGTCGGTCGACCCGTCGTCGACGACGATCAGCTCGAGGTCGACTCCCTGCTGGGCGAGCACACTGTCGATCGCCTCGCGCAGCAGCTGCGCCTGGTCCTTGATCGGCAGCACGACCGACACCCGGCCCGACACGGCGAGCGGCGGGTAGTCGGGCGGCAGCGTCGTGCAGCGGCGCCGTCGCGCGCCCTGGCCCACGCCCTCGACGAAGCCGCGCAAGCGCCGCTGGAACATCCCACCGAGTCGACCGAACACGGCGGCCACCGGCCCGCGGGGGTCGCCACGGAGGTACAGCGGCGGGCGCACGGCGAGACCGCCGGCGCGCTTGTGAGCGGCGCGAGACACGAGGGGGCGATGCGAGACGGGCAGTCGATCGTAGCGAGTCGCTCGCCGCGGTCGACCGAAGTCCAGCGGATCGCGCGCGGCGGTGCCGGCCGCATCGCCACGGCGGCTCGGCGCCGGCCGCCGGCGGCGGCTGCTACTGTGGGCGGCATGCGCAGATACCTTCTCGCCGCAGCGCTGGTCGCGGGCGCGCTGGCCACCGTCGCGGCCCAGGAGCGACCCGCCGAGCGACGGCTCCGCGGCGTCTGGATCCCGCTGACCGACTGCCGCGCGCTCACGTCCCCCGCCGCGACCGCCGCAGCGATGCAGCGGCTGGACGAGCTCGGTGTCAACGTCGTGTTCCCGGTCGTGTGGACCCGCGGGTTCCCGCTGTGGCCGAGCGACGCGTTCGAGGACGTCGCCGAGCAGCGCATCCTGCCCGGCTTCGAGGGACGCGACCCGCTGCGCGATGTCGTCGTCGAGGCCCACCTGCGCGGGATCGAGGTCGTGCCGTGGTTCGAGTACGGGTTCGCGGCCGGCCACCGCAACGCCCCCGGTGTGCTGCTCGACGTGCACCCGGAGTGGGCGGCGCTCGACGACGCGGGCGCGGTGTTCGAGAAGAACGGGTTCCGCTGGTCGTGCGCGCACAACCCCGAGGTGCGAGCGCTGCTGCGCGAGCTCGTGTTGGAAGTCGTCCGCAGCTACGACGTCGACGGCGTGCAGGGCGACGATCGGTTGCCGGCCCTGCCCGCCGACGCGCGACCGAGCCCGCTCGGCGAACGCGAGCTGCACCGCTTCGCGCGGCAGCGCGGGCGCAGCATCGACCTGCGGCTCCGCGCCGAGCACCTGACCGAGTGGCTCGCCGAGCTGCGCGCGACCGTCCGCGCCGAGGCGCCCGAGCTGCGCTTCGCGATGGCGCCGAGCATCCACGACTGGGCGCTGCGCAACTACCTGCAGGACGGGCCGGCCTGGGTCGCGCGCGGGCTGACCGATGCGATCGTCCCGCAGACCTACCGCCGCGACCTCGACGCGCTGCTCGACGTCCTCGACCGCGCCGCCGAGGACTACCCGGTGCGCGGCGCGCAGATCCTCGCGCCGGGTCTGCTGATCCAGTCGGGCTCGTTCGTCGCCCACCCCGACCTCGTCGTCGCGGCGCTCGAACGCATCCGGGAGCTCGACCTCGGCGGCGAGGTGCTGTTCCACGCCGAGCCGCTGCTCGACGCCGACAGCCCGCTCGCGGACGCGTTGCTGCGCGGGCCGTGGCGCGAGCGCGCGGTGCTGCCGTGGCACGCGACCGGCTGGCGGCCGCGCGGCGTCGAGCCGGAGGCTACGGCGGTCGACGGCGGCTTCCGCTACGGACTGCCGGCGCCGGGGGGCACCCGTTGCCGCGTCTACGTCGAGACCGGCGGCGAGCCGCGGGCGGCAGCGCGGGTGACGCTGCGCGACGGCGACGGCGAGCGGAGTGTCGACCTCGGTGCCGAGCGGGTCGGCTGGCAGCTCGCCGGCGTCATCGCCGGTCCCGCATCGCTGGCCGTCGAAGGTCCCCCACGACCGCCGCGCGTCGCGGTGCTCGTCGACCGCCAGCCGTCGCGGGCGCGCTGACGCCCGTCGCGATCAGCGCTGCCGCTCGAGCACGACGAGTCGGCGCTCAGCGGCCTCGCGACGCACGTCGTCCGGCATGCCGTGCACGCGAAAGGTGCCGGCGAGCGCCGCGGCGACCGGCGTCGCCAGCGCGCGCTGGCCGTCGAGCACGACGTAGGCGCACCGCGGGTCGCGGGCAGCGTCGACGAGCTCGTCGACGCGGAGCGGTCGCGGCGGCGGCGGCGGCTCGCCCGCCGCGTACAGCGCGCGTCGCACGTCGCCGGTCACGTGCTCGCCGGGCGCGAGGCGACGCGCGAGGTAGGCGCCGACGGTGCGCTCGCCGATCCAGTCCGACGGCTGCAGCCGGAGCGACAGCAGCAGACTCGCGAGGCCCGCGACCAGCAGGATCGGCAGGCGGCCACGCGGATCGATCGCGGCGACGCCGCGCGCGGCGAGCGGCGCCAGGCACGGCAGCCAGGCGACGAAGCTGCCGCGGCCGCCGGCGACCAGCACGAGCGCGCAGCCGAGCCCGACCAGCGACCAGCTCGACGAGCGCTCGCGACGGCCGGCGACGATGCCGAGCACGGCGAGCGCGCCGAGCACGTGGCACTCGGCCAGGAAGGTCAGCGGCGCGGTCAGCAGCGCTCGCCCGACGCCCGCGAAGGCGAACGGGTCGGCGCGGCCGCCCATCGGAGCGGGCAGCAGGCCCGGGTCGAGCGCCGGCAGGCCACCAGCGAGCCGGCCGAGCGCGAGCGCCGCGACCGCGGTGCCGACGCCGGCGAGCGCCGCGAAGCCGGTGCGCCACCGCACCCCGCCGCCCGCGGCGAGCGGCGCGACGAGCACGAGTGCGACGCCCTCGGCGCGCGTCAGCGTCGCGAGCGCGACGCACGCAGCGACGCCGAGCAACGGGAGCGCCCGGTGCCTCGCCGCGCGGGCCGACGACGCCGCGACCAGGGCGAGCGCGACCAGGGCGAGCGCGACCAGGAGCTGGAACAGCGGCGCCGAGCCGGCCGCCGCGCCATCGCGCACCGCGAGCGGTGCGACGATCCACAGCAGCGCGATCGGCCGCTCGCCGACGCCGGACGCGACCGGGCGCGCCAGCCGCACGCACAGTGGGATCGCGACGGCACCGAGGATCGCGGCGAGGAGCTGCGCGGACCGGAACGCGTCGAAGCCGAGCAGCACCAGCGGTGCGATCGCCGCGGGCCACAGCGGGGCGGCGGGCCGGACGCCAGCGATGTCACCGGGTGCGCCGCCTCCCCACAGCGGCGTCGCATCGCCCGCGGCGAGGCGCTCCGCCTGCCAGAGCGCATCGACGGCGCGCTCGTCCGGCACGCCGGTCAGCATCGATGCGAACACCCGTAGCAGCAGGGCGGCGACCACCGTCAGGAGCACGAAGCGGCGGCCGACCGGACCGTCGATCACGGCAGCGCCTCCGCGACGTCGCGGTCCTCGCCGTCGGCAGCGTAGTTGCCGAGCTCGAACACCAGCGTGCGGTAGTTGCGAACGTCGAGCACCGACATGGTCTGGATCGCGCGCAATGCCGCCAGCTCGCGGGCGATGTCGTTGCGGGTCGCATAGATGCGCCGGGCGATCTCGAGCCCACGCTGGAACGGCGTGACGCCGTCGGGCAGCGTCGACCACACCCGGACGACGTCGCGCAGCTCGTCGTCGCCGTCGAACCAGCTCCGCACGAAGTTGCCACGACCACGCCGGCTGACCCGGCGGTCACCGAGGTCGTCGGCGAGCCAGCGCACCACGCGGTGCGGCCGGCCGCCCCGGCACGACCAGGATCCCGCGCGCCGCAGGAAGTGACCCGGCAGGTCGGTCGCCGGATCCTCCATCTGCGCGAGGCGCTCCTCGAGCCAGCGCTCCGCCCGCAGCAGCGTCCGCAGGTGCTCGCGGTCCGTCATGTACGCGATCGTCACCGCGCGCTCGCCGCGCAGCCGGTCGATCTCGTCGCGCGGCTCGCCGAGCACGCCGCGCTCGCCGAGCTGCGCCATCAGCACGTGGAGCTCCTGCACGCGGTCGCGATTGCGGACCGCGAGCCGGCGCAGCGGCTCACGCTCGCGCTCGCGCAGCTGCAGGAAATCCATGTCGCGCTCGATCTCCGGCTCCGGGTCGAACACGGTGTGGCCGGTCCAGAGCGGCGGTGCACCGCAGTACTCCGGATCGAACGACACGCGGATCTGCATCGCCTCCAGCAGCGCCGGCGCCCGCATGCGGTGGATCTTGCGGAGCGCGACCGCGAACGGCGCCCGCCCGCTCTCGTTGACGCGAACCGCCTCCCTCGGGCGCGAGGATCTCGCGAACGACCTCGACCGTGCGGCGCACGGTGAGCCGCACGCCGCTCCACAACGCACCGAGCACGTATGCGGGCACGAACAGCAGACGGCCGCGCGACAGGCGATCCTGATAGAAGCGGTACGCATTGAGCGTACGCTGCGATCTCGGCAGCTCGTGCAACGGCCGCGTGCCGAAGATCTCGCGGATGATGCGCTCGCGATCGAGCAGCACGAGCTTGAGCACCGCACGGCCGAACACGCGCTCGATGTGCAGTGCGCGCTGCGGATCGTCGCTCAGGAAGTCGAGCGCATTGAACTCGGTCGTGTTGTAGATGCGCGTGCCGCCGGGCTCCTCCATCCGCTCGAGGCGCCCGAGCAGCGGATGCCGGCGGTGCCACAGCCAGGCGGCGAACGCGGAGCGCTCCTCCGGATCTGCCACCGCCCGCTGCTCGAGCGTCAGGCAGTTCAGGTTGTAGTCCGTCACCCGCTTGGCGGTCTCGACCGCGACGCTCTCGGTGATGAACCGGAACCACACGTGCGGGCCGCTGAGCAGCCCGCCCTCGCCCGGCGCGAGCCGCCGGAGCCGCTTCCGCTCGCGTCGCGACCAGCCGAGGTGCGAGTTGCGGATGTTCTCCAGCGACAGGTTGGCGAGTAGCTGCTCGGTGGTCTTGACGTCGTTCTCGTGCAGCGGCGCGCCGTCGAGGAAGTGCAGGTACAGCAGCGCGACGCGATAGACCTCCGCCTGCAGCGTGTCGTCGTGCAGCTTGACGAGGTCGAGCACGCCGGTCCGCGACGCGCGGATCTGCTTGCCGATGGCACCGGCGCCCTCCCAGTCGTCCAGCTCGAGGCGGAACACGCGCCGCGACAGGAACTGCAGATCACCGTCCTGGCGGCGCCGCTTGACCAGCTCGAGCAGCCCGATGAAGTGTGCCTCGCTGACCAGCTTGAAGGTGTCGGCGGCCTCGCCGGCGAGCGACTTGAGCCACCGGCCGATGCCGAACAGCACGAGGCACACGCTGCCGAGGATCACCAGCGGCGTGGCGACGAACTTCGTCAACAGCCCGCCGAGCCAGCTCTCGGCACCGACCAGCGCACGCACGATCGTGAACAGCCCGCCGAACATCAGCAGCCGCACGGCGGGACGCTTGCTGGCCTTGACCAGTGCCGACGCGACGCGGTCGAGCACCTGCGGCCCGGTCACGATGCCGTGCATGTCGGCGACGTGCAGCGCCCGCTCGCGGGCGCGCTCCAGCAGCAGTGCGACGCGACGACCGAGGTCGACGACCCGTTCCTCGGGCGTATCCGCCCGCTCCGGGCTGCGCAGCTGCCGGACCAGCGGCAGCGAGCGCACGATCGGCGCATTGATGATCCGCGCCACGCGGTCGATGGCGAGCACGTCCTTGCGCGGCAGGAACTGGCCGATCTCCGCCGGCTGCAGACGCCACAGGTATTCGATCGCGTATTCGACCGGGATATCGCGGTCACCCGGCTCGCCGAGGCGCTGGGCGCGTTCGGCGACCGCCGCTCGCGAGTCACCGAAGCGACCCGCGAGCCGCTCGGCACGCTCGGCGAGCAGCGGTGCCGCGCTCGCCACCGGCAGCTCGTCGAGCACGACGTGCTCCCGGCGCAGGGCGCGGAAGCACAAGGTGCGGACATCCGGCTCGCCATCGCTCTCGAGCGGGAGCACGTGGCGCTCGAAGAACACGAAGTTGCGATTGAGCAGCGGCGAGAACCGCTGCACCAGCGCGTCGAGCCCCCTGACGAGGAACAGCACGAGCCGGACCACGCCGAGGATCGGTCGCAACGCCCGGAAGTAGCGCGCGATCGTGACCACCCGCAGGAACCGCATCAACCGACCGAGGATCGTGAAGTCCGCCTCGGCCGGGATGTGCACCGCGAAGTACATCGCCGCGGGTATCGCGGGCAGCAGGTCGGTGACGACGTTGCGCAGGAACCACGACCGGCGTGCCGGCGCGAGCGCGAGCTTGAACAGGAACTCGACGATGAAGTACGTGCAGATCAGCGCGTCGAGCAGCAGCAGCCACTCGCGCTCGCCGATCCGCACCTCGACCGCGAGCAGCACGAACACGGCGATCAGCGCAGCGAAGCTGATCGTCTCCATCAGGACCGCGCCGCGCCGGGTCAGTAGCCGCTCGAGCCTGAGCTGCAGCGTGCGGTCGCAGGACGCGCGCGCCAGTCGCCGCGCGAGCTTCGCGAACAGCGGGTCACCGGTGCGCTCGCGCAGCGCGACGCACGCGCGCCGCATACCGTCGATCAGCAGCAGGCGGTGCGTCAGCTCGAGGTCCTCCTCCTCGGTCGCCAGTGCCGCGTAGCGCTCGCCTGCCTCGTAGCGCAGCCGGTCGTCGGCGGCGTCGATCGCCGCGATGTGCACGTCGACCGCGGCGCGCGCGCGCGCGGCCTCGGCCGGCAGGCCGACATGCTCGAGCTGCGCCGCGATCTCGACGAGGTCGAACAAGCTCGCTGCGTCGCCGCGCGCCGCGGCCTCGAGGCTTCGCAGCCGGCTGAGCATCGCGGCGCGCTCGGCGCGCTCGGTCGGCGCGCCCAGCGGTACCCGGAGCCGCGCGTCGGTGGACTTGCGGGTCAGGTAGGCCAGCTCGTGCCGGTCGAGATCGCTGCCGAGCTCGGTGTCGCCCATCAGCGCCTCCCGCTGTGCGCGCAGCTGCTCGAGCAGCGCGACCGGCGGCAGGTCGAGATCGCGCAGCAGCGCGCGGAGACGGGTCGTGCCGTCGGCGACGGATGGCGGAGACGTGCTGGTCATCGGCCCGGACTGCTCCTCGGCGCAGCGCTCAGGACCGCATCGTGGATTCCGTGCGGCCCGCGCAGAATCCACGATGTGGGCTCCCGAGGAAACACCGAGCACTCGGCTCGGGGAGCGGCCCACAGGATGCCCCGCACCGGCGGCCGGCCGCACCGCGAGGCCCGTGCGGGGCGTCGATGCCGCGGCCCGGACGGCGCGGATCCACCTTCACTGTCCGGCCTCGAACCGGCGCACACCGGGTCGCGTCCCGGATCTCACTCCGAGATGCCGACCAGCGCGTTCGACATCGCGAACCAGAATGGCGCTGCCGTGTCGAGGATCAGGGCCTGGAAGGTGATCTCGAAGCCCGGCGGACCTCCTGTGGGCCAGCTCAGCGGCAACGACAGGCTGCCGCTGGGCGACAGCGGGAAGGCTCCGAGCGACAGGTCGAGCGCCGGCACGAGCACGCCGCCGAACAGGGGTCGGTCGGCTCGCGAGAGCCCCGCGACGATCCAGGACGGTGCGTTCGGCCGACCACGGCTGAGCTCGAGCGACACCGGCCTGCCACTTCGCGGCGTGCCCGTGCCCTCCAGGTGCGGGAGCCCCGCGGTACCGGCGAGCGCGCCATGGAGCGACCACCAGACCGCCGACTGGCGATAGTGGAACACGGTGAAGGTGGACTCACCGACCGTGACGATCGAGTCGTCCGACAACCGGACGACGCCGAGTCCGCGTACCGAGGTGAAGCTGCCGGCGGCCCACTCCGGCGTGCCGTTCCTCGCGTAGCGCACGGTGACCGTCCGCAGGTAGCTCGACGAGCCCGACGTCGGTCCCGGGCCACCCTGGCCCGTGACGTAGACCTCGTCGTCGGGGCCGACGGCCAGCGCGTACGGCACTTCGTCGTTGTAGCGATGCTGGTCGTGGACGACCGCCCAGAGCCGATTGCCGGCGGGATCGAGCTTCTGCGTGAGCCAGTCCAGGTAACCCCCGGCCGGATTCACGGCGCTGACGATCACGATGTCGCCGTGCCCGTCGACCGCGAGTCGCCGCGCACCGGTGCCCGGATACGTGCGCGTCCACAACGGGGTGCCGGCGGCGTCGTACTTCGCGACCAGACTTCGGTCGACACCGACACCGCTGGCGGTGCCGGCGACGTAGACCTCGCCGCCCGGACCCAGCGCCAGGTCGGCGCCCGTGCCCATCGCCGGCAACGAGCGCGACCACAGCAGGTTGCCCGCAGGGTCGTAGGCGAACGTCTCCATCGTGCCGAGCACGCCGCCGGTGGCGAAGATCGTGCCGTTCGCGTCGATCGCGAGGCCGCCGGCCTGGCTCTGGTTGAACGGATTGAGCACCGCCGAGCGCGTCCACAGCAAGGCACCGGCGCGCGAGTACTTGCGCGTGACCACCGCGCCGGCCGTGCGACCGAGGACGACCACGTCTCCATTGCGGTCGGTCGCCACGCGCTGGAGCGAGCCCCAGGTGCTCTGGACGAGGTCCGACCACAGCAGGTTGCCGGCCGGGTCGTACTTCAACGTCACGAAGCCGTTCGGGGTCTGGCTCGCGCCGGTGACCAGGTAGCCGGCGACGACGACGTCACCGAAGGGATCGACGCACAGCCACGCGGCGTGCTCACGGGTGCCGGGGTTGCTGAACTCGGCCTGCCACAGCACGGCACCGTTCGCCGCGAGCTTCGCGGTGACGAGGTGGTAGTTCGGGTAGTGACCCGTCACGTAAGTCGCGTCGTTGCCGTCCGCAGCGATCATCCGGCCGTGGATCTGGGAGCCGTTGAGGGTCAGCGTGCGCGCCCAGTCCTCGACGACCTCGCCCTGTGCGCGAGCCACGCCTGCCGCGAGCGCGAGTACCGCGCCGGAGCTCAGCAGCAGCGAGCGGGCGGCGGGGAACGACGACGAGTCGGGGGTGCGCATGGGTGGGATCGCCGGCATCATCCCGCTGCGGCCAGTGGCCGGGCAACTCCACCCCCGCGAGCCGGGCGCGCCCGGGTTCCCGCTTCGGTGGCACGACCGGCAGTCGGTCGCGATCGGAACCTCCGCGAGCGCAGCCGCCCCTGCCTCACCAGGGCCGGGCGAAGAACGCCGGGTCGACCGGCCGCGGGCTCTGCTCGCGGAACACGAACACGAAGCAGCGGCTGCCGTCGGGCGCGCGGATCCGCAGCTCGACCTGCTCGACCAGCTCGCGCTCCTCGTCGACGAGCACGACGGCGTGCTCGATGCCGCCCTCGCCGACCGTGAACAGCCCTTCGCCCTCGAGCCGCACGAGCTCGGGACCGCCCTCGTCGAGCACCTCGGTGCCCGCGTACTCGAGCTGCTCGGCGCCCGGCAGGCGCTCGAGCAGGCGGCCGACCTCGAGGTGCCCACAGCCGAAGAAGCCGCCGTCGGGCAGCACGCCGCCGAGCACCCGCCGGGCGTCGCGCAGCGGGGCGCTGATCCGCTCCGGCGGCTCGGTGTGCGATTCGCGCCAGACCGTCTCGCCGTCGCTGCCGAGCGTCTGCCGGCCGACGATCTCGCCGTCGAGCTCGGCGCGGAAGCGGCCGTGGCCGCCGCACACGAACACGTGCCGGCCGGTCTGCCGCTCGGTGCCGTCCGGCTGCACCATCCGCACGGTCAGCAGGAACTCGCGCGCGCTCGCGGCCGGGAACGAGTGCTCGGCGACCTCGCGCAGCATCGCCTCGACCTGCAGGCGATCCATCGACCGCGGGCCGAACACCAACGCGAGCGCGACCAGGATCACCGCCGCGGCCGCCAGCGCGACCCACGGACGGGCGAGCGCCCGGCGTCTGTCGGCGCGCGCGGGGATCGCCGCGACGATCCGCCGCACGCGCGCTTCGCGGGCCTCCCTGCTGTCCTGCAGCATCGTCAACAGCCCGTGCACGAGGCGCTGGTCGAGCAGCGCCTCGCGGTCGGCGCGCTCGGCCGGCAGGCCGTCGTGCGCCGGCTCCTCGCCGGGCTCGAGCACCGTCTCGTCCCAGTCCGCCCACCGGAGCGTCTCGTCGGGGCCGGGATCCGCAGGCGACCGCGTCACGACTCCGCTCCCCGGAAGTGCGCCTCACCGGCGCCGACACCCTGCTCGCGGAGCCGGCCGCGGATGCACCTCATCAGCGCCGCGCGACCGCGCTGCAGGTGCTTCTTGACCGACTCCAGCCCGAGCCCGAGCCGCGGCGCGATGTCCTTGCACTGCAGCCCGTCCTCGTAGTGCAGGCGGATCGTCGTGCGCTGGTAGTCGGTCAGCCCGTCCATGCAGGTGCGCAGCGCGGCGAGCTTCTCGTCGAGCGTGTCGCCGGCCAGCGCGTGGACGTCGTCGTTGCCGCGCTCCAGGTGCCGGATCGCCTCCTCGTCGACGAAGTAGACCTTCGACCGCGCGTAGCGGCGCCGCTCGGTCAGCACGAGCTTGGCGGCGATGCCGCGGACCCACGGGCCGAACGGCAACGAGCGGTCGTAGCGGTCGAGGTTCTTCCAGGCGATCAAGAAGGCCTCCTGGAGCAGGTCGTCGGCGACCGCGGCGTCGCGGACCGCGGACAACAGGAAGGCGCGCACGAGGCCCTGGTTCTCGCGGACCAGGATCTCGAAGAGCTCGCGAGAGTCCAACGGATTGGCCGGGCTCGGGGTCCTGGGGACGGGCCGAAGTTCACGGCGCGCGCGGGCGTCACCCGCGCGCGGTCACTGCACGCGCTCCTTGAACTCGAGCGCCTCGGTGTCGACGCGGACGCGATCGCCCACCGCGATGATGTTGCTGACCTTGATGCGCACGCCGTTGTCGAGCACGGCGTCCTTCATCCCGGTGCCGGCACCCTTGACCGGCGGCTCGCACTCCGCGACGGTCGCGATACACATGCGCGGCGCCGACACCGACACGAGCTCGCCGTTCACGTAGAACCCGGTGTAGCTCTCGGCCTGCCAGCGGATCGCCTCCTCGGCGGCGTGGTGCGGGCACTGCACTTCCTCGCCCTCGGGCGTGAAGAACACCTCGATGTCGCCGTCGCGGTAGGAGTGGTGCAGGTCCTTCTCCTCCTTCTCCAGCACCTCGTACTTGGTGTCGGTGTTCTCCTTGAGCTCCGACACCCGCCCGGTCAGCACGTCCTTGACCTTCATCTGGATGAACTGGCGCCGGTCGTTGCGCAGGATGTTCCACCAGGTGACGGTGCACATGCGTCCCTCGAACGAGATGATGTTGCCGGGACGGAGATCGAGAACGGAAAGCTGCATGATCCCCGCAAGCTAGCGGCCGGCCGGCGCCGCGGGAAGCGCAGCGCGGGCGGCCCGCGGCGCCGGCGCCGCGGCGCGCGGGGTCGTCCCGCGTGGTTCCCCGCGTGGTTCCCCGCGTGGTTCCCCTCGTGGTTCCCCTCGATGGCGCCGGGCGGACTCCGGCGGTACGGGTGCGATTGCCGACAAAGATCCTGCCGGCGCGGAACGGCCGGAACCACCGCCGCGGAACGGCGTCCGCGCCGGAATCCCGCCGCGGCGGACCGGGCACCCACCCCGCCCCTCCGCCGCGCGCCGGGCGCCCCACCCCCGGTCGCCGCACCGTCCCGAGACCCGCCCGCGCCTGCCACCCAGGAGTTCCCCGATGCGTTGGATCCCGCTGCTCCGGGCCGCCCTGCTGCCCCTCGTCGCCATGACCTCGCACCCGCTGACGACCAAGCTCGCGGCCCAGGGAGTGCCGATCGGCTTTCCCGAGGACTTCGCACTCGCCCAGGACCGCGCCGCCCTGCTCGACCGCCTGATCCCCGGCTCCGAGGACGACTACTACTACCGTTGCCTCGAGCGGCAGCACACCGGCGCGCTCGCCGACGTGCCCGCGCTGCTGCGCGCCTGGGAGCTGCGCCACGGGCGCACCGCGCGGCTGATCGAGATCGAGAACCGGCAGGCGCTGCTGTCGTTCCCGCGCGACGCCAAGGCGGCGTTCGACCTGCTCCGCGAGCGCATGGGGCTGCGCTTCGACCATCAGCGGCGCGTGCCGGGCGCGGCACCCGACCTGCCGACCCGCCTCGATCCGGCGCAGTACTCGGTCGCGACGCTGACCCGGACCGCGCTGCAGCGCCATCCGAAGAGCGTCGACGGCTTCCGCGACTCCGCCTTCGACTTCCTGCTGGCGAGCGGCGACCTCGACGCCGACCGGCTGCGCGACCTGCTGAAGCGCCTGCAGCGGCCGGACGTCCCGAACCTGCCGGCGTTGATCGTCGCCGACCTGAAGCACGAGGACAGCCGCGGGTTCGGCTCGCTCGGCATCCATCGCCTGCTGCTGCTCGACCAGCTCGACGAGTGCGTGCGGTTGATGCCCGAGCTGCTGGCGGACTCGGACTTCCCCGACATCTACGCGCGCCGGCTGTGGCCGGGCGGCGACGTCGATCTGCGCAGCGACAGCGCCGAACGCGAGGCGTTCCTGACGCGCCTCGAGGCCTTCGCGAACCGGCTGCCGGCGGTGCACAACTCGTTCAAGGCGCACGTGCTCTACCACCGGCTCGCGCACGACCGGCAACGCGGCGTGTTCGCCAAGGACCGCTTCCTCGCCTACCTGCGGCTACCGCGGCGCAGCAGCTACGTCGAGCCGGAGTTCCTGCGGCGCACGCAGCGCGGCGACCACTACGCCGACCTCGGCCGCCAGTACGCGACCGGCATGCTGCCGGTGCAGGACGACGAGGTGCTGGTCCGCGACTACTTCGAGCACTTCTTCGCGACCGAGGACGACTACCGGCCGTACACCGAGCTGGTCCGCGAGAGCTGGCTGCGGCGCGTGTTCGCCGAGACCAAGCTGCTGCTCGGCACCGGCGATTCGCCGGAGCGTTGGTACTCGCTGCTCGGTGACCCGGTCTACCTCGAGCAGCTCCGCACGCGGGTCGAGATCGAGTTCGCGCCGACCCAACCGGTCTTCTACGGCGCGCAGGACCGCGTCTCGATCGACGTCGACCTGAAGAACGTCGGCACGCTGCTGGTCAAGGTCTTCGAGATCAACGCGTTCAACTACTACGTCGAGAACGGCAAGCAGGTCGATGCGACGATCCCGCTGGACGGCCTCGTCGCCAATCAGGAGCTGCGCTTCGAATACGGGGACAGCCCATTGCGCCGCATCCGCCGCCGCTTCGAGTTCCCGAATCTCGACCGGCCCGGCGTCTACGTCGTCGAGCTGATCGGCAACGGGCTGTCGAGCCGCGCCGTGATCCACAAGGGGCGGCTCTTCGAGACCGAGCGCATCGGTGCCGCCGGCCACGTGTTCACGGTCCGCGACGACGGCGGCCGGATCGTGCCCGACGCCACGCTGTGGCTGGCCGGGCGCGAATTCCGCGCCGACCAGAACGGCGAGATCGCGGTGCCGTTCTCGACGCAGCCCGGCCCGCAGAAGATCGTGCTGCGCGGCAACGGCATCGCGACGCTCGAGCAATTCGAGCACCGCGCCGAGGGCTACGAGCTGCGCGCCGGCATCCTGCTCGAGCGCGAGGAACTGCTGAGCGAGGGCACCGCGCACGTCACGGTGCGGCCACGGCTGGTGGTCGCCGGCACCGACGTACCGGTCAGCCTGGCGCTGCTGAAGGACGTGCGGTTGTCGGTCGCCACCGTCGACGTGCACGGCGTGGCCTCGTCGCAGGAGCTGCGCGACTTCGAGCTCGCCGCCGACCGCGACGCGGTGCACGAGATCCGGGTGCCGCGCGAGCTGCAGCGCATCGAGATCACGCTGCGCGCGCGGATCGAGAACCTGAGCCGCGGCGAGACGCAGGACCTGCAGGCCGGGCCCGAGACGTTCGGCATGAACGGCATCGACGCGACCGCGGACACGTCGTGCGCGCTCCTGTCGCGCACCGCCGCCGGCTTCGTGCTCGACGTGCGCGGCAAGAACGGCGAGCCGGTCAAGGACCGCGCGGTGCACGTCGCCCTGCAGCACCGGCAGTTCACCGACGCCGCGCACTTCGATCTGAAGACCGACGCCGCGGGTCGCGTGAACCTCGGCCCGCTCGACGGCATCACGAGCGTCCGGCTGACGGGCGTCTCCCCGAACGACAGCACCTGGACGCTGCCGCAGGACCGCCGCACCTGGCCCGCGCGGCTGACCGGCCGCACCGGCGACACGCTGCGCGTCGCGTGGCTCGGCGACCAGCGCCGGCTCGACCGCTCGGCGGTGTCGCTGCTCGAGGTCTGCGGCGGCGTGTTCGTCCGCGATCGCTTCACGAACCTCGGGCTCCGCGACGGCTTCCTCGAGCTGCGCGACCTGCCGGCGGGCGACTACGACCTGCTGCTCGAGCAGGAGGGTCAGCGCATCGCGGTCAGCATCACGACCGGCGCGGTGCGCGACGACCGGTTGGTCGGCGACCACCGGATGCTCGAGCGCGGCGCCGACGCACCGCTGCACGTGACCGGCATCGCGATCTCGGATGCCAATGTCGAGGTGCGCCTCGCCAATGCACGTCCCGACGCGCGCGTGCACGTCGTCGCGACGCGCTACCAGCGCGCCTGGCCGGCGTCGCCGGACATCGGCGCCTCGCCGAACGCGCTACCGGCGATCGTCGAGCTCGACCACCCGGAGTCGACCTACGACTCCGGCCGCGAGATCGGCGACGAATACCGCTACATCCTCGAGCGGCGGCTCGCCGCACGCTTCCCGGGCAACATGCTGCAGCGCCCGGGCCTCGTGCTGAACCCGTGGGCACTCGACGAGGCCGACACGCTCGCGCAGGCCGAGGGCGGCGCCGGCGGTCGCTTCGGGGCGCCGTCCGGCCGCGCCCGGCGTGGCCGCGCCGAAGGCGAGTCCGGGGGCGAATGGGGCGGCGCGGTCTCGCCGAGCACCTACCCGAATCTCGACTTCCTGCCGCGCGCAGCGGCCGTGCTGCTGAACCTGCGGCCTGACGCCGACGGCGTCGTGCGCATCCCGCGCGCCGACCTCGGCGACGGCCAGGAGCTGCACGTGTTCGCGGTCGACCTGACCGACACCGTCTACCGCACGGTCGCCCTGCCGGAACGGCCGCTCCAGCCGCGCGACCGCCGGCTGATCCTCGCGCTCGACGCCGAGCGCCACTACACCGAGCAGCGCCGGATCGAGTTCGTCGCCGCCGGCGCGCAGGCGACCGTCGAGGACGCGGCGAGCGCGTCGGTCGAGGTGTACGGGTCGCTCGCGGACGTGCACCGGCTGTTCGGCACGCTGTCCGGCAATGCCGACCTGCAGCAGTTCGCGTTCGTGCTGCGCTGGCCGCAGCTCGACGACACCGAGAAGCGGGCGCTCTACTCCGAGCACGCCTGCCACGAGCTGCACTTCTTCCTGTGGAACAAGGACCGCGCGTTCTTCGACGCCGTCGTGCGGCCGTACCTGCAGAACAAGCTGCACAAGACGTTCATGGACGACTGGCTGCTCGGCAACGAGCTGAGCGGCTACCTGGAGCCGTGGGCATTCGCGCGCCTCAACGCAGTGGAGCGCATCCTGCTCGCGCGCCGCATCACCGACGAGCGCGACCCGACCACGCGCCAGCTCCGCGAGCTGCTCGATATGCAGCCGCCGGACGTCACGGCGACCCTGCTGCTGTTCGACGCGACGCTGCAGGCCGGCGCTCTCGACGCCCGCCGTCAGCTCGGCGACCAGCTGCGCGCACTGCGCGGCGCGCTGCGCGAATCCGAGGAGCTCGCGCGCGCCGCGGTCCCCGCGCCCGCTCCGCCGCCCGGCGCGCCGCCGGCGCGCGACGGCGCCGAGGACGACAAGGCCAAGGACGAGCGCCAGAACCTCGAGCCCGCCGACGCCCCCGCCGCGGCGGCCGGGGGGCTCGTGGAGGAGATGCGTCGCGACGCCGACCGCCGCACGCAGGGTCGCGCGTTCTTCCGCGGTCCGGAGCCGACCCGCTTGTGGGTCGAGAACAACTACTGGCACCGCCGCATCGAGGAGCAGGTCGCGAGTCTGATCGACGTCAATGCGTTCTGGCTCGACTTCGCCACCGCGACGCCCGGGCAGCCGTTCACGTCCGAGCATCTGGCGTCGGCCGCGAAGGACAGCTCGTTCGCCGAGATGATGCTCGCGCTGGCGGTGCTCGACCTGCCGTTCCAGGCCACCGAGCCCGCGTCGACGATCGACGGCAGCCGCCTGACGCTGCGCGCCGAGACGCCGCTGCTGCTGGTATCCAAGGAGGTGCGGCCGGCGTCGCCCGCGGCGGACGCGACGCCGATCCTCGTCAGCCAGAACGTGTTCCGGCTCGACGACCGCTATCGGTACGAGGGCAATCAACAGGTCGAGAAGTTCATCGACGGTGAGCTGCTGACCGGCATCGCCTACGGCGCGCACGTCGTGCTCACCAACCCGACCTCGGCCGCGCAGACCCTCGAGCTGCTGCTGCAGATCCCGCGCGGCGCGCTGCCGCTCGACAGCGGCTACGAGACCCGCACCGTCAGCGTGCAGCTCGGCGCATACTCGACGACCACCGCCGAGTACCACTTCTACTTCCCGGCGCCGGGCGACTTCTCGCACTTCCCGGTGCACGTCGCCCGCGACGGTCAGCTGTCCGCGTTCGCGGCGCCGGCGGTCCGGCACGTCGTGGCGGTGCCGACCGTCGTCGACACCACGAGCTGGGAGCACGTCTCGCAGAGCGGCACACCCGACGAGGTGTTCGCGTATCTGGAGAGCGCCAACCTGCAGCGCGTGCAGATCGCGGATCTCGCGTGGCGCATGCGCGACCAGGGGTTCTTCCGTCGTGCGACCGACTGGCTGCGGGCACACCACACCTACGACGGCACCCTGTGGTCGTACGGCGTGCTGCACGGCGACGCTCGCGTCGTGCGCGAGTGGCTCGAGCACCAGGACGGCTTCGTCGCCCGCTGTGGCAGCGCACTGGAGTCGCAGCTGCTGACGATCGATCCGATCGAGCGCCACACCTGGCAGCAGATCGACTACTCGCCGCTGTTCAACGCCCGCGCGCACCGCTTCGGCGACCACCGTCAGATCCTCAACGGGAGCCTGGCGGGACAGTACCTGCGGCTGCTCGACATCCTGGTCCACCGTCCGCGGCTCGACTCCGAGGACTGGCTGACGACCACCTACTACCTGCTGCTGCAGGACCGTATCGAGGACGCGCTCGCCGCGTTCCGCAAGGTCGAGCCACGCGAGCTGCCGTCGCAGATCCAGTACGACTACATGCGCGCCTACCTCGACTTCTTCAGTGCGGACCACGCGGTCGCGCGGGGCATCGCCGAGCGCTACCGGGACCACCCGGTCACCCGCTGGCGCGACCTGTTCCGCGAGGTCCTCGCGCAGCTCGACGAGGCCGAGGGCAAGACTGCCGGCCGCACCGGCGACACCGAGTCGCCCGGCGCCGGCCGCCCGGATCTCGCCGCCACCGAGCCGACGCTCGAGCTGAGCGTCGACGGCCGCCGCCTGAAGCTGCGCTACGGCAACCTGGGCGAGTGCGAGGTCGCCTACTACCGGATGGACATCGAGTTCCTGTTCTCGACCAACCCGTTCGTCCAGCAGGGCTCTGGCTCGTTCCAGTTCATCCGCCCCAATCGCAGCGACCCGCTGCGGCTGCCCGCCGGCCAATCGGAGCTGACCTTCGAACTGCCGGAGGAGTTCGCCAATGCGAACGTGCTGGTCGAGGTCCGCGGCGCCGGCATCGTCCGTCGCCAGGCGTGCTACGCCAACTCGCTCGCGGTGCAGGTGATCGAGGGCTACGGCCAGGTGCGCGTCACCGACGCCGGGACCGGCCGGCCGCTGCCCAAGGTCTACGTCAAGGTCTACGCCCGCGAGCCCGGCGGCCGCGTGCGCTTCCACAAGGACGGCTACACCGACCTCCGCGGCCGCTTCGACTACGTGTCGGTCTCGGCCGAGGGCCAGACCGGCGCCGAGCGCTACGCGATCCTCATCCTCAGCGACGACGCCGGCGCCGAGATCCGCGAGGCCGCCCCGCCGAAGCAGTGAGGAACCGCGGGCGCCGGGTCACGGGCCTCGATCAGCACGTCCGGCGCCGCGGCGGGAGCGGGTGCGAACGAGGCGAACAGGACTACGTCCCGGAGGGCTTCGCCCAAGGCGTGGTCCCGCCGGCGGTCCGGCGCGCGTCTCGCGCAGGCATGGCGCACGACGCGCGCCGTGGCCGCGGGATAGGCCACGGACAGTGGACCCCGTCACCCGCACGGCGGGTGGCGGGACATTGCAGGGACCGGAGACCGTTCAGTGCTCGATGATGATGCTGAGCGCACCGCTCAGCTCGAAGCAGCCCTGTCAAGTGCAGTAGCAGAACACCTGGGCCGCCAGGGTCGCGCCGACCAATGCGGGCGCGTTCGGCACGTTCAGCGTCCACGAGCCGGCCTGTCCCTGCGGCGGGAACCAGCCGAGCTCGCCACCGAGCGGTGCGGGGTAGAAGACACAGGGACCCGCGGCGCAGGTGATCGGCGCGAAGAACGAGATCCCACTACCGACCGGCGGGACGCCGAGCACGGCGTAGGCCCGGCGCGTCGACGTCGCGCAGGTGTAGCTGAACGTGAACGTCTGGCCGAGCCGCGCCGCCGCGTCGTGCGTTGGATAGGGGGCTCCCGCGCAGCCGGTGTTCGGCACCTGGGTGACCTGGGCGGACAGAGTGGACGCGAACAGCGCGAGCGCCGCGACGACCACCACGGAGAGAGCTTTGGATCGCATCGTCGGACGTCCCCGGTATGGACGGACGAGTTCCGATGATACTCGCCGCGTGCGCCGTCCGCGGGCCGGTCGCAGAGCCCGATGCCGACGAGCTCGCCGCGCCGCGGCCGCGCCGGCTCCCGGGCCGGCGCGAGCCTCGCGCGACGGACCGCGCGTCGGGCCCCCCGGCTGCGACGACCCGAAGGGAGTGCCGACCCGCGACAGCTGGCCCCCTCGCCCCGGACGACCACGATCGCGTCCGCGAGTGCATTCGGCTGCAGACCCGAGGCCGGGTCGTTCACCGACCCCCGGTTGCGCGGCGACACGAGCACCGCACCCGAGCCGGGCGATCGCCATCCCGAACCACGGTCGACTCCGCCACGTTCGCGTCGTGAGCGACTACCGCCCCCAGTCCGAGGATGTCAGCGAGTCCGTGGAGCGGCTCGTCTTCGACAATCGGAGGATCGGTCGCGAGCACGTTCTCCGGTGAACCTCGCGCGACGCTCGACGCCGACATCGTCGTCGATCTCCCGCTCCCGAAGGTCGGCGACTTCGTGTCCGAGCTCGGGGACGAGGTCATCGTCGACCCTCGATCGATACGCGACGAGATCGCTCGTCACGGCTCGTTCCAGATCGTCCACCTACCGACACTGACACGCATCGATGTGTTCGTACCCTGAATGGAAGGGCATCCACGTGTGGAAGTGGGAGCAACGCCGCCGGGTCGTGATCTGCGCACAGACGGGGGACGCTCGCGACGTGACGAGTCCCGAGGGCATCGTGCTGCAGGAGCCGTGCCGGTATCGCGACGGTGGGGAGGTCTCCGACCGACAATGGCGAGACATCCTGGGCGTCTTGAAGACGTGCCGCGGCGAGATCGATGTTCGAGCGCTGTCCGACCAGGCAGCCCCACTCGCGATCGTCCCCCTGCTCACCCGCGCCCTGCCCGGAGCGGGCCTCGCCAGCGCGTGAGTGGCAGTCTCGCATCCGCAGCGGCCGGCGACGAGACCGATCGGTATCCGGAGCGGGCCGCCGCCAGGCGGAGACGGTCGCTCGCCCGGTTCGCGCAGGTCGGTCTGCCCTCGCCGTGCGAGCGGCGGTGCACGCGGAGGCTGGCGATGTCGAGCAACGACCGACGGCGCACGCACAGGCTGCCGCCGCTGCCATGGCGACCGCGGCAGTCGACGCCGATCCCCTCGGCGACCGTGCGTCGCTCGCCCTCCACGCACGGTCCGACCGGCTCGGGACGGTACGTTTCGCCGCATCGGGGATCGATCACCGACCTCCGGAGCGTCGGATTGCGCCCTCTGAGGTGCGAGCGGTCGGCGTGACGACCTGCCGGCGCGGTCGGGCCGCGCGGCCGCCCGCCGCTCCGGGCCGCATACTGTGCTCCCTCGATGACCGACCCTCTGGACTTCGAACGACTGCGCGCGGTGTTCCTCGGCGCCGCTCGGCTGAGCGGTGCGGAGCGCGAGCGCTTCGTGCAGGACGCGTGCGACGACAGACCGGAGCTGGCGGTCGAGGTCCGGGCGATGCTCAGACACCACGACGCGCCGCCCGCGGTCCTCGCCGCGCCGGCGCGCGACGACGCCGAGGGTGTGTGCGGCGTGGCGCACCCCGACATGCCCCGCCGGATCGGTCCGTACCGCGTGCTCGATGTCGTCGGCACGGGAGGTGTCGGGGTCGTCTACCGCGCCGAGCAGTACAGCCCGCGGCGCATCGTCGCACTCAAGCTGCTCCAGCCCGGCGCGATGCGGGGCGAGACCCTCGCCCGCTTCGCCCGCGAGGCGGAGCTGCTCGGCCGACTCCAGCATCCGGGGATCGCGCAGGTGATCGACGCCGGGACCTTCGCGTCCCCGTACGGCCCGCAGCCGTACTTCGCGATGGAGTTCGTCGACGGCCTGCCGCTCACGCGCTACGCGCAGCAGCGCGAGCTGGACGTGAGAGCGCGCTGTCGACTGATCGTCCAATTGTGCGAGGCAGTGCAGCACGCCCACGACCGCGGCATCGTGCACCGCGACCTGAAGCCGGGGAACGTGCTCGTCGCGGAGCCGATGCCGGGTGCACCGCAGGTGAAGGTGCTCGACTTCGGCATCGCACGCTGCATGGCCGTGGAGGACGGGCCGGCGACGCAGCTCACGCACCAGGGTCAGCTCGTCGGCACGCTGCCGTACGTCAGCCCCGAGCAGCTCCGCGGCGACGGTATCGACGCGCGGACCGACGTCTACGCGCTCGGTGCCGTGCTGTACGAGCTGCTCGTCGGCCGGGTCCCGCTCGACATCGACGGTCAGCCGCTCAGCCGCGCGGTGGAGATCGTGTCCAACCGGGACCCCGAGCCGCCCGGTCGCTCCCAACCGGCGCTCGCCGGCGACCTCGACGCCATCGTCTGCACCGCTCTGGAGAAGCGACCGGCGGACCGCTATCCGTCCGCTGCCGCACTGGCCGCCGACCTGCGACGCTACCTCGACCGTCAATCGGTCCTCGCGCGCCGCCCCGGACCGCTCGACCGCGTGGTCAAGTTCTCCCGCCGCAATCGTGGTCTGGTCGCAGCGACGCTCGGCAGCTTCGTGATCCTCGCGGCCGCGGTCGTCGCAGTCGCGCTCCAGGCCGACCGCAACCGGCGGCTGGCTGCCGCCGAGCGCGAGGCGCGCACCGTCGAGCGCCGCAGTCGCTACTTCGCGGAGATGAGCCTCGCCGGCACCGCACTCGAGGACGGCGGCCTTTCCCGCGTGGCCGAGTTCGTCGCGGCGTGGGAGCCGCAGTCGGCCGGGGATCTCGACGTCCGCGGCTGGGAGTGGTCGTTCCTCCGGCGCGCGGCCGACACCGCCGAGATGGTCCTGGCCGCCGGCGGCGTCCAATTCGACGTCGGCTGGCTGCCCGACGGTCGCATCGCGGCGAAGGACGAGCACGGCTGCTCGGTGTGGGACCTGCGGACCCGGGCGTGCGCGGCGAGCTACGCCGGCCGGTCCAGCGAGTTCCTCGACGGCCGCATCGCACCCGATGGCAGTGCGGTCGCACTGAGCTGGGACGACTCGGTGCGCATCCATGATCTCGCGACCGGGTCGCTGCGGACGACGCTGCCGGTGGGCGCGGCCGCAATGGGCTTCGCGTGGAATCCGACCGCCGACCGACTCGCGCTGATCGATCCGACGGACCAGTCGCTCGAGGTCTGGGACCTCGACGGCGGACGCGAGACGTTCCACATCCACGGTGACTCCGGGCAGGTGGCGCTCGGCAGCGGCGATCTGTATGCGCGGGCGCGAATCCACGGCGGGATCGAGGTCGGACACCTCGCGGATCCCGGCGCGGCGCGACGGCTCGAGGACAGCGACGACACGTTCCTGGCGCTGCGGTTCGCCCCGGGTGACCACCTGCTGGCCGCGGCCGGTGTCGACCGCACGGCACGCGTCTGGGACGTGGGCTCGGCTCGCCTGATCGCGCGCATCGCTCACGACAACCAGGTGTTCACCGTCGCCTGGAGCCCGGACGGCAGCCGCCTCGCATCGGCCGGTCGCGATCAGCAGGTGCGCGTGTGGGACCGATCGACCGGCGCGGTGACGGTCCTGCGGGGTCACGGCAATGCGGTGTGGGGACTCGCCTACAGCCCGGACGGCGATCGCCTCGCGAGCGCGAGCGAGGACGGCACGCTGAGGATCTGGTCTGCCGAGCCGACCCCCGCAGTCCGCAGCTTCGACCTCGGTGCGCACGCCGGATCCGACGAGAGTCCCGCATGGCTCTGCTGGACGCCCGCGGACGGCCTCGATGTCTCGCTGCCCGGGTCCCCCGGCAGCTACCGGATCGACCCGGACGGCAGCGAGCGACACTCCGCGCGGAGCGTGGCGTGCTGGAGCGCCGACCGCAGCCGCTTCGCATACCTGCAGCCGGGGGCCGTCGTCGTGTGCGGTGCGGATGGCTCGGAGGTGCGGCGCTGCGCGATACCCGCGGGAGTCGGCGGCGCGAGCACGTCCAATGGCGGCCTCGCACTCGATGCGCGCGGCGAACGCGTGGCATTCGCGTGCCGCGGCACCGATGCGTCCGTGTGGATCTGGGCTCCGTTCGACGATGGCGCGCCGTTCCGCGCATTCGCGGGTTGGACGAACACGTTCGCGTGGAGCCCGGACGGCAGCCGACTCGCGCTGGCGTCCGACGGGGTCCTGATCGTCGATGGCCGCACCGGCGCGACCTGCGCGCACGTCGACATCCCGCGGAGCATCTGCGTCGCGTGGCACCCGGCGGGAGATCGCCTGGCGGTCGCGGACTACCGCATGCGCATCCACCTGTGCCCGGCGAGCGGCGCCGGCGAGCGCCTGGTGCTGCGCGGCCACATGCGTCGGGTGCGCGCGCTCGCGTGGCACCCCTCGGGCGAGCGGCTGGCGAGCGCCGGCAACGACGATGTCGTGCGCCTGTGGGATCCCCGGTCGGGCCTCGAGGCGTTGACGCTCCGCCACGACGACGACGTGTTCGCATTGGCATGGCGACCCGACGGGCTGGCGCTCGCGTCGGCGAGCTCGGACGGCGTCGTCCGCATCTGGGACGCCAGGGCGCCGGAACACCGCTGACGGGTCGCCGGACCCCGTCGCGCGACCGGTCACGACGACGACTCGAGCCAGCGCGCGAGCAACGCCTGCGCGAACGTCCAGTCCTCCTTCGCGGTGGTCAGCGACACGCCGATCGCCGCAGCGACCTCCGGCATCGAGAGGCCGCCGAGCAGTCGCAGCTCCGCGACGACCGCGAGGCGCTCCTCGATGCCGGCGAGCCGGTCGAGCGCGGCTTCCAGATCCAGCAGGGTCTCGGTCGACGCTTCGAACACCGGCAGAGAGTCATCCAGCTCGACGCGACAGCGCCCCCCACCGCGCTTCGACGAGCCGCGGCGCCGGGCGTGGTCGATCAGCACGTTGCGCATCGCCCGGGCCGCCAATGCCATGAACCGGCGCCGCGCGTCGACCCCCTCGGCAGCCGGGAGCTGCCGGACGTCGACCAGCCGCAGCCAGGCCTCGTGGACGAGCGCCGTCGGCTGCAGCGTGTGCTCGCGCCGCTCGTCGAGCAGCAGCAGTGCCGCGGTCCGGTGCAGCTCGCCGTACAGGATCGACAGCAGCTCCTGGCTCGACGCACCGTCACCGTTGCAGAGCGCACCGAGCAGCTCGGTGGCGCGCGACGAGGCGTCGGATCGCGGATCGGAACTGGACACGAGCGGCTCCTGGTGCAGGCCGGAGTGCCGCGCAGGGCGACCGGACAGGATACCCCGGCTGCGGTGGGCCGGCGCGCGCCGGGTCACGCGCGCCGCTCGCGCGGCGGTGCGTCCTTGAAGCCGTCGATCCAGTGCCGCAGCGTGAACCACGGGTGCCGCAGCAGCATCCGCGGGCCCGCGTAGCGCATGACATCGCGGATCTGGGCGCGGCGATCGGGCTTGTAGCAGTGGATCGGGCACTTCGCGCAGGTCGGCTTCGCCTCGCCGTGCGGGCAGCGCTGCAGCCGGAACGTCGCGAAGTCGAGCAGCCCCTGGCAGTCCGCGCACAGGCTGCCGTCGCCGCCGTGACGACCGCGGCAGTAGACGCCGATCATCTTGGCGACCGTGCGGCGCTCGCGCTCCGCCCGTGGTCCGAGCCCCGTGCTCACCGCGCGCGCTCCGCTGCGAGCGCCTCGCGCAGGCGCGCGATGGCGGTGGCGACCGGCAGCTCCTCCTTCGCGCGTCCCTTGCGCACGACGTACTCGACCACGCCGTCGGCGGCGCCGCGCCCGACGTAGATGCCGTACGGGAAGCCGAGCAGCTCGACGTCCTTGAACTTGGGGCCGGGGCGACCCGGACGGTCGTCGAGGCAGGCGTCGACGCCGGCGTCTCTCAGCTCGGTCCAGATCCGCTCGGCGAGCTCGACCTGCTCGGGCTTCTTGACGTCGACGCAGACGACGACCGCTTCGAACGGCGCGATCGGCGCCGGCCAGCAGATGCCCGCGTCGTCGTGGTTCTGCTCGACGGCGGACTGCGCGGTCCGGCTCACGCCGATGCCGTAGCAGCCCATCACGAACGGGGTCGGCTTGCCGTCCTCGCCCATGAAGGTCGCCTGCATCGCCTTCGAGTACTTGGTGCCGAGCTTGAAGATGTGGCCGACCTCGATGCCGCGCGCCGACTTGAGCACCCCGGCGCGGTCGGGCGCCAGCTCGCCGGCGCGGGCGAGCCGCAGGTCGTGGAACGACGGCATCCGACAGTCGCGGCCGGGATCGACGTTCAGGCAGTGGTAGCCGGTCTCGTTGCAGCCGGTCAGCAGGTTCGTGCGACGCTCGAGGGTCCGGTCGGCCAGCAGCCGGACGTCGTCAGGCAACCCGATCGGGCCGGCGAAGCCGACCTCGGCGCCGGTGACGCGCCGGACGGTCTCGTCGCCCGCGAGCGCGACCGCGAGGCAGTCGAGCGCATTGACGAGCTTGACCTCGTTGATCTCGAGGTCGCCGCGCATCATCACGGCGACGACCTCCTCGCGGTCGGACCAGGTCGCCTGGTAGAGCAACGTCTTGGCCATCGCCGCCGCCGGCAGCGAGAAGAACGCGACGAGCTGATCGACGGTGCGCACGTCGGGCGTCGCGTGCTTCTCGAGCGGCAACGGATCGCCGCACCCGGGAGCCTCGGGCGGCACCGAGTCGGCCTTCTCGACGTTGGCCGCATAGCCGGATTCCTCGCAGTAGAGGATCGCGTCCTCACCGGCATCGGCGATCACCATGAACTCCTCGGAGCCACTGCCGCCGATCGCGCCGGCATCGGCCTGCACCGAGCGGAACTCGAGGCCGCAGCGCGTGAAGATGCGCCGGTAGGCACGGTCCATCTTGGCGTAGCTGACGTCGAGCGCGGCGGCGTCGACGTCGAACGAATACGCGTCCATCATGATGAACTCGCGTCCGCGCATCAGGCCGTAGCGCGGCCGGATCTCGTCCCGGAACTTGTCCTGGATCTGATAGAGGTTGACCGGCAGCTGCTTGTAGCTGTTGATCAAGGTGTCCGCGAAGTCGGTGATCACTTCCTCGTGCGTCGGACCGAGGCAGTAGTCGGTGCCCTTCTGGTCCTGCAGGGTGAACATGATCCCGTCGGCCACGTAGCGGTCCCAGCGACCCGACCGCACCCACAGCTCCTTCGGGTGCATGATCGGCATCATCAGCTCCTGCGCACCCTCGCGGTCGAGCTCCTCGCGCACGATCTCGATGATCTTCTTCAGCGTGCGCCACATCAGCGGCCCGTACGTGTAGAGGCCCGACGCCGTCTTCACGATGTAGCCGCCGCGCGCGAGCAGCTTGTGGCTCGGGATCTCCGCATCGGCGGGATCTTCGCGCAGGGTGGCGATCAACAGCTGGCTCAGTCGCATGGTGTCGTTCTCGTCCGGCGCCGGACGCCGGGCTCCGGAGCCTAGGAACCGACCACGGGGGATTCCAGCAGCGCGACCGGCGCGCGCGCGGGCGCGCTGCCACCGCGGGTCCGCGCTCGCGCCCGCCGTGCGCCCGGTCGCGAATCGCACACCTCTGCGCCGTCGACGCTTGCCCGGCGGCCCGCGGCAGCGGACGCTGGACCGGCCCGCCCTGCCGCCGCGCCCCGGCGCGCCGCTCGTTCCCTCCAAGCCACATGGACTCGAGACTCCTCCTCTCTCTGGCGGCCTTCGGGCTCGCGGTCCCCACATTCGCCCAGTCCTTGGTGCCCCATCACGCCGAGCGGATCCCCGCGTCCGCGCTCGGCCGCGCCTGGGTCGAGACGATGGCCGACGTGCTCCTGCGCCAGCAATCGATGCCGCAGAGCGACTCGCCGCAGCGCGTCTGGAACGGCGAGGACGGCGAGTGGTTCGTGCCGCCGCCGTCGGCGCGGACCCCGGCCGGCTCCGGCAGCATCGCGATCGTCAATCGCTGGGGTGACCCGCGGATCGGCGTCGGCTTCCCGGCACCGACCGACGTGCTCGGCGTGTGGCTGGCCGGGCAGGGTGCGGCACCGGCGCGCGCCGTGCGGATCCTCGGCTACCGCGCCGGCACCGAGGTCGCGAAGAGCGAGTGGCTCGAGCTGGCGGCGGGCCCGGTCGCCGCGACGCTCGACTTCACTGGCGTCGATCGGATCGTGGTCGAGGCGCGGCCGGCATTGCTCGCGCAGGGCTGGTACGCGCTCGACGACCTCGTGCTGCGCCCGACCGGCGCACCGGCGACGACGCCGCCGGCCGTGCTCGACTTCGAGGACCTGCTGCCACGCACGGTGCTGACCGGCTCGGGCTACCGCGGCCTCGTCTGGGAGACCGGCGAGGGCCTGCGCGGTATCGATCCGGCCGACACCTGGATCGTGCACGCGCCGGAGAGCCCCGCGACTGCACCGGGTGCACCGTCGACGGGTCCGGAGCCCGACTTCGCGAACCTCGGCACGCCGCCGTTCCGCGCGCTCGACTTCGACTGCGTGCGCCAGGGCGACAACGGCGCCACCTTGGTCCCACCCGACACCTGCGGTGCGATGGGCACCGACCACTTCGTGTCGATCGTCAATGCCAACATGTCGGCATGGGATCGCGCGACCGGAGCGCGGCAGTCGGATGTGCGGCTCGACGCGTTCTGGGGCGTCAGCGTGCTGGTGGGTGATCCGCGCATCGTGTGGGATCCGCACGCGGGCCGCTTCGTCGCGATGGCGACCGACTTCTCCCGCAATCGCACGATCTACCTCGCGATCTCGCTGACCGGCGATCCGAACGGCGCGTGGTTCAAGTGGTCGTACCGCGTCGACCAGGGCAGCGACGCCGGCCGCTGGCCCGACTACCCGACGCTCGGCGTCGACGCGCGCGGCATCTACACCGCCGCCTACATGGTCGGCTCGGGGGCGCGCATGACGATCTGGGCGATCGACAAGGCACCGTTGCTCGCGCCGACGCCGGCGGTCGGCACGATCACGGCGTGGCGCAGCCTGCCGTGGGAGGGTGCGATCCAGCCGTGCACGACCTACGGCGATCCGGGCGTCGAGTACCTGGTCTCGCGGTCGAGCTCCACGAGCCTCCGCCTGCGCCGCGTCCAGCCGCCGCTGACCGCGCCGCAGCTCTTCGAGGCCGGTCTCGTCCCGGTGCCGTCGCACGGCTCGCCGCCGGACGCGCCGGCGCTCGGCAGCTCGACCCCGCTGTCGACGATCGACTATCGGCCGATGAACGCCGTCTACCGCAATGGGTCCGTGTGGACCGCGCACGGCGTCAGCGTCAGCAGCCGCGCGGCGGTCCGCTGGTACGAGATCGCGACCCCGACCGCCACGACGCGGCAGGTCGGCACGATCTCCGACGCGATCTACCACTACTTCTACGGCTCGATCGCGGTCGACGCGCGCGGCGACGTCGCGCTCGGCTTCAGCGGCTCGCACGGGGGCGTCTATGCCGGCGCGTTCGTCACCGGCCGACTCGCGAGCGATCCGCCGGGCGAGACCGCGCCGCCGCTGCTGGTCAAGGCCGGCGAAGGCCCGTGGCAGCGCCTCGACGGCTCCGGCCGCAATCGCTGGGGCGACTACAGCCACACGACGGTCGATCCGGTCGACGACCTCGGCTTCTGGACGATCCAGGAGTGGGCAGGCACGGGCAACCAATGGCGCACCTGGGTCACGCGCCTCGGCTATCCGTTCGTCGAGCTCGGCACCGGCTGGCCCGGCACGCTCGGCGTACCCGCGCTGGTCGGCCGGACGCTGCCGGTGATCGGCGGTAGCGTCACGCTCGACGTCGTGAACTCCTCCACGGCGGCGACCAACGCCGTGCTCGCGATCGGCATCCAGCAGCAGAGCCTCCCGCTGCTCGGGGGCACGCTGCTGGTCGTCCCGCTGATCGCCGAGGGCGTCGCCCTGCCGCAGTCCGGCGCCAATCCGCTGACGCTCCCGGTCCCACTCGCTCCGGCACTCGTCTCGACCCCACTGCTCCTGCAGTCGATCGTCGTCGACCCCGGCGCCTCCCAGGGCCTCGCCTTCTCCCCCGCCCTCGCCATCCGCTCCGTCACCCGCTGACTTCCGATCCGTACCGCGTACGATTCTTACATCAAGCGATGCGCCTGCTCGGTCCGTCGCTCGGCTACTTCGGCGTCGTGTTCGGCGCCGGCTTCCTGCTCGGCACGCTGCGCGTCCTCGTGCTGGTGCCGCGGGTCGGGGTGCGGACCGCGGAGCTGATCGAGCTGCCGATCATGGTGGCGGTGATCACCTTCGCGGCCCGCTGGCGGGAGCGCAGCCGGCCGGACCTGAGCCCGCGCCAGCACCTGTGCGTGGGCCTGCTCGCGCTCGCGTGGCTGCTCACCGCGGAACTCGCGCTCGGCGTGGCGCTCTCCGCCCGCTCGCCCCGCGAAATCCTGCTCGCACGCGATCCGCTCACGGGCGCGCTCTACTACGCAGCCCTGCTGCTGTTCGCCCTGCTCCCCTGGCTCCGCGCCCGCACCTGACTTCCGATCCGTACCGCGTACGGATTTTACATCAGCGCAGAGCGGACGTCGGCGAGGGTGACCGGGGCGGGGCGCGCATCGATGTCGACGACGACGAGGAAGCCGAGCGGGCCACCCGCAGCCTCGAATGCGCGCACGAGCACCTGCTGGTCGCTGCGCACCAGCGAGCCGTCGACCGGCGACCAGAGCTCGATCGTCGTGACGCAGCCCGCGGACGGCGTCAGCGGGTAGAACGGCTGCGCCGCGGTGAACTCCGGATCGATCGTCGTGCCGTGCGCCAGGATCTCGCTGCGCCCGGCTCGCCCCGCGAGCCAGGCCTCGAACATCGGCCGGTAGCCGCGCCAGCTCGCGGGCAGCAGCTCCGCGTAGGCGGCCTCGGTCCAGCTGGCCGGCGCGCCGGCCGCGCCGTGCAGGAACTCGATCGGCGTCGCCTCGATGGGCAGCTTCGCGACGAGGCACGGCGACGGACCGATGAACGGGTTGTCGGCCGCTTCGATGCCGCACACGGCGAACACCCCTTGCGGCGTGTTGCCGAGCGAGATCGTGCCGGGCAACCCGGTGCTCGACAGCGCGAGCTGCGGCAGGTGCAGCAGCTCGCCGCGCCGGTCGCGCACGAAACGCCCGTCCGCGCCGCGCAGCACCGCGAGGCCGGGCCAGCGCCGGTCGACGCGCTGCAGGCTGAACAGCACCGGGCGACCGGCCGGCAGCGGCGCCGCGAGCAGGTCGGCGAGCGGCGGCCGCGCCGCGACCGCCTCGACCGGCGGCGTCCGCAGCGCGGCGCCGAGCGCACAGCTGCGGATCGTCTCCGGGTCCCGGCCCACCCTCCGCGCCGCTGCCCGGGAACCGCGCCCGCAGCACGTCCGCGAGCCGCGCCCGCACCGCGGCCGCGCCGCCGCTGCCGCGGACCGCGCCGTAGCACGCGATCGCGAACGCCTGCGGGTCGTCCTCGCCGGCGTCGCACGCGTAGGCGAGCAGCTCGGCGGCGCAGTCGCGGGCGCACAGCGCGAACGCCGTCCGCAGCGCCGCGCGGCGGAACGCGACCCGCCGGCCGGCGAGCCCGTCGAGCGCCCGCCGCACCGAGTCGACGACGACCGACCCGTCCGCGCCGATCAGCCCGGCCGTCCACCACAGCCCCGGCCAGGCCTCCTCGTCGACCCGCCCGCCGAGCCCCGTCGCGACCGCCGCGGAGCGCTCGGCCACGAACGCCGCCCGCGCGGCCGCGGTCGTCCGCGGTGCGATCAGCGCCGCGGGCGGCGGCACGGCGCACCCGGCGAGCAGAGCCGCGGCGACCACGCGGGCGCGACGGCGAGGTCGAGGGCCAGCGGCAGCAGACCGGAACGGCATCGAGACATCATGCCAGCCCGATCCGCGCCGCCCGCGTTCCGCGGCTACCATGGCGCCACCCTCCGACCGAGCCGATGTCCGATTTCGACCTGACGCGCACCCTCGACCTGGTGCGCAAGTTCCAGCAGGACCGCGATGCAGACGCGCTGAATCGCCTGTTCGCGCGCTACGGGCCGCGCATCCTCGGCATCGTACGCATCCGGCTCGGCCCCAAGCTGCGCACCCGGCTCGAGTCGATGGACATCGTCCAGGACACCTTCGCGACCGCGCTGCGCAAGTTCGACGACTTCGAGATGCGCGACGAGGCCAGCTTCATCCACTGGCTGTCGACGATCGCCGAGCACCAGATCACCGACCGCCGGGACTACCACGAGGCGAAGAAGCGCAGCGCGAGCCGCGAGACCTCGCTCGACGGCGACCGGCCCGACGCCCTGCCGGCGCTCGAGCCGGTCAGCGACGTCGACAGCCCGCTCGACGCGCTGATCCGCACCGAGGGCTCGACGCGGGTCGAGGAGAAGATCGCCGAGCTGCCGGACAAGTATCGCGAGCTGATCCTGCTGCGCGACTATGCAGGTTTCAGCTGGAAAGAGGTCGCGGAGCGCGCCGATCGTCCGACCCCCGATGCAGCCCGCGAGATGCATCGACAGGCGATCGTCAAGCTCGCGCGCGCGATGCTCGAGGGCGAGACCGGCGCCTGAACCAACGCTCCCGACCGCGATGGAACTCGATCGCAACGCACCGCGCATCCAGGCGATCTGCCTGATGGTGCTGACGGCCATCGCGACCGGCGCCGCACTCGCCCTCCTGCGCGACGTGCTGGTGCCGTTCGTGCTCGCGCTGTTCCTCGGCGTCGCGCTCGAGCCGGTCGTCGACTGCATGATCCACCGGCTGCGCATGCCGCGCGCGATCGCGGTGTTCGCCACGCTGCTGCTCGGCGCCAGCTTGCTGGTGTCGTTCTCGCTGCTCGTCGCCTCGGCCTTCGCCACCGTTTCGAGCGAGGCGCCGAGCTACCAGCAGAGACTCGAGACGCTGCGCCACGCCTGGGTCGATCCGGCATTGCAGTACCTGCACATCCCGGGCGACAGCGGCATCCAACCGCTGTTCGACGAGCAGAGCCTGACGAAGCTGCTGCAGCTCGCGACCGACGCCGGCCTGTCGATCGCGTCCGACGGGGCGCTGGTCCTGATCTTCCTGGTGTTCCTGCTGCTCAGGCCGAGCGCACCCCCCGGCCAGCGCAACGAGACCGGCCAGGCGATCCGCGACAGCATCCGCCACTACGTCGTCGTCAAATCGGCGATCGCCGTGGCGACCGGCGTCGCGGTCGGCGTGACGCTGTGGCTGCTCGACGTCGAGCTCGCGCTCGCGTTCGGTCTGATCGCGTTCTTCCTGAACTACATCCCGACCGTCGGCGCCTGGGTGAGCACCCTGTTGCCCGCGCCGATCGTGCTCCTCAATCCCGCCTTCGACACCACCGACGTCTTCCTGGCGCTCGGCATCCCGGGTGCGCTGCAGATCGTGCTCGGCAACCTCGTCGAGCCCCGCGTCATGAGCTCGTCGCTCGACCTCAACACCGTCGTCGTGGTGTTCGGACTCGTGTTCTGGGGCACGCTGTGGGGGATGGTCGGCGTGTTCCTCGCGGTGCCGCTGACCGCCGCGATCAAGATC
Source organism: Planctomycetota bacterium (assembly GCA_016716265.1). Taxonomy (GTDB): domain Bacteria; phylum Planctomycetota; class UBA1135; order UBA1135; family UBA2386; genus JADJWQ01. Next base: position 2,292,582 of record JADJWQ010000006.1, read on the forward strand.
TGCCTGGAGCGCATGCAGTTCGCAGCACCGCTGGTCGGCATGCTCGGCAGCGGCAGGCCACCGCGCGGCCGCGGCGGAGCCCCACCCGATTGAGCGCGCCGCGCCGCGTCACGCGACGCGCGTGCGGAAGGGTCGCAGCAGGTTCGCGACGCTGCCGAGCCCTCGACCGCTGCGCGAGCCGTGCCAGCAGAACGCGCGGCCGTCGACCATCAGGATCGGCACGCTGCGGCGGAACGCACGGTCGCGCAGCAATTGCCGGCGATGCTCGGCGGTGAACGCGAACGGCTCCGACGGTAGCAGCACGACGTCGGGACGCAACTCGGCGAGCGCCTGCTCGGGCACCACCGGATAGCGCGCCTCGCGCTGCGCACAGACGTTGTGCCCGCCGGCACGCGTGATCACGTCGTGCACGTAGGTGTCCCGATTGACGCCGATCCACGGCTGCCGCCAGATCGGATAGAACACCCGCAATGGCTCGCTGCCGAGCGCCATCACCTCGGCACGCGCGAGCTGCGCCTCGATCTCGAGCAGCACGGCCTCGGTCTCGTCGATCACACCGAGCAGATGACCGATCTCGCGCACGACCGCCGCGGCCTGCGGCACGCTGCGTGGCATCGACTCGTGGATCGGGAACCGCGCGCGCAGCCACTCGATGTCCTCGGGCCGGTTCTCCTCGCCGTTGACGAGCACCAGGTCCGGTGCGAGCTCCGCGATCTGTTGCAGGTCGGGGTTCTTCGTGCCGCCGACCCGCGTCACGAAGCGCAGCAGGTCCTCCGGCTCCGTGCAGAAACGCGTGATCGCGACGAGCCGGCCGGAGACGCCGAGGTCGCAGACGGTCTCCGTGAGGCTCGGCACGAGGGAGACCACGCGTCGGGCTGGCTCGAACATGCGCAGGGAAGGGTGGAGAGGGCCGGGAGGGGGGCGGTGGCGGTCCGATCGCGGTGCCGGACTCTCGAAGATACCCCGCGCCGCGCGGCTCCGCGGGCGCCCGCGCTCCGCGCGTCTCGCATCGGAACGTCGCCCGATTCCGGTCCTGCAGGCGGTTCAGCCCGTCTCCGACACGGCCTCCGCGGCATCACCGCGCGCATCGAGGTCGAGCAGCTCCGGCTCGGCGGTGCGGGCGATCACGCCGTCCTCGTCGACCCAGATCTCCCGGCAGCCGACCAGCTCGCCGGCGCGCAGCCATACCTCGAGGAAGCAGCCGAGCGCAGCGCCGGACGGCGTGGTCCGCCGCCGCGGCACGACCGCCGCGTTCAGGTGCGCGGTGCCGCCGCGCGTCGCGAACCGCCGCCGCTGCGCACCGCGCGGCGTGAACAACCGGTCGTGCATGTGACCCGCGATGACCGCCCGCACGTGACGCCCCGTGCTGCGCACGTCGCGCAGCGCCCAGGCGAGATCGCGGTCGCCCCAGTCCCCGCCCGGGTTGCGACCGAAGTCCTTGCCGTAGATGTCACCGGGCCGCGAGCCGAGCCCGCGGGGCCCGTTGTGCGCGAGCACCACGAGGTCGCGATGCTGCGCGTGCGACGCGAGCTCCAGCAGGCGCGCCGCGGAATCCTCCATCGTGGCGACGCCGTACAGCTCGGTGTAGATCTCCGGGCTGCGCAGGTCGCGACCGCCCCAGCTGAACGGGCGCGCGCCGAGCAGCGTGACGCCCGCGCCGGGCAGCTCGCGGAGGCCGTAGGCGAGGTGGTCGTCGCCGAGCAGCTCGAGGATCCGGCGGAGCTGCGGCGTGACGCGCTTCGTCGAGAAGCTCTGCCAGGCGTCGTGGTTGCCGAGCATCACGGCCAGCTCGCAGTCGAGCTCGCTGATCTCCTGCACGAGCGCCGGGTCCTCGTCCGCGAGGTCGCCGACGAACAGCAGCAAGTCCTGGTCGCCCTCCTCGACGTAGCGCGCATCGGCGTCCGTCCAGTGGCCGTGCACGTCCCCCACGACCAGGATGCGGAAGCAGGCAGCTCGGTCGAGATGGTCCATCGGGGTCAGCGACCGCCGGTGCGAGACGGCGGGGGGAGCAGGTCTAGGCTGTCGGCCGGGCCCGTTGCACGCCCGTTCCCATGAAAAACACGCCTGGGCGACGTCGCTTCACGGTCTGCTCACTGTGCGTCGGCGTCGAGCAACCCGGCCTTGACGAGCTTCTCGCGGTAGGTCGTGCGCGGCACGCCGAACAGCCGCGCGGCCTTCGTCAGGTTGCCGCCGGCCTGCCGCAGCGTCTCCTCGAGCGCGGCGCGCTCCTGCAACTCGAGCCGCTCCTTCCAGGTGGCACCCGACACCGGCAGCGCGCCGAGCGGCTCCTCGACGGCGAGCGCGGGGCCGACCGGCAGGGCGGCCGCGACGACCGACCGCCCCGGCGCGGCGTCGAGGTGGTCGATGCGGATCACCTTGCCCCCCGCGCGCAGCGCGGCCCCCTTCACCAGGTGCCGGAGCTCGCGGATGTTGCCGCGCCAGGTGCGCCGCCGCATGTCCTCGAGCGCCTCGGACGACAGCTCCGGCGGCTCGTCGAGCCCCAGCTCGTCGGCCGCCTCCTCGAGGAACAGCGCCGTCAGCGGCAGCAGGTCCTCGAGTCGCGCGCGCAGCGGCGGCAGCACGATCTCGAGCTCGCGCAGGCGGTAGTAGAGGTCCTCGCGGAAGCGCCGCTCGCCGACCATCGACTCGAGGTCCTGGTGCGTCGCCGCGACGATCCGTACGTCGACCCGCACGCGCCGCGTCGCGCCGACCGGCGTCACCTCGCGGTCCTGCAGCACGCGCAGGATCTTGGCCTGCAGATCGAGCGCCATGTCGCCGATCTCGTCGAGGAACAGCGTGCCGCCGTGCGCCTCCTGGAAATGCCCTTCGCGGCTCTGCAGGGCACCGGTGAACGCGCCCTTCTCGTGGCCGAACAGCATGCTCTCCATGAGCTGCTCGGGGATCGCCGCGCAATTGACCGGCACGAACGGACCGTCGCTGCGCCGCGACAGATCGTGGATCGCGCGCGCGAGCACCTCCTTGCCGGTGCCGGTCTCGCCGCGCAGCAGCACGGTGTAGTCGGTCGGCGCGTAGAGCCGCACGCGCGCGACCATCTCCTCGCAATTCGGCGAGCGCGTCCGCAATGCGGGATGCTCGGCCTGGCCGGCTGCGAACACGTCGCGGCGGGCGAGCGTCGCGACCAGCGTGCGATTGCCGAGCGCCGACGCCAGCAATCGCGCAACGAACGCGACGCGCTGCAGGTCCTCGGCCGACAGCACCGCACCGGGCCGCACGCAGTCGGCGTACAGCACGCCCAGGCGCCGGCCGAGCGCCGTCAGCGGCAGCGCGATGCCCGAGCTGATCCCCTCGCGCTGCACCGACACGAAGCGCGACGCGATCGGGTCGGCCGCGGCGACCGGCACGTGCACGACGCGGCCCGCCTCGCGCACGCGATCGACCAACGAGCTCGACACGCGGAACGGCGCCTCGGAGCCGTCGGCGCCGAGGTGGAACTGCTCGCCGCCGCCAGGGCCGAGCACGTCCGGCTCGAGGCTCAGGTAGACGCGGTCGGCGCTGGTCGCGCCGAGCACCGCCTGCATCGCGGTGCGCACCATCTGCCGCGGGTCGCGCAGCCCCTCGAGGTGGTCGGCGACCTGCATGAAGGTCTCGTACCACGGGCCGACCGGCGCACCCGGGCTCGTCACGCGGCCGAGGTCGATCTCCTCGACGGTCGCGTCGGCGGCGCCGGCGGCGACGACCCGCAGCCGCAGCATCGCCGGACCCGCGTTGATGACGTCGCCGTCGAGCACGGTCTGGAACCGCGCGCCGACGTTGCCGGTCGCGCAGCGCACCGGGAACGGCAGCCCGGGCTCGGCGCGAATCTCGAGCTGGGCGCCACCTCGGACGACCCGCAGCTCGACGATGCGTGCGTAGACGTCGGGGACGTCGAGCTGCACCGCGCAGGTCGGCGTCGTGCCGATCCAGAACGAGTCGGCGTCGACGGTCGCCGACCGCACGCCGCCGCGGTCGGTGATCTCCACGTGCACGGCCATGCCGGGGATTGTCGGGAAGCCGACGGCATCCCGGAAGCGTTGCCCGTCGGATCTCCGGCAGCGCCCGTCGATCCCCTCCCGCGACACCGCCGGCGCGCCGATAGACTCAGGCGCCGCGCCGGATTTCCTGCTGCGTCCCACCGGCCCGTTTCCCCTGCCTCGAGGAATGTCCGCTGACTCTCCCGCCCGGCTCGGCGCGTTCGAGCGCCTGCTGTCGCGCTCCGCGGCGCGCACCGTGTACGTGCGCCAGGATGCCGATGGCAGCGCGCAGGTCGTGAAGCGCTTCGAGCGCGGCTCGCCCGACGACGCCAGGCGGGAGTTCGAGCTCGGGCGGCTGGCGGCCGGCGCGGGCCTCGTCGAGTTCGTCGCGCTGGAGACCTGCCCGGACACGCGGCGGCCGATGGTCGTCACCACGCAGGCGCCGGGCGTCGACCTCGGCCGGCGGCTCCGCCGCGACGGCCCGCCGCTGCCGTCGCTCGCGCTCGCGTGGGCCGAGCACCTCGCGCAGACGCTCGCCCGGCTCGCCGCGATCCGCCGGCCGGAGGCGCCGCTCGGCGTCGTGCACGGCGACGTCAAGCCGTCGAATCTGCTGGTCGACGACGGTGCCGAGCGGCGCGTCACGCTGATCGACTTCGAGCACGCCGCGCTCGCCGCGCCGGGCGGCCACGCGGCCGGGACGTTCACGGGCGGCACCCACGGCTACGCGCCGCCGGAGGCCTACACCGGCGCGATGCCGACCGCCGCGTTCGACGTGTTCGCGTTCGGCTGCGTGCTGCACGAGCTGCTGCTCGGCCGCCGCGCGCTGCGCACGCCGCGCGACGGGAGCTTCGCGCGCGCGGCCGCGACCGGCGTCGACGCCGCGGCCCTCGACGGCCTGCCCGCCGACCTCGCCGAGCTGCTGCTGCAGTGCCTCGCTCCCGAGCCGGCCGCGCGCCCCCCGGTCGCCTCGCTCGCCGCGCGCGTCGCGACGTGCGCGCCGGGCGTCGACGCCGCGCTCGCCGACCTGGTCGCGTGGCAGCGCGGCGACCTCGCCGGCGGCGAGCGCCTCGCGGCCGCGGCGACCGGCGCAGTGCAGCGCCGCTGGTCGCGCCGCCGCGCGGTAGCGGGCCGCCTCGCGCCGCTGCCGGACGTCTCGACGTCGTCGCTCGACGCGGCCGGGCTCGGCCGCCGCGCGCGCCGGCTGTGCGCGCGGCTGCGCTGGTTCCCGCGCCACGAGCGCCTGCGCGCCGACCGCGAGACCGCGCACCGCACGCTCGACGCGCTGCTGCGCGGCACGCCCGAGCAGATCGCCGAGCTGGTCGAACGCGGCCGGCTCGACCTCGCCCGCCGCGTCCTCGACGGCGTCGACGAGGCGCTCCGTCACCTCGGGCCGCCGCCGGCCTCGCTCGCGCCGAGCGACCGCGCCCCGCACGTCACCGACCGCGACCCGCTGACGCTCCTGTCGGCCAGCCGCCGCGACCTCGAGCGCGAGGCGAGCGAGATCGAGGGCGCGCGCCGCGACCTGGCCGCGGCGATCGCCCGGCTCGACCTGCGCGCGGCACGCACGGTCGTCGAGACGATCGTCCGCCACCACGGCGGCTCGCGCACCTGGGTCGCCGAGCTGCGCGACCGGCTGCTGCGCTTCGAGTTCTACGCCGAGCGCGTGCAGCGCCGCACGCGCGCGGTCGACGCGCTGCGCGAGCTGTCCGATGCACTCGATCTCGGCGCGCGCCTCGAGCGCGTCGACGAGCTGCGCCGCACGCTGGCCCGCGCACTGGCGAGCGCCGGCACCGCCGCCGACGCGGCGACCGACGGCGATCCCGGCGACGAGGACGCGCGCACCCGCCCGCTGCTCGGCGCGCTGCGCGACGTGCTGCGCGACTTCCCCGAGCTGGAGCCGCGGCTCGCGCCGGTGCGCGAGGAGCTGCTGGCGTTCTGCGCCACGGCGACCGACCGCGCCTGGGAGCTGGCCGCCGACGCCGAGGCGAAGCTGGTGCGACCACCGATCCCGATCCGCCCGCTCGAGACGCAGCTCGTGCGGCTCGACACGCTGCTGCACGCCGACGTGATCGTCGACCGCGACGGGCACACGCGCATCGAGCTGGTCGACGAGGTCGAGAGCCTGCGTGCGCGCGTCGAGGAGGCCCGCTCCGCCCGCGACCGCATTGCGCGCGGCGCGCAGGAGGCGATGGACCGCGGTCACCTGACCACCGCGATCTTCGACATGGAGCGCGCCGTCGACCGCTTTGCGGCGACCGAGGACGAGGCCGACCGCGAGCACGATCTGGCACGCCAGTTCGAGGAGGCGAAGCGCCGCAAGCGCGAGGTCGAGGAGGCCCTGCAGCGGAACCACCGCCTGGCGGCACGCTGCGCCGCGGTGCTCGCCGATCCGCAGGCCGGCAGCGCCGCACGCATCGCCGCGCTGCAGGAGCGCGAGACGGTGCTCGCCTACCTGTGCCGCGGCCTGCCCGCCGACCGCGCAGCGCCGTTCCAGGACGACCTGCGCGCCGTGCACGCGGGGCTGCTGCGCGAGACCGGCATCGACGGCGAAGCCCGGTTGCGGCAGGAGCGCGATCCGCGGCGACGCCTCGCGATCGCCCGCGAGGTGCTCGACTCGATCCGCCACCTGACCCCCGAGGCCGGCCTCGCCCGCGAGGACGCCGCCCCGGCCCGCGAGCTGCTCGACACCTGGCGCGCGCACTGCGATGCCGAGACCGCGCGCTGCCGGGCGCTCGACGCGCGCGCCGCGCGCCGCGGCCCGAGCCTGTCCGAACGGCTCGGCAACGCGGTGGCGCGGCTCACGCGCGGCCGGCGCCCGCAGGCGCACCCGGAGGCCGCGCTCGGCGACCCCGAGCCGCTCCGCGTCCAGGCCGACCAGCTCGCGTTCGACGCCGACGCCGCGCTGCGCCGGCTGCGCGCGTTCGCCGCCCGCCTGCGGCAGGCGGGTGCCGCGGCCGCCGCCGACGACGCGCTGCGCCTGCTCGACGCGGTGCGCGCCGACGACGGCGCGCTGCCGCCGTGGGCGGAGGTCGCGGCGGCCGGCGACGACTTCGCCAGCGCCGCCGAGCTCGCCGCCGCCGACGACCTGCGCCGGCAATGCGATCGTTTCCGCGAGCGCGCGCTGCGCACGGCGTTCGCGGTGCGCGTCGCGGCGCGCCAGCCCGGGCTCGACGCCGGGCTGCTGCGGCGCGACGCCGCGCTGCGCCGCTCGCTGTCGGTCGAGGACGCCGACGTGCTGACGCGCTTCCTCGAGCTCGGCTGACGCGCGCGTCAGGCGAGCGGCGGCGGCAGGTCCGCGACCCGCAGCGCGCCGCCGTCGCGTGGCAGCGCATCGGTGACGACGACGCGCAGCGAGTCCGGCAGCGCGACACCGGCCTGCGCGAGCCAGCCGGTCAGCGAGCGCGCCGACACGACGCGCGAGCGGATCGCCCGCGCCACCAGCCCGCCGAGCCAGTCGCGCGCCGCGGCGTCGGGGGCGAGCGCGACGCCGAGCACGCCGCCGTCCTCGCGCACGACGACGCCGGGCAGTGCGCGATCGGAGCCGCCGGGCACGCCGAGCCGCAGCCGCACCGCCGCACCGTGCAGCGCGCCGTGCAGGCCGGCTGGCGCGACGAGGCCGATGCCGGTCGCCGAGATGTCGAGGGTGCGCGTCGCGTGGCCGACGCCGGCAGGGTCGGTCAGCGTGCACGCGACGTCGAGCGCGATGCGCGGTGCCGGCCCGGCCGGGAACGGCTCCGGCTCGGCGGCGGCCTGCTCGTGCTGCTCCGCACACTCGTGGATCAGCCGCACCAGTGCGGCGCGCTCGTCCCAGTTGCCCGCGAACGAGATGCCGACGTCGCGGCCGGCCTGCCAGCAGACCACGCCGAGCCAGCCCTCGACGCCGCCGGCGAGCGCCGCCGGCTCGACGTTCGCCTGCACCGCCGCACCGACCGGCGGCGGCACCGAATCGACGCGGACCCGCAGGCCGTCGAACGACACGTCGACGAGCTGGCCGGGGTGCTCGCGGCCGTCGTCCTCGACCAACAGGCACGGGCCGCGCGCCGGCACGCGCAGCGACGCGCGCTCGGGCACGACCCAGGCGACCACCGCGGCCCCGCCGCCGGGCACGCCGGCGGTCTCGGCGGGCACCTCGGCGACGTGCACCTCGGCGAGGCACGGGTGCTCGCGCAGCGCGGCGGCGAGCGCGTCGAGACTGTCCTGCGGCATCGTGGCGACCACGGGGTTGTCGGCGGCGGCGTTCATCGGCGGCTCGGTCCGTCGGTATCGATCGGCCGTCGCCACGGGCCGGGTTGACCGGATCGCCGCGCGCCGCCCGCCGCGTCAGCGCTCGCCGAGCGTGACGGAGAAGGTCTTCTCCTCGCCGTCGCGCCTCACGACCACCTCGACGACCTGCCCCGGGCGCAGCCCGCGCAGCACGTCGGTGTACTCCTCGACGTCGGCGATCGACTGGCCGTCGATCCGCACGATGACGTCGCCGGCCTGCAGGCCGGCGCGCTCGGCCGGGCCGTCGCCGCTCGCGCGCAGCGAGTCGATCCGCACGCCGTTCCCGCCGCCCTGGTAGTCCGGCATCAGGCCGAGCGCGGCGCGGCCGGCCGCGTGCACCGGCGCGGCGGGCGCTTCGGCGGTGGGTTCCTCGGCGGTGGGTTCCTCGGCGGTGGGTTCCTCGGCGGTGGGCTCGCCGGCGGTGGGCTCGCCGACAGCAGGCTCGTCGCCACCGCCCACCGCGTCGCCGGCCGGTGGCTGGGGGATCTCCGGCTGCTCCGGCAGCGCCAGCACGAAGTCGTCGCCCTTGCGCTCGATGTTGGTGGCCGCGCGGATGCCGACCACGCCGATCGCCAGCTCGGGCCGGCGCCACATCACGCGCGCGACGGTGCCGAGGCGGTCGCGGGAGTGGAACTCGCCATTGACGTGCACGACCAATGGGCGCGGGGTCCGGGAGTCGAGCGCGGCGAGGATCGACTCGGCCATCGTGTCGTCCTTGGCACACTGCGCCTCGTAGAAGCTGAACATCATGTCCGCGGCGCCGTTGCCGTGGTCGCCCATCGCGGCCTGGAACTCGGCCCAATAGGCGTCCTTCGGCGCGCTGGTCTCGCGCGGCCCCCACTCGGAGGCGGCGAGCGACGCGACGCCCTCGCGGCTGACCTTCTTGGCGACCTCGCGCGGCAGGTTCGCGGCGATCACCGGGATGCCGTGCGCCTTGCAGAACTCGACCATCGGCCGGTAGTGCTCGGCGTAGTTGCCCCAGGGCCGCGCGTCAGCGAGGAACTCGGCCTCGTCGATCTGCCCGTGCAGGTAGTCGTCGAGCACCGATTGCACGTCGCGCTCGAACATCTCCATCGACAGCACGAGTCCCGGCCGCTCCGCGTAGAGCAGCCGCAGGATCTGCTGGTGCTGCAGGTGCGCGAGGTCGTTGTCGTGGAATTCGCCGAGGAACACGACGTCGCGCTTCGCCAGCTCCTTCGCGAGCCCCACCAGGTCGGCGGTCACCGGGTCGGGGTCGCTTGCGGGCATCGACGAGCAGCCGGTCATCGAGAAGGCCAGGCCGGCGAGCAGCAGCGCGCGGGCGCCGGCCGAACGGGAGCAGGAGAGGCGCGACATCGGCCGCAGCGTAGGCCCGGCGTTGCCCCGACGCCAGCGAGCGCGATGATCCGGCCATGCGGATCGCCACGTGGAACGTGAACTCGGTGCGCGCCCGGCTGCCGCGGCTCGTGCCCTGGCTCGAGGAGCACGCGCCCGACCTCGTGTGCCTGCAGGAGACCAAGGTCGTCGACGAGCAGTTCCCGCGCGAGTATCTCGAGGACCAGGGCTACGACGTCGAGGTGTTCGGACAGAAGACCTACAACGGCGTCGCGCTGCTGTCGCGCCACCGCATGGAGGCGGTCGTGCGCGGCTTCCCCGACGACGCCGACGACGCGCAGCGCCGCGTCATCGGCTGCCAGCTCGGTGACTGGCAGATCCTGAACCTCTACGTGCCGAACGGCGCCGAGGTCGGCAGCGACAAGTACGCGTTCAAGCTCGACTGGCTCCGCCGCCTGCGGCGGTTCCTCGACGACCGCTACGACCCGGCCGGCAAGCTCGTCGTCACCGGCGACTTCAACATCACGTTCGACGACCGCGACGTCTACGACCCCGAGCTGTGGCGCGAGCGGATCCTGTGCTCGACCCCCGAGCGCGACGCCCTCGCCGCCGTCATGGACTTCGGCCTCGTCGACGCGCTACGCCACCTCGACGATTCGCCCGGCATCTACACCTGGTGGGACATGCGCGGCGGCGCGTTCCCCAAGGACCAGGGCCTGCGCATCGACCACGTGCTCGTCACGCGCCCGGCGCTCGACGCATTGCGCGCGGTGACCGTCGACCGTGACGCCCGCGCCGGTAAATCGCCGTCCGACCACGCGCCGGTCGTCGCCTCGTTCGACGCGTGACGCGGGACCCGCGACGGGGCGCCCGCCTACGCATCGCCGTCCCCGAGCAGTGGCTCCACCAGCTCGGCCGCCTGCGCCGTCTCGGGCCAGCGCGCGCGCACGCGGTCCAGCCCCCTGCGGACCTTGCGCGTCACCGCGGGTCCGGACGCGGCGAACGCCCGCGCGGCGGCTTCGAGATCGTCGGGCCGATCCTCGGCGAGGACCTCGAGCAGCAATGCGGCCTGGTGCAGGTCCTTGCCGCCCTTGGTCTGTTGAACGACCGAACGGGTCTGGCTGACGAATAGCACGAACAGCGCGAACCGGGCAGGCGACGGCACCACGACGAGCGAGGCGGTCCTGCCGTCCACGACCAATGCCGGCTGCGCCTCGTGCATGACCAGCGACAGGTACTTGATCGGCGCCGCGGCCGCCTGGAAACGGGGCAGGAACACCGGCCTCACGTCGCGCTCGCCGCCCGGAGTGATCAGGTCGACGCGGAGCGTCTTGCCGCGCACGCGAAACGACGTCGACGGCTGGGTCGCGTCGAGCTGCGGGATCGGCACGAAGCCCATCTGCAGGGACTCGAGAGCCTTCGGCACGTCGGCCTGTGCACCCGGCACGGCGACCGACAGATGAGCCGCGATGTCGATGTCCTGCGTCCGCCACGCAGCCCCCGGCCATCGCACACCGAGCAGGTTGCCCAGCACCAGGAAGCCATGGGAGCCGACGAGCACGGCTCCGCAGGCGAACAGCCCGGCGTCGGCGAGACCGCGTAGGACCCGCGCGGGGGCGTGCGGCGTCATCGCGACGTCGGCCGCGCGGAGCAAGGCCGCCAGCCGGGCCACCTCCTCGAGGTCGCCCGCCTGTCGGGCCCGCCCGCGCTTGTAGCGTGCGACGATCGCGTCGATCGCCTCGCCGCGCGGCCCCACCGAGAACTGGCGCTTCCGCCCGCCTGGATCCGAGTACTGGAAGTAGACGTAGTCGAGACCCTTCACCGTCTTGACGGTGAAGGTGCCGGCGAGGTGGGACCAGTCTCGCTCGCTCTCGCGCGCGAGCAGCAGGGCGAGCAGCTCGGCGTGGAGCGTCTGCGCGTCCTCGGGGAGGCGGTCGGGCATCGTTATACGCAGAGTAGCGGGACTCTGCGTATAACTCCAGGCCGTCGCGGCCCCCGTCACCGCCGGTCACACGGGGTCGGTCGCTCCGGGCGCGCGGCGGCGGTAGAACGCCTGCAGGTGCGCGAACACGGCGGGGTAGTGCCTGCGCAGCAGCGCCGGCGTCTCGAAGAACGCCTCGGTGAACACCGCGAAGCCCTCGGCCTCGTTCTCGGCCGCGTACGGGTCGATCGGTGGCTCCTGGCCGCGCGCCTCGCGGCGCGCGAGGTCGGCGCGCGCCGCCGCGAAGTCGCGCTCCCAGGCCGCGCGATCGTGGCCGGGCGGCAGCGGCGGCACGCCATTGTCGTCGCCGCTCGCCATGTCGAGGATGTGCGCGCACTCGTGCAATACGAGATTGCGGCCGTCGCACACCGCGCCGTCCTCCGACACGTCGTCCCAGTTCAACACGACCTGGCCCTCGTGCCAGGCCTCGCCCTCCATCTCCTCGGGGCCCTCGGTCACGATGCCGTGCTCGTCCTCGAAGCGGTGGTGGGTCGTGAAGCCCTCCGGGTAGAGCAGCACCCGCTTCAGGCCGGCGAACGCGTCGATGCCGCCGAGGTGCAGCACGAGCAGCGCCGCCTGCAGCGCGATCGTGCGCCGCATGACGTCGTCGACGACGAGCCCGCCGCAGCCCTCGAACGGCTTCTCGGCAGCGATCAGGATCGCGATGTCGACGAGGCGGTCGCGGTCCTCGCCGCGCACCCCGTCGAGCACCGGCAGATCCGCGGCGACCGCCTCCCAGGCGTCGCGCTGCGCGCGCCCCGCCGCGAGCGCGCGCGCGCGCCGCCGCCGTTTCAGCCAGTCGAACACGGCCGCGATGCTCGGCCGCAGCCGCCCGGACGCCAAGCGGTTTCCGGAGCGGGCGGCTGCTATCCTGTCCCGCCCTCTTCGATGATCGAGACGCAGGCACTCACGCGGCGCTTCGGCCGCAACGACGCGGTCCTCGGTCTCGACCTGCGGATCGAGCCGGGCGAGATCTACGGGTTCCTGGGCCCGAACGGCGCCGGCAAGACGACGACGCTGCGGATGCTCGCCGGCCTGCTGCGCCCGACCGCCGGCACGATCCGGCTCGCCGGCCGCACCTGGCAGAGCGACGAGCGCGCGCTGCGCCGGCTGATCGGCTTCGTGCCCGACACGCCGCCGCTGCACGACTTCCTGACCGGCCGACAACACGTCGATCTGGTCGCCGCGCTGTTCGACACGCCGCGCGAGCAGCGCGACGCCGACGCCGAGCGCCTGCTGCGCCGGCTCGACCTCGCCGACCGCGCACACGACCTGTGCAAGGGCTACTCGCAGGGCATGCGCAAGAAGATCCACCTCGCGGCGGTGCTCGCGACGCGGCCGCGCATCCTGCTGCTCGACGAGCCGACCACCGGCCTCGACCCGAAGAGCGTGCGGGTGCTGAAGGACCTGCTGCTCGCCTGCCGCGACGACGGCGCGACGGTGCTGCTCAGCACGCACGTGCTCGAGGTCGCCGAGGAGCTCAGCGACCGTATCGGCGTGATCGCGCACGGCCGGCTGCGCGCCGAGGGCACGATGGCCGAGCTGCGCGCGCGGCGCGGCGGCGGCGACGACGAGTCGCTGGAGCGGATCCTGCTCGGGCTGATCGACGAGTCGGAGGGCGGGGATGCTCAGGCTGCTGGCCGCTGACCTCCGCGCGCTCGTCAATGTCGTCGGCCGGCGCGAGGGCCGGCGCAGCGCGACCGCGACGCTCGTCTCGCTCGGCTTCCTGCTGGCCGTGAGCTGGCTGTTCGGGCAGGTCTTGGCGATGACGCCCGAGGTCGCCGAGCTGCGGCACGGCCTCGACGCCGACCGCGCGCGCGCGGCCGCCGGCACGCTGCTGATGCCGGCGCTCGTGATGACGCTGTGGTTCTCGTTCGGCGGCGGCGCGCGCCAGCTCTTCGAGGCGCCCACGCTCGGCTTGTGGTGGACGGCGCCGCTGTCGTCCCGCGCGATCACGCTCGCGCTGTGGCTGCGCTTCGCGACGATCGTCGCCGTCTGGTGCACGGCATTGACGACCCCTGCATTGTCGTCGCTCGGCGGTGCGCTCGGCCTCCGCTTCGGGCTGCCGGCGCTCGCCGCGGCAGCGCTGTGCCTGACGCTGCCAACGGTCGCGTTCGTGTTCGCGGTGCAGATCCTCGTCCAGCGCTACCTGTTCGGCCGCCGCGCGCGCCTCGTGATGGCCGGCATCACCACGGTCGGCTCGCTCGCGTTCTCGGCGATCCTGATCGTCGGTGGTCTCGCGCAACGCGACGCCGCGATGGCGGTCGTGTTCGCGATCCGCGGGCGCGCCGTGTTCCCGTGGCTGATCGAGGCGCCGGCCCGGCTGCTGGCCGAGGACGCGCTCGGCGGCGTCAGCGCGACGACCGCGCTGCTCGCCGCCGCGACGCCGCTGCTCGCCGCCGTCGTGCTGGCGCTGCTCGGCCCGCTCCATCGGCTGGCCTGGGAGATCGCCGGCGAGGCCCCCGAGTCGCTCGGGCGCCGCCGCCGCAACCGGCCGTGGCCGACCAGCGCGCAGGCCGCGGTGTTCCGCAAGGAGCTCGCCCAGCTCCTGCACCAACCCGGTCAATTGCTCGGCATCCTGTTCTCGACGCTGATCGTCGTCGTGCTCGGCGCGAGCCGCTTCGTCGGCGATCACCTCGACGACGCTCGCGAGCTGCCGAACGGCATGCGGCCGGTCTTCATGATGCTCGGCCTGTGGTTGTTCGCGCAATTGACGGTCGCGCCCGGCTGCATGGTGCGGCTCGTCGTCGTCGACGGTCGCCAATGGCCGCTCTACATGAGCGCGCCGGTACGCACCGGTGCCTTGCTGCTCGGCAAGCTCCGCGCAGCTGCATTGCTGCAGGCGTGGCCGGCGCTCGTCGCGGTGCTGATCGGCGCGACCGAGCTCGGCGCCGGGCCCGCGCAGATCGGACTGTTCCTCTGGATCGTCCCGGCGGGAATCGCCTGGACGACCGCGCTCACCGGCTTCGTCGGCACGATCCCCCCGCTGATGCGCCCCGCCGAGGACCGCAATCACCTCGCCGTGCTGCTCGGCGTCGCGATCCTGCTGCTCTCGTTGCAGCTCACGGCGCTGCCGGGCATCTGGGCCTGGCGCGCGCTCGCCGACTGGCAGGCCGGCGAGGGCCCGTTCGCCACACTGTCGCTCGCCAGCGCCACGACCGTCGTCGTCGCCGTGCTGTGGGGAGTGCTGCTGCTGCTGTCGGCGCTCGCGTTCGGCGTCGCACGGCTGCAGCTCGCGCGGCTGCGGGCACCGGAGCGGTGAGGGCCGCCCCTGTCGCCGGCGAGCGAGGGGCTCGGCAGCACACGAATTCGCAAGTCGGGCGGGTCGGTCCTCCGAGAGCCGCCCGGTCGGGATCCAGATTCCCCTGTGGGCGGGATGCGGACCCCGGTTCGGGCTGCTACACCTCTCGGTGGTGAGGAGGCTCGATGACCGACCCGCGTCCCAGCCGAGACTCGTACGCGGCGCTCCCCCGCGAGCTGCTCGACGCGTTGACGGACCTGTTCAACCGCGGTCCGTCGATCGCCGAGCGCGAGCTGGAGCTGGCGGCACTCGAGCGCAGGTTCTCCGCGCACGAGCGCGCGGTGCGCCGGGCCTTCGATGAGATGCTGCGCAGCGCGGTGCGCGAAACGAGCCACGACCGGTCCGCAATACCCGAGCAGATCGGGCCCTACCGGGTCCTCGCGCGGCTCGGCGAAGGAGGCATGGGCGTCGTCTACGCGGCAGAACAGAAGTCTCCGGTGCGGCGGCGCGTCGCACTGAAGGTCGTGCAGCGAGGCATGGCAACACGCGAGGTGCTCGCCCGCTTCGCGCTGGAGCGGCGCGCGCTGGCGGCGATGGATCACCGCTGCATCGCCAAGGTGTTCGACGCCGGCGAGACCGAGCGCGGCGAGCCGTACTTCGTGATGGAGCTGGTGCAGGGGCTGCCGATCACCACCTACTGCGACAAGCACCGGCTGACGATCCCCGAGCGCCTGAAGCTGTTCCAGCAGGTCTGCGCCGGCGTGCAGCACGCCCACCAGCGCGGCGTCATCCACCGTGACCTGAAGCCCGGCAACGTGCTGGTCTCGCGCGACGGTGAGGAACACCTGCCGAAGATTCTCGACTTCGGCCTCGCCAAGGCGACCAACCAGGACCTTCTCGAGGCGACCGTCTTCACCGAGCAGGACCGGATCCTCGGCACGCCCGAATACATGGCACCGGAGCAGGCCGCCGGCGACGGCGAGGTCGTCGACACCCGCGCCGACGTCTACTCGCTCGGCGTGATGCTGTACGAGCTGCTGACCGACGAGCTGCCGTTCAGCACGCAGGAGCTGCGCCGGGCCGGTGCCCTCGAGGCATTGCGCTGGATCCGCGAGAAGGACCCGCCGAAGCCGAGCACGAAGCTGCTGTCGCGCCGGGATGCGGCGACCGAGTGTGCGCAACGACGACGCAGCTCGCTGGCGGCGCTGTCGCGCGCGTTGAAGGGCGACCTGGACTGGATCGCGATGCGCGCGATGGCGAAGGAGCCCGAGCGCCGCTACGACTCGGCCAACGCGCTGGCGGTCGACCTGCAGCGCCACCTCGACCACGAGCCGGTGCTCGCCGGACCACCGAGTCCGGTCTACCGACTGAAGAAGCTCGTGCGCCGCTACCGCGTGCAGGTGATGGGTGCCATGGCCGTGGTGGTTACCGCTGTGCTCGGTGCGTTGGTCGCGGTCCGATTCGCTCGCGATGCGGAGCACCAGGCCACTCTCGCACGGTCGGCCGAGAAGCAGGCCACGGCGAACGCACTCGAGGCGGAGCGGAATGCGGAAGAGGCCAAGAGCATCGCGGCGCGCTTCGCACGCCGGAACGACGAGTTCGAACAGCTGTCGGCAGCCGTGGTGCTGGAACGAGTCCAGAAGATGCTCGCGGATCCCCCGCCGGCCTGGCCGGAGTACGTCCAGGAGTACGCGCGCTGCCCGGACGACGTTGATCGTCTGACGCACCTGTCCGCCGGCATCGACCAGACATTGGCACAGATCCGCGCCCGCTCCCCCAGACGGCCGGATGGCACGCGGGCGTTCCCCGCCGAGCAGGACAAGTTCTTGTACGAAATACTGAGCCGCGTGGCCGCGCAGACGACCGATATACAGAAATCTGCCGCACTCGAACGCTTGCGGCGTGTCGACCTTCGCTGGCTCCCATACCTCTGCGGTCTGTCGAACGACGCGGACTATCTGGCCGAATGGCGTCACGCAGCCAACGAGATCGGGCGCAATCCTCACTATTCTGCGCCGTCGATCCGCGAGATCGCGCCGCAGACAGGCCTCTGGCCGATCGGTGAGAACCCGGTCACACACCTCTGGGAGTTCTACCACCTGCGGTCGGCGTGGGACGGCGCGAGCGAGCCGGCCTCGATCGTGGTGCCGCGCCACGACGCCGCAGGGAACATCGACGTGGACGCCGGCACGGGGATCGTGTTCGTGTTGATCCCGGGTGGGACGTTCTGGATGGGGGCTCAGAACACCGGCCCGAGCGATCCGAACTACGATCCCGGTGCACGCGTAGACGAGCAGCCGGTGCACGAGGTCACGCTCGCGCCCTTCTTGCTGGCGCGTCACGAGCTCACCAAAGGGCAGTGGCAGCGGTTGGTGTTCGGCGACCTGCCGGAGAACCCGCTGTTCTGGGGCGACGAACCGACCGAGCCCGCGTATGGACTCAGCTGGGACATGTGCATGCATCTTCTCGGCCGCGAGGGGCTGACGTTGCCGACCGAGGCCCAGTGGGAGTACGGCTGCCGTGCGGGGACGACCACTCGGTGGTGGACGGGCGACGACGCATCGTCACTCGGCGGTGTCGAGAACCTCAGCGGTCCGCTGATCGCCGTCGACGGCATCCGAGCGAATCCCTGGGGGCTGCTCCAGGCACACGGAAACGTCCAGGAGTGGTGTCGGGACTGGTTCGTCGCATACACGGTTGCCAAGCACCCCGACGACGGCCTGAGCACCTCGCTCGGCTCCGGCTACCGCGTGGTCCGCGGCGGCGGCTTCGATAGCGGCGCCCTGCTCGCGCGATCGGCTTCCCGCAGTGCCGTCGCTCCCGGCTACCGCCACGGCCACCTCGGCTGCCGTGCCGCCCGACTGATCGCGGAGTGAACGTCCACCTGTTCGCGATGCAATCCGCGCCGCTCCGCGCGTCGGGGACCCGACAGGCCCGCTGGAGCAATCGCGGTGCACGCGGCCACCACGCCGGCTGACTCGGCTCCACCGTTGCGCTATACACTGCGCGCCGAGAAGGCCCGATGACCGATTCCCGCCGCAGCCGTGACTCGCATCCCGAGCTCCCCGCAGAGCTGATCGGCGCGCTGGCCGACCTGCGGAACCGCGGGCTCCCGATCGCGGAGCGGGAGCTGGAGCTGGCGGCGATCGAGCGGCGGTTCCCGGGCCACGATCGCGCGGTACGGCGGGCGTTCGAGGGGATGCTCCAGGGCGCGGTGCGCGAGGCGCGCGACGACGATACCGGGCTGCCCGAGCAGGTCGGACCCTACCGCATCCTCGAGCAGCTCGGCGCGGGCGGCATGGGGGTCGTCTACGTCGCCGAGCAGAGGTCGCCGGTGCGGCGGCGGGTCGCGCTCAAGGTCGTCAAGCGCGGCATGGCGACGCGCGAGGTGCTGGCGCGCTTCGCACTGGAGCGGCGCGCGCTGGCGGCGATGGACCACCGCTGCATCGCCAAGGTGTTCGACGCCGGCGAGACCGAGCGCGGCGAGCCGTACTTCGTGATGGAGCTGGTGCAGGGGCTGCCGATCACCACCTACTGCGACAAGCACCGGCTGACGATCCCCGAGCGCCTGAAGCTGTTCCAGCAGGTCTGCGCCGGCGTGCAGCATGCACACCAGCGCGGCGTCATCCACCGCGACCTGAAGCCCGGCAACGTGCTGGTCGCGCGCGACGGCGACGAGCACCTGCCGAAGATCCTCGACTTCGGCCTCGCCAAGGCCACCAACCAGGACTTCCTCGAGGCGACCGTCTACACCGAGCAGGACCGTATCCTCGGCACCCCCGAATACATGGCGCCCGAGCAGGCGGCGGGCGACGGCGAGGTCGTCGACCTCCGCGCCGACGTCTACTCGCTCGGCGTGATGCTGTACGAGCTGCTGACCGCCGAGCTGCCGTTCAGCACGCAGGAGCTGCGCCGGGCGGGTGCCCTCGAGGCATTGCGCTGGATCCGCGAGAAGGACCCGCCGAAGCCGAGCACGAAGCTGCTGTCGCAGCCGGATGCGGCGACCGACTGCGCGCAGAAGCGGCGCAGCTCACTGGCGGCGCTGTCGCGCGCGCTGAAGGGCGACCTCGACTGGATCGCGATGCGCGCGATGGCGAAGGAGCCCGAACGCCGCTACGACTCGGCGAACGCGCTGGCGGTCGACCTGCAGCGCCACCTCGACCACGAGCCGGTGCTCGCCGGGCCACCGAGCCCCGCCTACCGACTGAAGAAGGCGCTGCGCCGCTACCGCGTGCAGGTGCTCGGGGCCGCGGCGGTCGTGTTGACCGCGGTGCTCGGTGCCGTCGTCGCGGTCGGCTACGCCCGCGATGCGGAGGCGCGGACGGAGGAGTTCAACCAACTGTCCGCGGCGGTGCTGCTGGAGCGGGTGCAGAAGATGCTGTCGGACCCACCGCCGGCATTGCCGGAGCACCTCGCGGACTACGAGCGCTGCCCGCACGACCTGGCCCGGCTGACCAGGCTGCTGCCGGACATCGACCGGACGCTCGAGCAGCTCCGCGCGCGCTCTCCGAAGCAGCCGGATGGCACCCGGGCGTTCGCGGCCGAGCACGACCAGTTCCTCTACGAGACGCTCAGCCGGGTGGCCGGGCAGGCGCCGCGCATCGCCAAATCACCCGCATTCGCGCGACTGCGCGACGTCGATCTGCGCTGGGTGCGCTACCTCGACGCGCTGTCGGAGGACGCTGACTATCTGCGCGAATGGAGCCGTGCCGCGCAGGACATCGCTCGGAGTCCCCACTACGCGGAGCACCCGATCCCGGACCTGAAGCCGCAGACGGGGCTGTGGCCGATCGGCGCCAACCCGGTCACGCACCTGTGGGAGTTCTATCACCTGCGTTCGGCCTGGGACGATATGAGCGAGCCGGCGTCGATCGTCCTGCCACGGCACGACGCCGAGGGGCGCATCACGGTCGCGGCGAATACCGGGATCGTGTTCGCCCTGATCCCCGGCGGCACGATCTGGATGGGAGCGCAGGCCGACGCCGAGGCCGAGCGCGGCTACGACCCGAATGCCCAGCGTGACGAGCAGCCGGTGCACCGGATCACGCTGGCGCCGTTCCTGCTGGCACGCCACGAGCTGACCAAGGGCCAGTGGCGGCGGCTGGTGTTCGGCGACCTGCCCGCAGCTCCCTTCTACACGGGTGATGAGCCGACGCATCCCGCGGAGGGGATCTCCTGGGACCACAGCATGCGCCTGCTGGGTCGCGAGGGCCTGACGTTGCCGACCGAGGCGCAGTGGGAGTACGCCTGTCGCGCCGGGACCACGACGCCGTGGTGGACGGGTGCGGAGGCGCCGTCGCTCGCCGGAGCCGCGAACCTCGGCGACTCCCCGTTCGCGGTCGACGCACTTCGCGCCAATCCCTGGGGTCTGTTCCACGTGCACGGCAACGTCTGGGAGTGGTGCCGCGACTGGCTCGACGACCATGCGATCCCGAAGCGCCCTGCCGACGGCCTGAGCACATCGCCGGGCTCCGCCGACCGCGTGGTCCGCGGCGGCGGCCTCGTCAGCGACGCCCGCGATGCGCGGTCGTCGTTCCGCGACGGCTTCCACCCGGCGACCGCAGCAGCTTCCTGGGCTGCCGCGCCGCGCGGGTCGTCGACGAGTGACTCCGCAGAAGGGGGCCCCGCGGCCGCTGCGACTCATGTCGTGGGCCAGGCGGTCGGGCAAGCTGACTCGGCAGGGCCGGGGCGCTATACCTCTGCGCGGTGAGAAGGCCCCATGACCGATCCCCGCCGCAGCCGTGACTCGTATCCGGAGCTCCCCACGGAGCTGTTCGGGGCGTTGGTCGACCTGGTCGACCGCGAGCTGTCGATCGCGGAGCGGGAGCTGGAGCTGGCGGCGATCGAGCGGCGGTTCCCGGGGCGCGAGCGCGCGGTGCGGCGGGCGTTCGAGGGGATGCTGCAGGGTGGTGTGCGGGAGGCGCGCGACGACGACGCGGGGCTGCCCGAGCAGGTTGGGCCCTACCGGGTCCTCGAGCAGCTCGGCACCGGCGGCATGGGCGTGGTCTACGTGGCCGAGCAGAAGTCGCCGGTCAGGCGGCGCGTCGCGCTGAAGGTCGTCAAGCGCGGCATGGCGACGCGCGAGGTGCTGGCGCGCTTCGCGCTGGAGCGGCGGGCGCTGGCGGCGATGGACCACCGCTGCATCGCCAAGGTGTTCGACGCGGGCGAGACCGAGCGGGGCGAGCCGTACTTCGTGATGGAGCTCGTGCAGGGGCTGCCGATCACCGCCTACTGCGACAAGCACCGGCTGACGATCCCCGAGCGCCTGAAGCTGTTCCAGCAGGTCTGCGCCGGCGTCCAGCACGCGCACCAGCGCGGCGTGATCCACCGCGACCTGAAGCCCGGCAACGTGCTGGTGGCGCGCGACGGCGACGAGCACCTGCCGAAGATCCTCGACTTCGGCCTCGCCAAGGCCACCAACCAGGACTTCCTCGAGGCGACCGTCTACACCGAGCAGGACCGCATCCTCGGCACGCCCGAGTACATGGCGCCCGAGCAGGCCGCCGGCGACGGCGAGGTCGTGGACATCCGCGCCGACGTCTACTCGCTCGGCGTGATGCTGTACGAGCTGCTGACCGCCGAGCTGCCGTTCAGCACGCAGGAGCTGCGCCGGGCCGGTGCCCTGGAGGCGCTACGCTGGATCCGCGAGAAGGACCCGCCGAAGCCGAGCACGAAGCTGCCGTCGCGCCGGGATGCGGCGACCGAGTGCGCGCAGAAGCGGCGCAGCTCGCTGGCGGCGCTGTCGCGCGCGCTGAAGGGCGACCTCGACTGGATCGCGATGCGCGCGATGGCGAAGGAGCCGGAGCGCCGCTACGACTCGGCCAACGCGCTGGCGGTCGACCTGCAGCGCCACCTCGACCACGAGCCGGTGCTCGCCGGGCCGCCGAGCCCGGCCTACCGGCTGAAGAAGGCGCTGCGCCGACATCGCGTGCAGGTGCTCGGGGCCGCGGCGGTCGTGCTGACCGCGGTGCTCGGGGCTCTCATCGCGGTCGGCTACGCCCGCGATGCGGAGGCGCAGACGGAGCTGGCCCGCAACGCGGAGCAGCAGGCCACCACGAGCGCGGAGAGGTACCAGCTACGGACCGAGGAGTTCAACCAACTGACGGCGGCGGTGCTCCTGGAGCGGTTGCAGAAGATGCTGGCGGACCCGCCGCCGGCCTGGCCCGAGCATCTCGCGGACTACGAGCGCTGCCCGAAGGACCTGGAACGGCTCACGAAGCTGCTACCGGACATCGACCGGACGCTGGAGCAGCTCCGCGCGCGGGCTCCGAAGCAGCCCGATGGCACCCGGGCGTTCGCGGCCGAGCACGACGAGTTCCTGTACGAGACGCTGAGCCGGGTGGCGGCGCACGCGTCGGGTATCGACGGCTCACCCGCCTACGCGCGGCTGCGCGACGTCGATCTGCGCTGGGTGCGCTACCTCGACGCATTGTCGCGGAACGCGGACTACCTGAGCGATTGGAACCGGGCGACCCGGGACGTCGCCCGGAGTCCCCGCTACGCGGAGCAGCCGATCCCCGACCTGAAGCCGCAGACCGGACTGTGGCCGATCGGCGAGAACCCGGTGACGCACCTGTGGGAGTTCTACCACCTGCGGTCGGCCTGGGATGGGGTGAGCGAGCCGGCGTCGATCGTCGTGCCGCGGCACGACGCCGAGGGGCGCATCCAGGTCGAGGCGGGCACCGGGATCGTGTTCGTGCTGATTCCGGGTGGGACGTTCTCGATGGGTGCGCAGCGTAAGAACGAGAACGAAGAGAACTACGATCCGGATGTGGAGGACGAGGAGCAGCCGGTGCACGCGGTCACGCTGGCGCCGTTCCTGCTGGCCCGCCACGAGCTGACCAAGGGCCAGTGGCATCGTCTGGTGTTCGGCGACCTGCCCGCGGCCCCGTTCTTCGATGGCGATGAACCCACGCATCCCGCCGAGGGCATCACATGGGACTGGTGCATGCGCCTGCTCGGTCGCGAGGGGCTGACGCTGCCGACGGAGGCACAGTGGGAGTACGGCTGTCGCGCCGGGACGACGACGCCGTGGTGGACGGGCGCGGAGGCATCGTCCCTCGCACGGGCCGAGAACCTGAGCCGCGGGCTGATCGCCGTCGACGGACTGCGAGCGAACCTCCGGGGTCTGTTCCAGGCGCACGGGAACGTCTCGGAGTGGTGCCAGGACTGGTTTGATGGCTACACGGTTCCCAAGCGCCCTGACGACGGGCTGAGTACATCACCTGTCTCCGGCTCCCGCGCGATCGGCTCCCGCGTGCTCCGCGGCGGCGCCGTCGGCTACGACCCGCGCCTCGCGCGGTCGGCCGCCCGCAACGGGGGCTCGCCCGGCTACCGCAGCGGCTACCTGGGCTGCCGCGCCGCCAGGCTCATCAGACCGTAGGTCATGATGCTCCACTCTCGTTTTCGGACGTAAGTCGTGTATCTGCGTCGAAGAGCCCGCGCTGATTCTCCGGCCATCCCCCTCTAGGCAATCGACCGGTCGCCTTGAGGATCCCCAAGACACGCTGGACGCGCTCGGATTCAAGCTGTGCACGGCTCACGCGCCACGGCGCGAACCGGCTCGCCTGATTTCGGTCGATGATCCCGCGTTCTGCCAACGTGACGATGCCGCTATGCCCGACACCCAGGTATCGCATTGCCTGACTCATGGTGAGCACGCCCTCGGTGCGTCCCGGCTCCAATCGTATGTGATGCAGGCGACGATAGTCGCGCACTCGGTCACGTGTCCAGCGTAGACCTCCCGGAGTGGTGGTCCGCCGCATGTTCAGGACGCGTGCCATCTCGGCATCAGATAGTGTCTCCGCGAGCGTGCGAACCAGCGCTTCCAACGACGAGTTGGACTGGCCCGAGCTGCCGCGCGTTCGTCTCTGCACCGTGAAACGGGTGTGGGCACCACCCTGCCAGTGCACAGTAACCTCGGGTTCCTGACCGTCGCCCGACGATCTCACGAGCACTTCGCGGATCGCCGCGCGCAGGACGTTCTTGCGCAGTCTGGCGTCCGCTGCAGGGTGCTTCCACAGGGTCGGGAAGTCGCTGGCGAGTTCACGGAGTTGGCGCTCCTGATCCATGGACAGCTTCGAGACTTCGGCGCGACAGGTTTCGAGCCGCTCCTCGGCTCGCCGCACCTCCGCCAGCCGCTCGTTCCATCGCCGCTCCAACGTATCGGCAACCAGGCGGTTCTGCGGGTCACACTGGTCATACTGAGCAAAAGCACGATCTGCCGCGTAGCGTGCCGCCTCGAGCTCCAGCTCCGCGTGGCGACCGCGCTCCGCGAGCTGCTGCTCCACATCGCGGGCAGCGAGCAACGCTGCCTCGACCGCGAGTGGTTCGACCGCCCGACAGAGTTCCTCCACAACTCGCTGATCGATCCGCTGCGACCCGAAGGCGAGGCATCGTTTGCTGCCCTTCTCGTGGCCGCCATCGCAGAAGTAGATCGCGTTCCGCGGCTTGTAGCCGACGTAGATCTTCCCGCCGCACTGCCCACACCGGAGCAGTCCGGAGAGAAGCGCCAGACCTTCACGTGCGACCCCGGGACTTTGCTGCATGGCCCACCGGACATGATTCTTGCCGATCTTCCGCAGGTTCGCCAGCAGTCGGTCCCATGTGATGTAGGCGGCATGATGATCGTGAAGACAGACCTTGCTCTGGTCGACCGGGCGGGGCTCGGTCTCGCGCTTGACGAGCCGCCCGTCGACGAAGTCCACCACCGTGGCCCGCCGTCCGTAGACGTAGCAACCTGCATAGATCGGATGCTTGAGCAGCTTGCGCAGCGTTTTCGAGGTCGGGATCTTCCATTGGGTGGACGCCGAGCGACGCATGGGCTTGACAGGGAAGGCGATATCCTGATCTCGGTACCACATGGCCAACTGGCGAATGCTGCTGCTGCGGTCGAACTGATCGAACATGAGTCGGATAGCGGCCTGCACACGCTGATCCGGGTCCATGACGATGTCGTCGCCGTCGTAGACGTAGCCAGCGGGCAAGTTGATGCGGAGTTCCCCGCGCGCGGCCTTCGATTCCAGGCCTCCCTGCAGTCGCCGCCGCAGGATGGTCAACTCCAGCTCCGACATGGTGCCCTTGATGCCCATGACCAACCGATCGTTGGGCGCAGTGAGGTCGTAGACCTGATCGAGATCGGCGATGAGCGTGCCGAAGTAGGCGCACAATTCGAAGAGGTGCGCCCAGTCCTTCGAGTTGCGCGAGAGCCGCGAAGCGTCAATGCACAGCACGATGCCGACCTCACGCATGGCGACCATGGACAGCAGTCGTTGGAATCCGGGCCGCTCGGCGTAGCCAGCTGCAGAGACGCCGAGGTCTTCGTCGATCACGAGCGGCTGCGACCAGCCTATGGCGATCGCCCGTTGCTGAAGATCGCGCTGCAGCCTGGCGCTCTCGCCAGAGATCCTGACCTGGGAAGGCGACGATTGCCGGACGTAGACGACAGCCTTGCGGGCGCGGTGTTCGTCGCGGATGGGCGCCGGGGCACTCAACGGTCATCGCCGGCCTCCGAATCGTCCTCGTCGTGCCGCAGTGCTCTGCGAAGAAGGGATGCGATCGCATGGAGGATCTCGTCTCGCCACTGAGGAGGGAACTCGAGCTGCTCCTCCTCGTGGGTCTCCTGGGGCTCCGGAGGAAACAGCCAGGGCGTCGCGTCGACCATGGGCGCCATCTTCGGAGGGCGCGCTCGTCGCTGACGCGGCGAGATTGCCGGGCTGGCTCCGGTTCGCGTCGATGAGGAGCCATCTCACCTCGAGCAAGGCCCATACGTCGACGCGAGGCGACTCGATGAGTCGAAAGCGAGCAACGTCCGCGCTGACCATCCACGCGGGCACCGCCATGCGACGTGCGGGCAGTTCGACGAGGTAGGCCGCGGGCGGTCCTTCGCGGAATCGGAGGACGGGCAACGACTGCCCCGCCAGCGGATGGAACGGATACCGGATCGTGATGAACTGGCCACTGGCAGCTTGCGCCAGGGTCTTCACGGAGTGACTCTTCACCACCTCTCCACCGGCTTTCCACCGCCCCGCGTGAGGCGCAGCCACGCGGGGCGTGCGACGAGGCTGGAAATCGCGTGGCGGGTTGCCACGAAAGACGAGGAATGGTGGGTCCGGGGAACAGGACGCGGGCTCATCGGGGCTCCCCGGCGTGTTCACCTGCTGTCGTTCGCCTTCGACCCCGCGCCTTTGGAGGCGTGCGCAGCTCGAATCCCACAGATCGGCCATTGCCACGCCAGCAGCATGGCGACTGCGCGATCCCCGACGGGAGTCCGGCTCGATGAACGACCTTGTCGACAATAGGTGCCGATCGGGCACCGACTGCATGAACGCCATCACGCACCATCGCTCGCTGCCCTCGATCTCGGCGGCATCGAATACCTGCGCGATGCGGCGGTGATCCGCGACCGCCGGCACGCTCCGCGGTAGCGCCAACGGCCATCCCACCGCGAGTGCCCAGCGCCCGGGCCCGCGCACGCCCTGATGTCGCGCTCCCCGTGCCGCTCAGTCGATCGGGCTTGATCCGCACGGGTCCGCACGAGTCCTCGCGCGCCGCGAGCCGCGCGAACGGTCGCCGATGCGGCCGCTCCTGCCACCTGCCCGGCTCCGTCGTTGCCGTACCCGAGGCGAAGGCTGCACGATCCCTGGGGCGCCGCCGTGCGGTTTGGCGACCTCTGCCTCACGACGCTCTACCGAACCGTGAGCCGACGTCGCCGCAGCCGTGAGCGGGACGCGGGGCCGCCTGGATCCCCCGGATCGCATCGCTATCCTCCTGCTGGTGAGGAGGCTCGATGACCGACTCGCGTCCCAGCCGTGACTCGCATGCCGAGCTCCCTCGGGAGCTGCTCGACGCGTTGGTGGACCTGTTCCACCGCGGACCCTCGATCGCGGAGCGGGAGTTGGAGCTGGCGGCGCTCGAGCGGCGGTTCTCCGCGCACGAGCGCGCGGTGCGGCGCGCCTTCGAGGAGATGCTGCACAGCGACGTGCGCGAGTCGCCCCACGACGATTCGGCGCTGCCCGAGGAGATCGGGCCCTACCGGATCCTCGAGCAGCTCGGCACCGGCGGCATGGGCGTGGTCTACGTGGCCGAGCAGAAATCGCCGGTCAGGCGGCGGGTCGCGCTGAAGGTCGTCAAGCGCGGCATGGCGACGCGCGAGGTGCTGGCGCGCTTCGCGCTGGAGCGGCGGGCGCTGGCGGCAATGGACCACCGCTGCATCGCCAAGGTGTTCGACGCCGGCGAGACCGAACGGGGTGAGCCGTACTTCGTGATGGAGCTCGTGCAGGGGCTGCCGATCACCGCCTACTGCGACAAGCACCGGCTGACGATCCCCGAGCGCCTGAAGCTGTTCCAGCAGGTCTGCGCCGGCGTGCAGCACGCGCACCAGCGCGGCGTGATCCACCGCGACCTGAAGCCCGGCAACGTGCTGGTCTCGCGCGATGGCGACGAGCACCTGCCGAAGATCCTCGACTTCGGCCTCGCCAAGGCGACCAACAGGGACTTCCTCGAGGCGACCGTCTACACCGAGCAGGACCGCATCCTCGGCACTCCCGAGTACATGGCGCCCGAGCAGGCGGCCGGCGACGGCGAGGTCGTGGACACCCGCGCCGACGTCTACTCGCTCGGCGTGATGCTCTACGAGCTGCTGACCGCCGAGCTGCCGTTCAGCACGCAGGAGCTGCGCCGGGCCGGCGCCCTCGAGGCCTTGCGCTGGGTCCGCGAGAAGGACCCACCGAAGCCGAGCACGAAGCTGATGTCGCGGCGCGATGCGGCGACCGAGTGCGCGCAGAAGCGGCGCAGCTCGCTGGCGGCGCTGTCGCGCGCGCTGAAGGGCGACCTCGACTGGATCGCGATGCGCGCGATGGCGAAGGAGCCCGAGCGCCGCTACGACTCGGCCAACGCGCTGGCGGTCGACCTGCAGCGCCACCTCGACCACGAGCCGGTGCTCGCCGGACCGCCGAGCCCCGCCTACCGACTGAAGAAGGCGCTGCGCCGATATCGCGTGCAGGCGATCGCGACACTCCTCGTGCTCGTCGCGGTGGTCGGCGGTGGCGTCGCCGCGCTCATCGGCTTCCAGCGCGCAAGCCGCAGCGCCGAGGAGGCGCAACGGACCGCACAGCGCTTCGAGCGGCGCACCGAGGAGTTCAACCAACTGACGGCGGCGGTGCTGCTGGAGCGGGTGCAGAAGATGCTCTCGGAGCGACCTCCGGCTTTGCCCGAGCACCTCGCGGACTACGAACGCTGCCCGAAGGACCTGGCACGGCTGACGAAGCTGCTGCCGGACATCGACCGGACGCTGGAGCAGCTC
Organism: Planctomycetota bacterium; assembly: GCA_016716265.1. Lineage (GTDB taxonomy): Bacteria > Planctomycetota > UBA1135 > UBA1135 > UBA2386 > JADJWQ01. Next base: position 2,320,655 of record JADJWQ010000006.1, read on the forward strand.
CGCGCGCGGGCTCCGAAGCAGCCCGATGGCACGCGGGCGTTCGCGGCCGAGCACGACGAGTTCCTGTACGAGACGCTGAGCCGGGTGGCGGAGCAGGCGCCGGGCATCGACGGCTCACCCGCGTACGCGCGGCTGCGCGACGTCGATCTGCGGTGGGTGCGCTACCTCGCCGCATTGTCGCGGAACGCGGACTACCTGAGCGATTGGAACCGGGCGGCGCGGGACGTCGCCCGGAGTCCCCGCTACGCGGAGCAGCCGATCCCCGACCTGAAGCCGCAGACCGGTCTGTGGCCGATCGGCGAGAACCCGGTGACGCACCTGTGGGAGTTCTACCACCTGCGCTCGGCCTGGGACGGGGTGAGCGAGCCGGCGTCGGTCGTCGTGCCGCGGCACGACGCCGAGGGTCGCATCCAGGTCGAGGCGGGCACGGGGATCGTGTTCGTGCTGATCCCGGGTGGGACGTTCTGGATGGGGGCGCAGTCAGAGGACAAGACCAAGCCGAACTACGATCCGGAAGCGTATGACGACGAGCAGCCGGTGCACGAGGTCGCGCTGGCGCCGTTCCTGCTGGCACGCCACGAGCTGACCAAGGGGCAGTGGCATCGTCTGGTGTTCGGTGACCTGCCCGCAGCCCCGTTCTACTATGACGATGGACCCACGCATCCCGCGGAGAACATCACGTGGGACTGGTGCATGCGCCTGCTCGGTCGCGAGGGGCTGACGTTGCCGACCGAGGCCCAGTGGGAGTACGGCTGTCGCGCCGGGACGACGACGCCGTGGTGGACGGGTGCGGAGGCATCGTCGCTCGAAGGCGCGGGGAACCTGGGCGGCGGGCTGATCGCCGTCGACGGCCTGCGCGCGAACCCCTGGGGTCTGTTCCAGGTGCACGGGAACGTCTCCGAGTGGTGCCAGGACTGGTCTGATGGCTACACGGTTCCCAAGCGCCCTGGCGACGGGCTGAGTACATCACCAGGCTCCGGCCCCCGCGTGGTCCGCGGCGGCTACGTCGGCCCCGCCCCGCGCTACGCGCGGTCGGCCTCCCGCCTCGTGTTCAAGCCCGGCTACCGCTACGTCTACCTGGGCTGCCGCGCCGCCCGGCTCATCACGGAGTGACTCTTCACCACCTCTCCACCGGCTGTCCACCGCCCCGCGTGAGGCGCAGCCACGCGGGGCGTGCGACGAGGCTGGAACTCGCGTGGCGGGTTGCCACGAAAGACGAGGAAGGTGGGTGCGGGGAACAGGACGCGGGCTCATCGGGGATCCCCATGCGTGTTCACTTGCTGTCGCTCGCCTTCGACTCCGCACGCGGCGGCTTCGACCCCGCGCCATTGGAGCAGCTCCAGGCCTCGCAGCGCATCCGGACCGTCGAGCACCATCTGTTCGAAGCCGATGCGAGGCTCTGGCTCGCATTGCTGGTGTGCTGCGACGAACCGACGTCGGCTCCCGCCTCGACACCGCACGCAGTCGCTGCCCCCGCCCGCGCTCACGACGCGCCCGCTGCGCGACCTTGTGAACCACCCGGGACGGACGCGGAGCACGACCGCCGCGCGGAGCACGACCGCTCGCTCGCCGGACTGAGCGAGGAGCAGCGCGCCCTGTACGATCGGCTGCGCGCCTGGCGTTCGCAGCACGCCCACGACGAGGGCATCCCGCCGTTCCTGGTGTTCAAGAACAGCCAGCTCCTGGACATCGTCCGGCAAGGTCCGCGGACACGGGCCGCGCTCGGTCGCATCGCCGGCGTCGGCAACGGCAAGCTGCAGCGCTTCGGCGACGCCGTGCTCGGCCTGGTCCGCGGCGATGACGCCGCGCCGGTGCCCACGCCCGCTCCACCCCAGCCGACCGGACCGGTCGCCGTCGCGGAGGGGGCGCCGTGACCACGCCGCTCGACCGGGCTCCCGCGACGACCGCCGGGCCCGAATTGCTGGTCCTGCAGCGCTGGGAGGAGTCCAGCTCGTGGCTCCTGAACCACACCGCGCGCTGGCCGAAGAGCGCCCGGTTCACGCTGGCGCAGCGCATCGAGAACCACGCGCTCGACGTGCTCGAGCAGCTCGTGCAGGCGCGCTACGAACCAACGCGGCGCGCGGCGCTGCTCTGCGAGGTCAACCTCCGGCTCGAGCGGCTGCGCTTCCTGTGGCGCGCGGCCCGCGACGCCCGCGTCGAACACGCCAGGGGCTTCGAGCAGGCGATGCGCCGGCTCGACGAGGTCGGCCGGATGGTGCACGGCTGGCGGGTCGCGATCGGCGCGCGCCAGCCGCAGGCGACGCGCGGCACCGGGGGCGGCGACTGATGCGACGCATCGGTGGCATCTGGCCCACGATCACCTCGTTCGCCAACCTCACGCGCGCGAGCGAGCGCGCCGCGCGCGGCAAGCGTCGCACGCGCTCGGTCGCGCGCTTCCTGAGCCGCCTCGAGCCCGAGCTGCTCGCCATCCAGCGCGCGCTGCGCGACGGCAGCTATCGACCCGGGACACCCCGGCAGTTCACGATCCACGACCCGAAGACCCGGCTGATCAGCGCGGCGCCGTTCCGCGACCGCATCGTCCACCACGCGCTGATCGACCCGCTCGAGCCGTTCTTCGACCGCCGGATGGTGCCGCAGAGCTTCGCGTGCCGGCGCGGCAAGGGGCAGCACCGCGCGGTGCGCCATGCGCTGCGGCTGCTGCGCGCGTACCCGTACTTCCTGAAGCTCGACGTGCGGAGCTTCTTCCCGTCGCTGCGCCACGACGTCGTGCTCGACACCCTCGATCGCCTCGTCAAGGACCGGCGTGCGCTCGCGCTGTGCGCGCGCATCGTCACGGCGGGCGGCAATGACGGGCGCGGCCTGCCGATCGGCAACCTCACCAGCCAATGGTTCGCGAACCTCGTGCTCGACCGGCTCGATCACGAGCTGGTCGAACGGCGGCGCGTGCCGGGGCTCGTCCGCTACATGGACGACATCGTGCTGTTCGGCACCGCCAAGGGCGCGCTGTGGGCCGAGCACGAATACGTGGCCGAACGCCTCGGCTCGCTCGGCCTCGATCTGAAGCCGCGGGCTACGCTGCTCGCACCCGCGAAGGAAGGCCTCCCGTTCCTCGGCTTCCATTTGCACCGCGGCACGATCCGCGTGCGACCGGACAACCTGCGCCGCTGCCAGGCGCGGCTGCGCCGCCGCACCGAGCAGCACCGGCGCGGGCTGCTCGACGACGACGGCTATGCCCGCTCGCTCGCGGCGACGATCGAACACCTGCGGCACGCGCACACGCTCGGCCTGCGCCGGGCGTGGCTGTGCCGATCATCGACAGGGGAGCGCGTCGACTGCTCCGGCAACCGCGTGATCCGCGGCGGCAACATCGGCAACGACCCGCGCAACGCGCGGTCGGCCAACCGCAACGAGAACACGCCCGGCAACCGCAACGACAACCTGGGCTGCCGCGCCGCCAAGACGTCCCCATCGCCCGATCGCGGCGGTCGGCGAGGTGCGATGCTCACCTCGCCACCGTCGCGCCGCGCACCGTGATGTCCAGACGCGCTTCCCGCGCCGGGTCCGACCCGGCCGAACAGACCGAGGAACCCCCGGCGCCGTAGGCGGACGCCGAGCCGCCGGGGGGTCCGCTTCGCGCGGTCGGGCGCGTCAGCGAGGTGCGCTGGCGACGGGCGGGGCGGCGGCGGGCCATTCGCCGGCTTGCAAGCGGCGCAGGCGGATCAAGTCGGACGCCGGCTGCGAGTCACCGACGTGCAGCTCGTCGCCCACCCTGCGCACCGGGACCGGGCTCGTGCCGTCGAGATCGACGACCACATCGCCATGCTCGACCTGCCGCCACCTGAACACCCTCCGATGCTCGTCGGAGAACGGGAACACGAGGCCCCTCGCGAGATCGACGATCGCGGTGCCGTCCAGCTCGATCCTGACCCGCACGTCACCGGGACGCGCGTCGAGGATCCGCTCGACATTGGTCCAGTCGCCGACCGGGCTCCGGTCGGCAGTCGCACACGCGGACGCGAGCAGCAGGACGGCCAGCGACAGCACACGGACGGATCGGATTGCCATGGTTCGCTACCCGGAGCGGAATCCCGGCGACGACGTTTCCCCAGCACCGGCAGGCACCCCGCTCACCGCACGACCTTGTCGACGATCGCGTCGTCACCGAAGCCGATCCGGATACGGATCTGGAACTCCGGCGGCGGGACGTGCACGCCCGGTCGCGGGATCCAGCCGGGCGGCGGGCAGACCGACACGTCCCGCAGGCGGCGGCGGAACGCGAGCCGGTCGCGCGGCCGCTCGGCGTGCATCGTCGTGTCGAGCTCCGGATCGTCGCTGAACAGCCGCCCGCCCAGGATGCCCCGCAGCAGCTCGATGAAGCCCGGCGGGCTGCCGTCGAAGAACTGGTGCGCCTTGTCGAGGCCGAGCGAGCAGGATGCGCCCTGGCCGTCGACCGGCTCCCAGCTCACCGCGATCGGGATGAACGGCGGCACGAACAGGTCCGGGTCGAGCGCGAGCGTCGCGTCGGCGTCGACCTGCTCCCAATGGGACTCGTATTCACTCGGTGCGAGCGCGGCGTGACGGACGACGACCGCGCGCGACTCGAGCCGGACGAGGTCCTCGCGGATCATCCTGGGGCGCACCCAGCCGGACAGCAGCGCGCCGACGCCGTTCGTCGCGATCTGCACGTGCAGGTCGGAGTGACCCTGCCCGCGGAACACCTCGCTGTGCGCGATGGTGAACACGTTCGCAGGAATCGCGCTGCTCACCGCGACGATCCCGTCGTGGCCCGCGCCCGTATCGCCGGCGATCGGGATGTAGGTCGACCACCCCTGGCCCGGGTCGCCGTTCAGCCAGCCCAGGAACTCGGAGCCGGGCACCAGGTCGCGGATCCCGGGCGTCAGGCGACGGGCGAGTGCGGGGGGCACCTCGACGTCGCCGCCGAGGTGCGGCGTGCCGAGCGTCACGACGTGCACGAACGGGAACAGGACGCGCGCCGCCCACATCGATGGGTCCTCGACGACCGCACGCGCGACGACGCCCCCCATGCTGTGTGCGTAGACGTCGATGCACGAGCCCCGGACGAAGCGCTCGTCCTGTAGCAGGAGCTGGACAGCCAGCCAGCGCGCATTGTGGCGGATCGGCGCACCGGACGGGTAGTTGTAGAAGACGACATTGTCGTAGCGTGCGCGCGCCCAGCTCTGCAGCGCAGCGAAGTTGTCGCCGTGCGAGAACAGGCCGTGGATCAGCAGCGCGTTCTTCTGGCCGGGCCGGAACCCCGCGCCCTGGACCTGCACGAGCTCCGGCTGCTGCCACAGGCGGTCGTTCAGGCCGAGATACTGGCTCGCGTCGTCCGGCGCGGGCGCGTCGCTGCCGGCGACGAACGTCCGCCAGAGCCGGAGCAGCGCGTCGCCGTCGCCATAGCCAGGGTCGCGCGGATCGCCCACGTACACCGCGAACGACGAGAAGTGCGCGGTCGGGAACGTCAGCCGCCGCTGCGCGGGATCGACCTGCACGTCGGCGACGGCCGACCACGTCCCGGTCACGTCGTCGCGGTGGTAGACGCCGAGACCGCGGCCATCGGCGACGCCGAGCGCGGCCGGCAGATCCGCCGGGTACGTGAGCTCGACCGTCACCGGAGCGAGGAACGCCTGCGACGGCTCGAGCTCGATCCCGAGCGCGCCGGTCGGCAGGCGCACCGGCTCGGTCAGCGAGTCGATCGTGATCGTCTGGTCGCTGGCGAGCGCACCGGGCGGGAACACCAGCCGCGTGCCCGCGAGCACACTCCCCGGCCGGTCGACCGCCACCACGCCACCGGCGCGCGCCGACACGGCCCCCTCCGCCTCGCGCGCGCGCCCCTGCACCAGCACCTCGAGCGTCTCGCGCACCTGCAGCGGACCGAGCGCGACCTGCACCTCGAGCTCCCGGGTCCCGGCCTGGTCGGCGCGCGGGGTCCAGGCGACTTCGCCGGTCGCCGCGGCGATCGTCAGGCCGTCGGGACCGCGCACGACCGACACGGCCGCTCCCGGCGGCAGGCCGGCGCCGGCCACGCCTCCGCCGCCGAGCGGGTCGGGCGTGTCGTTGCCGATCACCTCGATCCGCGCCGCGAACGGCCGGCCGGACTCGGCGAACGGGTCGCCGGTCAGGACCAGCGCGAACGGGGCGCCGGGATCGCGGCGCCCCGACGGTCCGCCGGAGCCTCCCGGCTCGCCGTCGCCGGAGCTGCCACCGGCGCACGCAGTGAGCAGCGCGGTCGCGCAGCTCGCCACGAACAGGGATCGATACCGGCGGGCGTGCAAGCCGCCGGCAGCAGACACGGTCGGGAGTCGGGACATCGGGATCCTCCGCGGGCACCTCGCGCGGCGGGTGCCGCGCGGCACGTCGAAGCGCGGCGGGCACGCCCCCGTTTCACTGCGGCCCCCGGACGCCGGCCGCGGTCGGCGACCGCCGCTGCGGCCGGGCGGAGAGGCCGGAGCCACCGCAGGGCACTCCGGTGCGTGGCGGTGGAGCGCATGGTCGGCGCCCCCCGCCAGCCGCACGCGCGCTCGCGGACGGCGCGGGGTCTTGCGGTGCATCGTGTCGGCACGCGCGTGCGCCACGACGAGACGCGGGCGATCCGAACCGGAGCACTCTGGTTACCATGCCGACATGCTCGCCCCCTGCCCGCCCCGCGGCGCCCTGTCGAGGCGCCACGTTCCGCCCGGCGTCTGCCTCTCGATCGCCTGCTCGCTGTTCCTCGCGGCCTGTGGCGGCGGGGGCGGCGGCACCCCCGGCAATGGAACGCCGCGCGATCCCAATCCGCCCGAGCTGCGGTTCGTGTCGTTGCAGACCGACGAGACCGCCGTGCAGGCCGGGACGATCTCGATCGCGTGGGTCGCGAACGACGTCGACGACGACGCGACCGTGTCGATCTTCGCCGACGTCGACGGCGATCTCGGCACGACCTCCGATCGCCATACGCTGGTCGACGAGGTCGCGGAGGCGGACGGTCAGGTCAGCCGGGTGACAGTCGATCTGGTCGAGGTCCCCGATGGCACGTTCGCGGTGGTCGGCCGCGTGCGCGACGGCAAGGGCGGCGAGCTGCGCGTCGCGGCCCCCGGCCAGATGATCGTCGAGGATCGCTCGCTGGTCGCGCCGATCGCCAGTGGGACGGTCGAGATCACCGCCCACCTGCCCAGGCCCGACGGCTCGTTCGACGTGCTCGGCCGGTTCAGCGGCCAGGTGGCGTTCGACGTCCGCAATCGGATCGAGAGCTCGGGCCGCAACTGGGACACCTTCGTGGCGAGCTACACCCGCCGCGGGGTGCTGCGCTGGCTGTCGGTGTTCGAGTGCACGGGCGACATGGACGCCTCGGCCTTCCTGCGGGAGGCGAACGGCGACCTGCTGATCGCCGGCTCGTTCGGCGGGATCCTGACGCTGCCCGGCGGCACGACCGCGCGCGGCCAGGACCTCGACGTGTTCCTGGCGCGCGTGTCCGCCGACGGCGAGCAGCTCTGGGTCGGGACCGCGGCGAGCCCGAACCGGGACCTCGCCACGGACATCGCGTTCCTGTCCGACGGGTCGTTCGTCGTCGCCGGGACCTTCAATGTCGGCAATACGACCTACGGCATCGACTTCGGCAACGACCGCAATGGCCAGCCGGTGTCGCTGCCGTCGGCCGGCATCGGCGACGGGTTCGTGGCCCGTTACGAGAGCGACGGCAAGCCGGTGTGGGCCAGGTCGGTCGGCGGCAGGGCGACCGACCGCGCGCTCGCCGTCGCCGTGCTCGCCGGCGACCGCATCGTGGTCGGCGGCTCCTTCGAGGGCACCGCGAGCTTCGGCGGCGGCTCGGTGCAGCACACCGCGTCCGGAGACGCCGACGCGTATCTGGCCGAGTGGTCGCCGGGCGGCACGCTCGTGCGCGTCGATACGTTCGTCGGCACTGGCGCCGAGGAGATCGTCGACGTGGCCCGCTGCGCCGGCGGCGACGTGGCGGTCCTCGCGAACTCGGGCAGCACGTTCCTCGACATCGCCGGCCAGACGTCGCTGGCGCTCGCCACCGGCAAGGGCGTGACGCTGGCGCGGTTCGCACCCGACGGTCTCCTGCGCTGGGCGCACGGCGAAGCAGTCGGCCCGGGCGACTGCGCGGGCAGCCGGCTCCTGCCGCTCGACGACGACGGGCTGCTGGTCGCCGGCACCTATGCGGACGGCGCAGTGTTCGGTGCGGGCGGTCCGACGCTCGGCGCGCTCGGGAGGGCCGATGGCTTCCTGACGAGCCGCGCCGTCGACGGCTCCCTGCGGTGGCTGCGCCGCTTCGGCACGGCCGACGTCGCGAGCGGCATGGTGGTCAGCATCGGCCCCGACCGCACGATCCTCGTCACCGGCGACCGCGGCACCGCCGATCTCCGCGTCTACGCCGAGCGCGGCAACGTCACGCTCCCGGCGACGGGCAACGGCAGCGACTTCATCGTGCGCTTCAATCCGGACGTCGAATTCGGCCGCTCACCGGACCTGTCGCGGCGGGTCGCCGGCCGCTCGACGCTCACCCGCGGCCGCGTCACGATGAACATCGACGGCCTGACCGCGACCTTGTTCGGCTTCGACGACGCCGAGCTGACCCCCGCGATCCGCCAGCTGTTCGAGGAGCATCCGCTGGTCGGGCTGCTGGTCCTGCAGGAAGCCAATGGACCGGACCGCGGCAGCGCCCATCTCGAAGCCGCGCGCCTGCTCGCGTCCCGGGGCATCGAGACGCACATCCCGTTCAACGCCTCGGTCTACGGCGGCGGGATCGACCTGTTCCTCGGCGGTCGCCGCCGCACGGCGTTCGAGGGCGCGATCATCGGCGTGCGCTCGTGGATCGACGAGAGCGGGCTGACGGGCTACGACATCCGCAATGATCGCGGCCAGGCGGCACACGTCCCCTACCTGGAGTTCTACCAGGCCATGGGCGTGCCGACCGATTACTACTGGTTCTACATCCAGACCCCGCGGAACACCTGGAGCCGCCTGACGCGCGCGGATCTCGAGCGCTACTCGCTGGTGACGGAGTGACGCGCGATCGGCCGGGCGAACGGGCCCGGTGCGCAGGCGGCTCTCAATAGTGCAGGCGCAGCGTGGCGGCATTGCCGAGCCTGACCGCACCGATCGGCGGCAGGCTCGGCGACTCGCTCGAAACGCGCGTCGCAGCGGGTCGGATCCCGGTCCCGATCGTCAGCCGGACCGCGAGCGACGGGAAGATCGACACCGCTCCGGACACCGGGTCGGTGTCGGTCGCGACGTTCTGCATGTAGAGCGTCGCACCGGCGAGGCCGGGGTCGTTCGGGACCGGCGTGCCGGGGACGGTCAGTCGGCCTGACCCGGCGTCGTAGGTGAGCGGCCAGCCCTCGCCGATCAGCTCGATCGCCCACTGGCAATTCGGCGAGGCCGGCAATCCGAGACTGGCGAGCGGGAACGGCGTCGTCATGCCGAACACACTCGAGCCCAGCCCGGTGCGGCTGAAGAACAGACCGTTGATCGCGAGGCTCGGCATGTTCTGCGGGTAGCCCGCGAACGAGAACGAGAGCACACCGCCGGGGACGAGCTGCTCGGTGTTCCAGCTGAAGTTGCCGGACGTGTTGCCGGTGCTGGTGCGGCACGCGTACTGGACGAACTCCTGGCTCGCCATCCCGCCCTCGATCCGGTAGCCCTCCAGATACCACGACCGGAGGTTCGTGACGGTCGTCTGGAAGTCGACGACGAGGCTGCCGCCGGCCGCGCGCGAGAACGGCACCGGCGACGCGAACGGAATCGGGGCCTGCCACGCCGCGGGCCAGCCACCGACCGTGGTGGCCGGTAGGCTCACCGAGCCCGTGAACACGGTGGTCGGGTTGGCGCCGTGATTGGTGGCGAAGGTCGCGCTGGCGGCGTCGGGAGTCAGGGGCCCCTGGGACACGAGGATCGTGGTCCGGTAGGTGCTGGCGACGTTCGCGTATTGATGCTCGCTGCGCACCGAGCACGCGTTCAGCAGCGCGGACGCGACCGGCACGTCGTTCGCGTCGTACAGGTATTGCGTGCGCGACACCCACCCCGACAGCGTCGAGCCGAAGAACGGACCGCTCTGGTCCGAGCGATCGGGCCAGACCGCGCCAGGTGCAGCGAGCGTCGCCTTCGAAGGCACCACGAACCCGGTCTGCGCCCGCGCGACCGGCACAACGAGACCCCACAGCACTGCGAGGCCGAGACCCGTTGGCGAGAGGGCATTCATGAGGACTCCTTGGCTGCCTGCCCTTGCGGATTCAGTGTAGACCGTTCTGCGCAACCGCCGGAACCGGGCCCGTACCACATCGAGACACCGACCCGGGCGCTCGGCCCGCCGAGACGACCGGGCTGCGGGCCCAACGCCCGCAAGGCGGCCGCACGTCGCGCTCCTCGCGCCCGGCAGCCAGCCGAGCTGACTCGGCGGCGTAGCGGCGCTATACCTCTGCGCGGTGAGAAGGCCCCATGAACGATCCCCGCCGCAGCCGTGACTCGTATCCGGAGCTCCCCTCCGAGCTGTTCGGGGCGTTGGTCGACCTGGTCGACCGCGAGCTGTCGATCGCGGAGCGGGAGCTGGAGCTGGCGGCGATCGAGCGGCGGTTCGCCGGCCACGCGCGCGCGGTGCGGCGGGCGTTCGAGGGCATGCTGCAGGGTGGCGTGCGCGAGGCGCGCGACGACGACACCGGGCTGCCCGAGCAGGTCGGACCCTACCGCATCCTCGAGCAGCTCGGCGCGGGCGGCATGGGGGTCGTCTACGTCGCCGAGCAGAGGTCGCCGGTGCGGCGGCGGGTCGCGCTCAAGGTCGTCAAGCGCGGCATGGCGACGCGCGAGGTGCTGGCGCGCTTCGCACTGGAGCGGCGCGCGCTGGCGGCGATGGACCACCGCTGCATCGCCAAGGTGTTCGAGGCCGGCGAGACCGAGCGGGGCGAGCCGTACTTCGTGATGGAGCTGGTGCAGGGGCTGCCGATCACCGCCTACTGCGACAAGCACCGGCTGACGATCCCCGAGCGCCTGAAGCTGTTCCAGCAGGTCTGCGCCGGCGTGCAGCACGCGCACCAGCGCGGCGTCATCCACCGCGACCTGAAGCCCGGCAACGTGCTGGTCGCGCGCGACGGCGACGAGCACCTGCCGAAGATCCTCGACTTCGGCCTCGCCAAGGCGACCAACCAGGACTTCCTCGAGGCGACCGTCTACACCCAGCAGGAGCGGATCCTCGGCACTCCCGAGTACATGGCGCCCGAGCAGGCCGCCGGCGACGGCGAGGTCGTCGACATCCGCGCCGACGTCTACTCGCTCGGCGTGATGCTCTACGAGCTGCTGACCGCCGAGCTGCCGTTCAGCACGCAGGAGCTGCGCCGGGCGGGCGCCCTCGAGGCATTACGCTGGATCCGCGAGAAGGACCCGCCGAAGCCGAGCACGAAGCTGCTGTCGCAGCCGGATGCGGCGACCGACTGCGCGCAGAAGCGGCGCAGCTCGCTGGCGGCGCTGTCGCGCGCGCTGAAGGGCGATCTCGACTGGATCGCGATGCGCGCGATGGCGAAGGAGCCGGAGCGCCGTTACGACTCGACCAACGCGCTGGCGGTCGACCTGCAGCGCCACCTCGACCACGAGCCGGTGCTCGCCGGGCCGCCGAGCCCGGCCTACCGCCTGAAGAAGGCGCTGCGCCGCTACCGCGTGCAGGCGGTCGCAGCACTCCTCGTGCTCGTCGCGTTGGTCGGAGGTGGCGTCGCGGCACTGATCGGCTTCCAGGAGGCGCAACGGACCGCACAACGCTTCCAGCAGCGAACCGAGGAGTTCAACCAACTGACTGCGGCAGTGCTGCTGGAGCGGGTGCAGAAGATGCTGGCGGACCCGCCACCGGCCTTGCCGGAACACCTTGCGGATTACGAGCGCTGCCCCACCGACCTGGAACGGCTGACGAAGCTGCTGCCGGACATCGACCGGACGCTGGAGCAGATCCGCGCGCGTGCTCCGAAGCAGCCGGATGGCACGCGCGCGTTCGCGGCCGAGCACGACGAGTTCCTGTACGAGACGCTGAGCCTCGTGGCGGAGCAGGCGCCGGGAATCGCCGACTCGTCCGCGTTCGCACGGCTGCGCGACGTCGATCTGCGCTGGGTGCGGCACCTCGGTGCATTGTCGCAAGACGAGGACTACCTGAGCGACTGGAACCGCGCGGCAAGAGAGATCGCACGGAGTCCCCAATACGCGGAGCACCCGATCCCCGACCTCAAACCACAGTCGGGTCTGTGGCCGATCGACGAGAACCCGGTGACTCACCTGTGGGAGTTCTATCACCTGCGATCGGCGTGGGACAGGGTGAGCGAGCCGAGGTCGATCGTCGTGCCCCGACACGACGCCGAGGGACGCATCAAGGTCGAGCCGGGCACCGGGATCGTATTCGTGTTGATTCCGGGTGGGACGTTCTGGATGGGGGCGCAGAGAGAGGACGAGAACAAGCCGAATCACGAGCCGGCTGCGCTTGACGACGAGCAGCCGGTGCACGAGGTCACTCTGGCGCCGTTCCTGCTGGCACGCCATGAGCTGACCAAGGGCCAATGGCAGAGGCTGGTGTTCGGACACTTGCCAGTGAGCCCGTCCTATGTGCATCCGTTCGACATTGTTGATGAACCGACGCATCCCGTGCAGGCCATCACGTGGGACTGGTGCATGCGCCTGCTCGGTCACGAAGGGCTGACGTTGCCGACCGAGGCTCAGTGGGAGTACGGCTGTCGCTCGGGAACGACGACGCCGTGGTGGACGGGCGAGGAGGCATCGTCACTCATCGCGATCGAGAACCTGGATCTTCCCCTGATCTCCGTCGATGGAATGCGCGCTAACCCCTGGGGTCTGCAACAGGTGCACGGGAATGCCTGTGAGTGGTGCCAAGACTGGCTCGATGACTACACGGTTCCGAAGCGGCCTGGCGACGGGCTGAGCACGTCATTGGGCTCTGGCCACCGCGTGATCCGCGGCGGTTGCCTAATTGGCCACGCGCCGAACGTCGCGCGGTCGGCCTACCGTACCCCTTCGTTGCAATAGAACCGCCTCCTCCGAGAGGCCATTCAATCCTTCGCCAAAGCGAGCGATCGATTCGATTGGGGTGATGGCCTGCGGACGGAGCTCACCGCTGGTGATCCGCAGCAACACTTATCTCGTGCAAGTGAAAGAGCCTGACATCCGTGCCGTTGCGAAGTTACCACAACAACGAACAACACGGAGCAGGCTCCAGTGCGATTGTCACGCCAAGAAGTCCGGAAGTCAAGTGTCGGGATCCCGGAGATCCGCTTTGAGGATCAGTCCCTGACGTCGTTCTCCGGCCTGGTCATACTGCAGGCTCTCGTCAACGGCATGGGGCTGCGGGCTCGTCTCCAAGAGTGTGTCCGGCATCTGTCGAAATCAGCGAGCTACTCGGCCAGCACCTTTCTTCTGATCCTGGTAACGCACTCGTTTCTGGGTTGGCGACGCCTTCGTGATATCGACTACTACCGGGTGACCCACTTCTAAAGCGTTTCCTCGGACTCGAACGCATCCCTGACGTCTCCACGCTATCGCGTCGACTCGTCCAGATGGACGAACGGGTGGTCGAGGGCCTTCGCACGCTCCAAGGAACTTGGTCATCGACAGAATACTCGATTCCTGTTCATCCCGCATCACCATGGACTTCGACGGCTCTGTCATCAGCACCAAGAGCCGTCGAACACAGGGCACTGCAGTCGGCTACCACAAGAAGAAGGGCAGCGCAGCTACTATCCGCTATTTGCGACCATCGCACAGACGGGCCAGTCTTCGATGTGTTGCATCGTGCTGGGAACGTCCACGACTCCAACGGGGCGCTGGACTTCATTCGGTCGTGTTTCGCGACGCTCCTCGCGCGAGGCTTTCGCGGCCGATTGGAGGCGCGGCTCGACGGCGCCCACTTCAGCGAGGCGACGTGCGCGTGGCTGCGCGACGAGGGCATCGAGTTTTCAGTCAGCGTGCCGTTCGAGCGCTTCCCAGAGCTGAAGTCGCTGATCCAGCAGCGAGCGCGCTGGCGGAGCATCGACGAAGAGTGGGCTTGGTTCGAGTGCGACTGGAAGCCGCAGAAGTGGAATCGCGGCATGCGGTGCCTCGTCTACCGACGTCGGGTCAAGACTCCCCGGAAGGGCCCGATTCAGCTGGACCTCTTCGAGCCGATCGAGCGACATAACGAGCACAAGGTGGTAATGACGAACAAGCGCGGCACTCCGGTCACCGTGCTTCACTTCCACAACGGTCGAGGTTCGCAGGGAGGATCTTCGCCGAGCTGAAGTCCCACGGCTCGCTGGACTACATCCCGACTCGCCGCGAGATCGGAAACCGCGTCTACATGCTCGCGTGCGTCCTGGCCCACACGCTCGGCCGCGAGATGCAGATGCGGGCGACCCCGCCGAGCCGAAAGACGGGACGTACTCGTCCCTGCCTATGGGTGCTCGAGCGCCTCGACACCTTGCGCAGGGCTGTCATTCAGCGCGCAGGACGACTGACTCGGCCGCAAGGACGGCTGACCTTGACGATGTCGACCGACGATGCGCTTACCGCCGACTTCCAGCGCCTGCTCGCTCCTTGGCAGAATCAAGCGGCCTAACGCGTCAGCCCGCCTCGCGCGCGGGTTTTGCAACGTTGGGGCGTATTGGCGACACGCCCGGCTACCGCTACGGCCTCCTGGGTTGCCGCGCCGCCAGGATCATCACGGAGTGACCCGTCACCACCACTCCGCCAGGTCGACAACGCCTGTGACGCTCGCCCACTCGACCGCCCCCGAGTCAATGGACACCTGCCGAGCCCCGGCTGCATACCTTCACACCAGGTGCGACAGGAACTCGGCTGCGCCGACGACGGCGAGCTCCGTGTCGCCGAACGCATGCCGCTCGAAGGTCGGCCGGCGGGCGACCTGGATGGCCCGCCGGCAGGGGCGGACGCCGGCGAACGCTCGCCAGCTCGGTGCGGGGCGGGTGTCTGGCGGCTCGACCTCGACCGGCAGCCGCAGGGTGTCGCCGTGCACGAAGAGGAAGTCGGGCTCCCGTCTCACCGTCGTGCGCAGTTCGAACGGCTCGAGGGCACCTTCCATGCGACCGATCCTGACGCGACAGTTCATCCTATCGGCCCGGGTGCGGGCGACAGTGACGCACGGGGAACGTCCTGTGCGAACAACGGCTCGGGGAACGGCCCGTAGGCCGTCAATAGGTCGAGATTCGCCTCGTCGGTCGCGGTGGCGCGCGACAGGTTCACGCTCGCCATGACCTGGACCGGGCACCGGTCTCGAGATCGTCATTGTCTTCCTTCGAGCGGGACTTCCCGCGGGGACCCTCGTGGATCTCGCCCAGCGCCAGGAGCGGCGCTTCGCGGCTGACCGATTCCGCGACGACCGGCTTCGGGTCGTGCGCCCAAAGGCGCGGAGCTCGACGTCGTCCCGGTCCCGACGTGCATTCTCCTGCCCCGTTCCCACAGCAGCACCTTCGACAGCATCGTCTCGCCACTCGGCTGCGGCCCGGGGTCGAACGCGATCCGGTTCCACCGACCTGACCAGAATCGCGTCTGGCGCGATTCTGGTCAGGCGCGCCCGGGCCGGCGTGTCCCGCAGGGACGACGAGGCGCTACGTGACGGTGGCAGGCGGCTCGTCGCTCGGCGCCGCCAGCGGCTGGCAGCCCGCCCGACCCCCGGTGCGCCGCCCGGCGACCAGCTCGCACCGAGCAGGCTGCGCCCACTGGCGCTCGAACGCCCATGCGAGCGGCCCGTCCGGTACGATGGCCCGCGCGGCCGAAGCGTCCGCTCCGCGGGCCGCCCGGCTGCGACGGAGGAACCGACGATGAGCTTCGTTCCGATTCGTGCGGCGTTCGCGCTGCTTCTGCCGATCGTCGCGGTCGCCCAGACGCCACCGCGGACCCTCGCAGGCATCCCGCGCTCGGCGGGCGTCGACGGGCCACTGCGGATCTGGACCTACGCGCACGGCACGCCGACCGAGAAGACCGGCTCGGCGACTGCGCCCGGCACGTATCACGGCATCGAGCACCCGTTCGCGACGTGGACGGTCGGCGCGCACACCGTGAACGGTCCGTTCGAGACCTGGACCGGCTGCTCGGTGCCCGGACGCAGCGGCACGTTCGACATCCGCAAGACGACGGCCCCGGTCGACCCGCACCTTGCGCTCGTCGCCTGGGAGGTCCGGCCGGCGTTCTCGCCCGGCTCGGGCGTCGCCGTGCATCGCTTCCGCTTCGTCGAACGCCTCGACCCGGCGCTGCCCGGCATCTCGTCGGGTGAGAGCCGCGTCCTGCTGCCGGCGACCGGCAGCGTGTGGGTCCGCGACGCCGTCGCGAACCTGACCCGCGAGCGGGCCGACAACGAGCTCGGTGCCGAGCTCGGATTCCGACCGTATTGGCGCGACTCGACCAATCCGGCGACCGGCCTCTACTTCAATCGACTGAACATCGCCGACGTCCTGTCGGTGCACGCCTTCGATACGGCCGACGCCCCGGCGTGGGGGCTCGGCGTCTACGTGCTCGATCCGGGCAACGCGCAGGCGGGCCATCTGCTCGTCGGCAGCAACCCGGATGCGGCGGAGCGGGCGTCGCTCGAGATCGGCTACGACGTCGTGCTGACGGCCGACCATCTGGAGAACAACGGGCTCGGGGGCGCATGGTCGATGGTCGCACTGCTCGGCTATCGCTCGCTGCCGAGCGTGACGCCGAAGGAGTACGCGTGGTGGGAGCACGTCGACTTCGTCCGGACGATCCTGCTGGCGCCGCTGTACTGGCTCGGCGATCCCCCGCCGCTCACCACCACGCCGGCGTGGGCGCGCACGGCGATGCTCGGCGTGGGCTACGGCGTCGACGACTTCGACGGCGCGCGGCGGGAGGCGTTGCGCATCCGCAGCTTCTTCCGCAAGTACGACCGCATGACTGTCGTCGCGCCCGAGTTCCACTACGTGCCGTCGTTCACGAGCTGGACGGACGAGCTCTACACCACGCCGATGCGGCCGGCGTTTCGCGACCTCGTGAGCCGCGTGCGCAGCATGCCCGCGCGCTACGCGTCGCGCGCGCACGTGCTGACCTACCTCGCGACGTCGTTCTACGTCGCGAGCGACCCCGAGCCACCGCACCCGCTCGCCGGCACGCGCGCGCTGAACGACCGGAACGAGCCCTACGGCGGCCCCGGGAATCAGTGGTTCGTCGACCCGAGCGACCCGGCCTACGTCGCGGCGTTCGACCAGGCCGTGCAGACCTTGATGGCCGAAGGTGTCGAGGGTGCCTACTTCGACGCGCTGTTCGGCGAGACGCTGCGCAACTACGGAACGCACCTCGGCGCGGATCCCAACAACCACCTCGACCAGGTCACGCTCGTCGACCGCGCGCGATACGTGCACGGCTGGAACGCGATGTTCGTCGGCGAGCAATCGCGGCTCGGCAACCGCTACGCCGTCGGCGCGTTCCTGCCGTGCGGGCTGCGCGCGATTCCCGGCGGCTCGGTGGTGCCGTTCGTCGATGCGCTCGTGCACGATCACCGGCTGACGGTCGGGGCGGGAGACATCCTCGAGCAGTGGTTCGCGCACGTGAAGTTCGGCGTGCGCGGCGTCGCGAACCCGACGAAGCACGACGTGCAGAACATCGCGCACGACTACGTGTTCGGCTTCGTCAAGGGGCAGCTCGTGATCGACGGTCGCACCGAGTACGAGGCCGCGCCCGGCGCCCCGGAGCCGGTCGTGCGAATCCAGATCTTCGAGGCCGATCCGGCGCTCCAGCCGCTGGGCGCCGACCCGCTCGAGGTGCTCGGCTTCGAGGTCCTGAAGGACGTCGCCGACCTGCTCTATCCGCGCATGATGTGGTGGCGCGCGACGACCCCCGCATTGCAGAGCGGGCGCATGCTCGTGCCGCTCTACCCGACCGCGACCGTCGCAGGTCAGCCGGTCGACGAGTGGTTCGTGCTCCAGAAGGAGTACTTCTTCAAGACGCCCAACTTCCCCGCCCCACCGGGCTCGACATCCGACTACGAGACCGAGCGCTATCCGGTGTCGTTCTGGGCGGAGCCGGCGGACCCGAACCGCCTGACCCTGTTCATGGGCAACCCGACCTACGACGCGGTCGACCTGCAGTTCGTGCTCGACGCGGCGGATCGACCGGTCGAGATGGGCACCAGCGACTGGCGCCTGACGCTCGATCCATTGCCCGAGGATCCACCGGGCTCCCTGCCCACGTTGAACCTCGGCCCGGCGCGGCACTTCGAGTTCACGGTCCGCGTCCAGCCGTTCGCGTTCGCGCGCGTCACGCTGCGGCGCGCGTGACGCGAGCCGCACTGGGTCAGCGCGAGACCAGCACGCGCACGACGCCGGCGAACCGCGCCGTCTGCGAGCGCGCGGCGCTCAGCTCCGCGCGGACCGCCGCCGGGCCCTCGGCCCAGCGATCGAGCTCGGCGCGGCGCGCGATGCGGCGCGCCATCGCGTCGGCATCGCCGAGCGGCGGCCGCGACGCGTCGAGCGCAGCGCGCTCCGCACGGATGACGGCGAGCACGCGCTCGGCGCTCTGCAGCCGTGCCGCGTCGTCGGCGGCCGTCGCGGGGTCGCCCGCCGCACCCGGTCGCTCGACGTTCTCACCGAGCAGCGCGTCGGCGCGCCCGTCACCGTTCCAGTCCGCCGCCGCGAGCCGCGCGTGCCCGGGATCGCCGGCGACGGCATCGAGTCGCCGCGGTTCGCCGAAGCCGACGCCCTCGCGCCGGCGCACCAGGAGCTCGCGACCCTCGACCGTCAGCAGGTCGGCGCGGCCGTCGCCATCGACGTCGCCGACCGCCATCGCCGTCGCGACGATGCCGAGCGCGCGGGGCTCGCTGCCGAACCCACGGTCCGTGCCCGGGAACACGACCAGCTCGGGCAGCGCGACGAGCAGATCGAGGCGCCCGTCGCCATCGTGATCGGTCAGCTCGAACGCGTGGACCTCGCCGCGCCATGCCAGCGCGTTCCCGTCCGCATTGTGCAGTGCGCGCGGCTCGCCGAACGCGCCACGGCCGTCGTTCGCCATCCAGACGAGCCGCTCGCGGGTGCCGAGCTGCGAGTCGATCGCCACCAGATCGAGATCGCCGTCGCCGTCCACATCGACGAGCCGCGGCTCACCAGCGCTCTCGCAGCTGCAGCCAACCGCGCCCGCCAGCCGGCGCGCGTCCGCCGCGAAGCTCCGCGCCGGCGCACCGCTACGCCCCGCCCGCACCCCGAACGTGCCATTGTGGCCGACCACGAGATCGTCGATCCCGTCGCCGTCGACATCACCGAGGGCCAGGGACACGCGCCAGTCGTCACCGACGTCTGGCAGCCGGATCGAGCCCGGCTCGGCCTGGGCGCCCGGGGCACCGGCGAGGAGAACACTGACGAGGAGAGCGACGACGAGCGGGCCGATGTGCCTGGTCATGGCGGAGTTGCAGGGTCATGTTCGATGTGGACGGCCATCAGCCGTGTCCGAGAGTGCGCGGCGGACGTCGAGGCCGTCCGCGAACTCCGCCACGTTCCGGATTTCCGCGGTGCAGGGGCGACGTCGCCAGCGTCGGCTGCATCGCCGCGCGATCCGCTCACCCCACCGGCCACAGCAGCGGGATCAGCGCACCGGCGATCACCGCCATCAGCAGGTTCATCGGCACGCCGATGCGCAGGAAGTCGCGGAACAGATAGCCGCCCGGCCCCATCACCAGCGTGTTGGTCTGGTAGCCGATCGGCGTCGAGAAGCTCGCGCTGGCGCCGAACGCGATCGCGACGAGCAGCGGCTTGGGATCGATGTCCATGCGGCCGGCGACGCCGAGACCGATCGGCACGAGCAGCACGGCGGTCGCGTTGTTCGACAGGACCTCGGTCAACAGGCTGGTCATCACGTAGAACGCCGCGATGACGATCCAGGTGCCGTAGGGGCCCGCCCAGCCGACCACCTGGCTGGCGAGGTCGGCGGCGAGGCCCGACTTCTCCATTGCCTTGCCGAGCGGGATCGTGCCGGCGAGCAGCATCAGCACCGACATGTCGACGGCGCGCACCGCCTCGCGCACCTCCAGCGAACGCGTCAGCAGCAGCACCGCGACGCCGGCGAGCGCCAGGAACACGATCGGCACGCCGACCGTCGCCAGCGCGACCACCAGACCGAGCACGCCGAGCGCGAACGGCGCCTTCTTCGTGAACGTGATGCGGCGGTCGACGCCCTCGACCAACAGCACGTCGCCCTCCTCCTGCAGATTGCGCAGCGGCGCCGGCTCGCCCTGCACGAGCAGCACGTCGCCCGAGCGCAGGTGCCAGTCGCGCAGCAGCACGCGGTGCTGGCGGCCGAGGCGGCGGATGCCGAGCACGCGGATGCCGTGCTTGCGCGACAGGCCGAGCTCGCGGACCGGCGAGCCGACGAAGCTGGAGCCCGGCGTCACGACCATCTCGGCGACGCGCAGGTCGACGCGCTGGATCACGACGCGCTCCTCGTCGGCGACGACCGTGCCGTGCTCGATGCCGCGCGTCGTCAGCAGGGTGTGGATATGGCGGGCGTCGGATTCGAGCAGCAGCGCGTCGCCGTCCTCGACGATGACGTCGGGGCCAGGGCCGACGAGGATGTCCTCGCCGCGCACGAGCTCGAGCACCGTCATCTCCGAGCCGCGCCCGAAGACCTCGCCGAGCGGTCGCCCGACCAGCCGGTGCGGCGCACGCACGATGACCTCGGTCACGTAGTTGCCCGGCGCGCTGGCCGACAGCAGCTCGGTCAGCGCCGTGCGCCGCGGCAACAGGCGCGGCCCGAACACGACGACGTAGCCGATGCCCGCCGCGCAGAACACGAGCCCGAGGCGCGTGAACTCGAACATCGCGAACCCGCTCCCGCCGGCCTGCCGGTAGAGCGAGTCGACCAGGATGTTCGTGCTGGTGCCGATCAGCGTGCAGGTCCCGCCGAGGATCGCCGCATAGCTGACCGGGATCAGCAGCTTCGACGGCGCCTGCCCCGACTTGCGCGCCAGCCCGAGCGCGACCGGCACGAGCAATGCGACGACCGGCGTGTTGTTCATGAACGCGCTGATCAGCGCGGTCGGCAGCAGCAGCATCAGCAGCAGCCGCCGGGGCCCACCCTGCGTCGAGTGGGCGAGACTGCGCGTGACGATGTCGACGATCCCAGCCCGCTCGAGCCCGGCCGACAGCACGAGCATGCCGACGACCGTCAGCGTCGCCTCGCTCGAGAACCCGCCGAGCGCCTCCTGCGTCGTCAGCACCCCGCTCAGCCCGAGCACGACGATCACGCCGAGCCCGATCACCTCGGTGCGCACGACCTGGCTCACGAGGAGACCGACGGTCGCCACCAGCAGCAGGAGGACGAAGATCGCTTCCGACGACATGGGATCGGGCTCGACGCCCGCCTGCGTATTCGGCACACCGCGGCCGCGAAAGCAAGCACGAGTCGGGCCCGGCGTGACGCGCTCGTCTCAGAACCGCCCGAACCGCTCCGGGTCCCGCTCCACCGCGAGCTCGCGCTCGAACGGGCTGAGCTGGCGCCAGACGTGCTCGAGGGCGTCCCGCTCGCAGCGCTCCTCGATGCCGAGCAGGATCCGGTCGAGCTCGAGCCGCTGCTCCTGGGCGGTCTTCTCGCGCTCGGAGCCGAGCGGTGCGCTCGAGCCGAGCTGGCGCTGGATGGCGAGGATGTTCTCGTAGCCGGGGTCGTTGGCCGGGTCGAACAGCGCCCGCGCCTCGGCGAGCAGGTCGTCGACCCGCTGCAGCGCGCTGGCCCGGCCGGGGGCCGGGAGTGCGCCGAGCAGGTCCGCGAGCCAGGCGAGCCGGCGCGCGGACGGGCTCACGGCGAGCCCGAGCGAGCGGCGCGCGGCGGCGGC
The DNA here is from genome assembly GCA_016716265.1 of Planctomycetota bacterium. GTDB lineage: Bacteria > Planctomycetota > UBA1135 > UBA1135 > UBA2386 > JADJWQ01. Next base: position 2,342,439 of record JADJWQ010000006.1, read on the forward strand.
GGCGGCGGTCGCGTCGCCCCGCAGCAGACGCCGCCAGCCGTCGCGGCGCGCGCGCCACGCGGCGGCGAACGTGCGGTGCAGGTCGCCGAGGTCGGCGGCGCAGCGGCCACACACCGCGGCGCCGCGGAAGCGGGCCGAGCAGACCGGACAGCGCAGGCGCGCGGCCTCGTCGGTCGCTCCGGTGGCGGCGCGGGCGCGCTCGCTCATGCCTCCTCGACGTAGTGCACGAGGTCGTCGAGCTCGGCGTGCAGCCGGCCGGCGAGGCTCTCGTCGTCACGCGCGATCGCGTCGAAGGCGTCCTCGACCAGCGCCTCCGCCTCCTCGCGGTCGTCGCCGCTCATGCGGTCGAACAGCTCGCGGGCGCGCATCGCGAGCGCGCGCAGCTCGCGCGCCCAATCGGGGGCGTCGTCGAGCTCGGCGGCGAGGTCGGCGGCGGCCGGCTCCGGCTCGTCCTCCGCACCGCCCTCGCGCTCGGCCCACAATGCCAGCGTCCGCTCGCGCGCGGCCTGGAGCTGATCCGGGCCGAGCCGCGCGGTCGCGCCGTCGATGCGCGCGCGCTTCGTCTGGCCGGTCGACGGCTCGGCGACCTCGATGTCGAGGATGCCGTCGAGGCCGAGCGCGAAGCGGAACGTGATCGGGCTGTGCGCCGGCAGCGGTGGCAGATCGTCGACCCAGAAGCGGCCGATCAGCAGGTTGTGGCGCGCGTCGGCGCTCTCGCCCTGGAAGATGCGCGCGTCGATCCGCTCCTGGTCGTCGACCGTCGTGTACAGCGTGTCCGAGCGCACGACCGGCAACGGCGTGCCGCGCTCGATGATCGGCACGTAGCACTCGTCGTAGGGCCGACCGTCGAGCTCGCCGAGCGCGCTCGGGCCGAACGAATACGGCGTGACGTCGACCAGCACGCGACCGGTCGACTGGCCGGCGGCCTGCGCGCCGGCGATCGCCGCGCCGAGTGCGACGCACAGGTCGGGGTGGACGTCGCGGCGCGGCGGCACGCCGGTCAGCGTGCGCAGCCGCTGTGCGATGCGCGGCGTGCGCGTCTGCCCGCCGACCAGCAGCACGTCGTCGATCTGCGACAGCGTGCGGCCGGCGCGCGTCAGGGCCTCGTGCACGCTGTCGAGAGTGCGCTCGATCAGTGGGTCGATCAGCTCCTCGAGGTCGGCGCGCTCCAAATGCACGTCGAGGTGCAAGGGCGACGAACCGCCGCGCAGGAACTCCTCGCGGACCTGCACCGCGACGTCCTCGGTCAGCCGGCACTTGGCGTGCTCGGCCGCCTCCAGCACGCGCGCCTTCGCGACCGCGTCGAGCGCATCGGCGCCGTCGACGTCGCGCAGCAGGAGCTCGGCGAGCAGCCGATCGAAGTCGTCGCCGCCGAGCATCACGTCGCCGTGGCTCGCGAGCACCTCGGTCAGCTCGCCGTCGGTGGTGACGATCGACACGTCGAAGGTGCCGCCACCGAGGTCGTAGACGAGCAGCGTACGCTCGCGGCCGGGCTCGGCGCCCTCGAAGGCGAGCGCCGCCGCGGTCGGCTCGTTGATCAGACGCACGACATCGAGCCCGGCGATCTCGCCGGCGAGCCGCGTCGCCGCGCGCTGTGCGTCCTGGAAGAACGCGGGCACGGTGATCACGACGCGGCGGACCGGCTGGCCGGTCGCGACCGCGGCGCCGCGGCACAGCTCCTTCAGGATCAGCGCCGACACCTCGGGCGGCGTCAGCTCGCGGTTGCCGAGCCGGATCCGGTCGTCGCTGCCCATCCGGCGCTTGACCGACGAGATCGTGCGCTCGGGATAGGCCGCCCGCTGATTGCGCGCCGCTGCGCCGACCAGCAGGGTGCCGGCCGGGTCGAGGCCGACGACCGACGGCACGATCGCCGCGCCCGCGACGTCGAGCACGGTCGGCACGCCGTCGCGAACGACGGCGATCACCGAGTTGGTCGTTCCGAGATCGATTCCGAAGACGGGCTCGCTCATGTTCGTTCGCTCACCTGGCGGTCCGCTCGCGCGCGACCAGCACCTCCGCCGGGCGCACGACCTCGCCGTCGCGCTCGAGCCCGACGCGCAGCGTCTCGGCGACGTGGCCGGCCGCAATGTCATCGTCGGCCGCGCGCGTGCCGGCGGCGCGCATGGTCGCCGGATCGAACGGCTGGCCGGTCGGATCGATGGTCCGCAGGCCGGCCGCGGCGAGCAGCTCGCCGGCGCGCTGCAAAGTCAGGTCGATCCCGGCCGCGATGCCGGCGAGGCGCCGCTGCACCGCCGCGCGGCCGCTGAGCCACGGCAGGTCGCTGCCGGCCTCGCTGCAGGCTTGCGTGCAGCGCCGCACCCGGTCGTACAGCTCGGTGAGCGCGTCGGCCGGATCGGCGTCGCGCGGCTGGCGCGCCCGGCTCGCCTCGAACCCGGCGAGCACGGCCGCGAGCTGCTCCTCGAGGCGCTTGACGACCTTCGTGTGCAGCTTGACGTCGTGCCGGCACGCGAGCACCGCACCCGCGAGCTCGGCGAGGTCGGCGGGCGGCGCCGCGGGCTCGTCCTGCAATGCCGGGTCGAGGCCGGCCGGCAATGGCTCGTCGGGGTGCTCGTCGAGCCAGGTGGCGACCGCCTCCAGGATCGCCGCGCGGCGCTCCGGATTCAGCGTCATGAGCGCAGCACCTCGAGCCAGCCGGAGGCGCCGAGCGGACGGCGCGGCAGGCGCAACAGGTCGCGGCGCAGATCGGCGATCCCGGTGTACGGCTCCGGGCCGAGCACCCGCTCCGTGGCGCGCGCGCGCGGGTCGATCGCGAGCTCGTAGCACGCGCGGATCGTCTTGAAGCGCTCCGGGTCGCGCTCCGGCGGGTGCTGCTTGACGAGCTCGCGGTAGCGCGCGCGGATCGCGTCGTCGGTCGCGTCGGAATCGAGCTCGAGCTCGGCGAGGGCTTCGGCGACGTTCATGGGGTGGTCTCCGCGGTGCGCTGCGGCGGCTCGTCGTCGAACGGCAACGTCGGGTGGCTACGGCGGCGCGCCTTCGCGGTGCGCGGCCGCGCGGCGGGCTGGTCGGCCGCGTCACGCTCGGCGGCGAGCGCCTCGCGCGCCTCGTCGTCGGTCAGCTCGAGGAACCGCGGCGGGAGCTTGGACGAGAGCGCACGGTGCGCGACCGCGTCGCCGAGGCGCGCGGCGTGGTACTGGGCGAGCCGCAGACAGAGCAGCGCGCGCTCCACCGCGGACGGCGGCAGGCAGGCAGCACGGTGCAGCAGGAAGCGCGCGAGCCGCGGACCGCCGGCGCGCAGCCCGGCGCCGGCGGCGAGCGCGCGCAGGTGCCGCTCGCCCGACTGCGCGCACAGGTCGCAGAGGTCGAGCAGCTCCTCGGCGCCGGCCGGGAGGTCGGCCGGCGTGACCGACCGCAGGTCGACCGAGCCGGCGGGCAGCCGCACGAGCTCCTCGCCGACCGCGGTGGCGACGCGCGCGACGAAGGCGACGTCGGCGAGCCACTCGGCGGCCGTCGATGCCTCGACCCGGACCTCACCGTCGCGACCGAGGAGCTGCGCGACGAGCGAGCCGAGCGAGCGCACCCGGTGCGCGGAGCCGAGCAGCCCCTGCAGCTCCCCCTCGGCGGCGGCGCCGGCCGGCCCGCCGAGGTGGACCCGCACGCCGAGCAGGAACGCGCGCGCGTCCGGACTGCGGGCGCTCGGCAGTGCCTCGAGCGCGGCGAGGTCCTTCTCGCACAGGTGCGGCTTGCCGTTGCGCCAATGCCGCTGCAGCGCCGCGATCAGCAGGCGCATCCGCGCGGCGCGCACGCGCGCGTCGACCGGCGCGAGCGCCTCGGCGCGCTCGACGTGGCCGAGCGCGAGCTTCAATGCACCGCGCGCCTCCGCCTCGCGCGCGCGCAGGAGCCACGGCTCGACGTCGTCGGGCAGGGCCGCGGACCAGCGCTCGCACTCGGCGTCGCGGAGCTTGCGATCGGGGCCGTCCAATGCCTCGCACACCCGCGCGAAGCGCGCGGAGGTCGGGTCGAGCGCGGCGACGTGACGCAGCAGCTGGACGTGGGTGGGGAGACCGTCTCGCGCGATACCGGTGCGCCGCTCGAGATGGTCGAACAGCGTGCTCCAGGCGAGCCACAGGGTCAGGAACTCGAGGTCGTCGTCGGAGACGCAGCGCTCGTGGTACTCGTCGAGCTCGCGCTCGACCGACCTGCCACACTCCCACCGCTGGACCATGTGCAGCCCGAGCTTCTGCGCCGCCAGCACGACGAACACCGGCACGCCGCCCACGACCTGCTCCAGCGTGAGCGCGAGCTCGCGGTCGGCGAGCTTCCGGCACGTCGCCGGCTTCGGCACGAGCCACATCACCCAGGCGAATAAGCACTCGAACGGCTCGTGCGACACCAGCGCGAGCATGCGCCACCAGTCGTCGCCGAGCGCGCGCGGGCCGGCACCCGCCCGGTCCGCGCAGTGCACCGCCGACTCCGGGTCGCAATGCTCCGCGACCCAGCGCAGGAAGCGCAGCAGCGGGCGGCGCCCCAGCGGCTTCAGCGCGACGAAGGTCGCCTCGAGGGCGGCGAAGAACTCGCGGTTGCTGACCTCGCGATCGTCGAGCGGCCGCGCCGCGACGACCGCCGCGGGCGCGGTGCCGACCAGCCGCTCGACCGCGCGCCGCTGCGCGCCACTCGGCGGCAACGGCCGCTCGAACAGCGCGGCGAGCAGCACGTCGCGGCCGGGCGCGACCGCGTCGTCGCCGGCGATCGCCGCGAGCTGCTGCAGGCAGCGCGCGTCGTCGTGGCCGTGGAACGCGTCGAGCGCCAGCACGAACGCCCGCCACGCGACGAGCGGCGAGCGGCGCCCGACCGCGCGCAGCGCCTCGCGGCCGGCGTCGTCGAGCGCACCGGCGGCCGCCTGCGCGAAGGCCGCGGCGACCCCTGCCGCGGCGGTGCGCAGCGGGTCGTCGGCCGGCAGCGCGGCGCAGTCGGCGATCCAGGCCGGGTCGCGCACGGTGCGCCGGAGCTCGGCGCCGAGCGCGTCGCGCTGGTCGGGCTCGTCGCGCCAGCGGCCGAGCAGCACGGACAGGTCGCCGCTCGCGTGCGCGACGTCGAGCGACGCCGTCGCCCACAGCTCGGCGCGGTCGGGGAAGCGCGCCTGCGCGACCGCGACGACCTCGGCGGCCTCGCGCAGCATGCCGGACCGGCTCAGGTCGGCGATCCGCGCGGCGTAGGCATCGGCGAGCAGCGCGTCTGCCGCCGGGCCGGGCTGGCGCTTGGCGAGGTCCTTCGCCTCCTTCAGCGCGGACATCGAGCGACCGTCGGCGAGCTTCGCCCGCACGCTCGCGACCACCGCGTCGGCGTCCTGACCGGCACTGCGCTTCGTCCGACCCAAGGTGGGCCCCTTCTACCAGCCGCCGGTCGCGGCCGCGACGGATTCCGCGACACCCCGGCCGCGGCGCAGCGCGGTCGGACGCAACACGCCTCAGCCGCCGCCGACCGCGGTCTCGTAGCGCACGCCGCGCGGCGTCGGCACCGGCACGCCCACCGTCGTGCCGTGGTCGCCCGGCGTGACCGCCGTCGCATCGACCGCGACGAACGACGTGAAGTCCGACGCGAGGCCGTAGGCGAGCGCGAGCGCACGGATCTCGTCGGCGAGCTCGGCGGGCGTCGCGACGTAGCTGCGCGCGTCGTTCAGCGAGCGGATGCGCGCGCGCGCCCACAGCCTGGCGAGCGCGGGGTGGTCGACCGCGGCGCCGACCGGCACGTCGAAGGTCAGCGGCCGCGCACCGACCCGCCCGCTGACGCGCACCCGGGTCGGCAGCTCGCCGCGCACGCGGCCGTGCACGACGAGCGGTCGGCCGACGAACAGGTCCGGCAGCCGCGCCGGCTCGACGTCGCGCACGTCCGCGCCGCCCCAGTCGATTCTCAGCTCGGCGACGGCGGGTCGCTCGAGCCGCCGGAACAGCGCATCGACCTGCTCGGCAGCGGAGTCGTCGAGGCCGAGGTAGGCGGCGACGCCGCGGCCGAGCGACGCCATGCGCTCGAGCAGGTAGCGGTTGGTCGCGGAGCCGACGCCGACGCTGAAGATGCGCGAGTCGCCGACGTTGGCGTGGACCGCGCGCAGGATGTCGGTCTCGTTGCCGATGTAGCCGTCGGTCATGAACGCGACGATCCGCCGCCGGCCGGCCTCGACCGGCGGGGCGAGCGCCGCGACGATGCCGCGCTCCATCATCGTGCCGCCGGTCGCGTCGAGGCCATCGACGTAGCGCAGTGCGCGGCGGCGGGCGTCGGGGGTGGCCCGCAATGGCGCGGCGCCGAGCGCCGACGCCGAATCGCTGAAGCGGATGATCTGGAAGGTGTCGTCCGGGCCGAGCCGATCGATGCAGCGGCGGATCGCGCGCTTGCACGCGGCGAGCGGCTCGCCGCTCATGCTGCCGGAGCAGTCGACGACGAACACCATCTCGCGCGGCTGTGGCGGCTCGTCGGTCACCTGCGCCGGCGGCTCCAGCAGCATCGTGAACCAGCCCTCGCCGCTGGCCGGGTCGCGGTGCACGGCCACGGCACCCTGCAGGCCGTCGCCGGCGGTGCGGTAGCGCAGCACGAAGTCGCGGTTCGGCACGTCGTCGCCGTCTCGCAATGCGATCTCGGCGTGCGCGGTGCCCTCGCGACGGACGGTGATCGGGTGCGTCGGGCTCTCGATCGCCGCGAGCGGCAGGCCGGTGTCGAGCGTCAGCCGGATGCCGATCCGATGGTCGCTGTCGAGGTGCGGCGGCAGGTAGGCGACCTCGGTCGGCTGCCCGGACGTGCCCTCGGCGCCGTACGGGACCGCGGCGACGCCGCCGGTCGTGCCCGGCGGCACGAAGCGGGGGCCGACGACGGTCGGCACGACCATCTCGAATGCGCCGTCGCGCCACGCCAGCGTCTGGAACCAGGTCGTCTCGACGTCGATCCGCTGGCCGGGCTCGATGTTGGCGACCGACTGCGTGAAGACGTTCGGCCGCTCCTGGCTCAGCAGCGACGCCCGATAGCCCTGCGCGCGCGCGGCCTCGTAGATGCGCCGCGCCTCCTCGCGCTCGCGCACGATGCCGCGGATCCGACGCTCGCCGATCACCATCACGAAGTCGCTGACCGCGGCGTCCTGCGGCAGCGGGAACACGTAGACCGCCTCGATCTTGCTCGCGTACGGATTGGTGAACACCTGCGTCAGGGTCACCGACGCGACATTGAGCTGGACGCGCCCGACGACATCGGTGCGCTCGAGCGGCAATGCGACGCCGGACGGATGGCCGTCGAGCTTCGCGCGCAATGCAGCGATGCGATCCGGGCCGTAGGCGACGCGCGAGCCGTCCGGTCGCTCGACGACGACGACCTCGTCGGCGTCGCCGAAGCCACCGGCTGCGGGGGCGGCCTCCCCGAGGAGCCCGGGCTCGCCGGCTTCCAGATCGTATCCGTACGAGTCGTACTGGGCCTCCGCCGGACCACTCGACAGCCCGCCATCACCAGCGGGTCCACTGCAACCCCCGAGAGCGACGCCGACCGCGACCGCCCACACCCATCCGATTCGCTTCATCATCGATCTCCCCGGCGTCGGATCTGCACGTCGACCCGGATCCGCTCCCCACGAACATTGGTCGCGACGGCATTGCGCACGTCCCAGCGCGCGCCGTCGCCACCCTGCTCCATCACGTGGACGCGCGCGACCCGCACGCGACCGCTCGGAAACTCCTGTCCCTGCGCCAGCGCGGCGAGAATGACGCGCCCGCCGTGCAATGCGGCGGGGTCGTAGCGCGGCGCATCGCGGAACGCTGCCGGATCGCCACCCTCGATGCCGACGACGAGGCCGGCCGCGAGGACGAGCTCCGCCTGCCAGCCGGCGAGGTCCTGCGCGCCGACGTCGGCGAACACGTCGAGCGAGGCGAAGGTCGGCTGCTGCGCGCGCCCGCGCGCGGTCGCGTCGGGCAAGCCTGGCTCGGCCGGCCCGCCCGCCGCGAGCAGCATCGCGAGCGCGACGCCGGCGGCGAGCCGCGCGGCCCACGCACGTCTGCCGTCCCGCGCGCGGAGCATCAGCCACCCCCCTGCGCGCCCAGCGCGACGATCCTGGTCAGCATCAGCTCGGCGTCGCCGCGGTCGACGCGGCCGTCGCCGTCGACGTCGAAGCGCGCGGTGTCGTGCTCGAACCCTGCCGCCACGCGCCACGCATCGGCGACGTCGAACGGCCGCGGCGGCGTGCCGGATGCGTGCACACCGAGCCACGCGGCGACCAGCACCACCGCGGCGGCGGCCGCGATCTGCGCGAGGCGCAGCCGCCGGCGCCGCGCGAACGCGCGCGCGGCTGCTGCCCCGGCGCCGAGCACCGCGGCGTCGACCGCGGGCGGGATCGCCGGGTCCGGCCCGTGCAGTCGCGTGGTGAGCAGCTCCTCGAGGTCGTCCATCGGGCCGTGAGGGGCCGGACGACTGCCCGGGGTTCACTCCGCAGCGAGTTTTTCGCGGAGCTGCCGCAGCGCGTGGTGCAGGCGCGACTTGACGGTGCCGAGCGGGACGCCGAGCGCGGTGGCGATCTCCTCCAGGCTCAAGCCGTCGGCGAAGCGGAGGCCGAGGACCTCCTGCTGCAGCTCGCCCAGGTCTGCGAACCACGCACGCACGTCGGCCGGGAAGCCGGGCAGCACGGCCGGCTCGGTCGTCGCGTCGAGCGGCTGCGGCGCGCGCGCCCGCCGCCGGCGCCGGTCGGCTGCGAGGTGCTTCGCGACCGGGTAGAGCAGCGTGCTCAGCCGGTGGCGCAGGGCGAGCCCGGGCGCGCGGTCGATCAGCCACGCGAAGGTGTCTTGCAGCACGTCGAGCGCCTCGTCGTGATCGGCTCCGCCGAAGCGCAGCGCGACGCGCATCACGAACGCGCGGTGGCGGTGGTAGAGCGCCGCGAACGCCGCCGCGTCGCCGCGCCGGAACGCGTCGAGCAGCTCGGCGTCGCTGCGCGGGTCGTCGGCCACGGGTCGCGCGTCAGTAGCCGGCCCGCTTGTCGACGACGTTCAACAGCGGCTCGCCATGCGCGAAGCGGCGGACGTTCTCGACGAACAGGTCGGCCTCGCGCTCGTCGGTCGCGCGCGACGATCCGGAGACGTGCGGCGTGACGACGACGTCGGGGCGCGCCCACAGCGGGTGCGACGCGGGCAGCGGCTCGGGGTCGACGACGTCGAGGCCGGCGCCGCCGAGCCGACCCGCGTCGAGCGCCGCGACGAGCGCGGCGGTGTCGACGATCGCGCCGCGCGACACGTTGATCAGCAGCGCCCCGCGCGGCAGCAGTGCGAGGCGGCGGGCGTCGAGCAGGCCGCGCGTCGCGTCGGTCAGCGGCAGGCAGACGACGACGACGTCGGCCTCGGGCAGGACGGCGTCGAGCTCGGCGGGCGGCGCGATGCGCTCGACGAAGTCCGGACGCGGCTCGGTCGCGACGTCGACGGCGAGCACGCGCATCTCGAACGCGGCGGCGCGGCGCGCGACCGCGGTGCCGATCCCGCCGAGGCCGAGCACCAGCAGCGTGCTGCCCGCGAGCTCGTCGCGCGCGCGACCGGCCTGCGGGGCCCAGCGCGACTCGCGCTGCGCGTCGCGGTGTGCGCCGAGGTCACGCGTCAATGCGAGCAGCAGACCGAACGCGTGCTCGGCGATCGTCGCGCCGGAGGCACCGCGCATGTTGGTCAGCACGATCGCGTCGTCGTCGCGCAGACGCTGCACGGCCAGCACGCGCTCGACGCCTGCCGACCAGGCCTGCGCCCAACGCAGCCGGGTCGCGGCGGCGACGAAGGCGTCGCTGCAGAATGCCGCGTCGGCCGCGTGGACCGTGGGCGCGGCGGCGAGCGCCGCAGCGGCATCGCGCGCCTCGACGAGCGTGACGTTCGGGGCGGCCGCGTGCAGGCGTTCGCGGATTGCGGCGGGCAGCGGCCGCACGAGGATCCGCAGCGGCGGTGGCGCCGCGGGATCGACCGGCAGCGCGACGCACGCGCCCCGCAGTGAGCCGAGCGCGGTGCGGTCCGGCGCCGTCGCGGCGGGCTCGCGGTCGAGCGCGGCGAGCCAGCCGGCGATCGGCGACCGCTCGTCGACCGGCCCGCGCAGCGGCACCACCGGCGCACGGACGTCGCTCCACTCGGCGAGCGCGGCGCGCCACGCGCGCGGATCGGGGGCCGCAGCGATCGCGCCGGCGTCCGGGGTCACGCCGAGCGGGCCCAGGCACAGCAGCGCGGGTGCCGGCACGCAGGCGACGAGCCCCGCGCCGCGCGTCGCGGTGTCGCCCACCGCGCGCAGGTGCAGCGACACCGGGAAGCGCTCGCCGGCGTCGAGCTCGAACGCGGCGCGGCCGTCGCAGACGATGCGCTGCGTGGTGACGGTCGCGAGGACGTCGACCGAGCGGCCGACGACGAGGCGACTGCGGAAGTGGGCGGCGTGGGCGCTGCCCGCGTGGACGATCGCGCAGTGCGCGGGGTCGGGCGGCGCGGAGCTCTCCGGCCAGGCGCCATCGGCGAGCACGACGACGAGCGTCTCGCGCGCGGTGCCGCGCAATGCGGCCGTGGCGAGCAGTCCCTCCGGGAACGCCGGGTCGAAAACGAGCTGCCGGTCGCCGAGCGTCAGCCAGGCGACGTTCACGGCACCGCGTGCGGTCGTCGCGACCTCGGCGACGGAGCCGCCCGGCAATGCGTGCACTCGCTGCGCAGGCGCCGCTGCGAGCCAGACCGTCATTGCCAGGACGATCGAGAGGCAGCGGAACGTGGCGCGGTCGCGAAGCATGGCAGCGATCTCCTCCGGCCGAGCGTGACACATCGTGCCGGTCAATACAACGACAGCGTCGAGCCGTCGGCCAGCCGCGCCGACGGCTGCGCCCGGATGCTGCGGATTCCGAAGCGCGAGCGCTCCGCCGCGCGCGCGAGGCGCACGCGGATGCGGTCGGCGACGCGCGCGGGGGCGGCGACGGTCGGCGGTGGGGCGGCATCGAGACCGAGCAGCGCACGAGCCGCGCGGACCAGGCGGCGACGCCGCACGTGGATCGGATCGAATCCGTACCAGCCCGGGTCCATCACGACGAAGCGGGCGCCGCGCCGGGCGGCCCGCTCGCGCAGCGCGGCGTCCAGCGCTGCGGCGCGGTACAGCGCGGTCGCACGCGGGACCGGGCAGCCGGGCACGACCAACGTGCGGACGAACGCGTAGCGGAGCGGGCCGACGGCGTCGAGCCGTTGCACCGGCAGCCCGGCGATCGCCAGCTCGGTGGCGTGTGGAGCGAGGCGGTCGAGCGCGCGGTCGATCCAGCCGAGGATGCGCGCGACGTCGTGGCCGTAGAGCACGTCGTTGCCCACGTCGCAGACGATCGCGAGCGTCGGGCACCGCGGCGCGGCCGCGAGCTCGCGCCACAGACCACAGGCGTCGATGCCGGGCAGGCCGCGCCACAGGAACCGGCTCGGCGCACCGAACGAGCGGCCGAAGCCGGCCGCGGCGAGCACGTCGACCGGGGCGCCGGCGCGACGGCGCGCCAGATCGACGAGCCGCGGCAGCATGCGCGTCAGATTGCTCGCGCCGAGCGCGACGATGCGGCGCGGCGGGTCGGACCGGGGCATCGGTCAGCGCCGCCGGGCGGCGTTGATCTCGTCCGCCTTCGCCTGCAGCGAGCGCTGGAGCGTCGCGATGTCGTCGTCGGTCAGGTTGCGGCGGGCCTTCTGCAGCATCGCGACGAAGTGCGCGATCTCGTCCGGCTGCACGGGGAAGCCGGTGTTGCCGCCCGGACCGTCGGAGTCGGCGAGGTGCTGCAGCTTCGCATCCATGAACACGAACCACGGGATGCCACCGCTCCTGCCGCTGCGCAGCAGCGTCGCGACGAGCAGGCCATTCTCCATGCGGTCCTGGTCGATCTTGACGTCGATGAAGTCCTTCGCGAGCAGCTCGGCGACCTCGGGCTGCGCCATCCAGTCCTCGAGGCGATGGCACCAGCCGCACCACGGCGCGCCGATGTGGACGAACAGCAGCTTGCCGCTCTCCTTGGCGCCCTGCTGAGCCGCCGCGAGCACGTCACAGGCGTCGATGCGCGGCGCCGCGTTGGCCTGCAGGAAGGCGAGCACCTTCGCCGGGTCGTGCTTCGGGCCGTCCTCGAGTTCGCCGGTGTCCTGATGCGTGACGGTGGTGCCGTCGGCCGCGACGACCGTCAGGTACGGATAGCCGTGCGCCTTGTGGTCGGAGCCGAAGCGGGCCGACAGCTCCGCGTGCTTCTCGCCGTGTCCGACGTCGACGTGGACGACGATGTACTCGTAGCTGATCTCGCGGCGGATCTTCGCGTCGGTCCGGAACAGCTCGTCGAGCTTGTGGCACCAGCCGCACCAGTTGCCGCCATACATCAGCAGCACGCGCTTGTGGTCGCGGGTCGCCTGCGCGAGTGCCTGCTCGACGAGCTGGTTGGCGTCGGCGGCTTCGTCGTAGATCGGCGCCCGCTCCTGCGCCGGCAGCAGCACGGAGCAGGCGAACGCGAGCGTGGCGAGGAGGAATGGGCGCAGCGGGATCGTCACCATGCGCGCGAGGTTACGGTGCGCACCCGGCACCGACAGTGGTTCACCGACCGGCCGCTAGTGTAAAAATCGTACGCGGTACCGATCGGAAGTCAGCGATGCGGGTGGCGGCGTACGTGTATCCGGGGTGGCATGCGGTGGCGGAGCGGGAGGCGGCGTTCGGGAAGGGGTTCACCGAGTGGGAGCTGCTGGCGGGGTGTCGGCCGCGGTTTCTTGGGCACGCGCAGCCGCGGGTGCCGCTGCTCGGTAGCTACGACGACCGCGATCCGGCGGCGGTCGGGCTGCGCGTGCGGCTCGCGCGCGAGCACGGCATCGATGCGCTGATCTGGGGCGTGTTCTGGTGCCGCGGCAAGCGGGTGTTCGAGGACGCGCTCGACGCCGGCTTCCTCGGCTCGCCGGAGGGGCGCACGATGCCGTTCGCGTGCATGTGGGCGAACCGGATGCCCCGCCGCGTGCTGCCGGTGCGGCGGCGCGACGATCCGGTGATCACCGCGGACCGCCTGGTGCCGTCCGACGTCGACGACTTCGTCCGCTTCGTCGCGCTGCTCGCCGAGCGCTACTTCGCGCGACCGAACTACCTGACCGTCGACGGCCGCAGCTACCTGTCGATCTTCGACTCGACGTTCTTCGTTCGCGAGCTCGGCGCCGAGCACGCCCGCGCCGCGATCGCGGCGGCGCGCGGCTGGCTGCGCGCCCACGGTCACCGCGACCTGCACCTCGCGGCGATCGAGCCCAATGCCGAGACGCTGCCGCTGGTGCGCGCGCTCGGCTTCGACAGCGTCACGCACTACGTGTTCCTGCCCGATTGGAAGGGCCCGTACCTGCAGGACTACGCGGAATATGCGAGCCTCCGCGCCTCGCAATGGGCCGGCTTCGCGACCGCCTCCGGGCTGCCCTACCAGCCCGCCGTCGCGACCGGCTGGGACGCGACGCCGCGCGGTGCCGACTTCGGCGACGCACGGCCCGACAAGTACCCGTGGTCGCCGGTCGTCGTCGGCGAGCACCCCGAGCGCTTCGCCGACGCGTTGCGCCGCGCGCTCGCGTTCCGCTCGCCGGTCGGCGGCATCGACGAGCCGCTGGTGCTGGTCGCCTCGCTCAACGAGTGGACCGAGGGTCACTACCTCGAGCCCGACGTGCGCTTCGGCCACGGCTGGCTCGAGGCGGTGCGCGCCGCGCGCGGCTCGTAACGCGATCGTCGCAATCGCGGGCGGCGCGGGTGCTGCGCTGGCCGGGCCGGCTACGCTCGCCGGCTCGCCCTGCCCCGGGTCCCGGAGCGACCTCCATGCTGCGCCACGCCCTCCTCGCGCTCGCCGCGCTCGCGGTCACGCCCCTCTGTCCGCCATCGCGGCTCGCTGCCCAGGCCGCGCCCGCGCAGGCCGCGCCCGCCCAGACCGCCCCCGCGCAGGCGGTGCCGACGCACACGGCACCGGCGTCGCTCGACGAGTGGCGCGCGCTCGAGGCGCGCCTGCTCGCGGCCACCGAGCGCGCCCGGCCGACCGTCGTGCAGCTCGGCGGCGGCTCCGGCGTGATCGTCGCTGGCGGCTTCGTGCTGACCGCCGGCCACGTGATCCGCGAGCCGGGGCGCGACGTGAAGCTGACGCTCGCCGACGGCCGCGAGATCGACGGGCGCACGCTCGGCGTGAACGAGCAGACCGACACCGGCCTGGTCCGCATCACGACCGCCGGCGAGTTCCCGTCGAGCCCGACCGCACCGACCGCGGCGCTGACCGAGGGCACCTGGTGCTTCGCGATGGGCCACCCCGGCGGGCGCCGCGCGGCCGGCGCACCGCTGCGGCTCGGCCGCGTACTCGCCGCCGACGTCCAGCGCTTCGTGCGCACCGATTGCACGATCTCGCCCGGCGACTCGGGTGGCCCGCTGTTCGACATGCAGGGCCGCGTGATCGGCATCCACAGCCGCATCTCCGCCGACCCGACCGACAACATGCACGTGCCGATCGACGCCTTCCACCGTGAGTGGCAGGCATTGCTCGACGCGACGCACCTGCGCCCCGAGCGCGGCCGTGGCGGTGGCGGGCCCAATGGCAATGCGCAGCCGCGCGACCCGCTCACTTTCCTCGGCATCGAGCGCAATGCAGACGCGCCGGGCGACGACTACACCGTCGGTGCGGTGCGCGACGACTCACCGGCCGCGAAAGCCGGCGTCGCGGCCGGCGACGTCGTGCTGGAGATCGACGGCCAGCCGGTCGGCGACCCGCAGGCGATGCGCGGGCTGTTCCGGCGGCGCTCCGGCGAGGCCGGCATCGCGCTGCGCGTCCGGCGCGGTGACGAGACCGTCGACCTGACGCTGCAGCTCGAGCGCCCGGCCGGCCCGCAGCCCCAGCGCGGCGGCCGCCCGCGCGAGCTGCCGGCGACCTCGCACGACCACCCGTCGGTGCGCGAGCCGTTGCGCGCGGTGCAGGCGGCGATGCAGCCGAGCGTCGTGCGCCTGCTGCGCGGCGACGAGCAGATCGCGCTCGGCACGGTCGTGGCCGCGGACGGCGGGATCGTGACCAAGGCGAGCGAGCTCGGCCGCGACGATCCGGGCGCGCCGCTGCGCTGCGAGCTGGCGGACGGCCGCCGACTCGACGCGACGCGCGTCGCGAGCGACGAGACCAGCGACGTCGCACTGCTGCGCGTCGCCGCGGGTGGGCTCGCCGCGGTCACGCTCGCGGACGGCGACCCGCCGCCGCCCGGCCACGTCGTCGGCACGGCGGGCACCGGCGAGGACCTGCTCGCGGTGGGCGTCGTCAGCCTGCCGGTGCACACGCCGAGCGCGCGCGGCCGCGGCGCGCCGGGCGAGCTCGGGCTCGTGTTCCACGCCGACGACGACGCCCCGCGCGTGTTGCTGGTGCGCCCCGACACCGCGGCCGAGCGGGCGGCGCTGCAGCCCGGCGACGTGGTGCTGTCGGTCGACGGCGTGGCGACCAGCACGCGCGACGCCGTCGTCGAGGCGCTGCGCGACAAGCGCGCCGACGAGATCGTCAAGCTCGTGCTGCAGCGCGACGGTGCCGAGGTCGCGGTGGACGCGAAGCTCGCCGCCCGCCAGAACCGCGGCGGCGGTGGCCCGCGCGTCGACCCGCGCGCCCGGCTGATGGGGCCGCTCAGCGAGGTCCGCAGCGGCTTCCCGAGCGTGCTGATGCACGACGCCGTGCTCGGGCCGATCGACTGCGGCGGCCCGGTCGCGACGCTCGACGGCCGCGTGGTCGGCATCAACATCGCGCGCGTCGGCCGCGTCGAGTCGGCGATCCTGCCGAGCGCCGAGCTGCGCCGGCTGCTGGCCGCGTGGGCCGCGGAGGGCGGCCAGCGATGACCCCGATCACGACCCCGAGGAGACCCCCGATGACCGCGTTCCCCCGCCGCCGCACCGCGCTGCTGTGGTGCGGCACCCTGTTGCTCCCCGCACTCGCGCTCGCGCAGGAGCCGACCGGTCCGGCCGCGCCGCCCGCCACGGCCGGCGCACGGACGCGCGTGCGGATCGAGTCCGAGCTGCGCAGCGAGCAGTCGATGCGCACGCTGGTCGACGGCGAGGAGCGGACGTTCGGCGGCGGTCGTGGCGGCACGCGCGGTGGCCCCGGCGCCTTCGCCGGCGGGCCGACCGTCACCGCACAGACCGTCGTGTTCGACGAGCCGGCCGATCCCGGAGCCGGCCGCCGCTACGTCGAGCTGCGCGCGACCGAGACGCGCACCGGGCGCGACGGCACGCAGCAGGACACCCCGATCGACGGCGCGCTCGCCGGCCGCACGGTCGTGCGCGGCATCGACGACCAGGGCCAGGACGTGCTCGTCGCGATCGACCGCACGCCGGCCGAGGAGCTGCCGTCGAACCTCGCGCAGGACGTGCCGCACGAGCTCGACCTCGGCTGTCTGGCGCCGCCGACCGACACTGCCGCCGGCGGGACGTTCCCGCTCGCACCGGCGTTCGCGGGCCTCGTGCGCTCGCTGCTCCACCCGGTCGTCGCCGCGCCCCCGACCCGCGAGGGTCGCAATGGCGGTGCGTTCGGCCGCGGCGGCTTCCGCGGCCCGCGCGGCGGCAATGCGCAGCGGCCGTGGACGGCCGCGCTCGCCAGCGACGCATTGCAGGCGGCGACGCTGCAGGCGACCCTCGTCGGCGACGAGACGCGCGATGGCATCGCCTGCCACCGCCTCGCGCTGACCGCCCGATGGACCGCGGCGGGCCAGCCGAACGCCCTCGGCTTCGGCTTCGGCTTCGGCGCGTTCGGCGGCGGCCGCGGCGGCGCTCCGACCCCACCCGGCGGCGGCGACGCGAGCGGCGAGGCGAACCTGACCATCGAGCTCGACGGCTCCGCGTGGGTCGCGGCGGCCACCGGCCGCCTCGTCGCCCTCGAGCTGCAGGCGAAGCTCGGCGGCGAGGCGAAGTCGTCCCGCACGCTCGAGCGCGGCGGCGAATCGCAGCAGCTCGAGACCGAGCAGACGCTCGCCAGCGAGCTGCACCTGACGCTGCAGGTCGCCCCTGCGGGGGACTGAGCGGTCAGCTCGACGCGCTCGTGTAGCCGCGGATCGCGGCGCGCCAGGCGAGCCGGCTGAGCACCAGCATCACCAGTGAGCCGCCGACGGTGCCGAGCGCGCCGAGCGGCGTCAGCGTGCCGAGCAGGCCCATCGCGGGGAAGGTCGTGATCAGCGCGATCGGCACGACGAACGTGAACAGCACACGCCACAATCCGGGGAACACGTGGACCGGCCAGCGCGCGGTGTCGAACACCGCGCTGAGCAGGAACATCAGGTTGTCGAGCCGGACCAGGCGGAAGGACAGCGCCGCGCAGGCGATCCACAGCGAGTACATGGCGATCGCGCCGGCGCCGAACAGCATGACACCGAGCGCGAGCTGACCGGCGGTCGGCATCTCGCCACGGCGCACGAGCGCCCACACGATGATCGCGATACCGCCCAGCAGATCGACGACCTTCCACGGCGCATAGTGCGACGCCGAGACGGCGATCTGCGCGTCGACCGGCTTCAGCAGCACGTAGTCGAGCTCGCCGGTGCGGATGCGGGCGATCAGGTCGTTCAACGACGGATTGACGACGCCCTCGAGCAACGCGCGCAGCGACGTGAAGTAGCCGATCACGACGAGCGAAGCAGACGCGTCCCAGCCGTTGACCGACTCGCGTTGCTCGAACAGCACCAGCAGCGGCAGCAGCGCGAGACCGATCCAGACCAGCGACAGCAGGCCCTCGAGCACGAAGTTCGCGCGGTACGCCATCGCCGCCGCAGCGCTGACGCGGAACTGCGCGAGCAGCAGCGCGACGTAGCGCCTCATGTGCCCACCGCCTCGAAGCGCCGCAGGCCGGCGCGCCAAACGCCGAGCGCGAGGCCGGTCGCGATCACCGCCCACGCGAGCTGGCCGCCGAGCAGCTCGGCGAGGCGGACGCCGTCGAGCGTCCGGGTCATCAGCTCGACCGGCACGCTGAGCATGAAGCGGAACGGGAGCCACGCCGCGAGGGTCTCCAGCGGCCCTGGCAGCATGTCGAGCGGCAGCAGGTAGCCCGAGAACAGCGCGAACAGGCCGTAGTAGAGGTTCATGACCGCGCTCGTGTCGGTCATGAAGAAGGCGAGGCCGCCGGCGGCGAACATCAGCCCGAACGAGATCAGCCACGCGAACGCGAGCGACGGCAACAGCAGCGCGACCTGCAACCCGGATCCGGTCAGCGTGCTGCCGCCGGAGCAGATCAGCAGCACGACGGCGACCGGCAGGGCGACCGCGGCCCGGAACGGGATCGCCGCGACGTGGCCCGCCATGTAGGCGAACACCGGATGCACCGGCCGCAGCAGACGCATCGACAATGTGCCGCGCCGGATCTCGTCCATCAGCTGCCACGCGACCCAGTTCGCCGTGAGCTGCCGCACCACGAGGCTCGCGAGGTAGTAGGCGACGAACATCGCCGAGCTGTAGCCCTCGAACGGCCGCTCCCGCGCGACCGCGGTCCACAGCCCCATCATGATCAGCGGCTGCGTCGACGTCAGGATCCAGACCAGGAACTCGGCGCGGTAGGCGACGGTCTCGGCGACACCGACACGCAGCAGCGTCGGCAATGCGCGCAGCGCGCGCGACGGTGCCGACGTCACGGCGCCGACTCCGCGGCGGCCGCGCGCCTGCGCTTGCCGAACATGTCGCGCAGCACGTCCTCCAGCGGCGGGTCCTCGATCGCGAGGTCGGTCCCGTGCAGCGTGCCGAGCACGTGGCTGACGACGCCGGGCAGCTCCCGCTCGCCGACGCTCAAGGTCGCGCGGAGACCCTCGCGCACGAGCAGGGTGCCGAGTCGCTCGAGGTCGCCGTCGGGCAGCGGCGCAGGCAGCGTGAACGACACCCGCTTGTCCGGGAGCGTCGCCTTGACGAGCCCGCGCAGGTCGCCGTCGTGGATGATGCGACCGCAATCGATCACGATCACGCGCGGGCACAGCGCGACGACGTCGTCCATGTAGTGCGACGTCAGCAGCACGGTCGCGCCGTGCCGCTGGTTGTACGCGCGCACGAACTCGCGGATCGCGAGCTGCATCGACACGTCGAGCCCGATCGTCGGCTCGTCGAGGAACAGCGTCGTCGGCCGGTGCAGCAAGGCCGCGACCAGCTCGCACTTCATCCGCTCGCCGAGCGAGAGCTGCCGGGCCGGCTTGTCGAGCAGGGTGCCGAGGTCGAGCAGCGCCGTCAGCTCGTCGAGCGTCTCGCGGAACTGCGCGCGCGGCACGTCGAACATCGCGCGGTTCAGCGCGAAGGTCTCGCTCGGCGGCAGGTCCCACACGAGTTGCGACTTCTGCCCCATGACCAGCGTGATGCGCTGCAGGAACGCCGCGTCGCGCCGCGCCGGCACGAAGCCGTCGACCTCGACGTGGCCGGCGGTCGGGTGCAGGAGCCCCGCCAGCATCTTCAGCGTCGTCGTCTTGCCCGCGCCGTTCGGGCCGAGGAAGCCGACCCGCTCGCCGCGCTCGATCCGGAAGCTGACCTCCTCCACCGCGACCACCTGCTCGTAGCGCCGGCGCACGAGCGACCGCAGCGCCGCCCCGAAACCGGGCGGCCGGCGGTGGACGCGGAAGTGCTTGGTCAGCTCGCGGACGTCGATCACGGGTGCTGGCTCGGCGAAGGCGGGCCGCTCAGGCTACCGGGCGGCGGCGCGGAAGTGCACCGCGAGGCCGTGAGCGCCACCGCCGCTCACGAGTCGGCCACGCTCCCGATAATCGCGCGGTACGCGCTCGACAGGACGAGCCCCGCCGCATTGGCGCCCGGATCCGGGATCGCGGCCTGGTGGAACAGCCAGATGCCGAGCAGCGACGAATCGCCCGGCATCGCGAAGCTCCATTCCCAGCCGCCGCTCGCCAGCGCGAAGTCCTCGAACGCCAGCGGATCGACGGCGAGCCAGCAGCCCGGCATGCCGGCGAAGCCGAGCTCGACCGGCAGCGGGACCGCCCCACCGAGGAGATCGCCCCGCACACCGATCATCATCACGGCCCGCGGCGCGGCCACCGGCGCGTTCACCAGCCGGATCCGGTAGGTCCGCCCTGGGCTCGGAAGCGTGACCACGGCGAGATCCGGGACCCAGGTGCTGCTGCCCGGGCAGCCGTAGCGATGCGGCGTCCACGACGCCGCGACCGGGATCACGTCGAGCTGCCAGACGACGCCGACCTGGTTCGCGATGCTGCCGGGCACGACGCCGACGGCGAGCTCGCTCGCGACGGTCATCGAAGCGCCCTGGCCGGGCCCCAGCTCGATCAGCACCGTCGCCGAGCGCGAGTCGGCGAACTGGCCGGTGTAGACCAGCTCGACGTCGGGCGAGACGGGCGTCCGCAGCACGTCGATCGTGACCCGCCCCGACAGCGTCGGGTGTGGAGCGAACACCGGCAGCGTCGCGCACGCGGCGTACAGGTTGACGTAGAAGCTGCACGACATCCCGGGCGGACCCGAGACCGAGATCTCGGTCTCGTGGTGATCGACGCGCGCCGACAGCCCGGGGGACAGGTCCGCGCCGTCCCCGCCACCCAGGCGGAGCGCGCTCGGCTGCACCATCGTGAAGACGCGGCCGACGGGAGGCTGACCCGGCTGCAGCGCGCGCTGCACCTCGCGCGTCCACGGCGCGGGCGTGTCGCTCGGCACCGTGTCGGCACCCCACCAGGTCCCCTCGAACAGGTGGATCTGGTACATCGACGTGTTCCGCGCCCACCAGGTGACATCCTGGGCACGGGCGACGGCACCCGTCCACATCGCGCTCAGCGCGACCACCGACGCGCACACCGTGCGCGTACGTCCCGACACGATCATGGAACACCTCCATCGACGCCCCGGCGCACAGGCCGCCGGCCGGCGCGGCGATCCGGCGCCGGGGGGACCTGCCGGGGAACCTGCATCGTGGCATCGAGCAGACCGGCGCGCGGGGCGCTCGGCGCCGCGCGCGCCCGCGACCTCGACGGGCGGCCGCACGCCGGCCGACCCGGGCAGCGAACGGACGAGCGAGCTCGTCGGAGGGCAGGAAACGGCATCATAACCTCGCTGGCACGGCGCAGATGCCGCGCCCGATGGGGCCCGGGACGCGGCCTACGTCGCCGCTTGGCTCACGGGGTTACCATCGGGCAGACTGTTGTCCGACATAGGTGAAGAGCGTGGACGACTTCCGCCCGCGCCACTCGCCACGCCCCGCGCAGCCCGCTGCGATCCGACCCGCACTCCCCGGATCCATGCGCTACTTCCTCTACACGATCGACGTCGAGCTCTCGCCCGGCCGCAGCGTGGCGACGCCCGAGGCGCTCCGCGACAACTACCGTCGCGGGATCCTCGGCACCGCGCGCGGGACGCACGGGCTGGCGTGGCAGCTCGACGTGCTCGGCGAGCACGGCATCCGCGCGGTCAACTTCGTGGAGCCGCTGTTCGCGCTCGCGGTGGGCGACGAGTGGCTCGCCGAGATCGTGACGATCATCGAGTCGCGCGGGCACGAGGTGCAGCTCCACGCGCACACCGAGTGGCTGCACCGCATGCAGCCCGCACAGCTCGAGCAGCACGGTCTGCCCAGCTGGCGCGGCGACCATCTGTACTGCTACGACCTCGACGAGCAGACGCGCATCCTGCAGGTCGCGCTCGACACGCTGTCGGCGCACGCGAAGACACCGATCACCGCGTTCCGCGCGGGCAACTTCGGCGCCAACCTCGACACGCTCCGCGCCCTCGCACGACTCGGGCTCCGCTACGACAGCAGCTTCAACGTCGCTCACCGCGGTGGCCACTGTCGGATCGCACTCGATCCGGTGCCGCACGACGCGGTGTCGCTCGACCACCTCGCGCCCGGCCTGACCGAGGTGCCGGTCACCTGCTTCCACGACACCCAGGGCACGTGGCGACCAGCGCAGCTCTGCGCGATCTCGTCGAGCGAGCTCGGCGCCCTGCTCCGTGCCGCGGACCATGACGGCCGCGAGCACGTCGTGTTCGTGTCGCACAGCTTCGAGCTGATGAACCGCCGCCGCACGCGTCCACATTGGATCCACGTGCGGCGCCTGAGCCGGCTGGCCGAGCGCATCGCCTCGAGCCAGACCTGGCGGGGCGTCGGCTTCAACGACCTGCCGCTCTCCCCCGCGCCATTGTGCGATCGGTCGACGCCGCCCGGCTACGGGCGCCTGAACAGCGTGCGGCGCAGCCTCCGGATCATCCAGCAGGCCGTCGGCCGCGTCCTCGACTGACCCGGCCGGCCCGCGGGCCGCCGCCCGCCGTGACGGTGGTGCCGTCGACGCCGGGCAGCCCGCACTCGACACCCGCGGCCGGTCGGCGACACTGGCAGGTCCGCCACCCGATGAGCTCCGCGCCACCCGACCCGTCCCGCCGCCGGCCGACCCCGCGCCGCGCGCTCTGCGCCGCGCTCCTCGTCGCGGCCGCCGGCCACGCCCAACCGCCGACCGTATGGACCGGCGGCGAGACGATGCGCCTGCGGTCCTCGACCGTCACCGGCAGCGCGCCGCGCTTCGCGATCCAGGCGCGCGTCGACGACGACAACGGCGACCGCTCGCTACCGACCTCGTGGCGTCGCTGGTGGCACTTCGAGGTCCGCGGCCTGCCGCAGCCGGGGCCGACGACGCTCGACGTGCGGCTCGACGACGTCGGCTACTCCGACGTCATCCTGCCGGTGTGGTGCACGAGCACGGACGGCGGAGCGCACTTCGACGCGTGGCGCCGGCTGCCGCCCAGCGCGACGCCGACCGTCGCCGGCGCACGCCACACGTTCACGGTACCGGTACCGGCCGGCGTGACCGACCTGCGCCTCGCGAAGTGGTTCCCGTTCCCGGTCGCGCGCAAGGATGCGCTGCTCGCGCGGATCGCCGGCCACCCCCACGTCCGCGCGATCCGCACGCTCGGCACGGCGGCGCTCGGTCGTGGCATCGAGTTGGTCGAGCTGACCGACGCCAGCGTGCCCGACGCCGGCAAGCGCCGCGTCTGGGTGCACGCCGGCGTGCACCCCGCGGAGACGACCGCACACTACACCGCCGAGGGTCTGGTCGACTTCCTGCTCGGCGGCGCGCCGCTCGCCGAGCGGCTGCTCGACCTGCTGATCGTCGACGTCGTGCCGATGCCCAATCCCGACGGCGTCGCGCTCGGCAACTACCGCACGACCGCGGCGAGCGTGAACCTGGAGGAGCAATGGTCGGCGCCGTACGCGTCGACCGTGCCCGAGATCGTCGCGTTGCGCACCGCGATCGAGGGGTTCATGGGCACCGCGACGGCACCGGGACCGGCGCCGATCGAGGTGCTGCTGAACCTGCACGCGTCGCACGGCGAGAGCTATCCGTTCCACTATCAGCACGTCGCCAATGCGTCGTTCGACCTCCTCACCAATCGCAGTGGCGTGATCCCGGCCGTCAACGCGCTCGAGCAACGCTGGATCGACGCGCTGCGCGCGCGCAGTCCGCTGGTCGCGGCTGGCCGCACGCTGAGCAGCACGCTCGGCGCGCCGCAGCGACCGTTCGTCGAGTCGATGATGCACGACCGGTGGACGGTCGATCCGGCGTGGCCCGGCCCACCGGTCATGGCGATCACGCTGGAGGGCACCTACCTGCGCGGACCCGGCGGTGCCTCGTGGAGCACCGCGGACGACTACCTGCAGCTCGGCGTCGAGGTCGCGCTGGCGCTCGGCGACTGGGTCGGGATCGCGCCCGGCGGAGCCGTCAGCCCGTACGGGCCGCAGTGTGCCGGCGCCGCGCTGAGCGGATCGGTCACGCGCGCACCGGCCGCGTTCGCGCTGGTCGCGACCGGGGTGCCGCCCGGCGCGGCTGCGGTGCTCGCGCTCGGCGTCGACCGCGTCGCATTGCCGCTGCCGGCGCCGTCGAGCTGCCCGCTGCTCACCACGCCGCTCGTCGGCGTCGCGGGTGCGACGTCGGCGTTCGGGTTCTGGGCGCAGTCTCTACCGGTGCCCGCCGCCGTGACCACTCTGCTCGTCGACGCACAGCTCGTCGTCGTCGATCCGGTCCAGGCCGCGCGGCTCGTGACGACGAACGGCGCCGAGCTGCTGTGGTGGTGATGGCGACCGGCGACGCTGCGCTGCGCGAGCCGCCCGATCTCGACGCGTTCGTCCGCCACCACCGCGAGCTGCTCGCGCTGGAGCGGCGCGCGGAGATCGACGAGGCGAAGCGGATGTGGGACGAGCTCGACGCGGACGAGCTCGAGCGGCGCGGCGTCACGCTGCTGCGGATGACGGTCGTCGACCACCTCGTCGGCCTCGGCGGCCGGCCGTCGCTCGTGCTGCAGCGCAGCCGCGGCGGGGTCCTGCCGAGCCACCGGATCACGGCCGGCGACGTCGTCGCGCTGCGCACCGCCGCCGAGCACGGCGGCCTCGACGGGCGCGGCGACGCGAGCGGCGTGGTCGCGAAGGTCACCGACGACGCGATCACCGTGTCGCTCGACGACGCCGAGGACGAGCCCGAGCTGCCCGACCTGCTGCGCATCGACCGGGTGGCGCCGGACGTCACCTTCCGCAGGCTCGACGACGCGCTGCGCGAGCTGGGGGCCGCGCGGCCCGGGCCGTCGGGCGCACTGCGCGAGATCGCCTTCGGCGACCGCACGCCGTCGTTCGACGCGCAGCCGGACGGCCCCGACCGCGTGCCGTTCGTCGATCCCGGGCTCGACGCGTCGCAGCGCGCCGCGGTCGTGCACGCGCTGCGCGCCCGTGACATCGCGCTGATCCACGGGCCGCCCGGCACCGGCAAGACCACGGCGCTCGTCGAGGTGATCCGCCAGTCGATCAAGCGCGGGCTCCGCGTGCTCGCCACCGCACCGTCGAACGTCGCCGTCGACAACCTCGTCGAGCGGCTGCACGGACCGGACGTCCGCCTCGTGCGACTCGGACATCCGGCACGCCTGCTGCCGCAGGTCGTCGAGCACGCGCTCGACGCACAGCTCGAGCGGGGCCCGGACGCCAAGGCGTTGAAGTCGCTGCGCCGCGACGTCGAGAAACTGCAGCGCCGCCTCGACCGCGCCACCGCCCGCGACGAGCGCCGCCAGCTGCGCGGCGACATCCGCTCGTTGCGCCGCGAGATCCGGCGGGTCGAGACCGGCGCGATCCAGGGCATCCTCGACACCGCCGACGTGATCTGCGCGACGACCACCGGCGCGGCCACGAGCCTGCTGCGCGAACGCGACTTCGGTCTGGTCGTCGTCGACGAGGCCGCGCAAGCGATCGAGGCCGGCGCGTGGATCCCGCTGCTGCGCGGCCGCCGCGCGGTCCTGGTCGGCGATCACCGGCAATTGCCGCCGACCATCGTGTCGCAGGCGGCCGCCGACGGCGGTCTCGCCCGGACGTTGTTCGAGCGACTCGACGCGCGCCACGGCGCCGACGTCACGCGCATGCTGACGGTGCAGTACCGGATGCACGCCGCGATCATGCAATGGGCCTCGGCGGCGATGTACGACGGCCGCCTCGAGGCGGCCCCGGCGGTCGCCGGCCACCTGCTGGCCGACCTGCCGCACGTCGTTCCGAACGACCTCACCGGCGAGCCGCTGGTGCTGATCGACACCGCCGGCTGCGGCTTCGACGAGACCGAGGACGCGCAGGACCGCTCGAAGGCCAATCCCGGCGAGGCCCGGCTGGTCGTCGCGCACGTCGAGGCGCTGCTCGCCGCCGGCGTCCGCCCGTCCGAGCTCGCCGTCATCACGCCGTACAACGCGCAGGTCGAGCTGCTGCGCCGCGCGCTGCGCCCGCGCTTCGACAACCTCGAGATCGGCACCGTCGACGGCTTCCAGGGCCGCGAGAAGGAGGCCGTCGTGCTGTCCGCGGTGCGCTCGAACGACCGCGGCGAGATCGGCTTCCTCGCCGAGCCCCGCCGCATGAACGTCGCCGTGACGCGCGCCCGGCGGCACGTGACCCTGGTCGCCGACAGCGCGACGCTCGCCAGCGACGCGTTCCTCGCCGGCCTGCTCGAGCACTTCCGCACCCGCGGCGTGCACCGCACCCCGTGGGACCTCGGCTACGACGTGTGGCAGGGCTGAGCGGGACGGCTCCGCACCTGCTAACCCCGCGGCAGCGGCTCGCCGGAGTTGACGTGGAAGTGGAGGTGCTTCGAGTCCTGGTAGCGGCCGAGATTGGTCAGCACGCGGGCGGCGCCGTGCTCGGCCTCGACGCGCGCGGCAATACGGCGGACGACGCGCATGACGTGCCAGACGATCTCCTCGTCGAACGGGCCGAGGTCGGTCAGCGACGGCACGTGCTGCTTCGGCACGACGACGATGTGCACGGGCCAGAACGGCCGCGTGTGGTGGAAGGCGAGCACGTGCTCCGTCTCCTCGACCACGCGCACCGGCGTGCGGCCGGACAGGGCCTCGTCGCAGTAGAAGTCGTCGGTCATCGTCGCTGGCTCCGGCGGGTCGGCGAGCGAGGATAGCGGCTCAACCCGGCGGCTCGCCGGTGAGCGCGGGCAGCAGGTCGGCCGCCAGCGCCGCCGCGCTGCGGATGCCGACGAGGTCGGTGGCGCCGCGGCCGGAGCGATTGCCGAGCCAGACGACCGCGATGCGCGAGTCGGTCACGACCACGCACCAGGCGTCGCGGCAGCCGGAGGACGTGCCGGTCTTCCACGCGGCGCGGCCGGCGATCGCGCCGTCGCCGCCGAGCGGCAGGCGCGCCATCGCGTGCAGCGTCCAGTCGACGGCCCGGGGCGACAGGCCGACCGCGGCGGGCTCCGCGACGAAGCGCCGGTAGGCCCGCGCCAGCTCGAGCGGCGACGCCGCCAGCGTGCCGAGCGCCGAGTCGAGCTGCAGGCCGCTGCCGTCGACCGGCAGGCCGAGCCGGCCGAGCAGCGCGTGGAAGCTCGCGACGCCGGTGCGCTGGAGGCAGCGGACCGCCGGCACGTTCGCCGAGGTCGCCAGCGCGTCGGCAGCGCGCGTGCGCCCGACGTGGCCGCCGGCGAAGTTCGCCGGCCGCCAACCGCCCAGGTCGAGCGGGACGTCGTCGAGGCAGCCATCCTCCGCAATCGCGCCCTGCTCGACCGCCAATGCGAACAGGAACGGCTTCAGCGTGCTGCCCACGCTGCGGCGACAGCGCGACACGTCGAGCTGGCCGGCGCGACCGGCGCGGTCGCCGACCAGCGCGAGCACCGCACCGTCCGCGCGGTCGAGCACGACGATCGCCGCGCCGTCACCGGGCGCATCGGTGCGCGCCGCGAGCACCCGCTCGAGGCGCCATTGCAGCGCGACGTCGGCGCGCGTCGCGAGCAGGTCGGTGTGGCCGCGACCGCAGCGCTCGCGCAGCTCCGCCGCGCACAGATGCCACGCCTGCTGCGGCCACGGGTACCGGGCGGCGCCGAGCGGCCGCGCACTGGCGTCGCGCACGGCGTCGGCGGAGATCGCACCGGCCTCGGCCATCCGCCACAGCAGCGCGTCGCGGCGCTCCCTGAGCAATGCCGGGTGGCGGTCGGGGGCCCGCGCCGACGGTGCGGGCACCATCGCGACGAGCGCTGCGGCCTCGTGCAGCGCGAGCGCCGCGGCCGGCCGGCCGAACCAGTAGCGCGACGCCGCCTCCATGCCGCGCAACGTGCCGCCCATCGGCACCTGCGTCGCCCACAGATCGAGGATGCGCTGCTTGCCGATGGCGCGCTCCAATTGCCGCGCCCGCACCGCCTCGACGAGCTTCGCCCACAGCGTGCGCCGGCGCGGCTCGACGATCCGCACCACCTGCATCGTCAGCGTCGAGGCACCGGACACGACGCGGCCCGAGGTGACGTTCTGCACCGCTGCACGCAGCACCGCGGCGGGGTCGACTCCCGAATGCGCGAAGAAGTCGGCGTCCTCCGCGACCAGGATCGCCGCCCGGAAATGCACGGGCAGCTCGCTCCAACGGGTCGCGAGCACGCGCTCGCCGGCGCTCGTCGGCCACACCTGCAGCCAGGTGCCGTCTGCGGCGGTCACGACGGTCGACCGCTCGAGCGCAGCGAGCCTCGCGAGCGGATAGGGCGACGCGAGCTCGAGCGCGCGCTCGCTCACCCAGGCGAGGGCGACGCCGCAGACGGCCGCGACGCCCAGCCGGCGCAGCGCGCGCCGGAGCCTCACGGCAGGATCTCCACGCCGTCGGCGCCGGTGCCGGTGAACCTCGCGCTCGGGTCGTACATCGCCTCGGCGAGCACGGCGGGTGCGGCGTAGCGGCCGGGCAGCGTCGCGCGCACCAGGTGCGACAGCGTGAACTCGCCGTGCAGCGTCCGGTCGCAGAACAGGACGACGCGGTCGTCGCGCCGCTCGACGCGCGCGCGGACGTCGTCGTCGCGCCACGGCTGCCGGGTGACGGCCGCGTCGGCGCCGGGCGGCGGAACCTCGGGCTCGAGCCCGCCGGGCAGCAGATCGACGATCGCGACCTGGTCGAGCGGGCGCGCCGCGCGCCCGGTCAGGCGCACCTCGTAGGTCCGGCCGCGCTGCAGCCGGGTGACCTCGGCGCCGGTGTCGGGGTCGACGAACGCGCGGCGCACCTGCAGCGAGCCGTCGCCGATCGCCGGCCGCGGCGTGCGCATGCCGCGCACGGTCAGCAGCGCGAAGCCGGCGCCGCCCGCCCCCAGCTCGACGACCGAGCCGGGCTTCGCCGGCAGCGCGATCCGCCCGTCCACCGGCGCCGGCAACGGAGCACCGTCGAGCGTGCCGCGCAGCACGACCTCGCCGACCGCTCGGGCATTGCGGTAGTAGCCCGCCAATGCGCACAGCGCCTGGCCGAGCTCCTGGGTGTTCAGGGTGGACGTGCGCAGCAGCGCGGCCTGGATGCCCTGGGCCAGCGCCGGCAGACCCGGGTCGGCCGGGTCGATCTCCATGCGGGCGCGCAGCCGCAGGGCCGCGGTCCGCAGCGGCGAGCAGAGCGCGCCACCGAACTCGCGCACGACCGGCTCGGCACCCTCGGCGTCGAGCAGCCGCCGGGCGCCGTCCGCATCGCCGAGCCGGCGCAGCGCCATGGCGAGCCGGGCGCGCGCTTCGTCGCTCGTGACCTGGGTCGCGAGCCATTGCAGCAGCCCGCGGGCCGGCGCACCGGTCCGCGACTCGATCTCGCACGCATAGGCGCGCAAGCTCGGATCGCCGTCGCGCGACGCGACCGCGTGGACGCGCTGCAGGCCGTTGCGCAGCGCGGACTCCGGCACGTCGTAGCCCTGCTCGCGGGCGCTGTGCATGAAGTCGACCGCGTACAGCGTGCCGAACGGGTACTCGCGCTCGGCCCCCGGCCACCACCCGAATCCGCCGCGGGCGTCCTGCATGCCGACCAGACGATCGACCGCGGTCTGCACCAGCTCGCGGACCCGCATCGCGCTGCCCGCGTCGGCCTCCGCGCCGTAGATGCGAGGCAGCAATGCGGAGCAGGCCAGGAGCGCGAATCCGCGCGACGTGGTCTGCTCGACGCAGCCGTACGGATAGGCGATCAGCGCCTCGAGCGCCGGGCGCAGGTGGACGTCGGGCACGGCGTCGACCTCGAGCACCGCGCGCAGTCCGTCCGCCGCGAAGTCGGTCGGGATCGTCAGCTCCTGCGCGTCGCCGAGCACCGCGCCGAGGTACTCCTCGGCCAGCACCCGCTGCTCGCGCAGGTCGACGGGCAGCGTGACCGTGCGGTGCTCCGCGCCGAGCGTGGCCGCGATCCGCAGCTCGGGGACGACGCCGGCGCCCGGCACCTCGAGCGCGCGGATCTCGACGTCGACGCTGCGCACCTCGCCATTGCGCAATGCGACGTCCGCCGGCGCCGTCACCACCTCGAGGCCCCCCGCCGCCCGGCACTGCAGACCGACGGTGCCGTCGGCGCCGGTGTCGTTGCGCAGCGTGATCGGCACCGCGAAGCGATCGCCGGGCGCGACCATGCGCGGCGCGGTCGCGAGCAGGCCGAGCGGCGCGCGCACGACGGTGGCGTGCCCGGTGCCAGCGACGGTGCCCGGCCCCGCCGCGATCGTCATCACGCGCACCCGACCTTCGTACGGCGGCAGCGTGAAGCGGGCGACGCCGCGGCCGGCCGCATCGAGCGGGACCTCGGCGAACAGCGCGAGCGGGCGGATCCGCGGGCTGATCGAGCCGACCGTCAGGAGCGTGTCGAGCACGCCGTCGTCGTCGTCGCCACCGGTCCGCGTGCCGGCGACGAACACGGCGCCCTCCATCAGCGCGCCGAACGCGTCGGCGCCGCGCGCCGACAGCCGCCGCTGCGCCAGGAACCAGGCGAGCGGATCGGGGCTCGCGTGGTCGGTGATCGCCAGCACGCCTTCGTCGACGACCGCGACGAGCGCGGACGTCGCACCCGGTGCGTCGACCGCGCAGGCGAGCTCGGCCTCGGGCAGCACCTCGGCAGGTGCATCGAGTGTCAGGGCACCGGCGAGCTCGTCGCGCGCGAGCGGCACGGCGACGCCACCGACCAGCCAGGCCGGCCCGGCGTCGGGACCGACGTCGCGCGCCGGCCGCGTCAGCGTGACGACCGCGTGCACGTTGGGCACCCGCAGCTCGGCCGGGATCGGCAGCGCGATCTCGTTGTGGCCGCGCTGCAGCTCGACGACCTGCGCGTCGAGGAGCGTGCGCCCCTCGAGCGTCACGAAGCCGCGGCCCGCCGCCGGCGCCTCGACCGCGATCGTCGCGACGCCACCCGGCGCGACCGCATCGCCGCTGCGCGTCACCCGCAGCCGGTCGGGCCGCGCGGTCGCGGCGCCGACGTCCTGGCTGGCCGTCGTGTCCGCGGTCGTCGCGACGACGGCGAGCCAGCCGCCGGACGGCGACGGGTAGTCGATCGCGAGCGTCGCCGCACCGTCGCGCAGCTCGACCGGCCACTCGCCGAGCACCTCGGCCGCGACGCGCGTCTCCCAGCGCCAGCGCGAGCCGGACACCGTGCGGTAGTCCCAGGTCCAGGAGCGGCGCTCGAGCCGCACGCGCGCCGCCAGGTCGCCGGCGAGCGGCGCACCGTCCGGCGTGACGGCTCGCACCTCGACGCCGGACGCCGTCGCGCGCACCCCGAGCTGGTAGTCGGGCCGCAGCACCGGCGCGCGACAGGCGGCGCGCACCGCGCGGCCCGAGGGGTCGAGCACCTCGGCGAGCAGATGCGCGGTCAGGGCCTGGCGCGCCGCGCAGGGCGGCAGCAGCACGCGGAGCTCGGCGATGCCCTCGTCGTCGAGCACGGCGGCCGACGGGGTCAGCTCGCCGAACGGCGGCGCGGCGCGGCCGGTGTCGAACGAGAAGCCGGCGAGGTCGGCGGCAGCGGCGCCCGGCGGCGCGAAGGAGCCGTCGAGCACACGCACGCGGAGCTGGACGCGCTGCCCGGCGGCGGGCGTGCCGTCCAGCCAGCGACCGGTGACGCGGACCGTGCCGGTCTCGCCGCCCCGCAATGGCGCGACCGGCTCGACAGTGGCTTCGAGTCGGTACGGAACGAACGCCTCGACCTGCACCGGCGCATTGCCGAGCTGGGTGCCGTCCGCGCCGGCGCCACCGTCCGCGGCGAACGCGCGGATGCGCCAGGTACCCGACGGCACGTCGGGGGACGTGTCGAACAGCGCGGTGACGAGACCGGAGCCGGGCGTCGTCGACCGCTGACGGCGCCAGACGCGCCCGTCGGGGCGCTCCAGCACGACGGTCACGTCGCGGCCGGCGACGGCGCGCCCGGCGGCGTCGCGCAGCAGCACGGCCGCCTCGATCCGCTCGCCCGGACGCACGATGCCGCGGGTCGGCCACACGAACGCCTCGGGGTCGTCGCCCGCGAAGGGCCGGCCGCCGAGCGTCGGATCGGTGAGCTCGACCGCGAACCGGTCCAGGTCGACGAACGCCTCGTCGGCGGCGTGGCGCACGTGCACGACGAAGGCCGAGCGGTCGTCGCCGTCGGCGGCCCAGCGCAGCATCGCGACGCCGCGCGCGTCGGTCGCAGCCGCCGCCAGCTCCTGGTTGGTCGGCGAGACGATCCGCACGTCGGCGCCCGCGGCCGGAGCGCCGTCGGCGATCGACACGACCTGCACCGCCGCCGCGTCGCCGGCGGCACGCACCGTCACGCCGAGATCGGTGATCTGCACGAGCCGCGATTGCCGGCGCCAGCTGTCGGGATCGGTCCACAGCTCGATCTCGTACATGCCGCAGGGCGCTGCGGCACCGAGCAGCTCGCGCAGATCGACCCGCGTGGTCACATCCTCGTTGCGCGCCGCGGCGACCGGCACGCGCCGGCCGACGGCGGGTGCCATCGACGCGCTGTCGCCACGCTGCAGCATGCGGACGACATTGTTCGGATAGACGCGGCGCGCGCGGATGGTGAACTCGTCGAGATTGACGGTGCGCACTTCGAGCGCCGGCTCGGCGCGCACCGACAGCACGGCGCCGGCGCGCGCGAACTCGAGATCGACAACGCGGTCGGGCACCAGCAGGCTGCGCCGCACGTCCGCGTGGAGCGTGCGCGCGCCGTGACCCGGGAACCCGTCGTGCAGCCGCACCGCGACGACGCTGCCGGGCGTGAAGTCGCCGACGATGCGCAGCCCCGCGCCGTTCTGATAGACGTCGAAGGGCATTGGCGGCTCGAGCTCGACGAAGCCTTCGGTCGGCAGGTCCACCCTCCGATTGAAGGACAGCGAGATGCCGCTCGGATCGACCGCGGCACCGGCGAGCGCGAGGGCGCACCGAGCACGAGCATCCGGCTCTGCTCGGTTGTCGTCGCGACGTCGCCACCGCGCGGCAGCAGCCCCGGCGCGACGACCAGCTCGACGCTCGGTGGCAATGGGTCGGACTGCAGCTCGATACGGAACCAGGTCTGCCGCCCGTACTGCTGCGTGTCGACGGCGGTCGGCAGCACCTCACCCGACTGCGGGTCCCTCACCCGCACGTGTGCGCGGACGGCCGCGTCGTCCACCGGCAGGTCGAAGTGCGCGAGGATCGCGGTCTCGCCGGTCGCGTCGTCCTCCTGCACGACGGCCGTGTCCAGCGCGATCGCCGGCGCGGCGAACGTCAGCAGCGGTCCGGGCGCGAGCAACGTGCCGTCGTGCGCGCGCAGCGGCGTGGCGAGGTGCAGCGTGTAGCGCCGGCCGGCCGGCAGCGGGCCGTCGAACAGCAGGTCGGCGCGCTGCGGGCTGCGCAGGAAGGTCGTGACCGGGAACTCCGGCTCGAGCCGCAGCCCGAGCTCGACCGGCTCGCCGAACGCGCCGAGCCCGAGCGCCGCCAGGTCGAGCGGCGCGCCGAGGTCGACCGTCAGCCGGGCGAGCTGCTTGCCGTCCGCCGCGGTCGTGCGCTCGATCTCGCGGATCGAGTCGCGCGACCAGCCGACCGCATCCCGCGTCACAGCGCGCGCGTCCGTCCACGTCGCGCTGATCCGATAGCCGAGGAACAGCGCGAGACAGACGTTCAGCGCCAGCAACAGCCGGTTCATGCCACCCTCCGGAGGGCGCTGCGAGCGCTGCACCCACCGCCGCCCCGACCCGTGCGGCGCCGCGCCGGAACCGTCTGACCGCCTGGCGGACCCCGGGCCGGATGCGCGCCGCCGACCGCCCGGACCCGCGCGCTGACCGGCGCGCGGACCGGGGAGTCTCCGAGGCGCCGAGCGGGCGCGCAAGGCCCGGGGAACCCCGCAGGCCGAGCCGCGCGGGCCGCCGCCGCAGGCTCAGCGCGGCGGCAGCGCCGCGAGCAGACGGACCAGCACGCGTCCGAGCACGGCGCTGCGGTAGCGGGCGGTCGAGCGCACGTCGTCGCACCGCCCGGCGTCGGCGAAAATGCCCGCGGCGACCGCGTCCGCGAGCCCGCCCGGAGCCAGGCCTGGGAGACGCGGGGATCTCGGGGAGAGCCGCCGCGGAGTCCGGACACGTCGGGGTCTCGCTCGCCGATCGATGCTGTGCCCCGCAGACATCGGCCACGGACTCACGGCGCCACGCACCCGCGACGCCACCGCGCGCGACCGACCGGCTCGCCCATGCACTGACCAGCCTCGCCTGCACTGGCGTCGAACACCGGGCGCGACCCTCTCCGCCTCGATCTGCGCGACGAGGATGACCTCGCGCAACGCGCGGCGTGACAGGCGCCCCCGGGACAGGGCCGGTGGCCGGGGCGGTGTCTCTGGTCGGTTCCCCGTGCCAGACCCTGCGCGGGTTTTCTCGGTCTGAATCCGGAGCGCACGCAGGACAGATCACCGTGGCGGAGCGCCTCGCTCTC
Organism: Planctomycetota bacterium; assembly: GCA_016716265.1. GTDB lineage: Bacteria > Planctomycetota > UBA1135 > UBA1135 > UBA2386 > JADJWQ01. Next base: position 2,376,489 of record JADJWQ010000006.1, read on the forward strand.
CACGTTCCGTCGGCGTCGTGCCGAGGGAGTGGGCGACAGCTCTGTCCCTGGTTCTCCGCCTGGATCTTGCATCGGAGATCGTCATGAGAACGCAGTGGTTCACGCGGCGGATCGAAGCCGCGGGGTTCTTGTTCGTCGGGCTGCTGGCAGGGTGGTGTCCCGCGCAGGCCGGGGATCTGGACACGACGTTCGGAGTCGGGGGGAAGGTGACGACTGGGTTCCTCGGATCGGCCGACAACGGTGCTTGTGCCGCGTTCGTCGCGCAGAGCGACGGGAGGATCCTCGTGGCGGGTACGCGCCAGACGTGGGCGGGGGACTTCCTCCTGGCTCGCTACGACTCCGACGGCAGCCCGGACATGACTTTCGGTGTCGCTGGCCTCGTGACCACCGACTTCGCGAACGTCGATGAAGGAGCTGCCGCGGCGGCGATCCAGGTCGACGGCAAGATCGTGGTCGCGGGACGGAGGTCCGCCCCCAATGGAGACGATTTCGCCTTGGTGCGCTACAACCCAGACGGGACTCTGGATTCGAGCTTCGGCAGCGGCGGCCTCGTGACGACGGACTTCGGCTTCTCGAGCGATCAAGCCAATGCCGTGGCGATCGGAGCCGACGGCCGGATCGTCGCCGTCGGCAACACCAGCGGAAACGCCGGGGATTTCGCCTTGGCGTGCTACAACCCAGACGGCAGCCTCGACACGACATTCGGCAGCACCGGCAGGGTCACTACCCAATTCGGCGCCAGTTACGACATGGCCAATGCCGTAACGATCCAGGCGGACGGCCGGATCATCGCCGCGGGGCAGTCCTACGACCTCAATACCCATCGGGCGAATTTCGCCCTGGCACGCTACAATGCAGACGGCACACTGGATGGGAGTTTCGGCGACGGCGGCAAGGTGACCACGGCCTTCGGGCCTGACAGCCTGGTAATGGCTGCAGTCCTTCAAGGCGATGAGCGCATTGTGGTCGCCGGCCGCATGGGTTCCAGCGACCCCGACTTCGCGTTGGCTCGCTACCACACAGACGGAAGTCTCGATACCACATTCGGTATCGGTGGCAAGGTGACGACCCCCGCACCCCAATGGGAATCCGCCAACGCCTTGGCGATCGATGTCTACGGGCGGATCGTCGCCGCGGGACAGGTGAGGACCCCCCTCTATTGGACAAACGATTTCGTCGTGGTGCGCTACACCCCGAACGGCAGCTTGGATACCACCTTCGGCAGCGGCGGTCGCGTCTCTACGGATTTCGTCTCCTCCGACGATGGCGCTTCTGCCGTAACGATCCAGGCCGATGGCGGAGTAATCGCCGTGGGATCGGCAGGTCGGCGTCCGTTCATGGTGGGATCAACAGGCCAAAATTGGGACATCGCCTTGGCGCGGTATTCCTCGAACGGGAATCTGGATGCTACATTCGGCACGGGCGGCAAGGTGATCACGGACGTCGAGGGGGTGACGTCGGACCGGGCCGACGACATCGTTGCCGCTCAGGCCGACGGGAAAATCATTGCCGTTGGAACGCGGTCGGATGCCAATGGTGAGGACTTCGCCTTGGCGCGCTTCAACCATGACGGCAGCCTGGACCCCACCTTCGGTGACGGTGGCCTGGTAACAACCGACTTCCAGCAGTACAATGATGAGGCCTTTGGAGTAGCCCTCCAAGCCGACAACCGGATTGTCGTCGTGGGACGTCGCCGTGCACCCGGTGTGTACTCGGGCGCCATCTTGGTGCGGTATGAAGTCGATGGCAGCCTCGATGCGAGTTTCGGCAGCGACGGCATGGTTGCGGTCGATGATGAGATATATTGGGGCATCGCCATGGGGATCCAGGCCGACGGCCGCATCGTCGTCACAGGCTCCAATAGCGACCGGGAGTTCTGTGTGGCGCGTCACAACACGGACGGCAGCGAGGACACGACGTTCGGAATCCACGGGAAAGTGACCACGTACGTAGGTTCAGGAGCCCGAGCCTACGCCGTGACAATCCAAGGCGACGGCAAGATCGTAGTGGCCGGCGACGTGGACGGCGACGTCGACCAGGACTTCGTCCTGGTGCGCTACAACACGAACGGCTCGCTGGATACGACGTTCGGCAACAGCGGCAAGGTGACCACCGATTTCGGGGGGTCGGAATCCGCACAGGCGTTGACAATCCAGGCCGACGGCAAGATCGTCGCCGGAGGATATACCCCTTCGTTGCAATAGAACCGCCTCCTCCGAGAGGCCATTCAATCCTTCGCCAAAGCGAGCGATCGATTCGATTGGGGTGATGGCCTGCGGACGGAGCTCACCGCTGGTGATCCGCAGCAACACTTATCTCGTGCAAGTGAAAGAGCCTGACATCCGTGCCGTTGCGAAGTTACCACAACAACGAACAACACGGAGCAGGCTCCAGTGCGATTGTCACGCCAAGAAGTCCGGAAGTCAAGTGTCGGGATCCCGGAGATCCGCTTTGAGGATCAGTCCCTGACGTCGTTCTCCGGCCTGGTCATACTGCAGGCTCTCGTCAACGGCATGGGGCTGCGGGCTCGTCTCCAAGAGTGTGTCCGGCATCTGTCGAAATCAGCGAGCTACTCGGCCAGCACCTTTCTTCTGATCCTGGTAACGCACTCGTTTCTGGGTTGGCGACGCCTTCGTGATATCGACTACTACCGGGGTGACCCACTTCTCAAGCGTTTCCTCGGACTCGAACGCATCCCTGACGTCTCCACGCTATCGCGTCGACTCGTCCAGATGGACGAACGGGTGGTCGAGGGCCTTCGCACGCTCCAAAGGAACTTGGTCATCGACAGAATACTCGATTCCTGTTCATCCCGCATCACCATGGACTTCGACGGCTCTGTCATCAGCACCAAGAGCCGTCGAACACAGGGCACTGCAGTCGGCTACAACAAGAAGAAGGGCAGCGCAGCTACTATCCGCTATTTGCGACCATCGCACAGACGGGCCAGGTCTTCGATGTGTTGCATCGTGCTGGGAACGTCCACGACTCCAACGGGGCGCTGGACTTCATTCGGTCGTGTTTCGCGACGCTCCTCGCGCGAGGCTTTCGCGGCCGATTGGAGGCGCGGCTCGACGGCGCCCACTTCAGCGAGGCGACGTGCGCGTGGCTGCGCGACGAGGGCATCGAGTTTTCAGTCAGCGTGCCGTTCGAGCGCTTCCCAGAGCTGAAGTCGCTGATCCTGCAGCGAGCGCGCTGGCGGAGCATCGACGAAGAGTGGGCTTGGTTCGAGTGCGACTGGAAGCCGCAGAAGTGGAATCGCGGCATGCGGTGCCTCGTCTACCGACGTCGGGTCAAGACTCCCCGGAAGGGCCCGATTCAGCTGGACCTCTTCGAGCCGATCGAGCGACATAACGAGTACAAGGTGGTAATGACGAACAAGCGCGGCACTCCGGTCACCGTGCTTCACTTCCACAACGGTCGAGGTTCGCAGGAGGGGATCTTCGCCGAGCTGAAGTCCCACGGCTCGCTGGACTACATCCCGACTCGCCGCGAGATCGGAAACCGCGTCTACATGCTCGCGTGCGTCCTGGCCCACACGCTCGGCCGCGAGATGCAGATGCGGGCGACCCCGCCGAGCCGAAAGACGGGACGTGCTCGTCCCCTGCCTATGGGTGCTCGAGCGCCTCGACACCTTGCGCAGGGCTGTCATTCAGCGCGCAGGACGACTGACTCGGCCGCAAGGACGGCTGACCTTGACGATGTCGACCGACGATGCGCTTACCGCCGACTTCCAGCGCCTGCTCGCTCCTTGGCAGAATCAAGCGGCCTAACGCGTCAGCCCGCCTCGCGCGCGGGTTTTGCAACGTTGGGGTATAGTGTCGTCAGATTCAGCAGCCGGAGCTATGATTTCGCTCTGGCACGCTACAACCCCGACGGTAGCTTGGACACCACGTTCGGCGTCGGCGGCATGGTAACGACGGACTTCGCGAACTCCGTCGAAGCAGCGACTGCCATCTCCATCCAGGGTGATGGCCGAATCATCGCCGCTGGCGTCACCAGACCAACATGGGGTTCGCAGAATGAAGACTTCGCCGTGGTCCGCTACAATGTGGATGGCAGCCTGGACTACGCCTTCGCCGCCGGAGGTATAGCCACGACTGACTTCGAGCAGGGGAGTGACGGCGCAGCCGCACTGGCCATTCAAGGCGACGGCAAGAGCGTAGCTGCCGGATCCGCCTATTCGATCAGCGAGGGGCAGGACTTCGCCCTGGCGCGCTACCACGGCGTGGCCACGATGGTCGACGAGTTGGAAGGGCTCGTGCTATACACGCAGGAGCTGGTCGCGGCCGGGACGATCAACCAGGGGCTCGGCCAGTCACTGCTCACGAAGCTCGAGACAGCGGTGCAGCGCCTCGATAGGGGCAACACGACGGCGGCGATCAATCAACTCAACGCGTACCTCTGCGAGGTGGACGCGCTGGTGCAAGCCGCCATCCTGACGCCGCAGGAGGCGCAGCCGCTGTACCACCTGGTCCTCTCGATCATCGCCGAACTGTCCGCCTGAGCCTGGGAGCGTGCCGGTCCTGCCGGTATTAGCCGACCGAGGTGCGCGATGAGCGACCACACCACTCGAACGGCATTGGTGCTCGCTGCAGCGCTGGCGGCGGCGGGCGCGCTGCTGATCCGGGGTACGGGCCCGGGACCGGTAGCGGACCCGCCGGTGCAGCCGGCTACCGTGTCCTCGCGAGTCGGAATCGAGCGCGCGGCAGATGGCACCATGCGGAGCTCCCCGACGCTGGCGTCGGAGCGGATCGAGGTGGCCTCGGCGGGCAGCATGGCGACGGCGTCGGTGCAGGGCCGCCTCGTGCGCGCCGACGACGGTGCCGCGATCCCGCAGCTCGATGTCGAGGACCTGCAGGCACCGTTCGCCGAGCTGGCGCCGCCCCTTCGCGGGGTGCTCGGCCGCAGCGGCGGCAGTGGTGGAGGCCTCACGGCCGCCCGGCGCACGGCCAGCGGGTCGGACGGGACCTTCGTCCTGCTCGGCCTCGACCGGGAGGCACATCACCGGCTGCGCATCGGGGCCGGAACCGCACTCGAGACCACGATCCGTGTCGCCCGGAGGCTGCCGGCGGATCGCTGCGTCGACCTCGGCGACATCCTCCTCGCGGAGAGGTGTGAAGTGCGCGGCCGGGTGCTCGATACCGCCGGGGTCGTCGTTGCGGGCGCCAGGGTCGCCCGGCTCGACGTGGACGCGTCGGCACCTCGCCTCGGTGAAGGTCTGCTGCTCGTGCCCGGTCCGCCGCCCCGGGTGCTCGAGACGGTGTGCCCGGACGACGACGGGTGGTCGGCGCGCAGCGATGGCGAGGGGCGGTTCGTGCTGGCGGGGACTCCGGCGCGCCGAACCCAGGTCCTGGTTCAGGCCACCGGCTTCGCGGAGTACGTGCGCGGGGTGGAGACGCGGCCGGCAGCGTCCCTCGACCTCGGCGACCTGCATCTCGAGAGACTGGCCCCGGTCCGTGGCCGTGTGCTGCACGCCGGCGGTCAGCCGGCGGCAGGCCTCTGGATCCGGGCCGCGGCCGCCGGCTGCACAGCACGGCTCGGCCTCGCGTTCGGACATCCGCTGGCGGGGGTGAGCCGCAGCGCCGAGGACGGCACATTCGTCGTCGCGACGCCGCCCGGTGATCCGCGGTGGCTCGCGGTGCGGGGCGAGGCGGATGCTCTCTGGCAGGTGATCGGTCCGCTCGCGGCAGACGAGGCCGTCGATGTGACCTTGCCGCCGTGCGCGACCGGTCTCGTGGAGGTGCGGCGCGAGGACGGTTCCCCCGTGCCGGCGATCCAGCTCGGCGTGCAACGCTGCGGGCCGAGTGGCACCAGCCTCGATCCGTTGGCCTCGCCGCTCGGCTTCTCCTGGGCGTTGGACCACCCTGAGCAGGTGGTGGAGCGCGCGAGCGCTTTCGCGCCGGTGGATGCGCTGTTGCGACCGGTGGAGGATCGGCCGGGGCGGTGGCGGCTCGTCGGGCTCCCGACCGGCGACTACCGACTGCTCGTGGAGGCTCCGGGCTTCGCCCCGGCCGGCGGGTTCCTGGCCCTGGTCGCGGAGCGCGAGAACCTGCTGACCTTGCGGCTCGAGCCGGCTGTACCACGCTGCATCGCCGTCCAGGGCAGCGACGGTCGCCCGGTGCGCGGTGCGAGAGTCTACTGGGAGAGCACCCGGCCGGTGGCAGCCGAGCCGCAGCAGCTGCCACCGAGTCCGGTGCCGATCCTGCTGGGCCGGACCGACGCCGCCGGGACGCTGGCGAACGACCGCTGCGGAGGCGGCGCGTTCCTCGTGCTGCACCCCGATCATGCGGCCGCACGGCGCGAGCCCGCGACCGGCGAAGCGGAGGTGCGGATCGTGCTGGAGCGCCTGGGGAGCATCGAGGGTCGCATCGAAGGACCCGCGGCAGGGCGGCTGCTGGTGTCCGCCACGTATGCGGCGGACAGCCCGGTCTTCGGGGGTGACGCGCAGCACGCGGACGTGGCGGCCGACGGCAGCTTCGTGCTACCCGGGTTGGAGCCCGGCGGATGGCGCCTGGCGGTGTCGCCTCGCTCCGAGGGCGGGCGCGGACGGCCGCCGTCGATCGGGCGGTCTGCCGACCTCGTGGAGGTCGAGGTGGCGGTTCCGGCCGGTGGATGTGCGCGCGTCGTGCTCGCGGTCGACGGCCGCGGGTCCGGCGGCAGCATCGAAGGGCGCATCCAGGTGAGCGGCCAGCCCGCCCGGAGTCTCAGGGTGCGCGCCGAACCGATGGGCCCGCTGCCCGAGGCTGCAGTGCCCGGCGAGCCGCGCTGGTCGTCGGTCAGTCGGAGCGTGCTGACGGACGAGCAGGGTGGGTTCCAGATCAGCTCCCTGGCCGCCGGGATCTATCGCCTGACGGTGGCGCACGCCGGGGTCGTGCAGCGGCCGCTCTGGATCGAGGAGGTGCGCGTCGACCGTGCCGCGCTGCTGCGGCGGTTCGTCGACCTCGAGCTACGCGATGTCCGCGTGGAGGTGGTCGGTGCGGACAGCCGACCGGTGCCGCACCTGGAGTTGCTGCTCGTCGGGCAGGTCGAGACGGACAAGGGCGCGCGCAGCAATGGCCTGCAGTTCCGCGCGACGAGCGACTCGGCCGGCGAGGCGGTCATTGCACAGGTCCCGGTCGGTGCATACGAGCTGACCGGCCGCACGACCGATGGGCAGCTGGTGGTGGAGCCGTGTCGGGTGGTGGTGCGTGGGGGCAATGCAACGCAGAGGGTCACGGCGATTCCGAGGCGATAGGAGGTGGGCCGGCGGAGCAGGGCAGTGAGCTGGAGCGATCGCCTTCGCCCTCTGGCCACCGAGCCGCGCCACGCGCCACGGTCGCCGACGAGGCGCATGGCACGCCGGCGGCGTCGATCGCGAGCCGCGTGAGAGCGAGCATTGATGTAAAATCCGTGCCAGGTACCGATCGGAAGTCAGGGGGCAGCACGACCCGATGGCGCCGCGGGCTCAGCACGAAGGCAGCGCGGCGAGCAGCCGGACCAGCACGCGCGCGAGCACGGTGCTGCGGTAGCGGGCGGTCGAGCGGACGTCGTCGCAGGGCGCCGTATCGGCGGCGACGCTCGCGGCGACCGCGTCCGCGAGTCCGCCGGGCGGCAGCCCCTCGAACAGCGCGCGCTCGAGCGTCGTCAGGCGCACCGTGCGATCGGCGACCGCGCCGGCGGCGATCCGCGCGGCGGTGACGACCCCGCCGTCCGCGGCGATCGCGAGCGCGACGACCAGCTTGGCGATCGATTGCGCGCGGCGCGTGCCGACCTTGCGGAACGCGCGCAGCTCACGCGCGGGCCGGGGTGGCACCACGATGCCCTCGATCAGCTCGTCGGGGCGGCGCGCGGTCGCGCGGTAGCCGGTCACGAAGTCCTCGACCGGCAGCACGCGCGCGCCGGTGGCCGACCGCAATGCCACCTGCGCTCCCAATGCGAAGAGCACCGGCACCAGATCGGCCGCGGGCGACGCCGTGCCGAGATTGCCACCGATCGTCGCACGGTTCTGGATCTGCGCGGCGCCGACCTCGCGCGCGGCGATCGCGAGCAGGTCGGCGTGCGCGGTCACCGCGGCGCTGTGCAGCAACTCGGTGCACGTGGTGCCGGCACCGAGCCACAGGCCGTCGTCGACCGGGCGGATCCCGCGCAGCTCGGGCACCGCGCCGACGTCCACGACGAGGTCGGGTGACGTGCGGCCGGCGGCCAGCTCGACCATCAGGTCGGTCCCGCCGGCCAGCACGCGCGACGCGGCGGTCGCGTCGCGCAGCGCGGCGAGCGCCTCGTCGAGCGAGCGTGCCGAGATCACCCTCACGTCGGCTCCCCCCGCGCCGCCGCGGCGCGCAGCGCGGCCTCGACGATGGCGCCGTAGCCCGTGCAGCGGCACAGGTTGCCGGCCAACGCGTCGCGCGCGCCGCGCTCGTCCGGGGTGACGCCGTCGCGCCGGCACGACTCCACCCAGGCGCGCGTCGCCACGATCATGCCGGGCGTGCAGATACCGCACTGCACGCCGCCGGCATCGAGGAACGCCTGCTGCTCGGGCTCGAAGCCGGCGCCCTCGATCGTCACGACGCTGCGGCCCTGCACCTGGCAGGCGGGCACGAGGCACGCCAGGACCGCCGCCCCGTCCACCAGCACGGTGCACGCGCCGCACTCGCCCTCGCCGCAACCCTCCTTGGTGCCGGTCAGCCCGAGATCCTCGCGCAGCACGTCGAGCAGCCGCCGCAGCGGCGGCGCCTGGAGCTGCTGCGGCCGGCCGTTCAGCGTGAACGTCAGCTCGATCGGTGGCGCGGCCTCGAACGGTCCCCTCATGACGTGCGCTCCCGCTGCTCGAGCAGCGCCAGCAGGCGCTCGGGCGTCGCCGGCACGCGGTCGGCGGGCACGCCGAGGGCATCCTCGATCGCGGCGAGCACCGCCGGGGCGCCGCCGTCCATCGGCAGCTCGCCGACCCCCTTGGCCCCGAACGGCCCGTGCGCGTAGGGCTGCTCGACGATCGTGACGTCGAAGCGCGGTGCGTCCTTGGTGGTCGGGACGATGCAGGTGGCGAGGCGATCCTGCTGCACGCGACCGTCGCGCGACGACACCACCTCGCACTGCGCCCAGCCGATCGCCTGCAGCGCACCGCCGGTGATCTGCCCCTCGACCAGCCGCGGCTGGATCGCCTTGCCCACGTCGACCGCCGTCGTCAGTCGCACGACGTCGACCTCGAGCGTGTCGAGATCGACCTCGACCTCGGCGACGTCGGCCGCCCAGCCGTAGCAGGGATAGGCGTCGCCGCGATACGTCGCCTGGTCCCAGACGAGCCCGGGTGGCGAACCGTAGACGTGCTCGACGATGCCGTCGCCCCCGGCCGCCAGCCAGGCTCGCGCGCGGGAGCGGAAGTCCCCAGCGGCTCCCCCGATGCGCGCCGCGAGCTCCCGGCACGCGCTCGCGAGCACCGAGCCCACCACCATGCAGGTGCGCGAGGCGACCGTCGGCCCGGAGTCCGGCACCGCCGCGGTGTCGGGGACGGCGACGACGACGTCGCCCGGGTCGCATCCCAATGCGTCGGCCGCGATCGCGGTGAACACCGTCGTCGTGCCCTGGCCGATCTCGGTCGACCCCGCGGCCACCTCGGCGCGGCCGTCGGGCAGCAGGCGGATCGCGACGCGCCCCTTCAGCAGCTCCTCGCCCGAGCCGGTGAAGCCGGCGCCGTGGAAGAAGAACGACATGCCGAGGCCGCGCACCCGGCCGGAGTTCGACGAGGGGACGGCCATTGCCGGTGCGCACCAGCGGTGCCGGTCGATGCCGGTCCGCGCCGCCACGGCGTCGAGCACGGCGAGCGACCCCACGCTGTCGTGCAGCACCTGCCCGGTCGCCGTCGCGTCACCGAGGCGCAATGCATTGTGGCGGCGGAGCGCGAACGGATGCAGATCGAGCGCGCGCGCGATCCGGTCCATCTGTCGCTCGATCGCGAAGCAGGTCTGCGGTGCGCCGAACCCCCGGAACGCGCCACTCGGCACGTGGTTCGTCGCGACGACGCGGCCGCGGATGGCGACGTGCTCGCAGCGGTACGGCCCGCTGGCGTGGAGGCAGGCGCGCGACAGCACGACAGGCGACAGCGTCGTGTAGGCACCGCCGTCGAGCAGGACGTCGACGTCCATCGCCAGCAGCGTGCCGTCGGCGGCGACGAGCGTGCGGTGGTGCACGCGCGACGGATGGCGTTTGGGCGTGACGAGCAGATCCTCGTGGCGGTCGTACACGATGCGCACCGGACGCCCGGCGGCGCGCGCGAGCAACGCCGCATGACAGGCGACCACGGACGGGTACTCCTCCTTCCCACCGAAGCCGCCTCCGGTCGTCAGCTGCACGACGCGCGCGCGCTCGGGTGCGATGCCGAAGCACCGGGCGAGGGCCTTCCGCACGTAGTGCGGGCACTGCATCGAACCTCGCACGACGACGGTGCCGTCCGCGTCCGCCGGCCACGCGACGCAGCCCTGCGGCTCGACGTACAGCTGCTCCTGGCTGTCGGTGCGCCAGGTGCCCTCGAACAGCCGCGCGCCGGGCGGTGGCGAGTCGAACCGGGCGCCGGGGTCGCCCTTGTCGATCGACACCTCGTGCAGCACGCGTGTCGCGGACTCGAAGTCGAGCTCCGCCGGCAACGGCTCGACGATCGGCCGCAACGCTGCCAATGCCGCCTCGAGCGTCGGGAGGTCGGGGGCCGCGACCAGCAGCAAGGGCTCACCGACGTGGCGCACGACGCGCTCGGCGAGGATCGGCTGGTCGTCCGACAGCAGCTCCTGGACGTTGTCGCCAGGGACGTCACCCGGGCCGACGACGACCACCCGCCGCCAGTCGAAGCCCGGCTTGCGCTCGATCCGCAGCACGCGGCCGTGGGCGATCGTCGAGCGGACGGCGCCGCCGTGCCATGCGCCGGCGACCGCGAGGTCCGCCACGTAGACCGCGCGACCGCTGACCTTCGCAGGGCCGTCCGGACGCCCCAGATCGCTGCCGACGCAGGCGCTCACGTCCCGACGATCGCGCGCGACGCACGGCGGCGCAAGCGCGGTCACTCCCCGGCCACGCGAGGTGTCAGGCGAGCACGGCGCGCGGATCGGCCACGCCGCCGCCCGGCCGGGCCTCGACGTGCACCGGGAACAGCGGCAACACGACGCGGACCGTCGTGCCCCGACCGAGGGCGCTGTCGAGCCCGATGCGGCCGCCGTGGTGGTCGACGATGTTCTTCGCGAGCGTCAGGCCGAGCCCGACCCCGGGCGATTTGTCGGTGAGCTGATCGCGCCCGACCTGGCAGAACGGCTCGAACACCCGCTGCAGGTCGTCCGCGGCGATCCCGCAGCCGTGGTCGGTGATCGCGACGATCACGCCGGCATCGGCGACGCTCGCGACGACCTCGATGGGCGCGCCCGGCGGACTGAACTTCAGCGCATTGTCGAGCACGTGCCTCCACAGCTGCACGAGCCGGTCGTGGTCGCCCGCGACGCAGACCGACCCGGCGGGCGCGCTGACCGTCACGCGCGCCTGAGCGTCGCCCGGGAGCGCACCGACCGCCGTCCGGACTGCGGCGAGTGGATCGACCGGCAGCAGCTCGGCGCCGCCACCCGCCGACAGATCGAGCACGTTCTCGACGAGCAGGTGCAGGTGCCGGGCCTGGTCGTCGATGATGTCGAGGAACTCCCGCTGCTGCGCCTCGTCGGCGCCGTCGACGTCGGCGAGTAGCTCGCTGTAGACCAGGATCGACGTCAACGGCGTGCGCAGCTCGTGCGAGACGTTGGTCAGGAACTCGGCCTTCGCGCGCGCTGCGGCGAGTGCGGCGTCGCGGGCCGCGACCAGCTCGCGCTCGGTCGCCTCGCGGCGCGCGATGTTCTCGCGGAGCTGCGCGGTCATCGAGTTGAAGGCCCGCGCGAGCGCACCGAGCTCGTCGTCGCCGTCGTAGGTGACCGGGTGACGCATGTCGCCGCTGGCCACGCGCTGCGTGGCCCGCTCGAGCTCCGCGATCGGCGTCAGCATGCGCCGGATCTGCAGCATGCCGGTCAGGGTGACCAGCAGCAGCATGATCACGGCGGTGCAGGTCAAGAGCCATTGGAAGCCTCGCAGCGGCGCGAGCACGCGCGCGCTGGCGCTCGATTGCACGAGCAGCAGATCGGTGCCGAACCGTGGTCGCAGGAACAGGCGCCAGTAGCAGCCGATGTGATCCTCGCCGCCGAGCGTCCAGGCGAAGGTGCCGGACGACGAGCGCCGACCGATCGCGGTGCGCAACGCATCCGCGTCCGCGGGCTCGCCGGCCGGGCCGGACAGGTATTCCAGGTCGCCGCTGTACACGAGGACCTGGGCGCCGCTCGACCGCAGATCCTCCGGGTCGAACAGGTAGCCGTCGTCTGCCTCCGCGGCGACCAGACCTCCGTCGTCGAGCTGCCGCGCCAGCGTGATCACCGGCGCCGAGCGCGGTGATGCGTGCACCACCATCAGGCAATCGCCGGCAGCGAGGTGATCGAGCTGCCCGGGACTCAGCTCGCTGAGCGGCATGCGCCGTTCACCGAAGATCGCCTCCGCCTCGGCACCGCGCTGCACCCACAGGGCGGCGAAACGCGCCCGGAGCTCGGCGCCGAGGCGATCCCGCACGAAGTCCGGGTTGCCGGCATTGTCGAGCAACACGGCGCGCGCGAGCTTCAGGTTCGCGTCCATGCCGATGAGGCGGGCGGCAAGGCTCATCCCGGCGCTCTTCGCGCCACGGTGCAGCTCCGTCTCCGTGGCATCGCGCAGCTGCTCGGACGCCTGGCGCAACGCCAGCCACGCGAATGCCACCAGCGGCAGCAGAGCGCAGATCGAGAACATCGCGATCATGCGTCGGCCGGTCCGGCTCGTCAGCAGGCGTGCGGTTCCGCGGGACACGGTCACACCGTCTCGATCGCAACGGGCTCGAGTTGCTCTGCCGCGGCCGCGCCGGTCGCGACCCGGTCGTGGTCCGGCGGCTGGAACTCCTGCAGCGCCCGGCCGAGCCGACTCGCGGCGTCCTCGACGCACGAGAAGCGCTCGCGGAGCTCCGGCAGGTCCTGGAGCGCAGACCGGATGGACGCGACCAGCACGGCGTGACCGTCGCGGAGCTCCCGCAGGTGCCCGTCCACCCGCTCGATCGCGGTGTTCAGGAGCGCGACCTCGGTCTTCAGCCAGTCGTGCTTCCGCGTGGTCAGGCGGGGCGGGATCCGCTTCTGGTCGAGCGCCTGGAGCATCCGCCGCACGCGCACCATCGGACCTGCGACCCGGTGCGAGTCGTGGATCGCCGCGAGCGTCGGCAGCAGCAGGCTCACGACGATGATCCACCACAGGTTGTGGTGGATGTGCAGGAACACGGTCGCGGCATCGGCGACGGTGGCGCGGTCGTTCCCCGGCGATTCGAAGTCGTGGACGATCGGCATCAGCAGGCCCGCGAGGATCGCGACCAGCAGGAACACCGACAGCACGACCGCCCGCGCGACGGCGCGGAGCTGGAACGGACGATCGACGATGAAGTGCCTGCGCAGGAGCCACCGCGGGCCTCTCGGCTCTGATCGCATGTCAGTACCTCTCCGCGACTCCGAAGTAGCCGCCGTCGTTGGCGCGAATGACGTCGTCCAGCGACATCGTCTGGCTCAATGCGGCGGCCGTCTGCCCGTCCGGCCCCAGGCTGAACAGGTCGTAGTCGGTATTGAGCGGGAACATGTAGCGATCGCGACGGCGCGTCGCCTCCACCGGCACCGCGACGGCGACGCTCGCGGTGCCCTCCGCGATCGCCGTGACGAGACCGGCCTGCTCGGTGTCGGTCAGCGTCCGGGCCGTCACGGTGATCAGCTCGGTGATCGTCGTCGGCGCATCCGTGACTGCCACCGGAGCAGGGCTCGGACCGCCACCGCCCGAGCCGCTCGAGCCGCCCGCCACCGCGCCGCTGAACGCGCCCGGGTCGACCAGCCCGGCGCTGACCGCCCAGGCCAGGCCGTCGCCGGTCCCGGTGCTGTAGTTCAGGTAGCAGTACGGTGTCCCCCACGGGTCCCGGCGCCCTCCGAAGCCGACCTCGTACAGAGTCAGCGGCAGCACTCCCGAGTTGGTCGCCCGGTAGTGGTCGATCGCCGTGCTGATCGTCCGCAGCTCCTCGGTCGCCTTCGTGGTGCGCGCCGTGCGCAACGCGCTCTGGTATGCCGGCAAGCCGACCGACGCGATGACCGCCAGGATCGTCACGACGATCATGATCTCGACCAGCGTGAAGCCGGCGTCGCGCACGCGTGGCTGCCGAGGATGCACGCGGTATGTCATCGTCCGCGGTCACCGAGCTGCTTGACCGCGCTGTATCAACGCCGCGTCGCGATTCGCCACACTCCGGACCGCACTGTCGATCGGTCGGACGGCGATCGTCCGGAGTCGCCCCCTGCCGGCGCAACGGCAGCCGGTCGCGGTCAGCCGCGCCGGTACGGCTCGGGTGGGAACAGCGCCCGCAGATCGCGGCGGATCAGCTCGGGCGTCACCGTGTAGCCCGCCGCGTCGAGCTCGCTGTAGCGCTCGCACAATGGGTCGGCGAGCCAGTCGCGCGACCGGCTCCACTTGAAGACGAGCTGCTCGAGCACGCGGGCGTCCGAGTGCTGCGGGACGAAGGTCGGGCCGAGCAGGTCGAGTCTGAGGCGCGTGATCTCCTCGACGGACGGGCGGTTGTTCAGGAACCACCAGCAGCCGAACGGGGTGAGGTTCGCGAGCTTGCGGGCGGCGACGCACAAGGCGTGCTGGGATTCGCGCGTCAAGGTCGTGACGAGGAACTGCACGTCGCCGTGGTCGTGCACGAGGCGTTCGAGCTCGGCGACGTCGATCGCGCCGAGACCATCGCCGGCGAGCCGCAGGCGCGGCTGCACGCCGCGCCGCACACCGATCATCAGCGCGACCGGTGTGCCGAGCTCGCGCGCGGCGGGGAGCACCGACTCGACGAGCATGCGCAACCAGGGCGCGTCGCCGCCCGGATACCCGAGCTCCGGCGGCAGGCTGACCGCCATGTAGCGGGCGTCGATGCGCCGGTGCCAGTCGCACAGGTAGCGGCGCAGCTCGGCCGCGCTGCGCGCGCCGCCCACCGGGTCGACGTCGTAGCCGAGCGCACGCAGCTCGGCCGCGCCGGCGGCGCCCGCCATGATCGCCGAGTCGAGGCGCAGCGCCGCGTGGAACCGCGGGTCCCGCTCGAAACCGCGATCCCAGACGGCGCGCTCCGCGGCGTCGAGCGGGTCGTTCGTCATGCAGACGGCGCCCAGCCCGGCGAGGCGGAACGTCCGGTCGACGCGCTCCCCCGGCGGCAGCGCCGCGAACGCCTCACGGGCCTGCCGGAGGTCGGTGGCGCGCGGATCGATCCCGAACCGGGACCACAGCTCGCACACGGCCCGCCCGACCTCCGACAGCGGGCTGCGCTCGACGAACAGCTCGCGCCAGACGAGGTCCGCCTGGGCGGGGCGGGGCAACGCGAAGAACTCCTCCGGCGAGAGGCCCGGGCACGCGCGGAACAGCTCGGCGACGTGGTAGTGATAGGTCAGCAGCTCGTCCACGCCGGACAGCAGCAGGTCGCCCATCGCGGGGTCGAACAGGTGCGTGTGCAGGTCGGTGATCGGCAGCGCGCCGAGCTCGGTGCGGACGAGCTCGGCGAGAGCCCCGCGCAGCGCATGCGTGCGGTCGACCGTGTCCATACGGGCGAGGATACCGTGTGCGGCGGGACGGTCGCGCGACTCCGGAGCCGGATCCTCGGCCGCGTGCGCCGGCACCTGCTAACATTCCGGAGCCCCTTGTCGCCGACCAGCTCGGAGAGTCGATGTCCGTGTCGCAGGCCTCCCGCCTCCTCGCCCTCGCGATGCTCGCCGCCACCGCGTCGGCGCAGACCCCGTTCTCCTCGCCGCGGGGCTTCCTGGCGACCGAGGGCGACTCCAGCCACGTCGTGCTGTTCAACTCCGCCTACCAGCGGTTCATGCAGATCGACGACACGTGGCGCGGCCAGGCGATCACCGGCATCCGCGCCCTCGCGTTCCGGCGCGACGGCGTCGAGCCCGGCGGCAGCGCGCGCTCGTTCGAGCTCGTGGTCCGCTTCGGGCTCGCCTCCTGGGCGAACCGCTCCGGGACGTTCGACGCCAACTGGTCCGGCACGCCGACGACGGTGTTCGCCAACCGCGTCGTGAACCTGCCCGACTGGTCGAGCCTGCCGGCGTCGGTGCCCGCGCCGTTCGACTTCACGGTGCCGTTCGACGTGCCGTTCGACTACGACGGCAGCGACGCGTTCGCCTTCGAGGTGACCGCGCACAATGTCGCCGCCGGCGACGAGGCGGTCGTCGACCGCGAGCTCGGCCGCGACAACGCCTATGCCTACACGCGCGGAACGACGACCATGCCGGGCTGCATCGTCACGGGCCGGACCATCGCGATGGGGCACACGCTGGAGCTGCGCAACTTCGGACCCCAGCACCCGACCCTCGGCATGCAGATCGAGACCGGCGTGACGCGTGGCCCGGCGTCACAGCCATGCATCCTGAACGTCGCGTTGTCACCCGCCGGCGTGACCGTGCCCGGATTGTGCACGACCGTCCACGCCCAGCCGGTCGTCAGCCTGCCGCTCGGCAGCACGAACGGCCTCGGCGACGTGTCGTCGTCGACCTTCGACGTGCCGTACGCACGGGCCTTCGAGGGCCTGCAGCTGGTCACGCAGGCGCTGGCGCTCGACCCTGGTGCAGCGGTGGCGCTACCGATCGCACTGTCCAATGATCGGATCGCGACGATGCCGGCCGCGCTGCGCGCGTCGCCGCGCACGGCCTATCTGTACGGCATACTCGGCACGACGCCCACCGCGACGCTGTGGGATGGTCGCGCGGTGATCGCGCGCCTCGAGTACTGATCGCTCGGACCGCGCCGGTACGACGCGGCCCGACCGCGTTCATTGCACGGCGAGCTCGACCCGCTGCGGCTCCGCATCGGGCGTGACGTCGACGAACACGCCGCCGTCCCGCTTGCCGAACTCGAACACGTGGTAGCGCGCTGCGCCACGCAGCTCGAACTCGACGATGCCCTCGTGATCCGTCAGGCGCACGATGCGGATCCGACCGTCGCGCTCGAGGGCCACGAGACGCGGCTCCGCGATCGGCTGACCGTCGGCGACGACCTGCACGGTCAACGTCACCGTCGGGAACAGCACGATCCGCAGCGGCTCGCCGGACAGCAGGTCGGCCGGGAAGTCGAGGTCGACCTCACGGGTCATGAAGCCCTCCTTCATGACCAGCACGTGCGTGGCATCGCGCGCGATGCCGTCGATGCGGAAGTTGCCCTGCGCATCGGTCGTGATCCGCCGCGCGAGCTCGTAGCGCAGATCCTCTTCGCGGCCGACGTGCACGATCGCACCGGCGAGCGGCGCGCCGTCCCGATCGACGACGGTCCCGGTCAGCCGCGCGCCGGGCTCGAGTCGGATCGGGCCGAGATCGAGCTCCTCGTCGCGCGCCACGACCACGTCGCGTGCGAAGGGCGCGAAGCCCGGGGCCGCGATCATCAGGCGCGCGGGGCCGGCCGGCAGGTCGTCCCACACGAGCCGGCCGCCGGGCGTCGAGACGTTGCGCGCGGTGACCTCGCGCTGCTGGCGTCGGTCGACATCCTCCTCGGCGAGCGGCT
Organism: Planctomycetota bacterium; assembly: GCA_016716265.1. Taxonomy (GTDB): domain Bacteria; phylum Planctomycetota; class UBA1135; order UBA1135; family UBA2386; genus JADJWQ01. The sequence continues at coordinate 2,394,108 of JADJWQ010000006.1, forward strand.
GCGGATCGACGCGCACGAACACCTCGGGGAGCGGGCGATCGCCGGGCAGTCCGAGCACCTGCGCGCGCAACAGCGCCTTCGGGATCCACGGTAGCCGGATGTCGACCGTCGACTGGTCGCGCGCCACCGCGCTGCGCACGAAGGTCCACTGACCGGGCGCGAGCACCTGCAGCTCGACGTCGCGGTCCGGGACCTCCATCTCGAAATTGCCCTGCTCGTCCGTGTGCGCGGGCGGCGACGGCGAGTCCGTCAGGAACACCCGCGCCGACGCGACCGGCACACCGTTCTCGTCGCGGACCGTGCCCGTGACGGGGCGCCCGCCCGGGAACTCGAAGTCGACCCTGTCGACGACGGCTCCGCTCGCCACCTGGACCGGTCCGGGCGCGATGCGGATCGGCAGCGTCGACCACCGCGCGAACACGCGATACGAGCCGGGCGGCAACCCCTGGATGCGATAGTGGCCATCCGCGTCGGTCACCGCCGATCGCGATCCGATGTCGTCTCCGTTGGCGACGACGCTCGCACCGACCGCCGGCCGGCCGCTGCGGGTGACCGTGCCACGGACCTCGCCCGGCGACTCGAAGCGGACGAGGCCGACGTCGACCGCACCTCCCGGCGCCGGCACGTCGACCGTGATACGGCGCTCGCCGAGCCACGGAATCGAGATCTGCAGGTTCGTCGACCCCTCCGGCAATCCCGACAGCTCGAACGAGCCGTCATTGCCGGTCGCGACCACCCACCGTTCCGGATTGCGGGGCTGCAACGCGAAGCGCGGCGCCGAGACCTGCACGCCGGCGATCGGAGCACCGCTCGCATCGACCACCTTGCCGCGCGCGACGGCCGGTCTGACGACGGCCAGATCGAGCGTCGTCGCATCGCGCTCCTCGACGACGATCGAGGTCTGGCGGCCGGTCGAGTCCTGGAACGCGCGTACGCCACCGACGATCGCGAGCGTCGCGGCGCCGGCCGACAGCCGCTGTTCGAACGCGAAGTGTCCGTCGGCGGCGACCGCGGTGCGCGCGGACTCCCCTGCGCTGCTGATCAGCTCGAGCTCGAGCCCGTCGACCAGCTCGCCGCGTAGCTGACCCTCGATCGCCACCCGGCCGACCATCTCGATGCGCAGCTCCGTGGTGTCCCGCCGCAGCGCGACGGTGCGCTGCACGGTCGAGTGGTCCTGGTGCGACACGATGCAGAGCACGTTGCCGTGCCCGAGCCCCTGGACCGCGAAGCGACCGTCCGCGCCCGAGGTCGCCGTGCGGGGCACGCCGAGCTGCGCGTTCCACGAGACGGTCGTGAACACCTCGATGTGGGCGCCGGCGATCGGACTGCCGTCGAGATCGGCGACCTCGCCGATCAGCGACTGCCCCTCCTGCTCACCGAGCCGCAGCCGCAGCGACCGACCCGCGGCAACCGGGACGTTCGGGTAGACGGTCGGCTCGAGGTGCGGGTGGCGGACCGACAGCCGCACGACGCCGCCGACACCGCCGGCGACGTGGCGGAACTCGAAGTGGCCGCGGTCGTCGACGCGCGTGACGCGCGCGCGCCGCTGCTCGAAGCTCGACGGCTCGAGCAGCACGGCAGCGTCGACCGCGGGCCGGCCCGCCGCGTCGAGCACGACGCCGTCGATGACGAAGCCGTCCTCGAGTTGGACGGCGAGCTGATCGAGGCCGGGCGGTGCTTCGACCTCGCTGCGCGCCAACCCCTCGTGCACGAACTCGAGCAACAGCTGCTCGCGCATCCCGGCGGTCAGCGCGAACCGGCCGTCGCGCCCCGAGAACACCTGTGTCAGCCGCGTGCGGCGCCACTCCGGCCACGGCGACTCGAGCCGGTAGCCGTCGATCACGACGCCTTCGACCGGCTTGCCGTCCGGCCCGAACACCTGTCCGGTCAGGAGCCGCAGCGATGGCGCCGCGTCCACCGCGCGGCGTTCGACCGGAGCGGTCCCCGCGGTGGCTGCTGGTGCGAGGCGCTCGGCGGCCGAGCCGGCAGCCCGGGTCGCGTCGCCGGCGGGGACCGCGCGGCCCGATGCGGGCGCACGCGACGCTTCCGCGCGCCACCAGAGCCCGAGGGCGACGAGCAGGCCGGCGATCAGCACGAGCAACGGGATCAGCAGGGCGCGTCGCATCGGACCGGGTCGAGGGGACGGGAGGGTCGGCCGGGCCCGGAGACCGGGGCAGGTGCGCTCCGGGCCGGCTTGGTGGTGGCCGATGCCGGCACGCCAGTGTCGCGCGGCACCAGTTCGAGCGCCGCGGCCCGGACGCGATCGCCGATCGCCCGCTCAACCGGCATCGCGGACGACCTTGCGCAGGCGCTCGAGCGCGTCGACCGGCACCCGGTCCTCGAGCGGCTCGAGCTGCCGCAGCGCGCGCGCGAGGCGCTCGCGGACGGCGGCCGGCTCGGCGGCATTCTGGCGCGCAACCAGCGCGTCGAGCTCGGCTTCCGACCACTGCCCGGCAGCCAGCCGGCAGCGGAACCGGCACACGTAGGCGGCGGCGTCGAACGGATCGAGCGCGACCCAGGCGTCGGCCGCCTGCAGCGCCGCCGCCGGTGCGTCGAGGATCGACGCCAGCAGCGCCCGGACGCGGATCGCGGCATCCGTAGCCGCCAGCTGGGGTCCGGCGGCCTCGAGGATCCGCTCGACCTGGTCGCGCAACGCCTCCGCCATCCAGCTCGGCGGCTGCAGGCGCAGCAACAGCTCGATCCCCTGCAGTCGGCGCAGCGGCGGTAGCGGCCGGCCAGCGCGGTCGCGCGCCGGCTCGCCGGTCGGCGCCTCGAGCCGCGCGAGCGCCTCGTGCCAGGCCATCAGCGGCGAGGTCGGGGCGACCTGCCGCTCGAGCACGCGCCGCGACTGAGCGATCGCCTCGGTCGACACGCTGCCGAACACCGCGGCGTCGAGGATCCTCCCGCACGCATCGGCGAGCACGCGCTCGACATAGCCGCGACCCTCGGCGAGCGGCCCGACCTCGGTGCCGAGGCGCCGCAGCCGCTCGATCGCCGCATCGTGCAGACTGCGGCGATCGCCGCTCGGCAGCTCGAATTCGGCCATCTCGGCGGCCGCGGGCCGCCCGCGCCCGGCGATCGCGAGCAGGATCCAGGCGGCCGCCGCGGGCGCCTCGGGCGGGCCGGCTGCGGCGACCGCATCGACGCGCGCGAGCAGGTCCTCGACCCCGGCGCCGGGGCTCCAGTCGAGGAAGGTCACCAGCAGCCGCGGCAGGAACGCACCGGGGCGGATCATCGACGCGCGCAACAGATCGTTGGCGGCGCCGTCGAGATCGGCCACCGCGGCCGTCAGACGCGCGATCGCGCGCGTGACGTAGAGCCGGTAGAGCCGCAGCCAGGTCTCGGCGTCGCGCTGCGCGAAGCCGCTCGCGCCCTCGAGCTCGTCGATCCGCGCGTCGACGGCCTGCAGCGCGCCGTAGCCGTCGCCGCGCCGCAGCCGCTCCGACGCATCGAAGGCGGGGTCTTCGAGGTAGGCGTCGCGCAACCGGGCAGGCTGGCCGCCGCCAGGCGCCAGCGCTTCGGCCTGGTCGAGCCGCACCAGCACGCCGCCGCCGGCGCTGCCGTTCGGCAACTCGACGCCGATGAGCGTCGACAGCAGGCCGCCCGGGCCGACGACCGGCCCGGCCTCGGTCTCCGCAGCGGCGACCGCGGCGGTCAGCAGGTTGCCGAAGCGCTGCTGGCGACCGAGCTGCTCCTCGTTGCGGAACAGCCGGAACAGCGCCGCCGTCGTCGCCAGCAGCACGATCGCGGTGCCGATCGCGCCGCTGAGACCGGGGTGCTTGCGGATCCAGCGACCGGCGCGGACCGTCCAGGCCAGCCGGCGCACGTGCACCGGCTCGTCGTCCGCGACGCGCTGCAGATCGCGGGCGAGCGCCTCGCCGTCCGGGTAACGATCCTGCGGCTCCTTCGCGAGCAACCGCTGCAGCACCGCTTCGAGGTCCCGCGGCGCGTCGGGCACGAGCCGCCGTAGCAGCGGCGGCGTCGAGTGCACGATGCCGTGCAGGAGCCCCTCGGTGCTGTCGGCGGCGATCGGCAGGCGGCCGGTGATCGCCTCGTACAGCGTCGCGCCGAGCGAATACAGGTCGCTGGCCTCGCCCGGCGGCCGCCCCATCGCCTGCTCGGGCGCCGCGTAGTGCAGCGTGCCGAGGAAGCCGCCGGCCTGGGACACGCTGCCGCTCTGCTCGCCGACGATCTTCGACAGCCCGAAGTCGGCCAGCGCCAGCTCGCCGTCGGAGTGCACCAGGATGTTGCCGGGCTTGACGTCGCGGTGCAGGATCCCGCGGCGGTGGGCGTGGTAGAGCGCGTCCGCGACGCCGGCGAACCGCTGCGCGGCGTCGCGCGGCGCGAAGGCGGGCCGACCCTCGCGGCGCGCGCGCGAGATCAGCTTGTCGAGGCTCACGCCCTCGACGCGCTCCATCGCGAAGTAGAGGTAGCCGTGGGCCTCGCCGAAGCCGTAGACCGGCACGATGTGCTGGTGGTGCAGCGTCGCGGCGGCGCGCGCCTCGGTGCGGAAGCGCTTCCGCATCTTCGAGTCGGTCGTCAGGCTCGGCGACAGCACCTTCAGCGCGACGTAGCGCTCGAGCGACTCCTCGAACGCCTCGAACACGGTGCCCATGCCGCCGCGGCCGAGCAGCCCGACGAGCCGGAACTCGCCGAGCCGGTCGGGCAGCTCGCTACCGACCTCGCCCACCAGCGAGTCGAGGAAGTCGAGCGCGTGCAGGCGCGCGCGGAGATCCTCGGCCTCGCCATCGTCGGTGCCGTCCTCCGCGAGCGCCTCGACCGCGTGACCGAGCTCGCGCGCCCGACCGCCACTCGCGAGCAGCCGCGCCATCCGCTCGTCCGTCCGCTCGGAGCCGACCCGCTCCGGCTCCCGCTCCGGCTGGGCGCCGGTGTCGCCAGCCCGCTCGTCGCGCCGGCTCCCCGCGGCCTCGCCGGCGCCACCGTCGCGCCGCGCGACGCTCATCGCCCGACCTCCCGGGACTGCGGCGCCCCCGATCCGGTGCAGCCCGCAGGCGGCGCCGGTGCGCGGACGACTCGGGGAGCGGACGTGGACGACATGGCGGGGGCCAGGACTGGGACGTCGGAGGACTGGGGATTCGTTCCGCCGTTCTGGCGGTTCCCCCGGACGGGAGCGCCACTCACAGGTGGAGCTCGGCCGCGAGCCGCTTCAGCGCGCGGCCGAGCAACAGGTGCACGGCGTTCTCGCTGCGACCCATCCGCTCGGCGATCTCCTTGGCGGGCATGCCCTCGATCCGGCTCATGACGATCACCTCCCGATGGTCGTCCGACAACCGGGTCAGGGCCTGCTCGAGCAGCGCGAGGCGGTCCTCGCGGTCGGCGATCGTCACCGGTCCGGAGCGGCTGTCGGCGAGCGGTGCGTCGGTCGGGATGTTGCGCTCGCGCCGGGGGTCACGGGCCGCGACGCCGATCTGGTCGCGCAGGATGCGCGCGATCTTGCGGCGGGCGAGCGTCACCAGCCAGGCGCCGGCGTTCGCCGGATCGTCGAGCGTCGGCCACGAGTGGATCGCCTCGATCGCGACCTCCTGCAGCACGTCCTCGGGGTCCATGCGCGCGCGCAGCTCCGGTCCCATGCGGAGATACACCACCGATAGCAGGCGCTCGCGATAGCGCTCGAACGCAACTTCGGGAGACAGGGACATGTGCGGCGGACGCGGGCGCTGCACCCGGCCTGGGGTCGCCGCCAACTCCGTGCTGGGCGAGTCTATTCGTTGCGGCGCCGGCGGTCGCGCAGCGGGAGCCGGAAGCATGGTGCGATCGACGGAAGCGAGGGTCGGAGCTGCGGTCATGGGGCTGGCCGAGGCAGGAGGGGAACGCGGCGCGGCTACGGGCCAGCCTCGCGTCCATTCTGAAAGCGGCGCGCGGGGCGGGGTTCGGGCCACCCCCCCGACGCGGAGGCGGGAGTTAGACTCCCCGAGTGGCTCGCTGTCGCCCGCTCACCCGTCCCTGGCCCGCCTGGCTGGCCGCGCTGTGCGGCGCGGCGAGCGCGGTCGGAGTGCGCGCGCAGGCCGCGGACGCGACCGAGCCGGGGGCAACCGCCACGGCGCGCTACGTCGTCGAATTCGCGCCGGCGGCCGTGCCGGGCCGACTCGAGCGGCTGCAGGCGATCCGCGCCGGGATCCGGGCCGGGGTGGCGCCGGGCGCGCACGCCGCGGCGGTCGCGGAGCTGACAGCGACGCTCGAGCCGGCCCGCGCGACCCTGCGCGCGGCGGTCGCCGAGCTCGGCGGCGACGTGCTGGGCGAGTTCCTCGTCCTGCCGGGCGCGGGCGTCGCGCTGCGCCCTGCGGACGTCGCGAGGCTGGCGGCCGCGCCGATCGTCGCGGCGATCACGCCGGAGCAGCGGTTCGGGCCGCACATCCGGCGCTCGACGAGCGCGGCGAACCACGCGGCCGACTCCGTGCAGGCGCTGCCGGTGCCCGCGCTCGGCGCCGGCGCGACGCTGGCGCTGCTCGACTCCGGGGTCGATGCGCGCTGCGGTGCGCTGCAGGCGCCACACCCGACGTTCGGTACCGCGCCCGACACCGAGGGGACGCGACTGCTGGCCGTGCTCGGCTTCGCGTCGCCGCAGGACACCGAGGACCTCGACGGGCACGGCACCGCGGTCGCGGCGATCGCCGCGGGGCGCAGCTGGTCCGCGGTCAACCCCGACTCCGACGACGGCTTCGCGCCGCGCGCCGGGATCGCCAGCCTGAAGATCACTGCAGGCAGCGCGCCGTACTACCTGGACCTCGATCTGCTCGCCGCGATCGACGCGATCGCCGCGCGGCGCGTCGAGTGGAACGCGGGCGTCGCCAACCTGAGCTGGGCCGGACCGCCATCTCCGAACCTGCCGACGCCGCGCGCGCTCGACGACCTGGCGTTCTACTTCGACGTGCTGGTGGTCACGTCAGCCGGCAACGACGGACTGCAATCCAATCCCACGGCGCGGTCGTTCTCCAATGCCAACGGATTGTCGGTCGCCGCCATCAGTCCGGACAGCCACCTCTACTGGGAGCCATCGAGCTTCGGGCCGCTGCTCGGCGACCCGCAGCGCTCGTGGCCGGACCTCGCGGCGGTCGGCGTCGGCCTGCGCACACCGCGCCCCGACCAGCCCGACGCGACGGGCCCGGTGCGCGACGGCACCAGCTTCGCGGCGCCCGCGGTGGCGGGCACCGCGCTCGTGTTGCGAGGCGACGATCCGAGCCTGTCGACGCTCGACACGAAGGCGCTGCTGCTGCACGGCGTCCGCGAGCTGCGTACCGCCAATCCCGACCGCACGCAGTGGCACTACGGGCTCGGCATGCTGCGGACCGACCAGTCGCTCGACGCGGCACGGCACGATGCGATCCACCGGGGCTTCGTGCTGCAGGCAGGTCCGCAGCCGGCGATCACGGTGACCGCGAACGTGCCCGGGCAGGCCCTCGCGGCGACGCTGTGCTGGCCGCGCGTCGACTCGTCGACCGGCGCCTGGGACGACCTGGACCTGACGGTCGAGGAACCGGGCGGTCGCGTGCTCGCCGTCGCGTCGCACCCGCGCAACCTGTACGAGCGCGTGCTGTTCACCGCGCCGACTGCCGGCACCTACACGCTGCGGATCGACGCCGTCGCGCTGCCGGACCCCGGCTTGCCGTACACGCTGGTGGTCGGACCGAACCGCAGCGGCGACGTGCAGCCCGGCGAGTATTCGTTCGGAGCGGTGAGCCAGGGCTGCCCGACCAGCAGCCCTGACCCGCTCGGCGGCACCGAGGCGCCGGGGTTCGCCGCCGGCCGCTTCGGCAATGCGCGGTCGGCGTTCCCGCTGGCCGCGACGCCGTGCCGGCTGCTGATGGTCGTCGCGCGCGGCGACATCCCACCGGGCGCGGTCATCGACATCGTCGGACTGCGGCGCGACGAGATCTCGTTCGGCTTCCCCGGCTATGACGTCGACCTCGAGATGTGGCTCGCGCCAACGCTCCGGTCACCGCAATCGCCGGTCCCCACCTTCGCACAGAACTACGATCGCGGCATGCCGGCCGGGCCCGCGATGGCGCGCCGCAGCGTGCACGTGCCGGGCGATCTCGCCCCGCCGCGCGACTACGACGTGTTCGACGCGCTGCTGCCGCTCGACCGGCCGTTCGACACGGCGACGCTGCAGGCCGGCGAGAACCTGCTGCTCGAATTCCGCGTGTTCGCGCACAGCCGCGGCTCGCAGGCGTTCGGGCTCGCCTGGGACGCCGAGTTCAGCCCACTGTCGATCGTGGTGGTGTCGGACACCGGCCCGCTCTCGGTGCAGGGCTTCCTCGATCCACTGACGCCGACCGTCGCGCTGTTCGACTCCGCGAGGCTCGGCAGCAGCGTGCCGTGCCTGCACGTCGACGGCGTCCCGCAGCTCGGCGCGGGCTACGAGCTGACGCTCACGCGCGGCTCCCCCGGCGCGCCGACGGCATTGTTGCACGGTCTGCACACCGACACCTGGGGGCCGGTCGCGCTGCCGTACGCGCTCGACCGGCTCGGCGCACCCGGCTGCGCGCTCGCCGCCCGCCCCGACACCCTCGTGCCGCTCGACGTCGACGCGACCGGCCGCGCCACGCTCCGCATCCTGGTCCCCCTCGACCCCCTGCTCACCGGCCTGCCGTTCGACCAGCAGGCCCTGATCCTCGACCCCGCCGCCAACCCCCTCGGCCTCGCCGCCACCCCCCCCGCCCACCTCCGCGTCGGCGGCTGACTTCCGATCCGTACCGCGTACGATTTTTACATCAGGCGCGGGGGCGGCGGCGCGTCACCGCGAGCGCGGCTTCATCAGGTCGCTCGGGTCGATGCGCGGCTTGGGAGCCGGTTGCACGGACGTCGGCAGGCCGGGCAGCGTCGGGAGCGTGGGGACACTCGGCACACCCGGGAGGCCCGACGGGTCGCCGAGCCCCGGCAATCCGTACGGGAACGTCGGTCGCGAGCCCGGCAGCGAGCCCCAATCCGCGGGCATCGTGAGTTCCAGACCATACGCATTGGCGAGGTTGATCTCGAACTGCTCGAACGCGGTCGTGACCATGCGGTCGTAGACCGCTGCCTCGCCGTCGCCGGACACCGTGATGTTCGGCGCGGGCTCGGCGACGGTCGTCACCAGGTAGCCTTGCTCGGGATCGGCCGCCGGCGGGTGTTCGGAGTCCGGCACCTGCAGGCTGAACTCGAACCGGATCCGGAAGCCCGGGAAGATCTCGCGCTCGCCGATCGGCAGGTGGCTCTCCGCCGAGTTCGTGTAGTAGTCGTCGGTCGGCTCGACTGTCGCACGCACGACGAACCGCGGTCCGGTCGCATCCGCATCGGTCTCGGCGAGCGCGAACAGGTCGGCCGCGAACACGCGCCGGAACGACGCACCCATGACCGCCACGATGCGCGCGTGCCGCTGACGATTGCGATCGACGGTGAACGACGGCGCGATGCTGCGCACGCGCGACGAGCCGGTCGAGTCGCGGATCGAGCGCTCGAACTCGTCGCCGTCGACGCCCGCGTCGGGCAGGAAGACGATGCCGACCTGGGGCGAGCCGATCTCCGCGAGATGCGCGAGCAGGGCCTTCATGCCGGCGGCGGCCTGCGGCTCGGCCTGCTCGGCCGTCGCGAGGTAGGCGCGCTCCGCCTCCCGGTACAGCACGCGCACGCCGCCGCGGGCCTGCTCGGCGTGGCGTCCGGCGGGCAGGCGCGCGAGGTAGTCGCGCAGCGCGCTGGCGTTGCCGGCTCGCTCCGCCTCGCCGAACAGGCGGTCGTCGAAGCGCACCTCCGCCTCGGCGACGTGCCAGCCGAGCCGCGTCGAGCGCAGGTAGTCCTCGTAGTCCGACGACCCGTCCCGCGTGCAGGCCTGGTCCCAGTCGTGCCGCTCCCGCTGGACCATCGCCACACCCCATCCCGCGTGGACGACGAGTGCGCTCAGCAGCACGGACGCGGCGAGCTTCACCAGACCGCGGTGCGCGAAGCCGGGCCCGGGCGGCGGCGGCTCGCCCGCGTCGTCCTGCCGCGCCGTCGCGAGCCAATCGCCGGTGTCGACGAGCTGCCGCGGATCCTGCCCCGCGCGGAGCGCGCCGAGACAGCTCTCGAGATGCGCGACGCAGGCATCGGCGCGCGACCGCGGCCGCACGTCGAAGCGCAGCGTGTCACCCGGGAACTCGAGCCGGAACGACGTGTGCGTGTAGGCGCCGTTCGTGTGGTGGTGCGTGATGCCGATGTCGCGCAGCTCGAACAGGTAGCCGAGCTGCGCCGGCTCGTGGTCGAGGCCGGTCCGCGCGACGTGCAGCGGCGAGATCACCACCGCGGGCTGCAGCTGGCTGCGGCGCAGCAGCTTCAGCCGCTGGCGGTTGAACACGACCATCGCCGCGAACAGGAAGCCGATCCCGGACATCACGAGGAGCGGCCCCTCGCCGAATTCCAGGCGACTCGTCTCGCGGTACATGCCGAACCCGACGACCGCGGCGAGCCCCGCGAGCAGCACGGAGCCGACGACCACCGCGCTGCGCTTCCCGCGCGCGCGCTCGAGCTGCAGCACGAGCTGGTTGCGCGCCGGCTCCGCGGCGCGGGTGACGCGCGCGAGCTCGTCGCGGGCGGTGTCGGACAACAGGCGGGGGTGGATCTTCATGGCGCCGGACCTGGCACAGGGGAACCACCGCCCGCTGCGCAGCGCGGTAACGGAAACGTATCCCCCACCGCACGGGAATTCGCGTCTGGCATCCACCGCGGCAGGCCCGTAGAAACGCCGGGCCGGAGCCGCACCTCTCGGCCTCTCCCCTCCGAGCCGCCAGGGACGCCCCGCCGACGAGGCCCGCCCGGGTGGCGCCCCCCGAACGCCCTGGGAAGCTCCCATGCTCGAGACCCTGCGCGGCGCGCGGATCCCCCGATCCGGCGCGACGGTCCTCTCCCTCGCCCTGCTGCTCGGCGGCGCGGACCTGGTCGCCCAGCGGCGCGGTGCGCCGCCCCAGCCGCTCGCGCTCCGCGTCGGGACGATCCATCCCGTCAGTGGCCCGGCGATCACCGACGGCGTGATCCTGATCCGCGGTGGCCGCATCGCGGCGGTCGGTCCGGCCGGCGAGATCGAGCTGCCCGAGGACGCGCGCGTGCTCGAGTATCCGAGCGGCCACGCCTACCCCGGCTTCGTCGACGCGCTGTCGAGCGCGTTCGCCGATGCGCAGGTGCTGCAGGCCGGTGGGGTCGACGCCTCGTCGACCGTCGACGGCGCGCTCGACCCGACCGACGTGATCTCGCGACAGCTCGCCGCCTGTGGCGTCACGACTGCCTACGTGTCGAGCCGCGCGACCGCACCGTGGCGCGGCCGCGGCGTGCTGATCCGCCCTCAGCCGGACGGCTTCCGCGCCTTCGGCCGTGGCGAGACGCCGGTCGCCGAGCACTGGCGCCTCGTCGTGCAGGACGCCCACCCGCTGGCGCAGGTCGATGCGATCGCCAACTCGGGCAAGGAGTTCGACGAGCTCGCCAAGTACGAGGAGGCGTTCGAGAAGCACGCCGAGAAGGTCAAGGAGTACGACGAGGCCTTCGAGAAGTACCTCGCCTGGCACCGCGCCCGGAAGCCGGCCAGCGAGCCGGGCAGCGACCAGAAGGACGGTGCGCAGCCGCCGGGCGAGGCGCCCGCGCCAGCCGCCCAGGGTGGCCCCGAGGGTGGCGGCACCGGTGGCCCGCCCGGTGAGGGCGGCCGCCGCCCGGGCGGCCGCCGCCGGCCGCCGGAGTCGGGCGGCGGCGAGACGCCGGCGCCCGCCGGCGGTCAGCCCCCGCAGTCCCCGCCAGCCGAAGCGCCGAAGCCGGACGGCCAGCAGCCCGCCGGCGAGAGCAAGGACGAGGCCCCGAAGCGCCCCGACTACCCGAAGGCGCCGGCGCGCGATCCCGCCAAGGACGCGCTGATCGAGGTGCGCGACGGCAAGCTGAAGCTGTTCGCCGAGGCGCGCCGCCCGGCGGAGATCCGCCGGGTGATCGAGATCGTGCGCGAGCTGAAGCTGAGCGGCGCCGTGCTCGAGGACCCGACCGGCGGCGCGGAGCTGGCAGCGGACATCGCCCGCGCCGGTCTCGGCGCGATCCTGACCACGGGGCTGCCGCCCGGCGACAGCCCATTCGTGGCCGCGGACCAGGCCGACCTCAGCGTCGCGGCCGCGTTCGCGCGCGCCGGCGTGCCGTTCGCGCTGGCGAGCGGCGATGCGAAGCGGGCCCGCCAACTGGCCGACGTCGCCGCCGAGGCGATCGGCGAGGGCGTGCCGGAGGACGTCGCGCTGCGCGCGATCACGCTGACGCCCGCCGAGCTGCTCGGCGTCGCCGACCGCGTCGGCTCGCTCGCCCCCGAGCGCCTCGCCGACGTCGTGATCACGTCCGGGCCGCTGTTCGCGAGCGACTCGCGCATCGTCAGCGTGCTGTCGGGCGGTCGCGAGGTGCGGACCGCGGAGTCGGACCGGTGAGCCGCGCCGGCCCACCGTCGCCGATCCGAACGACGAATCCGAGGAGCTGTCCGATGTCGACCGACGACCGAACCCTCTCCCGACTGCACGCGCGCTCGCTGTGCGCCGCGCTCGCCCTCGCCACCGTCGCGACGGCCCCCGCCCAGGACGCCGGCCAGGCGACGGTGTTCGAGGCGGCGCGCATCGTCCTCGCGCCCGGCGCCGTGCTCGAAGGCCCCGACGCGAAGCTCATGTGCCGCGACGGCAAGGTCGTCGCGGCAGGCCGCGAGGTGACCGCAGCGGTCGCGCAGCGCGCGCGCCGCGAGACGTTCGAGGGCGCGACGCTCGTGCCCGGCTTCGTGCTGCCGCACCACCACCTGTCGCTCGGCGACGACCTCGCCGAGACGATCGACGCGTTCACGCCCCACCTGTCGGTGGCCGACGCGTTCGACCCGTTCGACGAGCGCCTCGCCGAGCTGGCCGAGACCGGCGTCACGGCGGTCGTGCTGGCGCCGCTGTCGCGCAACACGTTCGCCGGGCGCGCGGCGCTGGTGAAGCCGGGCATCGCCCGCCCCGGCACGCCGCGCGGCACGCTCGCCGCGACCGACGCCTACCTGAAGATCGCGCTGGTCGCCGAGTCGCTCGACCAGAACCGCTTCCCGACCTCGCGAATGGGCGCCGCGGAGCTGATCCGCACCGCGTTCGCCGACGCGCGCGATCCGCTCGGCCCGCAGACGCCCCAGCACGCGACGCTGCGCGCCGTGCTCGACGGCAGCCTGCCGCTCGCGGTGCACGCGCGCACGCACGCCGAGCTGACGACCGCGCTCGACGTGTTCGGCGGCCTCGGCCTCGAGCCGGTGCTGCTCGAGGCGACCGAGCTCGGCGACAGCCTCGCGCGGCTCGGCGGCACCGGCATCAGCGCCGCGCTGCCGCCGCTCGACTTCGACAGCGCCCCGGAGGCCCTCGAGCTGCCCGCCCGCCTCGAGCAGGCCGGCGTGCCGTTCTCGTTCCTCTGCGACGACGGCCGCTCGCTCCGCCGCACGATGGCGCTCGCCGTCCGCCACGGCCTGTCGCGCGACGCGGCGCTCGCCGCGGCGACGCGCACGCCGGCCGTGCAGATCGGCGCCGCCGACCGCATCGGCTCGCTGCGGGTCGGTCACGACGCCGACTTCTGCGTGTTCCACGGCGACCCGACCGACCTCGCCGCGCGCCTCGTCGACGTGCGCGTCGGCGGGCGGCGCGCCGCAGCTCCCGACCGCCGCCAGGAGGCTACCCGATGATGCTGTTCCCGCTCCCGGCGTGGCGCCGCGCCGCCGTCGTCCTCGCCGCGCTGGCGGCCGCCGTCGTGACGACCACCACCGCGACCGCCCAGACCGGCGTCACCGTCTTCCGCGGCGCGCGCATCCACCCGGTGTCGAGCCCGCCGATCGCCGACGGCACGATCGTCGTGACCGGCGGCCGCATCGCGGCGGTCGGCGGCGCCGATGTGCAGATCCCGTCCGGCGCGACGATCGTCGATCTCGCCGGCCTCGTCGTCACGCCCGGCCTCGTCGACGCCAGCACGACGCTCGGCGTGCCGGACATCGACCTCAACGAGCAGGGCGAGGAGGTCACGCCGCAGCTGCGCATCGCCGACGTGCTCGACCCCGCGAGCCGGGACTTCGTCGCTGCGCGACGCTTCGGCGTGACGACCGTGCAGGTCGACCCCGGCAATCGCAACGTGATCGGCGGGCTCGGCGTCGTCGTCAAGACGGTCGGCGACACGCTGGCCCAGATGCTCGTCAAGGACGAGTCGGGTCTGCGCCTGACGATGGGCGCCGAGCCGTCCTCGGGCAATCGCGCGATCCGCGGCGGCACGCCGGTCGGCATCTACTATCGCCGGCCGACGACGCGCATGGGCGTCGTGTGGGAGACGCGGCAGGCGTTCTATGCGGCGAAGGCCTACCTCGAACGCAAGACCGACCCTGATACGCCGCCGGAGCTCCTCGGCACCGACCCCGGCCTCGAGGTCCTCGCGCGCGCCTTGCGCGGCGAGGTCGTCGTGCACACGACGGCGCGCGCGGAGCAGGACATCCGCACGGCGCTGCGCCTGATGGACGAGTTCGGCTACAAGGCGCTGCTCGAGGAGGCCACCGAGGCGTGGCGAGTCGTCGACGAGCTCGCCGAGAAGGGCATCCCGGTGCTGCTCGCCGCGCCCAGCCGTCTCGCCGCCGCCGACGGCGCCGAGGTGCGCTACCACACGCTGAACGTCCTCGCACAGCGAGGCGTGTCGTTCGCGATCTGCTCGGGCGCCGGCGATGCTCCGCTCCCGCTGATCCACGAGGCGATGTTCGCGGTCCGCAACGGTCTCGCGCCCGCGAAGGCGCTCGAGGCGATCACGCTGCGCCCGGCCGAGATCCTCGCGGTCGCCGACCGCGTCGGCAGCCTGCAGCCAGGCCGCGACGCCGACCTCGTCGTCTGGACGGGCGACCCGCTCGATCCGACGACGCGCGTGCACGCCGTCTACATCGGCGGCCGGGAGGTCACCCCGCGATGACCACCCGGCAGGCACCTGACCCGCGGCCCCGCCGCGGCGCGACCCACCCGAGTTCCCCCGACCCCGTCCGACTGCACCCGATGCTCCGCCTTCCGAGCCCCCTCGTCGCCGCGGCGCTGACCTGCGCGCTGCTCTCCGCACCGGCCTCGGCCCAGGATCTCGTCGCGATCCGCGCCGGCACCGTGCACACGCTGACCGGCGAGCCGCTGAAGGACGCGGTCGTGCTGATCGAGAACGGCGTGATCCGTGCCGTCGGTCAGGACGTCGAGGTGCCGTGGAACGCGCGCGTGATCGAGGCGAAGGACGGCGTCGTGATGCCGGCCTACGTGCTCGCGCACACGATCGGCGGCCTGTCGGGCTCGAACGAGAACATGGAGAACGTGCCGTTCCTGACCGTGCAGGACGCCATCGACCCGTCGTCGGAGTTCTTCGACGAGGCATTGCGCAATGGCATCGGCACCATCCACGTGATCCCGGGCAATCGCACGCTGTTCGGCGGCCAGGGCATGATCGTGCGGCCGAGCGGCCGGACCGTCGAGGAGATGACCGTCCGCGAGCACAGCGGCCTCAAGCTGTCACTCGAGGCCGACCGCGGTACGAGCCGCATGGCGCAGATCCGCAAGCTCCGCAACGTCCTGAAGGACGCGGTGGACGCGAAGGCCGAGCTCGATCGCAAGCGCGCCGAGTTCGACAAGGAGAAGGAGGCGGGCGCCATCCCGGCCGACAAGGAGTTCGACGGCAAGCTCGACGAGCAGAAGCAGCCGATCCTCGATCTGATCGAAGGTCGCCTGCCCGGCTACCTGTTCGTGCCGAGCGCCGCCGAGGTGCCCGAGGTCGAGCGCCTGGTGCGCGAGTACCCGGACATGAAGCTCGTGCTGGTGCTCGGCCCGACCTGCCACAAGGCCGCCGACCGCATCAAGGCGCTCGGATTGCCGGTCGTGCTCGAGTCCAACGCGCTCGAATACGAGGAGCGCGACCCGGAGACCGGTGACGTCTCGGTGCTGTGCCCGGCCAAGGTGTTCGCCGACGCCGGCATCGAGTTCGCCATCTCGGTGTCGCCGGGCACGTCGAGCGCCGAGCGCTTCCCGTGGTGGCAGATGGCCGCCATGGTGCGCCACGGCGTCGACCGCGCGACCGCGCTGCGCTCGCTGACGACGGTGCCGGCGAAGGTCCTCGGCCTGGCGGCCGAGTTCGGCACGATCGAGCCCGGCCGCGTCGCCTGCCTGCAGGTGCTGACCGGCGACCCGCTCGCCGCGACGACCTGGGTCGAGACCACGCTGATCGAAGGCGAAGTCGTCTACGAGCGCGCCAAGGACGCCCGCCTGAAGCTGCTGTTCGGCGCGGACGGCGAGACGGCCGGGGAGGCGAAGTGAACCCGCTCCTCGCGACTCTCGCCCGGCCGCGTGCCGCGAGCCTCGCTCCGCTCGGAGCGCTGTGCGCCGCGGTGCTGTCGCTCGCCGCGACGGCCGGCTCCGGCGCAGGCCCCGACGTCCAGGCCGGCGACCCGCCGGCCCGCAATCTGGCGATCCATTGCGGCACGTTGTACGCGCATCCGGGCGCAGCGCCGCTGCGCGGTGCGTGGTTGATCGTCCGCGATGGCCGCGTCCAGTCGATCGTCGAGACCGGCGGGCCGCCCGACGACCTGCCGGTCGTCGACGCCTCGGACAAGGTGGTGTTCCCGGGCCTGGTCGCCGCCGACAGCGACCTGTCGGGCATCGGCGACGACGCCTACAACGTGACGCCGGACTTCTCCGCGCTCGACGGCTTCGACTTCGTCCGCGAGCAGACCCGCGCGCTGGCTGGCGGCGTGACGACCGCCTACCTCGCCCCCGGCCGCAATCGCCTCGTGCCGGGCAAGGGCGCGGTGGTCAAGCTGGCGGGTGACGACCTCGTCGAACGCGTGCTCGCCGAGGATGCCTGCCTACGGATCACGCTCGGTGCAGCGGCGAACGCCGCGCCGCCGGTGTTCGAGCCGGTCGTCGCGCCGACCGCCGACGACCCGCTCGAGCCGGCCCGGCGGCAGTATCCGTCGGCGCGGCTGTCGCAGCTCGAGACGCTGCGCGAGCTGTTCCAGGAGGCCGCGCGCGCTCCCGAGGGAGCGCTCGAGGGCGCGGCCTACGACGGCGACGGTTTCGTCGAGACGCGCTACGACCCGCGGCCACTGAAGCTCGCGGCGCGCGGCGACCTTGCGCTCCGCGTCGCGGCGCGTGAGGCCGCGGACGCGTACCGCGCGCTGACGCTCGCCACCGAGCTCGGCGTCCGCCGCTTCGTGCTCGAGGATCCATACGAGATCGAGCCGATCGCACGCGAGCTCGCAGCGGGCGGCGCGCGCGCCGTATTCCGCATGCCCGTGCTGCTGAGCGACAGCAATCCGGGCGGCGAGAACCGTTCCCTCGACACCGCGAAGCAACGCCTCGACAATCCGGCGATCGCCGCGCGCGCCGGCATCCCCGTCGCACTGGCTGCCGCACGCGACCGCGACCTGCCCGACCTGCTGATGCTCGCCGGAATCGCGGTGCGCTACGGTCTCGATCGCGACGCGGCGCTCGCCGCCGTCACGTCGACCGCCGCCGACGTGCTCGGCGTCGCCGACCGCGTCGGCTCGCTCGAGGTCGGCCACGATGCCGACTTCCTCGTGCTGAGCGGCGACCCGCTCGCGGTCGGAACGATGGTCGAGCAGACCTGGGTCGGCGGCGAGCGCGCGTTCGTCCGCGAGACCGGCACGACGCTGCTCGCGGTGCTCGCGGACCGCATCCACACGGCCACCGGCGACGTGATCGACTCCGGCGTGCTGCTCGTGCGCGACGGCCGCATCAAGGCAGTCGGCAGCGATCTGGCAGTGCCGTACGGCGCGCGCGTGATCGACCTGCGCGGCAGCGGCTCGGTGATGGTGCCGGGCTTCATCGACGCCCACTCGAGCCTCGGCCTGTCGGGCGATCGCGGTGACGTGCCACCGGGCGCCGCGAACCAGCGGATCGACGAGGTCGTACGGCCGGACGACCCGGTCTTCGCGGCGGCGCTGCGCGCCGGCGTCACGACGGTGCTGACCTCGGGTCCCGACCGCGGCGTCGTCGCGGGGCGCGTCGCCGCGATCAAGCTCGGCGCGGCCGACCGCGAGTCGATGATCGTCAGCGCGATCGCGGCGCAGCGGTTCGCGTTCGACGCACTCGGTGAGGACGCCCTGAAGCCGATCACCGACCAGCTCGAGCGCGCGAAGAAGTACGTCGAGGCCTGGAAGAAGTACGAGGAGGCGCTCGCGGCGTGGCAGCGCGGCGAGGGCGCGAAGCCGAAGGAAGAGCCGAAGGCGGAGCCCGCCCCTGCGGCGAAGGACGACTCGCTGTCCGGCACCTGGGATTGCGAGATCGACTTCCAGGGGCGCTTCCAGATCCAGCTGCGCCTCGTCCTCACGCTCGACGGCGAGAAGGTCACCGGCAAGGTGTCCGTCAACATGCAGGGCCGCGAGGCACCCGAGCAGGACGTGTCCGGCACGTTCAAGGACGGCAAGCTCGCGTTGAAGCTGCGCTTCATGGGCCCGGACGAGACCGAGCTGGCCGCGACGATCGCCAACGACACGCTGAACGGCACGATCACCACGCGCCGCGGCGAGACGGCGGTCACCGGCAAGCGCGTCGCCAAGGGCGGTGAGAAGCCGCCGGCTGCGGCATCGCGCAGCACGGAAGCGAGCGACGGCCGGCCGGAGAAGCCGAAGGTCGACGAGGCGCTCGAGCCGCTGCGCGCGGTGCTCGAGGGCCGCGCGGTCGCGGTCATCCGCTGCGACAAGGCGCCGGCGATCAGCGCGGTCGTCGAGCTGTTCCGCAAGGAGAAGCTGCGCTTCGTGCTGCAGGGCGCGAACGACGCCGTCGACACGCCGGAGCTGCTCGGCGACGAGCCCGCGCCGGTCATGGTCGGACCGGAGCTCGTCGTGCGCGAGCGCGGCCGGCTCGTCAATCGCCCCGCGACGCTCGCCGACGCCGACGTGCCGGTGATCCTGGTGACCGGCGACACCGCCGGCAGCAGCGTGCTCCCGCTGCACGCGGCGCACGCGATCCGCTACGGCCTGTCGCCGGAGGTCGCGCTCGCCGCGCTGACCATCGAGCCGGCCCGCGCCTTCGGCATCGATTCCCGCGTCGGCAGCCTCGCGCGCGGCAAGGACGCGGACTTCACCGTCTTCGACGGCAGCCCGTTCGAGCCGACCAGCCGCCCGCTGCTCGTCGTGTGCAACGGCCGCGTCGTGTTCGACGCGCGTGAGACGGAGCGCAGCCCGGAGGGCGACGACCGATGAACCCGACCGACACGTCCATGCCGATGCGCACAGCTCTCGCGCTCGGCGCGCTTCTCGCGGCCGCCGCTCCGGTGGCCGCACAGGAGCGCTCGATCGACATCTACTACGGCAGCAAGCCGACCGAGTACCAGGTCGCGATCACCGGCCCCGCGACCGTGGAAAGCCCGAGCTACGCGTTCCGCTGTGCCCGCATCCTCCCGGTCACCTCGCCGCCCATCGAGAACGGGATCCTGCTGACGCGCAATGGGCGCATCGTCGCCTTCGGCCCGGCCGACGAGGTCGCGATCCCGGACGGCTACGAGGTGGTCGATCTCGGCGACCGCTGGTGCATCCCGGGGCTCGTCGAGCTGCACTGCCACGTCGCCGGGCGCGGCTTCGACCTGAACGACACCGTCCACCAGACCAACCCGGAGATGCGGACCATCGACCTCGTCACGATGGACCACGAGGCGCTCCGCAACGCGCTGGCCGGCGGCGTGACGACGACGCTGTTCATTCCGGGCTCCGGCTCGAACATGGGCGGCTTCGGCACGCTGACGAAGACCTGGGGTCGCACCCCCGAGGAAGCGCTGATCCGGTTCCCCGGCTGCCTGAAGATCGCGCAGGCCGGCAATCCGGAGCGCCGCTCGGGCGACCTCGGCCTCACGCCGCTCGGCATGAACGAGGGCCTGCGCCGCACGCTCGAGACCGGCCGTGAATACCACCTCGCCTGGGAGGCCTGGCAGCGCGGCGAGGGCCCGAAGCCGGAGCTGAAGCCGAATCTCGAGTACCTGCGCGGCCTGTTCCGCCACGAGTACCCGATCGCGGTGCACACGCAGATCTACCAGGTCGCGCTGCAGACGATCCGTCAGCTGCGCGGCGAGTTCGGCCTGTGGACGATCATCGTGCACGGCACGTTCGACGCGTACCGGCTGAGCGAGGTCGCCGTCGAGGCCGGCGTCCCGGTGGCCAATGGTCCACGGCAATACCACTTCGACCGCGGCTCCGGCTGGGGCTCGAACTCACGCCGCGAGAGCGAGTTCGTCGGCCTCGCGGGAGAGTGGTTCCGCGGCGGCATGCACGGCTTCACCCATTCGCAGCGCGGCGTCGGGATCGACGGCATCGCCGTGAACACGGACTCGCCGGTGATCGCCCAGGAGCAGCTCTCGCTGCAATGCGCCATGGCCGTTCGACTCGGGCTGCCGGACGAGGTCGGCCTGCGTGCGATGACGATCAATCCGGCACGCTTCATCCGCATCGACGACCGCGTCGGCTCGATCGAGGTCGGCAAGGACGCGGACCTCGCGTTCTACTCGGGCGATCCGATCGATCCCCGGAGCTTCGTCGAGGCGACCGTCGTCAACGGCAACATCGCCTACCGTCGCGATCCGCGGCGGCCGCGCTTCTGATCCGGGAACCCGGTACCGCCATGCATGCTCCGAATCGCGAGAGAACGGCGCGGACGCTCGCACTGACGTGCGCGCTCGCCTGCCTCGCTGCGGCCGGGACGGGCCAGGAGCGCAGCATGACGATGTTCCGCGGCACGCCGCCGTCGGAATACCAGGTCGCGATCTTCGGTCCGGACCACGTCGACAGTCCGGGCTACGCATTCCGGGCGGCGCGCGTGCTGCCCGTCGAGGGTGAGCCGATCGAGAACGGCGTCGTGCTGACTCGCGACGGCCGCATCGTCGCGGTCGGGCCCGCCGCGTCGACCGCGATCCCGGCCGGGTTCGAGCCCGTCGACCTCGGCGACGCCTGGTGCGTGCCGGGGCTCATCGATCTCCACTGCCACATCGCGTCCGCGAGCAGCGACATCAACGACTCGGTGTTCCAGGCCAATCCGGAGATGCGGACGCTCGACCTCGTGACGATGGATCACGAGAAGCTGCGCAACGCGCTCGCCGGCGGCGTGACGACCGTGATGTACATCCCCGGCTCCGGCGCGAACGTCGGCGGCTTCGGCACGCTGACGAAGACCTGGGGCCGTAATCCCGGAGAGGCGCTGATCCGCTTCCCCGGCTGCGTGAAGATCGCGCAGGGCAACAACCCGACGCGGCGGTCCGGCGACCTCGGCGCGACGCACCTCGGTATGAACGAGAACCTGCGCCGCGCGCTCCAGCGAGGCCGACGCTACCACGAGGAGTGGGTGCGCTTCGAGCGCGGCGAAGGTCCGCGCCCCGAGCACCGGCCCGATCTCGAGTACCTGCGCGGGCTGTTCCGCTACGAGTACCCGGTCTGCGCACACTCTCAGTACTTCCAGGTCTCAGGTGTCACGCTGCGGATGCTGCGCGACGAATTCGACCTGTGGCTCGTCATCGTGCACGGCACCTTCGACGCATTCCGCCTCGCCGAGGAGGCACTCGAGCGCGGCGTGCCGGTGTGCACCGGGCCGCGCGAGTACTGGGTCGACCCGGGCGACGGTCGCTTCTGGGGTATCGCCGAATCGTGGTACGCCGGCGGGCTGCTCGGCTGGGACACGCCGGTGCGCGGGCTCGGTGTCGACGGGATCGGCATCAACACCGACTCGCCGGTCGTCGCACAGGAGCAGCTCACGCTGCAGGCCGCGATGGCGGTGCGGCTCGGCCTGCCCGACGGCGTCGCGCTGCGCGCATTGACGATCAATCCCGCCCGCTTCGTCGCGGTCGAGCACCGCATCGGCTCGCTCGAGATCGGCAAGGACGCCGACCTCGCGTTCTTCTCCGGCGACCCGCTCGACCCGCGGAGTCACGTCGCGATGACGGTCGTCAACGGCCACATCGCCTACCGCCGCGACCCGCGGCGCCCCCGCTTCTGAACCGCGCGGGCGGCGGATCGATCCGCCGCCCGGCGCGCCCGACCCGCTTCCCAACCGACAGTGCGATGAACCGAACCTCCGAACGACTCGCGCTCCGCACCTCGCTCCTCGGGGCGGTGCTGCTGCTCGCCACGCCAGCGGCGCAGGCGCAGGACGCGCCGCTCGCGCTGGTCAACGCGCGCATCCTGACCATGGTGCCCGAGCAGGGCGCGATCGAGCGCGGCACGATCGTGGTGCGCGACGGGCGGATCGAGGCGCTCGGCGCCGACGTACGCGTGCCGCCTGGCGCCGAGGTCGTCGATGTCGCCGGCGGCACCGTGATGCCTGGCCTCGTGCACGTGTGGTCGAAGGCCGGCACCCAGGTGGAGCAGTCCGGCCCCGAGCTGCCGGCCGACCTGCCCGAGCGTTTCCGGCGCCGCTTCGGCGGTGGCGGCGGCGGCGGCGGCGCACGGCCGGTCGCCCAGGCGGCGAAGCAGATCGCGCCGTCGATCTACGCGCGCCAGGACGTGTTCCGCGACCTGCTCGCGAAGGGCGTGACGACGCTGATCGTGCGCCCCGACGCACCCGGCTTCCCCGGCCTCGCCGCGCGGCTCGACCCGGGCGCGACCACCGACGCCGGCCTGACGCTCGACGCGGAGGCCTACGTGGTCGTGCAGCCCGACACCAACACCGCGGTCGGCAAGGTGCTGAAGGAGAACTTCGAGAAGGCCCAGAAGGTCGTCGCCGAGCGCAAGGCTCCGCCGCCGGCCGAGCCGAAGCCGGAGGAGAAGCCCGCCGAACCGAAGGAGGGCGGCGAGCAGCCCAAGCCGCCGGCCGAGGGCGAGCAGCCGAAGGAAACCCCGAAGGAGGGCGAGCAGCAGCCCGAGCCGCCGAAGCCCGCCGAGGCGCGGCAGCAACCCGCTCCGAAGAAGGACCCGAACGTCGAGGTCCTCGCCGACCTGCTCGAGGGCAAGCGGCGCGCGTTCGTCGAGCTGTCGAGCGGCACCGACCTGCTCCACTACCGCTATGCGCTGAAGGACCTGAAGGACCTCAGCTTCCCGATGACCGTCATCGCCGACGCGGCGGACCCGAGCAGCGGACGGCTCGACGAGATCGCCGACCAGCTCCGCGCGCTGAACGCGATCGTGCTGCTCGAGCCGTCGCTGCAGACGGTGCCGTTCACACAGACGCTCGTGAACGTACCTCAGCGCCTGCACGCGGCCGGCCTCGAGATCGGCTTCGTGCTCGACGACAGCCCGCGCCAGCTCGGCGATCTGTGGTTCGAGCTGATGGAGCTGGTCCGCTGTGGGCTGCCCGCCGACGTCGCCCTCGCCGCCTGCACGCGCGTACCGGCGAAGGCCGCGGGGCTCGACGCCGAGGTCGGCACGCTCGCCACCGGCAAGCGCGCGGACCTGCTGGTGTTCAGCGGCGACCCGCTCGATCCGACCAGCCGTCTCGTCACCGTCTACTGCGCCGGTCGCGCCGTCCCGAAGGACACGACCCGATGAAGCCGATGCACCCGCTCCTCACCGTCGCCGCGGCCGGTCTCGCGGCACTGCTGCTCGCCGACTCCGCGACGTCCCAGCGGCCGCGCCGCCGCCCCGACGGAGCGCCGCCCGGCGCGCCGACTCCCGAGGCGCCGCCGCCGGCCGAGGCGAAGCCGGAGCCGAAGGTCGAGTCGTGGACCGCGATCCAGGGTGGCGACGTCTACCTGGGCGACGGCACGATCCTGCGCCGTGCGACCGTGCTGATCGGCGACGACAAGATCCGCGGCGTCGGTCACGACCTGCAGATCCCCGAGGGTGCCCACATCGTCGACGCGACCGGCAAGGTCGTCAGCCCGGGCTTCTGCATCGTGCACGCGTCGGGGTTCGGCGCGCCGCGCTCAGGCAATGACGTGCGCGACGGTCTCAATCCGTTCGACCCGCAGATCAAGATGGGTCTCGCGGCCGGCATCACGTCGTTCCTGTGGACCTCGAGCGGCGGCAGCGACAAGCCGGGCGGCAAGAGCTGCGTCGTCAAGCTCGCGTTCGGCGACCTCGAGGGCATGGTCGGCCCCGAGGACACCGTCGTGTCGATGCGCGTGCCGCTGAACGTCCAGCAGATGCGCGCGTTCCGCGAGCTCGTGCGGCAGGCGCGCGAGCACCAGCAGAAGCTGCGCGAACTCGAGGGCAAGGAGGGAACGAAGCCGCCGAAGGCGCCCAATGGCACCGAGGAGTTGCTCGCGATCATGGATGGTCGCAAGACGCTGTGGATCTCGGGACAGCCGTCGTTCGGCGGTCGCTTCGGCGGCGGCGGTGGCCCCTCGGAAGGCTTCGGCGTCGACCAGATCCGGCAAGCGATGGAGATCGCGGAGCTGGTCGGCCAGGGCGTCGTGCTCGACGTCCCGGTCGCGGCCTGGGTGATCCCCGACGAGATCGCGGCGACCGGCTCGATGGTGATCGACGACCCGCGCTCGCGCACCGAGCCGATCCCGGGCCGCGAGGCGACGACCGGGTCGAACATCGCGCAGGCCGCGATCCTCGCGGAGGTCGGCGTCCCGGTCGCGGTCACGACGGGCGGCGGAGGTTTCGGCGGCCCGTCGATCGGTACCGGCGGCATCCTCGGCCAGGACCTGAACACGCCGACCGTCGACGCGTGCTACGCGGTGCGCGGCGGGCTGCCGAACCGCCGCGCGATCCGCACGCTGGCGCTCGATGCGGCCCGCATCATGGGCGCCGAGGCGCGCATCGGCTCGCTGCAGGAGGGGCGCGACGCCGACGTCTTGATTCTCGACGGCGACCCGCTGCACTATAAGACGTTCGTCGAGATCGCCTTCGTGAACGGCAAGCTCGTCTACGAGAAGGACCGCGAGCCGTTCTACCGTCACGTCCAGCGCTGAGCGGCGCCGCCGACGGTCGGGTCGTCCAGGGCCGGGCCAGGGGCGGACCCGGGCGGTGAGCTGGCGTGGAATCGCGGGCTGGTGTCGGCCGGCGCCACGACCGATCCTGCTGCAACTGCAGCGACCTGACCGCAGCCCCTTCAAGCCCTTCAAGCAGCCTCCCCGTCACCCCCGGCCCGCCGACAGCCCCGCACCGCACCCTCGCATCGCAGGATGCCGCGGATCGCGGACCGCCTCGCCAAGCCCCTAGCCCACAGCCGCCGATGAGCGTCGAGACCATCAAGGAGCTGGACGACTTCTTTCGCAGCATGAGGCAGGCGTACAACGCCCGCGACCTGAAGGCGTACCGGTCGCACTGCTGGACCGACAAGCGGTTCGCGCACCTCGACGCCTCCGGCCGCATCGACGTCGGCTGGGGTACCTACGAGGAGATCCTCGACCAGGACTTCCGCTACATGGACAAGGTGACGCTGGAGCTGAAGGACCTCGCGTTCAACGTGCTCAGCGACCAGTTCGCCACCGCCTACGGCATCTGGAAGGTCGTGCAGGTCGACCCCGACGGGCGGACCGTCGAGCGCTCGGGTCGCGTGTCCTTCTCCGTGGCGCGCATGCGGGACGATTGGAAGATCGTCCACCAGCACTTCTCGGCGGACCTGCCCGAGTAGCGAGCGCCTGCCGGGGCGCGCGCGTGCGCCGGGTCACTGCAGGCCGGATCACTGCAGGCCGGATCACTGCACGAGCTGGCCGGTCAGCGCCTTCAGGAAGGTCGCGATCGACTGGATCTCGTCGGCGCTCAGCTTCTTGCCGAGCTGATGCCACGCCATCAGCTCGATGGCCTTCTCGAGAGTCGCCACCGAGCCGTCGTGGAAGTAGGGCGCGGTCGCCGCGACGTTGAGCAGCATCGGGACCTTGAAGAAGAAGTCCTGGCCCTGCTTGCCCGCGAGGGCTCCGACGCCGCGGTCCTCGGTCTGGTACGCGTGGACCTCGCCGAGCTTGCGGAACTGACCGCCACCGAACGTGCGGTAGTTGTGACAGCTCGCGCAGCCGGTCGCCATGAACGTCGCGAAGCCGGTCTTCTCGGCCGGCGTCAGCGCATCGTCGCGGCCGTCGAGGAAGTCGTCGACGCGCGAATGCGTGCGCAGGGTGCGCTCGAACGCGCCGACCGCGGCGCCGAAATTGGCGAGAGTGATGGGCTTCTCGGCGTCCGGGAACGCCGCGGCAAAGGCCGTGCGGTACTCGTCGATGCCGGACAGGATCGCGACCAATGCGGCCTCGTCGGCGACGCCGTGCTCGATCGGATTGAGCACCGGGCCCTGCGCCTGCGCCTCGACGTCGCGGGCGCGGCCGTCCCAGAACTGCGCGATCTGGCGCGATGCATTGACGCTCGGCGGCGAGCTGCGCCCGCCCCGCTCGCCGGTCGAACCCGGCGACGTCGGCAGGTTGTCCTGGCCGAAGCGGGCGAGGTCGTGACAGCTCGCGCACGACAGGTTGCCGTTCTTCGAGATGCGCTGGTCGTGATAGAGCTGCCGGCCGAGCGCGACGAGCTCGGCGCGCGGTGCGGCACCCGCCGCGACAAGGTCGTTCGCGAACAGCGCGCGCGCCTGGCTGGCGTCGAGCACTGGTCCGCCGCCGGCACCCTTGCCGGACTCGTCGCCACCACAGGCGGAGAGAACGAGGGTCGCTGCGGCGAGTGCCGCAGCGCACAGGCTGATGTTCGAACGCATACCCGATGTGGTACCCCCGGCCGCGGGAGGGTGGAATCAGGTTTCAGCGATCGTCGACATCCGGCCCGGTGATCGACGGCAGCCGGAGCTCGGCGACCCGCAGCTCCCCGCGCCGGTCCATGACCACCAGTCGCAGCGCCCCCGCGCCGAGCCGCGCGGCGCGGCGCACCTGGCCGGGCAGCACCGCCTCGCCGCGCGGGCCGCTGCGACCCTCGCGGACCTCGAGTGGGACGAACGGGCGCTCGCCGACCGCGGGCAGACCGACGATCAGCAGGAAGGTGCTCTGCGCCGGGGCCCGCACCGCGAGGTCGTCGCCCTGGCGCAGCAGCGACAGCGGTGCGGGCGGCAGCGCGGTGGCCAGACCGCCCGCCGTCCAGGCGGCCGCGAGCTCGTCGAGGGCCCGCGCCGGCAGCGTCGCCTCGAAGCGTCCGCCAGGCTGCACCGGAACGAGGACGGCAGCGCCGGAGTCGCGATCGGTCAGCAGCAGCGACAGCGGACCGTCGAGGCTCGGACGCAGCGGACCCGTCACGCGCCCGGCGACGCGCACGTGCCCCGCCGGCGTCCAGCCGACCTCGACCTCGGTGAGGTCGGGCGCCGCGACCGGCACCGGCGTCGGCGGACGTTCGACCGCGACGACCGGCTGCGCCGCGCGCGCGACGGCATCGGGCGGCGGAGCCACGGCGACGACCGGCGGCCGGGTCGGCTCGTCGCGGACGGCGCCGGTCAGCTCGAGCACGAGCCCCGACTCCGGCGATCCCTCGACGACGATCCTCCCGCGCGCCGGCTCGGACGAGCGCGGTCGGAACGCGACCTCGACCTCGACGGCCGCCTGCGGGTCGAGGTCGAACGGCAGGCCGGGACCGCCTGGCGCCGGCGCGCGAAGCTCGAAGTCGGCGCCCTCGACGCGCACGCTGCCCTGCCGCAGCGCGGCGCGCCCGACGTTGCGCAACCGCAGGATCCGCGTCGACTCCGCGCCGAGCTCGACGACGCCGAACGCGAGACTGCCCTGGATCGCTCCCTCCGCGACCTCGCCGCTGCGCGGATCGCGGCTCGCATCGAAGACGAGGCGCGGCTGGTCCGGGTGCGGCGCATCGAGGCGGTCGAGCTCGCGGCCGTCCGCGTCGAGGAAGCGCACCGCAACTCGCCGCCGATCAGCGTTCCATTGCGCCTCGTAGCCGACGCAGCTCAGTGGCAGTGCCCGGCTGCCCGAGGCACGGCCGGGCATCCAGACCCGGAACTGCACGCGGTTCTCGGTCTCCCAGGCCAGCAGGTAGAGCGTGCCGGCAGCACGCATCGGCAGGCTGCCGAGGCCACCGGCGAACGCGTCGGGGAGCCGGCGGCCGTCGGCGGTTGCCAGCCGGCCGAGGCTGCGGTCGGCGAGGCCGATCACGTAGAAGTCCAGCGGCTCGCCGATCCCGCCCGCGAGCACGACCAGGACGTCGCCGCCGTAGCTGCCGAACGCGACGCTGCGCACCGGTCGGGCGAACGGGAACTCGACCGGCCCGCGCGGCTCGCCGGGCGCGGCGACGGGAGCGAGACCGACGATGCGCTCTCCGTCGGCCTCGAGCCGCAGCTCGAGTCCGAGCTGCGCCGGCTCGACCGGCGCGGGCCGCTCGACGTCCTGGGCACCGAGCACCGCGGCGAGCGCGGCGACGGCGAGGACGCGCGACGGGATGCTCGAGGTGGCACGCATCGGTTTCGCAGTGGGGCGAGCCGCGCCCCGCCGGCGCGCGCGGGCGCGTCCGCGCGGGCCTGCCGATAGACTGCCCGGTCCGCAGCCGCGAGACGAGTCGTTACCCGGTGCCGGATCGAGCCCGTCGCCGACGAGAATGCGTGCGGGGGAAACCGGGGGCGCCCGCCGGAATCGGGGAGATCCTCCCGGGTAACGGAGCCCCTCGAGGGTCGCGGACGCACCACCGGCTCGTCGCACCGGAGCTGCGAGCACTCGTGGACCGACACACGAACTCGCGGCGGCTCGGCTGCACAGTCCTGGTTGTCGTCGGTGCCCAGAAGTCGTCGTCGCCGAGCACTGCTCCTCGGGGCTTCGCGCCGGACCTCCCGGCGTCACAGCGCCTCGTGCGCGACCCGCGTGACTTCCCGATGCCCCTCGAACTGCTGCGCCACGCCACGAGCGACTACAGCGCGGGTCTCGGCAGAGGCCCTCGGCTCCTGGAACCGGCGGTGCCCGGATCGGTGACCGACCCGCGCAGCGGATCGCTGCATCGTCACCTGCTGCCGCCTCGGGCGGCAGCAATGCCGCCACGGCAACGTGAGCGACTCGCGCCGGGCGCCGCTGCGCGGACGCACCGGCGCGTCGATTCCGAGGCAGCGCGTGATCGGCGCTGCCCTCGTCTCTCGGCATTGCGCGCGTTGCCCGGCGTCCCGCTGCTCGGGTGGAGTCGACCGGCGCGGCTCGTTCGAGCAAGGGGCAGATGGCCGGTCGTCTCGAGCGGGCTTCGGCAGCACGACCCGATCGTGCTACCAGGTGTCCGACGTGATTGCCCCGGGCCGGGTCACGAGAGGCTCCCGCGGCCTGGCGACGAACACCGCGAAGCGCTCGATCAGCACCGCCAGATCGAGGACCGCCAGCCCGGTCCGTGTCGCCGCGGCCACTCGAGTCCGGCCGCGACCTTCCCATCCAGGTGTCACGCGAGCCGCGCCTCGTCGATGGCGGGGCGGAGCCCCCGACCCGGAAGATCCCCGAGACCTCTGCTGCCGTCACGCACGTCGCCGGCTGGCGTCTTCGTCGAGCCAGCCGCGGGCTCGGCACGACGTGCAGCCACGCGTGCGCGCGGGACCGACCCGACTCGTCGCCCCCCGCGAGCTGAGCGACTTCGCGGCGGGAGCCCACGGAGCATCCGGTTGGGTGCGCCCGCCGCTCCTGCGTGTCGGTCCGCACCGCTGGGACGGCAGTGGCCGCGCGCATGGTCGGCCCCTCGGTAGCGGGCCCGCAGCTCGAACGGCGGTCTCGCCGAAGGCGCTGTGGCCCTGCACCACCTGCGGACCGACGGGCGTCCGGGGCCGTCGGCTGGTCGGCGATCGGAGGTCCTCGCCGCCGGTCACTGCATGAAGAGCGTGACGACTCCGGTCCCGGGACTCGCTGTCCCGCTCGCGGAGTGATCACCGAGCCGCGTGATCTGGGCCACCGACGGACGGACGAAGGGCGCCACGATCTGCCGCGCGAGACCGTTGGAACTCACGATTCCGAGCAGGTTCGCGCCCGCATCGACTGCGACGACGTGGTGGAACAGCGTGACACCGTGCTGCGAGGAATCGAGGTTGATCGCGATCACCCTGGTGAAGAAGTCCCCTGCGGCATTGCTCGCACCGGGAATCGTGTCGACGATGTCGTTCTGCACGAAGCAGGGGCCGGACGATCCCGTCGCGGAGCCGGGGAGCAGGAACGGCAGTGGAATCTGCGCCCATTGCTGGCTGGTGAGTCCCACCATTGCGGCGTGCACCGCGTTCCGAGGCCCGTTTCTCCCGCCGCACTGGACGGAGAACTGGCCGCTCGCCCAATCGCCTCCGAAGGCACCCGCGGCCTCCATCGGCACGCTCGAGCCGCTCGCACGGCAGCCCGACCCGAAGAACAACACCGCGGCACCCGGATTCACGCTTCCCGCCGGGGACTGCACGGCATCGAACACGGCACTCGTACTGCTGTGAGAGTGCACTCGCATGTCCCAGCACACGGAGAGGCTGACGCTGTACGGAGCGTCGAACGGAATCACGTAGTCGAACGGCGCCGGAAGCGCTCGCGGGTTCACGGTTCCAGGGAACTGCACGATGCGGCGGGCGACCACGACGCTCGGGTTTGCACCGTGATTCGCCGCGAACACCGCACTCGGCGCGGCCGAGCTCCGCGCGGCGGCCGACATCGTGACGTCGAGTTCGGCGACGAACGGCACGAACACCGCGTCGACCGCATCGCGCCGGAACGCGAGCGCTCTGACGAGTCGGGGTCGGAAGGGAAGATCGTCGTGGATCTGCTGATGCCGCAGCACCGTCTGCGGATGCGCGAGCGGCAGCGCGCTCAGCACAGGGGCTTCCGCGGTAGCGAAGTGGAGCGGGCTGATCACGCCGCCCTGCGCGGACACCGACGCGACGAGGGCGAGGACGGAACTGGAGAGCGCTACGGAGTGAGTGTTCATGGCCGGCGGGAGACCGGCGGGAAGACGCACTTCCGGGGAGTGGACCGACAAGTTCCGTGCGTGCGACGGGGCCGGGCCCGCACGGCCGCTACCACCCGGACCTCGCCTCGGCCCCTGCTCGGGCGACCGGCACCGGCAGTGCCAGGCGCTCGCCCGTGCGGGGCTTCACGTCCGGACGGTGGGCGCGGCACAATCCCGCCGCCGATGAGCAACGATCGCCGAGCCCGGACCGGAGCAGGTCTTCCACGAGGCGGCCTCGACACCGAGCTGTACGCGAACCTCCACGACCTCGCCGCAAGCCAGCTCGGCGCGCAGCGCAAGGACCACACCTTGCAACCGACTGCGCTCCTGCACGAGGCGTGGCTGCGGATCGCGAACCTGGAGGCCCGGGACGATCGCACTCGCGCCGAGTGGCTCGCTCTCGCGGCACGCACGATGCGCTCGGTGCTGGTCGACCATGCTCGCCGGCGCTCGGCACGCAAGCGGGATGGCGGTCTGCGGGTGGAACTGACGTCTTCCCATTCCGTCGCCACGCCGGAACCGGTCGACATCCTCGATCTGGAAGCCGCGCTCGCTCGCCTGGCCGAACTCGACCCCCAGCTCGTGACCATCGTGGAGCTCCTGTTCTTCGCCGGTATGACCGCCGCGGAGGCCGCACTCGCACTCGACGTCTCCAGTCGCACGATCGAGCGTGGCTGGCGCACGGCGCGTGCATGGCTTCGCAGCCACCTCGCCGCGCCGGACTCGGGCTCGAGATGAGCACCCCGCCCGACTGGTCGGTGATCCGCGCGACGTTCGAGGATCTCTGCGAGTGCCCCGCCGAGGAACGTCAGCTGCGACTCGCCGCGCTCGCCGCCGCGCAGCCGGATCTCGCGCGGGCAGTGCGCAAACTGCTCGAAGCGGACGCCAGCGACTCGCTGCCGGCGATCGAGCCGCCACCGATACCTCGGCTCGACGCGCCACGATGGATGCACCTCGACACGGGCCGCAGCATCGCGGGATTCCGGATCCTGCGGTTCCTGGCACAGGGTGGCATGGGTGCCGTCTACGAGGCAGAGCAATTGGAGCCACATCGCACCGTCGCGCTGAAGATCCTGCGGCCCGAGCTCTGCGTCAGCACATCCCTGCGCCGCTTCCGCCTGGAGGCCGAGGTCCTCGCGCGCCTGGAGCACGTCGGCATCGCGAAGGTCTACGCCGCGGGACTGGAGGAGATCGACGGCGGACCGTTCGCTTTCGAGTTGCCCTGGTACGCGCTCGAGTACCTCGCGGATGCCGCACCGATCACGACACGCGCCCATGCCCTGGGGCTCTCGCTCGACGAACGCATCGATTGGGCGATCGCGGTCGGCGACGCGGTCCACCACGCCCACCAGCGTGGTGTGATCCATCGCGATCTGAAGCCCGGTAACATCCTCGTCGGACGCGGCGGCGCACTGAAGATCGTCGACTTCGGGATCGCGCGCGCGCTGGACCACGGCGCGGAGGCGGGGATCACGCAGGCGGGGATGATCCTGGGGACGCCGGCCTACATGTCGCCAGAGCAGCGTGCCGGCGTCCTCGATCTCGATCTGCGCACCGACATCTACGCGCTCGGGAAGGTCCTCGGGGAGCTGTGCGCGCCGGTCGCTTCGATCGCCTCCGTGCCAGAGATCGATTGGATCGTCGCAAAGGCCACCCACGACGATCGCGACGAACGCTACACCAGCGCGGCCGAGTTCGTCGCCGACCTGCGCGCGTACCGCTCCGGCCTGCCGGTCGCCGCCGCGCCACCGTCACCGACGTACCGGCTCCGCAAGCTGCTGATACGCCACCGGCGGAAGGCCCTCGCGGCGGTGGCTTTCGTGTCGATTCTCGCCGCGAGCCTCGTCGTCAGTCTGTTCGCACTCGAGCGCGCACGGCGCTCCGAGACCGTCGCTCACCAGCACGCCGAGAACGCCATTCGTGCGGCTGCAGTGCTCACGGAGGAGAAGGCGACGGTCGCCGGAGTGGTCGAGGTCCTGCGATCGACGGTCACCCGCGCCATCGGCAAGCGGCGTGGCGACGACGCGTCGATCGCCGAGTTCTGCCGCGAGCTGGAGACCGAGATCGCCCGCGAGGACCTTCCGCTCCGCACCCGCGCGCTCACGGCGAACTACCTCGCCACGGTGCGGTTCGCGAACGGCGACTGGCCGGCGAGCGAGGTGCTGTGCCGGCGAGCACTCGAGCTGATGGCGCAGGCCGGACTCGAGTCCACGCCCGAGGGTATCCTGGCACACGGCGCGTCGAGCGAGGTCCTGCGCAACCTCGGCCGCCACGACGAGGCCGAGGTGATCCTGGCCAAGGGGCTCGAGCTCGCCGAGGCCCACCTGGCACCGCTCGATCCGACGCTGCTCTCGATGCTGCGCCGACGCGTGCTGCTCGATCTCGAGATGCGTCGATACGAGCGAGCGCGCGCGCTCGCCGCCGACGTCCTGCAACGCCGGCGCGAGGCCTTCGGCGAGGACGCCGACGAGACACGCGAGTCGACGATCGACCTCGCACAGTGCGCGCTCGCCGCCGGCAGCGACGAGGGCGTCGCGCTCGCTCGGACGACGTTGGAGCGCCTGCTCGACGGGCAACGGCCCGAGAACGAGTCGATGTTGGCCCTGCGGCTGAACCTCGGCGTCGTGCTGGCGCGCAAGGCGGACTGGCCGGCCGCCATCGAGGAGCTCCGCCGCGCACGCGAGAGCGCACAGGCCCTCCTCGCGCCCGATCACCCGCGCGTCGCCGCGATCGAGTCGAACCTCGGTGCGATCCAGTTGGCGTCGGGAGACCCGCAGGCCGCGGTTCCGAACCTGCGCGCCGCGGCCGACCACTTCGGAACTCGCCTTCCCGAACTGCACCCGCAGCGGCTGTCCAACCTGGCTTCGCTCGCCCGCGCGCTGCGGCTCGCGGGGCAGCCGATCGATGCCGCGACGTGCCTCGGCACGACCGTCGACGCGGTCGCGAGACTCGGCGAGCTGCCCGCCGCGTCCCTCGATGCGGCGATCAACGTCCGCCTGGAGGCCGGTCTCGCCGCGATCGCCTGCGGCTCCGTCGATGTCGGCCGGGATGCGCACCGCGAATTGCTCGCGCAATGCACGACGATCTCGATGCGCGGCCAGACGCTCGCGACCGGACTCCGCCAGCGACTGACGAGGGAATACGCGGCGATGGGGCTCGCAGACCTCGCGCGGTAGGCCTGGCTCCATACGAGTGCCCGGCGCCCAGCGCCATCACCGGCAGCTCTGCCGACGGGATTCCGGCAACTTCGATGCGGGTCGATCGTGTTCCGGAGAGTGTCGCGGCTCGTGATTCCGATCGTCGGCGGCCCCGTCGAGAAGGTGCCGTGGACGGGCCCGTTCGAGTTCGGCAACGATGCGGCGAGTCTCGTCACCACCGAGCTCCCATCCGGCGAGGTCTTGGGAGGCGAACCGACGCGGTGCGCGGATTCGGGACCCGGTCGGGAGCGGAGAACGCGGGCGGACCGACCGCAGCGCAAGCAATAGGTCAGCTCGCGCCGCACGAAGCGCGGGACGGCGCCGGCGCGGGCACTGCCGTCCACATCGATCCGAGCCGGAACGGCCGCGAGGAGCGGCTGGCGGACCAAGTCGAGGACGCCTGCCCCGGGCCGCCGTCTGCCTCGTTCGCAGGGCCGCGCATCGAGCGCCGTGCGGAGGTGTGGCGAGACGGCCGACTCGGGTCACGCGGGTCTGGCGAACTCCGATCCGACCGGTCAGGGCCCGCCGGTCGCTGGCACCTGCTCGAGCCGACCGATCAGACCCACCCGCCGGTCATCGGCCTGCGGAGCTCGCCCGGCGCGGGCGGCCAGACCGCCTGGGCGCCGCTCACCGCGAAGCGCCCCCGCGACGGCATGCCGGAGGTCGCGCACAACGGAGTTCGCTGTGCGGCGAACCGCGCCCCGCTGGCGCGTGTCACGACTCCGAACGGCGACGAGCCGGAGGGACGGGCGGAGAGCGGACCAACGCGCTCGCGTATCACCGCTACGGATCGACATGCAAGATGTCGTCCAAGTCCTTGGGACGACCTGCCGCTCGCTTGCTCCGTATCAGGTCCTCGAGGCTGACGATGAACATCGGAATCGGCCCGTCCGGCGATTCGATCGAGTCGACGACGCGATCGTTCCACGCGGTCTGGAACGGAACGGATGGCAGGTTACCGATCAGATCGATGCGATTCGGAGGGCGCCCGAACTGCACGACGATGTTCGGATCGGCCAGCTCGGACTCGTCGATCAGGCCGGGGACGGACCCGTCCCAGAACTCGGTCAGCGCACGCCACCGCCGGTCGATATTGTCGGACTCGCGGTCGTGATAGAAGTCGACGTCACCGGTCAGCCGTGCATACCCGTGGTAGATGACCGCGATCTCGCCGACCAGCAGGCGCCGCACCCGATGTACCTGCAGGAGCCGCAGGAATGCGCGCGTATCCGGCGAGAAGCGCTCGGCTTTCACCGCTGTCGCTCGGGTTCGCGAACATCCGGGCAGTCCGTTCCGAACGCTCGGTCCCGAAGCGTCTTCGCGATCGCCAGCCGCTCGTCCGGCGTCATCACGCGCTGTTGGGCCTTGTCCCGGTCCGCGGCTTCACGGAACGACCTGGCGACGTGTGCGATCCGCTCCACGCCGCGATCCTGGCCGATCCAGCGGCATCGTCGGAACCGCTCCGTGCAGGTCACCAAGCACCGGAGTCCCGGCCCCCGCAGCCGTCGGGCTCGTCCGATCCGGTCACGGCGAGAGCGACGCCGAGCGCGGCTCCGGCTCAGGGTCCGCTCGCAATGGAGCCAGGTTGCGACGCCGGTCCGGACGTGGCGAACGGGCAGATACCTCGGCACGGAGACAGGATCGCCCCGGCGCTGCATCGGCCCGTGGTTCACTGATTCGCGGCGCGCTGGAGTTCTCGGACCGCTCGAGCGGCTGGACGTCGGCGCGCGGAGCGCGCGCGGGTGTCGAGCCCCCCCCGTCCGCGACCAGCGCGTGCGAGTCCCGACTCGAGCGAGGTCAGCCGACTTCTCCGCCTCCAGCACGGCGCGACCTGCTCAGCCACCGCCTCGGCGCCGAACTGCTTCCGCCTCGAGTCGCTCGTCCAGGCCGACACGCCGATCTCGCGCGCGTCGTCGGCTGCCGCGATGCGGCGGGTGACGAGTCCGGACAGTTGTTCGCGGATCTCGGCGATCCGCGCCAGGGTGTACCTCGCCATGCGCCATGGCCTGAGCGGCGCGACGGCCGAGCGTAGCTGGGGGCTGCCGGACTCTCACGTTGCAAGAGCCGGCGACACCGCCGTGCGTTGACCGTAGCAGGGCCTCGATCAGCAGCCCGGTGGGGCACAGACGCTGGCAGCGCGACCGCCCTGGCCACGGCCAGTGCGGGTCCGCGCGCCGTCGCCATGCTCTCGGCCCCGGGTCCGCGAGAGGCGGCACTCCCTACGCGTCACGATCGTGGCGGCCCGGCACCCACGGGGACGATCGCATCCTCAGCCACCATGCGTCAGCGATTGTGCGGCATCGACTGCGCGGCGAGGTGACCGCCGTCCCGAGTCG
Source organism: Planctomycetota bacterium (assembly GCA_016716265.1). GTDB lineage: Bacteria > Planctomycetota > UBA1135 > UBA1135 > UBA2386 > JADJWQ01. The sequence continues at coordinate 2,430,380 of JADJWQ010000006.1, forward strand.
GGCGGGAGCAGCGGCGGCAGCTCGGCCGCCGCGCCCGCATTACAGCAGCGACCGCGCCGCCGACAGCTCCGGCATGTGCGGCGCGACGCGCGCCAGGCGCTTGCGGCATCCGATGCCGCCGCGTCCGGCGAGGTTCGCTACCGCACGCCGCGCACCTCGACGTCGTCGACGTAGGCGTAGTCGGAGGTGGAGTTCATGTTGGCGTCGAACTCTACGGTCACGACGCCGCTGGCACCGCTGAGATCGAACTCGTAGCGGTAGTAGGCGTTGTCGTCCTCGCCGTTCACGAAGATCCGGCTGGCGAGGGTCGTGCTGCCCGACGTCACGCGCGCCAGGAAGGTGTCGCCGCTCTCGAACGAGCGCAGGCGCAGCCAGAACACCACCCTGGCCTGCGTGACCCCGGTGAGGTCGACCTGCCGACGCAGGAGCCCGGTGCTGCTGCGCAGCCGTGCGTGCCGCGTGCCGGAGTGCGGCCCGTCGGTGCGGATCGACACGTCGCCTGACGCCGTCCACGCCCCGAGCCAACCCGTGCCGCCGGAGTAGTTGGCCGATTCGAAGCCGTCGAAGGCGATCTGCTGCTCGGTACTGCCGCCCGGGTTCACCGTGATGTAGCCGACCTTGGTCTCGGTGTCCTGGCCGAACGCGTTGCTCGCGGTCAGCGACACCGTGTAGGTGCCGGCCTGGCTGTAGGTGTGGCTCGGGTTCTGGGCCGACGACCCGCTGCCGTCGCCGAAGTCCCACGACCACGCCGTGGGCGCGTTGCTCGAGGCATCGGTGAAGGCCACCGCCAGCGGTACCGTGCCCGAGGTCGGGGCGCCGGTGAAGTCGGCCACCGGCGCCGCGCCGCCGCCGCCGCCGGCCTGCTGCATCGCCTTGTAGGCGTTGATGCGGCCATAGCCGAAGGTGTTGTCGACGCCGGCGGCACCGAGGTCGTCGGTCGAGCCCTTGAGCACCGCCTCGACCTGGTCCGGGGTCAGCGCCGGGTTCCTGGACCAGATCAGCGCGCACAGGCCGGCGGTCAGCGGGCACGCGAAGCTGGTGCCGCTCGCATACACGTAGTTGGAGTTGCTCGACGTGCCGGTGGTGGCGACGTTGACGCCGGGCGCCACCAGGTCGACGAAGGTGCCATAGGCCGAGAACGACGCCTTGAGGTCGTTCTCGTCGGTGCCGCCGACCACGATCAGATCGTCGCTGTCACGGTTGCCGAAGGTGAGGTTGCGGTTGTCGTTGCCCGCCGCCCACACCAGGAGTCCGCCGATCGACTTGATGTAGGTCGCGGTGGTGAGGTTGGAGCTGGCGTCGGCACCGCTGTAGCTGACGCTGGCGACCTTGTCGCCGTTCTCGACTGCCGTGCGCGCCGCGTGCTGCAGGACGCTGAGCGAGGCGCTGCCGGTGCTGACGTTGGAGACGCGCAGCATGCGGTGCGACAGGTTCCAGCCCACGCCCGACACGCCGAGGCCGTTGTCGCCGTTGGCCGCGGCGCAGCCGGTGGTCTGGGTGCCGTGCGGGTGCACCGGCGAGATGCTGCCGCCCTGCGACTCCCAGCGCTGGTCGACGGCGTTGTAGCCCTCGAGGCGGTGCAGCTGCAGATCCTCGTGCGTGGTGAGCACGCCGGTGTCGCAGATGCCGACCGACACCGACGGGTTACCGGTGTGCAGGTCCCACGCCAGGCACGACTGCATGCGGTTGGCCTGGTGGTGCCACTGCTGGGCGAAGAACGTGTCGTTCGGGCAGCCGATCGGATAGAGCGTCCAGTCCGGCTCGGCGTACTGGAACGCCAGCGTGCCCATCAGGTGACGGGCGACGAGGTTCTCGGTGCCCGCCGGCACCGTGATCAGGAACTCGTCGGTGGCGTCGACGTGCCGCGCTGCACCGAACGGCTCCAGCGCGCGCAGCGCCGTGGCGCGAACGACACCGGCCACGGCACCGAGGCCTGCCGCGGCGAGGGTCTCCGGCTGTAGCGGGCGGACGATCATCCGCCCGGAGAACTCGCGCTCGCCGGGAACGGCGACGAAGTCGCGCTCGGCCGCGAGCTGCAGCGCTTGCAGGAGCCGCGCCTGGCCGTCGCCAGGGGCGGACGGCGCGCGGTCGACGTCGTTCTGGCTCGCCAGCGAGCCGAGGAAGAGGAATGCCGCAAGTGCGACACGAGGAGAGAGAGAGCTCGACAAAGGGACGATACCTCCGGCGCGGATCCTACCCATTGGCGTCGGGCCGTCGAGCCACCCCCCATCCGACCATGCGACCCAGCGCGGCGGGGGCCGCATCGGAATGCTCGGGCCCAGGTCGGTCGTACGGACAAGGGGGGTGATTGGCGCCACGCCCGGGGAGCGTGGACGCCGAGCGGCGGAGTGGCAGGTGGTTCGGAGGTATCGGCCGGGAATCAGTCTGCGGAGACCGCGCCGACGTCGGGACACTCCCCGCGCTGGCAGGGCAACGAACTCGCACTCCTCTCGGTGGGGTCGCCCTTGCGTACGGCTGGGCTCGAGCCCCGTGCGCGGTGGAGTTCCGCAGGCGACCGGCGCGGTCAGCTGTCGTTCCGCCCCGAACGCCGTCCCCGAGGCATGCGGCAGCGAGGCGTGGCGATTCCGCACGGTGCGGACGGACACTCGCCGTCGCTCGGGGCTCGCTTTGCCGGGAGTTTCTCGAGGTGACAGAACTGCGGGCGCCAGTCCTTCGGCCCGGTCACATGCGACGGCCCGGGCGCCGAATCTGGTCGGGTCCGGCCTCCGCGCCTAAGGTGGGCACGTGGCCCGGGGGCCCCGGGTCGATCGACCCACGCACCACCGGCCAGACCATGCGAGTCCTGCACGCGGTCATCGTCTTCGCTCTCGGCGCCTGGTTCACCCCCGCCTGTCCCGCGCAGCTCCCCGCCGGCGCGCAGGAGAACCTGCCGCCACCGGACGCCGAACCGGCCGACATGAGCAAGCCCGTTCAGGTGTTCATCCTGATGGGGCAGTCGAACATGCTCGGTTTCGGCGACACCGCTGCCCTGGCGGACGTCGTCAGGAACCACGGTCGCTTCACGCACCTGATGGACGAGCAGGGCAATTGGACCACCCGTCGCGACGTGCGCAACGTGAGGGTCATGTTCGCCAATGGCAGCATGTCGACCTTCAACAACGAGTGGCTGACGGTCAGCGGGAAGAACTTCGGCCCCGAGATCGGCTTCGGTCACATCATGGGCCACGTCCTCGACGCTCCGGTGCTGATCCTGAAGTCGTGCATCGGCAACCGCGCCCTCGGCTGGGATCTGCTTCCGCCCGGCAGCGAGAGCTACGAATACGAAGGCAAGACGATCCCCGGCTACGAGGGATCCCGCGATCCGTCGCGGCGCCCCAAGGGCAGGTGGTACGCGGGCAAGCAGTACGACGACGACACCGACTGCGTGCGCGAGGTCCTGAGCGAGCTCGGCCGCTACTACCCCGGCGCCAGAGGCTACGAGATCGCCGGCTTCGTCTGGTGGCAGGGCCACAAGGACCAGCAGGCCGAGTGGGCCGTCCGCTACGAGCGCAACCTCGTGCAGCTGATCAAGGCCCTGCGCGAGGACTTCGACGCGCCCGATGCCCCGTTCGTCTGCGCGACCATCGGCTTCGGCGGGCGGAACATGGGAGGTCACGCGCTGACGGTCGCCGAGGCCCAGCTGGCCGTCGCCGATCCGCGCAGGTATCCCGAGTTCGCGGGCAACGTGAGGACGGTCGACACCCGCCCCTTCTGGCGCGGCGGCGGCGCCCACTACGGTGGCAACCCCGAGACCTACATGGAGGTCGGCATCGGCCTCGGCTGGGCGATGGCCGAGCTCCTGGAGAGCAGGGCTCCGGGAGGTGCCGTGCGGCGGATCGTCGCCGAGGACGATCTGGATGGCCCGCTGCGCCGCGTGTTCGGAGCGCTCGTCGACGACCGGCTCGCCCAGGCCGAGACAGGGCTGCGGCCGTATCTGGCGGATGACGCCACCGTGGATCCGGAGCAGGTGCGACTCGCCCGGAAGCTGGCCGGGTATCTGGATTCGCTGGTCTCCGGCGCGCTCGCCGAGCTGCGGCAGCTCGAGCAGGGCGGCGATCTCTGCGCCCTGCGGAACGCGCTGCAGGCGAGCGATGACCGGTTCCGCGGCGTGACCGCATACGACGCCGCACGCGCGAAGTGGACCGCGCTCCTCGACACGGACGACGCCGCTCGGGAGCTGGCGGCCGGCTCGGAGCTGCAGAGCATCGTCGATCGGCGCGATCGGCTCGAGCTCGCCAGCTACTACCGCCTGATCGAGGGCTTCCGCTCCGACAATCCGGACTCGTTCTACGCGCGACGGGCCGCCGAGGAGCTGCGGGCCATCGACGCGCTGGTGCGCGAGACCATCGCGGAGATCGAGGCGCTCGGCGCGAAGGGAGACGTCTACGCCAAGTACGAGAGGATCGAGGAGGCGAAGGACCGACTCGCCAGGATCCCGGCATTCGACGAGGCGGCGACACGGTGGAGCCAGGAGTTCCGCGAGAAGGCGACACGGGACGAGTACTACGCCGGCAAGACCTACGCGGAGATCTTCGACGACCTCGAGACCCTCGACGAGCGCTACCGCGAGATCGTCCAGAAGAACGGCGAGATCACTGCTCCGCGAGCGCGTGAGCAGGCTGCCGAGAGGGCGACCGAGTATTACGTGCGCAAGCTCCGGCCGATCGCCACACGGCTCGAGAAGCTCGCCGAATCGAACGGCGACAGCTACTACGGCAAGGCGGCGAGGACCGCCTACGACGGCTATCTCCAGAGCGGGGGCACGGCCCTGCAGAACCCGCTCGCGGGCGACGGGAAGTAGCGCTCGCCACGCACACGCTCGCGTCGGCGCCCGCGATGGCAGCCCGCCCAGCTCCCCGGCGGGCCCGACGCCGATCCCGCGGGACCGCGCGGCGCGAAGCCGTACGGTCGCCGCGTGACGAGCGGCACCGCGGGGCGAGACGCTCGCTCCTGGCGACGACGGTGCGGGTCTCGTGGTTCCGGCTCGCGACGAGCGTCGCTCGACCGACAATGCGGGCCCGGCCCCGCCGATCCGACGATGTCCCGATTCACCCACGCCCTCGTCGTCCTCGCTCTCGCTCTCGCGACCTCTGCCGCCCAGTCCCGCCGCGAGCCGCCGTCCATCGTCACTGCCACGACCTTCGCGGTGGTCGTCGATGCGGCCACCTGGGCAGCGATCCCCGATGCGATCCACACCTATCGGGCTGCGGTCGAGCAGGACGGCCTCGGCACCTGGATCCTGGTGGACGACTGGCGTGGGCCGGAGACGGTCCGCGACGCCCTGCGGCGGCTGCATCGGGTCGAGCCGCCGCTCGAGGGAGCCCTGCTCGTCGGGCGGATTCCGGTGGCGATGCTGCGCGGCGCCCAGCACCTGACGAGCGCGTTCAAGATGGACGAGCAGCGCTACCCGCGGACGCGCTCCTCGGTGCCGACAGACCGGTTCTACGAGGACTTCGACCTCGTCTGCGAGCCGCTCGGCAATGACGAGGAGAACCCGCTGCTCACCTACTACGAACTCGCGCCGGAGTCCGCCCAGCGGATCGACAAGGAGATCTACACGGCGCGCCTGCTGCCGACGCTGGAGGGCGACGAGGCGCACGCGGCGATCGCTGCGTGCCTCGGACGCTTCGCGCGCCTCCGGCGAGACCCGCAGCCGCTCGATCGCGTGCTGACGATGATCGGACACGGCTACGTCAGCGAGTCGCTCGACGCCTGGGCCGACGCGCGCCGGCTGCTGACCGAGCAGCTTCCCGCGCTGCACCGTCCCGGCGGAGCCCTGATCGAGCTCCATCATCTGCGCGGAGCGGAGCTGGAGGAGCTGCTGCTGCGCGAGCTCGCCGACCCCGACCTCGACGTCGCGCTGCTGCACAGCCACGGCGACGACGACCGGCAGTTCCTGCTCGGCGACCTGCCGTTGCCGACGACGGCCGCCAAGGTCGAGGCGCTCAGGCGCGACGCGCGCTCGCGACTGCGGCAGGCGCGGACGCGTGGCGAATCGGAGGCCGAGGCGAAGATCGCGCTGATGGAGCGCTACGGCCTGCCGCTCGACTGGTTCGACGATGCGTTCGACGAGGAGGTCACCGCGGCCGACGAGGCTCTCGACGCGCGCACCGAGCTGACCTGCGCCGAGGTCGAGGCGATCGTACCGGGAGCCGACGTGATCCACCTCGACGCCTGCTTCAACGGCAACTTCGTCGTGCGACCGTATCAGGCCGCCGCGTACCTCTTCGGCAGCAGCGAGACCGCGGTGGTCGTCGCCAACTCGGTGAACGTCGCCCAGGACGTCGCCGCCGATCGACGCCTCGACCTGCTCGGATCGGGTCGACGCATCGGCGCATGGCACCGGCTGCGTCCGCACCTCGAGTCGCACCTGTTCGGCGATCCGACCTTCCGCTTCGCGCGGCCGACCGACGATCTGGCCCCGCGGCTGACGGAGCTGCTCGATCGGATCGGCGAGCTCGACGACACCCGACTGCTCCAGCATCTTCACACGCACCGAAGCGCGGTCGTCCGGCTCGAAGCCCTCGCCGAACTCGCGCGCCGCCGCGGCACGGCCTTCGAGGAGGCCCTGCCGCTCGCCGCGCGCGATCCGGCGGAGTTCGTCCGACGCTGTGCGGTCAGCCTGATGGGCGACGTGGGCCGACCCGACCATGTCGCCGTGGTCCTGTCGCGCGGGCTGCGCGACCCGTCGGAGCGTGTGGTCTTCGACGCGCGAGAAGCCGTGAAGAAGTTCGACCCCGACGCGGTTCGAACGGCGCTCGACGCCGTGCTCGCGAACGTGCCGCGAGCGCCCGGAGGCGCGGAGCGGGACGCTCTGCTGCGCTCGTTCACTGCGGGCAGCTTCGTCGCCGAGGACCTCGCGAAGGCCGCCGACCGCTCGCTCGGGACCGATCAGCGCGTGCGTGCGATCCGCACCTACCGGCTCTATCGGGCGCATCCCGCGGTGCCCGGCCTGATCGCCCTCGCCCGGGCGACCGACGACGAGCCCGCGGTCCGCGCCGCCGCGCTGGAAGCGCTCGGCTGGTTCGTCTTCTCGATCGAACGCGGCCGGATCCTGACCGCGTGCACGGAGCTCGCCGCCGACCTCGCGGCCCCCGAGGTCGTCCGCCGACAGGCAACGAAGACCGCCGCCCGGCTGCGCGACGGCGCCAACGACCCCCTGCTGCCGTAGCGCGCGGCGATCGAACGGCCACGTACGGATCGGCTCCGGACTGTGGCGGGCGGACGGCACGGCCGCCAGCGCGCAGCTCGCGGTCGACGTGTGGGCGGGGACCGTGGACTCCAGCCCCCGACCAATGACCCCATGCGGAGCGAGCCTGCTGCTCTCCGCCGCGCTGCAGGGAACCGGCCGCGGGCCGATCGTCACCGACGGCCGTCGGCCGGCACCGGGCTGCTGATCGACCTGAACCCGGGCTACGGGTCGTCCGATCCCGAACCGCCCCGCGCTGCGCGGCGGCGGCCGCTACGGAGATGGAGCGGTCGTGGACCCCGCGAGCACGCTGACATGGAGGCCCTCCGTCGAGCTCCCCGCACTCTCACTCAGACGCTATGGAGGCCCGGCCCCCCGCCATCCGTGGCGCTCGTGGGTTGCGCAGCCGAAGCTGAGCCGAGGTCCTGCGAGGCTCGAGCCGATCGAGGCACACGCGGTCGATCGAGAGCACGGAGCGCTCGGCGATGGCACGCGTGCTCGGAGCCGGGCACGAGAGCGTCACCGATCGCGCGCCGATCGGCGCCGGGATGTCCCGGGGGAGACCGGCGCCCGACGCGTCGCACCGGGCAGGTCCGCCTCGCCGCGATCCGCCGAGGTTGCCGGCGCAGGACGGGTCCGGGCGCGACGATCGTCGGCACGCGCGCGAGACGCGGGTTGCCAGGCGCGGCTCCGTTCGCCGCGACACGGCGGCGCCGGTCGTCGGTCGGGGCAACGCGTGGATTCGATCGGATCGCCGGGTCGTGCTGCTGCGCGAACACGGTCCGGACGAGCATGCGCCGCACTCGCTTCAGCGGCTCGGCATCACGCGCGAGCGGCAGGCGGAGTCCGAACGGCAGGCGGAGGACGGACCGCCCGACGGGCACCTCGGCGCACACGCGGACGGCCTGCCACGCCGCCGGGGTGCGCCATCCGGCGCCGACCGCACGACGGCCGGAAGCCGCGTTCGCGCCGGACGAACGACCGGACGGAGCCGGCCGCGGATCGCGATCCGCATCGATCCGAGCGAGGATCGTGGCGAGCGGCTGACGCTGGTGCGCAGCGAGCGCGACGAGGGCGTGGCGGAATGCCGAAGCCGACCTGCATCGATTTCGCCGTGGCGAGAACCTCACCCCGCCGGCGCGCGCGAGCGCATCCGCGCGGGCCTGCCGATAGACTGCGCGGTCCGCATCCGCGAGACGAGACATGACCCAGAGCGAGATCGAGCCCGTCGCCGACGAGAGTACCCGCCCGGACGGCCCCGACCGGTTCCGGACCCGGAACAAGGTGCGCCTCGTCACCGCGACCTCGCTGTTCGACGGCCACGATGCGTCGATCAACATCTTCCGCCGTATCGCGCAGGGCGCGGGCGCCGAGGTCGTCCACCTCGGTCACAACCGCTCGGCGCTCGAGATCGTCGACGCCGCGATCGAGGAGGACGCGCAGGGCATCGCGGTCACGTCGTACCAGGGCGGTCACAACGAGTTCTTCCGCTACATGAAGGACCTGCTGGACGAGCGCGGCTGCGGCCACGTCCGGCTGTTCGGCGGCGGCGGCGGCGTGATCCTCCCCGAGGAGATCGAGGCCCTGCACGACTACGGCATCGAGCGCATCTACTCGCCCGACGACGGTCGCCGCCTCGGCCTCGTCGGCATGGTGCGGGACATGCTTCGACGCGCGGACTTCGCGACGCCGCGCGCGGTCGATGCCGACGCGCTCCGCACCGGCGATCGGCTCGCCGTGGCCCGCGCGCTGTCGCTGACCGAGGACGATCCCGAGGCCGCCGCCGCGCTGCTCGCCGCGCTGCCGAAGCCTGCGTCGGTGCCGCCGGTGCTCGGCGTCACCGGCACCGGCGGCGCCGGCAAGTCGTCGCTGATCGACGAGCTCGTGCGGCGCTTCCTGCGTCACCTGCCCGACCGGCGCATCGCGATCCTGTCGGTCGATCCGACGCGCCGCAAGACCGGCGGTGCACTGCTCGGCGACCGCATCCGCATGAACGCGATCCACGACGAGCGCGCGTTCATGCGCTCGATGGCGACGCGGCGCGCGAACCTCGCGCTGAGCGACGCGGTCGGGTTGGCGCTCGACGTGCTGCGGCACGCCGGCTTCGACCTGATCCTGCTGGAGAGCTCGGGCATCGGGCAGTCCGACACCGAGATCGTCGAGCACGCGGACCGCTCGCTGTACGTGATGACGCCCGAGTACGGCGCCGCGACGCAGCTCGAGAAGATCGACATGCTCGACTTCGCGGACCTGGTCGCGATCAACAAGTTCGACCGCCGCGGCGCGCTCGACGCGCTGCGCGACGTCCGCAAGCAGTACCAGCGCAATCGCGAGCGCTGGGACGAGCCCACCGACGCGATGCCGGTGTTCGGCACGATGGGCTCGCAGTTCAACGACCCGGGCACGAACGAGCTGTTCGTGGCGCTGATGCGCATGCTCGGCGAGCTGTCGGACCGGCTCGCGGCACCGGACGGGTTGACCGTGGGCCTGCCGTCGCGCCGCTCGATCGTGCCGCCCGAGCGCGTGCGCTACCTCGCCGAGATCGCCGAGAGCAACCGCCGCTACGACCGCTGGGCGGCGGCGCAGCGCGACATCGCGGACCGGCTGCAGCATCTGCGCGCCGCCCTCGCCGTGGTCGGCGACGGCGCGGGCCCCGCCGCCGACGCCCTGCGCGCCGCGATCGCGAGCACGGCTCCGCAGCTCGCCGCGGACTGCCAAGAGATGCTCGACGGCTGGGACGCGCTCGTGCAGAGCTACTCGACCGACGATTACGAGTACGAGGTCCGCGGCCGCAAGATCCGCGTGCCGCAGTTCTCGGTGTCGCTGTCCGGGCTGCGGATCCCCAAGGTCGCGCTGCCCCGCTACCGCGGTCACGGCGACCGCCTGCACTGGCTGTTGCAGGAGAACGTGCCTGGCGCGTTCCCGTACACGGCCGGCGTGTTCCCGTTCAAGCGCACCGCCGAGGACCCGACGCGCATGTTCGCCGGGGAGGGTGGCCCGGAGCGCACGAACCGCCGCTTCCACTACGTCGCGTTCGAGCAGCCAGCCAAGCGTCTGTCCACCGCGTTCGACTCGGTCACGCTCTACGGCGAGGACCCCGATCCGCGCCCCGACATCTACGGCAAGATCGGCAACGCCGGCGTGTCGATCTGCACGCTCGACGACGCCAAGAAGCTGTATTCGGGCTTCGACCTCTGCGCGCCGAACACCTCGGTGTCGATGACGATCAACGGACCGGCGCCGATGATGCTCGCGTTCTTCATGAACGCCGCGATCGACCAGGTCTGCGAGAAGCACATCACCGAGCGGGGCATGTGGGGCGAGGTCGAGGCCCGGATCGACGCGCTGTACGCCGAACGCGGTGTGCCGCGGCCGCGCTATCGCGGCGAGCTGCCGCGCGGCCACGACGGCCTCGGACTGCGGCTGCTCGGCGTATCGGGCGACGAGGTCCTGCCGGCCGAGGTCTACGCGGAGCTGCGGCAGCGCGCCTTGTCGACCGTCCGTGGCACGGTGCAGGCCGACATCCTCAAGGAGGACCAGGCGCAGAACACCTGCATCTTCTCGACCGAGTTCGCGCTGCGGATGATGGGCGACGTGCAGGAGTTCTTCACGTCTGACGACGTCCGCAACTTCTACTCGGTCTCGATCTCCGGCTACCACATCGCCGAGGCCGGCGCGAACCCGATCACGCAGCTCGCGTTCACGCTCTCCAACGGCTTCACCTACGTCGAGTACTACCTGTCGCGCGGCCTGGCGATCGACGACTTCGCGCCGAACCTCAGCTTCTTCTTCAGCAATGGCGTCGATCCCGAGTACTCGGTGATCGGCCGGGTCGCGCGCCGCATCTGGGCCAAGGCGATCAAGCACCTCTATGGCGGCAACGACCGCAGCCAGAAGCTGAAGTACCACATCCAGACGAGCGGCCGCTCGCTGCACGCGCAGGAGATCGCGTTCAACGACATCCGCACGACGCTGCAGGCGCTGTACGCGATCTACGACAACTGCCAGAGCCTGCACACGAACGCCTACGACGAGGCGATCACGACGCCGACCGAGGAGTCGGTCCGCCGCGCGATGGCGATCCAGCTGATCATCAACCGCGAGCTGGGACTCGCGAAGAACGAGAACCCCATCCAGGGCTCGTTCGTCATCGAGGAGCTGACCGATCTCGTCGAAGAGGCGGTCTACGCCGAGTTCGAGCGGCTGACCGAGCGCGGCGGTGTGCTCGGCGCGATGGAGACGATGTACCAGCGCGGCCGGATCCAGGAGGAGTCGATGCACTACGAGACGCTGAAGTCGACCGGCGAGCTGCCGATCGTCGGCGTCAACACGTTCCTCGGCACCGACGGCTCGCCGATCCAGAAGCCGGCCGACGTCATGCGCTCGACCGACGACGAGAAGGACGCGCAGATCGCGGCGCTGCGCGCGTTCCAGGCGCGCAACGCGGCGCGCGCGCCCGCAGCGCTCGCGATGCTGCAGCGGACCGCGCTGGACGGCGGCAACGTGTTCGGCGCGCTGATGGAGGCCGCGAAGACCTGCTCGCTGGGTCAGATCAGCCGGGCGCTGTACGACGTCGGCGGTCAGTACCGGCGCAACATGTGACGGCGCGGCCGACGGCGGAGCCCCGGGGCGGCAGATGCATTCCCGGGGCGCCAAGTTCGCGTCCGGTCCGGCAGCCCGCTATCCTCCGGGCGTCGCGGCCCGGCGATACGGAGCCGCCGCGAGCGTCGCCATGACCCGACCGCCGTCCATCGACGCCGAGGAGCTGCCGGATGCGATCGGCCCGTATCGCGTGCTGCGCGAGATCGGCCGCGGCGGGATGGGGACCGTCTATCTCGCGGAGCGGCAGGAGGGTCTCCGGCAGGTCTGCGCGATCAAGGTGGTGCGCCGCGAGCTGGCGACCCCGGAGGTCCTCGCGCGCTTCGATCTCGAGCGCCGCACGCTCGCGACGATGACGCACCCGTTCATCGCTCGCGTGTTCGACGGTGGCGAGACCGGGCGCGGCGAGCCGTATCTCGTGATGGAATACGTCGAGGGACGGCCCATCAACGAGGTATGCGAGCGACAGCGCCTGACGCTGCACGAGCGCGTCCGACTGATCCAGCAGGTCTGCCGCGGCGTGCACCATGCCCACCTGCGCGGCGTCGTTCACCGCGACCTGAAGCCCGCGAACGTGCTCGTGGTCCGCGACGGCGACGACTGGACGCCGCGGATCCTGGACTTCGGGCTCGCGAAGGCGACGCACCGCGGCGCGGCGGACCCGCTGGCCGTCGACGAGCACCACGAGATCCTCGGTACACCGGAGTACATGTCGCCCGAGCAGGCGACCGGCGACAACGATCTGATCGACGCGCTGGCGGACGTCTACTCGATCGGCGTGATGCTGTACGAGGTCGTCTGCGGCCAGCTGCCGTTCCCGCGCGACACGTTCCGCCGCGACCGGCTGCGGGAGGCGTTCCGCATGATCCGCGAGGACGATCCGCCGCGGCCGAGCACGCGCCTGACCGCGATCGGCACGTCCCGCGCAGCGGGCGCGGACCGCGCGGAGGTCGGGCTGCCGCGCGGGGCGCTGCGCGCGGTGCGCGGCGAGCTCGACTGGATCGTCATGCGCGCGCTCGCGAAGGAGCCGGCGCGCCGCTACCAGTCGGCGATCGCACTCGCCGAGGACCTCGGCCGCTTCCTCGCCGACGAGCCGGTGCTCGCGGCCCCACCCCGCTCGCGCTACCGGCTCGGCAAGCTGATCCGACGACACCGGCTGACCGCGCTGGTGGCGAGCGCGGCCCTCGTGCTCGCGCTGGTCGCGTCGGTGCTGCTCGTGCGCGCCTATCGCAACGCAGAACGGATGCGCGGCGAGGCCGTCGCCGCCGCCGCCATGCAGCGACAGCTGGCGGAGCGCGCGGAGGCGGCGGCCGCCACTGCGCGCTCGGAGCAGGCGCGCGCCGAGCAGACCGCAGCCCGGCTCGCGGGCGCGCACCGCGACCTGCTGGTCGTCGCGGTCGACGTCTACCAGGCCTTCGAGGCCTGGGCGCGCGAGCCCGACCACAACGGCTCCGCGGCGGCGGTCGCGGAGGTCGAGGCCGTGCTGCGCCAGCTCGATTCGCGTGTCCACGAGGCGACGCTGGCCGGTCCGCACGCGCAGGTCACCGCCCAGCCGCTGCCCGAGCCGCCGGGTTGGGTCCACGATCGCTGGCGCGAGTTCCAGGCGAGCTGGCAGGCGAGCTTCGGAACCTCACAACCGGAGATCGACGAGCGCGCGGACCTGGTACCGATCGGTCGCAACCCGGACTCCGGGCTCTGGGAGTTCCTCCACCTGCCGTCGCAGATGCCGCCGGTCGCCCCCGAGACGCTGCGCGTTCCGGCGCCGCCGCCGGGCACCGACGGCGGGCTCGTATTCGTGCTGATCCCGAGCGGTCCGGCGCGCACCGTGCGCAACGAGGACGTCGAGCTCGCACCCTATTGGATCTCGAAGTTCGAGCTGACGATGGGGCAATGGCAGCGGCTGGTCGGCCGGTCGTTCGACGCACCGGACACGGTCGGGGCCGACCATCCGCTCGCCGGCATCACCTGGCTCAGCGGATTGCTGGCATTGCGCTTCCTGCGCATGGACCTGCCTACCGAGGCGCAATGGCAGCACGCCGCCCGCGGCGGAGCCGCCGATCCGTGGCCGGGCGCGGCAGCGGAGGGCGGCGTACGCGCGGTCGCCAACGTGGCCGACGCCTCGTTCCGGCAGCTGATGGACCGCATGGCCGCGCAGGGCATCGCGCTGCCGGACCGCACCGGTGATCAGCCCGACGACTGGAACGACGGCTACGAGTGCAGCGCGCCGGCCGGCAGCTTCGCGCCGAACGGCTTCGGCTTGCACGACACGGCCGGCAACGTGTTCGAATGGTGCCTCGACGTCTACACCGACGGCGCGCCGGACGATCCGGAGCCGCGCGCCGGCGACGGCCTTCGCGGCCGGCTGCAGCTCGCCGACCTCGACGACCGCCGCATCGTGCGCGGCGGTGCGTTCGTCAACAGCGCGGCGCAGGCGCGGCTCGACACCTGGAGCGGCGAGTACCCCTACCTCGCCGGTTACACGGGCCTGCGGCCGGTCATCGCGTGCGGGGGTGACGGGCGATGAGCCACCACCCTGGCTCCCCGCACACGCGCACCGCCGCCGTCCTGGCATCGCTGTGCGCGTGGCTCGCGGCCGGCAGCTGTAGCCCGCCCGAGATGGTGCTGGGGCAGCGGTTCATCGAGAAGGAGGTCCTCGACAATGGTGACGGCCGCAACGAGCCGCGGCCGTCGCCGATCCGACCGACCACCTACCGGCTGACGCGGTTCGTCGTGCGCCCGGACGGCAACGTGCTCGTCGCGCGCGCGCTGCCCCCGGCGCGGGTCGAGGACCGGGTGGTCGTGCAGTCGGGCGGCCAGGACGCCGGCCTCGCGATCGCCGCGATCATCCAGCACGACGGCAATCTGCTGCCGCTCGACCCCGACAGCCTGCTCGAGCGCCTCGAGGCGGTGTCGATCGACGACTACCTGAACGAGGGCGACGCGGCCGGCGTCGGTGTGTCGTTCGTCGCCCGGCTGCCGTTCGCCGGGCGCGACACACGGCTGAGCTGGTCGCTGATGATCCTGCCCGACCCGGCCGGCGGCACCGACGCAGCGATCGGCGTCGCGCAGCTCGACCACACCGACATCGACACCGGCGAGGTGATCGGCACCGCGCGCTACGAGCTCGCGCTCGAGGCGATCGGAACCTGAGGAGCGATCGATGCCCGACGAGCCGATCGCGCTACCCGGCGCCGATTCGCTCGGCCCGCCGGGCCCGCGCGGTCACGGCTGTCTGGTCTCGCTGCTGTGTCCTTTGGCATTGCTTGCGGGAGTGTATTTCGTTGCGCCTACCGCATGCCTTGTGCCGGGTGTGGCTCTCGGATTGAGTGAGGCGCGGCGCGGCCTCCAAGGGGCGCGGCGGGAGCGGGGAGCGAGCACAAGATCTTGTGTAAAAAGAACTTGTACAAAACGACGCCCCTCCCTATCGGATGCAGGATGCAAACCAAGCGTCCTGGGAGGGCGCCGTCGAAGACTTGATCGTCGTCGCGGTGCCGGCTGCGTGCAAGAGCATGGTGGGTTCGATCGAGGCGCTGTGCGCCGCGGTCGCATCGCGCGCCGCAAGTGGCGCGGCAGGCCGGGAGGCGATCGACTACGCGGTCTCGGAGGTCATGGTCGCCGAGCTGACCGGCGCGGTGAGCGGGATGCGCACGCGGTCATGCTCGGCGCTCTGGAGGTCGACGCGCCGCGAGTCGAGATCGACGGCAAGACCTTCACGCGGGTCGGGTTGCGGCAACGGCCGGCACGATCGCTCGCGGGGACCGTCGAGGTGCGACGTGCGCTGTATCGTCCGCTCGGCGAGGGCAACGCACCGACGGTGGACGCGATCAGCCTGCGTGCGGGCGCCATCGGCGACGGCTGGCTACCGCAGACGGCCGGGGCGATGGCTTTCGAGCTGCAGAAGGCGCCATCGCGGGAGGGTGAGCAGAGCGGCAAGCAGACCCGCCGGCTTCCCTACTCTCGCGCGAGCTTCGAGCGCGTGCCGCATGAGCTCGGGGCGCTGTACGCTTCGTCCCCAGGTCAACATCGAGGACGCCATCGTGAGCAGCCTCGAGATCCCGGCTGAGGCACGCGCGATCTCGGTATCGCTCGACCGGGCGAGCGTGCCGATGGAGGAGCCCATCCCGCGGCCGCCCGGTCGGCCCAGGAGGAACGCGCCGAAGATCACGCGCGTCTTCCACATGGCGCACTGCCGGCACCGTCACGTTGCACGATGGCAACGGCCGAGCGCTCTACTCGATGCGCTTCGGACAAATGCCTGGCATCGACCCCTTGGACGTGTGCAACGCCATGGCGAACGTGGTCTACCGGCTGCGCGAGAAGCAGCCCGAGCTGCGACTTCAGCTACTCGCTGATGGGGCTCACGAGATGTGGAACCTGCTCGAGTCGAGCTTCCCGGAAAGCCTCTTAGGTCCGCGCCATCTGATGGTCGACTTCTGGCACGTCCTCGAGAAGCTGTCCGCGGCAGCCGAGGCGATCCAGGGCGCCGAAAGCCGAGCGGTCGTGGCTGGCTGGCGCCGGCTCCCTCGAGCGCAGGAAGGACGCCGTCACGCAGATTCTCGCCGACCTCGAACCGCACTGGTGCGACCCGGTCGACGGCAGCGTGGTCAAGCACGGCCCCATCCACGAGGCCATCACCTACCTCACGAATCATGCGCACCGCATGAACTACGCCGGCGCCCGCGCCAAGGGCTGCCGATCGGCAGCGGAACCGTCGAGGCAACCTGCAAGAGCCTCATCGGCGTGCGCATGAAGCGCGCCGGATCGCGCTGGAAGCAGCATACCGGCGACCACGTGATCAAGCTCCGCGCGCTCGCGCTCAGCCACCAATGGGACGCTGCTATGTCGCGGTTCTTCGCTACGCAGCGGACCGCCGTCCGAGCGCTCGCGGCATGAAAAGAGCGGCTTCGCTCAATACGAGATCCACACCCCCTTGTGCCGGTCGCCTGCCTGTTCGTCTGGCGAAACGGCTCGGCATCACCATTCTCTCCGGCAGACGCACGGCAGCTCATGGAGGAGCAGTCGGCTCTGTTGGAGGAGATGCGACGCGCGGCGGCCCTGTGGACTACACTCCCGTTCGCCGGTCGCGTCACGCGCCTGTCCTGGTCGGCGACGCGGATGCCCGCACCGGCAGACGGCCCGAACTCCGCCATCGGCGTCGCGCGGCTCGACCACCTCGACCTCGGGACCGTGGACACGACCGACGGCAAGGCCTCCGAACTCCAGCTCCAGGCCATCGGCAGGTGACGACAGCGAGGCGCCGCGGGACATCCGGCATGGGCAGGTGCATCAGCGGCCGACCAGCGTGGCTAGCGAGCCGATCGAGCTCGCAGCGGTCGACGGACCGGCCTGCAGGTGCGCCTCCCGATAACAGACGCCCGGCTCGCCGTCGACGACCAGCCCGCCACGCTCGCCGTCGCGGACTCCGCGCACCGGCAGGACGGCTTGCGCGTGATGTCCCCGGACATCGCGAAGGTCGACCCCGGATTCCGGGCGCAGCCTCATGCGAAGCCGACGACGACCGCCGGACCTGGACGAGAGCTCGTTCGGCATGGGAGGTCGCGTCAGGAGATCGTGCACTATGAACATGAACATTGCCCGGATTCCCTCGAGAGGTCGCAGCCGGCCTGGCAGGACCACGACGCGCACGCTCAGCCACTCGCGACACGCGATGGCGGCGGTGCGGTTCGGCACGACGAGCACTGGCAACCTCGGTATGTGTATTCGAGCAGCCTCAGCGTGGTGGGATCCGAGGTCGCCGGCTCGCCGAGCGGCATGTCGAGGAGCCGGATCGAGTCGGGTAACCGGCCATGGACGAGTGGCGGGTAATCCGCGGGCGCGATGGCTGCACGTACCGTCAGGTCCGCGACCGTCGAGGGATGGGTTACGTCGTTGCAACGGGCGTTCAGCGCCACGTTGATCTCGAGCACCGTGTGGTCGGGCGCGTCCATCGAACCGCGGCACGCGCCAGCATCGATCACCGCGACGGTGCGCACGATCCGATCAGGCGATCCACCTGCCATTGCGAGCTCCGGACGAGGTCGAGGGACGGCGACGCTCCGGACGCGGTCTCCGGCGCACGCCCTGGATCGCACCCACATCGACGCCGCCCGGTGGATTCCCACCACCCTCGCCCCCTACGCTGCGACGCACGACGCGGTCATGCCCCCCCACCGTGAGACCAGCCTGTTCCGACTGCTCGACGATCTGCGGCGCATGACCGCGGACGCGGCCGACGTCGAGACGGCGATCCGCACCTGGCTGCGGGCGACGCTGCAGGCGTTCGACGCCCAGCGCGCGTGCGTCGCGGTCGTCGACCCCGGCGGCGGCGGCGCGCCGGTGCTGCGCCACGCGATCCCGAGCGCGGGTGCCTGGGACCTCGGGCTGTTCGCGGCCGTGCTGCGCAACGAGCGCAGCGAGCCGCCGGACGATCTGATCCTCGGTCCCGTGCATCGCCGCGGCCGGCTGTGGGGCGTGCTCGCGCTCACGCGTGACGGGGCGCCGTTCGCTCGCGGCGACGGCCGGGACCTGGCGCGGTTCACGCAGGCACTGTCCGACCTGATCCGCGCGATCGACGACGCGCGCGTGCGGGCCGTCGAGGAGCGCATCGCGCGCGGCGTGCTCGAGCGCCGCCGGCCGAAGGACGTCTTCTACCGGATCCTCCACGGGCTGCGCTCGCTGACGCGCTACGACCACTCGTCGGCGCTGTTGATCCTCGACCACCAGCGCGGCCTCGAGCTGGTCGCCGAGCAGGCCGCGTGGACCAAGACGAAGAGCCCGCTGATCGGGCTCCTGCTACCGCTCGACGACGGCGTCGGCGACCTGCTCGCGCGCCGCCGCGTGCTGACCTTCGAGCGGGAGGCCGACGGCTGGCGCTCGCCGGACGCCACGGAAGGCGGCAGCCTCGCGCGCACGCTCGCGTTCCACGACGACGAGCACGGCACGCCACCCGAGCAGATCGTGCTCGCCGCACCGCTCGTGTTCCGCGGCGAGGTGCTCGGTGTGCTGAAGGTCTCGGCCCGGTCGCGCACGCGGCTCGGCCGCTACGAGGCGGAGCTGCTGCGCCGATTCCAATTGCTGGCGGCCGCGGCGATCGCCAACTCGCGCGAGACGGAGACGCTGCGGCGCGACGTGCTGCGCGCCGAGCGCAAGCACGCGATGGCCAACCTCGCGCGCGGCATATCGCACGACGTCAACAATGCGCTGGGCGCGATCCTGCCGACCCTCGAGCAGCTCCGCTGCGAGCTGGAGGACGGCACTGCGAACGTCGCCACGGCGCTGCGCGACCTCGAGCACGTCGAGCGCGCCATGCACACGTGCCGGCGGGTGTTCGGCGGGCTGCTGGAGTTCGCGCGCAACCGTGAGCGGCCCGGCGCGCACGGCGACCTGCGACGCGCGCTCGACAACACGCTCGCGATCCTCGAGGGCAGCATGCTGCGCGGCGGTATCGAGCTGGAGCTCGGCGTGCCCGCCGCGCTGCCGCCGGTACGCGGTGCCCAGCACGAGCTCGAGCAGCTGCTGCTGAACCTGTCGACCAATGCGTGCGAGGCGATGCCGACCGGCGGCCGGCTACGGATCACGGTCGAGGAGCGCGCGGACCACGTGCTCGTCGAGGTCGCCGACGACGGCACCGGGATGGACGCCGAGCACCTGCGGCGCTGCGCCGAGGCGTTCTTCACGACCAAGCCGACCGGCACGGGTCTCGGGCTGTCGATCTGCCACAGCATCGTGCAGGACGTGCGGGGTCGGATCGCGATCGACAGCGCGCCGGGACGCGGCACGCGCGTGCGGGTCGAGCTGCCGTCCACACGGCGACCGGTGGGAGAGGAGGTGGCGACTTGAGCGACGTGCTGCGGATCCTGATCGTCGACGACGAGCCCGGCATGCGGCACGCGGTGGCCCGCGTGCTGGAGCGACACGGGCAGGTCCGGTTCGCGCGGACGGCCGCCGAGGCCCTCGACGCCGTGCGGACCGAGCCGATCGACCTCGCTTTCGTCGACGTCCGGCTGCCGGACGGCGACGGCTTCGACCTGATGGCAGGGCTCCAGGCGTTGCGACCCGGGCTCGACGTCGTCGTGATGACCGGCAGCGTGCAGGACATGGACGCGAAGCTCGTGCGCACGCTGCGCGAGCGCGCGTTCTTCTTCCTGCCGAAGCCGTTCGGCCGCGAGCTGTTGCTCACCGTGTTCGACCGCTGGCGCGAGCGGCGCGAGCTGACGCGGCGCGACCGCGAGCAGCGCCGGCGGCTGCAGGCGCACCTCGACGAGGCGCGGCGCTTCCAGGCGAGCCTGCTGCCGCAGGCCAGCGCGCGCGTCGGCGGCGTCGCGCTGCACGCCCGGTTCGAGCCGTGCGACGAGCTGAGCGGCGACCTCTACGACTTCGCCCCGGTCGGAGCGGGCGGTGACGGCGTGCAGGGCGTCGCGGTGCTCGTCGCCGACGTATCGGGCCACGGCGTCGCGGCCGCGATGCTGTCGGGCGTCATCAAGGCGGCGTTCCAGTCTGCCCACGCGGACGCGTTCGCGCCCGGCGCCGTGCTGCAGCGGATCCGCGACGCGCTGCAGCACCTCGAGGACGACCGCTTCGTGACGGCATTCGCGGGCCGCCTGCGGCCAGCCGAGCGCGTGCTCGAGTACGCGAGCGCCGGCCACCACGACGGACTCCTGTGGCGACGGGACGGCTCCATCGAGACGCTCGCGCACACCGGCCCGTTGATCTGCAGCGCGATCCCGTCCGCGAGCTGGCGCACCGAGCGGCGCGCGCTCGGCTGCGAGGACCAGCTGCTGCTGAGCTCCGACGGCATCGAGGAGACGCGCGGCGACGACGGCCTGTTCGGCCGCGAGCGCCTGCTCGCCGAGCTGCAACCCGAGCGCCGCGGCTTCGCGCTGCTCGACGCGATCCTCGACGCGGTGCAGCGCCACGCCGGCGGGCGCCCGCGCGACGATGACCACACGCTGTTGCTCGCGCGGCCGGTCGATGCCGAGCCGCAGCGCGAGTGACGCGCGACGCCGCTGGCACGGGGCGCAGGGCGAATTCCGGAGCGCGCGCGCGGAGCCGCCGGGGCGGTCGCCGCACCGATGAGGAGGCAACCGGGCGCGCGCGCGGATAGAACGCGTGGAGACCGAATGACCATGATCGGGAATCTGCGAACTGTCCGACTGCTCGGCGCCCTGGGCGCCATCGCGCTGGTGGGTGGCTGCGGGGGCGGCGGTCGCGGCGCACCGCCGGTGACGCCGACGGCGCACGTGACGCTCCGCGGCACGATCGCGGTGCCCGGCACGACCCTGGCCGGCGCGCTCGACGTGGGTGGCGCCGCGCGCGCCGACACCGACGTGCTCGTCGCGCTGCTCGGTCCCGAGCCGGCGCGCGTCGAGTCGCTCGCCGCGTCGCTCGGACTGCGGCGCTGCGGCGGCTTCGGCCGTCTGTCGACCTGGCGCGCGCCGGCCGACGCCGAACCGGAGGCCCTGCGCACCGCGCTCGAGCACGCCGAGCCCGGGGCGCTGACGCGCTTCAGCGTGCACGGACCACGGCGCGGCGCCCTCGAGCCGACCGACCCCGGCTATGTGGCGTGGCAATGGAACCTGCGCGCGATCGGCGCACCGCAGGCCTGGGACCTGACCGAGGGCTCGATCGGCGTGGTGGTCGCGGTGATCGACAGCGGCGTCGCGCTCGCCCACAGCGAGCTCAACGGTCGCCTGCTGGCCGGCTACGACTTCGTGTCGGATCCGACCAGCGCGGCGGACGGCGACGGCCCCGACCCCGATCCGACCGACCCCGTGAAGCCCGCGACCGGCCGCGTCGCGCACGGCACCGTGGTCGCCGGCGTCCTGGCCGCCAATGTGGACGGCCGCGGGATCGTCGGCGTCGACCATCGCTGCCGCGTGATGCCGCTGCGCGCGCTGGGCGCCGACGGCCGCGGCGATCCGGCCGACACCTGGAGCGCGCTGATCTTCGCGGGCGACCTCGACGACGCCGACCTGGCCGGCTTCGCGTGGTTCACCGAGCTGTTCCCCGACGGCCTGCCCGCGGACCGGCCGCGACCGAGCGAGCCCGCGCGGGTCGTCAACCTCAGCATCGCGACGACCTTCGACCGCGCGAGCGCGGCACTCGCGATCGAGGTCGAGCGCGATCTGCTGCGCGCGCTGGTCGCGAAGGGCATCACCGTCGTCGCCGCAGCCGGCAACGGCGGCCGCGAGCTCGAGGACGCGACGTCGATCGTGCTACCCGCGGCGGAGCCCGCGGTGCTGACGGTCGGCGCCGTGCTGCGCGACGGGCTGGCCGCGGCGCCGAGCAGCAACACCGGCGCGGCAATCGACCTCTGCGCTCCGGGCGGCACGCTCGATCCGGCGGCCGCGCTCGGCGATCCGCTCGCGGTGCCGGAGTCGGGCGGCGTGCCGGCGCTCGACGCGCCGCCGCGCAACCTGACCTGGCACGCCGGGACGTCGGTCGCCGCGGCGCAGGTCAGCGGGGTCGTCGCACTGATGCTCGCGCTGCGACCGAACGCGACGCCCGCCGAGCTGGAGAGCGCGCTGCGCGCCACCGCCCGCGACCGCGGCGCGGCCGGCGTCGACCCGGCGCACGGCGCCGGGCTCGTGCAGGCGGCGCGCGCGCTGTACGCGATCGCCGGTGGGATCGCGCCGCCCGAACAGCTCGTCGCCTACGACGCGCTGGTGCGGATCCCCGCGGACGCCGATGGCGCAGCCATCGACATCGGCAACCTCGCCGGGCCGCTGCGTCGCCTGGCGCCGCTGCGCATCACCGTCGACCACCGCGGCGCCCCGAGCGAGTTCGTGCGCTTCGCGACGTGGCTCGACGACGGCGACGCGCGCGACGCGCCGCTGACGATCACCGTCGACCGCAGCGGGCTTCCGGACGGTGTGTTCGAGGCGCGCGTGCGCATCGAGTCGCTGCTCGGCGGCGACCTCGAGCTGCCCGTGCGGATCGTGCAGCGCAGCGCGGTACCACCGCCGCCGTTCGCGATCTGGCACGTCGAGGCGCGCGACGCCGTGACCGGCGACCCGCTCGCGAGCGCCGACCGGGCGATCACCGTGCAGTCGTTCGAGCTCACCGACGTGCCGCTGCCCGCGCATCGCGCGGTGGTCGTCGTCGCCGGCAGCGATCTCGATGGCGACGGCTCGATCGACGAGGACGGCGAGCTGTTCGGCGTCGACCGCGTCGGCCCGGACGCACGCGTGCTGCGACTCGCCGACGGCGCCGTCGTGCAGGACCTCGCGATCGAGCTGGTGCGCCGCGCGCGCCCGTGAGCAGCGCCACACGACCGGCGCGACAGCCGGGCGTCACCCGCCGTAGCGGCGCACGCCCTCGTCGGTGACCAGCATGTGCACGGTGCGATCGTGCTGCTCGCGCGGCACCTGGGCGAGGAACTGCCGCTCGTACGCGAAGCCGCAGCAGGTGCCGCGCACTTCCGGGTGGGCGAGGAACCGATCGTAGTAGCCACCGCCGGTGCCGAGCCGCACGCCCTTGGCGTCGAACGCGAGGCCGGGCAGCACGATCAGGTCGATGTCGGCCGCCGGGAACGACTCCGTGCCGACCGGCTCGAGCAGATTGCGATAGCCGGGCAGGCAATCGCCCCAGTGATGGACCTCGACCGCGTGCATCTCGCGGCGCGCTGCGTCGACCTTCGGTGCGAGCACGCGGCGCCCCTCGCGCCACGCCGCCTCGATCAACCCGGTGGTGTCGATCTCCTGCTGCATCGCGAGATACACGAACACCGTGCGGGCGCGCTGCCACTCCGGCTGCTCCAGCAATCGGCGGCACGCGGACTGCGAACGAGCGCGACGGGTGTCGGCATCGATCGAGCGCAGCACCGAGCGCATGCGTCGACGCAGGTTGTGCTTCATCCTCCGCTCCGGACACCGATCGGCCGCCCGGTGCGGCGGAGACCGCAGGGGCACGACGAGCCGCGTGGCGGCCGAGGGGCGCAGGGATGCTACCAGGGCACTCGAAGATTCCCACAGTCCCAACGGCCGAGGTGCGCAGCCCGGCCGGGCTGACACACCGCCGTGCAGCGCGTAGCCTGCCGGCCGTGTCGAGCCCGAACATCCTCCGGATCGCGATGCTCGCCGCTGCGATGGGCACCGCGCTGCTGGCGCCGCCTGCTGCCGCGCAGCTCGACGCCGACGTCCGCGACGCGCTCGCGTGGCTCGACGGCCTCGGCATGCCGGACCTGTCGGATCGGCCCTTCGTGCGCGCGACGACCGGCGGTCGCGACCGCCAGCGCCAGGTCGTGTACGGTTTCCTGGCCGACGACCGCGGCCCGTCGTTCACGCTGTGGGTATCGGTGCCGTTCCGCTGGCCGGGCCGGCCGACCCCGCACCGCGCGAGCGCACACCCGCTCGGCCGCTGGGTCGGAGTGCGGACGCCGCGCGGCACGCCGACCGATCGACGCGTCGGCTACGAGCTGGTCGACCTCGAGCAGTTCGCGCTCGCGCGGCTGCGCGACGCGCGCGCGGACCTCGACGGCGATGGCGCCCCGACCCCGCGCACGCTGGCGACCCGCGCGATGCTCGGCTCGGACCTGTGCCTGCTCGGCTGGGCGTGCCTCGGCCAGGGTCACGCGCGCGTCGCGCGCGACCTGCTGGAGCTCGGCCGCGAGGCCTTCGCGCTGCGTTGGTTCCGCGGGCGCACTCCCGACCACCTGCGCACCTGCCTCGAGGTCGATCTCGGCGAGACCGCCACCTGGGAGCTGCTCGAGGACTTCGCCGACCCGGCGGTGCCGTGGACCGAGCTGCGCCGGCGCGCCGCCGCGATCCCGGTGCTCTACCCGGCGAGCCAGCAGGTCGAGCGCGCGCTCGAGATCGCCGCCACGCTGCAGCGGATGATCGACGCGCCGCCCGCGGAACCCGCCACCGCCGAGCTGCCGCCGGCCGAGCAGGCGCGCCGGCTGGTCGCGACGCTGCCGGAGCAGAACGGCGTGCAGCCGAGCCAGGAGGTATCGCCGGACATCTGGGCCGACCCGCGCGGCGCGGCGAGCCCGGCGCAGCGCCTGCGCGCGCTCGGCATCGACGCCGTGCCCGCGCTGATCGACGCGCTCGACGACGAGCGGCTGACGCGGACGGTCGGCTTCCACCGCAACCACCATCTATCGCACTACGTGCTGCGCGTCGAGGACGTCGCGAGCCGCGTGCTGAGCGACATCGCCGGCCGCGGTTTCGCCGGCCGCGACGACGCGCTCGCGTGGCTCGCCGACGTGCGCCGCCGCGGCGAGCTGACGGTGCTGGCGGAGGCGGCCGCCCGCGGCGACGACCTCGGCGTCCTGCAGGCGGAGCGGCTGCTGCAGCGCGGGCCCGACCGCGCGCTCGACGCGCTGACCGCCGGTCTCGAGCGGGCGACCACCGACGATCCGATCCGCGCGCGCTACGTCGAGCTGCTCGCGGCGCTCCCCGCCGCGCAGCCGGCGCTGCTGCGCCTCGCCAGCGACCCGGCGGCGGGCCCCGCCAGCCGCTTCGCGGCCGCGTGCGCAACGCTCGCGACCGCGCCCGACCGCGCGCTGGCGACGCTGCTCGCGCTATGGCGGGGCGAGCTCGAAGATCCGGCTCTGCTCAGCGAGCTCGGCGAGGCGCTCGCGCTGTGCGGCTCGAGCGACGCGCTCGACGCGCTGGCGGCGCGCCGGGACCGCCTCGACGTCCACGCGATGCTCGCGTTCGAGCGCGGCCAGCCGCGGCGCTGGAGCCTGATCGCACGGCTGCCGCAGGCGGTCGCGTGGCCGTCACCGGAGGCCGCGGCGAGCTGGAGCGACGCGGTGCGACGCCTGCTGCACGACCTGCTGCTCGACGAGCGCGTGCTCCGCGCGAGCTGGGACGACACCGTCGAGCCGACGCTCGGCGACTTCGCGGCGCGCGCGCTGGTCGCGCGCTGGCCGCAACCGGTGCGTTTCGACTTCGACGCGGCCCCCGTCGAGCGGCGCCGCGCGCGGGTCGCGCTCGCCGCCGTCGGTGCGGCCGCCGGAGTCCCGCCGCGCGGCGGCTGAGGGCCGCCCGGCGGCAGGCTCGGATCGGACGTTGTGCGGGATCCGCGGCGGGGCGCTGACTACAGTGCGATCTCACACGGACGGGCCCCGGCGCGTATTCCCCGGGGTCGCGACCTCGCACTCCGCGACAGGCTCCCTCCGCGACAGGCCCCTTCCGCGACAGACCCCTTCGTCGACAGAACAGAGAACAGCGACATGACGCGACTGCACCGCGCGGCGACGCTCCTCGGCATCTCCCTCGCCGCCCTGCTGGCGGCTCCCGCCCAGGCCCAGGACCACAAGGAGCTCGGGCGGATGTGGACGTTCCACAACCCGCCCCTCGACTTCTTCGAGCAGCAGTACGGCTTCCGCCCGACCCAGGAGTGGCTCGACCACGCGCGGCTCGCCTCGCTGCGCTTCGCGGACTACTGCTCCGCGTCGTTCGTCAGCCCGCGCGGGCTGATCATGACCAACCACCACTGCGCGCGCGAGAGCGTCGACCAGGTGACGCCGGCGGGCCTCGACTGGCTGACGACCGGCTTCTTCGCGACGACGCTGGCGGAGGAGGTGCCGGTCCCCGGCCTGACCGTGCAGCAACTCGTGCAGACGCGCGACGTCACGGCCGAGATGAACGAGGGCCTTGCCGCGGGCATGAGCGACGAGGACGTCAGCAAGCGGCTCGACCAGAACCGCGACAAGCTGCTGGCGGCGGCGCGCGAGGCGGCGCCGGACCTGATGCACCAGTTGGTCGACCTCTACCAGGGCGGCAACTACCAGATCTACAGCTACCGCGTCTACGACGACATCCGCCTCGTCGCGGTGCCGCAGGATCAGATCGCGAAGTTCGGCGGGGACCCCGACAACTTCACCTATCCGCGCTTCAGCCTCGACTTCTCGTTCCTGCGCGCATGGGAGAATGGCGCGCCCGCGGATACGGCCGCGCATTATCTGAAGTGGCGCACCGAGGGGCCAACCGACGGCGAGACCGTGTTCGTGACCGGTAATCCCGGCTCGACCGGCCGCCTGAAGACCGTCGCCCAGATCGAGTTCATCCGCGACGTCGAGTATCCGCGCATCGTGCGCCGCGTGCACTCGATGCTCGACATGATCAACCGGCGGGCGAACGACGATCCCGACTTCGCGCGGCAGAGCCGGGCCCGGCTCGCGAGTCTCGAGAACGCGCGCAAGGCCTACGAGGGCTACCTCGACGGGCTGCGCAACGAGAAGGTCGTCAATATCAAGCGTCACGCCGAGGAGGCGATCCGCGAGCGCATCGATGCCGATCCCGCCTTGAAGGAGCGCTTCGGCGACGCCTGGGACGAACTCGCCCGCATCCAGGAGAAGAAGCGCAAGGCGTTCCAGATCGGCGACCAGTCGCTGCTCGAGGAGGCGCTCGCGATGGAGCCAGTCCTCGAGAAGCGCATCGGCGAGGCGTTCTTCGCGGTCTACGGCTACGACATCCCGCCGGACGCGACGATGACACTGCGCATCTCGGACGGCGTCGTCAGCGGGTTCCCGATGAACGGCACGGTGGCGCCCTACTTCACCAGCCTCTACGGCCTGTACGCGCGCTGGACGGAGTTCGGTGGCAAGGAGCCATTCGACCTGCCGCAGAACTGGATCGATGCGGTGGACGAGCTCGATTTGTCGACGCCGTTCAACCTGGTCAGCACCTGCGACATCATCGGCGGCAACTCGGGCAGCCCGATGATCGACACCGAGGGCCGCGTCGTCGGCCTCGTGTTCGACGGCAACATCGAGAGCCTCGGCAACAACTTCGTCTTCATGGACGACGTGCCGCGCACGGTCTGCGTGCACCCGTCGATCATCATCCAGGCGATGCGCAAGATCTACGCGGCCAATGACCTGGCCGACGAGATCGAGGGCAAGGGCAAGGGCTACAAGTGAGCCCGCGCCCGGTCCGCCGGCGGCATTGAGCAGCCGGTGTCGCGCGGGCCCGGCCGGCGCGGCCTTCAGTTCGCGCGGAAGCGGGCGACGACACCGTCAGCCGGCTCGTCGCGGCCGGGGACGGTCGGCGGCGCGGGCTCCGGCTCGGGCCAGTCCGACGTGTCGGCACCGAAGTGATCGCGCGCCGTCAGCTCGAGCGAGGCGAGCAGCGCCGTGTAGTCGAACACGTCGTGCCGCTCGTCGAGGCGCCGGACCAGCGCGGCGAGCGGCGGCGGACACTCTGGCCCGACCATCAGCGCGAGCAGCTTCCCGAGCGCGGGCACGATCGACGCGAACGCGCGGTCGGCCGGCTGGCGCTCCAGCTCGCGATCGATGAGCCGCACCGAGCCGTCCGGTCGCAGCAGCACGCCGCGCGCATCGAGCCGCGCCTGCGGCAGCCCGCGCCGTTCGGCGTGGCGGAGCGCCTGCCCGAGCCGGTGCACGATCCGCAGCGCGTCGACCGGTGCGAAGCGGCACCGGTGACGCGCGATGTCCGCGAGCACCGTGCCCTCGACGTGTTCGGTGACGAGGTACGGCATGCCCCCGACGGAGCCGACGCCCAGGCTGCGCGCGAGGCCCGGGTGGTCGAGCCTGGCGAGCACCTGCGCCTCCCGCGCGACGCCGAACCCCGAGCCGGGGCCGAGCCACAGCTTCAGGTCCACCAGCTGGCGATGCACGGTGTCGAACGCACGGAAGCTGCAGGTGTCGGGCGTCGCGCGCAACGCCGTCAGCAGGAGGTAGCCCTCGCCGATCCGGTCGCCCGGCCCGAACGGCAGCTCCGCCGGCAGGGTCACCGCCGCCGCCGGCTCGGGCTCCGGCGCGGTCCGCGCGACGCTCACCGCGGAACCCGGGTCCGGCTGCCTGGACGCGGTCGACCCCGCGGTCGGTGCCGGCGGATCCTCGAACAGCTCTGCGGGGGTGACGGGCTGGACGCGCACCGGCACGCGGCGCGCCTCGCGCAGCGACACCGGCCGGACCGGCGCAGCCGCGGGCGACGGCGACGCCGGGCGTGCGGGCGCATCGGCGGCGGGCGGCTCGGCGGGCGGGACAGCCTGGGTACCCGCGTGGCGACTCGCCGGGCCCGACCACGACCCGAGCGGCAGGGCCACCTGCACGGGCCGGCGCGGCGGCTCCGAGGGTGCATCGCTCACCGGAGATCTCCTGGCATCCCGCCCCGTGTCGACCATCTGGACACACTCCTGAACCGAATCTCAGATCCGGATGCCGAGCCGGTCGACCGGCAGCGCGTCCGGGGCCAGCGCGAGGATCGCGAGATCGACGTAGCGGTCGATCCAGCTACCGCCGAACGTCCCGCGCAGCAGCAGCGAACCACGCAGGCGCGCTGCGAAAGCGTGCACCAGGCGGCTGCGGGGCGCGTCCGAGACGAAGCCGCGGGACGCGCGGTGCGAGCCGGCCGGACGCTCGAGGAGGTCGACGAGCGTCGCGAGCTGCGCCGGCTCGGGCGGCGCGTCGAGCGCGACCGAGAGCTGCAGCGGCGACGCGAGCGGCCGCCGCCACGGCGCCGGCTGCAGGCTCCGGCCCAGCGCCCGCAGACCGTCGGCGAGCCGGCGCAAGGACGGCTCGACGGCAGCCGCACCCGACCCGGCCAGCGGCGCATCGAGATCGAGGATCGTCGGCCGACCGACCACCGCCCGCAGCCCGAGCAGGAAGCCCGCGCCGGCGGCACCGCGGCCGGGGGTCGCCAGCAGCTGCATCGCTGCGACGCCACGCTCCGGCGCAACGATCTCGGCGACGACGACCCGGGTGCCGCAGCTCGGGCCGCGATCGCAGCGCGTGGCGATCTGCAGCCGGGCGCCCCCGGCACGGCGGCAGATGCCGTCGCGCGCTGGCAGGCCTTCCGGCAGCCGGTGCGGTTGCAGGCGGAGCCGACTCTGGAGCCGTCGCTCGACCGGCCACAGCAGGCGGCGGAGCGACTCGATCGGGGCCGAATGGTCGGGGCAGCTCTCGGGGCGTTCGGGCATGGCTTCCGTGCGCTCGGCACACGGTCGTCCGCCGGCCTCGGTGGGATGACGCGAGGCGGCCTCTCGGACCCCCGCTATCGGATGACCCGCTCCCGGGGGCTGACCGAAAAGCGGGTCCCGGGACCTCCGCGCCTACGATTTTCGAACGGTTGCGGTGGAGAGTAGTTTGCGCAATGCGCAACTGCTCATCCACCGCATCATCCTGACTGACCTCGGCGACCGCGCCGGCGCGATGCCGCCGCACCGCGTGGCGCCCGTGCCAGCGGGCCGCTCGCGGCACGCAGCTCGCGCGCATCGCGGGTCGATCGCGGGACCGGTCGCCGTAGACTGCAGGGTCGACGAGCTTCCCGACATGAACCGACTCGACGCCCTGAAACGCCACACCACCGTCGTCGCCGATACCGGCGACGTCGAGGCGATCCGCGAGTTCGCACCGCAGGACGCGACGACGAACCCGTCCTTGATCCTGAAGGCCGCCGAGCAGGAGCGCTACCGCGACCTGGTCGACCGGTCGCTGGCGGCAGCCCGCGGGCGGGCGGGCGGCGAGCGGGAGCGCACCGAGGTGTTCCTCGACGAGCTGTTCGTGGCGTTCGGCCGCGAGATCCTGCGGATCGTGCCCGGGCGGGTCTCGACCGAGGTCGACGCGCGGCTGAGCTTCGACACCGAGGGCACGGTCGCGAAGGCGCGGCGACTGATCGAGCTGTACGAGCGCGACGGCGTCGACCGCGAGCGCGTGCTGATCAAGATCGCCAGCACCTGGGAGGGCATCCGCGCCGCAGCGCTCCTCGAGCAGCACCGGATCCACTGCAATCTGACGCTGCTGTTCGGCTTCGCCCAGGCGGTCGCCTGCGCGGAAGCCGGCGTGACGCTCGTGTCGCCGTTCGTCGGCCGCATCTACGACTACTGGCGCGCGGCGCGCGGCGTCGACGACATCCCGCTCGACGACGACCCGGGCGTCGCGTCGGTCGCCCGGATCTGGAGCTACTACAAGACGTTCGGCTACCGCACCGAGGTGATGGGGGCGAGCTTCCGCAAGGCGGGTCAGGTCGTCCGCCTCGCCGGCTGCGACCTGCTGACGATCTCGCCGCAGCTGCTGACCGAGCTCGCCGGAAGCGACGGCGACGTACCCCGCGCGCTGACCCCGGACGCGGCCGCGGCGCTGCGCCTCGAACGGATCAGCCTCGACGAGAAGGGCTTCCGCTGGCTGCACAACAGCGACGAGATGGCGGTCGCCAAGCTGGCCGAGGGCATCCGCCTGTTCGACCGCGACGCCCGGAAGCTCGAGCGGTTCGCCCGCGAGCGGGTCGCCGGCTGAGCGCCGCCGACCCTCTCGCGCGAACCGCGTGGTCGCGACAAGGAAGTCGCCGATTGTCCGGGCTAGTCTTGGGCCCCCTGGCGACCGCCAGTCACTTCGCCCTCCCCCATGGCAACCGTCTCGTTCCCCGCGCCGGCCTCCGGGCCGACGACCCAGCCCACCGAGGCCGCCCCGCTCGCCGGCAACCTGCCGGTCAAGTGGGGCTACGCGATGGGCCAGCTGCCGGAGCTGCCGTCGACGTGGGCGGAGGCCCGCGCGCGCGTGCGTCACGACCACGCGCCGCCGCGGCCGCAGGACGTGCTCGTCGCCCGCGTCGTCGCGATCGGGGAGCACACGCGGATCGACTTGCGGGACGGCACGAAGTCGCTGCTGTTCGAAGGCGACCTGTGCGGATTGGCGCTGTCGGGCCGCTATGCGACGCGACGCTTCGAGGCCGAGGTGCCAGCGACGCTCGACGAATTGCACTTCGTGTGCTCGGGTGGCGTGTGCGGTCGCGTGACGGCATCGGCGACCGGCCTCGGACCACCGACGCTGCTGGAGCCGATCGGCTATCTGATCGACGCGGCGGGCGAGCGCGTCAGTCTGCGCAATCACGTGCCAGCCGTCGCCACGCCGATCGGCTGGCGTGCGCCGACGATCGTCGTCACGGGCTCGTCGATGGACGCCGGCAAGACCACGGCACTCGCGTCGCTCGCCAATGGCCTGACGCGCGATGGACTGCGCGTCGCCACCGCCAAGGTCACCGGCACCGCCTCGATCGGTGATCTGCTCGCCATGCGCGACGCCGGTGCCATCGCGAGCCTCGACTTCACGAACGCCGGCTACGCATCGACCGCGGGCCTGTCGCGGGACGAGCTGGTCGCGACCCTCGAACACCTCGTGGCCCGGCTCGCCGCGTTCGCGCCGGACGCCGTGCTGCTCGAGATCGCCGACGGCCTGCTGCAGCCGGAGACCGCCCTGCTGCTCGACCACCTCGCGGTGCACGGGCCGACGCGTGTCGTCGTCTACGCGTGCAACGACCCGCTGAGCGTCCAGCGCGGCGTCGAGTCGCTGCGGCGGCGCGGGCTGCAGGTCGCGGCCGTCAGCGGCACGGTCACGGCGAGCGCGCTGAGCATGGCCGAGGCGCAGAGAGAGACCGACGTGCCGGTGCTCACGCGCGAACAGCTGCGGGCACCGGCGGTCGCGCGCGCGATCCTCGCGACCGGCGAGCAGGCGCTCCGCGCGCAGGCCGCCGGCTGAAGCTCGCCGAGCACCGGCAGCCGCGGCACCATGGCACCCATGCACCGCGCGCCTCTCACCGCCCTGCTCGCCGCGCTCCTCGCGTCGCTGGCCCCGCCATGGGACCCGGCGACCCTGTGCGCACAGTCGCCGCGCCGTCCGAACGTGCTGCTGATCCTCGCCGACGACCTCGGCTGCGGAGACCTCGGCTGCTATCAGGAGTCGTCGCGCATCCCGACCCCGCGGCTCGACGCTCTCGCCGCGCAGGGGCTGCGCTTCACCGACGCCCACTCGCCGTCGGCCGTGTGCACGCCGACGCGATACGCGCTACTCACCGGCCGCTACGCCTGGCGGTCACGCCTGAAGAGCGGCGTGCTCGACGGCAACTCGCGGCTGCTGATCGAGCCGGGTCGCCCGACGATCGCATCACGACTCCGCGACGTCGGCTATGCCACCGCCGCGTTCGGAAAGTGGCACCTCGGGCTCGGCGCGTTCGACCCCGAGCAGCCGAAGGCGCACACCGACTACGGCGCGCCACTCGACGGCGGCCCACACACGACCGGCTTCGACGAGTCGCTGGTGATCCCTGCGTCGCTCGACATGCCGCCGTACGTGTGGGTGCGCAACGGCGAGCTGGAGGAGGCCGCGACCGCCCGCACGCCGGGCAGCCGCCGGCGCTGGGACGGCGGTGACGGCTTCTGGCGCGCCGGCCCGATGGCGCCGACCTTCGACTTCACCGACGTGCAGCCGCGCGTCGTGCGCGCGGCGGTCGACTGGCTGCAGACACGCCGCAGCGACGCGACCGCCCGGCCGTTCTTCTGCTACGTCGCGCTGCCGGCGCCGCACACGCCGTGGCTGCCGACCGACGAGTTCCGGGGCCGCAGCGGCGCCGGCTACTACGGCGACTATGTGGCCGAGGTCGACGCTGGCATCGGCGCCATCCTCGATGCGCTGGACGCGAGCGGCCGCGCGGACGACACGCTGGTCGTGGTGACGTCCGACAACGGCTCGCATTGGCGTCCCGAGGACATCGAGACGTATCACCATGCGGCGAACATGCACTGGCGAGGAATGAAGGCCGACGGTTGGGAGGCAGGCCACCGGGTGCCGCTGCTCGTACGCTGGCCGGGACACGTTTCCGGCGACGCCCGTTCGGATGCGCTGATCGGTCTCGTCGATCTGTTCGCGACGATCACCGACGCCGCACGCGCGCCGCTCGGCAGCGACGAGGCCGAGGACAGCATCTCGCAGCTCGACGTGCTGACCGGCGCGGCGGACGCGGAGCGCAGCGAGCTGGTCTGCCATTCGATGCGCGGGCTGTTCGTGCTGCGCGACGGCCCGTTCAAGCTGATCGACGGACTCGGCTCGGGTGGCTTCACGGCCCCGGCGCACATCGACCCGGTCGACGGCGGCCCCCTCGGCCAGCTCTACGACCTCGACCGCGATCCAGGCGAGACGGAGAACCGGTGGCTCGCGGAGCCCGAGCGCGTCGCCCGGATGCGCGCCCGCCTCGACGCGATCCGCGCCGGCACGCGGACCGCCCCGCTGCGCTGAGCGGCGGCGATCATCGCGCGACGTCGCGGAGCGCGCGCTCCGACTCGTTGCCGAAGCGGTCGACCGCCGATACCGCGACCGCCGTCACGCCGAGCTTGTCGCGCTGCGCGCGGGTCAGCAGGAGGCCCGGCTTACCGCCGCCGACCACCTCGATCAGCAGCCAGGTCGCGTCGCAGCGCAGGTAGACCGGGTGCAGGAACGCATCCTGATCGGCGTTCCAGCGCACCTCGAGGTCGCCGTCGCGCTCGCGCACCGACAGGTCCGGACGTGCGGGCGGCACCGCATCGAGCCAGGTGGACGCCGGCACCAATGCTGCGGTCGCATAGGGTCCCTCGCGCAGCCGCCGCGAGATCCCGCGCATGTCGTCCCGGAGCGCCTTCATGCTGTAGTGCACGTTGCCGGTCGCGCGGGGTTGCTCGCGGGTGAGACCGAGCTGCTCGAGCAGCTCGTCGACCGACCAGCCCCGCGCGCCGCTGACCGCCTGTATCGTGTTGTTGCCGATCCACAGGTGCACGTGGTCCGGCTTGATGCCGGCCCAGTAGTCGAGGAGCCGCGCGTAGCTCTGTGGGCGCTGCGCGATCGGCCAGTAGAGCTGGGGCGCGACGTAGTCGCACCAGCCCTCGCGCAGCCAGCGGCGGACGTCCGCGTAGAGATCGGCGTACTGGTCGACGCCGGCCTGGATGCCGTCGGGCACACCCGGCCGCACGATGCCGAACGGGCTGATCCCGACCTTGACCCAGCCCTTCTCGCGTTTGACTGCCGAGTACAGCCGCTCGACGAACCCGTCGACGTTGGCGCGGCGCCAATCGGCCCGCGGCAGCTCACCACCCTGCTGGCGGTAGGCCGCGAAGCTCGCGTCGTCAGGGAACGGCCGGCCGCTCTCCGGATACGGATAGAAGTAGTCGTCGATGTGCACGCCATCGACGTCGTACCGGCGGACGACGTCGAGGATCACGCGCAGCGTGTGCTGGCGGACGTCGGCGACACCCGGGTCGAACCACAGCCAGTCGCCGTACTCGACCGCCATGCCGCGCGTCTGCGCGAAGTGGCCGGCGGCGAGCGGGGACTTCGCACCGCGATGCCGCGCGCGGAACGG
The DNA here is from genome assembly GCA_016716265.1 of Planctomycetota bacterium. Classification (GTDB taxonomy): domain Bacteria; phylum Planctomycetota; class UBA1135; order UBA1135; family UBA2386; genus JADJWQ01. The sequence continues at coordinate 2,465,243 of JADJWQ010000006.1, forward strand.
ATTGAACCACGCGTGCAGCTCGATGCCGCGCGCGTGTGCGCCGCGCACCGCGTGCTCGAGTGGGTCCCACTCCGGCGCCGGCGCGACGCCCTGCTTGCCGGTCAGCCACTCGGACCACGGCTCGAGCTCCGACCGGTACAGCGCGTCGCCGGCCGGCCGCACCTGGAACACGAGCGCATTGAGCCGGAGGTCGAGCGCCGCATCGAGGATCGCATCGAGCTCCCGCTGCTGCTGCACGACCGGCAGACCGGGCGCGGACGGCCAGTCGATGTTGGCGACCGTCGCCACCCACGCACCGCGGAACTCGCGGCGCGGGGCCGGCGGCTCGTCCGCGGCCGTGCGCGCGTCCTGCGCACAGCCGGGCGAGACCGCCAGGTTCACGACGACCGCGAGGAGAGAGCCCCGACACCTCGACACGCCCATGGTCACGATCTCAGATCATGTGCGCCGTGAAGACAATGGTGCTCCCCGCCGGCCCCCTCGCCGCCCGCCTCGCCGCGCTCGTCGCCAGCGTCCTCGCCGGGCTCGCGGTCGGGCAGCAGCCGGCGCGCGCACCCCGCCTCGAGCCGCTGCGCGAGCTGACGCTGACCGGCGCGGCGGTCCACAGCCTGTGCTTCGCGCCGGACGGCGCGCTGCTCGCGACCGGCGGCGACCTCGGCGAAGTGCTGCTCCTCGACGCGGTGAGCGGCGCCGTGCGGCAGCGGTTGCGCGCAGAGGGCGCCTGGATCGAGGCCATCGCGTTCTCACCCGATGGTGCGCGACTGGCCGCGGTCGGCCGCGACCTCACGGTCTGGGACCTCGCGAGCGGCACGCTGTTGGCGCGGCTGGACTCCGGCAGCACGCGGGCGCTCGACTGGAGCCGCGACGGCTCGCTGCTGGCGTTCGTCGTCGATCGTCACACCGTCGGGCTGCTCGAGCTGGACGGCCGTGGCGCCGGCGCCGTGCGCCCGATCCCGCTCGCCGACGACACCGCCGCCGACTGTGTCGCGCTGTCGCCCGACGCCTCTCGGCTCGCGGTCGGCAAGCGCAGCGGCAGCCTGCAGACCTTCGACGTCGCGACCGGCGCGAGTCTCGCGACGGCGTCGTTCCCCGACTGGACGCAGGACCTGGGCTGGCCGATCGGCCCGCAGCCGCTGCGTCTCGGCCGGCAGGGTCACCACGTGCTGTTCGACGGCCACTCCGAGACGGGTCCGCCGGCGGTCGCACTGCGCGCGCAGGCCGATGGCAGCCGCATCGCGATCCGCACGCGGGACGCGATCGTGCTCCGCGCCGCCAGCGGGGCGACGCTCGAGCTGGCCGGCGACGGCCCGGTCGCGCTGCACCCCGACGGTGAGCACTGGGCGCGGGCGCTGGGGCCGACGATCGAGGTGCTCCGCGGCGCCGAGCCGCTGCGGCGCTTCGACGCCGCGCACCGCGCCCGCCCGATCCTCGCCGTGCTGACCGGCGACGGCCGGTTCGTCGCGGCGAAGGGCCGCGGCGTCGCCCTCGCGGTGTTCGGCAGCGAGAGCGGCGAGCCGGTGGCACCACCGCCGGTCGCCGGTGGCGCGATCCCGCTCGCGAACCGCACGCGTCCCGAGCTCACGCTGTGCACGCCGGCCGGGCGCATCCCGACACTCGAGTACTGGCTCCCCGCGACGCCCGGTGGCCCGCTGCGCGTGCAGTCGCTGGAGCTGTCGACGCGCGCACGGATCGGGCCGGCGCAGCAGGTCCAGAGCGGGATCCGGCTCGGCGCCGACGGCCGCACGCTGACGCTCGGCGACCTCGCGATCGACCTCGCGCGGCCCACCGAACCGCTGCTCGATCTCGACCGCGTCCTGATGGCGACGCTCGCGATCGCGCCGGACGGCGAGCTGTTCGCCGGGATCGAGCCGACGCCGGACTCGTTCGGCGGCGGCATCGGGGGCCTGCGCGTCGTCGACCGCGCGGGCCGCGAGCGGCTCGCGGTACGGCTCGCGGAGCTGCCGCTCGACGTCGCGTTCACCGCCGACGGCCGCGCGCTGCTCGTCGCCACCAACCGCCAGCTCCACAGCCACGCGGTGCCCGAGCTGCACGAGGTGCGCACCTTCCCGCTCCGCTGGTCGCGGCTCGCGCCGCTGACCGGCGACCTCGTGCTCGCCGCCGCGGCCGACGCCGTCGTGCTGTGGCGCCATGGCGACGCGGAGCCGCTCGCGGAGCTCGCGACGCCCGCACCGGTGCTCGGTCTCGCGACGTCCGGCGACGGCCGGACCGCAGTCGCGACGCTCGCCGACCGCCTGCTGCTGCTGCGCGTCGCGCGGTGAGCGAGGTTCCGCGATCGCGCTGCCGGGCCGGCCCGGGGGTGGGGCTACACTCCGCCCCATGGGCTGGGACGACCTCCGCTGGCTGCACCGCGCGTGGCGCTACCGGCTGTACGTGGACCCCGACGAGATCCGCTGGCTGCGCCAGACGGTGCGGCCCGGCCAATCCGCGGTCGACCTCGGCGCCCACAAGGGCGGCTACACCTACTGGCTCGCGAAGGCGGTCGGCCGCAACGGGCGTGTCGTCGCCGCCGAGCCGCAGCGGGAGCTCGCCGAGCGGCTCGCGCGGCTGACGCGCAGGCTGCCACAGGTGATCGTGCGCAACGTCGCGGTCAGCGACAGCAGCGGTCCCGACGAGATCGTCATGCGCAGCAGCGGCTCGTCGCACGGCGCGTCGCTGACCGGCTTCCCCGACGGCGACCCCGGCCGCCGGATCCCGGTCGTCAAGGCGACCCTGCCGGAGCTGGTCGCGAGCGCCGGCCTGACCGCGGTCGACTTCGTCAAGTGCGACATCGAGGGTCACGAGCTGCGCGTGTTCGGCGCCGCCGCGGAGCTGATCGACCGCCACCGGCCGGTGATCCTGTGCGAGTGCGAGGAGCGCCACGCCGCGAGCCCCGGCGACGGCGTGCAGGGACTCGTGCGGCTGTTCGAGCCGCACCGCTACGCGATCCGGTTCTTCTTCGGCGGCGCGCTGCACCCGATCGACGCGTTCGACGCCGGCAAGCACCAGGTGGTCGGTGCGCGCGACTACGCGAACAACTTCGTGCTGGAGCCGCTGCCGCGCTGACGCGGCGCCCGCTGCCGGGACGGCCCCGATGGAAGACGCGGCTCCGGTGGTGCTGACCGCGGCGAACGAGCGCGAGCACGCGCGCCAGCGGGCGCTGCTGCTGGCGCACCAGTCGGCGCTCCTCGACCGCGACACCGCCGCTGCTCGCCGGACGTTCGACGCGTTCGCCGCCGAGATCCTCCGGCACGCCGCCGCCGAGGAGGCCGTCGTGCTGCCGCTCTACCGCGAACTCGGTGGCGACGCGGCGCACGCCAGCCCGGCGGACCAGTTCGAGCGCGAGCACGCGAAGATCCGGCGGTGGCTCGACGCTCTTCGCGAGCGTCTCGCGACGCTCGGCCAGCCGCCGGCCGACGGTGAGCTGTTGCAGATCCTCGACGCCGAGGCGAGCTTCAAGAACCTGCTCGCCCACCACGACCTGCGCGAGAATCGGATCCTCTACCCGTTCCTCGCCGAGCACGCCGATGCGCCGGCCCGCGCGCGCATCGTCGCGGCGCTCGCGAGCGCCGCCACCCCCGACCGATGACGCACTCCGCCGACATCCTGCCCCGCCCCGACCGCCTGCAGCCGCGCGGCACGTTCAGGGGCTCGCGTCGCGGTCGCTGGCGAGCGCTGGTGCTGGCGACCGTCCACGTGGTGGCTCTCGTGCACCTCGCGCATTGGAAGGTGCGCGGCACGACGCTGACGCCCGTGGAGCCGAGCGAGTCGATGCAGACGCTCGAGCTCGGCTACGTCAATGCGGGCTTCATCCTGTTCGGTGTGAGCATCCTCGCGACACTCGTGCTCGGCCGCTTCTTCTGCGGCTGGATGTGCCACTTCGTCGCCTACCAGGACGCCTGCACGTGGCTGCTCGGCCGGCTCGGCCTGAAGCCGCGGCCGCTACGCTCGCGATTGCTCGTGCTCGTCCCGTTCGGCGCGGCCTTCTACATGTTCGCGTGGCCGACGGTCGAGCGCTGGTGGCGGGGCGACGAGTCCCCCGACTGGCAGCTGCACCTGACGACCGCCGGGTTCTGGGACACGTTCCCAGGGCCCGTGATGGCGGTCCTGACGATCCTGATCGGCGGCTTCCTGCTGGTCTGGTGGCTCGGCTCGAAGGGCTTCTGCACCTACGGCTGCCCGTACGGCGCGTTCTTCGGTCTCGTCGACCGGCTCGCACCGGGCCGCATCCGCGTGACCGACGCCTGCAACACGTGCGGTCATTGCACTGTCGTGTGCACGAGCAACGTGCGGGTGCACCAGGAGGTCGCGCAGTACCGGATGGTCGTCGACAGCGGCTGCATGAAGACGATGGACTGCGTGTCGGCGTGCCCGAACGACGCGCTGTTCTACGGCTTCGGCAAGCCCGCGCCGGTCGCGCGCCGCATGGCGCGGTGGCTGCGGAGCAGCGACTTCTCCTGGCGCGAGGAGCTGGCCCTCGCGCTGCTGTTCTGTGCCGCGCTGTTCGCGACCCGTGCCGCCTACGACCGCGTGCCGTTCCTGCTCGCGCTGTCGCTCGCGGTGCTGACGTCGGTCGCCGCGCTGGTCGGCTGGCGCCTGTTGCGGCGCCGCGACCTCGTGTTCCAGCACCGCGCCCTGCGCGTCGACGGACGCACCACTCCCGCCGGTCGCGCCGCGGCGGTCGCGATCGTCGCCGGGCTCGCGCTGGTCGCGCACACCGGTGTCGTGCGCACCCACCTGCTGTGGGGCGAGCGCATCGCGGCGCGCGGCTCGTCGCCCGCGGAGCTCGACGACGCACGGGCGCAGCTGCTCCGCGCCGAGTCGCTCGGCCTGCTGTCCGACGGCCGCCTGCAGACCTCGCTCGGCATCGTCGAGCAGCGCCGCGGCGACCTCGAGGCCGCCGAGCGCCACCTGCGCGAGGCGGTGCGGATCCAGCCCGGCGCCGCCGGCGCGACGACCCGGCTCGCCGAGGTGCGCTGGCTCCGCGGCGCGCGCGACGAGGGCGAGGCGCTGCTGCGCGAGCTGCTCGCCGCGCAGCCGGGCTATCCGCCGGCGCTGCTGCGGCTCGCGGACTTCTGCGCGGCGCGCGGCGCCTGGGCCGACGCCGAGTCGGCCCTGCGTGAGCTGCTGGCGCGCTACCCCGAGGACGGCGCGGCGCGCGAGCGGCTGCGCCGCCTCGAGGCGGCGCGGCCGCGCTGATGTGCTGTTCAGCGGCAGCCGCTGGTCCGGTTGCCGATGCGCGTCTGCACCGCGTTCGACAGCTCGGCGACGCCGAGCAGCGGTCCGCCGGCCTGCAGCTCGATCGCCTGCCAGAAGATCGACCCGCCCTCGAGGGCCGCGAGGTTCGGGATGCCCTGCGGCATCAGCGCGACGCCCTGTCCGTCGGCCGTGAACGTGCCGACGTTGATCGGGCTCTGCAGCAGCAGCGTGCAACCGTTGCCGAGCGACAGCGAGCCCTGCGCGAAGCCGGCGAGCAGCGCGATCGAGGCATTCGGCGCGACCGACTCGGCGCGCAATCCGTAGGTCGGGCTCGGGATCGACGGGATCGCCGGCGAGCCGGTCGCCAGCAGCACCGGCGCGGGGGCACCGCAGCCAGGGCCGACGTACGGCGTGTAGGCCAGACCCGGGACGCTCGTCGCGACCTGGAGCTGCAGCGCGCCCGGACCAGGGCGGGCCTGGTCGATCGTCGCCATCCCACTGGTCGGCGCGGCGTCGCAGTCGAACGCGAAGTTGTAGATCGTGTTCCACTCGAGCGCGTTGCCGGCGGGCGCCAGGAACGCGATCTCGCCGTTCTGGACGGTCGCGGTCCAGTCGTTCACGGCATTGCCGTCGATGTCGCGGAACCACAGGTTCTCGACGCGGGCGTCGGGGCAGACCGGGATGCGGAAGCCGGCGCCGCCGCGGTGGTTGTCGCGGTTGTGGATCGCGTACTCGTAGTGCCACATGCCGCGGGCATCGGGACCGGTCGCGCGCACGCCGAGGTGGAAGCGGCCGTCGTCGTTGCCGTTGGCGACCGACGTCAGCTGGGCACCGCTCCACAGGCCGAGGATCGTGCCGTTCTTGTGGATGCCGAGCGCGCTGAAGTTCCAGCGCGAGCCGCTCCAGTTCGTCGCGACCTCGCGCGTGATCATGTTGTTCTCGCGGTTGGCCTCGGGCTCGCCGGCGACGACGACGTAGATGCCGTAGTAGAAGCGCGAGTTCGGCTTCGCGAGGTCCTGGTCGGCGACCTCGATCCGGTGCGTCACCGGGTCCATCGCATTGACCTGCGTCGACGTCAGGCTGCGCTGGCCATCCATGTTCTGCGGCGGGCCGACGTCCGGCTCACCGCGGTCGAAGTGCGAGCCGACCGGGTTCCACGCACCGAGCCACGGGTCGATCTCCGCGGGCGGCCCGAGGTAGTAGCGGTTCGCGTTCAGGCTGGTGCCGTAGGTGTCCGAGCAAGCCGGGCCCAGCACGCGGCTGTTCGTGGTGCGGCAGGTGCCGCAGAAGTTCGCGTTGATCGACGAGAAGCCGTGCTTCACGTAGCTCCAGTCGGAGATCTGCTCGAAGCGACCGTCCGACTCGCGACACAGGATGAACGAGTAGACCGGGTGGCGCGGGTCCATCGCGGCGTACCAGTCCATCGTCGTCGTGCCGATGTTGCACACGGTCACGCCGGCCGACAGGCCGTTCATGCCGTTCGGGTAGGTGCCGAGGCGACCCTGCGAAGCGATCGTCCCGGTGTCGGCCAGACGGGCGTCGGTGCCCGGGACCGCGTTGGGCTGAGCAGCCAACCCGGCCGCGAGCAGCAGTGTGAACAAGAGTGTGTGACGCATCGGAGTCCTTTCGAGGACGGTCGGGGAAGAGGGAGGAACTGGGAGGCGAACGTGGACACGGAACGACCTCGCCAGCACCGCAGGGGCACCGCCCGAGGTCGAGACGCGGAGCGCGCACCGGCGCGCGCCCGAGCGCCTCAGTCGATGGTGATCTCGACCGCGTCGCTCGAGACGAGGCCGAACGGACCGGCGGGATCCCCCGCGACGGCCTGCGTGCGCAGCACGCCACCGGCGAGCTGCGGTATGGCGGGCAGCGGCAGCTGCCAGGTGCCGTAGCCGGCACCCGCGCCCGCCCCGCCGAGGACCGTGTCGAGCGTCACGGCCAGATCGAGGTCGACGTGGAGCGCGAGCGGGAAGCCAGGGTAGCTGCGCCGCGCAATCGACAGCGCGAGCACCGCCGGCGCACCGCCGACCGCATCGCGCAACCCGATCCGGAAGTCGCCGGCGCCGACGAACGCCGGCTGGTGGGCGAGCAGGCGTGGCGGCGTCGTGCTCGAGCCGGCGGTGCCGGCCGCATACACCAGGTTCGGCGCGCGCTCCGAGCGGAGCGTCGGCCGATCGAACGGCGGCAGCTCCTGCGCCATGCGCGGGTCGACGAGCGCGTTCTCCAGGAAGTCGACGAGCGGCACGACCGCCCACAACGGCACGGTCATGCCGATGTAGATCGGGTCGAGGTTGTCGGGGAAGTTCGGCAGCCGCCCGCCATAGAAGTCGACGACCTCGGTCAGCGTCGTGAAGCGGCCGTTGTGCATGAACGCCGGCTTCAATGCGATACCGCGCAGGCTCGGCGTGCGGAAGGCACCGAGGTCGTCCGGCAATCCGGTGACCTCCTTGCGCCCCTCGTCCTCGATCGACGGCCGCACCCCGATGTTGTGGTAGATGTGGTCGGCGAAGAACGGCGGCGTGTGGCAGAGCGAGCAGCCCTGCATGTCGAACACCTGCAGCCCGAGCACCTGCTGCGCGGTCAGCGCATTGGTGTTGCCGGCGATGTACAGGTCCCAGGGCGTCTGGTCGGGCACCAGCGTGCGCTCGTAGGTCGCGATCGCGAACGCGACGCGCACCGCGGTGATCGCCGGATCGCCGAACGCCGCGCGGAACAGGTCGGGGTAGGTCGGGTGCGCGGCGAGCGCCTGCGACACGTCCGCCGGCAGGTTCGTGGCGAGCGCGAGCGGGCGGGCGATCGTCAGCTTGCCGATCAGCTCGCTCCAGCTACGCCCGACGTGGGCCATCTCCGCCGAGCTGAACAGCGGTCCGACCGCCTGCGACTCCAGCGATCCGCCGGTCGGGATCGCCGGCTGGCCGCTCTGCGGATCGATGAAGGTGTCGCCGGCGCGCCCGTCCCAGAACTGCTCGGTCGCCCACTGGCTCGTGAACGCCGACGGCGCGACGCGGCGCGTCGCCTGGCGATCGAGGCCGAACATCGGCTCGGGGGCGTAGGCGCGCTGCGCATCGCGGTTGACGACGCCGCGCGAGCCGCGCACGTCGTCGGCGGTGCCGAACCGGCCGTCGAAGCCCGGGTGCATCCCGACCACCGGATCGCCACCGCCGGCGGCCGGCTGGTGGCAGGTGCCGCAGGCCATCGTGTCGTCGGCCGACAGCTGCTCGTCCCAGAACAGGATCTTGCCGAGGACGGCCTTCTCGGCCGTGATCGGGTTCTCACGCGGGACCGGGACCGCGGGCAGCCCCTGGGCGCTGAGCATCGGAGTCAGCGCACAGGCGAGCGTGGCCGCGACGAGAACGGAGCGAAACAACATGGTTCGAGGAGACCGCGCGGCCGGAGGAGGGCCCGCGGGAGCGGCTCGAGAGGGGAGCAGGGCGGGCGAAGTCTAGCGACGAATGCCCGGGTCGGAAGCCCTCCCCGCCGCCCAGGCGCGACGGGCGACCGCAAGTGCGGTCTGGTCGCCCCGCTCCCGGAGGCCGGAAGTCACGATCTGGACGTGAGCTGCGGCGGCGGGGATCGCCTCGGCGTCGACGGCTCGGCGAAGTCGAGGAAGCCAAAGATCGGGATAGGCCGTACCGATCGTCCCCAGGATCAGCCGGTCCGGGTTCAGCAGGTCGACCAGCATCGCGCACAGGCGCCCGATCTCGGCGCCGCAGCGGTCGACCGTCGCGACGGCGGCCGGATCGCCCTCGCGCGCCAGCGCGCAGATCCGCTCCGGGGTGATCTCCTCGCCGCCGGCGCCGAGCCGCGTCGGCCGCCCGACCTGCTCGCAGATCAGCCGCTCCGCGCGCGCCACCTGCACCATGCCGGGCCCGCTGCCGTAGCCCTCGACGCTGCCGCGCCTGCCGAAGCCGACCGGACCCTCGTCGCGCAGCTGCAGGTGGCCGATCTCGCCGGCCAGCGCGAGCGGCCCCTCGTAGACGCGGCCGTCGAGCCACAGGCCGGCGCCCATGCCGGTGCTCATCGTCAGGAACACCGCCGACCCCACGCCGCGCGCCGCACCCCACAGCGCCTCGGCCAGCACGCTGGCATTCGCGTCGTTCATGAAGGTCGCGATGCCGGGCCCGTGCGCGTCGAGCCACGCGCCGATCCGGAAGCCCTGCCACCGCGGCATGTTCGGCACCTCGAGCAGTCGCCCCTCCGCGTAGCTGAGCGGCCCGGGGCACGCCGCGCCGAGCGCCGCGGGCGGCGGCAGGCCGGCGGCCGCGCACAGCTCACGCAGGCGCGCGAGCGCCGCCGCCAGCAGCTCCTCGGGCGCGCGGTCGCGGGCCGACGGCAGGCGGTCGGCGGCGAGCACGCGGCCGTCGAGGTCGCCGACGCTGACGCCGATCTTGGTGCCGCCGATGTCGAGGCCGCCGAGCGAGACGCGCGATGCGGAATCCGGGGTGGTCACGCGCGCCATTGTGCCGCGCGAGCCACCGCGTCCCCAGGTCGGCGTTCGCCCGCGCGCCGCGGTGGGAGGCCGCCCGCCGGCGTGCTACGCTGCGGCCCATGAGCGTGCTCGGGAGACTCTCCTTGGCTACGGCCGGCGTCCTGCTGCTGCTGGCCCCCGCCTGTGTGTCGGTCGCGCCGGCCGGCATGAGCTCGGAGATGGTGCAGGTCGCGCGCGAGCTCGACCTGCCGGCGGCCGCCGTGCTGAACTCGACCCGCTCCGTGCTGCAGCAGCGCGGGGACGTGTCCGAGCAGACGATCGAGGGCGACCGCACGACGTTCGTCACCGGCCAGGCGCGCATCGTCGTGGAGGCGCGCGGACCGGCGACCACCTGGCTGGAAGTGAACCTGCAGGAGCGGGTCGGCACCGACCACCGCTACCGCGCGCGCACGATGTTCGACGCGATCGAGAGCGGCGCGCGCGGCGGCTCCTGACCCCGCGGGTCCGACCGCGCGGACCGAGATGACCGGCATGGATGCCCCCGACCCCGCCCCGCCGTCGGCCGACGCCCCCGACGAGGTCGAGGAGTTGCTGGCGCCGGTCGTCGAGCTGCCGACGGCGGACGAGCAGCTCGCGGCGCTCGACGGGCTGTGCGCGTCGCGACCGGAGCTCGCCGCCACGCTGCACGCCCGGTTCGAGCTGTGGCAGCGGCTCGCGACCAGCAGCGCGCTCGGCGAGTCCACGCCGGTGCGGTTCGGCGACTACGAGCTACTGCACCCGCTCGGCAGTGGCGGAATGGGCGTCGTGTGGCTCGCCCGCCAGAGCAAGGGCGGCGTCGAGCGGATCGTCGCGCTGAAGATGATCCGCCAGCGCGGGCTGTTCTCGGCCGAGGCGCGCGAGCGCTTCCGCCGCGAGGCGCAGGCCGCGCTCCGCGTCGACCACCCGGCCCTGTGCCCGGTCTACGACGTCGGCGAGGTCGAAGGCACGCCGTTCCTCGCGATGCGCAACGTGCCCGGGCGCACGCTGGCCGACCATCTCGCGGAAGCCCGCCACGCCGGCACCCCGCTGGAGCTGCCGGCCCGGCCGAGCAGCGGTGAGACGTCGACGGCGACGCACACGCCGACCGGTCGCATCGGCTCGCGCCGCCGGCTCGAGACGATCCTGCGCTACATCGAAGCGGTCGCGCGCGCATTGCACGTCGCGCACGAGGCGGGGCTCGTGCACCGCGACATCAAGCCCGGCAATCTGATGGTCACCCCCGAGGGTGATCCGGTCGTGCTCGACTTCGGACTCGTGCGCGACGCGTCGGAGGCCGAGTCGTCGCTGACGCTCACCGGCCAGCCGATCGGCACGCCGTCGTACATGGCGCCGGAGCAGATCGAGCCGCGCGGACGGCGCATCGACCGGTCCACCGACATCCATGCGCTCGGCGCGACGTTGTTCGAGTGCCTGACGCTGGCGCCGCCGTTCCACGCCGAGACGCGCGACGCGCTGTACCTGAAGGTCCTGCACGAGCCGGCGCCCCGCCTGCGGCGGATCGACCGGACCGCGCCGAGAGACCTCGAGGTGGTGCTCGAGACCGCACTCCGCAAGGAGCCGGAACGCCGCTACGCGACCGCGCTCGACTTCGCCGAGGACCTGCGCCGATTGCGCGAGCTGCAGCCGATCCTCGCGCGACCGACCGGCCCGCTGCTGCGCGCCGGGCTTTGGGCCCGCCGCAATCCGCTGGTGTCGGCGTTCGTCGTGCTGCTGCTGGTGTCGCAGGTGCTGCTCGGCTGGCAGGTGCACCGGACGTCGGAGAGCATCGAGCGCGAGCGGCAGGCGCGCACGCAGGCCGAGCTCGAGGCGCAGGCCAAGGAGCGCGCGCTATCGCGCGCCGAGATGAATCTCGCCGCCGCGCGCAGTGCCGTCGAGGAGCTGATGATCACCGCGCGCGAGCGGCTCTCCGACGTGCCCGGCAGCGAGGACGTGCGCGAGGCGCTGCTCGAGCGCTCGCTCGGCTTCTACCGCGCGATGCTCGACCGCGAGGGCGACGACCGCGGGGTCCGTCTCGACGTCGCGCGCGGCCGCGTGGCGTCGGGCGAGCTGCTGCTCGAGCTCGGGCGCGTCGGCGAGAGCGCCGAGGACCTGTCGCGCGGTATCGCGTCGCTCCGGGAGCTCGATGCCGAGCACCCGTCGGCGACCACGCGCAGCACGCTCGCCAGCGGCCTGCTGGCCCTGGCGCGCATCGCGATGGCCAGCGACGACGTCGGCGTGGCGGAGGAGCGGGCGCGTGACGCAGTCGCTGCGCGGCGCAGCTCGCTCGCGCTACTCGACCATCCACACACCCGGCTCGCGCTCAGCGGCGACCTGCGCGCGCTCGCCCAGACGCTGCGCGACCAGGGCCGCATCGACGACGCGGTCGCGACGGCGCACGACGCGCTGGCGGAGCTCGACGCGATCGGCGACGACACGGACGAGCAGCAGCGCGAGCGGGCCGCCGCCTCGCGGGCCGCCACCTGGACCGAGCTCGGGCGCCTGGAACGTATCCGCAACGACGAGGCCGCCGCGGCGGCGGCGTTCGACGCCTCGATCGCGGTCTATCGCGAGCTGACCGCCGGGCGACGGCCGTTCCGCGGCTATCGCAACGGGCTCGCGGCGCAGCTCCTCGCCCGCGCGATGCTCGAGCAACGCGAATCGCACGCCGACGAGGCGCGACTCAGGATCCTCGAGGCAATCGACGTCCTCGAGCAGCTGCAGCGCGAGTTCCCGTCCAATCTGACCTACGCGCAGAACCTCGCCACCGCCCTCAACAACCTCTACACCGTCGAGCGGCAGCGTGGCGACCAGGACGCCGCGCGCCGCGCATTGGAGCGGAGCCGCGACGTCCTGCGGGGCCTGTGCGCGGCGTCGGGAGGCGACCCGACCGGCGTGCAGGAGCTCGCGCTCGCGCGCTGCAGCTTCAATCTCGGCAACCTGACCCGCGGTGACGGCACGGTCGCCGAGGCGCTCCAGCATTACCGCGACGCGGTCGGCACCCTCGAGCCGATCGCCGCCGACTCGCGCAGCATCGAGGTCCGCCGGCTGTTCGGCAACGCGCTCGAGAACACCGCGGTCTGCCTCGCGATCCTCGGCGAATCGGACCAGTCGGACCACATGTTCGAGCGCGCGCTCGCCGAGGCGCGCGAGGTCTGTGCGATGCAGCCCGAGTCGGCGTCGGCGCGACGCGACCGCAGCAGACTGCTCCACAACACGGCGATCCGCCTGCTGGAGCAAGCTCAGCACGAGGCGGCCTGCGACCGGCTCGCCGCCGCGCTCGACGACCGGATGGCACTCGCCGACGCCAATCCGCGGCAGCCGCGCTACGAGTTCGACGTGCTCGCGACCGCGGCGATGCTCGCCGAGACCCGCGCCGACGACGGCGCGAATGGCGCCGCGCTCGCGCGCGAGATCGTCGACCGCCTGTCTGGCTTCGAGCCACAGCGGCGGGAGCGATCGATGCAGTCGTCGCGCGCGTGCACCGACCTCGCCGCGCTGCTCGAGGGTGATCGCGCGACGAGGGCCGCGACCCGGCGACACGATCGCGGGCCATCGAGCGGCTCCGCACGGCCCGGAGCATGCTCCAGTCCGTCCTCGAGCAGCCACCGGTGACCGCCGGTCGCCACGCCCGGATGGCCTCCGTGTGCGCAGCACTGGCCCGGCTCGCCGGCGACGAGCCCGCGGCTCGCGACGCCGCTGCCAGCGCGCTGGTCGCGCTGCGCGCCTACGCCGACGCCGCCGACGTCGACGCGCTCACCAGCGCACGCATGCGCACGACGGCCCGCGAGCTCGCCGCCCTGCCGAGCGAGCTCTGGGACGATCCGGGGGCGGTCGAGGCGCTGACGTCCCGCCTGCGTTGACGCTCACCGGCCGCGGTCGACGTCGACGAGCGCGGCGAGCAGGGGATTCCGATGGAGCCTCGGTTCGCAGCCGCTGCCGGGGTGCAGACCATGACCGTGAGCGGGCCGGCAGCCACCGGGCGGTGTGCCGAGCTGCGCCAGATCGCCGCGGCGACGGCGCCGCCCCGAGCGCGGGGTGCTCCACCAGGTGCTGCAGCGGCACCACGGGACCATCCTCGAGCGAACCGAGGTCGTCAGCGAACGGCTCGCCGCGGTGGTGCCTCGACCTCGGGGCGACGTGGCGACCTACCACGGGTCGTTCTCGCCGAGCGCCTCGCACCGCGATCGGGTCGTGCCTCCCCCGCCCGACCGTGACCCGTCGCCGCCCGCGTCCCGCTCGCTGCAAAGACGCCGGCCCATTCCTGCGAAGGCACCGCAGAAGAGCAGGTCTCACTCGCGGCGGCGCAACACTCGGTGAGTTGCTCGCCCGCAGCTTCGGCCTTGACATCCTGGTCTGCCCTGTATGCCAGTCCCGCCGGCGGCTGCTCACCTGGCCGCAGACAGCATTGCTGCGGCCTCCTGCGGCGGCTGTTCGGCTGTGGATGCAGCGACCCGCTTCGCGGGTTCGTCACCGCTCCCCGCAGGATCGTCAGGGTCCTGACCTGGCTGGATGGACCTGCGGGCCGCATTCCCGCCACTCGCCCCACCCCGGGCACCGCACCGCGCTCTGGCTCCACCGGCGCAACACCGAATTCCCCCCGTCGAGAGCCCCGGACGATCGCTCGCCCGGGGCCCTCTCCAGATCCGCCAGGAGAAGCGGTCGCTGAATGCCGTGACGCACGCTTGCTTCGACATTGATGGCAGTCGCTCCGCGCTATGCTCCATCCCATTGGAAAGTCGTCATGGTCGAGAGTGAGCCCCGTCGTGCCCTGCGTGAATCCGAATTCGACACCGCGCCGCTGACAGCGACGTTTCGGCGAGTTCGTGACGAACTGCTGGTCACGACCGTCCCCGGAGTCCTCGAGATCGGATCAGTTCCGGGGAGCGCGCCGTGCTCGTGGTTTGGGTGGATCAGCAAGACGTCTGGCTCGCGCTGCCCGGAAGCCGGCCGGTCACGTTCGAGGTCACCAGCGACAATGCACTCGATGTGGTCATGCATCCGTATCCAGATGATGTGGTGATTCGAGACTGTCTGGTTGGTAGAGCGTTCCGTCTCGAGCGGTCCAACGATCCGCATCGCTCACTCGGATATCGATCAAGCGTTCGCGGCGTGGCCGGAGTGACGGCACGAATCCGACCGTTCGCGCCCGGCTGTCTGGGTTTTCTGACGCTGTCGCTCCACTCCTCGGGAGAACTCGCGCAGGCCCAGCGGATCCGAAAGGCGTTCGAGGCCGCGCGAGCCGACACGATCGGACCGGCTGCCGAGCTGGCAGACCGGCTTGCCGTGGAGACTGCGAGGGTGGTCGATCGCTGATGCGTGAGGTGTATCACCGTCCTAGGGTCGGTAGGCTGGGTGGAAGCGGCGAGCGAAAACTGACCCACTCGGCATGCTGGTCGAGCCGTGCGCGGCAACTCGAGCGAACTGCGAGGATCTTCCGTTCGTCGCTGGCCCGCTTCGCTCGCCAGTCAACCTGATCGATGGGGCTCGGGCGGTCTTCGCGGAGGAGGGTCGGTCTGCACCGGCGGATGTCGACGCCGGCGCGGCGGGGAGGGTTCGGGCTCGGCTGTACGCGGCGGCACAACGTCGGTTGAGAGATTCTGGAACCCCCACCGGACCATGAGTGCCCGCCCGGCGGGATTCGACGTGACCGGTGCCGGTCGCCACGCGAAGCCGCACCGGACGCGGCGGCGAGCTGCGTGTTCCGACGGCAAGGGATACGATGCCCGGCGCCTCGACTCACCCAACAGCGGATCGCGGCGCGAATGCTGTTCGCAGACCGCGCTCCCTCGTCCGACCGCGGTTTCCCGTCATGCAGAAGCTCACCGCCGTCGTGGTGCTCCTCGGCGCCGCGCTGCCCGCGCAGTCGGTGCGAGCTCCGCTCGAGGGCAGCTGGCAGGGCACGGCGGAACTCAGCGGCTTCCAGCTCCACGTCGCGCTCCACGTCACCACGACCGACACGGGACGGAGCGCGACGCTGGAACTGCTCGGCGAGCGCCTGGCGGGTCTCGTCGTCGACGAGCTGGAGTCCGCCGGCGACCGGGTCCGGTTTCGCGTGCCGTGGATGGGAGCTCGATTCACGGGGACGTTCGAAACCGAGCCCCGGCGCGCGCTTCGGGGCCATTGGCTCCCGGGAGCGGGGCGGATCCCGATCGTTCTGGAGGCGGTAAGCGAGGTGCGCCGTCCGCAGCGGCCGCAAGATCCGCATGGTCCGACCCCATATCGATCGCTCGACGTCGCCATCGGGCGCACGCTCGCCGACGGCGCGACCATCACGCTCGCCGGCACGCTGACCCTGCCCGATCGGGCAGGTCCGCACCCGGCCGCAGTGCTGATCTCGGGCTCGGGCTACCAGCAGCGCGACGCGACGATCCGGGGCCATCGTCCATTCCTCGTGCTGGCCGATCGTCTGACGCGCTGCGGGTTCGCGGTGCTTCGCTACGACAAGCGCGGCTGCGGCGCGTCGACGGGCGACCTGGCGGGGGCGACCTCTGTCGACCTCGCCGGCGACGCGAGCGCGGCGCTCGTCTGGCTCGCCGAGCAACCGGACGTGGACGCGCAGCGGACCGGTCTGATCGGTCACAGCGAAGGCGGAATGCTGGCGTCCATGGTCGCGGCCGGAGCCGAAGGCGGCCAGGTCGCGTTCGTCGTGTCCCTCGCCGGCATCGCGGCGCGCGGCGAGCTCGCGACGGTCCACCAGGCCGGACGGATGGCCCGGGTGGACGGATTCCACACCGCTGACGTCGCGACCCTCGTCGACCTGCAGCGCCGCTGGCTGACCGTGCTCGGAGCGGCCGACTTCGAGTCCGCACGACGCGACATCGCGGCCGCAGCACGCGAAACCTGGGACGAGCTCTCCGACGACGCGCGGCGCCGACTGGGCGGCGATGTGCGGAACCTCGTCGCACGCGGACAGCGCTTCGACTCGCCATGGATGCGGTTCCTCGTCGCACACGACCCGACCGCCGACCTCGAGCGCGTTCACTGCCCCATGCTAGCGCTGTTCGGGAGCCTCGACGTTCACGTCGACCCGGCGCTCCACCTGCCCGCGAGTGAGGACGCGCTATCGCGCGGGGCCTGCACGGACTTCACGGTGCGCGAGCTCGCCGGTCTGAACCACCTGTTCCAGCGGTGTGAGACCGGCGCACCGGGCGAGTACTACGGCATCGAGCAGACCATCGCCGAGGACGTGCTCGCGATCCTCGACGCCTGGCTGCGCGAGCGCTTCGTCGAGACGCCGCGACCGGAACGTGGGCGATCGATCCGGCGCCCGTGAGGGCCGCGCGGCGTCAGAAGGCGACCTGCCACTGGAAGCGGATCACGACGCCGTCATATCCGTTGCGGTAACCGAACCGCTTTTGCTCGTCGGGGAGCCGACCAGGACCGTCACGTCGAACGTGAACTTGTTCTGGTGCCTACCGTCCACGTCGTGGTCGAGTCCGGCGGCGCACTCCCAGGAGACCCGCTGATCGCCCTGGACGGTGGAGACCCGGACGACCGGCTCCGGCCTCTCGGGGACGACCATGTGGCCAGCGTCGACGTAGTATCCCCAGTCGTCGTGCGACGAGAACGGGAAGCCCGCGGGCGCTGCGCCCATCGGCCGTATTCCGTGGGTCCAGCGGCAGGAGCTTCGCCGTGCAGGCGGAAGGCGGAATCCAGACCTCCTGACCTACCCCTGGTCCGAAATGTCCGGTGACAGGCCCGGATCGGCCGAGCTGGGGCGGGGTCCGGGGAAGGCGAGACAGGCGTCCCGGGGCGGCTTGACGTCGAATCGCAGCCGCAGCCTCGAGCCCGGGAATCTGGTGGCGGACTCGCTCAGTGTTTCGCAGATCGCGACCAGCGCGTGGGTGCGGTGTGGTGAGCTGAGCGGTTGGAGGTCACGCAGATCTCATCGCCGACAACGGCGATGTCGCCAGTGGAACTCAACGCCGATTGGATCAGAGTGCGTCCCTCCTGCTCGGCGCGCTGGTAGTGGGGTGCGACGAGTCGCACGAGGTCGCCTTCGGCCTGGTAAGCGACCATCTTGACGAGATCGACGATGTGCTTTCGTTCGACTCGGAGCTTCACGATCTCTGCATCGGTGAGCTGCTGCACCGGGACGCGCGTGGGGACCGCGTCGCTGCCGCTTCGAGGGCTGCGAGCTTCTCGATCGCCGCCAGGAAGCGTCGCGCGAGCGGCGCATTTGCGATTTTGAAGCCGCGCATTGTGCGGCGCACGCCCTCGACATTCGTGAAGGCCTCAGCGCCGTGCTCGGCGGCGAGGACGGCCAGCTCGGCGTAGGCCCTGCGCACCTCGGCATTCAGCTCCTTGCGCCGCGGGTTGGGGACCTCCCGCGAGGCGTCGGCCGGCTCCGCGCCGTAGTCGATCAGCGCATCGAGAGCGTACTCCTCGCGCAGATACTTGAAGAAGTTCTCTTGACGCCATCGTTCGAACATGCGGTGCGCGATCTCCGCCGCAGACAGATCACGTCGCGAGGTGATGATCGCGGTCTGATGGCCTTCGTCGGTCAGCCTCGTGACCTGGCGGAGATGCAGTCGCCTGCGCGCGCGGGGCGGGCCGTAGCCAAGGTAGGTCCCGGTCTCGGCCAGGCAGTAGCGAAGCTGCCGGCCATCGACGGTCGCTTCGTGCATGGTGAAACATGAAGTCGGCAATTGACGGCACTTGCCCTTGCGGTAGGTGAGGATGTCGAAACCGCTGGCGACCAGACGTGCAAACAGCTTCGGGCTCCAGCCGCCACGGTCGAAGACCACCGTCACTCGGCGGTCACCGATCAGTGCGCGGACCTCGTCGAGGATGCCCGGCAGGACCTGTACGAGCCCCTCGTTCGCCCTCGGCCGTGACCACGAACAGCGGCTCTCCCTCGGCGTCGTTGATCCAGTAGTCGGTCGTGGCGGGCATCGCCAACCGCATCCGCGCAAGGTGCGCCTTCGGCAGGTGGTATTTGCCGTGGTACGCGCGTACGTGTCCGTCTACGTAGAGAAAGCCAGTGGCGTGACCACGCGTCCGCACGCGATGTCGTGCCAGCTCCTGCCCGAACTCGGCGGCGCGGCCGGCAGCGGCAAGACGCGCGAGCTTCCGTCGCAAAGTCTTGACCTCGGGCGCACGATCCAACCCCAACAATCGACCGAGAGCACCCGGCGAATGCTCCTTCAAGCCCTCCGGCCGCTTGATGCGGAGCAGGGCCATCGCGAGCAACGTCAGCAGCGTCGTGCGCATTCCGTAGAACGCCGGTCCGATGCTGCCGTAAATCTTCTGCGCGATCGAGAACACTTCGCTCGCAACCAGTGCGGGGATCGCGAGCAACCACCCGGCGCCCGGCACCTGCGTCGCCGTACCAAACAGCGGTGCCGCATCGTCGAGCAGACCGAGGCACGCCAGGACTCGATCGACCGTGCGATCCCCGGGGTCGTGGTCGAGCGAGACGGGCAGCAGTTCCTGGTCTCCCGGCTCCGTCCCGGACAGGTTTGGGTTCGCATCGGGCGCCGAACTCGCAGCGGGCCGCTCGGCCTCGCATCCTGCGCTGGACGTCGTTGTGCACTCCGCCCCGGACAGGTTTGGGTTCGCATCCTCGCACCCCCCGGCGAACAACTCCTGCTGGCTCTGCGCCGGCCGCCATCCGAGCCGCTTCAACTGTTTGCGCGCCGCCATCTCACTCACGCCGAGGCGACTCGCGATCTCACGATTCGACAAGCCTTCCGCCTTCCAGCGACTCACCTGTTCCCCGCGCGACCGCGGCAGCCGCGGCACACCCTTCGGATAGCCCGCGCTCCGGCCCAGCGCGACCAGACCACCGGACTCGAAACGACGCTGGTTGCGCCGCACGGTCCGCACATCGACGCCGAACGCCGCCGCAACCTCGATCTGTGACGACCAACCCTGCTCCACCAGGCTGACCATCGCATACGCCTCCGCCATGCGATCGCCCACTGCGTAGTGCGCCAGCGTCAGCCCGCTGACCGACACCACGCGGTGGCCGTCCCTGGTCTCGATCCGGCAGCGGTCGTTGATCGCGACCACCCCTCCGCCAAGCCCGACATCTCCTCCGCGGAGAAGAGCGCGACCTGCCCCGCCGTGGAAGCCATGCCACATCCTCGCCTACCCGCCCAGAAAACCGGACAGGTTTGGGTTCGCCCCCATCCGCGCGCCGCCACCCGCGACCGCGCGTCCACAGCGCCGACCCTCAGATCGCCACGACTCGTGACCTCAAAACGATTTACGGCTCTGCCGACACCTTCCTCAACCGGCTGCTGACGGTCATCCCTCGACCGGGTAGGTCAGGAGGTCTGGAATCCCGCGAGCTTCCGTGCCGCGTCGACCGCGAGCACACGGACGTCGTGGCCGTCCACTCCGAGCGCGATGAGCCGCGTGCCGTCGCTCAGCCGGAAGAAGCGGGACTCGCCCTTCGGCTCGTCGCTCTCGTCGCGCCCGGACTCCTGGGCGAACGTGTAGCTCGTGCCGACGCGGACCGCGAGTTCGTCCTTCCCCTCGAGGTCGGCGTGGCCCCTGCCGTCGTCGCCGACGGAATTCCACCACAGCGTTCCGGACCAGACGAGCTTGTCGTCGACGTCCGATGGCTGGAGATCCGACGTGGCGATGCCGTTCGCCTTCATCACCCGGTAGCGGAAGTCCTCGACGGGCTCGCCGACCGCCCAGATGCCGGCGGTGCCCAGGCTCTCCAAGATCCGCCGGTCGCGAGCGAGGCCGGTGCAGCAGAACTGCATCCGGCCGTTGACCCGCAGCGAGAGCGGCGAGTTCTCGGGATCGGTCGAACGGTCCAGGTAGCCCCCATCGCCGACGACCTCGAAGTCGCTCCCCTACGACTGAATCGTCGTGTCGCGTTCGCCCTGCTGCTCGAGTTCCTCGATGCGGGCATCCTGTGCGTCGATCCGACGGAGCAGCTCCTGGATCGACACCTGCTGCGGGTCGCCGCCACCCTCCTGGGCCGTCGCGACGGCGGAGTGGAACGGGAAGGCGCGCGTGCAGGGATCGTCCGGGATACCGGGCGCATGGGCTCGAGCGGCGAACGGGACGGGAGCGGCGGCCACGCTCGCTCGGGTGGGCGGCGGCCCGCGCCGGGCGCTGCCTCACGGCGCGCATCGTACGCCGGGTGCTCGCGCTGAATCGTGACCGGGGTCTCCTGCGCGACGACGGCGACGGTCTGCAGTTGGAAGACGAGCGGAGTGCGCTCGACACCTGTCGGGCCGAATTCGCCTCTGTGCTTCCCACGGGCAGCGGGCGTCGACCACCGCAGCGCGCCGCTGCGCAGCACCGCGACCTGCTGCACGATCGCTAGCCCGGAGAAGACGCCGCGCGACAGCCGCGCCCCGACCAACGGTAGCTGCCGGAGGCTGTAGGGCACGCTGGCGGTGCCGAGGACGACGGTGCGGATCGGATCGAGCCACGGCGCATCGACGTTGGCGGGGACCGGCTGGCGCAGAAGTCCGACTGCGAAGACGACGAGGTCAGCCGCCGATCCATCGTAGGTCTGGGTGAGCACACCCCCGCTGCCGGCGCATGCGACGTCGCCGTCCGAGCCAGGGACCTGAATGCGGAGGACGGCCACGCGAGCGTCGATGCCGCCTTGCAACTGGCCGAAGGCGTCCAGGTACGGCGTCCCCGGGCCGGCGACGGCGACGCAGCCGACGCGGATCACCCGCGACCGCCTGGTCTCGATGGTGTTGGCAGAGTTGGTGATTGCCGGCGCTAACGTGACGTCGGTCAGCTGTCGTCCGTCGACGACACTGCAGCCGTCAAGGACGATGCGGGAGTCGAGAGCCGCGAGACCGCCGATCGCATCGGACCAGGGGACCGTGACGTCGGCGCCGACCAGCAAGCACCGGCGGAACTGCACCGAGTTCTCGCGAAGCCGTGCAACTCGGGGGCACGGCGCAGTGATGGTCCGCCTGCGGCCGGTCGGGCGCCGGCGGCTGGCATGGCGCGGGCGTCTTGGCCGCGTGGCAGCCGTGCGGCGATCAGCGTGCGAGCAGCACAGCGTTCAACGCATCCGTGGCGGTGAGACAACTGGCATTGCCGCGCGTCAGCGCCTGGAACGCGAACTGCGCACCGACCAGCGATGGATCGCCGGGAATCGCCAGGCTGACTTCGGATCCGGTCGTCACCAAGTAGAGCGACAAGGCGACGAACATCTGCAGGTTGCGGCACGCGAGCGGCGGCGGCAGGACGAAGAGCGGCGTCGTGGCGGGTCCGGCCGCGAGATACAGGACGCCGACGCCGTTCACGGGGAACCCCAGGCGGAACACGTTGCCGACCACCGGCTGCGTCCGGTACGTGAGCGGCAGCGGCGCCACCGGGTCACCGACTCCGGCCGGATCGACGTTCGACCACAGGCCAGAGAGTGGCGCGCCGCTCGAGAACAGCACGCGGCCGCGCGCCGCGTCGAAGACAGCGGCGTGGTTCACGAGCGACGGCGACGCGGTCTCCGGCGTGCGCTGGATCCAGTCGCTGCCGTCGTACTCCCACACGTCGTCGAGGGTCACGAGCCCGGACCCGAAGCCGCCGTGCAGGACCAGGCGCGCGCGCAGCGGGTCGTACACCAGGACGTGACCCTGGCGCGCGGGGGGAGCGTGCGCCGTCGTGACCTGGGACCAGCCCGCGCCGGCCGAAGTGAACTGCCACGTGTCGTTCATCAGCCCACCGCTACCCGAGCCGCCGAACACGATCAGCTTGCCGGTGGGCGGATACCACGCCATTGCATGAGCGGTGCGGGCGGGCGGCCTCACGAACGCCGACACCGACGACCAGCCGGTGGCACGCGTGAATGCCCAGGTGTCGTTCTGGGCGGCGCCGTCGTCGCCGCCGAAGAGCACGGCGCTCCCGGTTGCTTCCTCCAGGCACATCGCGTGCCCCGAGCGCGGCGACGGTCCCGTGCCGGCGATCGGGATCCAGTCCCGGTTCGCCGCGTCGAGGAGCCACGTGTCGCCGAGTCGGACGTTGCCCGCGCTGCGACCGCCGAACACGAGAACCTTGTTCTCCACCGGCAGCCAGCAAGCGGCGTGGTCCTGCCGGGCAGGCAGGCGGTGTCGCGGCAAAGTGCGGCGCCAGTCCTGGCCGTTCCGGTCCCACCAATCACCGGTCGTGACGCCGCCGTCGATTCCGCCCACGAGCACGTCGACGCGACGCAGCGGGTCGGGGGTGAGGCTGTGGCTGGCGCGCGCTCCGAGCGAGAGAGCCGGCGCGATCGTGGACCAGGCGCTGCCGTTCCAACTCGCCGGGGGCCCGATCCCTGCCAACAGGCTCAGCGCGACGCACTGCCCGCGCTCGCCGTCGTAGACGAGGATGGGTGCGAGGATCGGACCGTTGCCGAACGGCTGCCAGGTCCGCCCGTCGAACTCCCAAGTCTCCTGCAAGTGCTGGAAGCCACCCGCCACGACCACGCGGTTGCGCGCCGCGTCGAAGGCCATGGAGTGCTGGTACAGCGCTGGGCCCGTGTTGTTGCGCAGCGTCCACTGACGTCCGTCGTAGGCCCAGGTCTCGCGACTCACGGTCGTACCCGGGAGCTGGCCACCGTGGAGCAGCACGATCGCGCGGGCGGCGTCCCAGCACATCGCGGGCGCGAAACGCGCGGAGGGCGGCGTCCCTGAGGCGGGCGCCCACGCGCCGGCAGCGACGTCGTATTCCCAAGCGTCCGTGAGCGAGTTGCTGCCTTGGTCGAGGCCGCCGTAGAGCACCAGGCGGTTGCGCAGCGGATCGAACACCATGTTGGCGAACGTGCGCGCCGGAGGGCGCGTGCCCGCGGTCGGGGCGATCGTCCAGCGCATTCCGTCCCAGCGCCACAGGTCATTGTTGGCCACGGTTCCCAGCGCGTTCTCGCCACCGAACAGCCAGCTCGCGCCCGCGCCCCACGCCATCGCGCCAAAGCGCCGGGCGCTCGGCGATTGCGGTGGTGTGCGCTGGGCCCACACGCCATCGCCGAATTCCCAGGTCTCGGCCACCACGGTCGTCGGATAGAGCGTGCCGCCGAACATCACGATGCGTCCCCGACCTTGGTCGAACGCCGCCATGCCCTCCGAGCGTATCGACGGGTACGGATCCGGTACGACCCCCTGGCCGGTGCTTCCGAGCGGCGCCCACGCGGTGCCATCCCAGGTGCGTGTGCCATTGTTCGAAGACCAGCCGAGGACCGTGTTGTGCCTGCCGCCGGTGTGCACGAGCTGCTGGCGCCGCGCATCGAAGACCAGCGTGCCGTTCGTCCCGGTCACGACGCCCGGCAGGACCCCCGCGCGCTGCTGCCAGCCGCCCGGCCGCAGGACCCAGGTTTCGCCAGAGTCCATGCTGCCGCCGATGTCACCGCCCACGAGCACGACTTCGCCGCGCGCCTCGTCGAGCGCCATGACGTGCCCGCTGCGCGCACTCGGACCGGTACCGGGCAACGTCATCCAGTTGCTGCCGTCGAAGGTCCACGTGTCGGACAGGCGCGTCGATTGGCTCGTGCCGCCGAACAGCACCACGCGTCCGAAGGTCGGGTCGAACGCCATGGCGTGGCCGCTGCGCGGTGTGGGGCTGGTGGCCGGCGACACCTGGGTCCAACTGCCGTTGCGCCAAAGCCAGGTGTCGCCGAGATCGCCAGCCGCGTCGGCGCCCCCGAACAGCACCACGGCCCCCGAGCGGTGGTCCATCGCCATGGCGGTGTGCGACCGCGGTGTGGGGCGCGTGGTGAGGCCGGAGATCAGCACCGCGCCGGGCAGCGTCGGATCCCAGCGCCAGGTCTCGTCGGAGCGCGAGCTGTCGCTGTTGAGCCCGCCGAACAGCACCACGGTGCCGGTTGCGTCGACCGCGGTGGCCCCGTAGGCCCGCAGCGGGAACGGCGACGGGGTCGTCAGCTCCACCCCGTCCAGGCCCTCGTACTGCAGGAGCTGGCGCGGAACCGGACCGAAGAGGCCGTGCCCGCCCACGAGCGTCACCCGACCCCGCTGGGGGTCGAAGAAGCCGAACGGCGCCTGCAGGCCTTCGCCGAGGCGTCCGGTCAGAGGCGTCAGTGTGAGCTGGGCCTGGACGGCGCCGGCCAGAGCCAACGGGAGGAGGAACAGGGAACGGGTCATGCGTAGCACTCTGGGTCGCCGGGGTGCGGAATCGGGATGGCGTGCGGGACACGGAGAGCAAGCCGCGTCCCGTGCGGTCGGAGAGGAGTGGGTTCGGCAACGGCTCGCACGGTGGCTGGTCACCGGGGGTGGACGGGCGGGAATTCGACCCGGTGCGCAGCGAGCTGGCGGGGGCTGGTACGGAGTGCCGGCAGGATCGGCAGCGCATTGCCCGGCCGGCTCCGGGTGCGGCCATCCCATCCCCACAACACATGGTTCGGGACCAGTCCACCTCCAGGCTGGTCCTCGCCGCCACCGACCATCATGCGGTCGCGCACCGTCGTACTCCCTGGTCGCGTTGCCGGTCAGTCTCGAGAGTCACGACCAGCACAGCGGCACCCGGCGCCGATCCACACTCGGGCAGGCTCGGATTCCGGTGGTCGGGGCCTACCGGCCGCGCAGCCGCGCGGTGCCGAGCCCGCCGCCGCCGTCGAGCGTCAGCGCAGCGTACTTGCCGGACGTGACTTCGATCACGTTTCCGGACTCGCGGCGACGATGGCGTCGCGGATCTCTGTGAACCAGCCGGGGCCGACGGGGAGTGCGGCCCGCGCGCGCGATCCCGGTGCTCTCGTGTGTGGATCGGGGCAGTATCCGGCTCCCGCGGGAATGAACTCTCGACCCGAGGATCTTCCGCCCTGGCACGGGGTTCTCCCTCTCCTGCCCGCGATCCCGACCGTCCAGGCCCCCGCCCGCGGCCGGTCGCGTGTTCACGGACTCCATCGCGGCCGGGGCCACAACCAAAGCCCTGCCTGCAGTCGGAACTTCTCGCCGACCAGCCACGAGGCGCTCCAGCACTACCGCGACGCGGTCGGCACCCTCGAGCCGATCGCCGCCGACTCGCGCAGCATCGAGGTCCGCCGGCTGTTCGGCAACGCGCTCGAGAACACCGCGGTCTGCCTCGCGATCCTCGGCGAATCGGACCAGTCGGACCACATGTTCGAGCGCGCGCTCGCCGAGGCGCGCGAGGTCTGTGCGATGCAGCCCGAGTCGGCGTCGGCGCGACGCGACCGCAGCAGACTGCTCCACAACACGGCGATCCGCCTGCTGGAGCAAGCTCAGCACGAGGCGGCCTGCGACCGGCTCGCCGCCGCGCTCGACGACCGGGTGGCACTCGCCGACGCCAATCCGCGGCAGCCGCGCTACGAGTTCGACGTGCTCGCGACCGCGGCGATGCTCGCCGAGACCCGCGCCGACGACGGCGCGAATGGCGCCGCGCTCGCGCGCGAGATCGTCGACCGCCTGTCTGGCTTCGAGCCACAGCGGCGGGAGCGATCGATGCAGTCGTCGCGCGCGTGCACCGACCTCGCCGCGCTGCTCGAGGTGATCGCGCGCGACGAGGGCCGCGACCCGGCGACACGATCGCGGGCCATCGAGCGGCTCCGCACGGCCCGGAGCATGCTCCAGTCCGTCCTCGAGCAGCCACCGGTGACCGCCGGTCGCCACGCCCGGATGGCCTCCGTGTGCGCAGCACTGGCCCGGCTCGCCGGCGACGAGCCCGCGGCTCGCGACGCCGCCGCCAGCGCGCTGGTCGCGCTGCGCGCCTACGCCGACGCCGCCGACGTCGACGCGCTCACCGGCGCACGCATGCGCACGACGGCCCGCGAGCTCGCCGCCCTGCCGGGCGAGCTCTGGGACGATCCGGGGGCGGTCGAGGCGCTGACGTCCCGCCTGCGTTGACGCTCACCGGCCGCGGTCGGCGTCGACGAGCGCAGCGAGCAGGGGATCCCGATCGAGCCTCGGTTCGCAGCCGCTGCCGGGGTGCAGACCATGACCGTGAGCGGGCCGGCAGCCA
Source organism: Planctomycetota bacterium (assembly GCA_016716265.1). Classification (GTDB taxonomy): domain Bacteria; phylum Planctomycetota; class UBA1135; order UBA1135; family UBA2386; genus JADJWQ01. Next base: position 2,491,773 of record JADJWQ010000006.1, read on the forward strand.
CCGGGCGGTGTGCCGAGCTGTGCCAGATCGCCGCGGCGACGGCGCCGCCGCGAGCACCGCCCCATCGCCCAGACCTGTGGGCCGAGTGAATCCTCGATGCGCCGCGCTGCGCTCGGGGTCTGCCTGGAACCCTCGGGAGCGCTCCCGAGCGGTGGAATCTGCCCGATCTGACTCCCGGCGTCTGCCCGGGACGGGGCGCTCGCTCCACGAGCAGGGCGTCGGACTCCCAATTGTCCCTCCTGCGGGCGGCGTGCGATCCGACGTGACGGGTGTTGATAACTGCGCCGGGACGACCGACGCTCGGGCGATGGCCGATCACGTCTACAAGAAGATCGAGATCACCGGTTCGTCCCCGGAGAGCAGCGACAAGGCGATCCAGAACGCCATCGCCAAGGCCGGCGAGTCGATCCGCAACATGCGCTGGTTCGAGGTCGTGGAAACGCGCGGACAGATCGACGGCGGCGGCATCGCGCACTGGCAGGTGACGATCAAGATCGGCTTCACGCTCGACTGACCCCGCGGCGCGGCAGGTCGGTTCAGCATTTCGACGGCGGGCGGACCGATCCCGAACTGGCCGTTGGTCAGGGTGGTGATCGACTGCGGGACGACGGGCAGGTCCCTCGACAGGCGCGCCGGCAGCGTCAGGAAGGCACTGCGCGATCCGCTCGCCGGCACGATGCCCGAATCGAGCACCAGACTGCCCTGACCGATCCACAGGCCGCCGAAACGGAGCTGGGTCGGCGGCGCCGGCAGATCGCGGAGGAGGTGCGTGCTGCCGCCCGGCTCGGCGTACGTCGTGGCCCGGAACACCTGGCCCGCTCCCGCGGTGGTGGAGGATATCGATGGCAGGTACCTCGGCACCGCCAGCCCCGCGCCGAGCACCGGCTGCGCTGCGCCGTGCTGGAATCGAACGCTCGGAAAGTGGATCACCGTCCCGCCGGCCGCCTCGACGGCAGGGACCTGGAAGCCTGCCGGTGCGTTGGCGGTGACGATCTGCGCCGTGCTTCCGACTCAGACCATCAGTAGCCGAGCCTGGCGTGGAGTTGCTGCGTGGCACCCCAGCCTGGAACACAGCTGGTGGTCACGGACGGCTCGTTGACCAGCCACTGGAACGTCAGGCGAGAGCCGAGCATCGCCGGCAGACACGGCACCTCGAACACGTACGAAGCGGCACCGAACGCGATCGAGCTGCCTCCGGCCAGCACCGGCTGGGTGATCAGACACGCACCGCACGGAATATCGAGACCGGGTACGCCGACCAGGGCGAGTGCCGCGCTTCCGGTCGATCCGCTCAGCGTGACGCGGAAGTCGTGATTGCCGATCGCGAACGGTCCGTCCGTCCCGATCGTCCCAACCGCCCGGCTCGATCCACACTGTCCACCGGCCGACACGATCGAACCGCCCGCGCCGAACGCCGAGAAGCGCGTCGACAGGACCGCGTAGTCAGTCGTGAGAAGGCCCCACTGGCTGAAGAGCACCAGCGCATCATGCGAGTTCACTCCGGATCGACGCTGTGGCGCGATGTGTGGCGCCTCCAGACCCAGCGCGGTCGTACTCGTGTGCGTGATGGTGATGGGCAGACCGCAAGGTGTGCAGCGCCCATCGAACTCCCGACCCTCGATTCGATAGGGAGAGCCGGCGTGGCGCCAGAAGACCGCGAACTTCGAGCCGAGCCACCCCACGTCCGCGGACGACTCGTCCACGGCCGGATCGGTCGCGATCGGGATGACCGCGCTAGACACCACCGGTGCGTGTCCAGGATCCGCGAACACGAGCCGACCGTAGAGATCGGCCAAGCTGGCAGAATTCGGCTGCAGGCGCTCCCATACGACGAAACTACCGTATTCGTCGCCGTCCATGGAAAGGCCGCCGTGAACTCGGGATGTGGACGGCCAGAAATCGAGAATCAGTGGCGCGTAGACGGGCACCCCGCGGTTGTTCACCTCGACCAGTTCTACCCGGGAACCCAAGCCTCCTTCACTCCACGCGACCAACGCTCGTCCATTCATGCGGCTGATTGCGACATCTCCGACATCACTGCTCGCAGACAGCACATTATGGGGATACTGAAACACCGTGCTGGAGCTCAGCGTTACCGAGGTACTGTACACTCCGATCGGCGTGCCCGCCGCGGTTGCTGCCACGTACGCGATACCGATGTCGCTCGAGTTCGATTGGCGACGGGCGCTGAGCTTGAGTATCGGAACCGTCGTCAATGTCGTGACCTGACCGGAATTCCACACGAACAGGCCGTTTCGGCCACCGAATACAAAGGCGATCGTATTGTTTATGGATGGCGGAATCGCCTGAGCCAGGAGGGTCGGCGTGACGGTATATGGGAACTGAGCGAGCCGTCCCGGCATGCCCAGTGGTTGACCATTCGAATCCAAGTATATGCTCCAGAGCTCGGTGTTGCCAGTGAACAGGCTGCCCGGGCGCACCCAGGACAAGGCATACCGGCGCAAGATGGAATCGTAGACGCAGTCAGTCTCGCCCAATCGGTATCCAGGGCTGTACGACACCACGACCGAGCCGATCAGCGGATCGAGCGTCAGCGGGTAGCTCGCCGCGTCCACGAAAGTCCCGGGCAACACGAGCTGCAGCGTTCGCTCGGCGAGCCGCAGGTGTCCGTCGACCCTCGCGCCCCGGGCATCGACCCCGGTCACCCCGCCGATCGTCACGCCATTCCCGTCGTCGTTGCGGAGCCGCAGCGTACCGTCCGCTGCGAAGTCCGATCGCAGCTCCGTGCAGAGCGAGGCCTCGACCACCAGGTCTCCTGAGCCCGGCGGCCGCTGCTCGAACACGAGCGACCACTCGAGCCCCTCCGCGCGCGCGTCGAACCGCTCGAGCACGCCGTTTCCGCGGTCGTACTCCGCGCGATCGCCCGACTCCACCGGGTCGATTCCCGCCGGGACGCCACACAGGCGCGTGCCGTCCTCGCGCCGGATCTCGCCGAGTTCGATCTCCAGCGCAGCGCTGCGCCCGCCATCGACGCCCGCCGATGCGAAGGCGACGACTCCGGGACGGAACCTCGCGGCATAGGCTTGACCGCGGGCGGTCAACTCCCCGGCCGGGTTCCGCTCGGTGGCCGCCAACGGTGCCCAGGGCGGCGTGATGGGCAGCGGCTCGAGCGCTCGCTGCCCGAGCGCGGCACCGGACATCACGAGGATCGTCACCGCGATCCGATTCACCCGTCCCGGGCGGTGCAGAACGCTGGCCATGGTGTTCCTGTCGCGTAGGTCCTGGGGACTGATTTCGGTGGAGCCGATCTCGGCGGAGTCGGGGTCGAACCCGAGCTTTCGCCGTGCGCCCCGGTGCTCTCCGCCGGGACCAGACCCGAGCGCTCGAGCGTGTCGTGCAGTCGCACAGACGTGCAAGCGCGCGAGTGGCTTGGATCCGTCACCGGATTCGGACTTTCTCCACCGGCTCCCCGCGCCCGGTCCGAAGCGGTGTCAGTCCTGTGTCCGACGTGATCTCGACCAGGTCGGACGGTCACGCCTCAGGGTGTGGCTCTCGGATTGAGTGAGGCGCGGCGCGGCCTCCAAGGGGCGCGGCGGGAGCGGGGAGCGAGCACAAGATCTTGTGTAAAAAGAACTTGTACAAAACGACGCCCCTCCCTATCGGATGCAGGATGCAAACCAAGCGTCCTGGGAGGGGCGCCGTCGAAGACCTGATCGTCGTCGCGGTGCCGGCTGCGTGCAAGAGCATGGTGGGTTCGATCGAGGCGCTGTGCGCCGCGGTCGCATCGCGCGCCGCAAGTGGCGCGGCAGGCCGGGAGGCGATCGACTACGCGGTCTCGGAGGTCATGGTCGCCGAGCTGACCGGCGCGGTGGAGCGGGACGCGCACGCGGTCTCTCGTGCGAGCTTTGAGCGCGTGCCGCATGAGCTCGGGGCGCTGTACCTTCGTCACCAGGTCAACATCGAGGACGCCATCGTGAGCAGCCTCGAGATCCCGGCTGAGGCACGCGCGATCTCGGTATCGCTCGACCCGGCGAGCGTGCCGATGGAGGAGCCCATCCCGCGGCCGCCCGGTCGGCCCAGGAGGAACGCGCCGAAGATCACGCGCGTCTTCCACATGGCGTACTGCGGCACCGTCACGTTGCACGATGGCAACGGCCGAGCGCTCTACTCGATGCGCTTCGGACAAATGCCTGGCATCGACCCCTTGGACGTGTGCAACGCCATGGCGAACGTGGTCTACCGGCTGCGCGAGAAGCAGCCCGAGCTGCGACTTCAGCTACTCGCTGATGGGGCTCACGAGATGTGGAACCTGCTCGAGTCGAGCTTCCCGGAAAGCCTCTTAGGTCCGCGCCATCTGATGGTCGACTTCTGGCACGTCCTCGAGAAGCTGTCCGCGGCAGCCGAGGCGATCCAGGGCGCCGAAAGCCGAGCGGTCGTGGCTGGCTGGCGCCGGCTCCTCGAGCGCAGGAAGGACGCCGTCACGCAGATTCTCGCCGACCTCGAACCGCACTGGTGCGACCCGGTCGACGGCAGCGTGGTCAAGCACGGCCCCATCCACGAGGCCATCACCTACCTCACGAATCATGCGCACCGCATGAACTACGCCGGCGCCCGCGCCAAAGGGCTGCCGATCGGCAGCGGAACCGTCGAGGCAACCTGCAAGAGCCTCATCGGCGTGCGCATGAAGCGCGCCGGATCGCGCTGGAAGCAGGATACCGGCGACCACGTGATCAAGCTCCGCGCGCTCGCGCTCAGCCACCAATGGGACGCTGCCATGTCGCGGTTCTTCGCTACGCAGCGGACCGCCGTCCGAGCGCTCGCGGCATGAAAAGAGCGGCTTCGCTCAATACGAGATCCACACCCGGCGGAGGTGCATCGCGGTTGCCGGCGAGAAGAGCGGCACCGGATCGTTGTCGCACCCAGTGACGGGCAGGCGCAGAACCGATGTCGAGTTGTCCGTCGCGCGCACTGGCATTGCGTTATGGGGACTCCGCCCGGGCCGGAAGCCGTAGCTACAATCCAAGAAATCCTGCTCGTATATCGACTCCAGCACCTCGCGAATGGCGTCCTGAACCAGCTTGTCCTCGAACGCCGAGATCCCGATCGGCCTGGTCTTGTCCTTCGCCTTGGGCCGGCTTCTCAGGGACTGGGGACGCGCCGGATCGCCTGATGCCGATATTGCTTCGACTTCAGCCGCTCATGCAGGTCGACGAGGTTGCCCTCGAGGACCCGCCCGTATCGCTCCTTGGTGACTCCATCCACACCCACCGCACCGTCCTTTCGGATCCGGCCGTCGGCCCGCGTCAAGGCCGACACATCCAGCAGGTGCGCCAGTGAGTGGAACCGTCTCTCGGGTTCCCTTCGCGCTCGTTCCACTACCCTCAGCAGTTGCGGTGACATGCTGCTCGACGTCTATGCGTCGGACATGGGGCCCTCCTGGAGTTCACATCAACACGGCCCGCCTTTGCTCGGCCGGGTCCGGCGCTACCCGCTCCCCGGCGTCGTCGCTCGTATGCGGCCCTCCGACCCCCTCGTCCTCGTCGGCCGGCGCTGTGGTCTGCTCTCGCGGACGGCCTTCCTCGGTGCGGACGCTTGTTCCGAGCCGACAGCGCGCGCGCCCGCGTGCACGCTGTGCGTCGGAGTGGGATCACCCGATCTCCGAGGCTCCGGAATCTGACCCGACGAAGAACGAGGGCCTCCGGAGCTTCTGGGCCGTCCTCTTCGTGCGTGCCATGGTCGAAGACCCCGCCGGGTGCGATCCCCCCCTCACACTTGGCGGTGGGGTCGCTGTTGCCTTCAGGCAGCACCGAGCCTTGGGCACCCGGGAACATCGTGAGCTTCGTGGCTGCTTGGCTCACGGCCCACACGCTCGCGCGCCTACGCATAGCCGAGACCTTTTGCCGGCACCGGCGAAAAGCTCGCTACCGACCGGGGCGGGCTGACCCCCTGGTCGGACAGCTGTCACTTCGGGATGTCTGGGCACCCGCTGGACGACGAACAGAGATTCATGAAGTCATCGCATTCTTCACTTCTTTCCGACCAGCCTTGCCTGGTCGCACTGAAGTTCCTACGGGCGGCGAGTGATCCGACGTGAGGCGTATTGATAGCCGCGCCGAGACAGCCGACGCTGGGGCGATGGCCGATCACGTCTACAAGAAGATCGAGATCACCGGTTCGTCCCCGGAGAGCAGCGACAAGGCGATCCAGAACGCCATCGCCAAGGCCGGCGAGTCGATCCGCAACATGCGCTGGTTCGAGGTCGTGGAAACGCGCGGACAGATCGACGGCGGCCGCGTCGCGCACTGGCAGGTCACGATCAAGATCGGCTTCACGCTCGACTGACCCCGCGGCGCGGCAGGTCGGTTCAGCAGTTCGACGGCGGGCGGACCGATCCAGAGCCGGCCGTTGGTCAGGTTGGTGATCGACCGCAGGACGACGGGCAGGTCCCTCGACAGGCGCGCCGGCAGCGTCAGGAAGGCACTGCGCGATCCGCTCGCCCGCACGATGCCCGAATCGAGCACCGGACTGCCCTGACCGATCGACGGCAGGGACTTGGAAGCCTGCAGGTGCGTTGGCGATGACCTCGCCTTCCCGGCCCGCGTCCACGCGGTGGACCCCCGACACCTCGACGGCCGACGGGGCGATGGAAATCGGCAATGACGTGAACGTGTCGATCACGCCTCCGGCGAACTCAGCGCGGCCCAAGGCGATCAGGAGCTGGCCGCGGGCTGAGCAGTCAGTGAACGCCGCCCAGGCGGGGGTGCTGGAACCATCGACCCGGGTCGGGCCGAAGTGGCATCTCTGGAAGCCGATCTGGCGCCCGCCGAAACTGGCAGGACCGCCGATCCGTATGTTGGACACGTGCATGAACCCGCCGACGAGCACCGCGAAAGCCGCGACGCATGTGGAGGTGCCGCGCGCACCGCCGCCTCTGGCCGCCGTTCACGCCTCGTGCACGAACTCGAGCCCGGTCGCCTTGGCCAGCTCCTCCAGCGGCTCGCGCACGTCTCCGTACACGGTCACGCGGTGCCAGGAGTAGCGGTCCCACTCGGCGAACAGCTTGCCGATGTCGCCCTTCACCTCGGCGGCGAGCTTGGTCCGGCAGGCCAGCTCGTTGTCGACATTGCCCACCGCCTTCGCCTGGTGGACGATCAGGCTGCGGAAGTCGTGGCTGAAGTCGAACGTGGTCGTCAGGTAGCCGGCCGGCATCAGCGATTGCACCGACGCGCCCTGGTGGTCCTCGGCGTGTGAGCGGATCCGCCAGGCGTTGGCCGGACCATCGGGACCGAACATCCGGGTCGGCGCGACGCAGTGCGCATAGATGATCTGGTTGCGCGCGGTGTCGAGAACCGGGTCCGACGCGAAGCAGGCCCGTCCGAACATCTCTCGGCACACGACCATGCTGATCAGATCGCGGACCTGCGCCTCGCAGGTTCCGGACAGCACGCCGTCGTCGTTCATCTGCCGGTAGCCGAGGCACGGGTAGCCCGGCAGCATGCCGCTGTAGAACCCACCCAGGCAGTCCATGGTGATCCCCTGCGCGCCGTGGCGGTCGAGCAGCGTGCGCATCGCGAGGTAGATGCGTGCCGAGCCTTGCAGGTCTTCGGTCCACGGTTCGACGACCTCGGCGGCATCCTGGCTCCAGCGCTCGACCAACCGGGCAGCCTCGTCAGGGTCGGCATCCTCGTACGCCGCGTTGATCTCGTCGAAGTCCGCCGACAGGACCGTCGCGCCGAGCACCTCGCGCACCGGTCGCTGGTCGCGAGTAACCGCCAGGAGCCTCGTGTCGCGCAGGCGTTCGAGCACCGTCCCGACGCTTCGCACCTCGACTGGATCGTCGCGGCAGGAGAGCACGCCGCCCGGGCGGAACGTGGCGGCGTACGCCTCGGCCGCGCGCTCGCGGAATGCCTCGGCGCCGACCGGTTCTTCCGCAAGTCCGCGGAAGCAGCGCGCGACCTCGACCGCATCCTGCGTGCGGCTCGACGAGATGCCGACCACCGGGGCACCGGCGCGCAGCAGCCGGGCGTGCTGCGTCAGGAAGACTCCCGAGCCCGCATACAGGTCGTCGACCAGGAGGGTCGGCAGCTTCGACGCGACGATCGCGTCGAGCACGCGCGGCGCGAGCCCCCAGTTCGTGCACAGGAAGTACATCATCACGCCGTCGACCGCGCCCATCAGCTCGCGCACCCGCGGAAGGTCGGCTTCGGCGCCGTCCTGTCCGACCGTCAGCGGCACGAAATCGACCCCGGAGCAACCTTCGGAGAGCTCCTGCAGGATCGCGCAAGTGCGCGTGGTGTAGTCGCGATCGACGAAGGGCCACACGTTGACTCCGTCGGGCACCGTGAGGAACACGACACCGACCGTCGCCGCAGCGGGCCGCACGCGCGGCGCGACGCCGGTTGACGCGGTCGTGGACTCGTTTGCGTGCGGCACGCCGACGGCGGCCGCAGCCGCCGCGACACCGCAGCTGCCCAGGAACCCGCGCCGGCTCAGGGTGTGGTGCGCACAATGGGAACAGCCCCGCTTCCCACCGGCACCGGCTCTGCTCGTCGGAACGCTGCACATTGCCTCACGTCCTCTTCACGACGGTGAATGGGCGGAGGCCTGGAGGTCGTCCCGCGACGGCCGAGCCTCCGGGGCGGATTCTACACTGGCCTGGCGCCTTCCGACGCGCACGACTTCCCCAGCCACCGGAACGTCGATCGGCCGGATCCGCACGGCCCCGAGGTCCGGCAGCCGGCTTTCCAGAAACCCGTCTTGCTCCCCACGCGCGCTCCTGCGTCGAACTCGGACGGCCCGCGCGCGTCGCCGGTGTCGAACGAGTGCGCAGGGGCGCGGCGATCCAGCCATGGAGTCGCGTGAACGCAGCAGCGGTCTCGTGAACGACCCGTCCCGAACAGCGTGGCGCGCGAGGTCTGATCTACGTGTCGCGCGACAGACAGGATCAGCACCGCATCGGCGATGCGGATCGCGCAGAGCCCGGCGAGCGCGGGCCAGCGGCGAAAGACCGCGGCGCAGGCGAGGCCGACGATCGCGAGAACGATCCAGGTGAGCGCGAGGCCCTGGCGCCAGGAGAACAGGATCCGAGGCGCCGGACCCGAGAAGACGAGCGGACGCGGCGTCCCCCCGTATCCTCCCACGACGCTGCGTAATCGGCGTGCCCGAATGCGGTGCGCAGAGGACGACCGCCGCACACGCGGATCTCGTCGGGGCAGATCGGGTGGCCGACACCCGCTTCCTCGGCGACGACTTCCGCGCGTTCCGCGTCGGTCGAGGGCGATCGCTGTGCAGCCAGCACCAGGTGAGCAGGCTGCCGAAGGCGAAACCGATCAGGAGTGCACGCGGGCAGACGGTGCTGCGCGCGAACTGCGGAGCGGAGCAGAACAGCGTGAGGGCCGCGCAGTAGGTCGGCAACCTCCACGAGGTCCCGTCGAGCGAAGCGACCTACCACGTCGCCCAGACGAGGCTCAGCGGCACCAGCGCGCTGCGCGACGCACCCGGCGCGGGCAAGGTGGTCCTGGCTCGATCCGACTCGGGCACCGGCGAAGGACAGTCCCTTGCCCGCGGAGCGCGGGAGCCGAAACCCAGCCGGGAATTCGTGTCTGACCGATCGGGGCCGCCGCGATGAGGTCGTGGGCCGAGCATTCGGCCCGCCCGACCCATCGCAACCGACGACTCCGATGAACACGAACTCACGCAACGTGCTCCGCTCGACCCTCGGCCTCGCCCTGCTCGCCGTCCCCCTCGCCGCCCAGGAGCAGATCGTGGGAACCTACGTTCCCTCGGCGATGCGCGGCGCCGGCGGCACGCCGGCCCGCGCCTCCGCGGTGGCCTTCGGCGACATGAGCGGCGACGGCTTGCCCGACCTGGTCACGGTCGAGAGTTCGACCGGCTGGGTGGCGGTCTTCGACAACGACGGCCTCGGCGGCTTCCCCTACGGCAGCACCGCGAGCGGGATCGTCACCAATGCCTGGGACGTCGTCACCGTCGACCTCGACGGCCTGTTCCGCCGCGACGTCGCCGTGACGCAACGCGGTGGGACCAATCAGGTGATGATCGGACTGAGCACCTCCGCATCGGGCGCCTACACCGCACCGACGACAGCGACCTTCGCCACCAGTGGCGACCCGATCCAGATCCTCGAGTTCGACGTCGATGGCGACGGCGATCGCGATCTCGCGGTGCTCTCCCGCAGCACCAATGCGATCGACATCCTCCGCAACGACGGATTCATCTTCGGCGTCTTCACGATGACGAGTTCCGCCCTCGCGTTGCCGGGGTCGGCGACACCGAATGCCTTCGCGACGGGCGACTTCAACGGCGACGGCCTGCCGGACCTCGCGGTGGTCTACGCCGGAGTCGGCAATGGCGAGATCTACCTGAACACCACGGCGACGCGCGACGGCAGCTCGACCCCGAGCTGGCGCGCGCCGCTCCCGGTCACGCCGGGGACCAATCCGGTCGCCGTCACGACCGGCGACTTCGACGGCGACGGCTTCGACGACCTCGCGGCCGTGAACGCGGACTCCCGCGACATCTCCGTGCTGCTCAACCGCGGCACCGCGACCGTCGGCTGGCCGGCGACGGTCGACTTCACCACGACTCCACCCGTCATCCTCCCCCCGGGTGCCGTCCCCTCGGCGATCGTGTCCGGCGACACCAACGGCGACGGCAGCCGCGACCTCGCGATCACGATGAGTCCTTCGCCCTGGTGGCCAGGCGTCAACTTCGTGATCTACGCCAACAACGGCAGCGGCGCCTTCCCGATGAACGCCGGCTACGCGACCGGCCCCGGCCCCGTCGATCTCGCCGTCGCCGACATCGACGGCGATCTCGACCTCGACTTCGCCACCGCCGACTCGAACGGTTCGACGGTCAGCCCGCGACAGGACTTCACCATGCTGCGCAAGGACGGACCGATCGGCTGCTGCTGCCACGAATTCGTGGCCGGCGTGAACGACTCGTTCGCCGCCGGACCGGCAGCCGTCGAAGTCGCCTGTCCGCGCGTGCCCCTCGCGGCCTGGCTCGGAGCCGGTCGACGTCAGTTCGACGGCCCTCCCGGCGCCTTCACCGGCTTCGCGCACACCTTCACGCAGCTCCCCGATCGCATCGTCACCGCGGAACTCACCCTGAGCGTGCTGGTGGACGGCGCCAACAACCTCGCCGACGAGATCCTCCTCGCCTGGGACGGCGGAGCGGCCGGCCCGCTGTGCTGGCGGATCCCGCTGAGCCAGATCATCGCCCCGGTCGGCACGACGATCAGCGGCACCGCCACGATCGACCTCGGCTCGCTGCCCGGTGGACTCGATCTGCGCCCCTGGCTCGACGCCGGCCGCGCGCTCGACGTCGCGATCGGCGCGAACACCTTCGTGGATCACCTCCACCTCCACCTCGTGACCAGCTGCCCCAGCTTCCTGCCCGGCCCATCGAAGACCGACATGCTCGGCCTCGACTCGACGCCGCTCGTCTCCGGCAGCACCGCGACCTTCACGATCTCGAACGCACCGCCCTTCGGCATCGCCGCGATGCTGCTCGGTGTGGGTGTCGGCTGCACGCCCTTCCCCGGCTTCTGCATCGATCCCCTCGTCGCCGACTTCGGCGTCGTGCTGGTCCCCTCGAGCGGGACCGCGAACGTCACGGTCAACATCCCGAGCCTGCCGGCGTGCCCGATGGTGCACCTGCAGGCGGTGTCCCTCGATCCGTCGAACTCGACCTACAAGTGGTCGTGCACGCTCTCCGAGTACGTGTTCTGAGACGAGCGCATGCACGCAGATGCGCCGATCGACCGTGCCTCGGTCGGCGCAGCGGACGACGCGGTGTGTGCAGCGATCGCTTCCAGCACCGCGGTCAGCAGCATGACATTGCCGAGCATCGAGAAGACGAAGGTGATCGCGTCGCCGACCGAGAAGGCGTCGAGCTGGACGCAGGGCGAGGCCATCAGGCAGCCAATCGCGTCGAGCCGCACGAGGTCGCCGGTCATCTGGTCGAGGATGGTGGTCATCGCCACCAGAAACTCGGCGTAGAGCAGACCGATGATCGCGGCGACCCAGCCCGGTGCGGCGTGCTCGGGGAGCAGGGTCTCGAGCGTCATCGACGAGCGGATCGTGCCGGGGAGCAGCCCGGTCGCCTTGGGCACGACGTGCAGCCACAATCCGATTCCGAGCTGCGGACCGACAGCGATCGCGAGCACCTTCGCCTCGGCGGCGCCACGTTGCCCGAAGTCGAGCATCCCGGCCCCAGGGCAGCAGTGCGAGGCCGAACGTCGTGGCGAACGGATGACGACTGACGGAGCTCCAGCCGCGTTTCCACGACGCGCAACGAGCGCCCCTGCCCGACGCGACAGCTCAGTCGCGGCGCAACCGCTGGACCCCTGGGCGGGCCGCGTCGCCCGTCGACACGAACATGTCGAGGTCGCGGTTGCAGTCGCGGTCGGCGTCGATCAGCGCGATGTGCGCCGTCGGTCCGTTCCACAGCGCGACGTTCGGGTCGGCGGTCAGCTGGCCGGTGCCGTCGTTGACGAGGAACTCGTCGGCACCGGTGGCGTCGCCGCGAATCGCGTCGACGTCGCCGTCACGGTCGAGGTCGACCGCCAGCAGCGCCGAGGTCGCGCTGCCGGCGAGCGCGGGCGCCGCCGGGAACGCGCCCCCACCGTCGTTGAGCCACACCGCGAAGCCGTTCGGGCCGCCGAGCTGCAGGTCGGCGACGCCGTCGCCGTCGAGGTCGCCGGTCGCGATCGCGTCGATCCGGTCGTTGCCGAGCGTCGCGGCGGACGCGAGGAACGCGGACACGCCGTCGTGCAGCGCGATCTCCACGCCCGCGTCGGTGCCGAGCACGAGGTCGTCGTGGCCGTCGGCGTCGACGTCCGCGAGCGCGATCGAGCGCACGCGCGCGCCGAGCTGCTGGCTGACCGCGGGGTAGGCTCCGGTCACGGCGTCCTGCAGCCAGACCTGGACCTCGCGCGTCGTCGAGGCATGCACGACCACGATGTCCGGTCGTGCGTCCACGTCGACGTCGGCGACCAGGGCGGCCTCGATCCCCGCGAGCGACAGCGTCCGTGGCTGCATCGTGAACATGCCCGCGCCGTCGCCGAGCCACAGCGCCGGCGCGCTGGCCGCGCCACCGAGCAGCAGATCGTCGATGCCGTCGCGGTCGAAGTCCGCGACGGCCACCACGTCCGCACCGGCGCTCCCCGGCAGGTCGCGCTCGGCGAACGCGCCCCTGCCGTCGTTGTCGGCCAAACCGACGTCGACGCCGGCGCCGCGCGTCGCGACGAGGTCCGCGTCGCCGTCCAGGTCGAGATCGAGCGCGGCGAAGCCGAACACGGCATTGCCGCCGAACACCGCGCCGTCCGGTGTGTACGTCACCGGGCCGAGCGTGCCGGCCATCGAGTTGAGCCACACGTAGGGCGCGGCGCCGTCGACGGCCGCGACGAAGTCCACGTCCCCGTCGCCGTCGAGGTCGGCCGCCGCGACGCCGAGCGTCGCGCGATCACCGAGACGCTGGCCGCTGTCGGTGAGGTTGCCGGCGGGGTCGAGGAACCAGATCTCGTCGGGCTGCCGGTTGCCGTTGCCCGCAAAGACGTCGAGGTCGCCGTCCTCGTCGATGTCGGCGAGGATCACGCGGTCGGTCGCCGCGTTCACGAGTCGATCGGTCGGCGCGAACACGCCGTGGCCGTCGTTGAGCCAGGCGCGCGACGGATCGCGTCCGGCGACGATCAGGTCGACGTCGCCGTCGCAGTCGAGATCGCCCGCCGCGATCGAACGCGTCGAGCCGGTGCCGATCGTCTGACCGGAGTCGGCGAAGTTGCCGGCGCCGTCGCCGAAGAACAGCGCGTTCGGGCCCGAGCGACCCTGCACCGCGTCGAGGATCGCGTCGCCGTCCACGTCGACGAGCAGCACCGTGTGCGTGTTGTCGCGACCGCCGAGCGTCGCACCCGCGGTGAACACGCCCGCACCGTCGTTGAGCCAGATCCGGTCGAGCTGGCCCGCGCCGTTGCCCTGCAGGACGTCGAGGTCGCCGTCGCGGTCGACATCGCCAACGCCGAGCGCGGTCGTGCGCGATGCGGGCATCGACGCGCCGGCGGTGAACCGCGCCGACCCGTCGTTGATCCAGACCTGATCGGAGCCGTTCCGGCCCGACCAGATGTCGAGGTCGCCGTCGCCGTCGAGGTCGGCGAGCAGCAATGCCGTCGTCGAGCCGGTGCCCCCCGCGAACGCGCCTGCCAGTTCGGTGAAGCTGCCGCTGCCGTCGTTGATCCAGACCGCGTCGTCCCCGCGATCGCCACCGATCACGAGGTCGTGGTCACCGTCGCCGTCGAGGTCGCCGGTCTCGACGACCCCGCCTCCGCGCGACGGTCCGCGACCCGCCGGGGCCGCCGTGAACCCCGGTGCGACGTCGACCGGAGCGGCCGCGGGACGGGCAGGTGTTCCGGTCGAGGCGTCGACGATGCCCGACGCGTCGACGGCAGTCGTGAGGCCGGACGGCGCGTTCGGCATCGCGCGGCCGACGTCGTGCGTGCCGCGCGCTCGCAGGCGCGGGCGCGTGCCGAGCGTGATCACGACCCGCTCGGCGCGCGCATCGGGAGCGACGGTCGCGCCCGCGCCGAAGCTGTCACCCTCGACCGGCAGCTCGAAGTCCTCCACGCTTGCCGCACGCGCGTCGACCGCCCGGTCGAAGCAGACCGTGACCGTGTCGCCGGCGTCGAGCGCGCCGTTCGCGTTCACGTCCGCAATCAGCGCATAGCCGACCACGCGCGGCCCCGGCTGCGAGGAACCCGACGAGGAGCCCGAGCCGCCGCACGCGGCGAGCACCGCGAGGCCGAGGGACGCGGCGACGAGGCGGGGACCATGAAGCTGGAGCTGGGGCACGGCATTCATGAGAGGGATCCTCGTCGTATCGCGAAGCCCGGGCGCTACGCACGGCCCTCACGGCCCGGCCAGCGAGACACCCCGAAACCGTACCGCGGCGGGATGCGGTGTGGCGTGCCTCGAGGTGGCGGGTCGCACGAAGTCCCGTTCGCATTGGCGTGTCCCACGTCGTTCCGATCGGAGACCGCACGTCCACCGCGTCGGCGAACCCGAGTTCTCTCGACCGTACCCCGACCGGCGGCCGCGCCTCGACGACGAGGGCGCTGCTGCGGATCGAGGGGCCCGTGACCGGGCCTGACGGCCAGCCAGCCCCGGAACGATCGTGTACGCCTGACGCACCAATGCCGAGGGGTTCTACCCGAAGGACGCGAGGCTTCACGGCCAGGCGGCCTACATGCACGGCGAGCAGCGCGGATGGGTGCGGGCCGACGCCCAGGGGCGCTACCGATTCGAGTCCATCCGGCCGGAGGAACATCCCGGTCGGGAGGACCCGCAGCACGTTCACATGCATGTGATCGAGCCTGGGCGCCGCACGTACTACATCGAGAACACCGTGTTCACGGACGATCCTCTGCTCACCGCGGAGCGCCGGGAAAGGGAATCGGCAGGCAGAGGCGGTCATGGCATGGCGACGCCAAGGCGCGAAGATGAGGGCGTCTGGGTCGTGCGGCGGGACATCGTGCTGGGAGCGGGAACCCCCGGCTACCCGGCACTCGAGGAGTGAGGTCTCGTCGGGTGTTGGATCGAACCGGACCGGGTCGAGTCGCCGCCGAGAATCGGGACGCTCGCGACGGGCGACCCGACCGGTCACGCCGACTAGCAGCCACAGCGAGTCACGTCCCCCCGGAGGATGCGACACCGGCACGGCTCACGTGCGCTCTCCGGGGAACCGCACCGCCCCATCGGCCCGAACTGTGGCCGCTTGAACTCCTCGCTGCTCAGCGCCGACCTCGGAATCCAGGTGGCGCGACGCCCGGGCGGTGCCTCTCGCCGCCGGCAGCGACCCGAAGTCGGCAGGATCTGTGCGATCCGACTCCCCGCCAGTGCCTCCGAGCGGGCTCTCGCTCCACCGCACGGCGCTCAGGCTCCCCGGGGCGGAGCGCCCACCCCTTTCGTCCTGCCTGGGGGCGCGTAGGTCCAGAGCTCCAGGATCAAGTCCAGGGTCGCGTGCCCGAGCAGCGGCCGCACCGTCTTCGGGTCGACGCCGACCTTGATCAGCCTGGTCGCGGTCGCAGCCTTCGATCGTCGGCAGCACGCGGACGTCAACGGCTGTCCTTCGAACCGCATCGGTGTCACGACCGAGCGGTCAACGCGCTGGACCGGATGACGACGGGCAGTTCGATGCGCAAGCAGGCGCCTCGAGCCTGGGGGCTCCCGTCTCAGGGTCGCCGCACTGACGCTGGCGATGGAGATCCGGACAGCGACTGAACGGCACGACGTGCATCGGGCTCTCGCAATCCGAAGCGCCCTTGGGGGCGAATGACGCAGCTCGGTAGATCTGGCCGGCCTCGTTGGCGTTGTCGCTCAGTTGTCGCTGCACCAGGTTCCTTCCCTGAGCGCAAGCGTCCCTCGGTGTCCCCTGACCCTCGATCGTAGGCCGCTGTCGACGGCGGACATCGGCACGCCTGGTCACTCGATGTGTCAGCGTCCGAACCGTCAGAGCCACTTCCTCATCCGATGCTCGCAGGATCGATTTCCAATCGGCGGTCGCTTGCAAGTAGGTCGGTGGCGGTGAGTTGGACGTGTGCGATGGGAAGGACGGGGGCGTTCGCGGGGTGCTCGTCGCATTGGTCGTCGCAGTTCCCGGCGACGAGATGGGTTGGATCGAGCTCCGCCGGCCGTGCACGGCTCAGCATCTCCACGCTCGGGAATGGCGGAGACGAGCCTCGTTCGACGCGCGTGCTCGCGGAGGTCGGCTGACACCGGTGCACGAGGTGAGGGAGCGGAGACCGCGACTGCCGTGGACGAGGTTCACGGCTCGCTGCTCGGCGCGCAGGATGCCACCTCGTTGCGCGATCGTCGCAGTGCTCTGTTCTCCAGGAATCCGAGGTTGCCGCGGAACGAAGCTGTCGGCCGGACGATCTCCACAGGAAGTGCACGGCTGACTCGGATCCTGCCGGTTGGCGAACCGATCTGAGCGTCTTCGTCACCTCCCCTGTTTCCGACGGAGCGTGACCGCAGCGGACCGCTCGATGGGCGGGTGCGCGGTGGGTCGCGACCGTCTCCTCCAGCTCTGTTTCGAGGGAGCATTTCCATGACCACGTGTTCGAACCTGCGCGCCGCGGCGATCGCTGGCGGTGCCGTCGCTCTGCTCGCGTGTTCCGGCACCGCGCAGGCGTCCTACTCCACCTACCGCCAGTCCTGTTCCAGCTCGCTTGGCATGCCGCGGCTCTCCAACCTGAACGAGCCCGAGCCGGGGCGGCGTTTCGAGCTCCAGGTCACCGGCCTCGGTGCCTACAAGGTCGGCTACCTGCTGTTCGGCTTCCAGGACGCGTACTGGGGCGTAAACCGACTGCCGCTGGAGCTAGCCGCCTTCGGTGCGCCGGGGTGCTTCATCAACATCGATCCCGCGGTGGCCTTCGTCGTTCCGTCCGACGGCGCAGGGACTGCGCGTGCCTCGTGGTTGGTGCCAGCGCTCGCGGCGTACCTGGGCGGCGAGTTCTACAACCAGTTCGTGACGCTCGACGATGCGCCGGCAGGCCGTGCCTTGCGAGTGACGACGACGAACGCCGGACACGGCATGATCTCGATGGGGGGCGTACCCAACATGGTCGGGATCGTGCCCGGGTCGTTCGCAATGGGGTCGACGCAGGCACCGGAGGAGCAGCCGGTGCACACGGTGTACATCACGCGGCCGTTCTGGATCGGGAGATACGAGGTCACGCAGGCCGAATGGACGGCGATGATGGGATCGAATCCATCGGGCTTCCCAGGTTCTGTGCGACCCGTCGAGACGGTGAGCTGGGACGACGCCTTGGCGTACTGCGCGAGGTTGACCGCGCGCGAGCGCGCCGCGGGGCGGTTGCCGCAGGGCTACCAGTACCGGCTGCCGACGGAAGCGGAGTGGGAGTACTGCTGCCGCGCCGGCACGACGACGCCGTTCAATGTCGGCAGCTCCTTGACGACCGCTCAGGCGAACTTCGGCTCGGTCGTCGGCCAGACCACCGACGTGGGCTCGTACGCACCCAACACGTGGGGTCTGTACGACATGCACGGCAACGTCTGGGAGTGGCCGCTCGACTTGTGGGACGGATCGGCCAACTACCCCGTAGGACCGGTCTCCGATCCGTACGTTCCGAGCGGGCCCTACCAGGTGATGCGCGGTGGCTGCTGGATCCATGGCGACTGGCACTGCCGCTCCTCCAACCGGTATTGGGTCGGGAGGGGGTACCTGGCGCACGACATCGGCTTCAGAGTCGTGCTCGCCCCGGCTCTGGTCGACTACCCGTAGGTGCAGGCGAGTGCGCCGAGCACGCCTGCGAGCGTGCCCCGCCCGAGCAGTTCGCGCGGCTTCGACCGGGCAGCGACGGAGCCGAGCAGACCGGAGGCGCCGACGCTCGGTGTGGTGGTGGGCAACGAACTCCCGAACGACGCGATCGAGGTGGCCCGTCCCGAAGACGAGGAGCCGGTCGAGGCACTCGCGCTCGATCGAGAGCGCGAAGCGCTCGGCGACTGCGTTCATGTTCGGAGCTTCAAGTGAGATCGTCACCGGTCGCACACGGGCGTCGGTCAGGATGCGCTCGAAGCGGTTGCTGAACTTCGTGTCGCGATCGAGGATCAGGATCCGCTTCCCGCGGAGGAGGCCGTCGACATGGACAGTCAGTCAGGTTGCGGGCGATGTGCACCATGAACGCGTCGTAGGGATCGGTGGCGATGCCGCCGACCTCGAAGGCGCGGGTCGCGTGGCCGATCACGATCGGCACGTAGCTGATGACGAGCCCGCGGACCGTCGACGCCTCGACAGTGGAGAAGTCGACGGCGGCGATCACGTCGGCGTGCGCCCGACGGACGGCTCCCGAGGCGGTCGGACCGGTCCGGCGACGGTCTGATCCCGTGCTCCTTCGGCATCTTGGCGATCGTCGACCTGGCGACGCGGTGGCCGAGCTTGTCCAACTCGCCCAGGATGCCGCAGTAGCCCCGGGTCGAGTTCTCGGCGGCCATTCGGAGGATGCGCTTCCGGATGCCCTGCGTGATGGCAGGGCGGCCAACGCGGCAAGTCGGGTGGGTCCACTTCGCGGCGATCAGCCATCGGTGCCACCGCACGATGGCGTCGGGCGTGACGAGGGTCGCCACGAGGGTGAGGAGTCGCCGGCCCAACGCGGAGCCCTTGGCCGCGAGACGTCGGCGCTGGTCGTCGGTGAGGCGAACGTAGCGGTCGCCCAACTGCTCTCGGAGAACGCGGTTCTCCTCGATCAGGTAGGCGATGGCCCGCGTCTGCTCGCGGTGGACCCAGCCCGCAATAGCGGTCAGGAGAAGGTGGGTACACAGAGCGGAGCGCGTTCGAGTGTTCGGACCGCAAGGCCGCAATCGGTCAACGCATGCTGTCGAGGACCGCGGCGAAGTCAGCGCGGTCGCGCAGCGGTGCCAGCTCCGGGGACCGGGCGAGCCCGTCGGGGTTCCGGTAGCCCTGGGCGGCGAGTGCCCGCAGCTCGGCCACGGCGTCGGTGAGGACCTGCTAGCGCTGGTCCGGGTCGTCGTGCGCGCCCTCGGTCGCGAGTCGGGTCAGCACGACCGCGCGCAGGACGTGGAATTGGTCGCCGAGATTGCGGCGCAGCGAGGCGGCGCGATCGAGTTGGTGCAGGGCCTTCTGCAGCTCGTTGCCGCGGTAGAGTGCGAGTGCATCGGCGATCAGCGCGCGCGTCGACGCGAGCTCCGCTCGCTGCGCCTCGGCGCGGGCTGCGCGCTCCGCGGGCGTGCCGAGGTCGTAGCGGTCCATCAGGGCGGCGCTCAGAGGCTCCTGGATGCGCGAGCGGGCGTAGGCGAGCGGGTCGAGGGGGTAGTGGACGACGCGGCCGTCCGCGTCGACCACCGTCAGGCTCTCGCCAGCGGGCGCGAACGAGCAAGCCCGGTAGTCGACCTCCGGATCGGCCCAGCGCGCCAGGCGCCGGCCGGAGGGGACCTCGAACAACAGGATCTCCGCGGCGCAACGCACCGCGACGCGGTCGCTGGCAGGCGCGAACGCCAGCTCCATGTAGTCGGCCGTCGGGACGCGGCCGACCGCCAACGTGTCGAACGTCGCGGCGTCGTGGATCCGCATGCCGGTGTCGTTCGCCACCGTGCACAGGTAGCGGCCGTCGGGCGTGTAGCCGGCGTCGAAGGTCAGCGCGTTGTGCTGGATGCGATGCAGCTCCTCACCGCGCGCGAGGTCGAAGACGGTGACCGTTCGCGACGCGCCGTCGGTCCGCGCGAGCCGTCGGCCGTCGGGAGAGAGCGCGGCCGGCAGCTGCCACGTCACCGGCACGCGCCCGAGTTCGCGGCGCCGGTCGAGGTCGTAGGCGACGAACTCCTTGCCGGTCCGCGCGACGAGGCACCGGCCGTCCGGGGTGAAACGGGCGGCGTCCCAGAACTCGCCGGGAGGTGAGGGCTCCCCGAGGACCCGCCGCGAGGCGGTCTCGATCACCCGGGAACCCGACCCGTCGCCGGCCGAGACGAACAGCAGCAGGCCGTCGGCGGAGAAGCGGACGTCGCAATGGCCGGGCAGATCGGGTGCGATCTCGGCGAGGGCGCGGTCGCTCTGCAGGTCGAGCAGGAGGCGGGGTGGCTCGGTGCCGGGTCGTTCGGGTGTTCGCGGCGCCTGGTGGATGGCGAGGCGTCCGTCGGCGGAGACCCTGGTGAGGTTGGCGCCGCCGTCGGCGCGGCTCCGCTCGGTAAGTGCGCGCGAGCTCTCGAAGGGCGTCGGGTCCCAGAGGTCGATCCCGCCGCTGTGCCCTGCGGTGACGAAGCGATCGCTGCCGGGCACGAAGCGCAACGCGTGGTGGCCGTGCGGGTCATTGGCCAGGCTGCCGACGCGCGCGCCGCTGCCGACGTCCCACAGTGACAGCCGCGGACCGTTCGTCGTGATCAGCAGGTTGGAGTCGCGTGCGAACCAGGCCGGACCACGGACGTCGAAGTCCCGGTTCGTGCCGAGGCGGTGCACGCTCGTGCCGCTGTGCGCGTCGAGGATCTCGCCGACCATCTCGCTGCCGGGGATCGAGCGCCGTAGCGCGAAGACCCAGCGGCCCGAGGGTGCGAGGGCCTGGCCGGCACAGAAGCCGGGGCGCGCATCCGAGCCGACGACCCGGCGGCGGATGGACGGACCGTCCAGATCGACGAGGAACAGATCGCCCGAGCGGGTGCGGACCAGTGCATACCGGCCGCTGGCATCCACCTCGACGCTCTGCTGGTACCAGAGGTGGACGTTGTAGTAGCCGGGCGGGTCGCGGTCCTCGAGGGCGAGGACCCGGGGTAGTGCCTCGCCGCCGAGATCGACGACGTGCAGACGCGAGGAGCCATCGAGGAGGACGACGCGGCGGCCGACGACCTCGGCGCTGCGCCGGGGGTGCTCGACCCGGAGCACCTCGCGCGCCGCGTCGGCGTCCGCGGGAGATCCGACCAGCAGGCGGCCGTCGACGGTCCACACGCACACCGCGTCGTCGGTCGCCATGCTCCGGGCCCACACGATCCCGGAGCCGGTCTTCCAGGTGCCTCGCTCGCTCCCGTCCGCCAGGGCGCGGAGTCGGACCGTGCCGTCCATCGATGCCGACCAGCACAGGGTCTCGCGGTCGAGGAAGCCGACTGCGGTCATCTCCTGCTCATGGTCTTCGAAGCGGTGCAGCGCGCGACGTTCCTCGAGGTCCCAGACGATCGTCAGTCGGCTGTCGTCGGCGCTGATCGCGTGGCGACCGCTGGCGCTGACCGTCAATTGGCGCGAGGCCGCGTCGTGGCCGTGCAGCGTGTCGAGGAGGTAGTGGCGCTGCAGTGCGGTATAGAGCGCGTTGTTGGCGTCGTCGCCGGGCGCCCGCGCCGCACCCTCGATCGCCAGCCGCAGCGCGGTGTCCGGATCCTCGTCGGCGAGCGCGATGGCTTGGGCCGAGAGGCGCAAGCCCTCCGCCTCGCGCCGTGCCTGCTGCTCGGCGGCCAGCGCGTCGCGGGCCTCGGTCTCGGCGAGCTGCGCGCGGTCGAGGAGGCTGCGGACCTCGGCTTCGCGCCGCTCGGCCAGCGCGCGCGCCTCGCTGGCCTCCTGCGAGCGCTGGTCGGCACGCTGGGCCTGGGCGTGCGCCTCCTCGGCCTGCCACAGCGCGACGCCGAGGCCGAGAACCAGCGACACGAACACCGCCAGTGCCACCGTCGCGACGGTGCGGTGGCGGCGCGCCAGCTTGCCGAGGCGGTAGCGGAGCGTCGGCGGACCGGCCGACACCGGCTCGTCGGCCAGGTAGCGGCGCAGGTCCGCGGCCAGACCGTTGACGGTCTCGTAGCGGCGGTTGCGGTCCTTGGCCAACGCCTTCATCACCACGCGGTCGAGGTCGCCACGCAATGCGGTCCGGAGCCGATGTGGGTCGGATCCGTGGCGCTCCGCCAGCGCCGCGACGTCGCGCCCGGCAGTGTCGACCCGGGTGCTCGGCGGCGGCGGATCGATCTCGCGGATCTGGCGCAGCACCGCGTCATAGCCCTTCTGCAGGCTGTCCTTCAGCTCGAACGGCTTGCTGCCGCTGAGCAGCTCGTAGAGCAGGACGCCGAGCGAGTAGACGTCGGCGCGGGTATCCACGTCGAGGCCGCTCATCTCGGCTTGCTCGGGCGCCATGTATTCCGGCGTGCCGACCAGTTGGCGGAACTCGGTGAACAGGGTCTTCTCGGTGAGCCGGTGGTCGGTGGCCTTGGCGATGCCGAAGTCGATGACCTTGGGCACCGGCACGCCGTCGTGCAGGGTCACCAGCACATTCGACGGCTTGATATCGCGGTGGATGATGCCCTTCTGGTGGGCGTGCTGGATCGCGGCAGCGACGTCGAGGAACAGCTCGATGCGGCGGCGGGTATCGAGCTTCGCAGAGTCGCAGTAGTCGGTGATCTGGACGCCGCGTACCAGCTCCATCACGAAGTAGGGCCGGCCGGTCACCGTGGCGCCGGCGTCGAAGACCCGCGCGATGTTGTGGTGGTCCATCAGCGCGAGCGCCTGCTGCTCGGCCTCGAACCGGGCGATCACCTGGCGGGTGTCCATACCCGCCTTGAGGATCTTGAAGGCCACCTTGCGGCGCACCGGCCGCAATTGTTCGGCCATGTAGACGGTGCCGAAGCCGCCCTCGCCGATCTCCTGGAGGATCCGGTAGCGGTCGATCACCGCGCCGGGCGAGGCGAGCAGGGGTTCGCTGGCGGCCGGGGTGCGGGGTCGAGACGGTCGGCCGGGCTCCGGAGGGTCGGCATCGGCCGGTTCCGTCGCTTCGACGTGTGCGTCGAGCAGGGCGCGGACCTCGTCGAGCAAGGCGCCGCCTTCGCCGGTGCCTGCGAGGAACGTCTCGCGCTCCGAGGGCGCGAGCTGCACCGCGTCGTGGAACAGCTGCTTGGCGCGCTCCCAGGCTTCGGGGCCGAGCGTCACTCCGGTTCCTCTTCCGACGTGGCCTGCGGCGAGGCGTTGACCGCGCGGTGCAGGAAGGCCTGGGCGATCTGCCAGTCGCGGCGCACGGTGCGTGCGTGGATCCCGAGCACGTTGCCGGTCTCGGCGGCCGAGAGTCCGGCGTAGATCCGCAGCTTGGCGATCTCGGCAAGGCGCGGGTCGCGCGCGGCGAGCTGCTCGATCGCCTCGTCCAGCGCCAGGATGTCGTGGGGTTCCTGGCGGGCGGCGAGTTCCAGGGGGTCCAACGGCACACGGACGCGACCGCCGCCACGCTTCTCGCGGCCCTTGCCGCGCGCGTGGTCGATCAGGATGCGCCGCATCGACTCGGCCGCGGCGGCGAGGAAGGCGCCGCGGTCCAGCGCGTCGCCGCCACCCGGCGTCTGGCCACCGAGCTTCAGCCAGGCCTCGTGGACCAACGCCGTCGCCTGCAGGGTGTGCCCGGCGCGCTCGTGCGCGAGCTGGTTCTGGGCGATGTCGCGGAGACGCTCGTAGACCGCGGCGAACAGCTCGGCGCGGTCTCGGTCCATCGAGGCGGGATCCATCGGGAAGCGAGGGGCGAGTGAGCGGGATCGCGGCGACGGTTCGGGACGGACCATCGATCGGCACAGGGCGATGGCCACCCGTTCCCTCGGACAGGATTTGGTCGGTTCGCCTCCGGCCGGGCAGGAACGGGCCGAGCAGGAACCGGCCGAGTCGGAATCTGCGCGCGATCATCGCAAAACCGTCCGCTTCCGGCAGTGTCTGTCGCGATCCGGCTCCGAACGCGGGAGTCCTCGAACCGACCCGCCATGGAGAACCACGCAATGATCGCCAGCCCAGCCCGCCGCGCCTTCCGCGCCGTCACCCTGCCACTCGTCACTCTCACGCTCGTCGTCGCTGCCGCGACGCCGGCCGCCGCCCAGGGCCCCGACCGGATCCAGGGGCCGGCGGGCGGGACGTCCGGAACCGCGTTCGACCTGCGCGCCCCGGTGGGGCAACGCATCGGTCGGATCGAGATCTACTCCGGTGCCTTCGTCGACGGCTTCCGGCTGCTCTACCGCGATCGCAACGGCTCTCCGAACGGGCCGA
Organism: Planctomycetota bacterium; assembly: GCA_016716265.1. Classification (GTDB taxonomy): domain Bacteria; phylum Planctomycetota; class UBA1135; order UBA1135; family UBA2386; genus JADJWQ01. Next base: position 2,516,256 of record JADJWQ010000006.1, read on the forward strand.
CGCCATGGGTCGGCAACACCACCGGCACGCTGAGCACCCTCGACCTGGGCTGGAGCGACTACCTGCGCCGCGTCGACGTGTGGACGTCGTCGGGCTTCGTCAATCAGGTGCGGTTCGTCACGCGCGACGGGGTCGACGTGACCTATGGCTCGCGGCGGACCGGCGACGTCCGGACCAACTTCCAGGCGAGCGGTGCCAACGACGAGGTGGTCGGGTTGTTCGGGCACGCCGGCGCGCTGGTCACCGGCCTCGGCACGGTGCGCCGCGACGTGCTCGCGAGCACCCGCTCCAGCGGCCCGAACTTCAACTGCACGACGTCCAACGGCCTGACCATCCAGCTCACCGCCGTCCTCTCGCCCGAGCCCTTCGTGCCCGGCCACACCCCCGAATTGCAGCTCACGACCAACTACCGCTACTTCCGCGAGCCGCACTTCATGATCTACGGCCTGTCGGACACCAGCTTCAATGGCCAACCGCTGCCGCTGAGCCTCTCGGTGATCGGTGCCGGCGGTTGCACGCTGAACTGCTCGCTCGACGCGCTGGTGCCCTTGCCGGCCCCGGACTTCTTCGGGCGCATCGACCACCCGATCCCCCTGCCCAACGATCCGAACTCGATCGGCCGCGAGATCCACTTCCAGGGTCTGGTGCTGGAGCCGGCAGCCAATGCCGCTGGGCTGGTGACCAGTCCGATGATCTCGGCGCGGATCGGCGGCTACTGAGCCGGGTCGACCGGGTGGGCGACGGCGTTGGCCCAGAATACCGACGCGCTGCCGGTCCACGCGCCAGGGACCGGCCAGCACGGGACCCTCGCCTCGAATCGCATCCAGGTCACCAGCGACAGGCTGCGGTCGTCGCCGGTGTGCAGCGTGCGGGCGGTCCGAGGGACAAAGGCGGAGGTCGTCGGGACCGCGGCGACCGCGCCGAGGGTCTCGTGCATGATCGTCGGCCGCCCTGCGGACGATGAGCGTCCGGATGCCCTGCATGATGCCAGGGCGGCCGACGCGGCGAGTCGGGTAGGTGCACTTCGCGGCGATCAGCCGGCGATGTCAGCGCAGGATGGTGTCGGGCGTGAAGATGGTCGCTACGAGGGCGAGGGGTCGCCGGCTGCCCAACTGCTGTCGGAGATCGCCGCTCTCTTCGATCAGATACGCGATGGTCCGCACCTGCCCGCGGTGGGCCCAGCCCGCGACGGCTGTCAGGAGGAGGTGGAGGGGCTGGAATCGGAGCTCGGCGCGCGCGATCGCGGTGGTCGAGCGCATGCCCCGGAGTTCACGGGGCGCAGCGCGTTCGAGTTTGCGGACAGCACGGGCTCATTGAGCCAGACGACGGATGGCGCGCTCGATCTCCGCGGCGACGACCGGCAGCCGGTGCTCGCTCTGCCCGCGCCGCACAGAGAACTCGTGGCGGGCGACCTCGACGCGTACGGATTCCGCGGGACCGTGCCTGCAGATCTCGAGTCGAGCCTCCAGCACGGTGCCGGGGAACTCGTGTAAGACGACGGTGCCGTCGAAGGAGCTCTCCGTCGCGTACGCGTCGACGCCCAGCTCCTCACGGCGCGGGTCGTCGATCGCCAGCCCGGTCGTGTCGGCCAGCGAGCGGATCTGCAGGCAGGCGCGGAGCGTCGCGGGGAGCTCGGGGAGTTCCGCACGCAGCTCGATCGGCACGCGACGGATCCTGGGCACCGTGACCTGGTAGTTCACGGGCACCACGCGCAGCTGGCCGTCTTCGGGCTCGATCGCCAGCTGCGTGACCGCGTCGTGGACCCACAGGACTCCGCGTGGACCGGACGACTGCGTGGCCTCGAGAACCCGCTCGGTTCCCTGCAGCGGATGGCAGATCCAGCCGCCGGCGAACGGCTCCGCGGAAGCGTCGTCACGGACCTCCACCCACACCTCGCGGTAGCGACCGCGAAGATCGATGGCGCGCGGGCCGCTGAGGTCGAGGCGCCCGCCGGGCGGAACGACGAGACCGTCGAGCTCGAGCAGCCTGTGTTCGGCGTCGTCGACCGCCAGGCGCAAGGGTCCGGCGGGAACGAGCTGCTCGGCCGCGAGAACGCCGTCCCCGGCGCCGTCGAGCGTGAGTTCGAGGGGCTCGTCGTCGTCCGTCCGGGCATGCAGCTCCAGCCACCTGTCCAACCGTACCGTCGGCACGAGCAGCTCCACCCGCAGCGTGCCCGCAGAGCGGATCCGGAACGGGACCGCCTCGTCTCCGACGCTGCAGGTCACGTCGCCGAGCAGTTCGGGCGTCGCGACGCGGAGACGCAGCGTAGGCTCACCGGCGTAGCCACGAAGCTCGAAAAGGTCGCCGCCGAGCGGTGTCCATTCGGTCTCGGCGGTCACGTTCGACCGCGGCCAGTGATGTCCGCGCAGCACCGTCGGCCGCAGCGTCTCGGGCACGGGGACGCCGAGGACGCGGAACGTCGCGAGCCGGATCCGCTCGGCGACCGGAGCCGCGAGCTCGATCGTGCCGACGTCGTGGGCACCGGGAGTGAGCAGGACGTCGAGCGCGTGCGAGAACGAACCCCGTCCGTCGATGTCGATCTCGAGACCGACGACGCGGGGAAACTCGTCGAACAGCCAGAGCGAACCCCGGAACTCCAGATCCTCGTCGAGGCGCACGTCGAGCCAGGAGGATCGGACGTCGAGTCTGCAAACCAGCGTGACGGCTCGGCGGTCGGCCTGCGGTTCGACGTGCAGGCGTCCGCGCAGCTCGGCGAACGTCCACGGCACCTCGAAGCGTTGCAGTACCCGTTCGCCGGCGGACCTCGGCCCGGGAAATCGCCGTTCGAGTCGGTGCTCGCGGCGCAGCTCGTCGGTGACGGAGTAGACCACGCCGACCTCCTGGCCGACCGGTGCGACGAAGGCGAGCTGCCCGCCGAGGGCACAGGGCTCGAAATTCGAGAGGCGTCGGTCGCCCGCCATGACGTCGATCGCGCCTCCAGGCGCGCGCAGCCCGGGCTGCGCGAACTCGAACGCGATCTCCGCGACGCCCGTCGCGTCGACGACGATCTCCACCGGGCGCGACCAGTCGAGCCGTTCGGTGAGCGCCTGGCTCCCCCAGGTCACCTCCCAGGTCAGTCGCGGGTGACCGCCGGCGTCCAGGTCGAACGCGTCGAGCTCGCACTGCAGGTGCGGAAGACGGAACCGGCCCTCGTCGGCCGAGCGGGTCGATCCGGCCCGGCCGATCCGTTCCCAGCTGCCGTCCGCGAGTCGCTCGTGGGCGACGAGCTCGATCGGAACGCCGCTCACCGGTCGGCCGGCGGTGTCGATCACCCGGCCCTCGACCGTCCACTCCGGCGCGATCCGAACGACGGTCGGCCCGGGTCCGGGCTCCTCGATCCACGCGCGGCCGTAGCGGTCGCCGGCGAACGCGTGCACGCTCGGGTGATCGACGGACAGGTGGATGCGCGCCAGCCCCTCCGCGTCGGTGGTCCAGACCGCGCCGAGCCGGCGGAACGCCTCCCCTTCGCTCTCGAGTGGCCGCGTCGCGTAGTCCGCCAGCACGAGGTAGCCGTCCGCGTCGATCTCGAAGCCCGAACAGACCACCTCGGCTGACGGCACCGGCTCGCCGCTGCGCGCGTCGACCACCTGCACGACGCACTCGAACGTCGCGTCGGTCCGCAGTACGAGTTCCAGCGGGGCGGGCCGCCGTGTCGCCGCGTGGCCTGCGCTGGCCGCGACGCGCTCCGGTGCGGTATCGGGCGGAGCGGTCGTGCGCGCGGGTCCACCGCCGCGGTCGGCCGCGGGGGTTCGTTCCCCGTGCGAATCGGGCGGCCGCGGGGCGGAGTCCAGCCGCGCGACCGCGCCGATGGCGAGCGCGACCGCGACAACGACCAGGGTCAGCAGCAGCATCCGTCGGCGTTCTTCCGCCCGCATGGGAACAGGATAGCCGGCACGCCCGTCGTGCCGGCGACCCCCGAAGCGGAGCGATCGGGTTCGCCACGACGCGCCGCCGTTCCCCGCCAGCAGGCAGGCGACGCAGCGGTGGAACGTCTCGTTCGGCCTGCCCTGCCAGCACGGCGTCGCCGCGGTCGTCGTCCGGGCCACGGCGTCGACGCCGCTCGCCGCGCGCACGGACCGCTCCTGCAGCCCCCCGGGCGGATCGCGCAGCCGCGGGCCGATCGCACAGAGCTTCGCGAGCTGCGCCGCCTGCGGTGCGACGGAGCGTGCGAGCGTCGCCTCGTCCGCGGCGGATCGCTGTGTCCACCTGCCCGAGCAGCGTCGCCTCGACGGCGACGCCCTTGCCGTGTCGCTCGTCGAGCCGCGTCTCGAACAGCAGCGCACCGACGGTCTCCGGTCCGTGCGCCAACCGCACGTCTCCGGCGCACGGCGCCTGCGCCATCCGCGCCTCGGTGGTGCGGAGCGCGGCCACGATGCGTCGCGTGAACGCGAACGTCACGAGCGGCGCGCCGCGCGGCTGGAACACCGTGGTCTCGGCCTTCCGACCCGCGTCACTGAGTGGCGACCGCCGAGGGAAGCGACGACGTTGCGGCCCCGCCCGCCACGTCGATGGCGCTGCTGCGACTGCGGCGACACCTGGCCGATGACGTCGCCGGTGATCCGGTCGACGATGCTGGCCAGCCACAGCGGCGCGCGGCTGCAACGCATGCGGGCCGCGTTCGGCTGCAGCCCTTCCGCGGCCGCGATCTCCTGGAAGGTCGCGCCGTCGAAGCGGCTGCGCTTCACGATCCTGCGCTCCTGATCGCCGAGGAACCCGATCCCGAGCCGCAGCGACTCTAGCTCCTCTTCGCGCGCCGCCGCGACGCTCGGCACGCGGTGTCGATCAGCGCGTTCTCGATCGTCCGCGTGACGAGCGCGCGGAACTGGTGGCGGCTCTCGACCAGGAACCGCGGCTCGCAGTCGAGCACGTCGAGGATCAGGTCGTGGGCATCGTCGCGGGTGTCGCCGAGCCGCTGCAGCAGCGGCCCGCGGCGCACGCTCAGCACGACTTCAGCACCTCCAGCGCGGCACGGATGTCATCGGCAGTCGACGCCGGGGGGGACGCGGACCGTGACGTCGCCCTCCTGGATCTCGATGCAACATCCCGAGCCGACGCGAACGCCGCGGACTTCGGCCAGGTCGACACCCGTAGCCGACCGCGCTGCCCGCGGCACAACTCGCTCAGCCAGCGCTTCGACGCCGGACAGCCGCCGCCACCAGTAGATCGTCCAAGCCGTCCCGCCGATCTCGCGCGCATGGTCGGCTACCGCAATGCGGCGGGCCACGAGCTCGGCGTGCCTTCGGCACGCGTGCGGACCCTGCCGAAATCCAAGGGTTCGCAGAGGCAGCCGATCGCCCGGACCGCTCCCCCGCGGTCCGCAGGCATTGGCGCCGATCACTGCGAGGCCGCGGCGGCGCCGATCTTCTCGAGCGTTGCCGCGAAGCTCCACGGCATCCAGTCACCGGGGGCGTCGGCCACGCGCTCGTGGTGGCGCTGGAGTCCGACCAGGCAGTCGAACGGGTCCGCTCCGCACAGCTCCGCGGTGTGGATCAGGCTCATGAACACGTCGCCGACCCGAGCGCCGTTCGGGGTCTTGTAGAACATCGCGTTCTTGCGGTGGAGGATCGCCGTCTTCAGCACGCGCTCGCAGAATTTGTTGTCGAGCGGCGCTCCTGGCTCGCGCAGGAACAGCGTCAGCCCGGCCCAGTGCTTTCGCATGTAGACGATCGACTCGCCGAGGCTGGAGTTCGGCTCGACCTTGCGCTCTTCGATCTGGTCCTCGAGCCAGCCTTCGAGCGCCGCCATGAGCGGCTGGCTGCGCTCCTGGTGCAGCGCGAGCCGCTCGTCTGGTGACAGCTCGCGCTGGCGTGCTTCCGCGTCGTGCAGATAGACCTGACGAAGCGTCTCGAGGACGAACGCGACCTCATCGGGGAAGCTCTCTGCGACCTCGACGAACTTCCGTCGTGCATGCGCCACGCACCGTGAGAGCAACGCTTCGAAGTCGCCGCACGTGTGTGGGACAAGGCGTCGCACATGTGGATCGGACGGGGCAGGTCGGCTGCCCGCCGCGCGAGGACCTCTGCCAGGTTCTCGCCGGCGTGACGCGGTCCGGTGAAGAACAGCGCGATGTGATGGCCGTGGCCGATCGCGACGATGCCGGATGTTACGTGCCGGTCCGTTCGGCCCCGTCCTCCTCGATAGGAGTCGGGACCTCCAGGATCTTCATTCGAGTGTCGTCGTTGTGCAGCACCTCGCCTTGGGCTGCCTGCCGGATCAGCTCGTCATGAGCGGGCGCGATCAGATCGGCCACTGCATCGACGAGCTCCCACTGCGTCGCTGCGGGCAACGGGATGCCCAGGTTGTGCTGCAGCTTCTCGATGCGGTTGAACGGCACCCCGCAGCCGTACTTCAGGAGCGCGATCATGCTCGCGGCGGTCTCGTCGTACTTCGCCTCGCCGACGCCCGGCGGCGCTTGCGCAGCGTAGATCGTGCCGCACAGCCCGCAGCGCGCCCGCTAGAGCTCGTAGACCGCCGCGCTCAAGGGCGCCACGCCGGTCACCCGCACCAGGACCTTCGGCGTCGCCAGCCGGTGGAGCTTGCCGCGCTCGCAGTCCGGACAGCGATCGCCAGGCTTCGATGAGTCGTGGCCGACGGCGATCCTCTTCGCCCCACGGTAGGATCAGGTAGCGGCTGTTGTACGCGATGCCGCGGATGTTGCGCCGCCGGGCCTCCCTGGACCAGCCGATGAACCGGTCCCGGGGGCCCAGATGACGCGGTGGGAAGCTCCAAGTGAAGCACGCCACCGGCCGCTCGCCGGCGTACACGACGTAATCCAGATGCTCGCCGACCGGCTGCACGTACCTGAGGTAGTGGTGCTGCTCGATCAGGCCGTTCAGCACCGCCTCGTCGGCGGTGCGGCGCACCTGCCGGAACTCGATCGGCGGCAGGTCGCGCAGCCCGCCGACGATCGCCGTCGTATCGATCGCGACCGGCGCCGGCTTGTGGCGCACCGCCAGCGGCTTGCGCGACTTCTGCCGGACGGCCGGAAGCTCGATCAGGCCCGCGCGATGCAGCCCGAGCATCAGCGACCGGCTGACCATGTCGCGCGGCTGGCCGTTGGGCTGCACCCAACCCCATGCCCCGCACAGCTGGACCGACAGCCTGCGCCGGCTCAGCGTCGGGTGCGCAGCGATCAGCTCGCGGTTGAACGCCACCTCGCCGCTGTCCACCCGTCGGCCGCGATGCTCGAAGCGCACGTCCATGCCGACGTGAAGTGGCGCAGCCCGCGCCGGAACGTGCGCAGGAACCGATGGGCTACGCGCTCGCGCTCACCGGCCGCCACTCCGGCGCCGCGGCCGTCCTCGTGGGATCGCCTCCGCGAAGCAGCACCTGCAGCTCGTGCGCTTGCAGCGCGGCGGCGGCATCGCCGCTCGCCGCCCAGTGGCGAAAGCGCCCGCTCGACAGCCGTCGATCTCGACCCGCGTGCGCGTCCCGCTCCACCGCCGCGGTCAGCTCCGCGACCATGATCTCCGCGAGCGCGTAGTCCACCGCCTCACGGCCTGCCGCACCACTCGCGAAGCGCGCCGCGACCGCCGCGCACAGCGTCTCGATCGAACTCGCCATGCTCTTGCACGCAGCCGGCACCGCGATGAGGATCGGGTCTTCGACGGCGCCCCTCCCGGGACGCTTTGTTTGCATCCCGCATCCGATGGGGAGGAGCGCCGTCTTGTACAAGTTCTCTTTTTTCACAAGATCTTGCGCCCGTTCGCAGCTCACGGCCCGCCGCTTGGCGTCAGCGCCGCGCCTCACTCAATCCGAGAGCCGCACGCCGGCGAAGCGCCCGAACCTACATGTCGCTCCTACCGGGTTGACACCATGCCGCAGTCTGTCATTATTCTCACGGCTCAACTGAGGCAAGCCTCCCAGACTCGATGTATTGTCGTGATGAGCGCTATGTACGCGCGGGACGCGAGCGTTTCGAGCTCTTTTCATCGGACGGTGGCGTGCCGGTCATGCCGGTTCGAGGTTTGACGCAAGATTATAGGGGTCCATGCCGAATCCTACAAAGACAAGAACTCTCACTGGACATAAGCCTGAGCGAGTTCTCGAAAAGCGAGATCGAGCGCGTGTTCGGCGGCGTCCCGGACAAAGTTTCTGACTCGTGGCTTTGCGATATTGATACCCTGACCGTCACCGAAAAATGCTTGATCAACCTTTACCCGTCGTGGCAAAGCCGCCTGCAAGACCAAGCCCTAATGGCATCGCCTCCGGACACTACATGCGTCATGTCATTTCACGGCGAAGGATTTGCGTCGATCAACATGGAGTTTTCGCATACTTGATGCGACAGCCTCCGTCACGCTGATGCAACAACCAACACATTATTACTGGAGCATATGACAAGCCCCACTCACCGTAATGTGCCGCTGATGGTAGAAGAACTCACCCTGTGTGATGCACGATACACTGAACCGAGGGTTACCGGCAACACTCTCGCGATTGATATTCGACAAGTGTCTGTCGGGCCGGGTCACCCAGGAAACGCGAGCGGCAAGACGTTGGATTTGGCCCGCGGGACACTTCTATTCCGTGACGTCAAATGGGCCCATCACACGGTGGTCCCATACAGAGATGATGTCGGGCAGCCTGACAGCTTTGGGAGCCCGTCGACAATATTCGACGTTGGAGACGGACGCGATTTGTCTATCCCGCCAGACGCTAGGGTTTTTGTCCTAGAGGGTGGAATGATGGAAGACCCACCGCCGCGCGCGGTCGACTCGTTTATTATCTGTTGTCAGGTGGCCGAACTCATAGCATACAAATGGGATTGCAGAGGTAGTCTTTGACCAAAATGAGGTTTTCCTAGCCCAACTTGAACAGCTCCGCGCGTAGATGGCCTTCATTCGGCCCGCAGGAGCCAACTTCGAAGGAAGTTGGCACTACATTTCTGCAGGTAGTGAGGGCAGCCGGAGGCGTCTGGGAAGTCGCAAATCCAGCCGATCGGGCAGGACTCCGGTCTCGCCATCCGGCTCGACAGCACACCGAAGGCGCATCTCGCCGCCGCGTTCGAAGGGTAGGACGACGTCGACGGTCTGGATCCGCTTCATTTCCTCGAGGAGGGTTCGCGGACTCGAGCCGAGGCCGGCACGCCGCCGCCGACCTTCGAGAGTCTTCCACATGGCGAAGGCCAGGAAGCAAACGAGGATGTGCGCCAGCATCCGGTCTTCGCGCTGGTGCCAGATCGGCCGGATCCGCAGGTCGGTCTTCTGGATGCGGAAGGCCGCCTCGGCGTGGTGCAGTTGGATGTAGGTCTGCCAGAGTTCCTCGGAAGACCAGTCGGCGACGTTCGATCGCAGGATGTAGGTACCCTCGGTGAGCGCCGCCCAGTCCTGCCAGGCCTCGTTGACCGACCAGACGAGCCGAAGCCCTGAAGCGCGCTTCGGGTCATCCTTGACCTTGATGGTGTACTTCGCCCCGGCGCGGCGATCCTGTTCGAGCAGCCGATCGATCTGGCGCTCGACCTGAATGCGATCTGCTGGCTGCTTGGCGTGTTTGAGACGCCGTCCGAGCTTCTTCAGACCATCGACGATGCGAGCGTTGAATCGCTCGTGCATGGCCTCTTCCTTGCGCTTGCGATTCTCGGAGCGGCAAAGCAGAAACACGTCGTCCTCGTGGTCGGGCCCGCTGCACATCTTGACCTCGAGGCCGTCGCGGACCTTGTCCCAGCCGTGTTCCTCGACGAGTTCCCGCTCCTACTTCCGAAGTTCGCTTCGAGGCGTGCCGACGAGGTACTCGCGGCCGCCCTCTCGCAGCCATTCGAGGTTGGCGTCGCTCGTCATACCGCGGTCCATGACCCAGACCCGTTGGGCCTTGCCGAACTGTGCCTCCATGTTCTCGACGATCTCCTCGACCGTCGTGACGTCCGTGCGGTTGCCGTCGACGACCTCGTAGCCGAGCGGGAAACCGTCGCGCGTGACCACCAGACCTATGCATACCTGCTTGCAGTGCGAGCAATTATTGCGGCTGTAGCCGCGCTGCTCCATCGGGTTCCTGTTCGCTTCGCCCTCGAGGTAAGTTGAGGTGACGTCGTTCAGCAGCAGGTCGAAGTCCACCGCGAACAGCTCGCCGTAGCAGAGCTTCAGGCGCTCCTCGAGATCTCGTTTGTGAGGGAGCTGTTGGTCGAGCCCGCGGTAGAGACGCATGTGGTGAACGAGCTCCGGGTCGACGCCGAGGAGGTCTTCCAACGCCGTCCGCCCCTACCAGTCCTCGGCACTGTGAAGATCGCTGGACGGTTCGCACAGTCGTGCGAGCACGAGGATTGCTGCCACCTCCTGTTGCGTTGCGTGCCCGTTGACGCGGTTGGTTGCATTGAATCTGGCACGGAAGCCTGACGTTCTGGTGTTCCGTTCCGAGCGCCCCCCAGGGGATCACGGAACGGAACGGTCGTAGCGGGGCCGTGGCGAGCCACGACTGGGGCGCTGCCCCAGGCCCCGAGGTTTTCCGAGGCATGGCTCCGGTGTCTGATGGTGGATCAGGGTGGATGAAAGGAAGGGGCCCCTGACAGCCTGGGCTGCCAGAGGCCCCCTGATGCACCATCAGCGCACCGTCGACCCGGCTATCCCTTGGCAGGTTGCTCCTCAGCAGAGCCTGCCTCCGTTTCGCCGGGCAAGTCTCGTGGTATGTCCTCAGCTCACGGCATGAGTCGTCCAGCCGCGCTCGGTCCGCGACACGCGACGGGTGTGCTCGAGCTGGTTGAGCACGATGCCGAGGCGTTGGTTGTTGATGCCCAGACGCGCGTAGCGCCGTGCGTGTCATGGGGCCGTCGGCAGCGACGAGCAGGGCCAGGACCTGTTCTTCGAGAGGCCGGGTCTGCGGCGGCGCCGCAGCGGTGTCGGCGCGCACGCGAAGATGTGTGGCGTTGCCATTGGCATCGGCGACCAGGTCGAGGATCAGCGGCTCGGGAGATCTGGCCGCGCGGTGCTCGATCGTCAGGACGATGTGGTTGCCGTGGCGGGCGAGGTAGGCATTGCAGTCGCCGATCGCGTGCAGATCGCTGCTGCCGCGCAGCGCCTGGCCGGGCTGCGAGCGCTGCTTCTTGCTGGCGTGGTGGACGAGCACCACGGCGGCGTCGAAGCGGCGCTGGAGGTCGCGGATGTAGCCGAGCAGTCCGGAGATCTCCGCGGCGCTGTTCTCGTCGAGGCGGTGCAGCCGCACGAGCGGATCGAGGAGCAGGAGCCGGGGTCGGAGCCGTTCGACGGCTTCGGCGAGCCGCTCCTGATCGCTGCGCAGGTCGAGCCGCAGGACCGGTGCGGTGATGACGTGGAGATCGAGCGCCGAGATGTCGATGCCGCGGTGGTGGCACAGCGCTTCGATGCGCGAGCGGACCTGGGGCAGGCCGTCCTCGGCCAGGTAGATGAGGGCCGGACCGCGGGTGCTGGTCTCGAAATGACCGAGCGCTCTGGTGCCGGTTGCGACGCTGACCGCGAGGTCGAGGCCGAACCATGTCTTGCAGCACTTGGGCGCCCCGCCGATCAGGCCGATGGCGGCGCGGGCCCACAGTCCTTCGATGAGCCAGCGCTGCTCGGCTGGCTCGGACTCGAGACAGGCGGCACGGACGACCGGAAGCGGGGGCGAGATCACGGCCACAGCAGCTTTCGTGCTTGGACGACGTGCATTGCCTGGCACACGTCGTGGTCCTGGTCGTGCGCGATCTCGAGGCGTCTTGCGGGCGAGTTCGTCGGTGGCGCGCAGGTTGCCTCGGCCGATCTCGAAGAGTGCGTCGATGCCGCCGGCGTCGAACGGGTACTCGACCGCGCCGGCGATCGTGCAGCGGTGTTCGATGTAGCGGTCGGTCTCTTCGCGGGAGAGCCCGCGCAAGGTCGCGCAGTGCGACAGCCGCCGGGTGACGTCCTCGAGCTCGTCGCGTCGCAGCATGTCGCGCAGCGGCGGCTGGCCGGCGAGGACCACGCTGAGGACGAGGCGGCTGTCCATGTCGAAGTTGGTCAGCAGTCGGATCATCGCGAGCGTCTCGACGCGGAGGTCGTGATGCCTCGTCGAGGATGAGCACGGGCCGCAGACCAGCCGAGTCGACATCCTCGACGAAGCGGCCCTGGAGGTTGCGCACGAGGCTCGGGAAGGAGCCGGCCGGCGGTACGCCGGCGGCGTAGGCGATCTCGCGGCACATGTCGCGCTTGGACAGGCCGGTGACCTTGACGTAGTGCGTCGAGTAGCGCGCCTCGGGGAGTCTTGCCACGACGGCGCGGAGTACCGAGGTCTTGCCGGTGCCGGCCGGCGCGATGATGGCGCACGACATGCGTGCGTCGAGCGTGCGGAGCACGGCGTCGATCGCCTCGTCGAGCTCGGGCAGGGCGAAGCGGTCCTTGATCGCGACCTCGCGTGTGAACGGGGTGGTGTGGAAGCCGAAGCGGCTGCGGTAGTCCTGGATCTTCATGGTCGGGTGATGGGTCAGTCGTCCGCGGGGAAGTCGTCGGGGATGGACGGGAGCACGCCGCCGTGCGCGTCGACGACGGGGCGGAAGTCGCGCTCGAAAGCGAGGTCTGCGGCACTCTTGCGAGGCATGGGCAGCGGAGGCTCGTCGCCGCTCGCCGTGCGCGCCCGCGGTGCTCGCGCATTGGCAGCCGTGTCGACCACGCGCAGCTCGACGAGCCGGCCGTCGTGCATGGCGCAGATGGCGCCGTCGAGCAGTCGGCGGCGCAGGAGCACCCTCTCCTCGGCGTGGCCGCGCGGCATCTCGTAGCCGAGCCCGTCGACCTGGACGATGTTGTCCTTCGACACCCAGGCGCTCGAAGCAGATCTCGAACTTGCGGCGCAGCACCACCGTATCGTCGGGGAGCCGCAACGGACGCGGATCGCCATGGAACCGCTGCCAGGGCGTGTCTCCGCCGAGGCTCTCGTGCGGCTGGTGCGCGTAGCGCTGCTCGGTGTAGTGACGCAGGCGCAGCTCGAGCGCATCGCACGACGGATCGACGTCGGGGCGTCCGTCGAGCGCGCGCAGCACGTCGGCCTTGGCGGTGCGATTGAACCGCTCGATCTTGCCGCGGCCCTCCTTGTAGCCGGCCTGGCCGTGGATCAGTGGGATGCCGAGCTGGGCGAACACCGCGGCCGTGCCGGTGCTGATGAACCCCGGTCCACGATCGAGGTAGGCAGCACCCATGTAGCCGTGCTTGACGATGCACTCGTACAGACCACGCAGGAACAGCAACTCCGACTCGGACGTGCCGACCACGGTGTGCAGCGGATAGCGCGTGGCGTCGTCGAGGAAGAACAGCGCGACGCGCTTCGCACGATGCTCGCCGGCGCGGAAGTGCTTGCCATCGCAGAGCACCATCTCCATGCGATGCGCATAGGCGAAGCGCCGCGCATCGCGATGCCTGGCCTGCTTGCCCCGCTGGTCGGCAGCCCCAGCCGCTTGCACGTCCGGTAGACGGTGGCGCGGTGCACGCGCTCGCCGGGTCGGATGATGCCGCGCTCCCTCGCGCGGCGGATCAGCTCGGGCATCGATGCCTGCTCACCGGCGCCCTGCTCGCCGCGCAGGAAGTCGATCATCTCGGCGGAGAGCGTCCACGGCGCAACGGCGCGCTGCCTGGGCTCGAGTCCGGCAATGCCATGTCCGGCGTGCGCGGCGAGCCAGCGCTGCAGCGTTCGCTCGGAGATCTCGCGGAACGAGCCATCGAAGCAGGTGTGCAGGCGGCTGGCTGCAGCGCGGACGACATCCGCTCGCTGCTCGCCGCCGGCGATCCTGGCCAGGACCTCGGACACGATCACGAAGCGGAACAGCGCTTCGCTCGACGGTGGGGTGGGGTCGGTCATGTGGCGCGGCACGGTAGGAACCGGGTCCGTCGCGGCGCAGGTCCCGAAGTCGTGGAAGACGCGACTTCGGATCGGACCTCACCCACCCGGCGGCGTTCCACCGCGCCGGAACGGCGAGCGCTCGACGACCTGCCGCCCCGGATCCCAGCACCACGGCTCGCCCCAGCGCCCGATCAGGTGACCGCTGACCAGCAGTTGCACCGCGCGGCGCGCACCGCCGCGTAGCCGCCGCAGGACCTCGCACACCGCTCGACCGACGGCGCGGTAACCGTTGCCCCTGGACAGCTCACGGAGCACCAGCACGCCGACCGACAGCACCGCGGCGATCGCCTCGCGCGTGCGGTGGCTCATGGTCGCCGCGACACCCATCAGCAGCGCCGCAGCCCGCAGCTGCCGGCATTGCGTCCCCCACGAGTCGTCCTCCACCGCCGCGTCCGTGGATCGCGACCACGCCCGTCCCTGCTCCGCGTCGACCGCGGCCTCGAACAGAGTGCCGCGCCACTGGTGAGCGGGGTCTTCGGTGGACTCCGGCGCGGCCGCGACGGGCTCGCGGCCATCGGGCGACAGCCGCTGGAGCGACCGACGAAGGTACGGCGCAAACGCGGGTGGGGTACAGCGTGAAGGCGATCCGGTGCGCCGCGCACCGCGCCACCGTCAGGGGCACTCCCGGCCCCGACTTCCGGTGGCGCAGGTGGTGCATCGACACCTTGCAGGTCTCACCAGCCACCCAGCGTGGGCAGCAGGTCGGCAGCTCGGCTATCAGCCGCCTATCGGCGCCAGCGACCTACGGGGTGACGAAGAAGGGGATGCACGACGGCCGTCGCGCCGAGTAGGATCCGGACATCGCAGCTGTGCGAAGTGCGGCCGGCCCCGCGACACGGTGAGACGGCGGCACGAACTTGAAGCCCGCGGTGCTGCTACACCGCGGGCTTCGGCTTTTCTGGGGGAAGTGAAACGGGGCGAGATCCTACGCCCCCAGCCGCCGCCCGCGCGGCCCGCGCCCGATCCCGGTCACTCCACCACGGACCGGTCGATGCCGACGCCCGGCAGCGCCGATTTCACCCCCGCGCGGCCCGCCACGGAACGTGCAACGAGAACGCTCGGCTGCCGACATTGGGCGTGCTCCGTAACACCTCCGGCCGTGGCACCTGCTCGCGCCCGTCCTCGAACACCGTCTTGCAAAACGCGTCCAGACCGAGAGCCCTCCACAGTTGCCATGCCAGCCACACATCGCCGAAGGAACGGCTCCGTTCGACTCACACTTTGTCGATCAGGACCTTCAGCGGCTCGACCTTCGAAGTGTCCTCGAACAGGTCGCGCTGCCGGGACCGCGGACCGAGGAAGTGCTCGGCGAGCTCCTTCGCCTACGCCCGTCCCTCAGCATCCAGTTCGCCGAGCTGCGCGAGGGTCACCTGCCGGACCTTGCTTCCGACACGCTCCGACTTCACCAACCGCCAGTAGGTATGGGGTCGCTGCCGGCCACCGGTCTGTGCGCTCGGGTTGGAGGGTGCCGCGGGTCAGGCGAAGTTCCGCGATCAAAGCGGCCGATTGGGCCGAACGACGCGGTGCGCGGGGAAGTTGGACGGGTTCGAGACGAGCCGGCTTACCGACGCTGGGCTCCAGAACGCAGCTTATGCTGCCTACGCGCCTACAGTAGACGCCACCCCGTCCGGCGGCTCCCTCCGAGTCGGCCTGAGTCTGGCGGCGCGGCCGCTTCAGGTGTGCACGGAAGTCTACCCGGGCACCTCGCGCGGTCGAGGCGCCTGCCGTCCCAGCGTTGTCCACACCGCAATCCGCCAGCGCGCCGCGGTCGAGGGAGAAACTCCTCCGTCGCCACGCCGGGGAGCGCCGCACCCCAGGCCAAACGGCAGCGCCGTGCGGGGGAGCGTCGTGTGCGCGGCGATCGATCAGGTCGCGACATGCGAGCAGAGCGATGCCGCAGCCGGAGCTCCGCACCGGGCTGCGGTCGACGCGATCCGTCGGGCCGTGTAGCGTTGGAGGCCGTCTCCCATTCGGTGGCTGGGAAGCCCGCGCCCCGCCAGGCCCCGGCCCGCGAGTCCGTCTTCCGCCGTCGAGGCCGCAATGCTCACTCCATCAGTGCCACGAGCCGCCTGCATGGCGCTCGCCGCGAGTCTGTGCGCTATCAAGTGCAAGGGGCAGGAACCTGGTTCTGGAGCCGAGCTCGATCCGGAATGGCTATTCGCGACCGCACCCCCTCCGCCGCTCGAGTGGGAGGGCCTCGCGTTGGGTCTCGGGAACCGCGCCCGCGACGGCATCGGCTTTCGAGCCCCCGAGCTGGCCCGCGCCATCGGGGAACGGCTGACATCCATGGAAGCGCGACGCAACGCGGACGGCTCGTGGGGTGGACCGGACGACGCGGTCGGGACGACGGGCCTGGTCTTGTTGGCCTTCACGATCGACGAGTCGACCTGCTCGAGCGGTCCGTTCGAAGACGCGGTGCGGGCCGGCGTGCTCGCACTCCTGCGACGGCTGCGTGCCGACGGGGCCTTCACCGATCCGCCCGTGGACTTGCAGCAGCACGCGCTGGCGACCGCGGCGCTCGTCCACGCGGTCGGCGGCGCGTATCGCGTGGTGCGCCCGCGCGAGTTCGTGCAGCGCGCCGTGGACCGGCTCGCGCACGAGGTTCGCGCCGCGCCCGATCCAGCGCACGTCGCGATCGGTCTCGAGACGCTCAGCACCGCACGCGAGCTGTCGTTCGCCGTCGAACCGGATCTGCTCATCGAGACTCGCGACCGGCTCCTCGCCGCCGTGCAGCCGGCCGCGCCCGCCCCGCACGACGCCGCTGCGCTGTTCGCTTCCATGCTCGCAACCCGCGCGAGCGACCGCCGCTGGCAGTGGCTCGATGCGCGCCTGCGCGAACGCGAGCCGAATCTCGCGGCGCTGCGCGAGCCGCGGCTCGATGGTGACCCGTGGGTGCAGTGGTACGCGGGGCGGATCGCTGCCCGGTCCGGCGACGACGCGTGGTGGTCCGCATGGCGGGACGCGCTGAAGAAGATCGCAGAGGCATCGCCCACCGCCGGGGAGGTCGCCGCGACGGCGCTCTCGACCCTACTGATCGAGACCCACTACCTGCGCTTGCACCGCCGCTACCAGAGTGCTTCCGACGAGAATCCGTTCGCACCGCCGCCAGCGCCGGTCTGGGACGCGCGAGGCGACGAGCTGGCGGCGCTGGGCGAGCTCGCGAAGGACCCGGACGGAGCCGACGGCGCGCACGCGCGCGCCGAACTCCTGGAGGCGGCGGGCAGCGAGACGTTCCGCATGCGTGCGTGGGCGACCATGCAGCTGCCGGTGCACCCGGACGTCGTGCCACGGCTCCTCGAGCTGCTGCCGGAGGCGCTCGCAGCGGCGGCCGGGGCTGGAGACGTCGCCGGTCGAGAGGCGGCCGCCGTCGACCAGCGACGGTTCGCCGGGGTCTGGTTCCGAGCGTTGTTGTCCGGGCTCGGCGCGCACCGCGATCCGAGCGTCGAGCCGGCGCTGCTCGCGGTCGTGCAGGCGGCGGAGCACCCGAGCGCGATCCGCATCGACACAGCCAAGGTCCTGCTGCAGATCTGCAGCGCAGACGGCGTGCGCGCGGTGATCCGTCTGCGGCGCGCGTGGGAGGGCGCCGGTGCCTCGAGTGAGCGCGATGTGCAGGCGGTGGACGAGCTTCTGCGCGAGGCATTCGTGGCGCGGTCGGTCGAGCTCCCGGCTCCGCCCCCGGCGGATGCCGCAACGTGGTTCCGGCTGCTCGGTCGCAACCTCGAGCACTTCTCCGCGCGCTGACCGTCGCGCCGCTCATCCGACGCGAATGCCGGACCGACCCCGATCAGCCGATACCCCGGCGCCAAGGTCAGGGACTGCAGCTCCCCCGAACCGATCCGCGACACGGCCCGGGCGCGCGCATCGAATGGGTGTAGATCTCGTATTGAGCGAAGCCGCTCATTTCATGCTGCGAGCGCACGGACGGCGGTCCGCTGCGTGGTGAAGAACCACGTCATGGCGGCGTCCCATTGGTGGCTGAGTGCGAGCGCGCGGAGCTTGATCACGTGGTCGCCAGAATCCTGTTTCCAGCGTGATCCGGCGCGCTTCATGCGTACGCCGATGAGGCTCCTGCAGGTGGCCTCGACGGTGCCGCTGCCGATCGGCAGCCTTTTGGCGCGGGCGCCGGCGTAGTTCATGCGGTGCGCGTGATTCGTGAGGTAGGTGATGGCCTCGTGGATGGGGCCGTGCTTGACCACGCTGCCGTCGACCGGGTCGCACCAGTGCGGTTCGAGGTCGGCGAGAATCTGCGTGACGGCGTCCTTCCTGCGCTCAAGGAGCCGGCGCCAGCCAGCCACGACTGCTCGGCTTTCGGCGCCCTGGATCGCCTCGGCTGCCGCGGACAGCTTCTCGAGGACGTGCCAGAAGTCGACCATCAGATGGCGCGGACCTAAGAGGCTTTCCGGGAAGCTCGACTCGAGCAGGTTCCACATCTCGTGAGCCCCATAAGCGAGTAGCTGAAGTCGCAGCTCGGGCTGCTTCTCGCGCAGCCGGTAGACCACGTTCGCCATGGCGTTGCACACGTCCAAGGGGTCGATGCCGGGCATTTGTCCGAAGCGCATCGAGTAGAGCGCTCGGCCGTTGCCATCGTGCAACGTGACGGTGCCGCAGTACGCCATGTGGAAGACGCGCGTGATCTTCGGCGCGTTCCTCCTGGGCCGACCGGGCGGCCGCGGGATGGGCTCCTCCATCGGCACGCTCGCCCGGTCGAGCGATACCGAGATCGCGCGTGCCTCAGCCGGGATCTCGAGGCTGCTCACGATGGCGTCCTCGATGTTGACCTGGTGACGAAGGCACAGCGCCCCGAGCTCATGCGGCACGCGCTCGAAGCTCGCACGAGAGTAGGGAAGCCGGCGGGTCTGCTTGCCGCTCTGCTCACCCTCCCGCGATGGCGCCTTCTGCAGCTCGAAAGCCATCGCCCCGGCCGTCTGCGGTAGCCAGCCGTCGCCGATGGCGCCCGCACGCAGGCTGATCGCGTCCACCGTCGGTGCGTTGCCCTCGCCGAGCGGACGATACAGCGCACGTCGCACCTCGACGGTCCCCGCGAGCGATCGGTACCGGCCGTTGCCGTACCCGACCCGCGTGAAGGTCTTGCCGTCGATCTCGACTCGCGGCGCGTCGACCTCCAGAGCGCCGAGCATGACCGCGTGCGCGTCCCGCTCCACCGCGCCGGTCAGCTCGGCGACCATGACCTCCGAGACCGCGTAGTCGATCGCCTCCCGGCCTGCCGCGCCACTTGCGGCGCGCGATGCGACCGCGGCGCACAGCGCCTCGATCGAACCCACCATGCTCTTGCACGCAGCCGGCACCGCGACGACGATCAGGTCTTCGACGGCGCCCCTCCCAGGACGCTTGGTTCGCATCCTGCATCCGATAGGGAGGGGCGTCGTTTTGTACAGGTTCTTTTGGCACAAGATCTTGTGCTCGCTCCCCGCCCCCGCCGCACCGCTCGGTGTCAGCGCCGCGCCTCACTCAATCCGAGAGCCACACCCTCCTCGAGCGCCCGCGTGAAGTCGCTGCCGTGCCGGGCCCAGTCCACGTCTCCGGTAACCACCTTGCCGCACGGGCCACAGCGCAACCGAGAGATCTCGGCCTCGATCCAGACCATATGGCCCCACACCCCCAGGTGCCGCCACCGCCGCGTGCTCGTCGAGTGCCATCCGGACTTCTGCGTCCCGCACAAGGGACACCGCCGCGTTCGGCGACGACCGCGCACCCGGGTGATCATCTCCTCGTCGTCGAATCGGAGCCCGGTGACCCACAGCCCCTGGAGCTCGAGCAACTTGTCGAGTAGTAAGCGTCCGGTAGCCCCCATCTACTTTCCGCCGTCGCGCCGCTCAGGCTGTGGCGCATGCCGAAGCACACCCCGGCGCGGATCGCCGAGATCCGCGAACACCTGTCCAAGCTCGCGGCCGGCCGCATCGCGGTAGCCGACTACGCGCGCGAGATCCGCGTGACGGCCTGGACGATCTACTCGTCGCGGAAGCAGTACGGCACCGACGCGCTGGCGGGGTCGCGGTCAAGGTCGCCGCGCTGGGCCACCGGCTCCTCTCTCGCGTGGCAACGATCGTCTCGCCCGACACGATCCTTCGTTGGCCCCCACGGCTCATTGCGACGAGGTGGACGGATCCGGCGCAAGGCGTGGGCCGCCCAGGCATCGTCCAGCAGATTCTGGCGCTGATCGTCCGCAGGGTCGCCGACGACTCGACCCGGGGCTCCTGCCGCTTCCAGGTCGAGCTGACGAAGCTGGACCACCGCAGCGCCTGGTCGACGATCGCCGAGACACTGAAGGAGCACGGAATCAGACCGTCGCCGGACCGGCCGACGCGCTGGCGTGCCTTCATCCGCTCGCGCGCAGAAGCCATCACCGCCGCCGACTTCGTCGCAGCCGAACTCTGGACCGCGCTCGGGCTGGTCAAGCAGTACATGCTCTGCGTGATCGTTCAGGCGACGCCGTCGCGCGCGTCGCCGGGACGCCAGAACGACGCCGGCGCATTCTCCCGACCGGACGCGCTCACCGCCCGCGGTCCGCATCGACGAGCGCGGCGAGCTGGCCGGACTGCAGCCGCTGGACGATGCCGGCCAGCCGCAGCAGGGCGCGGCTGCAACGCATGCGGGCCGCGTTCGGCTGCAGCCCCTCCTCGGCCCCGATCTCCTGGAAGGTCGCACCGTCGAAGCGGCTGCGCAGCACGATCCTGCGCTCCTGATCGCCGAGGAACTCGATCCCGAGCCGCAGCCACTCGAGCTCCTCCTCGCGCGCCGCCGCGTCGCTCGGCGCCGGGTCGCGGGCGACCGGCGGATCCAGACCCAGCACGGTCGAGCTGCCGAGCCCCTCGGTCAGCCGTTCGGGCGGCCGTCGCCGCGACGCCCGGCGCGCCTTGTCGACCAGCGCGTTCTCGATCATCCGCGCGACCAGCGCGCGGAACTGGTGGCGGCTCGCGACCAGGAAGCGCGGCGCGTAGTCGAGCACGTCGAGGATCAAGTCATGGGCGTCGTCGAGGGTGTCGCCGAGCCGCTGCAGCAACGGCCCACGGCGCACGCGCACGCGTTGGACGATCCACTCGCGGTCGCGCTCGACGAGCGCGGCGAGCGCATCTCTGTCCCCGGCGTGCCACGCGCGCAGGAGTCCGACGGTCCGGTCGTCGTCGTCCGGCTGTGCACGTGCCTTCAGCGACTGCCTCCGTCGTCCGACGCGCGCTCGCTACCGGCGCCCGCCTCGGTCGTCAGGCCCGGCGCGCCGAGGTCGACCGCCTCGACACGGTTGCGCCCGTTCTCCTTCGCCAGGTAGAGCGCGCGGTCAGCCGCCGCGACGAGCTCCAGCCCACCCTGCTGGCGACGCGGCACGATCGTGACGACGCCAACGCTGACGGTAACGACGCCGTGCTGCGACGCCGGATTGACGATCCCGAGGTGCTCGACCGCGCGCCGCAGTCGCTCGGCCATGATGCACGCGCGACGGTGATCGACGCCGGGCAGCACCGCGACGAACTCCTCACCCCCATAGCGCGCGACCAGATCGCCAGCGCGGCGGGCGGCGCCGTCGAGCGCGCGCGCGATCGCGCGCAGACACTGATCGCCACGCGAGTGGCCGAAGCTGTCGTTGAACGCCTTGAAGTCGTCGACGTCGAGCATCGCGACGCTGAGCGGCTCGCCGCGCCGCGCCGCGCGCCGCACCTCGCGGTCGATCGCCTGCTCGTAGCCACGCCGGTTGGTCAGGCCGGTCAGCCCATCGACGACCGCCAGCTGCGCGAGCTCGACGTTGGCGTCCGCGAGCAGCGTGCGCATGTCCTTGATCTCCTGCACGTCCTCGGTGAGCGCCGCGCCGACGACGTCGCCGTTCGGACCGTGGATCGGGAACATCACGCCGGTGTCGCCGAGCGGCTTCGCCTGCTCGGGCCACAGCCGCCGCTCGACGCCGCGGATCATCTCGCCCGCGCGCACGCGGTCGAGGAGCCCGTCGACGGTGCCACGGCGCGACGGCTCGACGAGCTCGCGCAGGGTCAATCCGAGGATCTTCTCGCGCCGCATGCCGAGCAGGCGCTCGGCCTCGTGATTGACGTCGGTGATGACGCCGTGGGCGTCCATCAGCAGCACGCCGAACGGCGCGGCGCCGACCAGCGTCGCCATCTGCCACAACGCCGCCTCGGTCTGGCGCAGCTTCAGGCGCTCCAGGTCGAGCTGCTGCCGCGACAGGGCGAGCGCGCGCTGCAGCTCGATGACGCGCTCCTCCAGAGCACGCAGCTGGTCGCCGTCGGCGTCCACGGTCTCGCTCATGCCTGCCCCAGCCTAGGAAGCGGGACCGCTTCCGTCGAGGGCGACGGCGCACTCAGCCGGGCGTTCCGTCGCCGGCGCGGACGGGTCGGCACCATCGTGCGGGCCGATCGGCGAGCCTCGCGAGCTCACCCGATCAGCTCGCCGATCGGCTCGGCACCCTCGACGCCGACCAGCTTGCGGTCGAGCCCCGCGTGCAGGTAGGTCAGCCGGTTCGGGTCCAGACCGAGCTGGTAGAGCGCGGTCGCGTGCAGATGCTTGACGTGCAGCGGCCGCTCGACAGCAGCATTGCCGAGCTCGTCGGTCGACCCGACCGATACGCCACCACGGATCCCACCGCCGGCGAGCCACATCGTGAACCCCGCCGAGTCGTGGTCGCGGCCGGTGCCCTGCGCGTACTCCGCGGTCGGCTGCCGGCCGAACTCGCCGCCCCAGATCACCAGCGTCTCGTCGAGCAGACCGCGCTGCTTCAGGTCCTGCAGCAGCCCGGCGATCGGCCGGTCGGTCGCGCCGGCGTGGTAGGAGTGGTTGGCGACGAGGTCGCCGTGCGCGTCCCAGTTGGCATCGTTGTGGTTGCCACCGGAGTAGATCTGCACGAAGCGCACGCCCCGCTCGACCAGCCGGCGCGCCAGGATGCACTTCCGCGCGAATCGCGCGGTGCGCTCCGAGTCGAGGCCGTACAGCCGCTTGACGTGCTCGGGCTCCGCGTCGACGTCGACCGCCTCCGGCGCGTGCTGCTGCATCCGGAACGCGAGCTCGTAGCTCGCGATGCGGGCACCGAGCTCGCTGTTGTCGGCCCGCGCGGCGGCGTGCTCCTCGTTGAATCCGCGCAACGCGTCGAGCATCCGGCGCTGGGTCGCGCGGTCGGTGTCGCCGTGGCGGTCGAGGTCGAGGATCGGCTCGCCGCGCGGCCGCAGCACGACGCCCTGGTAGGTCGCCGGCATGTAGCCCGCCGACCAGTTCTTCGCGCCCGAGATCGGGCCGCCGGTCTCGTCGAGCATCACGACGAAGCCGGGCAGGTTCTCGTTCGGGCTGCCGAGCCCGTAGTTGACCCAGGAGCCCAGGCACGGCGCGCCGCTCAGGATGCTGCCGGAGTTCATCATCAGCATGGCGGAGCCGTGCAGCGGGGACTCGGCATACATCGAGTGCAGGAACGCGATGTCGTCGACGCAGCGGCCGAGGTGCGGGAACAGGTCCGACACCCACTTGCCGCACTGGCCGTATTGTCGGAATCGCCATTTAGGGCCGACGACCCGCCCCTGGCTCTTGGTGCCGCCGCGCCCCTTGGTGCGGACCTCGACCGTCTTTCCGTCGAGTCCGTACAGCCGCGGCTTGTAGTCGAACGTGTCGACCTGGCTCGGCCCGCCGTACATGAACAGGAAGATCACCGCCCGCGCCCGTGGCCGGTGGTGCGGGCCGCCCGGGCCTTGCCGGTCGTCGGT
Source organism: Planctomycetota bacterium (assembly GCA_016716265.1). Taxonomy (GTDB): domain Bacteria; phylum Planctomycetota; class UBA1135; order UBA1135; family UBA2386; genus JADJWQ01. The sequence goes on from JADJWQ010000006.1 coordinate 2,539,778, forward strand.
CCCGGCGAACAGCCCGTCGCGACCGAGCAGGTCGACGAGCGGCAGACCCGCGAAGCCGGCACCCGCCTGCGCGAGGAACTCGCGTCGCGTACGGCCGCAGAAGGTATTGCGGGGCGGTCGGCTGCTGGTCATGGGCGGGTCGTCATGGGCGGCGTGTCAATCGATGTAGACGAACTCGTCGAGGTTCAGCAGCACGAGGCACAGCAGGCGCAGCGCCTCGGTGTCGCCGCAGCCGTGCTCGGCGCGCAGGTCGCGCAGCAGCGCGAGGCCGCGCTCGATCTCCGAGGCGCGCGGCTGGCGCTGCGTGACGAGCGCGAGGCCCCGGGCCACGCGCTCGGCCGCGGCGGTCGGGCCGTCCGGGATCTCGCGGCGCAGCCGCTCCGCCAACAGTCCGGCCTGCTCGTTGACGAACTCGCTGTTGAGCATCGTCAATGCCTGCGTCGGCAGCGTGGTGACGAAGCGGACCGGGCAGGAGGTGTCGGTGTCGGCGAGGTCGAAGACCTGCAGCAGCGGCATCAGCACCGAGCGCTTGACGAACACGTAGATCGTGCGGCGCGCCGCGTCCGCGGGTGACGAGCGGCCCCAGGCCTCGTCGGGGCGCGAAGCGGTCTCGAGCACCGCGCGCGGCAACGGCGGGAACACGCTCGGCCCGCCCATCGCGAGGTTCAGCGTGCCGTCGACCGCCAGGATCGAGTCGCGCAGCTCCTCGGCGCTCAGGCGCCGCATGTCGACGCGCCAGAACAGATCGTTCAGCGCGTCGGCGGCACTGCAGTCGGCGCGCGGCGCGCTCGCCTGCCGATAGGTGCCCGACAGCAGGATCGTGCGGTGCAGAGCCTTCCACCGCTTGCCGGTCGCCACCAGCTCGGTCGCCAGCCAGTCGAGCAGCTCCGGGTGCGTCGGCTCCTCGCCGAGACGGCCGAAGTCGTTCGGCGTGCGCGACAGACCGCGGCCGAAATGATGCTGCCAGATCCGATTGGCGGCGACCCGCCACGTCAGCGGGTGGTCGTCGCGCACCAGCCAGCGCGCGAGCGCGAGGCGGCGGCCCGACGTCTCGCCATCGGTGGGCGGCACGATGTCCGCGTCGCCGCCGCCGAGGATCGCGGGGAAGCCCGGCACCACCGGCTCGCCCTGCGCGTGGGCATTGCCGCGCTCGCGCACGAACGACGGCGCGACGGACGGGCCGTCCTCCTGCGCGCACAGCACATCGGCCTCCTCGCGCACCGGCATCGGCGCGTCGACGACCCGCTCGACCGCCGCCCGGTAGCGCGCGGCCTCCGGCGCGCCGACCTTGTCGAGCACGGTCGCCTCGGCGAGCGCCTCGAAGCCGCCGCCCCGCCACAAGTCGACGACCTGCCGCGCATCGAGCACCCGGTCGTAGATCCGCACGTCGTCGAGGTCGCCGCGGTACTCGTGGTGCCCGGTCTGCAGGTCGCCGATCGCGAGCTCGGGCGCCGACGTCAGCGGCTGGGTGCCCCCCTTCGCCTCGCCGACCCGAGCGCCGTCGACGAACAGCGCGATCCGACCGGACGCCCGGTGCCGCGTGAACGCGACGTGGTGCCAGCGGCCGTCCGCCAGCCCGCCCGGGGACGCGACGAACGTCTCCGGATTGCCCACGCCGGCAGCGACGTGCCCACCGATCAGCGACACGCCGAAGTCGTCGACGATCCCGGGCACTTCGCAGTCGACGAGCCCGGAGCCGAGGAACCAGCGCAGGTCGCGCGGATCGCCGCGGCCCGGCCGATCCGTGCGGAACCGGAACGCGATCGTGAAGTCGTCGGCGACCGGGCGTGCGATCCGCGCCGGCGCCAGCCGATCCGCCGCCGCGCTCCCCGTCCCGCCCTCCCCCGCCGGCCGGACCGCGTGGTGCACGAGCCCCGCCGCGCGCTCCGCGGCCAGCTCGGCCCGCCGCTCGGCGGACGACCGCGCACGCGCCTCGGCCGCGAGGTTGGCGGCCTCCCGCAGCGCCTCCTCGCGTCCCCGCCGCCACTCCTCGAACGCCTGCTCGAACGTGCTCGCGCCGAGATCGACCGGCACGCGCCGCACGTAGTTGGCCTGCGCCGTCGCATTGCCGCCGCCGACCTTGTACGGCTTCAGCCCCTCGAAGAACGCGAGCAGCCGGTAGTAGTCGCGGGTCGGGATCGGATCGCGTTTGTGGTCGTGGCAGCGCGCACAGCCGATCGAGATCCCCATCGTGACGCGGGCCGTCGTGTCGACGATGCCGTCGAGATCGTCGTAGACGGCCTGCAGCGGATCGGTCGGCTCGTCGTCCCAGATGCCGAGCCGGTGGTAGCCGGTCGCGACGATCGACGCGAACGTCGCGTCCTCGAGCTCGTCGCCGGCGAGCTGCTCGGTCAGGAACCGGTCGTACGGCAGGTCGGCGTCGAACGCCCCGATCACCCAATCGCGGTAGCGCCACGCCGCCGGCTTGCTGCGATCGCGCTCGAAGCTGTCGGTCTCCGCCCAGCGCACGAGATCGAGCCAGTGCCGCCCCCACGCCTCGCCGTACCGCGGCGACGCGAGCAGCCGGTCGACCAGCGCCACGTACTTGCCCGGGTCGACATCCGCGCAGTAGGCGGCGACCTCCTCGGGCGTCGGCGGCAACCCGGTCAAGTCGTAGTGCACCCGCCGGATCAACGTCGCGTCCTCGGCCGGCGGCGACGGCTCGAGCCCGGCCGCCCGCAGCCGCGCCAGCACGAACGCGTCGATCGGATTCACCACGAACCCGCCCGGATCGTCGACCACCGGCACCGCCGGCCGGCGCAGCGGTCGATACGACCACCACACGCCGTCCGCGTCGGCGGACTGCGCACGGAGCACCGGCGCTGCCGCACAGCCGAGCAGGCAGGCGACGACGGCGACACCGCGCGAGAGGAAGCGGGCGGGGAGAGCGAGCATCGGCGGGCGCGGATTCTAGACGACCGCGGGCCGCCGATGTCCCCCGCATCCGGCCGCTGAGGTCTCGGCTTCTCGAGTCGTCGCAGCCGTTCTCCACGCCGAAGCTCCGGGGTCACTGCGAGTCGATCGTCGAGTCCACGACCGGCGCCCCGCTGCGGCCGCGTGCATCGGGTGGCGCCGAACCCGGCCGGGTGTGGCCGCTCGGTCGTGGCGCGCGACCGAGATGTCGAGCTAATCTCCCTTGCGCCGCCGGGTCAGCTCGACTCGCCGGAGCATGCCGTGCCGGGTACCTGGTGATCGGCCCCCTGCCCCGGCACGCTCCTGGTGCGGACCGCCCGATACTGGACGCACGTCGGTCCGCACACATCGCTCCGCCGCATCGTCAGATCCACGCCGCGTGAGGTGCGGATCTGCGACGGTCTCGAAACGCCAGGTGATTCGAGGACAGACGAGTATCGAGTGTCCAGCCTCCGCATGTGCGCCCTGGCAGCCACCGTGACTCGCCAGCCGTTCATGGGTGAAGGCCCGCCCGAGCGGGTCCCGAGCATGTGCATACGCTCGAACCGCGCGACCCACCGCCGGCTGTGGCTCGACCCGGGGAATCGCCGACCGCGCCACGTCGAGCCGCCACTTCAGGGACAGCACGCCCGAGCTTGCACCAGCCTCCCACCGGTGGAACATGGACGCGTGGCACGTCGTACCACGGCGCGAACGCGCTCGGAGCAGATGGCTCGGATCAAGGGCCGGAACACCGCGCCCGAGCTCCTGCTCCGCCGCCTGCTGTGGCGTCGCGGCGTCCGCTATCGCCTCCACTACCGAACCTCCGCAGGCCGTCCCGATCTCGCGTTCGTGGGAGCGCGCATCGCCGTGTTCATCGACGGCTGCTTCTGGCACGGCTGCCCCGAGCACTACGTGCCGCCACGCAGTTCGACGGAGTTCTGGTCGACCAAGCTGCGAGGAAACGTCGAGCGCGACCAGCGGCAGACCGCTCGACTCGAGGCCGAGGGTTGGACCGTGCTCAGGTTCTGGGAGCACGAGGTCTTCGAGGAACCCGAGCGCGTCGCACTCGAGATCCACGGTGTCGTCACGACCGGCGAGCTCCGTCGCCCCACCGCACAGCCCCGCGTGGTCCGCGTGGAGTCCCTGGATCCGTGCGGCAACGTCGAGCGGCGCTACCTCCGCTCGCTACGCGATGATCGCGACCTCGGCAGCGAGGTTCGCGAACGACGGACGGGCAAGTGGAAGCGGCGCCGCCCTCCCGACTGAGCCTCAGCCGACGGCGGAGACGCCCGAGAGGGGATCCACACCAGCCCGGGTCGGCGGCTTGAGCCCGACCCTCTCGCGGATGTCCTCACCCGCGGCCGGGGGCACACCGAGCGCACCGCGGATCTCGAGCGCCAGCGCGTATGCGAGCAGCGGCGGCACGGCGTTCCCGATTTGCCGGAACGCGCTGTTCATGCTGCCGGCGAACCGGAAGCCATCCGGGAAGGACTGCAGGCGGGCGGCCTCGCGGACCGAGATCGTACGCGCCTGGTCCGAGTCGTAGTGGATGTGCGAGTAGCTGTCCTTGCCGAGGTGCGCCATCAGCGTGCGCGCCGGCTCATCAGGCTCCATCTTCCGCCACTTGTTCGGGAACTTGTGCGGGTCGTACGGGGGCACGAAGTCCCGGACCAGCCTCTCGAACTCCGCGGTGCCCGCAGACGGGGCCGCCGAGCCCAGCCGACGCAGCTCGCGCTCGAGCAGCCGATGGGCCGTCTCGATCGCCTCGGGGAACTGATCTCCAGCCTCGAGCTCGCGGAACAGCTTGTGGTCGCGGGGAAGGTAGCGGATCACGTGCGCAGTGACCGACTGGCCCGATTCCCGCCCCGGCCACTCCCGCATCAACCTGGCGAACGCGTTTCTGGCGGGCCGGCAATACTGGTGAAATCGATCGAGATCCCGGCGTCCGCGACGCAGCTCCCCGCGCGCGAGCATGTCCAGGGCTTCCAGCCGAGGCAAATCCCCCAGCGCCTGCTTCGCGGTGATGGCGTGGGGAAGGTCGTTCGCCGGGGACGGCGCGTCAACGAACCTGCCCGCCGCGCCGTCCCAGAGCGTCTCGAGCCGGCGCAGGGGCCGGAGCGCACAGGTGCGTGTGCCGTGGTAGCCGCGAGGCAGAGTCTTCCGCCGGATCGGCTGCGGCCACCTGAAACTGCTACAGAGCGGGTGCAAAGCGACGAGGAACAGTCGCTCCCGCATTTGCGGCACCCCGAAGTGCACCGCGTTCAGAAGCGTGTATTCGACGCGGTATCCGAACCTCTCCAGCTGCCCGCTCAGCATGTCCGCGAGGTTCCGGCCGCCATGGTTCAGCATGTCCGGCACGTTCTCGAGCAGCAGCGCGACCGGCTGCAGAACGCGGATGTAGTCGACGTACCGCTCGTACAGATCTGCCCGTTCGTCGTGCAGCCACGCGTCGTCCCTCCCGCCGATCTCCCTGAGCTTCGCCCGCCCTACCCTGGCGAAGGCCTGGCACGGTGGCCCGCCGACGACGATGTCGACCTGCTGCCTGGCTGCCCCCGCACGACCGAGTCGACGCAGCACGTCACCTGGTCGATCGCCGATATCCAGCGGGTTCGCGTGCCGCACGACTTCCGTGCTGGTGGCGGCGTGGAAGTTCAACGCATGCGACAGTGCTGCATCGGGATCGACCTCGACCGCACCGATGATCTCGAAACCGGCAGCATCGAAGCCGAGGGAGATCCCGCCGCAGCCGGCGAACAGGTCGAGCACGCGCGGCATACCGCCAGCGCGGATGCGCTCCAGCTTCGTCGCGACCACCTGATCGTCAACCAACCGCCACTTCTCCTGCTCTACGCGACGAGGCCCTGACCGTGGACCCCGCCGGCTCGGCGCTGCGCCATGTTCGCTGAACGCCCGCTAGTGTGCCGCGACACGGTCCGGGTTTCGAGTGCGGCCCGTGAAGCCTCAGGCTAGCTTGGCCAGCCGTGGGCAGGGAGTTGGCCCCGCGGTCCGACAACGCATGGCGGAACAAAGCCCCTGGCAGTTCGAGACCTCGAGCCGTCGGCTGGTGAGCCGAGACCCGTTCGAGGCAGCCTTCTTCACCGGGGAAGACGACGAGGACCAGGTCTTCGCGCGGACCGACGTCCTGATCCGGGAGTCGATCCAGAACTCGATGGACGCGGGCCTCGGGCACGCCCCCGTCCGCGTCCGCCTCGCCCTGAGCAGCTCCGCAGCGGCGCTCCCCGCGGAGCGGGCGACGGCCTACCTCGACGGACTCGCCCCGCACCTGCACGCGCTCGGCAACCGCACGGTGACGCCGCGACGGACACCGCCGATGGAGTTCCTCGTCATCGAGGACTTCGGCACCCGGGGCCTGGATGGCGACCCTGCTCGAACCGACGATCCCGCGCTCGACCACCCTGCCAAGGAGGACTTCTACTGGTTCTGGCGGAACGTCGGTCGCTCCGGCAAGCGTGGCGAAGATCGCGGACGCTGGGGACTCGGGAAGACGGTGTTCCAGGCAACGTCACTGATCAACACGGTGCTGGGCCTGACCATCCGCCGGGATGGTCGCACGCTGCTCATGGGGCAGGCGGTGACGCGGATCCACTCACTCGGAAACGAGAAGTACCACCCGGAGGGTTTCTTCTGCTGTCCGGCGCGGAGCAAGGATATCCAGCTGCCGTTCGAGGACCCGCCCACGCTGGCGCGTTTCCGGGCCGACTTCGGGCTGCAGCGACGCAACGAGACCGGGCTGTCCCTCGTCGTGCCCTATCCACCGGAGCGGCTGTCGGCCAAGGCCCTGCTCAAGTCGGCGATCTCGCACTACTTCCTCCCCATCCTGAGAGGTCAGCTGCAGGTCGAGGTCGAAGGGCCCGACCAGCCCCACGTCCTCGTCGACGTGCGGACCGTGCGGGACGTGGCATCGGCGCTGGACTGGGACAGCAACGCGAGAAAGCGCCACCACCCCCGACCGCCGTTCGATCTCGCGGAGTGGGCCATCGAGCGCCAGCTCCAGGGAATGCCCCATGAGCTCTACCTCGCCGGCCAACGAACGGCGCCGCAGTGGAGCGAATCGCTTTTTCCCGAAGCCACGCTGCATGCCCTCCGAGAGCTGTTCGCCGCCGGCAGTCGCATTGCCGTGCGGGTCCCCATGACCGTCGAGACCAACACCGGAAAGCTGTTGCCCACGAGCTTCGACGCCTTCCTGGAGCACGATGCGGACCTCGCCGGCGGCGAGGACCATTTCGTCCGGTCGGGGATGAAGATCCCGAAGATCGCGACCCTCCGCGTTCATCGCGGTCTCCGCGGCCTCGTGGTCGTCGATGACCAGGTGCTCACGGGGATGCTCGGCGACGCCGAAGGACCGGCCCACGAGACGTGGAGCACCGGTGAATCCCGGCCGGATCAGAACTACCGGAAATGGAAGTGGCGCGTCAGCTTCGTGAAGAATGCGCTGGTCCACCTCGTGCAGCACCTGACGCCGCCGCCTGAGGGGCTGGACGAAGACCTCCTGCAACACATCTTCTCGCTCGATACGCCCCGCGGGCCGCGCCAGTCCCGGAAGAAGCAACCCGAGCCGGCGGATACCGGCGAGCCACCCGAGCCGCCCGCGCTGCCCGAACCCAAGGGACGCGGCTTCGCGGTGCGAAAGACCACGGGAGGATTCCGTATCGTGCGGGAGGGCGAAGCACCCTGCCCCTCCGTACTGCGCGTGCGCGCGGCGTACGACACGGCGTCCGGCAGCCCCTTCAAGGCATACAGCCAGTTCGATTTCCAGTTCGGTGGACGCGGCGGCCTGAAGCCGACCTGCACCGGCGCGCGCCTGGTATCGGCCGAGGCCAACCATCTGCTGATCGAGCTGCTCGACGATCACTTCGAGATCCAGGTCGACGGCTTCAACCCGCTCAACGACCTGATCGTCGACGTCCAGCCCGCGGGAGACGGCCAGGCATGATCCGCCGCCTGAACTACACGGGCCGTAAGCGGATCCCGACACATGCGGTCCAGCTCCGCGTCCACGAAACGTCGCCTCCGACGTTCGAGATCCGCCTGGACGCGGCGGGCCTCGGCTTCCCCGCGAGTGCCGAGGTGTTCGTCGATGTGTTCCGCCCCCGATCGACGACGACCGAGCGCCATCTCCTCGGATCGGTCGGCGACCCGGCGCCGGTGGTGCCGCGCGAACTCGAGGACGGCCTCGACGACGGGGTCGAGTTCGAGGTCAAGGTCATCGACACGACGGAGAGCATCGGTCGCCTGTTGGGCGTGACGAGCCGGATGCGTCCGAGCCTCGCCGGGGACGCCCACAAACGTGCCACTACCCGGTCGCTGCTTCCGGTCAACGCATGCGAACTCGGTGATGATGTCTGGCGACTGGACTTCTCCTCGGACCGCCCGCGCTTGGACGTGAATGCACGGATCCCGGGCATCAAGGAGCTGGCGCGAAGCGACCGTACGTTCTTCGCACTGGTCTACCCAGCGGTCTTGCGACGCATCCTCACCCATATCCTGCTCGTCGAGGAGATGCGCGAGTTCGACGCAGGCGACGACAGCTGGCAGGCTCAGTGGCTGAAGTGGGCGATGCACTGGCACCCCGACCGGGCGGCGCCACCGCCCGAAGCGGAAGACATCGAGGTCTCGCTGCAGTGGATCGAGGAGGTCGCCTCGGGCTTCTGCACGCAACGCCAGGTCGCCACTCAATACGAGTGGGCGCTCGGCCACCAGGAGGAGGACTGATGCGCCACGCTCTGCGTCGCCTCAACGAAGCCGGCGTCCAGGACTTTCGCAGCTGGCTCGCTGCATCAAGGGGCCGAACAGCAACGGCGCCACCATCGCATCTACTCGACGACCGCACGAGATCGGACACCGTCGAGGGCGACATCCTTCTCGAGCGTCCGGGCTTCACGACGAAACGCGATGCGGCCGTGTATCTGCGGGATCGGCTGCGGCGGGTCCGGAGCCTCGACCTCCATCGAGATCAGGGGCTGTGGACATGGCTCGCGCTGTTCTACTTCGATGACGTCTGCCCGGTGACCGACGGGCATCGGCGCGTGCTGGATCAGGCCCATTACGTCCTCGACCACGTGAACGATCGGCGTCGCTACCGCCACCTGCTCGCGACCCCGCACCAGATCCTGCTGGAGATGCCGGACCACAACCGGCTGTTCCTCGACGCCCCCCTCAGCGTCCACGGCGACCTCGTGGAGCAGATGATGGGACGCCTCTACGTGATCCGACTCCCCGGCGTCCGGGCCGCGCTCGAACGACTGTACTTCGACCATGAGGGGGGTAGGCCGAAACGCGGAATCATGTCTTCGAAGAAGCCCCGGCGCGGCGACCTCCGCAACCGGCTTCCCGCCCGCATCAGGCAACTACAGCGCACCTATGACCTCGCCGCGGTCACGGGCGAGCAGTTCCTCCAGCTGCTGGGGCCGGAGTTCGAGCCGTGGCTGGACGGCAGCCCCCGGTTGGAGCCGGAGGTCGCAGACACTCCGGCGCCCGAGCCGTCACCGCCACCTGACCCCGAGTGGGTGACGCGGCCCCTGACCGCAGCCGACCTTCGCCACGGTCAGATCCGCATCCCGCGCGAGGCCAAGGCCGCCTTCCCCCCGACGCGCTGCGAGCTCCAGGTCCGGGTGTTCGGCGTCCAGGCGATCGCCAGCTACAACCCGCGCATGGGGCCGCTGGTCGAGCGCGATGGGATCCTCGTCGTCGGCAACAACGTGCTCGCCGAACAGGCCCGGCCCGAGCGACCCGTAGCGCTGCGCAAGCGCGCAGATGGTGTGATCGAAGTCGGTCACCCCGACGCGGATAGCTGACTCGAACGGCCGCTGACGGCGCCGACCGTCGAGGTATCGAGCGTCACAGCATCGTCGAGCTGGATCGGAAGTGGGGCCGCTCCCGACGCTCACAGCAGACGCGCGAAGAACCCGACCTTGCGATCACCCGGTGCACCGAGCAGGACCGTCCGATCGAGCAGCTGGTTGAACTGCTCACAGGACGTCTCCGAGGCCAGGATGCACGCGTGGCACGCCGCGCGGTTCAGGGGCTCGGACGAGGCGCGGCCATGGATGCACAACGGGTCGTTCGAGCACCAGGCGATCGAGCGGATCGCGTCGATCAGGAGCTGCGCGAATCGCTCCGGACGCGCCTGGCGCGACAGGCCGCCCAGGGTGCCGTCCGCGTCCGAGCTGGCCGTGTAGATCAAGAGGCCCGCCATCTCGTGATCGTCCTCCGCCACGTAGAGACGCTCGCGCAACGACGCGCTGCTGTAGCCGCAGTCGAGGGCCAGCTGCCGGATCAGAGCGTGCGCGAGGGAGTGCACGAGCAGGAACCGCGGCGTGATCGGGCGCTCGACCGGCTCCCCGCCGTCACCTCGTGCCGACCACGCAGCCGTGTATCGACGCTCGATCTCCGAAGTCAGGGCCGCGAGCGAGTCGCGCGCGGCGTGTTCCCACTCCCGCACCCGATGCAGGTCGAGACCGACGAAGATCCCCTCGCCGCGAACCTCGACGGCCGGAAGCCAATCGAGCGGCTGACGGCTGAGCGGCGACAGAGGACGCTTTGCCTCGTCGGGTCCGGGCGGCGAGATGCGCGTGAACCCGCGCAGCGCGCGCACCTCGCGTAGCCGTCGCACCTCGACGAGGGCCTCGAGGTACTTCACCAGGACATCGGGTCGCGGCTGCACCCGCACCTCGAACTCGTGATCCGGATCGACCCCCTCGTGCTCGGTGCGGAGCTGCTCGTATTCTTCGCGGCGAAGTGCGTCCGCCGAGGTCTTGTCGAGCACGGTCCCGAGCATCTCGATCCGGTCGAGGACCTCGTCGAGCGTCATCCCCAGCCTGACCGAGAAGCGGTCTCCCTCGTCGAGGAACTCGAGCGCCTTGCGCCGCTCATCGACGTCGCGCTGGAGCAGGGAATCCAGGCGCTTGCCCAGCATCCGCACCAGGGGCTGCGACCACGGCGGTATGTCCAGCGACGACGCCTGCGCCGCGAAGTAGAGGTTGGACGCTCCGCGCTGCAGCCCGCGCAGGTCCTCAGCGCACTCCTCGCTGTCGTCGAGCCACGGCCGATTGCCCCGACACGACGTTCCCTTCAGCGCGCGCTTGAGCAGGGCCCCGTCCATCGAGCGGGATCGATTGCAGCCACCGCAACGCAGGATCAACGATGCCAGGCCCGTGCCACCCTTGCTGTCGAGGTAGAGCTCGCGGCGCTTGCAGCTCTCGCTGTGCTGCACCCACCAATGCCACGGGAAGTCTTCGAGATGGCCGCGCGGACAGGCCGCGACGAAGCGCACCGGCACGACGTGCACCGGAGCATGATTCGAGGAGCACGACCCGCAGCGAAGGGCGGGATCGCCGGGTTCCGAACTCCACTCACTCGCCGTGGCGAGGCGGTGGCATCGGGGGCATTGCTGCCACAGCGGGAAACGACGACCCTCCAGGAAGACCGACGCCGGCTTGTTGGAGTGCTTCCACTTGTCCCTCGGCGCGACCGGAGCGAGCCGGAAGTGCTTCACGTTGAGCAGCTTCTGCAGCCGAGGTTCGTGGATGCGTGTCGCGTCCGCATACTGATCCGGCACCTTCTGCCACGCCTCGAGACCCGCTGCGACGGCCGAGATCGCGGCGTCGCCCTGGCTGCCCGCGCGAAAGTCGACGATCGCACCGGGCCCGTACGTCGTGACAACCTGGCTGCGACGGATCTCGCCAAGCTCGTTGTTGCGCGCCATCAGTTCCCCGGTGCTTCCGTGCGCGGCCGGAAGCCGAGCCGGAACATCGTGCCTGGCTCGACATCCCGCATCGAGTTGGGAGTCGGCCACGGGTCCCCAGCCTCAGCGCCTGACGCGAGGATCGCCGCGTATTGTTCAGCCGACATCATCAGCGCGCTCCTTCCCTGGTCGTCCCAGTACTTCTTCATCGACCCGCGACTCACCCACTGCTGGATCCGGGCTTCCAGCAGCGCCTCGACGCCCTCCCGCTCCCCGGGGTCGATGCCCTGGACTCGCGCGAGGATCACACGGCGGAGCTCGCGCAGCTCGGTCGCCGATGTTTCGGTCAACGTCGGCGTCTCCTCCAGGGCGCGGACCGTGTGCCGCGCCAACGCGACGAGGACCGCATGCAGCGCCTTGTCGATCGCGCGCGACGCGAACGGCGTGACGCTCGTGGCCTCGACCTGGCGGTAGATCCCCTCGTGCCAGCTGCGGAACGACTCGTAGTGCGAGCGGTCGCGCACCCGGTTCGCGTTGTAGATGCCGAGGATGAGCCCGGGCGCATCGCCACGCCCGACCCGGCTGGTCGCCTGGATGTACTCGGCGATGGTCTTGGGCTGGCCGTTGACGACCATCAGGCCGAGCCGCGGGATATCGACGCCGACCGAGATCATGTTGCTCGCGAGCAGGATCTCGGGGGAAGTCTCCACCTTCTCGAGCAGCTCGAGCAGATCGCGGATCTCGGCGGCCGAGCGTCGGCTCGTGAGCTCCTCGGGCACCTCCAGGTTGCGTTGCGCCTCTCCCGGCCGCCGTAATGCGTAGGCCTGCAGGCTCGCACGGACGTCGTCCTGCATGAGCACCAGCGCTCCGCCGAGCTCGCGCAGCGAGTTGAAGTAGACGAGCAGCGTCGAGTAGCCGGCCCGCTTCTCCTCAGGGATGCGAGAGTCCATCGCGGACTGGGCCAGCGACGCGCTGACCGCCTGCAGCGTGAACTTGGGCGACCGCCCGGCCGTGGTGACCGCGGTGTAGCGGCGCCCCAAGGCCGGATCCGGATCGATGACCGCGAAGCACGAGTCGCCCTGGTCCAGCGCCGGGGGCGGGAACTGGCAGGTGTCCCGATCGAACAGGTTGCGGATCTGGTCCCCGGCCCGGCGGATGGTCGCCGTCGAGCCGATGATCTTCGGCCGCACACCATCCCGCGTGCACAGATGATCGATCGCGATCTCGTAGAGCCCCGCGATCGTGCCCAAGGGACCTGAGATCAGGTGCAGCTCGTCCTGGAGGATGAGATCCGGCGGATCGAATGCACCGCACGCGCCGAAGAACGCGGAGACCTCTTCGCGCCGGGTGATCTGGGCGAACTTGTCGACTGTCGCGACGAGCAGCGTCGGCACCTCGCGGTAGATGTCCTCGTCGACGGTCCAGATGGGCAGCTCGAAGCCGTTGGCCCCCAGCTCGCAGCCCTTCGTTCCGCAACGCACGAAGGTCTTCTTGCGCGAGACATCCGGATCCCAGCTCAGCTCCCTGTGGCAGCAGGGGCACGAGCGGAGCTGGCGGTGATCACAGTCGCTGCCTTCCTTGATCTCGGCGGCTTCCTTCACCGTGTTCGGCGTGGCACCCCCGCCGACCCACAGTCCGATCGAGAATGGCTGCTCGCCGTAGTCCGCCGTCTTCCGACGCCGCAGACACTCACAAGCGAGCACCAGCGCGGCCGCGCGCTGGAACTGCTGGATGGTCAGCGCGCGCAGCGTGTAGCGCATGATCATCGCCGTGCCCGCTCCGGCATCCGGATCACCGTCCTGGCGGATCCGACGGTGGAACAGCAGGAAGGCCGCGAGCCCGAGGTATGCCTCGGTCTTGCCACCGCCGGTCGGGAACCACAGCAGGTCCATGACCTCGCGGTCCGGATGGCGGCGGTCGGCGAGGGACGAAAGCGCCAGCAGCTGGAATCCCAGCTGGAACGGTCGCCACGTCAGGTCCGCGTGGGACCGTTTCTCCTTCCAGCACACCGTGGTGGCGATCGCCTCGTTGGCGAGCTGGAACGCGCGGCGGATCTGCTCGTCGGAACCGATCTGCTGGATCGACCCCCGCATGCGCGCCGCGACCTGCCTGCAGCGCTCCAGCTGGGTCCGGGCGATGTCCTGCAGGCTCGCGTCGAGGCTCGCGACGCGCGCCTCCTGCTCATCCAGCCAGGCCGCGTAGCACGCCGGCAGCATCTCGAGGCCCGCGACGAGCTCTCCGGCCGCTGCCGTCGACAGCCAGCGCGCCGACAGAGGCCTGAGATGCCCGCCCTCGAGCAGCGGACCGAACGCCTTGCCTCCCCTCGCGCTCACCGCCGGGACGATCGTCGAGGGAATCCAGTCCGTGCGCACCCGGAGCACACCATCGATCACCTCCCAGTCCGCCGAGCAGGTGTGGCCCACCGCGTACTGGCGCACGTCGCGGTAGATCAGGGCATTGATCTCGCCGTCCTCGTCACTGCGGCTGGTGCGCGACGGATGCGGTTCGACGCGCGTGCCTTCGACACCCCAGGCCTCCAGCGAGGCCTGGAAGAACGTCTGCTCCTCGACGAGCCGGCGGTGGCTCGACCGCTCCTCGAACTCCTCCTCGTCGTCGTCACCGCGCTCGGCGTCGTTGTCGTTGACCAGCGCGAGCGTCAGGAGCGCGTCCCCATCGCCGCGCGCCAGCAGCTGTGCGTGAAGCTGCAGCCCACGAGGTGCGTGCTCGGGGAGCGGGACGGCCTGGAGGCCGGCTCGCAGTGGTCCGATGGTCCACTCCAGCTCGTGGTCGGTGCGGACCCACACCGACGCGAAGAAGTCATCGGGTGCCGGCCCGCGCGCGAGCTCCGGCTCGCCCGCCTCGCCGACGACGTGGTGGGCCTGATAGGTCCCGCAGCAGACCCGGACATGCAAGCGCACGCCCGCACCCACCGCATGGGCCACGTGGAACGACACGCCGGCGGTCGACGGCCTCACCGTGGCCGAGAGCTGCACGGCATCCTGCTCCTCTGCCGCACCGTCATCGTCATCCGCGCCGAGACCGAGTCGCTCGTCCTCCTCCGCACCGACCCTGCACCGCCGCGGAAACAGGATGCCGGTCAGGTAGCGATCGGACGGCGGCTCGGGCAGCCTTTCATCGCAGGTCACAGGCCCGATGAGATCCTCACGGAGTCGTTCGAGCAGGACGTCGCGGGCGAGCATCTCGACCTTCACCATCGCTGGCAGCTTCCTGCCTTCCGCTCGAACCACACCTTCGGGAACGCACGCACGATCGGAGCCAGCCAGATCCCCGACCGGCTCCACGGCTCGAACAGCCGCTCGAGCATCGGATCGTCCTCGGGCAGGCACGCGGTGGTCACTCCGGTCAAGAAGACGTGTTTGATCTGCATCGGCGGCCGCATGGAGCGATGGCTGATCCTCTCGCACAGATGGAACAGATCGTGATTCACCGTGGAGTCCAGGCGTCCGATCACGATCGAACGGTCGTCCTCGAGTGTGAGCAGGTAGCGAAAGTCGCCGTCCCCGAGGATGCGCGCGTGGAGTGGCCGCGTCCGGCGCACCGACTCTGCGAGGAGCGACTGACTCGCCTGCACCATGGCGGCACTGCCATGGCACGCCTGGCTGACCGGTGACCATCGTTCGAGATCACCGTCACGCCCGATCTCCACCTGCGCCGAACCCGCTGGCTTCGTCGGGTGATAGACGCGCCCTGAATCCAAGCGGCGGGCAACCGCTCCCATCCCCACACCGCGAACCAGCTCCCGCACGGCCCGCGTCGCGCCGACGTACAGGACCTTGCCCTCCTCGACGTAGTCGCCGTTGCCGTTCTTCGCTCCGGACCTGGGCAACATCAGCACGACCCGCTGCGCCTCGCGACCCTTGGACGCGTGAATGGTGCTCAGCACGACACCACGGGTGCCGCACTCCGGCACCGCGACCTCGACGGGAGGCCGCGACCGCGACAGCACGCTGCGCAACTCCCGCATCGTGATGCGGCCACGGCGCTCGGGGACCAGGGCCAACAGGGCTCGCCAGGCCGAATCCGGCGTCCTGCCGGACGCCTCCAGCAGCGCATGCCCGGCGTGCTCCTCCCACAGCCGGGTCAGCGATCCGTGGTCCAGATGCCGCTCGGTCCACGCTCCGAGCAGGAACCCGATCCAGGGCTCGATCGCCATCGGCGAGCGAGGCATGCGCACCCGGTGCTCGACGGCCCAGGAGCACAAGGTCGCAGATGCCAGCAGGACCTCCACCCTGCGGCGGAACAGCACGAGATCCCCGTCGCCGAGACCCCGAAAGAACTCCTCGTTCTTGTGCAGCTGGTCGACGGTAGCGCTCGCCCCCTCCTCGACCCTGATTCGCACCCCCTGGTAGACCTCGCCAGGCTCGGCGACCGCATCGGCGAAGGGCTCCCGAGCGTTCCTGAACATCTCGCGCAGCAGCGGGTTCCTGGTCCGATGGATCGTGCGCAGCTCCAGAGGGCGGAGCTTCAGGCTCGGCGTCTCCGCGAGCAGGTCCAGGAAGGTCCGCTCGTCTCCCGACTGGCCCTCGTCGTCCGCCGCCGTGAACCCGTAGATCGCCTGTGCCTCGTCCGCGAACACCGTGGCCCCGGCGTCGGGCGCGAGGCTCTGGAGGATCGCCAGCACGAGGCGCGCACGCGACCCCACCAGATCCTGCGCCTCGTCGACGACCAGATGCCGGATCTGCTGCAACCACGCGATGAGGTTCTCCTCATGGCGCCCGATCCTGGCGAGGACGCCCTCGATGTTGGCGTCGTAGTCGCCGAACAGCTCCGCGATCTCACGGCTTTCGTCGAAGCCCTTGAGCAGGCGCCAGACATTCGCGTCGAGCGTGGTGATCTCGACCGCGCGGATGCCGGGCACGTCCGCCGCGAGCGCCTCGATCCGGTCCCGGAACTCGGCGACCGCCGTGCGCGTGAAGCTCAGCATCATGATCCGCGCGGGCGGCACCCCCCGCCGGGCGAGCGCCGCGATCCGCGCACAGGCCACCGCGGTCTTGCCCGCTCCTGGCGGAGCGGTCACCAGCAGCATCGCGCTCGGCTCCGCGTCGATGACCAGCCGCTGGTCGTCGTCCGGCACGAACCTGTCTCCATCCATCCCGCGAAGACCTCCTCTCGGCTCCAGTCGGCACGCACAAGAACGGGGCACGGCCCCCGGCCGCCGTTCACGAATCTGGAATCCTGCCGCGCCACCCGCAAACCGCAAGCATGCGGTCTCACGTACCGGCCAGGAACGGACTCGCCTTGCCGTACCCGGTGACCACGAGCTCGTCCCGCGCGCGCGTCGCCGCCACGTAGAACAGGCACCGCTCCTGCAGCAGCCGGTCCGCGCGCCCCGCCTCATCGGCGTCGGGAATCTCCAATGGCACGCGGCCTTCTTGCACGCCTGCCAACAGCACACGCGGGAACTCGAGCCCCTTGAGCCGGTGCATCGTCGCGATCCGCACGGCGTCCTCCGGCAGCGCATCGTCCGCGTCGGCCTCGACCTGCGCCACGCGCAGACCTGCAGCCTCGAGGATCCTGCGGTAGCGCTCCTTGACCAGCGCACCCGTCCGAGCCGCCACGCAGATCTCGTGCGGCCGACAGCCGGCCTCGAGCCAGGCGCGCACGGTCTCGACCACGACCTGCGCCTCCGCTGCCTCCGATCGGCACGAACGAATCACCGGCCGCGGACCGGCGCGCAGCGACGTATAGCCCCGCAATGAGTCGATCCCGCCATCGAGGTCATCGACCTCCTGCCCCGCGAGCACTCCGACCGCGAGAGCACGGATCTGCTCGGTCGTGCGGTAGTTGACCTTGAGGCGTCGCGAGCGGCCACGGATCTGGATCCCACACGCGCCCATCGCCACCGGCTGCCCGTAGATCCGCTGGTGGCCGTCGCCGACCAGGAACAGGTCGTCGGGACCCTCCGGGACCATCGCTCGCAGCAGGCGCAGATCGCCGGCAGCCATGTCCTGGACCTCGTCGGCCAGCACCGCGCGATAGGGCACGTCCCGGCCGTGGCGCTCGAGCAGCGCGCGCGCGGTCCGCACCAGGCCCGGCCATTCGTGCAAGCGCTCCTCCCTGAGCAGCTCCTGGAACCGCGCGAACACCCGCCAGACGTCGACGCGCTGCCGGCGGCCCACGCGCACGCCGCGGCCGACGCGACGCGCGCGCAGGTAGCCAGCTTCGTGCTCGAGCTCCTGCGGCTGGACGACCCTGCGCCACTCCTCGAGGAAGAACGCGTGCGGCAGCCCGGCGTCGCCGATCTCGTCGACCGCCTGCTGCATGAGACGCCGGACGTCGCCATCGTCGGCGATCCGGAACTCGTGTCCGTGCCGTCGCAGGTACTGCGCGATCCAGCTGTGCAGGTTCACGACCTCGATCCGCTCGAGCTCGGCCCCACACAACCGCCGGAGGCTGGCCTCGAGCTCGAGCGCGAGATTGCGCGTGAACGTCGTCACCAGGATCCGGTCGTCCGGCGACCGGAACACCACTCGCGCGAGGTGCCTCGTCCGGTGCATCAGCACGACCGTCTTGCCCGTGCCCGCCCCGCCCAGCACTCGCATCGGCCCGTTGGCGCGGCTCTCGACCAGCTTGCGCTGCGTCGGATGCAGGAAGATCCGCCACTGCGCGAGCGGCTCGTCGAGGATCCGCGACAGGTCGGAGTCGTCCTCGACGATGCGGAAGGTCTGCTGCGAGACCGGTCGCTCCAGCGCCGCGGCGAAGTCCGCGACGTCGACCGGCTCGACCTTCGGCCCCCGTTCCACCATCTCGAGTGCCTCGGTCAGCGAGTAGCCCGCCGCGAGCCCGACCAGGATCTCGGCGGCGTCCTCGGGCAGCGAGGGCGCGATGGCCTCGAGTTCGGGTTCCTCGCGGACGGCGCGCACGAAGCGGAGCAGGGCCGCCGGAACGCCAGCCAGCAGCAGGTCCTCGTCCGACACACCGGCGAACAAGCCTTCGGACGTGCGAGCGCGCGCAGGTGCGGCGGCCGAGGCCGGCGCAGCGACGTTCTCGACGTCGTAGACCTGGAGCGCGCCCGACGCCGGGTGCACCTCGAAGCGCCGGTTCCGCACCCACGCGTAGGCCTCGTCGTGGTGATCGACCCACACGCAGAGGAACACGTCGCCCTTCGGCGGGTGCACGACGATGGCCCGGTATGCCTTGTCGATGCGCACGCTGCGCACCTTGTCGTCGGCTACGCCCTCGAGCCGCTCGAAGTTGATCCCGGAGCCGGTCGGATCGTGCCGGAACCTCTCGGTGAACTCGCGGACCTTCTTCTGGATCGGCTTCGGCAGATCCGAGTACGCCTTGAGGAACTCCTTGGAGAGCGCGACCTGTGCCTTCATGCGTCGTTCTCCGGCTGGAGGCCGAGGCCATCGACCGTGACTCCGGCCACGTGGACACGCCAGCCGGCCGCCTCGAATCGAGCGCGGTCCGCGGACTGCTCCCGGGTCAATACCGCGAGGCGGCGGTCGATCCACGCCAGCTCCGCCTCCGCGACGACCCGGCCGGTCTCGTCGACCAGCTCGTAGCCTGCGTCGGGTCGGGGCAGGCCGCGCGCGACGATCTCGCGCACGAGCTCGTGCACCTCCTCCGCGACGAGGCGCAACAGACCGTAGAGCACCTCTGGCTCGGCGACCCTGGAGACCGACTCGACGCCGGCCTCGACCGCGTCGCCGGCGCCGATCCGCTCCGAGCTCGTCACCACCAACGCCGCACCCACGCTGCAGAACTGCAGGCGGTTCCATAGCTGGAGCACCGCGCGCCACGAGGCCTCGAATTCCTCGGCACGTCGGCACTCCGCCTCGTCGAACAACCTCAGCGTGATGCGCAGTCCCGCCAGCGAGCCCGCGCCGATCGCCGTGCGAGGCGCAGCGGCAACCACGATCGCATGGTCGATCACGGCGTGGTGCGCGACCACCGGACCGGGCGGGCCCTGCACGACGGCGGGCTCGGACTCGAACTGCGCCGGCTCGCGCGCGAGCCGCTCCGCGAGCTGCTCGGCGTCAGCGGCCTCCGTCCACGGCGGACTCAACAACCACGCGAGCACCCAGGCATCGACGAGCGCCGTCCAATCGGCGCCGACCGGATGCGCGAGGTACTCGAACAGCGACGTCATCGCTCCCGCGCCCAGGACCTCGCGGCCGGGGCGCCCGCGCACGCCGAGCTTCTCGCAGAGCCGGCCGAGACCGCCGGGATCCACGCCTCGAACGAGCTCGGGCACCGAACCCTGGCGCGATCCCGCCTCGAGGTCATCGAGATCGCGCCACGTGACCGACCACACGCGCCAGGCAGCCGAGCGCAGCAGCCCATCGCGCTTGACCAGATCATCACCGATGCGGGCCGTCGGCTGGTCGGGCTGCACGTGGTAGGCGAAGCCGTCACAGTACACCGCCACCGGCAGCACGGCCGGGTCTCCGTCGACCGGCCGCAGCACGAAGTCCGGCCGCGTTGCAACGCGCGCGCCGTATTGCTCGCCCAGATCCACCTGTGCCTCGACGCGCCACCAGCGATCGCCGAAGCGCGCCTCCCAGATCCGCTCGCCCCGCTGAACCGACTCGCGCCAACACTCCACCCCCGCCGCCTTCGCCCGGTCCCTGAGCGCGATCAGGAACCGCTCCTCGAGCTCGCTCTCGATCCGATTGCCCAGGCTGACGCCGGAGAGGTTGTCGAGCGCAACGAGGCGATCCCACCGCGCGAGGATCTCGCGGACCATCTCCTGGGCGACCCGGCTCGAGATGCTGTCGAGCTCGAACTGCGACTGGTAGGCGAACAGGCAGCGGTAGCAGCCGTCGCGCCCCTCCTCGCGGCAGCTGCACGACTGCATGGCGCGCAGCGCCATGGTCAGGACCTCGCGCAGGTTGTCGCCGTGGCCGAGCTCCGTCAGGTAGCCCGTGCCACCGGGCACCCGGTCGAACACGACGAGGTAGCGCCGCCGACCCGCCTCCCCCGCGCGCGGCGGTTCGTCCTGGACGCCGATGCGCAGGTGATCGGGGTCGCCGTGGAACCGCCGGCGGAGGCCCAGCGCGAGCGCCGCCTTGAAGGAGCTCGTGCGCCGCTCGTGGTCGAGCTCGGCTGCCGGCACCAGGATGCGGATCGCCTCGGACCGCACCTCGCGATAGAGCAGCACCGCCTCGACCTTCGCCTTGTCTGGCGCACGGTTGCCGATGCACCACGGCACGTGGACGAGTTCGGGCCGGCCCGGCTCGTGCACGCGCCCACAATCGACGCACACCCGGAACCCCTGGCTGACGATCGGGCGACCGGACACCGACAGCACCTGGTTGCGGCCAGCGGCGTCGAGCGGACCGAAGTTGACCTGCCGCAGCGGCACGTCGGTCAGCGTCTCGAAGCCGAACGGCAGCTCCTCGATCCAGCGCGCGCCGCGAGCGTTCTCGGGTGCCACATCGATGAGGTCGAGCACCTCGTACGGCTCGCGCTCCCGGTCGTCACCGTCATCGACCGTGGCCGACTCGAGGCGAGTGGCCAGCGAGCGCGAGCGGCGGAACAGCACGAGCTGGCGAACCTGCCCGCTGTCGCTCCAGTTCGGATCGCCGCACCGCGGGCACGCGGCCGCCAGCTCCGCGGTGTCGCCGTCGCTGTCCGGGGATGCGGGCGCCATGTGGCTGCATTGAGCGCACAGGCGCCACTTCCGCCACGCGGGTCGGGCACGCGAGCCGATGTCGAGCTCGTTGATCGTGACGTGCCGGCCCTCGGCGTAGAAGGTGTTGAACGGCGCGAGCTCCTTGATCGCGCTGCTCGCCGGCCGCATGTACTCGTAGCTCCGGTACAGGGACCGCTCCTCGTGCGCCGCGTCCTCCCGCACCACGGACTTGAGCGTAACGCCCGGCTCGGGGAACGCGTAGTTCGGTAGCACGCCCGCGTCGGTCAGCACGTTGAGCGGGTACTTGCTTCCGATCTCGTCGACGAGGTCGGACAGCATGCGACGACCGTCCTCGAGGTTGACGCGCTCGGTGGCGGGGTCCTCGAACTCCTCGGGGTGCTCGTCGAGATGCTTGAGCCGCTCACGAGTGCGGCGCAGCATCTGCCGCAGCTCGTCGCGTTCCGCCTCGAGGGCATCGAAGGCGTCACGGAACGCCTGCTGCACGTTCTGCGGCCCTGCCGCAGGGCGCAGCCGCTCGATGTTGGCCTCGGAGATCGTGGCTCCGAACGCCGCCACGAAGCCGGCGAACAGCTCCTCCCAGCGCTCGCGATGGAACGCCAGGAATCGCCCGGGGAACCGCGCCCACTGCGCCTCGCCCAGCACGAGCCGGGCCTGGCCGGGGATCGAGACCTTCTCGGTCTCCTCCCGCGCCCACGCGTCCATCGCGAACGCGATCAGCTGGCGGCGCAGCACCTCGGGCGCGTCCAGGAACACGCCGGGCGCCGTGACGTCGCCGGCCATCATCGCCTGCGGTCTCGCGAGGAAGTACAGATCGTGGGGCCGCGAGTCTGCCATCGTGAGGCACAGCGCGTTGCCGGTCTTGCGCCCCGCACGGCCGACGCGCTGCAGGAAGTTCGCGGTCGTCGGCGGCACCGTGCACAGCACCGTCGCCGACAGGTCACCGATGTCGATGCCCATCTCGAGCGTCGGCGTGCAGACGAAGAGGTTGGGAGCACCCGGCCCCCCCTTCTTGAACGCGTCCTCCAGGTCCTCGCGGACCTCCCGCGGCAGGAGCCCGGTATGCTCGCGGGCGACGATGCGCTCCACCCGTCCCGAGCGGTAGATCCGCGCGTAGTAGTCGGGCGCCTCGTCGACCATGGCCGCGAGACTGCCCCCGCAGCGGTAGAACCAGCATGGTCGCCCGGCATGGTGCGGCACCTCCGGCGCCGGCAGCACGACATCCCGGCCACAGGTGTCGCAGCGCACCCGGCCGACGTCTCGCGTGACGCGCAATGCCTCGCGGCGCAAGCCGTAGGCGTTGCCCTGCCCGGACATCGCGAACCGCTCCAGCAGGCCGTGCTGCTCGAGCCGGCGCAGGGCCTCGAGCAAGGCGGTCTGGACGTCGGCGTGCCGGCGATCGACGCCGAGCGCGCGCGCGGTCCAGTCGCGGTGCCAGGTCAGGGCCGCGCGGTCGCTGACGACCGGGTCGAACACCGTGTCGCGTCCGGCCTCCCGCGCCCGATCGGTCAGGAAGCGCGGGTAGATGCTGAATCGACCGAACGGCGACAGCATCGGCTCCTTGCGCTTGGACAGCAGGAACTTCTTGCCGCCCTCCCGCACGTAGGCGGCGAGCATGGGGTGGGTGACGCCGCCGCGCAGCCGCAGTCGCTGGACGATCCCGGCCAGCCAATGGCGCACCCGCGACGCTTCGACCGCCGCACCGTCGAACCAGCCCTGCTCCGTGATCTCCAGCTGGACGACCTCCGCCGCCCGATCGAGCGCGTCACCGGCAGGTGCGGCGGTCGAGCATCCGGTGCGCTCGAGTGTGCGACCCGCGACGACCGCGAGGCCGTATTCGCGCACCGCCTCCCACGACAGGCGTGAGCGCAGCACGTCGAGGGCATCGTCCGGCGGAGCGCCGATCTCGGGGTCGAGCCAGGCCTCGATCGGCGGCATGCCGCGCAGGTCGTCGGGGAGCAGCGCCGCGAGCTGCGCCTCGGGCCCCAGGCCCTTCGCGCGCCCGAGCCAGTCGAGCACATGGTGGCCGAGCTGGTCGAGCGGCACGTCGTCACCAGCCGCCTCCAGCGCGCCCTGGAGCGCCGTGCGCAGCACGAAGCGCCAGGTCCGCGCTCCGAAGAACCCCGCGCGGTGCGACGCGTCCTGCACCGAGTCGGTGAACGCGAGCAGCTTGCGGTCGTCGTTCCACTCCGACTGGAACAGGTGGCCGATCGCCACACTGAGCAGCGTCGCGGCGCGCGAGCCCAGGATCCGCAGCGTGCCATCGGCTCCGCAGTCCGGACAGCGCTGCAGGAAGTGCGCGGGCGTCTGCCGCGACACGTCGCCCGCGATGCGGACCGGAAGCGAACCATCCGCGTACGGTGCGTGGTCCGCACACCGCTCCGCGAACGCGATCTGCAGCGACAGCGGATGGAGCCGCAGCGGAAAGCCGCCCTGGGTCGGGTCGGGCCGAGCCGGCGGCTCACCCGAGTCGCCGTCGAGCCCGCTGTGTCCGATCTGCACGTAGCAGCAGCCGGCGGTGCGGTGCAGCCAGGCCGAGCCGATCTCCTGGACCGCGTCGACGAGCCGCGGGTCGCCGTGCCGGCCGAAGCCGGCCCAGCCCGAGCTCCCGCACTCCCGGCAGTGCGCGATCGGCAGCCAGCGTCCGCGCTCCGGGTCGGGCGGGCCATCCGTGAACCAATGGAACTCCGGCTCTGGCGTCAGGCGCTGCACGAGCCGATGCAGCTCCCGCAGCCAGAGCTGGATCTGCACCGTGAGGAACGGCACCTCGCGCACCTCATGCGTGTGCGGGTCCGTCACCCGCTTGCGCGCGTAGGACAAGAGCGCGAGGAACGAGTCGAGCGCGAGTCGGCGCTCCTCGTCGGTGCGCGTGGCCCAGCCCTCCTCGTGCTCGCGGAGCCAGGCGTCCACGTCGCGTCGGTCGCGCACGCGCTGGTCGAGCGCGCGCAGCAGCTGCCGCAGGAAGGCGTGGCGCTCGAGCGCGGCACCGACGGCCAGCGGATCCGTCGCCGCGCCCGCACCGATCCACAGCTCGACCTGCTGCTGCAGCCAGGTCTGCGGGTCCACGGCGCGGTCCGGATCCAGTAGGGTCGCCGAGCCGGGGGGCGGCAGGACGTCGAGATCGGCGGACTGGGGGAAGACCTCGGCGATCGCCATCCGGTCCTCGAGGATCACGGCGTCCTCGAACACCGCGTCGCCGCTGACCTCGGACGCGAACCGCACCAGGTCCTCCTGGCCACGAGTGCTGCCACCGCCGACCGTCGCCGACGTGCCGACGAAGCACACGCTGCCCGACCTCGAGCCGACCCGCGCCTTCAGCCGTCGGAGCAGGCACGCCACGTCGCTGCCCTGCGCGCCGTCGTACGTGTGCAGCTCGTCGAGCACGAGGTAGCGCAGCGTGTCCGGCCCGTTGTGCCGCCACAGCTCCCGGTCCTCCGGGCGCAGCAGCAGGAAGTCGAGCATCCGGTAGTTGGTCAGCAGGACGTCCGGCGGGCTGTCGCGCAGCACGTCCCGGTCGTCGACCAGGTGCTCGGCGCTCGCCGTCTTGTGACGCCCCTTGCCACCCACGTAGAGCCCGGCGCTGACCACGCCACGCAGCCGCTGGTCGGCCCACAGCGTCTGCGCCAGGCGCCTCGCCTGGTCGCTGGCCAGCGCGTTCATGGGGTAGAGGAGGATCGCCTTGACCCCCAACTCGCCCCGGCTACGCCAGCAATGGTCGAGGATCGGATAGAGGAAGCACTCCGTCTTGCCCGACCCCGTCCCGGTCACGACGAGTGTGTGCTGTGGCTGGTGGCCGCCCTTCGAGTACAGGCGCTGGAACGCGCGCTGCTGATGACGATACGGCCGAAACGCAGGCCGGATGTCCAGCGGGATCGTCGCGTGGTCGGCCGCGGTCTGGAACGGCAGCCGCACGTCGAGGAAGGGCCCGCGGAACAGCCCGCGCTCCTCGTCGCCGAGGAACTCGAACAGCGCCTGCTCGAACTTCTCATCCGAGAACGCGAATGTCGTCCGCAGATAGTCCAGCACCGTCGAGCGGACCTGGCGAGCGACGACCGAGGGGATCATGGGACCACAGAAGGACACGCCCATGCTGGCGCGGGGCCGGCGCGATGCAAGGCCGCTGTGCGAACACGATCAGAGGACGGTGAAACAAGCGGGCCGCCGCGACCCTGAAAGGCGTGCTGGACGGTCCGACCGTTGCAGCGATTCAGGCCGGCCTGCCCGCGACGAGCTGCCCGCTCGACTTGTCGGGCCCGAGTGGCTACTACGTCTTGCAGACCATGCCGGAGTCGAGTAGTCCGCTCTGCCCGAGCTCGCCGACTGCTACCGCCGACCTCCCCGTCCCGGCGATTCGTGCCGCTCAGGCAGATCGTCCACTCCTGGCGATCATAGTCTTTACCGCGTAAGGCCCCGAGTGCACCTGCCTCGCGATGCCTCACCTTGTCCATCGGAGATTCAGCTCCAACAAGCCTGTTGCGCGCTCATGTGATGCAGCCTTGACACGCGACCGACAGACTTCTTGAAGAGGGTCGACTCGTCGAGTTGGCGCCAGACACTTTCGACGAAGTCGCTGCGCAACTTCCTCGCCTCCAACTCACAACGCAAGGACCCGCTCGCAAGAACCTGACCCCCCGGAGAAGGTCGCTGGCGAGCGAACCCTTGTTTCACCCCGCAGTCCAGGAGCAGCGACCGGTGATTCGCTGACGTCTCAAATCCGTGAGCCAACCCAGAATCCATGCAATCCATTGCTGCTCTCGTGGCAACCCGAAACCGTGCGGGCCTCTTGTTGCAGCGCACCATTCCATCAATCCTGCGCCAGCAGCGCTCGCCCGACACGCTTGTCCTGGTCAACGACGGCGAGGAGCACCCCGAGTCGGTGCACACTGCGCTCAGACCTCTATGCAGTCGCTTCCACGTAGAGCTGCTGCACAACACCCGTACCCCCGGCGCAGGCGGGGCCTGGAACACGGGACTCCAATGGCTGACCGACCGTAGCTTCGACGGCTTCGTCGCCCTCCTCGACGACGACGACACCTGGGATCCGCAGCACCTCGCCGCCAACCTGCGCGCTGCTTGTGCGTCAGCCGCAGACCTCGCCGTCTCCGGCCTGCGGCTGTATGCCGAAGGTCAAATACGGCGTCGCGTCTTGATCGAGCGCTTGCTGCCCCGCGACTTCCTGATCGGCAATCCAGGCTGGCAGGGCTCGAACACCTTCGTGCGCCTCTCCGCACTCAACGCCATCAGTGGCTTCGACGAAGAGTTGCCGAGCATGCACGATCGCGACGTGGCCGTTCGCCTGCTGAACGCTCCTGGTATCTCATGGGCGCTCGTGCCCGAATGGACGGCGACTTGGAACTTCGGCACCCCTGGGTGCCTGACGGGTCCTTCTCCCGGTAAGTTGGCCGCTCTGCGGCGATTCCTGGGAAAGCACGGTGCCCATATCGCCCCCGACGACCGCCGATTGTACTTCGAGCGTGCCCAGAGACTCTTTGGATTTCGTCAGACGGATATCGAACAATGACTTCGGTGGATACCGCTTCGAGTGCTGCCCGGGCCGTACGCCCAGCCAACAGCTTCGCGGCATTGCCCGGCATCGGATGGCGCATGCCGCGGGTCAGCCGCCGGTGGTTGTGGTTCTGGAGGATCGTCTACCGCGGGCTCGCGGCGTGGCGTCACCTTCGTATCCAACGCTGGACTACGCGACTGCTTGGCCCGCAATATGTGCGCAGTCGCAAGCTGATAGAGATCGACATTACCTACCTCTGCAACCTGCACTGCCTGAATTGCAATCGCTCGGTCGGTCAGGCTCGGGAGAGTCTGCACATGGCGGTGGCCATGGTGGAGGATTTCGTTGCGAACTCCCTGACCCGCGGCGTGGTCTGGCGCCGCATCCGCGTGCTGGGCGGGGAGCCCACCCTTCATCCGGAGTTCGATCGGGTGATCGAAGTGTTACGGGGCTACACCAAGGTGCACCCTGGCTGCATCCTGGAAGTTGTCACCAACGGTTACGGCGAACACGTCGAGGCCGCCTTGGACCGTTTGCCTGAGGATGTCTGGGTCGACAACTCCCGCAAGACCGGGCGAGTACAGCCTACCTTCGGGCCCTTCAACCTGGCCCCGTGCGACGATCCGAGATACCGCAACGCCGACTACGCGAATGCCTGCGCGGTGGCCCGCGACTGCGGCATGGGGCTGACACCCTTGGGCTACTACCCGTGTGCGGTGGCCGGGGGAATCGACCGCATCCTCGGTGGGAAGTTCGGTCGACAGGCACTGCCGGGAGACCAGGATGACCTGCTGGCTGAGGCCTCGACGCTGTGCCGTCTCTGCGGGCGCTTCCGCGATGGCCACTTCGTGCCGAGGGTGTTGCGTCCCGCGCTGACCACCGAGCTGGTGTCGCCGACCTGGCGAAGGCTGTACGCCGACTGGCACGGGAGGCACTCGACGCCGTGATCCCCCATCGTCCGCGTGATCCGATCGAACTGGCGGAGCGGAACATGACTTGCCGCGCCGGTCCGCTGTTGCCGGGCTTCGTACCCGACGTCGTCGTCGCGATTGCGGTTCGGAGGAGTCACGGCCAGCGCCTCGGTCGGGCTTTCGCATCCATCGCCGAGCAGTCCTTGTCGCCCGCGCGGCTCGGCATCGTGGTCCTGCAGGATACGAATGGTCCGGAGCAGCGACTCGACGACGGGCTGCCGGAGGCTTTGTGTGCACGCACCTGGTGGCTCATCGCCAACTGTGGCAGCGCAGCACGGGCCCGCAACGCCCTGCTGGACTTCGTCGATGAGGCAATTCCGTCGGCGCGGTGGGTGGTTCGGCTCGACGACGACGACCGCTTCCACGATCCCTGCGGCATCGAGCGCTGCGTGGGACTGGGCGACGCGCACGTTGCGACGTTCGTGCTAGCCGGAAATCGCGTCGTCAATGAGCGAGACGACGTACTGCGGGACAACCCTGCAAGCGCGGCACTCCTTGCACCGGACTACTTGCTGGCCCTGGCCCAGCGCATGGCCAACGGCTCATCGGAAAACGAACTGCCGTCATGCAACCTGCTGCTTCGCACCGGATCCGGGTGGCGCTACCCCGAGTTCCCGAGTGCCGAGGACCACTGGCTGGTCGCGAGTCTCTTGTTCCATTGTGGTGATCGCGGCGTGATCGCAGAACATTTGCGATTGGTGGACTATACCATCGATGGCCCGACGACGGCAGCGGCGAAGCAGTCCGGGCGATTCGCCGCCAGTCGACAGGCGCTGGCTTCAGCTATTGCGACCTGGATCACAGTGCGCGCGTTGCCGGGCCGGATGCTGGGTTGGGGCAACGAAGGCGTGGTCCGGGCGTGGGAAGGGCAAGTCCACAAGCACTTCTACCCTGGAGTGCTCGACGAGCGACGGGCCGAGGCGCTGCGGCGTGCGGTGCGCGACGGTCGCGAGTTGTTGCCCCCGGCGCTTCTCTGCTCGGCCGCGCCAAACCATATGGTGGCCTCCTACCCATACGAAGATACAGCACCGCTGGAACGAGCCACGGTAGCCCAGGTCGCCGACTTCTTGCTGGCTTCGCTGCGAGCGCGTCTGGTGTGTGCCAACATCAAGCGCAGCAACTTTCGCGTGCGGGCCGACGGCCGCCTTCAGTACGTCGACATCGGTGACGGTATCGTGCCGATGGATACGTCGTATTTCCTGGATGCCGCGGCGCGCTTATACTCGATCGCGGTGCTCGGGCGGGGTGATGCCGAGCTGCTACGTAGGCCGACCGACCAACTCAAGCCGAAAGCATGGGAGGCCTTGCCCGGCTTTTCGGAGTTCTACGGTCATGTGATGCGGAGATTCGCCGCAGAACAGTGGGAGGCGGGCCGGGGCGCACTCACGGTGATCGACCGGGTGCGGCGAGCCAACGTCACGTTGCTGGTCAAGGCGTGTGCCATGGACGCCAACTACCTGCGGGACCAGGCGATCCACATCGTTGACCAGCTTGTCGGCCCTGGGGATTTCGCCGAGCGCCTGCTGCTCGTCGATCCGTATCCCGGGCCGTTCCTGCGGCAGCACTCACCGGGCGAACTCGGGCATTTGCTCCATGTGGGTGAGGAGTTGGTCGCCATGGGAGTGTTCGATCGACTGTTGGTCGCCCCGGAGGATCCGGACACGGTCGCGGCCGTGCATCGACGTTGGTTCGGTATTGCCTGCTCACGGGCGCGGTCCGTGGAGGGGGTGCCTATTGCACCGCATTTGTGGGGCTTCGAGCACGTGCGGACTCCGTATTTGCTTCAGTCGGATGTCGACGTGCTGATCGGGCGCCGTGCCCCCGGGCACGATGTGGTGGCAGACATGTTGGCGGCATGCGGGCCTGAGGACGTAGTAGGCGTTGCGTTCAACATCGCGCGCTCGCCGGCGGAAGGCTGGCGAGACTACGAGGCAGCACCCGGGCGGTATGTCCCCGAGGTCCGGCTGGGTCTCCTGAACCTGGATCGGGCCAAGGGGTTGCGACCCTGGCCCAACGAAATGCGCGATGGGCAATTGGTGCGGACGTGGTATCGGTCGCTCGAGCGCCTGCAGCAGGAGCGGGGGCTTCGCACCGTCCGGGGCGGCGATCCGAAAACCTTCTATTTGCACCCTGGGAACGACCGGAAGGGCGCTGGTTCTGCCCTGGCACGCGTGCGCGACCTCGTGGCCCAGGGGCGGGTTCCGGAGACCCAGTTCGGCGCCTGGGATCTCGTCCCACCGGACCAGTTGTGGCGCTACGAGGAGCGGCGGGAGGGTGTAGTGGTGGTCGCCCTGGGTCGGGATACGCCCCGCGACAAGCTCGAGCGGTTTGCGCAGGGCCTCGCCTGCCAGACCCACGCGGAGTTCGGCGTGGTGGTAGTGGACGATGCATCGAGCACGACGAACCCGCGCGGGCTGGCGGATCCGCTGCACTTCCTGGGGGCGCGGTGCACTCTGGTCCGGACGCCGGTGCGTCAAGGGCGCATGGCCAACCTGATCTGGGTGACGCGGTCGCTCTGCACCAACCCGGACAGCGTGATTGTGATCGTCGACCTGGACGATGCGTTGATGGACCGTCGGGCGATCGCTGACGTTGCCGCTGCGGCCGCCACAGGGCACGACCTCATCGTCGGGGCGCCGTTCCGGCCCGATGCACCGCTGAGGCTGTACCCGCGCAGCTTCGGTGCGCTGTCTGAGACCTTCGGGGGCAACGTCTGGATGCACCTGTGCGCCTTCCAGCGGAGATTGTTCGACGGGATCCCAGAGGTAGGCCTGCGGAACGAGGACGGCTGGCTGCCGTTCTGTACGGACTACGCAACAATGGTGCCGATGGTGACTCGGGCGACTCGTCCGTTGCACATGCCTTGTTACATGTACTGGCACGAGCGCAGTACGAAGTACGACGAGGCGATGGCACGGTGCCGCGACGCGATGGTGCTCCGGATCCTCGACGCAAGCTGCCCGACCGGCAACGAGTCGCGGTGAGTCGCGAGGTCGTCGCCATCCGTGACATGTCGCTCAGGCAGCCTCCGAGCCAGCCGCCCCTTCTCCAGCGGACGGCCAGACCGAGCGTCTCGGGGTCCGTCGCGCAGCAGGCCGCGGGCCGGCTGACCCGCTACCGCACGACGCACGCGTAGGCGATCGGCTGCTGCGTGATCTGCTCGAGGCCCCACGCACCCGGGTACTGAGCAACGGCCGGCCTTCCGGTCAGAGCGTTGGTCACCAGAAATAGACAGTAGTGCCGATCGCGCTTCCACGTCTGGGCCTCGCGGCGCGTCAGGATGAACCGCTTCTCCGGACCGCGCACGCCCTTGACCTCGACATGGAGGACTTCTCCGCGCCGCTTGCAGTCCCGGTCGTAGCCGCAGCGCTGTGCGCTCACATCTCGTATCCGCCAGCCCTCGCGCTTCAATCGTCTGCGGGCCTCGCGCATCGCGGCCATCTCGACCTTACGGTTCTCGGCCGCCGACCCGAAGCCGCCACCGGAGGCCCACGACTCGGCGTCCTCGACCGCGGAGCCGACCGACACCTTGTGGTGCGCACGTGCAGCCCGCAGGAGGGCGTCGGCGTCCGAGGGTGCGATTTCGTACAGCGTGCGGATCGGCCCCGGCTGGAGCGCAGGGATCCGCGCGATTCTCTCTGACGCCTCCTTGAGTGGCCGGACCTTGACGCGCAGCTCTTCGATCGGCTTCAGGATGAGGTCTCGATAGTCGCCCCGCTTCCTCAGCCGGACGACCTCGGCCACGCCCACCAACTCGTTGCGATTGGTCTGGTATGCCAGGATGACGTCGTGGGTCTTGGCCATGCCGACGTCGGCCACGTATTCCGTCGAACCCCACTCCAAGGGCTCGCGGCTCGCGAACACCTCGTTCCAATCACCCTGGACCCGTTGATGCGGCCATCCACGCGAATTACACTTGTAGACCCAGAATGCCATGCTTGAGACACCTCTCTCGCCCCATCGGCAATACGTAACGGGAAGCCGTGGGCATGGAATCCGGTCGCTGGCGTTCGTCGCCTGCCTCAGAGGCTCGAGGCGAACGTCGCCCACAAGATCTGCGGGGTCATGGGCACGTGTATGCTTCACCCCACTGGGGAGTCATTCTGTCGAACACCTCACCCGATTTCCACAGGCCGCGAAAACGTCCACGACTTCTCCGCAGGGACCGGTCACCGGTCCTTCTCTTTCGCTTCGCCATCGGTCCGACCTCGACGCCGGGTTCCGGCCTCTCGAGTCCCAGAGCAGCGCGGGTAGTTCGAACAACCCCAAAAGGCTCCAAACTGGCCCGCGCGTCGTCGCATCGGCTCTCCGCACTCCGGGCAATTCGGCACCTCTCCGCCGGGCGGCGCCTCCGCGAATACCTGGAACCTGTCGGCGCTGCACGACCAGCCACAGCGTCGCTCGCACTGCCAATAGGGTCCGAATTTGGCTTCGCGCGCAAAGAAGGTCCGAGCCTGGCACTCGGGACACCTCGGGTTCCAGGGACCTTCCTTCTTCAGCGAGCCCGGCCGGAATGCGACGCTCTCGAGCAGCATCGTCGCGAGCCCCACGTCCTCGTAGCGGAGCATCGCCTCACTTGTGCCCGCGTTGAAGGAAAGCACGTTCAGCGAGCCGAACCAGGTCACCCGGCCGTCGATCACGATCAGTTTCTGGTGGCTGCCCTTGCAGCAGTCGACGATGACGCCCATCTTCTCGAGCGCGTCCAGTGTCGCCCGGCTGTCGCGCTCGTCCATGCTGCCGTTTTGGTGCGGGGGGCGACACATGATCCGGATCGTCACACGCCGCGCGACCAGCGCGCGGAGCGACGGCTCCAACTCCGCAACTCGCCGCGGCGTCACGAAGCCAGATGCGAGGAACACCGACTTCTGTGCCCGGGCGAGATCGGCCCGGAACGCGCGGTCGAACGCCCCCTGGTCGAACACCCCAGTGGGCAATTCGAGGTCTGCATCGATGACACCGAGCCCGAACGACTCAGCACGGAATTCTGTGCGATCAAGGAAGTTCCTGCTGTCCAGAACGCGCCCCTCCCGCTGAGCCGTGCATAGTATTCTGCGCAGCACCGCGCTGTTCGGAAGCTTGCGGTCGAGGTGGTCGAGGTTGGCGATGAAGATCAGAGCCTCTCGCGCGCGCGTCACCGCGACGTTGAGCAGGCGCACGCCCTTGTCCTCGTTGCTCGTGCCGGTGAGGAACAGGCCGGGCCAGAAAATCCCGTAGCTGTCGACGAGGTCGATCAGCATGACGCGCCTTTCGTCCCCCTGGAATCGGTGGACCGTCCCGACCACGACGTGCTCGGCCAGGTCCGGCTCGTTGTGCAACGCGCGCCGGATCAGCCGTGCCTGGGCCGAGTAGGGCGTGGCCACGCCGACGTCCTCGATCGCCGCTATCACTCCCTCCCGGGCCAGCCACCGACACGCGTTGCGCACGATCAGCGCATGCACGAGGTTGTAGCGGGATTTGGTGAGGTTGCGCGCGCAAAACGGCCCGACCGTCGACGTGTCGATCACGATCAGCCGCGTAGTCAGCAAGCCCGAGTCCGGCAGCGGTTCAGGCCGGCGGTTCTGCGAAGTCTGAAGCCGCCCACTGTACACGGGCCCAGACACCAGCTCGCAGATCTCCGGGTCCATCCGGTACTGCTGGCTGAGAAACGACACGTTCTCGCGCTCCTCCATCGCCCCGGCGCAACGGAAAACGTCCGCACCGATCGCCTGCTGGATCGATTCCTCGTCGGACGCGACGATCGGTGGCAGCTGCATCGGGTCTCCAGAGATCAGCACGCGGCCCGTCGACATGCCGCAGGCCAAGAACAGCGCGGGTACCAAAACCATCGACGCTTCGTCGACGACGACGAGGTCGAATGTCCCGAAGTCATCGGGGCTCCAAAAGCACTTGGTGACCGTGCCCCCGACGATCCGCGTGCCATTCAGGACGCGCTGTCGCAACTCTTCCAGCTCTTCCTCGACGTAGCCTAGCTCGGTCCGCGCCGCGCGCAGACCGGCGTCCAGCCGACGGAGCTCGGCCTCGAGAGCCTCCCGGTCCTCTCCCCACACGCGCGCCCGGAGCGGAGATCGGAGTTCTTCGACTAAGCGCAGCTCCGCTCCGGCTGCCGTCTCGTTGCGATTCGACTCGGCAAGCCGGTCCTTGACCTCGCGCTCGGACTGGCGGACGCGCGCAAGGTCCCGCTCGATCACCTCGGGTCTGCGCCTCACGAGCCGACCGAAAAACCCGGCGCTCAGCACGCGCTCTTTCTCGGCCTCGAGCGCCGCGACCTGCTGCTCGATGCGCTCCCGATCTCCATCCAGCCGCCTGCGCCCGTTCGCAAGCTCGCGAAGCAGTGCCTCTGCCGCCTGCTCGCGAGGCGCAAGTTCATCGAGCTGCGCGAACGGCTCCAGCCGCAGCCTGATCGTCGCCTGTTCCTGAACGAGCTGACCCATCTTCTGCTCCAGGGCGCCGCGGCGCGCCTGGAGCAGCGCGCCCAGCCGCTCGACGACCTCGTCGAGGGCCACGCAGTCCGACCACTCGGCACGGAGTACCTCTTGCGTGATCGTCCCTATGCGCAGGACCCTCCCCTCTGCAAGCGCCGGGTGCTTGCGGCCGAGCTCCTCGCATAGTTTCAGTAGCACTTGGTCGACGGCCTGGTTAGTGTTCGAGCAGATCAGCACGCGCTGGCCAGCCTCAAAGAAGCCGCGGATCACGGCGCCGAGGCTCTTGGTCTTGCCGGTTCCGGGCGGCCCCCAGACGTAGCTGACGTCGAACTCCGCGCTCCTACGCACCGCCCGCGCCTGATCGGGATTGAGGCCATCGAGAGCGAACGTGATGCGCTGTTCCCGCCATCGGGTGTGCGCCGACGCGTCCGTGACGACCTTCGTGGCGAGTGTCACGCTGAAACCGGGCCGCTCCCCGGCCTGGACTTGCTCCAGCCGTTCGAGCAGCCGCACGAGTACCGCTGTGTTGTCGATCTGCAGCAAGCAGCGCTTGATAGTGTCGCCCAGCAACCCGTCGATGGCGATCACAATGCGGCGCGGTTGCGCGCTGACCGAGGTAACCACAGCCCTGAGCTGCCGGGTCCCCACGTGCAACTTCGCGGGCGATCCCTCGAGCACGTCGCGGTTCTCGTCGTAGTAGAACTCGTACAGGCACCCGCCCTCGCTCTCCTGTAGCAGCGCCCCGTTCTCGAGCTCGACCAAGACCGAACCGGACCCGGTCCGACGCATCTCTTCGATTAGCGCATCGACCGCTGCGGCGTAGTCGCGCACGAGCGAGCCGGTTGGCTCGAGCGTCAGAGAGCGACGCGGCTTTGGCGACCAGGCGCGCGGGGCATCGGAGGCTTCGCCTGGACCGCGGATCGAGGCCACACCGGACCTCCGCTGGACGTCGTCCTGGGAGCGGGCCTCCCTCGTCGTCTCAGAGGACTTCTCATGCTCAGAGGAGCGGGATGTCACACGCTCGGCAGCCAGCGACGGTTGCCCGACCGGCGCACGCCTGTCAACGACCTGCGGGCGCATCTCCGGCTGCTGGAGAGCCCGGCCGGATTCACGACTCGGCTCGCCACTCGCGAGCCGTTGCAAGCGCTGCTCGACCTTCCGACGAAGCGCCTCGGCCTTGGGTCGCGAGCGGCAGGCGAGTTCGTCGATCACGGCCCGGAGTTGTTCCGGTGCGGACCAATGAGCCTTTGCGTACGCCTCGACTTCTCGCGTAGATAAAGAGAAGAGTGGGCGGTTCATCTTATGGCGCGCCGCGATCGCCGGATGTGCCGAGTCGGTGTCAGAATTCGACAAACTATGTAGTCCTGCACCCGGCTTCCCGAAGCCTCGATGGTTGCCGCACCGGTGCGCACGTCGAACCGCCCCAAGGCACCGTCCTTGACGAACGCGGGTGAGTTGGCCGGGCTGCACTCAACGACCAGTGCGCGCATTTCGTCGCGGTCTTCGAACCTTGGGTAGATGTACATCGAGTGCTCTGCGCCAATTCGGTTCTCGAATGCATTGACGAGGTGCAGATTCATCTTGTCGTCACTCGGGAAGCCGTCTGGCGCCAGCCAGACCGTGTCGCCGTCGTCGAAGACCCCGATGACCAGCGTGCCACCATGGGAGTTCAGGAAGCCAGCGATCGTCTTCAGGCAGGCCAGCTCCATGCGCGCATCTTTCTCACCGGTGTGAAGGTTGACGCGCAGCGTCGCCTTGAACTCGACGTGCCTGCCCTGGCCACCTCGCGTTAGCTCTTCGATGTCCAGCTGCTTCTGCGCGCCGACGGTCCCAGTGTCCCGTAGCCGCCCGAGGGCCTCGGCGATTACCTCAGCCAATCCGTTCACGGCGTTCGGCGAGGAACTGCTTGTACTGCATACTCTCCCAGGCGTCGGGGAGTGCGTGCAACTGGTACTGGGGCGCCAGCTCGCTCGGTCGCAGCCGCTCCGCCATGAGCGGGACGTAATCCTCTGGCGAACCCGCCCCGAGCTCGCCGTTGTCGCCCCACTCGACGAGCGCGTAGTTCGCGATCTGGTTGGTGTCACGGATCGAGGTTATCCCGACGGTCTTCAGAATGGCTTTCGGGAACAGGTGGTGGCGGTCTGCCGCAGAGCGGATTGAATGCACGGACAGATCGAGCAGGGCCTCGATTTCCTGGTCAGAGAACAACGCCTTGGCCCCCGCCACTGCCAAGGCCGCGTAGCAGGTCAAAAGGGATAGACTTCGCGGCGACGACGTGGCGAGGTCCGTCGGGAGATTGATCGCCCAGAAGTCGTTGGTCAACGCCGCATCGCAAAGGGCGTCAAGCAGTTCGACGAACTCCTTCACCGTGTGGGCGTGCCGCAGTCGGGCGAGGTCGAACTCAAGGTTCGACTCCGGCGGGCCGGCGTAGCGGCCTGTCAGGCTACACATGGAGAACCAACGCGCGATGACCCGACGCAGTTGTTTCGGCGGCACCGGGTGTTCGTTGCGCCCGATCAGGTAGAACGCACATGCGAAGAGCAGGTTGTTGTTCGACGCGATCAGGCGGCCACCGAGGAAGCCACCGACCCGCAAGCAGTCGAAGTAGGCGTACCACGACGTCAGGTCGAGGATTCTCGCCTGTGCTTCTTTCAGCACATCGAACTGGCTCTCTCTGCGTTTTCTGCTGAACTCACCGGTCTCCAGGTCCTGGCCGCGAAGGATCGAGTAGACGTACTGCGGCTTAGCAAATGAGCTCAGCCGCAGTCGGCCACCCAAACTGGACTTGAGCTTCGGCGGCGCAAATTCGCCACGCTGCGTTGCCGGCCATACTCGAGAAGCTGGCCTGGAAGATCCACTTACCGCCACGTCTGCGCCCACCGCCCCGCGACCCCAGAGGCGGCAATTTACACTATGCTGCATCATTGTCTCCCCCGCCGGTAGCGCGGCCCTGCTCCTGCGCCCCGCCAGATGCCTCGATCACAGCATCTGCCAGCAAGTCCCTGTAGACGCTACTCGCAAAATGCATGGTCATCGAAAGCTGCGCGTTTCTAGCCAGCGCCGCTGCAATCAATAGCGACCCCGACACGCTCGACATGCAAAGGGCGTGAACCACATTAATGTCATCACCTCCTCCTTGAGTCATGCCGAGTAGGAACGCGAAGGCTCCGACATGCACCAGCCACCGCTTCCATGCCTTTACAAAGATATGCCGCAGGTTGCGCTGGAAACCGAGCCCGCGCCGCCACATGCCCTGTCGCAGAGCCGTACGACGACAGAAATCCGCGCCGCTCAACCACACAACAATGGAAAGAACGCCGGCTGCGAAGGCCCCACGATCCGATAACATGACATCGAATGCCGACCACTCGGAGCGCCACGAAATCGCTTGTGCACCCAGGCTGCCCAATAGCACAAAGACGCCGAGCAAGCTGGCCACCGCGAGGCCTCGGCGCATGCAGTAGATCGCCTGGAAGAGGTCCGCATGCGTAAGCCTGTCCTTCTGAATGAGGTAACTCCGAGCCGTAAGGAAGAACTCCGTAAGCTGGTCATCCTTCTTAGTGTCCAGGTTGAAACGCTGGCGCGCTATGAGCTGCAGCTTCTTCCGCGAGGATTCGCTGAGGGCTCGCCCAGACTGCTTACGCATGAGCATCCATGACGGCTGCCTTTCTCGCGCCCCTCCGCTATCCTGTACCTCGAATACCGATGGGACAGCAGTCTCCGCGACCCGTTGCACGAGATGGCCGAGAGCGTAGAAAGCCCCTACAGCTACGACGCCGAACACCAGACTCAGAGATGCCGCCGTCTCTGCAAATTCGCTCGCACGGATGATCATCACCGGGAGCAGCAGCGCCACGACAGCAGCGCCACCAGGGATGACGTATCCCAGAAAATCGTATAAGTTGAACCTGTTTGTCATATTTGGCTGCCTTATCGCGAGTTTCAGCTGCAGCGGTTAGAATCTTGCCATTCACGCCTAAGGTGATCCGTTATCACTGTGCGCAGGAACAGGGACCCGAGAAGAGTAGTCACACGCTCGATCGCTGCGGGTCCAAGGCGTGGGGTAGTGGCGCTCGCGGAGCGGGTAGCGGCCAGGGTCGGTGTAGCGGAGCGCGAGGCGCGTGGGGTTGGCGGGGACGGGGACGAGGAGGGAAGAGAGTGGGGTGCGATCGGGGACGCCGAGGACGGCGGCGTCGCGGGGTGGCAGGCGGAGGGGGGTCGCGAGGAGCGCCTGGGTCGAGGGGTCGGAGGCGAGGATGGGTTGGGTGGTGTCGAAGCGGAGGGCGCCGCGGGAGTGGGACTGGACCTGCTCGTCGATGAGGGCGGCGAGGCGGACGAGGTTGACGGCGTCGGCGCCGGAGGAGGTGGTCGAGGTGGGCACGATGCGGCCGTTCTGGTCGTAGAGGCGCTCGCGTTCGTACTGCTGGAGGACGGGGAACTGGGCGCGGTAGATGGTCAGCAGCTCGTCGAGGGTGAGGCCGAGGGCTTGGCCGGCGAGCACGTCGAGTTCGACGAGTGCTTGGCGGCGGGCTAAGTCGGAGCGGAGCGGGACGGAGCGGTCCCAGGTTCGGGGCGGCGCGGCGAGGGACGGGAGGCGGGGGTCGCTGCAGAACCAGTGATCGTCTTCGGGAAGCTCTGAGCGAAGGCTTTCCCAGAGGCTCGCGTAGAGCGTTGTGGTGCAGTTCAGACGGAGGGCGCGATGAACGATGCGACTGGTCCAGTCGCCTTCCCCCGGCATGACAAACGCAGCGAGCTGTCCCGGATAGACATCTCCCTTGCCGCCGGACTTGACGAAGAAGTCGTGCGGCAAAGAAGCCAAGAACCCCGCGGCCACGGCAAGATCTCGCAGGTCACGGAAAGCGGTGGAGACAACGCCATTGGTGTGAGCGGCCGTCGGCGGCGCTATGGCAGGAACGAAAGTGCGCTCACCGGTCGGGCTGACCTGACGTCGATGGATGAGCCGATAGAACGTCGTGGAGAGCGTGGCGTCCCATTCGACTCGCGGAGATCGGGCGGCGTAGGTGGCGGGGTTGCAGGCGGGGACGTAGTTCGTGCGGGGGAGGAAGTCGTCGGGGATCGCTTCGAGGTCGATGTCGGTGTAGGCGCGGTTGGTGTTGCAGCCTTCGTTCGGCGTCTTGTTGAACGGTGTGCCGACGTAGAAGTGCGGGCCCTGGAGGATCCACTCGGAGGCGTCGCGCGGGAAGCGGGTTTCGCGGCGGATGGTGCCGTCCCGCTGCGCGTACGTCTCGTCGAACATCACCGTCGCGAAGTAGCGCTCGCTCAGATCGCCGAGCCTACGGGGTTGCGTGGCGAAGCGCTCGAGGACGCGCAGGATCTCGACGGAGTGAACCACGGGGAGCCGGGCCTCGTGCGGCAGCGTGCCCGGCTCGTCGTAGAGCTTGGCGAACAGGCCGAGTGTGGCGTCGTCCACCAGCACGAGCCGATGGCGGTGCCCTCGAACTTCGAACGAGAAGTCCTCCGACTTGTAACCTGGTGTCTGCCCATGACCATCGTGCGCCCAGCACTCATCGATGAAACGCGGATGGAACAGGTTCCCCATGAACCAGAACGAAGGTGTCGTCCTGAGAGGGCGGTAGACCACGACCGCATACGGACGCGAGTTGCCGATCGGGAAGAGCTTCCTTTCATTGTAGAACTCGTAGCACTGCGACAGTCGGTGGTATATCGCACTACGGAAGGCACCACCCGCCGGATCGTCGAACTGGCCGACCGGGTGCAAGTAGCCCGCGACGCCATGCGCGGTGGAGATCGACCACGCCGTCGTCACGAAGCACTTGTAAACGTTGGTCTGCACCCCCTTCAGCAGCGGGTAGTTCTGCTCCGCGTTCAGGAACGCCTGCGCCCCCTCCATCTCAGCGAACTCACCCAGGTACAACCCCCGCGCCCCCACTCCCTCCACCAGCGCCGCCCGCCGCTTCGCCACCTCAGACGCGCTCACCTTCCGCAGCGCAAGCCGCGGATCCAGATCCGACAGCACCCCCGACTCGTTCCACTGCAGCTTGATCCACGGCGGGTTCCCCAACACCAGATCGAACCCACCCCGCTGCGCGAACACCTCCGCGAACCGCAGCTCCCAATGGTGGAACCGAACGCGCGATGCCACCTCCTCCACCACCCGCAGCATCGGGTCCGTCGCGACCATCGCGTGGACGTCCGCGACCCCACATTCCTCGACGTAGTCCGCCCGCCGCGCCCGCAGCGCCTCGCTCAGCTCGCGGAGCTGTGCCATGCGCTGCACCGACGGACGGCCCGGCACCACCAGGGACTCACCGGGCCGCTCGCGGAGGGCGGGCACACCCCGCTCGGTCGCGACGGCGTCGAGGTGCTCGTCCGCAAACAAGGCTCGCTGGCTCCAGTTCAGCTTCACCTCGCCGACCAGCACCAGCTCCAGCGTCCGCAGGAACACCCTGCGGTCGGGCAGCAGGTCCGCCTGCTCCACCGGCCAGAACCACAGCGCCGCCCACAGGTCCATGGCCAGCTTCAGCCGTCGGTAGGCCGAGCTGCTCGCCTCCAGCTCGCGCGCCACGGCCTCCTGATCTTCGACCGACAGGCCGTCCCGCTCGTCGACTGCCCCCGCCGCCGGCCACACCGCCACCGCATCCGAGGTCTTCGCGACCGCCAGCGCGCGCTCGCGCACCACTTGCGACCACAGACGATCGACCGCGTCGGACAGCATCACCAGCGTGGCGGCCTCGTCCTTCGTGAGCGGCACCGTGAAAGCCCTGCGCCAGGCCTCCATCGCCTTGCAGGCGTCGGGAGCGAGCTCCTTGACGACCTTGTCCTTGCCGAAGCTGCCCATGCCCTCGGCCGGCAGCAGGAAGTGGTAGATCGTCCCCTTCGGCCGCGACGGCACCGTCCAGCCCGGACCGATCTCCGTGGACACCGCGTTGCGCTCCCGCTGCAGCGGCACGTCGTCAGGCACCAGCCCCAGCCAGTTCGGCTTCGTCTTCGTGCCCTTCCGCGTCACGTCCGCGACCCGGAACACCTGGCGCCGCGCGCCAATGAGACTGTTGCCGCACGCCAGCCGCAGCCCGAACCACGGGCATTTGCCGCCCTCGTGCATCGTGCCCAGCCACAGCGACACCTTCGCCAGTTCCACCGCGGTCGGGTTGAGGTCGACGCCGTGGCAGTTGTTCGTCGCCAGCCGCGCCTTCACCCGGCGCTTCTCGGCCTGGTAGCGGTCCGACGCGATCTGCTCACCCAGTTCCTGCTGCTTCTTCGTCAGGTATGCGTCCGCCAGTTGGTCGACCGCTTCGAGCAGGAATGCGCCGCTGCCCATCGCCGGCTCGCAGACCGTCAGCCCGAGGATCTCGTCCGCCGTGATCTCACGGTCGCCGCGCTTCTTCCAGCCGACGTCCCGCCCGCGCTCGTCCTGCTCGTGCAGCAGCTCCTTCAGCGCGTACTTCACGACGCACTTCGTCAGCACCTCGGGTGTGTAGTACGAGGCCGACTTCTCGCGGTTGCGGCCGGCCAGTGCGTAGACGTAGGTGCCCCTCGCGTGCACGACCTTCTTGCCGGCAGCGTCGCGCACGATCTCCGCGTCGTCGAAGTCGCCGACCCGCGACGCCGGCACGAAGAACACGGGCACGTCCTCGCGGCTGCCGTCGGCCGCCCGCCCCGACTCAGCCGCCTTCCGCAGCTTCTCGACGTCGGTTTCGCTCGCGACCTCGTACAGCTCCTCCTGCGCGAAGAACCCCGTGTATGAGAGCAGCGACTCGTATACCGCGCCAAGCTGCGAGATCCCTAGCTGCGCGTAGCTGATCCGCCCGCGCTGCCTGTCCTTGCGCACGCCCGACAGCGACAGCAGCTGCAGCACCCGCTGGACCACGTGGTTGCGCAGACGGACCTGGCCGAGCACGTGCAGGCGCCCGTCATCGAAGAGCGGGCTGTGCAACCCCGGGATGCGCATCGTGTCGCGGTCGAAGAACTCCCGCGCCGCGAGACCGGGGACCATGTCGTCCGGCATGGCCACTGGAGGAGGAAAGCCCCGGTCCACGATCCCGAACAGCGTCTTCAGGCTGTCGTGCAGGAAGTAGCCCTCCTGCGCCTTCTGCGAGTGCAGCGGCACCAGCTCCAGGTCGCGCAGCCCCTCCAGGCTGTAGCCCGTCCGGTAGACGTCCGAGTCCATCGGCACGACCTGCAGGTCCGCGCCGCGCGCCTCGACGTAGAACAGGAACAGCAGCCGGTAGACGAACTTCAGGCAGTCCTCGGTCAGCTCCTCGGCGAGGCGCTGCTGCCCCTCCTGGAACAGCGCCTGCTTCTGCACCGTGCGCCGGTACCAGATCGCCTCGTTGCCGAGCAGCTCGATCGCACGGCGCACGCCGTGCTTCAGGTCGCCCGACACCGCGAATGCGTGCTTGTGCGAGTTCTCGTCGAGCGTGTCGTGCAGGCACAGCCCGGAGTCGGGCGCCAGCACGTCCTTGTGCAGCAGCCCGCAGGTCGCCTTCAGCGCCGCCGCCTGGCGACGCCGGAACAGCTCCGCGAGGTCGAAGCGCAGATAGCGCCCCTGCGGCCACTTGCTGCGCTCGATGAGCCAGATCTGGCTGCCGGTCAGCGCAAGCACGAAGCGCGGCGAGCGCTCGACGCGGAACACACGCTCGTCGAGGAGCTGGCGCCAGGTCTCGACCGGCAGCGCGGCCGCCTCGTGTGCCGCTGGGAGCTGGAGCGGCAATGGAGGCGTCGCGAGCGGATCGGGGTCCTCGTCGTCGTCGGTCGGCAGAGGGAACGGCGCGTCGACGATCCACAGGAACGGCCGACCGTCGCGCTCGTACGCCGCGAGGACCGGTAGCACGTGGTCCTTGTCGAGCGGCTCGACGTCGGGGCTGTATTCGTAGCCGAGCGCCGCCACCAGCTCGGCGTGGAAGACCCGGGCGGCCTCGAAGCGGGCAGCGACGTCGCGCTCGTCGCGGGACTTCGCGAGCGCGTCGAAGAAGCGGTTCGCCAGTCCGTTCAGCCGTCGGTAGGGAGGCGTCCTGCCGTGGTCCTTTTCCGCCTGGGCCCAGCCCTCGAGGACCTGGCTGAGGTCGCCCTCGAGCACCGCGTCGAGGTAGTGGCCCGAGTAGAACTCGACGTTCTCGATGCCGGTCAGGTCGAGGGCCATCAGGCGTTCCCTCCGGCGGGGACCAGCACCGCGAGGATCCGGATGTACGGCATCCCGACCGTGCGCATCCCGTCGTTGATCCACGCCTCACGCTCGAGGTAGAGCTGCTCCGCCACGGCCTTCCGGTCCAGCAACAGGCGCTTCGCCGGCGTCGCCTTGTCGTCGGCGAAGAGCTTCTGCTCGACGCTCGCCAGCCGCCCGTCGCGCCACGCCTTCAGCCGGCGCATGCCCTCGCGGAGCGGCCCGCCGATCTCCGCCGCCCGCGCCCGCCGCTGCGCATCGAGGTGCTCACGCATCGCCGCGACTGCGGGTGCGAGCAGCGTTGGCAGATCGTCCGGCACCGTCGCGCGACCTGGATTCGCCAGCTCCCCCGCGAGCCCCGTCCGCGCGACCAGCTCCGCGAGCGGCTCCGGCGCACCGGCCTCGCCACCGCGGAACGGAATGCCCACCGTGTCGACCAGCACCGGCTGGCCGCGGTGGTTCGAGAGCAGGCCCTGGACCACGACCACCCGCTCGCCCCCGGCCAGCCCGCGCGGCAGCCGGACCACCGGCGCCTCGTGACGGCCGAACGCCGCCAGCACGCGGTCGTCGAGCCAGCGCGCGATCGGATTCAGCTCCCAGAACAGCTGCCACTGCGGCCACGCGCCCTGGCGCTCCCGAGCCTCGTCGAGTGCCGCCATCACCAGACCGCG
The DNA here is from genome assembly GCA_016716265.1 of Planctomycetota bacterium. Taxonomy (GTDB): domain Bacteria; phylum Planctomycetota; class UBA1135; order UBA1135; family UBA2386; genus JADJWQ01. The sequence goes on from JADJWQ010000006.1 coordinate 2,583,708, forward strand.
GTCGACGGTCAGGTCGAAGCCGCGGTCGCTGTCCCGCCACAGCTCGGGCGGCAGCAGCTCGAGGCGCCGGCCGAGGTCTTCCGGTGGATGCAGCGTGAAGCCCTGCTTGTGCGCGTGCTCGACGACGTGCTTCCCCTCGTCCTCGCCGAGCACCGCCTGGAATGCGTCGCGCGCATACGCGAGGTCGTCCGCGTACAGCCGGAGGCGGCTGCGCGTCTCGGCCGGCGGCTCGGCCGCGTCGCCGTCGCCCTGGAAGATCGCGAACAGGTCGGTCGGCGCCACGTCGTCCGGGATCACCTCCTCCGGCGCGTCGTGCTCCTCGATCCCCTCGGCGATCCGCTCCTCCTCGCGCTCGGCGTCGTGCAGACCCATCAGCCACGCGACGTCGCCGATGTTCCGGTGGGCCTGGTCCTCCTTCTCGATCAGCCGCTCGAGGACGCGGAGGTCCCCCTTCAGCCCCGGCTCGCCCGGGATCGTCAGCAGGTAGCTCAACTCGGGCCGGTGCGCCTGGCCGAAGCGGTCGATCCGACCGTTGCGCTGCTCGAGCGTGATCAGGGACCACGGCAGGTCGAAGTGGACCAGCCGGTGGCAGAACCAGTGCAGGTTCAGGCCCTCGGACGCGGCGTCGGACGCGAGCAGGATCCGGATCGGCGCGTCCTTGGTGCCGAACGACTGGACCAGCTCGCGCTGGGCCTGGTCGTCGAGCTGACCGTGGAAGATCGCGACCGCGTCGGCGTCGAGGCCGAGGTCGCGGAGCAGGTGCTCGCGCAGGAAGCGCAGCGTCGCGATCCGCTCGGAGAAGACGACGACCCGGTCGTCCGGGCCTAGCGCGCGCAGGCGCGCCAGCAGGCGCTGGTATTTGCGGAACGACCCCGTCGGCACGGCGCGCAGCGCCGCGGCGAGGCGCTCGAGCACCGCCCGGTCGTGCCGCGCGTCATCGGTGTCCTCCTGCAGCGCCTGGTGCGCGAGGCGGTGCTCGACCGTCTCCAGGCACGCGACCGGCGACGACAGGAAGGCCTTCAGCAAGAGCGTCTGGAACAGGATGCCCCGGCCGCGCTGCTTGCCGGACCTGGTGCGGCCGATGGTCCTGAAGCTCGCGGTCCTCAGCAGGTCGAAGACCGCGTCCTCCTCGCTCGACGCCGGCTCACGCACGAGCTCGAGCGCCCGGTCTCGAAAGGCCTCGCCCACCTCGTGCGCGACGTCCTTCTTGAAGCGGCGGATGAACAGCGGCCGGACCTCATCGGCGTCGTACCGGTCCTCGTCGGCGATCGCGGTCGGCTCGAGCAGGTTCATCAGACCGGCGAAGCTGCGGGCGGTTCCGTCGTGCGGCGTCGCCGAGGTCAGGATCAGCGCGTCGCTCGTCATCGACAGCAGGCGCGCGAGGCGCGCGCGCTGCGAGAGCTGCGAGCTGCGCTCGTCGGCGCGCGGCGCCACGTTCTGGCATTCGTCGACGACGATCACGTCCCAGCGCGCATCGGCGAGGTACTTGCTGTACTTCGCGTCGTTCTTCAGCGTGTCGATCGACACGATCACCTTGTCGAAAACCTGGAATGGGTTCTGGTTCGACGGGATCTTCGACTGCAGGCGCTGGATGCCGACCGAGTCGAGGCGGACCAGCGGGATCGTGAACCGGGCCCACAGCTCGAGCTGGAACTGCGGGAGGATCGACTTCAGCGCGACGACGAGGATCCGGTCGCCCCGGCCACGCTGGATCAGCTCGGACAGCAGGACGCCGACCTCGATGGTCTTGCCGAGGCCAACGCCGTCGGCCATCAGGATCCGCGGGCGGAGCTGGCGCAGGGCCTTCTGCGCCGGCTGGAGCTGGTAGGGAGCCGAGCGCAGCGCCGCGCGGTGGCCGACGTGGATCGCCGTGTCGGTCGGCGGCTGCCGGCGCAGCAGACAGTCGAGGTAGAGCCGGGTGTCGCGGTATCGCGGGGAACGGTCGGCGACCAGGACGGTCTCCTCCGGACGCAGCACGATCGGCGGGTCGAGGTCCGACAGGAACGAGGCGTCGCGACCGCGGACCAGCTCCGAGGTGCCCGTGACGTCGAGCCGCCAGCCACCGACCGAGGCCCGGCGGGCCTGGCGGACGATCCACTCCTCGTCGCGGATCACGACGCGCGCGCCGGGTGCCAGCGCGAGGTCGACGGAGCGGGCCGCCGGCCGGCTCATCCGAGGTGATCCCCCAGACAGAGGTCCGGCCGGCCGAGGGCCCTGGCAATGGCGTCGAACACCCGGGCGTCGTCGTCGAAGCCGAGGATCGACTCGCGGTCGGACTCGGCGTCGTCGTCGAGGATCAGGTAGCGGACCGCGACCTGGACCAGACGCAGGCGCTCGGGCGCGTGGTTGGTGTGGTCCTCGAGGAGCGTCTGGCAGCCCGCCGCGATGCGCCGCGCGAGCTCGTGGTCGGCGAACGGGTGGGCGCGGTCGGGCCGGTCGAGGCCGTGCTCGAAGTCCCGGAGCTCCTGGCGGAGTTCGACGGGCGAGCACAGCGACGCAGCTTCGATGCGCGCGACGACCGCGCGGATCTCCGGGGGGAGGGACTGCATGCGAGCCTCGAGGAAACAGGCCCCGGGTCGACGCGACTCTCACCGGCGCCGTCCGGAGAATGTGCACATCGGTCGCGGACTTTCAACGCGTCGACCGACGATCTCAGGCCGTCGCGATCCGGTGCAGTGCCTCGGCCGAGGGCCACAGCGCACGGTCGCGCGGCAGCACGATGTGCCGACCGTGGAACTCCAGCAGGGTGCGGGCCGCGAAGTCGTCGCCACGCGGCACCGCGGTGGGAGCGACGTCGACGGTGTAATCCGGGCGCACCCGCAGCAACCCGCGGTCGAACGCGCGGTGGTGCAGGACGCAGAGGCCGAGCCCGTTCTGCACCGATGCATCGCCACCGTCCCGGTCGGGCACGATGTGCGCCGCGTCCAGGAGCGGGCGGACCCGGAGCTCGCACACGGTGCAGCGGTGCCGGTAGGCCTGCAGCACGAGGCGGCGGAAGTGGGCCTGGTAGAGCCGCGCCCGCAGCTCGACCATCCGGTAGGCGGGCTCGACGCGGTCGCGCGCGGGACGCTCGGCGATCGCATCGCCCTGGGCCAAGGTCAGCGACCGGGCGGCGCGGAACGAGATCTCGAAGGTACGCCGCGCGTCGTCCCAGCCGGTCACGAACACCGGCGCGAGGATCGCATACTCGCTGCCCTGCGCGCGCGGTGCCACCTGGATCAGGTAGATCAGCGGGCGACCGAGTTCGCACAGGCGCTTGAGGCCGTCGTTGTCATACTCCCGGGCCGGCGGCGCGAAGTCGTAGCGGAGCCCGGCTCCCGCCTCGAGAGGCTCGTCGTCGTAGCTCGACGCGAGCTGGGTGCGAACGGTGATCGGGCCGTCGGTGAGCTGCCTGGGCTTGAAGATCCCCATGCCCGGCCCGACGAAGCGCACGCGGTGGCCCCCGAAGTCGAAACCGCGCTCGATCTCCCTCGCCGGGACACGGTCGTCCCATTGCCGGCGGAGCTCCTCCGCGCGGGCCAGTGCCGCGAGGCGAATCTGCTCGTTGCGGTCGAGTCCGATCACGTGGTCGCCACCGTGGAGTCAGCGGTGAAACGCGTCCCGTCGCGGGCGCCGCGCGCCACGATCAGGATCGCGGGCGTCCTCCGCATAACACGGTAGTCGAACGGCTTCGCGCGAGCCAATGCGCGGAAGGCTGTGGTGTGACGAAGTCCGCATGGCCGGTCGTCTCGAAGTCAGCGAGCTCCACGGTCGCTGTGCTGTCCCCCGCGGAGCTCGCTGGCAGACGGATCCCGGCGAGCAGCCGGCGGGGCTTCGACCTCGCGTCGACGTCGAACGCTCCGTCGGCGGCGCACACTTCGGGCATACCAAGTCGGCCGACGTGCCGGGCCGCACGGTAACAACGCGCTCGCCTCGATCCACCACGTCTGCGTCGCGATCCCGGCTGCGCTCGAACCTCGGCCGGGAATCGGTGACACGATCGTGCCCCGCGACTCAGACCCACCTGGGCGGCGCGGTGGGTGTCATGTCGGATTCACCCTCCGGTTCGATGTCGGGAATCGGCTCGAGTTCTTCCGGCTCGAAGTAGCGCCCCCACTCACGCCGATGCTTCGCGAGGCCGATCGCGACCGCCAGCAGGAAGAAGCCATCACGACTTGCCCCGCGACCCGACCACAGAGTCTCGAGGATGCCCAGCTCGGACGCGGAGGGCTCGAACCATCTGGTGTCGATCCTCCGGTCCTTCTTGGGCAGCGCTGCCCTCCACGGTCCACGCCCGAGGAGCAGCCCACGGAAGACGGGATGCCGGGAGCCGCCACCGATCAGCATGACCGTCATGCGACTCCAGTTCATCCGCTGGAACCGATTCGGGCCATCGAGCGCCAGGCCATCGCGAAGTTGCCGGGTCAGATGAGCTTGCAGTCGCCCGACGTGCCCACGACGAGCGGACTTGCTCGCGCCTTCGAGGTCGGCGACGCCACAACGAATGGTCGCATCACCGTAGAGCTGGTAGGTGCGTCCGTCTGGCCGGTACTCGGGCTGGAAATGTCGGACGATCATCGACTCGGTCGTTCCGGCACCGACATCCACGATCGTGTGGAAGCCATAGGACACGTCGGGCTGATCCCGGACGGTCTCCAGCGCGGCCAGGGACTCCGGCAGCACGTCGAACAGCCGCTCCCCGGGTCCGGGCAACGGCGCGTCCTCACGGAGCCGACCGGCGAGCGTGTTCCGCAGCGTGTCGAGCGGGATTCCCTGCTCGATCGGGTTCGGGTCGTTGCCGAACGCCGACTCCCAGGCCGCCCACATCATGCGGAGAAACCGTTCGCGGCGAACCTCGCGAGCCGCAAGGCCGGGCGCGAGAGGCGCCCCCGTCTGGACGAGCGCCCGATACCCGTCGGGACCGTACTCCCGGTCCAGCACCTTCCGAAGGCAAGCCATCACCCACGCCAGGAACCCCGTTGCCAGCAGCGTTGCGTATGACACATCGGACCTCGCCGGCTCGGGCACGCCTCTGGGTGGAGGCACGCCGGGATCCGCGAGCAGGATGATCTTCAACCAGCGCACCGGCGCCCCTCCCGACTCGCGCCATGCGTCGGCACCGAACCAGACGTCCCCGTTCGCATCGACGAACACGTCCGAAGGCACAGCGAACCAAGGCAGCGACTTCAGCGTGCCCGCGACGGCAACGACCCTCGCGATGCGGTCACCGTATCGGCGTACGGTGAGCTTGGTGGACGACGTGCCATAGTCCAGCCCGACCACGACGAGCGCCTTGCTCGACGCCACCGGGGGTCGTTCGGGCGTCGGTGGAGCCGGCTCCGTTGGCTGAGGTGGCTCCGGCGCTTCCGTTGGGCCGGGCGCGACCTGCGTTTGCTGCGGCGGCCCTTCGGCCTCGGGCAGAGCTCCTTCGTCGCATGGCGCGCCGAAGAGGGACCGAAGGTCCCGGTACTTCCGCTTCAACCACTCACGCCAGTCGGTCCGACGACGTTTGCCCATCGGCCTATTCTCCGGCTCTCCGTTCTACGCGTACCAGACACGCCGCGATCGGCTCCGTCATCGTCACACCGGGCTGCCTGCCGGTTTCGAGCTTCTCCACGCTTTCCAGATGGCGGGATTCCGCCTGCACACGCTGCGCCCGGAACATGCGCAGCACGCGCTCCGCATGGCCTCGCTGTTCGGATGTCGCGATCTTCTGTTCGATCCGCTCCATCCGCATTGCGTGCTCACGGTCGAGCAGCGCTCGAACACGCAAGTACCGCGCTTCGTTCTCCGCGCCCTCGCGCTGACTCAACAACCGGTTCCGCCGGCGCGCCTCGCTCGCCGCGGCTCGCCAGTCCGCCTCGAGAACTGCAGAAGCGCCGGCGGCGCCGAACCACTCCTGCCCCTGATCGAGCACGAGGTGCAGCAGCCGCTCGGCGGACTCCGTGTCGATCGGCTGCGCGGTGCCGACGGGCACGGCCACGGTGTCGAAGAACTGCCGCGCGCGAATGCCGCGCACCTGCTGCAACCGCACGACCAGCAGCAGCATCCCGGTCGGCAGCTCGGGATCCTCGTCGGCCTCGAGGCGCAGCACCGCCTGTCCGGTGCGGGCGACCGGGTCGTCGAGCAGGTTCGCCAGCTTCGCACTCGCGGCGCGCACCAGCGGGTGCCGCACGTTCAACAATTCGACGTGGTCATGCTTGAACGCCACCTGCCCGTCGAGCGCGAAGGTCAGACGGTCCTTCGTTCCGAGCCGATGCTTCAGCTGGACCTCGGCATCGGAGCTGACGTCTGTGCGCACCGCCCCCAGGACGTGCTGGTCGATCGGGAACGACCACAGGCCCTCGCCCTCTCCACGGATCCGGCCAGGCGTGCGGAGCCGCTCCAGGAATCCCTCCAACACGGCCATGATGCCGGCATTCGTCACGAACCGACCGAGCCTCCGGACACGTGAGATCTCGGCACGCACGTGGTCCTCGTGCCCCAGCAAATCGCCGGCACGCCCTTCGAGTTCCTCGATGTGCTTCCGTTGGCGCTCCAGGGCACGCGCGGCGTGGTCCATCCGCTGCTCGGCCTCGGCGCGGGTGAGCTTCCCGCTGACGAACGCACTCGTCAGTTCCTCGATCACGCTGCCGAGTATCGGGTCGAGCGCGCCGAGGCTCTCCTCGAAGATCCGGATGCGGTTGTAGAGCTTGTCGAGGATCCGCTCCTCGACCGTTCCGGCGACGACGAAGCTGTGCACCTGCACGTAGGGCGACTCCTGCCCGAATCGGTCGACGCGGCCGATGCGTTGCTCCACGACCATCGGGTTCCAGGGCAGGTCGTAGTTCACCACGTGGTGGCAGAACTGGAAGTCGAGACCTTCGCTACCGACCTCGGTGGATATGAGGACGCGACAAGCGTCGAGTTCCTGGAATCGCCGCACGATGCGACCGCGCTCGTCGCTCTCGGGCCGCGTGGGCGTCGACGGCACGTCACCGGCGATGCGCAGTGCCCGGATGCCGGCACGAGTCAACTGCTCTTCGAGGTAGCGCGAGGTACCGACGAAGAACGTGAACACCAGCACCTTCGCGCCGGGTTCCTCCGCCTCGATCCGCCGCAGCAGTTCGACCAGCTTCTCGAGCTTCGAATCGACCAGCGGAGGGATCGTCGCCACCCGACCGCCGACTTCCGCTCCCGGGCCGCGCCCATCGTCGTCGAGGTCGAAGTCCATGGCCTCGTCGCCGTGGTAGCCGCGGTCGCCGTCGCGCCACCAGCGGAGCGCCGCCGGCAGACTGCTCGCGGCCTGCCGCGCACGCTGGATCCCGCCCAGGCCGAGCTTCTCGGTCGGCCAACCATCTCTGCCGAGCTTCCCTCCGGTGAACTGCGCGTAGGCACGATACTCGTCCTCCGTCCAGGTGCAGCGGATCACGTTCGCGCGCCGGATGGCAGCGTGCTCCTGCACGTCCCGCTTCCGCGTGCGGGTGAGGATCGGAGCCAGGAAGTGGAGCTCCTCCACGCGCCGTTCGAGCTCGACCCAGCCGTCAGGCTCCCGGGGCGGGTCAGCCTCGAGGTCCTCCAACAGCCGCGCCGCGAGCGGGTCCCCTGCCGGTCCCGTGCCACAGCCTTTTCGAATCCGCGCCGCGATCCCGGGCAGATCTTCGCTGCGCCGTCGCCGCACCATCGCTGAAGCCTCGACGAGTGGCCTGCTGCGCTCGAGCGCCTCATTGAACGCCTCTCGGCTACGGAACTCGCCAGGTCGCAGCGCATGGAGCAGCGTCAGCAGATCGTCGCTGCCGAGGTGGATCGGCGTCGCGGTGAGCAGCAGCATGGCGTCGGTCACGTCGCCGAGATCCTGGATCATCTGGCTGGTCTGCGTCCCCGGGTTCCGACCGTGGTGCGCCTCGTCGACGATCACGAGGTCGAACCCGGGGACGACCGCCAGGAACTCCTCGAGCATCTGGCGCCGCCGCAGGCTCTGCTGGCTGATCACACCACGGATCCGCAGCTGCCGGTCGGGCTGCTCGCGATGCCGCTCCGCCAGCCGCTGGAGGTCGCGCGCCTCGAGGATCTCGAACTCCTGGCCGAACTTCCGACTGAGCTCGACCCGCCATTTCTCACGCAGCCTGGACGGGCACACGACGAGCACGCGCGCGACGTCACGCCGCGCTTCGAGTTCGGTGAGGATCAGCCCCGCCTCGATCGTCTTGCCGAGCCCCACCTCGTCGGCGATCAGCAGTCGGCGATCCTGGGAATCGAGGAACTTCAGCAGCGGCTTGTACTGGTACGCTGCGAACCGGATCCGCTCGGCGCGAAAGGCGAAGATCGTCGAGCGGTTGTCGGAGCGGATGCGCTCGACGGCGAGGACACGGCGGAAGGCGACCAGGCGACCCCACCGGCCGGACAGGGCGAGCGACTCGAGGGAGACCTCGCCCTGTTCGAGGGACTCCAGGTCCTCCTCCCGGCACGACCTGGTCTGCCGACCGAAGCCCACCTGATACCAGAAGTCCCCGGCGTCGAGTTCCCCCTGGCCCAGCACGTAACCGACCTCGTCCCTCTGTGCGCGCAACTGCACGCGGGCACCGGGCCGGAACAGGGGCTGACGATCTTCCATCGCGTGCTACCTGGCCGCCATGCCGGCCGCGTTCCCGGAGCAGGGCAGAGCGTTCCCCCGCGAACAACCCGAACGGGCCCGGACTTTCGCGGGACCAGACCGGCATCGCTCGATCCGGGCGAAGCGTGACGCCCGCCGAACGCGCTGCCTCCCACGGAGGACAAACCACACGACCGCGGACGCCGCGAGGTCTGGATTGTCTGGATCCTGCCGCCTCGCGCAATCAGCTGCTCCCGCTCGGTGGACAGCGCAGCGCCGCCCTGCTTTGCTGGCAGCCCGACGGCGAGCGCCAACTCACCGGATACCGAGATCCGCAGCGGCGCCCCCGCCCTCCGACGAAACTGCCCTGGGGAACCCGGCGGTCGTGGACCGCCTCACCGCCGAGCCCGTGCTGCAGGCGAGTGTGCCAGGCGAGCGGTTCGACGACGACCGCTCGAGAACGGCAACACGAGACTGTCGCCTCGCCCCGGCGAGACCGGCGACTTCACAACGCTCGCGCCACCCTCGCCCCGGCCTCGCTCACGTCACCCATCCGAGTCGCAGGCAAGGCGGAAAGCGAGAACATCGGCCCGACGGCCGGCCTCGACATCACCGCACGAACGGCACGTCCAGCGCGCCGGTGAGCACGAGGCAGGTGCCGCGGGGGTCGACCAGCGCGCCTTGCACGCGGAGGGCGGAGCCCACGAGGCGCGGGTCGGCAGGGATGTCGTAGCGCCACAGCACGGTGCCCGGGTAGACCTCGATCGGGTCGATCGCGAGGAGGCAATGGGTGAACGGTGCGCAGGCGAGGCGGGGCGGCACCGGGATCATTGCGGGCGGCGGGGTGCCGACCACGATCATCGGGACGACGTCGGGACCGACGCCGGGCAGGCGGACCTCGAGGGGCTGGCCGAGGCGCGCGGCGCCGTTGGGGACGGGCTGGACCGCGCCCGGGCAGCCGGCGCCCGGCACGTCCATCGAGCGGCGGACCAGCACGACCCAGTCGCGCTGGGGCTCGTAGGGAGGGCTGCCGAGCGAATGAGGTCCGGGGCCGCTGAACAGCGCGACGCTACCGCGCCGCAGCGGGCCGCCGGTGCGCGGGTCGAACCAATGGACCTCGAACACGCCGGTGGTCGCCGCGCCGACGTCGAGGTCGACGGGGCCCGGATCGCGCAGATAGACGACCCAGAAGTCGCCGTCGCGGGCCAGGCAGTAGGCGGTCGGGCTCGAGACCAGCTCGTCGCGGCAGACCATGTCGCCGAACGGCAGGTGCTGCTGGAAGAAGCGCACGGCATGGCGAGACTGCGACCAGATCTGCTCGCGACCGCGGAACGACTCGCAGGTCAGGTCGTCGCCGGACGTCTCGCGATAGCCGTAGCCGAAGTAGTACTGGACTCCTGCCCCGCCGGCCATCAGCGTGCCCCACAGCACGTCCTTGCGGATCGTGTCGTGGTCGGGGTCGCGCGGATCGCCGTCCGTCGTCGTTCCGTACTGGGCCGGCATCTCCTCGTGATGGCCGACGACCCAAGGATGCCCGGCGGACGCCGTGCGCTCCACCCAATGACGCACCTTCGCGTGGTTGTTGCGCGCGACGTCCGCGCTCGGCGCGCGCACCGAGGTCGCGGGCTCGAACGGCCCTTGCAGCGAGGCGCCGTCGATGTCGAGACACGGCTGCGCCGGATCCGTCAATGGGCCGTAGACGCCGTCCTGGTCCTCACCGGGCCGCGGCCCGTGATACGTATGGACGACGATCGGATGATCGTACGGATCCAGCCGCTTCAGCAGCGCGGCGAACGCGCGGCGCTGGGCGTCGTTGTTGGGCTGCTTGTAGGGCGAGCTGCTCCAGTCGTCCCAACCGTTCTCCTCGCCGAGGTTCCAGGTGAGCGCGAGATGATGGCCGAACCGCGCGACGAGCTCCCGGTAGTACAGGTGCCGCGCGTCGCTCAGGAACGACTCGCCGGTGCGCTGCTCGAAGTAGCTCTCGTTCTCGGTCTCGGTCAGCACGAGCTGCAGGTGGAGGCCGAGTGCGGTGGCGTGCTCGAACACCCGATTCCATTGATCGAGCTTCGAGCAGTCGAAGCGCCACGGGTCGTCGTCGTCGCGCCACGGCCAGACGTCGTCGCCGTCGCCGTGGCGCGTCAGCGTCATCACGTACATCGAGTTGAGGCCCTGCGCGGCGACGTACGACAGCGCGCCGAGCAGGTTGCGGCCACGGCCGCCGCGCCAGGTCGGTCCACCGACGAAGTCGTCGCGGTGGGGAGCGAACGCGTGCAGGAAGTTCGGCACGATGCCGCCGAGGTCACGCGTGCCGTCGAAGTCGGCGAACGCGAGCAGGTTCTCGGGGCTGTTGGGCCCGATCTCGAGGAACGCCTCGCCGGAGCCGGCGAACCGTAGGTAGCGCGCGCCGGCGTAGCGCAGCATGCCGCGGCCGCGCGGATCGGTGGGCGGGTCGTCGGTCGGCTCGATCTGCAATGCACCCGCCGCGCCGTCGAACTCCGCGGGCACCGCAGGTCCGCCGACCGCCGCGCGCGGGCCGGCTCTGAACGAGGCCCGCCAACGCCACGTGCCGACGCGGTCTGGCACGAAATGAACGCGCCACTGGCCGCCGGCGTCGGCGCCGGAATCGGCGGCCTGGCCGTCGGCCGCGTAGTAGCCGGGTACCACGACGCTGCGGCCGCGGAGCTCGAAGGTCACGTCGAGCCGATAGTCGAGGAACGGGTTGGGCGTGCCGGCCTCGCGCGCGTCGGCAGGGCCGTCGAACGTGAGCGTGACGACGTGCCACTGGCGGAGCTCGCCGTCGACCTCCACCCCCTGCGCCGGCGTGGTGGTGGCCAGCGCGCTGAGCCCGGCGAGCACGGCGCACAGCGCCGGGCCGGCAGGGCGTCCGGAATGCAGCAGGAACATGCCGCAGGGATCGACGCCCTCGGGATCACCCTGAACCAGGGGTCTCGGATCGGGACCGGTGGCCGGCCGCTGCCTGTCGAGAAACGCGACAGCCCGGGTGCCGAAACCCGGCTGGGAATCGACCTTGGATCCACCGGGTCACCTGCGCTCCGGTCGTCGCCTCACCACCCGCCGGAGGACCACGACCATGAGCCAACTGCCCCGTCTGCTACACCGCCTCGCCCTCCTGACCACCGCCGCCGCCGCGCTCGCCAGCGCCGCCGCCGCCCAGTCCGGCCCGCTGATCGGCTTCGGTGCCGACCCGCTCGGCGCCAACCCCGCGACGCTGCGCCAGGCGCTGTGCAATCCGGCGGCGACCGCGTGCCTCAACACGCTGCCCGCCCCCGCCGAGGCGTGGTCGGGCGGCGCCGCGGTCGACCCGGTGCGCAACTCGCTGTGGCACTCGCAGGGCACCCGCCTGCTCGAGCTCGGCCTCGACACCTGCGCGACCGGCTGCGCGATGCCCGCGGACCTCGTGCTCGGCCCGGTCTCGCGCGTCGGCGGCCTGACCTTCGATGCGACCGCCGGAACGCTGCTGCACGTCGAGTCGGTCCCGGGCATCGCCGCGGTCGTCACCTACGGCTTCACGGCGACCGGCGGTTGCCCGACCCGCATCGGCGTGTGCCGGTTCCCGCTGCCGACCGCCGCGCACCACGCCGGAGCGATCGCGCTCGACCGCGCCGATGATCTGCTGTTCGTGGCGGCGTCCGACTTCGGCCCGGCCGGCCCGCAGAACCGCATCCTGGTCATCGACCGCAATGGCCCGGGCTGCGATCCGATCTGCTACCTGCCGGCACTCGCGTGCAATCGCGGCACCCTGCAGGCGATCCGCGCGATGGCCTACGACGCCTGCGCGCGCCGCCTCTACGTGTCGGACGGCCGGCAGACCGCCGTATTCGTCGTGCAGATGGGCTCGACGCGCTGCCCGACGCTGATCGCCGAGTCCTGCTGCCCCACCGCGGCGCCCGGCGGCCAGCTCTGGGCGGGCTTCGACCGCCTGCCGACCGCACCGCGCCAGCTCGGCGGCGGCTGCCTGCCACCGCGCGTCTGCCCGACCTGCCCGACGGTGCCGCGCCTGACCGCGACCGGACTGCCGGTGCTCGGCAATGCCGGTTTCGGCTTCCGCATCGAGGATGCGCCGAACACTTCGACCGGCTTCGTGGTCGTCAACGTCGGTCCCTGCGGCAACGTCCCGTTCGGGTGCGGCACGCTGTTCGCGCAGCCGCCGGTGCTCGCGATCGGCCCGGCACCGATGCTCGGCGCCGCGTGCGGCGGCAGCGGCGCGTTCCCGCTCGCGCTGCCGGACAACGTCGCGCTCTGCAACCTGCTGCTGTGCGCGCAGGGTCTGGTCGTGTGCCAGGCCGGCGGGCTCGGCCTGACCAACGGGCTGGTCGTGCCGCTGAGCTACTGACGCTCGACGCTCCCGAATCCGCGCGACGCTGTCCTGGGCGCCGGGCTTCTGCTTCGATCGGGAGCCGCCCCGGCGTGCACCGCCGCGAGATCCCACGATGACGAAGCTCTGGATCGGCCTGCTGCTGTTCCTCCTGGCGATCGGCTCCTGCCTCGGCGCGCCGGTGCTCGGCCTGATCGAGAAGGGCCAGGAGGGTGTGCTCGCCGAGCTGGAGAAGGCGCTCCCGACGGTCGTCGCGACCCGGGCCGCCGACTCGGCGGAGCCGTTCGAGCTCGGCGAGGCCGACTTCCACGGGGTCGGGATCGTCGCGCGCGATTCCGGCGGCGAGCACCCGACCGAGGGCGTGCCTCGCGACGGCTTCGCGTTCGTCAACGACGCGGGCGGCCGGATCGAGGTCGTCGCCAGTGGCGACGGCTCGGCGTCCGGGACCCACGACGGCCTGAGCTACGAGCTGATCGGCCTCGCGCAGGTGAAGCCCGGCCGCTACCACCTCGACCACCCTGCGCTGCCGGACCAGGTGCAGCTCGTCGTGCTGCGCCTCGACATCCCGTCGCTGCTCGCGAACAGCATGATCGGCTTCGGCCTGTCGCTGCTGCTCGGGTTCGCCGGCGTGATCCTGGTGATCCTCGGCATCGCCGACGGCCGGCGGCGGCGGCGCGAGGAGCTCTACGAGGATTGACTCACTCCGGCCCGCGCACCGACGCGCGCCGCGCCTCGTCGAGCCACTGGCGCACGCCGAGCGCATCGAGATCGCGGCGCAGCGCGTCGCGCTGCGCGGACGTCAGCGGTCGCAGCGGCGCGCGGACCGGACCGAGCTCGCAGCCGAGCATGCCGACCGTCGCCTTCGCGCTGCGCAGGTAGCCGTGCGCGACCAGCGCGTCGATCCACGCGATCGCACGCCGCTGCCAGCGCGCCGATTCCTCGTGCTCGCCACGCTCCTGTGCCGCGAGCGCGCAGCGGTACAACGGAGCCGCGAAGCCGTAGCTGCTGCCGACCGCGCCGCTGCAGCCGAGCGCCGCGGCCGCGAGCAGCGCCTCGTCGGTGCCGAACAGCACGTCCTCGCCCGGCGCCGCCACGGCGAGGCAACGCTGCAGCTCGGCGAGGTCCGGGTTCGTGAACTTGACGCCGCCGAACGAGCGCAGGCGCTCGCGGCAGGCGACCATCACCTCGGCGGTCGGCAGCGCGACGCCGGTGAACGCCGGGATGTCGTAGTAGAGGAACGGCACGCGCGGCGCCGCCTCGGCGATCGCGGCGAGCCAGTCGACGAGCTCGTCGACGGTGCGGGGACGGAAGTAGCGGGGCGCGAGCGCGGCGATGCCGTCGGCACGGAGCTCGGCCGCGTGGGCCGCGAGCTGCCAGGCATCGCCCAGCGCATCGGCGCCGACGTGGATCCACAGCCCGAGGCCCTCGGCGCGGGCGGCCTTCGCCCACGCGGCGGCGAGGCGCTGCCGCTCGTCGCGGTCGAACGACGGCCCCTCGCCGGTGGTCCCCGCGACGAACACGCCGTCGACACCGAGCCCGCGCAGGAACCGCGCCTGCGCGGCGACGCGGTCCTCGGCCAGCGCGCCGTCGTCGCGGCAGGGCGTGTGCGGGGCGGCGATCAGCCGGAACGAAGCGCTCGGCACCAAGGGTGTTCTCCTGCTGGGGAGCGCTCATGATCGGGTGCGCGTCGGCACTCGCAAGCTTCGGTACCCGAAAGGGCTGCGTCGGTCCGCGCGTGCCGGTTCGGGCGTCCCGGTCCGAGGAAACCGGCGCACGCCGGAACACCCGGGGCACCACGGCCGGCCGCATCCGTGGTAACAATGACGGATCAGGGAACCGGCGCCACCGCCCCCACGTTCCGATCGGCTCGCCGATCGGCGCGCGGAACTCTGGCTCCAGGGCCCCGTTGCCGGTCGCCTGCCCGACTCGAACCCGCAGCCCCTCTACGCTCGTCATGCAACGCTACCTCGTTCCCGTCGCCGCAGCGCTGACCACGCTCGTGCTGAGTACCGGCGAAGCCCTCGCGCAGAGCCCCGCGACGCCACCGCACGTGTGGGTGTCGTCGAACGTCGACTCCGGCTACCTGCACAACCTCTCCAACCAGCCCGCGGTCGTGTTCAGCGAGCGCATCCGCTACGACCAGACGACCTGGCTGCAGCTGCAATTCGCGCCCGACGTCAGCCTGCCGGCCGGCTCGTTCCTGCGCATGACTGCAGCGCAGGACGGCGCGATCCAGCGCCACGACGCCCGTACGCTCATCGACTGGAGTCACTACTCCGCCCGCTTCAACGGCAACGAGGTGCTGATCGAGCTCGTCGCCGGCCCGGGCACGCGCGGCAATCGCGTCGCCGTCGACCAGGTGGCGCGCGGTCTGGTGCTGGTGCCCCCGGAGAGCATCTGCGGCAACATCGACATGCGTGTCGCCAGCAACGATCCGCGTCAGGGTCGGCTGTTCATCGGCTGCACCGGCTGGATGGCGCACTACGAGATCATGCTGACGGCCGGCCACTGCATGAGCGCCGGCGGGCCGGACTTCATCGAGTTCAACGTGCCGCTGTCGACGTCGACGGGACAGCCGGTCGCTTCGCACCCCGACGACCAGTATCCGTTCTCGCGCATCCAGTTCCTCGACGCCGGCATCGGTGCCGACTGGGCGGTGTGCCGCGTGCTGCCGAACAGCAATCACGGCATGCTCCCGACGGATCGCAACAACTTCCAATGGTACGCGCTCGGCCCGGTCCCCGGTGGCGCCGGCAGCAGCGTCATCCGCATCACCGGCTACGGCACGACGACCGCGCCCGCGCCGGCCAACCTGAACCTCGCACAGAAGACCGGCATCGGCCCGCTGTCCGTCGTCGGCGTCGACTCGCTGTGCTACCAGACCGACTCGACCGGCGGCAATTCGGGCGGTCCGATCATCCTCGAGCAGACCGGTGAGTCGATCGGCATCCACACCCACGGCGGCTGCAACACGATCATCGGTTGCAATAGCGGCACGCGCATCGACCGCTCCGATCTCGCCGGCGTCGTCCGCAGCGTGACCTACCGGGCCGGCGCGTTCCAGACCTTCGGCCAGGGCTGCCAGGGCTCGGGCGTCTCGTTCAACGTCTGCGCCGGCCTCAACACGACCGGCGGCCCGCTGACGCAGCAGACCTCGCCGAACGAGTACGCCTACGAGTTCGACGCGACGAGCGCGGTGACGATGCTCGGCTTCCGGATCTACTCGTCGTCGTCGACCGGCCAGACCGAGACGGTCAACGCAGCGATCTACGCTGCCGACATCCGCGGCAATCCGGTGACGACGCCGCTCGTCACGACGACGGTCGCCATCGGTGCGTCCGCCGGGTTCTACCAGGCGACGCTCGCGACGCCGCTCAGCCTCGCCGCCGGTCGCTACTTCCTCGCGATCGACCACACCGCGGGCACGACCTACGTCAGCAACATCACGTCGACGACGTTCGGCCGTGCGTTCCGCCGCCCGAACGCCTCGACCACCTGGTCGCTGTCGTCGCTCATCACGTCGCCGTCCTTCCAGATCCTCTGCACCGGCGGCACGCAGGGCGTCACGCCCGCGATCTCGGGCAGCGGCACGCCGGAGCTCGGTCAGACGTTCCGCGTCGTACTGAGCGGCGGCGCGCCGAACACGATCGCGACGAAGTTCACCGGCTTCTCGAACATGACCTGGGCGGCGGGCTCGCTGCCGTTCAACTTCGGCATCCTCGGCGCGCCGAACTGCAACCTGCTGGTCAGCACCGACGCCTACTTCAGCGTCGGCACCAATGCCGCCGGCGACGCGTCCGTGCCGTTCCTGGTCCCGAACATCTTCACGCTGGTGGGCCAGAAGCTCTACCACCAGTGGGTGATCGTCGACCCGAGCGCGAACAACCTCGGCGCGTCGTTCTCGAACGCGCTCGAGACGACGCTCGGCGGCTGAGTCACCCGGTTCTCGGCCCGGGTGTGGCGGCTCGGGTGTGGCAGCCCGGGCGTCGCGCGTCAGCGCGCGAACGCCGGGGCATTGGGATTGCCGCCCGACTCGAGCCAGGCCAGCAGGTCGAGCAGCGCGTCGAGCGGCAGCGCCGCGGTCAGTGCGATCGGCATCGGGGAGACCGGCGACGCCTGTCGCGAGACGATGTCGGTCAACGGCACCGTGCGGCGCTCGTCCTGGTAGCTGCCCTGCGCGATCTCGAGGCGTGACGCGTCCTCGCGCAGCACGCGCCCGACCACCGTGGTGCCGTCGCGCAACGTGAGCGTCGTGTAGCGGTAGACGTCCGGCACATCGGCCGACGGCTCGAGGATCGCGCGCAGCAGGTCGCCCCGCGCATAGCGGCTGCCGACCGCCGTCAGGTCGGGGCCGAGGTCGCCGCCGGCGCCGGCGAAGCGGTGGCACGCGACGCAGGCGCAGGTCTCGAACGCGCGCCGTCCCGCGGCGAAGTCACGGCCGCGACCGACCTCGGGCAATGCCGGCAGCAGCTCCGCCACCGTCCACAGGTGGGTGCCCGCCGCGCGCAGCGCGGTCAGGTCGGGGCGCACCGGCTCCGGTGCAGCGGCGAGCGCCCGCAGCTCGTCGCGGAGCTCCGCCGGAGCCCGCTCGAGCGCTGCGCTCTCGATCGCGTCGACGTAGCCGCGCAGGCTGAGGCCGCCCTCGAGCGCCTTGGCGCGGCCGAGCAACGCGAAGTAACGGCGGCGCGCGGGCTCCGACCAGCCGGTCTCGACGAGGCGCAGCGCGTGGGCCGGGTGCAGTGCGGCGGCGAGGTCCGCGGTCTCGGCCACGGCGAGCGCGCGGTCGACGACGTCCGGGGCGCCCAGCGCGACCAGCAGTTCGAGCAGCGTGCGGTCGGCGACGGCGTCGCCGGCGGGGTAGCGCGGGTCGAGCAGGTCGAGCAGCCGCGTGCGCAACGTGTCGTCGGGCGGCGCCGCGAGTCGCGCGAGTGCGACGGCCGTGGTGCGCAGCCGGTCGACGCCGAGCGTCCCGTCGCGCGCAACGAGCGCGCACAGGCGGTCGAGCACCGCGCGGCGGTCGGCGTCGTCGCCGACCCGGGCGAGCGCGAGCAGCGCGTGCGACGCGCGCGGCTCCGCGGTCTCCCCGAGCGCCCGCGCGCGCCAGACGGCGGGCGCCGCCCGCTCGAGCGCGACGCGCGCCGCGAACCGCACGAAGCGCTCCGGGCGCGCGAGCTCGCGCCACGCGGAGTCGACGTCGACGTCCGGGCGCTCGAGCGCACGGCGCGCGGCGAGCCCGGGGTCGTTCCACGCGCCGGGCAGGCCCGGCTCGGCGGCCGCTGTCCTGGTCATCCGGTACAGGCCCGACTGCGTGCCGCGCCCGCCGGTGACGAACCAGAGCGCACGCTCGTCGCCGCGGAACGCGAGGTCGGTCACGTTGAGCGGCTTGCCGGTCGCGAGCGGCACGAAGCCGCGATCCGCGAAGCTGCCGCTGCCGTCCGGCACGAGCGGCACCGCCAGGATGCGACCGTACGCCCAATCCCCGAGCAGCACGGCTCGGCCGGGGAACGGCGCGAACCCGCGGTCGTCGAACAGCACGCCGGTCGGGGACGACAGCCCGACGTCGACGACCGGCGGCAGCGAGTCGCAATACGCGGTCGGCCATTTCGCCGCGCCGGTCCGCCAGCCGTACTCGCCGCCCGGCACGACGTGCACGACGCGCGTCGGCCGGTACCACGGCAGGCCCAGGTCCCACTCCATGTCGGCGTCGAACGTGAACAGCTCGCCGTCCGGCGAGATGCCGACGTCGTACGCATTGCGGAAGCCGGCCGCGACGAGCTGCGGTGCATCTGCGCCAGGAACCCAGCGGAGCAGGTGACCGCCCGGCGCGTGCACGCCATTGGCATGGCCTCGCGGGTCCTCGAGCGTCGGCAGCAGGACGTCCTCGGCGCCGTGGCGGAACGGCGAGTCCGCGGCGAACGTGCGCGGCCGGGCGGACATGTTCCCGTTCATCAGCCACAGCGCGCCGTCGGGGCCGGGCACGACCGCGTGCGCGCCATGCTCGCCGCCGCTGCCGAGCGCCAGGGCGAGCTCGCAGCGCTCGTAGCGCCCGTCGCCATCGGCGTCGGCGAGCCGGTACAGCCCGCGCCCATCGTCGCCGACCCCTTGCACCCACAGTGCACCATCCGCGAACGCGAAGCCCTGCGACTCGCGCGGCGTCCCGTCGAGCGGCTCGTAGCCGACGACGCTCGTCCCGGCGAGCCGCAGCCGCGCGAGCTGGCTGCGCTCGACGGAGACCAGGAGGTCGCCGCTCGGCTCGAAGCCCATCGCGATCAGGCTGCCCTCGCCCGGCTGCGCCGACCACACGAGCTCGACGGCGTAGCCCGCCGGGATCGTCAGCTGCTCGGCCGGCGTCGCCGTGCGCGGCGCGAGCGGATCGGGCCACGGCCCCGCCGGCGCCGCCGATGGTCCGAACGAGTGCGCCGGCCCCCACGCCGCCGCGTCGCCGGGCGGCTCGGCGCTCGCCTGCCAGGTCGAGTCGGTCACGAGCTCCAGCCGCGAGCCGTCGGCGCGCACGAAGCGGAGCCGCGCCAGCAATGCGGCCGGGCCGCCCTCGTTGCGCCCGGCGACGAGCAGCTGGTGGCGGCCGGGCGCGACCGGACGTCGCACGGTGCGGAGCACCGGCCGCTGCCAATCCTCGCCCCGCGCAAGCTCGTCGCCGTCGAGCGACAGCTCGAACCGGTTGTCGCAGGTCGCCACGATCTCGATCGCGACCGCGGCCGCCCCGTCGAGCTCGAAGTCCCGGCGCAGCCAGGCGCGCTCGCCATCGCGCGGCGACGCGTTCGACCAGATCCACTCCGGCGCCCCGCCGGATACGACCGGCGGTGCGGTGAGCGGCCGCACCGGGATCGCGAAGTCCGCCGGCAACGGCCGGTAGCGCAGGTCGCGATAGCGCACCTCCATCGGCGGCCCCTGGTGGAGCTGCAGCGCGATCGCGCCGCTGCGCAATGCGCCTGGGTGCTCGTCGACGACATCGACGAACGTGTGCCCGTTGATCTCGTGCACGACGCGCGGGCCGACCGCCCACACGACGTAGTCGTTCCAGTCGCCGGGGCGCAGGGTCGCCTGCAGCGCGTCGGACGACCACCGCGCACCGCGCTCGGTGCGCTGACCGTCCGCCGCGATCGCGATCTGCTGGCCGCGCTGCGCGAGGATGCCGCGACCCTGCTCCTCGTAGAGGATCCCGGTGTAGCTCGCGCCGGCCTCGAGATCGGCCTGGTAGCCGCGCACGCGGAAGTCGCCGAGATCCGCGCTGCGGTACTGCACGCCCGAGTTCCCGCCGTCGATGCGGAACGAGAAGCGCAGCTCGAAGTCGGCGATCGTCACCCCGTCGCGCACGAGATAGGTGTTGCGGGTGCACGGCAGCGCGGCGGTCGAGCGGCCGACGATCGCACCGTCCTCGACCGACCAGTAGCGGGGATCGCCGTGCCAGCCGTCGAGCGAGCGGCCATCGAACAGCGGCACGAAGTCCACGGCGGGTTGCTGGGCGGGCGCCAGCGTGGCGAGGAACGCGAGGAGGGGCATCGACGCACGCATGGCCGCGCACTCTACTGGCCCGGACCCGCGGAGCGCTGCGGCCCTCGGCCTCCGCAACGGAAGAAGAGGTCCGATGCCTCGCCTCGCACTGATGCTCCTGCTGGCGCTGCTCGCGGCCGCGGTCGCGTGGCTCGCGCTGACCGGAGCGGGGTCCACTGGACCTGCGCCGGCGCCCGTCGACGCACCCGCGGTCGATGGCTCGACGGCGAGGGCGGGAGAGCACCGCGACGCGCACGTCGAGCCCGCACGCGATGCGCCGAGCCCGACGCCGACCGCACCGGTCCGCGAGCGGGTCGCGACTCCGGTCGTCGACGAGCCGGCCGGCGACGGCCTCGCGACGATCGTCGGCCGCTGCGTCGACGAGGATGGCGCGCCGCTCGCCGGCGTCGCGCTCGAGCTGCGCGGCTACGGCGACGACCGGCATGCGGTCACGCTTCACGAACTCGATCACGGTCCGATCGACTGGAGCGATCCGCCCCCGGCGCACTCGGACGATCACGGCCGCTTCGAGATCCGCTTCGCGCCGCCACCGCCGTACGAGTTCGGCCTCGTCTCCCGCTCCCCCGGTCGGATCGCCGCGAGGACGCAATGGCCTTCGATCCCCGCCGGAGCCCGCATCGACCTCGGCGACGCGGTGCTGTCGCGCGGCGTGCTACTGCGCGGGATCGTCGTCGATCCGGCGGGGACCGCGCTGCCCGAGTGGCGCGTGTCGTTGATCGGCGCGGGCGGTCCGGGCCCGACGGCGTCCTCCCCGGTCACGCCGGGCTCCGCGCTCGTGCCGCGCAGGAACCTCGAGCTGACGACCGACGCGGCGGGGGCGTTCAGGAGCGACACGGCGCTGCCGCCCGGGGACTACGTCCTGTCGACCGCCGGAAAGCTGATCGACCCGCCGGGCCGGGTGGGGCTCGCAGCACCCACGACCGAGCTGCGGATCGTCGTCGAGCCGTTCCGGCGACCGGAGCAGGTCGGTCCACCGATCGCCGGGGTCGTCACGGACGGCCGCGGTACGCCGATCCCCGACGCGACGCTGCTCGCCGTGCGGCTCGACCGCCCCGACGGCCGGATCGGACCCGGAGGAATCGGCGTGGGCCGGACCGCGCCCGATGGCGGCTTCCGGATCCCGCAATACACGGGCGCCGACGAGCGCGGGCTGCGGCTTCGTGTTCTCGCCGATGGCTTCGAGCCCGCCGACACCGGCGAGCCGATCCCCTGGGGCGCGCCCGCCGTGCGCATTGCATTGCTCGATGGCCCGAGCCTGACGGTCAACGTCCGCGACGCGACGAGCGGCGCACCGGTCGAGCGGTTCGGAGTGCAGCTCGACGGGCCGGACGCGGTCGACACTTCCGGCTTCGTCCGCGGCGACGCCCGCATCCGTGCAGCCGGCCCCCATCCGGGCGGCACGGCGACGATCGAACGCCTGACTCCCGGCCCGTATTCGCTGCGGATCGTGCCCGCCCCGTCGCTGCAGCTTCCGAAGTCCGATTGGATCAGGCTCGAGATCGAAGCGGGCGTGCCGGCCGTCGTCGACGTCGTGCTCCTGCCAGACGTCGCGCGCACGATCGTGCTGCGCGATGCCGACGGCGCACCGATCGTGGGCTCGTCCCTCGAGCTCGTGCACCCGCTCGACACCGACCCGGTCGAGCTCGACACGACGGCCGTGGACCGCGACCAGCCTCCGTCGCGCGCGCCGCGCCGTGCCCGCAGGGTCGACGGCGAGATCCGCTTCGAGCGACAGGGAGCCGTTCGCGTCGCGACGGCGACGACCGACGCCGCCGGGCGCACGACCCTCGCCGGCCCCGGCGACACCGCCTTCGCGCTGCGCGTGCTGGGCCCCGGACACCCACCGTTCGTCGTGCAGCCGGTCCGGCTCGACGAGCCTGAGCCGCTCGAGATCACCGCACCGAGCGGCGCGACGCTCCGCATCCGCGCGACGCCGGTAGAGATCGCGACCGCGTACCGGGTCGCCGTCGGGCTCGTCGATCGCGCGGGCCGGCGCAGCTTCCCGAGCGCGCCGGAGTATCGCTTCGGCCCGACCGCGCCCGACTGGCTGCCTCTCGACGACGACGGCCGCGCGGTGCTGGTGGGCATCCCGCCCGGCCGCTGGGCGCTGCGCGTCGTCACCGTCGGCCACACCGGAGGATCGGACACCCGAACGCTGATCGAGGAGCTCGAGCTGGCGGCAGGCGAGGCGCGCGACGTCGCGCTCGACCTGAGCGGCGTGGCACCGGCGACCACGACGCTCGTCCTCACCTGCAACGGTCGCCCGTTCGAAGGCACCGTCCAATTGCTCGGCTGGCTCGGCGGCGCGAACGACTGGTCGACGCGCAGCCTGGAGACCGGCGCCGACGGCCGCGTCGAGGTCGAACTCGCTCCCGGCACGTGGCGGACGACGTTGAAGGCCGAAGAAGCGGGCGGCATCGCCGACGTGCGCAGCGAGCCGTTCCAGATCGGCGCGACCCCGCCCGCCGAGGTCGCGATCCGCGTGCAGTCCGGCCACCGCGTCGTGCGCGTGCTGCGCGCGAACGGCGAGCCGGCCGCGAACCAGCCGCTCAGCTTCGAGGGCCCGATCGGCAGCAATGCGCGCGCGAACCTCGCCGCGGACGCCGATGGCCGGGCGACGCTGCGCGGCGGCGCCGGCGCGGTCCGCGTCTTCGGTTCCGTCGGCCGCGGCCCCGACCAGCTGCGCGTGCCGCTCGGCGACGTGCAGCTGCTGCCCGGCGGCGGCAGCGTCGTCGACCTGCAGCTCCCGCCGTACTGACCGCGCCTGGCGGGATCCTCCCCCGTCACGGGAAGCGCGGCAGCCACTCGAGCCGCGACACGCGGCCGCGGCTGTTCCAGTCGAGCACGTAGAGGTCGCCGTGCGAATCGAACGCGGCGCCGTGCGGCGACAGGAACACGCCGTCCTGCCACTTCTCGCGCGGCACGCCGTTCTGCGCGCGCAATGCGGCATCGGGCTGGTCGCCGAGGTGACAGACGAGCTCGTTCTTCTCGTCGAGGATCGTGACGCGCCCGGCGAGATCCGGCACGACGAGGTCGCGCCCGTTGGGGTGCGCGTAGACGTTGCACGGCCGCCGGAAGATGCCGGAGACGATGCCGCGCAGCCCGCCGTCGAGGTCGAAGATCTGCAGGCGGCCGTTCTCGCGGTCGGCGACGATCAGCCGCGGCTCGCTGCCGCGCGTGTCGAGCAGCAGCCCGTGCGGCGTGCGCATCTGCCCGGGCTCGGTGCCCATGCCACCGAACGAGCGCACGTAGTGCCGGTCGCGGTCGAACTGGTGGACCCAGCTCTTGCCGTAGCCGTCGGCGACGAACAGCGAGCCATCGGGTGCGACGACCACGTCGGTCGGGCGGTACTCGCCGGCGTTCTGGTAGATGCCGGCCTCGGTGGGGTAGCCGAGCGTCCAGAGCACCTCGCCGTCGAGGGTGGTCTTGACGACCTCGTGCCGTCCGATGTGCGCGAGGTACAGATACTCCTGGTCACCCTCCCGCCGCAGCGTCATGCCGTGCAGGCCGCCGGCGAACTCGGCGCCCCAGGTCTTCACGAGCGTGCCGTCGGGCCGGTAGACCATCACGGCGCGCTCGGTGTCGGTGTTGAAGTAGACGTTGCCGGCCGCGTCGACGGCGATGCAGCCGTGCGTGTTGCCCAGGTCCTGGCCGCCCTCGCGCACGGCGAAACCCGGCACCCAGCGGTAGGTGTGGCGCCCGGCACCGAGCAGCGGCGGGTCGCCGGGGCTGGCGAGCGCCGGCGGCGCGGCCGCGAGCGACGCTGTCTGCACGGCCTGGGCGGAGACGGGAGCGGCGGCGAGCGCGACGGCGACGGTGAGAGTCCGGCTCATGGTGATCGGCGGCGAGCGAGGGCGGAGAAGCGAGCGGGCGGCATCACACCGCAACCTGGGCGCTGGCGCCAGCGGCCGGGCCGCCGCTGCGGCTCGACCTCGGCATCGCGTCCAACTGTCGATCCGGCGTCGGGCCGGAGTCCGGTGCAACGCGCACCGGGCAGATCCGCTCGGGTGACGACGCCGCCGCGGCACCGCGGCGGCAGCCATCGCCACCCCCGGAGCGCCCCCGTGATGAGACCACTGATCCGCCCGACGACCGCCCTGCTGCTCGCGACCGGAACCTGCCTCGCCCAGACCGTCTCGCCCGCCCTGTTCCGCCTCGCGCCGGCGAACTCCTCGGACAGCCGCCCGTTCGCGGCGGCCGGCTCCCGCTGGCTGCAGGTGCACGACGACCTGCGCGGCCAGCCGATGACCGTGCGCAGCCTGTCGTTCCGACTCGAGGAGGCGCTGAGCGGTTCGCCGATCCCGGCGTTCCAGCTCAACGCGGACCTGTGGATGTCGACGGCGGTGACGACCGCGACCGCGCCGAGCAGCACGTTCGCGCTGAACCACGGTGCCGACCGCACGCAGGTGCTCGCCCGCACGCAGATCGTGCAGTTTCCGGCGATGACCGTGTCGACGCCGCTGCCGGGATTCGAGTACCGCATTCCGCTCGCCACGCCGTTCGTGTTCGGCGGTCAGGGTCCGCTCGCGTGGGAGGCCCAGGTGCAGAGCACGACGAGCTTCGTGTCGTTCGACGCGGTGCTCGGCTCCCAGACCAATCCGCGACCTTTCGAGCGCGAGCTCGGGGACGGCTGCGTGCGCAGCGGCGGCGCTCTCGGAATGTCGCTGTTCGGCTACAGCACGGTGTCGTGGTCGTCCGGCGCGATGACGAACAACTACAGCGTGAGCCTCGCGCCGACCGGAGCAACGCCCGTCCTGATGATCGGCCTCGGGTACGCACCCATCGTGCTGCCGGGAACGGCCAGCGGCGCGTCCGGGCCGTGTACGCTCGCGACGGTGCCGGTGAACGTCCTGCCGATGGCCAATCCTACGCGCTATGCGTTACCTCTCGCGCTGTCGCCGGCGTTCCACGGTGCGATCTTGACGAGCCAGGCCTTCGCGCTCGATCCCGGTGCCAACGCGCTCGGCGTCGTCTCCAGCAACGCATTCACGCAGGTCTTCGCGGCCCCCTACGGTCCGGCGCCGGTCGGCCGCGTGTCGAGCAGCAGCGCGTCGAGCGCGACCGGTCTCGCATTCGCCAACACCGGCCTCGTCATCGGCGTGCGCTGATGCGCCCGGGCTGCGCTTCGAGACCATTCCCGTGCTCGCACTTGCCGACACGCGGGGTGCGGTCTTGCGGTAACTCCGTGCTTGCCGACGCACTCCCGTCAGGCTGACCGCGTCCTCGCGTCACTCGCTGGCGGACGCGCGGCCGGGACGACATCGGGCCGTTGGTCCGGATTCCTGGTGCCGCGACGGCGCTTCGGGTGTGATGCCAAAGACACCGGACCGAGCCCGAGTCCAGGGGGCACCGCCATGGACGAAACCCACGCCAGCACGGACGACGAGGGGACGCTCGCCGAGCGCGCGCGGCGCGGCGACCAGGGCGCGAAGGCCGATCTCCTCGCAGCGTACCGCCAACGGCTCGTCCGCTTCTGCCACGGCTATCTCGGCCGGAGCGAGGACGCCGAGGACGCGGCGCAGGACGTGCTGGCGAAGCTGCTCGCCGCTCCGTGGCCGCAGGGCAAGTTCCGGCCGTGGCTGTTCTGCGTGGCGCGCAACCACTGCCTGAATCTGGAGCGCCGCGTGCGCGGCAGCCCGGTCGACTACCGCGGCGCATTCACGACGTCGCACCTGCCTTCCCCGCACACGGGCCCCGCTACCGCGCTCGGCCGGCACGAGCGCGACCGCCGGCTCGCCGAGGCGATGCAGTCGCTGTCGCGCCAGCACTCCGAGGTGCTGTTCCTGCGCTACTTCGAGGAGCTCGAGCGGGACGAGATCGCGGCGGTGCTCGGCGTGACGGCGGCCGCCGTCAAGTCGCGGCTCGCGCACGCGCGCCGCGAGCTGTTCCGGCGCCTTGGCCCGCAGGGGATGGACGAGATGGGCTGACGCGCGAGGCGCCGGGTCGTCCTCCGTGGAGTGGAGATCCGTGACGCCATTGGCTCAACGGTCCACAGCGAGGATCTCCAGCCATGCCGCCTGCCGGCCGCGGATCCAGACCGCGGCATTGCCGCCGGCGCTCCATCTCGGCAGCGAGGACATGCCGGGCACGCCCCGTGTCACGACCTGGCGCGCCTGCCGGTCGTAAACGTGCACCGGGCTGCCCTCCGCTGCGCCACCGTAGCTGAAGAAGTAGAACCGCTCGCCGTCCGGGGCCCACGCGCCGATCCAGTCCCAGGAGTCCGACTGCTGGATCGCGACCTCGGTCGGCCGGCCGTCGAGCCACGCGAAGCGGATCTGCGAGTCGTTCGCCGGGCCATAGTCGACGTAGGTCACGAACTCCCCGCTCGGATGCCAGACCAGACCTTCCTTGTAGCGGGCCTCCTCCGGTGGCGTCATGCGGGTCAGTTCGCCAACCGGGAACGCGATCGCGAACGCGGTGTTCACATGCGCTGCCAGGTCGGCGTCGGTCGCGTAGCCGAGCGCGGCGATGAAGTCACCGTTCGGCGACCACTCGAGTGTGCCGTCCCAGCGCGGAAGCCGGGCCAGCTCCCGCGGCGCGTCGCTGCCGTCGGCGGCCACCACGAGGACACTGCGGCCGTCGACGTACGCGAGCCAGCAGCTGTCGGGAGACCAGCGGATCCAGACCGGGCACGAGGTGCGCGCGAGCACGCGCAGGTCACCGCTGTCGATCGACTGCACGCAGACCTCCGCACGGTCCGGATCGCCCGTCGTCCAGGACGAGAACGCGATCCGCGTGCTGTCCGGCGCCACGTCGTAGAGCGTGCCGAAGGACATCACGCCCAGCGGGCCCGAGGCGTCGTAGGCAGCACTGGTGAGCAGACGAGCCGCCCCGCCGCCTCGCGGCATCGCGAACAGGCCGCGCTGGCCGGAGACCTCACCGATGAAGAACACGGTCCGTCCGTCCGCCGACAGGCGCGGGGCACGGCCGCGCGTGTGCTCCGTGCCTTCCTCGAAGCGGTCCCCCGTCGTCGTCCAGACCGTCGCGGTGTCACGGCGCACGCCGACGAGGAGCGCGCCATCCGACAGGAAGCGCGGCGCGACGAATCCCTCGTTGTGCAGGAACGTCACCCGTCGTGGTGCGGCGGTCGCGCGACCAGTCTCGCCGTCGACCGCCAGCCTCCAGATGTCGCTCCCGCTCGCCGCGGGAGTCGTGCCGCTCGCGACGAACCAGACCGAGCGACCGTCCGGTGCCCACACGGGCTGGTGGCAATCGTCCGGCGTCGTCGTGAGCTGCCGGCTCGAGCCGCCGACGCGTGGGACGAGCCAGAGGTCGCTCCGGGGCGGGCCCTCGGACCGAGTTGCGTCGACCACCAGCCAGCGGCCGTCGGCGGACCAGCCGCCGAGTGAGCTGACCGGTGGCAGGTCCGTCGGGTGCCGGCGAACCGTGCCGCCGACGAGCCGGATACTGTCGATGCGGTCCGTCAGGCACGTGATCTCGTGTCCGTCGGGCGTCCAGCAGACGTCTCGGATTCGCGCACCTCGCTCGGGTGCTGGCAGCGCCTGCTCGATCCGCGCCTCCGCAGCGTTCCAGACGAGCACGAACTGCTCCGCCTCGCCCTGCCGATTGCCGACCGCGGCAATCCGGAGGCCATCGGGTGACCAGCGCGGCGCAGTGCATCGGAACTCGGCGATGTCGTCGGGTCCGCCCCCGCCGCCGAGCGGCCGGCCGATTCCGGTCACGCGGTCCCAGACGCGCAGCCGAAAGCCCACCGCGTAGACGATCTGCGCTCCGTCCCCGAGCGCGTCGAACGTCCTTCGGCTGCCGGCATCGCTCAGAACGTCGGGGATGTCGATCGGCATCCGCTGCGCGAGTCGCGGTCGCGTATCGGTGTCCTCCGACGGGAGGAACAGAATCGCGGCGAGCACCGCAAGAGCGGAGGCGGCGAGCCAGGGCCACCGTCCTCGTCCGAACCACGAAGGCAGCCTGCGCGCCACTCTCGCTCGGACCGCCTCGCCGGCCAGGTGGCGGCGCAGGTCCGCCGCGAGATCGAGAGCGGAGCCGTAGCGCCGCGTCCGGTCGACGGCGATCGCCTGCAGCACGATGTCCCGGAGCGGTCGTGGGATCGAGTCGGCCCTCGCCACCGCATGGGCCACGTCGGGCGAGGCGAACGTCCGGACCGCCTCGGCGAGGCTCGTCGGCGCCCCGTACGGCAGTCGGCCGGTCAGCAGCTCGTGGAGCATCACGCCGAGCGAGTAGACGTCGCTCCGCCTGTCGATCGCCGGCGTGCCCCCGAGCTGCTCCGGGCTCATGTAGGGGATCGTCCCGCCCGGCGACGCGAGCACGGATCGGGACAACGAGACGTTGCCGTCCGGGCGCAGGAACCGCGCGAGCCCGAAGTCGAGCACGCGCGGCCGACCGTCGCCGTCGACGAGCACGTTGGTCGGCTTCACGTCCAGGTGGACCACGCCGCGCTCGTGCGCGTGGTGGATCGCCTCCGCGGTCTGCGCGATCAGCTCGAGGCGTCGCTGGAGCGACGCCGACGTACGCGCACAATGGCGATCGAGGGGTTCGCCCTCGACCAGCTCCATCACGAGATACAAGAAGCCGCCGTCGCGTCCGGCGTCGTGGATCACGACGAGGCACGCGTGTCGCAGCTTCGCGAGCGCCTGGACCTCGCGCTCGAAGCGGCGCAGGTCGCCTGCCGTGGACGGGCCGACCGGTCGTAGGACCTTCAGCGCCACGCGGCGCGCGGGGTTCGGTTGCTCGGCCTCGTACACGACGCCCATGCCGCCCTCGCCGAGGCGACGGACGATGCGGTAGGGCCCGATCGATGCGGGCAGCGGGGTCGGGTCCGCGCTGCACAGCGCGGTCAGTCCTTCGTGGACGCGCCGCAGCCGCTCGAGGCATTCGCGGCACGATGGGCAGGACTCCACATGCGCCCGCAGCTCGCGCGGCGCGTCCGCGTCGGGGTCGTCCAGCAGGTCCCAGAGCTGAGCTTCGTCGATCGCACAACTCCGGGGTTCCATCGTCGCACTCGTGGACTCGCCGACGTCCGCCGCGGCTCGCGACCACCGATCGCCAGCCGCGCGAGATGGTAGCGCGGTTCGGGCATCGGGAGAGGGCTCGCGTCCGGGCGGCCCGGTGGGGCGGGCCGGGATTCGAGGTCCGCGCCGGCTGCCCGGGTGTGCTGGTCTCCAGGTCGCGCGTAGGCGGCCGAGAACCACGAGTCACGAGGAGGATCCGCATGAAAGTCGCGCGTCGAACACGGAACTGGCCGATCTGGTCGGCCTGTGCAGTCCTGCTGGTTGCCGGTGCGGCCAGAGCGCAGGGAAACGGCCGTGGTGGCGATGGCGGTGGCGGTAGTGGCAGCAACGGCGGCAACGCCGTCCAGTCGGACATCCCGGCGGTCCTCGACGTGACGGACCCGTTCGTGCCGCCGAGCCCGCCGACCGTCGGGAGCCTGTCCGCGGACGTCGCCGGGCTGGGCTACGACTGCTGGGTGGGGCGCCGTCGGACGATCACATTGACGCTCGCCCGGCGCAGTCCGCGGTCGATGCGCCTGATCCTCGGACCGGAGCTGCCTCCGGACCCAAACCCGCTCATGGACAACCCATGGAACAGCCCGCGCGTGTACTTCGGCGCTGGCATCCCGAATCCGTCCTTCGGTCCCGACGGCGTCGCGGACACCCCGGACGATCACGAGATCACGGAGGTCTCGATGCAGATCGCGGGGTGGGAGAACGTGTCGGCACTCGGCGCCTTCGCGACGGACGCATCGAGCTACAGCGACGCGGACGGCAATCCGATCGTCGTCGATCCGCAGGATCCTGCGACGTTCAGCCACATGGCGACGACGATGCGCATCAGCTTCAAGGTCGGACAGCACATGTGGCGGCTGGACTTTCGGGACACCGCGCCACGTCGGCACCGGCCGGTTGCCGACGCATCCGGACACCGGGCCGGTCGTCATCCGCCGGTGGTTCGGGAACGGACCCGCCGACCCGAACGACCCTGCGGTGCCGTGGGAGGTCCGCATCGAGCCGTGGTGGGGGAACGACCCCGCGGTTCCGCGCACCGGCATGGTCGTCGGTTTCCTGAACTACCTCGGAACCGGCGGGAACACGACGGGAGGGTATGCCGGCGCGTACGACATCCGCTGGTCGGCCGAAGACTGGCCGAGCTGCTGGACCGCCTGGGCTGCGCAGTAGCGACGGCCGGCGCACGGATTCCGCGGGCCGCGGCTCGCGCTCGCGTGTGCTCCCGGACG
Organism: Planctomycetota bacterium; assembly: GCA_016716265.1. GTDB lineage: Bacteria > Planctomycetota > UBA1135 > UBA1135 > UBA2386 > JADJWQ01. Next base: position 2,614,338 of record JADJWQ010000006.1, read on the forward strand.
GCGGGCGCCATGCCGCACCCGCAACGCCCGAATGACATCGGAGCCCGTGGATGACCTCGCTCTCGCGCGCGTCGCAATCGCGGTCCCCGCTGTCCGGCCGGCTGACGACGCTCTTCTCCGTCGCTGGCGATTCTCGGCTAATCGGCGCCGATTGGCGGCACCTCCGGGGATCGAAAGAACCCGTACCGATCAACCCACGCAAACCGTCTCACCACGGAGGTCGATCTCATGCGATCGTTCTCGAACTCGCGTCTCCGACTCGGCATCCCCCGGGGTGTATCCATCACGTTCACTGACAGGTCCTGCTACGAGGCTCAGGCACCAGCACCTCACTCCTCGCGCCTCCGCTCTGCACGGTCGAGACCGACCGTGCGATGGTGGACGTGCCTACTGGTAGCCGTCCTGGCCCTCGCGTCTCCCGTGGCCGCGCAGAGCGCGTCGCTGACGACCACCTATCGATATGACGGCTTGGGCTACGGCGGCAACGGCGTCTTCTTCGATCTTCAGGTCCACGTGCCGGTCACGATAGACCGACTCGAGGCGAGCATAACGAATCGTCACCGGGTCGGCACCATCGAGCTGTGGTCGATCCCCGGCGGGCACTCCCTCGCCAACATCACGTCGACGAACGGCTGGACCATGCAGGGATCGGCGACGGTGGTTTCCGAAGGCATCGGCGCGCCCTCCAGCGTCGTGTTCACCGACGGATCCGGAAATCCGGCGCCATTCACGCTGATGCCTGGACTGTACGGAATCGCCCTCTGCTACCAGAATCACGCCCCGGCCTACTCGACCTCCCCCCCGAACAATCGGGTCTACTCCAACAGCGACATGACCCTGACCGCAGGCTCGATACAGAGTGCCTACTTCGTCACCCCTAGGGCCGGTGCGGCCATATGGAACGGCACGATCTACTACACCGTCTCCCCGGCCTGGGCAACGTGGCAGTCGTACGGCACAGGCTGTCCGAGCACCTGGGCCGCGTTCTACGAGGGCTTCGGGGGTGCGGTCGATCTGGCCGGTGCGCCCGGCTCGGAGGGTGTCGTCCGGCTGGATCCGGTCGGGTCCGGATACCTCGTGACGATCGACAGTCCGGCGTGGCACACGCCGACGAGTGCTCCGCTATCTTTGGGAGACGACACGAACAGCGCACCCCAGTTGCTCCCGTTCACTCTGTCCTATCCGGGTGGGTCGACCAATCGCGTCATCGTCGGGTCCAATGGATATGTCTACCTCGGTTCAGGTGTGAGCGCACAGGCGTACTATGGGCGAAGGTCCCTGTTCCTCACCGATGGTCCCCGACTCGCAGCCTTCTGGGGCGATCTGAATCCCGCCGCAGGTGGCTCGGTGCACTTCGACGTGGACCCGTCTGGCAATGCGGCGTACGTCACCTGGTTGGCGGTACCCGAATACGCGGTGCCGAACGCCGTGAGCACGTTCCAGATATGTATCCGGTCGAGTGGCATCATCGACTATCGGTACCGGTCCTGCGTGGTCGGTTTCGCCCAGGCGATCGCCGGCTGGAGTCCCGGCCGTGGCGTCCCCGAGCCCGAGCCGATCGACATCTCCGCAGCCGCCGCGGCGGGATTCGTCACCGGCCCGGATGCGAGGCCCATCACGCTGGGATGCACCGGCCGCCCGGTCCTCGGTCAGGGCATCAGCCTGGACGTCGCAGGCATACCCACCAACACCGCGCTCGCGGCCGTGTTGATGGGCTTCGGACGGACCCCGGCACCGGGTCTCTCGCTCGACAACCTGTTCGGCGGCACGGAGGGCTGCTTCCAGCACGTGACGGCCCCTCTGCTGACGGCCGGAGCGCTGGTCGGGCCCATGTCGACCGGCAGCATCGCGCTGACCGTCCCACTGGATCCGAGCTTCGCGGGCGGCCTGCTGTTCAACCAGGCCGTCGCAGCCATCAGTCCGCCGGCGTACACGACGAGCGGCCTGATCACCAGCAATGGTGTATGGCTCCTCCTCCAGGGTCTGTGATCCTCGCGGACCGACGGCCGTGCAGAGCTGTGGCCCGCCCGCGTTCATGGGGATCGGCACGCAGCTCGACGACGTGAAGAGCGCCGACATCGCCTGGCTACCGTGACGGCGTATCCGGTGGCGGCCCATCGCATCGCGGAGCGACTCGATCTGCCTGGCGCCAACGGGTTTCGGCGCAGTGCTCGCCGTCACTTCGATCACGATCACGCGTCCACCGCCGAAACCGGCGAGCAGATCGATCTCGAGGCGATCGCCCTGGTCACGTGACTGGTAGCGGCGGGGCCGACACCGGGACAGCGGGATCTCGGCACGCAGCCGCGACACGACGAGCGTCTCCGGCCTCCGGCCGCCTCCGTGGAGGTTCGGCCGACCATCGATGGACCGCCACGCGGGCCGGTGGCGCGGAGGTTGGCCCGGTTCACGCTCGGTTCCGAGGATCCGATCCAACACCGCCCTGGCAACGCATTCAGCCAGATCTCCGCGGCCCCGTTCGGATCGGCGCCGGTCGGCCGCGTGTCGAGCAGCAGCGCGTCGAGCCCGACCGGTCTCGCATTCGCCAACACCGGCCTCGTCATCGGCCTGCGCTGATGCCCACACGCCGCTGGCGCCGGCCGCGAGGCGGCGGGACGATGGCGGTCCCCGTCCCGCACGGCGCCCATGCAGCGAGCCGATCCGCACCTCGACCGCCGCCACTTCCTCGGCCTGACGGCCGCCGCCGGTGCGGCAGCGCTCCGACCCGCACTGCGCGCAGGTGCCCGCGTGCAGGAGCCGCCGCCCCACCTGCGTGGCCATGCCGAGCTGTTCGCGCGCGACCCGCGCGCCGCAGCCGTCGCGTGGTTCGCTGAGGCGCGGTTCGGCCTGTTCATGCACTACGGGCTCTATGCGCTGCTCGGGCGCGGCGAGTGGGTGATGTTCCGGGAGCGGATCCCGGTCGAGCAGTATGCGAAGCTCCAGCAGCGCTTCGCGCCCGACGCGTTCGACGCCGACCGCATCACCGACCTCGCGCTACAGGCCGGCATGCGCTACGTGAACATGACGAGCCGCCACCACGACGGCTTCTGCCTGTTCCACTCGGCGATGACCGAGTTCACGAGCGTGCGTTGCCCGGCGCGGCGCGATCTCGTCGGCGAACTGGCGGAGCAATGCCAGCGCAAGGGCCTCGGCCTGTTCCTGTACTACAGCTACGCGCTCGACTGGCGCCACCCGTGGTACTACTCGCGCGCGCACAGCGACATCGCCCGGCCCGACTACGTCGAGCCCGATCCCGCCTACCGCTGGCAGCGCGACGCGGACTTCGCACGCTACATCGACTACGTGCACGCCCAGCTCCGCGAGCTGCTGACCGGCTACGGACCGCTCGCCGGCCTCTGGTTCGATCCGATCATGGGCTTCTATGCGCGCCCGGACCTGTTCCCGGTCACCGAGACCTACGCGCTGGTCCGCGCGCTGCAGCCGCATTGCCTGATCTCGTTCAAGCAGGGTGCGACCGGCACCGAGGACTTCGCGGCTCCGGAGCGCCACGGCCGGTCGCTCGCCGACAACGTACAGCGCCGCTTCGGCGACCCGGAGCGCACGCGCGTCGCGGCCGCCGCCTGGGAGGCGAACCGCGACAAGCACAACGAGATCTGCGACACGCTGCAGCCGGGCGTGTGGGGTTACCGGGCGGCCGACGACGGCAATCACCGCGGCGCCGACGAGACCTGGACGATGCTGCGGCAGGCGGGCGCGGCGCGCTGCAACCTGCTGCTGAACACCGGCCCGCTGCCCGACGGCTCGCTACACTCCGACGACGTCGCGACGCTGCACGCGGTCGGCCGACGGATCGCGGCCGAGGGCTATCCGTCGGACCGAGCCGCCCGAGGACTCGATGCGAACCGATTCCGATCGAAGCCGTGAGAGTGGACGACGGCTGCGCGCCGCGCTCCGCTGCGTCGCGCTGGGCGCGCTGCTCGCGTTGCCGAGCTGCTTCACCGCCGCGCTGTGGGGCGTCGACGTGTTCGGCGCCGACGAAGAGTTCCCCGACCCGCCGCCGGCCGCCGGAGCGGACGAGTCGGACGTCGACTGGTCCACCGAGGCGATCATGGGACGGGTCCTGCTGACCCCGATCGCGGTGGGTCTCGACCTGCTCACCTGCCCGATCCAGGCCTGGCTGCTCGGCCTGGCCGACGACGACGACGAAGGTCACGATCGCCGGCGCCGGCGCCGCGACCCGGATCCGTGCATCCTACCCGCGCATTGAGGCCCGCGCGTCAGCGCCCCGCGCCGGCCGGGTGCGCATGAGCACGGTCACCGTCCGCGACGACCGGCTCCAGCCGGCCGTGCCATGGCCGGGGACAAGGCGGATCGTGACCTGCGGATGCTGATCGAGGCTCGGTCCCCGGTTCCACCGCCCTGTCCCGATCGATGGCCTGGTTTCGATCCGCGACGCCCGCGATTTCAATCTGCCGGGCTCCAAACCCGCAAACTGCAGGACGATCTGCCTGGGCTCCATCACCATGGAAGCCGGGCGGATGTACCCGCGCCACATCGCCTGGCGCCTCGCCGAGGCGCTGGAAGACTCGCCGGTGGTGCTCATCCACGGCCCACGGCAGTGCGGCGAGACGACGCTGGCCCGAGTGTGGGGGGAGCCCGAGGGCCACGCGTACCGTTCGCTCGACGAGGCAGTGACGCTCGAGGCCGCGCGCCGCTGCATCGCGCTGGTGCGCCAGGGGCGCTGCTCGCATTGCCAAGCGGGTTCGCCGACGGCTTTGGGGCGTCGACGTGTGAGCCGACGACGACGACCGCCACGATCGACGGCACCGCCGCCGCGACCCCGATCCGTGCGTCGTCCCCGCGCATCGAGGCCGGCGCGTCAGCGCCCCTCGCCTGCCGCGTGCGCGTGACCGCGGTCGAACAGCAACGTCGCCAGCAGGCGTCGCGCGGCCCCGACGAGCGCGGCGTCGGCGGACGCCGGACCGTCGAGCAGGGCGGTCAGCTCGGCTGCAGCGCTGCGCGGCTCACCGTGGTCCGCGAGCGCGCGGGCGTGCAGCAGCCGCTCGTCGCCGCTGCGGTCCGCGGCCGGCACGGCGTCGAGCAGCGCGAGTGCATCGGCCGGGCGGCGCTCGGCGAGCAGTACGCGGGCGGCCAGTGCGCGGGGCGCCGGGTCGCCGCAGCCGGCGAGCGCTGCGCGCATCGCCCGCACATCACCGCGCGCCTCGTGCACGCGGACCGCGAGCTCGGCGTCGGCGGGCGCGCGCAGCAGCGACGCGGCCGCGGCGTCCGGCAGTCCGAGCTCGAGCTCGAGCCGCGCGCGGCGCAGCCAGTCGGCAGGCGTGAGGCGGGCACGCCGACGCAGCGCATCGAGCTCCGGAGCCGCGCGGCGCGCCACCGCGACGAACGCAAGCCAGTCGGCGGCCGACGCGCCGGCGGGCAGGCGCGCGAGCAGCGCACCGTCGGCGGCGAGCGCGAAGGTGCCGCAGCCGCGTGCGACGGCGGCGAGTTCTGCCGGCAGCTCCGCGATGGTCAGCTCGGTGAGGTCGACGCGCTCGGCGAGCGCCCGGACGTCGCGGCGCGCGAGCACCTCGCGGTCCATCGCGTCGCTGACCGGCCGGCCCGGCCAACGCACGTGCACGAAGCGCAGCGGCGCCGCCTGCGACCCGTCGCCAGCCGCGCCTTCGCTCCGAGCCGCACGTCCGCACGCGACGACCGCGCAGCACAACGCGATCGACGCCGCGCCTCGTGCGCGGCGCGCGATCACCGCCCGCCGTCCCCCGCCGCCGCGACGCCCCCCCGCTCCGCCTCGCCGATCAGCGCGCGGATGTCGAGCCCGTCGGCGCGGTCCCAGGCATCCTCGGCCTCCCCACGCCGCATGCGGACGCCGAACGAGCCGGTGCCGAGGTCGGCGACGCACTGGTAGAGCGTCGTGTCGACCTGCGGCAGCCCGATCGTGCGCCAGGCGGCGGCCACGTCGAGCACGCTCGAATCACCGCCCGTCAGCGCCCGCTCCAGACGGTCGTAGCGCCAGCAGCGCGGATGCTGGCTCGCTCCGTTGCCCTGGCTCGGCAGGCGGTGGTGGTTCGTGCAGGCGATCCAATCCGCGCCATCCTGCGGCTCGCGGATCGTGAACTCGTGCTCCGCCGTCGATCGCGTGTCGATCTCGAGGACGACCGCGCCCGGCGCGTCACCGGCCCACGCGAGCATCACGTTGCCGCCCATGCCGACGCGGTAGCCATGCGCGATGCGCACGGCCTGCTCCGCGGCATCGGCCGCCGGACCGAGGCGCTCGACGATCTCCTGCAGCACCAGCGGCCGCGGCGTCACGCGGCGCTCGCCACGGAGCTTCATGAACACGTCGTGCACGGCGACGGCGACGCCACGCTCGCTGACGGCGGTCAGCACGCCGACGCTGCCCGGCCAGCCGATCTCGACGAAGCCGGCGCGGCCCTCGGCGGGAGCGTGGACCTTGACCATCGTCTGCTGCAGCAGCTCGGGCGTGCTGAAGTAGTCGAGATTGCGGCCGACGACGGGAGCGCCGGTCGCGGTGCGAGCCCCAAAGGCCGCGAACGACGAGCAGGCGAGGCCGGCGATGTCGGGAATCGCGGCCACGCCGAGCAGGTCGTCGACGGTCAGGTCGCGCCGGAGCTCGGGAATCTCGAGCAGGTCGACGTCGCGCGCGGCGACGCCGTCCAGCAAGCCTCGGCAGCGCTCCTGCACGCGCTCGGGGAAGGTCATGCCCGTGCGCACCTTCGGGAGCACGCCGACGTTCCAGCCGGCTGCGCCCCCCGGGACCATGCCGCTCGCGAGCAGGCTGCGGAAGCCGCGGGCCGTCTCGGCGGCCATCAGGTAGCCCTCGGCGAAACCGCGCTCGTAGTCGGTGCCACGCAGGAACAGGACCTCGACGCCGTCGATCGTGCGGCGGTGGCCGGTCAGCTCGACGGTCGCCGGGGTGGCCTGCGCGACCAGCTGCGGCACGCACTGCACCGCGAAGGACAGCGCGAGGGCGGCGGCGAACGCATGGGCACGGAGCGGCGGCAGATGGTGACTTGGCTTCATGGTCCTCGGGATTCCCCGCGCGCGGCAGCAGGGCGGGGGCAGACGGGCCAGCAGGCTATCGCCGACTCGCGCGTGTCGGTAGGTGCACCCGCCCCGCTATCCTGCGCGGTGTCGCCATGACCACCCCCGACTTCACGTCCCTGCGCTACGAGGACTTCGCCGCTCTCCCGCAGCCCGCCGCCGACCCCAACGCGGCACCCGGCCGCGTGACGACGACGCCGGAGGGCATCGACGTCCAGGGGGCATACGGGCCCGCCGACGTCGCCGGGCTCGACGCGCAGCTCGACTCCCTGCCGGGGTTCCCGCCGTTCGTGCGCGGGCCGTACCCGTCGATGTACGCGGGCCGGCCGTGGACGATCCGCCAGTACGCGGGGTTCTCGACCGCCGAGGAGTCGAACGCGTTCTACCGCCACAATCTGGCGATGGGCCAGCAGGGCCTGTCGATCGCGTTCGACCTCGCGACGCACCGCGGCTACGACTCGGACCACCCGCGCGTGATCGGCGACGTCGGCATGGCGGGGGTCGCAATCGACTCGATCCGCGACATGCGGATCCTGTTCGACGGGATCCCGCTCGATCGGGTGTCGGTGTCGATGACCATGAACGGCGCAGTGATCCCGATCATGGCGCTCTACGTCGTCGCTGCGGAGGAGCAGGGCGTGCCGCCGGAGCGGCTCAGCGGGACCATCCAGAACGACATCCTGAAGGAGTTCATGGTCCGCAACACCTACATCTACCCGCCCGGGCCCTCGATGCGGATCATCGGCGACATCTTCGCATGGTGTGCCGAGCACATGCCGAAGTTCAATTGCATATCGGTCAGCGGCTATCACATGCAGGAGGCCGGCGCGACCGCGGACATCGAGCTCGCCTACACGCTCGCCGATGGCATGGAGTATCTGCGACAGGGCGTGAAGGCCGGTCTGGCGGTCGACGACTTCGCGCCCCGCATCTCGTTCTTCTGGGCGATCGGCATGGACTTCTTCATGGAGGTCGCCAAGCTGCGCGCCGCACGGCTGCTGTGGGCACGCATCGTGAGCTCGTTCGGCAGCACCAATCCCAAGTCGCTCGCGCTGCGCACGCACTGCCAGACTTCCGGCTGGTCGCTCACCGAGCAGTCGCCGTGGAACAACGTGGCGCGCACCTGCGTCGAGGCGCTCGCCGCCGCCAGCGGCGGCACGCAGAGCCTGCACACCAATGCCCTCGACGAAGCCATCGCGCTGCCGTCGAACATGTCGGCGCGCATCGCCCGCAACACGCAGCTCGTCCTGCAGAACGAGAGTGAGCTGTGCCGGGCAATCGATCCGTTCGGCGGTTCGTACCACGTCGAGCGGCTGACCGCCGACCTCGCGGAACGCGCCTGGTCGCTGATCCAGGAGGTCGAAGAGCGCGGCGGCATGGCGGCGGCGATCGAGACCGGCCTGCCGAAGCTCCGTATCGAGGAGGCCGCGGCACGGCGACAGGCGCGCATCGATGCCGGCAAGGACGTCATCGTCGGCGTCAATCGCTACCAGGGTGCCGGTGACGAGCCGATGGACATCCTGTCGGTCGACAACCGGAAGGTGCGCGAGGCGCAGCTGCGCAGGCTCGCGGAGCTGAAGGCGGAACGCGACACAGCCGCGGTCGGGTCGAAGCTCGCAGCATTGACCGACGGTGCGCGCGGCCACGCGAACCTGCTCGGACTCGCGATCGACGCGGCGCGCGCCGGCGCGACCGTGGGCGAGATCAGCTCCGCGATGGAAGAGGTGTTCGGTCGCTACCAGGCCCAGGTGCGCACGATCGGCGGCGTCTACGCGAGCGAGGTGCAGGACCTCGAGCCGGTGCGCCGCGTGCAGGCATCGACCCGCGAGTTCGCACAGCGGGAAGGACGCCGCCCGCGGATCCTGGTCGCCAAGATGGGCCAGGACGGTCACGATCGCGGTGCGAAGGTGATCGCGACCGCGTTCGCCGATCTCGGCTTCGACGTCGACGTCGGACCGCTGTTCCAGACGCCCGAGGAGGTCGCGCGTCAGGCGGTCGACAACGACGTGCACATCGTCGGCGTGTCGTCCCTCGCGGGTGGTCACCGCGAGCTGGTGCCCGCCCTGGTCGCGGAGCTGCGGCGGCAGGGCGCCGACGACGTGCTGGTGGTCGTCGGCGGTGTGATTCCGCGGCAGGACCATGCGGCCCTCGAGGCCGCCGGGTGCGCCGCGGTGTTCGGCCCCGGTACGGTGATCCCGGAAGCCGCGGAGCGCCTGCTGAAGATCCTCGCCCGGCGCCCCGCCGACTGACGGCCGGCGCTCCGTTACGATCGAGTTCTCGCCGCCTGCCCCGCGCCCGCATCCTCCCCTCCATGTCGCTACGGCTCCTCTGGGCGATCCCGACCCTCGGAACGCTCGCGCTCGCGCAATCGCGCGGCTGGGACCTCCCGCCGCACGGCGCGGCACTGTTCGACCAGACCCGCCGCCTCGAGGTGCGCCCGCCCGAACCCGGCGTCGCCGGGCTGCCGGTGCTCGACCAGGCCGGCATCCTGTTCGCGGACGACCTCGATCGCCGCGGTGAGCGCATCGACGCGGTGCCGCTGTCGCTGGTCGAGCTGGTGCCGTTCCTCGCGCTCGACCTGTCGAGCGCGCGCGGGGCCCGGGCCGTCAAGCTCGATCTGCCGGCGCTCGCACCCGCGGGGCTGCTGCGGCTCGACGGCGACTGGAGCCGTCCCGACGAGCGCGGGGTGCAGACGTTCGACGGCCGCCTGACGTCGGTCGACCGCGTGCGCGGCGGCCGCTTCGAACTGGACCCGCGGAGCGCGCCGTGGCACCGCTGCACACTCCGCGCGCAGCTCGGGATCGAGCGCCTGATCGAGGCGTCGACGGGGCGCGTGGCGCGCTTCTCGCTGACGCTGCGGGGTGAGCTGGGTCGCAGCGACGACCGCGCCGCACCGACCCAGGAGCTGCTGCTCGAGGAGACCTGGACGTTCCGCGAGCTGACGTCCGCCGACGGCGCGTTCAAGGAGCGGGTCGCCAAGGCGATCGTCGCCGGCCGCGAGCGCTTGCTCAGGGGCCTCGACGAGCACCTCGGCGGGTTGCAGCCGATGGACTGGGAGAAGGGCGGAGGGGTCGACCACATCGGTGGCGAGCTCGCACTCGTTCTGCTGACGCTCGTCAAGGCCGGGCTGCCGTGCGACGACGAGCTGCTGCAGCGCGGCTTCCGCGAGCTGCGCGCGCGGGAGCATCGCGACTCGTACACGCTCGGCGTCGCGCTGATGGCGCTCGAGGCGCTGTACGCGGATCCCAACGAGCGGGACCACCTCGCCAGCGGATTGCTCGATCGGCCGCAGCCGCGCGACGTCCCCGCAGAGGACCGCGCGCTGATGACCGAGTGGGCACAGCGGCTACTCGGCAATCGGGACTCGAGCGTCGACCCGGCCTACCTCAGCCGCTGGACCTATACGGGCGGGCCGTACTACGACAACTCCAACACCCAGTACGCGCTGCTCGGCCTGTACTCGGCATCGCTGTGCGGCGTCGAGATCACGCCGACCGTCTGGTGGGCCGCGGGCAAGCACTTCGTCACCGCGCAGTGCCCGCTCGAGGCGCCGGCGCGGCTGTCGCTGCTCACGCACCGGCAGGTCGACCGGCTCGCCGCCGGGGACCGTCCCACGTCCACCGGTCTGCGCATCGAGCCGGCCGGCTGGTCGTACCGCGGGCCCGACGAACCACCCTACGCGAGCATGACCGCGGGCGGCGTCTCGAGCCTCACGATCTGCCTCGCCGCCCTGCGCGGGATGAACGCGCGCGGCGAGGGCATCCGCGACATGGAGATCGCCCGGCAGCGCGGCCTCGCGTGGCTCGCGGTGCATCACACCGTGCGGCGCAACGAGGGCCACCCGGACCCCGACGCCTGGCACTTCTACCACCTCTACGGTCTCGAACGGGCGTGTGAACTCGGGCAGATCGCCCGCCTCGACGAGCACGACTGGTACTTCGAGGGGGCGACGCTCCTGTGCGAGCACCAGAATCCGGACGGCTCGTTCCGCTTCGCGAGACTCGAAGACGACTGCTTCGCGATCCTGTTCCTCAAGAAGGCTTCGCTGCCCGTCTACACGGGCGGGCGTTGAGCCCGATCGCGCGCGCCGCCCCCTCGGCACCGACGGCTCCGGCGAATCCGGCTGCGGCCGGGGGACCGCGTGCACCTATGCTCTCGGAGGCTGCCCCCGTGAATGCCACGGGCCCTGGCCGTTAGCGGACCCGCACCAGGAGACCCTCATGGACACGTTGTTCTTCTACGCAGCCGTCATCGGTGGAACGCTCCTGGGGATCCAGACGCTGCTCGCGCTGTTCGGGATCGGCGTCGACGCGGACGTCGGCGCAGACCATGGCTTCGGCGGGCACGGCGATCCCGGTGGCCATGCCGGCGCCGGAGCGAACGCCGACTTCGGCGACGGTGGCGCTCACACGGACGCCAGCGCACACGGTCACAGCGACGCGAGCCTGCTCAAGAAGCTGTCGGTACAGACGATCACGGCCTTCACGACGTTCTTCGGCCTGACCGGTCTCGCGCTACGGCATTCCGACATCGGCATCGCCACGAGCTCGGTGCTGGCGCTCGGCGCGGGACTCTCCGCGATCTGGATCGTCGGCCTGCTGATGGGCTCGCTCGCGCGGCTGCAGTCGAGCGGCAACCTGAAGCTCGAGAACGCCGTGGGCAGCCCGGCACGCGTGCATGTGCGGGTACCGGCCAACGGCGGTGGCACCGGCCTCGTGCACCTGACGCTGCAGGGCCGCCGGGTCGAACGCAAGGCGCGCACCGACGGTCCGGAGCTCCCGACCGGCAGCAGCGTGTTGATCGCCAACCTCGACGCCGACGGCGTGTTCCACGTCACGGCGTCGACCGAGTGAACACCGGACCCCCCGCGGCGCGCGGGACCCCGTACCTCGTCCATCTTCCGCAATCCCCTGGAGAGAGCCAAGCCTCATGCCCGGAGCAGCCAGCCTGTCCCTGGCGACGTCGTGGATCGCAGCGCCGATCCTCGCCGCCGACACGGATCCGTTCGTGACGCTGATCATCGTCGCCGCGGTCGCGACGTTGTTCGGCTTCTTCGCATTGATCGTCAAGCGCTACAAGCGCTGCCCGTCGAACCGGATCCTCGTGATCTACGGCAAGGTGCAGGAGGGGCGCTCCGCGCGGTGTCTGCACGGTGGCGGTGCGTTCGTCTGGCCGCTGATCCAGGACTACGAGTTCCTGTCGCTGGATCCGATGCAGATCGAGATTCCGCTGCGCGGCGCGCTGTCGATGGAGAACATCCGCGTCAACGTGCCGAGCGTGTTCACGGTCGCCATCGGCACCGAGCAGAGCGTCATGCAGAGCGCGGCAGAACGCCTGCTCGGGCTCGCCGCGAAGGACATCATGAAGCAGGCCGAGGACATCATCTTCGGCCAGCTCCGCCAGGTGATCGCCTCGATGGCGATCGAGGACATCAATCGCGACCGCGAGAAGTTCCTCGAGAGCATCCACTCCTCGCTCGCACCGGAGCTCGAGAAGATCGGCCTGATCCTGCTGAACGTCAACATCACCGACATCACGGACGAGTCGGGCTACATCGAGGCGATCGGCCGCAAGGCCGCCTCCGAGGCGATCCAGCAGGCCGAGATCGACGTCGCCGAGCAGACCAAGCGCGGTGCGATCGGCGTCGCCGAGGCCAATCGCGAGCAGATGGTGCAGGTCGCGCTGGCTGAGAAGCTGCGGTCGATCGGCATCAAGGAGGCGGAGCGCGACAAGCTCGTTCGACTCGCCGATCTGGACCGCGACACGCAGGTCGGCCAGCGCACGGCGGAGCTGCAGAAGGACGCGCAGATCGCCGACGCCGATCGCCACAAGCGCGTGCAGGTCGCCGAAGCCAATGCGTCCGCGGTCACCGGCGAGAACGAGGCGAAGAAGCAGATCGCCGACACCAACGCGGCGCTGCGCGTGCGCGAAGCCGAGGCGTTCCAGCTCGCCGAGACCAAGGCGCGCGAGGCGGACGCGGCGGTGCGCCGCGCCCAGTACGTCGCCGAGGCGAAGGCCGCCGAGGCGCTCGCCGGGAAGATCGAGGCCGAGAAGCGCGCCGAGCTCGAGGCGGTCGCCCGCGCCGAGAAGGCCAAGCTGATCGTCGACGCCGAGGCTGCCGCCGAGCGCGTGCGCATCGACGCGCTGGCGCGAGCCGCCGCGACGTTCGCTCAGCTCGAGGCCGAAGCGCGCGGTGAATTCGAGCGCCTCGCAAAGAAGGCCGAGGGTCTGCAGCGGATCGTCGAGGGCTGCGGCGGCGCACCCGAGGCGTTCCAGATGCTGATGCTCGAGCAGCTCCCGCGCCTCGCCGAGACCGCGGCGACCGCGATCTCCAACATCCGCTTCGACAAGGTCGTCGTCTGGGACGGCGGCATGGGCGGTACGGGCGGCAAGGGTGGCGCGGCCGGCTTCCTGCAGAGCCTCGCCGGCTCGCTGCCGCCGATGCTGCAGATGATGAAGGACGTCGGCGGCGTCGAGATGCCCGAGTTCCTCGGCAGGCTGGTCAGCACCGAGGCGTCCCCGCCCGACCAGGACGGCGACACCCCGAAGACCGGCGATGGCGGCTCCGCCAAGGCGACCCCCGACCCGAAGCGCACCCCGAAGCGCAAGCCCGATTCGCGCACGCCGGACGCCGGCGCGAGCTGAGCCGTCCCGACCCTCGAGTGAGTGCGAGCTCCGGCGATGACCGACACCGACCCAGGCACACTGCACGGAATCCTGCACGGCTCGTGTGCGTGCGGTGCATCGCGCTTCGAGTGCGACGCGCCGCCGCGCTTCGTCTGCCATTGCCATTGCGGCAACTGCCGCAAGGCACACGGTGCCGCGTTCGTCACGTGGGCCGGCTTCCGCGACGAGCAGTTCCGGTGGACGAGCGAGTCGGCGCAGCTCGGCCGCTGGCTGACGGACACCGGCGCCACGCGGACGTTCTGCACGGTGTGCGGCACGACGATGCTCTATGCGTCACCCCGCTGGCCCGGCGAGGTGCACGTCGCCGTCGCCGTGCTCGACGACGCCGAGGACCTGGTGCCGAAGCTGCACGTCTACGCCGATCGCGCGCCGCGCTGGTGTCCGATCACCGACGCACTCCCGCGCTACGGCGGCCCGACCGGCACCGAGCCACTCGTTCCGCCCTCTGCGTAGCGCCACGCGCCGGCCGCCGCGACACTGGGCGCGTGCGACCCGCTCCGAATTACCGGCGATCGCTGCTCGCCGCCGCCACGCTGCTCGCGCTCCCCGCCACGGCCCAGGCCCCGCTCGCGTGGCGGACGCTGCCCCCGCTTCCCGATCCGGTCGGTGTGGCAGGCGCGTTCGCCGGCGTCTCGGACGGCGCACTACTGGTCGCCGGCGGCGCCAACTTCCCGGGCGCGGCGCCGTGGGACGGTGGCCCGAAGATCTGGCACGATCGGGTCTGGATGCTGGCGGCACCCGACGACACCTGGCGGGAGGTCGGCAGGCTACCCGCGCCGCGCGCCTACGGCGCTTCGTTCGACACGCCGCAGGGCGTGCTGTGCGCCGGCGGCAGCGATGCGGGGTCGCATTCCACCGACTGCATGCTGCTGCGCGCGCGCGGCGGCGGCCTCGAGATCACGCCCGCGGCACCGCTGCCGTTCCCGCTCGCGAACGCCGCGGGCGCCGTCGTCGGGAGCACCGCCTACGTCGTCGGTGGTAGCCGCGCGCCGACCGCGACCACCGCGGCGGCGGAGCTGCTCGCGATCGACCTCGACCGGCTGGAGGCGGGGTGGCGGCAGCTCGAGCCGTTGCCGGGCGAAGGCCGCATCCTGCCGGTGGCCGCGGCGCAGGGCGGCACCTTGCTGGTGCTGTCGGGCGCTGCATTGAGCGCCGGTCCGGACGGCACACCGCAGCGCCGCTATCTGACCGAGGCCTGGAGCTACACGCCGGGTCGCGGCTGGCGGCGCCTTGCCGACCTGCCGCGCGCCGCGGTCGCGGCACCATCGCCCGGTCCGATCGTCGGCGCGAGCCACGTGCTCGTGCTCGGCGGCGACGACGGGAGCCGCGCAGGACAGCCGGCCGGCCCGGCGCACCCGGGCTTCCGCCGCGACGTGATCGCCTACCACACGATCACCGACACCTGGACGTCGCTCGCGACGATCCCTGCCCCGCTCGACGCAGCCGTCACCGCGCCGGTCGCGCGTTGGAACGACCGGTTCGTGATCGCCAGTGGCGAGATCCGCCCGGGTGTGCGCACGCCGCAGGTCGCCACCGTCACCATCGAGAGCTCGCGCGCGTCGTTCGCGTGGCTCGACTGGCTGGTGGTCGTCGTCTACCTCGGCGGCATGGTCTGGATCGGCGTGTGGTTCATGCGCCGCGACGCCGCGGCGTCCACGGACGCCTGGTTCCGCGGCGGCCAGCGCGTTCCCGCCTGGGTCGCCGGATTGTCGATCTTCGCGACCATGCTCAGCGCGCTGACCTTCATGGGCATCCCGGCGCGCGCCTACCAGACCGATTGCTCGTGGTACCTCGGACAGCTGCCGCTGCTCGTCATCGTGCCACTCGTGGTGTTCTGCTACCTGCCGTTCTTCCGTCGCCTCGACGTGACATCGGCGTACGAGTACCTCGAGCGCCGCTTCGGGCTCGCCTGCAGGCTGTTCGCCTCGCTGTCGTTCATGCTGTTCCACATCGGCCGAATCGCGCTGGTGCTGTACCTGCCGGCGCTCGCCCTCGCGGCCGTGTCCGACATCGACGTCACCACATCGATCCTCGTCATCGGTGTTCTGTGCCTCGTCTACACTGTGCTCGGTGGCATCCAGGCCGTGATGTGGGCCGACGCAGTGCAGGCCGCCGTGCTGCTGCTCGGCGCCGGGCTGTGCGTCGTGCTCGCCGTCACCCGCGTCGACGGGGGGCTCGGCGGCGTCGTCGACATCGCGCTGCGCGACGACAAGCTGCTGCAGGGCGTCGATTGGACCTCGCTCGACATCCGCGACGGCACGGCGTCGGGGCTCGTGATCTTCGTCGCGTTCGGCTTCAACTCGCTGGTCTCGTACACATCGAGCCAGGACGTCGTACAGCGCTACGTGACGACGCGAGATCTCCCCGCCGCACGGCGCTCGCTGTGGATCAACATGTGGATGTCCCTGGCCGGCTCCGCGTTGTTCTTCGTGCTCGGCGTCGCGATCTACGCGTTCTACAAGATGCAGCCAGCCGAGCTCGACCCGGCGCTCACGGCGACCGACTCGATCCTGCCGCACTTCATCGTCGCCGAGCTGCCGACCGGCATCGCCGGCCTCGTCATCGCGGCGATCTTCGCGGCATCGCAGTCGACGATCTCATCGTCGCTCAACAGCATCGCGACGGCGTTCGTGACCGACATCGACAAGCGACTGTTGCGGCCGGCACGCGACGACCGCGCCTACCTGCGCAGCGCACAGGTCGTCGCGGTGGTCGTCGGGCTCGCTGCGATCGGCGTCGCGCTGTGGATGGCGACGGCGCGGATCGAGTCGGCGTTCAAGACGTTCAACACGCTGATCGGCCTGACCGCCGGCTCGCTCGGCGGTCTGTTCGCGCTCGGCGTGTTCACGCGCCGGGCCAACGCCTCCGGCGCATTGGCCGGTGCGCTGCTCGGGCTCGCGGTCGTCGTCGCGCTGGAGCTGTCGAACGCCGCGGTCACCGGGATCCTCTACGCGTTCGTCGGGCTCTCGACCTGCGTCGGTGCGGGGCTGCTCCTCAGCTTCGTGCTTCCCGGACGCGCCGATGCGAGCCTGTCGCTGCGCACCCGCGTCACGCGCCGCTGAAGAAGTCGTTGCCCTTGTCGTCGACGACCAGGAACGCCGGGAAGTCCTCGACGTCGATCCGCCAGATCGCCTCCATCCCGAGCTCCGGGAACTCGACGACCTCGACCTTCTTGATGTTCTCCTGCGCGAGGATCGCCGCCGGACCACCGATCGAACCGAGGTAGAAGCCCCCGTGCTTCCTGCACGCGTCGGTGACCGCCTGCGAGCGATTGCCCTTCGCGAGCATCACGAAGCTGCCGCCGTGCTGCATGAACAGATCGACGTAGCTGTCCATGCGGCCGGCGGTCGTCGGCCCGAACGAGCCGGACGCGTAGCCGGCGGGCGTCTTCGCGGGTCCGGCGTAGTAGACGATGCTCTGCTTGAAGTAGTCGGGCAGCCCGCGCCCGGCGTCGATGCGCTCCTTCAGCTTCGCGTGCGCGATGTCGCGCGCGACGATCAACGACCCGCTCAGCGAGAAGCGCGTCTTGATCGGGTACTTGGACAGCTCGGCACGGATCTCCTCCATCGGCCGCCGCAGGTCGAGTCGGACGACCTCGCCGCCGAGCTCCGCCTCGTCGATGTCCGGCAGGTATTGCGCCGGCTGCGTCTCGAGCTGCTCCAGAAACACGCCGTCGCGGGTGATCTTCGCCAGGATCTGCCGGTCTGCCGAGCACGACACGCCCATGCCGATCGGACAGGACGCGCCGTGGCGCGGTAGCCGCACGACGCGCACGTCGTGGCAGAAGTACTTGCCACCGAACTGCGCCCCGATACCGAGCCGCTGCGTCATCTGGAGGACCTGCTTCTCGAGACCGGTGTCGCGGAACGCGCGGCCCAGCTCGTTACCGGTCGTCGGCAGCCCGTCCAGGTAGCGGGCACTGGCGAGCTTCACGGTCTTCAGCGTCGCTTCCGCCGACGTGCCGCCGATCACGATCGCGAGGTGGTAGGGCGGGCACGCCGCGGTGCCGAGCGAGCGCACCTTCTCCTCCAGGAAGGCCAGCAGCGAGCGTTCGTTGAGCACCGCGCGCGTCTGCTGGAACAGGAAGGTCTTGTTCGCGGAGCCGCCACCCTTCGTCATGAACAGGAAGCGGTACTCGCTGCCCTTCGTCGCGTACAGCTCGACCTGTGCCGGCAGGTTGGTGCCGGTGTTCTTCTCGTCGTAGGTCGTCAGCGCCGCCATCTGCGAATAGCGCAGATTGGTGCCGACGTAGGTGTCGAACACACCGCGCGACAGCGCCGCCTCGTCGTCGCCGTTCACCAGCACACGGTCGCCACGCTTGCCGATCACGATCGCGGTGCCGGTGTCCTGGCACGACGGCAGCACCATGGCAGCGGAGACGTTCGCGTTCTTCAGCATCTGCAATGCGACGAAGCGGTCGTTCGCCGATGCCTCCGGATCCTCGAGGATCGCACGGAGCTGCGCGAGGTGACCGGGCCGGAACAGGTGCGAGACGTCGCGGATCGCCTCGCTCGCGAGACGGGTCAGCACGGCCGGCTCGACCTCGAGGAACTCGACCCCCCCGTGCGTCGCGATGCGCACGCCGTCGGCCCCGAGGCTTCGATACGGCGTCGCGTCCGGCGCGGACTCGAACAGCGTCTGGTGCTGGAACGCGGTCATGCGCGCACCGTACGCACGGCACCGCAGCGAAGCGAGCGCGGCGATTCCCGGGGTGCCACCGGCCTCGCCCTCACGAGCGGGGCGCCGCGCAGCTCCCGTCGTGGTCGGGATCCCGGAGCCGCCGCCGGCCTGCATGGCGGGCCGAGACCGCCCGGCGCGTCACTCCGGCTCCGACGCCAGTGCCCGGATCCGCTCCCAGGTGGCACGGACGTGACGCTCTTCCGTCGCCGCTGCGCCGATCGCCATGCGCAGCACGAAGCGCGGCGAGCCGGCGGGATCCGGCAGCGTCGTGTGGCTCAGGTAGGCGTGACCGGAGGCATTGAGACACTCGAGCAGCTCGCGGTTGCGGTCGTCGTCGCCGCGCAGCCGGAAACAGACCAGCGACAGCGTCGTCGGGGCCGCGATCTCGAAGCGCGCGTCGGCACGCACCAGCGACTCGAACAGCCGCGCCAGCTCGACGTGGTGGCGGATGTGGGCACGGAGGCCATCCAGCCCGAAGTGGCGTAGGACGAGCCAGAGCTTCAGCGCGCGGAAGCGACGGCCGAGCGGAATCTGCCAGTCGCGGTAGTCGATGACGTCGCCGCTCTCGGTAGCACGATTGCGGAGGTACTCGGGCGTGACGCTCAGCGCGTCGACCAGGCTCGCCCGGTCCCGCGTCCAGAACGAGCTGCAGTCGAAGTTCGTCAGCAACCACTTGTGCGGATTGAAGCAGACCGAGTCTGCGTGCTCGACGCCGGTGAGCAGGTGCCGGTGCTCCGGGCAGATGCACGCCGCGCCCGCGAACGCGGCGTCGACGTGCAGCCAGCCACCCTGGCCGAAGAACGGCGTTCCGGACAGCGCTTCGGCGACCGGGCCGAGCGGGTCCATCGCGGTCGACGACGTCGTGCCGACCGTCGCACACACGAAGAACGGCGTGCGTCCCGCCGCCACGTCTGCGCGAACGGCTGCGGCGAGCGCGGCAGGATCCATAGCCAACCTGGCATCGACGCCGACGAACCGGACGGTCTGCATGCCGTCCTCGTTGCAGCCGCCGGCGTCAGTGCACAAACCCGCGATCATCGCTGCCTTGACGATCGACGAGTGGCCCTGCGTCGATGTGTAGGCGACCAGCGCACGCGGGTCGCCTCCGGCAGCGCGCTGCAGGACCCGCCGGCGCGCCGCAACCATCGCGACCAGCGTCGACTCGCTCGCCGTGCCCTGGATGCAGCCACCGCCGGCCGACCCGCGGAACGTCGCCGGCAGCCCGATCGCCTCACCGAGCCAATCGAGCACGCGCGTCTCCAGCTCGGTCGCGGCCGGGCTCGTCGCCCACAGCATGCCTTGGATGCCGAGTCCGGCCGAGAGGAGCTCGCCGACGATCGCAGGCCCCGACGCGCTGCACGGGAAGTAGGCGTAGAAGTTCGGCGATTGCCAGTGGGTGACGCCCGGCAGGATCAGCCGGTCGAGATCGGCGAACACGGCGTCCCAGCTCTCGGCGCGATCGCCCGACGCAGCGAGCCCGCGCTCCGGCGCATGCTCGGGCAGCGCGCGCAGCAGCTCGCCGGGCGCCTGCTGCGACCGCACCGGGAACGACTCGACGCGCGCGAGATAGTCCGCGACCCAATCCACGGCGCGGTGGCCGAGGGCACGGAAGGTCTCGGGGTCCATGCGGCCGGGCGGCGGGCTCATGCCCCGTGAGTGTACCGACGGGGCCGGACGCTACGCTGCCCGACATGCGACCTTCGCACCGCCCGACTCCTCCCGCGAACCGGCGGAGCTTCGGTCCACGCCGGCGTCGCGCCGTCGCATCGCTGCTGATCGCCGTGGCGCAGGCTGGCGCGCAGGACCGGCCCCCGACGCTCCCGGCGGGACTGTTCGACGAGCTGGAGCTGCTGTATCCGGACACGCCGGTGGCGAGCGGCGCAGACACGCTCCACGTCGACGTTCCGCGCGGCAGCTTCGCGGCGGCACACGTGCTGATCGCGCCGGGCGCACCGGCCGACCAGCCGGCCGACGCGCTGCTCGAGGTCCGCTTGGACGTGACCGGCCTGCCGCTCGGAGCACCCGTCCTGTATCGCCTCGTCAGCGTCCCGGTCGAGGAGAACACCGGCATCGAGAGCCGCACCGAGCGCTGGGACGGTCGCACCAATCCGTTCGTCGTGCGGCGCGCGCCGTTCCGAGTGTTCGAGGCGATGGCCCCCGCGACCTCGCCATTGCGAGGCGAGGACTCGACGCTCGCGCTACGCATCGAGCTGACGGTCCCGCCCGACAGCGACCCGGGCAGCCGATCGGTGTCCGTGACCTTGCAGCGCGGGAGCTCCCGCGCCGAGCTGGAGCTCGACGTGACCGTATACGCGTTCGTCGTACCGCCCACGGGCCGCGATACGACTCGCTACACGAACTGGTTCAGCCTCGGCCGGATCGCCACGGACCGTGGCGTCGAGCCGTGGAGCGAGCCGTTCTGGGACGCGCTCCAGAGCTGCGCGCGGCTGATGGCCCGCGGGCGGCAGAACACCTTCTGGGTGCCGTGGAGCGCGATCTTCGAACGTGGCGCGGACGGCCGCCCGCGCCTGCTCACCGAGCGATTGGCACGCTACGTCGCGACGTTCGAGACCGCCGGCCTGTGGTGGATCGAGGGCGCACCGTTCGCGCGACGGCCCGGCGGCGACTGGTCGCGGCCCGATCTCGAGCTGTCGATCGTCGACCTGCCCGCTGCGAGCGAGGCGGGCCGTGCCGCGCTCGCCGACATGGCGGGTCAGCTCGCTCGCATGATCGAGGCACGTGGCTGGCGTGACCGCTGGCTCCAGCACATTGCCGACGAGCCGACCGACACCAATGCCGTCGCATATCGCGAACTCGCAGACGTGTTGCGCGAGCACCTGCCCGGCGTGCCGATCGTCGAGGCGACGATGTGTCGGACAGTGGCCGGCGCCGTCGACATCTGGTGCCCGCAGGTGCACCGGTTCCAGGCGCACCGGGACTTCTTCGCGGAGCGGCGCGCGCTCGGGGAGCGCGTGTGGGTCTACACCTGCCTCGTGCCCGGCGGACCCTGGCTCAACCGGCTCCTCGACCAGGAGCGGCTGCGGCCGGTGCTGATCGGCTGGGCGCTCGACCGCTTCGACCTCGACGGGTTCCTGCACTGGGGCTTCAACCACCAGCGCACCGACCCGTTCGCGCAGAGCGTCGTGCCCCACGGCTCCGAGCCGAACAACCGGCTGCCGGCGGGCGACAGCCACATCGTCTTCCCGGGTCCGGGCGGCCCATGGTCCGGCCAGCGCTTCGAGGCGCACCGCATCGGGCTTCGAGGACCGCGAGTGCCTGCGCGCACTGCGCGCGCGCGATCCTCGGCGGGCGGACGCGATCGTCGGCTCGGTGCTGCGCGGCTTCGACGACTACACGACGAGCGTCGCCGACTACCGCGCGGCGCGCCGGAAGCTGCTGGAGGCAGCCAGCGAGGCCGGGCGCCGGGCCGGCGGGTGACCCCGCCCCGCGGCCGCGCCGGTCTGGTAGCTTGTCCGCCCGAACCCGCCCGGGTGGGCGGGTCGACGCCCCCGTCATGAACGAACTCCTCCGCACCGCCGTCCGCGCGGTGGCCGTGGCACTGGCGTGTGCCGTGGCCGCACCCGCGCAGCGCCCGCAGCCGACGCCCGAAGAGCTGCAGAAGAAGTACGACGAGGAGCTCGCGCTCCCGTTCGTGCAGAAGGGCAACTGGATCGTCGACTACGACGAGGCCCGCGCCCGCGCCCGGCGGGAGGGCAAGCTGATCTTCGCCTACTTCTCACGCAGCTACGCCTATTGAGGGCCCTGCAAGGCCCTGGAGAGCCGTGCGCTCTCCGACGATCGCATCACCGCATTCACCGCCACCGTCGTGCCGTTCCTGCACGTGACGACGCACATTCCGGGTAGGCCCTACGACGACCTGCTGCGGCAGAAGGGCTTCGGTGGCTTCCCGACGCTCTGCGTGATGGACGCAGACGGCGAGGTGCTGTACCAGCTGCCCGGAAGCGACCGCTCGATCGAGGGCTTCTACGCCGCGGTCGACCGCACCGAGCGCCTGCTGCGCGCCCGCAAGGCGGTCGAGACCGGCGAGCCCGGCGCACGCAACAAGCTCCTGCTGCTGTTGCTCGACATGGGACAGGTCGGCTTCGACGACGCGCTCGCGCAGGCGAAGGAGCTGACGCTCGATCCGGACGAGCAGATCGTCTTCCAGGTGCGCCTCGTCGAGACGCTGCGGCGGTTCCGCGGCGCGGACCTCGACGCGGCGATCGAGCGCGTCGACTGGCTGCCGGCGCCGCGGGCGCGCGCCGCGGAGATCCGCAGCGACACCCGCCTGATGGAAGACCTCGCCCCGCTGATGGCGCCGATCCGCGCTGTGCGACCGGGCGAGACGCCGGAGCCGCGGCCGTACGGAATCGCCTACGAGCTGTGGCAGCAGGGTCGCAAGCCGAGCCCGTCGTCGCCGGTCGAGATGCTGTATTGGGACGCCGTCCGGCGCGCGAGCGTGGAGCGGAAGGACCTCGCGGGGTTCGAGGACGCGGCAGCGGTGCTGCGCAAGCGGTTCGCCGACAACGCGGCCTACCTCGAAGGGCTGGACAAGGACCTCGCAACGCTCCGCGGCGGGCAATGACCGACCGCAAGCCGGCGAGCCCTGATGTAAAAATCGTACGCGGTACCGATCTGAAGTCTGCGGGGCAGCTGTTGCCGGTGGTGTACGACGAGCTGCGGCGGCTCGCGCGGAAGCGGTTGCGTAGTGGCGGGGCGGTGACGCTCGATGCGACGGCGCTCGTGCACGAGGCATACGCCAGGCTGGTCGTCGACGATGGCGCGTCGTTCCGTGGGCGCGACCACTTCTTCGCTGCGGCGGCGCTCGCGATGCGGCACGTGCTGGTCGACTGCGCGCGGCGCCGGTCCCGGCTGCGGCACGGCGAGGGGCGGCGACCGGTGACGCTGTCGGGCCACGACCTGACGGCCCGCGACATCGACCTGCTCGAGCTCGTGGCACTGGACGACGCATTGAAGAAGCTCGAGAAGCTCGCTGAGCGCAAGGCCAAGGTCGTCGAGCTACGCTTCTTCGGCGGGCTCTCCAATGCCGAGATCGCACGCGCACTCGACATCAGCGACGCGACCGTCGAGCGCGACTGGCAGTTCGCCCGCGCCTGGCTGTCGCGGGAGCTGGCCGGAGACCCGAATGGAGGCTGAGCACCGCCCGTCCGAGTCGGGAGACCTCACCGAACTCGAAGAGCTGTTCGGCGAGGCGCTGCCGCTCGACGAGGCGGCCCGCGGCCGGCTGCTCGACGCGCGCTGCGGCGACCGCCCCGCGCTGCGCGCCGAGCTCGAGGAGCTCCTGCGGCACGCTCAGCGCCCGGCAACGCTGCTCGACGCCGATCCCGGTCGGTTCGTCGCACTCGCGGGCGAGCAGCCCGCCGAGAAGGCGCCGGGCGAGATCGGACCGTACCGGCTGCTCCGCGAGCTCGGCCGCGGCGGCTTCGGCGTCGTCTGGCTCGCCGAGCAGCGGGAACCGATCGCGCGCCGCGTGGCGCTGAAGGTGCTGCAGCGTGATCTGTGTCGCCCCGACACGCTGGCGCGCTTCGAGGCCGAGCGGCACCTGCTCGCCCGCCTCGACCATCCTGGCATCGCCCGCATCCACGACGCCGGCGAGACCGACGACGGTCGCCCGTGGTTCGCGATGGAGCTGGTCGAGGGCCTGCCGATCACGCAGCACTGTGCCGAGCGCCGCCTCGGCCTCGCCGACCGCGTGCGGCTGGCGGTCGAGATCTGCGACGCAGTCCATCACGCGCACGAGCGCGGCATCGTCCACCGCGACCTGAAGCCGACCAACCTGCTGGTGACCGACGACGGCGCGCGTGGCCACGTCAAGGTGATCGACTTCGGCATCGCCAAGGCGCTCGCGGACGCGCCGCTGGACACGCTGGCGCGGACCCAGGCCGGACAACTGGTCGGTACGCCAGCCTACATGAGTCCGGAGCAGGCCGCCGGCGACATCGCGGCGATCGACGCCCGCACCGACGTGCACGCGCTCGGCGTCGTCCTGTACGAGCTGCTGACCGGCACGCTGCCGTTCGAAGGCGACCATCCCACTGATCTCCCGGGATTGCAGCGACGCATTCGTGAGGACGATCCGGCGCGTCCGAGCTCACGGATCGCACAGCGCTCCGCGACCCCCGAGTTCCGCGCACCGGTGCTCGCTCGCGCGGTGCGCGGCGACCTCGACTGGATCGTCGTCAAGGCGCTCGCGAAAGAGCCCGCACGCCGCTACGCGACGGCCCGCACGCTCGGCGACGATCTCGAGCGCTTCCTGACCGACCGGCCGGTGCTCGCCAGCCCACCGGGCCTCCGCTACCGCGCGCGGAAGCTCGTGCGGCGCCACCGCGCGACGGCGATCGGTGCCGGCATCGGGCTCGCGGCATTGATCGCGGGTACCGGATTCGCGATTCACGGCCTGTTCGCCGCACGGCGCGCCGAGGCACGCGCGGTCGCCGAAGCCGACAAGCTGCGCATCGTCGCCGGCTTCCTGACCGACACCCTGACGAGCGCGAATCCCGAGCGCGGGCTCGGCCGCGACGTCACCGTGCGCCAGATCCTCGACGACGCGGCGCACCGCCTCATCGACGGCACCCCACCATCGATCGAAGCCGCCGTGCGTCTCGCGCTCGGCTCCGCGCGTCGCGCGCTGGGGCAGCCGACGGTCGCGGAGACCGAGCTGCGCCGCGCACTGACGCTCGCCGACGCGCAGGACGCACCGGAGCGCGGTATGGTCCGCCGCGAGCTCGGCCTGCTGTTCACGGATGCGGGTCGCTTCGCGGAGGCCGACGCGCTGCTGACGGAATCGCTCGCCCTCGCGCGGGCCAGCGGCCAGGAGACACCGGTCGCACAGTCACTGCATGCGCTCGCGATCCTCCGACTCGGTCAAGCCCGGTACGGCGACGCCATCGCCGCACTGAACGAGGCCCTGGCGCTGTGCGACCGCCCCGGGGTGCCCGACACGCTCGCGAGCGCCGTCCGGGTGACGCTCGCCGAGGCGCTCGAGCGTACGGAGCGCTACGACGACGCCGAGCGGCTGCTGACTCATGAGGTCGAGCGCGCGACCGCGCGCGGTGCGCCGGGGCGCGTGCGCGTGCTCCAGGCCGAGAGCGTGCTGGCCCTGCTGCTCGTACGGCGCGGGCAGGCGGGCCGCGCATTGCCGCTGGCGCGCGCGTGCGTCGCGCTCTCCCAGGAGGTGCACGGCCCCGACCACCCGGAGACCGCCCGCCACGCGTGCAATCTCGCCGAGCTGCTGCAGGAGCTCGATCAGCTCGACGAGGCCGAGCGGGAGTTCCGGCACGGCATCGAAGTGCTACAGCGCGCGGCACCTGACGGCTCGCCCGCCGAGGCGTCGGCGCGCGGCAACCTGGGTTGGCTCCTGTCGCGCACCGGACGCGACGACGAAGCCGAGACCGAGCTCCGTGCGTCGCTCGAGACCCAGCGCCGGTTGCTCGGCAACGACAATCCCGGCACCGCGACGGCGCTCAGCGACCTCGCCGCGCTGCTGCGCAGTCGTGGCCGGTTCGCCGACGCCGAGGCGGCCGGCAACGAGGCGCTGCAGATCTTCGAGCGCGTGTTGGGCGAGCGCCACCGCAGCACGGCGGTCGCCGCACACTCGCTCGGCGTGACGATCCACGCCGCCGGCGACGCCGCCCGGGCGGCACCGATCCTGGAGCAGGCGCTCGAGCTCGGGCTCGCCACGATGCCCACCGATGGCTGGGAGCTGGCCGAATTCCGCAAGCGGCTCGCACGCGCGTGGATGGACCTCGGCCGCTTCGACGACGCACGCCAGCAGTTCGAGCTGGCCCACGCCGCGATGCTCGCGCAGTTCGGACCGGACCACCGCCGCACGATCAGCACCATCAAGGGCGTGATCGACGTCGCGCTCGAGACCGGCGACTGGGACCGCGCTGCCGCGTGGCGCGCGCGGCTGCCCGAGGCCGAGCGCGGCTACGCGGTCGAAGCGGAGCGCAACCTGCGAGAAGCGCGGCGATAGCGTTGCCCGCCCGCGTTTTTTCCGGCTCCGCGTGAGGGTCCCTGCGACGTCGCGGCGTGTCCGAGGTCGAAGCGCGCGGAATGGTCCGCGCCCGATCGAGACCTCCGATGCACACCGTACTCCTGCCCCGCGTCCTGACGCTCCTGACCCTCGCGACACTCGGCGCCCTCGCCGGCTGCTCGAGGGACGGAGCGGCGAGCACCCAGAAGTCCGACCTCCTGGCCCGCGGCCGCTACCTCGTGCAGACGATGGGCTGCGCCGACTGCCACTCACCGCACGGGCCGGACGGCGCCGTGCTGCCCGGCCGGGAGCTCTCCGGCCACCCCGAGTCGGCCCCGCTGCCGCACTGGACCCCGGACATGCTCGAGCAGCACACGCTGGCGACGACCGCCCCGACCGGCACCGCCTTCGCCGGCCCGTTCGGTCTCAGCGTCGCGTGCAACCTGACGCCGGACCCCGAGACCGGCATCGGCGCGATGACCGCCGACCAGCTCGTCGCGAGCTGGCGCAGCGGCCGCCACTGGAAGGAGGACCGCAACGTGCTGCCGCCGATGCCGATCCCGGCACTCGCGCACTGCGAGGAGAGCGACATCCGCGCGATTCACGCCTATCTGCACTCGCTGCCGCCGGTCCGCAACATGTGCCCGCCATCGCGGGTTGCGGGTGCGACCTCGGACTGACGGCGAGGCGTCCGAGCCACGCTCAATGATTGGCGACAGCCTTGCGGACGTACGCCTCGGCGGCGTCCAGCGCGGCCTGCACGATCGACAGGCTGCGGGTCGGCGGGGTGTGATAGCCGGCGGTCTTCGTCGTCTTCTGGCGCACGATCACGACGTCGATGTCGTCCTTGCGCTGCGTCTCGCGCACGACTCCATTCGGTAGCTTCATATGGGCGGTCGCCTCGAACAGCCGCGCACCGGAGCGGGCGACGAGGACGGCGTAGCAGTACGGGTACGGCGTCCCCTGCACGCGGTTGATCACGACCTGTGCCTGCAGCCCGTAGAAGGCGGCGGGGCCGTCGGGGAAGGTGACCGCCAGCTTCACGCCGATCGGTGTGCGCCGCTCGTCGCCACCCGCCATCAGCAGCTGCGCGCCGAGCTTGCCACCGGTCCGGCCGTCGATCTGCAGCGCCTCGCCGATTGGCTTCAGGCTCCGGGCCTGCAGCACGAGGTCTGGCTTCCGGCTGACCGTGCGCATGCCGCTGAACCACTGCGAGGCCAGCAGCAGCACTCCGTCCATCCCGACGATCCACGCGAGGTCCGCGGAGAAGCTCCCCGCAGCCACCGTGGCGATGCCGAGCACGAGCAGCGCGACGAGCCACGACACGACGCCCGCACCACTGGTGATGTCGAGGGCGCTCTCGTCCCAGCGACGCATCCGACCGTCGACGAGGAGGATCTCCTGGACCCGGTCGAACGCACAGCTCTCCCACGCAGCTCCCGAGCGGAAGCCGCGCGGGTCGGTGCGCACGTCGAAGCCGACGACCCACGTCATCAGCAATGCGGCGACCAGCAGTGGCACACCGATCCACACCGACAGCGTCGCGACCTGCAGGATGACGCCACCTGCGGCCAGCACGAGCGCCCACCGCGTCCGCGCACCGTAGCCGAGCTTGCGGAACCACGCGAACTGCAGCAGCGGCTCCGCCCGCTCGGCGGCGACCAGCGATCCGGGCTCTGCGCTCATCGATCGTCTCCTCCGCCCTGCCGGACGGCGCGCAGCTCCTCGCAGCCGAGCTGGCGCCAGTACAGCGGACAGGCACCGTTGCAGATGTCGAAGTTGTCGCAACCGCGACAGGTGACGGGCGCCCGCGCCTTCGCCCGGAAGGCCCGCGCCCGCGGGCTCTGCCAGACGGCGTCGAAGCCGTCGCGCAGCAGGCTGCCGAGCGGCTCGTCGTAGCTGGCGCACGGCAGGACGCTGCCGTCGGCGCCGATCGACAGCAGCCCGTCGCAGGCCGAGCATCCCTTGTTGCCGAGGCCGTGCGTGATCGGATTGAAGATGCACATCGGCGTCGGCGAGTACCACTTGAACTCGACGCCCTCCGCGCGCGCCGCACGTTGCACGGCATCGATGACCGGTCCGACTTCCGCGTAGCGCACGACCAGCGCGTCATCGCGGGCCGCCGTACCGGTCGGGATCATCAGGTTCATCGAGATCGTGCGGAGCCCGAGCTCGCGGCGCGCGAAGCCGGGAAACCGTGCGGCCTCGCCGACGTTGTGGCGGTCGAGCGTCGTGTTGGTATTGACGTTCAGGCCAGCGGCCAGGTAGCGCCGCACCGCGGCAGTCGCCTTCTCGAACGACCCCGGGATGCCGGTGATCCGATCGTGCGTGGCGTCGGTCACGCCCTCGATGCTGACCTGCACCGACTGCAGCCCCGCCTCGACCAGCTCCGTGACACGCCGCTCGTCGCTCAGGATCCCGTTGGTGATCAGGTTGACGCGCAGGCCGATCGACCGCGCGTATTGCACCATCTCGGCGAGGTCCCTACGCAACGTCGCCTCGCCCCCGGTGAAGCTGACGCTCGGCACCTGCGCGTCGTTTCGGATCGCGTCGAGCACCCGCCGCACGTCGTCGAGCGTCATCTCGACATCGCTGCCGACCGGATTGCAGGTGCAGTTGCAGCCGGCGTAGCAGAACTCGCAGCGGGCGTTGCAGCGGTACGTCACCGCGACCTCCGCCATGACCGGCAGCGGCGAGAAGCTCGCCGCGAACGGCTGCTTGTCGACCGCCGGCGACTCGTAGGTGTCCGCGAGCCCGTCCTGCAGCAGCTTGCGGACGTCGAGCAGGAACCGCTCGACGTCGCACCAGACGTCCGCGCGGCGACCCCAGGGTGCGAGCACCTCGGCGATCGGCACGCCGCGCAGCAGCGGCTCCAGCACGGCGACACCACGCTCGTTGAGGTGCACGGCGCGGTTCGGCCGCTGGATGAACACGCGATCGACCGCGCGCACGAAGACGTGATCGCGGACGTTCGCAGCCCAGTCATCGACCCAGGCGAGATCGGGAAGTCCGGGCTGCACCGGCTCGCATCGCACGTCCATCAGAACGACCCTCCGCTGTGGCAGGCCGAGTGACACGCGGAATGGCAGGCCGAGTGGCACGCCGAGTGACAGGCCGAGTGACACGCTGAATGGCACGCCGAGTGGCAGGCCGAGTGGCACACGTTGACGGGCACCGAGTCGCCCAGGAACGCCTCGTACGACACGTGGTCGACCGCGACGTCGATGCCACGGGCGAAGCGGTCGGGTCGCAGCGAACGGTCGTAGTCGGTGTAGCCGTACTGCCAGAAGTACCAGTGATGCCAGCCGTGGTGCCGGTCGATGTAACGACGCGCGTCGTCGTCGGCGCGCGCCTCGTGCCCTTCGCGTGCGCGCTCCTCCCACACCGGGCCGATCTGCCCGCGCCAGTACTGCTTGGTTGCCTCGATATCGCAGTCCCAGGCCTTCTTCTGCACGTTCTCGACGACCATGTCGAGCAGGTCCTCGAGCTCGGCCCGGGAGAACGCGCCGTCGTCCTCCGCAGCCTGGATCATCGCGATCTCGTAGTTCTCGAGCTTCGCGCGGTCGTTCGGGTGTCGCTCGAGCACGCGGACGAGCAAGGGCTCCTCCCGCACCACCTCGAGGAAGCCGGCCTGCAGCAGTCGCTGCAGCATGACGCTCAGGATGCGCCGGTACGGAATCTCGAGGAAGAACGCGACCTCGATCGGCGTCAGGTCGGTGCAGACCTTGCCGGGCTTGCGGAAGGTCGACAGCACGAGCTTCGGCGGCGTCCAGTCGACGCTCGCCCAGCTCACGTCGTCGATCGTGGCCCGTGCGTGCCGCGTCTCGCGGTGCTTGCTCCGGACGAGGAGCACGAACGCCCCGACCACGATGCCGCCGAGCAGGGCGGCCAGCGCGCGCGTGGTCGCGCGATCTTCGACCGGTTCACGCGTCGGCGGGCGCGGCGGGCGCGGCGCAGCGGGCTGGATCGGTCCGCGGACCGGTGCACGGGCCGGCGCCGGGCCGGCCGCGCCGGCGGCGCGCGTCCACGTCGCGGGCTCGAACACCGACGCCCGCACGTACTGCTGGATGTCGAACCGCGCGTCCTTGGCGAGGTTCTCCTGGTGCAGGAGCACCTCGAAACGACCGTCTTCCGCCGTTCGGTAGTCGATCCGGTAGCGGTCGTTCATGAACTTCTCGGTGCGGAAGTGCAGCCCGTCGAGGAACGCGGGAGACCGCGGATCGCCGATCACCTCGGTCGGATAGCGCACGCGCACCGTGGCGTGCTGTAGCGCGTGATCCCAGGTCGACGGCGCCCAGTGGAACACCGCCAGCTCGGTGCCATCCGCGTCGGTCGTCCGCGCCAGGAAGCCGTGCGCCGCGAAGTCGGTCGCGAAGCGGAACCGGAAGATCACCTCGCCCTCGCGCACTCCGGCGCCGCCGGCCAGCTCGATGGTCTGCCGGCCGTTCCGATTACCCCGGATCAGGCGGTACTCGAGGCCGGAGGTCGTCGTCGCGCGCCCGAACCCGTCGTCCCAAACCGGCGCCAGCGAGTCGATCTGCGGCCCCGCGAACCAGAACCCGTGCAGCTCGCCGGTCGCCGCGTAGCACACGGTGTAGGTGACCGACGAGCGGCCGTCGGTGCCGACGTCGACGTCGACCTCGCACCACACCGGATGGCCCTGCTGCGCCGGCAGCCGCCCGCCGGAAAGGCCGAGAGCGACGATGGCGATGCCAGCCCGGAGAACGCTGCCCGAGGACCCCATGCGGCGAAGAACCCCGCCGCGCCGCCCGTGTTTCTCGAGGTTCGGCCGGCTTCAGTAGTCGAGCCGCGCGTGCAGCTGCGGCGTGGCTCCCCAGCCCGCGATGCAGCTCGCGGTCAGCGACGGCTCGTTGACCAGCCACTGGAACGTCACGCGCGCGCCGATCATCGTCAGCAGGCACGGCACCTCGAACACGTACGAGGCGGAGCCGAGCACGATCGGGCTGCCGCTGATCAACACCGGTTGCGTGATGACGCAGGCGCCGCACGGGATGTCGAGCCCCGGCACACCGACCAGGGCGAGCGCGATGTTGCCGGTCGAACCGCTCAGCGTGACGCGGAAGTCCCGGTTGCCGATCGCGAACGGGCCGTCCGTCCCGATCGTCCCCACCGTCCGAGCCGAGCCGCACTGACCACCGGCGGTCACGATCGAACCACCCGCGCCGAACGCCGAGAAGCGCGTTGCCAGGATCCCCTGGTCTTGCCCGACAAGTCCGGTTTGGGTGAACAGCAGCAGCGCATCGTTCGAGCTCGCTCCGGATGACCGCTGCGACGCGATGCATGCTCCGCTCACGGCGATTCCAAACGGACCGACGGGCGTGATCGTGATCGGGAGACCACACGGCATGCAGCGCGGATCGAGCTCCCGCCCCTCGATGCGCGCGGTGCTCGAGGTGGCGACCAAGAAGAATACGCCATACTTCGAGCCGAGCCATCCGACCGAAGGATAACGCTCCGAGTAGGTCGGATCGGTAGCGATCGCGAGAACGGGGCTCGCGGTCACCGGTGGGCGACCAGGGTCCGCGAAGACCAGCCGTCCGTACAGATTATAGTCGCCGGTGCCGTCATCGCGCTTCGCCCACAGGACGAGGCCGCCACTGGTGGAGGATTCCACCGAGACCTCGTAGAAGATGCGATTGACGCTCGTGAACGAATCGAGGTAGAGCGGGTTGGAGACAGGAGCGCCCCGTGCGTCCACCTCGATGACGACTACGGCCGACTGCAGGAAGTTGAACTGACTCCAGGCGATCAGCGCCCGATCACGGTCGTATCCCACATCGACGTCCAGATAATCGAGAGCTCCGCTCGCGAGGATGCTGGTCTGCCAAGGAACCGGCGCGGACAGACCGACCGTGACCGCGGTGCTGTAGACTCCCATCGCCTGGCCCGTGGTGGGATTCTTGGGGATCCACGCAACGCGGGCCCGATCGGATTGCGGGTCGCCACCCGCAGCCAGCTGGAGGATCGGCGAGAGCGACAGCGTCACCTGACCCGAACGCAAAGGTGATCTGGGATCGACGGACTGGCAGTACAGCCCGGTGTCGCCGCCGTACACGACCAGGAATCTGCTGTATGCGGCGACGTACACCACCTGCACGACGGGGGAAGCGTTCGGTCCGAACTGGGCAAGCCGGATCGGTGACCCTGCCGACTGGCCGGTCCAGTCCAGCTTCATGATCCAGACCTCCGGGTTCTGGCCAAGGAACGGATTCCCCGAACGCGTCCACCCAACGAGGTAGTTGTTTCCCGACGGCGCGTAGGCGCAGTCGATTTCCGCGGGCGCGTAGCCGGGGTTGATCGACGTCACGATCGAGCCGACCAGCGGATCGAGCGTCAGGGGGTAGCTCGCCGCGTCGACGAAGCTCCCTGGCAGCTCGAGCCGCAGCGTCCGACCGTCGAGCCGCAGGAGGCCCGCGACCGACGCGCCCTGGGCGTCGACCCCGGTGACCGCGCCGATCGACACACCGCCACCGTCCTCACCGCGGAGCTGCAGCGTCCCGTCCGTGGCGAGCTCGGTCTGGAGCTCGGTGTGCAGCGACGCCTCGACGATCAGGTCGCCGGAGCCCGCGGGCCGTTGCTCGAACACCAGCGTCCACTCGAGCCCGTCCGGCCGCACTTCGAAGCACTCGCGCACGCCTTCCGTGCGCTCGAACACCGCGCACGCACCGTCCTCGGCCGGCTCGACGCCGGCCGGCACCCCGGCGACCCGCGTGCCGTCCGCTCGCCGGATCTCACCCAGCTCGATGTCGAGCGCCGCGCTGCGGCCGCCATCGACGCCGGCCGACGCAAACGCCACGACGCCCGCGCCGAACCTGGCGGCGTAGTCCTGGCCGCGGGCAGTCAGCGCGCCGGCCGGATTCCGCTCGAGCGTCACCGGCGGCACCCAGGATCCGTTGATCCGGACCGGGTCGAGCGCACGCTGCGCGAGCGCGGGGCAGGTCAGCAGAAGGATCGTCAACGCGATGGCATCGCGCTGAACCGTGCGATGGGGAGATCTGGCCATGGCAGCTTCGTCGAGGGAGTCGAGACCGCGCTCCCGCCGCGCGCCGGGACCGGGCCGAGCCAACGGCTCCGACCGGTCCCATCAGCGCTACGTGCGGTCGCGCGAGGTCCCAGCGCGGCAGCGCCGCCGATCCGTCATCCCGTCCGCAAGTTTTTCCTCCTGACGACCGCCGACCGGGCCGGGTCGCCGCGAGGCCCTCACCTCCCACGATCCCGTGAGGGTGGCGCGACCCGGAGCG
This sequence comes from Planctomycetota bacterium, assembly GCA_016716265.1. Classification (GTDB taxonomy): domain Bacteria; phylum Planctomycetota; class UBA1135; order UBA1135; family UBA2386; genus JADJWQ01. The sequence continues at coordinate 2,648,004 of JADJWQ010000006.1, forward strand.
CGTGTGCCCCGGCGGAGCACGTCGAGATGACCATCACCCCGCCCCCACCGCAGAGCCGCTGGCTAACCGCCGCCCTCGCAGCGAGCTGTGTCGCGCTCGCCCCCGCCCAGTCGATCGTCCGCGACATCCGCACCACGCCGGGCCCGCTCGTTCCGCAAAGCAACCCGGGCGAGTTCGTCGCGCTCGGGTCCATCGCGGTGTTCGTCGCGACCAGCGAGTACGGCACCGAGCTGTGGCGGACCGACGGCACCGATGCCGGCACCTACGTGCTGCGCGACATCGAGCCGGGTCCTGGCTCGTCGAACCCGCGCGACCTCCGCCGCGTCGGGAATCGCGTGTTCTTCAGCGCCGAGGTCCAGGGCCTCGGCCGCGAGCCATGGAGCACCGACGGCACGCCGGCGGGCACCGTGCTGCTCGGCGACCTGCAGCCTGGCGCGGGAACCTCGCAGCCGACCCCGGCAATCGAGTTCCGCGGTCGCGCGGTGTTCGCCGCCCTCGACGGCGTGCACGGCTTCGAGTACCGGATCAGCGACGGCACGCCCGCCGGGACCTCGCTGATGTTCGACCTCGTGCCCGGCAACGGCAGCGGCGCATCGGCCTCGTTCTGCGCACTCGGCGACCGCCTGATCCTCAGCGCGGGGCTGCCGGGCGTCGGCCAGGAGCTGCTCAGCTCCGACGGCACGCTCGCCGGCACGTCCGTGCTGTTCGACATCCAGCCCGGCCCGAGCGCGAGTCGGCCGGCGGCATTGACCGTCGCCGGCGATCGCGTGTTCTTCGTGGCCACGACGCCCGACGCGCTCGGCGTCGAGCTCTACGTGACCGACGGCACGCCTGCTGGCTCCCGCTTCATCGCCGACGTGCGTCCGGGCGGAGCGAGCCCGGGCATCACCGCGATGACAGCACTCGGCCGCGGCGTCGTGTTCGCGGCCGACGACGGCACCCACGGCGTCGAGCCCTGGTTCTCCGACGGCACTGCCGCGGGCAGCTTGCTGCTGGCCGACCTCGAGCCCGGCAGCGGCAGCAGCAACCCGGAGCAGCTCGTGGCGATCGCGGCCGGCCGCGCGGTGTTCCGCGCGACGACGACCGCCACCGGCGGCGAGCTGTTCGCGACCGACGGCACGCCGCAGGGCACCGCTCTCGTCGCCGACCTCCTGGCCGGCCGCGGTGGCTCGAGTCCCTCCGCGCTGGTCCCCGCGCTGGGCGGCGCCGTGTTCGCCGCCGCGGACACCGCGGCCGGCATCGAGCCATGGTTCACCGACGGCACCGCTGCGGGAACGCGCCGGATCGTCGACCTGCGGCCGGGGACGTCCGGCAGCGCACCGACCGCGTTCGCCCCGGCACTCGGCGGCGTCGTGTTCCGGGCGGTCGCGCCGGACGGCGGCACCGAGCCGTTCTTCACCGACGGCACCACCGCCGGCACGCGGATGATCGCCGACGCCTACGCGCGCGTCGGCAATGGCGACCCGGTGCTGCTCGGCGCGGCCGCCGGCGACCGCCTGCTGTTCGAGGTCGTCGACGAGACCGGCAGCCGCCAGGTGTGGAGCACCGACGGCACCGGTCCCGGCACGTTCGCCATCTCGATGCCGCCCGGCAGTCCGCAGGTCGCCAGCTCCAAGCCAGTGACGTTCCGCAACGAGCTGTGGATGGGCTGGACCAGCAACCAGGGCGGCCGCGAGCTGTGGGCGAGCGACGGCACCGTGGCCGGGACGCGGCGCATGGTCGACGTCTGGGTCGGGCCGAGCTCGTCGGAGGTGTCGGCGCTGCGCACGGCGGGCGACCGCTTGTGGTTCCAGGCGCGCGACGGCCTGCTGCCGGGCTACGGACCGTTCGTGTCCGACGGCACGCAGGCCGGCACGACGCGCATCGGTCCGCTGTCCGGCCCGGAGGTGCTGACCGCGGCCGAGGAGTTCACCGCCTTCGCCGGTCGCGTCGTGTTCCGCGGCACCGACAATGCAATGGGCCCCGAGCTGTGGCAGAGCGACGGCACGCAGGCCGGAACGGTGCGCTGCTTCGACCTGGTGCCCGGCTACTTCGGCTCGAGCCCGGGCTCGTTCGCGGTGCTCGGCGGGCAGCTCCTGTTCGCCGCGCGCGACAACAGCGTGTCGACCGAGCTGTTCGCCTGGGACGGCGTCGCGAGCCTGCCGACGCTGGTCCGCGACATCTTGCCGGGCAGCGGCAGCTCCGAGCTCGCCGAGCTGACACCGGTGCTCGACCGCGTCGTGTTCCGCGCGCGCACGCTCACGGACGGCGAAGAGCTGTGGGTGACCGATGGAACGACCGCCGGCACGGTCCTGATCGCGGATCTCGCGCCGGGCAGCGCGAGCTCTCGTCCGCGCGAGCTGACGCGCTCGGGAGCACGCGTGTTCTTCTTCGCGGACGACGGCCGGAGCGGCGTCGAGCTGTTCGTGACCGACGGCACGCCGCAGGGCACGTCGCAAGTCGTCGATCTGTGGCCCGGCCTCGCGTCGGGCGTGCGCACCGGCTCGCTGACGCCGGTCGGCGACACCGGGCTGGTCGCGTTCGCCGGCACCGACGGCGTGAGCGGGTTGCAGGTGTGGCTGTCCGACGGCACCGCCGCCGGCACGCGCGCGGTCGGCCCGGTGCGCCCGCGGCCCGGTGCCGGCTTCGCGTGGATCGGTCAGCTGCGCGCGGTCGGCGCGTGGCTCCTGTTCACCGCCGACGACGGCATCCACGGCCGCGAGCTGTGGCGCATGTCGTTGACCGGCCAATCGGTCGCCGCCGCACGCAACTTCGGCGTCGGCTGCGTCGGCTCGACCGGCACCGACCCGCGGATCGGAGCGGTCGCGACGCCGACGGTCGGCGAGGCCGGCTTCGGCGTCACGCTCGACCGCGCGCTGCCGAATGCACCCGCCGTCCTGAACGGCGCCGTCGCCGCCGGCGCGCTGCCGATCGGCACATGCACGCTGCTGGTCGCGCCGCCGGTCCTGCCGCTCGCGACGGTCGCGACCGACGGCTCCGGCCGCGCGCTGTTCGCATTGCCGATCCCGAACGACCCCGCACTGCTCGGCGGGACGTTCCACGCGCAGTGGATCGTCGCCGATCCGGGTGGCCCGCTGTTCGGCGTCGCGACATTGAGCGACGGACTGCAGGTGCTGATCGGGCGCTGAGCGGACGCCGGGCCCGGCTGATCGACGGGGTCCCGCCGCGAGATGGCTATCTCCCGTCGCCGCTCACGAACGGCGCCACCAGCTCCGCCATGAGCGCATACCCGCGATCGGTGCAGTGGATCTCGTCGACGAACCAGTCCGACCAGGCCGTCGTGGCGAGCTCGCGCTCGAAGCGCGCGTGCATGCTGACGAACGGGACGCGCAGCTCCGCGGCGAGCGCGGCCACCACGTCCTCGTGGCGCGGCATCGCGAACGGGTAGCCGAGCAGGACCACGCGCGCGCCGGCGGCGCGCCCGAGCCCGACGATCATCCGCAGATGACCATCGAGGACACGGAACACGTCGTCCTCGCCCGCAGTCGCGCGGCGCAGGTCCTGGCCGAGCGCGGCGCGGATCGGCGCCGCCACCGGCGCCCGGTCGACGGCACGCTGCAGCGCCGTCACGTCGGCACCGGCCGCCACCGCGCGGCGCAGCGCGGCGAGCACCTCGTCCTGCCCGGCGCCGTGCTCACGCGCGCTTGCGGCGTCCGCGATCGCGCCAGCGGGGTCGAGCGGTGCCTCGGCGACCGCGCGCTCGAGCAGCAGCAACGCACGGGTCCACGCCGAGCCCTCGGCGGCGATGGCGGGGCCGAGCGCCGCGGCCGTCGCGCTGCGCGCCGCCGGGTCGGGATCCGTATCGACCACGATGCGCCAGCAGCCGACCGACCCGGGCCTGCTCGCCACGACCTCCCGCGCGACGCGCCGGGCCCCAGTGCTCGAGCCGGTCCAGGACTCCGCGATCGCGAGCTGCTCCCCCACCTCCGGATCGGCCCCCGATGCGTACGCCGTCCGCAATGCCGTGACGTGCACGTCGGCTGCATCGCGGTCGCCGCGGTCCGCGCGGATCATCGCCAGTCGCGCATGCGCGCGCGCCGCGTCGGCGCCGTCGAGCGCCGCCTCGAGCCGGGCGACCGCCTCGTCGACACGGCCGTCGTCGAGCAGGTCCTCGGCGGCCTCGAGACCCGAGCTGTCCTGGGCCAGCCCCCGCCGGGCACGCTTCAGCGCCGGCCAGCCGACGATGCCGAACCACAGCTCGCCGGCGGCCATCCGCCAACGCACGGGCACGACCTCGCCGTCCGGACGCGTGACGAGGATGCGATCGCCGGCGAGCGTCCACGGCATCGGTAGCCCACCGATCACGGCCGTGCCGTCCGGGCCGAAGTAGAAGTCCTGCGCGCCGACGTGCCAGGCACCGACGAACGGCGTCGCGCTCGCGCGCTCGGCCGGCGCACCCTGGAGCTGTCCTTCGACGTCGGCGGACAGCAGCGCCAGGAGGCGCCGCGTGCGCCACCGGAGCGGGAAGGCATCGCCGCCGAGCGCAGGCGGGGCCGACGGCAGGGGCCGGCTCCACCCGTCGTTCCAGCCGACGAGCACGCACAGCACGTCGGGGCGCAGCGACGCGAGCTGGTCGGGCAGCCGTCGCAACACGTCGGCCGAGTTCTGGCCGGGCCAGGCGCCGCCGACGACGCTCGTGTCGCCGCCGCGATCGCTCAGCAGTCGGCCGAGACAGGCCGGCCAGGCCCGGTCGCGCGAGGTCGCGCCGAGGCCGTAGGTCAACGAGTCGCCGACACAGAGCACGACGCGGCCTGCCGGTCGCGTCGCTTCGCGCTCCCGGCTCCACTGCACGTAGGCGAGCACCTGGAGCGCCGCCTCGAGCACGACGAGCGTCGCCGCGACGCAGACGAGGATCGCTACCGCACGGCGTCGCATCGACAGACGGAGCGCTCGAGGATCGACTGCGTGACGCCGGATCGACAGGCCGCGGGACGGCCGATCAATCGCCGATCACCGCGACGCCGTAGTCGCTGGCGATCAGGCCGAGCGGGTTGGTTCCCGGCGAGAGCTGGAACCACTGCGCGAAGACCGGATTGCCGACGATCGCGGGGATCGCCGGAACCGGCAGCGAGAACGACGCATTGCCGCTGCCGTTGGTCATCGCGGTGCCGCTCGCCTGGACGTCGATGAACAGCGAGCAGCTCGTCGCGCCGATCGGCGTCAGGTCGATCGGCAGCGGGACGCCACCGGAGGTCACGGTGTCGCTGAAGCCGATCGCGAGAACGGCAGTCGTGTTCGCCTCACCGCGCGTCAGCGTGAGATCCAATGAGCCGCCGATCGTGGCGATGCAGCCGGCGATCCGCGGATTCAGCGTGCGGCTGCCGAGCGGGCAGTACGAGCCCAGCGTGATGAACGAGCCGGGGAACTTCGGCCCGCAGTAGAGTCGGAACTTGTGGTCGTAGCGCACGAATGGACCGTTCCAGCTCTGGCCGCCGTCGAAGCTGCCGCGATACTGCTGCGTCGACGCGGTGTTGACCCGTTCGATCGGCGACTGCGCGCCATTGGGAGGCCCGAACACGATCCAGAAGTCCGTGTTCGGCGCGAGCAACACCGGTGACGGCAGCAGGGCACCCTGCCAGCAATCGAGCTGCGTCATCTGCCAGGTGCCGGTGCCGAGGTCCTGCTGCGGGCGGTTGTTGACCGCATCGTGGGACCAGATGCCGAGCGACGCGGTGGCGACGCGTTCGCCGGAGAACACCTCGGCGGCGAACACGGCGAGACCAGCGCCGCTGTTGAACTTCACCGCGTAGAGCAGGTTCGGTCCGCCCATCGAGATGTTGTCGTCGAACACGTTGTTCGGCGACGTGTCGAAGCAGGGCACGGACTGGGCCGGCAAGGCAGCTGCGGCGGCCAGAGCGAGGGAGACGACGAACGGAATGGAGCGCATGGAGTGCACCGAGGTGGAGGCCCGAGGGGATCTGGGGCGAGCAGACTACAGGCTCGACGCCCACGACGATCTCCGCAAGCTCCCGCCAGGGGCGGAGCGCGAAGCGTCGCATTCTCGTGACCTGGGCGCCGCAGGGCCGTCCCGCCGCCGGCCGCGCACCCGATCGCCCGCTGCCGTCGGCGTCAGTCGCCGAGCTGCTCGCGGAGCTGCGGCGTGAAGCGCGGGTGGAACGCCGACGAGCCCTGCATCTTCGTTCCCGACGTCAGGTCGACGACCGTGACGGTCACGCCGAACTCGTCGAGGAAGCGGCGCAGGCGCGTCGTGACCAGCATCCCGGTGCCCTGCTGCTCGAAGAAGGCGATCGATTCCGGAGCGATCGCGCCGTCCTCGGTGCTGGCCGCCGCCTCGAGGCGGATGAACGACAGCGCGCGGTCGCGGTCGTGCGGCAGCGGCTGGACCTGCAGGCCGTCGTCGGACACCTTCCGGAGCTCGTTGCCGACGATCTCGCCGATCTTGACCGCGAGCTCGCCCTCGCTGCTCTCGTAGAACGACTCCTCGAGGTCGAGCAGCTTGCTCTTGGCCGCCGCCAGGTTCTCGTAGACGACGTCCTGGATCTGCACGGTACCGGAGTCGGTCAGTGGATCGGCGGCAGGACGGTTGGCGTTCTGCAGCCGCGCCTCGGTCGAGTCGTAGGCCTGCTGGAAGGCGCGCCGGAACGACGCGAGCTCGGCCGCCGGGCCGCGCGCCGCCGCGATGGAGGCCGGCAGCACGGTCAGGCGCTGGCCGGCGAGCACGTTGCCGTAGCGGCGGTAGACCGTGTCGACCGCCTCGCCGGTGACGCGCTGCACCTCGTCCGCGAGAGCCGCGACCGACGGGCTCGCCTTGATCACGACGTCGAGGCGGCGCCCCGACGCGATGACGACCGGCCGCAGGTCGATGCCGTGCTCCTGCTCGAGCGCCGGCGCGACGCTGCGCAGGGCCCCGAGGATCGTCGACTGGAGGCCGGCGACGCTGCCGCGGAAGCGGATGCGCGACTCGTTGCAGGTGCCGCGCTCGCCGTCGGCCATCGCGGCACCCGGGTAGGTCCGGAGCGGCGTGTAGCTGCCGGGCACGACGCCATCCGCGGTCGCCACCGCATTGGACAGCGCTTCGAGCACCTCGCCGAATCGATTGTCCACGTAGAGCGCGACGGTCATCCGCGCGCCGTTCGCCGCTTCGTCGTTGCGGACCGACGTCAAGGCGGCGACGACCCGCTGGCCGAGGCTGCCGTCGGCCGCCGGGTCGCACAGCGCCTCGAGGGCCTGGCGGTGGGCGCTGTCATAGCCGTCCATCGTGCGACCGTCGCCGAGACCCTCACCGTTCGCGACGCGCTCGCCGGCGTCGACGAAGGTCACCCGGAACGCGCCGCGCTGCTGGACGACGTAGCGCCCCTGCTGCTTGCGCTGCCGCACCGGCTGCACCTCGACGCGCACGACGACCTCGCACTGCGACAGCATGGCGAGCTCCGCGTCCTCGACCAGCCCTTCCCGGTCACCGAGCCACGACCGCATGATCGACTCCCCGCGCTGGGCGAGCAGCCGCGCCTGCTCCGCGTCGGTCACCGCGAAACCGGCCGCCTGGATGACCTCCTCGAGCTTGCCGACGGCCTGCTCCGCGTACTGGGCGGGCGTGTCACCGGACACGTCGGGAAGCACGAGCACGCGGAACGACGGCAATGCGGAGGCCGGCGCCGCGGCGGGATCGATCTGACCACTCAGGAGGGCAGTCAGGCCGAGGGACGCGATGGCGAGAAGCGTTGGACGCATCGGAGGACTCGTGGATGGGAAGGGACGGTGGGACGGCGGGAGGCCCCGCACGGGGGTCAGCGGATCGGCCGCAGCACGAGCTTGCGGGTGTTGTTGGAGACCCGAGTCACTTCACCGAGCGTGCCACGCCAGGTCTCGAAGCCCGGCTTGCTGACCTCGATCTCCTCGTCCTCGTCGATGTCGTAGTTCAGGTCGGCTGGCGTCCGCAGCGACAGGTTGCGCTCGACGAGAAACAGCGCGGCCCCGGGCGGATCGGTCTCGAGTCGCGAGATCGGCGGTGACGCCTGGCTGTTCGTGGAGTTGCTGTAGCTGCAGCCGGTGAGGAGCAGCAGTGCAGAGGACAGGACGGCGAGAGTTCTCATGACGGTTCGGGGGATGGTCAGAGCCGTGGCTTCTCGAAGCGCGGATTCGACGGTTCGGCCGGATCGCCAGCGCCGACGTCGAGCTGCCGCGACAGCAGCGGGGGACCGCCCGCGGCCGTCGGCACGACCGCGAGCACGTAGGTGGGGCGACGCGGATCGACCTGCACCTGGATGGAGATCTGCGCGCCGCTGGGATAGCCGCCCTTCTCGGCCTGCACGACCACCTCGTGCACGCCGGGATCGAGCTCGAGGCGGAGCGCCTGGCACGTCGCCGGCAGCAGGCTCCAGCAGCGCAGGTCGGCGACCTCGGCAGCCTGCCAGACCGCGCCGAGCAGCATGATGCCGATGTCGATGAGCTGATCCTCGGCGTTCAGGTTGCCGCTCTCGTCCTGCCGCGCGGCGCGCACACCGGCGCGCACGCCCTCGACGATCGCGAACTTGAACGCACGGCGGATCAGTGCGCGCGCGACCCGGTAGTCGTAGGTCGCGTCGTACTCGGCCTGCGCGACCTGCTCGACGTCGGTCACGGTGTTCGTCTGGCCGTACTCCTGACCGTCGACCGACACGAGCAGCGCGTCGGGATTGTCGGGGTGGAAGGTCAGGACGTCGATCGGCACGCCCTTCAGGCTGATCTGCGGCAGCGACTCGTTCGCGATCGCGACGATGATGCCGGCCAACGCCAGGGCCGCCTGGCTCGCCTCGACCTGCTGCTCCACGCGGTACGGACCGCGGCCGACGAGGCCGAGCACGTGCACCACGCCCTTGCCGGGCTGCGTGACGGGGCCGCGTTCGAGCCGCTGCAGCTCCTGCTGTAGCCAGGTGCGGTCGGGCTCGAGTTCGACGACCTTGCGCATCTGGAAACGCGCCTCGTCGCGGTTGATCGGGTCGGCCTCGCGCACGATCGCGACGACGTAGCTGCCGAACGCGACGTATTTGAAGGCCGCCGACGGCGCCACCAGCGACTTGCCACCCAGGTCGTCGCGCCCCTCGCGGAGCTGCTCCGTGATCCGGATGTGCTCGTCCAGGATCTGGTTCGCGTAGGCGACGGCGTCGTCGCCGAACATGCGATCCGGCGCGACCAGCTCGGCTGCGGCCAGCAGCGCACGCACGAGCACACGCTCGTAGGTCGAGCCTTCGTAGTCGAGCTCGGTGTCGTCGGACATCCACGCGGCGACCGTCTCACCGAAGCCCTCGCCCGCGAGCTCGTCGAACTTGTCGCGGGCGGCGCGCCAGCACGAGATCGCCGCGTCGGGGTCACCCAGCGCGAGCTCGGTCATGCCCTGCTCGAGCTGGTAGACGTGCGCGTCGGAGCCCCCGTCGGCGACGAGCTCCTCCACGAGCTGATTGGCACGGACGTAGTCGCCCGCCGAGTAGACCTGCCGCGCCTCGATCATCTCGTCGGTCGCAGCGCAGCCGGCGGACCACGACACGACGACGGCGAGCAGGGCCCCGCGGACTGCGTTTCGACCAGGGTTCCGGAGCATGATTCTCGGGGTTCCTGTGGGCTCGCCCCCGGTGGCGGCGCGAGCCGGGGTTCAGAGACGCGCAGCCGGCCGTCCGCCGCTCAGCGGTTGTATTCCTTGCGAACCTCGGCGTCGGCCTTGAGGTTCTTGCCGGTCTCCGAGTCGACCATGTCGAGCGTCAGGCGGTAGCGCTGCTGGCGCGTCTGGCCCTGCTGCTGGCTACCGCCGGTCAGCCTCGCCCAGACGATCGCCTTCACCGGATTGCCGGCCTGGATCTCGAGCACACGGAAGAACTCGCGCCGCTTGGCCGGGATGAACAGGTCCTCGGTCGTCAGGCCGGTCTCGTTGAGCGCCGCGCGGACGTAGCGCTGACTGACGGTCGAGAAGCCACGGAAGTCGTTGATCGACGTGTCGATGATCTCGTTGAGCTCGTCGCGCCATTCGCCGAGCTCCTCGCGCGTCGCGTTCTCGATGCCGGCGAACGCGACGTTCAGCCCGCCCGGCTGGCTGCCGGCGAGCACCTGATCGGTGTACTTCTCGAGCAGCTCCTGGACGGCGCCCTTGACGAGGCGGTCGTAGGTCGCCGAGCCGGCGCGATCACCGCCGACGAGGTCGTCCTCGTTGTCGTCCATGATGCGCGCCTGCGGACCGGCGCAGGCTGCGAACGTGAGGCAGGCGAGGAAGAACGCGTGCAGAGGATGACGCTTCATCGTGGTCGGATGTCTCTCAGGGGGATCGTGATCAGGACTGCAGCCGGATCGGCCCGCCCCACGTCTCTTCGACGTGCGCGCCGACCCGGCTGAAACGGACGGAGCTCCCGCCGCGCCGCAGGCGGGGCGGGACAGGCTTGTCAACCACCCAGGATCCTGCGCACCGGCTCGATCATCCACGGCTCGAGCGGGACCATCTCGGTCGCGCTGCGGTTCGGGTTGGCGAGATCGAACACGCGGACCGTCAGCACGAAGTCCTCGATGCGCGGGCGCAGCGACGAGCGCACGACGACGTCGGCGGCGCGCGCGTTGACGGTGCCGATCGACGACGACTCGATGCTGCCCTCGACCTGGAACTCGAGCATGTCGGCCTTGACGAGGCTGAGCGCGACGAGGCGATCGTCGTTCGCGACCAGCTCGACGCGGCCGCCGGAGATCAGCTTCAGGGTCTCGCCCATGACGTCGCTGAGGTCGGACGACAGCGCCCCGGCGCGGGTGCCGAACACGTCGGCGCGGCGCGAACGGTAGTCGACGAGCGCCTCGGCGCCGGTCGCGTAGTCGCGGCCGAGCACCGTCAGCCGGTGGTCGAGCGCGAACTGCAGCGGGTCGGCCTCGCCGGCGTTCTGCGCGGCGCGCTCGGCGCCTTCGAGCGCGGTCTGGAACGCGTCCTGCCACTTCGCGAGCTCGCGCGCGGCTGCGGCGGTCGCCGGCACCTCGAGCGGCAGCACGACCGCGCGGCGGTCGATCACCAGCTCGGGCTGGCGGTCGAGGATCCGCGCGAGCGCCATCGTCGCCAGCACGTCGAACTCGCGATCGACGGTCGGCTCGAACGGATCGGCCGCGTCCCCGATGCGCCAGTTGCCCGGCTTGCGCAGGTCGTCGAGCAGCGGCGCGACGTTGCGCGCGCCCTCGAAGCGGTGCCGGGCCCGTGCGAGCCGTCCGCCATCGCCGAAGCCGGTCGCGCGCAGCGAGAAGTCGATGCGCCGGTCGCCAGTCAGCCCGTTGCGCTCGTCGACCTCGAAGCCGCCGGTCACCGCCGCACCGACGAAGAACAGGCCCGACAGCCGACGGCCCATGTCGATCGCCGTCGCCTCGTCGCGGATCGAGCCGAGGCCGCGATTCGAGCGATGGATCGCCTCGAGCAGCGAGTCGCCGACCAGCACGCGGCGGCCGGCGGACTGCAGCCGCGTCGCGAGCTCCTCGGCGATCTCCTCACCGAGGTCCGGCACCGACCACAGCCGCGTGGACGGGCCCCAGTACAGGGTCGGGAAGATCGCGATGGCACCCCGCAGGTCGCGCGTGTTCGCGATCAGCTCGTCGGCGAACGCGTCGACGACGTCCTCCCAGGTCGACGGCCCCGAGCGCACCACGGGGCCCGGTGCCGGCTCGACGCGCGGCTGCGGTTCGACCCGGGGCTGCGGCTCGACGCGCGGTTGTGGTGGTGGCTCTTCGATCGGTGGAGCGTCGCGCGGCGAGGGACGCGACCTGGAGCCATCGTCCTCCGACTCGTCGCGGACACCCTCGTCCTGCGAGCCGGAGCGCGCCTCGCGCTCCTTCTGCTCGTAGCGGGCGTTGGCGCCCTCGGCGGTGTCGTCCGTGCGCACCCGCGTCGCCCGCTCGGGGCCGGCGCAGGAGGTCGTCAGGAACACGGCGGAGGAGAAGGCGAGAGCGATCCCGATACGACGGCTGTTCTTCATCGATGGACTCCGGTGGAAGAGTCGGCACTGCGCGCTGCCATCATGCAAGCGCTTTCCCTGTCGGAACGCGATGCCCGGTATCTGGAACTGTCCCGCGGTCCGTACGGCGGGGCTGCCACGGCGCGGTGGGTCGCGGCGCGGCGGTGCCGCCGTGACCCCGACCGGGGGGACGACTATCGTGGCGGGTTTCCCAGGGGTGCCCCGAGACCACCGCCATGCGCATCCTCCCGACCGCCGCCGCCCTCGCCCTCGCCTCGCTCGCCGCGCGCCCGGTACCCGCGCAGGAGGCCGAGCCGCGCGACTGGCGGCTGCCGTTCCGCTCGCCGCAGGCCAACCTGGTGCCGCCCGAGGAGATGTACGCGCACCTGCGGCCGATGTACGCGATCGCGCAGCGGGCGCCGGCGGCGAAGCGACACCTCGAGGACGGCGGCTTCGAGGTGGTCGACGATCCGGACTGGCGGCGCGAGTTCGAGGCATTCCGGCAGGTGCGCTACGACTGGGGCTATCTGTCGCTCGTGCTGCGCGAGAGCCGCCACGCGCCGGACCGGGCCGTGGCCTTCTATGCGGCGACGTTCTGCCCGGATCCGCAATACGGATTGCTGCTCGTCGAGCACATCCCGGGCGAGCCGGTGCGCAGCCTGCGGGAGGAGGCATTCCAGCGCGCCATCCCCTGCCTCGCGGCATGGCTGCCCGAGCGCAATGAGGGCGACCTCGCCGCCTGGCGCGAGCTGAAGGTCGGCCCGGCCGGGGAGCGGCCGCCGAAGCCGGGCGAGTACAGCCATGCGCTCGATCCGCTGCCGTTCCTCGCGATGCTCGACCTGGACGACGCGATCGACCGCCGCCAGGCGCTGTGGTTCCTGGCGCGCTGCAGCGAGCTGCGCCCCGAGTTCGGCGTCGAGTGTCTGGAGCGGACGCGCCACGCATTCCCGACGCTGCTCGATTCCGGCGATGCCGCGCTGCGCGAGGCGGCCATCGACTTCGTCGCGACCGTCGCCCCGCCGGCGACCGGCGCGGTGCCGCGCGACGCCGACCCCGAGGCCGTGCGCGCGTGGTTCGCGGCCGTCGACCACGCGCTGTTCCCACCGATCCGCCGCATCTCGGAGGGGCTCGTCGAGCTGCACGCGGGCGACGACCGCGATCAGCTCGTCGCGGTCGCCCGCGCCGGGCTCGCCGACGGCACGCTCGTCGAGCGCGCGACCGGGCGACGCCACGGCGGCGGTGCCTGGCGCGGCCTCCGCATCCGCGCGCTGCCGGAACCCCTCGACCGCCTCGGCTTCGCGGTCGGCGACGCCCTGACGGCGATCGACGGCGTGCCGATCGACAGCGCCGAGACGCTGCTGCGGATCCTGGACCGGCGCGCGAAGCCCGGCGCGGTGTTCCTGGTCGAGTACGTCGCCGGGGCCGGCGACGACCGCGCGATCGAGTTCCGCGTGCGGTGACCGGCGCGCCCGCCGGTCGCACGGCGGCGCGCGAGCGGATACCATCCCCGCCCCTCGTTCGGCCGGAGCGCCCGGCCGGAACCGCGCTCCGCCGTGACGCTCGCCACCCTGCACGAGATCGTACGCCGCTTCGGCGACCAGGACGTCCTGACCGGCGCGACGCTGCGCGTCGACGAAGGCGAGCGGATCGGCGTGGTCGGCGACAACGGCTCGGGCAAGACGACGCTGATCCGGATCCTGGCGGGCGTCGACGAGCCGGACGGCGGCACGCGCAGCCTCCGCAAGAACCTGCGGATCGCCTACGCGGAGCAGATCCCCGAGTTCGAGCCCGGCACGACCGTGCGCGAGCTGGTGCAGCGCGGCGACGGCAGCTTCGACGAGCTCGGCGCCCAGGTCGCGGAGCTCGAGCGGCGGCTCGCCGAGCGGCCCGACGACGAGCGGCTCCTGCGCGACTACGGCGAGCTGCAGGGCGCGTTCGAGGCGGGCGGCGGCTACGACCGCGACCATCTGTGCGAGCGCGTGCTCGACGGCATCGGCTTCCGCGGCGCCGACGTCGACAAGGACGTCGCGGTGCTGTCGGGCGGCGAGACCTCGCGCACCCTGCTCGCGTCGCTGATGACGGCGCCGGCCGACCTGCTGATCCTCGACGAGCCGACCAACCACCTCGACCTCGACGGCATCGCGTTCGTCGAGGACTTCGTGCAGCGCTACCCGGGCGCGGTCGTGACCGTCAGCCACGACCGGCGCTTCCTCGACGCCGTCGCGAAGCGGATCGTCGAGGTAACCGACGGCGTGACGGTGTCGTTCCGCGGCAACTGGACCGCGTGGCGCAAGCAGAAGGACGAGCGACTGCTCGCCGAGGCACGCGCGTTCAAGAACCAGCAGGCGTTCATCGAGAAGGAGCTCGATTACGTCCGCCGCAACATGGGCAGCCGCATGTCGCGGCAGGCGAAGGGCCGGCTCAAGAAGCTCGCGAGGCTCGAGATCGTGTCGCGCCCGAAGGGCCCGCGCGCGCAGCTGCGCCTGCAGTTCGGCGACCGTGCGAAGGGGCTGCGGGGGCAGACGATGGTCGAGGCCGAGGGTCTGCGGATCCGGATCGGCAGCCGCGTGCTGCTCGAGGACGGCGCGTTCCGCATCGACTTCGGCGACACCGTCGCATTGGTCGGCCGCAATGGCTGCGGGAAGACGACACTGCTGCAGACGATCGCGGGATCGCGCCGCGCCGACGGCGGCGTGATCCGCTTCGCGCACGGGCTGCGCGTCGGGCAGTTCAGCCAGGAGGTCACCGATCTGCCGCACGGCGTCACCGTGCTCGAGGCGCTGCGGGCGGTCGATCTCGAGGCGACCGAGAAGCAGCTCCGCGACCACCTCGCACTGTTCCTGTTCACGGGCGACGAGGTCGAGGCGCAGGTCGACGGGCTGTCCGGCGGCGAGAAGCAGCGGCTGAGCCTCGCGCGGCTGACGCGCTCGCACCACGACGTGCTGCTGCTCGACGAGCCGACCAACCACCTGGACGTCGACGGCCGCGAGGGTCTCGAGCAGGCGCTGCGCGCCTTCCCCGGCTGCGTGCTGCTGATCACGCACGACCGCGAGCTGCTCGCGAACGTCTGCGACCGCGTGCTGTACCTCGAGGACCGGCGGCTCAGGACCTTCGACGGCGGCCTGGAGGAGTGCATGCGCCGGATCGCCGAGGAGCGGCAGGCTGCGCGCGCCGCCGAGCAGGCGGCGAAGGAGCGCGCGCGCGAGCAGCGCCGGCTGGAGGAGGAGCGCGCGGCGGCGAGCCGGGTCGAGCCCGCCACCGCCGGGAAGCCGCAGGCGATCCGCAATCCCGTGCGCTTCCAGCAGCTCGAGGAGGAGATCATCGGGCTGGAGGAACAGCTCGAAGTGCTGCGCGCCGACATGGCGCGCGAAGAGAACTACCGGGACGCGGAGCGGCTGCGCTCCCTGCAGGCGCGCGAGCGCGACGTGCAGGAACGGCTCGCCACGGCCTACGAACGTTGGGAGAACTGGTCTTGACCGATCTGCGCGCACAGGTCCGCGAGCGCGTCGTCGCGGCATTGGAGCTCGACGCCGCCGAGCAGCAGGCATTGCTGCTGCAGCCGCCGAAGAACCGCGAGCACGGCGACATCGCGCTCGGCTGCTTCGCGCTCGCGAAGCTGCGTGGCGTGGCGCCACCGCAGCTCGCCGCCGAGCTCGCCGCGCGGTTCGTGGCCGACGACACGATCGAGTCGGCGAGCGCCGCCGGCCCATTCGTCAACTTCCGCTTCCACCGCGCGGCACTCGCGCGGATGGCGGTCGCCGGCGTGCTCCGCAGCGAGTCGCCCTTCGCCCCGACCCCGCCGGCCGCCGGCTCCCCCGCGATCGTCATCGACTTCTCGTCGCCGAACATCGCGAAGCCGTTCCACATGGGCCACCTGCGCTCGACGGTGATCGGCGCCGCGCTCGGCCGGATCCACCGGCACCTCGGCAATCGCGTCGAAGGCGTCAACCATCTCGGCGACTGGGGCATGCCGTTCGCCAAGATGATGACCGCATGGATGCGGTTCGGTGACGAAGCGGAGCTGCACCGGTCGCCGATGCGCCACATGTTCGACCTCTACCGCCGCTACGGCGACGAGGCGAAGGCGCACCCGGAGCTCGACGACGAGGCCGCGGCGCACTTCCGCGCGCTCGAGTCGGGCGCCGACAACGAGGAGCGCCGGATGTGGCAGTTCCTGCGCGACGAGTCGCTGAAGGCGTTCCAGGGACCGTACGACCGCCTCGGCGTGACGTTCGACCACTTCACCGGCGAGTCGTTCTACGAGGACCGGATGGAGGCCGCGATGCAGCGGGTCGCGGCGGCCGGAGTGCTCGAGGTCGACGACGGCGCCGAGGTCGTCAAGCTGGACGCGCTCGGCATCAAGGTGCCCTGCATCCTGCGCAAGAGCGACGGCGCGACGCTCTACCACACGCGCGATCTCGCGGCGGCCTTCTACCGCGAGGCGACGTTCCGGCCGAGCCGGATCCTCTACATCGTCGGCGCCGAGCAGAAGCTGCACTTCGAGCAGCTGAGGGGCGTGCTGAAGCGCATGGGCGAGCCGCTCGCCGACAAGATCGAGCACGTCCCGTTCGGCCTGATCCTCGCACGCAACGAGGAGACCGGCAAATGGGAGAAGTTCGCGTCGCGGGGCGGCAACGCGATCTTCCTCGACGAGGTGCTCGACGAGGCGGTCGCGAACGTGCGGCGCATCATCGCCGAGAAGAATCCGGACCTCGACGATCCCGACGAGGTCGCGGAGCAGGTCGGGGTGTCGGCGATCGTCTTCAACGACCTGAAGAACTCCCGGATCAAGGACGTCAAGTTCGACTGGGAGCAGATGCTGAACTTCGACGGCGAGACCGGGCCGTACGTCCAATACGCGGTCGCGCGCCTCGCCGGCATCCTGCGCAAGCTCGACGTCGATCCGGACGCGGGCGCCGCGTTGTGCGACGGCGTCGACTACGCGCTGCTCGCGGATGCGGAGCAGGTGCTGCTGACCATGTTGGAGTTCGGCGACACCGTGCAGCGCGCGGCGGAGCAGTCCGAGCCGAGCCTCGTGACCGCGCTGACGATCCGGCTGGCCGGCGACATCCACGCCTACCTGCGCGACCATCACGTGCTGCGCGCCGAGCCGGACGTGCAGCGCGCGCGCACCGCGCTCGTCGCCGCCGCGCGACAGCTGCTGCGGACGGCGCTCGGCCTGATCGGCGTGGCGGCGCCCGATCGCATGTGACGCGGGACGGCGCGCGGAACCCCGACCGGCGCCGACTATCATCCGCGCCATGGACCTCTACTCGTTCATCCGCGACGTCCCGGACTTCCCGAAGCCGGGGATCGTGTTCAAGGACATCACGCCGCTGCTCGCCGACGGCGGCGCGCTGCGCTACGCGATCGATCGGATGGCCGAGCTGGTCGCGGAGCAGAAGGCCGACCGGATCGTCGGCATCGAGTCGCGCGGGTTCATCTTCGGCGTGCCGATCGCGACGAAGCTCGGCATCGGCTTCACGCCGGCGCGCAAGCCGAACAAGCTGCCGTGGCGGACGACCTCGGTCGAATACGACCTCGAGTACGGCCGCGACGTCATGGAGATGCACGAGGACGGCGTCGAGCGCGGCCAGCGGGTCGCGATCGTCGACGATCTGCTGGCGACCGGCGGCACGGCCAAGGCCTGCACGGTCCTGGTCCAGGGCCTCGGCGCGACCGTGGCGGGCTGCTTCTTCCTGGTCGAGCTGGCGTTCCTCGGCGGGCGCAGGGTCTTGCGGGACCAGCACTGCGAGTCGCTGATCCAGTTCAGCTGAGGTCCCGTCCAGCCGAGGTCCCCTCGAGCCGGCCGGGCGCGCCGCAGCCGCTGACCGGCCGGTTCTCCACACCCGGATCCACTCCAGTCTCCACCGCCGGAAGCCGATAGAGCTGGCGAAGGAATCCGAGTCCCTCTACGGGTTTGCGTCAGTCCGCCAGGGCGGGGCGGAGGCGCTGTCGACATTTTTCCAGAATCCCCTCAAGCTCTCCGGGGTCCCTGCCGATTCCCTGCTCGGTCGTCGCTGGCGACGCCCGCTCTTTCTCCGCCGAGCTTCGCGAAATGGCAAACCCGCCGAAAGGCGGCGACGCAAAGCCAAGGGCCTGACACGGTCCGCCCCGCCCACCGGTTCGCCCGGGTCGGCGCGCGCGGCCCGTCACGGCAGCCGGTTCCCGAACGAAGCCTCGAGACGCCGCCTCGCCCCGTGGATCCAGGGGCGGGCCCGCCACGCGCCCGGACGATCGCGACCGGGAACCCGCGCGTCGGCGACGGCGCCTCGACGACTCGATCGGGGGCCGGGTCCACGGTGCGCGTCAGGTCGGTCCGCGAGGCCAGGCTGCTCCCTTCGCGAGCCCCTCTCGCTCTCGACCGAGACCCGACATGGCAAGGCTTTCCGCAGCTCGTTCCCGCCAGAATCCCTCCGTGAACGACGTCGCCCCCACCGGACCCCGCCAGCCCAATCAGGGCCTGCGCCCCGTGCGCTCCGAGCAGGCTCCTATGGAGCCGACACCCGTACGCGAAGTCGTCAGCGAGCGCACCCCGCGCGGCCAGCTCGCGCCCGACTCGGAGCTCGAGCCGGTGTGGCGGACCTACAAGAACACCGGCGACCAGAACCTGCGCGACATCCTGCTCGAGAACTACCTGCCGCTGGTCCGGATGATCGCCGAGCGGCTGCTGCAGACACTGCCGCGCTCGATCGAGCTCGACGACCTGCAGAGCGCCGGCGTGTTCGGCCTGCTCGATGCCATCGACGGCTTCGACCTCGACCGCGGCATCAAGTTCAAGACCTACTGCACGACGCGCATCCGCGGCTCGATCCTCGACGAGCTGCGTTCGCAGGACTGGGTGCCGCGCCTCGTGCGACTGAAGGCTCACCGGCTGGAGCGCTCGCTGCGCGAGCTCGAGGGCAAGCTCGGGCGCCAGCCGAACCACTTCGAGCTCGCCCAGGCAATGGGGCTGTCACCCGAGGAGCTGCAGCAGACCGAACGCGAGGCCAACGCCCGCGCCATGTTCTCCCTGTCCGAGAAGTGGGACGACGGGGACGACGACAAGGAGATGGAGAAGGTCGAGATCCTCGCCGACAAGAACTCGATCGATCCGGCGCGGACCAGCGATCAGCGCGACCTGTTCGACGTGATGACGCGCAATCTGACCAAGCGCGAGCGACTGATCGTCATCATGTATTACTACGAGGGTCTGACCATGCGCGAGATCGGCGAGATCATGGAGCTCACCGAATCGCGCGTCTGCCAGATCCACACCAACGTGATGGCGCGGCTGAAGGGTCAGCTCGACACCGTGAAGCTGCACGCGTGACCGGACGCCGGGGAGCGCCACGGCATCGGGACGACACCGCGGCGCTCAGGTCCGCCGAGCCGACCGGCCGATAGCCGTGGCGGGATCGCCATGGACACGCCGGATCGCGCCGCCGGAGGGACACCGCCCGTCGCCACGGACGACGGGACCGCGGGGCCTCCGTCGTCGGTCAACGCGATGACGGCGCGCGGTCCGCTCCGCACCCTCGCGGAGGCGGTCGCCCAGGACGTCGTCGTGCGCGCGGTGCTGAAGAGCCACATCGCGCAGTCGCAGACCCTCGAGGTGGACGCGAACCAGGCGCCGAGCCGCATCACCAACGCGGCCGCGGTGTCGCGCCTGACGATCGAGGGGCTCCCCGGCCGCCTGTACCTGCTGGTCGGCGACCAGGGTGCCGCGGCGCTCGTGCGGCTGACGATGCCCGTGGACAGCGAGCGCTCGCCGCAGCGCGTGGCGGACGCGCTGCGCGCCTTCAGCGAGCGCACCGCCGAGGTCGTCGGTCGCATGCTCGCCTCGCGCACCGACGGCCGGGTCCACGTCCGCCTGCTGGGCGAGGACGTGCAGGACGACACCGCGATGGCGGTCGCCGACCGCGAGCCGTGGCTCGGACACCGGGTGCGACTCACGTCGGACGGTCTCGCCGACATCGACCTCACCCTGCTGTGCACGCGTGGGGTCGCGGTCGGGATCTGCGAGCGCTGGCGGACCGGGATCGTCAGCGGTCCGAACGTCGGCACGGTGCTGTCGTTCGTGTCCGATCCCGGGGTCACCGAGATCCTGCGTCGCGCGTCGAAGGCCGTGGGACTCGACATGCACGATTCGGCGCCCGGCGAGGCACCCAATCCGTCGGCGATCGACGCGTCGGTCGTCGTGCTCGACATCCCGGTCGGCCAGGAGCGGCGCTACGACTGGTGTGCGCGGCTGAAGCTCCGGCGCCCGGAGATCCCGGTACTGCTGGTCGTGCACCACCCGTCGAAGGTGCGCGTGCTGCGCGGCTGCCTGACCCGTGCGGACGCATTGGTCGGCTGGCCGGCGACCGAGACGCAGGTCGCGGACCGGCTCGTCGAGATCATGTCGCGCGAGCCACCGCGGGACGGCCCACCCGTCGACTGATCGCGGTCATTGCGCCGCGCGGCGCAGCCGCTCCCGTGGCTCGCGCAGTGCCGGGTCCGCGCTGCCGCCGCACGCTCGATCGACGCCAATGCACCGGGCGCCGCGGCCGCGCCGGGCAGGCTGCAGGGGATCGCGTTCGGTGCCGGGACGGTCGAGGCCGAGGCGCACGTCGTCGGAGTCGCCACACACGTGACGGCGATCCCGCAGGAGACCGGGTCCTCGGCGGAGGCGCAGCGGTGGCGCGTATGCGCGATCCATCCCGAGGGCAGCACGCTGGCCGTCCGTGCCGTGGGCGCGCACCGCACCGCGTACGAACTCGACGCGCCAAGGACGCCGGGCGACAGGCACGTGATCGGCGTGAAGGCCACGCGCGGGATGAGCCGATCGCGGTGAAGATCGTCGCCGACGAGCGCGAGGGAACCTCTGTGAGGGCGATCACGCGCGACGGCTCGGTGCTCGAGGTGGTCGCGGTGGCTCCGGGCGGCGCGAGGCTCCCGGTCCGCGCGGTGCGGCGCTCCGGCAGCGTGTTCCACATCAAGGCCATCGACCTGGACGGCCGCCAGCCCGGAGTGAAGGCACTGTCGTCGGCGGGCTTCCTCCACGACGTGAAGGCGCTGCCACTGGTGCTCGGGCCGGATCACCGAGCAGCACGCCTCGCAGCGACGAAGACGAGCTCGGTGCACGACGCACCTCCGTGGACAGCGGTGCGCGACTCCGACCTGCGCATGCCCACCCGTTCGAGCAGGCGGATCGACGCGGTGTTGCGCGCATCGACCGTCCCGATCACCTCCTCGACGTCCGTCAGCTCGAAGAGCAGGTCGAGGGCGGCGCGCACTGCGGTGGTGGCGATGCCACGACCCTGAGAACGACGCCGAAGCGTGAAGCCGATCTCCGCGCGGCGCCCGTTCTCGGCGACGAACAACCCGATGTCGCCGAGGAGGGCGAGGTCGACGCGATCGGCGATGCCGAGCTGCGTCCACGTACCGGGCCGCAGAAGCGCGATCGCGCTCATCTCGTCGAGGAAGGCGCGGGCCTCGTCGTCCGACATGGCCGACCAGCCCTGGTAGCGAGCCAGCTCCGGGTCGCGGCGATACTCCTGGAACGCGGCGACGTCCGCGGGAGCGAGGCGGCGCAGCACGATATCGCCGGCGGTACGGGGCAACGGTTCGGCAGCGGACATGCGTGCGGATCGCTGGTCCAGCCCGCGTCGCGGAATGCGAGCGGTCGGGCGGCGCAGCCTATCGAGCCGGTGACGACGAGGACAGCCCGCCGTCGCCTGCTCACCTGGCCGCAGACCGCATTGCTGTAGCCTCCTGCGGAGGCTGCTCGCCTGCGGGTGCAGCGACCGGCTTCGCGGGTTCATCACCGATCCGCGCACGATCGTCAGGGTGCTGACCCGGCTCGACCGGCCGGCCGAACTCCCGCCGCTCGCCCCACCCCGGGGCACAGCCCCATCGCTCGGGCCGGTGGGCCGACAGAAGCCCTCGATGCTCCGCGCGATGGAGCAGATGGCGACGCTGCTCGACCTCGGCGCAGCTCGCGCGCTGACGGACATCGACGCGCGTGCGGCGACGGACGTCACCGGCTTCCGTCTTGCCGACCATGGCCGCGAGATGGCCGACGCAGCGAACCTCTCGCTCGAGATCGACGCGCGCGTCCTGCCCGTGTTCGACGGTACGGCGGAGCTCGTCCGTGCGGGGCGGTGTGGGCGGAGGGCGACGCGCGGGCACACGTCTCGGAGCCGCCGCTGGATACGTCGAGACCGACATGGACGAGGACGTCGCGGCCGTCACCTTCGAGGCCGAGACGTCCGGCGGATTGCTGGTCGCGGTCGCCGAGTCCGACGTCGAAAGCGCGCTGCTCCGCTTGCGCGGCGCCGGCGCGCCGTGCGGCGTGGACCTCGGCCGCTTCGTCCCTCGCGGGGATCACGGCGTTCGCTTCATCGCCTGGCGGAACCGGCCGGCGTCCCGCTAGTGGTGTGATTCAGAGGTTCGGGGCATTCATCGGCGAGTCATGCGGGTCGTGCGCAAGGCGCTGCGACGCAGGGATATCCGATGAGATATCCCTAGGAGCAGCAACGCCGCGAACGGCCCGAAGGGCCGGCGAGGAATGCCCCGAACCTCTGAATCGGACCACTGGGTCGGCATCGTGGCGCGGATCGCCGCGCGCCGCTCCGAGACGATGACCGGAGCGGGCGGGCACCGCGGGTGGGAGCCGGCGGTCCGCGGGCGAGGCCTGCGGGTATACCAACACCCCGCCGTGCGGACCGCCGCCACGAGCGTTCGGCGGAGGCCCCATTCGTTGCGGTGCGGCGACCTCCGCCGGAACCGCACCCCGGAATCCTTCCCGGATCGTCGGCGCCACTGCTGGCTCCGCACAACAACGAACGACTGTGCGCGCCGCAACTCGCCCCCGCGTCCCTCGGCGGGCGGACGCCATGCGACGCGCCAAGGCGCCGGCGATGAACCCCTCCTCCAGCGTCCTGCTCACGATCGCGATCGGCGCGTCCTGCCTCGTGATCGCCTGCGTCGCGTTCGCCGCGACCGTCTGGCAGCGCCGCCGTAGCGCGGCCAACGCAACCGCGACCGGCAGCGCACCCGCTCGTCGGCTGCTGTCGTTCACCGCCGCCCTGACCGGCGCGCTGCTGCTGGCCGTGGGCCTCTGCTTCCACGTCTTCGCGATCCGCGACGGCGCGCTGCAGCTCCGCGACGTGCTGGTCGTCCGCGCGCGGCCCGACCAGGCCCGGCCGGTGCTCGCCGCCGACCTGCGCGGCGGCATTGCGGCCGGCGAGACGCTGGTCCGATTCGAGTCGCCGGCGAAGGCAGCCGAACTCGATGCGATCGCCTGCGAGCTCGCGGCCGCACGCCACGGGCTCGCGGAGCTGCGGGAGCGGGCGCTCGACGTCGATCCGAAGCTCGCGCGCGAGCTCGCCCGGCTCGATGCCGAGGAACGCGCGCTCGTCCAGCGGCGGCACAGCGTCGAGGCGGCGTTGGGGTTCACCGAGCCGCAGGTGCGGATCGAGCTGCTCGCACAGCGAACGCGCCTGAACGACGTCGAGACGGAGCTGGAGCGCATCGACGGGCAGCTCGCCCGGCTCGACGTCGAGCGGGCCTTCGCCGCCGAGGTCGCTGCGAGCCAGGCGGACCTGGAGCGCCGCCAGCTCGTCGCGCCCCTCGCCGCGCGCCAGGTCGCCCGCGACGTCGAGACGCTGGCCGCGGACTCCGACCGGCTGCGGCACGAGCGCCAGCGCCAGGAGCAACTACGGGTCGAGCTCACGCTGGGCATCGACGCGCTGACGCAGGCGCTCGAGCGGCATCGCGCGGCGGTCGCGCGCGAGCTCGAGCAGATCGTCGGGGAGCTGCGCGACGTGACGGCGCGACGCACCGGACTCGCCGCCGCGATCGAGGCGGACACCGCGGGGCGGATGGACGCCCAGCGGGTCGCGGGAATCCGGCGGCAGGAGCTGGAGATCGCGGCGCTCGAGGCCCGGCTCGAGCACGGGCGGCGCGACCTGCTCGTCGCCGCACCGCTCGGCGGCCACGTCCTCTACGCCCATCCGTCGCCCGGGTCGGCCCGGGACGGTGAGCCCATCCTCGCGTTCGGAGATCCGCAGGCAGTCCGCGCCCGCATCCGGGTCGCGAGCGCGGACGCGGACCGTCTCGCCGACCGGGGCTCGGCGTGGCTGCGCGCCGACGGCGAGGGCTTCGACGAGCCCCGCTTCGTCGGCACGTTCCTCGGCGCGGAGCCAGTCGGTGGCGAGGCCGGAGTGGCGATCGCCGAGTTCGCCTGCGCCCCCGGCCGGGCGGTGTTCGCCGGGCTGTTGCAGGCGCCGAGGGTCGGGGTC
The DNA here is from genome assembly GCA_016716265.1 of Planctomycetota bacterium. Taxonomy (GTDB): domain Bacteria; phylum Planctomycetota; class UBA1135; order UBA1135; family UBA2386; genus JADJWQ01. The sequence goes on from JADJWQ010000006.1 coordinate 2,672,173, forward strand.
CGGCTGGACTGGGCGCCGCCGCTGTGGAGCGATCCGACCTTCCTGCTCGGTGCGCTCCTCGTCGGACTCGCGCTGTTCCTGCGTGTCGGCGGCGCGGCCCTGGTCCGGCCCCGAGTGCGTGCCCGCGTGGGCCATCGTGCGGCGGTCCCGGCCGGCGGGTTCCTCGTGCCGGTCCTGCAGAGCCGCGGGGCCGCCGCGCTCGGCGGTCCGCCACAGCGCAACGGCGGGTCCGGCTCACTCCGCGCCACGACATGACCGCCGCCGATCCCGTCCGCGTTGCAGTCCCGCGTCCCCGACACGCGCGGGTCTTCGTCGAAACCGTGCTCTACGCCATGGCCGCCGTCGCGACAGCGACGCTCGGGGTCCTGACGATCCGCAGCATCCTCGACATCTCGTCAGCGCACACCGGCGGTGTCGCGCGGCGGACCCTCGCATCCCTGCTGCTGCTCATGACCCTGCTCCAGCTCGCACGGTGGGTCGTCATGCTGGTCCTCGCGATGTTCGAGAACGCCCTGCGGCACGTCTCCCAACCCGTCGGTGATCCGCACGGGATCCGGCGGCCGCGCGTGTCGATCCTGATGCCGGCGTTCAACGAACAGGACACGCTCGACCAGGCGTTCCGCTCGATGCTCGCGCTGGACTACCCGGACGTCGAAGTCGTGTTCGTCGACGATGGCTCGACCGACCGGACCCTCGAGATTGCCCGAGGATATGCGGGACGCCACGGGCACGTGCGCATCGATGTGCACACGAAGCGGAACGGCGGCAAGTGGAGCGCCCTCAACCTCGCGCTGCGAAACGCGACCGGTGAGCTCGTGCTGTTCGTGGACGCCGATTCGCACCTCCACCCGGCAGCGCTGCGCCGGCTCCACGACACCCTCGAGGCGCGCGGGGCGGGTGCCGTCGCCGGCTACGTCCGTGTGCGCAACCGGACCAGCGTGCTGAACTGGCTGCAATCCTTGGAGTATTTGACCTGCAACGGCACGATGCGGTCCGCCCAGAGCTGGACCGGCAGCGTGCTGGTCGTCGCCGGGCCGATCGGACTCTATCGTCGGAGCGTCCTCGATCGCGTCGCCGCCGAGTTCGGAACGAAGCCTCCCTCGCCCGACGCGGGCCCCATGGAAGGTGACACGTTCGCCGAGGACTTCGACCTGTCCCTGGCGGTGCTGTCGCTCGGGGAGAGTGTCGTCTACGAGCCGGGTGCGGTGTCTTTCACCCGGGCCCCGGTGTCGATGAGCGCGCTGCTCAACCAGCGCTATCGGTGGACGCGTGGCTCGCTGCAGGTGTTGCGCAAGTTCGCGCGGCGCGTTCTCGACTGCCCCTCGCTGCTCTCCGCCCGCGTGCTCGCATGGCTCCTCGCGTGCTACTTCCTCGACTACGTCGTGACGCCGCTGCTCGTCGTGATCGGTCTGCCTTTCATGTTGCTGCACCTCGAGGCCGGGTGGGGCGGCGGCGCGGAGAGCGTGGCCCTGATGCTGGGTCTGCTGCTGGTGTCGGAACTCGGGCTCGCGCTCTGCTTCGCCAGCACGCACGACGAACAACGCCGGTTGGCCGCGGTGCTGCCGCTGCGCGGTCCCTACTCCAGCCTGTTCCTGATGAGCATCTTCCCGTTCGTGCTCTGGGACGAGCTGCGCGGCCGCCCGATGCGCTGGTGACGCACCGCGCATTCCCCGTCAGGCCGGGTGTCCGGCCGGGGGTCGATCCGCGTTCCGTCAGCGGTCGACGCGCGCCCGCAGCCCGAGCTGCTCGCCGCCACGGTGCACCTCGACAACCAGCCCGTCGCCGTCCTGCGTGCGACCGATCGCCTCGCGGACGGCGTCCTGGACCAGTTGGTCTTCGAACGCCGAGTCCCGATCGGCGCCGTCTTGCGCTTCGCCTCGGGCCGGCATCGCCGGGACTGGGGACACGCCGGATCGCCCGATGCCGCTATCGATTCGACTTCAGCCGCTCGTGCCGCTCGGAGAGGTTGCTCTCGAGGTCCCGCCTGTATTGCTCCTTGGTGACTCCATCCACACCCACGGCACCGTCCTTCGGGTTCGCTTCGCGCTCTGTCCACTACCTTCGACAATTGCGGTGACATGCTGCACGACATCGATGCGTCGGACACGGATCCCTCCTGAAGTTCATATCAACACGGGCTGCTCTTGCTCGCGCGGGTCGGGCGCTACCCGTTCCCCGACGTCGTCGCTCCTGTGCGGCCCTCCGACTCCCTCGTCCTCGTCAGCCGGCGCGGTGGGCTGACCTCGCGGCCAGGGTGCAGCCAGTGGGGCAGCCGGCGTCGGGTGTGGTAGTCCGGCCCCACCTGGACGTCCACGCTCGAAGCTGCGCGCCACGAACTCAAGCCGCGTGTCTGTCGCGTCGCCGCGATCGAGGCTCCCCGTGCTCTGACTCCTCACGAGTGGGCCGATGTCCTCGCAACGAGCGCAACGCCGCGTCGCGGTTGGCGCCCGCGCGGCTGCGCGGAGCGCCAGACCGCACCCGCGATCATGCCGAAGCTGCTGCAGGCGGAACGGGTCGCCAACAAGGCCGGCATAGCGGCGGCACGGACTCGGGCGAGCGCCACGCCGGCGAGTTCAGCCGACGTCACCTGCGATCCGGAGCGGCTCCGCGCATGCGATGCAGGACCCCCGTGGAACTCCGGCCGCTCGCGCAGCGCCTGGAGGGCGGGCGAGCGGGCCAGCGCGTCGACCACGCAGAGATCCCGCAGACCGCTTTCCTCGGTGTGCTATCTGCCGCCGACGATGCCTGATTCAGTCGACCACGAGGAACGCAGTTTCCCGGTCGGCCACGAACTCCTCGAGACGGGACCGGACGTCGCGCAGCAGCGCCTCGATCGCTGCCGTCGGGCAGTTCCCGCGCGCGATCCACACGACCTTCGGGGGGTGTCCGAACGCGGTGCTCCGGTGAAGGAAGTCGACGTCCTTGATGACAATCGTATAGCGGTGACGATCGTATAGCCGCCGCTCTTGGCGTGCTCCCATATCGAGGTGTCGCTGGACCGGTCCATCCCCAGCAGAGCGACGTGGCTCGAATCCGGAAAGACATCCGCCAGCGCGGCGACCAGCCGGCGGGAGAGGTTCTGGTCGAACAGGAGCTTCACGCCGGCAGCCTCGCCAGGCGGCGCTCACGATCCGCGGCGAACTTGAGGCAAGCCAGGATGTCCTCCTCGGTCAGCTCCGGGAAGTCGGCCAGGATCTCCTGGTGGGTCATGCCGGAGGCGAGGTAGTCGAGCACATCGACCACGGCGATGCGCATGCCGCGAACGCAGGGCTTCCCCCCGCGCTTGTCCGGCTCGACAGTGATGCGCTCGACGATGTCCATTGGTGGATCTCAGGTGAGGAGGAAGAAGAAGGTTGTTCGACGCCCCCCACCTTAGACCCCAATGCCATTAAGCTCCACGTCGCCCTTTGGGGCCCCAACGCGGGCCAGGCTTGAAAGAACGTCTTGGGCACGAACGTCTGGGACGCCGCTTGTCACGGGTTCTGGCGATACGCTCCAGTAGCTGGGGAAGGTACTGGACCGCCCGCTCTGGGTCATCGAGACAGAGCCGTGTCAGATATGCGGCGAGCGCAAGTACAACCCCAACGTTGCAAAACCCGCGCGCGAGGCGGGCTGACGCGTTAGGCCGCTTGATTCTGCCAAGGAGCGAGCAGGCGCTGGAAGTCGGCGGCAAGCGCATCGTCGGTCGACATCGTCAAGGTCAGCCGTCCTTGCGGCCGAGTCAGTCGTCCTGCGCGCTGAATGACAGCCCTGCGCAAGGTGTCGAGGCGCTCGAGCACCCATAGGCAGGGACGAGTACGTCCCGTCTTTCGGCTCGGCGGGGTCGCCCGCATCTGCATCTCGCGGCCGAGCGTGTGGGCCAGGACGCACGCGAGCATGTAGACGCGGTTTCCGATCTCGCGGCGAGTCGGGATGTAGTCCAGCGAGCCGTGGGACTTCAGCTCGGCGAAGATCCCCTCCTGCGAACCTCGACCGTTGTGGAAGTGAAGCACGGTGCCCGGAGTGCCGCGCTTGTTCGTCATTACCACCTTGTACTCGTTATGTCGCTCGATCGGCTCGAAGAGGTCCAGCTGAATCGGGCCCTTCCGGGGAGTCTTGACCCGACGTCGGTAGACGAGGCACCGCATGCCGCGACTCCACTTCTGCGGCTTCCAGTCGCACTCGAACCAAGCCCACTCTTCGTCGATGCTCCGCCAGCGCGCTCGCTGCTGGATCAGCGACTTCAGCTCTGGGAAGCGCTCAAACGGCACGCTGACTGAAAACTCGATGCCCTCGTCGCGCAGCCACGCGCACGTCGCCTCGCTGAAGTGGGCGCCGTCGAGCCGCGCCTCCAATCGGCCGCGAAAGCCTCGCGCGAGGAGCGTCGCGAAACACGACCGAATGAAGTCCAGCGCCCCGTTGGAGTCGTGGACGTTCCCAGCACGATGCAACACATCGAAGACCGCCCGTCTGTGCGATGGTCGCAAATAGCGGATAGTAGCTGCGCTGCCCCTTCTTCTTGTTGTAGCCGACTGCAGTGCCCTGTGTTCGACGGCTCTTGGTGCTGATGACAGAGCCGTCGAAGTCCATGGTGATGCGGGATGAACAGGAATCGAGTATTCTGTCGATGACCAAGTTCCTTTGGAGCGTGCGAAGGCCCTCGACCACCCGTTCGTCCATCTGGACGAGTCGACGCGATAGCGTGGAGACGTCAGGGATGCGTTCGAGTCCGAGGAAACGCTTGAGAAGTGGGTCACCCCGGTAGTAGTCGATATCACGAAGGCGTCGCCAACCCAGAAACGAGTGCGTTACCAGGATCAGAAGAAAGGTGCTGGCCGAGTAGCTCGCTGACTTCGACAGATGCCGGACACACTCTTGGAGACGAGCCCGCAGCCCCATGCCGTTGACGAGAGCCTGCAGTATGACCAAGGCCGGAGAACGACGTCAGTGCTGATCCTCAAAGCGGATCTCCGGGATCCCGACACTTGACTTCCGGACTTCTTGGCGTGACAATCGCACTGGAGCCTGCTCCGTGTTGTTCGTTGTTGTGGTAACTTCGCAACGGCACGGATGTCAGGCTCTTTCACTTGCACGAGATAAGTGTTGCTGCGGATCACCAGCGGTGAGCTCCGTCCGCAGGCCATCACCCCAATCGAATCGATCGCTCGCTTTGGCGAAAAATTGAATGGCCTCTCGGAGGAGGCGGTTCTATTGCAACGAAGGGGTACAGAGCTCTTGATCGACAGGTCGTCGTGTCTCGCGCCCACGTATCGGGCTGCTTCCGCGAGCAGGAAGCGAGCGATGACGACGTAGATGGCTTGCGCGAGGATCTCCTGGCGGACGCCGAGTGCGGACTTTGCGTGGAACTGACGCTGGTCGAAGTAGACGGACTTCTCCAACTTGAAGAACTCCTCGGCTTGCCAGCGGAGCCGGTACAGCTCAGCGATCTGGGCGCGGCTGAAGTGCGCCCGCCGCAGCGACGTGAGGTAGAACGACTTCTCTCCGTGGCTGTTGACCAGCTTGACAGCACGGAGTTCGATCGGCTCAGCGCCGCAGCGCCGGTCGCTCGCCGGCGGGATCACAACGCGGTAGTCGTCTCGGCCACTCGCTCGGAAGTCAGCAATCGCGTCGAAGGTCTGTTCCGCCGGGATACGGACCAGGAAGTCGAGACCGCTGTCGCTCAGGAGACGGATCATCTCGTGCGATGGGTAGCCGCGGTCGAGTACGAGCAGATCACCAGGCTGGAGAACTTCCAGGTGATCGACGAGTAGCTGTCGCTCGTCCACGCCGTATCGGTCAACCACAACATCAGCCGGCATCTTGGTGATGACGTTGACGAGTGCGCTCACGGTGGCTTGCGGGACGTGGCCGCCGGTGGGCTTGCCGAATGCGGCGTTGAGCTCGTCGCTGCGTTGCAGGTTGACCTTGCAGCCGTCTACAGCGAACACTCGGCGGCCGTTCCACCGCGTTGCGCCTGGGAATCTGAACTCTGCCTTCGCGGCGACGCCATGAAGGACGCGCCTCAGCAGCTCGGCGGGCAGCTTCCCACGCGCTTGGCAGAACGCGGCTGCGGTGACAGGCTGCTCTGTCGGCAGCTCGAGGCCCTGAGACGCACATTCGTCCCAGAACGCGTCGAGAAGGTGGCGGTAGCCGCGGCGATTGCCGTCACCGACCATGTAAAGGAGCAGCGTCGTGAGGAGCGCTGGCTTCAGCGGCCCGGTCCGCGTGAAGTCACGCGAACGATGCCGAAGCGTGGGGTCGCCGACGCTTGCAAGAATCTCCGCCAGGACGCCGAAAACGGCTGCGGTACGCGAACTTTGGCCTTGAATTTGGCCGTCGATTTCTGTGCCATTCACGTGGATTCCCTTGCGGAATTCAGTGGGTTGCGCTGTTTCGTTCGGATCGTTCACTACCCGAACAACAATAGCGCACCCACTTTTCCTAATCCACTGCGTCAACCGTGCACATCAGCCTTGTGGCGTGGATGGTCCAATGTGGGTCACGAGCGCGACGCTGTCAGAGCGCGTAAATAGCTCGCTACGCGACCCTTCGCAGCAGCCTCCATTCGCGACTCTGTCACGTTGCGCGGGCTGAACGCAATCCTGCCCGGGTCACGAGCTACATGGCGGCTTAACGGCATTGCCTTAGACCCCCGTTCAAACCGTGCATTCGGATTTCCCACACACGGCTTACCGATGGCCTCTTGGCTGAGCGGCATTACGTAGACTCCCGGTAGCGGACGGCGCCTCGCAGGCGGTGCAGCCCGAAGGAATGGAAGTACGCGCGATCCCAGCGTTCGGCCTCGCCCGCGCGCAGGTGACGACCCTTGCGCTGCACCCGCAGCGCGTTGAGTCACCGCCACACGTAGGTGTCGGCCCGATTGAAACGCTTCTCCGCGTTCCCCGTGCGGAAGTAGTTGCCCCAGCCGATCAGCACCTTGTTGAGGTCGGCGATCACCTCGCGGAGATCCGCGTGGCACCGCCCCCTCGGCGTCAGCTCCCTCACCTTCTGCCGAAGCCTATGCATCGAGCGCGCGCTCGGCCAACGATGCCGGAAGTACAAGCGGCGCCGCTCGCGCTCCCAGATCGGACTGCTCATGCGCTTGTGCAGGTGGCAGCCGAGGAAGTCGAAGCCCTCTTTGCCGTCGTATAGATCCACTCGCCGCGTCTTCTCGGGGTGTAGCTCGAGACCCAGCCGTTCCAGGATCACCGGGTGTGGATCCTGCATTGAGTGAGTTAGCTCGTTTCATGCCACGAGCGCGCGGACGGGAGTTCTCTGGGTAGCCAGGAGCCGCGTCATGGCGGCGTCCCACTGATCGCTGAGCGCGAGCGCGCGGAGCTTGATGACGTGGTCGCCGGTATCCTGCTTCCATCGTGATCCGGCGCGCTTCAGGCGCGCGCCGATGAGGCTCTTGCAGGTGGCCTCGACGATTCCACTACCGATCGGCAGCCCTTTCGCGCGGGCACCGGCGTAGTTCATGCGGTGCGCGTGATTCGTGAGGTAGGTGATGGCGTCATGGACGAGGCCGTCCGTGACCACGTCGTCGTCGACCGGCTCGCACCAGGACGCTTCGAGCTCGGCGAGAATCTGCATGGCGGCGTCCTTCCTGAGCTCGAGGAGTCGGCGCCAGCCCGCGACGACAGCCTTGCCTCCGGAATCGTGAATCGCCTCGGCTGCCGCAGACAGCTTCTCGAGGACGTGCCAGAAGTCGATCATCAGATGACGCGGTCCGAAGAGGTTCTCGGGGAAGCTCGACTTGAGCAGGTTCCACATCTCGTGCGCCCCATCAGCGAGTAGCTGAACTCGCAGCGCGGGCTGCCTCTCGCGCAGCCGGTACACCACGTTCGCCATGGCGTTGCACACGTCCTGCGGGTCGATGCAGGGAATCTGTCCGAAGCGCATCGAGTACAGCGCTCGCCCATCGCCATCGTGCAGCGTGACGGTGCCGCAGTACGCCATGTGGAGGACGCGCTTGATCCTCGGCGCGTTCTTCCTAGGCCGACCGGGCGGCTGCGGGATGGGTTCCTCCATCGGCACACTCGCCCGGTCCAGCGAGACCGAGATCGCGCGGGCCTCAGCGGGGATCTCGAGACTGCGCACGATGGCGTCCTCGATGTTGACCTGGTGCCGGAGGTACAGGGCTCCGACCTCGTGCGGCACGCGCTCGAAGCTCGCGCGAGAGTACGGAAGCCGGCCGCTCTCCTTGCCGGTCTGCTCACCGTCCCGCGATGGTGCCTTCTGCAGATCATGAGCCATCGCCCGGGCCGTCTGCGGTAGCCAACCGTCGCCGATGGCCCCAGCACGCAGGCTGATCGCGTCCACGGTCGGTGCGTTGCCCGCGCCGAGCGGGCGGTACAGCGCACGCGGGACTTCGATGGCCCCCGCGAGCGATCTGTACCTGCCGTTGCCGTACCCGACCCGCGTGTGCACCTCGCCGTCGATCTCGACCCGCGGCGCGTCCACCTCCAGCGCGCTCAGCATGACCGCGTGCGCGTCCCGCTCCACCGCCGCGGTCAACTCCGCGACCATGATCTCCGCGACCGCGTAGTCCACCGCCTCACGGCTTGCCGCGCCACTCGCGGCACGCGCTGCGACCGCCGCGCACAGCGCCTCGATCGAACTCACCATGCGCTTGCACGCAGCCGGCACCGCGATGACGATCAGGTCTTCGACGGCGCCCCTCCCAGGACGCTTGGTTTGCATCCTGCATCCGATAGGGAGGGCGTCGTCTCGTACAAGTTCTTTTTAAACAAGATCTTGCACCCGCTCGCAGCTCACGCCCCACCGCTTGGCGTCAGCACCGCTCCTGACTCAATCCGAGAGCCACACCCCCACGCGGTGGCCGTCCCTGGTCTCGATCCGGCAGCGGTCGTTGATGGCAACGACCCCCTCCGCCAAGCCCGACATCTCCTCCGCGGAGAAGAGCGCGACCTGCCCCGTCGTGGAAGCCATGCCACATCCTCGTCTGCCCGCCCAGAAAACCGGACAGGATTGGGTTCGCCCCCATCCGCGCGCCTCCACCCGCGACCGCGCCTCCACGGCACCGACCCTCGGATCGCCACGACTCGCGACCTTAAAACGACTTACGGCTCTGCCGACAACGTCGTCAACCGGCTGCTGACGGTCATCCCACGACCGGGTAGGTCAGGAGGTCTGGATTCCGAGCTTCGTCCACCGCGAGCCACAGGATGTTCCGCGAGTGGTTCGAGATCGAGCACCTCAGCGTCGTAGTGGACCTGGGCGACGGAGTGATCCAGGTGGGGCCGATCTGAGGCATGGGCCTCGTGGGCACGACACCGACTCGCGGCCGAAGGACCGGGGCAGGTCGTGCCGTGCCCCCGCGCATGCGACGCGCACGACGGAGACGGGCGGCGGCCGGCGACCAGCGTGCGGCCAGCGGCGGGCGGTGTCGTTGAGGACGGGCTCCTGGCTACGATTCCGGCCGTGAGCAGCGAGCCCTCTCAGCAACCGCCGTCACCCGGTGATGCCTCGTGCGAGGCGGCGAACGGCGGTCTGACGACGGAGCAACTCTGGAACCAGGTCTATGGCCATCTGCGCAATGCGGCAGCACGCCAACTCCAGGATGAACGCGCAGGCCACACCCTGTCGGCGACGGCGCTCGTGCACGAAGCGTGGCTGAAGCTCACGGGCCCGAGCGGCGCCGGTTGGGAGAGCCGCTCTCACTTCTTCGCGGTCGCGGTATCGGCGATGCGACGGCTGCTGATCGACCATGCGCGCGCCCGCGCTGCCCACAAGCGCGGCGGGCCTTCCGCCCGGCGGGCTGCCCTGGAGTTGGCCGGTCTGCCGGATCTGCGTTCGCCGGAGCAAAGTGCGGGATTCCTGATCCTCGACGAGGCGATCCTGCGCCTGGAGCGAGTGGATGCCCAAGCCGCCGCCGTGGTGCGGCTGCGCTACTTCGCCGGCCTCTCCATCGAGGAGACGGCGGCGAATCTGGGAATCTCGGCGCCAACGGTGAAACGGTCCTGGGCCTACGCCCGGGGCTGGCTGAAGGACGCCATCGAGTCGAGCGACGATTGAACCGCACCGGACGAACCATGGATCCACGGGAAGCCGACCTGCGGCGAATCTTCGATGTGGCGATCGATCTGCCACCGAGTGTGCGTGGCGCGTACCTGGACCACGAATGCGGTGCCGATTCGGACCTGCGTCGACGGCTGGCGACGATGTTGGCGGCGGCCACGGACGAGCGCTTCCTGGCCAGCCCCACGCTGGGCGACGCGGGGGATTCGCCGGGGCTCGGGCCGGCGACCCCGCTGGGCGAAGGCCCTGGCACGCGCGTCGGTCCCTACAAGCTGCTGCAGGTGATCGGCGAGGGCGGGTTCGGGGTGGTGTTCCTGGCCGACCAGGAGACGCCGGTGAAGCGTCGGGTGGCGCTGAAGGTGATCAAGCTGGGCATGGACACGCGCCAGGTGATCGCGCGGTTCGAGGCAGAGCGTCAGGCGCTGGCGATGATGGACCACCCAAACATCGCACGGGTGTTCGATGCCGGCGCCACCGAGAGCGGGCGACCGTACTTCGTGATGGAGTTGATCAAGGGCGTGCCGATCACGGAGTACTGCGACACCAACCAGCTGACGCTCGACGAGCGAGTGGAATTGTTCCTCCCGGTGTGCCACGCGGTGCAGCACGCGCACCACAAGGGAGTGATCCACCGGGATCTGAAGCCGGGGAACATCCTGGTGACGCTGCACGACGGCGAGCCGGTGCCGAAGGTGATCGACTTCGGTCTGGCGAAGGCGACCGACCACCGGCTGACGGAGAAGACGCTGTTCACGGAGCACCGCGCGTTCCTCGGAACGCCGGCGTACATGAGTCCGGAGCAGGCGGAGCTGAGCGGGCTCGACGTCGACACGCGGACGGACGTGTACTCGCTGGGAGTGTTGCTGTACGAGCTGATGACGGGGAGTCCGCCGTTCACGCCGGAGGAGTTGCTGCGGGCCGGGTACCTGGAGTTGCAACGGATCATCCGCGAGGTGGAGCCGCCCAAGCCGAGCACGCGCGTGACGACCGGGACGGGTCGCCTGTCGATCGTGGCAGCGCTGCGCAGAGTCGATCCGAAGAAGCTGGGCCTTTCGCTACAGGGCGACCTTGACTGGATCGTGATGCGGTGTCTGGAGAAACAGCGGATGCGGCGCTACCCGACCGCCGCGGCACTGGCGGACGACCTCCGGCGGCATCTGGGCGGGGTGGCCGTGGAGGCCGCGCCGCCGGGAGTCGGATACCGCGCGCGGAAGTTCGTGAAGCGGCATCGCAAGCAGGTGCTGACGGCGGCCGCGGTGCTCGCTACCCTGCTGCTGGGGATCGCCGGGACGACGTGGGGTCTGCTGGGGCAACGGGCGCTGCGTATCGAAGCAGAGAGAAGTGCCGATGCAGAACGGGAGGCCGCTGCGGTGGCGGAGACAGCTCGGCACGAGGCCGTGCGGGAGCGGGACCGCGCGACTGAGCTGGCCTACGTCTCGGGGATCACCGCGGGGCACGCCGCGCTGGCGAGGGGCAACAGCGACTCGCTGCGAGCGAGCTTGGAGAGACTGCCCGACGGGTTCGCCGGATGGGAGAGACGCTACCTGCGCGCTGCCAGTGACGACAGCCAATGGCATCTTCCAACGGCCGGTGCGGTCGATCTCGTCGCGAAGCCAGGCGGTGGCGTGTACGTCCTCAACTTCGATCAGTCGATCGTACTGCGGAGCGGCCCCGAGCTGCGGCCGGTGTTCACCGTGCCCCAGGAGCGCGTCGGCGGCGAATCGCAAGACCCTGCGTTGGATGATCCGGTCGCCGTCGTGTCGCCCGACGGGAGGCGTCTATGGTGCAGGCGTGGCGTGCTGGAGGAAGGCCCTCCAACGCTGTGGGATACCGATCGCGGGTTGGAGATCCAGGCCTATCGTGCACTGGCCCTGACCCACGGACGAGCTCTGTTCAGTCCGGACTCGAGCATGCTGATGGCGTGGGGTGGACCGGGTCAGCGGCTCGACCATTTCGATGCCGAGTCCGGCGTCCTGGTTCGAAAGGTCGATCTGGCGGACGTGCAAGATTTGGTGTTTGCTCCCGATTCGTCGTCTTGCGTTGTCGCGACCCGAAACGGCCACCTGCACCGGATTGACCTGCAGGCCGGTGAAGTCGTCCAGACGACTGCCGGGCACGTCTACAGTCTCGAGGCGAGTCCGAATGGACGATTCCTGGCGTGCATGACGACGGGTGAACGATGCAGCATCCTGCATTCCACCGACCTGGAGCCCGTAGGTGACTTGCAAAGCAAGGGACATGCAATCACCTGGGCCACTGACGGTTCCATGGTGGCAATCGAGGACGATGATGGGATCCGTGTACACGAACTCCCTTCGGGATTATTGCTGAGCACGCTTGCACAGTCACTGCGAATCGATCGGATGAGCTTCATTCCCGATCGCTCGCTGCTTCTGACCATCGACTTCCGATCCTCAGCCGGGTGGGCGGGAGATTTCCTCGCGAGAATCTGGGACGTCCACACCTCTGAGTGTTGGGAGCTCGATGCCGGCAATGGAAGCGCATACGGAATCGCCTTCCTAGCCGGGACGGACGAGGTCGCTGTTGGGTACGGTGATGGCACGATTCGTATCTGGAACGCGGTTCAAGGCACGCTCAGCGCCACCCTGCTCGCGCACACAGGATTGGTCACGTCTCTGACTCATGATTCGTCCGAGCATCGCCTGATCTCTCTTGGGGAAGACGGACTGCGTTCATGGGACATCGAGAGGGCGGGAAGCTCGACTCGTCTCGAAGGGCCGAGCATCGATAGCAACGCTGATCTCGCATTCAGCCGTGACGGGCACCTGGTCTTCGGCGTCACGGAGGACGTCAAGTCGGAGCGAGGTTGGCGGAACAGTCTGGCGGTTTGGGATGCACGGTCCGGCCGCAATCTCTCGACCAGCCGGCTCCTCGGGCTTCCGGGGAGGTACTCCTTCGTCGTCACGAGCGCTGATGGCGGCAGCGTGGCCGTAGGGTCCGCATGGGAAGGCGCCCTGGTCCTGGATACCCAGACTGGGTACCCGCTCCGGCGGCTCCATTGGCCGGGAGGCGACGTGCCCGAAGCGTTGCGCGGAGGACGTCCATCAGTTCGACTCAGTGGCGACCTATCTCGGGTTGCGCTCTGGTACACCAGCGATTGGGCTGACGATCGCGGCGAGCGAACCGGAGGAGTTTGTGTGTACGAGACCGCCCGCGGGACTTTGGTCGGTCGCCTCACAGATCTGGAGCTGTCCGAGAACGAACAGCTGTTTCTCAACTCGAACGGAGATCGGGTCCTGGCTGGATTTCGGGGGAGAATCACTGTTTTCGACGTGCTCGACGGCAAGACCCTGCAGACTCTGGGCTCGGCTGAGGGCTATTGGTCGAGGTGCTTCGGAGTGGACTCCCGATGGCGTCGAGCCGCTGCCTTGACGTTCGACGACGTGATTCACGTATGGGACCTGCAAAGCGGAGCCGAGACCGAAGTCCGCGGAATGGCGGACAAAGACCAACCACGTGCGCTGAGCTTCTCACCCGACGGGGCACAGATCCTGTGCATGGACTTCACTGGTGTGGTGTCGCTCGTCACGGCGGAGTCGGGACTGGCGGTCATGCGGCTGCCGGCGAGTGGCCTCTCGCGAGCTTGGTTCGACGCGACCGGCGATCGCATCCTCGTGGCGCCCACTCGGGGAAATACCTACGTCCTCGACAGCTTGGCCCAGACCGAACGCATGCGGGAGCTGCGACAGTGGGACGCTGCGGCGCAGCGGGCCCAGGCGCTGGGAAAGGAAGCACTGTTGCAGGGAGGTGACCGCATCCAGCAGGCCGCGCAGTGGCTGCGCCTACGTTCTCCGACGGAACCGTTGGCGGTGGCGGCGGCCCTCGACCGGCTGCGGGACAGGTGCAGTCAGCGATGCCAGCGGGTCGCAACGGAGTTCGAGCAGCGGCTGTTCCTCGATGCGGTGCTTGAGTCCCTGGCGATGGAGCCACTGCTGTCCGACGGTGAGCGTGCGGATCTGCTGGACCTGGCCAGATTGCGTGGCGACGACCCCCAGTTCCTGGCGGAGGCGGCCCTGTCGCGTGTCGAGCACCCGAAGGCGTCGGAGGACGAGTTGCGGTTGGCGATGCGGGCCGCGGAGACGGCGCTGCGCATGAACCCGAAGACGATCGATGCGCAGTTGGCCTTGGGGCTCGCGAGACTGGGGCTTGCCGACCCGCAGGGTGCTTCCTCGATCCTCGAGGTGCACGAGGCGGCGCTCGAGCTCCTGTACGACAACGGCGACACTCGAGTCGCCGGACTCGCAGCCTTGGCGCTGGCCCACATGGGTCTCGGCGGAGTGGCGAAGTCGCACGCATTCATGGAGAGGGCTCGGCAGATGCTCGGTGACGAGCGTCAGGGTCTCGGAGCGATCTGGGTGCAGCACGCAGCGGCGGCCATCGGACGGTGACATGCGACGATCTCCGCCTCGGGGCGCAGGGAGTCTTCATTGTAAGCGTCCGGTAGAGCCCATCTGAACACGGACGTCCGCCAGTGAGTGCCTGTCGCGCTCGGCACGCGGCTGGACCGAGCGGGTCGCGCGCACCCCGGACAACTCGGCATCCTCGAACGGCGCAGGGTTCCTTCAGCCGCCGTTCGGCAGCGCGATCGTCGACGAGGCGGAGTCGGCCAACTGCCACCGGTGCTCGTTCCGGGCGCCGTCGCGGTCGCGTGGACGAGCTTCCGTTCGTGCGCCCGAGCGGCTGACCGGATCGACGTCGCCGTCCGACGAGTTCCCGGCAGCCGACCCGGCGGTCGCCGCGCAGATGCGGGCGCTGCACTCAGCCCTGGCGCGCCGCCAACCAGCCGCGCGGAGTGAGCTCGCCGATGCGGGAGCTCGGCGTCGACCCGAGTCGCTGAAGCACGTCCTTCAGGTACGTGAAGGGATCGATCTTCAGCTCCCAGCAGCCGACCGTCAGCGAGTACAGAGTGGCCGCGGTCCGACCACCAGCTTCACTGCCGGCGAACAGCCAGTTCTTCGGATCGGAGGAGGGCACCCGGGCTTCCCTGGTCCTGCTGAGCCTGGTCCAGTCCTGTCGTGAGCACGGCGTCAGCCCGCTGCTCTACCTGCGGCACGTGCTTCGTGCCGTGTCCACCACCCCCGCCTCGCAGGTCGCGTCGCTGACGCCGCGAGCGTGGCAGGAGCACCTCGCGATGCAGCAGCGTGCCGAGCAGGCGCAGCGCGCGATCGACACGGTGGTCGAAGAGCTCCTCAGCGGCCGCTGAGCGCACCGGCAGGAGTGCCGACCATGCGAGCTGCCGTCCGGCAGACGGGCCGGTGCCGTCCTCGCTACTTCGACTGCAGCCGCAGCGTGCACGGCCTCCCGGTCACATCGTGATCGACCTCCACGGGGGGCGTCCAGACGTGGTTGCGGGAACAGTTACCGGGCTTCGCGTCGCCAGCGCTCTCGTCGTAAGAGCCGACCTGCCGCCTCGGCGCGGATCGGGAGTGCGGAGACGAGCCCAGGCGTCGGACCAGTGTTCGGGCGGTTCACCGCCCGAACGGATCTACCCGCGATCGCTCCGCGGCCCAGGTACCCGGGTTGCCGGGCGGTGCCTTCGGCCGGTTCGTCCGGGCGGTAGGGCACCGCGGACTGCGGGCACGTCGCGCCCTCGAGGTGTCGGCAGCGGCGCGGGCGAACGGCCAAGGCGATGCGCGGCCGTTGCGTCGTCCTCCACCGACTCGAGAACGCGCAGGAGAGAACCCACGACCTCGCTCCACGGCAGCGGAGGCACGGCGTTTCCGATCGCCTTGGCCCAGACCGTGCGCCGCGCGGTGCCGTCGAAGCGGAAGAAGTCGGGGAATGTCTGCAGGCGCGCGGCTTCGTGCGGCGTGATGGTCCGAGACTCCTCGGGGTGCACGTAGCGACCCTGGCCCATCGAGCCGTATCCGGTCGTGATCGTCTGCGCCGGCTCGTCCCAGGCGAGCCGGCCGTAGATGGTCTTGTAGGAGTGGCTGCCGTCGCGATGACAGGGGGGGCGCTGGCTGTCCGGCAGCACCATGCAGCCCGGGTGCCGATCGAACCAGCGCAGGCGACGCAGGTTGTCGGGGCTCGGTTCGGCAGCGGCGTCGAAGCCGCCCGAGCCGGGTGGTTCCGACCGCCCGAGCAGATCCTGGATCGCCCAGCGGACGCTCCGTGGTTTGACCAGGAAGCCGGTCTCGATCTCCTCGACGAGCGCGTCGAGTCGCTCCGTGCTCACGCCCTCCAGCGCGACGAGCAGGTGTCGGCGGCGGCGCTGCGGGGCGCCGAGGCGCTCGAGCTGCGCCACGGCGTGGGCGACCGTGTAGCCCTGCTCGAGCAGCGCGCGCTCGGCGCGGTCGACGATGCCGCCGCGGTCGTGGACGACCGGCGGGACGTTCTCGATCAATACCGCGCGCGGCCGGAGGATCTCGGCGGCCCGCGCCATCCGTTCGTAGAGCCGGTTGCGCCCGTCGTGGCGACGGGTGTGGTTGTTCAGGTCCGAGTTCCCCTGGCACGGCGGACCACCGACGAGAAGGTCGATGCGGCCGATCCCGATCTCGTGCAGGCGTTCGGTAGTCGTGGCGGGAGTCCCGAGCGAGCCGTCGAACACCGACTCCACGGGGGCCGACACCACACCCGGCGCCCCCGCGGGCATGAAGCGGCCGAGGTTGCGCCGGTAGATGGCGGCGATCGCGTCGTCGAACTCCACCGCCAGCGGGATCTCCAGCGGGCGTCCGAGTCGATGCGCCGCCAGGAACGCGCCGAGCGACATGCCGCCCGCGCCGGCGAACAGGTCGACCACACGGATCGCAGCGTCGGATCCCGGGCGTGGCCAAGCGCGTGCGCGCAGCAGCCGCCGCGCGTCTCGCTCCCCGGCGTCGCCGAGGCGATCGTTCCGACTAGACTTCGGCATCCCCGCCCTCGGATGTTCGAGCTTCGATCGGGTCCGGGGGCCTGACCGTGGAGCCCCGGAGCGCTCGCGAGTGTATCCGACAGATGCCGCCTAGTCGCAGTCGCATCACGCCAGCCGCCAGTTCGGAGGACGCCCGCCAGCGCATGCTGCGGACGCGGCGGCGCGACACCGGCTGCGAGATGGCGCTGCGGCGGCTGCTGCACGCGATGGGGCTGCGGTATCGCGTCGACCATCCGTTGCCCATCGACCGTCGGCGGCGGGCCGACCTCGTGTTCACAGGGGCTCGGGTCGCGGTGTTCGTCGACGGCTGCTTCTGGCACGGTTGCCCACTCCACGGGACGACGCCGCGCGCGAACCGGGATTGGTGGATGGCGAAGATCGACGCCAACCGAGCGCGCGACCAGGACACGATTCAGCGGCTACGCGGCATCGATTGGGTCGGCCTCCGCGTCTGGGAACACGAAGATCCAGGCGAGACGGCGCGAAGCGTCGCAAACGTCGTGCGACAGCGACTCGAGGTTCGCTGACTCGGGTCGCCGTCACGCCTGGAACTGCGCCGTCTGCACGCGAACGACTCCCTTCGTCGTCTTGAAGAACGCGTCGCCCTTGCCGGCCAGCGCCTCCGCGCCGGTCTCGTCCATGACGATACGGCTGTCCTGCGCGGTCTTGACGCGCAGCGCGAGCTGGGCGGGCAGGTTCGAGCGGATCGCGGTCGACAGGATCTCTGCCGAGGGCTTCTGCGTCGCGACGATCACGTGGATGCCGGCGGCGCGAGCCTTCTGGGTGAGGCGCTGCAGCAGTGCCTCGATCTTGCGGCGGTCTTCCTTGTCCGCGGTCAGGTCAGCGTACTCATCGAGCACGACGACGTGCCAGGGCAGGCGCTCCGCCGGGTCGACGACCTCGTTGAATTCCCGGAGGCTACGGACCCTGAGGTCCCTCTCGCGCTTCAGCTCCTTGAAGCAGCGGTACCGCCGCTCCATCTCTGCGACCTCCTTCTCGAGCAGTTCGATCGCGTCCTCGGAGTCGCAGCCGATGTCCCCCTCGACGTGCTCGGTGTCTTCGAACCCCAGGAGTTCGGTGCCCTTGGGGTCGATCAGCAGGAGTCGCAGGTCGTCGGCCTCGTGTTGGTGGCAGAGGCCCTGGAGGATCCCCTCCAGGGCGACCGACTTGCCGCTGCCCGTCGTCCCACCGATCAGCAGGTGAGGGCTGTCGTCGCCGAAGTCGAGCCAGACAACCTCGCCGCGAGCATCTTCGCCCAGCGGGACTCGGAGTCCGTCCGCCTCGCTGCGGGGGAAGCCCGCCCGCGGCCACAGATCGCGCGTGCTCACGAAGTAGCGCTCCGCGTCCTCCTTCGGTATCTGGAACACGACGGCCCCGCGGTCGACGAAGCTGCGGATCCGGAGATGTTCGGGGAGAGCGAGTGCGAGGTGCAGCTCGCGGTCGAGCCCGAGCACGCGCTCGAGTTTCACGCTCCTCTCGGGCGTGACGCGGACCTCGTAGAACGCCGGGCCCTCTTCGGGCGCGTATTGGTTCGGGCGTGTGACCCGGATGTCGAAGCGAGCGAAGCAGTCGAGCACGCTCTGGTAGCGGCGCTCTAGTTCCGGCGCTCCTAGGTGGCCCTCGATGGGCGGTGGTCCCTCGTCATCCTTCCCGTGATCCTCTCGGCTGGAGACTGTCGTGGGAGGCTTCGGATTCCCGCGGCCGTCTTCGGCCGTCAGCTCTGGTCGGCGGGGCGCCAGCTCGACTTCGCTCAGTGTGGGGTCGCCGACCGTCTCGACCGGACGGTCGGTTTCGGCCTCGGGCTCAGGGCCGTCGACTGTCGACCTCGTGGTCGCCCCGAAGCTGCGGAGGACCCGCTGGAGGCCGGTCGTCCCGACGCGGAACCAGACGTGCTCGCCGCTGGGAGAGCGTTCGCAGCTCTCCTGCAGCCCCACTTCCCCGGCCGCGACCGTGCACAGGATGGTCTCCATCTCGTCGACCGCGTAACGACCGGTCAGGATCGCGTCGCGAATATCGTCGTCGAGCAGGGTCGTGCTCCGCTCATGTCCCTCCTCCCCGTCGCGGGCAGCGTCTGCGTACCGCGCGGAGCACTGCTCGATTGCCGCGAGCAATTCGCGCCTCCAGATGTCCGCGTCGGCAAAGTGGATCGACGCCTCGTCGTCGGGCGGCGTCAGCGCGGGGCGCAGGACCTGTTCGGTGCGCGCTAGCTGCGCTTCTCCGCGGCCGAGGTCCTCTCGCTCGCGGAACTTGGCCTCGAGGATCTGGAACCGCAGTCGGAGGCGGCCGCCGTCGTCTCGCCGGCCCAGGACGCGCAGCATGTCGGCCCGTGGCCGGTGGGCTCCACCGAACCAGTGGGTGAGCTCGTCGAGAGACAGCCAGGCATCCAGAACGTCGTCGGAGCGACGCGCTCGGTGTTCCTCGACGATGGTCCTCGCGACCACGAGCCCCAGGATCTCCTGCGTCGTTCGTCCGAGGCCCAGCGCGCGGAGGACGACGCCGGGTGCGAACTGTCGACTGGTGTCGTAGATCGACTCGGCGACGCGGCGGGCAGTCGCCTCGTCGGTGGTCGGGAGGTCGTGCCGGATCCTCCGGCGGAGACGCTCGACGACGAAGACGCGACCGGTGCTGGAGGACACCACCAGCGTGTAGCGGCCGTTCTTGCCGACCTTCGGCTGGACCGTGATGACGTCGGGGCGCTTCTCGCTGGCCTCGATCTGCTCCCGCCCCACGTAGGGGTCGAGGGTCACCACCCAGTGCCCCCAGTCGTGGAGGCGAGAGAACAGGTCGACGCTGTCGGTGAACCGCACCTGGAGGGAGAAGAAGTCGACCTGGTCGCGATCATCCTCGCCGACCCGGCTCCAGCTCTTGCGCCACACCTGGAGCGAGCTCCATCCTTCGAGCAGCGTGTCGCCGCCCATGGGGAGGAACTGCCGCGAGACGTTCTTCCGGCCGCCGCCGTCCTCGCTGTTGGATTCGTGCGTCGCGTCGTCGAGCAGCGGGTCGAACGAGCCGGTTCGTCTTCCCTGCGTTCGCCGGTTGATCGAGGTGTTGGTCCCGAAGAGATTGGGAACGAGGACGAGATCGACCTGTCCGTCGAGCCCGAAGCCCGGCGCGACGTCCTCCGTCTCCAAGAGGTCCGACGGGTGGAGGATCGTGCGGAGGCGCGGAAGGAGTTCGATCCTCGAGCGGTCCTCGGTCTCCAGCATCTCGAGGCGGCGTGCGATTTCTTCGTGCCCCTCCCGCGGAGCGACGACGTGGACCGTCACCACTAGGTCGTTCGACTCCGTCGATCGGATGTCTCGGACCAGCCGTTCGACGTGGTCCGCATCGCCGTCCCTCGAGATGAACAGAACCGACAGTCCGTCCAACTTATGAGGGTGTGCCTCCAGGTAGCGGCCGACGACCCGCGCCATCGCGGTCACCGACTGGTTGTCGATCGAGCCGACCCACGCATCGCTGGGGGCGTCGTCACGGACGATCGCGCGATACTCCTCGTGCCAGCCGAACTCGCGCGTCGCGATTCCCAGCGCGTTGTGGCCGGGAGAGAGCAGCGGCGGCTGCCGGTGCGGAGAGCATTCCGCGAGCTTGCCGAAGTACAGCTCGTCGACCTCGGGGTTGAGCCGGAACGAACCTGCGAGGATCTCCAGCATCGCGTTGCGGAGGCGCTGTAGGTAGGCACCTGCCCAACGCAGCCGGATGGGGTGCGTCGCCAGGAGCACGTTGCACTGCGAGTCCAGATGGAGCGTCTCCATCTCCAGGAACGCCTCGAGTTCGTCGTGTTGCTCGTCGTGTGGAACGCAGCGGACGAGCGCGTCCTCGAGGAACCCGCTCCAGGTGTCGACGTAGCGGCCGATCGAGTCGGCGCAGATTCCCCGGCGACGCCACTCCCGGAACGTCGCCCTGCGGAGGTCGAGCCAACGGCCCGTCGGACCGGAGTCCGCCGCCGCCAGAGCTACACCGCTCAAGGGGACTCGAGGGTCGCGGGTGCTGTCGCACCAGGACTCGAGATCCGCCCAGTGGCCTGCGATCCGGACTGGATCCGCCGGATCCAGAACGAGGCGAGCAAACGCAGCCAAGCCCGCTGGACTTCGAGCATCGGTCGGACTCCACGAAAAGCGTCTCAGCACCCGTGTGCCAGGTTCCGCGACCAGCTGGAGTCGCAGGTCCATCCAGGCCCTCTCCAGGGACTCGTCCACCTTCTGCGCCTGGGATTCCTCGTCCTGCGGCTCTTCCGAGGGGAACAGTCGCTCGTGGAGTTCGACGAAGTCCACCTCACCGTTCACCAACTCGGGTGCGATCTCCAGGGGCACGCCGACGCTGTCGATGCTCGATCGAGCGACGTATTCGAGCGTGCGCGCGTAGAGGAATCGGAAGAGGGCTCTGGTGTAGCGAGCGTCTTCCTCCTCGGAGTTCTCGGCGAGGATACGGAACGCCTCGATCGAATCGCGCTCCTCCTCCGCCGTGGCGGCGTACAGCTGCTCGACGATCGCGACGAGAGGATCGGCGACGGTCGGAGAGCGCGGGTTCGCGAGCTTCTCCAGAGCCTTGCGCAGAGGAGGGCTCAGGAGATCCGCGAAGGCGGGCTGATCCGGTTCCGACGGCTCCTCGTCCAGCAGTGCCTTCGCCGCATCGGGTTCTTGGTCGTCGAGCCGGGTCTGAACGTCGAGCGCGTCGTAGTCAGCAACGAGACCGGGATGCTCGTCCTGCAGGTACTTCTGGATCCGGGTGCCGAGACCGTCGCGGCTCTCCGTGTCCTTCGCGAAAATCTGTTCCCAGATGCTGAGGGGGACGGCGCTGAAGCGCTCGACCGAGGGCGCGGCGAGCAGCGCCGCCAACGCAGTCCGCCACCGCTCCTGTTGCGAGGAGTCGAAGTACTCCCCCGACTCGTTCCGGAACTCCGTCGCCAGGATCCGGCGCCCGATGTCCTCCTCGTCCAGGTCCTTGCCAGCCGGGTTGTAGAAGTTCGCCATCCGAACGTTCTGCGTCAGGCGCTTGGTCTCCTGGCCTCCGGCGACATCGAACAGGTCGTCGTCGGGGAACAGGAGCAGGTGAGGAAGGCAGCTCTCGACGGCGTCGTGGACCTCGTGCTGCGAGACCGCGCGTGCGTCTCTGCCCAGAGCCGATGCACATTGGACTACGAAGTCGACCCACGTGCGCAGGGCGACCTGCCCACTCTCGCGGTCGTAGACGTGGAAGATCCTCTCCAGAACCTGGATCAATTCCTCCGGAGCGGATCGGTCCTCGGTGGCGCTCGCGAGCCGCCACGCGATCGACGTCAATTCGCGACGCCTGCCCTCTCCACCGTCGTCGACGTTGGGTTTCAGCAGCGTACCGTCCTTCACGAGGTGCATGTTACGGAGGCTCTGCGCCTCCGCCTGCCCCTCGACGTCGAAGATCACGACTCCGGCCGCGCTCGTGTTCCGGTATTGGACGAGCGTCTCGCCCTCGGCCAGGAACCACTCGGTCGGGCAATCCGGCCACGGAACGTGCGTGCCGATCTTCAGGGCGACCCCCGTGCCGACGACCACAGCGTCGGAGGCCAGGTGGCGCATCGCGACTTCGATCTCTGGCCGCTCGAAGCCGACGAGCCGGAGCATCGGTGCGCCCGTGCGACGCGATCCGAGCTCCGCGGCAACCAATCGGGCCAGACTGAGTCCGACGACTCGCGGTGAGGAGCTCATGATACGACCTCCGGACGCACCATGCGGGTCTGGTCCGAGTAGCGAACGAGCATTCCCAGCGTGTCGAGACGATTTGCCAGCGCTTCCGCGTTGGCATCGAAATCCGACCGATCGAGGTGGCGAAGAGTGTCGGTCCGGGAGGCCGCTGCCTTGTCGACGATCAGCCCGAGCGAATCGAAGAGAACGTCCTGGCAGAATCGCTCGAATGAGACCTCCTGATCGAGAGTGGCGAGCAGGACCGACTCCAACAATTCGTTGCCGAGCACGAAGTGACGCTTTCCCGTCGTCGCATTGAGTCCGCCCACGGCCGCCATCGTCCCCGAGAAGAAACTCCTCGCGGCCTCGCGCCACTTGCTCGAACCGGTCTTCGCGAGTTCGTCGGGGAACTCGCGAGCTGCGACGTCGTTCAAGGCGTTCGCGATGTCGGCCCGTATACGCTCGTGCACCTCGCGAGAGCGCCGGCGGATCGGGCCGGGTCCGGTGCCCAGGTCGATCGGAATAGGAACTCGGGTCACGAGACGTTCCCCATCCGCTGTGCCCTCGAGCCAATGGCGTGCGACGTCGGCCTCGTAGCGGGCGAGACAGTACGGGACCCAGTGCATCAGGGCCTCGACGCGCTTCGCACGGGGGAGGTCGCGGCCGGCGATCCGGCTGACTCCCGCGCGCAGGAGTTCCACCCAAGGCGATCGTTGGTCGAAACCTCCTGTGCCGCCGTCGGTCGCGATGCAGTCCCTCTCGCCGATCTCCTCGAACCGTTCGTCGAGCGCTCGATCGCGTGTGCCAAGCGCCCGGAACAGGTCACCGAGCGGGGTCTTGGAGTCACTCACCAGGCCGAGCAGGCTCTCGCGCGTCGAAGCCAAGCGGATCGCTCCGTCGGTGCGGAGGATCGCGTGGGCCAAGCCTCCCGCACCACGATAGAGGTATCGTTCGATGGAGACCCGCTTCCGGTCGGCACCGATCTGCAGCGTCTCCTTCTCACCGTCCGACTTGCGCCCCTTACGGAACACGGCGTCATAGTGGATCAACTCCCCGACATACGGCTGGAGATGTTCTCCGTGCCACGGCGGTCGGCGCCGACGACCGGGAATGGGCACGCGCAGACCTCGAGCCAAAGCTGCAAGCGTCTCGATCGTCTCGGCGTCGCCGAGTTCCTTGACCTCTCGCGGCTCCAGCGCCCGCGGCTCACTCATCAGGCGTCGGGCGAAGTCGTGCGACCTGCGCTCGAGTCGCAGCGGCGAGCCGAACTCCGCGGGGAGGATCGTCCCGCGTTCCCCTGTCTTTCGAGTGTGGTCGTAGGTCCCCCTGAGGATCGCCAGAAGCTCCAGGCCGACGTAGAAGCCACGTCCCTGGTCGGCGAGCACCGCGCCGAACAGCCTGCGGACGACCAATTCGCCGAGTTTCTTGCTCATGGCTGTCCCTCGCACACGATGTCGCCGTCGGCCTTGACGAGGATCTTGAGAAGTCGGTCGCGGTGGATCACGAGGATCTCGTCCTCGTCCTCGGACCGCAGATCCGCGAGTTGGCTGAGCCGTGCGAGGATCCGACGGATGTCGCCCTGGTAGAAGCGGCGGCAGGCGAGACCGTGCGCCGAGCGCATCACGAATTCGAATTGCAGAAGATTGAGCTCGAGCGCGACCTCTCCGGCCTTCGGAGGTTGGAACAGGACCACGACGCGGCGGTCGAGCCAGTCGAGGGACCGCGGCAGGTCGGACGCGTCGTTCCAGGCGCTGTGCCAATGGGCTCGGCGAGAACACAAGGTGATTCGGTTCACCGAGATCTGGTTGGCGACGATACTCGCGCTACCCGAGACGGCACCGTAGGCGGGGTCCACGACGACGAGTCCTGTGAGGCGTCGGCTGCCGCGCCGGACGTCCTGCACAGCCTCCAAGCCACGAACGACCTGCTCCGTGATCGCGCCGAGCTGCCTGGACTCCACGTCGCCGTCGAGCGCCTGCTGGAACTCCCTGAAGAACCGGAAGCCGATTCGCTCCGACCGCGCGACGACCGGGGCGTGGTCGTCAAGCATGCGCCGCCATTCATCGTCGCCGTCGAGATCGAAGTAGTCAC
Organism: Planctomycetota bacterium; assembly: GCA_016716265.1. Taxonomy (GTDB): domain Bacteria; phylum Planctomycetota; class UBA1135; order UBA1135; family UBA2386; genus JADJWQ01. Next base: position 2,696,815 of record JADJWQ010000006.1, read on the forward strand.
GCCGGCGCAGGAACGCGATGCGGGTTCGGTGCCGCCGAGCCTCTGTCTGAGCCTGCTTCCGCGTACGGGGCTTCGCGGAGTCGTTCGCTCCGGCCGTCTCCAACGCCCGTTCGGCGGCGGCGACGGCGATGAGGGATTCGTCCACGCTTCGGATCGAGACCCTGCCGGGGTCGAAGCGCGCCAGCGTGTCGAGCAACGGCAGTGTGGCCCGTTGGTCCTTCGACAAGGGCGGATCGAACAGGACCTGGAAGAACGGGCGGCGGTCCTCCCAGTCTCCGTCTCGCTCCCGGGCCGACGCGCCGTGCACCCGCCTGCAGTCGAGGCCACCGGTCACCAGAAACGCGGTCAGAATGAGGGCCTCGCGGATCGTGATCGTCGCTCCGGTCTGCTCCGCGACCCGTAGCAGCAGGCTGAGCCCATCGCGTCGGCGTTCGCCCCTGGTCTCGTCGTCTTCCCCTGCGAGCAGGCGGCGGTTGGCGACGATCGGACACTTGTCGGTCGCGGGGCAGGTCGCGCACACTCGCCATCGGCGGCCGTCCATGACCCACTGCTGCAACAGCTCGGACAAGAAACCGCCCTGCTCGCCGACGGTGATCGACTGGTGATTCAGGTCGATCACGTAGACGCCGGCGTGAATCGAAGTGCGACCCGAGCGCTGTGATGCCTCCAGGGTCTCCGAGAGATGATCGAGCTGCCCTCTCGACCTCGAGATCACGTCTCGCAGTTTGCCCTCGTTCGCGCACACGATCGTCGTACGACCGTGACTGTCCATGGCACTCACGAGTCGCTCCACGGCCTCGTCTCGGAGCTCGCTCATGTCGCGCACGACGAAGAGTTCGCGGTCGTCGATCCTGCCGAGCGGCAGCTCTCCCGAGCCGAGCACGTTGAGGCGGCGCTGTGCCTCCCCGGAGTCGAGGCCGAGGAGCTTCTCTACCACGACTCGACACAGGTGTGTCTTGCCGTGACCCGCGTCGCCCGTCAGCACGACGAGCCGCACGCTCCGATCGCTGATGAGCTCCAGCAGGTGGCGTTTCGCCCGGGTGTCGATAGAGCGTAGGTGCGACGAGTCGGCTCGCTCCTCGTAGATCTGGTCGTGTCCCGCCTCGAAGGTCAGATACTGCGTGAGCTTCGTGACATGACTGTTGATCACGTCCGCCATCGGCGCCTCGCTTCGCTCCGCTGGCCGGGGCCTCGCGATCGCGAACTGCAGCGTGCCCTGCCGCGACCCCTACCCGGCGCCAAAGTCCTCTGGACGGGCATGCTAACTCGGGAGTGTCGCGTTGTTTTCGCGCAACGCACACCTTCAGCCCGGTTTCCCGCCGCGGTGTCGGGACACTTCACGGGTTCAGGTTGCGTCGCAGGAATCGGTAGGCGCCGCGCCGCGGCCTAGCAGGGTGCCCGACGGAAGGGTCCTACCTTTCCCCGATCTCCCAGGGATCCGGCGCCGCGTGCTCGCGCCACCCCTGCGCGAGGCCGGTGACCAGCGCCTGCGCTTGGACGGTCGTCGGCATCGGTGCGCTGGTCAGATCCGCGAGCATGGCCGTCGCGCCCTGCCCGAGGACGGTCGTCGAAATCCACAAGCTGGCCGCTGGCTCCACCCGCCAGACACAGCCGGGGGCGAAGCTGGGCACGAACGGGACCGCGAAGCGCACGTGCTGCAGGCCGAGCACGATCACGCTCGGGGACGAGGGCGCGTCCGGGTCGCAGACGCCGCGCTACACGCGGAACGCGAGCCAGCCGTTCGGCAGAAGGACCGCGTGATCGACCGCGCGGCCGCAGCCACCGCCGAGGTTGCGGACGGTGCCGGACTCGGCAACAAGCTGTGGGATGGCCGCCGGGGCGGCGAGCTGGGTGGCGAGGGCGACCGGGCGCAGGGTACTGGGCTTGGTCATCGCCAAGTGGACTGCGCTACCAAGATAGCCCGGGCCAGGAGATCTGTTTGGGCCGAGGCTGCCGCGACTCCCGGCGGCGCTTGTCGCTTCCATCTGCCCGCTGCCCGCGGCTCGCGCCTCCCCCGCGGGCCGGTGACCGCAGATGGGGCGCTCGGCAGTGCAGCAGTGCGCGCGCCCGGCAGAGGGCCGGTACCTGCACGGGGGACTCCCCGATGGCGCTGGCGGTGCCTTCGGGGAGAGGTGCGGAGCGGTGGGGCGGGGCTCGCGAGCTGCGGATCGCCCGACCGTGGGGAACCCTCGTGGGACCGGAGGACCGACGATGCACGACTCAAGTCCGCACCCGTAGCTCGAGGACACGCTCCTCGGCGCCGTTGGCCGGGGCGGTGCGCCTCGCGAGGTCGCCGCGGCGCTGGCGAGCCGCCGCCCCGACCACGCCACCGCGCTGCTGGAGTTCGCACGTGATCCGGTCTCGTCGGCCGTCAAGGGTCGGGAGGTCGACGACGGCGTACCGCTGCCCGAGCACATCGGCCCCCACTGGGTCGTTTCGCTGGCCGGGCGCAGGGCCATGGGTACGGTCTATACCGCGGTGCGCGTCGAACTCTGCCGCGAGGTGGCGCTGGAGGCCGTGCGCTCCGACGTGCTCGAGCAGCCCCAACTGCAGCGGCGCGTCGAATAGGGGGTCCGCAAGGTGTCGCGGCTCGACCACCCCGGCATCTGTCCGGTGTACGACGTCGGCGACGACGGCGGCCGGCCAAGGATGGCGATGCGGCGGATCCGCGGCCGCTCGCTCGCGGGTTCGATCGACACGGCGCGGCTCGCCGGGCCGCGCGGGCGGCCCGCGTCGCGGTGTGCCGGGCTCCGGCAGCTCGCGCGGCGCCTCGAGGGCCGGCGAGCGGGCCGGCGCGTCGGCCACGCAGAGATCCCGAAGTCCGCCTTCCTGGGTGTGCTCTCTGCCGCCCACGACGCCTGATTCAGTCGACCACGAGGAACGCGGTCTACCGGGTCGGCCACGAACTCCTCGAGACGGGACCGGACGTCGCGCAGCAGCGCCTCGATCGCTGCCGTCGGGCAGTTCCCGCGCGATCCACACGACCTTCAGGGGGGTGTCCGAACGCAGTGCTCCGGTGAAGGAAGTCGACGGCCTTGGTGACAATCGTATAGCGGTGACGATCGTATAGCCGCCGCTCTTGGCGTGCTCCCAGATCGAGGTGTCGCTGGACCGGTCCATCCCCAGCAGAGCGACGTGGCTCGAATCCGGAAAGACATCCGCCAGCGCGGCGACCAGCCGGCGGGAGAGGTTCTGGTCGAACAGGAGCTTCACGCCGGCAGCCTCGCCAGGCGGCGCTCACGATCCGCGGCGAACTCAAGGCAAGCCAGGATGTCCTCCTCGGTCGGCTCCGGGAAGTCGGCCAGGATCTCCTGGTGGGTCATGCCGGAGACTACACTTGGTGGGAGCTACTCGTCCGCAGCTTCGGCATCGACGCCTCGGTGTGCCCGGTACTCAGACCCGCCGCAGGCTGCTCACCTGACCGCAGACAGCATTGCTGCAGCCTCCTGCGTAGGCTGCTCGGCTGCGTCTGCAGTGACCCGCTTCACGGGTTCATCACCGGCACGCGCACGATCGTCAGGGTGCTGACTTGGCTCGACCTGCCGGCCGAACTCCCGCCGCTCGCCCCACCCCGGGCACCGCCCCATGGGCCGGGGATCCGCGCCGGCGATCGCGCGAAGCAGGCCCTCGCCGCCCGGACCTGTTCGAAGTCGCCGGCTCGGCGAATCCCCACTGGGTCCACAACCTCGACGTGTTCCTCGGCTCGACGACGGTCGAACGCCACCTGGCGCAGAGCCTGCGCGACTACGCCGGCCGCCTCAACCTCGCGCTGTTCTGCCTCGGACGGGGCCGCGACAGCTACCGTTTCGACCTCGCCGGCGACGCCGTCGCCTGGCACGTGAAGCTCTGCCACGTGCCGAGGCTCCCCCACCGCCTCCGCGCACGGGCCACGGGCAATCTGCCGACGGACCGGTCGCGCGAGTTTGCGGGCGCGACCTCCGTCTTCGTGGGATTGAGCCCCCCGGCCGCGGCCGAACACGGCACGCTCGAGGTCCACGTGCGCCGGCGCTCGAGCGGCGAGGAGGCCGTCGTCGAGTTCGACCTCGATGCACGCGCCGCCAGCCCGGGTTGCTACACGCGGTAGCCGACCCGGCGTCCTTATCGTGGTGCGATTCGGCCGTTCGGGGCACGTCCGACCGGCTTGTGGTCCGACCAGCTTCCGAAGCCCTTTCGCAACGGGTCCGCTGCCCGCGCATGCGCGCATAGGGCGCGTGTCGCGCCGCGGCGAGGGGCATCAGAAGCCGACTCCAACCTGCCGCAGATGGCAGCATCGGACCACTAGCGCCGGTCGCCCCGGGCGGCGACGCGGGGAGGATCGGTGGCGACGCGACCCGGGGTCGCGAGCTGGATGCGAGCGAACCCCGCCGCCCGGACCGCGGCCACCGTCGCGGCGACGTGCCCGTAGCTCACCCCCCGAGCGCACTCGATCCGCAGCGCGGGCAGCGCGCCGTCCGGATCGCTGCGCCGAGCCGCCCGGTTCCGCAGCGCGGCCTCGACCTCGCCGAGCGTCGTCAGTCGCTCGCCCTCGAGCTCCCAATGGACGAGCGGCGCTGCTGCCTCGAGCCCGCCGTCGACCGGGTCCACCCGCTGCACTGCACCCGAGCCCACGACCCGCAGCCGCACTCCCCAGGGATCGCGGACCGGCAACGACCAAGACGGCGTCCTCCCGACGCCGCGGATCTCGAGCCACGCGGGGTAGACGTCGACGAACGCGAAGCTGTTGCCGCCCGTTGGCGCGTCGACGAGACCGTGCAGCGTCACGTGATGCACGCCGTCCGCACGAGCGTACCCGCCGGCGTGGTGGTGACCGCAGAAGAACGCAGCGACGCTCGCGTGCCTGGCGAGCAGCGCCGCGATCTCCTCGTGGTTCCACAGCAGCAGCCCCGCATCCGCAGCTTCCGCGAGAACCGGCAGATGGCAGAACACGATGGCGCGCTCGCCCGCGGCGTCGGCTGCCGTCAGCGTGCGCTCCAGCCACGCCGCCTGCTCGGCGCCCACGCCTCCGTTGTAGCGGACCGCCACCCGCTCGCGGGCCCGCGGGTGTGCGTCGAGGAACTCCTGTACGCGCCGGCGCTGCGCCGGGCTCGGGTCGTCCGCCAGCACGTTGATGTCCATGCCGTCGAGCACCACGAAGCGCCAGCCAGCCACCACGAAGTCGTAGTACGCCCGGTCCATCCCGAGCCGTTCGAGCAGCGTCTCCCGCCCGACCGTCAGGCAGTGGTTGCCGACGACGTGCCGCACGGGATGCTCGAGCCCGCCGAGGACCTCGAGCACGCGATCCAGGTCCGCGAGCGAGCGCGCCCGGTCCGCGTAGCCGTCGACGATGTCCCCGAGCTGGATCGTGAACGCGAGCTGTTCGCCGTTCCACGCGGCGACACACTCGGCGAGCTTGCCCGTCGCCTCGCGGTAGCGGCGCGTTCCGGCGCTGTCCTTGTCGGCGTATTGGATGTCCGCAACGACACCGAAGGTGAACAGCGGTGCGCCTTCCGGCCGCGCGGGGAGCGGCTCGGCGGGCAACGACATCGGCAGCTCCGGCGGCGGAGGCTCCTGTGCGGACAGCGCCGCCACCAGCAGGACCAGGGACCATGGCAGGTACATGGCCGCCATCTTGCCGCCGCCCGTGCCGGTCTGCACCGTCCGCGCTCCCCTCCCGATCCAAGGTAGTACGAATGCAGCGTCAGTTTGGTCCTGGTCACCCGAGACGAGGACTTCGAACGGCTGAGCGCCTCCGCGGAGCGCCACCCAGGGTCGTGTGGTCGTGCCTGCACAACGCCCGCAATGCCGATGCGCTCGCCGTGCTCGAGGCGGCTCGCGAGAGCCTCGGCCGGTTCGTTGCAGACGAGGTGTGCGCGCTGCTGGTGCTCGGCGAGCACGAGTCCGGGAGCTGGCTGCATGATGGACGTGCTCGTCGTGCGGTAGCCGCGCCCGCGTCGGCTCAACGGCACGCCGAAACCGGTCTCGCCACCACGCCGAGGTCGTCGTCGAAGCCGCTGACTACCGAACGGCGGTACGGTCAGTGTCCGACGCGGGCCGCGACGGGCCTGCATGCTCAGCACTGCGATCGGAATCCCGGTCGCGACGCGCACGGGCTCTGCCTCGCACCTCCGCAGCGCCCCCCGAGTCGGCAGGATCTCCCCGATCTGACTCCCGGCGTCTGCCCCTGATGGAGCTCTCGCTCCGCAGCACCGCGCTCTGGCTCCACCGGCGGGACGCCGGATTCCCCGTTGTGCTTCCTCCGGGCTGACATGGGGTTGGCAGCATCCGCTGCTGGTCGTCCGCATCGAGCCGGCCGGCGGTGGAGCCCCGCGTGAGGACGAGATCCGCTCGCAGCCACTCCCCTCGAGGCTCCCTCGGTCGTGCCGGTCGACTCCGACCTCGCGATACGATCGTCGCAGGAGTACCGATCCATGAACGAGCTGACCAGCCTCGCGGCGGCGGTCGCGTTGCTCTCTCTCAGCGTGCCCGCGCAGCAGTTCGCGCCGCTCGGCACGCGCATGCCGGCGGTCTACACGTTCACGACCGACGTCGCGGTCGGTGACCTCGACGGCGACGGCCGACCCGACATCGTGTTCACCACGCAGCATTCGGGGACGCTGACCGAAGACATCGCGTTCTTCCAGGTCGACAACCTGATGTTCGAGCACCGCCGTCGGGTGTTCGACTACGACACAGGTCTGTCGATAGCGGTCGCGATCGAAGACGCGGACGGCGACGGGGATCTCGACGTGCTGTTCGGTCGTTGGGCGCAAAATGTCCTGTACGTCAACGACGGCGCGGGTGGCATGGCGTCCCGGCGACCGTTTGCCGGGAGCGAGCCAACGCGCGACGTCGCGTGGGCGGACTTCGACGGCGATGGCGGTCGTGACGTGTTCTTCGCCAACGCCAACCAGGACCGGCTGTTCCTGTTCCAGCCCCCCCTGCGCTATCGGGACGTGACTGCGACGAGCCTCCCGGCCGGTCACACGATTTGCGTGGCCGCGGTGGACGTCGACCGCGATGGCGACCTCGATCTGTTCTGCGGCGACGCGAGCACAGTCGCGCTACCGAATCGGCTGCTGCTCAACGATGGCCGGGCGGTGTTCACCGACGTCTCGGCGACGCACCTGCCAGGCGTCGCCGACAGCAGCCGCGCGGTCGCCCCGGGCGACGTCGATGGCGACGGCGACGTCGATCTGTGGCTCGCGAACGCGTTCCAGGACCGCCTGCTGTTGAACGACGGTAGCGGGCGCTACACCGACGCGACGTCGACACACTTGCCGGTCGACGCCTCGATCACGTGCCAGGTCGCGCTGGCCGACGTCGACCATGACGGCGACCTCGACGCGGCGTTGGCGAAGTACGACACCGGCGCCGCACTCTTGTTGAACGATGGCTCGGGCCGGTTCGTCGACGCGACCGCGCAGCGGGTCGCGCCCGACACCAACACGACGAGGGCCGTTGCGCTCGCGGACGTCGACCGGGATGGCGATGCCGACCTCGTGGTTGCCAAGGCCTATGCGCTCAGCGAGCTGTTCGTCAACCGGCACCGGCAGCTCGAAGCTCCGTGGGCTGCGCAGGTCGGCGCGCCGTTCCGGCTCGAGTGTCATTCGCGGCCCGGCTATGCGACCGGGCTGCACGCGGCGCAGCCGTTACTCGGTTTCGCGCGCGTCGATCCGCCGTTGCTCGTGCCGCCGTTCGGCATTGTCCTCGTGCCCCCCCCGGTGATCGATCTGCCGTGGGTCGGCATCGCGCCGGCCGCCGGCGTGGGCGTTCTGGACTTCACGGTCCCGGGCGATTCGCGTCTAGCGGGCACTGCGTTCCACGTCCAGGCCGTATTCGCCGACGTCGAAGCGGGAGCCGTGCGGCTGCGGACCTCGAACGTCACGAGCCACACCATCCGGCAGTGAGGCGTCAGGCCCGTTTCCTCGATGGGGTGGTTGGTCGTCGCGCGCCTTCGGCGAGCACACGGCCGAGGTCGTCGGTCGCATGCTCGCCTCGCGCACCGACGGCCGGTTCGACGGCCGCCTGCTCGACGAGGACGTACAGGACGACGCGGCGATGGCGGTCGCCAACCGCGAGCCGTGGCTCGGACATCGGGTGCGAATCAGGTCGGACGGTCTCGCCGACATCGACCTCTCGCTGCTGTGCCCGCGTGGGGTCGCGGTCTGGATCTGCGAGCGCTGGCGGACCGGGATCGTTAGCGGTCCGAACATCGGCAGGCTACTGTCGTCCGTCTCCGATCTCGGAGTCGCGGAGACATTGCGTCGTGTGGCACCCGGGCTCTGCCTGTCCACTTCGGGAGCGCCCCCAAGTCGGCAGTATCTCCCCGATCTGACTCCTCGTGTCTGCCCCTGACGGGGCTCTCGCTCCACCGCACCGCGCTCTGGCTCCACGGGCGGCACGCCGAATTCCCCTCTTGTGCTTCCTTCGGGCGGAGCGCCCGGACGGCGAGCTCGGTGTTCAATGGATGACGGCCCGCGGGGCGGGGCGCCGGGCCATACGGTCGTGACGTGTGCCGCGCCGGGCCGGGGCGGCGCGGGCAGCGCGGATCGCTCGATCGCCCGGCCGGTCGCGACCGGCGTGCGGACCTGAAGGCGGTCCACCCGGCCGGGCCACCGCCGGCTAGAGTGCGCGCGGCCCGGACCCCCGCCATGCGGGGCGGTACCAATGGCCCACCGACCACACGAAGGGAGACAGCCATGCGGCGCGACCTCAGCATACGATTCGACGGCGTGGGAACGGACTACGACTGGTACGTCAGCGGCCAGGATCTGCTCACGATGGTGCATTCGGCGGCCGCCGGCCTGGCCGGCAAGGGCAACCGACCCGCGACCGCCGGCACGACCAAGGGGACGGCCTGGGTGCTGTCCGGCTACGAGTCGTGGCTCGGGGCCTGGCAGCGGCTGCTGTCGGACAAGAGCCTGCTCACCAAGGACATCTACTTCAGCGCAGGCGGCCGCACGCTGCTGAAGTCGGGCAAGGGCAAGAGCAAGGACAGCGGCGATGGCTTCTACATGTCCGACGTGGACTTCGCCGGCACCGATCCCGCGCAGGGCAACATATGGAGCCGCAGCTCGGGCGCGAGCTATCGCGAGTACGGCCGCTTCATGCACGACAACAAGCCCATGGCGCCGATGGAGCAGGTGGCGTGGTCGCGCAAGATCGCGAGCAAGCTGCGCCGCATCGTCAAGGGCGAGAAGGACTACTCCGCCAAGGCGGCCACCGACGTGAAGAGCGCGCTGCCCGTGCTCGCGGTGACGATGTTCCTCGCCGAGCCGGCGCGCAATCCGCGCGCCTGGGTCGTCGGCCAGATGATGCTGGACCTCATCGGCGAGGTGTACTCCGGGGATCCGGCCTCGACCGGCGCCAAGCGCTACCTGATGGACCTCGTGCTCGCCCACCCCGACCGTATCGATCGCGGCAAGCGCTCCAAGGACGCCCCGACCAAGCCGCAGCTCGGCCCGGACAAACAGCGCTACCACAAGGTGCGCGGCGCGCGCGTGGACGACTCGCAGGGTCTGACCGCCGTGCCCGACGTGAACTCGCTGGCCAAGGTCGAAGGCAAGTACCCGCCCAGCCCGGGCGGCTCGGCCGCCACCTCGATGACGATCGACGTGGCCAATGACTACATCCAGATGAAGGAAGCCTCCATCGTCGTCCGCTGGGTCGCGACGCAGCTCGAGCAGGGCCTGTTCAAGGACCTGGACAGCTGGTCGGCGACGCCGCTGAAGGCCGGCCTGCCGCTCACCGGCAAGAGCGACATCAAGACCGTGGCGGTGTCGGCCACCTCACCCACGCGCAAGGGCTGCGCGCAGGAGGTGCTGGACGAGGTTCGTCGCTTGATCCAGGCGCGCGCGACGTCGATGTCCTGAGCGGCTCGGCGGCTCTGGCGCAGGGGGCGGGCCGAGCCATGACGCGTCGGGGTTGCCCTCGCCGCGTCTCGTGAAGAACTCGCCGAGCGCCGCTCAGTGCAGCTCGATCAGCTCGGGCGGACCGGACTCCGCGCTTCCCGGCGTCACCGTACTGGTCCAGGACAGTGGAGCCGGCCGCCAAGCTCGCGGTCATTGCGCAGCACGGCGCAGCCGTTCCCGGAGCTCGCGCAGCTCGACGATCGCCGGCTCGGGCGCGACCATGAAGCTGCCGCGCGAGCAACACGCGGCCGGAGCGACGCCCCGGAGCGGTGGTGTCGCTACGTCCTGCTCCCGGCCATCGACCAGGAACGGCCCGCCTGGTTCCACGACGGCGAGGCGGTCTTCAGGTTCGAGCGACCGTGGCAGGACGGATCGAAGCAGGTGATGTTCGAGCCGCTGGTCCTGATCGAGCGGCTGGCTGCTCCGCTGCCTCGGCCGCGCCGCAATCTCATCACGAAGACGGGGTTTTGGCGCCCGGCGCCTCGCACCGTGATCGGGTCGTGCCTCCCCCGCCCGACGAAGACGAGTCGCCTCCTGCGCTCCGCTCGCTGCAAGGGCGGCGTCCCACTCGGACGGAGACCGCGCACAAGAAGCCTCGTCCGCCGCGCCGCGGCACCTGGTGGCGACTGCTGATCCGCAGCGGCGGCATGGACGCCTTGGTGTGCCCGGAACGTCAGACCCGCCGTCGCCCGCTCACCTGGCCGCAGACAGCATTGCTGCAGCCTCGTGTGGAGGCCGATCGGCTGCGGATGCAGCGACCCGCTTCGCGGGTCGGTGATGAAAGGGAGCAACCGACGCCGGGTCCGACGTTCCGGGCACACCAATGCGTCGATGCCGACGCTGGAGCCGGACGGCCACGTCGCCGGTCCGATCACGATCAAGGACATCAACCTGCTCGAGGAACTCCCGAGCGCCGCGCGCGACAGCCGCGGCCGGCAGAAGGTCGGCGCCGCGGTCGGCGTGCACGACCTCGAGCGCGTCGGCCGGCTCGTCGAGGCCGGCGCCGACGGCGTCAGGGTCGGCATCGGGCCGGGCTCGATCTGCACGACGCGCGTCGTCACCGGCATCGGCGTGCCGAAGTTCACGGCGGTCGTCGACTGCGCTGCCGCCGCGAAGGGCTCCGGCGTGCCGATCATCGCCGACGGCGGCGTGCGGACGCCCGGCGACATCGGGAAGGCGGTCGCCGCGGGCGCGTCGAGCGTGATGCTCGGCAGCCTGCTCGCCGGTCTCGACGAGTCGCCCGGCGAGGCGAACCTCTACCGCGGGCGGACGTTCAAGGCGATCCGCGGCATGGGCTCGCTCGGCGCCATGGAGGCCGGCCGCGCCGACCGCTACGCGCAGGGCAAGATCAAGGACCGGATGAAGTTCGTGCCCGCGGGCGTCGAGGGCATGGTGCCGTACAAGGGCCGGCTCGCGGACTTCGTCTACCAGCTGGTCGGCGGCGTGCGCTCGAGCATGGGCTACCTCGGCGCGAGCACGCTCGCCGATTTCCAGGAGCACGCGCGGTTCGTCCGCGTGACCGCGGCCGGCGTCCGCGAGTCGCACCCGCACGACATCCGGATCGCCAAGGAATCACCGAACTACAGCGGAGACTTCGATTGAGCGCGCGCGCGCCCCAAGCCGAAGGCGGAGTCCTGATCGTCGACTTGGGCACCCATTACTGCCAGCTGGTCGCGCGCCGCGTGCGCGAGATGGGCGTCTACTCACGGATCACCGTGCCCGACCGCGTCGGCACCATGATCGAGGCCATGCGACCCGCAGCCCGCAGCGATCATCCTGTCGGGCGGCCCGCGTTCGGTCTACGAGCAGGACGCACCGAAGCTCGATCCAGCCGTCCTCGCGCGCGGCATTCCGGTGCTCGGCATCTGCCACGGACTGCAGGGGCTGACGCAGGCGCTCGGCGGGCGCGTGGACCCGGCCGCCGCTGGCCGCGAGTACGGCCGCACCGAGATGCAGGTGCTCGAGCGCGACTCGCTGCTCGACGGCGTCGACGACGCGACCGTGGTCTGGATGTCGCACGGCGACCACGTGGCGTAGCTGCCCGCCGGCTTCCGCGTGCTCGCGAAGTCGGCGCCGTGCCAGGTCGCCGCGGCGGCCGACCCCGAGCGCCGGATCTTCGGGCTGCAGTTCCATCCCGAGGTCACGCACAGCGCGCAGGGCGAGCGGATCCTGCGCAACTTCGTGCTGCGGATCGCCGAGTGCCGCGACGACCGGCACCCCGGCAACATCGTCGACGCGAAGATCCGCCGGATCCGCGAGCAGGTCGGCGCGGACGGCGACGTCGTGATGGGGCTGTCGGGTGGCGTGGACAGCTCGGTCGCCGCCGTCCTGATCCACCGCGCGATCGGCGACCGCCTGCACTGCGTGTTCGTCGACAACGCGCTCCTGCGGAAGGGCGAGCGCGAAGGCGTCGAGGTGCTGTTCCGCGACGAGTACCACATGGACCTGCACGTCGCGGACGCGCGGCGGCAGTTCCTCGACGAGCTCCGCGGCGGCAGCGACCCGGAGGAGAAGCGGAGGATCATCGGCCGGGTGTTCATCGACGTGTCCGGCGAGCGCGCGAAGGCGCTGCGCGCGGCGCGGTTCCTCGGCCAGGGCACGCTCTACCCCGACGTGATCGAGTCGGTCGCCGCGCACGGCGGCGCCACCGCGACGATCAAGAGCCACCACAACGTCGGCGGCCTGCCCGCGGACCTCGACCTGGAGCTGGTCGAGCCCTTGCGCGACCTCTTCGAGGACGAGGTCCGCGCGATCGGCCGCGAGCTCGGCCTGCCGTCTTCGCTGGTCGATCGCCAGCCGTTCCCGGGGCCGGGGCTCGCGGTGCGGTGCCTCGGCGAGGCCACCGAGGAGCGGCGCGCGCCCTTGCGCGAGGCCGACGCGATCGTCCGCGACGAGATCGAGGCGCGGGGGCTGCACGAGATGCGGTGGCAGTAGTTCGCGGTCTCGCTGCCGGTCCAGTCGGTCGGGGTGATGGGGGACCAGCGCACCTACGAGAACGCCTGCGTGGTCCGCATCGTGTCGAGCACCGACGCGACGACCGCCGAATGGGAGTTGCTGCCGGTCGACGTGCTGCGCAGGATCAGCAACCGGATCATCAACGATGCGCGCGGGCTGAACCGCGTGTGCCTCGACATCTCGAGCAAGCCGCCCGCGACGATCGTGTGGGAGTGAGGGCGGTCGTGGAGGAGCAGGATGCGGAGATCGCTCGGCGCGGCTGCGGTGGTGCTGACGGTGGCCGGGGTCGGTGCGGCGCAGGAGCGGAGCCTCCGCGACACGATCGTCCGGGCGAGCCTCGACCGTGAGTGGTTCGAGCCCCTGACCTGGCTGCGGGAGCACCGCCCGCCCGTCGCCGCGCTCGTCGACGCGCTCGTCGACCCGCCCGATCTGCCCGTCCGACGAGTCCGGCAGCTCACCGCACGGTTGGCGCAGAGCCTCGACGGGTTCGGCGCGGAGCTCGGCCGGCTCTGGTGCGACGAGCCGGAGAAGCGCGCCGCGCGCGCCGCGGCGTTCGCGATGTTCGGGCCGGAGTGGCTCGCGCGGACGTGGGGCAGCGGTGGCGCGGCCGAGCGCGGCGACGTCGAGCGGGTGGCGGCGCTCGGCGATCCCGACGACTTCGCGCAGCTTCGGCGGCTCGCGTGCGGCGCGGGCCGTCCCGAGCTCGCCGTCGCGGCGCGCAGGCTCGCGGAGGTCGTGTCGCGCGCGCCGCACGCCGTGGACGCGCTCGACGTCGGGCTGCTCGCACGGCTCGACAGAGATCCGGGGCTCGTTGAGCGCCAGGACACGCTGCGAGACGCGCTGCTGCGGGACGGTCGGGACGCGCTCGCGTGGTCGCGCTACCGGGTGCTGCTGGAGGACCCCGATCCGCGCGTCCGCGCGCGGGGCGCGTTCCTCGTGCGCGGGACCGGCAGCGTGCCATCGCTCGGCGTGCTCGCCGCGTGGGCCGTCGATCCCTTCGTGCCGTGGCCGCACGTTTCGCTCTCCCTGGATGACGCGACCGTGATCCGTGCGATCGCGCCGGCGATCCGGGCGCGCGGCGCGGCGGGCATCCACCGGGTGCTCCTGCCGCAGGTCGGTGGGCTGCCGCCGTTGTCGACGACGGCGCGGGACGCGCTCGGCGACGCGCTGGTCACGGTGCTCCTCACCGAGGGCGCGCCGCTCGACGGGACGCAGCGGCGCGCGGTCGGCCACGGGATCGACGACCGCGCGTCCGCCGAGCGCGCGGTCGCGGCGGGGCTGCTCGGGGAGCTCGGGCTCGGCGCGCGCGCGCTGCACGAGGCGCGACGCCTCGATCGAACCGAGGCGCTGCTCGCCGTCCTCGACCGTGGCGCGCGCGTCGCGGACGCCGCCGACGTCGACGACCTGCGCGGGCTCTGGTCCCACGCGGACGCGGCGGTGCGGGCCGGCGTCGCCGAGCTCCTCACGCGGCGGACCGACGTCCCCGCCGATCTACGGGCAGCGGTCGGCGAGCGCGCGCTCGAGGTGGTCCGGACCAGGGTCGGAGAGCTGACGTTCGCGCCGCAGCGGTTCGGCACGAACGAGCTGGCCGAACCGAGCGACCCGTGGGAAGTGCCGGCCGCGCGGACCGGGCTGCCGGCGACTCCTGACGCGCGGCTCGTCCTCGCCGCGTGCGCGCTCGGCGCGGTGGGGCTGTTCGAGCCGCTCCTCGCGGAGCTCGAGCGTCACCCGCCGTCGTTCGCGCCGGACGATCCCGACGACGGTGCGCACGCCGCGTTGGTGACACGGGCGCTGGGCCGGCTCGGGCCGTGGTTGGACGGAGCGCGGGCCGGCCGGCTGTTCGACGTGCTGGCGACGCGCATCGACGCGATGCTCGCCGGAGATCGGACGGTGAACTCGTGGAATCCGATGCCGAACGTCCACCTCGAAGCGGTCGGCGGCCTGCTCACGACGCTTCCGGAAGATCACCTCGTCGAGCTCGGGCGGCTGTTGGCCGCGCCGGGCGGGGCGGAGATCTGGGGCCGACTCAGCGAGCGGGGACCGCCCGTGCCGCGACGGCGCGCGCTGTGGCTGCTCGAGACCTGGGCGGGAAGGTCGTCGACGCCGTTGCGCTTGTACCGCGCGGTTCCGGAGCGGTTCGCGGTGGAGTGGCGCTCGGGCGAGGCGATGCTCGACCCGGTCAGCCACCTCCGGTACCTGTGCGAGAGCGACCCCGACCTCGTCGTCGCGTGGCGCGACATAGGGTTCCTTCCGGCGGAGCTGCTCGCGGCCGGGATGGTCGGGGTCGCCGCGCCGTCGCCGGAGCTGCTCGCCCGGGTCGCGGAGGCCCCGACGGACCGGTCGTGGTCGTCGCGCTGGTTCGACACCGTGCGTCGACTCGACCCGGCGGCGCACCGGCCGCAGCTCGAGCGGATCGCGCGGAGTCCGGATCATCGGTTCGCGGTCGCGGCGGCGGAGGCGCTGTGGCGCGGGGACGCCGACTCGGCTGCGCTGGGCCTTCGACGGCTCGAGGAGCTCGCGGGTTCGGACATCGAAGCCGTCCGCATCAAGGGCCTCGAGCGGTGCGCCGCGGTCGGGGTCACGTCCCCTGCCGTCCTGGACGCCGCGCGCACCGCATCGCGGTCGGACGGCTACCTCGCGCTGGTCGGCATGGCGGTCCTGGTTGGCGCAGCCGAGCTCACCGACGAGGACGTGCGGGCGCTCGGTGCGAGTCGCGCCGACTTTGTGCTGCGCCTCGCGCGTTCGGGGATCGGTCCAGGACGACGGCGCGACGAGATGGATGCGCTGATCGCGGAGCAAGCCCAGCAGTTCGAACATCAGGCTCCGGCGCTCCAGGCGGGGATGCTGGACGCGGCCGCCGGAAACATCCGCGAGATCTTCCTGCTTTCGGACCACGCGCTCGCAGCGACCGCGTCCGGCGACGCCGCGTTGCGCCGCGCCGCGTACCGGCTCCTCGCCGGCGCCGATCCGGTGCTCTTCCCGACCTCGGTGCTGGCCGGCGAGGCCGCGCTCGACGACGATGCGGACGTGCGCGCCGTCGCGCCGCGGTAGCCGGCGTCACTCCTTCGGCAGCTTCGCGACGTCCCACACCAGCGTCGTCGAGTCGACCATCCCTGTCGCGAGCCGCTTCGCGTCGGGCGAGAACGCGCCGAAGGTCGACACCGACGCAAGCGCGAGCGCCGCGCCGACCAGCGCTCCGGTCGCCGTCGACCAGACCGTGATCCGGAACGAGGTCAGCGCCGCGACCAGCGCGCCGTCGGCCCCGTAGGAAGGGCAACGTGGATTTCGGCGCCCGGCCCGGGGAGGCCGGACGCCGTGCCGCGGGGCGAGAGCCCTGTCGGGTGCAGTCGCCGGGAGTCCGATCGAGTTGGTCTTGCCGACTTCGGGGCGCTCCGCGCGTTGACAGGCAGAGCTCGGGCGTCGCGCGACCTGGATTCCGAGGGAGGCGCCGAGCATCGAGGGGTTCGGTCGGCCCGGAGGCCGGCAGCGCGCGACCGCTCCGGGCCGTTCGCTGCGCCGGCGGGGACAGGGGATGATCCCGAGGCGGCGAAGCGCGCGCGAAGCTAACCATGTGGATCGCTCGTCTGGCCGTCGGTGCATTGCGCGGGCCGACCGCGCGACGCCGGCGGTCGCGGCGCTGCATGGAGTACGTCATGAATCCGCGTGCGATCCGGTGCCGTCCGTTCGCCACCGCCATCCTCCTCACGTCGCTCGCCGGCACCGTCGCCGGGCAGGCGAGCTACACGACCTGGCGCCAGTCCTGTCCGGGCTCCGCCGGCACGCCGCATCTCGTGGCGTCAGCACCGGTGCCCGGATTCCATTGGGAGCTGCACGTCGACGCCCTTCGCCCCGCGACGGCGGGTTTCCTGATCTTCGCGCTTCGCGACGATCGGTTCGGCTCGGCGCCACTGCCGTTCGACCTGGCGCCGCTCGGAGCGCCGGGCTGCCATCTGAACGTCGACAGCGACCCGGCCACCGGTGGCATCGCCGAACTCCTGCCGGCCGATGCGACCGGCAATGCCTTGTTCTCATTGGACCTGCCTGCCGTCGCCAGTCTGCTCGGACAGCGCTTCTACAATCAGTACGTCAGCCTGGACGCTCCCGCCGGCCGCCCGCTGCAGATCACGACCACCGATTCCGGGCGAGCGACGATCGGCCGTCCGGGCTGGCCCGGCGGACCGGAGTTCGTCGAGATCCCGGCCGGCTCGTTCATGATGGGGTCCCTGTGGGGCTACGCCGACGAGCAGCCACCCCACACCGTGGAGATCTCCCGGCCGTTCTGGATGTGCCGTTGGGAGCTCCGGCAATCGGACTGGTCGACGCTGATGGGTAACAACCCGTCCGCCTGGCAGGGTCCGTCGCGGCCCGTCGAGTCGGTGAGCTGGAACACGGCACAGACCTTCTGCACGGCCCTGACCAACCGGGAGCGGGAAGCGGGCCGACTGCCGCACGGCTACGTCTATCGGCTGCCGACCGAGGCGGAATGGGAATACTGCTGCCGGGCCGGCACCATCACCGAGTTCAACACCGGCGCGTCGCTCGACTGCTCCCTGGCGAATCACGCCCGTTGCATCGACCAGACCGCCGACGTCGGTAGCTACCCTGCCAATGCGTTCGGACTCCAGGACCTGCACGGCAACGTCTACGAGTGGTGCCTCGACGGCTGGGACTGGACCGCGAACTACCCGGCAGTCCGGGTCGTCGATCCATACGTGGCGACCGGCCCGGCCCGCGTCTTCCGCGGCGGCGGCTGGCAGACCCCGGCGGCCGGCTGTCGCAGTGCGCGCCGCAATGGCTACGGTCCCACCTACCACGCGAACGACCTCGGCCTGCGCGTCGTCCTGGCCCCGCCGGTCGGCTCGTGACCGCGCGATCAGCGGCCGGCGAGCGCACGGCGGATCCCGTCGGCGCATTGCTCGACCAACCAGGCGTCGCCGGTCGCGTTCGGGTGGATGCCGTCGTAGGTGAGGCAACCGTACGGCGCCGAGCGCAGGGAGCCGTCGAGGCGCAGGCGCCGGTTGTTCGTCTGCAGGTAGGCGAGCGCCGCGGCGCGCAGATCGATCGAGACCGCGCCCTCGCTGGCCGCGACGAGCCACACGGTCGCCGCGAACCGCTCGAGGCGGTCGTCGTGCGCATTGGTCGCGTCGGGTAGCTCTGCACGGCGGCGCTTGGAGGCGAAGTTGCGCACCACGCGCGAGAGCCAGGGCTCCAGCGGGCGGTCCGGAGAAGGAGGATGACGCAGCGCGGCGACCCAGGCCTCCTGCACGACCTCCTCGGCGGCGGCGGGATCAGCCAACAGGTGCCGAGCCAGCTCGCGCATCCATCCGGTGTGCGCCAGCCAGGCGTCGGGCAGGGCTTCGGAACGTTCGCTCACGGCCCCCATTCCACGCCGCTCGCGCCGCGGGTGTTGGCGCGCCGCCGAGAAAACGGCCACACCGATCCTGGATCGATCCCGGAAAGCCAAGTCCATGAAGCACACCTTCGCCGCGCTGGCGCTCGTTCTCGCGTCCTCCTGCTACCTGGTCGGACACCGTCGCTACGGCGCCGAGCTGTCGGTCGGCGACGCCGTTCCGGCGCGGGCCCTGCTGCAGCAGCCCGAGAGCTACGACGGCAAGCGCGTGCTGGTCGAAGGCACCGTGGCCGAGGTCTGCCCGGTCAAGGGCTGCTGGATGGTGATCCGCGACGGCGAGCAGTCGATGCGCGTCACCTTCAAGGACTACGGCTTCTTCGTCCCCAAGGACTGCGCCGGCCAGACCGCGCGCATCGAAGGGGTGTTCGCGATCTGCGAGGTGCCGGTCGACGAAGCCCGCCACTACCTCGAGGACGCCGGCCGTCCCGAAGGCGCCGCGAAGATCACACAGCCGGTGAAGCAGCTCACGCTCGTCGCCGACGGCGTCGAGCTCCCGCTGGAGTAGCTACTCGTCGCGCGCGCGCGCTGCCCAGGATCCCGAGGTCGAACAGCACGGCCAGCCTGATCAGCACGGTGTACAGGCCGTCGACCTGGCCGTGGCTGTTGATGGTCCAGGCGTAGGCGATGGTCGTGACCGGCAGGAACACGAAGCCGAGCAGGGGCCACAACATGCTCTCGAAGGCGGCCTGCAGGTAGCCCGTCAGCCACATCACCACCAGGGCGGCGCGCGGTGTCGCGAAGGCCAGGCACCCGAAGAGACCGCCCATGGGCGCCCCCGAGAGAAGGACAAAGGGGATTTCGGCGCCCGGCCCGGGGAGGCCGGACGCCGTGCCGCGGGGCGAGAGCCCTGTCGGGTGCAGTCGCCGGGAGTCCGATCGGCGAGTTCCTGCCGACTTCGGGGGCGTCCCGCGCGTTGACAGGCAGAGCTCGGGCGTCGCGCGACCTGGATTCCGAGGGCGGCGCTGAGCATCGAGGGGTTCGGTCGGCCCGCAGGCCAGGCCGGCGAGGCGGTGCCTGGAGTGGGGCGAGTGGCGGGAGTTCGGCCGGGAGGTCCAGCCACGTCAGCACCCGGACGATCGTGCGCGGGTCGGTGATGAACCCGCGAAGCGGGTCGCTGCATCCGCAGCCGATCGGCCTCCGCAGGAGGCTGCAGCAATGCTGTCTGTGGCCAGGTGAGCAGCCGGCAGCGGATCTGGCATTCCGGGCGCACCAGGGCACGCGCCCTACCGCGCATGCTCGGCAGCGGCCCCGCTGATGCCGAAGCTGCGGATGAGCAGTTCCCACCACGTGTAGCGCCGTCGCGACCGAGGCTCCTTGTGCTCTGCCTTCGCATGCGTGTGCGGGCGTCTTTGCAGCGAGCGGAACGAGGGAGGCGACGGGCCTTCGTCGGGCGGGGGAGTCACGACCCGAACGCGGTGCGAGGCGCCAGGCGCGAAGGCTCCGTGGTAGGTCACCAGGTTGCGGCGCGGCCGAGGCACCAGGGCAGCCAGCCGCTCGATCAGGACCAGCGGCCCGAAGACCACCATCTTCGACCCGTCCTTCCACGGTCGCTCGAACCTGTAGACGACCTTGCCGTCACGGGTCCAGGCCATCCGTTCCTCGTCGATGGCCGGGCGCAGGAGCTCGCCGGGCCGCGCGCGTGGCCCGCGTCGCGGGGTGGCGGCTCCGACAGCTCGCGCAGCGGGGCGCCCTCCGATCGGCGCGAGGTGTTCGCTACGCTCGAGGTGGTCGGGAAGATCACGCTCGTCGTCCATGCCGCGCACCGCGCCGGCGTCGTGCACCGCGACCTGAAGCCGAAGACCGTGATGCTCCAGGAAGTCGGCGTACCGGTCGTCGTCGACTTCGGTCTGGCCCGCGACACCTCCCGCGGCGACGGCCTGCGGAGCTTGTCGGAGCGTACCAAGGACAAGGGGAGGTGCGCGACCCGTCCGAGGAGCGTGAGCGCGGTGCGGCGGAGCGCGGAAAACCCCGTTGTCCTTCCTCAGGGGCCGCCGGCTCTCACGCGGACACCTCCGGAGCCCCGACGCACCGCAGGCGCCCGCGACCGGATCGGCGCCGTCAGTCGAGCCGCAACCGCAGGCCTGCGGACAGCGCCGCGACGCCTCCCAGCGGACCGCCGGCATCGAGCGCCACTCCCTGCACGAACACCTGCTGCCCGTGTAGCGACGGGTCGTTGGGCAACGCCAACGGTATGTCGACCGCGCCGCGTGGGCCGGCGACACTCACGCAGAGCTCGGGATTCTCGACATACACGACGCACCCGCCCGGCAGCGGCAGCGCGACCCGACGCAGCGACAACGCGATCGCGACCGGCGCGGCGTCGAGCGCCGACGACACGCGTAGCGCGAAGAACCGGTTGCCGAGGCTCGGCACGCCGCGCGCCGTCACCTCGACGGCCCCCCGTGACCCCGGGCACGCGGTTGCGAAGGACTCCGCTTCGGTCCGACGCACCGCGCCGTAGCTCCATGTGTCCGTGAGCAGGTCGCCGCCGAACAGCACCGTGCGGCGCAGCACGGCGTCGTACGCGACGCGATACGTGGTCCGCGACGCCGGTGTCGTGCCCGTCGTGCGCTGCGCCCAGTCGACCCCGTCCCACTCCCAGGTGTCGCTGCGCGGCACCGGGATGGCCGGATTCCACAGCCAGTACCCGCCGGTCATCACCACGACGCCGCGGTCGTCGTCGAATGCCATCCCGTGCTCGGCGCGCGAGGGCGGCAGAGTGCTCGGCGTGACCGGTCGCCAGTCGATCCCGTCCCACTCCCAATGGTCGCCGAGCGTCGGCTGCAGCCACAGGTCACCGCCGCCGAACATCACGGTTCGTCCCCGCACCGGGTCGAACACCATCCCGTGATTGACGCGCGCCGGCGGCACGGTCGTCGGGTTGCGCCGGGTCCATGTCGAGCCATCCCACTCCCAGGTGTCGTCGAGCCGCGCGACGCCGGCCGCGCCGCCGAACAGCACGACGCGATTCCGCCGCGTGTCCGCGGCCATCGCGTGTCCGGTCCGCGCCGGCGGCCTGGCTCCCGAACCGACCTGCTGCCAGTCACCGCCGGTCCACAGCCAGGTGTCGTCGAACAGGGTCGGCCCGCTCCCGCCGAACAGCAGCACCCCACGCCCGACCGGGTCGAACTCCATCGCGTGCCCGGCCCGCGCGGGCGGCGAGGTCGTCGGCGAACGCGTCCGCCACACCCCCCCGCGCCGCTCCCAGGTGTCGCCGAAGTTCAGGTAGCCGCCGAGCACCTCACCGCCGAACAGAACCACCGCGCCGCGCTCGCGATCGAACGCCATCGCGTGCGTGTCCCGCCCGCCCGGCGCCGGCGACGCGACGGTCCGCGTCCACGCGGCCCCGTCCCAGGCCCACAGCGCGACACCGAGCGTGCTCCGGTCGAGCAGGACCACCTCGCCCCGCGCGACGTCGTAGGTCAGGTCGGTGCTCAGTGTCGGCGTCGGGCCCGTCGGCGGCCGGACCGCGCTCCAGTCGACGCCGTCCCACTCCCAGACGAGCGCCGGGTCGACGCCGCTCCCGGCACCGCCGAACACGACCGTCCGCGCCCGCCGGGCGTCGTAGGCCATCGCGTGCTGCCGTCGCGCCGGCGGCCGGTGCACCGAGGTCCGCCGCACCCAGTCGACGCCGTCGTACTCCCACGTCTCGTCGAGCTCCGCGTTGGCGCTCGCATCCATGCCTCCGAACAGCACGACCACCCCGCGGCCGGAGTCGTAGACCAGCCGATGGCGTAGCCGCGGTGTCGGCACCGTCGCGGTGGGCCGCAGCGTCCAGGTGCTGCCGTCGTACTCCCACGTGTCGCCGACCGCCGGGCCCTGCCCTTCGCCGCCGTACAGCACCATCACGCCGCGAAGGTCGTCGTACGCGAGACCGGTCATCCAGCGAGGCGACGGCTCGTCGACCGTCGCGACCCGCTGCCAGCGCAGGCCGTCCCACTCCCAGGTCCCCGTCGGGCCGCCGCCGACGTTCCCGCCGAACAGCACGACGACGCGGCGCCGCGCGTCATACGCGACGGCCGGAATGCTGCGCCGACCGTGCGGGGCGTCGGGCTCGCGCAGCTGCCATTGCACGCCGTCGTTCTCCCAGGTCTGCGTGTCATTGACGAGGACGACGCGGGCGCGCGCAGCGTCGTACGCGAGCGGCGAGCCGGTCGCGGCCGCGAAGTACGGCTCCGTGGTCCACTCGGTCGTCTGCGCGGCCAGTGCGGCCGACAGGAGCGCGGGAATCGACGATCGCAGCATCTCGATCCTGGGTGGGGACGGGGAGCGTCACCCACGATAGCGGTCCGCGAACCATCTCGCGCCGCACAGCCCGGGCTGCGACGTGCCCCGTGGTCGGTCCCGGCAGGCAGTCGACCATGAACGTGGCCCACGAGGTCCACGAGAAGGCCATCCGGGAGACTCGGACTTCTCCTGAGTGCTCCGTCGCGGGAGCCGCGCGGCTTGCAAGCTCGAGGCCGACCCCCGACTCGGGGGGACCGGACAGCTCCAGCCGATCCGATCGCATCTCGAGAACCCGACGACCGGAGCGAGAGCGACGTGATCCACCTCCACGAGTCCGGGCCGCCGACCGTCACGACCTGTCCGGTCGCGTAGCTGTGCTCGAGCGCGCGCTCGCCGAGCCCCCCCGCCCGACGAAGACCAGTCGCCCAATGCGTTCGGCTCGCTGCACGGACCGCGTCCCGCTCGGACGAAGGCAGAGCACATGGAGCTTCGTTCGCCGCGCCGCTACACCCGGTGGGAACTGCTCATCCGCAGCTTCGGTCTCGACGTAATGGTGTGCCCTGGCTGCCAGACCCGCCGTCGACTGCTCACCTGGCCGCAGACCGCATTGCTTCAGCCTCCTGCGGCGGGTGATCGGCTGTGGAGTCAGGGTGCCGACCTGGCTGGACCTGCCGGCCGAACTCCCGCCGCTCGCCCCACTCCGGGCACCGCCCCATTGCTCGGGCCCGTGGACCGACTGAAACGCTCGATACTCACCACTGCGATCGGACTGCCGGTGGGTCCTCCTGACGAGGCTCTCACTCCAATGCACCGCGCTCTGGCTCCCCGGGCGGAGCGCGGACCGCCCCCCTTTGTCCTTGCCAGCGGCGACCGGTGCGCGCGGCTGAAGCTCCGGCGCCCGGATATCCCGGTGCTGCTCGTCGTGCACCACCCGTCGAAGGCGCGCGTGCTCCGCGGCTGCCTGACCCGTGCGGACGCGCTGGTCGCCTGGCCGGCGACCGAGACGCAGGTCGCGGATCGGCTCGTCGAGAACATGTCGCGCGACAAGCCGCGGTGAGCACCTCCGGTCGCCCGCGCGCGGTCATTGCGCCGCGCGGCGCAGCCGTTCCCGGAGCTCGCGCAGCTCGACGTCCGCCGCGGTAGCCGCGCGCTCGATCGACGCCAGCGCGTCGCGCGCGGTGGCCTCGCCGGGCAGACTGCGGGCGAGCTCGACCTGCACCTGGATCGAGCCGAGCAGGTTGCGCAGCCGGTGCTCGAGCCGGCGCAGCAGCTCGGCGACCTCGTCACGATCGCGGGCCCCGCTCATCGCCCGCGCACCCGGGTCCGGACCGCGACGGCGTCGGCGCACAGCCTCCGCACGTCGTCGAAGCGCGCGGCGCGCACGAGCTCGGGCGCGACCATGAAGCTGCCGCCGACCGCGAGCACGCGCGGCTCGGCGAGCCAGTCGGCGAGGTTGCCGGGGCCGACGCCCCCGGTCGGCACGAAGCGGAGGCCAGGGAACGGCGCGCCGAGCGCCTTCACGGCGCGCACGCCACCGAGCAGGTCGGCGGGAAACAGCTTGACGACCTGCAGCCCGAGCGCGCGGGCCTGCATGATCTCCGTCGGCGTGGCGACGCCCGGCAGCACCGGCGCACCGCGCCGCTGGCACGCGTGGACGACGTCGGGATCGAGCCCGGGCGACACGACGAACCCGGCGCCGGCGTCGAGCGCGTCGTGGGCCTGCCCGACGGTCGCGACCGAGCCGGCGCCGACCAGCAGGTCACGGTGGCCGGCGAGCCGCTCGATCGCTGCGAGCGCCGCGTCGGTGCGGAACGTGATCTCCGCGATCGGGAGGCCCCCGTCGCACAACGCATCCGCGAGGGGCACCGCCTGCTCCGCGTCGTCGAGGCTGACGACCGGCACGATCCCCAACGCCTCGATCCGCGACATCACAGCATCGCTGTCGTCCATCGCCCGGCCTCCGCTCCGCGGTTCACAGCCGCTTCATGGTCAACCCGCCGTCCACGGTCACGACCTGTCCGGTCGCGTAGCTGAGCTCGCCGCGCACGAGCATGGCGACGGCGCGGCCGACGTCGTCCGGCGTGCCCCAGCGCGGCTCGAGCAGATTGCCGGCGGCGATGTAGTCGTCGTAGCGCTCGCGCACGCCGGCCGTCATGTCGGTGGCGATCACGCCGGGCCGCACCTCGTAGACCGGGATGCCGTCCGCAGCGAGCCGCGCCGCCCACACCTTGGTCGCCATGCTGAGGCCGGCCTTCGCCACGCAGTAGTCGGCGCGCGCCGGCGACACGACCTCGGCCGACACCGAGGTCACGTTGACGACGCAGGCGCGGAAGGCGGGATCGGCGCGGCGCCCCGCGACGAGGTGACGCGCGACGAGCTGCGTCAGAAAGTGCGGCGCGACGAGGTTCGCGCGCAGGAGCCACTCGAATGCAGCCGCGGTCGTGTCGAGCAGGTCGACGCCCCGCTCGCGCGAGCCGACGCCGGCATTGTTGACCAGCACGTGGATCGTGCCGAAGCGCACGAGCGTCCCGGCGACCAGCGCGTCCCGCGCCTCCGCGTCGGCGAGGTCGCCGGCGACGTAGCACACGTCGGCGCCGCGCGCGCGGAGCTCGTCGAGGGCCTCGGCGACATCCGTCGCCGACCGACGGCCGGCGATCGCGAGGTCGAGACCGGCGTCGGCGAGGCGCCGGGCGATGCCGAGCCCGATCCCACGGCTGCCGCCGGTGACGATCGCGACGCGGCGGTCCCGGCTCACTGCGCCCTCCCCGGACCGAAGAAGGTCGGGTGCGGGCCGCCGTCGAGCTCGCGCTGCACGAGCAGCGCGGCCTCGCGCAGGTGGTAGTCGCCCCACATGCACGCTTCGCCGCACGGGATGCGGCGGCCCGGCGGCACGTGGTCCCAGCCGTTCGGGCGGTGGTAGACCGCATGGAGCAGCAGCCCCTGGTGGTCGTCGGCGTCGGCGAGGTACGGCGCGTCGAGCAGCGTGCGGAGCACGGTCAGGCCGGCCTGCCGGTAGGTGGCGCCGGCGGCGTCACCGCGCTCGCGGAGCACGCCGCCGAGCCGCAGCAGCGCCTGCGCCGCGATGGCGGCCGCCGAGCTGTCGACCGGTTCCTCGTCGTTGAACGGATCGGCCGCGCGGGCACGCCAATCACCGAGCGCCGCGAGGCCGGGCGCACCGGTGTCCCAATACGGAATGCCGTCGCGCGCGGTGTTCGCGAGGTAGAAGTCGCAGGTCGCGCACGCCATGCGCAGCAGCATCCGCTCGATCTCTTCGCGGCCACCGAAGGGCGCGAGCTCTGCCGGCGCGACCGTCGCCAGGAACTCGAGCTGCTCGGCGGCGCCGCACATGACCCAGGCGAGCCCGCGGGTCCAGGTGCTGAACGGCGACCAGCCCTGCTGGGTGGCGGGGCAGCGGTAGCGGCCGTCGGTCACGTTGAACAGGCTCTCGTGCGCGACGCGCCCGCGCACGTCGTAGGCATCGCGCCCCTCACCGAAGTAGACCGTGTAGGTCGCGGTGGCTCGCAGGTGCTGCACCAGCCGGCCGAGCAGCGACACGCGCTCGTCGTGCTCGTCGAGCAGCACGTGGCCGAGCCGGTGGGCGAGCGCCAGCACGCGCAGCGAGCGGATGGTGTCCGCGAACAGCGAGTGCGGGCCGTTGAACGAGTGCACGAAGCCACCGCCGTCGCTCGTGCGGGTCCAGCGCTTCGCCTGCACGGCGCCCGAGCAGCACAGCGCCAGCTCGAGGAATGCACGCTCGCCGGGACTGTCCGGGACGCGGCCCTCGTCCATCAGCCGGAGCAGGGTCCCGTAGGTAACTGATGCTGTGGAAGCCGTGGTCGTGGACGCCGAAGTGCGTGACGTGCGGCGCCATGCGCTCGTGCGTCCGCAGGAAGCCGAGGCCGAACATGTCGTCGTCCCCGGTCGCGTCGAACTGGAGCAGCGCGGAGCCGTGCTGGAAGCCGAGCGTCCAATCGGTCCAGCCGCGGGTCGCGTAGCGGCCGGCGACCGTGAACACCGGCGCACCGTCCGCCGGACGCCAGGTCGCCTCGATCGCGCGGATCTTCGCCGCGGACAGCTCCCACATCCGGCGCAGCGGTGCGCGCAGGTCCTCGGCCCGCAGTTCGGTCTCGACGTGCATCGTGCTCTCGTCGGCACCCGCCGACCGGCGTAGCCTAGCGTGGCCCCGCGACCGGATCTCCTGGATCATCCCGGCCAGCCACCGTGAACACCAAACCGAAGTCCGACTGCCGCTACGACCTCGTGAGCCTCGGTGAGATCATGCTGCGGCTCGATCCGGGTGACGGGCGGATCGCCACGGCGCGGACGTTCCGCGCCTGGGAGGGCGGCGGCGAGTACAACGTCGCGCGCGGGCTGCGCCGCTGCTTCGGGCTCGACACCGCGGTGGTCACGGCGCTCGTCGACAATCCCGTCGGCAGGCTGCTCGAGGACCTGATCCTGCAGGGTGGCGTCGACACCCGCCATCTGCGCTGGCTCCCCTTCGACGGCATCGGTCACGCGGCGCGCAATCCGCTCAACTTCACCGAGCGCGGCTTCGGCGTGCGCGCCGCGCTCGGCTGCTCCGATCGCGCGCACTCCGCGTGCTCGCTGCTGTGCGCCGGCGACATCGATTGGGAGCGCATCTTCGGCCGCGAAGGCGTGCGCTGGTTCCACACCGGCGGGATCTTCGCCGCGCTGTCGGAGACGACCCCGGACGTGGTGGTCGAGGCCATGGATTGCGCGCGCCGGCACGGCACCGTCGTCAGCTACGACCTGAACTACCGCCCGTCGCTCTGGAAGCGGATCGGCGGCTCGGCCCGCGCCGTCGAGGTCAACCGCCGGATCGCACCGCTCGTCGACGTGATGCTGGGCAACGAGGAGGACTTCACGCAGGCGCTCGGCTTCGCGGTCGACGGACTCGACGAGCACTGCTCGAAGCTCGACCCGCGCAACTTCGAGCGCATGATCCGCGACGTGCTCGCGACGTTCCCGAACCTCGCGGTCGTCGCCACGACGCTGCGCAATGCGCACTCCGCGACGCTCAACGACTGGGGCGCCGTGTGCTTCACCGGCGGCCACCTCTACCGGGCGCCGCTGCGGGAGCGCCTCGAGATCCTCGACCGCGTCGGCGGCGGCGACTCGTTCGCGTCGGGCCTGATCTACGGCTTCCTGCAGGGCCGCGAACCGCAGTGGTGCGTCGACTGTGGTGCCGCCCACGGTGCGCTCGCGATGACGACGCCGGGCGACACGTCGATGGCGACGCTCGCCGAGGTCGAGCGCGTGATGCGGGGCGGCACCGCGCGCGTGCAGCGCTGAGCGACGACGTCGGTGCGACCGTGCCTCGACCGCGCGGCGGGCAGCGGCCGACGGACGGGCGACGATCGCCCCGGAACACCGTGGCGGAGCCCCGGCCGACCATCGACGATGGCCCGGCGCTCCACCTGCACCACCGATGAACCGTCACTCGCGCCTCCCGTCGACCGTCGGGGTCTCCGCCCGGGCCGCCCTGCTGACCACCGCGCTGGTCGTCGCCGCCGCACCGTGCCAGGACGCCGCCCGCCGCCCGGACCGCGGCCCGCCGCGCATCCACTCGGTCTGCGACATCTCGCAGGAGTTCACGTTCTACATGGACGGTCGCTTCCACACCCAGTACCTGCAGGGCGTCGCGCGCGACGCCCGCAATTGGGGGAGCCTGCAGCGACTCGACCTGTCGAACGTCAACCTGCTGGTGCTGACCGGCGGCGATCCGCACATCCCGTACACCGATGCCGCGATCGCGCACCTCGACGAGTACGTGCGTGGCGGCGGCGCGCTGCTGCTGATGGCCGACGGCAGCGATCCGATGCCGCCCGGCACGGTCGTCGCCGAGTACTTCGGCGCCCGGCTGACGACGACGCGCGCGACGCGCCCGCTCCGCGGCGGCCCGCGGGACGGCGCCGAGCCGCTCGGCGACGGCGACATCACGTTGCGGCGCGGCAACGTGCTCGCGATCGCTGACGGCTGGCAGGCGCTCGTCATGGATGCCGCCGACCGCCCGCTGCTCGCGAGCCGCCGGGTCGGCACCGGCACCGTGCTCATCGGCAGCCGCGGACTGTTCGGCGAGCGCCCGGACGCGAAGGACCCGATCAATGCAACTTGGGTGACGCCGCTGCTCGTCGAGGCAGCGACCCGCAAGGAGATCGATCCGCGGCGCCACCACGAATCGACCTGGGTCGAGCACGAGCGGCAGCTCGGCCCATTGACGCTCGAGTTCCAGGACGGCACGGCACCGTTCGCGGAGCGCATCGCGGGCGAGTACACGGCCGTGCGCCCGCACCTGGTGGCGATCACCGGCGTCGAGCCGGCGCCGGGCATGATCAAGCGGCTGCTGATCCTGCCGACCGGCGGCGGTGGGTTCAGCAGCGGCGAGCGCATCGCGATCGGCGCGTTCTGGGGCGACTACCCCGAGCACCGCTATCCGATGGTCGAGCTGATCGGACACGAGGCCGGGCACTCCTGGGTGCTGCCGTATCCGGAGCCGCTGTGGAACGAGCCGATCGCGACCTGGCTCGGCATCCAGGTCGGCCGCCGGCTCGGGATGCCGGAGGCGCAGCAGACCCTCGACCGCCAGATCCGCCTCGGTCGCCGCCACGATCCCGACTACACGAAGGTCGATCCGCTCGCCGACGACGCGCCGCGCGACCTCGTGTGGGGCAAGTCGTTCTTCGTGTTCGAGGAGCTCGAGCGCCGGTTCGCCCAGGATCCCGCCGAGCCGACCGCGATGCAGCGCTACTTCCGCACCAAACGCGCGCTGCTCGCGCCGGGCCGCGGCCGCTACTCGATGGACGACTGCGTCGGCGTGTGGAGCCGCGCGGTCGGGACCGACCTGTTCCCGTGGTTCCGCTCGCTCGCCTTCGACGTCGACGCCTCGCGCACCGACCTCCGGCCCGACTGATCCGCGCGCTGACGGCACCGTTGCGGTTCGCCACGCCGCACCGTCGGGAATTGCCGCTGTTCGTGGTGGGCGCAGACCCGACCCACCACAACATCTAGCGCTTCGGCGATTGGCCCCTCCGTTGCTCCCTGCGCACGGAGGCGCCATCGGAATGAAGCAGGTCGATCGTCGCTGGCTGTGGGCAGCGCCCGCGCTGGCCGTGCTGTTGGTTCTCGGAACCTGGGACCCGCCGGCTCGAGGCGGACCGCCGGACAGCGCGGTGCGCGCAGAGCCGCCGGCGAATCCGGTCGCACCCGGCACCGCCACCGCCACTGCGCCTCGCCAGCAGCTCGCCGGTGCGGGCCTGCCGCGGTTCCCGAGCCTCTGGGAGGTCGGCCTCGCGCTCGCTGGAGTGCTGCTCGCGGGTGGCGTCGCCGTGTGGGTGCTCGCCCGCGTGCGCAACCCGACCGCCACCGCCGGACGGGCGCGCGACGGCCGCGGACCGATCGCGCTGCGCCAGAGCCTGCGGCTGTCGGCGAAGAACACGGTGCACGCGGTCGAGTTCGACGGCCGCGTGCTGCTGATCGGCGAGAGCGAGCACGGCACGGCGCTCCTGGCGGCGTCCGACGCCGAGCGGGAGGCCGCGGCGGTCGCCGAACGCGACGACGGCGCCGAGCCGCGCGACCTGCTGATCCCGCGCCCCGCGCGCGCCGCCGCACGCCGCGCCGCACCGGCTCCCGACCGTCGCCATCCCGAGGCGCAGCCCGCCCAGCTGGCGCACTTCGAGGAGCTGCTGAGCGCCGCGCGCGGAGCCCCGCGCACGGAGACCGAGGCATGACGCGCCGCGCGTGCTACGCGATCGGCGCCGTCCTGCTGCTCGCCGGGCTCGCCGCAGCGCAGGGTCCGGGCGGCACGGCGCCACCGCTGCTCGGCCCGCCGACGCCACCCGCGCCCGCCGTGCAGATCGACCTCGGCGGCGGCCAGCCGGAGCGACTCGGCAGCGCGCTCGAGATCGTGCTGTTCGTCACGCTGCTGGCGCTCGCGCCGGCGATCGTCACGACGATGACGTGCTTCACGCGCATCGTCATCGTGCTGTCGTTCCTGCGCCGCGCGATGTCGGTGCAGGAGCTGCCTCCGGCACTGGTCGTCACCGGCTTCTCGGTGTTCCTGACGCTGTTCGTGATGGCGCCGGTGTTCGACGACCTGAAGACGCGGGCGTTCGACCCCTACGTCGCCGAGCAGATCGACCTGACCACCGCGCTCGACCGCGCCGGCGATCGCATGAACGCGTTCATGCTCGCGCAGACGCGCAACGAGGATCTGCAGCTGGTGCTCGAGCTGTCGAACACCGAGCGACCCGCCACACCGGCCGACGTGCCGTTCCGCGTGGCGGTCCCCGCCTTCGTGCTGTCGGAGATCAAGACCGCCTTCCAGATGGGCTTCGTGCTGTTCCTGCCCTTCCTGGCGATCGACCTGTTCGTCGCGTCGATCCTCGTGTCGATGGGCATGTTCACGCTGCCACCGATCATCGTCTCCACTCCGCTGAAGGTGCTCCTGTTCGTGCTGGTCGACGGCTGGAACCTCGTCGTCGCTTCGCTCGCCCGGAGCTTCGTCGAGCTGTGACGGCGGACGGAGTGACGACATCGACAGCGATCGGATCCACATGGACGAGAGCCTCGTGATCGACCTCGGGCGCGCCACGCTGACCACCGCATTGACGGTCGTCGCACCGGTCCTGCTCGTCGGCATGCTCGTCGGCCTGCTGGTCAGTCTGCTGCAGACCATGACGGCGCTGCAGGAGCAGACCCTGTCGCTCGTGCCGAAGATGCTCGCGGTCGTCGCGACGCTGCTCGTGCTGATGCCGTGGATCCTCCGCACGCTGACCGGCTTCGCCCGCGTCCTGTTCGAGTCGCTCGCCGACTACGGGCCGTTCCCGCAGTAGCCACCCCATCGCTCGGCTCACCACCGTGGCCCCGGACGCCCTGCATCTGCTGCTCGCCTTCGGCCCGTCGGTCGTGCTGCACGTCGTGCGCGCGACCGCGTTCCTGGCGGCGTTGCCGGTGCTCGGCGAGCACGTGCCGTCGCGGGCGCTGCGCCTCGTGCTGGGCATTGCGATCGGCGCGGCGGTGTTCCAGCTCGCCGGCACGCCGGTGGTCAGCGCACCGTCGCTCCCCGAGCTCGGCCTGCTCGCCGCGCGCGAGGCGCTGATCGGCGCGCTCGCGGGATTCGCGGTGCAGTGCCTGTTCGCCGTCGTCGCGGTGGCCGGCGAGCTGGTCGGCCAGGAGATGGGGCTGACGATGTCGCGCGTGCTCGACCCGTCCAGCGGGCGGCAGGACGCGACGCTGACGGTGCTGCTGCAGACGCTCGCGTTCCTGCTGTTCCTGCAGCTCGATCTGCACCACGACGTGCTGCGCGTGCTCCTCGCGACCTACGACCACGTGCCGGTCGGCCACGGGTTCGAGCTCGCCGGCGTCGTCGCGATGCTGCAGTCGACGATCGCGGCCGCATTGGCGCTCGGCGTCCGCCTGGTCGCACCGGTGCTCGCGCTGCTCCTGCTGACGACCGTCGTGCTGGTCGTGCTGGCGCGCGCGATCCCGAACCTCAACCTGCTCGAGTTCAGCTTCGGCTTCCGCATCCTGGTCGCGCTCGCCGCGCTGCTCGCCGTGCAGCGCTTCGCGTGGCCGTTCCTCGCCGCCGTGCTGCGCGACCAGCTCGGCGGCCTGACCCGGCTGTTCGCGGGGACCTGACATGGCGCTGTTCCGCGACGACTCCGGGCGCACCGAGGAGCCCACTCCGCACCGGCTCGAGGAGGCCGCCGAGAAGGGTCAGGTGCCGATGTCGCGCGAGCTGGTGACCGCCGGCACGCTCGCGGCGGCGGTGCTCGCGCTCCTCGCGGCCGGCCCGTTCGTCTGGCGCCGGCTGGCCGGCGTGCTCGCGCGCGGCCTCGACGTCGCCGCCGACCGCGATCTGGTCGGCACCGCGACGGTCCGCGGGGCGACCGCCGAGATCCTCGGCGTCGCGGCGCCGCTCGGTGCGCCCCTGGTCGCGCTGGCGGCGCCGGCGCTGATCGCGGTGCTGCTGCTCGGCTACGGGCAGGTCGGCCTGCGCTTCCGCCGCGAGAGCCTGCGGATCGATCCGGGCCGCCTCGCTCCGACGCGCAACCTCGACCGGTTGATGAACCTCGGCGCCGCTGTACGCGCGCTGTCGTCGCTGCTGCTGCTCGTCGCGGTCGGCGCGGTCGTCTGGCTCGTCGTCCGCGCGCACGCGGCCGAGCTCGCGACGCTCGCCGAGCGCGAGCCCGGCCCCGCGTTCGGGATCGTGTTCGACGTCGCGCTGCAGTGCCTCGGCTGGATCGCCGCACTGGCGTTCGTCGTCGCGACGCTCGACTTCACGTGGCAGCGGCTCGATCACCGCAGGCAGCTCCGCATGACGCGCCAGGAGGTCGAGGACGAGCGCAAGCGCACCGAGGGCGACCCACTGGTGCGCTCCCGCGTGCGGCAGGCCGCACTGGACCTCGCGCGGCGTCGCATGATGGACGCCGTCCCGAAGGCCGACGTCGTGATCACCAATCCGACGCACTTCGCCGTGGCTCTCGCGTACGACCGCACGCGCAATGCAGCTCCCGAGGTCGTCGCCAAGGGCGCCGACCTGACCGCGCAACGCATCCGTGAGCTCGCCCGCGAGCACGATGTGCCGATCATGGAGGACCCGCCACTGGCACGCGCATTGTTCCGGGCCGTCAAGGTCGGCCAGGAGATCCCCGAGCGCTTCTACAAGGCCGTCGCGACGGTGCTCGGGCACGTGCTGCGGCTGCGCCGCGGCGCGACGGCGCCGGCCGGGACCGGAGGTGAGCGATGACCACGAAGGCGGCTCCGGTGGCAGGCAGCGGGCAGCTCGACGGCCGCGCGCGCCAGGGTGCGCTGGCCGTGGCCCTGATGGTCGCGCTGGCCGTGATGCTGGTGCCGCTGCCGCCGGCCCTGATGGACCTGCTGCTGGCGGTCAATCTGTCGCTGAGCCTGCTGATCGTCCTGACGGTGCTCAACACCGCCCGGCCGATGGACTTCTCGACGTTCCCGAGCGTGCTGCTGTTCGCCGCGGTGTTCCGGCTCGCGCTCAACGTCGCGACGACGCGCCTGATCCTCGGCAATCAGGGCGATGCCGGCAGCATCATCCGCACGTTCGGGGACTTCGTGGTCGGCGGCAATCACGTCGTCGGCATCGTCGTATTCCTGATCCTGGTCGTGATCCAGTTCGTCGTGATCACGCGCGGCCAGAACCGCATCAGCGAGGTCGCCGCGCGCTTCACGCTGGACGCGCTGCCCGGCAAGCAGATGGCGATCGACGCCGACCTCAATGCCGGAGTGCTGACGAACGAGGAGGCGACGAAACGGCGGCGCGAGCTGTCGCTGGAGGCGCAGTTCTACGGGGCGATGGACGGCGCCGGGAAGTTCGTGCGCGGCGACGCGATCGCCGCGCTGATCATCACCGCGATCAACCTGATCGGCGGTGTCGTGATCGGCGTGTTCGACCGCGGCCTCGGCGCCGGTGACGCGTTCCGCGCCTACTCGCTGCTGACGATCGGCGACGGCCTGGTCTCGCAGGTGCCGGCGCTGATGGTGTCGACCGCCGCGGGCATCCTGACGTCGAAGGGTGCGAGCGAGTCCGAGCTCGGTCCGGAGCTGACCGGCCAGCTGCTCGACCGCCCGGCCGCCCTGCGCACCGTCGGTGGCCTCGTCGCGGCGCTCGCCCTGCTGCCCGGCATGCCGACGTTCGCGTTCCTGGGCCTCGGGCTCGGCGCGTTCGCCTACGCGGCGCGGATCGCCGCACACCAGCGCGACACCGCGCGCGCCGCCGACGCCGCGCGCGAGCGCGAGGCGGCGCAGCGGGCGCCCGACGCCGATCTCGAGGACCTGCTGGCCGTCGATCGCCTCAGCATCGAGATCGGCTACCGCCTCGTTCCGCTCGTCGACGGCGGCCGTCACGGCGGCCTGCTCGACCAGATCCGTGCATTGCGCGCCCAGCTCGCCGCGACGCTCGGCATCGTCGTGCCGCCGATCCGCGTCCGCGACAACGTGCGGCTCGACGCGCATACCTACCGGATCCTGCTGAACGGCTGCGAGGTCGCGCGCGGCGAGGTGCGCACCGGACAGTTCCTCGCGATGGACCCGGGCGGCGCCGCCGCCGACAACGGCGCGCCGCCGCTGCGCGGCACCGCGACCGTCGAGCCCGCGTTCGGCCTGCCGGCCACCTGGATCCCGGAGGACGAGCGCGCGCGCGCGGAGGGGCTCGGCTTCACGGTGATCGACGCGCCGTCCGTGCTCGTCACGCACCTCGCCGAGGTCCTGCGCAGGATCGCCCCGGAGCTGCTGACGCGGGACGACGTGAAGGCGCTCCTCGACAACCTGGAGCGCAGCGCGCCGGCGGTCGTCAAGGAGCTGATCCCGAACCGGCTGACGCTCGGCCAGGTGCAGCAGGTGCTCGCACGGTTGCTGACCGAGCGCGTGTCGATCCGCAATCTGCAGGTGATCCTCGAGACGCTCGCCGATCGGGCCGGCGACAATGCCGACGCGCGCGCATTGACGGAGCACGTGCGCGCCGCGCTCGCTCGCTCGATCTGCGAGCCGCACCTCGACGACGCCGGAACCCTGTTCGCCGCGGTCATCGACCCCGACCTCGAGAAGGCGTTGGCGGATGCCGTCGCCGGCCGCGCCGGTCTCGATCAGCTGCCGGCCGGCTTCCTCGGCCGCTTCGTCGACGGCACCGCCCAGGCGCTCGCCGAGCTCGTGCGCGACGGCCGCGACCCGGTGCTCGTCACGCGGGCCGCACTGCGCCCCTTCCTCGCCGAGGCGATCGCCGGCGTCGTGCCGAACGCCTCGGTGCTCAGCTACCAGGAGACCCGCGCCGCGCGCCGGGTGGAGACCACGTGCCGCGTGAGCGCGCCAGCCTGAGGCACTCGCGATGTTGATGCGGAGATTCGAAGCCAGGACCCTGCGCGAGGCGCTGCGCGACGTGGCGCGCGCCTGCGGCCGCGACGCGTTGATCGTCGAGACCCGCCAGACGCGCAATGGCGTCGTCGTCATCACCGCGGATGCGACCGCTCCGGAGCCGGCCGCGAGCGAGCCGACCGTCGCGATCCCGCGACCGGCGACCATGCCACGCCGCGAGTTCGCCGCCGGCTTCGCG
Source organism: Planctomycetota bacterium (assembly GCA_016716265.1). Classification (GTDB taxonomy): domain Bacteria; phylum Planctomycetota; class UBA1135; order UBA1135; family UBA2386; genus JADJWQ01. The sequence goes on from JADJWQ010000006.1 coordinate 2,732,390, forward strand.
CCCCTCGCCGAGCGCGGACTCGCGTTCGGGCTGTCGCGCGACGTGCTGGCGGCCGTCGAAGGAGCGCTGCGCGACACCCGCGTCGCGCTCGATCGTGCCGGCGACCCGGCGCTGCCCGCGCTCGCGACGCGCGTACTGCAGGGGCTGGTGTCGACGACGCGGCTCGAGCTGCCGGCGTTCCGCGTCGCCGCGATCGTCGGTCCGACCGGCGTGGGCAAGACGACGACGCTCGCGAAGCTCGCCGCGCGCGCCAGCGCAGCCGGCGAGCGCGTGGCCGTGGTGACCATCGACACCTACCGCATCGCCGCGGTCGAGCAGCTCCGCGCGTTCGCCGACCTGCTGCAGGTGCCGTTCGAGGTCGCGTTCACGCCGGCCGACCTGCAGCGCGCGATCGCGCGGTGCGAGGCCGACTGCGACCGCGTGCTGATCGACACGTCCGGGCGCAGCCCGCTCGATACGCAGGCGTTGCAGGCGCTGCGCGCGACGCTCGCCGGCGCGAGCCCGGCGGTGATCCTGTGCCTGCCGGCCGCCGCACGGCGCAGCGACGCGCTGGCTGCGCTGCAGGCGTTCGACGCGTTGACGATCGACGCGCTGGTCGTCACCAAGTGGGACGAGACGCGCACACCGGGCGAGACCCTGTCGCTGGCGATCGAGCACGGCGTGCCGCTGTCGCACGTGACGGTCGGGCAGGAGGTGCCGGACGACATCGTCGTCGCCGACGCCCGCGCGCTCGCGATGAGCACGCTCGGCACGGCCGAGGTCCTCGACGCCGCGGCGGCGCGGCAGGGGAGCGCGCGATGAGCGACGTGGCGCGGACCGCCGGGCGACACCAGGCGCACGGTCTCGTCGCCGGGCGAGCGGACGTGCGCGCTCCGCGCGCGCCGTGGGCGGTCGTCAGCGGTGGCAAGGGTGGCGTCGGCAAGACGCTGATCGCCGTCAATGCGGCGGTGCTGCTCGCGGCGAGCGGGCGCCGCACGCTGCTGGTCGATCTCGATCCCGGACTCGGCGACGTCCACGTGCACCTGCGCATGGCTCCGCTCCGGACGCTCGAGGACGTGCTCGACGGCGACTGCCCGGTGGCGGCGGCCTGCACACCGGTGCGCCCGAACCTCCGCGTGCTGACCGGACGCAGCGGCTCGGACGCGCTGGCGCGCGGCGACCTCGGCTACCTGGGCGCGGCGCTCGACGCGGTCGCGGTGGCGAGCGACGACTGCGACGTCGTCGTCTGCGACACCGGCGCCGGGATCGGTCCAGCGGTGATCGAGAGCTGCCGGCGCGCGCAGCTGACGCTCGCCGTGACGACGCCGGATCCCGCGGCGGCGACCGATGCCTACGCTCTGCTCAAGGTGCTCGACCGCAAGGGCATCGCGACGCCGCAGCTGGTCGTCAACCGCGTGCGATGCCGCGAGGACGCGATGCGCACGACCGCCCGGCTCGCCGAGGTCAGCCGGCGCTTCCTGGGCCACGGCATCGAGGCGGCCGGCTGGCTCTGCGACGATCCCGGCATCGGGCGCTCGATCCGCGCGCAGCGACCGTTCGCAGAGACCGGCGCGGGACCCGCGCTCGAAGACCTGCGGGCGCTCGCCGCCGCGGTCGCCGCCCGGCTGCCGGCGCCGCGGCGCGGCGACGCCGAGGCGGACGCGCGGACCGCGCTGCGCAGGCTGACCGCACCGCCGCGCTGACCAGACCGCCGCGCTGACCACTCACCAATGCGGCTCGAGGCGCCGGCCGGTCGGACCGTCGACGCCCCGCAGCACCGCGAGTCGGCTCGCCCCATTGCGCGCCGCCAGCGACGCGACCAGGTCGAGCCGGCGATCGCCGTCGACGTCCTGCGGCGCCGCATGGAACAGCGGATGGAGCTGGCCCGTGAACGGGTCGGGATCGCCGGGCGGCAATCGCAGGAGCTGGCCGCCGGACGCCATCGGGTGCGGATCGACGACGAGCAGCAGCGAGCGCAGGCCCGTCGCGGCCTCGAGGAGCACGAGCTCGTCCGCGCCGTCGCCGTCGTAGTCGGCGGCCGCGCCCGCGACGAAGCGCGCGAGCGGCGACGTCCACAGCATCGCGCCGGACCGGTCGACGTACGGCGTTTCGACGGACGGGTGGATCACGACGGCACCGCCGTAACCGAAGCCGACGATCGGCATCCACAGCGGCGGCGACGGCCGGAAGCCACCGTAGACGGCGGCCGACGTCGCGCCGAGCCAGCTGGCCGGGTGTACCGGCACCGGTGCCGGGATGCGCTGGAAGCCGCGCAGCTCCGGCAGGCCGGTGACGGGCTCCGGCCCGCACAGTCCGATCGCGAGCTCGGCCGCGGTGCCGGCCAGCACGAACACGACCTCGCCCGGCCGCCGCAATGCCGGCGGCGCCCGGAACGCGTCCACGATGCGCCAGCCGCCGTGCTGCGGCGCGGGTCCGGGGAGCGGCAACGACACCGGTCGCAGCGCGCCGTCCGGCGCCAGGCGCGCGGCGCGGAAGATCGCATCGCGACCGACCGCGACCTCGACCCACAGGAGTGTCACCACGTCGTCGCCGGGCTCCGGCGGAACGAGGCGCGGCCACACGCCGACGCGATCGATGCCGTCGGGCTCGATCGCGAACGTGGCGAGCCGTTGCACGCGCGCCCCGGCGTCGAGCACCCCGACGTCGACGAACCAGCGCGGATCGTTGGCGGCGCCGAGACTCGCGATCCACAGCGCGCGCCCCGCGGCGATCGGCCGTCCGAACGGCCGCTGCACGGCGAGTCCGGTCGAGGGCCCTTCGCGCAGGAACGGCGGACCGGGCCGCCCCCACCAGACGTGCCACGCCGAGCCGTCCCAGGCGACCAGATCGCCGCAGGAGTCGCCATCGACGCGCATCGGCAGCAGGTAGGCGACCGGATGGATCGCATCGACCTGCGCGCCCGGCGAGGCGACGGCGCAACAGCTCACGAGGAGGGCGACGGCCAGTCGGCGTTCATTGCGTTCCACGCCGGTGACGGCACGGCCGGCCCGGAACGGAGCGGGAATTCCGCGTCGGATCAGCCCGGCAAGACGCCGGCGATCCCGCCGTCCCGCCGGCCGGACTCGCCCGCGGTGATCGGCGGGTCGATCGAGATCGCGCGTCCGTCCTCGCGGCCGTGCGCCCAGGTCTCGGAGTCGGCGCTGATCCCGATGCGCAGCGACCGGATGCGCGGATTGTGCCAGCGGAAGTGCGCGCGGAGCCCCGGGTCGCCATCGCGCACGCGTATCGCGTGCAGCTCGCGAGCTGCCGGCAGCTCACGGTCGCGCGCGCGCAGGCGCTCCTGGAAGCCGGTCAACAGACCCTCCCAGTAACGCTGGCGTTCGCGGTCCCCGCGCAGACGGCGGCGGGAACGGTGTTCGCACCACAGGGGCTCGAGCATGCGGGTCAGACACACGAACACGTGCTCGGCGAGGAGCAGGTTGCGCTCGGCACCGTGGATGTGCAGCACGCTGCCCGCCCGACCGCTGGCGACGTCGTAGCTCGGAGCCCAGATCGGCTCGACGCAGAAGAACTCGCCGAGCAGACCCGCCAGCACGTGCTCCCAGCGCATGTGGCGCTTCTTCACGTCGCCGAGCTGCCGCATCGCGTAGTCGCGCCGCCGCGCGTCGCGCAGGTCGCGCAGCTCGTGCTCGGCGACCAGCTCGCGGGCCTTGCGCATCGCGCTCTCGGCCTCGTGCTCGTTCGGCGAGCGGCCGAGCGCGAACAGCTTGTGGACGCGGCTGACGAGGCGCGAGGTCTCCTCGCGCGCCGCGTCGTCGCCACCGTGCGGCGTCGGCTCGACGCGCAGCAGTCGGCAGGCGCGCCGGAAGCCGGGCCCGTGCGGCGGCTCGCCGCCGGCGTGCAGCACCTCGTCCGCGTACTGGTGGGCCATCTCGTGGCGCAGCGTGCCGCAGACCTCGCACCACGGATCGCCGCCGACGTGGTGGGCGGCCATGCGGATCTCGCGGGTCGTCGCGTGCCACGCGCCCAGCACGGCGCTCGAGTCGACGATGCGGAGCACGGGCCGGCGGAGCGCGCCATCGAGGTACTCGCGGTTGTAGAGACCGAAGAAGCGGTACAGCTCGCGGGTCGCGGCGATGACGGCTGCGGAGTCCATGGCGATCGGCCCCCGACGGTAACCGCGACAGCGTCGCGCCGGCCGAACAGGTCGCGCGCCCCCGACCCCCGCGGCTGTCGACCATCGCGACGTCCGCGTCGCCCGACCGGGCGCGCGAGCCCCCTTCCGTGACTCGATCGGAGACGGACCGTGCCATCGGAAGTTCCGACACGACAATTCCTTCCGCTGCCTAAACCCGTCCCGAGGTCGGCGCCGAAAGCACCGTCGGACACCGACAATGGGAGCGACGCAACGAAGCCCGTCGACGCCGCAGGCCGCGCTGGTCGGGCGGGTCACCGCCCGCACGGCGAGCCTGGCGTTCGCGGTCGCGCTGCTCGCGTCCCTCGCGCTCGGCGCCACGCTCGGCACCGCGATCGTGCGCGCCGCCGTCGTCGCGCTGGCGGCATTCCTGGTCGCGCCGCTGCTCGCGTGGCCGGTCGTCGCGGTGGTCCTCGACGTCGCCGGGAGGGCCGTCATCGACGCTGAGCAGCGCCGCAAGGCGGGAGACAGGCGGGGATGACGCAGACCGCGCTCCGCGACCGCACCGCGCGCGACGCGCTGGTCGAGGGCCACCTCGATCTCGTCCGCCACGTGGTCGCCCGCCTGCCGATCGCGACCGACGCGGTGCTCGACCGCGACGACCTCCACTCGGCCGGCGTGCTCGGGCTGCTCCGCGCCGCCGAGAGTTGGGACCCGCACGGCGGCGCGTCGTTCGTGACCTTCGCGTTCACCGTCATCCGCGGCTCCGTCCTCGACGAGGTGCGGCGCCACGATCCGGTGCCGCGCCACCGGCGGCGCCGGCTGCGGCAGCTCGAGCGCGCGACCGTCGAGCTGCGCGCGGCACTCGATCGGGCGCCGACGCTCGAAGAGCTCGCCGAGCATCTCGGCGCGACTGCCGAGCAGCTCGACGCCGATCTCGCGGCACTGCACGTCGCGCGCACGCTTTCACTCGACGCACCGTGGCGCGACGACTGCGGCGCGGACGGCGAGGCCGGGCCGGACGCGGGGCTGGCGGTCGCCCGGGAGGCCGCGCCGGTCGACGACGCCGCGCACGCCGAGCTGTGCGAGCGCCTGGCGACGGCGATCGCGCGGCTCCCCGAGCGGGAGCGGCACGTCGTGGTGCTCTACCATCGCGAGGATCTGTACCTCCGCGAGATCGGCCGGCTGCTCGGCGTGACCGAGTCGCGCGTGTGTCAGCTCCTCGCGCGCGCGACCACCCGGCTGCGCCTCGCGCTGCGGGACGCGGACGAGGGAGGCTGAGCGATGGCGGACTCCGGGGGCATCGATCGCTTGCCGTCGCTGACGGGCCTCGGGCGCGCCGGCTCGACGCGCCAGCAGCGGCGGCGCGCACGCGACGAATTCCGGCGCGAGCTCGACGGCGACGAGGGCGGCGAGCACGGCGGCGACCCCGCCGCCGAGACCCCGATGCCAAGGCCGCGCGGGCTCCAGTCGGAGGGGTCGGACGACCGAAGAGACGAGCGGGACGGGACGTCCCACGTCGACATCGTCGTGTGAGCCGCGGCGCTGCGCAGCCCGTCCCGCCCGGGACGAGCCATGGACAGCGAACCACGCGAGCGGAGGTCGGCGCGCATCAAGGCGGACGCGGTGCGGAGCGATGCTCCTGCCGTGCTGGTCGACCCGGGCCACGGCCTGGACGCCGGCGGTCTGACGGTCGTGCCGATCGCGGCGGGCGGTCGCGTGGCCGGCTTCGAGATCCGCTGCCGCTGCGGCTGCCGCGCCATCGTCGAGTGCCTCGAGGACGCGCGCGGGGCGGAGGGCGCACGATGAAGGTGCTCGCGACGATCGGCCGGCTGGGGCTGCTCGCGTTGCTCGGCGGCTGTGGCGTGTTCGGACGCGCGGCGGAGGAGTCACCGGCGCAGGGCGACGCCGCCGCGCGCGCGACCGCCGACGGCAGCGAGCTGCGGACCGGCGAGCGCACGCTGCTGCAGGACTACCAGGCGTTGCTCGAGGAGCGCGGCACGCTGCGCGACGATCTCGCCGAGACCAGCGGCGAGCTCGAACGGCAGCGCGGCCGTGCCGAGGCCGCGGAGCGCGACCGCGATCGCGAGCGCTCCGTGCGGATCGCGGCCGAGACCGAGGCGGATCGGCTCGGTGCGCGCGTGCGCGAGCTCGAGGCCAAGGTCCTCGCGATGGGCATCGAGGGGGCGCGGCGCGAGCAGGAGCTGCTGCAATTGCGCATCCAGGTGCTGGAAGACGAGCTGGCGACGCTGCAGCCGGCCGAAGCCACATTGCGGGCAGCGCCGCCCGGGCCGGGCGACGGCGGTGGCCGATGACCGGACGGGCGGGCGTCGCGGTGTGCGCCGCATGGATCGCCACGCTCGGTGGCTGCGGCTCGCTGTCGACCGCGCCGCGCCAGCTGCCGCTGCCGTGCCACCGGGCGCCGGACGAGCAGCTCGCCACGATGCGGAGGGTCTGTCTGCTGACGTTTCGCAATGCGGTGGGTGTGCATGCCGAAGCCGATGCGGTGCGGGCGACGTTCGCCGAGGAGCTGCAGAAGCTCCATCGCTTCGAGGTCGTGCCGCTGCCCGCGGACGCGCCTGAGGACTCGGCGATCCATGCTGCATTGATGCGCGCCGAGCTCGCGACCGGTCCGCTCGCCGAGCTCGTCGGCCGCTACGGCGTCGACGGCGTCGTGATCGGTACGATCACCGCCGAGCGCCCCTACCAGCCGCCGCATCTCGGCGTGCGATTGCGGCTCGTGTCGCTGCACGACGGCGCCACGCTGTGGTCGGTCGACGCCCTGTTCGACAGCGCGGACGCGCGCGTGCAGGAGGACTGCCGGCACTACGCGGAGACGTTCCAGGCCGAGGAACGCTCGATGCACGGCTGGGAGATGAACCTGCTCTCGCCGCAGCGCTACCGCGCCTACGTCGCCCATCGCGTCGTCGCGACGCTGCGGTGACGCCCGCCGGGGGCCGCCGGCCGGGTCGTCACGGCTTGAAGCCGCGCGCGAGCATCCGCCGCGCGGTGTCGCGGTAGACCTCGATCTGATCGAGCAGGCCGCCCTCCAGCAGTGCGCGGGCGCGCGCGACGCGCTCGGCGCGCTGCTGCTCGACAGCGGGATCGGCTTGCTGCGCCGCGTCGCTGAGCGCGCGCACACGCGGGTCCGGACGCGGCACGAACACCGCGGGTCGCGGCGCACCTCCGACCGGTCCAGCTTCGCTGCTCATGATTCGGACACCTTCGCGAGGCTCGACGCCCCGCCGGTTTCATGATCGGACGCACGGCCGCCGACTTGAGAGCGCGAGCGGCAGAATCCCGGTTCCGGCCCGGCCGGTCTTGCCGAGCCCGGCAGCTTCTGCCGCTGCGATGTCGTCAGAGACAGCGCTGGCAACGGAACTTGCGGTGACGCCCGAGCTGGCCCGTCCGGTGCTCGACCGGCACGGAAAGACGACAGGAAGTCGACGCACGACCGGGCGAATCGCCCGCGGTGCGTCGCTCGGTGACCGCATGAGCCAGCCTGCGATCGGCAGCGTTCGCATCGGGTCCGACCCGTTCGGGGTGCCGCGTTGGACCGGGCTGCACCGCGACGCGGGCGGCGAGCCGTTCGATCCGAGCGTCCGCCGCGAGGCGGCCCCGGCACCGCGCCGGCCACCGGAACCGACTCGACGCGAGGCCCGGCCGCGGAGCGACGACGGCGCGGACGGCGCCCGGGCCGGCTCCGCCGCGCCGCAGCCGGACGACCGCGCGCCGCCGGCCGAGCATGCGCGGGAGCGGCCGGTGGCGGTCGGCACGGCGACGGTCGCCGAGCGCGGCAGCGAGACCGTCGTGGCGGGTGCGGCGACGGCGCGCACCGCGGCCGCGGGTCCGGCCGCGATCGAGGCGGCGGGCGGGCCGGCGAGCGGGCCGGCAGGCGCGGCAGCAGCAGGGCTCCCAGCCGGTGCGGGAAGCCCGTCGGCCACAGGAACGAACGTCGCCTCGGGCGGCGTGCCAGCGACCGCCCCGCGCGCTACCGCGGCGGCACCACCGCCCCCGCCAGCCGCACCGGTCGCTCAGCCGTCAAGTGACCGCAGTGTGCGTGACGCGACCCGCCCGCTGCCACCACGACCACCCGCGGCCAGCACCCTGGTCGCGCAGGCGGAGGCCGCGCGCGATTCGATCCTGCGCAGCGTCGCGCTGCAGACCGACCGCGACGGTGGCCACCTGCGTCTCGCGCTGACCCCACCCGAGCTCGGCCGGCTCGACGTCGACATCGTCGTCGAGCACGGCCGCGACGCGCGCGTGCACATCGTCGCCGACCGTGCCGAGGTCGCGCACCTGCTCGGGCAGAGCCTGCCGGAGCTCGCGCGCATGCTGGCCGAGCAGGGGCTGGTCATCACCGAGACCAGCGTGCAGGTGCGGGACGACAGCGCGCGCGGTGGTGACTCGCGCGAGGGGCCGGAGCGCGGCAATGAGTCTGACGGGGCCGAGTCCCTGGCATCCCACTCATTGCGCTCTCCCCGCCCACTTCCCACCGGCACCCTCGACCTCTGGGCCTGATGTCAGATCTGCCGCGTACTGTCAAATCGGTACCGCGTACGATTTTTACATTAAGCGAAGCTTAATGTAAAAATCGTACGCGGTACCGATTTGACAGTACCGATCTGACATCAGTCGCGATACCAATTCGCGCGGTCGTCGGTGAGGACGAGGCGGGCACGGAAGGGGGTGCCGTCAGGCTTCTTGAATCCGGACAACGGGCGGGTGCGACCCTTCTCGATCAGCGTGCGGACATTCGCGGCGGTGATCTTGCGACCGTCGACGATCTTCCAGACCACGAAGTCGCACCCGCTGCGCCAGCCGGAGCAGCCGTAGCCGCGCTGGCCTTCGACCAATGGATTGCCGCAGCGCGGGCAGCCGGGCAGCGCGGCATCGGACTCCGGCGCGGGCTTCGACGAGCGCGGCGGCTTCGGCGGCTCCTTCTGCCGGTCGCGGCTCGGCGGCTCCAGATCGAGCAGCAGCCCTTGCTTCGTCATGCACAGCACGCGCGGGCCGATGTCCGGGATGCGGATCGGCTCGGGCAGCAGCCGATGGCGTAGCAGGTAGCCGGCGTCACTGCGCGACAGCGCGACGCCGCGCCAGGCCTTCCACAGCACGAACGAGCACCCGTCCCGCCACGCCGAGCACCCGTAGCCCTCGCGTCCCTCGATGATCTCCGCCCCGCAGCGCGGGCAGGTCCCGAGCCCCTCGCCACCGTCGCCGCCGGATCGGCACATCGCGCGCACCCAGTCGACGATGTCGGCGATGAACCGCCCCGGGTCGAGCCGCCCACCCTCGATCTCGCGCAGCTTCGCTTCCCAATCGCCGGTGAGCTCCGGGCTGAGCAACAGCGGATCGGCGACCAGCCCGACCAGATAGCGGCCGAGATCCGTACAGCGCAGCGCCTTCTTGTCGCGCACGACGTAGCCGCGCCGGATCAGCGTCTCGAGGATCGCCGCGCGCGTCGCCGGGGTGCCGATGCCGCGGGCCTTCAGCGCCTCCCGTAGCTCCTCGTCCTCGACGAAGCGCCCGGCCGTCTCCATCGCGCCGAGCAGCGAGCTCTCGGTCCACGCCCGCGGCGCCTTGGTCTCGCCCTGGTGCAGCGACGGCTCGTGCGGCCCGCGCTCGCCCTCGCGGAACTCCGGCAGCTCCTGCTCGGCGTCCTCGTCGCCGCCATCGTCGTCTTCCCCGCTGCGCGCCTTGCCGCGGGCCGGCCGCTTCTTCACCTCGGGTTCGAGCGCGGTCCAACCCGGCTCGACGACGTGCACGCCGCGCGCGCGGAATGCGACGTCGGCCGCCATGCCGTCGACCGTCGTCACGTCGCGCAGTCGGTCCGCCATGAACACCTGGCACAGCCGCCGCAGCACGGCCGTGAAGACGTGCTGCGCATCGCCGGCGAGCCCCCCCGGTGCGTTGCCGGTCGGCACGATCGCGTGGTGGTCGGTCACCTTCGAGTCGTCGAAGACGCGCCGCGGTGTCGGCAGTGCGTCGAGATCGACACGCCCGACCGCGTCCGGATCGACGTCGCGCAGCGACCGCAGCGCGTCGGCGATCTGCCCGGCCATCCCGCTCGGCAGGTGTCGGGAATCGGTGCGCGGGTAGGTGAGGAGCTTCTTCTCGTACAGCTCCTGCGCGACCTTCAGCGTCTGCGCCGCCGACATGCCGTGCCGCTGGTTCATCAGCCGCTGCAGCGACGTCAGGTCGTGCAGCAGCGGCGGCGGCGACGTCTCGCGCCTGCGCTCGACGCGCTTGATCTCGAACTCGACGTCCCTGACCGCCGCCAGGGCGCGCTCGGCGCTCTCCGCGTCGTCGAAGCGCCCCTCCGTGCGCCGGAACGTCGCGCCGCGATAGAGCGTCCGCAGCTCCCAGAACGGCCGCGGCACGAACGTGCGGATCTCGTCCTCGCGCTCGGCGATCAGCGCGAGCACCGGCGTCTGCACTCGCCCGACGCTCCACAGCACGCTGCCGCCGCCGAACCGAACCGTGTGGAAGCGCGTCGCATTGATGCCGACGATCCAATCCGCCTCGCTGCGACACCGCGCCGCATGGAACAGCGCCTCGTAGTCGGTGCGCGGCCGTAGCGCTCCGAACGCAGTCCGGATCGCGGCGTCGGTCATCGAGCTCAGCCACAGGCGTTGGAACGGCCGTTCGGCCAGTCCGCCATACTCGAGCACGTAACGGAAGATCAGCTCGCCCTCGCGCCCGGCGTCGGTCGCGCAGACGAGCTCGTCCGCCTCGCCGCACAGCGCGACGACCGCGTCGAGCTGCCGCCGCGCCGACGCGTCCCCGCTCGGGCGCAGCTCGAAGCGTTCCGGCACGAACGGCAGCCCGTCGAGCCGCCAGCGCTTCAGCCGCGGGTCGTAATCGTCCGGCGTCTTCAGCTCGACCAGGTGGCCGAGCGTCCACGTCACGCGCAGACCGTCCGCCCGCTCGATCCAGTGGTCGCGCCGGGTCCGCGCGCCGAGCACGCGCGCGAGGTCCCGGGCGACGGACGGCTTCTCGGCGACGACGACCTTGCGCATCCGACCTCCACGTCCGACGGGCCGCGCCCGCGGACCGGAGCATGACGGTGCGCGAGTCTACCGCTCGCGGGCTTCACTTCGCGCGGTGGAACCGCCACAGCACTCCGCCGAAGTCGACCATCTTGGCGACGAACTCGTCGTCGGACACGAGCCGGACCGGTCCCCAGTAGACGCTGTCGGGTTGCCCCTGGCTGCCGCGCGCGACGATCCGGATCGCGCCGGCGCCGGGGTAGACGGTCCACTCGTGCCGCGCTGGCTCTGCGGCGCCGGGAAAGCGCGCAGCCACGCCGTAGTGATCCGCGCCGTCCGCGCTCGCGTCCAGCGCCACGCCGAGCGGCAGCCAGCGGCGGTCGGGCCCCATGTAGTCCTGCTCCCAGCGGCCCGCGAACCAGCCGGGCCGGTGTGCCTGCCACGACGCCCGCCACTGCTCGCGGAACGGGCTCGGTCCCATCCGGTACGGCACGCGCCGACTCGCCATGCGACCCGCCATCGTCGTCGCGGTCAGCAGCGCGACGCGGTCGCCGACGACCGTGACCGCGTCCGGCTCGAGCCGCAACTCCGGACCCCATTGCACGAACGTGCCGCGCTGCCATTGCATCGAGTCGTCCGCCTTCAGCACGCGGTGCAGCAGGATCAGATCGCCGCCCTGCTCGCGCGGGATCACGCGCGGCACGAGCTGGCCGTTCGGCTGCTCGACGAACGCCACCAGACGCGCGGCCTGCCAGGTGATCGGATCGAACTGCACCTCGGCGATCGAGAAGCCACCGGTGTCCGGATGCTCGTAGCGGGCCGCCACGACGATCGGCGCCAGCGGATCGGGCTCGCCGCGGATCAGCGTCGCGCGGCCGGTCAGCCGGCCATCGGTGACCATCAGGCCGACCCCGTGCAGCTCGTGCCGCAGCACGCTCTCGCCGTCCTGGTAGACCGGCATCATCCGGTCGACCGGGTCGGCGCTCGCGTCACCCAGCCGCGTCAGCCACTTCGCGTCGAAGACGAAGTCCTCGCTGGCGACCAGACAATCGCCGCCGCCATTCGGTACGACGGTGCAATCGAGCAGGCGCGTCCAGATGACGTTGTTGCCGCTCAGCGTGGCCTGCAGAGCGTCGCCATCGAGCGGTGTGACGACGGTCTCGGGTTGTCCGAACTCGGTCGTGATCCGGGACTCGGTGAATCGCAGCGGAGTTTCGTCCGCCGCGGCAAGGCCGTGCAGCCGCTGCAGGAACCGAGCCCAGGTCCCACGCGCCCCGAGCCGGGTGTCGAGATATGCGGGGTTCCACTGCGCGGCGGTCGGTGGTGCGTAGATCGAGACGCCGTGGCTGAACCGCCGGCCGGGTCCCGCGAGGCTCTGCACGACCAGCGCGGCGTGCGCCTGCGCGAATGCCTCGAACCGTGGCTCCGCAGGGAACGGCTTCACCGACAGCCGCGTGCGCATCAGCACGTCGAACAGGTCGACCGACGCCACGGCGTGCGCGCCCCGCGTCACGTCACCGCGACCGGCGTAGGCCTCGCCCAGGTACAGCGACCGCGCGACCCGTGGCCACTGCTCCGCGAGCAGGTCGTCGCACGCCGCGACCAGCGCATCGAAGCTCTGCAGGAACGGCTCGAGCGCGCGCAGATCGAGCGCCGCGAGCGTCGTGTTCGCATCGATGTCCGCGTAGCTCTCGGCGTAGCGTCCGACGACGCCCGCGACGATCGTCCGCACGTCGGACTGGCCCTCGAACAGCGCCAGCAGCGTGTCCCACGGCCATCCGTAGCCCGGCTCGACCGCCTCCGACGCCAGCAGGAAGTCGGCGACGCCGGCGAGCTCACACGCCGTCTCGAGCTGCGCCATCAGGCACTCGTCGAAGCCGATCACGTCGAAACGGTCCACGCCCGCCGCGAGCAGCGCCGCCTCCACACCACGCCGCACTCCGACCAGGCTGAGCTCCGTGCGCCCGTCGCGGCCCGGCGCGTCGATATCGAGGCATTGACCGACCCAGCCGCCGCCGTGGTCCCACAGCACCAGCATGTGCCGCTCGGCCGGGAACGCTCGGAGTGCGCCGGCGACGAAGCTCGCGAGCACCGTCTCGTCGCCCATGTCGACCTCGCCGGGTCGCGCGATCAACTCCCCGACCACGTCACCGGTCGGCGCGGCGCGGTGGATCCAGAACACCCGTGCGTCCGTCCATTCCTGGCGTGCATCCGGGTTCGTGAAGTAGCCCTTCGCGCGGTCGACCAGCGCGACGATCTCGACGCCCGTCGCGGGCAACCCACGCAGCATCTCCTGCAGATCGAGCAGCCCGGCCGCCTCGAGATCGTTGTCGGCCGCGATGTAGCAGACGATCGTCCAGCGCCGCGCCGGATCGGTTCGCACCGCACCGAGCTCGCTCAATACAGGGTGGGCGCGCGCCGCGGCCGGAGGCCCCGGGTCCCGCAGTGCGTCGGGCGGTGGCAGCCGGCGGAGCCGCACCTCGCCCAACACGAAGCGCGCGATCAGCCCGCCCTCGACCGGACTCAGCGTGAACCGGACCTCGCCGAGGGCCGCCGGGTAGGCGCAGACGACGCTGTCGCCATTGCGGGTTCCGCGCAGCGCGTATTCGGTGTCCGGCCGCGGGCGATAGGTGCCGGCGTAGCCGGCACCGTCGGCGCGCAACGCGAGGCTCTGACCGGAGTCGCCGACGAACACGCCGACGAAGGGGTCACCGGACTGCGCACGGACGACGGCAGCGCCACAGAGCCAGATGGAGATGAACAGCGATGCGATGGACTCGCGCGTCATGGTGCCCTCGGGACGTCCGGCGCCGCACGACGCGACCGGGATCGCGCTCCGCCCAGCGTGACGCCGCTTGTCAGAGGTGCGCGGGGATCTCGACCGTGAAGGTCGTGCCCGCGTGCTCGTGGGACTCGAACGATACCGCGCCCCGCAGGTAGCGGGTCGTCAACAGCCGGATGCTGTAGGTGCCGACCCCACGCCCGGTCCCACCCTTCGTGCTGAACGAGCGATGGAACATCTGGCGGCGGACCGACTCCGGCATGACCGTCTCGTTGTGCACGGCGAAATGCGCGACCGAGCCCGTGCGGCGGAAGCCCAGGCACACCGAGCCGCCCGCCTCCGAGGCTTCCAGCGCGTTCTTCAGCAGGTTCTCCAGCACGCGGCGAAGGAGCCGCAGATCGGTATGGAGCGCGGTGTCTCCGATCGGCTCGAGGACCCGGAGCGACCTCCCGTCCGCCAACGGCGAACGACTCCAGACCCGTTCGAGCTCGCCCAGCAGCCGCTGGGCGTCACAGTCGACCGGCTCGACCCGCAGCTCGCCCCGCTCGGCGTTCACGAGGTCGCGCTGCGCGAGGATCTCGTCGACGAGGCGCTCCGACAGCGCCTGGATCTCGGCGCGCAGCTCCGCCGCCTCGTCGCGGTCCGCCAGGGTCAGGATCTCCGCCAGTGCGCGGACACCGCCGGCGACGTTCAGCACGTCGTGGAAGAAGATCCTCTCCAGGACCTCACGGCGCTTCTCGCCGGACACGTCGGTGACGCTGAACACCGACAGCCGCTCGTCGCCGTCGTCGAGCGGCACGCAGCTGACGCGCAGATCGAACGCGACCTCGTTGCCGTCGGAGCGCGCGAGGATCCGGCATTCGTTGCGCATCTCGACCCGGCGCTGCGCGGTGGCGACCGTCGCCTGGCCGGCACCGCAGAACCGGCATGCCGGACCGGTGCCGCACCCCGCAGCATGGTCGGAGGCGTGCACGCAACCGAGCGCTTCACCCGGCCGCCGACCGATCAGCTCGTCGACCGCGCAACCGAGCAGCTCGCAGAGTGCCGGGTTCGCGAGCACGATCTGCCGGTTGCCGTCGAGCACCATCGCCGGACCCGGGAAAGCGTGCAGCAGCACGCGCACCGTCCGGTTCTCCGCCAGCTGCCCGTGCAGGGCGCGACAAGCGTCGGGCGTCGAGCGGTCCGGGGACCCGAACCACGTCGCGACCGGGGCCGCCGGACTGCTTGCGCGCGAGTTCTGCTGCAACGCACACCTCCGCTCCGGCATCGGCAAGCGCCGACGACCCGCTACAGCGAATCGCCACGCCCGCCGATGAGTTGGAGACGGCTCTTCCGAAGCCCGGGGGCCCACGCCATCCTGGTGCACCCGGAGCGGAATCGTGACCAGAGCGCCCGACACCGACGAACCCGGCCGGGTCGACCGGCAGATCGAGGAGTACCTCCGTCTCCTCGACTCGACCGGGATCGACCACAGCGATCGGCTGCGCGGGGAGCTCGAGCCGGCGGAGCAGCACGAGTTCGATCGGATGCTCGCGGTCCTGCCGCGCGTGATCGGCTCGTTCCCGAATCCGCTGCAGCCGCAGCGCCGCATCGCCGACGACATCGAGCTCGTCGAGGAGATCGGCGCCGGCGGCTACGGCAAGGTCTGGAAGGCGAAGGACCTGCGCGTGCCGGGCCGGCTGGTCGCGGTCAAGTTCGTCGACCCGGTCGCGACCGGCGACGTGCGCGCCCAGGACATGCTGCTGCGCGAGGCGCGGGCGCTGGCCGAGGTCGGCCACCACGGCGTCGTCGACGTGCACCGCACCGGCCAGATCGGCGACACCCGCTACCTCGTGATGGAGCTCGTCGAGGGGCGCTCGCTCGACCAGATCCTCGACGCGCTGCGCGAGGCCGAGGCGGCGCCGACCCCGTCGATGCTGGCCGACGCGATCGGGAGGCCGTGCCCCGCCGGCCACATCGACCTGCTCGACGGAGCCGCGAGCTGGGCGGTCGCCGTCATGCGGATCACGGTCGCGATCCTGCGCGTGATGGAGGCGGTGCACGCCAAGGGCATCGTGCACCGCGACCTGAAGCCGTCGAACGTGATGCTCGGCGGCGGCGGCCACCCGGTGATCCTCGACTTCGGCATGGCCGGCCTGCGCGACCACGAAGGGCTGCACGTCACGCAGGGCTTCCTCGGCACGATCGCCTACCTGGCCCCCGAGCAGATCAACAGCGCGCGTACCGGCAAGGACCCGCGCACCGACGTCTACCAGATCGGTCTGCTCCTCTACGAGCTGCTGACGCGCCGCTTCGCGTACACGGACCAGGTGCACCTGCACGCCGGTCGGTTCCCGGCGATGCCCGAGGGCCAGGTCGAGATCCCGACCGCGCTCGAGGAGGTGTGCCTGCGCGCGCTCGCCCCGCACCCGGACGCGCGCTACCAGAGCGTCGGCGAGTTCCGCGAGGACCTGGAGCGCGTGCTGCGCAACCGCGCGCCGCGGCAGGTCAGCCGCGGCGACGGCGAGCTCGGCAGCATCGAGGAGCGGTTCGACATCCTCGAGAAGCTGCACGAGGACGCCCGCGTCGTCCGCCTGCGAGCGCAGCACCGCCGCGCACGCTACGAGGTGATCATCGAGATGCCGGGCACCGGCGTGCGCGCCCTGCGCGCACGCTCGAAGGCGACGCGCGAGCGCGCGCTGTTCGAGGCGCAGGCGCTCGGCAAGGTGCAGCACGAGAACATCGTCGAGCTGCGCGAGCTCGTCGATCTGCCAGGCGACGTCGCGGTCGTCCTGAAGCCGTGGGCCGGCGAGCCGCTCGAGCAGATCCTCGCGCGCGAGGGCGCACTGGACGTCGAGCTCGCGCTGCACATCGGCCTGTCGATCGCCCGTGCCGCCGACGCGATCCACCAGAACGAGCTGATCCACCGCGGCATCGAGCCGGCCAACGTGTGGTTCGACCTACCGACCCAGAAGGTCGTGCTCGGCGGATTCACGTTCGCCAAGCCGCTCGCACTGCAGAACTCGATCAATACGTTTGCCCGCGGCCGGCAGAGCTCGACGCGCTCCGACACGTCCAACACGTCGCTCGAGGATGAGTGCGCGCGCGCACTGCCGCTCTATCTCGCACCCGAGCAGCTCCAGGGCACCACCGAGACGCCGCGGTCCGACATCTACGGCCTCGGCTGCACGCTGTTCCGCATGCTGACCGGCCAGTGCCCGGCCCGCGACTTCGACGTGCGCTTCGGCATCCCGACCGTGCGCCAGCTCCGCCGCAAGCCCCGGCTGCGCAACCTGTCCGACGTCGTCGAGCGCTGCATGGCACCCCAGGCCCGCGCCCGCTACGCCACGATGGTCGACGTGGTCGCCGCGCTCGAGGCGTGCCGGCGTCGCCGCGGCTGGCTCGGCCTGTTCCCGGCCAGCCGCTGAGCCCGCACTCCGATGCGCTACGAAGGCCGGATCTACCGACCGCCCAGCGAGGCGGAGTCGTACATCCTGCAGGCCACGATCGGCTGCAGCTGGAACAAGTGCACGTACTGCGACATGTACCGGGACAAGGCGTTCCGGCCGCGGCCAATCGACGACGTGCTCGCGGATGTCGCGCTCGCGGGGCGCACGCTCGGCCCCGACGTGCACAAGGTGTTCGTCGCCGACGGTGACGCGCTCGTCATGCCGGTCGAGCAGTGGCGCGCGATCCTGGCGGCCTGTCGCACGGCGTTCCCGAACCTGCGCCGCGTGTCCTGCTACGCGATGGCGCGCAACGTGCTCGACAAGTCCGACGCCGAGCTCGCGACGCTCCGCTCGCTCGGCCTGACGCTGCTGTACATCGGCCCGGAGAGCGGCGACGACGTCACGTTGAAGCGCATCGCCAAGGGCAGCACGGCCGCCGACCACGTCGCCGCCGCGCAGCGCGCCCACGCGGCCGGCATGCAGACGTCGGTGATCTTCCTGCTCGGCGCCGGCGGCCGCGAGCGGAGCGAGGCGCACGCGCGCGCATCGGCCGAATTGGCGACGGCGATGGACCCGCGCTTCGTGTCGGCGCTGACGCTGACGGTGATCCCCGACACGCCGATCGCGCGCGCCGAATCGAAGGGGCTGTTCACGTTGCCGGACGTGCCGGACCTGCTGCGCGAGCTACGCACGTTGGTCGCGCACGCCGCTCCGACCGACGCGATCTTCCGGACGAATCACGCATCGAACTGGCTACCGCTCGCCGGTCGGCTGCCGCGCGACCGCGAGCGCATCGTCGCCGCGATCGACGGCGCACTGCACGGCGACGTGCCGCTCCGCCCGGCCTGGTATCGCGGGCTGTGACGCGACGGCGAGCCGATCGGTCGTTCTCACCGGGCCGCCTGTCGGCGCCCGCGCGGCGCCTCACGGCGCGACCCAGCTCCGCACGTCCTGGCCACTCGCCGGCTGCACGTCGTCGTAGCTGTCGACGAGCTTCTGCCGCATTCCCGCGACCTTGTCGGCAGGCGTGTACGACGAATCCCAGATCACGTAGGTCCGCGTCACGATGCGCCGGTTCCGCGCCAATGCCCAGACCGAGTGCGGTGTGTCGATTCCCAGTGGGTCGAAGTCACCCTTGACCCCGGCGTCGATCGCGCTCGCGGCCTGGCTGCTGCACACGCCGGAGCCGAGGTAGTCGTCGTCGCGAGCGATGGACGCATGGATGTAGGCGAGGACCTTCTCGGCGGAGACCAGCGACGGGGACAGCTCCTGGATGACGATCGGTCGCTTGACGTTGCCCGGCAGCTTCAGGTAGTCGGTCGTCTTCAGGACCGACCAGCCGCTCGCGGCCGAGAACACGCCGCCGGACAGGTTCTCGAAGGTGTAGACGGTGTCGTCCGCGATGATCGCTGAGTGACCGGGGCTGTTGACGATCGTGCCGTTCGTCACGCACGTCAGCAGTGCGAGCTTCGCATCCGAGTTGATGCCGCGAAGCCGCGCTTCGCACGACAGCCTCCGCGTGCCGGTGAAGACGAGCTCGAGGTGGCCTTTCGGCGTGATGTCCGCCGTGAAGTCGCCAGCATTGCCGCGCAGACGATATGCGCCCAGGAACCTGGTCGTGCTGACCCGCCGGAATTGCAGCAGGGGCGCGATGTCGATGAACTCCCGCACCTCGCCAGTGCTCCGCTTGAAGTCGGCATAGAGGATCCCGAACGGCGGGCCGTCGCCACCGAACAGGCCTGCGGTCCAACGCGGATCGACGAGCTGCCAGCGCGCGTTGCGCGCGGACGTGACGAGATCGGCCATGGCGGTCGTCCACTCCGAGACTCGTCCGCGCCCACTCGCGGCCCGCGACGCCGGAGCACGGACAGGGCATCCATCGCGGCCAGCCGCAGCACTGTACCGGGCCGGGTCGCTCAGCGCCCGGTGCCACCGCCGGCCCCGACCCCGGCGTGCGGTGCGACGTCGAGCTCCTCGACGAGCTCGGCGACGTCCGCGAGCGTGTCGGCACCCGCGCGCACCACCAGCTCCCCCCGCGGCCCGACCGCGACGGACACGCCGCTCGGACACAACGCGCGCAGATTCTGCTGCAACACCTCCGCCGTCACGTGCTGGAGGCGGAACACGCGGATCTCGGGGCTCGCGACCGGCGGCGCGGGGAACGTCGCGTCGATCGCCGCGATCATCTCGACGAGCCCGACGAGGCGCCGCGCCGGCCCCATCAACATGATCGAGCGGCCGTCGCCGGCCTCGCCGACGACGACTTGATCGTCGGCACCCGTCGATGCGAACGACGCGAACGGCCTGAGTTGCGGGATCAGCGCGCCGGCCTGCGAACGCTCGAGCGCGACGATCGTGATGGCCACCGTGGCGCCATCGCGCGCCAGCTGCTCGAGCTGGTCGGGGCTGACGCAGCGCGGCGTCGGCCGCTCGTCGGCGCGCCGCGTCTCGACCGAACGAACGTCGGGCCGATCGATCGCCTCGATCACTGCGGCCAGCGTCGTGAAGCTGAGCTCGGTCGCGCTGATCAGCAGGCTGTTGGTCCCGGCGTGGGCGACGACGACCGGTACGGCCTCGAGCTGGGCCGCGCTGCGTCCCGCGGTCTGCGTCTGCCGCCGCGCGTTGTAGGTCTCGCGCAGGAAGTTGCGCAGCGTGCCCTCGAGCTCCGTCGCGACCGCGTGCCGGAGTTGCACGACGTGGACCCGGTCGGCGGTGGCGTCCGCCCTCACCGGCACGTCGAGCCCCGCCACGAACCGTTGCGCCTCGGCGACGAGCTCCTCGGGCCCCACGGCGATCAGCGCGTTGGTCTGCGGGTGCACCGCGACGCGCAGCTCCCGCGCGCGATCGCGCAACCCCGCCTGCAGCAGCTCCTGGAGTGCGGGCTCGATCTGGTCCGCGCGCGCGTGCTGCAACGCGATGACGACCGGCTCGGGTGGCCGGTCCTGCGCTGGCAGCGGCGCGGCGGGCAGGATCCACATGGCAGTGGCGAGCAGCGCGAGGGCTCGGGCGATCGCGACGACGTTCATCGGGGCTTCCTCCACGGTTGCGGCGACGTGCGTCAGACGACGCTACGCCGGGGTTCTTCCCCGCCGAGCACCGCGGTCGTGCGAGCGTCACAGGGCGGGCGGGCGGACCGGTCGCGGACCGCGCTGCACCGACCCGCTCCGCCGGATCACGGGCACAGCCAGGGCGCGCGGACGCGCACGGCGCGGATGGCTACGCTGAGAGGTCCGCTCGGACGCCAGTCCGACCCCTCCCCCCATGAACTCCCTCCTCCGCGCATCGCTGGTCCCGCTCGCAGCGTGGGCCTGCGCTGTCTCGCTCCCTGCGCAGTGGTCCCAGAACCCGGCGCAGAACCTGTCGATCGCCGACCGCAACGGCGAGCAGTCGCTCCCGAAGCTCGCCGCGACCACCGACGGCGGCTGCTACGTCGCGTGGTTCGACAACTCGGCCGGCAGCTACGCCGTATGGATGCAGCGGCTCGACGCCGCCGGTGTCGAGCAGTGGCCACACGACGGCATCCTGGTCAGCAACCAACCGCAGTCGAGCTCGCTCGTCGACTGGGACCTGATCACCGACTCGGCGGGCAACGCGGTCGTCACGTTCACCGACGTGCGCGCCGGCAGCGATCTCGACGTCTACGCGTACCGCATCGCCCCGAACGGCACGATGCTCTGGGGCACCAATGGCATCACGCTGTCTGCCAACGGCGACTACGAGGCGAACCCGCGGGTCGTCGAGACGTCGCTCGGCAACTTCGTGTTCGTGTGGTCGCGGTCGCTGTCGGCGGGCAGCGGCAGCATCGAGCTGCAGCAGCTCGACCCGGCGGGCAACCGGCTGTTCGGCCCGGCCGGGGTGTCGATCCCGGGCGATCCCGGCGCGACGCCCGGCTTCGCCACGATCGTCGCCGCCGACGCCGGCAGCGTGATCGTCGCGTGGATGCGCGACATCTCGTTCCGTGGCAATCGCTATCTGCACGTGCAGAAGGTCGACGCCGCTGGCGGGCTGCCGTGGGGCACGACGCCGCTGCAGGCGTTCGACACCACGTCGCTGCCGATCGCACATCAGGTGAAGATGGTCGGCGACGGCGCAGGCGGCGCGTGGCTGGCCTGGCACTTCGCGCCGCTCACGTCGTTCTCGACGCGCGTGCAGCACGTGTCGGCCGGTGGCGCCGAGCTGCTCCCTCACAACGGCGTCGACGTGTCGACCGAGGCCAACATCAGCAAGCTGGATCCCGCGCTGTTCCTGGCGCCCGACGTCGGCGGCGTGATCGTGATCTTCAACGTGCGAGACTCGTCGCAGGGGCAGCGCGGAGTCGCGATCCAGAAGCTGGACGGCGGCGGCAACCTGTTGTGGGGCGCGACCGGTGTCCGGCTCGCGGCGCTCGACGGTGTCGTCGAGTCGTTCGAGCGCGCGGTTCCGTACGCCGGCGGTGCACTGGCATTCTGGTTCGAGCAACCCGGGGCGACGCCGCCGCTCGCGATCCGCGGTGCCCGCGTCGACGCGGCCGGGCAGATCGTCTGGGGCAGCCCCCCGCTGCTCGTGTCGACGGCCGCCGCCGAGAAGCTGCGCCTGACCGTCGACGTCTCGCCGACCGGGGTCGCGCTTCTCGCGTGGTCCGACCGGCGCCGCGACTCCGGCGACATCCTGGTCCAGAACGTCAACCCGGACGGCACGCTCGGCGCGAATCTCGCCGACCTGCGCGTCTACGGCTGCGGCGTCAATCCCGCCGGCAGCATGACGGTCAGCGGCTCGGCGGCGATCGGCCGGACGATGCAGTTCGCGCTCGACAATCCGCTCGGCACGCAGTCGCCGACGGCGACCACCGCATTGCTCGCCTTCGCCTTCGCGCCCGCCGCCGGCTACCCCTGCGGCGTGCAGCTGCCGGGCTGGGGCATGGCGGGCCCCGGCGCCGTCGGCGAGCTCCTGCTCGACGCGACCCGCATCGTCGGCCCCGCCGTCACCGCGACGCCCTGGGGCGGCCCCGGGCTCGCCGCGACCGTGACCCTGTCGGTCCCGCTCGATCCCGGCCTCGCCGGCGGCGCGTTCTACGCGCAGGGCGTGCTGGTCGCACCCGGCGCGCCGAGCGGCCTCGAGCTCGGCCTGACCAACGCCGCTGCGGTGCGGCTCGGGTTCTGACCGTCCGCGGCGTCAGCGCGAAGGGCGCGTCCGACCGGCCTCGCGCAGCGCCGCGAGCCGCGCGGCCATCGCCGCTGCGCGCTCGGGCTCGCTCGCAGCGCGGTCGTCGCGCTCGCCCGGATCGGCCGTCAGGTCGTAGAGCTGCGGCTCGGGAGCATTGCCGAGCTCGGTCGCGGTGGCCTGGTCGCGGCGCGCGCGGCGGCTCGGCTCGATGAGCTTCCAGTTGCCGACGCGCAAGGACAGCACGCCGGCCTGCTCGATCACGTGGTCGCGTCCGGTCGCCGACTCGCCCAGCCAGGTCGCGAGCTGGTCGAGGCTGTCGGGCGCGTCTGCATCGGCCAGCGGCTGACCGCACAGTGCCGCGAGGCTCGCGCACGCGTCGACCTGCGAGACCAGCGCATCCGACACGCCGGGCTCGACGCGGCCGGGCCAGCGCACGATGAACGGCACGCGCGTGCCGGCCTCGAACGCGCTGTACTTGCCGCCCCGCCACGGCCCGCACGGCCGGTGATCGCCGAGCCGCGCGACGGCCTCGTCGCGGTAGCCGTCGTTGACGACCGGCCCGTTGTCGCTCGAGTAGATCACCAGCGTCCGCTCGGTCAGCCCGAGTCGATCGAGCTGCTCGAGCAGGGCACCGACGCACCAGTCCATCTCGACGATCGCGTCGCCGCGCGGCCCCATGTCGGTCTTGCCGACGAAGCGCTCGTGCGGCAGCCGCGGCACGTGGATGTCGTGCGTGGCGAAGTAGAGGAAGAACGGCCGCTCCCGGCTCTCCTCGATGAACCGCAAGGCACGGGCCACGAACACGTCGGCCATGTCCTCGTCGACCCAGCGCGCCGCCTCGCCGCCGGTCATGTAGCCGATGCGGCTGACGCCATTGACGATCGTCTGGTCGTGCCCGAAGTCCCAGCGCATCTTCAGGAGGTCCGGGCGCTCCGCACCGGTCGGCGCATCGCCGATCCGCTTGCCGTAGGACACGGCGATCGGGTCGGCCGGGTCGAGCCCCACGACGCGGTGCCCCTCGACGTACACACAGGGCACGCGGTCGCCGGTCGCCGGCAGCAGCAGGCACTCGTCGAAGCCGACCTCCAGCGGGCCCGGCTTCACCTCGCCGTTCCAGTCACAATCGCCGGCGCCGAGCCCGAGGTGCCACTTGCCGACGACCGCGGTGCGGTAGCCGGCGCGGTGCAGGATCTCGGGCAGCGTCGTGCGCCCGGGCTCGATGATCAGCTTCGCGTTGCCGGGGAGCACGCCGGTGCCCCTGCGGCGGAACGCGTACTCGCCGGTCAGCAGCGAGTAGCGCGACGGTGTGCAAGTCGCCGACGAGCAATGGGCATCGGTGAAGCGCAGCCCTTCCTGTGCGAGCCGATCGACGTTCGGCGTCTCGACCGCCGTCGCGCCGTAGCAGCCGACGTCGCCGTAGCCGACGTCGTCGGTGTAGATCAGCACGATGTTCGGGAGCGCAGCCCGGTCGGACGGCGCCGTCTCCTGCTGGCCGCGCGCGGGCACCGCGGCCAGCGGGATCGACAGGAGGCAGCAGAGCAGCGCGCGGTGGAGCAACGTCATGGGGGCGAGACGATACCCCGTGGCGCGCCGCGGGCGTCGGCCCGACCGCGCTCGCGTCAATGGAAGTCACGGCTGCCGCCGGTCTCCGGCGGCTCGCCCGGCACGGCCGGCACCCAGATCCGCTGCGCGACCAGGTGCACGACGCCGTCCTGCATCTGCAGGCGGCCGGCGACCGCGAGGAACGGCTCGGTCTTGACCAGCGCCGCGAAGCGCTCGTAGACGTCCGGCCACACGACGACGTTGACGAAGCCGGTCTCGTCCTCGAGCGTCAGGAACACGACTCCCTTGGCGGTGCCGGGCCGCTGCCGGCAGATCACGAGCCCGGCGTGCTGCACGCGCGCGCGGTCGGGCAGCGCGCGCACCTCCTCCGCCGAGCAGAGCCGCTGCGCGGCGAGCGCGTCGCGCAGCGACTCCAGCGGATGACCGCGGGCGCTGTGCGACGCGCTGCGGTAGTCCCAGGCGACCGTCTCGAACGGGTCGAGCGCAGCGAACGTCGCGCGGTCGCTCGCCGCGGCGACGAGCGGCAGGCCACCGGGCCGCTCCTTCGCGCGCGCCCAGACCTCCCACAGCGCGTCGCGGCGCGATGGCTCGAGCGAGCCGAGCGCGCCCGCCTCGGCGAGCGTCGCGAGCCGCGCACCGTTGAGCCGGCAGCGGGCCGCGAAGTCGCCGAGGTCGGCGAACCCTCGCGCCGCCCGCTCCGCGACGATGCGCCGCGCCTCGGCCTCGCTGAAGCCGCGGAGCCAGCGCAGCCCCATCCGCAGCGCGAGCAGCTCGGCGCCCGGCGTGCCGACCGGCTCGAGCGTGCAATCCTGGTCGCTCGCCGTCACGTCGATCGGGCGCACCTCGAGGCCGTGTCGCTTGGCGTCCTCGACGATCGTCGCCGGCGAGTAGAAGCCCATCGGCTGCGCGTTGAGCAGCGCGCACGTGAACACGTCGAGATGGTGGCAGCGCAGCCACGCGGTCGCGTAGGCGATCAGCGCGAAGCTCGCGGCATGGCTCTCCGGGAATCCGTACTCACCGAAGCCACGGATCTGCTCGAACACGCGCTCGGCGAACTCGCGCTCGATGCCCTTGCGCAGCATGCGGGCGATCAGCCGCTCGCGGTGCCGCTCCATGCGCCCGTGTTTGCGCCACGCGGCCATGTCGCGCCGGAGCTGGTCGGCCTCGCCCGGCGTGTAGTCGGCCGCGACCATCGCGAGCTTCATGACCTGCTCCTGGAACAGCGGCACGCCGAGCGTCTTCTCGAGCACCGGCACGAGGCACTTGTGCGGGTAGCTGACCGGCTCCTCGCCGTGCCGCCGCCGCAGGTACGGATGCACCATGTCCCCCGAGATCGGACCCGGGCGCACGATGCTGACCTCGACGACCAGGTCGTAGAAGGTCCGCGGCCGCAGCCGGGGCAGCATCGCCATCTGCGCGCGGCTCTCGATCTGGAACACGCCGACCGTGTCGGCGCGGCAGATCAGGTCGTAGGTGCGGGTGTCCTCGGGCGGGATCGTCGCCAGGCCGAGCTCGATCCCGCGGTGCTCACGCAGCAGCCGGAACGACTCGTCGCACAAGGTCAGCGAGCCGAGCGCGAGCAGGTCGACCTTGAACAGCCCGAGATCCTCGAGGTCGTCCTTGTCCCATTGGATGACCGTGCGCCCCTCCATGGCCGCGTTCTCGATCGGCACGAGGTCGTGCACGGGCTCGTGACCGAGCAGGAAGCCGCCGGGGTGGATCGACAGGTGGCGCGGGAACGTGCGGATCTCGTCGACGAGCTCCGCGAAGTGCCGGTGGCGCGGCGCGTCGGGATCGAGCCCCGCCTCGCGGAACCACGCGGCGACGTCGCCGTCGCCCCGCGAGCCGAGCTTCGCGAGCCGGTCGAGCGCCGTCGCCGGCACGCCGAGCGCCTTGCCGACCTCGCGCACCGCCGACCGCGTGCGGAAGCGGATCACGTTGCAGACCATCGCGGCGCGGTCGCGGCCGTACTTCGCGTAGACGTGCTGGATCACCTCCTCGCGCCGGCCGTGCTGGATGTCGAGGTCGATGTCGGGCGGCTCGTGCCGCTCGCGCGACAGGAAGCGCTCGAACAGCAGGTCCATCCGCACCGGATCGACCGCGGTGATGCCGAGGCAATAGCACACCGCGGAGTTCGCCGCCGAGCCACGCCCCTGGCACAGGATGCCGTTCCGCTCGCAGTATTCGACGATCTCCCGCATCGTCAGGAAGTAGCCCGGGTAGTCGAGCTCCTCGATCAATGCGAGCTCCTTCTCGAGCTGCTGCCGCACGCGGTCGGGCACGTGCTCGCCGTAGCGCCGGTGCGCGCCCTGCAGCGTCAACGACCTCAGCCATTGGGCGGACGTGCTGCCGTCGGGCAGCCGTTCCGACGGATACACGTAGCGCAGCTCGTCGAGCGAGAACGTGCAGCGCTCGCCGATCTCGAGCGTCCGTGCGACCGCGGCCGGGTCGTCCTCCCACAGCGACTCGAACGCCCGCCCGCCGAGCAGCTCGTGCTCGGCGTTGGGGCGGGTCACTGCGGCGGCGCGATCGACCGTCACGCCGTGGCGGATGCAGGTCAGCACGTCCTGCAGCCGCCGCCGCGCACGCGTGTGGTAGAGCACCTCGCGCGCCGCGACGACCGGCACGTCGAACCGCTTCGCCCGCTCGCGCAGCTCGACCTCGCGCTCGCGCTCACCCTCCTCGCGGTGCCGCGCGAGCAGGGCGTAGAGCGCGGTGCCGAACGCCTCGCGGTACGGTCCCGGATCCCACGGCCCCCCGCGCCACAGCGCGACGAGCCCGCGCGCGTGCGCGCACACCTCGTCGAGCGCCACGACGCACTCGCCCTTCGGCGAGCGGCGCCGCCCCGCCGTGACCAGCCGGCACAGGTGCGCGTAGCCGGCCCGCGTCTCGGCGAGCAGCACCACCGTGCTGCCGTCCTCGACCGTCACCTCGCTGCCGACGATCACCCGCACCGGCCGCTCGCGCGCCGCGACGTGCGCCCGCACGATCCCTGGCACGCCGTCCCGGTCGGTCAGCGCGAGCACCGGCAGCCCGACCGCCTCGGCATGCTCGACCAGCTCCTCGGGGTGCGACGCCCCCTCGAGGAAGCTGAAGTTCGACCGGCACCACAGCGGGACGTAGCGGGACACCCCGCCATGTTAGGTGTCCGTTCGGCTCTCCCGCAACGGCACCAGGCTGGGTGACTCCCACCACGACGGCGGCCCCGCGCGGCCACCGTCGCCCAAGCACGGATCCGGCCGCCCGCATCGGAGCGCTGCCGCCGGCCGGCGCGGCGGGTACTCTCCGCCGCACGATGGAGGAGCCCGCGACTCACGGTCAGCCCGAGCGGATCGGCGCCTACCGGATCCTCGGAACGCTCGGCGAGGGCGGCATGGGCACCGTCTACCTGGCGGAGCAGGAACGGCCCGTCAGCCGCAAGGTCGCGCTGAAGCTGATCAAGCTCGGCATGGACAGCCGGGCGGTCGTCGCGCGCTTCGAGCAGGAGCGCCAGGCACTGGCCCTGATGGACCACGAGGGGATCGCGAAGGTGTTCGACTGCGGCACCAGCGAGCGCGGTCAACCGTTCTTCGTGATG
Source organism: Planctomycetota bacterium (assembly GCA_016716265.1). Classification (GTDB taxonomy): domain Bacteria; phylum Planctomycetota; class UBA1135; order UBA1135; family UBA2386; genus JADJWQ01. The sequence continues at coordinate 2,759,949 of JADJWQ010000006.1, forward strand.
GAGCTGGTGCGCGGCATCCCGATCGACCGGTTCTGCGAGCAGCACCGGCTGTCGTTGGCGAGTCGACTGAAGCTCGTGCAGCAGACGTGTGCCGCGGTGCAGCACGCACACCAGAAGGGCGTCGTGCATCGCGACCTCAAGCCCGGCAACGTGCTGGTCAGCGACGACGGTGGGCGTCTGCAGGTCAAGATCATCGACTTCGGGCTCGCCAAGGCGATGGGGCAGAAGCTCGTCGAGGCGACGCTGTTCACCGAGGCGGGACAGATCGTCGGCACACCCGAGTACATGGCGCCCGAGCAGGCCGACCCGACCAACCAGGACATCGACACCCGGGCCGACATCTACTCGCTGGGTGTGATGCTGTACCTGGTCCTGGTCGGCGAGCTGCCATTCCCGGCCGCCGAGCTGCGCCGCGCGGGCATGCTCGAGGTGCAGCGGATCCTACGCGAGGTCGATCCGCCGAAACCGAGCACGCGCATCACCTCGCTCGGAGACGATGCGGCCGAGCTGGCGCGGACGCGGCAGATCAGCATTACCGCACTTCGCAAGACGCTCCGGACGGACCTCGATTGGGTGGTGCTGAAGGCGCTCGACAAGGACCGCAACCGCCGCTACGACACCGCCAATGCGCTGCGTGCCGATCTGCAGCGCTACCTGGAACACGAGCCGCTCCTGGCCGGGCCGCCGAGCGCTGCCTATCGGCTTCGCAAGCTGCTGCGCCGGTACCGACCGCAGCTGGTCGCCGCCGTGCTGGTGTTCGCGGCGCTGCTCGGTGGCGGCGTAACGACCCTCGTGCAGTGGCGGCGTGCCGAGCGACAGGCCGCCGCCAACCTGACGTTGGCGACCGAGAAGAGTCGGCTCGCCGAGGAGAAGTCCTCGCTCGCAGCCGCGGAGCAGAGGGCGCGTCGAGAGGCGCAGGACAATCTCGGGAAGTTCGAGGCGAAGGCCGCCGAGCTCAATCGCAAGATCGAGGAGTTCAACTGGCTCGCCGGGGTGGTGCGGTACGACCGCGCCGTGGCCGACGAGCAGACTCTCTACCCGGCGTGGCCCCGGAACGTCGCCGCCTTGCAGCGCTGGCTCGACGATGAGTGCGAGCCACTCCTGAGTATGCGCGAGGGGATCGATCGGACGCTCGAGCGCCTACGGAAGGACGCACTGCCGTGGACCGAGGCACAGCGGCAAGCCGACCGCCAGCGGGATCCCGAGCGGCTGGAGCAGTGGGAGTCGTCAGGGCGGCAGCTCGCGTCGCTTCGCCATGCACAGTCGATCCGAGCAGGCGCACCGATGCCATCGGTGACGTTGACCGCGGAGCAGCGCGCGCTGGATGCGCCGGCGCTCAACATGCTGGCGTGGCACCGCGTCGCGCCGCGCGCCGAGTGGCGCAGGGTCTGGGGTGAGGAGGCGCTCGGGCTCGAGGCAGCACGATTGTGCGTCGAGAAGGGTGGCGCCGACGCGAACCGGTACGAGTATCTCGACACGCTGGCCTGGGCGCTGCTCGCCAACGGTCAGGACGACGCCGCCAGGCAGTGCAGCGCCGACGCGCTCGCCGCGGCACCGCCCGATCGGCGCGCGGAACTGCAGGGCTACCTGCGGGAGCTCACCGACGCGGTGGACCACGCTGCCGAGCACCTCGCGGACGCCGAGCGGCGCCACGCGACGTTGACGGCGGAGGTGACGCGGCGACGGACCTTCGAGTTCGCGCCCGAGCACGCCGCCCAGGCCTTCCTGCACGGCACGTTGGAGCGGCTGCGCGCGCAGCTCGACGCCCTCGAACGGGAGCAGAAGGCCGCGGTCGACCAGCGCCTGCGCTGGGCGCGCGACATCGTGGCGCTGACCCGATCGCACCCGAACGCACGGTTCACCTGGGCGACGGTCCGCGAGCAGATCGCCGCGGACGAGCGGTACGCAGGCGCGGCGATCGAGCTGCGCGACGAAGACGTACTCGGGCTCGTGCCGCTCGGCCCGAATCCGGTGACCGGGCTGCAGGAGTTCTACCATCTGCGCAGCGCGTGGGACGGCCACGGCGACCCGCGGGAGCTCTCGATTCCCCGGCACCGCGAGGATGGCTCGATCGAGGTCACGGGCGACACCGGAATCGTGTTCGTCCTGCTGCCCGGCGGCACGTTCGCGATGGGCGCACAGTCCATCGACCCGGGCTCACGGAACCACGATCCGGCGGCGCGCGACAACGAGTCTCCCATTCACGACGTGACCCTGGAGCCCTTCTTCCTGGCGCGGCACGAGCTGACCCGCGGCCAATGGGCCCGGATGTTCGGCACGCATCCGTTCTGGTGGCAGGAAGGGGTGGCCTACGACCTCGATCCCGAGATCGGCCCCGCCCATCCGGCCGATTCCGTGAGCTGGGCAGATGCCGAGTCCTGCATGACCCGGCACGGCCTCGCGCTGCCGACCGAGGCGCAGTGGGAATACGGCTGCCGCGCCGGCACGGATACGGTGTTCTGGAGCGGCGACGACGTGTCGACGCTCGCCGGCGTCGCGAACGTCCACGACCTCACGTCGGCCCGGCACCACCCGCAGTGGAGCCAGGCAGCTCCGATCGACGACGGGTTCGGCTCGCTCGCGCCGGCCGGCTCCTTCGCGGCCAACGCGTTCGGCCTCCACGATGTGCACGGCAATCTCTGGGAATGGTGCCGCGACGTGCACGGCTCCTACGAGCTCGCGGTGCGCGCGGGCGACGGCCTGCGCCTGACCGGCGCCGCGGCGGACCTCCGCGTGAATCGAGGTGGTGGCTGCGGCTACGGCACGCCGGACGCCCGCTCGGCCGGCCGCAGCGCCTACGCGCCGGCGTTCCGGAGTCACCATCTGGGCCTGCGCGCGTCCCGCGCCCTGCGTCCGTGACATCGCGACGGCCGCGGCCGCCCATCGCGAGCCACGGCACGTCGAGACATCGACCCGCGCGGCGCGCTGACCGAGGCGTGATGGGAGCGTGCATGTCGATCGCGTCGACCGACTGCTGCTCCGCAGCGCCATATGTGCAATCGCCCGAATCGGACCGAGGCCGCACCTGCGACTCGCAATGAGGTCTCCCCCTGTCGTCCTGCGAGCGAGGATCGACCATTGCCTGCCCCGCATATCGACGGGCCCAGCCGCCATCAACGCAATGCCGCCGGGGAACTCCTCGATGACTCGACGGATCGGGAGAATGCTTCGTTCGGTGCTCCGTGACGTCCGATTGCCCTGCGGGTCGCCCGAGCGTCGAGACCCGACACCCGAGTCCATTGACGCCATCGGACGCGGGGCCTTGACCGCGCCTCATGAGGCAAACGTACGTTCGAAGCGAGATGGCAATGCGAAGCTACGAGCATGTCGGAGGCAACCGCGGCGCGTCGCCGGATCTGCGGACCCGGACTCCAGGAATCCGGTCATGCGTATTGCCGGGCGAGCTCGACCGCCGCGAGGATCTCGGCACATGATCCCGGATCACACGGGGAAACGACTGGCACGCGTCCATTTCTGGAGAAAAGACCCGCGACGGGGTTGCAATGAAGAGTCGACGTGGCCAAGGTCCGCGCACCGCGCATCGCTCGTTCCGCGCGACCTCGCTTCGCTCGTCCTCACTGTGGCGGGCCACCCTGGCTCTCGGGGATCCCACATGCCGCCGACTCGCAAGACTCGGGGGGCACCGTCGTGCCCGCTCCGGAGGTTCTCATTCCTCGACGCAGGCGCGGTGCAGCGTCCGGTACCGCTTCGCACCGGGCGCGGCCGCGAGGTGACGCTCGCGATCCTGGCGCTCGTGGTCGTCGCAGGCCAAGCCTCGGCGCAGGGCCGGCACTCCATCGAGGGTGAAGCGGCGGGTGACCTCAGCGGGTCGGCCGTGGCCTTCGTGGGCGACGTCGACGGCGACGCCTGCGACGACTTCGTCGTCGGCGCGCCGTTCGCGTCGATCGCTGCGGGAGTGCGAGCGGGTCGCGTGGTGCTGTTCTCGGGGCGCACGCGCCAGGAGCTGAACCGCTGGTCGGGCAACGCCGCGGGGGAGCGCTTCGGCACCAGCGTCGCCGCCGCCGGGGACTTCGACCACGACGGCCGCCCCGACGTCGCCGTCGGCCGACCCGGCGGCGCCGACCCGGCCGTGCTGGTGTTCTCCGGCCGCGACGGCAGCCTGCTGTTCTCCCACGTCGAGCGCGAGGTCGGTGCGGAGTTCGGCACGTCGCTGGACGCCGGAGACTTCGACGGCGACGGCCGCGACGAGCTGCTCGTCGGAGCGCCGGGCGGCAACGGCGGTACCGGCGCCCTGTGGATCCTGCAGCCCGACGCACCCACGGCGACGCGCGTCGATGGCCAGAACACCGGGGACGCGTTCGGATCGACGGTCCTCGCGCTGCCAGACGTCGACGGCGACGGCCGCGACGAGTTCGTGGTCGGCGCACCGGGCGCCCCGGGTGACAACGGCGTGGCGCAGGGCGGCGAGGTCACGGTGTTCTCGCTCCTGGGTCCGGCCGCCGGCGCGGCGGTGACGGCACGGGGATGGACGCGGGGAGATCTCGCGGACCAGCAGATCGGTCTCAGCCTCGGTCGTGCGCGCGATCCGATCAGCGCCTACTTCCCGAACGGCAACGGACTCGTGCTGTTCGCAGGCGGACGGGGCCTGATCCGGGTCATCGACACACTGACGCTCGGGGGCCCGCTGACCGCGAGGACGATCGACGGCGGCGACCCGAGCTTCGGGGCCGCGGTCGACTCGATCGGCGACATCGATGGCGACGGCAGCGAGAACTTCGCCGTCGGAGTCCCCGGCGACCCGCTCGGCTCGATCGAGCCAGGCCGCGTGCTGATCCTCGACGCCGACGATACGACCTCGACGACCGCGGCCGTGCTCGAGGGCACCTCGATCAACGACGCCTTCGGCAGCGCGCTCCGCGGCGGCGGAGATCTCGACGGCGATGGCCACGCCGACCTGGTGGTCGGGGCACCGCGCGCCGATCCGAACGGGACCCGCTCCGGTGCGACGACGCTGTTCGATCTGAACCCGATCGCCGCGGCCTGGGAGAGCACGCCGGCGACGGCTCCGAGCGGAGGCCCCACGCTCACCGTACGCTCGCTGGGGGACCGGAACGGGGACGGCATCGAGGACGTGATCACCGGCATCGCGGCCTCCACGCGCGCTTCCGTGGCGCTGCTCGACGGCCGCAGCGGAGTGATGCTGGACAGGATCGACCTGCTTCTGTCCGAGTTGCCGCTCGATCGCCTGGCGGTGGCCGGCGTCGGTGACCTCGACACCGACGGTGCTCCCGACTTCGTCTATCGCACCGCCACGGGCATCCGCGTGGCCACCGGGACGAACCGCGGTGCCGTCGTGGGCATCCCCTTCGAGCCCGGCCCCCCCGAGGACCGCTTCGGCTGGGCCATCAGCGGGGCCGGCGACACGAACCGCGACGGTGCTCCGGACTACGTCGTCGGCGCGCCGCAGGCCAGCTCGGGGCCGGGCCAGGGCCCCGGCTACGTCCTCGTCCTGACCGGCGTGAATCCGCGCGTGATCCGCCGTCTGGACGGAGCCGTCCGCGGCGACTCGTTCGGCTATGCGGTCGCGACGGTCGGCGACTGGAACGGCGACGGCACGGACGACGTCGCGGTCGGCGCGCCCGCCGATCGGCAGGCGGGTTCTCCGGGAGCCGTGTTCGTCTACTCGATGCCTGACGGCGCCCAGCTCGCCCGCTTCGACGGCGACTTCGCCGGGGACCGCTTCGGGATCGACGTCGCCCCGGCGGGCGACGTCGACGGCGATGGCCGCACCGACCTGGTCGTCGGCGCGGCCCCGAGCGTCGCGAGTCCCGGCTACGCACGCGTGTTCGCCGGTGGGACCGGGGCGCTGCTGCTGCAGGTCGACGCGGGCGCGACGGAGTTCGGCTTCGGTATCGCCGTGCGCGGCGTCGGCGACCTCGACGGCGACGGCCACGCCGACATCGCAGTCGGGGCACCGTTCGCGAACCGCTACGGAGCGGTCCGCATCGTGTCCGGCCGCAGCGGGGCGGACCTCTACGTGCTGAACGGCGACAGCACCGACAACCAGTTCGGCCGCTCCCTCGACACGATCGCGGATCGCGACGGCGACGGGCGGCGGGAGCTCGTCATCGCCACGCATGTGTCCGGCACGGCGAAGCTCTTCGTGTCCGACGGGTTCGCACCCCGCACGCGCGCCTACGGCTTCGCCTGCCCGAGCAGCGTGGGCACCTGGCCCCGTATCGGCACCGACGCTCCGGCTGGAGCGGGCGCCGGCCTCGGCGAATCGCTCGCGGTCCGACTGCGCGCGGCCCCGCCGCACACGACGCTGTGGCTCGCGCTCGGGCTCGGCGGCCGCCGGCAGCTCGACCTCACGCCGGCCGGGATGCCCGGCTGCGCGCTGCTGCTCGGCGACGTCGTCGACCTGCTCGTGACGAGCGCCGACGCGACCGGTCGCGGCGGCACGTCGATTCGGATCCCCGCCGATCCCGCGCTCGCCGGCGCGCGCTTCCAGGCCCAGTGGCTGGCGCTCGACCTGTTCGCCAATGCCCAGGCGCTGATCACCTCCGACGCCCTCGAGGTCACGGTAGACCGACGATGATCTCTCCCACCCAGGTTCCTCGACCGACCACCGCCCGCTCGGCGTCGCTCGGTACCGCCGCGGCCCTCTGCCTGACCCTCGCGCTCCCCGGCCAGACCCGGAGCGTCGTCTCCGGGGCCGCGGGCGGCGACCAGTTCGGAACGTCGGTCGCGCGGGTCGCGGATCTCGACGGCGACACCTGCGACGAGCTGATCGTCGGGGCACCCGAGACCGGCAGCTTCGGCGCCGGGCCGGGCAGCGCCCGCGTCTACTCGGGCCGCACCCGCACGCTGCTGTTCGCGCTGCAGGGCGAGGCGGTCGGCGATCGCTTCGGCACCGCGGTCGCGGGCCTCGGCGACCTGGACGGCGACGGCTTCGCCGAGCTGCTGGTCGGTGCGCCGCGCGCCGGCACGGCGACGACGCCCGACACCGGCGCCTGCTACGTGTTCTCCGGCCGCGACGGCAGCCTGCTGTTCCGGCTGCTCGGCGAGGCGGCCGGCGACCGCTTCGGCCAGGCGGTCGCCGACGCCGGAGATGTCGACTCGGACGGCTACGGCGACCTGCTCGTCGGCGCGCCGGGCAGCGACGTCTCGGGTGCCGAGTCAGGCTGCGCGCAGGTCTGGTCCGGCCGCTCGCGGAGCGTGCTGCGCACGGTGTCGGGCTTCCGGGCCGGCGATCGGCTCGGCGCCGCCGTCGCCGGCGCGGGCGACGTCGACGGCGACGAGCGCCCCGACCTGCTGATCGGCATCCCGGGAGCCTCGATCCGCGCGGCTGGCGCCGGCTCGGCGATCCTGATCTCCGGCGCGAACGGAACCGTGCTGTGGATCGGCGACGGCGGAGAAACCTCGGGCCAGTACGGCGCCGCGGTCTCGGGGGCCGGCGACCTGGACGGCGACGGCCTCGCCGACGTCGTGATCGGCGAGCCCTTCGGTGCCGGCGGCAAGGGCCTCGCGCACCTGGTGACCGGGATCGCGACCGCGCCGACGCCCGCCGTCGTCAGCGCCGAGGGCCTGTTCGCGAACCAGAACCTCGGCGCCTCCGTGACCTTCCTGCGCGACGCCGACGGCAACGGCAGGGCGGAGATCGCGGTCGGCTCGCCAGGCCCGGTCGTGCTGCCCGACCGCGGCTGCGCCTGCGTGCTGTCGCTCGACCCGGCCGGGGACCTCGTCCTCGAGTGGGCTCCCGAGAGCCAGGACCCGACCGGCCGGGACCGCTTCGGTGCGAGCGTCGCCGGCGGCGACTGGGACGGCGACGGCATCGACGACCTCGCGATCGGGGGGCCCGCCGCTCCCAACGGCACGGCCCCGGGCCAGGTCACGCTGCTCGACCTCGACCCGCTGCGGAGACAACCAGCTCGCGGTGGTATCGAGGACTACGCCCGATTCGGCAGCGGGTTGGCTGGAGTCGGCGACGTCGACCGCGACGGCTTCGGCGACATCGCCGTCGCCGAGCGGTCGGAGTTCCGGTCCCAGACGTTCATCAAGTTCTGGTCGGGAAGCAACCCGTTCCCGGTCGGCAGCTTCGGATTCGGCCTGGTGCCCCGGACGGTGAGTCCCGCGCTCGCGGCGACCGGCGACCTCGACGGCGACGGCGTGCGGGAGCTGCTGGTCGGCGTGCCGCAGCTCGACAGCAGCTCGACAGGATCCGTCTTCGTCCTGCGCGGCGCGACCGGGCAGCAGCTCCGCCGGCTCGTCGGCCCCGACCCCATGGCCGACGACCGCTTCGGCATCGACGTCGCCAACGCCGGTGACGTCAACGGTGACGGGATCGACGATGCGCTGATCGGTTCCGATCCGATCGCGCTGGCGCCGGCCCGGACCGGCTACGCCCGCGTCGTGTCCGGCGCCGATGGCCGCACGCTGTTCACGTTCTCGGGCGACACGGTCGAGGACCGCTTCGGCGTCGCAGTCGCCGGTCTGGGCGACCTCGACGCCGACGGCCGCCCGGACCTGGCGGTGGTCGCGGCCGGCTCCGCGACCCGGCCCGGCTACCTGCGGCTGTTCTCCGGCCGCGACGGCCGCGTGCTCGACCAGCTCCCCGGGAACCTCCCCGGCGAAGGGCTGGCCGAGGTCAGCGCGCTCGGCGACGTCGACGGCGACGGCATCGGGGACTTCGCGGTCGGCACGGTGCTGGAGCAACGCGGTGGTACCGCGGTCGGCAGCGCGCGCGTGTTCTCGGGAGCCGACCGACGCCTGCTGTGGGAGCTGTTCGGCGCGACCGACGGTGATCGCTACGGCGCGGTGATCGCCGGTGGTGCCGACCTGACGGGCGACGGCGTCCCCGACTTCGTGGTCGCCGCGCCGGGTGCGTTCGACGGCGGTCGCGACGGCTACGTCGAGCTCCGCTCGGGAGGCGACGGCGCCTTGATCCGCACCTTCCGCGGCGAGGACTCGAGCGGCGAGGGCTTCGGCGGCGCGGTCGCGATCGCGCCAGACCTGAACCGGGACGGCCGCCCCGACCTCGCCGTCGGATCGATCGTCGGCGGCGTCCAGCCGTACTTCGGCCGCGTGGCCACCTACCACAGCCTCGCCCGCCTCGCGCGTGCGATCCCCTACGGCGCCGGCTGCCCGACCTCCGGCGGCCGGCTGCCGCAGATCGGCGTCTCCGCACGCCCGGCGCTCGGCAGCGAGGTCGACCTGCGCCTGCGCGACGGCCCCGCGTTCCAGTCGGCCTTCCTGCTGCTGCTCGGCTACCGCTCGCCGCGCATCGAGCTCGCTCCGATCGGCATGCCCGGCTGCGCGCTGCTCGGCACGACCGACCTCGGCATCCAGCTGGTCGCGACGGACGGCACCGGTGCGGCCGCCTATCGGCTGCAGATCCCCGGCCTGCCCGAGCTCGCCGGGTCCACGTTCTTCGCGCAGTGGCTGATCCGCGATCGCTTCGCGAACCGCCGCGGCTTCGTGACCTCGTCCGGTCTGGAAGTGAGGGTCGACGTCTGATGCTCCGCCTCTCCGAATCCCACGGCGTGCGGCCGCTCTGCACGGCCGCCGCGGTCGCCCTCCTCACGGCCACGGGGCTCGCGCAGCCCCGCTCGGAGCTGCCCGGCACCGTCCTCGGCGCCGACTTCGGCGCGGCGATCGCGCTGATCGGCGACGTCGACGGAGACGGTGTCGCCGACGTCGTCGTCGGCGCGCCGCTCGACCCGACCGGCGGACCCGAGGCCGGCCGCGTCGACGTCTACTCCGGCGCCGCGGTCGCACGCGCGTTCGGCAGCCCGGTCGCGCCGCTGTTCAGCTTCTTCGGCAACCCCCTCGACCGCTTCGGCCACGCGGTCGCCGGCGCCGACCTCGACGTCGACGGCGTCGCCGACATCCTGGTCGGTGCGCCGTTCGAGCTCGCCGGCAACGCCGGGGCCGCCGGCGCGGTCCACGCCTACTCGGGCGTCGACGGCCGCGAGCTGTTCCGCTGGACGGGCACGCGCGGCGGCTCCCGCTTCGGCTGGGCGATCGCCTGCGATGGCGACCACGACGCCGACGGGCGGCCCGACGTGCTGGTCGGCGCACCGCTCGACGCGACGAGCCAGCCCGACGCGGGCTCGGTCAGCCTGTTCGCGGGAGCGGACGGCCGGCTGCTCCGCCGCCGCTACGGCAGCGGCGCCGGGACGCAGCTCGGCTGGTCGGTCGCGTTCGTCGGCGAGCTCGACCAGCCCGGCGACGCGCGCGACGACTACGTTGCCGGCGCCCCCGGCAGCGGCCGGCTCGGCGCCGACACCGGCGCGGTCTGGACCTTCGCGAGCCAGGGCGCGGCACAGCCGGCGATCGTCGACGGCAGCGCCGCAGGCGAGCGCTTCGGGGCGGCGGTCGCGGGGATCGGCGACGTCGACGCGGACGGCCGCGCGGAGTTCGTCGTCGGCGCACCGGAGGCGGACGGCAGCCAGGGGATGGTCACGGCCGCTGGCCGGATCACGCTGGTACGGGCGGACGGGACGCTCGGCGCCAGCGTCGGGGGGAGCGCGGGCGACCGCCTCGGTTCGTCGCTGATCGGCGTATCGGCCGCGCCCGGCGACTTCGCTGCCGGCGCGGTCGGCGGGTCGTACGTCCGCGTGTTCGGCACGCAGCCCGGCGGCGTGGGCTTCGACACGGTGCGCACGGACCTCTCCAGCCTGCCGGGGGATCGCTTCGGGCTCGCGCTCGCGCTCGGCGATCTGGACGGCGACGGCCACGGCGACCTGCTGGTCGGCGCGCCGGGTGACGCTCGCGGTGCTGGGACGGGTCGGGTCGTCGCCCTCGCGCTGGAGTCGCTCGCGGGGCTCGAGGTGTCGTCGTTCACCTTCTACCTGAGTCAAGTCGTCGGACTGCCGACGACGCAGGACAACAGATTCGGTGCCGCGCTCGACGTCGTGCCCGACGTCGATGGCGACGGCTTCGCCGATCTCGTCGCCGGCAACCGTGCGACGTGGCCAGACCCCAGGCCGACAGGTGCCGTCGTGCTGAGCGGACGCACCTTCCAGGTCATCCGGCAGGTGCTGCGTGGGGTCCCGAGCGGCGAGGAATTCGGCCGGGCCGTCGCCGGCGTCGACGACCTCGACGGCGACGGCCGCGGAGACGTGATCCTGGGGGCCCCGGGTACGGGTGAGGTCGTCGCCTACTCGACCGGACCGAGCCTGCAGGCGAGCGCCGTGCTGTGGAGCGTCCGCACGGGCGGCGACCGCTTCGGGGAAGCCGTCGCCGCGGGACCGGATCAGGACCGGGACGGGGTCGACGACGTGCTCGTCGGCGCACCGGGACGAAACGGCTCCCGCCCCGGCTACGTGGAGGTCCGTTCCGGCCGCGACGGGCTGCGGCTGCTTCGCCTCGTCGGCGCCCGCATCGACGACCGTTTCGGCCGCGCGCTCTGCCGCGTCGCCGACGTCGACGGGGATGGCGTCGACGAGATCCTGGTCGGCGCCGAGGACTACGCGCAGCTGCACTCCGGCGCCGACGGCCGGCTCCTGCGCCACATCCCGAGTCCGACCGGGTCGCGCGGCTTCGGCACGGCCGTGGCGGCCGCCGGTGACGTCGACGGGGACGGTCTCGGCGACCTGGCGATCTCCGATTTCGGCAACGACGGCTGGGTGTACGCGATCTCCACGCGAGACGGCCGCGCGATCTGGGCCACCAGGGGAGTCGGCGGATTCGACCTGGCGGGCACCGGTGACCTCGACGAGGACGGCATCCCCGACCTGGTGGTCAGCAAGCTCGGCGGACCGATCACCGCGCTGAGCGGCAGGGACGGCGCGAAGCTGTTCGAACGCTCCGACCAGAACCCTGGTGGCCCACCCGACAGCTACGGCGAGGCCGTCGCCGGACACTCCGGCATCGCCGGTTCCCGGCGCGGGTGGATCGCAGTCGGCGCGCCGGGGTTCTACGGTCTCGTCGGGATCCTGGGCCAGACCGGCCGGCTCTTCGCCTATACGGTGCCCGCGTCCAAGGCGCGCGCGGTGCCGTACGGCGCGCCCTGCGCCGGATCGAGCGGAGCGCTGCCGCGGATCGGCAGCTCGTCGGCCGCGGTCCTCGGCGCGAACTGGACCCTCGAGCTGAGCCACGCCGCCCCGCTGAGCTCGGCGTGGCTGCTGGTCGGCACCGGCCGCGCCGACGTCCGGCTCGACCCGCTCGGCCTGAGCGGCTGCAGCCTGCTCCTCGCCGGCGAGCTGCTGGCGATCCCGTGGGCGACGGCGACCGACGGCAGCGCGGAGCAGGCGCTGCCGATCCCCGCGATGCCCGCCTTGGCGGGCGGGACCCTGACCGCGCAATGGCTCGTCCGCGACCGCGGTGCCAATGCGCTCGGCCTGGTGCTCTCCGACGGGCTCGACGCCCGGGTGGACGTCCGATGACACGCTCTTCGCTCCAGTTCCCCGCCGGCGCCGCAGCGCTGGCCCTCGCCCTGTTCGCACCCGCGCTCGCCGGCCAGGAGACGCTGCTCGGCAGCGGCACGCCCGACGACGGCTTCGGCGAGGCCGTCGCCGGCGTCGGCGACGTCGACGCCGACGGCTTCGAGGACCTGCTGGTCGGCGCACACCGGGACGGGACGAACGGCCCGCTGGCCGGCAGGGCGTACGTATTCTCGGGCGCCTCATTGCGAGCCGGAGCGCCCCCGCCGCCGTTGCGCGTCTTGTCGGGCGACGTCGGCGACCAGTTCGGGCGTGCGGTGGCCGCGATCGGCGACGTCGACGGCGACGGCCATGCCGACCTGCTGATCGGCGCCCCCTTCGCCAGCCTGACGAACCCGCCCGACGGCGGCAGCGTGCACGTGATCTCCGGCCGCGACTTCCGGGAGCTGTTCCGCCTCGACGGACCGGTGCGGAACGGGCGCTTCGGCTGGTCGGTGGACGGCGGCGGCGACCTGAACGGCGACGGCTACCCCGACGTCGTCGTCGGCGCGCCGCGCGACGACACGGTCGCGGTCGGCGCCGGATCGGTCAGCGTCTTCTCGGGCCGCGACGGCACGCTGCTGCGCCGCTGGTATGGCGACGCTGCCGACGATCAGCTCGGCTTCGCCGTCGCGTTCGCCGGTGACCTCGATGGAGACGGCCACGACGACGTCGTGGCCGGCGCGCCGACGAGCGACTGGAACGGCACGGACGCCGGCTACCTGCGCGCGTTCTCCGGTCGCACGGGAGGGATCCTCTACGAGCGCTACGGCGCGGCCGGCGACGAGCTGGGTCACGCGGTCGCGGGCGACTTCGACGCCGATGCCGACGGCAGCCCGGATCTGGCCGCGGGCCGGCCCGGGGCCGCGATGGGCGTCGGCGCGGCGATCGTCATCGTCGGTCCGCTACGCTCGCCGGCGGTCCGCGACATCGACGGCCCGGCGACGGCACGACGTTGCGGGGTGACGGTCGACGTCGTCCGCTACACGAATCCCGACACGGCCGCCGAGCTGCTCGTCGGAGCGCTCGATCGACTGCTGGTCGTCGCCGCGGCGACCGGGAACGTCGTTCGGACTCTGACCCACGACCCGCTCGGCAGCCGCGTGTCCGCCTCCAGCGGCGACATCGACGGCGACGGTCGCCCGAACCTCTTCCACGGGCTGCCCGATCCGGCCGGCAGTCGGAGGGGCGCCGTGGAGATCGAGCGCCGGGAACGCCGCGAGGCCATCGACGGCAGCGGCGCACGGGCCATGGCCGGGGCCGCGCTGCGGTTCCTCGGCGACCTCGATGGCGACGGCATGCCGGAACTCGCGATCGGGGAGCCCGAACGCGACCAATTTCCGGGCCTTCCGATCGCGGCGGGTGGCGTGCTCATCCGCTACGGCGACGGGCGCGTGCGGGATCTGCCGCAGCCCCCCCAGACCGGAACGGAGTTCTGGGCGAATCAGGGCTTCGGAACATCGATCGAACCGCTCGGGGACATCGATGGCGACGGGATTCCGGACGTCGCCGTAGGCGCCCCGCAGAGCCTGTACGGGAACCCGATGGTCCCCTTCGGGCAGAAGGAGCACGGGCTCGTGCACATCTTCAGCGGCGCGACGCTCGCTCGACTGCGGACGCTGCGGCCGGCGGATCCGAACGTCGAGTTCCAGGAGTTCGGTGCCACCCTCGCGTTCGTGCCCGGTCTCGGTCTCGTGGTCGGTGCGCCCGCGTGGCAGGGCGGCCGGGGCAAGATCGAGGCCATCGACCCGAGAGACGGCCGCTTCATCGACTCCTATGAGGGCTCCAGCGGCGAGCGCCTGGGGGCCGCGCTGAGGTCGACGGGAGAACGCAGTCTGGCGGTCGGGCTACCGGGTCTCGGATGGGTCAGCAGATTCGCCTATGAGCCAACCCTCGGCGGCTTCATTCCCGTCGGTGCGATCCTCGGCTCGTCCGGCTTCGGAAGCTCCATCGAGCTCCTGGACTTCGACGGAGACGGCCTGAGCGAGTTCGTGATCGGCAATCCCGTCACCAACGAGGTGACGATACACAGGGTCTTCCTCGGCCTCCTGGTGGCCCGGTTCTCCGGTGCACCGGACGAACGGTTCGGCTCGGCGCTGTCGGTGGTCCTGGATCGGAACGGCGATGGCCGTGAGGAGTTGTTGATCGGAGCACCGGGCTCCGCCGGCCTTCCTGGCTACGCGCTGCTCATCGCCCCGCAGACCGCGACGATCCTCGAACGATTCGACGGCGCGGCTCCTGACGACAGGCGGGGCGCCGCGGTCGCGGGGACGCGCGTCGTCCCGCCCGGCGCGCGCGATCTGCCGCTGTTCGCGATCGGCGCCCCGGGCGCCGACGTCAACTGCGATCCGATGAACCCGCAGTGCGACCGCGGTCAGGTCACGCTGGTGTCCGGATGGACCACCGGCCTGCCGGCCGCGGTGCCGTTCGGCGGGAGCTGCGCGGCCAGCGACGGCAGGCGGCCGCGCATCCACGCATTGTCCGCACCGCAGCTCGGTCGGAGCTTCGAGGTCGGCCTGGGCACCGCTCCGCGCTTCGCCCCGGCCTACCTGCTCGTCGGTCTCGGCGGACGCCGGCAATTGCCATTCGGCAGCTGCTTCGGCGCGACGACCGGCGACCTGTTCGAGCTGACCGGCACCGACGAGCACGGCCGCGCAATGCGCGCGATACCCATTCCCAACGAGCCCGCGCTCGCCGGCGGCCACTTCCAATGTCAATGGCTGGTCGTCGATCGGCCGTTCCCGCTCGCGCCGCTGCGCTTCGTGCTGACGCAGGGCCTCGAAGCCCGGATGGACATCCGATGATCCGCAGTCGACGTCACCACTTCCTGCCGGCGGCCTGGACGCTGGCCCTCGCCGGCCTCGCGCTCGGCCAGCAGCCGCAGCGCATCGACGGCACGTCGCCCGGCGACCGCTTCGGCTCGGCGGTCGCGTACGTGCGCGACGTCGACGGCGACGGCTGCGACGAGCTCGCGATCGGCGCCGCGCGCAGCGACGTCGCCGGCCTCGACTCCGGCGAGCTGCGCGTCTACTCAGGACGCACCGGCGCGCTGCTGTGGAGCCGCGGCGGCGGCGCGGCGGGCGACCTGTTCGGCCAGGCCGTCGCGTCGGCCGGCGACCTCGACGGCGACGGTGCCGGCGACGTGATCGTCGGCGCGCCGGGGGCGCGGTCGGGCCGCGGCCGCGCGATCGCATGCTCCGGCCGCAGCGGCGCGCCGCTGTTCGTGATCGACGGAGTCGCGGTCGGCGACCGGCTCGGGCACGCCGTTGCCGGGATCGGCGACGCGAACGGCGACGGCTACGACGACGTCGCGGTCGGCGCGCCGGGCGATGCGACCAATGGCAGCGAAGCCGGCGCGGTCCGCGCGTTCTCCGGCCGCGACGGCACCGCCCTGTTCCCGACCCTGTTCGGCAACGCCGCGAGTGACCGCTTCGGCTGGGCGCTCGCCGCGCTCGGCGACGTCGACCAGGACGGTCTGCCCGACCTGCTGGTCGGCGCGCCTGGCAGCGACTTCCGCGTTCCCGACGGCGGCAGCGCCTTCGCCTTCAGCGGGGTGGGCGGCGGGCTGCGCGCGACGCTCGACGGCACGGTGGCCGGCGGCCAGCTCGGCTGGGCGGTCGCGGGTGTCGGCGACCAGGACGGCGACGGCCGCGCCGACTTCGCCGCCGGCGCTCCGTTCGAGAGCCCGGTGCCGTACACGGAGTCCGGCGCCGTGCACCTGTGGCGCAGCGCCGCGGCAGCCTCGACGTCGCTGTTCGGCGGCGCCGCCTCGGGCGCGCGCGCCGGCTGGGCACTCTCGAGCGCGGGCGACCTCGACCGCGACGGGTTCCCGGAGCTCGCGATCGCGTCGCCGGACCCGGCCGCCGGTCGCTGCGTCGTGCTGTCGGTCGCCAGGGGCTCCGTCCTGTTCGACCTCGCCGGTGTGTCCGCGGGTCAGGACTTCGGTTGGTCGCTCGCGGCCGACGGCGATCCCGACGGCGACGGCCGCAGCGACCTCTGCTGCGCTGCGCCGGCCGCGAACCTGGCCGGCAGCGCGTTCCACTACGATCTGCCGGTCCAGCTCGGCGACGCGCTCGAGGAACTCGGCTTCCCGCGGGACATCGACGAGGTCCGGAGCGCCCGCTTCATCGACGACCTGGACCGGGACGGCTACCCCGAGCTGCTCGTCGGCGCCCACGATCGCACACTCGGGGAAGGCGTCTTCTACGTGCTGTCCGGGGGTGCCGCGCCCGGGAGCGGACCGATCCGGAGGTTCCGGTCGCCCGTCCAGTCCGGGAGCTTCGGAGCCGCCGCGACCGGCCTGGGTGACCTGGACGGCGACGGCTACGAGGACTTCGCGTTCGGCGACCCGGGGGCGCCGAGCGCGACGGTCCGCATCCACTCCGGGTCTCCGGGGCAGACCGCATCGGAGATCACCTCGTTCTCCCACGCGGCGAGCGGCACGTCGTTCGGCCTGCAGCTCAGCTCTGCCGGGGACCTCGACGGCGACGGCGTCCAGGAGCTGCTGGTGGGCGCGCCGCTCACGCCGGGCACGGTGACGGTGTGGCGGCCGCGCGACGGCGGCACGGCCTTCGACCTGCTGCACGTGTTCCGCGGGGCCCTGGGCGACGACTTCGGCGCGGCGGTGCAGGGCGGCACGGACTGCGACGGCGACGGCATCCCCGACCTGCTGATCGGCGCCCCGAACGAGGACTCCGCCCCGGGTCACGGCGGCACCGTGCGACTGGTGAGCGGTCGCGACGGCAGCGTGCTCCGCACGCTGCGCGGTCCGGCGCCCGACGACGACCTGGGCAGCGCCGTGGACTTCCTGTCCGACCTCGATGGCGACGGCGTCCCCGAGCTGCTGATCGGGTCGGCCGAGTTCCCGCCCGCTCCCGCTCCGCCCCCCCCTGGCGTCGGGCCCGGCCGCGCCTACGTGTTCTCCGGTGCGACCGGCGTCGAGCTGTTCCGGGCGGGACCGACCGCGGAGTTGGGCTTCGGCAGCGCGGTGCGGCGCGCCGGGGACCACGACGGCGACGGTTTCGAGGACTGGGCGGTCGGCGCCCCGGGCGCGGTGTACCTGTTCTCCGGACGCGACGGCAGCCCGCTGGCCCGCCTCGGCCGGACCGGCTTCGCCGGCGCGATCGACAGCGGCACGGACTGGAACCAGGACGGTGTGCCGGACCTGGTGGCGACCGTGAGCGCAGGGCCGACGATCGCGATCGAGCTGTTCTCGACCGCCGCGACGACCCTGCACGCGCGGACCTACGGCGCGGCCTGCCCGGGAAGCCTCGGCCGCCTGCCGCGCATCGGCAGCGCCGGCGGCGCGGCCGGTCCGACCGCCGAGATCACGCTGCGCGCGGCGCCGCCGTCGACGATGGCCGTGCTGTTCGTCGGCATCGGTGGGCGCCAGGACCTCGACCTGACACCGATCGGCATGCCGGGCTGCCGGATGCTGTTCGGCGGGATGAGCGACGCGACCATCACCGCGACGACCGCCGCCGGGACGGCGTCGATGCCCGCGGACATCCCGAATCTGCCGCAGCTCTCCGGCCGCAGCTACCAGGCGCAATGGCTGATCTGCGACCTGTTCGCCAATCGGCTGCAGTTCGTGACCTCGGACGGGCTGGAGGTCACGTTCGGCGCGCAATGACAGCGGACGCACGCGAAGGAACCTGCAACCGCGGCGCCGACGCGCCGCGGCCTGCACCACGGAACACGATCCCATGCATCGCTCTCGACGACTCCTCGCGTCCCTGACGCTCACCTCGATCGCGCTGGCTCCGCTGTCCGCCCAGGAGCTCGTCGGGAGCCAGCCCGGGGACGCCTTCGGAACCGCGGTCTGCCTCGTGGGCGACGTCGACGGCGACGGCGTCGACGACGTCGCCGTCGGAGCTCCCTTCGCCACCGATGCACAGGGGCTTCGCTGCGGCGTCGTGACCGTGCACTCCGGCGCCGACCGCAGCGTGCTGGCCCGGCTGGTCGGCCAGCCGGGCGACCAATACGGCTCCGCATTGAGCACGGCCGGCGATGTCGACGCCGACGGCGTGCCGGACGTGATCGTCGGCGCGCCGCGGCGCGCCGGTGGCCGCGGTGCCGTGCTCGTCATCTCGCTGCGCAGCGTCGGCACGCTGTTCGAGGTCACCGGCCGGCCCGGCGACGGCCTCGGCAGCGCGGTGACCGGCGGCATGGACGTCACCGGCGACGGCTTCCCCGACTTCGCCGCCGGCGCGCCGACGGCGGACAACGGCACGGCCGTCGACGCGGGTCGGGTCGTCGTCCACTCGGGTCGCGACGGCGCGCTGGTCGCCGAGCGCTTCGGCAGCGCGCCGGTCGACCGTCTCGGTCACGCGCTGGCCTTCCTCGCCGACTGGGACGGCGACGGGCGCGCCGACCTCGCGATCGGCGCGCCCGGCGCGGACGCGGGCGGGACCGACGCCGGCACGACGCTGATCCTCGACCCGCGGCGGCAGCTCGAGCTGGCGTCCTTCGACGGCCTGCAGCCGGGCGACGAGTTGGGCTTCGCGGTCGCGGGATCGAGCGATCCGCGTCCGGGACCGGGCCGCGCCCAGGTGGCGGCCGGCGCCCCGGGTGCGGTCGGCGGACGTGGCCAGGTCTCGCTGCTCGGCGAGGAGCTCGCCGGGCCGTCCGTCGATCGACTCGAGCTGACCGGCGACGAGCTCGACGGCCGGTTCGGCCAGGCGGTCGCGGCGCTGGGGGACGCGGATGCGGACCGCGAGCACGAGTTCGCGATCGGCGCGCCGGGGCTGCCGACCGGTGCGTTCCCCGGCGAGGTCGTCTGGGTCAGTGCCGCGATCGACGCGATGACCGCGACGGCGCGCTACGTCGGTCGTGCCGCGGGGACGCGAGCCGGAGAGCGCTTCGCGTCCGTGCTGTGCTCCGCGGGCGATCCGGACCGCGACGGCTTCGGCGACCTGCTGGCCGGCATGCCGACCGCGGGCCCGAACGGCTCGCGCGCCGGGGCCGTCCGCTGGCTCGATGTCGATCCGCAGCGGGCCGCCACCTGGACGTTCAGCATGGGGGAGCAGATCGGCGTGGCGGTCGGCATCGTCGACGACCTCGACCGCGACGGTCACCCCGAGGTACTGGTCAGCTCACCCCGAGGCGCCCCCTCCGCGGTCCAGGCACTCGGCGACGCCGGACTCCGTCGGACCGCCTACCAGATCGACTCGTTCGGTACCGAGCTCGATCCCTTCGGAGACGCGCTGACGGGGATCGGCGACGCGAACGCGGACGGACGGCCCGACATCCTGGTCGCCGGTAGCGGATCGAGCCCGCTGGTGAACGGCAACCGCCAGCCCGCCGCCGGTGGCTTCCGCATCTACTCCTCGGTCCAGTCGCCGATCACCGTGCTCGGCACGTTCTACGGGCTGCAGCCGGGCGACCGGCTCGGCACTTCGGTCGCGCACCTCGACGACCTCGACGGCGACGGTGTCAGCGACTTCGTCGTCGGCGCGCCGGGCAGCGGCGGCGGCTCGCACGCCGGCTACGCGCAGGTGCATTCCGGCGTGCAGCCGTTCGCGCTGATCCGCGTGCTGCGCGGCACCGCGATCGACGACGCCTTCGGCGCGTCGGTGGCGAACGCCGGCGACGTCGACGGCGACGGCATCGGCGACGTCCTCGTCGGCGCGCCGCGGGGCGGCCCGCGCGACGAAGGCTACGTCCGCGTGCACTCCGGCCGCGACGGCCGACAGCTCTTCACGAAGTTCGGACTCGGCGCCGACGACGGCTTCGGCACGGCGACGGCCGGTCTCGGCGACCTCGACGGCGACGGCCACGCCGAGTTCGCCGTCGGGGCACCGCAGTCCATCCGCTCGGGCGCCGCGCGGCGCGGCTACGTGCAGGTGTTCTCGGGTTCCGACGGTCGACTGCTCGCGACCCTCGCCGGCGGCGCGAGCGACCGGCTGTTCGGGCGCGCGATCGCCGGCGGCGGGGACCTGGACGGCGACGGCGTCGGAGACCTGGTGGTCGGCGCGCCCCGTCCGACCCCGCGCGGCCTGGTGCACACGTTCTCGGGCCGGACTCTGGGTCCGTTGCGGTCGTCGCTGGAGCTCGACAGCGCCGAGCCGGACGGCTTCGGCACTTCGGTGGTCATCGTGCCGGACATCGACGGCGACGGCCGCGCCGAGTTGGCTGCCGGCGCGCCGACGGGCGGCCCGCTCTCCGGCGGGTTTCCCGGTTCTCCGCGGCAGGGCACCATCGCGCTGCTGCGGACCGCGAGCCGCGACGGCCGCGTGCAGCGCTACGGGATCGGCTGCGTCACCTCGCTCGGCACGCTGCCGTCGATCCGCGTCGACGTTCCACCGCAGCTGGGCGCGACCTGGGAGGTCCGCCTCCGCGACGCGCGGCCGCTCGCGTTGTCGATCCTGCTGCTCGGCAGCTCGGGCCGCCGGCAGCTGGATCTCGGACCGCTCGGCATGCCGGGCTGCACCGCCTGGCACGCGGCCGACTTCGGCGTGTTCCCGGTGGCGACGGACGCGGGCGGTCGCGCGACGGCGACCCTCGGCCCGCTCCCGACCACGATCGAGCTCGTCGACGCCGCGATCTGGGGGCAGTGGCTCGTCGACGACCCGTTCGCCAACGCGCTGCAGTGGGTGCTGTCGGACGCGGTCGAGGCCAACGTCGCCCGGAACTGACCCCTCCCGATCGCCCGGTTGCCCGGTCGTCGGGCGCCGCGGGGCATGCTCCGACCGCCGGTTGCAACCACGATCTTCAAGCCGATGAGACGGCGTGCCGATAGATCCTGCCGGTGGACGAGAACGAAACCAGGCAGCTGGGTCGGATCGGGGTGTTCGGGCTGAGCGTGCAGCTCGAGGGCAGCCTGCAGATCCTCGAGTCGCTCGGCGGACGGCTGCAGGAAGTCCTGATGGCGGAGGCGCTCGAGGAGAACGAGGCGGCACTCCTGCTGCAGGACATGTCCAGCATCAGCCGGCGCACCCTGGAGCAGCTCACGAAGATGAGCCGGAACCTCGGCCTCCCGGAGGCCGAGCCGAACGCGCCGCTGAGAAACGAGGTCAAGGTCCCGTCGAGCGGCATGCGCGGCTCGTCCCGCGCGATCCCGATCCCGGACCTGCTCGCGCTGCTCGGCAATCTGCGCAAGACCGGCACGCTGCGCATGCAGTCGGGCCAGGAGAAGTTCCTCCTCGAGTTCCTCGACGGCGCCGTCGTGCACGCCGTCACCAACGCTCCGCGCCCGGACCAGCGCCTCGGCACGATCCTGGTCGCCGAGCACATCATCAGCGCCGAGCGCCTCGACGAGTTCCTCAACCAGCACGATCCCGGCCAGGGCCCGATCGGCGCCGCGCTGGCACGGGCGAACCTGGTGAGCACGACCGACCTGCGTCACGCATTGAGTCGCCAGGTGCGCGAGCTGTTCCACCGGATCTTCGCGCTCGGGGAATGCCTGTTCTACTTCGTGGACGGCGAGGCGAAGAACCTCGAGCACCGCGCGTGCCTCAACACGACGCAGCTCCTGCTCGAGAGCGCATGCCAGCACGACGAGCGAAGCCACGATTGAGCGCAACGAAGCGGATCCTGCCCGCGACCGGCGACGGGACCCGATCCATGCGCATGGTCGCACGCTGATCGCGAAGGTCCGGGTGGTCGACCCGACTCGATGATCGCGTGCCTCACGCAGCATGCGCCACGGCATTGGCTGGGACACCAGGTCGGCCGGCCCGCTCGACGGTGCTATCCTCCCCGGCGATGACGTTCACCTCGCGCGCCCTCGTCGAAGCCGCCAGTCGGGGCGACGGCGCGGCGATCGACGAGCTGGTGGTCGCGTGCCTGCCCCGGCTCCATGCCTATGTGCGCCTGCGCATGGGGGCGGAGCTCCGCGGGCGCGAAGCCTCGGTGGACATCGCCCAATCCGTGTGTCGCGAGATCCTCGCGAGCCTGGGCGAGGACCGGTTCGTCTACCGGGGCGAGCGCGCGTTCCTGCACTACGTGTTCGAATGCGCGCTCAACAAGATCCGCCAGCGTCACCGCACGATGCACAGGCAGCGGCGAGACGTCGACCGCGAGGTCCCCGTCGACGCGGGCGCCACCGAGCCGCTGGCCGCGCTCGACTCCGTCAGCCGCGACGTCGTCGCGCGCGAGGAGCTCGACCTGCTCGAGGCCGCATTCGCAAGGCTGCCGGACCACTATCGCGAGGTGCTGACGAAGTCGAGGATCCTCGGCCTGTCGACGCACGAGATCGCGGAGTCGATGGGGAGGAGCGACCAGGCGGTACGCAATCTGATCGGCCGCGCGTTGCGCATGCTGGCGCGCACGCACGCGCCCCGCTGACCACCGCGCTCGCACCGCGCGCTCACGGCGTCGACCACACGAACGCCTCCGCCGGACCGTGCAGCGGACCCGCGAGCGACGCGAGGTGCCGGCCGTCCGCCGAGAACAGGGCGAGCCTGCACTCCGGCGCGCTCGTCAACCCGACGATCACCTGCCCGAACCGGGGATCGCAGATCCGCACGAGGCCGTCGCCGCAGCCGACCGCGAAGCGCGCTCCGTCGGGAGTCCACGACGCCCCGATGCCCGCCGGCGTCGGGATCTCGTGCAGCGCGCGTCCGGCGACGACGTCCCAGACCGACGTCCGTCCACCTCCACCGGTCACCGCCGCGAGCACGCCGTCGGGCGCGAACGCGACCGCCGTCGCCGGAGCCGCATCGAGCGTGCGGAGGATCGCCCCCGACCCGTCGAGGAGCTGCCAGAGCGGTCGATCCCGACTCGCGGCGAGCAGGCGACGGCCGTCCGGAGCTGCCGCGACGCTGACCGGCCCGCCTTCCATCGCGCGGATCCAGACGACGTCGAGAGTCGCGCCCGACACCAGCGCGAATGCGCTGAGACCGCCGACCAGGAAGCCGTCGAGTGACGGGACGTGGACGATCTCGAACGGGCGGTCGATCGGGCTCTCGCGCTCGCCGATGACTTCGAGCGAGCGCGCCGCGAGGCGCGTCAGGTGCAGGCGCGCGGCGACCAATACCTCGTCGCGCGACGGGTCGTAGGCGACCCGCGCCACCGGGTAGTGCTGCGCGGCCTCCGCGAGCAGGCGTCCGGTCGCGAGGTCCCAATTGCGGAGCGTGCCGTAGTGGGACACGGTGACCAGCCGGCCGGCACCGGCGAACGCGAGGTGGCCGACACCGCGGCCGATCGGCACGACCAGCGGCCGCGGTCGCGGGTCGACGTCCCACGCGCGCGCGGTGCCGTCGCGCGACACCGTGTAGAAGCGCCCGTCGCGCGCCCCCGCGATGCCCTCGACTCCGGAGGTGTGGCCGGCGAAGCGATGGACGATCCGGCCGTCCGCCGGGTCGAGCAGCACCAGCGTCGCGAGTTCGAAGCCACCGGCCACCAGGAGCCGCGCGCCGCCCGCCACAAACTCGAGATCGCTGAGCCGCCCCCCACCGAGGCCGACGATCCAGAGCACGTCCCCGGTCGCCGCGTCGACGCACACGACTCGCCCGTCGGTGAACGCACAGGTCAGCGACCGGCCGTCCGGCGCGAACTCCAACACCCGCGCGAATACGTGCCGGTCGGCGGCGACGAGCTCGGTCTGCAGCACGACGCGCCGGGTCGCCAGCTCGACGACGTGGAGCGTCCCGCGGTTGCCGACGCAGGCGACCCGCCGGCTCGCCGCATCGAAGCAGGGGCGCACGTCCGCGCCGAGGCCGGTGATCGTCCACGCCGGCCCGCCGTCCGTCGGCAGCACGCGACACGCGTCCTCGTCGTCGCCGAGCGCGATCCACGCGCCGTCCTTTGACCACGCCGGCGAGGCACCGCCCGCCGGGCTCGCCACCTGCAGCTCGCGCACGACCTCGAGGTCCGGCACGGACAGGATCCGCGCGCGCCCCTCCTTGTCGAGCTCGAGGAACTGCGTCCCGTCGGGTGACGCCGCCAGCTTCGGGTAGATCCCGGTGTCCGACCGGCTGGCGAGCTCGACGTCCGCCGGGTCCGTCGTCGCATGGACGCGGAGGTGGCCGAGATCCGCGGCCACCAGCCACTCGCCGCACAGCACGGTGTCGTGCCACGCCCGTCCCGGTCCGGCGTGCCAGATGCGCAGCGAGCCGTCGACGCGCGATCGGAGATGCTGCCATTCCCAATGCCGGTCGTGCTCGGGAACCGCCGCGAGGCGCGCGCGCACCTCCAGCGGTCGGTGGAGCTCCAGCGCGGCGAAGCCGGCGGCCATGTTCGCCGCCGCACCCGACGCCTCGGCGCGGACCCGCGCGCGCTGCGCCTCGTCGCGCGCCCGGGTCGCGTCGAGCAAGGCGGACGAGACGACCGCCAGCGCCACGCCAATGACGACGGACACCGCCACGACACTGCCGACGACCGTACGGTGTCGGCGGACGAACTTGCGGAGCAGGTACCGACGGGACGGCGGTCGCGCCTCGACCGGGAGGTCGCGCAGGTGGTTGCGCAGGTCTCGCGCCAGATCGGCGACGGTCGCATAGCGCCGCGACGGCTCGGGGTCGAGCGCGCGCATCAGCACCCAGTCGAGCTCGGTCCGCAATGCGCGTGCGAGCTCCGGTCCGCCGCTGTCCCGGAGCACCGCACTGGCGCGGCGCGGGGATCCGCACCGCAGCATCTCGACCACCTCGTGGATCGGCCGCCGCCGGAACGTGTCGCGCGGGATCGGCAGGTCGCCGGTCAGCAGCTCGAACAGGATCGCGCCGAGCGACCAGATGTCGGTGCGGGTGTCGACCGGCTCGCCGACGGCCTGCTCCGGGCTCATGTACTCGAGGGTTCCGAGCAGGCTGCCCTCGACCGTCAGCTCCGTCGCCCGCAGCTCGTCTGCGAGCTTCGCGAGACCGAAGTCGATGACCTTCGGCTCCGGTGCGGTACCCGTGCCGGCCACCAGGACGTTCGAGGGCTTGAGGTCACGGTGGATGACGCCGCACTGATGCGCGTGCTGGATCGCGTCGCAGACCAGCAGGAACAGCCGGATCCGGCCCGCGGGCGGGAGTTCCTCGCGCCGTGCGAACTCGGTGATCGGGACGCCGTCGACGAGCTCCATCGCGAACCACGGGCGCCCGTCCGAGGCCGCGCCGGCCTCGAACATCCGCGCGATACCCGGGTGCTGCAGGCTCGCCAGCGCGTCGCGCTCGAACTCGAACCGCTGCGCGGCGCGGCTGCTCGAGCGCGTCGCGTGCAGCAGCTTCAGCGCGACGATCCGGCGCACCGGCTCGGACTGGACCGCGCGGTAGACGGTCGCGAAGCCGCCCTCGCCGAGCACCCCGTCGAGCGCGAAGGTGCCGATCCGCGGCAGCGCCCCGACGGTGCTCGCGACCGGCAGCAGCAGCTCGTCACCGCGCGCGAGCTCCGCGACGGCGGCACGGATCGCATCGGCGTGCTCGGGGTGGCGCGCGAGCAGCCGACCGAGGTCCGCTTCCCGGCTCCCGGGATCCGCGCCGAGCCACGCCTCGTAGACCGCCGCCTCGAGCTGGTCCGGCAGCGCCGCGGCGGCGACGGGCTCCGGTTCGGGTGGGCTGGGATCCTGATCGGGCACTGGAGCGAGCGATGGAGGGGGGTCCGGCAGCGTCGAGCAGGATGATAGCGGCTGGCTCGACCGCGCATCCCGCGGTGGACGGCGCACGCGAGGGGCTCAGCGGATCCGCAGCAGCGCGGCGTCGCTCGCGGTCAGCGCACCGAGGGGATCGAGCTGCACGAACTGGACGCGGGTATCGAAGTCACCGACCGCGGACGGGATCGGCAGCCGGCCGATCACGCCCCCGGTCGCGTCGGCGATCCCAAGGCCCTCGACGATCTCCGGCGCGAGCCGCAGCACGCAGGAGCTCGCCGCACCCGGCAACGGAATCGTCGCGGTGTTCGCGCCGAGGATCACCACCGCCAATGCACCGGCCACACCGCTCTGCAGCGCGACGTGGTAGTCGGTCGAGCCCTTGTAGGGCGGCCGGTTCACGAGAGTCGGACCGTGTCCGCCGCGCACGACCCCGCGACAACCTGACGCGTAGCTGCCGAACGAGGCGGCGCGCGGGTCGATGCGGGCCATGCGCACGGTGTTCTGCGCATTGCTGGTGTCCGACCACGCGATCACGAAGCCCGGGTGGTCGTCGTCGAAGCACACCGTACCCTGGCCGCCCGGGAAGCTCCCGCAGGAGAGCACGTGGGACTCCAGGGGCGCGCCGTCACCGCCCATCTTGAACACCTGCATCACGGGACGGCTGCCGTCGTAGAAGGTCCCGACGAAGTGGGTGCGGGTGTCGTCGTCCACGTCGAGGCAGCGCCCGCCGAAGCTGCGCGTGGTCAGCCGCGACGCCGACGACGAGAGCAGCACGCGGCGCGACTCGAGCACCGGCTGGTCGTAGCGACCGGTGTGCGAGAACGTCGCGAACTGGACGCGACTGCCATAGGGCCCGTTGTAGCGGAACCCGAGCGCCGGTGTGCTCGTCCACAGGACACCGGTCCGACCCCCGAAGTTCGCGCAATGCGGGTAGAGCACGTGCTCGTCGGTCGGCATCCCCGCGTGGTTCAGGAAGTAGTTGCCGGACGACCCGTCGCTGAACACGTTGGCCACGCCGAGCATCCAACGGTCGACCCCCGGCACCCAGGCCTGCCAGACGAGGCGCCACCGGATGCCGTTCGCCGGGTCGGCGAAGCGGGAGATCGACGGCCGGATGTCGTCCTGGGTCACCGGCTCGCCCGGATAGCGCAGCGGGCGGTCCGGTGTCAGCACCCGGGCGGTGTCGATCATGACCCCGACCGTGTAGACGTCGAGGTCGGCATTGCCGTCGGTGACCAGCGCGACCGCGACGCGATCGCCGATCGAATACGCGGGCACGCCACCGATCGACGGCGACGAGTGGTTGCCGGTCGGCGCCGTCAGGTATGCGAGATCTCCCGAGTTCTGCGCAATGGCGGAGCCGGAGTCGTGGAGGTAGACGCGCACCTTGGTGGTGCTCGTCGACGGGAAGTCGCGCAGGATCGCCAGCGCCCAGCGGTTCGCACCGCCGACGAAAGTGACCCGGCCCTCCCACGACGACCAGCTCGTCGTGATGTCGGTGAAGCCGTAGCGCCGGAACCTGAAGCCGTCGTCCAGGATCAGCCCGAACGCGTCCCGGTCGGTGGCCGAGATATCCCGCGAGAGCTGCAGCCAGATCTCGTTGCTGACATCGTTGCGGACCAGGTCCGGGCCCTGCGGCGGCGCGTACGACGTCGGGCTGACGACCATGTTGCCGATCAGCGGATCGATCGTCACCGGCCACGCGGCGCCGTCGAGCCAGCCGGCGTCGACGCGGAGCTCGACGACCCCACCGGCGTCCACCCGCGTGACCACGTCACCGGTCCGACCTGCGGCGTCGATCGCGACCGCGCGGCCGTAGTGCACGACCGCTCGCCCCTCCGTGTCGCGCAGCGCGAATCCGACCGCACCATGCACGATGTCCGCCTCCAGCTCGGTGAGCAGGCTCCCGCGCACGACGAGATCACCGCTTGGGTCGAGCGGCCCGCGCACCACGAAGCTCTGCTCCACCCCGTCGGCGCGCAGGTCGTAGACCTCGGCAACCGCGCCGCTGCGGTAGACGTAGCGCCAATCGCTGTCCGCAGCACCCTCGACCGTGGCGGGGTCCCACAGCTCGGCCGCTCCGGCGCGCACCGAGGCGGTCCGCCAGCGCACCGGCAGATTGCGCGGAGCGTCGGGCCCGAGCACCGGGACGAACTCGAAGCCGTCGTGGAACGACGCCTTGTAGTCCGGCCCGCCGGCCCACAGCCCGTACTCGCCGCCGAGCGGGTCGGACTCCATGGTGTGCAGCGGCACGCGCCAGTCGAAGCCGGCGGTCGCGAGGCCTTCCGGCGTTGCCGGCGGCTCCGACGGCGCCGGATGGTCGGCGAGCGCGGTGGCATGGGTCTGGGCCGTGAGGCCGGCGATGCCCAGGGTGGCTGCCAGCGGAACGAGGAAGTCGCGGAGTGGATTCATCGGAGCGTCCGGTCGTCGGTGCTCCGCGGAGTGCCGGACGGTGGTGCTCCAACCGCGAAATCCGACACGAGCGCAGCCGGTCAGTGCAGGTGCACGTCGAGTCCCGGTGAGGCCGCGCCGATCGTCCCCGCGATCAGCCACTGGAAGTACAGGTGCAGTCCGGCGAGGGTCGGCTCAGCGGGGATCGGCAGCGGCTCGTCGGCGGCACCGACACCCGTCGAGGCCGGCAACGCGATCAGCGGTGCGACCTCCAGCGGGGACCCCGCGCAGAAGCCGAACACGCCGAGGTCGATCGGCAGCGGCATGCCCTGCCAGGACGTCGCCGTGATGCCGACCAGCAGTGCGGCCGGGCGACCCGGCTCGACGGACCGGAGCTCGACCGCGAGGTCCGGGGCAGGGATCGCAGGGGCGGTCCGCGTCCGGATCCAAGGAGCGCCGCGGGTGCCGGGGCAGGCCCGGCCGAAGCTCGCGGCGTACGGCGGCTCGGCCAGCACGTCGGCGGCGAGCTGCGCCGCACTGCGGGCGTGGTCGTAGAGCCGGATGTCGTCGAGGTCGAACAGCTGCGTGAACGGCATCCCGGCGTGGCCGGAGGTCGTCGCGGCGATCGTCAGCAGCCCCGCCCCGCCCTGGATGCTCCGCCAGTTGCGGCCGGCATCCGGCTGGCCGTCGATGTAGACCTCGAAGCGATTGACGCCATCCCAGACGACCGCGACGTGGCGCCAGACGCCGGGCATCCCGAACAGGTCGATCGACGTCTGCAACTCGACGCGCGGTGGACCGATCTTCGCGCGCAGGGTGCCGGACACACCGTCGACGTAGACCTCGAGCGACGGGTGCGCGATCAGCACGAGGTCCGGCTGCGACGACGGCCTCGGCGCCGACGTCCGCTGCCACCAGGACAGCGTGAATGCCGATGCGGCGTCGAAGGTCAGCCCGGTGTCGATCCAGGGCGGCGGATCACCATGGCCGAGGCAGCCGAAGCCGGGGTCGTTGCCCTGGAAGCCACCGCGGCCGGCGTCGGCCTGCCAGCCGGTGCCGGTGACCGCGAGCTGGGGTGGCACGTGCGACAACGATGCGACGTTGGCCGTCGTCGTGCCGCGCACCTCGTCGAACACGAGATGCAGGTATTCGGCCCCGTAGCGATTGCGGGTCGGTCCGAGCACGTGGATCGGTGCGGGGAGAGCGACACGGCCACGGCAACCCTGCGCATCGTGGACGGTCAGCTGCGGCGTGAACCAGCCGCCTTCGGCGTAGACCGCGATCGGGTTCCGCAGCGTGGAGTCGACCAGACCGTCGCCGTCGAAGTCCCACTCGTGCAGTACCGCGGTCGTCGACGACGTGTCGGTGAACGCGACCGTCAGGGGTGCGGACCCGCCGGTGACCGACGCCGTGAAGTCCGCGACCGGACCGAACACGTGCACGTAGTCGGGCAGGGTCCGCGTCGTCGCACAGCCGGTCGCGAAGCGAGCCGTCAGCGAGACGGTGAACGGCCGACCACCGGGGTTGCCGGCCTCGTAGGTCCATTCCGGGTTGCGCAGCGAGGAGTCGACGATGCCATCGCCGTCGAAGTCCCACTCCAGCGCGACCACCGGTCCGGGCGCACTGCTCTGGAACTGGACCCGCAACGGCGCGCAGCCGCTCGTCGGGGTCGTGGCCCAGCAGTCGACGGTCGGCGATGCCATGACCGTCAATCGAGCCGCCCGCGACAGCTCCGACCGGCACGGGTTGCTGACGAGACAGTCGTACAGCCTGCCGTCGTCCGCAGGCGTGGCCGCGAACTCGAGGATCCGGCGCGTCGCGCCGGCGATCGCGACGCCGTCGCGACGCCATTGGTAGGCGACCGCCGGAGAGCCGGTGGCGCTCAGCTCGAAGTGCGCGGTGTGGTTCGCGCAGACCTCCGCATCCGCAGGCTGGCGGACGATGGCCAGCGTCTGCAGGACCTCCACGTGGGCAACGCCGCTCGGGATCGTCCCGCAGCTGTTACCGACGATCACGTCGTAGTCACCCGCGTCGGCGCGGGCCAGCGGATCGCGCACCAGCGTCGGGGCGGTCTCGCCTTGGAGCGTCACCCCGTCCTTGCGCCACCGGTAGCTCAGGCCGGCACCCACCGCGTCGACCGCGAGCACCAGCCGGCTGCCCTCGCACTGCGTGGCCCCCTGTGGTTGAACGCGTATGACCGGCGCGACGGACACTCGCAGCAGCGCGCTTCGCGTGTAGATCGACGGCGAGCAGAAGTTCCAGATCCTGCAGCGGAAGGTCGCGCCGTCGAGAGCGGCCGTGGCGACGACGCGGAGCGTGTGCTGCGTCTCGCCGAGCATGTCCCGGCCGTCGCGCTGCCACTGGTAGCTGACGGGCAGCGTGCCCGCGGCATAGGTGGCGAACTGCGCCGTGTCCGATGCGCAGACCGACACGTCCTCGGGCTGCACGACGATCGTCGGCGGGTAGCAGCACTCGATCGAGAAGGCATAGTACTGCGGATTGGAATACGGGAACGGAATCCAGCCGTAGCCCGGCATCCGCGACATGCCGATCGACAACACCGGATTGGAGGGCGGCGGGCTCGACCGCATGATCGGGATCGTCACCCCCGTCGCCGGCGTGCCGCTCGGTGCCGGCGGCACCACGAAGGCCAGCCATAGCCGCTGACCCGTGGTGGTCGTGACCGGTGACGTCAGCATCGCACGCGCCCGCCCCGAGACGCTGGTCGGCAGCGTCGTCGCACCAGACCACACGAGCTGCCCCGGAGCGTTCGACCCACCAACGTACAGGCGCAGCTCGATCGTCGTCGCGGGCCCGAAGATGCGGATCACCGGCATCGCGAACGCCTGCAGCGTCAGCGATCCCATCGCCGGGGGCACGTCGACGGCGAACGCGACCTCCCGGCCCGGATCGTAGGTGGCGTCGGGGCCCAAGGTCCCCGGCAGGCAGCCTGACAGACACTCCTGCGCCGGCACCCCGAGCGCCAGCGTGGCTGCCATCAGGGCAGCCGTGATCGCGAACGTGCGCATCTCGAACCTCCGTGGGAATCCGGTCTGCGACAGACCTGGAACTCCCTGCCACGCGCCGCCCGCGACCGATCGTTACTTCGCGTCTGCGGAATCCGGTGCCGTGACGGTCGTCGCGCTGGGCGAGGTGCCCGGGGGGCGTACGGCGACGCCTCGCATCGCCGGCCGCCCAAGGGTGATCCCCAACCAACGAGCTCCGAACGGACACGGTGGCGTCAACACAGAGATGTCACGAGCCGCCGCGCCACATCTGCGCGCTCCCCACGATGTGAACGTGATGGCGCAGCGCTCGGGCCGACGTGGGCGAGCCGCGGCATCCCTCGTCGACGCTCTCTCCTCTGCAGGAGCAGGAACATGACGCCTGGCAAGAGTCTCCTGTGCGCGGGCACCACCGCAATGCTCGCATCGATCGTCCTGACGCCTCCGGCGGTCGCCCAGGAGTGGCGGCAGCTACCGCCGCCGCTCGCGCGGGCCGACCTCGCGATGGCCTGCGACACCGGCGCCGGGACCACGGTGCTGTTCGGCGGCCGGGACATCGCCGGTGCCCGGCTCGCCGACACCTGGCTGTTCGACGGCCTCGACTGGCGTGGCGTGCCCAGCCCGGTGGCGCCGCCCGCGCGACAGTTGCATGCGATGGCCTTCGATCCGCAGCGCGGCCGCGTGGTCCTGTTCGGCGGCTTTGGCACGGCCGGCGCGCTCGCGGACACCTGGGAGTTCGACGTCGCGCAGCTCACCTGGACACAGGTCACGCCGGTGTCGAGCCCTGGCCCGCGCTCGTCGCATGGCATGACCTACGACGCCACGCTCCGCCGTGTCGTACTGTGGGGCGGCTCCGGTGCGACCGGCTTCCTGACGGACACCTGGACCTACGACGGCACCGACTGGACGCGGGTCCCCACCCAGACGAGCCCGCCGACGCGAAGCGGCTTCGCGATGGCCTACGACCCGGCGCGCGGCCGGACGATGCTGTTCGGCGGCAACTGGGTGATCACCCGCTTCGACGACACCTGGGAGTTCGACGGCACGAGCTGGGCGGAGGTGCCCGTGCTCGCGCGCCCACCGGCGCGCATGAACCACGCGCTGGCGACCGACACTGCGCGCAGCACCGTGGTGCTGTTCGGCGGCTTCGCGGCGAGCACGCTGGGCGACACCTGGGAGTACGACGGCAGCATCCCGACGTGGCGGCCGCTGTCGCCCGGGACCTCGCCGCCTGCACGCTCCCGGCACGCCATGGCGTTCGATCCACAGCTCGGCCGCGTCATCGCTTTCGGCGGCCTGACTCCGACGACGAACAACGACACCTGGCTGTTCGACGGCCTCGACTGGCGGCAGACGGGGTCGACGGTTGTCCCGCCCTCGCGGGCAGTCGTGGGCGCATTCGCGTTCGACGCCATCAGCGGCAACATGCTGCTCCTGGGCGGCAACACGGAGTACGGGACCGCCTACACGGACGCGTGGGAGCTGGACGGATCGACCTGGACCGAGATCCAGCTCCCGCACCGGCCGCCGGCCGTAGTCGGGCGAGCGTACGCCTACGACTCCCAGCGAGCCTGCTTCGTCGGGTTCGGCGGTCGCTCCGGGATGATCGTGAACGACGAGACATGGGAGTTCGATTGCCGCACGCGCGACTGGCGACAGGTGTTTCCTGCGAACAAGCCGACACCGAGAGCAGGAAGCGGCATGACCTACGACGCGGTGCGTCGTCGCGTCGTGATGTTCGGCGGTTTCACGATCACGAACAACGCCTGGCCGACGCTCGACGACACCTGGGAGTACGACGGTCTCGCACGGACCTGGATACAAGTCCAGACGGCGAACCGACCGGGGCCACGCATGTCCGCCCTGGTCTACGACTCAGGTCGCAGCAGAGTCGTCCTGTTCGGTGGACAGGGGCTCGACACCGCCGGCTATCCCTTCGCGGTCGGCGAGACCTGGGAATACGGCGGTGACGATTGGAGGAGAGTCCAGATCCCCGAGCCCTCTACCCGCTCGCCGAACATCTGCTACGACCCGGCGCGCGGCAGGGTCGTCGTGTTCGGCGGCTTCTACGGATCGGGCGGCGTGTTCCACGCGCTCGGCGACCTGTGGGAGTACGACGGCACGGCCTGGACCCAACCGCCCGGCGGCAGCCGTCCGCCGGCCCGAATGGCCGCGATGATGGCCTACGACCCGCGGCATGCCCGCACGGTCTCGGTGTTCGGCCTACTCGAGCCGTTCAGCCTCCCCAGCGGGGTGTGGGAGCGGCTGGCGCCCGCCGTACCGACCTTCTCGCGCTACGGACTCGGCTGCCGGGGTAGCAATGGTGTGCCGTCGCTCGATGCGGCTCAGGGCAGCGTCCCGGCACTCGGCGGCACGCTCGAGCTCGACGTCACCAACCTCCCGGGCGTCATGGGCGCGTTCGCGCTCGGCTTCGGCTTCGACCTCGTCTCGTTCGCCGGCCGGCCCCTGCCGCTCGACCTCGGCATGTTCGGGATCCCCGGCTGCGACCTGTGGATCGCTCCGGAGCCGCCGCTGACCCTGCTGGTCGGACACCTCGGTGCCCGCCAGGAGCTCGGGTTCGGCATCCCCAACGACCCCGGCTCGCCGGCCTGCGCCTCTCGATGCAGGCGATCGTCTTCGACCCCATGGCGCCCAACGCCTGCGCCTCGGTGTCCAACGCCGCCATCGCCACCATCCACTGAGCGGGGCGGACATCGCTGGTGCGCGCGGCGGCGTCATCGCGCCGGCTCGCCCGTCGCCTGCGGGTTGTTCCCAGTCCGCAACCTCCGGCCGGCCACCGCGCCGTGCACACGGACATTTCACGAGCCGCCGCGCCACGTCCCAGCGCTCCGCACGATGTAAGGGGGAAGTCGCAATGGTCGACTCGACATCGAGCCGACTGCGTCATCCCTCGTCGACACTCTCCTCTGCAGGAGCAGGTCCATGAAGATCAGTGAGAGTCTCCTGTGCACGAACACCCTCACGGTGCTCGCGACAGTGATCCTGACGGCTCCGGCGGTCGCCCAGGAGTGGCGGCAGCTACCGCCACCGCTCGCGCGGGCCGACTTCGCGATGGCGTGCGACACCGGCGCCGGGACCACGGTGCTGTTCGGTGGCCGGGACATCGCCGGTGCCCGGCTCGCCGACACCTGGCTGTCCGACGGCCTCGACTGGCGTGGCGTGCCCACCCCGGTGGCGCCGCCCGCGCGACAGTTCCATGCGATGGCTTTCGATCCGCGGCGCGGCCGCGTGGTCCTGTTCGGCGGCAATGGCGCGGCGGGAGCGCTCGCGGACACCTGGGAGTTCGACGTCGCGCAGCTCACCTGGACACAGGTCACGCCGGTGTCGAGCCCTGGCCCGCGCTCGTCGCATGGCATGACCTACGACGCCACGCTCGGCTGCATCGTGCTGTGGGGCGGCTCCGGTGCGACCGGCTTCCTGACGGACACCTGGACCTACGACGGCACCGACTGGACGCGGGTCCCCACCCAGACGAGCCCGCCGACGCGAAGCGGCTTCGCGATGGCCTACGACCCGGCGCGCGGCCGGACGATGCTGTTCGGCGGCAACTGGGTGATCACCCGCTACGACGACACCTGGGAGTTCGACGGCACGAGCTGGGCGGAGGTGCCCGTGCTCGCGCGCCCACCGGCGCGCATGAACCACGCGCTGGCGACCGACACTGCGCGCAATGTCATCGTGCTGTTCGGCGGCTTCGCGGCGAGCGCGCTGGGCGACACCTGGGAGTACGACGGCAGCATCCCGACGTGGCGGCCGTTGTCGCCCGGGACCTCGCCGCCTGCACGCTCCCGGCACGCCATGGCGTTCGATCCACGGCTCGGCCGCGTCCTGCTGTTCGGCGGCCTGACCTCGACCATGAGCAACGACAGCTGGCTGTTCGACGGCGTGATCTGGACGAACATCGCGACCGTCGGTCCGACGCCGAGCGCGCGCTGGACCACCGGCCTCGTCTACGACTCGCTGCGGAGGCGTGGGATCCTGTTCGGCGGACAGCGCTGGGTCTCGAATGCGTGGAGCACGCTGGACGATACCTGGGAGCTCGCCGACGCGCAGTGGACGCAGCTCCGTCCCTCCGTGTCGCCACCCTCGCGCGCCTACCAGGGCATGGCCTACGACGCGCATCGTGATCGGATCGTCGTGTACGGAGGCTGGACCCGCGCGAACGATCAGTGGATCAACCTGTTCGACACCTGGGAGTTCGATGGCACGACCTGGGAGCGGATCCCCACGATCGGTACGCCGAGTTCGAACCTCGTCTTCTCGATGGTCTACGACGCAGCCCGCCGGAAGATGGTGCTGTTCGGCGGTGGCCAGGGAGTCAACGGCGGCGGGTTCCCCGTCACTGCGATCGTCGACGAGACCTGGGAATACGATGGTCTCGCGCGGACCTGGACGCAGGTCCCGATCCCCGCGCAGAGCCGCCCCAGCCCCCGACTCGTGACGGCCCTCGCCTATGATGCGGGGCGAGGCAAGGTGGTCCTGTTCGGTGGCAACACAGTGGATCTCAACGGCTCGCCGATCGACTTCTCGGACACCTGGGAATACGAGGGCCGGGCAGGCACGTGGACCGAGGTTATCGTACCTCCCGGGAGCTCCGCGCCGACAGCGAGGTTCTCTTCGCGGATGGCATATGATCTCGCGACGGGTCACGTGGCTATGCACGGTGGCAACGCGCCATCGGGCAGCAACTTCGTGATCTTCGACGAGCTCTGGAACTACGACGGCCGGACCGGAACGTGGGCGCTCGTGCCCGGACCCCGCGGGCCGGCCACCTCCGCCCCTGGAATGTACTTCGACATCGCCCGGGATCGCTTGGTGACCTTCGGGGGTGGCGGCGTGACTACCGACTCCCTGAGTGGCGACACCTGGGAGTATCGACGGCCGATCGCGCCGCAATGGAGCCGCTACGGCCTCGGCTGCCGGGGTAGCAATGGTGTGCCGTCGCTCGATGCGGCCCAGGGCAGCGTCCCGGCTCTCGGCGGCACGCTCGACCTCGACGTCACCAACCTCCCGGGCGTCATGGGCGCGTTCGCGCTCGGCTTCGGCTTCGACCTCGTCTCGTTCGCCGGCCGGCCCCTGCCGCTCGACCTCGGCATGTTCGGGATCCCCGGCTGCGACCTGTGGATCGCTCCGGAGCCGCCGCTGACCCTGCTGGTCGGACACCTCGGTGCCCGCCAGGAGCTCGGGTTCGGCATCCCCAACGACCCCCGGCTCGCCGGCCTGCGCCTCTCGATGCAGGCGATCGTCTTCGACCCCATGGCGCCCAACGCCTGCGCCTCGGTGTCCAACGCCGCCATCGCCACCATCCACTGAGCGGGGCGGACATCGCTGGTGCGCGCGGCGGCGTCATCGCGCCGGCTTGCCGGTCGCCTGCGGGTTGTTCCCAGTCCGCGACCTCCGGCCGGCCACCGCGCCGTGCACACGGACATTTCACGAGCCGCCGCGCCACATCCCAGCGCTCCGCACGATGTAAGGGGGAAGTCGCAATGGTCGACTCGACATCGAGCCGACTGCGTCATCCCTCGTCGACACTCTCTCCTCTGCAGGAGCAGGTCCATGAAGATCAGTGAGAGTCTCCTGTGCACGAACACCCTCGCGGTGCTCGCGACAGTGATCCTGACGGCCCCGGCGGTCGCCCAGGAGTGGCGGCAGCTACCGCCACCGCTCGCGCGGGCCGACTTCGCGATGGCGTGCGACACCGGCGCCGGGACCACGGTGCTGTTCGGTGGCCGGGACATCGCCGGTGCCCGGCTCGCCGATACCTGGCTGTCCGACGGCCTCGACTGGCGTGGCGTGCCCACCCCGGTGGCGCCGCCCGCGCGACAGTTGCATGCGATGGCCTTCGATCCGCAGCGCGGCCGCGTGGTCCTGTTCGGCGGCTTTGGCACGGCCGGCGCGCTCGCGGACACCTGGGAGTTCGACGTCGCGCAGCTCACCTGGACACAGGTCACGCCGGTGTCGAGCCCTGGCCCGCGCTCGTCGCATGGCATGACCTACGACGCCACGCTCCGCCGTGTCTGCTGTGGGGCGGCTCCGGTGCGACCGGCTTCCTGACGGACACCTGGACCTACGACGGCACCGACTGGACGCGGGTCCCCACCCAGACGAGCCCGCCGACGCGAAGCGGCTTCGCGATGGCCTACGACCCGGCGCGCGGCCGGACGATGCTGTTCGGCGGCAACTGGGTGATCACCCGCTACGACGACACCTGGGAGTTCGACGGCACGAGCTGGGCGGAGGTGCCCGTGCTCGCGCGCCCACCGGCGCGCATGAACCACGCGCTGGCGACCGACTCCGCGCGCAGCACCGTGGTGCTGTTCGGCGGCTTCGCGGCGAGCACGCTGGGCGACACCTGGGAGTACGACGGCAGCATCCCGACGTGGCGGCCGCTGTCGCCCGGGACCTCGCCGCCTGCACGCTCCCGGCACGCCATGGCGTTCGATCCACGGCTCGGCCGCGTCATCGCTTTCGGCGGCCTGACTCCGACGACGAACAACGACACCTGGCTGTTCGACGGCCTCGACTGGCGGCAGACGGGGTCGACGGTCGTGCCGCCATTGCGTGGCGTGGGCGCGTTCGCATTCGACGCCATCAGCGGCAAGATGCTGCTCCTGGGTGGCAACACGGCGACCGGGACCGCGTACACGGACGCGTGGGAGCTGGACGGATCGACCTGGACGGAGATCCAGCCGCCGCACCGGCCGCCGGCCGTGGGCGGGCGAGCGTACGGCTACGACTCCCAGCGGGCCTGCTTCGTCGGGTTCGGCGGTCACTCCGGCATGAATATGAAGGACGAGACCTGGGAGTTCGATTGCCGGACGCGCGACTGGCGACAGGTGTTCCCGGCACATGCGCCGCCGCCAAGAGGGGCCTACGGCATGGCGTACGATGCGGCGCGTCGTCGCATCGTGCTGTTCGGTGGTGGCACGATCACGAACGGTACCTGGCTGACGCTCGACGACACCTGGGAGTACGACGGTCACGACTGGAGGCTGGTCCCGACGGCGAACCGACCGGAGCCACGCATGGCCCGCCCCGTCTACGACGCTGGCCGCGGCAGAGTGGTCCTGTTCGGTGGACAGGGTCTCGACACCACCGGCTATCCCTTCGCGGTCGGCGGGACCTGGGAATACGACGGTGCCGATTGGACGAGGATCCAGATACCCGAGCCATCTGCCCGCTGGCCGAACATCTGCTACGACCCGACCCGCGGCCGGGTCGTCGTGTTCGGAGGGTTCTACGGATCGGGAGGCGTGTTCCACGCGCTCGACGACCTGTGGAACTACGACGGCACGGCCTGGACCCGGTTGCCGGACGGCGGTCGCCCGCCGGCCCAGTTCGGCTCGATGTTCGCGTACGACCCGGTCCACGACCGGATCGTCGCGGTCTTCGGTTGGCTCGAGGGATTGGGCGCGAACAGCAGCGTCTGGGAGCTACGGTCGCCCGCCGTACCGACGTTCGCGCGCTACGGCCTCGGCTGCCGGGGTAGCAATGGTGTGCCGTCGCTCGATGCGGCCCAGGGCAGCGTCCCGGCTCTCGGCGGCACGCTCGACCTCGACGTCACCAACCTCCCGGGCGTCATGGGCGCGTTCGCGCTCGGCTTCGGCTTCGACCTCGTCTCGTTCGCCGGCCGGCCCCTGCCGCTCGACCTCGGCATGTTCGGGATCCCCGGCTGCGACCTGTGGATCGCTCCGGAGCCGCCGCTGACCCTGCTGGTCGGACACCTCGGTGCCCGCCAGGAGCTCGGGTTCGGCATCCCCAACGACCCCCGGCTCGCCGGCCTGCGCCTCTCGATGCAGGCGATCGTCTTCGACCCCATGGCGCCCAACGCCTGCGCCTCGGTGTCCAACGCCGCCATCGCAACCATCCACTGAGCGGGGCGGACATCGCTGGTGCGCGCGGCGGCGTCATCGCGCCGGCTTGCCGGTCGCCTGCGGGTTGTTCCCAGTCCGCAACCTCCGGCCGGCCACCGCGCCGTGCACACGGACATTTCACGAGCCGCCGCGCCACATCCCAGCGCTCCGCACGATGTAAGGGGAAGTCGCAATGGTCGACTCGACATCGAGCCGACTGCGTCATCCCTCGTCGACACTCTCTCCTCTGCAGGAGCAGGTCCATGAAGATCAGTGAGAGTCTCCTGTGCACGAACACCCTCACGGTGCTCGCGACAGTGATCCTGACGGCTCCGGCGGTCGCCCAGGAGTGGCGGCAGCTACCGCCACCGCTCGCGCGGGCCGACTTCGCGATGGCCTGCGACACCGGCGCCGGGACCACGGTGCTGTTCGGCGGCCGGGACATCGCCGGTGCGCGGCTCGCCGACACCTGGCTGTTCGACGGCCTCGGCTGGCGTGGCGTGCCCACCCCGGTGGCGCCGCCCGCGCGACAGTTGCATGCGATGGCCTTCGATCCGCGGCGCGGCCGCGTGGTCCTGTTCGGCGGCTTCGGCACGGCCGGCGCGCTCGCGGACACCTGGGAGTTCGACGTCGCGCAGCTCACCTGGACACAGGTCACGCCGGTGTCGAGCCCTGGCCCGCGCTCGTCGCATGGCATGACCTACGACGCCACGCTCGGCTGCATCGTGCTGTGGGGCGGCTCCGGTGCGACCGGCTTCCTGACGGACACCTGGACCTACGACGGCACGGACTGGACGCGGGTCCCCACCCAGACGAGCCCGCCGACGCGGAGCGGCTTCGCGATGGCCTACGACCCGGCGCGCGGCCGGACGATGCTGTTCGGCGGCAACTGGGTGATCACCCGCTTCGACGACACCTGGGAGTTCGACGGCACGAACTGGGCGGAGGTGCCCGTGCTCGCGCGCCCACCGGCGCGCATGAACCACGCGTTGGCGACCGACTCCGCGCGCAGCACCGTGGTGCTGTTCGGCGGCTTCGCGGCGAGCACGCTGGGCGACACCTGGGATGCGACGGCAGCATCCCGACGTGGCGGCCGCTGTCGCCCGGGACCTCGCCGCCTGCACGTTCCCGGCACGCCATGGCGTTCGATCCACAGCTCGGCCGCGTCATCGCTTTCGGCGGCCTGACTCCGACGACGAACAACGACACCTGGCTGTTCGACGGCCTCGACTGGCGGCAGACGGGGTCGACGGTCGTGCCGCCGTCGCAGGACGTCGTCATGATCGGGTTCGACCCGATCAGCAGGAACATGCTCGTGATGTGCAGTAACGGCAGCATTGGCGATCCCATCACTGCGTGGGAGCTGGACGGCTCGACCTGGACGGAATTCCAGACGCCGCACCGACCGACGGTTCTTCCGATGGTGTCTGCCTACGACGCCCACCGCGGCTGTTTCGTCACGTTCGGAGGAGTGTCGGGCAACGGCTCGAACAGGACGTTCTTCGACGAGACCTGGGAGTTCGATTGCCGCACGCGCGATTGGCGACAGGTGTTTCCTGCGAACACGCCGACACCGAGAGCAGGAGGCAGCATGACCTACGACGCGGCGCGTCGTCGCGTCGTGATGTTCGGCGGTTTCACGCGCGCGAATGGCGCCTGGCAGACGCTCGACGAGACCTGGGAGTACGACGGTCTCGCACTTACCTGGACGCAGGTCCCGACGGCGAACCGACCGGGGCCACGCATGACCACCCTGGTCTACGACGCAGGTCGCAGCAGAGTCGTCCTGTTCGGTGGACAGGGGCTCGACACCGCCGGCTGGCCCTTCTCCGTCGGCGAGACGTGGGAATACGACGGTGGCGATTGGACGAGGATCCCGATCCCCGAGCCCTCCGCCCGCCATCCGAACATCTGCTACGACCCGACGCGCGGCCGGGTCGTCGTGTTCGGTGGCTTCGAAGGAGCGGGTGGCGTGTTCCACCCGCTCGACGACCTGTGGGAGTACGACGGCACGGCCTGGACCCGGTTGCCGGACGGCGGTCGTCCGCCGGCGCAGTTCGGCTCGACATTCGCGTACGACCCGGGAGGCGACCGGACCATCTTGATGTACGGACGTCTGCAGCGGACCGTCAGGAACCTCCAGATCTGGGCGCGGCTGGCGCCCGCCGTACCGACGTTCGCGCGGTACGGACTCGGTTGCCGGGGTAGCAATGGTGTGCCGTCGCTCGATGCGGCCCAGGGCAGCGTCCCGGCTCTCGGCGGCACGCTCGACCTCGACGTCACCAACCTCCCGGGCGTCATGGGCGCGTTCGCGCTCGGCTTCGGCTTCGACCTCGTCTCGTTCGCCGGCCGGCCCCTGCCGCTCGACCTCGGCATGTTCGGGATCCCCGGCTGCGACCTGTGGATCGCTCCGGAGCCGCCGCTGACCCTGCTGGTCGGACACCTCGGTGCCCGCCAGGAGCTCGGGTTCGGCATCCCCAACGACCCCCGGCTCGCCGGCCTGCGCCTCTCGATGCAGGCGATCGTCTTCGACCCCATGGCGCCCAACGCCTGCGCCTCGGTGTCCAACGCCGCCATCGCAACCATCCACTGAGCGCAGGCGTCATCGCGAGCGGGTACCCGTGACCCGCTCGCAGCGCCTCGCCGGAGTCGCGCGGCGCGGCGCGATCCGTCACCTGGACGATCCGCTGGCGGGCTGCTCGGCACGGATCACGAGCTCCCAGGTGTCGTCGAACAGCTCGCGCAAAGGGAAGTCCCGCTCGAGTCCCGCCACCGGACCCGTCCACCGGTAGCCACCGAACATCACGGCTCGACCGCGCGCGGCGTCGTAGACCAGCGCCGAGCAGTACCGTGCCGGGGGTACCGTGTGCGACGCCCGCGTCACCCACTTCGCGCCGTCCCACTCCCAGGTGTCGGAGAACGCACCCAACGAGTCCGGAGTCCAGACGCCACCACCGAACAGCACGAAGCGACCCCGCCCGAGGCCACCCGTGAGCGCGATGTTGCCGCGCGCCGATGGGCCCCGTGTCTCCGATGACCGCCGGCGCCAGGCCGTACCGTCCCTGGCCAACACCTCGCCGGTCATCGGGTCGTAGAGCAGCAGGCCCTCCCCGGGCGCGTCGGATTCCACCGGCACGATCCACCACGGCAGATCCTCCGTCGACTCCAGCCGCCAGCCTGCCACAGCCCAGTACCAGATCTGCACGCCCCGCCCGGAGACGCTGGAGGATCGATCCGGGGACACCAGCACGCATTGCTGCCGACTCGCGTCGAAGACCAATCCCATCCCCTCCGCGGGGACCGAGCCCGGCGGCGCCACGAGCGACCAGCGCACGCCGTCCCACTCCCACATGTCGGTCAGTGGCTCGCCGGACTCGCCGTACCCATCGCAGAGGATCGTGCGCTGGCGGGACGGGTCATAGGCCGACAGCGACCGCTCGCGCGGCTCCGGACTCACGCTGGGACGTCGCTCGTACCAGCGCACGCCGTCCCATTCCCAGGTGTCCCCGAAGACGCGGATCGGACCGAC
This sequence comes from Planctomycetota bacterium, assembly GCA_016716265.1. Taxonomy (GTDB): domain Bacteria; phylum Planctomycetota; class UBA1135; order UBA1135; family UBA2386; genus JADJWQ01. Next base: position 2,802,647 of record JADJWQ010000006.1, read on the forward strand.
TTCGGGCCAGCCGTCGGAGCCGCCGAACAGCACGACCCGCTGCCGCACCGGGTCGTAGGCCATCGCGTGCCGGAACCGCGCCGTCGGGCCCGGACCGGAATGCCGCGCGATCCACATGCAGTCGTCAGGCGCGACCGCGGCGACGGTCTCCAGCCGGCGCGCGGCGCGCAGCCCGTGGGATCGTTCCGCGACCTCCGAATGATCCGGGTTGCGGCGCGCGGAGCGCGCCTCGACAGCGGTCTCGTACTGTCCACCACCGCGGCAGACGCGCCGGGCGTCGAAGTTGACCTCGCGCAGCCCGTCGCCCGGTCGACACGGCAGCATGTAGCTGCCGTAGCGGTCCAGGCACCATTCGAAGACGTTGCCGTGGACGTCGTGGAGACCGAAGGGGTTCGGCAGGTAGCTGCCGACGGGAGCGATCGGCTTGCGGATCTGGTCGAGCGCCGGGTCATGGCCGTCGTAGAGACGGATCGGCGTGCCGAGGAGGTTCGCGCATTCGACGAGCGTGCGCTTGTCGCTCCCGCACCACCAGGGCGATTGGGTCGTCGCCCGGCACCCGTATTCCCACTGCGCCTCGGTCGGCAGCACGAGGCCGTGCAGATCGAGCAGCGCGTCGCATTCCGTCGCGCCGACGCTCTCGACCGGGTGCGTCGAGCCGATCGGCTCGGGGGCATCCATGTAGGTCTCGCCGAGCACGAAGAAGCCCGGCTCCGGCCGTCCCGACAGCCGCCGCCACTGGCCGCGCGTCAGCTCGTGGCGCGCGAGGAAGAACGGCTCGAGCGTCACCTGATGCAGGATCTCGTCCGGCTGTGCCCCTGGATCGTGGTTCGGCAATGCCGGGTCGTCCCGCTGCGCGCCCATCCAGAACGTTCCGCCGGGGAGCAGCACGAACACGATCCCGGTGTCGTCGCGCACGTCGATCGTGCCGCCGGCGCCGTGAGTGGGGATCTCGATCGCGTCGACGGCGTCGATGCCGGACTCGGGGTCCCAGGCGGAGCGCAGGTGATAGAACTCCCAGAGCTTCGTCACCGGGTTCATGCCGATCGGGACGAGCCCGGTCTGCGGTCGCAGCTCGATCGGATGTGCCGCGTACAGCTCGCTCGCGACCACACCGTCGGCCTTCGCGATCGCGTCGCTCGCCTCGGTCCAGGACACCTGTGCGTGCGGGTGGTGGTCGGTCCACACGTCGATCCGGCGTGCCCACGCGAGTCGCTCGCGCACCCGCCGTAGCTCGTCCTGCTCGAAGCGTTCGATGTCGACGACGGCCTGGCGCAACGTGCGGTGCAGGTAATCCTCCGCATCGCTCGCGAAGCGCCACGAGCGACGCCGCGACAGCTCGTCGTCGAGCGCACGGTAGTCGCGCTCCAGCCGGTCGATCTCCGCCTGCGCCGCGCCGTCGCGCGCGAGCGTGATCCGCCGTTCGAGGTCCGCGACGTACGCCGCGCTGACCGCGACCTCGGTGCCCTCGGCGAGCCGAACCGCTTCGCCTGCCGCCGCGCGAGCGTCGGCGTCCAGTCCATTGGCATACTGCGCGGCCGCCAGCGCACGGAGGAGCCGCGGACGGCCGATCGACGCGTCACCGTCGTCGAGCTTCGCGACGGCGGCACGGAGCATCGCCAGCGCCAGCTCTGCGCGTGCGACGGTCCGGGTCTCGTCGTCCCAATCGACGAGCGGCGCGGCGAGGTCGTGCAGCTCGCGCGCGGTCTTGCCCCGCAGCTCGTGCGGCACGGGGGGCAACGATGGAGGTACCGAGCCCGACCGGACCGCCTGCACGCGGCGCAGGAACTGCAGCTCCCGCCGCCGAGCCTCCCATTCGGCGAAGCGGGGGTGGGCACGTCGGTCCGCGTCGAGCTCGGCGGCGCTGCGCGGTATCGCCCGGGATTCGAGCTCCGCCACGAGCCGGCGGACTCTCGGCAGCTCCGCGCTGAGCACCGATCCGTGGACCTGCAGCCAATGTTCCAGATCCGCGGGCTTCGAACGCCAATCGAGTTTCCGCTCGGCCTGCCGCGCCTCCTGGAGGCGCAGCACGTTCGCGAGCATGTGGAACTCGCCCGACCGCTCTGCCAGGGTGCTCGCGAGCCAGCTCGATGCGAGGAGTCCGGCGGACAGCGTCGCGAGGAACACCGCAGCGACGCGATTGCGGCGGCTCCAGTGCATCAGCCGCTGGACCGGACCCGGCGCGTGCGTGAGGACGGGGCGGTGCGTCCGGACGCGCTCCAGCTCATCGGCGAACGCCGCTGCGCTGTCGAATCGCCGCGTGGGCTCCCGTGCGATCGCGCGCAGGACGACCGCGTTCAGCTCGCGACCGATCCGAGGAGCGACGGCGCGCGGCTCGGGTGCGTCGCCGGCGAGGATCGCACGGTAGGTTCCCTCGCGCGTCGTGACGTCGAACGGCAGTCGCAGCGTCAGGCACAGGTATGCCGTCACGCCGAGCTGGTAGACGTCCGTGCGACGGTCGATCGGCCCGATCTCGGGGGCGATCTGTTCGGGGGCCATGAAGCACGGAGTGCCGAGCCGCTGCGAGCTGGCGGTGAGGTCCGCCGCGCTCGCGTGCTCGTCGTGAGCGAGCCCGAAGTCGAGGATCGCCGGTTCACCGCGTTCGTCGACCATGATGTTGGCGGGCTTGACGTCGCGGTGGACGACTCCCGCCTCGTGCGCGGCGTGGAGTGCGCGGGCGACCTTCTCGAGCAGCACGAGCAGGAGTTCGACCGGCTCCGCCGTGCGGCTCTCCTGCGCGCGCGCGACCCGCTGGGCCAGCGTCTCGCCGTGGACGTGACGCATCGCCAGGAACGGCACGCCGTCGACCTCGCCGGCGTCGTAGACGGTGCAGATGTGGGGATGGTCGAGGCGGGACAGCGCCTCGATCTCCCGCCGGAACCGCGCGCGGGAGCTCGGGATCGGCAGGCTCCCGGGCCGAAGCAGCTTCAGCGCGACCTGGCGCCGCAGGCGTTCCTGCTCGGCGAGGTAGACGATACCCATGCCCCCGCTACCGAGTCGGCGCAGGAGTCGGTACTCGCCGAGCTGCACGGGTGCCTGGACCTCCGGCTCGCAGCCCGGCGTGAGCCCGCAGCGACGGAGCTGCTCCACCAGATGTCGCAGCGCCGGCGCATGCTCGGGGTGTTCGCGGCAGACCGACTCGAGGGCGGAGTCGCCCTCGTCGGCCATGCGCTCGAGGCAGTCGAAGGCGAGGTCCTCGAGCGGGTTCGAGCTCGATGCCATGGGCTCGGATCTCCGGGTTGCGTCGTCCGCCGGGTGCTGCGCCGGGCCGCCCGGGATCCTGCCTGAGAAACCGTCTCGCGAAGCGCGCCCGGGTCGCCCTGCGAGTTCGATCGTCCGCCCAGGCTGGCCGTGACGGTCGCTCCCCGATTATCTTGTCACCCGCCGTGGACGACGCGCACGATTCGCTCGTGATGGAGGCGGCGGGAGGAAGCCCGGTCGCGATCGAGCAGCTGCTCCAGCGGCACCTGCCTGGGCTGTTCACCTACGTGCGCCTCCACCTCGGAGCCGAGCTGTCCGCTCGGGACGCGCCACTCGACCTCGTCCAATCGGTGTGCCGCGACGTCCTGCAGAACACGGCTGAGTTCGAGTTCCGCGGTGAGGGTGCGTTCCGTCACTGGCTCTTCCGCAAGGCGATGGCGACGATCTGCGACCGTCAGCGCTACTGGCGGGCCCGCAAGCGCAGCAGCGACCGTGAGGTCGGCGACATCGTCTACACGCTGCGCTCGAACGATCGCTCGCCGAGCGAGGTCGCGATGCGCGAGGAGGACATGCAGCGCCTCGAGGTCGCGTTGCGCAGCCTGTCGGAAGATCACCGACAGGTCGTGACGCTGGCGTTCGTCGTCGGGCTGTCGCGACGCGAGATCGCGACGGTGATGAATCGCTCCGAAGCCGCGGTCCGCTCGCTCCTGCACCGGGCGCTGGCGCGCGTCGGGTTCCTGATGAGCGACCCACGCGTAGTCCGCGGCGAAACCACCGTGTGAGCGGATCGAGGTCGCCGCCGGCACCACGCCGGCACCGCGCGCGACGGCCGACTGACCGGACACGCCGCTGAGGCGTCGACCGCGCGGCCGCTACCTCCGGCGCCGCTCGTCGGACCAGCGCTGCGCTTCGGGCAGCTCGCTCCACCAGCGGGTGGCGACCTCGTCATGGTCGACATCAGGGTCGAACTCGTGCCGGCGGTCGTCGAGGAAGGCGAGCTGCTGGGCGATGCCCTGCGTGCGGCCGTGCTCCCGGCCGGCGCCTTCGCCAGAATCGCATGGGATTCGAGCAGCGCGCCCTCGGCCTCGTCGAGGTAGCCCGGGTCCATCAGTGTCGCGCCGTAGACGCCGAGGGAGTTGTCGATGTACCGGTGGCCGGGCACCAGCATGGCGTGCGACGTAGCGACCGCGCGCTCCAGATACGGCAGCGCTTCCTCGCGCGTGCCGCACTGACGCAGCTGAATGCCGAGGTTGAGCAGGACCACGATCGTGTCGAAGTGCTCCGCACCGCGCGTGCGCGACGCACCCGCGACCCATTGCTCGACCGCGGCCTCGTATGCCTGCAGGCTGTCGGGACCGGGCGGGACCGGGCGCAGACCGTAGTGGACGTATTCGGGAACCGGCTTCCGGAAGCGGCCGTTCACAGCCTGGACTTCGGACGAGCGGTCCTCGAACGAGTGTGGCGTACCATTCTCAATGGCCTTCCAAGCGTGCGGACAGCGCGGCTGCAAAGGTGTCGAAGGCCTGTAGCCCGTCGGGGAGCTCCGCCCAGATCCGCGCGTGATCGACACTCGCGTAGCCGTGAGCGATGCGGTTGCGTAGGGCGGCCATGCCGGCGAGTCGCCGGGCCGTCTCGCGGTCGAGCAGGCCGTGATGGGCCAGCATCTCGAACCCCTCGGCATAGGTCGCTGGAACGCCGAGCCCCTCGTCGGCCGCGACGTGCAGCGCGACGTCCAACGCCGCCTGGACGGCGACCAGCAGGCTCATGGCGATCGCGTCCTGCAGATCGACGTCGTCCCGGATTCGCGCGGCATCCGACGGCCGTCGGCGACGCAGTCTGGCCGTGTGCTCGCGGAGAGCGGTGAGCTTGCGCAGGATGATCGCGGGGTCCGTCACGCTGCGCCTCCCCGGTCGAGATCTCGCAGCCGCGCAGCGAAGCGACGGCTGGCACTGCGCAGCGCCGGCTCGAAGTCGAGGAACTCGGCGATCGCCGCGGCCCGAAACGCGATCCACGCATCGCGGTCGCCACACAGAAGCTCGCCGTGTCGCGCGATCTCCATCCGACACAGGGTGCTGGCCCGGTCGACACGCACGAGGTCGACGTCGCATCGGACGGTCGCGGTCAGGCTGGCCTGCAACTCGAGCTCCTTCGCGAGCGTGACGTCCGGATCCTGCGGCAGCCACGCCACGTCGACGTCGCTGTCCGGTCTCGCTCCGCCGGTAACCCGGGATCCGAACACGGCTACGAAGCGCGCCACGGGGCGATGCTCGAAGGCCTCGCAAAGGGTCTGTCGGAGCGCCGAGTCCACCTCGCCAGAGACTAGCCGATCCATGGTGGCCCGCGAGCCCTCTTCCACGCGGGCCGGACAGCCGGCCGAATTGGCTCGGTCGCGGCGCGCACCGATGTCGCAGGTGGATCGAGCCAGCCGCCGTCGGTCCGGCGAGCGTCGCGAACGACGGCATCGGCGAGCTGACTCGACGAATCGACGCGAGGCGCGAGCGGTGCTGGCCGTCGACACGCGCGGCTCCACCGAGGGTTGGCACGGCAGTCCGGCCGCTGCGCCGAGATGGCGTCGGCAGCCGCGAGTCACGCCGCCGCTGTTGTCGTGAAGCGGGCCGCAATCCGCACGGTGCCGGGGGCGACACGGGCGTGGCGCGTGGCGAAGATACCGACATGCGTCCGGCGAGGCTCCTCGGTCTGCTCCTGGCGTCGGTCCTGGCGGCGGGCGGTTGCGGCACGACGCCGGCCCCCGCGCCGACGGCCGACGTCTATCTGCTCGCCGGCCAATCGAACATGCAGGGGCTCGGCTTCGTCGCCGAGCTGCCCGCGGAATGGCGGGAGCCGGTCGCGGCCGCCCGGTTCTGGAACGGCGAGCGCTTCGAGCCGCTCGACCCCGAGACGACCCGCCTCAGCACGCGGCCGGGCGAGTTCGGTCCGGAGCTGGGCTTCGCTCGCGGACTGTGCGATGCGGGTCCGGGTCCCTTCTACCTGATCAAGTTCTGCCGCAGCGGCCAGGCGCTCCACGCCGGCTGGGACGACAACCGTTGGGTCGGCTCTGCGCCAGGACCGGACCGGGCCAACTTCCATCCGGGCGAGCGGCCGGACGATCCCGCCGTCGGTCGCCACTACCGCGATTGGTCGAGCACCGCGCGCGCCGCGCTCGCCGCACTCCGCGCACAGGGGCTGCGGCCGGTGCTGCGCGGCGTGGTGTGGATGCAGGGCGAGCAGGACAGCAAGCACGCGATCTCCGCGGGCAGCTACGCGCTCGACCTGCGGCGGCTGCGCGAGCGCCTCGGCGCCGATCTGGGTGCCCCTGATCTACCCTGGGTATACGGCCAGGTGCTGCCGCACAGTCCGGCGCGGGAGCGCTTCACGCACCGCGACCTGATCCGCTCCCAGATGGCGGCGCTCGACGCGCGCTCCGGCCAGCCGGAGGCGACGCCGGGCATGTGGATGGTCCCGACCGACGACATGCCGCTGCGCGACGACACCGTGCACTACGACACCGAGGGGCAACGGCGGCTGGGCCTCGCCTTCGCCGCGGCGATGCTCGATCTGCAGCGGCGCTGACCCAGCCCCGGGCGCCGCCGCCGGCCACCGCCGCCGGCCCGATCTCCGGGGCTCGGCGCTCGGCCATTGTCGGAGCCGACGACGCTCGCATGGCCAGGCCCAGGGTATCCCCGTACGTCCGGGCCGGGCGGCACCGGGGTCGATCCCGGTCCCGACGCGCCGCACGGCGATTAGCATGAGGCGCGGAGGTCGACCGATGGACCCGTCTCTCGAGGAGTTCATCCGGCACGCCCGCGAGCGCCAGCTCGGCCTCGCGGACCTGCGCGCGATCCTGCAGGCCGCCGGATGGAAGGACCGGCAGATCGCCCGCGCACTCAGCCACGAGACGCTCGCGCTGCCGGTGCCCGAGCCGCCGGGCGCGGGCTCGGCCCGCGAGGTGTTCCTGCACCTGTTCGCCTTCGCCGCGCTCTACACCTGGGTCACCAGCCTGGTGCTGCTGCTGTTCGGCTACGTCGATCTGGCGCTGCCCGATCCCGCGTGGCGGGCCACCGACGTCTGGTACGAGGAGCGCGAGTCGGGCATCCGGGTCGGCATGGCGACGCTGATCGTGACCTACCCGCTGTTCCTGCTGGTGTGGCGGCACCTGCTGGCCGTCGCGCGGCGCGACCCCCAGCGCGGCGCGCCACCGGTGCGGCGCTGGCTGATCTGGCTGTCGCTGTTCGTCGGCGCCGTGACGCTGTCGAGCGACCTGATCACGCTGCTGTACTTCCTGCTCGAGGGCGAGGTCAGCGCGCGCTTCCTGTTGAAGGTCGGCACCCTTCTGCTGATCGCAGGCGCCGGCACCGGCTACCTGTGGTGGTCGCTACGGAGCGGCGAGGAGGCACCGCGATGACCGCCGGCGTGCACACCCTGTTCGGCGCGGTGAGCGCCACCGTCGTGGCCGGCGCACTGATCTGGGGTCTGGTCCTCACCGGCATGCCGCACCAGCGCCGCGTCGAGCGCTTCGACGAGCAGCGCCTGAGCGACCTGCAGCACATCCAGGCCGAGATCCAGGCCCTCTGCCACGACCCGGAGCGACCCGAGATCCTGAAGCAGCCGCTGCCGCAGTCGCTGGCCGAGCTCGCGGAACGCGCGCGGCAATGGCGGATCGACTGGCACGATCCGGTGACGGACGCGCCCTACGGCTACGTCGTCACGGGCCCCTCCACCTACGAGCTCACCGCGACCTTCGCGCTGCCGCGGGCCGCCGGTCGCGCGGTGTTCTGGGACCACCCGGCCGGCACGCACACGTTCCGGATCGACGTGCTCGATCCGCCGTGAGCGCCGGGCACGGTCGCTCGCGCGACGAACGGCTGACGCCGGGCACTCGCGCCCGTCCGGTTAGCATGCGGCGCCATGCACGAGGACATCTGCAACTACAACGCGGCCCAGGACCCGGAGCGCGGGGCGACCTGCGCCAAGCTCGCCACGGAGATCGACGCGGTGCTGCACGAGGCCGAGAGCAAGATCTGGCACCGCGGACCGGTGTGGTTCCTCGACGGCAACCCGATCGTCGGCTACCAGGTGCGCAAGCAGTCCGTGTGCCTGCTGTTCTGGAGCGGGCAGTCGTTCGACGAGCCGGGACTCGAGCCCGAGGGCAAGTTCCAGGCGGCGGAGACGCACTATGAACGCGCCGCGGAGATCCGCGTCACCCACCTGCGGCGCTGGCTGAAGAAGGCCCGCAGGATCCAGTGGGACTACAAGAACCTCGCGAAGCGGCGCGGCGTGCTCGAGAAGCTCGGCGACTGGTAGGCCCACGCGGCGGAGGAACGTGACGGAACCACCAGCGCCGCGCGCTACCGTGTCGGAGGCGGGCCCGCTCCGAGCCGGAGGACCGAGGGCCGCGCCCCGACCAGACCAGAGGACGCGCCATGCTCACCGTCACCAAGGACCGCATGCTCCCCTGCACCGTCACCGGCTCGTGGCCGCGCCCGCGGTGGTTCGACGTCAGCATGTGGGGCCGGCCGCTCGACACCTGCATGATGGACGTGCGCTTCCGCGAGAAGTACGTCGATGCGCTCGCGACGTTGATCAGCGACGAGGAGCGCGCCGGGCTCGACATCCTGACGCACGGCGACTTCCACTGCGACGACGACATGGCGGGTCGTTCATGGCACCACTACCCGCTGCAACGCTGGGCGGGCTTCGACGGTGACCACCTGCAGTCCGAGGAGACGCGCTCGCCGTGGCTGCGCTATCCGCCCGGCACGCTTCTGAACGAGATCTACACCGGCTGGCGGTGGCCACGCGTCGTCGGCAAGATCGAGCACCGGCCGCTCGACTATCCGAAGATCTGGCGACTCGCGCAGTCGAAGACCAGCAAGCCGGTGCGCTTCGGGACGTGCTGCTCGCAGGTGATGGGGCTGTTCCTCGACCGCCACACGGATGCCTACGCGGACGACCGCGAGGTGATCTGGGACATGGCGGTCGCGATGAACACCGAGCTGAAGGCGCTGCGCGACGCCGGCTGCAGGTGCATCCAGATCGAGGAGCCCACGCTGCACTTCTGGGCGAACACCTATGGCGCGAACAGCGACGAGGTGAAGTTCATGGTCGAGGCCTACAACCGCGAGGTCGAAGGCCTCGACGACGTCGAGATCTGGATCCACACGTGCTGGGGCAATCCGAACATGCAGCGCGTGATCGAGAACGACAGCTACCGCGAGTCGTTCGAACTCTACCTGCACGCATTGCGCGGCGACGTCTGGACGGTCGAGATGACCGACCGCGGCTTCCGCGAGATCGAGCTGTTCGGGTCGCTGAAGGGCAAGCTGCCGAAGAAGATCTGCGTCGGCGTCTCCAGCCACCGCTCATTGCAGGTCGACCGCCCCGAGGACGTCGCCGGCCGCATCCGCAAGGCGCTCGAGCACGTCGCCCCCGAGCAGCTCGTGATCTCGAGCGACTGCGGCTTCGGTCGCCAGGGCTGCAATCGCGAGATCGCGTTCTTCAAGGCCGCCGCGATCGCGCAGGGCACCAACATCGTCCGGCGGGAGCTCGGCATCGAGACGACCGCCGTGCCCGCGGCCGACCCGATGCTGCAGACCGACATCGTGCCGAAGTCGGCCCGCCGCTGATTCGCGCGACGGGTCGCGCGAGCCGGCCGCGCCCGCGCCGCTGGTTGGGTCAGCGCCGGCGCCGTCAGCGCCGGTTGGCCTCGATGAACTGCTCCGCCTCGTAGAGGCGCCGGCGGAGGTCCTCCTCGCGCAGCACCTGCTGGATGTAGCCGCGCTGGGCGCGATCCGGAGCCGTCTCGCGGCCAGCGAGCACGCCGAGCGGCACCTCCTCCATCCGCCAGTCGTCGCTGCGCTGGGTGGCGAACGGCAGGTCCTTGTTGCCGATGGCCTGCAGGTTGGCCAGCGGATTGCGACCCCAGGCGTAGCGATAGTGGATGGGCGCGGGCACCAGCGGGCTCGTCAACACGAGCCGCTTCCGGTCGAGGCGCGGCCGGCCGCGATCGTCCGTTCCGACCTCCAGATACGCGACGGTCGCGGGCTGGAACCGGCGGTCCTCGCCGGCGATCGCGAAACCCTCGATCGCGCCGTCCTCGGGATCGCCGACCTCGGTGTCGAGCTCGAGCACGATGGCGCCATCCGTCACCTGCATGCTCACGAGCATCGGCGGCTTCCACTCGAGCTGCCGCCCCATGCCGTACAGCGTCGCGAGCGCCCAGCGCGCGATCCGCTCGCCTGCGGGAATCTTGAGCTGGGGGTGGTACCAGCGCCGCCGCAGATCGTACGTGCTGACGAAGCCGATGTTCCGGTCGCCGGCGCGATACGCATCGAGGAACGTCTGGTACTGCGCCTCCCGGATGTAGATGCCGGCGTTGAACATGTACTCGACGTAGTTGTCCCGCGTTTGTGGGTAGCCGTCGGTGCACAGCGAGAGGATGCCGAAGGGCAGCTCGGGATTGGCGAATGCCTCACGCCATGCAGCGATCATGTGCGGGAAGATCGCACGGTACGCGTCGGTCCCGGCAGAGCCGTTGAACGCGTTGTTGTAGCCCTGGTGGAAGATGACGCCCTTGACCGACAGCCCCACGAGCGGAGCGATCATCCCGGCGTAGCAATGACCCGGGTGGTTGTGGTCGCCGATCGGTCCGGGTCGGAGGTCGCCAGGCACCTCCTTCAGGTTGTCGGGGATCGGCTTGCCCTCCTTCTCGAGGCTCTCGACCTGCTGCCGATGCCGCACGATCCGCTGGTCCAGGTCGGCCTGCGGGTCCCACGCCGCGACCCGCGCGTCCCACTCGGCCAGCTCCTGCCTGACGGTCCCGCTGTCGACCGCGCGCAGCACGGACAGCGGAGTCCAGGTCTCGACCGTCGTCCCACCGCGCGATGCGTCGATCACCCCGATCGGCACGCGGCTGGCCATGTGCAGGCGGCGTGCGAAGACATAGCCGATCGCGGAGAGCTCGGTGACCGTCTCGGGAGTGCAGATCTCCCAATCACCCTTGCGGAAGTGGCGCCCGAACCAGTCGCTCCATTCGAACAGGCGCGCGAAGCCCCGCCGCGGCTCGGGTCCCTGGCCGTACGGAACCGTCAGGATGCGGATCTCCGGGAAGTTGGCGGAGACGATCTCGAGGTTGCCGTTCTCGACCTGGCGGATCGGGAACTCCATGTTGCTCTGGCCGCCGAGCACCCAGACGTCGCCGACCAGGATGTTCTCGAGCGTCAGCGTCTCGCTGCGGCCCCGCACCGTCAGCGTCTGCGGCGACGCGTTCGCCGGCACGGCGCTGAGCGTCACCCGCCAGCCGCGATCCGGGCCCGCGGCGGTGGCCTGCTCGTCGTCGCCGAACCGCACCGTGACCGACTCGCCGGGCTCGGCCCAGCCCCAGATCCGGATCGGAGCATCCCGCTGCAGCACCATGTCGGTCTGGAACAGGTTGCTGACGCAGAGCCCCGCGCCGATCGCCGGCACGTCGACGACGTCCTCGCGGGGCATCTGCTGTGCGCGTGCCGCAGGGAGGAGCGCGGCGATGGTGGCGAGTGACGGGACCAGGAGCTTCGCGAGTCGGGAGCGTGTCATGGGCTGGGAACCTCCGAGGGTGGACGACGAACGATCGGAACCTGCGCGCAACCCCCGAGTCCGCGGGGACCGACACGATCGCGCAGTCGGGTCTGGTCGCATGATCCACGACGACCGGCCCGCACGGCAGCGCGCGACCGTCAATCGGTGGATTCCGTCTTCCGGGCGTGTTCGATCGACGGCCGGACCTTCAGCACCTGCTCCTTGCGGATCTGCACGGTGCCCGGCTTCGCGCCGCGCGGCTTGGTGACGAAGCGCGCCCGCGTCGCCGACACCGCGACCTGCCCGCCCGCGCGCAGCTTGCTGTGCCAGGCCGCGATCGCCGCGGCCTGCTCGAGCACGGCGCGGCCGGGCTCGCGGTCGTCGACGCGCAGCACGACGTGGCTGCCTGGATGACCACGGACGTGGAACCACCAGTCGTTCGCGCGGGCCAGCTTGATGCTCAGTCGATCGTTGTCGAGGTCGGTGCGGCCGACGAGGACGAGCCAGCCGTCGTCGAGCTCGTACTGCCAAAGCTGCGGGGCGTCGCGCATGGCTCGACGGTGTACCGCGGATCGCGGCGGCCGTCGCCCGGCCGTCGTCGCTACCGGCGCAGCGTCCGCGCCGGGCCCGGCGCCGCGCTTCAGCGCAGAGCCACGGTGCGACGGGATCGAGGGCCAGCCGGACCGCACCGGTGCGCCGCCGCGCGTGACCGTCGCGACGAGTTGCGCCCACGGGCACGCGAGCCAGCTCCGCTCCGCGGCGAACTCGCGTACGAGCATGGCCGGCAGGCGGTCGCGCAGCTCATCGCCGCGGCCATCGCGGGCGTCTTGCAGCGCGAGGGCGAGGAGCGGGTTGCGGAGCGGTTCGGTCGTGCCCATCGTGCCGGTCCGGTCCGGCTCGGCCATACCGGCCGAGGCAGGATCGCGGTCGCCGGGTCGCGGTGGCGCTGGATTTCCTGCGTCCGCCGGCACCGCCCGCGACTCTCTGCAGTCGACACGCCGCGGAGCCCACCGTGCAACGACCTGCGATCGACAGCCCCGACACCTCGGCCGCAGCCACCGGCGGGCCCGACGACAGCGATCTCGAGCGGCTGCTCCTCGCGCACATGGCACCGCTGTGGCGCTACCTGCGCTGCCTCGGCTGTCAGCCCGCCGAGGCGGACGACCTCGCGCAGGAGACCTTCGTCGCGGCGCTCGCGCATGGCGTCGAACGCCTCCCGCGCGCACGGGCGCGCGGCTGGCTGCGCACCGTCGCACGCAACGCGTGGCGGTGAACTCGCGCGCCAGCGGCGATGCCCCGAGGTCGGTCTGGACGCCGCCGACGCCGCCTGGGAGCGGTTGGTCCCCGACGACGACGGCCGCGCGACATTGGCGGCGCTCGATGCCTGCCTCGGGCAACTGAGCAGCCGCGCGCGACACGTGCTGCACCTGCGGTTCGCGGAGCGCGCCGACCGCGACACGATCGCCCGTCGACTCGGCGTCGGCACGCTCGCAGTCAAGAGCATCCTGTCGCGCAGCTACGCCGCGCTGCGCGCCTGTATCGAGCGGAGGCTCGCCGATGACCGATCCTGACCGTGCCGCAGACCAGGTGCTCGAGGCACTGCTCGGCGAGCGCCTCGGCGACAGCATCCCCCCAGACCTCCGCGCACGCGTCGCCACCGCCGTGGCTCGCGCGCGATCCTGCCCCCCCGACGATCCGATCCACGACTCCCGGATCCACGACTCCCGGATCCACGACTTCGACGACGACACCATGGACCAGCACCTCGAGACCGTCCCCCCCCTCCGAAGACACCGCCGAGTCGTTCGTGGCCGCCGGCCGCGGGCGCGACCGGGGCCTGCTCGGCCAGTTCGCCAGCTTCATGGGCGAGAACCGCAAGTGGTGGCTGACGCCGTTTCTGATCGTGTTCGGCGCGCTCGGCCTGCTGCTCGCGCTCGGCGCGACCGGCGCTGCGCCGTTCATCTACACGCTGTTCTGATTGGCCCGCGCGGACACTCCCGGCGGGCGCGCGGCGAGCGATGACTGTCGCGCCGCTGGCCGACCGATAGCATGGCGCGGCACATGACCGCGACCCCGCAGACCGGACACCACCCGGCGCCGCTCGGAGCCGAGGCGTGAACTCGACGCCTCCCGACCGCGCCGGCCCGCAGCTGTCGCTGGCCATCCCCTGCTACAACGAGCAGGACTCGATCGGCGAGACCGCGCCGGCGCTGGCCCGCGCGTTCCGCGAGGCCGGCATCGAGCTGGAGCTGATCCTGGTCGACAACGGCTCGACGGACCGCACCGGCGAGATCCTGGACGAGCTGATCCGCACCGGCCTGCCGGCGCACAAGGTCGCGATCCCGGTCAATCGCGGCTACTCGGCGGGCATCGTCCGCGGTCTCGAAGCGTGCACCGCGCCGATCATCGGCTTCGTGCATGCGGACGGTCAGGTGTCGCCGGAGGACACCGTGATGGTGTACCGGCTGCTGGAGAACCGCGAGGAACGCGTGCTGGCCAAGGTGCGGCGGCGATTCCGGCGCGACAGCTGGCGACGCAAGATCGTCTCGATCGCCTACAACGGGCTGATGCAGGTGCTGTTCGGCTGGCTCGGCGCCATCGACATCAACGGCAGCCCGAAGATGTTCTCGAAGCGGAACTTCGAGCGCATGCAGCTCGACTCGCAGGATTGGTTCCTCGATCCCGAGATCGTCCTGAAGGCCAAATGGCTCGGGCTGCGCACCATCGAGATCGACGTCGAGGGCCGCTCGCGCCACGGCGGTACGTCGCACGTCCGCGCAGGGACGGTCCTCGAGTTCGTCCGCAACATCCTCCGTTACCGCTTCGGCTCCCGATTGCGCAGATGGCATCGGAGCCTGCGCAGCGCCGAGGCCTCCGGGGGCAGCTGCGAGGTATCCGCGACGCCGGCGACCGGCCGGCGGGCAGCCGGGCTCGGCGGCGTGCGCATCGTCGAGCAGTGCCGCTTCGACGATGCCCGCGGCAGCCTGCACAAGGTCCTGTCGGCAGCGCAGACCGCGACGGGCCTACCGCGCGGCGAGGTCTACGTGACGACGGCGAAGCCGGGCGAGGCCAAGGGCAACCACTACCACGCCCGCATGGGCGAGTGGTTCGCCGTCGTGCAGGGCGAGGGCGCCGTCGTCGTGTGCGACCCGGCGACCGGCGAACGGCAGCGCATCGAGCTCGGGTCGTCCACACCGCGCTCGGTCTACGTGCCGCCAGGGCTCGCCCACGCGATCGTCAACGACGGCGACGACGTCCTCGTATGCGTCGCTTGCGCGGAGGCCGAGCACGACCCCGACGACGTGTTCCCGTTCCCCGTCGTCGGCACTGGCACCGCTCGGCAGGCGGACGCGGACGACGAGCAGAAGACATGACCACGGACCAGAGACGCGAGCAGGTCGTGATCCTGTGCGGCGGCCGGGGCACCCGGTTGCAGGAGGAGACCGAGTTCAAGCCGAAGGCGCTGGTCGAGATCGGCGGCCGACCGATCCTCTGGCACCTGATGCGCATCTACGACCGCTACGGCTTCCGTCGCTTCGTGCTGTGCCTCGGCTACAAGGGCAATCTGATCAAGGAGTACTTCCTCCAGTACTCCGCGATGCAGAACGACTTCACGCTGCGACTGCGCTCCGGCGAGCGTCGGATCCATGGGCGCAAGGACGTCGTCGAGGACTGGGAGATCACGTTCGCCGACACCGGTCTCGACACCAACACCGGCGGTCGCCTCCACCGCATCGCACACCTGATCGATCAGCCGCTGTTCCTGGCCAACTACTGTGACGGCCTCAGCGACATCGATCTCGACCGGCTGGTCGCCTTCCACCGCGACAAGGGCAAGATCGCCACCGTCACCGGCTTCCACCCGCATTCGCGCTTCGGCATCGTCAAGGTCGACGACTCCGGGATCGTCAACTACTGGCAGGAGAAGCCGCTGATGAGCGACCTGACCAGCGGTGGCTTCTTCGTGTTCGAACGCGGGATCTTCGACTACCTCGACGCCGATTGCGTGCTCGAGCAGCAGCCACTGGAGCGCCTGTCCGCCGACCGCCAGCTCGCGCTGTACCCGCACGACGGCTACTGGCAATGCATGGACACCTTCAAGGAAGCGCTCGCCCTGAACAGGCTGTGGGCGAGCGGCAATGCCCCGTGGCGAACCTGGGACGACGACTGAGGCCGGAGCGGACATGAGCGACTTCTGGCAGCGGAGGAACGTCTTCGTGACCGGCGCGACCGGGCTGCTCGGCTCGTGGTTGACCCGCGCATTGCTCGACCGCGGCGCCCGCGTGACCGGCCTCGTCCGCGACCGCGTGCCCGCCAGCCTGCTGGTCACGTCCGGGGACTTCGATCGTGTGCAGGTCGTGCACGGCGCGCTCGAAGACCACTTCACCGTGCTGCGCGCGGTCAACGAGCACGAGATCGACACGGTGTTCCATCTCGGCGCGCAGACGATCGTCGGCACGGCCAACCGCTCGGTGCTGTCGACATTCGAGTCGAACGTCCGCGGCACCTGGAGCCTGCTGGAAGCGTGCCGGGCGACCGCCGGACTCGTCCGCCGCATCGTGTTCGCCTCCAGCGACAAGGCGTACGGCGCACACGACCGGTTGCCGTACACCGAGGATCTCCCGCTCGCCGGCACGTTTCCGTACGACGCCTCGAAGGCCTGCGCCGAGCTGATCGCGCGCTCGTACTTCCACACCTTCGGCGTCCCGGTCGCCACGACCCGTTGCGGCAATCTGTTCGGCGGCGGCGACCTGAACTTCAATCGCCTGGTACCGGGAACGATCCGCGCGGCGCTGCTCGGCGAGCGACCCGTCGTGCGGAGCGACGGCCGGTTCGTGCGGGACTACTTCTACGTGGAGGACGCGGTCGCTGCCTATCTGCTGCTCGCCGAACGGCTCGAGGCACAGCAGCTCGCCGGCGAGGCGTTCAACTTCGGCACCGAGCAGCCATTGACCGTGCTCGCGGTGGTCGAGCAGATCCTCGCCCGCACCGGTCGCGCGGACCTGACTCCCGACATCCGCGACGAGGTCAGCCACGAGATCCGCGCCCAGTATCTCGATTGTGGCAAGGCCCACCGCGTGCTGGGCTGGCAGCCGGCGTTCACGTTCGCCGACGGGCTCGACCGCACGATCGCCTGGTATCGGGCTCAGCTGGGCGGCTGACCGCGCGCGTCGAGCCACGCGCGCACGCGTGCCATCGCCGCGTCGAGGTCCGCTGGCAATGCGCGGCCGAGCGCGCGCTGCAGGCGCCCGACCGGCACCGGCAGGTGCGGCATCTCCTCGGGGATCACCGGGACGGCGCCGAACCGCAGCCGCTCGCGCTCGATTCCGAATGCGCACGCGGCGGCGAGCACGAAGTCCCGCACGCTGTGCAGGCGTCCGCTCGCGACGTTGACGATACCGGCGTCGAACGGCGGATCGCGCGCGAGCACCGCGCGCGCCGGGACCGCCGCGAGCGCGACGAGCGCCTCGGCGACGTCGAAGACCAGCGTGAAGTCACGGCATTGCCCGCCGGTGCTCAGCGGGATCGGCTCGCCGTGCTGCCGGGCGGCGAGGAGCGTCGGGAACAGCCGCCCCGGCCGCTCGCCCGGCCCGAACACGGTGAACAGCCGCGCGACGAGCGCCGGCAGACCGCTCTGCACGGCCCGCTGCACGGTCCGCGTCGCGGCCAGCTTGCTGCGCCCGTAGGCCGTCACCGGGCACGCCGCCACGCTCTCGTCCAGCGGGATCGGCAGCGCGCCGTACTCGAATGCGGAGCCGGCGTGGATCAACCGCAACCCCGGCCACGAGGTTCCCGGGCACCGTACGAGCGCCGCGACGATCTCGCCGAGCACGTCGGCATTGACGCGCTGCATCAGCGCCGGGTCGCGCTCGTCCTTCGCGACGCCGTAGCCCGCGAGGTGCATCACGACGTCCGGACCGAACGCCTCGATCGCCGCGCCGAGCGAGCCGCGCTCGGCGCAGTCGGCGTGGAGCACGCGCGCCGCCGATGCGACGACGGCGTCGCCGGTGCGCGACGGGTCGCGCAGCGCCACGGCGATGCTCGCGGCACGGTCTCGAAGCGCCGCCACCACCACACGTCCGATGAAGCCGGTCGCGCCGGTCACCAGGACGCGGGCGCCGCGCAGCGGGTACGAACGAGGTTCCGACACGCCCGCACGATACGCGTGACGCGACCGCGACCGGACCGGGATCCTGCGTGAACCGGACGTCCGCTTCTGGTCGTCTGGTCGCCCATGTCCGTGGCCCGCCGCCCACTCATCCTCGTCCTGGCGCTCGTCGCGCTCGCTGCCCTCGCGGCGGCAGTCCGCTCACACCCCGCGGTGATGTCGATGGACGAGACCGGGATCGACTTCCGCGATGCCGACACGGTCCGACGCCTCGTCAAGCTGAACAGCATGGACACTTCGGAGACCTACCCGGTCCTCGAGGTGCGGGACGGCTATCCCGAGGGGACGACGATCCAATGGTCGCTGCCGATGGACTTCGTCATCCGCGGCCTGGACGCCGTGGCGCCGCGGCTGCACCCGCTGGCACGGAAGTACGAATCCGGTGCGGCCCTCGCCGGTCCCGTGCTCGGCACGCTGGCGGTGCTCGCGTTCGCGTTGCTCGCCTGGCGCCTGCTGCCGCGCGGGCAGGCCGCGCTCGCGGCGCTGCTCTACGCGGTGTCGGCTCCCGGCGTCGAGGTCACCCGGCTCGGCAACGGCGACCATCAGAGCCTGCAGCTCCTCTGTGCCGTCGTGGCGATGCTCGGCGGGCTCGCGGTGGTCGTCGGGCGTGGTCGCACGCCGCTCGCGGTGCTGTCGGGGGCACTGCTCGGACTCAGCATCTGGGTCAATGCCGAGTCGATGCTGGTATTGATCGTCGACGGGCTGACGATCGTCGTCGGGCTTGGCCTCACCGCGGCGCAGGACGCCCGAACGCGGCTGACCCTGCTGCTGCAGCACGCGGTCGCTTGCGCCGTGGTGACGGTGGCCGGCATGCTCGCCGAGGGCGGCGGCCGCCTGACGCTGGAGTGGGACCGCGTGTCCTGCTTCCAGGTGGCAGCGACGCTCGGTCTCGTGGCGCTGGTCTGGCTCGCGCGGCGACTCGTTCCGCGTTGGCGGCATCCGGCCGCGGGCATGTGGGCGGCCGCCGCGATCGCCGGTGCGCTCGTCGCCGGACCGTTCCTGCTGGTGCCGGCGCTGCACACGAAGCTGGTCAGCGAGCTGACGCGGATGGCGACCTTCGCGTCGTTCTGCCTGGCGAGCGTCAACGAGTACCAGGCGCTGTTCGCGAACGGCCTCGGACTCGCACGCCTGGTGTTCGGTGCGACGCTGTTCATGATCCCGTTCTGCTTCATCGGGCTGTTCTTCGCCCGCCAGCTGTCGCCGGCGCTGCGCGCAGGCCTCGTGATCCCCAATGCGCTGCTCGGTGCGCTGGTGCTGACGCAGGTCAAGCTCTCGCACATGTTCTCGATCCCGTGGGCCTTGATGATCCCGGCCGGTGGCGTGGTCTGCGTCGACCTGGTCGCGCGATCGCTGCACGTCCGGACCGAGCGCGTCGCGCGCCTGCGGCTCGGAGCCGCCCTGCTCGTCGCGGCCTCGGCACTGTGGAACATCGGGATGCTGACCTTCACCGAGCTCCCCGACGACGGGACCGCCGCCCGCCGCGAGCTGGTCGCGGGCTTGGCCCGCCTCGAGTTCACCCCCCGCAGCGAGACCGAGGCGGGGCGGATGGCCGTCATGGCGCCGTGGGATCTGGGTCACTACCTGCTCTACGACACCGACAAGCCGGTCGTCGCGTCGAGCTACCAGCGCCGCGTCGACGGCATCCGCGACAGCTTCGACGTGATGTGCGCGATGTCCCCGGAGGAGGCGCGGGCGATCCTGCAACGGCGGCGCGTGCGCTGGTGGGTCCGCCCCGCCAGCCCGAAGTTCCTCACGCAGTACCACCTGGTCGTGCCCGGGAAGCCCGAGCTCGGGCGCGTCGTGCAGGGCCCGAGCGGCCCCGCGATCGCGCTGAGCCCGGTCGTGAAGGAGTCCTTCTGGTATGCCACGGCGCCGGGCAATCCGCTGCCCGCGTGGCTGGAGCCCGTGTTCACGACCGACCAGCAGGAGTATCAGGCACCCGCCTTCCGCGTGTTCCTCGTGCGCTACGCGGACGAGGG
Source organism: Planctomycetota bacterium (assembly GCA_016716265.1). Taxonomy (GTDB): domain Bacteria; phylum Planctomycetota; class UBA1135; order UBA1135; family UBA2386; genus JADJWQ01. The sequence goes on from JADJWQ010000006.1 coordinate 2,822,546, forward strand.
CCGCTGACGCCGCGGGCCGCTACGTGCCTCAGGGACCCCCGCCGAGTTCGAGCAATCGTGCGGCAAGTCCGCGCGGAGTGACGTAGGAGACCCCGGCACGCTCGTACTCCTCATCGCCGTCGTAGACGAGGACCTTGCCGATCAGCTGTCCGGGCACGATCGACTCGAGCCTACGCAGCGCGGTGAGCTGGTCGTCGTGCGCCGTGGCGGACGACTTGATCTCCACCGCTGCGGCTCCGTGACCGTGGGTCACCAGGAGGTCGACTTCCAATCCCGTACTGTCTCGATAGAAGTTCAGGTTGCTGCCGCGGCCGGCATTCGTCCGCAACTTCAGTGCTTCGCCGACGACCATCGTCTCGAACAGTGCGCCCCGCAGCGGGTGGGTCGCGATCTGGCTTGCGGCCTCGATCCCCAGCAAGTGGGTCGCCAGGCCGACGTCGCAGAAGTAGAGCTTCGGCGCCTTCGTCAGTCGCGCGCTCACGTTGGCGAACCACGGCTCCAGCAGGAACACGACGTAGCTCGCCTCCAGGACGCTGAGCCAATTGCGCGCGGTCTGGTGCGAGACACCGGCATCTCGGGCAAGCGCAGAGACATTCAGAACCTGCGCGGTGCGACCGGCACACAGGCGGACGAAGCGACGGAACGCCGAGCGGTCTCGGATCTCGGTCAGCATCCGCACGTCGCGTTCGACGTAGGTCGCGAGGTAGTCGCCGTAAGCCTGAGCCGGATCGAGGCGCTGATCGAACACTCGCGGGTAGAAACCGTGCAGTAGCTGCTGGTCGGCATCGAGCACGGTTCCGGCGGTACCGAGCTCGCCGAGCGTCAGCGGAAGCAGGGTCAGGAGCCCGGTCCGGCCTGCGAGCGACTGGCTCACACGCTCGTCGAGCAGGAGCTGCCGGCTGCCGGTCAGCACGAACATGCCGTTCTGCCGCCGCTCGTCCACCAAGACCTGCAGGTAGCTCAGCAGCTGCGGAACACGCTGCACCTCGTCGAACACGGCACCGTCCCGGAAGCGGCGCAGGAACCCCCGCGGATCCCGCTCGGCGAAGTCGCGCTCGTCGGGGCGCTCGAGGTTCACGTAGGGCAGGTGCGCCGCCACGGCGCGACTCAGCGTGGTCTTGCCGGCCTGACGCGGGCCGGTCAGGGTCACGATGGGGTAGGAGCTCAGGAGCCGGCGGAGCGAGTTGGCGGCGTTTCGCGGAATCACTTTTGCAATTTGCAACTTCAGATTGCAGATTGCAAGGCCCGCAGCAACGTGTTTACTTTCGGAGACTTGCGGCGCTTCTAGCGCACCGGACGCGACCCTGCAGGTCGGCCTCGGAGCCCGCCGCCGGGCACTTGGCTGGCGGTCACTCCCAGACCAGGCCGCGCTCCGCCAGCTCCCCGTCCGGCACCCGCCGGAAGCCCGCGGGGGTCAGCGAGAACGCGGCCGAGCCCTGCGAGAGCGAGCGGATCGACGAGGCGTAGCCGAACATGCGACTCAGCGCCACGCCGCCGGTGATGGTGCGCTGCTCGCCGTCGATCGCGACGTCCTCGACTTCCGCGCGACGCGCGTTGAGGTCACTGAGGATGGCGCTCGCGTGCTCGGCGCGCGTCTGCACCTCGATCCGCATCCACGGCTCGAGCAGATCGACGCCGGAGCTGGCCAGCGCCTCGCGCAACGCCTTCGCCGAGGCCTCGCTGAACGCCGCCTCGTTGTCGCGTTGCTTGTCGCTCGCACCGCCGACGACGCGGATGCGCGCGCGCACCAACGGGTAGCCGAAGCGCGGCCCGGCCTGCGACTCGATGACCAGCGCCTCCGCGACCGTCGCCCGGAACGCCGCCGGAATCGGACAGCCGTCACCCCATTCGACCGCGACGTGCTCGACCGCGTCGTCCGGCGCGACCGCGACCACGACCTCGCCGAACACCTCGCGCCCACCGAGCGACCGCTCGACGCGATACTTGCCGGTGGCGGCCGCCCGGACGGCCTCGCGGTACGACACGCGTGGCTCACCGACGCTGACCGGAACGTGGAACTCGTGCTCGATGCGATGCCGGATGACCTCGAGGTGCAGCTCGCCCATTCCCGACGCGAGCCAGCGGCCGGTGTCCTCGTCGACCCCGACGTGGAAGCTCGGATCCTCGTGGGCGAGGCGCTGCAATGCGGTCTGCAGGCGGTCGCGATCGGCCGTCGACTTCGGCTCGATCCACAGCGTCAGGACCGGATCGGGAACCGTCAGCGACTCGAGGACCAGCGGCTCGTCCTTGGTGCAGAGCGTGTCGCCGGTCGCCGTCACCTTGAGGCCGACCAGCGCGACGATGTCGCCGGCCACCGCGCGCTCCAGTGCCTGACCGTGCTGCGCGTGGATCCGCAGCACGCGCGCGACCCGCTCGTGCCGACGCTGGCGGACGTTGTAGACGCCCGTGCCCGGCTCGATCGTCCCCGAGTAGATGCGCACGAATGTCAGGTCGCCGTGCGGCGTCAGCTGGAGCTTGAACGCCAGAGCGGAGAGCGGCGCGTCCGGGCGTGGCGGGCGCTCGACGATCGATTCGTCGTCCGGCCGGCGCCCCTGCACGGGCGGCAGGTCGACGGGCGACGGCAGCAGATCGACGATCGCGTCGAGCAGCGGGTGGATGCCGAAGTTGCGCAGCGCCGCACCGCACAGCACCGGGACGATCGAGCGCGCGATCGTGCAGCGGCGCAGTGCGGCGAGCGCGGTCGGAACCGGGACCTCGCGCCCCTCGGTCACCAGCTCGAGCAGCTCGTCGTCGTCGCTGGCGAGGGCCTCGAGCAGCTCGGCGCGCAGCACACCGATCTCGTCCGCCGCGTCGGCCGGGATCGGCAGCTCGCGGGGCGACGCCGCCGGGCTGTCCGGCTCGAACGTCCAGGTCTGCAGCGTCAGCAGGTCGACGAGCCCGGCGAGCACGGCGCCCGTCGCGCCGTCGCTCCGGTACAGCGGATACTGGATCGGCACGGCCGGAGCGCCGAGGCGACGCCGGATGCCCTCGACGACGCGCAGGTGATCGTGGCCCGGGCGATCGAGCTTGTTCACGAACACCAGGGCCGGCACGCGGTGCCGCACCATCTGGCGCCACACGGTCTCCGTCTGGGCCTGCACGCCCATCACGCCGTCGACGACCAGCACCGCACCGTCGAGCACGCGCATCGAGCGCTCGACCTCGACGGTGAAGTCGACGTGCCCCGGCGTGTCGATCACGTTGAGCCGATGGCCGCGCCATGGCACCGACGTCGCGGCGGCCGTGATGGTGATGCCCCGCTCGCGCTCCTCCTCCATCCAGTCGAGCGTCGTGTCGCCGTCGTCGACGTTGCCGAAGCGGTGCTGGACGCCGGTGTCGAACAGCAGGTGCTCCGACACCGTGGTCTTGCCCGCATCGATGTGGGCGACGATGCCGAGATTCCGGATCCGCTCGAGGTCGTTGGCCAAGCGGACACCAACGTGCGCGGAGGGCCGCGCCGAGGCAAGGGTCAGGATCGGCGCCGATCGACGCTCAGTACACGCGACGCTTGCCCTCGCCCAGCTTGCCGATCGCGATCTGCAACCGCTTCTCGCGCGTCGCCGCCTGCTTCGCCTCGGTGATCCACTGCAGCATGTCGCGGCGCATCGCCGGCGTGCACTGCTCCCAGGTCTCCCGGGCGGACTTCGACTTCCGCAATGCCGCGGTGAACTCCCGCGGCTGCGCCGGCTCGGTCGTCGCGCGCTCGACGCGCTCGTTGCCCGCGGCGTAGGCGGCGACCAGCCAGCCCTGCAGCTCGGCATCCAGATCGGCCTCCGACCGGACGACGACGGCACGGCTGAGTCGGTCGGCGGCATTGCGGCCGGGAGCCCTCGTCAGTCGGTCGCTCGGCTCGGTGTCGCCGAGTGCGAGGTGGATCTCGACGCCGGTGCGGACCGGTCGCAGCTCGGCGAACACGAACTTCCGGTAGACGGGCACCATCGTCTTGCAGGCGGTCGCGATGACGTCAGGGCCGAGCGCCAGAAACCTGTCGATCACCGACTCGTGCAATGGCCGCCACCTCGCGTGCGGCCCCGAGTAGAGCGCGTCGACGAGCGGCTCCGGGTTTCCGTAGTCCGACTCGCCACCATCGAGCGCGGTAGCTGCGATCCACCATGCCCGCCGTGACGCGACACCGTGCTCGGTCCGCAGCCACGCGCGCAGCCCGGACTGCTGGTCGATTCCCTTCTCGACGCCGTCGCGCCGCGCCAGTGCGACCCATGCCTCGAACGACCTGCCGGTGTCGGCGAGCAGCCGCGCGCGCTCGCGATCCGTCGCCCCCAGCCCCGGGTGCGGAGAGTAGCGCGGCCGTGCGCCAGCGGTCTTCGGGGCAGCCTTGCGTCGGGTGGCCATGGCCGCGCCATGCGAGCGGCCGGGTCACTCCGCGGCAAGTGCCCCCGCGGTCATTGACGCCAGTAGTGCGCGAGGCAGGTCACGCCGGGCACGTCGAGCGTGCGCACCAGCGCACCGGTGCCGAGATCGATCACGTCGACCTTGCCGGTATCCGCGAACGCCACGAACGCCAGGCGCGGCAGCGTGGCCGGCACCACGCCGCTCGCCGTCATCTTCAGGTGGCCCTTGCCGCTGTGGCGCGCGCTCGGCAGCCCCGGCACGACGAGCGACGGTACGTCCAGCGCGCCGCCCTCGTTGGTGAGGTCGTCGAACGCGACGTCGACCGGCACGCGACCCGACAATCGCACCGCTCCGGCCGCTCCACCGATCGCGCGGGTGATGGCCCACACGCGACCCCGCGACCACGGCAGCCGCGACTCGTTGTTCGGGTCGAACACGACCGGCTGCGGTCCGACCGGGCTCCGCGTGAGCTCGAGCAGGCTCAGCTGCGCGACGCCGCGCGCGTCGCGGTGCGCGATCCAGCACCCCGATGCCACGTCGATGGCCGGCTGGATCGAGGTCGCACCGGCGAACCACGCCGGCGTCACCTGCACGGCGTCGTCGGCCCCCCAGGGCGCCGGCCCGGACTCGACGATCGTCACCGTGCCATCCGAGCTCAGGACGTAGGCGAACCAGGTGCCGGTCCGGAAACCGGTCGTGACCTGCCGCGCGCCGACGGCGACGTCGACCGGCTCGCCGAACGCCCCGCGCACCGTGCGGCGCACGGTGAAGGTCCGGCCGTCGAGGATCGTCAGCGAGGCCTCCCTCGCATTGCACACGAGCAGATCTTCGCCCTCGGGTTGCCACGCGATACCGCGCGGACCGTGACCGACCAGCGATCGTGCGACCGCCTGCAGGAACGTGCTCGACGACGGGTCCGCGTCGATCAAGAACACGGTGTCGGTCGCGAAGCTGCTGACCGCGAGCCGGTCGAGCGACGGAGCCATCGCCAGGTCGGTCGGATCCGGAACCGGGATGCGGGCGAGCACCGTCATGCGGTTACTGTTGAGCACGACGATCTCTCCGGCGATGCGATCCGCCGCGAACAGGAAGTGGCCGATCTGCTGCCGCGACGTGAACGGCGCGTAGAACGGCGGCGGTGGTGGGCTGGGCGGCGCAGGCTGCGGACCGTAGAACACGCCCGGGTGATTGGCGGCGAACAGGCCGTTCGGCCCGGGCACAAGCAGGTTGAGCGGGCTGGGGATCGCCGGGGGGGCCGTGGTCGTCACGCGACCCGGCACGGACACCGACGTCGTGACGGTCGGCTCCTCGGTGACGATCAGCCGCGCCGGGTTCGGCGGTGGCAACACGATCCGCGGCGGATTCGGATGCGGGGCGACCTCGATCGTGTTGCCCGGGCCCAGCAGCATCGTCGCCGGGTTGACCTGATTGGCGCTGCTCACCTGCACGTTGATGCCGGTGTTGTTGAAGATCAGGTCCAGCGACTGACCGATCTGCAGGTCGACGACGCTCGCCACCACTGACGGATCCACGAGCTGCGTGCCGAGATTGCTGTCGCGCGTCAACGTCAGCGGCCCCGCGCCGCCGGCATCGAGCGACGTCGCGCCCGGGATCAGCGCGGGGAACACCCCGGCAGCACCCACGTTCGGGTTGGCGGGGAAGTTCGAGATCGCCGGGTCGCCGGTCCCCTGCCCGAAGCCATCGAGATCGATCACGCCGATACCGGGCTGGCCGACACTCTGGCCGACGTAGATCGCCTCGGGCGCGACCGGTGCATTGACGACCCCGGGCCCCGGTCCGGTGGAGAACCGCGCACCGCCGTTCGTCGCGCTCTGCCCGTTGAGTCCGACCGCGGCAGCACCCACCAGCGACAGATCGATCGTGGACGCACCCGGGAGCTGGTGCGCGGGGCGCACGTGCCAGTCACACAGGTCGCGCCACGAGTCGGGCTCGCCGAAGCATGGGATCGGAAGCCGAGCCGCGCCCACCGTGGCGACGAATTCGACCGCGCTCGGCGCCGGGACGAGCCCGTCGGACCCGTAGCCGAGGTCGTACGGCTGGACCGCCGAGCTCAGGTGCAACGTGAAGCGCTGGCCGGGCGGCAGCATCGTCGCGCCGGGAGGTGGTGTGGTCGCGGCACCCGCCCCGCCCAGCAGCTCGGGAGGCGGCGCGGACGATCCGACCGCCGACGCGACGACGATGCGATCGTCGAGGAGCAGGCCCTGCTGGCCGTACGGACCGGGCTCGATCACGAGCCGCAGGTCGACCCCGGCGGGGAAGGTCTCGAACGTCGTCAGGTCATTGTCGGAGTCCGCGACGAACACCGCGACCTCCGGATCGGCGAGTGCCCCGGCACCGGCGAAGCCCTGTGGGAAGCCGAGCGCCCGAGGATCGAGGACGGTGATTCCGTTTCCCGACCGCACGACGGCCCGCACCAGCGTCGATCCGAAGTAGGTCTCCCCCCCGGCGAACAGCCGCGCCGGCACGCGCGTCGTGACGCCGGTGCCCGACCGGTATGCCAGGAAGCTCACGGCACCCTGCAGCGTCGCCGCCGGATCGAGCGATAGCGTGAACCGGATCGACAAGAATTGATTGCCGGGTGCGCCATTGGGCAACACCGCCTGCACGGGCCAGGTCGCGACCGGTAGCACCGGATTCACCGCGCTCAGATTCTGGCGCAGCACCGCGAGATCGGTGATGTCGAGGACCGTGGACGTCGGTTGCCCGAACGCATCGAGCCGGCGGATCCGGTGCGGCAGCAGCTGCCCGGTGCCGGTGGTGACGCCGACGAGGTCGAACAGCGAGGCGCGCGCGGGCGGAGGTGTCACGGCTACGCGGGTCACGGCTACGCGGGTCGCGGCGAGCCCGGCTCCGCCGGCGGTCGCGGATGCGGCGCCCGCCGCGGACTGCGCGGTCAGCAGCGCGAGCGGCGCGAGCACGGATCCGACGATCACCGCGGTCGTGAGCTTCATCATGGGGAAGGCCCTCGGGAGAGGCGGGTCGGGGCAGGTAGCCAGCCGCGACGGCGACGGTCACGCGCTTCGTGCACGCCGAGGCGCGCCGGCTCCATTTCGCCGACATGTCAATGCGATACCGCGTCGCGCCGGAGGGTGGGCCGCTCGCGACGCGAGCCACACCCGGAAGCACCGCGGAATACCCGAACATGATCGCCCGGCGGAGCGTGGCGCCGTACCCCGCTTGCGTGATCCGTCCGCGTCCTGGATCATCCGATCACCCCTCCGGCGCAGCGCCCTACCCCCGGGCCCGCGCCATGCCTGCAGGAAGCGGGAGCCGTCGTGCGTGCGGTGCCACGAGACACGGAGAGATCCGCCCTGGCGGAGCGCGTACCAGAGTCGGTCCGCGGGTCGCCGATTCGGGAAGGACTCCGCGAACGACCGCGGGCCGCTCCGACACCCACGTGGAAGCGCTCGTCGCAACCACCCACGTCCGGGAGCGTCGATCGCGAGTTCCGCTCCTGCCTCGCCCGCGCGTCCGAGTCGCTCGGCGGGCGGGCCCCCTGCGCCCCCAGACCCCAGACCCCAGACCCCAGACCCCAGACTGGAAAGACCCATGCCTGATCGATTGCTCTCCGTCGCGAGCGTCGCCCTGTTCGCAGGGCTCGGCGTCGCGCAGACCAACGCCCTCCCGTACGGCATCGCCGTCGGGGCCGACCCTGGCTGGTCGAGCCGGTACGACCCGGCCGGCATTCCGCTCGAGTCGACCTCCAGGTGCCAGGGCCCCGCGCATTGGAGCCCGACCGGCGCCTACTGGTTCGAGTTCGGCCCGCTGCAGAGCCCGCAGCGCGTCGGTGGCCGTCAGCTCACCATGACCGGCGGCTTCGACTTCGTGTCGCCGTTCCTCGGCGCCGACACGACGGATCTCGCGGTCGACGCGCGCGGAATGGCGTTCGTCGCGCTCGCCAATGCAACCGTCGTGGAGGTCGGCGTCAACACCGGCGTGCTGCGCAGTTGGAACCTGGCGGCGACACCCACGGCGATCGCCCTCGACGAGGCCGGCAATCTGTGGCTCGCGCTGGCCGGGAGCCCGCTGTGGACGCTGCAGCGCCTCGACCCGGCGACCGGTCGATCGAGCTTCTTCACGGTTCCCAACACGTCCGGCGACATCGCTCAGGTCCTGCTGGACGGGCGTAACGCCGGGAGCCACGTGTTCGTGTGCGGCGCGGGCAACGCGGGCGTCGTCGAGATCGATCCAGCCACCGGCGTGGCGACGCGCTACGCGTTCTCGGAGCGACCGTCCGCTCCCGCCGACGAGCTCGAGCTCGCACCGGACGGCTCGGTCTGGGCGCTGAGCCGCAGTGCGGGGATCTGGCGCCTCGATTCCGCCACGGGTTCGTTCGTCCGGTTCCTCGACGCTCGGGTCGACACCATGGGCTTCGATGCCGACGGCGGGCTGTGGATCGTCGAGCAGGGCCGGCTGCAGCGATTCGATGCGCGCTCGCACGAGCTCGACGTCCGTCGCTTCGTGTCGGCCGGCGGTGGAGCGGCTCGCATGCGCGATCCCGCCGGCGTGACCCTGGCCCGCGTCGTGGCCGGCGGTCTCGACTCCGATAGCGATGGCGTGACGAACCGCGACGAGGCCATCGCTGGCACGGATCCCTGGGATCCGTTGTCGACGCCGTCCCTCGATCTGACGGCCTTCGTCGATGCGCCGGCGGGCGGCGAGTTGCGCGTCGCGCTGCGCGGTAATCTCGCATTGGCGACCCTCGCGTTTGCCACGTCACCGGCGCGGCCGGGCATCTCGATCCGAGGTATCGGCGGCGCATTGGAGTTGCTTCCCGCGGCGATCCTCGGCTTCGAGCCGCTGCTCGTCCCGGGCTCTCTCGAGCTTCCGATACCCGGCGTCGTGGCGATGCAGGGCGTATGGATCCAGGCGGTCGTGTTCCCGATCGTCGGTGGAGTGCGCTTCTCGGACTCGACGCGTATCGACCTGCGACCGGCAGTGCGGTTCGGGATCTCGGAGCTGTTCTCGAATGCCTCCAACCGCGATCCGGTCGCCAGCGGCGGGCAGTGGGCGAGCGGGGCGCTGACCCCCGCGGTGCTCGGTGGCCGCGGGCTGCTCGGCTCGTTCGACCACACGGTCGGTCGCTACGCCGGCAACCTCGGCGGCCTCGAGACCTTCGTGTTCGACACCGACGGTCAGGACTTCCCGGCGACGCGAACGCTGTTCGGTCGCGCGGTGCGCGTCACGGACGGCGTGTTCGAGTTCAGCGACCTGCGGGTGCCGAGCGGCGTGCGCGTGGTGTTCCGCGGTAGCCACCCGGCAGTGCTGCGCGTCGCGGGCGACGTCCGCCTCGACGGCGAGCTCACGGTCGATGGCGAGTCCGTCGCCGACGGCTACGACGCCACGGCGATCGCCAATCCGCTGGCCGGCACCTGGTCGCCACGCGTCGGACAGCCCGGCAGCCGCGGAGGTGCGGGCGGCGGCACGGGCGGCGCTGGTGCCACCGGCTGCGATGGCAACGGAGCGCAACCGATCCACTTCGGCTCGGACGGCTCCGCGATCCTCTCGTCGCTGCTCAGCGGGTATGCCGGCTGGCCCGGCCGCATCGCGACGGGCGGCCGTGGCGCCCCGCCGTTCCCCGCGGACGGCCGCGACGCGAGCGTCGTGTTCGGTCTGTTCGCAAGCATCACAGGCAATGCTGCCGGTGGCGGCTCCGGCGGCGCGTTCCTCAGTGCCGGTGGCGACGGAATGGCGTTGCGGGGGTTCACCGGCTCCCCGGGCGATCTCGGCCCACCGACCCCCGGCGGCGTCGAGGTACCACTGCTGACGGCGGCGTTCGGCGTGTCGAGCCTCGACCACTATCTCGTCGGCGGTGCCGGCGGCGGCGGCGGTGGCTCGCAGCCCGTGAACATGACGGTGCAGAACATCACCTTCGAGAACCGGCCCTGGCACGCGGGCGGTGGCGGCGCCGGCGGCGGCGGCGCGCTGGCCCTCCGCATCGGCGACGAGCTCGCCGTCGCGGCCGGGGCGGCATTGGCGGCACGGGGTGGTCGCGGCGGCCAGGGGCTGAGCTACAACGTGGGCCCCGCGTCGCCGGGTGGCGGTGGCTCCGGCGGCTCGCTACTGCTGCAGGTGACCGACCCCGCGCGGGTCTCGCAAGCCGGCACGCTCGACGTCTCCGGTGGCGTCGGTGGACTGCTCCGCAACATCCAGTTCAACGGGCTGTTCGTCGAGACGGTCGGCGGTGACGGCGGCCACGGCTTCGTCCGCCTCGAGGCACCGCAGGGCGCGACGCTGCGGACGCTCGGCAACGTCGTGGGACCGGCCACGCTCCCCGCAGACTCGGTGGGAACCCTCGCTGACCGAGACGATTGGTCGTCGGCGCGCTCGATCTTCTATCCGACCGGCTCGATCTTCGCGCCGGTCTGGCAGTCGTACACGGCACGCGTGCGCGTCGCCGGACAGACCATCGACTACTCGGACGATCCCGCGCGCTACAACCCGGCGAACGTGCCGGGCCTGCCGATCCAGCTGTTCGTCCAGGGCGGCCGCAGCGACGCGACCGGTGCGATCCACCCGGCCGGCCCGTGGCGGACCTTCGTCGGCGGCCCCGCCGGCCTCGCGCAGGACGATTGCAACGCCGTGCGCTTCCTGATCCTGTTCGATCGGCAGGCCGCGGCCAACGTGGTGGTCGAGCGCGTGGAGATCGCCTTCACGCGGTGACCACCACGGTCGCCCCTCGGGCCGACCACGCTCGACCGCGACACGATCCACCGCGGAGCGTCGCGCAACGCGGCCGAGCTGCCCTGCACCGGACGCGCCTGACGCCGCGGTCGCAGGGCCGGCGCGGAGCTCACGCCGCCGGCTGCCGGCCGCGGTCGAGGCGCTTCAGGATCATCTCGGCGGGGCAGAAGTGCGTGAACGCCGACTGCAGCAGGTTCAGGCCGACGAACGCGGTCAACAGGTGCCAGGCCGGGTGATGCCACCGGCCGAGCGCCAGGGACACCAGCACGAGCGTGCCGGCGAGGACGCGGATGCGGTTCTCGATGGTCATGGGATTCGCCAGACTCCGGGAATCCCCGCTGCGGAGGCACCAGGGGGCGCGGCCGGCGCGCGGGGGCCGGACGCGTCAACGCCACGCACCCGGTCGTCGTTTCACCGCTGGACGCCCGGCTGGTCACCGCTGGCACCCGCGAGCGCGCGGCCACGCGCCGGGAGCGGCGCGCCGCCGGTCAGCTCCCGACCCGCGCGCCGAGGTTCGCGAGCGCGAACGCGTAGATGTCGGCGATCTCCTCGATCTGCATGGCGGTCGGCTTGCCGCTGCCGTGGCCGGCGCGGGTCTCGATGCGGATCAGCACCGGCGCGGGGCCGGCCTGCGCCTCCTGCAGCCGCGCGGCGAACTTGAACGAGTGGCCGGGCACGACGCGGTCGTCGGTGTCGGCGGTGGTGACCAGCGTCGCGGGGTAGGACACGCCGTCCCTCAGGGCGTGGTAGGGCGAGTACCTCAGCAGGTAGCGGAACATCGCCTCGCTGTCCTTCGCCGAGCCGTAGTCGTCGGTCCAATAGCGGCCCGCCGTGAACTCGTCGTAGCGCAGCATGTCCATCACACCGACCGCCGGCAGCGCGACCGCGAACAGCTCCGGTCGCTGCGCCATGCACGCGCCGACGAGCAGGCCGCCGTTGCTGCCGCCCTGGATCGCGAGCTTGTCGCTGCGCGTGTAGCCCTTCGCGATCAGGAACTCCGCGGCGGCGATGAAGTCGTCGAAGACGTTCTGCTTCTCCATCTGCTTGCCGGCCTCGTGCCACGCGCGGCCGTACTCGCCACCGCCCCGCAGATTGGCGACCGCATAGATACCGCCCAGCTCGAGCCACGCCGCCCGTGACACCGAGAACCCGGGCTGCAGCGAGATGTCGAAGCCGCCGTATCCGTACAGCAAGGTCGGGTGGCTGCCGTCGAGTTCGATGCCCTTCTTGTGCGTGACGAACATCGGCACGCGCGTGCCGTCCTTGCTCCGGTAGAAGACCTGCTCGGTGACGTAGCTGGCCGCATCGAAGTCGACCTTCGCACGCCAGAACAGCTCGCTGGTACCGGTAAGCAGGTCGTAGCGGTAGATCGACGGCGGGGTCGCGAAGCTGCTGAAGCTGTAGAAGGTGAACGTGTCGTGCGGCTCGCCGTCGAAGCCACCCGCCGTGCCGACGCCGGGCATCTCGACGGTGCGTACGTGCCGGCCGTCGAGAGCGTGGAGCTCGACCGCGGTCTTCACGTCGCGCAGGTACTGGCAGATCAGCAGATTGCCGACGAACGACACGCCGAGCAGCGGCTCCTCGCGCTGCGGCACCACCTCGACCCAGTGCTCCCTGGCCGGCCTGCGCACGTCGATCCGGACGACCCGCTGCCGAGGCGCGTCGACGTCGGTCGTCATGTAGAAGACCGGGCCGTCGTTCCACACGTAGCCGTAGTCGTTCTCGAACTCGTCGACGAGCGGCACCGGCGCCGCATAGGGCTTCGCCAGGTCCTTCAGGTAGATGCGGTAGCGATCGTCGGTGCCGACCGAGACCTGGATCACGAGCCAGCGGCCGTCCTCGGTCGCGAACGCGCCGTAGTTCCAGTCGGGATGCTCCGGCCGCCAGTAGACGACGTAGTCCTCGGACTGCGGCGTGCCGAGGCGGTGGTACATGACCTTGTTCTCGAGATTCAGGCTCGTGAACTGCGCGCCGGGCGCCGGGTCGGGGTACTTGCTGTAGAAGAAGCCCTCGCCCCGCGCATCCCATGACGGCGACGTGAACTTCAGGTGCTCGAGGACGTCCGGCAGGTCGGTGCCGGTCGCGACGTCGCGGACGCGCCAGGTGCGCCAGTCGCTGCCGCCGTCCTGGATGCCGTAGGCGCAGTAGCGGCCGTCCCTGCTGAACGACATGCCGCCGAGCGCGACCGTGCCGTCCTCGCTCCACGTGTTCGGGTCGAACAGCACGCGCGCCTCTCCGTCCGGCGTGTCGGACACGTAGACGACGCTGTGGTTCTGCAGCCCGTCGTTGCGCGAGCACACCCAGTGCTCGCCGACGCGCGACGGTGCGGAGCGCCGCGCGTAGTTCCACAGCTCCGTCAGCCGCCGCTCGATCCGCTCGCGACCGGGCAGCTTCTTCAGGTAGGCGAACGTCACGTCGTTCTCGCGCCGGACCCAGTCCCGCACCTCCGGCGACTCGCGCACGTCCTGCTCGAGCCAGCGGTACGGGTCCGGGACCTGCACCCCCCAATGGGCGTCGACCTGATCGACCTTCTTCGTCGTCGGATAGCTGGGGCGCATCGGCGGCTGCGGATCCTGGGGGCGCCCGGCAGCGCTCGCCGGCAGGGCGATCGCGACGGCGAGTGCGACGGCGAGCGGCGAGCGCGACGGCCGGCGTACGCTCGCGAAGAGGTCTCGTTGGCTTGCGGACATGGGCTTCTCTCGACGGGTCGGACGATCGTCGCGGCGCGCGGCGGGGAATGCCAGCGCGACGACCCGCGCCGGCGCCGTCAACCGAGCCAGGTGCCGTGTCGCCACCGCCACAGCAGCGCCGGCCCGACCGCGAGCACGAGGTAGCCGAGCACGCCGGCGAGCGCGACGACCGCCGCCCGCCGGGTGCGACGCCGCGCCGCTGGCGCGAGTCCGGCGTGGCGCTCGCCGATCGCCGTGGCGAGCCACGCCGCGACGCCTTCGGCGCCGACCAGCCACAGCGCGAGCAGCAGCGGATAGCCGACCCGCCCGTGCTCGGCGAGGAACAGGCACCACGGACAGTGGTGCGCCAGCACGCCGTAGCGGTAGGCGGACAGCACCCGCACCAGCGCGCCACCGGCCGCGATCGCGAGCAGCGGTCCGCCGCTTCCGAGGACCACCGGCCAGCGCCGAGCGTCCGGCCTCGCGGCGAGCCGCGCGGCGCTCGCGACGACGACGAGGGTGGACACGACTGTCGCACCGAGCCAGACGGAATCGTCGACCGACGCGAACAGCCCCGTGCCGCGCTCCGCCACGGGGTCGTACACCGCCGCGCAGCAATCCACCGCGTGGTGCACGTCGAGCTGCAGGAACGCGCTCCACGTCGACCATGCGGCGATCGGCACCAGCGCCGCGGCGATCAGCAGCGTGCGTGCGGAGACCTCCGCGAGCGGCGCCCGCGGCGCGGTCCGGTCCAATCCATCGACCAGGAGCAGCGCACCGAGCGAGCCGAGCGCCAGCACGCGCAGCAGGATCGCGCGGCCGCCGGCACCGCCCATGGCCTCCAGCACGCCGGTGCCGCACATCGCGCCGGGGACGAGCGCCGGTAGCGCGGATGCAACGGCGACGATCGCCGCGATGCTGGCCGACGCGAACAGCAGGGCGGCCACGCCGGCCTGCCACACGGCGACCTCGCGCCGCCGCTCGAGCCGGAGCTGCTCCGCGTCGGCCGACTCCGGTCGCCAGTGCAGCAGCACCCGCAATGCGACGATCGCGGCGGCCACGACGAGGGCGACCGCGGCGAGATCCGCCGCGAGCACCGCGAGGATCAACGGGTGGAGCACGGCGTGAGCCTCCCGGCCGCGAGCTCGTGGTGGCGATCGACCGCGGCGGCGCCGATGAGCCGCGGGTCGTGCGCCGCGCAGACGACGACCGCACCGCCGTCGCGCGCGTGCGCGAGTGCCTGGATGACGACCGCAGCCGCGGCGTCGTCCTGGTGCGCGGTCGGCTCGTCGACCAGCAGATAGCGCGGCTCGCCGACCAGCGCGCGCGCCAGCCCGACGCGCTGGCGTTCGCCACCCGACAGCTCGGTCGCAACGCGTCCGGCGAGCGGCTCGGCACCGACTCGCGCGAGCACTTCGCGGGCGCGGCGGCGCTGCTCCGCCAGTGCGATGCGGCGTGGCAGCAGCGGCACCAGCAGGTTCTCGAGCACGGTCAATTCGCCGAGCAGGTGCGGCGACTGGAACGCGATGCCCACCTGCCGCCGCCAGCGATCGCGGTGCGCGGCAACGAAGCGCGACACCGGCTCCTCGCCCGCCCACACCGTACCCGCCGTCGGCCGCACGAGCCCGGCGAGCAGGTGCAGCAGCGTGCTCTTGCCGACTCCGGACGGACCGCTCACCAGGGCGAGCTCACCGGGCTCGAAGCACACGTCGATGCCGTCGAGCACCGGGCGCTCGTCGCCGCGCGAGTCACGTCGCACGAAGCGCACGCCGTCCGCACGCAGGCTCATGCCGGACCATCCTCGGCGAGCAGCTCGCCCGGGTCCGCGGTCGCGGCACGCAATGCCGGCCACAGCACGGCGACGAGCCACGGCGCGCCGATCAGGCCGACGACCTCGATCAGCACGAGCGCGGCACCGTCGGGGTCGAGCGTCAGCGGCGGCGGACTCCCGGTCCAACCGAAGAACCAGATACCGGGCCAGCGCACGCCGGGCCACAGCACGAGAGCCCACGCGCAGGCGGCACCGAGCGCGAGCGCGGGCACCGCGATCCACGCGGCCCGGGCGCAATGCAGTCGAAGGACGTCCGCGGTCGTCCAACCGAGCGACTTCAGCAGCGCGACCTCGCCACGGCGGCCGGCGCGATCGCGCGCGGCGGCGACGATCAACACGGCGAGCGCCAACGCGGCCGGCAGGGAGGCGAGCGCCGCGAGCGAGCCGCGACGCGCGGTCGTCGCGGCGACGCGGCCGACGGCGTCCGCGCGCGTCTCGACCACCACCGAGAAAGGCAATGCCGCGGTCAGGTCGGGCACCATCGCGGCGGCCTCCTCCGGGTGGCGGACCTCGAGCGCCAGATCGCAGACGTGGTCGGGTGGCAGCCCCAGCAGCTCGCGCGCCACGTCGCGGTCGACGAGCACCGCACGGTGCAGGACGAAGCCCGCGGCCGTGCCGGCTACCGTGCCGGGCAGGCGGCGGGGCGTCGGCGCCGGCTCGACGATCCGGCCGTCGACGCCGCGCAGGACGAGGGCGCCGGCGAGCTCGTCCGCGACGCCAGCACCGACCCACGCGTCGCCGCGCGACGGTGCGTCGATGCCGAGCCCCGCCGCCTCGGCCGCGTCCACTCCGATCACCGTGACCGGACCACCGGGTCCGCCGACCGAGCCGAACACCCGCCCGCGCGCCGTCAGCACGCCACGCACACCGCGCACCACCGCGAGAGACTCGCTCTCGGGCAGCGGTGCGAGGCCCGCGGCGTCGACGCGTCGCACGACGAGCGCCGGTCCCGCCTCCAGCAGCCGTGCGGCCGTGGCGCGGACGGCCCCGGGCAACAGCAGGCTGACGCCGAGCACGAGGGCGAGCGCGGCGAGTGCGGCGGCGACGAGCAGCGCCTCGCCGGGCCGGCGCAACACGTCGCGCAGCGACCACGCGAACATCCCGGTCACCGGGCGCACTCCGCGGTCGGCGACCCGATCAGCAGGGCCACGTCACCCGGCAGCAGGAGCTCGAGCCCGGGCACGAAGACCGGCGTGCACGAACCTGCACCTGCGCCGAGCGGAGCCACGCTCCGGGCCGGCGGCGCGAACCCCTGCGCGAAGTCCGTTAGCGACACGGAGGCCTCGTCGGCGTGCGTGGCGCGCCATGGCGCCGCCCGCCCGAGCGACGCGTCGAGGACGAGCACACCGATCCCGATGCCGACCGCGGTCGCGATCGCCATGCCGAGGCGCCGGGTCGCATCGAGACGATCGTCCGCCATCGTCAATCGCGTGCGGGGCGCTCCGTATCGCGCAATGCCGGTCGACCGGTGACGCGCAACCAGCGGGCGTCGTCGAGCTCCGTCAGCCAGAAGGTCTCGCGCGCTCCATGTCGCGAGCGGAACACGTCGACATCGGACTCGCTGCGGAGCGCGACGATCGCGGGGCCCATCGGCCCGACGACGTCGGAGCCGGCGACGAAGATCGCGGTGGACGCGTCGAGCGGAGCACCCTCGAACCAGTCCTGCACCACGCAGCGCGCGAGCGCCGTGCGCTCGAGACCCAGGTGGATCTCGGGGTGCAGCCAGGTGCGCAGCATGCAGCCGTCACCGCAGAAGTACCAGGTCCTGCCGTCGGCCGCGACGAGCGCCGCGACGTGCTCGGGTCGAGCGGCGGGCAGCATGCCGCACAGCGGGCAGCGGTCGGTCTCGCCGGGCTGCGGACGGCCGTCGGGCGTCAGCCCCCGCAGCGCCGGCAACGGCCCCGCGCCGGCCGTGTCGTCGCCCCGCCGGCCGCAGGCCGCGACGAACGCGAACAGCAGGAGGACCGACGTGGCGAGGCGCAGGGACATCTCGGAGCGGATGCGCGGAGGTGACGGCCAGTGTAGCCCTCCGCGAGCCCGGCCACGAACCGCGATGGTCGCACCGCACCCCGCTCACCGGCTACGTTGGCGGCTTCGTTGGACTCCCTCGCGCTCGGCTCCCTGTTCGCGCTCGGCTTCCTCGGCAGCGGGCACTGCGTCGGCATGTGCGGGCCGATCGTGCTGGCGCTGCCGCGCGGCGCGCACCCGCTGCTCGGCCAGCTCGCCTACCACTGCGGCCGCATCGTCACCTACACGGCGATCGGTGCGGTGATCGGCGCCGTGGGAATGGGGCTCGGCGCGCTCGGCGACGAGGCCGCACTGCGTGGCGTACGCCGCATGCAGGTCGCGATCTCGCTGCTGGTGGCGGCCGCGCTGATCTGGTTCGGCCTGACGCGCCTCGGCGTGCTGCGCGAGCCGCCGTTCCTCGGCGGACCGTCGCTCGACCGTGTGCCCGTCGTCGGCCGCACGGTGGGGCGGCTCCTGCGCGCACGCAGCCTGCTCGCGCTGTTCGCGCTCGGGCTACTGCTCGGCTTCCTGCCGTGCGGACTGTCGTTCGCCGCGTTCACGCGCGCGCTGCCGAGCGGCGATCCGCTGCACGGCGCGCTGCTGGTCGCGGCGTTCGGGCTCGGCACGCTGCCCGCGCTGCTGCTGGTCGCGACCGCCGGCGCCGGCGTGTTCCGCCGGCACCGGAAGCTGTCCGAGCTGCTCGCCGGCGTCGTGATGCTGGCGATGGGTGTGTCGCTCGCGGTCGACGGCGTGCTCGCGCAGCTATGAGCCGCGCGAGCGCACGCGGCGAGCTCACCGCAGCGTCACGCGCACCGGCCGCGACGCCCAGTCGAACGAGTCGACGAACAGCGCGGACACCGTGATGTCGCTGCCCTGCGCCGGAACGCCGACCATCGCCGGCAGCGTGAACTCCGCGACACCGCGGCCGGCCGCGTCGAGCGGGCCGTAGAAGCCGGTGAAGCCCGGCGTATTCGCGGCGCCCGCGGCGACCGTCGTCAGCGCGTCCCAGTTGATCGGCACCTGCAGGCCGAACAGGTTGGTGCCAGGCGTCGAGCCGCTGAGGCTCATCAGCACGAAGTAGGTGCGGCCGGCGTAGGCGGCACCGCGGTCGATGTGGAAGCCGACCGTGCCACCGTTGGTCACGTCGAGCTCGCTCGCGGTCGCGCCGAAGAACTCGGGGCGCCACGTCAACGCCTGGTTCGTGCCGCGCAGGATCCACTCGTCGGGGTCGACCGCGACGGCGGTGGCAGGCGCATTGATCGGGATCGCGAACTCCTGCTGCCGCTCGTCGTTCCACACGATGTGCTCCTCGGTGCCGGCGGTCGTCGTGACGACGACGTGCACCGGCATGGCGAACACCGGCCGCGAGGTCTGGTACTGGTCGAGCTCGAGGTAGGCGTAGTTGCGACCGCCGGCCTGCACGCCGCGCCAGGCCGACTGGTAGGCGACGTTGCCGCCGTTGTAGATCCACTGGTCGAAGAACCAGTCGAGGTCGCGGCCGCTCGTCTGCTCGCAGACCGCCTGGAAGTCGGCGGTCGTCGCGCTACCGCCGGCGTACATCTGCCGGTAATTGGCGAGGCTCGCCCAGAAGTCCTGCTCGCCGAGCGCGCCACGCAGCATGTGGACGGCCCACGCGCCCTTGTCGTAGACGTTGGTGGAGCTGAAGATGTTGTTCACCGACGAGATGTCGTAGACGTACACCGTCCCCGTCGTCCGCCGCGGCTTCTGGCCACGCATGTACGACAGATAGCTCTGCAGCGTCCCGCCCGCGCGCAGCTCCATCCACACGGCCTCGCTGAACGACGCGAAACCCTCGTTCAGCCAGATGTCGTGCCAGGTGCCGCACGTGATCATGTCGCCCCACCATTGGTGGGCGAGCTCGTGCGCGGTCAGCCACTCGTCGATCGAGTACTGGCTGGCGACGGTCTGGTGCTCCATGCCGCCACCCCAGGTGAACTGGGCGACGCCGTACTTCTCGTCGGTCCACGGATACTGCCCGTAGACGCTCGAGAATGCCGTGAGCATCGGCACGACCGCGTTCATGCCGGCCTGCCACGAGTTCCAGCTCTCGGGGAACACCCAGAACGTCACCGGCATGTTCGCACCCATGTACGTGTAGGTGTCGGTGCGCGTCCGGTAGTTGGTCACGCACAGCGACGCCAGGTACGGGACGATCGGGTGCGACTCGCTCCAGCGCGTCCGCAGCCGGTTGCCCGACAGCGTGTCGATGCCCTGCAGCGCGCCGTTGCTCACCGCGGTCATCGTGTCGGGGTGCGTGATCCACATCTCGAACGTCGACTTGTCGACGAGCTGGTCCTGCCCCGGCCACCAGTACTTCGCGTCCCACGGCTCGCTGAGCGTCCAGGCCATCGGCGACCCCGAGTGCGACGTGAACACGAACCCGCCGAAGTCGGGCGATGGCGGCGGCGTGCCGGCGTAGGTCACGTCGACCGTGAAGGTCTCGTTGAGCGTGTAGGCGCGATCGAGGGTGATACGGATCGTGTCCGTCGGCCGCGTGAAGGGCACCGGCTGGCCGTTCATCCGGACCCCGGAGACGTTCAACGCGGACACGAGGTCGAGATCGATCGTCGTCAGGAGCGGCACGTCGCAGCGGAACGTGCAGTGATTGGTCGCCTGGATCGTCTGCGTCGCGAACACGATCTCGATCTCGAGTCGGTAGTGCAACGCGTCGATCGGGTCCTGCGCGGCGACGGCGCCGCAGCAGACGAGCGGGAGGAGCAGTCGAGAGAGCATGGGCACACCCCAGAGGGGAATCGGAACGCAGCTTGAACCGGGGCCGGCAGTCCATCGGACCCGGCCCCAGTGTGGAGCAGGCAGGGCTGGGGCAGACAGCGGGTCACGCGGATCCCGCGCGACCCGGGAGCGCCAACGCGCGACGCGAGCGATCGTTTCGCCCGGTCCCGCCTCGGGATCGCGCGCGTCAGCGAGCCGGTTGGAGCGATCCCGCCGGCAGCAGCGCGGATCTCCGCGCGCGGGCGAGATCGAGACGCCCGGAGCTTCGACGGAGCCGTGCAGTGCGGCACCGCGCGGCGGGCTGCGCAGCCGAACGCGGAACGGATCGTCCCGCGCTCGTCTCGCGCCTCGGCCGCGGATCGCTCACGAGAGCGCGCGGTTCAGCGCAGCTCGAGAACCGCGACGTTCGACAGGAAGACCTGACCGTTCGTGATGTTCACGCCGATGCCCTGCGCGAGCAGCACGCCCTGCTGGATGCCGGCGGGCACCGGGATGTTGACGACGAGCTCGTCGTTGGTCGCCGGGCCCGTGGTCAGGCCGACGACCGGCGCGACGCACAGGAAGCCGAAGCCGACGAAGCCGATCGAGTTCGGATCGATGGGGTTCGGCAGCACGCTGATCCCGAGGTTCAGCGCCGTCAGGACGGTGTTCCCACCGCTCGTCGACTGATACGGGAACATCATCACGTGGCGCGCGGTGCCCGCCGTGAAGGCCGGCAGACTGGCCGAGCTGAGCGTCACGGTGTTGATGCGGAGCGGGTCGGTGTAGACCGAGGTGGCCTTGGCGTAGATCGCGCTGCCACGGATGACCGCCGGGTTCGCGTCCCAGTTGGTGCCGTCGTCGTAGACGACGTACGACTGGAGCCGGAAGGTCAGAGATGCCGACGGGAACAGGGTGACGTCCGGCGTGCTCTGGTAGACGCTGTCCGAGCCGGTGCTGGCCGCGTAGCTCGAGCAGTAGATGGCCACGGACTCGTTGGTCGAGTCCCGCTGCGTCGACGGCGAGTGGAGGAAGTTGAAGCCCGACTGCTGGGTCCTCGGCAGCACCGCGTCACGCACGTTGGTGACGACACCGTAGCTCCCCGAGCTCGGGTTGGTGTCGATGTCGCCGACCTTGATGCCGGTGCCGACGTCCGCCCAGAAGATCACGTCCCGGCCACCGATCGTGCCCAGGTGCGGGTCGATGTAGCCGGTCGGCACGCCCGCCATCGGGATCGCGTTCGAGAACGGACCGCTGGTGCCCGCACGCGTCGCGATGATCGCGGCACCGGCGCCCCACGGATTGGTGGAGCCGGTGTCCATCACGATCGCGGTCCGCGTCAGGTTCAGGCTGCCCTGGAACTCGTCGGTCGTGCCGTTCAGAGCGTCGGCATCGGTGTTGGTCACCGGCGCGTTGCCGGGGCCGGCCCACGTGAACGTGATGATGTCCCAGTCGGTGGCGCCGGTCTTCTTGATGGTCGCCGTGCCGGCGAAGTTGCCACCGCCCGTCGCGACGAGGTTGACCTGGCCGACCTCGGTCGCGCCGAAATTCGCGGCGGTGAAGTCCGTGAACGCGGCGGGCGCCCCGACGACGGCGGGGCCGCAGGGATCGGTGATCTGAGCGGGGAGAGTTGCGCCGAACGCGCCGGCGATGAGCAGAGAGAGGGCCTTGTGCATGGCTGTCTCGAAAGGAACGTGAGGGAACGAGCGCGGCGGGGACCGGTCCGCGGCCCCCCGTGGCTTGTCACCACCAGGGAGAACACAGGGACCGCGGAGTCCACTGCGCGACAGGGCCAAGCTAGCGAACGACGCGGATTCGCCAAGCCCCTGGGTCGCAAGAAAGCGGTCGCGAGACACCCGGCCGTCCGCGGTCGAGCGAAAGGTGGTTGCGCTGGCAGCTACGGTGACCTTGCGGGTCGAACGAAGCACGGCATCGGTGCCGCCGTCGATTCCTAGCCGAGGACCCCGGGGACCTCCCCGGGTTGATTCCGAGCTGGCGGACCAGTCTCCTTCCGACCTCGTTCGCGGCGTGCGCCGCGAACAGCGAGCGATGGTACTCCCCCACGGCTTCACCTGAATCCGCCGCCTGGACGCCGCCCGGGTCCGGCTGGCGAACCGTGGACGTTGACGAGCCGTGCGCTCCGTCGGCCTGCGGTCCCCGCCGGGGACTGGCGGCCGGCGCGCGGGTCGGACTGCAGCCGACTTCGCACAGGACGATTCCGCCGAGGAACCCAACGACTTGGCTGCCGAGCCCGAGCCTCGACTCCCGGCGCGCGCCTACCCTGCGCACTGGGACTTCGACGAGGTCTACGACTCGGTCGATCGCGGTTGCGGTGACTTCATCATCGACCTGAAGCAGGTGATGGCGCAGCTGCCACCGCGAGCGGTGCTGATGATCGCGAGCCGGGACGCCGGCGCGCCGCTCGAGATCCCCGCGTGGTGCCGGCTGACGGGACATCGACTGCTCGAAGCCGTGCCGCCGTTCTTCCTCGTGCGGAAGCGTGACGAACCCCGACCCCGAGAGACGACCCCATGAGCAACACGTTCTGCGTCACGATCACCGAATCCAAGACCAATGGCGACAAGGCCACCGTCGGCTTCGTCGTCGCCAATGCGGCGCTCGGTAGCGACAAGGACACCCTGGTGTTCCTCAGCGCCGACGGCATCTGGGCCGCCGTCGAAGGCGAGGTCGACAAGATCGACGAGGGCCAGCCGTTCGCGCCGCTCAAGGAGCTCGTCCAGAAGTTCGTCGCCAACGGCGGGAAGATCCTCGTCTGCTCGCCGTGCATGAAGAAGCGCGGCGTGACCGAGGACCGGCTCGTCGAGGGCGCGTCGCCCGCAGGCGGCGCGGCGCTCGTCGAGTGGCTGTCGAACGGCTCCCCCTGCGTCGGGTACTGACGTGGCGGACCCAGCGATCCGGTCGGAGGCCGAGCTGCGTGCGCTGACGCCCGCCGCGGTGTTCGACGGTGGCGACCTCGATTGCGGGTCGGGTCTCGTGCTGTTGATCCGCCAGCACATGCTGCGCGTACCCGAGGGCGACGTCCTCGAGATGCGCAGCGTCGAGGCGACCGTCGCCGACGATCTGCCGCCCTGGTGCCGCATGGTCGGCCACACCTACCTCGGCACGCTGCCCGGCGAGCTGCCGCGGCAGCGCCGGTTCTTCGTCCGTCGCGGCACCGGCGCCGACGCGGCCCACGAGGCCGCGGCGCTCCAGCAGGACGAGGAGCGTGCGCGTCAGTACGAGTGGCGACTCCGCGCGCGCGCATCCGGTCACCTGCGGAGCACGGTCTACTGCCGGAACTTCCAATGGGACCTCGGGCAGCCGGTGAGCTTCGAGGAGAAGGACGCCCATCCGTCCGCGGTCGAGGCAGCGCTCGGCGCGCTGGGCGCCGACCTCGCCACCGGCTTCGCGACCGCGTGCTCGCGCGCCGGGCTGCAGATCGACGACGTGGAGCTGACCGTACGCGGCCGCCTGCACGACGCGCTGGCCACGGTCGGTCTCGGCGACGGCGACCCCGGCTTCGCGGCGATCGACGTCAAGCTGTTCGCCTCCACCTTCGACGACGAGGCGCGCGTGCGCGCGGTGTTCGACGACACCGTCCGCCGCTCGCCGCTCGCCGCCACGCTCGCCAAGGCCTGCGCCCTGTCGGCGCGCCTCGCGATCGTGTGACCCGCTCGCTTCCTGTCCATTCGACGAGGCACGACGCAGACCATGTTCACCGTCACCCAGGTCGGCAGCTGGCCCCGCTCGCGCGAGCTGCTGCGTGCATTGCGCGACAAGCAGCAGGGTCGCATCGGCCGCGCCGAGTTCGAGCGGATCGCGGACAGCGAGGTGCGCCGCTGCGTGCAGCACCAGCTCGACGCCGGCGTCGACGTCGTCGTCGACGGCGAGCACCGCCGCGACAACTTCTACTCGTTCGTCACCGACAAGCTCGACGGCACGCGGCTGATGTCGCTCGCCGAGCTGCTCGACACGGTCGAGGACAAGGCGTCGTTCGAGGAGATGCTGTCGACTCTCGACGTGCCGGCGTCGGCGATCCGCAACCCGACCTGCGTCGGCAAGCTGGCGCGCCGGGAGCCGCTCGCGGTCGAGGAGCTGCGGTTCGTGCAGCAGCTCACCGACAAGCCGGTCAAGGTGACGCTGCCGGGCCCCTACCTGCTGACGCGCTCGATGTGGGTCGGTCGGCACTCGCGGGCCGGCTACGCCGACAAGACCGAGATGGGCGAGGACGTCGTGCGCATCCTGCGCGACGAGCTGATCGAGCTGCGCGACCAGGGCGCGGCGTTCGTGCAGTTCGACGAGCCGGTGCTGACCGAGATCGTCATGAGCGAGGACTGCGACCGACGAACATTCATGTGAGCGACCCTGGCCACCCGCCGTGATGCGGGTGCCGAGCTCGACTACGCGGCGGCGCTGCTGAATCGCGTCGTCGACGGCGTCGATGGTGTGCGCACCGGCGTGCACGTGTGCCGCGGCAACTGGAGCCGGCAGGAGGACGTGCTGCTCACCGGCGACTACCACGCGCTGCTGCCCGCGTTCCGCGCGATGCGCGTCAGCCAGTTCGTGCTCGAATACGCGACCCCGCGCGCCGGCGAGCTCCGGATCGTCGGCGAGGCGCTCCACGACCGCGAGCTGGGCCTCGGCTGCGTCAATCCGCGCACCGACGTCGCCGAATCACCCGCAGCGATCGTCGCCCGCGCCGAGGAAGCGCTGCGCTACTACCGGCCCGACCAGCTGTTCCTGAACCCCGACTGCGGCTTCGGCTGCTTCGCCAACCGCTGCGTCAACGAGGAGTCGCACGCGGTCGCGAAGCTGCGCGCGATGGTCGCCGCCGCGCGGGAGCTGCGCGACCGGTTCGCGTGACAGCGGTGGCGGCCGCCAGCCTCACTCGCGCCGCGCGACCGCCGCGCGCGCGGCGGCGACGGCGCGGTCCGCCTGCAGCATGCCGGCGCCGGTGACGAGGTCGCGGCCCGGCTCACCGAGGTCGGCGCAGGTCGACGTCAGGAGCGCGCGGACGCGCCACGGCGTCAGCTCGGGCGCCACCGACAGCACCAGCGCGGCGACGCCGGCGGCGTGCGGGCCCGCGAACGAGTTGCCGCGCGGGCCGACGATCAGGCCGACCTCGTCGTCGAGGGCGCGGACCAGCTCCACTTTCCGGCCCGGGAACCGCTGCCAGTGCCAGACCGGGAAGCCGCCGCTGCACGCGGTGACGTCCGGCTTCTGCAGCGGATCGTCCGCGCCGTGGTCCATGAAGAACGGCACGTCGTCCCAACGGCAGGGCCCGCGGCTGCTGAACGGCGGCACCGCGCCGTCGGCGAGCACGCCGGCCACGGCGAGCACGCAGGGGATGTCCTTGGGCAGCGCGATCTGCGCGCCGGCCGGCTGGTTCTGGCCGTAGTTGCCGGCGCCGCCGACCGAAACCACCCCGCAGGCTTCGAGGTGCTCGTGCGCGGTGCGGAACACCCCGCGGTAGCTCCCCAGCTCGACACCGACCCACATGTAGCTCATCGACAGCACGTCGGCGCCGTGCTCGGCGACGTACTCGTAGGCGCTCAGCCGTCCCATGCCGCGCAGCATCATCAGCCGGGCCCGTGGCGCGACGCCGGACACGAACGCCGGGTCCCCCCACTCGCGTCCCGCGATGATCCCCGCGCACATCGAGCCGTGCGAGCGCGGCCCGTCACCCACGCAGTAGGGCGTCTCGCCCTCGCAGTCCCAGCCGACCAGGTCGTCGACCCGCCCGTCGCCGTCGTCGTCCTCGCCGTTCTGCTCCTCGCGCGGATTGCGCCACAATGCGCCCGCGAGCGGTGGCGTGACGATCGATCCGGTGTCGAGCACCGCGACGACGACGCCCCGCCCGGTCGCCCCGGCCCGCCACGCCGCGGGCGCGTGCACCGCGTCCAGGTTCCACGCCACCTCGACCCGCTCCGGATCGAACACCGGCTCCTCGCCCTGCGTCGCCAGGACGCCGAGCGCACGCGCGAGCTGACGACGTCCTTCCTCGCGGAACGCCTCGCTCCGCTCGACCACCTGCTGCTGCGCGACGCGCCCCGGCTGCCGCTGCCGGTGCACGAACGCCACCGCCGGCAGCGCCGCGAGCGCCTCGCACGCCGCCGCGTCCGCCTCGCACGCGAACCCGTTGACGATCCAGAACCGCCGCACGTCCGCGACGTGCCCCTCCGCCACCAGCTTCCCGACGGGCTCCTCGACCTCGGCCCACGACCCCGCCGCCAGCTCCCGCAACCTCCCGAGCACCCACCCCCGCACCTCGCCGCGCGGCGCACCCCCGCGCTCCGCCACGAACGCCTCGAACGCCGCACCGTCCGGGAACAGCTGCTGCGCCATCCGCACGAACACGGGCGCACGCCGCCCCCCGCCACCGAGCAGATCGGCGTCGAGCTTCGCCGCCGTCCGCTGCTGGGCGTCGAGGTTCGGGTGGATCGCGGCGACGCAGAGCAGCGCGGACACCGCGACGGCCAGACTGACGTTGCGCATCGGATCAGGATAGCCGAGGGCGCCGCTTCGGCTCGCGGTCGCCCTCGGCACGCTCGGCATGACCGCGGCCGTGGAGTCAGGGAAGTGCGTGCTCCGGGGCGAAGCCCCACTGACCCGCCGAGTTCTCGAACGGCCAGTACTGATCGTCGTGCAGGATCCGCGTGATCTGCGGGAGCACCACGTTCTGCAGCTGGCTCCGACGACGCGCCCGCTCCGAGGCGGCCATCTGCGCAATGCCGAGCGGCGAGATGGCGAGGATCTCGCCGTCCTTGCGCAGCGGGATACCACGCACACGGCAATACAGATCGATCGGCTGCTCGGCCTGGCTGACGACGCGGGTGCAGCGCAACGCCGGCACGAGGAACTCACCGATCCGCTGGTACTCGGTCGTCGGGTCGTAGTCCTGCACCACGCATTCGAGCAGGAACTCCAGCGTCCGCATCGCGTGCCGCGTCGTGATCACCCGCTTCTCGAGCGCGTGATCCGCCGAGGCCGGCAGCACGTAGCCACAGGCGAGGCGCGGCTCGGTCGAACGCGGGACACCGACACCGGCATCCGACAGGAACTCGAGGATCGAGCGCACTCTCGCGATCGACAGGCCGTAGCGCCGCGCGACCTCCTCCTCGCTGGCTCCCGCGTTGGTCGCACGCAGCACGGTCCGCGTGTCGGCCTGATCCCGGCGCGTGGAGCCGAGCTCGGTCCGCAGCGCCTCGAGCAGCTCACCGATCTGCTCCAGATCGCGAGACGTGCCGCCGCTGCCGGTCGCGAGCTGATCGTACTGGCGGCGCTGCAGCTCGCGCTGCGCTCCGCCACGATTGCCGACGACCAGGCCGTGGATGCGGATGCCGAGCGACGTCGCGCGCTCGACGACCGCCGCGATCGACACGCCCTGGTTCTCGTGCGCGGGTGCGTCCGAGACGACGAACATCAGCCGCTTCGTCAGGGCCGAGCTCGACCAGGACCCGCGAGCCAGCGCGAGATCGATCGCGCGCAGCGTCGCCTCGGGATCGTCGCCGCCGCCGGTGACCTCGATCCGCCCGAGCTCCTCGACGAAGTCGCCGACGCCGGTACGCAGGTCGAACATGCGCCGCTCGAAGGACTGTTTCGCGTCCTCGACATCCCGGAACACGACCAGCCCGAGCTCGACTTCGACGCCGAGCTCGGCGAGACCACGCGCGAGCTCGCCCTGCAGGAAGCTCTTCACCTGCTCCCAATACGGCTGCATGCTGCCGGTGACGTCGCAGACGACCATCGCCTGCACGCGCAGCTGCGACTCGACGCGCTGCAGCTCCTCGTCCGACAGCGGCGCGCGCTCTGCCGCGGCGCCCGCCGGTCCGTCGTCCGCCGACCCCTCGTTCGGGGCCCCGGCGAACGCGCTGCTCGCCGCGCCGAGGAAGTGGATCCGGTAGACGTCGACGCTGCGCTCGCCGACCCGCGCCTCGACGACCTCGATCGGCCACGGGATGCCGGCCACCGCTTCCGGACGCGAACGCGCGAACGGCCGGGCGCGGGGCGCCCGTCGCTCGGCTTGCGCCGCGAGCACGTCGCGCACGTCGTCCAGGCTCGCATAGACGTCCAGGCGGCCGCGCGTCAGCTGGCAGCTGATCGGCCGCATCAGCAGCAGGCACGCGTCGGCCGGAACCCAGCCGACGATCGACGTCGCGTGGGGCGTCTCGCCGAGCAGGAAGGCGCGCGCGCCGGTCGGATCGCCGCGCTGCGCCCGCTCGCGCGCCGCTGGCGGCGACACGTCGTGCACGAAGTAGGGCGGCATCCAGCGCGCGAGCGCGCGCGACGTCTCGCCACCGTCCGGCCGTGCCGTCGGCCGGGCGTCCGCCGTGTGCACGACGGCCATCAGCGCGGTGCCGAGCTCGGTGCGGAGGCACTGCGGCAGTGGGACCGCCTCGGCGTCGGCCGACAGACGGCCCGGGGCCGCGCTGGCCGCCGGTGAAGCGCTCGCACGGAGCGCCGCGCCGAGGACCTCGGCTGCCTGCGATTCGGCCGCGGCACTCGACTGCTCGCCGCAGCCGGACACGAGCAGAAACAGCAGCACCACCAGGGACAGCAGCGCCGCGACGATCCGGGATCGAGCCATGACGTTCGGGGATTCGGGGTTCGGCGAGCGCGACGTGCGCCCGCGCCGAACTCCGAACCGGCGCCGCCCGCCCGATCTGTCGTGCGAGGGTCAATCCTCGAGCACGCGGCCGCGCATCCGCCACAGCGTGAGCCAGGCGGGCAGGATGCTGCCCAGTGCCGACAGGGTCAGGGACAGACCTGCGCACAGGACGATCAGCCAGGGCGCCGCGAAGACCGGCCCACCTGCAATGGCGTCGGCCGGCACGCTGAACACGCCGCTGATCGCATCGCGGATCGCGGCGGACAGCACCAGGAAGGCGAGCAGCGCCGCGCCGAGTCCGGTCGTGCCGACCAGGAGGCCCTGGAGGCCGTGGATGCCGAACGCGATACGACAGCGGGGAACGCCGAGGACCTGCAGCAGGTGCAGCTCGTCGCGCCGGGCGAACAGCGTGACGGCCTGCAGGATCAGGATGAGCAGACCCACGACGGTCGCCACCGGCACGACGAGGCCACCGACGAAGCTCGTCAATGCGCCGGCGGTCTCGCGCACCGTCCGCACGCTGTCCGACTGGCTGCGCACATCGAAACCGAACCGGCGCTGCAGGGTCGCGGCGAGCGGCTCGACGTCGTCGAGCGTCGCGGCGTGCACGCTCAGCGCGGCCGGCAACGGCAGCGCGCGCCAGGCGCGGCCGGCGCCTTGGGGCGCCTGCAGCTCCCCGTTCCAGTCGTCGAGGAAACCGCGCGACCACAGGTCCGCGCGCTGCACGACGACCATCGGCAGGCGCACCCGTGGGAACGGGAAGTCGCCGCCGGCGGTGATGCCGACGACCGGAAACTCCCGATCGACGTGATGGGTCAGCCCATCGCGATCGACGCGCGACCAGCGCACCATGAGCACCGCGGGCCGCGGCCCCGCCGCGGTCAGCTCGCCGCCGAGCTTCTGCAGCAGGGAGCGGGGCAGGATCGCTCCCGGGTCGCGCGAGTCGAGGAATCCGGAGCCCCACGCGAGCTGCGCCGGCGCGTGGTCCGGATCGCCGGGCAGCGAGCCGTCCGCGGGGAGCGTCTGCTCGTCGCCGGTGCCGAGCCGCACCTGCACGCGGCGCTCGTAGCGCGGCACGACCGCCGCCACGCCGGGGAGCGCCGCGATGTCGCGCATCGTCCGCGGGGTCAGGCGCTGGGACGGGTCGGCGATGTCGGCCAGGGCCACGATCCGCGTCGGCGCGAGCGCGGCGAGGGTCCGCTGCTGGTGCCCGAACAGCCGGCTCGCGACGTCGCCGAGCGTCAGCAGCAGCATGCAGCACGCGGCGATCGCGAAGCTGGTCGCGGCCGGGACCAACGCGCGGTGCCGGAGATCACGCCACGCGAATCGCGCGATGACACCGAGGAGCCCGGGCCGCCGTCCGGCCACCCGGCTCGGATCGAACGGCGCGCGCAGCCGGTGGCGGCCGTCATCGCCGGGCGCGCCGTCGTCCCACGACGCTCGGCGCATGGGGTCCGTATCGAGTGCAGCGTCGCGGTCGGCGCGGTACCGCGCCGGCTCGTCGGACCAGGGACCATCGAACGCCGGAACTCCGTCAGCCGGCGCGCTGTGCGTCTCCTCCTCGCCGGTCGGATCGCCGTTCCGGACCGCGCCGTCCGACGCCGAGGCGCCCCGACGCTTCCTGCGACGCGACGAGCTGTCGCGCGCCGCAGCCCGCTGCTGCAGATCACGCACGACCTCGCGCCGCCCCATCGCTCTGCGCCTGGCGATCATGCGAGCAGCTCCTCCGCGGCCGCGCGCGTCACGTCGCGCAGCGTGCGCCCGTGGATCGCCAGCCGCCGGTCGGCGACGCCGAGCAGCTCGACGTCGTGGCTCGCCACGACGACGGTGCGCCCGAACTCGTGCGCGGCACACTGCAGTGCGTCGATGACGCACATCGCGTTCGCGCGGTCGAGGTTCGCGGTCGGCTCGTCGACGAGCAGCAAGGGCGCCGGCTCGACGAGCCCGCGCGCGATCGCGACGCGCTGCACCTGGCCGCCCGAGAGCTGACCCGGCCGCCGCTCACCGAGGCCGGCGAGCCCGAGCTCCGCCAGCACGTGCTCGATCACCACCGCCAGCGCATCGGCATCGACGAGCCGGTCGCGCAGATCCCCGAGCGTCACGCGCAATGCGACGTTGTCGCGCACGCTGAGCGTGCCGATCAGGTTGCCGGTCTGGAACACGCGGCTGGCGAGGAGATGCCGGTCGGCGGGGTCGGACACCATCCGACCGCCGTGGTCACGGATCCACACGCCGCCGCGGGCCGCGCGCGACTGACCGGCGAGGGCATCCAGCAACGAGGACTTGCCGACACCGGACGGCCCCTCGAGGGTCGTCAGCTCGCCCGGGCGGAGGTCGAAGCTGGTGCGGCCGAGGACCTCGGTGCGGCCGTAGCGGATCGTCAGTCCGCGAACCTCGACCGCGCCGGGTCGGGCGATCGGATCGATGAAGTCGGAGTCCATGGAGTTCGGGTCGCTGTCTCGAGACCGTGGGCCGCCACCGCAGCGGCCCCTCGCGACCCGAACCGCGCGGCGGCGCGGGATCTGTCGCAGGCGCCGCGCCCCGCTCGTCGGGCGGTACCGGTGTCACGGCCCGCGGCGCCAGGTGTGGCTCGCATCCGACAGGGCCGTCCGCATCGCGGCGTTCTCATCGGCATGGCACACATCGATCGCATCGCCAACGGCTTCGCGTGCAGCCGGACCATCGCCGTGCTCGTCCAGTGGTTGCTGGCCGCCGCGCTCACGGCCGCGGCGTGGCGCGTGGCGCAGGCGAGCTGCCCGCCGTGCGCCTGACGTCGCGCCTGCCATCGCGCGACGCCGGCGCACCGCGGGCTGCCCGGTCCCGGGCTCAGTCGCTCCGATACTCGACGACCCGAGCGGTCGCGCGCGCGCGCTCCGCCACCCGGCGCAGCACGGCCTCGACGATCTGCTCCAGGATGTCCGGGTCGAGACGCGCGGGCGGCGCGTCGGAATGCGGACGGGTCGACTCGCGCACGGTCGCGCGACGGTCATGCAGGCGCGGGGCCTGCTCGGTACCGGTGTTCGAGATCACGGTTCCTCCTCTTCGGTGGTCCCAACCAGGTCGTCACGACGTGTGACGTCCACGCAATCCGGAACCTCGTCGCGACCCGGCACCTGTCGAACGACCGACCGATGAACCGTGTCGACGCGTTGTGCGGGAATGCGGCGAACGCTCTGATCCCGAGCCTGACGGTCGGCGTGCGGCACGGGGAACGGAACCCTCGGGTGCGGACGTCACCACGCGCCCTCAACCGCGGACGGAGCGATGGACCGATCCCCGCTGCTCGAGCTCGCCCGAACCATGGGCATGGTGAGGAGCCGCGCCGACGAGCGGCTCGTGCAGGCTGCCGAGACCGGCGGTGAGGCCGATCTGTCACCGCTGTCGGTCGTGGAGAGCCACGTCTCCGAGACGCTGCTCCGGTGGCTATTGACCTACGGTCCGGCGCGCGCGCTGTGCTCGAGGACACCGCTCCGCATCCGCGGGGCGATCTTCGACGCCGTGATCGACCTTGCAGGGAGTGCGGTGGACGTGCCCCTCTCGTTCACCGATTGCCAGTTCTTCGCGGGCATTCGGCTGGCGGCAGCGAGGCTGTCGGGGCTGCGCCTCGCGGGCGGCGCGCTGTTCCCGCTCCCGCACGATGACTCCGCATCGACCAGCTCCCGGCGAGCGCTGGACGCCGTGCGCATGGAGTCGTCGAGCGACGTGCTCATCGACGGCGTGCAGATCCACCGCGGACTGAACCTGCAGCGAGTCACCGTTCGTGGGATGCTGCGCGTCCATTCCGATCCGCTCCGGCAGACCGAAGCGTTCGGCATCGACATGCACGAGGCCGAGGTGAGCGGGCCGGTCCTGATCACCTGGGATCGCCCATCGGACTCGTCCGTGACGCCGGTGGCCGAGCTGGTGCTCGAGAAGGCCCATCTCGCAGGTGGGTTGAGGATCGAGCCGAAGCTGTTGCGCACTCCGACTGGACCGCTCCCGGACCACCGGCCGGGATCGCGCAGACTGCGGCTGTCGGCCGCCGACCTGCGGGTCGACGGGGTCGTGACGCTGCGGTGGCTCGATCTCGAACTCGTCGGCCTGCGATCGGCGAGGATCGCCGGCGATGTCGAGATCTACGGCTGCCGCGTGTCCCCACCGGACCTCATCGGCGAGGACGGCGTGCCGACGCTCGATCTGCGCCACGCCCACATCGAAGGAGTTCTCGACCTCTACGGCACGACCGAGCGCGCCGTCCGACCCACCTCCATCCAGGGCGATGCACGATTCGAGCACGCGTACGTCGGTGTCCTCGCCGACCATCCGGAGAACTGGGGGCTGACGACGGCGACGCCCCGCGCCGGCGTCCATCTCGACGGCGTCCGGATCGGCGGCTTCGCGCACGGCTCGCCGATGTCCCGAGGCGACCTGAGGCAGCGCTGGGTCGAGCTCGGCACGGAGCGCGCGGCCGCGCGGCACGCGCCGTTCTCGGTGGAGCCGTTCCGAACCGTGGCCGCACGACAGCGCGAGTCCGGAGACGACGGCGCGGCGACCAGACTGCTGATCCGCGGCGAGCAATTGCGATTCCGGACCATGCGGAACTCGGCGTCCCCGCGCGCCCGGTTCGTGGGCCTCCTGGCCGCGGCCATCTACGGACCGATCGTCGCCTACGGGTACCGACCAGGCCGCGCGGCGCTGATCATGATCGGTCTCTGGATCGCCAGCACCTTCGTGTTCTGGTACGGCTGGAACCACGCGAAGTTCGTTCCCACCGAGCCCTGGGTCTACGCCGCCTACCGCCCGGCGCTGACGTCGACGCTGGAGACGCGACGCTTCCCGCCGGACCAGGAGCGCGGCTACCGCGATCTGACGCTCCCGCCGGACTCGACCGGCGCCGAGAACCTCCCGGAGTACACGGTGTTCTATGCGCCCGCGTTCGCGGCCGACGCATTGCTGCCGTTCGTCGAGCTCGGGCAGGAGCGCGCCTGGCAGCCGGTCGGCTGGGTGCGCGCATGGATGTGGCTCCACATCCTCGGCGGCTGGCTCCTCGCGTCGTTCCTGATCCACGGCGTCAATCGGCTGGTCCGGAGCTGAGCGGACGCGCAGCGCTCACGCCAGCAGCAGCCAATCGCTCTCGAACAGGAAGCAGGACGCGATCTCGTCACCCGGCTTCGGCTCGTCGCGGCGCCGGAACGCGGGGGTCGCCTGCAGCTCCCACACCGCGGGCGTCGATGCGCTCAGGTGCGCGACGGTCGGCAGCGACGCGACGATCTCACCGTTCTGCCGCGTCACGTGCAGGATCGTGGCGAAGCGGCGTGGGTCGACGTCCGGCAGCGCCGCCATGCGGAGCGCGACCTTGCCGTCCTCGCCGAGCACCGGCAGCGGCCGCGGCGCGATCGGTGCGTCGATGCGCCCGCCGTCCTCGCGGTAGACCACCGCGCGCAGCAGCTCGCGGTCGTCGCCGTAGTGGCCGAGGCTCGGCAGCTGCCCGATCAGGCGCTCCCGCGCGCGCTTGATGCGCGATGCGATCGCGTTCTCGCTGGTCAGCAGGATCGACGACGCCTCGCGCTGCGAGCGCTCGTAGACCGTGGTCAGGACCAACGGCGCCCACTGGTCCGGCGTGACGACGCCACGGAGCTGCTGCAGCGTGTGACGCAGCTCGCTCCGCCGGTCCGCTTCGGCCAGCAGGTCGACCGCGGAGTCGCCCGGATCGGGCTGGGCGTCCTCCAGCTCCTCGGGGATCAGCAGCAGCTCGCGCTCCTCGGGAGCGATCGCCACCTGGCGCGCGATCGTCGCCAGATACTCGCGCGTCAACACGGCGTCCGAGCGCGGGTCTCCGGGGCCGCCCAGGTTCAACCAACGGCGCGTGAGCCGGAACCACACCTCGGCGCAGCGCCGGTCCCGGCGGTCCGGCGAGAAGCGGGCGAAGCGGCCGCGCAGCCAGTCGTCGTGCTCGTCGAAGAACCGCTCGAACGCGCCGCCCGCGTCGCCTGCCGGGGTCTCCGGGATCTGACCAACCTGCTCGTTCATGCCTGCCTCTTCCAGGTTCGGGTGATGCCGGCCCCCGCAGGGTGCCCGCAGACAGACAACCCCCGAAGCCCTCCACGCATGTCGCACGGGCAGGTGGAATCGCCGCGCACCTCACGAAATCGGGATGCTAGCCGCCGCGCGCTCCCCCGCCACGGGCGCGCGCCGGAACCGGCGTGATCCCGGGGTGACGCGCAAGCGGCCCGACGGCACACTGCGGCCCCCCGAGCCGCGCGCGAGCCCCGTGTCCGAATACCGATTGACCGTGCTGCCGACGACCGATCCGACGCGGTTCGCGGTCGAGCTTCGCGAGCTGGTCGACGACGGCATGCGCCGGACCTGGTGCATCGTGGCGCCGCCCGCCGGCGACGGCCGGAGCGCTCGGCCTGAGCTCGCGGTCGACCCCGCGGCGCTCGCCTGCATCGGCGCGGTGCGACGCGATCCGGCGACGCTGCTCCCGGGTCGGCGCGATCGACTCGCCAGGCTCCGCAGATGGCGGCCGCGCGCGAAGACCGAGCCGAGCGAGGCCTTCCACGCGCTGTGCGACGCGCTCGGCTCCGCGCTGCTCCCGGCCCACGTCCGCGACCGACTGAGCGCCGAGGTGCGGAACGACGGCCGGCTGCGCCTCGTCGTGCAGGCGCAGGGTGACGCCACCGCGCTGCCCTGGGAGCGACTGCGCTTCGCGGGCGACGAGCTCGCCGCGCGCCGCCAGTGGGAGATCGTGCGCCAGCTCCCCGATGCGCCCGACGCGACGCCGGGGAGCTGCGCGCTGCCGACCGCTGCGGAGCTGCGCCGTGGCGTGGCGCCCCGGCGCGCGCTGCTGCTGATCGGCGCGAGCACGCAGCGGCGCGGCGGTCGCCGGAGCCGACCGGCGCACGCCGATGCGAGCATCGTCGCGGTTCACGATGCGCTCGTCGCGGGCGGCTTCGAGGTCGAGGTCTGCGCCGGCCGCCCGGACGGCGCCCGCGGCCTGCGCCGCGAGGGCCGCGACCCGCTGCGGATCGACCATCCGCTGCGCGCCGGGCGCGCGGCGGCGGACCTCGGCCGGCTGCTGGCGAGCGGCCGGTTCGCGCTGTTGCACTACGTCGGCCACGGTGCGGCCGACGACGTCGGGCCGGGCGGCAGCGAAGCGCTGCTCCTGGAGGTCGCCGACTCGCCGTTCCCGGAGCGGGTCCCGCTCGCCGCGCTGGTCGGGCAGATCCGCGCCGGGGGTGTGCGCGCCGCATTGCTGCACGCGTGCGACACGCGCGAGGCGGCGACGGAACGGCTGCTGCGCGACGGCGGCGTGCAGCACGTCGTCACGATGGCGGGGCGCGTGCCACCCGAGGTCAGCGCGGTGTGGTCGCGCGCGTTCTACGGCGCGCTCGGCGAGCACGGTCGCTTCGCGGCTGCCGTCGCCGCTGCGCGCGGTGCGCTGCACGACGACGCGATCGGCGGGGCGCTCGCCTGGATGCCGCAGCACTGGTCGCGCGACGACTTCGAACTCGCGTTCGCCGACGAGCCGCGCATGGTCGTCGAGCGCTACTGCGCCGCGCTGGCGGCACGCCTCGACGCGTTCGAGGGGCGCTTCTTCGACCGGTTCCCGGCCGGCGGGCTCGCCGACATCTACGTCGAGGAGCACATCGACGAGCGCGCGGACGACGACGACCAGCGACCGCGCCTCCAGCTCCCGCCCGGGTGCAGCTTCGCGCAGCTCGTCGAATACGAGCTGCCACCCGAGCGGCGGCGCTTCCTGCTCGGTGGCGGACCGGGAGCGGGCAAGTCGACCGCGCTGCGGATGCAGGCGCGGCGGCTCGCCATGGATCCGGGCCGCACGCGGGTGCCGCTCTACGCGCCGCTCGCGGTGTGGCTCGGGCCGGGTGGCAGCGCGGCCGGCGCGCCGTCGCTCGCCGAGCACGCGGCGCACACCGAATGCCCGCCGGACGAGCGCGAGGCGCTCGCGGGAGAGCTCGATCGGCTGGGCCGGGACGGGCGGCTGCTCGTGTTGCTGGACGGGCTCGACGAGCTCGACGACCAGGCCCGCACCGAGCTGCAGCAACGACGTCTGCCCGAGCTCCTCGAGCGCTGGCGCGGCAGCACGCTCGTGGTGACGACGCGGCGCTACCGCTTCACCGGCCGGCTGAAGGGCTGTGCCGACGTCGACATCCGACCGCTCGACCCGCCGCGCGCGCACCGGCTGCTGCGCAACGTGCTGATCGCCGGCGGCAGCGATGGGTCGCGGGCCGAGGAGATCGCGAGGCACTGGGTGGCCCGCTTCCAGCACGGCGTGCGCGGCTGGCGCGAGCTCGGCCGGGTCCCGCTGTTCGTCACGCTGCTCGGCGAGCTGCTGCTGCGCGGCCGCGAACCGGGCGACAGTCGCGCCGCGTTCTTCGAGGAGGTGTTCGCGCACCTGTGCCTCGACCAGCACCACGGCCCCGCGCTCGACGTGGAGCTCGGCGACGCCGGGCCGCGGCCGCTGGTGACGCGATCGCCGGACGACGCGACGTCGCGCGCCCGCGTCGCCGCCGTGCTCGACGTGCTCGCCGTGGTCGCGCGTCGCATGACCGACGCGACGTGCATCGACGCGCGCTTCGGCGATCTCCAGCGCTGGCTCGACGAGCACAGCGACCGAGTCATCGAGCGCCTCGCCGCCGCCGGCCTGCCGGCAGATCCGACCGCGTTCCTGCGCGCCGCCGCGCAACGCACGGCGATCCTCGGCCCGCACGCGAGCGCCGACCCGACGCGGGTCCACGAGCCCGACACGCTGTGGCGCTTCTGGCACCGCAGCTTCCAGGAGATCCTGACGGCTCGATCGCTGGCCCACGAGCTCGACTCCGGCGCCGTGCCGCGGGAGCTGCTGCAGCCGGAGCGCATCCGACTCGAGCCGGACCAGGACGAGATCAGACGCACCCGGCAGGCGTTGCTCGACAGCTACCGTGCGGACAACGACTGGGCGGCGTTCTGGCCGGATCGCGACGAAGCGCTGCTGCACGCGAACAAGAAGCAGACTCTCGCGATCATGATCTACGCGTTGCCGTCGCGGGGTGTCTACGAGCCGGGAGTCCGGGAGGAGGTCGCCTATCAGCAGGGTCCGCGCGTCGCGCGTCGCAACCGTCGGACGTTCTGGGTCGAGCCGTTGGCCGCGCTGCTCGGTCTGGGACACGCGGGGCGCGCTCGGGTCTGGCGGCGCCAACTCGGCCGCGAGCTGCTGCGGATCGATCCGGAGCTCGGCCGCGAGGCGATCGCCGCTGCCGACGCCCCACCTCCACGGCTCGTCGAACGTGCCCTGCAATCGACGTCG
The DNA here is from genome assembly GCA_016716265.1 of Planctomycetota bacterium. Classification (GTDB taxonomy): domain Bacteria; phylum Planctomycetota; class UBA1135; order UBA1135; family UBA2386; genus JADJWQ01. The sequence continues at coordinate 2,860,735 of JADJWQ010000006.1, forward strand.
AAGACGGATGACGACGTCGCGCGCGCGAGCAGCGGCACCGAGCTGCACGAGAGCATGACGCTGCGCCTCGCCGAGCGTGCTCCGATCTACCTGGCGCAGAGGCGTGTCGGCGTCGACGCCGACGAGCGGCTGCGCATGCTGGGCCGTCGCATCCGAGCAGCCGACGAGCCAGGGGAGCTGTTCCTGATCGACGAGGTGCTGCGCACATTGCCACGGTCGAAGGCCTCGGCCGCGTTGCGACGTAGGCTGCGACAACGGTGTGGCACACCCGTGCCGGGTAGCTGGGCTGCCTATTTCGTCCGAATCCCCGGCGGACGCTGCACGCTCGGCTCCGAAGCTGGTCAGTTGCGCGAGCGGCCATCTCATCCGGTCGAGCTGTCGCCATATTGGTTGGGCGAGACGCCGATCACGGTCGCGCTCTATCGACAGTTCTGGCCCACCCACCGCATGCACTTCGCCGAGCACATGTACGAGCTGTCCCAATGGACCGGATCGATCGACGACGAGCCGGTCGATCGACTGCCGGCCACCTACGTGTCCTGGTTCGCAGCTCAGATGCTCTGCCGCTGGTTGCGCGCCCACTGGCGCATGATCGCCACCGAACGCCCGGAGCTGCTCGGCTGGCGTCCCGTGCTGCCGACGGAGGCCCAGGCGGAGTTCGCGATCCGAGCCGGATCGTACGACCACAGCGAGTGGTGGTTCGGGGACGAGAAGCTCGCGGATCGGTTCGCGTGGTATCGCGGCAATTCCCAAGGGCGCGTCCACGCCGTCGGACTCAAGGGACGGAACGCCCTCGGCCTGACCGACATGGTGGGCAACGTCGGGTGGTGGTGCCGGGACGCATACGAAGTGCGCGCGTACGAGGCGCGGATGAGCACCGGACGACTGAACGACCCGTTCACCAGCGGTCCGTATGCGTCGCCACGTGTCATTCGCGGCGGCTCCTGCGATGCTCCGGTCGTCGATCTGCGCTCCGCGGATCGCGCCGGGTACCAGCCGGCGAGCGTGAGCAAGTACCGGGGCGTGCGCCTGGCCCTGGTCCCCGCGTCCTCCTCGCTCGGCGCGGGTATCGATGATCCCGGCTGACGACGCCGGCTGACGACGTGCGGCGCTCGGCGACGCCCGCCCCCGGCGCGATGCGATGCGCCCCGGCGCCTTGCCATTGGCTATCGGCGCGGCGCCGCGCATGATGGGCGAGCGCATGGCCGGGTCCGTGTTCCACCTGTTCGTCGCGCCGGTCGGAGAGCCGGGCGACCGACCCGCTCGGTGCGCGGTCCGCCTCGAGCGGATCGTCGACGACGGTAGGCACCGCAGCAGCGACCCGGTCGACGACGTGAGCGGCGAGACGCTGCTCGTCGACCCGGACTGGCTGCGCCTCGCGGGGCGCGCGCGGGCGGCACCGCGGGAGCTCGCCGGCGAGCTCGGGCCCGCGCTGCTGCGCGCCGGCCGCGAGCTGTTCGCGGCGCTGCCGGCCGCGGTGCGCCGCGAGCTGCAGCTCGCCTTCGACCGCGACGAGCAGGCGCGGCTGATCGTCACCGCCGAGGGCGACGCATCGCTGCTGCCCTGGGAGGCGCTCGGCGTCGAGCCCCTGCACGGCACGGGCGCGGTCCGCTTCCCGGTGCTGCGCGGCCAGGTGCAGCTCCTGCGGCGGCCGCCCGGCCTCGACGTCGCGGCGGTCGGGCCGGTGCTCGAGCCCCGGATCCTGCTCGTGCTGCTCGACGACGGCCAGCAGCCCGGCGCGCAGCACGCCGGCCACGACCGCGCGCGCGTCGTCGCCGCCGCGCGCGCCGCGGGGTTCCACCTGCGCGTCGTCAGCGCGTCCGCCGCGGTCCCGAGCAGCGAGCTCGACGAGCGGCTGAGCGGACCGGACGACCTGCTGCGCCTCGTGCGCACGCGCGGCTTCACGGTCGTCCACCTCGTCGGCAAGTCGGACGCGGCGACCTGGGAGCCCGCCGCGCACCAGCCGGAGCCGTCCGACCCGTTCGGCGCGAGCGGGCTCGAGCTCGCGCCGGGCGTGACGCTGCAGGCGACGGCGCTCGCCGACGCGCTACGCGACGGCGGCGTGCCCGCGGTGCTCGCGCAGGCCTGCGACGTGCGCGAGACGGTCGCCGAGGCGCTGCTGCGGCGCGGCGGCGTCGAGCACCTCGCGTGCACCGGCGCGTTCGTCGACCCCGACTCGTGCGCGTGCTGGGCCGAGGGCTTCTACCGCGGCCTGCGCACGTTCCGCGCGATGGGCCCGGCGCTGCGCGAGGCCGCGAAGGCACTCGATGCACGCGAGCACCATCGCAACGAGCAGCTCGCGCTGCTGTGGTGGAGCCGCAGCGACGACGACCTGACGTTCGCCGACGACGACCAGCGCCTGCTCGAGCGCTACTGCCGCGCGCTCGCCGCGTCGGTCGCGCGCTTCGAGGGACGCTTCGAGCAGATCTTCGGCGCCGGCCGGCTCGTCGACGTCTACGTCGAGCTGCACGTCGACGAGCGCGCGCTCGACGGCGAGGCCGAGCGGCGCACGAAGCTCGATGAACGCGACGGCGCGTTGCCGCCCGAGTGCCCTTTCGAGCACCTGCTCGGCCTGCACACGCGGGAGTTCCTGCTCGGCGGCCCGGCCGGCATGGGCAAGACGACGACGCTGCGGATGCACGCGCGGCGGCTCGCGGAGGACCGCCGGCGTGCGCTGGTGCCGATCGTCGTGTCGCTCGCGCGGTGGATCCCGGCCGGCAGCACCAGCGTGCGGCGGCTCGTCGAGCACGTCGCCGGCGGGCTGCAGTTCCCTGACGTCGGATCAACGCGGCTCGCCGACCTGCTCGACGCGCGCGGTCAGAGCGGCGGTCTGGCGGTGTTCCTCGACGGCTACGACGAGCTCGGCGTCGACGAGCGCCAGGGGTTCGAGTCCGCGTTGAATCAACTGCGCAAGGACTGGCCCGGCTGCCGTTTCGTCGTCGCGACCCGGCGCTACCGGCACACCGGCAAGATCGACGGTCTCGTCGACGTCGACATCGAGCCGCTGCGCCCGGCGCGCGCCGCCGAACTGCTGGAGCGCGTGCTGCGGCTGAAGCCCCGCACCGCGGACCGGGCCGCCGAGCTGGCAGCCCAGTGGCAGCACAACTTCGCCGGCCCGGGCCGCGCCTGGCGCGAGCTCGGCGAGACGCCGCTGTTCGTCGTGCTGCTCGGCGAGCTGCTCGGGCGCGGCCGCCAGCCCGCCAGCGACCGGCTCGAGTTCTTCCACCAGGTCTTCGACCTGCTGTGCCGCAGCGAGCACAACCCCGGCCGGCCGCCGCTCGTCACGGCGCACGACGACGAGGTGGACGACGGCGACATCCCGCCCGCCGTCGACGAGCAGCTCGACCGGCTCGGTCGGATCGCGCTGGCGATGACCGGCGCGACGACGATCGACATCCGGCGCGACGAGCTCGTCGAGCGCGCTCGCGCTGCGGGCATCCTGAAGCCCAATCGTTGGCTGATCGACATCGCGGACCGCACGTCGATCCTCGGCCCCGACGCCGCGCTGCCGCCGCGCGACGCCGAGGATCCGCCGAACCCTGCGGCCACCGCCCTCGCGGACCACGACGACGACGACGCCCCGTGGCGCTTCTGGCACCGCAGCTTCCAGGAGGCGCTGACGGCCTGGGAGCTGCGGCGCAGACTGCGGGCCGGGGAGCCGGTCGACGCGGTGGTCGCGGCGATCCGGCTCGAGCCGACCGACGCGGAGATCGAGCGCGCGCAGCGGGAGCTCGCGAACGAGTGGCACCGCTCGTGGGACGACGATCCCGACAGCACGGTGTTCTTCGACGCGCTTTGGGCGCGCTTCCCGTCCTGGACCGCGGAAGGGCAGCAGCGGGTCGTGAAGCACCAACAGGGTGGACGCTGGTCGCGAACCGTGGTCGTGGAGGCCGCCCGCGCCGAGGCGCCGGCAGCCGCCCGCCGCGCTCTGCTCGACTTCTGGATCGAGCCGCTCGCGCTGCTGGCCGGCGCGCTGGTGCGCGCGGCACTCGACGGCCCGACGGAAGCCGAGCGCAGCGCCGCGGCAGGGCAGGTCGAGTCGCTGCTCCAGGCGATCGCGCAGTCCGCGCCCGGCGTGCCTCGCGCCCCGGATCTGGTGCGCGAGATCCTGCTGCGGCTCGACCGGCTGCCGCCGGCGCTGTGGAGGCTCGGCCTCGACGCGACGATCCACGGCGATGCGCGCGGTCGCGACGCCACCGACGGGAGAGCGCTGTGGATCTGGAGCACCGGCCGGCTGACCGACCGGGCCGCGCTCTACCACGCCCTCGCCGACCGGCTCGCCACCCTGTGTGACACACCGGCCGACCGTGCGCTGGCGGCCGCGTACGACCGCGCGCTCGGCGAACGTGCGGGAATGGTCGACGACCCCGGCGAGCTGTACCTGGTCCTGCGCTGCATCGAGGCGCTCAGCGCGCGCGGCTTCGCGGCGGCCGCGTCGGCCGCGTCGGCCGCGTCGGCCGGCGCGATCCGGAGCCGGCTGGACGAGGCCCCCCCCGACGCGGCGGCGTGGCGTGCGCACTTCGTGGCGATCGCGGGCGGCCGGTTCCAGTGCGGCTCGGAGGCAGGCGAGCCGCGGGAGCGACCGGTGCACGACGTGGAGCTGTCGCGGTTCTGGCTGGGCGGGACGCCGGTGACGGTAGGGCTGTACCGGCAGTTCTGGCCGCAGCACCGGATGTCGGTCGATGGCCACGCGGTGGTGACTCTCGCGAGCTGGAAGGGCGCCATCGACGGCGAGCCGGTCGGCGAGCTGCCGGTCAGCTACGTGTCCTGGTACGCAGCACAGATGCTGTGCCGCTGGCTGCGGCACCATTGGGAGGCGATCGCCGGGGATGACGCCGAGCTGATCGGGCTGGTGCCGGTGCTGCCGACCGAGGCGCAGGCGGAGTTCGCGATCCGTGGTGGGCCGGGCGGGACTGGTGACTGGTGGTTCGGGGACGAGGAGCGCGCGCGTTCCTGCGCGTGGTACGCGGACAATTCCGGAGGCCGATTCCACGCGGTGGGGCTCAAGGAGCGCAACGGTCTGGGTCTGGCGGACGTGGTCGGCAACGTGTGGTGGTGGTGTCGCGATGCGTTCGACCCGCGGGCGTACGAGCTTCGGGTCAAGGAGGAGCCCGTGCGCGATCCTGTGGCGTCCGGCCCTGATGCCGCGCCGCGCGTCGTGCGCGGCGGCTCCTTCGTCGGCCCGGTGCGCCTCCTGCGCTCAGCGGTCCGCAGCTGGCTCCTGCCTGCGGTCGCGGACAGGGGCCTGGGCGTGCGCGTCGCGCTCGTGCCTGCGTCCTCCGAGCTCGGCTCGGACATCGAAAATCGATCTTAGGGACATGTCTCCGCGCGGCGGTGCGGCGGCGAGCCGCCGTTCCCCCGGCGGGCCGCGACGAGCCAGCGCCGTCGCCGAGCCGTGCCCCCACGGCGGACGCCGGCCGCACACGGACTCGGGGCGGGGTTGCCGCCGGCTCGCCGGTCGCCATCCGCGATCCTCCCTCGCGGGGCGACCGCCGCCATGCTCCGGCGCCCCACCGCCGCGCCGCCGGCTCGCGCCGACACGTTCCCGCCGTGACCCGCCGTGCCGCCACCGTGTCCGCCGTCGCGACGGCGGTGCACCGCCGAGCCGCCGCCGGACCGCCGTTCAGAACCGGAAGCTGGTCGCGAACTGGCTGCGCAGCGACGTGCGGAGCTCGCCCAGGGTCGGGTCCCCGTCGCGCACGCAGCGCCGCAGCCGCACGCGCAGCCGCCGCCAGGCGCGGGCGCCGGGTTCGATGCCGTCGCGCCGGATGCGGACGCCGAGCGCGTCGAGGTGGCCGGCGCAGGACAGGATCCGCGCCTGCGGGTGCTTCAGGCGCAGCCCGCGCTCCGCCAGGCACCATTCCGCGACGTCGCTGCGCCACGCGCGCAGGTCGGCGCGGCGGTCGCCGAACAGGAACAGGTCGTCGACGTAGCGGACCGCCGCGGGCACGCGCAGCACGCGCTTGACCCGGTGATCGAGCTCCTGCAGGTAGACGTGCGCGGCGAACAACTGGCTCGTCACCGCGCCGATCGGCAGTCCGCGTCCGGCCGGCGGCCAGTCCGGTGCGATCCCGGCGTCGCGGCGCACCGCGGGCGGGTCGTAGAAGCCGCGCCCCGCGGCGAGGATGCGGTCGATCACGACCCGCAATCCGCGATCGCGGACCCGGCGCGCGATCAGCGTCGTGAGCCGCTCGAGCTCGATGCTCGGGAAGTAGCTGCGCACGTCGAGGTGCACGGCGAAGCGGTGGCGTCGCACCGCGTGCAGCAGGGCCAGGATCGCACGGTGCGTGCCGAACCCGGCCCGGCATGCGAAGTCGATCTCGCTCGCCGAGCGCAGGAACCCCGGCGCGATCAGCTGGGCGACCGCCGTCTGCACGATGCGATCGGCTACCGACGCGCGCGCGATGACCCGCGGCTTCGGATCGCGGATCCGCAGCGCATCGAAGCGACCGGGTCGCCAGGTGCCATTCGCGAGCGCTGCCGTGAGCCGGGCGACATTGCGGTCGCGCTCGAACAGGAACCAGGCGACGTCCGCGCGGCGCCGCTTGCCGCGCACCGCGAGGGTCACGGCGGCGTCGAAGCGGTCGGGGTCGCACAATGCGGTGAGGGTCGATGGCTCGGCCATGCGGCACTCCGCTCGCGGTCGGCACCCATCATCGGACGGAAAGCTGGCCCTCCCGGGGTGGCGTCGGCCGCGGCGCCGAGCGTCGCGTTGCGGACCACGACGGGAGGGCCATGGTCGGGCACCGAGCCTCGCGGCGCGGTGCCGCCGGAGTCGCACCTGCTCGGCGGCGGAGGACGCAGATCCGTTCGGCGCGGCCGGGTTCGGAGGACGCAGGCACGAGCGCGACGCGCACGCCCTGGTTCCTGTTCGCGTTCGCAGGCTGGTTCCTGTTGCGGTTCGCTGAGCGCAGGTTGTGCACCGGGTTGTCGAAGGAGCCGCCGCGCACGACGCGCGGCGCGGCATCAGGGTGCGACTCCTGAAGGGTCGGGACCGGATCGCAGCGCCGGTGGACTGGCCGCATGCATCGATCGCGACCAACCGCCGACCATGCGGCCGATGACGTCGAGACGGCCGGCGAGGTGGCGCGCGCGCGCCGGCGGCCATTCGCCGAGCTCGGCCGCGAGCCGCCCGAACACGCGCAGGCGAGCGATGTGGCCGTCGGCACGGTCGAGCTCCGCGCGCCGTCGGCTCGGGAAGCTCAGCGCGCACGCGACGTCGCCGAGCAGCTCGATCGACTCGTCGAACAGCCGGGCGACGACGCTGCCGGCCGGCGCGCCGGGGCGCTGTGCGCCGAGCCAGCGACACAGGTCGTGGCAGTCCACGTAGAGCGTCGCCCGCCGCCAGGTCACCGCCGGTCTCCGCCACGTGCAGTCCACCGCAGCAGTCCGCCGACGAGCGGCAGCACCTCCTGCTCGATGCGCTCGGCGGCGCGGAACGCTGGCGGTTCGTCGGTCGCTCCGCAGACGTGCAGCAGCGCGACCGCGCGGGCGAGGTCGCAGCGGGCGCGGGCGAAGCGCGCGCTCCGCGCCTGGCGATCGAACTCGTGGATGCCTTCGCCGAGGTCGCCGATCGCGGCGTCGGCGAGGTGCAGGACCTCGGTGAGGGCGTGCGGTGCGGTCAATGCGGCTGCCCAATGCCGGAGCAGGTCGACCGACTCGCGCGCGACGCGGAAGGCATCGAGGTCGGCGACCGATCGCCGCCGGGTGTCGCGCGTGGTCGTGCCGCGGGATGGCGACAGCTCGTCGATGATCGCGTGTGCCTGCTGAGCGCGCGCACGGGCGTGACCGCGCTGCGCGTCGGTCAGCGGCAGGTGCTCGACGCGCACCCGCCAGCCGTGGCCCTGCTTCCGGGCGGGCAGCCGGCCGGCGGCGATCTGATCGCGGATGGCGCGCGCGCTGCGACCGGTGAGATCGGCGGCCTCACGGATCGTGATCTCCATGCGCATCGAGACGAGGTGCGGAGGCGACTTCTTCCGGTGCACCACCCGGGATCCCCGGCGGCCGGCTGGGTTCGCGACGTTCGTTGCACGGCGGATCGGCGGCGGATCGGCGGTCCTGCGCCGCCGCGACGGCGGGGTGGGCGGCGGGACGGCGTGCGCCGGCGGAAATGTGCACGCGTGACGCGGCGGTACGGCGGGAGACCGCCGTTCGAACGGCGGACGCACTCCGGCGGTGGCAGATCGCGAAGTCGCGATCCGCGGGCAGCACGGCACGCCGGCCCGCCGGGAGAACGGCGAGAACGGCGGCGGAACGGCGGAACGCCGCCGCACCGCCGCGCGGAGACATGTCCCTAAGATCGATATTCGATGTCCGAGCCGAGCTCGGAGGACGCAGGCACGAGCGCGACGCGCACGCCCAGGTTCCCGTTCGCGTCGCAGGCCGGAACCAGTCGCGGCTCGCAGAGCGCAGGTCGTGCACCGGGACGACGAAGGAGCCGCCGCGCACGACGCGCGGCGCGGCAGCAGGGCCGGACGCCACAGGATCGCGCACGGGCTCCTCCTTGACCCGAAGCTCGTACGCCCGCGGGTCAAAGGCATCGCGACACCACCACCACACGTTGCCGACCACGTCCGCCAGACCCAGCCCGTTGCGCTCCTTGCGGCCCACGGCGTGGCTGCGGCCCTCGGAGTTGTCCGCATTCCAGGTGCAGTCTCGCGCGCGCCGCTCCTCGCCGAACCACCAGTCACCGATCCCGCCCGGCCCACCACGGATCGCGAACTCCGCCTGCGCCTCGGTCGGCAGCACCGGCACCAGCCCGCTCAGCTCGGCCTCATCCCCGGCGATCGCCTCCCAATGGTGCCGCAGCCAGCGGCACAGCATCTGCGCCGCGTACCAGGACACGTAGCTCACCGGCAGCTCGTCGACCGGCTCCCCGTCGATCGTGCCCCTCCAGCTCTCCAGCGTCACGATCGACCGCCCGTCGACCGACATGCGGTGGCCCGGCCAGAACCGTCGAAAGAGCCGCACCGTCACCGGCGTCCCCCCCAGCCGGAACGGCGACAGCTCCACGTCGTGCACCGGCCGCTCCCGCGGCTCGCCGGCCTCCGAGCCGCAGCGGAACCGACCACCCGCGATCGACACGAAGTGCGCACGCCACGCCGGCGCATCGGGAACGTGCGCGGCCAGGCGCAGCTCGACGGCGCGCTCGGCCGCCTGACGCTGTTGCCCTTCGGGAAGGCTCTCGATCGCCCGCGCGATCACGAACAGCTCGCCGGGGTCGTCGACACCGGCTGCCCGCTCGGCGAGCAGGCCGGCCAGCTCCGCGAGGTCGGCCGGCGCCCGGGCGGCGGCGACGTAGAGGCTGGCGCGCTCCGCCAGGCGGGTGGTCATACCGAGCCACAATCCGCGCCCATCCGCGGCGTCGCGCAATGCCTCGTCGCTCCAGGTCGTCGCCGCGAGCGCCGCGCCGAGCAGGTCGGCCGGGATCGCCTCGAGGCGCTCGACGGTGCGCCGCCCCAGCTCCCGGTCCCGCGCCAGGAAGCCGCGCACCAGCTCCGCGACGCCGGCTGTCACAACCGCCGAGTGGCCGGGCGCCTCGCGCCATGACCGCGCGCTGTCTTCGCGGAGCCGCGCGGCCAGCAGTGCCGTCGGCTCGATCCAATAGTCCTGCAGCGCGCGGCGCGCCCGGTGCGGCGCGAGGATGCGAGCGATGTTGGAGCGCCGACCGTCGCGGTCCCAGCGCCCGGCAGCCCGATCGAGGTGGCGGAAGAGCTCCTGCAGCTCGTCCGCGGTCGCGAGGGTCTCTGCCTCCCGGTGATCATCCCAGCTCCGCTCGACATCCTGCTCCCAGCCCCGCAGCAGCTCGACCCGCTGCGCCTCGACCTGCGCCTCGCTCGGCGCGAACCTGACGCGGGCCAGCACCTCGTCCACCGAGCTCCCCGCGCTCGCCAGCCGCTCGAGCTCCCAGGCGGTCAGCGCCTCCTGGAAGCTGCGGTGCCAGAACCGCCACTCCGTGTCGTCGGCGTCGTGGCGATCGGGGTCGGCGCCGTCGCCCGGCGCGAGCAGCCCGGTGTGGCGCGCGACGCGCGCGAGGAAGTCGGCGGCGTCGCAGCAGAGGCCGGTCGCCTCGAGCGCCTGCTCGACACCCGGGCCGCCCGCCTCGAGCCATCCGACCAGCTCGCCACGCGTGGCGACCGTCGTCGTCCGCTCGGTCATCGCGAGCGCCAGGGACGCCAGCACGTCGAGCACGGCCGCGACGCGGCGCCGGGTGTCGCGCTTCTGCTGCGAGCCCTTCAGTGCCGGGTCGGGCACGATCAATGGCGCGGCGCCCGCCTCCCATTCTCTCGGATCGACCGCGCTCTCGCCGCGGTGCTGGTCGAGGCACAGGTGCTCGAACACGTCGTCGAAGAACGCGGCGCGACCGGCGGCGGGCTCGCGGCCCGCCATCAAGAGCTCGGCGACCAGCGTGACGAACAGCGGCACCCGCCCGAGCTCGACCCAGGTGCGCGACCCCTTCGCGAAGCGGTCGCGCCAGCGCGGCACCAGCACGTCGACCTGCGGCTTCGTGACCGGGTGCCGCTCGAGCAGGTTGCGGAGCAGGGCGGCGGCGCGCACCGGCGTCAGCGGCTGGAGCTCGGCGTCGAAGAAGCGGTGCAGCGAACCGGTGTGCTGGTAGCGGCGCGTGCTGACGACGGTCTTGCAGCGCGGGAACAGACCGTCCTGGAGCTGCCGGTCGAGCGCGTCGCGGGCGGCACGGCCGAGCTCGTCGAGACCATCGAGCAGCACGACGAGGCGGCCCTCGGCACCGAGCCTCGCGAGCACGGACTTCAGGCGCTCGCGAAACGCGGCGTCGCGGTCGGCGACGAGATCGTCGATGACGAAGTCGGGCAGCTTGCGCGGCTCGAGGTGCGCCGCGTCGCGGTCCGCGGGCTTCGGCTGCAGCCAGCGGCCGAGCGACACGAACACCGGCACGCGACTGCGCAATGCGTCGGCGGCGAGGTCGTGCGCGTACATCCGCAGCGTCGTCGTCTTGCCGGCGCCCGGATCGCCGCCGAGCAGGATCCGCTTCGTGTGCAGGTCGACCAGGTGCGCGAAGGTCGGCTCGCCGTCGAAGCCGGGGCGGCGGTCGCGCTCGTCGAGCTCGACGCGGCTCTGCCCCTCGCGCACGCCGAGCTCGACGTAGACGTCGCGCAGCCGGCCGTCGAAGCGCCAGCGCCGGAACGCGAAGCGCGCGTCGAAGTGATCGAGCCGGTTCCGCAGCTTGTCGCAGTAGATCTCGATCGCCTCCTGGTCGGCGTCGGCGAAGGCGAGCGCGGCGTCCGGACTCGCCCAGTGCTGCGGCAGCCAGCCGAGCCCGGGTGCGACGCGCGTGAGCCCCGCGCGACCGGCGCGCAGGGCCTGCGCGAGCGATCGCTGCGGTGCCGCGGCATTGCCGAGCGCGGCGTAGAACGCCTGTGCCCAGGCGCCGGCGTGCGCCGGTGCCAGGAACGCGCCGAAGGTCACGACGTGCTCGGCGCCGCCGCGCGCGATCAGCTCGAAGGCGACCTGCTCGCGCAGGTCGCAGGACTGCAGCACGACGGCGCGCGTGTGGCCCCGCCGCAGCGCCCCGGCGAGCCGCGCGACCGGCAGCTCGCACTGGAACTCGCCGACGTCGCAGGACAATGCGTGGGCCCCGAACAGATCGAAGTGGTCGAGCTGCGCACGGTCGCGGTCGCGCACCGCACAGGACCTGCCGACGAAGTGCAGCAGCGCCGGGCGGTGCTCCTCGATCAACGCGCAGATGCGCTCCACGGCGGCATCGGGGTGCAGCGCGTCGTGGTGCAGGACCTCGTCGATCACGATCGCGTCGCCGGAGGTCGGCAGCCGCCGCCCGCGGATCCGCGGGCTGCCGCTGACGACGATCACCTCGAAGTCCGCGGCGCGCAGCGTCGCGATGGTCGCCGCGATCTCGTCCTCGCGGCTGGCGACGCCCGGCTCCTGCAGCGTCGAGCCGATCAACACGAGCGCGTGCCGCCGCACCGGGGTGCGGCGCAGCGGCACGGCGCCGGCCGCTGCATCGGCGCCACCGGCGCCCGCCGGCGGCCGCCGCAACAGCTCGATCGCGCCCTCGCGGAAGCGCTCGGCGACGACGGGCGTGGCGTCGGCGAGGCACTCCCACGGAAGCAGCGCCGCCTCGGCATGGACGACGAGCACGAGGCGGCAATGCGAGCCCGCCGGCAGCGCGCCGGCGAGCAGCTCGCGCAAGCTCGGCGGGACCGCGGTGTGCCACAACCAGTCGCGCAGCGCGGCCAGGCTGTCGCGCGCGTCGCCGGCGACCAGCAGGTGCTCCGGGTGGTCGCGGAGCTGCCGCGCGGCGCGGAGCTGCGCGGCGGTCGGCGTGAACTCGTGCGGCGCATCGGGGCTCGTCAGCTCGCGCGTCGTCCGCTGCTCCCACTCGTCGACGACCGCGTCGAGCCGCGCGCGGAACGAGCCGGGGCCGGAGCCCGGCAGGACGTGCAGGTGGAACTCGGCCGTCGACATCGGGAGCGCCTCTCCGAGTCCGGATCGTGCCGGATCGCCGCGCGCGCGGCCAGCGATCCGTCGCGCGGTCAGCGCGCGGTGGCGACCAGCGCGACGGCCGCGAGCTCGGTGCCGGGTGCCGCGGCGCGGCCGTCGAGGCGCGCGACCGCGAGATCGAGCTGCCAGATCGCCGCGCGGTCCGGGTCGGTGCGGATCGTGACGTCGGTCGCGATCGCGAGCGCGATGCCGTCGCCGTCGTCGAGCTGGACGATCGCCCAGGCGCGCTCGGGAGCGGGCTCGGCGCCCGGCGCGGTGCCGACGCGCAGCGCGCAGCGCGACCGCTCGTCGACGACCGGCAGCGGGCGCGGCGCGACGGGGAGCGGGATGCAGGTGCCGTCGGGGGTGACGAGCTCGACCGTCGGCATGGCATCGCCGGCGCCGTAGTGGCCGAGGTCGGGCAGTTCGCGGCGCAGCTTCGCCGCCTCCCGTGAAGCGATGAGGTGGATCGCGTTGGATGAGCGGCCGAGGTCCTCGCCGATCTGCCGAGCCTCCTCGTCGTCGATGTAGCGGCGCCACAGCACGTCCTGCACGTGGTCCGGCCGCTCGGCGAGGTAGCCACACAGGATCGCGTCCCGCTCGGCGCGCCGGGCGAGCGCCTCCGGCGACTCGGCCTCGTCGGTCTCCGGCTGCCAGCCGTGGCCGTCGCCGTTCAGCTGCTCGAGCGACGCCATGCGACGCTCGCGACCGCGTCGCTCGCGGTAGCGCATCGCCGCGAGCCGGACGGCGTTCAACAGGAACGAGACGGACTCGGCGACCGAACGCCAGTCGAACGCGCGGCGCGCGGCGATCAGCCAGGCGTCCTGGAGCACATCGGCCACGTCATTCGGGTGCACGCCCAGCATGACGGCGTGGCGCTCGAGCCGTGCGCGGCGGGCCTGGAACATGCGCGCGAGGCGTGCGTGCGGATCGAGCTGGGGATCGTCGTCGTCGATGTCCATGCACCTGGAACCGGGGGGCGGCGCGTTCCTGTCGCAGAATATCGACTTCGATCATGCCGTCCCGCCCGACCGGCGCGAAGCCGGCCGGGCGCGAGGCGACGCGCTCAGCGGATCCGCAGCGAGCCGTTGACCCGCAGCACGCCGGTTGCCAGCGGGTTCGGCAGCTCCTCGGGCGGCGGCTCGGCCGCGACCGCGGGCTCGCTGTCACCCACCAGCTCGTCGAGCCGCGCGAACACGTCGCTCCGCTGGCCGAGCAGCTCGCGCAGGTCGGCCGGCGGGCCGTCGTCCGCGAGCACGCGCTTCGCCACCTCGACGCGGCGGCGGACGTCGGCGAGCCGCTCGCGCACGGCGGGCAGCACGTTGTCGGTCGCGCCCTCGAACGGCTGGCGCAGCTCGCGCTCGGCATCGAGCCGCGCGCACTCCATCCGCAGCCGGTCGATCTCGAGCTGGCACGCGTGCCGCTCGCTCTCCATCTGCTGGCGCAGCCGCCGCAGGTCGCCCAGCGCCTCGCGCTGCGTCGCGATCTGCTGCTGGAGCGACGCGACGCGCTCGCGGTCGAGCTCGTGCCGCGCCACCAGCTCCATCGTGTAGCGCTCGAGCTGGTCGAGCCGCGACGCGCTCATCGCGTTGCGATCCTGCGCGCGGATCAACCGCATCTCGGCCGCCTGCTGCTCGACGCGGCCCTGCACGGTGTCGAGCTCGCGCTGGTTCTCGACCAGCCCGACCTCGTGGGTCGCGATCTGCTGACCGACCGCCTCGATCGACGCATCGATCTGCGCGAGGTCGCGCTCGGCGACCGCGATGTCGACCTCCGGCGCCACGGCGCCGGCGAACCACGCGCGCATCGAGTGGAAGGCGTGGCTGATGTAATCGGGAGCCGCCGAGCCGAAGGCCACGAGGCTCAGCACGAACATGCTGGCCAGCGCCAGCGTCGTCTTCAGGAGGAACTTCATCACGTTCCGGTCTCCGTCGTCGTCCGGTGACGGCGCCGGCGGCGGGGGGCCCACCGGCATCGGGTGCGAGCAGCGTGCTCGCTCCGGGTCTCACAACCGCGCCGGGCCAGCGGACCTGTCGGAGTCCGCGCGCGGATTCGCGGCCCGCTCACGCGAGCGCCGCCGCCGAGCGCCATACCAGCCGGCCGTCCCGGCCCGCCCGGTAGCCGTCGCCGCGGGCCTCGAATTGCCGCAGCGCCGCGGTGGAGCCGAACGCACGGTCGCGGACGAACTCGCGCACGAGCCGCCGCACCGGCTCGGCGACGGCGGCCAGCGGGCCGAGCGCGTCCGCGGTCGGATCCGCGAGCCCGGCGAACAGCACCTCGCGCAATGCATAGGCGAGCTGCTGGCGATCCTCGGGGCGCGTGCCCAGCTGCCGCCACACGTCGCGATGGAGCGGCGCCAGCGGCGCGGACTCGAGGCGCTCGGCGAGGGTCACCGGACTGAGGATCACGAGCAGCTCCCTGCGCCGCGTGCGCTCGAGCCACTGCTCGTGCCGGGCGACGTGCGCGGTCGCCTTGACCTGCACGCGGGCGCCATTGCGGCGACCGAGGTCCTCGTAGCGGACGCGGAGATCGGTGACCTGGCAGTAGTCCTCCTCGAGCCGCGCGGCGTCGGCGCGGTGGCGATGCTCGTTCAGGATGTCGAGCACGAGATGCTCGAAGCGGCGGTAGTCGCGCGCCGGAACCAGCGCCAGCGGGAACGTCGTACGCCGCCGCAGGATCCGCTGCAGGTCGAGCAGGTCGTCGGCGAAGCGGGCCACCGCGCGCTCGACCTGGCCGCGCAGCAGCGACGCGTGCGCCGCCGGGTCGGCGATCTCGAAGCCGATGCCCCAGAACGACAGTCTGTCGAGCTGATCGAGGCGCAGGATGCGGGCCGCGCCGCGGGGCAGGCGCGCGCGGAAGCTGCCGTCGGGGAGCGGCTCGGCCTCGCCGCGGACCGTCACGTCGAACGAGTCGGCGCACAGCCGGTCGACGAGTTGGCGCACGCACACGGCCCGCCGCGGGTCCGACCGCCGCGCCGGGCCGAGCCGGCGGTAGGCGTCGACGACGCGCGGCCCGACCGCGAGAGACAGGTCGGGATCCGCGAGACGGTGCGTGAGCTCGCCGGTCGGGACCGCGGCCTCCAGCGTCTCGATGGCGTGGCGGAACGCGGTGGCGAAGCGCGCGGGCTCCGCGGGCGCGAGGTCGGGGAAGGTGCCGGGATCGGGATGGTCCATTTCATTCATCCCGCAGAACCGATCGCGCGCGCTCCATCTGTCGCGGGCGCACCCGCCCCGGTGGCGGTGCTCCGGCCCGCCGCCCACCCGCGGCCCGCGCGGACGGCAGAAAGGCACGCCCGCGGACGCCACGTCGGGCATCCGCGGGCGCTCGCTCACGCCGGCGGCAGCGTCACACCCTCCGCGTCCATCAGGGCGAGGACGTAGAAGAGGGTGACGCCGACACCGATCAGCAGTCCCCACACCAGCTCCGCCACGCGTGCGCGGCGGTGGCCGCGCGGCGCTGCGGCCGGGGTGGTCTCGGTTGCGTTGTCCATTCGAATCGCTCCGCAGGTGGGCCGGCGGCGCATCCGCCGGACTCCGCCGCCTCAACCTCCGCGGAGCCCGAAGACTGTCTGGCCGCGATCGGAATCGCGTCGCCGCCATCGCCATCCGCGTGCGGCTGCAATGCGTGTGCGGCTGCAATGTGCGCGCAACGTGACATCCCGGCACGTCGAACCGGGTTCCATCGACGATGCGCATCCTGCTCACCATCACGCGTGCGGCGATCGACGCGGCGTTGGAGAGAATCCGCGGCCACGGCGACCCGTTCGTCGAGCTGCCGGCCGGCGTGCGGACCGACGACGGCGTGCTCGAGCTGCTGTGCCCGATGACCAGCGGGGCACCATCGCATTGGCTGCGGGCCGCGCCTCGCGTGCGCGTGTTCGAGCTCCCGGCGGGATTGCGTCGCATCTCGCATCACTACTGGGCGTCGTTCGACCGTGGACGACAGCCGCTGCACCGACTCGATCTGGCGCTGTTTCCCGACGGCCGCGGCTGCAGCGCGGCCTGGCTCGACGAGGCCGACGTCCACCGCGTCGCCGAGGTGCGCGTCGTCGGTGCCGGTCTCGAGCGCTGGCAGCCCGGCGACGAGCCGCCGGAGCTGTTCGGCGAGGTGCCCGACGACGGCGCGTTCAGCCGGCGCATCGGCGCGCTCGGCGGCGAGGCGGTGTTCGCGCGCCAGCGGGCGCTGAGCGTGGCGATCGTCGGCGTCGGCGGGCTCGGCACCGCGATCGGCTCGCTGCTCGCCGCGGCCGGCGTCGCGCGGATCGCACTGATCGATCACGACCTGGTCGAGCCGCACAACGTCGAGCGCATGCAGGTGTTCGCCGACTCCACCGGCGCCAGCAAGCCGGTGGCCCACGCCGAGCTGCTGCGCCGCACCGCGCCGTGGACCGAGGTCGTCTCGCTCGCCGTGCCGGCCGAACACCCGCGGGCGATCGCGGCCTGCGCCGCGGCCGACCTGATCGTCACGGCACCCGACCGCGATGGTCCCAGGCTGGTCGCCGCCGCGGTCGCCGCCGCGTTCCTGCGCCCGCACCTCGATCTCGGCACCGGTGTGCACGGCGACGGCACCGACATCGAGGCCGGCGCCGACATCCGCCTGCTGCTGCCGGGCCATTGCGCCGTCTGCGTCGGCGGCTTGGAGCTCGCGGCGCGCGAGCAGCCGTCATGGCGGCGCGAGCGGGCCGGCAGCCTGCGCTCGTTGAACACGCTCGCTGCGGCGATCGGCTGCCGGCTGGTCGAGCAGCTCGTCGCCGGCGCGGTCGGCGAGTCGCGCTGGCTCCGGTTGCGCTCGGGACGACACGGCGAGCTGGAGACGATTCCGCTCGCCGCCACGCCGGACGGCGACTGCCCGCTATGCGGCGGGCTCGGCGGGGTCGGCATGCGCGTGCTGCGTGCCGTCGAGGAGCCGGCCGGGCTCGTCGCACTGTCGCGGCGCGGCGCCCGGCCGGCGTGACGCACGCCCGACAGACCCGCGGCGCGAACGCGGTTCCGATTGCCATGCCGATGCGACCCGAGCCGGTCCCCGACTCGTTCCAGCGCGACGAGCGCTTCTTCGATCTGGCGGCCGAGCTCCCCGCGCTGCCCGATCACCATCCGGAGCCGGTGCACGGCGGCGCGCGCCTCGCCACCCGCCAGGAGATCGAACATCTGACGCGCCGCCGCGCAAGCGACGTCCACGGCATCGCGCTCCCGCATTGCTCCCTGCTCGGCGCGGATCCGTCCGCGCGGCGGCTGAAGCTGCTGCACGACCGCACGCTGTGGCTGCCGGACCGGACCCTGCAGCGTCACCTCCTCGCGGTCGGCCCGATCGGCAGCGGCAAGACGATGAACTGCGTGCTGCCGCTCGCGGCGGCGCACGTCGCCCGGACCGCCGGCGTGCTGATCGTGTTCGACCCGAAGGTCGAGCTCTACGAGATCCTCGCCGAGCTGGCCGCGCGTGCGGGGCGGCCCGCCCGCGCGGTGCTACGGCTGAACCTCGCCGACCCGCGCCGCAGCGTCGGCTGGAGCCCGCTCGGGCGGGCGCCGTCGCGCCGCGAGGCCCATACCGTCGCGCACGCACTGGCGCTGGCTACGCACAATCCGGCGGCCAACGACTCCGCATTCTGGCTGCAGAGCGCGACCGACCTGTACGCCGCGATCCTGTGCGCGCTGGGCCGCGAGCGCCGCGCGTCGCTGCCGCTGCTGCGCGAGGTGCTCGACCAGCCGCGCCGCCAGCTCTTCGAGTGGCTACAGCAGCGGGTCGCGGCCGAGCCCGGGATCGCTTCGTTCGGCGAGTTCCTGGCGAGCGGATCCCACAATGCGGAGACGGTCCTCGCCGACGCCCGCTCGCGGCTCGTCACCATGATCGACGAGGATGCCGCCGCCGTGCTGAGCCATGCCGAGCTCGACCTGCGCAGCGTGTTCAGGGCACCGACGGTGCTCGTCGTCGAGCTGCCGGAGACGACGCTCGGGCGTCTGCGTCCGCTCTACGGCCTGTTGCTGTCGCAGCTCCTCGACGCCGCGATCCACGTCGCCGACGAGACCGGGCGCGCCCGCCTGCCGCACCCCGCGGCCCTGCTCGTCGACGAACTCGGCAATGTCGGCGCGGTACCCGAGCTGCCGGTCCGCCTCAATACGCTGCGCTCGCGCGGGCTCGGCGTGGTCGGCGCGGTGCAGACCCTCGAACAGCTCCGCTGCGCGTATGGAGGGAGCGCCGGTGCCGTGCTGACCGGCTTCGCCAGCAAGCTGTTCCTGCCGGGAGTCGAGCCGGACGACGCGCTCTACGCCGCGATCCGCAGCGGCACGACCACGGTCCGCGTCGCGCCGGGCTCGCCGCTGCCGATCGCACGCCCGTTGCTGACGCCCGAGGAGATCACCCGGCCGCGCCGCCACGCGCTGCTCGGCCGGCCGACGACCTTCCTCCTCGCCGACGAGCCCCCGTTCCAGGGCTGGCTGCGGCCCGCCTACGAGCGCCCCGACCTGCGCGACGTGCTGGCCGCGGTCGACGGGCGGATCACGCAGCGCACGCAGCCGCTGCGGCGCGAGCGGCTCGCGGACGGTCAGGCCGGCTCGCAATGACGCGCGGTTCGCCGAGCGGCGCCAGCTGGTCGACGCCGGGTGCGCCGCGCCGCAGCGTTGACGGGCGCCCGGACCGGCGCCATGGTGTCCGCGAATGGGGTCCGGCCGCGACGTCCAGCTCGTCCTCCGCGCCGCTGCGGGCGATCGCGTGGACGTGCAGGTGATCGACACCGACGGCGCGACGCGGTGGGAATCGGTCGCGGACGCCGCGACGCAGCTGCCGCCGATCCACGCGCTGCGGACGCACCCGCTCGATGGGGCGCTGCAGGCCTCGGTGGAGCTGGCCGTGCACCAGTGGCTCGCGCGGTTCCCCGCCACCGCCGAACGCCTGAGGCAGCACGTCCCCAGCCGCCGCGAAGAGCCCGCGCAGGGCACCCGCTTCGTCGTCGAGGTCCGGCGCGACGACGCCTCCGAGGACGCCTGGGAGCGGCTGCACAGCCTGCCGTTCGAGCTCCTCACGCTGCCGACGAACGACGAGTCGTTCGAGCACGCCCCGCTGGTCACCGATCGCTGTGCGCTGGTCCGCTACGTCTCGCCAGCGCCCGGCACGGTCCTGCCGCCGGCGTCGCCGCTCGCACGCGATCCGCGTGCGCTCCTGGTGATCGGCCGGCTCGACCAGGGCACGCAGATGCGCGATTGCGTGCCTGGACTGCTGCGTCTGCTGCAGACGCTGGCGACCGAGCTGCCTCCCGACTCGATCCGCCTCGCGGTGACGAAGCCCACGCTCACCGCATTGCATGCGCGCGCGTCCGCCACCGACCACGCCGACGCGGTCGCATGGCTGGAGGACCTCGGGCGCACGACGGAGCTCACCGCAATCCGCACGCTGCTCGACCTGCTGGGAAACCGTGACGCAGCGTTCGACGTCGTCGTGTTCATCGGCCACTCGTTCGAGGTCGCGACCGACGGGTCGCAGGCCGACAGGTCACGGGTCGACGAGCGGGACGCCGCCACGGTCTCGACCGCCGCCGCTCTCGATCTCGGGCTGCCGCGCCCCGATCCCACCAGCGGACCGAGTGGCCCGACGTTCGCCGAGCTGAGTGACGCCCTGTCGCACGGCGCGACGCGCGTCTTCGCGGCGTGGGCCTGCAAGCAGGGACCCGGGGCCGCGCGCACGCTGCTGTCCGCCGTCGATCACGTCGTGCTGACGAGCGCACGGATCCAGCCCGACTGGGCCGCGGCCTCGCTGGCGGAGCTGCTCGTCGCCCTGCTGCACGAGCGACGCACGGTCGACGAGGCGGTGCGGCGCGCGCGCCACGCCGATTCGATCCACGGCCGGCCGTTCGTCCTCCAGCACTGGCTGCGGCGACTCGACGCCGGGCGGCTGACCGATCCGACCGCCGGCGAGCTCGCCGCGTATTGCAACGAGCTGCTGGAGCTGGAAAAGCTGGAGATCGAGGACAGCCCGCTGTTCCCGCTGGTCACGGTGCGCGGCGACTTCGTGCGCCTGACGGTCGAGGAGCGATTGCTGCACGAGCGGGCCACGGATCGCGGCGCGCGCGACGAGTACGCGGCCGAGGCCCGCGCCGCGGCGCTGGCCCGGCGCAGCGAAGGTGCCGAGCACAGCCAGGGCGACCGCCTGCTCACGCTGCTCGACTGGAGTCGCCGCCACGACAACCGGCTGTCGAAAGACCTGGTCGTGGTCGCCGGTCCCGGCGCCGGCAAGACCGTGATGCTGCTCCGCGTGCGCTCGCTGCTCGCGGCGGATCCGGAGCGCTACTGGGTGCCGGTGTTCGTGCGGCTGCGGAGCTGGCTGCATGCCGACCGCACCGGCGACATCCTCCGCCACGCGGTCGCTCTGCACACCGGGGCGAACGCTGCCTACATCCCCGATGACCATCCGACGCTCCGAGCGCTCTGCGACGCGATGCGGCGCCGCCGGGTCGCATTCCTGCTCGACGGACTCGACGAGGTGCCGGTCGGCGATCTCCAACAGCGGGCCAAGGCCCTCATCCACGCACTCGCGCGCGAGCGCGGCTGTCCAGTGGTCGTGACGACGCGGCCGATCGGCTACGAGGCGCTCGAGGGTCGGTTCGTACCCCTCGGGCTCGCGCCGCTCGACGGCGAGGCGCGGCGGCGATTGAGCTCCGGACTGCTCGACGTCCTGCTGCCCGACGACGCGGAGCGGCAGTCCGCCGTGCGCGCCGCGCTGCGCGACCGTATCGAGCGTAGCCCGACGATCGAGCGACTCGTCGGCAATCCGCTGTTCCTGACCCTGATGCTGCAGCTCCTCGCGCGCGTCGACAACCGTGAGCGCGAGGGAGTGCTGCCGGCGGGCTCGCGCCCGTCCGACATCCTCCGCGAGCTGGTCGACTACCTGCTGCTGCAGAAGCACCACGTTTTCCAGCCCAGTCAGCAGGGTGACGACACCCGGTTCACCGATCCCGACGCCGTGCGGGCCGCGTTGGCGGAGCTGGCATTCTGGATGACCCGGGAGCTGCGCGCCGATCTCGACCCGACTGCGCTGACCCGGTGGGCGCAGAGCCCCGAGGCGAGGCGACGCCAGTCGGCATTGCGCGAGTGCGGCGACTGGACGGGTAACATGGACTGGCAGCGCTTCCTCGAGTCGGTGCTGCGGCGGACCGGGCTGGTGTCGCGTGTACGGGAAGGCCGGGTGGCGGTCACCTGGCAGTTCCGGCATCGCGCATTGCAGGAGTATTTGACGGCGGAGGTGCTGGCCGAGCTCCATCGCGATTCGGTGCGGGGAGCGGAAGCGGTGCTGCGCCTCGCCGCGAGCGCCGCCGCTGCGGACGCCGCTCGCGACGAGCGGTTGAACTACTGGGCCGAGCCCTTCGCATTCCTGGCCGGGCTGTTGACCGAGGGCGGACCCGATGCGTGGATCCGTGAACTCGCGAGCAATGAAGCCACGCGTGCGCTCGGCCTCCGCGCGTTGCTGACGGCGCACCGCGCGTCCGCTGACACGATCCTCGCCGTCGCTCACGGGCTCGACGACGAGGACGAGCGCGCCATGGTGGTGCGCGCCGTCGCCGAGCTGCTCCCTGAACCGGAGCTTGCGGCGGGCGCTCTCGTCGCATTGGCGCAGGTCCTCACGAAGCCCGCCGACCTGTACGTGCTGCGGGAGCAGCTCGAGGAGGCTGGCCGGCGCGGGGCGATCATCGACGACACGCGGCGGAGTGCGCTATATGCAGCGACCGGGGAGCCCGACGGCGAGGCGCTGACGTGGCTGGCGGACACCTGGTGGTGCCGGCGGCATGGAGAACCCCGGGAGTTCCTGTGGAAGCCGGTGGCGCCGGGGAGCTTCGAGATGGGCAGTCCGCCGGACGAGGCAGACAGACGCGACAACGAGGACCTGGTCGACGTCGAGATCACGCGGTGCTTCTGGGTGATGGCTGTGCCGGTCACGTTGGGGATTCTCCGAGCGCTGCATGGCGACCATTTCCAGCACAGGACGGAAGACTCACGCCTGCCGGCGGTGAACTTGAATTGGTTCGAGGCGACGACGTTCTGCGACTGGCTGAATGCCCGTTGGCTGGAGGCGGTTCGCGGCGGTGTGTTGGACGACGAGACGGCGCGGATGGGAGTCCATGGCGTGCCCAGCGAGCACGTCGCGCGGGGTTGGCAGTTCAGGCTGCTGACGGAGGCAGAGTGGGAGTTCATGTGTCGGGCGGGAACGACGACGCGGTTCTGGTCGGGCGACGACCTTGAGGTCGGCGGCGAGGCGGTGGCATGGGACACCGGAAACAGCGGCCGCAGGTTGCACGCGGTCGCTGAGTTGCAGCCGAACGGGCTCGGGGTCTACGACGCGCACGGGCTGGTGTGGGAGTGGTGTCGCGACTGGTACGGTGATGCGCTGGCTGGAGGTCGGGACCCGGTGGGCCCCGAGCGCGGTTCCGACCGCGTCTTGCGCGGAGGGTCCTTCGGGATCGTCGCCGGCCTCTGCCGCTCCGCCTTCCGCAACGGGCTCCGCCCCGGCGTCCGCTTCTTCGTCGACTACGACAACTACGGCTTCCGCGTCTGCTTCGGTCCCCCGCTCCAGAATTCGGATGGGGTGTTCGAGGATCGGTAGTTGGGGTAGGTGGAGAGGTGTCCGCTGTCGGCCGCGGTTGGCCGCGCCGAGTCGTCGCGCGGCCGCCGCCGACTGCCGCGCTGGTCCGAACCCACTCGCGCGCTCCAGCGCACAGCACGGACTGCTGCCCGAGCGCCGCCGCGACCGAGCGCTATCACGCGGACGGTCCTTGACGGCTGGCCGAGCGACTGCGCGAAGCCGCCGGTCGGCAGCGGCGTCGAGGCGCAGTTTTCGCTGACCGAGGCCACGATCTGGATCTCCGCGGTATCGACCGCGACCGTCGCGCGCAGCATCTTCGAATGCAGCGCAACGGTGACTTCCGCGTCCGGCAGCTCGGCGAGCACCGCCTCGATCGTGGCGCGGATCGCGGTCGTCGAGCGGTACGGCACGAACACGTAGTCGAGGTCGTTCGTCGACCGCGGGCAATCGAGCAGGCACAGCGCCATGCTGCCCTTCAGCAAGGCGTGCTCCTCGAACGCCTCCACGAAGCGGTGCATGACCCACAGGCACAGGCCGTCGGGGATCGCCGGACGATCGAGCGGAACGGTCATCACCAGTGCAGCAGCTTACGCACGAAGGTCGCGAACTTCGGATTGCGGTAGCGGTCGAGGTATTGCTCGAGCTTCGCGCGATCGAGGCGCGCGTAGTCGATGTCCGAGTACACATCGAACGGATAGCGCCGCCCGCGCAGGTGGAACGACAGCACGTCGAGCACCGCCTTCTCGGGCTCCGCGAACCGCACACCGCGCTCGACTCGGTAGCCGAAGTCGAGGTGCGCCGCCACGCGCAGGTGCACGACCTCGACGCCCAGCCCCGTGTAGCTGCGCGACCTCCCGCCCGGCTTCGTCGCGATCACCTGCCGATCCGGCCGCGTCCCGATCAGCAGCGCCCGCACCAGCACGGTGCCGAAGCTGACCGTCGACGCCGGTTCGATCCGCTGGCTCAGCGTCGGTAGGTCGAACTCCTCGGCCACGTAGAACCCCCGACAGAACCGCTGCAGCCCGCCCGCCCGCGCCAGCGCGTCGACCCGCCGTGCGAACGCCGCCGGGTGCTTCTCGCCGAGCAGCACCTGCAGGTCCGCCTTCGTGAACACCCCCCGCTGCGCGCGCGCAGCGCGTTGGACGAGGCGGAGATCGGCCGGCAGGTTCACGATGCCGGAAACTCCACAGTTCCGTAGAGCTTCCGGCATCTTGAAGTCGGCCCGCGAAGGTCGCCCTCGCCTGCGGCAGTCGGGCAACCACCCGCGCCTCGCGGACCTCGCGCTCGCACGCGCGGCTCGCAGCATCGAGGTCGGCCATGCGGGGGTCGAGGGCAGCCGACGTAGCCGGCTCTCCCACACCGGAGTATCCGGGCATCGCGGGCCCCGGCGCCGGGAGCCCTTCGCGGAGGCATCGGTCGACGCGGTTCGCCTGCACGACGAGCTCGGGTAGTCGCCGATCGCTGGCTCGCCGAACCGGCGAACTCGCCGCGACCTGTCGCGGAGGCCGGCAGATCGCACCGGAAACACCGCGCGGCCAGCGCGGCGCCGGCCAGCCCGCGCGGCCATTTTTCGAGTTCCCGCGTCAGGCGGCCGGGCTCGCGAAGGTTCCAGGTTCGATGCACCGCCAGCAACCCATGCCCGAGTTCGCGGACACCTTCTTCCTCGCCGCCGCCCGGGTCGCGGGAGGCAGGCTCGGCACGAACTCCCGGACGACGCCGACCGCGGTGGCCGCCGCCCTCGACCGGTGCGCTCTCCTCGTGCTGGGAGACGCCCATCGTGGAGAGCTGCCCTGGAGGGACCCCGAGCACCTGACGAGGTGCTGGCAGGACGATGCCGAGCTTCTGCTGGCCTGGAGCTGGGCTCAGCACGACCAGGCGTTCGGGGCGCGCTTCCTGGACGGGGAGTTCCAGAGAACGACCGCGGAGGGGATCGCCAAGCGCCTGTGCAAGGAGTGCGGCGCGACGCGGGAGGCGGCGGAGGACAGTGCCCAGAGCGCGGTCCCGCGGATCGTCCTGAACGCATACCGGAGTGCGTTCCAATGGCAGTCCGAGCGCGAGAGCGAGGCGTATTGGCACAAGCAGGCGCAATGGCTCCTGACGAAAGGGCCTGACCGGCGCAACCGCGCACATCGCTTCCTGTCGCTGGACGAGATCCACGAACGAGGGTTCGAGCAGTCCGATCCGCGGCAGCACGCGGACAAGGGAGACCTGCGCGACCAGCCGGCGGCGTTCGCGGCGTGGCTCAGCCGGCAGAACCTGCGCCCGGACGTGGTGAAGGTCGTGCGCTGGCACCTCCTCGAGGGTGCGTCGTACGACGAGATCCGTCAGCGTCTCGCCGCCGAGGGCACGGTCGTGTCGAACCAGTTGCTCTATACCTGGGTCTCGCGAACGCTCGCGATGCTGCAGAACGGCCCCGCGGCCGAGCTGGGTCACTTCGGCGCCGCCGGCGAGACCGCGAAGGCCCGCTACCACGCGGTGCAGAACGGTCGGGCAGCGCCCGAGGAGCCGGAGAAGCCCGAGATGCTCGACATCGCGCCGCGGCCGCCCGCCGTCGTCGGGGCGGACGGTCGCGTCCGGCTGCGGCTGCAGGCCCCGCGCCAGCGGCCCGCCGAGTCCGCCTGGCTCGCGATGGCGTGCCGCCTCGACACTGCAGACGGCGTGGGCGGCGCGATTCCGCTGCTGTTCCCCGCCATCGCGTGGCGTCCCGACGACCGGGTATGGCAGCTCGAGGCGCTGCTGCACCGCGCGGACGGCTCGCACCCCACACAGGGAGCCGAGGTCCGCGGCATCGAGGTCTTCGAGCTGCGGTGACCCCGGCCATTGCCCGGCGGACGCGTCCGAGCCGGGCGCTCGAACCGCGCGATCGGGACGCGTAGGCTCTCACCCCGGAGACGCACCGCGAGTCGATGGTCCACCCGAGCACCGCCAGGCTGGAGCTGCGCGACAGCGCGAAGGGCGTCGAGGGGCGCGTGAGCCGCGGCGATGGCGACGGCTGGACCGTGCTGACCGGCTGGCTCTCGCTGCCGATCGGTGCGGGTCGCGACCTCCTCGAATGGTCGGACTCGGCGCGCGCCGCACCTCAGGACTGGCTGGAGACGCTCGGGAACGAGCTGTGGCGCGCGCTCCAGCCGCTGCAGAACACGATCCGCGCGCTCGACACCGCACGCGACGTCGCGCGCTGGGTCGTCGGGATCGCGGAGCCGGCGCCGGATGGCAAGGATGCGGACGGCTCCGCCGGCCACTTGCACGCCAGCGACCTGCTCGGCGTGCTGTGGCGCAGCCTGCGGTGGGTCGATGAGGACGGGTCGCTCCACACGCCGTTCCTCAACGGCCCCTGGGCGCTGCTGCTGCGCGACGGGCCCGGCGACGGCGAGCGCGCGCAGGTGCCGATCGACGTGCTCGACGTCCTCGTCGTCGTGACGTCGCTGGAGCATCCGGACGGCCACGCGGACGTCGCCGGCCGGCTTCGCGAGGCCGCCTGCACCGTGATCCGGGAGCTGCGCGACAGCCTGCGCGACCTCGCGGCGGTGCGCGTGCACGTCGCGGCGTCGACGCTCTACCGGCCGGACGATCGGCCCGGCTCGCCATGCCTGCGCGACGTGGTCGTCGACGAGTGGTTCGGTAGCCGCGAGATCCTCGCGCACTTGCTGCAGCACGGCACCCTCGCCGACGGCGCCCCGCCACGCCCGATCGACGCGCTGGTGTTCGTCGGCCACTCCGACCTCCGCGTCGGCCGCGACCCGTCCGCGCAGGCGCTCCGCTTCGCGTTGCCCGGCCGGCCAGCGACCACGCTCGACGTCGCGGGCACCACGCTGAAGCACTGGCTGACGCACCGCAACGGCGGCGCGCGCGGTCCGCAGCTCGTCGTCGCGGCCAATTGCGGCAGCGCCGGGCTCGCGTTCCACCTGCGCGAGGTGGCCCCGCACGTCGTGACGACGGCTGCCGCCGTCGAGGCCGCCGACATGGCCCGGCTCGTCGCCGGCCTGTTCCGGCGCCTGAGCCAGGGCGGCTCGCTCGGCCGCGCATTGCACGAGGCGCGCGACGACGTGCAGGCGGACGCGCGCATCAACACCAGCGCGCTGATCGAGCACTGGGCAGAGACCGTCCACGACCAGCCGTTCCTGACGCAGCCCGAACGCGAGCTCGCCGCCTACTACGACCGGCACATCAACGACAACGCCGTGCTGCGCAATGCCTTCGGTGGCAAGCGGCAGGCACCGCTGCAGCAGATCCACGTCGCGCTGGAGCTGCGGCGGCAGTCCGCGACGAACGAGCATGGCGACCAGCCGCTCGACCCGGGCGACGCCCGCGAGCTGCTCGCGTCGGCCGCTCGTGAGCGCACGCAGCTCACCTTCGCGGCGCTGATCGCGGAGCTGCAGCGCGGCGAGTCGGCGCGCACGATCGTGCTCCGCGGCGAGGCGGGTGGCGGCAAGACCACGACGCTGCGGGTGTTCACGCTCGAGCGGCCGGCGGCGTCGTTCCCGGTCTACCTGAGCCTCGGTGTGTTCCTGCGCCAGGTGGGCGCATTGAGCGACTGGAGCCACGACGGCGTGCTCGCCGCGATCGTCGGCTTCCTCGCCGGCACACGCGCGGGCCTGGGCCAGGCGATCATCGATCGCGAGCGCGACGTCGCATTCCTGCTCGACGGCTTCGACGAGCTGCACGACACGACCGCGCGCGAGGCCGGCGTCCGCCTCGCGAAGGAGCTCGCGACGCACTTCCCGGCCGCCATCGTCATGGTCGCCGCGCGCGAGACCGCCGATCTCACCGCTCTCGAGGAAGCCGGCTGGTCGACCGCCACGCTCCGCCGCCTCGACCGCGACACGCAGCAGCCGGCGCTGCTCGGCAACTGGTTCGCGGCGGCCGGCAGGTCTCGCGAGGACGCCGCGCGTTGGATCGCCGACCTCCACGGCCTCGGCCGCCGCGTCGGGGATCTGTGCGGCAACCCGCTGATGCTCACCTACATCGGCGAGCTGATCCTCGGCGGCTGGGATCTCGAACGCTTCCGGCGCGGCCAGCACGAGATCGTGTCGGGCCTGCTCGACGCGATGGCCGAGCGTGCCTACCGGCGCGACGATCGTGGCGGCGCCATCGCCTGTCCGTTCGACCGCCGCGACCTGCGCCGCGTGCTGCGCTGGATCGCGTGGCGGATGATCGGGGCGTTGCGGCGCTCGCTCGGCGGGGTGACCGAGCTGGAGCAGTGGATCGACGAGGCCCGCGACGACGAATCGACTGCCGTTCGCGAGCCGCTCGAGCGCATGCTCGCCAGGTGCGACTCGAAATGCCGCCAGCTCGCCGAGGCGATCGGCGAGCACAGCGGCGTGTTCCAGCCGGAATGGGGCAGCGAGTCCGAGTGGAAGTTCAGTCACAACCTGCTGCAGGAGGCGCTGGCGGCCGAGCATTGGTGGCACGTGGAGCTTCGCAAGGCCGATGACAGCGCGGCGGTGCTCGCGCATCTGCGCGGGCGGCTGGGCGCGGATGGCGACGCCGCGCTCGACTTCTGGACCGAGCCGACGGTGCTCCTCGCCAGTCTGCTCCGGTCCGGCGATGTCGGCGCGCTGGCCGCGCAGCTCGCTGGCGACACGACCACGGCGGAGCTCGGTCGACGCGTGCTGCTGCAGGCCGATCGTGCCACGTCGGAGCAGATCCGGGCCGTCGTGGCGCCGTCCGGCGACGCGGACCGCCGTGCCGAGCTCTACATGGCGATCCCGCGGCTGGTGGCGGATCCGGAGCGCGCGGCGGAGCTCCTGGGCGATCTCGGGTGCGAGCTCAATGGCGCCGAGGATCGCCATTGGATCCGCGTTGCCATGGAGACCTGCGGGCAGGACGCTCTCGACGTCGGCTTGGCTCGCATCTATGCCGACGCGCCGGTCCCGGGCACGGCGGCACTCTGCTGGCTGGCGGACACGTGGTGGTGCCGACGGAATGGAGAACGCCGGGAGTTCCTCTGGAAGCCGGTGGCGGCGGGGAGCTTCCGGATGGGCAGTCCGCCGGACGAGGCAGGCAGACGCGACAACGAGGACCTGGTCGACGTCGAAATCACGCGGCCCTTCTGGGTGATGGCGGTGCCGGTGACGCTGGGGATGTTCCGAGGGCTTCATCGCGAGCACCGTCAGCGTTGGTCGGACGACCCACGCCTGCCGGCGGTCAACCTGAGCTGGTTCGAGGCGACGATGTTCTGCGACTGGCTGAACGCCCGCTGGCTGGACGCGGTGCGCGGCGGTGTGTTGGACGACGAGTCGACGCGGATGCGAGCGCATGGAGTTCCCAGCGAGCAGGTCGCGCGGGGTTGGCGGTTCAGGCTGCTGACCGAGGCGGAGTGGGAGTTCATGTGTCGGGCCGGGACGCCCACGCGCTTCTGGTCGGGCGACGAACTCGAAGTGGCGGGGGAGGCGGTGGCGTGGCACGACGGGAACAGTGAACGCAGGTTGCACGCGGCGGCTGAGTTGCGGCCGAACCGGCTCGGGGTCTACGACGCGCACGGGCTGGTCTGGGAGTGGTGTCGCGACTGGTACGCTGATGTGTTGGCAGGTGGCCGGGACCCGCAGGGTCCGGAGCGCGGTTCCGTCCGCGTCTTACGCGGGGGCTCCTTCGGGAACGTCGCCGACGTCTGCCGCTCCGCCGTCCGCAACGGGTTCCTCCCCGGCGTCCGCGGCGTCGTCTTCGTCGACTACGGCTTCCGCGTCTGCTTCGGCCCCCCGCTCCCGAGCCCGGGTCGGGTGATCGAAGATCGGTAATTGGGGTAGGGTGGGGTCCGTCCGCGGCCGGCCATGAATGGCCGCCGCTGGCCACGAGAGGCCGCGCGGCAGCTCACACCGGCTCCGCGCCCGTGCCCGCCACGAGCCGTATCTCCGCTGCCGCGCCGGTCCTCCGTGCAGCCACGGCTCCCGCCGCAGGGCGCCGTCCCGCGGCCGGCGTCGGCCACCCCGCGGCCATCCGTGGCCGCCCGGTCACCTCGCGATGGCCGCGCATCGACCCGTTCTGGCCGCGGGCACGCCCGAGGTGGCCGCCGCCGGCCATTTCCGGCCGCCGCCGGCCTGGTCATGGCCGCCTCTGGCCATCGCGTGGCCGCCGCCCACCGCCGGGCCTCGCCGGCCCTGCCCGTGCGCTCCGGCTCACAGCACGAACTGGTGTCCGAGCGCCGCCGCCACCGAGCGCCGGACCCGCGCAACCGACAGACCGGGATCGCGGATCTGCGCGCGCAACCGCGCTTCGACGCGACGCCGTGCGGCCGGCAGCGGCTCGACGCCGTCGCGACGGATCCGGAAGCCGAGCCCGTCGAGGTGCGCGGCACAGCTCAGCACGCGGGCCTGCGGGTGCTTCCAGCGCTGGCGGCGCTCCCGCAACAGCCAGTCGACGAGGTCGCTGCGCCATGCGCGCAGGTCGGCGCGCCGGTCGCCGAACAGGAACACGTCGTCGACGTAGCGCACGGCGCCGGGCACGCGCAGCTCGCGCAGGATCCGGTGGTCCATCGCCGTCAGCACGAGGTGGCTCGCCAGGAGCTGGCTCGTGACCGCGCCCATCGGCAGCCCCTGCCCGCGCGGCGGCCAATCGGGTGGCAGGCGCGCATGGTGCGCGCGCCGCAATGCGTTGCGTGCGATTCCGCGCTGCTGACCGGCGCCGCAGTGGACGGTCGGCGGCCGGCCGCGTGGCCGGCGGCGGCCATCGGTGGCCACGCGCGGACGCGACTCACACTACCCCAACTACCGATCCTCGATGCCCGCACCCGAGCTCGGGAGCGGGGGGCCGAAGCAGACGCGGAGGCCGAGGTAGACGTAGTCGACGAAATTGCGGTCGCCGGGGAGGTTCCTGAAGCGGAAGGCGGAGCGGCAGCAAGCGGCGTCGTCCCAGAAGGAGCCCCCGCGCAAGACGCGGACGGAACCGCGCTCACCGCGCACCATGCGGTGGTCCGGCGCGTGCGCAAGCACCGCTGCGGTGTCCTCCCACGCATCGCACTGCCACTCCCAGCAGTTGCCGTGCATGTCGAACAGCCCGAAGTCGTTCGCCCGCAATCTGCCCACCGGGTGGACCCCTGACCCGGACCGGCTCTCTTCGTGCCACCCGTGCTCCTTCGTCAGCCAATCACCGCACCAGAACCGCGTCCCGCTGCCGGCGCGGCACGCCCACTCCCATTCCCATTCGCCCGGGAGCCGGAAGCGCCAGCCAGCCGCACGCCGACTCTCGAACTCCCTCAGGGGAATCCCCAGCGCCGACGCTAGCTGGTCCGCGGGGAGTGCGGCCACGCTCCGCGCGAAGGCCACCGCGTCCCACCACGTCACCCAGTTCACGGGGCAGTCCAGGCCGTGGCTCTGGTCGTCGGCCGCGTCGGACTGGGCCTCGCGGATCGCGATGGTCTTCCGCCGCCACCTGACTTCGTGATCGAGGTCGAAGCCGCGGTACATCCCGACCGTCACCGGCACCGCCATCAGCCAGAACTCGCCCGGCACCGGCACCTCGCGCAGATCGTCGCCGAAGCCGTAGGTGTCGCTCTCGTAGCCGATCACCTCCGGCGCGATCCGCCGCCAGACCGCCGGGTCCACGATGCTCCTGAACCTCTCCGCTCCTGGCAGCGGCTGGACGTCGAGCCCACCGCGCGCGGACGCCTGGACCCGCCCCGCGACCTCACGCAGTCGAGGCCTACCCGGGTGGCGCGCGACAATCGCGATCGCCTCCTCCTCGATGAAGAACCGGTCGATGCCGCTGCGCAGGTGGGTGGCGAGCTGCTCCAGCACCTCGAGCGCCGAGCTCGCGTCAGCCGGACGCTCCAGCTCGAACGCGGCGGCGAAGCCGTCCCAGAAGCGCTGCTTGTCGTCGGGGTCGGCACCGCCGAGCAGCTTCCGGATCGCGTCGGCAGGCGGGCGCGGCGTCAGGGCGAGCGCGCGCAGCCCGAGCTGCGGATCGAGCTCGTGCAGCGCCACCAGCCAGCGCGTCGTCGCGTCGTCGCCGGCGAGCCAGCTCGCGACGAGTGACAGCGTCTCCGCGACCCGCGCCATCCGCGGTGCGGTCTGCGCGTGCGCGGCGCGCGCGTCGTCGTGCGAGCGCGCGGCCTTCACGACGCCGGCGAGCCAGGCCAGCAGACCGTCGAGGTCGGCAGCGCCGTCGCCTGCCAATCCGAACTCCTCCGCGATCGACTCGGCCGCCAGCACGTCGGCGAACGACTGCAGCGGGAAGCACAGCTCGGCCTCGAGGTCACGGGCGCCGGTCACGAAGCCGACGAGACCGGTGCGCGCGAGGCGGGACGCGAACAACGCGGCATCCAACGGCAGTCGCCAGGCCCATTGCTCGGAGTCGAGCGCCGGATGGCCGGACGGCAACCGGTTCCCGCGCAGCCGCGTGGCCAGCGCGCGGCCGAACGCGGTCGGCTCACCGAGATCGTCGCGGACGGCCGCCTGCGTGAGCTGCTGCTCGAACAGCTCCCGGGCGAGCGCGCGGAGGACCCGCAGCACGGCTCCGAGCTCCCGGCTGTCGAACACCCCCTCGCGGCGGTACTCGCCCCGCGCGAGGCTCTTCACCGCATCGACCAGGATGCTCCGGCGGTTGGTGTGGGCCAGGTCGTCCGGCCCCGCCTTCGCGATCCGCAATGCCGTCAGCGTCAGCATCAACGGGTTCTCGCACTCGCGACGCAATGCGTTGCCTCGCGGCGAGCCGATCAGGTCCCAGGCCTTGCCGACCGCCTCCCGCACGCCGGCGTCCCCCGTCGGGAACTGCTGGAGCCAGCTCCACAGCGCCGGGTGCAGCGCCGAACGCTGCAGCGCGCGGAACCAGTTGCCGAGCAGCTCGCGCTGCCGCTCCTCGGCCAGCGGGTCCACGCGCAGCGTGACGAACTGCTCCGCTACCGGCGTCGCACCGACGATGCGCATCGCCACGACCAGGCGACCCTGCCGATTCGCAGCGCGCAGCGAGTCGATCAGCTCCCATGCGCGGTTCGGGTCCGCGACCTCGTCCAGGGCGTCGAGCAGCAGCACGAGGCGACCTGCGGCCGCGAAGCGCTGCACCATCTCGGGTGCCAACGCGGCGTAGTCGTTACCCAGCTCCCGTAGGCGATCGAGCGCGCCGACCGCGCGGTCGACCAGCAGCTTGATCGGCGCGAACACCGCGAGATCGCCGCGCCCGAGCCGCTCGAGCGCGATCTGCCGCAGCAGCGTCGACTTGCCCGCGCCCGGGTCGCCGAGCAGCGCGACGCCTCGCCAGCGCCGGTCGTCGAGCCACTCGCCGAGGTCGCGGCGGTCGACCAGCTCGCGGGCCTCGACCCGGCGCGCGAACTCGACGTCCGACTCGCTGCGGTGTCGCACCGCGTCGAGCCGCACGTACAGGTCGATCGGCGCCTGGCGGTGCGCGAGCACGTCGAACGGCAGCGGCCGCAGCGCGTCGCGCATGCGGACGCGGAACGCGTCGAACGCGGCCTGCTCGGGGATCACGAAGCCCCGCGTGTCGAAGCCGCGCGCGAAGTGCAGCAGATCGTCGCAGCGGGCCGTGCTCCGGACGACCGCCACCGCCCGGCCCACCGACGCACTCGGGTCGTCGCGCAGCGCCGCGAAGAACGCGCGGTCGAACGCGCGGCAGCGGGCGGGAGGCACCAGCGACGACCAGCCGATCACGTGCTCGACCGCCGTGCACAGCGCGCGGCCGCCTTCGGGGTCGAGCCGGCAGCCGTGCAGGATCAGCGTGCGCGTGGGGCGGGCGCGCAGGTCGGCCGCCAGGTCATCCAGCCCATACGACTCCCAGTCGAAGCCGACGTCGGTCGGCACGTGGACCTGCAGATGCCGTCCGGTCGACTGCTCGGTCGCGTCGCTCTTGCCGATCCAGATCAGCGCGTCGAAGCCGGCGCGGGCGCGCGGGTCGCTGGCGTCGCCGCGGAGCCAGGCGCGGACCTCGCCGAGGCCTGCGACCTCGACCGGGTGAAGCTCACCGAACGAGCCCGCACCGCGCGGCGCGAGCACGACGATCTCCGGCGGCGGTGCACCTTGCACGCGCGCCGTGGGCTCGCGCAGTGCCGACACGAGCTCTCCCACCTGCGCGAGGATCTCGTCGGTGACCGCCGCGGTCACGCGCTGCTGAGCGGGCTCGCCGGGCAATTGCCGCTGCACGTAGTGGCCGACGACCACCAGCACGCGCAGCGCACCGTCGAGCTGGCGCACGGTGTCGTCGCGCGCCGGCACGTCGACGTCCGCGAGGCGGAAGCACTCGATCCGCCGGTCGACGAACGGCCGCGCGAGCTCATCCGGGCGCAGCACGGCGTCGTGCCCGTCGGGATGCCACAGCGCGAGGCCCTCCCAGGGCAGCCCGGCGGCGACGCACCCTGGCGCGGTCAGGATGCCGAACCGCGTCCACGCGGGATGCTGGCTGTCGGCAGCGAGGTGGTCGAACAGCGCGCGATACAGGCCGCTCGTGCGCGCCTGCTCGCGCAATGCGATCGACAGCTCGCCGGCCGTCACGCCCTCCGGGCTGATCGCGAGCCGCAGCGTCGCGCGCTCGCTCTGCACCGGCTCCCCCTGCGGCTTCCAGCGGAGCTCGAGTTCGATCGCCCCGCCTACGCTCGAGGCGACGTGCAGCACCGCCTCGCATGGCTCCACCGGTTCGACGCGCGGTCTCTCCACGGCGCGTGATCCTAACCGCGCGACGACGCGATCGATCACCGCCCGTCGGTCGCCGGCCCCACCACCCGCACCGCACCGGCGTCGAGCAGCGCTTCGAACAGGTTGGCGGCGCCGCCGTGCTCGACGATGCGGCCGGCGACGATGCGGTCGAGGTTCACGCCGGTGATGACCATCGGGCGGCCGGTCGGGGCGATGCCACGCCACTCGCCCAGGTGGGTGCCGCGGGCGGTGACCTCGGAGGCGACCCATTCGCCGTCGGCGAGCTGGCGGCCGACGATCACCTGCAGGTCGGGCCAGGTGCGGCGGACGCCGAGCACGTGGTCGCGGGCGCCGGCGATGCCCAGCTCGTAGCGCTGACCCTGCCAGTGCTCGGCGTAATCGGGCGACACGAAGCGGTCGATCGCGGCGACGTCCCCGGTGTTGACGACCTCGGCGAGGTAGCGGCGGACCAGCAGCTTGTTCGCCTCCGCCCGGGCGGCGGCGGGCGCCTGGCACCCGGCGGCGCCGAGTACGGCGGCGCCGACGAGGGCGACGCCCAGCCTGCGGGCGAGCGCCGGCGCCGCGCGGGCGTTCACGCCTCGCCCAACGTCCGCTTCGCCGACTCGACGGTGTTCCACATCAGCATCGTGATCGTCATCGGGCCGACGCCGCCGGGGACCGGCGTGATCTTCGAGGCGACCTGCGCGACGGCGTCGAAGTCGACGTCGCCGACCAGGCGG
This sequence comes from Planctomycetota bacterium, assembly GCA_016716265.1. Lineage (GTDB taxonomy): Bacteria > Planctomycetota > UBA1135 > UBA1135 > UBA2386 > JADJWQ01. Next base: position 2,896,091 of record JADJWQ010000006.1, read on the forward strand.
AAGCCGGACTTCTTGGAGGCGTCCTCGATGCGGTTGACGCCGACGTCGATGACGACGGCGCCGGGCTTGACCATGTCGGCCGTGATCGTGTTCGGGCGGCCGGCGGCGGCAATGATGATGTCGGCCTGGCGGACGTGGTGCGCGAGGTCCTTGGTGCGTGTGTGGCAGACGGTGACGGTCGCATTGCCGCCGGTCTGCTTCTGGATCAGCATGTTCGCGACCGGCTTGCCGACGATGTTGCTGCGTCCGACGACGACGACGTGCGCGCCGGCCGTCTCGACGCCGCTGCGCAGCAGCATCTGGATCACACCGTGCGGGGTGCAGGGGAGGTAGGCCTTCTCGCCGACGACCATCTTGCCGACGTTGACCGGGTGGAAGCCGTCGACGTCCTTGTCCGGGTCGATCGCGAGCAGCACCGCCGCCTCGTCGATGTGCTTCGGCAGCGGCAATTGCACGAGGATGCCGTGGATCTTCGGGTCCTCGTTCATCCGCTGCACGAGCGCGAGCAGATCGGCCTGCGACGTCTCCGCCGGCAGCCGATTGTCGTCGGAGAACATGCCGAGCTCGGCGCAGGTCTTCTCCTTCGCCGTCACGTAGCTGGTCGACGCCGGATCGGCACCGACCAGGATGACGCCGAGCCCCGGCACCACCCCCTTCGTGGCGAGGCGCACGACCTCGGTCTTCAGCTCGGCGCGAATGGCCTCGGCGATCTCCTTGCCGTGGATGATCTGGGCGGGCATCGGTCTCCTGCGGGGTGTCGGTCGGGATGGAGGGATTCGGGGTGGGCGCGCCGGGCTCAGAACAGACCGCGCACGCGGCCGGTCTCGACGTCGACGTCGATGCGGCGGAACGCCGGGTCGCTGCCGGTGCCCGGCATCAGCTTGATGTCGCCGGCGACCGGCACGACGAAGCCGGCGCCGCGGTAGACGAGCACGTCGCGGATCGGCAGCGTCCAGCCCTTCGGCCGGCCCTTCAGCGCCGGGTCGTGCGACAGGCTCAGGTGCGTCTTGACCATGCAGGTGCCGAGCTCGGCCGTGCGCGGGTCGGCCTCGAAGGCCGCGATCTTCTGCTTCGCGACGTCGGAGTAGGTGACGCCGTCGGCGCCGTAGACCTCGCGCGCGATGCGGTCGATGCGCTGCGACAGCGGCAGGTCGAGCTCGTAGAGGAACCGGAAGTCGTTCTGCTCCTCGCACGCCTGCGTGACGGCCTCGGCCAGCTCGATCGCGCCCTCGCCGCCCTTCAGCCAGTGCTGGGACACCGCGCACAACGCACCGCTCTGCTCGGCGATGCGGCGCAGCAATGCGATCTCGGCCGGGGTGTCGGTGTGGAACGAGTTGATGCAGACGACCGGCCGCACGCCGCTCTTCCGCACCGTCTCGATGTGCGCGATCAGGTTGGCGCAGCCCTTCTCGAGCAGGCCGAGGTTCTCCTCGGTGTAGGCCTTGTCGAGCGGCACGCCCGGCTTCACCTCGGGGCCGCCGCCGTGCATCTTCAGCGCGCGCATCGTCGCCACGATGACGACCGCGCTCGGTTCGAGGCCCGAGAAGCGACACTTCAGGTTCCAGAACTTCTCGAAGCCGATGTCGGCGCCGAAGCCGCTCTCGGTGACCAGGTACTCGCCGAGCCGCGTGCCGATCTCGTCGGCGATGATCGAGTTCTGGCCGATCGCGATGTTGGCGAACGGGCCGGCGTGCACGAGCATCGGCTGGCCCTCGAGACTCTGCATCAGCGTCGGGTTCAGCGCGTTGACCATCCACGCGGTCATCGCGCCATCGACCTCGAGGTCGGCCGTGGTGACCTCGGCGCCGCTGCGGCTCTTGCCGACGACGATGCGGCCGATGCGCTCGCGCAGGTCCTTCAGGTTGCGGCACACGGCGAGGATGGCCATCAGCTCCGACGACACGGTGATCGCGAAGCCGCTGTCCATCTCGAAGCCGTCCATCTTGCCGCCGCGGCCGATGCGGATGTCGCGCAGCGACTGGGCGCAGAAGTCCATCACCCAACGGACGTCGACGCGCTCGGGGTCGATGTCGAGGCGGCGCAGCCCGATCTTCTGCAGGCGCGCATCGTCGTAGTTACGCTCGTGCTGCATGCGCGCGGTCAGCGCGACCATCATCAGGTTGTGCGCATTGGTGATCGCGTCGATGTCGCCGGTGAGGCCGAGCGAGAACTCGGCGAGCGGGATGCACTGCGCGAGGCCACCGCCGGCGGCCGAGCCCTTGATGTTGAACGTCGGCCCGCCGCTCGGCTGCCGGATGGCGCCGACGCTGCGCCTGCCGAGCCGGCCGAGGCCCTGCACGAGGCCGAGCGTCGTCGTCGTCTTGCCCTCGCCGAGCGGCGTCGGCGTGATCGCGGTGACATCGACGTAATGGCCCTGCGGCCGGCCGCGGATGCGCTCGAGCACCTGCATCGAGTCGAGCTTCGCGAGCCGTCGCCCCATCGGGATCAGCTCCTCACCGACCAGTCCGAGCTCCTCGGCGAGCCGGCTGACGGGCTTCATCTGCGCTTCGGACGCCTCGGCGATCTGCCAGTCGGCGAGCTTGGTGGGGTCGAGGGCCATCGATTCGGACTCCGGGTGCGGGAGAGGGGTGACGCGGGAGGGGACGGGGGCGGGCGGGCGACTCCGGCTCGGGGGAGACTCCCGCGCGGAGGGTCGATTTTCGTCGCACTGCCATGGTCGAAGCCAGCGCGAACGGGACGCGCCGCGCGGGGTTCTCCCGAGGCGGCGCGCCGGTTCGCGCGCTACGTTCGATGGCCGGAAACGGGGAACGGAGCTCGGCGCGACGACGCGGCGAGCCGGACCGTGACGCCGGCGGGCGACGACGCTCCGCGGGCAGCGACCCGGCCGACCCGCTGCGGCGCTCGCGCGCCGGCGATGCCCGGCACGGCCGCAACACACCTGGAGCCACGCCCGATGCCGCGGTCCGCGGTCGCCGGACCGCGGGAGTCCCACCATGCAGCGCTCACTCCTCCGGCTCGCGCTCGCCGTGCTTGCCACATCGATCGGCACGCCTGCGACAGCCCAGTCGCGCGTCGCCACCGACGTCGCGGAGATCCTCGGCACCGCCTCGCCCGATGCGGTGTGGTTCGTGCGCAACGGCACCGTGCACGCGGTCGACGGCAGCCTGACGCCGCGCGACACCGGCCTCGCGAACGCTCCGCACGCCGTCAGCGCCGGCCGCCTGTACCTGTATCCGGGCGACCGCGTCCACGAGATCGCCGGCGACGGCAGCGTGACGACCCACCCCACGCCGTGGCCGTACGCCGGCTTCGACGCCAATGCCGGCTTCCGCGTCTGGCGTCGGGCGGTGTCGAGCACGTCCAACGAGGTCCTCGCGATCCTGCAGTGGAGCGGTCTCCAGTGGAGCGAGTCGCGCAATGGCGTCACCGACCCCGAGGGCCTCGCACGCGTCTCGCGCATCCTGGTGCGCCCGGACCGCTACATCGTGATGTTCGACCGACGCGGTCGCACCGAGATCCACGATCTGCTGGCGGGCAACACGCACACCGGCAGCGACTCGGGCACCTGCGCGACGACCTGGACGTGGAGCCGCGGCGTGCTGACCTGCGCCGAGAGCACCGCCGGCCTCGCCGACGCATTCGACTGGTTCGAGGACCGCGGCGGCTTCGGCTACATCGCGCTGCCGCGCACCTGGGGCTTCGGCGGCCACGCGTTCGACGTCCGCGAGGACCGGCCGGGCCGCCCCGTCGTCGTGTCGCGGCTCGTCGCGGAGTTCGCGCCGTTCCCGTACGACGGCCAGCCGCGACCGCTGCCGGCCGGCACCGTGCACGCGCTGTTCTGGCTCGCCGGTGGCGCCGTGCCGTTCGCGGACGCGACCGCCGGCGGCACGCGGCGCATCGTCAGTTGGGACGGCTTCGGCTGGACGCCGGTCGGCGCACTCGCCGGTCTCGACACGCCGTCCGTCGTCGGGGAGCTCGGCAACGACACCGTCCTCGCCGTGCGCGAGCCGTGGAGCGGCGCATTCCGGCTGGTCGCCTTCGACCCGTACACCGGCGTCGCCAACTTGCTCGCCAGCGGCTTCGCGAGCGCGCCGGGGGCGGGCATCCCCTTCGCGCAGGGCCTGCTGTTCGCCGCCGACGACGGCCAGCACGGCAGCGAACCGTGGTTCACGCGCGGCACCCGCGACTCGACGCGGCTCGTCGCCGACCTCCGCGCCGGAGCGCCCGGCTCGCAGCCGCGCTCGCTGCACGAGACGGGCAGCCTGGCCGCGTTCCTCGCCGACGACGGCACCGGCACGCAGCTGTTCGTGCTCGACGAGATCGAGCTCGACTGGGTGCGTTGCCCGCTCGACGGTCACTACTACCGCGCACTGGCGCCGCTCGACTGGCGCGGCGCATTGCGTGCGGCCCGCCTCGCGGGCGGCACGCTGGCCACGGTGCGCAACCAGGCGCAGCTCGACTGGCTGTGGCGCACCTTCGGCCCGCGCGACCTGTGGATCGGGCTGCAGGACCTCGACCGCAACGGCGTATTCCAATGGGCTTCGGGCGAGCCGCTGTCGTTCACTGCGTGGTGTCCGGGCGAGCCGTCGCACACGGCACCCGGCGAGGTCGCCGTGCAGCTCGTCGATCGCACCGGTCAATGCGCGGGAGGCTGGAACGACACCGCGGCGAGCGCACGCTTCGCCGCGATCGTGGAGCGCGCGGCGCCGCCGCGCCCGGTCGAGACCGTCGGTCCCGGCTGCGGCACGGTCGGCGCACCGTGCGGCTCGCTCGGGCAGGCGACGCTCGCGCAGCTCGCCGGCCGACCGCGCCTCGGCGAGGTCGTGACCTTCGCTCTCGACCTGCGCATGGACCCGCTGCTGCGCACGACCGGCCTGTTGCTGCTCGGCGTCGACAGCACGGCGTTCGGCCCGGTGCCGCTGCCGCTGCCGCTCGCGCCGTTCGGCTTCGGCGCCGATTGCGCGCTGCGGACGAACATCCTCGACTCGTCGCTGCTGTGGCTCGACGCCTTCGGTCGCGGCGAGTTCGCGATCGGCATCCCGTGGGACCCGCAGCTCGTCGGCGCCCCGCTGTTCATGCAGGGCATCGGCTTCACGAGCTACGGTCCGTGCAGCAAGTCGAGTGACGCGCTGCGGGTCACGCTGCGGCCGTGACCCGCCGGTCGTCGCGGCGCACGATCACTTGACGCCGTGCATCAGCTTGTTGATGCGCGGCGCGGCCAGGAACAGCAGCGCACCGGCGCCGATCAGCAGCCAGAAGCTGAACGTGAAGCCGCGCAGCGCCGAGTCGACGTTGATGCCGCGCTCGCCGCTGATCCAGGCCGCCAGGTTGCCGGCCAGCTTGTTGCCGAGCGACACGCTGACGAACCACGCGCCCATCGTCGCGCCGACCATGTGCGCCGGCGCCAGCTTCGTGACCATCGACAGACCGATCGGCGACAGGCACAGCTCGCCCAGCGTCTGCAGCGCGTAGCACAGCGCGAGCGGCCAGAACGGGATCAGGTTGTCCGACCCGACCATCGCGCTCAGCGCCCACATCAGCACCAGGAAGCCGAACGCGTTGCCGATCAGCCCGAGACCGAACTTGCGCGGGATCGACGGCTCGATGTGCTTGCGGCTCGTGACCAGCCACACCCACGTCATCACCGGGGCGAGCAACACGATCGCCGCGGGGTTGATCGACTGGAACCAGCCGATCGGGAACTCGCCGCCGAACATCTTGCGGTCGACGACGCTCTCCGCGAGGAAGTTGAACGAGCTGCCGGCCTGCTCGAAGAACATCCAGAACAACACGTTCGATACGAGCAGGATCAGCAGCGCCCAGATCTTGTCGAGCTGGACGCGATCGGCCTGCAGACCGGCGCGGACGAGCATCCACCCGCAGGCGAGCAGCAGCGCCCACAGGATGTAGTCGAGGACCTCGTTCTGGCTGAGCAGCAGGTAGATCACCGGCATGAACACGATGCAGCCGACCAGCACGAGGCCGAGGTAGGAGACGCTCTCCTTGCCCTGCGGTGGCGAGCCGACGCCCAGCAGCAACCGCCGCCCGAAGCCGAACCAGACCAGACCCAGCAGCATGCCGATACCGGCGATCGCGAACACGACCTTGTAGTTCGGGTTCTCGGTCGTGCCACCGAACAGCGCATTGGCGGCCCAACCGGTGATCAGGGGGGCGAAGAACGCACCCGCATTGATCCCCATGTAGAAGATCGTGAAGCCGCGGTCGCGCCGGTCGTCGCCCTGCTTGTAGAGCCGGCCGACCATCGACGAGATGTTCGGCTTGAACAGACCGTTGCCGACGATGATCAGCGCGAGGCCGATCAGGAACACGGTCTTGTCCGACGCGAGCAGCGTGAACAGGCCGGCCGCGATGACCGCGCCGCCGAGCATGACCGCGCGCTGGAAGCCGAGGATCTTGTCCGCGACGTAGCCGCCGATGACGCCGGTCGCGTAGACGAGCGCGGTGTACGCCCCGTAGTACGTGCTCGCGTCCCGCTGCCCGGTCGGGCTGCCGCCGTAGAACGCCGCGACGATGTACAGCGTCAGCGCCCAGCGCATGCCGTAGTAGCAGAAGCGCTCCCAGAACTCGGTCATGAACAGCATCCACAGAGGACGCGGGTGACCGAGGACCTCGGGATACGCGGGGACCGATTCGGCCGTCGGGACGTCAGCCATGCGGGGATTCCCTGGGAGGCGGAGCGACGTGCGCGCCCTGCGCGAACGCCGAAGGAGCGAGACGCCGGCCGTCGGGCCGGCGCCGGGGCGAACCCTGACTATCGACTCGGCGGGAGCGAGTCAAACGAAACGGCGCGCGGGCCGGGACCGCGCGGTGGCGGATCGCAGGCGCGCGCGGGGCGCTACGATCCGCGCCATGCGCCCGCATCCGCACCGCATCGCCACGCTGTCGATCGCGCTCGTCGCCGCGGCCGCGGCGGTCTCGACAGCCACCCCCCGCGCGCAGGACGAGGTCGCGCCGCCCGAGCGGCCCACACTGCCTGCGCCGCGTCTCGTGACCGCCGCGACGCTCGCCGAGCCGGCGCGCCTGGCGGAGCTCGAGCGGCCCGGCACGGTGCTGTTCCGCGACGACTTCGAGTCGGACGAGTCGCTCGCGCACTGGTTCGAGATCCGCGGCCGCGACGATGGCCGTGCCGCGCGGATCGAGGATCCGGAGCTCGCGCACGGCGGCCGCTGTGCGATGCGCTTCGTCGCACCCGCGCGCGACGGCGCGTCGAGCGGCGCCGGCGCGAGCGCCTGGCTCGGCCCGGACGGCTACGAGCGCGTCCACTTCCGGCGCTACATCCGCTTCGCGGCCGACTACGACCAGGGCAATCTCAATCACACCGGCGGTGGCCTCGCCGCGGTCGCGGGGCGCGGCCGCTGGGACGAGATGGGCAAGGCCGGCATCCGCCCGACCGGCGACGATCGCTTCACGATCGGCTTCGAGCCGTGGCGTGATTGGGGCCGGCAGCCGGCGCCGGGCTACATGTTCGTCTACGCCTACTGGATGGACATGCGGCGCGACCGCGACGGCAACTACTGGGGCAACATGCTCGGCCCGGAGCCCGAGCGCCGCGTCGTGCCGCCGCGCGGACGCTGGGTGTGCCTCGAGACGATGGTGAAGGCGAACACGATCGCGGGCGACGGGCCGCCCGACGAGCGCGCCCGTGCCGACGGCGAGCTCGCGGCCTGGATCGACGGCCAGCTCTATCTGCACTACGACGGCATCCGCTGGCGCCGCTCGGAGCTCGTCCGGGTCAAGCGCTTCGACATCGGCATCTACATCCATCAGGCGACGAGGGACAACGAGGTGCTCTACGACGACGTCGTCGTGTCGACCGGCTACGTCGGGCCGGAGCCGGCGGCGCAGCCCGCTGCGAGACGACGCTGACTCGACCCCGGCCGCACGACCGCCGATGGACCTGCAGCAGCTCCTCGCCGACTACGGCTATCTCGCACTCGTCGTCGGCACCTTCTTCGAGGGCGAGACGATCCTCGTGCTCGGCGGCTTCGCTGCGAACCGCGGCTACCTCGACCTGCGGCTCGCGATCCTCGCGGCATTCGTCGGCAGCGTGCTCGGCGACCAGTTCTGGTTCTTCCTGGGGCGCCGGCTCGGGGCGCGGCTGGTCGAACGCCGGCCGACCTGGCGGAACGCCGCGGACCGCATCGAGCGCGGGCTGCGGCGCCACCGCGACCTGTTCATCTTCGGCTTCCGGTTCCTGTACGGGCTGCGGATGGTGTCGCCGTTCGTGATCGCGATCAGCCGCGTGTCGCTCGCCCGTTTCACGGTGCTCAACGTGCTCGGTGCGCTGGTGTGGGCGATCAGCTTCGGCATCGCCGGCTACGTGTTCGGGCACAGCGTCGAGCTCCTGCTCGGGCGCGTTCAGCGCTTCGAGCGCCCGCTGTTCCTCGGGCTGATCGGCGGCGGCCTGGTGGTGCTGATGGTGCGCTGGTGGCGTGCCCGCCGCCGGGTGCGGGCGCACGGCCCGGACCAGCCGCCCACCCCACCGGGCCCTCCGGCAGCCGAAGATCGGCCGGGTCCCGTTTGACATGCGGCCGCCGGCCGGCTTCGGTGCTGGTGCCCCCACGATCCGAACGAGCCGGCACCCCCACTCCCCGCCCGCGGTCGCGCCCGCCGATCGGTGCGCGCTGCGCGGTCCGTCACTCCGATGGACTCCCTGCCATCCGGGATCCGTAAGTTCGTGGCTCGGCTCGAGCGCGAGCCGCTTCGCTCGGTGGCCGAGCTGCGTGCGGAGCTCGGCGCGTTCGAACGCGGGCTCGACAGCGCGGACGCCCACCATCCGCTCGCCGACCTCGCGCTCGCGAGGCGCATCGCGTCCGGCTGCCGCAGGCTGCTCGCCGATCCGCGCAATACGGATCCGGCGCGACTGCGCCGCGTGCAGCTCGCGGTCCGCTACCTGGTGCTCGAGGACGACGCCGAGAGCGACCGCAGGTCGCCGCTCGGCTTCGACGACGACGCGCAGGTGTTCGACATCGTCGCCACCGAGCTCGGCAGCCCGGAGCTGCGCTGCAATCCGCAGGACCCGTGGTGACGGGAAGTCCGCCGGCGTGAGGCGGCTCACTTCGCAAAGTCGCCACCGTCGGCGCGCGCGGCGTCGAGCTTCTCCTGCATGATCGCGAGGATCTCGGTCTCGACGGCATCCATCCCGCGGCGCGCGATCCGGGCAAGGTTCTGTAGCGACGCCTCGCCATCGGCGCCGACGATGCCGTCCGTCACCGGGATGCCGATGTCCTGGAGCGCGAAGAACGCGGCGCGGAACGCGGCATCGACGCCGGTCATGCACTTCATCGCACAGCCGATCTTGGCGCCGTCGCAGATCATGCCGCTGACGTTGCCGACCATGTTGGTGACCGCGAGCGACACCTGGCGCGGCGTGCCGCCCTCCAATGCGACGAGCCCGGCCGCAAGGCCGATACCGGCCGCATTGGCCGAGCCGCAGATCGCCGACAGCGTGCCGAGGTGGTGCGTCGTCACCGACGTCAGCATGCACGCGAGCGCGAGGGCCTCGTCCGCGCGCCGGGGCTCGACACCGAGCTCCTTGGCGCGGCACGCGATCGGCACCGAGCACGTGATGCCCTTGTTGCCCGAGCCGGCCAGCGTCATCACGGTCAGGTCCTCGCCGGACATGCGGCCGTAGACGCCGCCGCTGACGAGCAGCGACGCCCGCGCGCCCCCGAGCCCGACCGGCGAGCGGGCGCCGCCCTGCCGCGGTAGCAGCCCGAGGCCGTGCTCCGCCATCGCGAGGTTCATGTCGGTGCCGCGGCGCAGCTCGGCGCGGTCGCGGTCGTCGAGCGTCGCGGCGAGCCCGACCAGCTCGGCGATCGGCAGCGCGGCGAGCTCCGCGCGCACGCGGCCCGCAGCGCTCGCGCCGCGGCCGAGCCCGGCGTCGAGCGGCTGCGGCTCGCCGTTCAGCTCGATCGCCACGATGTTGGTGTGGTCGTCGCGTAGCACGACGCGCGCCTCGCCGCGCTCGCCGCGCACGCGACACTCGGCCCACAGCTCGGTGTGCGATGCATCGACCCGCGCGGTGACGGCGCCCGCCTCGAGCAGCGCGGCGGCGACCGGGAGCAGCTCCGGCCGGACATGCCGGAACACCTCGAGCCGCGCCTCCGGGCGCGCGACCAGGGCCCCGAGCGCCGCGGTCCACAGCATGCCGCTGCGCCGCCCCGAGTTCGGGATGCCGACCGCGTAGCAGTTCTTGTAGAGCCGCGGATCGCAGGCCACCGCGACCGCCTGCGGCGCACCGCCGGCGACCGCCGCCGCGAGCCCGGTGGCGTAGGCGATCGACGCCGGCTCGGTGCAGCCGAGCGCGGGCCGCCACTCGTGCGCGAGGTAGTCGGAGAAGCGCATCGCGTCTCCCGGCCAACGTGCGCCGACGGCCGACAATTCCAGGCCGTCCGGTGGGCGGACGCACCGAGTCGGCGCGCGCCGCACGCACGACGTGAGCGTCGCGATCGGAGCGCGACTCGGAACTCGGAAGCGACGCCGGATGGTCTCGTATCCCCGGGGTCGCCTCCCGAGCATGCCGGCGAACGATCGACATCGATCCCTGCCGAGCGCATTCGGGATACCGCAGGTGCCCGGCAGGGCTCGTCCGTCGTGCGCGAGATTTCCTGCGAACGACGCCCGCGGCGTGCGCTCAGGCCCGGTGACCTTCCCGACCCGGTGCCCGGCCATGCTCCGCACGCTGATCCTGCTCGCTTCCGCCGCCTCGACCCTGGTTCCCGCCCAGACCCCGCGATCGCCCACCTCCGGCCCGGAGCCGGTCGACCCACCGTTCGTGTTCGAGCAGAACGGCGGGCGCTACGACCCGGCCGTCGCGTTCGTCGCACGCGGACCCGGGTTCACGGAGTTCCTGACCCGCGACGCGAGCTGGCTGGTGGTGCGCGATGGCAGCGGCGACACCGATCGGCGGCGCGCGCTCGCGCTGCGCACGCGGTTCGTCGGGGCGCGCGGCGACGCCAGGCTCGAGGGCCGGGAGGCATCCGCGACCCGGGTCCACCACCTGATCGGCGACGATCCGTCACGGTGGAGCACGCACAACGAGACGTTCGTCAGCGTCGTGCACCGCGGAGTGTGGCACGGGATCGACATGGTCCACCTGCGCGCTGGCGACCGGCTGCGCTACGACTTCGTGGTGTCGCCCGGCGCGGACGCCCACCGCATCGAGCTCGCGTTCGACGGCGTCGACGCGTGCCGGATCGCAGCGGACGGCGCGCTCGTGCTCGAGACCGCGCTCGGCACGGTCACCCACTCGGCGCCGGTGCTGTTCGAGCTCGACGACGAGGGCCATCGAGCACCGGTCGCGGGCCGCTTCGAGGAGCGCGGGCCGGGGCGAATCGGGTTCGCCGTCGGCCCTCGCGATCCCTCGCGCACCCTGATCATCGACCCGGTCCTCGATTGGACCAGCTACCTCGGCGGCAGCGGCGTCGACGCGGTCCACGACGTCGCGGTCGCTCCGAACGGCGACGTCGTCGCGGTCGGCGAGACGTTCTCGCCGGACCTGCCGACGACCCCCGGCGTGTTCCAGGCCGGCCGACTCGGCAGCCACGACGCGTTCATCGGCAAGTTGGTTGCCACCGGCAGTGCGTTCGTCTGGTGCACCTACCTCGGCGGCACCAACAATCCGTACGGCGCCTTCACCCCTCGCGACTTCGCCAACGGCGTCGCGCTGCGCAGCGACGGCTCGGTCGCGGTCGGCGGCCGCACGAACACCGGCGACTTCCCGACCACGCCCGGCGCGTTCCGACGCGCGCTGTTCCAGACGTCCGACTCGACCGATGCGTTCGTGACAGTGCTCGCATCGGACGGTGCGTCATTGGTGTGGTCGACCTTCCTCGGCGGTGCCTCGAACGCAGACGGTGTGAACGCGATCGCCGTCGGGCCCGGCGACGACGTCTGGGTGACCGGCGCGACGAGCCACGGTTTCCCGGTGACGTCCGGAGCGTGGCTGACGGGATTCGTCGGCCCGAACGGCGCCGCGTTCGTCACGCGCTTCCGGTACGACGGCGTGCTGGCGTGGTCGACCTACCTCGGCACCGCTGGCACGTCCTTCGACTCGGCGTTCGACCTCGACGTCGACGCGCAGGGACGCGCCTACGTGGTCGGGGTGACCCGGTCCGCGACGATGCCGACGCCGAACGGCTTCGCGACGGCTAGCCACGGCGGGCGCGACGTGTTCCTCGCTCGCATGAGCGCGGACGGCAGCTCGCTCGGGTATGCGACGTACGTCGGCGATTCCGGCAACCAGGACGAGGCCTATCCGCCGGGTGTCGCCGCGCTGGACGACGGTCGCGCGTGGGTCACGACGTGGGCCGACAACAGCACGTTCGCGGCCACACCGGGCGCCTTCCAGACCGCCTCGGGCGGCAGCGACGATGCCGTGTTGCTGTGCATCGACACCAACCGGAGCGGCATCGCGTCGCTGCTGTGGGCCACGTATCTCGGCGGCTCGGGCCAGGACTTCGGGCGCAGCGTGATCGTCGCTGCCGACGGCACCTGTGCGGTGGCCGGGCAGACGCTGTCGACCGACTTCCCGACCGCCCAGGCCCTGCAGCCGTGCAATCGCGGCGGCCGCGATCTGTTCGTATCCGCGTTCGACGGCCAGGGCGCGCTCCGGTGGTCCACCTACCACGGTGGCATCAACTGGGAGCCCGCGGCCTACAATGGTCTGTACGCGGCGCTCGCCGGCGACCCGAACGGCGTGGTCGCGCTCGCCGGCAATACGGGCTCCCCGGACCTCGGAACGCCCGGTGCAGCGCAGCCCATCCTGAGCGGCACCTCGATGGGACTCGTCACGCGACTGGTCGCCGGTACTCCGGTGCAGGCGAGCGCGACCGTGCGCAGCTCGTGCACGCCGGGCGCCGTCGTCGCCCAGAGCATCCGGGCGCTCGACCCGCGGCCGATGCTCTCCCGACCGTTCCGCGTCGGGATCGACGACCCGACGAACTCCGCCGGACTGACGCCGAACGCGACGATGACGTTCTGGCTGCTGTCGGTCCTGCCGCTCGCGAGCCATCCCTGCGGTCCGACTCTCCCTGGCTACGGGCCGAACGGTGGAGTCGGCGAGCTCCTGATCGATGCGATGACACTGCCCGCGATCGCCAGGGGCCCGGTCCGGTGGAGCGGCCCCGGCAATGCCGCAGTCCACACGTTGCAGATCCCGTGTCATCCGGGACTCGCCGGCCGGACCGTCTACACGCAGGCCTTCTTCCTCGACAACAACACGCGCGTCGTGTTCGGCGAGTCGATCGATCTCCTGCTGGGGTTCTGAAGCCCGCAGCGCGAGACCCGGACCGTGAACTCGTCCGCCACGGCACAACCGATCGCTCGACACCGCATGCGTCAGGGCCTGCTACGATCGGGCACGCGCTCCAAGCGGATGAGCCGTTCCGACCACACCGACCGACTGACCGTGCTGCTGCGCCGTAGCGCCGCAGGGGACGAGCATGCCGGCGACGAGCTGTTCCGGCTGGTGTTCGACGACCTGCACCGGATCGCCCGCGGCCTGATGCGCCACGAGCAGCGACACCAGACGCTCCAGCCCACCGCTCTGATCGGCGAGGCGTGGTTGCGGCTCGCGGGTGCGGAGCTCGACTGGCGCGACCGGGCCCATTTCTTCCACGTCGCGGCCCGGGCGATGCGACGCGCGATCATCGACTACGTCCGGGCGCGCAATGCCGGCAAGCGCGACGCGGGCGAGCGCATCGCGTTCGAGGAGCTCGCGGACGCGTGGGACGAGATGCCGTACGAGCTGCTCGATCTCCACGAGGCCCTGAACGGCCTCGCCGAGGTCGACGCCGAGCTCGCCCGCATCGTCGAGCTGCGGTTCTTCGCCGGCCTGAGCCTCGCCGAGACCGGCGAGCTGTGCGGGATGACGTTCCAGCAGGTCCACCGCGCGTGGAACCTGGCGCGCGGCTGGCTCCACCGCCGGCTGCGATCGGCGGACCCCTCACGGGATTGAGACGATCGTGGACACGAGCTGGCGACGGATCCGGGAGCTGTTCGAGCACGCCGATGCGCTGCCGCCAAGAGCGCGCTCCGCGTTCCTGGACTCGGCGTGCGGCGACGACGCGGCGCTCCATCGCGAGCTGTCGGAGCTCCTGGCGGCCGCGGACGAGTCCGCCGGTGCGCTCGAACCGCCCCCGACCCCGATCGCGCCGTGCCCGGCACTCCATGCGGCGCCGGGCACGCTCGTGGGCGGCTACCGACTCGGCCACGTGCTCGCGGCGGGAGGTATGGGGATCGTCTACGAGGCCGAGCAGCAGAACCCGCGCCGCAGGGTCGCCCTCAAGATGATGACGCTCGGCTTCGACTCGCCCGGTGCCGCGCGACGGTTCCGCCACGAGGCCGAGATCCTGGGGCGTCTTCGCCACCCGCACATCGCGCAGGTGTTCGAGGCCGGGGTCCACGTCGACGCCTCCGGCTACGAGAGACCGTGGTTCGCGATGGAGCTGGTCGAGGGTGCGACGGACATCGTCGGCTATGCGACGCAGTGCGCGCTCGCGGCGGACGAGCGCCTGCGCCTGTTCACCGACGTTTGCGACGCCGTTCACCACGGCCACCAGCGCGGTGTGGTCCACCGCGACCTCAAGCCCGACAACCTGCTCGTCGACGGCGAGGGCCGCGTCAAGGTCATCGACTTCGGCGTCGCTCGCACGACGCACGCGGACGTCGCGCGGCGGACCATCGCCGAGCGCAGCGGCGACATCGTCGGCACGCTCCGCTACATGAGCCCGGAGCAGCTCGAGGGCCGCAGCGACACGATCGACACCCGCACCGACGTGCACGCGCTCGGCGTGGTGCTGTACGAGCTGCTGACGGGCGAGCTGCCGTACGACCTCGACGGCAAGCCGCTGTTCGAGGTCGCGCGCATCGTGCGCGACGATGCGCCGCGGCGGCCGAGCACCTGCGGTCGGCCGGTGGTCGGCGACCTCGAGCTGATCGTGCTCACCGCGATCGCGAAGGAACCGGAGCGGCGTTACGCCTCCGCGGCGGCGCTCGCCGACGACGTGCGGCGCTACCTGCGCCGCGAGCCGGTCGCCGCCCGGCCGCCGAGCATGGTCTACCAGCTCCGCATGCTCGGGCGGCGACACCGCCTGCTGGTCGGTGCGGTGATCGCGATCGCCGCGACGCTGGTCGCCGCCGCGATCCTCAGCGCGGGCGCCGCGGTCCGCGCCCGCAGGGCGGAGGCCGAGGTCCGGACCCAGCTCGATGCCGTCGAGCGCGCCGAGCGTCTCGCCGCCGCACAGGGCGAGCGCGCATCCGCGCTGTTCGAGGAGCTCCTCGAGCTGTCGGTGACGCTGATCGGCGACTTCGCGGACCGGCTCGGCGACGGCTTCGGCTCCCTCGAGCTGCGCCGTGACATGGCGGCGAAGGGCGTCGAGATCCTCGAGGCGCTCGACGACGGCGCGCCGACGGACCCGCGCGTGCGGTCGGCCATCGCACGCGCCCACCTCGGACTCGCGCGCGTAGCTGGCGGACGCCAGCAGCGGAACCTCGGCGACACGGCGACCGCCGCGCGGAGCTTCGAGCGCGCGCACGAGCTCGCCGAGGCGCTCGTCGCCGCGCGTCCGCACGACCGCGACGCCCGGCTGCTGCTCGCCACGGCGACGTTCCACCTCGCGGTGCTCGCCGCCGAGTCCGGGGACGACGACGGCGCGGTCGCGGGGCTGCGTCGGTCGCTCGAGCTGCGGCGCGCGCTCGACGCGGAATCGCCGCTATCGCCAGTCGAGCGGTTCGGGATCGCGGAGTGCCACGACCGGTTGTTCGTGCTGCGCATGAATCAGCGCGACCCGAACGGCGCGATCGCCGAACTCGAGGCGAGCGGGCAGGTCCTCGAGGAAGTCCTGGCAGCCGAGCCCGGCGAACCTCGCTGGCGGATCGAGCTCGCATTGCAGAGAGGACGCCTCGGGAGCGCGCTCGGCCAATCGGGCCGGACGGATGCCGCACTCGGGCAATTCGAGCGCTCGATCGACGATCTGCGCGAGCTTCGAGCCGAGACGCCGGACGCGGGCCAGGTCCGGTACCTGCTCGCGTCCATGCAGGCGATGTACGGCGAGACCCTGCGGCGCGCCGCCCGCTTCGACGACGCCGAGCGCGTGCTGCGCGCCTCGCTGGGCGACGCCGAGCAGATGATCGCTCTCGAGCCGGAGGCCGTGAACCAGCGGGCCCAGCGCGTCGGCTGCCTGCTGATGCTCGCGGACGTCGCACGCGATCGCGCTCGTGCGGCCGACGCGGACGGGTCGGACGGCCCGACTCGCCGCCAGGCCTGGGAGCGCGCTCGCGATGCCTACCTCGTCGCCCGCGAGGCACGCGATCAGCTCGGTGAAGCCGAGCGGACGTCCGCCCTGACCGCCCGCTTCCTCGGCTCGGTCGAGCACTCACTCGAAGAGTGCCACGCCGCACTCTCACGCGATTGAATCGGCCACGCGCGCCCGGCCGCGACGGCCGGGCTGTGCAGGCCGGTGTCCCGGTGGGACACTGACGGGCCGTCCAGCAGCATCCAGGAGGTTCGAGATGAAGCTGTGCAGGCTCGTTCTGTCGGCCACGCCCGCCGTCGTCGCGTTGATGCTGACCAGCGGAGTCCGCGCCGGTGCCGCGTGGAGTACCGACGCACGTGTGCTGCAGTCCGTGCAGCAGGATCGCCCGGTCCGCGACCAGGACCCGGAGCTGCGCGGATTGCGGCGCCAGCTCGCGACGCTGCGCGCTGCCGCCGAGACCCACACGCAGGCCGGTGACGAGGCGGCCGCCGAGTCGGTCCGCCGGGCAATGCACCGGATCGAGCTGCAGATCCAGCTCGCGCGCGCGCGCGAGGCCGAGCCCGAACCGGCGGAGATGCGCGAGCTGCTCGCGCGCGCGGCACGCCTGCGGAACGCGCAGGGGAACGCCGAGGTGGCGAAGGGACTCGCCGACCTCGCCCGGACCTGGGGCGCTCCGGAGCGCGGAGCGGACCGCACGGAGCCCGCGCCCCGGCCGCTGGACCTCGACCAGCTCGGCCACCGGATCGAGGTGCTGAAGATGGCGCACGCCGCGTTCCGCAATGCCGGCAAGGGCGACGCCGCCGACTACACGGCGCGCTTCGTCCACGTCGCGAAGCTGCAGCTCCAGGGCTTGCAGGGCGTCGACCCCGAGACCATCCGACAGGCCGTCGAGGGCCTGGACACCGGCAGGACGATCGAGCTCCTGCGGGCGGCCTCCGGCCTGTTCGAGGCGGCCGGGAAGGCGCGGCCGGCGCGCGCGTGCAACGCATTGGCCGACTGGTACGCACGGCGCGAGCGTGAGCGCGCCGGGTCGACCCCGCCGACCGAGCCGCGCCGTCTCGACGTGCAGCAGCTCGCCGACCGCGTCGCGATCCTGCGGATCGCGCGCGACGTGTTCGCGGAAGCCGGCGCGGAGCGCGCCGTCGCCTCGTTCGATCGCCTGATCCACCTCGGCGAGCTACTCGTCGAGGGCGTCGAGCCGGGCGACCAACGCGTGCGGGACGCCGTGAAGGAAGCCACCCCGGATCTCGCCGAGCGGGTCGACCTGCTGCGCAAGGCCGCCGAGCTCGCTGGCGCGGGCGGGCACCCCGACCGCGCGCGGGCCTGCACGGCGCTCGCCGACCACTACGCGGGCGAGCGCCGCTGAGCGCCGGATCGCGTCCGATGCTGCAGCGCTTCTCCGCTCGCGGCCCGGTCCGGCCAGCATCACGCGATCCGGGCCCGCGCGCCCGATCGACGGCGGACGCGTTCGACCGCGACGGACGACTGTGGCTGTGGAGAGTCCCGACCACTCGACGGACGGTCGCGGCTCGTCGACTGCGGCGCGGTCGTGACAGGCTCGGGCGAACGGAGGTTCGTAGCCATGTTCACGCTTCCAGGCTCCACGAGAGCTCGTGCGCATACGAGCGACGGTCGCTACCCGCTCGAGTTCGTGAGGCTGCGTCACGTCGGGGTGCGGGCATTGGCCCGCGACAGGAGTCGCCGTGCGAACACCGGGTCGGTACCGCGCATGACCTACCGCATGTCCGCGAGGTTGCCCTCGCGGGGCGCCAGGCAAGCCACGGTGTTCGCCAACGACCCGCGTTCGATGCTGGTGGCCCACGGACATCCCACCAGCGCCCAGAATCCAGGCGAACCGTGGCGCACCGGCGACGCCTGCACGTCTCGACCCAGCCCTGATCGGGCCGCTTCGGCCGCCGAGGCGCTCAGGCCGACGGCGGACGTCCGTGCAGGGTCGACGGGTCGTGTCGAGCGCCAGGCCATCCTCGCCAACGCCCGATTCACGCGGAGACGCACCGGGCCTCTACATACCGAGCTGGAATACGACCGCGCTGCCGAACACGGGTGGCGTGTCCACCTCCGGAGCTTGCGTCCGGAGAAGATACACGGTCGCGATGGACTGCTGGCCGTAACCCGGCATCATCGCGGATGCCCCGTTGGACAGCGCGAGCGGGAGCAGCGGCTGGCCGGGATCGAGAGCCAGCAACTGCGAATAGAACACCACATTGACCAAGGCGGCGTTGTGCCGATACGACAGACAGACCTCGGGGAGCGTCCCGTCGTTGAGCGAGGAGCCGATGGGGAACGACAGGAGCGGCGAGGCGTGGATGCGCGTGCAGAGTCCGGGTATCAGGAGGTCCGGGTTCTGGGCGTCGACGTTCAGGATCACGCCGGTGAAACGAGGTGCCGGGCCTCCGGTCACGCGAAGCCGCATACCCAGAGGGTCGGCGCCCGCGCCACCATTCTCTGCGGTCAATGAATGCAAGAAGACGCCGCCGCCCGTCGAGGGGATACATCCACGACCCAGCGCAAGACCGTGTTGGGAGCCCGGGAGACGATGCTCGGCGTCCACGTACGGAGAAGGGCCGCCGCCCGCCTGCTGGACGTTCTGCCACCGCAGCTCGATCACCAGCGCACGCTGCCCGCCGTACTGAAAAGCGCTGTCGAAGGAGACGACAACATCGAAGGGACGCGTCGATGCACCCATCGGCGAGGGCCAGAACGGCATGCTCACCGGCTTGCGGGTGAACACGGTCTGCCGCGTGCCAGCCGCGTAGTTCCGGTCGAACCGTGAGGTCACGACGGCGGGATCACACTCCCCGAAAGTCACTTCGAGGTCCGCGGTCCGCGCCACCGCCCACCACATGCCTCCGGGCCCGGGGCCATCGCAGCGAAACGCCAGGGAGTGAACGGTCATGGGGTGACCGATCTGGGATGCATCGATCTGCTGCAACCGGCCGTCGTCGTTGACGCCGAACAGAAACAGGGCGGAGTTGCCCTCCGTGGTGTCGAGACCGCGGGGCGAGGTCACCGTGCCCTGGGCACCCAGGACGCCGGTCAAGACGCCCACGATGCCCGCCCCGATACCCGTGCTGAGTCGCGAAGGAAGACGCATGGTCAGAGCCTCGTCGGAGAAGACATGGGCTTCCGAAACGCCCCTCGCCCCCGGCTCTTTTCGGTTGCCGGAACTTGTGTGCGGCGGCCGGGGTTTACCCCAGGCGCTGGACCGGACTCGTCGGTCGACAACCGGGAGCGTGCGAGTGGCGAGGACCTGCTCGAACTACCCGCAATGGGTTTCGACGGGACTTCGTCGCCGGAGCGCCGTGATCGATGAGCCGCTCCGGGACCGGGCACTGCGCCACACGGCGCGCACCCTGATGCAGCCGCGGTCGCAGCACGTCGAGGGGCACCGGCAGGGGAAGGTCGTCGCCACCGCGACCGGCTTCGTCCGGTCGCGCGATCGGGACACGTTCCCGGCTCCGAACGCGACCCTCGTCCGGTTGGGACACGACGCGTCGAGCATCGCGTGACGAAATGCCCGGACACGATCCGGGCGCGCGGGAAGACCAGCAGGGTTCGTTCGCACTGCGGGAGCTCACACGCGTGCACCTCGGCCGCTGGCGCGACGTCGCCGGCGCACGCGGGCGCGACCCGGAAACTCGCCGGGGTGCGAAGAGGCGACCACCGCGTGCCGTCCCGGGCGTCCTGGACGCGGGTGTCCGATCCGCAGACACGCGCGCCGGGTCGAGGAAAGCGCCGTGAAGTCCCTGCGCCCGTGGTCGTGGACCGCGCACGCCACGAACTGGATCGTGGCGATGGCGCCGGCGCAGGTCGCGCCGGAGCTGGAACGGTCGCTGACCGTCGCCCGCCGGCTCACGACGCAACTCGATCCGTACGGCGCGGGGTCGGCTCGACGACGACGCCAGCCGGCGACTCCCGGGACCGCAGCAGGGATCTCGAGAAGCCCCGGGCCAGGGAAGTCGGGCGCGGGAGTCTCGGGACACCGCACGCGAGTTCGGGAACCTCGCCATCGACGCCGAAAGTCCGATGACACGCAGCCGCGACGGCTTTCAATCTGCAGCAGGGCGCACGTCAGCGCCCGACGCGATGGAACGCCAGACCGATTGCGGGTGCAGCCGCCGCACCTTCCTCGCCGCCGCCGCCGCGTTCGGCGCGCGCGTCGAGCTACCGGTGTTCGCCGGGCCGTTCGGACCCCAGGACCCCCAGCACCCGATCCCTGCGGACAAGAAGCTCGATCCGGCCTGGGTCCGCTCGTTGACCGAGCGCGGCGAGCCGGCCGTCTGGCGCGGCGACGCGCTGCGCCACGTCGGTATGCCGGTCGGCGGGATCACGGCGGGCGCCGTCTACCTCGGCGGCGACGGGCGGCTGTGGCTGTGGGACGTGTTCAACCGCACGGGCGAAGGGGTGATCGGGAATCGCGCGGAGCTCGACGGCCGCGCGCTCCGCCCGCGCGACGGCGCGAACTACGTCGCGCCACCGGTGCCGTCGTCGCCGATCGCACAGGGCTTCGCGATCCGCGCGGCGGGCGATCGGCTGCGGACGCTCGACGCGGACGGCTTCGCCGACGTCGAGTGCGCGGCGCGCTACCCGATCGGAACGGTCCACTACCGCGATCCCGACTGTCCGGTCACGGTCTCGCTGGACGCGTTCTCGCCGTTCGTCCCCCTCGACGTCGACGCGTCGAGCCTGCCGGTCACGGTGATGGAGTTCACGATCGCGAACCGGACCGCGGGCGACGTCGAGGTCGAGATCCACGGCTGGCTCGAGAACGGTGTGGCCCGCCAGGATCCGATGCCGGCGACGGGCACGTCGCGGACGCAGGTCGTCCGCAGCGAACGCGCGACGACCGCGGTCTGCTCGGCGGCGCCCGCGGCCGCGCCGCCGTCCGGCCGCGCGGACGTCGTCATCGCCGACTTCGAGGCGACCGACTGGGGCGATTGGGAGGTGACGGGCACCGCCTTCGCCGGCGGTCCGGTCCGGATGGCGGATCTGCCCGCCTACCAGGGCGACGTCGGCGGCCGCGGCGAGCGGGTCGTCAACTCGCATGACGTCCGACACGGCGAGGACGTCCGCGGGGGCGACGCGCACACCGGCACGCTGACCAGTCCGCCGTTCCGGCTCGCGCGCCATTTCGTGAACTTCCTGATCGGCGGGGGTGCCCACCCGGGAGCGACGTGCGTGCAGCTCGTCGTCGACGGCGAGGTCGTGCGCGAAGCGACCGGGCGCAATTCGAATCGGATGCTCCCCTGCGCGTTCGACGTGCGTGACCTCGAGGGACGCGACGCGCGCCTGCGGATCGTCGACGACTGGACCGGTGCCTGGGGCAACATCGGCGTCGACCACATCGTGCTCTCCGACCTGCCGGCCGAGGCCGTGCCGCTCAGCGAGCGCCGCGACTTCGGGACGATGGCGCTCGCGCTCCTCGAGCCGACCGCCGGCGATGCGGCGACGGCGCGTAGCGGTCCGCCGGATGACCGGTTCACGCAGCCGCAGGATGGCGCGCAAATGGCATTGCCAGGCGGAGACACCGTCGCGGTCGGCCGGCGGATCACAATCGCGCCCGGTGCGCATGCCGCCGTCCGTTTCGTCATTGCGTGGCACTTCCCGAACCTCGTATTGCCAGGCGTCGGTGCGGTCGGACGCCACTACGCGACGCGCTTCGCCGAGGCCCAGGCGGTGGTCGAGCACGTCGCGGCACGCTGCGGCGAGCTCGCTGCGACGACGCGGCTGTGGCGCGACACGTGGTACGACTCGACGCTCCCCCATTGGTTCCTCGACCGGACCATCGCCAATGCGTCCACGCTGGCGACGTCGACGTGCCATCGCTTCGCCGACGGTCGCTTCTACGGGTGGGAGGGCGTCGGCTGCTGCGCGGGGACCTGCACCCACGTCTGGCACTACGCGCAATCCGTCGCCCGGCTGTTCCCGGAGCTCGAGCGGCGCCTGCGCGAGGACTGGGACTACGGCGTCGCGTTCGATCGCGCGAGCGGGCGGATCGACTTCCGCGGCGGCCTCGCCGGGCGCGACGCCGCCGACGGCCAGGCCGCGGTGATCCTGCGCACCTGGCGCGAGCACCTGACCAGCCCGGACGACGCGTTCCTGCACCGCGTCTGGCCGCGCACGCGGGGTGCGCTCGAGTTCCTGATCCGCCAGGACGCCGGCGGCGGTACCGCCGACGGCATGCTCGAGGGCGAGCAGCACAACACGCTCGATGCCGAGTGGTTCGGTCGCATCCCGGCGATCGCGTCGCTCTACCTCGGTGCCCTCGCCGCCGGCGCACGGATGGCCGAGCGGATCGGCGACCGCGAGTTCGCGACGCGCTGCGGGAGTCTCCTCGCCGCCGGGCGCCGCGCGATGGAGGCGCTGTTCGATCCGGAGCGGGGCTTCTTCGTCCAGGTGGAGGATCCCGACCACACCGACGCCATCGGGGTCGGCAAGGGCTGCTACATCGACCAGGTGATCGGCCAGGGCTGGGCGCACCAGGTCGGGCTCGGCCGGCTGTGGGACGCCGAGCTGACGCGCCGTGCGCTGCGCGCGCTGTGGATCCACAACTTCGCGCCCGACGTCGGGCCGGTGCGGGCGTCGCGACCCGAGCACGTCCGTGGCAGGCCGTACGCGCTCGCCGGCGACGCCGGGCTCCTGATGTGCACGTGGCCGTTGGGCGGGCGGCGCGCGGACTGGGAGCGCCATTGGCAGTTCGGCTACTTCAACGAGTGCATGTCAGGGTTCGAGCACCAGGTCGCCGGGCACATGATCGCCGAGGGCCTGCTGACCGAGGGGCTGGCAATCGAGCGTGCGATCCACGACCGCTACCGCCCGGAGCTACGCAATCCGTTCAACGAGATCGAGTGCAGCGACCACTATGCGCGCGCGATGGCGAGCCACGGCGTGTTCCTCGCGGCGTGCGGGTTCGAGTACGACGGGCCGGCCGGTCGGATCGGCTTCGCGCCCAGGCTGTCGCCGGAGCGCTTCCGTGCGGCGTTCACCGCCGCCGAGGGCTGGGGCAGCTTCGCGCAGCGGCGCGAACCCGGGCTGCAGACCGCCGCGATCGACGTGCGCCACGGACGGCTCCGCCTGTGCGCCGTCTCGCTCGAGGTGCCGGGCCCCGTGCGCCGCGTCGCCGTCCGGCAGTCCGACGCCGAGCTGCCGGCCGCCGTCGACCAGGACGGCCCGCGCGCCACGGTCTCGCTGGCGCGCGACGTCGCGATCGAGCCCGGCCGACCACTCGAGATCGAGCTCGTGCTGTGACGCGCGACCGAGGCGCGCGACACTCCCGGCCATGCGCGCTCTCGCCGTCGCCGTCGCGGGGCTGGTCCTCGCCGCCTGCTCGACTCCCGATGCCACCGCCGATCTGGTGCGTGCCGAGCTGCCGCTCCTCGGCCACCGGAACTGGATCGCGGTCGTCGACATGGCGTACCCGGCCCAGATCGCGCCGGGCATCGAGACGATCTACGCCGGCGGCGACCAGCTCGCGGCGGTGCGCGCGGCGCTCTCGGAGATCGGCCGCGCGCCGCACGTGCGCGCCCGGGTCCTCGTCGACGAGGAGCTGGACTTCGTCGACGAGACGGACGCACCCGGAATCCGCGCCTACCGCGACGCGCTCGCCGCGACGCTCGCCGGCAGCGACGTCACGCGCGTGCCGCACGAGGCGATCCTCGCGCGACTCGATGCGGCGGCCGCGACCTTCCGCGTGCTCGTCGTCAAGACCGCGATGACGCTCCCGTACACGTCGGTGTTCTTGGAGCTCGACTGCGGCTACTGGGGCGGCGACGCCGAGCAGCGATTGCGGGACGCACTGGCTCGGTGATCGACGGGCGAGCTGCACCGATCCTCGGCTCGGGATCGAGAGCCCGTTCGGCGCGGCAGGCGGACCTCGACGGTGTCCCCCCACCACCGACACACGAGGGGATCGGAGTGCGATGCTACGGGCGGTCCCGTCCGAGGACGCCTGCCGCGGGGCGACGCCCCCGGCTTCGCGGTCATCCGGTCGGACCGCCGCATCGGCGTGTGACGAACGCGGGTGCTCGGACCGCGCCGTGTCGGCTGCCGGTCCGGCCAGCCGACCCGAGCGGGTCGCGTTCCACCGAGGCCGCCGTCCGCCGCGACGCGGCTCCGGGCCGCGCGGTGACGGATGAGCGCTACCCGGTGCGGCGGTCGCACATGCGGCCACCCTGCCGTGGAGCTTCCGCTGGAGGCGGCGGAACGGCCCACGCCCGGCCGCAGTCGCGGGCCACGCCGCACCGAGCCCGCCCCCGGGCACTCCGCGATGCTCCCCCCTTGCGCAGCGGGCACTGCTCCTCGCTAGAATCCCGCCCGATGTCGCCCTGCGTCCGCGCTGCGCTGGCGTGGCTCTTGTGCGTCCTGGTGTCGATCGCCGGGTCGCAGCGCATGGCGTCGTGCGACGACGCGCACCGAGCTGCGGGCGGATGCGGGGCCGCGGGCGGGTGCTGCTGCGACGGCGCGCAGAAGGCCGCGTGCGACTGCGACGCACCGCGCGACATCGAGGCGTCGCCGCCGAACCAGCCGCTCGCCGTCGAGAAGGACGTGCCGCTGCTTCTGGGTCCGGCGGTCGTCGAGCCCGGCCGCGCGAAGGTGACACCCGCGACTGCGAGCCCGCTGCCGGCGTGGGTGCTGCCGCGGCGTTCACGCCAGGAAGTGCTCGCCGTCTGGCGCTCGTGACGGGACGCGGCGGGGACAGTGCGTACCCGCCGATCCTCGCCTGACCGCGGCCGGACCCCGACCGCGCTCGTGCCGCCGTCTCCGTCCCCAGTCTCGGTCCCCAGTCTCGGTCCATCCGCGGTCTCCGCATGCGTCGCCTGTTCTCGGTCCTGCCTTCTCTCGCCTTTTTCGTCCTCCTCGGTGGCGCCGCCGCCGTCGGCTACTGGTTCGGCACGCAACGCGCTCCGGGCGGCGCGGCGGCGGCCGCCACCACGACCTACACGTGCTCGATGCACCCGCAGGTGCGCCAGGACGGGCCGGGGCTCTGTCCGGTGTGCCATATGGAGCTCGTTCCGCTCGACAGCGTCGGCGGCGACGACGGTCCGGGCGTCCGAATCGACCCGGTCGTCGTGCAGAACATGGGCGTCCGCGTCGCGCCGGTCTCGCGCGCCGTGCTGCGTCGCACGATTCGCGCTTTCGGCGCGCTTCGCGAAGCACAGCCGCGGCAACGCGACATCGCGCTGAAGGTCAGCGGCTTCGTCGAGGTGCTGCACGCGGACACGGTCGGCATGGCGATCCGCCGCGGCGATCCGCTGTTCGACCTCTACGCAGCCGAGCTCGTCGTCGCGCAGGCCGAGCTGATCGCAGCGCGCCGCAGCGGGAACGCCGAGCTGCTCGCCGCCGCGCGGCAGAAGCTCCTGCTGTGGGACGTGCCCGCCGAGCTGGTCGACACGCTCGAAGCCATGGACACACCGCAGCGGACGCTCACGTGGCGCAGCCCGGTCGATGGGGTGCTCGTCCGCCGCGACGTCGTCGAGGGAGCGCCCGCAATGGCGGACCGGCCGCTCCTGCGCATCGTCGACCTGTCGACACTGTGGCTCGACGCGCAGGTACCCGAGTCGCAGATCGCGGCGATCACGGCTGGTCAGCCGGCCACGGCGACGTTCGTCGCACGGCCGGGCGTCCTCGTGCAGGGGAGCATCGTGTTCGTCGCGCCCGACCTCGACGCCCGGACGCGGACCGGCGTGGTGCGTGTCGAGGTGCCCAATCCCGACGGTGCGCTGAAGCCCGGCATGTTCGCGCGCGTTCAGCTCGACGCGACGGCCGGCCCTGCGGTCGTCGTCGTCCCGTCGGAGGCGCTCCTCGATACCGGCCTGCGGCAGCTCGCGTGGATCGCGCTCGGCGGCGGCCGCTTCGAGCCGCGCGTGGTCGAGGTCGGTGCCACCGGCGATGGCGGCCTCGTCGAGGTGCGGCGCGGACTGGAGCCCGGCGAGCACGTGGTCGTCAGCGGCCAGTTCCTGATCGATGCCGAGAGCCGCCTGCGCGAGGGCTCGCGACGGTTCGTCGAGAACGGACTCCTCGACGGCGGCGATCGATTGCCGGTGGGAGCGGGCACGCAGCTCGACGAGACGACGCAGGCGGCCGTCGACGCTGTGCTGACCGCCTATCTCGCGGTGACGACCGCGTTCGCGGCGGACCGCGACGACGCCGACGCGTGGGCTGCGTGGCAGGAAGCGGCGCGTGCGCTCCACGAGACCGCGCCAGAGGACCTCCGTGCAGAAACCGGCGCGCTGCACCGCGCGCTCTCAGCCGACACGGCCGACCTCGCCACGCGCCGTGCCGCGCTGATCAGCGCGAGCGGCGCGGCCGTCGCGCTGTTCCGGCGCGCGCGGCCGAGCGCGTCCTTCGGAGGGGAGCTGCACGTGTTCCACTGCCCGATGGCGCCGATCGACTGGGTGCAGGTGCGGACCGAGATCCGCAACCCGTACTACGGCTCGGAGATGCTCGAGTGCGGCGAGGAGACCGCGGCACTGCCGCTCGGCGCAGGAGGCGGCCAGTGATCGAGCGCATCGTCGAGCTGTCGGTACGGCACCGCGCGCTGGTCCTGCTGCTCACGGCCGGTCTCCTCGTGCTCGGCGCGTGGGGCTATCGCAACATCCGCCTCGACGCGATCCCGGATCTGTCGGACGTGCAGGTGATCGTCGTGACCGACTTCCCGGGCCAGAACCCGCAGGTCGTCGACGACCAGGTCACGTATCCGCTGTGCAGCGCGCTGCTCGCGGTGCCGGGGGCAACCGACGTCCGCGGCATCTCGATGTTCGAGCTGTCGTTCGTCTACGTGCTGTTCGAGGACGGCACCGACATCTACTGGGCGCGCAGCCGCGTGCTCGAGTACCTGAGCACGGTTCGCGGGCGGCTGCCTGCAGGCGTCGCCCCCGAGCTCGGCCCGGACGCAACCGGCGTCGGCTGGGTCTACCAATATGCGCTGCGGAGCGACCGCCACGACTTGTCCGAGCTGCGCGCGCTCCAGGACTACTACCTGCGCTACCCACTGAGCTCCGTCGAGGGTGTGTCCGAAGTCGCGAGCTTCGGTGGGTTCGTCAAGGAGTACCAGGTCGTCCTCGATCCGGACCGCATCCGCGCGTTCGGCCTGCGCCTCCGCGACGTCGCCGATGCGATCCGGCGCAGCAACGACGACGTCGGCGGCTCCGTGGTCGAGCGCGCGGAGCAGGAGTACATGGTGCGCAGCCGCGGCTACCTGCGCGGGCTCGCCGAACTCGCGGAGGTGCCGGTCGGTCTCGGCGACGACGGCACGCCGGTGCTGCTCGCGCAGGTCGCGGACCTGACGATCGGCGGCGAGGCGCGGCGCAGCGTCGGTGAGCTCGACGGCATGGGTGAGGCAGTCGGCGGCATCGTCGTCGCACGCTTCGGCAGCAACGCTCGCGAGGTCATCGAGGCGGTCAAGCAGCGGATCGAAGCGCTGAAGGCGGGCCTGCCCGATGGCGTCGAGATCGTACCGACCTACGACCGCTCACTCGTCATCGACCGCTCGGTCGGCACGCTGCGGACGGCGGTGATCGAGGAGCTGCTCGTCACGGCCGGGATCTGCATCGTGTTCCTGGCGCACGTCCGTAGCGCATTGGTCGCGTTGCTCGTGCTGCCGATCGGACTCCTGACGTCGATCCTGTTGATGACGCTGCTCGGCATCAACGCGAACATCATGTCGATCGGCGGTCTCGCGCTCGCGATCGGCGTCATGGTCGACTCGGGCGTCGTGCTGATCGAGAACGCGCACAAACACCTGCAGCGCGCGCGCGACGCGTTCGAACGCGAGGGGACGCCGATGCCGGCGCAGCCGCAGATCGTGCTCGCCGCTGCAAAGGAGGTCGCGCCGAGCCTGTTCAGCTCGTTGCTCGTGATCACGGTCAGCTTCCTGCCGATCTTCACGCTGGGCGGCGAATCGGGTCGGATGTTCGGACCGCTCGCATGGACGAAGACGTTCGCGATCGCCGCGGGTGCGATCCTCGGGATCACGGTCGTGCCAGCGCTGATGGTCTACCTGGTCCGCGGACGGATCCCGCGCGAGGAGCGCAACCCGGTCAACCGGCTCTCCGAGGCGATCTACGAGCCGTTCTTCTGGGTCTGCCTCCGGCACCCGTACGCGACGCTGCTGACGGTGCTGCTGCTCGGCGCGAGCACGCTCTACCCGTTGTCGCGGCTCGGCTCGGAGTTCATGCCGAAGCTCGACGAAGGCGACCTGCTCTACATGCCGACGACGGACCCGAGCGTGTCGATCGGCAAGGCGCGCGAGGTGCTGCAGCAGACGGACAGGCTGATCGCGACCGTCCCGGAGGTGCGGACCGTGCACGGCAAGATCGGTCGGGCGGACACCGCGACCGACCCCGCGCCATTGTCGATGATCGAGACGGTCGTGCAGCTCGAGACCGACCGCACGAAGTGGCGGACGCGTACCGTCGCGCGGTTCCACGAGCGCTGGCCGAAGTGGCTACGCGACCCGCTGGCGCCGGCCCTGGAGTTCCTCTGGCCGACCGAACGGCCGATCACGATGGAGGAGCTCAAATACGGCTGGACCGAGCCGGACGGCACGCATCACGCCGGGATCGACTCGATCGTGAAGCTGCCGGGCATGGCCAACGCCTGGCCGTACCCGATCGAGAACCGCATCAACATGCTCGCGACCGGCATCAAGACGCCGGTCGGCATCAAGCTGTTCGGTCCCGACCTCGACGTACTGAACGACCTCGCGGCACGGACCGCGGCCGCGGTCCAGGTGGTCTCCGGCACGACGAGCGCCTACGCCGAGAACAACGTCGGCGGTCTCTACCTGGACGTGGATGTCGACCGCGCCGCCGCAGCACGCCATGGCCTGACCATCGGCGATGTCCAGGACGTGGTCCGCACGGCGATCGGCGGGATGGCGGTCGCGACCGCGGTCGAGGGGCTCGGCCGCTATCCGATCAACATGCGCTACGCGCGCGAGCTCCGCGACGATCTGCCGGCGCTCCGCGAAGTTCTCGTCGATGCTCCGACCGGCGCGCTCGTCCCGCTCGGCGAACTCGCCGAGCTGCACGTGACACCCGGTCCGCCGATGCTCCGCAGCGAGAACGCACAGCGCACCGCGTGGGTCTACGTCGACATCGCCGGCCGCGACCTCGGCAGCTACGTCGCGGACGCGCGCGCTGCCGTCGACGCGGCGGTGCCACTGCCGGCTGGCTACTCGCGGCACTGGTCGGGCACGTTCGAACAGCTCGAGGAGACCAACCGACGACTCGGGATCGTCGTGCCGATCACCGGGATCCTGATCGTGCTGTTGCTCTACATGGGCACCGGTAGCTGGTTCCGCGTCGGCGTGATCCTGCTCGCGGTGCCGTTCTCGTTGATCGGCGCATTCTGGTTCCTGTGGGCGCTCGACTACGACATGAGCCTCGCGGTGTGGGTGGGGATCATCGCGCTGCTCGGCGTCGACGCCGAGACCGGCCAGGTCATGTTGCTGTACCTCGACAGCGAGTACGAGAGTGCGCGACGCGCAGGGCGGCTCCGAACGCTGGCTGACCTGCACACGGCGATCCACGCCGGCGCGGTCAAGCGGATCCGGCCGAAGACGATGACCGTCGCGACCGACATGATCGGCCTGCTGCCGCTCCTGTGGGCGAGCGGAACGGGTGCCGACGTCACCCGGCGACTCGTCGCGCCGCTGATCGGCGGGATCACGGTCAGCTTCCTGATGGAGCTGCTCGTCTATCCGGTGATCTTCGTGCTCTGGAAACGCTGGCAGCTGCGCGGCCAGCTCGCGGAGGTGGTCGCATGAGACGTCGCTTCGCCTCCGCGCAGCTGCTGGCGCTGGCTACCGCGTTCGCCGCATGCACGGTCCGTCCCGACGGCGAGACGCCCGAGCGCGATCGCGCAGCCGCGGCCGGTCGTACGTACGCCGTGCCGTTCGACGACCGGGAGCTGCCGGCGCTGCGCCCGGAAGCGCCGCTGGGCGACTACCTCGCGCACGCCGCGGCCGCGAATGGTCTCGTCGAGGCGGCCTGGCACCGCTGGGTCGCAGCGCTCGAGCAGGTGCCGCAGGACGCGACGCAGTCGACCACCGCGATGGTCGGCATCGAGCACCGCCTCGACGGCGGCGACGCACTCGACCGCACCGGTCTCGCACTCGCGAGCGACGCGATGAACAACATCGTGTGGCCCGGCAGGCTCGCCAGCCAGGGCGAGGCCGCGCTCGCGCGTGCGCGCGTCGCAGCCACCGAGTTCGATCGCGAGCGGCTGCGGCTCCAGCGGGACGTCGCCGACGCGTACTGGGCGCTCGCGCTCCGCGACGAGGAGCTACGGCTCGTCGAGCGTCTGCGTGGTGTCCTCGCCACCAACGTGCCGAGCGTCGCCGCACGACTGGGTGCCGGTGGCGCGACGCAGGCGGCGCTCCTCGACGCGGAGGTCGCGCTCGCACGCGTCGATGCCGAGCTGATACGCATGCGGGAGGGGCGGGCCGCTCTCGCCGAGGCGCTGCGGGCGCGCGTGGGCGCTCCGCCCGAAGGCGTCGATCCGAAGCCCGCGCTCGTCCCGATCCGTCCGCTGCGGGCCGAGGAGATCGACGCCGTCGCCACCGGGACTGCGTCGAACCCCGAACACCGCCTTCGCCTCGCGCAGCTCGCCGCCGCCGAGGCGGACGTCACGGTGCGCGAATGGCAGCGAATGCCGTCGTTCTCGCTGCGGGGCCTGCTGATGGGTGACGGTATCGCGACGATCGGCGGGATGTTGACGCTGCCGTTCCTGCGCGGCACGGCGATCGAGGCATCGATCCGGCAGGCCCGAGCCGAAGCGCACGCCGCCGACGCACTGCGTCGCCAGGCCGGGGCCGATGCAGCGGCCGCGGTCCGCGCGGAGCTCGCGACGCTGCGCGCCGTCGAACTCGAGGCGGCCGTGCTCGAGCGCGAGCTGGCGCCGCGCCTCCGCCAGGCGGCCGACATCGCACGCGCGTCGTGGAGCGCAGGCCGTGGACCGCTCGCGGAGTGGGCGACCGCGCTCGCCGCGTCGATCGATGTCGAGCGCGCGGTCGCGCGGCTTCGCGCCGAGCACGCGTCCGGCCGCGCCCGTCTGCAGGAGCTGATGGGCGACGCCGGCGCCTAGTGGTCCGATTCAGAGGTTCGGGGCATTCCTCGCCGGCCCTTCGGGCCGTTCGCGGCGTTGCTGCTCCTCGGGATATCTCGTCGGATATCCCTGTGTCGCAGCGCCTTGCGCACGACCCGCATGACTCGCCGATGAATGCCCCGAACCTCTGAATCACACCACTGGGAGCCTGGGCCACGGAAGGCCAGCGCACCGCGCGCCAAGGCGCGCGGTCGCGCGGAAGGCATCACGGGAACTCGGAGGCCGCCAGTCCGGCGGGGCGGTCATGGTCGAGCGCGGTCGGTCACGGAGCGCACGCCGGTCCCTCGGCGGGCCTCGCGACGAAGCGAGACCCCGGAGACCCCGCTCACGCGGAAGTCATTCCCTTCATCCTGCGCAGGTCGAGCGCGAGTGCCACGAGATTCAGCTCCGCAGCGACCTTCGAAAGGCCACGTAGGATGAATCCTGAAGCCGAGGATGCTCTTCAGCCATCCGAACGGTGGCTCGGCGACGTGCTTGCGTTGTCGGTAGCGCTCGCGACCCTCCTCGGTGCCGAGCTTCTCGCGCGTGCGTTGCGTTGCCTCGTTCTGCTCCCCGGGTTCACGCGCATCCGCCCCTGCGCCCGAGGGCGATGTAGGCGTCGATGCCGGCAGCTTCGAGCACAGCGAGGTCCTCCTCCTTGCGATAGCCAGCATCCGCGAGCACCTGGTTCGCAGGCAGACCGGTGTTCTCCATCGCGGCCTCGATCACCGGGATCAGCTGCCCCGCATCCGACGCGTAGTTGTTGACGACGTTGGCGACGATCAGCCGGGAGTCCCCGTCGACGGCGATCCGAACATTGTAGCACTGCTCGAAGCCCGTCGAGGTCTTCATGATCCGGCTATCCGGGTCGGTGAAGTTCTCCTGGTCCTTCGGCTTCGGTTCGCCCTTCGGCATCTTCCGCGCTCCGGGCCGCTCCCGGGGCGGCTCGCGTCCTTCGCTCTCCGCCTGCGCCTTCTTGGCTTCGTCCGCCGCCTGGGCCTCCTCGGCCTTGCGCTTCTCCAGTCGAGCCTTCGCCGCGCGGATGCGCCAGGCGCTCTTCGCGGCGCCGCAGTTCCTCGGGCAGCTCGTCCCCGCGGAAGTCGGGACCGAACTCGACGTCCTCGCCTTCGTCCTTCTCCTGCGCCAGCCTCATGATCGCGGCAATCTCGCGCTCCAGCTGCTCCTCCTCCTCCTTCATGCGCGCGTAGCTCATCGCCTTGTGCCTGCTCGCGTTCGCCTTCAGCTTGCTGCCATCGATGGCCAGCGTGCCGATCCTGGCCAGGCCCGCTTCCGCTGCCATCTTCACGACCTGCGCGAACAGGTCGCTGAACTGCTCCAGGTGGTTCGCACGGAAGCGCCTGATCGAACGGTGACCCGGCACCTGGTTCTCCGCGAGCACCCGGAACGCCACGCTGTCGCGGAGCTGGCTCTCGATCTTGCGCGAGGAGAACGTGCCGGTCGCATACGCGTAGATCAGCACGCGCAGCATCATCCGCGGGTGGTACGGCAGCTCGCCCTTCCCGCACACCCGGTAGGCGTCGACCAGCTTGTCGATGTCCAGTTCGTCGACCGCGTCCTTGATGAACCACGCCAGATGGTCCTCGGGCAGCCAATCCCGCAGCGAGGGGGGAAGGAGCAGACCCTGGTCGATGTCGAGACCCCACTCGAGCCGCGCCATGCCCTCCCTCCGTACCAGCACCCAGCAACGGTGAGACAATCCAACGAAACGCCAGGGCTCCGGGGTCACCCCGTGACCCAAGCTCCTAGCCTTCTACCACGCTGCCCCGAGTCTCTCCGGCGCCGCCCAGGCGATCTTCGGACCAGACAGCCTGAGGCCGCACGCTGGTTCGAGAACCGTCTCGAGCGGCTCCTGCGCGACGACGACGGCGTCGACGACCTGCTGCGCGCGCCCGAGAGATACGTGAAGCTGCTGCCCGCCGACTCCGACGCTCGCGATGTGGTTCGCCGCGCGATCAAGCACTCCGCCAGGAACCGCGAACGCATGCGATACAGCGCCTTCATCGCGATGGGGCTCCCCATCGGGAGTGGTCACGTCGCGTCCGCAGCGAAGAACATCGTCGCCCACCGACTCGAGTGCAGCGGTTTGCGATGGCCAGACGAAGGCGGTCAGCGCGTGCTCAACCTGCGCGTGCTCGTCGAGGACGAGCGGTGGCCGGTGGCGTGGCAAGACGACCTCGATCGACGTGCCGCATGATTCTGCCCGAAGTCGAACCTATCGCCTGGCCCCGGATCCGCTTCGTGCTGACCGCGTATGCCATCGCGAGTGTGCTCGCCTTCATCGTGTACGCCGCCTACCCGGTGCGTATGGAACGCCCGGACTACACCGGCGAGGGCTTCGGCATGGGCTTGATGCGCGATGTCATCGGGGTCGACGATCCGGCGAACTGCTTCCCCAGCTCGCATACGCTGTTCGCGGTGCTCGGGCCGATCCTCGTCTCCTGGGGACGCGCCCCGCGCTGGCTCGCGGTCGTGGCCTGGATCCTCGGCGTTTCGATCTGCGCGACGACCATCACGGTCGGCCAGCACTACTTCGTCGACGTGGCCGGTGGCATCGTCGTCGCGGCCATCGGCTTCCTCGTCGCGCGCGCGACCGTCAAGGTGTGAAGTCTCCATGCCCGGCATCACCGTCCACTTCCAGCTCGCCCGGGCCGGCCTGCGCGCCCTCGAGGAGCGCGGCCTCACGGCGAGTGAGCCCGCCGTCCGCAACGCGTTCTTCACGGGTTCGATGGGGCCCGACATGGGCTACTTCCCCGGCGGCGACGTGTTCGCGACCGACCTCGCCCACTACGTAGACACCGGAACGTTGGCGCGCACCCTGATCGAGTCCGCGGAGACCGACCTGGAGCGGGCGTTCGCGTGGGGCTGGCTCACCCACGTCCTCGGCGACCTGGCCGTGCACCCGCTGATCAACGCGGCCTGCGGCGAGCTGGAGCTCGGCGATCGGTCGCGACCGCTGACGTTCGCCGACGATCCGGCGCTGCACGCCCGCGTCGAGGTCGGGCTGGATGCGCTCCGCTACGTCCAGGACCCGGAGCTGGCCGACCTCCACCTGCGGCGGACTTTCGACGACCAGTCGATCGGCTACGTGACGGCGGCGCTTCGGAGCACCTACGGCGTGCCGTTCGACGGGCACAGGCTGCTCGCGGGACACCGCGCCGTCGTGCGTTGGTTCCCGGTCTTGCGCCGCGTCGAACGAGTCTGCGGAGCTCGGCACGCAGGACTACGACCGAGACTGCGCGACCGGCTGCTCGGCTGCTGTGTGCTCGCACCGTTGCGCGTGTTGTCTCGCGCGTTGCTGCCGCCGAGGTCGCCGATCCACGGCATCGTGACCAATGCTCCCCCGCCGGGCTGGCTGCGCGAACAGGTCGAGGGCGTCCTGGCGGACTTCGGCGAAACGCTCGGTCGGCTGTGGGACCACGGTCTCGACCAGCTCCCGGACCACAACCTCGACACCGGCGAGGCGGACCGGGACGACGCACCGTACGCACCCGCCGTGCGCGTCCGCGCGAGACTCGCAGCAGCTCGGTCCGGCGCCGCGGGGCGCACCAGCTGAGCGATCGGCCTCGCAGCCACCCGCGGTCCGGCCGGACGACCGGGTCGACGAGCCGCACCGCGACCACCAGGTCCGAGCGGCGGGTGGCGTCGCCGGGCCCACGCCGATCATGGATTGCACCACTCGCAATGCTGCGGGTCCGCCGCGGTCAGCCCGTCCGCGCGGGGCTCCGCGACGCCGTGCGCGCAGCGCCAGCAGCGCCGCTCGTGGTGCAGGACGCCGGCGGTCGGCTCGCCACAGTCGGCGCACGGCAGGCCCGGCACCGCGGCAGCGATCGCGAACCCGTGCGCACCACAGGCCGGGCAGAGCGTGGCGAGCTCCGCGGCGAAGCCCGCGGCCGCCGCGCCGATCGCCCGCATGCGGGTCGGGTTCGCCATCGCGCGCAGGTCGACCTCGACCCAGGCGCTGCCGTGTCGCTCGAGCAGCGCGGTCGCCGCGGCGCGGAGCTCGTCGCGCGTACCGAGGCCCTTGTGCTGTGGATCGCCCTCGCGCCAGCGCTCGGCCGGGCGCAGCACCAGCCGGTGGTCGGGGAACCCCGCGCGCGCGGCGAACGCCTCGACGTCGGCGAGCGACGCGCAGGCCCGCCCGCCCCACACGGCGTCGAGAGTGACTTGGCAATGGCGCAGCACGAGGTCGTCGCGCAGATCGACCAGCACCAGCCATTCCTCGTCACAGGCCAATAGCGGTGCTGGCGGATACGGGCCGAACGAGCCCTCGCTCGCGATCGCGAGGTCGAGCCCGGCGAGCCGCGCACCGGCCCGCGCCTTGGCCTCGGCGGCGGCGGGCGGCGCGAGCCGGCGGACGACCTCGCCACTGAACGCACCGAAGCGGTCGGTGTCGAGGTCCGCGATCGCGACGACGCCGGCGAGCGGCAGCCGCGCGGTGAATGCCGGACCGATCGCGCGCTCCTTGCCGTGCATCGTCGCCACGCCGAGGGTGCGCCCGGCGAAGCGGCGCTCGAGCTCCGGCGGCAGCGTCACACGGCACCTCCCGGCGGCAACGAGGCGCACTCCGCAGCGAAGCGGCCGTCGCGGTACGGCGGCAGGTCGACTGGCACGTTACGGGCGTGGAACTCGCGCCAGTGGTTCCAGAATGCGGGGGTGAACAGGTGCTCGTAGAGCTGGCGGAACAGTGCGCCGTGCTGGGCCGGCGGCGGCACGAACGCGCGGAACTCCGCGGGGAACACGTCGCCGTCGCACACCGGGAATTGCGGCTCGGCCGCCCACAGCTCGTCGTCGTCGCGCGGCTCGGGGAACGCGCGGAAGCGGCAGGCACCGAGATCGGTGACGTCGTCGAAATCGTAGAGCACCACGCGACCGTCGCTGCCGACCCCGAAGTTCTTCGGCAGCAGATCGCCCGCGAACACGTTGGTGCGCGCGAGGTCCTCGAGCGCGCGCCCGTAGTCGACCACGGCGGCGTGCGCCGCATCGGGATCCGCCTCGCGCAGGAACACGTCGAGCGGCACGAGGCGGCGCTCGACGAGCGCATAGCGGAGACGGACCCGGCCCGCGTCGACGCTCACCGCCGCGCCACACTCGCCGAGCAGCTCGTCGAGCAGCTGCGGCGCGAACGCCGCCACCGGCAGCTCGAGGCCACGCAGCAGCTGCGAGTCGGCGAGCCGGCCGACGCGGTCCTGGGCGGCGACGAAGCGATAGCGCTCCAGCACGCGGGACGGCGTCGTGGCCTTCGGCGGCCGCGAGGTATCGCGGGGGACCTTGACGACCCAGTCGAGCCCGGCGGCCGTGAACACCGCCATCACGAGTCCAGCGACGCCGGGCGCGCGCACGAAGCACTCCGAGCCACGCTCGGCGGCGGCGAGCAGCGACGCACGGATGCACGCCTTGCCGACGTCCGGATGCCCGATGTTGATGAACAGCTGCTCGGGGTGCTTCGCCGGCAGCAGCGCGGACAGCCAGGCGACGAGCTCCGCCGGCGCGTCGTCGCGCACGAACAGGTAGGAGCGCGAGAAGGCGAACACCGCGACGACCTCGGTCTCGCCCAGCAGCAGCGCGTCGACGCGCACACCGTCGTCGCGGTGCACCAACGCCACGGCAAACGGCTGCGGAGCATCCGCGGGCGAGCGGCCGACGACATACGCGCGCTGGTTGCGGAAGAACGGCTGCGGCCACAGCTCGAACGGGCCCGGGTCGGGCAGGCCACGCGCGGCGAAGCGCTCGCGCAGCCAGGTGGCGTCGCCGTCGACGTCGCCGAGCTCGACCTCGGCCCCGATGCCACGGCACGCCCGCAGCAGCAGCTCCCGCAGTCCGGGGCAGCGCACCGGGTGCGCCGCGGCCGCCGCGGCCGTCCGCGGATCGACGTGCGGAGGCAGGTTGGGGACCGGCAGCCCCAGCCGCTCGGCGATTTCCGCGACCAGGGTGCGCGCCCGCAGCGGGTCGAGCGCGCCGCGCACCTCGTCGAGCGCGGCCGTCCACTCCGCCGCCGTGGGCCGGGCGCCGAGATCGCGGAGCAGCGCCTCCGCTGCGTCGTCGACGACCGCATCGAAGCCCTGGACCCGCTCGCGGGCCGCCGCGCGCTGCGCGTCCCAGCGCCGCTGCGCGAACGCCTCGATCGCGCGCTCGACGTACGGGCCATTGCGCCCGCGCCACGCGGGGAGCTGGCCGTCGAGCCAACGCTCCAGTCGCGATCCCAGGTCCGACATGCGGCCGCAGCGATAGGGCGCGGGCGGCGCGGCGGAAGGGTCGGCGACGGACATCCGCCCATCATGGAGCTGTGCCGGTTCTTGCAGCGCACGGCCCCGACCCCGATCCTCGGCCGTGATCCGTCCGTCCGACCTCGCGAGCCAACCCCGTGCGCATCCCGCCCCGCCGCGCCCGACGACTGCTGTTCGGCATCTCGATCGGCCTCGTCTCGCTGCTCGTCGCGGTGTTCGTGGCGGACCGGGTGATCGGCCGGCTCGACCTGTTCGGAGTCAACTACCCGAAGGAGACGCTGCGCTGGCGCACCGAGATGACCGAGCTGCGCCTGTACCGACCCGACGGCACGCTCGACCTCGACGGTGAGCTGTTCGCGCAGAAGCCGAACGTGACGGTCGAGTTCGGCAGCTTCACGATCGCCGTCAACTCGCTCGGCTTCCGCGGACCCGAGATCGCGAAACAGAAGCCCACCGGCACCTATCGGGTCCTCGCACTGGGAGATTCGGTGACTCTCGGCTGGGGGGTGAACGACGACGTGACCTTCGTCCGCCGGCTCGAGCGCGCACTGAATGCGCAGGGCGGCGGGCGGCGCTTCGAGGTCGTCAACACCGGGCACCTGATGTACGACACGACGCAGGAGCTCGCCTTGCTGCGGGATCGCGGGCTGGCGCTCGACCCGGACCTCGTGCTGCTGACGTTCGTCGTCAACGACATCGAGCCGACCCGCGACCTGGCCGAGGCGCTCCTGCGCATGCAGGCCGAGCCGCCGCAACCGCCGACCGGCATCCGGCCCTGGCTGCAGCGTCGGTTCGCCGAATGGCTGCCGTCGCTGCACTCGCTGTGGGAGCACTACTCGCAGTACGCGGTCGCCGACAGCGCGCCGGCGGCCGACGGACCGGTACCGCGGCCGGAGGACAGCGAGGTCGGCAAGCGCGGTTGGGAGCGGAGCAAGGCCGCGCTCCTCGAGATCCGCGACCTGTGCGCGGCGCGCGGCATCCCGCTGCTGGTCCTCGACCACACGCTGCCGCCGATCCCGTCGTTGCCGGAGTTCTGCGCCGAGCACGGCATCGCGTGCCACGACCTGCGCTTCACGCCCGAGGAGGGCAAGCTGCCGATGTACAACTCGGTGCGCGATCCGCACGCCAACGCGCTCGGCAATCAGCTCCTGTACGAGAAGCTGCGGCGCGCGCTGAAGGACGCCGGCCTGTTCGATCTGCGCTGATCGACGGCGGCCGGTCCCGGCAACGCTCGCTGCGACGCCCTGGGAACACGACGACTTCGGCGGGCCGCCGTGGACGCTCGCGGCGGCGGTGCGTTCCACCGACGATTCCGACCGTCCGGAGCACGCGATGACCGTCCGCACCCTCGCGATCCTCTCCGCGCTCGCCGCGAGCTGGCTGACGCCGGCATCCGCGCGCGCCCAGGCCGCCCCGACCGCGCGCACCGACGCCGGCGTCGTCCGCGGTGAATGGCTCGATGTCGGCGGCGTCGCGGTCGCGGCCTTCCGCGGCATCCCGTTCGCGGCCCCGCCGAACGGTCCGCTGCGCTTCCGGCCGCCGGAACCGGTCGCGGCCTGGGACGGGGAGCGGGAGTGCGCCGCGTGGCCGAAGGCGTGCCCCCAGCCGCACGCCGCGGGCGGCGGGAGCTTTCCCGGGCAATCGGAGGACTGCCTGTACCTGAACGTCTGGACCACCGCCGGTGCCGGACCGGAGACCGCTCCCGGCGCGGAGTTCGGGCGCCGCGCGCCGCGACCCGTCATGGTGTGGATCCACGGCGGTGGCAATCTGGTCGGGGGCACGAGCTCGCCGATCTACGACGGCCGGCACTTCGCCGCGCACGGGGTCGTGCTGGTGTCGATCCAGTACCGGCTCGGCGCGTTCGGCTACCTCGCGCACCCCGCGCTGACGGCGGAGCGCGAGGAGCTCGACGGCGTGCACGCGAGCGGCAATTGGGGTCTGCTCGACCAGCTCGCGGCATTGCGCTGGGTGCAGCGGAACATCGCAGCGTTCGGCGGCGATCCGCAGTGCGTCACCGTGTTCGGCGAGTCGGCGGGTGCCGCGAACGTCACGCATCTGATGGCGAGCCCGCTGGCCGCCGGGTTGTTCCACCGTGCGATCGCGGAGTCGGGCTACTTCAGCGAGAACGTGCCGTTCCTCGACGAGTCGAGCGGCCGGCGCCGACCGGCCGCACACGACAACGGGCGGGACTTCGTCGAGCGCCTGGGCATCCGCACGGACGACCCCGCCGAGCTGCGCGCGGCGCTGCGCGCGGTGACCGTCGACGACATCCTGGCGGTCCCGATGACGATCGGTGGCATGGCGCCCGGCTTCGGTGGCGAACGCGCGTTCCGCCTCGGCCCGATCGTCGACGGTGACGTGCTGCCGCGCGCGCCGGAGGAGGTCTGGCGCGCCGGCCAGATGCTGAAGGTGCCGCTGATCGCGGGCAGCAACCTCGACGACGGCTCGGTGTTCAGCGCGTCGAACCCGGTGCGCACGGTGCGGGCCTACCGCCTGGCGCTCCTGGCCGTGTTCGGCCGCGACGCCGCCCGCGCACGTGAGCTGTTCCCGGCCGCGACCGACGGCGAGGTCCCCGCCGCGGTGCACCGCGCAATCACGGCACTCGCGTTCCGCGCACCGGCACGGCGCCTCGCGCGCTGGGTCGACGCGGCCGGCGGCGACGCGTGGCTCTACCACTTCACGCGCGATCCCGGGATCGGCCGCGCGTCGCGGCAGGGCGTGTTCCACGGCCTCGAGATCGGCTACGTGTTCGGCACGCTGGCGCGCTTCGGCTCGGAAGCCGACCGCGCGCTGGCCACCGACATGCAGCGCCGCTGGATCGCGTTCGCGCGCACCGGCGATCCGAACGGCGACGACACGGATGGGATCGTGCCGCGCTGGCCGCGCCACGATGCCGAGCACGACGCGTACCTCGAGTTCGGCGAGGCCGTCACCGTCAGCGACGGTCTCGACCGCGCCGCGTGCGACCTGCTCGACGCGCTCGCCGCGCGCGATTGAGGCTCGCTCGGTGCGGCCGTGGCGTCGGGAGCGCGCGAACCGGCCGATCCCCGTCGGCCTCAACGGTGCACGGCGATCGAGCCCTTGCCCACCCCCTCGACATCCAGCCAGAGCAGCGCGTCGTCGGTGAACGGGTCGGGGACCTCGGGGTGGCCGTGCATCCGGGTCGCCGTCTCCCGCTCGAACAGCGCCTTCATCGAGCCACGACCGCTCTCGTCGCCGATCCAGCCGCGCACCACGGGGAGCGCCACGCCTGCCGCGAAGTCGAGGTCGAAGTCGCCCTCGGCACCGGCGGCGAGCTCGATCACCTGGAACACCTCGATCCGCAGCGCGCCGATCTCGACCGTGCCGAGCGCGATGCGCTCGGCGTGCGGGGCGTGGCCCGCGTCGTGCCGCTCCCGGGTGGTTTCGCCGCCCGCGCCGGCGGGCGGGGGCGTGGAGGTCCGCTCGCCGCCGCAGCCGACGGCGAGCAGGACCAGGGCTGCGAAGATCGGCATCGACGTGGGCTTCATCGTTCGGTCTCGGGGCGGACGGGAGTCGGCACGGCGTCGGCCGCGGTCTTCCGGAACAACAGGAAGAAGCCGGCGGGGACGACCAGGAGGTTCAGGAAGGTCGAGGACAGGAGGCCGCCGAGGACGACGACCGAGAGCGGAGCGAGCAGCTCGCTGCCCGGCTCACCGGCGGCGAGCACGAGCGGTAGCAGGCCGAGCGCCGCGGTCAGGGCGGTCATCAGGATCGGTGCGAGCCGCTCCTGCGAGCCGCGGACGACTGCGACCTCGAAGGGCACCCCCGCCGCCATGAGGTCGAAGTAGTGGCGGACCAGCAGGATGCCGTTCCGGACCGCAATGCCGAACAGCGACACGAAGCCGACCATGCTCGCGATCGAGATCACCGGGGCCTGATAGCGGCCACCGCCGAGGCCCAGGAGCGCGAGCGTGTTGCCGACGAGGCTCGGCGATTCGACGACGTAGATCGCGGCGATACCACCGATCAACGACAGCGGGAGATTGACCATCACGAGGATGGCGACGCGCAGCGAGCCGAGCGCGCCCTGGATCAGCATGAGCATCAGCAGCGTGACGGCGGCACCGAGCACGAGGATCGTCCGGCTCGCTGCCTGCTGCGCCTCGAACTGACCGCCGAACGCGACGGTGCAACCGGCCGCCGTGACGATCGGCGTCACGCGTCGCTCGACTTCCTCGACGAGCTGGCCGAGGTTGTAACCCTCGGCCACGTTGCACGAGATCACCGCCTTCCGCCGGGCGTTCTCGCGCGCGATCAGCGTGGCCGTCCGCTCGGGACCGATGTCGGCCACCTCGCGCAACCGCACCATCGCGCCGCCCGCCCCGCGCAGCACGAGGTTCTCGACGTCGCGGACGCCGGCGCGCTCGTCGGGGTGCAGGCGGACGGTGATCGCGTAGCGCCGGATGCCCTCGTTGACCTCGGCGACGGCCACGCCGAGCAGGGCCTTCTGGACCTGACCCGCCGCCGCGGCCGGCGTCAGACCGTAGGCCGCGAGGTCCTGCGGCCGGTAGCGGACCGGCAGCGACGTCGTCAACACCTCGCGATTGGCGGCGACGTCGCGCGTGCCGGGCGTCGACTCCAGCACGTGTTCGATCTCCGCGGCGAGCCCGCGCAGGACGGTCAGGTCGTCGCCGAACACCAGGACCGTGATCGCCGCCGGCGTTCCCGACAGGACGTGCGACATCCGGTGCTCGATCGGCTGGCCGATGCTGGTGGTGATCCCGGGCACGCCGGCGAGCACCGCGTCGATCGCCCGCCGGACCGCGTGCTTGTCGCGACCGGGCAGGACCGAGACCTCGACCTCCGAGAAGCTGACCGGCTCGGCATGCTCGTCGCGCTCGGCGCGGCCGGTGCGGCTGACGACCGTGCGCACGCCGTCGATCTCGCGCAGGCGGGACTCGATGCCGACCGCCAGTCGACTGCTCTCCGCCAGCGAGGTCCCCGGCGGCGCCATCAGGAAGACCGTGAACGTCCCCTCGTTGAACTCCGGCAGGAAGCTCCGGCCGAACGTCGCGCCGAGACCGAGGGCGGCAGCGGTCGCGAGCAGTGCCGCGGCGACGATCGCGCCGCCGTGACGCAGTGCGAAGCGCAGCGC
This sequence comes from Planctomycetota bacterium, assembly GCA_016716265.1. Classification (GTDB taxonomy): domain Bacteria; phylum Planctomycetota; class UBA1135; order UBA1135; family UBA2386; genus JADJWQ01. The sequence goes on from JADJWQ010000006.1 coordinate 2,938,801, forward strand.
CGGCTCGTAGAGGCGCTTCAGCCAGCGGATCAGGAAGCCGTCGCCGTGCCCGCCGTTGCGCCCGACCCTCGCCAGCAGCACGCGCGACAGCGCGGGCGTGACGGTGACCGCGACGAGCAGGGACGCGATCGTCGAGACGATGTAGGCGATCCCGAGCGGCCTGAAGAAGCGTCCTTCCAGACCGTGCAGGACGAGCAACGGCAGGAAGACCATCACGATGATGACCGTCGCGAACACCATCGGCTTGCGGATCTCGTCGCTCGCGGCGAGCACGGTCGGCACGATGGCGCCGCGCTCTGCGGGCGGCTTCGCGGCGTTCTCACGCAGCCGGCGGAACACGTTCTCGACGTAGATGATCGCGTCGTCGACGAGGCCGCCGATCGCGACCGCGAGACCGCCGAGCGTCATCACGTTGATCGTCATCCCGAGCGCCGTGAGCACGAGCAGCGCCGCGGCGAGGCTCAGCGGGATCGCAGTCAGCGTGATCAGCGTCGTCCGCACGTCGAGCAGGAACAGCACGAGGATGACGACCACGAAGATCGACGCGTCGCGCAGCACCGCGAGCAGGTTGTCGACCGACAGCTCGATGAAGTCCGTCTGCCGCATGACGTGGCGGTTGAGCACCATGCCCTCGGGTAGCGTGCGCTCGGCCTGGACGAGCGCTGCGTCGATCGCCTCGGTGAGTCGCAGCGTGTTCGTGCCCGGCGACTTCTGGACCGAGAGCACGACCGCGCTCCGCCCGCCCTCCGACGCGGTACCGCGCTTGGGTGCCGCGCCGAGCGCGACGTCGGCCACCTGGCCGATCGTGATCGCCCTGCCGCCGACGACGCGCACCACGGTGCCGGCGATGTCGGCGACGGAGCGGACGCGCCCGGTCTGGCGGATCGGCAGCTCGAGTCCGCCGACGTCCGGCAGGTAACCGGCGCCGGCGGTGCTGTGCGCGGCGCTCGCCGCCTCGACGACGTCCTCGATCGTCAGGTCGTACAGGCGCAGCTTCTCCTGCCGGACGTGGACCTGGTACTCGGGAAGCTCGCCGCCGATCGCGACGACCTGGGCGACGCCCTGGACGGCGAGCAGCAGGTTGCGGAGGTCGAACTCGGCATGCGCACGCAGCTCCATCCCCGTGCGCGAGCCATCCGGCGACGACAGCGACAGCAGCATGATCTCGCCGGTGATCGACGTCACCGGCGTGATCTCGGCATGGACGTCCGCCGGCAGCGACTCGCGCACCGCGGCCAGCTTCTCGTTCACGAGGGTCCGCGCGCGGTAGATGTCCTCACCCCAGTCGAACTCGACCCAGACGATCGACAGGCCGATCGCGCTCGAGCTGCGGACGCGCCGCACACCAGGCAGCCCGTTGACCGAGCTCTCGATCGGGAACGTGACGTTCTGCTCGACCTCGTCGGCCGCGAGCCCGCCCGCCTCGGTCAGCACGACGACGGTCGGGGCATTGAGCTCGGGAAAGACGTCGATCGGCGTCCGCGGCACCTGGTAGGCGGCGGCGACGAGGACGACGCCGGCGAGCAGCAGGACGAGCGACGGTTGGCGGACCGATGCGGCGATCAGCTTGCGGAACATCGCGCGCCTACTTGTCCTGCTCCTGGTGGAACGTGCCGTCGGCGTGGAAGTGGCCGCCCTCCGCCACGGTTCCCGAGCTCGCGAGCATCAGCTCGTAGGCGCCGGCGAGAACGACCTCGTCGCCGTCCTTGAGGCCGCTGCGGACCTCCACCCAGCGACCGTCGTCGTGTCCGAGGTCGGCCTCGATCCGGATCACGGTGTCGGGGTCCTTCGGGTCGCGACGGAACAGCACCCGCGCCATGCCGTCGCGCAGCACACACGACGCCGGCACCGCGAGCTCGTCGGCGACGCCGCTCGCGGTCTCGACCTCGAGGAAGGCGGCGACGCCCGGCCGCGCCCAGCGGGGCAGCTCGGGCGCGCGCAGGAACAGGTCGATCGTCCGCTGCCGCGGGTCCGCCTCGACGCCGAAGTGCAGCTCGCCCGGCACGCGCTCGGCGATGTCCGCGCCCTCGGCCCGCGGCGGCACGACCCACGCGGGCAGTCCCGGGCGCAGCCGCGGCAGATCGCTCTGCAGGCCCTGCGCGCGGAACTGGACGCGCTGCAGGTCGGAGGTGACCAGGACCAGGTCGCCGACCCCGACCCAGCCGCCGCTCGCGACCGGCAGCGCGTCGGCCAGGCCGGCGGCGACCGCGCGCACCTCGATCGTGCCGAGCGAGCGCCAGAACGGCTGCCCGGCACCCTCGACGAGGCGCTCGCGGGGGATCGACAGGATCGTCGCCGCCGAGTCGAGCTCGAGCGCGATGCGGTCGTCGGCGGCCGCGAGCTCCGCCTCGAGCTCGGCGAGCGTCGCTTCGGTGCCGGCGCGCTTCTCGGCTGCCTCGGCGAGTTCGGCACGAGTCTGCGCGAGCTGGACGCGGCCCGCGGCGAGCTCGGACGCCTGCCCACCGACATCGGCGTGCGTCCGCTCGAGATCGGCGACGCGCGTCTCCATCACCAGGACCGCGTCCTCCAGGCTCTGCTCGTGGACGCGGTGTGCGGCGACCAGCGGCTGCATCGCGGCGAAGCGCGCGAGAGTCGTCTTCCGCCCGGTCTCGAGCTCGCCGAGCGCGCGCTGCATCGCGCGCCACTGCGGCGAGTCGATCCGGTACAGGACGTCGCCCGCCGCGACCGGCTGCAGCGGCTCGACGACGATCTCGACACGACCGGGGATCGGCGTGCGGTACTCGCGGCGGGCCGCCGGCAGCATCTCGAAGTGGCCCGGCACACGCATCGTCGACGCGACGCGCCGGCGCTCGACGGCGACGAAGTCGATGCCGAGGTTGCGCCGGACGGCAGCCGGAACGGCGATGCGGTTCGACGGCGACGGCACCTCGCTGTGCGGTCGGATCGCGGAGGGTTCGGCGTCGCAGGCGGCGAGCAGGCCGAGGGCCAGCGGGAGGATCGGTGCCTTCATCGGGGCGCCTCCGGGGAGTCGTCGGTGTCGAGATCGGGCCAGAACAGCGCGTTGACGGCGGCGACGCTCTCGCTCTCGGCGAGCGCCGCGTCGAGCGTGGTCGTCTTGGCGGCGTTCGCGCGCAGGAGGCTGTCGAGGATCAGCAGGGTGTCGAGCTGGCCGAGCTCGGCGAGTCGGCGGCCGTCGTCGACCTGCTGCTCGGCGAGCGGAACGAGCCGACGCTCGACGAACGCGCGCTCGCGGCGGGCCACGTCGAGCCGCGTCTCGGCCCGCGCGAGAGCGAGCAGCGCGCGCTCGATGGACGTGCGCACCTCCTCCGCCGCGAGCTCGCGCGCGGCGCGCGCCTCGGCGATCGCACGTGCATTGCGGTTCCAGAACGGCAACGGCAACGAGAAGCCGAGCGTCGCACGCGGCTGCCCCGACTCGTCCTCGTAGCCCGGCAGCAGAGTCAGGTCGGGCCACTGCTCCCGGACGGCCAGCTCGAGCGCGCGCTCGGCGACCTCGTGGCGCGCGACGCTCGGCGCGACGCGCGGTCCATCACCGACGCGGTCGCGCCGCAGCGCGGCGTCGGCGACGCGCTCCGGGATCGCGAGAGCCGGCACGAGCTCGACCGCGGCGGCGGGCGAGAGACCGAGCAGCTCACGGACCGCGAGCTCGCCGACGGCGACCGCTCCATCGGCCCGGACGGTCTCGGCCTCGCGCGCGAGCCGCTCGAGGGTGAAGACCCGCGCCGCCGGCCGCGCGATCTCGCCGGCAGTCGCGAGCCGGACCGCGACCTCCTCGAGCTCCGCGAGTCGCGCCAGCAGCTCGCGCACGAGTCCGGCGCGGAGCACGGCGGCGCTCCAGCGCGCCCACGCAGTATCGAGCTCGGCGAGCACCGTCGCCTCGGCGGCGCGGGCCTCGACCAGCGCGGCGGAGTGCTCGCTGCCGGCGAGCGCGCGCTCCAGACCGGGGCGGCCGGTGATCGGCACGGTGAGCGACAGCGCGCCGGCGACGATCCAACGGTGGTCGACGCTCTCCAGGATGCGCGCGAGATCGAACGTCAGCGCCGGGTCGTCCCACCGGCCCGCCTCCCGGGCGCCGGCTTCGGCCACGCCGGCCCGCCGCCGCGCGAGCCGCAGGTCGGGATGGAAGACGAGCGCGACGAGGCGCGCTTCGTCGAGAGTCAGGCCGTCGCGCAAGTCGAACACCGGCACGCGCGGCGAGCGGGCGCGCAGGCTGTCCGCAAATGAGGCGACGTCGTCCGGCTGTCGCGCGGCGAAAGCGCGAACGTGCGCCGCGACGTCCACTGGCGCGGGCGCATAGGTCTGACAGCCCGCGGCGGCGAGCACTGCAGCGAGCGCCGCGGTCGGAGCGGAGCTATGCATCGGCGGACACGGTAGGGCTGCGAGGTGACGGGAACGCGGCGCGGTACGAGCGCCGGCTCCGCGGACGGATCCATGCGGACGCGGGAGCCGCCCGCTGCGTCAGAGCAGCAGGACCGTCGTCGCCTTGTGGAGGATCGCAGCCGGCGGGCGTGGTGGGCCGGTCGACGGCAGGCTGGACGGGCCGGGTGTCGGGGCCGGGAGGACCGCGTCGAGCGGGACCGGCGCCGCGATGGCCACCGCGGCACTGCCTTCCGGGCCCGGCTCGGGCACCGGACCGACCCCGAACGGCAGCAGCCAGTCGTGGCACTCGTCTCCGCCGAGCTCGCAGCCGGGCTCGCGGCCGTCGTCGGGTCCGCTGCCCGCTCCGTGACCGCGGTGCCCTGGCTCGTGCGCGAACTCCACCACCGCCTGGTGATCCGCACACACGCAGACCACCATCAAGCGCGGCAGGCCGAGCGCCAGCACCAGGACCGCCAGCCACGCGAGCCTGGGGATCCGCGCGGCAGGGCGGCTCGAGCTGCGGCTTCGGGCGGAGGTCATGTCGCTGGATCGGCCGGGACCGCCGACCAGTCCGAGAGGGTCATTGCGGCTGCCGTGGATGTCAACTGGGATCGGCGCGCAGCGGGCGGTCCGTGAGCGCGCGCCTGCGGCTCCGGAAGGGCCACGCCGTACGAACGAAGCGCGACCGCGTCACCCGCCCGCACGGGCGGCCATCTGCTTCGAAGCCGACTCGAACACGGCCCACCATTCGTCGATCTCGGGCACCTCGCGGCGCAGCGCTCCGAGGAAGGCGAGCGCCTCGCCGGTCCGTCCGGCACGGTCGAGCGCGACACCCAGCGCGTAGCCGTGGCGCATGTCGAGCCGCCCGCCGGACGCGGGGATCGGCAGCAGCATGTCGATCGCGCCGGCCGCATCGCCGCGCAGCAACCGCAGGAGACCGAGCTCCTGCATGACCGAACCGACGCTGCCGTAGCGATCGAGCAGCCCGCGCAACGTGCGCTCGGCGTCGTCGAACCGGCCCTGCTGCCGCAGCATCTGCGCGTGCTCGAGCTGGGCCTGCGGCGCATCGGGATTCGCCTGCGCCGCCGCTTCGACGACCGCGACGCGACGATCGGAGAACAGCAGGTTCTCGCGCACGTCCTGGTTGTCGGGCGTCAGCTGGAGCGCGCGCAGGTAATGGATCTCGGCCTGCAGCGAGTTCTTCGCGAGTGGGTACCAGAAGTCGATCTGACCGCGGAACAGGAGCCGCGCCGACGCTTCGTAGGCCGGCAGTCGCGCGCGCAGCTCGCTCGGATCCGCACCCGCGGGCGGCGCGGCGAGGATCGTGTCGAGCGGGCTGCGCAGCCGCAGCAGCTCCTCGACGATCGGCCGCTCGTCGTCGGGGAACTCGGCGCTGAACTCGATCCGCGGGCGGTCGTCGGTGTTGAGCACCGCACCCTGCAGATACCGCCGCAGATCGGCATCTCCGAGCACGAAGCGCGTCAGCATGACGGCCGGGTCCGCGAGGTTCGAATCGGCCAGGTCGGTCGCCACCGCCGGCAGAGCCATGCGCTGCGCCCACACGTCCGGATCGATCCGCAGCGGTCGCCGGGAGCCGAGCAGGCAGTAGTGCTCGGGGTTCGAATACCAGAGCGAGCAATGCGGGAACACCTCGACGAGGCTCGCGCACAGCATGCGCCACACATCCCGCGGCATCCGGTTCTGCGTCAGCCACGCGCAGATCACGCCGTCGTCGGTCAGCCGCTCGAGGCACAGGCGATAGAAGTCGGCCGTGTACAGGTTCGACGAGAAGCGCGGATGGATCGCGTTGAACGAGATGACGTCGTAGCGGCGCTCGGTGGCCAGCAGGTAGTTGCGGCCGTCACCCTCGATGAAGTGCAGCCGCTCGTCGCCGAGGATGCCGTGGTTGACGTGCTCGAAATACGGCGCCGTTCGCCGCTCGGCGCGGAGCAGCTCCACCACGTCGACGCGCTCGAGCGGGTGCTGGCACACGCCGTAGGCGGTCGAACCCATGCCGAAGCCGACGATGAGCGCGGTCCTCGGGTCCGGGTGCGCGAGCACGGCCAGGTGCGACAGCATGCGGTGCACCTGCATGTCGAGGTAGTTGTCCGCCGCGGTCGTGACGCCGTTGATGTTCAACAGCTTCGAGCCACGCGCGGTCTCGATGATCGCCAGTGACGCGGCGACACCCTCGTCCGAGTAGACGAGCTCGTGCGGATCCTCGGGGCGCTGGAAGTAGTAGAGATTCCGCGCCATCGGCTCGCCGTGGTAGAGCGCATTGGCGATCAGCAGCACGATCGCCGCCGGCACGCCGGCTGCGACGACGGGCGGCAGCAACGGCCCGCGCGCCCGCGCCGCGGCGATCAGCACCGCGCCGATCAAAGCGTACAGCGACGCCATCGCGAGGACCGCGTCCTTCAATCCGAGCCACGGGATCAGGACGAAGCCGGCCATGGTCGAACCGGCGATCGCGCCCACCGTGTTGATCGCGTAGAGCGTGCCGACACCGCGCCCGACCTGCCCCTTCGCCTGCACCCAGATCCGGCTCGCGATCGGGAACGACGCCCCCATCAGCAGCGTCGGCAGCAGCATGACGAAGAACGACGCGAACAGCTTGCTCGCGACCCGTCCGAGCTTCGACGTGACGGCGACGGCGCTCTCGAACGACTGCTGCGCGGCATACAGCCCGTCGAACAGCGGGATGCTCGCCGCCGCACCGATCGCCACCCCGACCTGCAGGATTCCGAGCGCGAGCAGCGGGCGCCGGATGCGGCTCTCGACCTGCGCGATCACGAGGCTGCCGAGGCCGATGCCGCACAGGAACGCCGACAGCATCGACGTGAATGCCCAGGTGTCGACCGACACGAAGTACATCAGGCTGCGGGTCCACAGCACCTCGAGCGCGAGCGCCGCGAAGCCGCAGAGCGCGTACAGCCCGAGCGCGAGACGCGCGCGGCCCGCCGCCGCGCCGTCCACGGGCTGCTCGGCATCCGCGTCCGGCGCCCGCGGCGGGGTAACGGCTGTCGGCTCCGGCCGTCGCGCCAGCCACAGTGCGAGGACCGCCACCGCGAAGTTGAGCGCGGCGGCGAGGTACAGCGACGCGGACAATCCGAGGTGCTCGAGCAGCACGAAGCCGGCCGTCGCACAGCCGAGCACCGCCCCGAGCGTGTTGATCGCGTAGAGCATCCCGATCTCGCGCGCCGAGTGCTCGGGCGACGTGACGAGATGGCGGCTGAGTGCGGGCAGCGTGCCCCCCATCAGCGTCGCCGGTACGATCAGGATGGCGACCACCAGGGCGAATCGCAGCCCGAGCTGGCCGGCGAACGACGCCTCGACCAGCGGCCAGGCCGACACGTAGATGCCCTCCGCCGCGTCGATCAGCGCCGGCAGCAGCAGGACGTAGATCCCGATCGCGAGCTCCAGCACGCCGTAGATCCGCAGCCCGTTGGCGCGCGGCCGGTCGGCGACCCGACCGAACAGCCACGCACCGAGTGCGAGGCCACCCATGAACACGCCGAGCACGGTCGAGACCGCGTAGATCGTCGTGCCGAGAAGCTGCGTGAACCACCGCGACCAGACCACCTCGTAGACGAGGCCGCTCGCGCCGGACACGAGGAACAACGCGAGCACCGCGAGGGCGCGGACGGAGCGCGGACGATCGGACATCCAGTGGGCCTGGGGCAGGGAGGAGCGCGGGCGGACCGATCGAACGGCGATCCCCGCCGGCATGCAAGCGCCGCGCGGGTCGCAGGGCGCGCGCCGCGAAGATCGTGTCCGGTGGAGACTCGGCGCAGCCCGACGGTGCCGCTCGCAGCCGCGCCCGACCTCACCACCGATCCGGCACTCGCGCCGACCGCGGGCAGCACCACCACCGGGCACCCCGGACACCCGAGGGGCGGTCCGCGGCGAGCGCACCCGCCCGACCTCGGGCGTCGCGACGCGGAGTGCCCCGGCGGTCCGCGCAGCGTCCGGCTCCAACTGCGGAATCCGCCCGCTGGCCTGCCTCGCGATGCTCGGACGGTCGCCACGGGCGGCCCTCGCGCGCCTGCGGTCGGCGGTCCGGCAGCAGCGCCGACCGCACTCGCCCGGCCTGGCCGAGCGGGCCGAGCGGGCCGCCGTCGCGGACCCGACGGTCTCGGGTTGCAGACCGCGACGGACTCAGGGGTCGAAGCTGCCCTGATACTCCGGGAACGCCGTCGTCACCCCGCTCGCCGAGCCCGGATCGCCCAGCCCACCGATCCTCAGCGGCTTCAGCGCGCCGGCTGCGTCGCGCACCAGGGTCTTGCCCGCCCAGTTGACCAGCCCGCGATTCTCGCGCACGGCCTGCCCCGCACCGGGGCCCTTCGCGATCCTGAAGCGCGCCGCGCTGGTGACGATGTCCCGAATGGCCGCCTCGCCCCACGCGTCGGGGAAGAAGGTGCTGGCCTTGGCCTTCGCCCATACTCTGACGTTGGCCTTGAAGATGCCCAGCGTGGGTTCGGTGCGGGTGACGACAATGGTGATCTGCTGCCTCCCCTTGCGGCTGGAGTGGTTGCCGGCATTGAACTTGCCACGCCAATGGAGGCCAGTGTGCGTCTGGTTGCCTCCGTCGCCCGAGTCATTGCCGAAGAAGACGTGGTCCCAGGCCTCCTTCTTGATCGTGGGGTTGGCGACCCTGTATCGGTAGACACCTTGTATCGGTGGACATCTTGTATCGGTAGACGCCTTGTATCGGTACACCAGATCGCCGTCGTTGAACAGGCTGACCAGACGTAACGGCTCGACGTAGCGGCGCTCGATCCCGGCCAGGTTGCGCGCGCAGTGCTCTGCCGCGGCCGCGCACCCCGTGATGACCTCGTACTCGCGGGGCGCCTTGGCCAGCTCCTCCGCGTAGCGCGTGGCCTGGCGCGACGTCCTCGGTCCGGTCCAGCCAGGGTAGCGCAACGGCAGACAGGCCTCGAACTCGTGCACGACGGCCTTGCCGCTGTCGAAGCTGGCGCCCCGGGCGAGGGCGGTGGTCATGAACCGTTCGAAGCTCATCGGTGGGCAGAGTCGACGCGCTGCCGCCGACGCGCTGCCGACGGCGCGGTGGGGCGCGAGCTTCCGCAACGTTCACTGGGCTGTCCACGCCTGGCGGTCGGGTCGGACCGACGACAACCGAACGATGGCGGCGGAGATCCGGTAACGGGCGACTTCCAGGGAGCTATGATGAGCCAGCCTCTCTCGCGCGCACCGTCCCGGAGCGCGAGACCCCTCGATGACCGGACCCTCCACGCCACGGCCGACGATCGTCTGCTGCCTGGCCCTCCTGTGTATTGGTGCCCCCGCCGCGACCGTCGCCCAACAACCGCGCTCCGACCGCTTCGTCGAGCTGCGGCGCGAACACGTGACGCTGCCGTCGAGCTCGCCGATCTACGGCGCAGCGGGCGACGTCGACCGCGACGGTGACGTCGATCTCGTCGTCGACGCGCCGCTCGCTTCGAACGAGCGTTCGACCCTGCTGCTGCTCAACGATGGCCGGGGGGTGCTCACACCGGCCCCGTCCGGACTGATCCCGCCCGTCGCGGAACGTACGCAGATCCGGCTGCTGGTCGACGTCGACGGCAACCGCACGCTCGACCTCGTGCTCGGCGCGGGGCTGACCGGGCAGAGCACGGTGCTGCTCAACCAGGGCTTCGGCCGCTTCTCGCTTCCGAGCCAGCCCGCACTCCCTCCGTCGGCCACCGACCTGCGGCAGCTGCGGGACGCCGATCTGGACGGCGACGGCGACCCGGACCTGATCGGGGTCGCCGCCTTCGAGTTGAAGGTCTGGCGCAACGACGGCAGCGGCCGGTTCACGGACGACCCGGCCGCGGTTCCAGCCGGCATCGTCGGCGTGCTGTCGATCGCGACCGGCGATCTGAACGGCGACGGCGCCCCCGACGTGATCGCCGGCATCAACGGCGCGGAGGCTCGGCTGCTGCTGAACGACGGTGCCGGTCGGCTGATCGAGGCCCCCGGTGCGATCCCTGCCCTCGGCCGCGGCGCGAACGTGATGGAGCTCGGCGATCTCGACGCCGACGGCGACCTCGACCTCGTCCACGTCGGAGGCTTCGGTCTTCTGGACCCGTCGCGCACCACCATCCTGCGCAACGACGGCTCGGCGATGTTCGCGGTCGCCGCGACGCTGGACGGTTTCCGAGGTGCGGTATGGGCCGTCGGCCTCGCCGACTTCGACGGCGACGGCGACGTCGACGTGCTCGAGTCACCGCCGGGTGGTGGCCAGATGTATCTGCGCCGCAACCTGGGCCAGCTGCAGTTCGCGACCGAGCGAGTCGGTACCGCTCGCTTCGGCAGCAATGCGCGCTGGCTGTCGATCGCCGACTTCGACGGCGACGGGGATCCCGACGTCGCCACCCCGACCGACGACGTCGACTGTGGCGTCGACTACTGGGTCAACGACGTCGGCCAGGAGCTCGTGCCCGGCACGCTGGCCGAGCAGCGGTTCCGCGCGCCCGAACCGTGGGCGTGGGGCGACCTGGACGGACGCGGCGGTCTCGACCTGGTCGGCATCGACGGCAATGGCGCGGTGGCCATCGCGCTGAACGACGGCGTCACCGGCATTCTGCAATCACGCGCATTGACCGCTCAATCCCGGCTCGCGGACGCCGTCCTCGCCGACGTCGACGCCGACGGCGACCTCGATCTGTGGCTGGTCTCCGGTGCGCCGGGCTTCCAGCAGCGGCCACAGCTGTTCCTCAACGACGGCGCCGGCGCATTCACCGACGTGACCGCGATGCGCGTGCCGCTGCGGTCGACGACGGCGGTGGCGGCGGCCAGCGGCGACTGGGACCGGGACGGCGACCAGGACCTGTTCGTCTGCGGGGATCCCTGCCTCCTGTTCGAGAACCTGGGTGGCGGCTCGTTCCGCGATGCGTCGTGGGTCGTGCCGGCATCGCTCGATTTCGATCCGGGCTGCGTCGACGGCGGCGACGTCGACGGCGACGGCCGGGAGGATCTCGTGATCGTCGGTCGCGCGCCGGCCGCGGGGGTCGCGGAGGTCTGGCGATACGACCCGCGGCAGGGCTTCGTCCGCGACCAGACGGCGTTCGCCGCGCCACGCCCGTTCAATGGGGTCGACTGCGCACTGCTCGACGCCGACGGCGACGGCGATCTCGATCTCGCGGTGGCCGGCTTCGAGCTCGACGGCCTGTGGCGCAACGACGGCAGCGGTCGCTTCGCGCACGACGCGCTCGCGCTCGACGTCGGTCCCGGCCGCGGCCGCGGTCTGCAGGTCACCGACCTCGACGACGACGGCGATCCCGACCTGATCGTGCGCCAGGAGCAGTCCGAGAACTGGCCGACCTACCGGCGCTGGACCGAGCTGCGGCTGCTGGCGAACGTCGCCGGTGGGTTCGTCGCCAATGGCATGCTGCCGATCGGCAACGACATCCGCTTCGCGGCGGTCGACCTCGACGACGACCGCGACCCGGACGTCGTCGCCGGCTTCAGCTTCTGGTCGAACCGCACGCGCCAGGCGAGCGCATCGCTGGTCACGCGGGCCGGCGGTGGTGGCCGGTTCACGATCCAGGCGGTCGGGATCTCCCCGCGCGTCGCGCTCCCACTGGTCGCCGCGGCCGCGTCTCCGGCGCCGATCCCCACGCCGTTCGGCAACCTGCGCCTCGCCGCCGGTCAGCAGATCGCGCTGCGCGTCATCAGCCTCGAGCCGGCCGGTCGCGGCGACTACCGGTTCGTCCTTCCGGACGACCCGGCGCTCGTCGGACGCCAGCTGCTGATGCAGGCGCTGGTCGTCGACGGCAACGCCCGGATCGAGCTCACCAACCTCGTCATCGAGACGCTGCGGCGCTGAGTCGGCCGGCCGAGCTCCGCTGCTTCGTCGCCCGCGAGCCCGAACGGCCGCGGCGGCGAAGCGGAGCGTCGATGCGGTCGTCGCGAGGTGGGTGTCGCCTCACGGTGCCGGGTACCGGGAATCCGCGCTGCGCGGGAGAGCTGCCGCCGCGGAGGGACCTCCGGGCGTCGAGTCCGGCGGGGTTGCCCGACCGGTCTGCGGGGCGCGGAGGTTCAGGGGAGCTCGACGGTGATGCTCGCTTCCTCTCCCGCGCGCACCTCGAACACGGGGCTCGCGCCGGCGGCGAGCGGCGAGTCGAACATGTTGACCTCGATCCGGTGGCCGCCGGGCTCGACGTCGACGAACCGGTAGCGACCGTCGCGATCGGCGAGCACCTCGCGCACGCTGCCGTCGGTCTGCCGGTCGGTGGCGAGGTCGTGGTTGCGCAGCCATACGCGGGCACCGGGGATGGGCGTGCCGTTCGCGTCGAGCACCTGCCCGGCGACGCTGCCCGGCGCCGCGACCTCGATCGCGAGCCCCTCGCGCGATTGGCCGAACGCCAGCTCGAAGGACCCGCTGGCGCTCGCGCCGCTGTCGCCCGGACCGGCGACGACGCGCAGCTGACGCCGTGGCGGATTGACACCCGCGAACCGGAAGCGGCCGTCGCGGTCGCTCTCCGCGTAGGCGAACGTCATCCAGTGCGGCATCCGGCCGTCGAGGGCCTCCTGCAGCTGCACGCGCAGCCAGCGAACCGGCACACCGGCCGCATCGACGAGCCGACCGCTGACGACCGCGGCGCGCTCGGCACGGACGTCGAGGGTCGTCTCCGCGCCGACGACGAACTCGTGGTCGGCCAGGAAGCGCGCGTCCCACGAACCGAGCAGTTCGTCGGTCTTGGCCTGCGCGGTCACGTAGGCCGAATCGACCAGGTAGAGGATGCACGGCGTGCCCGGGGCACGCGGCGCAGCGAGCTCGAAATGCCCGTCCTCGTCGGTGACCGCGGTGGTCCGGACGCCGCCCTGATGATGGCGGCACTCGATGTGCTCGCCGGCGAGCGGTCGCCCGTCCGGCCCGCGCAGCACGCCGCGGATCGGCGGGTTGCGCGCGACGTCCTCGCCGCCGCCGGCGATCGCGGTGGCCTGGAACTCGACGCGGTGCGGCGCCGCCCCGACCGCGAAGCGGGCCTCGTCCGGCGCGAACGTGTAGCCCGCCGCGCGTACGGACACCCGGTACTCGAGGTCCGGAAGCCCGGTGCGGACCCACGGCGATCCGCTCGCCACGGTGCCGATCGTGAGCGCGCGCGGCAGCGCACGGAACCCGCCCGCCGCGTACGGGAGCGAGGAGACGGTCGCGTCGACGCCCTCCGGGAGACCCGCGACGCGGACCTCGAGCCGCACCCCGGGGCTCGCGGCGAGCTCGAGCGCAACGTCCGCCTCGCCACGCAGCCACGTCGACGCTTGCGCCAGTGCGCAGCCGTCCTTCCACGCGCGCACCTGGTTCCAGCCGAGCGCGACTCCGGTCAGCGTGAAGCGACCCTCCTCGTCCGTCACGGCGGTGGCCTGCGGCTCGAAGCCGAACACGCGCGACTCGTCCATGACCGCCAGGACGTCCGCGCCGGCGACGGCCTCGCCGTTCGCGTCGGTCACCCGACCGCGGATCGTGCCCGCATCCCACAGCCGCAGCACGACCCTGGCGGTCCGACGCGCGGGACCGACGCGCGCATAGGAGGTCGCCGCGACCCGCCCGGGACTCGCGGCGTCGACGCGCAATGCGCGGTCGTCGAGCGGCACGGGGATCACGAAGAAGCCCTCCCCGTCCGACAGCCCGTCGGCGACCGGCTGCGGTGCGCTCCCCCAGGTCGCCACGTGGACGGTACACGCGGCGATCGGCAGCCCGAGCGCGTCGAGCACGCGACCCTCGACCGTGCCGCGCGACGGCGGTCTCGACCGGTCCTGCGACGCGACATGAGGGAGGAACAGAGTGACGGCGACGACACCTCGAACGACACGTGCCAACCGCGGACCGACCATCGCGGCAGGGTAGCGACCATCGCCACTCCGGGACCGGGGCACGTCAGGATTCCCGACCGGCGACGCCGACGGACCCGGACCCCGTCGGTCTCGGGGCACCGCGGGCCGGACCGCCTCGCGTCCGTCCACTATGCTGGACGCATGCGCGCCTCGACGACTCTCCTGACTGCGGCGGGCCTGACCGCGTTGCTGCACGCGCAGTCGGTGCACGTCGTCGGCCCCACCGGCTACGCCGAGATCCGCGACGCGCTCGCGATCGCGGCGCCGGGCGACGTCATCGAGGTGGAGTCGGGGACGTATCTCGACTTCGCGTGCAATGTGGGCGTGACGATCGTCGCGCGCCCCGGGGCCCGGGTCGACGTGCGGGTCCGCTTCTTCGCCGGCTTCGGAACGACGTCGTTCCGCGTGCCACCGGGCCAGCTCGCCGCCGTGCGGGGGCTGCACTTCCGGAATCCGGGCCTGCTCCAGGACATGGAGGTGCACGTGCTCGGCGGCGCAGTGGTGTTCGACGCTTGCTCGTTCGAGGGCAGCCTGTCGATCGCACAGCTGCTGCTGGTGCAGGACGCCGCCGCCTGGCTCCGCGGCTGTACGGCGATCGCCGGATACGCACCCGGCCCGTGCCCGGCCGTGCGTGCCCTGCGCAGCACCGTGGCGGCCGTCGACTGCACGATTCTCGGCAGCGACCTCACCGTCGATGGCACCTTGCGCGCCGGCGATGGTATCCATGCGACCGCGTCGGCCTTGCACCTCGTGCGCTGCATCGTCACGGGCGGGTCCGCCAATGCACTGTGCTTCTACCCGCCGGCCGATGCAGTGCGCATCGAGAGCGGGGTCGGTAGCTGGATCGCGGACTCGACGCTGACCGGCGGCAATGGCTACTGCATGCTCGGTGGTGACGCGCTGCGCAACAATGGCGCCGTCGTGGTGCACCTGAGTCGAACGAAGACGGTGCCGGGACCGGGCACGCCGCCCGGCAATGCGACCACCGGCCCGATCGTCGCCACCGACCTGCCCGGTCTCGCGTCGATGCCGAGTTCGTTGCAGCTCGGCGCGCAATACGTGGTCGACTGTCGGATCGCCCCCGGCACGCCGGTCGTGCTGCTGCTCGGTCGCACCGTCCCGGCCCGGTCCCGCAGCGAGGTCGTCGAACCACTGTGGCTGGCCGCGGACGCCGCCGGGGTGCTCGGACTGCGAGTCGGCGACCCGCTCGGGATCGCGAGGTTCACCACCGCCGTGCCTGCGGTACCGCAGCTGGTCGGGGTCGTCGTGTCGATGCAGGCCCTCGCGGGGATCGCGCTCCCGCTGCACGCGACACCACCGGTCGGTGGGGTCGTTCGCTGAGCGGTTCGAGTGAGGTCGCGCGGCGCGCAGCGGTCCCCCAGCACGGCGCTCACGGAACACCGTGCAGCGCCGGCCACCCTGGCCGCCGGCTCGGGCCGGGCGTCCTGGGCGTCGACGGGAGCGATCGACAGTCGAAGCTCAGGGTCCCCGGCCGAGGCGATCGAGGTGCGCGGGCCGACGTCCCTGCCGCCCGTCACGCCTCGGCTCGTCGGGGAGCGGGGGTCGCTCCGGCAGACCGCGGTCGACCACGGCGCCGACGGCACCCCGAACGGGGACGGGAAGGTCGAGGTCGTCGACTCCACGGTCCTGGACCGGATGATCCACGGGACCCCGGCGCGAGGTCGGACGCGTCGCGGGCCGGCGGGGAGTCGACTCGGTTCAGTGCGCAGGAGTGTCGCCGCACCACGGCACGCGCGGGTCCGCGACGATCGTCGACGCGGGCAGCCCGCGGTCCGCGCGCAACACGGTCCGTGGCGGTCGCGGCCGCGTGTTGGTCTCGACCTGGCGCGGGCCGACGCTGCTGCTGGCCCGCGCCCCGACTCTGCGGCCGCGTCCGAGCGTGACGGTCGAACCGGAGCCACGCGCGGTAGGCGTCGGCACGGTGACCCGCCGCGTCGTTCCCGCGTCGGGAGCCCGATCCGGGCGACCTCGTCCGGCGCCCGCGCCGCGCCGTCGGTCGTCGGCGCGAGCCTCGCGGCGCCTGGCGTGGGTACGCCGTTCGGCAGCCTGTCACTGACCGGTCCGACCACGGCGGTGATCACCTTCGCACCCACCAGCCCCGCGCAGGTCTCCGCCGCCGCCGGAGGCCACGCCGAGCACCAGCGCCATCGTGCGGCAAGGCGGCATCGAGAGGCCGAACCGGGTCGAGCGGGGAATCGCGCGTCCGAGATCCGATGTCGGCATCGTCGGAGGCGCGGAGGCACCGACCGCCCGGCGCCCGACACGGCACCTCCCGGGCGGTGCCGGAACCCGCCGATGTTCGCCGACAACCGGCGCTCGGGCCCGGACCTACGGAGGACCGCGGCACGCCGCGGGCGCTCGGGATTCCCACCGCACCGGACGCTGCGAGGAAAAACCCGGGCCGTGGCGGCGTCTTTCCCGAAGCCCGCGTCGCCCGCTACCCCTCCCGGTGGCCGGCGCCACGACCAGAGCCGCGCTCCGGAGCCCGCATGACCGCCACCAAGTTCGTGTTCGCGTTCGAAGAAGGTGACCCCCACGACAAGATGCTGCTCGGGGGCAAGGGAGCGAACCTCTGCGCGATGACGCAGATGGGCCTGGCGGTCCCGCCCGGGTTCACGATCACCACCGAGGCCTGCCTCGCCTACCTGAAGCAGCAGCAGTTCCCGGCCGGCCTGATGGACGAGGTGCGGCGCCATGTCGACGCCGTCGAGAAGAAGACCGGCAAGGGCTTCGGCCGCGCCGACAACCCGCTGCTGGTGTCGGTGCGCTCCGGCTCGGCGATGTCGATGCCGGGCATGATGGACACGATCCTGAATCTCGGCCTGAACCGCACGACGCTGCAGGGCCTGATCCGCGCGACCGAGAACCCGCGCTTCGCCCACGACGCGTTCCGGCGCTTCGTGCAGCTGTTCGGAAAGGTCGCGCTCGGCGTGCCCGACGAGCACTTCGACGACGCGATGGTGGCGCTGAAGAAGCGGCGCGGCGTGACGCAGGACGTCGACCTGAACGCGACCGACCTCGAGGAGCTCGGCACGACGTTCCAGTCGATCGTGCAGCGGCACACCGGCAAGCCGTTCCCCGAGGACGTCTATCAGCAGCTCGAGATCGCGATCGCCGCGGTGTTCCGGTCGTGGCAGGGCAAGCGTGCGGTCGACTACCGGCGGCAGTTCAAGATCACGCCGGACATGGCGAACGGCACGGCCGTCAACGTCTGCACGATGGTGTTTGGCAACATGGGCGAAGACTCGGCGACCGGCGTCGGCTTCACCCGCGACCCCGCCACCGGCGAGAACCGCATCTACGGCGAGTACCTGACCAATGCGCAGGGCGAGGACGTGGTCGCCGGCGTGCGTACGCCGAAGCCGATCGCGAGCATGGAGCGGGAGATGCCGGCCCTCTACGGGCAGCTCTGCGCGCTGCGTGACAAGCTCGAGAAGCACTACCGCGAGGTGCAGGACTTCGAGTTCACGATCGAGCGCGGCCAGCTCTACTGCCTGCAGACCCGCAACGGCAAGATGAACGCGCGGGCGACGGTCATCACGTCCGTCGACATGGTCAACGAGGGCGTGATCACGCGGGAGGAGGCGCTGCTGCGCGTCAACCCGATGCTGCTCGAGCAACTCCTGGTGCCGCAGCTCGCCCCCGACCACGGCGCGACGCCGATCGGCGCCGGCCTGCCGGCGTCGCCGGGCGCCGCGTCCGGCCGCATCTACTTCGACGCCGACACCGCCGAGGAGCACGGCAAGGCCGGCGAGCGCGTCGTGCTCGTCCGCGAGGAGACCAAGCCCGAGGACATCCACGGCTTCTTCGCGTCGCAGGCGATCCTGACCGCACGCGGCGGCAAGACGTCGCACGCCGCGGTGGTCGCACGCGGCATGGGCAAGCCCTGCGTATCGGCGTGCGAGGGCATGGTCGTCGACGTTCACGCGAAGCTGGCGCGGATCGGCAACGTCGAGCTGCACGAGGGTGACGTCGTCACGATCGACGGCAGCATGGGCCACGTCTATCGCGGCCGGATCCCGACCGTCGACGCCGAGTTCTTCGGCGAGCTGTCGGAGCTGTTGAGCTGGGCGGACGAGATCGCGAGGCTCAAGGTCTACGCCAATGCGGACACGCCGGTCGACGCGGCGCGCGCCCGCAGCTTTGGGGCAATGGGCATCGGCCTGTGCCGCACCGAGCGCATGTTCAACGCCGTCGACCGGCTGCCGATCGTGCAGGACATGATCCTGGCCGAGAGCGACAGCGAGCGACACGCGGCGCTCGACCGGCTGCTGCCGATCCAGCGCGACGACTTCGCGGGCATCTTCCGCGCAATGGAGGGGCTGGTGGTCACGATCCGCCTGCTCGACCCGCCGATCCACGAGTTCCTGCCGACCGCCCAGCAGCTCGAGTACGAGATCCGCCACCTCCGGGACCTGCGCCGGGCCGTGCTCAGCATGGGCGAGCTGCCCGACACGCTGAAGCTGATCGACCCGGAGCTCCACAAGCGGTTCGTCGACAACATCGACGACCTGCGCGGCTCGCTGGTCGGCTACCAGAACTCGCAGCGCGTCGAGCAACTGCTCGACCGCAAGCAGGCGATGCTGCGCAAGGTGCACGCGCTGTTCGAGGTCAACCCGATGCTCGGCCACCGCGGCGTCCGCCTCGGCATCACGTTCCCCGAGATCTACACGATGCAGATCCGGGCCGTGCTCGAGGCGGCGGCGGACTGCCTGACCGAAGGCGTGCAGGTGAAGCCGTGGATCATGGTGCCGCAGGTGTGCACCGTCGAGGAGCTCGAGCAGGTGCGCGCGATGCTGCGCAGCATCCAGCCGGAGGTCGAGAGCCGGCGCCGCGTGAAGATCGACGTCAAGTTCGGCTCGATGATCGAAGTGGTGCGCGCCTGCATGGGCGCCAGGTCGCTCGCGACGACCGCTGAGTTCTTCTCGTTCGGCACCAACGATCTGACGCAGGCGACGTTCTCGTTCTCGCGTGAGGACGCCGAGAACAAGTTCCTGCCGCAGTACCAGGAGATGGGCGTCCTCCGCGACAACCCGTTCGAGGTGCTCGACGTCAAGGGCGTCGGCCGCCTGATGAAGCTCGCCGTCGAGTGGGCGCGCGAGGAGCGGCCCGGCATGTCGATCGGCATCTGCGGCGAGCACGGCGGCCAGCCGGATTCCGCGCGGTTCTGCCAGCACATCGGGCTCGACTACGTGTCCTGCTCCGCGCCGCGCGTGCCGATCGCGCGCCTCGCCGTAGCGCAGGCGAAGCTGCGCGAGGCCGACTACGCCGGCAACCGCCTGTTCGACTGACCGGCGGGGGGACGGAGCCGTCGGTGCCATCCGCACGACCCCGGACGCTCGGCTACTGACGCACGAACGACCCGGCCGCGCTCGCCGCCGCCCCGGTGGCCGGCCCGCGCTGCGGTGGCGAGCCCGACGATCGGCAGGTACCGGCACACGCCGAATGGTGTGACGTGCAGCCGGACGTCGACGACTGCCAACGCGGTTCGAGGGCGACGCTGTTCCGCGGGGCGGCTCTGCCGACCTGGACCGCAACGGGCGTCCGACCGTCGAGCGCCTGGTGCAGCCGGTGCTCGTCGCACCAGGTGGGATCGGCCCCGACCTCGTCACGCATCGCACGGGGCTCGAATCGCACGGGGATCCGTCGCGTGCACGCCGACTTCATCGCGCGGACGAACCGCTCGACCGGCGCGACGCCGCGCACGCGCAGCGACGGGTGGCCGACCACCACCGCGAACCACCAGCAGAGCGGACCGCGCTCGGGCCCATCGAGCGGCAGCCTCGGCACCCGGACGCCGGCCGCGGCCGGCACGATGGTCACGTCGACTCGCCAGGCGTGGTCCGCTCGCTCGGCGATGACGCAGCCGGGCTCGGCGGACTGATCGTCGATCAGGAGCGCTCGCCCCCTTCCATGCTTCGGAATCGGGTACCTCGGCGACCATCCGACCGTCGCTGCGGCGAGATGGAGACCGGCATGCCCGAGGAACTGTGCGATCCGGATCGGGCAGGACTCGACGCATCTCGTCGCCATCCGCTGTGGGCGGATGACGCCGCAGTGGCGGCGGCTGATGGCGGGCGAGGAGGAGCGCCCGGCTGGGATGCACGGGCGTCTGCCGTCGCGGCCGACGAAGGGCGACCTCCAGTCGTGGCGGGAGGGCTCGGGCCCGTCGCGGAGCATCCACGCGGTCGACGGGGTTCGAGAGCGTCGACGGGTGGCGGCAGCGGACCGGGTTCGGGGTCGCGTGAGGAGCCGCGGACCGCAGGCCGACTCGGCGGCAGCCCGCGACTCACCCCACCGAACGGACCCCGGATCGTCGCGTACCATCACTATCCCCGCCGCTGGCATGTCTGGTTCGACGATGGACGCCCGCTCCCCGACCGAACGACTCCTCGCCGAGGCCGACTGGGCCCGCGCGCTCGCCGAGCGCCTGGTCAACGACGCCGCCAGCGCGGACGACCTCGTGCAGGAGGCGTGGATCGCTGCGCTCCGGCGTCCGCCGGACACCAGGCGGCCGTTGCGACCATGGCTGGCCGAAGTGCTGCGCAATGCCGCTCGTCAGCTCCGGCGAGGCGACTCGCGCCGCGCACGACGCGAGTCGGACGCCGCGCAGCCCGAGCGGCTGCCATCGGCCGCCCAGCTCGTCGAGAAGGCCGAGGCCCAGCGCATGCTCGTCGATGCGGTGCTGGGCTTGCCCGAGCCGGAACGCCGCGCGGTTCTGTTGCGGTACTTCGAGGGACTGAGCGCCGCGGAAATCGCGCGGCGCGCGGATGCGAATCCCGCGACCGTGCGCTGGCACCTCCAATGCGGTCTCGCGCGACTCCGGGAGGCACTCGATGTGCGGTTCGACGGTGACCGACGCGCGTGGGTAGTCGCGCTCGTCCCGCTCGTGGGCCCGCCGATCGTGCCGCTGCCGCCGGCTCCGGACGTCCCGTCGTCGACGATTCCGAGCGCTGGAACCACCGCGCTCGCCGCGGCATGCGGAGGTCTGATCGTGACGAAGAACGTCTTCCTGGCGCTGACGGGCGCCGCCCTGCTCGGCTTCGGCCTCTACGTCGGGCTCGACCGTGGGACCGGCATGCCAGATGCGCCACCGGCCCTTCCCGCCGAGTCGAGTCCTCATGCGACCGTGGCGTCGACGCGGGTCGACCCCGACCCGGCGACCGCGACGCCGGCCGCCGAACGGATCGCCATCCCCACGCCGGCACCGGACGCCGTCGTCGCGAGCGTCATCGGACGCTGCGTCGACCATGGCGGCGCACCGCTCGGCGACTGCTCGATCGCGGTCACCGTGACGACGACCGCGCCGGCTCAGCAGCTGGCGGAGAAGGGCGGGCCGCGCACATGCGGAACGGCACGGACCGGCGCGGACGGCCGGTTCGAGTTGCACGCGCTGCTCGCCGACGACCCGTCGGCCGACGGACTTCGGTTCGAGCTGGCGGCCGCGCGCGACGGACTGGTGCCGACGACCGGCAGGCTGGCGGCGTTGGTGCCGGGCGAGGTGTACGACCTCGGCGACATCGTGCTGGAGCGCGGCGCGCGGATCCGGGCGAGGCTCGTCGACACCGACTCGCGCCCGCTCGACGGCGTCCGCGTCCGGGTCCAGGCCGAGATCCCGCGCCTCGACCGAGCACAGGTGTCGCAGCTCTGGTCCGGCGTCTCCGCGGCAGACGGCGCGGTGAGTCTCCGTGACGATCCCCTTCTGATGGCAGGCGCGTGGGAGGTGACGCTCGACGACGCGTTCGAGCTCCTGTCGCCGCAGCGGCTCGTCGTCCCGGCGGATGCGGACGTCGTGATGGTGACCTTCATCGCGCGCCGCAAGTCGGCCGCCGAGGCGATCGTCGGGCGCGTCGTCGACGAGGACGGCGCGCCCGCCGGCGGCGTGCGCGTCACGGCGTCGGGTGACGGCGACGCGATCGCGCGTGCGACGACCGCTGCGGACGGGACGTTCACGCTGTTCCGCGTCGCGAGGCTGGCGACGACCGTGTCCCTCTGCGTCCCGGGCGACGAGATGTGGGCACCGCTCCGCTCGGCGCCGTCGGCGTGGGGCACGCGAGACGTCGAGCTCGTCCGACGACGCGCCACGGTCATCGACCTCGCGGTCGTCGACGACGCTGGCCAGCCGATCGAGCGCTTCGGCGTCGTCGTGAAGTGGAGCAACGATCCGGAATTCGGCGGACGCATCGAGCACGAGGGGGACCACCCGGGCGGACGACTGCGGATCGGCGGACTGGGGCGCGGCGGACACGCCGCGCTCCTGGTGTGGCCTCTCGCCGGGTCCCACGGCCTCGCGGCGCCGCGCCGCCTCGCGATCCCGGACGGCGGAGTCGTGCCAGTCGATGTCGTCGTGCCGCGGCTGCACCTCCTCGAGGTCTCGGTCCGCACGGCCTCGGGCACCCCGGTGCGAGGATCGACGGTCGAGCTCGTTCAGCTCGACGGTCGGCCACTCGAGCCGAGCACGCAGGTGCTCGTGCGGCAGGCCGTCGTCTGGAACTTCCGCGCCGACCTCGAGCGTTGGCCCGTTCCCTTCACGCTGACGCAGGCGACGACCGATGCCGCGGGGGTCGCGACCCTCCTCTGCCCACGCGAACCGATCGACGCCGGATTGCGCGTAACGGGAGCGGACCACGTGACCGCCACCGTCGAGCCACTCGTGCGCGGTGCGAGCGACGACCCGATCGTCGTCGTCGTCGAGCAGGCGGGACGCATCGTGGGGCGCGTCACCCCCGACGGCATCGCGGCACGGTTCCAGCGCGATCTCGCCGGTGCCGACCACCCGGTCGAACCGATCGGGATCCTGCTGCGCCCGGCCGACTCGCACGAGGCGGTCGACCCCGATTCCGACGCCGGCGACGAAGTGGCGGCAGACGGCACGTTCGAGATCGCAGGCGTTAGTCCCGGGCGCTGGGAGGTCCTGCTCACCTGGTGGCGGCCGAGCGGCCCGGGGGAGTCGACGTCGACGGTATGCGAACCGCCATTGGCGGTGGTCACGGTCGCCAGCGGCGCGACTGCGGAAGTCGAACTCGACCTGTCCCCGCATGTCCCGGCGGTCGTGCGCGGCGTCGTGACCGTCGCGGGACGCCCCGCGCCCTGGGCCCGCGTGCAGCTCACCGCACGGCGGCGTGGAGCGGACGGCAAGGAGGTGCTGGAGGGTGGCCTCGGCGGCGTGCAGACGGACGCGGACGGCCGCTTCGCGATCGCCGGCATGCTGGCCGGCGACTACCTGTTGACCGCACAGCCGAGCGATGCGGACACGGGGGCGTGGTTGGCGGCGCGCGACTGGGTGCACGTCGACGCCGGCACCGAGTTCGACACGACGTTCGCACTCGAGGCGCGCGCGGTGCGAGTTCGGATCCTCGCGCGAGCCGATACGCCCGTCGTCGGTCGAGGCGTTGCCGTGCGGCACGACGCACACCGCCGCGCATGGCTCGCGACGACCGACAACGACGGCGCGATCCGGGTACCCGACTGCGGCCTCGGTGCGCTGCGGATCCGCCTGCTGGACGACGACGTGAGCGACGGCCCGACGGATTGGGCCGACGCCAGCGCGCGACCCGGGGTCGATCTCGAACCGGTGTTCGTCGACCCCGGCGACACTGAGCTCGAGGTCGCGCGCCGGACGCCCTCGCGGTGATCGGCGACGCGCCCGCCGGCCCCCCACGAGGCTGGGGCACCCGGTCGCGGCGTTCACGCGAGGCGAGGCCAATGGTCGTCGACGCCGCCAGTGGGATCGATCCAGCCGAGGCGCATGGCCCGAGAGACGGAGCCCCGCGCATTCCAGCATCGACCATCGACGCGACGTCGCCCGACATGCCCGAGGCCCGGGTGGTCATCGGGAGTCGCTGATCCCGGCGAATCGAAGACCCCAGCGAGCGTCTGCGCGGGTGGGATCCGCCACCGATTCACCTGACCGCCCCGAATCGACCCAGGTCGCTCGTTCCCGGCAGACTGTCCGCGCATCTCGGACAATACGGGTGTGGGCCGGGTCTCCCCGGTGGCGGCGGTTGCCATCAGAGGCAGCGCTAATGTGAGGCCGCGAACACGAGCGAGAATCGAGTGACGAGAGCTTGCACGGCCGAGTCCGGTTCCGGGCAATGACGCCTCGGATGAGACCAACGTCGAGCGGGGCAAGCCGTTCGAGCCGCGCGTGTCGCCCGCGAATCCAGACCTCCCGACCTGACCCCTCCAGGGATTGCCGTGAGCGGCAGGCGGCAGCGCGAGGACGACGTCGCAAGAGCCGTAGGCCGCTCCGTCCGGACGCGGTTCTCCTCGATCAGCCAGGCGATGGTCCGCACCTGCTCGCGGTGGACCCCGCCGGCGACGGCGTCGAGACTGCGGAGGGCACCGGGTCAGGTACGTGTGTCGCGGAGCGCGAGCCCCGCGCCGGGTACGCGCGGCGTGCGATAGACCCCGTCCTCCATGCGTGCCGGATCGACGAAGTGCTCACGCAGGTGCGGGATGTGCTCGAGGAACGTCGCCGGCAGCCCGAGCGCGATGTGGTTGAACAGCACGAGGTGCTGGTGGAGCTGGCCCATGTCGCCGACGTGCGGAACGACCTCGAGGCCGGCCTGTCGGGCGAGCATGCTGACGACCAGGAACTCGCTGACGCCCGCGACGCGCAGCGCATCGACCTGCACGACGTCGACGGCGCGGGCCTGGACGAAGTTCTTGAACAGCACGCGGTGGCTGATGTGCTCGCCGACCGCCATCTTCACGCCGGCCGGTCGGATCAGGCGCGCGAGCCGCTGGTGCCCGAGCACGTCGTCCGGGTGCGTCGGCTCCTCGATCCAGTGCACGCCGAGCGCCGCGAGCGCCGCGCACGCGCGCTCGGCCCGGGGCCAGCACCATTGCTGGTTGGCGTCGACCATCACGAGCACGTGGTCGCCGGCCGCCTCGCGCACGATTCGCACGCGGCGGAGGTCGCGCTCCAGGTCCGCGCTTCCGACCTTGAGCTTCATCGCGCGGAAGCCCGCTGCGGCCGCGCGGCGCGCGTTCTCGGCGACGAGCTCGTCCGGATAGCCGAACCAGCCGACCGAGGTGTCGTAGCCGGGGTAGCCGGCGTCCACGATCCCGCTGCGGGCACCGCGCCCGGGCCGCTCCTTCGCGAGCAGCTCCCGCGCGGCGTCGCGGTGCAGCGCGTCCTCGACCCACGTCAGGTCGAGCAGCGCGACGACGGCGTCGTCGTCGAGATCGAGAAGCAGCTGCCACAGCGGCACGCCACGCACCCTCGCCCACAGGTCGAACACCGCGTTGGTCACCGACGCGAGCGCCAGGTGGACCGCGCCCTTGTGCGGACCGAGCCAACGGAGCTGCGAGTCGTCCGCGAGCTGCTGCTGCACGGTGCCGAAGCGTGCGGTCAGCGACTCGAGGTCCGTGCCGCCGCGCGCGAGCAGCCGCTCGCCCAGGCGCTGCGCGAGGGCGGCGACGACATCGTTGCCGTCGCCGAGCGTGAACGCGGCGCCCTGGCCGACATGGCCGTCGGCGTGCAGGCAGGTCACCGCGTACGAATACTCCGGGTCGCCGTGGACCGCGTCCGTCCCGGAGCCCTCCGGCAGCGGGAAGCGCAGGTCGTGCGTGGTGACGCGCTGGATCGTCGTCATCGCCGTCTCACAGTCGGTAACCGCACTCGCTGCCGCCGGACACGTGCTGGATGTGACCGGTCACGAAGCGCGCGTCGTCGCTGCACAGGAACACCGCCACGGGCGCGATCTCGTCGGCCTCCGGGCAATAGCCGAGCGCGTGGATGCGGTCGAGGTAGTCCTCGATGCCGCCCGGATCGGGCTGCTCCGCGCACCAGCGGCGCAGCGCCGGAGTCCAGGTGCCGGCCGGACACAGCGCGTTCACGCGGATACCGTCCGGCGCCCAGTCGATCGCCGCGCTCTTGGTCAGCGCGTTCAGGCCGCCCTTGGTCATCGCGTAGGCGGCGTGTCGCGCCTGGCCCTGGACCCCGGCCATGCTGCTCACGATCAGCACGTTGCCGCCGCTCGCCTTCAAGTGCGGGTGAGCGCAGCGCATCGCCCAGAAGCTGCCGCGCAGGTTGGTGTCGAGCAGGGCCTGCAGATCGTCGAGCGGCGTGGTCTCGACCGGCTCGCTCGGGCTGGTCATGGCCGCGTTGTTGACGAGGACGTCGAGCCCGCCGAGCAGATCCACCGTCGCGGCGACCGCCATCTCGACCTGCTGCGGATCACGCAGGTCCATCACGACGGACTCGCAGCCGAGTGCTTCGGCGGCCTCGCGGAGCAGCGCCGCGCGCCGCGCGGCGATCACGACCCGCGCGCCTTCGGCGAGGAAGGCGGCGGCGATCGCCCTGCCGATCCCCTCGGAACCGCCGGTCACCAGCGTGCGCCGGCCGTCGAGTCGCGGGTTGCTCATGGGATGTGCATCACCTGTTCGAGGGGAAGCCACTGCTGGCCGTCCGGCGTGCCGGGGATCCGCCGTTGGCACGCATCGGTGATCGGCCACCAGCGGTCGCGGGTGGTCGGGTCGGCGGCCATCGCCGCCATGTCCTGGTCGAAGTCCTGTCCGACGTAGGCGAACGTGCTGAACAGGTAGATCCGGCCGCCGAGCTCGACCCGGTAGATGCGGTAGTCGCGGATGTTCGACGCCCTGATCCTGGCGAGCACCTCGGGCCACACGTCGGCGTGGAGCGCACGGTATTGCGGCTCCCGCTCGGGCAGGAGCTCGACCACCGACGCGTGATAGCGGGGGCCGTCGGGCGTCGGAGCCGCCGGATTGGTCGGACCGTGCACGGGAACCGGTGGCGGGGCGGACCCGCAGCCGTACGCGGCGGCCGCGACGCAGGCGAGGAGGACGGAGCGCTTCATCGGCCTCTCAACGGAACACGGAGTAGAGCAGCGCCATCACCAGCAGCAGCAGCGCAGACAGCAGCCGCGGGTCGCCGAGGCGGCTGCGGCCCGCCAGCCGGAGCGGGGTCCACGGCCGTTCCCACACCAGCTCGACGCGCGCGGAGCGCGCGTCCGGCAGCAGCCGGCTGGCGACGACCTGGAGCAGCACACAGACCACGAACAGCCAGAAGGCGACCATCATGAAGCCGCCCGGGATCCGGTCGAGCGGGCTCCCGGGAACCAGCTTGCCGACCGCGAAGACGACTGCACCGAGCAGCGACCCGCCGACCAGCGTCACCGCGGCGCCGCGCGAGCTGGCGCCTCTCCAGAACACACCGAGCACGAACACCGCGGTGATCGGCGGCGCGACGTGGCCGATCAGCTGATTGATCCCGCTGAACACACTCTCGAACCGATCGAGCACCGGCACCAGAGCGACTGCCGCGACCAGCGCGAGGCCTGCGGCGGTGCGCCCGACACGGACCAGCTGCCGGTCACCGAACTCCGGCCGGAACCGCTTGACGAGGTCATAGCTGACCAACGTGGAGATCGAGTTCAGCGCGCCCGACACCGTGCTCATCAACGCGGCCATCAACGCGGCCACGAGCAGCCCGCGCACGCCGGCTGGCAGCAGCCCGGTGATCATCGACGCATAGACGCCCTTCGAGTCGATCGCGCCGTCCGCATTCTGGAGCGCGCCGAGGTCGAGGCGACCGTCTCGGAACAGCGCGAACGCCAGCAGCCCCGGCAACACGAACAGGAACACCGGCAGGATCTTGATCAGCCCTGCGAAGATCGGGCCCTGGCGTGCGTGGGTCTCGTCGCGCGCGCCGAGCACGCGTTGGACGATCGTCTGGTCCGCGCACCAGTACCAGATCCCCAACACCGGGTAGCCGAGGAACACCGCGTACCACGGCATCCCGTCCGGATCGCCGTGCGGACGCAGCATCGACAGCTTGTCGACTGCGCCCTCGCGGGCGAGGACCGCGTGGAGGTTGGCCCAGCCGTCGAGCCCGCCGGGCGCGGCCGCCGTCCCGCCGAGCTGCCAGAGCGCGGCCGCGGTGATCACGGCCGCGCCGATCAGCAGGACGACGGTCTGGATCGACTCGGTGATGACGACCGCCAGCAGCCCGCCGACGACCGTGTAGAGCCCGGTCATCACACACAGGACGCCGAGACTGATCAGCATCGGGATCCCGAGGATCGCCTCGAGGATGATGCCACCGGTCAGGAGCGCGAAACCGATGTGGATCACGACCGCCGTGACGACAGAGACCAGGGCCAGCCAGTCTCGACACACGCGGCTGTAACGGCGCTCGAGGAAGTCGGGCAGCGTCGCGATGCCGGAGCGCACGTAGAACGGCGCGAAGAACAGCCCGAGCATGACCAGCGTGAGCGCGGCCATCCACTCGAAGTTGCCGCTCAGCAGACCGGTGTCGAAGCCGGCCTGCGCGAGGCTGACGAGGTGGACGGTCGAGATGTTGGTCGCGAACAGCGCGAGCCCGATCGTGCGCCACGACAGGCTCCTGCCGGCCAGGAAGTACTCGCTCGCCTCGCCGCGCCGCCGCCTGTGCCGCACCCCGACGAGGAGCCCGATCGCGACGATCCCGAGCAGATAGCCGGCTGCGACGAGGACGTCGAAGGTGCCCAGGGCATGGGATCCCGCGACTCCTGACGGCGTGGGCGACACCTGGGGTGAGGCGCCGATCGGTAGGACCGGAAGACACCGCATCTCGAGCTCGAGCGAAGGGCGGGCTCAATGTAGCGGTGGGCGATGGGGCGGGCGGGCAGAATGTGCTCTCGCATGTGCGATGCGCTTCGCTCCGCTCACGGAACGTGTCCGGCGCCCCGCCGAAGTCACCGGCGTGGCGAATCCTCCCAGCACGCGAGGATTCGGAACACCAGTGCCCGACGGGTGAGGACACGCAGCCGCCGCAGGCGCGCCTGCCGCGGAGGCTCCCCGTCGAGGACCGGACCGACGGACGGCGGATTCGCCGAGCTGCCGATGCCGTCGCCGTGATCCGGGCACGGGGAAAGGTCGCCCCGGCCGCCGCCCGAGCAGCGCGCGACGCCGGGCGAGACAGCCGAGTAGAGTTCCAGGGACCTGCTCCCGCCTCTCCCCCGTCCGAAGGGGGCAACGCAACTCGCTCGGACTCTCCCGCATGCATCGTTCCCTGCTCTCCGCGCTCGTCACCGGCGCGCTCGTGGTCGGCCTCCCGGCGCAGTCGCCCTGGTATCCGCCGTCGGCCTCCTCCCCGGTGTCCATCGACTCCGGCTACCTGAACAACTCGGGTGACCAGCAGCTCGTGGTGTTCCGGCACGCGTTCTCGTTCGCCGGCACCGACTGGCTGCAGCTCCACTTCGCGCCCACGGCGAGCCTGCCCGAGGGCTCGTTCCTGCGGATGACCGCGGTGCGCGACGGCGGTGTGCAGCGCCACGACGCGCGCACGCTCCGCGACTGGAACTGGTGGTCCGCGTACTTCAACGGCGGCGACCTCGTGCTCGAGCTGATCGCCGGCCCGAAGACGAGCGGCAACCGTATCCACGTCGACGGCGTCACGCGCGGGCTGTCCGCTGCGGTCCCCGAGTCGATCTGCGGCAGCAACGACGACCGCGTGCAGAGCAACGACCCGCGCCAGGGCCGGCTGTGGCTCGGCTGCACCGGTTGGATGATCAATACCGACGTCATGCTGTCGGCCGGCCACTGCGTCGGCGGCACCCAGATCATCGAGTTCAACGTGCCGCTGTCGACATCGACCGGCACGATCGTCCGCGCGAATCCGAACGACCAGTACCCGTTCACGACGCTCGGCAGCATCGCCTCCGGTGTCGGCGCCGACTGGTCGGTCAACCGCGTGGGGCTGAACAGCAACACCGGCCAGCTCCCGACGCAGCGCAACGGCGGCCAGTGGTACACGCTGGGCACTGTGCCGGCATCGCCCGCCGGACAGAACATCCGCATCACCGGCTACGGCTCGACGACCGACACCAACCTCCCGAACAACCTGCACCTGGTGCAGAAGACCCACGTCGGCCCGCTGGCACAGGTCAATGCGACGTCGGTGTGCTACACCACCGACACGACCGGCGGCAACTCGGGCTCGCCGATCATCCACGAGAACACCGGCAACGCGATCGGCATCCACACGCATGGCGGCTGTAGCACGTCGGGCGGGTGCAACAGCGGCACGCGTATCGACCGCAGCGACCTGCAGGCCGCGATCCGCAATGCCAATCCGAACAACGCAGGCTTCGAGACGTACGGCGCCGGCTGCCCGACGCCGCCCGCCTTCTACGAGCTGTTCGACACGTCGAGGCCGAACGACCTCGGTGGTCTCGCGTTCCGCCTGTCGCCCAACACGGCCGGCGGCTACTCGGTCACTCGCTGCACGACCGGCTGCTTCTACAGCGGCTACTCCAACAACCTGGCCCTCGGCGACGACCAGCTCGCGCGCAATCTCGCGCTCGGCTTCTCGCTCCCGCTGCCCGGCGCCGGCTCCACCACCGCGATCGACGTCGACTCGAACGGCTGGATCGGCTTGATCGCCAACCAGCACGCCGGCACCGACTACACGGAGACGGTCGCCGAGTTCCTGGCCAACCCGGCGCGTCTCGCGGTGTTGTGGGACGACCTGAACCCCGCCAGCGGCGGCGCGGTCTACTTCGACCGGTTCGCGGGCGGTGCGGTGGTCACCTGGGCCGGCGTGCCCGAATTCTCGGCGACCGGCTCCAACACGTTCCAGGCGCAGCTGTTCTCGAACGGCGACGTCATCCTCTACTACGCCGCCGGGAACACCGCGCTCGACGGCCTCGTCGGCTACTCCTCCGGCGCCGTCGCGAACGACCCGGGCAACCTCGATCTGTCGACCGCGGTGCCGTTCTCGACCGCCGGCGGCGGTCAGCCGGTCACGCTGTCGGCCGACTCGCTACCCGTGCTCGGCCGGGTCGCGACGCTACGCCTGTCGAACCTGCCCGGCACGACGATCAGCGCGGTGCTGAACATCGGTTTCCTGCAGCAGGCGATCGACCTGACGAGCGCCGGCATGCCGGCCTGCTCGCTGCTGACGACGCTCGACGTCGGCTTCGGCATGAACATCGCCGGTCAGAGCGCGACGCTCGGCGTCCCGGTGCCGAACATCGGCTCGCTCGCCGGTGCGCGCTTCTTCGCGCAGGGCGCCGTGCTGGCCCCGGGCATCAATGCCGTCGGGGTCGCGACGTCGAACGGCGGCCGCCTGACGCTCGGCTACTGACGGACGAACGACTCGGCCGCGCTGGCCGCCGCTCTTGCGGCCAGCTCGCGCGGCCTTCCCGCCGCCGCCGTCCACGGTGCCCTCGACGACCGGCATCACGGGGGCGTCGAGACCGATCACGGTCGCGTCGATCTACCACTCGTCGGGGTGCCGGTTCTGCACCGGGTGGGCGGTCTCGAGGAAGTCGCCGTGCAGTGCGAACTCGGTCGCGTTCGCCGGGTCGCGCGGCGCGAGCGGCTCACCGGCTGACTTCGCCGCATCGTCGAGCCGAAGTCATTCAACGCTCCAGCGATGTGCGCCGACATCAGGTCGCCGACCTGCCCGCTCTGCATCGCGATCGTCGGGTCGGGCGCACCATCGCACGAGACGTCGACAGCGACCGCGAGCGAGCTGCGGACGTCCGGAGCCCGCTTCCGCGTCGTCCTGTATCCGAGCGCGCTGGTGATCGACGGCATCCCGATGGAACCACGGACCGGACGACGGTTCGCCCGGCACGATCGGCGCCAGGCGCACCACGGCTGGCCGCGCAGTGCTATCGTGCCGGTCGTCCATAGCGACGCACCGGCCCGACCGGACGCAAGCCATGACGGGATCGCCACGAGAAGGGCCCGAGATCTCCCGGCGCGACATGCTGGTCGGCCTGACCGGCATGCTGGCGACCTCGTCCTGTCAGGCACCCCGAGCTCCGACACCGGTCCAGCCACCGCGAGCGCGAGGCCCCATGATCGACATCCAGCAGTTCGTCGCGGATTGCATCGTGGCCCACCGCGAGGATCGACCACAGGAAGCAGTGCAGCAGGTGCTGACCCGCGCGGTGCGCGAGCCGCGCGCGATGCTGGCCGCGATCGGTGAGCCCAACGAGGCCGGCATCCACCCCATCCACCTCTCACCCACGCTGACGATCTTCGCGGCGACGTGGACGCCGCAGATGAACCTGCTGCCGCACAACCACCTGATGTGGGCGCTGATCGGGATCTACACCGGCCGCGAGGACAACATCCTGTGGCGCCGTTCGGAGGGCCGGGGCCTGACGGCGTACGGCGCGAAGGCCCTGTTCGAAGGCGACGTCGCCGCCCTGCCCGACACCACGATCCATTCGGTGACCAACCCGCTCCGACGCTTCACGGGCGGCATCCACATCTACGGCGGCGACTTCTTCGGAACGACGCGGAGCCAGTGGGACCCGGAGACGCTCGAGGAGCGGCCCTCCGACGGCGACGCGATCCGGGCGATGTTCGAGCGTGAGAACGCACGGTGGCGGCAGGCGGGGTCGGTGTAGACTCGGGCAGCCGGACCTCGCACATTGCGCGCGGGAAGTATGGAGGGTGTCCTGCAAGAGCCAGCTGCGCCGTGGGCACCTCGCAGCCGACACGAGCGAGCGGGGACTCCCTCGGGAAGAGCCACCCTCGCGGGACTCGCCCGACCGCTGTAGGGAGCTCGCGGGTCGTTCGGGTCAGGCCAGGATCCCCTCGATCACCCGTCCCGACACGTCGGTCAGCCGCCGCTCCAGACCGTTCTGGTTGACGGTCAGGCGCTCGTGGTCCAGGCCGAGCAGGTAGAGGATCGTCGCGTGCAGGTCGTGGACGGTGCAGACGTCCTCGACCGCCCGGTGGCCGAACTCGTCGGTGGCACCGTGGCTGTGGCCTGCCTTCACGCCCGCGCCGGCGAGCCACACGGTGAAGCCGTCGGGGTTGTGGTCGCGGCCCGAGGCGCCGGCCTGGAAGGTCGGCATGCGGCCGAACTCGGTCGTGAACACCACCAGCGTGTCTTCGAGCAGGCCGCGGCGCCGGAGGTCGACCAGCAAGGCGGCGGTCGGCTGGTCGAGGATCTCGGCGTGGCCGGGGTATTGCTCGGCGATCAGCTTGTGGCCGTCCCAGTTGCCGACGCCCTCGCCCATCGCATACGCACCATTGAAGAGCTGCACGAAACGCACGCCACGCTCGAGCAGACGACGGGCCAGGATGCAGTTGCGCGCATAGCTGGCCTTGATCGGGTTCGGTGAGTCGGCACCGTAAAGACGCAGCGTGTGGGGCGGCTCGCTGCCGAGCACCAGCACGTCGGGCACGCTGAGCTGCATGCGCGCGGCGAGCTCGTAGCTGGCGAGGCGCGCCTCGAGCTCGGCATCGCCAGGGTGCCGGTCGAGGTGGCGTCGGTTCAGCCAGCGGGCGAAGGCTCGCGTCGCGCGGTCGGTATCGGGGGAGATGCCGTCCGGCCGGGCGAGGTGGGCGATACCGCGGCTGGCGCCGAGCGGAGTGCCCTGGTGGACGGCTGACAGGAAGCCGTTGCTCCAGTTGTTCACGCTGGCCTGCGGGACGCCGCGCGGGTCGGGAATCGCCACGAAGGTCGGCAGGTCGCGGTTCAAGCTGCCGAGACCGTAGCCGACCCAGCTGCCCGTCGACGGGAAGCCGTCCTGCACGAAGCCGGTCGACATCACGTTCTCGCCGGGACCGTGGGTGTTGGTCGTCGTGGTCAGCGAGTGCACGAAGCACATCTCGTCGACCAGCCCGGCGAGGTGCGGCAGCAGGTCCGAGACCTGCTTGCCGCTCCGGCCGCGCGGGCGGAACGTCCACGGGCTCCGGGTGACCGCACCCTGCTTGCCCTGGAACGTGACGAGGCCCTCGGCACCCGGCAGCGCCGAGCCGTGGCGGCGGATCAGCTCCGGCTTGTGATCGAAGGTGTCGACGTGCGAGAGCGCGCCCGAGCAGAACACCACCAGCACGCGGTGGGCGCGCGGGGAGTGGTGCGGCCCGCAGGGGCGCTCGTCGGTGCGCGGGGCCGCGAGCAGCCCGGCCTCGCACAGCAGGCTCGCCGTCGCGATCGCGCCGAGGCCGGTGCACGACTCGCCGAGGAAGCGGCGGCGATCGAGGAGGCGAGCGCGCGCCGGGTGATCCGGAACGCTCATGGCAGGAACACGAACTCCGAGGCGTTGAACAGCGCGCGGCACAGTGCCGGCAGGCCGTGATCGTCGACCAGATCGAGCGCAGCGAGCGCTTCGTCGTGGTCGGGCGCCCGCTGCAGAGCGAGCTCGAAGGCGCGCGCGACCTGGGTCGGCCGGTCGTCGGGAGCCTCGGCGGCGAGGCGCGCCGCGAACGCCGCGGCGCGCTCCACGACGAACGGGCTGTTCAGCAGGCTGAACGCCTGCAGCGCGGTCGTCGAGCGGCCGCGGCTCGGCGCCGAGCTCGCGCCGTCGGGGCAGTCGAAGACGCCGAAGGTCGGGTCGCGCTCCATGCGGATCCGCTTCGCGTAGACCGCCCGGCGCAATTGATCGGGCCCGAACGTCGTGCGCGGCAGGTAGACGCGGACGTAGTTCGAGTCGGGTGCGAACACGTCGAAGCCGGGCCCGCCAGCCGGCTCGAGGACCAGCTCGCCCGACGCGGCGAGCATGCCGTCGCGGATCGACTCCGCGTCGAGGCGGCGGCTCGGGTAACGGGACAGCAGGCGGTCGCCGCCGTCGCGGGCACGGTCCTCGGCCGACGCGAGGCTCGCCTGCTGCCAGGTGGGCGTCGCGACGATGCGGCGGTGCACCGAGCGGAGCGACCAGCCCTCGGCGATCAGGCCCGCGGCCAGCGCGTCGAGCACCTCGGGGTGCGACGGCTCGGCGCCGGCCCGACCGAAGTCGTTCGGCGTGGCGACGAGGCCCACGCCGAAGTGCTGCTGCCAGATGCGATTCACGACCACGCGGGCCAGCACGTCGCGGGCGTCGACCGTCAGCCAGCGTGCCAGCGCCAGCCGGCGCGCGGGCTCCGGCGTGTCGGGCGCCAGCTCGAGCCGGGCGAGCGCCGCGACCGCGCCCGGCGCCACCGCCTCGCGCGGCTGGGTCGGGTCGCCGCGGTGCAGGCGGTGAGTGGTCGGCGGCGGCGTGAACCGTCCGGCATAGGCGCGCGGAAGGTCGCGGAGCGCGCCGAGCTCGGCGTCGACCTCGGCGAGTTCGTGCGTGAGGGCGTGCGCAGCCGACGCGAGCGACAGACCCAGGGCGACCGGTCGGCGTTGCCCGGCCGGCGTCGCCACCGCCGCATACGGGATGCGGTCGTCGGAAGAGGCGACCTCGCGCCAGGCTCCGGCGGGTTCCCGCACCTCGATGCGGTAGCGCGTGGCGAGGCGGTCGGAGTAGCGGCCCTCGGCGTCGCGCGCCCACTCGACGCTGTCCACCACCGCGGGCACGGCGAAGTCGATCTGCAGCCAGGCGCGGCCGCGCTCGCTCGGGATCCAGCTGTACGGGTTGCCGGCCCGGTCGTCGTTGGCGTGGGCGATCTTGTGGAAGGGATTGTCCGCATACTCGCTGGAGGCCGTGGCCACGGCGCCGAGGCTCGCCGACGCGACGTTGCGCGGCGAGACGTCCGGCTCCGGGGCGACCTCGAGGACCCGCAGCTCGTCGACGCACGGCTCGATGCCGCCGAGCGTCTCCTCGACCGTGAACCGCAGCGCGGTGGCGTAGCGCGGCGCGAAGCGGTCGACGTTGCCGTCCGCGCGGACCGCGGGGCGCGCGACGGGCAGCGGGCCATCGCCGGGCGGAGCGAGGACCAGGACGTCGGCGGTGACCGCCGCGCTGGCCGCGGCGCCGCTCCTCAGCACGATCCGGCTGTCGAGGTGGAGCTCGATCGCGCCGACCGTGCGCAGCCCGCTCCACCGGGGCTCGCCGGGCAGCGCTCCGTCGCCGCCCCCGGCCGGGTGCTGCTGATCGACCACCGCGAGGCAGCGCCGATCGTCGAGCGTGTCGAGGTCGCCATCGAGATCGAGCTGCCACTCGGCATCGGATGCGTGAGTGGCGAACCCTGCGCCCCACGAGACCCACAGCTCGAAGCGGCCGGCGACCCGCGGTCGCCACGCC
This sequence comes from Planctomycetota bacterium, assembly GCA_016716265.1. Classification (GTDB taxonomy): domain Bacteria; phylum Planctomycetota; class UBA1135; order UBA1135; family UBA2386; genus JADJWQ01. The sequence goes on from JADJWQ010000006.1 coordinate 2,974,920, forward strand.
ATCAGGTCGGTGGAAGGCGGCGGCTCGCGCCACCACGAGTAGCGACCGCGGCTGAGGTTCGGGGCACGCATCGCGTCGCCCGGATCGTCTCGCTGGCCCGCCGCGGTACCGGCGGGATTCTCGCCGTGGCCCGCGACAGGTCGCAGCGCTTCGGCAGACGCGGGATCCTCGTCGTCGAGGAACCGGACCCCGCGTCCGACCGCGGCGAGCGGCTCGTGGCGGGAGAGTCTGTGGACGAGCTCCGCGCGGCGCGCCGCCAGCTCGGTGAGGCGCGCCCGCCGCGCCGAGTCATCGGCCGGCCGCACCTCCCGCTCACCGTGCTGGACTCCGGCGAACACCGCCTCCATCGCGAAGAAGTCGCGCTGTGTGATCGGGTCGAACTTGTGGTCGTGGCATCGCGCGCAACCGACCGTCGCGGCGAGGAACGTCGTCCCGGTCACCCCGACCATGTCGGCGAGCTCGTTGCTGCGCTGCTCGGCGGTCAGCCGCGGGTCGGGGCTCTTCACCTCGTCCCACGGTCCGGCCACCAGGAAGCCGGTCGCCGCGTCCTCGCCGACCTGGTCGCCGGCGAGCTGGGCGACGACGAACTCGTCGTACGGCAGGTCGCGATGGAAGGAGTCGATCAGCCAGTCGCGGTAGCGCCACGCTGACGGGCGAGGCGTGTTGGTCTCGAAGCCGTTGGTGTCGGCGAAGCGAACCAGATCCAGCCAGTGCTGCGCCTGCCGCTCGGCGTGACGACGCGATGCGAGCAGGTCCGCCACGACGCGTCCGAGCCAGTCCGGAGAATCGTCCGCGCGTGCCGCCGCGACCTCCGTGGCGGTCGGCGGCAGACCGGTCAGCACCAGGTGCGCGCGGCGCAGCAGAGTGGCGCGGTCGGCCGGCGCGGACCGGCGCAACCCGGCAGCACGGCGGGCGGACTCGAGCAGGGACTCGAGGTCGGCCCCCGCGAACCGCGGGTCGACCGGCCTCCAGGCCCAGTGGGGTGCGGTCCCGCGCGCCGGGGCCGCGACCTCCTGCGCGGGAATGCCCACAGCGCTGCCCGCGACCAGCAGGAGGGAGAGGATCACTCGCCGGCCAAACCGGAGGGTCGGGGCCAAACGCCACATGGCGGCGGCGAGCTTACCCGGCGCGAACGTCGGGAGGCACGCCCGGGCTTCCGGCGACCGCTCTCGTGAGTGCGGGCACGTGCGGTCGATAGGCGCGAGCGTGCCTCGACGAAGGCCCCCGCAAGGGGGCGGACGCCGGGATCCGGCGTGGTCCGGGGGTGGCGCGCGTGGCGAGAGCTCATCGAGCATGCTCCGCCAACCGAGCCTCCGTGGTGGGATCAGGAGTTCCTCTGGGCTGTCGTCGGGCATGAGGTGTCGGTGCAGCGCGCGGCGACGCGGGGATTCCGCGCGATATCGCGAGCGGCGGCAATGCAATGACCGGGACGCAGGGTCGGCGACGTTCCTGGTGCGGGCCCGAGCCACACGACGGGACGATGCGTTTCGAACGAGCCGGAGGGGGCGCGCAGCCCCGCATCCGGCCCAAAGCTCGGACACCACGGCCTTCGGCGTCGAGCTGTGTGAGCAGATTGGCTGAGCATCCTGCCGAGGCGTGCGTGCGCGATCGGTTCGCCATTGTCGATGACCGCACTCCCGGAGAGGAGATCGTTGCCGATGCCCTGGTGCGGTCGATCGGTGTGGTCGTGAGAAACGCGCTCTCGAACGGCTCGCCGGAGACGGCGCGTCGCGAACAGGTCTTGGATGCTGGCGGGGCGCCCGACGCGCCGCGCCCTCGGCCACGAGACGGCTCCGCTGGTCGTCCGGTCAGGTGACGGGTGACCGCGCCACCCGCCACGCTGTTCCGTCGGGACGCGGTTCTCCTCGCCAGGGTAGGCGATGGTCCGGGCCTGCGCGCGGTGGATCCGGCCGGTGACGACGTTCGGGAGCACGAGGAGGAGCTGAGTCTTCGACGCGCGCACGGGATCGGCGCGGTAGGGCGGAAGTCAGCTGGTCAGGGGATCAGCGCGCATTCGAAGCTCCGGACATCCCAACATCGCGAGGGTGCCGCTTCCGGGTGGCGTCCGGCTCTGTTCGAATGTACGCATGCAGCGCATTGCGGCGTCGATACTCGTCGGCGGGCTGGCCTTCCTCGCGCCCGCGGGTGCTCAGAGCCGGACCGATGCCGAGTATGTCAGCGAGCGGTGGGGATTCCGCGTCATCCGGCCCGGCCCCGGGTGGACCATCGTCGAACGTGAGACCTCCGGTGACCGGGAGTGGTGCCGTATCGACCTCACTCTTGGCAATGTCGAGGGAATCGTCGGAGCGCGCGTCTCCGTGACGTCGCACACCGATGGAGACGCCACGTCGATACAGCGCGAGTCTGCGGAGTCGGCGCGACGCCGCCAGAACGTCTCCGACGTCCGCCTCGTCGAGGTTCCCATCGGGGATCGGAGCGCACCGGGAATCGACCTCCGCTACCGCGATCCCGACCTCGGCGAGTATCGCCTCCGCCAGTTCTACGTCGTCCGGGAAGGACTGCGATACACGCTCCAGTGCCACGCGCCCGCCGGTCAGTTCGACGAGCGCGAGCACGAGTTCGCCCGGTTCCTGGCGTCGTTCGAGCTGCAGCCGCTCTGCGAGGAACTCGTCGACCGGGCGCGGCTCGAGAGCCTCGTCGCGAGGTGCGGCAGCGAGATCGACTGGGCCGCCAGCTGGGCGGCGGCGTCCGCGCGCGCCGCGTCCGGCCAGCGGCCGGTGCTGGTCCTGGTGCGACGGTATCCCGGCTTCGCGATCCCCGACGAGATGAGGATCGGCCCGTTCATGGACCGCGACATCGTCGAGCTCGTCCAGGAGCGGTTCGTCGCGCTCCGCCTGGAGGACGGCATGCCAGCGCCCTTCCGCGGGCAGTCGAGCTACGGCATGAGCGGGACCACGTTCGGGAACGCGTTGCTCGTCGTGTCGCCCGCTGGCGAGGTGCTGAGGGAGACGCACACGCCGAACGTCGCTGCGTGCTACGACTTCCTCGTCGAGTCGCTCGCGCACCTCCCCGGCTTCCCGGGCAGTCCGGAGCCCGAAGGGCTGAGCTGCATCGAGCGCGCCGAGCGTGCACTGCGGCGTGGCGAGCTCGCTGCGGCCGCCGACCTGTGCGCGAAGCCGTCGACGGCGCGCGAGCACCTCGCGCTCGCGGGTGTGCACCGCCGCCAGCGGAACACTGCCGCCGCGCTCGCGGAACTCGCGCGGGCGCGCACCGTGCGTGACGAGGCCACGGACCTGCAACGCCTCCGACTCGACGAGGCGTGGCTGGAGCTGCGCGCGGGCGATCCGGCCACGGCACGCGCCTCGCTCGTCGCTCCGGCCGGCGATTCTCCAGATGCGGAGACCGCTCGCGAGGCGGAGTTCCTCACCGCGATCTGCTCGCTCGCTGAAGGGAACTGGGACGCGGGCTTCGCCCGGCTTCGGGGCATCGTCGCAGAGCACCCCGACGCGCGGTGGGCCTGGTCGGCCGCGGCGATACTGGCGAGTCCGACCCTCGATCGCACGCGCCCGCTCCCGGCGCGGTGGCCGGACGAGCAGCTGGTCGCCGAGCTGCGCACGCCGCCGCCCGCCGCGTCCGGCGCCCCGCTCGCCGATGTCGCCCGGGACGCTCTCGCCTTCCTCCTCGCGGCTCAGCGCCCGGAGGGATCGTGGATCAGCCCCACGGAGCTCCAGGGCGTCCGCGCGGGCAGCAATCCGTTCGTCGTCGCGATCACGGCGCTCGCGGGCCGCGCGCTGCTCCAACGGCGCGAGGCCGAGGGCGCGACGGCCGGCGCCGAGCGCGCGCTCGGATTCGTGCTCGCGGCCCAAACCCACATGAAGACGTCACCGCCACGGGTGACGTTCATGGACTACACGGTGTGGAGCGAGTCCCTCGCGCTGTGGTTCCTCGCCGACTGCATCGACGCTGGAGTCGGGGACGCCGCGGCCGCACGCGCCGTGATGCGCGAGAAGGTCGGGGTCCTCGCGGGGAAGCAGCGGCCGAGTGGCGGTTGGAGCTACTACGTGACCGCCGATCTCGCGCGCGAGGCCGCGGTCCCCGCGCAGGCGATGAGCTTCACGACGGCGGCGGTGGTGATCGGGTTGTGTCGGGCGCGCGACGCGGGCGTGGCCGTCGAGCAACTCGTGGTCGACGCGGCGCTCGACTGCCTGGAGCGTGGGCGGAACGAGAACGGCGCCTTCGACTACCTGATCGGCTCGACCCCCGGTGCCGGACGGACAGGCGTCGCCGGCGCCGCCGGTCGCGGGCCCCTGTGCGAGCTCGCGCTGCTCCGCGGCGGGCGGGGCAGTCTCGATGCCCTGCGCCGTGCGCTCGCAGCCTTCGCCGAGCATCGCGCGTCCTTCGACAAGGAGCTCGGCAAGGTCCTGATGCACGCCGGGCCCGACGGCCAGGGCTGCCACTATCTGTTCTTCGACTACGCGACCGCTGCGACCGCGGTCGCAGCGCTCCCCGAACCGGAGCGCGCGCACCACCGTGAGTGGCTCCTCGAGCTCGTGCTGCCCGCGCGATCGGTGGACGGCGGGTTCCGCGACACACCGATCAACGGCTGGGCGTTCGGGACGGCGATGGCGCTGACCGCTCTGTTCGAGCTCGGCGCCGGGTAGCGGCGCGCGCGGGTCGGCCTTTGCTCACCGCCTCCCGCGTCGTCGCGAGGATCCTCGTTCACCTCGGACTGCGAACAGGCTCACCGCCGATCGTTCCCGTCCGACCAGCGCCGGAACCTGGTCGATCATTCGCGTGACACGCGGGCAACGAGCGTTATCGCGACGTCGGACAGGTCACGACCCCTTGCCGTAGCGCTGCTCGAACTCCGCGATCGCGGCGCCGATCGCGGCCTCGAGGTCAGCACCCTCCTTGCCGATACGATCGCGGTCGAACGACGGGTAGCGCTCCAGGACGTCGCGCAGGCTCTCGACGATCGGACGCCCGTCCTCGCCGAGACCCTTCAGCACGGCGAGGATCCCCGGCTGCCAATTGCTGCCGGTGATCATCCACACGCTGTGCTGATAGTAGGGTTCCCACGCGCGCAGGTAGGTCACGAAGTCGTCGACCATCAGCGCGTAGGCGGCGGCGTCGAAGTGATCCAGGATCATCATCGTGCGGTGCGCGGCCTCGTGGATGCCGCCGGTGCCGTAGCCGAGCACGACGTTCGGACGGTGCAGTGTCGTCCCCAGCACCCTGACGGCGAAGCTCGTCTCGACCCATGCCGACGCCACACGATCCTCCTTCAGCAATCGGCGGAAGCCGGCGTCGTACGACGCGCGCTCGAACACGTGGTACGACGCTGCATAGCGCTCGGAGAGCGCACCGAACTCCGCGCCGGTGATCGTGGACCGCAGCCCGACGGCAGCCCAGAACGCCGCCTCGCGGAGGTACCAGTCCTCGTGCTCCTCGAACCCGCGCGCCAGCCGGAGGTGCTGGCGGACGTCGGCGGGCCGCGCGCAGCCGAGCGCGAACAGCGCGCCGTCGATCTCCCACCACGCGGAGTCCGGGTCCCGCAGACACGCGAGGATCGCCGGCAGGAAGCGCTCGGACACGACCGCTGCCGGCACCTGCGTGCGCGGCGGTCGCCGCCAGTTGTCGTATCCCGAGACCGCGTCGAACGCCGCGCGCCGGACTCGCGGATCGTCGTGAGCAGCCGCCTCGACGAGCGCGTCGATCGCCGCTTCGTCACCGATCTCCGCCAGTCGACGCGCGGCCCAGGTGCGCACCATCGGACTGTAATGACTGAGGTGCTTCCGGCAGAACGCGACGGTCGCGCGGTCCCGACTGCCGCCGACCAGCCGTTCGTAGACGACGTGCGGCGGCTCGGTCTCCTCGCCGAATCCCTCCGCTCCGTCGATGCCGAAGAACGTGAGGTCCGCCGGTGTCCCCCACGTGAAGTCCGGCGGCGCGACGGCCTCGCTGAACCGCGTGCGCGGCGCGCCGGTGATGCGCAGTGTCCGCCGCTGCGCGGTGTACGACAGCGCTACGGCCCCGGTCCCCCACGCGAGCCCGGCGTAGCGGGCATTGTCGGGTGGGGTCGCCGGCATCGAGAACCCGCCACCGAACTGCCGGCACAGGTCGAAGTACCACCGCAGCGCATCCATCTGACGCCGGTAGTGGGACCGCCTGGTTCCGGGGACGTGGGACGAGCCGAGTCCACGCCACATGACATTGAAGCCGCCGCCGGTGTGTCCGAACTCCGGCTGGTAGTAGGAATCCGCGACGAGTAGGCCCAGGTGCTCCGCGGCCTGGCGGTACGCGGGTACCCCGTCGAAGAGCGAGAAACCGCACGCGACCATCGCGTTCCGACCATTGGTCGTCGACCAGCCGAGCTCGCTGCGGTGGTCGCCGTAGGGAATGCAGCCGTGGCCCGCCATCCGGTAGACGAGCTTCATCGCACGGTCGTAGGCGGCGCGGTCGACGTCGACGCCGCACTCCTGCGCCAGCGTCAGCGCGATGAGGATCGGTAGGCCGGCGTGGTTCATCAGCCCGCTCTGGGTGTACCCCGGGACGACGACCTCGCCGTGCCCCCAGCCGCCGGCCGCCTGGTTGTCGACCGCCCACGTACAGATCTCCCGGAGACCGTCGAGCACGCGCCGGTCGCCCGTCCGCAGGAAGTACTCGGACAGCAGGATGCCCTGGTAGCCGAGCTGCCAGTTGACGAGTCCGCCGGCGTTGCGGCGTGACTCGGCGAGCTTCGCGAGCGGGACGACGTGGCGCTCGACGTTGGGCACCACGTCCGTCGCTCCGGTCGACAGCAGGAACAGCGACGCGAGGCAGCCCTGCAGGTCGTCGCGGTGCGGACGCCGATCGCCGAAATCGTATGCGCCGGACTCGTCCTGGACGCCGACGAGGTAGGCGACGGTGTCGTCGACGATCCGCTCCGACTTGGGACAGTCCTCCGGCCAGGACGGCGAGTACGCGCCCAGCGTCGGGATCCTCACGGTGACCCTCGTCTCGGTGCCCTCGCGGCGCACGACGAACGCGATCCGCCCGTCCCCGCCCTCGGCATTGCCGATCGCCTCTCCGAGCGGCACGCGGGGGTCCGACACGTCGAGCGATCGACCGTCGACCGCGCGCAGGACGTCGCCTGGCTGCAGCCCGGCACTCGCGCCGGGCGAGCCGGGGTCGACCGACGCGACGGTGACGACCATGCCCTTCTCCATGGAGGCGTGGACCCCGGTCGGCCCGATCCCGAACGCAGGGTAGACGCGTTCGGGATGGAAGCGCTGCGCCGAGGCCGGCAGGGCCACGGCGACGGCGAACACGGCGGCTGTGAGGTGCTTCGCGGACATGTCTTCGGGATCCGGTCCTCGTGACGCGGCCTGAGTGCTTCGACACCGCGCGACGATCATCTCGGAACGAGCCGCTCGACGCTTCGACGGATCGCAGGAACGGAGACTTGCCACGACATCGTGCGTGCATCGCCCGGATGCCGCTCGCGGCGCGGCACGGGGTGCACTTCGCCTTCCGCCACAGCCCGAGCGGCGCGACGGCGGAACGTCAATAGGGGCTACCGGAGGCTCGCGATGAGGTAGTCCGTCGCGGTCTGATGCGAGACGCCGGCGGCACCCGGGTAGACCACCTCGCATTCGACACCGGACTTCTCGCATTGCCTCTGGAGCATCACGCCGAAGTTCGACGTGTGTGTCGGGTCGCGCTGCGGCTCGCCGATCCCCGGCGTGGCCGTGTAGAACAGATAGACCGGCGCGTCGCCCGCGCTCACGAGCGCGTAGGGTGAGTAGGCGTCGAACCAACGCTGGAGTCGATCGGCGGCCTCGAGCCAGTCAGCGAAGCTGGCATAGCCGAACGCCTGCGCCCCATAGCGGCTGTTCGGCGTCCATGCCTTCATCTGCCGCGGATCCAGGCTCGTCTGCGCGCCGATCACGGCCGCGCACCACGGCCTGGTGGACTGCCGTGCCACCGGATCGTCGCTGTCCGGCTCGGCGAGGTCGTCGTGGAACGCGAGCCACAGGCTGCTGCAGGCGCCTGCGGAGCCGCCGGCGAGGCCGATGCGCTCGGCGTCGATCCCCCAGTCCGATGCTCTGCTCCGGATGAACTGCAGCGCCCGCGCTGCGTCATGGAGCGGGGCCTGCACAGGCGGCTCCAGCCCGGCGATGACGCCATGCCTCGTGAACCGGTAGTCGATCGCGGCCACCGAGATCCCGGCGTCGAGCAACCGCCGGACGTCCACGAACCTCTGCACGCGCTCCTTCGATCCGGCACGCCAGCCGCCGCCGTGGATCACCATCACGACCGGCGACGGCGACTCGGACCCGGCGCGCCAGAAGTCCAGGACGTTCCTTTCGTGTGGACCGTAGGCGACTTCCGACAAGGTAGGCGCGGGGACCGCCGGGTCGTACACGTCGTCCTTGCTCGCGGCTCCGCCCTCGGCGACACGGATGCGTTCGTCCAGGTAGCCGTCCAACTCGCTGACCGCCACCGCATACGCCGGGTCGGCGGCGACGTTCTGGTTCTCCAGCGGGTCGTTGCGGTGATCGAAGAGCATGCGCGGCCCATCGGGATCCGTGTATCGCGTGTACGCGTAGCACCCGGTCACGACGCACTCGTCTGCTCCGAACCGCGCGTAGATAGCGTCCCGGAACTCGGCGGCGGGGTCGGTGAAGAGATGCGTGAAGCTGCGGCCCTGCAGCACCTCGGGCGGCGTGATGCCGGTCAGTTCGCACAGCGTGGGGTAGATGTCGACGGACTCGACCATTGCCGCCGTCGCCTGTCCGGGTGCGACCGCCGGGTCTCTCATGGAGCGGGGCAGGCGGATGATCAGGGGAATGCGCAGCGCGTTGTCGAGCGTATTGTGCTTCCCCCAGAAGTCGTGCTCGCCCAGGTGCCAGCCGTGGTCGCCCCAGACGACGACGATCGTGTTGTCGGCGAGACCGAGGCGCGCCAGCTCGGTCAGGACCCGACCGACCAGGGCATCGGTGTAGCTCGTGCTGGCCAGGTAGCCGTGCCGCATGCTGTGGTGCCAGGTGTCGGAACCCGGCTCGAGGTCACCGAGGTAGTAGCTGTCGTACTCCCTGCTGCCCCTGAGCTCCTTCGGCGCGTCCTTGGGCGCGAAGCGGTTGTCGGCGATCGGGATCCCGTCGCGGTCGTGGAGATCCCAGTACCTCCTGGGGGCGTAGAACGGCAGGTGCGGGCGCACGAAGCCGCACGCGAGGAAGAACGGCCGACCGGCATCTCTCAGGCGCTGCAGGTCCGCGATCGTCTTCTCGGCGACCTTGCCGTCGAAGTACGCGTCGTCCGGCACGTCGGGCGACTCCACGATGTAGCCGCGTCGCCTCCGACTGAGCTGCTCGCGCGTCGCCGGATCGAGCGAGTCCAGTGGGCCGATCGCTGGCCGCCAGGCCGGCTCCGACCAGCTCCGCGCGTCGGCGTCGTCTGGGCTGTGAAAGATCTTGCCGTTGGAGATCGTGGTGTAGCCCTGCTCCTTGAACGTTTGTGGCAGGGTGACCGCGTCCGGCTCGTACTTGTCCAGTGGATCGAGGCCGAGGAAGCGGCTCCGCGTCGGATACAGGCCGGACAGGAGGCTCGCACGCGAGGCACCGCAGATCGGGTATTGGCAGTAGGCGCGATCGAAGCGAAGCCCTTCCGCCGCGAGCTCGTCGAGGTGTGGTGTGATCGCGCTCTGCGAGCCGTAGCAGCCGAGCTCCGGGCGCAGGTCGTCGATCGCGATGAAGAGGACGTTCGGTCGGGATTGGGTCGACTGGGATCGGGTCGACTGGGACTCGATCGACGGGCACAGGACAGTCGATACCAGTCCGGCCACCCAGGCGGCGTGAGTCAGACGTCTCATGGCGGTCGTGTCTCTCTGGCTGCGTGGGACGGTATCGGTGCGGATGGCGAAGTTGAACAGCGCTGCCGCAGCGCGTCGCCCACCGCCCTACATCGCCGGTGTCGTCACCGGAACCGCCCTGCTATCACCAGGCGAGGCAGCCCGGATCGACCCATCGATCTCGCACCTGGGAGGCCGCGCCGCGGAGCGGACCCGGTTTCGAGCTACGAGTTCGTGCACGCCGAGTCGAAACGGCGCCCACGTATCGGGTCGGAACCTAATCGTCCGGCCGGAGCACCGCGATCTCCGCGAGACCGATGTTCGGGCTGCCGGCCTTCGCGGTGGAGACGAAGAAGGCCAGCCACTTCACGGTCCTGGGCGCGAACGCCACCTCCAGGCCCTGGGCAGCGTCATCGGGCAACTCGCCGGTACGGACCGTCGAGCCGTCGGAGAACACGAGCATGCCTGACGTGACCTGATCGAGCAGATTGGGTCGATCGAACAGCAGCACGCGCTCGACGACGACCGGCCGGTTCCAGGTCAGGCGTAGGAACGCGGAGTCCGACTCGCCGTCGCTGGCCCACTCCTGGGCGGTCGGACCCGGGTGGCCACCGATGACACCGTCCACCGCACCGGCGGTCCCGTATTCCGGATGCGTCGAGCTGGCGGTGACCGTGGCGATGCGCGCCAGGTTTCGCGGCGCACCCAACGGGCTGACGCTCGACGGATCTCCGGGCGCGAGCAGCCTCATCTCGTGAAGGCACAGGCCGTAGCGCCCACCCGGAGGGTGGAATTGCAGCTCGATGCCATTCCAGCCGCGGCTGAAGTTGGCCGAATAGCACAGCCACAGGGTGCGGCCGTCCTCGGCGATGAACTTGCTCGGGAAGTTGAGGAAGTAGGCCTGCTCTCCGAAGTCCTCCAGGTAGCTCACGAGGCGCCAAGGCCCGGTGATGACGTCCGCCTCGAGGATGTACGAGTCCATCCGGGCGACGGTCGGCCAGCCGTCCGTGATGCACATCAGGTATTTGTCCAGTCCAGGCACGTAGGTCGCGGTGACGCAGCCCATGTGATTGTTCCACTCGATCAGTGGCGCGATTGCCCGGAAGTCGGACGTCCAGACCGGCTCGCCGCTGCCGTCGTGTCCGGCGAAGAACTCGTACGCCGTGAGCTCGTTGATGGTCTCCGGAGACGGTGTCACGCGGGCCAGATACACCTGGTCCGCGGTGATCCAGCTCAGGTTCGCGTGTGCGAAGTCGTCGTCACAGGCGCCGAGCTCCTCGAACCCACTTCCCGCAGCGGGCGCGATGCAGGGCCGCGGCTGCGGATCGGTCTCCAGCGCGCCCATGCCGAGCAGGTACGCCTTGCCGTCGGGCGAGTGCTGCATGTTCCTGCCGAAGTCGACGAAGTGCGGCGCGCCCATCCGCACCGGGCCGAGGAACCGGTCGGGCTCGGGGAACAGTGGCCGGTCCGGTGAGTGCGGGGAGGGCTCCCAGGTCTTGCCGAGGTCGTACGAGATCTGGAATCCCGGCATCGGCCCGAGGTTCGGCCAGTTCCACGTGAACCCGCGGTGGGCGTAGCGACCTGCCGGGCCGAGGCAGTAGGTGCCGTAATACCAGACGCCATCGTGGACCAGCGACCCGCAGGGATAGCGTCCCAGGTACGGCTCGGCGCTGCCGGGCTTCGGCGGCGAGGTGTTCGTGATCGTGAGTTGCAGGGGATCGTCGCCCACCAGGACCGCATGGCCGGTGTGCGCCTTCGCACCGCCCCCGGATCCGCAGCGGACGCCGTCGGTGGTGCCGTCGGTCCACGGCGAGTAGAGGTGGTCGTCGCTCGCCCAGGACGGGTAGAACGTGTCGCCGCAGTGGTAGTCGCTGTGGCGGCCGGTGAAAGCGACCCCGACGAGCAGCGTCGATGGCTCGAAGGGACAGCCATCAGGCGGCGTCGACGGCCAGACGACGTGTGGCGCGTCGGGCGGGGCATCGATCCGCCGCTGTCGAACTTCCTGTGCACGCGTGGCGGTGCAGGTCACCGCGACGGCCAGCAACAGGCTCGTAACGCTCGGTCCGCTTCGCATGAGCGATCTCCCGTTTCGGTCGGCGGGCCCCGGTTCACCGAGACACCGCGGTGGACACGCCTCTGACGATGTCGCGACCGCGCGCGAGAGTCGAAGTGTCGATGCGGTTTTCCGTTCGATCCGACGTGCGAAGGACGGACCTCGGCTCCGGTCCGAAGCACCCGTTGGGCGAGGTCGCGGGAGGCGAGGCCGCCCGGCACGCGTCTTCGAGCCGCGGTCCGCGGCCGAGAGCCCCGCCGGATTCACCAATTCGCCTGCGTTCTCGGCTCTCGACCGGGTACGGCACGACGCCACGGCGACGCGGCGGCCGCCGGGGACGGGCGGCATCGCTCTGGACCCCCGGCGCCGACCGACGATGATGCCCGGATGACCAGGATCGAGCGCGCCTACCTGCGCAAGGGCTGAACGTCGTGCACGAAGGCGGGGAGTTTCCTCGCCGGCAAGGTCGAGATCGCCGAAGTCGTCGATGCCAAGAAGGTCGCCGTCGGCCCCGACGACCTGGCGCCGTGGTTCCGCGGCCGCAAGCGGTTGATCGTCGCGAAGGGCAAGCAGCACGAGGAGCACACGCTCGCGCGGTTGTCGGCCGACCAGCGCGCAGCACTGGTGCTCGGACCGTCGGGCAAGCTGCGTGCGCCGACGCTGCTCATCGGCGACACGGTCGTCGTCGGCTTCCACCCGGCTGTCTACGAGAACCTGTTCGGCACCGACGCACGCCCATAGCGTCGCAACGACCAACCGACCGTCGATCCCCGGCCGGCAGCCCGGGTCGTCGTCCTCCCGTGGACCGACGGTCGCTCGGCTACGACGTCCACCGAAATCGGGCCGCCCAGGGCAGACCGGTGACGCAGCAGCGTCGGCGCATGCCGGATCTCGTCGAACACCACGCACGCGCCCGCCGCAAGGAGATCCTGCGGTCGGGTCTCGGCCCTGTCGGCAACCGAAGGCACGTCGAGTGTCACATGGTGATGGTGCGGGAAGCGACGCAGCAGGATCGACGACTTCCCGACCTGCCGGGCACCGCCGACGAACACCGCGGGGAAGAACGTCGCGGCTTCAGTGAGGCGGCCGGCAAGTCGACGTTCGATCTACATGACCGAGGGAATTCGGCTGGTTACAGCGCAAGTTCCGAACAAGCGTCGCAAACGCCGGCCGGGTCAGGGCGTGTGACGTCGATACGAGAACACGGAGCCCACCGGACTGCGCCGCCCGGCCCGCCCGGCACCGGGTCGGTCTGCTGGGACCGTCGGATCGCCGTGCAACCGCCGACCACGCACGAGGGTCGTGGAGACTCGGCCATCGCGGCCGACCGCCTCGGAGCCTCGTGAGCGCATGGACCGTGTCCATTCGGTGACGGCGGAAGGCCGCGTTGGGCGACATCGGGTCTCCGGAATGTGCGGGGGCCTGACCTCACCTCGGCTGCGCGGCGCACACGAGGTCCGACAGCGCCACGACATCGAGTGCGGGATCAGGGTGTCCCCTCGGCCGCCGTGCATGATCGCATTGCGGCGACCGCGCAGGACACCCACGAGTCGATGGTCTGTCGGACGAATACGACGCGCGCAGCTGAACGTGGCCGTGCGCATCACTGGGTCCGTATGGCGCATCGTCTACCACCTGCACGCAGGGTGCGCCTGGCAGCGCGTCTGGCAAAGTGGGACGGTCGCGATCGACGCGATCGCTGCGCGGGTCGTGCGAAGCCGTCCCACCTGCACGCAGGACCGTGGTGAGCCGTGGCTCGCCCGATCCGCCGAAATGTCGACCGGACGACGCCGACGCGCGCCCGGTCGCGGGTGATCGGGGCTAGAGTGCCGGCATGGTAGTCTCGCCCTCTTCGCGCGCGGTGTTCGGCTCTGCGACCGTGCTGTTGTTGTTCGCCGTGGCGCCGTTGTCCGCGCAGGGCGCGCCGCACTCCGAACCAGCGCTGCTCACCCTGGCGGGCCAGGTCGAGCCGCTGGGCCGGCAGGTCCTGCGCTCGCGCCTGCCCGGCGAGGCGATCGTCCTCTGGCTGGCTCCTGAGGGGCAGCTGGTGCGGAAGGGAGACCGCGTCGCCGAGCTCGACGTGACTCCGCTCAGGGAGGAGCTCGCGACGCGGGAGATCGACGTCGCGCGCGCCCTGAGCGACGTCATCGAGGCCGAGGCCGCCGTCGAGCTACATGCGCGGGACATCCGGATCGCGGAGCTGGAGGCCGGGATCCTGGTTGCCGCCGCCGAGGTCGAACTCTGGACGGCGCGCGACGCGCTCGAACGGGCGCGTCGCGAGGCCGGTGAGGGAGGCGAGGAGACCGCGGCCCTGCGCCTCGCCCAGGGGCGCGTCCAACTCGCCGAGCTGCGGCTCGAGCTGGCGAAGCTCCGAGCTCCGGATCTCGTCGCCGCAGCGGAGGCAGGCCGCGCGGTGGCGCGCGCGAAGGTGGACGAGCGTCGAGCCGGGCTCGACCTGGCGCGGGAACGTGTCGAGATGCTCGAGGAGGCGATCGCGAGCCGGCAAGTCCTCGCGCCGGTCGATGGCATGGTGTTCCACACGCCTCGCAGCCACGAGCGGGTGTCGGCGGGCAGCGTCGTCCGAGAGCGACAGGCGGTCGTCGAGATCGTCGACCCGACGCGCCGGCAGGTCGCGGCCCTCGTTCATGCCGACGACGTGGCCACGCTGCGGACCGGGCATGCTGCGGAGGTGGTGATCCCAGGACCGACAGACCGCCGGGTGGCCGGGCGCGTGTCGCGGGTCGCCTCCCTGCCGGTGTCCGGGACCGAAGACGGTCCGGCCGCTGCGCGGCAGTTCCAGGTGGTGATCGAGCTGGACGGTGAGCAGCAGGGGCTGACCATCGGGACGACGGCGACGGTGCGCATCCAGCGAGGGCAACCGGCCGGCCGGCCGCCCATCGATCCGCGGGCGCGCGACCCGCAGCGACGTCGCTGACCGGTCGCCGTCCGCGATTGCGTCCGGTTCGGCACACCGCGCGCCGGTCGCCGACCGCAGACCGCGATCCCCGCACACCGGGTGCATGAAGGGGCTCCCGGCAAAGCGCCCATGGTGCGGTGGCGCGTCCGGGACCCCGGCCGCCCTCGACGCCGGCATTGCGACGAGGTCGGATCGAGAGACCCTGCCAGCCCGCAGGCCGTCGGTGGTCGCGACCGGCAGACCACGGGCGTGACGCAGCCGCGGATCCGACCGCGACGGTGAGCATCGACCGTGTCCGGTCGGGCCACCGGCGTGTTCGGTCCGGCCGTGCGCGACGCGGAGCGAGGGACGGCAGACCGGCCGGATGACGCTGCCGCGGCCGGGCGAGCAGCCCGACGTCCGGTGCCACCGCGCGGGCATTGCGGGACGTCCGCCCCACGCCAGCGCATCAGCAACTCCGCCCCGGTGTCGCGGCGGCGCGAGCGTCGCTCGTGATCACACTGCTCAGGCCCGGGACGGGCGACACGGGACGGCGCGGAAAGCCGGTCGGAGCGCGACGCTCGAACAGCGGCCGCGCGACCCTCGGCGCTCGGCGAACGATCGGCTCAGCCTCGCTTGCCGCCGCCCTTGCGGCCGGCGCGCGCGGCCTTCGTGCGCGGCTTCTCGCCACCGCCGTCGGCGGTGCCTTCGACGACCGGCTTCATCACGACATCGAGGCCGATCACGGTGGTGTCGATCTGCCACTCGTCGCGGTGCCAGTTCTGCACCATGTAGACGGCCTCGAGCCGGTCGAGGGTCTGCTCGACGAACGCGGGCACCATGTCCTCGTACTCCTGCACGAGGTTCAGCTTGCGCGCCAGCAGGTCGAGCACGCCGCGCACCGGCCCGGTGACGGGGTGCTCCTCCATCGCGCGGATCGCCGAGGACGGATCGGGGCCCTGCAGCGTCAGCACCAGGGACCGGGCGGCGCGACCGATGCTCGCGAACAGGCCGTGGCCGAGCCCGATGTAGTCGCGGTGCAGGATCTCTACCGCGCCCTTGCGCACGCGCGCGACGGCGTAGACCGGCTCGAGGCGCGTCTCGAGGAAGTCGCCCTGCAGCGCGAGGTTGATCGCCTTCGCCATGTTGCGCAGCGCGAGCGGCTCGCCGGCCGACTTCGGCGACACGTCGAGCCGCAGGTCCTTCAACGTGCCGGCGATGCGCGCCGTCATCACGTCGCCGACCTGCCCGCTCTGGATCGCGATCGACAGGTCGGGCACGCCATCGTGCGAGAGCTCGGGAGACGACGGCGACTTCTTCTGGGCTGCCACGCGAGCGGTGTACCTTCCCCGCGCACCGTGCGCCAGCAGCCCGCGCGCTACCTGCATTGACGTGGCGCCGACCTGACGCGACCGTCAGGCCGTGCGCACCCTCGCCCCACTGCTCCTCACCGCCGTCATGGCCCACGCCCAGGACCGGCCGACCGGCCTTCCGTTCGCGACCCGCTCCGAGGTGATCGCGCCGCACGCCGCCGCGGCGACGAGCCACCCGCTCGCCACCCAGGCGGCGCTGACGATCCTGCAGCGCGGCGGCAACGCGATCGACGCGGCGATCGCCGCCAACGCCGTCCTCGCGCTCGGCGAGCCGACCGGCAGCGGGCTGGGCGGCGACCTGTTCGCGATCGTCTGGGACGCGAGCTCGCGCCGCCTGCTCGGCCTGAACGGCAGCGGGCGCTCGCCGGGCGCATTGACTCGGGAGCGCCTGTTGGCGGAGCTCGGCAAGCGCGGTCTCGAGCGGATCCCGCCGACCGGCGTGCTGCCGATCAGCGTGCCGGGCGCGGTCGACGGCTGGTGCGCGCTGCACGCGCGGCTCGGCCGCATGCCGCTCGCCGAGGTGCTCGCACCGGCGATCGCCTACGCCGAGGACGGTATCCCGGTCCCACCGGTGATCGCGTCGTACTGGGCCGCCGGGCGGCGGCTCGCGACGGAGCCCGGCTTCGCTGCAGTGTTCCTGCCGGGCGGCGAACCGCCGCGCGCGGGCGAGCGGTTCCGCAATCCGGCATTGGCGCGGACGCTCGCGAGGATCGCGGACGGCGGGCGCGACGCGTTCTACTCCGGCGACGTCGCGGCCCGGCTCGCCGGCTTCGTGCAGGAGCACGGCGGCTTCCTGACGGTCGAGGACCTCGCCGCGCACCACGCCGAGTGGGTCGAGCCGGTGTCGACGACCTACCGGGGCGTCGAGGTGTTCGAGCTGCCGCCGGACGGCCAGGGCATCGCCGTGCTGCAGATCCTGAACCTGATCGAGCCGTACGACGTGGCCGCGATGGGCTGCGGCTCGGCCGACTGGATCCACCTGTTCACCGAGGCCAAGAAGCTCGCGTTCGAGGACCGCGCGCACTTCTACGCCGATCCGCAGTTCACGGACGTGCCGGTCGAGAGGCTGATCTCGAAGGACTACGCGGCCGAGCGACGGCGGCGGCTCGACCTGTCGCACGCAGCCGACGTGATCGACGCCGGCGGCCCGCGCGACGGCGACACCGTCTACCTCGCGACCGCCGACAGTGAGGGCAACATGGTCTCGCTGATCCAGAGCAACTACCGCGGCTTCGGCTCCGGCGTGACGCCGCCGGAGCTCGGCTTCTGCCTGCAGGACCGCGGCGAGCTGTTCGACGTCGCCGAGGGTCGCGCGAACAGCTACGCACCCGGCAAGCGCCCCTTCCACACGATCATCCCGGGCTTCGCGCTGCGCGATGGCGAGCCCTGGCTGGCGTTCGGGGTGATGGGCGGCGCGATGCAGCCGCAGGGTCACGTGCAGGTGCTGGTGAACCTGCTCGACTTCGGCATGGACCTGCAGGAGGCCGGCGACGCGCCACGCGTGCGGCACGACGGCAGCTCCGAGCCGACCGGCGAGCGGATGACCGACGGTGGCGAGCTCGCGCTCGAGTCCGCGATCTCCGAGGCCGTGCTGGCCGAGCTACGACGCCGCGGTCACCGCACGGTGCGCGGCGGCAGCTTCGGCGGCTACCAGGCGATCCTGTGGGACAGGGAGCACCGCGTCTTCCGGGCGGCGTCCGAGTCGCGCAAGGACGGTCAGGCCGCCGGCTACTGACTCCCGGTCCGAGTCCGCGCGGTCACGCACGGCTTCGCGAGAGGCGCATTGAAAGGCGGCGGGGCGCGAGGGACCTTTCCGGGCATGCGACTCCACGCCCTCGCGCTCCTCGCCGCCGCCCCGCTCGCCGCCCAGGACGGCGGCTTCGTCGACCTGTTCGACGGCCACTCGCTCACCGGCTGGACCCAGCTGAACGGCACCGCCACCTACGAGGTCGTCGACGGCACGATCGTCGGCACCACCAACCGTGGCAGCCCGAACTCGTTCCTCTGTAGCGACCGCTACTTCGGCGACTTCGAGCTGACCTTCGACGTCAAGCTGTTCGACGACGCGCTGAACTCGGGCGTGCAGATCCGCAGCCACTCGCTGGACTCCTACAACAAGGGTCGCGTCCATGGCTACCAGGTCGAGGTCTCGACCAATGGCGAGGCCGGCTTCATCTACGACGAGGCGCGCCGCGGCTGGCTCAGCAAGGACCGCGACGACCCGGTCGCGCGCGCGGCGTTCCGCAGCGGCGAGTGGAACAGCTACCGCGTGCTGTGCGTCGGACCGGTCATCCGCACGTGGATCAACGGCATCCCGGTCGCCGACCTGCGGGACGACTGGTCGCCGACCGGCTTCATCGGGCTGCAGGTGCACGCGGTCGGCGGCGATCCCAAATGGCGCGTCGCCTGGCGCAACATCCGCATCCGCGAGCTCGGTGACGGCGGCGGCTTCGGCGCGCTGTTCGACGGCGCGACGCTCGACGGCTGGCGCATCAGCGAGCACCCCGAGTCGGTGCGCGTGCAGGACGGCGCGATCGTCGTGAAGGGCCCGCGCGCGCACGTCTTCTACGACGGGCCGGTGCACGACCACGACTTCCAGGACTTCGAGTTCCGCGGCCTCGTGATGACGAAGCCGGGGGCCAACTCGGGCCTCTACTTCCACACCACGTTCCAGGACAGCGGCTGGCCCTCGCAGGGCTACGAGGTGCAGATCAACAACAGCCAGTCGGACTGGCGCCGCACCGGTGGGCTCTACGCCGTCGACGACGTGCGCGAGCCGCCCGCCCAGGACGACCGCTGGTTCGAGCTGCGCGTCCGCGTCGAGGGTGCGCGGGTCCAGGTGTGGGTCGACGGCCGGCAGACGGTCGACTACACGGAGCCGGCCGACGTGAAGCGCGACGCCGGCCTCGAGGGCCGGGTGCTGAGCCGCGGCACGTTCGCGCTGCAGTGCCACGACCCGGGCTCCGAGGTCTGGTTCAAGCACCTGCGCGTGCGGCCGCTCGATCCGCGGCGCTGAGCTCCGCGCGAGCCGCCTGGAAAAGGAAACGGCCTGCCACGCCCGGGGGCGCGGCAGGCCGTCGCTCGCTCTCTTGCTCTCTCTCTCGCTCTCTCGTTTCTTCCTGCCCGAACGCGCCCGACCGGAGGTCCGCGGCGCGCTCACTCTCGCTGCTGCTACAACGCCGAAAGGGGGCAGGAGATTCCCGATCTGCGCGCGGAGCAGGAGATTTCTCCTCGATGCGGCGCCTAGGATCGCAAAGTCCGATCCTCGCGCAGCTCGCTATCGGTTGCACCACTCTGACGCCGCCGGCTCACGACCCTCGCCGCCAAACGGCCGGGTTCAGGACGGATCGGCAGACTCGGCTCGGTCGTCTATCCCCGCCACCGGCGGGGTCGGGGCGGCGCCGGGCGCGACCGCCGGGGCGGGATTCCCCCAGGGTCGCAGGCGCAACACGACGACGGCCGCCGCCGCGATGCAGGACTCGGCGATCGCGACCGCCCAGAACACGCCGCGCGCCTCGAGCCCGACTTCGTGAGCGAGCACGACGGCGAGCGGGATCTGGAAGCCCCAGAAGCCGCACAGGTTGATCCAGGTCGGCGTCATCGTGTCGCCGGCGCCGTTGAAGGCCTGCACGACGACCATGCCCCAGGCGTAGGCGAGGTAGCCGTAGCTGAGGATGCGCAGCGCGTCGCTCCCCACGGCGCGCACCGCCGGGTCGTCCTCGAACAGCGCGACGAGCTCCTGCCCGAAGCCGAGGAACAGCACCATGACGAGCCCGAGCACCGCCATGTTGACCGCCCCGGTGGTCCACACCGCGCGCGTCGCCCGTGCACCATCGCCCGCGCCGAGGCTCTGGCCGACCAGCGTTGCGGCCGCGTTCGACACGCCCCACGACGGCAGCAGCGCGAACATCACGATGCGGATCGCGATGGGTGTAGCCGGCGAGCGCCGCGGTGCCGAACGGCGCGACGATCCGCATCAGCACGACCCAGCTCGCGGTCGCGATCAGGAACTGGGCGACCGCACCCGCCGAGACGCGCAGCACGGCGCGGGTCTCCGCGAGGTCGAAGCGCAGGGACGCCGCGCGCAGCGCGATGCGCGTGCGACCGCCGAACAGCAGCCGCACCTGCAGCAGGATGCCGACGCCGCGGCCGATCGCCGTCGCGACGCCGGCGCCGGTCAGGCCGAGCGCGGGGAACGGGCCGAGCCCGAAGATCAGGCACGGGTCGAGAACCAGGTTCACCCCGTTCGCGAGCCACAGCGCCTGCATCGCGCGCGCGGCGTCGCCCGCACCGCGGAACACCGCGTTGTGCACGAACAGCAGGATGACGACCACCTGCGAGCCGAGCACGACGCGCGCGTAGCCCGAGCCCTGCGCGACGACCTCCGCGCCGGCCCCCATCGCGCGCAGCAGGTCCGGGGCGAAGATGGCGGCGGGCACGCCGAGGCCGATCCCCAGCGTCCAGCCGAGCCGCACTCCCTGCGCTGCGGCCCGGCAGGCGCCCGGCCGGTCGCCCGCCCCGACGCGGCGCGCGACGAGCGACGTGACCCCCATCGCGAGTCCGATCCCGAGCGCGTAGACGATGGTGAGCAGCGACTCGGTGAGCCCGACGGTCGCGATCGCCGCATCGCCGAGCCGGCCGACGAACCACAGGTCGGCGACCGCGAACACCGATTCCATCGACATCTCGAGCGCCATCGGCAACGCGAGCAGCAGGATCGAGCGACCGAGCGGCGCGCGGGCGTAGTCGGTGCCGTCGTCGTGACCGCGCACGGCGTTCCAGAGCGCTCGCCGGAGTCTCGGGACCGCGACGGCGGCTGGCGGGGGCAGGTCGGCTGGCTCCATCGGGTCGGACCCCGGCGCGCGAGGGTGGGGCAGTGTGGACGGCACACCGCGCCGGTCAAGCCCCGCCGATCGCGGACAGTCCGCGCGTTCCGGCAGCCGACAGTCGAGGTGGATCGGTGTGCCCGCCATGCTGCGCGGGAGCCCGGTGACGCACCCGGCTGGCCATGATCGAGATCACGCACGGCGACACCACGACGCTCGGCGCGCGCTGCACGCGCGACGGCACGAACTTCTGCCTCCTCGCGCGTAGCGCCAGCGACGTGGATCTGCTGCTGTTCGACCGCGTCGACGACGCCGAGCCGGCACGCACGATCCCGCTGCGCGACGGCGGCCATCGCACGCGCAACTACTGGCACGTGCACGTCGCCGGCGTCGGTCCCGGCCAGCTGTACGGCTGGCGCGTCCGCCGCGGACCGGACGCACCGGTCGACGACCGCGCCGACCAGGAGAAGGTGCTGCTCGATCCGTACGCGCCCGGAGTGGCGCTCCCGCGCGGACCGGTGCGCGAGGCGGCGCGGCGCCCGGGTCGCAACGACGCGCTCGCCCCGAAGTCGGTCGTCGTGCAGGAGGACGACTTCGACTGGGGTGACGACGAGCCACCGGAGGTGCCGCTCGACCGGATGGTGATCTACGAGCTGCACGTCGGCCGCTTCACGAGGCACCCGAGCTCGGGCGTGCCCGCGGAGCTGCGCGGCACCTGGCTCGGCGTCACGCACAAGATCCCCTACCTGCTCGACCTCGGCATCACGACGGTCGAGCTGATGCCCTGCTTCCAGTTCGACGAGCAGCAGGCGCCGGCCGGCCGTCGCAATGTCTGGGGCTACGACCCGATGTCGTTCTTCGCGCCGCACCTCGGCTACGCGACCTCGCCCGACCCCCGCGTCGCGCGCGCCGAGTTCCGCACGATGGTGCGTGAGCTGCACCGCGCCGGCATCGAGGTGCTGCTCGACGTCGTCTACAATCACACGGCGGAGGGTGGGGCGGACGGGCCGACCTACTCCTGGCGCGGGCTCGCGAACTCCCTCTACTACACGCTCGACGAGGGCACCGGCGCCTACGCGGACTTCACCGGCTGCGGTAACACGATCAATGCCAACGAGTCCGTCACCCGGCGAATGATCCTCGACAGCCTGCGCCACTGGGCGCGCGACATGCACGTCGACGGCTTCCGCTTCGACCTCGCGTCGATCCTGAGCCGCGACCGCCGCGGCCGGGTCCTGCGCAACCCACCGGTGCTGTGGGACATCGAGACCGACCCGATCCTGGCGCGCACGAAGCTCGTCGCGGAGGCGTGGGACGCCGCCGGTCTCTATCAGGTCGGCAGCTTCGAAGGCGACTTCTGGCACGAGTGGAACGGCAAGTTCCGCGACGACGTCCGCGCGTTCTTCCGGGGCGACCGGGGGGTCGCCGGCCGCGTGGCGATGCGGATCCTCGCCAGCCCCGACGTCTACGAGGCGGAGGCACGCGAGCCGGAGCAGAGCGTCAACTTCGTCACGTGCCACGACGGCATGACGCTGAACGACGTGGTCACCTACGCCGACAAGCACAACGAGCCGAACGGACAGGCGAACGTCGATGGCAACAACGACGAGGTCCGTTGGAACGGCGGCGTCGAGGGACCGACGGCGGACCCCGAGCTGGAGGGCCGCCGCAATCGGCTCGTCAAGTCGATGCTGGCCGTCGACCTGCTGGCGGTCGGGATTCCCATGCTGGCGATGGGCGACGAGTTCCGGCGCACACAGCACGGGAACAACAACCCGTGGTGCGAGACGCTGCCGGAGGACTCGCCGCCCGGGGCCGAGCCGCACCCACCGGGACCCTACGACGTCGACTGGACCACACTGGCGCGACACCGGGACGTGCACCGTTTCGTCCGCGAGCTGATCGCCCTGCGCCATCAGCTCTGGCCGTTCGAGAACCGCCACCGCCTGACGCTGACCGAGTTCCTGCGGCGCACGCGCATCCGCTGGCACGGCATCGCACTCGACAAGCCGGACTGGTCCGAGCCGTCGCACTCGCTCGCGTTCGGCGTCGAGGGCGACACCTGGGAGCTCTACACGATCCTCAATGCGTGGAGCGAGCAGCTCGAGTTCGAGCTGCCGCGCATCCACCGCAACTTCGGCGTGTGGCGACGCCTCCTGGACACCGCGCTCGACGCTCCCGAGGACATCCGTCCGCTCGACGACGCCCGTACGGTGCGCTCGGCGAGCTACGTAGCGGAGCCGGGTGCCGTCGTGATGCTCGCCCGGCCGCGCGCACCAGCGCGACGCTGACGATGCGTCACCGGATCGCGAGAGCGCGGAGCTCCGACAGCTCGGCGCCCGCCGAGCCCGACGTCACGGCCTGCAGATAGAGCGACGTGCCGACCACCGATGCGTCGGGCGGCAGACGCCAACCGTGCTCGGCCCTGCCGGTCCAGTCCAGGAAGCCGCTCTTCAGGGTCGTCGTCGTCACCGGGTCGAGTCGCAGGTAGCCGCGGATCCCGGGCACCGCCAACAACGCCGGCGCACCGGCCGACAGGATCGCGTAGTGTGAGCCGATCTCGCCACGGACCTCGAAATGCAGCCGGCCGGCGGGGGTCGCGCGACCCGTCACGCCGAAGCGGTAGCTGTCGCCGGCGAGGCCACGCCGGCCGTCGCCATCGTGGTAGGTGCGCCATGCGGCGGACTGCAGGCGCGGCGTCGGCGCTGGCTCGAACACCGACACGTACGCGACCCCCGCGCGGCGGCTGACGGCGACGAGCTCGAGACGGCCGTCACCGTCGACGTCGCCGAGCTGCGCGCCGTTGAGGTGCGAGTAGCCCGGCACGCGCAGCGGCCAACCCGGCTCGGCATTGCCGCGCGCATCGACGCAATGCAGGTAGCCGTCACCGTTCGCATCGACGATGTTCGAGTCGAACACGATCTCGTTGACGCCGTCGAGATCGAGATCGCCGACCGCGAGCGGGCCCTCCGAACCCCCGGGGCCCGCAATCGGGAAGCCCGGCAGCGGTCGGGCCTGCCGGTCGAGCACGTAGAGCGCCGGACCGCCGAACGCCGTGCCGGCACGGCCGACGACGACCTCCAGTCGGCCGTCGCCGTCGACGTCCGCGACGGTCGGCGGCGAGAACGTCCAATTGCCGCCGAACGACAGCGGCCAGCCAGCCTGCAGCTGGCCGTCGGCACCGAACGCATAGCAGCCCGAACCGCTGCCGTGGCAGGCGACGACGATGTCCAGGCGGCCGTCGCGGTCCAGGTCGGCGAGCACCGGAGATTGGTACGAGAAGCTGGCGCGGTAGACGGTCGTGACGTCGATCGGGAAGCCCGGCAGCGGCGTGCCGTCGAGTCGGAGCGCATGCAGCGAGCGGTAGGAGATCGTCACGAGCTCGGGCCAGCCGTCGCCGTCGAGATCGCCGACCGCGGGAGTCCCCGCCGGCACGTGGTCGAGCACGTACGGGAAGCCCGCGCCGAGCGGAGTGCCGTCGCCGCGCAATACATGCAGCCTTCCGCGCGGAGACGCGCGCTCCTGCACGATCACCTCGGGCAGCCCGTCCCGGTCGAGGTCGGCGAGCACCGGTGAGCCGCCGATGTTGTTGCCGCCGAGCGATACCGGCCAGCCCGGGACCGGCCGTCCGTCACCGCGGAACGCGTGGACGGCACCGCCGGTCGTCACGCCGCGCGTGCCGACGACGATCTCCGGCCGGCCATCGCCGTCGAGATCGCCGGTCGCCGCGGCCTCCTGACCGAAGCCGACGAGCGGCCGCGGCCAACCCGACAGCGGGTTGCCGTCGTAGCGGAGCACATAGAGCTGGCCGTCGGTCGACGGCCGCACGATCTCGAGCCTACCGTCGAGGTCGAGGTCGACCAGCGCGACGCCGTGGAACGGATCGATGTCGTGCACCGGGTTGGCGGGGAACGCGACCGGCCAGCCCAACTCGAGCGTCGGACCGTCGGTCCCCGCCCCCCCGGCCGGCAGGCCCCACACGGCGCGCAGCGATTCCCGCGTCACCGCGGACGCCGCGTCGCCCGCATCGCCGACCACGCTCACCGGCACGCGCCGGTGTGGCCGGTGCTCCTGCGCGCGGACTCCCTCGCCCGCTGGCAGACCGGGCAGGATCGCGAAGACGACGACGGCGGCCCGCGGGAGGATCGGCATGGGGGGTACGGCAAGGGAGCGAGCCCGGAGTCTATCCGAGCCCGGCGGGGCCGACAGCCCGCCGTGGCATGGCGGCTCCGGAGCCGTGCGCAGCGGCGGTGGCCGCCTCCGGCGCCGACGATTCGCCCCCACCGGCGACTCCATGTCGCGCGCGGCTCCGCGCGGTGGCACGATGCGGCGATGAGTGAGGCTGTCTCGGCGACGAAGATGACACGCGCGGAGTACGAGCAGCGCGTGCCTGCGCTGCGCACCGCGCTGCTCCGCGCGCAGGACGAACTCGCCGAGCGCGACTTCCCCGTCGTCGTGACCCTCGACGGCCCCGACCTGATCGGCGGCGACGACGTCTTCGAGGTCCTGCACGAGTGGTTCGACGCACGCTTCCTGCGCTCGGACGCATTCGGGCCGCCCAGCGACGCGGAGAAGCGCTTCCCGTTCCTGTGGCGCTATTGGAACGTGATCCCACCGCGCGGCACGATCCTGCTGCTGCGCCGATCATGGACCGCATCGGCCATCGTGCGCCGGACGTTCGGCGAGCTGAACGACGCCGAGCTCGATCTCCGCATCGAGCACCTGCAGGAGCTCGAGCGACAGCTCGTGGCCGCGGGAGCGCTGCTCGTGAAGTTCTGGCTGCACGTCGACCAGGCGGTGCTCCAGAGCCGGATCGAGAAGGCCCGGAAGCGCAATCGCTACGCGTTCCGCGACGAGGAGTGGGCGATCGCGAAGTGCTACGACGAGGGCCGCGAGGTCGCGCGCCGCGTGCTGGCCGCAACCGACCAGGGCTGGGCGCCGTGGCACGTGCTGCGCGGCGAGGACCGCCGCTGGCGCAATCTCGAGGTCGGCACCATCCTCGCTCGCGCGCTGCAGGCGCGGCTCGCGCAGACGCAGCCGACGCAGCCGGGGTTCCGCACGGTGTCGCGCGCGCCGTCCGCACCGCGTCTCGCACAGGTCGATCCCCGCGCGCCGGAGCTCGAATGCGCGGACTACGACCGGCAGCGCGACGAGCTGCAGGAGCGCTTCACGCAGCTGACCCGCAAGGCGGAGCACCGCGGGCTCGGTGCCGTGCTCGTGATCGAGGGCTGGGACGCGGCCGGCAAGGGTGGCGCGATCCGTCGCGTGACGCACGCGATGGATGCGCAGATGTACAAGATCTTCCCGATCCGAGCACCCGACGAGCGGGAGAAGTCACGGCCGTACATGTGGCGATTCTGGCGCCGACTGCCGCCGATGGGTCGGGTGTCGATCTTCGACCGGTCGTGGTACGGGCGCGTGCTCGTCGAGCGGGTGGAGGGCTTCGCGGCCGAACCCGAGTGGCGCGCCGCATACGCCGAGATCGAGGACTTCGAGCGTCAGCTCGTCGAGCACGGCTACGCCGTCTACAAGGCCTTCCTTCACGTCAGCGAAGAGGAGCAGCTCCGCCGGTTCGAGGAGCGCCGCGACACCCCCTACAAGCGACACAAGCTGACCGACGAGGACTGGCGCAACCGCGACAAGCGCGGCCCGTACGAGGCCGCGATCGACGAGATGCTGGCGCGCACGTCCGGCGCCGTCCCGTGGCACGTCGTCCCGGCCGACGACAAGCGCACGGCCCGTCTCGCGGTGCTGCGCGGCGTGGTAGACGTGCTCGAGCGGGCCCTCGCGCGGCAGCGCGAGAGTTGATCGCCGTGAGTATCATGCGCGGATGCTCGCGCAGTTCCGCTCGGTGACCGCGCTGATCGCGCTGGTCTCTCCTGGCCTCGCTCAACAGACCACGGTCGTCGCGCGCACCGACGGCGACGTCGCGGTCCTGGCGCAGGGCGGCGGTCAGTCGGACTTCGATCACGTGCCGCCCGGCACACCGATCGGCACCGGCAGTCTGATCCTGGACCTGTCGGCGCGCATCGACATCGCGACGCCGCGCACCTATCTGAGCGCGATGACGTTCGCCTACCCGACCCAGCCGTACCTCGACGGCATCGGCGTGAACTTCTTCGAGCGCGCCTACGCGCGCGGCCTGACGACCGACCTGTGCGGCACGTCGGCCTCGCCGGCGTCGAACGGCGCGCAGACCGGCAGCCACGCATTGCTGCTGACCTTCGCCAATGTGCCGGGAACGCGCGGCAAGGTGATGCTGTCGTTCCGCGCCAGTCCCGGGACGACCGGCACCGTCGGCGCCACGCTCGACATCGGCAACGACGGCACCCTCGAACTGCGGACCGCGCAGGCCGGGTCCTTCGAGTTCCCGGTCACCATGCCCTCGAGCGGCACGCTCGACGTGCGCGTCGGCAACGAGTGCCACGTGACCGGCTCGGGCAACGTCGCCGACTTCCAGTCGTGCTGGACCGAGATCTGGGCCGGCTTCCGCCCCGATCGCACCGCGAGTTGCACGATCGCCAGCTACGGGCAGGGCTGCGGTCCGCTGGCGAGCGCGACCGAGGCGGTGGTCGGCACGAGCCGGGTCGTCACGTTCCTGGTGACGGGAGCGTTCCCGCGCGACCCGGTGATCGCGGTGACCGGCTCCGGCCCGCTGAACCTGCCGCTGCCGGGTGGCTGCTCGCTGCTGTCGACCGTCGAGGTAGCCGTGCTGGTGACGGCCGACGCCGCCGGGCTCGCGACCCACACGATGGTGGTGCCGGCGACCCTGACCGGCACGACCCACCACCAGTTCGCGCCGGTGACGCTGCAGGGTCAGAACCTGGTCCTGACGACCAGCAACGGCATCCGCGTCGACTGCCGCTGAGCCCGCCCGCGGGCGCGGCAGGCGACCGCGGCTGCGACCGGATCTCACGGGCGAATCGCGGCCCGGCGCCGACCCGGAGAAAGTCGGGCCCCGGGCCAGGGGTTCTCCCGGCCATGGTCGAGTCGATGGAGTTCCGGTTCCACGGCCGCGGCGGCCAGGGTGGCGTCACCTGCGCCAAGATCGTCGCCGCTGCCTACGCGAGCCTCGGGAAGAGCGTGCAGACCTTCGGCGACTACGCCGCGGAGCGCTCGGGCGCCCCGGTCCGGGCCTACACGCGGGTCGCCGACCAACCGATCGTCAACCGGAACAAGGTCTACGAGCCGCACCACATCGTCGTGCTCGACCACCACCTCCTCGGAGCGGCGGTCTTCGCCGGCGTGCGGGGGGGCGGCACGGTCCTGATCAACACGCCGGAGCCGGCCGAGGTCTACGCCACGCAGCATCCGGAGCTCACGATCGGCACGGTGGACGCCACCGCGATCGCCCGCAAGCACGGCATCGGCTCGCGCACCGTCGTGATCGTCAACACGACGATCGCCGGCGCGTTCGCCCGGCTGCACGGCCTGTCGCTCGACCTGCTCCGCGAAACCTACGAGCGGCTCGGCTTCCTCAGCAACTTCGACGCGGCGCGCGAGGCCTTCGAGGCCGTCGTGGTCCGCCCGGTGCTGGGCGCGGCGCGCTCCGCACCGGCGCACGACGGCCGGCCCGCCGCAGCGCTGCCGCCCGTCGAGGCGCTGACGGAGCACGTCGTCAGTGCGCCGACCGGCCTGCAGACCGGCACGTGGGGCACGCAGCGCCCGCAGTACCTGGAGAAGCTCGCGCCCTGCAATGCGTTCTGCCCGGCCGGCAACGACGTCGTCGAGTTCATCCAGTCGCTACACAACGACCAGACCGGCCAGGCGGCGACGATCCTCGGCCGCACGACTCCGCTCGCCGGCGTGTGCGGGCGCGTGTGCCCGGCGCCGTGCATGGAGGGCTGCAACCGGCGGGAGTACGACGGCTCGGTGAACATCCGCGGGCTCGAGCGCTGGGTCGCCGATACGACGGCGGTCGCGTGGGCGAAGCCGACGCCGGACCCGAAGCCCGAGCGGATCGCGATCGTCGGCGGCGGACCCGCCGGATTGTCGGCGGCCTACCAGCTCGCGCGGGCTGGCCACCGACCGGCGATCTTCGACGGCGAGGCCGAGCTGGGCGGCGTGCTGCGCACCGGCATCCCGGCCTACCGGCTGCCGCGCGACGTGCTCGACGCCGAGATCTCCGGCATCGTCGATCTCGGCGTCGACGTGCACTGCGGTGCGTTCCTCGACCGCGACGCCCTCGCGAAGCTCTCCGACGACTACGACGCGGTGATCCTCGCGACCGGTCTGCAGAAGCTCCGCGACATCGAGGCTCCGGGTAACGACCTCCGCGGCATCGAGCAGGGGATCGCGTTCCTGCACCGGCAGAACATGCAGGGTGGCGTGCACACGTCCGGTCACGTCGTCGTGCTGGGCGGCGGCAACACCGCGATGGACTGCGCGCGGACCGCATTGCGCGCCGGCGCCGAGCGGGTGACGGTCGCCTACCGGCGCACGCGGAAGGAGATGCCGGCGATCCCCGAGGAGATCGACGAGGCGCTGCAGGAAGGTGTCGTGCTGCTGGAGCGCGTCGCGCCCGCCGGCTTCACCGGCAGCGGTGACGTCGACGGGATCGACCTCGCCGAGGTCGAGATGGGGCCGCCGGACGACAGCGGCCGGCGGCGTCCGGTGGTGACCGATCGCATCGTCCACCTCGATTGCGACTACGTGCTGCTGGCGCTCGGCCAGTCGGCCGACACGTCGCTCCTGCCCGAGACGTGGGAGTTGCGCGGCGAGCAGCTGTTCCGGCGCGACGACACACCGCTCAACGTGTTCGCCGCTGGCGACCTGGCGACCGGCGACGGCACCGTCACGCACGCGCTCGGCAGCGGGCGTCGCGCCGCGGGGCTCGCGCTGCGCGCACTCGGCCACGACGTCCAGGTGTTCGAGCGCCCCGACCGCCGCACGGCGGTACCGGCGACCGACATCCGCGTCGACCACTTCGCTCGCCGGAAGCCCGAGCACGGCACCACGCTGTCGTCGGACGATCGGCTGCACCACTTCGACGAGGTCCACGCAGGACTGCTGGATTCGGGCGAGGCGCACCGCTGCTTCTCGTGCGGCCACTGCACCAGGTGCGACACCTGCCTCGTCTACTGCCCCGAGGGCATCATCCGCCGCGAGGCCCCGGGCTACGAGGTCGACTACACCTACTGCAAGGGCTGCGGGATCTGCGTCGAGGAGTGCCCGCGGCGCGCGATGGAGATGATCGAGTCATGACCGCCGAGTTCCTCAGCGCCAATCACGCGGCGGCCACAGCGGCCGCCCTCGCCGGTCGCGCCAATGCGAGCGCGCGGGGCTTCGGTGGCGGCGTGTATCCGATCACGCCGCAGTCCGAGTGCATCGAGCTGCTCTGCAAGATGGACTTCACCGGCCCCGACGGTCGGAGTCGCGGCGAAATCGTCCGCGTCGAGAGCGAGCACAGCGCGATGGCGGTCTGCATCGGCATGGCGCAGGCCGGCGTCCGGACGTTCACCGCGTCGTCGTCGAACGGCCTCGCCTACATGACCGAGAACGTGTTCGCCGCGGCGATGTACCGGCTGCCCATCGTCATGATGGCGGTCAATCGCACGCTCGGGCCACCGTGGAACATCTGGGTCGACCACGGCGACACGCTGATGCTGCGCGACTCCGGTTGGATGCAGTTCTACTGCGAGGACAATCAGGAGGTGCTGGACACGATCCTGTTCACCTACCGGCTGGCCGAGGATCGCCGCGTGCTCCTACCAGCGCTCGTGTGCCAGGACGCGTTCGTGCTCTCGCACACGATGATGATGACCGAGGTGCCCGAGCTGGAGCAGGTCGAGCGCTTCCTGCCACTGCTCGATCTGCCGCACCGGCTGACCCACGAGCCCGTCACGGTCGGCGGCATGGACTTCCCGCACGAGACCGAGATCCACCGGCACCAGCACGCGGCGGCGATGGCGGCGGTGCCGGCGGTCTACCGCGAATGCCAGGACGCGTTCGAGGAGTGCTTCGGCCGGCGACCCGCGGATGCGGTCGAACCGTACCGGATGGACGACGCCGACACCGTGATCGTGTCGATGGGCACGATGGCGAGCACCGTGCGCGCGGTGATCGACGCGGCGCGCGAGCGCGGCGAGAAGGTCGGCGCGCTGCGCGTGCGGATGTTCCGGCCGTTCCCCGACGCCGAGCTGACGGACCTGCTGGCGGGCGCGAAGCGCGTCGCGGTCCTCGACCGCGACATCTCGCTCGGCAAGGGCGGCGTGCTGTGGTCGGAGCTGCGCGGCGCCGAGCCGCGCGACTGCCTGGTGCAGAACTACGTGATCGGACTGGGCGGTGGCGACGTCCGACCGCACGACATCCAGAACCTGCTCGACGATCTGCGCGGCCGCGACGAGGTCAGCGCACCGCGCCTGATGGAGGTGGCACCATGAGAGACGGCGATGTCGGCAGCTCCCGGCTCGAGATGACCGAGCACGCGACCTGCGACGGTCCGGAGTGCCTGCTCGGCGGCATGGCGCAGACCGCTGCCGATCGCCCGGAGCCGCTCCTCCGCGCCGGCAACACCAATTGCGGTGGCTGCGGCATGTCGGTCGCCCTCAATCTGCTCAGCCACGCGATCGGCACGCAGCACCGGATCCAGATGGTGATCCCGGCATGCTGCGGCATCGTCACGGCCGGCCCGTATCCGTATTCCAACTACGGTGCGCCGGTGCTCGCCTGCACGTTCGCGTCGACGGCCGCCGTCGCGACCGGCCTCGCGCGCGCGGCGCAGATGAACGGTGAGTCGACGCGCGTCGTCGCGTGGGCCGGCGACGGCGGCACCTACGACATCGGGATGGCGACGCTGAGTGCCGCCGCCGAGCGCAACGAGGACGTGCTGTACATCTGCTACGACAACGAGATCTACGGCAATACCGGCGGCCAGCGCTCGTCGGCGACACCGACCGGCGCCCGCACGACGACGACGCCCGGCGGCAAGGTCCACCACAAGAAGGACATCCTCGGGATCATGGCCGCGCACCGGATTCCGTTGGCGGCATCGATCTCGCTCGCGCATCCGGGCGACGCGGTCGCCAAGATGGAACGCGCGCTCGCGCTGGAAGGGTTCCGGTTCCTGCACGTGCTCGCGCCGTGCCCGACCGGTTGGAAGTCGGAGCCGGCGGACGGCATCGAGCTGATCCGCATGGCGGTCCGCGCCGGGCTGTTCCCGGTGTGCCAGGTCGAGGACGGCCGGCGCTGGACGATCGACGTCCAACCGACGTTCTCGCGCACCGATCTCGCGCAGTACTTCGAGCTGCAGGGCCGCTTCCGCGGCACCGCGCTCGACATCGAGCAGGTCGCACGACAGATCGAAGAGCACTGGAGCGAGCTGCGTGCGCTCGCCGCACCGCGCGGCTGATCACGCGCAACCGCACGACGAGGAAGATCACGATGACCGACACCCCGAAGGCACAGCCCCCGGAATCGCGGGTGTTCTGCCGCCGCACGCAGCGCGAGCTGCCGGTGCACGACCACCAGGACTGCCCGTACTGCCACGGCAAGGAGCAGGTGCACACCGGCGTGCACACGAAGTTCTGCGGCTACGACCCCGAGAAGGATCCGGTGAGCTTCGGCTTCCCGGAGGACTCCGAGCGGCTGCAGCGCGGCTGAGGCCGCGGTGCCGACCGCTCAGGCGGTCCGTCGCTCGCGGCGGCGTGGCCCGGCGCTGCCGGCGGGCCGGATCGTCAGGCGCGGATCGCGCGGGTCGCGGATCGACGCGCGCCGGCCGAAGCCCGGGGCGACGCGTGCGTCGACGTCGAACGTCGTCGCGAACGGCCCGATCTCGATCGCGCCGATGTCCTGGCCGGCCACGTCGCCGCGGCGACAGACGTGCGCGAGGATCCGCTGCGGTGTCGCGCCAGCCTTGCGACCCCAGTTGATCGTGAAGCGCACGCGCGGCACGTCGTCGCGGCGCGGCTCGTCGCGCAGCGGCCGGTGGGCGGCCGGCTCGCTGCGGACGCGAGCCGGGGCGCCCACCGCCATCGGCTCGCAGGGCAGCGCGGACAGCGCGCGGCCGAGGAGCCGCGCGACGACCTCGGCGGGCTCGCGGTCCGCGAGCAGCTCGCGCGCCTGCTCGAGCAGCTCCGCGGCACCGAGCGGCGCGGCGAGCAGGGCGGCGAGCTCGGCGCGTTGCCGCTCACCGAGGACGCGCCGCACGTCGTCCGGCCCCGGCGCCTCGCGCCACGACGCGTCGACGCCAGCGGCATGGAGCATGCGGGTCAGCCGCCGCTCCGACGACGGCGCGCCGAAGATCACGTTGCGGCCCTTGCGGCCGGCGCGCCCGGTGCGGCCGCTACGGTGCGTGTACACGGCGTCGTCGACCGGCGGGTCGTACTGGACGACCGTCGACACGTCGGGAACGTCGATTCCGCGTGCGGCGACGTCCGTGGCGACCAGCACGTGCACGGTGCCGTTGCGGAAGGCGTTCAGCGTGCGCGTACGCTGCGCCTGCGCGAGGTCGCCACTGAGCGGCAATGCCGCGAAGCCGTCGCCGGCCAGCCGCTCGGCGAGCTCGGCGGTGTCCTGGCGCGTGCGCACGAACACGAGCGTCCGCTGCCGCCCGCCCCCGAGCAGCAGCACGTTGACGAGCGCGGCGTAGCGATCGGACCCCCGCACGAGCACGGCGACGTGCTCGATGTCGGAGTTCGCCGCGCCGGGCTCGGCGCCATCGACGCGCAGCGGATCGCGCTGATAGCGTTCGACCAGCTCCTGCACCTCCGCGGGGAAGGTCGCCGACACCAGCACGCTGCGGCGGTCGGCCGGGAGCTCCGCGAGGATCGCCTCGAGCTCGTCGCGGAAGCCCAGGTCGAGCATCTGGTCGGCTTCGTCGAGCACGAGCTGGCGCACCGCACCGAGGTCGAGGGCGCCCGAGCGCACGTGGTCGCAGAGCCGCCCCGGCGTGCCGACGACGATGCGCGGTGCGATGCGCTCGAGCTGGCGCCGCTCGGCCGGCACGCTGGTGCCGCCGGTCACGCTCAGCGTGCGCACGTCGCGGACGTCGGCGTAGAGCCAGTCGAGCTCACCCTGCACCTGCGCGGCGAGCTCGCGCGTCGGCGCGACGACGAGCACCTCGGGCGGCGCGTCGCGCCGCACCGGCGTCCGCAGGAGCGCCGGTGCCAGCGCGAGACCGATCGCGACGGTCTTGCCGGAGCCGGTCTTCGAGCAGATCTGCAGGTCGCGCCCGTCGACGCCGTCGGCCGTGACGCCACAGCGGTCGGCGTCGAGCACCGCGAGCTGGACCGGCGTCAGCGCCGTGAAGCCGCGGCCGCGGAGCGCGCGGGCGATCGGCTCGGGCAGGCCAGCGAACGGGTCGGCATCTCCGACCGCCTCGTCGGCCGGCTCGTCCGTCGGCTCGTCGGTCGGCTCGCCGGTCGGCTCGCCGTCCGCCTGGCCGTCGGCGAGCAGCTCGCCGAGCTCGTCGCGCGGATCCTCGACCTGGGAATGAGTGAACACACCGGCGGCGCCGGCCTCGATCGGATGCAGCATGCAGGAGGGACGGCTCACGACACCGGAGCCGCGACGGGTTCGGAAGGACAGCGCACCCGTCGTCGAAGTCCCGGCCGCGGTGACACATCCGCGCGGCGCAGCGCCGGGCCGGCCGGACGCACACTGCGCCCCGGGCTGCCCTGGCGTTCTCGAAACAGGCGGCCGCGGCGGGACGGGTCGTCCGGCGCCGCAGGGGAAAAGGGCGGCGCACGGTAGCCGATCGCCAGCCGGGCGCCAGCCCCCTGTCGCCATTCCGGAGCGGATCGCCGTGAACAGCGATCGGATCACGCGGGCGCGCCGGTCGGATGGCGAGCGATCCCGATGCGCGCGGCCCGGCCGCCGTCGGAGCAGCGCAAGCGGCTATCTTCCGCCTACCGTCGGGCACGGCATCGCATGAACACCTCCCTCGCAGGCACGGTCCAGGTCGTCACCGGCGCGTCCGGTGGCATCGGCGCGGCGGTCGCGCGCGCATTCGTCGCAGAGGGTGCGCGCGTCGTGCTCCACCACCATCGCGGTGGCGAACGCGCCGCGGCGCTCGCGAGCGAGCTGGGTGGACGACGTGCGACCCTCGCTCGCGCCGACCTGACCGACGAGCGAGACGTCGACGCCATGTGGGAGCGCATCGTCGCGACACACGGGCGCGTCGACGGAGTGGTCGTCAATGCGGGGATCTGGATCGCCGAGGAGGTGCCGGTGTGCGACATGTCCCTCGCACAATGGCGACACACACTCGACACCGACCTGACCAGCGCGTTCCTGACCTGCCGCGGGTTCCTGCGTCACCTGAAGGCGGTGCCGCGCGACGACGCGTCGATCGTGTTGATCGGCTCGACCGCCGCGCTGTTCGGCGAGGCCGGGCACGCCGACTACTCGGCGGCGAAGGCGGCGATGAGCTACGGACTGACGCGCAGCCTGAAGAACGAGATCGTGCGCGTGGCACCGCGCGGCCGCGTGAACTGCGTGTGCCCGGGCTGGGTCGCGACCCCGATGGCAGAGGATGCGCTCCGCGACCCGGGCGTCGTGCACCGCGCGACGTGCACGATGCCGATGCGCAAGGTCGCGCAGCCCGAGGACGTCGCCAGCATGGTCGTCGCGCTCGCGTCACCGGCGCTCGGCGCCCACGTCAGCGGCGTCGTGCTCCCGGTCCACGGCGGCATGGAAGGCCGCCTCCTGCACCCCTGAAGCTTCCGATCCGTACGCGGTACCGATCGGAAGTCAGGTCGGAGGGTGCGGGGCACTTGCCGGGGGCGCGGGGGCGGGGCAGACTTCTGCCAGCATGATCCGCCGACCGTGGCAGCTCCCGACGATGCAGCAGCGCGACGCCCACCAGGGCGGCACGTCGCTGAACCTCTGCGTCGTCCGCCCTCCGAGGGCGCTCCGAGCTGACCGCGGCGAGCGGTGAGCTGTGCTGGGGCGGCCTCGACGGGCCGCCCGCACGGAGACGGCAGGCGACCCGGCGAGGGGCCCCTCATCCGCATGGGATTCGAGGATCCACGTTTCGAGGAACCCGCCGTGAGACCGATCGCCTGGACTGCGGACGACGAGGTCGCCGCAACCGTGTTCGCCCGGGCTGCCATCGCGCACCCGCGCTCCGACCGTGCTGCCGCCGACGGCGCGACGCAGCCGCAGATCGGCTGCGCGGCGGTCGTCCGCCGCGGGCGCTGGCTGCTCGGCCTCCGACCCGGCGCGCCGCTGCCGCCGCTCGACGAGGTCGCCCGGCGGCTCGAGCGGCACTCGTGGTTCCGGCTGCGGCCCTGCGTGCACGACATCGCACCCGACGAGCTGCTCGCCGAGGCCGGCCGGTTCCGCGTGCTGGTTCCGGCTGCGCCGGACCATCCCGAGACGCGCCGCGCGCTGCTCGGGCGCCTGCCGCTGCTGACCGACCGCGCCGGCGCATCGCTCGCCAACGCGCTCGGCCGCGCGTCGTGGTCGGCGACGGCCGACGACCGCGAGCACCTGCGCCGGCTGGCGTTCTGGACCCTCGAGGCAGGGCTCGTCCGCGAGCGCGGCTCGCTGCGCGCACTCGGTGCCACCGTCGCCGTCGAGCCGTGGCTCGCGCTGCCGCCGCTCGGCGACGTCCGCCGGTTCGATCCGGACACCGTGGTCGCCACGGCTCCGCGCCTGCGACCGGCCGACGCGCCACGGTTCGACCTCGGCTCGCTCGAAGCCGCCGCAGCGATCACCCGCGCGTCGCTGCGCGCGCGTGGGCTGCTCGGTTGATCGGTGATGCCGGGCCGCTCACAGCAGCCGGTAGCTCGCGGGATCGGCGCGCAGCACGCGCAGCGCGCCGATCCGCTCGACGCGACCACGGATCTCGACGGGCACGGCGACGAGGTCGAGCACCTGCGCATGGATCGCGGCGCCATCCGCACCGACCAGCAGGTAGTGCTCGGCCGGTGAGCCGTCGGTACCGCGCACCAGCAGGATCGGTGGGATGCCCCCGCGGATGCAGTGGATGGCGCAGGCGCGGTGCGGCTTGAGCACGCCCGGGTTCATCACGCCGAGGTAGCACTTCGAGTCGACGATCTCGCCGCGCAGCACCTGCTCGCCGAGATCCTCGGTCGCGCCGAGCAGTCGCTCGGCATCCGGCTGACCGTCGCCGACGTCGGCCACCGAGCCGGCCGCGACCTCGACCATCGCCTGGCCGTCGGCATCGTGGATCAGCGTGCCGCGCAGCTCGACCTCCCGCAGGTGCAATCGCTTCGCGAGCGCGGCGTCGAATCCGAACTTCCATTCCGCGCACAGCAGCAGCACGCGTGCACCGCTGGTGGGCTCGGGCGCCGCGAGCACGAGCATCGGCACCGGGTCCGCGACCAGCACGCCTCGATAGGAGCGCAGCTCGCCGAAGTCGAACCACGCGCGGCGCGGCGTCCGCTGCCAGCCGGCGAACAGCGCGGCGATCGCCAGCAGCGCCACCAACCCCAGCGGCGCGACCCTGCGCAGGAAA
This sequence comes from Planctomycetota bacterium, assembly GCA_016716265.1. GTDB lineage: Bacteria > Planctomycetota > UBA1135 > UBA1135 > UBA2386 > JADJWQ01. Next base: position 3,012,284 of record JADJWQ010000006.1, read on the forward strand.
CGGCGGTCGCGCATCGGTGCGCTCGGTGCCCAGCCGATGAAGAAGTCGTCGGACCCGCCGCTCATCGCCCACCCTCCACGCCGCTGGTGTCCGGCGGCTCGATCCGCGCCGGCTCGACGCGCGTGCCCGCGGGATGCGGCGTTCGGTGCACGTGCACGACACCGCCGACCACGCGGACGGCGAACGTCGGCAGCTTCTCGGTGAACGGCGCCGGCGCCGCACCGCTCGCCGGATCGTACTGGTAGCCGTGCCACGGACAGGTGATGCAGCCGTCGACGATGCGCCCTTCGCCGAGCGGACCGTTCTGGTGCTGGCACGCGTTCGACACCGCCGACACGAGGCCGCCGTAGCGGAACACCGCGACGCGCTCGCCTCCCACCAGCGCGATCTTCGCGCGACCGTCCGGGATGTCGGCGACGTCGCACACGCGCACGAAGCCGTCGCCCGCGTCGGCAGGGACCACCGCGTCGCGCCGCACCTCGCGCGCGCCGGCGAACCCATGCAATGCGGTGACGGTCGCGAAACCGACGGCCAGCGCAGCCACGTTCCCCGGGTGCAGCTCGCTCTGCAGGACGCCGAACGAGACGTGCACGAGGAGCAGCGCGTAGGCGACGTAGACGCTCATGTGCAGCGCCTTCCACACCGGCGCCGTCAGATTGCGCAACCAGAAGTCGTGGCTGGTCGCCGCCATGACGAACAGGATCAGCAATGCGGCGAAGCCGAACGCCTGGAACGGGAAGCTGCCGCGCGTCGCACCGGCATCGGTCACGAGGATCGACACGAACACGTTGACGTCCGAGCCGAAGTGGTAGGTCAGCGTCGCCAATGCGCCATGCAGCAGCGCGACCAGGAACGTCGCGACGCCGAGGTGGCGCCGGTTGTACAGCAGCGGAAGGAAGCGCGGACTGAGTCGCGCGAGTGGCCCGATACACAGGATCACGTGCAGCAGCACGATCGCGGCGGTGCCGGTCCCGCGCAGCAGCATGATCTCCTCGGTCGCCGATGGCTCGACGGCGAAGCTGACCGCCATGAACACGGTCAGGTAGCCGACGATCGCCGCCGCCAGCACGGCGTCGTAGCGTCGCTTGAAACCGTTCCAGCCGACCGCGCGATACGAGTGGCTCATCGAGTCCCTCAGCGGTGATCTCAGCGGTGATCCCAGCGGGGGCTCGCCGGCGCGACCGTCGGCGGCGCGGTGCGCGTGACGAGCGCGTAGCCGCAGATCAGCGGAACCACGACGGCGATCGCGATCCAGACGCGCAGGTGCAGCGCACGATGGGAGCGGAGCATGTGGGGGCCCTCGGGGCAGGAACGGTTCGGAGCAGCCGTCAGCGGCTCGCGCGCCGGTGCGCGTTCGACTCGATCACGTCCACGGGCCGCAGCCAGCGGCGCAGCAGCAGCGGCCAGAACACCGCGACGCCGGCCACGATGGCGAGCCGGAAGCCGACCGTCGCGGCGCGCGCAGCAGGATCGATGCGCGCAGCGCCAGCGATCACGAACGGCACCGCGAACGCGAGTCCGAGCGCGAGGTAGACAGCGACGGCGAGCAGCAGGGTCTCGAGCATGGCGACGCGGAACCTACGACGGCGGCGTCCGCCGGTGCCATGGTTCTACCCACGCCGCGGCACGAAGCCGCGGTGCGCACCCCGCCCGACGACGATCTCGCGGCACTCGATCACGGTCCGCGTGACCTCCGGCGCCACCACGACGACCGCGCCGTCCGGTTGGCGGAAGCGCCGCGCGACGTGCACGAGCACGCGGTAGCGCCCCGGCAGGAGCCCACCGACCGTGAACTGCAGGCCGAGGTCGGCGGTGCCGCGGCGCGCGAGCTCCGGCCCGTCGTCGTGACTCACGCGCACGAGCTCGACACGCGTGCCCGGCGCGAGCTCGGGCTCGCCGAGCACCGCACCGTCGAGCTGGCCCGCGACGTCGAGCAGCGGCCGCAGCTCGAGCGCGATACCGGTCGCGACCTCGGCGCCGACGCGCAACCGCTGGTCGAGCCAGCCGCGGTCCGGGTGCAGCACGCGCAATCGCAGGTCGCCGGCCGGCACCGCGTCGAGCGCCGCGAACCCGCGCGCGTCGGCCGTCGCGACGAGCCGCGTGCGACCGCCGCACGCCGCATCGACGTCGCCCGAGAGCTCGACCCACGCACCGGCGGCGCGCTCGCGGTCACCGGCACCGAGCACCGACGCGCTGAACGGCGCGGTCGCGAGCGCGATCTCGAGCGGCTCGTCGGCCTGCTCCGCTGCGAACCGGCCGCGCCACCAGGGCGACCCGCCGGGCGGCGCACCTCGCGCACACAGCTCGAGCGTGAACTCGCCGTCGACCTCCCCCTCGCCGCGGAAGCTGCCGTCGGGGCCGAGCGCGAGCGCGACGGGTGGCCGTCCGGCGAGCGTCAGCCACAGCGCGCGGCCAGCGGCCGGCGCGGCACCGTCGAGCAGCAGCCGGCCGCGCACCGCGCGCTCGGCGACCGGCAGCGGCGCAGGCTCGACCGCTGGAAGCGGCTCGAGCAGCACCTGCGCGCGACCGCCGGCGCGCACCTCGACGACGACGGGCGCCGGATCGAGCTCGGCCGGAAACAGGAGCCGTGCGAGCGCCGCGGGTCCGAAGCTCGCCTTGTCGTCGAGCACGACGGCGTGCACGAGCCAGGTGCCGGGCTCGACGACCGGCATCGCGAACGAGCGGTCGGAAAGGACCGGTGCGACGACCGGTGGCTCGACGCGCGCCGATTGCGCGAGGTCGAGCGGTCGGCGCGCCACCGCCAACCACCTGCAAGGGTCCATCCCCTCGCGGTGCAGCAGCAGCCGACCGTCGATCGCGGCCGGCCCGCGGTGCACGATCTGCTGCGTCTCGGCGCTGTCGCGCACCTCGGCCGAGTTCCCGCCGAGCGCATCGGTCAGCGCGTCGATGCGCAGCGGCTCGAAGCGCGCGCGCGGCACGAGCACGCGACCCTCGGCGTCCGGCCGTCCCGGGTCGACCGGCAGCACCGCGGCGAACGGCTCGCTGCGGGACGGCACGACCGCCACCAGCGCACCCTCGAGCGCGCGGAAGCCGACGTCGAGCAGGTCGACCGCGAGCTCGTCGCGCGGCGCCAGCTCGACGGTCCGCCGCTGCAGCGCACCACCGACGACGTCGACGCCGACGGCGCGCGTCGCGCGTGCCGGCGCCGTCACGAACGCGAGGTAGGGCCCGCCCGGGAGCTGGTCGACGGTGACGACACCGACGTCGTCCGTCGCGCCGTCATCCGCGCGGTGCAATGCGATCGGCTCGATCGCGCCGAGCTGCCAGGCGAGCGCGAGCGCGCGCGGCTCGAGAGCGCCGGGCACGAGCTGGCAGACCGGCTCGGCGACGCTCGCGCCGACCGGGTCGACGGTGCGCAGCTGCAGTGCGCCGGGCGCCGGCAGCCGCAATGCGCGACCGGGCTCCGGCGGAAGCACGGCGACGTGCCACGGCGCGCCGGCACCGGTGCGAACCGCGACGGTCAGCGACACGTCGTCGCGCGCCGCGACGTGGACGAAGCCGTCCGGGTCGGTCCGCCCCGCCGGCCGCAGCCGCGCGGCGCCGCGCTCGTCCGGCCGCGCGCCGACCATCAGCTCGGCGTCGGCGACCGGTCGCCCGCGCACGTCGACGACCGCGACCTCGACCCGCGGCAGCGGCTCGAGCACGACGTCGTCGTTGCGGATCGCCGGGTCGGCGGCCTGCATCACGGCCGTCACCGGCAGGAAGCCATCGGCCTCGACGGCGAGCTCCACCTCCGCCGCGCCGACGGTCGGCCACCCGAAGGTGCCGTCGGGGGCGGTGACGACCGGCGGGCGGCGCAGGGCGCCGGCCAGCTCGCGCAGCCAGGGCGGCAGGTCGAGCACCGTCGCTCCGGCCCCGCAGCCGACCGCGACGCGGTCGCCGTCGCCGAGCTGCGGCTCGAGCGCCGCATCGACCAGCGGCGCGAGGTCGCCGAGCGCGGCGCTCGTATCCAGACCCTCGCGGTCGAGCGGCACCGCGAGCCGCGCACCGCGGATCGGCCGGCCGCGCGGGTCGACGACGCGCCCGAGGGCGAGCTTCTCGCGGCGCAGCTCGATCTCGCCGAGCTCGATGCGCTGCCCGGGCTCCGGCCGCTGTCGGATCAACCGCACGATCGGAACCGTCTGCGGCGCGCCCACCGGCGGCGCCGCGCGCATCACGAGCAGCCCGCGCGGGTGCAGCCCCTCGATCAGGAAGCGCCCGCCGGTGTCGGTCGACGCCTCGCCGACCCGCGTCGACAGGCCGTCGAGCCGCGCCGGCAGCGCCGCCGCCGGCGTCGCCAGCAGCGCACCGTCGAGCGCGAACAGCTCCACGTGTACGCCGGCGACGTCGAAGCCACGGTCGTCGACGAAGGTGCCGGTCAGCGAGGCGAGGAACGGATTGGCGACGGGTGCCGCCGGCTCGGCGACGTCGGCCGGGCCGGGCGCTTCGCTGGCGATCGTGCGCCGCATCGGCACCGGCTCCTCGACGGAGCGCCGCACCGGGGTGCGCTCGGGCGGCGGCACCGGCGTCGGATCGGGCCACAGTGCGACGCTGGTCGCGACGACCGCCGCCCCGACGGCACCGAGCAGCCACGCGCGACGCGCGGTCGTCGCCACCGGGGCGAGCGGTGCGGGTGCCGGAGCGGGCGACGCGGGGCGCGGTGCCGGCGCGAGCGGTGCGAGGTCCGCGGCCCGCGCGAGCACCGCGTCGCGGACCTCGGCCAGCGCGCGGCCGGGCACCAACACGCCGACCGTCGCGAGGACCACCGCGAGACCGGCCGGCAGCCGCCGGCGCAGCAGGTCGCCACCGCGGCGCAGACGGGTGCGGACCGTCTCCCGCGGGATCCGCAGCGCGTGCGCGATCTCGGTCGGCGTCAAGCCGTGCACGAGTCGCAGCGTCAGCACCTGCGCGTAGTCGTCCGGCAGCGCCCCGAGCGCCTCGACCAGCGTGTCGCGCAGCTCGGCCGCCGCCGCCTCGTCGGCCGGGTCGACACCCGCCGCCTCGAGCGGGTCGAAGCGCGCCGGGTCGAGCCGCTCCGGATCCGGCCGCCGCCCCTCGCGCCGCCGCAGCTTCTTCGCCTCGAGCACCAGGATGCCGGACAGCCACGGCAGGATCGGTCGCTGTCCGTCGTGCCGGTCGGCGATCTCGATCGCGCGGAGGAACGTCGCCTGCACGAGGTCCTCGGCGCGCTCGCCGGCCACGTGCGCCGCGAGCAGCAGCAGGCGCGGCGCCAGCCGGTCGAACACGCGGGCGAGGTCCTCCGGGGCGCCGGTCGCGGCGCCACGCGCGGAAGGCCTGGTCGGCATCGTCGGGGAGGTGCGTGACGGTCATCGGCCCCTGTCCCCCCGGCGCGGCCGGAGGGGGTTCACGATTCTCGCCGGACCCGGCGCCGGCCGACACGCCCCCGTCCGGCGCGCTCAGCTCGGGCGCTCCGCGGCGAAGCGCTCCGCGACCATCCGCTCGATCTCCAGCTGGAACTCGGCGGCGTTCTCGCAGAACGCCTGCGGTGCATTGCCGACCAGCGTGATCACCTCGCCGAGCGCCTCGGCGAGCAGCTCGCGAACGACGTCGTTCGTCAGCGTCTCGAGGATGTTCAGGCCGGTCGGGATGCTCCTGACGACGGCCCAGACGAGCCGACCGTAGAACAGCAGCTGGCGGATCCCTTTGAAGCCGACGCCGATGCCGACGCCGATCTCCTTGCGGAGCGGGATGCGCACCTCCAGCTCGTGACGGACCACGCGCTTGCCTTCGCGGTGCGTGCACTTTCGAGGCGACCGACGAGATCGGCCTGGATCACCATGTACTCGCCCGCGAGTCCGACACCGCCGGCCACGAGCTGCGGCGGGATCGACTCGCCGGTCGGCGTCGCGCGCAAGCTCGTGAGGTCGGGATACACGAGCCACCGAGCGGTGGTCGCCGGCTTGTCCGGCTCGGCAATGCCGCTCATGGCGAGCCGCAGCACCTTGCGCGTGAACTCGCGCGCCCGCGGATCGTCGTACGCACCCTGGTGCTCGAATCCCCGGATCTCGATCTGTCGCAGCTCGGCGCTGGGATCGGCGAGCTCGTGCCCCGCATGTCCGGCGAACAGCGCCGCGCCGCTGTGCGCGGGGACGGTCCCGTCGCCCTCCGCGCGCCGCTGCGGCACGTCCTGGACGTACGGCGGCTGGACGTGGACGACGAGCGTCAATGCGACATCGGTGTCGACGCCGGTGCCGTAGAACGCCCAGGTCCGGCCCTCGAGCCGGTAGAGACCCAGCCACTCGTGGAACGCCCGACTCGTCGCGAGCCGGGCTTCGAGCTCCGCCCGCAGACGCACGGGATCGACCTCGGCGACGCCGGGCTTGTGCACGAACCCGAGCTCGGCCGAGGCGTAGGTGCTCCAGATCGCGCCACCCGGGATCGGCGTGCCGGCGGACGCCGGGAACTCCGCGATCGGCACGACGCGCAGCCAGCCGGAGCCATCCTGCAGCTGCGCGTGCTGGGTCGGCAACAGCTCGAACCCGCCCTGCACGCCGGCGGTGATGGTGACGTACTTGAAGCGGTCGTCGCCGATGATGTTCGCGAGCAACGTATCGGTCGCGAACCCGAACAGGCCCGGCGTATCGCGCGTGAAGCCGGTCCACATCCGCCGGAACGCGACCGGCGCGCCGGTGACCGGCTGCGCACCGTGCACGACCGCCACGACCGCATCCGCGAGCGATATCGGCTGCACCTCCGCCGCGGCGGTCAGCTCCCGTACCTGGATCGTCGCGTTCTCGCGGAGCGCCGCGCGCGTGACGATCCCGCCCATCGAGTGAGTGATCAGGTGGACGCGCGAGGCCTGCTCCGCGTCGAGGATGCGCTCGATGTGTCGGGTCAGGTAGGCAGCCGATTCGCGATTGGAACGACGGAAGTCATAGCCGACTGCGTGGACCGGGCAGTCGAAGGGATCCACTGCGTGACGCATCGCGTGCAGATGACGCAGGAAATCGCGGTAGCCGAAGAACACCCCGGCGAGCCCGCGTCGCGCTTCGTCGTCGTCCACGAACCGCGCCGCCTCGAGCACGGTCGACGGATTGGAGTGGTGCAGCACGGTCGCGGTGGTCGACACGTCGAGAGGCGCCCACTTCAGCAGCAGGTCGGGGATCGGTCCCCAGTCCATGAACCGCCAGTTGGGATGGACCGACGGCGGTGACTGGATCCTGACGATCGACCCCATCATCCCGGGCACGAACACGACCGGCACCGTGTGCCGCTCGATGGCGATCTCGTGCTGGAGCCGCGCGTACACGGGGATCTTCTCGACCTCGCCGGTCGCGACTCCGGCATCGACGAGCTCCAGCCGCAGCACGTCCGTACCGCTCCGCTCGGGCGGCAGGTAGAGGAAGCGGGCGCGCCCCTTGGAGTCGAAGCGGACGACCTGGACCGGGAACTTGCGATTGCGCACACCGGCGCCCCGCCCGGGCGTCACCGGCTCGCGGAGACCGGCCCGCCCGGACTTCCGACTGCTCGGAATGCGGATCGACTCTCCGCGCAGCCGCTCCAGGAAACGGCGCGGGAAGATCCAGCCGCGCGGCGCCGACTTCGACACGCGCAGCTCGGCGGCACCCGGTGCGACCGGCACCTTGCCGAGCACGCGCACGCGCACCGCGAAGTCGCTGCCGACCGGCCGTCCGTTCAGCTTGGCCTCCAGCTCGAGCTCGATCGGCTCGACATAGCGATGGACCTGCTGGTCAGCCGGCAGCGTGTCCTTCGTGAGCACGCTCGCCTTGCAGCGCGCCGGTGCGTCGACGATCCACGCGAGCGTGAACTCGGCAGCGGCGACCAGCGATCGCGACTCGCCCGTCGCGACCACCGCGTCCTTGGCACGCGCGAGGTCGACGACGTCGTAGCGGATCGAGTCCGCCCCGAGCAGGGTCGGCGGCAGGTAGCGCACGAGAATGCTGTGGCCCTGGCCCTTGGCCGGATCGACACCGTGCCGGTCGATCTCGGTCGCCGGCACCTGCAGCACGGGCGCTCCGTCGTCCGCTACGCCGCGCGGGCGCTCGGCCTCGCGGAGCTGGTCGAGCCGCGTGCCCGGGACCTGCGTGCCGGGATCGAAGTCCGCCCGGATGTCGATCGGCCGGCGCGCGAGCGCATTCTCGACCGCCGAGCCGGGCGGGAACAGCCAACCGCGGAGAGCCTTCCCCTCGCCGTCGCGCAGCGAGTCGACGAAGAACCGCACGCCGAAGCGCGGCGGCAGCGGCCGGTAGCGCTCCCAGATCTTCTGCTCCAGGCGCACGTACAGCGGCTGTGACGCGACCGCGCGGGCCCGACCACCCTTGTCGCGGAACCCCCATTGGGTGACCGGCAGCTGCTTCTCGTCGCTGTGCAGCCAGTAGGAGTGCACGTCGACCATGCCGAGATCCCACAGTGCGATGTTGTTCCGCTCGCTGGTCTCCTCGACGCGGTCGTCGATGTCGACCACGGTCGCCAGGTGCGTCGGCTCCACGCCGCTGCGGACGAGTTCGTCGTACGCGTCGAACAGCTGCTGGAACGACACCTGCCAGCGCGCGCCGTCGCGATGGTCCTCGCGGGCGTTGGCAGCCGTGCGGATCGTGTTCTCGCGGAGCGGGGCGCCGACGAGGTCGAGCGGCCCGTCACCCTTGCAGGCGTAGTAGAGGCCGCACTTCACGTCGGAGCCGTACGCCTCCCGTGCTCCCACCGCATAGCCGAAGCCGACCCATTGACCGGCACGATCGACGTACGGCTGCAATGCGACAAGATCGGGCCGCCGCTTGCGGATCCGCAGGTGGATCACGTCGCCCGGGTCCCAGGTCTCCCACACCACGGCGCCGCAGATGCGCGCCCAACCGCCCGGCGACCGGAAGCTGCCGACGGCCATGTTCGCCCGGCCCGGCTGCACGCGACCACTGGCGATCCGGCCGTCCGCGGTCTCGACGCGATACCAACCTTCGGTCGGTTGACCACCGGGGTCCGGCGCGAGCTCGGCCTCGAACTCCACGCGCTCGCCGCGGCGCGTCCAGATCGTCGCACATGCGCCGCTCCCCTTGCCGGTCGTCTCGCTCACCTCGTCGACCTCCGGGCGCTCGCCGGCCGGCGTGCCGCCGATCTGGCACGGCACGCAGGGCACCGACGAGCGCACGGCGGCGAGCCGGGCCACCGCCTTGCGCTTCGCCACCGTCGCGCGGCGCCGCGCGCCCCGACGGCGACGCCCCGCACCCGCCGGGCGCGACGCGCGCTCTGCGCGCTGGCCGTCGCGCGGCGGCGGCTCGTCGTCGGGCCCGCGCTCCCTGTGCTTCCGGCGCAGCCTCTCGATCTGCAGCGTCAGCTCGTCGATCCGCTGGCGCAGCTCCGCGACGCGACGCCGCGGACCCCGGACTCGGACCAGCGCGAGCCGCTGGCGGGCGCGCGCCCGCTTCGTCATCAGCTTCTCGAGCCTACGCATCGTCGCCCTCCACCGCGGCGTCGGGGTCGGCCGCCGACCGCTGCTCCGCCTGCTCCCACACCTCCTCGGGGAGCTTCAGGGCCCGCTCGAGGCGCTGATCGGGCGCGATCCGGCGATCGCGCAGCACGGCGCGGATCGCGGGGTGGTCGTCGAAGCGGGGCGAGATCTCGAACTGGATCGCGACGAAGCCGGCGAGGTCCTCGACCGACTCGAGACCGTGACCCCGCGCACGCTCGATGCCGCCGGCGACCAGTCGGCGCAGCAGGCCCGGCCCGGCCGACTCGACGAGCGCGGGGTCGCCGGCGACGACCGCGGTCAGCACCTGCTCGACGAGCAGCGCCGGCTCGACCGCCGCGAACGCGTCGACCTGGTGTGGCTGCAGGACCGGCAGCCGGCGATCGGATGCTCGCGCCGGCAGCGCGGGAGCGGCACACCGCCAGCCGCGCCAGCGACCGCCGGCCGGCACCGCGATCCAGTCAGCGAGGCCGAGGAAGCGCGCGCGCTCGTCGGCCCGGCTCGCCGCCATGAAGGTCCGCAGCACGCGCGGATCGAAGTAGCGGAACAGCGCGACCTCGCCCCCCGGCAGCTCGACCGCCAGCCACCGAGCGAGCTGGGTGGCGACGTCGTCGAGCGGAGCGGCCGACCGCAGCAGCACACCGCAAGGTTCCGCCGCGAGCAGCGTGGCGACCGGCTCGAGGTCGCGGTCGTCGACCCTCACGAGCCGCGGGGCGGTGTAAGGGTCGGCGCTGTCCTCGTGCTCGCCGAGCAGCGGTCGCACGGTGCGACCGAACGCGCGCCCGAGCCAGTCCTGCACGGCGGGGCGGCCGAGCTGGTCGAGCACCGCGACCAGCTCGCCCGCGCGGGCTGCGCGCACCAACTCGTCCGCGGGGAGGTCGGTCGCCGCGGCGCCGGCGCCGTTCATCCCGCCCTCCGCCGGTTGCAGCCGGTCCGCACGAACGGCGCTCCGATCCGTTGCGCTGCGCGCAGCGCGTCGGCGCGCGGCGACGAGCCCCGCGACTGCCGGATCAGCACGGTCGGACAGCCGCTCGCGATCGCGCCACCGTGGCTCGTCGCGTCGCCGAGCCGCGCCGCCGGCAACCCGCCGATCAGTACGTTCGGCGCGGCGCTGACGATCGTCGCCGGGGGTCCGACGCAGACCGCGCGGTCCCCCAACCGCGCCGCCGGGACACCGGCGATCAGCACGGCCGGGCAACCGGGGGGCACGAGCGGACCGCCGACGTGGGGGATCGGCGGCGTCGCCGGCGTCGCCGCGGGGCACGTGTGGAGGTCGCTGACGCGCGCTGCGGGGAGTGCCATCGGAGTCCGGTCGCCAGCAGGCTCCGACCGGCGCGGGCCGCCGGGGAGCTTGGAGCTGCCGCCTGCAGCGAAGCCGTGGTCGGCCGCGTTTCCGCGCGCTGCCGTCCGCTGCCCGGCGCACCGCGCCGGCGGGACTCGCAATCGCCGCGGTCACCGCGTAGACGGCTCACCATGCGCCGCACCGATCGACTGACCGCTCTGCTCGCCCTGACCGCCGCGGGCACGCTCGCCGCCCAGGACCGCGTCCGCCCCTACCCGGTCACCGAGCCGGCCGCGTGGCGCCGCGCCGTCGCCGACGGGACGCGCTCCGCGAGCGGTGCACCGGGGCCGCGGCACTGGTCCGACCGCGTCGCCTACCGCATCGAGGCGGCGCTCGAGCCAGCGACGGCGACCGTACGGGGGACGCTGGTCGCCACCTACGAGAACGGCAGCCCGGAGCCGACGCGCGTGCTGTGGCTGCACCTGCGACAGAACCTGCACCGCGAGGGCGGCGTCCGGAACCGGTCGGTCGCGATCACCGGCGGCATGACGGTCGACGACCTGCGGGTCGACGGCGAGCCGGTGCGCGCACGGCCGCGCGGCACGCAGCTCCCGATCCGGCTGAGCGAGCCGCTCGCGCCCGGGGCGACGGCGACCGTGTCCATGCGGTTCGAGTTCGTGTGTCCACCGGCCGGCGGCGCACCGCGCATGGGGCACGAGAACCACCACGTGTTCTACCTCGGCTACTGGTATCCGCAGTTCGCGGTGCGCGACGACGTCGACGATTGGACGTGCGAGCCGTATCTCGGCAATGCTGAGTTCTACATGCCGTACGGCGACTACGACGTGGCCTTCACGGCGCCCGCCGGATGGCTCGTGCGCGCGACCGGCAGCCTTCTCAACGCGAGCGACGTGCTGACCGAGGGCGCGCGCGCGGCACTGGAGCGGGCGCGGACGTCACGCGAGGTGCAACACGTCGTGACTCGCGAGGACCTCGCGAACGGCACGGTCACGCAGACCGGGGCAGACACGCTGACGTGGCGGTTCCGCGCCGAGCGCGTGCGCGACTGCGCCGTCAGCATCTCGGACCGCTACCTGTGGGACGCGACGCACGCGGACGTACCCGGACGCGCTGAGCCCGCCGAGATCCACGCCGTCTACGAGGCGTCGTCGTCGACCTGGCCGCGCGCCGCCGAGATCGCGCGCGCGACGATCGAGTGGATGTCGCGCGAGGTCTACCCCTATCCGTGGCCACACATGACCGCGTGCGAGGGCGTCATCGGCGGAGGCATGGAGTATCCGATGATGACGATCATCGGCGACTCGCGATCGGTGCGCGGGCTGGAAGGGGTCGTCGCCCACGAGCTGATCCACATGTGGTTCCCGATGCTCGTCGGCACCAATGAGAAGGCTTACGCGTGGATGGACGAGGGCACGACCTCGTTCTTCACCGATCTCTGCACCGCGGCGATGCACGGCAGCGCGAACGACCGCGGCGCGATGCTCGGCTACGTGCGCAGCGCGACACGCGTGACCGAGTCACCGATGATGACGCACGGCGACTACTATCCGTACGGCTACGAGTTCGCCAGCTACACGAAGCCTGCGGCCCTCCTGCACCAGCTCCGCGCATTGTTGCGCGACGGCTCGCGCGACGTGCTGCTGGAGGCGCTCCGGACCTACGTGTCCGAATGGGCCTACGACCATCCGACTCCGTACGACCTGTGGCGGACGATCGAGCGCGTCGCGGACCGCGACCTCGATTGGTACTGGCAGCCCTGGTACTGCGAGGTGCGCACCCTCGATCATGCGATCGGCAGTGTGATCGAGTCGGAGGACGGCGTGGTCGTCGAGATCGTCGACCGCGGCGACGTGCCGTACCCGTGCACGGTCGAGGCGCGCTACGGCGAGGGCCGGAGCGAGCGGCGCACGATCGACGTCGAGCATTGGCTCGCCGGGAATCGGACGGCGACGGTGACGTTCCCGGGTGGCGCGCTCGCCGTGCAGATCGACCCCGATCGCGACACGCTGGACGTCGATCCGCGCAACCAGTCGTGGACGCGGGACCGGTGACTCGCGCTGGCCCGCCGGCCCGGCGCCGCGGATGATGCCGCCATGGGTGTGATCGAACCCGGTGCCACGATCGGCGCGAGGCCGCGACGGCGGACCGGCGCCGTGCTGTGGATCCTGGCCACGCTGCTGATGGTCGCGTCGGCCGTCTACCAACGCCTCACCGGACCGACCCACCCGCGGCGCGGCAGCGTCACGGTCGCCGGCGACACGCTGCGCTACTCACTGCTGCGCAGCGGCGACACGTCGGAGCCGGCGCGCGTGGTGCTGCCGGACCCGGGCCCGGCCGTGCGCGGCACCCTGCACTACCGTCGTTACCCGGACGACGGTCCATTCACCGCGGTGCCGCTCGAGCGGCGCGCTGCGGCGGACGGCAACGGCGAGCTGACCGCGACGCTGCCAGCCGAGCCCGCTGCCGGCAAGGTCGAGTATTGGATCGAGCTCGCGACTCCGGACGGCGTGGCGCGCGTGCCGGCCGCGGACGGCGGCGGCGACGACACCGTCGTGCTCCGCTACAAGGACCCCGTCCCGCTGCACTTCCTGCTGCCACACGTGCTCGTGATGTTCCTCGCCGTGCTGATCGGCCTGCGCGCGGGACTCGGGGCGCTGGTGTCGCCGCGGCGCATGCGGCGCGACGCCTGGCTCGCGCTCGGCGGCATGACGCTCGGCGGTCTCGTGCTCGGCCCGATCGTCCAGAAGTTCGCGTTCGGCGCCTACTGGACCGGCTTCCCGTTCGGCAGCGACCTGACCGACAACAAGGTCCTGATCATGTGGCTCGTGTGGGTCGCCGCGTGCCTGTGGCTCGGCCCGCGCCGGCGGGAGCGCGAGCGCCCGCTGAGCCGACCGCTGGTCGTCGCGGCGAGCGTGGTGATGATCGTCGTCTACCTGATCCCGCACAGCCTGCGCGGCAGCCAGCTCGACTACGGACGGCTCGATGCCGTCGAGGATCCGAAGGACGCCATCGAGACCGGTCGTTGACGGCGGGGCAGCCCGCGGCAGCCGGGCGGCGGCCCCCCGCCGAGAGCCGGGTCCGCGACGGTCGCCCGCGACCTGGCCGCACTGGCGATCACGCCCCTGGATCACGAGTCCCGCCATGCGAGTCGACGACCGCACGATCGAGTTCGACGCCGACGGGTTCATGAAGGAACCGCGGCTCTGGAACCGCGCGGTCGCCATGGCGATCGCCCGCGAGGAGGGGATCGAGGAGCTGACCGATCGCCACTGGACGATCGTCGAGTTCATCCGCTCCTACTGGGAGCGCGAGGACCTCGCCCCGCCGGTGCGCGTGCTGTGCAAGGAGTCCGGCGTCACCCTGCGCGACGTCTACAGGCTGTTTCGCGCCGGCCCGGCACGCGGCGCCTGCCGCATCGCGGGGCTGCCGAAGCCCGACGGTTGCGTGTGACACGAGCGGCGACGGCGATCGCATGCGCGAGACGACAATGGGTCCCTGAGGCCCAACATGTACGCGCCGCGCAAACATCTCAAGCGGCGTGCAGAAGAGCAGATACGGGAGTATCGCGGGCTGCGAGGATGGCCGTGACGATGCGCCGGCCCTTCCCGGTGAGCTGGTAGCGGTTCTGTTTGGGGAGCTTGCGAATGACGCCGTGTGCGCGGAGCAGGCGGAGCTGGCGCGAGGTTCGGGACCGACGTCGGCGACGGTCGGAGTCATCGGCAGCCGGCTTCTGGTAGAGCCTGTTGACGAGGTCGCGGTTGGTGAAGCCACGCAGGACGAAGGCTCCGTCCGCGATCGCCTGGAACAGGGCAAGGTCATCGGAATCCCACGGCCGAAGCGCGCGCACGCGCTTCCCGCGGAAGGTGGCGTGCTTGCAGATCGGGGCGATGACTTCGTGCAACGAAGCGTCCTGGTGCATCTCTGCCAGTGCGTCGAGGTAGCGTTCGTTGGCGCGCTGGCCGATCTCCGTGAGGCGCTCGAGGTCCGCCACGGTCTTCCGGACCGGCTGGACGACGAGCTCGCCGGACTCGCCCTTCGGCCTGGGTGCGCGCAGCTCGGTCGGCGCGTTGATGGTCGTCTCGACACGGAGGATGCTGCCGTTCTTGTCGTAGGTCTTGACCGAGTTGCGGCCTGCGCGGTGCATGACCCGGATGCCTTCGACGCGGTTCTTGAAGTCGCTGGTGACCTCGCCGAGGAAGGCGTGGCTCGCCTTGCGGCCGAGGAACCGCATGACGTCTGCACAGGAAAACTGAGTCATCGCGTGCTGCACGAGAGGCTGATAGACGGCGGCGAGCGACTGGTGATCAACGAAGAGGACGTCGGTTGCCCTCGAGCTGGTGCGCACACCAGTAGTGGTGCGGATCATCTCGCCGGAGAATCGAAGGGAGCGCGGGGTTGACCTCGAGTGCGAGGCGGTCGAGCACGTGCGGCCAGTCGACGTGGACCTGCTTCGCGAGAAGACGCTGGGCCCGTAACGGATCATCGACTTACGGAAAGCAGTTGTCCTCCTTGACGAAGCGGATGCACGATTTCGTCATCTCGCGAGCCAGCCACTCGCGTCCATTCATGCAGACCTGAACCGTGAACGGGAACCAGGTCTGCAGGCGGACGTGCATCAGACCGAAGCGGGGATGGAGGAAGTAGTGGTAGAGGTGCTGGCACTTTCCGGGTTGTCTGCGGAACTCGCGCCTCTTCGTCTCGCGCGACCTGAACAAGTTGAACGTCGTGCAGGGCTCGACGCAGGACAGAACGCAGATCAGGCCTTCGTCGACGGGCGATCGCTCGAGGATCCGCTGCACGAGCGTTTCCTTCCGCTCGCGGCTCGACGTCAGGTACCGGTACGGCCGCTTCGAAGTTCGTGGCACTTGGCCAGCGACGCCGACTTCAACTCCTCGGTCGTCTGCCGGGCGTAGGCACCGAAGTCCTTGCGGAGGACGCCGATGCTGTTCACGAACGCCTCCATCCCGTGGTTGAACGCCAGGCTCCGGTGCGAGCCCCTGAACACGATCCGGTCAAAACCCGACAGGACCGCCATGATCGAACCGGCGAAACGCGATAGAAACTGACGCACGGCGCTGCCTCCGCTTGGCTACTTGTTGCAAGCTGGAGTCGTAGCGGAGAGCGGCGCCGTCTTCATCCCCTGACGACGACCGGCTGCTTCATCCACGTTCGTGCGTCGACCGGGCTACCGGTTGGGTGTCGGGCGAAGCCCGAGATGGGGAACGGTGCCGAGCAACTACGAGGCGTTGCGATCTCGCGCGATCTCCGCGACGGCACGAACGGCGCGATCGATGTGCTCGCAGGTGTTGAACGGACCGAGCGAGAAGCGGACCGCGCCGCGCTCGCCCGTGCCGTGATGCCGGTGGATCAGCGGCGCGCAATGTAGACCGGTACGGGTCTGCACGCCGTAATCACAATCGAGGATCGTCCCGACATCCTCCGGATCCCAGTTGTCGACGGTGATCGACAGCACCGCGATGCGGCGGTCGAGTCGTCGGGTACCGAGGAACCTGACCCCGGGAATCTCCGCGAGACCGTCCTGGAGCCGCGCCAGCAGCGCGAGCTCGTGACGGCGGATCTCGGCGAGGCCGCGACCCTGGATCCACTCGAGGCCGGCGACCAGCCCGGCGATGCCCAGCAGATCGAGCGTGCCCGCCTCGAGACGGTACGGGAACGCGGTCGAATGGTACGGCATCGCGCTGTCGACGCCGGTGCCGCCGTAGATCGTACCCTCGATCTCGGCGTCGTCCGCGACACACACGCCACCGGTTCCGCTCGGACCCATCAGCGCCTTGTGACCGGTGAAGATCAGGAACGAGACGCCCCACGCCGCCATGTCGATGTCGATCACGCCGGCGGATTGAGCGGCGTCTACGGCGAGCGGCACCCCGGCCTCGCGACACACGGTGCCGATCGCCGCGAGGTCCTGGACGACACCGGTCACGTTCGACGCGTGATCGAGGATGCACAGCCGCGTGTTCGGCCGGATGGCCCGGCGGATGTCCTCCGGATCGAGGTAGCCCTCGTCATCGGGAGCCACGTACGTCGCCTCGACGCCGCCGTCGCGCACCTTGTGATTGACCGGGCGGATCACCGAGTTGTGCTCGAGCACGGACGTGACGACGTGGTCGCCCGCGCGCAGCGTGCCGTTGATGACGAGGTTGAGCGCCATCGTCGCGTTCATCGTGAAGGCGAGCCGCCGGTAGTCCTTCTCGACGCCGCGCTCGGTCAGGCTCGGGTTGAAGAACGCCGACAAGCCACGCCGCGCGCGGATGACCATGCGCTCGGCCTCGAGTGCGAGCTCGCAGCCGGTGCGCCCCGGGTTCACTCCGTTCTCCGAGTAGAATCGCATCGCCGTCCGGAGGGCGGCGCCCGGTTTGGGAAACGTCGTGGCGGCATTGTCGAGGTAGACACTGTCGAGGTAGACACTGTCGAGGTAGACACTGTCGAGGTGGACACTGTCGAGGTGGACATTGCTCGATTGGACACTGCCCGGTTGGACACTGCCCGGTTGGACACTGCCCGGTTGGACACTGCCCGGTTGGACATCCTCGGGGTAGGCATCCTCGGGCATCTCGAGTTCCTCGCCACAGCCACGGAGCCGGACCACTGCGCGATCCGGACCCGCAACGTCGGCCCCGACCGGGACTTTCCGACCGCCGAACCCACGACGGCTCAATCCGGGGGGCGATCGGCCTCCGGCTGCGGCGCGGTCGAGCCGGCCGTGTTGCGCAGCGCGCGCCGGTAGAGCCGGCGACGTTTGGGATCGAGCTTCGCGCGCGCCTCGAACAGCGCGACGGCCTCGACGTGGTGCGTGTGCGGGAACACGTCGAGGGGCCGGACGGTGACGAGCCGGTAGCCGCGGCGCTCGAGCAGCTCGGCGTCACGCGCGAGGCTGTCGGGATCGCAGGCGACGTACACGATGCGGCGCGGCGCCACGTCCTCGGTGATGCGCAGCAGGACCGACGGACGGCACCCCGCGCGCGGCGGATCGAGCACGACCCCGAACGGCGGCTGCTGGCCGCGGGCGAGGAAGGTCAAGGCGCGCTCGACCGGCAGGTCGCGCACCGCGACGTTGCGCATTCCGTGCCGCTGCACGGTCGCCTCGGCGTCGGCGATCGCCTGCGGGTTCTCCTCGACCATCAGCACTCGACCGACCCGGGACGCGAGGGTCAGGCCGATCAGGCCGCCGCCGGCGAACAGATCGTGCACGACCGCATCGCCGGGCGGATCGAGCAGCTCGGCGACGGTCCGGGCGATGGCCTCGGCACCCCAGTGCGAGGTCTGGAAGAACGCGCCGGCCGACACGCGGAAGCGCACGCCGAGCACCTCCTCGTCGAGGTCGCGCTCGCCGGCGATCCGCGTGACCTCGGGGCCGAGCAGCCGGGAGAACGGTCCGTCGTTGACCGACACCGACACGCCGTGAGCGCCCGCCGCGAGAAGCGCGTTCGCGACCGCGAGCAGCCGCGCGCGCGGGGCGTTCCGCACCACGAGGATCACGTGGCCGCGCCCGGTCGCCCGCGCGGCGCGCACGACCACCGCGCGGACGATGCCAGCGTCGGAGTCGGGATCCCAGGCGGTCAGCCCGCGCGAGCGGATCGCGTCGACCGCCTCGCGCGCCAGCCGGAATGCCTCCGGGTCGACCACCGCGCACTCGGTGATCGGCACGACGCGCGCGCTGCGCGGGGCGACGTGGCCGGCGATGATGGTGCCGTCCGGGCCGGGCGCGAGGTGCAGCGCGACCTTGTTGCGCTGCCCCCAGCGGTCGTCCGGACCGACGCACGGCTCGACCGGCACGTCGTCGCGCGCCAGCTGGTGCGCGAGCGCCGCGCGGACACGCTCCGCCTTGCGCAGCAGCTGCGCCGGCACCGCGAGGTGCTGCAGGCTGCAGCCGCCGCAGTCGAGGAAGTGCGGGCAGCGCGCCGCGACGCGCGCCGGGCTCGGCTCGACGATCTCGACGAGTCGCCCGCGCCCGTGCTTGCGGCCCGCCGACAGCACCTCGACCCGGACGCGCTCGTCGGGCAGCACGCCGGGCACGAACAGCACGTAGCCGCCGACGCGCACGAGACCGTCCGGGCCATCGCCGAGTGCGGTGCACGTGGCTTCGACGATCTCGCCGACCTGGACCGGAACAGTGGAGCTGACACGCTTCATCGACAATCGGACGAGGATACCGCGGCGGCGCACGGATCCGACCACCACCTGGCGTCGGAGCAGGGACTCCGGAACCCGGTGGACCATCGGGCCCGGTCCTGCTAGCGAGGGGGCGTGCAGGCACCCGACCCGCTCCCGACCCGCGCGCTGTCCCGGCTCGCGCGCGCCCACGGCATCGCGCCGGTCTACATCGGTTCCGACTTCGTCGTCCGCGGCGCGAACCGCGACGCGCTGCTCGCCATGCTGCGCGCGCTCGGCGTCGGCATCGACGACCCGGCGGAGGCCCCCGAGCTGCTGCGCGCGCGCTGGCGCGACGTGTGGTCGCGTCCGCTGGAGCCGGTGCACGTGGTCTGGACCGACGCGCCGGCCGGGCTCCGCGTGCGGCTGCCGGCCGGCGCCGAGACCGCGCCGCTGCGCGCGACGGTCGAACTCGAGGGCGGCGGCTCGGCGAGCGTCGAGGCCCGCTGCACGGAGCTGCCGCGGCGCGCGCTGCGCAGCGTCGATGGCGCCGCACGCGTCGCCCTGCACGTGCCGCTGCCCGAGCTGCCCCCCGGCTACCACCGCGTGCACGTCGCCGTCGCCGGCGTCGAGGCCGACGCGCTGCTGATCGCCGCGCCGCGCCGCTGCCACCCGGTCGGTTCGGGTCGGACCGCGGCCTTCCTGCCTGTCTACGCGCTGCACTCGGCGCGCCGCCCAGACTGCGCCGACCTCACCGATTGGACGCGATTCGGGCGCTTCGTCGCGGAGCAGGGCGTCGATCTCGTGGGCACGCTGCCGCTGTGCGCGGGCTTCCTGGAGCCGCCGGTGCAGCCGAGCCCCTACGCGCCCGCCAGCCGGCTGTTCTGGAACGAGGTGTACGTCGACGTCGACCGGCTCGACGGTGGCGGCCCTCACGCTCCTGCACCCCGAGCTCCGGCAGACGCGCGCTTCGTCGACTGGCCCACCGTCGCTGCCGATCGGCTGGCGGCATTGCAGACCGCCGCGGACCGACACTTCGCCGAGCACGGTCCCGACGGCTCGGCCGCGCTGCGAGCGTTCGTCGCCCGCCGCCCCGACGTCGCCGACTTCGCGATCTTCCGCGCCGCGGCCGAGACGCACGGCCGCGATTGGCGCCAATGGCCGGCACGATGGCGAGACGGCACGATCGAACCCGCGGAGGTCGCACCGGCCGCCCGTCGGCGGCACCTGTTCGCGCAATGGCAGACGCAGGAGCAGATCGACGCGTCCCTCGCCGAGATGCGCGCAGCCGGCGCGGAGCCGTACCTCGATCTGCCGATCGGTGCACATTCGGACGGCTACGACATCTGGCGCTACCGCGACGCGTTTCTGACCGGTTGCAGCGCCGGTGCGCCACCCGACGCGTTCTTCACACAGGGCCAGGACTGGGGCTTCGCACCGCGGCACCCGGAACGATCGCGCGCGACCGGGCACCTCGACTTCCGCCGCTGCATCGAGCACCACGTGCGCCATTGCGGCGTGCTGCGTATCGACCACGTGATGGGGCTGCACCGCATCTGGTCCGTGCCGCACGGCCTGCCGGCTCACCTCGGTTGCTACCTGCGCCAGCCCGGCGAGGAGCTGCTCGCGATCGTGACGCTCGAGTCGCATCGCCACCGCTGCGCGATCATCGGCGAAGATCTGGGCACCGTGCCGCCGGCGACGCGGCTCGCGCTGCCTCGCCACGGTGTGGGCTCGATGCACGTCGTCCAGTTCGAGCTGCGCCCCTGGGACGCGCACACCGCGCTGACGCCCGGCCCGCGCATGCTGGCGACGCTGAACACCCACGATTTGCCGACGTTCCGCGCGTTCCTGGAGGCGCTCGACGTGGAGGACCGTGTCGCCCTCGGGCTGTTCGACGAGGCGACGGCCGACCGCGAGCGCTGGCAGCGAGGCGAGGTCGTCGCCGCACTGCGCGACTGGCTCGCGCGGCACGGCGAACTGGCCGACCCGGGCGGTGCGGACGCGGCGGCGTGCCTGCAGGGCGTGCTCCGCGCGCTGGCGCAGAGCGACGCCGCGGTCGTCGTCGTGGGCATCGAGGACCTGTGGCTGGAGCCCCAGCCGCAGAACGTCCCCGGCACGACGGAGCAGCGTCCGAACTGGAAGCGGCGCGCGCAATGGTCGCTGGATCGGATCATCGCCGAGCCGCAGCTCGCCGCGACCCTCCACGACGTGGTCGCGCGCCGGCACGGTCGACCCGCGCCGGGGCGGACGTGAGCCGGTCGGCGGCGGGGATCACGAAGCGAACGTCGCCGGCGTCGCGCCGGGCGATCGCTGCTTCGTCCACCTGGACGATGGACCGCCACGCGCGGATCCCTGCTCGCTGTCACCGCCCGACGGGGTCGACGGGCCGCCCGAGGTGGTCGACCCGGCGTTCGACCGGACCGATCGCGGCTGGACCGGCGTCGCCCTCGACGCGCTCGTGCCGTACGAGCTGCATGTCGGCACGCACACCCGCGGCGGCACGTCCGACGCCGTGATCCCGCAGCTGCCGCGGCTGCGCGCGCGCGGCGTGACGGCCCTCGAGCCGATGCCGATCGCACAGTTCCCTGGCACCCGCAACTGGGGCCACGACGGCGTGCTCCCGTTCGCGGCGCAGCACTCGTACGGTGGACTCCGCGGTCTGCAGCGTCTGGTCGACGCGTCACCCGCGCTCGGGATCGGCGTGATCCTCGACGTCGTCCACGACCACTCCGCGGTGCCGTTCGTCGAGGAGCTGACGGCCATTGTGCACGCCCGCGGCGCGGCGCTCGGGCCGCGCTTGCTGGTCAGCGGCGAGACCGGCCGCAACGATCCGCGCTTCGTGCTGCCGCCCGAGCGCGGCGGCCATGGCATGGACGCGATCTGGTGTGACGACCTGCACCAGGCCCTGCACGCAGCGGTCACCGGCGAGCGCCACGGCATCTTCGCCGACTTCGACGATCTCGCGCGGCTTGCCGCCGCGTGGGCGACCGGGATGTCGTTCCGCGGCGAGCGCTCCGCCGCGCGGCGACATCGGCACAGCCGGCCGCTGCCGCAGGGCGTGTCGCCCGCGCAGGTCGTCGTCCATGCCCAGGACCACGACCAGATCGGCAATCGCGGCCGCGGCGAGCGGCTCGGGACGCCCGCGAGCGTGGCTACGCCGGGTCGGTGCCGGACCCGCAATCCGAACGGACCTTCGCTGCGAGCGTGCTCGATGCGGGGAGCGACGCGGTCGGCGTCGACCACGCGCGCTTCACGACGGCACTGCTCGCACTGCGCCGCACGCTGCTCCGCACCGGCGCCACGGTCGCGCACGTCGCCGACGAGCACGTCGTCGTCGGTATCCGCCAGGCCGCGGGCCTGACGTTCCTGCTCGCCTTCCACTTCGCCGACGCGACGGCGACCACGACGCTGTCGCTGCCGGGTGGCGGGGCGTGGACGTTCGCTCTCGACACCCGCGCCCACACGAGCGCTTGCGCGCCACGGCTCGCGGGCGACGCGGTCCGCCTGCCGCTCGGTCCGTGGCAGGGCGTCTGCTATCGCCGCGCGTCCTGACGGCGACGCGCGCGCACCGGCTTCGGCGGCGGTGCCTGGCGAGCGCGACGCAGCAGCACCAGCGCACGCCCTTCGAGTCGCACTCCGCGGACGTCGACCGCCTCGTCGCGTCCGCTGGCCGGGGCGGCAGCCGTATCAAGGATGCGGCGCCAGTCGCCCGGGGCGATCGACGCCGGGAGCACGAACACCATCGGCTCGTAGTGCGCGTTGATCAGCAGGTAGAAGTCGTCGTCGCCGACTCGCTGACCACGCACGTCGACCGAGCGGATGCCTTCGCCGTGGAGCGCGACGCCGAGCGACTTCGCGAAACCGACCGTCCAGTCGTGCTCGCTCATCTCCGCGCCGTCCGGCGTGTACCAGCCGATCTCCGGGTGCGCCTGGCCGTGGATCTCGCGGCCCAGGAACCAGCCACGGCGCCGGAACACCGGGTGGCGACGACGCAGGTCGATGAGATCGCGCGTGAACTGCAGCAGGTCGGCGTCGACGTGCTCCCAGTCGAGCCACGAGATCTCGTTGTCCTGGCAGTAGGCGTTGTTGTTGCCGCCCTGCGTGCGGCCGAGCTCGTCGCCCGCGCAGAGCATCGGGACGCCCTGCGACAGGAACAGCGTGGCGAGCAGATTCCGCTGCTGGCGCGCGCGCAGCGCCAGGATCGCTGCATCGTCCGTCGGCCCCTCGGCGCCGCAGTTCCACGAGCGATTGTGCGATTCGCCGTCCCGGTTGTCCTCGCCGTTGGCCTGGTTGCGCTTGTCGTGGTACGAGACCAGGTCACGCAGCGTGAAGCCGTCGTGGCAGGTCACGAAGTTGATGCTCGCATAGGGCCGACGCCCGCTCGATTCGTAGAGGTCCGAGCTGCCGGTCAGCCGGAACGCGAGCTCCGGCAACGTCTGGCTCTGGCCGCGCCAGAAGTCCCGCACGGTATCGCGGTACTTGCCGTTCCACTCCGACCACAGGTAGGGGAAGTGGCCGACCTGATAGCCGCCCTCGCCGAGGTCCCAAGGCTCCGCGATCAACTTCACGCGGCTGATGATCGGATCCTGGTGGATGATGTCGAAGAACGCCGACAGCCGATCGACCTCGTGCAGCTCGCGCGCGAGCGTCGAAGCGAGGTCGAAGCGGAAGCCGTCGACGTGCATCTCCTCGACCCAGTACCGCAGCGAGTCCATGATGAGCTGCAGCACGAACGGCTGGGTCATGTTGAGGCTGTTGCCGCAGCCGGTGAAGTCGACGTAGCGACGCCGGTCGCCGGCCGAGAGCCGGTAGTACGCCGCATTGTCGATCCCCTTGAAGCAGAGCGTCGGGCCGAGCTGGTTGCCCTCCGCGGTGTGGTTGTAGACGACGTCCAGGATCACCTCGATGCCGGCCTCGTGCAGGGCCTTGACCATCGCCTTGAATTCCTGGACCGGATCGCCGTGCGCGTATTCCTCGTGCGGCGCGAAGTAGCCGATCGAGTTGTAGCCCCAGTAGTTGCGCAGACCGAGATCCACGAGCCGCTGGTCGTGCACGAACGCGTGCACCGGCATGAGCTCGACGGCGGTGACACCGAGGCGCTGCAGGTACTCGATCGCGACCGGATGCCCGAGCCCGGCATAGGTGCCGCGCAGCTCGTCGGGAAGGTCCGGCAGCCGCGCCGAGAAGCCCTTGACGTGCACCTCGTAGATGACCGACTCGTGCCAGGGCGTCTGCGGCGGGCGGTCGTTGGCCCAGTCGAAGTACGGATTGACGACCACGCTGCGCGGCACGAACGCCGCGTTGTCCGCCACGTCGGGCTGATCCGGAGCCTCCGCGCGGAAGCCGTAGAGCGACGGATTCCAGCGGATCTGACCCTCGATCCGCCTCGCGTACGGATCGAGCAGGAGCTTGGCCGGATTGCAGCGCTGACCGCGCGCGGGATCGTGCGGACCGTGCACGCGGAAGCCGTAGCGCTGGCCCGGCTGCAGCCGCGGGACGTAGCCGTGCCACACGTGACCGGTGACCTCCGGCAGGTCGACCCTGAGCTCACGGCCGCGCTCGTCGATCAGGCACGCTTCGACCCGGTCCGCGATCTCGGAGAACAGTGCGAAGTTGACGCCGAAGCCGTCGAACGTCGCACCGAGGGGATGGAACCTGCCTGGCCAGATCTCCATGGGTCAGCCGCGCTGCCGCGGAGCGGCGCGCGGGCCCGGCCACGATCCGGCGCGCGCCCCGCGATTGCAAGCGCGCGCGGGCGATCACCGCGCCTGCACGGTGATCGCGAGGCCCGGTGACAGCTGCAGCGACAGCGCACCGCAGCTCGACGGCTGCGCCGCCTGGAACAGCAGCGTCCCGCCGACCAGCGCGGGGTCCGCGGGGATCGGTGCGGAGACCACGCCCTGACTCCGGGCGTCGGTCCCGAAGTCCACACCGAAGCTGCCGGTCGGGTCGATCCGCAGCTCGATGTCGAACAGCGGGAGCGACGCGCGTGCGAAGCCGACCAACATGACGCTCGGGAGTGCCGGAGCGATGCCGTCGACGACGATCGCGAAGCCCGCATCGCCGAGACGCGGCTGAGTGTTCGGCAGCAGCCCCAGTGCAGGCGAGCACGCGGCGGGCGTCGCCTCGCCGTATCGCTCGATACCCTCGTCGCGGTCGAGGATGCCGTCACGGTCGCGGTCGACGCCGAGCCGGACCCCCTCGCCGAGCGGGACGCCGGTGAACGTCAGCAGGGCCCGGCCCGCGCGCAGCTCGGTGTCGAGCTCGGTCAGCGTCCGCGGCGACTCGCCGGCGCGGTCGACCAGGAAGCGACCGGAGGCCGCGTCGTGGACCATGCCGACCCGCTGGCCGTCGAGAACGCCGTGCACCACCACCGCGCAGTCGTTCGCCGCGGCGCGCGCGAGCAGCGCCTGCAAGCGCGCACGGAGCGCCGGATCGAGGACGTTCGCGGCATCGAACGTCAGCTGGAAGCCGACGGTCGGCGCGGTGCCGGTGTCGAATGCCATCACGAACGCCGCGATCTTCGCGCGGGCGACCGGGTCGCGCGACAGCGGGCCGAAGACCGGCAGCCCGAGGAAGTCGGACACCGTGTCGAGCTCACCGTCGTGCGTGTAGCCGAAGCCGGCCGTGCGACCGTCTGGACGGAGCGTCCGGCCGTCGCGCTTGTAGGCGTTGCGGAGCTGTGCCACCTCGAACGCCTGCGGGGTCTGCAGCGTGCGACCGTCGAAGATCACGCCGTTGGTGCCCGTCGGCAGGGAGTGGCAGTCCACGCACCGCACGAAGCCATTGAACGGCTGCTGCATGTAGAGCGGCTCGCCCTCCGCCGCGCTCGCGCCGACGGGCTCGGTCGGCAGCGACCGGTCGAGGTTCAGGCGCGGATTCGCCATGTAGCGGATCGACCGCAGGAACACATCGAACGTCGCCAGCTCGGCCGCCGGGAGCGGCGTGCTGCCGAACAGGTCGTCGAACGTCGGATTGAAGTCCGCGAGCGTCGCACGATCGCCACGCCAGTGGAACGGCTGCGTGCCCTCGAGCCCCTGGAAGGTCTGCGTGACCATCGGGCCCTTCATCGGGTGCAGGTCGAACCGCCGGCCGAGCCGGTCGATCGCGACCTCCATGTCGCCGGTCGGATCACCCAGGTCCCACGCGAGGTTGTCGGTCGTGCCGTCGACGTGGCAGCTCGCGCAGCTCACGGTGCCGTTGCCGGACAGCCGGGCGTCGTACAGGAAGCCGCGCCCCTCCTTCAGCTCGGACGGCGTCGGGTCGTGGGGCCGACCGACCTCCGCGATCACCGTGCGCGAGACGGTGTCGACGACCGCCAGCGAGTTCGCGATCCGGCTGTGCACGTAGAGCAGGCCCTGCGTCGGGTGGTGGGCCAGCGCACGCGGGCCGCGCATGTCGCGGGACGACGTCGAGCCGAGGTCGATGCGGCCGACGACGCGCCCGCTCGGCTCCAACACGCCGATCCGATCCGTGCCGAATGCCGCGACATAGGCCAGCGAACCGTCCGGCGCGAACACCGTGTCGGTCGGCTGTGCGAGCGCGGTCGCGCGCGCTACCGGATCGGGGAGCACGCGATAGTCGATCGTCGGATTCAGGTCGATCGGAGTGACGACGCCGGTGGACAGGTCGATCTTGGTGATGCGATTGTCGACGACGTGGCCGCGCAGCGCGGTGACGAAGCGCACCAGATTGCGCGCCTCGGTGTTCGCCACCCACAGCTCCTCCGCGCCGGGCCGCAACGCCACGTCGAAGTTCACCGTGCCGACCCCCGAGAAGCGCCGCGTCACCACTGCGGTCCGCGCATCGATCTCGAACACGTCCCAGTCCGGCAGCGTGACGCCGTGCGTCGAGTGCCATTGCGGGTCGTCGTGCCGCACGATGATGCCCTGCGGCGGTGCTGCCGGCAGCGCCGGGTTGACCGGCGGCGGCGGAGGTGGCGCGGCCCTGACCGGGACGATCGTCGTGCCGTTGCCACTGCGGTACGACGCGACCCAGACCTTCGAGCCGTCCGCGGAGACCTCGAGCGCGCGGGGGTCGTCGCAGAACACCGGCACCTCGCCGACCAGCGCCCGGCGGTCCGGATCGAAGACCTGGACCTTGCGGTCGGTCGCGGTCGCGACGAACGCGCGCGCCGGTCGTCCGGCGAACACCACGTCGCCGGGCTCGTCGGCGGTCGCGATGGTGGCGACGACCGCGCGCTGCCGCAACGACACGACGCTGATCGAGTCCGATGCGAAGTTCACGACCCAGACCTCGTCCGCGCTGCGGGGTCGCACTGCGATCGGCCCGAGCCCGACACGGATCTCGTCGATCGACACGGGTCGCCGCGGATCGGCGAGCGACCACACGCACAGCATGTCGTCGGCGGTGTCGACGGTGACGAGCCGGTCGGCACCCGGCAGCACGGCGACTGCGTGGGTCGGCGCCGGCTCGAAGTGCACGTAGCCGGACTGCTGGGCGGAGGCGGCGGCAGCCAGGGCGATCGCCGCGAGCGGGAGCGAGGGGAGCGCGGGTCTCATGGTCGGAGCGAGCCGGGCGGGGAGTAGCGCAGTGTCGCCGCGTGAGTGCCACCGGGCCACCGGACCGCCGGCACGGAGCCGGACGATTCCCGGCTCGCGCCGCCCCGGGACACCTCCCGACGAGTTTTCCGGTTTCGTTTTTGACGGACCGTCGGAAAACGACGATCATCCGGCGGTGAGCACTCTGACCCGCAAGCAGCGCGAGATCCGCGAGCGCGAGGCGCTCCTGCTCGGCATCGCCCGGCGCATGCTGCTCGAGCGCGGCTACCTGGGGCTCACGATGGATCGGATCGCCGCCGAGACCGAGTACTCGAAGGGCACGATCTACCAGCACTTCGCCAACAAGGAGGACCTGCTGGTCGCCCTGATGGTGCAGAGCTGCGGCCGCCGGGTCGAGCTGTTCGACCGCGCGGCGACGTTCCGCGGCCGCCCGCGCGAACGCATGACGGCGATCGGCGTCGCCGTCGAGCTGTTCCACCTGAGCACGCCGGACTTCGCGCAGGCCGAGACGCTCGTCAAGGCCTCGTCGATCCGCGACAAGGCCGACCCGGTGCGGCTCGCGAGCCTCGAGGACGTCGAGGCGCGCAGCCTCGGCATCTGCTTCGGCATCGCGCGCGACGGCATCGCGGCCGGTGATCTCGCGCTGCGCCCCGGCCACCGCGTCGAAGACCTGGTGCTCGGCCTGTGGTCGCTGCACCAGGGCGCGTTCGCGATCGCCGACATGGACCTGCCGCTCGAGCGCCTCGGCTTCGGCGACCCGCTCGAGACCCTGCGCCGCAACGCCGGCCTGTTCATGGACGGCTGCGGCTGGCTACCGCTGTCGTCCGACTACGACGACGCCGCGCTCCGGGCGCGCATCCGCGGCGAGCTGTTCGCCGATGTGACCGCGACGCGCCCCGCACCCCCCGGCCCCGGCCCGGCACGCTGACCCCCGCACGGGCCGCGCCCGCCCCGGGACCGACCCGCGCTGCTGACTGGAGAGAAACTGACGATGCGTCGAATCTTGACGAAGAGAAACCTCGTAGCGGTCGCCGTGCTCGGCGCTGCCGCAGTCGGGGTCGCGGCGGTCGCCCAGCACACCGGGCCCGGGCCGGACCTCGCGCCGGTCGCCGCCGCGCGCGTCCTGGAGGTCGAGACGCTCGCCGTCCGGACCGAGTCGGGCTACCGGCTCGTCCAGGCCTACACCGGCGAGCTGCGCGCCCGCCGCCAGGCCGGGCTCGGCCTCGAGGTGGGCGGCCGGATCGTCTCGATCCACGCCGACGTGGGCGCGCGCGTCGGGGCAGGCGATCTGCTCGTCGAGCTCGACGCGGCGCATCTGCTCGCCTCGCGCGACGAGCTCGACGCCGGGCTGCGTGCCGCCCGAGCGGCGCTCGCCGAACTCGAGGCGGGGCCGCGCGCCGAGACGATCGCGGCGGCCCGCGCGCTGCGCGACCAGCGGCGCGAGGAGCGCCGGCTGGCCGATCTGCAGCTCGAGCGGCGCCGCGCGCTGGTCGAGCGCGCGGTCGACTCGCAGGCCGACCTCGACGTCGCGGAGACGAACCTGCGCACCGCCGACGCGCGGCTCGCCGAGGCGGACGCGCGACTCGCCGAGCTCGAGGCCGGCACGCGGGCCGAGGTCCTCGACGCCCAGCGGGCGCGGGTCGCCGAGCTGCAGGCCGGCCTGCAGCGCATCGCGGCGGCGCTCGACGACACCCTCCTGCGCGCACCGTTCGACGGTGTGATCGCCGCGCGCGACGCCGACGAGGGGGCCGTGGTCGCGGCGGGCGACGTCGTGCTGCGGATCGTCGAGACCGACCGCATCGAGGCGTGGATCGGCGTGCCGGAGGACGTCGCGACGCGCTGCGGCGACGCTGACGCGCTGCGCGTCGAGGTCGACGGTCGCACGGTCGCGGTCGGTCCACCGCGCGCGCTGCCCGAGCTCGACCGCCGCACCCGCACGGCGACGCTCGTGTTCGACCTCGATGCCGGCGCCGGACCACGGCCGCGCCCGGGCGCGATCGCGCGCCTGCTCGTCGAGCAGCACACCGACGCGCGAGGCTTCTGGCTGCCGCTCGAAGCGCTCGTGCCGGGCGCGCGCGGCCTGTGGTCGTGCCGCGTGCTGACGCCGGCCGGAGACGGTGAGGCGATCGTGCGCCGGGCGGCGCTCGAGCTGCTGCACGTCGACGGCGAGCGCGCCTTCGTGCGCGGCACGCTGCAGGACGGCGACGCGGTGCTCGCCTCCGGGGTCCAGCGCGTCGTCGCCGGACAGCGCGTCCGCCCGGTTCCGACGTCGGAGACGGAACGATGAGCGACCTGCTGTGGCGGAAGCCCCGCCTGCTGGTGTCGACGCTCGCGCTGATCGCGGTGGCCGGACTGTCCGCGCTCCAGGTGCTGCCGCGGGCCGAGGACCCGACGCTGACCGCACGCTTCGGCAACGTGTTCACCGCCTGGCCGGGAGCCGACGCGGCGCGCATCGAGGCGCTCGTCACCGACCCGTTGGAGGACGAGCTGCGCGAGATCGAGGAGATCGCGCTGCTGCAGTCGTCGTCGCTCGCCGGCTCGTCGACGATCAACATCGAGCTCGCCGACGACGTCACCGAGGTCGACGAGGTGTGGTCGCGCGTGCGCGACCGGCTCGCCGACGCCGCCGCGAAGCTGCCGGCCGGCGCCGGCACACCGGAGTTCGACGAGGTCGAGAACTCCGCCTGGTCGCTGATCGCAGGCCTGCGCTGGACCCTGCCGACCGAGCCGAACCTCGCGATCCTCGGCCGGCTGGCAGAGGAGCTCGCCGACGAGCTGCGCGGGGTGTCCGGCACCAAGGCGGTCGAGGTGTTCGGCGAGCCGCGGGAGGAGATCCTCGTGGAGGTCGACCCGGTGCGGCTCGCGGCCCACGGGCTCGAGCCCCGCGACGTGGCCGAGGCGGTTCGGCGCGCCGACGCCAAGGTGTCCGCCGGTCGCGTCCACGGCGACCGCAACGACCTGCTGCTCGAGGTGTCGGGCGAGATCGAGTCGCTCGATCGCGTCGCGACGCTGCCGGTGCTCGCGGGCGAGGACGGACGGTTCGTGCGCGTCGGCGATCTCGCCCGCGTGCGGAAGGCGGCCCTCGAGCCGGCGTCGACCCTCGCACTGCTGTCGGGGCAGCCCGGCATCGCCGTCGCGGCCCGGCTGTCCGACGGGCGCCGGGTCGACACCTGGGCCATCGGCGCGCGCGCCGCGGTCGAGCGCTTCCGCGCCGGGCTGCCGCGCGGCGTGGAGGTCGTCTCGCTGTTCGACCAGAGCCGCTACACCGACCGCCGCCTCGCCGACCTGCTCGTCAACTTCCTGCTCGGTGCCGGCCTCGTCGCGGTGGTCGTGCTGCTCACCATGGGCTGGCGCTCCGCGCTGATCGTCGGCTCGGCATTGCCGCTGAACTCACTGATCGTGCTCGCCGGCATGAGCCTGCTCGGGGTGCCGATCCACCAGATGTCGGTGACCGGGCTGGTGATCGCGCTCGGCCTGATGATCGACAACGCGATCGTCATGGTCGACGAGGTGCGCCACCGACTCGACCATGGCCGGAGCATCGGCGCCGCGATCCGCGCGACGGTGCAGGCGATGGCCGTGCCGCTGGGCGGCTCGACGATCACGACGGTGCTCGCGTTCATGCCGCTCGTGCTGATGCCGGGGGCGACCGGCGAGTTCGTCGGCTCGATCGCGATCAGCGTGATCGTCGCGTTGATCGGCTCGCTCGCCTTGTCGCTTACCGTGGTGCCCGCGCTCGCCGGTTGGCTGGAGCGCGTCGGTCGTCGCCCCACCGGCAGCGAGCCGCTCCGCTCGGCGTGGCGACGCGCGTGGCGGCACGGCCTCGACGCCGGCCCCTTGTCGCACGGCTACCGGCGGCTCGTGCGCGCCATGTTCGCGCGGCCGCTGCTCGGCATCGCCAGCGCGATCGTGCTGCCGGTCGTCGGCTTCCTGCACTTCGGCGACCTGGAGGAGCAGTTCTTCCCGAGCGCGGACCGCGACCAGTTCCAGATCGAGCTGCGCCTGCCGTGGCAGACGCCGATCGCCGAGACGAGGCGCGCGGCACTCGTCGCGCGCGACGCCGTGCTGCAGCACCCGCTGGTCGAGGACGTGCATTGGTTCCTCGGCGAGAGCGCGCCGCGCTTCTACTACAACATCCTCGACGGTCGGCGCGGACTGCCGTTCTACGCGCAGGCGCTGGTGCAGCTGCGCAGCGACCAGGGCTCGCTGCCGGCGGTGCAGGAGATCCAGGAGCTCCTCGATCGCGCACTGCCCGATCTGCAGGCGCTCGCGCGGCCGATCGAGCAAGGTCCGCCGGTCGACGCCCCGGTCGAGCTGCGGGTGTTCGGTCCCGATCTCGACACGCTCGCCGAAATGGGCCAGCAGCTCCGCGAGATCCTCGCGGACACGCCCGGCGTCGTACACACGCGCGCCCAGCTCGAGGACGGTCAGCCGAAGCTGCGCGTCCGGCTGGACGACGAGACCGCGCGGCTCGCTGGCGTCGACAACGTGGACGTCGCCGACCGGCTGCTCGCGCGCACCGACGGCGTGCTCGGCGGCTCGCTGGTCGAGGGCACCGAGGAGCTGCCGATCCGCGTGCGCGTCGCCGATGCCGACCGCCGCGATCTCGCGGCGATCGCGACCACCGACCTGCCGCGGGCGGGCGGCGGCTCGACTCCGCTCGCCGCCGTCGCCGGCCTCGAGCTCGTGCCCGAGCCGGCCAGCATCCCGCATCGCGACGGCCGGCGCTGCAACACGGTGCAGGCCTACGTGGTGGCGGGAACGCTGCCGAGCATCGTCGTGGCCGACGTGCAGCGCACGCTCGCCGAGCGCGGCTTCGCGATCCCCGCGGGCTACCGGCTCGCGTGGGGCGGCGAGGCGGCCGAGCGCGACAAGGCGGTCGGCAGCCTGCTGGCCGCGGCCGCCGTGCTGATGGTGCTGATGGCCGCAGCCTTGGTGCTGTCGTTCGACTCGTTCCGCCTGGCGGCCGTGATCGGCCTCGTCGCGCTGCTGTCGGTCGGGCTCGCACTCGGCTCGCTGTGGGTGTTCGGCTACCCGTTCGGCTTCATGGCGATCATCGGTGCCATGGGCCTCGTCGGCGTCGCCGTGAACGACTCGATCGTCGTGCTCACCGGCCTGGCCCACGACGCCGCCGCACGGCGCGGCAGCCTGGACGCCGCCACCGAGGTCGTCGTGCGCTGCACGCGGCACCTGCTGTCGACGTCGCTGACCACCGTCGTCGGCTTTGCGCCGCTGCTGATCGCCGGTGGCGGATTCTGGCCGCCGCTCGCGATCGCGATCGCCGGCGGCGTCACCGGAGCGACCTGGATCGCGGTCACGCTGGTGCCGGCAATGTTCTCGCTGCTCGTCGCCCGCCGCGGTCGCCTGCGCGACGCGCACGGCCCGACTCCGGCGCTCGCGGCGCGACCGGCGGCAGCGCCTGCGTGAGCGCCGCAGGGACGCCGTCCTCGCCGCCAGCCCGGGGCGCCGGATAGCATCCCGACCCGTGACCGGACCGGCCGCTCCCACCACCTCGAACATCGCCACCGCGCTGCGGATGGCGGCGATGCTCGCGGTGCTGATCCTGCTGGGATCGGGCGCCCTGATGGTGGTCGAGGGCTGGGGGTTCTTCGACGCCCTCTACATGTCCGTCATCACGCTGACGACAGTCGGCTACCACGAGGTACACGAGCTGAGCACCGCGGGGCGCGTCGTCGTGATGCTGTACCTGTTCCTCGGCATCGGCGTGTTCCTCTACGCGATCGTCGAGATCGGCGCGACGCTCGTGCGCCTCCAGCTCAGCGACATGCTGAGCCGCAAGAAGATGGACACCGCGATCCGCTCGTTGACGGGACATCTGGTGATCTGCGGCTACGGCCGCATCGGCCGCAGCCTGTGCCGGCAGCTCGCCGTGCAGGGCCGGCAGAAGTTCGTCGTCCTCGATCGCGACCAGGCCTCGGTCGACGACGCGCGGGCCGCCGGCTATCTCGCGATGGTCGGCGACGCGACCGACGACGAGGTGCTCAAGCACGTCGGCGTGCAATCCGCCGCCGGCCTCGCCGTCGTGATGCCGAGCGATGCCGACAACCTGTTCGTGGTCCTGTCCGCGCGTCTGCTGAATCGCGATCTGCAGATCCTCGCGCGGGCGACCGACGACAAGTCGGTGGCGAAGCTCGAGCGGGCGGGCGCCAATCGCGTCGTGAGCCTGTACGAGGCCGGCGCCACCAAGATGGCGCAGCTGCTGACGCACGCGCGCGTCGAGGACTTCATGGAGGTCCTGACGAGCGAGGGCGATCGGCTCGAGCTCGCCGAGATCGTGATCGGCGAGGACGCCCCGTACCGCGGCCGCCGCCTCAACGAGACCGACTTCCGCAAGCAGGGGATCCTGGTCGTCGCCCACCAGAAGCCGGGCTACCGCACCAGCGTCCCGCCTCCCGCGGACGCCCTGCTGGAGGCCGGCGACTCGCTGATCGCGTTCGGCGACCCCGGTGCGATCGGCCAGCTGATCGCGACGGCGAGGCGCTGAGCCCGGTCCCGCAGGTGCGCGGTGACGCAGCGGCGGGCATCATCCCGCCATGTCCCAGGCCCTGCGCTGGTCGCTGCTGCTCGCCCTGTCGACGCCCGGCGTCGTCGCGCAGCCGGCCCCCCGCCCGAACGTCGTGGTGATCCTCGCCGACGACATGGGCTTCTCCGACCTCGGCTGCTACGGCAGCGAGATCCCGACGCCGTCGATCGACGCGCTGGCCAACGACGGCCTGCGGTTCACGCAGTTCTACAATACCGGCCGCTGCTGCCCGACGCGCGCGTCGCTGCTGACCGGCCTGTACCCACACCAGGCCGGCGTCGGTCACATGGTCGACGCGACTGCGGATCCCGGCTACCGCGGGGTGCTCGGCCGCGACTGCGCGACGATCGCCGAGGTGCTCCGCGACAGCGGCTACCGCACCTGGATGGCTGGCAAGTGGCACGTCACGGACCAGCTCGGTGCCTGGAGCGACGACCCGCGGCGCGACGACCGCTCGACCTGGCCGCTCGGCCGTGGCTTCGAGCGCTTCTTCGGCACGATCACCGGCGCCGGGAGCTACTACGACCCGCCGACGCTGGTCGTCGACGCCGAGCCCGCGCCACCGGTCGGGGACGGCTTCCTGTACACGACCGCGATCGGCGATGCGGCGGCGCGATTCGTCCGCGAGCACGCCGGCGACGAGCCCTTCTTCCTCTATTGCGCGTTCACCGCACCGCATTGGCCGCTGCACGCACCCGCCGAGGACGTCGCCGCCCGACAGGGCCGCTACGACGCCGGCTGGGACGCATTGCGAGAGGCCCGGCACGCGCGCCAGCTCGAGCTCGGCATCGTGCACGCCGAGTGGCCGCTGACCGAGCGCGATCCGGCGGTGCCGGCGTGGGAGACCGCTCCGGACCGCGCGTGGCAGGCGCGTCGCATGGAGGTGTACGCGGCCCAGGTCGTGCGGCTCGATGCGGCGGTCGGCACGATCGTCGCCGCGCTGCGAGACACCGGTCGGCTCGACGACACGCTGCTGCTGTTCCTCGCCGACAACGGCGGTTGCCAGGAGGAGCTCGGCGGCAGCGGCAGCGCGCAGACCGCGCGCACGCACGACGGCCGTCCGGTGCGACGCGGCAACGACCCGGCCGTGATGCCCGGTCCCGAGGACACTTACCAGAGCTACGGGCGGCCCTGGGCCAACGCGTCGAATACGCCGTTCCGTCGCTACAAGCACTTCGTCCACGAGGGCGGCATCGCCACGCCGCTGATCGTCCACTGGCCGACCCGGGTCGCCGACCACGGTGCATTGCGAGACGAGCCGGGCCATCTGATCGACATCATGGCGACCTGCGTCGACGTCGCCGGCGCGAGCTATCCGACCGAACGCGACAACGTGCCGATCCAGCCGCTCGAGGGTCGCAGCCTGCTCCCGTTGTTCGGCGACGTGCCCGACGCGGTGCGCGCCTCCTTCGCGGAGCGCACGCTCTACTGGGAGCACGAGGGCAATCGCGCCGTGCGGCGCGGCCGCCACAAGCTGGTCGCGGCCGGTGTTCGCTCGGCGTGGGAGCTGTACGACCTCGTTGCCGACCGGACCGAGACGCACGACCTCGCCGCCGAGCTCCCGGCGCTCGTCACGGAGCTCGATGTGCTGTGGACGGACTACGCGAAGCGGTGCCGCGTGGTGCCGCCGGATCGCTGGCAGCCCGAGTCGTTCAGCGATGCAGCGCGCTTCGAGCTGACGCACGGTGCCGACCTGCCGCGCGATCGCGCACCGTTCGCGGTCGGACGGCATGTCAGCTTCGACCTCGACGTCGAGCGCGACGGCGACGGCGTGATCCTCGCCCACGGCGGCAGCACCCATGGCTACGCGATCTGGGTGGCGGACGGCCGACTCTGCTTCGCCGTCTGCCGAAGCGGCGTGCGCTCGGTCCTGCGTGCGGCCGACGCCCTGCCGGGCGGGCGCATCCGGATCCGCGGTCGCTTCGCTCCCGACGGCGACGTCGAGCTCAGCGTCGGCGACCGGGCCACCGCGCGCGGGACGGTGCGCGGGACGGTGCCCGGCGGGCTGCTCGAGATGCCCGCCGACGGCCTGCAGGTCGGCCGCGACGAGCGCGGGTCGGTCGGCGGCTATCCCACCCCGAATCCGCTGCGGGGCCGCGTGCACGCCGCGCTCATCGAGCTCGGACCGGCCGGACGCTGATCCGCCCGCCGCGGCGCTCGAGCGAGAGCCCTGCCACCGGACCGGGGGCGGCGGTTACAACGACGGCGATGTTCCTGATCCGCAAGATCGGCAAGTTCGTCCGCGGCAAGGCGACGCTGCCGCAGATCGTGCTCGCGACGACGCTCGGCGCGATGCTCGGCTTCGTGCCGGGGTTCTTCCTGCCGCAGGACCTCGGCGGCGGCTTCCTGCAGGCGCCCGGGCTGATCGTCGCGCTGCTGGCGCTCGTCCTGGTGCTGAACGCCAATCTCGGGCTGTTCGGCCTGACGCTGCTCGCCGCGAAGCTGCTGTCGTTCGTCACGCTGCCGATCGCCGTGAGCGTCGGACGGGCGCTGATCGACGGATCGCTCGAAGGACTGTTCCGGAAGATCGTCAATGCGCCGGTGCTGCACTGGTTCGGGCTCGAGCACTACGCGACGACCGGCGGCCTGGCGCTCGGGCTGCCGCTCGGCGTTGTGCTCGGGTTCGTCATCTGGCGCGGCCTGCACTCCATGCGCGTGAAGCTCGCGAACGTCGACGAGCGTTCACCACGCTTCCGCGAGATCACCGGCAAATGGTGGGTACGCCTGCTCGCCTGGCTGTTCCTCGGTGGTGGCAAGGGCCGCAAGGAGAGCTGGCGCGAGCTCGCCGAGCGCGACCGCCGCGGCCGCCCCGTACGCATCGCGGGCCTCGCCGTCGTCGCCGTACTCGGCATCGGGCTGTGGGTCGCGCAGGGGATGCTCGGCGGCGCGTGGTTCCACCGCAATACGCAGTCGGGGCTCGAGCAGTGGAACGGCGCGACGGTCGATCTCGCGGTCGCGAAGCTCCACCTCACCGACGGACGTCTCGAGCTCGGTGGGCTCGCGATGGCCGACGCCGAGAACCTGCTCGTCGATGCGTTCCGCGCACGCAATCTGACCGTCGACCTGTCGACGTCCGAGCTGCTCGCCGGGCACGTCGTGATCGACAGCCTGGTGTCGACCGAGGCGAGCTCCGGGGAGCCGCGACCGACGCCCGGCCGGCGCACCGGCGAGCCCGGCCCGGGCGAGCCGGGCTCCGGTCAGCCGGGCGGGCCGACCGCGGGCGGGCCGACGCCGCCGCCCGGCGACGGCCGCACGATCGACGACTACATCAAGGACGCCGAGACCTGGAAGGAACGGCTGCGGACCGCCGCGGAGTGGATCGAGCGGCTGACCGGCGGCGACGAGGCCGCGACCGGCGAGTCGCCGGAGGAGCGCGACGCGCGCATCGCGCGCGAGCGCGAGGTGCTCGGCCTCGTCAACCTCGTCGCGTCGCAACTGTTCGACGAGCGGCCGGCGGTGGTCGTGCGACAGCTCGCATTCGACGGCCTGCTCGCGGCAGCGCTCGGCGACGACCGCGTCGACGTGCGCGGCACGAACCTGTCGTCGCACCCGAGTCGACTCGACCAGCCGATGGAGCTGGCGGTCGCCGCGCGCAGCGGCGCGTTCTCGTTCACGCTGCGCCGCGATCCCGCGCACGGCCACACGCCGGAGATCGAGCTGCGCATCGACGGATTGTCGGTCGACGCCCTCGCACGGCAGCTCACCGTGCTGCCGCTCAGCGGCGGTACGATCGACGTGCGGCTCGGCGGCAGCGTCGACACCGGCCGCCCCGACGCACACACCTGGATCGACCTGCCGCTGACGGTCACGCTGAAGGGCACGAGCTTCGTGCTCGACGGCAATGCGACCCCACTCGACACGCTGCAGGTGCCGATCGGTCTGCGCGGCCCGCTGTCCGCGCCCCGCGTGTCGGTCGACGAGGACGCGTTCCTCGACGCACTCGTGGCACAGGGGCGCGCGGAGCTCGCGCGGCAGGCGCGCGCGAAGATCGACTCGATGTTGAGCGATCAGCTCGGCGGTCGGCTCGGCGGTGTCGGCGAGCAGGTCGGCGGACTGATCGACGGGTCGAAGACCACCGAGGAGGTCGTGGACGAGGCCCAGCGGCGCGCGACCGAGGCGGCCCGCGAGGCCGCCGAGCGCGAGGCCGAGCGCCTGCGCAACCAGGTGCCGGAGGGACTGCGCGGGCTGCTGCCGGGCGGCCGTCGCGACGGCACGCCGCGGCGTTGAGCTCAGCCGCCGACGCGGATCGTGCCGCCGTCGCTGAGCACCGCGGTCCGGGTCGGGTCGGCCGCGAGCAGCTGCAGGTGGACCCGGGTGTCGATCAGGCTCCGGACGAGTGGGATCGGCACCGGATACGTGACCCCGCCGGTCGCGGTCGACACCCCGTCGCTGACCTCGACCGAGGTCAGCAGCGCGCAGCCCGACAGTCCGAACGGCCCGAGATCGAGCGGCAGCGCATAGCCGGCCCAGGCCGTCACCGACACGCCGATCAGCATCGCGGCGGGTTGGCCGGCAGGCACGTTCGCGACCTGCACGGTCACGTTCCCACCGACGTCCGGAATGCCACCGAGCGACAATGCGGGCGTACCCGCCGGCCCCGCGCAGCCGGCGCCGAACGTCGCCAGCGAGCCGGCGACCTTGCTGCTGCGCACCGCCTGGATCGCCAGCGCCAGGTCGGCGCGGTCGATGCGCGTGCCGTAGTTCTGCCCGCCGCTGGTCGAGCAGCCGCCGTGCGTGTGGATGCCGATCGCGTCGCCCGTCTGCTCGTGGATGATCGGCGACCCGGAGTTGCCGCCCGTCGTGTCGGTCCGGTAGGCGATCGCGTTCGCCGTCGACGTCGCGACCCGCGGCCCGACGTGCGTCTTCTGCACCGCGTTCCACGTGAGCGACACCGGTGCGGAGACGCGGCCGTTGCCGGTGATCCGGATGTCGACCCCGGTCACGGCGGCCGGCACCGCTCCGAGGCGGAACCAGCCGCCCTGCCGCTGACCCGGATACGCGTGGTGATTGCTGTTCCGCAGCGCCGCCACGACACCCCAGTCCGCGCCGACGCCGGAATTCAGGAAGCGCAGCGTGCCGAGATCGAGCGGATACTGATCGTCCGGATGTGGCTGCACATAGGTGCCGTCGGGCAGCGACAGCGGGATGTTGAAGCCGACGATCACCGTCCCGGCCGCGCTGGCAGCGCAGTGCCCCGCGGTCAGCACCGTGAATTCGTCCACCAACCACCACGTGCACGCCGAGGCGCCGCTGACCGCACGGCCGACCCGCGGATCCTGGCTCAGCTGGCGGTCGTCGGTCGTCCCGCAGATGCTCTCCGGCGCGGAGATCCCGCGCATGCCGTACTCGACGCGGTCGACGACGACGCGGTTGGCCCGCGTGTCGGGTGCTGCAATGAGCTCGACCAGCACGCGCTCCCCGTTCAGCCAGCAGGAGCTACCGCCGTAGTCGCGCAGGCTCGCCGCGTCGTGCCGCTGCACGGCACCGTCCGCCGACGACGTCAGGCGCAGCGAGCTGCCGGACGGCAGGTGCGTGGCGCCGAGCTCGAGCCGCAGCCACGCGGCGCCCGGCACCGCCACCTCGTCGCGGAACACGATCTGCGGCCGCGACGCCACCGCGTCGAGGAAACCCGAATCGACGGTCACGCCGATGACCGACCTCGACACCGGGTCGACCTGGCAGGGAGCGGTCGGTGAGAGCGCCGCGATTGCTGCGAGCACGAGCGCCCGCGATGTGATGGTCATGGCAGCATCCTGGGCCGAGGAGGGGCGAGGCTCCATCGAACCACAGCCGCGGCCGGTGGCCCACCCCGTGCCAGTGCGCTAGTCTCGCGGGCGCTCGAACCTCCGTGCCGACCACTCCCCGGTGCGGCACCACTCCCCGAGGCGAAGTCGCCGATGCTCGCAATCCTCCTGTCGATCTCCGTCCTGGCGCCGCAGGCACCGACCGGTCAGCCGGAAGCCCCGCTCTCATCGCGGGAGATCCACCTGCCGACGCTCCGCACCACCGTCGTCGACTCCCGCTTCCTGGATGCAGCCCGCGGCCGCATCGTGCGCAGCACCACCGACGCCGCCGGACTCCCGGTGGACGCCGACGCGCTGCGGGCGGCGGAGTCGGCCGCGGCCGACGCGACCCGCGGGAAGCTCGGGACGGATCTCGCCACCCGCATCGCCGCAGGTGAGAAGCGGCCGCAGGTCGTGTTCTGGCTCCGCCGCCCCGCCGGACAACCCGACCTGCGCACGCTGATCGACGCCCGCGTCGCCGCCGGCGACCCACCGGAGGACGCCCGCCGCCACGCACTGCAGGTCGCCGCGGGCTTCGTCTCCGCGGTGCAGGAGCCGTTCCTCCGGGCGCTGCGCACCGCCGGGCTCGAGCCCGACTACGCCGACGCCTACGCGCCGATCGTGTTCGTGACGCTCGACGCCGAGCGCATCGCCGCGCTGGCGGCGCGCGACGACGTCGACAAGGTGTACTGGTCGTCGCCGCGCTGGGAGGACGAGACGGTCGTCGGTGCACGCGCGGTCACCCACTTCGTGGTCGCGGGCGGATCGGCGCCGAACCAGTGGGCATCTCCATCGGCGCGGACCGACGCCGTGCATCGCCGCGGCATCACCGGTGCCGGCGTGAAGGTGATGGTCAACGACACGGCTCCGATGACGGGCAGCAATCCGTATCTGCCGCCGATCATCACCGGCAACGGGCTCGGCACGGCGAGCCACGCGACCGCGGTCGCGGGGATCATCTGCTCGAGCCACCCGGTCGAGACCGGCGCGGCACCCGGGCTGCTCGCGCTCTACAACTACGGCGTGTCCGGCGACACCGGCGCGCCGATGGCGTGGAGCTGGGGCATGAGCCAGGGAGTGTCGTTCGGCAACTGCTCCTGGTGGAACTTCCAGCGCGGCCAGATCAACTTCCTGGACCGCTACTTCGACTACATCATCCGCAACTTCGCGGTCATGATGTTCAAGAGCGCGGGCAACCAGGGGAACAACCAGCCGATCACGACGCCCGGCAACGGCTACAACATGACCGCGTCGGGCTGTGCCGATGACCGGAATACGCACGACTGGGACGACGACATCATCGCGTCGTTCTCGAGCACGGCGAACCCGGTCGAAGGCCACGAGAAGCCGGAGGTCGTCGCACACGGCACCGGCATCACGACGACGACGACGGGTTCACCGTGGATCGGCAATGCCGGCAGCGGCACGAGCTATGCGTCGCCCGTGACGTGCGGAGCGGCCGCGCTCCTCGCGCAGACCGATCCGCTGCTGCAGGCGCGGCCGGAGGCCGTCAAGGCGATGCTGATGGCCGGCGCCTGGAACAACGTGCACGGCGCGGCACCGCTCAGCGACTACGACGGTGCCGGTGGCATCGACGCCGCGGCGTCGCAGCGCGCGGTGGCCGACGGCCAGTACGTATCGACGACGCTGACTGCAGGCTCGTTCAGCGGTGGCTTCTGGACTCACCCGATCCAGCTCGACCGCGGCGACGAGACGCGTGTCGTCGCGCTGTGGTTCTCGAGCGCCGACTCGTCCTACTCGACCGACGTACTCGACATGGATCTCGACATGGTCGTGCTCGATCCCAGCGGCGGTGTCGTCGCGGCGTCGGCATCGGCGGCGAACCCGTTCGAGATCGTCCAGTTCATCCCGGCCGTCACCGGAACGTACACGATCCGCATGCAGCGGCAGCGGTTCACCGGCACGAGCGAGCCGTTCGCCCTCGCATGGACGACCGGCCAGGACGCCGCGACCGACACCGTGACCGTCACGGGCACGCCGACGATCGGCGCGACGCTCGGCTTCCGGTTCGAGAGCCGCTATCACCCCAACGCGTGGTACATCGGCCTGTGCTCGCTGACGCCGTATCCGGCGATCACGTTGCTGCCGACCGGCCGGATCCTCGGCTTCGGCTTCGATTCGCTGTCCGAGGCGTCGTTCTCGGGCGCGCTGCCCGGCTTCCTCGGTCAGCTCGGCGCGGACGGGCGCGCGACCGCACAGCTGCCGATCCCCGCCAATGCAGCGTTGGTCGGCCTGACGATCCACTACGGCATGGCCACCGCCGAGACCGGTCAGGCGCTCGCCGAGGAGACGTCGCCGGTCGGCTCGTTCACGATCCAGTGAGCGGGATCGGCGCGGCCGTCGGGCCGTCGAACGACCACGGCAATGCGAACACGCGGCCGTCGCGGGTCGCGAACCAGAACCGGCTCGGCGATGGTGCGAGGGGATCGCCGTCGGCCCACACGACCTCGCAATCCGGGTGTGCGTTCCAGACCTTGCGCACGTAGGTGTGGTTCGCCCCCGGGCACGGCGTCAGCGAGCGCACACGCTCCCAGCTCGCGCCACGGTCGCCGCTGCGCCACAGCTCGATCTCTCCTCCGGTCGCCCACGGACGCGGTCCGGGGCCAGTCGGTGCAATCAACCGCCAGTCGCCATCCGGGTCGACCAGCAGCGAGCCGTGGTCGTAGGCGTGGTCGATCTCGGGACCGTCCCGCAGCACCCAGCGGTCGCGGTCGAAGCGCGCGGTCGCTAGCCGGCGCGGGCCTCCGGCCGGTCCCGGCCGCCAATCGCGAACCGTCGCGAACAACACGATAGGACTGCCATCGACATCGAACGCGACGTCCTTCAGATAGACGAGCAGCCGGCGGTCGGAGAACGCCTCGACGAGCGACGGGCCGCGCGGATCGCGCAACGGCAGCGATAGCTCCGCGCCCGCCGCGGTCGTCCACGTGATGCCGCCGTCGCGGCTCTCGGCGTAGTGGAGATCGGTCCGCGCATTCAGGCCACCCTGCTCGGGGTGCCGGTCGAACGCCGTCGCGATACGCCGGCCGTCGCTCCAGCTCACCTGGTAGTGGCCGCGATCCATCACCGCGAACGGCGTCGGCTC
This sequence comes from Planctomycetota bacterium, assembly GCA_016716265.1. Taxonomy (GTDB): domain Bacteria; phylum Planctomycetota; class UBA1135; order UBA1135; family UBA2386; genus JADJWQ01. The sequence continues at coordinate 3,055,099 of JADJWQ010000006.1, forward strand.
GCTCCATTCGACGCCATCGGGGCTGGTCGCGAGGTGCAGCAGGCGCCGGCCGTCGCGATAGAGCGTGTGCAGCAGCACGAGCCCGTGCGCGTCGATCCACCACGGCTGTCCGTAGGAGAAGTTCGTCGTCCACGTCCGCGTGAACCGGTCGAGCTCGGCGGGCTCGCCGCTGCGATGGACGAATGACGGGCGCGCGGTGCCGTGGCTGTTGGAGAACACGTAGAGTCGCCCCGCAGGGTCGAGCGCCAGCGTCGGATTGTCGTGGGCGTCCGTCGTCCCCTTGCGCAGCAGGATGCGCGGCCGCGACAACGTGAACGTGTCGTGGTCGAGCCACGCGACCAGATGCAGCAGCTCGCCCGCCTCGTCGGTGCCTCCCAGGACGAGCCACGTGCGGTTCGTCACCGGGTCGTAGGCGGCGATCGGCACGTGCTGCTGCGGGTAGGTGCCGAAGCCGCCGGAGTACTTGTAGCGGTGCTCGTCGCCGGTCGGCTGATTGGAATACCAGATGCCGCGGAAGCCCGGCGCGACCGGCAGCTCCTTGCGCGCGGAGTCCTGCTGGGCACTGCCGCAGGCGATGACGAGGACGCTGGCGACCGCGCGGATGGCCGGGGTGAATGGTCTCATCACCCGCGCGAGCGTAGCCGACGCCAGCCGACCACCGGCCAGGCGTCAGCGCCGGCCGGTCGCGGGACCCGGCAGCTCGCCGCGCAGCACCCGCAGCATGCGACAGGTGTCGTGCACGCCAGCCCAACTGGCTCCGTCTGGGTACTGCAGCCCGATGCCGACCAAGGCGACCTCGAAGTACCAGTCACGGTCACCGAGGATCCGGATCTGCGCTCGCTCGAGGCCGGCGGCAAGTCGCTCGAACCACGCCGCGCGGTAGCTGGCGAAGTAGAACGGCGGTCCCGGGTTGTAGAGCGGGGTCCAATGCTCCTGCAGCCACGCGAGCGCGCCGTCGATACCCTGCTCGACCTCGTCGACCGCCTGCGCCTCGCGCGCCCCGGCCGCGTCCAGCGCGTCGCGACAGCGGACCAGCGCGTCCAGGGCGGCGGCCGTCGTCGTGCCGTCGCAATCGCGCCCGCCCCACGTCGGCCAGCCGAGCGGCACGATCGAGCCCTGCCCGACCTGGCCGTCGGGCGCCACGATGCGCAGCGAGACCGCGACACCGTCCGCCGCCGGCCGCGCCGTCGCGAGCCAATGGCGCGCGGCCCGCTTCCACACCTCGACCGGCACCACGACCCCGGCGAGGCGCGCGGCATCCAGCGCACGCACGGCGTCGAGCGCTCGATCGACGTCGGTCTCCGTGGGTGAGCCGGGGACCCGCCACACGATCCCGTCCGGGGCCTCGCTGCCCATCGCGTCGATCACCCCCTGTGTCCACCGCGCCAGCAACGCACGATCGTCGTCGATGGCGGGTCGCACGTCCGGGCGCGGCCGCACCCCGATCGCCAGCTCCTGACGCTCGCCCGGCGGCCGTGTCGATTGCGCGATCGCGCGGATCGCCGCACAGCGGGCGAAGTCGCCCGCCGGCTCCGTAGAGCGCAGGATCCGCAGCGCGGTCGCGAGCGCTGGCTCGCCGGGATCGACACCGAGCTCGAGCAGGGTCCGGACGACCTCCGCGAGCTCGGCCTGGCTGGTCCACAGCCGATCGAAGTCGGTCGCGGTCGGACTGCGCCACAGCGAGGAGTCGGTCCGGCGGAGCTCCGCGAGCAGCGCGTCGCGCGCACCGCTCACCGCGCGGCCCGCGCGCTCCCGCACCGTGGCGTCGTCGGCGTGGACGATCTCCGAGAGCGTCCAGGTCTCGCACAGCTCGAGCTGCGCGCGGACGCCTTCGCGGTGGTCGATCCAGCTCAGCGCGAGCACGCTCTCGAAACCGGCGACGTTCCCGGCCCCGCGATCGATGCGCCGGGTGATGTCGAGCGTGCCGCGGATCGTCGCCTGACCGTCGACCGTCCAGACGTCGACGTCCCCGTCCGGTTCGGGCTCGAGCCGCCCGCGGATACGCTGGGTGCCGTCCCGCGCCTCGCGGCCGTATTCGAGCTTCAACCGGGTCGTGCGCAGCTCGTTGTTCTGCGGGATCAGCATGCGTAGCGCGCCGCCGTGACCGGCGCGGCGGAGATCGAACGCCACGGCGCTGGCGATCATCCGCACGCCCGGGATCTCCGTTCTGCACGAGCGGCCATCGGCCGCGAGACTCGAGCCCAGCACGAGCGGAGGATTGTGCTCGCGCACGAGCCGCGGCCGCCAGTGATCCGGGCCGCCTTCCTCCGGCTCGATGACGCGCAGCTCGTAGGTGCGCTCGTAGAGCGCAGCGTCGCGCGAGCCGAGATTCCAGCGGACGTCCTGGCAGAGCGCCTGCCCGCCGAGGCACATGAGCGCCAACGACGCGCACACCGGCGCGGCGAGGGTGTCGTATTGCATGTCGCGACCGAGGAGGGGTTCGGGGCGCCTGACGCGGCACCAATGATCGTGCCGGCGGTCGATGGGCGTCGGATCGCCACCATAAGCAGCGCGGTCGCCCGGTGGCTGTCCCTCCTGGGCGACACCCACCTGTCCGCGGCGCGCGCAGAGCGCCGCATCGAGCCGGGCTGCCGTCACGCGTCCGGGCGGGGCCCCTCGCTCGGACGCCGGACGCGCATCAGCAGATGAATCGGACGATCGTTCGAGGGATCGATCCGCCGCTCGGCGCGATCGTCGACGGGTGGCTGGCCCTCGGCTGCGACCGCAGTCGTCCGCGTCCCGGGCCGGGCGTTCTCGAAGCCGAGCTCGAGCGTATCGGGGGTCTCGCGGAAGCCAGCGTCGCGCAGCGCGCAGAGATAGTCGCCGAAGCTCTTCTGGACGTAGCGGATCGCGAGCCGCTCGCCGTCGGGCAGGCGGAGCCTGCCGGCGACGACCCGATCGCGCGCGCTGAACCAGCCGTGCGTGCCGGTGTCGAACATGCAGCTGCGCACGTCGCGCCCGAGGAAGGCGAGCGCCGGGTGCGGCTCGACGAACAGCAGCCGGCCACCCGGCCGCAGCACGCGCGCGATCTCGCGCAAGACCGCCGCGAGGCCGTCCGAGGTGAGCTCGGTGAACGGACAGAAGCCGACCGCGATGTCGACCGACGCGTCGGCGATCCGGGCCAGCAGCCGGATCGCCCGCCCCGCGGCGTCCGCGGCGAGGCGCCCGGGCCGATCGCCCGCGGTCCTCGCGTCGCCGGTCGCGGCGAGCAGATCGACATGCTCGACGTGCGCCGCGCCGCGCCCGAGCAGCCGGGTCGCCAGGTGCGCCGACGCACTGCCCAGCGTCAGCGCACGCGTGCCGCGCAGCGGCCCGCACCAGTCGAGGACGAACGACCCGACGACCGCGTCCGCGAGCAGCCCCTGCTCGACGAAGCCGCCGAACTCTGCCACCCGGACATCCGGTTCCGTGTCGTCCATCGAGGTCCCTGCAGGGCTGAACAGCTGGCGCGGACCGGCACCGAGATCCGCACCACGGCGAGAACCCCCGCCATCTCATCTATCCAGCCACCTCACCTCCCGCGGAGGACCCCGGACGGAATCCGGCTCCAGGGCCCATTCTCCGACCGGGACGCACCGCTCGACCTGTCGACGACATCGACAGCTGCGTGCCACCGCTGCGACGCCGGACCGTTGCGGAAGACGACGCATGTGCAGTTACGCAGCAGCGTCTGCCGATCCCCTCGTCGCGCGCGACAGCGCGCCACACACAACCCATCCGGTTCGGGGGGAGGCAAGGAAACCAGATGTCGATTCGCAGCCTGTTCGCGGTCGCCGCGATCGCGCTCACGGGCTCGTTCCAGCCGCTGACCGCGCAGGGACAGCTCACCGTCAACCCAGGGGTACTCGTCGCCGGTGACGACGCCGTGATCACGTTCTCCGACCCGTCGAAGGCGGGGGAGACCGTGACGATCGAGATCGACAACGGCTCGTTCGTGAACCCGCGGTCGAGCAGCGTCGAGATCAGGCTCGACGACTCGGGCACCGGCTCCGCGAGATGGACGGTCCCGGACGACCCGTACTGGATCGGCGCGCACTTCACCGGGCCGTCCGGCCCGAGCGTCAGCCGCGGGATCCTGCCCGGCGAGGAGCCGCCGCCCGGTGAGACGCCCCCAGGCGGTGGATCGCCGCTGCCCGCCGCGCCGCCGAGCGCCGAGTCAGCGCGGGCGGAGTAGACGGTCGAGCCGGGCCCGGTAGGCCTGCTGGGTGACCGCGAGCTCCGGCGTCAGCGCGGCCGCATCGACCAGGCTGCGGATCGCCTGCGAGGCGACCGCCGTCAGCGCGGCGATCACCACGCCGCGCTCGCTCGGGGACACCTGGGCCTCGCTCAGCAGGTCGCGCGCGAGCAGCACGCCGCCGTCCGGGTCGTCGAGGTCGTCGTTCGCCACCGGCCGCGCGGCCGTGCCCTCGCGCAGGACCGAGCGCAGGTAGGCGATCGCGAAGCTCGCCTGGCTGCCGCTCGGCGTGGCCGCGCCACTCTCGGCGACCAGCAGGTTCGCGGCGTCCATCGCGACGCTCGCGACGTTCAGCATCGCGTTCTGCCGCAGCTCCGGCGCGGCGCCGGGATCGTCGAGCGTCAGCAGCGCGGTGCCGAGACCGAGCGTGTGCTTCGGATCGCGGCGCTCCGGCCACAGCCGGACCGCGACGGTGATCGTCGCGACCGCGGCCGCCGCGCACACGCCGTAGGTGAGGCGCCGTCGATCGAGCCGCAGCAACCCGCCGAACCCGGTCCCGCGGCCGCCCCGCACGACCCGGTCGACGAGCGCGTCGCGGGCAGCCGGCTCGATGGGCAGCTCGCCGGCGGCGAGCCGCAGCCGTCGCTCAGCCTCCGCGAACGTGATCGGCAGGTGCCGCTCCTCGGCCCGCACGCGCCGCACGACGGCTTCGAAGCCGGTCCCGTCCGGCTCCGACCCGCGCCCAGGGTTCTCCCCGCGCGTCATCGTCGTCCTCCTTCTGCTGACTCCGACGGATCCTCGTCACCCGGCGAACCTCGACCGGCTCGGTCTGGCGGCCCACCGAAATCGTGCCCCTTGGCGGTCATGCAATCGCGCAGGCGGAGGCGCGCCTTGGACCGCGCGGTGTAGACCGAGCCCCGCGAGGAGCGGAGCTCGGCGACCAGATCGTCCGCTGGCGCGGTGCCGGTCGGCGACCGGAGGTCCGCTTCGACGATGGCGCGCATCAGCCGCCCGAGCCGCTCGATGCACTCGTAGAGCGCAGTCAGCCAACCCGACCGCTGCCCCGCACCATCGCCCTCCTCGAGCGGATCCCGGCCATCGCTCCCCGGCTCGGCGCGCGTCACCCCGTCCCAGTCGTCGACCTGCGCCCCCGCAGGGGAACGACGCCGCGAACGCAGCATCTTCCGTGCAGCGTTGCGGCAGATGACGAAGAACCACGCGCGCAGCGGCGCGCGACGCGGGTCGAAGCTGCCGATCGAGCGCCACGCGAGCTGGCAGCCCTCGGCGAGCGCGTCCTCGATGTCCTCGTTGCGGAAGACGTCGTGGAACTCGCTGCGGAGCAACCACTTGACGCGGGGGGCGTGCGTGTCGAGCAGGATGCGCAAACCTCGAGGGTCCTGAAGCCGGATCAGACGAGCCACTTCGTCGTCGGGGACGGGGCGCAGCGGTTCGCCTTGGGGTTCACTCATCACTACCCCGGCAGCTTATCTCGCCGGGGCCGGAGTCCCGGGGTTCCGCGCCCGGGCCGGGCGACGCGTCCCGGAATCGCGACGCCCACGGCCCGCTTCCCGACGCGGTCGGCCCGTCACCGGCTCTCGACGCGGATCGCCTGCCCGCCGCCGACCGCAGCGATCGCCTCGAGCAGCCCGTGGTTCGCCTCGCCGATGCCGACGCAGTGGATTTCGGCACGACGGAACAGATTCATGCGCCGCACGTCCTCGACCAGGAACCGGTACGGCGGGTGGGCGTACGGGCCCTGGAAGATCAGCGTCGGGACGTTCTCGTAGCGGATGCCCATCTCGGGATCGCCGGCCTGGTCCTCGGGGTCGCGGGCGTCCTTCTCGGCGTAGTCGTCCCAGGACGGCGCGCCATCGGACAGCAGGAACACGGTGTCGCAGCCGTCGAACAGCGCCTTGGCATCGACGTACTCGGCATCGCGCACCAGGCCGGTACCGGTCATGCGGAACGCCGCCGCGATGCCGCCGTGCAGGTTCGTCTTGCCGCGCAGCACGCCGTCGGGTCGGCTCTCGACCGGCGGGCCGGGCCGGATTCGGTCGAGCTCCGCGAGCGCGGCGCGGACCTTCGCCTTGGTCGCGCGGACCAGCTTGGGCGTCGCGTCGAGCGGCGTGGCCTCGTCGCCGAACAGCAGCACCGCGAACTCGTGGTCCTCGTTGAGGCTGAGCAGCGACAGCCGCAGGTACTCGCGTGCGGCGTCGAAACGCGTGACGACGCGGCTCCAGTCGATGTCCGCTGCGCCCGGCACGAAGCCGGTATCACCCGGCGCGGGCTTGTTCCCACCCTCTCCGCCGGTCGTCGGCCCGAGCTCGCGCTTCTCGTTGTCCGTGATGCGCCGCAGCATCGAGTCGCTCGCGTCGATCACGTAGACGAAGCGGTAGCCGAAGGTGCGGACCGAGAAGAACGGGACGGTCGTCGTCCGCCCCTCGCCCTGCGGCCGGCTCGGCGTGCGCTCGAGCTCGCTGCGCCACCACTGCGATTCGAGGCCGAGGTTGGTGACGCCGAACACCTGCGCGAGCTGTCGCGAGATCACCACCTTGGTCCGCTGTGGCGTCTCCTCGAGGTCGAGCTGCTCGATCAGCGCGAGCGCGACCGTGTGCCACGGATCGCTGCGAACGCGAGTCTTCATCGAAATGAGCACGCGGCCGACGCACTCGATCATCAGCGCGCGCTCGTTGTCGCGACGTGGCGGCTCGGTGAGGATGCGCAAGCACAGCTCGGCGAGCCCGTCGGGAGCATCGACGTTCGCGACCCGATCGGAGAGCGCCTCGAAGGTCGCGGCCCGCAGGTATGGATCGCCGCGGCCGGTGATGACCTGACGCAGCGCCTCGAAGTCCCGATCGGCCGTGTAGCGCTGCGTCTGGAACCACAGCCAGGCATCGTCGGCGTCGTCCTGCTGCTTGCGCCAGTCGGCGAGCAGCAGCGCGTCCGCGTTGCCCTTGAAGGCGTCCATCGCGATCTGCGCGACGAGGTAGCGGACCGGCCCCTCGGGATACTCGGGCTTCGCGTAGTCGCGGATCAGCAGCGGCAGCGCGCGCGGATCGCGCGTCTCGGCCAGTGCCAGCCGTCCGAGCGTCCGCTTGTAGAGCGACGGGCGCTCCTTCCACGTCTGGTACTTCGCCAGCGCCTCCTCCCAGGTCTGGGCCGGCAGTCCGGAGAACGACGGCAGCAGCAGGGCCGCAGCGAACAGCACGGGCAGTGGTCTCGGCATGATCGGCGCGCTCGGACGCGCGATCCGTTGTAACCGGCGTACGGATCGAGGTCACGGACGCCCCGGGGCCCGCGGGTGAGCGGCCAGTCGTCACGCCGGCGTAACCCGGCGTCCACGACCGGCGACACCGGCGCCAACCGCACCCCGCGGTCCGGCCGTTGCCCTCGGCACCGACACCATGAGACCCTCACACGTTCGGCCCGCGCTCGCACTCGCACTGGCGACCGCGATCTTCCTCGCCCCTGCCGGGGTCCGCGCCCAGGGACTCGAGACGACGCGCTGCGATCTGCAGGTGCGCGTCGTCGACGGCATCGCGTCGACGCGCCTGACGCTGACCGTGCGCAACCCGGCCGCCCGCATCGCCGAGGCGGACTGGGTCCTGCCGCTGCCCGAGGGCGCCGTCGCCGACCATCTGGAGACGACGATCGACGGCGTCGAGGCACGCGGCGAGGTGCTCGACGCCGCCCAGGCACGCGGCGTCTACGAGCAGATCGTGCGTCGGAAGCGCGACCCCGCGCTGCTCGAGCACTTCGGGCGCGGCTGCCTACGGGCGCGGCTGTTCCCGATCCCGGCCCGCGGCGAGGCGAAGATCGAGATCGGCTGGCGCCAGGTCCTGCCCGAGCTCGGCGACCTCGCGCGCTGGAGCTTCCCGGCCGCGACCTGCGGACCGGACGGCGCGACCCCCGCGCTGGTGGTGCTCGACGTCGCGATCGAGTCGTCGCGCCCGATCCGCAACGTGCTCGCCCCGACGCCCGGTATCGAGATCCTGCGTCCCGACGACCACCACGTGCGAGCGTCCTGCGAGCTACCCGGCAACGCGCTCCGCACCGAGCCGCTGGCATTGCTCTACGGCCTGTCCGAGGCCGAGTTCGGTCTGCACGCACTCACCTTCCGACGCGGCACCGACGACGGCCATTTCGTCCTGCTGCTGTCGCCGAAGCGCACCTGGCCGGATCAGCAGGTGCTCGATCGGTCGATCGTGTTCGTGGTCGACACGTCGGGCTCGATGAAGGGCGAGAAGATCGAGCAGGCGAAAGCTGCATTGCGGCAATTCGTCGCCTCGCTGCGGCCGACGGACCGCTTCGACATCGTGACCTTCTCGACCGAGGCGCGCAGCTTCTTCGGCGGGACGCAGCCGGCCGATGCCGAACGCGTCGCCGACGCCCTGCAGCGCATCGAGCGCATCGAGGCCGCCGGTGGGACGAACTTCGCCAGCGCATTGGAGAGCTGCGCGCCGGACCGCGGTCCCGCCGGAGCGCACGTGCCGATCGTCGTCCTCGCGACCGACGGCCTGCCGTCGGTCGGCACCAAGGACCCGACGGAGCTGACCGGCATCGCCCGCAAGACGCTCGGCGACATCGACGCGCGCATCTTCGTGCTCGGCGTCGGCCACGATCTGGACGCGGTGCTGCTCGACCGACTCGCCGACGAGACCCGCGGAACACGCCAATACGTGCGGCCCGGCGAGAACATCGAGGAGAAGGCGAGCGACCTGTTCGACAAGCTGTCGAGTCCGGTGCTCACCGATCTGACGCTCCAGATCGACGGCGCCGAGGTGTCCCGCATGGTGCCCGCGAAGCTGCCCGACCTGTTCGTCGGCAGCCGTCTGCTGGTCGCCGGGCGCTACGCGAAGCCCGGCCACTTCGCGATCCGGCTGTGCGGCAGGATGCAGGGAGTGGCCCGCGAGTACGTCTACGAGGCCGACTTCGCCGCCGCCGACCAACGCAACGACTTCGTGCCGGTGCTGTGGGCCGAGCGCCGCGTGGCGACGTTGCTCGACGCGATCCGGCTGAACGGGCAGGACCGGGAGCTGGTCGACGAAGTGAAGGCGCTCGGGACCGAGTACCGGATCGTCACACCGTTCACGTCGCACCTGATCGTCGAGGAAGGCCTCGCTGGCCCGATCCCGTCACCCGGCGGCGGCGGCAGTGTCCCGGCGCGGCGCGGCGGTCATCCCGGCGGCACCTACCGCGGACCCGGCGACGTCCAGCCACCCGGGCCCGGCGGTCCGTCGACGCCCGCTGGCGTGCACCCCGGACCGGCCGGACCGGCGACCCCCGGACCGGCCGGCCCGGCCGGCCCCGGCACTGCGGCCGGCCCGACCACCGGCGGCGGCATCGTGCTCCGCGACGACGAGTTCTACCTCGGCGCTGGGCGCCGGCAGGACCGCGAGGCGGTGCTCGGCACGATCGCCGAGCGGCTGCGGGCCGCGGGCGTGCTGCCGCGCGACGCGACCGACGAGGCTGCCAAGGCGCTCGCGGCGGAGGTCGCGCGCGAGATGCTGCAATCCGCACAGGAGCTGCAGGGACTCGGCGCCCGCAGCGGTACGAAGGCCGTCGACGACAGCGTGTGGCTCGCGCAACTGATGAGCGGAGCACGCCGGGACGAGTCGAAGCTGCTCGACCTGTTCTCACGCCGCATCGGCGACCGCGTGTTCCTGCTGCGCGAGGGGGTGTGGACCGACCGCACCTACGACGCCGGGTCGATGGCCGAGAAGAAGCGCGTCGTCGAGGCGTTCTCGCCGGAGTACTTCGACCTGGTCGCCGCGCGGGAGGACCTGCGCGCGTGCGTCGCGCTGTCGACGCGGCTGATCGTCGTGCTCGACGACCTCGTGCTCGAGATCAGGCCGCCGGCCCCCTCCGCGGAGAACGAGCCCGCGACGACCGGCGAGCCGGCAGGCAACCCGCCGAGCGGCGGCAAGCAGGGCTGACGCCTCGCGCCGCGCGGCGTGGCCCGCCACACTGCGCGGATGCAGCGCGACGTCGTCGACCGCGTCGATCGCCCCGGCGCCGCCGCCTGGGTGCTCTACGACACCGGCAATTCGATCTACTCGGCGTCGGTCACGTTCCTGCTGGCGCCCTGGCTCGTCGACCACCTCGGCGCGAGCCGCACCGCGTTCGGGGCGACGCAGACCGCGTCGATGGTCGTCGCGGGCCTGATGGTGCCCGTGCTCGGTGCGCTGTGCGACCGGACGCGCTGGACGCGGCCGTTGCTGATCGCCGCCACGCTGATCGCAGTCGGCGCGATGGCGGCGATGACCCTGCCGTCGACGGCCACGCAGGTGCTCGCCTGGTTCGCATTGGCCAATGTCGCCTACCAGGCTGCGTTGGTGTTCTACGACGCGCTGCTCCCGTCGATCACGCCGCTGCGCCGGGCCGGGCTCGTCAGCGGACTCGGCGTCGGCCTGGGCTTCGCCGGCACGATCCTGACGGCGGGGTCGCTCGCGCTGTTCGGCGCCGGGCTCCACGCCCCGCACGCGATGCGCGTCGGCGCCATCGCGTTCCTCGCGCTCACGCTGCCGTGCCTCGTCGCCGTGCGCGACCGGCGACGAATCGAACGCCGGGCATCGGCCGCGACGCTCGCCGGCGACGCGCTACGCGACGTGCTGGCGACCCTGCGCGGGTTACCTCGGCACCGTCCACTGCTGCTGTTCCTGCTCGGCAACTTCTTCCTGACCGACGTCATCTGGACGGCCGCATTGTTCTTCGCCGACTACACGACCACCGTGTTCCACGAGATGTTCGTGGCATCCGGGCTCGACGTGTTCGGGCTGCGGTTCGAGCCGACGCCGGGCCAGGAACCGAAGCTCACGGCGTTCCTCGGGACCCTCGGCGCCGCGCTGAACGTCGGCGCACTGCTGTTCGGCATCGCGCTCGGCGCGCTGGCCGACCGCTGGTCGGCGCTCGGCACGATGCGCATCGCCGGCGTGGTGCTCGGCCTCGCGCTGGTCGGAGGCGTCGCGTTCGGCGGCATCCACGCCGGCTGGTTCGCGGCGACGATGGTGTTCGGCGGGGCGTTCGGCATGGCCGGTGTCAAGACGGCCGGCCGCAAGGTGCTGCTGGAGCTCGCGCCGCGCGAGCGGCTCGCCGAGCACATCGGCCTCTACGGCATCACCACCAAGCTGTCGGTGCTCGGTGCGGTGAGCTACGGAGCGATCGCCGACGTCGCCGGTGTGAAGCCCGCGCTGCTCGCACAGTGCGTGCAGATCGCGATCGGCCTCGCGTGTCTGTGGGCGATCCGCATGCCAGAACCCGCGGCGACGCCATCGCGATGAGTCGCTATCCTGCGCGCGGATGATACCGGTCCCCTCGCCCGCCGCGCTCCTCGCCGCACTGGTCGTGGCCGGCACCGGGGCGGCGACCGCCCAGGTCCGCGCCGCGTCAGCGCCGGACGGTGGCGAGCATTGGTCGTTCCAGCGGCTGCCCGCAGCGGTGCCGTTGCCCGCGGCGACCGCCGACGCCACCCACCCGATCGATCGCTTCGTCCGGGCCCGGCTGCGGGAGCTCGGCATCGCATCCGCGCCGCCGGCCGACCCGGCGACGTTGCTGCGCCGCGCGCACCTGACGCTGACGGGGCTGCCGCCCGACCTCGCCGACCTCGACGCATTCCTCCGCGAGCCGAGCCCGGCGGCGTTCGAGCGAGCCGTCGATGCGCTGCTCGCCTCCCCGCGTCACGCCGAGCACATGGCGTCGTACTGGCTCGACGCCGCGCGCTACGCGGACACCTACGGCTACCAGAGCGACGTGCACCGCGAGGTCTGGCCGTGGCGCGACTGGGTCATCCGGGCGTTCGCCGACAATCTGCCCTACGACCGTTTCGTCACCTGGCAGCTCGCTGGCGACCTGCTGCCGGATGCGACCACCGAGACGCGGCTCGCGACGTGCTTCAATCGGCTGCACCGCCAGACGAACGAGGGCGGCAGCGTCGAGGAGGAGTTTCGGGTCGACTACGTCGCCGACCGCGTCAACACGTTCGGTACGGCCTTCCTCGGCCTGACGGTCGAGTGCGCGCGCTGCCACGACCACAAGTTCGATCCGCTGTCGCAGCGCGACTACTACCGGCTGTTCGCGTTCTTCGACGACATCGACGAGAGCGGGCTCTACTCGCATTTCACCGATGCGGTCCCGACTCCGGTGCTCGACCTGCCGACGCCCGAACAACAGCAGGCCCTCGCGGCCGCGACCACACGCGTCGCGGCCGCCGAGGCAGCGCTGGCCGCGTGGGACGCGCAGGTCGGCGCCGCTACCGCGGCAGCATTCGAGGGCTGGCTCGAGCAGGAAGTGCCACCCGTGCTCGAGCCGCCGGTCGGCAGCTTCTCGTTCGAGGAGCTCGGACCGAAGGGCGAGCTCGCCAATGGCGGCAGCAGCCAGGCCGCCGGCCGTGCCGATGCCGGAGCGGCACGCGCGCCCGGTCGGGTCGGCAATGCGTTGGAGCTCGACGGCGAGACCGCGCTGACGTTCCCCGGCGTCGCCGACTTCACGCGCGACGACCCGTTCACGATCGCGCTGTGGCTGCGACCGGCGGAGCGGCACGAACGCGCGGTCGTCTGGCACCGGTCGCGCGCCTGGACCGATGCCGGCAGCCGCGGCTACGAGCTGCTGCTCGAGGAAGGCCGCCCGAGCGCGGCGCTGATCCACTTCTGGCCGGGTGACGCGATCCGCGTGCGGGCCGCCGAACCACTGCCGGTCGGAAGCTGGTCGCACGTCGCCGTCAGCTACGACGGCTCGGGGCGCGCCGCCGGTCTGCGGATCTGGGTCGACGGGCAGCGCGCGCCGGTCGAGATCGTCCGGGACCACCTGGTCCGCACGATCCAGGGCGGCGGCGCGAACGCACTCACCATCGGCGCACGCTTCCGCGATCGCGGCTTGCGCGGCGGCACCGTCGACGAGCTGCAGGTGTTCGACCGGGAGCTGGCCGAACCCGAAGTCGCCGAGCTCGCGGCGCCGGGGAGCTGGGCGGCGCTGTGGCGACGGCGGCACGCTGGTGGAGACGCACGACGACAGCTCGCGCTCGTCTTCACGGCGAGCCGTCCCGAGCGCACCCGGCTCGTCGCCGAGCTGAACGCCGCCCGCCGTGCGCGGAGCGGCGTGGTCGATGCCATCCGGGCGATCATGACGATGGCCGAGCTGCCGGAGCCCCGCACGGCGCACGTGCTGCTGCGGGGTCGCTACGACGCGCCCGGCGAGCCGGTCGAGCCCGGCACACCGGCGGCATTGCCGCCGCTACCAGTGGGCGAGCGCGTCGACCGCCTCGCGCTCGCCCGCTGGCTCACCGCGCCCGACCACCCGCTGACCGCGCGGGTCGCCGTCAACCGGATCTGGGCGATGCACTTCGGCCGTGGGCTGGTCGCGACGCCGGAGGACTTCGGCTGCCAGGGCGCACGACCGGAATACCCGGACCTGCTCGACTGGCTCGCGCGGTGGTTCGTCGACTCCGGCTGGGACCAGCGCGCTCTGCACCGGCTGATCCTCACCTCGGCGACCTGGCAGCAGTCGTCCGCCTGCGATGCCGCCGCGCGCTCCCGTGACCCCGCCAACGAGCTGCTGGCGCGCGGCCCGCGGTTCCGCCTGCGCGCCGAGGTCATCCGCGACTCCGCGCTGTTCGTCGGTGGCGCGCTCGTCGAGCAGATCGGTGGCCCGCCGGTCCGCCCCTGGCAACCCGACGGCCTGTGGCGCGAGAAGTCGGGTGCGACCTACGTGCGGACGCCGGGCGAAGCCTCCCGCCGCCGCAGTCTCTACACGTATTGGAAGCGCACGTCCGCACCACCGGGGATGACGCTGCTCGACGCCAATGAGCGGGACGTCTGCGTGGTCCGGCGCGAGAGCACGACGACGCCGCTGCAGACGCTGCTGCTGTGGAACGACCCGCAATACGTCGACGCCGCGCAGGCACTCGCGACGCGCGCGCTCCGCGAGGGTGGTCCCGACACGACCGCGCGCGTCACGCTGATGTTCCGCCTGGTGACCTCGCACCACCCCGACACCGCCGAGCTCGCGATGCTCACCGCCGCGTGGGACACCGAGCGCTCCGCGTTCGCCGCCACCCCGACCGGCGCCACCGCTCTCCTCGCGGCCGGCGACCTCCCCATCCCCGCCGACCTCGACCCCCTCGACCTCGCCACCGCCACCGCCCTGGCCTCCACGCTCCTCTCCCTCTCCGCCCCCCAGACCCTCCGCTGACTTCCGATCGGTACCGCGTACGATTTTTACATCAGCGACGCGATGGAACCCTCTCGCCGCGACTTCCTCGGCTCGACCGCGACCTCGCTCGCCGCCGGTGCTCTGGGCACACCGAGGCTCGTCGGTGAGCCCGCGCCGGAGCACCATCGTCCGCGCGCACGCGCATTGATCTGGCTGTTCATGAGCGGCGGTCCCTCGCAGCTCGAGACGTTCGATCCGAAGCCGACGCTCGACGCACGCCACGGCGAGGACCTGCCGGACTCCGTACGCAGGGGCCAGCGGCTGACCGCGATGTCCGCGAACCAGGCCCACCTGCCCCTGGCACGGTCGGTGTTCCGGTTCGCCCAGCACGGTCGATGTGGCGCGTGGGTCAGCGAGCTCCTGCCGTGGACCGCCCGCATCGTCGACGACCTGTGCATCGTGCGCTCGGTGCACACCCAGGCGATCAACCACGACCCAGCGATCACCTTCGTGCAGACCGGCGCCGAGCTGGCGGGCCGGCCTTCGATCGGCGCGTGGCTCGACTACGGCCTCGGCACCCGCAATCCCGACCTGCCGAGCTACTGCGTGCTGGTGACGCAGGGCAAAGGCGGCCAACCGATCTACTCGCGACTGTGGGGCTCCGGCTTCCTGCCGTCGCGCCACCAGGGCGTGCAGCTTCGCGGCGGCGCCGACCCGGTCCTCTATCTCGACGATCCGCCAGGCGTCGACCGCGATCGCCGCCGCCGGCTGCTCGACACCGCCCGCGCACTGCAGCAGCACGAATTCGGACTCGACGCCGACCCCGCGATCGCGGAGCGCATCGCGCAGCAGGAGCTCGCCTACCGCATGCAGCGCTCCGTGCCGGAGGTCGCCGACCTCGCGTCCGAACCGGAATCGACCTTCTCGCTCTACGGCGACGACGCACGACGGCCCGGTACCTTCGCCGCGAACTGCCTCCTGGCCCGCCGCCTGGTCGAGCGCGGCGTGCGCTGCGTGCAGCTGTTCCACCGCGGCTGGGACCAGCACGGCGACCTGCCGGCCGGGATCCGCACGCAATGCCAGGAGACCGACCGTGCCTCGGCAGCACTCGTGCTCGACCTGAAGCGCCGCGGCCTGCTCGACGACACGCTGGTCGTGTGGGGCGGCGAGTTCGGTCGCACCGCCTACTGTCAGGGTCGGCTCACCGGGACCGCGTACGGCCGCGACCACCACCCGCGTTGTTTCACGGTCTGGCTCGCCGGCGGCGGCGTGCGCACGGGCCACGTGCACGGCGAGACCTGCGAGTTCGGCTACGACGTCGTCCGCGATCCGGTGCACGTGCACGACCTCCAGGCGACCGTCCTGCACCTGCTCGGCATCGACCACGAGCGGCTGACGTTCCTGTTCCAGGGCCGCCGCTTCCGCCTCACGGACGTCCACGGCGAGGTCGTCCGACCGTTGCTGGCATGACGACCCTCGCGGGACAGATGCCCTGACCGGCTCGTGCCCACGGTGCTCGACGAGCCGCGACGTGTCAGTTCGCCGACACGATCTGCTTCTCGCCACCGACGAACAGCGGCGGCGTCGCGATCGTCGGCGCGGCGCCGATCGCCGGGTTCTCGTAGACGTCGGCGGGCGGCGTCAGCGTCGTGTCGAGGTCGAGGCCCTGCTCCTGGATCACCTGCAGCGGGTTCTGCACCTCGCGCATGTGCTGCTCGCCCTCGAGGATCTTCACGCGGAACGACACCTCGGCATGGGTCGCGATCGAGCCGGTCGGGATCGTGATCAGCGGATACCAGCGACCGCTCTCGCGCTCCTCGTAGGGCAGGCCGTGGAGTTCCCCGAAGCCCTGGTACTCGAGGCGGAAGATCTTGCCGTGCATCCGCGCGTTCGACGGATCGTCGTGCTGGTACTCGATCACCAGTGGCTCGTCGAACGTCACGAACGCGCCCTCGGAGTCCTTCACGGTCCGGTACTGGTTCCAGTCCTGGACCCCGTACTCCCACGAGTACGACACCGCCGCCTGGTGGATCTCCCAGACCTGCGTCGGCTGCTCGGTCACGAGTGGCCCGCTCCACACGCCGCGCTCGCTCGGTCCGTTCGACGGGTCGACGCCGTTGGCGAAGCACACGGGCTCACCGCCCTGCAGCAGCATCAGGTCCGACTTGCGGAACGTGTAGGCATGTCCGTTCTGCGGCTCGTAGACCTCCGGGAAGAACGGCGATGCGCCCTCGACGAAGTTGGCCTGCGACTGCGTGCACAATGGACGCGGTGCCTGGAAATAGCCGAGCAACGACATGTCGCCGTTCGCGAGCTCCGGTGAGTCGCCGTTGACGACCGAGTCCTGCCACGCGGTGACCGCAGTGACGTTGTTCGGCGCACCTTGCTCCGGCCAGACGACGTTGAGATCGCCGCGCGCATCGGACCAGAAGTGGATCCACTGCATCGGCTGGAAGTTCCCGGTGATCGACTGCGCTGGGTCGATCCGCACGAAGCGGCGTTCCGACTCGCTCCACGCAGCGACCCTCACGAAGTCGCTACCGGTCCAGCGAACGATGCTGTTGCCGGCGTTGTCCCACCACCACAGGTCCTCCTGCAAGACGTCGCCGAGCGTCAGCTCGACACGCTCGCGCTTGTGGAGCTTGCCGACCTGGACGAACGCCGTGAACTCTTCCGGTGTGACGTTCGGATCGTAGGTCTCCCGATAGAGCGTCTGACCATTCGTGATCGTGACGTTTTCGGGGAACCACATGCCGTGGTAGCCGACCCAGCCGTGCGCCCCCTGCGCGGTGCGGAGCGGGAAGCCCGATCGCAGCTCGACGCGCGAGCCATCGACCGCGCGATACAGGCCGTATCGCCAGGCCATCGTCTCGAAGTCGTTGCGGTCGAACACGTGCACCTCCTCGGTGCCGGCGACCTTCTTGCGCGCGAGGTAGTCCGCGTTGTAGGTGACGTGGAAGGTCCGGTTCTCCGACCGCGGACCCTGACCCCAGTCGTAGCGCTGCTCCATGGCCGTGAACGCCTGGCCGGACGTGCCTCCGTCCTCGGTGATGACGCGCGCGCGCATGCGCATCGCGAACTCCCCGACCGCCGGGGTCGCCTCGATGTCGCCCTCGCTGTTGTAGAAGGTGTACTCGGCACGGCCGTCCTGGCGGTCGACCGTCGACAGGGTGCCGCGGAACATCGCGTTCGTCGACTCGGGATCCGCGCTCCGCGGCAGGCACTTGAAGTTCAGCGTGAACTTCCCGTACGGCGACGTGTCGCTCGGCGATTCCCAGATCGTCAGCTTCACGTACATCCTGGTGGCCACCCGCCGGTTGTCGCCGCGCTCCTCGTCGGAGTCGAACCACACCTTCACGATGTGCGGAGCGGTATTGCTCGCGCGCGAGCTGTCGATCATCCACTCCTCGTACTCGACCCGGTCGCTCGAGGAACCGCCCTGCTGGCCCTGGCCGCCACGCTCCTCGCCATTGGTCCGGCAGCGGTCCACGTCGATCAGAGCGAGATAGGGACCGGCGTTGACGACGTCCGGGTCGTCGTAGCCGCATTGCGAGACGTAGCAGAGGATCTCGTTGATGATCTCCAGCGGCTCCATCGACTCGTCCCGGACCCACAACCGGGTGCGGTCGTTGTCGTAGTCGCTGCCACCGGCGCGCGCGACGCCAGGGGTCCGCAGCGATCCGGTCTGCTCTCCCTGCGCGTCGACGATCGTCATCTGCGAAGGAATCGTCAGCGCCTGCATCGCTCCGGTGTCGGTCGTCGACCCACCGCCGCTGCCACATGCCGCGAGCAGGAGGGCGCCGCCGCCGACGCACACGTTTCGAAGTGTCATCTGGTCTCCGTTCCTGAGATCGAGGTTCGCAGACGACTCTTCGACATCGACATCGGCATTCTTGATGGGGAACTTCTCCGTTACTGGAGAAACCGGCCGACTTCGTCCCGAATCGGGGCTGGCCCCGCCCGCGTCACTCGACGGTGCCGTGCAGCAGCCAGCGGCGCTGCACACGGTCGAAGAACACCCACAGCACGTCACCGCGCCGCAGCTCGACGAAGTGGTATTCACGGTGGCGCTCGCCGGCCCACCACCCTCCGGAGATCACGTACGGGCCGTGCAGCGCGATCGCCGGCCCTGCCGCCAGCCCGCCGGGCAGCCAGCCGTCCGGACCGGGGCGTTGGTCCGTCAATGGCCGTGGTCGCGTCAGGATCCGGCGCACGAGGCGACATCCGCCGAGCGTACCGCCGTCGGTCGTGTCACCATCGTGCAGGTCGCGCGGCACGTCGAGCTGGGCGAGCGGCTCGAAGCAGAAGCGGCCCTCCGGCAGATGGCCGTCGCGCAGGACCGCGCGCACGACCGCCGCGTCGCCGAGCCGTGCTCGCAGCCGCGCGAGCGCACGGTTCGCGGCAGCGAGGTCGCGGCGCGGCGATTCGGCGAACAGACCGAGCTGCGCGCGCGTGGCCGGCACGCCGTCGACGTGCAGCGCGAAGCCGACGACCGGCGCCGCGAACGCGATCGACTCGAGCCGCAACCGCACGAGACCGACGACCTGCTCGGCGTCGAGCGTCGGCTCCGCCGGGCGCAGCGCCTCGCGCCGTGCCGGCAGCTTCTCGAACGACAGCTCGAGCTCGAGGCTGCGCAATGCCTCACCGCGCCGCACCAGCTCCTGGCGCGCACGGCCGAAGCGCTGCCCGATCTGCAGCACGAGGCCGGCGACGTCGAGATCGCCGTCCTCAGGATCGAGCTCGAACCGCTCGACGATCGGCTCCCGCGCGGGCGCCGCGACCAGCGGCGTGTCGCGGCGGCCGAGCGCCAGTTCGTGCAGTGCGTGAGCCTCGGGGCCGAAGCGCGCCAGCAGGCCGCCAGGCGGCAGGGCCCGCAGCCCACCGACGTCGACGACCCCGAGCCGGTCGAGCGCGTCGCGCAGCCGCGGATCCAGCCCGAGCCGCGCGAGTGGGACGCGGTCGGCGCGCTGCCGTTCCTCGGCACGGTTGCGGACCACGAGCACCGGCGCCTCGCCGCGCCCGCCGTGTCCACCGCGCGCGAGCGCGTAGGTCGCGAAGCGATCGAAGCCGACGACGACCGTGCAATACAACGACCGCGCACGCACGCCGTGGACGACCTGTCGCGCCCAGTCGTCGAGCGACGGGAACAGCCGGCGGAATCCCGACGCATCGAGCAGGAACACGCCCGGCTCAGCGGCACCCGGCTCGACGACCGGCGAGAACCCGCGCAGCGCGTCGGTCAGCTCGTCGACCGCGGCCGCGATCTCCGCCGGATCGACGACCGCCGCCCGCAATCCCGCTGCGAGCGACAGACCCTCGGCATAGCGCCGCCCCGGCAGGACGCGCGCCCGCCGCGCACGCTCGTTGACCCACAGGATGCGCCCCTGCGGCTCGTCGCGCTCGACGACCGCGACCGGGTGCACACGCCAATCCGGCTCGCGCCGCAACAGCAATTGCAGCGGCAGGGCCGGCACGTCAACGCAGGCCCGGCGGTCCATCGCAGGCGAGCTCGAGCGTCCAGCCGCGACCGCGGCGCTTGTCCTTCGTCGCCCGCAATCGGCACACCCACGCACCCGGCGCGGCGCGGTGGCGCGACGCCTCGACGCGCAGCGACGCCGTGACGATGCCGGCGGCCACGCCACGCGCACCGGCGCGCGGCGCCGACCGGTCCGGATCGCTGCCGAACCAGACGAGCACCGCGTCGTGCTGGCGCGCGAGGTTCGCGAGCCGCACCTGCACGGCCATCGGCGGCGTGCCGCCGGCCTCCCGCGGCGCGCCGCGCTCCGACCCCGCCGCTCCCGCCTCCAGCACGACGAGCCCGAACGCCCCCGAGCGCAGCAGCTCGTCCGCGGCGCGCCAGGCCTGCACCGGCTCGCCGACCCGCACGATGGCGAGCGCCGCGAGATCGACGCCGTGCGCCGCGACGTCGGGCGGGAAGAACGTCGACCCCTGCGGCGCGAGCCAGGCGACCGGCTCCCGCCGCCGCTGCGCGTCCCGCACCAGCAGCACCGCCGCCGTGCGCGCGGCGGTCGCGCCGCAGCCGTCCCGGGCGTCGCCCCGCGGCCCGCTCAGCTCGACGACCCGCCCGGCCAGCTCCTCGAGATCCCAGCGCAGGCTGCCACCGAGCTGCGCGACCGACCGCGCCCAGCGCGCCCGCCCGGTCGAGACGAGGCCGGTCGCCAACAGCTTGCGGAGCGGTGCGGGCTGCGAGGACATCACGGCGGTGCGGCCTGGGGTGAGCCCCTCCTCTCTACCAAACAGAAGCCTAACGAGAAATCCCCGAGCTCCCGGAGACTGCACGGCGCGGTGGTCGCACGCTCCGAACGACCGCGACAGGAACGACTTGCGGTACCCCACGACCGCGCGGCGGACCGCCCAGGAAGTCCCCCCCATGACCGCCGCTGCCACCTCGGCGACGATGGAGGGCGAGGTCCGGCCCCGGGGCCTCCAGGAGGATCCACCGATGGAACCGCGCGCGTTCCCGCTCCTGCCGGCCGTGCTCGGCGTGCTCGCCGGGCTCGCGCCGACGTCCGCGCTCCCGGCCCAGGCACAGCCCGCGCCGGTCACCAGCTACGTGATGGCCGACGGGCGCTCGCTGCGCGCCCAGGTGCTGGAGCTGCTCGACGACGGCCAGACGGTCCGGCTCCGCATCCTGGTCGAGCCGACCGGCGAGCTGCGCGCGCTGCTGCCGCTCGGCGAGTTCTCGGCGTTGTCCAGCTACCGCGCGCTGCGCGACGGGCTGCCCGCCGACGACGTGGAGGTCGCGCTCCGCCTCGCCGAGCACTGCGTGAGCGCCGGCCTCGTGACACCGGCGCGCCGCGAGCTGCGCCGTGCGGCCGAGCTCGCGCGGACCGCCGAGCTGCCGGACGAGCAGGTCGCGCGGCTCGTCGATCGCGGGCTCGAGACCGTGCGCGACCTGCTGGAGCTGGTGCTCGACGCCGGCGACGAGCGCGAGGCGGACGAGATCCTCGCGCGCCTCGCCGCGGTCGACAGCGTGCCGATCCCGCCGCAGCGCGCGGCCGAGCTGCGCGCGCTGGTCGAGCGCCGCGTCGCCGAGGCCGCCGCGCTGCGCTGCGACCAGGATGCGTTGCGCGAGGCCAAGGCGATCGCCGCGTGGCGCGACGGCGTGCTGGCACCGCTGCGCGACCGCGTCGAGCGCGCGACCGCATTGCGCCACCGCGCGCTGCTCGCGTCGCAGAGCTTCGGCACCGCGCACCGCGAGCTGGGCCGCGCGGTCGACGAGCTGCAGCGGGCGCTCGACCGCAGCGCCGGGCTGCGCGAGCTGCGCCGCAACGACGACGTGCTCGCGACCGCGCTCGACGACCTCGACAGCACGGCGCTCGCGACCCGCGACGACTGCCTGCTCGCGATGGCGAGCCTCGACCTGACGCGCGGCAACCACAACCGTGCGATGGCCGAGGTCAACCGCATCCTCGCCGACACGCCGGAGCAGTCCCGCGCGCTCGCGATGCGCGCGCGGATCGAGCTGGCGGCCAATCGCGACGGCCAGGGCGTGCTGATCCGGTGACGGTCCGGCCCGCGCGCGGGCTGCAGATCGTGCCGACCCGGCAGGAGCTGCCGACCCGCGCGGGCCCGCGGCAGCCGGGGCCGAGCCGCGCGGCGGGCCGCGTGGCTCGGCGCACGAGGGCCGCCGCGCACCTGGCACCTCCGGTGCTCCCCCCGCCGCCGGAGGCGATCCCTGCATGCAGACAGCGTCGATCAGCGGAAGCGCGGCAGTCCCGAGCGGCAGCGGAGTGCTGTCGACGACCGGCGCCAGCTTCGGAGACAACCCGTTCCTCGAGCTGCTCGTCGCGCAGCTCCGCTCGCAGACGCCGCTCGAGCCGGTCGACAACGCCAGCTTCGTCGAGCAGCTCGCGAGCTACTCGTCGATGCAGGAGCAGCGCGAGCTCAACGACAATCTGTTGCAGCTGCTGGACTTCCAGGGCGTGCTCGCGCGCCTGCAGGGCCTCGGCGAGGGCTCCGCGTTGCTCGGCAAGGAGGTCGAGTGGGTCGACGCGTCGACCGGCGGGACGCGCAACGGCCGCGTCGATTCGGTCTTCGTGGCGGAGGACGGTGCGGTGCGCCTGCGGGTCGGCACCGACGACGTCGACCTGCGCAGCGTGACGGCGATCCGGGAGCCGGGCACCGGCGGTCAGGGCGGCTCCGGCAGCAACGAGGGAGCGGGCAGCTGACGCCGTCGGGGCGGTCGGCAGGCGAGACGGAGGGGCGATGGTCAACACCTCATTGTTCAGCGGGCTGTCGGGACTGCGCGCCCACCAGCTCTACATCGACGTCATCGGCGCCAACCTGGCGAACGTCAGCACCGCCGGCTACCGCGGCTCGCGCGTCACGTTCTCCGACCTGCTGAGCCTGACGACCAGCCCTGGCGCCCGACCGGAGGGCGACTTCGGTGGCACCAACCCGCGGCAGGTCGGACTCGGCACGTCGATCGGCTCGATCGACCTCAATACACGGCAGGGCACGTTCCAGGACACCGGCCGCCCGCTCGACGTCGCCCTCGAGGGGCGCGGCTTCTTCGCGCTGACCGACGGCACGCAGACCTACTACTCGCGCGTCGGCACGTTCGGCGTCGACGCGCGGGGCTCGCTCGTCGACCTGCGCAACGGCTTCCGCGTGATCGGCGCCAGCGGCTCGCCGGTGCACGTGCCGGTGACCGACACGCTGCCCGCGCAGGCGACCTCGCGGATCACGTTCCACGGCAGCCTACCCGCCACGGTGACCGGCCCGCTGCAGGAGATCCTGCAGTCCGAGAACCCGTTCCTCGCCGGCAGCGCGGCCACCAAGGACGGCGGTGCGACCAGCGGGACGACCTTCGACATGTCACGCTGGCTCGACAAGACGCTGCTCGTGTCGATCAACGGCGGTACTGCACGCTCGGTGACGTTCACGGCCAGCGACTTCGCGAACGTGACGGCGGCGACGCCCAGCGAGATCGCTGCGGCATTCTCGGCACTCGGCCAGGACCTGGTCGCGACCGGTGACGATTCGACCGGTGCCCTGTCGTTCGCGACGGTCCGGCTCGGCGAGGCGGCAACGCTGAAGTTCGACGAGGAGACCGGCAGCACCGGCCTGCTCGCGCACCTCGGTCTCGACACCGTGCTGACGACCGGCAGCGAGGAGGCCGCGACCGCGGCGACCGACCTCGCCGGGCTGACCTCGCGCAACACGCCGTACGCAGCCGGCGACCGCATCCGGGTGACCGGCACGAACCCGGACGGCACGCCGTTCTCCGCGACGTTCACGTACGACACCGACGGCCGGACGGTCGGCGAGCTCGTCGACTTCGTCAATGGCCTGATCGCGCCGGGCGAAGCCGCGCTGACCCTCGACGGCGCGGGTCACCTCGTGCTGACCGCGACCGACACCGGCGAGGCCGCACTCAGCCTCCACGTCGGCGACGCCGGGTCGCCGGCCCGCAATGCGTGGCCGACGTTCCTCGTCAGCCAGGACGGCACCGGGCCCGACACCGCCACCGCGTCGATCGACCTGTTCGACAGCCTCGGCCGCGCGCACGCCGTCAACTTCACGTTCACGCGCTCGGTCGGCGACCCGAGCGTATGGGACATGGTCGCCGAACTCGCCGACGGCAACGGGACGATCAGCACCTCGGAGATCAGCTCGATCCGCTTCAACTCCGACGGCTCGTTCAACTCGATCGGTGGCGGCAACAGCACGTTCGCGTTCCAGTTCGGTGGCATCGACTCGACCCAGACGGTCACGATCGACCTCGGCCGCGCGGGCGGCTTCGACGGCGTCACGATGCTCGGCGACGACACGTCGATCGCCGCGACCGACCAGGACGGCTTCGCGTCCGGCACGCTGCTGAACGTCGGCTTCGATCAGGCCGGCAACCTGTCGGGCTACTACAGCAACGGCCAGAACCGCACGATCGACACGCTGCGTGTCGCGATGTTCCAGAACGAGGAAGGTCTGCAGCGCGCCGGCGACACGCTGTTCGTCACCGCACCGAACTCGGACGACCCGATCGCCGCGCGCGCCGGCACGTCCGGCGCAGGCCTCGTGCGGCCGGGCTCGCTCGAGAACAGCAACGTGGACATCGCCGAGGAGTTCGTGAGCCTGATCGAGGCACAACGCGGCTTCCAGGCGAACTCGCGCGTCATCACGACGACCGACGAGATCCTCGCCGAGCTCGTCAACATCGTGAGCTGACCGGCCAGGGGAGTGGGCGATGGCGAACGTCGGAGAGCTGGCACTGGTGCGCGGGCTCCTGCACCTGCAGAAGGCGCAGGAGGCCATCGCCCACAATCTCGCCAATGCCACGTCGCCCGGCTACAAGCGCCGGCAGGTCGTCGCGGAAGCTGCCACCGTGCCGTTCGACGCGTTCCTGCAGGCGAGCCCGGAGCCGGTGCATTACCGCCAGCACGTCGACTTCACGCCCGGCGCGCTGCAGCCGACCGGCGACGCGCGCCAGATCGCGATCGACGGCCCCGGCTTCCTCGCGGTGCGCGACGACGCCGGACGGACCTGGCTGACGCGCAGCGGCGAGCTGGTGGTCGACGCGCAGGGCGTGCTCCGCACCGCACACGGTGAGGCGCTGCTGTCCGCCGCCGGCGAGCGGATCGCGCTGCCGGCGACGTCGTCGGAGCTGGCGATCTCGCCGGACGGCACGATCCGGATCCGCGAGGCCGGCAGCGAGGTGGCCGTCGACCGCGTCGGACTGTTCCGCGTCGACGACGCCGCCTCTCTCGAGCCGGCCGGCCGCGGCCAGTTCGCATTGCCGGAAGACGTCGCTCCGCTCGACGACGCCGGCCGCAGCAGCCTGCGGCAGGGCTACCTGGAACAGAGCAACGTCGAGGCGCTCACCGAGATGGTCCGCATGATCGGCGTGCAGCGCAGCTTCCAGGCCCAGACGCGCGCCCTGACGTCCCTCGACCGGATGCAGGGCGAATTCGCAACGCAATTCGACAGGTGACCGTTCGACAGGTGACCAGCCATGCTGAAGAGCCTCTACACGTCGGCCACGGGCATGAAGGCCCAGCAGATCATGGTGGACACGATCGCGAACAACATCGCGAACGTGAACACGGCCGGATTCAAGCGCACGCAGGCGACGTTCGAGGACCTGCTCTACGTCACCTACAAGGCGCCCGGCCTCGAGCGTGACGCGCGCGAGACGCCGAGCCCGATCGGCATCCAGGTCGGCTCGGGTGCGAAGCTGTCGGGCACGACGCGCATCTACACTCCCGGCGTGCTCGAGGTCACCAACCGCCAGCTCGACATCGCGATCGACGGCGACGGCTTCCTGCAGGTCGTCCTGCCGGACGGCACGACCGGCTACACGCGCGACGGCCACCTGCACATCAATGCGGATGGCAAGCTCGTCACGAGCTCCGGCTACGTCGTCTGGCCCGAGATTCCGCTGCCGCGCGACGTGCAGGACATCAACGTCGACGCCGAGGGCCGCGTCACCGGCCGCGTGACGGGCACGGCAGCCGACACGACGCGCGATTTCGGCCAGCTCGAGCTCGCCAAGTTCATCAACCCGTCCGGCCTGCAGGCGGTCGGCGGCAATGTCATGAAACTGACCGACGCGGCCGGCCAGCCGATCCTCGACAATCCCGGCCAGCAGGGCATCGGCTTCCTCAAGCAGGGGTTCATCGAGCGCTCGAACGTCGAGATCGTCAACGAGCTGGTCAATCTGATCGTCGCGCAGCGCGCGTACGAGGTGAACAGCCGGTCGATCCAGGCGAGCGACCAGATGCTGTCGAGTGCGACGTCGATCGTCCGCTGAGGAGCACCGCGATGGCCCGCCCCACGATCCACGTCCGACGCCTCGCCGCAGTCTGGCTCCTGGCCGCGCTCGCGCTCGGCATGCCCCGGGCCGCCGCCCAGGATCCGGCGCCGGTCGCCCCGGTCGTCGTCACGCTCGCGGCGCACGCCGAGCTCGGCGGCCTCGACGTGCTGGTCCGCGATCTCGGGACGGTCGAGTCGCCGCTGCCCGAGCTGACGCAGCGGATCGCCGACCTGCGCGTCGCACCGCGGCCGGCGCGCGGCTTCGCCCGCACGTTCGAGCGCGCCGAGATCGAGCGCTGCCTGCTGGACGCCGGCCTGCCTCCTGACGCGTTCCTGCTCTCCGGCAATACGAGCGTAGTCGCGCGCCCAATCACCGCCCTGATCGACACCGAGCGCGTGCGCGAGGTCGCGGACGGCATCGCGCAGGCGTTGCTGACCGACGATGGCCGCACGACCGCCGACGTCGAGTGGGAGCTCGACCGCCCGCTGCTGCCCGCGCACGTGCCGCCGGGCCGTGCCGGCCTCGAGCTCCGCGGCCGTGTCCACCCCGAGTGGTCGACCGCCGCGTCGCTGACGGTCGACGTCGAGGTCGTCGTCGATGGCGCCGTCGAGCGCACGATCCCGGTCACCTACCGGCTGCGGCACTTCGCGACCGTGCTCGTGCCGGTCCGCGGGGTCCGGCGCGGGGAGACGCTGTCGCCCACCGACGTCGCCGAGCGGCGGATCGCGGTGCCGGCGGAGGCTTCGGCCCGCCTCGGCTACGCCGCCCTCGGCGATCTCGATGGCAAGGTCGCCGGCCGGAACCTCGTCGCCGGGAGGCCGCTGCGGATCGACGAGCTCAGCGACCCGGCGGTCGTGCTGCGCAACGACCCGGTCAAGCTGATCAGCCGGCGCGGTCGCGTGCAGGTCGCGATCGACGGGATCGCGCTGGAGGACGGCGCGCTCGGTGCCCGCATCCGCGTGCAGAACCTCGCCAGCCACCGCGCCGTGGAGGCCGTCGTGCAGGGGCCCGGCCTCTGCGTCGTCCCGACCGCACCGGAGATCGTCCGATGATCCCGACCCGACCCGCCCGCAGCATCCTCGCGGTCGCCGCCGCGCTCACCTGTGCGGCGCTGCCTGCACAGAACCTGTTCGCCGCGCGCCGCACGAACGACACGTTCGTCGCGGACAACTCCGCGAGCGGCATCGGCGACATCCTGACGATCCGGATCCTCGAGCAGCATCGCGTGCGCAACGAGGACACCGTCGAGCGCGAGAACCAGACCTCGCTCGCCGCGCGCCTCGAGGCATACACGCTCAGCGACAGCACGTTCGGCGCCGAGCTGCCGCGCCTCGACATACGGCAGGACCGCAACTTCCAGGGCGATGCGCGCCAGGAGAAGGACTCGACGTTCGAAGCGCGCATCGCGGTCGTCGTGATCGACGTCCTGCCCAATGGCAATCTCGTCGTCGCGGGCACGCGCATCGTGCAGATCGACGACGAGACCAAGACCCTGCGCATCAGCGGCCTCGTGCGGCTGCTCGACGTGCAGCGGGACAACACCGTCCTGTCGTCGCAGGTCGCGGACGCGCGCGTCTCGATCGTCGGCGAGGGCGGCAACTCCCGCGTCGCGACGCGCGGCCCGGTCGGCCAGCTGTTCGACACCCTGATCTGGGCCGTCTGGCCCTTCTGATCGACACCGCGGATCCCGTCATGCTCGCCGCTCCGATGTCGCCGTCCGTCGTCCGACTGGTCGCCGCGTGCCTGCTCGGCGCCGCTGCGCTCGCCGCCCAGGACGTCGGCGAGCCCGCGTTCCGCGTGCCGGTGCGCTCGATCACGCGACTGCACGGCTCGCTGACGAACACGCTGACCGGCGTCGGCCTGGTGACCGGCCTCAACAAGACCGGTGCGAGCGACCGCGCGACGCGGCAGATCCTCGCGAGCTTCCTGGAGGACCACCGGATCCGCGTGCCCGAGTCGACGCTGAACAGCGGGGCGGTCGCGCTGGTGTCGGTGACCGCGGAGCTGCCGTCGTTCGCGCACGTCGGCATGTCGATCGACGTGCAGGTGCAGGCATTGACGGCCGTCGACTCGCTGGAGGGCGGCGTGCTGCAGATGACGGAGCTGCGCTACTTCGACGGCCCGAACAGCCGCACCTACGCGACCGCAGCGGGCACGATCACGACCGGCGGGTTCGGCTTCAGCGCGTCGACGACCCGCGTCACGCGCAACAACCCGGCGGCGGGCAGGATCTCGCGCGGCGGGAGCGTCGTCGAAGCGGTCAGCGCGGAGCTGCTCAGCGAGATCGGCGCCGTCGAGCTGATCCTGACGCAGCCGAGTCTGCGGACCGCCGGCAACATCGTGCAGTCCGCGAACCTGGCGCTGCTGGGTCTCGGCGCGAGCGCGGAGATCCACGACGAAGGGCTCGTGCGCATCCTGCTGCCGCGCGAGCAGCAGAATCGGGCCGGCGCGCTGCGCGCATTGCAGCTGGTCGGCGATCTGCGCGTCGAGGTCGAGAACCCGGTCAAGGTGGTGATCGAGATCGACACCGGCACGCTGGTGGTCGGCAGCGAGGTGCGCATCAGCCCGTGCGTCGTGATGACGTCCGACGTGACCGTGTCGATCGTCGACGAGCGCGAGGTCGTGCAGCCGCTGCCGTTCTCGCCGCGCGGCCGCACGACGCAGGTCGATCGCTCGCGCACCGAGGTGACGGTCGAGGATCGCGGCCCGGCCGTGTTCGACGAGCAGACCGGCACCGCGACCGTCGCCGAGCTCGCCGAGAGCCTGCGCGCGCTCGGCCTGCCGACGCGGCAGGTCATCGAGGTGTTCCAGCAGCTCGACCGCGGTGGCTTCCTGCACGCGCCGTTGGAGATCCGATGAACGCGCTCGCGACAGCCGCCCCGCCGAGCCTCTGGTCCCGCCTGGCCGGCGTCGATCCTGCCGGCGCGGCCGCCGTCCGGGTCCGCGCCGAGCAGGTCGCCGGCGACTTCGAGCAGGTGTTCGTGCAGCAGCTCGTCGAAGGACTGCGGAGGACCGGCGACCCGACCGGCGCGGGCGCCGGCCCGTTCGGCGACGGCCCGGGCGCCGACACCTACACGATGTGGTTCGACAGCCTGCTCGGCGAGCGCGTCGCGCGCACCGGCCATCTGCGGGTCGCCGACAACGTGGTCGCCGAGCTCGAGCGGCTCGGCCAGATTCCTCGCCTCGGCGACCTCGCGCAGCCGAAGGCCATCCCGACGGAGGACCGCACCGATGCGCTGGCCTGAATCCCTCGCCCCGCTGTGTGACGCGCTCGCCGCCGAGGCGCGCGCCCTGGACGCGCTGCGCCTCGATCTCGTCGCGCGGCGCCGCGACTTCGCCGCCGCGCGGCCGTCGACGGTGTCGCGCGCGGTCGAGGACCTCGAGCCGCCGCTACGGGCGATCGAGCACGCCGCCGCCGAGCGCGCGCGACACGCCTCGGCGACCTGTCGCGCACTCGGGCTGCCGGAGGGCACGCCGGCGCGGCTGCTCGCCGCCCGCCTGGACGCGCCGTCGGCCCGGCGGCTCCTGGACGCGGCCGAGACCGCCCGCGCGGCCGCGGGGCGCCTGCGCGTCGAGAACGCCGTCGGTGCCGATCTGCTCGATCTGTCGGCGCGCGTGCAGGAGGGCATCTGGGAGCGGCTCGTCGAGACCGGCGACTCGTCGCCGTCGCTGTACGACGCGCGCTCGCACACCGTGAAGAGCGAGCGGCCGCACGGACGGTTCGTCGACGGACTCCTGTGAGGGGATCACGCATGCAACGCGCGCGCGACCAGCGATCGACGACACGTCAACGGGGGTCGGAGCCATGACTTTCGCAATGGGACTGGGCGCGACGCTGCGGGCGCTGTCCGCCGCGCGCATGGGCATCCAGACCGCGAGCCAGAACGTCGCCAATGCCAACGTGCCGGGCTACTCCCGGCAGCGGCTCGTGCTGTCGGCGACGACACCATTGTCGATCCAGGGCCTGCTCGTCGGCAGCGGCGTGCAGGTCGCGGATCTCCGGCGCATCGTCGACGAGGGGCTCGTCGGCCGGATCGCCGCACAGGAGGCGCTCTACGGCAGCGCCGCGACGCGCTACGAGCGTCTCTACGAGCTCGAAGGGTTGTTCTCCGACGACGGCGGCGGCGTGGCGGAGCGCATGTCGGAGCTGTTCGGCGCGCTCGGCGCGCTGCAGACCGACCCGGGCGACCGCGCGCTGCGCGGCGGTGTCGTGCAGGCCGGCGAGGCGTTCACGTCGGGGCTGAACCTGGTCGCGCAGCGGCTCGCGGACGTCGGCGGCTCGGTGTTCGCCGAGGTGCAGGGCCTCGCGCGCTCGCTGGAGGAGAAGGCGCGCATCGTGGCCGACCTGAACGTCGAGATCGTGCGCCTCGAGTCCGGCGGCGGCACCGCGAACGACCTGCGCGACCGCCGCGACCAGGCGATCCGTGAGCTGAGCGAGCTCTGCGACGTCCGCCGCGCGGATCACGCCTCCGGCTCGCTCGACCTGCTGGTCGGCGGCCGGCTGCTCGTCGCGGGCCGGCGCGTGGAGCCGGTCAGCGTCGCGCGCGACGCCGGCGGCGCCGCGCGGCTGACGATCGGCGCGAATCGCCGCGTGGCCGACGTGGAGGGTGGCCGGATCGGAGCCCTGCTCGAGCTGCAGTCGTCGACCGCACCGCAGCTCCTGCAGCGGCTCGACACGTTCACGCGCGAGCTGATCCTCGGCTTCGACCGCGTGCACACGACCGGCACGCCCGGCGACGGCCCGTTCCAGAGCCTGGTCGCCGGCCGCACGCCGCGGGACACCAACGGCAATGGTCTGCTCGGCGACGAGCTGCTCGAGTCGCTCGGTCTGCCGTTCGACATCCGCGGCGGCGAGCTGTGGGTGCGGATCGTCGACCGCGACAGCGGCGACCACGCGCAGCACCGCGTCGCGATCGACCCGACGAGCACGACACTGCGAGAGCTCGCGGCACAGCTCTCCGCATTGCCGCACCTGACCGCCTCGGTCGACACCGCCGGCCGGCTGCGGCTCCAGGCGGACCGCGGCTACGGCTTCGACTTCGCACCGACGCTCGACGCGGTGCCGGACCCCGATGGCCTGTTCGGCGGCAGCGCCCCGACCGTCGCGACGGCCGCGAGCGGCCCGTTCGACCTCAGTTCGGCCGGCTTCCCGCAGACGTTCACCGTCGACGTCGACGGCGTGCCCGAGGTCGTCACGCTGACCGCTGCGGACTTCGCCGATCCGTCGCGCGCGACCGCCGCGGAGCTCGCCGCCGCGATCGACGCCGACCTGACTCGCGCGCGGGCGCTGGTCGCCGACGGGCGCCTGACGCTGCGCGCGACGTCCGCCGGGGCGGCAGCGACGATGACCCTCGCCGACGGCGCCGGCGCGCCGCTCGCGCGGCTCGGTCTGCCGGTCGGCGACTTCGACGGCCAGGCGCACGGCGTCGCGGTCCGCATCGCCGGGCAGTACGACGGCGACGGCAATCGCCACTTCCGCTTCGTCGCCGCCGGCGACGGTGAGATCGGCGTGACGGCCGGACTGCAGGTCGACGTGTTCGACGAGACCGGCCGACGCGTCGCGACGCTCGACGTCGGCGACGGCTACGACGGTGGACCGCTCCCGGTCGACGAGGGCATCGAGGTCACCTTCACGCAGGGCCGCATATCGCGCAGCGCGAACGACGCGTTCGCGCTGGACGCGCTCGCCGACCCGGATACCGCCGACCTGCTGGTCGCGCTCGGGCTCAATACGTTCTTCCTCGGCTCGACCGCGCAGGACGTCCGCGTCAACCCGGATCTCGTCGCGAGTCCCGGCCGACTCGCGGCCGCCCGCGATGGCAGCTCGGGCAACCTGCTGCGGCTCGCCGAATTGGAGCGCATGCCGTCGATGGCGCTCGGCGGCGACGACCTCGCCGCGTATGTCGCGGCGATCGTCGCGGACGTCGGCTTCGAGACGTCGCGCGCGCGCTCGACCCTCGAGACGCAGGACGCCCTGAAGACCGCGCTCGAGGAGCAGCGGCTGTCGGTGTCGGGCGTCGACATCGACGAGGAGATGCTCGACCTGGTTGCCTGGCAGCAGTCGTTCGAGGCCGCGTCGCGCATGGTCGCCGTCGTGCAGCAGATCACCGACACGCTGATGAACCTCGGGAGGCCGTGATGACGCGCATTCCGTCGACGTCGTTCCAGCACCGCACGCTGCACGACCTGCGGCTGTCACTCGAGGCATCGGCCCGGCTGCAGCGCCAGATCTCGTCCGGTCGCCGCGTCGAGCGCCCGTCGGACGACCCGACCGCGGCCGCGCGCATCCTGCCGCTGGTCGCGGACCTCCGCGCACTCGACCGGATGCGCGCCAACGGCGAGCTCGCCAAGGGCGTGCTCGACCTCGGCGCCTACTCGCTCGAGCAGATCTCCGAGCACATGACGACGGCGCGCGAGATCGCGCTGCAGGCCGCGAACACGACCGTCGGTGGCAAGGACCGCGAGTCGCTCGCCGACGAGGTCGACCAGCTCCTCGATCAGCTCGTGTCGCTCGCCAATGCGCAGCGCGGCGGTCGCTACCTGTTCGGCGGCTCGGTCGACGGGACCGCACCGTTCGTGCGCCTCGACTCGGGCGACCGCACGCGCGTCGTCTACCGCGGCGACGACCGCGAGCGCGGCGTCGAAGTCGGGCCCGGCATCCGGATGTCGGTCAACTTCGCAGGCGACGCGCTGCTGCAATCGCGCGCGCGCGGCGCGACGCGCTACGACGGCGACACCGGCGCGGCAGCGGGACCGCCGTTCGACACCGGGGTCGGCACCGCGCGGCTCGACATCACGTTCGCCGGCCTGACGATCCCGGCCGGCACGATCGGGCTCGCCGCCGGTCCCGGCGAGACCACGGCGCTCGGCCGCCTCGACTACGTGTTCACGGCGCCCGCCACGATCTCGATCGCCGGCGGCCCACCGACGGTCCTGACCGGCGGCCCGCAGGACGTGCCGGTCGGCACCGACGGACGCACGCTCAGCCTGGACGTCACGCTGCCGATCGCGCCGCCGACCGGCACGCTCGTCAGCGAGGCGTGGGCGAGCCTCGACGGCGGCGCGACCCGCACGCGGATCGACTTCGGCTCCGACCGCGTGATCGTCGAGGACCCGCTCGACGAGTCGCGCGTGCACGTCGACGTCAGCGCGCTCGCCAGCACCGGCGTCGAGCACCTGACGTTCGCCGGGACGTTCGACGCGTTCGCGGCGCTGATCGAGCTGCGCGACCAGCTCCGCAACGTCGATGGTGCGCCTGCCGACACCGTGCGCGAGCGCCTGACGGCGATCGTCGGCGCCCTCGGCGAGGCCCACGAGCTCGTGCTCGGCGCGCTACAGGACCTCGGCGCGCGCAGCGACGGACTCGGGCTGCTGCAGACGCGGCTCGACACGCTGCGGCAGATGGACGAGGAGACGCTCTCCGACGTGCGCGACGTGGACCTCGTCGAGGCGATCGCGAAGATGGAGATGCAGAACTTCGCCTACCAGGCCGCGCTGCAGGTCAGCGCGCGCGCGATCCAGACCTCGCTGCTCGACTTCCTCGCGTGACGCCATGTCGATCGACGGCAACCTGATCCCCGGTGGTCCCCACGCCAACGATGCGCGGGTCGGCCGCGTGCAGGCCCCGGGCACCGAGCGCACCGACGGCGCGCGACCGAGCGGCGACGGCGCGACCTTCCGCCGCATCCTCGAGCAGCTCGAGGCGGTGGCGAAGCGCGCCGATGCCGAGCCCACGGCCAGCGGCGACGACGTGCAGGCGCTGCAGGACGCACTGCGGCTGGCCGACGAGGACCACCAGCAGCTGATGGAGCTGCGCGCCCGGCTCGAGGACGCGTTCCGCCGCGCGACCGAGTGAGCCGAGCGGCGCGGCAGCGCGCGTCGTTCACGCGGGCCGAGGCCCGACCGCGCGCACGCGCGTGGCCCGTACGAGCAGGTCGTCCGCGTACAGCAGGTGGGCCACGCCGCGGGCCGGCAGCTCGACGCCGGCGATGCGTCCCATGTCGCACTCCTGCGGCTCCCACTCGGCCGCTTGCAGGACCCAGGGCTCGTGGAGCACGTCGCCGCGCAGGAGCCGCCCGCGCCGGTCGGCGGTGTACAGGCTGTAGCGCTCCGTGAAGAACCACTCCCGGGACCCGGGTGCGGCGCGGAACGGCGCGCCGGTCGGCCGGTAGCTCGCGACGAACCGCGCGGCGGGAGCGCCGCGGTGCGTGCGCTCGCTGCGGTAGCGGATCGTGCCGTCCGCCTCGGCGACGAGCCCCATGCGCGCGTCGAAGTACGGCAGGTGGAACGCCGCGCGCGCGACGCGCACGGCGAGCGGGTCGGCGGCGTCGAGGCTGAAGAACCAGACGCCCGGGCGGCCCTGGCAGGTGACGTAGGTGCGCAGGTTCAGCTCGCAGAAGCGCGACAGGCGCGGCAGCGCCGGCACGCAGCGCGGGCGCACGCCGGTCATGCGGAACGGCACGACGGCGAGCCAGGCGGTGCCGTCGTGCTCGTCGAGCTCGAGCCCCGCGGGACCACCGAGCGGTGCGATGTGCGGGCGCAGCGCGGCGGCCGGCACCGGCCAATGCGCAAACAGCAGCTGCTGCCAGCGCATCGCCATGACCCACGCGCCGCGAGCGGACGGCGTGTCGGAATCTTCATCCATGTGGCGATGCAGTATCACGGCGCCCGGTCCGCGTCGCCCGGGTATCGTCGCCGCTTCTCATGAAGAGGAGCCACCCGCACCGCGTCCCCCCGCTCTGCGTACGCCTGCGCCGGGCCACCGCACTCGTCGCCCTGGCACTCGCGCCGCTACCGACGCTCGTCGCGCAGGACCGGGTCCGCGATCCGCTCCGCGCACTGCAGGAGCAGGCGATCGAGACGCGCGACCAGCGGCTCGAGCGCTGTTACGCCTACGGCTGGCAGGGCCTCGCCGATGTGTTCAGCACGCACCGCACGCACTCGAACCGGCCGGTGCCGGTGATGACGTTCGGCGCGTTCGGCGACCTCGCGTCGATCACCGGGACGGCGAGCGTCTACCGTGACGCCGACGCGCTCGCGGCGATCTACGGCGGGACCCCGCCGCACACGGTCGACTCGCGCCACGCGCTCGGCGACCAGACGCAGATCTGCGAGCTGCTGCAGGACGCCGCCGACCGCGGCGCGCGCCGGCTGATCGTGCTGCTGCTCGACGGCTGCGACTGGCAGACCTACGCCGCGGCCGCGGTCGTGAAGTCCGGGGTCTGGGACCCCGAGGGCGTCGGGCACGGCCTCGCGTTCTTCGACTTCGTGCCGCCGGTCGCGCGGCCGGGACACGCCTACCGCTCCACCGGCGCCGTGGTGACATCCGCGCTGCGCGAGCCGCTGCCGCCCGGCGCGCTCGTGCCACCCGGCTACGACATCGACCGCGGCGGGCGCTTCCCGTGGTCACCGCAAGACGCGGCCTACCTCGCCGGCCAGTACCGCACGGTGCGGACCGCATCCGGCCGCGAAGTGGCCGAGTTCGACCGCGCGACCGCGCACACTGTCACCGACTCGTCCGCGTCGGCGACCGCGATCTTCGCCGGGCGCAAGACGCTCAATGGCCGCGTCAATCAGGGCCCGGACGGCGAGGAACTCGTACCGCTCGGCCGCACTCTGCAGGCGCGCGGCTTCACGATCGCGACGGTCACCGACGTACCGTTCTGCCACGCCACGCCGGCGTCCGTCTATGCATCCGAGCGATCGCGGGGCGGCTACGAGAACATCGCGAAGCAGATGCTCGGCCTCGACCGCTTCGCCGGCGTCGACGTCGCCCTCGGCTTCGGCTACCGCTTCGCGAAGGTCAGCTATCTCGCCGCAGCGGACCTCGAGCGCGTGCGCGGCGACGGCCGCTACGTCGTCGTCACGCCGGACGAGGGCGACGACGGCGGCGCGCTGCTGCTCGACGCCGCACGCCGGGTGGCCGCCGCGCGCACGGCCGCGAGCGCCTCGGGGGCGCGCCTGTTCGGATTCTTCGGCACCCCGCAGCTCGACCACGCGCCGTTCCGCACCGCCGACGGCCGCTACGACCCGACGCCGTCGATCGCCGCGAACGGCGGCGTCGAGCCGGCCGCGGTCTACCCGTCCGAGGTCCTGACGCGGCTGCCCGACCTGCAGGAGCTGGCCGAGGCCGCGATCACCGTGCTCGATGCGGTGCCGGAGCGACCGTTCCTGCTGCTGGTCGAGGCCGGCCAGGTCGACTGGGCCTCGCACGCGAACAACCTCGACCACGCGGTCGGCGAGGTGCTGTCGGCCGAGCTGTGCTTCGAACGCCTCGCGGCGTGGATCGGCGAGCGCGGCTGGTGGGACGAGACGCTGCTGATCGTGACCAGCGACCACGGCCACCTGCTGCAGGTCGACCTGCCGAAGCTGCGCGCGGCGACCGCGCGCTGACCGGTCGCAGCCAGGCGGGCTACTCGACGCGCCGGTAGCTGGTCGCGACGAAGCGCCCGTCCTGCATCGCGCCGGCGATCTCGACCTTCGCGCCCGCCGCACCGGCCGCGCAGTAGTCCATCTTGCCGAGCTCCGGCCAGACCAGCTCGACGTAGCGGCCGTCGATCCGGACGTAGTTGCCGCAGTGGCCGACCTCCTCGAGCACGTGCCCGCAGATCGCGTCGTGGACCTCGGGCGTCGTGATCGCCGTCGTGATCGTCGCCGCGACCGGCGCGGGGGGCGGCGAGCCGGCGGGCGCGCCACCGGACGGCGTCGCCGGCGCGTCGCCCGACTCGCTGCCGCAGGCGGCCAGCAACACGGCGAGGGTGACGGACAGCATCGAGTTGCGCAGGGTCATCGCCGGATGTTCCGGTCGCGCCGCGCACGCCGCAATCCGGATCCCGCCCGATCGCGGCGACGGCGCGCGCGGCCGCCGCCGACCCGGCTCACGACCGCGACGAGGGTACCTCGGACCCGGGGCGACGCCCGGCCCGCTGCGCAGCCAGTGCGCGCACCGCGCGCAGCAGCTCGACGCGCCACGACCACGCGGTCCACGCAGCGCCCGCGAGCACGATCAGCGCCAGCACGAACAGCGTGCCGCCATCGCCCTGCACCTCGATCCCGAGCACCGTCAGGTGCGAGACGATCGCGCCGCTGATGACGCCGAGCGTGAGCACCGCACCGGCAGCGGCCACCGCGCGCCGCGGCCAGACCAGGAGCACGGCCGCGACGAGCTCCGCGATCCCCGAGCCGATCCGGCCGACCGGCTCGAGCCCGAGCTGCTGGAAGATCCACACCGACTCCGGCGCGCCGGTGAACTTGAACCACAGAGTCTGCAGCAGGATCAATGCAGTCGCGAACCGCGCGACGTGGACGACCAGACCGGCACGCGTCGTCGTCGATGGAGGGGGGCTCGGGTGGTTGAACATGTTGGGCGCCCAATACGAGGCCAAGGCCATCCCGATCCACGGAACCTCGGCATCGGCCACGGGCATATCACCCGACCGTCCGCAGACCGGACGGCGGCGTGACCGCGATCCGCACACACCGCATCAGCCGACATGCCGGTACCGGCTTCCCAGAAACCCGTTCGCACGCCAGGATTGGGCGCGCACCGCGCCACGGGAGCCAGGCGTGCGGCGCCGACGGCACGGAGCTTGTCCCCGTGTGGCGACCGCGTTCCGGACCCGGTAGCCCGGTCCACTCGGCTCGCTCCCTCTCCCACCATGCGACGGCATTCCATCCTGCGCGCGCTCGCCGCGCCTATCGCTTTCTCGATCCTCGCCTCCGCCGCCACCGCCCAGGTGCAGTGGCTCTCTGCGCGCCTGACCGGCGACCAGGAGGTCCCACCCGTGTCGACGACGGCCCGCGGCTGGGCGACGGTCCGCATCGACACCGCGACCAACGATGTCCGGATCTTCGCGCACGGCACCGGACTGACCGCGGTCGCCGCACACCTGCACACCGCCGCAGCGGGTAGCAACGGCCCCGTCGCCGTCCCGCTCTCCGGCGGTCCGAACACCTGGACGGGCGCGGCCACCGTGTCCGCCGCCGTCGCGCAAGCGATCCTGGCGGGCGGGACCTACGTGAACATGCACACCGCCGCCAACCCCGGCGGCCAGATCCGCGGTCAGGTCGTCGCGGCGGCGGCGCTGCGCTTCGTGGCGACGCTCGACGGCCAGCAGACCGCACCCCCGACCGGCTCGTCGGCGACCGGCACGTTCGTCGGGTTCCTCCACCAGCCGGATGCCGTGCTCGTCTACGAGATGCAGGTCTCGGGACTGAGCGGAAACGTCGCCCACCTCCACCGCGGCGCGCCCGGTCAATCGGGTGGGGTCGTGGTCCCGCTGAACGGCAGCGGCACGCGCTGGTGCGGAGTCAGCGGACGGATCGCGGCGAGCGATCTCGCAGACCTGCTGGCTGGCAATCTCTACGTGAACGTCCACACGAGCTCCTTCCCGGGCGGTGAGATCCGTGGCCAGGTCGTCGCCGACGAGGGTGACTACCGCGCCGATCTCGACGGTCGGCAGCAGGTACCGCCGGTCAATACGACGGCGTCCGGCACCGCCTGTCTCCGGCTCAATCCCGATCGCACCCTGAGCTATCGGGTGTCGACGAGCGGCCTCGCGGGTGTGGCTGCGCACATCCACCTCGGCAACGTCGGCCAGAACGGCTCGGTCGTCTTCGCGTTGTCCGGCGGGCCGACGCTCTACCAGGGCACGACGCCGGCGCTCACCTCCGCGCAGATCACCACGCTCCGCGCGGGCGGCTACTACGTCAATGTCCACACGGCAGCCAATCCCGGCGGCGAGATCCGCGGTCAGCTCGGGGGCGTGTCGCTGCCAACCACGTTCGGCGGCGGCTGTCCGCAGGTCGGCGCCGGCACGCCGGAGATCGGCTCGCGCAACACCGCCTGCCCGGGAGCGTCCCTGGAAGTGACGATGTCCGGGGCGCGCGCCGGGGTGAGCGCGGTGCTGCTGCTCGGCACCAGCCGGGAAACGCTCGGCGGCTCGCCGCTGCCACTCGGGCTGGGCCTCATCGGCGGCACCGATTGCTTCGTGCTGCACGACGCATCGTTCACTGCCGGTGCGGCCGTCAGCGACGCGCTGGGCTGTGCGGAGGTGCCGTTCCCGATCCCGTTCGGGCTGAACGTCCGGGGCACGCTGTACGCACAGTGGTTCGTGATCGACGCCCAGGCGAATTCACTCGGGCTCGCCACCAGCAACGGGCTCGCGTTCGAGCTCCGCTGAGCGCGTCGGCTCCCGACCGAACGCCGCAATCGAGGTCCACCGGTGTGCCCCCCGTTCCAGAGCCCACGCGCGGTGGCAGCCTCGCTCGCCGTCCTGCTCGCGCTGCCGGCTTGCGATGCCGGCCGCGCGAGCTTCCCGCCGCCGCCGACGCGCGCGGAGGACACCGCGCTCCGCCCGGCCACGCAGTCGATCGCCGGCGGTGCGGCGCTCGCCGCTGAGCTCCTCGAGTGGTCGGCCACGTATCCCGCGCGGCCCCACGGCGCCGTGCCGCCCATGCAGCTGCCGGGTCGCACCGCGATGGCAGCGCTCCACCACGCCGCGGACGACGTCGAGACCAGCGCCATGGCGGCCGGCGACGGGCTGGACCCGACCGGGTCGTCCCGCAATCGACGACTCGCCGGAGGTCCCACTGCCGCGCCGGATCGGGATGGCAGCGGTGACAACCTCGACGAGGTGCTGAGCGACGAATGGGGCGCGCTGGCCGCGCTGGCCGGTGCGTCGACCGAGCTCGCCGGGCGGGCCTTCTCGCTGTGTGCTCCGCTCGAGGCGGACAACCGGCTGCTCGACGGCGCGGGCGTCGACCGCAGCCGGCCGTCGTCGCTGCGGACGGCGGTGCCGGCGACCGCGACGTACCGGCTCGAGGACGTCGGCGGCGCGCTGCTCGCGCGGGTGCGGACGGCACTCGCCCTCGTCGTCGAGCGCCGCGGTGAGCACGTCGGTGCCACGCCGCGTGCGGGGCTGCTCGGACTGGTCGCACTGCAGCAGGCGCTCGCGCTCGACGAGACCCTGCTCGCCGAGCTCCTGGTCGACGCGCGCGCGGGGTTCCGGCCGCTGACCGACCCCGACGGATACGACCCGGTCGCCGAGCTCCGCTGGCTGCCCGCGTCCTTCGGCGCGCTGCCCGACACCGCACACCCGCGCAGCGCCGCGGCGTGGCGAACCGTCGACGCCAGCTCCGATCTCGCCGGTCTCGTGACGGTCCTGCTGGGTGCGGCGGAGCTCGGCTGGATCGCCGACCCGGACAATCCGATCGCCGCACTGCGCGAGCTGTTCGAGACTCCACCGCTGAACGGCAATGGTGGGGGCGGCGACGGCGAGCTGGTGACATGGGAGGACGACATCCGGCCGCTGTTGCAAGGTGCTGCCGGATGTCTCGGCTGCCATGCCGCGCCGCAGCCGTCCTCCGGCTTCCGCGTCGACCGTTATGCGGACGTGCTCGGGCTCGACCCCAATTCTCTGCCGCAGAGCGG
Source organism: Planctomycetota bacterium (assembly GCA_016716265.1). Taxonomy (GTDB): domain Bacteria; phylum Planctomycetota; class UBA1135; order UBA1135; family UBA2386; genus JADJWQ01. Next base: position 3,095,626 of record JADJWQ010000006.1, read on the forward strand.
GCTGCGCCCGGTCGTCCCCGGAAACCGCGCTGCCAGCCCGCTGTGGCTCGTGCTGCAGGGACCCTGGCGCGATCCGGCCGGACGCACGGTCCCACGCATGCCGCGAGGCCGGCCTGCATTGTCGGCATCCGACCTCGAACTCGTCGGCACCTGGATCGACCAGGGCGCGCCCGAGCGGCGCCGGGCAACGGGGCCGGGACCGCGGCCCGGCCTGACGCTCGCACGCGTCGCACTCCGAACGCTGGTCGCGCTGCACCAGGAGTCCGACGGCGCCTACGCGGGTCTGCTGCACGCACGCAGTGACGGCACGGGAGCCGGCATCGTCGACTCCCGCGCTACCGGCCTCGCACTACACGCGCTGGCGACGTTGCTCGCCGTGGCGCCCGACGAGCCGGGCCTGCGCGACGCCTTGATGCGTGCGGCCGACGCCGCGGTCGTGCACCTGACCGACGCGAACGGCGGCGTCCTCGACGAGCTCGACCTGCACGCGCCGGCCGTGGTCCCGCCAGCCGGTACGCTCGACGACCAGGCCGCGATGACCTCGGGCCTGCTCGCGGCCGGACGCGTGCTGCAGCGCGCCGACCTCGTGACGCGCGGCCGCGCCTGCGGCGAGCGATTGCTCCTCGCGTATCGCGATGTCGACACCGGCCGCTTCGTGAGCCACCTGGACGGCACCGCGTCGCGGCGCTGGTCCGCCGCGAGCGTCGCCTCGACGCTCACGGCGCTGCGCGAGCTGGCTGTCGCCGGAGTACCCGCGGGAGCGACGGCGGCCGGCGACGCGATCGCCGGCTGGCTGCCGGTGTTCGCGGCGAGCGAGCTCGACGGCGACGGTGAGGTGCTCGACGACGGGATCGCCGACACGGACGGCGACGGCATTGCCGAACCGGCCGCCGTCGGCCGGGCCCCCCGGCTACGCTCGTCTGCGCTCGAGGGCCCGCGGGCACCTGCCGATCCGACCGCGCCGATCGCGTGGTCGACCCAGCTCGTCCCGCTGCTCCGGACGAAATGCGACGGCTGCCACGTCGCGGGCGCGGATCGCGGCGGCTACCGGCTCGACACGCCGGCGCTGGCAGCGCTGGCAGGCGAGTCCGGCCGCAGCGACCTGATCGTCGCCGGCGCCGCGTCGCGGTCGCTCCTCTGGCGGAAGCTCGTCGAGCGCCGGCCACCGGTCGGCCAGCAGATGCCGCTGGCACGGCCGCCGCTCGATCCCACAGCCGTCGAGCTGGTCCGCCGCTGGATCGACGAGGGAGCGCGGAACCGATGAGAGTCACGCCCCGCCTGCTCGTCGCCTCGCTCGCCGTGCTCGGTATGGCAGCGCCCGGCGCGCTACGTCAGGACACCGCCCCCTGGCCGCGCAAGGGCGAGACGGTCGGACCCGCGCGCTGCATCCAGTGCCACGACGTCGAGGCCGGCCTGATCGCCGACGGCTTCCACCGCGACGTGGTGCACAGCCCGGCGACCCTCGGCTGCGAGACCTGCCACGGCCCCGGCGCGATCCACGCCGGCGACGAGCGAGCCGCGTCGATCACCTATCCGCCGCTCCTCACCCCCGCGGTCCAGGCGCGGCTGTGCGGCCACTGCCATGCCAACGAGGCGAGCCGCCACGCCGGCGGTGGTGTCGAGGGCTTCCTCGCCGCCGGTATCGGCTGCACCGAGTGCCATCCGGTGCACGACGAGCGGCCACCTACCGCATTGCCCGGCGTACGCTTCCTGACCCGCGCGGCGACCATGACCGCCGCCGAGCGGGTCGATGCCACGCAATGCGTGCGCTGCCATCCGCTGCAGGACACCGCATTGCACGACACGGGCCATGCCGGGCTCGCAGCCGGTGCTGGCGCGCAGAGCTGCGAGGCCTGCCACGGCAACGGCTCGCTGCACGTCACGCACGGAGGCATCAGCCGGCTGATCTCACGACCCGACCGGGCGCGAGACACCGTCGCGACCTGCCGGGCCTGCCACACTGCGGTCGATGCGGAGACGTTCCACTGGAAGACGCGCGACGAGGCGTGGCTGTCGGACGACGTCACGTGCACGAGCTGCCACTCCGTGCACGGCTCTGCGAGCCGGGATCCTGCGGAGCAGGACACCGCGAGGCAGGACACTGCGAACCAGGACACGCCGAACCAGCACACCGGCCGTGCGGTCTCGCCACCCGAGCCGACGAACCGCGAGTGCGCGAGCTGTCACCTACCCGGCTTCGAGGTGCTGCGTGGCAGTGTGCACGAATCGCTCGGCGCGCTCGATCTGGCTCTGGAGCGCGGCTGTGGCGCATGCCACGACGGCGCGCTGGAGCACGCCCGATCCGGTGGCCGACCCCAGCTCATCGAGTCCCTGCACGACAGCGACGTCCGCACCGAGGAACGCGTCTGCCTCGCCTGCCACGGCGACCGCTCGGAGCTGCGCGGCGTTCGTCACGGCACCCATGCACAGCGCGGCGTGTCGTGCGTCGACTGCCATTCGTTCTTCGTCCAGCGCGGTGATGTCAGACGCCAGGCCGAACAGCGCTGCGCCGCGTGCCATGCGGATGTGGCCGCGCGCTTCCGGCTGCCGAACGCACACCCGGTCGGAGACCGACGGATGGGCTGCTCGGACTGCCACGACGTGCACGGCGACCGCGGCAGCCGACGCGCTCTCGAGCTCCGTGAAGAGCGCTGCGTCGACTGCCATCGGCAGTATCGCGGCCCGTTCGCCTTCCCGCACCGTGCCGGCGAGCGCGACGGCTGCACCGTGTGTCATGACCCGCACGGTTCGCCGAACCGCCGTCTCCTGCACCAGACGTCGACGCAGCAGAACTGCATCGCGTGTCACGGCGACTTCCCGGCATTCCACGACCAGTCGTCGGGATCCGTGTTCACGAACTGCCTGAACTGCCACACGCGGATCCACGGCAGCGACCATTCCCGGTTCTTCTTCCGATGACGGCCGGCGGGATACGCGCATTGCCTCCCGTCGCGCTCGCGGCAATGATGCTCGTCCTGCTGACGGCAAGGCTCGCCGCGCAGCAGGACGACGACGCGACTCGTTGTGTGATCTGCCATCGCGCCGCGCGCGAGGCACTCGAAGCGACGGACCACGCCGCTCTCTGGGCCGACCCCGATCGCGCGCGAGCCGGCTGCACCGTCTGCCACGTGGACGCCGAACTGCACGCGAGCGCGGCGCGCGACCCGGCCGCACGACCGGTGACGCCGCCCGCCGTGGAGTCGGCTTCCTGCCGGAGATGCCACGGCGCGGCAGCGTCGGAACCCGCGCGCGCACGCCATCCGTGGCGGCCCCGGAGCGAGCGCGAGCGACGGGAGGAGCTGCCCGCGGACGCGGAGACGCGCGCCGCGACGATGCCGGCGCCCGATCCCGCCACGATCGACTGGAGCGGCCTCGTCGAGGCGGGCTACCGCTTCGTCGAGCAATCGGGATCGGAAGGCCGCTTCGCGACCGACGTCAACCTCGACGACGGCGCCCGGCTGTTCGACGCCGAGTTCGAGGCGACCGGGGCCATGCTCGGCGGAGCGCTCGACCACGCGGAGCTGCGGGCGCACGACATCGACGACCCGTATTCACGCATCCACGCCCGGCTCGGCCTCGACGAGGTCTGGAGCAGCAGCGCCGACCTGCAGCAACGGCGGTTCCGCTACCGGGCGTCGGGCGACTTCCACCGCGTCGACCTGAGCGAGCGGATCGTTGCGCTGACCGGTTCGGTAACGCTGACGGAATCGATTCGAGCGTTCGCGGACTTCACGCGCACCCGGGCCGAGAGCTTCTGGCTCACGAATCGGATCGGCGATCGCAACACGACCCCGCAGACCACGGTCGACGGTGTCGTCAGCCCGCGCCGACTGGACGGTGACGAGTTCTCCGTCGGCATGGCCGCCACCCGCGGCGCTGTCGAGCTCGAGGCGGCAGGAGGCTTCCGGAGCGAACGGTTGCTCGAGCGCTGGACGTTCGATCGCCCGTCGACCGTCCCCGGCATTCGCGACGCCGAGGACTTCCGCTCCCGCTCGACCACGTCCGGCCCGGTCGGGCGGCTCACGTTGCGGTACCGCGGCGACGACAGCGATGTCGTCGTGCGCGGCCGGCTCCTGGAGCTCCAGCGCACCGTCGACGGCGACGGCACCCGATCCGGCGTGTCGACCGAGCCGTTCGCGACCAGCACGACTTCGCGAACCGACGCCGATGCGTCGACCGCGCTGCTCGACGTGCGGGCCCGCACCGAACTCGGCTCGCACATCACGTGGAGCACCGACCTGGGCTGGCGGCTGCATCGCGAGACGGCTCGCTTCGACCTGCTCGACCGCACGAGCTTCCCGGACTCCGGCACCGTCGTCGAGACGCGTGACCGCCGCACGCTCGACCTCGCCCAGCGACGCCTGGACGCGCGCACGCAGCTCGAGATCCGGCCGCTCGAATCGCTCTCCGGCACGCTCGGCTACGGCTTCCAGCGCGACTTCCTGCGCGTGCCGCGGCTGGACCCGGGCAGCCCCGACTTCGTCGAGGGCACAGCGTACGACCACGGGTTGCTCGCGGGGATTGCCTGGCGACCCGACGAAGCCTGGTCGCTCGGTGCGCAATACGAGGGCTACGCCCGCTCGGGCGCGCTGTTGCACGAGCTCGAGGAGGACGATGCCCAGCGGGTGCGCGTCGACGTCGAGCGTCGCGGTGAGTGGTCGCGCGTGCATGCCGGCTACCGGGGCGAGCGCGCGTCGAGACGCATTGCCGATCACGATCGGCAACGCGACAGCGTGACCCTCGACGGCAGCTTGACCCCGGCGGACGGTGACCTCGAACTCCTCGCGAGCTGGACCTTCATCCGCAGCGAATCGCGGACGCTGACGTCGTTCTGGTTCGACCCCGATCCCGACCCGGTACCGACGATCGTCGGCTTCACGGGTGACACGCACGTCGGCGCGCTCGGTCTCGATTGGCGCCCCCGCGACGACCTCGGTATCCGGATCGACGTCGCCGCCGCGTCGACGCGCGGCTCGTTCGATGTCGACTCCTTCGACGTTCGCGCGGCCATCGACTGGCGCCTGACGGAAGGCGGCAGCGCGGCGCTCACCGCACGGCAGATCGCCTACCATGAGGCCGGCGGTCGCGACGACTACGACGCGACGATCATCGTTCTCGCCTGGCGACAGACGTTCGGACGTCGTCGCGACGACTGACACCACGCCTCCCGGACGGCCGTTCCGGACTCCACTTCACACCTCCCTCGAATCCGACCGACATGAACCCGATCACGATCCTGATCGCGAGCACCGCCATGACGGCGGTCGTGTCCGCACAGCTCCAGACGACTCTCCAGCCGGTCCGCGACAACACGCTGTACGAGGACCCCGCGGGCGCGACGAGCAATGGCCAGGGCACGCGCATGTTCGCCGGCCGCACTGCCGGTGGCTCGATTCGCCGCGGCCTGCTCGCATTCGACGTCGCGGGGAGCGTCCCGGCAGGTGCGACGGTCGTCACCGCCACGCTTCGGCTCGAGGCGGTGATGACCATCGCCGGCGCCCGGCAGCTCCGCCTGCACCGGACCTCGGCCGACTGGGGCGAGGGCAGCTCCGTGGCGACCGGCGGTCAGGGCGGTGGCGCGAGCGCGGCGCCGGGCGACGCGACCTGGACCCATCGCTTCCGTGGCGGCGCGGCCTGGACGCGAAACGGTGGCGACTTCGCTACTGCCGCGAGCGCGACTGCGACCGCCACCGGGCTCGGCGCCGTGACCTTCGGAACCACCAGTGCCCTGGTCGCCGACGTGCAGGGATGGCTCGACGTTCCCGCGAGCAGCGCCGGATGGACGATCGTCGGCGACGAGGCCGGGACGACGACCGCATATGCGTTCGCCACCCGTGAGGAGCCGGTCGCCACGCGGCGCCCGACGCTGACGATCACCTGGAACCCGCCGGCCGCAGCCGTCGTCCGCGTCGGAGCGGGCTGTGCCGGCTCGGGAGCGACGCCACTGAACCTGGGCACCACCGGCCTGCCCCAGGTGCCGAATCCGACGTTCGACCTGCGGCTCACCGGCGGGCCGACCGGTCCGCACGCGTTCAGCGCGGCGCTCGGTCTCGCTCCGGTACCCATTCCGCTCGGCAACGGCTGCTCGGTTCTGATCGACCCGAGCCTGCTCGTCGCCGCGACCAGTGGCAACGCGAGTCGCGTGCTGGGGCTGCCCGTGCCGAACCAACCGGCACTCCTGGGAGTGCGGTTCGCGATGCAAGGCGTCGTGCTGGACACGACGCTCCAGCAGGTCGTCACCTCGAACGCACTCGAGCTCCGGCTCGGTTCGTGACGCCGAGCGTCGCGCGGCGCTCGGCGTCGGGCCGGCATTGCGCCGTCACCACAGCTCGAGCTTCGGGAACACCCCGCGGCCGCCCTTCGCGTACAGGATCAGCGTCGCGTCGCCCGCGTCGCTCCGCAGGCGCTCGGTGTGCTCGACGATGTCGCTGCTGCCGGGGAAGCCGAGCTCGAACGCGAGCTGCTCGCCGCGCCGGGTGATCGTGTAGCTGGCGCCCGGCAACCGGCCGCGCCGGTCGAGGACCTGCAGCGGCGCCGGTCGCTCGGGGAGTGGCAGGTAGGTGATGGCGCCGCGGCGGTCGTCGCGATCGACCAGCTGCAGCGAGATCGACCACTGCTCGCCATCGGGGCCGGAGCGTTCGCACAGCACCGCGAGCGGTCGCGCGCTCGCGAGGCGCACGACGACCGCCAGCTCCGCGAACGCGCGCCGGCCGTCGCGCTCGGGGCACAGCTGGCCGGCGACCCGCCAGGTGGACCCGGGGATCGGGCGGGTGCGCGTGGCGGGCACCAGCGGCGCCGCCGCGACCACCGCGCCATCGCCGCCGCGCCGCGTCCAACCGACCCCACGCAGGCGGCCGGGTGCCGACCAGGCGCCGTCGTCCGCAAGGAAGTCGGCGAACAGGTCGGCCGGGGCGTAGTCGAGCACCAGCTGCCTCGTGACGCGCGCCGGTGCGGCGAGGCCGTCGCCGACCTCGAGCGCGATCGTGACCGCGTCGCCCGGCAGCCCGTCGAGCACGAGGGACGTCGACCGCGCTTCGGGTCGGGCCAGGTGGCCGGCTCCGACCGGCGTGACCGTCCACCGACAGCGCAGCGCTCCGACTTCGCCTGCCGGGAGCACCGCCGTGAGCTCGATCGGCAGGTCCGGACGCACGGCGCCGTCGAGGCCACGGATCGCCAGCTCACCCCTCGGCGACTGCGCGACGGCCGGCACTGCCTCGGGCCTCGCCGGGCGATGGCGGCGAGCGCGGATCACGCCGACCGTCAGCGCGACGAACGCGATGCTCGCGAGCGCGCAGACGACGACCCACCGGCGACCCCGCCGCGCCGGCGGCCGGGCGACCGGCGCGGGGCCGGACGCGCGCGGCGCCGGCGCTCGCGCAGACGGTGACGGCGGCGACGGCGGCGGCGATGGCGATGGCGATGGCCGCGGCAGCACCCCGGTCGGATCGGGGAAGGCGACCGCCGTGCCCCCGGCTGCCGCACCGACGCCGCCGCCCTCGGCGAGGAATGCGAGCTCTGCCGTCTGCAGCAGGTTCGGCCCGGCGCCACCGCGAGAGCCGCCCGCGCCGGTGCGCCGCGCCGCTGGCGTGGCGCCGCTCGCCGCGGCGATCTGCTCGTCGAGTACCGCGATCAGCTCGCGATACGTAGCCGGTCGCGCTTCGCGGTCGCTCGCCAGCATGGCGGCGACCAGGCGGCCGACCGCCGCCGGCAGGTCCGTCCGCCGGGCACACGGATCGTGGGCGTCGGAGCTCCGCTTGGCGACGACGAGGTCGGTGAGCTGGGCGCTCGCGAACGGCAGGACGCCGGTCAGCATCTGGTAGAGCACGCAGCCGAGGCCGTAGATGTCGGCGCGATGGTCGACGCCGTCGGGGTCGTCGAACTGCTCCGGCGCCATCGTCGCCGGCGTACCCATGACGGCACCCGGCAACGTCAATGCGCGGTCGCCCGTCTCGTGCACCATGCGCGCGAGGCCCAGGTCGACGAGCTTCGGCACGAACGGGAACGTCAGATCGATCGACGTCGACGTCGGAGCCTCGAGCAGCACGTTCTCCGGCTTGACGTCGCGGTGGACGACACCCTGCTCGGCCGCGTGGCTGAGCGCCGACGCGAGCTGACGCGCCAGCCGCAGCGCCGCCGGCACCTCGAGCGCACCGTGTTCGGCGATCCAGCTCTTCAGGTTCGGGCCGTCGACGAACTCCATCACCAGGTACGAGGAGCCGGCGCTCGTCGTGCCAGCCGCGTGGCACGCGACGATATTCGGGTGCTTGATCCCGGCGAGGATCTTCGCCTCGCGGCGGAAGCGCGCCGCGAACGACTCGCCCCGCAGGTGCGCAGCCAGCACCTTGACCGCGACGTCGCGGTCGAGGAAGTCCTGCCGGCCGCGGTAGACGACGCCCATGCCGCCGCGCGCGATCTCGGCGTGCAGCGTCACGTCGGGGATCTCCGGCAGCGGGTCCGGGGTGGCGTCGGGCGTCGTCATCGTGCGGGCTCCCGGGCCCCTCTTCGTCACGACGCCGCGACCGCCTCCAGCGGTTCCCCGCGGCGGAGCCCGGCGCGCCGCGAGGCCGACGGAATACGGGCCCCACACGGCGTTGTTCCCCTGGAGCCGGCGCCCGCTGCCGCCGGCCCCGACCGATCGACCGATGAACGTCCTCGTCCTGAACGCCGGCTCCTCGTCGCTGAAGTTCCAGCTGATCTCGACCGACCTCGACGCGATGGAGCGCGACGGCGACCACCGCCTCGCACGCGGCGCGATCGAGCGGATCGGCGGCCACGCGCTGATCACGCTCCGTCCGGAGGGCAAGCGGCGCCTGTTGCGCGAGGTCACGCTGCGCGACCTGCGCGCGGCGATCGAATTCGTCGTCAAGTGGATCGCGTCGCACGAGTCCGAGATCCCCGCGATCCAGGCGCTCGCCGACATCCACGCGGTCGGCCACCGCGTCGTCCACGGCGGTCAGCAGTTCCGTCGCTCGGTGCGGATCGACGACCAGGTCCTGCACGCGATCGAGGACTGCATCGAGCTCGCGCCGCTTCACAACCCGGCGAACCTACGCGCCATCCGTGCCGTCACCGAGTTCCTCGGCCCCGGCATCCCGCAGGTCGCGGTGTTCGACACCGCGTTCCACTCGACGATGCCGGAGACGTCGTTCCTCTACGGCATCCCGTACTCGTACTACCGCCGCTTCGGGGTCCGTCGCTACGGCTTCCACGGCACCTCGCACCGCTACGTCGCGTTCCGCTACCGGACGCTCCGCAACATCCCCCGCGACGAGGTACGGATCGTCACGCTGCACCTCGGCAATGGCTGCTCCGCCTGTGCGATCCGTAATGGCGACTCGTTCGACACGTCGATGGGGTTCACGCCGCTCGAGGGGCTGATGATGGGCACGCGCTCGGGCGACGTCGACACGTCGGTGATCCCGTTCCTCGCCGACAAGGAGGGCCTCGACGCGCACGAGGTCGAGCGCGTGCTGAACAAGCAATCCGGCCTGCTCGGGATCTCCGGACTGACCAGCGACATGCGCGAGCTGCTCGCCGAGGAGCGCGAGCACCAGGACCGGCGCGTGACGCTGGCGATCGACATGTTCTGCCAGCGCGTGCGCCGCTACATCGGCGCCTTCGTCGCCGAGCTCGGCGGCGCGCAGACCATCGTGTTCACCGGCGGGATCGGCGAGAACTCACCGGAGATCCGCGCGCGGATCTGCCAGGGGCTCGAGTGCCTCGGTCTCGAGCTCGACCCCGAGCGCAACGCGGCCCACGTCGACGGCCGGACCGGCTCGATCGCGCGCCCGGACTCGAAGCTCGACGCGTGGGTGATCCCGACCGACGAGGAGCTCCTGATCGCGCGCGACACCGTGCGAGTGGTCGAGCGGGGCTTCGCGTAGCGTGGCCCGCGACTCCCGGCTCAGCGTCGCGGTGGCAGCAGCTCGCGCACGGCCGCGGTGGTCGCGACGATCCCCGCGCGCAGCGACGCCTCGGCATCGGGCCAGTAGTGCGGCGAGTGCAGCGGCGGCGGCTCCTCGCCGCGGCTGCGGTACTCGGCCATCCGCGCCGGCGCGATCGTGCCGAGGCGGAACATGAAGATCGGCACGCCAGCGAGCCGGAAACGGCCGAAGTCCTCGGCGGTCATCGCCGGCGCGAACGGCACGATGGCGTCGTCGCCCAACGCGTCCTGCAGTGCGGGGACGACGCGCGCGACCAGGTCGGCGTCGTTGACGAGCGCCGGCGTGAACTCGCTGAAGCGGACCTCGGGCTCCGGTGCGTCGGCCGACATCGCGACCGCGCGCGCCTTGCGGACGATCGCCTGCTGGATCCGCTCGTGCACGTCGGCGCTGTAGCTGCGGATCGTGATCTGCAGCCGGCAGTCGTCGTCGATGATGTTGTGCTTGGTGCCGCCCTCGATCGCGCCGACCGTGACGACCGCCGGCTCCACCGGATCGATCTCGCGTGACACGATCGTCTGCAGGTCGAGCACCAGCTTCGCCGCGAGCACGATCGGATCGATCGTCAGGTGCGGCGCCGCGCCGTGCCCGCCGCGGCCGCGCACGGTGACGTCGCAGCTGGTGACGTTCGCCATCGCGGGCCCCGCGCAGTAGCCGACCTGCCCGGTCTCCAGGAGCTGCGTGACGTGCAGCGCGAGCGCGTAGTCCGGCCGCGGGAAGCGCTCGAACAGCCCGTCGTCGAGCATCGCCTGCGCGCCGCCGGCGCGCTCCTCGGCCGGCTGGCCGATCGCGACCACCGTGCCGCTCCACAGCTCGCGGTGCGCGGCCAGGAAGCGCACGGTGCCGGCGAAGCTCGCCATGTGCAGGTCGTGACCACAGGCGTGCATGACGCCGGCGACGCGGCCGTCCGGTGATTCGGTGCGCACCTCGGAGCGGTAGTCGAGCGGGGTCTCCTCGCCGAGCGGCAGCGCATCGAGGTCGGTGCGCAGCAGCACGCAGGGACCCTCGCCATTGCGCAGCACACCGACCACGCCGAGGCCGCCGACGTTGCGCGTCACGTCGAGACCGGCCCGCTGCAGCTCGCCCGCGATCCGCGCCGCGGTCTTCACCTCGCGGAACGACAGCTCCGGGTGCCGGTGGAGCTCGCGGTACAGGTCGAGCAGGCCCGGGAGCTCGGCCGCGAGGAACCGCTCGCAGGCCGCATCGCGCCGGCCCTCGCGCGGGCCCTCCCGCGGCGCGGTCGCCTGCGCCCGCGCGGCGCTGGCGACCAGCGACAGCAGGACCAGCAGGCCGGCGACGCAGGAGGCCAGCCGGAACGAGCAGCACAGGGCGACGGCGAGCATCCGCGGATGCTACCGGCCCGCGCGCGCCGAGGCCCGCCCGGCGGCGGCCGCCGGCCCGCCACGACGGCTTCCCCCAACACCGGACGCCCGTCGTGCGTAGACGGACACATGCTCCCTCGCCCGCAGGCGGCGCCGACGCGCCGCGAGTTCCTGTCGCTGTCCGCGGCCGCGGCCGCGTCGACCCCGCTGCTCGCCCGCGCCGGCCTCGCCGGTCCGGCCCCGCGCGCGCAGCGCATCCTGATGCTCGGCGGCACCGGGTTCCTCGGCCCCGCGATCGTGCAGTGCGCGATCGACCGCGGCCACCAGGTCACGCTGTTCAACCGCGGCCGCACCGACCCCGGCCTGTTCCCCGAGCTCGAGCAGCTCCGCGGCAACCGCCGGCGGCCGATGCGCGACGGCATGCCCGAGCAGGACCTGGCCGCGCTCGCCGGCCGCGACTGGGACGTCGTGATCGACACGTCGGGCTACTTCACGCGCAACGTCGAGGACACCGCGAAGCTGCTCGCCGACCACGTCGCGCACTACGTGTTCGTGTCGTCGTTGTCGGCCTACCGCGACATGGAGAAGAACGACACGCCGGTCAGCGAGGACTCGCCGCTCGCGACCTGCGACGACAAGTACACGTGGGACATGGGTCCCGCATACGAGAACTACGGCGCGCTGAAGGCCTACTGCGAGCAGGCCGTCGAGCAGTTCCTGCCCGGCCGCGGCACCTACATCCGCCCCGGCTACATCTGCGGCCCGCGCGACAGCTCCGACCGCTTCACGTGGTGGCCGATGCGCATCGCCCGCGGCGGCGAGTGCCTCGCGCCGGGCAACCCCGACGCCGAGCAGCAGATCATCGACGTCCGCGACCTCGGCGAGTTCATCGTCCATTGCGCCGAGCAGCGCCTCGCCGGCCCGTTCAACTGTAACGGCTTCAAGGGCCGCATCTCGACCGCCGAGCTGCTCCACACGATGAAGGGCACGCTGAACCACGAGTGCTCCTTCACCTGGGTCGACGACGCGTTCCTCGAGGCCGAGGGCCTCGAGTCGTGGGGCTCGATGCCGTGCTGGGTGCCGCCCGCGCGCTTCAACCACTCCGCCAACGACAAGGCGATCGCCGCCGGCCTGCGCTTCCGCCCGATCGCAGAGACGATCCGCGCGACCTACGACTGGGCCCGCGCCGAGCGCCCGGCCGACCGCCCCTGGCGCGCCGGGCTCACCGAGGAGCGCGAGCGCGAGCTGCTGGCGAAGTGGAAGCAGCGCGGGCGGTGAGCGCGCCGCGGGCCGACGCGCCACACGACGTCGCCCCGCTGCGTGGGCGTCAACACCCCGGACCGCCGACGCCGGTCGACGGGATCGCGTCGGCCTCGCACTCGAGACACGGAGTGTGTAGTCGGCGCCGGGAATCGCGGCGTCACGACGCGGGATGCCCGGCTCACGAGGCGATGGAACGGCTCGAAGTACCCGCCCGCCGAAGCAGCCGCGTCGAACTCGAAGCCGCCTCAGGATGGTGATCGACGGTGCTCGTCGGCGTGCTGCACGTGCGGGTCGAGCACCGACCAGCCACCGGATCCGACCGAGCTGCAGCACGATGTGGCTCGCTCAGCCCGTCGACCGACTACCCTTCGTCGGCGCAGGCGCCGGCGCGAAGGAACGTCTCCAGGACCGCCGATCATCGAAAGCCGGACATCGCCCTGCTCCACATCGAGGCTGCTCGGCTGCATCGCCCACGACATCGAGAGCGCGGACTCCGGCGGTCGACTCGCAGGACCACTCACCACCAGCGCAGTCCCTCGCTCGACGAGAGGGCGCCGGTGCCGGCGCAACCGGCCGCCGGGTCGGTCGCGAACACCCATTGTGAGGCGACCGGAGCGAAGGGCAACGAGCTCGGCAATGCGAGCTGGATCGCGCCACAGCCTGCCGCGTTCGCCTGTGTGCCGAGCCCGATGATCGGCCCTCCGGCGGCGAGCAGGACGTCCAGGTTGGACAGCGTCCAGCCGGCCCGGTCTTCGAGTCCGACGAACATCGTGCCGAGTGCGTTCGGCGCAGCACCGTGCGCTCGGATCGTGAACGGCATCCCGGGCTGCGGCAGCGCGTCGACGTCCTGCCAGATCGGGTGCGGACAGGCCGCGGTCGACGCGCCGTAACGCACGACGCCATTGCCCTGCACCGGCAGCATCGTGAGCTTGGTGACGAACATGTCGTAGGTGCCGCCACCGTAGGTGGGTTGCAAGGAGCCGGGGGTGGTCGGGAAGTTGGTCGAGTCGGTGATCCCGGCGACGACGGCGTTCCCCAGGCCGTCCAGACAGACGCGACGCACCATGTCGAACGCAGCACTGCCGACGAAGGTCGAGTAGACCATCCGCGCCACTCCGCCGCTCGGGGGATCGAAGCGCATTACGAAGCTGTCGCCGCTGCCGCCGCCGAAGGTCCCCTGAAACGCCCCGGGTGTGATCGGGAACGCGGCCGAGGAAGTGAATCCCGCGACCGTCACTGCTCCGCACCCGTCGACCGCGACTCCCATTGCCTGCTCGCAGCCAGGCGTACCCAGGTACGTGGACCAGAGGAGCGACTGAGATCCCGGGAGATTGAGGTCGAGCGTCGTTACGGTCGCGTCCCCGGACGCGATCCCCCCGGGACAAGACCCGCCGCGGTACGACGAACCGTCCGTCACCGGGTAGTCGGTCGACCAGGTAGTGCCGACCACCGTCACGCTGCCGCTCGGTGCGGCCTTCAGGTCCCAGAACCACTCGTTGTCACTGCCGCCGACGTAGCTCGCATACGTCGCTTGTGTCAGGGTCAAGTTCAACCGAACGAGCAGCCCGTCGTACGACCCGCCGCAGAACGTCGGCCGCAGAGCCCCGGGCGTCGTCGGAAAGCCAACCGATCTCGTTCGCCAGCCCAGAATCGTCGGCTGGCCGGCAGCGTCGAGAACGAGGTAGGTCAACGGGGCGAACGGGCTGCCCCGGTTGTTTCCATCGTGCCCGGCACCGCCGACGAAGGTCGCATACTGCAGGTTCCCGCTCGCATCGAGAACTGCGACGTAGTGGTCGAAGCCGCCGGCGTTCGCAGGCTGGTAGCGACCCGCGGTGCCCGGGAATGTCGGTGAGTCGGTCGTGCCGGCGACCACGATCAAGCCACTCGGGTGGATCTCCAACGCAGAGGCCGTGTCGTTTCCCTCGGTTCCGAGCAGCACCGACCAGAGCTTCACCAACCGCTTGCCGTTCCAACGGAAGCGAGCGACGAAGCCGTCGCCAGCACCGAGATTCTCCATCCCATCGAAGTCCGAAGACGTCGTCGAACCGCAGACAGTGATGAGGTCACCGGGAGACTCGGCGATGTCCGCGATGTAGTCGGCGTCGGCACCACCCAGGAACGACGCCCAGACCACGCTCGAGCCATCCGCGCGGATCCGCGCGAACAGGCCGTCCCCGTAGGACTCGAACAGGCTACCGGTGGGCGGATTGCCGCCATGCGTGCCCTGGTAGGCGCCCGTCATCGGGAACGGGAGGCTCGCAGATCGCGTGGTTCCGACGAGGAGGAGATCGCCGTTGCCGGCGGTCGACATGGTGGCACCGAACTGATTCTCGGGATCGTTGCCGCCGACGAACGTCGACCAGTTCGCGCCGGGGACCGTGTTCTGGGCGAGGGCCGGGACAGCGACGACCGAAAGCGCGGCGATGCCCGCGCGCAGTACCAGGTGGAAGCTCATCGGAAGTTCCCATCCAGGGGACCGAGTTCACCGGTCGAGCGACCCGCTCGGCGGTGAGGGCCCGCGCCGGTGCGTGCCCTGTCAAGGACCGGAATCCCGGCGCCGGCATGACGCGCGCGGTCCCACTTTTCTGGGACCGGGTTCGAACCGCCCGATCGACAGGCTCCTATCGCGGGTCCTGCGCGCGCAGGATCTCCTCGATGCGCTCACGCAGCACGTGGCGGTACGGCTCCAGTTGCTCCTTCGAGAACACCCGCCGCTGCAGACGCTGACGAGCCAGCCCGAGGAGTTCCTCCGTGTCGGTGATCCAGACGCGGGCGGTCCTGTCCCAGGACGACGTGGCGATACGTTCGCCAGCGGCCGAGAACGCGCAGCTCCACAGCATGCCCCGGTGACCCTCGAGCACGGCGATCAGACGAGGCTCGCTCCCGTCACGGACGTCCCAGAGGTAGGCGTTGTTGTCGCGACACGCGGTGGCGATCCGGCTGCCGTCGGGAGAGAACACCGCACAGCTGATCTCTGCGGGATGCGGAAGCCTGTGGAGAGGCTCCCGCGGTTCGGCCACGTCCCACACGTACGCCGCGCCGTCTCTCGAGGCGACGACGATCCGGTCGCTGGTCGGCGAGAATGCACAGAAACTCGAGTGGCGGGTCGCCCCCAGGAACTCGACGTCGCCCTGTCCTGGTGCGGTGGAGTACATGGTCACTCCGCCGTGATCGAACGTGGCGAGCACGTGCTCCTCCGAATTCGCAACCGCGACGGATTGCGGCTGACCACCTGCTTCGATCGGAGGGCGGCTAAGCCGCCCGTCCAGTTGGCGGAGCTGCAGACTCCGCGCCGCACAGATCCAGACCTCGGTGGTCGTTCGTCCCGACGGAAAGGCCACCGAGTTGCCGTCCAGGCCCACCGGGAGTTCACACAGCGACTGCTCCGTGTCGGTGCACCAGATCCGGGCTCCGGAACCGTCGGCGTGAGTCGTGCCGAAGTGGACACCGTCCGGCGCCAGCGCCACGCCCCAGATGTCCCGTCCGCAATGCCGCACGCTGGTCAATTCGCCGCTCGCCGTCCACAGGCGGACCTCGCCGTCGCCGGATGCCGTCAGCAGGCCACCGTCCTTCGTGAAGCCCGCGGCTCGGACCTCGACAGGATGGCCGCGCAGGATCGGCGCATCGGGGTTCTGGAGATCCCAGAGCCGGACCGTCCTGTCGTCGGACGCGGTCAGGACGATCGGCTCGGTGGGGTGGAAGCGCACGGTGTTCACTGCGGCCGTGTGCCCGCAGAACCCTGCCAGCCGGTTGCCGTGCCGGTCGAGCAGACAGACCGATCCGTCGCCGGATCCGGCGAGGACCTGCGTGCAGTCCTCGAGTGAGAACCCCGGGGCGAACACCGCATCCCGGATTGCGCCGTCGGCCGCGGCCACGGACCAGAGCAATCGCTGTGGCGGGCCGATCTCCCAGACCCGGATCGCCGAGTCCACGCCGCCCGTGACGACGTACCTTCCGTCCGCCGAGAAATGGGCCTTCCAGATCCTGTGCGGCTGCTCGAGGCTCGCGACCAGCTCTCCGGAGTCGGCGTCGAACACAGAGGTGCAGCCATGCTGTGAGGCGATCAGGAAGCGCTCACCGTCCGGCGAAAACTCGACGCAGTTGACGTAGCCGAGATCGAGCGCGAGCGTCCAGAGCGTTGCCCCGGATTCCACGTCAGACAGCCGCACCTCGAAGATGCCCGGCTCGCTGGATGTCACGCCGAGCAGCTTGTCTGCCCAAGGCGATAGGGCGGCGGTGGCGATCCGACCGAGCTCTGCGTGAGGTCCGCCGATCGGAACACAGGACTCCGATTCCAGCAGGCACACACAGCCGCGCCCCACTGCCAGGATCCGCTCCCCGTGGCGAGAGAAGTCTGCGAACCGTGGACCCTTGTAGCCAGCTTCCTCGCCCGGCTTGTCCAACGGGCGCGAGCCGATCTCATTCCCCTGCAGATCGAACACCCTGACGAAGCCATCGCGGCAGGCAGTCAGGATCCGCTGACCCGTGGCATCGAACACCGCGGAGGCAACCCCGCTGGGATGCGGGATCACCAGCCGCTCGTTGGCCTCCCCGAAGGCCCGGTGCAGTTCGCCGACCGCCTCGAGCAGCGGGGGATCGGTGGAATCGACCGCCTCGACGGCCAGCAGCAACGACAGCATCTGGTCCGAGCTCGCAGCCTCCGCCGAGGCGTCGGCGAGCAGCAGCGCGCGCGAGCGGACGAGCTCGCGATCGACCCGCGCCAGCAGGACCAGAGCCACTGCCAGACCGGTGGCCAGCAGCACGAACGACGCGGTTACCCCTGCCGCGACGGCCGGGTTCCGCTGCGCCCAGCGCAGGCAGCGGACCATCGCACCGGGCGGGCGCGTGCGGATCGGCTCGTGCCGGCGGATCCGCGCGAGCTCCTCGGCCAGCTCCAACGCCGTCCCGAAGCGCCGCTCCGGCTGCTTGTCGAGCGCCTTCTGCAGCACCGCCCGGAGCTCGTCGCCGAGGCGTGAGTCGCGCCGCCCCAAGCCCTGCGGCTCCTCGCTCAGGATCCGGTGGTACAGCGCCTCGCGGTGATGGCCCTCGAACGGGCACTGCAGCGTCAGGCACTCGTAGAGCACCGCACCCAGCGCGTACACGTCGGTGCGCCGGTCGACTGCACCCTCGCCACCCTGGATCTGCTCCGGCGCCATGTACGCCGGCGTGCCGACCGCCTCACCGGTCTGCGTCAGCGACGGCGCGTCGCTGCCCAGCGCGCGCGCCAATCCGAAGTCGAGCACCACCGGCTGTCCCGAGCGCTCGACCAGGACGTTGGCCGGCTTGACATCGCGGTGCACCAGCCCGTGCTCGTGCGCCTCGTGCAGCGCTCGTGCGACCTGCTCGACGATCTCGAGGATCTCAGCCAGCTCGCGCCCGCGAACGCCGGACGTCGGCCGCCCGCTAGGCGTCTCGCGCTCGCGTCGTCGCCGCTCGATGCGCTCGGCGAGCGTCTCGCCGTCGAGCAGCCGCATCGCCAGGTACGACGAGCCGTCGATCTCGCCGGCCTCGTACACCGTGCAGATGCCCGGGTGGTCGAGCTTCGAGATCGCCTCGATCTCGCGGCGGAACCGCTCGCGCGCCGTCGCCGACAGCTCGAACTCGGGGCGCATCAGCTTGATCGCGACGCGGCGGCCGAGCGACTGCTGCTCGGCCTCCCAGACCACCCCCATGCCGCCGCGGCCGATCGCCCGAAGCAGCCGGAAGTCTCCGAAGCTGCGCGGGGCGTCCCCGGGGCTGTCGGCCACCGCGTCCGTGCGGGTGTCGAAACCACGCTCGTCGAGCAGCCCCAATTCATCGAGCTCCCGCAGCGCACCCCGCAGCTCGGCGGCGCGCTCCGGGTGCCGCGCACACAGCTCGTCGACCACACCCGAGCCCTCCGAAGCACGCCGGTCGAGACACTCCCTGATCAGCGCGTCGATCGGATCGGGACCTCGCCCATCGCCGGTTTCCATGTCCACCCTGGCAGGCCGCTTATAGCGGACCCGGCCCCGGAGTGGGAGCGTCGGGCGCTATGATCCCCGCCGGCGCCGCTCTCGTACGGCGCACGGCACACATGCACGACGTCCCACACGAGGCTTGGGTCCAGCAGGCGACCAAGGGGGACGGCGAGGCCGTCCGCAAGCTCCTCGAGCTTCACCTCCCCGCGCTCCTCGCGTACGTCCGGCTGCACGCCGGGGACGTCGTCCGCCCGCGCGAGTCGTGCGCCGACGTCGTGCAGTCGGTCTGTCGCGACGTGCTCGAGGAACTCGGCAGCTTCGAGTACCGGGGCATCGCCGCGTTCCGCAAGTGGCTGTTCCTCAAGGTGCGGCTCAAGTTGGTCGACCACCAGCGCCACCACCTCGCCGCGCGGCGCAACGTGCAGCGCGAGGTCCGGGCCACGACCTGCTTCGCGAGCGCGAGCCGGATCGAGGCCCTGTACTCGGCGCTGCTGACGCCGAGCAGTGCCGCGGTCTCCCGCGAGAAGATCGAACGCTTCGAGGCGGCGTTCGCCGAGCTGCCCGCCGACTACCAGCAGGTGATCACGCTGTCCCGCGTGTTCGGCATGAGCCAACGCGAGGTCGCCGAGGAGATGAAGCGCTCGCCGCAGGCGATCGGCGCGCTGCTGCACCGCGCGCTCTCGCGGCTGGGCAGGCGGCTGTACGAGACCCGGTTGCCCGAGCGCTGAGCTCGCTACGGCGAGTCGAGCGGCGTCCGGTCCGTTCCCTCGTCACGCAGTCGCTCGACCGGAGGCACGCCGACAAGTCAGCGATCGGGCGCGCACCCGCGCTATGTTGTCGCCGATGGCCGGACCCGCGCGCCTCGACGCCCACGCCCACTTCCTCGACCCCCGCACCGCCGACGCGTCGCACGCCGCGATGGCACAGGGGCTGCACGGCTCGTCGATCCTGAAGATCGCGGCCGAGATCCGCGCCCTTAAGGCCGCCGGCCACGACGTCTGCAATCTGACGCTCGGCGACTTCGACCCGCAGCAGTTCCCGCCGCCGCCGCAGCTGGTCGCCGACGTCACCGCGGCGCTGCACGGGGGCCACACCAACTATCCGCCGTCGGACGGTGTGCTCGAGCTGCGCCAGGCGGTGACGCGCTACTGCGAAGCCGAGCTGGGCCTCGGCTACCCCGTCGAGTCGGTGCTGATCGCGAGCGGGGCGCGGCCGATCCTCTACGGCGCCTACACGACGGTGCTCGATCCCGGTGATCCGGTCGTGTTCCCGGTGCCGTCGTGGAACAACGAGCACTACGTGCACCTGGCCTCGGCGCGCGGCGTGCCGGTGCCGGTGCGCGCGGACCACAACTTCTTCCCGACCGCCGACGACCTGCGCCCGCACCTGCGCGAGGCACGGTTGCTGGTGCTGAACTCGCCGGCGAATCCGACCGGCACCGTGATCGCGCCCGAGCAGCTCGCCGCGATCGCGAGCGCGGTCGTCGACGAGAACCGGCGCCGCCGCGGCAGCGGGCAGAAGGCGCTGTTCCTGCTCTATGACCAGGTGT
The DNA here is from genome assembly GCA_016716265.1 of Planctomycetota bacterium. Taxonomy (GTDB): domain Bacteria; phylum Planctomycetota; class UBA1135; order UBA1135; family UBA2386; genus JADJWQ01. Next base: position 3,115,640 of record JADJWQ010000006.1, read on the forward strand.
ACTGGACGCTGACGTTCGGTGGTGCACGCCACGTCACGCCCCAGCAGCTGGTGCCGGAGTGCACGCCGTACGTGATCCTGCTCGACGCGATCTCCAAGTCGTTCGCCGCGACCGGGCTGCGCGTCGGCTGGGCGGTCGCGCCGCCGCCGCTGATCGCGCGCATGCGCGACATCATCGGCCACGTCGGCGCGTGGGCGCCGCGCGCCGAGCAGGTCGCGACCGCGAGGCTGCTCGACGCCGGCGGCGCGCGCAGCGACTGGCAGCAGTCGTTCCGCGCGTCGATCCAGGAGCGGCTCGAGGCGCTGCACGCCGGGTTCTCGGCGCTCGCGAACGACGGTCTGCCGATCGACGCGATCGAGCCGCAGGGTGCGATCTACCTGTCGGCGCGGTTCGATCTGATCGGCGAGCGCTTCCCCTCCAACGAGGCGATCCGCCGGCACCTGCTCGGGGCGGCGGGCGTCGCCGTCGTGCCGTTCCAGGCGTTCGGGCTCGACGAGGACACCGGGTGGTTCCGGTTGTCGGTGGGTGCCGTCTCGCCACGGGAGATCGAGGCGATGTTGCCGCGGCTGCGCGCGGCACTCGGCTGAGGACCCAGCACCAGTGCGGACGGCTCAGCGACGGTAGCGCTCGCGCAGCGCGGTGGTCTCCGCGCGCAGCCGCTCGAGCGTGGCCGCCCGCTCGGAATCGCCCGCGAGGTTGTGGGCCTCCAGCGGGTCGGCGTCGAGGTCGTAGAGCTCCTCCTGGATCGGCTCCTGCTCGTAGTAGCGCACGTAGCTGAACTGCAGCGTGCGCACGCCCTCGCACTTGGGGATCTGCGGGTGGTCGAAGCGGTGCTCGTAGAACATCTCGGTGCGCCAGTCGTCCGGCGTCTCGCCGCGCAGCAGCGGCGCGAGGCTGCGGCCCTGCATCGACTCCGGGACAGCGACGCCACACAGGTCGAGGATCGTCGGTGCGATGTCGACGTTGAGCGCCATGTGCGCGTCGGTCACGGCGGTGCCGACCGACGGCCCGGCGACGATCAGCGGGATGCGGATCGACGGCTCGTGGATCGTCCATTTCCCGGCGAAGCCGCGCTCGCCGAGGAAGTAGCCGTTGTCGCTCGCGAACACGACGATCGTCGAGTCCAGCCGCCCGAGCGACTCGAGCTCGTCGAGGATCCGTCCGACGGCGCGGTCGACGCCGGCGATCATCGCCCAATAGCGGCGCGTCATCGTGACGCGCTTGTCTTCGGTGTCGAAGCGCCAGCCCCAGCGCACGCGGTTCAGCGACTCCTGCTGGAACGCCGGCAGGTTGCGGAAGAACTCCGGCTCCGACAACGGTGGTAGCGGCACCGGGGCGTCCGCGTACCGGTCCGCGAGGTCCGGTGGCGGGACGTACTGCTCCGGGTTCGAGTCCTCGGCGTGCGGCGCATTGAAGCTGACCGACAGGCAGAACGGCGCATCGCGCGGCGCGCCGCGCAGGAACTCGATCGCCGCGTCCGCGGTGCGGTCGGTCAGATGGCGCGGAGGCTCGTCCGAGTTCGGGCGCGCTCGCAGATACGGGGGGCTCAGCGGCCGGAACACGTCGAACAGCGTGTTCGGGGGCGCCGCCAGCTTCACGCCGAGCTTGCCGACGAAGCCGGTGCGGTAGCCGGCGTCGCGCAGGAGAGCAGGGTAGGTCGGCAGCGCCGCGTCGAGCGGCGGCGTACCGAACGTGAACCGGTGGGCGGTCTCGTACAGCCCGGTCAGGATCGTCGCGCGGCTCGCCGCGCAGATTGACGTCGTGACGAACGCATTGGTGAACCGCACCCCGCGCGCGGCGATGCGATCGATGTTGGGCGTCTGCAGCACGGGATGACCGGCGGACGACAGCTGGTCGAAGCGCTGGTCGTCCGTCAGCAGGAACAACACGCTCGGCCGCGCGGACGGATTCCAGTGGGCGTCGAGCGAAGCGCGCAGCGCCGCGACGCGGGCCGGCTCGCGCGGCGCGCGGTCCTCGGCCTCGTACGGGTCGGCGACGACGTCGTAGAGCTCCGGTGCCGAGCCGGGGTCGGCCGGCACGATCAGCTTGTCGCGGCCCTGCACCGTCCAGCGGAACAGCAGGCTCGCGGTCGGGGCGTCGAGGTCGGCGACGTCGTGCTCGTAGATCTCGCCGAACACCCCCGGTCGCGCGGGTACCGCCCCGTTGGCGATCGCGACGAGGTCGGCGCCGTCGACGCCGGCCGGGCGGTCGAGGCCGCACGCTGCCAGCACCGTCGGCGCGATGTCGAGGCTCGACACGACGGTGTCGTTCCGGCCGGTCGGCACGTGCCCCGGCCAGCGCAGCACGATCGGCGTCCGCACGCCGCCGTCGTACGGCGATCGCTTGCTGCGCTCCGCGTAGCGGTTCGGCTGCGGCGACTGGATCCAGCCGTTGTCGACCACGAACGCGACCAGCGTGTCCTCGGCGAGGTCCCGCTCGTCGAGCATCGCGAGCAGTTCGGCGACCGTCGCGTCGAACCGCTCGCACATCGCGAGGTACCGCGCGACGGCCTCCGGCCGACCGTCGCGGCGATGGCGCGCGACGAGCGACTCGGCCGCGTCGTGCGGAGCGTGCGGCAGCAGCGGCGCGTACCACAGGAAGAACGGCGCGTCGCCGACCGCGTCGAGGAACATCGCGATCGGCGCCATGCCGCGGCGGCCGATCGTCAGTCCGTCGTCGCCGTGCCGACCGCCGCGCGACGGGTCGCCGTGCGTCATGCCGTCGGTGAAGCCGCCGTTCGCGAACGAGCCCTCCCACCACTTGCCGGTCTGCAGGCTGCGATAGCCTCGCGCACCGAGCAGCCGGGGCAGGGTGTCGACCGCACTCACGAACCGCTCCATCTCGCGACGGTCGGTGCCGCGCGGAGGATCGTTGCCGGTCACGCCGTGGCGGTGCGGTGCGAGCCCGGTGATCAGCGACAGCAGGCTCGGCCGGCACAGGCTCGATGGCACGTAGCCGCGCGGGAACACCATTCCCTCGGCCGCCAGGCGGTCGAGGTTCGGGGTCTGCAGCTCCGGATGGCCCATGAACCCGAAGTCGGCCCACCCCTGGTCGTCGGAGACGATCAGCACGACGTTCGGCGGGCGCTCCTGGGCGAGCGAGGCCGTGGCGAGCAGCAGGAGCGCGGCGACGCGCAGCAGTCGGGAGACGACGGTCATGACGTGGGCGCCGAGTGTCGCCCTGACGGCCCGGCGCGACCAGGGTCCGCTCGATCGAACCCACCTCGGCACCGCCGCGGACCGGACCGGACCGGACCCCTGTGCTCCCGAGTCCGCTCGAGCCGGAGTGCCTCGTGCACCGATCCCGCTGTCGCCATGCCGCGAGCGTCGCGCAACGCCGCTCGATGCCATCCGGTGGAGCGATCGGCGCAGGAGCCAGGCCGTCTTCCCCGTGACGGGCGTGGCGATCGATGCTACGCCCGGCCGGCGTCGCCGCCACGGCGAGACACCCGATGACCACGACCGACATGATTGCCCCGGTAGCCCCGATTGCCCCGAGCCCGTTCCGGACCGCCGCGCGCACGGCTGCGCTATGGAACTGGGGCCTCGTCGCCGGCCTGCTCCTGATCACGGCGACGACGGCCCTGTTCGCGGGCTCGCGCGCCCTTTGGATCGGGCTGGGCGCGGTGCTCGGGTCGTTCTGCGGTTCCGCGGGTGGCGCGGCTCTCGTGGCGCCCGCATTCCGGCGCGGTCGGCCGGCGTGGAACGCGCTGCTCGGCGTCCTGATCGCCGCCGGGGCCATCGCGGCCGCGTCGACGGCGGTCTACGCGCTCAACGGCTGGCTGCCACCGGTGATCGAGTCCGACGCCCCCGCCGGAGCCGATTCTGGCATCCACCCGCTGAGCTTCGCGCTGCTGTTCGGGCCGTGGAACCTGCCATGCCTCGCGCTCGGAATCGGCTGCGGGATCCACATCGGGCGGCGACTCGACGCCCACGCGACCTGATCCCGCGACCGCGCATGACTCGCCCGGGGCGGGTGCGCCGCCACCGCGCGCAGCTTGTCGGCTCCCCGTTGGCCCGTCACGATGTCTCTTCGCAGTCGATCGCGGCACGTTCGCTCGCCGCGACGCGCGCGTCCCGATCCGGAGCCCCCCCATGCGCCTGCCACCCGCTGTCCTCGCCATCTCGCTCGGCCTCGTCGCGCCACTCGCGGCACAGGTCGTCCAACACCAGGGCCTGACCGATTGGACCCACCTCGGCACCGCGCCGAACTGGACCGACGACGTGCCGGAGCCGAGCGCCGACTTCGGCCTCGTCGACCAGCTCAATCAGGAGACCGACCTCTACTACGCGTCGCCGGTCTACCTGCTCGATCCCGGCACCTACGTCGCCAGCGTGCGCGTGCGGAAGACGGTCAGCCAGACCGGCGTCGCCGATCTGACGTTCGTGGTCGTCGCCGGCAGCGTCGGCGATCTCACGACGCTCGCGGCGGCCGATCAGCCGACCGACACCTGGGTGCGCACGGCGAACGTCGTGTTCGACGTGACGGTGCCGCAGACGCCCGTGTCGCTGTTCCTGCAGAACCGCGACACGAACATCACCAAGCAGAACTACCAGTTCGACTCGGTGCGGCTCGGCCGCATCGACGTCGGTCCGGTGATCGCCTGCGAGTCGATGCCGCTCGACTGGGGGCACCACTGGGGTGCGCCGTACTACACCGGCCCGGTCGCCGACAACGACTCGGTGTTCGGCGTCGCGGAGGAGCTCAGCTACGTGTGGTGGCTGTTCTGGGAGTCGCCGACCTACACCTTGCAGCCGGGCACCTACACCGCGAACGTGCGCGCGAAGAAGACCGTCAGCACCGCCGGCGCCTATCCGATCGACCTGCAGATCGACATCGGCGGCAACGTCACGCAGGTCACCTGGGCGGTCGCGGACCAGACGTTGAACACCTTCGTGGTCACGCCCGACCTGACCTTCGACATCACGCAGCCGAACACGCAGGTCGTGTTCCGCTTCAACAACACGAACACGGCATTCCAGAAGACCAACTACCGCTTCGACGCGTTCTACCTGCGCCGCGGCAGCTTCGGCTACGAGGGCACGGCCTGCGCGTCGTCGCTCGGCACCGTCAGGATGCGCGGCGCGCCGCCGCAGCTCGGCCGCGTGCACCGGGTCGAGATCGGCAATGCGCCCGGTATCGCGCTGCTGATCTATGGCGTCACGCCGCAGTCGATCGACCTGACGGCGATCGGGATGCCGGGCTGCAGCCTGTACACGAACGTCTCGTTCAGCGTCCCGCTGCAGGCGCAGAACGGCACCGCCGTGAGCGAGCTGACCATGCCGAGCATCCCGGCGCTCGCCGGCCAGACGTTCCTCAACCAGGCCGTCGTCGTCGACCCCGCCGCCAATGCACTCGGGCTCGCCAGCTCGCAGCGCGGCCGGGCGAGGTTCTCGCTCTGATCCGGGCGCCGCATCGCGATGCCCGACCGGCCGCGCCCTCCGGACGCATTGCTGCTCGCGTTCGCCGAGCGCGTGCTCGGTGATCGCCTGGACGGCGCCGAGCGGACCCTCGAGGATTACCTCGCCGACTACCCGGGTCACGAGAGCTGGATCGCTCGCGAGTACGCGCGACTGCGCGGTGCGGCGGTCGATGGCACGGCACACTCCGCCGACGACGAGCCGACGCCGCGCACGCTCGGGGGCTACGAGCTCGTCCGCGAGGTCGCGCGCGGCGGGCAGGCGGTCGTCCACGAAGCGTTCGATCCGCGCCTGAAGCGGCGCGTCGCCGTCAAGGTCCTGCGCGTCGACCCCGACTTCGGTGCCGTTGCGCTCGCGCGCTTCACCCGCGAGGCGGAGCTGACCGCGCGGCTCGACGACCCGGCGATCTGCCCGGTGCTCGGCACCGGCGTCGGCGACGGCGTCGCGTGGATCGCGATGCGCTTCGTCGATGGCCGCACGCTCGCCGACGAGCTGGCCAACCGCCGCGCCGCCCACCGCGCGGAGGCGGACGACGCACTGCTCGGCTGGTTCGAGACGATGCTGCGCGCGCTGCATCGCGCGCACGCGCTCGGCATCGTCCACCGCGACCTGAAGCCCGGGAACCTGATGGTCGATGCCGACGGCCGCCCGGTGATCGTCGACTTCGGCCTCGCGCGCGCCGACGACGCCGGCGGCGTGCCGACCCGCACCGGCGACCGCCTCGGCACGCCCGCCTACATGGCGCCGGAGCAGATCCGCGGCGAGCCGAGCGACGCGCGCACCGACGTGCACGCCATGGGCGTCGCGCTGTTCGAGCTCGTCACGCTGCGGCATCCGTTCGTCGGCGAGCGCGCGACGACGACGACGCCGAGCCGCGAGGTGGTCTACCGCTCGATCCTCGAATCCGACGCGCCGGACGCACGCCGCGCGGCACCGGCCGGCCGGCGCGCGGTGTCGCGCGAGCTCGCCGCCGTGCTCGCCCGCGCGATGGCGAAGGACCCGCGCCGCCGCTACCCGACGGCGGCCGACTTCGCCGACGATCTCGCCCGGCTGCGGCGGGGCGAGCCGGTGTCGGCGCGACCGGTGGGCCCGGTGCGCCGCACGTTCGCGTGGTCGCGCCGCCGACCACTCGCCGCGGTGGCGCTCGCGCTCGCCGCGCTCAGCATCGTCGGTGCGCTGGTCGGGTCGCTGGCGTTCCTGGCGGCGCTGCGCGGCGAGCGTGACGCGACCCGCCGCGCGCTGCGTACCACGCGTGCGCTGGCATTGTCGACCGCCGCGCGCGAGGAGACGCGCGACTCGCCGATCCGCGGCCTCGTGCTCGCGCTGGCGAGCCTCGACGCCGAGCCGAGCGAAGGTGCTCTGACGGCGCTGCACGGCGCCTGGGCGGACGCCCGCGAGCAGGCCTCGTGGCAGCCTGAGCTGGCACAGGTGCTGGACCTGCGCGTGCTGCCCGACGGGCACCGGGTCGCGTTCCTGTCGCGCAGCGGTGCCGTGTGGCTGGCGGACGCCGATGCGCCGGACGCCGCACCGCTCGAGCTCGCGCGATTGCCGACACCGGTCGCGGAGCTCGCCCCGCACCCGGACGGTGAGCGCTTCGCCGTCGTCGCCGACGGTGGATTGTGGCTCGTGTCGACCGCGACACCGGGTCGATCGGCGAACCTCGTGCCTGCCGGTAGCTCACTACGCGCCGTATGCATCGCGCCGACCGGCGATCGGCTCGCGACCGGCGACGCGCACGGCGAGCTCGCGCTGCGCGACTCGACCGGCGCGGTAGTCGAGCAGCCCGCATTGCCGCGCGACATGCCCGCGCCGGTCGAGCGCGTCGGCTGGTCGCCCGACGGCCGCCACGTGCTCGCAATGCTCGGCGATGGCACAGCCCACTTCGTCCGGCTCGCGGACGGCGACCACGCCGAGTGGCAGCTCGGCACGCCGGAGACGCTCGGCTTCCGCTTCCTCGGCGACGGTCGCCTGGTGACGACGACGACGGTCGAGGACGGCACGGCGCGCGTGTTCGGCCTGCGCATCCAGGATCCGACCGACGGCAGCTACGGCGTGATGCGCGGGATCGGCGCGTGCGAGGTGTTCGACGTGACCCCCGACGGACTGTGCATCGCCGCCGGCGGTCACAGCTACCAGGCGGCCGTCGTCGACCTGCGGATCCCCGCGAAGTACCCGATCGGCGATCACACCGGGGCGGTGCGCGACCTGCGCTTCGGGGCGGACGGCCGACTCGTGACCGCGAGCGAGGACCACGTCGTGCGCGTGATCGGGCCCGGCGCAGCGCCGGTGCGCGAGCTGCACGGTCACGACAACCACGTCGTGCACGTGCGCTTCCTCGGCGACGGCCGCGTCGTCAGCGCCGATCTCGACGGCGCCATACGCGTCTGGGCGCGGCACGCGGCCGGCGATCTGGACCTCGGCGGCGATGGCACGTGGTCGGGCCGCGCCTTCGTGCGGCCGGGCCACGGCGAGATCGTCGTCGTGCTGCGCGGCGCACTCGGAGTCGTCCCCGCCGACCGCAGTGGACCGCCGCGGCGCATCGAGCTCCCGGTCACGACGCCGATCCTGGTCGACTTCGACCCCGCCGGCAGGCACGCGATCGCGAGCGCCGAGGACGGTCACGCCTACGTCATCGACCTGATGGACGGCGCGGTCACCGATCTCGGCGCGCACTGCCCATTCGGTCTCGTCGCCGCGCTCGGCGCCGAGCGCTTCGCGACGCTCGACGTCGACTGCGTACGCTGCTTCGACGCCGCCGGCATCCCGAGCGCCGCGCCGATCGCGTTCGCCGCAGCGCCGAGCGCGATCGCTGCGGCGCCGGCCCGCGGCCGGTTCGCCGTCGGCGATCTCGGGGGAACGGTCCGCATGTTCGCGCGCGACGGCAGCGAGCTCGCGCACGGCGCGATCCCCGACCAGGTCGGTGGGCTCCGCTTCCTCGACGACGGCACGCACCTCGCCGCGCAGCGACGCTCCGGTGACGCGTTCCTGCTGGCGCCCGGCGTGAACGGCTCACTCGCGACCGCGCAGCTCGACCACGGCGGCGCGATGGTGCTCGACATGGACACCGCGCCGGACGGCTCGCTCGCGACCGCCGCCGTCGACGGCTTCGTCCGCGTCTTCGATCGCGACGGTCGGCCGACCGCACGGTTCCGGGCCGGCCGCGGCACCGCGGCGGCGCTCGCGTTCGCCCCGCACGGTGACCGCCTCGCGGTCGCGTCCGGCCGCGGCGAGGTCGCCCTGTTCGCTCCCGACGGAGCGCTGCTGCTGCGCTATGCGAGCCTCCCGCAGGCCCCGAAGCGCCTCGCGTTCACACCGGACGGGGCGACGCTGCTCGCCTCCGGCCTCGTCGATCGGATCACCGCGTGGCCGACCGTGCCGGACGTGCTACGGAGCCAAGCCCGCTCCCGCCTGCACCGCCAGCTGACCGCACGCGAGCGCGACCGCCTCGCCCCGTTGCTCGACGAACCGGTGCCGCCGAGATGAGCTCCTTCGCGACCGACGATCCGACCACCGTGCTGCTCGACCGCGCCCGGCAGGGCGACCGCGCCGGCCTCGACGCACTGGTCGGCCGGCTGACGCCCTGGCTGCTCGTGCAGGCCAGGGTGCGGCTCGCCGGACGGCTATCGCAGCTCGTCGATCCCGAGGACCTCGTGCAGGACGTCTGGCTGCGCGCGCTGCCGAACCTCGGCGCGCTGCAGGCGCGCGCCGGCCGCCGCACACCGGTGCTGGTCCGCTACCTCGCAACGACGCTGATCCGCCGCCTGCGCGACCTGATCGCCCGCGATCTGATCGCCCGCGAGCGCGGCCTCGACCCGGCGCGCGGCGTCACCGAAGCGATGGCCGCCAGCGTCGCCGGCGCCTTCCAATCGGCCATCGTGCGCGAGCGTGCGGCGCTGCTGTGGAATGCCGTCGCGCGCCTCGACCCGCGCGATCGCCAGCTCGTCGTGCTGCGCGGCATCGAGCGCAGCCCGATGACCGAGGTCGCCGCGATCCTGGGCCTGTCGCCCAATGCCGCCTCGCTCGCGTGGCGCCGGGCGCGCCAGCGGCTGCGGGCGCTGCTCGAGGAGTCCGCGGAGCTCGAGTGACCCGGCCCGCGGCGCGAGCGCACACACGAGCCGCACGAGGCCGACGAGCGCTGGGTCCGTTCCCCGTCACGACCAGCCGAACACGATCGCGAGCGGCAGTCGCCAGCCGGGCACGACGTCGCCACCGTCGATCGCATCGTCCCCGCTCAGCACCCTGACCTCGCGCGGACCGCGGTGGGAGACGACCTCGCGTCGGCGTGGGTCGACGACCAACACCAGCCGCGTCCCCGCCGCCAGCCATTGGGCCACCTTCTCCTGGACGTCGGAGTAGCGATCGTTCGGCGAGATCACCTCGACGGCGAGGTCCGGCGCGCCCGGGAGGAACCTCGTCTCGTCACGCCACTCCGTCCCCCGCGGATTCGCGACGAACGCGACGTCAGCAGCGCGCACGGTGTCCGGATCCGTCCCGATCCGGAAGCCCGTCTCCGCGACGAACACGCTGCCGAGCGTGCGCTCCGCGACGCCGACCCCGAGCTCGCGGGCGATCGCCGCCGCGATCCGCCCGTGCGTCCCGCCGCCCGGACTCACCGGCCGGAGCTCCCCGCGCACGAGCTCGAAGCCCGCGCCGCTCCCGGACATCGCGAACAGCTCGTCGGCCGTGATGAGCTGCCTCGTGTGGACCATGGGTGCCATGGTAGCTCCGCCTCGATTCCGTCAAGAGCCACGCCGCCCTGTGCACTCCAGCCGGTCGGAGGTCGCAGTCCGGCTGCCGGATTCTCGCAGGATCAGGTCCCGGCGCTGCGCGCGGGCCAGGACGCGCGGGCGATGGCCTACACCGGGTCGCCCGGCCGGGACCCGACGCGGGAGCCTCCAGGACCCTGTGCCCGCTGCCCGGCCGGGTCGACGCGACCCGCGGCAGGTCGACGAGCATCCAGCCCCGCGGTGTTCGCCGAGGGCCACGCCGCGTCGAGCGGCTCCGGACCCCGGCGCATCGACCAGTCAATAGAGTTCCCCAGCGGAACCCGCGCCAGCCAGCAATGCCTCGACGACGCCATTCCCACGGAATCCGGTCGAGGCGGTCTCTCCGACCACGGACGATCCATGATCGGAGGTCGCTGGCCCTGTGCGTGACGCGATCTCGGCACCCACCCGGATGGTCAGCATCGACCGTGTTCCGTCGGCGGAGAGCACCGACCCAATCGGCCGCGCTCCGGTCGATACGTTTCGGGCGCACGGTTCCGGTGGTCGCCGAGCACCGCCCGGTCACGCTGCCGTGCGTCGATTCGAGGTCGAGGTGATGCGCGGGCGGCGCTCGCTGGGGGTTTCGGCACGGCGCGAGAGAGAGGCAGGCAGGTGAGACCGGCGTGGCCTGCCTCTCCCCCGTTCCCGTCCTGCCACGCGAGGATTCCCGATTCCGAAGGGCTCCTGCTGCGGCTCAGAAGATCTGGTCTCGCAGCGTGTTCGTGAAGACGATCCGCCCGGTGCGTTCGAGGATCGCGGCCTGCAGGAAGAACGTGACGCCGACGAGGGCCGGCTGTCGGGGCACGTTGAGCGTGATGCCGCCGCGGCCGACGGGAGCGGCCAACGTGATCGCGCCGCCGAAGACCGTGGCGCCCGGGTCGACACCGAGCAGTCCGAACGGAGTCCACAGGTGGACACGCGCGGAGGCGAACCAAGGGAACGCGAACACCGGCGCGGTGCCGTAGCCGGGGCGCCACTCGAACTCGATCGGATAGGTGCTCCCCAGAGCGGGTGGTCTCGGTGCACTCACGTGCCGGTCATGGTTGACCGAGCAGATTTGCCCGGAGATCACGTCCGCGAACGCGAAGTCCGGATCGCCGTCGCCGTCGATGTCCCCGATCGCGCTGCGCACACCACGAAGGCCGGCAGTTGCCTGCAGGATCGACCAGCGACCAGCGGTCTCGTCCACGAAGTGCCCGGCGCCGCGGTTCGTCAGCATGCGGTCGTAGCCGACGAGGTCGAGATCCCCGTCGGAATCGACGTCGACCGCTTCGAGCGGTGGGAGTGAGCCGATGATCGCGGCGAATCGTGTCGCGGTCGCGTCGACGAACGTGCCATTCGCCTGTTGCACCCAGAGGCGGGGGCTGCTGCCATCGTCGATGACGAGGTCCGCGAGCCCATCGCCGTCGACATCTTCGATGCCGGCGATGAACGTGAAGACCGTTGGCGCCGGGAATGCCGTCGCGGGGAGATGATCGAAACGCCCGGTACCGTCGTTCCTCAGCAAGACGGGGTGACTCGCATCGGTGAAGACCAGATCGACGTCGCCGTCCGCGTCGATGTCGAGCGGCCGCGCCCGCTGCGTGACGCCCATGACGACCGGCGGCAGGGAGCTCGTGGTCACGTCGACGAAACTCGCGCCCGTCCCGAGCAGCAGTCGGCATCCGCGGCCGTGCCCCACGAACAGGTCGAGTCGACCGTCACCGTTCGCATCGAGCCAACGCACTGCGATCGACTGGGTGTAGATCAGCAGATACAGCTGCAGAGAGATGTCGACGAACGAACCATTGTCGTTCCGGTACAGCGCTATCAGGCTGCTGTTCCCGAACACGACGGCGAGATCGAGGTCGCCGTCGCCGTCGTAGTCGCCGAGGGAGACGCCGAACGCCCTCCCGAGGGGTGCACTGGTGGCAGTCGTCCAGACTTCGTCGAACCCGCCGAGGCCGTTCGCGCGCAGGTAGATGGCGCCCTGCGTGTCGGCGGCGACGATCAGGTCGTCGATGCCGTCGCCGTCCACGTCGCCGGTCGTCATGTCGAGGATCGGCTGACCCACGAGCGCAGGCGGAATGGTCGCCGCACGCCCGGGGCGGAACTGCTGCGCAGGGACCGCGACCGTGAGCAGGAGGAGGGGCAGGAGAGCAACTCTGTTCATCGGTGAACTCCGATTCGTCCGAGGGGCGCCGGTCCTCGGCAATATCCAGACCTCCTGTGAGACTCTGCGCTCACGTCCCGACCGGGCGCGGCGCGTCACGGAAACGTAACGCTCCCGGCGACGCCCGGCTGGCGGCACTGGCACCGCGCGACCCGCAGGCCCTGCCGCGTCGATCCCGGCCAATTCGTGCAGGACGTCTGGCCAGGCGGGCGGCGCGACAGGCTGCCGGGAGACCAGGGGAACCGAGCGCACGGCTCGCCGCGGCCGTCACTCGAAGCGGATCTCGATCGGATTGCTCGGCAGCCACGGCGCCGCGCTCACGCCGGTCTCGATCAGAGCGGCGAAGCTCAGCTCGAGACCGATCAGCGCGGGCGGCAGGGCCGGCAGCAGGTCGAAGCCGAGCCGCGCGGCCGCATTGCCACGGGCATCGAGTGTGCCCAGGAGACCGCCGAACAGCGGGCCGGGCGCGGCCAGCAACGCGGGCGCGAGGCCGTCCAGGCCGATCGGCAGCACGTCGCCGCCCGGCAGGGCGAAGCCGGGCCAACGGCCGGCGAAGCTGCCGAGCAATGCGTAGCCTCGCCCGGCCGCGCTCGGCGGCGCATCGACGAGCATCGTGACCGCGACGGGCGCCGCGACGGGCACGACGCGCACGGGGGCCGACAATACCGGCAGCCGCAGCACCTCGTCGGCGGCGGCGCCGAGCAGCTCGGCGTCGCGATCGCCGCTGAACTCCCACAGCATGACGCCGCCGAGCGCCTCGGCCTTGGCCAGCCACGCCTTCTCGCGCACCGACCGCGGATCGTCGTAGCTGATCGTTGCGCGGCGCGAGGCCGAGTGGAGCCAGGGCACGCGGGCCTCGCCGCTCCGGCTCGCGACCCAGTCGCCCTGCCCCAGGTAGCGGTCGCGCACGTCGGTCCAGTCGAATACGCCGTTCTCCCAGGTGCCGAACGGAGCCGGGCCCGAGTAGGGCGCATAGAGCCCGTGCTGGCCGCCGCTGCCGACGTTGCCGAAGCCACGGCCGTAGCATGGCACGCCGATCTGCAGCCGGTCGGACGGCACTCCGCGATCGAGATAGAGGCGCACGGCGGCGGCGACGGTGAACGCCGTGTGATAGGGCTGCGGCGTCGGGTCGGCGCTCGCCGGGTGCAGCGGCGCATTGAAGTTGGTGACCGGGTCCGCCGCGCCCCCCCACGGCCCGTGCAGGTCGTAGCTGAGGACGTTGAGCCAGTCGACGATCGGCCAGATGCTCTCGATCTCGAAGTTCGCGGCGATCGCCGGGTTCGCGGGCACCGCGATCGACAGCAGGAAGCGCTTGCCGAGCTGCGTGCCGCGCGCGTCGAGCTGCTGCCGCAGCTCGCGCAGGAACATCGTGTAGTTCTGGCGGTCGGCCGGTCGCGTGACATTGCTGCCGAGCCCGCCGGACACCGGATACTCCCAGTCGAGGTCGACGCCGTCGAAGTCGTAGGTCGAGACGAAGTCGACGCACGACTGCGCGAACGCGGCTCGCGACTGCGCCGTGAGCACCGCATCGGAGAACGTACCCGACCAGGTCCAGCCGCCGACCGAGATCAGCGTGCGCACGTGCGGATGCGCCGCCTTCAGCACCTGCAGTCGCCGGAACGACCCGCGCAGCGCACCCGGCGCCCAGCTGTCGCCGGGGTAGAAGCGGTCGATGTCCGCGTACGGATCACCGAGCGCGATGCGCCCGCCGACCACGTTGGCGAACGCGTAGTTGACGTGCGTGATGCGATCGGCCGGGATGTCGGGCACGTGGTAGTTCCGCGCGTACACCGACCACGACGTGAAGTAGCCGATCACGCGGCGCGGCGGCTCCTGCGCCGGCGCGAGCGCGGCGAGCAGCACCAGAGCCACGGTGCACGACGGAGCCGATCGCGGACGGGCGTTCATCGGCACCACGGTAGCGGCGGCCGGCTCCACGTCGAAGCTCTCGCCGCACGGCCGGGCAGGCACGCGAGATGCCCTGGGGAACACCCGAGCGTGGCACCCGTCGCCTGCGCTCCGCCGCTCGGACCGCGGGCCGGGGGCAGGGACCCGCGCACAATCGCGGAGATTCCGCGACACTTGCCGGCAGCTCGACCCTCTGTCCCGGCACGGACCGCCTCTCCGCGCCCTCCCGCAGACCCCTCCGAGACCATGTTGATCCCGCTCGTCGTGCTCGCCTGCACCACCCAGGTGCCGCAGGGCTACGACTTCGCCGACAAGTCCCATCTGCCCGCCGACCTCCGGACGCCGTCGTCGCTGAACTTCGCGACCGCCGACCTGACCGCGGACGGCTCGCCCGACCTGCTGCTCGCCGAGCAGGGCATGCTGCGCCTGCTCGCCAACGACGGCCACGGCGTGTTCACGGACGCGAGCGCCCGCCTCGGCGCGTTCGCGCCGCCGACGCCGGGCCTGCTGCTGACCCCGGACGTCGACGGCGACGGTGACGCCGACCTCGTCGTGACGACCAGCCGCAACGAGGTGCGCGTCGTCCGCAACGACGCCGGCACGTTGGTCGAGATCCCATTCGCCGCGCCCGGCAGCTTCGGCGTGTCGCTCGGGCGTACCGCCGATCTCGACGGCGACGGCGACGTCGACCTGCTGCTCCAGCAGCAGAATCGCACCGCGGTGTTCGTCAACGACGGCTCCGGCCGTTTCACCGACACCAATGCGCTGCCCGCGCAATTCAATGTCCTCGACCTGGTCGCCGAGGATCTCGACCTCGACGGCGACGTCGACGTGCTGATCGTCCAGCCGATCGGACTCGGCGACGGGCACCTGCAGCTGTGGCTGAACGACGGCTCCGGCACGTTCACCGAGGCGCCGACCGCCATGCCAGCGCTCCCGGCGTGGCACGCGGTGGCGACCGACGTCGACGGCGACCTCGACCCGGATCTGGTCGTCATCGAGGACCTGCCGATCGGCACCCCCGATCGCTTCCAGGTGCTCGTCAACGACGGCGCCGGCAGCTTCACGGCCGTGGGCGCGCGGGGCCTGCTCGCTCCGGAGACCGGCGACTCGCTCGCGCGCGCCGACCTCGACGGCAATGGCGCGCCCGAGCTCGTCGTGCTCGGCTTCGGGCGGACCGCCGTCTACCGCCACGACGGCAGTGGCTCGTTCGTGCCGGTCACTGGCAACGGCCTGCCGGAGGACGGCGGCGGCATCCTGCGCGCGGCGTTCGCGGACCTCGACGGCGACCGCGACATCGACGTCGTCGGCAGCAACTTCGCACGCGTGTTCCTGCTGCTGAACGTCGATCGCGGCCGCTTCGCGCCCGGCGTCACGCGCGGCCTGCCGACCGACGACCCGCTCGGCGCCGTCGTGCGCACGGCGGACCTCGACCGCGACGGCTTCCTCGAGATCCTGTCGTCCGGCGCGAGCGCCGGCAGCTCGCCGGACCTGTTCCGCTTCGACCAGACCAGCGATCGCTACGTCCGCGACGCGCGCTGGCCGGTGCTGGCGGCCGACGCGCGCGACCTGCTGTTCGAGGACCTGACCGGCGACGAGCTGCCGGACGTCTACCTCGCGATGGGCGGCTTCGGCGGCGGCGCGGTCGGCGACCGCCTGTTCGTCAACTTCCGCGGCCGACTGGCGGACGTCACGGCGACCACGCTGCCGGCGAACGTCGGGGCGAGCGTCGCGGTGCGGGCGGCCGACCTCGACGGCGACGGCAACCGGGACCTGATCGTCCGCGGTGCGAGCCTGCGCATCCTGCTGTTCCGCAGCTTCTCGTTCGTCGACGGCGGCAGCCTGCCGATGGTGTCGAGCGGTGCCGCGTTGCTCGACGTCGCGGACGTCGACCTCGACGGCGACGTCGACATCCTGCTGTCCGACGCACTGCTGGCCAATGACGGCTCCGCGCACTTCAGCGACGCGTCGGCGCTGCTGCCGGCGACGTTCACGAGCGTCCGCGTCGCGGTGTTCGCCGATCTCGACGGTGACGGCGACGAGGACCTCTACTGCGGGCGGCCGGCGATCCAGGGCGGGCCGCAGCAGGACCTGCTGATCGAGAACCGCGGCGGTCGCCTCGTCGACGTCACGCTCGGCGCCCTGCCGATCGCCCTGCGGAACACGAACGGCGTCGAGGTCGCGGACTTCGACAGCGACGGAGACCCCGACGTGCTGCTCGACGGGCCGGTGTTCCTGCGCAACGACGGCGGCCTGCGCTTCACGCAGGTCCTGGTCACGCTGCCGGCGCCCGCCGGCCTGCCCGGCCTGCCGGTGCACGCGCTCGGCGACGTCGACCGCGACGGCGACGCCGATCTCTCGGTGCGCCAGCAGATCGCCCACGGCACCGCGACGCAGCTCGTCGCGCGCTACCTGCCGCGCGTCGGCGCCGACTGGCCGGTCGAGCTGCACGCCGGCGCGGCTCCGGCCGGCAGCACGCTCGCCTCGCTGTGGCTCGGCACCCGCGAGAGCTTCACCCGCGTGCCGGGCATCCCCGGGGTGCTGTCGCTCGACCCCGCGACGGCGGTGCCGGTGGCCAACCTGGTGATCCCCGGCCCGCGCAGCCCGGGGCGGAACGTCATCCGGATTCCTGCCGACCCGAGCCTGCTCGGCGTGCGCTTCGTCGCCCAGGCGATCTTCGTGACGAACGGCGCCGCACGGTTCGGCAACCGCGTGCGCGGCGAGATCCAATGAGCGGCCACGCCGCACGGTGGCCGCGGCGAGCCACTCTGCGTCACAATGCGCGCAGGTAGCGGATCGCCGCGTACTCGGCGGCGGTCGTCCAACCCTCGTCGAGGCACCTCGTCAGCAGCTCGACGACGTCCTTCCGGTTGCGGAGCACGCGGTGGATGATGCCGCCCGGGGTGGTAGCGATGTGGCGCTGCACGAAGCGCACGTAGGCGAGCACCACCTCGTCGACGTCCGCATTGCGCTTCTCGTCGAGCTCCGCGATCGCGTGCGCCGTGCGGTCCAGGTCCGGGCCGAACGCCTTGGCGATCTCCCGGCCCAGCCGGTCCTCGTCGAAGTCGAAGACGCCGGTGGACGCCGAGACGAGCCGATCGAGCTGCGGATCGGCCATGCCGCGCAGACGCGCGTGCGCCTCCTCGCCCAGCAGCCCACCGACGATCCCGCCGACGACCCCACCGATCACCGTTCCCCACGGTCCGACGACCGTGCCCGCCGCCGCTCCGATCTCGACCCCGGCCCAGAAACCGGCGGCCCCCGCGGCGACGCTGACGACGTGCTTCGACACGGCGAAGGACTTGTCGCGGGCCTGGTGGATGTCGATCGCGATGAAGATCAGCGACAGCGCGAACACCGTGACGCCGCCGGCCGTCACCGAGCGCGGCGTGATCGTGCCGCGGTTGCGGCCCGCGCTGCGGACGACCTCCATCGCCACGTCGTCCAGATGCTCCGGGTTGGCCGCATCGAACACCCGGCCGGCCTTCGCGTAGGCGTCGCGCACCTTGCCGAGGTTGCGCTCCCAGAGCTGGGCGAAAGACCGCTCCTTCTCGACGAGCTGCGCGATCGACCGGCCGAAGTCGGTCATCTTCGCCTGCTTCAGGCCGCGAATGCGGGTGCGGGCCCGGAACGCGCTCTCGGCGGCGTCGCGGGGCAGGATGCGCCCCTGCTCGACCATCGACTCGAAGCCCTGCGACATCGCGCGGATCTCGCGGACGTACTCCTCGCGGATCGGCGCCCCCTTGAACGCCTCGGCGGCGAGCGCCAGCGCCTCGCCCTCGAGGTCGCCAAGGCGCTGCCGGAACAGCTGGTAGTCGGTCTCGTACTGGCTCAGCTCGGCCATGGCGTCGTCCCCGTCGCACCGGGCGAGGGGAGGCGCTCGACCGGGCGCAGTGACGAGATCCGGAAAGTCCCGACACCGCCGACCCGACCCAGAGTCCGGGCAGATTCGCCCCACCCGGACTGCGGCGATTCGGGCGGAAGGCTACACTCGCGACCTGCCCCGCCCCGAGGAGCCCTACATGACTCGACAGACCACCGCGCTCACCGCGCTGGCGAGCGCGCTGCTCGCTGTCCCGGTCGCCGCGCAAGCCGAGCCAGGCGCGGAGCTGCGCGCCGAGCTGCACCCCGCCGCCGTGAAGCGCTGGACCTACGCGCTGCCGGCCGAGCGGTGGGTCGCCGTCGGGGACTCGATCCCGATCCGTCACGCGCATGGCACGGGCTTCGTCGCCGACCAGCACCCGACGGCGCTCAAGATGGCGCTCGACACGGACGGCGACGGGCGCACCGACGTCACGATCCGCGGCTCGAGCGGCTTCGCCGTGCTGAAGATCGCCGCCGGCGACGGCGAGGCGGTCGACTACGCGGTGCGCTTCCGCGCGCGCGGCACCGAATACGATTACGCGTCCTCGAGCGTGCTGCAGGGCTCGCTCGGTGGCACCAAGGTCGTGCTGATCGACCAGGACAACGACGGCGACTTCGGTGAGTTCGGCGTCGACGCGATGGTCGTCGGCAACGCGCAGGCCGCCAGCTACCTGTCGCCGGTCACGAACATCGACGGCGTTCTGTACGCGATCCGGCTGCAGGGCACCGAGCTCACCGCGGCACCGTGGTCGGGGCCGACCGGCACGCTGTCGATCGCGCGCGGCTTCGAGTCCAACGGCAGGCTCGACGCCGCCGTCGTCACCAACGAGCAGGGCCACTCGTTCGAGCTGTCGCGCGAGCGCGACGGTTTGCGCGTGCCCGCCGGCACCTACCGCATCAGCGGCGGCGTCGTGTCGCGCGGCAACGAGACCGTGCAGATCGCGAGCGGTCGGATGCAGGGCATCGTGGTCGGCGAGGGCGAGGACCGCGAGCTGCGTTGGGGCGGCCCGCTGGTGGCCGAGTTCGAGGTGCTGCGCAGTGGCGAGAAGGTGACGATCGAGCCCGCGTCGCTGCACTTCTACGGGCGCGCCGGTGAGGAGTACCGCGAGTTCCTGCCGCAGGGCTCGTCGCCGAAGTTCCTGATCTTCGACGACAACAAGAAGCGCCTGCTGGCGACCGGCCGCTTCGAGGGCTGTTGAGGCGGCGGGTTCACCGCCTGCACCGTGAGTGCGGGCACCGAGGACCCGGTCCACGTCGTCATCGAGTACGAGCGCAAGACGTTCGGGAAGATCAGCGGACGCTCGGGCCAGGGCTGGGCCGAGGTCTACGGCCCGGCGGCACAGAGCAGCGAGTGACGTCGCGGCGAGCCCGCTGCGGCACCGTCAGCGGCGGCGCCGCAGCTCGTAGCCCGAGAAGGTCCCCGACCGTCGCGGCTCGAGCTCGTAGCTCCGCTCGATGTGCCGCAGCAGGTGGTGGTCGAGACCGCGCAGCAGGTGGAGCGCGAGGTCGCTGACGAACGCGCGACCGACTGCCGCGACGCCCCCGTCGAACAGCTGCGCGGACGCGGCCTCGGAGAGCCCCGCGCATTGCTCGACGAGGACGTCGGCGCGGATCACCGGTAGCTGCGGTGCGTGCAGCAGCAGGTCCTCGGCCTCGTTCTGCGAGCCGACCAGGAACGCGGCGGGCCGATCGTCGACCAGCGCGAGGGCGTCGGCGGCGGCGATCCCGGGCGGCGGCCGATCGTCGTGCGCGCGGACGGAGGCGAGCCCGATCGCGAGCCCGCACACCGCCGCGACGGTGACCCCGCGCACGCCGGCGACGCGCAGGCCGAGCCACGCGGCCGGGAACGCGAGCGGGACCAGGTAGGCGCCGTTCTCGACGATCACGGGGCCGAGGTAGACGAGCGCGGCGCCGAGGTACGGCAGCAGCGCAACGTGGAGCGCGATCGCCAGCACGCGCGTGTGCGGCAGGAACAGGCCGGTGAGCGTCAGCGCGGACAACGGTGCGAACGGCAGCAGCCACTCGTCGCGGACGGTCAGCGGGAAGTGCGCGAGCATGCCGAGCGACGCCCGCCGCGTGAGCTCGTCGAGCGACGAGTGCGCGCTGCCGCCAGCGCTGCCGCCGACCAGCCACACGATCGCGGCCCACACCGCGGCGTGGCCGAGCGCGCCGCAGATCGCGAAGGTCGCGAGGCGCCGCGGCGCCCGCAGCGCACGAACCTCGGCCAGCAGCACGAGGCCGGCGGCGAGCGGCAGCAGGTGACCGGTCGCGTGCACCGAGGCGGCGAGGCCGGTCGTCGCGCCGAGCGCGAGTGCCGCCGGCGCGCGCGGCGCGCGCGCACAGACGGCCACCGCGAGCCACGCGAGCGCGCCGAACGCGAGGAACACGCCGTGGACCTCGATGATCGTCGCGAAGAACACACAGGCTGGCGCGCCCGCGCAGGCGGCGGCGACCGCGAGCGCCGCACCGCGCGGCGCGCCGAGCAGCCAGGCGGCGCGGTGGGCGAGGAACGCGGCGAGTGCAGCGCCGAGTGCGGACGCGACGGTCATCGCGTCGAACAGGTCGACGCCGGCGAGGCCCAGCACCCTGGCCACCCCGCCGGCGATCGGCAGGTACAGCACGTGGGCGTAGTGCCGGAGCTGGCCGCGGGCGACCAGCATGTAGAAGGTCTCGCCGTCGATCAGATAGAAGTGCGACTGCCGCACCGCGACGAACAACGCGAGCGCCACGAGCGCGAGCAGCGCGGCATCGCGACTCGTGCGGTCGAACACGCGGGGACCGGGCGTCGGATCGTTCACGGCGCGCCCAGTCCTACCACGCTCCCGAGCCGCGGCCAGCGCGGACCGGCACGAATCCGTGCGGACCAGCGCGAGCCGGATTCCCGGCTCGCGCGGCTCGGGCTCACCGGTGGCTGGCGCCGCGAGCGCCCACCGCGACCGGCGGACGCTCCGTCACAGCTCGCCGAGCAGCAGCGCCTGCCCGTTCGAGCTGCTCAGCGCGGCGAGCGAACCGCCACCACCGAGCTCGGCCTGGAGCACCTGGTGGTAGAGCGTGCCGCCCGCAATGCCGGCGATGACCGGAATCACCAGCGAGCCATCGGCGACGCCGCCGACGTTGTTGAGGAGGAACGTGAGGTCGAGGCTGACGTCGAGCGTGCAGCCCGGCAAGCCCTGCGGCACGAGCAGCGACAGCGGCAGCGCCGGCGCCTGCTGCGTGAAGCCGATCGCCCACAGCGGGATGCCGGCCGGCGCCAGGTTGGTGACCCGGAAGCCGTAGCTGCGGCCGAGCCACGGGCGGTCGTTCGGCGCGACCGCGTCGAGCGACAGCACACCGCCGCCACCAGCGCAGCCGGTGCCGATCTGCGTCGCCGACGCGACCGGTGCGGCCTGGTACTGGTAGGTGAACAGCACGCTGCCACCGCCGGCGGGGTTCTGGCCGCTGGCCTTGTAGATCTTGCCGGTCGCCGCGATGAAGCCCGCGAAGTAGCGGCTGATGCGGCCGATCACCGGGTCGGTCGTGTTCCACGACGCGTCGCCGTAGAGGTACCACTGGCCGGCGAGGCTGTCGTACTCGCTGGTCCAGTTCGACGGCGAGCCGCCGTAGAGGTCGCCGTAGATGCCGCCGTTGGCCGTGTTCGGCACGCTGATGCCCTGGCCGCCCTGGACGACGATGCGGCGGCGCAGCGGGTCGTAGATCGCCTGGTTGGCAGTCGTGCCGTGCGGGATGGTGCCGTTGTCGGGCAGGCGCAGCCAGTCGGTGCCGGTCCACGACCAGATGTCGAGAAGACGGATCTGCGTCGTGCCGCCCTGGTCGCGGCCGAAGCACATGACGACGTCACCGAAGTCGTCGCGCGTGCAGAGGCTCGCCATGCCGCGCGCCGGCGGCAGCGTGGCGGGCGCGAGCTGGACCCAGGTGTTGCCGATGAACAGCCAGGTCTCGTTGGTCGGCGTCGGCGGCGACAGCGAGGGCTCGCCGCCGAACAGCAGCATGCCCTGCGTGTACGGGTCGTACGCCATCGCGGCGTAGCGGCGCGCGCTCGGGCCCGGTCCGGCGGCGGTGGTCAGGTCGGTCCAGGTGTTGGTCGTCGGGTCCCACGACCAGATGTCGCCGAGCAGCGCCGGGGCCGAGCCGCCCGTGTCACCGCCGAACACGATCAGCCGGTTGTTCGGAAAGTCCCAAGCGACGCAGGCGCCGCCGCGCGCGGGCGGCGAGCCGACCGCGCCTTCGGCGGTCTTCAGCGTCCAGGTCGAGCCGTCGAACTCGTACAGCGCATTCAGCACCGCGGAGCCGGCGTTCTGGTCGCGACCACCGAACATGTAGAGCTTGTCGAGACTCGCGGCGCCCGGGTTGTCGCGGCGCTGGGAGGGGTTGGTGTTGGTCGTCGTCCGCACCCAGGTGGCGCGCGGCGCCACCCGCGGCTGCGGGTTGGGGGTGGGGAGCTGAGACGTGACCGGGACGCTCGCCAGCGCCACGGCACACAGGGTGAGGGACCGCTTGATCACGATCGAGAGACCTGAGTCGGGGGAGTACGGAACTCGTCACCCCAGTGAACCGCGCCCCCCGCCTCCGTTTCGAGAATTCGCGTCCTTTCGGTACCGCGGACCGGAGCGGGACTCTCAGGCCGTCAGACACCGGAACAGGAAGGCGCGAGCGAACGCCCACTCGCGCCGGACGGTCCGATCCGACAAGCCGAGGGTGTGGGCGGTGGCGGCCTCGTCGAGGCCGGCGAAGAAGCGCAACCGGACGACGTCCGCGGCGCGCGGGTAGCGCGCCGCCAGGGTCTGGATCGCCTCGTCGAGGGCCAGCACGTCGTCGAGCGCGGCCGACTCCGCCACCTGCACGAGGTCGAGCGGGATCTTGTCCCGACCACCACCGCGCTTCTGCGCGTTTCGTCGGCGCGCATGGTCGATCAGGATGCGCCGCATCGACTCGCTCGCGGCGAGGTAGAAGCGCCGCGGGTCGGAGCGCGCCTCGGCGACCCGGTCGCGCAACGCGAGCCAAGCCTCGTGCACGAGTGCGGTCGCCTGCAGCGTGTGGTCGCCGCGCTCTCCGCCCATCTGTCCCTGCGCGATGCGCCTCAGCTCGGCGTGCACCGACACCACCAGCTCCTCGCTCGGTCCGTCCACGGTCTCCGTCATCGTCCTTGCTCCTCACCGCCCGCCGCAACCTGGCTGTCGACCACCCGTTCACGCTCCCGCTGCAGCTCCGCGAGCACCGCGGCCGAAGCGCCGTCGGTCGCCGCGCCAGCGCGCCGCTCGTGGAACGCGATCCAGCGGTCGAGCGCCTCGATCCGCCGCTTCTGCCAGCCGGCCGGCGGCCGCATGTTCTCGTAGCCCTCGCGCAGGTGACGCTCCGCGTCCGGGTCGCCGATCGCATCGAGCGCGGCGCCCAGCAGGCTGGCAGCGTTCCACCGCAGCCAATCATCCGGCGCCAGCGCCGCGCGGATCTGCAGCGCTTCGCGTAGCAGTGGCACCGCCTCCTCGGCCCGATCGCCGAGGAGCAGGGCGCGGCCGCGGTTCGCCAGACTGCTCGCTAGCGCGAGGGACGGTGCTTCGCGACCGCGTTGCAGCTCGACGAGCACGCCGTACGGCTCCTCCGCCTCCCCCCATCGTCCGGTCTGCTCGAGCGCGTCCGCCAGCGATCGCAAGGTGCGCTCGTAGCGGGGCGACGACCGGTCGCCAGCGCGCTCGAGGATGGCGAGCATCTGGCGCACCACCGGTTCCGCCGCAGCCGCCCGTCCGCTCCGAAGTCGAGCGATCGCCAGGCCCTCGAGCGGAGGAAAGAGGGCCGGATTGTCCTCACCGACGACCGCGCGCTTCGCCTCGACGGCCGCCTCGAACACCGGCGCCGCGTCCTCCGCACGACCACCCATCAGGAGCGCTGTCCCGAGGTTGACCAGACAGCTCGCCGTGGTGGGGCCGTGTGGACCCTCCAGGTCCTGGCAGCGTTCCAGCGCCTGCCTGAACAACGGCTCTGCGATCTCCGCCTGTCGCCGGTCCATCGCCACCATGCCGCGGACGTTGAGCGCCAGTGCCATCTCGAGCCGCGCGCGATCGGACCGCTCGAACGACTCGACCGCCGCTGCCGCGAGTTCGTCCGCTTCGTCGAGCCGTCCGGAATGGCGTAGCAGGTCTGCGAGCGCATACTGTCGCTGGGCCACGGCGACCGGGTCGACGGGATCGATGCGCTCCGCCAGCGCCAGGGACTCGCGCATCGAGGACTCGGCGCCGGCATAGTCCCGCCGGTCATGGAGCAGCCAGCTCCATTGCCAGAGCGCGTCGGACACCTCCTGTGGGTCGGATGGCTGCTTGGCGTGAGCGAGTTCGAGCGCGCGCTGCAGGTGAGGTGCCGCGGCATCGAGCAACCCCATTGTCCGGTACGACGCCCCGAGGATCTGGCGTACCTTCGCCTCGACGACCGGCTCCGCCGAGACGCGCTCCACGAGCTCCTCGCCGCGCGCATCGAGGATCTCACGCAGGGTCCGATCGGGGCCGAGCTCGGAATGAGGATTGGCAGCGACGAGCACGTCCTGCAGCGCGTCGATCGCGGCCCTGGCGCGCCGGGCGTCCTGCCGCGACTCGGCCTCGGCGACCAGTGCGCGCTGCAGCGCGAGCCCCGTCGCGACGACCGCGCCGAGCAGGGTGATGAACACCCCCGCAGCCACCGTCAATCCGATACGGTGCCGCCTGACGAACCGTCCGATGCGATAGCGCCGGCTGGGCGGACCCGCGTCGACCGGCCGCCCATCGAGGAACCGCTCGACGTCGTTGCCGAGCGAGCTTGCGGTCGGATAGCGGCGGTCGCGGTCCTTCTCGAGCGCTCTACAGACGATCCAGTCGAGGTCGCCGCGCAGCAGCCGGCCGAGACGCCCCGGGGCCACGCGCCGATCGCGCGCCACTCCGAACAGCTCGGCGCCGAACATCCCCACGCGCGTGCTCGGCTTCGGCGGCAGGCAATCGCGAACCTGCTGCAGGAAGTCGAGGTAGCCGGCCTGACCCGACTCGCGGATCGAGAAGGGCTTCGCGCCGGTCAGCAGCTCGTAGAGCACGACGCCGAGCGCGTACACGTCCGCCCGGGTATCGATATCGACCGACGACAGTCCGGTCTGCTCCGGCGCCATGTACTCCGGCGTCCCGAGCACCTGCCGGAAGCCGGTCAGCATCGTGAGCTGCGTCAGCTCGTCGCTGAGGATCGCCTTCGCGACCCCGAAGTCGATGACCTTGGGCATCGGCCGGCCATCCACGGTCGTGACGAGCAGGTTCGACGGCTTCAGGTCGCGGTGGACGATGCCCTTCTGGTGCGCGTGCTCGACCGCTCGACACACCTGGACGAACACACCCAGGCGTTCCTCCAGAGGCAGCCGTGCGGCATCGCAGAACTCGACCAGCGGCAGACCACGCACCAGCTCCATCACGAAGAACGGACGCCCCTGGGAGGTGGTGCCACCGTCCAGCACGCGCGCGATGTTCGGGTGATCCATCAGCGCGAGCGCCTGTCGCTCGGCTTCGAAGCGCGCGATGACGCGGCGCGAGTCCATGCCGGGCTTGAGGATCTTCACGGCGACCTGCCGCCGCACCGGCTCGAGCTGCTCGGCCATCCAGACGACGCCGAACCCGCCCTCGCCGATCCGCTCGAGCAGTCGGTAGCGACCGATGCGATCGCCGGGGCGCTCCGCGATCGGTTCCCCTGCCGCATCCAGGAAGCCCTCGGCGTCGTCCAGGGCCGCGAGCAGCCCCTTCACCTCGTCGCGCAATGCGCGATCGTCGCCACACGCGTCGTCGACGAACGCGTCGCGTTGCTCGGTGGGCAGGTCGAGGGCTCGCTGGAAGAGGTCGTGCAGGTCGGCCACGCGGGGTCACCTCCGCTCGGACGCGAAACGGTCCGGAGCCACGAAGCGCAAGACGCGACGACCGCCGGACAAGGAATTGTGCGCGTGACCGGGACCGGTGCGCCACCCGGTCGGGATCGCGATCCGGATGGCCGGCGCCAGCGGCGGACTGCGCCCTGTTGGCCCGACCGCGGTCGACCACGGAGGTCGCACCGTGACCACGATTCCGGACCACACACCGACCATGACCCACCCGATCGACACGCGCGCCGCCCTGCTCGGCGCCCTCTGCACACTGCTCCTCGCCGCCGGCGTGCGCACCCAGCAGGATCAGACTCGACCGACCACCGACGCCTTCCGCGCGCCGATCCACATCGCGCCGGCGGACGCGGACGCCGCCGTGCGCGGCATCTGGACCGCCGGACCCGACTACAAGGCCTCCTTCCACGACGGCTTCACCTTCTACCCGGTGCTCGGCGCCGCTGCGCCGGTCAACCTGCCGCTGCGCTGGTCCACGACCTCGGTCCGCGTCGGCGCTGTCGAGCTGCTCGACGGACCGGCGACGGAGCAGTGGAGCGACTGGCGCTTCGAGCGTCACACCGGTGCGGTGACCGAGCGCTACGACGTGCGCGACGCGGGCGTCGAGCAGTCGTTCGTCGTCACCGCGCTGGGTGCACGTGATGGTGACCTCGTGGTGACCGGCCTGATCGACACTCCGCTGCGCACCCCGGCGACCACGCCGGAGTCCACCGCGAGCCGCCCGCTCGACTTCTGCGATGCGGACGGCCGCGCAGTGGTCCGGTACGGCGCTGCGCTCGCGTTCGACGCCGACGGCCGCAGCACCCCGGTCGCATCACGGCTGCTGGGCCGTGAGCTGCGCCTGGCCGTGCCCGCGTCCTTCGTCCGCACTGCGCGCCTGCCGCTGACGATCGACCCGCTCGTCCAGACCGCGATCGTATCGAGCAGCGGCGGCGCCGTGGGCGTCACCGACATCGCCCGCGACGACGAAACCAATCGACTGCTCGTCACCTACAGCCGGGCGACCAGCGCAACGGACTACGACATCTGGGCGCGCACGATGGCCGACGACCTGACCGGCATGCAGACGGTCTTCTACGATCTCGCCGCCAGCTACAGCAGCGAACGCAGCTCGGTCGCCTTCGCCGGCGGCTCCGACACCTGGGTGGTCGCCTACGAGCGGACCTACAGCGACGCCGGCGCCATCACCGTCTACCTGCACCCGCGCACGTCGACCACGGCCAACAGCGGCGTGACGCGCGTGCTGCCGCCGCCATCCGACGAGTGGGACTCGCAGCCGTGCGTCGGGGGCACGCCCGGCCTCGACTCCGGCACGCGTGTCCTGATCGCGTTCCGCCGCGATCATGCGACCGCCGCCGGCAATACGGCCGCTTCGCGCATCTACGGCGCCGTGTTCGACTGCACGCTCGGTCGGATCGTGCAGGGCGAGTTCGCGATCGCCGACGTGTCCGGCGAGGACGCCGAGCACGTGCAGGTCAATCGAATGCACGCCGGCGGGACGACGGCCGCGTGGATCGTCGTGTGGCAGCAGCGCCTCGCGGTCGGGAGCGATCCCTGGCGCGTGAGAATGCGCCAGGTGCGCCAGGATCTGACGCTCAGCCCGACGCTCGGCTTCGGCTTCACGGGCACGAACCACAACCTCCGACCGAAGGTCGCGGGCAGCGCCGGGCGCTACCTGGTGACCTGGACCGAGCGCCAGAACACCGGCGGCGTCTACAACGGCGGCCGCGGACACCGCATCCGTGCACAGCGGCTCGATTGGGCGGACGGCGCGACGTTCGGGCTGACGTCCTCGCCACGCACGCTGGTCGAGGACACGTACGCGGCGTTCGACGCCGGCGAGTCGCGCGGGCTCGCCTACGATCACAACACCGACTCGCACTGGGCGGTCGGGTTCTGGCACGCGACGCGCGGGCTCGAGGTCGTGCGGATCGGCTACGACATGGAGGTCGCCGAGCGCGCGTCGGTCGCGACGTCTTCCGCCACGCTCGGCCAGCCGACCTGGCCAGCGCTGTGCTTCGACGACGACACCGGGCGGTTCCCGATCGCGTGGCGGACCGAGGGTAGCGTCGCCCGCGTCCACGTCTCGGCGTTCGAGTACCCCGTTGACGCCGCCGCGACACCGTTCGGTGTCGGCTGCCAGGGCACGGCCCGCGCGTTCAACCGCGGCAACGCCGCGCCATTCGCAGGCTCGCAGTACTTCGAGATCCGCCTGCGTGGTGGCCAGCCGTCGACGCCGGCGACGCTGTTCGCCGGGGCGGCCGCGGCGCCCAGCCCGATCCCGCTGCCGCTGTCGAACGGCTGCACGTTCCTGCTCGATCCGGCTGCGCCGCTGGTGCTCGCAGCGACCGGCACGTCCGACGCCACCGGCGCACTCGACGTGACGTTCGCGATTCCGTCTGCGTTGGCGTCCGGGGTGGATCTGCTCTGGCAGTTCGTCCAGCTCGGTGGTCAGGGCATCAGCTCGACGGACGGCATCCGCACCTCGATCCGCTGAGCGGGCCGGAAGCCGGGAGCCCCCGGCTCCCGGTACGAGCTTGCGACGATTGCGCCCGGCTGCCAGCTCGCTACGAGAACCGGCCCAGCGGCGAAGGGCTACGGGGAAACGGGGGGTCGTTGCACTCCGAGCGCAATCGCATTGCGCCGATCGCTCATGGGACACGCCCGCTGTCGCGCCGGCGGGTCCGGGAAAGAGCCGGTCGCTCCGCATTCCACGGGACGCTCCGCCTGCGCCCGGGAGCAACGCATTCGATACCGCTATGAGCCGTCGTACGTATGTTACGAAGCAGGGTTCCCTGCGGGAGACGGCCGGAAGCTAGCATCCTTCGGTCCAAATCCCCCCGTTCACGGACCGTCCATGAGACCCAACGTCCTCGCGGGCGCCGGCCTCCTCGCCGCACTCGCATTCGCTCTTCCGTCCGGCGCGCAGAGCCCGATCTGCATGCCGTTCGCCCCACCATGGGCATCGAACAACGCCGGCACCGCGGGTGGCGTCGTGATGTTCGACACGACCGTCAATACGGCCCTGCTGGTCAACCAGATCGACGTCAATTGCTCGGCGACGGCCGGCACACCGGTGACCCTCGAGGTCTACACCTGCCCGGTCACGTGGTCGGGCAACCAGGCCACTCCGGCTGCGTGGACCCTCGTCGCGACCGATGCCGGCGGTGCGCTCACGGCGGGACGTGAGGCCGCGACGTCGTTCACGCTGAACCCGCCGTGGCAGATGAGCGTCGGCACCTACGGCGTCGGCATCCGCGTGGTCGGCTCCGGCGAGGCCTACACCGGCACCGGCACCGGTGGCACGCCGATCGTCGTGACGACCAATGAGCTGTCACTGACCGGCGGTGGCGCGTGCAGCGCGCTGTTCGCCGGCACGCAGTTCTCGATCCGCAACTGGAACGGCTGCCTGCACTACGTGCCGGCCGTCGGCCTGTACCCGAACTTCTCGGGCTCGCCGACCTCCGGCAGCTCGCCGCTGCTCGTCAACTTCACCGATCTCACCTACACGTCGGATCCGAACGGCGTGCAGACCTGGTCGTGGGATTTCGACAACGACGGCAATCCGGACTCGAACCTCCAGAATCCGTCGCACACCTACAACCTCTCGGGCACCTACTCGGTGGCGCTGACCGTCACCGACAATACGTTCGGTACGGCCTCGATCACGAAGATCGACTACATCGTCGTCGACCCGGTCGCGGCGAGCTTCACAGCCAGCCCGACGCTCGGCACCGTGCCGCTGATGGTGAGCTTCACCGACACGTCGACGGGTAACCCGATCCTGTGGGCCTGGGACTTCGACAACGACGGCACCATCGACTCGACGCTCCAGAATCCGACCCACACCTACACGACCGCCGGCCGCTACACCGTCAAGCTGACGGTCGCGAACACCGGCAACAGTGACTCGGTCACCAGGGTCGACCTGATCACGGCGGTCGGCGCGACCAACAACACGGCGAGCGCCGACATCCTGGAGTTCCAGTTCAACGAGCCGCGCGGTGCGCGGGTCAACAACACGGCGAGCACGACGATCGCGCCGGCGTACGGGACCGTCACGCTGCCCGCGGGTCCGCCGAACGCCATCTGGCAGGGAGACGCCGGTCGAACGGGCTTCGGCGCCAACGAACCCGGGATTGGTTGTCTCGGCGCCGACAACGTCACCCCGTACGAGTCCCGCATCGACACGGGTTGGCCGTTCAACATCGTCGGCTCGCACACGATCATGTTCTGGGCGCGCGTCCAGTCGGTCACCAGCTTCGGCTACGCGTTCGGCGGCAGCGTCGGCTCCGCGCGCTGCTACCACGATGGCAGCCGTTGGTCGCTCCGCTCGTACGGCAGCCTCGGCACCGCCTCGACGGCCTACGTGCTCTCCGCGTCCAACCCGATGACGCTGGTCGGCTGGAACCACTGGGCGATGGTCCTCGACGATGCCGCCGGTACCGCACAGTGGTACCTGAACGGTGTCGCCGATGGCACGCCGACGGCGTTCTCGCCGAACACCTTCGTCGCGAGCGGCCTCGGCAACTTCATCGTCGGTGACTACGGCACGCTGACGTCGAGCCACTTCACCCGCTACGCCGACATGGACGACTTCCGGATCTACGGCCGCGCGCTGACCCCGGCGGAGATCATGACGGCGATGGCCAGCGAGAACGCGACCACCGGCACCTTCGGCAACGGCTGCTCGGGCCCGGCCACCACGCCGTTCATCGGCGCCGGTGGCAGCGCGCCCGTGATCGGCAACCCGACGTTCACCATCGACGTCGGCGGGATGGAGGCCTTCGTCCCGCAGGCGCTGAACATCGCCGCGTTCGCCGTGGCTGGCGGTGTGCTGCCGTACAACCTCGGCGGCGTGCTGCCGACCTTCGCCGGCTGCTCCGCCGAGCTGTTCCCGGACGTCAGCGTCGGCCTCGCTGGCACGGCCACGGCCTCGGTGCCGATCGCGATCCCGGCGATCCCGGCCCTCGCCGGCGCCCACGCCTACGCGCAGGCGATCGTGCTGGGATCGGTCGGCGCCGTCAGCCCCGCGCTCGACATCCACATGCAGTGACGCGACCTCGCGCGGCGCACCCCGGGCGTGGTGCGTCGCGCTCAGCCGCTCGCCGGCCCGCGCCGCTCCGGGTGGAACAGCGTGTAGACCACCGGGATCAGCACGAGCGTCACTAGCGTCGAGCCGCACAGGCCACCGACGACGGCGCGCGCGAGCGGCGCCTGCGCCTCGGAGCCCTCGCCGATCCCAATCGCGAGCGGCACCAGCCCGAGCACGGTCGTCGACGTCGTCATCAGGATCGGCCGCAGACGCCTTCGCGCTGCCTCGGCGATCGCCTCGCGCGAGCCGAGGCGATCGCGCAGGCGATTGGCCTGATCGACGAGCAGGATCGCGTTGTTGACCACGATGCCGCCGAGCATGATGCAGCCGATGTAGGACTGCACGTTGAGCGTCGTGCGGGTCAGGAACAGCACCGTGAGAACGCCGATCGCGGCGAACGGTACCGAGAACATCACGACGAGCGGATCGCGCAGCGACTCGTACTGGCACGCGAGCGCCATGTAGACGAGCACGAGCGCGAGCAGCAGGCTGAGCGCCAGCTCGTGGAACGACCGCTGCTGCTCCTCGAAACCACCGCTGACCTCGAGGTCGTAGCCGGGTGGTCGCGCGATCTGGTCCAGCATCGTGTCGATCTCGGCTGCGACGCTACCGAGCGGTCGGCCCGACACGTTCGCCGTGACCGTCACGATCCGCCGTTGGTCCTTGCGTCGGATGACGACCGGCCCCTGACCCGGCTCGGTCGCGACCACGCTGCGTAGCGCGACGTCCTGACCGGTCGGCGTTCGCAGCGTGAGGTCGAGGATCTGGTCGATCGACAGCTGCTCGGCATCGCGGAACTGCACGAGGATCCGGTACGAGTTCCCGGCGACACGGAAGTCGCCGGCTCGCGTCCCGGCGACGGCCGTCTCCAGCGCGCGCGCCACGTCCCGCGGACTCAGACCGAGGTCGGCCGCCTTGTCGCGGTCGATGTGGATCATCTGCTGCGGCACGCCGTCGTCGCGGCTGGTGTCGACGTCGGTCACGCCCGGCACGTCGGCGACCCGCGCGGCGACCTGGTCCGCCAGCACGCCGAGCGTCTCGAGGTCGTAGCCACGGATGTCGACCGTCACGCCATCGCTGCCGCCACCGACGAGGCGGTCGAGCAGGAACTGGCCCTGCGGCGCCCGCGTGCGGATCTCCATGCCCGGCACCCGGCCGGCGAGCTCGCCGCGCAGAGCATCGGCGACTGCGACGTTCGACCGTGCGCGCTGCGCCGCCGGCACCAGCGACACCTGCACGTCGCCGACCGCGTCGCCGGTCGCGCCACCGCGGGAGCTGCTGACGATCGCGACCGCTTCCGGGACCGTGCGCCGCACCGCGTCCTCCAGCAGACCGGTCTGCCGGTCGATCAGCCCGAGCCGCGTGCCGAGCTCCATCTCCCCCGACACCCGGACCTCGCCCTCGTCGCTCGGCGGCAGGAACTCGGTGCCGATCCGCGGCAGCAGCAGGAGACTGGCTCCGAGCGACGCGACCGACAGCGTGGCCGTCAGCGTGCGGTGGCGCAGCGCGAGGCGCACCAGATCGCGGTAGGCGAGGTCGAGCGCGTCGAGCCGCTTCCCCAGAGCGCGCGCCAGGCCGGAGCCGCGGCCCTCCGCGATCGGCTCGCCGATGCCCCGCAGCATCCGGGCGGCGAGCATCGGGATCACGCTGAGCGCGACGAGCAGCGCGCACACGAGCGAGAACACGATCACGTAGGCGAGCTCCTGGAACAGCAGGCCTGTCACGCCGCGCACGAACGCCAGCGGCAGGAAGATCACCAGCGTCGTGATCGTGCTCGCCACGATCGCCGGCCCGACCTCGACCGCTCCGTTCACAGCGGCATCACGCGGTGCCTCGCCGTCCTCGGTGCGCCGCCGGAAGACGTTCTCGAGCACGACGATCGAGCTGTCGACCATCATGCCGACGCCCAGTGCGAGACCGCCGAGCGTCATCAGGTTCAGCGTGAGGCCGCCGAAGTAGATCAACGCGAACGTGGCGATGGCGGAGATCGGGATGGCCAGCGAGATCACCGCCGTGCTCCGCACGCTGCGCAGGAACAGCAGCAGGACGAGCACGGCGAACGCGCCGCCGTACAGCACCGAGCTCGCCACGTTCTGGATCGAGCGTTCGATGAAGTTGCCCTGGTTGCTGACGGCGACGATCTGGAGCTGCGGGAAGTCGCGATTGACCTCGTCGATCTCCGCGAGGATGCGCCGGCTGACCTCGACGGTGTTCGCGTCGGCCTGCTTGCGGATGCCGATGCGCAGGCCGCGCTCACCATTGACGCGAACGATGCGTGTGAGCCTCTCGTAGGTGTCGCGAACGGTCGCGATCTGCCCGAGCGTCACCGGCGCCCCGTCGCGAACCGAGACCACGGTGTTCCGGAGCTCGCCGAGATCGCGGAACTCCGCCGGCGCGCGCAACGTGACCTCGTAGCGCCCGGACTCGATGTTGCCTGCCGGGAGGTCGAGGTTCGCGTCGCGGATCGATTGCAGCACGCGATCGAGCGGCAGGCGCAGCGCATTGACACGCTCGGGGTCGAGCTCGATGCGGACCTCGCGCATGTAGCCGCCCCAGGTGTCGACCTGCGCGACGCCGGGCAACCGCGCGAACCGGTAACGGATCTGGTTCTCGATCAGCTCGGTCAGCTCGACGGGATCGAGCGCGCTCGACACGCCGAGGATCACGACCGGGAAGCTGGCGATGTCGAACTTCGAGATCCGTGGGCGCGGCATGTCGTCGGGGAACTCGTTCGCCTCCTCCTCGAGCCGCGCCTGCACGTCCTGCGCCGCGACGTCGAGATCGGTGCCCCAGGTGAACTGCACGCGTACGTCGCTGCGCCCCTGCATCGAATCGGAGACGATCTCGTCGACGCCTGGCACCGTCGCGACGATCTCCTCGGCGATCTGCGTGATCAGCCGCTCCACGACCTCCGGACTCGCGCCCTCGTAGGTGCTGCGGACCGTCAATCGCGGCAGCTCGATGTTCGGCAGCATGTCGATCCGCAGCCGCTGCAACGAGACCGCCCCGAGGATCACGACGATCAGCGTGACCATCGTCGTGAACACCGGCCGCCGGACGCTGAGGCCGGGCAGGTTCATCGCGCATCTCCGAGGCTTCCGGCAGCCGACCTGCCGGTCGCGACCCGCACCGCGGAGCCGTCCTCGAGGAGCTGCTGGCCGAGCGTGACGACGTCGCCGGCGAGCCGGTCGCCGCGCACCTGCACGAGCCCACCGTTCACGATGCCCGTCTCGACCGGCACGAAGCGCACGCGGTCGCGCGGCTCGCCGACGACGAACACGCCGATCCCGCCGGCGCGCCGGACGATCGCCGACTCGGGCACCAGCGTCGCATCCGCGACCTCGTCGAGCACGACCTCGACGCGCGCGAACATGCCGGGTCTCAGCTTGCGCTCCGGATTCGGCACCCCGACCTCGACCCGCGTCTGTCGCGACGTCTCCTGGAACACCGGCGCCAGGCGATCGACGACACCGACGAACGCCTCGCCGGGCCAGGCGTCGCTGTACACGGTCGCGGTCTGACCGAGCTGCAGGCTCGCGAAGTCGCGCTCGGTGACGAACAGCACGGCGCGCACCGACGACACGTCGACGACCGTGACGATCGGGTCGTTCGCGCGCACGGTCGCACCCTCGTCGACGTAGCGTTCGGCGACGACGCGCGGCGACTCGCTGCTGCTCCAGGTCGCCGTCACCTTCGCATAGCCGAGCCTGACACGCGCACCGCGTAATGATGCTTCGGCCTGCTGCACGCGCGCCTCGGCCACCTGCAGCTCCGCGCGCCGACCGGCGAGATCCGCCTCGGCGACGTCGAGCTCCGCGCCGGATGCGATGCTGCGGTCGCTGAGCTCGCGCACCTGCCGGTAGCGACTCTCGGCGACGTCGAGCGCGCTCTGTGCCGACGCCACGGTCGCGTGCGCGACGACCAGCGCGGCCTCCGCCTCGGCGACCGCCTGCTCGAACTCGTCGTCGTCGAGCTCGCAGACCACGTCGCCCGGCTTCACGTCGTCGCCGATGTCGACGGACAGCGATTCGATGCGCCCCGACACCTTCGGCGCGACGACGAACTCGGCGCGCGCGATCAGCGTGCCGCTGAACGTCCGCCGGTCGACGATGCCGCCACGCGTGATCGGCGCCAATTCGACCGGCACGACCCGACTCCCGCGCGCGCCGCGCGGCCCGGCGTCCGCGCTCTGCTGCCAGCGGTGCATGAACAGCCATGCGAGGCCGGCGAGGACGACGATGGCGGCGACGGACAGCGTGGCACGGCGGAGCATGGCGTCGGCGGGCGGGCGGCGCCCGGAGCGGGCCATTCGACCACGCCACCGGCAGGCGATTCAGCAGTGGTCCGGAATCCCACGGACCCCGACGCCGAGCGCCGCCGCGACCGGCGCCGCGAGCCGCTCGACGAGCTCCGGCCGGGCGATCAGCTCGCGGAACGGCACGAAGTCGCCGACCAGCAGGTCGCGCCGGACCTCGAAGCACAGCGTGCGGTCGGGGTGGCGGCACGCCAGCGCGTGAGCGAGCGTCGCCGGATGCAGCGCGTAGGAGCGCGAGATCGCCACCTCGAGGCCTGCAGCGCCGAGCGCGCGCGACAGCCCCGAGACGAGGCTCGCCGAGGCGAGGCGCACGCCGCCGGGGTCGTCGGCGATCAGGTCGATGTCGGGCCGCAACGGCCAGCTTCCGATCCGCGCGGGGCGGTACTCGTCGCGCAGCCGCTGGACGATCGACTCGTCGACCGGCACGTCGATGTCGCGCGGCGCGTAGCTGTGGACCATCAGCCCGTGACCGCCGGCACCGCACACGGCGTCGAACGCCGCGCGCACGACCCGCGCGTAGTCACCGTGTCGCCCCAGCAGCAGCGCGCGGTCGGCGGGATCGGTCACCCACGCGTGCAGGCCTGGCGTGACCTGACCCGCGCGGGAGGTCTGCGGCCCGGTCGACGGGTCGACGACGCGATTGCAGTCGACGAAGGTCCGCGGCACGAGGCAGCGGACGACGGTCGCGTGGCGGCGCGGCGCGGCGCCGACGAACAGCTCGGCGATCCGCACGGCGAGCTCGGGTGCACCGACGTCCGTGTTCACGAAGAAGAAGTCGCGCAGGTCGGCCGGGAATTCGCCGCGCAGCTCCGCCCGCAGGGACTCGAAGTGCGCGGCGCGCGTCGCGCCGTGCGGGACCTCGAGGACCAGCCGGTCCGGACCGTCGGCAGCGGGATCCCCTCGCGAGACGACCTCGCAGACGGATTCGATCGAGCGGACGGACGCAGCGGGGAGTGGCTCGGACATCGGCGGGGAGATCGGGCTCCGGTCCTCAACCGGCGACGGTCGGCGTGATTTCGGGCGCCGCCGCCGGACGATCAGTCTCGCAGCAAGCTCGCGAGCCACGGGCGCACCGGCTCCGGCGCGGCGGCGGGCACGAGGCCGGCGATCATCGCGCGGGCCGCGGGGCGTCCGCCGCGCCGGTAGGCATCGTCGACCAGCTCACGGAGCCGCTCCCACGCCGGGAAGAACGACGGCAGCTCGGTGACCGCCCGGCGCAGGCAGGCCGCAGCCGCGTCGACCGCGCCGCGATCCCGCTCGAGCAGGGCGAGCGTCATCAGCGCCGCCGGGCGGTCGCGCTGCTGCTGCCACGGCGCGTCGATCGCCGTCCGCAGTGCGCGCTCGGCCTCGTCGGTGTGCCCGAGGTGGAGCTGGATCGCACCGAGGTCGGCCCAGGCCGTCGCGTAGCGCGGCTCGATCTCGACCGCCTGCCGGAGCTCACGGACCGCGTCCTCGTAGCGGCGCTCGTCGGCGGCGATCCGCGCGTTGAGGCCGTGCAGGTTCGCCGACTGCGGGTGCGTCGCGACATCGGTGCGGAACAGGCGCGCGCTGTCGTGCCAGTCGGGAATGCGCGCGACCAGCAGCACGGCATTGACCGCGGCATACGCGATGACCAGCGCCGTCACCGGCTGCCGGCGCGGCACCCGATCGACGAGCCACGCGACGAGCAATGCGACTGCGACGCTCGGCGTGTAGTGGAACCGCTCCGCGTACAGCACGGCCAGCGGGAACGCGACGTTCGAGGTGACGAACGAGAAGCCGAGGAACACGATGCCCGCGAGCGCGAGCATGGGCGCGCGCCGCAGGGAGAGCACCGAGCCGACGGCGATGCCGAGCAGGGTGAGCGCCGACGCGAGCACGCCGGGAGCGAGCAGCGAGTCCCTGAGCGGCAGGACGTGCGCACCGTAGTTGCAGCACAACGGATACGGAGCCAGCAAGTGGAGGAGTCCACGCCCCCACACCTCGGTCGCGGTCGCGACACGCGTGACGGTGTCCGCGGCGGCGGTCGGATTGAGTACGAGGAACGGCTCGGGCGGCTCGGTGAGCGCGGCCAACACGCGGGCACGAAGCACAAGGTAGGCGACGAGCGCGGGCCCGGCCGTGAGCGCCACCCGCCGTAGCGCGGCGGCGACGTCGCTGCGCGACCCGCGCGCTGACCGCCCCGCGGAGTGCGCGTCGGCGGAGGCGAAAGCCAGCAGTGCGAAGGCCGCGAACGGCGCGAACGGCAGCGCGCTCTCCTTGCTGGAGAACGCCAGGAAGAACGCCAGCGCGGCCAGCGCGAGCTGGCGGCGCGCCGGTCCGACGGAACGGTCCGACAACGATCGCGCGGCGGTCGGAGCGAGCAGCAGCGTCGCAACGAGTCCGAGCGCTGCGCCCAGCAGCTCGTGGCGGCTCACGGTGCCGGCGACGACCTCCGAGTGGATCGCGTGGACGCCGTAGACGAGCGCGCCGAGCGCCGCACCGACCGGCGACGCACGCAGTCGCCGCAGCAGGCCGAACACGAGCCCGGTGACCGCGAGGTGCAACAGCAGGTTCACGAGGTGCTGTGCGAACGCCTCGCCGGCGAGTGGTCCGAGCGCGGCGCGCGTCACCGCCCAGCTCAGCACGGTCGCCGGACGGAACAGACCCGCGGGCGTGCCGGCGCCGTCGTGGAACTCGTGGTTCCAATACACCCACGGTGCGTGCAGCTCGCGCACCAGCGGGTGCCCACCGCCCGGATTGCCGTCGACGCGGACCAGCCAGCTGCCGTCGTAGGCGAAGCCGTTCCACAACGCGGGCGCGCAGGCCACGAAGGTCGCGACGAGCACGGCGGCGAGGAGTCGCCGCGACCGCGAGCCGGGACGCGCGCCTGGGTCGACTGCCGGTTCGGGAGGCACGCACGCAGTCTACGCGGGCGCGGACCCGGTTCCCGCGCTCCACCCGGTCATCGCTCGCTCGCGGCGAGCTCGTCGATCAGGACGTCGCGCTCCATGCGTCGCCACGGGCGGGGCAGCAGCATCGGCACACGCTCGCGGTAGCGCCGGTAGCTCGCGCCGTGCTCGGCGACGAGGTCACGCTCCTCGATCCGGATCGACAGCAACACCCACATCGTGACCACGCCACTGAACAGCAGGTGCGAGACCGTCATGTGCGGTGCACTCCACATCGCGATCAGGAAGCCGAGCATCAGCGGATGGCGCACCTGGCGATAGACGAGCGGCACGTGCATGCGCGGCCCCTGCAGCGCACGGCCGCGGAATTGCTCCCAGACCTGGCGGAGTCCGAACAGCTCGAAGTGGTCGATCAGGAACGTCGACAGGAGCGCGAGTCCCCAGCCGAACGCCTGGAGCGCTGCGAGCGCACCGAACAGCGCGGGCGATTCGAGCGACCAGGCGACGCCCGGCAGGTCGCGCCACTGCCGGAACAGCAGCTGAAGGATCAAGCTCGCGAGGAGCACGAACGTGCTCCGCTCGGCCGCCGCAGGCACGACGCGCGTCCAGGCGCGCTTGAACCAGCGGCGCGCCATCACGTTGTGCTGCACCGCGAACAGGAGCAGGAGGCCACAGTCGATCAGCACGGCCGACCGGGGATCGGCAGGCATGCCGTCGTCGATCGACCACGGCAGACCGACGCCCGACACGAAGGCGACGGCCTGCACGAAGGTCAGCAGGAACAAGGCGTAGACGGCGACGCCGTAGACGAGGATCGCGAATCGGGTGAGCTTCATGGGCAGCTTCTCCGCGGGCGCAGCGCCCGCTGTACGGGCCACACAGGCGCAGGAACGCGGCCGCGGCGGCCATCGAACCCGCCGCGCCTCGGGGAAACGCCCGCGCGGGTCACCGGGTGGCTCGCTATGCTGCCGCGCGAATGACCCACCACGTCAGGACGGTGGACGGTGAGATCTACGTCTATCGCGTCGACCACGGGGACTGGCCCGGCACGTCGCTCGTCCTGGTGTCGGTGGAATCGGCCAACGCGACCGGGGCGTTCATCGTGAAGCCCGGTGGCACCTGCGAACCGGGCGACGACCTGCCCGGGTTCGCGATCAACCCGGCACGCCGCGACGGACTGTGGCCGGACCCTCCACGCGAAGCCCTCCTCGACGCGACCGCCCTGGCGCGGGCGAGCGCGGGGCGCCACTCCTCCTGACCCCCTCCATGTATTCCACGAGCGATCTCAAGAAGGGCATCATCGTCGAGCTCGACGGCGCTCCGCACGTCGTCGAGAGCCTGCAGGTCTCGTCGCCGACCGCGCGCGGCGGCAACACGATCACGCGCGTCCGCTTCCGCAACCTGAAGACGCGGCAACGCGTCGACAAGAACTACCGCGGCGGCGAGACCTTCACACCGGCCGACGTCGATCGCAGGCCGGTGCAGTACCTCTACGCCGACCCCGACGCATTCCACTTCATGGACAGCGAGACGTTCGAGCAGTTCGCATTGACGCGCGAGGAGCTCGAATGGGAGGCGCTGTTCCTGATCGAGGGCATCGAGGGTGTGCGCGGCATGTTCCACAACGGCCAGCCGATCGCGCTCGAGCTGCCGAACACGGTCGCGCTGCAGATCGTCGACACCCCGCCCGGCGTGAAGGGCAACTCCGCGACCGGCCGCACCAAGCCCGCGAAGCTCGAGACCGGCCACGTCGTCCAGATCCCCGAGCACATCGACTCCGACGCCCGCATCACCGTCGACACCCGCACCGGCGAGTTCCTCGGCCGCGCCAAGGACTGACTTCCGATCCGTACCGCGTACGATTTTTACATCAGGCGGGTAGGCTGCCGGCCATGTTCCGCCAGGCCCTCCGCGCACTCGCGGTCCTGACCGTGTGCGCCTGCGCGATCGCACAGGACGCCGAGAGCCGCCCGCCGAACATCGTCGTCCTGTTCGCCGACGACGCCGGCTGGGCGGACTTCGGCTTCCAGCCGTTCCCCGACGCCGCGCTCGCACACCGCACTCCGCAGATCGACCGCATCGCGCGCGACGGGGTGCGATTCACGAGCGCCTACATGTCGGGCTGCGTGTGCTCGCCGTCGCGCGCCGGCCTGATGACGGGTCGCTACCAACAGCGGTTCGGCCACGAGACGAACCTCCCGCCCGGCTACATGGACGGCGGTATGTCGCTCGACGAGCGGACCGTCGCGGACCGCCTGCACCCGCTCGGCCTCGCGACTGGCCTCGTCGGCAAATGGCACCTGGGCTACCCGGCGGACTACCACCCGCAGAAGCGCGGCTTCGACTGGTTCCTCGGTCTCCTGCAGGGCTCACGCTCGTACTGGCCGATCGAGAACCCCAGCCCGCACCGCGTGCTCCAGGAGAACGGCGCGCCGCTGCCCGAGGTCGGCTATGTGACCGACCGCCTCGGCGATGCCGCGATCCGCTTCGTCACCGAGCATCGCGACCGCCCGTTCTTCCTGTTCGTGTCGTTCACCGCTCCGCACGGCCCGCTCGAGGCGAAGCCCGACGACCTCGCGGAGCTCGAGGACGTGCAGCCGCTCCGCCGCCGACGCTACGCCGGCCTCGTCGTCGCCCTGGACCGCGCCGTCGGTCGCATCCTCGATGCGCTCGACCAGCAGGGCCTCGCGGACGACACGCTCGTCGTGTTCACCAACGACAACGGCGGCCAGACGCAGACCGGCGCGGTGAACCTGCCATTGCGCGGGCGCAAGGGCCAGCTGTGGGAAGGCGGCATTCGGGTCCCGATGGCCGCACGCTGGCCGGGACGCATCGCGCCGGGCACGACGATCGACGACCCGGTCATCTCGCTCGACCTGCTGCCGACGTTCGTCGCCGCCGCCGGCGCCCAGCCGAGTCCCGACTGGCAGCTCGACGGGCTCGACCTGCTGCCGCGCCTCACGGGTGCGGTCGCGACGCTCCCCGAGCGCCCGCTGTTCTGGCGCAGCCTCGGCCCGAACGGCCCGATCGCGATGCGGCAGGGTCGCCACAAGCTCGTCGTCGAGCGCGAGCTGGTGGGCGGTGGCGACTCCGGTGCCCGGCGGCTCGCCAGCACGCCGCACCTGTTCGATCTCGAAGCCGATCTCGGCGAGACCGACGACCGCGCCGGCCGCGACCCGGACACGGTGGCCGCGCTGTCAGCGCTGCTCGCGGCCTGGGAAGCGCAGCTCGGCGAGCCGCGCTGGGGCATCCGGGACGACGAGCGCTGACGTCGCCGGGAGGGGTTCAGCCGAGCTTGTCGACCCGGCGCCGGATCGCCGCCTCGCACGCCGCGAGGACCTCCGGCGAGGCCTCGCCCGACGCCCGCAGCTCCGCGATGCGCGCCAGGTGCGCATCCGCGTCGGCCAGCTTGCGCCGACAATGCTCGCGCCAGCGCTCGTGCTCGGTCAGCCCGAGCAGCTCCGGGTGATTGCGCGCGCGCAGCCGGAACAACAGCTCCGGCAGGCGCGCGTCGAAGAACTCGCGTTCCATCGCTCGCCAGCCGGACGGCTCGGTGGCGTGCACGTCCGCCAGCAGCCGCGCGTCGTCGTCCTCGACGAATCCCTCGTAGAGTGCCTCGTCGACGTCGGCCGCCGGCTCGTGCTCCTCGTCGTACAGCGCGCGGATCTTCGCCACGATCGCACTCTTGTGCGCGGCGACCGTCGCGGCGTGGCGATCGCACTCGGCCGGATCGAGCGCGATGCGTGCGTAGCAGGCGTCGTCGAGCACGTCCCGCGGGGCGACGACCGGGCAGCGACCGAAATGGAGTCCCTTCACGCCCACCCGCGGCGCGTCCTCCGGACGCTCGTCGCGCGGCGTGAACAGCCACGTGCGCAACGTGTCGACATCGTGGTCGAGAAGGATCTGCGGATCGTGACGCAGGTCGATGCACAGGATCTGGTTGCCGAATCGCGGGTGCGGCGTCACGTTGACGACGAGACTCGTGCACCGCACGCTGGCCGGGAACCGACGGCTCGTGTGGACGAACGGCGCGTCGCCGAACGACCGCACGCGATCGCGCACCACGTTGCGGATCCGTGCCTCGGACAGGTACGAGAAGATGCCGGGCTGGACGTCCGCCAATCGACGCGCGAGCGCGATGGTGGCCCGCACGTCGCCGAGCGCGTCGTGCGCGACGTGCTCGATGCCGTTGGCCGCCGCGAGAAGCTCCAACCGGAACACCGGCCAGCCCTCGTCGCCGACCGGCCATTCGAGGCCGTCGGGCCGCAGTGCACAGGTCGCGCGCAGCGTGTCGATCAGGTCGTAGCGCGAGTTCCCGTTGCGCGTCTCCCGCTCGAACACCGGCAGCAGGTTGCGCCACAGCATGAAGCGCGTGACCTCGTCGTCGAACCGGATGCTGTTGAAGCCGGCGTTGCAGGTCCGCGGGCGGGACATGACGTCGAGCACCCGGCGCGCACCGTCGAGCTCCGACACGGTTCCACCGCGGTCCGGATCGAGCCCCGTGATCAGGCAGGCATCCGGCGTCGGCAGCGCGTCGTCCGCCAATGCAAAATGCACGACGATCGGATCTCCGATCTCTTGCAGATCGAGGTCGGTGCGCTGCGCCGCGAACACCAGCGGCCGGTCGACACGCGGGTCGACGCCGGTGGTCTCGTAGTCGTGCCAGAGGATCGTCTCGCGCGCACGGGCCATCTCGGGAATACCTCGAATCGTGGAGGGGGAGTCCGGCAAGGAGACCCGCTCGCGGGCCTCGCCGCAACCGCCATCCCCGTTCCGAGGAAGTGCGCGCCGCTCCCAACCACTCGGCCGGCTCGCGCATCGCGCCTACACGCGCGCAGCCCGCACCTGGGTCACATGTCGCGCCATCGATCTGCAGCGGGCGGCCATTCCGCAACGCGGGAGATCGTGTGAGGTCGGCCTCGAACGACATCACGCATCGCCCCGTGCGCGACGTTCGCCACGCCGTGGAGCTCGGATCGCGGAGCTGCAAGCTGACGACCCTCACAGATCGGATCGGCGCCGACTCCAGCAACGCGATCGCGAAGTCCGCCCGTGCACCGAGCCCGCGGTCGACGGGCGTCAGAGCCTGCCGTTTTTCTCGACTTCCCTGCTCCGATCCGCGCTCCGCTTCCGCTTCTGGTGGTGGCCGCGACGAGCGGCCTGGACCTGGGGAGGAACGAGGGTCCGAGAGGGTTTCGAGAGAACGAGAGGGTGCAGTGGCCCGGCTCGCCAGCAGGTGCGCCGGGCCGCTTCATGTACGCGCCGCCCCACCGTCCCGACCGGTCGCCCACCCGGCCGTCGCGCCGCGGCCGGTCGAGCCACGTTTTTCTCGACTTCCCTGCTCCGATCCGCGCTCCGCTTCCGCTTCTGGTGGTGGCCGCGACGAGCGGCCTGGACCTGGGGAGGAACGAGGGTCCGAGAGGGTTTCGAGAGAACGAGAGGGTGCAGCGGCCCGGCTCGCCAGCAGGTGCGCCGGGCCGCTTCATGTACGCGCCGCCCCACCGTCCCGACCGGTCGCCCACCCGACCGTCGCGCCGCGGCCGGGCGAGCCACGTTTTCTCGACTTCCCTGCTCCGATCCGCGCTCCGCTTCCGCTTCTGGTGGTGGCCGCGACGAGCGGCCTGGACCTGGGGAGGAACGAGGGTCCGAGAGGGTTTCGAGAGAACGAGAGGGTGCAGCGGCCCGGCTCATCAGCAGGTGCGCCGGGCCGCTTCATGTACCGCGCACGACGGCGACGGTCAGCGGACCACGCCGTAGCGGATCTCGAGGCCGTTCGTGTGGTTCAGCTGCGATGGCGTCGAAGGATCGAGCGCGAACGCCTGCTTGAACAGCGTGACGCCCGCGACGCTCGGCGGCAGCACGTAGCCGAGCTCCAGCCGACCGACGCCCGGCGTGCCCAGCGTGCCGCTCGCGACGAAGGTCGCGGTCGCGACCCAGGGCGCCGTCCACGTGTGCAGACCCGGCAGCGGCCAGTTCGCGAGGTCCGCTCGCGACAGGCCGAACAGATAGACGGTCGGAGCGCCGCCCGGCAGCCCGGTGATGTGGCTTTGGATCACGCGCCCCGTGCAGACCGGCCCGGTGCTACCGAGCGTCGGGCGCATGCCACCGAGCCCGACGCCGCTGGTGCCGTACTGCCGCCGCAGGCCGGACTCCTCGCCGAACCGGATGTTGTGGACGACGTGCGTGTCCAACGTGTCCGGATCGCCATCCCCATCGAAGTCGCCCACCACCCGCGGCACGAACATCTGCACGATCGGCGCACCGAACCCCCCGTTCCCGTCGGCGATCAGCACCGCGGTGCTCCGGCCCGTATCGCGCACCGGATAGGCGAGCAGATCGTTCACGCCGTCGGCGTCGATGTCCACGATACGTACGTAGGCGGCCGGCCCGGCATTGCCGAGCAGCACGCCGGACAGGGTCTGCAACGTCAGGTTGGCGGAGCCGTCGTTGCGCAGCACGCGCACCCCGGAGACCTCGCCCCAGACGATGTCGGTGTCGCCG
Source organism: Planctomycetota bacterium (assembly GCA_016716265.1). Classification (GTDB taxonomy): domain Bacteria; phylum Planctomycetota; class UBA1135; order UBA1135; family UBA2386; genus JADJWQ01. Next base: position 3,160,398 of record JADJWQ010000006.1, read on the forward strand.
TCACCGTCGAGGTCGCCGACGGCATCGGCGGGCAGTCGGTTGGGCGCGGCCTGCACGAGGTGCTGTACGAACGTGCCGTCGCCCGCACCGAGCCACACCTCCACGTTGGCACCGTTCTGCACGACGAGGTCGGCATCGCCATCGCCATCGAGATCGGGCGCCGCGACCGCGTGGTCGAACGACAGGGTCTGCCCGGGTGTGAAGAAACCACGGCCGTCGTTCGTCCACACGCGGGTCGGCACGTAGGCCGGGATCAGGTCGAGGTCGCCGTCGTGGTCGACGTCGACGACCAACGCGTCGGGGCCGACCCAGTAGAACGGCCTCGTCGGCGGAAACGCCTGCCCCTGCGCCGTCGCCGGACCCGCATCGACGTAGGCGCCGCCGCCGGTGTTGGAGAGCAGCTGCATCGTCTCGAAGCCCGCGAACGAGAAGCGCGCCACCACGAGGTCCGGGTCGCCGTCACCGTCGAAGTCGCCGCGGTAGCCCGGCGTGATGTACAGCACTCCGGACGCGTACGGCGGGAGCTGCTCGGTCCCGTATTCGAACGTGCCGGAGCCGTCGTTGCGGAGTATCAACGCGGAGTTCGTGATCCCGGACCCGGCGATCGCGACGTCCTCGTCGCCATCGCCATCCGGGTCGTGCACGAACGCCCACGTATCGGGTGCGCCCGCCGGCACCGGCGGCTGGAAGCGCGAGCCGAATCCGTCCCGGTTGAACAGCACGCAGCGACCGGCGACGAGGTCGGGCAGGCCATTGCCATCGATGTCGGTCACGCCGGCGACCCGGCGCGACCCGAGGCCCGCGATCTCCTGCGCGACGCTGAATTGCCCGGTACCGTCGTTGATGCTCAGGTGGAAGACCGACGGGAACACGTTGAGCGTCGGCGAGCTGCCGCCACCGCAGCAGGTGCCGTCGAGATCACCGTCCCCGTCGAGATCCGCGAGGCCCGTCGCAGGGCCACCGGTGCGCTGTGGCTCGACCGTGAAGCTCCCGGGCGCGACACATCTGACGATCACGTACCGCCCCCATTCCCCGAACACGAGCATGTCGCCATCGCCGTCGCCATCGACGTCGCCGAACACGGCGAAGCTGGGTTCGCTGGTCCGGTAGATGCCGTGCACGATCGTATTGCCGCGGTGCAGGGCGCCCTGGGCGTCGACCGTCCACAGATCGAAGCGCGCGCCGATCCTCGACACGATGTCGAGGCGGCCGTCGCCGTCGTGGTCGAACGCGTGCAGCTCCGAGCCCTGGCCGGTCGCCGTGCCGGCGAGCGCCAGGCCGTTGCCGGTGCTGCGGTAGACCTCGAGCTGCGTCGCGTAGCCGACGACGAGGTCGTCGAGGCCGTCGCCATCGAAGTCGAGCACCGCCAGCGACGAGCCGAAGATCACCGGGAACGCGACCGCGAGCAGCGGTGGCGCCTCGCCCTGGCTGAACCAGACCCGCACCTCGGATCCCGCCAGCAGGGCGAAGTCGTCGCGGCTGTCGCCATCGAAGTTCCCCGCGACCATCGCCCACTCGCCGACCCCGCTCGACGACAGCAGGCTCGGCCGGATCTCGAACGCCGGCCGGAATCCGCCGGCGCCGTTCTGCACGTCGCCATGCACGAAGAAGCCGCTGTTCGACGTGTCCCAGAACCCCACGAAGTCGTCCAGGCCGTCGCCATTGAGGTCGAGCATCGTGGTCGCGCATTGGCGCGATCCGAACACGACGACAGCAGCGTCGAACGGCGCAGGCGGAGCCTGCGCTGGCAGACCGATCGAGGCGATCGAGACACCGAGGACGGCGAGGATCGGGGTACGCATGGCGGAGAGCGACGAGGGTCCCGGGGGGCGGTGGCGCCGCGCTCGGCAACGCGCGGGCCGGGCGTGAGGGTAGCGGCCGCGATCGGCGTGTGTCCGGGCGCATTGCCCGACGCCGCGCTCGCGTTCCGCGCGGCGGGGAGCCGCGGTCGTCGGAAACCCGTCTGGCGGACGCCTGCTGGCGTCGAGCGGTCGACAGGACTGCGGCCTGCGCGACGCGGCGGCGGCCGCTATCCTGGGCAGACCCCTCCCGATGTGTCAGACCCCCGGCGCGGTGACGAGCTCCGGTCGCGCCGCCGCACCCTCCGCAGCCACGATGAGTCTCCGTACGCACCGCGTCGCCCTCCCGGCCGCCGGCCTGCTCGCCGCGCTGCTGGCCGCGACGCTCGCCGCCCCGACCCCGGCCCAGATCCGCCCTGGGCAGGGACGCCAACCCGGCGAGCCCGCCCCCGAGCCGCCCCGCGAGCAGATCCCGCCGCGCAGCGAGCGGGTCACGCGCATCTTCGTCGCCTACTACGAGGAGGCGAAGGAGTGGCCGATCCGCGCACTCGCACTGCTCGCCCTGGGCTCGCATTGGCACCCTGCCGGCAGCGGCATGGTCACCGACGCGCTCGGCGACGACGCGATGCGGCCGTTCGCCATCGAGCTGCTGCGCCAGACGCGGCAGGACGTGCTGCGCGCCGTCGCGGACGATGCCCTGGTCGAGGCGCTGCTCCGCGCCGCGCGGGAGCGGAACCAGCTGGTGCGCGAGCGGGTCGTCGACGTGCTGAAGAAGCTCGCCGGCGACGACGCGGGGATCGCGGATCGCGGCGACTTCGAACGCTGGTGGCGCGGAGCGAAGCGCGACGGCTACACACCGGCGGAGTGGCCCGCGATCCCCGAGCAGGCCGAGCCGGCGGGCGGCGAGACGTCGACCGCGCCGCTCGATCGCGCGATCGACCTGCGCGACGCCGGCCTCGATCTGGTGGTGGTGATCGACTCGACCGGCAGCATGCAGTCGGTGATCGACCAGGCGACCGACGCGCTCGCCGACGTGATCGCGATCCTCGAGGCGATCGCGCCGAAGTTCCGCGTCGGGGTCGTGCACTACCGCGACTTCGAGGACATGTCGGAGGGCGCCGAGCTGCTCGAGGCGCTGTCGCCCCGCGCCGAGAAGGCCCGCGCCAGCCTCGCGAAGATCCGCGCCGATGGCGGCGGCGACGCCCCGGAGCGCGTCGAGAAGGGCCTCGCGATCGCCTACGACCGCCGGACCGGCTGGCGACCGGACGCGAACAAGCTGGTGATCGTCGTCGGCGACGCCCCGCCGCACCCGGAGACCGAGTCGGAGCTGCTGGCGATGGTGCGCCAGGCCTACGAAGACCCCGGCTCGCTGGGCGCGCGGTCGCGCGGGCCGACCACCGGCGCCCGCCCCGACCAGCGGCCGTTCGTCACGTCGACGATCTCCGCGGGAACCACCGCGGACCGCCCGATGCGGGAAATCGCTGAGGCGGGGCACGGCAGCTTCGCCCAGCTCCACGTCCGCGACGGCTCGCAGAGTGCGCCGCGCCGCATCGCCGAGCACGTGCTGGTGAACGCGTTCGGCAGCACCTGGCGCAACAGCGTTGCCAGCATGCTGGCGGTGTGGTTCGAATATCGGGACGCCGGGGCCCTGCGCTGACGCGGGACGCGACCCCGCACACCGCGCCGAAATCCGCGGCGCGCAGCGAGGTTGCACCCGGGCCGGACGGCCGCCCGTGCCGCCCGGCGGCGCAGCCCACCAGGGTGCGCCCCGGCGCCGACGGAGATCCCCAGATGACTCGTATCACTCTGTTCCTGCTGCCCGCCCTGTGCTTCCTCGGCTCCTGCGGGAGCGACGAGGTGACGACTCCCACCAATCCCGCCACCGCGGGTGCGGCGAAGGAGGCCTGCGAGGGCGACTGCACAGGCTGCACCGAAGAGCACGCTGCTGCTGGCGGCGCCGCCCAGCAGGTCGAGACGGCTGCCGCCGCTGGCGAGCAGGCCGGTGAGCCCGCCGAGGGCGAGCACGCGGGCTGTGGCAGCGGTGACTGCACCGGCGACTGTGGGACGGCCAGCGGCGCCGCCGCGGACGCGCTGGTCGCCGGCGGCCTGGGCACCGGCATCACGATGACCGAGTTCACGAAGATCTCGGACATCCTCGCCGACCCCGAGTCGTTCGTCGGCAAGCGCGTGCTCGTCAAGGGCGTCGCGGTCGGCGTCTGCGAGTCGCGCGGCTGCTGGGTCCAGCTGAAGGGCGACGAGGAGTTCCAGTCGCTGCGCGTCAAGGTGAAGGACGGCGAGATCGTGTTCCCGATGAGCTGCCTCGGCCAGGAGGTCGTCGCCGAGGGCGTGTGGGACAAGGTCGTGATCCCGGTCGAGACGCTGCGCGAGGCGTTGAAGAAGCAGGCCGAGGCCAAGGGCGAGACGTTCGACCCGGCGTCGGTCACCGAGCCGCGCATCGTCTGGCAGCTCCGCGGCCTCGGCGCGCGCATCGACGGCTGATCCGACGGGGTCCGCCGCGCGCGGACCCGAGCCATTCCGAACGCGCTCACCGACCGCTCCGGCCGCTCGCCGGCCGGAGTGCGGTCGTCGTTCGTACCATTCGTAACGCTGTCCTCGAGCACTCGCACGATGGCCGAAGCCAGGCGCAAGAAGCGCAATTGGCGCGCGGTGCTGCGCGCGATCCACCGTGACGCCGGCTATGCGTGCGTCGGATTGACGGTCCTCTATGCGATCTCCGGCGTCGCGGTGAACCACGTCGCCGACTGGAACCCCAATTACGCGATCGAGCGACAGGAGGTGGCGCTCGGTCCGATCGAGCACCAGTCGCCGGTCGACGACGCAGCGGTGCGCGCGATCCTCGCGCAGCTCGAGCTGCCGACCGGGTTCAAGACGAAGTTCCAGGCCGACGCCGACTCGCTGCGGGTGATCCAGGAGGGCGTGACCGTCGACCTGACGCTGTCGACCGGCACCGGCACACTGGTGCGCACCAGCACGCGGCCGGTCATCCACGAGTCGAACGTGCTCCACCTGAACCACCCGAAGGGCGCGTGGACCTACGTCGCCGACCTGTTCGCGGTGGCGCTCGCGTTCCTCGCGCTCAGCGGGATGCTGATCCTGAAGGGGCGGCAGGGGCTGCTCGGGCGCGGCCTGTGGTTCACGCTCGGCGGGATCGCGGTGCCGGGCGTGTTCCTCTACCTGTACCTGTGAGCAGCGCGGCGCGCGCGCCGGCGGGCTCAGCGCGTGATGCACACGTCGAGCGCGCCCTGCAGCAGGACGCAGCGCAGCGGGCCGCCCGGGAGCGCATCCACGCAGCCGGCCTGCACGCGGAAGCAGGCGCCGATCAGGGCGGGATCGTTCGGGATCAGGACCCGCCAGGCACCGCCGAGGCGCACGTCGAGCGGAGCGACGTCCAGCGTGCAGCCGCGCACGCACGCCGGCGGCACCGGTAGCAGCAGCGGCCGCGTCGGCGTTCCGATCACGATGAACTGCTGACCCGTCGGATTCGGGCACGGCGCCGCGATGACGCCGAAGCCCTGGCCGATCGCCGGCGTTCCGACCGGCTGCGGGAACGGCGCGCCCGGGCAACCCGACATCGGGACACGCATGACCTGGGCGGACGCGGACGCGCTCAGCGCGAACGCGAGCACGAGCGCGGTGAAGAGGGGGAAGGCGAGACTGCGGAGCATCGTTCGATCGCTGGAAGGGAGCCGGGTGCGGCCTCCGGAGGCAGGGACCGCCGCCGCTGCATTGTCGCAGGCCTGACGCTCCGCCGGGACGGTCGCGGAGAATCCTGCCCGGGGTGGCGATCGCGGCCCGTGCGGCCGCCGACGATCGCCAGGAACTCCGGCTCGGTCGCGCAGGAGATCCCCGGCTGTCCGGTCGCGCCGCGGCAACGTAATCAGTGCCATGCCTCGCCTGGTCGTCCTCGTTTGTCTCGCGCTCGCGGCGGTGCCCACCGTCTCCGGTCAGGAGCCCGCGGAGCGACGCCATCCCGCCGGCACCGACTCGGTCGACGCGCTGCTCGACGCGGTCTACCGGACGGTCTCGTTTCCCGCCGGAGAGACGCCCGACTGGGACCGGCTGCGCGAGCTGCTGCTGCCGGACGCGCTGATCGTGCAGCCGGCGACCCGCGGCCGCGGCATCCGGACGCTGGACGTCGACGGCTTCGTGCGGCTGTTCGTCGACGACATCGAGCGGTACCGGATGAGCGAGGTCGGGTTCGCGGAGCGGGTCGTCGCGACCGCGGTTACCGAGTTCGGCGACATCGCGAGCGCGCAGGTCGTGTTCGAAGCGCGCCTGCTCGGCGAGCCCGGCAGGCTCCCGCAGCGTGGGCTCGACCTGTTCCAGCTGGTCGAGAAGGACGGCCGCTGGTTCATCGCGTCGATCGCGACGCAGTTCGAGCGGCCCGACGACCCGTTGCCCGCGCATCTCTACACGGCGCGATTCCTCGAGCGCATCGACCACCTCGTCTGCGCGACTCCGGACCTCGACGCGACGATCGACGATCTCGAGCGCGTGCTCGGCGTGCGCCCGGTGGCGGGCGGCGGCGATGCCGCGCCCGGCACCCGCAGCGCCCGGCTGTCGCTCGGGTCGTCAACCTTCCTCGAGATCGTCGGGCCCGACTCGCAGCAAGCGGCTCCGGAGGGCGGCCGGCCGTTCGGCATCGACCGGCTTGGCGAGGCGCGGCTCGTCAACTGGGCGGCGAACACCGGGAACCTGGAAGAGACCCGCTCGTGGTCCGCGGCCCACGGCCTCGACCTCGGTGCGACGGTCGTCCACCGTTCGCTCGACGGTGCCGGGCGCGTGTCGCGCGGCACCGCGCCGGGCGACGAGCCGCTCGTGCCGTTCTTCGTCGAGCGCGATCCGGCTTGGCGGCCACCGGTCGCGCAGGCCTCGACGGCAGCCGTGCTGGTCGGCCTGCGTGCCGAACATCCCGACCCGACCGCCGCGCGGTCCCCGCTGCGCGCGCTCGGTCTCGGCTTGACCGTGGCCGTGGGGCCGGAGCGCCGCCTGATCGCGACCGTGGCCACACCGCGCGGGCTCGTCGAGCTGCGGTAGCGACGGCGGAGGGCCCCGTCGCGCTCACGCGACACCTCCGGTGACCGGGCCGTCCGCTGCGGGCGCGCGGGTGACGGGAGCGACCGCGACGCTGCGGCGACGCTCGCTCTCCCCCCGCGGTGTTGCTTTCGTGGCCGAACATGGGGGCCTCTGCACCCGACTCCGCCCTGCGCGCGCGGGGCGTGCCGCCGGCCAGGGCAGACGACCAGCCGCACGCCGTCTGCGCGGTCGCGCGATACCCCTCCGCCACACCACCGGCGGAAGCCCCGTGGTTCTTCCCACTCGCCCTCGAGCCGGACGTTCCGCTGTCGCGCTCAACCGCCAATGCGCCGTCGGGCGATCGCGAGGATCTCCGTCTCGGCCTCGCAGGCGATGCGCTCGAGCTCGGTAGCGCGGGCCTCGTAGCGCTCCCGGACCGGCCGGTCGCTGAGTCCCGCAGCGTTGGTGCGGACGTTGAGACCACCGCCGAGCACCGCCGCGCGCGCACAGAGCGCGCCGACGGCGGCATCCGACGCCGAGCTCTTCAGGCCGTCCCGCGCCATTTCGCGGATCACGTCGAGCGACTCGACCGCGATCTCCATCGTGCGCAGCGGCACCTCGATCGCACCCACCGTCGCCACCTCGATGGCGCGCGCCCGCACCGCGCGCTCGGCGTCGGTCCCCTTCGGCAGCCGCATCGCGTCGAGCACCGCGTCGAACGCCGCGGTGTCCTCGTCGACCAGCCGCAGCAGCCGCTCCTGGCAATCCTTGCCGCGCTCGGCGATGGCCGAGAAGTGCTCCCAGCGCTCGTCCCAGCCGCGCTTGTGGGCCGACAGGTTCGCCACCATCGTGCCGAGCGCCGCGCCGAGCGCGCCGAGCGTCGCCGCGACCGAGCCACCGCCCGGCGCCGGCGACTCGGACGCGGTCGCCTCCGCGAAGCCGGTGACCGACAGGTCGACCAGCCGCTTCTTGGAGCGGTCAGCCAGCAGGTACTCGACGATCTTCTTGTCCGGATCGAACGGCGCGAGCTCGTCGAGCCCCATCGAGCGCACCGCGATACGGATCAGCTCGCCGTCGGGCACACCGAGCGACCGCTGCTGCTTGCGCAGGAAGTAGCGCCCCGCCTCGAGCAGCGCGCGCAGCGGCACGACGCCGACGATCTCCGAGCCGGTCACCCGCACGCCGCGCTCGCGCGCCTTCTCGCAGACCTCGTCGAACGCCACGTGCAATGGCGTCGCGCCGATGTCGGTCAGGTTCATCGAGATCTGGGCGATGCCGTATTCCTCGATGTACCAGCCGATGGCCTTGACCGCCTTCAGCGTGCCGGGCTCCCAGACCTCGTTGCCGTGCTCGTCGCGGACCACCGGGCCGGTCAACGGGTCGCCGTCGCGCTTGACGCGCCCCTTCTCGCGCACGTCGAACGCGATGGCATTGGCGCGCCGCGTCGACGTCGTGTTCAGGTTGACGTTGTAGGCGATCAGGAAGTCGCGCGCGCCGACCGCCGTCGCGCCGTAGCGTGGGTCGAACGTCTTCGGCCCGAAATCCGGTGCGCCCGCCGGCGTGCCAAGTCGCTGCTCGAGACCCTCGTACTCGCCTTCGCGCACCGCGGCGAGGTTACGCCGCTCGGGACGGAGCGCCGCCTTCTCGTAGCAGTACACGGTGACGCCGACCTCCTCGCCGAGGCGCCGCGCGAGCTCGCGCGCGTAGGCGACCGTCTCGTCCATCGTCACGCCGCGGATCGGCACCAGCGGACAGACGTCCATCGCACCGAAGCGCGGGTGCTCGCCGTGGTGGCGGCGCATGTCGATCAGCTCTTTCGCCTTCCGCCCGCAGCGCAGCGCCGCCTCGATGACGGCCTCGGGGGCACCGGCGAACGTGACGACCGTGCGGTTCGTCGCCGCCCCCGGATCGACGTCGAGCAGCTTCACGCCCTCGACCTTCTCGACCTCGTCGGTGATCCGGCGGATCACCTCGGGGTCGCGGCCCTCACTGAAGTTGGGAACACATTCGATCAGTCGGTCCATCGGCGCGGTCCGGTCCTCGGGAGCACGGAGACGCACCGTTACACCGCTCCGCGCACGGCGAAGCAAGGACGGCGCGGCGCGAGCGTGGCCCGATTCGGCAGCTACCTGCGGATCGGCTCGCAGACCACGACGTCCTGGTGCCGGTCGAGCGCATGCCCGGCGTAGCTGACGAGCCGCAGCGTGTTGCGCGCGAGCAGCTCCAGCACGGGCCGGTGCTCGCGGACGTCCTGCGAGCGGTCGCGGCGCTCGGTGGCGACGTGGCCACGGGCGATCGGGATGGCGGCAGCGCAGTGTTCCGCGACCGGATCCCCTGGGGAGGTGCCGCATGACGGCCGAGACGCTGGCGGTGCTGACCACCGAGGACGTCATCGCGATTCGGAAGGTCCGCTCGGATTCGGTCGCCGTCGTCGACGATCCGGCGGAGGTCGCCCGGGGCGGTGCGGTGACATCGGAGCTGCCGAGCGAGCCCGGTCGCTATCGCGCCGTACCGCTCGACCTGCGCCAGCCGACGATCGACGGGTTCGGCGTGCTGCGGCCGGCGAGGGAGCGGGGCGACGCAATGCCGATCCTCGTCGTCACCGCGCGCGGCGACGAGGCGCGGCACATCGCGGGGCTGCGGACGGGCGCCCCCGACTACTTGATCGGGCCGCTGAGCGTCACCGAGCTGCACGCGGGGATCGACGCGGTGGTGTGCCGCGGCGTCCGGCGGGTCGGTGCGCCGCGAATCGGCGACGCCGAGCCAGACCTGGCCACCCTCGAGCTCCACCGCCAGGGCAGGAGGGCGCAGCTCGACGAACGCGGGGGCGAGCCCCTGCGCCTGCTCGTCGCCCGCCGCGCGAGGGTGCTCGCGCGTCTGACGATCCGCGGGAGGGCTCGAAATACGACCGCGTCCCGACCACCCGCACCCTCGCTACTCACGTGTTGGCGATCCGCCGGCAACACCAGGCAGATCCTCACGCGCCGCGCCATCTGCCGACAGTCCACGGCGTCGGCTATCGGCTGGTCTGCTGACCGGGCGAGGCTGGCGGCGCGACCCGCCCGACTCCGACCGCGCGCTGGTCGTAGCAACCGTACGCGGTACGGATCGGAAGTCATTGGAGCTGCAGTGTCCAGCGCACACCGTTGGTGGTCGCGATGCCGATACCGCCGTAGGACTGGCTCGCGACGACGGCCTGCAATGACAGCATCACGCCGGCCACGCCGGGCAGGTTCGGCAACGGCAGCGGGACGTTCGCCGTGCTGGACGCCACCGGGAAGCCGCGGCCGGCCGACGGCAGGACGTTCAGGAAGCAGCCCGGAGCGCCGATGGTGCCAAGGCTGATCGGCGACGGAACCTCGATGCCGTAGTTCAACACGCCGGCGAGCGAGCTGGCGGGGATGTGATCGACGTTCACGCTGACGGTCGTGCCGAGCACGGGCCGCTCGACCGGCTCGAGCGCGAGGTCGACGCGGCCGGTGCCGAGGAAGAAGGGCGCGAAGCCCGACAGGTCGACGAGCGTCGCCGCCAGTGCGCCATTGCCGGGCGACAGGCCGACGAGGCAGTCGCCGATCGAGCACGTCCCGTACTTGACCTCGATGCCGCCGCCGGGGTTGATCGACACCTGCACGTCGTTCGCGCCGCCGACCGAATACTCGGGCACGCCCGTGAACGTGATGTGGAAGATGCCGCTGGCAGAGTCGTACTCGGCATCGATCGTGCCCTGCGTGCGGGGATCAAGATCGTCCCAGAGGAACGCGAGCACGGCCGGGCCGGTCAGCAGGCCGTTCAACGACTCGCCCAGCGATGTCGACGTCGTCGCCTCGAAAGCCAGCCAGCCGTTCGAGCACAGGTAGATGTCGGTGATCGGGCCGTTGTAGGTGGGCAGCGCGAACGGCAGCGCAATCTGCTGGGTGTCGTCGTCGCCGAACGTGCGCTGGCCCGCGCCGGTCGGCGGGACGATCGGGCTGGCGCCGGGGATGACGATGTAGTTGACGCCGGTCCATTGCAGCGTGACGCCCAGCCCCGACAGGTCGAACGGGTGCGTCGCGTCGAACTGCTCGTAGAAGCTCGATGGATCATCCGCGCCGCAACCCTGGCCGAACGTCTCGGCCGCGGCGAAGGCACCGGTGGTGCTGAACGGCAGTCCCGCGGTGAAGTCGATCGCCTGGGCCGGCAAGCCACTACCGATGGAGAAACCGACCAGGCAGTCGTTGGCGACCGTGCCGTAGGCGATCGTGAACGAGCCGTTCGCCCTGATCTGTAGCTGGAACGTGTTCGCGCCGCCGACCGAGAACTCGGGCACCTGGTCGAAGGTGACGAGCGCGAGGCCCGGGAAGGTGTCGAAGTAGATCGCTCCGCCGACGGACGGATTCAGGTCGTCCCACAGCATCGCGATACGCGTCGCCTGAGCCTGGAACTCGGTGGTCGACTCGGTGAAGTCGCTGCTGGTGAAGAAGCCGTCAGGAGCCGCCCATCCATTGCTGTCGATCTGGATCGCAGAGACCGCGTGGGCACCCGGCATGTTGATCGTGAAGCCGAGCGCGAAGCCGCTCTGGAGCTGATCGTCGCGAAACGTCAGCTGATTGGTGTAGCTCGTATTGAACGTACCCCCGCGGGTGATGTCGTACCCTCCTGTGGCATTGGGGGTGAAGGTGTAGGCCGTGTTGGACAGGTCGTTGGCGGCGGCCGACGTGAACTGCTCATAGACGGTGCCGACGCCACCGGATTGGGCGACGGATGGAACGGAGAGAACGAGCGCAGACGCGCCGCACAGTAGTACGGTCTTCATCAGGGATCGCTGGGAGGTGGGGAACGGGTCGCGCGACCCGGCTCTCGGAGTAGCTCGCCGCGGCAAGGGGTCGGAAGGCGAGTCGATCGGTGGGGTCTCCCCCGGCCGCGGCGTTCGCGCGGCGAGCGAGCCCGCCGACAGCCTACCAACGCGGCCGAGCTTGGGAACGACGCCAGGTCCGTCGGCGGGAAGTGCGACGTCCGGCCTCCGGTGCCATCTCGGCGCCGGCGCAGGAGCGTGGTTCGCTGTCTCGAAGTGCGGTCGGGCGGATGCAGCCACCCGCTTCGCGGGTTCGTCATCGACCCGCCCACGCTCGTTCGGGTGATGACCTGGCTGTGGCCGCGCGCGGAACTCACGCCGCTCGCCGCACCCCGGGCACCGCCCCATGGGTCGAGCCGGCGGGGCGACTGAGCCCGTCGATGCTCGAGACCGCGATCGGAATCCGGGTCGCGCCGCGCACAGTCTCTGCCGGTCACCCTCGGGAGCGCCACGACGTCGCTGGCCCGGATAGTCCACGAGATCCCTGCTGCCGTCACGCAAGTCGCCCGCGCCACCATCCGTACGAGCGGACCCCCGCGAGCGACTCCGACGGGGCTGTCGATCCTCTGCACGCCGCCTTGGCTCCCCGGGCCGGTCGCCAGGAACCCCCTCGTCGGTCCTACGGGCATTGAAGCCTGCACTCACAATCCCGGATTCGTGGGCGGGGTCACCCGCCTGGCGCATACATAGGAGCGCAGTGCCCAGGAGTTCCGATCTCATACAGCTGACCGGTCATCCCGACTCGCATCGTACGGTCGGCAGCTACCTGCGGATCGGCTCGCAGACCACGACGTCCTGGTGCCGGTTGAGCGCGCGCTCGGCGTAGCTGACGAGCCGCAGCGTGTTGCGCGCGAGCAGCTCGCGCACGACCCAGTCGGCGCGGCTCAACGACACTCCGTAGCCGTCCCAGCCCGGGTAGTCGACGTACGCGAAGCCGTCGCGATCGACGCCGGCGAGCAGCGCGGCGACGCCGTCGGCACCGAGGCTGTAGTCGACCCCGCTGCGCAGGTAGTGCTCGACGAGCCGGCCGTGGACCGAGAACACGAGCACGCCGTGTGACGACAGCAGCGTCTCGAACCGCTCGAGCCAGTCGCTCCAGCGCCGCACCGGCAGGTGCGTCAGCAAGGAACCGCACCAGATCAGGTCGAACGGCCCCTGCAGCGACACGTCGCGGGGCTCCTCGACCGAGACGACCGGCACCGCGCGGTAGCGCTCCGCGCACCACTGCACGGCGCCGGGCTGCAGGTCGCACGCGACGATCTCGGCCTCTGGCCACTCGGCGCGCAGGAACCGCAGCACGCGGCCGAAGCCGCTCGGCAGGTCGAGGATGCGCTGGGGCGAGCGCCGCCCGGCCGCGAGCAGCGCGAGCTTCACGCAGCGGAGCGCGGTGCGCCCGCCGCGGAGGTAGGCGGTCTCGTCGCCATCGAACATGTCGTCGTGCGGCGAGCGGTCCGAGTCGACGTCGGGGACCGCGTCGAGCGCGGCGAGCAGCGCATCGAAGGACTCGACCATGTGCGGCGCGAGTCTACCCGGAACGTCGCCCGCACCATCGCCCCGCCGCGGCACCACCCCATACAGTGCAGCATCCGCACCCCGATCCGCCGGATCGCCGACACGATGGACCGCCGCGAACGCCTCGCCGATCTGTTCCTCCGCATCGACGGCCTGGGCCCGGAGCTCGTCCGCACGGTCGACCCCGGCGACGAGATGCTGCGGACGATCGAACGCCATGCGCAGAACCGGGACGAGACGCTGTGTAGCTACTTCCGCACCGGCCGCGACGCGCTGCTGCTCCTCGAGCACGTGCAGGCGACGCTCGGCCGCCCGCTGACCGAGCTCGACGCCGTGCTCGACTTCGCCTGCGGCTGGGGCCGCGTCGCGCGCTGGCTGCGCGCCCGCCTCGGCCGGGATCGCGTGTTCGGCTCGGACATCGCGCCGGCATCGCTCGCCTTCTGTAGCGACGCGCTCGGCATCGGCACCTTCCTGTCGGCGCTCGACCCGGCCGAGCTCCGCTTCCCGCGCGCGTTCGACCTGATCTTCGTCGGCTCGCTGTTCACGCACCTGCCGCGTCCACGCTTCGAGAGCTGGCTGCGCGCATTGCTCGGTGCGCTCACGCCGGACGGCTCGCTCGTGTTCACGACGCACGGCGAGGAACGCATGCCGCCGGGCAGCGACGGCGGGTCCGGCTTCGCGTTCGTCGAGAGCACGCCGATCGACTATCTGCCGGTCTCCGAATACGGCACCACATTCGTGCAACGTGACGCACTCCGCGCGCTGGCTGCGCATTGTGGTGCGACGCAGCTCGCATCGCGCGCCCGCGCGTTGTGGTGGTACCACGACGTCCACGTCGCCAGACGCGAGCGCTCGCCGCGGCTCGACGACGCACTGCCGCCGGTACCGTTGGTCCAGGGCCGCTTCCATTCGGTGACCGAGACCGCCCCGGGCCACGGCCGGGCGATCGGTTTCGCCGCCGTGCACCGCGAGCACGGGCCGCTGACCGAGGTGCTGCTGCGGCTCGACGGTGAGGACCTCGGCCGCGCGGTGCTCGGCGAGCCCCGCGCGCTCGACGCGAACTGCGAGCCTGCGGCCGACCACGAGTGGTGCGAGTTCTACGCGGAGGGTGATCTGCGCCGATTCGGTGCGGGCGAGCATCTGCTCGCCGCGATCGGACGATCGGCCGGAAGCCCGGCGCGCGCGCTCGACGTCGCACCGTTGACGCTGAGTCCCGCTTGACCACGGCGGCAGACGAGCGCGCCGAACGCGCGCTTGCGCGAAATTCGGGCCTTCCTACACTCGTCACCCCTGATTCCGCGCTGCGGCGCGGCCTCCGACGCCCTCGAGAACGGACCCACCACCCATGGACATCGTCGTTTGCGTCAAGCGCGTCGTGAAGACCGACAGCAAGATCAAGGTCGGCGCCGACGGCCGGTCGATCGACCCTGCTGGCGTCGAGTTCGTGCTGAACCCGTACGACGAGTTCGCCCTCGAGGAGGGCCTCGCGACGCGCGAGCGACTCGGCGCCGGCACCGTGACGGTGGTGACGCTCGGCGATGCGGCCGCGGAGAAGGAGCTGCGCACCGCGCTCGCGATGGGCGCCGACAAGGCCGTGCTGCTCGACGCCGGCGACCGGCAGCTCGACGCGCACGCGACGGCGAGCGCCGTCGCCGCGTGGCTCCGCAGCGTGCCGCACGACGTCGTGTTCTGCGGCAAGCAGGCGGTCGATGGCGACGACAGCCAGTTCCCGGGCCGGCTCGCCGCGCTGCTCGGCATCCCGTCGGTCACCGAGGTCCTGAAGCTCGAGCTGAACGGCAACACGTTCCGCGCCGAGCGCGACATCGAGGGCGCGCGCGAGGTCGTCGAGTGCCCGACGCCCTGCGTGATCTCCGCACACAAGGGCCTCAACGAGCCGCGCATCCCGAACCTGAAGGGCATCATGGCGGCCAAGAAGAAGCCGCTCGACAAGATCGCGGCACAGCTCGGCGAGCCCGCCAGCGAGGTCGCGTCGCTGGAGCTGCCACCGGCCCGCCCGGAGGGTCGCATCCTGGATTCGGTCAACGCACTGGTCGACGCATTGCGCAACGAGGCGAAGGTGCTGTGAGCCGCGGGGCCGACACCGGCACGCAACTGCCGCGTCACGCCCACCGACCCGAGGATCCCTGACATGTCGAACATCGTCGTCATCGCGGATGCCCGACAGGGCAAGGTCAAGAAGCCGGCGCTCGAGGCCGTCGGCGCCGCCCTGGAGCTGGCCGGCAAGGCCGGTAGCGAAGTCGTCGCGCTGGTCGTCGGCGCCGACCTGGCGGCGGCCAAGGACGAGCTCGCGAAGAGCGGTGCGAAGCGCGTCGTCGCCGTCGACGATGCCGTTTTCGCGCAATACAGCAGCGACGGTTACGCGAAGGCGATCGTCGAGCAGCTCGCCGCGCTGTCGCCGGCAGCGGTCCTGATGCCGCACAGCGCGATGGGCCGCGACCTGCTGCCGCGCGTCGCGGCGCTGCTCGACGCTCCGCTGGTCTCCGACTGCACCGCACTGCACTTCGAGGGCGGTCGCTTCGGTGCGACGAAGCCCGTCTACGCGGGCAAGGCGTACAAGAAGTTCTTCGCGACGAAGTCGCCGTTCCTCGCCACGCTGCGCCCGAACAACTGGGAGGTCGGTGCCGGTGGGAGCGCCGAGGTCGCCGACGCGCAGACGTCGGTCGGCAGCGCCGACCTCAAGGCGATCGTCAAGGAGCTCGTCGCGTCGGCGAGCGACCGCGTGCCGTTGCAGGAGGCGAAGGTCGTCGTGTCGGGCGGCCGCGGCCTGAAGGGCCCCGAGCACTTCCACCTCGTCGAGGAGCTGGCTGCCGCGTTCGGCGCGGGCGTCGCGGCGGTCGGTGCGTCGCGCGCGGTCGTCGACGCCGGCTGGCGCCCGCACCGCGAGCAGGTCGGCCAGACCGGCAAGGTCGTGTCGCCGACGCTCTACATCGCGATCGGCATAAGCGGCGCGATCCAGCACCTCGCCGGCATGCGCACGGCGCGCTTCATCGTCGCGATCAACAAGGACCCGAACGCGCCGATCTTCAAGGTGGCGGACTACGGCATCGTCGGCGACGCCTTCGAGGTCTTGCCGCAGCTGACCGAGGCCATCAAGGCCGCGGTCGCCGGCTGATCGCGGGTCCTGGCCGCGCCGGCGGCTTCAGCGTGACTCCGGCGCGCACGACGACGGTCGCCTTCCGAGTCCGCGACGTCGACCGGACTGGCCCTGCGGCGCCGCTTCGCCATGCCTCGCAACGTGGTGACGCGGTGCCCCGGTCGCAGGGCCGCTTCGCGGCATTGCCGCATCGCAGATAACATGCGTCCATGTGCCGGTCGCCTCACCTGCTGCTCGCCGCGCTCGCGCTCGTGACATCGCAGCATCCGGCGGCGCAGGCACCGCAGGTCACCGTGGTCGGCACTGGCTGTGGCGCGGCGCCACCGTCGCTCGCGATGACGGCACCGGTGCTCGGCAGCACCTGCTGGCTGCGCATCGATTCGCTCGCGACGGTGACGACGGCGGTCGTCATCGGTTCGCCCGCGCCCGCGCCGTGGCTGCTGCCCGGCGACTGCGCGGTCCATGTCGACGTCCCCGGCGCCGTCGTCCATGGCGTGTCGTCACCGGGAGGACGCGGGCTGGCGCTGCCGGTGCCCCACGCACTACCGCTGCTCGGCCTGCCGCTCGCGGTGCAGTGCGTCGCGTGGCCGACGACGGCAGCCGCCGGCTTCGACGTCAGCAACGGTGTGCACGCGAAGGTCGGCCTGCGCCAGGGTCCGCTGGCCGGCCTGCCGTCGCCGGCGGGCCCGCACCTCGCCGCGATCGCGGCGCTCGGCCCCGATAGTTGGCTCGATCTCGGCGTGCCGCAGCCCGATCCCGTCCATGGCCTCGCCACCGGCCGCGAATACACGCCACGCATGGCGTGGTCGGCGACCCTGCAGGGCGCATTCCTCACCGGTGAGAGCGGCCACGGCTACGTCAATCCGCAGACCGGGCGCTACGTCGACGACGTCTGGTTCTACGACCTGGCCGGCCACGCCTGGCGCTGCGTCAAGGCGGGCTCGCCGGTCGCGACGCTCTCCCTGCAGCTCGACGCGCACCGGTTCGAGGTCGACGCCCAGGGCCGCCTGGTGCCGACCGCGCAGCTCGGTCACGGCTACGAGCTCGTCACCTACGACGAGCTCCACCAGCTGTTCTTCATGCAGCCGCTACCCAACACCTACTGGGTGACGTCGATGCCACAGCGGCTCGGCTGGCTGCCCGACAACGACCCCGGCTTCCCCGCCAGCCAATACCGGTCGCCGTGGCTGTTCGACGCGATCTTCGGCGAATGGCGCCGGCGGCCGCCAGGCGCGTCGCCGCCGGACTTCAACGTCGCCGCGCGCGCGGTGGCGGTTCACGCGATCGGCGGCCGGATCTGGGTCTTCGACACCTCGGCGGCCAATCGCGCCCGGATCTGGTGGTTCGATCCCGACACCGCGACGTGGTCCGCCGAAGCCACCGCCAACCAGGCACCGGCGCTCACCGGCAACGGCATCAGCTGCCTCGACGAAGCCAGCGGCCGGGTGTGGTACTACGGCGTCGAGGCGACGTCGCTGCAAGCGCGCATGTGGTCGTACGACGTCGGCAGCCGCACGTGGCAGACGGCGATCGCCGCCGGAACGCCACCCCACTCGACGATCTACGTCACCGCCGGTCGCGGTCTCCTGCACGATGCCCGCGACGACGTCGTGCTGCTGTGGATCAAGTCGGGCAGCGGCGCGCCGGTGCTGCATCCGTACGACGTGCGGACCGCCAGCTGGGGTACGCCATCGTCGCCGCCGGCGGCCATGGCGTCGCTGTTCACCTGGCGGCACCTCAACGCGTTCCACGCCGCCGACCACGACGTGCACGTCTTCCACGTGGCACCCGGCGACAGCGGCACCGGCCGCATCGTCGCCTACCGTCACTGAGCCGCCGCGGGGCGCGCGATTCATGATCGGCCACGCTGTTCCAACCGGTCTCCGACAGATCCGTCGGAGGGACCGGTGAGGTCGAGCGCGGATCGCGGCTGGACGCCGTTCGCAGTCGTCACCCGCTGGCGAGGGAGTCGAGGTAGTTCCCGTAGCCGACGACGAGGGTGGAAGCGAGCAGCCCCGCGATTCCCGCGGCGATCAGCGCGTGAGTCCGGCGGCTGGTGCCGCGCCACTCCTTCAGGGCCACGCCCCACAGCGTGCTGAACAGGATGATCGACGCCATGTGGAGCGTCCAGGACGAGAAGCGGAGCTCGCCCATCTGGGTCTCACCCATGGTGTAGAAGAAGAACTGGAAGTACCAGGTCGTTCCGGCGAGCGCGCACAGCAACACGTTCGCGAGGCGCGGAATGCGCTCACCCTCGGGGGTGCGCGCCGCCAGATACTCGCGGCCGCTGCGATGGCGGACGTGCAGCCACGAGCACCAGATCGCATTGCTCGCCAGGCCACCGCAGAGCACCACGACGAGCTTGGGCAGCCCGGTCCACAGCACCGGTGTGCCGGCGGCCGCCGACAGCTCGCCGATCGGCTCACCCGCCGCCAGCGCGAAGGCCATGCAGGCGCTCATGACACCGCAGAAGACCGCGACGGCCAGGCCCTTGCGCAGGTCGAACTCGGCGACGCTCGCCTTCTTCTGGTCGTCGGAGAGCTCGCGCTCCTTCTGCAGGCCCGCGAGCGCGGAGATCGCGATGGCCAACGCACACACGGCCACGCCGGTCAGCGTGATGCGGCCGGCGCTCGACGCCGCGATCGTCCCGAGCGTGCCTCGGAACAGCGGCGGGATCAGCGTGCCGAAGACCGCGCAGGTCCCGAGCGCCACGCCGTAGCCGAGCGACATCCCCAGATACCGCATCGACAGGCCGAAGGTCAGGCCGCCGAGGCCCCACAGCAGGCCGAAGAACCAGGACCAGAACAGCGCACCGGCGGGTGCACCGGCGAGCACCCCGAAGAGGTCCTCGGTCAGCAGCGACGCCAGCACCAAGGGCGCGACAGCCCAGCTGAAGACGCCGCCGAGCATCCAGTAGGTCTCCCACGACCAGCGCTTCACCCCGCGATAGGGCACGTAGAAGCTCCCGGCCGCCAGGCCACCGAGCCAGTGGAAGACCACGCCGACGAGAGGATTGGCGGTCATCGGACTTGCCGACTCAACTCACGCATATCGTCTCCAGGCCGAGCAGGCTGCCGAGCCGGGCGATGCGGTCGGCGACGTGTCCGACTCCCACCGCGCAGTGATGGGCCGGCCCATGGCTGCTCCAGCGCTTCACGAACTCGCGCGCGCCACATCCGAAGCGATAGCGACTGTTGGTGTTGCCGATCTCCAGGATCGGACCGGGGACGGAATCGCCTTCTGCACACAGCAGCGCGAGCTGACCACCGGGCGCTTCGATCACCGACAGCAGCGTGACCGGACCGTGGCGCACCGCCATCTCGATGGACACGCCGCGGCCGACCTTGCCGTGATAGACCTCGAGGGGCCGGACCTTCGTGCGGCCCTCGGCGATCTGGATGTGCCCCGGTCCGTCATGGCCCATCAGCACCACGTCGGCGTCGTAGTCCATCGCGTAGAACTCGGTGAACGAGCCACCGACGCCGAACAGGTCCAGGATCTTCATGGCCTGCGCGTTCTTGACCTCGAACTCGCCGGCCACCGGCACCCCGCGCGCGGTGAGCAGCGAGGTGCCGAGGATGATCGAAGCGATCGTGGCCTCGTTCTCTGGCACGCCGGTGCCCTTGTGGAAGTAGGCGAGCGAGCCGAGGCGGTGGCGCGCGACCAGCTCGTCGAGAGCGACGCTCGTGCGCGCCGCCTCGGCCAGGTCCTCGGCGGCGCAGCCGGGCTGCACGTCGAAGGCCTCGTGCAGCTCGCGCACGCGCGCCTCCACCGAATCCGGCGCGACCGCGCGGCGTAGCGCGGTCAGCTCGTCGACCTCGATCGGCTCGACGTGCGTGCCGAACGTCGCGCACTGCAGGGTCAGGTCGGTATGGATGTCGAGCATACCGCCGTAGTAGTGGCCCATCAGGCCGAGGCGGTTGGCCGCCATTCCCACCATCACGCGCGCGGCGTCGACCCAGGCGTCGATCTCGCGCCAGCACTCGGGGTCGTCCTCGAGCACACCGCTGATCTGGTGGAAGCGGATGCCGGCGCGACGGAAGACGTTCGCTATCTCGGGCACCGAGCAGGTCGAGCAGTGCGCGAGCCACTCGCCGGTCATGCGCGTGCGGTCGCCCAACGCATTGAACGACGCATAGTCGATAGCCCGCTCGGGTGCGAGGTCGAGCACGATCACCGGCACCCGCGCACGCTGCACGACCGGCAGGACCGTCGAGGACAACGCGTAGGTCGTGACGTGGAGGAACACGAGGTCGACGTCGGCGCGGCGCAGCTCGCGGCCGGCCTCGCGGGCACGGTCGGGTGCGTCGACCAGACCGACGTTCACGACCTCGACGCCGGGCCGGGCGAGCTTGTGAGCGACGGTGGCGAGGTATTGCTCCAGGCGCTGCCGGAGACCTTCGAACTGCGGCCAGTAGGCATCGAGGCCGATGCCGAAGAGGCCGATTCGCAGCGGAGGAGGAGTCATGATGGCGAGAGGACACCGCGCGCGTGCCGTGGACGCGGCATGGTACCGGACCGCCAGGACCGGCGGGAACGGTCGGGCCGCGACCGGGTCCGGCCCGCGGCCTGCCGCACTCGACGACCGCGGGGCGACAGCGCGGCCGCCGGAATGGCGCGCCGCTCGAGCGTGCCGAGTTGCTCGGGGATGCTCGCGACGCGCTCGCGCCGGTCGCTTGCCGTGCGCGACCGGCGCCCAATGGCGCAGGGCCGGACCGACGCGTGCGTCGAGCTTCGCGGCAGCGGCGCCGGCGTTGCCGATCGCGGCGGCGGCTGTCGACACCCGGCGAGGCGCTGCGGCCGGTTCGAAGCGCGTCGTCGTCCACGCCGGGTGCGCTCGGCTGAGCGCGATCCGGCGCGCACCGCCCTCAGCGCGGGGAACGCGACCCGTCGGGACCGAGATCCAGCAGCCAGGCGGCGCCCGTCAGCGGACCGGCCGCGGCCGCGCCCGGCGCGCTGACCAGCACCCGCTCCCGAAGACCGCTGGCCGACCGCGGCGCCCGGAGCGCCGCGAGCCCGACTCCCAACTCCTGCCCGGCGTGCGCGCCGTAGATCTCGGCCAGGATCGACGGACGCCGCCTCTCGCGCACATCGCGACCCGAGAACGCGCTGACCATTCCAGAGCGAGGGCCGTTCGTCGCGGACTGCGGCGAGCCGACGACGAGGTCCGCGACCGCATCGCCATCGACGTCCGCGGCGGCGACCGCGACGCCGAACGAGCCGGATGCCTGCTCGCCGACGACTCGCACCACCTCGGAGCCATCGCGGCCGGAGAACACGTGCACCGCGCCGACCTGCTCGCCGGCCACCCGCGACCAGGGCGAGCCGACGATCAGGTCTTCGACGCCGTCGCCGTCGAGGTCCGCGCCGGCTGCCACGGCAGCTCCGAAGCCGCGCGATTCCGGGCCGCCGTCGAGACGGAGCAGGACGACCCCGGTGCGCGACGAGACCACCCACGCGGCGCCGCGCCCGGCGTCTCCGACCAGCCCGCCGACCAGCAGGTCGCGGGCGCCATCGCCGTCGAGGTCGACGCAGGATGTCAGCGCGTTGCCGAAGTTCGACTTCCGCGGGCCGTGCACGACGGTGAGCGGGGCGCCGCCGCGACCCGAGAACACGAACACGTGCCCGAGGCCGGCGATCTCGCCCATGTCGCTGACCGCCAGGTCCGGGACGCCGTCGGCATCGACGTCGCCCAGACCGACGATCTGCGAGCCGAAGGTCGCGCTGGGTGAGCCGGGGCGCAGCACGAACAGCTCACCCCCGTCGGCGCCGGACAGCACGGCGACGTGCCCTTCGAATCGTCCGTCGTCCCGCCGGTCGAGGCACGTGACCGCGACGTCGGTGTGGCCGTCGGCGTCGACGTCACCGACACCAGCGATCGCGAAGCCCTGCACGCCGCCGCTGCGTTCGAACAGCAGCTGGCCGTCGCGGCCCGAATACGCGCGCAGGAAACCGGACACGCCGGGCGCGGGATTGACCGGGCCGACGGCGAGGTCGGGCACGTCGTCCCCGTCGCAGTCCCCGACCACGGCGATCGCGCCGACCGTCTCACCGGCGGAGCGACCGTCGACGCGCAGCACCGTGCGCTCGCCGAGCCGGGTCGGCGCATCGCCGA
Source organism: Planctomycetota bacterium (assembly GCA_016716265.1). Lineage (GTDB taxonomy): Bacteria > Planctomycetota > UBA1135 > UBA1135 > UBA2386 > JADJWQ01. Next base: position 3,182,807 of record JADJWQ010000006.1, read on the forward strand.
GCAACCAGGGCAGGACATCGACGCACAGCCGGCGCCAGAGTCCGCGCGCCACGACGCTCGCGCCGAGTGCGGGCAGCGACCAGTCGTGCCACGGTCCGGAGTGCAGCTCGGGAAACCAGTAGATCGCGCTCGCGGTCTCCGCGAGCGCGCCGGCGATCGCCGCGGTGGCGCCGCCCCCAGGGCGTGCGAAGTTGCGCGCCAGGTCCAGCCGCCAGGCGCGGCGGCGCAGCAACATCGCCTCGAGGTCGGACAGCGGAACCGTCCGGGGGCTGGCGGTGCCGGGGGTGAGTGTGACCGTGCCGTCCGGACGCTCGCTCCGCACCATCCCGGCGAGTCCCCGGAGTCCGCCCTCGTCGAGCAGCGCCGCGAGAACCTGGGCGTCGACTCGCGCTGCGCGGGGCGGTGCTTCCAGGAACCACTCGAGCTGCTCGAGGTAGCGAGGCCAGTCGCCCAGATCCAGCGCGGTTCTCGCGAGCTCGATACGCAGCGAGGGCTGCGCCGACAGCACGGCAGCGAAGGCGTCGAGGCGGAGCTCCGCGGCCCGCGGGTCGCCGAGCCGGCGTTCGAGCGCTGCGACCGCGCGGCCGATGCGCCAGTCCGCCGTCGCTCCGATCCCACGACACGTCTCGCGGGCACCGTCGACGTCGCCGGCAGCGAGCTGCAGCGCAGCGCGGACGACCGCGACGTCCGCGGCCGGCGCCCCGAGCTGGGCAGCACGAACCAGGTGCTGTCGCGCGACCGCGTGATCGCCGACGCTCGTCGCGACGCCTGCCAGCGCGGATGCCAGCAGCGCGTTGCCGGGGAACGCGCGGGAGGCCTGCAGCAGCCGCGGATAGGCGAGCGCTGTCCGGGAGTCGATCGCGAACAACAGCCCGAGACCGGCGTCGGCCAACGACGAGTGGTCGCTCGCAGCGTCGAGGGCCGACCACGCTCGCTCGCAGGTCCGCAGGTCGCAGACCAGGAAGGCCAGCAGCCCGAGCTGGAGCCGGTCCTGCATCGTCGCGGCATCCAGGAGCGATTCGTCGGGGGTCGGCGAGAGCTCCCCCTGCAGAATCGCGATCGCGTAGGCACGGCAGGCCGGCTGGAGGACGCCGAGGTCGAGACCTCCGAACACGTCGGCGACGCCCGGCCCGACGTCGGTCGGCCCGGGACCGGCGGCGATCGCGACGATCACCCGCTCGGCCCGGACGTCGGTGCGGTCCGGGGCGAGCGCGACGGCGCGGTCGTACAGCGCCAGGGCCCCGCCGATGCCTTCGGTGGCGCGCAGGCCGAGCCGACCGAGTCGCTCCTGCGCCAGATCCGAACCCATCACCAGGACGCGGAAGGCCCGATCGCGAACCGGCTCCGAAAGGAGCCGCTGGTGCGCGGAGCGGACCAGGTCGACCACGTCCGCCTCCCGCCTGCTGCGCTGCCGCTCCAACCAGGCGATGCCGAGCACGACCGTGAGCACGACCGCGGCACCGATCGCGGCGGCAATGAGCACGCGCCGCTGCCGGCGGAGCGTGCGCATTGCGCGCTTCCAGGCTCCTGGCGGACGCGCCTTGATCGGCTGCCAGCGCAGCAGCAGATCGAGGTCCTCGGCGAACTCTTCGGCGCTCGCGTAGCGCGCCGCCGGATCGGGATCGAGCGCCTTGCCGAGGATCGTCTCGAGGTCGCGCGGGGCACCGGCGACCATCGGCCGCAGCCGCGGCGCGCCGTCCCGATCGATCCGTTCGAGGATCTGGTGGGCATTGCTGCCGACGTGCGGAGGCCGGCCGACGACCAGCTCCCAGAGCGTCGCGGCCAACGAATAGACGTCGCTCCGCGCATCGACGGTCTCGCCGCGGAGCTGCTCGGGCGCGGCGTACGCGGGGGTCCCGACGAACGAGCCGTCGCGCGAGACCGAGACCGCGGTGTCCCGCACCAGACCGAAGTCCGCGAGCAACGGCGTCCCGTCGCGCCGCAACAGGATGTTCGACGGCTTGACGTCGCGGTGCACCAGGCCGGCCCGGTGTACCTTGTCGAGTGCACGCGCCACGATCGCGACGACGCGGACGCACCACTGCTGGACGGTGCGCTCCCGCGGCGCCAGGGCGTCCGGGGCGAGCATCGCCATCACGTCCGAGATCGTCGCGCTGCGTCGATCCAGACGCGCCGCGATGGTCGCCAGGCTCGGGCCGTCGATCCACTCCATCTCGAACGCGAGCGCCTCGCCATTCGCAATGACATTGTGGATGCGCACGACGTGCTCGTCGGAGATCTGCGCCAGCGCACGCGCCTCGGCGAGAAGCCGGGTCCGTGCGCGCTCGGACATACCGAAGCTCGTCGGCAGGACCTTCAGGGCGACCAGGCGACCGAGACGGGCGTGCCGGGCGAGGAACACCGCACCCATCCCGCCGCGGCCCACCTCTCGCACGATCTCGTAGCCCTCGATCCGCGGCGTCGTCGGCAACCGCCGGCCGGCGATGCGATGGGCCAGCAGATAGGATTCGGTGATCTCCTGCGCGCGGTCCGGGTGCTCCTCGACCAGCTCGTCGATGTTCGTCGCCCGACCCTCCAGCACGTCGTCGAGGAAAGCGTCGAACCACTCGGCGACCTGACCGCGATCAGCCTCCCCGTGGCCGGCCTCGGCACCGCGCGACTCGATGTCCGCGGCGGCGGCGCGGTCGATGCCACCCTCGGGTCGGTCGACGTCGACCATCACGACTCCCCCGCCGACATGCCGAGCCGGCGCTCCAGCTCCTGCTGGTAGCGCTGGGCGCCGCGCAGCAGACGGTCGTAGGCGGTCGCACGAGCGATCCCGAGCTGCGTGGCGACGTCGTTGATCGACAGCTCCTCGAACAGCCGCAGGCGAACGACGTCCCGACAGTCCTCCGGCACCGCGGCGAGCGCCTGTTGCAGGATCGCCGCCTGCTCGGAAGCCGACGCGACCCGGCTCGGAGTCGTGGTCCGCGGCGGCAGCAGGTCGCTGACCGAACCCGGCGCGCCCGGTCGGCCGTCGACGTCCGTCGCCATCGCCGCCAGCGACCGACCGCGGTCACCCGAGCCACGCTTCTGCGCGCCGACGTGATCGACCCGGTCGCGGATCCGATTGCGCACGATTCCCAGCAGCCAGGCCCGGAACGCGCGCAGCCCGCGCCAGTCGTGCGCGCGACGGTCGCGCCACGCCATCGCCAATGCGTCCTGCCAGATGTCCTCCGCTGAGCAATCCGTCAGAAGTCGACGTCCCATCCACGAGCGGATCACGACCAGGATCACCGACGGATCGATGCGCTCGATCAGACGACTCCACTCACTGGCGTCGAGGTGCGGCTGCTCTGGTTGCGGGCTGGTCACGGTGGAGCGCGAGCCGACCAGCGTAGCAGCCCATGCGCGCGGCGCGGGTCGCGCCCCGCGCCGCCCACCCCCGCCGGTGCAGACCGCGGTCGGTGGACGACCACGAGCGGCGCGCCGCAGCCACCGTCGCCGACCGGCTCGATCCGAAGGCACCGCCACGTCCTCGGTCACGGCGAATCGCAGGCACGCCGCCGACGGGCCGCCGCGCGAACGCGCGATGTCAGCGCACCCCGAGCGTCGCATGGATGCCGTTCGACGTGCTGGCACCGAACGGCGCCGCGGTCGGACCGACGACGACCTGCAGCCCGAGCGTCGCGCCCGACAGCACCGGCATGTTCGGGATCGGAATCTGGAACGAGACCTGCCCGGCCGTCACGGCGGCACTGGACATCACCCACGGCAACGCCAGGTACCAGGTGTGGCCGAGCGCGCGGTAGTCGCCACGCGCCGCTCCGCAGAGCAGCCAGGCGAAGGTGCCGGTCCCGACCTCGGAGCAGTCGATCGTCAGATAGGAGCCGAGCACCGGATCGGTCGCCACGGCCACCGGCGCGATGGCGGACGCTCCGGTGCCGACGCCGACGAGCGCCGACACGGCACCGAGCTCGAGGACGTAGGGCTCCCGGCCGTGCACCCCGTCGTCAGCGCCGAACACGAGGCGACCGCGGGATGCGACCAGGTCGCGCGGCTCGCTGCCCAGCGAACCGGGTAGCACGTCGCCGACGAGCACCGTGCCCGCGCGCGTGCCGTCGGTCACCCACAGCTCACCACCGTGGACGGCGTCGTCGGCCCGGAAGAACACCCGCCGGCTGCCGACGCGGAGGAACTCGCGCGGACTCGAGGACTGCGTTCCGCCTGCGATGTCGAGCAGGACCCGGGTCCCCGCAGCCGTGCCGTCGGTCACGAAGGGCTCGAGACCCTCGCTGACGGTCCGCGCCGTGAACAACAGCAGCCCATTGGGAGCGAGCACCTGCGGGGCCGGGTCCGAGCCGAACGGGCCCGCCTCGAGGTCGGCGATCCGCCAGGTGCCGGCGCGCGTGCCGTCGCTGCGCCACAGCTCCCGCCCGAAGATCGAGTCTTCGGCGCCGAACCAGACCAGCCCGCCCGCGGCGAGCAGCCCGGCCGGTGACGAGCTCCCGGAGCCCGGTTCCAGGTCGGCGACCAGGACCGTCCCGGCCGCGCTGCCGTCGGTCACCCAGAGCTCCCGCCCGGCGTTGCCATCGTCCGCGCTGAACAGGATCCGGTCGCCGAGCACGACGAACCCGGCGGGGTACGAACCCGAGCTGCCGGAATGGAGATCGACGACGAGGCGCGTACCCGCCACCGTGCCGTCGGTCGCCCACAGCTCGGTGCCGTGGGTCCCGTCGTCGGCGTGGAAGTACAGCTCGTCACCGAGCCGAGTGAAGCCGGCGGCGTCGCTGCCGTTCGGGCCGGGGGCGAGGTCGATCAGCAGCCGCGTGCCCGCCGCCGTGCCGTCGGAGATCCAAGGCTCCCGCCCGCCGCTCGGTCCGACCGCGGTGAACACGACGCCGCCACCGGGCAGCGCGGTGATGCTCTGCGGCAACGAGCTGACCGTGAACGGATTGATGTCGGCCACGCGCCGGGTGCCAGCGACGGTGCCGTCGGTCACCCACAGCTCGTAGCCGTCCCAGCCGTCGTTGGCGCGGAAGAAGGCCTGGCCACCCGAGACCGCGAAGCCGCCGGCGTTGCTGTCGGCGCTCGACGGGTTGATGTCGGCCAGCAGGCGGGTCCCGGCGGGCGTGCCGTCGGTCACCCACGCCTCGCGGCCGTGCACGCCGTCGTCCGCGACGAACACGGTCCGGCCGTTCAGCAAGTCGACTCCGGAGTCGGCGTTCGACGCGAGCGAGGCGCCCGGGATCCCGGCATGGAGGTCGGCGAGCAGCCGCGTCCCGGCGCTGGTGCCGTCCGTGATCCACGGCTCGGTGCCGACGGTGACCTCGCGGGCGGTGAACAGCAGGTCGCCGCGCGGCGTCGCGAACAGCTCGCGCGGCAGCGAACCGTCCGGCCCGGCTTCGACGTCCGCCAGCAGCCGCGTCCCCGACGTCGTGCCGTCGGTGATCCACGGCTCGTTGCCGTGGGTGCCGTCGTCCGCGGTGAACACGACCGCCGAACCGAGTGGGGTGAACCCGTCGGGACGCGACCCGACGCGGGGATGGATGTCGCGGAGCAGCCGCGTGCCCTGCGCGGTCCCGTCCGTGATCCAGAGCTCCTGACCCTCGGCACCGCTGTTCGCGACGATGCCTGCGTAGGCACCGAGCACGAACACCGGCCGGGCGAACGACGAGCCCACCGGATCGATGTCGGCAACCATGCGCGTGGTGATCGCACGCCCATCGGTGATCCACAGCTCGCGGCCGTGCACGCCGTCGTCGGCGGAGAAGTAGACGTACGGACCGAAGCCCAGGAAGGAGTGCGGGTCCGAGGAGCCGGCGGGGTCGATATCGGCGACCAGCGTCACGGCGCTGCCGTTCCACACGTACGGCTCGTCGCCGCTCCCGGCGTCGGCGGCGAAGATCAGCATCGTCGGGGCCGCGCACAGGTCGTGCGGGTCCGACCCGCCGGGCCCGGGCACCAGCTCCGCGACGCGGACGGTCGACGCGGCCGTGCCGGTCGTCCTCCACAGCTCCGTGCCCCCACCGTCATCGGCGGGGAAATACAGAGCGCCGGCGAACTCGACCGCATCCCGCAACCCCTGCGGCAGGCCGGTCCCGCCACGGTTGATCTCCAGGACGCGGGTCGTGCCGCCTGCGGTGCCGTCGGTCCGCCACAGCTCGCGGCCGGACACGCCGTCGTCGTAGCCGAACAACACGTAGCCGCCGAACGACACGGGGTCGGCGATCGAAGACCCCGCGACACCCGGTGTCAGGTCGCGCACGAGCCGCGTCCCGTTCGCCGTGCCGTCGGTCCGCCACAGCTCGGTGCCGACGCCGACGCCCGTCGCGCGGAACACGACCTCGTTGCCGAGCACGGCGAACTCGCCGGGGTCGGAGCCGGCCGGTCCGGGGACGAGATCGACGACGAGCTGCGTGCCGGCGGCCGTGCCGTCGGTCCGCCACAGCTCGGTGCCGTGCTGTGCCGTCTCGGCGCGGAACAGGGTCAGGTTTCCGAGCTGGACGTACGTCGCCGGATTCGAGCTCGGCGGCGTCGGTCGCACCGCATTGACATCCAGCAACAGGGCCGGGTTCTGCGCGAGCAGCGCCGCACACAGCGCGAGGCCACAGAGCGGCCCCAATCGACCTACGGACTTCATCGGCACGAGCCTCGGGCGGGGAGGGGAACGCCGGACCGTCCTTCGGAACGGTCCGGCGTGGGGTGCAGGGCGAACGGCGGGGCGCACGCGGCGCCCGGGTCGGCTCAGTGACCGACCACCGCGGTCCCGGCGTTGCTCGTCACGACGCCGGCCGGGTTGTGACCCGCGTCCGGGGCGAACGCCTGGTTGAAGGCACGCAATCCGACGAGGTTCGCCACCACCGGGATCGGCAGCGAGAAGGTGGCGCTACCCGCGCTCGCGGACGTGCCGGCGACGACGTCGAGACTGACGTAGAGAGTGCAGCCCGTCAGGCCGAAGGGCGTCAGGTCGAACGGCAGGCTGCTCGCACCCCAGCTCGAGTCGCTGACGCCGAACGCGAGGAACGCGGTCGTCGCCGACGCGTTGAGGTTCGACATGGCCAGCACGAAGTTCTCGCCGAGGACCGGACGGCGGACCAGGTCCAGCGCCACCGTGCCGGCGCTCCCGCTGCAGCCCGCGCCGAACGCGTCCCAGCGGGCACCGTACTCCCAGGTCTCGGCGTTGGTCTGGAAGCGGCTGTCGATCCCGCCGAACAGCACCGTGTGCTCGCGATCGGCATCGAAGGCCGCGGCGGGCACCGCACGCGCGGTGATCCCGCTGCTGCCGAGCTGCGTCCAGACGCTGCCGTCGAACTGCCACACGTCGTTGAGGATGTTGCCGTTCGTCGGATCCTGACCGCCGTAGAGCAGGCAGACGTTGCGGTGGCTGTCGTAGACCATCGACGAACGCGTCCGCGGGCCGGGGCTACCGACCGATACCGGCAGGCGCGTCCAACTCGTGCCGTCGTATTCCCACGTGTCGCCGAACCCACCGATCTGCGGATCGACGCCGCCGAACATCACGATCCTGCCGCGCGCGGCGTCATGGCACATCGCCGAGCCCTCGCGAGGTCCGGGACCGGTAGCGCCGACGTTCTGCGTCCACGTGTTGCCGTCGAACTCCCAGACCGCGTCGTTCGCGATCGGGAAAGCGGAGTCCGACAGCCCGCCATAGACGACCATCACGCCGCGGGAGGCGTCGTAAGCCGAGGCCGCGCGGGTGAGACCGCCGGGCGTCGCGGCCGGGCTGAGCATGCGCCAGTTGCTGCCGTTCCACTCCCAGGTCTCGTCGTTGGCCGGACCGCCGAAGGGACCGCCGCCGGCATTGCCGCCGTAGAGCCAGACGACGCCGTTCGCCGGGTTCGTCGCGTCGGGCTTCATGACCATCGCCGCCTCGGCGCGTCCGCGCGGCGAAGTCGAGGGGCTCTTCCTCGTCCAATCGTTGCCGTCGTACACCCAGGTCTCGTTGGAGAACGAGAAGAACACCTCTCCGCCGAACAGCACGGTCTCACCGCGCGCGCTGTCGAACGTGGCCACGGCACCGGCGCGGGCGCTCGGCGCACTGAGGGTCTGGATCTGGGTCCACTGGGCGGTGCTGACGGCGGCGAGGCCGAGGGCCGAAAGGACACAGAGGCTGGCGAGATTCCGCATAGGAGTTTCCTGGAGGGGATCGGGAACGAGAGGTGGAGCGCGCCACGACACGCGAGTGCGTGGCGCTCCCGAGCATCGGAGCGGGGCGAGCCCCGGACGGCGCGCCCTCGGGGAGTCGGGAGGAAGATGTCGCCCGCGTGTCCGGCGGAATCCGCGATTTCGTCTTCCCGGCCCGTGACGAGGCCCGGCACGCCTCCCCCTCGGGGCTTCGCAACCCGCTCTGGACGCCCGCCTTGCGGCACGTCGTCCGCATCCGCCTCGGCACGGTCGGCGGAGCTCGCAGCTGGCCGACGGGCTCCCCGTCCGACACCTGCGGACCCTCGCACCTCACGGCGTCGCCGACGCCCGGCTCGACGACCACGACGCGCGCCGGGGAGGTCGCGGACAGCCGGCGCGGTCACGTGGAAAGGCGGGGGCTCGTTCGGCACGTAGGCGGCCCCGATCTGCACCCAGCGCCAGTTCCACGGCGACGCGCAATGAGCACCCCCGTCCTCGCCTCCGCTCGCTTCGGGGGAAGCGAGGCACTCGCACGGCCACAGCGGTCGCGCGCAGCGGCCAGCCTGCGGGTCACGCTGAACGACCGCCGCGCTGAACGACAGTCACCCTGAACGACAGTCACGCTGGACGACGGTCACGCTGGACGACAGTCACGCTGGACGACAGTCGAGCCGAGGCACAATGACGCCCTCTTCGGCAAGCCCCGATGACGTCGAGCGCCGCGACGGAGACCGGGCTCGGCCGCCGCGGGCAGCGGGAGCCATCACACCACGGGCCTCACTGCAAGTAGACGTAGCCGAAGCCGCCGGTCTGGTTGAGCGCGACACCCCCGCCGGCCTTCAAGCCGACGTAGCCGAACGACACGTCGAGGCGCAGGCCGCTGACCGGCAGGTGCGGCACCACGAACTGGAAGCTGGTGTCGCCGGCGGGGTCCGCCTGGCGTGAGCCGCCGAGCAAGGCGACTGACGCGCTGGTCAGCGTGTCCGGCGTCAGTGAGATCGCGCCGATCCCGGGGATCTGGAAGCTCCCCGAACCGGCCAGCGACATCAGCGGGTAGACCGCCGCGCCGGCCCCCGGCAGGCCGAGCTTCGCGTCGATGGTCAGGCTGTTGCCGCTGGTGGCGCCGCGGCCCGAGATCCGCAGGTCCAGCGGACCATCGGTCTGGTAGGCGGCGAAGTTGCTGGTCAGCGCCTGGCGGACGAGCAGGTGCCGGGTGTTGCCGGGGAACAGGTCACGGGCGCCGCCATCGGCGAGGTCGAGTCCGATGCCGGCCGGTCCCTGCACGACGACATGCGGTACGCCGAGCCGACCGTCCTGCTCTTCGATCGTCTCGTTACCGCCGGACTTCTTGCGCACGAAGAACCACACGCGGTCGGGGATCAGCGGGCCGCCGCCGCTGACCCGCGGGAAGCTCTCGTCCGACTGGCCGGTGACGGCCTGGTCGAAGGCACCGCGACCACGATTGAAGAACCACACCTTGCCGGCGGGCTGGAACACCGAGCCGTTCGACGTCGACAGCACCGGATCGCCATCGACCCAGGTGGCCGAATCCACCTGCGTCTCGCTGGGCGGCAGGGTGTCGAGCCGCACCGAACCACCCTGCACGTCGTACTCGCGCACGTCGATCGGCGTGGTGGCGGTCGGCACGATCAACGTGTCGGGACCGCTGGCAGCCGGTCGGACCAACGACCGCAGCGAGAACGTGCCGGGCGCGATGCCGGTGAGGACCGGCACGACCGCTGCGGAGCCGCCATCGTAGTAGCCCCAGCCGGTGCTGCCGACGATGCTCACCTCGCGCTCCGGATCACCATCGAAGTTGCCGACATCGAGGTCGAGCACGGTCCCCAACGACGCGGGCACCGTCACCGTCGAGCCGTGGCCGGTGCCGTCGGTCAGGTAGAAGGAGATCGAATGCGTGCTGCCGCTCACGGAGGCGACGGCGGCGGTGGCACCGACGCCGGGGAAGATCGGAGCGACGACGAACTCGTGACCGAAGCGGAGGCCAGTCGGACCGCGGATGTCGATGCGCGCGCCGTCCTCGTCGAAGCGATACAGGGTGGCCGCACCGGGAGCGGCCACCCACAGCGCGGGCATGCCATCGCCATCGTCGTCGATTCGCAGGAAGTCCTGCGAGAAGCGGACCGTGAAGTCCCAGACGACGTGGTCCTGGAAGTTGCCCTGGGCTGACAAGGCTGGCAGCAGGACCAGCGACGACAGGCAGACGAGGTTCTTCATGAGCGGCTCCGCAATGGGCTTCCGGAAGGGCATGTGCCAGGGAGATTGTGACAGGTCCTCCGCTGCGTGCTTCGCAATCCGACGCTCGACCGCAAAGGCCCGTGGCAATCTGCCCGGCATGACGCCGGCTTTCGACCGGCGATGAGCCAACTTGCGCCGAGCGCAATCCGTGGTCGAGCGAACGAGGTTCGCCATTCGGTCCGACCACCACCCCGTCACAGCGGCCGGTCGTGGCCACCGGTGCGGTGGTCACGATCAGCTCGCGAAACGCGGTGCCACCCGCTCGAGGTGATACCAGGCGAGCTCGGTGGCGAGCGAGCGCCAGGTCGGTGTACGCGCCGGCCAGCCGGATCTGCTGACCGACGCTCTCGGGATACGCCTCGACGACCTGCTCGTGCAGCTCGATCGAACGGCGCGTGGGCTCCTCGACGCGCTCGTGACGCCCGTTGCGCCCCGCAGTCGGCGCGAACTGCCGGACTCGAGCGGCCACGAGGCCGCGACCGCGACGGCGGATCTCCTTCAGCTCCTCGGGGCGGAGCTGCATCGACCACTCGACCTCGAGGAGCTGCAGCTCGTCGCCGAGGTACCAGGCCACGTCGATCTCACCGTGCGCCTTCACGTAGGACACTCCGTCCGTGCGCGCCACGTGGCTCGCCATCATGGCCAAGAGGTCGCGCTGCACGTGCGCGTCGCTCCCTTGCTCGATGGGTTCGCGACCAGTGAACGCGCGCATTGCTCCGTGGATGAACGGGTCGGCGAAGAACACCTTCCGCGCCTTCTTCGGTGCGGGCCCGCGCCTGTGCTCCCCGACCGCCGGGACGACGACGACGGCATCCATGCGCTCGAGGATGCCGATGAAGTCGGAGATCGTCTTCGGATGGCCGATCGACAGGTCGCGGGCCAGTGCGTTCCACGTCGGCTGCGAGCCGTAGCGGTCCGTCATCGCGCCGAGCACCTCCCGCAGGTAGCGTTCGTTCCGATCGAGCCGCAAGACGTCGCCGCGAATCGAGTCGGAGAAGATACGTTGCGTCGCGACCACAATGACGCCGTCGCGCGCCAGATCATTGATCGCGGTCAGAGACCCACCGGCGATCGCATGCGCGCGCAGCTCCCGTTCGAGGATCTCCAGCACATCGCTCGAGGTCGGCGGCAACGGGGTATCGAGGGCTCCGTCCGTCAACGCACGCAGATCCTCGCGGTCGAGCTCGCCCCGCAGCTCGCAGAATGCGGGAAGGTCAGCGGGCGGAGATGGAAGTCCACGGTCCCAGCGCGTCCGCACCGTCCGGGCAACCGCTCAGGCTGTCCTGGATCACCACGTGGTCCGCACCGGTCAGAAACACGAAGCAGCGCTCCAGATTCCCGACGTCGGCGAGGAACTTGATGACGCGACCCTAGTGGTCCGACCGGCGAGGCGGGAGCGCGCCAGCGTGGCGAATCCCGGCCGACGCGCGGCCGGCGGGACGCGCGAGCGCGTCGGTCCGCGCCGCCGGGACCGCGGCGGCCGCGCGCGGCGACGGTGGCGGTCGCCGGTCGATCGCAGGTCACTGCCGAGCCGGCGGCTTCAGCACGACCTCGGTGCGCTCGCCGGCGCGCACGACGACGGTCTCCTTCTGCGCGGGTGGCGGCGGCTCGCCGGCCATGAACACCGGCAGCGGATTCTGCCACGGGTGGCGATCCGCGTAGAGCGCGACGTCGACCGGGCCAGCCGGTGCGATCACGTCGAACGTGCGCTGCCCGTCGCGCAGGTCGAGCGTGCCGCGACCCGGCTCGGGAACCGACCCGCCGAACGGCAGGAACTGCGGGCGGGCCGGCGGCGCCGCGCCGGTCGGTTCCGTCGGCACGAGCTCGATCCGCTGCCCCACGAAGCCGGGTGCGTCGTCGGCCGGCTCGACGCGCACGCGCAGCCACCCGCAGCGGGCCTGCAGGCGTCGCTCGAGCTCCCCGCCGGGCGCGAGCTCGAACGCGTCGGTCGTCGCGACCCGCAGATCGCCCGCGCCCAGATCGACGATCGCGAGCCGCCAGCGACCCGGCGCCAGCGGCAACGAGAACGAGCCATCCGGCTCGGCGATCGTCGCGGCAGAGCAGGCCTCCGGACCACCGACGAAGAACACGCCGACGTCGCCGTCCGCAGGCGGGTCGACCACCAGCGCGCGCACGCCGACGCGACCGCGCGGCAGCTCGCCGACACCGAGGTCGAGCTGCCCGAACACTCGGCCCGACAGCAGTGCGCGCGCGTCGCAATCGCCCAGGTCGAGGTCGCGCTCGGCCAGGACGTCGAGCGTCCGCAGCACCACGTCGTCGAGATCGCCGCCCGCCGCCGTGCGGCGCGGCACGCCGACCAGCTTCCACTTTCCGGCCGGCACGCCGATGAACTCGAAGCTGCCGTCGGCGCGCACGCGCACTGCCCGGGCACAGCCCTGCAGCGGGTCGGCTGCGGGGGCGCCGCCCCAGACGATCTCCTGGACGAACATCCCATCACCGCCGTCGACCGCGCGCAGCCCGACCCACGCGCCGGGAACCGCGGCGAGCGGCTCGAGCCGCCCGGTGATCGTCGCCCCGCGTGGAATGCGGAGCTCGAGCGGACCGACCTGCTGGCCCGCGGCGAGCGCGAGCTTCTGCGGACTGCTCGCCGGCCGGCCGCGCAGCGTGGCGCCCAGCGTGCCCTCGGCGATCGGTAGGTCGCCGAGCTCGAACGAGCCGTCGGCGGCGGTCTGCACGCTGAACGGCCCGCCCTCCTCGTCCATCCCGCCGAACCGGATCGTCTGATCGGCATCCGACGCCTCGGTGAACCGCACGAGGGCGCCGGCGACCGGACTGCCGTCGCGCGCGTCGACGACCGTGCCGCGCAGGCGCGGCGCTTCGCGCAGCCGGACCTCGACGTCCATGCCACCTTCCGTCCAGCGCACCGCCTGCACGGCCGGCGCGCGGCCGGGCGCCCGGACCACGAGCACGCCCGACTGGTCGTCACTCGCGTCGGGACCGTCGAGCGTCGTCGTCGCCTCCATCCAGCCGAACGCCCCGAGCATCGTCGACGCGTTCGGCAGCACACCGTCGGGCAGCTCGGTCCACCAGACGAAGGCCCGCACGCCATCGACCGCGGCGCCGGTCGCATCGTCGACCACGTGCAACCGCAGCGCGGGGGCGCGCTGCTCGCCCTTGCGGAGCGCGCGAGCGGCGACGTCCACCAGCTCGCTCGCCCCACGCAGCACCGCGCGGGCGCCCAAGGCGAGCGCTTCCAGGCCGAACGAGCCGTCGACGCGCCGCGGCGGCCAGGGGGCGGCGAGCGTCAGCTCGATCGGGTCGCCGACGCCGAGCGGCCCGACGCGGCTGCCGCCGACGCCCGGTGCCGCGGCGCTGATCACCACACCGGCGGGCGGGACCCCGCGCAGCACGAAGCGGCCATCGGCGGCGCTGCGGGTCGACACCCACGGCGCGGGCGCCGGGCCCGGCCGCCAGTCGGTCAGCTCGCGCGACTCGACCAGCACCCAGGGTGACACGACCTCGCGCACGAGCGCCGACGTCGCGACGACCCGCGCGCCCTCGACCGGCGCGCCGCTGGCGTCGACGACGCGGCCGGCCATCGTCACGCCCGGGAACAGCGTCACATCGCCGAGGTCGCCCGGCTCGCGGGGCGACTCCGCGCCGTCCGTGAACCGGCCGTCGGCGGTGGCGAGCACGACGGTCGCCCGACCGCGCCGCGAGATCGCGATCCCGTGGCGCCCGTCGGGCGACGTAGCTGCCGATGGGAAGCGGGCGAAACCCTCGGCGTCGCACCGGGCGAGGACCGTCTCCGCAACGTCACCGTGCGGGCCGACGGCGCGCAGCTCAGCGCCGGCCAACGGCCGACCGCTCGGGTCGAGCACGCGCACGCACTGCGCGGGCGCGTCCAGGGCGGGCTCTTGCGCGATGGCGAGAGACGACGTCCACGCCGCGATCCACAGGACGGCGGCCGGCAGGTTCCTTCTCATGACGGGAGTCGCTCCGGGAGCTGCGGGGGATGGGCACTGTAGCGCGCGCGGACCGTGCACGCGGGAGCCGTCAGCGACCGTCCCAGCGCGGGAAGCGCAACGTGATGCCGCAGCTCGGTGAGGCGACGATCAGCGTCTCGATGGCGCCCGTGGCCCCCGCGACCGCGTCGGTGGTCACGTGGAGCGCGGGCCGGATTCCGAACAGACGGAGCTCCAGGCGGCCGCGCGGGGCGAGCACGTCGAGCACCGAAGCGCGACCACGGAGATCCATCCAGCCGCCGAGCCGGGCCCCGCTCGGCGCCAGCCAGAGCGCGCAGCCGGTGAACGCAGGATCGTTCCCGGGCGGCTCGATACGGATCGAGACCTCGCCGCACGATGCCTCGAGCAGGCACTCGCACCGCTCGCCCGCGATGACTTCCACAGGGTCCAGTCGCGCGAGCTCGAGGCCGCCCGCAGCGAGGTCCACGGCGCTCAACGCGAAGCGGCCGGCGTTGAGCGGCAGCGCGAAGGTGCCGTCCGATCGGACGACCACGGCGGGAAGATCGGGCGGCAACCAGGCGCCGGGCGCGTCGACGAGCGCGCCCGACGGCCGCGCGCGCACTGCGATACGGCCGCGCGGCAGCTCGCCTGCGTGCAGCTCGACGCGTCCGACCACGAGCGCCGGCCGGAGCGCATCCACGTCGAGCCCGCCGAGATCCGCACCGGCGTCCGTCGGCCGGAGCCGCCGGACGAGCAGCGGCGTCGGTGGCGCGCTCTCGGTCGACCGCGGCGGCAGCAGGAGCAGGTTCCAGAAGCCGGCGGTGACCCCCGGAAGCACGAACGAGCCGTCGGCGGCGACGCGGGCGAGCCGGATCGCGCCAGCGAGCGGGTCCTCGGGCGCGGCGAAACAGGCCTTTTCGACGTCGAGCCAACGAGGCGGCTCCGGGCGGCCGCGCAGCACCACCCAGGCACCGCGCACCGCACCGGGGTCGATGAAGCGCCCGGTCACCGTCTGCCCGCGCGCCAGCTCGAGCCGTAGCCCGTCGCGGCACTCGCCACTCTCGAGTTCGACCGGCAGCGGCTTCGACTCCGGCCGGCCCCATTGCACCGCGACCAGCTGACCCGAGCCGATCGGCAAGCCGTCGAGCAGGAACGACCCATTCTCCTCAGTCCGCGTGCAGAGCAGACCCCGATCCCGAACGGACCATGGGCCGAACGAGACCTCCGCGCCGGCGACCGGAGCCCCGCTGTCCGCGTCGACGACGACGCCGCGGCAGCTCGCGGCAGGTCGCATCCGAACCTCGGTCCCTACCCTGCCCAGCAGCCAGCGGACGAGTTGCACCACGGGGGCGTGGCCCGGGGCCGTGACGAGCAGCACGCCGAGCGTGTCGTTGCCGACCTGGCCCGGCACCGATAGCTCGGCAGGCGGGCTCAGGCCGCCGCCGAGCGGCGCGCGACGCACGTCGAGAGGCTCCGGGCGCACGGAAGACGGATGTTCCCAGGTGACCGCGCAGCGGACGCCCTCGAGTGGCGCACCGGTATCGGCGTCGACCGCGACCACGCTGAGGCCGATCGGCGCGGCCGCCGCGGCGACGACCTGGAGGCCATCGACCGGCCCGCGTTGGCTTGCGGGAAGCGGGCAATCCACGCGACCGACGATCGGCTGTACGACGTAGCTCGCCGCGGAAGCCAACGGCAGCTCGAAGCGGCCGTCGTCGCCGACCACGGCGGGAACGGAGAACCCGGAGCGTTCGCGCAGCTCGACGAGGCCGCGAACCGGCGCGCCCGTCTCGTTCACCAGTCGACCGCGCACGTAGCCGGTGCGCCGGAGCGCGATCTCGAGCGGCGCGCCCGGCATGAGCGGCCCGCGCTGCACGGTCTCGAAGCCGGGCCGCGCAGCGTGGACGAAGACGCCCGACGCCGGCACTCCGAGCAGCTGGAACGCACCGCGCGCGTCGGAGCGGACCGCCACCCAAGGCTCGGGAACCGGTCCGACGGGACCCGGCACGGCGGGCCGCGGCGCGGCCGAACAGCGCGGCAGGCCCGACGCGGCGACGACGAGTGACGAGCGCGCCGTGATCAGGACGCCCGCGAGCGGCTCGCCGGTCTCGTCGGCGACGCGGCCCCGCAGCGACTCGCCGGGGAACAGCGCGACGTCGCCTAGATCGCCTGGCGCACGGCCGGTGTCGTGGGCACGCAGGTCCACGACGACGATCTGGGTCGCCCGGCCGGGCCGTGCGATCTGCAGCGTGGGAAGTGGCTCGTCGGCGGACTCGCCGAACAGAGCGAAGCGCGCGAAGCCGTCGGCGCCGCTACGCGCGAGCACCTCGTCGAACGGCACGCCGGCCGCATCGAGCAGCCGCAGCTCGGCGCCGGGCACCGGATCGCCGGCCCCGTCGAGCACGCGCACGCACCCGCTGCGGGGGACCTGGACCGGGCCGATACCCGCCTGCGCCGCCGCGGACACGGTCGCAAGCAACGCGGCGAGGACGCCACGCTCCACACGGTGGCACCGCGCTACCGTCTGCATGTCGCGCGTCGATCGTAACCACCGCCCGGCAGCGGCACACCGCGCGGGCTCGGCATGGCGCCGACCCGGGGCGGCAGCCATCATCCCTGACCCGGACGCCGGGACCCGGGAGCCGCGACGGCTCCAGGTCTCCGGCAGGTCCTCCCGATCCTAGGCAGGAATGAAGATCGTCAACGTCGTCGGCGCGCGTCCCAACTTCATGAAGGTCGCCCCGATCATGGCCGCCTACCGGGGTGCGCCGTCGATCGAGCCGGTCCTCGTGCACACGGGCCAGCACTACGACGAGCGGATGAGCGACCTGTTCTTCCGCGAGCTCGGGATCCCCGAGCCCGACGTGAACCTGGAGGTCGGCAGCGGCAGCCATGCGCGGCAGACCGCCGAGATCATGGTGCGCTTCGAGGAAGTGGTGCTCGCTCAGCGGCCCGCCGCGGTGCTCGTCGTCGGCGACGTCAACAGCACGATCGCCTGCGGCCTGGTCGCGGTGAAGCTCGGCGTGAAGCTCGTGCACGTCGAGGCCGGATTGCGCAGCTTCGACCGCGGCATGCCGGAGGAGATCAACCGCGTCCTGACCGACTCGATCTCCGACCTGCTGTTCTGCACCGAGCAGAGCGGCATGGACAACCTCGCGCGCGAGGGCCTCGCCGCCGACCGCTGTTTCCTGGTCGGCAACTGCATGGTCGACACGCTGCTGAAGAACCTCGAGAAGGCGCGGCAGAGCCGCATCCTCGAGGAGCTGCGGCTGGAGCCGCGCGGCTTCGTCGTCGTCACCTTGCACCGACCGTCGAACGTCGACGACGAGCGGCAGCTCGGCGGCATCCTCGACGCGCTACGCGAGGTGCAGCAGGACTACCGCGTGGTGTTCCCGGTGCACCCGCGCACGCGCAAGATGCTCGAGCGCGACGCGCTCCGCGCGCGGGTGGCCGCGATGCCCAACCTGCTGCTGCTCGACCCGGCCGGCTACCTCGACTTCGTGCGGCTGTGCGACGCAGCGCGGCTCGTGCTGACGGACTCCGGCGGCATCCAGGAGGAGACGACCATCATGGGCGTGCCCTGCCTGACCCTTCGCCACAACACCGAGCGGCCGGTCACCTGCACGGTCGGCACCAATCAGCTGGTCGGCAACGATCCGGCGCGGATCCTCGACGCGTATCACGCGGTGCTGTCGGGCGCCGCTGGACGGGGCGAAGCACCGCCGCTGTGGGACGGGCGCGCCGCCGAGCGGATCGTCGCGATCCTCGCCGAGCGCCTCGCGTCCTGACGCGCGTCAGTCGCGCTGCAGCCGGTCGAGCAGCGGGGCGAAGCTCACCTGCGGCACGTGCGCGGGATGGCGCGGCACGTCGGCCGGACGCGCGACCGCGCATTCGGTGAGCCGCTCGGCGATCGCGTCGGGCTGGTCGTGCGTGAAGCACCACGACGATCCGGTCGTCTCGGCGCAGATGTTCCAGGCGTCGCCCTGCTCGCCGACGAACAGGACCGGCCGCTGCGCCATCAGGTAGTCGTACAGCTTGCCCGGCACGAAGATCTGATCGGCCGGGTCCGGGCTGTTGATCAGCACCAGCGCATCCATCGCCCGCATCGTGCGGAGCGCATCGCCGTAGCCGAGGTAGTCTTGGCGCACGACGCGCGCACCGACGTCGGCCGACATCTGCGCGAGATCCTCCTGCAGCAGCGCTGCAGAGCCGGCGGCGTCGCAATACACGTGCAGCGTCAGCTCGCTGCGGACCTCGGCCGGCACGCGCTCGAGCGCCTGCAGCACCGGGAGCAGCCGCCGCCGCGGGAAGATGGTGCCGAAGAAGCCGAGGTGCGCGCCCGCTCCGAGGTCGACCGGCGGCGCCATCGCGAACACCTCGTCGGCGAGGTCGTAGTCGGCGGTGTTGCGCATCACCTCGATCGCCAGCCCGGGGAACTCGCCGAACGTGGCGTGGAACGAGTCCTTCGCGTCGGCGCTGTTCAGGAACAGCGCTTCGCAGCGCTCCAGGATCCGACGCTCGCGCTCGCGGACCCGACGACGCAATCGCTCGCGTTCCGACGCGCGCCAGGTGTTGCCCGACAGCAGGTCGCGGTAGTCGATGAGCACGCGCACGTCCGGACAGCGACGGCGCAGCCGCGGAACCGCGGTGAGCTGGCCGTGGGGACCGCAGCAGAACAGCACGGCGTCGAGCCGCTCGGCAGCGACGATCCCGGGCAGCTCGCGGCGCAGCAGCCGCCCCCACTCGACGTGCCGGTCGAACACCGGCAGGTAGCTCGGCAGCGCGAACACGATCGTGCGGAGGACCTTCTCGACGAAGCCGGTCGGGTCGCGGTCGACGAGGTTCGGTCGGCCGCGGCCGTGCACCGTGACCGCGGGCGGGGTGAGCGCCGCGAGCGTCTCGTCGCGCTTCGGCAGTCCGGCGGGATCGAGCGTGACCCAGCCGACCTCGTGCCCGGCGCCCAGCAGGGCGCGGGTCATGCGCAGCACGCGATGGGACGCGACGGCCGGCTGCGGCGGCGCGTGGTAGCTGACGATGGCGAGACGGGCCAAGACGGTGCCCCCGAGACCTGGGCGCCTTGGTCGTAGCGGCTCGGGGCTCGCGGTTCCACGGGCGCCGGCCCGAGCCTGCCACAAGAATCGGTGAAGCCGGCGGCACCGGCGCGCCGACGTTCGGTCCGGAGGAGCGCCCCGGCCCGCCGCATCGGCTAACCTGCGCGCCGCCGCCGGCACGCACCATGGGTCTCGCCTCGACGATCGCGCGCAACGTGTTCAGCAACGCGACCGGGTTCCTCGTGAACGCGGTCGTCGGCATCCTGCTGACGCCGTTCGTCGAGTCGCGGCTGGGCGACGCGGGCTACGGCCTGTGGATCATGCTGGTGTCGTTCACCGGCTACTACGGACTGCTCGACATCGGCATCCGTTCGGCGGTCGGGCAGTACGTCACGCGCTACTGGGCGAAGAACGACCTCGACGGCGTCAGCCGCACACTGAGCACGGCGACCGGCCTGATGTCGCTCGGCGGGCTGATCGTCCTCGTCGCCGGCGGCACCATCGCGGTGTTCGCGCCGACGATCTTCAATCTCCAGGGCGTGACCCCGACGACGGCGCGCACGCTGTTCGCGATCGTGGCGGGTGGCGTCGCGCTGAACTTCCCGCTGCTGGTCGCGCAGTCGGCGGCCTACGCGCGGTCGCGCTTCGACCTCGTCCAGGCCGTCAACATCACCGAGCGGATGGTGTTCGTCGGCGTCGCCGTCTGGATCCTGCTCAACGACCACGGGCTCGTCGCGCTCGCCATCGCGAATGCCTCGGTCCAGCTCGCGGCCAATCTGGTGCGCGTCGTGATCGCCCGACGCCTGTTGCCCGGCGCGCGTCTCGCCGTGCGCTTCTTCGACCGCGGGTCGGTCAAGGAGCTGTACGGCTACAGCGTCTTCAGCGTCCTGATCAACGCCGGCGACACGGTGCTCGTGCACTCGAGCGCGCTCGTCATCCCGATCGTCCTGAACGAGACCGCGCTCGCCCACTACGGCATGGGCAGCCTGCTGGTCTACCAGATGCTCGGGCTGGTCAGCGCGATCGCGTGGACGATCACGCCGCTGGCGACCGCGTCCGACGCCCGCGGTGACCGCGAGGCGGTGCGACGGCTGTGGCTGTCGGGGAGCCGGCTGATGATCGCGTTCGGCGCCGTGGTCGGCGGCGGGCTGGTGTTCGCCGGCGAGGACTTCATCCGGCTCTGGGTCGGCGAGGACTACGTGTCCGGCGCCGACTACCCGTCGAGCGCAGCGGTGTTGTCGTTGCTCGTCATCGGTGCGCTGGCGCGCGCGGCGATGACGATCGGCCGCCAGATCTGCTTCGGCATGCGCGAGGTCCGGTTCCTCGCCAGGCTCAGCTTCGTCGAGGCGGGGATGACGCTGCTGCTCGGCTTCGCGCTCTGCAAGCCGTTCGGGATCCTCGGCGTCGCAGCGGGCTCGGCGACGGCGACCGTCGTCGCGCAGCTCGTGTTCATGCCGCGTTTCCTCGCGCGCCGGCTCGAGGTGCCGCTCGGTCGCTGGGCGAGCGGGCTGGTCGGCCCGCTCGCCGCGGTGTTCGCGGCGATGCTGCTCGCCGACCGCGTGCTGCGCCAGTGGCTGCCGATCACCGGGTGGCTGGAGCTCGGGCTCTTGTGCGCCGGGCTGGCTGCGGCAGGCGGCGCGGTCGGCGTCGCGGTCGGCACGACGCGCGAGGAGAAGGGGCGGCTCGCGAAACGGCTCCTGCCACGGCGTGGCGCGGCCTGAGCGGCGCGCTGCCTCTCGCATCCGCGACCGCGGGCGCGTCCGATGAGCGCGATGCTCGACCCCTCGCCGTCCTTCCGCGACCTCGGCCACCGGCTCGTCGACCTGCTCGCCGACCACCTGACCGGTCTGCGCGAGGCGCCGGACGACCACGCCGTGCGGCCGCCGCGGTCGCCGCGCGAGGTGCTCGACGACTGGAACGACGATCTGCGCCAGGGCGGTGTGGCGCTCGACGCGCTGTGGCGCCGCTACCTGCGCGACGCGCATCGCATCCAGCACCGGCGCTCGGTCGGTCATCAGGTCGCGCCGCCGCACGCGGCGACCGCGCTCGCGCAGCTCGTGCGCGCGTGCACGAGCAACAGCGCCGCGATCTTCGAGATGGGCCCCGCCGCGACCGCGATCGAGGCGCGCGTCGTCGCTTGGATGGGCGAGCGGCTCGGCCTTCCCACGGGACACGGCGGCGTGCTGACCTCGGGCGGCTCGCTCGGCAACCTGACCGCGCTGCTCGCGATGCGACAGATCGCGGCCGAACACGATGTGTGGACCGATGGCCTCGGCGCGACCGACCGCGTCGCCGTGCTGGTCGGTGAGCAGACCCACTATTGCGTCGAACGCGCATTGCAGATCCTCGGCCTCGGTGCAGCGAGCTGCGTGCGCGTGCCGGTCGACCGTCGCTTCCGGATCGACGTCGCGGCACTGCCGGACGCGATGGAGCGCGCCCGGGCGGCCGGGCGGCGCCCGATCGGCGTCGTCGCGAGCGCGTG
This sequence comes from Planctomycetota bacterium, assembly GCA_016716265.1. GTDB lineage: Bacteria > Planctomycetota > UBA1135 > UBA1135 > UBA2386 > JADJWQ01. Next base: position 3,204,610 of record JADJWQ010000006.1, read on the forward strand.
CTCGACGTCGACCGGTGCGATCGACCCGCTCGACGCGATCGCCGACTTCTGCGACGCACACGAGCTGTGGCTCCACGTCGACGCCGCACACGGCGCATCGCTCGTGCTGTCGGAGCGCGAACGGCCGCGGCTCCGCGGGATCGAGCGCGCCGACTCGGTCGTCTGGGACGCCCACAAGACGCTGCTCGTGTCGTCCCTGTGCACGGGCGTGCTGTTCGCGGACGGCCGCCACGCCGACGCCTCGTTCGCGCCCGAGGTCGAGTACCTGTTCGCGCGGTGCGCGACCCCCGCGGCGACCGACCCCGGCGAGCCCGACCTCGACCTCGGCCGGCGCACGCTCGAGTGCACGAAGCCGGCGCTCGGCCTCGAGCTCTACGCGCTGCTCGCGAGCCGCGGCGAGGGCGCGCTCGGCCGCTACCTCGAGGAGCGCGTCGACGTCGTCCGCGCGTTCGCCGACCGCGTGCGCACGAGCGCGGACTTCGAGCTCGCGACCGACCCCGACGCGAACATCGTCTGCTTCCGCCATCTGCAGCCCGGCCTCGTTGGCGCCGCCCTCGACGCCCACCAGGACCGGCTGCGCCTCGCCCTGCTACACCGCGCGCGCTTCTACGCGACGCGCACGCGGCTCCGCGACGCGACCTGGCTGCGCTGCACCGTCCTGCATCCCGAGACGACCGCACACGACCTCGACGCGCTGCTCGCCGAGCTGCGGTCGCTCGCGGAGAGCGTGGCTCGCCCGGTCTGATCGCCTACCGTCCAATGCCGCGCGGTCATCCCCGCGGGCCGAACACGCCGGTGCCGACGCGCACCAGCGTCGAGCCGGCGGCGATCGCGGCGGCGAGGTCGCCGGTCATGCCGAGGCTGAGCGTCGGCAGCGGGAGGCCGAGCGCGTCGCGCAGCCGCTCGCGCAGCGCGGCGACGGCGGCGAACACCGGCGCCGGATCGGCGTCGAGCGGGCCCATCGCCATCAGACCGACGAGGCGCACGGCCGGGGCGCAGGCGACGACCTCGCGGGCGAGCGACTCGGCGGCCGCGGGCTCGACGCCGTGCTTCTCGGGCTCGCCGGTCGCGTCGATCTGCAGCAGCACGTCGAGCGGCCGTTCGGGGCGCAGCTCGGCGATGCCTTCGGCCAGCCGGTGGACGAGCTTCGACCGGTCGACCGAGTGCAGCAGCTCGAGCGCTTCGACCTGCAGCAGGGTGCGCACCTTGTTGGTCTGCAGGCTGCCGATGAAGTGCCAGCGCGCCGCGGTGTCGCGCAGCTCGGCGGCCTTCGGCGCGAGGTCCTGCACGCGGTTCTCGCCGAACGCGAGCTGTCCGGCGGCGAGCGCCGCACGCACTTCCGCCGCCGGCCGGGTCTTGCTGACGGCGAGCAACGCGACTTCGCCCGGGTCGCGGCCGCAGGCGGCGCAGGCCGCGGCGATCTGCGCGCGCACGTCCGCCAGGCGCTGTGCGATGCCGTTCACCACGTGTCGTCCCAATGGCTCGTCAACGGCCCCGGGAAGAGCTGCCGGCCGCGCCGCACGAGCGCGTCGCGCCCGTCGAACGACCGGAAGTGCGACAGCAGCGCATCGTACACGTCGTATTCGTCGACCTGCCGTGCCCACACCGCGAGCGCCGTCTCCGCCCGCGAGTCGCCCTCGTGCCGCTCGCCGAGCGTGCGGCACACCTTGTTCGCGAAGCGGATCGCCTCCGGCCGGAACGTCTCGGGACGCGCCTCGTCGAGGCGCAGCCCGAGCGCCGCGAGCGCCTCCTCGCGCCAGGCAGCGACGACCTGCGCCAGCGACTCGCCGAGCAGGATCCGCTCGATCGCCTCGGAGACCTCCATCAGTGCCGGAAGTGGCGCACGCCGGTCAGCACCATGGCGACGCCGGCCGCGTCGGCGGCGGCGATCACCTCGGGGTCGCGCTTGCTGCCGCCCGGCTGGATCGCCGCGGTGACGCCCGCGTCGATCGCGACCTGCAGACCGTCCGCGAACGGGAAGAACGCATCGGACGCGAGGACCGCGCCGCGCGCGCGCTCGCCGGCCTTCTCGCAGGCGATCCGCGCCGAGTCGACGCGGCTCATCTGCCCGGCGCCGACTCCGACGATCGACGAGACTCCGCCGTCGCCCGCTCGTGCGAGCAGGATCGCGTTGCTCTTGACGTGCTTGCAGCACACCCACGCGAAGTCGAGCGCGTGGCGCTCGGCCGCGGTCGGCGCGCGCTTGCCGACGCTGCGCAGCTCGGGCTTCGCGAGACCCGGCAAGTCGGTGTCCTGCACGAGGAAGCCACCGGAGATCATCCGCAGCGCAGGCCGTGGCTGTGGCTCGGGGAGCCCGCCGAGCGCCAGCACGCGGACGTTCTTGCCCCAGGTCGCGCCCTGCAGGACCTGCAGGGCGGCCGGCGCGATCTGCGGCGCCACGATCACCTCGAAGAAGGTGCCGCGCTCGACCATCAGCCTCGCGGTCGCCTCGTCGAGCGGCCGATTGGTCGCGACGATCCCGCCGTAGGCGCTGACCGGGTCGCCGTCGAGCGCCGCGACGAAGGCGCGCGCGGGCTCCGGTGCGACCGCCGCACCGCACGGATTGTTGTGCTTGACGACGACGAACGCCGGCTCGTCGAACTCGACCGCGAGGCCGAGCGCCGCGTCGGTGTCGAGCAGGTTGTTGTAGCTGAGCTCCTTGCCGGAGAGCTGCTGCGCGCGCGCCAGGTTCGGCCCGTCCGGGGCGTCCGGGTCGGCGTAGACCGCCGCGCACTGGTGCGGGTTCTCGCCATAGCGAAGGTCGGCGAGCTTGGTGCCGGTGATCGCGAAGCGCTCGCCGAACGCCGGCTCGTCGGGGGCTCCCGCCCGCTCGGCATCGAACCAGGCGGCGATCGCGGTGTCGTAGGCCGCCGTGTGCGCGAACGCCTTGCCGGCGAGCCGCCGCGCGAAGTCCTCGGGCAGCCGGCCGCCGTGCGCCTTCAATGCCGCGATCACGCCGGCGTAGTCGGACGGATCGACGACGACGCCGACCCAGCGGTGGTTCTTGGCCGCGCTGCGCAGCATCGACGGACCACCGATATCGATGTTCTCGACGATCTCGGCACGCGTGACGCCGGGCCGCCTCGTCGTCTCGCGGAAGCGGTAGAGATTCACCGCGACGAGGTCGATCGGATCGATTCCGTAGACCTCCATCGCCTCGAGGTCGTCGGGATTGTCGCGCCGCGCCAGGATGCCGCCGTGGATGCGCGGGTGCAGGGTCTTGACCCGACCGTCCATCATCTCCGGGAACGCCGTGTAGGCGGAGACCTCGACAGCGGGCACCCCCCCCTCCTGCAACACGCGGAACGTGCCACCGGTCGAGAGCACGCAGAAGCCGAGCTCGGCCAGCTCGCGGCCGAATTCGACGACGCCGGTCTTGTCGGTGACGGAGATCAGGGCTCGTCGGGTCATGTCTTCGCTCCTGTCGCCTTCGCTCGCCTCCGAGCCCGCGTCTACTTGCGACGGACTCCCTTCAGGTACGCCTCGATGAACTCCTGCAGCTCACCACCGAGAACGGCATCCACGTTGGACGTCTCCACGCCGGTGCGCAGGTCCTTCACCATCTGGTAGGGCTGCAGCACGTAGCTGCGGATCTGGTTGCCCCAGCTGATCGTGCCGCGGTCGCCGTAGAACTGCGCCAGCTCGGCCTCGCGCTTGGCCTCCTCGAGCTGGTAGAGCTTGGCGCGCAGCGTCTTCATGGCCTGCGCCTTGTTCTTGTGCTGGCTGCGCTCGTTCTGGCAGCTCACGACGACGCCGGTCGGCAGGTGCGTGATGCGCACGGCGGAGTCGGTCTTGTTGACGTGCTGCCCACCGGCACCGGACGCGCGGAACGTGTCGATCCGCAGGTCCTTGTCCTCGATCTCGACGTCGATCTCGTCGTCGAGCTCGGGCACGACCTCGAGCGACGCGAACGAGGTCTGCCGCCGCGCCTGGCCGTCGAACGGCGAGATGCGCACCAGCCGGTGCACGCCCTGCTCCGCGCGCAGGTTTCCGTAGGCGTACGGCCCGCGCACGATGAAGGTCACGCTCTTGATGCCGGCCTCCTCCGCGCGCTGGAAGTCGTATTGCTCGACCTCGAAGCCGTTGTCCTCGGCCCAGCGCACGTACATGCGGAGCAGCATCTCGGCCCAGTCCGACGCATCGACCCCGCCCGCACCGGGGGTGATCGTGCAGATCGCGTTCTTCGCGTCGTGCTCGCCGCCGAGCATCAGGCGGAACTCGAGGTCGTGCAGCAGCCGGTCGATCTCGGAGTGCGTCTTGTCGAGGTCGGCGTCGACCGCGTCCGGGTCGTCCTCGCCGAGCTCCGCGAGTACCTCGCCGTCGTCCAAGAGCCGGCGCGCACGGTCGATCGGCTCGACGACCGCACCGAGCTTCTTCTTCTCCAGCACGATCGTCTGGGCCCGCTCCGGCTCCTCCCAGAACCCCGGCACCGTCATCCGGTGCTCGATGTCACGCAGCTCACGGAGCTTGGTCTCGTAGTCAAAGACTCACCTTGAGCTGACTGACCCGAAGCTCCGCTTGCCGCAGTTTCTCGCGATGCCCGTCGATGTTCATGAACCGGACAGCCTAGGAAGCCGCGCCGTGGAAGTCGAGAGCGCCGCGTCACGGGCCACGGTGCGTCGTTCACCGCGGCGACTCGAGGCGCAGCCAGCCGCCGTCGAAGGTCGCGCGACAGCGCAGCAGCAGGTCGACGCCGAGCACGCCGTCGATCGGCGGCCCGTCGTCCTCCGTCGCCCCCGGAGCGTCGCGCGCGACGACGGGCAGCTCGACGCCGGCGAAGCGCGCCGCCGCGATGTCGAGCGTCAGACCGCGCACGGTGCGCACGGCCACGCTGCGACCGCCGACCGTGCGGACCACGGAGTGATCGGGCTCCGCCCGCGTCGCCCCGCCGGGCAGCCGCGCGAGCCCGGCCGGGGTCAAGCTCGACCGGCTGGCGCCGGTGTCGAGCACGAACCAATGCCGCGCCGCCTCGATCTTCACCGGCACCAGCACGCTCGACCGCGACCGCAGGCACGCGACCGAGCGGGTCGGCGGCAGACCGCGCCGCGGCTCGAGCAAGAGCGAGCCGCGTTCCGGATCGAGCGTGAACCGGAAGCGCTCCAGCACGTCGAAACCGACCACGCCGCACACGCTCGGCGCGCCGTCGGCGTCGTCCTGCGGCAGCCGCAGGCGCTCGTCCGCCACGATCAGCGCCGGCACCGTGGCGAGTTCCAGCGTGCCGACGCTCAGGCTCCTCACGACCGTCAGGCGGCCCTCGACGTCACGGCCGGTCGCGTCGCGAGCGTCGATCGGCGCAGAGTCGGACCGCAGCCCGAGCACGTCTGCGAAGCCGCGCGTCAGCGTCGTCCAGCTCGCGCCGGTGTCGAGCACGAGCGGCGCGTCGCGGTCGCCGACCCGGCACAGCATGACCGGCGGCCGGCGCGCCAGCAGCGGCAGCTCGGTCGCCGTCGCGGCCGGCTCCGCACGCGCGAATGGCAGCTCCGCGCACAGCCGGGCGAGCGGTCGACCGCCCCCCTCCGGATCGGCCTGCGCGAGCCAGGTCCGCGCCTCCGCGTAGCGGCCGGCGCGGAACAGCGCGAGACCGAGCCGCCCGGCGAGCTCCGAGCGCAATTCCGCGTCCTCGCCCGCGAGTTCGACGGCACTCAGCAGGTCGTCGACGGCGTCGACGTCCCGCCATTGCACGCGGTTCAGCACGGCACCCCACACGAGCAATCCCACGTCGCGCGGGTGACGGGCGCGCGCGTCGCTCAACACCCGCTCCGCGTAGTCGACGTCTCCCACCGCGAGCGCCGCGCGCATCGCGCTGGCGGCGCCGAGCGGGTCGAGCGCAGCGCCACCCGTCCGCGCGGCGCACCCGGCCAACGCGCAGACGGCGAGCAGCGCCCGACCGCGGGTCACGGCACGAGCTCCAGGCCCAGCTCGACCGCGGAGACGGCGCCGACGACCTTCTCGTCGGCGCCGATCGAGATCCACCGCGCGACCGCCGCCTGGTACGGGCCGAGCGCCTGTCGGTTCAGCGTCTCGCCACGCACGCGCGTCGCCTCGACGCGCAGCCGGTAGCTGCCGGCGCTGAGCAGCTCGGGACCGTCGGGCAGCGGCGCGAACGTGAAGTGCGTCGCATCGCCGGGCAGCACCACGGTCCAGGTGCGCAGCGTGTCGTCGGACGTCCGCGAGAGCGTCAGCACCTGGTACAGCGCGCCGGGCGGTGGCTCGAGGTCGATCGCGAAGCCGGCCACCGGCACGCTCGCGCCCGGCAGCGGAGCGACGACGCGCGGCAACGGCAGCAGCGGCGCGCGCGGCGCCGGCTGGTCGGCCTGCAGTCGGAACACGCCGCGCTGCTCGCGCACGAGCGTGGCGTCCGCGACGCGCGCGACGACCACGGCGAGGAAGCGGGCGCCGCGGAGCCGCCCGGCGAACGGCGGCAGCGCCAGTTCGGCGTCATTGCCGACCGCCCCGACCTGCGCGAGTCGACGGCCGATCTCGAACAGGCGCCGGTCGGCGAGCTCGGCCGCGAGATCGAGCGCGAACGCGTCGAGCGGCACCGCCGCGTCGCGACCGAGGAACAGGTCGGGCAGCACGATCCGCTGGTCGAAGCTCGCGAGTTGGGCCAGCTCGATCGTCTGCACGCGCGTGCGATCCAGCGGCGGGTCGGGGACGAGCGCGAGCTGCGCTGCCATCAGCCGGTCGGCGGCATCGCGATCGCCGGTCAACGCGACCAGCCCGCCGTGCGGCGCAGGGACGCCGATCACGAACTCACGGGCGCCGGCGGTCGGCTCGAGCGGACGCGGCACGTCGACGCGCAGCGGCTCGTCGCGCAGCGCGCGGTCGAGCCAGTCCTCGGCGACCCCGACCGGCTGCGTCGACACCACGACGTCGCTGCCGCCCGCCGGCGCGGTCCCGGCGAGCAGCGCGTGCGGCGCGAACGACCCGAGCGGCTCGCGCACGGCCCGCAGCAGCGGCGCCTCGAGGCGCCCCGTCGTCACGCCGCGCGCCGTGAACGCACTGAGCAGGGTGCGGCCGCCCGCACTGGTCTCGACCGCGACCGTCGCATCGCTGTCCGGGCCGAGCTGCATGCGCGGCACGAACGTCCGCGACGCCTCGTACAGCCGCTCGTGGTCGCCCTCGCCGTAGCGGCGGTAGGCGATCGCCCCGTCGATCAGACCGCCCCCGATCGCATCCGCGACCCAGACGCGAGTCACGCGGCCACCGGGAGCCCACGGCTCCTGACGCGTGAACAGGCGATAGTCGACGACGCGCTCGCGCGCTGGCACCCACGCGAAGCCCTCGGCCATGCGGACGTCGTATTGCCGCTGCGGATCGGGGCGCGCGCGCACGAACGACACGAACCCCGCCGGGACATCGACGAGATCCGCGCGCGCGACTCCGTCGGAGATCGCCAGCTCGGACCACAGCTGCTCGGTCGAGCTGATCGCGATCGTCGTCCACGGGTCACCCGCGCCGCGCGAGACGCTCAGCAGGCGCGTCGGCGTGACGAGCACGGCGTCGAGCTCGACGTCGCCGACGGCGACCGTGCCGCCCGGCAGCGCGGTGATCCGACGCGTCGTGGAGCGCGCCTCGCGGTAGCGCGACCCCTGCACGAGCAGATCGAGCTCGCGCGGCACGCCGGCCGCGTCCGCCGCGGCGACCTCGCGCAGCTCGAAGCGCCCGCCGGGGCCGACCCGCGCGAAGCGGTCGCCGGCGCGGACCAGCACGTCGGACAGCGCCTCGGTCGCGCCCGGCGAGACGATGCGCCCGGCGACGGTGGTGGTCGCCGCGGCCGCGATCGCGAACGTGTAGAGACCGCCGTGGGCGACCGCGCCGGCCGCGACGTCGATGCGCTGGCCGTCGGACGACACGACGCCGTCGGCGACGCGACGCCAGTCACCGGTCACCGGATCGGTCGCCCGCAGCTCGCAGGTCGCACCGGCGGACAGACCGAGTTCATTGGGCATCGACAGCGCCGCCGCCGGCTCGAGCCGCAGCGCGAGCGGCTCGATCGCTACCGCGCGACCACACAGGACCGGGCCGGACGACCCGTCGAGCCACTGCGGCGGCGCCCGATCCGCCGGCAGCGCGCCGGTGCGCACCGCGAGCGCCGCGTCGCCGGCGCCGGCCCGCGCGACCCGCGTGCCCGCGCCGATCGTCAAGACCGCGCCCGACCAGCCGCTGTCGTCGAGCGTGATGGTCGACGTCACCGTCCCGACCTCGAGGACGCGCTCGCTGCTGCCGGCGAGGTCCGGCAGGAACGCGACGAACGGCAGCTCCTCGATCGGCGCGCCGGGCGCCGAGAACCGGATCGAGCCGAAGCGGTCGCCGGCGGTCGCGGTCGCCGTGCTCGCGTCGATCTCGATCGTCACGGCCGGACCGACGGCGGCCGGCACGTCCGCGCGCCCGTTGCGGCCCGTCGACGCCGCTCCGGCGATCGAGCCGGCGACCGGGCCGGCGACCGCGACCAGGGCATTGCAGACCGGCCGGTCGGCGGCGTCGCGCACCGCGACGACGTAGGTCGGCGTCGACAGATAGGGGATGTCGGGACCGATGTCGCTCCCGCTGCCGGTGCACGCGGCAGCGAGGCCGACCAGAGCGACGAGTGCGGTGCGCCGCCCCCACGCTCGCACGCGCGGGCCGCGGCCGGTGGTCGCTCCCCGCGTCAACGCAGCAGCGCCTCGACGCGCGCGTCGATCGTGCCGAAGTGCTTGCGCGCCTCGGTGACCACCTGCTCCATACGCGCGAGCGTCGCGCGCGCCTGCTCGCGGTCGTGCAGGAACGCCGCATTGATGCGCACGAGCAGCTCCGCCGAGCGGCACGCCGCGAACAGCAACGATGCGGCGGTGCCGAGGTCGGCGAGGATGTTCCGGCCGACCGCCTCGGTGACCGTAGCCATCGCCTCGAGCGCATCGCGGACCAGGTGGGCGAGCTCCTCGGGCACGACCATCGCGCCGGCGAGGCCCTCCTGGATCGCGCGCGAGCGCACGACCTTCTGCTCGTCGGTGTCGTGCGGGAGCTTGTAGGCCGCCGCGACGCGCTCGAACGAGGCCATGTCGCGCTCGACCATCGGCAGCAGCAGGGACGCGCTGCGCTCGATCCTGGTCAGCGCTTCCGCGAGCGCCGGCTCGAGCTCCGGGGCGGACTTCCGCCCCTTCGTGAAGCGCAGCACCATCGTCAGCAACGCGGCCCCCATCGCACCCGCGCAGGAGGCCGCCGCTCCCCCACCGGGGGTCGGGGTGCGCGCACCGAGCGCGTCGACGAACTCGCGGAATGGCGCGTCGATCATGCGGGGAGTGTCGCGCCGCCGGACGGGGAACACAACGGCGCGGCGCCCCGGCGGCGGGCGGTGGGTCCCGTCAACGATCGCCGAGCTCGAGGACGAGGCCGTCCGTCAGCACGATGCGCGGCGCGCCGTCGTAAAGCACTCCCTGCCCGAACAGCCGCACGCCGACGAGGTTCGCGTCGTTCGGGATGTCGAGCGCGAGACGTGCGGCCCGGCCGGAGTTCGCCCAGGCGGTCGGTGGCGTGAACGGGAAAGCGCGCGCGGCCGGATCCAGCAGATACTCGCCCGGCCCGCCGGCAGGCCCGAGACCGAAGATCGGCGTGCCGCAGCTACCGGAGCCGCGGAGCGCGAGCATGAGCTGCGCGAACGATCCCTGCGGCTGCAGCGGCGTCTCGCCGTTGGGATCGCCCGCCAGCAGCTCGAAACGCTGACCGACGATCGGACGCGACCGCTCGCGCGCGCTCAGCGGGAGCGCGAGGTTCTCGCCCTGGAACGGCTGCCGGTAGACGTGGACCCGGTCGATCATGAAACCGTTCGACCGGCCCGACACGCGGATCTCGTTGACGCCGCGGTTCATCGGGTACTGCACGATGCCGTGGCCGGGATCGAAGCGGAAATGCCAGTTCCATCGCCCGGAGATGCCGACCAGGTTCGAGTAGCACTTGATCCAGCTCGAGCCATTGACGCTCAGCCAGCAGTCGTTCTCCTCCGACGGATCCGGATGGTCGTGCCGATTGTGGATGCGGACCTGATAGGTGCCCGGATCGTCGATCCACACCCGGTAGGTCAGGATGCCATTGCCGGGCGAGCTGAAGTAGTTCGGGCCGATCCAGCGGTAGTAGCCCTGTCCGGAGAAGCCGGCGCGATCCGACTGGAGGGCCCAGCCGTTGACCGCCGGCGTGCTCTCGATCTCGAAGGCGACGAAGTCGTTCGCGTCGGCGCGCCAGACCGTCGGTGTCGTCACCACCGGCACGAGGCTGCCGGCCGGAGCCGGGTGCGTGCACCCGCGACGGATCGTGACGGCGGCGTCGGTGGATTGCGCGCGCGGGGCCGTGGGGACGGCGAGCAGCGCGGCGAGGGCGACGAGCGACGAGACGAGGCGTGGAATGGCGCAGGACGCCACGGACATGCGGAACACGATGCGATTCTCCTGGGGCACGCTCGCCCGGGGGGGGGCGGCGAGTCGGGGTGGGGCGCGCGGCCACTGGCGCGACGACGCGCGGCGAGAGGATGCGTAGCCTACGCGCCGGGCGCCACCGGCCGGCCCGACAACCTCGGAGAAATCTCCCGCCCCCGATCAACCCATCGACACTACCAATGCGAAGTATCGCCGTCGCCCAGCCGCTCAGAGCGGCCACGCGACCTCGATCGGGCGGAAGTCGATCGCGTCGCACGCGGTCAGCAGGTAGCGGATCCCGCCGGCGTCACCCTGGAAGCCGAGCGCGTGCGACTCGCCGTGCAGGTGCCCGTAGACGCACACCCGCACGCCGGCCGCTTCGAGGAGGGGCACCGCCTCGGTCGCACGCCCGTCGCTGTAGCGGGGCGGATAGTGGATGAGCGCGAGCAAGCGCTCGCCGCGCAGCTTGTGACCTTCGGCGATCGACAGCTTCAGACGCTCCAGCTCGCGTGTGAAGATCTTCTGCGCGCCGGGCTCCGCCCAGCTCGCGTCGGGCGGGTCCCACAGCCGGGTTCCGACCACGACGGTCCCGTCGTCGAGCTTCACGGCATTGCAGTGCAGCGGCACGATCGACTCGTGGAGGACCTGCCGCAGTCGCGCCATCCCCACCCACCAGGTGCAGTGATTGCCCTTGATGAGCACCTTCCGGCCGGGCCGCGCACCGAGCCAGTCGAGGTCGGGCTGCGCCTCGCGCAGATTGAGGCCCCACGACGTGTCGCCGCCGACGAGAACCCAATCGTCGTCCGACACCATGGCGTCCCACGCCTCACGGATGCGCTCGCCGTGGCCGACCCATTGCGGGCCGAACACGTCCATCGGCTTGTCGACACCGTAGCTGAGGTGCAGGTCGCTGATCGCGAAGATCCGCATGGTGGCGCCGCCCCTCAGCCCCCGATCCGCGCGGCGACGGCCTCGAGATCAACCGGCCGCGACCAGTCGCAGCTCGGCCCACCGATCGTCGCCGTCGCGATCCCGAGCAACTCCCGCGCGACCTGGCGGAGCGTGCGGCCGTCGGGGCCCACGGCGTCGAGGGCTCGCTTCGCGGCGTCCTCGTGCAACGCGACGAGCCGTGCTGGATCGTCGATCACGAACGGCTCCGACACCTCGAAGGCCGATGCGAATGCGTGATCGCAGTAGATCAATCCGGAGACGAACGACATCACGCTGCGCGCCAGCGTCCAGCCGACCGAATCGAAACAGCGCACCTCGAGGTAGTCGCGCAGCCGCACCAGCGGGAACAGGGAGCTGAGATGCAGATCCACGTCGGCGTCGGTGACCTCGCCACGCGCGACGAGCTCCTCGAACGGGACCTCGGGCGCCTCGACGACGGCGCCGTCGCGCTCCTGGAACAGCACCCGGGCGCGCCTCGCGAACGCGACGTAGCCGGACAGCGCGGTCTCCGGACGCAGGCAGCCGGCCGGGACACCGACGCGATCGTGGTCCGTGTGCAGCCAGACATGATGCCGGAAGCTCGCGTAGCCGGAATCGACGCCGCGGACCCGGCGTGAGTTCGCGGTCAACGCGACGAACACCGGGCACAACCGGTAGAGGAATGCCAGCTTGCGTGCCGCGTCCTCCCGATCGGCGACGTCGTAGGCGAGCTGGAACCCCGCGGTGCCGCGCATCATGTTGCGCGACAGCGGGCCGCGCGCCGGCATCCGCGCATCCATGATCCGGTAGCGGGCCCGCGGCAGTAGACCGAGCTCCTCGACCGGGGTGACCGGCGCGTGGCCGAGCCCGACCCAACGGTAGCGGGTGCTCGCGAGATAGCCTTCCAGCGCGGCTCGGCCGGCCTCGAACGACGCGTCGACCCCGGCGAGGCTCGGTGCCGGTCGCGTCGCGAGCTCGAGCTGGCCGCCCGGCTCGGTCGTCAGCTCGAACTCGGGTAGCGAGATCCCCTTGAGCAGCTCGCCTTCGGCCAGCGGGCGCGCGCCGGTGAGGGCGCACAGGTGCCGGAGCAGCGACTGCACGAACGCGAGCGGGGCACACTGGTCGGTGTCGCGGTCGAGGACGAGTCGCTCGTATTCGATGCCGAGCAAGCGCTGGCCGGACGGCATGGGGCGCCCGACGAGGCGGCGCTCGATCGCGGCATCGAGGTCGGCGATCTCGACCTTCGTCGAACACGTCATCGCCGCCCAGCTAACCCCGCGACGGGCCAGAAGCAATCGCCGAGCGGGCCGTGACGGCCGTGCTCGCCGGGGGTGCTCGCCGGGGGGTCGCCCCGTCAGACGCTGGACGGCTCGGACACGCCGACCACGCCGAGCTCCCGGAACACGCGGCCGGCCAGCGCGACGAGCTCGGCCAGGACGCGCGCGGTGACCGGGGTCGGGTCACCGAGTTGCAGGCCCGGTCGGATCAGCGCGACGCAGCGGTCGAGGAACTGGAGCCGGCCGCGGTCCTGCGGGTCGAGGTTCGGAAGGAGCCGCAGCACGAGGGGCGTCAGTCCCCAGGTCTCCGGCGGATCGACGAAGCCCAGCTCGAGCGAGCGCGGCAGCGCACAATCCAGCGCGACCGCCTCGACGACCGCGCGCAGGTGGACGGCGGCCATGCGCAGGTCGCGCGCATCGAGCGACCGCTCCCACGCGGCGTGATCGAGCGCGACCAGGGTCCGCAGCGACTGGTGGCGGACGCCGCGCGGGTCCAGCAGGAGGCGCGGGATCCGCAGCGGTGAGGCTTCGGCCGGCGTGGTCCCCGCACGCTGGGAACGGCGCTCGCGCTCCTCCTGCAGACCGCTCGGTGTGGCGCCGAAGTGGACGTCTGGGGCCGCCAGCAGCCCGAGGCCCTCGAGGATCTCCCGCGCGAGCGCACGGACGTCGGCGCAATTGGCGTTCGCATCGCCAGGAATCGACTCGAGTCGCCGTGTCGCGAAACGCAGCACCCACTCGGAGAGCCGCCGGCGACTCTGCTCGCAGAACGCGAGGCGCGTCTCGGTCAGTCCGCCGCCCGCGATCAGCTCGGCCTGGATGCCGATCTCCATCGCGAGGCAGCTGGCGAGCAGGTTCTGGTCGTCGTCACCGAGCTCGATCACCACCGGGTCGCGGTAGGAGGCCGAGGCGCTCTGCATGTAGCCGAGCAGTCGCCGCGCCCGCCCGTAGATCTGCACGAGAGTCTGATCGTCGGTCGGCCGGAGCTCGGCGGGGCCGAGCCGCGCCCGGCTCAGGTGCCCGACGACGGCGCGCACCGCTTCCAGCATCTGCCCTGCGGTGGCCTTGTCGACAGATTGACGTCCCATCGTCTCGCCGTGGTCTGGGGTTCGGATCGGCCATGACGCCACCCCGACCGGCCTGCGCCACGGTCGACGGCGACCTCGTGTTCATGCTTCGGCCGATCCGCAGCCGGCACTGAAGCGGCCGATCCGACGGATTCCGCACGGCCGACCGCCACCCCGCTGCCGCGCGCCCGGAAGATCCGGGCGACCCCGGCGACGGTCGTTCGAGGCTCCGGCCGGCGCAACCTGGCGACGGGATCTGGCGACTCCTGGGCCAGGAGGCTCGGTCGTTGGAGGCGAACCGACGCGGTGCGCGGATTCGGGACCCGGTCGAGAGCCGAGAACGCGGGCGAATTGGTGCATTCGGCGAGGCTCTCGGCCGCTGACCGGGGCTCGAAGACGCGTGCCGGGCGGCCTCGCCTCCAGTGACCCTGCCTCCTAGACTGCCCGGCGCGATGCCGCAGTCCGTCGTCCGAGACCTCGTCGCCGCGTTCGGCGAAGGCCGCGTCGTCCACCGTCCGGACGCGTTGACCGCCTACGAGTGCGACGGGTTCACCATCCACCGGCACCGGCCGCTGGCGGTCGTCCTGCCGGAGTCGACCGACGACGTGCAGCGCGCGGTCCGGCTGTGCCGCGCACACGAGACGCCCTTCCTGCCGCGCGGCGCCGGCACCTGCCTGTCGGGCGGCCCCACGCCGACGGGACCGGCCGTGGTGATCGAGACGGCGCGCATGCGGCAGGTCCTCGAGGTGTGTCCGGACGACGGCTACGCGGTGGTCCAGCCGGGCGTCGTGAACCTGGCGCTCACCCGCGCCGTCAGCCGTCACGGCCGTCACTACGCGCCGGATCCGTCGAGCCAGGCCGTCTGCACGATCGGCGGCAACGTCGCCGAGAACAGCGGCGGCCCGCACTGCTTCAAGTACGGCATGACGACCGACCACGTGCTCGGCGCGACCGTCGTGCTGTCCGACGGCGAGCTCGCGACGTTCGGCGGCCCGACCGGCCCGCGGGCGCCGCACGAGCTCGACCTGATCGGTCTGTTCACCGGCAGCGAGGGCACCTTCGGGATCGCGACGGAGATCGTCGTGCGGCTGCAGTCGGACCCCGAGGCAGTCCGCACACTGCTCGGCTCGTTCCGCAGCATGGACGACGCGTGCGCCACGGTTGCCGCGATCGTCGCCAGCGGACTCGTGCCGACCGCGATGGAGGTGCTCGACCAGGCGACCATCCGCGCGGTCGAGGCGTCGGTGTTCCGCGCCGGCTATCCCGCCGACGCGGCGGCCGTGCTGCTCGTCGAGCTCGACGGACCACCGAGCGCGCTCGCGGAGGAGGTGCCCGAGGTCGAGGCGGCGTTCCATCGACACGGCGCGATCGCGATCGAGACGGCGGCGACGCCGGAGGAACGCGCCCGGCTGTGGAAGGGCCGCAAGGGCGCCTACGGTGCGATGGGCCGGCTCGCCCCGGACGTCTATCTGCTCGACGGCGTCGTGCCGCGCAATCGCCTCGTCGACACGCTTCGGCAGATCGACGAGATCGGCCGGCGCCACGGCGTCGCGCTCGTCAACTTCTTCCATGCCGGCGACGGCAATCTGCACCCGACCATCAGCTTCGACGGGCGCGACGCGGAGCAGCGCGCGCGCGTGACGACCGCCGGACACGAGATCCTGAAGGCGTGCATCGATGCCGGCGGCAGCATCTCCGGGGAGCACGGCATCGGCACCGAGAAGCTCGATCATATACCGTTGATGTTCGATCCGGACGACCTCGATGTGATGGCGCGCGTGCGCCGCGCCTTCGACCCGTCCGGGCTGTGCAATCCGGGCAAGGTGATCCCGGAGCGCGCGTCGTGCAGCGAGGTCGGCCGCTCGCCCGCGCTCGTCGCACGCGTGTTGTCGGCCGGCGATGAGGAGACCGGGCGATGAGCGCGGCGGCCGAGCGCGACTTCGAGATCCGCGCGGAGCTCCGTCCCGGCACCGCCGACGAGCTCGCGGCGGTGCTCGCCGATGCGTCCGCGGGCGGACGGGCGGTGCGACTGTGCGGCACCGGCTCCCGCCTCGGGCAACTGCCCGCACCCGACCGACCGTGCCTGCTCGTGTCGACCGCGGCGCTGCGCCAGGTCACGCGGTTGGAGCCCGACGACCTGACCTGCTCGGTCGGCCCCGGCCTGCCGCGCGACGAGCTCGACGCGCTGCTCGCCGAGCACCGGCTCGAGCTGCCGTGCGACGAGCGGGGCGGCACCGTCGGCGGACTGTTCGCGACCGGCAGCGCGCTGCCCGAGGCCCCCGGCGCACCGAGCCCGCGCACGCTGCTGCTCGGCGTCGCCGGAGTGCTCGCCGAGGGGAGGCGCTTCAAGTCGGGGGCACGGGTCGTGAAGAGCGTCGCCGGGTTCGACCTGCAGAAGGCGTTCGTCGGCAGCCGCGGGCTGTTGTTCGCGGCCACCGAGCTGCACCTGAAGCTGCGGCGGCGACCGCGCCATGTGGCGTGGTTCCGGCGCGCTGACCTCGCCGTCGACGAGCTGCGCCACCGACTGATCGCGCTGCTGGCCGATCCGTTCCCGCCCGCCGCGGTGCGCGCCGAGCGCCGACAGCACGACGACGGCTGGGCGCTGGTCGGCCGCTTCGAGGGCGCCCGCGCCGCCTGCGAGGAGCGCCTCGCGCGCCACGGGCTACCGGCGTCGGAACCGTCGCCCGCGCCGCCCATGCCCGCGCTCGCAGCGGACCGGGAGACGCTCCGCGGCGTGATCCGCCCGAGTCGCGTCGACGAGCTCGATCGGCTGGCCCCGGGCAGCGCTGCCGACCTCGTGATCGGCGGCGGCGGCGGCTTCCGGCTCACGCTGCCACGCGCGGAGACCGACGCCTTCCTCGACGCCGCCCCGTCGCTCGGCGCGGCGGTCTGGATCGAGCGGGGTGCCCCGGAGCGCCGCGGCCGCGGCACGCCGCGCGACGCGGGCGCCGAGCGCGTCGAGCGCGCGCTGCGCAGGGAACTCGATCCGCGGGAGGTCCTGGCGTGACGCACGGAGTCGACGCGTACGCGCGCACGCTCGACTGCGTGCATTGTGGGCTCTGTCTGGAGTCGTGTCCGACCTACGGCGTGCTCGGCGTCGAGACGGATTCGCCCCGCGGCCGCATCTATCTGATGCGCGCCATCGCCGAACAGCGCGTGGAGGACGTCCCGACCGTGCGGCAGCACATCGACCAGTGCCTCGGCTGCCGGGCCTGCGAGACGGCCTGTCCATCGGGGGTCCGCTACGGGCATCTGCTGGAGCTCGTGCGCACCGAGCTCGCCGAGCGTGCCCCGCAGCGTGGCTTCGCCGCGCGGCTGACGCGCTTTCTGCTCGCGCACGTCGTCGCGCACCAGGGTCGCCTGCGGACGCTGTTCTCCGCGATGCGCCTCGCCGAGCGACTCGGCCTGCGCCGGCTCGCATTCGCGCTGCGCATCCTCCCGAAGCGCATGGACGGGCTCGTGCCGCGCGTCCCGCCGGCCGCCGAGCGCGGTAGCCTCGCGGGTCGCTACCGTCCGCCGACCGGCGCGGTGCGCGCGACGGTCGGCCTGTTCACCGGCTGCGTGATGGAGCAGGTGTTCGGGCGCATCAATCGCGTGACGCTCGAGCTGCTGCTACACAACGGCTTCGAGGTCGTGGTGCCGGCGGAGCAGGCATGCTGCGGCGCGCTGCTGCTGCACGACGGGCAGGCCGGCCGGGCGCGACCGCTCGCGGAGCGCAACGTCCGCGCGTTCGCCGGCGTCGACTTCGTCGTCAACAACAGCGCCGGGTGCGGAGCGGCGCTGCGCGACTACGGATCGTTGCTCGGGACCGACGCCGCGCGCGACTTCGCCACCCGCTGCCGGGACGTGACCGAGCTGCTCGCGGAGCAGGGAATGCGCGCCGCACCGGCGCCGTTCCCGCACAGGGTCGCCTACGACGCACCGTGCCATCTGTGCCACGGCCAGGGCGTGCACCGGCAACCCGCGGAGCTGCTGCGGCAGGTGCCCGGCCTCGAGCTCGCGGAGCACCCGACGAGCGAGGACTGTTGCGGCTCGGCGGGGATCTACAACCTGCTGCAGCCGGAGCTGGCCGGCGAGATCGGCAGGCGCAAGATCCGCGCGCTGCTCGAGACCGGCGCGTCGCACGTCGCGACGGGCAATCCCGGCTGCATGATGCAGATTCGCGCCCACCTCGCCGACGCGCGCGCCGCAGTCGAGGTCGTGCACCCGGTCGAGCTGCTGCTGCCCCCTGCGGCCGCGGACCGAGGGTCGACGATCGACCTGGCGGCTGCCAGAGTGGAGCCCAGATGAACCGACGACGGCGCACGGTGAGAGTGGGTGCCGCCATCGCGGTCGCCGCTGCGGGGGTCACGTTCTACGCGGTCGACGACCTGCGCGACGCGCCGCCCCTGCCAAGGCCACCGGCGCGGCTGACGCCCGCCCCGGGCGGCCGCGCGCGCGAGCTCGCCGAGCTGCGCCGGAGCTTCGACCTCGCTGCCCTCGACCGCTACGTCGCCGCACTCCGCGCGTCCACCGAGCGCGACGCGGCGGCCGCCGACGCCTGGCGCGCGCTCGGCGAGGCCCTGCTCGAGCGCTGCCTGATGCGCGATCGCAACAAGGGGATGGCGCCGGGTCGGCCGACCCACGACGAGCTGCCCCCCGACAACGCAGCCGACATCGCCGAGGGCCTCGCCGCGGTACAGAGAGCGATCGACCTCGGCGAGCCGACCGGCGACGCGTGGCGGGTCCGCGCAGCGCTGCTGTCGCTGTCGATCACCGGATTCGGTGACCTGCTGACGAAACGGCCTCGAGCCAGCGAGGCGCTCGACCGCGCCGCAGCGCTCGATCCCGGGAATCCGCGCGTCCTGCTGATGCGCGCGTCCGAGCGGCTGTTCGCACCGCGTTTCCTGGGTTTCGACCCGGCCGACGCCATTCCGACGCTCGAGCGCGTCGCCGAGGAGTTGACGGTCGACGAACGTCCGCTCGTGACGCTCGCGTTCGCCCACTGGCTGGCCGGCGACCTCGATGCCGCGTGCCACGCACTCGAGCGCGCGCTCGAGCGGAACCCGGCGAACCGCTATGCGCGCGAGGTCTTGCGGCGGCTGTACGCCGGTGAGGACGAGCCGTTTGCGCGCGACGTACCGGATTGAAGTCGCGCGCTGCTCACGAGCGGGTCATTGGAGCGCGGGAACGAGCCACAGCCCGTTCGACATCGCGAGCCCGCCGTTCGGCGAGTTCGGATCGAGCACCGCCCATTGCGCATAGAACCAAGCCCCGAGATACCCGGTGTTCGCCGGCATCGGGAACGGGAACAGCGCGAGTCCCGCACCTGGCCCGCCGCCCACCGTCATCAGCCGCGCGCTCGCGAGCGGCTCGGCGAGCACGCTGCAGCCCGGAGCGCCGATGATCCCGAGCGCGTACGGCAGCGAGAACGAACCCCAAGTCGTGTTGCTGCCACCGATGAAGAAAACCGCCGGGCGCTGCGACGAGCAGTTTCTCAGCTCGAACGTGTAGGCGCCGTTGCCCGGAATCGGGAGGCCACCGGAGACCGTCGCTGACGGCACGAAACCACCCTCGCCAGCGCAGCCGGTGCCGTACTGAACCGTGATCGCCTCGTTGTAGAAGAACCGCGTCGTGATTCCCGCGGCCTGCGGCCCGAACGCGGCGAACGCTGAGTTCGGATCGTTGACCGTGTAGAGCCGCAGCAATCGGTTCTGTGTGACCGGGTGGAACTCCAGGTCGTAGGCGAACGCGACGTTGCTGTTGCCGTTGTCGTAGATGCGTAGATCGAGCGCGACTCCCGACTGGCCGTCCCACACGAACTCGTTCACGAAGTTGATCCGCACCGGATACGAGCCGGGCGTCGCGGCGCTCGTGTTGACCCGGGCGCGCGGGAACACCACGGTGCGCCCGCTCGTGAAGTTCCCCTCGAAGCTGCCCGACGCCTGGAAGGGCAGCGAGTTGCCCATCGTGACCTCGAGTTCGATGGTCCGCCCGGCCTGCCCACCGGCGTTCGGCGCGGCGCGGAACGCGAAGCCCGTGATGCGGATCGGCTTGGTCTGCACGGCCGTGAACTCGCTGGCCGCGTACCACTGCATGTAGCGGAGCCGCGGGCTGCCGATCGGGATGTTGTTCCCCTGCGGATTGAACGGCACGGACGGCGAATCGATCGTGCCCTGCGCGGCCAGGGAGCCGAGCAGCGCGACGATCGCGAGGGTGGGGTAGCGGAGGTTCATCGGACTGGTCCGTCGACGGAGTTGCGGACGCCGGACGACGACCACGGTCGAGGGGGCTCGGAGCAGTGTACCCCCGGCCCGGGCCCCCGGGACGGCGGCGTGGGGCGCTGCACGGCGGCCGGCAGCTTCGCGGTCCGTAGTCCGGCGACGCGCGCGAGCAACGCGACCGGCACCGCGCGTGCCGGCGCGCGCGGCGTTCAGCGGAACAGGAACTCGGTCGTGTTGTCGACGCCGGCGGAACCGCTGCTGCCACCGAGCGCGCAGATCTGCCCGGTCGGCGTGCGGTAGTGGCCGAACGCCGCGCGCGGCCGCGTCATCGTCGGGCCGGGCGACCACCGGCCGGTGGTCGCGTCGTAGATCTCCGTCGAGTCGAGCGGGATCGGCGCGTAGAGCGAGCCGTCCGACCCGCCGATGTGCAGGAAGCGGCCGCCGCCGAGCGGGTAGGCCACGTGGAGCCCGCGCCGCTGAGCCATCGACGCCGCGGCCGCGCACGTGTTGGACGCCTCGTCGTAGATCTCGGCGCTCGTGGTGGTCGTCCCCCACTGCGTCAGGGAGATCGTCGCCACGCCGCCAGCGAGCAGCCAGCGCCCGGACCCGATCTCGATCTGGGTTCCCAGCGCGCGGGCACCCGCGAGACCCGGGCCACCGCCGATCGTGTTGTTGTTCGGGTCGAACAGGTCGGTGGTCGACTGGACGACCGGCAGGTTCACGATGATCCTGCGGAACCCGATGCCCCCCGCCAGCAGCACGCGGCCATCGCCGCGGCGCAGCGCCAGATGCCCGGCGCGCGGGACGCTCAGGTTCGGACCGGGCGCCCAGGTGTTCGTCGCGGGGTCGTAGATCTCGGTCGTCGTCGTGGTCGAGAAGATCGGGTCGATCGGCGTCACCGGTGCATTGAGGTCGGTGAGGCCGCCGGACACCAGCACGCGGCCGTCGGCGAGCAGCGTCGCCGCGTGGCCGGCGCGCTGCAGCCGCATCGGCGCGATCGCCGTCAGCTGCTCGGTCGTCGGGTCCCAGATCTCCCCGGTCGGCGTCGGGTCATTGCGGAAGTCGACGCCGCCGAGCAGCAGCCAGCGACCGTCGGCCAACTCGGTCGCCGTGTGCAACGACCGCTCGATCGAGAGGTCGGGGCCGGGCGAGAAGCTGTCGGTCGCAGGGTCGTAGAACTCGGTCGTCTTCTGCGCGATCTGCGCGAAGATCGCACCGGAGCCCCCGCCGGCGATCAGCGCGCGACCGTTCGATGCCGGCAGCACCGGGAAGAACGAGCGCGGGCTGGAGAACGCGACGAAGCGATCTCGCCAGGTGCCCGCCGGCCCGAACCGGATCGTGCGCGGCTCGGAGATCTGGTCGACCAGGAGCGGGTTGCCCGGCGCCGACAGCGCCTGCAGGAACAGCGGCGCGTCGATCAGGAACGGGAGGTTCGGCACCGTCAGGGACGGGGCACGGAAGAACCCGTCGCCGAGGAAGGGCCCGGCGAGCGTGACCGACAGCAGGTCGGTCCCGACCTGCAGGCTACGCGTGTCGCGCGGATCGAGCAGCAGCAGCGGCAGCGGCCCGCGGTTCGTCGACATGACGATGAAGCCGCCCGACACGAACGGCTGGCCCGGCCCGACCGCCCAGTCGATCGTGCCGGGGACGGAGCCGCCATCGACGTCGAAGCCGAGCGACTGCGCGGTGGCGCGGCACGGGAGGGCGGCGACGGCGAGCGCCAGCAGGCGCAGCGAGGTGGAGGAGCGCATGGAGTTCGGAGCGAGCGGGAGAGGCTCCGCATGTTCCCCTACGCACGCCCCGCTGCGAAGCCCCGGGCGTGCATCCCCGGCGCCGCAGCCGCGGCGGCCCGACTCCCGCTGCGGCGAGGGCCGTTCCCCACCCCGCCGGCGGCCGCGGGCCGCCCGGCGAATCAGACCGGACCGGCGGCGGTGCGCCCGAGCCGGCACGCGCGGCGCAGCCAGATCATCGCGCGCTCGACCTCGCGCGGGCCGCTGACCGGGATCTCCACGAACTCGCGCGCGTGCGGGTCGCCGTCGTCCGGCTGCCGCCGCGCACCTTGGATCTTCAGCGCCTCGACCACCTGCGGCGGCGCCAGCCGAACGACCACTCCCTTCTTGCCGAGGTAGGCGAAGATCTGACCGCGGACGAAGAAGCAGTCCTTGCCGTCTTCCTTCTTCCGCGTGACGTCCTTCCAGGCGCAGAGGCGCTCGACGATCGTTGCAAGTGGTCCGGACATTGGGGGCGTGAGTATACCGAGCAGCGTGCCTCGACACATCCCCGGATCGGGATGTTCCGGTCGAGCGGATCGGAGGCCCGCGGCCCGGCTGCACAGCGGGTGCACCGGGCGCGACGGGCCCGAAGGGTCGGGCGTCAACCGAGCCGGAGCATGTTCTTGGCGACCAGGAACATCATCGCCGGATACTCGTCGAGCCGGCGACGCAGGTAGGCGATCGCCATCGACCAGCCGATCGCGAACGGCACGTAGAGGCGCGTCGCGATACCGCGTCCGCGCAGCTCGGTCAGCAGCTTCTGGCGCGGCACGCCGTAGAGCATCTGGATCTCGAAGCGGTCCGGCCCGGCGCCGGCGCTCGGTGCCACCTCGTCGACGAAGCGACGTACGAACTCCTCGTCGTGCGTGGCGAACTCGACGAAGTGACCGCGCTCCAGCAACTTGCGGCTACAGCTCAACATCCGTTCCTTCATCGCCCGCTTGTCGGTGATCGCGACCGACTCGGGCTCCGCGTAGATGCCGATCACCAGCCGCACGCGGATCCCGGGCGGCAGGCGGTCGAGGTCCCGCTCGGTGCGGTTCAGCCGCGTCTGCAGCACGCAGCCGACGTGCCGGTGCCCGGCGGCGTGGAGCCGGTCCAGCAGTTCGAGCGTGTGGTCGGTCCAGTGCCGGCTCTCCATGTCGAGCGTCGCGCGCAGACCGAGCTCGCCGGCGCGCGCGGCGATCCGCTCGACCGCCGCGGCGGCGCCGGCGCCCGAGCCGCCGCGGTCCAGCGGCTCGGTCGTGTAGCTCGACAGCTTCATCGACACGGTCGGGCGCGAGGCGTCGTCGGCGAACCGCTGGTCCGATGCCACCGCCTGCAGCAGCTCGAGATAGGTCTGCAGGTTCCGCTCGGCCATCGCCCGGTCCTCGATGTCCTCGGCGAGCAGATCGAGGCTGCTCGTGCATTGCCGCTCACCCCAGAGCGATGCCGCCACGTCGAGCGCCTTGGCGATCGAATCGCCTGCCACGTACGGGCGGGCGAAGACGCGGACCAGGACCGGGGGGATCAGACGGATGAGGGGGTTCACGGAGGGGTTCGCGAGGGGACGGGAGGGCCAAGGCCACCACGGAGATGCGCCGGGCACCGGACTTACCCGATTGCACGAGACTGCGCACCGACCTGAAAGTCGAGGGGGCGACACGGGCGTCGCCCGAGGATCGCCGCGCGCCGCGGAGGCGAACGCGCGCACCCCCCCCGTTCTTCCCTCCCTCGAGATCCACACGATGTTGCGAACGATTCTGCTCGCTCTCGCCGCGTTCACCGGCACGGCTATCGCCCAGACCGAGATCTGGGTCGACGCGAACCGCGGCAACGACTCCAACCCGGGCACCGCGGCCCTGCCGCTCAAGTCGATCACCGCCGGTCTGCGGCAGGCGATCCAGGGTGACACCGTGTTCGTCAACACCGGCATCTACTCGGTGGTGGCGACGGGCGAGGTCTTCCCGCTCGAGCTCGGCAGGAACCTGACGCACGACGACGTCACGCTGATGGGCGTCGGCGATGCGCGGATCGACTACGCCGGCGCGACCGGCGGCATCATGCGCGTCGGCCTGCTCTGCGCCCGGGCACGCGTGACGAACCTCGCCTTCACGAACCAGGACAAGGTCGACTGGTGGACGGCCGCGGTCAACGTCGGCAGCTACAACGGCGCGGGCGCCTCGCCGGACGTCGAGTTCGACCGCTGCCGCTTCATCGACTGCAATCGCGGCATCGTGCTGTGGCAGGGCGTGCCGATCACCGGCTGGAAGATCCACAACAACCTGTTCCTCAACTGCGGCAACGACGCGATCAACGAGTTCGACCTGCGGTCGGACAACGCGATCTACAACAATACGTTCGTCAACAACCCGCAGCTCGGTGTGCTGTCGGACGCCGATCTGACCGAGGTCTACAACAACGTGTTCTACGGGTTGCGCGTCGGCATCGCGTCGTCAGCGACGCCGAGCATGGCCGCGCAGCGCGTCATGTGGAACTGCTTCTTCAACAACACCGTCGACACGCAGGGGAACGCGTTCCCGACCGGCCTGCCGGCCGGCAACCTGACGGTCGACCCGTTGTTCGTGAACCTCGCCGGCAATGACGTCCACCTGCAGTCGACGAGCCCGCTGATCGACGCCGGCACCCCCAACGTGTTCGTCCGCGCCGACCTCGACAACGTCTGTGGCATCGTCGACGGCAACATCGACGGCACGCTGCGGCCCGACATGGGCTGCTACGAGTGGACGCCGGTCGATCTGGTGTCGTCGGGCACCAGCGGCGGGACGCTGAGCTTCACCGTCTCGACGGCGCTGCCGCAGACGCAGCTCCCTGTCGGAGTCGCTCTGCTGGGTCTCGACGACGGCCTGACGCCGCTCTACGGCCTCAGCCCGATCCTGATCGCCCCGACCGCGATCCTGGTGCCCGCGTTCGTCGGCTCGATGCCGATGACCGTCAGCGGCCCGCTCGGCACGGTGCCCCCGGGCATCCGCATCATCGTGCAGGCGATGGGCTACTCGCCGACGAACAACGTGCTGGTCGGCGGCCCCGCGGACCGGATCCAGTTCTGACCACCGGCGCGGATCGCGGTCGGTCCCGGATTCCGTGCAACGGATCGCCGCCGCCGGACGCAGACCGGACGATGCCCGACGGCGGCGACGCGGCCCGTGAGTTCCTGCGCTTCCGCGCGCACGGCGATGCCGGTGCACTCGCGCGCGTGTTCGACGCGACCGCGCGCGAGCTGCTGCTGGTCGCCGAGCACCTCGCCGGCGACCCGCACGACGCGGAGGACCTGGTCCAGACCACGTTCGTGCACGCGATGCGCGACGCCGCGCATTACGACGCACGGCGCCCGCTGCTCGCGTGGCTGTGCGGCATCCTCGCGCACCGCGCAGCGGACCTGCACCGAAGGCGCGCGCACCGACCGGTCGCCGACCTGGACCGGGCCGAGGGTCGCCACGACCCGCATCCCGACGTCGACCCGGTCGCGCTCGCCACCGGCGCGGAGCTGCAAGACGCCGTCGCGAAGGCCATCCGCTCGCTGCCGCGCGAGCAGCGCGCGGCATTGGCGCTGCGCCTGCATCACGGACTCGGCAGCGCGGAGATCGCCCGCGCGCTGGGCCAGCCGCAGGGCACGGTGCGCAGCTGGTTGAGTCGCGGGCTCGTTCGATTGCGTGCGCTCCTGCCCCGGTCGCTCGCGGCACCCGCGCTACTCGCGATGCCGGGTGCGCCGTCGCTGGCCCGGGTACGGGAAGCCGTCCTCGCCGCAATGCCGCACACCGCGGCCGTGTCCGCCAGCGCCGCTCCGCTGCCGCTCGCCGTGCTCGCCATGCAGAAGACCACGCTGTTGTCGCTCGTCGCGATTGCCTTCGTCGTCGTGACCGTCTGGGTCGCCTGGCCCGCGACTCGTGCGCTCCATGGCGGATCGGAGACCGCGGCGAGCGCCGTGCTGCGACCCACCACCGCACCACGAGTCGAGCCGTCGCACGAGTCCCCGGCCGCGGACTCCGAGCGACGAACTGAAGCGCGCCTGGCGCTCGCTCCACCTGCACCTCTGCCAGGACCCGCCGAGATCCGGGGCCGTGCGCTGCGCGTCGACGCGGCGTCGCTGCCCGAACCGCCGACGTCCGCCGACTTGCGCACGGTGAGCGACTGGCGCCGGGCATCACTGGAACCGGCCCGAGCCGCGCCGTGGCCGAGATTGTCGGTCGGCTGGCTGACGCCCGCGGGCGACCGCTTCGTCCCGGTGACACGAACGGCGGCCAATGGCGACTTCCGCGTCCTGGACGACCGCCCGGAGCCGCCGCGCGCACTGCTGATCGCACGGCTCGAGGACGACGTCGCCCTGGGCGTGGAGCGCGACTGGCCGAGCGGCTGCGTCGTCGTCCGGGTTCCCCCACCGCCGAACGGTGGCCGCTGGGTGACGACCGATCTCGGCGACCTTCCGCTGCGCCCACATCTCGACGACCTCACGGTCGAGGTCCGCGATCCGTCCGGCGGAGGTGTCGAGGGCGTGTTCGTGTTCCTGGAGGCACCGCCGACCGGCCATCCGCGCCTCGAGTCCTGGGGCGGGATCGACATGCGGACCGGAGCGGACGGCACGGCACGGTTCCACGGCCTCGCGCCGGCCGGCACCTGGCTCGTCCAGCTTCGCGATCTGCCAACCGGGCTGGTGTTCGCGGGCGGCGACAAGGCGCTGACGCGCCTCGTACGGTTCGCACCGGACGCCCCCCGCTTCCGCACGACGCTGCAGCTCGCGGCCGACGACCACACGATCCGCGGCCGCGTCGTCGACGAGAGCGGCGCGCCGATCGAGGGCGTCCGCATCGAGGGCTTCCTCGGCAATGACCAGCAGGGCGTCGCCACGGACGCGTTCGGACGCTTCGAATTCAGTGGGGAGCCCGGCGCCGTGCTCACTCAGTGCGCGGTCCCCCCGCGCGTGCCGGGCGTGCGCCGGCCGGCCAACCTCGGCTACGAGCCATGGCGTGCGGCAGGGCCGATCCCGATGGGCACGGCGGACCTGGAGATCGTACTGCGCGAGCGCGGGCGATTGCACCTCGAGGTCGTCTCGGCGGACGGCGCGCCGGTCGACCGGTTCGGCCATCGCGACGTCGCATTGCGCCCCGAGCCGGGCGGGCACTCCTCGTTCGCCTGGGCGGAGATCGCCCGCGCGCCGGCCGAGCACGCGCGGGGTCGCGTCGAGCTGAGCGTCTTGCGCGGCGAACACTGGCTGCTCGTGTCACCGGGCGACGCGGCGCGCCACGCCCCGGCGGGCTACCTGCGCTACACGATGCCCGAGAGCGGTACGCTGTCGCTGCGCGTCGCGCTGCCCGACGCGAGCGCGCGCACGGTGACAGTCGTCGGCACGGACGGCACTGCGGTCGCCGGCTCGAGGGTCGAGCTGATCGTGCACTACGGAGCGGACCTGACGTCCACGGCGGGCGACCCGCTGCGCGGACCGATCGCGCTCGACGGCGCATTACAGGCCTCGCACTTCGGCCGGCCGCGCCTCGCGGCGACCGCGACGACCGACGCCGCCGGCCGCTGCGCGCTCGTCTGGCGCGCCGACGGCGGCGACCGGCTGAGCCTGCGCGTGCGTGGCGCACATCCCGAGGCGCACCTGCACGACCTCGCGTGGCACCCCGGTGAGCCGCTGGTCGTCACCGTGCCCCGCGGTCCCATGCAGCGCGGCCGCGTCGTTCCGGACGACGTGCTCGATCGCCTCGCGGAGACGCGCGATTCCGGCACCGGGCGCATCGGGAGCGCGGCAGCGACCGGCCCGGCCGCACGCCCGCGCCTGACGCTGACCCTGACGAGCGAGTCGCTCGGGCCCGATGGCGAGCCGTGGCGGCTCGGCACCGCGACCGAGCCGCTCCGGATCGGGGACGATGGCCGCTTCGAGATCCCGTCGCTCCCCGCGGGCCGCTGGCTCGTCGCGGCGGAGCTCGAGGGGCGGCCCGGGGCCCGCGTGCTGCTGACCACCTGGGACGTGCCGGCCGACGGACCGCGCGCGGAGTGCGTCGAGCTGGACCTGTCGCCGCTGCTCCCGAGCCGCGTCGTGGCCACGCTGCACCACGACCTCGGCGGCGACGCGCGCCTTCTGCGCGTCGAGCTGCGGTACGGCAACTGGTCGGAGGTCGTCGATCCGGGCGGCCGCGAGCTCGACCTGCAGGGGGTGCCGCCGGGCGAGCTCCGCTTCGCGGCCGTGGCCGAGCTGCCCGGCGGCATCCGCCTGCAGCTCCACGATCCCGAGCCGCTCCAGGTGCGCCCCGGTGCGGCCCTGCTCCGGCACGCCGTCCGGCTGGCGCGCGACGGGCCGCGCTGACGCGCCCCGGCGCTGCGGCCCCGGCGACGGCACGATCCGCCGCTCAGCGGCCGGCGGTCGCCGCCGGCGGGACGCGCTGGCCCACGCCGTCGACGGACAGGTGGGCCCAGTGGAAGCTCAACGCGAGCAGGAGGACGAGCCCGAGCCCCTCCGCGAGCAGGATCAACAGCTTCTTGATGGTGTGCATGCCTTCGGCTCCGCCCTGGCGGGCCGAATCATGAAGACTCGATCAAGATTCCGTAAGGCAGTCGCGAAGAGATCTTGGACTTCTCGTGCAAGCCACTTTTTGGCAGCGACTTCCGGCGAACGCCGGAACTGGCGACGGGATCCGGTACCGTCGCCGCGCCCCGCACGCCTCGCGCACTCCTACCCGCGGACCAGCTCCGCGAGCAGGCGGTCGAGCGCGGCCAGGTCGCCACCGCGCCGGGGCAGCGACCTTGCCGCCGCGCGACTCCGCTCCAGCCACTCGCCGATCCAGGCGTGGATCGCTGGGTCGAGCGGCACTGCGCCGGCCTCGCTGAGGGCGACCTTCCGTCTGCGGAGTTCGGTTACCTGGCCGATCCGGTCGGTGCCGAGATCGATCCCGCGCAGCACCGCGTCGAAGCGGGTCGGCGCCATCGTCCCGTGCAGCTCGATCCAGCGGAACGCGGCGAGCGGTCTCAGCACGTAGAACAGCTTCTTCAGGATGACGTGCCCGCCCTGCAGGTGCTCGCCATGGATGCGCGAGGCGAGCCCGACGTAATGGTGACCGGCAGCGATCGGGTCGAAGAACGACGGCAGCAGCTCGCGCAACCGCGCCGCGAAGTTCCGCTCGTCCCGGTACACGATGTCGGAGCCGAGGTGCTCGAACAGCGTCGCATTGGAGCCGGCGAACAGCGACAGGGCCTTGCGTAGCTCCCAGCCCGCCAGATCGAGGTCCCCCGGCAGCATGCGAGACAGGCTGTCCCTGCCCGGTCTCACACGCAGGTACCAGTCGAGCTCGTGCACGTAGACGAAGCGCACGTCGTAGTCGCTGTCCGGCGACGCGAAGCCCCAGGCGCGGCTGCCGGCTTCGCACGCGTACAACACCCGCACCGAATGCTCGGCCTCGATGGCCTCCAGTGCGCGCAGGATCGCTTCACGCACGACCCGCCTCCCAGTCCGCGGTGACTTCCTGCAACAGCCGATCGACGGTCGTTGGCTCGGGTGCGGCCGGCAATGCGCGCAGGCGCGACGATCCCTCCAGCACGCGCACCTGCTGCTCGGCCTGCTCGACCAGCTCCGCGAAGCGGAATCCGCCAGCGCGCACGCGCAGCAGGAAGTCGCGGTCGGGACCATCGAACCGTACGCGCGGCTCGCCGTGCGCGAGGATCGCCTCGGCCGACAGCAACAGCCTGAACGTGTGCATCATGTTCTTGGCGTCGTAGTCGATCTCGTCGGCGCACTCGGTCCGCCAGCGCGCCTCGTTGCGGGCGTGACGCCACTGCCAGTAGTGCCGGTGGTCGGTCTGCGCCCTCTCGAATGCGTCGCGGTCGTAGATCAACAGCCCGCGCAGGCGCGCATGCTCGTCGGCGGCAGGGATCGACTCGCAGACGAGGTTGCCATCCCGGAACACCCCCTTGGCGCTCTGCCCGTACCAGTAGAGGCGATAGGTGCGAGGCACCCGCTCGAGCGCCGCGCAATGGTAGTGCCGGAGATCGATACCGGCGTCCGCGAGCGGCCGCGGGCGCATCGGCATCGCTTCGCCGGCCTGCCCCGGCCACGGCCCGTCGACGACGGAACAGAAGTCCTCGCGCCGCGGCGGAGCCTGCGGCTGCGGATTGTTGACCCACTTGTTCACGCTGCGCGCGCGCTGGATCTGGGCCCGCGCGTAGCCGACGTGGCTCTCGACGCAGCGCTGGGTGACGAACATCGACCGCCGGTCGAGCAGCAGCCGGATCGGAGCAGCGACCTGCAACACCGTGTCCGGGGGTGCGAACAGCATCTCGAGCACGCTCGGGTTCGCCGCAGTCGCCAGCGCCAGGAACTTCCGTAGCCCGAAGTAGACAACGTCGCCCCGCTCGTCCTGCAGGTGCTCGGCCGGCGGCGTCAGCGCGAGGTAGTCGGTGGCGGGCAGCGCGAACACACCGCGCTCGTCCGTGTCGCTGTGCGGGGTCGCGAGACCGTAGGCGCGGCTCCCCGCGACGACGCGCAACAGCACGCGGTCGGCGCACGACTCGAGCAGGTGCGCGAGGGACGCGGGCATGACGGTCGCGATCATCGAGACCGGCCATCGCGCGTCAAGCGCACCGCCATGCGGTCGTCGTGACGCGAGGGGTGCTCAGCGCGCCGCGCGTGGCTCCCACAGCGCCGCGAGTGCGTCGTCCCCGGTCGCGCGCGCCACGCGGAGCATGGCCGCGGCGCAGATCGCCGCACGACGGTCGTCCGGACCGGCCGTCTTCACGACGAGGTCGTAGCAGCTCTCGAGCAGGGCGCGCGCCTCGTCGTAGCGCCCGAGCTGCACGTAGACGTGGCCGAGCCGCATGCGGAACTCGGTGAGATCGCGATGCGCGTCCGGTAGCTGCGCGGCGCCGATCCGGACCGCCTCCTCGAGCTGATCGGCGGCTTCCGCCGCCCGCTCCTGGGCGATGAGCGCCAGCGCGAGAGCGTGCAGCGTGGCCGCGACGTGCAGGTGCCCGCTACCGAGCTTGTCGCGCTGGATCGCCAACGCCTCCCGACACGCCTGTTCGGCCTCCACGTTGGCACCACGCGCGCGCAGCACCTTCGCCAGATCGCGCAGACACGACGCGACATCGGGATGGTCCGCACCGAGGAGCCGGCGCGTCATCTCGAGCGCCTGTCTGAGCATCGACTCGGCCTCGTCGTGGCGTTCGAGTCGAGCGAGCGTCCAACCGAGATTGCCCAGCGCGTGCGCCTCGCTGATCGATCCCTCCGGCCGAGCGTCGTGCAGGATCCCGATCCCGGCCCGGAACTCGTCCTCGGCGGCGACGAGCCGGTCGCACGCCTGCAGCACCTCCGCATTGCTGCACCGGTAGAAGCCGACCTCGAAATGGCGCGGTCCATAGATCCGCTCGGCGATGCGGACGCTGTCCTGGGCGCACTCGAGCGCGCGGTCCGGGGCATCGTCACGCAGGAACCTCCGGATCCGCGCCGTGTCCACCTGCAGCAGCAGCGGGCGGCCCACGTCTCCCGCCGCGACCGCCAGCGCGCGCGCCTCCGCGAGGGCGTCGCCCGCCTCGCCGTAGCGCCCCTGCCCGTCGAGAGCATCCGCCAGATGCAGCCACAGCGCGGTGACGATGCCGGGGTCCGGGTCGCAGCGCGCGGCGATCGCGAGCCCGGCGCGGAAGTCCTCGATCGCGCCGGCGTAGTCGGCCTGCTGTGCGCGCAGGAGGCCGCGCGCGTCGTGCGCGAGCAGCCGCGGCACCGGGTCGTCGCCGGCGAGCTCGAGGGCGCGCTCGAAGAGCCCCGCTGCCTCCGAGCGGCGGCCGGCCGCCATGAACAGCAGACCGAGCTCACGCCGGACCTCGCCACCCTCGGGCGCCGCGGTGCGATCGGCGAGCTCGAGGGCGCGACGCAGGTTGCGCTCGGCATCGAGGGGTCGTCCGAGCCCGCGGTAGCTGAGCCCGATCGTGTAGCGCAGCGCGGTCTCCACCTCCGGAGCGACGCCTGCAGCAAGCTGCCGCTCGGCCGTGTCGAGCAGCTCGGTCACCGTCACGTCGTGCCCGGGACTCTGCTCCGGATCGGCGTGCGCCAGCAGATCGCGCAGGAACATCGTGACCTCGGTCAGCTTGCGCGCCTCCGTGCGCACCGTCTGCTCCGAGCGCTCGGCGCGCGCACGGTTCTCGATCGTCGCGATCGCCCCGACCACTCCGACCAGCACCGCGAGCCCGGCCGCCGCCGCCACCGCCCGGTGCCGCTGCAGCCATTTGCGCAGCCGGTAGATCCGGCTCGGCGGCATGGCGGTGACCGGTTGGTCGACGAGGAACCGGCCGAGGTCGATCTCGAGCTCGCGGGCAGTCGCATACCGCAACGCGCGCGCCTTGCTCAATGCCTTCAGGACGATCCAGTCGAGGTCTCCGCGCACCGCCCGCGCGAGCACCGGCGGTCGGTAGCTCGGCTCCCGTGAACGCTCCACGATGCGCATGGACGGTCGCGGGGGTTCGTCCTCGCAGATCCGCCTCTGCAGTGCCAGCAGGCCCGACGCGTCCGTCGACTTCGGCTCGAACGGCACGGTGCCGGTCACCAGCTCGAACAGCAGCACGCCGACCGCGTGCACGTCCGTGCGCGCATCGACGGCGTCGACGTCGCCGCGCGCCTGCTCCGGGCTCATGTAGGCGGGCGTGCCGACGATCTGCCCGTCCTGGGTCTGCCAGGCGGCGTCGGCCTCGTGGAGCTTCGCGATCCCGAAATCGATCAGCTTCGGCTGCGCCCGGTCGCAGTCACCCTGCACGAGCACGTTGGACGGCTTGAGATCGCGGTGCACGATGCCGCGCTCGTGAGCGTGGTGCAGCGCGTCGCACACCTGCACGACGAGTCGCACGCGGTCCGCCAGTCCGAGCCGGTAGCGTCGCGCGAAGTCCGTGATCGTCGGCCCGTCGACGAGCTCCATCGCATACCACGGCTGGCCATCAGCGGTGGTCCCGGCGTCGTGGATACGCGCGATCCCGGGGTGCGCCAGCAGCGCGAGCGCCTGCCGCTCGACGGCGAACCGCGCCAGGGCCTGCGCGGAGGCGACGCCCTGGCGGATCAGCTTCACCGCGACCGTACGCGCGATGGGCTCGGACTGCTCCGCGCGCCATACGTCACCGAAGCCACCCGCACCGAGCCGTTCCACGAGGCGGTACGGGCCGACCTCGGCCGGGGGCTGTCCGGCCCCCAGCTCGCGCGGGATCGGTGGCGGCCGGTCGAGCAGCCCACCACGGCGATCCGCATGCGCGAGCAGCGAAGCGAGCTCCGCGCGCAGCTCGGGCCGGTCGGCGCAGCGCTCCGCGAGGAACGCGGCGCGCGCGGCGGCGGGCAGCGCGAGCGCGGCGTCGAACAGGTCGAACAGCTCGTCGGAGTCGGCCATCGAGGTCGGAGCGATCCCGCGCGCGGCGCGCCGGCTGCCTACCGCCCACCACGCGCCGCAGATCGGGCGCGAGATCGTCGACGCGCGGCGTGCGCCGGTAAAGAGGAGCCCGACCGATCCGGCGACGCGGCGGAGGCCCACCCGACCCGGCCGCCCGGATCGGGCCGCCGGCCACTCGGACTTCACTCCGCGGCACCGAGAAGCCGATGACACGGGAGCGCGAGTGCGCCCCCGATCCCATGCGCATCGTCTGGCTACTCGAATCCGCCGCTCCCCCGTCGGCCGGCGTCCTCCGCGCCCTGGACGCCGCCGAGCGCCTCGCGGCGCGCGGCCACGACGTCCTCGTGCTGCAGAAGGACCGCCCCGAGCCGGCCGCCGGCTCGGCGTGCGTGCGCCGGCAGGTCGCGGCGTTCGACGCCGACACGATTCCGCCCTGCGACGCCGTGGTCGCGACGTCCTGGACCACGGTGCCGAGCGCGGTGCGCTCCGGCCGTGGCGCACCGGTGCAGTACTGCCAGGACTACGAGCCACTCGGCATCCAGGACCCCGCGCTGCGCGCGCGCGCCGAGGCCGCCTACCGGCTACCGGCCCACAAGGTCGCGATCGCCCCGCACCTCGCCTCGCTGCTGAGGCAGCACGGTGCCGGACCAGTCGACGAGATCATCTACGCGATCGACCAGGATCGCTTCCGACCCGCGAGCGCACCGCGTCCCGTCGGCGCGGTCACGCGCGTCGGCATCGTCGGGCCCTGGAGCGTCGGCTGGAAGGGGATCCGCAGCGGCGTCGAGGCCTGCCGGCTGGCATTACAATCAGGGCTCGCATTGCGACTCGTGCGCGTCTCGGCGTTCGAGCCCGACGCGGAAGAAACGGCGCTCGGCGTGCCGACCGAATGGCACGTGCGGGTGCCGCACGACGAGATGGGCGCGATCTACCACGGCCTCGACGTGCTGCTCGGGACGTCGACGGGTGCGGAGGAGTGCTTCTTCCCCCCCGCCGTCGAGGCGATGGCCAGCGGTGTGCCCTGCGTCTTGACCGACGTGCCCTGCTTCCGCGGCTATGCACCCGGCCGCTCCGACTACGCATTGTTCGTCGAGCCGCAGAACGTGCACGAGATGGCCGAGGCGCTGACGCTCACCGCGTGCCATCAAGGATTGCGCGGCCAGCTTCGCGATGCCGGGCTCGCCGTGGCGGCGCGCTTCGACCCGGAGCGGCACGCCCACGAGCTCGAGGGCGTGCTGGAGCGCGCGGCGCGGAGCGGCCCCCTGCGCACCGACCGGCGACTCGCATCTTGCGATCCGCGCGACGTCTGCGCCCCGGCTCCGTCTCCGGCGGAGCCGGCTCCGGACGACGACGCGGCCGAGGAGCAGCTGCTGGTGACGGCACTGCGCGAGCGCGGCGACCGCCTGCTGCGGGCCGACCGTTTCGCCGACGCCGTCGCCGCATACGCGGCCGCGCTGCGCCTGCGCCCCGCGGACCCCCAGCTCCGCGACCGCGTCGGCAGCGCGGCATTCCTGGCCGGCGACGCCGAGCGTGCGCTGCGGGAGTTCGACCAGTTGCTGGCCAGCACCGATCCGATCGCCGCCGATGCGCGCGTCTGGCACGAAAAACGGGGCCTCGTGCTGATCGGCCTCGACCGCTGGAGCGAGGCCGCCCGCGCGTTCGAGCGGGCCGCACGCTGCACCGACGCCGACGCCGACACGTTCAACAGCTTCGGTGTCGCGCTGCACGAGCTCGGCGACGTCGCCGGCGCCCGCCGCGCGTTCCGCGAGGCGCTGCGACGAGAGCCCGCGCACGCCGACGCGACCCGCAACCTCGCCGAGATGTGGTGAGCTGGACCGCTGCGTGCCGCTCAGAGCATCCTGGGCGCGGAAAGCGTTCCGTGCATGGGCTGCGCTCCCCATGATGGTCGTGGTCCGTACTCGCCATGGAGTCGCTCGTCGCGATGGCGCCGGCCCAGGTCGCCGCGGGCAACCACGACCAGCTCACCGACCAGCGCCGGGTCGATGGCGCTCGGACGCGGACGACAGCGCCGCCCACCGGGTCATTGGAAGGTCCGGTCCAGGACGCTCGACGACGGGACGCGTATCGGCCTGGAAACGTAGTGGCGGGTGCGCGCCTGGCCGATACCCTCGTCGCGCACTTCG
This sequence comes from Planctomycetota bacterium, assembly GCA_016716265.1. GTDB lineage: Bacteria > Planctomycetota > UBA1135 > UBA1135 > UBA2386 > JADJWQ01. The sequence goes on from JADJWQ010000006.1 coordinate 3,239,739, forward strand.
TAATACCAGCACCGGTGGCTGCCAGTGGGCGTCGGGCACGGCTCCAATACGATCGTCGTCTGGACCGGGAAGGAAGCGTGCCCCTGCAGCTCACCAGACGGCTCGCATCCGGCCGGTCAGGGCGAGCGACCTGCGGTCTGCGTCGGCCATCCGGGCTCTCGACCTCGGCACCCGCCTCGTCGTTGTCCACGAAGGCGAGAGCGTGGAGCACCGTCGTCTGGCCGCTCTCGTCGATACGGCACTCGACACGCCGGCCCACCGGGCAGCCGGCGTGGATCTCGTCCGCCGAGAACGGCGGCGGCGCGAGAACGGGCCCCATGGAATTCGTCTCTCGCGGACGAGCATCCCGCGGTGCTCTGCAGGCCTTGGTGCTCGCCAGGCGCGCGACCACGACAGAACGGCTTCGAAACGACATGCCGTCGTCTCCTGGGTGACCGGCGATCATCGCCGCCGCGGCCGGCGGCCGTCAGCGACGTCTCGCTCCGCCCCGCCGCGCGGCGTACTCCGTGCACGCCGGGGTCACGTCCCACCGCATGCGAGCGATGGCCCGCCCGTGAGGAGCACGAGCTTGCCGATCACGCCGCCCCTGCCGAGCAGTTCATGCGCCTCCCTCGCCTCGGTGAGTGGCAAGCGCCGCGCGATGAGCGGCTTGATCCTCTGCTCCTGCAGCAGGCCGAAGAGCGCGGTCAGGTCCTGGCGAAACAGCGCTGGCCGCAGCCGCTTGAACCACTGGATGCTGTAGGGAACCACGCGCCTCCGGCCCGGGAGCAGCCAGCCGCCGGCGATGTAGAGGACGAAGCGGGCGGTTCCCCGGAAACGCCGGCGACGACCGGGGCGACTGGACGTCAGGCCCTGCCCACGCAGGGAGGTGGACAGACCGTAGCCGACCACTCTTCCGCCGCGACGCAGAGCCGCGCGGGCACGCCAGAGGTGGCTGCCGCCGATGGGGTCGAAGACGACGTCCACGCCGTCGCCGCTGAGGCGGCGAACTTCCTGGACGTAGTCCTGCTGCTGGTAGTCGATCGGGACGGCGCCGAGGTCGGAGACGGTCGATGCCCCTCGCGACGAGCAGGTGCCGTACATCTCCAAGCCGGCAATGCGCCCCAGCTGCAGCAGGGCTGACCCGACTCCGCCGGCGGCGCCGTGGATGACCGCCCGCTGGCCCGGTCGGACCTTGGCACAGCGGTGCATCATCCGGTAGGCGGTGACGTAGTTCAGGACGAGGCTGACCGCTTCCGCCGGGTCCAGCACGGATGGAACCGGAACCAGCTCATTCTGCGCCAGGCAGACGAACTCCGCGTAGGCGCCGCTGATCGGCATCGCGGCGACGATCTGGCCCGGCTCGATGCCGGTGACTCCGTCACCGAGCCGATCGACCACGCCGATCAGATCCCATCCCGGCGTGAAGGGTGGCCGCGGGGTCTCGGGGTGAACGCCCTCGCGCGCCAGTACGTCGGGCAAGGACACGCCGGCGGCCAGCACTCTCACCCTCACCTCGTGGCACTTCGGCTCGGGGCATTCCTCCTCCACGACCAGCAGTGTCTCGGGCCCGCCGTAGTGGGTGACGACGACGCGCTTGTGCTTCACGGGTGGCTCGCTGGCTTGCCTGGCTCTCGTGTTGCTGCGGCGCAATGGGAGGCTGCACAGACGTAGCCGACGCCCATCACGCTACAGCACCCACCGTGCGGACAGCGCGTGGTCGGGTGATCGGCCAGGCTACCCAGTGTCGTCCACGATCAGCGCGATCGCACCTGGCGCCGCCATCTACCTGACCGATCGGGGTGCCGTCCGAGTATCGGGGATCGCTGCGTCGACGACCCCCTCGAGCAGCCGGTCCGTGCACGCTGCCGATGCGGCCAGACCGAGGTGGGAGTACTCGTCAACGGCCCTCGTCACGCTGACCTTCCGGAGCCCTGCTTCCCAGCCGGTGATGCGTACGATCGCAGCCACACGCGGTCGGGTCTTCGCCGCCCTGCGCCGGCACTCCGCGCACGAGGGCGGCGGCGGAGTCGGCGCCGGTGTCGCCGGCGGCGCCGTCTGCGAAGAGCAGATGGCCGCCGCCGTGCAGGAACGCTTCCTAGATGCCCTCGGCAATGAGGCCGGCCCGGTCGGACCATGGGGGTGGCCGAACATGAGGGAGCCGCCAGACCTGTCGAAGGGCTCAACTTCGATGCCCCTCTCGCGTGCGAAGTAGATGTCGTTCACCGTGACGGGACTATGGGTCCTCGTCACCCGGATGTCGCCGATCTGGAAGCTGGTCGCCTGCAGCTCCGCTGCGCCGCCGGACGGAACGCGCTCGTGGCTCGACTGAACACGGTCGACGCACTCCGTCGCGATCGGATCCGAGGTCGCGTCACACCGAAGGTCTGCCCTTCGCGCCCACGGACGGCCTGCGGTCAGCGAGATCTCCGCGATCCGGCCTCGTTGCACTGCCGCGGTCCGGGGCTCCCGGGCTCTCGAACCCGTCACGGCACCACCGGCGTTGCGCTAGTAGCACCTTGACACGCTCGACACGCTCCCGTCGACCGATCTCGCGCTCGTCGGGGCGAAGGTCGTCACGGTGCACGGCGAGGAGTGCTCGACGACGCGCTGAGCCACCTGCGCCGCCGGCAGGCGACGGCGCGTCGAGCGAGATGAGCGACGACCAGCCGCGCCGCGACCGTCGGCGGTAGATCATCATCGCCGAACGGGAGATCGCGATGACGGTCGCCCCCGAGGACGACAGCGCGATCGTCCACGACCTGTCGACGATCGTCGACGGCCCCACCGCCATCGAACACTCGTTGTCATTCGCGTCCGGGTACGAGGGCGTCCTGTCGCTGTCGGCCGCGAGCCGCACCGGCTACCTGCCGACGCTCGTCGTCGGCTACGGCGCTGTGCGGCGAGCATGACTGTTACTCGGTCGACGACTTCTGGACGAACGAACGCCTGACGGCCCGAACGCCGCGCATGCTCGTCGACCAGCGCGACCGCCGTCGCTCTCGCGCGCAGCGGTGTGCCGACCGCGGTGAGCGCACCCGGGCCGTTGCAGGGTCCGTGCTCGCACCGGCACCTGCGGAAACGCGCGCGGTGCGCGCCGGAGGTTGCGCCGGCACCGCGGTTTCCAGCGCTCGGCGACCTGACGATCGGCGGCGGCGCGGACGGGTGCGGCGCGGGGACCGGCCCCGTCCCGTTCGACGCAGAAGCGGATGACGGCCGCCGCCCCAATGCGGGAGCGGTCGACGGCGGGGCTTCCCGCGCGACCCGATGCGACGTCGAATACCCCGCGCTCTGGCCGTCCTCACGATGAAGACCGCCCGCCTCGTTTCGTTGCCACCGCTGTTCGCGGTCCTGCTGTCGATCGTGCTGCCGGGGCAGACCCTCGTCCGCGACATCCGCCCTCCGTCGACGGCGCAGCCGTCGGGTTCGCCGAAGAACTTCGTCGACCTCAACGGGGTCGCGATCTTCACCGCGACGAACGGCCACGGCATCGAGCTGTGGCGATCCGACGGCACGGGTGCGGGCACCTTCCCGTTGAAGGACCTGCGTCCCGGAACGACGTCGTCGAATCCGTCGTCGTTGACGCGCGCCGGCAGCTTCGTGTTCTTCGTCGCCTCGATCCCGGGGCTCGGCACCGAGCTGTGGCGCACCGACGGGACGGCGGCGGGCACGATCCTGCTCGCGGACGCCGTCCCGGGTGACGGCAGCAGCAGCCCCAACGGACTGACCGAGTTCCAGGGCAGGCTCTACTATGCGGCCGTCCACCCGACACTCGGCCGTGAGCTGTGGGTGTCGGACGGCACGGTCGGCGGCACCCACGTCGTCGCGGATCTGCTGCCGGGTGTCGGTTCGTCGAGCCCTACGTCGCTGGCCGTGTTCGGTTCGCGGCTGTACTTCTCGGCGTCGATGCCGATGGTCGGTGCGGAGCTCGCGTCGACCGATGGCACGGCGGCGGGGACCGGCCTCGCCGTCGACGTGTGGCCGGGCAGCAACAACTCGAATCCGTCGGACCTGACCGTCGCGCAGAACCGGCTGTTCTTCGTCGGCAACTCGAGCGGCACCGGGCGCGAGCTGTTCGTGTCGGACGGCACACCCGCGGGCACGTCACTCGTTGTCGATCTCAACCCCGGCGCGACGACGTCGAACATCACGACGATCGTGGCGCTCGACCACCGTGTGGTCTTCCTCGCCGACGACGGCACGCACGGCGGCGAGCCGTGGGTCAGCGACGGCACCGCGGCGGGTACGTTCCTGCTACGCGACGTGAATCCGGGCAGCGCGAGCTCGACGGCGACGCAGCTCACACGGATCGCGAACGGAGCCATCGTGTTCACGCCGTACGACCCGGCGGTGGGTGGTGAGCCCTGGGTGACCGACGGCACGGTCGCCGGCACGACGCTGCTGGCCGATCTGTTCGCCGGGACGACCGGCAGCTCGCCGGCCGACCTGACCGCGGCGTTCGGCGGTGCGGTGTTCCGCGCCAGCGTGCCGACGCTCGGCGCCGAGCTGTACTTCACCGACGGCACGCCCGCGGGCACCGGTCTCCTCGTCGACCTCGAACCGGGTGTCACAGGGTCTTCGCCGTCCGACTTCGGCGTCGTCGGCGCACGTGTGATGTTCGCGGCCTACTCGCCGACTCTCGGACGCGAGCTGTTCGTGTCCGACGGGACGATCGCCGGGACCGGACCGATCGCAGACCTGGCGCTGCCGCAGGGCGACTCGTTGCCGACCGGGTTCACGACGACCGCGAACGGCGTGGTGTTCTCCGCGAACGATGGCGCCACCGGTCCGGAGTTCTGGGTCAGCGACGGCACCGCACCGAACACGTCGATCATCGACCTGGGTCCGGGCGGAACGATTCCCTCGCAGATCCTCAGCTGGAACGGTGAGCTGTGGTGCAATGCGCTGCTGTCGACCTACGGGCTCGAGCTGGTCCGCTGCGATGGCACCGTCGCGGGTACGCGCATCGGGGTCGACGTGCGCCCTGGCGTCGCGTCGTCGAATCCGTTGGAGCTCGCGGTCAGCCAGGGACGGCTGTTCTTCTCCGCGATCGTGACCGACGGTCGAGAGCCGTTCGTCAGCGATGGCACGGCAGCGGGAACGTTGGAGCTCGCCGACATCTACCCCGCGACCGCCTCGTCGACGCCGGGCCTCTTCACACCGGCCGGCTCCCGCACGGTATTCCGGGCCACGTCGCCGAACGAAGGTCAGGAGCTATGGACGACCGACGGCACGCCCGCCGGGACGTCGCTGCTCGTCGACCTGCAGCCAGGGACCGGAAGTCCGGGCATCTCGGAGATCGTCTCCGATGGGATCGTCGCCTACTTCGCACCGTCGACGCCCGCGAACGGTCGCGAGCTGTGGAAGACGGACGGGACACCGGCCGGCACGGTGCTCGTCGCCGACCTCGTCGCGGGTAGCCCGGGCGGCAACCCGTCGCAATTGACGCCGCTCGGTGGCGGCGGCTGCGCGTTCCTCGCCAACGAGTCGAACGGCTTCGGCTACGAGCTCTACTTCAGCGACGGCACGGCCGCGGGCACGCGCCGCGTGTCCGACATCGTCGCGGGCAACGGCAGCGGCGCGATCCAGGACATCGTCGCGGTCGGCACCGACGTGTTCTTCACCGCGGACGACACCATCCACGGTCGCGAGCTGTGGCACTCCGACGGCACGCTGGGCGGGACCGTCATGGTGAAGGACATCTACGCCGGGGCTCCCGACGGTGTCGTGGCCGGCACGATGCGCGCGCTCCCCGGCTTCGGCCTCGCGGTGTTCGTCGCATCCGACGGGCGCGACGGCCTGCAGGTCTGGCTGTCCGACGGCACGGCCGCCGGCACGCGCCAGGTCGGCAAGCTCGGTCCGTGGGCCGGCGTCGGTGCGGTCGAGATCGGTGAGTTCACACCGCTCGGCACCGACATCTGGTTCTGGGCCGATGACGGCATCAACGGACGCGAGCCGTGGATCCTGCGCATCGGCGGCGGCGTCGTCGCGTACGTGCAGAAGTACGGCATCGGCTGCCGCGGCACGAGCAACCGCGTGCCGGCGATCGACGGCATCGGCACGCCGCAGCTCGGCAACTCCGCGTTCGCGGTCGAGCTGACGAACGCGCTCGGGTTGTCGGCCACCGTGCTCGACGTGTCGTTCTTCCCGAGCAACACGCCGATCGGCGGCTGCCGGTTGCTGCTCGGCTTCCCGCTGCTCGACCTCGGCACGACCGCGACCGACGTGAGCGGACGCGCCGTCACGCCGCTCCCGATCCCGAACGATCCGGCGCTCGCGGGCGTGCAGCTGTTCGGTCAGTACGTGACGCTCGACCCGAACGGTCAGCTGCTCAACCTCGCGACGCTCAGCGACGGGCTGCAGATGCTGCTCGGCCAGTGACGCGGTCGCGCGGCCACACCGCTGGTCGAGCATCGCACCCCACGACACGGTGTCGACGCCCGCGCCGGGCCGAGGAGAGCCGGCGGCGACTCGATCAGGACCGCGGCGACGGCGCGGTGAGAAGAGTCGTGCGGAACCCCGCGAATGGGCGTCACACCTGCCGCACGCGGTCGTTGCCGGGATCAGCTCCATCAACCGATCGACCGGTCCGACCGCCATGCGCGCCACGCCCAGCTGTTCGCTGCTTCTCGCCTCGCTCACTCTCCCCTTCGCCGCGGCCCAGCACCCGCGATCGGCCACGGACCTCGACCGACCCGCAGCGATCCCCGTCGCCGAGTCGCACCGCCGCCTCGAGCGTGTGCTCGTCGACGAGCCGGGCGATGGGAGGATCTGGGCGCTCGCGGAGAGCTACAAGGCCGCGTTCGACGCGCGGGGATTCGAGTACGTTCCGTTCTTCGGAGCGGATGCACCGGCGAACTACCCGCTGCGGTTCGCCCTCCGTGCGGTCACGATCGCAGCCGAACCACTCGCGCTTCCTGCCGAGGCGAGCGTGTCGCGGGGCGACCTCCGCGTGACCTTGGCCCGCGGTCCCGTTGACGAGATCTACCTGCTCGGGCTCGACGAGGTCGAGCAGCGCTTCGTGGTGCGCTGCGATCGCCCTGGGGACCTCACGGTCTCGATCGAGGTGACGACCGGCCTCGACCCGGCACAATCGAACGACGGCATTGCGTGGCGGAACGACCAGGGAACCGTGTCCTATGGCGCAGCGTTCGTCGTCGACGGTGTTCGGCGCCAGCCGATCACGACGGAGCGGGACGGGAACCTGCTACGCCTGCACGTCCCCGCCGCGATGCGCCGTGGCACCGAGCTCGTGATCGACCCGGTGATCCGGAGCCACCCACAGTTCAACGTGAGCCAGGGCAGCATCTACTCGGACCCGGACATCGCGGTGCTGCACCCGGGCGGGAGGTACCTGATCGCTTACGAGCGGGCGTTCTCCAGCCGCGACTCCGACATCGTCTCCGAGTTGCACGACGCACAGGGTTTCATCCCTGGCAGCCTGGCGGCCGTCGAGGCGACGACCGCCGTCCACGTGCGGCCTCGCGTGGCCGCGGTCAAGGCGGCCGCACGCTTCCTCGTCGTCTCGCAGCAGGACAGCAGCAGCACCTCCACCTCGGAGGTCTGGGGCCGGGCGCTCGATGGCAACACCGGAGCAGTCGCAACCAACTTGATCCGGCTCAGCGACGCGTCGCCAATCGCCCAGAACCACAGCCCGGACGTCGGCGGAGATCCCGGCCAGGGCCTCGGACCACATCCCTGGTGTGTCGCCTGGATCCGCCAGAACAGCGCGACCGACGCTGATGTCGTCGCGCGGGTGTTCGACCAGCATCTGAACACGGTCGCGCTGCAGGCAACCGTCGTCGCCGACCTGCCGAACGGGAGGTTCGCCAACGTGGCCGTGAGCTCCTCCAATGCGAACGGAACCTGGGCGACACCGCGCTGGGCGCTCGTGTACGAGTTGCAGACTACCGCGACGAATCACGATCTCCACGCCGCCACGGTGGACCTGAACGCCCAGGTCGTGACCCCGAGCGGCGGAATCGACTCCTTCGCTGCCAACACCCGCTTCCCCTGCGTCTCCTCGCCGGCGACCGACCTCGCGATCCCCGGCGGCCCGCATTTCCTGGTCACCTTCCAGGACCTGACGACCCAGGAGGCCCGCGCCCGGCTGCTCGGTGCGACCCTGCGAGCGGCCATGTCGCCACCGAACCTCACCCGCAGCTTCGGCCTCGGTCTCACAGAACTGCAGAACGAAACCGACGGCTGCCGCTTCGCGATCACCTCGCGAAGCGGCTCCGTGGCCACCGTCGCGACGTTCGGAGCGACCACGAGCGGAATGGTGCTCATGGAAGCGCCGCAGACCCTCGCCGGCAGTCCGGCACAGGTGCGATTGTGCGGCGCAGTCGGTGGCGGCGGCGATCTCGTCGACTACGGCATCGCATACCAGGATCAAGCCACGCCGGCCACGATACGCTGGACACTGTACGAAGGGCGGCAGCCGGGCTCCGGGTTCCAGCGGCGCATCATGGGGTGTGGCGGGCTCGGCATCCAGGAAGGCGGGCAGCCGTTCCTCGGTGCCCGCATCGAGTTCGCGCTATCGAACGTGAACGCCTTCCAGGGTGGCTTCCTGGTCGGGGGCCCGCTCGCTGCGGCACCGATCCTCTGTGCTGCGTGCCCGCTCGGCGTCGACCCCACGGGACCACTCGTCGGAGTCGTCGCAACGGCGAGTCTCGCGGTGCCGATACCGTGTGACTACGGCCTCCTGGGCGCGAGGCTGGCCGTCCAAGGCTTCTCGTCGACCGGCGGACCCTGTCCGGGGGGTCTCCGCTTCAGCGACACCATCGACTTCACCATTCGTTGAGGACACCGGCGCGAGCCGCCACGGCCCGCGCACGCTCCGCCGCGGTCGCAGCCGCACGCAGGTCAGGCGCATCGCGGCGAACGAACGCTCGGATCGACGCCGGCGCACACGTATCGCGCCTCCGCAGCGGTTCGACACCCCGCGGGAAGCGAGCACCGAGCCCGGCTGTCCCACCTCCCGGCGTCGGATTAGCATGCGCCCATGGCGCGTGAAGATGCCGTGCGCTGGGCCGCCGCCGCGGCCGTGCTGTTGCTGCCGGTCCCCGCGCAATCGGTGCTGCTCGTCGGGCCCGGCGGGTTCCCGGACATCACCGCGGCGATCGCCGCGGCGTCGCCGGGCGACGTCGTCCGGGTAGCCAGCGGCCGCTACGGACCGTTCGTCTGCGACAAGGCCGTCACGATCGCTGCGCTGCCGGGGGCCAGCGTCGCGGTCGCGCCGCTGCCGATCCCCACGTCCAACTTCACGACCTGGTTCGCGGTGCCTGCCGGGCAGTCGGCGCGCGTGCGCGACATCGACTTCACCAATCCGTTCGGAGCGTTCTTCGTCACCTCGACGTTCGTGTCCAGCGGCACGGTCGTATTCGAGAGCTGCGACTTCGACGGCGCGCTCGGTCTGACCGAAGTGCTGCTCGTCCAGGATGCATCGGTCGCGCTGCGCGACTGCAGCATCGACGCGGGCCTCACGGCGTTTCCCAATCCCGCGATCCGCGCGGTCGGCGCCGGCATCGTCGCCGTCGACTGCAGGTTCGTCGGCAGCGACATGACGTTCGACGGCGGGCTCCACCCCGGCGACGGCATCCTCGCGAGCGCTTCGTCTCTGCACCTCGTACGCTGCCGGGTCGAGGGCGGCGACGCGAACGTCACGTGCGCCTACCCAGCGGGCGACGGTGTGCGCACGAACCGCGGGGACCTCACCTGGATCGCCGACAGCGTGCTGGTCGCGGGCGGCGGCCCCTGCACGCCCGGCGGCCACGCGCTGCACAACACGGGCGCGAGCCCCGTGCGGCTGGCTCGCACGACGCTGGTCCCGAGTTCGGGCGCGGCGGCGAGCATCGGCCCGACCGCGGCCGACGCGTTGATCGGCCTGGCCGCGGCGACCCAGCCGCTCCTGCTCGGTGGCCCGTGGCGCGTCGACTACCGGACCGTTCCGCATGCGACGCTGTTCGTGTTCGCCTCGCTCGACCTGATGGCTTCACCGCCGGCGGTGACCGTCGAGACGACCTGGCTGCCGCCGCCATTCGCCTGGTTCACGACGCTCGTCGCCGGTGCCTCGGGCGTCGCCACGTTGCAGACCACCGTCCCGAACGTGCCCGCGTTGAGGGAGCTCGGCGTCTGGCTGCACGCCGTCGATCTCGCGTCGTCCCCGTGGCACGTCGCCGCGCCGATCGGCGGTTTGTTGCATTGAGCAAGGACCGCCACAGGCCGGACGTCGTCGCGAGCGAGTCGGTCGAGGCGAATCCAGCCGATTCGCTCGGCGCCGGAGCGTCCGCGAGCTGCGGATAGAACACGCGACCGGACGTCGGGGCGCCGGTGCCGGCGATGGTCGGCACCTCGATCGATCCCCGGCACGCCGCGTCGCCGAGCACAGCGAGACTCGCGCGTTGCGGCGGTGGATCCGGATGTTGCGGTCGTCGCGGTTCGTCGCGCGGCCGTCGGTGTCCGGAGCCGCGCAGCGCCTGCGCCCAAGCGGCCCCCCAGCTCCGCGACCGTGTCGACAGCGCGGCGTTCCTGGCCGGCGACGCCGAGCGTTCCCTGCGCGAGGTCGATCAACTGCTCGCCCGCGCCGATCCGGTCACCGCCGACGCGGCCCGGACCCGCGCCGGAATGTGCCGAGTGGCACCGCCGGGTATCATTTCGAGCGCCCTGGACGCGCGTGTCCGATCCGCGGACCACCGCGCCGAGGCGAGGAGAACGCGCCGTGCAGACCCTGCACCCGTCGTCGTGGTCCTGGTCGTGGTCCGCGCTCGCCATGGCGTCGCTCGTCGCGATGGCGCCGGCCCAGGTCGCACCTGAGCTGGAGCGGGAGCTGAGCTTCGCCCGCCGGCTCGCGATGAAGTGCGAGCTGTACGACGTGGCGCACAGCATCGCCGGGTCGCTGCACGCGCGCGCGACGACCGATGCCGAGCGGCGTGCGATCGCCATCACCGAGCTGGAGCTCGCGTCCTGGGCCAGCGAGGAGCCGGTCGCCGACGCCCGCCGCGCGGCGCGGCTCGATGACGTGATCGCCCGCGTCAATGCGATCCTCGCATCCGAGCTCCCGGTCCCCGACGCGATCCGCGCGCGGATGGCGCTCGGCTGCGCATGCCAGGCACGCGTCGCCCTGCTGCTTGCGGAGCAGCCGGTCGCCGATGCCGCGCGCGAGCGCGCGATCGCGCTGTGCCGTCGAGGGCTGCGAGAGCTCGAGGCGCTCGAGCGGGTCCTCTACGATCCGAACGTCGATGCCGGAACGCTGCCGGAGCGGCTCGCTTGCGGCTTCGATCACCTACCGCCGTTGTGGATCACCTTCGCTCCATTGGTAACACTCCAGGCGCTCGCCCAATGCCGTCTGCACACGGCGCTTGCCGAGCTCGAACCTGCCGAGCGTCACCACCATCTGGAGCGGGCCCGGTATGTGGTCGAGAATGCGATCCTGTTTCTGGGCGACGACAACTTCGCGACGTTCCTCGCATGGCAGGAAATGACTCGTGCAGAGGACATGCTGGCGGCAACAAGCCACGCTCGAGCCGAGCTCGAAGGGGGAGCAAGCACGCTGCGACACGCGTTCGACTACTGGTGGACCGATGGGGGTGAATGGGTCCCATCCGAACTCACGGTCTACTCCTACGCCTGCTGGCAGCTGCTCGAATGCCGCCTCGCGGAGCAGCTACTGCGCTCCGGCGACCTCGCCACGCTGCAGTCGCGCTGCGACGAGCTGTGGCAGCGACTGCGCAGGACCTGCGCGCCCGGCACGCCGCTCGTCCTCGTCGCCGACCGCTACTGGGGCCACCGCCTGCTGCTGCTGCAGGCCGAGGCCTGGGCGGCAGCCGGTGCGCCGGGAGACCGGGACCGCGCGATCGAGCAGGTGCGCGCAGTCAGCGCCGTGCACGACGACGATCTCGTCGCCACCGAGGCGCGCGCGCTCCTCGACCGCCTGCAGCGCTGACCGCGATGGTTTCCCCACTCGACGGCCGCCCCGCCGCGCGCGACGCTGGGAGTCCGATGAACCGCTCCCCGCTCCGTGCGGCGGCCGCCGCGCTCCTCGCCTGTGGCCTGGCACCGGCACAGTTCGGCGCGCGGTTCGAGCCGACCGCCGGTCGCATCCTGCACGGCGTCGGCCAGGAGTCCTTCTCGACCGCCGCGTTCAACCGCGTGCCCCAGTACGAGGCGGCGATGGGCGTGGCGCTCGCGCCCGCGATCGACAAGACCTACCTGACGCTGTCGCTCTACCTGACGAGCCCGCGCAATCCACGTGCGCGGTTCCTGAGCTACCTCGGGTCGGTCGCGGCGACCGGCAAGGTCCCGGAGGTCGGCATCGACATCCTGCCCGACGCGGCGGTCGTGGCCGGGGCCTACGACGCCGAGATCACGCAGATGGCGCGCGACTTCGCCGGCTACAGCATGCCGAACTTCGCGCGGCCCGGCGTCGAGATCGCCAATGGCTGGAACGCCTACTCGCCGACCGTCTTCCCTGCCGCGTGGCGCCACGTCGTCGACGTGTTCCGGCGCGAGAACGCCGACAACGTCGCGTTCGTCTGGTGCATCGCCGCAGCCGGCTACAGCACGTTCGACACGTTCGATGCGCAGGGCAACGGGCTCTGGTACCCGGGCGACGAGTACGTGGACTGGATCGGTCTCGACCTGTTCGACGCCTCGAACTTCAGCGGCGCGAGCCCGCCGGGCTCGAGCCACTCGAACTCGCTCGCGCTGTGCGCGTTCGCCTGGCGGCGCAAGAAGCCGGTGATGATCGCCGAGTGCACGGCGAAGGGGCTCGGCATCATGGCGGCCGGCAATGCACAGGCGTATTGGAACGCGTGGTTCCAGCCGTTCTTCGGGTTTCTCGACGCACATCCGGTGATCCGCGAGTTCAGCTACATCAACTGGGACTGGAGCCTGACGACGCAGTGGCCCACGTGGCTGAACGCAGACCTCACGGTCAACGCGAGTCTCACGGCGCTCTACCTCCAGCAGCTCTCGCAGCCGCGCTACCTGCACAAGGGCCCGACGTCGCCGTTCGTCGGCCCGTGGCCGGTCCGGTTGCGCGTCGACGCGAGCGGGCAGCCGATCTCGTTCGGCTTCGACGGGCTGACGCCTGGGGTCGACGTCTACGTCGCATTCGGCCTGCGCAGGATCGTCGCCGACCCGGGCACCGGCGAGCGCGACCGCGACTACGGCCTCGAGCTGCCCCCGGCCGGCTGGCTGAAGGTCGACCCGCTCGTCGTCGTCAGCGCCGGGCCGGCGCCCGCGTCCGGACCGATGACGTTCACGTTCCCGCCGCAGACCGGCCCGGCGACCGTCTACGTGCAGGCGCTGCACGACGGGCGCCTCAGTACGGAGCTGCGGATCGACTTCTGACAGCACGGCCCCTGCAGAGGTCGCGTCCGCATCGACGCTGTGGCGACGACCCGGTCACGGCGGCGCACGCTTGCCGCGCCCGCACCTCCGCGCTGGCTATGCTGCAGGTGCCTGCCCCGCGACCCGCGCCCGCGCCGAACCATGTCGCTCCTCTTCCTTCGCTGCGCCGGGGCACTGCGCTCCGCGCTGCTGCTCTCCGTTCCGCTGGCGGGCCTGCCGGCCCAGATCCTCGAGAAGCCCGGGGACGGGCCGCTCGACAATCCGCGCGCCGGCGGCGCCGGCGTCGCATCGACGAGCATCGTGACCCGCGGTCCGTTCGTGAGCCGTCAGGTCAACGTCGATGCGAGTGGAGCCAATATCCCGAACGACGCCGCCAACGAGCCCTCGATCGGGATCGACCCGACCAACCCGGCCAACCTCGTGGCCGGCTGGCGACAGTTCGACAACGTCGCCTCCAACTTCCGTCAGGCCGGCTACGCGTACAGCCACGACGGAGGTCTCACCTGGACGCACCCCGGCTCGCTGCAGCCGGGCTTCTTCAACAGCGACCCGGTGGTCGACACCGACGCCAACGGGGTGTTCTTCTACCTCGGCTACCCGTCGGGCTCGACGCTGAACCTGTTCCGCTCCGCCACCGCAGGCACCACGTGGACCGGGCCGGTCGTCACGCCCGGCGGCGACAAGGCGTGGATGACGATCGACAAGGGCAACTCGATCGGCCGGGGCCACATCTACATCATGTGGCAGGTCGCGAGTGGGCCCAACACGTTCACGCGCTCGACCAATGGGGGCGCGAGCTTCTCCCCGGCGATCCCGGTCACGAACACGCCGACCTTCGGGACGATTGCCGTCGACGACTCAGGGACACTGTACGCCGCGGGCCTCCGCGGCCAGCGCTTCTCGTCGTTCCTGATGGCGCGCTCGACCAACGCGAAGGACCCGGCGCAGACACCGACCTTCACCACTGTCTCGATCAGCATGGGCGGCAGCCTCGGCTTCAGCCTCCCGCCGAACCCGGGCGGGCTGCTCGGCCAGGCGCAGGTCGCGGTCGATCCCAGCCGACCCGGCTACGTCTACGAGCTGTGCTCGGTCGTGCCGACCAGCGGACCCAACGCGATGGACGTGCACATCGTCCGCAGCACGAACGGTGGCCTGAGCTTCGGCGCGCCGGTCCGCGTCAACGACGATCCCGCGAGCGGCGCCTGGCACTGGTTCGGCACCTTCTCGGTGGCACCCGACGGGCGCATCGACGTGGTGTGGAACGACACGCGCAGCAGCGGCGTCGCCACGCTCTGCGAGACGCGCTACGCATACTCGCTCGACGCCGGGCAGACCTTCTCCCGGAGCACACCGATCTGCCCGCAGTTCGACAGCACCGTGGGCTGGCCCAACCAGAACAAGATCGGCGACTACTACGACATGCGCTCCGACGCGGCGGCCGCCAATCTGATCTACTCGGCCACCCACAATGGTGAACAGGACGTGTGGTTCGTGCGCGTGGGCGATTGCAACGACAACGGTGCGCACGACTCGACCGACATCGCGACCGGCTTCAGCTTCGACAGCAACGCGGACACGATTCCGGACGAGTGCCAGTTCCGGCAGACCGAGCTCGGCTCCGGCACCGGCCTCCACCTGCTCGTCGGCGGCGACGACCTCACGCAGCCCGGCAGCCGCGCGACCGTGCAGGTCCAGGACGGGCCCGCGAACAGCCCGGTGTTCCTGGTCGTCTCGGTGGCGCTCCTCGCCAATCCGCTGCCGCTGCCCGGCGGCGGCCTCCTGCTGGCCGACCCCACCGCCGGCTTCGCCGCCGTCGCGGCGAACACCAATGCGCTCGGCAAGCTCGGCCTGACGATCCAGGGCGGCCCGAGCGCGATCTACCACCTGTACCTCCAGGCAGCGATGCTCAGCGGAATGAACCTGCTGGTGTCGAACGCGGTCGACGTGCAGCTCGGGCGCTGATCGCGGGGGGCCTCACCAGACCTTGACGCGCTGCTCCGGGGGCAGGTAGAGCGCCTGCCCCGGCTGCACGTCGAAGGCCCGGTACCACGCGTCCTCGTTGCGCACGGTCGCGGCGCGATACTGGCCCGGCGCGTGCACGTTGGTCAGGAGCTGGTTGCGCAGCGACTTGTCGCGCGCCTTCGTGCGCCACACCTGCGCGAAGCCGAGGAAGAAGCGCTGCTCCGGCGTGAAGTCGTCGAGGACCATCCCCCCGCCGGCCATCAGCGCGAACTCGTAGGCGTCGAAGGCGGTCGCCAGCCCCGCGACATCGGCGATGTTCTCCCCGAGCGTCAGCCTGCCGTTGACCGCCAGATCGGGGAACGGGCGATACGTGTCGAACTGCGCCGCGAGCGCCGCACCGACCTCCTCGAACCTGGCGAAGTCCTCCGGAGTCCACCAGTTCGACAGCTTGCCGCGCTCGTCGAACAGCGCACCGCTCGAGTCGAAGCTGTGCGAGATCTCGTGCCCGATCACGACGCCGATCGCACCGTAGTTGACCGCGTCGTCGGCGAGCGGGTCGAAGAACGGCGCGTCGAGGATCGCCGCCGGGAAGATCAGCCGGTTCTCGAGTGGCAGATTCAGGGCATTGACCTCGTGCGGGAGCATGAACCACTCGCCGTGATCGACCGGCGTGCCCAGCTTGGCGATGTTGCGCCGGTAGTCGAAGAGGCTCGCTCGCGCCGCGTTGCCGAGCGCGTCGTCCGGACGCACATCGAGCGTGGAGTAGTCGAGCCAGCGGTCGGGGTAGCCCATTCCGACCCGCATGCCGGCGAGCTTCGCCTTCGCGCGCGCCTTCGTCGTCGGGCTCATCCACTCGAGCGCGTCGATCCGGTGACCGAACGCCGCGAGGATGTTGCGGACCATCTCGTCGGCGCGCGCCTTGGTCGCGGGGCTGAACCACCGTTCGACGTAGATCCTGCCGACCGCGAAGCCGAGCGCGCCGTCGACGGCCGCGACGGCGCGCTTCCAGCGCTCGGACTGCTCGGGCGTGCCGCTGAGCGCGGTGCCGTAGAACGCGAAGCTCTCGTCGGCGAATGCCTTCGGGAGCAGCGGCGACGCACGATCGAGCGCGTGGAACGTCAGGTAGTCCTTCCACGTGTCGAGCGGCTCGTGGCCGACGAGGTGCGCGATGCCCGTCACCGCATCCGGCTGCCAGACGACGAAGTCGTCCTGCCGCGCGAGCCCGGCACCGTCGAAGAACGCGCCCCATTCCAGCCCCGGTGCGCGGGCAGCGAAGTCCGCTCGCTGCCACGCGTTCGCACCCTTCTTGACGTCGTTGGTGTCCTCGGCGGTCGCGTGGACCCGCGCGATCGCGGTCTCGAGCTCGAGGATCCGCGCCGCCTTGGCCTCGGCGTCCGCGACGCCCGCCAGCGACAGCACCGCCGCGACGTGCGCCGCGTACGCCGCGCGCGTGTCGGCCATGCCGTCCTGCAGGTAGAAGTCGCGGTCCGGGAGTCCGAGGCCACCCTGCACGAGATACGGCGCGTAGCGATCGGGCTGCAACAGGTCCTGCGACACCCACAGGCCGAACAACCGATCGGTGTGCCAGTCGGTCGCATTGAGCAGGTCGACGTCGGCACGCAGCGTCGTGCCGAGATGACGGGCGAGCTGCGTCGCGTCACCGATCGCGGCGATCGCATCGAGCGCGGGCTGCATCGGCGCGAGCCCCTTCGCCTCGATCGTCGCCTCGTCCATGAAGGCGCGGAAGAAGTCGCCGATCTTGCGGCGATCACCGGTCGCCTGTGGGTCGGCGGCAGCGGCCTCGACGATCTCGCGGCTGCGCGCGCGCGCCCGCTCGTCGACGATCGAGAACGCCGACCAGCGCGAGCGATCGGCCGGGATCTCGGTGCGCTCCTGCCACGTGCCATTGACGAAGCCGTAGAAGTCGTCGCCGGGCACCACCGAGCGATCCATGCCATCGAGATCGACACCGAAGTCGCCGAGCACCGGACGCGGCGCGTCCGGCGCGACGGCGGGTGCCCCGGTGTGGCAGCCGTTGAAGAGGAGCGCGACGAGGAGGGGAAGGACGCAACGCAGGCGATCTGGTGAGGACATCGGGATCGCCCCGGATGATAGCCCTGCCGGACAGCGCGGAGGATTCATCACGCCTGCGGGCACGTCGATTGCGGCGAACGACCCGCATCGCGATTCCGGCCGCCCGCCCTCCCCGCGAACCGCGAGCCCGCGCAGAATCGATCAGGATTCATGTCGATCCGCCGGCGGACCCGTCGGTGGTCCGCCGCACGGCCCGACGCGACAACACCAGCCCAGCGAGTCCGTTCTTCGAGGATGTCCCCCATGATCTCCCGACTCACCGTCGCGACGTGCGTGCTGGCGGCACCGCTCGTCTCCCAGGTCACCGCGTCGCTGCAGACCGAGTCGACGGTCGGTGTCGCGGCGAACGACGTCACGCAGAGCCTCGCCCCGGGGACTCCCCAGGCCGCGCTGACAGACCTGTCCGTGAGCTCTCCCGGCACCCTGTTCGCCGGCCCCGCGACGATGGCGATGACGTTCCGGACCTCACGGCCACTGCGCGCCGGAATCAGCTGGCAGGGGAGCTCCAGCTACTTCCCGCCGATGTTCGTCGGCGGCACGGCCTGCACCGTCGGCAATCCCGGCATGCAGGAGCACAGCCTGCTGTGGGTTCTGCAGGGCTCGGGCGGCGGAACGGTGATCGTCGATGTCGCGGGCGCGCAGGTCACCTCGGTGCTGTCGGGCACGGTGTACCTGTGGGTCGACGTCGGCGCGGACGGCTCGACCGAGTACGCCTATGCGCTCGGCATCGACGCCCGGCGCGCGGAGCGCGTCGCGCTCCCCGTCCGGATCCCGGCATCCGGCGCGCTGCCGGTCCGGATCCGCGCCAGCGTCTGCGTCTCCGGCGCGTCGCCGGGCTGGACGTTCCGGAAGTCGCTCGATTGCGATCTCGAATTCGTGCCGGGGATCCATGCCGCGGCGATCTCCAGCTACGGGAGCGCGTGCGGCGCGGCGCTGACCGGCGCGGACCGATTCATGGCCGGCCTGCACCGCATCGAGCTCACGTCGAGTGACGGACTGCCGAACGAGGCCACCGCATTCGTGTTCGGTTCGCAGCAGGTCGCGGTCCCGATCGGCGTCAGCGGCTGCACGCTGCACGTCGCGCCGCTCGGCGTGATCTTCCGCACGGCCGACGCGACCGGCCGGGCCGTCCTGTCGATCGACCTCCCGGCACCCATCCACGCCGCGACCGCCTACGTGCAGGCCTTCTCGCTCGAGATCGGCACCGGCCAGGGCAACGAGGACTGGGAGGCGACGCAGGGGCTGCAGATCGCCTTCGCGGATCCGCGGTAGCCGTCCTCGCTACCGCAGCGCGGGACGAAACTCCCCATTGGCCAACGGGCGCGGTGCGGTCCGGGCGTGATCGCGCGATACTGCGCGCATGTGGATCGCGCTCGTGCTCGCCGTCGCCGCACCGCAGACGCCTCCCGCTCTGCCATTGACTCCGCTGCCGCCGGCCGACGTCCACATCGACGGCTGGCTCGGGCAACGCATCGACGCGAACCGCACGGCGTGGCTCGACACCGTCGACCTCGACGCTCGGCTCGAGCCGTTCGAGCACCGACCGGCACGCCAGGCCTGGGCGGGCGAGCACCTCGGCAAGTGGCTGTGGGCCGCGTCGAAGTGCCAGGCCGCGACCGGTGACCCGCTGCTGCGCGCCCGGATCGACGACGCGGCACGACGGCTGATCGCGACGCAGGAGGACGACGGCTACCTCGGTGCCTACCTCGCGCCACAGCGCTTCCAGCTGCTGCCGGGCGCGGACTGGGACGTGTGGACGATCAAGTACGCACTGCTCGGACTGCTCGAGTACCACCGCGCGACCGGGGATCCCGCGGCACTCGACGCGTGCCAGCGCGCCGTCGACCTGCTCATCTCCACGTTCGGCGCCGGACAGCGCCCGATCACGAGCGCCGGCACGCACGTCGGCATGGCCGCGACCTCGATCCTGGAGGCCGTCGTCGGTGTCGGCGCAGCGACCGGTGCGACGCTTGACCTCGCGTTCGCCCAGCGGATCGTCGACGCGCTCGACGCGCCGGGCGGACCACGCCTCCTGACCGGGCTCCGCACGCACGGCCGCGTCGCGCGGACCGCCAACGGCAAGGCGTACGAGCTGCTGTCGAACCTCGTCGGGCTGTGCGCGCTCTACCGCGCAACCGGGGATCGCACGCTGCTCGACGTCGTCGAGCGGGCGTGGGAGGACATCGTCGTTCGCGAGCTGCTGCCGACCGGCAGCGCCAGCTCGTTCGAGCATTTCGTCGGCGGAGGCCGGCTCCCGTCGACGCAGCGCACGAATCCCGCGGAGACCTGCGTGACCGTGACCTGGCTGCAGCTCAACGTCCACCTGCTCGAGATCACCGGCGACGCCCGCTACGGCCGCGAGATCGAGCGCACGGCGTTCAATCACCTGCCTGCCGCGCAACGGCCCGATGGCGGCGCGTGGTGCTACTACACGGGTCTGTCAGGCACCAAGCCGTACGCGTCGACGATCACGTGCTGCTCGTCGAGTGGCCCGCGCGGCATGGCGCTCCTGCCGGAGGCCGCAGTGCTGGTCGACGCAGGCGGCGCACTGTGCGTGAACCTCCCGACCGCGCTCCACGGCACCGCGACGCTCGGCGGCAGGCGCGTGTCGTTCGCCCAGGATTCGGCGCTGCCGCGGGACGGTACGTCGACGCTGCGCTTCGGCGGCGAGCTGCCGGCGACGTTCGCGGTGCGGATCCGGCTGTCCGACTGGGCGGTGCCCGCGACGCTGACGATCGGAGACGACCAGCGTGCCGTGACCGAGCCGGGCTTCGTCGAGATCCCGGCGCGCACCTGGCGAGACACCGACACGCTCGTGATCCGCGTGAGCTGCGCCGGTCGCATCGCCACCGACCCCGCCGATCCGACGCGCGCGTATCTCGCGCATGGACCGTTCGTGCTCGCGTTCGACGAGCGGCTGACGCCCGCGATCCACGACGCACCGATCGCCGCGACGCCGGTCCTGCCGACCGGCAGCGGACGATCCGAGCTGCCGTTCGCCGCGACGGTCAGGATCGGTGGGGCGATGCGCACGGTGCCGATGCGCACCTTCGCCGACGTGGGCGCCGACGGCGCAGCGCACCGCGTGTGGATCGGAACGCAGCAGCGCGGCACCCTGTTCGCGGCACGCTCGGCGCGCAGCCGCGCCGGCAACGTCGACGGCTCGATCGCCGACGGCGACCCCGACACCTTCGCGGTCACGTTCGACGGCACGCGCGCGGAGCAGGATTGGTATTCGCTCGAGCTCGCTCGGCCCACCACGGTGCGCAGCATCCGCTTCGCGCACGGTCACGTCTTCCACGACGGCGGGTGGTTCGACACCTCGGCATCGAAGCCGCTCGTCCAGGTCCGGCGCGCGCGCGACGGCGCCTGGGAGACGGTCGGGACACTCGACGCCTATCCGGCGACGACCGCGACCGACCACGGCGGGCTGCGCGACGGCGCGTCGTTCGAGCTCGCGTTCGCAGCACTCCTCGAGGACGTGCTGGCGGTACGTGTCGCCGGCGTCCCCGCCTGCGGCGACGACCCACGCCAGGCGTTCAGCTCCTGTGGTGAGCTGACGGCGCGACGCTGAGCCCCTGCCTCGCGCTACGCGGCGCTGGTGGATGCGGACTACCGCGGGGCGGTCGGTCGGCCCTCAGCCGTGCGACACCGCCACCTCGTCGTCCGCGAACCGCTCGGGCACAGGCAGGCGCTCGGCGAGGGCCAGCGCATCGCGCTCCAGCGCGTCGAGGTCGGTCGCCGTCCACAGCAATGCGGCGAACTCGGCGTGTACTTCCTCGCGCGAATCACGCAGCAGACGCTCGAGCGGTTGCAGGTCGGCGGGGCGCTCGTCGTCGAGGCGCGTCTGCAGCAAAGGGTGCTCGCGGGCGCGCTCGATCCAGACCGCCTCCGGCAGCGGGCGCCAGCGGGCGAAGAAGCCGAGGTGCCAGGGCAGGAAGCGCATCGCGCGCTCGCGGCCCTTGTCGTCGTCCCGGAAGTGCTCCTTCAGATAGCCCGCGAAGCGCAGCAGGACCTCGAGCCGATCGTGCGGCGTGGCCAGCCACTCGGACTCGGCAGCGCATTCGCGGAACAGCCAGGGCTTCACCAGCGCGCCGCGGCCGAGCATCACCGCGGCGCATCCGCTGTGCTGCAGGCGGTCCTTCGCCTCGTGCCAGGTCAGGATGTCGCCATTGCCGACGATCGGGATCGAACGCTCCGCGACGAGCCGGGCGATCAGGTCCCAGTCGGCGGCCTTCGTGTAGCGCTGCTCGCGCGTACGACCGTGCACGGCGAGCGCTGCGGCGCCCGCTTCCTCGACGAGCCGCGCGACCTCGGACGCGTTCTCCTCGCCCTCCTTCCAGCCGCTGCGGATCTTGACCGTGACCGGCGCCGGTGCGGCCGCCTCGACCATCGCCGCGACGATCCGGGCGAGCGCGCCGGGGCGCTGCAGCAGCGTGGCGCCCATGCCGCGCTTCACGGTGTCGTGGATCGGGCAGCCGCAGTTGAGGTCGACGAAGTCGGCGCCGCGCTCGACCGCGATCCGCGCCGCCGCGGCGGCGTCCTCGGCCCGGCCCGCGGCGATCTGCACACCGAAGCAGCCCTCGCTCGCGTGCTTCCGGAGCAGCGCGAGCTCCGATCGCGAGCCCTTCAGCAGCTGCCGGGCGTACGCCATCTCCGACATCGTGACCTTCGCGCCGAAGTCGACACACAGGCGCCTGAACGGCAGGTTGCCGCCCTTGGTCAGCGGAGCGAGCCACACCTTCGCAGGAGCGGGGAACATCGACGCATCTCAGGCGAACGCCCAACCCGCCGCAAGGCCACGCTCGGGTCCGCAATCCGCTATGGTCCCCGCGATGGGCCCGGATCCCGCAGCCGGCGGCGCCGACGCGAGCGCCGACGCGGCGTTCACACGCCGCTACCTGGAGATCGCTCCGGCGCTGCAGGTCTGGGCCGAGCTGCGCCTGGGTCCCGAGCTCCGTGGCTTCTGCGACGCCGAGGATCTGCTCCAGGAGATCTGGTGCCGCGCGTTCTCGATCCGCGACCGCGCTGGCACGGCCGACGCCGCGTTCCGGCCATGGCTGTTCCGGGTCGCGAAGAACGTGCTGCTCGAGGTGCTGCGCGCGGCGCGCAGCGCCGACCGGCTCGGCCGGCCGCTCGGCGACGGATCGTCCCGCCCCGTACAGCTCGACGGTCTCGCCGAGCAGATCACCAGCGTCACGCGCCGCCTCGCGCGCGACGACACGCTGCGCGAGTTCCACCGCCGGCTGGCCGAGCTCCCCGACGACGAGCGCGAGCTCGTGCTGCACGTCGGCCTCGAGGGCGTCGGCTACACGGAGGCAGCTCAGCGGCTCGGGACGACGCACGACGCCCTCAAGAAGCGTTGGCAACGCCTGCGTGCACGGCTCCAGACGCGCGGCCTGCCGGCGCTGCTACTCGACTCCGTCACCGAGAATTGACCGACACCCGCCCGCGCGTCCGGGTCGACAGCGTCAATCGCCAGCGAGCCGCTCGGCAAGGATCCTGCGCTCGGTGCTCGTCAGCTCCCGGTGCATCCGCTGCCTCGCCAACGCGCGGGGATCGACGGGCCACAGCCGCAGCGTGCCGTCCATCGACGCCGAGACGATCGACGCGCCGTCCGGCGTGAACGCGGCCATCGTCACCGCACCGCTGTGCCCGCGCAGCTCGGCCTCACAATGCAGATCGGCACTGCGGTAGATGCGCAACGTGCCGTCGTACGACGCGGTCAGGAACCGCGAGCCGTCGGGCAGGAAGTCACACGACGAGATCCGCTGGCGGTGGTCCCGGAGGACCTCCCTCCGCTCGACGCGATCGCCGCCGATCGAGCCGACCACGACGAACGGATTGAAGAGGCCGCCGACCAGCAGGGTCCGACCGGACGGATCGACCGCGAGCGCACCCGGCGTCACGAGGCCGGGCAGCCAGCGCTCGCGCAGCGTCGCGACATCGACCAGATGCGTGCGCGTGTCCTGGCCGCCGACCAGCAGCGTCGCGCCGTCGGCGGAGAACGCGAGCGCCAGCACCATCGGCTCCGCGATCGGCGGTCGCTCGGTCGCGAACCGGAACTCGCGCACCGGTCCGGATCCGACCAGATCGATCAGCCTCACCAGCGGTCGCGCGTGCCCGAGCGCCAGCAATCGGCCGTCGGCCGACCGCGACGCAACGCGGACCGCGCCGCTACGCACGTCGGCGATCGGCTCGGCGAGCACCTCCCAGGTGTCGTCGTTGCCGAAGCGGAGACGCTCGACGCGACCGGACTCGAACGCGCGCACGACGCCGCCGTCGGCCGTGAGCCAGGCGCCGATCGGCGGGACCTCGCCTGCGCTCACCGGCAGCCGGCGGGCCGGCGGATCACGTCGCGCGAGGTCGAACAGCGCGATGGTCCCGTCGCGCGCGAACGTCAGGGCGGAGCGGCCGTCCTGCGACCAATCGGCGTCGACCAGCGGGCCGCATCCCGGCGCGCACACCGCGAGCGTCGCTCCGCTCCGCAGCTCGAACACGCGCGCCGTGCCGTCGACCGACGCGCTCAGGACGCGCGCGCCGTCGGGTGCGAGGTGCGCTGCCGCGATGCCGGCCGCGTGACCGCGCATCGCGAGCTGTCCGGGCCGCTCGTCGAGCCGGTGCACGACGATCTCCTCGTCCGTTCGCACCACCGCGAGCCGCCGGCCGTCGGCACCGAAGCACACGTGCCGGCCGTGCACGGACAGGCTGGGAAAGGCGAACTCGACCCGCCCGTCCCGGGCGGAGCACACCTGCGCCGAGCTGTCGAATGCCGCCGTCGCGAGGTGCTGGCCATCGGGGCTCCAATCGATGTCCCAGATGATCTGCTCACGGTGTGCGGCGGTCTCGAGCAGCATCGTGCCATCGCCGGTCGACCAGACCGCGATCCGCCCCGCCTCGCAGGTCGCCAGCCGGCGACCATCGCCATCGAAGCACAGATCGCGCACCGGCATGCGCAGTTCGAGGCGATGCCGCACGGCGCCGGACCGCAGATCGGCGAGCCACACCGACGTGCGCAGCCCCATCGCAAGTCGCTCGCCGTCCGGCGAGAGGGAGAACATCCGGATCGGATCGTCGTCACGGCGCCATCGGGCGAGCACGGCGCCGCCCGGCATCTCGAGCTCGCGCAGCACGCCGGTCGCGTCGAGCGCCAGCACCGCCCGCCCGCCCGGCAGAACCGCGATCTGCTCGAGCCCGGTGCCGGCGCCGGCGATCCGATCCGGCTCGGCGCCGCCCGCGAGATCGATCGACGTCAGTCCACCGCCGGCCGTAGCGACCAGCAACCGCTCGCCACCTGGCTCGAACGCGACGTGCTCGACCGCGACCACATCGCCGCCGGGACCCCCACAATGGAACGGCCCGGCCGACGGGAGCCCGGTCGCCGCGTTGCGCACGGTCACGCTGCCGTCCGCGCAGCCGATCGCAACGCGCATGGCAGCATCGTCGAACGCGGCACACGTCGCACCGATATCGGCATGCCAGTGCGGCGCTCCTCCCTCGACGAGCTCGGCCACCTCGCAGCGGCCGCGATCGTCCACCGTCGCGGCCCGCAGCGCGTCGCGCGCGGCAGCGACGATCACACGCCTCCGCCCGCCGAGCGACCAGCGATACTCCTCGCGGCACACGCCGAGCGTCTCGTGGAGCGCCGTCGTGGCGAGGAAGCCCGGGCCGATGCGGTCGGCCTCCATGGCAGTCAGGAGCGCGAAGGCGGGATCGCGGTCGATCAGCTCGTGAGCGTGCGTCGCGTAGAAGATCGCCTTGTAGCGCTCACGCTCCTCGCGCACGTCGCCGAGCAGGACGAGGGCGACCACCAGGCCTGCAGACAAGGACAATGCCGTCAGGGCCACCGACGTCGACAGCACGGGATGCCGTCGCGCCCATCGACGCACCTTCACCACCGCGCTCGCCGGCCGGGCATGGACGTGCTCGCCCGCCAGAACGCGGCCGAGATCCTCGGCGAGCTCGAGCGCGGTCTGGTAGCGACGCGCGGGCTCCTTGTCGAGCGCCTTGGCGAGCACCACCGCCAGACCGGTCGTCACCAGGGCGTGGATCCGGCGCGGTTCGACGGGCTCGTCGTCGCGGATCTTCGCTGCGAGCGCCTCGCGCGTGTCCGCGACGAACGGTCGGCAGCTCGTCACCATCTCGTAGAGCATCGCGCCGAGAGCGTGGACGTCGGTCCGCCGGTCGACCGACTCACCGCGTTCGCGCAGCTGCTCAGGAGCCATGTAGTCGAGGGTCCCGAACACGGTGCCGGGCTCGGTCATCCCGACGTCGTCGACCTCGCGGGCGAGGCCGAAGTCGAGGATGACCGGCTCGTCGTCGGGCGTGATCAGGAGGTTCGCCGGCTTGATGTCCCGATGGACCACACCGGCCTCGTGCGCCGCGTGCAGCGCGCGCGCCACGCGCTCGATCAGGGCGACCGCTCGACGCACGCCGGCGCGATCGGGACGCTCCGCGTGCCGCAGCTCGTCGGCGAGCGTGCGACCCGGCACGAAGCGCATCGCGATGTACGGCAGCTCGCCCGCGAAGTCGGCGTCGATGACGTCGCAGATGCCCGGATGCGAAAGCCCGGCCACGATCCGAGCTTCGCGCCGGAAGCGCTCCAGCCGCGCCGCCGACACGAACGCCGCCGGTGGCAGGATCTTCAATGCGACGTCCCGCCCGAGGCGGGGGTCGCGCGCGAGGAACACCGCCCCCTGCCCACCGCGGCCGAGCTCGCGCACGATCTGGTACGGGCCGACCATCCGGCCGATCGGGTCCGCCGCGGCGACCTGGCCACCCCCGCAATCGCCGCGACGCAGCGCGTCGAACTCCGCCCGGATGGCCGTCGCCGCGCTCGCGGGGCCACGCGCTACGTAGTAGTCGACGTCGTGCACGTCGCCGCGCGCGGCATCGCGGCGATAGCGGACCACGAAGTCGAACACCGCGGCCAGGACCGGATCGTCATCGGCATGCATGGCTTCCGCCGGGCATCATAGGCGACGGAGCTCGCCGGGTCGGAGGTCGAGCCGACGTTTACCCAGTCGAACACATTGCTGCTGGACTGCCCGCTTCCATGGCACACGACGACGAACTGCGAGCACATTGGTGCGTCGCACGACGCCGGGACCGGTGGGATCGGTGAGCGCACGGTCACAGCACCCTCGCACAGTACCCGAGTGCCGTGTGTAGATCCGCGGCCGCTGATCGGCGGCGCGAGGATCGGCGCACCGCAGCGTTCGGCGTCGAGGAGCACGCAGCCAGCGGAGCCGCCGCGTGCGTTCGCGAGATCGTGCGTGACCGCCGTGCCGGCTGGTTCCGCGGGCTCGCGGGCGGCGGGTATCAGAGCTGGATCCCAGAGGCGGCCGCCGTCACCCGGTTGCCCGACTTGAACGCGACGGATCCGGGGCGCAAGCTCGACTCTCTTCCGGGAGACGACCCTCATGACCCAAGCGAAATTGATCACCGTGATCGGCGCCACCGGCGCCCAGGGCGGCGGACTCGTCCGCGCCATCGCCGCAGACAAGTCCGGCGCGTACCGCTGTCGCGCCGTGACCCGCAAGACCGATTCCGACAAGGCGAAGGCGCTCGCCAAGCTCGGCGTCGAGGTCGTCGCCGCGGATCTCGACGACGAGAAGTCGCTCGCGCACGCCTTCGCCGGCTCGCACGGAGCCTTCTGCGTGACCAACTACTGGGAGCACTTCTCGCCGGAGAAGGAGGCTGTCCAGGCCGGCAATCTCGCACGCGCGTGCAAGAGCGCAGGCGTGAAGCACGTGATCTGGTCGACTCTCGAGGACTCGCGCAAGTGGGTCCCGCTCACCGATACGCGCATGCCGACCCTGATGGGCAAGTACAAGGTGCCGCACTTCGACGCGAAGGGTGAGTCCGATGCCCTGTTCACCGCTGCCGGCGTGCCGACCACCTTCCTGCTGACCTCGTTCTACTGGGACAACTTCATCCACTTCGGCATGGGTCCCAAGCGCGGGCCGGACGGCAAGCTCGCCATCACGCTGCCGATGGGCAAGGCGAAGCTGCCGGGCATCGCCGTCGGCGACATCGGCGCCTGCGCGTTCGGCATCCTCGCGCGCGGAACCGGGCTCTGCGGCAAGACCGTCGGCATCGCCGGCGAGCACCTGACCGGCGCGCAGATGGCGGCCGCGTTCACGAAGGCGCTCGGCCAGCCGGTGGTCTACAACGAGGTGACCCCCGAGGTGTACCGCGGCTTCGCATTCCCCGGCGCCGACGACCTCGGCAACATGTTCCAGCTCAAGCGCGACTTCAACGACCGCTTCTGCAGCGCGCGCGACATCGCGTTCTCGCGGAGCGTGAATCCGTCGCTGCAGACCTTCGAGACCTGGCTGTCGCGCAACAAGGCGAGCATCCCGATCGGCTGACCCCCCCATCCTGTCCGGGAGCCACGCCGACATCGGCTCGGAGCCTCCGCCGGCGATTGGCTGCTCGAGCCGAGATCTTCCCTCGCCGGCGCAGGTCCATCGACTACGGTCTACGCGCAACGGCCTGAGCGGCGCACTGCGCTCCCGGGCGCACCGCGTCGGCCCTCGTCCATTCACGACGGATCGTCGGGAGACCAGATGCACACCACGAACGCGAGCCGGAGAGAGTTCCTTCGCGGCTCGGTGGCCGCCGCCGCGGGCGCCATCGCGTTGCCCACCGTGATCCCGAGTCGCGCGCTGGGGCGGCGGGCGCCTTCCAACCGTATCGTCCTCGCGAGCCTCGGGGTGGGTTCGCGGGGAACGGGTGTCCTGAACGGGTTCCTCCGCAACCGCGACGACGCCCAGGCCGTGGCCGTATGCGATCCCTTCCGCTCGAAGCGGGAGCGCGCCAAAGCGATGGTCGACCAGTTCTACGGCAACGCGGACTGCGCGGCATACGAGCACTACGAGGACGTTCTCGCCCGCGCGGACATCGATGCGGTCCTGGTGACCTCGTGCGACCATTGGCACGTGCACCTGGCGATCGCCGCGATCCGGGCCGGGAAGGACGTCTACGTCGAGAAGCCGCTCAGCCCGAGCCTCGGCTGGAGTTGGGAGCTGCGGCGGGTCGCGGAGCAGCACCACGCGATCTTCCAGTACGGCACTCAGCAGCGCTCGAGCACGGCGTTCCGCCGCGCCTGCGAGCTGGTCCGCAACGGCTATGTCGGGGAGGTGGAGCGCGTCGAGGCGTGGTGCCCGGACGCCGCGGCCGACTGGAACGACTTCTCGGTCGAGCGCTACGGGTCGGTGGAGCCCGAGCCGGTGCCGGAGGACCTGAACTACGAACTGTGGACAGGTCCCGCGCCGCTGCGGCCGTACAGCGCCGACCGGGTCCGCCGCGAGGGGTCGTTCCACGTCTACGACACCTCGCTCGGGTTCATCGCCGGCTGGGGTGCGCACCCGCTCGACATCGCGCAGTGGGGCCTCGACATGGACCACAGCGGGCCGGTCCGCTATGCGGGCACCGGCGCGCTGCCCGACCGGGGGCTCTTGAGCACGGTCGAGGAGTGGGACGTGCGATGCACCTACGCGAACGGGGTGGAGATGCGCTTTCTGTCCGCGCGCCTCGCCGAGCCGGTCGTCAAGGGCTACCGCGCGCGGTGGTCGGATCACGGCACGACGTTCTTCGGCACCGAGGGCTGGCTCAGCGTGGACCGCGGCGGCATCGAGTACGGCGACCAGACGCTGGCCGACGTCCAGCTCCGGCCGGACGACACGCGGCTCTACGCGAGCCCCGCCCACGACCGGAACTTCCTCGACTGCGTGAGGAGCCGCCAGCCCACCGTCAGCCCCCTCGAAGCCGCGATCCGCAGCGACACGATCAGCCACCTGGCACAGTTGGCGGTGCGGACCGGTCGGGTGGTGGAGTGGGACCCGGCGAAGGAGACGGCAGCCGATCCGTTCATCCACAGCATGCTCGACCGACCGCAGCGGGCGCCGTATCGGATCTGAGTGGCGTGCTCGCTCCGCACGAGCCGAGGTCGAGCCACCGAGCCTCCCGAAGGAGCCGTTGACGAAGAGCGCAGGCCACGGAATCGATCGATGGCAGCCGCCAACGCGCTCTCGCGTGGAAGGCCGGATTCGAGCGATCGCGAACGACGGCTGGGAGTGTGCCCGGCGCGCCATCGCGGCTTCGCTCGACGGCGTCACACCGCGCCGTGCCGGCGCCACCGTCCGGCGTGGTGCGTGCCGAGCTGGCGGGTCGCTGACGCCCATCGGATGATGTCGCGTCACCGCGGTCCACGGACTCCGCCCATGCGCACGCTCGCCCTGCTCCTCGCGCTGTGCTGCCCGTTGTCGGGGCAGGACGCTGCGGTCCCCCGGCCCAACCTCGTGCTGATCGTCGCCGACGATCTCGGCCCGGAGTGGGTCGGCTGCTACGGCGGGGAGGACGCACCGACGCCGCACATCGACGCGCTCGCCGCGGCGGGGCTGCGGCTGACCGAGGCCTGGTCGATGCCCAAGTGCACGCCGACGCGCGTGACCCTGCTGACCGGGCAGTACCCGTTCCGCCACGGCTGGGTGAACCACTGGGACGTGCCGCGCTGGGGCGGCGGCTGCCACTTCGACGCCGACCTGAACCTCACGTTCGCACGCGTGCTCCGGGACGCGGGCTACCGCACCGCGATCGCCGGCAAATGGCAGATCGACGACTTCCGCGAGGAGCCCGGGGACCTGGCCCGGCACGGCTTCGAGGAATGGTGCATGTGGACCGGCTACGAGGACGGCAATCCGCCGAGCGCCGCCCGGTATCACGACCCCCACGTGCAGACCAGGGACGACCGCGGCACGCGCGCCGGCGCGTTCGGACCCGACGTGTTCTGCGACTTCCTCGTCGACTTCGCGGCGCGGCACCGCGACGAGCCGTTCGTGCTCTACTACCCGATGGTGCTGCCGCACGCACCGCTGGTCGCGCCGCCGGGCGCGGACGGCGCGACGACGCCGCGGGAGAAGTTCCGCGCGATGGTGCGCCACCTCGACGCCAATGTCGGTCGCCTGACCCAGGCGATCGACGCGCTCGGGCTGGGGGCGCGGACCTACGTGATCTTCACCGGCGACAACGGCACCGATCGCGGCCGGCAGAACCGCATCGGCGATCGCACGGTGCGCGGCGGCAAGGGCCTCCTGGGCGAGAACGGCGTGCGCACGCCGTTCGTCGTGCGCAGCCCGGGGCAGGTGCCCGCGGGCGCGACGTCCGGGGCACTGCTCGACACCACCGACCTGTTCCCGACGCTCCTGGGCCTCGCCGGGGTCGCGGCGCCACCGGGGGCGGTGCTCGACGGACACGACCTGAGCGCCGTGCTGCGCGGCGCAGATCCCGCCGGTCCACGCACCTGGGCACTGACGATGGGCGGGGGCACCGCGCGCCTCCTGCCGGACGGCGTGCACCCCGACGTCGTATGGGCCGACCGCGCGCTCCGCGGCCCGCGCTACAAGCTCGTGGTCCACGAGCGCCGCCCGGCGCACCTCTACGACCTGCTCGAGGACCCGGGCGAGACTACCGACCTGGTCGGCAGCGACGCGCCCGAGGTGGTCGCCGAGCGCGACCGGCTGCTCGGCGTGGCACTCGCACAGCCATTGCGCGACGCGTCGCCGCGCTACGCGCCGCTGCCCGACCGCGCGTCGCCGCTGCCGACCGGGCGCCCCAACGTCGTGCTGCTGATGGCCGACGACCTCGGCAATGGCGACCTCGGCAATGGTAACCTCGGCAATGGTAACCTCGACAACCAGGGGCATCCGCGGCTCCAGACCCCGCACCTCGATGCAATGGCCGCGGACGGCGTGCGGTTCACGCACTTCCACGCCGCGGCGCCGGTGTGCTCGCCGACGCGCGGGGCATGCCTGACCGGGCGCCATCCGTATCGCTACGGCATCCGGTTCGCCAACGACGGGCACCTCCCCGCGGAGGAGATCACCCTGCAGGGACTCCTCCACGACGCCGGCTACCGGACCGGGCACTTCGGCAAGTGGCATCTCGGCACGCTGACCACCGAGGTGGTCGAGTCGAACCGCGGGGGGCCGCGCGGGGCCGCCGACTTCGCGCCGCCGTGGCAGCGGGGCTTCGACATCTGCTTCTCGACCGAGGCCAAGGTGCCGACCTACGACCCGATGCGCGACCCGGCTGACGGACAGCCGTTCGGCACGCATTACTGGAACCAGGACGGCGCGATCGTCGAGGAGGGCCTCGCCGGCGACGACTCGCGCGTGATCCTCGATCGCGTCGAACCGTTCGTGAGGGACTGCGTGGCGGCGAAGACGCCGTTCCTCGCGGTCGTGTGGTTCCATGCGCCGCACCTGCCGGTCGCAGCCGGCGCCGAGGACCGCGCACGCTACGCCGATCTCGACGAGGAGACGCAGCGCTACTACGGCTGCATCACGGCCATGGACCGCGAGGTCGGCCGGCTGCGCGCGGTGCTGGCCGAGCTCGGCGTCGCGGACGACACGATCGTCTGGTTCTGCTCGGACAACGGCCCTGAGGGCCGCGACGGGCGGGCGCCGGGGTCCACGGGCGGGCTGCGCGGCCGCAAGCGCAGCCTGTACGAGGGCGGGACGCGCGTGCCGGGCCTGCTGGTCTGGCCGCGGCGCCTGCCGCGCAGGATCACGGTCGACGCGCCCGCGGTGACGAGCGACTTCCTGCCGACGCTCGCACGGTGGACCGGAGTCGACGTTCCCGCCGACGCCGGGCTCGATGGGATCGACCTCGGGCCGATCGTCGACGCCGCGATCGCGGGTGCGCCGGTGCCGCGCGGCCGCGGGATCGGCTTCGAGTCCCAGGGCCAGGTCGCCTGGGTCGAGGACCGGTTCAAGCTCATCGGGTTCGGCACGCCGCGCCAGGGCACCCCGTTCGCGGTGGAGCGCTACGAGCTCTACGACCTGCTCGACGACCCGGCCGAGACCCGGGACCTCGCGGCCGCTCAGCCGGCGCGCGTCGCGGCGCTGCAGCAGGCGCTCGACGCGTGGCGGCGCGGGATCCACGCCGCGCGCTGAGGGGACCGGGATCGCGCGCCAGGACCGCCGTTCCGTGCCCGCCGCGGCCGAGCTCGCGCACGATCACCTACGGCCCGACCCGAGGTCCGGCCGAGTCCGCGGCCACCACGTGGTCGCCCCCGGCGTCGTCGCTCTGGAGCGCGGCGAACTCGGCTCGGATGGCGGTCGCCGCCACGGCGGGACCGCGCGCGACGTAGTGCTCGACATCCCGCGCGCGACCGCGCGCGGCGTCGCGACGGTAGTCGACGACGAAGTCGAACACCGCGGCCAGGACCGGATCGTCGGCGGCGTGCACGCCTCCCGGCGGCGCATCATGGGCCACGGCGCTCGCTCCGTCGGATCACGAGTTGACGATCATCCAGTCGAGTGCATTGCTGCTGAACAGCCCGCTCCCCGGACACACGCCGACGAATTGCGAGCACATCGGCACGCCGCACAGGGCCGGGACCGACGGGATCGGCACGCTGACGGACGCGGCACCGTTGCACAATCCCGGAGTCCCTCCCGTCGGTCCGCTGCCGCTGAACGGCGGCGGCACGACCGGCACGCGGATCCCGGCGCAGAATGGCGGTGCGAGGATCGGCGCACCGCAGGGTCCGAAGTTGAAGAACACGTAGCCGACGGAGCCACCGGGAGCGTTCACGAGATCGAGCGTGAACGCCGTGTTGCCGACGTACGGCTCGCTGCCGAGCACGTGCTCCATGGTCGGACACGTCGGGCAGGTGCCGGCCGTGCAGTTCGCCCCGACGCTCGTCTCGGTGCTCGGCATGACGCCCAGCCCGATGTAGCGCTCGACGGTGTTGAGGCAGCATTGCACCTCTCCCAACAGCACACACGCGATCGGGTCGTACGACCTGCCGGTCGTGAAACGGCCGTCGGTCACCCACAGCACCTGTGCGCAGCCGTCGTAGGCGAGCCCCGTCAGGGGAGACATCGGCGACGAGCCGCAGGTCAGCACGTCGAACTGGCAGTAGGGCAGACACGGCGCACCGATCTGCGCGACGTAGACCCGACCGCCAGGGCTGCCGGGCGTCACCGCACAGTAGAAGATCGCGCCGGTCTGATCGTCGAACGCGCATCCGGTCAGAACGTCACCGGCGGGGATCGGCGGCAGACAGCGGCCGGCGAGCGTCAACGTGCAGCCGCTGACTGTGTACCAGCGGATCACGTTGCTCTGGTCGGTGACCCACAGCGTGTCGGTCGGCTCGTAGTAGGCGAGGCCCGTCACCGGGTTGTTCGGCGACGTGTTGGGCATCGGCACCGCCGGACACTGCACCGTGCAGGCGTTGCGCGCGTCGACGCGCGCGATCATCAGCCCGTTGCTGATCCAGACGCCGCGCGAGTTGGCGTCGTAGGCCGTCCCACCGATCCACGGCGAGATCGCTGGCGCGGGTGGCATGCCGGCGGGGCTGCACGGCGACTGCGCGCAGGACGCTGCATCCTGCCGCACGACGAGCGGCGACAGATCGGTCAGCGCGACGAGGCGAGGCCCGGACTGGGCGGCGAGTCGCGGGCCGGGCACGGCCGCGGCGAGGAGCGCGGCGCCGAGCAGCCAGCGACGAGGTCGGGGAGCGGGGGAGATCATCGGATGAGGCATGGCGTGGGAACCCGTCGGGACGGCAGGGACGCGATCGCACACGAGGCGCGCGACACCCGGACATGACGGTGCCGGGGCCGAGCGGGACACGAAATCCCGCTCGGTGGTCCGGCCGCGATGTCGCGACGGCACTCGGTGCGCCGAGGATCCGCGCCCTCGCCGCTGGCTCGACCCGAGACTGGCGAATCGCCAATGCGACGGCCAGATCCGTCGCGGGAATGCGGCGAGGCGGCATCAGGCAGGTGCCACGCCCGACCCCACTCAGGAACCCGGGATAGGGTTCGCGAACGCCGATCCCATCCAGCACCTCACATGAAGCTCCTCTCCCTGTTGATCCCCGCCGTGCTCCTGGCCTCCCTGGCGAACGCGCAATCACCTCCCGCCCCGACCGCCGAGGAGCTGTTCGTCGACGCCGTGTCGACCCTCGGCGCGCTCGACTTCGCCAATCAGACGCCCGAAGGAGGCGGCGGCCAGGCTTCCGGTGGCTCGAGCCACGGCAGTCAGGGTCACGGCCAGCGTGGTCAGCACGGCCGCGGGTCGCGGCACCACGAACGCCGGAACCGCGGCGGCTGTCACAACCGGTGCACGTGGCCACAGCCGCAGTGCGTGCGCAACACCCGCCTGCCGATCGTCACCGACGACTGCGCGATCGTCCGCGGCCGCTGCCTCGATCTGATCGACGAGGTGCGCTTCGACTGCCGCACCCTCGAAGAGGACGGCACGATCGGCGACGGCTACTGGTCGGTCGACGAGCGGGGCGAGGTGCTGGAGGTGTGCCCGCCGCAGTGCCTGCGCCCCGGCTGCCACGAGGTGTCGCTCTACTACCGGGGCTGCCGCGTCGCTCGTTTCACGATGCGCCTGTTCGAGCCGACCGTACCGACGATCGCCTGCGACGCCGAGCTGAGCGTCGGTGAGACGCAGTGCATCTACGTGCACGACGGCGGCGTCCCGCAGCCGAACAACATGTACATCCTGGTCAGCCCCGACAACACGCCGTCGGTCTACCCGGGCATCGTGGAGCTCGGCCTCGGCAACAACTTCACGAACTACTACTGCGGTGTCGGCCTGACCGGCCCCTGCGCGTTCGAGTGCATCGGCGCCGTGCCGGCCGAGCTGGTCGGCCACCGCCTCTACTTCCAGATGGCGGTCCTGAACGCCGCGGTCCCGATCCTGCCGCTGCCGACGACCGGAGTCTGCACGACCGAGTACGTGCGGTGACGCGCACGGCACGCCGAGAGCAGGCGAGCGCGATCCGCGTGTAAGCTCGCGCCCGCTCCGGGGTCGGTGTGGCATGGCACACCGACCCCGCTTCGTTCTCGCGCTGCTCGCACCGGCGCTCGCGATCGCGGCGCCCCGCGCGCAGGAGTCCGTCCACACGGTCGTCCCCGGTCGCGACTTCGACTCCGTGCGGCTCCTGACACCGGGCCTGACCGACGTCTGGCAGCTCGAGGTCGAGCGCGAAGAGATGCTGCACTGCATCGTCGACAGCCAGACGTTCGATCCCGTGCTGCGGCTGGTCGACGCGGACGGCGAGCTGCTCGGTGAGAACGACGGCGCGGGCACGCGCAGCGAGCTGTGGCTCAGGATGCCGCGAGCCGGCAAGGTCGAGTTCCGCGTCAGTCCCTACCAGGGCAGCGGCGGCGGGAACTACTCGTACCACCTGCACCGGTTCCGCACCGAGCCGCTCGCGCCAGCGGGCAGCGCGGAGCACGAGTTCGGCTCGACGCAGTGGTGGCACTATCGGGTCGCGCTCGCGGAGGGTGACCTGCTCGTGCCGACCGTCACGGGTCGCGGACGGCTCACCGCGGTGCTCGATGCGGATCGGCGCGCTGTTCCCGAAGTGCTCGGCGCGTTCCGCGCACCGCGCGACGGTGATTACTTCGTGCGCGTCGAGGGCGACGCCCGGCAGTCCTGTCGAACGACTCTGCAGCTCGCACGGCGGCGCGGGCTCGAGCCGGGCGAACGCGTCGACGAGGAGCTTCCGGCCTTCGGTCTCGACGTCTGGCGCATGCGCGTCGACGCTGGCGTCGCCTACCGCATCGACGCCGCGATCCCGGCAGCGACACTCGACGTCGAGATCGCCGACCCGGCGCCGACCCGCGAAGGTCCCTGTTTCAGGACCCCGGGTCACCTCGACAAGGGCGGCCAGCTCCGCCACTACCTGTTCGCGCGCCGCGACGGCGACATCGAGCTCCGGCTGCGCAATCGCGAGGGGCGTGCCGCGGCGTACGGCGTCGTGGTGGTCACCGAGACCGCGTCGATCACACCGGGCCAGCCGATCGCCGCCACGCTGGGTCGCGGCGAAGGCGCGCTGTACCGACTCGACGCCGACAGCGGCCAATGGCTGCGCCTGTCGCTGTCGAGCACCTCGTTCGACGGGCGGCTCGATCTGTGGGGACCGGACGGCGTCGTGCTCGTCGCGCTCGACGACGCCGGACCGCTCGACCGCAACCCGCGACACGAGCTCCTCGTCGATCGCGCCGGCACCTACCGACTGCTCGCGTGGAGCCACGGCGGCGCCGGCAGCGGCGGCTACGAGCTGCGCGTCGACGCGCTCCCGGTGCCCGAGCTAGCGGCGGGCGGACGGCTGGAGACGCGCGTGGTCGCGGGCGGCACCAGCTACGCCCACCTGCAGCTCACCGCCGGCCAGGCCATCTGGCTGTCGGTCCGGAGCGCCGACTTCGACGCCGGCCTGACCGTGCTCGATCCGACCGGGCGACAGCACCTGAGCGCCGAGGCGGGCGGCCTCGGCGGCGATGTGCTCGCGGCCTGCCGTGCCGAAGTCGCAGGCCGCTACACGCTGCTCGTGCACAGCCGGAGCGGGGCGGGCGTCGCTGAGGTGCGTGCGGTCATTCCCTGATGCGGGTGCCGCATTCCGCTCGAAAGATCGGGGCCGCCCACCGCGTTCGCCCGCACGGCCGCGCTGCCCGCCCCCGGGCCCGGCCGCCGACGTCGCCCACGACCCTGACCGCCATGACCGCATCGGACCTCGCGCTCGAGCCTGCGCCGCTCTGGCAGGCCTTCCTCGAACTCTCCCGGATCCCGCGCGGATCCCGCCACGAGGCCGCCGCGGCGCGGTGGTTCGCCGACCGCGCCCGCGCCGCCGGTTGCGAGGTCGAGCAGGACGGTGCCGACAACGTGCTCGTGCGCAAGGCCGCCGCACCGGGCCGCGAGAACGCGGTGCCGATCGTGCTGCAGTGCCACATCGACATGGTCTGCGAGAAGCTCGCGGGCGTCGCGCACGACTTCGCGATGGACGGGATCGACGTATGGCGCGACGGTGAGCTGCTGCGTGCCCACGGCACGACGCTGGGTGCCGACAATGGCGTCGGTGTCGCCGCCGCGCTCGCCGTGCTCGAGAGTACCGACATCCGTCACGGCCCGCTCGAGGTGCTGGTCACGACCGACGAGGAGACCGGCATGACGGGTGCGAAGGCGCTGAAGCCCGGCTGGATGCGCTCGCACTGGATGATCAACCTGGACAGCGAAGAGGAGGGCGAGCTGACGATCGGCTGTGCCGGCGGTCTCGACACCGTCGCGAGGCGGTGCGTCCGCCTGGAGCCGGCGCCCGCCGGCACCGTGCTGCGACTCGAGGTCAGCGGGCTGAAGGGCGGCCACTCGGGGATCGACATCGGCGTCGGCCGCGCCAATGCACTGAAGCTCCTGGCCCAGGTGCTCGCCGAGACGGTGCCGGCACACGGACTGGCGGTCGCGTCGATCGCCGGCGGCAGCAAGCGCAATGCGATTCCGCGCGAGTCCGCTGCCGTCGTCGTCGTCCCCGCCGGTCACGAGGATCCGCTCCGCGCCGATGTCGCACGGCTGGAGGCCGAGTGGCGGTCCGCGTTCGGCAGCGTCGACCCTAAGCTGTCGCTCGCACTGACACCCGCGACGGCCGAGCGCGTCTTCGCGGCCAGCGACGCGACCGCCGTGATCGGCGCGCTGCTCGCGGGACCGCACGGCGTCGAGGCGATGAGCCCGGACATCGAGGGGCTCGTGCAGACCTCGACGAACATGGGCATCGCCGAGACGAACGGCGACGTCGTCATCGTCTGCTTCCTGACCCGCAGTTCGATCGACGCGAGCAAGCGCGCGCTGGCGCGCCGCATCGCCGCGACCTGTGCGCTGGCCGGCTTCGAGACGGAGGACTCCGGCGGCTACCCCGGCTGGAAGCCCGAGCCCGAATCCGCGATCGTCGGCCACGTCAAAGCCGTCCACGAGCAGGTCTTCGGCGAGCCGATGATCGTCAAGGCGATCCACGCCGGCCTCGAGTGTGGCCTGATCCGCGAGAGCTACCCGACCATGGAGATGGCCTCGATCGGTCCGAGCATGTGGGACGTCCACACTCCCGACGAGCACGTCTCGATCCCCTCCGTCGCCCGCTTCTGGACCTTCCTCGTCGCCCTCCTCGAGCAGGCGTCCGATCGCTACCGCGACTGATCACTACGTCTCGCGACGCTGCCAGAACGTGTCGACGACGCTGCCGAGCTGCTGGCGCAGCAACGCCTTCGCACGGTGCACGCGTACCTGCAGCGTGTTCTCGCGCGCGCCGGTGATCTCGGCGATCGTCCGGTAGTCGAGCTGCTCCACGCAGAACAGCACGAACGCCTCGCGCAGCAGGATCGGCAGCCGATCGACCGCCAGGGCGACGGCCACGGCCGATTCCCGCGCCACGATGCTCGACAGCGCGCTTCGCCGACCGGCATCCGCGACGTCGGGCTGCTCGTCGCCGCCGGTGGCGCGCCGCTGGGCCACATCGCGCAGGTGATTGCGACAACGGTTCGTTGCGATCGCCATCAGCCAGGCCCCGAAGCGCCCGGGATCGGTGAGCTGGTCGAGTCGCTCGAGAGCGAGGCGCAATGCCTCCTGCCGCAGGTCCTCGGCCGCGGCATCGTCGCCGGTCATCGTCGTGAGATAACGCACGACACGCGCACCGTGTCGACTCGCGAGCGCTCCGAACGCGCTGCGGTCGCCGGCGCGCGCGCGCTGCACCAGCTCGGCGTCAGTCGGCGAGACCACCGAGCACCTCCGTCGCAATGCGGTCCCGCAGACCCTCGAGCTCCGGCGCCGAGTCGAGTGTCGCGACCGCGACCCCCGCAGCGACGCTCGTGCGAGCACCCGCGAGCAGCGCGGCCGGCGTCGCGCCGGCGCGCTCCGCGGCGGCGAGGTCGGCGACCGTAGGTGCGCGATCGGGGGACACCCGCAACACGGCCAGCCAGCCGACGTCCGCGCCGCCAATCAGCGCAGCGCGCCACAGTTGGGCGCGCTCCGTGGGATCGTCGGTGAGGATCGCCATGACCAGCCGCGCATCGGCATCGCCGGCCTGGACGAGAGGCTGCAGCGTGGCGACGGCATTGCGCGACCGCCCGCTGATGGCGCGCGCGATCGCGACCGCCACCGGCGTCGGTTCGCCATCGGCAGCCAGCATCGCCACGATCCCGAGCTCACCGATCACCGCGTCGCCGACGCCGGCCACTCCCTCCGGAGCCCGACCCTGCGCCGCGGCGAGCGCGGGTCGGATCACCGCGAGCGCCGGGTGGGTCGCGACATCGAAGCCGTGCAGGAGTCGCTCGAGCTGCGACGCATCGCCCGCGTCGAGGCCGTTCCCGCCCTGGCGGCGAGCCAGCTCGATCCGCAGACCGGCGAGCCAGACCGGCACCAGCTCGCCGCCGCC
Organism: Planctomycetota bacterium; assembly: GCA_016716265.1. Taxonomy (GTDB): domain Bacteria; phylum Planctomycetota; class UBA1135; order UBA1135; family UBA2386; genus JADJWQ01. The sequence goes on from JADJWQ010000006.1 coordinate 3,279,355, forward strand.
CGTGAGCCACGCCAGCTCGGCCGCGGCGAGCATGCGCGACGGGTCGCGCAGGCCGTCGCGCGCCTCGAGGAAGGCGAGCAGCAGCTCGAGCAGCCAGCGGTCCGGCGCGGCGGCATCCAACGAGTCGATCAGCGACCGCAGCTCGTCCCGCACCTCGGCGGCCGGGCTGCCGGCCGGCACCAGGGATCCCTCGAGCAGCCGCCACAGCACCGTCGGTCGCGCCGGGCGATGCCGCTCCGCATAGCGCGCGACCCGCGCGACATCGGCGCAGCCGAGCTTGGCCGCGAGCAGGGCGAGCGCCGCGGACTCCGGATCCGCGGGCTCGAACGCGTCGCCACCGAGCGCGGCGAACGCGGCGGCACCGTCGCCGGCAGCCAGCAGCCGGCAGGCCTCACGGGTTGGCGATACTCGTATGGTCCCATCGGCCTCGTCGCGCTCGGCGCCGAGCACCCGGACGCGGCCGGTCCGGTCGCACAGCCGCAGCCAGCTCGGCGCGTCGACTGCAGCGGGCAGCAGCACGTGCAATGCGACCCACGCGACCGCCGCAGGCTCGGCGGCGCCGGGGACACCCGCCGCCGCACCGCGCTGAAGCTCCGCGTCCGCCGTGCAGAGCGCACCGAGCCGTAGCGCGACCCGCCCGCGCAACGCGAACTCCGCCCGATCGCCCGTGGTCGCCAGTGCGGCGCGCGCCGCACGCAGCTCACCGGGGTCGGCACCCGCATCGTCCAACAGCGCCAGCAGGCGCACCCGAGCCGACTCGTCGTCAGCATTCGCCGCCGACGCGGGTTGCACCGCCGGTGACGCATCGCCGACCCGGCGCGACCCGCCCACCCCTCCACCCAGCACGACCCCGACCGCGATACCCGCGAGCGCCGCGATCCCGATCCCCGCTCGCACCGCGACTCGCGCACGGCCGCTCGACGTGGCCGGCGAGAGCGACGCCGATTCGGGCGCCGCCTTGCAGAGCGCTGCGCGGAAGTCCGCAGCATCCGCGAAGCGTTCGCCGGGGTCCTTCGCCAATGCGCGGGCCACGACGGTGTCCAATGCCGCGGGGATCCCCGCACGGCGCGACGACGGCGGTGGGGGCGTCACCGACTCGACGAGCTTCATCGCCTGGAACACGTTCGAGCCGCGGAACGGAGCGACCCCGGTCAGCATCTCGTACAGCAGCAGCCCGAGCCCGTGCACGTCGGTGCGCGGGCCGATCGCATCGGAGCCCTCGAGAAGCTGCTCGGGTGCCATGTATTCGGGCGTGCCGAGGATCTCACCGGTGCGCGTCAGCGGCTGCTCGTCGGCGAGCGCACGTGCGATACCGAAGTCGAGGACGCGGACGCCGTCGTCCGGGCCGATCATCACGTTCTCGGGTTTGACGTCACGATGGACGACATCCCGCCGATGGGCTGCCGCCAGCACGTCCGCGACCGCCGCCGCGACGCGGACGGCGCGCGGCACCGGCAGCGGGCCGTCGCCGAGGACGGCACGCAGGCTCCGCCCCGCCGCCAGCTCCATCACGAGATAGGCCCGGCCGCCCTCGTCGTCGAAGTCGAGCACGCGGACGACGCCCGGGTGCTCGATCGACGCGGTCAGCAGCGCCTCGCGCGCGAACCGCTCGCGCAGCACGCTGGCGTCGGGGCCGCCGGCCCCCTGGGGCAGCAGCTTGATCGCGACCGCGGTGCCGAGTTGCAGGTGCCGCGCGAGGTAGACCTCGCCCATGCCGCCGGCGGCGATCAACCGCTCGACACGCCAGCGCCCGAGCCTGGCGGGCACCACCGTGCCGTGACAGTGCGGGCACCGCTCGGGCAGGGCGCCGGCCGCCGCGACCGTCACGCCGCGCCCGCACTGTGAGCAGCGGATCTGCATCGACGGGGCAGTGTCGCGGACGGCCGTCGAGCCGACAACCGCGGACCGGAACCGCTCAACGACACCGGCGCCGCAGCGCTGCCGGCAGCGCGCCCGCGGGCTTGCCGCGCAGCGGCGTCCAACGGAACCACTGCCGCCAGGCCGGCGGCAGGTCCGGGTGCTCCACCTGCGCGATCGCACACCGCAGCGCATCCTCGACACAGGGGTCCTGCCGCTGACCCGTCAGCTCGCAGAGCCGCTCGTACAGCACGACGGGATCCTGGCCGGCGAGCTCGTCGGCGCTGCGGAAGCCGAGCAGGATCAGATCGTGCGCACAGGCCGGTCCGACGGAGCCGAGGCGCTGGAAGCCGCGCCAGGCGGCGCGCTCGACGGGGTCGCGCGGCGGTCGATCGCGCGCCGCACGCTGCCGCACGGAGCGCTTCGTGATTGGCTGCTCGGGCGGCCCGCCGGACGCCCGATCGCTCTTCGTCGGTCGCGCCTCGCTCTCGACGCTCGCGAGGAAGTCCTCGATCCGACGTCCGGGCTCGTCGCGGAACGTCCGGTCGGTCACGGCGACGTGCTCGATGCGGTCGAGTCGGAAGCTGCGGAAGTCGCTGCGCAGCTCGCACCACGCGGTCAGCGTCCAGGTACGCCCCCAATAGAACAGCCCGAGCGGCTGCGCCTCCCGCCGCGTCGTCGCGCCACGTCCGTCGCGGTAGGTGAGTTCCACCACACAGCGGCGGTCGAGCGCGTCGCGCACGGCGCGCAAGGTCTCGCGCTGGCCGGCCTCGACGTGGAACTCGGGTACGAACAGCCGGCTGCGCGCGATCTGGTCGGCCAACGCGCTCGGCAGGACGTTCTCGATCTTCGCCAGCGCCGTGCGCGCGGACCGCGCGAGCTCGGCGTCCGCCCAACCCTGGACCATGCGCGCGCCGAGGGCGAGAGCTGCGATCTCGCCGGGATCGAACATCAGCGGAGGCAGATCGAAGTGCCTCGGCAATGCATAGCCGACGCCCGCCTCGCCCTGGATCGGGACGCCGGAGGCCATCAGGTCCTGGACGTCGCGGTAGATCGTCCGCTCGGACACCTCGAGCTCCGCGGCGAGCCGCGCGGCCGTGGTGGCGGTGTCGCGGCGCAGTAGCTGGACGATGCGGAACAGGCGATCAGCACGGCGCACGGTCGGTCCTCCACTTGCTCGATCCTGCGATCACCGCACGCAGGCGGCGAACTCGGGCGCAGCCTCGATTCTGTGCGCGATGAACACGGTGACACCGTTCGGGTCGACGACCATGAAGCTGCGCGCGCCCCACGGCTGATCGCTGGGCTCGCGATGGATCGTGACGCCGGCGCGCCGCAGGCGCTCGCATTCGGCATCCGCGTCGGCGACGGCGATCGACACCGACACCCCGGCGCCGCCGAAGGGCTCCGGCGCGTCGGCGTCCGTCTGCATGAAGCCGAGCTCCGGTGCACCGTCGTCGCCGGCGCGCACGCCGAGGTACTGCTGGTGGTCGAAGCTGACGGCGAAGCCGAGCCGCTCGACCCAGAACGCGCGGGTCTCCCGCATCCGGTCGGTCGTGACGATCGGGCTGATCCGCGTGGAACGCATCTGTTGAACCATGGCGAACACCATGCGCGAGCCTGCTGACAGCGTGCTGTCAGTAGACTTCCGAAGCCACCCGTCGGCGCCCACCGCGATGGACGACTCACTCGAGATCCTCGGCATCGACCACGTCGGTCTGCACGTCGCCGACGTCCAGCGCAGCCTCGCGTTCTATCGCGACGTACTGGGCTTCCCCGCGCTACCGCGGCCGGACCTCGGCTTCCCGGGCGCCTGGCTGCGCGTCGGGCCGGCGCAGGAGCTGCACCTGCTCGGACGCGGGCCGGCGAGCGGGTCGCCACCGGTCGAGCGCCACTGGGCCGTCGAGGTCCGCGACGTCGACGCCTGGCGCGCACGGCTCGAGCGCGCGGTCGAACGCGGTGTCGTCCGCGACGGCACGCTCCGCGGCCCGGCGCCGCGGCCGGACGGTGCGCGGCAGCTGTTCGTCCGCGATCCCGACGGTCACGTGCTGGAACTGCTCGAGCGGCCGCGCTGACCCGGGCGACCGGCGCCGTCAGCGCGAGCCGTCGAGCGTGCGGAACTCGACGCGCTGCCCCCACACCGCGGCCAGGCACGCGGCCAGCCACAGGCCGAGGAACACGAACATCAGCGGCGGCGCCGAGAGCACCGACCCGCTCACCACGACCACGCCGCCCGCGAGCTGGACGGCGAGCCAGGCGATGGTGCCGGCGAACGCCGCCGTGAAGCGACCGCCGCCGGTCGCGTGCAGGACCAGCCCGACGCCCGCACCGACGAGGCCGCCCAGGACGAGCAACGCGAGCAGGGCGACCGGGCCGGTCAGCAGCGCATTGACCAGGAACAGCGGGATGCAGAGCACCACGGCGCCCTCCCGCGCGAGCCGCCTCGCGCGCCGGGCCTGCGACGCACGCCACCGCGGGCCGTCGAGAAGCCGGTCGTCCCAGTACGAGCGGAGCCGCTGCTGAGCATCGGGCGGCAGCCTCAGGAACCAGTCCTCCGACTCCCGGCCGTCGACCACGCGAGGTGGCAGCGCAGCGGACGATTCCGGGTCGACGTCGCGCTCGGTCACGAACCCTGCATCGGCGCGGCGCGTCGGCCGGCCACAGCGTGCGTCCCGCGGAGGGACGACCACCGACAGGTCACAGATCGCGGAACCGGTCCAGATAGGCGCGCAGCGTGTCGCGGAAGCGCCGCGCCATGTCGGTGACGCGGCGCAGATCCTCGTCCTCGTGGCTCGGGAACGTGCGGTCGGCGAACGCGAGCGCGTCCTGCAGGGCGCGGTCGGCCTCGACCCAGCGACGCGCCGCTGCCGCGACCGCCATGTCGTGCAGCGCCTGTGCGACCCGCGCGATCGTGAAGTTCTTGCGGACCTCGGCATCCGCCAGCGGGTCGCCGTCGGCATCGGTGCGGATCGATACCTGCTGGCGGAGCGCGTGCGACGCATCCGTGGTGACGTCGCGCCAGACCAGCTCCGCGCCGATGGCCATCGGCTCCCCGCCGAGCGCGCGATCACCGAGCAGACCGCCGTCGAGCGCCGCGTGGCGCAACCGCAGCATCGCGATCACAACCTGGGTTCCGCCCGCGTACAGGTCCGGCAGCTCGATCCGCACCTGACCCGACAGGTCGCCACGGCGCGGCTCGTAGCCGTAGACGCGGACGATCTCGAGTCCCGGCGGCAGCGTGAGGCGCAGCTCCAGCCGCCGGGCCACCGCCGCAAGCTGGGCCTGCAGCTCGTCGACGAACACCTTCTCGACGTCGCGCGCATCGGCCACGAAATGGAACATGCCGCGAGCACTGCGCGCGAGCCGGTCGAGCAGATCGCCATTGAGCTCGGAGCCGACCCCGATCGTCGTGAGATCGATACCCTCCTCGGTATAGCCCCGTGCCTCGTCGAGAATCGCTGCCGGGTCGGTCACCCCGCGATTGGCGATGCCGTCCGTCAGCAGGATCACGCGGCTGCGGCCGCCCGCCGTGGCGGCGGCCGCCACGTCGCGCAATGCGGTGAGCAGGCCGTCGTGCAGATTGGTGGCGCCGCCGGGCTCGAGGGTGTCGATCGCGCGGAGCAGCCACGCCCCGTCGCCGCGCAGCCCGGAGCCGACGATCTCGGCCCGCTCGGACCAGCGCACCAGCGTCACGCGGTCCGTCGGCCGCAGGCGGCCGACCAGCACGCGCAGCGCCCGCTGCACCGCGTCGAGCTTGCCCGCGGCGGCCATCGACCCGCTGCAGTCGATCGTGAGGCCGAGGTTGACGGGCGGGAGGTCGAGCCGGTCGGCGGCCTCCGCCCCGGTGTAGCCGACCTGCAGCACCGCCTCGCCACGCGCGTCGAACGCCGGGCTGCCGAAACGGAGGTCGAGCGCAACCGCGTCACCGGCGCGCGGCAACGGGATCCGGTGGCGGTGGAAGTTGACGAGGTCGGCGACCGCGACGTCGATCGGCGTCGGCAGCTGGCCGAGCTCGGCCATCGCGCGGGTCCGCGCGTGACCGTAGGTCGAACCCGCGGCCTGGCCGGAGGCTGCGCCCGCGAGCACCGCGGCGCAGAGGATGATGGATCGGGTCGTCATGGCGTCGGCTCCTGCCGCCGCGGTCCCGCGGCGCTCACGATCGACCCGCGGACGGCCGGGATCTTACATCGATCCCGCCGTCACCCTCCCGACCGTCACCCTCCCGACCGTCACCCTCCCGACGGAGGGCCTGCGCTACTCGCGCATGTGCTTGATGAAGTTCTGGACGCCCGCGCGCAGCGCGCCGATCGAGCGCCGGAACACCGACTTGAAGACGTCCGGCGGCGAGCAGAACATCTCGATCGCGGCCCAGGTGTCGTCGCGGACGGGGAAGATCTTCACGACCTTCGTCTGCGCGCTCGCGAGCAGCGCGGCGCGTTCGACGCGCGCGCGCTCGGCGTCGTCCGAGATCGCCCAGAAGCCCGGGTAGACCAACCGGAAGAACTCCTCGTCCTCGGCGTCGATCAGGATCAGATAGAAGCCACCCTCGTACTTGAAGGTGACGTCACCGTCATCGTCGAGCTTCGGCGCGTAGCCCTCCTCGCGGAGGAACTGGCTGTACATCTCGGCACGCTGCTGTTTGTTCACGACCGACTCCTGACGGCGACTCCTGATGGGGACTCCTGTTGGGCCCGGTTCGGACGTTAGCAGCGGGCGGTCGATCGTCAACCCGCGCATTCCCCCAGCTTACCGGCACGTGCAGCGACCACCCCGACCGCTCGCCTCCGCTCGGCCGGCGCGACAGACGAAATGGGCCGTGCCCGGGACATCCGGACGCGATCGCCTGCGTTCGACACCGGGATCGTGCAGCGACGACCTCCTCGTCACCGCGCGGCCCGGTGTGCAATCGCAGCGATCGCGACGAGCGCGCTCGGCCGCCAGCGGCTGCAGCGGGAGGTCGACAGCCGTCGCTCGACGGTCGGTTGCGACCCGCTGCCTGCGGTTCCGCCCGACCACACCCGGCGCGTGGGCCGCATGCGCAGGGCGACGGTGAGATCCTCGGCGCACCGAGCGCGTACCGTGCCCCCGAGCAGTGGGCGTCGCGGGTCCGCCTCGTGCGGCGACGGCGCGCTGCCCGGCGACTTCGCGTGCCGCCCTCCGTGTCCCGGCCGCCGCGCGCATCTGCCGGAGTGTTCCCGGCCGACGGCACGACGCTGGCGCGGCGCGGCGAGCGTGCGAAACACGGCCCGGCTGTGCGGGCCGTTCGCGGACGATGACGGTCCGGACCGGAACCCGGGCCGATGTCGCTCCGTATCGCGGCGTTTCTCCTGATGCCGGAGAGGCCGCGCGCGGGCACGATACTCGACCGCGGCGGGTACCCCGCCGGCACCGCGAACTGTCTTCGGAGACTCTCCCACCGTGAACCGCCGACTTCTGTCGTTCCTTCCCCTCGCGCTCGCGTCGTTCCTGTCCGCGCAGGATCCCGAGCCCGTCCCGCCCCAGGAGCCCACCCCGCCGCAGCAGCCGGAGCGTCCGTTCGCGTTGATGGTCGGCGACCCCGCACCGGCTCTCGCAGTCGCCGAATGGGTCAAGGGCGACGGCGTCACCGCCTTCCAGCCCGACAAGGTCTACGTGGTCGAGTTCTGGGCGACGTGGTGCGGGCCGTGCATCTACGGCATGCCCCACCTCAGCGAGGTCCAGGAGGAGTACGCGGCCAAGGGCGTGCGCGTGCTCGGCATCAACATCTGGGACGAGGCCGCCAATGTGCGCCCGTTCCTGAAGAGCCCGATCCCGATGCACGACGACAAGACCGGTGACGAGGTCATGCGGTACACGATCGGCATCGAGCGGCAGAAGGATGGCGAGGGCATCATGGCGGCGCAGTGGATGGCGGCCGCCGGCCAGAACGGCATCCCGTGCGCGTTCGTCATCGATCAGAAGGGCCGCGTCGCGTGGATCGGCCACCCGATGGAGCTCGACGAGCCGCTCGCGAAGATCGTCGCCGGCGACTGGGACATCGCCGGCGAGGCGAAGGCCTACGCGGCGCGGATGGCCGAGGAGGCCAAGATCGAGAAGTACTTCGAGCTGTTCGGCAACAAGGAGTTCGAGAAGGCCTACGCGATCGGCCGCGAGCTGATGAAGGGACCCGCCGCCGAGAATCCCGGGCTCCTCAATGCGCTGGCCTGGGGCATCGTCGACCCGAACGACCCACCCGCGAAGCAGGATCTCGACCTCGCGCTGGCCGCCGCGAAGAAGGCCGCCGAGCTGACCGAGAACCAGGACGCCTCGATCCTCGACACGCTGGCGACTGTGCACTACGCGCGGCGTGAGCTCGAAGAAGCGGTCCGCCTGCAGCGCAAGGCCGCCGAGCTGGCCGACGACGACGATCTGGGCAACGACATCCGCGCACGCCTGAAGATGTTCGAGAAGGCGCTGGAGGACCAGCGGCGCGGCGGCGGCGAGAAGAAGCAGAGCCAGGGCTGAGCGGCCGCTGCACCAGCGGCGGCTCGCCGGCGGCTCGCCCCGCGCAGGTGCGCGCGCCGCACGCTGCTCCCGCTCGGCAGGTCGAGCCGCCCCCGCATCCGGCACGTCGGAGTCGACGCCGCGCTCCGCTTCGGTCTGCGCGAGGCGCCGCCTCGCCAGCGCTGCGAAGCCGCGTGCGCTGTCCGCGTCGACCAGCGAGACTGCGCTGCACCGCGGCGGTGCACGACGGCGACCGCCGGCTACCGACCGACTGCTCTCGCCGGCTGGCGAAGCGCGAATCACGGTGGCGGCGTCGCTATGCTGCGGGGTCGTTCATCCAAGGACCCCACGCGTTGGCAGCCATCGACCACGTTCCGCTCCTCGACCTCACCCGCACCGACTCCGAGCAGCTCGACGCGCTCCGCGCGGCGTTCGACCGCGTGCTGTGCAGCGGCCGCTACATCATGGGCCCCGAGGTCGACGGGCTCGAGGCGGAGTGCGCGGCATTGCTCGGCTGCAAGCACGCGATCGGGGTGTCGTCGGGCACCGACGCGCTGCTCGCCGCGCTGATGGCGCTGTGCGTGGGCCCCGGCGACGAGGTGATCTGTCCGACCTACACGTTCTTCGCGACCGCGGGAACGATCTGGCGCACCGGCGCGAAGCCGGTGTTCGTCGATAGCGATCCGGTCACCTACAACTGCGTGCCGGAGCAGATCGAGGCCGCGATCACCGACCGGACGCGAGCGATCATGCCGGTGCACCTGTTCGGCCAGTGTGCCGACATGGACCCGATCGTCGCGATCGGCCAGAAGCACGGCATCCCCGTCGTCGAGGACGCGGCGCAGGCGATCTCCGCGCGCTACGGCGACCGCTGTGCGGGCACCATCGGCGTATTCGGCTGCTTCTCGTTCTTTCCGTCGAAGAACCTCGGCTGCCTCGGCGATGGTGGTCTCGTCACGACGAACGACGACGAGCACGCGCGCATCGCGCGCGCCATGCGGAATCACGGCATGGAGCCGAAGTACCACCACCACTTCGTCGGTGGCAACTTCCGCATCGACGCGCTGCAGGCCGCGTTGCTGCGCATCAAGCTGCCGCACCTCGCCCCGGCGACCGCCGGTCGCCGCCGGAATGCGCAGCTCTACACCGAGGCGTTCGCGGCGCACGGGGTCGCATCCGACTCGCCGACCGCCGTGCCCCCCGACCGCATCGGGCTGCCGGTCGCGGTCCGCGACCACATCTACAACCAGTTCGTGATCCGCACCCCGCGCCGCGAAGCGCTCCGCGAGTTCCTCGCGAGCCGCAAGATCGGCCACGAGGTCTACTACCCGGTGCCGATGCACATGCAGGAGTGCTTCCGCACGCTCGGCCACGCCGCGGGCCAGTTCCCCGTCGCCGAGCGCGCCGCGGCCGAGACGCTCGCGCTGCCGGTATTCCCCGAGCTGAGCGAGGCCGAGGTCGCCTACGTCGCGGACGCGGTCGCCGCGTTCTGCAAGGGCGCGTGACGCGCGTCTCGCGGTTTCGCGGCCCGAGCTGACCACTCGCGAATCACACCGGGCGGTGGTGACACCCGCTCAGGCGCTGACGCGAGGGACGATCGACGTGTCGGGTGGTCTCGATCGCCGATCGCCCGCCGCAACACGATCGAATAGAATCGCCCGGCGGTCCGCGACGAGCCGACGTGATCGCCGTCGCGGCGGGCTCTCCACACGTCTCGCGTCCGCCCGCCACCTCGCTCCTTCGCGCCGTGCCCTGCGCGGTCTTCCCGACCCGCTGACAGGGAGCACAACGATGAGCAGACTGCAGAGCGCGAGCCTCGCGCTTGCCGGGCTCGCTTCGGTGGCCGCAGCACAGACCGCCGAGGGTCGACGCCCCGAGCGGCTCGACTCCTGGCTGATCCCGATCCACACGTCCGCGACCGACCCGGTCGGCGGGGACTACGGCCTGTGGGCCGCGGGTCCGGACTACAAGGTCTCGTTCCACGACGGCGTCACGTTCTATCCGCTGCCTGCTCGCGCGAGTGACGGCCATCGTCCGCTGCAATGGCGGACGCAGGCGATCCTCGTCGGCGCACAGCCGCTAGCCGAGCTCGCGACCCGGCCGGACGCGGACCGCGAACCGTGGCGCTGCCGGTTCGAGCACGGTGCGGTGACCGAGATCTACGACGTCCGCGCGGACGGCGTCGAGCAGAGCTTCGTGCTGCACCGCGATCCGGGTACGGCTGGCGACCTGGTCGTCGTCGGCCGGGTCACGACCGGTCTGCGCGCGGCTCCGCGCACGGCGCAGCCCGGCGCGCTCGACTTCTGCGACGAGCAGGGCCGACCGGTGGTCCGCTACGGTGCGGCCTGCGCGATCGACACCGACGGGCGTAGCACGGACCTCGCGACGGCCTGGGACGGCGATTGCGTGCGGTTGATCGTGCCCGGCGACTGGCTCCGCGACGCGAGCTACCCGGTGACGATCGACCCACTGACGTCGCGGGTGTGGCTGTACGGCGCGCCGTCGGCGTCCGGCGGTGGCGAGGTGCTCGACAGCGACGTCGTCCTCCCCGCCGACGACTCGCTCGCCGACCCCGGCCTGACGCTCGTCGTGCACTCCCGCGAGTTCGCCAGCGGCGACGTCGACGCCTACGGCATCGTCGCGGACCGCGATCTGGGCAACCGCGCCACGATCTGGACCGACATCACCACGGCCTGGTCGACCAGGCGGCCACGCTGCAGCCACGTCGGGCGGCTGGACCGGTGGGTGGTCGTGTTCGAGCGCCAGTTCACGTCCGGCTCCTCGGGTGTGCGCGCCTTCGTGCAGCAACGCTCCGACCGCAATCTCAATGCTGGCTCGCTCTTCTACAGCACGGCCCCGTCCGGCAGCTCGCAGTACCGGCCCGACGTCGGTGGCAGCACCGGATTCAACAACTCGAGCGACAACTGCCTGGTCGTCTACGAGCAGGGGCCGACCGGCTCGACACCGTCCCTGGTGTTCGGTGCGCTGCTCGATCCGCTCGGCGGCTTCGCGACCGGCTACGATCTGCACCGCGGCGCGGGGTCCAACCGCACCTGCTCGCGGCCCTCGGTCATCAAGCACGCGCGGGGTACCAGCACGTTCCCGTGGGTCGTCGCCTGGCAGCAGCGCGACGCGAACGACCCCAACGACGACTGGGACCTCTATGTGAATCGCGTATACCCCGACGCGACGCGCAGCCTCGAGGCGGAGGTCGGCCCCTACGCGAGCGCGACCATCAGCGCCTACTCACCGAGGGTGGATGGCGACTGGGGCTCCTACCTGATCGCGTACGATCGCGGCCAGCTGTTCGTGCCGACCCAGGTGGGCTACCAGCGCTTCGACTGGGCGCAGGGCTCGGGGCCACCGTCGCTGAAGGCCGAACGCACCCTGCGCCGGCCGCTGAGCTACTACGGGACGGCGCACGCCATCGCGTTCGATCACGATACGCGCTCGCACTGGGTGATCGTGTACCAGAACTCGGCGAGCGACGTCGGTGTGATGCGGGTCGGGCACAGCGGCGGCACGATCGAATCCGCGACCCTGCACAGCTTCGGCTCGGGCGCAGGCGCGGGCGGTGCGGCGTTCGGCACGCGCTACCACGAGTTCGCGCTGACGGCCGCCGACGTGGACCTGCTCTACCCGCTGTACGGCCGGCGCATGACGTACCCCGCAGCCTCGACCTCCACCTACGGCAGCTCGTGCAACGCGCCGGCCGGGCTCGTCGCACACCGCGACCCGTTCGCCGGTGACGGCAACTTCCAGGTGACGGTCGGCTTCCCGTCCGGCCTGACCACGACCGCCGCGCTGCTCGCGTCGAGTTCGCGCGATTCGTGGCTGATCCCCGGCGCGGAGCCGTGCCGCGGCTATCTGTCGATGGCCGCGATGTTCGTCGCCGACACCAGGTCCAACGTGACGTTCAATACGTTCTTCGCGATCCCGTTGCCCGATGACCCGGTGTTCGTCGGCGACGTGTACTTCCAGGTCGTGTATCTGAACACGACCGCGAACCCGCTCGGCCTCGAGACGACGAACGGCCTGCTGGTCAACGTGCGCTGAACTCCCGATGCCGGAGCGGTACGCCGCCCCCCCGTATCAGGGCGCGGCGCCGTGCGGCCGCCACACCGGACTTCGACCCGCGATACACCCGTGCCGATCAGCTCTGGAAGTGGATCTCGAGGAACACCGCGTTGCCCGGCTTCCACCAGGCCTGGTCGAGCGCGGTGGTCGACTCCTCCAGGACGTTCGAGTCGAACGTGCCGCCCTCGACGCGGCGCAGCACGTGGCTACCCCGCCGGAGCACCTCGCCGACCTGCTGGTCGCGCGCCTGGTAGTCGATCGCAGCGAAGCTGGCGCTGAGTGCCGGTGGCCTGCCGGGCACGGGGATCTGGCTCGGGCAGATCGGGACGTCCACGAGCTCGACGACCACCTGCTGCCACATCCCATCGCCGACCGGCGTGCGCCGATCGAACACCAGCGACTTCAAGGTCAGACCATCCTGCGAGACCTCGCCGCTGAGCACCGGCTGCGAGCCGCCGTCGCCGCTGCGGAAGCGCGCCCCGTCCCAAGCCAGCGCGCCGAAGTCGTAGGTCCGCTGCTCCAGCTGCCAGTCCGGTGCGCCGTCAGGGCCGGCGATGGTCGTCACCCGCACGCTCCGCGTCCGGTGCAAGACCTCCAGCAGGCCGGTCGTCCGCTGCGGCGTGAGCTCGAGCTTCGCTTCGAGGCCGCCGGTGTCGGAATCGACGGCCGCGAGGTAGAGCTCGTCACCGGCACCCGGACGCAACCGCACGGTCACCGCGGGCCCCGGCAGCGCGTCGTCCGCTCCCGCCGGAATCCGGACCTGCTGCACCGGTGTGGGGCTCTGGTGCGCCGCGCCGATCCGCACGCCGCCCGGCAGCACCACGGCGTAGCACTGCCCCTGGCCCGCCGCCTGCAGATCCAGGAGGCGGACCTGCACCGTCAGCTCGGCATCGCCCGTCGTTGTTACCGCCACGGCGTGGAGCGCGGTGGACGGACCGGGCTCGCAGCGCAGGTCGCACGTCGCGGACCGCTCCCCGAGCGCGGACTGGCCCTGTATCGCAGCGCGCGGCATGCGCGGCTGCGGGGCGAGGCCACGCAGTGGGCTGGCGGTGTCGAACAGGTAGTGGAGCGCGAAGCGCGCGTAGATCTCTGCGAAGCCGAGCCGCGTGACCGGAGCGATCTTCGCGCAGGCGAGCTGGAACGCCTCGAGCTGAACCGTCTCCACGTCGGTGCGCCCCTGCGAGCGGGCGCTCTCCAGGTGCATGGCGACCGTGGACCACAGCATGCCGAAGAGCTCGGCCGCGGTGACCGGGCTACCGCTGTGCGCGTTCCAGGCGTCGACCTCGGTGTGCACGAGGTAGTCGACGAAGTGCGCGACCTTGTACGGATGCACGTAGTGGGGGGAGGTCTCGTCGGGACCGGTCTCGCGATGGAACAACGAGCGCTGGAGGAAGCGCTCGAGCACGAACAGACGCTTGGCGTCGGCGACCTCCGTCAGCTTGCCCATCGACGCGTAGCTCGGCTGCGCGATCCGGCTCGCGGCGTACTCCGCGAAGGCGTCCACGGAGGCAAGGTAGGTCTCGCCCATCGACTGGATCGAGAGCGTCGCGAGCTCGACGTTGTGGAACAGCTCGTGTGCGACGACGTAGTGGAGGATCGTCGGATCGCCATAGTCACGTGCCTGTACGATCACGTACGGCGAGTTCGCGACGTGCTTCGACGTCACGCCGGCGAGCAGGAACACCGCGAGGCGGGGCGTCGCCATACGCAACCCGCAATCCCGATATGCGGCGACGGACTCGCGTGCGTATTCCGCGACGTCGACCACGAGCGGGGGACCCTGCAATCGCGTACCCGTGTGCTGCAGCGTCCATCGGATGTTCGTCAGCTGGGCGTTCGTGTAGTGGACGATCACGTCGCCGGCGTCGACGGTCTTCCACCACACGGATCTCCACAGCTCCATGATCCAGCTCAGGTGCCGGATCACGACGACAGCGCGTCGCCCACTGGCGTCGATCCTCACCTCGTGCTCGAACCACACTTCGGCGCGTGGGTCGAAGTAGAGCACCGACAGCTGCTCCGGAGCACGCTCCGGCGTCGCCGGGTCGAGATCGATCTCGAGCAGCAGCGGCTCGGCGAGCTCGTGCCGGTCGCCGACCGTCACGTCGAGCACGCGCCCGACCTCCGCGTGCGGCCAGGGGCTGGCCGGGGTCTCCCGGACCTCGGTGACGCGCAGCTCCTCCCGACCCGTCACGAAGCCGGGCGGAACGACCAGTCGGAGTCCGGCGCCGATCGCCACCGTCGATGGCTCCGCGGACGGCTCCAGGGTCGTCTGCACGAGCGCCCGTCCGGGCGCCGGAGCGGGCACGGGCAGGCCGAACGTCGCGAACGCCGAGTCGGGAGCGAGGGGCGCGCCGGCGGACGGCGGAGCGATCGCAGGCTCGCCGGCACCGCTCTCGGGCACCGGATCATCGCGGCAGGCCGCGAGCACGAGGAAGCAAGCCAGGACGACGGTTCGCGATCGCACGACGCAGTCCCTCCGTGGAATTCGTCAAGCCAGCTCCGTGATCGACCAGATCCCTGCCGCGTCTGCATTCCGCAACCCGCACGGCGCACCGATCGGACGGTGGCCGCAGGACTGCACGAAGGGCCGCTCAGGGAGGTCGCTCACCTCGCGAACTCGAACCCGTAGCTGCCCGCGCCGATCCGACACTCGACGAAAGCCGCCTCGGCTCGCCGATCGACGCGCACTTCCGACACTCCGACGGCCTCGGCGACGGGCATCCCTCCCTCGTGCACCGAGCCCGGCTCGCGCGTCGGGATGCGGACGTCGGCGATCGCGCCGGGCGGCACCTCGATCGCGAGCGTCGCACGGTCGCCCGCCGTGGTCCACGCGCAGCGGATCGGACCGCGCACGGTATCGAGGTGGCCCTCGGCGTGCCCGAGCCCGCCGGCACCGATCGCGGGAGCCACCACGAAGCGTGCGTAGCCGGGCGCGTCCTCGCACGGGCGGATGCCGAGCAGACCTTCGACGAAGAACGCACCGATCGACAGGAACGAGCTGTGCATGCGCGAGTTGCCGCCGTCCCACTGCTCCCAGATCGTCGTCGCGCCCTGCTCGAGCATCGCACCCCAGCTCGGTGCATCGCGCTGCGACGCGACGAGCTGCAGCAGGTCGGCGCGACCGCGCTCGAGCAGGAGCCGCACGAGGAACCACGTGCCGTGGATGCCGGTGTCGATGTGCTGGCGTCGCTCGACATCGGCGACGAGCCGCGCGAACAGCTCGTCCTGCAGATCCTGCGAACCCAGCCCGGCGAGGACCGGCAGTGCCAGGTAGGTCTGCCGCTCCTCGACGTAGGCGCGCTGCTCGGTGTCGAAGAACCGCGCGTGTACCGCCGCAGCGAGCTCGTCGGCGCGCGCACGCAGCCGTTCAGCGTCGCCGTCGCGACCGATCGCGGCTGCGATCCGCGCTGACTGCCGCACGACCCACACGCGATACGCATTGTTGAAGAACTTGCGGCGCTCGTCCGGCAGTCCACCGGCTTGCGCGCCACCGGGTGGCACCCAGTCGCCGAGGAACGAGTAGACATCCCGCGTGTAGCGGTCGTCGAAGTAGAACTGCAGGATGCCGTCCTCGGTCTTCGACTCGAGGAACGCGAGCCAGCGCTCGATGGTCGGCCAGCAGCGCACCAGCAGCTCGCGATCGCCCGTGCGGCGCCATACCTCGTACGGCAGCATCACGACGATCCCGCTCCACGCCGGACCACCGCCACCGCGGAACGTCGGACACGTGAACGGTAGGTTGCCGCTCTCGTCCTGGATCGCGGCCCAGTCGTCGAGCCACTTCGCATAGAACGCGGACACGTCGAAGTGAGTGAGCGCGGTCTCCATCGTCGCATGCGCGTCGCCACCGTAGCCCCACCGCTCGCGGTGCGCGCAATCGACTACGTAGCCACCGAGGCTGAGGCACTCGAACGTGTATGCCACCGTATCGTGGATCCGCTGGAGCAGTGGATCGTCGCACTGGAACGAGGCGGCGTTCGCATAGCCGGTACGGACCAGGAAGCCCCGCACGTCGTCGAGGGCAGGCGGTCCGGAGGCCCCCTCGATCGTGATCCACCGCGCGGCCGCGTAGTCGAAGCGGTGCTCGAACGTGCCGGTGCCGTCGGGCCCGACGACCAGCTCGCTGCGCTGCGCGTAGGTGACGTCCTGGCCCTCGCGCTCGGCGAACGACAGCCGGATCGTCGCGCCCGGCTCGCCGCGCAGCCGCGCGCGCGTGATCCCGGTGAACGACTGTCCCATGTCGATCCGCCAGACGCCGGGTCGCACCTCGTCGACCGACCGCGGCCGCAGCTCCGCGACCCGCAGGTTCGGCTCGACCGCGTCCGGCACGATCGCGAGGGTCGATGCGAACTCCCGGACTGCGTCCCAGCCCGAATCGTCACGGTCGGCGGCGCACCAATCGGGCACGACGCTCCCGGCGTCGACCCGCTCGCCGCCGTAGTCACCGAAGTTCCAGCCGCCGATCATCTCGACGTTGCTGCGCCGGCAGCGCCACGACGCGTCCGTCGCGATCCGCAGCGACCGGCCGTCTGCCAGCTCGACCTCGAGCACCGCACGGACGAGCGGACCCGCCGGCACGCCGTACCGGGGATAGCGCGACCAGCCGGGCCCCAGCCACAGTCCGATCGCATTGCGGCCGGATCTCAGCATGGGGGTGACGTCGTAGGTGACCGACCGCACCCGCTCGGACAGGTCGCTGACGCTCGGCGCCAGCACCGCGTCGCTCGCCGGCCGGCCGTTCACCCACGCGTCGTGGTAGCCGATCGAGGCAACGTGCCAGAGGGCTCGCACGGGCGCCGCCGGCAGCTCGAGGCTCCGCCTCAGCCACGGCGCCTGCGTGCGCCCGGCTCCATCGGCGTCCGCGGTGCCGATCCAGGCCCCGCTCCAATCGCTCTCGGCCAGCAGGCCGACGCCGAAGGTCGCCGGCTCGCTCCACGCCGATGCCCGTCCCGCGCCGTCGCGGATCCGCACCCGCCACCAGCCGACGTCTCGCGCCGCGAGGGTCGCGCCACCGTAGACGAGACCGATCGTCGAGCGACCTTCGACCCAGCCGGAGTCCCACAGGTCGTGCGCGCCGGACAGCAGCCCGTCACGGTCGTGCGAGACCTCGACCTGCACGGCGTCCCAGCCGAGGCCGCGCGGCGCGCCGGCGTCGGCCTCGACACGCCAGGAGAGCCGCGGCGTCGGCGTGCCGATCGCGAGGGGATCGCGCAGCGCTTCGCAGCGGAGTTCGACGACGTGCAGCGAAGCTGCGCCGTCGGTCGCGACGCCCAGGCAGCCCGTGAGCACGGCTGCGAGCAGCGATGGCAGCGCGGCGACTGTGAGCGAGGTCGGCGCGGGACGGTGGCGTTGCGGATCGGGTCGGTGGTCGTTCATCGGGCTGACGGCGGATCGTAAGCGCAGCGGCCGACACCCGGACCAGTCCGTCCAACCCATCGCGCCACCGCGACCGCCTCCGCGCAGACGGCTACCGGACCGCACCCCGTGGAGATCCCGCTGGATCCCGTCCACACCCAGCCTCTCGCCGCTGCCGCAGTCGTCGCGCTCGCGACCGGGGAATCCGACCCCGGCGGGCGACGAGCACCTGGCCAACACGACTGCCGACACGTTCCTGCGCCGACCGCGCAGTCATGCGTCGGCGTATTCGACAATGATGCTCGTGATGTCGCGGAATCCGACACGGTGGTGGCCGGATGTGCGACCAGGGACTTTCCGGTCTCGACGTCTCCGCGAGCCGCGCCGGTATCATCCCGCGGTCCCTCGCACCTGCGAGCCGGGCCGGCCCTTGCCGCTCGGGCCTGCCCGGCCGGGTCATTGTCCTCGCGGGGTGACGAACGCACCGCCAGATGCCGCAGTGCGTGCACGTGCCATGGATCGTCACGGACCTGCTCTCGCTTCCACATCCGAGCCCAAGTCCGTCACCGGCACGGTGTGCATGCTGCGCTATGCGCCGCACGCACCGCGGACCGTCACCACGAGGCACAACGCGATCGGCGCGCTACGCGTGCGGACGAGCACCCCGACCCGCGCACGACCTCCCGACCGGTCTCTGACCTCGATCGCCGATGCGCCGTCATCCGGCCGTCCGCTCGGTTACCTGCTCGGGGAGGAGCGGGCGCGATCGATCGCACGGCGCGCGAGCGGGCCGCTGACGCTCGACGTCACGCGGGCCGTCGTGTTCCTGACGCAGCATTGCAATATGGCGTGCGCCTACTGTCTGAGCACGGCACACGCCATGCCCAGGTGGTCGACCGGTGCGCTCCGTGATCTGCTCGCCCGCCTCGCGGCCGGCGGCGCGCGGCACGTGCAATGGACCGGCGGCGAGGCGACCTGCCATCGCGAGTTCGGTGAGCTGGTCGGGACGGCCGCGCGACTCGGCATGGCGCAGTCGGTGTCCACCAACGGCACCGCACCTCCGCGTGTCTACCGACAGCTCGCCGACGCCGGTCTGGGACGTTTCTTCGTCTCCCTCGACTCGCTGCAGCCGCGGCGGTTCGACACGCTGACCGGCACGCACGGCAAGCTCGGCCGCGTGCTCACCGCAATCGACGCACTGGTGCGCCATCCGGCCGCGCACGTCACCGTGAACGTCGTGCTGACGCCCGCGCGCGTCGCGAGCCTGCTCGCGCGCGACGGCCGACCGCTGCGCGCGCTCCTCGGCTGGCTCGTCGCGTCCGGCATCGACGACTTCAAGCTGCTGCCGGCCTCGACCTCGCCGCTCGCGCTGCCGGCGGAGTTCGTCGCGACGTGCAGCAGCCTCGTGCCCGCGCGCTTCGGGATGTTCCACCACCGTCTCGCCACGCTGCGCGAGGGCGGTCACGGCTTCGGTCCCGAGCGACCGCGGCTCTGCCACTTCGCTCTCGACGACCGCGCGTTCGACTCGCAGGCCGCGTGGCCCTGCGTCATCCGGCTCCGCGAGGGCGCGGCGCCGCTCTACCGGCTCGACGATCCGGAGCCCGTGCAGCGGGCGCAGCTCGCGGAATTCGTCAGCTCGGACCGCTCGTGCGACCCGCTGTGCCGGCGGCATTGCTTCGACCTGTACCGCGAGCTGAACGAGCGCACCGATGCGCTGCTGCGAGGCGAGCCATGCTGACCACGCTGCCGTACGGACCCGCCGACCGCGCCGACCTGCACGTCCACTCGCACTGGTCCGATGGCGCGCTGTCGCCCGTCGAGCTGGTCGACCTCGCCGTGGCGCACGGTCTGCGCACGCTCGCGGTGACCGACCATGCCGAGGTCCGCGCGTTCCCCGAGCTGGCGTTCGCCGCGCTGGAGCGCGGACTGCTGCCGCTGCCCGGCGTCGAACTCAACAGCGCCGACGGCGACTTCCTCGGCTACTGCTTCGACCCGCTCGACCCCGATCTGCTCGCGTTCCTCGAGCTGGTGCGCGAACAGCGCGCCGAGCGCATCGGCCTCCTGCTCCGTCGACTCGGGACCCTGGTCGACCCGGGCGCGCTGGCGGCCGAGGCGGCCCCCGGTCCGATCTCCCGGACGGCGATCGCGCGGCACCTCGTCGCGCGCGGCAGCTTCCCGAGCACGGACGCCGTGTTCCGCGAGCTGCTCGGCCGGTGCGGCAGCCACTACGAGCCGGGGACCGCCCCGTCCGCCGACGCCTGCATCGCGGCGATCCGCGCGGCTGGTGGGATCGCTGTCGAGGCCCATCCGCAGTTCACGCCGCGGCCGCAGGGTCTCGACGCCCACTTCCGCGACCTCGCCGAGCGCGGGGTCGCCGGCATCGAAGCGGCCGACGAGAGCACGGCGTCGGCCGCGCGGGCGGCGGGCCTGCTCGCGGTCGGCGGCTCGAACTTCCACGGCGTTGGCGTCACCGCTGCACGCTTCGCGGAGCGCGTCGTCGACGGGCCGACTCTGCGCACGCTGGTCGGCGCCTCGTCGTGGCCGAAGCGATCGCTGTGGCGCGCCGCGAACCTGAGCCGAGCGGAGCTCCGCGCGAGCTTCGCGCCGGAGCGCGTCGAGCTGCGGTCCGCCCGGCTGTCGCACCTGCTCGACCGGCCACCGGCGCGCCCGGCAGCCGCTGCGCCGCGTCCGTTCGTGTTGGTGGGCCCGAGCGCCGTCGGCCGCGAGTCGATCGTCGAGCGCGAGCTGGTCCGCGCCGGCGCACGGCCGACGCAGCGCAGCGCCGTCGCGAGCTACCCCGAGCTGGCCTGGGACCTGTACGGGATGCGCAGCCCCACCGACCTGCTGCGGTTCGAGCTCGATCGCCACCTGTTCGGTCCCGCCGCGCGGCGCGGCACCGTCATCCACTTCGCGGAGCCCCGGCCACTCGACCTGCGCGCGCTGAAGATCGCGATCCGCCGCGCGCTCGGCCCGCTGCGCTTCCACCACGTCCGCCGCGGCGACCACGCCGACACCTGCATCACGACGCACGTGCACCTCCCCGATCGCGAGCGCCTCGCCCACGAGTGCGGCATCCTCGCTGCCGCCCGCTGACCGGCGCGGCCGGCGGGCGGCGAGCGTGACCCGAAGTCAGACGGCCGCGCACCCGGATCTCGCCCCCCGCGCCCGCCGGCTGCGGGTCACGGCGAACCGTGCCTCCGCGGTCGGTGGTCCGTTCCGGGACGACTCCGGCGTGATCGGCCGGCACACCGACTGACGGCGGTCGCAGGCCGCACTGTCCGTGGGGTGCCGGCCGGAGACTCGAGAACGCTGCAGTGCGGCCGCTCGTGCGTGGATCGCGTATCTCCGGCGACCGCGCACCCTCGCATCCCTGCACGAGGAGCGCGGGCGCCAGGCGTCGGGCTGCCGCTCTTTCGAGCCGGCTCACAGGGTGCGATACCGAACGCACGAGCGACTTCGTGGCCGTGCGCACCTTGCTGGTCGGACCGAGCTCCACGTCCGTGCGCGGGCGATCTCCGCGTCGAGATACCCCGCCGCACTTTCGCAGCGTGCCGACCCGGTCCGTAGACTGCAGATCCCTTCGTACCTTCGCAGTCAGCAGACCGATGCGATCGACCCTGAGACAAGTCGCCCTCCTGTTCCTCCCGGCCCTGGTCGGGGTCCTTCCCGCGCAAGAGCACAAAGAGCTCGGGCGCATGTGGACCTTCGAGAACGCGCCGCTCGGCTGGTTCCAGGAGGCCTACGACTTCACGCCTGGCCAGGACTGGCTGGACCATGCCCGGCTCTCGTCGCTGCGCTTCGGCCGCGGCTGCTCGGCATCGTTCGTCAGCCCGCACGGGCTGATCATGACCAACCACCATTGCGCGCGCGGCAACATCGCGCAGGTGCAAGGCGAGGAGGACTGGCTGAGGGATGGCTACTACTCCGGCGGCTTCGCCGGCGAGGTGCCGCTTCCCGGTCTCACGGTCCAGCAGTTGATCGCGACGCGCGACGTCACCGCGGAGATCAAGAGCGGCGCCGACCGGAACGAGCTGCTCGGGCAGATGAGCGCGGAGCATCCCGAGCTGACGCACCAGCTCGTGTCGCTCTACCAGGGCGGCCAATACCAGATCTACAGCTACCGGAGCTGGGACGACCTCCGCCTGGTCTGCGCGCCGCATGGCCAGAGCGCGCACTTCGGCGGCGATCCGGACAACTTCTGCTATCCCCGCTGGGGGCTCGACTTCACGTTCGTGCGCGCTTACCAGGATGGCAAGCCGGCCGACACCAGCGCGCACTACTTCAAGTGGAAGACCGCAGGTGCCGGCGAGGGCGAGCTGGTCTTCACCGTGGGCAACCCCGGCAGCACCGGCCGCCTGCAGACCGTCGCCCAGTGCGAGTATCTCCGCGACCACCGGTATCCCGGCCAGGTGCGACGCGCGGAGGAGACCCTCGAGACACTCGCCCGACAGGCGGCCGAGAGCCCCGAGCGCGAGAAGCAGCTGCGCACGCGAATCCTCAGCGTGGAGAATTCGCGCAAGGCGAACCAGGGCTATCTCGACGGCTTGCGCAACGCGCGCATCATGGACATCAAGCGCCGCGCCGAGGCCGAGCTGCGCGCGGCGATCGCCGCGGACCCGGAGCTCCAGCGGCGTTACGGAGACGCGTGGGACATCATCGTCGACCTGCAGGCGCAGAAGGTCGCTGCGGCCGGCGATCGGGAGGCGACGGAGCAGATCGCCCGCCAGGAGCGTGAGCAGCAGACGCGGATCGGCGAGGCGTGCTTCGCGGTCTACGGCAACTCGATCCCGCCCGACGCGACGTTCACGCTGCGCCTCAGCGATGGCCTGGTGAAGGGCTTCCCGATGAACGGCACGATCGCGCCGTACTTCACCAGCCTCTATGGGCTGTACGCCCGGCACACCGAGTTCGGCGGCGTCCACCCGTTCGATCTGCCGCAGATCTGGCTCGACCGGGAACACCAGCTCGACCTGAGCACACCGTTCAACTTCGTGGCCACCTGCGACATCATCGGCGGCAACTCCGGTTCGCCGATGATCGACCGCGAGCAGAACGTGGTCGGCCTGATCTTCGACGGCAACATCGAGATGCTGGGCAACAACTACGTCTTCGACGACGAGGTGTCGCGCACGGTCTCCGTACACCCGGCGATCATCATCGAGGCGCTGCGCAAGATCTATGACGCCGGCGCGCTCGCCGACGAGCTCGAGAAGGGAACGGTCCGCCGGCCCGAGTAGTCGGCCCGAGTCGTCGGCCCGAGTCGTCGGCCCGAGTAGCCAGCGCGGCACCGTCATCCACCTGGCCGAACACCGGCGGCTCGACCTTCGCGCGCGGGAGATCGCGATGCGCCGCGGCTCCCGCGGACCGGCTCAGCCGTCGTGCAGCTCGATCTCCAGGAACCCGATCGGGTCGCCGACCAGCGCCGACTCGACCACCTCGTCGTCGGCCTCGATATGCGCCTGCACGCGGTCCGCCCAGGCCAGGAACCACGGCACCTCCTCGACGGTCGTCGTCAGCACCGCCTGGGACGCGAGGCTCGCACCGATGCCGTCGACGATGTCGACGATCTGGTCGCGCTCGCGCACGAAGGCGCCGACGTCGAGCAGCACCGGGGGCATGCGGCCGTAGGTCACCGCGCCGACCGTCGGCCAGGTCTCGGGATCGGACAGCACGCTGACAACCGACACGTGGTCGAACGGGCCAGCCTGCAGGCGGGCGCGCGCGTCGACCGGCTCGATGCGCAGCACGTCGGCCGCGACGCCCACCGCGGCGAGCGCGGCATTGAGGACCTCGCACTCGTCGTCACGCCGGTTGGTCGCGACGACGCGGCGCTGCAGGTCGATCGCCTCGTGCAGCATCGGGACCAGCTCGGCGACTCCGGCGCCGACGTACAGGCTCCGCCCGCCCCGCGCCACGCGTCGCCCGAGGGCGTCAGCCCAAGTGACGCCCAGCACGAGCGCGGGGCCGCGGTGCTCGTCCCAGAACGCCTCGCCGCCGTCGTCGCAGTAGATCGCGCCGAGCGCAGCCCAGTCGATGCGCTCGAACAGCTCGTCGCAGAGTCGGCTCGTCGTCTCGTAGACCATCGTGGTGTCGCCGCCGGCGCGGCGCGCGATTGTCGCGGGTTCGCAGCCTTCGCGCACCATCCACCCGGACTCTCGCTCGACCGCGATTCGGCGGCTGACGATGGCCGCACCCGGAGCCCGGCCGTAGCCTGCGGCGCATGATCCTCGGCTCGATCGTGCTCGCCGGCGGCGCGAGCGAACGAATGGGCAGTCCGAAGGCGGCGCTCCGCTGGGGCGATCGGTCGCTGTTGCTGCACCTCGTCGAGACGCTGCTCGACTGCACCTGGCCGGTCGTCGTCGTGGCGCGCGACGAGCACCAGGAGCTGCCGCCGCTGCACACCGAGAGCGAGCTGACCTACGACGCGAGCCCGGGCGACGGCCCGCTCGCCGCGGTCGCGACCGGGCTCCGGGCGCTCGCCGACCGCTGCCAGGCGGCGTTCGTCACCGCCTGCGACATGCCGTTCGTCGACGACCGCTTCGTCGGCTGGCTGGCCGGGCGCCTCGCGGGCCACGCCGGCGTCGTGCCGGTGGTCGGCGGAGCGCCGCAGCCGCTGTGCGGCATCTACCGGGTCGAGCTCGCCGGGCAGCTCGACGCCGCGCTCGCCCGCGGGGAGCGGCGCGCCGCCACGCTGGCGGAGCTGCCCGGCGTCGTCACGGTGCCGGAGGCCGAGCTGCGGACCTTCGACCCGGAGCTCCGCTTCGCCCGCGACCTCGACAGTCCCGAGGACTACCGCGCCGCACTCGAGCTGCGCGGCGACGGGTGAGCGGCGCGGCGCGGGCTGAAGCGGACCGGCCCCGCCGGCCGATGGTACCGAGGCCGAGAGCCTCGCTACCATGCCCGCCGTCCCGACCCTGCTCCGCCGCCTGGCCCGCCGCCTGCTCGGCTTCCGCCCGGCCCGCGACGCGGCCCCGGGGCGGGCGACGGGGCACGCCACCGAGGAGCTCGATGCGCTGCTGTCGAACCTCGCGCACGAGCTGCGCACCCCGCTGACCGCGCTGCTCGGCTACGCCGAGATCGCCGCCCAGCCCGCGCTGCCCGAGGAGCGGCGCCGCGAGTGCCTCGCCCACGTCCAGCGCGGCGGAGCGACGCTGCTCCGGCTGGTCAACGACCTGTTCGACTACGCCCGGCTCCGCCAGGGTCGCCTCGGCGTGCGCGGGGTCGACTGCGCGCCGCGCGACCTCGTGCGCGAGCTCGACGAGCAGGTGCGGGACTCCGCCGAACGGAAGGGGCTGCTGTTCGTGGTCGAGGTCGACCCGCAGGTCCCCGCGCGCGTGCACGTCGATCCTCGGCGGTTCGGCCAGGTCGCCCACGCGCTGCTCGACAATGCGGTCCGCTACACGCAGCGGGGCCACGTCCGCCTGCGGCTCGCCGCCGAACGCTCGGTGCTCCTGGTCGACGTCCAGGACACCGGACCCGGCCTGACGCCCGAGCTGCAACGCGAGCTGTTCGGCCATCTGCGCCGCGGTGACTCGAGCCATTCCCGCCGGCACGGCGGCATCGGGCTCGGGCTGACGCTCGCCGGCGGGATCGCGCGCTGCCTCGGTGGCCGGATCGACGTGGAGACGCGACCGGGCGAGGGCTCGCGGTTCTGCGCGCGCCTGCCGTTCGCCCCCGCCTCGACGCCCGAGCCGACGATCCTGCTGGCCGGACCGGACCGCGGCGAGCCGCCGCGCGGCGCGGCGAGCCGCGGCAACGCAGCGCGCGAGCGCGCCGACGCCGGGCCGCCGGCACGCCCGCCGGCGCTGCGCGGTCGCGTGCTGGTCGTCGACGACGGCCGCGACAACCAGCTGCTGATCCGCCATGTGCTGCGGCGCCTGGGCGTCGACAGCGACGTGGCCGAGAACGGCCTGGTCGCGCTGCGCGCCCTCGAGACCGCGCGCTACGACGCCGTCCTGATGGACATGCAGATGCCGGTGATGGACGGCTACGCCGCGACGCGCGAGCTGCGCGCCCGCGGCGATTCGACGCCGATCATCGCGCTGACGGCGCACGCCCTCGACGGCGACCGCGAGAAGTGCCTCGAGTCGGGTTGCGACGAGTTCCTGACCAAGCCGCTCGACCATCGCGCGCTGGCCGCGACACTCGGGCGCTACCTCGTGGCGGCACCCGAGACGCCGCGCGCGACGTGAGTCGCCCTGACGGCGTGCCGCCGCGGGCGTAGCCTCGCGCCATGCAGGTCACGGTCCTCGGCTCCGGCACCGCCATCCCGAATCCCGACCGCTTCCCGGCCGGCTACCTCGTGCGCGCCGGCGGACGGTGCGTGCTCGTCGACCTCGGCCCGGGCGTGCTGCGGCGCGCGATCCAGGCGGGCGTCGATCTCGGCGACATCGATGCGGTGCTGCTGACCCATTACCACACCGATCACTGCGCGGATCTCGCCGCCCTGTTGTTCGGACTGCGCAATCGCCGCTACGCCGCGGTCGAGCGGCTGCGGGTCGTCGGCGCCCCCGGGCTGCGTGCGCTCCACGCGGCGCTGTGCGCGGCGTGGCCCTGGCTCGGCCGGCTGCCGTTCGCACTCGAGCTCGACGAGATCGAGCCGGGCGACGTCGAGGTGGCGGGGCTCGGCGTGACCGCCGTGCGGGTCGAGCACACCGACCAGAGCCTCGGCTTCCGGCTGACCGACGCCACCGGGCACGTCGCGGCGTTCTCCGGCGATGCGGTCGCGTGCCCGGGCCTCGAGCCGCTCGCGGCCGGCGCCGACCTGTTCGTGTGCGACTCGGCGTTCCCGACCGCGGCGCCGGGCGACGGCCACATGACCGCGACCGAGGCCGGGCTCGCGGCGGCGGCGGCCGGCTGCCGGCGGCTGCTGCTGACGCACTTCTACCCGGAGTGCGAAGGTCACGACCTCGCGGCGGAGGCGCGCGCGGTATTCGGCGGCGACGTGCGACTCGCCGCCGACCTCGACACCTACGACCTCGACACCCACGACCTCGCCGACCCGGACCGGGTCGCGGGCGGGGCTTGATTCCGGCCTGCGGCGCTCGAATCCTGTTCGCCCCCGAATCGCGGGGTCACCCCCCGGAACGAGACGCCAGCAGTCCGGAGGCCATCCGCCATGACCGCAACTCCCGTCGAACAGCACCGCTTCGAGGCCGAGGTCGACCAGGTCCTGTCGATCGTCGTCAACTCGCTCTACAGCCACCGCGAGGTGTTCCTGCGCGAGCTGATCAGCAACGCGAGCGACGCGCTCGACAAGCTCGCGTTCCGCGCGCTGACCGAGAAGGAGCTGCTCGGCACCGACGCCGAGCTGCGCATCGAGATCGTGCCCGATCGCGCCGCGCGGACCCTGACGATCCGCGACAACGGCGTCGGCATGACGCACGACGAGCTGATCCAGCACCTCGGCACGATCGCACGCTCGGGAAGCCGTCAGCTCGTCGAGTCGCTCAAGGCGAAGGGCGACGGTGGCGACGACCTGAAGCTCATCGGCCAGTTCGGAGTCGGCTTCTACAGCGCGTTCCTGGTCGCCGACCGCGTGCGCGTCGTGTCGCGTGCGGCGGGTGCCGACACGGCGTTCGCCTGGGAGAGCGATGCGAAGCACGGCTATACCGTCGAGCCGGGCGAGCGCGACGGCCGCGGCACCGACGTCGTGCTGCACCTGAAGGAGGACGCCGACGAGTTCCTGCAGCGCTGGGAGATCGAGAAGCTCGTCCGCAAGTACTCGGACTACGTCCGGCACCCGATCCGGCTGCTGGTCGAGCGCCAGGAGCCCATCGTCGACGAGGACGGCGAGCCCGAGAAGGACGCCGAGGGCAAGACCAGGACGCACACGGTGACGGATTGGTCGGCCGTCAACCAGGCGAGCGCATTGTGGACCCGTCCGCGCGCCGAGGTCACCGACGGACAATACGTCGAGTTCTACAAGCACCTGAGCCACGACTGGAGCGACCCGCTCGCGTGGACGCACTTCAAGGTCGAGGGCACGCAGGAGCTGACCGGCCTGCTGTTCCTGCCGGAGACCCCGCCCTTCGATCTGTTCGATCAGCGCCGCCAGCACGGCGTGCGGCTGTTCGTCCGCCGCGTCTTCATCATGGAGGACTGCGAGGAGCTGCTGCCCGAGTGGCTCCGGTTCGTGCGCGGCATCGTCGACAGCGAAGACCTGCCGCTGAACGTCAGCCGCGAGATCCTGCAGCAGGACCGGGCGACGCGCGCGATCAGGAAGCAGGTCGTCAAGCGCACGCTGACGCTGCTGCAGGAGCTCGCCGACGAGGGCGACACTCCGCTACCGGAGCGCGACGGCGAGGACGGCGACGGCAGCGACTCGGGTGGGGACTCGGGTGGCGACTCGGGCGATACGGGCAGCGACGGTGGCGAGCCACGCACCCGCAATCGATATGCGATCTTCTGGCGCGCGTTCGGTCGCGTGCTGAAGGAGGGCTTCCACTTCGCACCCGAGCATCGCGACGAGCTGGCACAGCTCGTGCGCTACGAGTCCTCGAAGGGCGCCGCGCTCCGCTCGCTCGCCGACTACGTCGCCGACCTGCAGCCGGACCAGCCGGGCATCTACTACGTCACCGGCGACTCGCTGGCCGCGTGCCGCAACAGCCCGCACCTCGAGGGCCTGCTCGCCCGCGGCTACGAGGTGCTCTTCATGCCCGACCCGATCGACGAGTGGGTGGTGCAGTCGCTGACCGAGTACGCCGACAAGCAGCTGATCGACGTCCAGAAGGGCGCGCTCGACCTGCCCGAGTCCGACGCGCAGCGCGAGCACAAGGAGCAGCGGGCGAAGGACCTCGAGGGGCTGACCGGAGCGATCAAGCAGGCGCTCGCGGAGCGCGTCGAGGACGTGCGGGTGACCGACCGGCTGACCGACTCGCCGGCCTGCCTCGTCACGCAGGACCGCGGGCTCAGCCCGCACCTCGAGCGGCTGCTGCGCGCGAACGGACAGGACGTCCCGGCGCAGAAGCGGATCCTGGAGCTCAATCCCGACCATCCGGTCGTGCAGGCGCTGGGCCGGATGACGGGCGACGCCGGGCGCGCCGCCGACGTGGCGCGCTGGAGCTCGGTCCTCTACGACCAGGCGCTGCTGGCCGAGGGCACGCTGCCCGCCGACCCGGCCGCGTTCGCCCGGGCGGTCGCCGACCTGATGCGCGCCGCCGTCGGCGCCGACTGACGCGACCGCGCGACAGCACCGGGAGCGCCGCGCCGGTCCGGCCGTCGCGGCCGGCGTCCGCCCGGGGTGACCCGTGGGCGCCCCGCGGGCAGCCCGGGTCAACGGCGCCCGGCTCGCCGGATTTCACCGGCCGCGGTCCGCGCGACCGGATGTTCACCGCGGGCAATCCCGGTCCGGAACCGCACCCGGTCGCGAGCGGGGACTTCGCTCCACGGCGCGGATACCATCGCCCCGATTGCCCGTCGAGCGGCCCTGCGGCCAGGGCCCGACGGCCCGGAGTGGGCATGAACTCAGGCAGACCCAAGCCCTACAACTCGTTCGAGACCGCGCAGGAGCAATTCGACGCGGTCGCCACACGACTCGGACTCGACACCGGCACGCGCGAGCTGCTCCGCAGCCCGCTTCGCGAATACAGCTTCGCGATCCCGGTGCGCATGGACGACGGCTCCGTGCGCGTGTTCCGCGGCTTCCGCGTCCAGCACAACGACGCGCGCGGCCCGTGCAAGGGTGGCATCCGATTCCACCCGCTGGAGACGCTCGACACCGTTCGAGCATTGGCAATGTGGATGACCTGGAAGTGCGCGGTCGTCGACATACCACTCGGCGGCGGCAAGGGCGGCATCATCTGCGATCCGCACAATCTGAGCCTCGCGGAGCAGGAGCGCCTGTGCCGCGGGTTCGTGCGGCAGGTCGTGCGCAACGTCGGACCGACGCTCGACGTGCCGGCGCCGGACGTCATGACCTCCGGACAGCACATGCTGTGGATGCTCGACGAGTTCGAGGCGATCCGTGGCGAGCATCTCCCCGGCTTCATCACCGGCAAGCCCGTCGGCCTCGGCGGCTCGCTCGGCCGCACCGAGGCAACCGGCTACGGCGTCGTGTTCACGATCCGCGAGACGCTGCGCGAGCTCGGGCTGCGCGCGGAGGACACCCGTGCCAGCGTGCAGGGCTTCGGCAACGTCGCCCAATACGCGATCGAGCTGCTGATGCAGCTCGGCGGCACCGTCACCTGCGTGTCGTGTTGGGACCAGAAGGACCAGGTTGCCTACAGCTATCGCCGGCGCAGCGGCGTCGACCTCGCCGAGCTGCGCAGCATCACGGACCGCTTCGGCGGCATCGACTCGAAGCGGGCACGCGAGCTCGGCTACGAGGTGCTCGACGGCGACGCGTGGCTCGAGCAGGAGGTCGAGATCCTGATCCCGGCGGCGCTCGAGAACCAGATCCACATCGACAACGTCGACCGGATCGCGCCAACCGTGCGGCTGATCGCCGAGGGCGCCAACGGCCCGACCGGCCCGCGTGCGGACGCGGTCATCCGCGAGCGCGGGATCTTCATGATCCCCGATCTGCTCGCCAACTCGGGCGGCGTCACCTGCAGCTACTTCGAGCAGGTGCAGAGCAACATGAACTACTATTGGAGCCGCGACGAGGTGCTCGGCAAGCTCGACCTCAAGATGACGTCCGCGTTCCGTGCGGTCGCCGAGCTCGCGCAGCGCGAGAACCTCTACATGCGCGATGCGGCCTACGTGATCGCGGTCACGCGCGTCGCGCAGGCGAGCCGCGACCGCGGCTGGGTGTGACGACGATGGCTGCCTCCGGACGACCCGCCGAGCCGATCCCGCGCTTCGACCGCCGCTTCTTCGCGTCGGACCGGATCGCGTCGCGCATCGGTGACGGCGAGCTCGGAGGCAAGGCATCGGGTCTGGTCCGCGCGCGCACGGCGCTCGCCGTGCTGCGACCGGTCCCCGACATCGAGGTCGGCATCCCGCGGATGGCGGTGATCGCGACCGACGTCCACGCACGGTTCGTCGAGCGCAACGGCCTCGCCGAGCTCGCCGCGTCGGACGCGCCGGACGACGCCAAGGCCCACGCCTTCCTCGCGGCCGATCTCCCGGTCGAGATCCTCGGCGATCTGCACGCGCTGGTCGACGAGGTGCGGTCGCCGCTCGCGGTGCGGTCGTCGAGCCTGCTCGAGGACGCGCTGCACCATCCGCTCGCGGGCGTCTACGCGACCAAGATGACGCCCAACGAGGCGCACGAGCCGGGCGAGCGCTTCGCGCGGCTCGTCGAGGCGGTCAAGCTCGTCTATGCATCGACGTGCTTCCGGTCGCCGCGCCGCTACCTGCGCGCGATCGGCGCGGATCCGGCCAGCGAGCGCATGGCGGTGATCGTCCAGGAGGTCGTCGGCCGGCGCTTCGCGGATCGCTACTACCCACACGTGTCCGGAGTTGCGCGGAGCTGGAACTTCTACCCGGGCAGCGGCTCGGCCCCGGAGGACGGCGTCGTCAGCCTCGCGCTGGGTCTCGGCAAGACGATCGTCGACGGCGGCGTGGCGTGGACCTACTCGCCCTTGCGGCCGGCGGCGCCACCACCGTTCGCGTCGAACGCCGCGCGCGCGAAGAACACGCAGACGCGCTTCTGGGCCGTCAACATGGGGCCGGTGCCCCACGATCCGATCCGCGAGACCGAGCACCTGATCCAGGCCGAGCTGCCGGTCGCCGACCTCGACGGGTCGCTGCACTTCGTCGCGTCGACCTGGGACCCGCGCTCCGATCGCCTGCAGCCGGGCGTCGGTGCGGTCGGCTCGCGGCTCCTGGACTTCGCGCCGCTGCTCGTGCACCAGGAGCTGCGCTTGAACCAGGTGATCCGCGAGCTGCTGCGCGTCTGCGAGGACGACTGGGGCGAGGCGGTCGAGATCGAGCTCGCCGCCGTGCTCGATCATCGTCCTGCACCGCACGCACGCGTCGGATTGCTGCAGGTCCGCCCGATGGCGGCGGCCTCCGAGCACGTGCACCTCGACGACGCCGACCTCGCGCACCCCGATGCGCTGCTCGCATCGCGGTCGTCGATGGGCAACGGTGTGGAGGAGGGCATCGCGGACGTCGTCTACTGCGTGCCCGACCGGTTCGACGCGCGCGCCACGCGCGACATCGCGGCCGAGGTCGAGCAGATCGACGCTGAGCTCGAAGCGGCGCGCCGTCCGTACCTGCTGATCGGCTTCGGTCGCTGGGGCAGCTCGGACCCGTGGCTCGGCATCCCGGTGCGCTGGGACCAGATCGCCGGAGCGCGCGTCGTGGTCGAGGCGATGCTGCCCCACATGAATGTCGAGCCGAGCCAGGGCGCCCACTTCTTCCACAATGTCGCGAGTCTCGGCGTGAAGTACCTGACGGTTCCGCACGACGCCCACCCCGGCATCGACTGGGACTGGCTGGCAGGCTGCACCGAGCAGCGGTCGACACCCCACCTGCGCCACGTCCGGCTGGACGATCCGCTGCGCGTCACCGTCGACGGCCGCACCGGCCGCGCGGTGGCTCTGCACGGCTGAATCGGGCCCCTCTCATGACGCAGAGCGACCAATCGATGCAGGAGCTCCTGATCGCGCTCCAGGAGCGCGCCAAGGAGCTCAGCTGCCTCTACGCGGTCGACGAGATCCTCAATCTGAGCGACGCGTCGCTCGACGTGACGATGCGCCGGCTGGTCGACACGCTGCCACTCGGCTGGCAGTACCCGACGCGCTGCGTCGCGCGCGTCAAGCTCGACGACCGCACCTACGTCAGCCAGGGCTTCGACGAGACCGCGTGGTCGCTGACCGCGCCGATCGTGTTCGAGGGCGAGCCGATCGGCAGCGTCGCGGTGTTCTACACGCAGCAGGAGCCGGCGGCTGACGAGGGGCCGTTCCTCACCGAGGAGCGGCGGCTGATCAACGCGATCGCGGAGCGCATCGGTCACTACGTGTTGCAACGGCGTCTGCGCCGCATGCGCCAGGTCGGTGGCGACTCGCAGGGCTTCCGCACCACGGCCGAGCGGTTCCGCGTCGTGCTCGACTTCGTGCGCACGACCGACCGGAAGCTGCTCGTGAAGCTGACCCGGCGGATGATCAACCACCTCGGCTGGAACGGCGTCGCCGGCGCCGAGGAGCTGTTGTCGGAGTTCGTGCCGCAGGTGACGAGCGTCGCCGGCCAGGAGAACCGTCCCCTGGCGCGCGCGACGCTGCGCGATCTCGCGGCGCTCGCCGAGCGGACGTTCCTCCTCGCCGAGGACACGCTCGGTGAGGAGGAAGTGCTCGGCTGCATCCGCTCGTGGATCCGCGAGGACCGGGCGAGCTTCCTGTACGGTGCGCTCGAGAAGCTGGACACGTCGCTGACCGAGCTCGCCGGTGCGCTCGAGCGATTCCATGCGATGGAGCTGCACGTCGAAGAGCTGCCGTCTGCATTGCGGACCGGCCTCTCCGTCGCTTTGATCCGCCGGTTCTTCAGCGAGGACCTGGCCTTCATCCGTGCGGCGAAGGGCGTCGTCCGGGTGGAGGACTTCCACGATCTCGCACAGCGCACCGTCATCCCACCGGACAGCCACGGCAAGCTCGGCGGCAAGTGCGCGGGCCTGTTCCTCGCGAGCCGGATCGTCCAGGAAGCCGCCGAGCGCTTCGACGTGCTGCGCGGCACCCGCGCACCGCGCACGTGGCACGTCGCGTCGGACGGCCTGCTGCACTTCATCCGCTACAACGACCTCGAGGAGGTCTACGACCGCAAGTACCGCGACATCGACCAGGTCCGGCAGGACTACCCGTACCTGGTCCAGCTCTGCAAGGCGTCGCCGTTCCCGCCGGAAATGGCCCAGGGACTGTCGGCCGCGCTCGACGACTTCGGCGAGAACCCGATCATCGTACGAAGCTCGAGCCTGCTCGAGGATCGTGTCGGCTCCGCGTTCTCGGGCAAGTACAAGAGCCTGTTCCTGGCGAATCAGGGCTCCAAGGCCCGCCGACTGACCGCGTTGCAGGACGCGATCGCCGAGGTCTATGCGTCGGTGTTCGGCCCCGATCCGATCGAGTACCGCGGGGAGCGAGGACTGCTCGACGTACACGAGGAGATGGGGATCATGATCCAGGAAGTGGTCGGTCGGCGGATCGGCCCCTACTTCCTGCCGTCGTTCTCCGGCGTCGCGTACAGCCGCAACGAGTTCCGCTGGTCCAGCCGCATCCGGCGCGAGGACGGCCTCGTCCGGCTGGTGCTCGGGCTCGGCACGCGCGCGGTCGATCGCGTCAGCGACGACTACCCGGTCCTGGTCGCTCCCGGGCAGCCGAACCTCCGCGTGCACACGATGCCCGACGAGACACTCCGCTACTCGCCACGGCAGATCGATGTCATCGACCTGCAGTCGGAGTCGTTCACGACCATCGACATCGACGAGTTCCTGACCCGCTTCGGCCGCTCGATCCCGGGCGTCCACCGGCTGGTGTCACGGATCGAGCAGGGGATCCTACGCAAGCCACTCGGCAGCAGCGTGGACTTCGGCACCGATCACCACGTGGTCACCTTCGACGGGCTGATCTCCGACACACCGTTCGTCGCGAGGATCCGCCTGCTGATGGACCTGCTGGCGGAACGGCTCGGGACGCCCGTCGACGTCGAGTTCGCGGCGGACGGCGACGACTTCTACCTGCTCCAGTGCCGCGCGCAGGGCAGCGGCGACGAGTCGGCACCCGCGGAGATCCCACACGGGCTGCCAGCGGACGACATCGTGTTCACGGCCGATCGGTTCGTCTCGAACGGCCGCGTGCCCGACCTCACGCACGTGGTCTACGTCGACGAGAACGCCTACAGCGCGCTTCCGGACCCGAAGCTGATGCAGCGCGTCGCCGACGCCGTCGGCCGGCTGAACAAGGTGCTGCCGAGACACCGCTTCGCGCTGGTCGGCCCCGGGCGCTGGGGCAGCCGCGGCGACATCCGGCTCGGCGTGGGCGTGACCTACTCGCAGATCAGCAACACCGCGCTCCTGATCGAGGTCGCGCGGCAGAAGGGCGGCTACGTGCCCGACGTCTCGTTCGGTACGCACTTCTTCCAGGATCTGGTCGAGTCCGGGATCCGCTACCTGCCGCTGTATCCGGACACGCCCGGTGTCGTCTTCAGCGAGGCGTTCTTCCGGCGGGCCCCGAACGCCCTCGTCGACCTGCTGCCGCAGTTCGGTGATCTCACGCACGTCCTCCGCGTGCTCGACGTCGAGCGAATCGCGCCGGGCCGGGTGCTGCGCGTCCTGATGAATGCGGACCTCGAGCAGGCAGTCGCGTTCCTTGCGAAGTCGTCGGGCTGAGCCGCGCGGCGGCCGCGCACCGCGTATGCTGCGCGCCCATGTCCATCCACCGCGTCGAGCTGCTCGCAGCGCTCGGAATCTGCATGTCGTTCGCACCCGCCACGGCCCAGCTCATCGCGGTGCCGTTCCACCCGGAGCGGCGCTGCGCCGGGCTCCTCTTCTGGGACGACGGGCAGAGCCCCGGCAGCTTCGTGATCCAGTACGGCGTCCCGACCTGGAAGGCCGAGTACGATGCGCTGATCACGTCGACGGAGCCGAGCACGCTGCGCCTCGGCCGTGACGCCTGGACGTCGCTCGACAACAACGTCGCGTTGCGGTTCGGCGACGAGGTGCTGCCGGTCGGGTATTGGTATCTCGCCCTGCGCAAGGACGGCAACGGTCGGTTCGCGTTGGCCGCATTCGACGCCGCTCGGCTGCGGCACCAGCGCGCCGCCGCGCACCGCGCGGCGGACGCCGTTCCGGACCACACGATTCCGATGGCGCTCGCGCGCCGCGACGAGCTGACGGAGCAGCTCGTCATCGCGACGACCGCCGCGGAGGACGCGCCGACCCGCGGCACGCTGGCGATCCGCTGGGGGACTTTCGAGCTCACCGCGGGATTCGACGCGCTGCTGCCGACCGACCGTGCCGAGGCATTCGCCGCGGCGCTCGCCGACATGATCGCCCTGCTGGATCGGGGCGAGCATCGCGCCCTGATCGAGACCTATGCCGATCCGGAGTTCGTCCGTCGTGAGAAGGAGCGCGGCCAGCTCGACCAGCTGATCGCTGACTTCGCGGACAGCGACAAGCCAAGGGCGTTGCACGCGGCGCTCGTCACCGTGCAGCGGGCGGCGATCGAGGTCGCACCCGAGCAGGACGAGGTGGTGCACCGCGACGAGGACCTCCCGCAGGGCCGCATCCGCTTCAGCTACCTCGACGGCCGCTGGTACCTGATGAACGACTGACGCTCACGGCCCGACGAGGGCCAGCGCGACGACGCGCCCACCGACGCGCATCCGGGCCGGCGCGCACCCCGCAGCGCGCAGCCAATCGCCGAGCTCGTCGTCGCCGATCCGGCCCACGGCCTCCGGTCGCTCGGCGCCGACGAAGCGCACGCCGCGCGGTACGGCAGCGCCCACCGCCAGACGGGCGACGACGTCCGGCGAGTCGCGCACGATCCGCCAGCCGGTTGCCACCGGCGCCGCCGGCGTCGCGTGCGCGATCGGCGTCGGGACCGGTGCCGCACCCGAGCCGCGCACCGCACCGAGCCAGCCCATCGCGAGCAACAGCACGGCCAGCGCCGCACGCGCGAGCCGTCGCTGCCGCACGCGCTGCGCGAGCGCACGGATCGCGAGCTCGCGGGCGCGGGCCCGCCGCGCGGGGTCGACCGGCGCCGCGTAGCGCGCGAGCGCCGCCTCGAACGGATCCGATCGGTCAGACATCGAAGACCTCGTTCGCCATCTCTCGCAGTCTCGTCAATGCGCGCCGAATGCGCCCGGAGAACGCGTGGCCGGTCATCCCGAACGACCTCCCGAGCTCGGCGAGCGACGCAACGCCGCCGAAGCGCTCGAGCACGAAGCGACGGTCGGCTTCCGGCAGCTCGAGCAGCGCGCCACGCAGCCAGTCGAGCTGCTCGCGTCGCGCGACGTCGGCGGCCGCGTCGGCCACGTCGTCGTCTTCGCGCCGCGCGACGGCCCGCTCGCGCGCCGCACGCCGCAATCGCTGACGCACGCGGTCGATCGCGACCGTATAGACGACCCGCGCCATCCAGGCGGTCACCGCGGCCTCGTCGCGCAACGGCGGCAAACGCATCGCCGCACGCACCATCACGTCCTGTGCGACGTCGAGCGCCTCGTCGTCGCCGGCCTCGCGCAACACGCGCCGCGCGAGCGCGACCGCGCGGTCGAACCACGCCTCGT
Source organism: Planctomycetota bacterium (assembly GCA_016716265.1). GTDB lineage: Bacteria > Planctomycetota > UBA1135 > UBA1135 > UBA2386 > JADJWQ01. The sequence continues at coordinate 3,316,270 of JADJWQ010000006.1, forward strand.
AGAACGACGCGAACGCGGCCTGATCGCCGCGCGCGATGCGCCGCGTCAGTGCCGCGGTCGGCTGCCTTGCGAAGCCGGGGGCATCGACCGTGAGCGACGAGGTCGCGCAATGCGCCAATGGGCCCCTCAGCGGCTACGGGTCGTCGGGGTCCCGCTCGGACCGGTCACGGTCGGGTGGGCGGTGCGATTGCGACGGTCGCGCAAGTCGGACTTCAACGCGTCGATCGTCTGCTCGACCAGTCGCAGGCGATCGCGGTTGCCGCGCACGAACAGCAGCGACGAGGACTCGTGGAAGCCGAGCTTCGCCTCGGCGAGACCACCGTCGAGCTCGAGCCCGGCTTCGATCGCCGTCAGGACCGTCGCCGCCGGGATTGCGAGGCTCGCGTCGACTCCGGGTGGCGCTTCGATCAGCTCGCGCAACGAGAACACGACGGTCATGACCTCGTCGCGCGGATCGCGCCCGGAGCCCTGCACCACTGTCTGGCTCTGCGTCGGGCCGGGCATGACCATCAGCGTGTGGATGGTCTGTCCGGCCTCGGTGGCGACACGCTCGTAGCGCACCTGCCAGCGCGGGTAGGCGCAGCTCGCGATCGCCTGGAGTGCCGTGCCGACGGTGACGTCGCGCAGCTCGATCGCGGGTAGCTCCACGTCGACCGCCGAGAGCGGGACGATCACGTTCGGCGTCTGGCCAGGAGCCCAGTTCGACCGCAGGATCGCGACGAACTCCTGCAGGCTGCCGCCTTCGAAGCGGAACGACGCGGTCGGCTCGGTGGGCCGCGCGCGCGCGGGGGTCGCCGGGGCGGACGCGGGATCCTGCGCGAACGCGGTCGAGACCGGGAACAGCGCGAGCACGAGACTCGCGAGGACAGTCGGGGTGGTGGAGCGGATCATGGCGTCAGTGCAGTCCATCGAGGGCCGCGGCGTGCGGCACGAGCCTTCCGACGACACCGCGACGGAGGTTCGTCGCGATGCATGCAGAAAATCGCACACGCTGGCGAAGACGCGGAACCCGAGCGCGGCACCCCGTCGTCGCAGCGACAGGCGCGGACCGCTCCCTGCCGCGGCCCGCGGCGCGTTCCCGATGTCCTTCCACCACCCCGTGCGGTCGCCCGCGTTCCCGGGCGTGACCGCGCTGCGCGTCGTGTCGCTCGCCGCCCTGCTCGGCGGTGGCAGCCGCGCGCAGGACGTCCTCGTCCTCGACGTTCCCGCCGCGACGCTGTTCGAGTCGGCCAGCGTGACGCCGGTCAGCCCTGGCGGCGGACCGGTGCTGTCGATCTTCCCGGCGCTCGTCCCGCTGCCGCCGATCCCCGGCCCGCTCGCGCCGCCCGGCGGCGTGACGATCGACGGCACCAGCGGCCAGATCTGGGCGACCAACGGCGCGGTCGTCTACAGCATGCCGCACGTCGCCTACCCCTCGGGGATCCCCCCGATGCCGCCGTTGCCCGCGCCGCCCGGCCTGGCCGGCCCGCTGACCGGCATCGCGATCGACCCGGTGGGCGGCATCCTGTGGATGACCGATGGCCTCGTCGTGCTCGGCGCAGCGCCCTTGCCGGGCCTGCCGATCCTGATCCCGCCGTTCCCGATCCTGGCGCCGGCCGCGCCGCTGTGCGGTCTCGACTGGGACCCGCTGACCGGCTCGCTGTGGGCGGTCGACGTCGGCGGCATCGCCTACAACTTCCTGCCGGGTGGTCCGCTGGTCGGACCGCCGCTGCCCCCGCCGATCCCCGTGCCGGGGCCCCCGACCGGCATCGCGATCGACAAGACCGGCCTGGCGATGCCCGGTTTCCCCCGCTCGTTGTACGTCGTCGGCGGCGGCCTGATCGCCGACTACTCGACGCTCGTGCTGTTCCCCTCCGCGGCACCCGGTGGCGAGGTCGGCATCACCGTGCACCCGGTACCGATCCCGACGCCCCCGCTGCCGTGCGCGTGTCCGACCTTCGCACCCGCCCACGCGGTGCTCGGTCCGGCGACGACCGGCAGTGCGACATTCGGCCTGGCCCTGACCGGCCTGCCACCCGGCCAGCTCGCGATCCACGTGTTCGACTTCGCGTTCAATCCGGCGTTTCCTCTCGTCAACGGCAGCGGCTGCCCGATGGGCGTCAACCCGGCATTGCCGTCGTCGTTCGCCGTCCCGACCGCCGCGGGTCCGGGCGGCGCGATCGTCACGCCGCTGCCACTGTTCGGCATCCCGGTCAGCCTGTTGATCCACCTGCAGACGTTCGTGCTGTGCCCGGCCGATCCGGCGGGCTTCATCCTGTCGCCGATGTACCGGATCGCGGTGTCGGCGCCGTAGCGCCGGCCGCACGTTCGTCAGCCGCCCTGCCGTCCGGCCGGGCGCTGCTCCGACACGTCGGTGTCGTCGCCGTACTCGACGCGCAGCTGCTCGAGCCGCGCGCGCAGAGTCGCGACGACACCGCCGAGCTCGGGCTCGCCGTAGCGATTGCGCAGCTCCTGCGGGTCGTCCTGCAGATCGAACAGCTCCCACTCGTCCGACTGGTAGTAGCGGATCAGCTTCCATCGCGCGGTCCTGATGCCGTAGTGGCGCGCGACGTCGTGGATGTCGGGGTAGCCGTGGTAGTGGTAGTAGATCGCGTCGCGCCAACCGCCGGGCGGACCGTCGCCGCGCAGCAATGGCGCGAGCGAGCGGCCCTGCATCGCCGCCGGCACCGGCACGCCGGCGAGGTCGAGCAGGGTCGGGGCGTAGTCGAGGTTCTGGACCAGCTCGTCGCGCGCGGCGCCCGCCGGGAAGTGGCCCGACCAGCGCACGATCAGCGGCATGCGCAGCGACTCCTCGTACATCCAGCGCTTGTCGTAGAAGCCGTGCTCGCCGAGGAAGAAGCCCTGGTCCGACGAGTAGACGACGATCGTGTCGTCGCCCAGCCCGTGCTCGTCGAGCCAGTCGACCAGCCGACCGACGCTGTCGTCGACGCCGCGCACGGTGGCCAGGTAGTCCTGCAGGAACCGCTGGTACTTCCAGCGCACGAGCTCGCGGCCGACGAGCCGGTCCTCGCGCAATGCCAGGTTGCCGGCCGCGAATGCCGCATCCCACACGGCCCGCACGGCCGCCGACATCCGCGCGACGTTGCGCGTGCCGGACCGGTCCTGCGCACGCTGACCGACGTCGACGAGACCGGGCCACGGCGTGACGAACAGGTCGTGCACGAGGCTCATGTCGGTGTCGATGCTCAGGTGCGCCGCGCGCGTCGGGCTCGCGTCGTCGAGATGGTCGTCGAACAGCGAGTCGGGATACGGGATCTCGACGTCGCGGTAGAGACCGAGGTGCCGCGGCGCAGGCATCCAGTTGCGGTGCGGAGCCTTGTGCTGGCACATCAGCAGGAACGGCCGCTCCGGATGCTCGCGGTGCTCGAGCCAATCGATCGCCAGATCGGTGACGACGTCCGTGCAGTAACCCTCGATACGGCGCGTACCGACCGTCGAGACGAGGTCGGGGTCGTAGTAGTCGCCCTGGCCCGGCAGCACCTCCCAGTGGTCGAAGCCCTGTGGCTCGGACGTCAGGTGCCACTTGCCGATCAACGCCGTCTCGTAGCCGGCGGCGTGCAGGAGCTTCGGGAACGTCGTCTGCGAGCCGTCGAACGTCTCTCCGTTCTTGCGGAAGCCGTTGCGATGGCTGTGCAGGCCGGTCAGCACGACCGCGCGGCTCGGCCCGCACAGCGAATTCGTGCAGAAGCTGTTGCGGAACAGCACACCCTGCCGGGCGAGCGCATCGATCCGCGGCGTCGGATCGAGGCTCGCGAAGCGGCCCCGGTAGGCGCCGATCGCGGAGACCGCGTGGTCGTCCGAGAACACGAACAGCACGTTCGGGCGCCGCGGTGCCTCCTGGGCCGCAGCACCGGCGGCCAACGCGACCGAGACCGCAGCGAGGAGGGCGAGCGGATGCAGGCGGGAGACGCTTCGGGGGCTCGTCGGCATGGTCGATCTCGGCGCCAGGGTCGCGCGCGGAGCCGCGATGCTACCTGGGTCCGCGGCCGCGCCCCATGATCGACCGCCACCGAGCCCTTCCGATGAACCGATCCATACGCCCGCTCCGACTCGCCATCCCGCTCGTCCTGGTCTGCGCGTTACCGACGGCTCCGGCCGCGGCGCAGGATGCGGCGATCGCCGACCAGCTTCGCGCGCTCAACGAGACCCTGCGCGAGCAGAACGAGAGCCTTCGCCACCGTCTCGACGCGCTGTCACGGCAGGTCGACGACCTCCGCTTCGAGCAGCAGCTCGGCGAGCTCGCCGTCGTCGAGAAGGTCCGCTTGTGCGGACCGCCGCTCCGCTACGAGCCGAATCCGACCGCCCAGGGTGCCGGCAATCCGTTCGTGTTCTGGGCATACACGTTCGTCCCGCGCCAGCTCGACCGCACGAAGCCCCAGCCGCTGATCGTGCTGCCACACGGCGGCGTGCACTCGAACTTCGCGACCTCCTACTGCAACGTGCTGCGCGAGCTGCTCGAGCAGGGCTACTCGGTCGTCGCACCGGAGTACCGCGGCAGCACCGGCTACGGCCGCGACACCTACGAGGCGATCGACTACGGCGGGTTGGAGATCGAGGACACGTTCGCCGCCCGCAACTGGATGCTCGAGCGCTACCCGTTCCTCGATCCGAAGCGGGTCGGGATCATCGGCTGGAGCCACGGCGGGCTGCATGCGCTGATGAACGTCTTCGCCCACGGCGACGCGTATGCCGTGGCCTACGCCGGCGTACCGGTCAGCGACCTCATCATGCGCATGGGCTACAAGTCGCAGAGCTACCGCGACCTCTACTCCGCCGACTACCACCTCGGGAAGAGCGCGGAGGACGACATCGAGGAGTACCGCCGCCGCTCGCCGTCCTGGAACGCCGACCGCTACGACGGCACGCCTCTGTTGATCCACACCGCCACCAACGACGAGGACGTCAACGTCCTGGAGGTCGAGCGGCTCGCGCAGGCGCTGCGCGCGAGCGGCAAGACCGGCTGGACCTACCGGGTCTACGAAGCACCGCCCGGCGGGCACGTCTTCAACCGCATCGACACCGCGCTCGCCCGCGACTCGCGGCGCGAGATCTGGCGGTTCCTCGCGGGCTACCTCGCGCCGGAGCGGCCGGCCGACTGATCGCCCACCGACCGCTCCGCAGCGGCCCGCAGACGCCCGCGCGGCACCACCGCGAGCGCGACCCCGAGGACGACGAGCGCCGCACCGGTCGCGGTCGCCGCGGTGATCGTCTCGCCACCGAAGACCCAGCCGAGCGTCAGCGCGATCAGCGGGGTCACGAAGGCGATGACGCTCAACCGGGTGGCCGGAGCGTGACGCAGGAGCCAGAAGTACAGCGAGAAGGTCGTGACGGTACCGAACAGCGCCAGATAGACGATGCTGCCGATCGCGGTGGGCGTCCAGCGCACGGTCGCATCGCGCTCGAACGCGAGCGCGGCTCCCAGCAGCCAGGCCGCACCGAGCCCCATCGCATTGCGATTGAGCAGGATGCTCGACGCGCCACTGCCGAACCGCTTCAGACACGTCTGGCCGACCGCCGACACGAGCGGGCTGACGAACAGCAGCAGCGCCGCCGGCACCGCGTCGGGACCGAGCCGCTCGACGTCGTCGAGATCCGTCACGAACAGCAGACAGACCCCGATGAAGCCCAGGCCGAAGCCGAGCCATTGTGCGGGGCGCATGATCTCGCCCAGCACGGCGTGCCCGGCGACCGCCATCATCAGCGGGAACACCGCCCACAGGACGCTCGTGAGGCCCGACGGAAGCACGGTCTCCGTCGTGTAGACGATCGCGTAGCTCGCGGCGAAGTTCAGCGTGCCGACGACCGACCACAGCCACGCAGGCGGGCAATCGCCGGTCTCGCGCCGGTGCAGTGCCGGTGCGAGCGCCACCATCACGGCGAACGAGATCGCGAACCGGACTCCTGCCGACGTCAGCGGCGGCAGGTCGCGCAGGCCCTCGCGGATCACCAGCCACGTGCTGCCCCACAGAAGGCACAGCAGGGCGACGAGCGCCTGGACGAGCAGCGGAGACGGCGACGAACGGTCGGCGGGGGCCAAGTGACCCGGCAGTGTGCGCGGCGACCCTCGCGCGCGCCAGCGGCGCGGTGCGCACGAGGGTCAGCGCAGGCCGAGCGTCAGCAGCAGCCCCGCGCTGCCGGCGATGCCGGCGGCGGTGCGCCGACTGAGGCACCAGCTCTGCGCGACGAGACGGCCGCCGACGAACGCCGGATCGGCCGGCACGCCGGCGACGATCCGCCGGCTGCGCGCGGCGTCGGGGAACGCCAGGAGCAGCTCCGACGCGGTCGGGTCGATCAGGTTCACGCAGTGGTCCAGCGCGCGGCGAGGCATGGCGGGCGGCAACCCGAACAGCACGACGCCCGGCTGGCCGGCCTCGCCACCGGCGCCCACGATCTCGACCGCGCCACCGAGGACCGGATCGCTGGCATCGAGGCGCGGCAGCTCGACACCCTCGCCGCAGGGTGTGCCGATCCGCTCCGCGGTCGCGCCGGCGTCCGCGACCCACAGCTCACGGCCGTGCGCGAGGTCCTCGACGTCGAGGAACACGCGCCCGCCCGACACTGCGAGAAAGCGCGGCCAGGCGCGGAGGTCCGTGCCATCCACGCGGACCGTGCCCGCTGCGGTGCCATCGCTGCGCCAGACGGAGGCGCCGAAGGTCGGCTCGGTCGCGACGAACCAGATCTCGTCACCGACCCGGGTCAGGTTGCTCGGGTTCGCGCCGATCGGGCCCGGGAACAGGTCGGCGACCAGCCGCGCGCCACCGGCCGCGTCGTAGACCCACAGCTCCGAGCCATGCGCGAGATCGTCGAGCGCGAAGGCCGCGCCGCGGCGCGTCGCGATCCACTCGCGCAGGACGGGCGACGCCGCTCCGGGCACGATCTCCGGCAGCGGTGCGGTGCCCGCCGGCGTGCCGTCGGTCGACCACAGCTCGACACCCCGCCCGAACGCGAAGGCGCGGAACAGCAGCGCGCCGTCCGGCAGCATTGCGAGTCCCTGCGGGAGCGAGCCCGACGGACCGTGGACCAGGTCGGCGAGCATGCGCGTCCCCGCCGGCGTGCCGTCGCTGACCCACGGCTCCTCGCCGTGCACGCCGTCATCCGCGACGAACAGCGCGAACGAGCCGCCCGCGGTCAGGAAGCGCGGGTTCAGGCCGAACGCACCGAGCGGCTGTACGCTGCGGCCATCGCTGCGGAACAGCCCGCGGCGCCGCCCGTCGTCAGCGACGAAGAACAGCTCCGCGCCGACCACGCAGGGCTCGGACGGGTCGGAGGGCCCATTGGGATTCGTGGTGAACGACCGCGTGCCGGCGCTCGTGCCGTCGCTGATCCACAGCGCCCCGCCGGCCAGCGCAATGCCATTGCGGAACGGAGTCCATTCCCAGCGGCCACCACGGCTGACGAACGACGCCAGCAACGAGGGACTGGCGGTGCCGGCGGCGAGGTAGAGCCGGTACGCGTCGGGCACGCCCGGCTCGTCGACGATCGCGAACGTCCGGTCGGCCACACCGAGCAGCCGTGCCGCGCCGCTGACCGACGCCGAGCCGAACGGGTCGGCCCCGGGGAAGGTCGGGCCCGGCACCATCGCGCGGGCCGCGGCGTCGGTCAGGTACGGTCCGAGGACGCCGCTGCCGGGATCCGCGAGGCACGCGAGCAGGCCACCCCACACGGGGACCGGGTCGCGCGGCGACGACGACGTCGTGGCGCCCGGCGGCCAGCGCGCGAGATCGGCGAGCTGGCCGGTGCCCGCCGGCGTGCCGTCGGTGACCCACGGCTCGAGACCATCGCCGTGGTCGGCGGCGAACCACGCACGGCCGGCGAGCGCGGGACCGATCGGCCCGACCGCGGCGAGCCCGGTGCGCACGCGGACGGTTCCGCTGCTGGTGCCGTCGCTGCGGAACACACCGATGCCCGACGCATCGGAGCCGTTGAACACGAGCCCGGGACCGAGCAACGTGCCCGGCGTCGAGGCCCGCACCGGCGCGAGCCAGAACGTCGCGGCGGCGGTGCCGGTCGTCGCCCACAGGCCGGCGCGCTCGGAGCCGAATACGACGCGACCGCGGACGACGCCGACCGGCACCGGCGCGGTCGAGCCGGCGCCGGGGCTCAGGTCGCTGACCATGCGGGTGCCGGCGGGGGTGCCGTCGGTGGCCCACAGCTCGCTGCCGGCCATACCGTCGTCCGCGGCGAAGTAGACCGAGCCGCCGAGCTCGCACGCCAGCGGCCCGACGCTGGGGTCGGGGACGAGCGGGCTACGCAGCGCGACGGTGCCCGCCGGCGTGCCGTCGGTCACCCACAGGCCACCGGCCGCGAAGAACGCGCGGCGCGCCCCAGGGAGCGGGGCCGCGAGCGCCAGCACGTCGCCGCCCTGCGGCCCGGGCACCGCGTCGACCAGGAGCCGCGTGCCCGCGGCGGTGCCGTCCGTGATCCACGGCTCCCGCCCGTGCACGTCGTCGTGCGCGGAGAACAGCACGCGCGCGCCGACCGGCGTCAGGCCGCGGGGCCCCGCACTGGCGCGACCCGAGCGCAGGTCGACGAGCAGCCGGGTTCCGGCGCTGGTGCCGTCGCTGGTCCACAGCTCCGAGCCGGCGGTCGGATCCGCCGCGACGAACACCAGCCGCCCACCGGCCAGCGTCAGCTCGCGCGGCGGCTCCTCGGCGGGGCCCGCGCCGAGCGCCCGCACCTGCAGCGTCGTCGCCGCCGTGCCGGCGGTCGCCCACAGGCCGGAGCGCAGACCGTCGCCGACGCTGAAGAAGACTCCGCCGCCGAATGCGACCAGCTCGGCGCTGCCGCCGAGCAACCCCGGGCTGACGTCCGCGACCACGCGGGTACCGGCGGGAGTGCCGTCACTGATCCAGACCTCGCGACCCGCGCCCGGATCGCTGGCCACGAAGAACATGCGCACACCGTCCGGCGCCCAGTCGAACGGATCGGAGCCGAGCGGCGTCGCCGGCGTTCCGAGCCCGACGTCCTGGACCAGCCGGGGCGACTGCGCGGGGGCAGCGGTCGCGACGACCGCGAGCGCGCACCCGGCGAGCGCCGGGCGCAGGGAGCGTGGAGAGCCTGCCATGCCGGGTCCTGCGAGGAGACGAAGGCGCGCGACGGCACACCGCAGGAGCGCGATGTGCGGGGCTCGCCGCCGCCGACGGCGGAACCGGTCGGGTCGGGAGCCCGTCCTCCCCGGTCCACGGTCTCGCAACGCATCATGCGCCGACTGGAATTACACGGCACATCTGGAGCTTGGGAATTCAGCCGCTCGGCGGAGCCCGCCCCGGTCGTCCCCGGGGCGCTCCGACCCGATCGGACCCACCATCGACCCGTTCGGGCGCAGCACGACGGACCTCGGGTCTCGCGATCAGCGTCTGGCGGGCCGCCAGTCCATTTGCGACCATCCCGGCCCTGCCGGCCGCCACGATGACGCGTCCCACAGCGATCTCCGCCTGCGTGATCTGCTTCCAGGAAGCGGACCGGATCGCGGACTGCCTCCGGTCGCTCGCATTCTGCGACGAGATCGTGGTCGTCGATTCGGGGAGCACCGACGGTACCCGGGAGATCGCGGCGGCGCTCGGCGCCCGCGTCGTGACGAACGTGCCGTTCCCGGGTCACCGCGAGCAGAAGCAGATCGCGGTCGACCTCGCGACCCACGACTGGGTGCTGTGCCTCGACGCCGACGAGCGGGTGACACCCGAGCTGCGCGCGCGGATCGAGCATCTGCGCGAGGCCGGATTGACGGGTGGCGGCTACGAGATGCCGCGCCGCAACCACTACCTCGGCCGCATCGTCAAGGCCGGCCTGTTCTGGCCCGATCGCAAGCTGCGCCTGTTCGATCGCCGCGTCGGGCACTGGGGCGGCACCAACCCGCACGACAAGGTGATCCTCGATCGCGGGCAGCGATTCGTTCGCCTGGAGGATCCGATCGAGCACCTCAGCTATCGGGACTTCGATCACCAGCTCCGCACCATCGACTCGTTCTCACGCATCTCGGCCGAGTCGCTGCACGCCCAGGGACGCCGCGGGCGAATGATCGACCTGATGGTGCGCCCTCCCGCCGTGTTCGTGAAGAGCCTGCTGTTGAAGCGCGGGTTCCTCGACGGCTGGCGCGGCGTGCTGATCGCGACGATGGCGTTCTACTACGACTGGCTCAAGTACGCCCGTCTCCGGCGCCTCAGCAGAGCCTCGCCGACCCGCTACGCACAGAGCTGACACCGCTCGTGAATCCGCGGCAGAAGCCCATCGTGTAGCGGGCGTTCACCTCGCACAGCGCGCGGAAGCGGACATTGCCGGCCGCGTCGCGCCAACGGAACGCGTCGATACCGAACGGACCGACGTAGCCGGTCGCTCGCAATGCGGCTGCCACCCGTTCGCCGGACTCGAGCAGCGCGCGCTCCTCGGTGGGACCGAGATCGCCGGCCACGGCCTGGCGCGACCCGGACCAGCGTCCGTCGGAGTCGACCTGCTGGACCGTCGGGGTTCCGAGGACGCGACCGTCCCCCGCGATGACGCCGTGCAATGCGAAGTCGGCCAGCCGGTCGACGAGCGGCTCGACGCACAGGCCCGCAGCGTGGCGGGAGCCAGCGAGCGACGCGTCGATCCAGCGCGCTGCGGGGGGGCTCAGGTCCGCTGGCACGACGACCTTGCGGCCCCGGCCGGCGAAGCCGAGCGGGCGCTTCAGGAGCCAGCGGGCGCGCGGCGCGCGCGACCACGCGGCATCGCACTCGGCGCGCGTCGTGCAGAATCGTGCGCCCGGGAAGTCGTCCGGCGTGGCGAGCGCGAGACCGAACTCGCGATGGTTCGCCCGGCGCAGCACGTCGACCGTCGGCGCGCATTCGGCCAGGCGCAGGCCGGCGCTCTGCAGCCGTGCGAGCGCCGAGGGCGTGGGGCACCACGCCGCACCCTGCGCACCCGGAGGCCCCGGCGGCGCGGGCGGCCCGTCGAGCGGGAGCACGCGCGGAGCGACGCCGGTCGCCCGCTCGACCTCTTCGCTGAACACCGCTCCGCGGCGCCGCAGCTCGTCGCGCAGCCGGGCGCTGCGGCGGTGCCCGTCCGGATCCGCGAGCTCGATCTCCGCATCGAGGTTCAGCACCAGCACGCAGTCGCGGAGCGGCGCGAGCGGCGATCTCACGGAGCCTCGTCCCGCCAGGCGCGCTGCCAGGCATCGAGGAACGCATCGTCGAGGCCCGCGGCGCGCCTTGCCGTGCGCGCGAGCTGGGCGCCGCGGAACATGCGGGATGTCAATGGGGGCACCAACGCGCGCTGCCAGCGCTCGAAGTCGAGCGCCCCTTCCCAGTGGGCGAACCACCGCGCCGCGAAGCGCACGTGCGAGATCTCCTCGCGGCCGACGCGGCGCTGCACGGCCGCGCTGGCGGGGTCCCCGGCCGCGTCGAGCCATTCCGCGAATCGTTCCGCGTGATCGAGGTTCCCGCCTTCGAGACCGAGGCCGAGCAACGCGACGAACTGCAATGGCGACGAGCATTGCGGCACGCGCATCCAGAACCAATCGCGGACCGGGAACGCGCCCGGGGCCGAGCCGAGCGCCGCGAGCCGTTCCGCGTATAGAGCCATGTGTCGCAGCTCGTCGTCCAGCAGCTCGAGCAATCCGGCCCGGAACGCCGGCGGCGCGGCGGGGAACGCGAGGACGGCCCACGCGAACAGCTCGGCAGCCTGCAGCTCGTGATGCCAGAACGTGTGCAGCAGCCGCGCGCGCTTCTGTGGATCGCGGAGCTCTCCGCGCCGCAGCGATCGCGGGGCGCGGGCGACGACCGTCAGCTCGGGCGGCCGGCCGGGCGCCGCGATACGCAGCGGCGCCGGGTCGATCGCCCAGCGCTCCGGGCGCGGCGGCGGCGCGAGCTTGTGCGCCAGCACCTCGGTGCGGACGAAGTCCTCCGCCCAGCTCTCGACGGTCTCGTACATGCGGCGCGTGGCGAGCGTAACCGGGCGGCGCGGACGACGTCGACGCGCGGGGTCAGGGCAGCGCGTCGAGCGACGATTCGGCCCAGGCCTGCGCGGGCGCACCGTCGACACACACGACCCAGTCTCCGGCCGCCCCCGCGCCGGGCACCGCGCGCGTCGACGCGACCACGCGATGCGACCACAGCTCGGCGAGCACCAACACGAACGAGCCGGGTGCGACGTCGAGCACGGCCGGGTGGGCATCCCCGGACAACCAGCCGAGTCGCGCGCGCGCGAGCTCCGGACCGACCGCGCCACTCGCGACGGCCGCCGCGACCCGCTCGGCGTCGCGCGCTGGCCACACGGCGACCCCGACGCGGCACGGCGTGATCGCGAGCGCGTCGCGATCGACACAGCGGAGCCGCAGCAGCGAGCGCGGCGCGGTCCACGCGATCGACCCCGGCCCGGTGGACGCCTCCACCGCGTAGCCCACCGCGGGAACGCCGTCCCGGTCGCCGTCGAAGCGCAGCCGGTAGCGCCCCGGCGCGAGCCCCGCGATCCGGAACCGACCGGCCTCGTCGCAGACGGTCGCATCCCTGTCGAACTCACCGCCCCAGGCCGGCTCGGGCCCCGCGCCGAGCCGCTCGACGGCGACCGGGTGGCCCGCCAGCGGGCGGCCCTCGACGTCGCGCGCGACTCCCGCGAGCACGCCGAGGTCCCGCGACAGCGCCAGCTCCAGCGCCGCGCCGCCGGGCTCGGGCGTCAACATCGCGAACCGCGACGCCCCACGCGACGGCGCGCGCGCGACCAACAGCAGCTCGGCGGCGGTGTCGGCGACGGCTGCGCCCGCCAGCACGAGCTCTCCCGCGGCGTCGGTCAGCCCGCGCCACCGGACTTCGAGACCCGGCCCGCCACACAGCACGCGCGCCCCGGCGACCGGTGCGCCGGCGCCATCGACGACGCGCACGCGCCGCTGCCGGGCCGCGCCGTCGTCCGGTGCGAGCACGATCTCGCGGCCCGCGCCGACGTCGCGCATGCAGCTCCACAGCGGTAGCTCGCCGGTCGCTTCGAGGTGGCCCGCCGCCCGCACCCGGAACCGGACGCGCGCGGTCCGCAGCCACACCTCGCTGCGCGGAGCGAGCGCCGGCGCGAACCACGCGACCCTGCCGGCCGCGTCCGTGCGCCCGGTGAGCTCGCCACCCGGCAGCGCGAGCGTCACCAACGCGCTCGACGACCCGGCACCGTCCGCGCCGACCACCGTCAGCGCCAGCGCGCGCGGATCGACCCGCCGCACCTCCCCACCGACCTCGACCGCCAGCTCCGCGGGCGCCGCGCGAAGCCCGGCCGGCCGGCACGCGAACGCGACGGCAAGCGCGGCGAGCGCGGTGAGGGCGACGCGTCGCGCGGTGCGGCGCGGCGTGCTGCGGGGATCGGCGGGGACGGGAGCCATGCCGTGCAGCACGGAGCAACCGCCGGGCCGGCGGCGCGCTCGCGCGCGAGCGGTGGCGTCAGCCGCGATGACGACGAGCATCGCGAGCGGCGGCGCCGCGACGCGCGCGCCGGCGACGACCGGCGCCGTCACGGGCACGTAGCAGGTCGACGATTCGCGTCGCGTTCCCTCCGACCGCTGCCGATGATGCGCGCGTGGCTGACTTCCTGGTCGTCCTCGGAGACTCGCCGACCGCCCACCGCTGGCGCGCCGCGGGCGTGCACATCGCTGCCGCCCTCGGTGCCGGGACACCGTCCGCAGCCGTCGAGCAGCCCGACCTGGCGGCGTGGACCTGGCGCCGACGCGACGGCAGCCGCGGCGCGGTGGCCGCCGAGCACGGCGGCGACCTGCTGCTCGCGGCCGGCAGCTGGTTCGGCCCCGACGACCTCCACAGCGGCAGTGAGCCGGCGCTGCTCGCCCGCGTCGCGGCGCGCGGCATCGAGCCGGTCGCACGCGAGCTCGACGGCTTCTTCACGCTCGTTCACGCCGGCGCCTCCGAGCCAGGCGTGGTCGCGGTCGCGACCGATCCGATCGGCAGCCACCTCGCGCACGTCCGCTACGGCGATGGCGCGTGCGCGGTCGCGGCGTCGCCCCTGTGGCTCGCGGCGCTCGGCGAGCCCGCGCTCGATGCGGTCGGCTGCCAGGAGTTCCTCGCGACCGGCATCCTGTACGAGGACCGCACGCTGTTCCGCGACGTGCGCCGACTCCCACCGGCGGCGGTCGTCTGGCTCGGCGCGGCGGGGCCGCTGCGCAACGCGCAGACCTGGCAGATCGGCGCGCTCGAGCCAGGGTCGCTCGCGGCGGCCGCCGCGGTCGACGCGTTCGGCGCCGGCATGCGCGACGCGGTGCGGCGCGCGGCGCGCGGCGCAGAGCGACCGATCTGCGATCTGACCGCCGGCTGGGACTCGCGCCTGCTGGTCGCCTTCCTGCTCGACGCCGGCATCGCGTTCGACACGACCGTCACCGGCGACGCATCGAGCGCCGACGTCCGACTGTCGCTCCGCATTGCGGACGCATTCGGCCTGCGCCACCACGTGATCGACACCCCCACGCCACCGGACCTCGCGCTGCTGGAGGAGGCCCGCGCGCTGTGCGACGGCGAAGTCGACGTGCTCGACTACGCGCGCATCGCGAGCGTGCAGCGCGCGCTTCTGCCGCGCTTCGGCACGAGCTGGAACGGCTCGTTCGGCGAGGTCGCGCGTGGCTATTGGTGGGAGATCCTCGAGCCGTCGCCCGGAGCGGTGGCGCGCCTCGATGCCGCGCGGGTCGCGTCGCAGCGCTACGCGAAGGGAGCGATCGCGACGCGCCTGTGGCCGGAATCCGAACGGCTCGACCCGCTACGTCACATGACCGAGGTCGTCGCGCGCTGCGACGCGGCGATCGACCGCGACGCGCCGCTCGGCTTCCGCCTCGACCACGCGTACCTGCGGATGCGCATGCGCTGCTGGCAGGGCCGCATCGCCAGCAGCACCGATCGTCTCCGGGCATGCCTGTCGCCGCTGATCTTCCGCAGCGTGCTGGAGCCGCTCCTGCGCACGCGGCCGGAGGACCGCGCCCGCAATCGACTCGCCCGCCGCACGCTCGCACGGTTCGCGCCCGAGCTCGCGGCGCTGCCGCTCGAGGCTGGCGGGCCCGCGCTGCCGATGAGTGCTGCCAACGCGTGGCGGTTCGCACCGGAGCTCATGAACCTGGTCCGCCGCGCCACCCGCAAGCTGCTGCGCGGCCGCGGCAGCCCGGAACCCGCGTTCGCCCGCGACGCGCGCCTCGCGTTGTGGCGAGACCCGCGCTTCGAGGTCCGCTTCGCACCGCGCGAGCTGGCGCTGGCGCAGCACGTCGTGCCGGCCGAGCTCGAGCGCCTGGTGATCGCGTCGCGGCAGCCGGACTTCGCCGACGAAGCGCTGTTCGGGCGGCTGCTCGGCATCGAGCTCGCACTGCGCGCCCACTCCCGGGCGACGGCCGAGCGCGCCGCCGCCCGATAGCGCGCGCCGGCACGGGACGTCTCCGCGACAGCGGAGTAACGAGATCGTCGCAACGGCGCAGCACAGGTAACCTGCGGACGGTGCCACCGGGACTCCGGCGCGATCCTGTCAGGACGCCCGGTCACGGCACCCTTCGCCCCGCGTCTGGTCCGCGCCACGCTCGCGGACGACAATCCGGCCGGCCTGGCGATCCGCCGCGCCCGCTCCCCGGGGCGCAGCGGATCACGGCATCCCGGACGCCCATCGCGGCACGACGCCTCCGGATCCGGGCCCATCGACCAAGCTGCCGCGACCGACGAGCCTCTCGATCATGCGCACCCTCGCTCTCCCGCTCGCTCCCGTACTGCTGCTCGCGGGCGGACTCGCAGCACAGACGCTGGTCTCGGCCCCCTCCGGCTACCTCAACATCGAGGCGGGCGACAACAACACGATCCCGTGGTGGGCCCAGTCGGGCGTCTACCAGCAGATCCACGACGCCAACGACATGGCGATCACCATGAACGGGCAGTTCGGGCTGCTGCAGTCGATCGGCTTCCGCAAGGACGGCCAGATCTCCACGGTGCCGGCGGCGCGCTCGCTCGACGTCCAGTTCACGTTCGGCGCGACCGCGGTGTCACCGTCGGCTCCGTCGTCGACCTTCGCCACCAACCTCGGCCCGACGCCGCAGATCGCTCTGCCGTTCACCACGGTCAACCTGCCGTCGCTGCCGCAGACCAGCCTGCCGAATCCGCTCGGCTGGCAGTTCCCGCTCACCAACCCGTTCCCGTACGTGACCCAGATGGGCAATCTGTGCTGGGAGCTCCGGTTCTTGAACAACACGTCGACCGCGAGCTCGCCACTCGATGCCGTGTCGCCACGCACCGCCACCCCGTATCCCAACGTCGGCCAGGGCTGCGTCGCAACCGGCCTGACCGCGGCCTCGACGATCTCGACGCGCAGCCTGTCGATGACGACCGGCGCGTGGCGCAACGTGCTGTCCAATGCGCCTCCGACCACCCAGGCCGTGATGTGGGTCGGCTTCGTGCCCGCACAGATCACGCTGCCCGGCCTGTGCTCGACACTCGAGTTCCTGCCGCTCGCCAGCGCCCCCGGCGCGACCGACGCATCCGGTCGCTGGGACCTGACACTCACGTTCGGCTCGCTGATCGGCCTGCCCGGCGCCCCGCTCTATGCGCAGTTCGGCTGGGTCGACGCCAACCTGGCCTACGGCGTCGGTCTGTCGAATGCGTCCCACTTCGAGCTCCCGCGCGCGAGCGCCGGTTCGCTGGTCCGCATCTACAATGCTCCGAGCCAGGGCGGCGCGGGCAACGAGAACGCGCAGACCGGCACCGCGAGCTCCAGCCCGTACGGACTCGTGACCTACTTCGGGATCTGAGCCGTCGGGCTCCGACCGTTCGGGCGGTCGCGCGGTACCAAGTTTGTCGCAATCCGGCGCGGCGGCGCATGGAGTCTTCGCAGGACATTGGCGAGAGGACGGTCCTGACCGGATTGCAGGAGAGTCTCGCCGCGGCCAGTTGGCACCCCCCGGCGGCCCACGTGTCCGCTTGCCAGAGTGCGAATGGCGGTTGACAATTCCGCCGGCCCAGGCGGTCACCCGTCACGCCCCTGCGAGTGACCCGCCCGACCACCGGACTCCGCACGCTCGTCGCGGCACGGCGCTTCGGAGTTCGTTCCCGTCGTCCACGCTGCCGCGCTGGCTCTCGGTCTCACCTCTCATGCGCAATCTCACGCTGTCACTCGCGCCGGCCCTGCTGCTCGCAAGCGGGCTCGCCGCGCAGACGCTGGCCTCGGCTCCCTCGGGCTACGACAACATCGAGGGAGGCACCAACAACACGATCCCGTGGTGGGCCCAGTCGGGCGTCTACCAGCAGGTCCACGACGCCAACGACATGGCGATCACGATGAACGGGCAGTTCGCGCTGCTGCAGTCGATCGGCTTCCGCAAGGACGGCCTGGTCTCGACGGTGCCGGCGGCCCGCTCGATCGACGTCCAGTTCACCTTCGGCGCCACCACGGTGTCGCCGTCGGCCGCGTCGTCGACCTTCGCGACGAACCTCGGCCCGACGCCGCAGGTCGCGCTGCCGTACACGACGGTCAACCTGCCGTCGCTGCCGCAGACCAGCCTGCCCAATCCGCTCGGCTGGCAGTTCCCGCTCACGAACCCGTTCCCGTACGCGACCCAGATGGGCAACCTGTGCTGGGAGCTGCGGTTCCTGAACAACACGTCGACCGCGAGCTCCCCGCTCGACGCGGTCTCGACGACCGGCGTGGCGCTCTACCCGAACGCCGGCCAGGGCTGCGTCGCGACCGGCCTGACGGCGGCCTCGACGATCTCGACGCGCAGCCTGTCGATGACGACCGGCGCGTGGCGCAACGTGCTGTCCAACGCGCCCGCGTCCACCCCGGCGGTCATGTGGGTCGGCTTCGTGCCTACCCAGATCACCCTGCCAGGGCTGTGCTCGTCGCTCGAGTTCCTGCCGGTCGCCGACGCCTCCGGCGCGACCGACACCTCGGGCCGCTGGGACCTGACGCTGACGTTCGGCTCGCTGGTCGGCCTGCCCGGCTTCCCGCTGTACGCACAGTTCGGCTGGGTCGATCCCGGCCTGACCTACGGCGTGGGCTTGTCGAACGCGTCCCACTTCGAGCTGCCGCGCGCGAGCGCGAACTCGGCCACCCGCATCTACAATGCACCGAGTCAAGGCGGCGCCGGGAACGAGACGGCCCTGACGGGCTCGGTCGGCTCGCTCTACAGCCTGGTCACGATCTTCGGCTACTGAGCCCGCGCCGGACGTGAAGCGTCGAGCGCAGCGGCGCGCCGGCGCCGGTTCATCGAGCCGAGCAGCCACGCGACGCCGCTCCACGCCGCGCAGACCGGCACGAGCACCGCGAGCTTCAGCGCGACGGGCCCGACCAGCGCCCGCAGCCCACTCGAGATCCACGCCCAGGCGGCGTCGGTACTGCGGTAGACCGCGGTGTCGAGGAACTGCTTGGCCTGGTACTTCTCGTCGCGCGACAGGATCGTGAACAGCATCTCGCGCGCGGGTTTCATCGTCGCGAACCGGAACCCCCGCTGCGCGACCTCGAACACGCCGAACGCGATCACCGACGGAGCGATCGGCAGGACGCCGGCGCCGGCCATCGCCAGCAGGCCGAAACCGGCGAGATTGACGAGCGGCAGCGTCGCGAGCATCGCGCCGATGCCGACCCAGCGCACCAGCCGGTCGACCAGGAACAGCTGCACGATCAGCGCGAACGAGTTGTACGCGATGTCGATGTCGGCGAAGAACGCGGCGCGGTCACCGCGGTCAGGTAGCGCGGTCGCGACGAACGCCCGGCTCTCGATGTAGAGGAAGCTCGCCGCGAAGGTCTGTGCGGCGAGGAACACCCCGATCAGCAGCAGATAGCGCGACCGCGAGAACAGTCGCACGCCGGCGAGCGCCGCGCGCACCCCCGTCTCCGGCACCCAGTCGGCTCGCTCCGCGGCGTCGGGCTCCAACCGTCGCATCAGCACCGCGGCGATCGCGATCGTCGCGAGGTAGATCCCGGCCGCCACCAGCATCAGGTCCGGCAGCTCGAGCACGCCGTCGAGCCGGCGCACGAGCCAGCTTCCGCAGAGCGCGCCGAGCGTGCCGCCGACCGCGATGCGGCCGAATTGGCGACGGGCAGCGTCGTCGCGCCAGCCGTCGACCATCAGTCCCCAGAACACCATGGTCGCGAACAGCGCGAACACGCTGAGGAACACGTAGAAGGCGTAGCCGACCCCCAGCCGCATGACCCCGCTCGTGCTCGCGTGGAGCCGGTGGAAAGCCACGAGGCAGACGATCCCGGCGCCGTAGACCACGGGGACGAACACCCGCCGTCTGGTATGGGAGACGAGCCAGCCGAACACCGGTGTCAGTGCGAGCGTCGCCACCGCGGTCCACGTCCACAGCCACTCGTAGTGCGGCCCCTCTTCGATGCCGAACACCTCGCGCAACGGACGCAGCAGGTAGTAGGCGCACAGCACGCAGAAGAACATCGCCGCCGACAGCAGCATCGGCGCGAGCTCGCCGCTCGGCTCGCGCTGGGCCGTGGATCGGGCAGGTCGGTTCATCGCCGGGTCGGCTCGGTCTGCATCCATACGCGTCGGCGGACAGCGGTGCGAGCCGGGTCGCAGGATCAGCGTCCGACCATGGCGCGCGCCTCGACGCGCAGGCTGGCCCACAACGCGACCGCTCCGCCACCGAGCAGCAGGGACGCGGCGAACAACGTCGCCGGGCCGAGCCAGTGGTCGAGGTCGGTTCGCAAGGGGAACGCGGTGAGGACGCGGAACGCGAACAACGCCACCATCAGCGCGAGCAGACCGGCGCGCACCGCGATCGCGACGGTCAGTGCGGACACCCCCGCGAGCAGCGCGACCTGCGCGAAGCGGACGTCCGGCAGCATCAGCGACCAGCCGAGAGTCAGCAGCGAGCCCATCGCGATCGCCGCGGCACGACGGCTGCGCAGCAGGTCGCGCAGCAGCACCAGGCCGAGCACCAGAGCGAGTCCGAAGTCGGCGTAGTAGGCGACGATCTCGAGCATGGCACCGACCGCCTGGGCCGGGCCAGCGAGCACCTCGAGGGTCCGCGCGCGCACCATCAGCGGCAGCACCGCGCCGTCGCCGAACGTCGCCGGCACGAGTCGTACCGCGTAGATCGCGAGCGCGCCGAAGGCACCGAGCGCGAGACCGGCGAGCGTGCTGTAGCCGACCGCGGGATCGAGGACCCGCCCGCGCAGCAGACGCGCCCAGGCGATCAAGGTCTCGGGCCAGACGCGCCGCACGTGTGCTTCGAGCGCGAGATAGAAGGCCGCGTACTGCACACCGACCAGCAGCCCGCGCGCCATCCCGTTCAGCCACAGCCGACCCGCTGCGCCGAGGTCGCTCGAGTGGTTGCCGGTCAAGAGCGTCACGGCAAGCACGACGAACGCCATGACGAGGCCGAGCCGCAGCGCGCCCTTGGCGTCGGCTCGCCGGGCGCGGAGCGCGCGCGATGCGAGCACGACCGCGACGACCAGCATCAACGCCCGGAGCACCTGCAGGGGTCCGCCGGGGCCGGTCGCCGCGCGCACCGGCTGCTCGGCCGCGAGCTCGCCGAACGCGCGGTCGAACACCCTCAACCACACGACGTGCCCGGCCCGGAAGCCGGCCTCGAGCTGGATGCCGTTCGCAGCTCGGAACGCGCACTGCGCGTCGCAGCTCGCCGACGGCACGAGCGACGGCTCGGTCTCGGCGAAGTCGGCGGCGGCGAGGCCGGCGACGGCGAACATCCGAGCGATCGACACGTCGCGCGGCGGCGCGCGGCGGCGATCGACGACTTCGGCACGCGCGCGATCGACGCCAGCAGCAGCGTCGGCACCCGGCAGCACCGGCCCGAGGTCGTCGCCGTCGCGTGCGGCTGCGAGCTCCGGCGGTACGACGTCCAGCGCGACCAGGCGACCCAGCGGATCGAACCGCGCGCGGACCATACCCGGATCGCGCAGCGGTGGATCGGACCAGGTCACGACCCCCGACAGATGGTCGGCGACGAGCGGCTCGGCCACGACGCGGTCGCCGAAGCGCGGCCGCCGCTGTGGTGCGGTGCGATACCAGAAGTCGAACGCGGCCGGCCGGGCGTCGGCGTCCGCGAGCCGGTCGAAAGCGTCGGCCTCGTCGCGGCTGCGCTCGACCAGCGCGCGCAGGTAGTCGGAGTCGACGTCGAAGCCGTACGCCCGGTCGGCCTCGCTCGGCACGACGTCGAGCTCGGCGAGCTGGCGCCGCGCGAGGCTCGCGAGGACCTCGGCCGACTCCGGCAGCGGCACGCGGGCGACGAGCTTCACGCGATCCTCGAGCAGCACGGTCCCCGCGAAGCTCGCCGCCAGCAGCAGCGCGAGCAGCGCGATCCGCCACGTGCAGCGGCGGTCGTCGGGCGCCGCCGCGGCGATCACGTCAGCCGATGGCGTCTTGCCCGACCGCAGTGCCTCCGCGAGCAGGTCGTGGCCACTGAGGCGGGACAGGACGGCGAGTGCGGAGCGCGGGCGCTGCGCGGGATCCCGCTCGAGCAGGTCGAGGATCAGGGTCTCGAGCTCCGGCTCGAGGTCCGGCACGAGCCTGCTCGGCGGCGACACCGGGCGGCGGTGCTCCTGCAGCAGCTCGTCGAAGGTCTCGGCGCGGATCAGTCGCTGGCCGGTGAACAGCTCGTAGAGCAGCGCGCCGAGCGACCACAGGTCCGACGCGACCGATGGCGCGGCGCCCGAGAACAGCTCGGGCGCCATGTAGGCCGGCGTCCCGGACGTGCGGTCGGCGTATGCGGCCTCGTGTGCGAGCCCGGCGATCCCGAAGTCCGTGATCCGCACGTCGCCGCGCCCATCGAGCATCACATTGGCGGGTTTGAGATCGCGATGCAGGACGCCCTGCTCGTGCGCTGCGTGCAATCCGGCCGCCAGCTGGCGGGCGATGTCGCGGCACTTCGCGGGCGTCGGCCGTCCGATGCGCCGCATCAGCGAGTCGAGTGACTCGCCGTCGACGAGTTCCATCGACAGGAAGGTCTGCTCACCGATCTGGCCGAGGTCGTGCACGCGGCAGACGTTCGGATGCGTGACGCGCCGCGCGAGCCGCACCTCGTTGCGCAGGAGCTCGACACCGGGCCCCGCTGACGCACGGAACGGACCGCCGAGGAACTTCAGCGCGACGAGCTGCCCGAGCGCCTCGTCGCGCGCCTTCCAGACCTCACCCATCCCGCCCGCACCGAGCTTCTCGATCAGTCGGTAGCGGCTGCCACAGCGCTCGCCGGGGATCAGCGGGCAGAGCTCCTCGCCCACGCCGGCGCCCGCCTCGAGCGGCGACGCGGAGCGGGACGTCCGGTCGACGCGGGTCGGAGCGTGCAGGCGGTCGGAATCGGGCGCGTCGGGCATCGCGGGCAGGATACGGCGTCGACCCGGCGGCGATCCGACGCGGGTGGAAACCGCGGCGCATCCGGGCGAGACTCCGGCTTCCGTCCTCCGATCGCGCAGGAGAGCGCCATGGAGAAGATCAGCATCGAGTGCTCGGGCTGTGGCACGGTCGTGAAGGCACCGGCGAGCATGGCCGGCCGCACCGGCAAGTGCCCGAAATGCCAGGCCCCGCTCCGGCTGCCGGCTGCGGCCGAGCAGCCCGGCGACCCTCCGAAGCCTGCTGCCGCGCCCACGCCCGCGGGGTCCGAGCCGGCACCGCCCGAGTCGGGCGAGCCGGCCGCGCACCCGCGGCGCCCGAGTCGTGCCGGCGGGCGCCAGCGCACGCGGGTGAACGCTGCCGATCGGCGCGAACGGCTCCGCGCGGAACCGAAGACCGAGAATATGCCGCTCGTCCTCGGTGCGGCGGCCGGCGGCGCGCTGCTCGGCGCGCTGATCTGGGCCGGCATCATGTATGCGACACACCATGAGATCGGCTGGCTCGCGATCGGTGTCGGCGCGCTGACCGGTGGTGCGGCGTTCCTCGCCGGCGGTCGTGGCACCCCTATCGCGATCCTGACCGCTGTGCTCGCCACGGTCGGCATCCTCGGCGGGAAGTTCCTCGGCTATCAGCTGCTCACGTCCCAGGAGCTGACCGACGAAATCGCCGAGCAATGCACGGAGGAGGGCTACCAGACGCTCCTGGCCGACGCGAGGCTGTTCAGCGAGCTACCCGACCAGGGCGACGACCAGTCAGTGCGCAGCTTCATGCACGAGCGCGGACACACCCGCGCGCCCTCGCCCGATCGCATCTCGGACCTCGAGCTCGCCTCGTTCCGCCGTTTCACGGCTCCCTACCTCCGCGACGTGGCGAAGACCCCACCTGGCCTGGACGGCTGGCGCGCCCACGTCCGCGCCGTGTTCGAGGCGTACCCCGACGAGGAGGCGACCCCCTGGGATCGAATGACGCAGGACTTCGACCCGAAGGACATCCTGTTCTTCGCGATCGGGATCGCCGCCGCGTGGGGTGTCGTGATGTCGAGAACCCGCAGGGAGCACACGGACGAGCTCCGCGCGCGCCGCGAAGCGCGGGGCCGCGGCTGACCGCCGGTCGCGATCACGCGAACGGGTGCGCGAACGGCTGCGGCTCGACGTCCGCGATCAGCGAGGACTCGCCGTTCTCGATGTCCGCACCGACCGCAGCCACCTGCCGCCGCAGCCGGTCCATCGACGCGAGGCCGCGCACGATCCGGATCGCGAGGAACTCGTCGCGCAGCAGCTCGCATTGGAGCGCGGCGACGCGCTGCTGGGACGCATCCTGTCCTGCGGCGTGGTGGCACAGGGCGAGCATGGACACGAGGTGCTCGACGCTCTTGCCGAACCTCTGCAGCGGCACCTGGGCACGGGTCAGCTCGAGCTGGAACCACAGGTTGACGACCAGGTAGACCCAGCGCCGCTTGCGGAGCTCGCGCTCCGCGAACCGCGCGTGCCGTCGCAAGGACCGCGGCAGCGACCGATAGCGCGGCAGCAGCGCGCTCGGCACGAGCCGCAGGGGAGACCGCAGCAGCGCGATCCCGGCATTGCGCACGACCCAGCCCGCGAGCGACCAGAACCCGCGGTTGACCAGCAGCCGGCCCGTCGCGGTCAGGCTGCGCCCGGGGAACCTCCGCAGCTCGCGGAGCCCGAGTCGCCGGATGATCCGGTCCTTCGGCAACGACTGCCCGGCGGCATCGACGTTGATCGAGTGCAGCACGCCGAGCATGCCGGCCATGTAGCGATCGACGAAGGGACCGGTGATGTCCTTGACCATGCCCATCAGGATCAGGTCGTCCTCGCCCTCGACGACGCCGAACACGTGCATGTTCGAGCGCGCCTCGCTCACCCGGCTGCTCGCATCGAAGCTACGGCCACCGAGCACGCGCTCGCACGCCAGCAGGGAGCGCAGCGCAGCACCCGCCGCCGCCGACTTCGTCAGATCGCGCAGGCCCGCGAGGTCGACGCCGTCGGCATCCTGCTGGAGCGCGAGGTGCGACAGTGCGCGCGACTGCAGCGCACCGCCGAGCATGCGCCCGAGCGCGAGGCGCGGGAGCTCGTGGCGGACGACCGGCCCACCGACTCCCTCGCGCTGCCTCGCGTAATGCGCCGCATCCGCCGCGAACATGCGCTGGTAGCCGGCGGACATCGCGGCCAGCATGCAGCGCCCCATCCGCAGGCAGTAGAACAACACCTCGACGCCATCGGCCTCGATGCGGTTGCCACGCGGGATCGGGAAGTTGTCGAAGTGCAGCCGCGCATTGTGATTCGCACAGAATGCGTCGACGCCCGACGGCCGCAGCCAGAACTCGAAGTCCGCGCCACCGCCGGACGCATCTACGCGCTGCACGTCGGTCGCCGGCAGCTCCGCGACGAAGAGCCCGACCTGCTTGCCGCCCTTGCCGATCCGCGCGACGAGCCCGACCAGCCCGCCATGGTGTGCATTCGTGATCCACAGCTTGTTGCGCGGCCCGTCCGCGAACAGACGCCAGCAGTCGTTCGGTTCGTCGAGCTCCACGTACGCCTGGACCTTCTTGGCATTGACGCCGATCCCGACCTCGCTGAGCGCGAAGCCCATCAGACGACCCTCGGCGACGAGCGGCAGGAACGCACTCTTCTGCGCGTCATTGCCGTATGCGATCAGCGAACCGGCCCCGATCGTCAGCTCACCGGAGATCTCGACCGCGAGCGCACCGAGGCCGTTGGCGGCCAGCTCCTCCTCGACGACGGCGAGCGCCGGGTAGCTGCCGGCGCGGCCACCGAACTCCGCCGGCACCGTGAAGCCGTAGCCACCGCTCCCGGCTACGGCGGCGCGCAGCTCGGCCGACAGCTGGCGGTCCGCCTCGAAAGCGACGCCGCGGGCGAGGCAGTCGAGCGCCGCCTCGACGATCGGCCGGCCGGCGGCCTGCGCCGCGGTCCCGATGTCGACTCCGGAGCGCAGCTCCGCGACGGTGGGCGACGGACCATAGATCAGCCGTTCCACCAGCCCGCGACGCGCGCGCCCGAGCCGTCGCGCGGCCGCCGCGGCGACGTCGTCGAGCGCCGCCACGTCGCGGGCCTGATCGGCGTCGCCGGCCGCCGCCAGCGCGCGGGCGGCGGTCGAATGTTGCGGCGGCTCGGGCGGGGTGCCGGGTCGGGAGGGCGTCGTCATCTGGGTTCGGGGCCGAGGAGGGAGCCCCGCAGCGTAACCACTGCGTGGTGCCGGAGCCCGTTCGACGCATGGCAGCGTTCAGGGCCGGCCGACCGGGGTGCGGCCGCGGCCCGCACGCACGATCGGACCGGCGTTCTCGCCACAGACCCTTCCCCACTGCTCGAACAACTGTTTGAATCCGGCACTCCCGGCGCGGCGGACCCCCGGCACCTTCCGCGCTCCCCCGAACCCGGTCCGGCTCTCCGATGCCCAACGCCATCGCTACGTCCCGCGCGTCCCGCCGCGCGCTCGCGAAGCCGCTCGCCGCATGCCTCGCCGCGCTGTCTTTCAGCGCGTTCGCGGCACTGCGCGCCCAGGCCCCCGGCGCGCCGATCGTCCGCGTCGGCACGGTGACGGTCGAGGCGACCGCAGCCCGGCGTCAGGTGACCGGCAACCTGCGCGCGATGTCGCGGGCCCAGGTCGCGGCGACCGAGGCGGGCCGCGTCGTCGAGGTCCTGGTCCGCGAGTCGGCCCCGGTCGAGACCGGCGCCGTGCTCGCCCGCCTCGACGACCGCCGCGCGCGGATGGACCTCGCCGAGGCGGAGGCGGAGCTCGCGAGTGCGGTCGCCGACGTCGACATCCGTCGCACCGAAGCGCGCGCCGCGGGCGAGGATCTCGAGGCGTATCGCGCCGCCGAGCGCGAAGTGAAGGGCTCCGTGAGCGCGATCACGCTGCGGGCGGCCGAGCGCGACGCGCGCGTCGCCGAGGCCCGCGTCACGGCCGCGGGGCGCGCCGTCGCGCGACTCGAGGCGCGCGTCGAGCGGCTGCGGATCGTGGTCGACGACCTCGAGATCCGCGCACCGTTCACCGGTCGCGTGGTGTCGCGCGACGTCGAGCCGGGCGAGTGGCTCGCGGCCGGCAGCCCGGTGTGCACGCTGGTTTCGACCGGCGCGATCGACGCATGGCTCGAGGTACCGGAAGAGTTCGCGAGCGCGATGCAGACCCGGGCCGCCGACGTGCGCGTGACGGTCGACGCGCTCGGACTGACGCTGCCCGCGCGCGAATTGCGCGCGATCCCGGACTTCGATCCGCGCACCCGGCGCTTCACGCTGATCGCGACGCTGGATCCGACAGACGTGAAGGATCCAGCGACCGAACTGGACCCACCACGCGAGGTCGGCACGGCGGGGGCGACGGACGACGCTTCGCGGGACGTCCGCACCGCCGCCGCGCGGATCGCGCCGGGGATGTCGGTCACGGCGACGATCCCGACCGGCGATCGCGTCGAGCTCGCCAGCATCCCCAGCGACGCATTGATGCGAGATGGCGCGGGCTACTTCGTCCACCGCGTGGTCGACCGGCCCGACGGCAGCACCATTGCAATGCCGTTGACCGTGCAGCTCGCGTGGCTCGATGGCCCGCGCGTGTGGGTCGAGCCGCGCGGCCTGCAGTCCGGTGATCGCGTCGTCGTCGAAGGCAACGAACGCCTGCGGCCGATGACACCGGTCGTCGTCGACGGCCGCTTTCCGGCCGCCGGAGGCGGCCGATGAGTCCGGTCCGCATGGCGATCGAGCAGCCGATCACGATCGCGGTCGGCGTGCTGCTGGCGATCGTGGCGGGCCTGGTCGCACTCGACCGCGTCGCGATCCAGATGACGCCGGACGTCGACGACACGGTCGTGTCCGTGACGACGCGCTGGGAGAACGCATCTCCCCAGGAGATCGAGTCGGAGGTGATCGATCCGCAGGAGGAGCGCCTGTTGGGGGTCACCGGGCTCCGCTCGATGACCAGCACGTCGCAACTCGGCCAGGGCCAGATCCGTCTGGAGTTCCGCACCGGCATCCGCAAGGAGGATGCACTGCGGGAGGTCAGCGACAATCTCCGCGAGGTGCCGAGCTACCCCGAGAACGTCGACGAGCCGATCATCGAGGCATCCGATCCGGAGAACCGCGACTACATCGCGTGGTACCTCGTCACGTGCAGCGATCCGGACGTCGACGTCCGGACGCTGCGGGACTTCTTCGAGGAGCGCGTCAAGCCGCGCCTCGAACGGTTGCCTGGCATGGCCGGAGTCGGCGTCCTGGGTGGACGCGAACGCGAGGCGCAGATCCGTTTCGATCCGGTGCGGCTGGCGCAGCGCGGCATCTCGCCGGCCGAGTTCGTCGGCGCGATCCAGGTGACCAATCGCAATGCGGCCGCCGGAGCGCTGGCGCAGGGCAAGTCCGACATCCGCATCCGCACGGTCGGTCGCTTCTCGGATCCCGAGGAGGTGCTCGACGTGATCGTCCGCCAGGACGAATCGGGCATCGTGCGCGTACGGGACGTGGCGACGGTCGAGCAGACCTACAAGGAGCCGGACTCCTTCGTGCGGTCGAGCGGCCATCCCGCGCTCGCGATCAACTTCGAGCGCGAGCCGGGCTCGAACGTGCTCGAGGTCATGGCGGCGCTCAAGGCGGAGATCGCGAAGATCGAGGCACCCGACGGCCTGCTGGAGAGCCTCGCGCGGTCGCTCGGCATCGACGGCGAGATCCGCATCGTCCAGTCGTACGACCAGACCGACTACATCTATCAGGCACTCGACCTGGTCGAGCGCAACATCTGGGTCGGTGGCGCGCTGGCGACGCTGGTGCTGCTGCTGTTCCTGCGGTCGTTCCGCACGGTCGGGATCATCGGGCTGGCGATCCCCATCTCGGTGATCGGCGCGATCGTCGTGATGGTCGCACTGGGCCGCTCGGTCAACGTCATCAGCCTCGCCGGCATGGCATTCGCCGTGGGCATGGTCGTCGACAACGCGATCGTCGTGATCGAGAACGTGTTCCGGCACCTCGAGATGCACAAGCGACCGGCCCGGGCGGCGTACGACGGCACGCGGGAGGTCGCCGGCGCGGTACTCGCGTCGACGTTGACGACGCTGGTCGTCTTCGTCCCCATCCTGCTGATCCAGGAGACGGCCGGCCAGCTGTTCCGCGACATCGCGCTCGCGATCTGCGCATCGGTCGGGCTCAGCTACTTCGTATCGATCCTCGTCATCCCGTCCGCGATCGCGGTGTTCTACCGCGAGCCGCGGCGTCGCCGGCATCCGAGCTCCGAGCCTGCGCCGCACCGCGGACTGCTGCGGCGCGCGGCGGTATCCGTGCTCGGGCTGTTCGACGTTCCGCGCCAGGCGTCGGCGCTGACGCGCCGCATGCTGCGCGGCTGGGGTCTGCGCACGCTCGTGATCGTCGTGTTCGTCTCCGTGTCGGTCGTGGGCACCATCCTGCTCCGGCCGCCTGCCGACTACCTGCCGCAGGGCAACCGCAACATCGTGTTCGGCCTGATGATCCCGCCACCGGGCTACAACCTGGATCAGATGGGGGAGCTCGGCGACCGCGTGGAGGCGACGTTCCGGCCGTTCTTCGAGATCAATCATCCCGATCCGTCGAAGCTGCCGGCGATCCCGACGGGGATGGAGCCCGACGCACCGAAGGTCGTCCCGCCGGTGATCGACGAGTACTTCATGGTCGCGACCGGCGGCACCCTGTTCCACGGTGCTATCAGCAAGGAGCCCGAGCGCGTCGTCGACCTGCTGCCGCTGTTCTACGCGGCAATGAACCCTGCCGCACTGCCCGGCGTCATCGCGTTCGCATTCCAGTTCCCGTTGTTCCGACTCGGTGGCTCGACAGGCTCGGCGGTCAAGATCGATCTCAGTGGTCGCGATCTCGACGAGGTCTCCGGTGCTGCCGGAGCGCTGTTCGGTGCGCTCGCCCAGCAATTCGGTCCGCGCGCACTGCAGCCGACGCCGTCGAACTTCAACCTCCCGGGACCCGAGATGCAGATCGTGCCGAACCTGCTCCGGATGAGCGACGTCGGGGTGACGGTCGCCGATCTCGGACTCGCGGTACAGGCGTGCAGCAACGGCGCCATCGTCGGTCAATACGACGTCGACGGCGACCTGATCGACCTGAAGGTGATCGCGACGGACGCCGTGGCGCAGAAGGACCTCGCGGTGCTCTACGACGCCAAGGTCGCGACACCCGGAGGAGACGTCGTCGCGCTCACGTCGCTCGCCGATCTGCACTGGGTCACGACTCCGGAGCAGATCCGCCGCGTGGGCAGGCAACGAGCCGTCACGCTCGAGTTCACGGCACCTCCGGGCACACCGCTGCAATCCGCGACCGGACAGCTCACGGCGACGATCGACGGCCTCCGCAAGGCGGGCGCCATTCCGCCGACCGTAGAGGTCGATCTGGCCGGCACGGCGAGCAAGCTCGACGAGATCCTCAGCGCGCTGCTCGGCGACGGCTCGGTGTTCGGCCTCGTCCGGAGCTCGCTGTTCCTCGCCCTGCTGGTCGTCTATCTGCTGATGGCCGTGCTCTTCCAGAGCTGGGTGCTGCCGCTGGTCATCCTGTTCAGCGTACCGCTCGCGACCTTCGGCGGCTTCCTGGCGCTGGCGCTCGTACATTGGGCGAGCCTGTCGAGCCGCTATGTGCCCGTCCAGAACCTGGACGTGCTGACGATCCTGGGTTTCGTCATCCTGATCGGCGTGGTCGTCAACAACGCGATCCTGCTGGTCGAGCAATCGCGCCAGTTCCTCGACGGCGCCGAGGGCGCCGACCTGGCACCCGGCGAGCAGATGACGCACAAGAAGGCCATCGAGCTCGCGGTGCGGACGCGCGTGCGCCCGATCTTCATGAGCATGCTGACGTCACTGGGCGGCATGCTGCCACTGGTGGTGACGCCGGGCTCCGGCTCCGAGCTCTACCGCGGCCTGGGCGCGGTGGTGGTCGGCGGCCTGTTCGTGTCGACGGTGTTCACCCTGGTGCTCGTGCCCGCCGTGCTCGGCACGGTGTGGGACCTGTTCGGCGCGCCGGCGAAGCGCAGCTCGATCCTCGACGAGAGCGCCCAGGGAGGTGTGGCATGACCCTCCATCGTGGCATGGCCGTCCGTCGTGGCATGGCGCGCTCGGCCTTGCTGATCGCGGTCGGCGGTTGCGCGGTCGGCCCCGACTATGCTCCCCCCGAGCGCGAGCTCCGTTCGGAGTGGGGAACTCCGCTCGGCGATCGGCTGAGCCAGCAGGCTACCGAGGCAGACCTGGCCATCTGGTGGGAATCGCTCGGCGATGCGCAGCTCAGCGCGCTCGTCGAGCGCGCGTTCGAGCAGAACCTCGACCTGCAGACCGCGGCGTCGCGAGTCCGAGAGGCCCGGTTCCTGCACGCCGTCGCGACGGGCTCGCTCGGTCCCGACATCGACGCAGCCGGCTCGTTCAACCGCAGCCGGCGAAGCTCGAACTCGTTCCAGGGCTTCATCGCGGGCGACCGCGATCTGTGGTCGCTCGGCTTCGACGCGACCTGGGAGATCGACGTGTTCGGCCGCGTCCGCCGCGGCGCCGAGGCCGCCGACGCGCAGCTGGGCGCATCGATCGAATCGGCTCGCGACGCGCTCGTGTCGCTGGTCGCGGAGATCGCGCGGAACTACGTCGAGCTACGCGGAGCACAGCGGCGGATCCAGATCGCCGGACAGAACGTGGAGGCGTGGTCGAACACGCTCGCGTTGACCGAGTCGCGGTTCCGCGCGGGGTTGACGACGGAGCTCGATGTCGCCCAGGCACGCGTGGACCTCGCATCTGCGCGCGCGCGGATCCCGCCGCTCGTGGTGACGCGCACCGGCATCGAGAGCCGGCTGGCGGTCTTGCTCGGTGCGGAGCCCGGCCAGCTGTTCGAGCTGGCCCCCGCGTTGGCGGAGGACGCTCCGGTGCCCGTGCCTCCCGCGACGGTAGCGATCGGCATGCCCGCTGACCTGCTCCGGCGGCGGCCCGACATCCGCCTCGCCGAGCGCGACGCCGCGGCGGCGTGTGCGCGCGTCGGCGTCGAGGAGGCCGAGCTCTATCCACAGTTCACGCTGAGCGGCTCGCTCGGCGTGGAGTCGGAGAACTTCGACAACCTGATCGACTCCGACAGCCGGCGCTATGCGTTCGGCCCGGACTTCCGCTGGAACCTGTTCGCCAGCGGTCGCATCCGCAATGCCGTGCACGCCGCCGAGGAACGCCACCTGCAGGCGCTGCTCGCCTGGCAATCGACGGTCCTGACCGCGCTCGAGGAGACCCGCAACGCGGTTGCCGCGTTCGTCCAGCAGCAGGCCGAGCGCAGTGCGATCGTCGAAGGCGAACGCGCTGCACGACAGGCGGTCGAGCTGGCCCGCACGCTCTACGTACAGGGAGTCAGCGACTTCCAGAGCGTGCTGCAGGCGCAGCGGTCGCTGTTCGCGTTGCAGGACCAGCTCGCGCTCAGCGAGACCGCGCTGACCACCGATCTGATCGCGCTGTACAAGGCACTCGGCGGTGGCTGGTCGGCAGCGGCCGGGGATCCGGAGTCGGCGCCGGCGGGAGGCTGAGCCAACCCGCGCGTGACTCCACGGCCCGCGGAGCGGACCCGCGATCGCAGCGGCCGGACCAGCGCGTAGACTCCCGGAGCCATGCGCACGCGCGACCTCGGCTCCACCGGCATCCCGCTCACCACCGTCGGGCTCGGCACCTGGGCGATCGGCGGCGCCAACTGGCGCTTCGGTTGGGGTGCGAGCGACGATCGGGAGGCGGTCGCGGCGCTCGTGCGCGGGGTACGCGCGGGTGCCAACTGGATCGACACCGCCGCGGTCTACGGCTTCGGCCACGCGGAGGAGCTCGTCGGCGCGGCCTTGAAGCAGATCGGCCCGGGCTCGCGCCCGTTCGTCGCCACGAAGTGCTCGCGCCTGCCGCAGGAGTCCGGGGTGCCGCGTGGGTGCCTGCAGCGCGATTCGATCCTCCGCGAGTGCGAGGCGAGCCTCCGCCGGCTCGGGGTCGATCACATCGACCTCTACCAGGTCCACTGGCCGGATCCCGAGGCCGACCTCGAGGAGGGCTGGGACGCGCTCGGCACGCTGCTCCAGCAGGGCAAGATCCGCTTCGCCGGCGTGTCGAACTTCGACGTCGCGCAGCTGGACCGCGTCCAGGCCCGGCGCCCGGTCGCGTCGCTGCAGCCTCCGTACAGCATGGTGCGCCGCGGCATCGAGCCGGCCGTCCTGCCGTGGTGCGCGGCGCACGGCGTGGGGGTGGTCGTCTACAGCCCGATGCAGAAGGGGCTGTTGACCGGCCGCTTCGACGTCGCGCGCGCCCGCTCGTTGCCCGACGACGACCATCGCTCGCGCGACCCCGAGTTCCAGGGCGCGCGGCTCGCCGCGAATCTCGCGCTGGTCGACGCCCTGCGCGGTCTCGCCCAGGAGCTTGGCGCGACGGTCGCGCAGCTCGCGATCGCCTGGACGCTGCGCCGGCCGGAGGTGACGTCGGCGATCGTCGGCGTGCGGCGGCCCGAGCAGGTCGAGGAGCTGCTCGGCGCGAGCGACCTCGCGCTCGACGCCGCGGTGCTCGGCGTCATCGATCGCCTGCTCGAGACCCGCGAGGCGCGGCTGGCCTGATGTAAAAATCGTACGCGGTACCGATCGGAAGCCAGTTGTCGTCACGGGGGCGTGACGCGGGAGGGGGGAGGGGCGCGGGCGGGCGGGATGTGAGCGGGCGGGAATGCCGCTTGCCTGCGGCCGCGCCCGATTGCGCGGAACCCGCGATGGGTGCGCAGCGACCGTTGCATTCGACCCGGGTGCGTCCCGGACCACGCGGCGATCGCTAGGGCGCCCTTCGATCCGCAGTCCCTCGACCGCGCGGCCCGCCCTCGCCGCGCGCTGATCTCTCGGAGCTTCGCCGTCCCATGAATGCGCGCATACCCGCTGTCCTGTTGGGAGCCGTCCTGACCTTGCCCGGCGCCGGCCGGGCGCAGACGCCCGACCAGTTCGAGAGCCCGCAGATCCACCCCGCCGAGGTGTCGGCGGACGGTCTGCGCCTGCTGGTCGTCAACACGCCCGACGCCCGGCTCGTCGTCTACTCGCTGCGCGACCCGGCCCGACCGGTACTGCTGCGCGAGATCCCCACGGCCCCCGAGCCGGTGACCGTCCGGCTGCGCACCGCGACCGAGGCCTGGGTCGCGTGCCACCTGGCCGATGCGATCCAGGTCGTCGACATCGAGTCGGGCGAGCTGCTCGCCACCGTCGAGGTCGGCGACGAGCCGAGCGACATCGCCTTCGCCGGCGGCCACGCGTTCGTGTCGTTGGCGACGCGCAACGAGGTCGCGGTGCTCGACGCGGCGACGCGCGCACGCGTCACCTCGATCCCGATCGGTGGCGCCGAGCCGCGCTGGATGACGCGCAGCGCGGACGGCACGCGCGTCTTCGTCGCGGCGCACAAGTCCGGCAACCGGACCACCGTCGTGCCCGCGCGCCTCGCACCGCCGCAGCCGGCGCCGACCAATCCGGCGCTGCCGGCCCCGCCGCGGGTCGGGCTGATCGTCGACGCGGCCGATCCGGCGTGGCGCAGCGCGCACGGTGTCGACCTGCCCGACCACGACGTATTCGAGCTCGACCCGGCGACGCTGACCGTCCGCCGGCGGTTCGCCGGCGTCGGCACCACCCTGTTCGGCATGGCCGAGCGGCCCGGCGCCGCGACGCTGTGGGTCGCGAACACCGATGCCCGCAACCTCGTGCGCTTCGAGCCGAACCTGCGCGGCCACGTCGTCGACAACCGGGTGACCCGGATCGAGGTCGGCGACGATCAGACCGGCGGCGGGACGCTCGCGTTCGATCTCAATCCCGGCATCGAGTACCGCGCCTTCCCGAGCGTGCCGGCACTGAGCACGGCGCTCGCACAGCCGACCGATCTCGTGTGGTCGCCCGACGGCCAGCGGCTCTACGTCGCCGCGTTCGGTACCGACCGCATCGGCGTGCTGGACCCCGACGGCAACGTGATCAGACGCATCGAGATCGGTCTGACGACCGGTGCCGCGATCGCGCCGCGGCAGAAGCGCGGGCCGCGCGGCCTTGCGCTGCACCCGGCCGGCCGCTGGCTCTACGTCGTCAATCGCCTGTCGAACACGGTCGGCGTCGTCGACACGGTCGGGATGGAGCTGGCGAGCGAGCTGGCGATGACCGATCCGACGCCACCGGCACTCAAGGAGGCGCGCGGCTTCCTGTACGACGCCAAGCTGTCGGGCAACGGCACCGCGTCGTGCGCGTCGTGCCACGTCGACGGCGGCTTCGACGGGCTGGCCTGGGACCTCGGCGATCCGAGCGGCCAGCTGCGCACGGTCAGCACATCGATGAACCGGACCGTCGCGGTGCACCCGATGAAGGGCCCGATGACGACGCAGACGCTGCGGGCGATGGAGCAGGGCGGCGCCATGCACTGGCGGGGCGAGATGGGCGGCTTCACGGCGTTCGCCGCGTCGTTCGACACGCTGCTCGGCGGGCGGAGCCCGTCGACGACCGACATGGTGGCCTTCGAGCGCTTCGTGCACGCGATGAAGCTGCCGCCGAATCCGAACCAGAACCGGGACCGCAGCTATCCGACGTCGCCCGCGGGCGGGAGCGCAGCCGACGGCGAGCGCGTGTTCCACACGCTGATCGGTGGCGTCTATCAGCGCACGGTCTCGTGCTCGAGCTGCCACACACAATCGAACGGCACCAGCGCATTCGCGATCGACCCGCTCGTCACACAGCTGCCCCAGCCGTTCCGGGCGGCCGCGCTCGGGACGGTCTACCGCCGACTCGGGCTGCACCCGAACACGCAGGGCGTGCGCACGTCAGGCTTCGGGCTGCGCTTCGACGGCACGCACGTCGACGTCCACGGCCACCTCAGCGAGCCGGTGTTCGCCGTACTGAACAACGCCCAGCGGGCTGCACTGCAGGCGTTCGTCGTCGCGTTCGACACCGGTACGGCACCCGCCGTCGGGCTGACGGTCGCGCTCGACGCCAGCAACCACGCAGTAGTACGGACCGTACAGGTGCGCGACCTGCTGCTGCGGCGCGCGGCCGCGCTCGACTGCGACGTGATCGGCCGCGGGATCATCGACGGGCGACCCGCGGGCCTCGTATGGGACCTCGGCACGTCGACGTTCCTGCGCGACCGCACCGGTGAGCCGCCGCTGACGGTCGGCGAGCTCGACGAGCTGATCGCGTCGGGGCGCGCACGGATCACGCTGGCCGGAGTCGCACCCGGTGCGGGCCCGACGCTCGCGCTCGACCGCGACCGCGACGGCCGGCCGGACGGCGATGCGCTGACGTTGCAGAGCTACGGCAGTGCATCGGGCCCCGCGCCGGTCGCCGCGCGGCTGCGGGCGAACTCGGCGCCGACGCTCGGCAACCGCGACTTCGCGCTCGTCGCCGAGCACGTTCCGCCCGGCGGCGGCGGCTTCGCGCTGGTCGCGGTCAACCGCACCGTGATGAACGTCTACGGCATCGACATCTGGGCCGATCCGGGCTCGTCCGTCGCCTTCCAGATGCCGGTCGACGCGCGCGGGACCGCGACCCTCGCGATGCCGTTGCCGGCCGGGCACAGCGAGCTGGTCGGCCTCCGGCTGCACACGCAGGCGGTCTTCCCCGTCCCCGGATCCGGTGCTGTTGCGACGCAGGGTCTGACGATCGAGTTGCACGACTGACCTGCGCGACGGCGGTATGGTCAGCCGCCATGGACGCCACGCGCAGGACCTTCCTCGGCGCGCTCGCCGCGCCGCTCGCGACGCCCGCGGTCGTGCTGCGCCACGGCCGGCGGCACCGACCGACGTGCGGCGAAGTGCTCGCCGAGCTGGACCGCGGTCCGACCGACCCGCGCGCAGCCGCGCACGACGAGGACTTCTGGCAGACGGTCGCCGCGGCGTTCACCGTCGACCGCAGCCTGATCAACCTCAACAACGGTGGCGTGAGCCCGGCGCCCGCCGTCGTGCAGGCGGCGCAGCGCCGGCATCTCGAGGAAGCGAACCACGCGCCCGCCTACGTGATGTGGAGGCTGCAGCAGCCCGGCAAGGAGGCCGTGCGGCAGGCGCTGGCGCGGATCGCGGGCTGCGAGGCGGAGGAGGTCGCGCTGACCCGCAATGCCTCCGAGGGTCTGCAGACCTGTCAATTCGGATTCGACCTCGAGGCGGGCGACGAGGTCCTGTGCACCGACCAGGACTATCCCCGGATGCTCAACACGTTCCGCCAGCGCGCCGCGCGCGACGGCATCGTGTTGAAGACCGTCAAGATCCCGGTGCCCTGCGAGGATCCGGGCGAGATCGTGCGCCGTTACCGCGACGGCCTCACCGACCGCACCCGCCTGATCCTCTGCTGCCATGTCATCAACCTGACCGGCCAGATCCTGCCGGTCCGCGAGCTGGCCGCGCTCGGCCGCGAGCGCGGCATCCCGGTGATCGTCGACGGCGCCCATTCCTTCGCGCACGTCGACTTCCGGATCCCGGACCTCGAGTGCGACTACTTCGCGACCAGCCTGCACAAATGGCTGTTCGCGCCGATCGGGACCGGCCTGCTGTTCGTCCGGCGGGAGCGGATCCCCGGCCTCTGGCCGCTGATGGCCGCCAATACCGGCCAGGAGGCCGACATCCGGAAGTTCGAGGAGATCGGAACCTGCCCGATCGGCAACTACCTCGCGATCGCCGACGCGGCGCTCTTCCACGAGCGGCTCGGCACCGCGCGCAAGCAGGAGCGCCTGCTGTTCCTGCGCGATCTGTGGGCGAGGCGGCTGGGTGAGCACGAGCGCGTGCGGCTCAACACGAGCCTCGCTCCCGGAATGGCGAACGGCATCGCCAACGTGCGGATCGACGGCATCGACAGCAACGAGCTCGCGGTGCACCTGCAGCGCGCGCACCGCATCATCGTGACGACCATACGGCACGAGGACTTCGAGGGCATCCGGGTGTCGCCGAGCGTCTACACGACGCCCGGCGAGCTGGAGCGCTTCTGCGAGGCCATGGAGACGGTCGCGCACGAGGGGCTGCCGGACTGACCGCGCACCGCCGGACCGCCGGCCACGACCAAGAGACCCCTTGGACACCCTCGAGCTGATCCGCCAGAACCTGCTGTCGCCGATGGTCCTCGCCTATGCGCTCGGCATCGTCGCGATGCTCGTGCGCAGCGATCTGCGATTCCCAGATGCGCTCTACCAGACGCTGTCGATCTACCTGCTGCTCGCCATCGGCCTGAAGGGCGGCGCCGCGCTCGCGGCGACACCGTTCGCCGACCTGTGGGCACCCGCGCTGGCGACACTGCTGCTCGGCTGCCTGGTGCCGGTGCTGGTGTTCGCGGCGGCGCGCGGGCTGCGCTTCGAGATCGCGAACGCCGCTGCGCTGGCAGCGCACTACGGCTCGGTCTCGGTGGTGACCTTCATCGCCGCGCAGGCGTTCCTGCAGGGCGCGCACGTCGAGCACGAGGCGTTCATGCCGACGCTCGTCGCGATCCTGGAGGTGCCGGGGATCGTGGTCGCGCTGACGCTCGCCCGGCTCGCGGGTCGCGACGGCGGCTCGCTCGGGGGCGCGATCCGCGAGGTGTTGACCGGCAAGAGCATCGTGCTGCTGATCGGCGGCGTGCTGATCGGGGCGGCGTCCGGGCACCACGGCATGGAGTCGGTCGCGCCGCTGTTCGTCGACCTGTTCAAGGGTGCGCTGACGCTGTTCCTGCTCGAGATGGGGCTCTTGACGGCTCAGCGGCTCGGCGACGTCCGGCGTGCCGGCGTGCGGCTGGTCGGGCTCGGGCTGGTCGCCCCGGTCGTGCTGGGCGCGCTCGGCGCGGTGGTCGGCTCGCTCGCCGGGCTCAGCGCCGGCGGCACCACCGTGTTCGCCGCGATGGTCGCGAGCGCGTCGTACATCGCAGCACCGGCCGCGGTCCGGATCGCGTTGCCACAGGCGAGCCCGAGCGTCTATCTGTCCGCCTCGCTCGTGCTGACCTTCCCGTTCAACCTGACGCTCGGCATCCCGCTCTACCACGCGCTCTCCACAGCGCTCCACCGACGTTGAGCTCGCAGCGCCATGCACACCGTCCGCCTGAAGCTCGTGACGATCGTCGCCGAGGCCGTGCTGCGTGAACGCGTCGTGCGCGAGCTGCGCGACGCCGGTGCCCGTGGCTACACGCTGACCACTTGCGAGGGCGAAGGCTCCCGCGGGGTCCGGGCGAGCCAGTGGGAGGGCGGCAACCTGCGCATCGAGACGATCGTCGAAGCGGCGGTCGCCGAACGGATCCTCACGGGGATCGCCGACGAGTTCTTCGAGAACTACGCGGTGATCGTGTGGACCCAGGACGTCGAGGTGGTGCGGGGCGGCAAGTACGCCTGAGCCCGTCCGACCCGCGCGCTGGCTGGAGCGCGGACTGGCGCGCCCCGCCGGCGACGGCACGATCACGCAGCGATGGGAGCTCCCTCGTTCCTGCTCGTCCTCGTCGCGCTGGCCGCCGGCGCGATCGTCGCGATCCAGCCCGG
Organism: Planctomycetota bacterium; assembly: GCA_016716265.1. GTDB lineage: Bacteria > Planctomycetota > UBA1135 > UBA1135 > UBA2386 > JADJWQ01. The sequence goes on from JADJWQ010000006.1 coordinate 3,355,005, forward strand.
CATCAACGGCGCGCTGTACCGGCGTCTCGAGCACCCGATCCAGGCCGCGGTGATCTCGTTCACGGTCGGCTGGGCGACGCTCGTCGCCGCGTGCCTCGCGCTCGGCCAGCGCCTGCCGCGCCCTTCGATGCTCGCCTCGGCGCCGTGGTGGCTGTGGCTCGGCGGCGGCACGGTCGGGGCGTGCTTCGTGACGACGGCGCTGATCGTCGCACCGCGGATCGGCGCTGCGTGGTGGGTCGCGCTGATCGTCGCGGGCCAGATGCTCGCGTCCCTCGCGCTCGACCATTTCGGTCTGCTCGGATTCCGCCAGCGGCCGATCGACCCGCGGACCCTGCTCGGCGCAGGCCTCGTCATCGCCGGCGTCACGCTGATCTCGCTCGCCCGGCGCGGCTGAGTCGCGCGCGCCCGGCACTCCGTCTCGAACCGAAGCACGGTCGAGCGCGATCGACCGACGGTGCCGCGCACGGGGCGAATCTCCGCTGCGCCAGTGCCACGGCGGACGCCGCCGCGCATCGATGCCCCAGCGGCGCCGCGGCTGCGGGACCAATGGCGCCGCACGGGCGGCGACATGATGCCCCCCGGCCCGGTCCGCGCGGCCGCGGTCGGGAGGACTTCCGCGGCAACGGGTGGAACCCTGGGGACCTTGACCCACGTCTGATCACCGAGCATCCTCCCGCGGGCTCGTAGCGCCTCCCCGCGTCTGCGGCGTTGCTCTGCGGGTCGGTCCTCTGGCCGCATGTTCCTCTGGCCGCATGTTCAGCCGGCAGCGTGGTCTGCTGGCTGCTCGCTGCCGGCCGCGGGAATGGTCGCGGTGCGGCGGACTCCCCTTCCTTCCTCCTTGCTCGGATCCTCCAACATGCGTTTCGACTTCTCGATTCTCGCCACCAGCCTGCTCGCCGCCGGCGTCGCCGCTCAGGGCGGCCTCGGCGCTCACGTGCAGATCGGCACCTCCGGCTCGAACCAGCTCGACGTCTCGACGGCCGCGACGTCGAACATGGGCTACGCCGTCAATGGCGCGCTAGGCGTCTCCGTCGACCCGAACGGCACCATCTGGGTGACGGCGCGTCGTAACACGGCGTCGACCGCCAACCCGCACAAGCTGATCGAGTTCGATGCGAACGGCAACTTCGTGAACTCGTACGACCAGCCGACCGGCACCCTCGGCAGCGCCTGGGGCATCCGCGACATGGCGTGGGACGGCGACTTCACGCCCAACTCGCGCATCTACGGCGGCTGCGAGCACGCCTCGACGGCCAACACCGTGTTCGCGTGGGACTGGACCAACAAGGTCTGGGACCCGACCCGCAACATCGTGCTGCCGACCTGGGTCAACAACACCGCCCGCGCGCTGGCGGTCTGCCCGCCGAGCCACCCCGCGGTGCAGGCGCAGTTCCCGACCTCGCCGCTCGGCGTACTCGTGCACACCAACTGGAGCGGCGTCGTCGAGTGGTTCGACATCGCGAGCGGCACCGCGGCCCAGCCCGCGACGCCGTCGCCGAACAACGGTGCCTACGGCGCCTACTTCAACGCCAACGACGGCACCGTCACGCTGTTCGGCCAGCTCGGCGGCCCGCGCGCGACCGACGGCGTCACGTTCGTGACGATCGACCTGACCGGCGCGCAGACCGGCCAGAAGTTCCTCGGCGACCTGAGTGTTCCCGGCACGAACCCCGGCGGCATCGCCGGCGGCGCGGAGTGGAACCCGAACTTCGCCAACAACTTCCGCGGTGAGGTCACCTACCTCACGCAGGCGAACAACGACACCGTCGTCCGCGTCCAGGGCGACTACAACTACGGCAGCATGGGCTGCCTGACCGGCTCGACGCACTCGGCGGACGGCTATGCCTACGTCGGCAATGCCGCATACAACGTCACGCTCGATGGCGTCACGACGGGCACGTCCGCGTTCCTCGCCTACGGTGTCGCCGGCCCGACGATCAATCCGCTGCCGTTCATCCTGAACTGCGGTATCGACCTCGGCCTGTCGGTGTTCGGCCTGATCGGCCCGATCGCGGTGACGGGTGGTGCCGCGCAGCAGACATTCAACCTGTCGACCGCCCCGGCCAACGTGTCGGTCAGCTGGCAGTGGCTCGTCCCGAATGCCAGCGGCAGGATCGACCTGTCGCGCGCGGGCTCGACCTACATCAGCCAGTGATCGTCCTCGCGGGGCGCGCGTGAGCGCGCCTCTGCGATCGTGTGCGCCCCTCGCGGGGTGCGCCCCCCTGCAAGGCCGCGTCGGGCGTGCTGCTCGGCGCGGCCTGCGTCGTCTCTGAAGGCCCTGCCGAGCGGCGCGGGCAGGTAGCTACCGGCCCATGAAGTGCTCGCGGTAGTGTTGCAGCGCCTGCTTCACCGGGTCGTAGCCGAAACGGGGCATCAGCGAGTCCGACCGCGCGTAGTCGCGCTCCGCCGAGGTCGCGTCGCCGCGCGCTTCGGCGAGGCGGGCCTGCAGCAGCGCTACCTCGTAGGCGTCGGGACGCACCTGCGTGAGGACGGGCAGCAGGGTCGCGACGTCGTCCCACCGGCCGAGCTTCGCGAGGGTGCGGGCGGCCAGCCAGACGACCGGCGGAAACCGCCGCGCGCGCTGGAAGGCGCGTAGCGCAGCCTCCGGATCGTCACGCCGCAGCTCGTTACGACCGATGAAGAACCAACAGCGGTGGTCGTTCGCCGCCGGCATGCCGCGCGAGCCGTCGATCATCGCGTTCGCGGCTTCGAAGGCGGTGATCGCCTCGTCGACTCGGCCGAGCACGTCGAGACAGATCGCGTGCGTGTAGCTCAGGTCGAACCGACCCGGCCACCGCTCGCACGCGCGCCGCGCGTAGTACTCGGCCTCCGGGTAATAGCCGATCGTCAGGTAGAACGACACGAGCCGGAACCAATCGTCGGCGCGGCCATTGCTCTCGACGAGCTCGAGACAGCGCGCGTGCTCCGCGGGCAGCACGTCGCGCAGGGCGTCCGACTGGTTGAAGTGCAGCGCGAGCTCGCCGAGCGCGAGCGGCTCCCGGCCGCCGAAGTGCCGCACGAGCGCGACGGCCGCGGCCGCCAGCTCGATGCCGAGCACCAGCGCGAGGACGTTGGTGCGGTTCATCGCGCACCTCCGGACATCCACAGCGTGACCCCGCCCAGGCGGTCGTAGGGTGCGATCACGTGCAGCCCGCCGGCCACGATGTCGTCGTCGCCGTCGCCATCGAGATCGCCGAGCCCGACGGTGACGAGGTGGGTCGGCCGGTCGTCGACCTGCCACGGTGTGAAGTGCATGGCGCCGTCGTTCTCGAGCCAGACGATGCTCGCGGTGCCGGGCTGTCGCCACTCGTTGAACATGCTGACGCACACGACGTCGCGATCACCGTCGCCATCGACGTCACCTGCGGCGGCCGCGTAGGTGCCACCGAGGTCCGCGATGCGCCGCGGCACGAAGCGGAACTCCCCGCGGTTCTCGAGCCACAGACAGCCGTGGTACGGCTGCGGAAACGAGTAGTCCTGCTCGAAGTTGTCGCCGACCGGCAGCAGGAGGTCGACGTCGCCGTCCTGGTCGAGGTCGTCGGCGACGAGACCGGCACCGCCGATGTCGAAGTTGAACGTCTGCCACAGGAGCCGCTTCGCGAAGCGACCGCCACCGAGGTTCTCGAAGCCCCAGACCTCCTCGTCGTCCTGCGTGACGCCGCTCGCGATGTCGAGGTCGCCATCGCCGTCGAAGTCCGCGACCGGGGCGTGGATCGGGCCGGCGGCATGGTGCAGGTCGTGTGGCGTGAAGCGCGGGAAGCCCTCGGCACCGGGCCCGTCGTTGCGCAGCCACAGGATCCTGCCGTGGTAGAAGCCGAACACGGCCACCGCGAGGTCGACATCGCCGTCCGCGTCGAAGTCGCCCGGCTGCACGTCGGTGACACGCCGGACCTCGTCGAGGATGCGATGTGGGTGCCAGCCGTCGTCGCGCCGTTCCATGATCGTCACGGCACCGACCTTCGCGTCGTCGGGGAACACGTTGCCGAGCACCGCGATCGCGACGTCGACATCGCCGTCGCCGTCGATGTCGACCGGTGTCGCGTGGCCCGGCACGGGCGCGGCACTCCCCTCGGCGATCACGCTTTCGTCGAACTCCGCCCCGGCCGCAGCGCGGTGGAAGATCGAGACCCGGTTCAGACGGGCATCGCAGACCAGCACGCCTGGCCCGCGGCCGTCCTGGAGGTCGACGACCTTCACGTTGCAGATCCATGGCGGCGCGGCCGGATCCGGCTCGGGTCCGACCACCCGTTTCGAGAACGGCAACTGCGACGCGCTGTAGCGGGATCCGGCGTGCAGTAGCCCGCCGGTGGACTCGCCCGCGGCGGGCACCAGCAGCACGGCCGCGGCGGTCAGGACCGGCACGAGCACGACGGCGGCGAGGAGAACACGGGGCGTTCGTCGGGCGGTCACGGCGAGGCCATTCTGCCACGTGGGCCCGCCATGCTCCCGGCCGGATCTGCCAGTCCACCGCGATCGCATCGTTGACAGCGCCGCCACCGCCCGGCTACGAGGCAGGGTTCTTCACCGGGCTCGTGGCCCGTCCCGCGGGTCGGGACACGCGACGACTCCCACGGAGATCGTCGCCATGCCGCTCGCCCGGTGAACCGCCTCGCCGACCGTGCCCGCCAACGCACCCTCGCACCCGACACCGGCGAAGCGACCTCGTCCCTGCCCCGCGCACCGCGCGGTATCCCCATGGCCAAACGCAACGCACCCGAACAGCACCGCTGGCGCTTCTATCGCGCCGGCGGTGTCGACCAGGTCCGGCTCGACACCGGCGCCGACATCTTCAACCTGCGCGACCTCGACCAGAAGCTCTGGGTCGCACTGAGCTGCCCGGTGAAGGGCCTCGAGTTCGAGGAGCGGACGCTCGCGCTACTCGACGGCGACAATGATGGCCACGTACGGCCACCGGAGATCCTCGCCGCAGTCGACTGGCTGCGCGAGGTCCTGAAGAACGGCGACGGGGTCGCCGCCGGCCGTGACGGCGTCTCGCTGTCGGAGATCCGCACCGACACGAAGGTCGGCAAGGCGGTCCTGCAATCCGCCAAGCACATCCTCAAGAGCCTCGGCGATCCGCAGGCGACCGAGGTCACGGTCGCGCACACGACGGCCGCCGTCGACGCGCTGAGGGCCGCCAAGCTCAATGGCGATGGCATCGTCCCGCCGGCAACGATCGAGGACGACGAGACGCGGCGCATCGGCGAGGAGATCCTCGCGTGCCTCGGCGGCGCGACCGACTACTCGGGCGAACTCGGCTTCGACCGCGCGCGCATCGACGCCTTCTACGCGGCCTGCGAGGCGTTCGTCGCGTGGCACGCGGCGGCCGACGCCGATGCCGCCAAGGTCCTGCCGCTCGGCGCCGGGACGGCTGCCGCGGTCGCGGCGCTCGACGCGGTGCGGGCCAAGATCGACGACTACTTCGCCCGCTGCCGGCTGGCCGAGTTCGACGGCCGCGCGCTGACTGCCGTGAATCGCGAGGAGTCCGCCTACCTGGCGATCACCGCGAGCGACCTGTCGCCCGACGCCGACGAGATCGCCCACTTCCCGCTCGCGCGCGTCGAGCCGGGTCGCGCGCTGCCGTTGACGCAGGGCATCAATCCGGCGTGGCGCGGTCGGCTGCAGCAGCTCCGCGACTCCTGCATCGTGCCGCTGCTCGGCGCGAAGGTCGCGGAGCTGTCGGAGGACGCCTGGCGCGACGTCTGCGGCCGCTTCGGCGGCTATCGCGCCTGGCTCGGAGCGCGCGCCGGAGCCGAGGTCGAGAGCCTCGGAATCGACCGCGTGCGCGAGATCCTCGCCAGCGACCGCCGTGGTGCGCTCGAGCAGGCCGTCGCGAACGACGCGCTGATCGCCCAGGAGGTCGAGGCGCTGGTCGACGTCGAGCGGTTGACGCGCCTGCACCGCGACTTCGCCACGCTGCTGAACAACTACGTCAGCTTCCGCGACTTCTACGCGCGCGACCGCGTCGCGATCTTCCAGACCGGCGACCTGTATCTGGACGGCCGCACCTGCCACCTGTGCATCACGGTCAACGACCCCGGGAAGCACGGCACGCTGGCAACGATGTCGAAGACGTACCTCGCCTACGTCGACTGCAAGCGCCCCGGTGCCAGCCCGATGACCGTGGCCTGCGCGATGACCGCAGGTGACGCCGACAACCTGTTCGTCGGCCGCAACGGCATCTTCTACGACCGCAAGGGCAACGACTGGGACGCGACGATCACGAAGATCGTCGACCAGCCGATCAGCGTGCGGCAGGCGTTCTGGGCGCCGTACAAGAAGCTGCTGCGCTGGATCGAGGAGCAGGTCGCGAAGCGTGCGGCCGCCGCCGACGAAGCGGCAAACACGCGCCTGCAGTCGGCGGCTCAGTCCGCGGGTTCCGCGGCGGAGACCGGCAAGGCGCCGGCGCCGAAGTCGAAGTTCGACGTCGGCGTCGTCGCAGCCCTGGGTGTCGCCGTCGGCGGCATCACGGCCGCGTTGGGCGCGCTGCTCAACTCGTTCTTCGGACTCGGCGCCTGGATGCCCGCGGGCGTGCTCGGCCTGCTGCTGCTGATCTCCGGCCCGTCGATGCTGATCGCGTGGATGAAGCTCCGGCAGCGCAATCTCGGCCCGATCCTCGACGCGAACGGGTGGGCGGTGAACACGCTGACGCGGATCAACCTGCCGCTCGGTGGCGTGCTGACCGACCGCGCCGGCCTGCCGAAGGGCGCTCATCGCACCCTGAAGGACCCGTACGCGCCGAAGAAGTCGATCTGGCTGCGCATCTTCGTGATCCTGCTGGTGCTCGCCGGTATCGGCTTCGGCCTGTGGCGCGCGGGCTACCTGCACGAGCGCCTGACGTTCCTGCCAGCGCCCCCGGGCAGCGAGGAATCCGCGCAGTCGGCGCCCGGCGCCGGTGGCACTCCGCCCGCCGAGACGCCACCCGGCGAGACCGGCAAGTGAGCGCCGCGGGCCGCGCGCACCCCACGGTGGCGCGGCTCAACGGCGCTCGGCGTCGAGCGTGCGGATCCGCAGGCTGCGGTAGCGGACCTCGTCGCCGTGGTCCTGCAGCGCGATCCGCCCCTCGCGCGCGGTCGCGAACGGCAGCGAGCCGAACTTGCTGGCGGCGATCCGCGCGCGCAGCTCCGGGGTGTCGAGGTCGACGTCGACGACCCCGACGCCATTGAGCCAGTGCTCGATGTGCCAGCCGCGCACGACGATCCGGCCGTCGTTCCACACGCCCGCCGGCCGGAGCACCTTGTGGTTGGACGGCGCGGCGAGGCCGTAGAGAGCACCCGCCGACTGATCGGAGTCCGGCGCGACGACGACGCCGACGTCGTCGAGCACCTGGTACTCGGGTCCGCTCGCCCAGGTGTCTGCATCGAGATCGGCGACGCGGTAGATCACCCCGCTGTTGGCGCGCGGCGCGACCGCCCATTGGAAGCGCAGCTCGAAGTCTCCGAAGGTCCGCGTGGTGACGAGATCGCCACCGCCGCCACCGGCCGCGTGCACGAGAGCCCCGTCGGCGACGGTCCAGCCGCTCGCCGGAAAGCCCTCGGCTCGGTGGCCGCGCCAGCCGTCGGTGTCGCGGCCGTCGAACAGCAGCTCGAACCCCTGCGCGCGCTCGTCGTCGGTCAGCCAGTTCGGCGGGATCGGCGACAGCAGGCAGGTGCCCGTCGCGGCCCACTCGGTCCCGCGCGCGATGAGTCGGCGGAACTGCGGGTCGACGTGCGAGGCGCGCGACAACGGTACGTTGCGCCAGACGTGGCCGAGCGGGGTGTGGAAGATCCGCCCCTCGCCGTAACGGCGCACCATGATCATCGGCTCGTGTCGCCCGGTGCCACCCGACTCCTTCGACGAGAACGCCTGCGCGAGCACGCGCACGTCGACGTTCTGCGAGTTGACCAGGCCGTGGTACAGCTCGTCCGGGTGCATGCGCAGATCGGGCATCCCGGCGGTCACCGGGTGGTCGCGGTCGATCACCTCGACGGCGAACGGATGGAACGCACCGTGGCCGGTTCCGTTCCGCCACAGGAGCATGACCATCTCCTCGTATTCGACCCAGCCGGGAAACGCGTTGTCCGCCGCGTGGACGACGACGACGCCCTTGCCACCGCGCACCGCCTCCACGAACCGCGACTCCGCGGGCTCACCCCAGCGCGGGCCGTTGTAGTCGAGCAGGAACACGTCGAACTCGTCGAGCAAGGCGGCGTCGGCGAGCGTCTTCGCGGGCTCTGTGGTGACGGTCACGTCGAAGCGACCGGTCTCGGCGAGGATCGACCGGAGCGACTCGTGCGTCCACTGCCAGTCGTGGTTGTTGGCGCCGCCGACGATCAGGACGCGCACGCGTTCGTCGTAATGCACGCGATCGGGGCTCGGTGCGTCGGCCGCGGCGGCGACCGCGGCGCTGCGAACGGCATTCGGCGCCGCGACGCCCGCTGCGGTCGCCGGTGGTGGTTCCTGGGCGAGGAGTGACGACGCCGCGGCGACCGCGGCGCAGAGACCGTGACGCGAGACCATGCGAGCAGCGTAGGCGGGCGCGATCCGGACCGCACGAACGGCGTGCGGTCAGCCCGCGGCCCCCGACCGAGGCTCCCGTCGGGGGGCTCCCGTCACGAGGCTCCCGTCAGCAGCGTCAGGACCTCGACGTGCTCGGTGTGCGGGAACATGTCGCAGAGCCGCACCGCCGCCACTCGGTAGCCGCCGGGCACGAGGATCGCCAGATCCCGCGCGAGCGCCTCCGCCGAGCACGCGACGTGCAGCACCGCGCGCGGCCGTGCCCGCAGCGTGCGCTCGCAGCCGTCCTCACGCAGACCCGAGCGCGGCGGATCCACGATCAGCACGTCCGGTCCCGGCTCGAACCGGGCGTCTACGAAGGCGGCCCGCTCGACGCTGACAGTCTCGCCGAGCCCATTGCGCGCGATGTTGTGCTCAGCGTCGCGACACGAGCTCGGATTGTCCTCGACGATCTCGACGCGGGCCGCGCCGGCGCGCGCGCAACGCAGTCCGAACGTGCCGATGCCGCCGTAGCCGTCGACGACCCGCCGACCACGCAGCTCACCCAGCAGCTCGAGCGCCGGTCGGTAGAGGATCGCCGAGGCGCTCCGGTGCACCTGGTAGAAGCTCCCGAGCCCGATGCGGAACTCGAGTCCGTCCTGCCGGTCGACGATGTGGTCGCGGCCGCGCAGCGGCACGTGGCGCTCGCCGAGCAGGAAGTTGTCGGTGCGCTCGCTGATGCTGCGCACGACGCCGACCGCCGTCAGCCGCTGCCGCCCGCTGCGCGGCAGCTCGGCGGCAACCGCGAGCAGGCGACCGGCGAGCTCGGCGCCGGTGTCGAACAGCCCCGGTCGCGTGACCACTCCCATCAGCAGCTCCCCGGTACCGGGTGCGACGCGCGCATGGAACGCGCGCACGAAGCCGCTGGCGTCGCGCTCGTCGAACGGCTGCAGGCGCAGCTCGCGCAGCACCCGCTCCGCGGCCGTGCCGAGCGCCGTCAGCGCGCGGTCCTGCGTGCGGCACTCCTCGATCTGCACCAGGTCGTGCGTGCCCCGCGCATAGATGCCGAGCGTCGGGCGGCCGGCCGCGTCGGGCCGCACCGGGTACAGCAGCTTGGTGCGGAAGTGCAACGGCACCGCCGGCGGCGTCGCGACGGTCGGGCGCACGGCGCCGAGGAACGGCTCGAGCAGCCCGGCGACGCGCGCGAGCTTCGCATCGAGCTGCAGGCGCAGCGGGACGTCGAGCGCCGAGCAGCCACCACAGTTCCCGAAGTGGCGACACAACGGCTGATCCGTACCGGGCACGGTCGCCCGCCGTACCGACGCGGGCCGGCCGGCCGGGCGCCGCGCGGGTCCGGCTCGCGTGGATCGTCGCGGACGCTCGCTCACCACGGCAGGCTACCGCCCCCCGCAGCCCGGCGGAATTCCGTGGGACACCTCGCCGGGTGCGCTGCTGCACTAGATTGCGGTCTCGGCCGCAGACCCGAGCCCCCCCATGACGGAACCGCGCCCGGATCGACCCGACCTCGAATCCCTCGTCGCCGAGTGCCTCGCGCGGCTCGACGACGAGGGCGATGCCGCGCTCGACGCGCTGTGCGCCGCGCACCCAGAGCGGGCCGGCGAGCTGCGCACGCGCATCGAGCGGCTACGCGGCGCGGGCCTCGTCGCGCCGCGCGCTCGGCCGACGCCGACCGCGATCGGCCCGTACCGAATCCTGCGCGAGCTCGGCAGCGGCGGCATGGGGCAGGTCTACCTCGCCGAGCAACGGGAGCCGATCAAGCGGCGGGTCGCGATCAAGTGCATCCGCAGCGACCTCGCGACCGGCCAGTTCGTCGCGCGCTTCGATGCCGAGCGGCAGGCGCTCGCCCTGCTCGACCACCCGGGCATCGCGCAGGTGTTCGAGACCGGCACGACCGACGACGGGCGGCCGTACTTCGTGATGGAGTACGTCGACGGCGTACCGATCACCGAGTACTGCGACGCCAGGCAGGCGACCGTCGCCGAGCGCCTCGATCTGTTCGTGCAGCTCTGCGATGCGGTGCAGCACGCGCACCAGACCGGCCTGATCCACCGCGACCTGAAGCCGGGCAACGTGCTCGTGCGCGAGCGCGACGGCGTGCCGGTCGTCAAGGTCATCGACTTCGGGCTCGCGAAAGCGATCCACCGGCCGCTCGTCGACCGCACGCTGTTCACGGAGGCCGGACAGCTGCTCGGGACGCCGGAGTACATGAGCCCCGAGCAGGCGGCGACCGACGGTGCACAGGTCGACACGCGGACCGACGTCTACGCGCTCGGCGTGATCCTCTACGAGCTACTGACCGGCGTGCTGCCGTTCGACCCCGTGCAACTCCGCCGCGCCGGCTGGCTCGAGATGGTGCGCGTGATCCGGGAGGTCGAGCCACCGGCGCCGAGCACACGGCTGTCGAGCCTCGGCGCCGGCGCCGAGGAGATCGCCCGCTCGCGCCGCACGCGGCTCGCGACCCTACGTTCGGCGGTGCGCGGCGAGCTGGACTGGATCACGCACCGCGCGACCGAGAAGGACCGCAATCGACGCTATGCGAGCGTGTCGGAGCTCGCCGCCGACCTGCGGCGGCACCTCGCCGGCGAGCCGGTCCTCGCGCGGCCACCCAGCACCGCCTACCGGCTGAAGAAGCTCGTGCGGAGGCACCGCCTCGCCGTCGGCGTGGCGGTCGCGTTCCTGCTGACGATCGTCGCGGCACTGGTGGTCACCACGAACCTGTTCCTGGCGTCGCGCGAGAACCTGCGCCGGTTCGACCGCCTCGCCGAGCGTGACGTCGTCGACGGGCTGGTCGCCGACGCGCGCGACGTCCTGTGGCCGGACGCACCCGACGGCCCGAGCTGGCCGACCGCTCCCGACCGCGTCGCGCGGTTCGACGGTTGGCTTGCCGAGGCGCGCTCGCAGGCTGCCGCGGCGCCCCGCACGGCGAGCGAGATCGCCACGCTGCGAGCGCTCGCGCAACCAGGGCCGGGCGAGCGGGTGCTGCTCGACAATCTCGAGCGGCTGCTCGAGGCACAGCAGGGCCTGGGGGGCGCGGACGGCCTCGTCGCCGAAGTCGAGGACCGCCTCGCCTGGCTGACCGCGATGCGCGAGCTGACCGTCGACCAGCGCGCCGCCGACTGGGCTGCCGCTGCGGACCGCGTGCGCGCGTCCGAGCGGTACGGCTTCGCGCTCGCGCCACAGCCGGGACTCGTGCCCCTCGGCCCCGATCCCCGCTCCGGGCTCGAGGAGTTCGCGCTGCTGCATCCGGGCAGCGCGCTGGGCGAGCCGCGGCGCGAGCCCGGCGCGACGATCGCGCACGCGGTCGATCAGGCGCCGGTGCTGGTCCTGATCCCCGCGGATCGCTACCGCTTCGGTGCCCAGACCGACGACCCCGACGGACCGCTCTACGACCCGGATGCGACGGTGCGCAGCGAGGGCCCCGTGTTCGAGTTCGAGATCGAGCCGTACCTGATCGGCAAGTTCGAGATCGACCAATCGCAGTTCGCGGCGGTGACCGGCCGCACGCCGAGCTACTTCCAGAAGCCGGTGCTGCCGGAGCGTCCGGTCGAGTCGGTCACGTGGCACGACGCGATGGACTTCTGCCGGCGTATCGGCGCCACGTTGCCGACCGAGCTGCAATGGGAAGCCGCCGCGCGCGGCGGCGCGGTCACGCGCTACGCGACCGGCTTCGAGCCCGAGTCGCTCGAGGGCTTCGCGAACGTCGCCGATGCCGGTGCGCGCCGCGCGCTGAACGAGGTCTGCGTGTTCGCGACCTTCGACGACGGTCAGGTCGCGACCGCGCCGTGCGGTAGCTATGCAGCGAACGCGTTCGGGCTCCACGACGTCCACGGCAACGTGTGGGAGTGGTGCCTCGACCTGTATGTCCGCGAGTACGGGCGCGTCGACCGGCGGTCCGGCGACGGCTACGTCGGCGGCTTCGCCGAACACCGCTGCCCGTCCCGCGGCGGCAGCTTCATGGGCGATCCGTTACGCCAGCGCCTGACGTTCCGGCTCGCCGAATCGGCACGCAGCAGCAAGCTCGCCATCGGCTTCCGCATCGCTAGGCCCCTGATCCGCGCACCGTGAGTTCGACGGGGTCGCAATCGACTGGTTCCGCGTGACAAGTGCGTCCCGACAGTCGCTCGACGCGTGACCGACCTGCGCCAGGGGGAGTGGGCCACCTGCACGCTTCCGTCAGAACCCGAGCGTCCACTGGATGCCGTTCGTCAGGTCGAAGCCGAGCGGCGCGTCGGTGGGGCCGACCGCAGCCTGCAACGCGACCCGCATGCCGGCCAGCGATGCGATGTCCGGAACACCCAGGCCGTAGCGGAACGAGCCGTTGACGATCGTCAGCCCGGGGATCGCAGCGAAGCTCGGGTCGACCTCGAGTGCGCATTGCCCCGCGAGCGGCAGTCGCGACGGCACCGGAGCGGCCATGCTGAACAGCACGATGGCAGCGTGTCCGGCGCTCGAACGACCAAGCACGGAGGTGTGCGAAGCGAGCACCGGATCGCCCACGGACCACAGCTCCGCCATCCGGCCGACGCCTCCACAGCCGGTCCCGAGCCGCTCTGCGACCGCCCCCGGGTCGAGCACGTATGGCTCGACTCCCGCGACCGGGTCGTTCACCGCCAGGTAGACGAGCCCGTTCGCGAGCTGGCCACACGGCGCGACGCCGGGAATCGACTGGCCCACGACGCGGACATCCAGCGACTGCAGTGCGCGGGTGCCGCCCGGCGTGCCGTCGGTCACCCACAGCCTGCGGTCGGCAAGCGGGAACGCGTCCTGCGCGAACAGTGCGTAGCGCTCGCCGAGCCCGACGAAGCCCACGTCGAGGTAGATGCCCCGCGCATCGACCAGCAGCGTCGCCGCACTGCCGGTCCCGTCGGTCGCGACGACCGCGAACAGGTTGCCGCTGGTCAGCGCGTTGAATACCAGCCGGTCACCCACCGCGACGGGCGGCGTCGAGGTCAGCCACGGGCGGACCCCGAGTGCGCTGACCGGCACCGGCGCCGTTCCGACCGCATCGACGAACCAGACCCCGCCGGATCCGGCGATCCACAGGCGGTCTGCGGTCGGCACGAGGAACTCGGCGCGCGAGCCGCCCGCGAATGCCTGCAGCGGCCCGACCGACGCCGTTCCCGACGGGCTGCCGTCGGTCGCGAACAGCTCGTAGCCGCCGGACGACCCCAGACCGACGAACCAACCGCGGTCTCGCCAGACCTCGAGCACCGCCGGACCGAGGAAGCTCGCGTTCGTGACGCGGCTCGTGCCCGCCGAGGTGCCGTCGGTCACCCAGATCTCGTCGAACGGCGGCGCCGACCGCGCAATCCGCAGCAGAACGCGGTCGCCGAGGCGCCGCATCCGGGCCCCGAGGTTCCCGCCGAATGGCACGACCTCGCGAATCGACCTGCCGTCCGACGCGTATAGCGCCGTGCCGATCAGCGTCGAGCCCATGAAGAGCACCTCGTCGCCGAGGCCCACCAGTTCCTCGAGATAGACGCTCGGAGTGAGGCCGGAGCCGGCCTCGACGGCCCGCGTCGTGCCCGCGGTACCCTCGCTGACGTACAGCCGCGGACCCGTGGCGCTCGCCTCGGCGACGAAGAAGAAGCGCGAGCCGACGACCTGGATCGGCACGCCGAATCTGCTGACCTGCCCGCGGAAGATCGGCGTCGTCCCGCCCGGCGCCCCGTTCGTCGACATCAGGGCCGGACCATCCGCGAGCGTCGCGAAGAAGACCGTACGGCCGCCGGCGCGCGCGAAGCCGAACGGCGAGCTGCCGTTGTTCGGGCCGGTCACCAGGCCGGGACGGAGGTCGCGGACGACCGTCGTGCCGAGCACCGTGCCGTTCGTCGCCGTCGGCTCGGCTCCGAACACCGGATCGCGACTCGCGAGCCACGCGCGGCCGTAGGCGAATGCCATCCCCCGGTTCGTCGTCGGGTCGACCCGTGCGAGCTCGGTCGTCGTTCCGCTCGCGAGGTCGATCGCGACGGCGGCCGTATACGCACTGCGGGCGATCGCGACGATGCGCGGCCCGGCGAAGCCTGCGAACGGCGGCTGGTTCAGCAACCCGCCGTCGAACAGGTACTCGAACGACGCGACGCGCGACGCCTCGATGGCGTGGGCGTCGATCCGGTAGACCGCCTGCAACGTGCCCGTATCCGCTCCGAACGCGTACATCGAGCCTCCGGACTCACCGATGAACTTCGCGATGCCGATCGTGCCGCCGCCGGGTGCGCCGATCAGCCGCGTGCCCTCGACCGTGCCGTCGGTGACGACCGCCGCGGTCGTGTCGCCCGCTGCGTACAGCGCCAGCGACCCCAGACGGGCGGACCGAGCGATGAACGCTCCAATGCCGACCGCCGGCGCGACGATCGAGGTGCCGCCCGGCGTGCCATCCGTGCTCCATACGTCCGCTTCATTGCTGCCACCGCCCTGGCTCGGAATGGCCCCGAACGTCACGCGCCCATTCGGCAGCGCCTGGCCTCCGGACAGGAACAGGAGATTCGACGGGAGAGCAACGCCGGTCGCGACCGTGCCGGCCCGGGTGCCATCGCTCCGCCACAGCTCGAGGCCAGGCGTCTGTGCCGCGAACAGGACCTCCGCCCCGGCGGCGGTCGCGCGCACGACCGCGAGTCGGACCGGGAGCATCCCGCGTGAAGAGCCGCTGCCGGGAACGATGTCCGCGAGCTGCAGCGTGCCGGCCGCCGTGCCGTCGGTGATCCAGGGTTCGATGCCGCCGGCCGGCTCACCAATGTCGACGAACAGGCGGTCGCCGAACGGGACGGTCGCCCCCACCTGGATCCCGGCAGCTCCGGGAACCAGGTCGGCGATCATCCGTGTGCCGGCGGCGGTACCGTCGGTCAGCCACAGCTCGCGGCCGTGCGTGCCGTCGTCGGCGGAGAAGAACAGCCGGTCGCCGACGGCGACCAGCTGTGCCGGAGCCGAGCCGCTCGGTCCGGGGCGGAGGTCGGCGACGAGGGTCGTCGTCGCCGCCGTCCCGAGCGAGCGGAACAGCTCGACGCCGTGCACGCCATCGTCGGCGACGAAGAACATGCTCGCACCGACCGGCGTGAAGCCGGCCGGGTCCGACGACGCTGGCACGCTGGAAGGATCGTGGAGATCGGACAGCAGATGGGCTGGGAACGGCGCCGTCTGCGCGGGAATCGCGGCGGCCAGGACGCCGGCGAGGAGGGAGCTTCGGTTCATGGTCGCAGTGCGGTTCCGCGGAGAGAGGCGCGACCGGAGACTCGATCATCGCACACGACGCGAGCCGCCGCAGAGGTCCGCGGCACGCCGCTGTGCGAAGCACCCGGCGACGACCGCACGGCCGGGCGCCACGTCGTCGCGCCAATCCGGCGGAGCGGTGGTACCGCGACCATCCCACCCGCGCCGGCCGCCAGGCGGTCGCTGAGCCGCACGCGCGCGCGGAGGCCACTGGCACGCCTCGCGGCGTCGCGAACCCGTCGGCGTGATCGCGGCGGTCCCGATGGGCGGCGTCCATCGCGACCCCGCGCGACGGCCCGGGCGGGTTTACCGGATCGGGAGAACCCTCGATGATCCGACGTCGCTGCGAGCCCTGCCGAGGAAGTCGACGCCCCATGCCACGCTCCATCCGAGCCCCTGTGTCCGCCGCCCTGCTTGCGGTTTCCTGTGGCCACGCGCTCGCGCAGGCGCCGTCCGACGCCGGCCCACTGATGGCCGCTCCGATCGCGATCGGCGTGACCGCTGCGACCCCCGCGCCGTCCGGCGGCGGCACCGCCACGGTCAACCAGACCTACTCGAAGATGGCCGGCTTCGACCGCGTGCGCGCCCGCTCGACCGGTGGCGGCTCGCGACCCGACTTCACCTTCGCGGCGTTGTTCGCCGGTGCAGCGTTCGAGGTCGACGCGCTGTCGATCGGACTCGACCAGCTCAACGTGCACGATCCTTGCGGTCGCCCCGGCTTCGCGAGGTTCCCCGACAGCTCGTGGGGAGCCGTGATGTTCTCGGTCGCGGCCCCGCCGCCCGGCGGCTCGGGCGCGACCGGAGCATTGGGGCGCGAGGAGAGCTCGATCGATGGCGCGCTGGCGGACGTGTTCTCCCACATCGTGCGCGGCAGCAATGTGCCGATCGCCTACCGGCTGCGCACCGACCGCGCTCTCGACAGCCCGGAGCTCGGCCTGTTCCGGGGCGGCCCGGCACCGCAGACGGGTGACATCGTGACGATGGACGCGATGATCCCTGCCTTCGATCTCGACGGTGAGATCCTCGCGCAGCTGCCGATCCATCCGTCGGTCTACTTCTCGGTGACCGACGCGACCAAGGCCCTCGTGCCCGCCACCTGGTGGTCGCCGGCGGACGTCAGTGGCGCCACCATCCTGCGCAGCACGTGGGACGGCACCAGCTGGTCGACACCGAACGTGCTGGTGTCGTGGACCGAGCTCGGCCTGACCGCGATCAATGCCGACATCGACGCGCTGGCCGTGGAGGAGTCGCGCGCGCACCTGGTGTTCTCGCTGACGCGCGCCACCACGCCGGCCGGCTGGTCGCAGCTCATGTACTTCACCCGGTGCACCGACTTCCCGCTGCCGGTCCCGTACACGGCCGGCTCGCCGACCAGCCCGACCGAGGTCGCGGACGACAGCGCCGGTGGCTCCGACACGGACATCGACGCGGTCTGCATCGTCGACCCCGGCGCCGGCATCGACCAGGCCGGCTCACCCGCGATCACGCGCGGCCTCGGCCCGTTCCTGTGGGGCACGCCGCGCGACGTGAGCGCCGTGCTGCCGTGGCCGGTGCGCATGGAGGTCGCGAGCTTCCGCGGCTTCGACCGCATCGCGGGGACGCCGACCTGGGAGATGTACGCGACGCGGATCCCGGCGAACGGTGCGTTCGCGTTCGCGTGGCCGGGCGGCACGCCGTTCGGGCCGCCGATCCTCGCGGTCGCGTCGGCGGTGCTGCCGCCCCAGGGCGGCGTCCGGCTGCAGGTCACGCTGCCGCCATTGTCGGCCACCCGGCCACCGATCCTCGTCGAGGGCGTGTGGGTCGGCCTCGGTGCCGCGGGGCTCGTCGTCTCCGACCTGACGAGGCTCTACTTCTGAGGACCGCGATGGTCGACGCGAGCGGCGAATCCGATCCGCGTCGGGAGGAGGTGCCCGACGAGCGCGCGCTGCAGTCGCTGCTGATCGAGCACCTGCCGGCGCTCGAGGCCTACATCCGGCTGCAGGCCGGTGGGCTGGTGCGCCGCAAGGAGTCGCTGTCGGACCTCGTGCAGTCCGTCTGCGTCGAGGTGCTGCGCGACGCCGGGCAGTTCGAGTATCGCGGCGATGCGCCGTTCCGCGCCTGGCTGTGCCAGCAGGCGCTACACAAGATCGTCAACAAGAACGTGTTCTACTCGCGCCAACGACGCGACGCGGCGCGGGAGGTCGACGTCGTCAGCCCGGCCGCCGGGGACGACAGCGGATCGCAGCAGCTGTCGCAGGTCTACGCGACGGTGTGCACGCCGAGCCGCGTCGCCGCGGGCCGCGAGCAGGTCGAGCAGTTCGAACGCGCGTTCGACGCCCTGCCCGAGGACTACCGCGAGGCGATCGCGCTGCACAAGGTGCTCGGCCTCAGCCACCGCGAGATCGCCGAGCGGCTCGGGCGCAGCGAGGGTGCGGTGCGCAACCTGGTCTACCGCGGTCTCGCGAAGCTCGCCGAGCAGCTCGGCGACTGACGCGGAGTCGCGGAATCCGCCGCAACGCCGGCGGGTGGCATTCCGCTGGGGGGCGCGCGCGTGGCGCTGCCGCGCGCACCGACCTCGACGAGAAGCCATGACCCACCCCGCTCTGCGCTGCGCACTCGCGTGCAGCCTCGCTCTCCCGCCGCTCGCCGCCCAGACCGTCTGGCAACAGCTCGCGCCACCGCCGGTCCGCGACGGCCACGCGATGACGTTCGACCTCACCCGCGGCCGCGCCGTGCTGTTCGGCGGTAGCGACGGCACCCGGGATCTGAACGACACCGGCTCTGGGACGGCGCGACCTGGCAGCCGACCTGCCCGCTCGACCGCCCCCCCGCACGAAGCTCCGCCGCGCTGGCCCACGATCCGCGCAGCGGCACGACGCTGCTGTTCGGCGGTCACTCGCGCGTCACCGGCGACCTCGACGACACCTGGCTGTGGGACGGCGCGACCTGGAGCCGCGTGTCGACGCCGCCGGGGGGGCCCGGTGCGCGGACCAACCACGCGCTGGCCTTCGACATCGCGCGCAGTCGCTTCGTGCTGTTCGGCGGCTACTCGAACGCGACGCGGACGAGGCTGTCGGACACCTGGACGTTCGACCCGGCGACGCGCGCGTGGACGACGGTCAATCCGAGCACGTCGCCGTCGGCGCGCCTCGACCACCGGATGGTCGGCGAGATCGCCCGCAGCCGCGTGCTGCTGTTCGGCGGCAACACGCCGACCGGCAGATCGGCCGAGACCTGGAGCTGGGACGGCGCGAGCTGGACGCTGCAGTCGCCGGCAACGTCTCCGCCGCCCACCGAGTCCCACGCGATGGCCTACTCGACGAGCAGCGGCCGCGTGCTCCTGTTCGGCGGCTGGACGCCCGCCGGGCGCAGCAATCGGACGTGGGAGTGGCGCGGTACGAGCTGGTTCGACGTGACGCCGACCGTCACGCCACCCGACATCTTCGGTCGGGTCGACCTGCAGATGGTCTTCGATCCCGATCCCGCGGCCGGCGGATTCCTGCTGTTCGGCGGCAACCAGGGCGGTCCGACCAACGACACCTGGCAATGGAACGGCACCCGCTGGATCGCGCGCCAGGTCGCGCCGGGTGCACGGCTCGTTCCGGTGATGGTCACCGATCCCGCGCGCGGGGAGATCCTCGTCCACGGCGGGGATACCGGCAACGTGGCCGGTGACACCTGGCGCCTGCGCAACGGCGTCTATTCACGGCTCACGCCGCCGACGCCGGGGCCCATGGTGCAGTCCGCCGCGGCCGCGTTCGACGGCAACGACGTCGTCGTGTTCGGCGGCTGGACGCCCGCGGGGCGCAGCAACCAGACCTGGACCTGGAACGGCGCGACGTGGACGCAGCGCACCAACGTCGGCACGCCGCCGGTCGCTCGCACCGCGGCCGCCGCAGCGACCGACGCGTCCGGTCAGGGCATGGTGCTGTTCGGCGGCGACCGGGCGAACAACCCCGCCGCGACGTGGCAGTGGAACGGGTCGACCTGGCAGGCGACCACGCCGTCCCCGATGCCGTCGATCCGCGACTCCGCGGCGATGGCGCGCGATCCGCTGCGCAGCCGCGTGGTGCTGTTCGGCGGGCGGGACACGGCGACGGGCGCCGCGCTGTCCGACACCTGGGAGTGGGACGGTGCCACCTGGACGCGACGCATGCCGACGACCAATCCGCCGGCGCGGCTCGGCCACGCGATGGTCCACGATCCGCGGCGTGGGATCGTCGTGATGACCGGCGGAATGAACGGCACCACCTGGTTCAACGACGTGTGGGAGTGGGACGGCATCGAGTGGCGGCAACAGACGGTGGTCCCGGGACTGCCCGAACGCGGCTTCCAGGGCTTCGCCTTCGATCCGGCATCCGCGCGGCTCGTGCAGCTCGGCGGCCGCGATCGCTTCGTCGGTCTCTACGGCGAGACCTGGGCGACTCTCGCGCCGGCACCGGCACCGGTCCAGCTCTTCGGCGCTGCGTGCGGCGGCCTGTCGCTCGACTCGTCGCCCTTCTGGATCGGCGGCCAGACGACGATCGTGTCGCGGGGTCACCGGCCATTCGAGATCGTCGTCCTGCTGTTCGGAGTCGATCGCACGAGCTGGGGCGGCGCGTCGTTGCCGTTCGACCTCGCCGCGCTCCGGGCGCCGGGGTGCTTCCTGAACATCGCGCCGCTGTCGCCCACGCTGTCGACCCTCGCGAACTCGGCCGACGTGACCCTGATGCTGAACATCCCGCCGTCGTGCTTGCTGCTCGGCAGCACGATGTTCCTGCAGTCGGTCGAACGCCGTGTTGGTGCCAACCCGCTCGGCATCGTCACCAGCAACGGCGTCGCCGGCACGTTTGGCGCGCGCTGAGCTGTGCGGGCAATGCCGTCCCGACGGACCATGCTCTCACACGCCCGCCGCCAGATGACATGACGACCGTCAACGCCCACCCAGGACGTGCCGGCAGGCATTCGACATGACGAAGCCACCGGTCGCAAACGGGTCGAACCGTCCGGCTTGCGAGTAGAGCGTCACGCCGACGAGGCTCTGCTGAGGCGGCACACTGATGCTCACCACCGCCGTGGTGCTGGTCAGCGGGATCGATCCCGAGAACATCGGATCGACATAGAGCATGCACGGGATACCGGCATTCGCCAGCGACAGCGGCAAGGTCGCGCCCCAGCTCGTGCGCTGGTCGGAGAGCCCGATGAAGAATATGGCACTACGGCCGGGCGCCGCACGAATCGATATCCGATACTCGTCACCCACCCAGCTCAGCCAATCGCAGAGGAGGTACGGCGTGCTGGTGCTGATGCCGAAGCAGCTGCTCCCGAACGACGCGCTGCGCGCCGGTGTGACGGGGCCGTATTCCCACGTGTCGCCGATCTTCCCGGCTCCCGTCGAGCCACCGAACGCGATGTTGGTACCGTTGGAGCGGTAGTGCTGCATTTCGGACCGCGCGCGTGGGGGAGGGCTACCGCTGGACGGGGACCGCATCTGCCAATCGACTCCGTCGAACTCCCATACGTCGTTCGCGGGCACGCCGCCAACGAGCCCGCCGAACAGCACGACTCTGCCCCGGAGGTAGTCGTACGCCATCGAAGCGAACGATCGGGCCGGCGGCACCTTCGTCGTCGATACGCGCGACCACGTGAACCCGTCCCAGGACCACAGCTCATTGCTGACGCCGCCCTGCACCTCGCCACCGAACAGCAGGACCCCGGTGCCCGATGGCGTCGCCGCGGGATAGAAGACCATGCTGTGGCCGTAGCGCGGCAACGGGCGATAGCGCGGCAGGTATTGGTTCCACGAGACCCCGTTCCAGCTCCAGGTGTCGTCGAAGACGATCGTGGTCGCCGCATTTCGACTGCGACCGCCGAACAGCAACACCTCGGCACGGCCCGGGATGTAGACAGCGCGGGCCCCTTCGCGGAGCGGTGGTTGCACCGGCGGCGTGACGTTCCTCCAGATGTCCCTGCCGAACTCGTAGACCCACGTATCGCTCTCGTATCCGGTACCGTTCCAGCCCGAGAACAGGACCACCTCACTGCGGATGGTGTCGAAGGCGGCCGCCATTCCCGCTCGCGCCGTCGGACCGGGGGCGTGGCTCTGCTGCCAACCGGCTCCGTCGAACAGCCACGTCTCGCCGCTGTATCCGGAAGCGAGCTCACCGCCGAACAGCAACATGTGTCCGAGGCTCTGCGACTGGACCAACGCGAACTGGTCGCGCGGAGCTGGGCGAGAGGCCGGGTTGCTCGCGGACCACTGGACCTGCGCGGAAACCGCGGCGCACAGGAGCACCACGCCTGAGGAGACTCGGAGCGGCTTCATCGTGCGCAGAGGATAGCCGATTCGAGCCCCCGCGGGGGCGGCGGTCCTCAGCGCCGCCGCGCCCGCGCCGCACGCCAGAGGTCGGCGAGCTCGTGCTCGGTCGCGGTCAACAGGCGCGCGGTCGGCACCTGAGCGAGCAGCGCGTCGTCGAAGCTCGGCTCGGTCTCCATGACGGCATCGGCGAGACGCGCATATCGATTGCGGTAGCCGCTCAGGACGCTGCGCGCGTCGGTGGGCGACAGGTGTGGCTCGAGCTCGACGTGCAGCAGCGTGATGCCGACCGCGCGCTGACCGCGGACCTCGGGCACGAACACGACGGTCCGGCCGTCCGAGCGCCCCTCGGCGAGCAGCACCTGGCGCTCGCTGGCGACCCGGTGCTTCGTGCCGCGCAGGCGCGGATCGTCGGCCGTGCGCGACCGCAGACCTGCGGCCACGCCACCGCTGTGGACCTGGTGGATGCGGAGCTCGGGCTCCTCGCCGGTGATCTCGTACCGGCTGAACCCGACGACCTGCGCGACCGCCGGGCCGAGTGCTGCGAGCGTGCGCAGATCGGCGTAGTTGAGCGCATTGCGAGCGACTCCCGCCGCGAGCACCTCGCGCACGAGCGGCTCGACGAGCAGCGACTCGTCGGACCGCGAGATGCCGACCGTCACGGTCTTCGCCTGGTGCTTGATCGCGTCGACCGGCCGCGTCAGCTCCTCGATCGCGCGCGTCAGCGACTCGGTCAGCGAGTCGAGCAGCGTGGCCGGCGTACCGACCTCGCCGTGCTCGACCTGGAACAGCGCGAGCGGCGCGATGCCGGTCGCGAACCGCAGCAGCGACGTCAGCCGCGTCGCGGTGCTCGCCTCCAGCGTGTTGTCGAAGCGCCCGTCGCGGAGCTCGCGGTGCACCGCGTCCGTCACGGCGACGAGATCCGGCGCGAGCCGGTCGAGCAGCTCGGTACCGCGGGCCCCCGACTGCACGTGTTGCTCGATCGCTGCGCGCGCGACGCGCAGCGGGCGCGCCAGCGCATCGATCGCCAGAGCACACTCGTAGCCGAACAGGTGGCCCGCGACCGTCGACAGCACGAACGCCAGCTCGGGGTGCACCTGCGGCACGTGGATCACGGCCCTCGCGGCGTTGAAGCGATCCTCGCCGTCGTCGGCGATCACGATCGGCAACGCCTTGTGGGCCCGGTAGATCGCGACCTCCTTGGCGACATCGTCCGCCGTGGAGCCGGTCAGTCCGGCGGCACAGACCAGGATCATCGGCTCGGACGACAGGTCGATGTGCTTCTTGTCCTCCGTCGAGTCGCAGGCGATCGACTTGTAGCAGAGCTCCGACAGCTTGATGCGGATCTCGCGGGCCGCGATCAGGTTGCTACCATTGCCGACCAGCGCCCAATAGCGACGTCGCACGCAGCCCTGGGCCGCGTTGCGCACCACCTCGCGGCGGCCGAGCACGTCGACCATCGCATCGGGCAACCCGCGGAGCGCCGTCAGCAGCTCGTGCTGCAGCCGGTCGTCGCAACAGCCGACCTGCTGCGCGACGGCGAACGCCAGCAGGAAGCCGGCCGCGATCTGCGCGTAGAACGCCTTCGTCGACGCGACGCTCATCTCGACGTCGCGGCCATCCGACGTGAACAGCACGCCGTCGGCCTTGTCCGTCAGGTCGCTGCCGCGGCGATTGACGATCGCGACGACCTGCGCGCCACGCGCGCGGGCGAGGTCGACCGTGCGGTTGGTGTCGGTCGTCGTGCCCGACTGGCTGATCGCGACGATCAGCGTGTCGGACATGTCCTCGCGCATCTGGAAGCCGCTGAGCTCGGTGGCCGGCAGCGACTTCACGGCGATCGGCGCTCCGCGCAGCGCGAGTTCGAGCGCCTGCGCGACCCCCTGGGCGGCGACCGCCGCGGTCCCCTGACCGATCGTCAGGATCCGCCGGATGCGGCCGTCCGCGAGCCGTTCGCAGGTCGCGTCGGGCAGCACGCTGCGGCCGAGTTGCACGCGCAGCCGGCCGCGCCCGTCCTCGACGATCTTGCCGCGCAGCGTCTTGCGGAACGACCGCGGCGATTCGGAGATCTCCTTCAGCAGGTAGTGCGGATAGCTGCCGCGGTCGACGTCACGCGTCGTGATGGTGGAACGCGTCAGGTCGGCGTCGGCCACCGGCAGCGGTGTGCCGTCGAACGCGATGCGCTCCAGCCCGGCGACGGTCCCGGCGCCGTCACGGCGAATGCGCACGATCTGCCCGCGGCTGCCGGCGTGATTGTGCGGATTGCCGGGCGTCTCGCCGTCCATGCGCAGATAGCGCGCGCATTCCTCGACGACGCCGTACGGCTCGCTCGCGACGACGAAGGCATCCTCCGAGCACCCGACGTACAACGCCTGGCCGCTACCGCGCAGCGCGAGCATCAGCTCACCCGGCGCGTCCTCGATCGCCGCACCGATCGCCGTCGAACCCTCGAACTCCGCAACCGTGCGCCGGAACGCCTCGAGCCGGTCGAGCCCCTCACCGAGCCGGCGCGCGACGAGCGTCGGGATGACCTTCGCGTCGGTCGTGATCTCCTCCGCGATGCACAGCCCGTGCGCCTCGACCAGCGCGTGGTGGTTGTCGACGTCGCCGTTGAGCACGGCGCTGACGAACGGGCCGCCGTCGCGGCCGACCTCGAGCGAGTCGAGCGGGTGCGCATTGGGCTCGCTGATGATGCCGACGCTCGCCCAGCGCGTATGGCCGAGCACCGTCACCTCGGTGCCCGGCGTCGCGATCGCCGCGCGCAGCAGCGCGTCGCCACGGATCGCGCCACGCAGCACCGCCACGTTGTCGCCGAGCTCGCCGATCTCCGCCGAGCGCTTGTAGACGAACGCGAGCGACGTGCCGCCGCGCAGACGCCGCACCGCGCCGGACCGGAACAGCGGATCGGCCAGCCGCGGAGCCAGACCCTCGGGACGCCAGTCGCGCGCGAGCCCGTCGACCACGACCTCGAGCCCCGCCGAGTCGCGCCCGCGCACCTCGAGGCGGTCGAGCGACGACAGGGCGGTCTGGATCGCGGCGTACGCTTCGATCACGCCGCGCTTCCGCTCCGCGTCACCGGTCAGGTCATCGATCGCCGCCGCGGCGCCGAGCCGGTCGCGGTGCACGGCCCAGGACGCGTCGCGCACGCGCACGAGCGCCGCGTTGACGGCCTCCAGCTCCGCGGTATCGAAGCCCGCAGCGCCACGGTCGAGCGCGTTCTCCAGTGCGCCGATCCGCTCGTCGAGGGCGCGCAGATCGCACTCGAGCCGCGCTGCCAGGTCGGGATGGGCGAACAGCAGCTCCAGCCCGGCCGGTCCGCGCAGCAGCGCATCGGCGCTCGCCAGCTCGCCGCCACAGCGCGTGAGCTCCTCGTGCAATCGGACCGGGTCCAGCGCGAGGTCGACCGCGAGCGCGGCGCCGAGCGCGGCCTCGACGTCTCGGCGGGCGGGGGTCGGCCGGGACGTCCGGCGCCGCAGGACAGCGATGATTCCGCACATGGGCTCAGGGTCGACGGACCGTATCCGACTCTTCGAGGCTTCCGGGCGCGGTCTTGAGCCAATCGGGACCCGGCACGGCGGCGCGGGATCACTCGACGAACTGGGGCAACCGGCTGCGCAGCGGGTGGTCGCCGAGCGCGCCGGCGAGGTCGCGCAGCCACCGTTGCAGCTCGGCCGGGACCGCGCCCGGCGCGCACTTGTGATGGGCGCGCGGCTCGCCGCGCAGCGGGTCGAGCACGCGCAGGTAGTCGCAGATCACCTGCCCGTGCACCGCGGTGCCGGGGAACGCGTGCAGCGACTCCCGCAGCGCCGCGAAACGCTCAGGGTCGACCGCGCGGTCGAGCGTGCCGCGCCAGCCGGCGCCGAGGCCCTCGCTCACCGTGCCGTCCGCGGTCCAGCGCAGGAACAGGTCGCCGAGACGGCAGGAGCGGATCTCGAGGCCGCCGACCCAGTCGGGCTCGGCCACGGCGGCCGCCGCCGCGGGCGCGCCGCCGACCCCCTGCGTCGCTGCCCAGCCGAGCACCGCCGCGCGACCCTGCTCGCGCTCGTCGCCCGGCTCGGCGAGCGCGCCGCGGAAGTCGCCGGCGCCGAGCCGCCGCAGCTCGCGCACGGCGAACACCGCCTCGCGGGCGCCGAACGGGTCGTCGAGCCACACCGCGCCGGCGCGATCGAGGATCGTCGCCAGGACCTCGGGGACCCCGGTCGGATCGCCCCGCTCGAGCAGCAGCAGCGCGACGCGCAGCCGCGCGCGCGGGTCGGGATGGGTCGCGAGCAGCACGGCGGCGGCGCGGCGGCCGGGCCGCGCGGCGGGATCGCCGGACGCCGCGGGGTCGAGCGCGAGCAGCCCGGCGACGCCCTCGATCCGCTGCAGGTGCGACGGGTCGCCGACGGCGGCCGCGAACAGCGGCTCCGCAGCGCCCACCGCGCGACGCGCGAGACCCCCGAGCGCCTGCGAGCGCCAGAAGAACCGCGGGTCGGCCGCCCAGTCCGTCAGCAGCGCGACGGTCGCCGGGCCGCCGCCGGTCGCGCGGCCGAGCGCGTCGACCAGCTCGAGCGGGACCGCGTCGCGCCCGTGCTCCCGCTGGTAGGCGACGAGCGCCGGGATCGCCGCATCGCCGGCCGCGACGAGGCGGCCGGTCGCCGCGCGACGCACCGCGAACCGCGGATGCCCCACCGCCTGCTCGACGACCGTCGCCCAATCGGGGTCCTGCTGCGGTGGATCCTGTGGCGCTTCGCCCTCGGTGCGCAGCGGCGCGGCGACGAGCGACAGCGCGAGGGCGAGGGCGAACGACGTGCGCATCGCCAGCCCGGATCAGTCCTCGATCGTCTCGACGTCGAGGCGGTAGATGCTGGTCACGATGCCGAACTCGCGCAGCTCGCCGACGTAGAGCGTGCCGGTGATCGCGACGGTGCCCGGCAGGATCTCGGTGGTCTGCCCCTCCGGCATCGCGCAGAACACGATCTCGTTCATGAAGGGCATCCCCGCGCAGCCGCAGGCGTCGTTGATCAGCATGAAGAAGTCGACCGGACCGGTGCCCTGGCACTCACGGCGCATGAATCCCGACACCACGACGCGCTGCTTGTCGAGCTTGGTCACGTGCTCCGGCAGCGTCATGCCCTCGACGTAGTCGAAGTCGGACAGCGACGCGAAGTCGACCTCGATCGGATCGCCGACGCTGCCGGCGAGGGGCATCAGCGCCACGAACAGCAAGGGCCTCAGGCGATCGGTCAGGAGCATGGTGCGTCGGTCCGTTCGGCAGCGGGCGGCGGTGCGCCGAAGCGAGGCGTGAGTCTACGGCGCGCGCGACGCGCGCGGGAAGCCCCACCGATGCGGCGCTGTCGGCTCAACCCGCCTGCTCCTCGTAGTGGATCACCTCGACCGGACAGTCGCGAGCGGCCTCGCGGATCTCGTCGTCCTTCGCGACGAAGTGGGCGGGTGCGTCGGCTCGCACGACACAGTCCAGACCGTCGTCGACGAGGAACACCTCGGCGCAGAGGTCCTGACACAGGCCGCAGGAGATGCAGCCTTCCTGGATCCAGACGCGGCGGATCTCACCCATGGGCGGCGGTGAGGTTAGAACGGGGGGCGCGTTGGACAACCCTCCGCGCGCGCGGCCCGCGCGCGGGCCGCCGCAGCAGCCGAGCCGGCGCACGGCGGGCCGGATCCCGGATCCGGACGCCGACCGCCGCCGCGCGCGATTCGCGCCGACCTGCGGTGCCCGGCGCGGCCCTCGCCGCGGACCGCCTCCCCGGCCCGGGCCCGAACCCGGACGGAGCCGGAAGGAGGGGTGCGGAGAGCGTCCTCCGCTGCCGATCCCGGCCCCGGCCACCCTGCCCAGGAAACCAGAAGAGGACCTCGCGATGCGAACCCGTCCCACGACCGCGGCGCTGCTCGCCGCCTCGCTGTCGGCCGCGCTGCTCGGCGGCTGCGGCTCGTCCGGCGGCTCCGCCGACCAGCCCGGCACGGCCCAGATCGTCCTGACCGACGCCGTCGCCGAAGACCTGACCGCCTTCGAGGTCGACGTCAGCGGCCTCGTGTTCCACAAGGTCGGCGGCGCCGACGTCGCCGCCCTGCCGCGCGCCGCGCGCGTCGACTTCGCGGAGCTCGAGGAGCTCGGCGAGCTGGTCGCCCGCGTGTCGCTCGAGCCCGGCTTCTACTCGGGCGTCACGCTGACGCTCGACTTCGGCAATGCGCTCGCGCTGATCGCCGGGCAGACGACGCCGGCGGCGATCGTCGACGGTGACGGCAATCCGCTGACCGGCACGCTCGCGGTCGAGATCACCTTCCCGACCCGCGGTCGGCCCGCGATCCGCGCCAACCGCAATCACGTCGTGCAGCTCGACCTCGACCTGTCGCAGGCCGCCGAGGTCGACGTCGGCGCGAACCGGGTGACATTCCGGCCGGTGATCGACGCGGTGTTCGACCCGAGCGATCCGAAGCCGGCCGTCGCGCGCGGCGAGCTCGCATCCGTCGACCGCCCCAATGCGCGCTTCGTGATCGACCGGCTCGACCGGAGTGGCGCGCTGCTGCGACAGATCACGATCGCGACGAACGCGCAGACCGTGTTCCAGGTCTCCGGCGAGGTCTTCTCCGGTGACTTCGGCCTGCAGGCGCTCGAGGGGCTGCCGGCGGCGGCGCGCGTCTGGGTGCAGGGCACGCTCGACCCGAGCCTCCCCGGCATCCGCGCGGCCGCGGTCGAGGCCGGCGACGGCGTGCCCGGCACGGACCAGGATCACGTGCTCGGCGTGATCATCGGCCGCAGCGCCGGCGCCGGTGTCGATGCGGAGCTGACCGTGCTCGGGCGCAGCCAGGAGTATGGCACCGGCACGCGCCGCTACTTCACCGAGTTCACCGTGCAGGTCGCCTACGGCGCGACCCACGTGCTCGCGCGCGGCATGGCGGCACCGCTCGGCACCGACGAGCTACAGGTCGGCCAGCAGGTCTGGTGCTTCGGCGACCTGACCGGGACGACCCTCGATTGCAGCGCGACCGCCGGCGGCGTCGTGCGCATGCTGCCGACGACCGTGCACGGCACGGCCAATGCGCCGGCCGCCAATGACGTGCTCGAGCTCGATCTCGTGCGCATCGAGGGGGTCCCGATCGCACGTTTCGACTTCTCGGTCGCGTCGGTGCCGGAGATCGACCCCGCCGCGTTCGGGTTGGACGTGACCGGCATCGACGTGTCCGGCGTCGCCGCCGGCGCGCGAATCTCGGCGACCGGCTGGTTCAACGAGGTGGGCACGCCGGGCGACGCCGACCTCGACGCGACGCGCGTCGTCGACCGCTCGGCGACCGGCGCCGTGCTGCTGTGCGGCTTCGTCGGCCAGGGCGGGCGGGGCGTGCTGGCGGTCGAGGCCGACGGCACGCTGTCGTACGACCCGTCGCCGGCGCTGATCCGGCGCATCCTCGACGGCTTCGGCGGCCGCCAGATCACGGCGACCCCGACGCCGACGATCGTCCCGCGCCAGGACGCCGGCGGCTGGCGGATCGCGGCGCAGAACGGCGTCGTCGTCTACCGCAGCTGGGACCTGTTCACGGCCGACCTCGACGCGCGGCTCGCCGCGGGCGCCCGCGTGCGTTCGCTCGGCGCGCTCGGCTACGACGACCCCGCCACGCAGGTGTTCACCGCGGTCACCTGCGGGGTCGTGCTGAACGTGCAGTGAGCGCGCGCCGGGCCGCTCAGCGCCCCAGCGCGTCGCGCACGCGCGCGAGCTGCCGGCGGATCTCCTGATCGCGGCGCCACATCGACTCCATCGCGTCGATCTGTCGCTGCGTCATCTGCCACGACAGCGGGCCCTCGCGGTCCTCGCCCGGCTCGAGCTCGCGATCGGGATCGGGCTGCAGCTCGACGGTCTCGAGCCGCAGCGACTCACCGAACGCCTGCCGCCACGCGGTGACGAAGCGCTCCAGCTCGATCCGATTGCGCGTCGTCGCGGTGCCGTCGCGTACGCTGGTGACCCCGATCAACGGTCCCAGCACGTTGGCCACGAAGCCGGACGTCGGCTCGATCTGCACCGGCGGCCTGGGCGGGAACACGCGCACCGACACGATCAGGAGCCGGCGGATCGTGCGCTCCGCAGCCGGCCGTGCGAGCTCGTCCCGCAGCACCTCGCTGCACCAGTCGAGCGCCGACGCGACGCCGTAGTTGTCGAAGTAGCCACCGTCGACGAAGTGGTGGCGCGCGGTGCGCAGTGCGGAGTCGCCGAGGTCGGTCGTCGCCGCCGGCGTGACGAACGGGAACGTCGCCGACAGCCGCGCCGCGGTCCACATGTCGAGATCGGCGAAGGCGTCCGGCGCACCGGCGGGCAGCGCGGCCACGCGACCCGGGTCGAGCTCGTCGAGGCAGTATTCCGACAGCGTCGGCGCGCGCGCCTCGTCCGCCGCGAAGCGCAGCGGCGAGATCATCACGCGGCGGCCGGTCTCCATTGCAGTCGTGTTGAAGATCGGCGCCGGCGCACGACCGGAGCGGATCGCGTCGACCAGCCCGCCGAGCGGCACCGCGGACTCGCCGCCGAGCCGCGAGCGGGCCAGCGCGCGGAAGCCCTCGTCGAGCAACGCGCCGCGGCCCTCGGGCCAGATCCAGGTGCTCTGGCCGAGGGTCACCGCCCGCACGAAGTCGGGGTAGGTCAGACCCCAGGTCACGTACGGCAACGACGGAGCGATCGATGCCGCGTGCACGAGCTCGCGGTCGGCGGCCGCCGCGACGTCGCGGTGCAGACAGCCGTGGATCCAGAACGCGGCGCCGACCGCCCCGCCGGACACGCCGCTGATCAGCCGGATCTCCGCGGGGTCGACCCCCCCCTCGGTGACCAGGCCGTCGAGGGCGCGCGTGGCCCAACCGGCCGCGAGGATGCCGCCGCCCGCCGCGCACACCACGACGACGTTGCCGCCGCCCGCCGCGGTCGCGACCTCGTGCGGTGTCGGGAGTGCATTGCGCGCACCGGGCCGCACCGTGATCGGGAAATGGTGCTCGAGCGAGCGCTCGAAGAACGAGCCGATCACGACCAGCGCGACGATCAGCAGCAACGGCGAGCGACCGCTCCGCGACAGGTGGTACTCGACGCCGCCGAACAGCCACAGCAGCGCCGTGAACAGGATCATCGCGAGCGCGGCGGTCGGCAGCGTCAGGAAGCCGTGGCCCGGATGGGTCGCGAGCCCGAGCAGACCCCACGCGACCGCGAATACCAGCGCACCGGTGACGGCCAGCAGGTGATCCGGCTCGACCCGCTGCTCGCTGGCGTCGAGCAGCCAGCCGAACGGCCGCATGCCGAACAGCCGGCGCCGCGCGATCCAGCCGACCAGCGCCTCGAGCCTGCGCACCGGCACCGCCGCGACCCGGACGAGGCCGGTGCTCGCCAGCCGCCGCGCGACGACGGTCCGCTGGTCGTCGACCGCCGCGCGCACGACGCCGGCGACCCCCCAGGCGAACGCCCAGCTGATCGCGATCCCGGCACCGACGGCGAGCCAGGCGAGGCCACCCGCGGTCGACTTCCACGCACACACGACGAGCGCGGGCGCCGCCGTCAGGTGCACCAAGAGCGACTGCACCGGCGACACCGGGATGCGGAAGTGCCGCTCGACGAACCCGAGCAGATCGCCGGGGCACGCCGACTCATCCGCGGTCGCGGACTGCGGAGCGGGTGGTCGGATGGGTCGGCGGTCGGGGCCCTGCCGGGTCAGCCGCCGGTGGGCGCCCTCGACCTGCATGCCGACCGCGAACCAGATCGTCCAGCTCGCGGCCATGAATGCGAGGGCAGTCGACAGCACGCCGAACCAGCCGAGGTCGCAGAAGATCCCCTCGGTCGTCTGGAGGTGCGCCGGTCCGCCGGGCACCGCGCTGAGCGGTAGGAACACGACCGCGCCCGCGAACAGGAGCCACCACTTCGTCACGCTCAGCGTGTCGATCAGCTTCACGATCCACGGCGTCGGCGGCATCGGTCACTCCTTTGGAGGGGTGACCGGATGCTCTCCGCTCCGCGCGGGTGCTGCAACCCGGGCGTGCGGTCGAGGTGCGCGACCTCAGCGCACGAGGCGCGTGAAGCGATAGTAGGTCTGCAGCGACAGCGTGTGCATCGCGGTCGTGAACACGCGTCCGCCGTAGTCACCCCAGACGTCGATCGGATCCCAGGAGCCGGCCGCCGCACCTTCCGTGTGCTGATTGGGCAGCAGCGCGGAGCTCAGGCTACGCGCCCACTCCTGCCAATGGCGGCCGCCATACTGGTAGAGCGCGAGCGACCCGTAGAGCCAGGCCATGCTGTCGATCCTGCCGCCCTCGACGTCCCAGGCCGGGGGCTTCGCGATGATCAGGTCGGCCTGCTGGCGCATGACGGGGTTCGCGTCCGGCGACTGCCCGCACAGGAAGCGCATGTAGAGCGCGGCCGCCGTCATCGCCTCGTTCCGGTCGGACGGGTAACGCACCGCATGATCGCCGGCGAAGCGCGACGACACCCCACCGCGCTCGCTGTAGCCGGTGCGCCCGGTGGCAGGGTCGGTCATCTGATCGATCCAGCTCATCGCGAGCGGCATCACCTGCTGATTGACATCGAGCCTGAACGACGCAGCGGCGGCGTAGGCCTGGATGCACCAGGAGGTGACCGAGGTGTCGTTGTCGCCGTCACGCGGCTGGTAGCGCCACATTGCGTACGGATTGCGGTGCCATTCGAGGTAGTTGATCCCCTTCTGGGCGGTCGACCGCAGCAGCCGGTAGTCGGACAGGCCGTAGGCCTCGACCATCGCGAGCGTCGCGATCGCGTGGTCGTAGATGAACTCGTTCGCTGCGTTGGACCCGAACAGGCCGGTCTTCTCGTCCTGCTGCTCGCGCAGCCACTGGACGCCCTTCTTGATCACCTCGCTGTAGGGACCCGAGCGCAGCGTGCTGCCGTCCGCGAGGAACGCGAGCAGCGCGAGGCCGGTGACCCCGATGTCGTGGGTCGGGTTGCCGGGGCCGGTGCACGCCTCGCCGGCGGCATCGTGCTTCATGAAGCCGTCCGAGTCCCACTTGCCGTCGTCGTCCTGGTGCCTCGCCAGCCATTCGAGCGCATTGGACACGGCATCGGCCACCGGCGCGCCGCGGCGGCCGAGCCGCGCGCGCCCTTCGCCGCGGCTGCCGTAGCGACCACCTGCGCCACCGCGACCGGCATCCGGCTCGGCGGGCACCGCACGCTCGACCGACTCGGCCCCTTCGGTGACGTCGTCCAGGCGGGCCGGCCGCACCGGATCGGGCGCCGGCAGCCGCCGGACGCGCAGGACCTCGAGCGAGTCGACGTCGAGCTGGTAGACGACATCGCCGCGCAGCACGAACAGGTAGCGGCCGGTGACGAGCATCTGCGCGTCATGGCCCGGCAGCGACAGGGTCGACACCGGCAGGGTCGGCACCGGCAGCGTCGGCAGCGGTGCGCGCGCCGGCGGTTGGGCCGCGAGCGACAGACAGAGCCCGAAGCTCGCGGTGGTCACGAGGAGCAGCTTGCGGAGGGACGCCATGGCGTCCGCCAACGGTAGTCGCGCCGGGCGGTTCAGCCGATTCGGGCCGGACCGGATCTCCCCGTGCATCGGCTCGGGCGGTCTTCCGGGGTGGGCGGGGAATCCCCGCGTTCGGGCCGACCGACGGCGGAGAGCGCACGTACCAGCCAGCTTGGAAGTGCGCGACGGAGCCCACCCCGCCCCGCCATCACCCCGCGCCTGCGCCGATCGTCGAGATCCACCGAAAGCGCGTGCGTCGTCGCGGCCGACGGGCACGACATCGACCTGTGGGACACCGGCCGGAACCTACCCCGACCCCGACCTGCCGCCCGACACGAGCCACTCGACGCCCGGCGATCCGATCGCGGCGAGCGGGTGGCCATTCCCGCTCACCGGCCACCGGGTCCCCGGCCGTAGGCTGTTCGTGACTGTCGGCGCCGGCGTGCGACTCGGTGTCGACCCCGGACCGGGTCCGCGGCCGGCCATCCTCCAGAGCACTCTTACCGCGCGGGCCGACACTCGGGAATTCCGCCCTGCGATTGCACTGGCGAACAACGCTGCTACGCCGCCCCGCTGAGCCGGCAATCGACAGTGCGAGCGCAGCGCCTTGCGTCGTGGCGGGCGACGCGTACCGCGTGCCAACCCACTTCCTGGTGCTATCGAGCACGACCGCAACCCGAGAGCGACACGAGCGGAGCAACCGCGGCCGGCCGCCCAGGTTACCCGCGCGCTGCTTACCGCTTCGATCAACGCCGTGAGCATCGACAATCTACACGCTGAACGTGTGGGAGGCTTGATCCTCGAGGATCGGCGCGCCAGCCGGCACCGGGTCGCGGTGGACAGCTTGGAACCGGCGGCCCGCCCCTGCGAGCCTGCGGAGCGACCCCGTTGGCCCACCCGGAAGTGGCCGGCATACCCGTGCAATCCGGGGCAACGGAAGCCGCTCGCGCGGCCCGCTTGCCGGGCGAACGGTGCAGTCGCCTGGAACCCGCTCTCGCTCTGGATGCCCATCCACGTGGTTGCGCGACTCCGAGGACTCGGAAGCGCTCAATCGACACCGGGGAGCAGCACCGGTACCGCCGCGGCCGGCGCGCTCCATGGACGTGCGCACGGTCCCCGTCGGCGCTAAGCTGCGCACCCGAGGGAACGCGATCGATGGCAGCACCCGACCCCGAACGGTCGTCGGACGACGACCTGCCGAACGGACTCTGGGAGCGCATCATCGACGCGATCGACGGGTCCCCCGACCGACCCAGCCGTCACCGGGCTCGCGATGCACTGTGCGCGAACTACCCCCGATGGGCCGATGCGATTCGTCGCGCATTCGAACGCTTCGACCCGTCGCGGCCAGGCCAGGACGCCGAGCCCGCCACCTCCGAGGCCCACCCCGCCTTCATCGGACCCTACCGCATCCTCGAGCGGCTCGGCGCGGGCGGAATGGGCGTCGTGTACCTCGCCGAACAACGGGAGCCCATCCAGCGCCGCGTCGCGGTCAAGGTCATCAAGCGCGGCATGGACAGCGACGCGATCCTCGGCAGGTTCGAATCCGAGCGGCAGGCGCTCGCGTTGATGGAGCACGGCAACATCGCGCGGATCTACGACGCCGGATTGACCGACGGCGGTCAGCCGTACTTCGCCATGGAGTACGTCAAGGGCGTGCCGATCACACGCTATTGCGATCAGTATCGGCTCTCCGTCGAGCAGCGGCTCGGGCTGTTCGTGCAGGTATGCGGCGCCGTGCAGCATGCCCACAACAAGGGCATCGTGCATCGCGACCTCACGCCGAACAACATACTCGTGACGCTACAGGACGGCGCACCGACTCCCAAGATCATCGACTTCGGTCTCGCGCGCGCGACCGACCACCGGCGCGGTCAGCACACGGTGTTCACGGAGCACGACGCGATCATCGGTACTCCCGAGTACATGTCGCCGGAGCAGGCCGGTCTCGATCGACTCGACATCGACACACGTACCGACGTGTACACTCTCGGTGTCGTGCTGTACGAGCTGCTCGTCGGCGAGCTGCCGCTGACCGGGGCAGACATCCGCAGGGCCGGGATCCTCGAGATGCAGCGCAGGATCCGCGAGGACCTGGTGCCGCGCCCGAGCTCACGGATCACCACGGGAACGCGGGAGGCGGTCGATACCGCATCGAGGCGACGAACGCATGTATCGACATTGCGGCGGAAGCTGCGTGACGAACTCGATTGGTGTGTCCTCAAGGCTCTCGAGAAGGACCGGACGCTGCGGTACGAGACCGTCAGCGAGTTCGCCGCGGATCTGAGGCGCTATCTGGCAGGCGGCGCGGTTCACGCCGGACCGCCCAGCGCCTCGCGACGCGTGCGCCGCTTCCTGCGTCAGCATTGGCCACGGCTGCTCGTGGTATCGACCGCGTTCGCCGTCCTGATCGGTGCGTGGTACCTGGAGCGCGAGAAGCGCGTTCGCGCGTCGCAACTCCAAGTGCTCGCGGAAGCCGAAGCCCGGCGTCTGCGATCGCACGAGTTGATCGGCTCCGCGCGATCATCGATGCTCGAGGAGGTACCGGCGACGCTCGCCGCTCTCGAGTCGTGGGTGCAGGACGCGGCTCGTCTGGCAAATGCCCTCGAGCGGTCGTCTCGCGAACTCGCCTCGATGCGCGGCCGGCACGGGGACGCGATCGAAGGCGTGGATGTCGCGGCGGTACTCGATCACCTCGCGACCGACCTGGGCGCGTTGCGCGCGAGCGACCTGCAGAGCGACGTGCGCGCTCGAATCGACCGCATTCGCTCGATCGAACGGCAGACGATCACCGAGGCCGTCGATTCGTGGACCCGGGCCGCCGAACGCGTCCGGAGCAATCCACGTTATGCCGGCCTGGAGCTGCGACCGACGTTCGGCCTGCTCCCGCTCGGGCCCGATCCGGACACTTCGCTGGAGGAGTTCGCACACCCGGCGTCCGGGGTGCCGCCGACACGCGACCCATCCGGACCGCTGCGGGTGACGGAGGACGTCTCGCTGGTCTTCGTGCTGCTGCCGGCCGCCGAGACGCGGCTCGGTGCCGTTCGTCATTCCGACCGCCCCACCGACGTCGACGACTCCGCGCTGGAGCACGAGGGCCCGGTCGCGGACCTGCACATCGACGCGTTGTTCGTGTCGAAGTTCGAGATGTCGCAGCACCAGTGGATCACGCTGACGCGGTCGGGGAATCCGAGCCGCTACTTCCCCGCCAAGCGGGGAACCCAGGGCATCACCTTCCTGGATCCGGTCGAGTTCGTGAGCTGGAAGTCCGCGCACGCGGTACTCGCCTGCCACGGGCTCGCGCTCCCCACGGAAGCCCAGTGGGAATACGGCTGTCGCGGCGGCACCCGAACGCCGTGGTGGACCGGAGCCACCAGGGAGTCCCTGCAGGATGCCGAAGGCGGACTGGTCAACATCGCCGATCGTACCGCGATCCGTGCGGGATTCCCATTCGCTGCGGCCAGCGCATGGCCCGAGTATGCGGACCCCTACGTCGTCCACGGCCCGTCGGGTCTGCTCCCCGCGAATCCGTTCGGGCTGCACGATGTCCACGGCAACGTCTTCGAGTGGTGCCGGGATCCATGGGTGGAGGACGTCAGCTCGTTCCGGCAGGGGGACGGGCTTCGCCAGGGCAACACGGAGCCGGGCTCCCGACCGGTGCGGGGTGGGAGCTTCCACAAGGACTACCTCGACTGCCGTTCGTCCGCGCGGAAGAAGCTGCCGGAGGACTCGGCCTACGACGACGTGGGACTTCGACCGGTCTTGCTGATCGCCCCCGAGCCGAGCCGTCCGGAAGAGCGGTCGAGGTAGCGCATCTCGTTTGACGCCGTAGCGTCATCTCGCTCAGGAACATCCACCCCCAAATCGGTCTCGTACGATGCTGATCCGAATCGGCCTGTTCGTCGTTGCCACCGCGGCGCTCGCGACAGCGCAGCAATACGTCTGGGCGCGGTCCCCCGTGAACGGACACGAGTACGCGCTGACGAGCCCCGGTCGCTGGGACGACGCGGAACAGGAGGCCCGACAGGCTGGCGCACACCTCGCCACGGTCCGCAACGCCAACGAGCAGGCGTGGATCGAGACGACCTACGGAACCGGGCAGAACCTGTGGATCGGCCTGAACGACGTTCGCGTCGAGGGCCAGTTCGAGTGGTCGAGCGGTGAAAGCACGACCTGGCGCAACTGGTGTCCCGGCGAGCCCAACGGCGGTGGCGGCACCGATGAAGACTACGTGCACATCGCGGCGTTTCCTGGCTGGTGCGTCGGGGACTGGAACGATGCGCCAGTCGAACGGTCGTATGCGGGGCTGATGGAGCGAGCCTCGCGCGCCACCACACTGGTCTGGGAGACGTCGCGAGGTGTGTCGGCCCGCTCGGGTCACGATGCGGTGTACGACCCCGGTCGCCAGGTCGCGGTCTACATGGACACGGTCGCGAATCAGAACCAGATGGAGTTCGCCAACGGTACGTGGCGAGACATCCCCGCCGCCGCGGCGCTTCCCGCCGTGACCGGTTATGCGATCGCACCGGATCCGGTGCGCCGCCGGGTCGTCCTGTTCGGTGGCCGGACCGGCTCGGGCCAATACACCGGAACGTGGACCTACGACGGCAACGGCTGGGGCTCGACGGGAGTCGGCACCGAACCCGGCCCCCGCACCGGTCACGCGATGGCCTACGACGAAGCGTCCCAGGTCATCGTTCTGTTCGGCGGACGCGCTCCGGACGGACGGCTGCTGGACGACACCTGGGTCCTCGACGGGCACGGCTGGAACTACATGCTGCCCGGATCCGCGCCCTCCGCACGGGAGCTCCACGGTATGGCGTTCGATTCGTTTACCGGCCGAGTGATGTTGGTCGGTGGCGTCCGGGGCTCTGCGGAGACATGGGCATGGAACGGTATCGACTGGGAGCCGAAGGCCGACCTTCCGTACGGGGGACGATACGACGCGGCCATCGGTAAGGCACCGGCGGGCGGACTTCTGGTTGTCGACGGAGTCGATGGCTACGGATCCAGCCTCTGGTTGGACACGCTCAAGTGGAATGGTGCTACGTGGGTCTCCATCGGGGCCAGGGACAGCACGCGACGAGGAGCTTCACTGGTCGAGGATCCAGCGACAGGGTCCGTGGCCATGGTCGGCGGGACTCTGTTCAACCTCTACGTCCCAACGAGTACCTTCGGTCAATTCGTGGGTGCCGAAGTGTTCGATGGGCTACAGTGGACCCGTGACCCGCGTTCGCCACCAGGCCCACGAATGGAAGGCGCTTGGGCCGTCGGATCGACGGGGAAGGTCGTCGTCGCTGGAGGCGCCGCCTACTGTGCCAATATTCACGAATGGTGGGAGTTCGACGGGGATGGATGGACACGGAGTAGCTTCAACTATCCAAATGCTTATGGCTTGCAGGTCGTGTTCGATAGCCTTCGAGACCGTTGGATCCCGATCGGAGGTGAACCGGACGACTGCTCCCCTGGATTCTACTGGCCTGGCCCAGGCGACCTCCCGACGACCTTCGCTGGTTCCGTTGTCCACCACCAACTGGCCTTCGACGCAAACCGGGACCGCGTCATGCTGATTGGCGGGAACTTCGTCAGGTCGGGCGCAAACCCCGGAATCCTCGAGTGGGATGGTGTTTCGTCATCGACATGGCAGTTCATACAGCCTCCGGTGCAGCGATCGGGCACGATACGCTTCATGCCCCTGCTCCGGGCGTGCGTCCTGCAGGATGCCGGCGGCCTCTGGCAGTGGAACGGGCAGGCGTGGCTCGCGCTCGGAACCGCACCGGGAACGATGTCGCACTACGACACCACACGGGAACGGATGGTGTTCTTCTCCGGCGACTACTCCCGAGCCTGGTCATGGGACGGGACCACGTTCGTCGAGGATCGAGTCATCGGTGCTGGCCCCGACCGACCCGGCTACGGGTTCTACCATCCGCAGCGACGCTGCTTCTACGTGGTCGGGTCGGCATCGTCGGACCTGTGGACGCTCCGTGCCGACGGGCTGGCCAGCCACGAGACGACGATCCCGGGATGTGCCGGGACGAGCGGCGTGCCGACGCCCCGGACGGAGTCGCTGCCGTGGATCGGCGAGCAGATGGTCGTGCAATTCGACAACGTGCCGAACGGTGCGCTGGCCTACGTCATCCTGGGTCTTTCCAACCGGTCGTTGCCCGGCGGAATCACGCTGCCGGTCGATCTGGGTCCGCTCGGAATGCCAGGGTGCCTTCTCGCAAACTCGAGCGAGGACGTGCTCGTGGCACCGAACGCACGATGGACGTTGTCCATCCCGATGCTCCCGGCCCTCGTGGGAGCGGAGTTCTTCGATCAGGCGGTCATCTTGGATGGAGCCGCCAACCCCGCTGGCGCAGTGCTCTCTGCCGGATCCCGCGGCATCATCGGCACGCGGTGAACCCGGAGACGCCAGAGACGCCGGTCATTCGTGCCGCTCTGCACGCGTCGCGACCGGTGGCGATGCCGCACAGCGCTCACCCGGCCTTGCGCACCGGCGGCAGTTCGCGCGCCGGCGGTCGGGCCATGAGCGACAGCCACAATCCAAAGGTCGCGGTGGTGCGGTCCCGCCCGTTCGGGCCGGACCGGATCTCCCCGCGCATCGGCTCGGGCGGTCTTCCGGGGTGGGCGGAGATCCCTCACGTTCGGGTGGCGCGCTGAGGGCGCGGGGCAGCGGACGGCGTGGAGGCTCGCGATGGAACGTGACCTCGCCTCGCCTGCATCCCGCCACCGCGCCGCGCGCAGCGCCGCGATCTGCTGCGCGCTCGCGCTCGCCGCGGCATCGACCGCCCAGAACCTCGTCCGCGACATCGGCCCGCCGGTCGGCGGCGCCTCGGGTGCACCGGCGTCGATCGTCGAGGTCCCCGGCCACGGCGCGTACTTCGTCGCGACCGACCGCTACGGCATCGAGCTGTGGCACACCGACGGCACCCCGGCGGGCACCGCGCTGGTGGCGGATCTCGCCCCCGGCGGCGACCCGTCGACGCCGCGCGACCTGACCGCGGTCGGCGGCCTGTTGTTCTTCACGGCGGAGGTGCCCGGGCTCGGGCGCGAGCTGTGGCGCAGCGACGGCACCGCCGCGGGGACCTTCTGCCTCGGCGACCTGGCACCGGGTGCCGCCACGTCGTCCCCGACCTTCCTGACCGCATTCGCCGGCCGCCTGTACTTCGCCGCGAGCTCACCCGCGACCGGCAACGAGCTGTGGACCAGCGACGGCACCGTGGCCGGCACGCGGGTCGTGGCCGACCTCGTGCCCGGCGCGGCGGGCGCGAATCCGCGCGATCTCGCGGTGATGGGTGGCGGGCTCTACTTCGCGGCGGAGACCCCGGCGACCGGCCGCGAGCTGTGGCGCAGCGATGGCACGGCCGCTGGCACGACGCTGGTCCGCGACCTCGCACCCGGCAGTGCGAGCAGCGGCCCGCACGAGCTGGTCGCCTCCGGTTCACGGGTGTTCTTCGTCGCCGACCGTGGCGCTGGCGACCTCGAGCTGTTCGTCAGCGACGGCACGGCCGCCGGGACGCACCTGACGCTCGACATCCGTGCCGATGGCACCGGCTCGGGGATCGCGTGGCTGTGCGCGTGCCCGTACGGCGTCGTGTTCCGCGCCGACGACGGGACCCATGGCAGCGAGCCGTGGAGCTCGGACGGTACGCCGACCGGCACGCGCCTGCTCGCGGACGTGTCGCCCGGCATCGGCTCGAGCTTCCCGGAGTCACTCGCGTGCGGAGCCAATGGCGTGGTCGCGTTCGCCGCGCAGTCACCCGCGAGCGGCAAGGAGCCGTGGTGCACGGACGGCACCCCGGCCGGCACGCGGCAGCTCGGGGATCTCGCGCCGGGCAGCAACAGCTCGTATCCGACCGGGTTCCGCCCCGCGCTCGGCGGTGTCGTATTCGCCGCCTCGTCATCGCAGGGCACCGAGCCGTGGCTCACGGACGGCACCCCGACCGGCACGCGGCAGATCGCCGACATCGTGGTCGGCACGGGCTCGTCGTCACCCGAGGAGTTCGCGCCGTTCGGCAATCGGGTCCTGTTCCGCGCCTACCGGCCCGAGACCGGCACCGAGCTGTGG
Organism: Planctomycetota bacterium; assembly: GCA_016716265.1. Lineage (GTDB taxonomy): Bacteria > Planctomycetota > UBA1135 > UBA1135 > UBA2386 > JADJWQ01. The sequence goes on from JADJWQ010000006.1 coordinate 3,396,512, forward strand.
GTCTCCGATGGCACGGTATCGGGCACGACGATCGTCGCGGACTGTGCATTGCCTGCCGGCCACGCCGAGCCACGCTTGCTGAGCGTCGTCGGCTCGCGCGTCATCTTCTTTCCCGACGACGAGGTGCACGGCCGCGAGCCGTGGAGCACGGACGGCACCGCCCAGAACACCGCGCTGATCCGCGACATCAGCAATGGCTCGAGTTCGTCGGGGGCCGACGAGGCCGTCGCCTGGCGCGGTGCACTCTGGTTCCCGGCCGTCGGCAACGACAACGCCGGCCGCGAGCTGTGGCGCACCGATGGGACCTCGGCGGGCACCGCCCGCATCCTCGACCTGTGGCCGGGCGTCAACGGCTCGTATCCACACCGGCTGACGGTCGCGAGCGACCGCCTGTTCTTCGCCGCCGACGTCGGCCACGGCGACGAGCCGTTCGTCAGCGACGGCACTCCCGCCGGCACCATCGCGCTCGGCGACCTGCACCCGACCGGCTCGTCGTTCGCGCAGGGCTTCACGGCGCTCGGCGCCGGGCCGCTCGCGGGGAGCGTCTGCTTCGCCGCCTTCGACCCGCAGCACGGCACCGAGCTGTGGCGTACCGACGGCACCGCCGCCGGCACGATCCTGGTCGCGGATCTGGTGCCGGGAGTGAACAACGGTCAGCCGCGCGAGCTCACCGCGTTCGGCGGCCGCGTCGCGTTCGTCGCGTCGTCGCCGGCGACCGGCACCGAGCTGTGGCTGACCGACGGCACCCCCGCCGGCACGATCGCGATCGACATCTACCCGGGCGGCGCCGGCGCGAACCCGAGCCAGCTGACCGTCGCCGGCGACCGGCTCTACTTCGTCGCCGACGGTCCGAGCGGCGGCCGCGAGCCGTGGAGCACCGACGGCACGCCCGCCGGCACGCACCTCGAGGCCGACCTGCGGCCCGGCCCGGGCCACTCGACGCCCGGCGACCTGACCGCGGCAGGCGGGCGGCTGTTCCTGGTCGCGGACGACGGCGTCCACGGCCGCGAGGTGTTCGTGCGCGACGCGACCGGAGTGCGGCTGTGCGCGGACGTCGGCCCGGGCCCGCGCCCGGGCGTCGTCGACGGCACGCTGACCGCGCTCGGCGTGACCGGCCTCGCCGTGTTCGCGGGCAGCGATGGCCAGGACGGCCTGCAGATGTTCGTCACCGACGGCACCGCGAGCGGCACGCGCCGCCTCGGCCGCATCGGCCAGCGCCCCGGGGTGGGCGCCGTCCGCCTCGACCGATTCACGCTGTTCGGCACCAGCGTGCTGTTCCTCTGCGACGACGGGGTGACCGGCGCGGAGCTCTGGCGCGCCTCGCTGGACGGCAATGGCGTCGCACTCGTCCAGCCGTACGGCGCCGGTTGTCGCGGCACCGGCGGTCTCGTGCCTCGCAACGGCGCCAGCGGGATTCCCGCCCTCGGCAACGCGTCCTTCGCACTCACGGTGGCGAACGCGCGCCCGAACGCGCCGGCCGTGCTCAATGCGAGCACGGCGCCATCCGCCGTGACGTTCGGTCTGTGTCGCCTGCTGGTGCAGTTCCCGGTGCTGCCGCTCGGCACCCGGATGACCGACGCCGCCGGCCGCGCGAGCCTCGCCCTGCCGATCCCGAACGACCCGCAGCTCGTCGGCGGCATGCTGTTCACGCAGTGGGCGGTCGCCGACCCTGCCGGCGAGCTCGCGACGCTCGCGGCACTCAGCGACGGCGTGCTCGTGATGATCGGGCGCTGAGCGACGACTCCGGTCCGCACGGCGGTCCCCCGAACGGACCCGCCGGGCCGCACCGGCCGCGAGCGACGCCGGCGGCCCGGCTCACCCCGCGCGGCGCAACCGTGCGGCGCGCTCGCGCAGCCGCTGCAGCTCGCGCTCGAGGTCGTGGATCTTCGCGTCGACGTCCTCGGCGCGCTCGGGCAGGCGCGTCAGCGTCAGACCGTGCGCCTCGAGCAATGCGATCACGCCGAGCTCGGACGGCCGCTCACCGGGGCCCATGTGTCCGGCGCCGACCGCGAAGAAGTGGGTCCTTCCGGGCGCGGCGCGCAGGCGTTCGGCGATCCGGTCGGCCATCGTCTCGTTGCGCTCCCACAACAGCGCGTCATAGACGCGGCGCTGCAGCTCGGGATCGGAGAACTGATAGTCGTTCATCTCGCGGAGCAGCGCCGGGACGTCGCCGCTGATGTACAGCTCGATCATCTTCTCCACGGGATCCTCGCCCTTCGCCTCGGCATCGCGCAGCAGGTCGAACGACTCGCGCAGCATCGTGATCTGCTCGTCCAGCGCGAACGACACGAACACGGCGAGCTGCTCGTCGACGGTCTCGAGGCCGCCGACCTCCTTGCCCTCGCCGCGGGCCTCGCCATAGAGCTTCAGGTCGAGCGGTTGGCCGGCAGCGAACTCGCGTAGCTTCGGAACGAGCGGCAGCTGCGCCATCAATGCCCACGGCTGCAGGCGGGCCAACGGTGCCATCGGCACGCCGTGGCCGCGCAGCCAGGTCTCGATATCGGCGTAGAGGTCCTCCGGCAGCACGTCGCGCAGCGTCCGGCGGCCGTCGAGCAGCGAGGCCTTCTGGATCTCGGTGACCACCTTCGGGTCCATCGGCAGCTCGGTCAGCACGACGTCGGCGTCGTCGAAGGCGCGCTGCACGACGTCGGGCAGCTCGGTCACGCGCGGGTCGGGCAGGTGGATCGTGCCGAACAGGTAGCTCGGCGTCGGCCCTTCGATCCGCCACAGGATCGGCCGGGGTCCGCTCGACGCGGAGTCTTGTGCGGGCAACGGGAGCAGCAGCGTCGCCAGACCGGCGAGCAGGGAGAGAAGGCGGCTAGAGTGGATCGCCATGGAGAATCGCGAGCGGAACGGGGCGTGGACGCGCCCGAGGTGGCCGGGCCACCTCGCGCGCCTGTCGGTCTGCGCGGGCATCATCTCCTGCGGCCTCGCCGCGCAGCAGGTCCGTCCGGGGCTGCCGATGCCGATCGACTGGGACCGGGTCGCGTGGGTGGACGGCGCCGCGCCGCCCGCCGGCGGGCGACCGCGCCTGGTGCTATGGCTCGGCCCGGACGAGACCGAGCGCATCGCCGACGCCGGGTGTCTCGCGCAGCAGGTCGGCCAGCGCGCGACGGTGGTCGCGCTGCTGACCGGGACGGTCGACGCCGCCGAGCGTGCGCTCGCGAACTGGACCGGAGCGACCGGCGACCGGCTCGCCCGCTACGGCGCCGTCGACGAGCGCCGGGGCGCGCGCGGCGAGGCCCCGGCCTGGGCGGTCCTCGACGCGCGCGGCACGGTGGTCTGGCTGGGGCCGGCGACCCCGACCGACGAGCCCGCGGTGCAGGCGCTCGAGGACCACCTGGCCCACCGCCTGGATCCGGCCGTCGAGCGCGACCTGGTCGAGCTCGGCGAGCACTCGCTGCGCGGGCCCGCGCGGGAGGCGCTGCGCGACGAGCTCGCCGCATGGCGCGAGCGCGCCCCCTGGCATCCCGGCGTCTTCGAGCAGCAGGCGCGCCTGCTGTCGAGCGTGACGCCGCAGGACGTCACCGGCGAGCGCGCCTGCGTCGCCGCGGCGCTCGCGGCGCTCGCCGCGCGACCCGTCGACGTCGCGCGCTTCCTGCACGCCGCACTCCACGAGCGCCGGGACCTGCGGCCCCGCCTCGGCGAGAACCTCGCGGCGATCGACGCGCTCCGCGCGGCGCACCCGAACCTCCGCACCGTCGAGTGGGCGAACTACCGCGCCGCGAGCGTCGCTGGCGAACACGACGCGGCCCGGCGCAGCGCCGTGCGCCTCGTCGAGCTGTGCAAGGACCGCCCCGGCGAGCTGCTCCGCATCGCGCGCGAGCTGCGCAGCGACGTCGCCGGTGGCGCGCCGCACGCGCTGCTGCGCACCGCGGACCTCGCGCTCGCGTTCGCGGGGACCGTCAGCAAGCGCGCGCCGGGCTTCGCGATCGAGCGCTTCCGGCTGCTCGCGGGAGGGCTCGGCGACGTCGACGCCGCGCGCGCGGAGCTCGACCGGGCGGCGGCGCTGCTCGGCGACGACCTGGACGGGCTGAACGACCTCGCGTCCGAGCTGCTGGCGGATCCGGAGCTCCGCGAGCGCTGGCGCGGCGCGGTGATCGAGCTGTGCGAGCGCGCCCGCGCGGCCCCGGACTGGCCGCACCCCGACCTCGTGTTCACGCAGGTGCGCGCGCTGCGCGCGGCCGGGCGGCCCGCCGACGCCTGTGCGCTGCTCGACGCGGCACTTGCGAGCCGGCCGCCGGAACGCTTCCCGGCGTGGAAGCCGTTCGCCCAGCTCCGCGACCGGGTCGCCGACCAGCTCCCCGCCCGCCGCGACCGCTGAGCGGCGGGCCTGGATTGTCGCGGAGCGCGCCGCGGCGGTCGGCTACCCTGACGCGTCGCCACCGACCACGACCTGCGCGACGATGCCCGACCCAGCCGCCCGAGCCGCGAGCTCCGAACCGCCGCGCGCCGCGCGGGCACGCGTCGCGCCGCCGACGAGGAGCGCCCCGTGCAGACGATGAGAGCCGCGGTCGTCGAGAGCCACGGCGGCCCCGAGCAGATCCGCCTCGCGACCCGCGAGCTGCCGCAGCCGGGTCCGGGCGAGCTGCGCATCCGCGTGCGCGCCGCCGGGCTCAACCACCTCGACACCTGGGTGCGCCGCGGCGTGCCGGGCCACACGTTCCCGCTGCCGCTCGTGCTCGGTTCGGACGGCGCCGGCATCGTCGACGCGGTCGGCGCGGGCGTGCGGTCCGCGCGAATCGGTGACGAGATCGTGCTGCTGCCGGGCGTGTCGTGCGGCGTCTGCGCCGCGTGTCTCGCCGGCGAGGACCCGCTGTGCGCCGACTACGCGATCCTCGGCGAGGCGCGCGACGGCACCTGCGCCGACTACGTCGTCGTGCCGGCGGCGAACGTCGCACCGAAGCCGACCAACCTGTCGTTCGCCGAGGCGGCCGCGATGCCACTCGTGTTCCAGACCGCCTGGTCGATGCTGGTCCGCAAGGCCGCCGTGCGACCGGGCGAGACGGTGCTCGTGCATGCCGGTGGCTCGGGCGTCGGCAGTGCCGCGATCCAGATCGCGAAGCTGTTCGGCGCCCGCGTCCTGGCGACCGCCGGCAGTGCGGAGAAATGCGCGCGGGCGATCGACCTCGGTGCCGACCACGCGATCGACTACCGCGCCGAGGACTTCGCGAAGGCGGTGCGCCGCCTGACCGGTGGCGCCGGCGTCGACGTCGTGATCGAGCACGTCGGTGCCGCCACCTTCGACGGCAGCCTACGCGCACTCCGGCGCGGCGGCCGCCTCGTCACCTGCGGAGCGACGACCGGCGGCGACGTCGGCATCTCGCTGCACCGCGTGTTCTTCAAGAACCTCTCGATCCTCGGCAACACGATGGGCCGCAAGGACGACCTGCTGAGGGTTCTGCAGCTCGCCGATGCCGGCCGGCTACGGCCGGTGCTCGCACGGACGCTGCCGCTCGCCGAGCTGCGCGAGGCGCACCGGCTGCTCGAGCAGCGGCAGGTGTTCGGCAAGCTCGTGGTCGAGCCGTAGCCCCCCGGGGGAATGGACACCGCCATGACCGACACGACCTCCAGCACGCTGCTCGAGCGCCGCGACCGGATCGCGATCGTCACGCTCCACGCACCGGCCCGCCGCAATGCGATCGACAAGGCGATGGTCGACTCGCTGCATTCGCGACTCGACGAGCTCCAGGGCGATCGGGAGCTGGTCGCCCTGATCGTCACCGGTGCAGGCGACAAGGCGTTCGCCGCCGGCGCCGACATCGCGCAGCTCCAGGAGCGCCGGGCGCCCGACGCGCTCGCCGCGATCAACTCGAGCCTGTTCAAGCGCGTCGAGGACTTCCCGGTCCCCGTCATCGCCGCGATCCGCGGCTTCTGTCTCGGCGGCGGCTGCGAGCTCGCGCTGGCCTGCGACCTGCGGGTCGCCGGCGCAGGCAGCCGGCTCGGCCAGCCCGAGGTGTCGCTCGGCATCATCCCGGCGGCGGGCGGCACCTACCGGCTGCCACGGCTCGTCGGGCTCGGCATCGCGCGAGAGCTGGTCTACACGGGCCGCATCGTCGACGCGCAGGAGGCGCTCCGCATCGGTCTCGTCAACCGCGTCGTGCCCGACCACGAGGTGCTCGACGCCTCATTGCAGCTCGCCGGCGAGATCGCGAAGAACGGCCCGCTCGCCGTGCGCCTCGCGAAATCGACGATGAACGCCCTCGCGCGCGCCAACGAGGGCCTCGCGGTGACGCTCGAGAGCACGGCACAGGCGATCCTGTTCGAGAGCGCCGACAAGCTCGCACGCATGCAGGCGTTCCTCGATCGCAAGAAGTCCTGACCCCGACGCCGCACCGACCACGCTCCCGCATGACCGATCCCAAGACGACCAGTCCGATGACGACCAATCCGAGAAATGGCTCCGACGATGCCGGCCCGAACGCGCCCGGCCACGGCTTCGCTCGCGTCACCGTGATCGGCAGCGGCACGATGGGTTCCGGCATCGCCCAGGTGTGCGCGCAGAGCGGCGCGCAGGTCGTGCTGGCCGACGTGGCCGCCGACCGGGTCGAGGCGGGTCTCGCCACGATCCTGCGCTTCCTCGACAAGGGCATCGAGCGCGGCAAGGTCACGCCGAGCGAGCGCGACGCGACGATGGCCCGCATCACCACGGCGACCGACGCGGCCGCGGCGGCGAGCGAGGCGGACCTCGTGATCGAGGCGGTGCCCGAGAACCTCGACCTGAAGCGGCGGATCTTCACCGACGTCGCGGCGCGCTGCCGGCCGGACGCCGTGCTCGCGACCAACACGTCGTCGCTGTCCCTCGCCGCGATCTTCGCGGGGCTGCCGCAGCCGGAGCGCTGCATCGGCATGCACTTCTTCAATCCGGTCCCGATCATGGCGCTGCTCGAGATCGTCACGCCGGCGGCGACCGACGACGCCGTCGTGCAGCGCGTCCGCGCCTATGCCTCGGCGCTGCAGAAGGAGCCGATCGTCGTGCGCGACAGCCCCGGCTTCGCGACGTCGCGCCTCGGCGTCTGCATCGGCCTCGAGGCGATCCGCATGGTCGAGCAGGGCGTCGCGTCGGCGGCCGACATCGACAAGGCGATGGAGCTCGGCTACCGGCATCCGATGGGCCCGCTGCGCCTGACCGATCTCGTCGGCCTCGACGTGCGCCTCGCGATCGCCGAGTACCTGTGCAGGGAGCTGCCGAGCCCGGTGTTCGAGCCACCGCAGCTGTTGCGCGACAAGGTCGCGCGCGGCGAGCTCGGCAAGAAGTCCGGCAAGGGCTTCTACGACTGGACGGAGTGAGCGGCAGCCAGGCGGCCGACCGGGGGAAGCCCCGAGAAACGGCGTTCCGGCAGCAGACGTTGTCCGGCCCGCGCCCGCCCCGTGCCGCTCGTGGTGTGATTCAGAGGTTCGGGGCACTTGCGGGTGAGGGAGTTCCCCATGCGCTCGCCGTCGATCACCTGTCTCACCGTTGGCTGCGCGCTCGTCGCGCCGTTGGGATGCGCCGTGATGGCCCAGTCCCCGGCGGGGCCCGAGCTCGTGCTCGACATCAACGCCGTGCCGACCCAGGCCAATCCACCGTCGTCGCCCGACGGTTTCGTCCGGCTGGGTACGACGATTCTCTGCGCCGCGTCGGCCGACGGCCTCGGTCGGGAGCTCTGGGCCATCGATGCCGGCGCGAGCGAGGCGCGCCTCGTCGCCGACCTGTGGCCGGGACCCGCGTCGGGCGCTCCGCTGTGGATCACGGTCCATGCCGGGGCCGTGTGGTTCTCCGCGGACGACGGCACCCACGGCCGCGAGCTGTGGCGTAGCGATGGGACGCCAGCAGGCACGGCGCTGGTCGCGGACCTGGAGCCCGGCAGCGCCAGTGGCGCGCCGCGGGACCTGCTGCCGCTCGGCGACTGGCTCGTGTTCGGCGCCGCCACGTCGGCGACCGGCGACGAGCTGTGGCGCAGCGATGGCACCGCTGCCGGCACGGCACCGATCGTCGATCTCGTACCCGGTCCACAAGGCAGCGGTCCCGGCTACTTCGCGCCGAGCGGAGGCGAGCTGTGGTTCCGCGCGCGAACCCCAGCCGGTCTCGACGGCATCTACGCGACCGACGGCACGGCCGCTGGGACGCGACTCGTCCACACGTTCGGGTCGATCGAGGCGCTCGCCTGGGCGAACCGGTGGCTCCTGATCGCCGCCGACGACGGCACGCACGGAGTGGAGCTGTGGCGCAGCGACGGCACACCCGGCAGTGCGATGCTCGTCTTCGACTGCAATCCGGGCGCGGCGCACGCGAGACCGGACGACATCACCACATTTGCGGGCGGTGCGGTGTTCGTCGCGGACGACGGCGTGCACGGCCGCGAGCCGTGGGTCACCGACGGCACGCCGACCGGCACCCGACTGCTCGCCGACGTCCGTCCAGGTCCGGCCGCTGCCGACGCGCGACTGCCGATCGCGGTCGGCGCGCGCGTCGTGTTCGTCGCGGACGACGGTACGCACGGGCGCGAGCCGTGGGTGACGGACGGAACCCCCTCCTACACCGGCCTGCTCGCCGACCTCGCTCCCGGGCCGACCTCCGGCGGGCCGGTCGACCGGCCCGCACTGCTCGCCGACGGCCGCGCGATCTTCCGCGGCTATCATCCGAGCGAGGGCTACGAGCCGTGGGTGACCGACGGCACCGGCGCCGGCACGGCATTGCTCGACGCTGTGCGACCGGGGAATCTGTCGTCCGGCGCATGGGCGTTCACGCGCGTCGGCGATGTCGTCGCGTTCGCCGCAGACGACGGCGTGCACGGCAGCGAGCCGTGGGTCACCGACGGCACGCTTCCCAATACCCGACTGCTGGTCGACCTGTATCGCCCGGCACCGCCGACCGGCGACGGCGCAGTGGATCGGCTCGTCGACGTCGACGGCGTCGCCTGGTTCGCCGCGAGCGACGGCGTGCACGGCGTCGAGCCGTGGCGGAGCGACGGCACCGCCGCCGGCACGTGGATGATCGCCGACCTCGCGCCGGGTGCCGCCGACAGCGATCCCGCCAACTTCGCGGTCGTCGGGCGGCGCGTGTTCTTCGACGCGCGCCTGACGTCGACGACCTGGTGGCTATGGTGCAGCGACGGCACGCCGGCCGGGACGATCCCGCTGCGCGCGATCGGGTCGAGTCCCCGCTCGCTGCTCGGCGTCGCGCTCGGCGACCGCTACGTGTTCCCGGCCTACGACAACGGCACCGGGGTCGAGCTGTACGTCAGCGACGGCACACCGGCCGGCACGACACTGCTCGTCGATCTGCTGCCGGGGGCCGCCGGCTTCGTCAGCTCGCTCGTGCGCGTCGGCAGCCTCGCGTTCGGCGTCGGCAGCGACCGCCAGCTGCACGTGTCGGACGGCACCGCCGCCGGGACCGCCACCGTGCCGCGGAACCTCGGCGGCAGCTTCCACGCGCTCGCCGCATGCCGCGGTCGCGCGGTCGTCAGCACCGGCGACCACGGCGAGCTCCTGTGGGCGAGCGACGGCAGCGCCGCCGACACCGTGCTGATCCGGTCGTTCGCGATCGGCTCGGGGCAGCTGGTCGCGAGCCAGGGGCGGGTGTTCCTGCAGGCCGCGGACGGCGCGAGCGGCTACGAGCTGTGGGTGACGGACGGCAGCGCCGCCGGCACGAGCTCGCTCGCCGCGATCAGTCCACTCGCGAGCGCCGCGGTCGACCGGCCGCTCGCCGCGTTCCGCGCCGGTGTGCTGTTCCAGGGGCGCACGGCGACGACCGGCACGGAGCCGTGGTTCAGCGACGGCACGCCGGCCGGCACCGTCGCGCTCGGCGATCTGGAGCCCGGGGCGACGGGGTCGGTCCCGTACGCCTTCACCGCGGCCGGCACGCGCCACGCCTACTTCTCCGCGTGGACCAGCGCCGTCGGCCGCGAGCTGTGGGAGACGGACGGGACGGCCGCCGGCACTCGCCTGGTCGCGGACCTGCGACCGGGTAGCGAGACGCTCGGCCCCCGCGCGCTCGTACACTCGGGTGGCCGATTGCTGTTCGCCGCCGACGATGGCGTGCACGGCTATGAGCCCTGGCGACTGGACGTCGGCGCGTCGGCACAGTGCATGGGTGTCGGTCACGGCAATTCGACGCCACCGACATTGAGGGCCGACGACCCGGTGCTCGGCACCTTGGGGTGGCTCAGGCTCGGCGATGTCCCGCCGCGATGTGTCGGGCTCGTGATGCTCGGCCTCCGATCGCCGCGCATCGAGCTCGGCAGCACGCTGGAGATCTGGGTCGACCTGGGCCAGGGGATCGTGCTGGTGGACGTCGCGACACCACCCGCCGGCGGTGGCGCGTTGCTCCCGTTGCCGATCCCGAACGACCCGGTGCTCGCCGGCCTGCCACTGGCGGCCCAGGCGCTGTACGGCCCGACCGGCCGTCCGCCGCTGGCGATCGACGCCAGCAACGGCGCGTGGCTCTGGCTCGGGCGCTGAAGCGGGCGTCACGGCCGCATGCCGACGCGCACCGCGACCACCCGCTCGCCGGTCGCGTCGAGCACCTCCAGGCGGTAGCCGCGCGCGCCGGGCAGCGGCTCGTAGAACAGCAGGTCGGTCTCCAGGTCGACGCTCCCGAAGGGCGCTCCGGTGTCGGGATTGAGCGGGACGGTCGGCAGGTCGCCGCTGGCGTGCAGCCACAGTGCGAGCTCCGCGCCGCCGAGCGAGGGGACGTCCGGACAGCGACCGGTGCGCGCGAGCTGCGCGTCGAGCGCGTCGCCCAGCTCGCGCACCGCGCGGTCGGCCAGCAGCTGCCGCCGCAGCGCGCGGGCCGGGCCGTGCAGCACGGCGAGCGCGCAGGCGGCGAGCAGTGCGACGGCGGCGACCCGACCGGCGCGCTTCACAGCGCGACCTCCATGAGCGCAGCCCGCAGCGCGTCTCGGCCGAGCCACGCGAGCAGCGCGACCAGCAGCACGGTCGCGAGCAGCAGGTCGCTGCGGCGGAGCCGCGGCGCGCCGCGCGCGCGCGTCGCCGGCAGCGCGAGCAGCTGACCGGTCGCACAGCCGAACCGGCAGTAGGCCATCGGCTCGACGGCGGCGGCGGCGAGGCCGGCGGCGGCGATCGCGACCGACGCCGCTGCGCCCGCCCCCAGCAGCCATGCATCGAATGCCTCGATCGACGCGAGGTCGAGCGGCAGCCCGGTCACCAGCGCGAACGTCGCGGTGAGCAGCAGCGTGGCCGGCAATGCGATCAGTGCGAAACGCAGCGGTTCGGGGAGCCGCCGACGGCGCAGGCGTCCGCGCGTGGCGCGCGCGAGCCATTCCTGCAGCGCGCCGTGCGGACACACGTGCGCGCAATACGGCGATCGGCCGGTCGCCCAGGGCACCAGCAGCGCCGTGGCCGCGAGCAGCGCGAGCCCGGGCGCGCGCCACCACGGCAGCCCATGGAGCGCGAACCCGGTGGACAGCGACAGCGCGAGCAGCTCGCCTGACGCGACGCCTAGCCAGGCGACTGCGGCGATGCGGAACACCACGCGAGCGCGCCTCGCACGGCGGAGGAACGCGAGCACGACGCCACCGACGGCGAAGCCGGCGAGCGCGAGGTCGCGCCAGGAGACGGCGCTCGGCGCCTCGACCCGCGCCTCGCCGAACGCACCGGCGAGGCGGGCGCCGATCGCGTCGACGGCGGCCGCGCTGGTCCGCGTCGCGCCCGACACGCCGTCGATGCGGAGCTCGGCGGCCGTGCGGCCGGCCAGCTCCGCCGCCGGCCGCCCGGCGAGACCCCGCCAGAAGCCGACGGCAGCGACGACGTCCGCGACGTGCTCCGGCGTATCGGCGCTGCGCCGGATACGCGCACCGGCGACGCGCCCCGCCACATCGACTGCCACCAGCACCTCGGTCGGCCCCGCATAGCCGATCACGCGATCGCCGGCCGGCGCCGTCGTCAGCGCGCTGCCGAGCACGCCGCCCGCCGCGTCGCGGACGAGCTGGCCGAGCGGCCCGACCACGGGGTCGAGCGCCGCGGCACCGGGCAGCAGCGGCGCGACCTCGCGGAGCGCCAACGGCATCGGCGCGGTCAGCCGGTCCGCACGCTGCCCCGCGGCGACCAGTGCGCCGATCGCGAGCACGGCGCCGAGACGCCACGCGCGCACGAGCAGATGGCGTAGCAGCTCGCCGTGGACCAGCGGTGCCCGCATCACGCCCCGTCGCAGCGCACCGCCCGCACCGCGTCGACGATCACGTGACCCGCGGTGCCCTCGTTCGACACGATGACCTCGACCGGCACGCCGGCGCGCAGCTCGACCTCGCCGAGCGGTGCGAAGCCGTCCGGGCCGTCGGGAGCGCGGCGCTGGTCGACGTGCACGACGCGGGAGCCGTCGCGCGTCCGGATCGTCACCGGCACGGCGGCGGCGCGACTGCCACCCGCGCGCCACGTGATCTCCAATCGGTAGCGACCGGCCTCGCGCGCGCGGACCGTGAAGATCGCCCGCGCGGAGCCCTTCGCGCGGTCGCCGTCGTGGAGGTAGCGCGTGCCGACGTAGCCGGGCTCCGAAGTGCTCGCGGTCCAGGTCCCTTCGAGCCGGGCACGGTCGTCGTCGACGACGATGCCGCTCAATGTCCGCGGGTCGATCGCACGGGCGTCCGGCGGCGGCGGCGGGATCTCGATCGGGCCGGCGGGGGTCGCGCGGCGGGCGCGGCCCGGCAGCCTTAGCAGCTCCAGCAGCTCCGCGAGGTGCTCCTCGTACACCGCGCGCGGCGAACAGCCGTGGCGCACGCACAACGAGGCCGCCTTGCCGACGACCTCGCCGATCATCCCGCCGGTCCGCATGACGCGGACGGTACCCAGCGCCTCGTGCGTGACGCTGATGCAGCGGCCCGCCATGAACAGGTTGTCGAGGTTGCGCGAGTAGAAGCAGCGGTACGGCACCGGGTAGCCGTGCTCGCGGTCGACCGCCCGGTCGAAGTGCGCACGCGAGATGAACGGATCGTCCGCGTAGCGCTTCGCGTACTCCTCCTTCGGGTAGTGGAGGTCGATGTCCCAGGTCGTCGGCACGCAGCCGTCGTCGAACGCGCGCCGTTCCACGATGTCCTCGCGCGTCAGCACGACGTCGCCCAGCAGCTGCCGTGACTCGCGCGTGCCGGCGACGTACGCGACCCACACGAGCCGGGCATCGGCGTGCTCGTCCCGCCGCGGACCGCTCTTCATCGCCTGGAACGCACCGAACACGGCGCGGAGGTTCCAGTCGCGGATCGCCTCCAGGTCGTCGATCGGGTGCTTGTCGAAGCCGCTCTCCCAGAACCACTCGCCGAGTCCGCGGTTCGGATACGGGAAATCGTCGAGACCGAGCTGCAGCGCCCAAGGCGTCGCCGGGAACGGCGCGGGCTCGCCGCCGTGCTCCCAGCGCCACATGTTGCTGGCCCCCAGGTGGCCGGTCCGCTGCACGGCGAGGTCGGCGCCGGCCAGCGCGCCGAGATTGCCGTGCCCCGTGCAGTCGGCGAACAATGCGCCCGCGAGCCGGACGCGCGCGCCGGTGCGAACCGCAAAGGCCTCGACGGCCACGATGTGGCCGTCGTGCTGCTCGACCCGGTCGACGCGATGCCCCAGGAGCAGATCGATGTGCGGCTCCGCGTGCACCAGGGCCATCTTGCGGTCGTCGCCGAACTCGTCGGCGCGGCCCGGCGATGCGCTCGCGTGGTCCGCGAACTCCTCGACGATCTCGCCGAGCTGCGGGAACAGACCGCGGCGCGTACCGCCCTTCGCCCAGACGCGAACCTCGCTGCTGCCATTGCCGCCGAGCACTTCGCGATCCTGGACCAGCGCGACGCGGCACCCCATGCGCGTGGCCGACAATGCCGCCGCGATGCCCGCGTAGCCGCCGCCGACCACGACGAGGTCGTAGCGACCGCGCGTCGGCACGACGTCGGGCAGGCCGAGCATCGCGCGCCGCCACGTGGCCAGCTCCGCACCGCTTCCCGGCGGACGGCGCTCGCGCTCACGCGTCAGGAGCAGCGCATCGCAGCGCCCGTCGAAGCCGGTCGTGTCGCGCAGACGCAGCTCGACGTCACCCGCGGGCAGCTCCACCGCACCGAGCTCGTGCCAATCCCAGTCGGCACCGTCGACGCCGAGCTCGGCGGGCAGCTCGGCTCCGCCGACCACGACGCGCAGCCGGCCCGGCGCACCGGGCGCACCGAATCGCGCCACCCAGTCGAGCGTGCGCGCGAGCACGCGATAGCGACCGGGGCCCGGGATCGTGACGGTCGTCACGGCGTCGGCGACCGGCGTACCGAGCCCGTGCGCGAGCAGGTACGGCGAGCCCATCTGGTCGACGAACTGCGTGTCGACGACGAAGCCGCCGGGGTCCGCGAACGACTCGGCCTCGATCAGCACACCGCTCTGCGACGACACGGTCGCGGCGAGGACGGCGATCAGCACGGGGAGCGCGAGCGGGAGCATCCGCGCAGGATAGTGGCACCGTCACGCTGGTCGAGTGCGGCGCGCGATCGCCACGCGACCCGCGGAGCTGGAGCCGACGCGACCGCGGCGCGATAGTCGGTGGCCTCCCTCACCCCCCACGATGCCCGACACCCCCTCCTACGGCAGCGGAACGCCGTCCGAGCCCCGGGCCCCTCGCGCCCTGGCGCTCGACGCGCTGCGCGGCATCGCGATCCTGCTGATGTGCCTGTCGGGTCTGCTCCACGATCGCGAGCACCCACTCCCACCGTGGATGTTCCACGCGCAGGTGCCACCGGGGATCGGCTACCTCGGCGCCGACTCGCGGCCGGGGATCAGCTGGGTGGACCTCGTGTTCCCGATGTTCCTGTTCGCGATGGGTGCCGCGTTCCCGCTCGCGCTGCGCCCGCGGCTCGAGCGGGGCGTGACACCGCTGCGGATCGCGGCCGGCACGCTCGCCCGCGGACTGTCGCTCGCGTTGTTCGCCGTCTACGTGGAGCAGATGACGCCGTGGCGGCTCGCGACGGGATTCGCCGACCGCGCCGAGGCCAGCGGCGCCGTGCGCGCCCATCTCGCGGCGTTGGTCGCGTTCGGCCTGTTGTTCCCGGTGTACTGCCGACTGCCCCGGACTGTCGCGGCGTGGCGCCGCGCCGTGGTCCGGATCGCCGGCATCGCGGGCGCGAGCGCGTGGCTCTATACGCTGCGCGTCCCGGCGGACGAATGGTGGACGCTGCGGAGCCTCCACACGGTCGTGCGCCATCGCGACATCATCATCCTGGTGCTCGCGAACATGGCGGTGTTCGGCGCGCTCGTCTGGCTCGTCACCCGCGATCGACCGGCATGGCGGTACGGCGCGATGGCGATCTGGTTCGCGCTCTTGGCGTGCTACCGAGCCGACGCGCCAGCCGTCGGTCCGACCGGAGGACCGGCGCTCGACCCGGACGGCGTGCGCATGCTCGCGGGCAGCTGGCTGCGGGAGCTGCTGACGATCCCGGCGACGCTGCGGGTCGGCAGCTCCGGCGAGACGATCCCACTGAACTTCTGCTACGAGTTCGACTGGACGAAGTACCTGTTCGTCGTCCTGCCCGGGACGCTGGTCGGCGACCGACTGCTCGCATGGATGCGCGAGCGGGAGGGCCGCGTCACGACACCCGTATGGAGCGGGGTCCGGCTCGGTGCGCTGGCGGTCGCCGCACTCGCGACGGTCGCGGCGCTGACCGCTGCGCTCTACGGCTGGCGCGACCCGCGGACGATGGCGATGAGCGGGCGCGTCCCGCTGCTCGCGGTGGTCGCGTTCGCGGGCCTCGGCGCGCTCGTGCGGCGCCCGCGCGCGCCGCACGAGCGCTTCGTCGCCACGCTCGTCGCGCTGGCGGGGTTCTGGCTGGCGCTCGGGCTGCTGTTCGAACCCGTGCACGGCGGCATCCGCAAGGACCCGTCGTACTTCGCCTACTACTTCGTGACGACCGCGCTGTCGATGCTGACGCTCGTCGCGCTGACGATCGTCGTCGACGTCCACGGCCATCAGAGCGCGCTCGGCTGGGTGATCCGGAGCGGCCAGAACCCGATGGTCGCCTACGCCGGGATCCGCAATCTGCTCGGCCCGCTCCGCGAGCTCCCGCTGTTCTTCTGGGCGGAGCGAACGCGGAGCCTGGGAGCGCTGGCAAACGCGGCGATCACGATGTCCTGGCTGCGCTTCGTGTGGGGGGCGATCCAGACGACGCTGCTCGCGTTCGTGACGGCGTGGACGACGCGGCGGCGCTGGCTGTGGCGAACGTAGTGTAGAAAACGGCCGCGGTACGGATCGGCAGCGTGGGCGAGAATGCGCTGCAGATGGGGCTGACGATCGGTACGCATTCGGGGTCGTTCCACGCGGACGACGTTCTCGCGGTCGCGCTGGTACGCGTGTTCGTCGACGCGGCGGCGCGGATCGTCAGGTCGCGCGACCTCGACGAGCTGGCGCGCTGCGACGTCGTCGTCGACGTCGGCGGCCGGTTCGACGCCGAGGCGCGTCGCTTCGATCACCATCAGGCGGACTACGACGGTCCGCTGTCGTCCGCGGGGATGGTGCTCGCGTGGCTCGAGCGGGACGGGGACGTCAGCGCGGAGCTGGCCGCCCGACTGCGCTTCGAGCTGGTCGACTACGTCGACGACGTCGACAACGGCCGCCGGCAACCGGACCCGCGCGTACCGTGTCTGCCGAGCATCGTCGGCTCGCTGACCAACGATCCCGGTGACGGCTCCGACTTCGACGCTCGCTTCGAGATCGCGGTGGCCTTCGTCGCGCACTACGTCCGCGGCATCCGCGCCGGCGTCGAGCAGACCAGCCGCGCGGCGCACGCCGTGCGCACCGCGATGGACGACGCGCGCGCCGCGGGCCGCCGCACGCTGTTCCTCCACGACTACCTGCCCTGGAAGGCCGCCTACTTCGAACACGGCGGCGCGCAGCACCCGACCGACTTCGTGCTGTTCCCGGCGGAGGGCAGCTGGCGCATCTACGCGATCCCACCGGCGCCGGGTAGCTTCGCGCAGAAGCTGCCGTTGCCAGCCGCCTGGGCAGGGCTGACCGACTCCGATCTCGAAGCCGTCACCGGAGTCGCCGGGGCGCGGTTCTGCCACAAGAACCGGTTCGTCGCGGTGTTCGCGACCCGGGACGGCGCGCTCCACGCACTGCGAAACGCCTTCGGACGCGCCTGGGCCGACGGCGTCGCTTGACGGTCGCGAACGCGAGGCTCGCTCGCGTCGTCGACCGTCGCCGCAATCACGCGGATCGCGCTGTACACGGTCCATTGGCGATCGGACCGGATCGCGGGAATCTCGACGACCGACATCGGCCCGTTCGACGACACCGGCTCGCCCGGCAGGTCGCCGGGCGCCTCGTCGGTGCCGGCGGTCATCGACGGTCCGGCGCGCTTCGATGACGTCGACGACCGGTGTGGCGTGTCGAACTCGAATGGCAGACGCCCCCTCCAGGGAAACACCCACGCCAACGCGATCTCGGACGCACCGGACGTGCGCCGACGACTCCGGACTCCACCTGATCCGGGCAATCACTGATCGCCGCAGCGGATACCGCCCCCGGCAACGTACGGGTCATCCGCCCTCGGCGCGGGCGCAGGACCCGACTATCATCGTGGGTCATTCTGCGCCGAATCCGGAGCGATCGGCGCTCCCCTCCGCGACATCGGAACCGATCCGACCTCACATGAACCCTCTTCGCAGCGCGATCCTCGCAGCCGGCCTTGCATCTCTCGTCGCCGCCCAGGCACCACAGATCGACATCTCCATCGGCGTGCGCGAGACCGGTTTCGCCGGCGGCGCCTTCACGGCCATCGGCAACAACGGCGGTGCCGTAGGCGGCATCGAGTGGATCAACCTCGACGGCCAGCAGCTCGTGCTCGACGGCACCTGGCAGCAATTCACGTTCGATCTCGCCGCCGGCCCCGTGGCCGGCTTCGCGGGTGCGAGCGCCAATGGCATTCTCGAGGGTGCGTACGGCACGCTCGAGAACATCCGGATCCGCAACTCGGCGGGAGTCACCGAGCCGATCACGATCTGCATCGACGACGTGGCGGACACGATCACGCCGACCGGTGGCGCCCCGGTGACGACCGTGTTCGGTGACTTCGAGACCTGGGCGCAGGGCACCGAGGTCATGTTCCAGGAGCCGAACTTCTCGGGCTCCACCAGCGCGAACATCGTCGCCGGCGGCACCTCGGGCGTCGACAACTTCGTCGCGTCCCGTACCAACTCGTACCGGGTGGACTTCCGGTTCGTCGACGGCACCCCGACCCGCTGGCTGCGCCTGACGACGTTCAATGCGACGAACAGCGCGAACCCGCTGGTCCGCTTCGACGACGGCAGCGTGATCACGTTCTGGATGCGCGGTGGCACGGCACAGCAGAACGCAGGCTCGCAGGGCCCCGGCAATGCGATCGCCGAGATGTTCGGCACCGGTCTGAACACCGGTGACACCAGCACCTACTACGTCGCGCGTGGCGAGGCGAACGCGCTCGGCGCGATCGCGATCTCTCTAGCCGACCAGCCGGACGTCAGCGTGCTCGGTGGGACGCTGGTGTCGTTCGGCGGCTTCATCGTTTCGGAGGGCGTGGCGGTCGATTCGCAGGGCCGCCTGAGCCTCTCGCTCCCGGGCGCGAACGCCATCGCGGACCTCGTCCTGCAGACCGTGCTGCTCGACACCGGCACACCGCTGGGCCTCGCGTTCACCAACGCAGTCCGCGCCCGCCTCGGTCGGTGATGCCCGGACCGACCGACCGCGACCGCCCGTGGCAACGGTCCGCGCGACGCGCACGGTGATCGCGCGCCGAACTTGCCGTACGCAGACCGCATCTCACCGTGCCACCGGGCGCGGCAATCGGCGGCGCCGCGGTCGTGCCGGTGCGACCACCGAGAGCTTGCCGCGCCACACTCGCGTTGCCCTGCAGCGTACGGCGGGAGTTCGCAGCCCCCTCGAAGCCTTGCACTGCGCCGCTACAATCATCTCCGCTCGCCACGGCTCGCCTGCTCCTGATCCGCTCGTGCCGCGATCCGTGGTCCCGGACCGCACGTCCCTTCACGCAACAGCCCTCACGCAACAGAACGGATCCGCAATCCATGACTCATCTCCGCAGCACCCTCCTCGTCCTCGGCCTCGCTGCCGCAGTGTCGGCCCAGGCCCCGACGGTCCAGATCTCCATCGGCGTCCGCGAGACCGGTGCGTCCGGTGGCGTGTTCACGAACATCGGTGACAACGGTGGCGCGACCGGCGGCATCGAGTTCATCAACCGCGACGGCCAGACGCTGGTCCTCGACGGCACCTGGCAGCAGTTCACCTTCAACCTGGCGACCGACCCGATCACGTCGTTCGCCGGCTCGACGGCGAACGGCATCCTCGACGGCGGCTTCGGCACGCTCGAGCACATCCGTATCCTGAACTCGCAGGGCATCCTCGACCCGATCAGCATCTGGGTCGACGACGTCGCGGACACGATCACACCGGCGGGCGGCTCGCCGACGACGACGACGTTCGGCACGTTCCAGGGCTACGCCGACGGTGCCGAGGTGATGTTCCAGGAGCCGAGCTTCTCGGGTTCGACCGCTGGCTTCCTGCAGACGGGCAGCACGTCCGAGATCGACAACTACACCGCCTCGCGCACGGCGTCCTACGCCTTCAACTTCCAGTTCATCAACCTGCAGCCCACCAACTGGGTCCGCCTGACGACGTTCAATACGATCAACCAGGGCAACCCGATGGTGCGCTTCGACCAGAACAGCGTCGTCACGTTCTGGCTGCGCGGCGGCGTTGGCCAGGAGAACCTCGGCTCGCAGGGTCCTGGCAACGCGATCGCGGAGATGTGCGGCACCGGCCTCGGCGTCGGCAACAGCAGCACCTACTACCTGGCCGGCGCGCAGCCGGGCGCCCCGGGTGCGATGGCCGTCTCGTTCGCCGGTCTCCCCGACGTGCCGATCCTCGGCGGCAACCTGGTGTCGTTCGTCGGCTTCATCGGCACGCTGCCGGTGGCGGCGGACGCGAACGGTCGCTTCAGCACGCCGTCGCCGGGCTCGAGCATCCTCCTCGACCTCGTGTTCCAGACCGTGCTGTTCGATCCGAACACGACCTCCAACCTCGCGTTCACGAACGCGCTGCTGGTCCGCTACGGCCGGTGAGGCGCGCCGCTTCGTAGGAGCCGGGCCAGCCGGGCGCCCCGGGCCGAACGGGGCGCCCGCCGATCGAGGTCTCGCCGGCTCCGCGCTCGCCGTATGCTGCCGAGCAGCGTACCGGTGAGAAACGACATGCACGAACGACCTCCCGCGCGGCGAACGCTCGTCGCTGCCTCGCGACGACTCGTCGCCCTCGCTCTCGGACTCGCCCTGTGGCCGGCCGTCGGACCGGCCCAGCAGTCCGAAGAGCCGACGCTCCCCCGGTTCGTCGACGGCCAGGCGCAGATCGTCGACGGCTTCCGCAACCCGTCGGAGTGGATCCAGCACGACCTGTGGGTCGAGACCGGGTTCGATTCGGACGACGACGGGCGACCGGACCGCATGCACGTCGACGTCACGCGGCCCCGCCAGACGGACACCGAAGGCCTGAAGGTCGCGGTCATCTACGAGACGAGCCCGTACTTCTCGGGCGTGTCGTCGACCGACCGTCGCTACTTCTGGGACCCGCACCAGGAGGTCGACGCGCCGCCGCCGCCGCGCGAGCACGCGCCGTCGATCCAGGCCCAGACGAACCGACCGCTGATCTCCCGCTCGCTGATCGGCACCTGGGTGCCGCGCGGGTTCGCGGTCGTCCACTCGGAGTCACCGGGCACCGGGCTGTCGCAGGGCTGCCCGACCTGCGGCGGGAGCAACGAAGCGCTGGCGCCGAAGGCCGTGGTGGACTGGCTCAATGGCCGTGCGAAGGGCTACACGACCCCCGACGGCTCGGAGACGGTCGAGGCCTATTGGTGCACGGGCAAGGTCGGGATGACCGGCGCCTCCTACAACGGCACGCTGCCGCTCGCCGCCGCCACCACCGGTGTCGAGGGCCTCGAGGTGATCCTGCCGATCGCCCCGAACACCTCCTACTACCACTACTACCGCTCGAACGGGCTCGTGCGTCATCCGGGCGGCTGGATGGGCGAGGACATCGACGTCCTCTACGACTTCATCAACAGCGGCGACCCGGAGCGGCGACCCCACTGCAACACGGCGGTCCGCGACGGCGTGCTCGCCGCGAGCGCCGACCGCGTGACCGGCGACCTCAATGACTTCTGGGTGGGCCGCGACTACGGGAACCAGCTCGACAAGGTGCACGCCGCAGTGCTGCTCTGCCACGGCTTCAACGACTGGAACGTGATGCCCGAGCACAGCATCCGCATCTTCAAGGCCCTGCAGGCGCGCGGCGTGCCGACCGGTCTCGTGATGCACCAGGGCGGCCACGGCGGCTCGGTGCCGTTCGACATGATGAACCGCTGGTTCACGCACTACCTCTACGGCATCGACAACGGTGTCGAGAAGGACCCGGTCGCGTGGGTGGTCCGCGAGGGCGACCGGATGAGCAATCCGACGCCGTATCCCGACTACCCGAATCCCGATGCCGCCCTCGTGTCGCTGCATCCGCGCAAGGGCGGGAACGGCGTCGGCGACCTGCTGCCCGCCGCGGCGCCGGACCAGGGTCGCGAGACGCTCGTCGACGACGTGTCGCAGACGGGCGCGGAGCTCGCGAGCGCCGAGCGGTCGGAGCACCGGCTACTGTTCGCGACCCCGGCGCTGACCGCGCCCGTCCACGTGTCCGGCACGCCACGGATCCGCATCCGGCTCGCGAGCAGCAAGCCCGCTGCGAACCTGTCGGTCTGGCTCGTGTCGCTGCCCTGGCAGGAGCGCGGCAGCATCCTCGACAACATCATCACGCGCGGCTGGGCCGACCCGCAGAACCACGCGTCGCTCACCGACAGCGAGCCGCTCGAGCCAGGCCGCTTCTACGAGCTGTCGTTCGATCTGCAGCCGGACGACCAGATCATCCCGGCCGGCCAGCGCATCGGCCTGATGATCTTCTCGAGCGACCGCGACTTCACGCTGTGGCCACCGCCGGGCACCGAGCTCACGGTCGATCTCGACGCGACCTCGCTGACATTGCCCATCGTCGGCGGCGCCGACGCGCTGAAGGCGGCCACCGCACCGCGCTCCGGCGGCTGATCGCGGCCGCGCGGGCAGGCCTGCTGACGTGACCGGACCTGCTAACGCGACTGCAGCTCGATCAGCGCCTGCTGGACGACGGCGGGCGGCGGAGCCACGGTGACGCGCTGCGCGTCGCTGCCGCTGACGACCGCGTCGACGAACCCGAGCGTCACCGACACCCGCTCGCGCTGGCCGCGCTTCGCGATGCGCGCTACCGCTCGATAACGCCCGTCGAGCATCAGCGGCATCCGCACGACGTCGTTGTCGCCGAGCCACGCGCCGCTGCTCTTGCCGAGCGCCGCGCGCTGGTAGCCACGGTCGCCGCCGCGGCTCTGCGACGTCGCGCGCAGGTCTTCCATCGGCAGGCCGGTGTCGCCCTCGTAGACGAGCGAGATGCGCACCTGCGCGTCCCCGACCATCCCGCGGAGCCCGGGCAGCGACAGCTCGATCGGCTGCAGCGGCACGACCGTCAGCGTCGTCTCGCCCGGCGCGATCTCGGCGCGCGCGGGGCGGTGCCCGGCGGCGAGCACGACGACCGACGCCGACCGGCTCGACGAGTAGAACTCGACGCGGTCGCCGCGCCATGGGAACGCGGCCCAGCCGAGCTGCCCGCGCGGATCACGGACCTGCGCGAGCAGCGGCGAGCCCGGGTCGCTCAACGGCCGGCCGGCCGCTCCGACCGCGCGCACCTCGTAGCGGAACACCGCGTCGCGCAGGTCGACCTCGGGCAAGCGCACCGTGTCGCCCGGCGCCACGACGATGCCCGGCTGCGCGAACAGCTCGCCGATGCCGGTCAAGGTGCAGGTCAGGTCGTAGATCCCCGGCGGCAGACCACCGAGCATCGTGCGGAAGGCGCCGTCCTGCCGCGGTTGCAGATCTTCGCTCCGCACCTGCCGGCCGTCGCGCAGCAGCTCGACCTGCACCGCGCCGCGCGGCAGCCAGTCGGGCGCGATGCCCGCCGCGAGGATGCCACCGAGTCGTGCGAGCGTCGCATCGAACGTCGCGCCGAACGGCAGCGGTCCGGACTCCGCGCGCGTGTAGCCGCGCGCCATGGCGCGCACGCGCAGCTCGCCGTCGCGCGGCTGGCCGTAGAGCGCGTAGGCGCCGTCCTCGGCGGTGATCGCGCGCACGTAGGCGACATCGCGCCAGTCGCCGCGCTCGGCGGCGCCGGGCAGGAACTGCTGGAGCTGCGCGGAGGCACCGGTGATCGGCTCGCCGCGGTCGTCGACGATCGTGCCCTTCGCGAGCAGCGGCAGTGCGACGACCAGCACGTCACCGATGTCCTGGCGACGGCCGGTCTGCAGGTCGGGCACGGCGACGAGCGCTCCGAGCGGCTGCTCGCCGAGGCGCGCCTGGACCTCGAGCGCGTACGGCCCCGCCGGCTCGCGGAGCCGGATCGGGAGCTCGAAGCGGCCGGCTGAGTCGGTCGTGACCGGCTCGCCCTCGATGCGGCCGCGCGCACCGCTGACGAGCAACTCGGTCGCGAGCTCCGACCACGGCTTCCCGTCCGGGCCGACCAGACGCCCGGTCAGCACGGCGAACCAGTCGGGTACTGCGACCTCCAGCACGCGCTCCTCGTCCGCCAGCGGGCCGCTCAGGCCCTTCTGCTCGAACGCGAAGTCGTCGTCCGCGAACCGCACCGCGACGTCGAGGAGCACCCCCGCACCGACCGGTGCGAAACGGACCTCGGCCTCGCCGACCGGCTTGTCGGCGCGCATCCTCGACACCTGGGCGAGCCCCTCGACCAGCGCCGGGTCGACGGTGCCCGGCAGTGGATTCGCACCGCTGCGCGCGAGCTCGACGCGACACGGCGTCCACAGCGGCTCGCCGTCCGGCCCGACGAGGCGAACGACGACCGCGCCGAGGTCGCCGATGCGCAGCTCGAGGATGCGCTCGGGCACGGCGTCGGCCGGGACGCGCAGCACGTGCGGCGTCAGCTGCGGCGAGCGCGCCGCGATGACGAAGTCGGCGAGATCCCGCGGCAGCGCGGAGTTGCCCGATACCTCGCGCTGCTCGCGCATCCGCCCGCGCACCGCCATTCCCATCTCGCGCAGCGCGTCGCGCGCCTGCCCGAGCTCACGGCGCAGCGTGTCGTCGAGACGGCTCGCGCCGTCACGCCGCAACCGCGCGAGATCCTCGAGCGTGACGATCCGATTGCGCAGGTCGCCGAGCTGCGCGACGGTCGTCGGGTCGATCGGCGGCAGCTCGGTGCGATAGAGCTGCACGTGCGACAGCACGACCAGACCGTTCTCGTCGCTCGTACCGCGCGCCTGCAGCTCGAGCCGCTGCAGTCGATCGACCGCCAGCGCGACCTCCACTCCGGCGCGCGGCCGTGCACGGCCGTCGACGACGCGCACCGTCAGCGTCTCGTCGCGCACGAGGCGGACGATCGGCTGGCTGTCGTCGCGCTGCACGGTGGTCACGCCGAACAGACCGCCGCTGCGCGCGGCGACGAACAACCGCGCCTCGACCGGCGGCAGCCGCACCTGCCCCGCGGCATCGGCGACGACGCGCTGCGCCGTGTCCTCCAGGCGCTCGAGCCAGCCGGCACCCCAGCCGCGGCCCCACCGCGCGAGCGAGCGGATCACCCGCTCCTCGGCGAGGAACACCTCGGCACCGGCGACCGCGAGCGAGGTCGCCGCGTCGACGACGGTCAGGCGCGGACCATCCGTGCCGCGCACCGGCTCGACCGCCGTGCGCGCCGCGGCCTCGACCGGCGCATGCCCCGCGGGACGCGTCGCGCCGAGCAGCGCGGAGCGCGCTTCGCCGGCGAGCGCAGCGTCGCCGGGCGAGGCCGACGCGGCGGCCAGATCGAGAGGGCGAGGCTCGCCCGAGCCATCGCCGAGGACGGAGACCAGCGCAATCGCGAGGACGATGGCGCCGCCGAGCAGACCGAAGGCCGCGCGCGAGACTCTCGGGGAAGACATCGGAACGGGGCTGGGAGGCGGGGCGGAACCGGCGTGCCCACCCGTCGAGGGCGACCATCCGGTGGGACCATGGTCGGGGACTCCGGTCGCCGCGCAAAGACCCGGGGCCTTCGAGACGCCCGGAACCGCGGATCCCAGGGCGTCGCATTTTCGTGTCGACTCCGCCGGCAGGCGTCACGCGAGCTGCTCGCGGACCGCCATCAGCGCCTGACCGAGCAGGTTCAGCCCACGCCAGCGGCTCGGCTGCTGCGCGTCGGGATGGTCGGCGCGCAGCCCGATGCCCCAGATCCGATCGACCGGTGAGGCCTCGACCAGCGTGCGATCGCCGGTCGCCAGCAACAGCGTGCGCCGCCGTTCCGATTGCCCGAACTTGGCGAGGTTGCCCCGCACGACGATCGCCAGCCGCTGCGCGACCCAGGTCGCCTCGTCGAACTCCCGCACCGCCTGCCCGAGCCGCTTCTGCTCGCGCGGGTCGTCGCTCGCGAGGATCTTCGCGAGCATCGCCTCGTCGCCGAACAGCCGCGCCTTCTCGGCCATCATGAACTGCTCGGCGTGGCTGTAGCCGACGCCGTCGACCTCGAACCGCGACGGCGTCCACTGGCTGAACACCGCCGGCGGCTTCCAGAACATCACGAAGCGCTCGGTCTCGACGATCTCGGTGCCGGTGAAGGCCATTGGATCGACAGGCTACCGGCGCCGTCCGGCACGCGGCGAGGGGTGGGCGCGGGAACCGGTGCAAGCTCGCGTCGGGAAACCGTTGCAGGATCCGACGCGCTCCTGCGCGTTGCGACCCGATGACCATGGAATCCGCAGATGTCCCCGCTCGCCGGGGCATTCACCAGGGCACTCGACCGGGAGCTCGCTGGCTCGCCGTCGCGTGCGTGGCTGTAGGCAGCTCGTGCGCCACCATCGTCAACGGCGACACCCAGAGCATCCCGGTCTCGAGCGAGCCGACGGGTGCGACCGTGACGGTCGACGGCGAGGCCCGCGGCACCACGCCCTGTGAGCTGGAGCTGTCCCGCGATCGCCCGCACGTGCTGCGCATTTCGCATGCGGACCGACCGACGGCGGTCGTCGAGCTCGAGCGCCACATCAGCGGGTGGGTGTGGCTGAACCTGCTGACGCTGAACATGATCGGCGTGCTCGTAGACGAGGCCTCCGGGGGCAGCTACTACCTCGAGCCGGACACCGTGCACGTGGATCTCCGCCGGACCGACGACCCACGAGGAGAGCCATGAGACGAACCACACTCGCGTGCCTGCTGGCGCTCGGCGGCACTGCCTGCAGCTACGGAATCCCCTATGCGCAGATGAAGGAGCGCATCCCGCCGGTGCCGGCCGGCATGTCCCGCGTCGTGCTCGTCGCGACGGCAGCGAGCGGGCGCCTCGCGGTGGACGGCGCAGTGCACACCGACTTCGAGCCGAGCACGTTCACGTTCGTCGACGTGGCGCCCGGGCCGCACGCGATGGCCTGGCTCTCCAACGGGTGCCTGAATCGCGACGCCGAGCTGCGGCGACTGGACGTCGACGTCGCGGCCGGTGAGGAGCTCGGCATCCACGCGGTCAACGCGAGCTGGGGCTGGATACCGATCCTGCAATTCGATCGCTGGGATCCGCTGCTGCTCTGGAGGCAGATCGCCGAGGACGACCTGGGCTACGTCGGCCCCGCTCTCACGGTTGCGCCTCCCGACGGGAGCGGGGAGCCGGCGCAGTAGTCGGTGCCGCACCGGCCGCGTCGCCGGATCGCCGCGTCGCCGGATCACAGTCCGGGCGGTGGCGCCACCACCACGGTCATGCCGGCCGACAGCGTGCCGGGGATCGCGGGATCGAGGACATACCATTGCGCCTCGAGCTGCGCGCCCACCGGGACCGCCGGGTCGATCGGAATCGTGACCTGCGAATACGCGTGCCCGGCGACCGGAGCG
Organism: Planctomycetota bacterium; assembly: GCA_016716265.1. GTDB lineage: Bacteria > Planctomycetota > UBA1135 > UBA1135 > UBA2386 > JADJWQ01. The sequence continues at coordinate 3,423,416 of JADJWQ010000006.1, forward strand.
GTCGTCGGCGAGACGGTCGACACCGCCGGGGCCGTCAACGTGGCGATCCGGTACTCGCAGCCGGTCATGCCGAGGAAGTCGAGCTGGATCGGCGGCGTGAGCTGCTGCAGGCCGAGGAACAGGATCGCCTGGGTCGCCGGCGGCACGCCGACGACACCGACCCGGAACCGCGCATTGCCGGGCCAGGCGGGGCCCCGCGGCTGGCTGATCGTCGGCACGATCCCGCTGGTGCCGGCGGGTGCGCAGCCGTGGCCGTGGCACACGCCGCGGCAGTCGAGCGTGAACACGGCGGCGCGGCCGGCGCCCGTCCACGTGCCGCCCTGGCCGTCGGGCACGTCGGCAGCGGGCGCACCGACCGCGAGCTCCGGCACTCCGTCGCCGGTCCAGTCCGCGATCGCCGCGACGGCGGTGCCGAAGCGCTCGCCCGCGAACTTGCCCTGCATCACGGCGAGCAGCCGGCCCGTCTCGGCCGAGAACACGAACGCGGCGCCGTCGTCGGAGTCCGCGGCGGGTGCGCCGACCAGGAGATCGTCCCTCCCACCGCCGTCCTGATCGCCGACGTCGGCAATCGCTCGTCCGAAGTCCGGCACGACGCTGACGAACTGGCGCAGCAACGTGCCGTCGACACCGCTGCGGATCTGGACCTCGCGCGCGCCGGGCGCTCCGGCGGCGTAATCCGGGAAGCCGTCGCCATCCTGGTCGCCGACCGCGCAGACGCAGGTGCCGAAGGTCGACGGGCCCGCATCTTCGCGGATCTGCACCAGCTGCGAGTTGCTGGTATCCCAGCCGAGGACTCGCACGCGACTCCGCTTTGACGAGCCAGCGAGGAACACCGGCAGGCTGCCGGACGCGATCGAGCCGAGAGGCGCCAATGCCGTGCCGAGGTACTCACCGTCGCAGTCCCACGTGACACCGACCACCGTGGAGTATGCAACAGCAGGTGCGGTAACGGAGAATGCCTGGATGCGGCCACTCGCATACCAAGGGTATCCATAGCACGGGTAGTTTCGGTAGACGAAGTCCGTATTTGGCTGCCCCAAAGCGATATCGTCGGTGCCGTTGCCATCGAGATCACCGAGCCACGCCACTGCCGTCCCGCCGAGCCCGCCGGCGACCGTTCCGTTCCAGGTCGGCCCGCGCGCGCCGGTCGACGCGTCGATCCGCATCGCGAGACCCGCATCGGTCAGGCCCGGCGGGTCCGCCTCCGGAGCACCGACCAGGAAGTGCCCCGCCCCACCGGGCGCGAGCACGCTGCCGAAGCGATCGCCGGTGCTCGCGCCGGCGATCGGGAAGAAGAACGCCGGCACCCGCGCGAGCTGCCCGCTCGCGAACGCGCGCACCGTGACGGTGCCGGTGTCGAGCTGGCCGGTCGCGCTGTTCGCGTGCGGCGCGCCGACCAGCAGGTAGCTCGCGCCGCCCGCGCCGAGCACGCCGGCGACCGCCTGGCCCATCGCGGCACCGGCGTGCTCGCCGTGGATCGACGCGAGCTGCCGCTGGGCAGGGGCCACAGGTGCAGCGAGACAGACGGCCAGCACGGCGGCCGCGGGGATGTTCGCGATTCGATCGAGAGGCATCGAGGAGCTCCTTTCTCCGGACGGCCCCCGGACACCGTCGCGGCGACGGGGACCGCGACTCGACGCGCAGTCCGCACCCGCGGGCTGCAACCCGGAACGAGAAAAACCGCTCCGCGTTCGCCCTTCCGCATCGTCACCCGCCCGCGGACGATCGGCCTGCGCAAGGAGTCCCATGGCCATCACTCGTGACGATGCCTGGCAGCGGCCGGCAGCGATCCCACGCACGGGATCGCGGCTGGCGGTCTTCGTCGCCGTGCTGACGCTCGTGCTGTGCGGGGCCGGCATCGCCCTGGCGGCCGCCGAGGGCGAGCGCGGCATCGAGCCCGGCGTGCTCGGCATCGTGCTCGCCGTGATGGTCGGCACGCTGGCGCTGACGCTCGGCCTCGCCTGGCTGATCGTGCGCAAGGTCACCGCGAGCCGGCGGCGCGCGATGGAGGAGCTCGCGGAGGTGCTCGGCGCTCGCGTGATCCCGATGGGGCTGGGCGAGCACGGGCTGGTGCTCGAGCATCCGCTCGGTCACGTGCTGCTCGACCTGCGCGCGATCGCGAAGTCGCGCTACAGCGCGGATCGCTACACGCGGATCGCGATCGTCGGCGACGAGCTCGCGGTCGCCGGGCTGGTGCCGCGCAAGCGCATCGCGGTGTGCGACGGCGACCTCGCTGGCGTCGACGCCGCCTGGCGCCCGCTGCTGCAGCCGTTCCTGGAGCGCTTCGGCCGGCTGCGCCTGCACCTGCGCCCGAAGCGACGCCTGTTCGACATCGGTCCGTCGGCCGAGCTGTGGGTGTTCGGTTGGATCGCGGATGCCGCGGGAATGCAGCAGCTCCTCGACGCCGGCCTGCCCTGCCTGGAGGCGATCCTCGGCGTCGACGCTTGATCCGACCCGGCGGTCACCGAGGATCGGGGCGTCCCAGATGCCGAACGCCTCATGAAGCAACCGCTACCCGTCGCGCTCGTGGCGCTGGCCGCGACCCTCTGCGCCCAGGACGCCCCCACCGATCCGTCATCGAACCCGCTGACGGCCACCACGTTCGCGGCACTCGAGCTGCGCGGCATCGGCCCCGCGCTGTGCTCGGGACGCATCGCCGACGTCGCGGTCGATCCGGTCGAGCCGTCACGCTGGTTCGTCGCCGTCGCGTCGGGCGGCGTCTGGCGGACGGTCGACAACGGCACGACGTTCGAGCCCGTGTTCGACGACCAGGGCTCGTTCTCGATCGGCTGCGTCGCGATCGATCCGGGCAATCGCCACGTCGTGTGGGTCGGCAGCGGCGAGAACAACAGCCAGCGCAGCGTGAGCTGGGGCGACGGCGTCTACCGGTCGCGCGACGGCGGTGACACCTGGGAGAACGTCGGCCTGCACGACAGCGAGCACATCGGCCGCATCGCGATCGATCCGCGCGACTCGAACGTCGTGTGGGTCGCCGCGCAGGGCCCGCTGTGGCGCAGCGGCGGCGACCGCGGCCTGTACAAGACGGTCGACGGCGGTGCGAGCTGGACCCGCGTGCTGCACGTCAGCGACGACACCGGGATCAACGAGGTGCACCTGGACCCGCGCGATCCGGACGTCGCCTACGCGAGCTCCTACCAGCGCCGCCGGCACGTCTGGACGCTGATCGACGGCGGCCCGGAGTCGACGATCTGGAAGTCGACCGACGGCGGCGCGAGCTGGCGGAAGATCGAGCGCGGGCTGCCGGGCGTCGACAAGGGTCGCATCGGCCTCGCGGTCTCGCCGGTCGACCCCGACGTGCTCTTCGCGATCGTGGAGGCGCAGCGGGGCGAGGGCGGCACGTTCCGCTCGACCGACCGCGGCGAGAGCTGGCAGAAGCAGAGCGACAAGGTCGCGAGCAGCCCGCAGTACTACCACGAGCTCGTCTGCGATCCCGCGGACGCCGACACCGTCTACTGCCTGGACACCTGGACGACCGTGTCGCGCGACGCCGGCCGGACCTGGCAGCGGCTCGGCAATCTGCACCGGCACGTCGACGACCACGCGCTGTGGGTCGACCCGCGCGGCTCGCGGCACCTGATCGTCGGCGGTGATGGCGGGCTCTACGAGTCGTGGGACGGCGGCGCCCATTGGGACTTCAAGGAGAACCTGCCGGTCGCGCAGTTCTACAAGGTCAGCGCCGACCAGGCGGCGCCGTTCTACAACGTCTACGGCGGCACGCAGGACAACAACTCGATGGGCGGGCCGTCGCGCACCACGAGCCTCGCCGGCATCACCAACGACGACTGGTTCGTGACGGTCGGGGGCGACGGCTACGAGGCGCAGGTCGACCCGACCGACCCGAATCTCGTCTACACGCAATGGCAGTACGGCGGGCTCGTCCGCCACGACCGCCGCAGCGGCGAGAACACCGACATCAAGCCGCGCGAGGCCCCCGGCGATCCGCCGATCGTGTGGAACTGGGACTCGCCGCTGCTGCTGAGCCACCACGTACCGACGCGGCTGTACTTCGGTGCGAACCGTCTGTTCCGCAGTGACGACCGCGGCGACTCGTGGGTCGCGGTGAGCGGCGATCTGACGCGCGGCATCGACCGCGACACGCTGCCGGTCATGGGCCGCGTGCAGGACGTCGACGCGGTCGCCAAGGACGCCTCGACGTCGGTGTACGGCAACAGCGTCGCGCTGACCGAATCGCCGCTCGACGCCGGCATCCTCTGGGTGGGCACCGACGACGGACTGGTGCACACGACCGCCGACGGCGGCGCGAGCTGGCGGCGCATCGAGTCGTTCCCCGGCGTCCCGGAGCGCACCTACGTCAGCAGGCTGGAGGCCTCGTGGCACAGCGCCGACCGCGTCTACGCCGCGTTCGACAACCACAAGAACGGGGACTTCACGCCCTACCTGCTGGTCAGCGACGACCGCGGCACGACATGGCGATCGATCGCGTCGGATCTGCCGGCGCGCGACGTCGTCTACGCGATCGCCGAGGACCACGCCGACGAGGACCTGCTGTTCTGCGGCACCGAGTTCGGCGTCTGGTTCAGCATCGACCGCGGCGCGCACTGGATCGAGCTGACCGGCGGCATGCCGACGATCGCCGTGCGCGACCTCGAGATCCAGCGGCGCGAGAGCGACCTCGTGGTCGGCACGTTCGGCCGCGGCATCTACATCCTGGACGACTACTCGCCGTTGCGCACGGTGTCGGCCGAACGGCTCGGCGAGCCAGCCGTGCTGTTCGCGCCGCGCCCCGCCCCGCTCTACGTGCCGGGCTCGCGCCTCGGCATGAACGACGGTCTCGGCGCGCAGGGCTCGACCTACTTCACGGCGCCCAACCCTCCGTTCGGGGCGGTGCTCACGTACCACCTGCGCGACGGTCTGAAGACCCGTCGCGAGCGCCGCGAGGAGGCCCAGCGCGCCGCCCGCGAGGCGGGCTCGAGCCATCCCTACCCCGGCTACGCCGAGCTGCGCGCGGAGGACGAGGAGGTGGCGCCCGAGGTGTTCGTCACGATCCGCGACGCTGCCGGCGAGGTCGTGCGGCGCGTGCCCGGACCGCGCACCGCCGGGCTGCACCGGATCGCCTGGGACCTGCGCTACCCGCGCGCGACCGCGGTCGTGCTCGGCGCCGACGAGCCGTCGCCCTGGGGGCCGCCGGACGCCGGCCCGCTCGTCCTCGGCGGCACGTTCACGGCGACGTTGGAGGCGATCACCGACGGCCGCACGGAGTCGCTGGCCGGCCCGGTCGCACTCGAAGTCGCGCCGCTGAACCTGGCGACGCTCGGCGCAGCCGATCGGGCCGCGGTGCTCGAGTTCCAGCGCCAGGTCGTCGAACTGCGCCGCGCGACCCGCATGGCGAGCGACGCGCTGGAAGACCTGCGGAGCCGCGTCGAGCACGCGCGCGTCGCGGTCCGCGACACCGGCGCCGCCGACCCGGCCCTGCTGGAGCGACTGCGGGCGCTCGATGCGGAGCTCGCGGCGCTGCGCATCGCATTGCGTGGCGACTCCACGATCTCGGACCGCAACGGGCAGGCGCCGATGGCGATCAGCGAGCGCGTCGAGAACATCGCCTCCGCACAGCTCCACACGACGTCCGCACCGACCCGCACCGAGCGCGACGCCTACCGGCACGCGGCCGACGCGTTCGAGCCGCTGCTCGCCGACCTGCGCCGGATCGCGATCGAGGAGCTGCCCGCGATCGAGCGGGAGCTGGAGCGCGCGGGAGCACCCGCGACGCCCGGCCGGCTGCCGGACTGGAAGCGCGGCGGGCGCTGAGCGCCCGTCACGCGCTCGCGGTCGGCTCCTGCGCGGACTTTCTGCGCCCGAGAAGCCGGGCGACGAAGGCCCCGAGCGCGGCGAGGCCGAGCGCGATCGGCTTCCAGAGCCCCGCGAGGACCTTCAGGAGTCCGCCCTTGGCGAGCAGCTTGCCGCCGATCAGCACGCCGATGCCGCCGGCGACCAGCGGGTCGACGCCCTCCTGGTAGTCCTCGTAGCGCTCGCCCTGCACGAACGATACCGCCGGCAGCAGCTGCTGCGTCGCCTCGCGGACCTCGCCGAGCTCCGGCATGCCCGCGACCGCCTGCAGCACCAGCGTGCCGCGCCGCCCCAGGATGCGGATGTCGTAGTTCAACGACTCGCCGGACTCGAACCGGAGGTGCTTGGCCCAGTAGAGCTTCCTGCCCGCGGAGTCGTAGTGCGGACGCTCCGCCCAGCCGACCAGCTCGAGCTCCTCGTAGCCGGCCTTGCGCCGCGCGGCATTGCCATTGCGCGTCGCCTCCTGCATCGCCTTCAGCAGCTCGTCGTAGTCGATGCTCCCGGCGTCGCTGTCGTCGTGGTGGCCCTCGTCGTCGTAGCTGACGATGATCGCCCACGTCGGCGTGCCCTCGGCATCCGACTCGAAGCCGGGGGGCGTCAGCAGTCCGAGGGTGTCGGGGTTGGGCGGATTGCCCCACACCTCCTCGACGATGTTCCGAGCCCCGCGCTGCTGCAGGTAGTGCCAGCCGTCGGGGACGTCGATGGTCGCCTTGCCGCCCTGCACGGTGACGCGCCCGGTCTGCGGGTCGAGCGATCGGAAGTGCTGCGACCAGGTCGTGCCTGGCTCGGCATCCTGCGCCGTTGCGGGCAGGGCCGCCGCCACGGCGAGACCGATCGAGAGGAGCGCGGCGCGCGCACCACGATGAAGCTGCGTCGGAGTCATGCCTGGATTCCTGGTCGGATCCGGCCACGCCGTCGCGTCCGGGTCCGTCGTCGGGATCGTCGCGATCGGGAACCCGCGCGCAACCGAGCGAGTCGGTGAAGAGCCGGATCCCCGGCCGATCCTCGTCCGGGTTATTCGCCCGGACGCCGGGCATGGCTCCCGAGTGAGCCCCCGCATGACCGACACTCTCGTGGCGTGGCGCTATGGTCGGCCCGGAGCCAGCGCCATGCCCCGACCCCTCGCAATCCTCGCCGTCGCCGCGCTCGCAACCGGCGCACTGCCCGCCCAGCAGCCGACGCTCCTCGTCGACGACCTGCTCGCACCGCGCGCCCGGCGGGCGCTGGACGACGGCACGGATTGGGTTCACCGGTCGTTCTCGGGCCTCGAGTTCGGCGGCGACGACGAGACCCTCCCGTGGCACGCGATCCACGGCGAGTCGGCGCTGCTGCCGCGCGCCTTCGACCAGGGCTCGGACGAAGAGCCGCGCGGGCGGCTGACGGCGGACTCGCTGTCGGCGTCGATCGAGGCGATGCGCGGTGCCCACGACGATTCGTTGTCGTTCGTCGAGCTCGGCGAGCACATCGGGCTACGCACGGCATATCCCGAGCAGGTGACGACCACGCTCCAGCGCCTGCGGGAGATGCTGCCCGGGCCGATCGATCTCGAGCTGACGCTGGAACGGCTGACCGACGCCGAGACCGCTCTGCTCCTGCAGGGCACGCTGCGCTTCACCAACGGCGAAACGAGGACCCTGGCGGACGTCGAGCACCGTCAGGTGTTGCGGGACTTCGACGTCGAGATCGCGCAGTCCGCTGCGACGGCCAATCCGATCGAGCATCGGCTCTCGTACGGCACGTCGATCGCCGCGCGCGCACGGCCGCTGCCGTTCCGCGACGAAGTCGTCGTCGAGCTCGTCGCTCGCAGCGCACGACCGATCCCGACCGCTCCCATCCGCCCGCACACCGAGTTCGGTCCGCTCGACCGGATCGCCACGCGCGTCGACGAGGCCGGCTTGGCGTTCAGGCTCGGCCGCGGTGAGCCCACGACGCACGAGTGGCGCGACCTCGACGGCGCGCTGCTTCGACTGACCTGTCGAGCAACGTGGCGGTCGCCCGCGGCCCCGCGCGGAGCCGAGCCACGCATCGTGTGGTCACCGTTGCTCGGACCGCCGGTCCTCGGCTTCCGCAGCGCCCGCCGCCCTCCGCCGGAGGAGCTCGTCGAGCGGGCGGAGGTGGCAGCGACCGTCGAGTGGTCGATCTCGGAGGACGGCAGCGACTGCGTGCGTTGCTTCGAGATCGGCGACGCCGGAGGGGGCATCCTGGTGCTCGGCGGTGACGCCGCTGGCGCTCGCCTCGGCCGGACCATCGACCAGCGCATCGACGCGCTGCTGTTCCCGGTCGACGTCGAGATCGACGTATTCGACGTGCCGCTCGCCGCTGTCGGCACCGATGCCGCCACGGACGCACGACCCCTCGCGAGGCTGCGCGGCAACGTGCTCGCCGAGCTGCCGGCCTGCTTCGCGAGCGCGCGTGAGCAGAGCTACCTGGACGACTTCGACGTCGAGGTCGCGCAGTCCGCACGCATACCGGATCCGAAGACGCGCCCGTGCGAGGACGGCTGGTTCGCCACCGTGCGCGTCGACCGCGTGGAAGGCGGTCGTCTCGGTACCGTGAATCTGTGCCTGCAGGTCGAACGCCTGGTCGAGCTGCGGCAGATGACGACCCGCATCAATGCGGCGGTGCAGGCGCTCGCGAACGTCACCGACGACAGCCGGCCACCGTCGGTCTGGATGCCGCAGGACGTGGTGACGCTCGAGCAACCCGTCGTCCGGACCATGCGGCTCGTCGAGGATCTCGAGCTGGATGCCGAGGGCCGCGCCGAGCTGGTGCGCTCCGCGACCGGCTTGCTGGGACCGGGTCGCGCATTGGTCGTACGGGCACGCATCCGACCGTCCGACTGAGCATCGAGGGCGCCCGGACGTCGCGGCGCGTCGACTCGTGGGATCGAGTGGGGACTCCACTCTGCCCAGCGGGCAGCTCCGTCGACCGTTCGGAGCGAAGGAAACCGGGGAGATCAGGGAGATCAGGTCATGAACGCAGAACGCATCGACAAGGCCCTCGACGGCGTCTATCAGCGGTTCGCGTCACTCGACGCGAAGGCCGCAGCCGACTTCATGGAGGCGATCATCGAGCGGGTCTACCGGACCTGGTTGCGCGACGGCGCACTCGCGGTCGACATGGGCGCGTGCGTCGGCCGCCACACGGCTCCGATGGCAGAGGCGGTCGGCACCGCAGGACGGGTCGTGGCCTTCGAGCCGGTGCCGTCGAGCGCGCGGACCTTGCGGAAGAACCTCGCGGCGCGCGATGTCCTGACGCGGGTCGATGTGCACGAGTGTGCGCTGTCGAACACCAGCGGCACGGCGGAGTTCTTCGTCGCCGAGCAACTCGTCGGCTGGAGCGGGCTCCGCCAGCGCCCCCGCTACGGCCGCGAGACGAGCGTGCGACCGATCGAGACTCCGGTCCACACACTCGACGAGCTGTTGAGGACGCGCGAGCGGGCCGTCGCGTTCATCAAGGCCGACCTGGAGGGCGGTGAGCTGCACGCATTGCAGGGTGCCCGCGACATCCTGACTCACGACCGACCCATCGTCGTCCTCGAAGCGGACATCAAGTCTGCCGCGCGCATGTACGGCTTCGAGACGGAGGAGTACTTCGGGTACTTCGACAGCGTCCGCTACGGCCTGAAGGACGTGTTCGGCTGCCCGATGTTCCGCCGCAACGTGGCCAAGCGCTACCCGTGGTATCTGGTCGCCTACCCGCTCGAACGCGACTCCGAGACGTCCAAGGTCCTGGCGGTGGCGCTCGTCGGCGAGATGCTCCGCCGCTTCATCGGCGGCGACGGCTCGTGACGGAAGCCGGGCAGCGCTACTGCGCGGCGATGCCCTGGATCTCGATGCGCGCCTCCTCGTCGAGCAACGAGGCGACCATGAACATGGCCATGCCCGGGTAGTGGCGCCCGCACAGCTCCCTCCACGTCCTCCCGAACGCTCGGCGGGCGGTCGCGTAGTCGTCACGACTGGTCACGTAGAAGTTGAGCTGCACGAGATCCGAGAAGTCCATGCCCGCCTCGCGCAGCACGACGCCGACGTTGCGCATCGCGCGCTCCATCTGCGCGACGAGGTCGCCGGGCGTCTCGACCCGGCCGCTGCGGTCGTAGCCGCACTGGCCAGCGAGATACAGCGTGCGCACGGGGCCGTGCTCGACGAGCCAGCCGTGCGAGAACCCGACGGGATCCGCGAGCTCGGCAGGGTTGATCGGTCGCTTCATGCGGCGTCGAGCGTATCCGCCGCGAGTCGTGGAAATCGGACCCGGTACGGATCGGGAGTCGCGCCGATCCGACGTCAGCGGGCCCAGAGGATCAGAGGTCCCGCAGGATCGCGCGGACGGGGGAGGAATCGCCGTGGAGGATGCGGAGCGGGAGGGCGATCAGCTCGTAGTCGCCGGGCGGGACGCCGCGGAGGTCGAGGTTCTCGAGGATCGCGACGTGGCCGCGGTGCAGGATCCGGTGGGCCTCGAGCTCCTTCGAGGTGGCGTGGTCCATGCTCGGCGTGTCGATGCCGACGAGGCGCAGGCCCGCGGCGACGACTGCGGCCGCGGCCGCGGGCCCCAGCGCCGTGAACGCGGGGTCGAACACCGTGTGGTCGTGATCGGGTCGCGTCCGCAGCAGCAGACGCTCGACGCCGGCGAGCGCCTCGGCGGTCAGTGCCGACGCCGGGACGAGCCGCGGGTCACCTTGGCCGCGCACGTCGAGCACGCGGCAGCGGCCGAGGTAGGCCTCGAGTGGCACGTCGGCGATCGGGCGGCCGGCCGGATCGAAGTGCAGCGGGGCGTCGGTGTGCGTGCCGCAATGGACCGACAGCTGGATCGTCGACACGTTGCACGACGCACCCTCGTCCATGCGCAGCACCCAGTCCTGGCTGAACGGCGTGTCGCCCGGGAACACGGCCGTCGCCGGCGAGAGCGGTTCGGAGACGTCCCAGATGCGGCGGCTCATCCCGGCTTCCGCTCCTGCCCGACGTAGCGCTCGTACTCGCGCGTCTCGAGGACCTCGGCCATCGCGTCGACCGCGGCGACGGCCTCCGCGACATCGGTGTAGAAGTGCGGGCTCAGCCGGATTCCCGCACCCGGCCGGAAGTCGCACACGACGTCGCGCGCGTTGAGCACCTGACAGACCTCGTAGCCGTGCGGGACGTCGATCGACACGTGGTTGCCGCGAATCGCGGCGCCGCGCGGCGAGCGGAGCAGGAAGCCGTGGTGGTCGCAGCGATCGATCACCTGCTGCGTGACGCGCAGGCTCTTCGTGCGGATCGCGTCGACGCCGATCTCGTGCACGATCCGCACGCCCTCGATCCCCGCGAACAGCGCCGGGACGTTCGGCGTGCCGTTGAGGAACCGCCCACCGTCGTCGCGGAAGTCCTGGCCGTCCGCAGAGAACGCGAACGGGTTCTTGTGCGCAGCCCAGCCGGTGAAGCCCGGCAGCAACGCCGCGCGTTCGTCCGGGTGCACGTAGAGGAAGCAGTTGCCGGGGCCGCCACAGCAGTACTTCAGCGCACCGCCGACCGCCGCGTGCACGCCCCAGTCGCGCAGGTGCAGCGGCACGGCCCCGACCGACTGGAACACGTCGAGGATCACGAAGGCGCCGACCGCGCGCGCGCGCTCGACGACCGCCCGCGCATCCTGGATGAACCCGCTGCGGAACAGCACGTGGCTGATCGGCACGAGCCGCGTCCGCTCGTCGATCGCGTCGCACAGCCTCTGGAGGTCGACGGTCACGCCGTCCGCCGCGGCCGGCACCCGCACGATCTCCGCACCCCGGCGCACCTGCTGCTCGTACAGGTACATCACGGACGGGAAGTTGAGATCGGTGTAGACGATCCGGTTGCGCTCGGCGGGGAAGTCGAAGCAGCTCAGGATCGCCTGCGACGCCATCGCGACGTTCTGGTGCATCGACACGGTGCCGCGATCGACGCCGAGCAGATCCTCGACGAGCGCCGCGAACTCGAACTGCAGGTTCCACCAGCGGTCGCCCCAAGCGCGCACGCCCCGCGCGTCCCACAGGTCGGCGTACTCGGCGAGCGCGCCGCGCGCGCGCGTCGGCATCGCGCCGAGCGAGTTGCTGATCTGGTAGTTGGTGCGCTCGACGATCGGGAACTCGGCGCGCCAGCGCAGCAGGGGGTCGTCCATGGGGTCGTGGCTCCGGAGCCGCCGACTGTAGCCGCGCGCCGCGCGACCGCACGCGTCAGCATCCCGACCGGCGACCGCGCGGCGCCCGTTACGCGCCGCTTACGCAGGGGGCGGCCGCTCCGGCGTCGAATGGGCACATCGCGAAAGGACCGCCATGACCAGAACCCCGACCGCCTTCGGCCCCGTCCTCGCCGCGCTGCTCGCCGGTGCGGGAGCGGGTGCCCAGACTCCCGGCTTCGCCGCCGAGCACGCGGCACCGCTGCTCCCGAACGTGTCGCAGATCGTCGTGCCGCAGACGCGCTCGTTCTGGCTCGACGCCGCGCGCTCCGCCCTGCCGGTCCGCATCGAAGCCGTGCACGCGCACGTCCGGATCGCCGATCGCACGGCGCGCACGGAGCTGCAGGTGCTGGTCCGCAATCCGTCGCAGCGCCAGGAGGAGGCGGTGCTGCTGCTGCCGGTGCCGCGGGGCGCCGCGATCAGCGGCTTCGACTTCGACGGTGCCGGCACCGAGCCCGGCGCGCGCCTGCTGCCGCGCGACGAGGCGCGCGCGACCTACGACGCGATCGTCGCCAGGCTGCGCGACCCGGCCCTGCTCGAGTTCGTCGACCAGGACCTCGTGCGGAGCTCGGTGTTCCCGGTCCCACCGGGCGGCACCCAACGCATCCTGCTGCGCTACGAGCAGCTGCTCGAGCAGCAGGGCGCCCGCATCGACTACGTGCTGCCGCGCAGCGAGTCGCTGCAGCAGGAGGCACCGTGGACGATCGACGTCGAGCTGCACGGTCGCGGACCGATCTGCTCGGCGTTCTCGCCGAGCCACGAGCTGGTGACGAAGCGCCTCGCCGCGGACCGGCTCCACCTGCGCAGCGCCGATTCGACCACCCGGACCCCCGGCTCGTTCCGGCTGTCCTGGCTGCTGCAGGACGCCCGCGAGCTGACCGCATCGCTGTTCGCGTATCCCGATCCCGCGCTCGGCGGCGGCTACTTCCTGCTGATGGCCGGCCTGCCGCAGCGCGATGCCACGGAGCTCCGCGGGCTGCGCCGCGAGGTGACCATCGTGCTCGACCGCTCCGGCAGCATGTCGGGTGGCAAGCTGGACCAGGCGCGCACCGCCGCGCTGCAGGTCATCGAGGGGCTCGACGGCGGCGAGTCGTTCCAGATCGTCGACTACGCTTCGGACGTCGCGCGCTTCGCGCCCGCCGCGGTGCGCAAGTCGCCCGAGGCGGTCGCGCAGGCCCGCGCCTACCTCGCCGGTGTCCGGCCCGGCGGCGGCACGAACATCCACGACGCGCTCGTCGAGTCCCTGCGCCCGATCCCCGCGCCCGAGTCGCTCGGCATCGTGCTGTTCCTCACCGACGGGCTGCCGACCGTCGGTCGGACCGCCGAGCGCGACATCCGCGCCCTGGTGGAGTCCGGCAACCGTCACCACCGACGCGTGTTCACGTTCGGGGTGGGCCACGATGTCAATGCGCCGCTGCTCGACCGCGTCGCCGAGCTGTCGCGCGCAACGTCGACCTACGTGATCCCGGGCGAGGACGTCGAGGTGAAGGTCGCCCAGGTCTTCCACGAGCTCTACGGCCCGGTGCTGTCCGACCTCGAGCTCACGACCACCGCGAGCGACGGCACCGAGGACACCCGCCGGGTCCGCGACCTCGAACCTCGCCGGCTGCGCGATCTCTTCCACGACGACCAGCTGGTCGTGCTCGGCCGCTACGTGGGCGAAGCGCCACTCGAATTCCGCCTGGCCGGCGACTGGCTCGGCGACCGCCGGCGCTTCGCGTTCCGCTTCGATCTCGACCGCGCGACGACACGCAATGCGTTCGTGCCCCGGCTGTGGGCCAGCCGACGTATCGCGACGCTGATCGACGACATCCGGCAGGCCGGTGGCGACGCGCTCGGCCGCGGTCCGGCGCCGGATCCGTTCGCCGATCCGCGCCTCCGCGAGCTGCGCGAGGAGATCGTCGCATTGTCCGCGCGCTTCGGCGTGCTGAGCGAGTACACGTCGTTCCTGGCGACCGAGGGCACCGACCTCGGCGACTGGACCAGCCTCGTGAGTGCTTGCGGCTCGCAGCTCGACGGCCGTGCCGTGCGCACCCGCTCCGGCGCGGCGGCGACGAACCAGGCCCTGAACATCCAGGCGCAGCGCGCCCAGATGGCATTGAACCCACGCAATGCGTACTGGGACGCGGAGCTCGAGCGGGTCGAGTTCGGCAACGTCCAGCAGATCTGCGACCGCGCGTTCTTCCAGCGCGGCCCGCGTTGGATCGACGGCCGACTGGTGCAGGACAACGCGCTGCAGCCCACCCGCACCATCCACCGCGGCTCGGCCGAGCACGCCGCCCTGCTGCAGAGCTTCGTCGAGCAGCACCGCAACGGAGTGCTGAGCCTGCCCGGCGAGATCCTGACCCGCGTCGGCGACGAGATCGTGCTCGTCGTCGACTGAGTTCCCGATCACCTGACTACCCGAGTAACCGACTACCCGAGTGCCCCCGAGACAGAGGAGACCGACCATGACCCGACTGACGCCCGCAATCACCGCTCTGGGCCTCGCCTGGCTCGCACCCCTCGCGACCGCGCAGGCTCCCGACCCGACCGCCGCGCCCCGCCCCGTCGACCTCGCGATCTGCCTCGACACGAGCGGGAGCATGTCCGGGCTGATCGATGCCGCGCGCCAGAACGTCTGGGCGATCGTCAACGACCTCGCCCTGATGACGCCGGCACCGAAGCTGCGCGTCGCTCTGCTGACGTTCGGCAACGACGGCCACGACCCCGCGCGCGGCTGGGTCCTCGTCGACGCGCCGCTGACCGACGATCTCGACCTGATCTCCCAGCGACTGTTCGCACTGACGACGAACGGCGGCACCGAGCTGGTGGGCCGGGTCGTCCACACCGCAGCCCTCGAACTCGACTGGAGCCAGGACCCGGGTGCGCTGCGCATCCTGGTCGTCGCCGGCAACGAGAGCGCCGACCAGGACCAGGAGGTGTCGTTCCGCGACGCCTGCGCCGAGGCGATCGGCCGCGATGTCCTCGTCAACTCGATCTACTGCGGCAATCCCGCCGACGAGCTCGCGCCGCTGTGGCGGGAGGTCGCGACCCGCGCCGACGGCGCGTTCGCGGCGATCGACCAGCAGACCGGCACGATCGTCATCGAGACGCCCCTCGACGGTCGGCTGGCCGAGCTCGGCACGGCGCTGAACGCGACCTACGTGCCGTACGGATCCGGCTGGCTGGAGGCGCAGTCGAATCAGGTCGCGCAGGACGCCAATGCTGCACGGGTGAACCAGGCCGCTGCCGCGCAGCGCGCCGTCTGCAAGGCGACGCTGAACTACTGCAACTCGTCATGGGACCTCGTCGATGCGCTTCGCACCGACAAGGTGAAGCTCGAGGATGTCGACCGCCAGCAGCTTCCGGAGGAGCTGCGCGCATTGACGATCGACGAGCTGCGTGCCCACGTCGCCGCCAAGGCCGACGAGCGCGAGCGGATCCAGGCGCAGATCAGCGAGCTGCGCGTGCAGCGCGAGCGGCTGGTCGCCGCGGAGATGGAGCGCCGGGCGCTCGACGGCGGCGGCTCGTTCGAGTTCGCCGTGCGCCGCGCGGTCCGCGCCCAGGCCGAGGCGAAGGGCTTCGCGTTCCCGGCGCCCGCCGCAGCCGCGGCGCCCGCGACCGTCGAAACCGGTGCGCCCACCGAAGCTCCCGCGCCGATCACGCCGGCGTCTTCTGCCCCGGCGCCGAGCGGCGGCATCCAGCCGGCCGGCCAGAAGCTGCCGATCGGCTGCTAAGCTCGGACCGATGATCGCTCGCCACCGCATCCTGGTCATCGAGGACGATCCCGCCATCCAACGCGGGATCGTCGACGCGGTGGAGTTCGCCGGTTACGCGGCGAGCGCGTGCGGCGACGGCGTGACCGGCCTCGAGCGCGCGCGTGCGCCGGGCGTCGACCTCGTCGTGCTGGACGTCATGCTGCCGGGCCGCTCCGGTCTCGACGTCCTGCGCGAGCTGCGCCGCTGCCGGCCCACTCTGCCGGTCGTCATGGTGACGGCGAAGGGCGCCGAGAGCGACCGCGTCGCCGGGCTCGAGCTCGGTGCCGACGACTACGTCGTCAAGCCGTTCAGCGCACGCGAGCTGCTCGCGCGCATCAAGGCGGTGCTCAGGCGCTCGGCGGAGCGCCCGCTCGACGTCGCCGGGCACGTGGTGCTCGCACGGCGCCGCATCGACTTCGAGCGTCGCGAGGTCGCGCTTCCCGACGGCACCCGCACGGCGCTGTCGGAGCGCGAAGCCGAGCTGCTGCGCTACCTCGTCACGAATCCCGGGCGCGCGGTCTCGCGCGACGAGATCCTGCGCTCGGTCTGGGGTCTCGACCCGCACGGCGTCCGACACACGCGGACGATCGACATGCACATCGCCCGCCTCCGGGAGAAGCTCGGCGACGACGCCGACGAACCGACCCTGATCGCGACGGTGCGCGGCAAGGGCTACATGGTGTCGGCGAACGCGCTACCCGACACCCCCGACTCCGTACCGTCAGGCGACCGGGGAGGCGACGTATGAAGAACGCGACGCGCATCTGGATCGCGTTCGTCGGCTTCGCGCTGGCGGCGCTCGGCGGGATGGCGTTCGTGACGTTGCGCGTGCTCGACCTCGATGCACGTGCCCGCACGCTGCAGCTGGAGGGCGCGCACCGCGACCGCGTTCGGCTCGCGCTGTGGCGCATGGACTCGTGGCTCAATGCACAGCTCGCGCCGGAGGCAGCGCGACCGTACTTCCACTACCGCGCCTGGTACTCGCCGCAGCGCGCCTACGATCGCGACTATGGCGTGATCGGCTCGGGGGAGGTCGTCACGCCGTCGCCGCTGCTCGCGTTCCGCTCCGAGCTGTTCCCGCTGCACTTCGAGCTCGGCCCCGACGGACCGCCGACCTCACCGCAGGTACCGCTCGGCAACGAGCGCGATCTCACCGACGCCTACGTGCCCGGCGTCGCCGAGCTCGACGGCAGCACCGCGCGGCTTCGGGAGCTCGGCGGCTGGCTCCGCTACGACGATCTCGGCACCCGACTCGGGCGCGCCTCGACGTTCGTGATGAACTGCGTGGCGCCAACCGTCGCGCCCAGTGCCGACGCGGACTTCCTCAATCGGGCCCAGCAGTCGTTCCAGGCGCGCAGCAACATCGCCCAGCAGTCGAGCTGGCGGGTGGCCGGCAACTCGGCCGTCACGCCGGGACCGCTGCTGCCGATCTGGATCGATGCCGCCGACGGCGGTGCACACCTCGTGTTCGCGCGGCGCGTCGACGTCGCCACCGGCACGGTCTACCAGGGCTTCACCGTCGAGGTCGAGGCTCTCGAGCGCGGCTGCCGCGCGCAGATCGGCGATCTGTTCCGACCGGTCGAGCTGACTTTCGAGCGCGAAGACACGCCCGGTGAGGACCTCGCCGGCAGCGTCCTGACGACCGCACCGTTGCGCGTGACGGTCCCGCTGTCGCGACCGACCGCGCGCGGTGCGGGCGCCACCGGCGTCGTCCTCGGCGTCGCCTGGGGCGCCCTGCTGCTCGCGATCGCCGCGGTCGGGCTGACGCTCGGCGCCGCATTGTCGTTCGGCACGCGACGCGCGCGGTTCGCGTCGGCCGTGACGCACGAGCTGCGCTCGCCGTTGACGACCTTCCGCATGTACTCCGAGATGCTCGCGGAGGACATGGTGACCGACCCTCTGCGCCGGCGGCAGTACCTCGAGACGCTGTGCCGCGAGTCGGACCGCCTGGCTCACCTCGTCGAGAACGTGCTCAGCTACGCGCGCATCGAGGACGGCCGTAGCCGCGTGCAGCGCGGTCTGACCACCGCCGACGCATTGCTGGAGCGCGCGCTGCCGACGCTGCGACGCCGAGCCGCCGACGTCGGCTTCGAGGTGGTCACGCACGTCGCCACGCCGCACCCGCCAGCAGTCGAGACCGATCCCGCGGTCGTCGAGCAGATCCTGTTCACGCTCGTCGACAATGCCTGCAAGTACGCGCGGGGTGCCAAGCCCGCCTGCATCGAGATCCACGCCACGCCGTCGCTCAGCGGGCTGGCGCTCCGCGTCCGTGACCACGGCCCGGGCATCCCGGGCGCGCTGCGCCGCAGCGTGTTCCGGCCGTTCGAACGCGGCCTGCGACCGCCGGGCGAGAGCGACATCCCGGGGGTGGGGCTCGGGCTCGCGGTCGCGCGCGGTCTGGCCGGCGAGCTCGGCGGCACACTGACGCTCGATCCGGACGTCACGTCCGGCGCGTGCTTCGTGCTCACGCTGCCCGCCGCGTAGACTCCGGCGCCGTGACCCGCCGCCGCGCCCGCCTCTGGCTCGCCGCGATCCTGCTCGCGACGATCGCCGTCCACGCACCGTCGCTCGGTCGCGGCTTCGCGGGTGACGACCGCTGGATCGTGCAGGCGACCTTCGACGACGGCCGGCCGAACGGCATGGTGCGCGACCTCGCACAGGCCGTCTCGCGACCGTACTGGTCGGCCGTCGATCCGCTCGACGACCCGTTGTGGCGACCGGTGACGAGCGGCAGCTACGCGCTGGTCCACGCGCTGAGTGGCGATCCCGACGGCGGCCTGCGGGAGACGCTGCCGCAACACCTCGTCAACGTCGCACTGCATGCGATCGCTGCATGGTTGACCTACCGGCTCGCCCGCCACCTGCACTGCTCCCGGGGCAGCTCGCTGTGCGCTGCCGCCGTGTTCGGCCTGCACGCGCTCCACACCGAGGTGGTCGCGCAGGTCGTAGGCCGGGCCGAGCTGTGGGCGTTCGTGTTCGGCGCCGGCGCGACGTTGCTCGCAGCGGGTCGCGGAACCGCGCGCGCGGCGGGCGCGGCGCTCGCCTGCCTGCTCGCCTTCTGCAGCAAGGAGAGCGGGCTGGTCTGGCTCGGGCTGGTGCCGTGGATGCTGGCTGTCCGCCCGAGCGACGGCTCCGGACGTCGCTGGCGGGCCGTCGGGCGCGGTCTGCTCATCGCGGCGCCCGGGGCGGCGATCTACATCGGGCTGCGGACCGCCGTGCTCGCGGGGCTGTCGCGGCCACCGACCGCGTACGGCGTCAATCCGCTCGCCCATATGGAGTTCGCCGCCCGCGCGCCTGTCGCGGCGAGCGCCTGGCTCCACGGTGTCGTGCAGACGCTCTGGCCGTTCGACCTGCGCGCCGACTACTCGGCACCGGTGTTCGACGTCAGTGCGGGCCTGCTCGACCTCCGGCCGTTGCTCGGCGTCGCGACGCTGGTCCTGCTGGTCGTCGTGACGATCGGCGGTCGCCGCCGCCCGGCGCTGTCGTTCGGCTGCGCGGCGCTGCTCGGCTCGACGCTCGGCGTCGCGAACCTGCTGTTCCCGATCGGGACGATCTACGCCGAGCGCCTGTGGTTCACCGCCACGCTGCTACCCGCGCTCGCCGCGGGCCCAGCGGCGGCACGATTGCGCGGCCGCACACCGCTCGCCGGCGTCACGCTGCTCGCAGCCTGGGTCGGCGTCAGCATCGGCACCACGCTGCGCCATGCGCCACGCTTCGATTCCGACGCGACGCTGTTCGCGGCGGAGGTCGCCCGCGACGACGCCTCGGCGCGCGTCCACTACAGCCACGCCAAGATCCTCGAACGGCGCGGCGACGACGCGGGTGCCCGGCGCGAGGTCGAGCGCAGCCTCGAGCTCGATCCGGGCATGGGGGTGGCGTGGAACGATCTCGCCGTCCACCGCATCCGGGCCGGCGACCTCGACGGGGCGACCGACGCGATCCGCCGCGGCGTCGCGGCCCGCGACGTCTCGCCCGACACCCGCTACCGGCTGTTCCAGAACCTCGCCGGCCTCGCGGCACTGCGGGGCGACGCGCAGATCGTCCGGACCGCGCTGCTCCGCTGCACCGAGCTCGACGAGCGCCGGTTGCTCGATCGGCTCGGGCCGTTCTGCGACGAGCTGGTCGGCCGCGGCTTCGCGGCGGACTGGCTCGACGCGACGCTCGGCGAGCTCTGCGACGCGGCACGCGATGCGGCGGGGTTCCGCGCGCATCGCGCTCGCAATGCGCTGCGCAACGGCAGATTCGAGGCCGCGACCGCGCTGTGCAGATCCGCGCTCGCAGGACTGCCGCCCGGCCCGCTCGCCGACGACACGCGGATCTGGCTCGCGGCGGCGCTGGTGGAGCAAGGCCACCGCGACGAAGCCCGGGCGGTGCTCGACGAGCTCGACGCAACCCCGCGGCTCGACGAGCGCAGCCGTCGCCAGGCCGCCCGGCTGCGCGCACTCCTCGGCGGCTGAACCGCCGCGGCGGTCGCTCAGCGCTTCCGGCCGCGAGCCTTGGCGACACGGCGGCCGCCGGTCGGACGGGCACCGCTCTTCCGGCGGGCCGCCTTCTTCGCGACCTTCTTCTTGGTCGCCTTCTTCCTCGCCACCTGCTTCTTCGCAGCCTTGCGGCCGGCCGACCTGTTCGCGGCCTTCTTCGCGACCTTCTTCTTGGTCGCCTTCTTCTTCGCAGCCTTGCTGCCAGCCGGCTTGCTCGCCGCCTTCTTCGCGACCTTCTTCTTGGTCGCCTTCCTCTTCGCAGCCTTGCTGCCAGCCGGCTTGCTCGCCGCCTTCTTCGCGACCTTCTTCTTGGTCGCCTTCTTCTTCGCAGCCTTGCTGCCAGCCGGCTTGCTCGCGGCCTTCTTCGCGACCTTCTTCTGGGTCGCCTTCTTCTGCGTCGCCTTCTTCGTCGTCGCCTTCTTCTGGGCGACCTTCTTCTGCGCGGTCGGCTTGGCGGCGACCGGCCCGGTCGCGGTCGCCCTCCGCGGGGTGGTGGCGGTCGCCACGACCTCCGGAGTCGCCGGCTCGGTCACGGGCTCCGCAGCACTCGGTGCGAGCTCGGCTGGCGACGCCGGATACTCCTCGACCGGGAGCGTCTCGATCGGGGGCTCCCGGGTGACGACCGGCGCACTGCGAATCGGCTCAGCGGCGATCGGCGCGACCGGGGTCGACTCGCCCACGGCACCCTCCGCAGCCATCTCCATGGCCGCGCCGGCCTCGGCCGAGCGCCCCTGCGCCGCCTGCCGGCGACCGGCTTCGTACAGCTCGACGAAGCGCTTCGCGGTCATCCGCTCGAAGGCGCGGCCGAGCACGTCGAGCGGCACGTCCTCGAGCTTCTTGACCCGCACGCAGGACTTGCCCATGTCGAGCCGCTTGCCGGTCGCGAGCCACTCGTCGCGGAACCGCGCCTGCTCCTCCGCATCCATGTAGATGCAGAACAGGTAGAGCCCGATATGGTTCTTCTGTGATGCGATCGACGCAAACGGCAATGGCTGCTTCGGATCGCAATGGTAGCCGGCCGGGTACTTCGAGTGCGGCAGGTACCACGCGGGCATGCCGTATTGGATACCCTCCTCGAAGTCGGGGTCGATGTGCGAACGGATGACGTCGCGGATCGCCTGGAGCGCGTGCCGACGATCCTCGGGGAGCGAGTCGAGGTAGTCCTCGACGGTGGTGGGGGTGGACACCATGGGAACCTCCGGACGCGCCAGAAGATACGCCCAGGGGTGGACGCGGCTCCAGCGAGAAACCGGCGGCCCCATGGCGGGCACCGCGGCGCGCCGATCACGGCGTGACCGCACGGAGCGCGTCGCTCGCGGCGAGGCCCTGCACGGCCGCGGGATCGACGACCCAGCTCTGGAACCAGAAGCCGGTCGTGGCCGGGATGCCGGGCGGCCAGGCGAACGTCAGCCCGGCGCGACCCTGCGCGTCGACCGGCAGCCCGACCGTGATGTCCGGACTCGGCACGAGCGTGCCACCGAAGAACGGCAGGTTGGCGGCCGAGGCGCCGACCGCCAGGACGCTCGCGGTGCCCGGCAGCGCATTGGCGAGCGCGAGGCTGACCGGGTTGCCGGTCGTCAGCGAGCCGAGGCCGGTCAAGGCCGGCACGCCGGACGCCCCGGCGACCCCACCGGCGAGCGCCGACCACGGGCTCGGCGTGCGCCAGGCGGTCACCACGGTCCCGACGCCCGCCACGACCAGCGTGCCGTCCGGGCCGAGCACCGGTCCGCCGATGTTGATGTTGGTCACCGGCACGGACCAGCGCAGCGTCAGGTCGGGGTCGAACGAGTAGAGCCGCCCGGTCCCGAACCCGCCGTTCGACACGAACAGACGCCCGTCGGCGTCGATCGCGAACCGCGGCGCGTTGTAGCCGAGCGCGGTCGCGTACGTGTTCCGCACCGCGCCGGTCGCCGGATCGAGTCGCGTCAGGATCTGACCGGGTTGCAGCATGACACCGAGCCGTCCGGCCCGACGCCGAACTCG
Organism: Planctomycetota bacterium; assembly: GCA_016716265.1. Classification (GTDB taxonomy): domain Bacteria; phylum Planctomycetota; class UBA1135; order UBA1135; family UBA2386; genus JADJWQ01. The sequence goes on from JADJWQ010000006.1 coordinate 3,445,629, forward strand.
GCGCCCGCCGTGTATTGCGCGGGCACGCTCCACCTCTGCACGAACCCCGAACCGGTGTCCGTGAACGCATAGAAGAAGTCGACCCCCGCGTTGTTCTGCACCCGATTCAGGTAGACGGTGCCGTCCGGCCCGACCATCGGTGTCTGCTGGATCGTGAAGCCCGGCATGATCGGGCTAGCGTATGCGAGCGCTCCGGCCGCGAGATCGTAGCGCTTGATCACGTTGCCGCCCGGAGCGGCGTCGGCCACGTAGACGGCATTGCCGAACAACGCCGCACCGCAGTTGCCACTCACCGAGCCGAGCCGCGCAGCCGACCATACGGTCGCGCCATCCGACGCTCGGATCCGCCAGATGGTGCGGAACGACGCGACGATCAGATCGCCGTTCGGGGCGAACACGACGCCGTCGTACGCCCCGGCATCGACCGCGTCCTGGGAGACCCACACGGTCGCGCCGGACACCTGATCGAGCGCGTGGATGTGCGCCGACACCGACGCACCATTGCCGGAGCGCGACGCATATACCTTGCCGTCGCTCGTGCCGAGCACCCAGGTCGTCCAGTCACCGGTGTTGAACGGCACGTTGATCGCCCACAGCTCCCGGCCGGAGTCGAGGTCGAGCGCGACGACCGGCGAACCGTTGGGCTCGCCGCTCGGCGGGAAGCCGGTCTGGCGGACGACGAACACGCGTCGCCCGGCGACGACCGGCTGCCACGCGATGATCGAGCTGCGAGCGCCGGTCCAGAGCTGGCGCGCGGCCAGCGGTCCGTACTCCGGCGACTGGCCATTGCGCTGTGCGTTGCCGCCCGAGTTGGGCCAGCCCTGGGCGGACGCAGCGCCGACGCCGAGCGCCAGCACGACGATGGGGACGAGGGGGAACGTCGCGATGCGGATGCGGAGCATGGGTGCCGATGATCATGCCCGCCCGGGGCTGTGCGGGCATCCGGAGCACCCCCGCGGTCACGCGCCGGCCGGCTCGCCGGCGACGAACCGCGCGAAGTCGTGCGCCTCCTCCAGCGGATGCCACGCGCGCGGTGCGACCGTGCGGTGGTAGCGGTCGAACAGCGCCGCGAACCCCCGCGGGTCGGCCGCGAGCCGGCGTCGCGCATCGGCCGACGCCGCGAGCAGGCGGTCGAACCGCAGGCTGACGACCAGGCGCTCGGTCAGCCGCACGCCGGCCGGGGCAGCCGCGCGCAACGCGCTCCGCCACGCTCCGGGGAACTCCGGGTCGTCGGCGAGCGCCCGCACCGCGGCGACCGGGTCGAGGTCGCGCAGCGCGGCCGCGAGGCGGCGCTGCAGCCGCGCGAGCGCCGCGACGGTGGTCGCGCGCGGGTCGGTGTCGGGCGACGGACTCACCGCGGGACCTGCCGCAGGATGCCGTGGATGCGACGGAGCTCGGCGCGCAGCGCGGGCACGTCGCTCGGACCGACGGTGCCCTCCATCCGCTCGAGGGTGACGGCGCGCAATGCCGGGCAACGCGGCACGACGCGCGTGAGGAGCTCCCAGACCGGCTCGGGAACCGCGCAATCGTGGCTGTCGAGGCGCAGCATCGCACCATCCTCGAGCCACGCCGGGTCGCTCCACGCGCCCCCGGACACGTGGATCTCCTCGACCTTGCCGAGATCGCAGCGATCGAGCCAGGCGTGCGGATCGAAGCCGAGGTTCAGTGCATTGGTGTGCAGATTGTGCAGATCGAGCAGCAGGAACAGCTCCGGGTGATCGATGCAATCGGCGAGGAACGCTGGCTCCTCCAGTGGGTCGCCGAGCGTGTAGTAGAATGCCGAGTTCTCGATGCCGACGCGCGGCGCGGCGATGCGCAGCTCGAGCAGGCGCTCGCGGACCAGCGCGGCGACGTGCGCGTCCTGCGGCAGCGGCAAGGGCAACGTGAGGTTCTCGCCACCGAGCCAGGAGGCACCGAGATGCTCGGTGTACCAGCGGAACGCGAAGGCCTGCCGGTCCGCGGCGAGCCGCCCCCGCCAGCGCGCGCGCCGCTGTTCGTCCATGGGCTCCGCGGTGCCCGGCGAGTAGCCGACGCCATGGCCGACGACCGGCTTGCCGGATCGCGCCGCCAGCGCCGCGGCGCGGTACCAGAAGTCATTGGGCTCGGCGAATCCTCCGACCACCGCGCGCCACAGCGTCTCCGGCGTGACCGCGAGATGCTGGACCAGTGAGACGTCACCTGCATGGCCGTCGCAGGACTCCGCGCAGAGCGGCTCGAGGAGATCGAGCCAGCGTGTGTCGGCCATCAGCACGAGCCCGACGCTCGGCGCCTCGCGGGGTACTCGGGCGCCGTTCACCGCACGCGGAACGCGAGGAAGAGGCTGTTGACGGGCGGGACGAAGCCCATGCCACACGCGATGCCGAGCGGCGCGCCGCGCCCGTCGACATAGTCACTGCCGCAGCCGGAGCTCTCGGCCCAGCGGGCACCGACCGGACCGGCGTCGATCCATAGCGCGCGCGACAGCGACGCGAGCCGGGCGATCCAGCGCGCGCGCTCGGCCGGGTCCGCCACCGCGCTCGCCGCCGCGTAGTAGAGCGGGGCGCAGCGGCGCAGGTCGTCGTCCGTGCCCTGGTCCGGACGCTCGAACACGATGGCCGCCGGCCCGAGCCGCTGGCGGTGGACCGCGAGCCGTCGCGCGACGCGGCCCGCGTCGCCGTAGAGGGCCCGGCGGAGAGCGCTGCCGAACAGCCGGGCCGCGGCGCGCGCCTTGTCCTCGGCGCGCGGATCCGGCTGCCGCGGCTCGCGGTCGGAGGCGAGGTCGATCGTCGGCAGCTCGTCGATCGCGACGTGCAGCTCGCCGTCGGGCTCGACCGCGAGCAGCGCCGCATCCGGCAGTCCGTCCACGTCGAGCAGCTGGGCGAGCTCCGCGCGGTCGGCACAGACGAGCTCGGTGGTCGCCAGCACCGCCAGCGTCGCGTCGTCCGCGTAGCGCAGTGCGCGGCCGAGCCGGAGGCCGCGCTCGCTGTAGGGCGGCCAGGCGGGCCAGTCGGACGGCTCGACCCCCGCAGGCTGCGGCGGAATCCCGGCCCCTTCCGGCCCGCCGCGCTCGAACGGGATCACGGCGACGAGCAACGGCTTGCCGAACCCGCGCGCGCGCCGGACGGCGGCGAGGAGGTCGTCGGCCACCTGGACGCCGCCAGCGCGCCGCAGCGGATCCTGCGGATCCTGCGTCGACGCACCCGGCGCGGCGCGCGCCGGCAGGCCGACGGCCGGCACCGCGAGCCCGACGCCGAGCCAGCGCAGGAACTCGCGCCGCGCCAACGTGCGCCGCGGCTCGGATCGGGACAGCGTGACGGGCGACTCGGCAGGCTCGTGGGAAGTCATGTTCGGCAGTCTCCGTGTGGTGTGATCCAGAGGTTCGGGGCATTCATCGGCGAGTCATGCGGGTCGTGCGCAAGGCGCTGCGACGCAGGGATATCCGACGAGATATCTCGAGGAGCAGCAACGCCGCGAACGGCCCGAAGGGCCGGCGAGGAACGCCCCGAACTTCTGAATCGGACCACCAGGTCGCTCGGGTCGGGGCGCGAACGCCGGCCGCGGCGCGGCGGTTCCCGGATTCCCCTCTTCGGCCGCCGCCGGGCCGCTCATGCAACTCCGAGCGTCGCCCGGATCGCCGCGGCGAGCCGCGCCTCGCGCTCGCCGCCGAGCTCCTCGGCGCGACGCAGCGCAGCGCGGGCATCGACAACGTGGCCGAGCCGCTGCGCGACCTGCGCGAGGTGCAGCCACGCCGACGCCTCGCCGGGCGCCAGCTCGACCGCGCGCCGCAGGTGCACGTAGCCCTCCTGCAGGCGGCGGCGCGAGGCGAGCAGCACGCCCAGCCGGTTGTGCGCATCGGCGAGCCCCGGCTCCAGCCGCAGTGCCTCGCGCAGCGCGCGGATCGCACGGCGCGCCCGCCCGCGCCGCAGCGCGGCGACGCCGAGGATCAGCCAGCCCTCGGCCACGTCGGCGTGGCCGCGCACGAGCCGCCGCGCGCTGCGCTCCGCTCCGCGCAGGTCGCCGGCGGCCAGCAGCGCCTCGGTGCGGGTCAGCTCCGGCAGGAACCCCGCCCGTCGCCCCAGCCGGAGCAGCCGGCGCGCCTCGTCGCGGGCCTCCACCGACGGGCCGAGCGCGAGGCAGTGCGCGAGCGACGCGCAGGCATCGTCGGCGCGCAGCAGGCCGAGCAGCGCGCGACCGCGCTCGAGCCACAGCCCAACCTGCGACGGGTGCCGTTCGAGGGCGCGCTCGACCAGTGTGAGCGCCGCCTCGAAACGACCGCGATCGATCTGCCAGGACGCGACGATGCGGGCGACGCTCGGCGGTGCACCCGCGCCGGTCTCGGCGACGAGCTCGGGCATCAGCGCGTCGCGCCGCGCCAGCTCGCCGGCGGCCTCCTCGCAGGCGGCGAGCTGCGCGCGCACGCGGAGGTCGCGGCAGCCCGCGGCCACGGCGGCGCGCAGCACCCGCAGCGCCTCGGCGCCACGGCCCAGCCGGAACCACGCGGCGCTGAGCTCGACCACCGCATCGGCATCGACCGGGTCGACCTCGACGAGGCGCGCGAGCAGCTCCGCGGCGCGCCGATCGTCGCCGCTGGCGAGCAGCAGCCGGCCGCCCGCGCGGACGGCAGCCGCGTCGCCGCTGGCACGCAGCGCGAGCAGCGCGTCGGCGGTCCGCGGCCCGGCGAGGCCCTGCCGCAGCACGGTCCGCGCCGCATCGATCAGCAGCGCGGCGGTGTGTCGGGCCGCCGCCGGCGCGAGCTCGAGGGCCGCGCGCGCGTGCTCGACCGCGGCCTCGGGGTCCGCGACGAGGAGCCGCGCGTCGAGCGCGAGCTGCGCGTCGAGCCCGAGCAGGTAGTGGGCGAGCGCCGGGCCGTGCAACGGCGGCAGGTCGGGTTCGAGCGCCGGCAACCCCAGCACCTCGGCGAGCGCGGCGACCGCGTCGCGCACGAGCTCGAGCGGCCGCTCCGGCTCGAAGTCGAGCTCGCGCTCGCCGACCAGCTCCCGGGCAGCCGGATCGATCCAGCGCAGCAGCAGGCCGGACGGCATCATCAGCGCGTCGACGAGCAGCGTGGCGCCGGCCAGCGCGCGACCGTGCAGCTGGCACAGCACGTCGACCGGCAGCGCCTCGCCGGGATCCAGGAAGCTGCGCCGGCCATCGACGTGCGCCAGGTAGGGCAGGAAGCGCACGCCGCGATCGCCCCGACCATTGAGGCCCTGCACGACGAGCCGCGCGAGCTGCCGGCCGAGCACGGGGGCGGGCACGGAGCCGCCCCGCTCGAGGAGCTCGGGAGCCGTCGCGAAGCCGAGTACGATCGCAGTCACCGTAGGGCCGGGTTCCGATCCAGGAACACCTGGAACCAGACGTTGCCGCGCACCGCAGCGGGCGCGGTCTCCAGGTTGCTCCTGACCAGGAAATCGGCAGCGCGGTCCACGGCACTTCGATCTGTCGTGGAAGTCGCCAAGGCGCCGGCGAGTGCGAGCGTGGTGATCGAGAACCACGCGGTGCCCTCGGTCGGTCGGTGGCCGATCGGGCGGGCGAACCGGGAGGGATCGCGCACCGCGAAGAACGACTTCGGCCCGACGCCGTCCTCGAAGCCCGCGGTCGCGATCGCCACGCCGATGCGGACGACGAGTTCGCGCAGCGAGTCGTCGCCGCGCTCTCGCCACAGCGCGTGGACGCCCTCGGCGAGCGCCGCCATCTGCCACGGCGCCTCGAACGCGACGTCCGCACCGAGCGCGCGCACGTCGGGCGGCTGCGCGAGGGCCCAGCCCTCGCCGCGCAACACGCCGAGACGCGGCACGATCCGCGCGGCGAAGCGGTCGGCGACCGGAGCCAGCAGCGTCTCGTCACCGCACGCGATCGCACCGAGCACCGCCGCCTTCAGGCACCGACCTTCGCCGCGCGAGGTCTCGAACGGCAGTGCCGCGAGCAGACCGGGCAGCGCGGAGGTCATGCGGCGGATCTCGTCGCGCGCCGACGGGTCGCCGCTGAGCCAATACCAATCGAACAGCAGGTCGACCGAGAAGTGCTCGTAGTCGAGCGACGTGAAGCCGTGCGGCTCGCGGAGCGCACGGGGCGACAATCCCTGCCGATAGGCCGCCAGCTCGGCCGGCAGCCGCGGGGGTTCCGCGGGCGTCGGCCGCAGGGTGTGCTGGAGCGTCGCGGCCTCCGCCAGGCTCCACAGATCCGCGGAGCGCCAGCGCAGCAGATTGTGCAATGCGCACGGACCATTGCGCGGGGTGCCCTGCGCAGCGGCGTCGCGCGGGTCGCCGAAATCGCCGAACGGGCCGGTCGCGAGCGGAGTGGCTCGCACGCAGGCGGCGATCAGCGCACCGGAATCCGGCTCGTCCACGGTCCATGGCGCGGGCCCGCCGTGCGCGCCGAACGCACCGGTCGAGCGCACCCAATCGAGCTCCGGCAGCGCGAGCAGCGGCCGTTCGACGGCGGCGCGCAGCGCGGCCTGCCGCGTCGCGGCATCGCCGGGGTCGACACCATCCGGCGGGCCGACCACGGCGATGTCGAAGCGGAAGGTCTTCGCGCTGCGGTCACCGAGGTAGAGCGCGTGCGACGGGCCGAGCAGCACCTGGCGGAAGCCCGCTCCGGCAGGATCGGGCTCGGGCGGTCGCAGCCCGAGTGCGTCGCGCTCGCGCGGCAGCAGCCTGACCGCCGCGTCATCGCAGGTCAGCGCGAGCGACGTGAAGCGCACGGGCCCGAACACCGGCTCGCCGGCTGCGGGGTCGTCGTGCAGCGCCAGCGTGAGCTCGGCGCGCGCCGGCGACCCGCCGACCGCCGCCAGCTCGACGAGGAACGCACGCACGCCGAGGAGCGCCGTCGGCACGCCGCCGTCGTCACGGCGCTCGAGCGACTGCCGCTGGCGTCGCACGCGCACGCGCGGTGACGTCAGCTCGGGGACCGGCTGCCAGTCCTCCACGCCCAGCCTCGCGGCGAACGTGCGACCGAACGGGTCGACCAGCTCGACGCGGAACGCGGGTGTGCGCGCGAAGCTCGCAGCCCCCGCTGCACGATCGGCGGCAGGCTCCACCCGCAACAGCGTCTCGCCGGGCGACAGCGTGACGCTCGGGTGGACCTGCGCGACGCGAACGCTGCCATCCGACCAGCGCATCAGTGTCACCGCCGGCGCGACGTCGTCGCCGATCCGCGCGGCGCGGAGCTCCCGCAGGGCCCCGCGCGGCCACGGCACCGACACGCGCAACAGCTCGGTCCGCGGCTGCCCGTCCGGATTGCGCACGACGACCGCCGGCCTGGGCTCCCAGGACTCCACTGGCCCCGGCTCCTGCGGCGCCGGGCAGGTCAGGGCCAGCAGCAGGGCGGTCAGCATCACCGGCATTGACGACGCGAGCCGCGGCGAACGCAAGCGCCCGTCGCGCCGAGTGGTGCGGTCAGTGCGGTGCGGCGGCCGGCGGGTCTGGCAGCTCCCGCATCGGCTCGCGCGGTCGCCAGGGCGGCGGGACGTCGTAGGTGCGTGGCGCCCCGGCCGCGGCCCGATGGACGACGTGCACGGCGTAGAGACCTCCCTCCGCGCCGAGCTGCCGCCACACGAGGTTGCCGGCATCGCGCAGCAGCTCGCCGTTCGGCAGGCCGGGCCGCAGGGTCAGCTCCAGGCGGGCGATCCGGCCGTCCTGCTGGAATCTCACGCGATCCGCCAGCCGCTGCCCACACAGCTCGGTGACGTCGCGGATCAGTGCGGCGTTCGGCTGTCTCTCCGCGCGCAGTCCGACCGCCTGGCGCATCGCGAAGGCCAGCGCGGTGCAGCCCAACACGCCGATCACCAGGATGACGACGTTCGTCCGTCCCACACCGGGGATCATCGGCCAGCGCGATCCCGGGGCTTCTCCCGACCGGTTCGATTTTGGGTCGCCGAGTGGTTGACCGGCCTCTGCGCCGCGGTAACACGGATCGCACCTCCCTCGCGCGGCCGGCTCCCGTGGGACGCCGCGAGCCGCGACCCGGGTTCGTTCCCCCCCCCTTCCGTGCCGACGCCACTCGGTACCGATTCCAACCGGTTCCGGTTCCACTGACAGCCATGGGTAAGGTCATCCGTTGTCCGGAGTGCGGCAAGCGTTATCGCACAGTCGAGCAGATCGAGGAGCTGCAGGACAACGAGGGCATCTGCCTGCAGTGCGACGAGGAGATCGAGGTCGAGGACTGGGATCGGATCCTCGCCAGCTACGAGGACGACGACCTCGACGACGTGGACGTCGATGACGAAGACGACGACTACGAGGAGGAGGACGAGGAGTCCGAGCGCTGGACCGAAGAGGAAGAAGAGGAGGAGCCCGCGGCCGCCGGCGCCGGCTTCGACGACTACGACATCGACTCGGAAGCGGGCGAGGACGAGGGTGAGGAAGAGGGTGAGTCCGAAGGCGACGAGGACGAGGACGAAGACGAGGACGAGGACGAGGAAGAAGACGACGACGATTGAGCGCGCACGGGCCGCCGCGGCGGCGGCCCCGCAGCCCGGCCCGGCGCATCCTGCCGGCGCGACCGCGCGCGGCGCCGGGCCCCGCGCGGTGCCGACGCAGTGCCCCCGCGCGTCCCCCGCCCGCCGTGCCACGTTGGCAGCGGGCTCGTCGGCGGCTCCTGCCACGCTGGCAGCGGACGCCGCCCGACCGCTCGCGACGGTGACCGAACCCTCGTCCCGGTCCTGACCTGCATCGCTCCGGGGACAGCGGCACGAGCCTTGCTTGCGCGCGGCCGCCACATCCCTGGATCGAGACGATGTCGAGGCCTCTGAACGTCCTGCTGGTCGAGGACGACGACCCCCTGCGCGACGTGCTGCTGGAGCTGCTCCGGCAACACGGCTTCAGCGTGCACGCCACCGCCCGGGGCGATGACGCGCTGGAGCTCGCGCGGCGCGTGGAGATCGACTTCTCGATCCTCGACTTCCACCTGCCCGGCCTGACCGGCCTCGAGGTCTACCGGCGGATCGCCAGCGAGGTCCGGCCGCTGCCATCGATCCTGATCTCGGGCGATGCGACGCGCGAGGACGCGCTGCGAGCACTCGACGCGGGGGTCGTCGAGTTCCTGCGCAAGCCGCTCGACCTGGCGGTGTTGCGCCGCTGCCTCGACTCGCTGCTCCGGCGCCATTTCGCCGCGGCCCTCGACCGTCCGGCGGACCGCCTGCCCGGCGCGGCTCCGCACCCCACCTCCGAACTGCCAGTCCGGCTCGAGGACCTGTATCGCGCCCGGATCCTGGGGCGCCGCGCCATCCGCCGGCGCCGCGACACCGGCGACGGCGCCTGAACGACTCTGCCGGCTCCCGCGAGCGCGGGTGCCGGCCCCCTGGCAACCCCTTGTTCCCCCGTCCGACCCGCACCATGCCGCGGGTCCCTCCCAGCGAGAGACACATGTCCAAGACCAAGTCCGCGACCAAGATCACCCCGCTCGCCGACCGCGTCCTCATCAAGCGCGTCGAAGCCGAGCAGTCCACGAAGGGCGGCATCATCCTGCCCGACTCCGCGAAGGAGAAGCCGCGCGAGGGCGTCGTGCTCGCCGTGGGTAATGGCCGCGTGCTGAAGAACGGCGAGCGCAAGCCGCTGAGCGTGAAGGTCGACGACCGCGTGCTGTTCTCGTCCTACGCGGGCACCGAGGTCAAGCTCGACGGCGAGGAGTTCGTCGTCCTCTCGGAGGACGAGATCCTGGCCATCGTCGAGTGACGCGCGCGGCACCCGATTCCGGCCCCCGCGGCAATACCCCTCGCAATCACTTCAGCATCCCATTCCGGCGGAGCTGCCGCGACGGCATATCCACGGACCCATCGAGAACAGGAAACGACCCATGGCAGTCAAGAAGATCGCCTACGACCAGGAAGCCCGCGAGCGCATGCGCGACGGCGTCCGCAAGCTCGCCCGCGCCGTCAAGGTCACGCTCGGCCCGCGCGGCCGCAACGTCATCATCGAGAAGTCCTTCGGCAGCCCGACCGTCACGAAGGACGGCGTGACGGTCGCCAAGGAGATCGAGCTCGAGGGCAAGTACGAGAACATGGGCGCCCAGCTCGTCAAGGAGGTCGCCTCGAAGACCTCCGACGTCGCGGGCGACGGCACGACCACGGCGACGGTGCTCGCCGAGGCCATCTTCGAGGAGGGCCTCAAGAACGTGACCGCAGGCGCCAATCCGGTGTCGATCAAGCGCGGCATCGAGAAGGCCGTCAAGGCCGTCGTCGAGCACCTCGAGAAGAAGGCGACCAAGATCAAGGGCAAGACCGAGATCGCGCAGGTCGGCAGCATCGCCGCCAACAACGACGAGGAGATCGGCAAGATGATCGCCGACGCCATGGAGCGCGTCGGTCAGGACGGCGTGATCACGGTCGAAGAGGGCAAGAGCCTCGCGACCGAGGTCGAGTGGGTCGAGGGCATGCAGTTCGACAAGGGCTACCTGTCGCCGCACTTCGTGACGAGCACGGAGCGCATGGAGACGATCCTCGAGGACCCGTGGATCCTGGTCCACGAGAAGAAGATCTCGTCGATCAAGGACATGCTGCCGCTGCTCGAGAAGATCGCGCAGTCGGGCAAGCCGCTGCTGATCGTCGCCGAGGACGTCGAGGGCGAGGCGCTGGCGACCCTGGTCGTCAACAAGCTGCGCGGCGTGTTCAAGTGCTGCGCGGTCAAGGCGCCCGGCTTCGGCGACCGCCGCAAGGCGATGCTCGAGGACATCGCGGTGCTGACCGGCGCGCAGGCGATCTTCGAGGACCTGGGCATCAAGCTCGAGTCGGTCACGACCGAGCAGCTCGGCACCGCGAAGAAGGTCGTCATCACCAAGGACGACACGACGATCATCGAGGGCGCCGGCAAGAAGACCGCCGTGCAGGCGCGCATCGCGCAGATCCGCGCCGAGATCGACAACACCACCTCCGACTACGACCGCGAGAAGCTCCAGGAGCGTCTCGCCAAGCTGTCGGGCGGCGTCGCGCAGATCCTCGTCGGCGCGGCGACCGAGGCCGAGATGAAGGAGAAGAAGGCCCGCGTCGAGGACGCGCTGCACGCGACCCGCGCTGCGGTCGACGGCGGCATCCTCCCCGGCGGCGGCGTCGCTCTGCTCCGCGCCACCGACATCCTCGAGAAGCTCGAGGTCGAGGGTGACGAGGGCGTCGGCGTCGGCATCGTCCGCCGTGCGCTCGAGTCGCCGCTGCGCCAGATCGCCAAGAACGCCGGCGTCGACGGCTCGATCGTCGTCCAGAACATCCGCGCCCAGAAGAACGCCAATTACGGCTACAACGCGGCGACGGACGTCTACGAGGACATGATCGCTGCCGGCGTCATCGACCCCTGCAAGGTCACCTGCACCGCCCTGCAGAACGCCGCGTCGGTGTCGACGCTGCTGCTGACCACCGAGGCGCTCGTGTCGGTCGTCCCCGAGAAGAAGAAGGCCGGTGGCGGCGGCCACGGCCACGACATGGACGACATGGACTACTGAGCCTCGTGCCGGGAGGCCGCACCGGCCGCCCGAGCTGGAGCTGCCGCGCCCAACGGCGCGCAGCTCCACGGCGATCGCCGGGGTCGCGTCGACGCTCCGCGCCCCGGGGTCAGCGCAGCGCGCCTGCCTGCACCGACCGGAAGTCGAGCTCGAACCGCGCCAGGTACTTTCGCAGCCGGTCGGCGTCGTTGCGCGAGCCGCGCCGCGCCAGCGAGGCCGCGAACAGCGTGCGGCCGGCCTCGCTCAGCGACGTCGCGCGGCGACACACGTCCACGACCGCGGCGAGCTGGACGCGGTCGAAGAGGTCGAGGGCCGCGACGCGACCCTCTCCGAGCACCTCGGCCAGCGTCGCGTCGCCCGGCCGGGCCGCGGCGGATGCGAGGCGCCAGACCCGGCGCAGGCGCTCGATCTCCTGGTCGACGACTTCGACGTTGATGCGCCCGCCCGGCGCGAGCGTCGCCATTCGCGTGATGCTCGCATTGAGGTCTCGGAAGTTGCCGGCCCAGGGGGCGTCGGGCGACTCCGCGAAGCGCAGGTAGCGGGCGCGGGCCTCCTTGTTGAACGTCACCCGGCGGCCATTGCGGGCAGCGAAGCGCTCGAGCTCGTAGTCGACGTTCGGCTCGAGGTCCTCGATGCGATCCCGGAGGCCCGGCAGCTCGAACGTCCACAGGTCGATCCGCGCCAGCAGATCGTCGCGGAACCGGCCGGAGGCGACGTCGGCGCGCAGATCACGGTTCGTGCCGGCGACGAGCTGGAAGTCGCTCGCGACCTCCTGATCGGCACCGACCGGCAGGAAGCGCTTCTCCTCGAGAGCACGCAGCAGCATGGCTTGCTCGTCGAGACCGAGCTCGCCGATCTCGTCGAGGAACAGGAGGCCCTTGTCGGCGCGGCGCAGGAACCCCGCACGGCCCGACACGGCGCCGGTGAATGCCCCCTTCACGTGACCGAACAACGCCGACGCCGACGCATCGCCGCGCAACGTCGCGCAGTTGACCTCGACGAACTCCCCCTCGAGCCGGTGCCGCTGCGTCTTGAGCTCGTGGATGCGCTTGCAGAGCTGCGACTTGCCCGCGCCGGTCGGCCCCATCAGCAGGATCGGATCGCGCGTGGCCATCGCGACGCGCTCGACCAGGTCGATCTGCCGATTGAACGCGGCGTTGCGCGTCGCGATGCCGGACTTGAGGAGCGTCACCGCATCGAGCCGCTCCGACGCGAAGCGCTGCGCCAGCGCGTCGTAGCGCGACAGGTCGAGATCCACGATCTGGTAGCTACCGGCGGCGGTCTCGCCGTCCCGCCGTGGGGGCCGCGTCTGGATCAGGCGCGCAGGGAAGTGCCGCGACTCCGTCAGCAGGAACAGGCAGATCTGCGCGACGTGCGTGCCCGTCGTCATGTGCACGAGGTAGTCCTCGTGCTCGGTGTCGAAGGCGTAGGCGCGCGCGAAGGCGTGCAATGCCTCGAACACCTCCTGGAAGTCCCATGGGTCGCGGATCTCGAGCACGTGGCGGACCACGCGCGTCGCCGGAGAGATCTGCGCGATGTCCTTTTCGACGACGTCGCCGAGGCGCTGGTAGCGGCTCTCGTGCCAGACCTCGAAGCGCGACACCACGAGGTCCTCCTGCTGGCACAGGCCCACCGACGGTCGCCAACGACTCCACCGCTCGCGCGCCGGGTGGTAGTCCTGCGAGGTGCCGAGGAAGCCGAGCACGACGACCGGACGAGGCTTATCCACAGCGATCAAGCATATCGCTGGAGATCGTCTTCGGAGCATCCCCGGCGGCGGCGGCCGATTCGTGAGGCAGGCATAACCATCTGCCTACCATGATCTTGCAGATTCCACCCGATTCCGTCCGGGCCTCGGCACGCGGCGTGTTCAAGCCCGCCGACGCCCGCGGCACGGTGCCGCGGCGCAAGCCGGAGCACGGACCACATGGCGAACCGGGACCTGTTCGAATCTCGCGTGGCGCAGCAGCCGCCGCGCGCCGACGCCCGCAACGAGGCGGGCGGCCGGGCCTACGCACTGACGCCCCACCAGGCGCTCGCCCAGCTCGCGGTGACCGGCTGTCTGAACGGCACCTTCTACGCGAGCGACGCCGAGCAGCTCGACGCGGCGCTCGAGCTGGCCCGCGCCGTCGCCGCGGCGGGCGACGCGGAGTTCGTCGCGCGCACCGCGCTGTGGGCGCGTGAGCAGGCCAGCATGAAGGACATGCCGGCGCTGCTGCTCGCCCTGCTGACCGTCGACCACGGCGCGCTCGCCGCGGCCGTGTTCGATCGCGTCATCGACGACGGCAAGATGCTCCGCAACTTCGTCCAGATCCTGCGCTCGGGTGCCGTCGGCCGGAAGTCGCTCGGCACGCGCCCGAAGCGCCTCGTCCGCGAATGGCTCCGCAAGCGCAGCGATCGCGCACTGATCCACGCGTCGATCGGCGACCGCCCGTCGCTGGGCGACATCCTCAGGATGGTGCACCCGAAGCCCGACTCGCCGACGCGCTCGGCCCTGTTCGCCTGGCTGTGCGACCGCCCCTTCGTCGACGCGGACCTGCCGCAGGAGCTTCGGGACCTGAGTGCGTGGCTCGCCGATGCGACCCGCCCGCTGCCCGACGTCCCGTTCCACATGCTGGCCGGCGAGTGGCTCGACGCCGCTGGCTGGAGCGCGCTCGCGAAGCGCGCGACCTGGCAACAGACGCGCATGAACCTCAACACGTTCGCACGCCACGGAGTGTTCGACGACGCCGACGCGACGCGCGCCGTCGCCGAGCGACTCTGCGACGTCGCAGCCATCCGCACCGCCCGCGCGTTCCCGTATCAGCTGATGACCGCATTGCAGCGCATCGATCCGACCGTTCCCGACGAGATTCGTGACGCCCTCGCGCGAGCTGTCGAGGTCGCGACCGAGAACGTCCCGGCCCTGCCGGGCCGCGTGCTCGTCGCGGTCGACGTCTCGGGCTCCATGCAGTCGCCCATCACCGGCCGGCGGCGTGGCGCCACCACCGTGGCACGCTGCGTCGACGTCGCCGCGCTCATGGCGGCAACCGTGCTGCGCCGCTGTCCGGGCACCGAGGTCCTGGCGTTCCACGACCACATCGAGCCGGTCGAGCTGTCGGCCGACGATCGGGTCTCCGCGACCGCCCAGCGACTCGCGGGGCTGCCGTCCGGCGGCACCCGCTGCGCGGCTCCGCTCGAGGCGTGGAATCACGCCAGGACCCGGGCCGACGTCGTCCTGCTGATCTCCGACAACCAATCCTGGGTCGACGCCGCCGACGGTGGCGCCGGCACGGCGACGATGCAGGCATGGCTGCGGTTCAAGGCCCGCAACCAGAGCGCGAAGCTCGTCTGCCTCGACCTTCAACCGTATCGCACGACCCAGGCGGCTTCCGGCCGCGACGTCCTGAACATCGGCGGCTTTTCCGACCGTGTCTTCGACGTGATCGATGCCTTCGTCCGTGGTGACGGGAGCGCCGATCATGCCGTGGACGCGATCCGGGCGGTCGCCATCTGAAACCTGCACTCAGGGGCGAATGCCGCGCGGGACTACACCCATGATCCTGTCCCACGCAATGACTCGTCGCCCCGTTCTCTTCGACCTGCTGTCGCCGAACGCGGCCGGCGGAAGCCCGCTGCGTTCGGCGACGGCGGGTTTCGTTCGCGGTGAATGCCGCAGGGTCTACAAGGTCGCGGGTTCGAATCCCGCCGGCTCCGCTCGGCTGCGCGACGCCAGCGCCGCTGCGGGGCCGTAGCTCAGTGGGTAGAGCACGACCCCGCACCGATCGTCACCGCATCCTCATCGACGATCCGGATGCCGGCGGATGCCCGCGGGACTCCATGGCTCCAACGGGTTCGATCCCCGCCCCACTTCGGTGGGAGCGTCTCGCGACGACTCGCCGCCGGCATCCACTTCTCTCTCCTCTGCGTCGGGCATCGACGGCGTCCGCTCGCACGACGCGCAACTCGAAGACCGTCGCGATGCGGCTGTCCGGCGCCGCGGCCAGCCGTATCGTCACGCGCTCGCGTCCGGTGACGAGCTCGCCAGGGAGCGGGATCGCCAGGTCGTGGAACCGCGGGTCGTCGAGCAATCGCACGAGGCGCTCGGCGATCGGCGTGCCATCGACCAGCACCGTGTACGACGACGGCGTGCCGCGCCGGTCACCACCATGGTGGGTCAGCACGAGGCCCAGCGGTACCGACGCATCGACCGGTAGCGCGACCTCGAACCAGCTCGTCGAACGACGGCCGCGGCGACCGTCGATCCACTCGCGCTCGCTGCCGGGACCCTCGCGGTAGCCACACCTCCGCAACGAGTCGTCGTCGCCGAAGTCGACGCGCGCGACCGTCGCGGCGTCGATGCGGCGCTGGCGCTCGGCCGCCGCGGTGAGCTCGCCGAGGCGTGCGGTCCACTGTGCGTCGGTGTCGACATCCCAGTAGCCCGCATAGCGACGGCCGTGCAGCCGATAGAACGGCGCGAGCTCCGCGACCGTCGACGCCGCTCCCACCGCCGGCGTCCGCGCGATCCCGGCACCGGTCCGGAAGCGCGCCGGGTCGCCGGGCAGCCGCTCGAGCCACTCGGCGACGGGGCGCTCGGCGGCCACGAGCACCGGCGGCGGCGTGGCCGGCTCGCCAGGACGGACCTCGGCGCCGAGATCGCCAGCGAGGACCAGCGGCCCCCACAGGATGGCCGCGCGCTGCGGGTCGTCCGGCGTCGGCTCGAGCCGCAGCGTCTTGGGCAGGGCGATCTCCACGACGTCACCATCACGCCAGACCCGGCGCAGCTCGACGTACCGGCTCGCCGGGTCGCGGTCGTCGTACTGCCAGCGACCGGGGCGCCGTTCGGTAGCGTCCGCCACGCTCGCGTCGACGCGCTCGCCGGCCACGGTGATCGCGAAGCCGGAGTCGACCCAGTACGGCCGGCGCACGAGCAGCGCGAGCTCGACCGGCTCGTCGACCGCGACCGTCAGCGTCGCTGTGTCACCCTCGGGGAACGTCGTCGCCATGGTCAGCCGTATGCCGCGCGCGTCCCACGACGCAGTCGACGGCACGAACAGGTTGACCCACAGCCGCTCCCCGTCCTCGTAGTAGATGCCCTCGCCGTGCAGCGCGTGGTTCTCCATGCCGGTGCCGACGCAGCACGTGAAGTCCCGCTGCATGTCCTGATACTCGCGCTGCACGCCGCGGCCGACCGGGACCATGTAGCAGGTACGACCGTCGTCGGGGTCGATCGATCCGAGCACGTGATTGAACAACGCACGCTCCATGAAGTCCGCGTAGACGGGATCGGGCCGGAACGCGAACAGGGAGCGCGTTAGCTTCAGCATGTTGTAGACGTTGCAGCTCTCGGCGGTGCGCCCGTCGAGATGCCGTGCCAGCCGGTCGGGCGGGCCGAAGTACTCGTCCTGGCCGTGGCCGCCGGTCGCGAACGTGTGGTGTTGGACGACGGTGTCCCAGAAGAAGCTGGCGGCGACCAGATCGGCGGGCCGGCCCGTGAGTGCGAAGCGATCGATGGCGCCGACCAGCTTCGGCACCTGCGTGTTGCCGTGCTTGCCGGCGAGCGCGTCGACGTGTCGCCACAGCGGCAGCAGGAACGCACGGTGCTCGAACCGGTCGGCGAGCTGCAGCCAGCGGTGGTCGCCGGTGTCCGCGGCGAGGTCGACGAGCACCTCCGGCATGCCGCCGAACTCGGTGCCGAGCATCCGCTGCACGCTCGCTTCGTCGAGACCCGACAGCGTGCGCTCCGCCCAGGCAGCGAGTGCGGCCTCGACGTCGAGCGCTCGCTCGATGTGCGCGTGGCCATATGCGTCGCGCAGGCCCGCGAACAGCTTGTGCAGCGTGTACCATGGCGCCCATTCACCATTGAGGTCGAAGGCCGCGCTGCGCACGCTGCCCCGGGCGAGCTCCCCGAACGCCCGCCGCCCGCCCTCCAGCGCGCACAGATAGCCGTCGCCGTGCGCCGCCTGCACGGCGGCGAGCTCGTCGACGATGTAGCGGGCGCGCTCGCGGAAGCGCGGATCACCGGTCGCGGCAACCATCAGGCTGACCGCGGACAGGTAATGGCCCGCGATGTGGCCGGTCAGGTTGCGCCCGTCGCCGTCCCAGCCGCCGTACGGCTCGCCTTTCGGCTGGAGGCCGGCACGCACGCGGAACAGCGCGAGCATCCGATCGGGCTCCAGCGTCAGCAGGTAGCGCGCGTCGAGCGCCTGGGCGCGCTGCAGCGGCCCATCCGTCAGCCGCACGCTCGACAGCGGCAGCGGGCGCGCGAGCGGCGGTACCTGGGCGAGTGCCGCCGTGGCGGTCGCTGCGAGCGCCGCGGTAGCGAGGCGAAACACCCGAGACGTCATGGGGATGTGCATGGCTCGGTCTCCAGTGGACCGACCCGGGAGTCCCGGCGCGAGCCCGTTCGTTACCCTGCCGCCATGCCGGTCAGCTCGCGCTCCGTGATCGCCGTCGTCGGCGCGCTCCTGTCGAGCGCACTGCTCGCGGGAGGACTGCTCGCGGGCGGGCTCGCGGCGCAGCAGTCGCTCGCCCCGCGCGCCCGGGCGTTCGGCGTCGCGCTGCGCGCCGACGGCAGTCCGTGGTGCGGCGCGACGGTGCGGCTGACGCACCGGCCGTTCGCGTGGAGCCCGCAGGGCGGTGAGCTCGAGCGCATCGAGGTCCTCACCGACGACTCCGGCGCGTTCCGCGCCGACCTCCAGGTCGATCTGACCTACCGCGTGTTCGCGTTCGAGGTGCTCCCGGACGGTCGCCACCTGATCGCGGCGGGCGTGCTCCCGCTCCGCGCCCGCCAACGCGTCGAGGTCCGGGCTTCACCGCACGCGATCGATCCGCACACCCGGCTGACGGGCATTCCACCCGAAGTCGCGCGCCCGTTGCGCGCGCGCGTCGTGCACACCGACGAGTGCTGCGTCGTCGAGGAGGTGCCGATCGGTGACGGCGGCACGCTCGCGATCCCCCCTGCGACACGCGCGGCCGAGCTCCAGGTCGACGCCGCGGACGGCGAGCGGCTCGTCACCGCGACCGTCGAGGTCGCGCGGCTCGGTCCCGAGCTCGCGGTGCCCGATGCGGTGTTCGCGTCGCTCGACATCGAGCCGGCGGCGGCGCAGGCGACCGCGGAGCTGGTCGCGCCCGAGCACGGTGGCTGGCGACCCGTTGCACGATGCTCGACGACCGGGCCGACCGTCATCTCGACGCGCGGCTCACTGACCGTCGTGGACGGCTCCGTGCGTCGCCGGATCGATTGGACGACGTTCGGCGTCCGCGCGCCCGGCCATGACCTGGCCAGGACGCGACTGCGGGGTCGACCGCGCGTCCCGGCCAGGTCCGCGGCGGAGGCCCTGGCGCGCTCGCCGACGGACCGCATGTGCACGCTGAGCGAGGTCGGCGATCCGGACGTCGTGTTCCTGACCGTCGGCGACACCCCGCTCGCGGATGCGACGATCTGCGGGGAACGTGACCAGACCGGCGCTCTGCTGCAATCCAGCCTGCTGCATACGGACCAGCACGGCGCATTGGACGCCGCGGCATTCCGAGTGCGCAACCGGACCTGGAACCTCGCGGTGGACGCCGCGCTCCTCGCCGGCGTCCCACCGGCGTGGCGGGGAGCGCTCGGCGGCGTCGTCCAGGTCCGCGGCGTCCCGGACGCGGGGCAGGCGACCGACCTGCTGGAGCAGATCCGTCCGGTCCGGATCGGACTGCAGCCGGTCGAGAACACGCGGCTCGGCGATCCGCGCGTGTCCTGCGCCGCCCCGTGGCACTGGACGCTCCCCGTCCGCACCGCGACGGACGCCGAGGTGGGGATCACGGTGGTGATGCCGCGCGGTGCGACGGAGATCCAG
The DNA here is from genome assembly GCA_016716265.1 of Planctomycetota bacterium. Lineage (GTDB taxonomy): Bacteria > Planctomycetota > UBA1135 > UBA1135 > UBA2386 > JADJWQ01. Next base: position 3,464,858 of record JADJWQ010000006.1, read on the forward strand.
GTGCTCGATCCCGAGGCTGGCTGGGCCTCGGTACGGATCCGTCCGACGCACGGCCCGGACTGCGATCAGCCACTCGAGCTCCGCCTCGAGCTGCAGGCGTTCGCTGCGTTCACCGTGTGGGCGACCTTGCCGCAGGAGCTCCGCGAGCGGAACGACGTGACCGTCCGGTTCCACGCGGAGCCGATGCTCGCGGCCCCCGGCATGCGCGTCCGCCCGTTCCAGCTGCGGCAGGCAAGCGGAGCACCGCAGCCTGGCGTCGAGCTGCTCGACGACGCCACCGACCTGCTCGACAGCGCGAGGGAGGCCGGATTGTGCGTCGCGACCGGTCCCGCCGGCCGCCATGTGCCGCTGCGCGTATTGCCGGTGCTCGGCGGCTGGCGCATCCGTGCGACCGCGCAGGACCAGCACGGCAACCCGCTCGGGACGAGCGCGAGCGAGATCGTCGACCTCGACGACGCGCGCCCCGTCGACCTCCGGATCACCACCCGCTGACCGACCCCCGCCTGATGTAAAAATCGTGCCAGGTACCGATCGGAAGTCAGAGGTCGGAGAGGCGGGCGAGTTCGAGGTTGAGGAGGCGGACGGTGGCAGTGGCGGGGGTCAGGAGGCCGAGCTGGAGCGGGAGGTCGAGGGCGGGGAGGCCGGTGGCGACGGCGACCGACAGCGTCGCGGTGCCGGTCTGCGGGATCGGCAGCGTGGCGATCGAGGCGGGCGCGGCGAGGCGCAGCACGCCGAGCCCCGGCAACGGTGCGCGCGCGACGAACGGGCTGAACAGCAGGATGCCGAGCTCGCCGGGGGTGCCGGTCGCCTCGAGCACCAGCGCGCCGCCGGGCTGCGCGTAGCCGCTCTGGTAGAGACCGGCGGTGCGGCCCCACGCGATCGCCGGCAGCCGCCGCACGCGTGCGAACACCAGGTCGGAATCACCGTCGGCGTCGAGGTCCTCGGCGAGCACGGCCTGCACGGCGGGGTCGCCGCGCAGGGGGATCCGGACCGGCGTGCCGAAGCCCGTCTGCCGCAACGGCACGAGCTGCGGCTGCTCCGCGGCGAACGCGACGACGAGGCCCTGCGTCGCACCGAGGCCGGTGAGCGCGATCGCCGTCGCGCCGGGGAAGCCCCCCGACGATTGCAGCCACGCTGCGGTGTCGTCGACGAGCCCCGCCGCACCCAGCGAGCGCAGCACGGTCAGACCGGTCGCGCGGTTGGGAGTCACCGCGACGATGTCGGCCCGGCCGTCCCGGTCGAGGTCGACGAGCACGGCATCGGTCGCGGCGGCGACGGTCGAGGCGGTGCCGGCGACGTTGCGCCATTGCGGCACCCCGGCCAGCCAGCTCGTCAGGTGCAGGTCGATCGCGCCGTCGGCGTGGAGCGACACGACGTCTTGCCGGCCATCCCCGTCGACGTCACCGCCACCCCGCAATGCGACGACGGCACTGCCGTTGTTGCCGACGAACGCACCGACGTTCGTCTCGCGCAGCACGCCCGCAACCGACTGCAGGAACGTGAGCCGGCCGCTGGCGAAGCCGAGCACGACACCGCTCGCGGCGCGCGGTGCCGGCGTGGGATCGAGGCGCCGTGCGTCCGTCGACACCAGCATCGCGGTCGGCACGCCGCTCGGCGGCTGCGGCAGCACCCGGGCAGTCACGTCGGTGTAGCCAGGTCCCACCGGGGCCGCCTCGAGGACGACGAGCGGGCTGCCCTGGCCCGCCGCGACGACCGCGAGCACGAACAGGTCGCGCTCGGCCCGCCCGTCGGCGGTGCGACCGCGCGCGAGGTCGAGGTAGGCGCCGCGCGGCGGCAGCACCGGCAGCGTCCCCTGGTCGCGGAGGAACGCACCCTGCTCGGAGCGCAGCCACCGCAGCGCGCCGGCCCGGCTCTGGACCAGCAGATCGGGCTCGGCGTCGCCGTCGACGTCGACGATGGCGGCGGCGGCGCGCTGCGCGAGCGCCCCGCACGGCGCGCTGCGCTGCTCGGTCTCCTCGAACCGCACGCCGGTCGCTCCGCGCCCCGAGACGACGATCCGGTCCTCCGCGCCCGCGCCCGGACACCACAGATCGACATCACCGTCCCGCTCGAGGTCGGCCGGCGCGAGGCACCAGCGATCGTCGGGCTCGAGCAGGTCGACGGTCGGCCCGAACGAGCCGCGGCCGAGGTTCTGCCACCAGTGCACCGAGCCGTCCGAGTGCATCGCGACGAAGTCGACGAGACCGTCGCCGTCCAGATCGGCGAGCGCTCCGCCGCGCGTGGCCTGACCCGAGGCGCCGATCGACATGGCATTGCCGAACGTCCCCCCCAGATTGCGCAGCAATCGTGGTCCACCGGCGCCACCGTCGAGCGCCAGGTCGGGCAGTCGATCGCCATCGACATCCGCCGCGCTCAGCCAGCCGGTCGGGCCGGTCGGCGTCGGCAATGCGACCGCACCATTGCGGAACCAGGCATTGCCATCGTTGAGCAACAGCAGGCCGGACACGTTCGCCTCGGCACCGAACACCAGATCGCGGTCGCCGTCCCGGTCGACGTCGACGGCGCACACCGTCCGGCGCGGCACCAGCGCAGCGGCCGGCCAGCTCGACGACAGGTCGAAGAAGGTCCCGGTCGCCGGATCCTGTAGCCACAGGCGCGGCGGTGCGGTCGCGGCGGTCGCGACGAGATCGGGGCCGGGAACGGCGTCCAGCTCGGCGAACGCGATGTGCGCCGTGGTGCCGATCGTGCTGGCCGGGAACGGCGACGGCACGACCGGCTGCAGCACACCGGACGGTGCGTTGCGCAGCAGCACGACGGCGCCGGTGAGCAGCGCTACCGCGACGTCGGGGTCGCCGTCGCCGTCGACGTCCGCGACCGCGAGGTCGGTGATCTCGCTGCGGAGGTCGAGCGCGGCGAGCGCCGAGGGCTCCGCGAAGCTGCCGTCGGGCGCTTGCCGCAGCGTGCGCAGCACGGTGCCCTCGGCCCGCAGCAGGTCGGCGCGGCCGTCGCCGTCGAGATCGGCGACCGCGCTCGCCGCGAAGCAGGGGCCGAGGCCGGCGGGGAGCCGTGGGCGCGGATCGCCGAACGGTGCCTGGGCGACCACGCCCGCGCCGGCAAGCAGGACGGCGAGCGCGCGACCGATTCGGGTGCGGAGCGGCGGCCGGGAGGAGGACATCGAAGCAGGGAGGGCGGAGGAGTGTACGGCCTCCGCCCGCGACCTGGGGGCCCCCGTGATTGTCTTGGGCGGTCCCCGCCGCCGGCCCCGGCGTCGGAACCCGCACCGCGACCGCGCGCGCTGGCCGCTCAGCGGGGCGGCGCGGCCGGCGGAACCGGCGGTCGCGCCGGGCACTCCGCGCACCGCGCGAGGGTCGCCAGCAGCTCGTCGCGCGAGAACGGCTTGTGCAGGAAGCACGTGAAGTTCGAGCAGCTCGCCGACTCGGGCTCGGTCTCGCCGGCGTAGCCCGAGACCAGCACGATCGGCACGGTGCCGAGCCGGGCGCGCACCTGCCGCGCGAGTTCGGTGCCGCGCATCTCGGGCAGCACCACGTCGGTCACGAGCGCGTCGATCGCGCCGATCGCGCCGGCGTCGAGCCGGGCGAGGATCTCGGACGGACGCGCGGCGACGACGACCTCGTGCCCGGCCGAGCGCAGCGTCGTCTCCACGACCGAGCGGACCAGCGGCTCGTCCTCGCAGACCAACACCCGCAGCGGGCGGCACGGTGCGCTGGGAGCCACCTCGCGCGCCGGGGCGACGCGCTCGGCGGCGCTCGGCTCGGCGGGGAACCAGACGTCGAACGTCGTGCCGTCGCCGGGCCGGCTGCGCACGCGGATCGACCCGTCGAGCGCCGCCACGACGTCGCGCACCGTCGCGAGGCCGATGCCGACCCCGACGCCGTCGGCCTTGGTCGTGAAGAACGGCTCGAAGATCCGCGCCTGGATCTCGGGCGCGATGCCGATGCCGGTATCCGTCACCGACAGCCGCACGCCGGGCCGTCCGTCCTCGCCGGGTTCGGCCGCGACCTCGATCGTCATGCGACCTCCGGCGGGCATCGCGTCGGACGCGTTGACGGCGAGGTTCAACAGGATCTGCTCGAGCTGTGCACGGTCGAGCTCGATGCGCGGGAGCTGCGCCGCCAGCCGGTGCTCGATCTCGACGTCCTCGCGCACGAGCCGACGCAGGATGTTCCCGAAGCGGCGCAGCCAGTCGCACAGATCGAGCGACTCGCGGACCACCTGGCGGCGCCGGCCGAACGCCAGCAGCCGCTGCGTCAGCACCCGCGCGCGCTCGACCGCCTCGACCAGATCGGCGACCGACTCGCCGAGCGCGGCGCGCGCGGTCTCGGGCACGGCGCCCAGCTCGCAGCGGATCAGCTCGGCCTGGCCGAGCACGACCGTCAGCAGGTTGTTGAAGTCGTGCGCGATCGTGCCGACCACGCGGCCGACCGCCTCGAGCTTGTGTGCGTGCCGCAGGTCCTCCTCCAGGCGGCGCCGCTCGGTCACGTCGATGCACGAGCCGACGAAGCCGACGAAGCGCGACTGCGCGTCGAACCGCGGCACGCCGTGATCGATGATCCAACGCCACTCGCCGTCGTGGCGGAGCAGCCGGTACTCCAGCTCGAAGGGCTGCCGGTCGGTGAGCGCCCGCCGATACGCGCTCAGCACACGCCCGCGGTCGTCGGCGTGGACGCCCTCGGCCCAGCCGTCGCCACGTTCCTGCTCCATGTTGCGCCCCCGGAAGGTGAGCCACTGGGCATTGAACCAATGACACACGCCATCCGCGTCCGCGAGCCAGATCATCACCGGCGCGACGTCCGCCATGTGGCGGAAGGCCGGGCCCGGCTCTCCGGGCAGCAGTGCATCGACCGGCGACGACGACAGCGGCGTCATCGTCAGCACGACCAGCGCCTCGTCGACGCGACGGCAGTGTGCGAGCCAACGGCGCGAGGGGGAGCCGGCGACGACGTCCGCCCGCAGCGACTCCGGCGCCGCTCCCTCCCACGCGCGGTGCGCGACGCTCGCCAGTACGTCCGCCGACCGCTCGGCCGCGAGGCGGCCGAGCTCGCGGCCGACCGCATCACGACCGCCGAGGTCGGCGTGCGCCACCGCATTGGCCCAGGCGACGCGCAACGACCGATCGACGATCAGCACGGGGTGTGGCAATGCGTCCAGCGCAGCCCGCAATGCGCGGTCGGGCAGCGCCGGGCGGATCTCGGGCGACGGTGTCACGTCGGAGCCGAACGTTCGCGTCGGGATGTGGCCGTCGGGTGTACCGGAGTGCATCGTCGGAGGCCGCGAGGCAGATCGAGCACGCGGTGCGCGGCCTCAGTGCGCGCTCACCGCGGCCAGGATTCTGCCGAACACATCGGCCGCGTCGACCCGGTCCCGCACATCGTCGCGCTGTGAATCGATGAACAGCGGGCCGGCCTCCGGCGCACCGCCGGTCCGCCCGTGCGATCCGCGGACGATGCTCGGGTCGGTCCCGATGACGTCCATCAGGTAGCGGAAGCCAAGCAGCTTCTTCGCCAGGGTGCGCGCGACGCGCAGCTTCGGGAACCGCAAGCTCGGGTCGACGAACAGCTCGGTCGGGTCGTAGCCGGGCTTCCGATGGATGTCGACGGTCGGCGCGAAGTCGGGACGGCGCCGCTCGTCGAGCCAGTAGTGGTAGGCGAACCACGCGCCGGGTGCCGCGATCGCGACCAGCTCGCCCGCTCGCTCGTGATCGATGCCGAGCTCCCGCTGCTGCTCCCGGTCGAGCACGCGCTCGACGCCGGCGAGCCCCGCGATCGCCTCCCGCACCGCAGCCACGTCGCGCGGCTCGCGGACGTAGACGTGCGCGCACTGGTGGTCGGCGACCGCGAAGGCGCGACTCGCGCCGGCGTCGAGGAGCTGGCCGTGGCTGGTCTCCTGCACCCGCAGCAGACCGCGCTCGTGCAACGTGCGATTGACGAACACCGGCCGGTCGACCGCCTCGATGCCGTACTCCGACAGCACGAACACGCGCGCACCGCGCTCGCGCGCCGCGTCGATCAGCCGGCCGGCCTCGGCGTCGACCGCGGCGACCTGCGCCACCGAGCGTGGGTCATCGGGCCCGAAGCGCTGGTGGTCGTAGTCGAGGTGCGGCAGGTAGGCGAGCACCAGGGTCGGATCGTGGCGGCGGATCACCTCGAGCGTCGCGTCGGCGATCCAGCGCGTCGAGCGGATGTCGGCCAGCGGCCCCCAGAAGTGGAACAGGGGGAATGGTCCGAGCCGCTGCTGCAGCGAGGTCGCGAGTTCCGCGGGATCGCTGTAGAGGCCCGGCTTCTTCAGGCCGTCCGCGTGATACTCGGGTCGCGGGGTCACGGCGTAGGCGACCGGCGCGTACATGTTGAACCACCAGAACATCTTCGCGCACGTGAAGCCCGGGTCGCGCTCGGCCGCGACCGCGTAGAACTTCGGCCCCTGCACGAGCTGGTTGGCCTGCCGCCACAGCCAGACCTGGGCGAGTTCGCGGAAGTACCAGCCGTTGGCGACGACGCCGTGTTCGCGAGGCAGGCGGCCGGTCAGCCAGGTCGCCTGGACGGTGCAGGTCACGGCGGGGAACACCGGCGTCTGCGGCGCGACGAAGCCCTGCTCGGCGACCGCCCGGATGTGCGGGGCGTGCGGGAGGTCCTTCGGGCGGAGGCCGACGACGTCGAGGACGAGCAGCTTCATCGATGCCGGGCAGGATCGGCCGTCGCGGCCGGATCGTCCAGCGCATTCGCATCCGCCTGCCGGCCTGCCTACCCTGCGCAGATCCGCCCGCCGCATGACGAACCGCGCCGCACCGGAGCCGCCGCTTCACGATTCGCCACTTCACGATCCGCCGCTGGTCGCGGCGGTCGTCGTCAACTGGAACGGTCTGGCCGACACCCGCTCCAGCGTGCGCAGCCTGCTGGCGCAGCTCCACCCGCGCACCGAGATCCACGTCGTCGACAATGGCTCGGCGAACGGCGAGGCGGATGCACTGGACGCGGAGTTCGGGGAGCGGATCCGGCTGTGGCGCAGCGCGACCAACCTCGGCTTCGCCGCGGGGAACAACCTCGCGCTGCGCGCGATCCTGGCCGACGGTCTCGCTCGCTACGTCGCGCTCCTCAACAACGACGCGATCGCGGAGCCCGACTGGCTCAGGCGCCTCGTCGCGGCCGCCGAGGCCGAGCCGACTCTCGGCGCCTGTGCGAGCCACATGGTGTTCCGCAGCGATCCGCGGATCACCGAGAACACCGGCACCGTCGTGCTGCGCACCGGCGAGGCGATCCCCCGCGACCGCGGCCGGCCGGCCGCGGCCTCGACGGCCCCGGCCACGGTGCTCGGCGTTTGCGGCGGCGCCGCGCTCTACCGCGTCGAGGCATTGCGGGACGCCGGCCTGTTCCGCGACGAGTTCTTCCTGAACTTCGAGGATGTCGACCTGTCGCTGCGGCTCGCGGCGCTCGGCTGGCAGCAGCGCTTCGTGCCCGGCGCGGTCGTGCGCCACGGCTTGAGCCAGAGCATCGGGCGCGTGCGTGACGACGCGTTCCGCGTGCGCTCGATCCGCAACCTGACGTTCGCGTACCTCGCGAACATGCCCTGGCAGGTCGTCCTGCTCGGCCTGCCATGGTTGTTCGTCAGCCACGTCGTCGCCCCGCTCGCAGCATTGCTGGTCGGGCAATGGAGCTTCGCGCGCGTGCTGGTGCGCGGCAGGTGTCGCGCATTTCGCGACCTGGGTGCGATCCTCGCCGTGCGACGCTCGCTGCGGCCGCGGCGGCGCGGGAGCTGGACGCACATCTGGTGGCGGCAGGGCTCGTTCGTCGGCATGTACGCGCGCTTCCTGCGCGACGTCGTCGTGCTGCGCCGCCGCCGCGCGATGGAGTGAGCTCGCGTCAGCGGCCGGGCCGGTAGCGCGGCCGCGCGTCGCCGAGCTCCGCCCGCAGGCCCGCGGCCAGCGCGCGCAGCTCGTCCAACCCGGCGGTGGGCCCGGGAGCCGCCCTGCCGAGGCAGCGCGCCGCCTCCGCGAGCGCCTCGCGCACGCCTTCGGGCGAGCCACGGACGAGCTGCCGCTCCGCGACGATCGTCGACGCCTGGGCCAGCGGACGGCGGTCGTCGTCGCTGCCGGCACGGGCGGCAGCACGCCGGCCCGCGGCGACCGCCGACTGCAGGTACTCGTCGCCGAGCGCCGTCGGCAGCCCGAGCTCCATTCGGACGGGCCGACCCGCGGCATCGACGGTGTCGCGCAAAGTGCGCTGTGGATTGCGGCCGTCGGCGCGCAGGGCTTCACGCAATGCCGCATCGGAGATCGCGGAAGCCCAGAACGGCGTGTCGGGAGCGATGGCGTCGATGCGGTCGAGCAGCTCGATGGCGTCGACGCTGCTCGGGCCGCTGGCGCGCCATTCGAGCAGCTTGTCGACCAGGTCGAACGCGTCGTAGCCGAGGCCATCGCGCGCCGCGGTCACGTCCGCACCGGTCCGCAGGGCCGCAACGAACGCGTCCGCGGCCGCGGCGCGGCGCTGCGCGCGCAGGTGCGCGAATGCGCTGCCGAGCCGGTCCATCGCGATCCAGTACGAGCACGTGCCGGCGTAGCCCGGCTCGAGCAGCACCGACTGTGCGAAGCGCTGCTCGGACCTGGCGTAGAGCGCGAGTGCGGCTTCCGGATCCTCGCGTCGGCGCGCGTCCTCGGCGGCGAGCACACCCGCGTAGCCGGCGAACCACGCACCGTCGGCCGTCGGCAGGTGCTGAAGCGCGAGGTCGTCCGCGAGGCCGGGCGCCAGCTCGATCCGACCACCGTTCCAGAGCGCCGCGTTCAGCGCCTGCCGCAGGTCGACGTCGCTCGGGAACCGGGTGGCACCCGCGACGACCACGGCGAGCTCCTCGCGCCACAGCCCGAGCGCTCCGCACAGGGACGACAGGCTGAGCCAGTCCTTCGCGGTCGCGAACGGACTCGCGGCGACCAGACCGAGCGCGCGCAGCCCGTCGACCATCCCCGCCAGCTCGCGCCCCGGATCGCCACCGGCGCGCGCGCCGAGCAGGCGCGCGTGGCCGTCGCCGATCCAGCGCAGCGCCTCGACCGCGGTGCCGCCGCGCGCGTCGCCGGCGAGGGCCGCCGGCTCGCGCTCGGCGGGCAGCTCGCCGACGGGCAGGCCGAGCACCGCGGCGAGCGCGCGCTGGCCGAACTCGATCTGCCGGTCGAAGCGCGTCAGGAAGTACGCGGTGCGGGCGCGCTCGATCCACCAGCGCGGCTCGCCGGGTCGCTGGTCGAGCGCACGCCGGAAGTGCTGCTCGGCGTCCTCGAGCAGGATCGGCACGTCGTTCTCACCGGTCTCCAGATGGCGCCGCGCGAGGTCGAGCGAGGCCTCGGCGTAGGCGGCGAGCTGTGCAGGATCGTCGCGGCGCTCGGCCGGCAGCGCGTCGAGCCGCTCCAACCGGTCGGTCAGCGCGCCGGCGTCGGGCAGGTCGTCGACGTAGGCGGCGTCGGGCTCGGCGCGCGCCGCCACCGCCGCGACCTGCAGCACGGCACCGAGCGACACCGGCCCGCCGCGGTCGGCGAGCGCCGCCTCGATCGCGTCGGCCTCCGCGCCGAACGCCGTGCGCACCGCGTCGCGCGCCGGAGCGCCGGCGTCGGCAAACGCACGGAACGCGAGCAGCAGGGACCGCGTACCCGGCGTCGCGCCGTCGGCGGCGGCGAGACCGGGCAGCAGCGAAGCGCGGTGCTCGGGAAACGGGCTGTGCGGCAGCGCGCCGATCGAATGCAGGCCGTCGCGCAACGCGGCCGCGAGGTCGCTGCGCAGATCGAGCGCAGCCGCGGTCGCGAGCAGCCGGTCGCGCAGCGCGGCCGACAGGCTCGGCCACCGCGCGGCGAGCACGCGCAGAGCGTCGCGCGCGCCGCTGTCGCCGTGCCGCGCCAGCGCGGCGAGCGCGGCGTCCAGCGAGGCGACCTCGCGCGTGTCCGCGAGCGCCTGCTCGAGCGCGCTGCGCCCGCGGTGGTCGGCGCGGCAGGCGAGCGCGACCCACTGGTCGCCGACCGCCGCGGGCGCGGTTCGCGGCGGCAGCGCGCGGACCGCGGCGATCAGCGCGCGGTCGACGTCGCGCAGGTCGAAGTTCAACGACAGGTCGAACGCCCGCTCGCCGTCGGGCAGGATCAGCACGTGGCGCGGCGCGACGCGCACATCGTCGCGGAGCAGCTGCTCGAAGAGCTGCGGCTCCATCGCGATGTGCTCGCCGCAGGTGATCTCGCCGAGACGCGGGCACGGGATCCGCCGGCCCGCGTCGTCGTGGTCGCGCGCGTTGTGCCGGAACACGCTGCCGACGACGCAGACGCACTCGCGCGTCGCGGCGACGAAACCCGGATCGCGATACTCCTCGTGGACGATCCGGTCGCTGGCGCTCTCGCCGTCCATGTTCAGCGCGACGAGCAGCGGCCGGTGCTCGGCCCGCGCGATCCACAGCGCGTCGGCGACGCTGCGCTGCCAGTGCACCTGCCGTGCGTCGGGGGCCTGCGCCCGCGCCGCGCCGACGAGGACGGCCGTGACGAGGAGCGCAACGGCGACGACGGTCTCGAGGGTCGGTCTCGACATCGGCGCCATTGTTCCCGGCGCGCCGCGGCGCGCGCTCGGGAATTCACGGACCACCGCGGGCGCGCGCCCAGTCCACCTTCGCCCGCCACAGCACGAGGTGCAGCGCAGCCCGGATCGCGAGTCGGCCGGCTGCGCCGAGCCGCGCCAGCGCCGCGAAGGTGCGTGCCGCGAGGTCCCAGCCGAGCTCCGGCTCGACGTCGCGCGCGAAGCGCAGGCGCGCGGCCGCGGATTCCGGGCGACCCGAGCACAGGTCGGCCCAGGCGTCGTGCAGCAGGTTGTTGCGCAGCGCGCGGCTCGGCCGGCCGCCCAGAAGGATGCCGCGCGCCCGTCCCTCGGCCTCGAGCCAGCGGATCACGACGGCCTCCTCGCGATAGCGGTCGAGGCTCGCGACGTGCGCGCTGGTCGCGCTGCGCGCGTGGCGGCGGTAGTGGACCAGCGGCTGCGGCACGGCCGCGAGCGCGAAGCCGGCGAGCAGCATCCGCAGGTGGTGCTGCCAGTCGAGCGCGAAGCGGAGCGACTCGTCGAACGGCCCGACCCGGGCGAACGCGTCGCGACGGTAGACGACCGACGGGCAGACCACGAAGTTGCCTTCGCGCAGCAATGCGAACAGGCGCGCCGGATCCGGCTCGGTACCGCGGGCCCAGAAGCGGTCCTTGTAGCGCTCGACCGCGGAGTCGAACGGGCTCCCGGCGGCGTCGACGGCGGTCACCCGACAATGCGCGAAGCCCGCGGCCGGGTGCGCGTCGAGCGCCACGAGCAACGACTCGAGGAAGGTCGGCTCGTACACGTCGTCCATGTGCGCGAGGCAGAAGAACGGCGTCGTGACGAGCGACGCGCAGCGGTTCCAGTTGCCGCCGATTCCGAGGCGGCGTTCGTTGCGGTGGATGCGGATGCGATCGCCGGCGACCTGGCGAGCGATCTCGACCGAGTCGTCGGTGGACGCGTCGTCCACGAGCAGCAGCTCGAAGTCGGTCCGCGACTGCGCGAGCAGCGACTCGAGCAACGGCCGCAGGTGCGGGCCGGCCTCGTAGCAGGGGATCGCGAAGGTGGCGATGGCGCGCGCCATGGACGACACGAGTCTGCCCGGGCGCGGGGCCGAATCCACGGTCCGACCGGTGACCGGCGGCCGTGATTCGCTCCGCCGCCGTCGGTAGCCTGTCTCCTCTCCCGCGGGGCGGCGCCCCGCCGACGGCACCGTGCAGACCTTCACCGACGCCTACCGCTTCCGCCACGTGCTGCTCGCGCTGACGAGCAAGCAGCTCAAGGCACAGTACCGGAGCATGTCGCTGGGCTTCTTCTGGGCGCTGCTGAACCCGCTCGTGATGATCACGGTGCTCAGCGTCGTGTTCATCTGGTTCTTCGGCCAGGGCGCCGAGCACCCGGCGCGCGTGGTCGTCGCGCTGATCCCGTACAACTTCTTCACCTACTGCCTGACCGGGTGCGCGACGTCGATCACGAACAACTCGTCGCTCGTCAAGAAGGTCTGGTTCCCGCGCCAGATCCTGCCGCTCTCGATCATCGTGACGAACATCGTGCACCTGGGGATCCAGTCGGTGCTCGTCGTCGCGGTGCTGGTCGCATTCCCGACGCCGGGCCACATCCTCGGCCTCCAATTGCTGTGGCTCGTGCCGCTGCTCGCCCTGCTGCTCGGGCTGTGCGTCGGGATCGGCCTGCTGTCGGCCGCGCTGACCGTCGTGTTCCGCGACACGCAGTACATCATCCAGTCGACGCTGACCGTGTTGTTCTGGATGTCGCCGGTGCTGTACGACTCCGGTGGACGCTTCGCCGGACCGGGCCGGCCCGGCTGGGTCGAGCCGCTCTACTACCTCAATCCGCTGGCGGGACTGTTGGACTCGTTCCGGCGCGTGCTGTTCTGGGGCGCCTCGCCGACGCCGCTCGCGCTCGGCCTCGCCACCCTCGGCACGCTCGCGTTCGGCGCGCTCGGCATCCGCGTGTTCTTCCGCCACGAGCCCGACTTCGCGGACTACGTGAAATGACCCTCGCGATCCGCTTGCGCGACGTGTCGAAGAGCTTCCGGCTACGGCACCGGTCGCCGTTCCTGGCGCGCGAGCTGCTGCGGGCGGTCATGCAGCGCCCGACGCGGGTCGAGGTGTTCTGGGCGCTCCGACACGTCAGCTTCGAGATCCGCGCCGGCGAGGCGGTCGGCGTGATCGGCCACAACGGCGCGGGGAAGAGCACGCTGCTGTCGCTGGTGGCCCGCACCGCCCGACCGACCGAGGGCGAGCTCGAGGTCAACGGGCGCGTCGCGGCCATGCTCGAGCTCGGCGCGGGCTTCCATCCGGACCTGACCGGCTACGAGAACATCTTCCTCAACGGCATGCTGCTCGGCCTGTCGCGCCGCGAGGTCGCCGCACGGCTGGAGTCGATCGCCGCGTACGCGGACCTCGGCGAGTTCCTGGACACCCCGATCCATACCTACTCGACCGGCATGCGGGCGCGACTCGGCTTCGCCGTCGTCGCGCACGTCGATCCGGACATCATCATCCTCGACGAGGTGCTCGGCGTCGGCGACGCCGCCTTCCAGGACAAGTGTCGCGCGACGCTCACCCGGTTCCGTGCGGCCGGCACCACGATGTTCCTGGTGTCGCACCAACCGAGCAACGTGCGCGCGCTGTGCGAGCGCGTGCTGTGGCTCGACCAGGGGCGACTGGTGGCGGACGGGCCGACCGAGGACGTGCTCGCGCGCTACCGCGAGGCCAGCCAGCAGCTCGCCACGCGCACGGCGGCCGCACGTCCGGCCGCGGGTCAGTCCGGCACGACGCCGGGGTCGTAGCCGTAGCTCTCGAAGTCGCGCGCATAGCAGGTGGCGACCGCGACCTGCAGGGTGTCGTCGTAGAACGCCCCGGTCTGGGGGACGACCGCGCCATTGCGCTCGACGGCGACCTCCGGCACGCGGTCCCCCCAGAACTCGTCGGACGACTGCCGCTCGGTGTGATGGACCGAGCGCGACAGCGCGGCGAGCTCGCCGGGGTCGAAGCCGAGCTCGCGCTCCACCTCGGGCAGCCGCGCAGCGCTCTCCTCGAGCCGCACGAGATGCGTCACCCGGACCAGCTCGTGGATCTCCAGCGGGTGCTTCTGCAGCCTGTGGTGCACATTGCAGCGCGTCAGCGTCAGCGACTCGAGGTAGCTGACGAACTCACGGAACGTGAAGCGCTGCTCGGTGGTGACCGGCCGCCCCAGGAACCGCTCCAGCCCACCATCGTCGTAGCGGTGCACCAGCGCGTGCACGTACGAGCTCACGGCACGCGAGAACGGATTGCGGACGATCTTGACGGTCTGGAGACCCGGGTCCGTCAGCACGTCCAGCACATGCGTCTGGTAGTCGTGCGCCCGGTAGTAGACCTCGGTGCGGTAGCGGTGGATCCAGGGGTGATAGTAGAGCGCCGCCGGCAGGTGCCCGAGATGGTGCAGGAACCACTTGATCGCGAACGTGCAGCCCGCCTTCGCGGACCACAGGAGCGCGATGCGGCGCTCGTGGTCGATCAAGGGTCGAGGATCGTCCTGCAGGACCTGCGAGACGCGTTGCTTCGGTGTTCCTGTCAGCATCGTCGGACCGCGGCCGGGCCGGCCGCGTGGGGATCACACCGCGGAGCCCGGGCCGGCTCCCGCGGAGCGCGCGTTCCATTCCAGCAGCACCAGGAGCGCGAACAGCAGGCGCTCCCGCTTCACGCCCCGGCGCAGGTCCTCGGCGATCAGCTCCGTCGTCGCCGCTACGTCGAGCGGCGCCGGGGCACGCTCGGCAACGTAGCTGCCGAGATCGCCGACCGCGGCGAACCAGCTCGCCAGCCAGTCGCGCATCGGCAACACGAAGCCCCGCTTCGGGGTCTGCAGGATGCGCTCCGGCAGGAGCCCGCCGGCCGCATCGCGCAGCGCGCGCTTCGCGACGCCGCGATGCAGGCGCCAGTCGTCCGGCAGCGCCAGACCGTACTCGAACAGCTCCGGAGCCAGGTACGGCGCGCGGCCCTCCAGGCTGTGCGCCATCGCCATGCGATCGAACTTGACCAGCAGGTCGTCGGGCAGCCACGTGAGCGTGTCGGCCACGCTGCGCGCGCGCGTCGCGCTCCCGTCGAAGGCCTCGATCCGCGCGACGCAGCCGTGCTCCCAGCGATCGTCGTCGCGCGCGAGCCCGGGGCACAGCCGCCGGCGCTCTTCCGCGGACGTCAGCAGCGGGAATCCCGACAGCGAGGTGTTGCCGGCGCCGTCGAGCAGCCGGTGCGGGCGACCGGCACCGGCGAGCCCGCGCAGTCCCGGCCCCGCGTAGTAGCCGTAGCCGCCGAACGCCTCGTCCGCGCCCTCGCCCGACAGCACGACGGTCACCGAGCCGCGCGCCTCGCGGCACAGCCAGTACAGCGGCAGCGTCGCCTGATCGCCGATCGGCTCGTCGAGCGCGGCGACCACGTCCGGCAGCAGCCTGCGGAACTCGTGCTCGTCGAACACGAAGTGGTGGTGCGTCGTGCCGAGCGCCGCGGCGACCTCGCGAGCCTCGGCCGACTCGTCGCGGGTCGGATCGGTGAAGCCCATGGAGAACGTGCTGATCGCCGGGTGTGCCTCGACGGCGAGGGCCGTGAGCAGCGAGCTGTCGAGCCCACCGGACAGGAACACGCCGAGCGGCACCTCGGCCTCGAGGCGCGAGCGGACCGCGCGCCGCGCGATCGCCAGCAGCTCCTCACGGTCGTGGCCGCGGCCGCGCGCACGGTCCGGGCGGTACCAGATCTCGCGGGAGAGCTGCACGTGGTCGAGATCGAACGTCGACCGCTCGCCCGGGAGCAGCCGCTGCACGCCGGCGAACAGCGTGCGCTCGCCCGGTGCGAAATGCAGCGCGAGGTAGCGGTCGAGCGCCAGCGGATCGATCGAGCGATCGACGAACGGCAGCGTGCGCAGCAGTCGCAGGTCCGACGACCAAGCGAAGTCGCGGGGCGTGAGCGAGAAGAACAGCGGCTTCTCGCCGAACCGGTCGCGGGCGAGGTGGAGGCGCCGCGCGCGCCGATCGAGGATCGCGAGCGCGAACATCCCGTCGAGCCGGGCGAGCAACCCGTTGATGCCCCAGGCGGCGAAGCCGTGCGCGAGCACCTCGGTGTCACAATGGCTGCGGAACCGGTAGCCGAGCGCTTCCAGCTCACGCTGCAGCTCGCGGTGGTTGTAGATCTCGCCGTTCTGGAACGCGACGACCTCACCGTCGCGGCTCGTGAACGGCTGGTCGCCGCCCGCGAGGTCGATCACGGCGAGCCGCCGCATGCCCATGCGCACGCCCGGCTCGACGTGGATGCCGTGTCCGTCCGGACCGCGGTGCTGCATCCGGGCGAGCAGCTCGACGAGCGCGCCCTCGGACAGCTGCTCGGCGGCCGGGCCGACGACTCCGAAGATGCCGCACATTCAGTGCTCTCCTCCGACCGGACCGTCTCCGCCGGTGACCCACGCCTCCCGGAACACGTCGGCGTAGCGGCTCACCATCTGGTCGAAGCCCGGGAGCGCGCGCAGCACCGCCGGCGACTGGCGCGCCATCCGCCCGCGCAGCGCGTCGTCCGCCACGATGCGCTGCACGGCCTCCGCGAGGCGCGCGGGTTCTCCGGCCGGGTAGAGCAGCGCATTGACACCCTCCCGCACCTGCTGCCGGACGCCGAACACCGGGGTCGCGACGATCGGCAGACCGACGAACATCGCCTCCAGGATGACGCGCGGGTAGCTCTCGACCCGCGACGTCAGCACGAACGCGTCGGCGGCACGGTAGTAGCCCCCGACGTCCGGACGCTCGCCGACGACGTACACGCGAGCGCGCCGCGCGGCGGGCAGCCTGCGGATCGCGGCGTGCAGGGCGTCGCTGTATGCGCTCGGCCGGTCGCCGACGAGCAACAGCCGCGCACGCCGCGCGCAATCGTCCGGCACGAGCCCGAACGCCTCGACCGCCTCGACCTGCCCCTTCCGCTCGCAGACGGTCCCGAGCGTCAACAACACGACGTCACCGGCGTCGAAGCCGAGCTCGGCTCGCACGTCGGCTCGCGACGCGCCGGTCAGACGTGCAGCGGTCCGCGCCGGATCGAGCCCGTTGCGGATCAGCCGGAAGGAGCCCTTCGAGTCGAGCTCCGCGCATCCGGCGCGCGTGGGGCCGGCGACGAACACGACGGCGTAGGCCGCCTCGAACGCGCCGAGCGCCACCTGCCGCAGCGGTTCGGCCAGGAAGTCGAAGTAGTTCCGCCAGCCTTCGCTCTCGCGGACGTTCCAGATCGCCGGGACGCCGATGCGGCGTGCGGCGAGGATCGCGAAGAACGTCTGCATCGTGTTGGCGTAGACGACCTCCGCGCCGAGACCGTGCAGTCGCGACGCGAACGCGCCGAGGCGCTCGCCGAGGAACGCGGTGTCGTGCACGCCGAGCAGCGGGTGCTCGACGATCACGACCTCGATCCCGGCGCGCTCGTATTCGGCGCGCAATGGACCGTCCTCGGGGCTGACGACCACCGGCTCGATCACGCCGCGGTCGCGTAGCCCGAGCGTCAGCTCGAACTGGCTGTTCGACGAGCCCTCGGCGTTGAGATTGAAGCCGACCATCGCGGCGCGGATCGGCCGGCCGGCATCCTCGGGCAGCGCGCAGCCCCGCACGGCGAAGCGCTCGTCGTCGAGCGACAGGTTCGGATTGTAGTACGGATCGCGCCGCTGCCAGTAGCGCTCCCGGAACGTCGCCTCCTCGCTCGGGTGATCGGAACCGTGGCCGCGCGATCCCCCCTCGACGTGCGCGAGCTCGGCGTTCGGGCAGTAGACGATGCGCAGGCCGGTCGTCGACCCGAGGCGATAGCACAGGTCGACGTCGTTGTAGGCGACCGCGAAGTCCTCCTCGTCGAAGCCGGCGAGACCGACGAACGTGTCGCGTCGCATCAGGAGGGCCGCCGCCGTGACGGCGGAGCAGTTCCGTGCGACACGTGCGAGCGACAGGTGACCGCCGTCCCAGTCCGGCTGCAGCTTGAACGCGGGCCCGGCCATGCCCTCGTACAGCCCGTGCACGATGCCGGCGTGCTGCACCCGGCCATCGGGCAGCGAGAGTCGCGCGCCGACCGCACCGACCCCGGGCAGGCCGAGCCAGCCGACCATCTGCGACAGCCAGGCGTCGTTCCGTACCTCGGTGTCGTTGTTCAGGAACAGCACCAGCTCGGCATCGATCTGCTCGACCGCGCGGTTGTTGACCGCCGCGTAGCTGAAGCCGTCCGCGCCGGCACGCGGATTCTCGATGCGCAGCACGCGGTGTGGCGAACGCGCGAAATAGCGCAGCGTCTCCGGATCCTCCGAGCCGTTGTCGATCAGCACGATGTCGAAGTCGGCGTAGCGGGTCCGGCGCTCGATCGACGCGACGCACGCGCCGAGCAGATCGACGCGATCGCGGCTCGGGATCACGATCGCCACGCGCGGCCCGGAGTCGGGGAACACCGGCTCGTAGACCCCGCAGTCGATCGCGTCCGCCCACGGCGCGATGCGGACCGGCACGTCGACGCCGCGGCGCGCGAGGGCGTCGGCCACCGCCCGCCGCCCCGCCTCGAGGCTCTTCGGTTTCTCGCGCCCGCCGCTCGCCGTCGAGCCCGGCAGCGCGCGCCAGTGGTAGAGGACGCGCGGCACGTGCGCGACGCGCCGGGCGCGCTCGGAGACCCGGAGCATCAGGTCGTAGTCCTGCGCGCCGTCGAACCCGCTCCGCACACCGCCGACGGCGTCGAACAGCTCGCGACGCACGGCGAACACGTGGCTGAAGTAGCTGAACGACAGCAGCAGCTCGGGTGACCAGTCGGGCTTGAACTGCGGCGCGAACCGGCGCCCGTGCTCGTCGATCTTGTCGTCGTCGCTGTAGACGACGTCGACGTCGCGCGCGCTGGCGGCCAACGCGATCTCGGCGAGCGCGTCGGGCGTCAGCTCGTCGTCCTGGTCGAGGAACACCAGCAGGTCGCTCGTCGCGGCGGCGGCGGCCGTATTGGTCGCAGCCGCAATTCCGCCGTTGGCAGCCCTGCGCACGACGCGGATCCGCGCGTCCCGGGCGGCGAGCGATTCGAGCAGCGGCACGACGTCCGGTGACGGGCTGGCGTCGTCACAGAGCACGAGCTCCCAGGCGTCGTAGACCTGCGCGCGGACGGTCTCGACCGCACGCGACAGGAACTCGCGCGGCGGCTCGTAGACCGGCACCAGCACGGCGATCGTCGGCAGCGCGTCGGTGGCCCGGAGCCGGGCGACGAGCCGCTCACGCCGGCGGTCCGTCAGCCGGTCGTACTCGCAATGCAGCTCGTACGGATCCCGCTTCGCCGGCGGACGGAAGCCTCCCGGTCCGGGCTGCGCGCGGAGGCTGCCCGCCTCCTGGACCGCGACGGAGCGTGCGCGCAGCCACGCCTCGCGCAACCGACCCGTGCGCACCAGTCGCCAGGCGGCCAGGACGCGCTGCCTGGTCAGCAGGCGACGGACCCGCCTGGCGCGCTCGGCCGTCGCGCGCGCGGCATCGACCGCGAACCGCACCGGCGCGGTGAGCCGCCACGACAGCGACGACCGCGTCTGGGCGTAGGCGAACTCGAGCCACGCATTGTGACGCGCCAGCTCGTCGAGCCGTGCCGCCACGGCGTCGGCCTTGGCGCAGCGCGCCTCGAGCTCGCTCGCCCGCAACTCGGCCGCGGTCGCCCGCGCGGTGAACTCCGCCAATCGCTCGCGAGCGTGCGCGTGCTCGGCGCGCGCGGCGGCGAGGTGCGCCGCGGCCTCCGCGAGCCCGGCACGGGCGGCGGCGAGATCGTTGTCACGGCCGTCGAGCCGCGCCTCCAGGTCGGCGATCCGGCGCATCGGGATACCGAGCAGATCCCGCAGCGGCACCGCACGGTCGGCGATCCGCGGCGACGGCAACAATGCAGCGGCGAGCTGCAGGCGCTCCCGCAACGCGTCGAGCGTCGCCTGGGCCCGCACGTCGTCCGCCGACCGCACGAGCGCCTCGAACGCCTCGACTGCGTCGGCGAGCCACGGATGTGCGATCGGCACGTCGCTGCCAGCCGACGCGTCGAGCACCCCGGCGAACGCCTGCTCGACGCCCCGGTCGCCGGCCGGGTCGGACGTCACCGGCGGCGCAGGCAGCTCCAGCGCAGCGACCGCCCGCCGCAGCTCCGCACGCCAATCGGAGCGGAGCGCTACGGCCGACACCACGACGCGCGGACAGCCTCGGCTGTGGACCTCTGCGGCGAGCATGTCGCGCAGCCACACCGCAGTGGCGCGCTCGTCGACGACCGGCATCATCTCGGCCGGATCGCGCAGCACGAGCACACAGCAGGGCTGCACGCCGAGCTCACCGAGCAGCTCGCGATACAGTTGGAGCAGCAGCCCGAGCCGCGGCTCCGCGAGGGCGACACCGGCCGCACCTGTGGGCCGGGCTGCGCCTGCGAGCCGGGCCGCCAGCAGCTCCCGCAGCCTCGCGCGCAGCGGGTGCAGACGCAGACCGGTGACGAGCGCGTCGGGCGGCACCGTCGGTGAGTCGTCGGCGCGGCCGAGCGCCGCGAGCAGCTCACCGTGGAGCTGGCCGAGCTCGGCGTCGCCGGTCGCCCCGGCCGCGCGCGCGTCGGGCACGGCGGCCCTCCCCCAGGCCGCGAGTCCCGCCGCGACCGCCGCAGCGCCGCTGCGCGGGGGCCCGAGGACGAGGACGGCTCGATCGGTCGACACGGCGGAGCTCGGAGGGACGGCGCGGATCGGGCGAATGCAACAGGTCGTGCGCGGCATCGCAAGCCGAAAGCCACGGGATTCGGTGCACGTCGCCAGCCCGGTCGATTCACGAGCTCCCGTCGCGAGGTTGCGCAAGTCGCTGGCTGGCGAGGAGTCGAGTCGGTTCCGCGCGCAGGCGTGTTCGTGCGACACGTCGAGCGCGGGTTCGGCTCGACGACGACGCCAGCCGGCGTCTCGCGTGACCGCAGCAGGGAGCTCGCGAATCATCTGGGCTAGGATGCCGCCCGCATGCGCGCCGGCCGTCGCCTCGCCTTCCTGCTGACCCTCGCGCTGGCGGCGGTCACCGTCGCCATCGTGATGCGCGGCGGCGGGGACGACGCGCGCCGCACCTGGTCGCGCACCGAGATCCTCGACGCGCTGCGCGAGGTGGAGACCGGCGGTGTCGCGGACCCGCCCGACGGCGACGGCGGACTCGCGATCGGGCCGTACCAGATCCACGAGGTCTACTGGCGCGATGCGATCGCGTTCGACCCGGCGCTCGGCGGTGACTATCAGGACTGCCGCGAGGCCGGCTACGCCGAGCGCGTGATCGACGCCTACATGCGTCGTTGGGCACCGGCCGCCTGGGCGAGCGGCGAGGCCGAGACGATCGCGCGCACGCACAATGGCGGCCCGCAGGGTCCGGCCAGGGAGGCGACGCGCGGCTACTGGCTGCGCGTCCGCCGCCGCCTGCCGTGACGCGGTCGCGGGATCCGCGATCCGACGCCCGCGGCCGGGCGGCATCGCAGCCCTCTGTTAGACTGCGCGCCCCGCTGGCGCGCCGCCAGCCCGCTCGACTCTCCCGATGCCCACCGCAGCCCGACTCCTCGCCGCGGGCGCGCTGTTGATGACGGTCCAGCCGTCGTCGGCGCAGGACGCGACCGCGATCCGCTTCAACCGCGACGTCCGACCGATCCTCTCCAGCCGCTGCTTCCCATGCCATGGCTCGGATGCGCGCGCCCGCAAGGCCGGCCTGCGGCTCGATACGCTCGCCGGCCAACGCGGCGCGATCGACGGCCGCCGCACCGTCGTACCCGGCGACGCCGACGCCTCCGAGCTGATCCGCCGCGTCACCGCGACCGACCCGAAGCTCGCGATGCCGCCGCCGGACTCCAAGCTCGAGCTCACCGCGGCCCAGCTCGCGACGCTGCGCGCGTGGATCGACCAGGGCGCCGACTTCGAGGATCACTGGGCGTTCCTGCCACCCGCGCGGCCGCCGGTGCCGGCCGCCGACCCCGCCGACTCCTGGTCGCGCACGCCGATCGACCGCTTCGTGCGTCGCCGTCTCGACGCCGCCGGCCTCGAGCCGCAGCCGGAGGCGGACCGCACGTCGCTGATCCGCAGGCTGTCGCTCGACCTGACCGGTCTGCCGCCGACCCCCGAGCGCGTCGACGCGTTCGTCGCCGACGCGCGGCCCGACGCGTACGAGCGACTCGTCGACGAGCTGCTCGCCTCGCCGCATTACGGCGAGCGCATGGCGCAGCTGTGGCTCGACATCGCGCGCTACGCGGACACCAACGGCTTCCACCACGACAACATCCGGACCGCGTGGCCGTACCGCGACTGGGTGATCCGCGCGTTCGACGCGGACCTGCCGTACGACGAGTTCACCGTCGAGCAGCTCGCCGGCGACATGCTGCCGGACCCGGACGACCCCACGCTCACCGAGCAGCGGCAGATCGCGTCGGGCTTCTGCCGCATGCACAACATCAACGACGAGGGCGGCGCCATCGACGAGGAGTATCGCGTCGAGGCCGTCAGCGACCGGATCGAGACGATCGCGACGGCGTTCATGGGCCTGACGTTCACCTGCGCCCGCTGCCACGACCACAAGTACGACCCGTTCACGCAGGACGACTACTACTCGCTGGCGGCCTACTTCGACTCGGTCGAGGAGCGGGGCGTCTACTCGAATGCGTTCGAGCCCGCGCGCGCCTATCCGCCGCGGATCCTCTACGAGCCGCCGGCGCTGCAGGCGGAGCTCGCCACCGCGCGCGCGAGCCTCGCCGGGATCGAGTCCGAGATCGACGCCGTGCGACCCACCGTCGACCTGGAGCGCGAGCAGTTCGAGGTCGGGCTGCGCACCCGCCTCGGGCTCGAATGGGTCGACTCCGCGCTCGACGCGGTGACGACCGCCAGCGACGCGCCGGTCGAGCACCTCGAGGACGGCTCGGTGCGCCTGGGCAGCCGCCCGCCGCGCGACGCGATCACGTTCCGGCTGCGCGTTCCGCCGGCGACCGACTTGCGCGTGCTGCGCCTCGACGCGCTCACGGACGAGGCGTTTCCGGACCGGCGCGTCGGGCTCGCCGCCAACGGCAATGCGGTGGTGTCGGCGGTCGACGTGACCGCGGTCGCCGCCGACGACCCGAGCCGGCGCCGGACGGTACGCTGGGCCTGGGCCTGGGCGGACCACGAGCAGGCCAACGGCGACCACGACGTGCTGAACCTCGTGCACGCCGGCACGCAGGGCGAAGGCTGGGCACTCGACGGCCACGGCCGCCCCGGCCCGCGTACGGCATTGCTGATCGCCGCGGAGCCGTTCGGCTTCGAGGCGGGTACCGAGCTGTCGGTGACGATCCGCTGCGAGAGCCGCTACGACGGCCACGTCGTCGGCCGGCCACGCGTCGCGGTCGCGCGCGTCGCCGCAGTGACCGGTGACGCTCTGCTCGAGGAGGTGCCGCTCGCGATCGGCGACTGGTGGATGTCCGGCCCGCACCGCGGCGGCGACTTCGACGACCTGTGGGACCGGCGCTTCGGACCCGAGGACGCGCCGGCGATCGACCGCGGCGCGAGCTTCGACGGCGTCGGCTGGAAGCACCGGCCCGACGTCGCCGACGGCACGGTCGTCGCGCTGCGGGGCGAGCGCAGCGTCTGGTACTGGGCGCGCGAGCTGCGCACCCCGACGCCGAGGCGCGTCACCGTGCGCCTCGGCAGCGACGACGCGGTGCGCGCGTTCCTCGACGGTCGTGAGGTGCTCGCGAACAGGGTCATGCGCGGGGCCGCGCCGGATCAGGAGCGCGTCGAGCTGACGGTGCCTGCGGGCGAGCACGTGCTGGTGGTCAAGGTCGTCAACAACGGCGGGCCGGGCGGCTTCGCCGGCCGCGTCGACCTCGGTGACGACGACCCGGAGCGCCTGTCGCCGGCGGCGTGGATCCCGCGCACGGTCCGCACTCCGGACCTGAGCGCTGCGTTCGCGGACGCCTTCGGCCGCCGTTCACCGACGTTCCGCGCACTCGACGACCGACGGAGCGCCGCCACCGCCGCGCTGGCCGCATTGCAGGAGCAGGCGGTGCCGGTCCTGGTCATGAAGGAGCTGCCGGAGCCACGCCCGACCTACGTGCTGGCGCGCGGCCGGTACGACATGGCGGACGAGTCGCGGCCCGTCTCGCGCCGCCCGCCGCTCGCGCTCGGCGGCGAGCTGCCGCCCGGGGCCCCGAACGACCGGCTCGGGTTCGCGCGCTGGCTGACGCGCCCCGACCATCCGCTGTTCGCGCGGGTGCACGTCAATCGCCTGTGGGAGATGCTGTTCGGCACCGGCCTCGTCGCGACGAGCGAGAACTTCGGACAGCAGGCGGATTGGCCGAGCCACCCGGAGCTGCTCGACTGGCTCGCGACCACGTTCGCGGAGCGCGGCTTCTCGCAGAAGGACCTGCTCCGGACGATCGTGACGAGCGCGGTCTATCGGCAGCGCGCGGTGACGACGCCGGAGGCGCGGCGCGCCGACCCGGGCAACCGGCTGCTGTCGCACTTCCCCCGCCGGCGGCTGCCGGCGGAGTTCGTGCGCGACGTCGCGCTCGCGGCGTCCGGGCTGCTCGTCGACACGATCGGTGGCCCGAGCGTGCGGCCCTACCAACCCGACGGCCTGTGGCGCGAGGTGTCGATCGGCGGCAGCTCCAATACCCAGGTGTTCCGCCGCGACGACGGCGAGGCACTGCACCGCCGCAGCATCTACACGTTCTGGAAGCGCACGTCGCCGAGCCCCCAGATGCTCGCATTCGACGCCCCGACGCGCGAGTTCTGCGTCGTGCGTCGCGCGACCACCAACACGCCGCTGCAGGCATTGACGCTGTGGAACGACGAGCAATTCGTCGAGGCCGCACGTGCCCTCGCGAGCCGCGCGCTGCGCGAGCAGACCGGCGACGAGCTGCGGCTCGAGCGCCTGTTCCGCCTGTGCACGGCACGCGCGCCGGAGCCCGGTGAGCGGGACGTGCTCGCCGCCACGCTCGCCGGCTTCCGCGAGCGCTACGCGGCCGCGCCCGACGATGCGCGGGCATTGCTGGGCGTCGGCACGGTGCCCGCGCCGGACGACACCGACCCCGCGGAGCTGGCGTCCTGGACACTGGTGGCCAGCGCCGTGCTGTCGCTCGACGAGACGATCGTGCGGGACTGACCCGCGAGGACTGCCGATGGACCCGCTCCGAATCGATCCGCTGCAGAGCCGGCTGCTCGACCTGTCGCGCCGCCAGTTCTTCGGTCGCACCGCTGGCACGCTGTCGCACGCGCTGGGGGTCGGTGCCCTGGCAAAGCTGCTGCCGTCGTCCGCTCGCGCTCAGGACGGTGGCCCGCGCCAGGGTGCGCTGGGCCGCCCGCACTACCCGCCGAAGGCGCGGCGCGTCATCTACCTGCACATGATGGGTGGGCCGTCGCAGCTCGACCTGTTCGACTACAAGCCGGCGTTGCGCGACCGCAAGGGCGAGGATCTCCGCAAGCTGCCGGAGATCTACCAGATGCAGCGCATCACCGGCATGACGAGCGGCCAGTCGTCGCTACCGCTCGTGCCCTCGATGTTCCGCTTCGACCGCTGGCCGAACCGCGCCAACGGCGCCTGGATCAGCGAGCTGCTGCCACATACCGCGCGCATCGCCGACAAGCTGTGCATCGTGAAGACCGTGCACACCGAGGCGATCAACCACGAGCCGGGCGTCACGTTCATGCAGACCGGCAGCCAGATCCCCGGCCGGCCGTCGTTCGGCGCGTGGCTCAGCTACGGGCTCGGCAGTCCCAATGCCGATCTGCCGGCGTTCGTCGTGATGATCAGCCAGGGTTTCGGCAACATGCAGGCGCTCTCGGCGCGCCTATGGGGTAGCGGGTTCCTGCCGAGCGAGCACCAGGGCGTGCGGTTCCGCAGCGGCGCCAATCCGGTGCTGTTCCTCGAGGACCCGCCGGGCGTCGCGCGGCCCGACCGCCGCCGCATGCTCGACGCGGTCGCGGCGCTCAACGAGCGCGAGTTCGAGCGCTCGGGGGACGACGAGATCCGCTCCCGCATCGCCCAGGCCGAGATGGCGTTCCGCATGCAGATGTCGGTGCCCGAGCTGACCGACATCAGCGACGAGGACCCGCGCACGCTCGAGATGTACGGCCCTGACGTCGAGAAGCCCGGCACCTTCGCACGCAATTGCCTGCTCGCGCGGCGGCTCGCCGAGCGCGGCGTGCCGTTCGTGCAGCTCTACCAGCGCGGCTGGGACGCGCACGGCAACCTGCCGCGCGAGATCCGCGAGCAGACCCGCATGACGGACCAGCCGCAGGCCGCGTTGATCCGCGACCTCGAGCGCCGCGGCCTGCTCGACGACACGCTGGTCGTGTGGGGCGGCGAGTTCGGCCGCACGAACTACTGCCAGGGGGCGTTCAGCGAGACGACCTACGGTCGCGACCACCACGGGCGCTGCTTCACGATGTGGCTCGCCGGCGGCGGGGTGCAGCCGGGGATCGTGTACGGCGAGACCGACGAGCTCGGCTACAACGTGCTGCGCGACCCGGTCCACGTCCACGACCTGCACGCGACGCTGCTGCGCCTGCTCGGTATCGACCACGAGCGGCTGACCTACCGCTTCCAGGGCCGCGACTACCGGCTGACCGACATCGCCGGCGAGGTCGTCGACGGCATCGTCGCCTGAGTCGCCGCCCGCGCCACGGGCACGGATTCCCGCGCGCGCCCGGCTCGCGCGCGCCCCGGGGGATCACCGGTCCGAGCCGCCGGCTCCGCTGGCGGCCTTCACCTGCGCGCCGGTGCGGGCGCCGAGCTCGAGCATCGCGCGGGTCAGGGCCGCGTCGCGCTGCTGGCGCGCCCGGTCGAGCGGCGTGTTGCCGAACTTGTCGAGCGCGTCGAGGTTCGCTCCGGCCTCCACCAGTCGACGCAGCGTGGCGACCTTCAGCTCGGGTTCGTCGAGCATGATGTCGGTCCCCACCCAGTGCAGCGGAGCCGACCGATAGTCGATCTCGCCGCTGATCGCGTTCGGGTCCGCGCCGTGCGCGAGCAGCAGCTCCACGACGTCCAGGCGCACGTTGCGCACCGCGTCGTGCAGCGGGGTCCAGCCGCCGAGGATCGTGGTGGTCCTCGCCGCGTCCGGATCCGCCTGGAGCATCGCCTCGATGCGCTCGCGGTCGCCCGCGGCCGCGGCACTGCACATGTCGACCCGGGCGCCGAGCTCGATCAGCCGGTGATAGAGTTCGAGGTGCGGACCGGCCTCGTCGCCCTGGGCGGCGACATGCAGCGGCATGAACTGCGCGATCGGCCGGTTGACGTCGACGCGCGGGTCCGCGATCAGCAGCTCCGCCGCCGCGAGGTGGCCGTGGTGGATCGCGGTGAACAGCGGCTCGAACCCGTACTCCGTCTGCTGCGTCGGATCGGCGCCCGCATCCATCAGGAGCCGCATGATCTCGAGCTGGCCGTCGGCTGCCGCGTCGTAGAGCGGCGTGAAGCCCAGCCGGCGCTGTGCCATGACCTCCGCGCCGTGCGCGATCAGCACGCGAACCGTCTCGGGGTCGTGTGCGATCACCGCGTGGGCGAGCGGCGTGTAGAGCTCGACGTTCTTCGCGTTGACGTCGGCGCCCCGCGCGAGGAGCGCGGCGGCCCGCTCGGCGTCGCCCTTCATCGCCGCGCGATGGAGGGCGGTCTGGCCGGCGGCATCGGCGGCGCCGACCGGGGCGTTCGCCAGCACGTCCCGACGGTACAGTCGCACGTTGCGCAGCCTGACGGCCTCGAGGCCCGCTGCCGCGCGCGGATCGACCAGGAAGCCGAGTCGCGTGAGCGGCGTCCCGTCCGGCATGATCGTGCTGCGCGGCCGCGGGTCGCCGCTGAGCTCGTTGCGCAACAGATTGACGTCGAGCTTCTGCCACCCATCGCGGGTCGGGGCGGGCAGGACGATCAGACCGCGCAAGTTCGCGTCGCCCCGCGTCTCGTCGAGCTGGATCAACAGGCGCGCGTCGCTCGCGGCGGCGACGAGGATCTCGAACTCGACATACTGGTCGGGCCCGAGCGCCATGCCGGCGTCCGGCGGCAGCGTGACCATCGTCTGCGCTCCGTAGGCCGCGCGGCTGCCCTCCGCCGCGACCTGGAGCTCGATTCCCGCGCCGCCCGGCAGCACTGCGGCCCGCTCGGCGACGCAGTTGCCGCCGTCACCGAAGCGCAGCGTCACCTCCGCCTCGACCGGGCCGGGCCACGCCGCCTCGTCGAGCGCCGGCTGCGCCGGTCCGGCCTCGCCCGGCGCGGTGACCGGAGTCGAGTCGCTCGGCACCCCGGAGCACGCCGCGAGGGCGGCGGCGAGGAGTCCGGCGATGGCGGGGATCACGCTGGGGCGCGGAGGTCGCATGTCGGGTGGCGGCGGGAATGCGGGCGATCGAAGGTAGTGAGCCGCACCGGACGATTCACCAGCAGACCGGGCCCGCGGGCATCCCGGCGATCGCGACGCTCGGCAGCGAGAGCTGCAGGCCGGCGGGCGCCACGACGAGCGCCTGGATCGACAGGGCGGCGCCGGGCTGCACGGTCGGTGGCAGCGTGAACTCGAGCCGCCCGCGGCGCGTGGCGTCGGTCGCCAGGCCGCCGAGCACGACCGTCGTCGCCGGATCGAGCCAGATCAGGTCGCCCGTGGCGGTCGGCACGGGCATCGCGGGGAGCGACACGAACGCGATGCCGTGCACGGACTGCGATGCGAACAGCTCGACGTGCAGGACACCGTCTCCGCGCAGTCCCTGACTTCGCAATGCCGGGATCGACCACGGGCGGATCGGGTCGACGCCGACGATCACCGGGACCGGCGACGTGCCGGTATCGAGTCGGACTGCCGGATCGAGACGGACGACGCTCCGCATATCGGTGCACAGCGGCGGCTCGACGACGGTCGTGCCCGTCGCGCCACCACGCACCACGAGGTCGCCGGTGAGAGTGATGTGCGCTCCGGTCGCGACGATTCCAGGGGCCGTCAGCCCGATCGTGCTGTCCGCACCCTGCACGCGCCCGTGGACGATCGCGACGTGGCTCGCCTCGGCCCGGATCCCCGGCCCCCGCACGCTGCCCTGGAACCAGCTCGTACCCTGTAGATCACACTCGATCGCGACGACCGTCGAGCGCATGACGTCGAGCGCCGGCGCGCCGTAGGTCGACAAGCGCTCCAGCGTTACCACCGCGCAGTCGCGGACCCACAGGCTGACGTTGCGGACCCGAGCCGGCACCGCACCCTGCACGCGGAGATCCGCGAGGTGCACGGCCCCCTTGTTGGAGTGCATCCAGATCCGCAGGTCGAAGCCCTCCCGGATCCGGAAGCCGGCCATCGTGAAGCGCTCGCCGGGCGGGAGATCGTGGATCCGGAAGAAACGCGCTATCGGATCGAGTACGGCGCCCTCGCAGCCGATCAGCGCAACGCCCCGCGTGGCCTCCCTCGGCGTGGCGTACGTGCCGGCCGACACCAGCACGACGTCCCCTGCAATCGCATCCTCGAGTGCAGCGTCGATCGTCGCATAGCGACCCGGCTCGCCGTCCGATGCCGCGTCGACGATCAGGGTCCTCGATGCAGCAGACGGCGCCGCCAGCGCACACATCAAGGCGATGGTCCGCAGCAGGACCACGCACGAAATCGTCTCCATGCTCTCTCCGTCGCTCGCTGTCCGACGGCACCAGGGCGGGCCGTCCTCGGGCTGCTCCGGTCGGGTGCCGAAGCGGGAGTGCATGGGCGAGTGCGTCAGGGAGCGGACGACGCCCTCTACGGGTCACGGTCGGAATTCGCGCAGGTCCAGGTGTTCATCCGCGAATGTCGCAGCGCACCCGGGAACTGCGCCCGAGCCGCTCGCCGGACAGCGGCAGAGCACGTAGGGATCAGCCCGCTCAGCAGCCCACCGGCGCGCAGGGCGGCATGAACGGCGCGAGGCGCACGCATTGGACGTCGCTCAGCTCGAGCGGACCGACCGGGCCGATGTCCTGGCGCGCGCCCTGGAAGTAGACGGTCACTCCGACCAGGCTGTTGTCGAGCGGGATCTGCAGCGTCACCTCGCCACAGATTCCGCTGCCGCCATTGCCGATCGGATAGATCGGATCGCGCAGCAGCAGCGTGCC
Source organism: Planctomycetota bacterium (assembly GCA_016716265.1). Lineage (GTDB taxonomy): Bacteria > Planctomycetota > UBA1135 > UBA1135 > UBA2386 > JADJWQ01. Next base: position 3,494,423 of record JADJWQ010000006.1, read on the forward strand.
GTCGATCCAGCCGGAGGTCGCGCAACCGATCGGCCGGAAGTCCGGCGCCAGCCCGAGGAACAGCCACCAGCGGCCCATCCCGATCGGGCAGATCTTCAGCTTCAGCGGACAGCCGGTGCTGCCGCTGCCGCACCACGTCAGCGACGCGAGCGGCGGGTCGACCCGCGCCACGTCGAGCAGCGTGCAGGTCGCACCGATCTCGCGGCCGGTGATGCGGACGTTCTGACCGACGTAGCGGTTGAGATCGACCGCACCGCTGCGGCTGACGAGGAACACGCGCGAGCACTGCAGGTAGTGGGTCTCGCCCTGCATGCAGATCGTCGGCCCGTTGACCGGCTGCACGATTCCCGTCACGCAGACCTGGGCAGGAAGCGGCGCGAGCGCGGACGCGACCACGAGCGCCGGGGCAGCCGCGAGCAGGCGAGCCACGGAGGAGATTCTCATGCCGTCGACTCCTTTCCGGACGAGGTGTCCGGAGCCACGCCGCATTGTCCCCGGCCTCGCCGGCCCTGTACAGTGCCGGCGCTGCACACTGCCGCTCCGTCCGCACGGATCGCCGCCCGGGAGCAGTTCCGCGATGCGCACGTCTTCGACCGCAGGTTCTCCGACGCGCTCTCTGCTCGTCGCCCTCCTCGCGCAGGGCGCGATCGTCGCGCAGACCGACCTCGTCGCACCGGCTCGCTTCGCGGGTGTATGGGGCGGCAACAACGGCTCCGGCGCGAGCGTCGCCGCGGCGGCCGGTCGCACGCAGCAGCTCTACGTCGCACCGCTGCCGGCCGGCGTCATCGTCACCGCGATCGCGTTCCGACGCGCGGCCGGCACCATCGACCACGCGGCGTTCCAGGTCGAGACCGAGATCGCGATGGCCGACACCGCGGCGACGCCGGGCAGCCTGTCGACGCTGTTCGCGGCGAACGTGACGCCGAGCCTGGGCACCGTCGTCGCACGCCGGACCTTCAGCATCGCACCGCAGCCCGCGCAATCGTCACCGGCCGGCTGGATCGCGTTCCCCGCCTCCCAGCCCTTCGCGTTCCGCGGTCCGAACGCGCTGCTCGACGTCACCTGCCACGCGAGCACGCGGACGAGTCCGGTGCTGCGGCTCGACCGCTGCTTCGCGAGCCCGTACGGCGAGGGCGTGACGTTCGGGCGCGGCTGCGGCTCGGCGACGATCGACTCGCGCTCGGCCGGCGGCTACCTGCCGACCGACGGAGTCACCGTGTCGCTCGCACGCGCGCCGGCCCGCCAGCCGGCATTCCTGCTCGCCGGACTGGACCTCGTCGACTGGAACGCTACCCCGCTGCCGTTCGATCTCGGCAACGTGGGCACGCAGCCGGGCTGCGCCTTGCTGGTGGCGCCGATCGCACGCGCGACCGTGTCGACCGACGCGAACGGCGCCGCCCTCGTCCCGTTCGTCGTTCCGGCCGTCCCGACGCTCGCCGACGCCGCCGTGGTCTTCCAGTGGCTCTACGTCGATCCCGCGTCCGCGCGCCCGCTCGCATTGTCGACGACGCCGGCCGAGCTCGTCCGCATCGGGCCGCGCTCGTGCCCGGACAACGCCTACGTCTACGCGTTCACGCCCGGCGCCCTGACGGGCACCGTGCAGGCCGGCGGCCCGATCGTGCGCTTCACGACGCGTCCGTAGCGGGATCGTCACCGGCCGGCGGCTCGACCACCGGCACCGCCGCGCCGCGCGGATCGCGATAGCGCTGCCCGACCGCGAGCCCGTCGACCGCGGAGCGGACCACTTCGAACACGCTGTCGCCGGCGACGTCGCGGTGCAGCAGCAGCGCCGCGGTGTCGCCGAGCGCGCCGCACACCGCGGCCACCAATGGCTCGTCGTCGGCGTGCGGCGGCGCGTCGCGGCCGTCGTGGTCCAGGAACGTCACCAGCACGCGGGCACCGGCGAGCTCGTCGCGCAGCGCGTCGAGCTGCCGCAGCGTGATCGCGATCTCGTCGTCGTCTTCGGTCCACTCGATGCCGATCAGACGCATCGGCGGCGTGGCCGAGTCACGGCGGCCGAGCACCGCGACCGGCCGCCGCACGACCTCCGGCAGCACCTGCACCGGGCGACCCCCTGCGCCGCCGTCGACGCGCAGCACCGCCGGCTCCGCCGCCCGCAGCATCGCGATCGCCGCAGCGACCGCCCCGCCGAACGGCTTGCGCGCGCCGGGCCACTGGAGCGTCAGCGACACACCCTGCAGGTCGCCGAGCTCGGCGAGGCGCGCCGGCAGCTCGCGCTGGAGCTGGCGCACGACGACCGCATCGTCCGGGCTCGGCTGTGCACTGAGCACGGCGCGCTCACCTGGCCGCGCCGGCGCCGCGAACAGCGCCGGGTGCACCTGCACCGGCTCGGCGCCGCCGAGCAGCACGCGCTCCGCACCGCGGGCGACGAGCGCGGTGACCAATGCGCTCGCGGGCTCGCCGGCCGCGTCGACGACGAGCGTCGCATTCGCGGGGAGCTCGAGCGCCTCGAGCTCGCGCGCGAGCGCGGCGCTCACCTGCTCCTCGTTGCGCCAGGCCGGCTCGATCGCGATGCGCAGCTCGTTGGCGTGCTGCGCGCCGAGCTTCAAGAGCCGCGGCAGCAGCACGTCGACCGCGTCGCGCTCGACGAGCTCGGCGCTCTTCACGCCGGCGCGCTCCAGCTCGTCGAACACCGTGCGCCGCACGGTGCGCGACACCGCCCCCTCGCCCGTCAGCTCGAACCGCACCCGGCGGCCGCGCAGCTCCTGGGTGTGCGCGCGCAGCCGCCGCTCGACCGCCGCGACGAGCTCCACCGGCCGGCCGGCATCGGTGTCGAGCGCCGCGACCACCAGCTCGCCGTAGCCATCGGTCGTGCGGCGGAAGGTCAGCGGCGCGGGCCACACCGGCAGGCTCTGGTCGCCGGCGCGGAACACGACGCTCTTCGCGCCGAGCGGCGCGAGGCCGTCGGTCACGCAGACCTTCTCGAGCTCCTCGTCGAGCACCGTTCCGTCGGGCCACTCGACCGCGATCCGGTGGCCGTGCACGGCGTGGCGCAGCGCCGGCAGCTCACGCCGCAGCGCGGCGAACAGCGCGGCACGGTCGCGGTCGCCCGGCACGACGCCGATCTTCGTGCGGTCGTCCTTGCTGGCCGTGCGCAGCAGCCGCGGCAGCAGCAGATCGGCGCCCGCCGCCCCGCGGTCGAGCTCGACGCGCGCGGCACCGAGCGCCGCGAGCCGCTCGACGACGAGCTCGACGAGCGACTCGGCGCCCTGCGCGCGGAGTCGCACGCGCCGGCCCCGGATCAGCCCCACCGACGGCGGCAGCACGAGGTCGAGCGCCGCGCCGATCGTCGCGCGGTCGGCGGGCCGCAGCTCCAGCTCGGCGTCGCAGTCGTCGCGCGACGACTCGCCGATCGCGACCAGCCCCTCGAGCTCACGGTCGAACAGCACCTCCACCGGCGCGCGGTCTGCCGGCTGCAGCGTCGCACGGGTCGCGCCGCCGCCGGCGAGCGCGGACCGGATCGCGTCGACGAGTGCATCGTCCGGCCGCGCCGCACCGCGGAAGGCGAGCTCGAAGGACTTGCCCTCGGCCTCGGCGGCGAGGCGGTCGAGGTCGCCCTGCAGCACGATGCCGAGCTCGGCGCCGACCAGGTCGGCGGTGTCGATGGTCACGCGCAGTCGCCCGAAGTCACCCTCGATCGGGTCGACCCGGACGCTCGCGGCCGGCATCGGGTTCTCGAGCACGATCTCGTCGGGGTAGCCGCGCTGCACCGCGACCACCAGCGGCCGCAGGTCGCGCAACGCCTGCGCGACCCGCTCCTTGGTCGCGCTCGGGATCATCGCCTCGCCGGAGAATCGGACGACGACGCGCCGCAGCCGCAATGCGTCGGCGTGGCGCGCCGCCGCTGCGCCGAGCGCGGCCGACACCGCATCGGGCACCTCGGAACGATCGAGCTCCGGCACGACGAGCTTCAGGCAGACGTCGTAGGCCTCGTCGTCGCCCGCTGACTCGAGCGTGCACTCGATGCGCGCATAACCCGTCGCTTCGTCGATCGGCTCGAGGACCGGCAGGTCCTCGTCGTCCGTGATCGGCTCGAGCGTCGGCAGCTCCTCCTCCGCTGCGATCGGCTCCAGCGTCGGCAGCTCCTCGTCCTGGACCGGCTCGAGCGCGTCGAGCTGCTCCTCGATCGACTCGAGCTCGTCGGCGGCCTTCTTGCGGGGGAACTTGCGGCGGGCTGCGCTCATCGGGGTGCGTCGGAACGAGGGTCGGCAGGGAAACCGGGGGGCGAAGAGGCTAGCAGAACACCCGGACCGGGGCATCGGATCAGACCCGGGGGAGGGCGGCGTGGACGCGCCCCGCGCGGGTGGCCAGCGCGACCAGCGCACCCGGGCGGCACACCGACAGCACGGCGCAGCGCGCGCGGCGCCCCTGCCACCAGCCGAGCAGGCCGAGGCCCGGCGCCGTGAGCAGCGCGGCGAGCACGACCGGCGGTGGCCCGCCGCAGGCGCGCGCGAGCAGCGCGAAGGCGAGCGCGAGCCCGAGGTCCCAGGCGGCGAACCAGCGGATCGCCGCCAACAGCGCGACGAAGCCGAGCCGCGAGGCCGGTGCCGCGCGCGGGCCGCCACCGGCCCGCCGCGCCGCGCGGCGCACGGCGCACAGGGGCGGCGCGTGCAGCGCCACCCCGAGCGCGGCCGGGCAGAGCGCGAGCGCCAGGAGGGCGCTCCGACGCCGGCCGGCGCGCTCGCTGCCGGGCGCGATCCCGAGCTGCTCGGCACGGCCGAGGTAGACGCGCAGCGCGCGGCCGACCCGCAGGGCCGTCGCCGGGGCGAGCGCCGCCGCCCGCGCGGCCGCCGCGCGCAACGCGGCCAGATCGTCGCGGCCCGGCAGCAGGCCGGCGGCGCGCAGGTCGGCGTCCTCGAGCTCGGCGAGATCCTCGACGAGGCGCGGGTCGGCGCCGCCGAAGTCGACCGTCACGGCGCGCAGTGCGCCGTCGAGCTGCGCGTTGAGCTCCGCCTCGGCGCGCTGGCGCGCGGCCGGGTCGCTGCCCGCCGGCGCGCGGACCGCGAGCGGCGCCCCGATCGCGACCGTCACCGGGCGCAGCGGCCAACCGCTGAGCCGCCGGTAGACGAGGCCGACCGGCACGATGCGCACCGGCTCGCACGCCGGCACGCGGGCGGCCGCCTCCAGTGCGATCCGCGCGGTGCCCGCGCGCAGCGGCAGCAGGCGGCGCTGTGCGAGGCTGCGCCCCTCGGGCGCCATCGCGACGGACTCGCCGGCGACCAGCCGCGCGACCGCCGCGCGCATCGTCGCGACGTTCTGCCGCCGCGACGCGAAGTCGCCGCGCCCGGTCTCGGGACGGTGCAGCGGGACGGCGCGCAGCCGGCGCGACAGCCAGCCGCGGAACCGACCGCCGAACAGCAGCACGCTGTCGGCCAGGAACCAGAGCGGCCCGCCGCGCAGCGCGAGCCCGACGTGGATCGGGTCGAGCAGGTGGAACGGATGGTGGAACGCGACGAGCCGCCGCGGTCCACGCACGCGCGCACCACCGAGCGAGCAGCGGCCGTGGAACAACCGGAGCGCGAGCCACAGCGCGGCACCGAGCAGCGCCGCCTCCGGGCGCGGATCGAAGCGGCGCCGCCGCGGCCCGCGAGGTCCGGTCATCGCGGGCCGCCGACCAGGTCGACGACGCAGGACGACGCCAGCTGCGGATCGCCTCGGCGCAGCATCGTCTCGCACAGCGTGCGCGCGCTCGGCGCGATCGCGACGCTGCGCTCCGCGCCACCGACCGTCACGACCAGCGGACGATCGAAGTCCACGAGCCGGGCGTCGAGGCGGGCCTGGAGGTGCTCGACGCCGGTCGCGTCCAGCACCTCGAGCCGATTGCCCGCCTGCAGCCGGACATCGAGGCGCTGGCCGTCGCGAGGGCTGTCGTTCGTCAGCCAGTAGAAGTCCCGGATGCGGTTGTCGGTCGGCTCCCAGCGGACGCGGTCGGGCGTCGCCACGCGGCGCGCGCGGCAGAGCTCGGCGAGCCGGTCGCGATCCGGCAGGCCGGTGTGTCCATTGCCTTCGATCGGCATGAAATCGGTCGGGAACGCGCCCGGCGCGTCGTGCGCCCGCAATGCGTCGAGCTCGCCGGCGAACGCCGTGCAGCGCTCGAACCGGCCGTAGGCGGTGTCACGCGAGCCGACCATGAACGAGAACCGCAGATTGCGGAGGTTCAGCGCCGGGCTCTCGCCGGGCGTCGGCGCGGCGGCCGATGCGTGCACCGCCGCGAAGCGGTCGGGGATCTTCGGTCCGAGCGCGAAGGCGCCGTAGCCGCCGTGCGAGTAGCCGATCGCACAGACGCGGTCGGGATCGACGTCGCCGAAGGTCACGAACTGCCGGATCAGCTCGGCGACGAGCGGGGCGATGGCGTCGTCGTAGAAGCCGTTCCACTCGTCGTTGGGGGCGCGCAACGCGACGTAGCGGTAGCCGCCGACCTCCGGGTGGGGACGATAGTACGAGCGCATGACCTGCCATTGCTGGTCGTTGACGCGCGTGGGCACGCCGCCACCGCCATGCATGGCGATCACGAGCCCGAACCCCGCCGGCCCGGGCTCGCCGACGTTCTGCACCGTGTAGCGCGCCTCGCGGTCCGCGGTGCGGACGCGGCCGCGACGGAAGTCGGCCAGTGCGTCGCCGTGCACCGGCGCGTCGCGCCACGCACTCCACACGATGCGGCGCGCGCGCGCCTCGTCGGCGCGGAGCATCGCATCGGCGAGCACCGGGAAGGTCTGCTCCGCACGATCGGTCTCGCTGCCGGCGAAGTAGCCCTCGGCGGCGAGGCGCAGTGCATCGGCCTCCGCCGCGAACGGCTGCTCCTCGACGTGCACGCCGACCAGCTCCTCGGCCTCGCCACGGCCGGCGTGCTGCAGCTCGCAGACGCTGCCCGCGTAGGTCACGCGCAGCGCGAGCACCGCACCGCGCGGCACCAGGAACTCGAGGTGGTCGTTGGTGTCGGCACCCTCGCCGCGGCTCGTGCCGGTGGACACCACGCCCGGCGCCGCACCGTCGTCGCCGACCACGCGCACCTCGACGCGCGCCGCCACGCGCCGCGCCGGCTGGCCGGCGAGCACGTCGATCCACAGCCGCGTGCGGTCCGCGGCGGGCGTCAGGTCACGCCGCAGGTAGCGCGCCGTGACGTCGATCGCTCGCACCTCGGCGCCCGGCGCGAACACCAGCGGGAACCGCGGCGCGCCCGGCTGCCAGGTGACGGCCCAGATCCCGTGACGGCGATCGCCCGGCGTCGCGAGTGCCGCGTCGGCCTGGAACCAGGTGTGGTCGAGCCCGTTCGGATCGGGCTCGGCAGCACCCACGAAGTGCCAGCCGTCGAGGTCCCACACCTCGACCCAGGTGTGGTTGCCGCGCTTGTTCGGCCACTCGGCGATGCCGGCGAGCCGCGCCGGCACACCGACCGCGCGGCAGGCGCTCGCCAGCAGGATCGACAGGCCGGTGCACGACGCGATGCCCTGCTCGATCGACTCCGACACGCTCTGGTCGGCACGGCGCCGCTCGGTCGAGTAGCGGACGCCGACCGCCTGGAACAGCTTCTGGTTGAGCCGCTGCGCGGCCTCGCCCGGCGTCGTGCAGCCCTCGATCAGCGGCAGGCACAGCTCGCGCAGCCGCGCGCGCCACGGCTCGCGCGTCTCGGTGACGTGCGCGTACGGCAGCACGGCATCGAGGAACACGTCGTCGGGGATCCGTGCGCCCCACGGCGCGCCGGCGCGCGCCGCGTGCGCCAATGCGCAATCCTCGAGCAGCGCGGCGGCGGACAGCGCGCGCAGGTCGCCCGTCGGCATGCCGGCGACCAGGTACTCCATCGCCGTGCGCTGCTCGGCCGGCGCGGTGACGAGCGCGTGCCAGATCGCCGCACGATTGGAGCCCGCGCGATCGAGGGCCGCGGCGATCGGCGCGGGCCAATCGGGTGCGGGCCACGCGGCCTGCGGCTCCTGCGCGAGCGCGGCGCCGAGCGGCAGCGCGAGAACGACGAGTCGGACGATCCGCATGCGCGGATCGAAGCACGCCGGACGGTGGCTGCCAACGACCCGATCGCACCGGGGAGTCGCGGGTGTCACGGCGGGCGCGCGCCGCCCCGCAGCTCCTCGAGCTCGTCGAGCGTGCGGGGCCACTCGCCACCGCGCATCAGCTGCGACAGCCCGCGGTCGGCGAGCAGCCGGCCGCCGGTCTGGCAGCGCGCGCAGTAGTTGCACTCGTTCGCCGCGTAGCGGATGCGCTGGATCGGGCTCGCGCACACCCGACACGGCTCCCGGTAGCGGCCGTGGACGGCCATGCCGGGCCGGAACGCCGTGACCGTCTCGGGGAAGCCGTCGCCGACCTCGGCGCGGAGGCGGGCGGTCCAGTCGGTCAGCACCTCGCGCGCGCTGGCGAACAGGATCGCGATCTCGTGCTCGGCGAGGCGGCTCGTCCAGGTGACCGGCGACAGGCGCGCAGCGAACAGGATCTCGTCGGAGTAGGCGTTGCCGATGCCGGCGAACAGGCGCGGGTCGGTCAGCGCCCGCTTCAGCGTCCGGTTCTCGCGTCGCAGTGCGTCGACGAACCCCTCGAACGTGCACTCGAGCGGCTCGATGCCGCCGCGATCGAATTGCGCGAGGCCGGCATCGTCCGCAATGCAATGCACGGCGGCCCGCTTCCGCGTCGACGACTCGGTCAGCCACAGCGTCCCGGCCTCGAAATGCCATGCGGCGAGCAAGGCCCTGGGGCCCCCCGGTGGCCGGCGCACGCGGCCGCCCTGCACCGGCCGCCAGCGCAGCCGGCCGGCGATCATCAGATGGACCACGACGAGCGCGCCGCCATCGTAGCCCATCGCGATGCGCTTGCCCCCGACGCGCCGCGCCGACACGAGGTGCTGGCCGACGAACGCCGCCGGTGCCGGCTCGACGGTCCGCAGCACGGACGGTCCGTGCACGGCGAACTCCGCGAGCGCGCCCGCCGCGCCGACGACGGCCGCAATGCGCTCGGCATAGACGGTGACGTCGGGCAGCTCGGGCACGGCCGGCCCCTCCGGCTCACAGTCGCTTGACGAACACGTTGCGGAACCAGGCGTACGCGTCGCCGTCCATCGCGCCGGCCGGCGCGTGACGCTGCAGGCCGACGAAGCCCGACTTCGCACGGCGCGCGAACGCCTCGCCCTGCTCGGGATCGAGCTTCGCCGTGTCGACGTCCCACAGCTCGACGCCATTGAGCTCGCACCGGATCCGTGTGCCCTGACAACGGATCTCGTAGCTGTTCCAGCGGCCGAGCGGGTACAGCGTCCCGGGATGGCCGGCCGGCACGGCGCCGTAGAGGCTGCCGGTGAACTGCCACTCCTTCAGCTTCGAGCCGGTGTCCTCCTCCCAATGGAAGTCGTCGAGGATCTGGATCTCGCAACCGGAGAAGGCAGGGTTGGCATCACCGCGGCGCGCGCGCAGGAACACGCCCGAGTTCGCGCGGCGCAACACGCGGAAGTCCATCCGCAGCACGAAGTCGGTGAAGTCCTCGCGCGTCGCCAGGTGGTGCGCACCGCCTGCGACGAGCGCGCGCAGCACGCGGCCGTCGCAAGCGAAGCCGCGGCCATCGCCGCCGTGCGCCTCGAAGCGCGTCAGCCCCTCGTCGAGCAGCGGCTCGAAGCCCGAGCCCTCGCGCGGGGTCAGGAACCCGCCGTCGTCGCACGTGAACTCGCGCGTGTCGAACACCGGCAGCTCGCGCAGGCGCAGCCCGCGAAAGCGTGCGGCGAACTCGTCGGGCTCGAGCCCGCCGTGCACCTGCACGCCGATGCGACCGGTCGCGACGTAGCCGGGTTCGCCGAAGGGTAGCTGGTAGTCGGTCAGCTTCCGGTCGTCGAGCCAGAACTCGAGGTGGAAGTCGCGGCCGGTGCACCGGACGCGGCCACGGTTCCACGCGTCCTTCAGGAAGTGCTGCGCACCCTCGGGGTTCTCCTCGAGCCAGCCCTCCGAATACACACCGCCGATCTCGCCGCCGGGACGCCAATCGAGCGTGATCTGCGCACCCTTCGCCTCGGGCGCCATGCGCACGAAGATCCCGGAGTCGAACGGCCAGTCGATCCGCGTCTCGAACTCCAGGTCGAAGCTGTGCCAGCGCTGCTCGGTGTAGAGCAGCCCGCCGGCCTTGCCCGGCCCGACGCGGCCGGTGATCGCACCGTCCTCGACGGTCCACACGGCGAGCCCGTCGTAGCGCCCGCCGGAGGTGACCCAGCCGGCCAGGGTGCGGCCGTCGAAAAGGTCGATCCACGCCGGCGGCTCGGCGGTTTCACGCGCGGGTCGCGGCGCGGCCGCGGGCGCCTGCGCGCCCGGCGTGCAGGCGAGCCCCGCCGACGACAGGACGAGCAGTACGGCGGTCGGAGCGGGTCGTTGCATGGGCGCGGCGCAGGGGACAGCGAGCCGAGGCTATCACCGCCGCTCGCGCTGCACCACGGCGCGGGCGCGCCGGGCCAGCTCGAGCAGGTCGCGGTCACGCCGCGGCGGACCCCGTTCCGCCACCGGCGGTGCCGGGGGGGGCTGGACCCGGACCTCCACCGGCGACAGCGCGGGGTCCGGCGGGACCTCGCGGGCGGCAGCCAGGGGTGGCGGCACGGGTGACTCCAGCGCTCCGCGCGGCGCGACCGCCGCGGGGGCACCGTCGCTCCCGGGCGCGAGCGCGACGACGCTCCGCCAATGCGCGCGCGCCTCGTCCTCGCGGCCGAGCGCGAGCAGCGTCACCGCGAGGTCGTTGCGCAATCGCGCGAGCTCTCCCACCGGCACCGACGGCGCCGACTCCGCGCGCTCGAGCGCCTGCACCAGCACGCCGTTCGCGCGCTGCGCCTCGCCGCACATCAGCATGACGCCGGCGAGGTCCGACGACGCATCGAGCGTGCGCGGCGAGGCGTCACCGTACACCGAGCGATTGAGCTCGAGCCGCCGCGCGAACACCGACAGCGAGTCGGGCAGGGCGGCCTTCGAACCGGACTCGCCGCCGGCGACCTGCCACTCGTCGGGCGGGAGGAGCGCGCCGTTCTCGCGCGGCAGCTCGTCGAGCGCAGCCAGCGTGCCGTGGTCCGACTCCAGCCGCTGCAGCTCCTCGCGCAGCGCGTCGCGCTCGGCGATCGCGTCGAGATAGTGGTCGAGGAACAGCGCGGCCGCGAGCAGCACGACCGCCGCGCCGGCGGCGGCGGCGATCCGCCGCCGGTGCCGCCGCAATGCGAGCCACAGGTGCGGGAACGGCCCGCGCGGCCGCGCGCCCGGTGCGGCGCCGCTGGCGCAACGCTCGAGGTCCTCGGCGAGCTCGAGCGCGGTGGCATAGCGCAGCTCGGGCCGCTTCTCGGTCGCCTTGACGACGACGTGGTCGACGCCGTCGCGCAGCCGCCGGCGCAGCGCGCGCACCGACGTGCACCGCACGCGACACGCTTCCTCGGCGGCGCGACCACCGGTCGTCAGCCGCTGGCTCGGCGTCGGCAGCGGCACCTCGGCGATCAGGCGCTGCACCTCGACGAAGCTCTTCGACTTCAGCGTCGCGGCGTCGATCGGCGGCGCACCGACCAGGATCTCGAAGACGATCGTGCCGAGCGAGAACACGTCGGCGCGGCGGTCGACCTCGCGCCCGCCGCGCGGGTCGGCCTGCTCGGGGCTCATGTAGGCGGGCGTGCCGAGGATCCGGCCCAGCTCGGTCTGCAGCGTCTGCTCGGTCAGCCGCTCACCGCCGATCGCCTTCGCGATGCCGAAGTCGATCACCTTCGGCTGCGGCTCGCCATCGACGTCGCGCACCAGCACGTTGGTCGGCTTCAGGTCGCGGTGCACGACGCCGCGCTCGTGCGCGTGATGGACCGCGCGGCAGACCTTCGCACACAGCCGCAGCCGCGCGTCGACGTCGAGGGCCCGCTCGTCGCAGAACCCCGTGATCGGCGCGCCCGGCACGTGCTCCATGACGAAGTAGGGGCGCCCCTCGGGCCCGAGCCCGGCATCGAGGATCTGCGCGATGCCGGGGTGGTCCATGCGCTCGAGCGCGCGCTGCTCGGCGTGGAAGCGCGTCAGCACCTCGCGCGTGTCCATGCCGAGCTTGACGACCTTGATCGCGACGCGCCGCTCGATCGGCTCGCGCTGCTCGGCCAGGTAGACCGTACCCATGCCGCCCTCGCCGAGCTCGCCGAGCACGCGGTACGGACCGATGCGCTCGGGGGTCGGCGCGGCGGCGGAGCTGTGGGCCTCGGTGCTCATCGGTCCCGGTCGGTGGTCGGTGGTCGGTCAGACGGCGATCGCCGCGCCGACGCCGAGTCCGCGGAAATGTTCCCCGCGGAGCCTATCCTGCCGGCGATGTGCCGTGAGGCCGGATGGTGACGAATCCCGAACGCAGCGGGCCCGGGGCGGCCCCGGCGGCGCGCATCGACGAGGTGTGGCTGGTGCGGCACGGCCAGACCGCAGCGAATCGCGCCGGCATCGTGCAGGGCCATCGCGACGAGCCACTCGATCCGGACGGCGAGGAGCAGGCCCGGCGGCTCGGCCGCGACCTCGCCATGCGCGGCGTCGGCTTCGCCGGTTGCGTCGCGAGCGACCTGGCACGGGCGGTGCGGACCGCGGAGCTCGCCTGCGCACCGCTCGGCCTCGCGATCGCGCGCGAGCCGGCGCTGCGCGAGCAGTCGTTCGGCGCGTTCGAGGGAGGCCCGGTCGACGCGCTGCGGGCGTTCCGCGACCAGCCCGTCGACGACCCGGAGGTGCTCGCACCGCCCCACGGCGAGAGCCCGCGCGCGATGCAGCAGCGCGTGCTGGACGCGCTCCGCCGGTGGACCGAACGCGCCGAGCAGCCGGCGGCACGGCTCCTGGTCGTCACGCACGGTGGGCCGATCGCGGCAGTGGTCTGCGCGCTGCTCGGCGTGCCCGTCGCGCCGCCGAGCCTGCGCGCGTTCCGCCGCGACAACACCGGCGTGACGATCCTGCGGCGTCGCGCCCGTGCGCCCGACGCGTGGCAGATCGCGGTGCTCAACGACCTGCGCCACCTCGGCGACGGCGCCGCACGTTGACCTGCGCGGACCGATGGACGCGGCGACAGCGACTCGCCATCATGGCCCGGTTCGAGGCGCGCGATGGGTAGATCCCGCTATCAGGTCGGTGAGCCGGTCGTCTTCGCGAAGCAGAAGACCAGCCAGGATCCGGGCCCGCGCGCGCGCGCCGTCCGCCCCGCCCCCCGGGGTGACGATTACACCTACTTCGTCGACAAGCTGTGGGTGGTCGAGAAGGTGCTCGACGACGGCCGGCTGCAGCTCGCGACCCGGCGCGGCAAGCGCCACGTCGTCGACGCGCGCGACCCGGCACTGCGCCGGCCGACCCTGTGGGAGCGGCTGAAGTTCCGGCTGCGGTTCCCGCGGCTCGAGCGGATCGCGACCGACGGGGACCCCGGCGCGGACGCCACCGGCGCGAGCGGACCGGGCACGTCGTGACGGCACTCAGCCCGGGGCGGCCGGCGGCCAGCGCAGCTCCTCAGGAGCCTTGCGCAGCGCGCGGAACAGCGCCGGCTCGCGCGGCTTGACGACCTCGCGCTCGGCGAGCCCGGCCGCGGTGCAGACCCAGAACCGCGCGACCTTCGCGCCGATCGCCGGCCGGCCGACCAGGCGCGCGGACGGTCGATCCATCACCGCGGTGGCCCCGCGCCGGCGCAGCGCGACGAACGAATACGGCAGGGCGCGGAGATCGATGCCGAGCTCGCGCCCGGCGCGCGCCCAGCCGGGGTCCTGGAACACGGTGGCCGGCGGGCGCGCGAAGAAGTGGCACCAATGCTCGCGGCCGTCGCCGCGATCGCGCAGCGCACTGCAGGGCCCGGCGTGCGGACACGGCGCGACCGGCTCGAACGTGTCGAGCAGACGATCGCGCAGCGCGGCGAGGCGGCGACCGACCGCACGCGTGCCGGCCTCGACCCACAGCACGGCACGGCTGCGCGCGATCAGCTCGCACAGGCGCTGCTCGTCGGTCGGCCGCAGCTCGTCGAGCACGTGGCTGACGAGCAGCAGGTCGGGCGCGAGCGCGCGGTCGTCGGTCGCGATCGCCACGTCGAGCGCGGGCTGCTCCTCGCGCAGCGCATCGCGGGCGAACGCCGTGGCGAGCGGGCTGCGGTCGACGAGCGTCACGCTCGCCGCACCGAGCCGCGCGGCGGCACGCCGACCGGCGACGCCGGTGCCGCAGCCCCAGTCGACGACGGTGCCGACCGGCCCGACCGCGCCGCGCTCCGCGAGCTCGTCGAGTACCGCGTCCCACTTCCAGCCGATCCGCGCGCCGAGGTAGCGGTCGTAGGCCGCGAGGTCGCCGGCGTCGCGCCAGTAGTCGGCGACACCGGCGGACTCGCCGGCAGATGCCGCGAGGAACAGCTCGCGCAGGCGGGCGAGGCGCGCGAGCTGGTCACGATCTGGCTCGGCGTCGGCTCCGCGCGGGCTGCTCATGCGGACATGTTGCCGCAGCGTGCCGGTGCGGACGAGGCGCTGGGGAAGACCGCGGCGGCGACGGTCGTCCGACGCCTGGCGATCGGCGCGCCCACCTCGCCGGCGGAGATCCAGACCATGCAATACTCACGACTCGTGTCCTGCTGCGCCGCGTTGCTCGTCGCGCAGCTCGGTGCTCCTGGCGCATTCGCGCAGGAGACCGCGCCGCGCGGGGCGACCGTGCAGCTCCCGACGCCGACCGCGGCCGGTCAGCCGATGCCCGCTGCGCGCGTCCCGCAGTGGCCATTCCGCATCGAGGCCGGCGAGGTGCGCCTCCCCGACCTGATCGGGCGGGTCGCGGTGCAGCTCGGCCGGAACTACCTGTTCCAGCCGAGCGAGTTCCAGCCCCCGTCCAGCAGCTTGAACCTGCAGTCGGCCATGGTCCTGCCCGACGTCGCGACGCTCGAGACCGCGTTCAGCCAGCTCCTGCACGTGCAGGGCTATGCGATCATCGCGCGCACACCCGAGCTCGGGCTGTTCGAGATCGTCTCGATGTATGGCCCGTCGCGCGCGCGGATCTCCGAATACGCGCGCTACACCACGCCGGACGACGTGCTGGCGTCGCGCGGCAGGATGGAGCAGGTCGCCTGCGCCGTGTCCCTGCAGCACATGAACGCGCAGAACGCCTCGATCTCGCTGCGCCCGTTCTTCGCGCAGTCGGCCGGAAGCGTGGGGGGGCTCGTGGTCGGCAACGACGGAACGCCGCGGTCCATCCTGCTGCAGGGCTCGTGCCCGCAGGTCGCCGCGGCCATCGAGATGCTGCGGCTCGGCGATACCGCCGCGGGCGAGGCGGCCGCGAGCGAGGCCGCGGCTCGCGAGGCCGCCGAGCAGCCGTTGGTCGCGCAGCTGCAGGACTTGCAACGCCGCGTCGTCGAGCTCGAGAAGAAGCTGGCGGCGCGCTGATCCGCGCGCGCCGCCCGCGGCGCGTGCCTCAGGCCGGCGGGCTCAGCTCCCGCGCGTCGAGGCGCACCTCGAACACCAGCGCCCCGTCGGCGCGGATCCAGGTCGCGACGAGCGTCGCCGGATCGCGCGTGCTGTCCGCGCACAGGCGCAGGAACACGCGCTTCTCGGCGGCCGAGTGCACGAGCGACGGGTGCGGCACGTTCAGGCTCTCGATGACCGAGTCGTGCATCGGCGAGCTGACGAACTGCCACAGGTCGTAGCCGACGCGACGCTCGTAGCGCAGCGCGCGGCTGACGTGGACGTCACCGCCGACCAGCACGACGCCCGGGATCTTCTGAGCGGCGACGAAGTCGAACAGCGCATCGCGCTCGTGCGCGTAGGTCTGCCAGTCGTCGGACTCGCTGTTCTGCTTGTCGTCCCAGATCATCCCGGTCGCGAGGACCTTGAAGGTGGCGGTCGATTGCTGCAGTCCGCGTCGGATCCAATCCCATTGCCGTGGTCCGAGCAACGTGGGCAGATCCGTGGCGACCGGGGACGGTCCGGTGCGCGCGAACCACCGCGCGTCGAGCAGGAAGACCTCCAGCGGACCGCGGCGGAACGACGTGTAGATGCCCTGGCCGTCCTCGCCGAACGACGGCAAGGCGCGATACTCGACGAACGCCTGCCGTGAGCCCTCCTTGCCGGGCAGCCGGCCGTCGCTGTCGTTCTGCCCGAAGTCGTGATCGTCCCAGGTCGCCCAGACCGGGGTCCCGCTCACCAGCGCCGCGAGCTCCGGGATCTGCAGGAAGCGGCGGTGCTCGAGCCGCTGCTTCGCGAGGTCGGTGCTGTCGATGTACGGCGTGTCGCCGAGCAGCACGACGCCCTCGCAGCCCTCGTCGCGCATGCGCGTCCAGATCGCATTGGGCTCGGTGTGCGCACACGATCCGAACGCCAGCGCGACGCGGGCGGGTTGCTCGGACGGCGCCGCGGTGCGGAACCTGCATGCTGCGGTGTCGACCAACGGGCTGCCATCGGCGTTGCGGATCGCATAGCGGTATTCGGTATCCGGGACGAGCCCGTCGACCCGCCAGCTCAGGCAGCGGTCGTGCACCTCCTCGGCGCGGCCGCGCCGCACGATCGGCTCGCCGCCGGAGGCCACGGCAGGCCACATCGCGAGCTGCAGGTCGCCATCGTGGTCCGGGCGATACCAGACGAACGCCGTCGTGTCGTCGACGTGCCCGACCATCGGACCGACCGGCGCCTCGCCCGCCATCGGTGTCGGCACGACGTCCGGTGCGCGGCCGGCCCGCACGAGGCCGGCGTAGCGCTCGAGCGCCGTGAAGAAGCCGCGCGCGGCCAGCAGCGCGCTCTGCGGCGCGGCCTGGCTGCGGTCCGGCAGCCACACCTTGTCGAGCCACAGCGTCGAGATCACGAACCGGCCGCGGCCGTGCGCCGCCTCGACGAGCGCCGGATAGCGGATCGGCAGCTCGGACGCCATCAGCACGGCGACGCCCTTCCAGCTCTCGATGACCTCCCAGCTCCGCGGCTCGTCGCCCTGGGTCTGGTAGCGCAACACGTCGGCCGTCGCCCAGCCTTCGAGCAACGGATGCGTCGGGCGCACGGGCACCAGATCGCTCAGGTCACGATTGCCGCGCACGATCTCGATCCCCTCCGGCAGCCACGGCACGCGGTCCTCGTACTGGTCGCTCTGCGTCATCTGCACGACGACGCCGCCGGCCGCCGCGAAGCGGGCGAGGCTCGCGCCGTGCGCGGCGATCCACTGGCGATACGGATCCCCATTGTTGACGAACGAGCCGAACAGCAGCAGATCGACGTCGAGGCGGTCGGCCGGCACGTCCGCGGGCAGGTCCACGACCTCGAAGCCGGCGTCGCGCAGCAGCCGTGCCGCGCCGGTCGCGCGATTCGTCCAGCGGTCCTCGAACTCGAGCACCGCCGCGCGCAGCCGGCGCCGCGGCGCGAGGGAGGGGGCGACCAGCGAGCCGGCGGCGACTCCGAGGAACGTGCGTCGATCCATGGCGCCCAGTGAAGCCGAGCAGGCCGGCCCGCGCGAGGGTCGCGAGCGACCGGTTCGCTCACACCGCGTGGTCACGCCAGGGGGCGCGCAGGAACAGCAGCCGCGACCAGACCAGCTTGCCGACCGACGACAGGTCGATCGCCAGCCAGATTCCGGCGAGGCCGAGGCCTCCCCACACCGCGAGCGCGTGCGCGAGCGGAATGCGCACGACGTTCATCGCGACGCTGTTGACCATCACCGGCCGCGTCAGTCCGGCACCGGCAAGGCACTGGTCGTAGCACACCTGCACCGCGGCGAAGGGCTGCGCCGCCGCCATCCACAGCAGGTAGAGCACGTTCGCGTCGATGGCGGACGGCGCGTCGGCGAGCACCGCGACGAGCTCGCGGCCAGCCACCACGAACAGCATGCCGCCGGCGCAGCCGATCGCGAGGTTGACGCGCGTCGCGAGGCGCACGAGCCAGACCGCGTGCTCCGGACGACCGGCGCCCAGCTCGCGGCCGACCAGCGTGCCGGTCGCCTGCGCAACACCCCAGAACGTCGTGTAGACCATGGACTCGATCCCGAATCCGGGCCCGAGCGCCGATCGGCCGGCGGCATCGAAGCGCGAGAAGGTGAGCGCGAGCATCACCTGGTACACGATGGAATACAGCGCGATCGATACGCCGATCGGCAGTCCGATGCGCGCGATCCGGCCGAACAGGGGGCGCGGGGCGCTGCCGGTCAGCGGCCGGTCCAGCCCACCACGGCGCAGCAACGCCAGGCCGATGGTCATGCCCGGCACGCGCGACAGCGCGGTCGCGATCCCGGCTCCCTCGACGCCGAAGCGCGGGACGAGCAGTGCATTCAGCAATGCATTGCTGGCGACACCCGTCAGCTCGAGCGCCAGCGAGATCTTCGCTCGCCGATGCGCCATGAATGCCGCGTCGAGCACCGGCATCTGGGCGAGGACGAGCTGGCCGACACCGATCCAGCGCAGATAGCCGGCGAGCAGCGCGCGCTCGCCCGCGTGCGACGCACCCGGGACCAGCACGTCGGCCATCGCGTCCGAGCCGAGCCACGACGCGACCGCCAGCGCGGCGCCGATCGCCGACGCGAGTCGGAATCCAGCGCGCACCGCCTCGTGCGCCCGCCCGGGATCGCCCTCACCGAGGCGGCGCGCCGCGATCGCCAGCACGCCGACGCCGACGATCTGCGCGCAGGCCACGAAGCCGATCGCGAGCATGCCGCCGACCGCGACCGCCGCCTGGGCCTCGACGCCGAGCGGCTGCACGAAGAACTGGTCGTTGATCCGGAACAGGCCGTGCACCGCCATCGCGAGCGCCGCTGGGACGGCGAGACGCACGAGGTCGCGGGCGCTGGCGCTGGCGGCAGGCGTAGCGGTCACGGCGGACGCGGATCGGAGCGGCTGGGAAACCCCATGGCAAGGGGCCGACCGCTGCCACCTTGCGTGGTTTCCCGCGATACCGGGGTCGCCGAGCCGTCGCTAGCATCCAGGGTTCGATCGGAGCGGGCGCAACCCGCCCGCCCGCGCCCGCCGGGGCTTTCCGCGGTGCACCCGGAGGGCTTCGTCTTCTCGCCACCGCCACGGAGGCCTCCATGACGCTCCCCGCGAGCACCGGCCTCGGTGCTCTCCTCGGTGCGGTGCTGCTCGCTGTCACCGCACCCGCGCAGGTGATTCTCGTCGAGCCGGGCCACCAGCTCCGCCTGCACATGGACTCGATGGCGCCGCTGCACCCGTCGCAGCGACAGCTCGAGATCGTCCAGCCGATCGGCGACATCGAGAGCGTGTGCGTCGACCAGCAGACCGGCGACGTCTACGTGCAGCTCATCTTCCCGCCGATGTCACCCGTCTCGCAGACGACGCACATCTTCCGCGTGTCGACGAAGGCCGGTGACGTCGTCACGCCGGTCGCCCTCAATACGGGCTTCGGCATCTGCGAGCGCGGCGCCGACCTGCAGCTCGATCCCAATCGGAACATGCTGGTCACGCAGGACCAGAACACGCTCATGCCGGAGCGACTCGGATTCGTCGCGCTGCCGATGGGTGTGATCGGCACGTGGTCGTGGGTGACCACACCGCCGATCTTCCAGGGCGCGACGTTCGGCATGGACTTCTCGAACGGCAACGGCGGATCGGTCGTGCCGCCCGGCGACATCGTGTTCACCGCCGACGTCGCGGCGACCGGTATCCATACCTGCCGATTCGCAGGGCCGGGCAGCGTGACGCTCGTGCCGGCCGCGGCGATGCCGGGCGGCGGTGACGACATGGTCAACCAGCCGGACGGCGACTGGATCTGGGTCGGCGACTTCAACCTGCCGATCGTCCAGATCCTGCCGTTCCCGCCGTTCCCGCAGATGCCGAGCGCGCTGAACCTGCAGACGATGTTCAACAATGCCGGCCTCGCCTACATCGCCGGCTCGCGGGCCGCCGTGTGCGACGTCACCGGCGTGCTCTACGTGTCGTTCTCCGGCGCGACCGGCGGCACTGGCATCTTCCGCGTCGACGAGCGGCTGATGACCTCGACGCTGATGCTCACGATCGGCAACAACCAGGGCAACATGGGCCTGCACGACCTCGAGGTCGGACCGTCGACACTCGGCACGTGCAACAGCCTGTGGTTCACCGTGCACGACTACCTGACCGGTGGCGAGCAGCTGTGGGAGGTCACCATCCCATCGTGCTGTCCGATCCCGTCGCTCGCGTTGCCGATCCCCGACCCACGCGGACTCAACGTGCCGCGCAGCATCATGGCGTGGCCGCTCGGCAATCAGCCGTTCCTCGGCAATGCCGGCTTCGCCGTGCAGCTCGACGATCCGGCGCTCGCCTGCCCGATCACCCCGGGCTCGCCGACGTTCCTGCTGATCGGCTTCGCGCCGTTCTCCTTCCTGCTGCCCGGCTTCGGCTGCCTGCCCGGCACGCCGGGCGACGTCATGATGGCGCCGCCGCTGTTCGTCGCGAGCGGTCCACTGCCGTGGCCAGGCCCTGTCGGCGCGCCGCCGGTGCACCCGCTCGGCATCCCGTTCGACGCCGCCCTGTGCGGCCTGCCCGCCTTCGCGCAGGGCCTGTGGGTCGACCCGCTCGGCCCGAGCCGCCCCGCGCTGCTCAGCTGGCGTCTGGATCTGGTCCTCGGGTTCTGACACTCGGCTGGGACGCGGTCAGCGCGCGCAGCACGTCGCCGGCGGTGGTCGCCTCGCCGACCTCGAACCGCCGGCACGGCACGCCGCGCGCGCGGTAATGCTCGAGCAGCGGCCGCGTCCGCTCGGCGTAGGTGCGCAGCTTGCGTTCGATCTCTTCGCTGGAGTCGTCGACGCGCTCGGCGCGATCGCCGCCGCGATTCGACGCGATGCGCGCCCGCACGGTCGCCGCGCTGCAATCCAGCTCGACGACGAGAACGATATCGAAGACGTCGACGAGGTCGCGCGCCTGTCCGGTGTGCCGCGGCAGTCCATTGAGCACGACGAGGTCCTCCGCGCCGACGCCCCGCTCGACGACGCCCCGCTCGACCACGCCCCGCTCGACGACGCCCTGCTCGAACAGGAACGACGCGAGGATCGCCCGCGCGATGGGGAGCGAGTCGTCCTCGAGCAGCCGGTTCTCGCGCAGCAGGTCGCGCACGAAGGCCACGATCTCCGGCCCGAGCCCGGCCCCGCCGTGGTCCGCGACCCGTCGCAGCAGGGCACCGAAGTCCAGGTGCACGCAGCGCCGTCCGCACAGGCCGCGCGCAGCCAGCAGGTCGCCGAGCGGGCTCTTTCCCGAGCCGGTGGGCCCGAGCAGCAGGACTGCCGGTCGTGTCGTCATCGGAAGCGGCCGCGGTGCCCGGGCGCGAAGTCGGCCTATGCGCCGAGCAGCACGCGCCCGGGGTTCGACGTCGTGAGCCCCGCGGCGTTCGCCGCCGGATCGAGCACGAACCACTGGTTCCAGATCGGCAGGCACGTGAACGGGTGCATCGGGACCGGTACGTGCAGGGTCGCGCTGCCACCGCTCGTCTGCGTCGTGAGGGTGACGTCGCCGAAGACGTGCGTCGTGCAACCGACCGCACCGAGCAGACCGAGATCGAGCGGTGCCGTGCGGAGCCCGAAGCTGAACGCCAGCACCGCCAGTGAGCTCACCGCGGTCGGCCCGTCGCTCAACAACACGTCGAGGCCGGGTCCGCCGACCTGCGCGCTGCCCGAATAGCCGAGGACGGGAGCACGTCCGCTCGAACCCGGGCAACCGCCACCGAGCTCGAGCAGACCGTGCGTATCGGTGCAGAGCCGCAGCTTGATCCCGCCACCCTGGAACAGGTTGCCGGTGTAGCCGCCGCCGGTCGTCCATCCGTACGGCAGCGACTGGTCGGTGCGCAGCCCCGCCGTCCCCGAGCCGGTCGGCGCGCCGGCGCCGCGGACCCGGAACTCGACCACCAGATCGCCGAGCGCAGGGTCGAACGCGAAGTCGAACGGCAGGCCGAGCGGCGTCCAGGCATTCGCGGCCGTCGGCAGCAGCCAGTCGCGGGTGCCCGCCGTCCGCGTCGGGCCGACCAGGTTGCCGTTCATCGGATTGGCCAGGCGGCCCGCAGGACAGTGCCCGAGCGTCACGGTCAGCTCCGCGAACCGGCGCAGGCGCGAGCCCGCTGGCGCCACCTGCAGGTCACGGATCGTGAACGGCTGCGCACCGAGCAAGGCCCGCGGGATCAGCACCTGGTAGCGCGTGTCGCTGAACACCGGATCAGTGGGGTTCGCATTGCCGAACGGAACCGAGCTCGGCGCCCCGAATCCCGGCGTGTCGGACGGCACGGCGGTGCACGACTGCGCGCGCGGCGCCGCGGCACACAGCAGCACCGCCGCGACGAGGCCGACGTGGGCCCGCGGAGGCATTCGCATGGAGGGAGGTTACGGCATGTCCGGGCCGGACGTACACGGCGCGTTGGATCGGCACGAGCCTCTCGCGCTCGTGGCGTGCGGCGAGGCGGAGCTGCTGGTCCGCCGCAGCGTCAGTTGCCGGAACGCGAGGTCCGCGCTGTCGGCGTCCGACGACGGGTCGCCACGCGGGTGCCTCGTCGACCTCGGACGCGTCAGGCGGCGATCACGGGTTCGTGACGACCGGGTCGCTGCAGTTCAGACCGTCGAGCGGGCGGGCGATGGCGACCGTCCAATGGATCGGCTGGCCGAGCGACGTGGCGAAGTTCGGGAACGCGAAGACCGCGTCGCCGTGCGCATCGAGGACGCGGGTGAACAGCGGGAGCGACCAGGCCGCGGCGACGCTCGGACGATCGAGGCTGAAGTTGATCGCCGGGCCGACGACCGGGCTCAGCGTGTCACCATTGGAGACCAGGGTGACGAACGACGGCAGCACCACGGCGAGGCGGCCGGCCAAGGCTGGGGCGCCGTCGTCCGTGGCCGACAGGTCGCGGTCCGCGGCCATCCCGTCGGTGTCGAAGAACAGCTTCCGGCTGACGCCGTCGTCGC
Source organism: Planctomycetota bacterium (assembly GCA_016716265.1). Classification (GTDB taxonomy): domain Bacteria; phylum Planctomycetota; class UBA1135; order UBA1135; family UBA2386; genus JADJWQ01. Next base: position 3,517,240 of record JADJWQ010000006.1, read on the forward strand.
GGAACGTACTGAGCTCGCCGGCGAATGCACCGATCGTGCCGTTGCTCTCCGACCGGTAGAGCATGGTGTCGCTGCCCGGCGAGTCGGGCACGCGCTGCTCGCCGTTGGTGCCGCCGGCGAACGGTCGACGCGGACGCCGTCGGTCCAGACGCGCGGGCCGAGCAACCGACCGTCGACGTGAAGCCCGTGTCGTCGTGCTCGGTCATGGTCGCGAGGTCGAGACGCACCTCCTCCGGCAGCGCGGGCTGCAGGAGGCCGCTCACGACTGTGTCGCCCTCGTCGTGTGGGTCCTCGTCGTGTGGGTCCTCGTCGTGTTGGTCCTCGTCGTGATGGTCCTCGCCGGTCCCAGGGCCGTTCACGCCGACCGCGAACCGGTGGTCCGCCTCGAACGCGACGTGCACGACCGCGAGGGGCTGCGCACCGCTGCGATCGACGCCGATCGCCACGACCGGCTCGTCGCAGTCGGCGAACAGGTCGCCGGTCGACAGCGGCGCGTCGCAGCCGCCCGAGACCATCACGGTGTCCCAGGTGTGGCCCTGGTCGGAGCTCGCGACCAGGAACACACGGTCGTTGGCGTACGGGCTCCGACCTGCGCCGTCGCGATTCGTGGTGACGACGAGCGCGACGCTGTGCCCGCCCGCCGCGACCTCGATCTCGCCGGTGTCGACGGCGTCACCGGTGTCGCCCGCATCCTGCTCGCACCCGACGGCATCGACGACGCGGTGGGTGGGATCGACGCCGCGCGATGGAGCGCCGGGCCGGAGCACGGTCGGGTGGCGCGATGGGGGCCGCTGCCCTGGGCGGCGACGGCGCCCGCCGGCGGCAGGGCGAGCGGGAGGGTGATCGGGTGGTTCAGGTCGGATCCCGGAAGCGGTGTCCGCCCGCGCGAGGAGCATGCAGAGCGGCCCGAGACGCGAGCCGAACGGTCTGCAGGCAGGATCGAGCCGAGGTGGAGTCGTCGCGTTCGGCTCGCCGGTGGTGCGACGCCGCGCGCGCTGTCCCGCGGATCGACGCAAGCGCTTGGAAGGGCGCGCTCTCCGGGCGCCGCGCGGCGCGACTGCTCCGCCGCCCGCGCCGCAGCCGATAGATCGGGAGGTGGCGTTCCCCGCCGGATGACCGCTCGGGCCGGTGGGACGCACCGCGCGAGGCGCGTCCCGTGACGCGGATGAAGATTCCACGCGGCATCGGCTATCCTGCCGCTGTGGCCCGGGATCCCCGGGGAACGACACCCGGAGTCCGGGGTGTGAGCAGGGAATGCCGTCGAGAGACCGACCCATCCGGGTGCTGACCTTCTCGACCCTCTATCCCAACGCGGCGATGGAGGGCCACGGCGTGTTCGTCGAGAACCGTGCCCGGCACCTCGCGCGCGAGCCCGGCGTCGAGATGCGGGTGGTCGCGCCGGTGCCCTGGTTCCCGTTCCGCAGCGAGATGTTCGGCCGCTACGCCGCCGGCGCCCGGGCCCCCCGCGAGGAGCTGCGCGGCTCGGTGACGGTCACGCACCCGCGCTACGCCCACCTTCCGCACATGGGCGCCTGGCTAGCACCCTGGGCGATCTACCAGGCCGCGCGGCGCCACATCGCGCGCCTGATGCGCCACGGCTACGACTTCGACGTGCTCGACGCGCACTACGTGCACCCCGACGGCGCCGCCGGCGCGATGCTGGCGGACGCGTTCGACAAGCCACTGGTGATCACCGCGCGCGGCTCCGACGTCACGCAGCTCCCGGACTTCCGACTGCGCCGCCGGCTGATCGAGCGGGCGCTGACGCGCGCCGACCAGCTCGTCGCGGTGTGCAAGGCGCTGGTGCCCTTCATGCAGCAGCTCGGCGCGCCGCTCGACCGCGTGACCGTGCTGCGCAACGGCGTCGACCTGGACATGTTCCGGCCGCCGATGGACCGCGGGGCGCTGCGCCGCGAGCTGCACCTGACGCGGCTGACGCTGCTGTCGGTAGGGCACCTCGTGGCGCGCAAGGGTCACGATCTGGCGATCCGCACGCTGCTCGAGCTGCCGGACAGCGACCTGCTGATCGTCGGCGACGGCATCGAGCGGCACCGACTCGAGCTGCTCACGCAGGAGCTCGGCCTCGCCGACCGCGTCCGCTTCCTGGGCGCGCGACCGCACGCGGAGCTCGGCCGCTACTACGGTGCCGCCGACGCGCTGCTGCTCGCGTCGAGCCGCGAGGGCTGGGCCAACGTGCTGCTCGAGGCGATGGCCTGCGGCACGCCCGCGGTCGCGACGCACGTCGGCGGCTCGCCGGAGGTCGTGTCGAGTTCGGAGGCCGGCGAGCTCGCCCTCGCGCGCGACCCGAAGGAGCTGGCGGCCGCCGTGCACCGACTGCTGGCGCGCGGCATCGACCGGGCCGCGACGCGCCGCCACGCGGAGCGCCACTCGTGGAACGAGACCTCGCGCGGTCAGATCGAGGTGTTTCGCCGCGCGATCGCTCTGCACGCCGCTCGCAGGCAGTCGGGCGATTCCGCCGAGCCGCCGCGGAGCGCGCTCGGCCGCTCGGGCTGACCACGGGCCGCCGCCTCGAATCGGCACCTCGGATCCGCGCCTGGAATCAGGGTGGATCGGGCGTCGACCTGGAGCGCTGAATCGCGCACGCTGGCGCGCCGCCGAAGTCAGTCCGGTCGCACCATCCCCGACGCCCCACCACGCATGCCCCGCCCCGCCCGGATCCTCGCCGCTGGAGGCCTGCTCTGGCAGGACGCCGACCGCCGCACGATCTGCCTCGTACACCGCCCGCGCTACGACGACTGGTGCCTGCCGAAGGGCCGACTGGACCCGAACGAGCGCTTCGTCGAGGCGGCGCTGCGCGAGGCCCTCGAGGAGACCGGCCACCGGGCGAGCCTCGACACCTTCGCCGGCGAGCTGTTCTACATGGTCGGGGATGCCCCCAAGAGCGTGCTGTACTGGAACCTGCTCGCGCTCGACACCGCGCCGGCGCGGGAGCCGGACGCTGACGAGGTCGACGAGGTCGCGTGGCTCGACGTCGATGCGGCGCTCGCGCGGCTGACCTACGACAGCGAGCGGCGCCTGCTCGCCGACAACGCGAACCAGCCGCCGGCGCCGGGAAGCCGCACGCCATGACGACCAACCACGACCGGGTGCTGCGCGCGATGTCCGACGACGGCGCGTTCCGCGTCATGACGCTGCGCGCGACGGACACCATCCGCGGCATCGTCGGCGCGCAATCGGCGGTCGGTGAGGTCGCCGGTCAGCTCGGCGAGCTGATCGCGGGCGCCGTGCTGGTGCGCGAGACGATGGCGCCCGGCCATCGCGTGCAGGCGCTGGTCATCGACCCCGACCACGGCCAGCTCGTCGCCGACGCCTGGCCCGAGGGTGGCACGCGCGGGCTCGTCCAGCTGGCCGACCGGGGCCGCGGCATCGCGCTCGGCGGTGCGACCCACCTGCAGGTCGTGCGGATCGTCCACGGCGGCAGGCAGCATCAGGGCGTCGTCGAGACGACCGCGGCCGGCGGGATCTCCGACGCGCTGATGCTCTACTTCCAGCAATCCGAGCAGACCGTAACGATGACGCAGGTCGCGTGCGTGCGCGACGGCGAGCACGTCGTCGCCGCCGGCGGCTTCGTGATCCAGCTGCTGCCCGAGCTGACCGAGCCGCCACTCGCGGCCATGACGCGCCGGCTCGAGCAGTTCGGCGCGCTGGGGCCGCGGCTCGCCGCGCACGACGCCGACCCCGATCGCCTGCTGCACGACCTGCTCGAGGGCATGCCGTTCACCTTCCTCGCGGACGATCCCGTACGGTTCGCGTGCCCGTGCGACGAGTCGCGCGTGCTCGCCGCGATGATCACGCTCGGTCGCGACGAGCTCCGCGAGCTCATTGCGAAGGGCGAGACGCTCGGCGTCGATTGCGACTACTGCGCGCGCCACTACGCGATCGGCCCGGACCGGCTCCGCACGGTCCTCGCCCGGATGGACTCGAATGGCGGCTGAACCCGGAGCGCGCCGATCGATCGGCGCCGCAGCACTGCTGCTGCTCGCCGCCGGACTCGCGGCGCAGGGCCCGGGCACCGAGCCCGCCGAGCTCGCTCCGCTGCGCGCTCAGCTCGCGGCCGCGCCCGCCGACCGCGACGCGGCGGCGGCGCTGCTCGACCGGATCGAGGCGCTCGGTGCGCGCGCGTCCGGGCTGGTGCCCGATCTGCTCCATTGGCAATCGCTGCGCGTCCCGCCGCCGGTGCCCGGGCCCGACGACGACGCGCGCGCGGGCCTGCGTCGCGTGCTGGCCATCGCGATCGCGCTGACCCCGGCGGAGCCGGACGCGCGCCTCCGCACGGCGCTCGGCGTCGCGCGGCTCGCCGACGGCGACGACCGGCACGACCCCGAGGCGATCGGCAGCGCGCTCGTCGCGCTCGGCCAGGACGCGGCACTCGACGCGATCGACCGCCTCGAGTTGGGTGGTGCCACGCTCGTTCCGGTGTCGAAGCGCTGGCCGGAGGCGGTGTGGTCGCGCTACCTCGACACCGATGGCCGGCCGCGGATCGCCTTCTTCCGCGCGATGCGGGACGGCGGTGTGCCGCCGCGGACGTGGGCGCCGGACGTGTGCCGCTGGCTCTTCTGCGACGATCGACGCATCGTCCTCGCGGCGGGCCGTGCGCTCGGCGGAACGGCCGAGGCGACCGGCATCGACGCGGCCGTGCGGCAGCTCGTCGACGCGGCGGACGCCTGCGAGACCGCGGCGGAGCGCCTGCGGCTCCTGCAGCGACTGCGTGCGCTCCGCCACCTCGGCCCGGCCGGGGCGGCGGCTGCACCGCGGCTCGCCGCGCTGATCCGTGCTGTGCCCGCTCTGCACACAGACGCCGAGCTGGCGGAGGCACTCGCGTCGCTCGGCGACGCCGGCCTCGAGGCGTTCGGCGCCGAGCGCCTCGGCGAGGTGCTCGACGACGCCGCCCAGGGTGCGGCGCTGATCGCCGCGATCCGCTCGCCGCTCGAGCAGGGCTCGCGGCCGGCGGGTCGCGTGGCGCTGCGGCTCGGGCTGACATCGCCGCTCGTCGAGGAGACGCTGCGCAATCATGCCGGCCTGGAGGACGTGGACACCCACTCCTGGGCATTGCTCGCCCTCGCACGCTTCGAGCACCTCGACGCCGCGACGGAAGCGGCACTGCTGCGCGTGCGGACCGCGCTGTCCGCTCGCGCCCGGGCCGCGTGGTGCCGCTGTCTCGGCCGTTGCAGCGGAGCGGCGTCGCTGACGCGATTGCGCGAGGTCGCCACCGACGCGAGCGCGCCGTCTTCGGTCCGCGATGCAGCGGTCGAGGCGCTCGCCGCGCGCGGCGCGCGCTGACCGCGCAGCCGGCGTCAGCGGCCGAGCTTGCCGCTCAGCTCCGGGTCGTTGGGGAACTGCGCGAGCCCGCGCTCCCACGCGCTGCGCGCCTCGGCCTCCTTGCCCTGCTGCATGTAGAGGTTGCCGAGCATGATCCAGGTCGCCCGGAACTCCGGGCGCGGCTGCGAGCCCTCCTGCTGGCGCGCGAGGATCTCGAAGTGCTCGATCGCCTCGGGCTTCTTGCCGAGGTAGTCGGGCCAGAACGTCAATCCGGTCGCCTTGCTGAAGCGCGCCCGCCAATGCGTCGGGTCGAGCTCCAATGCGCGGGAGTAGGCATCGTCGGCCTTGCGGCCGTACAGCGACTGCGTCAGCATGTCGCCGGCACCGATGATCGCCTGTACGTACGCATCGCCGACGTCGGCACGCGCGTCGGCCGATCGCGGGTCGGCATCGGCGCGGCGCTCGAACGCCGCGATCAGCTCCTCGACCTTGCCCGCCTCGCGCGCGCGGGCCCAGATCGCGATCGCGGCCTCGCCGCCGTTGACGCCGACCTCGAGCAGCTCGACGACCGCGCGATCGATCTCGAACGGTGCCGCGCCGACCGCCTCGGCGACTCCGAGCTCGTCGCCACGCCGCGCGACGGCCTCGGCGACCCAGCGCTCGACGTCGGCGCGGGTCGGGACGTCGGCCGCCGACCGCGCGGCGACCGGCGCGTCGCGCGCGGCGAGCTCGCGCTCGAGCCCGGCGAGGCGCTCGGTCAGCTCGCCGAGCTGACGCTCCAGTGCAATCGAGTTCGTCGCGGGGTCCGGTGCGGCGGGCGCCGGCGTCGACGGTGCGAAGCTCAGCGCGGCGACGACCGCGACCGCGCTGGCACAGAGGGTGGAGACGACGAGGTTCGTGCTGTTCGACATGGCGAGCGGCTCCGGTCCGAACGAGTCGGGCCGCTCGCTACGCGAGCGCGGCCGAGGTATTCAGCCGCGCGCCGGCGTCGGCGTCAGTCGAACAGGTACTGCGTCACCGTGTTGCTGTGGGCCCACACGGTCGCGGTGCTGTCCCAGCCGACGGCCTGGAAGGACAGCGAGACGCACGGCAGCACCGGCACCGGCGGCAGCGCCAGCGCGAACCCCCCGCCGCCCGCCGCCGAGGTGGGCACGATCGCGAGGAAGCTCGGCGCGAGCAGGCAGAGCTGGCCGCCCGGCACCACCGGGCCGACGCCGACCCCGGGGCCGAACAGGAACACGATGCCGCCGGGCGGCAGCGGCGCGCCCGACGCGGTCCAGGTGACGAGCGAGCCCATCATGAGCGGCGACACGTTGAGGAACATGCCGCCGGGGCTGCGCGCGCAAGTCTCGTACTCGAGGATCATCGAGTCGACGGCGGTGTCGTCGCCGAGCACGACGTCGAGCCGGCCGGTCGCCGACATCTTCGCGAGCAGGCTGGTGCCGCCCGGCAGCGCGCCGAGGTCGAGCGAGAAGCCGCCGAACGAGCCCGCGGTCCACGGCGTGCCGGTCAGCGTCGCGATCCTGCGCGTCCAGACCATCTGGCCGTTGACCGCGTCGAAGCCGAGCGAGATGCGATCGTCGGGCGACGTCGCGCAATCCGCGCGCAGTCGCATCGTCAGGCGCGCCGTCTTCACGCCGGCCGGGATGCCGCCGAAGGTGTGCAGCAGCGGCCGGCCGCAGCCGACCGGGCCATCGAAGTGACGGCGCGCGCCAGGGCCGAACCACGCGAGCAGATCGGCCGCGGGGCACGAGTCCTCGGGACCGATCGGCGGGGTCGCGAGATTGAAGCCGTCGGAGATCCCCGCGATGAAGCGGTGCTGGCAGCAGGTCGGCCCGAAGTTGTTGACCAAGATGCCGACGACGTTGCCGGCACCATTGGCGGTGGCGACATCGCGCTGGCCAGAGCCGTCGAGGTCCGCGATCACCAGATCGCCGGGGCCGCCCGGTAGCGGAGTCAGCGCGGGGCCGATGAAGACCCCGGTGCCAGGGCCCTGGTTCCAGAAGAACGCGACGTGGCTCGAGCCGTTGCACGACACCGCGAGGTCGACGTCGCCGTCGCAATCGAGGTCGTGGGCGTCGATCTCGGTGGCCGGGCCGACGATCAGGCCCGGCGCGAGCGGATACAGGGTGGTCGTCAGCACGATCGAGGTCGGCGTGATCGACGGCGGGTTGTTGATCAGCACGTCGACCGTGCTGAACGCCGCGTTCGAGGTCGCGACGTCGTTGTAGCCGTCGTCGTTCAGGTCGGCGATGCAGACGCCGAACGGGCGGAAGTCGACGCCGAACAGCAGCGGCGGCGCGAACGTCGGCACCAGACCGGTCGTCGTGTTCAGCAGGACCGCCACGAACGCGGTGCCCGCGCTGCCGGTGACCGCGAGGTCGGCGCGGCCGTCGGCATTGAGGTCACCCGCCGCGATCGCGTGCGGCGCGATCGGCAGCCCGAACACCCCGGTCACCGCGAACACGCCGGCGCCATTGTTGCCGAGCACGTAGACGGCCGACGGGTTCTGGCACAGCACCGCGAGGTCGCGGTCGCCGTCGCTGTCGTAGTCGAAGGCGACCACCTCGAGCGGTGTCGGCCCCACCGGCACGAGCTGCGGCGGTCCGAACAGCGGGAACGCGCCGGCCGCGAGGTGGATCGACACCAGCGCGGGGACCTGCAGCACGACCGCGAGGTCGCGGCGGCCGCTGCCATCGAGGTCGGCGACGGCCAGCTCGACCGGCGCCGAGCCGGCCGGGTAGGCGAGCAGCGGCAGGTTCGCGAACACCGCAGCACCGGTGTTGACCTGGCAGCACACCTGATCGGCGCCCGCGTGCGCGGTCGCGAGGTCGGTGTCGCCGTCGGAGTCGAGGTCGCCGGCGGCGACCGCCGAGGGCACCGGACAGCTCGGGTAGAGGGTGGCCGAGAACGAAGTCTGGGCCGACAGCCACGGCGCCGCGCAGGCGGCGACGAGCAACAGCGGGAATGGGGATCGCATGGACGGATCGAGAATGGGGTCGTGGCGGCGGAGCGGGGGCCGGCCGACGGGGACTCGCCGGCGACCCGGGGTTTGTCGGCAGCCTGGCCGATCGCCGGGTGTCTCCCGAGGATGCCCGAGAACCCGTGCAGTCGCCCGGGCGATCCTCCCCGGTCAGCGCCTCGGTCGGGCCAGCACCGCGAGGCGCTCGATCATCAGGTTCGGTCCGGCGTCCGGCGTGGCACGGAGCACCAGTCGACCGCTGGCGCTGTCCGCGGCGTCGAACGGCAGGCGCGCCCACAGCCCGGCACCGTCGTGCGCGCCGAGGGCGTGGCCGCGCCCCTGCAGCGCGACGACGCCACGGCGACCGAGCCCGTTCGAGTCGCGCAGCAGCACGAGCAGGTCGCCGGCGGCGCCGGCCGGGCAATCGACCGCGACCACCAGCGGCGCGCCGTGCCAGAACGAGCCGTCGGCGTCGCGCCAGACCTCGCCGCGCAGCACCCGCACGCCGTAGCCCGCCCGGCTGGCGCGCAGCTCGTCGAGCTCCGGTCGCCAGGCCGCGCTACGCGAGCGCTCGACGAGGCGCGCGGCGGCGCTGACGTCGAGACACGCATCGGCGAGCTCCGCGGCGGTCGGCGGCGCCGGCGCGAGCGACGGCAGCGGTGCCAGCAGGCGGCCGAGCTCGCCGGGGTCGAGCTCGACGTCCGGCGCGAACGCTGGCGACGCCACGTAGGCGAGGAGGCTGGCGCGGAGCTGCCGCGCCGCCGGCCGCTCCCCGAGCGCGCTCAGCAGATCCTGCCCGCAGACGAGCAGTCGACCGCGGCCGACGCGCAGCTCGAACACCTGCGCGAGGTGCCGCGGGCGGTGGAAGTCGGGCACGACCCCGACGATCGGCTCGATCGCGCGGGACAGGCCGGTCAGGTCGAAGGTCGTGGCACCCTCGGCGAGATCGGCCCATTGCCAATCGGAATGCGAGCCGGCCGGGAAGCGCGCGAGCGCCGGGTGCGCCGGGTCGCAATACAGCCCCAGCGTGCCGGGCGTGTCGGGGAACATGGCGGCGGACCAGTAGACCGACAGGAAGCGGTCGCCGAACGCGCGGTCGTTGCGCAGGCCGTGGGCGACCAGCACGACGGCCGCCCCGCGCTCGAGCGCGTCGCGCACGGCATCGTCCCAGGCGTCACACACGACGACGCCAGGCGACACGGTGGCCGGCGACACGGTGGCCGGCGACACGGTGGCCGGCGAGCCATCCTCGCACACCCACAGGCGCCACGCATTGCGCGCGCCGAGCGCCGGTGCAGCGACCTCGAGCTCCAGCGTGCAGGGCGCAGCGATGGGCAGATCGGCGATCGGCACGCTCACCGCGCCGAGCTGCGTGATCCCGCCGGTGTGGACCGGCACCGTGGCGAGCTCGCCTCGCGCGAGCGGCTCGCCATCCGAACGCGGCCACACGCGACGGAGCGACCATTGCGCGTCCAGCGCCGCGACATCGCGCGGTCCGTAGTGCGCGAGCTCGACCCGCGCCTCGATCGAATCCCCGACATCGAAGACGCGGTGGCCGACGCGCAGCAGCGGCACGGTCGGCCCACAGAACGCGCGGAGCTCCGCTGGCGACACGATGCCCTTGTCGTCCCAGAACGCGTCGAGCAGGCCGACGAGCGCCTCGCCCTGGCCCGGGAAGTCGTTGAGCATCAGCAGCTGGAAGCCCGCGCAGTCGGGCGTGCGCAAGAGCGCCTCGATCTCGGCGCGATACTGCACCAATGCGAAGGCGCCGGACGCACGCGTGAACATCGCATTGCGATCGGCCAGGCCGAGTGCGGCCAGCCGGTCGCGCAGCACGGCGAGGCCAGCGGGGCGGAGCGGGCCGTCGAACTTCGCGAGCGCGGCGAAGTCGGGGAACGTCGGCCGCTGGCCGGTCTCGTGCGCGATCAACGGCACGTCGACCGCCTCGACACCGCGCCGGAAGTCGTGATCGGTGTGCGCGGGTCCGACGCCCCGCACCGGGCCTCCCGGCGTGCGGTGCGTGACGAAGTAGTCGTCCGCAGGGGTCAGCAGGCGCGCCGTCGAGATCGCGTAGAGCCGCCGCGGATCCCGCTCCCGCGCCGCGGTGACCATCGCGCCGAGCTCGCGATAGTCGCTGTCGGCGTGCAGCTCGTTGCCGAGCGTCAGCATGCAGAACGACGGGTGATTGCCGTAGGCGTCGAGCATGCGCGCGACCTCGCGCCGCACGAACGCGACGACCTCCGGGTCGCGGCCGAACAGGCGCGGGGGCTCTGGGCCGATCGACGTCATCCAGCCGTCGATCCACAGCGGCGTCTCCGGCTGCAGGTAGAGCCCGAGCTCGTCGGCGGCGCGGAACGCGGCGCGCGGCGGGCACCAGGAATGGAACCGCACGTGATCGAAGCCGTGCTCGCGGATCGTCCCGAGCACCCGCCGCCACGCCGCGACGTCCATCGGCGGATGGCCCGTGCGCGGGAACACGCAGCACTCGAGCGTCCCGCGCAGGAACAGCGGGCGGCCGTCGAGCGTCAGGCGCCGGCCGTCGCGCCGGAAGTCGCGGAAGCCGAACGTCTCGGCGCGCACGTCGGGCGGCGCCACGCCGCTGGCGAGCGTCGCATCGAGCCGGTAGAGCTGCGGGTCGAACTCGTCCCAGCCGAGCGCCGGCTCCGCCAGCGGCACGTCGAGCGCCACCTCGCGCTCGCCACGGTCGACCGCGATCGCGACGTCGAGCTCGCCGACCACCGGAGCCGACGGGTCGCCGTCAGGACGGATCGCGACCCGCAGCCGGCCCGTGGCGACCCCTGGCGAGTCGTTGGTGATGCGCACGCGCAACGACACGCCACGCCGGTCCGGTGCGGTGAACACGTCGATGCCGCGCAGCGCGACCGGCGCGCGCGGCTCGAGCGTCAAGCTGCCGACCGCGCCGTTCCAGCGCGACTGGGTCTCCTCGCCGTACGCGTGACCATAGGTGCCGATCGCCACGTGTGGCCGATTGTCGATGCGCAGCGTCAGCCGGTGCGGGCCGGCGTCGAGCTGCGGCAGCAGGTGCCGGTGCTCGGCAACGAGGCTGTCGGCAGTGCCGGCCGCGACGCCGTCGACGAACGCCGTGGTCGTCCAAAGGCAGCGTTCCAGCACGAGCTCGAAGCGCACGCCGTGCTCGTGCGGAGGGAGCGTCACGGTGCGCTCGTACCAGGCCGGACCGATGTAGCCGTGCGGCCGCTCCAGGTGGCCCGAGCCCTGCTCGGCGGGGTCGACGCGCGTGCCGCCGATGTAGCCCCGGATGGCGCGATCCGGCGCACAGCGCGGGTCTGGATCCGACAGGCCCGCGAGGTCGGTCGTGCCGGGCAGCTCGACCGGCACGCCGGTCAGCGCCGCGGCGAACCAGCGCTCGCGCAGGCCGACGTCGGCGGGATCGAGCCGGGCGGTCCAGCGGCCGCTCACGTCGATCGGCGCCGGAGCGGGGCGCTGCGCCGCGAGCGGAACGGTCGCCAGCGCGGTGAGCGTCAGAGCACGCGCGAGATCTCGCTGCGGTCGTCGCATGGCGACGCGCATCGTATTCGCACTGCGCGCCGGGGCCTCGGGATCAATCCGCAGCCTCGGGCGTGACGTCGATCGCGACCGCCGGACCGGCGCCCTCGGGCTCGCGGATGCTCTCGACCATGTCACGGGCACGCGCCGATGGCGGCGCACACAGCGGCGTCAGCGCGAGGGTCACCGTGAGGTTGACCAGCATGCCGACCACGCCGATCCCCTGCGGTCCGATGCCGAAGCACCACCGGTCGAACGCGCCGGACTTCACGCCGACGATGTAGGTCGCCGTGAAGCCGATGCCGGCGATCATCCCGGCGATGGCCGGCACGGCGCCGACCCGCCGGCTGAAGATGCCGAGCAGCAGCGCCGGGAAGAAGCTCGACGCCGCGAGTCCGAACGCGAACGCGACGACCTCGCTGACGAAGCCCGGCGGGAAGATGCCGAACAACCCGGCGACGATCACGGCGAGCCCGATCACGACGCGGCCGACGAGCAGCCGCTGCGCCTCGCTCGCGCGCGGATCGATCAGGTGGTAGTAGAGGTCGTGGGCGACACTCGACGAGATCACCAGCAGCAATCCCGATGCGGTCGACAATGCTGCGGCGAGACCGCCAGCGGCGACCAATGCGATGATCCACGCCGCGAGCCCGGCCATCTCGGGGGTCGCGAGCACGATGATGTCGGGGTCCGGGCCGGCGAGCTTCGCGGCGCGCAGCACCGCGCGGCCGTCGCGCCCCTCGTCGCCGACCGTGTCGAGCCAGCGCTGGTGCTCGAGGCGGATGGCGGCGAAGTCCGCGGCCGGCATCGTGCCCGACCGGAACAGCTCGGTGTCCTCCGCGAGCGCGCCGCCGCGGTACTCGACGATGCCGTCGCCGTCGTCGAGCCACGCGATCAGGCCGGTGCGCTCCCACGAGTGGAACCACGCCGGCAGCTCGTTGGCGGTGCGACCGTCGAGGCTCTCGATCATGTAGTAGCGCGCGAACGCGGCGGTCGCCGGGGCCGTCAGGTACAGCAGCGAGATGAACAGCAGCGCCCAGAAGCCCGACCACCGCGCGGCCGCGACCGTGCGGACCGTGTAGAAGCGCACGATCACGTGCGGCAGCCCGGCGGTCCCGAGCATCAGCGCGAGCGCCGTGCAGAACACGTTCAGCTGGTCCCACTGGCCGGTGAACGGCTCGGTGTACGGCGCGAAGCCGAGGTCGCGCTGCACGGCGTCGAGCTTCGCGAGCAATGCGACGCCGCTGTCGCGCAGCTCGGAGCCGAGGCCGACCTGCGGCACTGGCTCGCCGGTCAGCCGGATGCTGATCGCGATCGCGGGCACCAGGAACGCGGTGATCAGCACCCAGTACTGGACCACCTGCGTCCACGTGATCCCCTTCATCCCGCCGAGCGTCGCGTAGACGAACACGATCGCCATGCCGATCACGACACCGACGTCGATGTCGACCTCGAGGAAGCGGGAGAACACGATGCCGACGCCGCGCATCTGGCCGGCGACGTAGGTGAAGCTGATGAACAGCGCGCACAGCACGGCGACGACGCGCGCGACCTTCGATTCGAAGCGGTCCCCGACGAAGTCCGGCACCGTGTAGTGGCCGAACTTGCGCAGGTACGGCGCCAGCAGCAGCGCGAGCAGCACGTAGCCGCCGGTCCAGCCCATCAGGTAGACGCCGCCGGCGTAGCCCATCATCGAGATGAGCCCGGCCATCGAGATGAACGACGCGGCGCTCATCCAGTCCGCGGCGGTCGCCATGCCGTTCGCGGCGGCCGGCACGCCGCGGCCGGCGACGTAGAAGCCCTTGGTGTCGCGCACCCGCGACCACCACGCGATGCCGAGGTAGAGCGCGAACGTCACACCGACGATCACGAACGTCCAGGTCTGGATGCTCACCGGCGTGGGCCCTCCGCGCGGATCCTCTCGAGCTCGCGATGGTGACGGCGATCGAGCCGCGCCATGCCGACCGCGTAGACCAGCAGCAGCAGCACGAAGGTCAGGATGCTGCCCTGCTGGGCGAACCAGAACCCGAGCGGGCAGCCGCCGAGCGACCAGCGGTTCAGCCGCTCGGCGAGCAGCACGCCGCAGCCGAGCCCGACGCCGGCCCAGATCAGCAGCAGGACCGCGACGAACCGCACGTTGGCGCGCCAATAGCGGTCGATCGCGGCGACGATGCGCGGGTCGTGCACGTCGGGCGCGGGTGGCACCCCGGGTTGCCCGCGCCCGGAGGCGTCCTGGTCGGTCAATGCGGCACCCTCCTGCGTCGGGTCACTTCGCGGCGAGCGCGCCGGCGATCAGCTCCTTCAGCTTCGCGTGCGACTCCTCGCCGGCGCCGACGACGTGCCCGACGACGTTGCCGTCGCGGCCGACCACGAACAGCGTCGGGATGCCGGTCACGCCGAACGTCTCGGACATCACCTGCTGCTCGACCAGCACGACCGGGTAGCGGATGCCGAAGTGGGTCGCGAAGTCACGGTTGATGCGCAGCTCCTCGTCGCGCTCGAGCCCGGAACGGCGCTCGCCCTTGCCGGCCTCGGAGAAGTCGTTGCCGTAGCCGTAGAAGCGCGTGATCGCCACCACCTGCAGGTCGCCCTCGTGCTCGGCCTGCATGGCGACGAGGTCCGGGATCACCGAGCGGCAGGGACCGCACCAGGTCGCCGTGAAGTCGAGCAGCACCACCTTGCCCTTCAGGTCGGCGAGCCGGAACGACTCCGGCCCCTGCGCGACGGCCAGCACGTCGAATTGCGGGGCGGCATTGCCGGTCAACGACTCCCGGATCGTGGTGGCATTGCGCGCACGGTCGGTCGCGCCAGGATCCGCATTGCCCGGCCGGATCAGGCGCATAGGGATCGCGGGGCGGACCACGGCTCCCGCGCCGCGCGCTTCCGGTGCAGGCGAAGCTGCGGGTGCGGCATACAATGCCGCGAGCACCTGATCGCGGTCGGCGTCGGTCAGTCCGGCTGCGCACAATCCGCGCGCGACACCGACGCGAAAGCTCGCGAGCGCGGCAGGCTCGAGCTTCTCCGCGGTCCGCGGCAGGATCCGCACCAGCATTCCGGCGTCCGGATACAGCCGCGCACAGCTCTCGGCCCGCCGCGCGAGCAGCGCGGGCTCGGTGTCGGGCGCGCCGGTGGCGAGCACGCCGAGGTAGACGCGACCGCACATCGCAGCGTGCTCGGCGAACGGCACGGTGTCGTGCGTCGCGAGGAAGCCGTCGAGCACGGCCGCAGCGCCCGCGATATCCCGCTGCAGGTACCGGTCGAGCGCGGGCAGGTAGCCGTAGACGCCGAGGTCCTCACCGGGGTGGCGCGCCAGGAACTCGCGCAGCCGGTCGCGCTGGGCCTCGCCGATCACGGTGCCCTCGGGACGGGCGAACAGCCCCTCGACCTCCCGCGCCAGCGGATCCTGGGCGAGCGCCGACGCGGCGACGGAGAGCACACACAACACGCGGAGGAACGCCGACATGCCGGCATTCTGGGCGGAGCCGGCGGGCGGCGACAACGCGCGCACCGCGATTCGTCAAGCTCGTGACAGTCCGCCGGCCCCGCCGTCGACGCCGGCCGCCGCCGGCCGGCGCGCCGCGCGCCAGCCGTCGCGGAACGCCGCGTAGTAGCCGGGCAGGAAGCCGAGCCGCCCCGACGCGAGCACGCCGAGCGCCGGCTTCGCGACCAGCGCGACCAGCGCGAAGCGCAGCCGCTCGAACGGTCCGAACCACTTGCGCGCGTAGAGCGCCTTGCCGCGCGTGATCCAGCGGAGCTGCCGCTCGCGCAGGCCGAGCAGGCGCGGGCCGGCATCGTCGCGCTGGCTGCCGCCCTCGGCGTGCACGACCTCGGCGCGCACGTCGACCAGCACACGACGGCCGCGCGCGCGCACCTGACGACCGAGATCGACGTCCTCGACGTAGAGGAAGTAGCGCGGGTCGAAACGCAGCCCGGCGCGCAGCAGGTCGGTCGCGACGAGGCAGCACGCGCCGCTGACGAAGTCGCAGGCGTGGACCGCGGTGTCGGCCGGTGCCGCGACGTGCATGCGCGCGAGGCTCGCGCGGCGCTCGCGCCCGGACTCGAACCACACCCCGCCGGCGGCGTCCAGCACGCGTGGGCCAACCAGGCCGGCGTCGGGATGCTCGCGCGCGGTGCGCACGAGCCGCTCGAGGAAGCCCGGCCGCGGCCGGCAGTCGGGATTCCACAGCAGCACGAAGTCCGGGGCGTCGCCGGCGACCAGCAGCGCGTCGATCGCCAGGTTGACGCCGGCGCCGAAGCCGTCGTTGCGCGGCGCCCGCAGCACGCGCACCAGGGCGTGCGGCGCGGCCCCGAGCTCGTGGCCCGGCTCGACCGAGTTGTCGACCACGACGACCGGCAGCTCCGGCTGCTGTCCGGCCAATGCCACGAGCGAGGCGCGCGTCGCGGCGGGATCGCGGTGGTGCACGACGATCGCGCACGCCGACCGCGCCGCGCTCAGCGCCTCGGCAGCCGGTCCCGCAACCATGCGGCGAAGTCCTCCACGCGCGGGAACAGCTCGTCGGGGCCCTCCGCGCGCAGGCGATCGACGTCGGTGGTCGACGCCCAGCCGGCGGCGAGCGCGACGACACCGGTCGCGCGCGCCGCGCGCACGTCCGCGGGCATGTCGCCGAGGTGCGCGAGCTCGCCGGGCGCGAGGTCCCAGTCGGCGAGCAGCGCGCGCAGTCGATCGCGCTTGACGCAGCCGCCGGTGCCGCCCGGCTCGACGCGCTCGACGAAGCGCGCGAGGCCGAGCGCGCGCAGCGTGTGGGCGGCGCTGCGCGCACCCTTGCCGGTGACCACCGCGATCCGCAGGCCGGCTGCCGCGACCCGGTCGAGCAGCTCGGGCACGCCCGCGAACGGCCCGGCGACGCGCGCGGCGAGCAGCGCGCCGTAGCGCGCGTGCCACAGCTCCTCGACCGCTGGGTCGCGGCGGCCGCACAGGCGTTCCAGGATGCCCTCCTCGGTCGCCCCGAAGCCGGCGAGCACGGTGTCGACGTCGGGCCGGCTGCCGAACAACTCGCCGAGCACGTCCTGGAACGACGCCACGCAGACGTCGAGCGTGTCGGCGAGCGTGCCGTCCAGGTCGAGGCTCAGCGCGCGCAATCGCAGGGTCGTCATCGCAGGATCGTCATCGCAGGGTCGTCACGGCAGGGTCGTCACGGCAGGGTCGTGATGGAGTCGTCACGCCAGCTCCGCGAGCCAGCCGGGGTCCCAAGCGAACTTGCCGACCGCGCTGCCCGCCGGCTCGGCCAGCAGCGCGTCGAGCGGCGCAGGCAGCCAGTCGACGATCGCCATCCGCGGCAGCTCGCCGACCGCGGCGAAGCGCAGCTCGAGCGCCTCGCCGTCGCGCGCGTGCAATTCGCCACCGATGGCGCGCGCCTCGAACAGCAGCGACACGTAGCTGGCGAGATCGCCGTTCGGGTAGCGCACCTCCGGCGTGTGGAAGACCGCCAGCACCCGCGCGGGCACGCAGCGCAGACCGGTCTCCTCCCACAGCTCCCGCACCAGCGTGCGCGCCGGCGCCTCGGCCGGCTCGCAGATCCCCGACGGCAGGCTCCACTCGCCGGTGTCCGCCCGGCGCATCACGAGGACGCGGGACGCCTCGTCGCGCACCACCGCCGACACCGCCGGCATCGTCACGAGACCGTGGCCGTGGCTCGCGCGGATCGCGCGCAGGAAGTCGGGCATCGGCATGGAGCCCGCGGATGCTACCAGACCCGCCCGGCGGGCTCGATCGCGGCCGCGCCGAGCCAGCGCGGTGGCGGCCGATCTCGACCTGAACGCGCTCGACGACCGAGGCCTCGCCGCCGCGCAGCGGGAACTGCTCCGTGCAGAACGGGACGATCGCCTCCTCGGCGACCCGCAGCACCGAAGCCTCCCCGCGGTCGAGCTGGCCCTTCACCTGCATGCCGGGGCGCAGCAGACCTCCAGGATCCGGCACGATTCCGCGGATGGTGCCGGCGAGCTCAGCTCCAGGCCCCGTCCGTGTCCGACACCTGACGGTGGCAGACCGACGAACGGCTGGCCGGCGACTCGCCCTGGTCGAGCCACGACCGCGCGTCGGTTGGTTCTCGTCGGTCGACGGCGACGTAGCGCGCGTGTGCGAGGATCGCGGCCGCGTCGGTGTCGGTCACGTCGACCGCGTGGCGCTTCCTCTGCCGAGCCGCAGCCCGAGTTCCTGGGCTGTCCTGCGAAGGGCCTGCCTGGCCGGCTTCGCCCGGCCCGCTCGATCGATCTGATCGTGCGTGGGCTGGTCCACGCGGGGCTGGCGCGGACCGGGCAGTTCAGCGAGTCGGCGGTGTGGCGCGTGCGCAAGCTGCTGAATCGGTTCGCGCGGACGACCCTGCCGGTCACCAAGGAGATCCACGCCGAAGACCTGTTCGCGACCGGCAGCCACGAGGACGCGCTCGCCCGCCTGAAGGCGGCCGTGGAGGTACGGGCTTCGGCGGTGCTCACCGGTGACGCCGGCGTCGGCAAGACCAGCCTGATCCGCGGCCGTCAGCGCGAGCTCGATCCGTCGCGCGTCAAGCTGACCTACCTCCACAACGCCGACGTCAGCCCCGCGACTTCCATCGCCAGCTGTCGACCGTCCTCGGTCTCGAGCCCAAGGCGCATCCTGCGACCCCGTTCCGCCAGGTGCAGGCGCACGTCGAAGAGCTCGCCGACGAGCAGAAGGTCTACCCGGTACTCCTGCTCGACGACGCACATCTGCTGCCGATCGCGCTGCTCGACTACCGGACGGACTCCCGCGCCGTCCTGTCGGTGATCCCGATCGGCCTGCCCGAGCCCCGCGGCCGGCTGGCGCGCAATGTCCTGAGCAGCCTGTCGACACGGCTGCCGGGATACGTGCACCTCGAGCCGCTGGCGGCCGAGCAGATCGGTACCTGACTGCACCACCGCCTGCAGCGCGCCGGCTGTGCGCTGGCTCTGCCTGGTCGCCACGGACGGCCGCGAGGGCACGCTCGTCGACGGCAGCACGGTGCTCGCGGCGGTCCGCATCTGCGCCGGGGCGTTGCGCTGACCGACGCGGCGAACCGCCTGCCGCCGTTCCGACACAGATTCCAATCGACCTTGCCCGGTGAAACGGAAGCGGGCCCTGCAGACGTACAACCCGCCGAGGGATGACCGGGTCGACGGTGCGCCAATGGCTGCATCAGGCCCCCGGCGGTCGTGACTGCCGGGGGCCACCTTCCCTCGCCACTCCGATGCGTCCATTGGACACCGGAGCCATGCCTGGAGAACCTCGGGGCCGGGACAGAGCCCCGGCGGAGTCTGGTCAGGTCGGGTCTGGCGGTGCCGATCGATGCTCGGCCTGGCAAGAAGCCGGTCACGCTCTCACGCCACCATGCAGCCGTGACACCACGGTACGCGATGGACCGGCCCGTCCACGCACTCACCGCAGTCGCCCGCGCACCGGCTGGCCCACGTGCGACGCCCCATCTCCCTCGGTCTACGCGACGCGGATGACCTCGTACGGCGCGCGCGTAACGCCTACGGGCAGATCGTGGCGTTCTGGCGCGAACGCACAAGGCGAACGCGCGCGGCGCGTCGGAGTCTCCGGACACCACGGACGATCCAGCAATCGAGCGCCCGATGAAGTCGCTCCGCGGGAGGTGGGCCAGGTGGACCGCGCCGCACGGATCCGGGCGACTCGCGACCGTCCCGAGGTGACCCGTTGCGGCCGGGGCAAAGTGGCCGCCCCGATGAACGGGTCACCGGCGACGGCGTCGAGGTGCCCGCACCGCGAGCGGCGACGGCGACCAGCCGCTCCGGCGTGCGATCGATCGCGGTCGTCACCGGGTTGCGTCGCGGTCAGCGCTGCTGGATCGCCACGGACTGGGCGGCTCCGGCGAAGATCGGCGCCCCGAACACGCGCTCCGTCCTGGCGTCGACCGTGACCAGGCCGGCGGGCGTCGCGACGCACACGGTGCCGCCGTCAGGTGTCACGTCGACGCCGAGGCTCAGCGAATTGGGCGGTGCCGGCGACGACGCGAGGCGGATCCGGCTACGGATCGTGTTGCGGGTCGCACTGCGACGATCGACGTCGATCCGCAGGAGCTCGGCGTAGCCGGCGGCGTCCTGCTGCGCGATCCACAGATCACGCCCGAGCCGGTCGATCGCCATCTCCGACTGCGACAGTCCGCCCGTCGCGAGGACCGCGACCTCGCTCTCGGTGGCGAGGTCCACGACGTTGAGCACTCCGCCGTTCGTGAACCCGGAGGTGCCGAAGGCCGGCGGGTATCCGCGCTCGAGCACGTACGCGAACGCGCCGTCCGGCGATACGCAAGTCGCGACCTTCTCGAAGTACAGGAACGCGTATACGCCACCGAGCGAGATCGGCACCGTGCGTCGCGGAAGCCCGGGGAGGAGCAGGTCGATGATGGTGACCGCCACCTGCCCGGGGTAGTTCGTCGTGCCGGAGTAGGCCACGATGGCGCGCTGACCGTCGGGAGTGATCGCGATATCCTCCGGGCTCGACCATGGCGTGTCGATCCTGCCGAGCGCGGCGTACCGGGTCGGGCTGGACGGATCGGCGTCGAAGACGTCGATGCCGGAAATGACCGGCAAATAGAAGCGGCGGCCGGCGGGATCGAAGACGCCGCGCTGGCCGATCCCGAACGCGCCGCCCAGAACCGCCATCGCGACGATCGGCGTCCGCGTCGTGTCGTAGATCGACACCGGGCTCACGAAGGGCTGCGCCGGTTCGGTCACCCAGGCCTGCGTTCCGTCGGGATGGAATGCAGGCATCCCCGCCCCGGCACCTCCGGCACCGCCGATCGGCGTGGTCTGGCGGGTCACCAGGTCGACGACATGCGGCGCGCCTGCGAAAGCGTCCCTGCTGCCGGTCATCACCAACGGTTCGAACAGATCGATCCGGAACGCGTCGGTGAAGCCGCTGCCGACCGCGGGCTCGAGCCACACCGCCTGACCATAGATCGTGCCACGGACCTGCGGCGGCAGCGTGCCGATCGGCAGGCGGCCGCCGACGAACGGCAGCCGGATCGCGTTCACCGGATCGGCGATCAGCACTCCACCCAGGCCCGGAATGGTCTGCGTGCCGCGCGCCGTCGCGAGGATCGCTACTGCAGCAGCCGGAGGCGGCGGGGCGTCATCGATGCGCACCGCGCTCGCGGTCCCCGGGATCCAGCTCTCCAGCACGAAGCGCGGCACGCGGCCGTGGCTGGCCGGAGCGCCACCACCCAGATCCTGGGCGGGGATTGCGCCCAGGGCCGCGCACGCGAAGCCGACGGCCACCGCCTTGTGTGTCATGCGTCCATCATCGCCCGACCGCGGCCCGCTGCGCCAGCCGTGCCCCGATCGCGGGCGGCGTCGGCGTGCTGTGCAGCCCGCCGAGCGCCATGCGGCGCAGGCCCGAGGCCACGTGCTCGCGGGACCCGGGCCGTGCGTCGAACACCTCGTCTGGCGGTGCGAAGTGGTCGTGGCAGGCGAGCGCCTCGGAATCGCACCTCCGGACCTGTCCGCGGAAACCCCGTCGCTGGCCCCACCGCGGTCACCGCCCGGGGAGCCTGGCCTGTGGGTCGACCGGATTCGTCGAAGCTCGAGCCTGATATTGCAGAGCGCTGTCGTCGACGCCCCGAAGTCGACGCGCTCTCCGCGTTCTCACTCCCTGCGCCTGCCTCCGCCAGCGTTCTGCCGGCTCGGACCGGCTCCGAGGTTCCGCGCGGCGGAGCGCCACAGACCCCTTCGTGCGTCCTGTCGACCGAACGTCAGTAGTCGAGCCGTGCGTACGGTTGCTGGGTCGCGCCCCAGCCCAGCAATCAGCTCGAGGTCACTGTCGGGTGGCTCACAGTCCATTGGAACGTCCGGCGTGAGCCGATCAGGCTCTCGACCCGGGCCGGGAGGAGCTCCTTGAGGTGCTCGCCAAGGTCGAAGCTGGTCGGCTCGGTCATGGTCGGCTCCCTTCGGTGCCTGTTCCGGATTCCTGGAGTCCATTCGCTCCGCCAAGCTCCAGACCGACCTGGCGCACCCAGGGATTCGACCGACCCTGCCCCGGGATCGTGACTGGCCGAAGGCTCGCGGCACGGCACCCGGTCCTCCTCCGACGGATCACTCCGTCTGGTCGCGGATCGCACACGGCTCCGCGACCGGCGACGCCCGTCGTCATGCGCTTGCAGGACTCGGTGCTCTCGCTCGACCCGCATTTCCATGCTCCGGTCGTCGATGGGGTCTTCGTCGTGCCGTCCGTACATGGCTGCGCGCGCTTCCAACCGTCGCCGGCGAGGACCGACGAGATGCTCCCCCCGGTCACGGCGAACATCGTTCGTCAGCTGCTCGCGCTGCTTCGCGACCGGGGCCCGCCACGTGACGACGAAGACGGATCGCAGATGGAGAACGAGAGGAACGCGCTCGCTGCGAGGGCCTCTCGTCACGTGCCGCGACAACGACGTACGGCGCAACGCGGCGCGGATCGACGCGTCGGAGCGGCTCGCCCGTACCCGCAGCGGTGACGGCGTCCATCGCTTCGGATGGCCGGGGAAGGGCGGAGCCAGGCTGATCGCGTTCGATCCGTAGGTCTCGATCGGGCGGCTGGCAGGCTGGTGCCTCGACCGCCGCGCGACCTGGTGACGCGGCACGGGACGTTCGCGCCAGGCGCCTCGCTCCACGCTCGGGTCCCATACCCACCGGCCAATGAAGACGTATCACCACCCGCGTCTTGCCGGCTGCAATGACGTCGTCCCGATCGTCC
Organism: Planctomycetota bacterium; assembly: GCA_016716265.1. Classification (GTDB taxonomy): domain Bacteria; phylum Planctomycetota; class UBA1135; order UBA1135; family UBA2386; genus JADJWQ01. The sequence continues at coordinate 3,539,712 of JADJWQ010000006.1, forward strand.
CGAGCCGGAGCACGAGATGCCGCGACCCCGGCGGTGCGACGCCTGGCGTGAGCTGCTCGTCCGCCGCTTCGGGGTAGACGTTCTGATGTGCCCTGAGAGCCAGACTCGCCGTCGGCTGCTCACGCTTGTCACCGACCCGCGGACGATCGTCCGGGTGTCGACCCGGCTGGACCCGGCGGCAGAACTCCCGCCGCTCGCCCCGGCTCGGGCACCGCCCGATGGGTCGGGCCCGTGGACCGACCGGACCCGACGCGGCTCATCGCTGCCATCGGAATGCAGGTCGCGCGGCGTCCGGGCTCTGCCGGTCACGATCGGGAGCGCCCCGAACCCGGCATGCTCTCCGCGACCCGACTTCCGCCGAATCCCTCCGTCAGGGTCCTGCCACCCCACAACGCCGCACGGGGGTGCCCTGGGCGGTTCGCCACCAACACCCTTGCCTGACACGGGCCGCTCGGCGACGGGCAGCAGGTCGTCGTGCGCGACCTCGCGGGCGCGCAGTCTGCCGTAGCGAGGCTGACGAAACGCAGGTCGAGGCCGCGATCCGCCAGAGCTTCTGGAACGGAGCGGGCCGGCGTCTACCGGTAGACGAACGGCGTGCGATTCGAGAACGCCAGACCTCCCGTCGGCACGCTGCGCAGCGCCTGCCAGGCGAACTGCTCACCGTGCAGGGGAAGGACCGGGATCGGGATCGTCAGGCTCGCGTAGCCACCGGTGCCGATGATCCCCGCCGCCACCGGGAAGACCGCGGAGACCGAGAGCAGCAGCTCGCCGACGCCCGGGACGATCAACGGATCGTCCGGCAGCCCGAACAGGAACACGAACGTGGCGCCCGGCGGACCGTGGATGTCGACGCGCATCGTGCCGGACACCGGCAGGTAGACGTGCGCGAGCGACGGCAGCGCGTCGGGCGTCGCGCTGAGGGTCGGCTCCGTGCCGGCGCCGCCGCCGGTGCCGACGAAGGTCGATGGCGGGTCGTAGCGCAGGTTCCCCGTGCCCCTGGCGGCGACGACGGGGCGTCCCGGCAACGATCCGGCGACGACCGAGCCAGCCGCGTCGCTGCGGATCGTCCAGTCGCTCATCGAGCTCGCGAGGCCGGACCCGGCGTCGGCCAGCACCGCGAGCCCGAGCACGCTGCCGCCCTGGAGCTGGCAGCGCGACAGGTCCACCGTCGACGCCGAAGCGAGGACGCCGTGCCCCGGCAGGTGGGTCACGCCCCCGGCGAAGAAACCGCCGTCGATGCCCAGGAACCGGCTATTCGTGCCGCGGACGTTGCTGCTGGCGAAGAGCGCAGCCGGGAAGCCGAGCGCCTCGCAATACGCGATGTCGACGCGCGGACTCTGAGTGACGAGCAGGCCCGGCCGCGGCGTGCTCGACACGGCGGGTTCGCCCATCGTGAAGCTGCAGTACTCGAGGTGCACGACTCCCGCGCAGCTGGCGACCTCCACGCCCACGCCGCTGCCGGCCGGCGCCTCGACCGCGACGCCAACCATCGCGAAGGTCTCCGACCGCGGCAGGTTGACGACGCCGAGCGTGTGCGGCGCGGGCGACGCCGCCGCGCGCACGGTCGGGAAGCGCGGCGCGCTCGTCGCCGGCAACGCGAGGATGCGGACGCCCTTCGACGTCGTGAACCCGGTGTAGTCGCCGCTCCGAAGGAAGATCACGTCGCCCGGCGCAGCCGCGGCGACGGCCGGCGGTAGGTCGGTGAAGTGCACGCCCGCGCCGCCGGCCGAGCTGACGAGCCACTGTTGCCGCTGGGCTGCGCACGGAGCCGTCGCGGCGAGCAGAGCGAGGAACGCGGTTCTCGAGCACGACGGCATCGGCAACTCCCGTGCGGAGGGTCGCCCGGAGGATACCCAGACCGGCCGCGACCGTGGGGCTGGCGGCGACCGCGCGACGCGATCTCGTGGACCATCCCGGCCAACACCGCCCGAGGCGCACGACTGCGGCGGGCGCGATACCACTCGCAGGTGCGGACGAGCAGTCGACGGGACCCCGCCGTGGCTTCCGCTTCGCAGCGGAATGGACGCACCCGAGCGCCGAGGCGTCGGCCGAACCGGGATCATCAAGGAGCTTCGCGCGCTGATCGCGCGGAGGTCGACCGACAACCGGCACCGGGGCGACCGCCGGTTCCCGGGCAGGCGGAGCAGGCACCAGGACCGCGGCGGGCGGTCGACGATCGCGAAGACCCCGAGACAGCTCGACATCAGACCGGCCCCGGACCGGCCGAAATCGTGGCGCACGTTCCTGCGGTCGCACGCGGAGGCGCTCGCCGCCGTTGACCCCCTCACGACCGAGCTCTGGACCGTGCGCGGGCCGGTCACGCACTACGCGCGCTTCACATTCGGCCACGCGACCCGCACCGTCGCGAACGAGGGGATCACGACGACCCCAGACTCAGCCGCCATGGCCTGGATCGCCCGGAACCTGACCGAGGTCGTCGACGGCTTCCTGGCCGAGATGTGCCCCCGGTCGTCGACCAGTTCGAGCGCATCTCGAAGGTCGCCGGCGTGGAGATCGTCACGACGTTGCTCCATTCCCCGAACATGGACGCGATCGCCGAGCGCATCGTGCCGTCCACCGGGTCCGAGTGCCTGAGCAAGCCGATCCTGATCGGGATTCGTCATGTCGAACGGGTCGTCGTCGAGCTCGTCCGCCACGACCCCGAAGAGCGGCCGCACCGAGCCCTCGGGAACGCGTCGATCGTCCCTCGACCTGACGCCACCCGCGTCACCGGCGCCGTCCTGGTCCGCGAGCGACTCGGTGGTCTGCTCCAGCACGACCACCGTGCGGCCTGGTCCACGCCTGCCGGGAAGCGGCGATCGAGCGACGTTGCGCCCGCTTGCCGGGGCCGCGATCCGTATGCCGCAGCAGGTCTCGGGCGAGTTCCTCCATCGCGACACCGCCGGACTCCACTTCCCGCCGGTGATTCGCGGTCGAATGACGTCGTCCGGCTTCTCGGACGACACGGGCGTCGTCGTTCCGTCGGCCCTGCAGCGCAGCCGACCGCCGGCTGCACATCGGAGTCGGGATTCGCACCGCCGGCGATTCGGGGTGCCCGAGCGCGCGTCGGCGCCGACCTCGATCGTGCGAGCCGCTCCGCTACCATGGCCGGAATGGTGCGTGCCGTCGTCCTGCTCCTGCTCGCCGCATTGCCACTGAGCGCCCAGGAGCCGCGCGGGCACGCGCCCCACATCGTGCTCTTCCTGGCCGACGACCTCGGCTGGGGCGACGTCGGCTTCCACGGCGGGGCGATCCCGACCCCGAACATCGACGCACTCGCCACCCGCGGGGCACGGCTCGAGCAGTTCTACGCCCAACCGGTCTGCTCGCCGACGCGCGGGGCACTGCTGACCGGTCGCTATCCGATGCGCCTCGGCCTGCAGGTCGGCGTGGTGCGACCCTGGGCGGAGCACGGGCTGCCGCTCGACGAGCGCACGCTGGCGGACGCCCTCCGCAGCGCGGGGTACGCGACCGCGATCTGCGGCAAATGGCACCTCGGCCACGCGACGCGCGAACAGCTACCGACGCACCGCGGCTTCGAGCACCAGTACGGCCACTACAACGGCGCACTCGACTACTTCTCACACGTCCGCGACGGCGGGTTCGACTGGCACCAGGACGACCAGGTCAACCGCGACGAGGGCTACACGACCGACCTCGTCGCCGCCGCGGCGATCGCGATCCTCGCCGCGCACGATCCAGCGAAGCCGCTGTTCCTCTACGTCCCGTTCAATGCGCCGCACACACCGTTGCAGGCACCCGCGGAGTGGATCGGGAAGTTCGCGGACATCGAGGATCGCCAGCGGCGGATCTATGCGGCGATGGTCGCATGCATGGACGCGGCCGTGGGCCGGATCCTGGCCGGGCTCGACGAGTACGGCTACGCGCGCGAGGACACCTTGGTGCTGTTCTGCTCGGACAACGGCGGGATCACGAGCCTCGGCTCCAACGGTCCGCTCCGCGGGCAGAAGGGCCAGCTCTACGAAGGTGGCATCCGCGTACCGGCGGTCGTGTCCTGGCCGGGTCGGGTGGAGGAGGGCGCCGTCGTGAACGCCCCATTGCACGTCGTCGACCTGTATCCGACCCTCCTGCGTCTCGCGGGGGCGAGCCTCGAGCAGGATCAGCCACTCGACGGGCGCGACGCGTGGGCGACGATCGCCGCGGGCGCGCCGTCACCACACGACGCGATCCTGCACAACGTCACCCCGTGGTCCGGGGCGCTGCGGATGGGCAGGTGGAAGCTGGTCCACAATGGCGCCGCACCGGCCAACGCGACGCAGCCGCCACCGCGCGACACGTGGGAGCTGTTCGACCTCGACGCCGATCCCGGCGAGCACACCGACCTCGCCGACCGGCAGCCGGACCTCGTCGCGGCGCTGCGCGCGCGGCTCGATGCGCTGCGCACGGCGGCGGTGCCACCCCACATCGTGCCGAACCGCGCACCGGAGGGCTTCGAGGTGCCGGAGGTCTGGGGCGAGCCGAAGGCGAAGTGAGCGACGACGACGTCCAGGTCGCGCGGCAGGGTGGTCCCGCCGGCTGCAGGCGCCGCGTCGCCGGGGTCGACCCCGTGCCAGTCGTCGGCGACCAGTGCTTCGGCGCCGGGGAGTCCCCGGGGCGGTTCGCCACGACCCCCTATCCTCCCTGGCGGCCGCCCGCGCGATGATGGGGGCCGAGGTCCCGCCCCATGCGCCTGCGTCTCGTCAGCTGGAACGTCCACAAGTGCGTGGGCGGACTCGATCGCCGCTACCGCCCCGAGCGCGTGATCGAGGTGCTGCGCCACCACGAGCCGGACCTCGTGCTGCTGCAGGAATGCGCGAACGGCAGCGGCAAGCGCGCCTGGGACCGGCAGGTCGACCTGCTCGCCGAGGGCGTCGGCCTCGGGCACCACTCGTGGTTCGTGAACCACCGCTTCCGCGCCGGCGGCGAATACGGGAACGCGGTGCTGGCGCGCTGGCCGATCGACAGCACCGAGAACGTCGACCTGACGGTCGCCGGGCGGAAGGTGCGCAGCGCGCTGCACGCGCGGCTGCGGATCCGCGACGTCGACGGCCACGCGCGCACCGTGCACGTCTTCAACATGCACCTCGGGCTGCGCGAGGACACGCGCCGACGCCAGCTCCAGACCTTCCTCGCGTCGCACCCGTTCGCCGGACTCCACACGGACACGCCGATCGTCGTCGGCGGCGACCTGAACGATGTCTGGGGCACGCTCGGGCCGCAGACCTTCGCGCCGGCCGGCTTCCGGGCGATGCCGCAGCGTCTGCGGACGTTCCCGGCGTGGGCGCCTTTGCAGGCGCTCGACGCGGTGTATCTGCGCGGCACCGTCGAGTTCGAGCGGGTCGCGCGGTCGCGGATGCGGCTGGCCCGGACCGCGTCCGACCACCTGCCGCTGGTCGCCGAGCTGCGGTTGCTGGGTCCGGCGCACGTCACGGCGCACCCGACCGCCGCGCCGGCGCCGGCGACGGCGTCCGCACTGGCCCGCGCGCCTGAACGCCGCTAACCTGCGGCGCCCCGCCCTGCGCAGGGCCCGCCCCCCCGATGGCCGAGAAAGCGCCACAGAAGCCGCCGAAGAACGCGCCGCCGAAGCCTCGTGCCAAGCCGACCGCTGGGAGCCCGGGCGCCGGGAGCCCGCCCGCGGAGACTCCGCCGGCTCGGAGCGAGCCGGCGCCCGGCGCTGCCGAGGTCGCCCCGACCGAGCGGCCGGCACCGACCTCCTCCGGCGTGCCGCAGCCCTGGGACACCATCTTCTCGCTCGCGAGCCGCGTGTTCGTCTGGGGTCTGATCGGCGGGATCCTGTACCTGCTGCGGCCCTTCTTCCTGCTGGTGTTCCTGACCTTCGTGTTCGCCTACCTGCTCGAGCACGGCGTCGAGGGGCTGAGGCACCGGCTCCGCAATCGACCGGCGCGCGTCGTGCTGGTGACGGTCGCGTTCCTCGGCGCGCTGACGTCGACCGGCATCCTGCTGGCGCCGGCATTCCAGCAGCAGGCGCGCAAGATCGCCCGCGAGTTCCCCGACTACCTGGCGAAGATCGACGCGCAGATCGACGACTTCCGCGACGGCTGGGAGGTCGCGGCGTGGCTGATCCCGAGCGACCTGCGCACCGCGGACGTGCTGGAGCGCGCGATCGGCGCGTTCGGCCCCTCCGATGGCGGGGAGGCCGCCCCGCGCGCCGGCCGGGAGGACGCCGAGCCGCTGCCGGGCATGGTCGGTCCACCGCCGCCCTACACGGTGGTCGGGCCGCCCACGGACGACACACAGCTCCAGAACCGCCAGGAGATCGACAAGGCGATCGACAAGCTGTTCGAGATCGCCGGACCGATCTTCGGCCTGGCGTCGGCGTTCCTGCTCGCGCTCCTGTTCGCGTTCCTGATCGTGCTGGACCTGCCGCGGCTCAGCCGCGCGACGCGCGGGCTGGCGCGGACCAAGATCGGGTTCATCTACGAAGAGGTCGCCGAGAACATCCACGACCTCGGCCTGATGCTCGGCCGCGCCCTGGAGGCGCAGTTCCTGATCGCGGTCTGCAATACCGTGCTGACCGCGATCGGCCTGTGGATCCTCGGGCTGACGCCGAACCTCGTGTTCCTCTCGACGATCGTCTTCTTCTTCAGCTTCATCCCGGTCGTCGGCGTGTTCATCAGCTCGGCGCCGATCTGCTTCGAGGCGCTGTCGGTCGAGGGCGTGCCGTTGATGCTGGGCGCCGTCGTGATGATCACGACGATCCACATGATCGAGGCGTACATCCTCAACCCGAAGATCTTCGGCCATCACCTGCACATGAACCCGGTGCTGGTGCTGATCGTGCTGACGGTCGCCGGCAACCTGTTCGGTCTGTGGGGGCTCGTCCTCGGCCTGCCGATCGTCAACTACGTGTTCGCGTACGCGATCCGGCGGCGCGCCCAGGCCGCCGCCACGCCAGTCGCACCGGCGAGCACCGCGGCCTGACGCGCGGAAAACTCCGGCTCCGCCGCTGCGGTCGGCGGCGCGGCGCCCCTGGCACGCCGGTCGCCGACCGGCTCGCCCGCCGGCCGGCTCCGATCCCAGCGAGCCCGCCATGAATCTCGCCGACGCCTGCGCGCACGTCCTCCACCGCCAGTTCGGCGCCGTGCACGGCATGACCGTGCTGCGCGCCTCGACGTTCGTCGTACGGCGCAGCGTGGTCGGGGTGAACACGCTCGACGACCTCGACGACCATCACCGCCCGCACGCCGACGCGCACCTGACGCCTGGCCACGGCGGCCGCGGCCACGACCACCTGCTGACGGACCGCGAGGGTCGCTGCTACGTCGCGACCAACGGCACCGCCTACGCCGACCGCGCGATGCACTCGATGTGGGGCCCCGACGACGCCGCGCGCGGTATCGCCGGCGCGTTGAACACCGCCGCCGGCGAGCACGCGCTGGGCCTCTTGCGCGCCAACCCGGGCCGCGGCGTGTTCATCCAATCGTCGACCGGCGCTCGCGCGGTCGACCCGGCGCGGCGCGCATCCGATCGCATCGGCAAGCCGGGTCAGCGCGACCGCGCGCGCACCGCCGGCAACGTGATGACGGTGCACGCGCAGGGCGCCGCACCGACCACGTCGGCGGTCGCGCTCGTCACGCTCGGCCTGCGCTGCCAGGGCGACGTGCTCTACGCCTACACGTGCTTCCCGCGCTCCGCCGCGGGGCTCGGCAACCTCGCCGCGCTGTTCCCGGCGCACGACCGGGCGGACGCCGCGCTGTTCCCGAGCGAGGAGCCGGACTGGCGGCTGCTCGAGCTCTGACGACCGCCTCTGCTCCTGCCGAGCGGCGCACGAACGCAGGCGGACGCGCGGTCAGCGGCCCGCTGGCTGCGGGAACAGCGGCGGGTAGCGCCGACCCGCGACGAGGTGGTCGGCGGCGACGAAGCCCTCGGGCCGCCCGCGCAGCCGCTCGACCAGCACCGCGCGCCAGCGCGCCAGATCGTCGACGTGTTCGTCACCGCGCGCGAGGTCGCGTTCCTCGCGCGGATCGGCGACCAGGTCGAAGAGCTGCTCGCTGCCGTCCACCGGTCGCCACACGTACTTGAAGCGGCCGTCGGTGAGCGCTTGGAACGCCTGGGCGCGGCTGTAGCAGTCCGCGTGCTCGAAGTGCAGCCACGGCCGCAGCTCCGCGGGAGCGCCGCGCAATGCGGGCGCGAGGTCGACGCCGTCGACGTCCGCCGGCACCGCCAGCCCGGCCAGCCCGAGCAGCGTCGGCAACAGGTCCTCGAGGGCGACCGGGCGATCGCAACGGGAGCCCTCCGCGAATCCGAGCCCCGCGGAGCCGGCGACGATCATCGGGATGTTCGCCGAGCCCTCGTACGGCTCGCACTTGCGGAAGTAGCCGTGGTCGCCGAGCGATTCGCCGTGGTCGGACGTGAAGACGACGACCCACTCCCGACCGGCCGCCTCGCTCCGCGCGATGAAGGCCCCGATCAGCGGGCCGATCGCCGTGTCGATCTGGTCGATCAGCCCGAAGTAGCCGGCCTGCGCACGCCGCAGTCGCTCGCCCTCGAGCCGGATGCGATGACCGCTACGATCGCCGTCCGGGGACAGCGCCGCGACGTCGACCCAGTCGCCCATCGCCGGCTCCGGCAAGTCCGCGGCGAGGTAGCGCTCGAACAGCGCGCGCGGCGGGAACAACGGCGGGTGCGGCGCATAGAACGACACTGTCAGGAACAGCGGCCGGTCCGCGGGCGTGTCGTCGAGCGTCGCGCGGGCATTGCGCACGATCCATTCGGTCGGATGCAGTGCGTCGTCGAGCGGCCACGGCGCGGCCTGCCAGTGATTGAAGGTCAGGCCCGTTCGCTCGACCAGCGCGCGGATGCCGCCGCTGTCGGGAGCGGCCGCACGCAATGCGCGGTCGTAGTCGTCGCCGGCGACGTAGGTCGAGCCGAGCACGCGGCGCTGGTATCCGTACGGCTCGTCGGCCGGCACCTGGTGCATGTAGCGACCGACCAATGCCGTCGAGTAGCCGGCGGCGGCGAGCACCGCCGGCAACGTGGGCTCCGTGATCGGCCGCGCCTTGAAGCCGACGACCCCCGACGACTGCGGTGAGCGGCCCGTGAGCAGCGCGAACCGCGCCGGGATGCACGACGGCACCGTCGCATAGGCGCGCCGGAACAGGACGCCGCGCGCGGCCAGCGCATCGAGCGTCGGTGTCCGCAGCACCGGATGCCCGCAGGCTCCGACGCAGTCGCCGCGCATCTGATCGGGCATCACGAGCAGCACGTCGGGTTTCACGGCGGGTCTCGCGGCGGGTCCGGCGGCGGGTGGCGACTGCGCCGCGACACCCCCGACCGCCCCGACGAACGCCACCCAGAGCGCGACGCCGGACCGGACCAGCCGCCGGACGACCCGCGAGAGCGACCGCCGGCGCCACCGTGGGGCAGTGGCGTCTGCGATGGCGGATCGGTCAGCAGCGGGTGGTCGCGTGGCTGGCATGTCGATGGCGCAGCGTAGCGGACCAGGCCGCCCAGCCGGATGAGCGGGTCGGTCGACCCGCCCTGCGAGTGACTCCGAATACCCCGCCGGTCGGGTCCTCGGTACCGTTGTTCCGCCGGGAAACAAACCGGCGTCTCGCCTCGTTCCGATCGGGGAAATTCGCCCGATCCGCTGCTCGACGACTGGCCCGCCGATGAACCTCCGCTCCGTGCTGACCGGACTCCGCAAGTCCGTCGTGGTGCTCACCGTGCTCGCCGCCATGACGCTGCTCGTCATGTGGCTGAGCGGCGTGTTCGACGAGAAGGTGCCGCGCACCGAGACCCCCGCCGACATCCGCGTCGTGCTCCCCGCCGGCACCGCCACCGTGCAGGTCGCGTCCCGCGACGTGCCGGTGGTCGAGGAGGCGGTCGGCGCGATCCGCGCGGTGCAGGAGATCCGCATCGCGTCGCGGATCCTCGCACGCATCCGCGAGATGCACGTCGAGAACGCCGGTCAGGCGGTGACCGCCGGAGACGTGCTCGTCGAGCTCGAGGACGCCGACCTGCGCGCCCGTCTGCGCGAGGCGCAGGCCGCGGCGCGCGCCGCGGTCGAGACGATGCAGCAGGCCGAGCGCGATCTCGCCCGGACCCGCGAGCTGCACGGCAATGGCATCGCGTCGGACCTCGAGCTGGAGCGCGACCGCACGCGCCTCGAGAACGCGAAGGCCGACGTCGACCGCACCGCGCAGGCGGCGGTCGCGGCGGAGACGCTGCTCGACTTCGCCGTGATCCGCTCGCCGATCGACGGCGTGGTGATCGACAAGCTGCGCGAGAAGGGCGACACGGTGGCGCCTGGCGAGCTGCTGATGACGCTGTACGACCCGACCCGCATGCAGCTCGTCGCGAGCGTGCGCGAGCAGCTCGCGACGCGGCTCGAGGTCGGCGGCGACGTGCAGGTCGCGATCGATGCACTCGGGTTGCGATGCCACGGCCGCGTCAGCGAGATCGTGCCGCTCGCCGAGCCCGGCAGCCGCGCGTTCGACGTCAAGGTGGTCGGCCCGTGCCCCGACGGTGTGTTCACCGGCATGTTCGGCCGGCTGCTGGTGCCGCGCGGCACCCGCAAGGAGCTGCGCGTGCCGCTGAGCGCAGTGCGCGAGTTCGGGCAGATCGACCAGGTGCTCGTCGTCAACACCGACGACCCGGACGGCAAGCCGCGCGTGACGCGCCGGTTCGTCGTGCTCGGCGACCGCGCCGACGACGAGGTCGCGATCCTGTCCGGGCTGACCGACGGTGAGACGATCGTCGCCGACGCCGCTGCACTGCGCGAGGTGACCGACCGATGAGCCACGCACCGGGCGAGCGCGGCCTCGCAGCGCGGATCGTCGAGCTGTTCCTGACCGGCAACCTGACGCCGCTCCTGGTCCTGCTGTCGCTGGTCGCCGGCGCGTTCGCGCTGGTCACGACCCCGCGCGAGGAGGAGCCGCAGATCGTCGTGCCGCTGGCCGACGTGCTGATCGAGGTGCCCGGCGCGAGCGCCGAGGAGGTCGAGAGCCAGGTCGCGTCGAAGCTCGAGCGACTGCTCTACCAGGTCGACGGCGTCGAATACGTCTACTCGACCAGCCTGCCGCACCGCGCGGTCGTCACCGTGCGGTTCTTCGTCGGCGAGGATCGCGAGGACAGCCTCGTCAAGCTGCACAACAAGCTGGCGATGAGCGCCGACCAGGTGCCGCGGCAGGTCGCGGCCTGGGTCGTCCGGCCGATCGAGGTCGACGACGTGCCGATCGTCAACGTCACGCTGTGGTCCGAGTCGCTCGGCGACTACGAGCTGCGGCGGCTCGCCGAGGAGCTCGAGCACGTCGTGCAGCGCGTGCCCGACGCCGGCCAGACGCAGATCGTCGGCGGCACGCCGCGGCAGCTCGGCGTGCGCATCGACCCGGACGCGCTCGCCTCGCGCCACGTGTCGATCGAGCAGGTCGCGCGGGCGCTGCAGGCGGCCTCGGCGTCGGCGCCGGCCGGCGGCTTCGACGTCGCCGACCAGCGCGTGCTGGTCGAGGTGCGCCCCGGCGCGCACTCCGTGACGGCGCTCGAGCAGCTCGTGGTCGGCGTCGAGCAGGGCCGGCCGATCTACCTGCGCGACGTCGCGACCGTGCACGACGGCCCGGCCGAGCGCGAGACCTGGACGCGGATCGGCTTCGGCCCGGCCGTCGCGGACGTCCCGGCCGACCTCGCGCGACCCGACCGCGACTATCCGGCGGTGACGCTCGCGGTCGCCAAGCGCAAGGGCGCCAATGCGGTGCTGGTGTCCGAAGCGGTCCAGCATCGCGTCGAGGAGTCGGCGCAGCTGCTGCCCGACGACGTCCATTGGCGGGTGACGCGCGACCACGGCAAGACCGCCGACCAGAAGGTCGACGAGCTGCTCGAGGGTCTGTGGGTGGCGGTCATCATCGTGATCGCGCTGATCGCGCTGACGCTCGGCATCCGCGAGGGCCTGGTCGTCGCCACCGCGGTGCCGATCACGTTCGCGCTGACGCTGTTCGTCAACGACCTCGCCGGCTACTCGATCAACCGCGTCACTTTGTTCGCATTGACGCTCGCGCTCGGCCTCGTCGTCGACGACCCGATCGTCGACGTCGAGAACATCTACCGCCATCTGCGGTCCGGCCGGCGCAAGCCGCTCGAAGCGGTGCTCCACGCGGTCAACGAGGTGCGACCCCCGATCATCCTGGCGACGCTCGCCGTGATGGTCAGCTTCCTCCCGCTGTTCTTCATCACCGGGATGATGGGGCCGTACATGGCGCCGATGGCGCTCAACGTGCCGCTCGCGATGCTGATGAGCCTGCTCGTCGCATTCGCGGTGACGCCGTGGCTCTCGTATCTGGTGATGCGCAACCACGTGAAGCCGGATCCGAACGCGGTCGACCTCGAGGACGACCACGAGGCGGTCCGGCGCACGCCGATCTACCGCGCCTATGCCGCGGTGATGCGGCCGGTGCTGCGGTCGTGGCCGCTGCGCTGGGGGCTGCTGCTGGTGACCGCCGTGCTGTTCGGCGTGTCGGGCTGGCTCGCGATGGCGCGCTACGTGCCGCTCAAGATGCTGCCGTTCGACAACAAGAACGAGCTGCAGGTGGTCGTCGACATGCCGGAGGGCACGACGGTCGAGCGCACCGACTCGGTGCTCGCCGAGCTCGCGCAGGTCGTGCGCGGTGCGCCGGAGGTCGTCGACGTCACGAGCTACGCGGGCACCGCGTCGCCGATCGACTTCAACGGCATGGTCCGCCACTACCAGCTGCGGCAGCTGCCGCACCAGGGCGACCTGCGGATCAACCTCGTGCACAAGCGGGAGCGCGAGGCCGACAGCCACGAGCTCGCGCTGCGCTTCCGGTCGTGGCTCGACCCGGTGGCGGCGCGCCACGGCGCGCGGATCAAGATCGTCGAGTCGCCGCCCGGCCCGCCGGTCGTCGCGACCGTGACGATCGAGGTGCACGGCGCGCCCGAGCTGTCGTACGACGAGCTGTGCGATGCCGCGCGCACCGTCGAGGCGCGGCTCGCACGCGAGGCCGGCGTCTGCGACGTCGACACGACCGTCGAGGACCCGCAGACCCGGCTGCGCTTCGTGCTCGACCGCCAGAAGGCGGCGCTGCACGGCGTCGCCGAGGCGCAGGTCGCCAGCGTGCTGTCGGCCGCGGTCGGCGGCCTCGACGCCGCGCTGTTCCACGACGACCGCGAACGGACCCCGCTGTTCGCCGAGCTGCGGCTGACACGCGCCGAGCGCGCCGACCGCGCGGTGCTCGAGCGGCTGCCGGTGCCGTCCGGCGACGGCTCGTCACTCGTCCCGCTCGGCGAGCTCGGCACCTTCGTCGAGGACACCGTCGACCAGTCGATCTGGCACAAGAACCTCGACCGCGTCGTCTACGTGTTCGCGGAGGTCGCCGGCCGCGCGCCGGCCGACGTGATCCTCGACATGCAGGCCGACCAGCTCGCGGCCGGCGTGACACCACCCGCGGCGGGCGACGTCGTGCCGGTCGAGCTGCGCAGCCACCTCGCGCCCGGCGCCGGCATCCCGTGGTCGGTGCCGCCCGGCATCGAGCTGTCGTGGACCGGCGAGGGCGAGTGGAAGATCACGATCGACGCGTTCCGCGATCTCGGCATCGCGTTCCTCGCCGCGTGCTTCGGCATCTACATCCTGCTGGTGCACGAGACGAAGAGCTACTTCCTGCCATTGATCCTGATGCTGTCGATCCCGTTCACGATCATCGGCATCATCCCCGGCTTCTGGCTGCTCAACGTCGCCACGGCCGGCACGGTGGCGGGCGCCGCGACCCCGGTGTTCTTCACCGCGACCGCGATGATCGGGATGATCGCGCTGTCGGGCATCGCGGTGCGCAATGCGATCCTGCTGATCGAGTTCCTGCGCAAGGCCCTCGCCGACGGCCTGCCGCTCGGCGAGTCGATCCTGCAGGCCGGCGCGATCCGCCTGCGGCCGATCTTCCTGACCGCCGGCACCGCGATGCTCGCCGCGATCCCGATCACGCTCGACCCGATCTTCTCGGGCCTGGCGTGGGCGCTGATCTTCGGCCTGCTGGTCTCCAGCGCCTTCACGCTGGTGCTGGTGCCGATGGTCTACGCGATGATCTACGGCCACCGCCACGGCGGCGTGGACGGCGCCGGGCATTGACCCGGCGCTGCTCGCGGAGCGCGGTCGGCTCAGCGCAGGTCGATCGTCCAGCGCAGGCCGTTGGTCGCGAGCACGCCGAGGGTGTTCGCGCCGGGCGCGATGACGGCCGACTGCAGGAACAGGTCGCCGCCGGCGAGCGCCGGCAGCGGCGGGATCGACAGCGACGTCAGTGCGGTCGGGCCGCTCGGCGCGAAGGCGATCGCGCCGATGGACTGCAGGTAGAGCGAGCAGCCGACCATGCCGATCGGCGACAGGTCGATGCCCGGGTCGAACTGGACGACACCGAGGAACAGGAAGCCCGCGGGGCTGCCGGCCGGGATCTCGTAGACCTCGGCGCTCGCCGTCGTGCCGATCACCGGGCGGTCGACGCCGCGCAGCCCGACCGCCGGATTGCCGCAGCCGGTGCCGTACGGCAGGGCCCGCGCGAGGTCCTCGCCGATCTCGATGTTGTCGAGGCCGTAGGTGGCGCCCTCGAAATGGAGCCACACCGCATCCCACAGGGTCGGGTTCGATGCGTCGCTGGCGGTCGGGTTCAATGCGAGGGGGACCGCCGACAGTCCGGGCACCGGCGTGAACGCCGTCCAACCCCTCGTGATGTTCAGCACCTCGACCTGGCCGAGCCCGGTGCCGCCGTTGGCGGCGAGGTCCATCACGACCCGCACCCGCACCCAGTTGCCACCGCTGATGCCGCCGGTCGTCGACAGCGGGACGACGGTCGACATGCCGGCCGCGTTGATCAGCTGGAGCTGCACGTTCGCCTGCGTACCGATGTTGAAGCGCACACCGCGCTCGCCGGCCTGCGCGCCGCGGATCGTGCCGTCCAGGTTGGTGTCGTGCGCGAGCCCGAACGAGCCGCCCCAGTAGCCGACCTGCACGTCGGCCTGGAAGTACGCGCGCGGCTCGGTGCCGGCGAACGCCGGGTACGACCAGTTGGCGTCGTTGATGCGCGAGGCGTCGCAGCCGTAGCCGGGGCCGACCTCCTGGAAGCGCAGGCTCTGGGTGCCGTCGTGCGACAGCGTGGCGGTCACGCCGCAGCGGTTCGCGGCACGGAAGGTCTGCTCGGTCCAGTTGTCCTGGCCGTCGAGCAGCGTGTACGGATGGGTGTCGGAGCCCATCAGGTTGTTGAAGTCGTAGCGGTGCTGGCCGAGCGCGGCGGACGCCGGCGCGAGCAACGCGAGGCCGAGCAGGGCGAGAGAGCGGGTGGTCATCGGCAGGTTCCTGGAGCGATCCCCGGGACCGGCGCGGACGGCGCGCGGGCGGCGGGGAGAAGCGAGCTCGCCCCGAGCGTTCGCCGGCACCCCCGATCCGTCAACCCTGTTCGCGGCGCTGGACCGGTGCCGGGAGGTTCTGCAACCTGCCCGACCCCGCCGCGGTAGATGCGGAGGATCGATGCCGCCCCAGCCCGATGCGACGCCCCGCGCGACCGATGCCGACGACGCCACTGCGAGCTTGCGCGCGGCGCTGCCGGCGAGCGAGCCCGCGCTGCGGAGCTTCCTGCGCCGCGCCGGCGTCGCGGCCGGCGCGCTCGACGACGTCGTGCAGGAGGCCTTCGCACGGGCGTGGCGCTCGCGGGCCGGGCTCGACCGGGGCCGCGCGCTGGAGCCGTGGCTGTTCGCGATCGGGCTGCGCGCATGGCTCGACCTGCGCGCGCGGGCGCGCCGGCTGCCGGCGTCCGGCCCGGCCGCCGAGCCCGCCGCGGAGCCGACCGACTTCGCGCGCGTCGACGCCCGGCTCGACGTCGAGCAGCTCCTCGCCCGCCTGCCGCGCACCGAGCGCTTGCTGCTCGCGCGGTTCCACCGCGACGGCGCTTCGCTCGAGACCCTCGCCGCGGAGCTCGGAATGCCGCTGAACACCGTGAAGTCGCACCTGCACCGCGCGCGGCGACGCCTCGCCGCCTGGAGGCCGGCCCGATGAACACCCGCTCGACCGATCCCGCGCCGCGCCGCGACGACGCATGGTGGCGGCTCGTCCACGAGCACGTCGACGCGCGGCGCGATCCGCTGGCCGATCCGCGCATCGCGGCGGAGCTGAGCGCCGATCCGGAGCGCGCCGCGGAGCTCGCGGCGCTGCTCGATCGCCTCGACGCGGTCGCGTGCTCCTCGGCCCGCCCGCGCCGGACGGCCCCCCAGCTGCGGCGCGCGGCGGTCGCCGCCGTGGCGCTGCTCGCCGCCGCCCTCGTGCTCACGCTGGTCCCGTTCGCGGGCCCGAGCTCCCGCGGCGGTGCTGCGCCGCCGCCGGGCGCGGACCCGGCCGGCGACCGCGCCGCACCACCCGGCGTCGTGCTGCGCTGGCAGGTACGCGTGACGCGCGACGCGGCCGGCGTCCGCACCGTCCGCGAGCTCCGCGGCGCGCGGCACGGCGACGTCGCGACGGTGCAGAGCCACACCGAGGCGCGCTCGCTCACCCGCACGGCCGACTCCGCCGGCGCCATCCTCGCCTGGAGCCTGTGCGCCAGCGCGGGTCCCTGACCTCCGTCCGCCCCGACCTCCGCATCCGACGACCCCGCGACCATGACCACGATCCCGATCGCCGTGCTCGGCCTGACCGCCCTGCTCGCCACTCCGCTGCTCGCCGTCGCGCAGGACGATCCTCCCGCGCCGCGGCGCGAAGCCGTCCTGCTCGAGGACGTGACCTGCGAGGCGCGGCTGTACGACGTCCGCGACCTCGCCCAGCGCGACGCGCACGATTCCACCGGACCGCGACTGCGCCTGACCGTTCCTGGCGCGGACGATGACGAGCCGCCGGTCGCGAATCGCGAAGCCGCACGCGAGGTGGTCGTCACGCAGCTCGCGAACGTGATCCGGGCGTTCATCGAACCGCCGCTCGAGCCCGGTGAAGCGGTACAGCCGGTCGGCTCGACGCACGTCGTCGTCAATGGACGCTCGGAGCAGCACGCCTGGGTCGAGGCGTTCCTCGCGCGACACCGCGCACGCGGCTCGAAGACGGTCGTGCTCGAGGCCGAGCTCTACCTGGTGCCGGCGGAGATCTGGGGGACGCTCGGCCTCGGCGACGGTCCGCGCGTGCTCGATCACGGCGACGAGAGTGGCCTGCTGGCGCGGCTGCAGAACGCCGAGCTCGACCGCATGTCGGCGCCACGGGTCGCGATCCGCTCGTTCGACCACATGCAGATGTCGTCGTTGACGCACACGAGCTACATCCGCGAGTTCCGCGTCGAGCGCGTCGAGATCGACGGCCGGCAGCAGGCGATCGCCGACCCGGTGATCGACGTCGTGCGCGACGGGATCGTCCTCGACGGCACGGCGGGCGAGCTCGACGCGGGCGTGATCGCGGTCGACCTCGGCGTCGACATGACGAAGCTGCAGCGCCCGATCCCCACTGTCGAGTGCAGGCTCGACGGCCTGCCGGACGTGGCGCCGGTGAAGATCCAGCTGCCGCGCGTCGACCGCGTCGAGGCGCGCGTCACGGCCCGGCTCACCGACGGCGGGCGCGTCGTGCTCGGGGCGCCGGCGCTCGACGGTCGCCACCCGGTGCTGCTGGTCCGCGCGTCGATCGTCGCGGACGACCCCGCGAAGCCCGGGGCGGTGCGGCGCTGACGCCCGCGTGATGATCACCCTCACGATGATCACCAGCGCGGGCGCCGCAGCCATTGCAACGCGGCGACCGCCCGCACGCCGAGCGCCGCGAGCCACGGGCTGCTGCATTGCGACGGCCGCGTGCGCAGGCAACGCAGGACACGGCGTGCAGCCGCCTCGCGCGTCAACATCAGCGGCCGCACCGCGCCGTGCGCGAGCTTGGTGTCGACGTAGCCGAACCGCACATTGGTGACCGCGATCCCGTGCGGTCTCAGCAGCACCGCCGCGGCGCGCAGTAGGCTCGACACCGCCGCCTTCGACGCGGCATAGCCCGGCGCGCGAGGCACGGCCAGCAGGTCGGCGAGGCTCGACAGGCCGACGAAGTGGCCGCCGCCTCCGCTCGCGCGCCAGTCGGGGCTCAGCCAATGTCGCGTCGCGACGTCGAGCGCCGTCGCCATGCTGCCCAGGTTCACGCGCAGCACCCGCGGCTGCGCGGCGAGGTCGGGCGCCGCTGGATCGATGCCGCCGCCGATCGCGGCGCAATGGACGACCGTGCCGACGTCGTGCGCGGCGAGCGCCTCGGCGAGCACGGTGGCGAACGCCGGCTCGGCGACGTCCTGCACGATCTGCGCGAGGCGCCCGTCGTCCGGCTCCGCGCGGCGACGCGAGATGCCGACGACGCGCCGGCCCGACGCGAGGAGCTGCCGGGCGACCTCCCGACCGATGCCGTCGGAGTGCCCGACGACGAGCACGGCGCGCGCGCCCTCCACGTCGGCGGCGCCGCTCATAGGCCGACGGCCGCGCGCGCCAGCGCGACGATCCGGTCGACGTCGAGCGGTGCCGCGTCCGCGCTGCCGCGCGCACCGACCAGCTTCGCGTAGGCGGACCGGCCGCCGACGCCGCCGAGCGCGACGCGCGTGCCGCCATCGGCGTCGCCCGCGACCCGCACCGCCACCTGCAGATCGCCGTGCAGCAGCACGCGTGACGTGCGCGGCGCGGCGCGTCCGGCGGCGAACTCCGCGCCGAGCTCGGGCACGATCACGGCCGCGACGGAGGCACCGTCGAGCGCGCCGACCTCCAGGGCCGTCGCGCCCGCCGAGCCGAGCCCGATCAGCACGACCGGCCGCCGCCCGGGCGCGAGCGCCGGCACCGCGGCGACGAGGCGCCGCAGGTCACGGCACGCGAGCACGCCCTCGTCGACGCCGCGGAAGCGCCCGTGCGCGTCGCGGAACCCCGCGCCGGCGTCGAGCTCACCGAGGTAGCGCACGTCCGCGAGCAGCACGTCGAGTCCCGCGCCGTGCAGTGCGGCGATCAGCACCGCGCGGTGCAGGAGCGTCGCGGTGGCGCCCGCTTCGGCGACGACGAGCGCGACGCCGGCGGCGTCCTCGGCGCGCGGACCGCCGGCCGGGCGCAGCATCGGCAGCTCGATGTCGGCGTCGGCGCGGACCCGCCACGCGGCCGCGATCGTCTCGACGCGCGGCGCGCAGGGCGTGACCTCGACCGGACCCGGGTGGGCTCCGAGCAATGCGCGCAGCCGCTCGCGCAGCGGTCCGACCGGCTCCGTGCCATCCGGCGCGGGTGCCGACAGGCGGGTGCGGAACTCGGCGACGATCGCGTCGGCGTCGCGCGCGACCTCGAGATCGGCGATCGCCGCGAGCTCAGCGGGGCTCGGGAAGCCCGGCGGCTCGGCGACCGGAGCGAACCCGAGCGCATTGCCGAGGAACGCCGCGACCTCGGCCCGCATCGTCGCGTCGAACCGGTGCCCGCCCGGATGGCGCAGCAGCGCAGTCGCATCGCCGGCACCGAGCAGCTCGTAGATCGCGCGGACCTCGGGATAGCCACGCTCGTGGAAGTGCGCCGTCCAGTCGCCGTCGACCGTCTCGAACAGCTGCGGGTGAGGCGCGAACGCCGCCGCCATCTCCGGCATGTCCACGGCGCCAGCGAGATGCGGCACGTGGTTGCAGCGGCAATGGACGCCATCGGCCGGCGTGATCTCCGAGAAGTGTGCCGCCATCACGACCGGCGCCGCCGCCGCGAGCCCGGAGTCGAGCGCCGCCAAGTAGTAGGTCTGCTGTCCGCCGCCGGACGCACCGGTGCAGCCGATCCGGGCGGGGTCGACGTCGGGCCGCGCACGCAGGTACTGGAGCGCGCGCAGGTTGTTCCAGGTCATGATCGACACCGACGACAGCCCGCTGGCGAGGTCCTCGATATGGATCGAATCGGGCGCGAGCGCGACGACGCCGGACGCCGCGAAGGTCGCCGACCGCGCGACGACGGCCTCGGCGCGCGCACCCTCCGGCCAATGCCCGTGCGGGCACAGCACCGCGGGTGCCGGGGTATTGCGCGGTGGCGCCGGCTCGTAGAGCCAGCCGGTCGCCCAGAAGCGATCGAAGGTCCGCCACGCGACGCGCGTGACCGTGTAGCCGTCGCGCGCGAGCGTGCGGCCGCGCACGAAGTCGAGCGGCAGCGCGGGCTCGAACCGTGCGAAGTCGGTCGCGCCGCCCGCGCCGCCCGACAGCGGCGACGCTCGACCCACGAGCTGCTCGCCGCCGTACGGCGGCGGCCACAACCCCAGGGCGTCCTGCACCTCCGCGCGCACCGCCGCCGCGCGCCGCTCCCAGTCCGCCCGCGACGCCGCGGCCGGCGGCCGCTCGACCCGCAGGCGGTCGTTCCACGCCCGCATCCGCGCCTCGGCCTCGCCCGGCGCGAGCACGCGCGCGCCGCGAAACACCGCGAGCGTCGCGACGAGCTCGGCCGGGATCCCGGACCGGAGCGCGGCGCGGCGGATCTCGCCGTCGAAATGCTGATCGACGGCCGCGTCGAGATTGTCGCCGAGGCGCAACCCTGGCGCGGGCTTCGCCGCCGGCTCTCCGGTGCAGGGCCCGACGGCCTGCAGCTCACCGTCGACGAACAGCGCCATGGTGGCGTCGCCGGCGTCGCGCACGGCCCGCACCAGGTGCCAGCGGCCGTCGTCGATCGGCGCGCGCGACGTCACGCGTTCGCGCTGCCAGCTCCACGCCTCGAACGAGATGTGCCCGGCCTCGCGGCCGATCACGAAGCTGTGGTGCACGGCGCTGCCGGCGCGGCACATCCACGGCGTCGCGAACCCATGCCCCGAGGTGCGCAGCTCGAGCTCGAGCGTGAACGACTCGCCGATCGGCGCGGCGAGCCGTGGATCGGGCGCGAACGTCACGCGGGCCGTCGCCGCCGCGAGGTCGAGCGCGCCGTGCGCCACGCGCGCGTCGCGCACGACACCCGGCAGCGCGCCGCCGTCCGCGAAGCGCAGGGCGGTACCGTCGAGCGTCCAGACCGGCTCCTGCGCGACGACGGCGCGGGCGAGCAGCAGCGGGAGCAGCGAGGCGAGTCGGCTTCGGAGCATCGGCGCGGGTCCTCCGGAACGCACTCTACCGGGGCGGCGCGGGCCCCGGCGCCGGAACGCTCACGGCCCGCCGAGCGGCGCGCAGAACGCCACGACGTAGCGCCGCAGCGGCTGCCGCGCACCGCGCTCGCGGACGTCGACGAGGTACGCGGCGCCGTCCGCGACGCGCAGCCCGCGCGGACGGAACACGAGGCAGGGTCCGGTCCCGAAGCCGGCGTCGGCGATCGCGAGGTGTTCGAGCTCCAACGCCTCGGCGGCGGCCAGCCAATGCTCGTCGAGTGCGCGCACCGTGACCTCGAGTTCCTCGATCGCCGGCCACGAGCCGCGCAGCAGCGCGACGCTGAACGCGCGCCCGGGCCCGAACAGGTCCGCCGGCGTCCAGCCGGCGGGCGGGTAGGCGACCGCATCGACGCCGCGCGGCGCGCGGCCCGACGCGTCGAGGGCCCACATCGCGACGTAGCCGCCGTCGGCGCCGAACGCGGTCCTGCCCAGCGTGGGCGCCAGGCACCAGCGACGGTGGCCGAGGCGTGCGATGTTCGAGGGGTCGGAGTCGTCGAGGAAGCCGTCGACAGCAGCCGCCATGCTCGGCTGACCCTGGTGCAGATTGCTCGATCCCGCCCCGAGCCGGCCGCGGCGGTAGAGCTCGTCGTCCATGCCGGGCGGCTTCGGCGGGTCGTGGCTGATGCCGCCGTTGGCCCGGCAAACCTGCGCCGCGGCGTCGCAGAGCCCGTTCCAATCCGGCTCGAGCGAGAGGTCGGCCCAAGGCAGGCCGCACAGCGCACGGTAGACCTGCAGCCGGCGCAATGCCGCACAGCGCTGCTCCCAATGGAGGTCACCGGCGGGGCCCTCTGGCGACCGTGCGGCGAGGACCTGCGACAGGCGCTCGCGCAGCGCTTCCTTCCGCTCCGGGAACGGGGCGAGGTCGTCGAGGCGCGCCAGCTCGCCGTGGTCCCACACCTGCTTCGACAGCGTCCGCCGCCCCTGCACGATCTTCAGCGAGCCGTGCAGCGCGCCGTCCGCGTACGCGCCGCTCCGCGTGGTGGCGCCGTCCTCGGAGACCTCTTCGAAACGACCGTCCCGCGCGCCGGCCCGCCAATTGGTGAGCTCGCGGCGCTCCCCGTTCGGCCAGAACGTCTCGCGGCGACCGTCGAGCTGACCGTCCCGCCACGTCTCGAACAGCTCGCGCACACCGTCGGCCGCGAACCGCTGCAGCGTGCCGTGCAGCTCGCCACGGCGGTAATGCGCGAACACGCGCCGCACGCCGCCGGGATCGAGCTCCTCGTAGTCACCGTCGAGCCGGTCGTCGACGTAGCTGGCGCGGACCGCCGGGTCGCCGTCGGCGTGGAAGCGCTCGTAGCCGCCCTGCTTGCGCCCCTCGGCATCGACGCCGTAGCGCTCCCGGAGGCCGCCGTCCGGGTAGGTCGTCTCGACCGGCTCGATCTGCGCGACCGCACCCGCCCCCGGCGCGACGACGGCGAGCAGCAGGATCGCACAGCAAGTCGAGCGGTGCACGGCTCACCCCGCGCCCGCGCTGACGACGACCATCTGCTCCGGTGCGAGGTGCGCCTCGGCCACGCGCCGCACGTCGTCGCGCGTGACCGCGCGCACGAGATCCGGGTAGCACTCCAGGTAGTCGAGACCGAGCCCGAACCGCGCGACGTGGATCGCGTAGTTGACGAGGCTGGCATTGCGCTCGAGACCGAGCACGTAGCTGCCGGTCAGGTAGTCGTGCACGTCGCGCAGCTCGGCCTCGGTCGGCGGCTCGGCGCGCAGCCGCCGCATCTCGGCGACGAAACCCTCGATCGCGGCGGCGCGGTGCTCCTTGGACGTGCCGATGTAGGCGGTGAAGGTCCCGGGCTCGAGTCCCGCGCTCGACGTGATCGACGCGTAGACCGTGTAGCACAGGCCCAGCTCGTCGCGCAGCCGGCGCGCGATGCGCGACGTGAAGCCCGGCCCGGAGCCGAGCACGTGGTCCATGACGAGCAACGGGATGTAGTCCGGGTCGGTGCGGCGGACGCCGACATGGCCGGCGTAGACGTGCACCTGCTCGCGGCGCAACGGCAGGTGCACGTCGCGCGGAGCATCGAGGTGAGCGGGCGGCGGGACCTCGCGCCGTGCAGGTGGCTCGCCGCGCAGCGAGCGGAACGCGCGGGTCGCGAGCTCGAGACCGTCGTCGACGGGGAGCGGCCCGGCGACCGCGAGCACGCCCTCGCGCGGTGCGAACAGCCGTTGGTGGAAGCGCTTCAGGTCCTGTGGTCGGTACGCGAGGATCTGCTCCGCGGTCGCGTACGACGGTCGCGCGTAGGGGTGACGCCCGTACACCTCGCGGTGGAATCGGCGTCGCGCCAGCGCGCGCGGGTCGGCGTCGTCGTCCTCGATCTCCGCGACGATCTCCTGCTGCACACGGCGCACCTCGCGCAGGACGAACGCGGGCTCGAACACCGCCTCGCGCAACAGGCGCAAGGAGCGCGACGCCTCCTCGGCCGGGCATTGCACGGTGCCGCCGCTCGAATGCGTGTCGAGCGACGCGCCGAGCCCCTCGACGGCCTCGGCCAGCTCGACCGAGGTCCGATGCCGCGTGCTCTCCTCCAGACATGCGCCGACCAGGTAGGCGAGCCCGTGCTCGCCCGCGCCTTCGTCGAGCCGGTTGGCGCGCAGCGACAGCGTGGCCGCGAACGTCGGCACACCCGGATTGCAGATCGCGATGATGCGCAGACCGTTGCGCAGCTCGCGCTCGGCGATGTCGAGCCGGATCGACGTGCCGGCCGGGGTCACCGCGACACCCCCCGTCGCCCGGCGACGCGCACGGTGCCGTGGCCGCGACCGGCCTTCGCGCGGGCGGGGCGCGGCTTCGGCAGCGGGCGTGGGCGCAGCGCGCGCTGCCCTTCGGGCAGCGACCAGACGACCGTCCAGCTGTCCGGTGCGAGCCAGCGCTCGATCGCGCCGCGCAGCTCCCGTCGACCGATCTCGTCGTAGAGCCGGAGCACGTCGTCGAGTCGGCGGCGACCGCCGACCGCACCGGTCTCGAACTGACCGATCCGCATCGCCTCGCCGAGCGCCGTCTCGCCCTCGAACAGGAAGCCCGAGCGCAGCTGCATGATCGCGCGCTTGCGCTCCTCGGCGGTGACCCCGTCCTCGCGGAGCTTGTCGAGCTCCTCGCGCAGGATCAGCTCGGCGCGCTCGGGGTCGGCGCCGGGCCGCAGCTCGGCCATGATCCAGAACAACCCGGGATCGAGGCGTGGCTCGTTGGAGGTCGAGATGCTCGTCGCGAGCTCCTCGTCGAGCACCAGCCGGCGATGCAGCCGTGAGCTGCGACCGCTGCCGAGCACGACCGAGACGATGTCGAGCACGAAGTCGTCGCGCTCGCCCATCCGACCGACCGGCGCCGCCATCGCGATCCGCGCGATCGAGCCCGGCGCCCGGATCGCGCCGCGGAGCTCACCGGCACGCGCGGGCTCCGGTAGCGGCGCGTCGCGCTCGGGCACCGGCGTGAACTCCGCGAAGGTCGACGCGATGCGCCGTTCGGTGTCGGCGATGTCGACGTCGCCGACCACGACCAGGTACGCACGGTTGGGCCCGTAATGGCGCCGGTAGTAGGCGCGCATGTCGTCGGGCGTCAGCCGCTCGAGATCGCCGCGGTAGCCGATGATCGGACGATGGTAGGGGTGGACCCGGAAGGCGAGCGCCTCGGTCGTCTCCCACAGGCACCGCCACGGGTCGTCCTGCCCCATCGCGAGCTCCTCGAGCACGACGCTCTTCTCCGCGGCGAACTCGGCGTCGTCGAACAGGCAATCGCGCATGCGACTCGCCTCGATGTCGAGCGCGACCTGCCAACGGTCGGACGCCAACGAGAAGTGATAGGCGGTCGTGTCGTGATCGGTGTAGGCGTTGTTGCTGCCGCCGAGCCGGGTCGTGATGAGGTCGATCTCGCCCTTCGCATAGCGGGTCGTCCCCTTGAACATCATGTGCTCGAGGAAGTGGCTGACCCCGGACTCCCCGGTGCGCTCGTCGCGCGAGCCGACGGTGTAGAACAGCGCCGCGGCGACGATCGGCAGACCCTCGCGACGCACGAGCAGCGAGCGGAAGCCGTTGTCGAGGGCGAACTCGTGCACGGCGGACGGGGTCACGCGTCCCCCTCCGCGGCGTCGCGCAGGATCGCGTCGACCTCGTCGCGCGACAAGAACCGCCAGCGCCCGGCGCCGAGTCCGCGGACGTTCAGCGGACCGATGCGCACGCGGCGCAGCGAGATGACTCCGTAGCCGAGCTTGGCGAACACGCGGCGGATCTCACGATTGCGGCCTTCGCGCAGCGTGACGCGCAGGTGCGTGCGGTCGCGGCCACGTCGCTCGACCTGCACCTTCGCCCCGGACGTGCGGCCGTCGGACAGCCACACACCTGACTGCGCCTTCTCGATCGCGGCAGGATCGACCTCGCCGGTCACGACGACCGCGTAGGTCTTCGACACTCCGTAGCGCGGATGCGACACGCGCTGCGCGAAGCGGCCGTCGTTCGTCACCAGGATCAAGCCGGTCGACTCCGCGTCGAGCCGGCCGACGGTGAACAGTCGTCCCCGGACCGCGGTCAGGTAGTCGATCACACGCTCGCGCTGTTCGTTGGGGGCATTGGTGCAGACCACGCCCTTCGGCTTGTGGAACAGCACGTAGACCGGCTTCTCCGGCCGGACGCGCTCGCCGTCGAAGCGCACGTCGTCGTTGACCGGATCGATCCGTGTGCCGAGCTCGCGCTCGACCTCGCCATTGACGGTCACCCGCCCCCCGGCGATCAGCTCGTCGCCACCGCGACGGCTGCTGACGCCGGCCGCCGCGAGGAAGCGGTTGAGACGGACCAGGCCGTCGTCGGCGACGTCGGTCTCGCGCAGCGGCGTCACCTTCACCGCGCGCTTCGGCTTCGGTGTCCGGGCCGGCCCGGGCGGACGGCGCGCGGGCCCGGTAGCCCGCGGCTTCCCGGGCCGGCCACCGCGGGTCGGGCCACCGCGAGAGGGGTCACCGCGGGAGGGGCGGCCGGAGCCCTTCTGCCCACCCCCACCCGGCTTGCTCGAGCGGCGCGCGGCCATCAGCTCCGCACCCCCGGCGCGGTCCACAGCATCTCGAAGCTGCCGATCGGCGACAGGAACACCGAGCCGACGCAGGCCGGCACGAGGAAGGTGTCGCCGGTCCGCAGCGCGAGCGGGGGGTGCTGCCCACCGCTGCGCCAGCCGAGCGCCGCGGCACCGGACAGCACGGTGCCGAGCTTGAACGAGCCCTCGGTGCCGAGGGTCGACGGCCCGTCGCAGCGCAGCCGCCGGACCGAGAAGTCCGGCGTGCGGATCAGCCACCACGAGCCGCCGTCGATCGGCTCGGGGACGACGATCGCGTCGCTGGCGCCCCCGACGCGCATCGCGCGGCGGGCGGCGTCGAGGTGCAATTCGCGACCGCGGCCCCAATCGTAGATGCGGAAGGTCAGGTCGGAGTTCTGCTGGACCTCGTAGACGACGACGCCGGGCCCGATCGAGTGCACGACGCCCGCGTCGATCCGGAACACGTCCCACGGCACCGGTCGGAACGAATCGAGCAGCGGCTCGAGCGCCGGCGAGTCGAACGCCGCCTCGACCTGCACGCGGGTGACGCCCTCCTTGAACCCGCAGACGATCCGTGCGTCCTCGCGCGCCTCGAGCACGATCCAGGCCTCGTTCTTGGGCCCGTCGCCATGCTCGCGCGCCTGCTCGGCACCGGGGTGGACCTGCACGGACAGCCGCTCGTTCGCGTCGATCCGCTTGACGAGCAGCGGGAACAGGCCGCCCGCAGCCGGACGCACGCCGCGGCCGAGCAGCGCGTCGGGATCCTCGCGCATCAGGTCGCGCAGCGTCC
The DNA here is from genome assembly GCA_016716265.1 of Planctomycetota bacterium. Lineage (GTDB taxonomy): Bacteria > Planctomycetota > UBA1135 > UBA1135 > UBA2386 > JADJWQ01. The sequence continues at coordinate 3,566,583 of JADJWQ010000006.1, forward strand.
GGCCACCGCCGCCGCGGAGCGCGCTGGCGCCGTCCGGGCGGTCGAACGCCTCCCAGACCTCGCCGATCGGCTGGCCGTCGGCGCGCTGCAGGCCGAGCGCGTCGAGCAGGGCACGTCCACCCCAAGGCTTGGGCAGGACGCGGCTTTCCAGGACGGCGGGGATCGGCTCGGGCATCGGGGCAGCGACGTGACTTGCGACCGCTCTGGGACACTCCATAGCGCACCGCCGCGAGGCTGTGGAGTAACTTCGTCCCGTTCCGCGAGGCCGTCGTCCGCGCTGCGCGGGACCCGCGTTCTTCTCGCCTGCTCGTCCCCCCCTGCATACGGAGCGCCCGATGCGCAGTCTCTCTCTGACCCTCCTGGCCGCCGGCCTCGCCGTGGCCCAACCCGCCGCCCAGGGCAGCGCTTTCCCGGTCCCGGACAACCTGCCCGGCGTCGGCATCTGCAACGCCATCCCGTTCGGCAGCACGAACGGCAGCTCCAGCTGGCTCAACCAGCGGCACCAGTGGGTCGTCACGGTCGCCGACATGAACGCCCAGCCGTGCCTGATCACGGGCCTGTCGTTCGCGCCGTGCTCCACCGGCATCCACATGTCGACGTCGATCCGCCTGACGCTGGCCCTCGTCCAGCCCGGCTTCGACCTGCTGACCAACACCAACTTCGACGCCAACCTCCAAGGCGCCACCTTCTCCCAGGTCGTGCTCGACCGCCAGGACTACCGCTGGCGGAAGACCGCCAACACCTGGTCGCCGATCGGCATCGACTCGTCGTTCGTCTACGACGGCGTCAGCGACCTGCTCGTCGACGTCATCGTCGAGGGCAACTCGTCGAGCGACGGCAACAACGCGATGCACCGCGACGTCCGGCCGCGGCTCTACGCCACCGGGTGGACCGGCTCGCCGCCGGCGACCGGCAGCGCGAGCAGTGCTGCGATCAAGATCCGCATCGAGTCCGGCTGTGCCGAGCTCAGCGGCTTCGGCACCGGCTGTGCCGGCCTCGTCCACTCGCTGTCGGGCAGCTCCGCGCTCGGCGCCACCGTGTCGTTCGACGTGAGCGGCGGCGCGCCGTTCATGCCCGCGGCGCTCAATCTCGGCTCGCTCAATACGACGCCGTTCCCGATCGACCTCACCGCGCTCGGCTTCACCGGCTGCGAGATCTCCTGCTCGGCCGACCTCGGCTCGCTCGGCGGCGTCACCGATCCCAACGGGACCCGCTCGCTCGCATTGCCGATCCCGAACGTCGCCACGCTGGTCGGCATCCGCCTGTTCTCGCAGTATCTGCACCTCAATGCGTCGGCGCCGGGCGGCGCCGCGACCTCCAACGGCGGCCGCGTCGTCCTCGGCGGCGGCTGCTGATCGACGGACGGAATCCCGTCGAGCGGCGGTCGGATCACCGCGCTTCGCGGGCGCGCACGCGCAGCCGCCGCGCTTCCTCCAGAGCTTCGCGGTCGGCAGACTCGCCCGCGGCCATCGCGGCCAGCTCGCGCTCGGCGGCCTCGTCGTCGAGGCGCTCGACGCTGGCCCAGGTGCGCTCGCCGCGCACCGACTTCGCGACCTTCAGGTGCACGTCGGCGAAGGCGGCGACCTGCGGTAGATGCGTGACGATCAGCACCTGATGGTGCGCGGCGACATCCTTCAGCTTGCGGCCGACCTGCAGGCCGAGGCGTCCGCCGATCTCGGCGTCGATCTCGTCGAAGACGACGAACGGCACGCGGTCGCGGTCGGCGAGACACTTCTTGACGGCCAGCACGATGCGCGCCATCTCGCCACCCGACGCCGTCTCGCGCATGGAGCGGAACGGCTCCCCGGGGTTGATCCGCACCTCGAAGTCGAGCGGCCCCGGGCCGTGCGCGGTCGCGGCGTCGAGCAGCGCGCGGCCGGCGGGCACATCGTCGTCCATCGCGATACGGAAGCGGGTGTGCGGCATGCCCAGGTCGGTCAATTCGGCCTCGATCGCGGCGACCAGCCCCCCGGCACCCTTGCGGCGGGCACGCACGAGCTTGCGTGCGGCGGCCTCGAGCTCCGCGAGCCGCTTGTCGACCGCCTCCTGCAATGCGGCGGGCTCGCTGGCCTCGTCCTCGAGCTCGGCAAGCTCGGCGGCATTGCGCTGCAGGGTCGCGAGGAAGTCGCGCTCGGTCGGGCCGAAGCGAGCGAGCGCCCGCCGCAGCGTCGCGAGCCGCTCCTCGATGTCGCCGAGCCGCGCCGGGTCGAGGTCGAGACCCGACAGCCGCGACTGCACGATCCGCGCGGCGTCGGCGACCGCGGCCCGCGCGTCGGCGACCAGCTCGGCCGCCGGCGCCAGCTCGCGGTCGATCTCGGCGGCCGGATCGAGAGCGCGCGCGGCGCGGCCGAGAGCGTCGAGCGCGGGACCGTCGCCCTCCGACAGCGCATCGAGCGCGTCGGCGAGCCACGCACGCATGCGGTCGAGGTTCGCGAGCACCTGGTGCTCGGCCTCGACGTCGGCGAGCTCGCCCTCGGTGAGCCCGACCGCCTGCATCTCGTGGACCTGGTAGCGCAGGAATGCGATCCGCTCGAGGCGCTCGCGCTCGTGTCCGCCGGCCTCCTCGAGGCGCGCGGCGGCGGCGCGCGCGGCGGCGAGCGCGTCCGCGAAGCGCTGCCGCAGCTCGGTCGAACCGGCGACCGCGTCGAGCGTCTCGGCCTGGATCTCCGGGCGCATCAGCGCGCGCGTCTCGCCCTGGCCGTGGATCTCGATCAGATGCCCGCACAGCGCACGCAGATCCTGCAGGGTGGCGGGACGGCCGTCGATGCGCACGCGGCTCCGACCGCTGCGATCGACGCTGCGACTGACGACGACGACGCCCTCCTCCGGTGGCCGACCGCACACCTCGGTCAACAGCTCCGCGACCGCCGCCGACCGCGCGCCCTCGCCGAGCAGGAACTCGCCGTCGACGCGCAGCTCGTCGGCGCCGTGGCGGATCAGGCCGGCGCTCGCCCGCTCGCCGCGCAGCAGCTTCAACGCCGCCACCACCAGCGACTTGCCGCCCCCGGTCTCGCCGGACAGGACGTTGAGCCCCGCCTCGAAGCGGAGCTCGGCGGTCGCCAGCAGCGCGAGATCACGAACGTGCAGGGAGGCGAGCATCGTCAGGTCTGGGCTCGGGCTCGGGAGCCTACCGCAGCGCCATGGCGATCGTCCCGGTGGATCGCCGTCGGGGCTCGGTTACATTCGCGACGTCCGGAACCGCACGGCGGTCGCGGGTCCGGTCTGGCCGAAGCGCGTCGCGGGGAACCGTCTCCCCGTGCTCGCTGGTCGCGCCAGGCATGTCGCCAACACGTTAGGGAGGGGCGGGTCGCGCCCCTGAATCCGATGCGCACACCCCCGCTGCGAGCTCTCGTCGCCAGCACGCTCCTCGTCCTCTGCGCGGCGCCGGCCAGCCGCGTCGAGGCCCAGGCGCCGATCCCGGCCGCGCCCGAGGCCACGGCTTTCCCCGCGCAGACCACCGTCGACGCCGAGACCGGCGCGCGCACGCTGCTCGGTCCCGCGCCGGTGTCGGACTTCGCCGGCGCGACGCGCCGGCTGCAGGATCCCGGCGACTACAGCGCGTCGGCCTGGTTCGAGCGCGAGCACGGCTACTTCCTGCAGGAGGCGATCCGATTCCGGCCGCAGGTGCAGGTCCAGTACGGGCGCATCGCGCGCACCGGCACCGCCGACGAACCCGGCCAGTTCGAGTTCGACGACTTCCGCGCCGAGGCGCTGTTCCGCCAGCCGGTCGACCCGGACACCTACCTCGTGCTCGGCGGCAACTTCGGCTCGCGGGTCTACGAGTTCACCAACACCGCACAGGTCGGTGACGAGACGCTCTACGAGGCGTCGCTCGAGCTCGGTGCGGGCTACTTCGTCAAGGAGGACCTGCTCGCCGAGGTGGTGCTCCGGCCGGGTGTCTACTCGAGCTTCGAAGGCGTGCTGAACAGCGGCGACTGGCAGTTCTTCGGGGACGCGCTGCTGACCTGGCAGGCCCACTCGCGCGAGCAGGGCCACGAGTCGCCGCTCTACCTGAAGTTCGGCGCGCGCTACGACGAGACGTTCAACAAGGTGACCGTCTACCCGCTGCTCGGCGCCACCTGGCTGATCGACGAGCAATGGCGGCTGGACGTGCTGCTGCCGATCGAGGCGCGCATCAGCTACCAGCCGTCCGCGTCATGGATCTTCGCGTCCGGCATCGACATCGTCGGCGACCTCTACCAATACAAGGACGGCGCCGGTCGCCGCCTCGATGCGCGCGTGCAGGAGATGCGCCTGTTCCTCGAGGGGACCTACCGCTTCGACGACGCGCTGTCGGCGTTCGGACGGTTCGGCACGACGCTGACCGGCGAATACGACTGGCAGGGCTTCACCGGCAACGTGCGCACCGACTACGACGGCGCGATCGACCCGACGTTCTTCTTCGAGTTCGGCGTCGGCGTGAGCTTCTGAGCGGTCAGACGTTCGGCGATCTGGTCCCCGGTGATCAGGTAGCAGCACCAGGGCCGCCGTGGCACTTCTTGTACTTGCGGCCGCTGCCGCAGGGACACGGGTCGTTGCGCCCGACCTTCGGCTGCTCCCGCCGGTAGGTGCCGGCGCCGGCGACGACCCCGTCGACGAAGTACCAGCGCCCGTCGTCGCCGCGCTGGAATGTCGCCACCTCGTGATGGGGGTGCGCGGTGCCCTTGACCGAATAGTGCGCCACGAACTCGACGGTCCCCTCGTCGTCGTCGGGACCGCCGCCGTCGGTCGCCAGCACCTCGATCCCCTGCCACTCGGCGCTCTGCGACCACTGCCGTGTCGCATCGTCGTCGACCTCGTCGCGCGAGCCGGGCTCGTGGGACTCGCGGATGAACTCGACGCGGCCGGTGGCGAAGGCGCTGTAGCGCGCGCGCATCAGCGCTTCGGCCGTCTCCGGCCAGGCGGCGCCCGTCAGATAGGGTTCACAGCAGTCCGCGTGGGACCGCCCGCTGCCGCAGGGGCATTCCATGCCGACTGTCTAACGGTCGCGCGGGGCGGCGGCAATGATGCGCTGCGCGCGCGATCGGCGGTCGCTCACCCCCGGTCGATCGGCGGCACCCGCACGCCTACCGCGCATCCGCGACCATCGCCGCGAACAACAGCGGCAGGTAGACGATCGACGCGATGAAGGTCTGCCGGATCGCGGACTCCCATCGGGCCAGGGTCGCGAGGATCACCGGCACGAGGAACACGAGCCCCAGCAGGAGCGCGGCGGCCGCGTAGGCCTCACCGGCGAGGCCGGTGTAGTAGGGGAGCAGCGACACGCAGATCAATGCCAGCGTGTGCGACAGCATCAGCCGCCGCACCATGCCGTCGCTACCGTCGAGCGACGCGATCATCTTCAGGCCGCCGCGGCGGTAGTCGTCGCGGTAACGCCACGAGATCGCGAGGAAGTGTGGCACCTGCCAGAGGAACAGGATCAGGAACAGCGCCGCCGCGTGGACGTCCAGTCGACCGGAGGCAGCCGCGTAGCCGACCACCGGCGGCAGCGCACCGGGCACGGCACCGACCACGGTATTGAGCGGCGTCCGCCGCTTCATCGGCGTGTAGATGCAGACGTAGGTGAGCAGGATCCCCGCGGACAGCAGCGTCGCGAGCAGGTTGGTGGCCAATGCCATCGTCGCGAGACCCGCTGCCCCGCAGACGGTGGCGAACGCCACGACCTCGCCCGGCCGCAGCCGCCCGCTCGGCAACGGTCGCGACCGCGTGCGCTCCATCAGGCGGTCGATGTCGCGCTCCAGGAACATGTTGAACGCGTTCCCGGCGACCGCGACCAGCAGGCTGCCGAGCGCCGTCGGCAGGATCAGGGCCGCATCCTGGCGGAACGGTGTGCCGAGGTGCACGCCGGCGATCACCGCGAAGATCGCGAGGCTCGACAACCGCAGCTTGCCGAGCTCGACGAACGCACCGAGGCGGACCGCCAGGGACGGACGCGGCGCGGAGGTCTCGGTCACGGCGCTCATCGCGGCGGCTCCAGGGCGGGCGGGGCGTCGGCCCGCGGCTCCAGGTTGCGGTAGCTCTTCGCGACGATCAGCGTCGTCGACAGGAACAGCGCGGCGCCGACGATGACGTGCGCCGACACCAGCAGGCTGCGCGTCAGGTAGGCGATGTTCGAGGGGTCCTTCGGGCGCACGACGGCCAGCGCGTAGAAGCCGAGCAGGAACTGCACGATCAGGAGCGCGAACACGAACCGCCCGAGCCGCCGGAAGCCGGCCGAGCGCGCACCGAAGCGGCCGCTCGTGTAGGACGCGGCGAGCACGACGGTCGCCGACACGAACACCGCCATGGCGACGTGCAGCCACAGCAGGCCCCGCAGGCTGGTGTGCCGGAACGCGGCACCGACGAACACCTGTGCGAACACCGCCACGAGCGCGAAGGTCGCGAGGCGCCGAGCCCCGCGCGCGTCACCCAGCGCGACCGGCAGCCGCTCCCGCCAGCCGTCGGACAGTGCGAACGCGACCAGCACCGCGACGCACAGGGTCGGCTGCGCGAGCGCGCCGTGGCCGACCGCCGCCGGCCAGAACGTGCGCCCGTCGGCCTGGCCGAACAGCACGCCGACACCGCCGAGGATCCCCTGCACGACGATCAGCCCGACCAGCGCCCAGCCGAGCCGCGTCAGCCAGCGCGGCGCACCGCTGCGGCCGATCCAGATCGCCTCCACGATGGCGAGCAGCCCGACGAGGCTGCCCGACACGCGGTGCAGGTGCTCGAAGTAATCGTCGAGGTCCATCCCCGGCGGCCACAGCGAGCCGCGCGCGAGCGGCCAGTCGGTGAACGCCATGCCGGAGCCCGTGCTGGTGACCATCGCGCCGCCCTTGATGTGGAGCAGCACGAAGGCGGCGAAGAACACCGAGAACCGGAACAGGGCGCGCGAGGCCCGGCGGTCCAGGACGGCGGACGCCGGCTGCGCGAGGGAGGACGTGGTCACGGGAAGAAGGACGACGGGTCGGTGCGGGCGGAACAGCTTGCGCCGCGGGCGCCCCGCCGTCGACCATCGAACCGGATTCGGCTCGCCTGCGGCTCACCGGAGGGAGCCGCCCACGCGACCGTGCCGGACGTCCGTCACCGGCGGGTCGGGGGCTTCGCGGTCAGCCGGAGCACGGATGCGCGCGCAGTGCCGCTCGACCGCCGCGGCGAGTCCACGGCGGGAGCCGGGGCCGCGAAGGCCCGCTGGCACCGGCGCCCTCCCGGCGGCCCGGTGCCGAGCGCGCACCGCGTCAGTCCTGCGGCCGGGACGGCGTCGTCGTGACCGTCGGTACGGTGCCGGACCCGGTCGTCGTCCCGGTCGTCGTCACGCCGGTGGTGGTGCCGGCGTTCGCCCCGGCGAGGTCGGAGCCGCCCTCGAACGCCTCCCAGATCGGCCGCTCGGATTCCTCGATCGCGCCGCGGTCGACGTCGTGGTCGAGCAGCGACTGGGCGTCGGTCGTCGCGGTCGCGAGCATGTCGCGCAGCCGCCGGTTGCCGGAGTTCAGCTCGAGCGCCTTCTGCAGGTGCGTGCGCGCCAGGTCGGCTTCGCCGAGGCGCAGGTGGCACACGGCGAGGTTCTCGTAGACCGCCGACCGCACGAAGCTCGGCTTGTCCATGCTCGGGGCGAGCGACAGCTCCGAGATCGCCCGGCGCCACTCGCGGTTCTGCATGTGCCGTTCGGCGCGGAACAGGTGCGCGAGCGTCGCGGTGTCGACCTTGCTCGACAGCGGCGTGAAGTCGGTGACCTCGATCCACGGCTGATCGCGGAAGGTGTTGCGGACGACGCCCGTCACGCGCAGCCGGTCGTAGGTGTGCAGATCGTAGAGGCGGGAGACCGCCTCGGTGTCCTTCGCGACGAACAGCATGCCGAACAGGTCGTCGTAGCTGTCCCGGCGCCAGATCGGCTGGTCGCCGGCCCACGCGACGAAGTTCGCGTACCGGGACGGCTCGAAGCGCGTGAAGAACGGGTTGCTCACCCGCCCGAGCGACGCGAACTGGATGTCGAACTGCACCCAGATGGACTTGAACGCCTCAGGGGTCCGCCGCAGCGTTTCGAGGTCGGTGAACACGATGCGCACGTCGTCGTCGGGACGGGCACCGCCCTGGGACGCCACCCCCGCCGAGAAGCAGGAGCCGGCGAGGAGCGCGATCACGGCAACACGATTCATGGCTGTCTTCCGGTTCGGAGCGTCACGGCCACGCAGCCCCGCGTCGACCGTCCGCGTCTCCTATCGGACGCGCCGTGCCCCGCGCTTGACCTGGGACGCTGACCGGCGCGCAGGCTAGCCCCGCCCGCGGCGCAGGAACGCGACCGCGCTGCGCCCCCAGGTGCGCACCTCGACCTCGCCGTCGAAGTCGTCCTCGTCGAGCGTGCCGTCCGGGAAGTGGAACAGCACGACGCCGCCGGGCGCGAGGCGGTCGGCCAGGCGCCCGGCCCGCCACGCCGCGCGCGCCGGGTCCTCGTCGACCATCTGGTAGGGCGGGTCGAAGAACACGACGTCGGGCGGCACCTCCTCGTCCTCGCCGTCCGGCGTCAGCGGCGGCGGCTCCCAGGCGTCGCCGCGCAGCACGCGGCTGCGCTCCTTCGCGCGCGGGCCGAGCGCCTCGAGGTTCGCGCGCAGCACGCCGAGCGCCTGGTTGCTCTTCTCGACGAACAGGACGCGCGCCGCGCCGCGCGACAGCGACTCGAGCCCGGACGCGCCGGTGCCCGCGAACAGGTCCCACACTTCGGCGTCGACGACGGCATCGCCGAGGATGTTGAACAGCGCCTCCCGCACCTGGCCGAGCAGCGGCCGGGTCATGAAGCCCTTGACCGCGCGCAGCGTGCGGCCGCGGAACTCTCCGCCGATGATCTTCAACGACATGGCTGGTCCGGCTGGTTGTGCGCGGGGAGTCCGCCCGATGCACGAGGCGGCTCGCGCGCCACGAAACGCACACGTGGCCCGGATGATGCGCGAGATTCCGTCGCGCGGTCGCGCAAGTCGCTGGCAGGCATCGTCGTCGGGCCGAACCCGCGCTCGACTTCCCTCCAGCTGGCGACTTGCGCGACCGCAGCAGGCAGCTCGCGGATCATCCGGGCTAGACTCTAGACGCGTGGCGCGGCTCGGCGCGAGTGCTCCGCCCGGCGGAGCCGGCGTCACGACGACAGGACCCGGCGACGCGCACCGCCCGCGCGGAGCCCTGGCCAGATCCTTTGCGCGATGACTGGTCCCGCGCCCGCCGAAGCGCCCTCGTCCGAACCGAGCCCGGGGCTCGCGATCCGCGTCGGCGAGCGCACCTTCGCGCTCGAGCCCGACCGGCTGCACGTCGTCGGCAGCGGTCCGCGCGCCGACCTGCGCGTGCTCCACCACAGCATCGCGGCGGCGCACGCGCTGGTCAGCGCACACCGCGGCGAGGTGCGCGTCGAGGACCTCGGCGCGCCCGGCGGCGTGTGGGTCGGCAGCGTCCGCGTGCACGGCTGCTGCGACCTGCTGCCGGGCGCCGAGCTGCGGATCGGGGAGATCCCGCTGACGGTCGTGGCGGCCGCCCCCGCAGTGGCCTCCCCCGCAGTGGCCGCGCCCGCCGCGCTGCCCGCGGCGCCCGCCACCGGAACGGCCGCGCGGCCCCACGCCGGCGCACCCGAGCACGGCTTCGCGGCGCTGATGGCGGAGGAGCTGCGGCGCGCACCGTGGTTCGGGCTGTCGCTGCTGCTGCACGCGGTGCTGTTCCTGCTGCTGTACGTGTTCTGGCAGCAGCCGCCGCTCGGCACCGCGCGCGAGCTGACGATCTCGGTCGCGCCGGAAGACTGGATCGACGTGCCGTCCGAACGGCCCGACGCGCCCAAGGAGGTGTTCGAAGTCGAGGAGAGCACGGAGATCTCGCCAGAGGAGCTGCAGGAGGTCGAGATCGCCGAGGCGCGCCTCGACGCGGAGGAGCTCGAGGCCGACTTCAGCGACCCGGGCGGCGCGCTGTTCGACCCGTTCGGCGCCGCGCACCTGACCGAGATCATCAAGGCCGGCGGCGAGGACATCCTGCAGTCGGGCAGCGCGGCCGCTGGGCGGCTGTCGGGCGAGTTCCGGCGCACCGTCGCCGGGCTGCGCGAGAGCGGCCTGGAGATCGTGTTCGTGTTCGACAGCACCGGCTCGATGGGACCGGTCATCGAGGCGACGCGCCAGCGCATGACGCGGATGCTCGAGGCGCTCTACGCGCTGGTGCCGGACGCCCGCATCGGCGTCGTGACCTACCGCGACCACGGGCGGCTCGAGGAATACCTGACGCGCAGCGTGCCGTTGTCGCGCGATCTGTACGCGGCCCTGCTGTTCATGCACACGGTGAGCGCAGGCGGCGGCGGCGACCGGCCGGAGGCCGTCTACGACGGTCTGCAGGAGGCGCTGCAGCAGCCCTGGCGGCCGGGCTCCCGGCGCGTCGTCGTATTGATCGGCGATGCGCCCGCACACGAGCAGACCGACGGGCGGCTGCGCGCGATGGTCGAGAAGTTCACGCGCGGCGGCGACGCGTTCGTCCACGCGATCACGACGTCCCCCGACTTCTTCGGCAAGGTCCCGGCGGACACGCAGAAGTCGTTCGAGAGCGTCGCGCGCGCCGGCAAGGGCCTGTGCGTGCAGTTCGAGCGGGAGGACAAGATCCTCGACCAGGTGCTGGCGCTGGCGATCGGCAGCGAGCACCGCGCGAGCGTCGCCGAGGTGTTCGACATCCTGGAGGAGCGCCGCAGGAGCCGGCCGCCGCACGCGCCGGTGACCGCCGAGATCGAGCGCAATCTCCGCCGGCCGGTCGTCGACCCGCACTTCGTCGACGACTGCATCCGCTCCGCCGACCGCCGCGTCGCCGAGGACCTGATCGCGCTGCTGCAGAACCAGGGCCTCGGCCGCTCCGGCCGACACGCGGCGGCCTGGGCCGTGCAGAAGCTCCTCGGCCTCGACCGCGTGCTGGTCGACCCGCTCGACCCGCGGCCGCTCGACTCCGACCTGGTCGCCCGACTGCAGCGTTGGCTCGATCGGCTCGCTCCATCGAAGCCCCGCTGATCCCGGCCTGGCCCGAGTCGCCCTCGACCTCCGGAGGAGGTGTCGGGCCGGGGCAGCCGCGACCGCTTGCGGGCGGAGCTGCGCGCGGAGGCGGAGCCGGACGAAACAGCGGAACGCGAGCGGACGTCGTAGACCAGGCACTGTCGGTGACCCACGACGATCCGGCGGGCATCGACCCCGACGCCCCTCCCGCCGGCCGGAAGAAGAAGAGGATCCCGTCCCATGGCTCCAACGACTCTGCATGGCGCCCCCCGCCGTGCGCGCGGCACCGCCCTGATGCTCGTCGCGGCGGCCGTCGCCGGCCCGGCGACCGCCCAGGTGACGTCGGGCGCGACGGCGCTGCTGCCGCCGCAGATCTCGATCACCGTCGGCTCGAACAGCTACCACGGAACGCTCCCGGCCGGACCGATGCCGAGCGGCTACTCGCTGACGGTGCCGCCATCCCAGCCGCTCCCGCCGTCGGTCTCCGCGCGCCTGATCCGCCGGGGGCCGCTGGAGTGGCGCCTGTCGGAGGCCTCGGCCGCGGGCGTCCTGAACCAGAGCGCCACCGTATCGACGGGGCCGCACCGGACGGAGCTCGTGTTCCTCGGCGGAGCCTCGCCGGTCGCCGGGACCTTCGAGCTCTCGCTGCTGCTGTCGCTGGTCGGGGCGAGCACCCACACCGCACAGGTCACGATCGACGGCGTGCCGGTCACGCTCGACCCGAGTGGGCCGGCGACCCTCGTGCCGTACCGGATCGAGGCCGGCCAACGCGTGCGGGTCGTCGCGGAGACCGCGACCTCGACCTGGCAGCCGACTCTCGGGTTCCTCGCCTGGTCCACCGTCGAGCTCGACATCGGCTTCCGGGTCGCACCGAGCCCGAGCATCGTGACCGAGCTCGGCCCGGGCTGCGGCCCGACCGGGTTCGACGCGTTCGGGGAGCCGTCGAACCCCACGCTCCAGGTCCTGCGGGTGCGCGACCTGACCGCTGGGCCGCTGGTCGCGGCGATCGCGGTCGGCACTGCACCCGGGGCGTTCCCGCTCGGCCTCCACGCGGTCACCGGCCAGCCGTGCACGCTGTGGACGTTCCCGGTGGACGTCGCGTTCGTACCGCTCGATGCCGCGCGGACCGCGGAGATCCGCTTCGACGCGAGCGTGGCGTCCGGCGCCGACCTGGTGCTGCAGGCGGCGACGATGGACCCGGGGGCGGTGCTGTCACTCAGCCGCGGGCTGCGGATCCTCTGCCCGTGAGCAGCGCACCCTGAGCCGCACACCGTGAGCTGACGAGCGGAGCGCGACGGCCGGGTCCGGAGCGCTCAGCCCTCGGGGCCGAACAGCTCGACGATCGCCAGCTCGGGGCGGCAGAAGAAGCGGATCCGCGGTGCCTGCCCGCGCTCGTGGCCGATGCCGCGGGTGACCAGCACCTGCGCACGGCCGCAGGGGAACAGACCGCCGGCCGCGACGCGCCGCGGCACGTGGCTGAGCGTCAGCGGCGGACCGAAGCCCGGGACGACGACCTGGCCACCGTGGGTGTGGCCCGCGACGTAGAGCAGGTCGGCGGTCCACGCGCGCTCCAGCAGCGGGATCGCCGCGTCGGGCGCGTGGCCCATGACGATCGTGAAGCCCTCGAAGCCGTCGTCCACGAACGCGCGCTGCGGCGTCAGCGGCTCACGCGAGCCGTTCAGCGTCAGCCCGGCGAGCCGCAATGCCGGCACGCCGGGCACGCGCACGACCTCGTCGCGCAGCACGCGGATCGACGTGCCGGCGAACAGGTCTTCGTACGGGTCGACGTCGCCCATCACCGCGTAGATGCCGAGCGGCGGCGCCAGCGACTCGATCAGCTCGACGAGCTTCGCCTGCTCGGCGACGAAGCCGGCGCGATCCCCGCGCTGCACGAAGTCGCCGGGCATCAGCACGAGGTCGGGCTGCTGGGCGGCGACCCGCGCGAACACGTCGCGCTCGTAGCTGCCGACGGCGTCGGTCTGGATGTCGGCGAGCACCGCGATACGCAGCGGCCGCGGCAGACCGACGAGCGCGTCGGAGCGGATCGCGTAGTGCGTGACCTCGAGGCGGTACGGCTCGACCAGGTGCGCCCACAGCGACGCGCCGAGCGTCAGCAGTCCGGCGCCGACCATCCCAACTCCGGCCCAGCGTGGGCCCCGCCGCCAGCGCCGGAGCCCGCGCCACACGGCGAGCGGCGCGACCACGAAGGTCAGCAGGTGCGACCAGAGCCGCAGCACCGCGAAGCCGTTGCCGAACAGGTGGCTCGTGACGATGCCGCCGACGGCGGCGCAGGCGCCGACCGCGGCGCCACCGACCCACAGCTCACGCAGCGGGTGGCTCGGCCGCGCGATGCGGAAGGCGACGACCGCGGCGAGCCAGGTCACGACGTCGCAGACCAACACGGTCGCGGCGAGCTTCGGGTAGTCAGGCAGCAGGGGCTCGAACATGGGTGCGCGCAGCTGGCTTCTTCGGCGAGACGGGGCGCGATGTAAAGCCCCGCGATCGGAACCCGGACGGTTCCCACTGCATCCGCGAGGCGTTCCTCGACGCGTCGGCAGCGCCGGCCGCCGCGGCGGCGATCGGTGTCGGCCGGGTCGTCGAGGGTCCCGTTCCGGGACCGCCGGCGACGGTCCCTGCGGCAAGCCCGCTGCAGCCGGCTCGTCCGTCGCCTTCCCCGCGGCGAGGATCGTCCTAGTCTGCACGCCCGGCTGCACCCCGGCCGCCGAGGACGCCCCATGATCACGAAGCGCCCCGCCGCCGAACGCGGCATCGTCGACCACGGCTGGCTGCTCGCCCGCCACTCGTTCTCGTTCGCGAGCTACCAGGACCCGCACCACGTGCGCTTCCGGACGCTGCGCGTCATCAACGAGGACACCGTGCAGCCGGCGCAGGGCTTCGGCACGCACGGCCACGAGGACATGGAGATCCTGACCTACGTGCTCGCCGGCGCGGTCGAGCACCGCGACAGCATGGGCGAGCACGGGGTGCTGCGGCCCGGCGACGTGCAGGTGATGAGCGCGGGCACCGGCGTGCTGCACAGCGAGGTGAACCCGAGCGCGACCGAGCCGCTGCACCTGCTGCAGATCTGGATCTTCCCGGACCGCAAGGGCCACGAGCCGCGCTACGAGGACCGGCATTTCCCCGTCGCGCGGCGCCAGGATGCGCTGTGTCTGATCGCGAGCGGACGCGCGCAGGACGACGCGCTGCCGATCCACCAGGACGCGCGCGTCTACGCGAGCCTGCTGAGTGCGGGGAGCGAGCTGCGCCATGCGCTGGCGCCCGGGCGCGGAGCGTGGGTGCAGGTCGCGCGCGGCAGCATCGACGCGAACGGCACCACGCTGACGGCCGGCGACGGCGCGGCGATCGAGGGCGAGGCCGAGCTGACGATCCGGGCGAACGACGCTGCCGAGCTGCTGCTGTTCGACCTCGCGTGAGGCCGGGCCTCGCGACCGCGCGCTACACTGCGAGCGGACCGATGAACCCACGACTCCTGCTGCTGATCCTGGCGCTCGCGCTGGCCGGGGCCTTGACGTGGTGGCTCCAGAGCCGCCGACCCGCGGGCGCCGGCGACGCGCCGCCCTCCGCTGCGGCGAGCGACGCGGACGGCGGGCGGGCACCGCGGACCGACGCGGCGGGGGCAGACCAGCCCGCGAACCCGCCGTTGCGCACCGCGGAGCTGCCGCCGGACGAGCCGCGGGACGGGCGCTCGGTCGCGATCGACCCCGCCAGCGTGCGCGTCGACCCGCAGACCGTGCCGGCGCGCGACCGCGTCGCGCTGCCGGACGGCACCTGGGTGCGCCCGCTGAACGACGTCTACGGCCTCGACCACCTCGCGTGGCCGCGCAACGAGCCGTGGGCACCGATCGTGGGGATCCGCACCGAGCCGAACGGCCAGCGCTGGTACGTGCACGCCGACGGCAGCCGCACCACGATGATCATGATGTGGCGCGACGACCTCGGTCGCCTCGATCCGGTGCAGCAGCGCTACAAGCCGCACCCGGAGCTCGCACCGGTACGGCGCTAGCAGGTCGGGTCAGGGCCGGTCGCGCGCGCCAGGCGTCGGCGAGCGCGTAGAGCGCGATCACGGCGGACGCGAGGGCGAGTGCGGGGAACAGCCACAGGTGCCAGGCACCCGCGTACGCCTGGGCGCGGCCCTGGTCGAGCATCGCACCCCACGACACCGAGCCCAGCCCGAGGCCGAGCCCGAGGAACGTCAGCGTCGACTCGGCCAGGATCGCTTCCGCGGCCACCATCGCGGCGGCGACCAGCACGGGCCCCCGCAGCTCGGGCAGCAGGTGGCGCCGCAGGATACGGAGCGGCCCCTCGCCGAGCCCGCGCGCGGCCTCGACGAACGGCCGCTCCCGCAGCGACAGCAGCTCGCCGCGCACGACGCGCGCGAACACCGGCCATTGCACGGCGGCGAGCACGGCGACGACCGTCGGCAATCCGGGGCCGAGGTAGGTGGCACCGGCCAGCAGCGCGAGCACCGCGGGAAAGCAGGTGAACACCTCGATCCCGCGCGTCGCCACGACGTCGGTCACCGAGCGCGCCCCGCGCATCCCCGCGAGGCCGCCGATCACGCAACCGACACACGACGACAGCAGCACCGACCCGAACGCGACGAGGAATGCCGTGCTGGCGCCGTGCAGCAATCGCGCGAGCTGGTCGCGACCGGCGTCGTCCACGCCGAGCGGGTGCGAAGCGGACGGACGATCGAGCGCCTGGCCGGGGAGGACCTCGCCCGGACCGTACGTCCACGGCGGCATGACCGCCCAATCACCTCCCGACGCGTCCACCGGCAGCTCGGCCCACCAGTCCTTCCAACGGCGGGCGCCGGGTGCCTCGCTGAAGCCGTCGGTCAATCGCTCCGCGACGGGCCAGCGCAGCACGCCGTCGGCACGAGCGACGATCGGCACGTCATTGGCGAGCCACGGCGCCACGGCACCGAGCAGTCCCCACGCGAGAACGACGACGGCACCGATGCGCATCAATCGAACCTCACGCGAGGGTCCCCGAGCCGGTGCAATGCGTCGGAGGCGATCAATCCGAGCAGCACGATCGCGGAGCCGATGTGCGTCGTCGCGGCGATCGTCGCCACGTCGCGCTGCAGCGCGGCCTGGAATGCGAGCCGTCCGAAGCCGGGCAGCGAGAACACCTGCTCGATGACCACCGCACCCGTCACGAGCGCCGGCAGGATCGTCCCGAGCTGCGTCCACACCGGTCGTGCAGCGGCGGCCAGCACGCGCTGGCGCACCGTGCGGGCCGGGGTGCCGAACGCGCGCAGCGTGAACACCCACTCGGCGTCGAGCGCGCGCGCCACCGACTCGCGGAGGAACCGCGCGATCAGGATCGCGGGAGTGACCGCGAGCAGCAGCGCCGGGAGCGCGGCGTGCCGAGCGAGGTCGGCGAGCCGCGCGAGCAGCGGCAGGCCGTCCGTGCCCGGCGTCCGCAGCCCCTTCACGGGCACGCCGCGGAGCCCGAGCCAGCCGATCGCCAGCAGCGCGAGCGTCGCGAGCAGGAACTCGGGCAGGCCGAGCAATCCGAGCAGCGGCAGCGACACCGCGCGATCGAGCGCGCTGCCCGGCCGCAACCAGCCGGTCGCGACCCCGACGACCGCGCCGAACCCCAGCGCCAGCCCGAGCGCGAGACTCGCGATCAGCGCCGAGGTCGCCAGCGCGCGCGCCAGCCGGCGGCGGAACTCCGCGGGCGCCTCGCCCTCGGGCGCGAGGTCGAGCGTCACCGCGCTGCGCAGCCAGCGGCCGTAGCAGGCGAGGAACGGTCGCCGCGCCCCGGTGGCCGGATCCACCCAGCCGGCACGCTCCCGCAGCGCGCGGACCGCCGAAGCGCGCGCGGTCTCGCTGCGGAACACGCCGGGGTCCGCCGTCCGGGCGACCGCCGGATCGAGCGGGGCGAGCGCGAGCAGCGCGGCGGTCGCCATGCTGATGCCGAGCAGACTGACCGCGGCCCACGCGAGGCGTTGCAGGAGCCAGCGCATGTCGGTCGCGCCATGCTCGCCCGGCGCCGCGGGCGGCGCCAGAGCGGCGGGCGCAACCCGGCCGTGCGGCCGAGACCCCGATCTCGCGAAAGAACGACCCCGGCGCACTCGATACACTGGCGAGACACGGGTGGCTCAGGAACCCAGGACCCCGCGATCCGGCGGGTCGCCGACCCTGGAGGGATCGACGGCCGGGACCCGGCGGGTCGCACCGACCGAACCGAGAGAGCAACGATGTCCGACACCTCTCCCCCGCAGGCCGACCCGGCCGAGAGCCTCGATGCGGCGCAAGTCGACGACGCCACCAACGCGAGCGATGCGGCGGAGAACGCCGCGCCGAAGAAGCCGTTCGAGCCGATCCTCGAGGACCAGTCGTTCCACGAGATGCTGAAGTCGCACCTCGGCAAGATCTTCCTCGTCGCGACGCCGGAATCGTTCGAGGAGACCGGCCTCAGCCCGCAGATCACGGCCGGCTGGTACAAGGCCAAGCTGGTCGGGCTCGGGCGTGACTACCTGATCGTCGCGACCGAGTTCCACCACGGCCTCGGCAAGCACGCGACCAAGGAGCCCTGCAACCAGTACATTCCGATCTCGCACATCAAGCGGATCAGCCTGATGCGCAGGGAGCGGCTGCTCCATCTGTGAGCCGCGGGTCCGGTGGGGCCCGCCGGCTCGGACGACACCGACCCGAGGGGCCTCCGATGCACGGATCGTCACGACTCGCGATTCTCCTCGCCCTGTGGGCCGCGCTCGGGCCGGGGCGCGCCCCGGCCCAGGAGCTCCCGCCGATCAAGGTGGTCGTGCTCGCCGGCCAGTCGAACATGGAGGGCAAGGCCCGCAATACGCTGTTCGACCACCAGGCGACCGCCGAGGAGACCGCGCCGCTGTTCGCACACCTGCGCGACGGTGACCGCTGGATCACTCGGGACGACGTGTTCGTGTCGTTCCTCGACCGCGCCGGGCCGCTGACCATCGGCTACGGCTCACCGGGGCGCACCGGCGTGGAGCTGGAGCTCGGGACCGTGCTCGGCGACCGGTTCGACGAGCCGGTCCTGCTGATCAAGACCGCATGGGGAGGGCACTCGCTCTACCGCGACTTCCGCCCGCCGTCGGCCGGGCTGCCCCCCGACGAGGCGCTCGACGTAGAGCTCGGGCAGGCCCGTGACCGCGTCCGGCAGCGCAACGAATCGCAGCACCGCGACGATCCACTGCCGACGCTGGACGAGATCCGCTCCGCCTACGGCCGCTCGTATCGTGCGATGCTCGCCGAGGTCCACCGCGTGCTCGACGGTCGCGATGCGCTGTTCCCGCAGCTCGCGGGGCGCGAGGCCGAGCTCGTGGGCTTCGTGTGGTTCCAGGGCTGGAACGACCAGTACGGTGGCGCCGAGACCGAGTACGAGGCGAACCTCGTGCATCTGATCCACGACGTGCGTCGCGACCTCGGGCGCCCCGCATTGCCGGTCGTCATCGGCGTGATGGGCCAGAACGGCTCGAAGCCGGCGGCGCGCGCGATGAAGGTGATCCAGGACGCGCAGCTCGCGGTCGGTGCGCGCCCGGAATTCGCAGGCAATGTCGTCAGCGTGCGCACCGACGAGCTCGTCGATACCGCGGCGGAGCAGCTCTATCCGACCTGGCGCGAGAACACCGAGCGATGGGAGCAGGTCGGCTCGGATCACGCCTACCACTACCTCGGCAGCGCGATCTGGATGCTCCGCATCGGCCACGCGTTCGGAGACGCGCTGGTCGGCATGCTGGACTGATGCGCGCTACGGGCTCGACTCGATCCGCACGAGCGTGATCTCGCAGCGCGAGCCGACGCGGATCGGCAGCAGCGTGACGCCGCAGCCGCGGCTGACCCACAGGCGGCCGGGGTGCCCCTCGACGCGGTGCTCGCCCTCGACGAAGCGGTGGGCGGTGTGCGCGATCACCGCGCGGCCGAGGACCTTGATCTGACCACCGTGCGTGTGGCCGCTCAGCACGAGGTCGACGCCGTGCGTCGCGAGCTCGGGGAAGTGGTCGGGCTGGTGGGCGAGCATCACCGTCGGCTCACCTGGCGCGCGCCCCCACAACGCGCGCCGCACGTCGGGGCGCCCGTCGGTCAGGTCGTCGACCCCGCCGAGCCACAGGCTCGCACCGCCGTGGGACAGCCGCGCACCGCAGTTCGCGAGCACGCGTACGCCGCGCGCCTGCAGGAAGTCCTGCCACGCCCCCATGTCGGGGAACCAGCGGTGGTCGTGGTTGCCGGCGACCGCGTAGACCCCGAGCGGCGCCTTCAGCTCCTGGAGCGGACCGTCGTACAGCCCGAGCTCGACGGGGCGCGAGTTGATCAGATCGCCACCGAGGCAGACGACGTCGGGCCGCAGCGCGAGCGCGCGCGCGAACAGCGCGCGGAGCTCGTCGCGGCCACCGAACGCTCCGGCGTGCAGGTCGCTGAGGAACGCGATCCGCAGACCCGCGAGGCCGGCGTGGCGCCGGTCGACGCGCAGCGGCACGTGCGTGACCTCGAGCCGCCTGAGGCTGGCCTCGCGCAGCCGACGCATCGCGCCGATACCGCCGAGCAGGCGGTTCAGCGGCACCGTCGCCAGGTCGAACAGCTCCTGCAGCAGCCCGCGCCGGGGGCGCACGCCGTTCCGCAGCCGACCGGGTGCCGGCACGACCACGGCGGCCGGGCCGGACAGGGCATCGGGGACGCGCTGGAGCTCGAGCAGGGACATCGGTGTCGAGGAACTCGGCAGTCTGCCGACCGTGCCCTGAGGGAATCCCGTAGCCCCGATCGGACGGTGACGAAGAACGCAGCACTTCGGCAGCGGCGCGTCACCTGCCGGCAGCCGCGCGGGTCGCCCCGGCAACGAAGCGCACGATGACGACCTCGGGCCGGGCGCCGATGCGCAGCGGGACGATCGATGCCCCGATGCCGCGGCCGACGTACAGCGTCGAGTCACCGAGCCGGTGCGCGCCGCGGTGGTGACCGTCCTGCGAATGGCTCAGCAGCGGCCGACCCCACAGCGCGAGCTGGCCGCCGTGGGTATGCCCGGACAGCACGAGGTCGACGCCGAGCGCCGCGAGCTCGCCGAACAGGTCCGGGTGGTGCGACAGGCACACGGCCGTCTCGCGCGGGTCGCGCGACGCCAGTGCGGCGGCGGGCCGCGGTGCGCCCTCGGTCAGATCGTCGACCCCGCACACCCACAGCGGGCTGGCATTGCGGACCAGCCGGACGCCACGGTCGCGCAGGGTGACCACACCGAGGTCGCCGAGCCGCGTCTCGGTAACGCGCACGTCCGCCGCGTCGAACCGCTCGTGGTTGCCGGGCACCGCGAACACGTGCGGGACGTCGCGCAGGCGCCGCAGCGGCCGTGTCAACAGCTCGATCTCCCGCCGGCGCGTGTGCACGAGGTCGCCACCCAGCAGGACCAGCTCAGGCCGGCGCTCGGCGACGGCGGCGAGCAGCCCATCGAGCTCGCGCTCGTGGAGGAAGCTCCCGGCGTGCAGGTCCGACAGGAACACCGCCGTCGCACCGGCCCAGCCCCGCGACGCCTCACGCAGCTCGAGCCCGGTCGCCGTCCACTGAAGGCCGCGCGCCAGCTGCAAGCGATACAGCCAACGACATACCGGAACCGCATCGAGCACGCGATTGCCGCAGGCGACCCCGCGCGCCACCCAGCGCTTCCAGGCCGGCACCTGCCCCGAGAACCACGCGTCGCGGCGGGCCGGCACCCTCATCGCTCCAGGATCGTCACCACGCGCCGGAACTCGCGACAGGCATCCTGCAGCGAGTCGGGTGTCTCGGGAGCCAGAACTCCGGAATCGCACGCCGCCTTCAGAGCTCCGACCGCGGGTCGGCAATCGCGCTCACGGCGGAGCTTCGGGTAGCGCGTCGAATCGTCCACCGCATGCCCGCTCAGCCAGTGGATCCAGGTCTCGATGTTCCGCTCCGGGACGAGCAACGCGACCGGATCGGCCGGGGTCGGCATCTCGTCGGCGGGGCACAGCTCCGTGAGATAGCGACGCCGGGCTTCCACGGAATGCCCGTCGGCGTCAACGACGACCAGCAACCCGGCCCGAGCGCCCTGCTTGCGGATCGACGCCACCTCGTTTGCGAGCTGCGCCCGCACGCCTGCGTGCCCTGGCCCCAGGACGAGTCGAGACTCGCGCATCCTGGGGTTCGCCATCTTCTTCAGGAAGTGATGCACGAACGCGTAGTGCTGCCTGTCTTCACACAGCACGACCCAGCTGACCCGCCGAGTCACAGAGCCCACCCGCGAGCGACCAGCTCCGAGAGTCGCATGCCCGGCGTCAGCTGGGTGGGATCTGGAGAGTTGACTCTCGTCGCCCCGGACTCCTCCCGCACGAAAGTGAGCGTGCGATCGAGGCTGAAGTAGTCGATCAGCTCCGGGTGATGCGACGCGATCACCGCCTGCGGGATCGTGTCACCGGCGGCTTCCGAGATCGCGTCGAGCCACGGCTGGATCTCGACGGTGGCTACGTAGTTGTCCGGTTCGTCGAGGAACAGCGTGTAGCCCTGTCCGGCGGTGATGTGAACCAGCGCGTAGATCGCGAGTAGTGCGCGTTGGCCGTCCGACATCTCGTGCAGCGCCAGGGTGAAAGACTCGCCGTGCTCACGCATCCGTGCGACGAACGCCCGCGTCTCGCGACCCGCTCGTTCGAGACTGACGCCTTCGAACCCCGGGATGATCCGCTTCAAGGCTTCGACATAGCCCGGCACGAGGTCCTGACGCTCCTGGAAGATGTGCCGATACCATGCTGAGAAGTTCCGCCCGTCCCGCTCCAGCACGGCATCCTCGCTCGAAGTCTCGGTCTCGAAGCTGCGCGGGTAGAGACCGCAAACGAGGAGCTTGCGCGCCCAGTCCAGGAAGCGGGTAAGCCTCTTGTTGTCCCTGACGGGCGCGATACGAGCGAGTCCGGACTCCGACCAATCCGCGGTGAACGTCGGGCCCTTGCTGTGATCGTCCTTGTAGAGCTGGATCTCGCCCGCCAAGAACGTGAACAGCGCCCCGCCTGCGGCAGTCAACGATTCGTGCGCGACACGAGCCCTGCGGCGCTGCTCCTCGTGCTCGATCTCCAATCTGTAGGTCAGACACTCACCTTCGAGTTCGACCGACATCTCGATCGTCTGCCGGCAACCAGTCTGCCAGCGGGTCAGCGTCGACGGCGGGAAGATGTCGGGGTCCGAGACCTTGGCTAGTCCGCTGAGCAACATGCGTATCGCGAACACGACATCGAACACGGAGGACTTACCGACGCCGTTGCGCCCCAGCAGCAGGCAGACGTGCCCGAGCGCGATCTCGAAGTTCACGAGACACTTGTAGTTGTCGATGTAGAGCTTGCGGAGCATTCGGACCTCCTGGCCGCGAGGCTATCCCGGTCCAGTCGGGGGCAACAGCGGTTCGCACACCACACCCGTGGATCCTGTCGGCAAGACGGGTCACGACCGACCGCATCCACACACCGCGAAGACCGCACCGCGCGGTACGAGGATGGCCCGCGCCGGATCAGGGCGCGAGCGCGTCGACCGCGGCCGCGAGCGCGGCGGCGACCGGAGCGGACATGGCAGCGCCGAGGTCGCGGTGGGCGGGCTGCACGGCGAGCAGACGGACCTCGAAGGACAGCTCCGCGGCGAGGAACGTGAGCAGCAGCCGCAACGATGGATCGTGGGTGCCGGTCGCGCCCGGCGCGAGCTCGGCGGGATCGAGCAGGCGCAGCGTGCCGGGCGGCGCGCCGAGCTCGGCGGCGTCGGCGATCAGCAGGAGCGCGGGAGCGGCGCGGCGGAGCGGCCCGGTCATCGACTCGGGTGCCGTGCCCGCATCGAGCGCGCGCCCGCCGCGCGCGGCGAGCTGGCGCGCGAGCTCGGGACCGAAGCCGTCGTCGCCGCGCAGGTCGTTGCCGACGCCGAGCACGAGATGATCGCGCTGCCGGAGCGCGGCGAGCTCGCGCCGCAGCTCCGGCTCGAGCGATCCGGGCGCGCTCACAGCACGGGACCCCACTCGTCCATCAGCGTCACCGAGCGCCGACACGCCGGGCACAGCACGCGCTGGATGTCGGAGCGATCGAGCGGTCGACCGTCGCGCGGCGCGGACTCGCGCAGGCCGAGCGCGTCGTGCGTCGCCAGATACAGCGTCGGATTCGCCGCCGCGACGGGACCGAGCCGCCGGTGGATCCAGGCGAGGTGATCGCGCGCCGTGATGCGCCCCCCGCACAGCTCGCACACGACGAGCTGCTTCTCGACGGTCTCGACCATGGTCGACCGGTCGAAGCCGGACAGCTCGTAGTCCTGCGACAGCGCGACGCCCTGCTGCGTCGTGCACGCGCGCATGCACTCACCGCAGAACACGCAGTTGTCGAAGTGCAGCACCAGCGTCCGCCACCAGGTCCCGTCGTCGCGCGCCTCGTCGCGCACCTCGATCGCGCGCACCGGACACACCTCGGCACACGCACCGCAGCCGATGCAGCCCTCCGGGTCGTAGGTCGGTCGACCCCGGATCCATGCCGGCAGCGGCGTGGGCTGGGCAGGGAACGGATGCGTGTACGGACCCTTCAGGAGGCTGGTCACCGCTTCCTTGAGCTCGCGGAGCTTCGGGCGCTTCACGGGTGCACCTCCCGGCCTTGCGGGCCGCGCTGCCGCTCGACCTCGCCCGGCGACACCGGTGCGCGGCGGCCCTCGTCGTCCTCCGCGTACCGATCACCGACCGAGCCGCTCCACAGGCCGAAGCCCGCGCGGTGCGAAGCCCGGGCGATCGCATGCGCGGCGGTCGGTGACGTCATCGCCACGAAGAACATGCAGACCACCGCCTTCCACCCCAGCGAGTCGAAGCCGAAGCGGATCAGCACGCCGAGCAGGATGAGGAACGTGCCGAGCGTCACGCACTTCGTGCCGGCCTGCAGGCGGTTGTAGACATCGGGGAGCCGCACCAGGCCGAGGCAGCCGACGACGTCGAAGAACAGCCCACCGAGCATCACGACGAACGCGATCAGGTGGCTCGGTTGCGACAGGTCAAGCATCGAACGCCCTCCCTTCGAGCAGCTTCGCCAATGCCAGGCTGCCGACGAACGCGAGCAGCGACCACGCGAGGCCGACGATCAGATACAGGTCCTTGCCGAGCGCCACGCTGAGGACGGCGCAGAAGCCGACCATCAGGATGCCGAGGATGTCCACGGCGACGGCGCGGTCCGCCGGCGTCGGGCCGCGCAATGCGCGCCAGACGACGAGCACGAAACCGAGCGTCAGGCCGAACAGCAGCACGAGGATCGCGGTGGTCATTCGAAGATCCTCCGGATGAAGAACTCGAACTTGCGAAGCTCACGCTCGGTCGCGCCGTCGGGATCCTGCTCCGGCACGCAGATGCGGTGCACGTAGAGCACGTCGCCGACCAGGTCGACGCTGAGTGTGCCCGGCGTCAGCGTGATCGAATTGGCGAGCAGCACGCGGCCGGACGGGCTGCGCAACGTGGTGCGCGCCCGCACGATTCCCGGCCGGATCGGCAAGCGTGGATGCAACACGCGCCAGGCGACGTCGACGTTGGCCCTCACGACGTAGGCGAGCAGCACCGGCAGGTAGGCGAGCGCGAAGGCCAGCCGGAGCGGCGCGAGCAGCAGCGGAGCCTCGTCGAGCTCGACGCGCCGCAGTCCCCACGCGACGCCAGCGCACAGGAGCGCGCCGACCGCGAGGCTCGCCGCGTCGAACGACCAGGTCACGGCGAGCCACAGCAGCGCGCCGAACACGAACAGCGAGACGAACCGGCCGAGCCGGTGCGCGACGAGCGGTCCAGCAGTCGCGGTCATCATGGCCTCCCGAGCACCAGCCGCAGGTAGCTGTCGATCGCGGGCGGTTGCCCGTCCGCAGACTGCGCCGTGGCCGCCGCACCCTGCACGACGTCACCGAGCCCGAGCGGCCACAGCACGAAGGTCAACAGGCACAGCGCCGACAGCACGAGCACCGGCACGTGCATGGACGCCGGGACGTCCCTGACGTGCGCCAGTCGCTCCGGCAGCGCACCGAACAGCGCCTTCCTCTGCACCTTGACGAACGATGCGAGCGTCAGCAGGGCCGTCAGCGCCGCGATGGTGCCCGCCCACGGCAGCCCCGCCGAGAACAGGGCAATGAGGATCAGCAGCTTCGACCAGAAGCCGTTGAACGGTGGGATCCCGGAGATCGACAGCGCGGCGCCGATCGTCCCCGCAGCGGTCCACGGTGCGCGGCGCGCGAGCCCACCCATCTCCGACAGGTTGCGGGTGCCCGTCATCCGCTCGAGCGAGCCCGACGACAGGAACAGCGCCGACTTGAACAGAGCGTGGTTGGCGGCGTGGAACAGTGCGGCAGTCACGCCGAGCGCCGAGCCCGTGCCGAGGCCGACCAGCACGAATCCCATCTGGCTGACCGAGTGGTAGGCGAGCAGGCGCTTGAGGTCGTCCTGACCCAGCGCGAGCAGGACGCCGGCGCCCATCGACACGCAACCGAGCACGAGCAGCAGCGTCTGCACGCGCGGGTCGGGGCCCAGGATCGTGAAGAACACCCGCACCAGCGCGTAGATGCCGGTCGTCTTGATCAGCAGGCCCGACAGCACGGCGGAGATCGGCGCGGGGGCGCTCGGGTGAGCGTCGGGCAGCCAGGCGTGGAACGGCATCATGGCGGCCTTCAGACCGAACCCGAACAGGAACAGCGCCGACGCCCCCAGGAGCGCCGCACCTCCCAGCCGACCCTCGCGGACGGCGACCGCGATGTCGGCCATGTTCAGGAAGCCGCCCGCCGCGTACAGCACCGCGATACCGATCAGGATCGCGAGCGACGCGATCGAGCCGAGCAGCAGGTACTTGAAGGACGCCTCGACCTCGCGGTCGCCGGTGCCGAACGCGACCAGCGCGTAGCTGGCGATGCTCGCGATCTCGACGAACACGAACAGATTGAACACGTCGCCGGCGAGCACGGCGCCCGTCATGCCGGCGAACACGAGGTTCAGCAGCACGTGATACAGCGCGCGGCCCGTGGAGCGCTCGAGGTAGCGGAATCCGTACACGACCACGGCCGTACCGACGACGGCGACGACCAACAGGAACAGCCGTGCCAGACCATCGAGGACGATCGCGATCCCCGCGACGAACGGGCGGCCGTCGCGCATCGTGACGCCGTATCCACCGGCCATGTTGACGGCGTCGGTGCCCACGGCGATCGCGGTGAGCGACAGGCCGAGCACCGCGAGGATTCCCAGCAATGTGATCGCCCCGCAGACGCGGTCACCGAACCGCTTCAGCAGGAGACACAGGAAGGCCGCGGCCAGCGGGATGGCGACGAACAGCGGGACCAGGTCGACCATCGATTCCTCCTAGCCGTGCAGGCGGTTCATGCGGGTCGTGTCCAGCGTGCCGAACCGCTGGTGCAGACGCATCGCGATCGCGACCAGCAGCATCACGACGCCGAGACCGATCACGATCGACGTCAGCACCAGCGCCTGCGGCAGCGGATCCACGCTGCCCGCGGCGAACGCGGCCGGGTCCTCGCCCGGCGTCAGGATCGGCGGGCGGCCACCGTCCCGATAGCCGATCGCGACCAGCAGCAGGTTGACCGCGTACTCGACGATCGCGAGCCCGAGGATCTTCTGCACGACGTGCCGCTTCACGAGCAGGCCGTACAGCCCGACGAACAGCAGGACGGCGATCAGCGGGTAGATCATGCTTCCCTCCCCTCCGGCTCCGGGCCCTGCGGTGCACCGGCATCGCTGAACTCGTCGGTCCCGACGTCCTCCGCCGCGCGACCGAAGGCGGCGACCGCCAGGAACCCGGCGAACAGACCGGCGCCGACCTTCAGCAGGATCGCCAGATTGAGCAGCACGAGAGACGGCGCGCTCGTCAGCCGGAATGGCTCGGGGTCGCGACCCGCCCACTGCGCGAGGAAGTGGCCGGCCGCGTAGCCGAGCAGCGCCAGCGCGAGGAACGCGAGCGCGCCCACGGCGTCGAGGGTCGACGCCAACCGACCGAACCACGCCGCGGGGCCGGTCTTCGCTCCGAACGCGAGCGTCGCGAGGACGAAGCCGCACGTGATCACGACTCCACCGGCGAATCCCCCGCCGGGCGTCAGATGACCGAACAGCGCGACCGCGAAGCCGAACACCAGCACGAAGCCGAGCAGCCAGCGGGTCACGATGCGGACGATCGGGGACATGCCGCCTGGCTCAGACATGCTGCACCTCCTGGTCGCGAGACCGCGCAGCCGAGTGCTGCGGCGGGAGTTCGCGCTCCGCGGGCTTCGGATCGTCGGCGCCGCCGGGCGGGCCGCCGCGCGGCACCGGCGGCGCACGGCGGACGTCGCGCCCGGTATGCCGGAGCACGACCAGCGCGCCGACGATCGCCGTGAGGATCACCGTGGCCTCCCCGAGCGTGTCGTAGGCGCGGTAGTCGAGCAGGATCGCGGTCACGACGTTGCTCGCACCGGTCTGCGCCGGTGCGTTCTCCAGGTAGTGACCCGCCGGCAACGACGCTCCACTGCCGAAGCGCGGCAATGCACTCAGCACGTGGATCATCAGGCCGAGCAGCATCAGCAACACGCCACCGCCGAGCCATACGGCGACCGCGTCGCGCCGGTCCGGCGCCGCATCGACCGTCCGGCCGGTGCGGCCCGTCAACCGGATCAGCACGGTGACGACGATCACCTCGACGACCACCTGGGTGATGGCGATGTCGGGTGCGCCGAGCAGCAGGAACACGATCGACAGACCGAGTCCGACCACGCCGACCGCGATCACCGCCGACAGCAGATTGCGCAGCTCGAGCGCGATCAGCGACCCGACCACCAGCAGCACGAGCAGTGCGATGAGCACGACGTCCATGGTCATCTCCCGAACAGCAGCGCCACGAACAGAACGGCGGTCCCCGCGAAGCACCAGGCGCAGTAGTCGGTCAGCACCCCGCTGTGCAGACGTCTCAGCAGCGCGACGACGGGGCGTCCGAACCCGATCGACACCTCGTACGGATCGAAGCCGCCGCGCTCGCCACGCCGGAACACCGGACGCAGGACGGGCAGCTCCTCGACCGTGCGGTAGAACCCGGTGCCGACGAACCGGTGCCGCTCTCGGTCGAGCGCTTCACCGCCGATGAACGTCGGTCGCACGCGCGGCGCCCCGGAGCGACCGAGCGAGCCGGCGAACGCGGCGACGACTGCGACGCCGAGCAGCAGTCCGGCGACCAGCCACGGCGCGAACGACGACATCGCGAAGCGCGGCGCCGCGGCGGCGATCACCTCCGGCGGCGCGCCGACCGGCAGCCAAGTCGCGGGGTCGCCCTGCAGCGCGGACGCACCGCTGACCGCGCCGTCCGGCGCCAGCCCGACCACCGGACCGACGAACCCGTCGAGCACCGCGCCGGGCAGGACGCCGAGCAGGACGCAGGCCGCGGCCAGCGTCCCGAGCGGGAGCAGGACACCGGGGCTCGAGGTCTCGCGGGCATCGCCGAGGTGCGCGGCGCGCGGACCGCAGAACACCGAGTGGAGCACCTTGACGAACGACGCGAGGGTCAGCGCCGAGCCGAACACCGCCGCGACGAGGAACAGCGGCTGATCGGCCGCGACACAGCCCTGGTAGACGAGCCACTTCGACGCGAAGCCGTTCAGCGGTGGGATGCCCGAGATCGCGAGGGCGGCGACGAACATGCAGGCGAAGGTGACCGGGAAGGTCCGCCCGAGCCCGCCGAGTCGCGCGAGGTCCGCCGTTCCGGTCTCGCGCTCGACGCTACCGGCACCGAGGAACAAGCACGCCTTGTAGATGGCGTGATTGAGCATGTGGAACACACCGCCGATCACGCCGATCACCGTGCCGGTGCCGATGCCGAGCAGCATGTAGCCGACCTGGCTGACGGCGTGGTAGGCGAGCAGCCGACGCAGGTCGTGCTGGATCATCGCCATGAACACGGCGCCGAGCATCGTGACGACGCCGACCGACATGACGACCATCCGCAGCGCGGCGGACGTCTCGAACCAGTCGAGCGAGATCCGGGCCAGCAGGTAGATGCCGAGCACCTTGTCGATCGAGCCGGGCAGGAAGGCCATGACCACGGGGTTCGAGCCCTTCGCCATGGTCGGGATCCACGTGTGCAGCGGCATGGCGCCGGCCTTCGCGATCGCCGCTGAGAACAGCAGGAGCCACGCGACGATCAGCGGGCCGCTGGACGTCCCGAGCGGTGCCGCGCGCAGTGCCGAGATCTCGAGCGGCCGCTCGACGCCGGCCTGCTGCTGCGACAGCGCGATCAACACCACACCGCACAGCAGCGCGAGGTCGCCGAGCCCCAGCATCACGAACGCCTTCGCGGCACCCTCGCTGCCCTCGGCCCGACCGCCGATCACCAGGAGGAACAGGCACAGCGTGACGACCTCCCAGCCGACGACCAGCAGCAGGAGCTGGTCGGCGAGCAGCACGGTCGCCGCGCCGGACGAGGCGATCAGCATCCAGGCGTAGTGATGCCCCGGTGCGCCGCCCCGCTCGCGATACCAGCCGATCGAGTAGACCGCACACAAGAGCGCCATGGTCGCGGCGAAGCCGACCGCCCAGCCCGAGAACCCGTCGGCGCGCAGCACGACGTCGAGCGGCAGCGGTCCGACCGCGAAGCCCGCGACGGCGAAGCCGGCGCGTGAGCCGACGATCGACCACGACACCGCGCAGCCGGCGACCGCGCCCAGAGCGCCGATCACCGCACGCCACGCACGCCAGGCCGGCGGCACCAACAGCGCCAGCACGCCGGCGAGCAGAGGGACCACGATCGGGAGCAGCAGAGCGTTCATCGGGCACCTCCGGCGGGCAGCACCAGATCCGCGGGGCGACCGAGTTCCGCCGCGATGCGCCGGGTCTCGCGCTGGCTGCGGGCGATCAGGTCGCCGACCGCGCGAGCCTCGCCACCTGCAGCGTCGCGCACGACGATCGTGCGCTCCGTGCACGAGTAGCACGGATCGCACGCCGCCAGGGTGATGGTGACGTCGGCGATCGACGCGCCGATGCAGGAGGCCTGGAACGACGCGATGTTCGTGAACGACGGCGCGCGGACCTTCAATCGCTCCGGCATGTTGGTGCCGTTGCTGCGCACGTAGTGGACGTCCTCACCACGCGGGGCCTCGTAGCGTCCGATACCCTCGCCGGCCGGCACGTGACGAATGCCGAGCGACAGGTCACCTCCGGGCAGCCGGTCGAACGCCTGGCGCAGGATCTTGATGCTCTCCGCGAGCTCCAGCAGCCGCACGACGGCCTTCGCGAACACGTCGCCCTCGGGTGCCGTGATCACCTGCCAGTCGAGCTCGCCGTACGCGGCGTACGGATCGTCGCGCCGCACGTCCGTCGCGACCCCCGACGCGCGCGCCGTCGGGCCGACGACGCCGTAGTCGACGACCTGCTGCGGCGTCAGCACGCCGACGCCGCGCAGCCGCGCGGCGAGCACCGGGTCGTCGAGGACGGCCTCCGTCAGCATCCGCACCTGGCCGTCGAGCTCGTCGAGCACGCGGCGTGCTTCGGGCAGATACTCGACACGAAGGTCGCGGCGCACGCCGCCGACCAGCGGGATCGCGGAGTTCTGGCGGTGGCCGGTCAGCATCTCGAACACGTCGCACACGGGTTCGCGATACTTCCACGCCCACATGAACACGGTGTTGTAGCCGATGAAGTGACCGGCCAGCCCGACCCACAGCAGGTGGCTGTGCACCCGCTCCAGCTCACCGATGATCGTGCGGATGTAGCGCGCGCGCGGTGGCGGCTCGACACCGAGCAGATCCTCGACGGCATTGCAGAAGCACACCGAGTGCGTCACGCTGCAGATCCCGCAGATCCGCTCGAGCAGGATCGGGATCATGTCGTAGGTGCGCTGCTGCGCGAGGCGCTCGATCCCCTTGTGGATGTAGTCCATCCGGGCATCGACGGCGACGACGCGCTCGCCCTCGACGGTCAGCTCGAAGCCCACCGGCTCCTCGAGAAGCGGATGGAACGGACCGATCTGCACGACGCTGCGGTCGTCCGCTCCGGCGGCGCGGGGTTCAGTAGTCGAGGTGCTCACCGATCTCCTCCTTGAATGCCACCGGATCGAAGTCGCGGCGCAGCGGGTGCACGTCGGGGAACGCGGCGGCCTTGACGAGGCGTCTCGGGTCGGGGTGGCCGACGAAGCGGACGCCCGTCAGGTCGTGCATCTCCCGCTCGATCCAGTTGGCTGCGGGAATGCGTGGCGCGAGCGACGGCACGCTCGGATCCGGTTTCCGGGCCATCACCTTCAGCGTCACGACCAGACTCTCGCCGTTGATCGCGAAGTGGTGGAAGACGCCGATCTCCTCGCGCAGATCGAGGACCGTCGACGTCGCGAGCCGGAATCCGGGATGCCACGCGCGCAGCTGCTCGAACACCTCGAGCAGCCGCTCGGGTGGAACGCCGACGTAGAGCCGTCGAGGCGACCGGGCGACGCAGTCCACGGCGTCACCGAAGATCCGCTGGAGCTCCGTCGCGAGTTCGCTCGCCGTCGTCATGTCCGCTTCTCCTGGTTCCGCGTTACTGATCCTGCGTTACTGCTTCCGCGTTGCTGGTTCCGGGTTCCGTTCTGTGCGAATCTCCGCTCCACGGCTCGGCTCTCACAGGCTGCCCAGGAGCTTCACGATGCCCATGACGATCGTCTCGGGCTTCGGGGGGCACCCCGGCACGTAGACGAACCGCGCGTCCGGATCGACCTCGCGGAGCACCTTGTCCGGGGGACCGCTGACGCTGTAGGCGTCCTTGTAGGCGCCCATGCTGCAGGCGCAGACGCCGACCATGACGGCGAGGCGCGGCTGGGGCATGTCGAGCCAGGCCTGTTGCAGGACCTCGCGACAGGCCCGCGAGACCGGGCCCGAGATCAGCATGACGTCCGCGTGCCGTGGACTGCCGACCAGCTTGATGCCGAATCGCTCGACGTCGAAGCGCGGCGTCAGGCAGTCCGCGATCTCGATGTCGCAGTTGTTGCAGCCCGAGGTCCCCACGTGGAAGACCCAGGGGCTCCGCTTCAGTGCGCGCGTGAAGATCGACTTCGTCAGCATCGCCTTGACCCCAGCGTCATCAGCCCCAGCGTCAGTAACCCAAACGGGCCGCCAGCAGGGCCACGAGCGCGACCAGCGCGACCGGCCCCCAGAAGAACCGCAATGCCTGGTCGATGCGCACACGCGGATTGGTGTTCTCGACCAGCACGACGACCACGACGATCGCCAACACCTTGCCGGCGAATGCGAGCACACCCCAGACCGTCGCCGTCAGACCACCCCAGAACACCAGGACGAGCAGCGCGGGCAGCGTCGCGAGCTGCAGGGCGTGCGCGAGCTTGAACAAGCCGAGGCCGACGCCTCCGTACTCCAGCAGCGCACCCTCGCCGATCTCGGTCTCCGCTTCGGCGACGTCGAACGGCACCCTGCCGAGCTTGGCCTGCACGCAGATGATCGCCGCCAGGAAGGCGAGCAGCCCGGACGGCCTCGCCAGCACGCTGCCGACCTGCTGCTGGAACGCCAGGATCCCCTCCAGGGACAGCGTCCCCGCACTGACCTGTGCGCCGTCGACGTCGCGCACCTGGAACGCCGCGACGAGCAACGCGGCGACGAACGGCAGCTCGTAGCCGAGCAGCAGCTTGACGTCCCGGCTCGCACCGATCGCCGCGAGCGGATTGCCGGACGCGCTCGCACCGAGGATCAGCGCGAGGCTCGGCATCGCCAGCAGATAGAGGACGACGATCAGATCGCCCACCGGGCGCTCGGCCAGGCCGAGCAGCGGCAGCCAGACCAGCGACGCCGCGACGCCGGCGCCCGCGAACGCGACCAGCGGCATCGCCAGGAATGCCCGCGGTACGCTGTCCGCGGGCAGGATGGTCTCCTTGCCGAACAGCTTGACGACGTCCCAGAACGGCTGTGCGAGCGGCGGTCCCTTCCGCCACTGCACGAGCGCAGTGACCTTGCGCTCGAGCCAGACGAGCACGAGACCGAGCGTCACCGAGAACAGCACGCCGGGGAAGACCAGCAGGTGGAAGACCCATTCCGCGATCGCGCCCATGTCACCTCCGTCGGTCACGAGAACCGCAGCCGCATGTCTTCCAGCGAGCGCAGGTTGTCCTTCGCCCGCTGGTCGTTCGGATTGATCTCGAGGACCTTCTGGAACTCGTCGATCGCGGAGTCGAGGTTGCCCTTGCGGAACCAGGCGATCCCCGAGTGGTAGTGCGCGACGCAGGAGCGCGGATTGCGTTCGAGTACGCGGGCGAACGCCGCGAGCGTCTGGTCGTGGTCGCCCTGCTGCGCGGCCGCGAGGCCGAGGTGGTACCAGCCGACGGTGAAGTCGGGGGCGATCTCCAGGAGCTGCCGCCAGGCCTGCATCGCGTCCTCCACCTGGCCGCGGTGCAGGTAGGCGAGGCCGAGCCAGTAGCGCGCGGTCACCCAGCGCGGGTCGAGCTCGATCACCTCCCGGAACTGCGCGATGGCCTCCGGGACGCGCGCGGAGCGGTAGTAGTTCAGCCCGAGGCCATAGTGGCCCCCCGGAAACCCCGGCAGCAGCTCGACCACGCGACCGAACACCCGGATCGCCTGCTGTAGCTGCCCGGTGCAGCTGTAGAGATTGCCGAGGTGCACCATGACCTCGGGTCGCTCGGCCAGCTCGAGCGCCCGCTCGTAGCCCGCGATCGCCTCGTCGATGTGACCGTGATGCTCGAGATCCGTGGCCTCACGGAGGACCGCCGCGATGTCGGTGTTCTCGCTCTGTACCATGCTCAAGCCCTCCTGGTCGTGCCGCGCGAGCGGATTCGTCCGCCCACGTACTCCGGCGTGCCGACGGTCTCCTCCAGCTCCACGAACGACAGCGCCCCCGACGTGCACGAAGCGACGCAGCGCGGCACGCCACCGGCGACGACGCGATCGACGCACAGATCGCACTTCGGGGACACGTGCCGCACGAACTCGTCGCCGATCGCCCCGAACGGACACGCGAACGAACACGAGCGGCAGCCGATGCACAGCACCTCGGCTCGCCGGACGAAGCCGTGCTCCTCGCGATACAGCGCGCCCGTCGGACACGCTTCGACGCACGCGGCATGCTCGCAATGCCGGCAGTGCACCGGCAGGACCGCGGCATCGGCGACCACGCCGGGCACGAGGTTGGTCTGGCCGTGATGGCCGACGTGGCAGGCGGCTCCGCAGGCGCGGCAGCCGGTGCACCGGTCGAGGTCCAGGACGATGCGCTTCGTGACCTTCCGTTCGCTGATCGCGCTGGTCATGGCTGGCCTCCGTCGACCCGCTCCACCGACACCCGCACCGGATCGAGGGCGATCTGTCGCAGGGCCGGATCGAGCCGCCAGCGCAGCAGATCGCGGACCCCGGGCTCGCTGCCGGGCGCGAGCACGACGTGCCTCGGGAGGCGCGGCTCGGTCCGGACGGCGAGCACGACTTCGGCACCGGGACTGCGCAGCCGCACCTGGTCGCCGGTGCGGACGCCCAGCTCGGCCGCGTCCTCCACTGCCAGCGACACCTCCGGCCGCGGCGTGTCGTGCTGCGGCCACGAAAGGTGTCGCGTCCACGAGCCGTCGCCGGATTGCGCCGGGTCGGCGCGCCCGAGCAGCAGATGCGTGCCGACCTCGCGTCCGGTGTGCTCGCGCTCCTGCAGCCGCAGGAACAGGTCGAGATCCGCGAACAGCCCGCCGCCGGACTTCTGCTCCAGCGCGCCGGGCCGCTGCTCCGGCTCCGGAACGCGGCGGATCGCGGCTCCGCCGAGCATCCGCCGCTCGAGCTCGCCGATGAGGAACGCCTCGGTCCGGGCTTCGCCCGGGGGGCGAAGCGCGACGCCGAGCTCCAGATCGGCGCCGAAGGCATTGGTGAAGTGGCCGTGCTTCTCACCTGCGACGCACGCCGGCAGCACGAAGTCCGCGCGGTGGGTCGCACGATTCGGGAGCACGTCGGCGGCGACCAACAAGTCGAGCCGGCCGAGCGCGGACCGCGCGAGGTGGCCGGGCGTCGCCGCGATCGGGTCCAGCCCGAACAGCAGCAGCGCGCGTAGCTCGCCGGTCAGCGCGGCCTCGAGCATCTCGGGGCCGGTCAGGCCGGCGCGATCGGGATAGCCCTCCGCGCGCAACGCGCGCCGGACCCCGACCGCGTTCGCCCCCTGCGGGACGGCCAGCAGCCGGCTGTCGGTGACCGCGGCGAGCATCGCCGCGAGTCCGGCAGCGAGGTCGGGCCGCGCGCGGTCCGCGAAGCCGACACCGATCAGGATCGCCGTGCCGGGGCGCTCGGCGAGCGCGTCGACGAGCGACGCGACCGCATCGCGTCGCAGTGCCGCAGCCCGCTCGAGCGTCGCGATGCCGATCGCGTCCAGACCGTCGAGCGCGGACTGCCGCCAGGGGACACCCCGGCCATGCCCGCCGAGCAGCGCCACGTGCAACATCAGCGCCAATGCCGCAGTCTCACCGCCCGGGGCACACCGGAGGTCCGGCTTGCCGAACCAGGTCGTCCGACTGCGCGCACCGGCGAGCGTGCCGAGGAGGTTCTGGCGCCGGTCGTAGCGCGCGTCGAGCACGGGCTTCGCGAGGCACGGCGCCAGCGTCAGCACGTCGCCGACGCACAGCATCGCGGTGGCCCCGGCGAGCTGCTCGATCCGTTCGACGCGCTCGACGCTGACGCCGGCGCGCTCGATCCCGCCGAGCAGCGCCTGATCCTCGGGCAACCCCGAGTCGACATTGGGGACGTCGAGCAGCCGTGCGAAGCGGGCGACCCGCTCGGCATCCTCGTTGGAGAGGCTCGGCGCGAGCCACAGGCCGACGGACCCAGGCCCGGACTCGCGCCGGATCGCGCCGAGCCGCGCCGCGATCTCGTCGAGCGCCTTCGACCAGGTGACCTCCTGCAGCACGCCGGCGGCATCGCGCATGCGCGGCGACTCGAACCGTCGCGGGTGGGAGCACAGCTCGAGCGACAGGTTGCCACAGCCGCAGAGCGAGCCGCGGTTGAAGGCGCCCTCGGTGTCGTAGTCGAGCGTCGGCAGCGTGGGCTCGCCGACATAGGGGCCGTGGCCCGCCGAACGGATCAGCAGGGTGCAGCCCATCGAGCAGAACGGGCAGATGCTGCGAACGGCGTCCGTCATCCGACTACCCCAGCGCGTACGGAATGTCCTCGATGTCCGCGTAGCACAGGTCCGGACCGTCCTTGCACAGGTAGTACGGGCCGATGTTGCACCGCCCGCACAGCCCCATGCCGCAGGACATGCTGCGGTTCATCGACAGGTAGATGCGCTCCGCCGGGAAGCCGATGTCGCGCAGCTTCCAGGCGACGAACTTCAACATCACCTCGGGGCCGCAGGACACCGCGTAGGTGGTCGCCGGGTCGAGGTCGAGGTCGTCGAGCAGCGTCGTGACGAGCCCGACGTGGCCGTCCCAGTCGTCGTGGGGCCGGTCGATCGTCGCGCGGAACGTCACGCGGTCGCGCCGCGCCCAGTCGTCGTACTGCCGGCGGAAGCACAGCTCGGCGGGGCTGCGCGCTCCGTACTGGATCGACACCCGGCGGGCCGACTGGGGGTCCGCGAACAGGTGGTGCAGCAGCGACCGCAGCGGCGCGAGACCCACGCCACCGCCGACCACGAGCACGTCCTGGCCGGGGAAGCGACGGACCGGATAGCCGCGGCCGAACGGACCGCGCAGCCCGAGCCGCGCACCCGGCTCGAGGCGGTGCAGCGCGTCGGTCACGAGCCCGGTGCGCAGCACGGTGATCTCGATCCGCTCGGGTTCCTGCGGCGACGACGACGGCGTGAACGGCGCCTCGCCGAGCCCCGGTAGCTCGAGCTGCACGAACTGGCCGGCCCGGAACCGCAGCGGGCGGGCCGGGCGCAGCACGAAGGTCCGGATCGTCGGCGTCTCGACGATCACGTCGAGGAGCTCCGCCGCCACCGGCACGAAGTGGTTCGTCGCGTCATTCGACATCGGCAAGCACCTCGCTCGGCATCCACTCGGTCTCCAGGCGGCGCAGGCAGGCCCGCTTGTCGATGCGACCCATGCACGCGTCGATGCAACGACCGCATCCGGTGCACGCGGTCATGCCCCAGTTGCGGGGGAAGGACACGAACTTGTGGAAGTAGTGGTTCTTGAACCGCTCGACGAGCTGCAGCCGCGGCGTCCCGCCGCCCGCCATGCGTGCGTAGCCGGCGTGGAAGCAGGAGTCCCACTGGCTGAACCGCACGGCGCCCGCACCCTCGGCGCGGTCGAACAGCAGGAAGCAGTGACACGTCGGGCACACGATGTTGCACGCGTTGCACTCGACGCAGGTCGCCGCGAGCCGCCCCCAGATGCGCGTGCGGAGCTGCTTCTCGATGGACGTCTCGAACGGGTCGTGGGTCGCGTACTGCTCGTTCTGGGCGATGATGCGCTCCTGCAGCGCCGCGCGAATCTCGTCGCGTTCGGCGGTCTGTGCCCGCGTCGGCGGGGGCGCGTCGGGCAACGCCGCCTCGAGCACCTCCTGGCCACGCTCCGAGCCGGCCACGAGGATGAAGCCACCGTCGACCGGGCTGAGCGACAGGTCGTAGCCATCGCGCGGCCAGGGCTGCTCGCCGAACATCGTGCAGAAGCAGCTCGGCGCGGCGTCGCTGCAGTCACCGGCGACGATGAAGTTCTGCTCGCGCGCCGCACACCAGGCGGGCTCCTTGAAGTCATGCTCGCGCAGCACGCGGTCGAGGATCGCGAGCGCACGCAGGTCGCAGGCCTTCGCACCGAACACCGCGCGCGGCCTCGGCACGGGGCCCGGCACCGGTCCATCGCGGGTCCACCGCGACAGGATCTTCCCGGACTGGAACCACAGCGGCTTCAGCGAGTCCGGCAGGCGGAACGCGTTCCACGCTGGCGGCGGGCGGTCTCCGACCGCCTCGGACAGCCGCGCCAGGACCAGCTTTCCGTCGACCTCGCGCGGCGCGAAGAGATCGAACTGGCTCGCGAGTGCGTCCGCGAGCCGAACGACTCCGTCGGATGCGACGAACCTCACGTCGACACCTCCGGGACGGCCGGAGTGGCCCGGCCGTTTGGGGGAGCGCGTGTCCGCGCGCGGTCGGTCGATGTGCGGCGCAGCCCCGCGCGGTGGACGACGCCACGACGGCGGACCATACGGCCCGCCGGGCTGTCGATCGGCCCGGAGCGCAGCGAACACGGAGTCGGTGAGCACCGGAACCGAACGGACCAGCAGGACGCTTCTCGTCGGACACGAATTTCGACAGGACGTCCCCAATGCATGTCC
Organism: Planctomycetota bacterium; assembly: GCA_016716265.1. Lineage (GTDB taxonomy): Bacteria > Planctomycetota > UBA1135 > UBA1135 > UBA2386 > JADJWQ01. The sequence goes on from JADJWQ010000006.1 coordinate 3,604,777, forward strand.
GGTATCGACCCTGACGGAACAAGCCCCTACGGTGCTATCCCATTGTGGACGACACCGAGGCCCCATGTATATTGTATTGATACATCAGGTGCTATCCGGACCGCTGCGGAACCGGATGGCACGCTCCGAATCCGATTGCAGATGCTCGGTGATGCCCCAGACGGAACCGCCCTCGAGACCGACGGATTGCGATGGGTCGGCAAGAGTCCCTCGCGAGGCGCGCCGCCGCAGGCGAATCGGTGGAATCGTCGAGGTGGCGCAACGTGGCGAGGGGCTTCAGAAGCCCGCTCCAAGATGCCGCGGATGGCGGCGTCGGAACACTAGAGTGAGCGCGCCCGCTTCGCCGCGGCCGCCGCGCGCACGAACTCGTACCACGCGGCCAGGCCGTCACCGCTGCGGGACGACACGTCCAGCACGCGCGCGGCCGGCGCGACCTCGGCGACCGCGGCGTGGATGCGCGCGGTGTCGACCTCGAGGACCTCGCACAGGTCGGTCTTCGTGACCAGCACGAGCTCGGCGCCGAGGAAGATCGTCGGGTACTTCGTCGGCTTGTCCTCGCCCTCGGTGACCGACGTCAGCACGACGCGGTGGTCCTCGCCGAGATCGAAGGACGCCGGGCACACGAGGTTGCCGACGTTCTCGAGGAACAGCACGTCGAGGCCGCCGAGGTCGAGGCGCTCGAGGCCGTGCAGCACCATGTGGGCGTCGAGGTGGCACACGTTGCCGGTCGTGATCTGCACGGCCTGCGCGCCGGTCGTCTGCAGGCGGCGCGCGTCGTGGTCGGTGGCGAGATCGCCGACCAGCACCGCCGCGCGCAGGTCCAGCTCGCGCAGCGTGCGCTCCAGCAGGCTCGTCTTGCCGCTGCCCGGCGACGACACCAGGTTCAGCCCGAGGATCCCCTTGCCGAGCAGCACCCCGCGCACGCGCTCGGCGAGGCGGTCGTTCTTGGCGAGCACGCGCTGCTCCAGCTCGATGACACCGCGCTCGTGGACGTGGCCGGCGTGGTCCCCGGCCGCGCCGCCATGGTCGTGTGCGCCGAGCAGGACGCCGCGACCCGCCGTCGCCGGACCGAGGATCCGGACACCACCCGCACCGCGCACGTCGTCACCGCACATCGCCTGCCTCCGCATCGCGGACCGCTCGGCGACCCCGCCCGACACGGGACGGGCGCGCGCGGCCCAGAACCGGTGAAACGACGCGGCTCGCACGGGGTTTTCGCTGGAGCCCCACCGGTCAGTGCCGACCACCGGGCCACCGCGTGCACGAGCTGTCGATCGCCCTGCAGATCCTCCGCAGCGCCGAGGACGCCGCGCTCCGCGCGGGCACCCCACGCGTGCTCGCAGTGCATCTGCAGCTCGGCCGGCTCGCCGGCGTCGTGCGCGAGTCGCTCGACTTCGCCTGGGACGTCGCCACCGAAGGCACGCCGCTCGCCGGCGCGGCGCTGCACATCGAGGACGTCGAGGCCCGCGGCCGGTGTGCGCAGTGCGGGCGCGAGGTCGAGCTGCCCGACTGGCGCAGCCTGCGCTGCCCCGAGTGCGCCACGCTGGTCGTCGAGTTGACCGCCGGCCGCGAGCTCGCGATCCGCGCGATCGAGGTCGCGACAGAGCCCGGATGATCCACGAGATCCCGTCGCGAGGTTGCGCAAGACGCTGGCTGGCGAGGAGTCGAGTCGGTTCCGCGCGCAGGCGTGTTCGTGCGACACGTCGAGCGCGGGTTCGGCTCGACGACGACGCCAGCCAGCGTCTTGCGTGACCGCAGCAGGCATCTCGTGGATCATCCGGGCCAGGCCGACGGCGCCCGGACCTGACGCGAGCGCGGTGCACCCGGCCCGCTCAGGTGCGCAGCTTGTTGAACAGCGTCCGCACGCCGATGCCGAGCACGCGGGCAGCGCGCGTGCGATTGCCGTCGCAGCGCGCCAGCGTGCGGTGGATCAGCGCGCGCTCGACCTCGTCGAGGCTGCGCCCGACGAGGCTCTCGATCGGATCGCCGGCGGAGGGGTCGGCGCTCTGCGGTGTCACCGGACCACTGCGGATCCACTGCCGCAGCAGCGCGGCGCCGATCTCGCCCCCTTCGCACAACAGAGACGCGCGCTGCACGACGTTCTGGAGCTCGCGGACGTTGCCGGGCCAGTCGTGGGACTCCAGCACGGCGCGGGCGTCGGCGGCGATGCGCACACCGCGCGCGACGAATCGCTCGGCGAGCGGCAGCACGTCGTCGCGGCGCGCGCGCAGCGGAGGCACCGTCAGCGGGACCACCGCCAGACGGTAGTACAGGTCCTCCCGGAACCGCCCGTCGCGCACGTCCTGCGCGAGGTCGCGGTGCGTGGCCACGACGAGCCGCACGTCGACGTGGATCGCGCGGCTGCCGCCGACGCGGCAGATCTCGCCGTCCTGGATCGCTCGCAACAGCTTCGCCTGCAGCGGCGGCGGCATGTCGCCGATCTCGTCGAGGAACAGCGTGCCGCCCGACGCGAGCTCGAACACGCCGCGGCGCCGGCTGGCCGCCCCGGTGAACGCGCCGGCCTCGTGCCCGAAGAACTCGCTCTCGACGAGCCCCTCCGGCACCGCGGCAGCGTTGATCTTGACGAACGGGCCCTCGGCGCGCCCGCTGCGCCGGTGGATCTCGGCGGCGACGCGCTCCTTGCCGGTGCCGCTCTCGCCGAGCACCAGCACGGTCGCATCGCTGGTCGCGACGCGATCGACCATCGCGAGCACGTCCCGCATCGCGCGGCTGACGGCGACCGTGTCCGCGGCATCGCCGACCGAGCGCCCGCGGTGGAAGCGGTTCTCGCGCCGCAGCCTCCCGGCCTCCCGCACGCGCGTCAGCGACAGCTCGAGCTCCTCGACCGTCAGCGGCTTCTCGAGGATGTCGTCGGCGCCCGCCCGCAGCAGGTCGAGCGCGACGTGCAGCGTGCCGTGCGCGGTCACCAGCACGACCGGCCGGTCGGGGTCCTGCTGCTTGGCGATGCGCAGCACCGCCGCGCCGTCCCGACCCGGCATCCGCAGGTCGGTGACGACGACGTCGAACTCCCGCTCCGCGAGCGCCTGCGCGGCGGCCTCGCCGTCGGGCACGCAGCGGACGTCGAAGCCGAGCACGGCGAGCGCGTCGCCGAGGTAGTCCCGGCTGATCGCCTCGTCGTCCGCGACCAGGACCCGTTCGCTCACCGCGGCCTCCCGGCGACCGCGCGCGGCAGGCGCACGCGGAACACCGCGCCACCGTCGGCGCGGACCAGCTCGATGCTGCCGCCGAGGAACGACAGCACGCGCGCCGCGAGCGCCAGCCCGAGGCCGTGGCCGGTCGCTTTCGACGTGACGAACGGCTCGAACAGCCGCCCCGCGAGCTCCGCGGGAATGCCGGGGCCGTCGTCGGCGACGGTCACCGTCAGCTCGTCGCCGGCGATCGCGGCGTCGACCCGCACGGCCGGCTCGCGGTCGGCTGCGGCCTCCTTGGCATTGCGCAGGAGGTTGGCCAGGACGCGGCCGAGCGCGATGGCATCGCACGCCTCGCCCGTGGCGCCGGTCACCGTCACGCTGCGCGACGGCAGGGCAGCCTCGGCGGTCGCGCGCTCGACGACGACGGCGAACGACGTCAGGCACGGATCAGACTGCCGCACGGGACGCGCGAACTCGAGCATCGCGGCCACGATCGCGTCGACCTGCTCGACGCCCTCCGCGAGCCGGTCGGCGAACGAACGCAGCCGCTGCGGGTCGTCGCAGCGGCGCATGAGCGACGCATAGCCGAGGACACCATTGAGCGGATTGCGGATCTCGTGCGCGACGCCGAGCGCCAGCTCGCTGAGCCCGGCCAGGCGGTCCAGCCGCTGCACTTCGCGTTCGAGATCGACGACCCGCGTGCGATCCTCGAGCACGATCAGCTCGCCGCGCTGCGGCAGCTCGGCGCGCCGCACGCGCACGGTGACCGCACCGAGCCGGTGCTCGCCGTCCGCGATCGCGCTCCAGCGCGCGACGTCGAACAGCGCGCGCAGCCGGTCCGCCTCCGGGTTGCTCCAGATCGCGTCGCCGCGCGCATCGACCGCGGCGACCCCGACCGGCAGCGCGCAGAACACGCGCTCGCGCTCGTCGAGCGTCGCCGACAGCCGCTCGTTGGTACGGGCGAGCTCGAGGTCGACCGCCGCGGCGCGCTCCTCGAGCCGCGCGTAGCGCTCCTCGAGGCGGCGAGCGGCCGACACGAATCCGGCGAAGCCCTCGAGCAGCTCGGCGTTCGTCACTTCGCCGCTCCGAGATCGATGGTTCGCGGGTCGCGCCGCGGCTGCCAGTCGCCGGTGTCGGCGAGCCAGCGCATCACCGCGAGCGCGGTCGCCGCCGCCCGACCCCAGGTGCCGTAGCTGCGCGAGCCGTCCGGCGCGCGCTGCTGGTCGCGCGCCATGATGTCGATGTAGAGGTTCTCGGCGGCGACGCGGTCGCCCACCTGCTCGAGACAGCGCGCCAGCGCGAAGCGGTCGCGCGGGTGCGGCTCGGGACCGGCGCAGGCCGCCGCGAGCTCGGTCAGGGCGTCCGCCAGGCGCCGCTCCGCGGCTCGCCGCAGCTCGGCCGCGCCGTCCGCGTCGCCGTCGCGGTCGCGCCGCGCGGCGTCGGCGAGCAGCCCGACACCGACGCGCAGGAGCGCGTGGCCGAGGCGCGCGCGGTCCTCGATGCCGGCGATCACGTGGTCGGGGCCGGTCGTCACCGGCGGCCGGCGCACCGCCGCCGGCGCGGCCGGCCCGCCGTCGTCCGCCTCGGCCGAGCGCGCCGACTCGTCCGCGTCACCACCGGTGAGCGCCGCGCGGGCGCGATCGACCAGCTCGCGCAGGTCCGCCGGCCGCGGGACGCCCGACGGCGCCGGGAGCGCGCCGGACGGGCGCCGCCCGACCGCCTCGCGCGCCGTGGCGACCTGCTCGCGGAGCTCCGCGTGACGGCGCGCGAGCCGCTCGACCTCGGCCCGGCCGGCGTCGAGCTGGGTACGGCCGCCGAACCGCGCGACCTCGAGGGTGTGCTCGTCGACGCGCAGCAGCGGATCGTCGACCTGCAGCCCGAGGTCGACCCGGATGCGCGCGTCGAGCAGGCGCTCCTGCGCGAGCTGCGCCTCGGCGAGCCGGTCGCGCAGCGACCTCAGCAGGCGCTCGCGGTCGCCGCGCTCCGCCGACCGGGTCTGCGCAGGCAGGCCCGCCAGGAGCGCGAGCGACAGCAGGATGCCGACGGCGACGCCGCGCGTCATCGCAGCACCCCCCGCCACGCGTCCGCGGCCCGCTCGGCATCGCCGAGCGCGTCGTAGACCGACCCGAAGATCTCCGCGATGCGCGGCTCGAGCTCCCGGCTCGTCATGCGGCGCGCGATCGGCAGCGCCTGCGCCGGGAACGCCTCGAGCATGCCGGTCTCCCGACATTGCGCGTGGAGCGCCTCGATCTGCAGCAGGCGGGCGCGGTCGCCGAGCTCGTCACCGCGCTCGGCGATCTTCTCCAGCACGCCGACCGCCTTGCGGTAGCGGCCGCGCGCCATGAACAGCTGCGCGAGATAGACGCCGAGCTCGGCCTCGCCGTCGGGGTCCTTGCGCACGTCGAGCTCGAGCTCGAGCAGCGCGCGATCCTCGTCGCCGACCGCGAGCAGGCTCGCGGCCCACAGCTCGCTCGAGCGCCGCGCCCAGCATCGATCCAACCCGTCGCGCTCGCGCCGCGCGGCGACCGCCGCGGCGCGCGCCTGCAGGAAGCGCTGCTGCTCGAGGTAGGCCTGCCCGATCATCACCAGCGCGACCGCGCGCCGCGGATCGTCGGGCGCGCTGAGGTCGAAGAACCGCCGCAGGTGGCGCTCGGCGTCGTCGGGCCGCTCGGGGTGCAGCTGCGACGCCACGAAGCCGGCGAGGAGCTCGTGATCGGCCTGCTGCTCGCGCGCGAGGCTCGCGACGCGGAACGCGCCGTCGAGCGTGGCGAGCGCGGCCTCGCACTCGTCGGCGCGGTCGAGGCGGAACCAGGCGGTCGCACGCAGCAGGTAGACATCGACGATCTCCTGGTTCTGCGCGAGGTAGAGCGCGCGGCGCTCGAGCTCGCGCGCACACTCCTCGAAGCGGCCCTGCTCGATCAGCAGGCGCCCGAGCAACACCGTGCCGCGCACCGTCTCCGGGCTCCCGACGTGCTGCCGGAACAGTCGCTGCAGCGTGCGCTCGCACTCGAGGAACCAGGCGTCGCCGTCGGTCGCGCTGCGGCCGAGCTCGAAGTAGCACTCGGCGAGTCGCAGCAGCGAGCGCGGCGCCTTGTCGACGTGCGGCGCGAGCGCGTAGACCTCCTCGAGCACCCGCGTCGCATCCTCGAGCGAGCCCTCCTGCCGCAGGATCGCCGCGACCTGCATGCGCGCGTCGATCGCGGCGGTGGAGTCCGGATCGCTGGCCGATTCCGCGCTGTCGAGGTAGCGGCGGTACCACTGCAGTGCCGTGTGCCGCAGGCGCTGGCGACCCGCGGCGCTCGCCGCGTCGGGGACCTCGATGACGACCAGCTCGACGGCGGTGCCGCCAGCGTCGAGCGGGCGCTCGTGGAACACGACGTCGGCGCCGCCGGCGACGGCGATCAGCTGCGCCGCGCTCCGCGGGTCGAGCCCGCCGAACGCGAGATCGACGAGGTGGTCGGCGAGCCGCGGTCCGAGGTCGTCGAGCTGCCAGCGCAGGCGCCAGCCGAGCGCCGTCGCGAGCTCGCCGAGCGCGCGATCGCAAGGCACGGCCGGCCGGTTGGCCGCGACCGTCACCCGCTCACCGTCGCGCGTGACGCGGAACGTGCCGCCGACCTCCTGAGCCGCGCCGCTCGCGCAGAGCACGGCCGCCCACGCGAGCCAGGCGACGCGCGCGATCACCGCGCCTCCTCGCCGGCGGCGGCGTCGGCCTCGGCGCGGTACGAGTCGCCGAGCTTGAGCCACGCCTCGCCGAGCAGCGCGCGCAGGCCGGGCGACAGCGTGTCCTGCTGCAGCAGGAACCGCGCATACGCGCTGCGCAGCGCTTCGCTGTCGCCGCGCTGCTCCGCGACGCGCGCCGCCTGCAGCAGCTCCTCGGCCAGGTAGGCGCGCTGCGAGCCGGGCCGCGCGAGGCGCTCGTGGTCGAGCGCCGCCGCGAGCTCGCCCGAGTTCCGCAGATACATCGCGAGCTGGCCGTGCACGAGGCGGGCGACCGCCGGATTGAGGTCGGGGTGCCGCTCGAGGAAGCGCTCGAGGAGCTTCGCGGCGAGCCCGTAGTCGCCCTCCATCGCGACCATCAGCGCCTGGTGGTAGGCGGGGTCGCCCGGCACCCCGAGTTCGGCGTCGCGCGCCGACAGCCGCGGAGCGGTCTCCGCGGGTCGGTCCGGCGCGACCGTGGTCGGCTGCGGCTGCTCGCCGGGCGCCGCGGACCACGCGCGCCACGGCAGCGACAGTCCGGCGATCACGAACACGAGGCTGACGATCAGCGCATTCTGCAGCGCGCGCGGCGCGGCCGGGTCGTCGCCGAGCACCGGCCCCGCCGGCGGTCGGACCGGCATGCCGGGCGCGGGCTCCGGCACCGCCACGGCAGGCTCGAACGTACGCTCGCCGGCAGGCGGTTCCGCCGCGTCCATCACCGGAGCGCCCGGCGCCGACTCGGCGAGCGCGCGCTCCGCTTCCTGCCGGGCGCGCTGGGCGAGACGACGGCGCAGGGCCTTGTCGTCGGCGCCCTGGCCCATCAGCCGCGACAGGCCGTCGGGGGGCGCCTCGGCTCCGGTCTGGCGGTCGTCGTCGGACTCTCGCATCGCTACCTCCACAGCTGGTCGAGCTCCGCGGGGATCCGCGGGCCCACCGGAGACCTTTTCGGCAGCTCTCCCTCCCGTCCCAAGGCAACCACGCCGACCTCGAGAGCCGGCGGCAGGTTCAGCAGCGGCGCCGGGCCGCCGGACGGGCCGCGCCCGGCGCCGCGGGCGGCGAGCGCCAACAGGCCGCGGACGTCGAGACCGGGCGCTGCGGTGTCCGCGCCGTCGAGGTCGATCGCGACGGGCACGCCCGCGGGCCAGTCGCGATCGTCCCAGCGCACGACCGCGGCGACGCCGTCGGGCCGGCCGTCGCGGAACCAGCGCAGCTCGAACGTCGCACCGCCGTCGGACCAGCGCAGGTCGCCGCCCAGCGTCGCGAGCGCCGCGCGCAGCTCCGGGTCGGCCGCGAGCAGGCGGCCGCAGGCGGTGACGCACAGACCGTCGTCGCGCAGCTCGAGCGACCCCGCACCGGTGCCGAGCAGCGCGCGCACCGCCGCGACGAGCACCGCGACGTCGCGCGGCAGGGCCGCGTCGCCGGTGGGGCGCGCCACCGCGGGGGCGCACGCCGCCGGCGTGGCGACGACCGCCGCCCGGCCGATCGCCTCGAGCAGCGCCGCCGGCTGGATCGGCTTGTGCAGGACCTCCACGATCGCCGCGTGCTCGACGACGTCGTCGGGGAAGCCGCTGACGACGAGGCAGGCCGCGCCGCGCGCAGCGTCGAGCAGCGGCGCCGCGGTCTCGCCGCACAGCTGCCAGTCGGTGACGACGACGTCGAACCGCTCCGCAGCGAGCAGCGCGACGGCCGTCGCGACGTCGTCGGCCTGCCGCACCGCGAGACCCTTGAGCCCGAGCCAGGTCGCGAGACCCTCGCGGATGCCGATCTCGTCGTCGACGAGCAGCACGGTCACGCGCCGAGCCCCCCAGCGGCCGCGGTCCGCAGCGGCAGCTCGAGCCGGAAGCGCGCGCCGCCGAGCGGCGAGCTACCGGCGAACGTCGCGATGCCGCCGTGCGCGGTGAGGATGTCGCGGACGATCGCGAGGCCGAGCCCGCTGCTGCCGCGACCGGACACGAAGGGCTCGAACAGGCTGTCGTCCAATGGCGGTGGCACTCCGGGACCGTCGTCGTCGACCTCGATGCACAATGCGGCACCGCGCGGAACGACGGTGACCACGACGCGACCGGCGCCGACCGCCAGCGCGTTCTCGACCAGGTTGTCGACGGCGCGGCCGAGCAGCGCCGGATCGACGTCGAGCCCGGCGGCGACCGCGGTCGGCCGCACCTCGACGCGCGGGTCCACCAGGCGGCCGGCCAGCGTGTCGCACACTGCGGCAGCGGTCGTCGCGCGCCGGGCGGGGCGACACCCGCGACCGAACTCCAGGCATGCGGCGAGCAGACCGCCGAGCCGCTCGAGATCCGCGGTCGCGCGAGCGAGGAAGCGCGCGCGCGGATCGTCGCGGTCGGTCATCTCGGCGACCACCGCGACGCTCGTGACCGCCGACGCGAGCGGATTGCGCAGCTCGTGCCCGAGCACCGCGCACAGGCGGCGCGGCAGGCTCGCAGTCGATCGACCGGCGGCCGCCGCGCCGGCCGGGCCGCAGCCGGCCGCGGCGACCGTCGTCTCGACCTCGATCGGTGCGACGTCCATGCGCGCTCCGGGGATGGTGCGAGGCGCTCCGCGCGTCGATCGCTGCAGCTCAGACGACGAGCTGCGCCCGCGACGGGCGCTGACCCAGGTCGTACTGACGGATCTTGTTGTAGAGGGTCGTGCGGTTGATGCCGAGCATGTTGGCCGCGCGGCTGATGTTCCAATTGGTGCGCTCGAGCACCTTGGACACGAGCTGGCTCTCGAGATGGCGGATCGACAGATTCGAGCTCTCGAGCTGGATCGTCGCCGAGCGCGCGATCTCGTCGCTGCCGTCGGGCGCACCGCTCGAGAACTTCGGCAGGTGGACCTCGTCGATCATGCCGCCGGCGCACACGATCGCCGCGTGCTCGATCGCATTGCGGAGCTCGCGCACGTTGCCGGGCCAGTGGTATTCGCAAAGCGTCTCGAGCGCTTCCTCGGTGAAGCCGGTCAGGTGCTTGCCCATCTGGCGGCCGACCTGGTCGAGGAAGAAGTGCGCGAGCAGCGGGATGTCCTGCACGCGGGCGCGCAGCGGCGGCACCTCGATGTTCATCACGTTGAGCCGGTAGAACAGGTCCTCGCGGAACAGGCCCTGCTCGACCGCACGGCGGAGGTCGCGATTCGTGCTGGCGAGAATGCGGACGTCGGCAGCGACGTCACGCACGCCACCGACGCGGCGGAACGTCCGCTCCTGCAGCACCCGCAGCAGCTTCGCCTGCAGCGACTTCTCCATCTCGCCGATCTCGTCGAGGAACAGCGTGCCGCCCGCCGCGGTGGCGAACAGGCCTTCCTTGCCCTCGCGCCGCGCGCCGGTGAACGCGCCCGCCTCGTAGCCGAACAGCTCGGCCTCCAGCAGGTTCTCGTTCAGCGCCGCGCAGTTGATCGCGACGAACGGGCCGTGCCGCCGCACGCTGCAATCGTGCACGCAGCGCGCGACCAGCTCCTTGCCGGTGCCGCTCTCGCCGGTGATCAGCACGGTCGTGTCCGGTGCCTGGCTGACCTGCTCGATGCGCTCCTGGACCTGATGGACCTCCGGGCTCAGCCCGATCAGCTCGGTCGCCGTCAGCTCGCGGAGCCGGTCCTGCGTCCACGCGAGCTGGTTCTTGAGCTGACGGGTCTCGAGGCAACGCCGGATCGACGCGAGCACGCGGTCCTTCTGGATCGGCTTCTCGATGACGTCGGCCGCGCCCTTCCGCATCGCCTCGACCGTGCTCTCGATCGTGCCGTACCCGGTGAGGATCACGACGTCCGCCGGGTGCGGGCCGCGGCGCAGCGAGGTGATCGTCGACAGGCCGTCGGCGCCCGGGAGGTTCAGGTCGAGCAGGATCACGTCGAAGCTGCGCTGCTCGACGCGGCGCAGCCCGGACTCGGCCGTCTCCGCGGTCTCGACCGCGACGCCCTCCGCTTGGAGCAACGCGCGCAGGCCCTCGCGAATGCCCTCCTCGTCATCGATCACGAGGATGCGGGGGAGACCGGGGAAGTTCAGGTTCTTCATCTGCGGAACCCTCGATTCGCCACGGCGACGCCCGTCGATGGACGGCCGACGCCGTGTTGGGGGAAACACCTTTGCCGAGCCTGTGTCGGCACCCGCAGCGTCGAACTTGTGGGCGAAATCCAGAAAAGCGACGCCCCCGCGCACGACCGTCGGCAACCTGCACGCTGTCGGTACACCGAGGCGGTCGGACCGTCCGCCGACCAGCCATGAAGCCGCCGCACCTGCCGTCCCTCGCATTGCTCGCCCTCGCGTTGCCGGCGCCGGCCCAGTCGGACCCCGCCGGGTCGCTGCAGGCGGCGCTCGCGGCGCTGCGGAGCTGCGACGCGCTCGCCGGGGCCCGCGTCGGCGTGCTGGCCAGAGCGCTCGACGACGGGCGCACGCTGTGCGAGCACGACGCGGACGCCGGCTTCATGACCGCGTCGAACATGAAGCTGGTGACGGCGGCGGTCGCGCTGCGGACGCTCGGCCCCGAGTTCCGCTTCACGACGTCGCTGGTCGCCGCCGGACCGATCGCGAACGGCGTCCTGCACGGCGATCTCGTGCTGGTCGGCCAGGGCGATCCGACGTTCGGCGGCCACGGCGAGGGCGACGATCCCGCCGCGAGCCTGGGGCGGATGGTCGACTCGATGGTCGCCGCGCACGGCATCACCGCGATCCGCGGCGACGTGCTCGGCGACGACGACTGCCAGCCCGACGAGCTGATGGGCGAGGGCTGGGCCTGGGGCTACCAGGGCGCGGACTACGCCGCCCAGGTGTCGGGCCTGTGCTTCGCCGAGAACTGCGCGACGGTCGTCGTCGACGCCGGCGCACCGGGACGGCCGCCGGCGGCGGCACTGATCCCCGCGACCGGCTACCTGTCGCTCGCGCTGCGCGCCACGACCGTGCCGCCGGGAGCTCCGACGCGCCTGTGGGTCGAGCGCGACCGCGCGTCGCGCAGCATCGTCGTCGGCGGCAGCGTCCCGGCCGGCGCCGGGCCCTGGCGCGAGCGCGTGTCGGTCGAGAACCCGACCACGTACGCAGCGACCGTGCTGCTCGAGACCCTGCGGGCGCGCGGCATCGACGTGAGCGGCGTGGCGCTCGACCGCGACGAGCGGCCCGCGCGGCCGGAGCGGTACGGCGACGAGCTGGTGCTCGCGACCCATCGCTCGGCGCCGTTGCGCGAGATCGTCGCGGCGCTGCTGAAGGTCAGCCAGAACCTGTACGCAGAGCAGCTCGTCCGTGCCGCAGCGCGCCAGGCGCGCGGCTCCGGCGGCATGCTGGTCGCCAGCGCGCACGCCAAGAGCGTGCTCGCCGAGCTCGGCGTCGACCCGCGCGGCATGCGCATCGCGGACGGCTCCGGCCTGTCGCGCCTGAACCTCGTCCAGCCGCGGCAGCTGGTCGCGCTGCTCGCCGCGCTCGACGGTGACGCACGGCTGCGGGAGGACTTCGTCGCCGGACTGCCACTCGCCGGCGTCGACGGCACGCTGGCACGCCGCTTCCGCGACACGCCGGCGGCGGGACGCGTGCGTGCGAAGACCGGCTACATCTCGAGCGTCGTCGCGCTGTCCGGCTTCGTGGCCCCCACCGACGCCGCGCAGCGCGGCACCGTGTTCTCCATCCTCGTCAACGGCTTCACGTCGCCGACCGCCGACGTGCAGCGCGCGGTCGACTCTTTCGTCGTCGAGTTGGCACGCGCGACACCGTGAGGCAGCGGCCTCGCACGGTCGCCCGCACGGGTGGCTGCGCCGCGCCCGACCCGCTCAGCCGATCGCGAGCACCATGGTCGGAACGTCCCGATGCGGGACGTGCCGTTCATTGCTCATTCAGGGATTCCGATAGACAGGTGCGGACGGAGGTCCAGCGGGGGTTGGCACCATGGGACTGAGAATCAACACCAACATCGCGTCGCTGATCGCGCAGCGGCACGTCGCGAAGGCGACCGAGCAGATCGAGGACAGCTTCCGCAAGCTGTCGTCGGGTCTGCGCATCCAGCAGGCATCCGACGACGCCGCCGGACTCGCCATCTCCGAGCGCATGCGTGCGCAGATCCGCGCGCTCGACCAGGCCAGGCGCAACGCGAACGAGGGCATCTCGCTGGCGCAGACCGCCGAGAGCAGCCTGGACGGCATCAACAGCGTGCTGCTGCGGATGCGCGAGCTCGCCATGCAGGCGAACAACGGAACGCTCGGTGCGAGCGAGAAGGACGTGCTCGACGTCGAGTTCCAGAGCCTGCTGGCGGAGATCTCCCGCATCTCGGCATCGTCGGAATACGCGGGCATCAACCTGCTCGACGGCTCGGTGACGAGCGTGTCGCTGCAGGTCGGCACCGGCACGACGGCGGGCACCGACACGGTCAGCATGACGCTGTCCGCGATGACGACGGGCGCGCTGACGCTCAGCGCGCTCAGCATCAACAGCACGGCGTCGATCAACGCGGCGCTGACCAACATCGACACGGCGATCGATGCGGTCACCGCACTGCGCGGCCGGCTCGGAGCGATCGCCAACCGCCTGCAGTACACGGTCGACAGCATCGGCACCCACGCCGAGAACCTCGCCGCGGCCGAGAGCAAGATCCGCGACGTCGACGTCGCCGCGGAGACCGCGCGGCTGACGAAGGCCCAGGTGCTGCAGCAGGTCGGCCTCGCCGTGCTGGCGCAGGCGAACGTCCAGCCGCAGACCGCGCTGCTGCTGCTGCAGTGAACGCCGGATCCCGTCGAGCGCAACGCGCGTCAAGCGCGGTCGACGGGCGCGCCGATGAGGAGGTCGGGTCGATCCCCCGCACCGAGCCATGACTTCCTTCGGCGGCATCTCGTTCTCCGGCCTGGCCTCGGGCCTCGACACGCAGGCCATCCTGCGTGCGCTCCTGGCGGCCGAGAGCGCCCCGCTCGAGCGGGTCCGCGCGCGCCGCGAAGCGGTCGCGACGGAGCGCGGCTTGTGGGACCGCGCCGGCACGCTGCTGCGGAGCCTGCAGTCGACGCTCGAGCGCCTGACGACGCCCGCCGGGTTCGCCGCGCGCCGCGCGGACACCGGCTCGTCGCAATACCTGACGGCGAGCATCCGGGGCAGCGGCGGCGCGACCGGCACATGGCGCATCGCGGTCGAGCAGCTCGCCACCGCGCAGACGAACGTATCGGACGCCTTCCGCGCGACGGAGACGTTCGGTGGCGGCAGCGTGACCTTCACGATCGACGGCAGGGCGACGACCATCACGTTCACGGACGGCACGCTGCAGGACGTTGCCGACACGATCAATGCGCAGAGCGGCCTCGGCATCCGCGCGACGGTCGTCGACGACGGCACTGCGGCGCCGTCACACCGACTCGTGTTGTCGGCCGGGGAGACCGGTGCGGTGCACGCCTTCACCGTGCAGGCTCTCGGCGACGAATCGCCGCTGCGAGCGCTGTTCGACGGCATCGCGGCCGACCAGACGACGGCGGCACGAGATGCCGTCGTCCGGATCGACGGCGTCCGGGTCCAGCGCCCGACCAACTCGCTGAGCGACGTCCTCGCCGGCGTGACGATCGAGCTCCTGGCGGCCGATCCACAGGCCACGACGCAGCTCCGGGTATCGACCGACACTGCGGCCACGGCCGACGCCGTCGCTGCGATGGTGGACGCCTACAACGCGCTGGTCGACTTCGCGGACCGCCATGCGAGCTTCGAGCCGGACACCGGCGCGCGCGGTGCGCTGTTCGGCGATCCGGCCCTTCGAAACCTGCTGCGCGGCCTTCGGAGCGAGTTCACCATCGCGTCCACCGCGAACGGCAATGTGGCCTACGAGCTGCCGTCGTTCGCCGGCCTCGAGTTCGATCGCGACGGCCGACTGGGGTTCTCGCGCGCCGAGTTCGAGGCGGCGTTGGGCGACGATCCGGACGCGGTCGCGGCGCTGTTCGGCGCCGGCGACGGCTTCGCGACCCGGCTCGCGACCGACCTGGCCGCCCACCTGGAGACCGGCACCGGCACGTTGGCGACGCGGCTCGACGGCTTCGACCGCCGGATCGACGACCTCGACGACTCGATCGCACGCGCGGAGCGCCGGCTCGCGGTGACCGAGGCGACGCTCGAGGCGCGCTTCGCCGCCCTGGAGACGCTCCTCGCGACCCTGCGGCAGCAGAGTGCCGCGCTCGGCTCGCTGACGTCCTGACCCGCGCCCCGCGCACCGCCCGACCCGCACGCCATGACCACGAACGCCGCCCAGGACCGCGCCGCCCGCCGCTACCGTGAGGACGCGCTGCTGACCGCGCCGCGCGAGAGGATCGTCCACGCGCTGCTCGAGCGCGCCGTGCGCGAGCTGGGGGAGCTCGCCGTCGAGCTCGGCGATCCGGAACGCCGCCGCGGCGCGCGCGCCGGCGAACGGATCGGGCGCGTGCACGACATCGTCGCCGAGCTGCGCGCCGCCCTCGACATCGACGCCGGAGGGCAGCTCGCCGGACGACTCGACGCGCTCTACGAATTCTGCCTCGATCGGCTCGCCGCCGCGAACGCGCAGCGCACTCCGGTGGCCGCACGCGACGTCGCCCGCGTGCTCGGCGAGCTCGAGGAGGCATGGCGCGATGTCGAGCTCGATTGACGTCACCGTGACGACGGCAGCGCTCGCCTACGCACGGGCGCGCGATGCGCTTGCCAATGGTGCGCTGGACGCCGTGCAGCGCATTCTCGCGACCATCGCGCTGCCGGAGCACGGTCCCCGCACGTCGGCGGAGGTGCGCGCGTGGGCGCAGCTCCGCGCGGTCCACCGCGACCTCCACGAAGCGCTCGAAGCGGAGCTGACCGCGGCCAGGGATGCCCTCGCCGCCGTTCGCCGCGGCCGCCGTACGCTCCGCCACCTGCGCCCCGACGCCTCCGGCGGGCGACCCTGATCGTCAACGCCGCGTCTGGTTCGCGCGGCGCTCCGATTCGCGCAGTGCCTCGAGCGCGAAGTGGGCACGGATGAGCCACCAGCGTCGCGTGCTGTCGCGCGCCTGCGGGCGAACGCCATCCGCGCGCTGCGGACCGAGCGCGTCGCCGCACAGCTCACCGAGCGCGATCGACAGCGCATCGCAGACCAGCTCCGGCCTCAGCACGCGCAGGGCGTGCGCGGGCGCGCCCGGCGCGGCGCGCAGCACGATGGTACCGGGAACGAACTGCCGCTCGTCGTCCAGGTGCGCGGCGAGCGCTGGCACGGCGTCGGGACCGAGCGCGAGGATCGCCAGCCACGCCTCCTCGGCGCTGGCTGCATCGGAGCCGCCGACCCGCTCGACGAGCCCGGCGACCGTGCTGGCGTGTGGCAGCTCGTCGGGCAGCGGCGTGCCGGCGTAGCGCTCGTGGCGCTCGAGTCGCTCGCGGACGATCGCCTGGTCGCGCGGCGTGACGAGCGACATCCCGTCGAACCGATCGGCGAGGAAGTACCGATCGCCGACGCGCTGCAGCAGCAGCAGGCGCTCCTGGCCGAGATGGAGCCGGAGCTCCGGAGCGGTCGGGTGGAAGCCGTGCGGGTGACCCTCGGGCGTCGCGAAGAAGGTCAGCGCATCGGGCGCCTGACCGGGGCCCGGTGCGCGCAGGGTCTCGAGCACGACCAGCTCGATGCGCACGTAGCCACCGTTGCGAGAGGCGGCCCGCTCGAGCGCGCCGAGATCGTCGAGCGTGAGGCGCGCGCGCACGATGTTCGTCGACACGAGCAGGACTCGATCGAGCGTGCACCAGTCGTTCCCGATTCCCCGCAGCGGGGATTCGCGGCGCTCGCCGGACGGTCCCTGAGCGGCGACCGCGGGGATCATCGCGGCCGGGCACAGGCAGACCATCGCGAGCACGAGCGCTCGGAATCGGAGGCGGAGCGGCATCACCGGCGTCGAGGGAGGGCGCGCAGGATAGTCTACGCCCGCGCGGACGTCCCGTGGTGAGGACGCGGCAGAACGCCCCGACAGCGTCCCGAACCCGTATCGGGGCGCACACACCATGACCGTTGAGCGCGCCGCGCGGGGGTCGGATAATCGCGCACGGAGAACCGCATGACATCGGCCATTCGAATCGCCTTCGCGCTCCTCGTGGCGCTGCTCACCGGCTGCGGGAGCAGCGACATCGTCGGTGTCCATGTCGACCTCGCCGCCGACGGTTCGGCGGTCGTGACGACGCGCAGCCTGCTGCCGCAGGAGGCACCCGGACCGGTCGAGGACGCGACCACCGGCGCCGTATGGCGCGAGCGGGTCCGGCTCGTGTGCTCGCGCGGCGACGTCGCGAAGCTCGCCGGCCTGCGGCTCGACGAGATCGCGTTCGAGGCGCGCGACGGGTTGTTGCGCGTGACGGTGCCGTGTGGTCCGAAGGTGCGCTGGCCGAACCTGTTCGTTCCCGCGGCCGAGGCGCGCGAGGCGACCTTGCGGACCTTCGATCCGACCGGCGAGCAGCCGTCGATCGGCTCGCGCATACGGATCGAAGTGCAGGTGCCGGGCCGCGTGATCGCGGTGGGCGCGGCACCGCAGATCGGCTCGCGCACCGATCACGAGCAATCGATCGCGTGGCTCGAGCTGACGGTCGACAGCGTGCGCACCCGCGAGCGCGAAGTCGTCTGGGACGTCACCTGGCGGTGACTCCGCGCACCAGCCGCACGCCCCGGAGCAGCGCGGCCAGGCCCGCGCCGTCGGTGTAGTCGCCGACCAGCGAGCCGGTGTCGGCGCCGACCGAGAGCGGCTCGGCGGGGAGCGCGCGGAGCACGATGCCCTGCGCTGTCGCCACCTCCACGCCGTCGACGCGGAGCACCAGCCGCCGGTGCCCGTCGAGCGCTCCCTCGACGCTGACGAAGCGATCGGCGGGCAGCGCCGCCGGACCGCGCACGATGCGCAGCTCGCCGTCGCTGCGGACACCGAAGCACGGCCGGCCGTCGGCGCACCACAGCGCGAAGCCGTGGCTCCCACCACCGAGCGCCGCGACGACGCCGGCGGGCCCGTCGCGGCGCAGCACGGCGGTCACCGCGAACGGCGCGAACGACACGTCGACCGCCGCCGTGCGGGACAGCACCGCGATGCCCTCGACGCCGCCGATGCGCAGCGCGAGGCCATCCGCCGTGCCGACCCAGCGCGGCTGCGCGAGCGGCAGATCGAGCTTGCGCGCACCGACGTCGATCCACCCTGGCGCAGCCGGCACGACGCGTTCGGCCCGCCAGTCGGCGATCAGCTCGGCCGGCACCTCCGCGAAATGCGCGAGCCGCGGATCGCGCACCTCGCCCTCGTCCCCGTAGCGGCGCTGCACTGCGGCGAGCTCCGCCTGCAGCGCGCGCTCGACGGCTGCGTAGCGCGGATCGCCGTGAACGCTGGCGAGCTCGTGCGGGTCCTCCCGCAGATCGAACAGCTCCCACTCGCCGAGATCGTGGTAGCAGATCAGCTTGTAGCGATCGGTGCGCACGCCGAAATGGCGGCGCACGTCGTGGACACCCGGATACTCGTAGTAGCGATAGTAGACCGAGCGCCGCCAATCGTCCGGGGCGCGACCCGCGGCCCGCAGCACCGGCACGAGGGTGCTGCCCTGCATGACCGCGTCCGCCGCCGTCGGTGCGTCGACGCCACACGCGTCGAGCAGCGTCTGCGCGAAGTCGAGATTCAGCGCCAGCGCGTCGCAAACGCTGCCGGGCGCGACGGTGCCGGGCCACCTGACGAGCAGTGGCACGCGCAGCGACTCCTCGTACATGAAGCGCTTGTCGTACCAGCCATGGTCACCGAGGAAGAAGCCCTGATCGCTCGTGTAGACGACGATCGTGTTCGCCGCGAGTCCGGACGAATCGAGCCAGTCGAGCAGGCGACCGACGCCCTCGTCGACGCCCTGCACGCAGGCGAGGTAGTCCTCCATGTAGCGCTGCTGGAACCAGCGCGCCCGCTCCGCTGGGCCCAGCCCGGCCGGCGGGACGCCCTTGACGTCGTTGCGCGTCAGATGGTGCGCGACCGTCATCGAGGTCGAGCGCGCCGGACTCGCGCGGAACGACCAATCGTCGTCGAACGTGTCCGGCACCGGGACCGCGCGACCGGCCCACTGCTCGCGGTGGCGCTCGGCAGGGATCCAGTTCCGGTGCGGTGCCTTGTGGTGGCACATCAACAGGAACGGCCGGTCCGCTGGCCGCCCGTGCTGCAGCCAGTCGAGCGCGAGGTCGGTCGTGATGTCGGTGCAATGCCCCTCGATCCGCCTGCGCTCGCCCTTGTCGATGAACTCCGGATCGACGTAGCGACCCTGACCGGGCAGGACGATCCAGTGATCGAACCCGGTCGGGTCGCTGCCGAGATGCCACTTGCCGATCATCGCCGTCGCGTAGCCGGCATCGTGCAGCAGCTTCGGGAACGTGATCTGCGAGCCGTCGAAGCTGCCCTCGTTCCGGGCGAAACCGTTCAGGTGCGAGTAGCGGCCGGTCAGGATCACGGCGCGGGACGGTCCACAGATCGCGTTCGTCACGAAGCAGTTCGTGAACCGCATGCCGTCGCGGGCGATGCGGTCGAGGTTCGGCGTCTCGTTGATCCGGCTGCCGTAGCACGACAGCGCGTGCGCGGCATGGTCGTCCGCCATGATGAACAGCACGTTCGGCCGAGTCGCGACCTGCGCGGCGAGCTGCGCGACCGGCGGCATGGCGGCCGCGAGCAGCGCTGCGAGTCGGATTGCCAGAGCTGCGAGGACGTAAGCCGGTCGAGTCCTGCGACGAATCATCGGGCGACTCCGGACATCAATGGACGTTGGCGCGGATCCAGGCGGTGAGCTGATCGGCGAGCAGTCGATGGCCCGCCGCATTCGGGTGCACGTCGGTCGCGCCGACCGCGTAGCGCTCCACGTACTCCTCGGCCGGCGGCATCTGCACGGCGAGTCGGTCGATACCGCGCTCGCGCAGCGTCCCGGCGAGGGTGTCGAGCTGCCGGTCGCCCGCGACCACCGTGTCCATCACGACGAACCGCGAGTCCGGCACGGCGGCGCGCATGGCGGCGAACGCCTCCGCCAGGGCGCGTTGCGCCGGCTCGTAGCCGGGCGCACTGCGCAGCTCGGCGAAGAACACGTCGCTGGTCAGGTAGTCGGCCCGACGGGAGTCACTGCCGAGGTGCTCGATCGCGCGGTCCACGACGCGGGCGAGCCGCGACCAGCGCAGCCAGCCGGGGAGTCCGGCCGGCGGCGCCGGCGGCGCATCGCTCGGCGGGTTCAACACCTCGATCACGTCCGTGACGTCGTTGCTGATCAGCGTGACGACGACCAGGTCGGGAGCGAGCTCGCGGCCACGCTGCTGCAGGAACTCGAGGTACGCCGGCGCGCCCCAGCCCGGCGTCGACGCGTTGACGACCTCGACGCGACCGCGGCCGAGCGGCCGCGGCGGCTCCGACAGGTCCCGCTCGACGACGCGCGGGAAGGCATCGTCCGACGCCACGCCCCAGCCGAAGGCGACCGAGTCGCCGACCACCAGCACCCGGAACGTGTCCGGCGCCGGAGCGGGGGCGAAGTCCGGGGTGCGGAAGCCCGACGACCCGATCACGTGCAGGTGACCGAACAGCGAGCCGCGGCTGCCGGGGATCAGCGCCAGCCGCCCGTCGCCAGGCCGCTGCAGCACCTGCGCAGCGAACCGCTCCCGCTCGGCCACCTCGGCGTCGTGGAACGGGTCGATCACCCGCAGCGCGAGCTCGAGGACGCCGGCGGCCAGCAGCACGCCGAACGCCGCGAGCAGCGATGCGCGCAGCGCGCGGCGGAGGCGGGCGGACCGGATCATCGGTGGCATCGGACCCGATCCGGCCGGGAGGTTCCACCGGCTGCGCGGGCTCCCGGCGGCACCCCGGCGGTCGGGCTGCCCGGCACTGCTGTTCCGCGCCCGGAACACCGGCGCGGCGAGGCGACGCGGCGATCGCCTGGGCGCGCGGGCATGGGCATTGCGAAACTGCCGGCATGAACCCTCGCGCCGTTCCGCTCGCCGCGTTCGCCGCCGTCCTGCTCGCGTGCACGGCCCACGCCCACGGCGGCATGTATCGAGGCCCCGGCAACGTGGTGCCGACCGCGCCGGGCAGCTCGACCACCGGACCCGGGTCGACCGGCACCGCCGGCGGGCCATCGTCCGGCGGCGCGGGCGGCGGCAGCACGACGGGCACCGGCACCGGCACGGCGCCCGCCAGCGGCGCCGGCGCCGGGCCGGCCGCCGGGCCGACGACCGGTGCGGGCGTACCGCCCGGCGCGGAGCTCGGCGAGGACCTGACGCGCTGGAGCTACTGGTGGGAGTTCCGCAAGGACCCGTTCCTCGACCTCCGCCGCGCCGTCCACGACGCCGGCACCGTGCCCGGCTCCGACGAGTTCTTCCTGGGCGGCGACGCGGCCGCCTACGCCACACTGCGCCCGACCGCGAAGCAGGTGACCGAGCAGGTGCTCCCGAGCCTGCAGCGGATGCTCGAGTCGACCGAGCAGCGCGACATCACGTCGTCGTGCCTGATCGCACTCGCGAAGATCGGCGTGGACTCGCGCTACTCGGAGCTCCTGCCGACGCTGCGGTCGCGGCTCGCGAGCCACGACCAGGAGATCCGCGAGACCGCCGCGCTGGCGATGGGGATCTCGCAACGCGTCGCCGCCCTTCCAGACCTGCTCGCGCTCGCCGGCGACACGGCGCGCGGCCGCTCGCTGTGCGAGCGCAGCGAGGTCGACGACCGCACGCGCACCTTCGCGCTGTACGGCCTCGGACTCGTCGCCTGGGCCAGCGACTCGGCGACCGTCAAGAGCATGGTGCTCGACGCCGCGAAGGCGCTGCTCGAGCAGCGCGACCTGCCAGGATTCAACCTGCACGTCGCGGCGATCGGGGCGATCGGTCTGCTGCGACCGGAGCTCGCCGGCGGCGAGGCCGGCGCGCGCGTGCGCCGCGACGCGCTCGCGGCGCTCGACGCGTTCTACGCCGCCGACCTCGGCGTCGGCCGGCAGCTCGTGCAGGCCCACGTGCCGCCCGCCATGGCCGCGCTGCTGCGCGGCGAGCCGGACCGCAACGTCGTCGACAGCTGCGTCCGCCGGCTGGTCGCCGAGCTGGAGGACCGCGGCGACGAGCGCCGCCGCGCCCGCGAGCTCGCCCAGTCCGCGGTGCTCGCGCTCGGCGACCTGGCCCGGCCGAACGAGGAGGGCGCGGCCGACGCGTGGATCTCCGACCTGCTGTGCGCGACGTTCGAGTCGGCGCGCGACCAGCAGACCCGCTACTTCGCCCTGATGGCGCTCGGCACGATCGGCGGCAGTCGCAACCGCGATCTGCTGATCGGCGTGCTCGAGTCCGGCCAGAAGGCCCTCGAGCGCACGTGGGCAGCACTGGCGCTCGGCACGCTCGAGTTCGTGCGCCGCAATGCCACACCGAACCCGGACGCCGACCCGACGTCGATCGCGGCCCTGCGGCGCCAGCTCGCGGAGGTCCGCAATCCCGACGCGCTCGGTGCGATCGCGGTCGGACTCGGCCTGTGTGGCGCGCGGGACGCGGCGGACGACCTGCGCACCCTGCTCGAGGACCATCGCTCCCAGGACGAGCTGGCCGGCTATCTCTGCATCGGGCTCGCGCTGATGGACGACCGCGCCGCGATCGAGCCGCTACGCCGCATCGTCGCTTCGTCCGCGCGCCGACCGCAGCTCCTGCTGCAGGCCGCGATCGCGCTCGGCCGGCTCGGCGACAAGTCCGCCGCGACGCTGCTGACCGACGCGATGCGTGGCTCGGCGCAGAACATCGCCGTGATGAGCTCGCTGGCCTTCGCGATCGGCTCGATCGGCGATCGCCGCAGCATCGATGCGCTCGTCGGTCTGATGCGCGACGACGCGGTGCCCGATCTGTCCCGCGCGTTCGCGGTGGTCGCGCTCGGCGGCGTGGCCGACAAGGAGCCCGAGCCCTGGAACGCCAAGATCGGGCGCCTCGTCAACTACCGCGCGGCGGTCGAGACGCTGACCAACCAGGTCAGTGGCGTGCTCGACATCCTGTGACCGCGCGGCGATCCGAGATCACGCCCCGTACTTGCGGATCGCGCGGTCGAGCTTCGGCAGCAGCACGCCGATCAGCAGCGTCACGAGCCCGGTGATCGTGGCCAGGAGCAGGAAGAACGACATCGGCTCCATCTGCGACTCGAGGCCACCGAAGAAGCCCGAGAAGTTGTTGCCGAACGCGGTCGCGATGAACCAGCCACCCATCGTGAGGCCGACGAAGCGCTTCGGCGACAGCTTCGTCACGAGCGACAGCGCCATCGGCGACAGGCACAGCTCGCCGATGGTGATGATGGCGTAGAAGCCGACCAGCCACCAGTACGAGACCTTGACCGCACCGTTGTCGCCGACGACGCCCGCCAGTGCCATCAGCAGCAGCGAGATCGTGGTCAGCAGCAGTCCCGTGAAGATCTTCCGTGCCGTGCTGAACGCCTTGCCACGGCTGATGAGCCAACCGAAGAACGCGACGATCAGCGGCGTGAAGCCGATCACGAACAGCGCATTGAGCGATTGGAACAGCTCCGGGTTCGCGACCTGCAGATACTGGCCGACCGGCTTCTCCGGTGGATTCCCGGCGTAGAGCTCGTCGAAGGTCTGCTGCGAGACGACGAGCACGGGAATGTCCCCGTGCTCCGGCACCGTGCGGACGAGCACGACGCGCTCGATCGCGGTAGCCCCCTCCGGGACCTTCGCAGACACCAGCGGATGGCCGTGCGAATCCCGCTCGGTCTCGATCGTGACCTCGTCGTAGACGTTCGTCGCGCGCGGGTCCCAGGTGCGCTGCGTCTCCGACTGCTGCTCCTCCTCGGTCGGGATCCGTTCGACGCGCACGTCCGCCGGCAGCGCTGCCGTCAGCTCCGCGAGGACCTCGTCGCTGATCCGCTGGGACTCGAACATCGTCTCCACCGAATCCTGCGCCACCGCGAGCAGATTGAGTCGGTTCGGGCGCGGGGTGTCAGGGGCGGCGTTGTCGTAGTACGACGGCAGCGCATCGCGCTCGAAGCGCGACGGCATCAGCGACACCACGCGATCCGTCTTGTCGAGCGCCCAGGCGGTCATGGCGCTGCCGTTGAGGTGCAGCACCATGAAGAACGTGCCGCCCGCGACGTAGACCGGCAGCAGCGCGAGCAGGCCGGGCTTCTCCTCGTCGTCCGCCTTCGTGCCGAGCCTCACGAAGAAGAACATGATCGGGATCATCCCCGCCAGGAAGCCGACGACGGCCGGGCGCATCGACGACCCCTCGGGCAGGTACTGCTTGGCGAGGAAGTAGCCGGCGATGCCGACGACGAACGCCGGCACGAGGATCTTGGCGAAGATCTCGGCGAACGTCGTGTCGTTGGCGCCGCGCTCGCTACGGCGGTCGGCACGCTCGAGGACCTTCCAGCTCGCCAGCAGGATCACCATACCGATGACCATGCCGACCGCCGCCGCCAGGAACACCGCGCGCCAGCCCTCCCAATTGCGCATCGACGCGGCGAGGAAGTTCGCGAAGAACGCGCCGATGTTGATGCCCATGTAGAAGATGTTGAACCCCGCGTCGCGTTTGGGGTCGCCGGCCTGATACAGGTTGCCGACCATCACCGAGATGTTCGGCTTGAAGAACCCGTTGCCGATGCACAGGCACACGAGACCGACGTAGAACGTCGTCGGGTCGCGCAGGCTCATCAGCACGAAGCCCGTGGCGAAGAAGACCGCTCCGATCAGCACCGCGCGGCGGTAGCCGAGAAAGCGGTCCGCGATCAGGCCGCCGAGGTACGGCGTGAAGTAGACGAACGCGAGATAGAGCCCGTAGATCTCGTTGCCGAGGATTCGGGTCAGCCCGAGGCCGCCGTCCTTGGAGTCGGACACCGGCGCGATCGTGTACAGCAGCAGCACGCCGACCATCGTGTAGAAGGCCAGCCGCTCCCACATCTCGATGAAGAACAGTCGGTAGAGGCCCTTGGGGTGTCCGGTGAGCATGCGATCGCCGAGCGGTGTCGTGAGGTCACGGAGAACGCTGCCGCGGTCGTTCGAGCTGCCCGCAGCGGCCGCGCGCGTCCGGTCGCGCGCGGCCCGACTCTACCCAGCGCGGGTGCTCGGGGTCGACGTCGGAACACGGTGAATCGCTCTCGCAAGCTCGGCATGCACATGGACTTCGCGTGGTGCGTTTCGCCGCGGACGGGCACCAGGGCGACCCCGATCCGGGAACTCCTGCCGGAATTCCCTGGCGGCGGGCGGGGTTCTGCCGGGCGATGAAGATCGCTGTCACGAGCCAGAACCTGCGCACCGTGACGCCCCATGCGGGACGCACGCGGAAGTTCCTCGTCTTCGAGGCCGAGCCCGGCCGACCGCCGGTCGCCGTCGATCCGATCGAGATGCCCAAGGAGCTCGCGATGCACGAGTGGCATGGGGCCGGTGCGCATCCGCTCGACGCCGTCGACGTGCTGATCGCGGGCTCGTTCGGCGCGCACTTCGCGAGCCGCCTCGCCGCGCGCGGCATCCCCGCGATCCAGACCGACGAGCAGGATCCGCAGACCGCCGTCGAGACGCTGCTCGCGCAGCTCGCGTCAGGACACACGCTGCGCGAGCTGGCCGCGGCGGCCGCGGGCGGCTGTGGCGTCCACGGTGACCACGAGCACGGTGACCACGAGCACGGCGACCACGAGCACGGCCATGGCCACCATGGCCACGGCCGGCACGCCCGCGACCACGACTGAGCGACACCGCGACTCACCTCGCTCACAGACCGAGCGTCAACGTCATCAGCTCGGTCTGGGCGATCGGCACGAAGAACGCGAGGCCGGCGTCGACGTTGAACGCCTGCACGAGCAGCTGGCCGCCGGCGAACACCGGAGTGTTCGGCAGCGCGAGCGGCAGCGACGCGACGCCACTGGCGTTCGCGCCGATCGCGAGCGAGACGGTGCTGACGACGTAGCTGCGCGAGCCAGGCTGCGCTCCGATCAGCTCGAGGTTCAACGGTGGCACCTGCGGCAAGAAACCGAACAGGAACAGCGTCGGGCTCGCCGGCACGCAGTTGGCCGTCGACACGGTGAACGTCGCGTTACCGAGGGTCGGCATCCCCGAGGCGCCGATCGCCGGGCGGCCGACCGTGTTCGGCGTCGTCGCGCCCGAGAACGTGATGTCGGGCTGACCGGGCCGCAGCAGCACGAAGTCGAGGATCGGCGGATTGGCGGTCGAGTTCGTCACCAGGAACTCACGATAGCCGATGTAGAGGCCGCCCTCGCCACCGGGCGCGATCCGGCCGGCCATGCGCACACCGTCGGTCTGCCCGAACGTGCCGCCGAAGAACGCCTCGGCGAAGCCGCTGCCGGCCTGCAGCCGGAGGCGCTGCCAGCCGTCGTTGACGCCCGCCTGCAGCGGGATCGACGCGATGACCGTAGCGCTGGTCACCGCCGACGGTCCCCAGCCACCGTCGTTGTGGTCGATCAGGTAGAGCACGCCGCCCTGGTCGGTGCACTGGTAGGTCAGGCTGACGCCGGTGCAGCCGTTGGCGACGAAGCCCGAGAACCGCCCGCCCGGATCCGGCGTGTTGTAGAAGGCCGGCACGGAGCCCTGGATGCCGATCGACCAGGTCTCGTACTCACCGACCGGCTCGGGATTGGCGTCGAAGTAGGCGTAGCACTCGAGCACCGTGTTGGTGCTGACCTCGCTGACGAGCATGCCGGCATTGCCGCCGCCGACCTCGTCCCAGCAGATCACCGCATTGCCACCCTGCGGCGACGCGGGGATCGGATTGACGAACACGGGGGCGGAAGGCTGGGTCGGATCGATGACCGTGACCGGCTTGAAGCTCTGGCCGTAGTTCGGCGCCGCGGTCCCCGGGGTGTACTGGTCGAAGGTCTCCAGGTACGGCTGCAGCGACGGCCAGTTGTTCGTCGTGCCCGGCGTGCTGGACACGTAGCGGAAGTCACGGCCGTTGTTGTTCGTGTCGCGGCCGTCCCGCAGGCGCGACCACGAGGAGTCGGTCGGCTCGACGCTGACGAAGTTGCCCCACAGGCCCTCGCCGACCTGCGCGCGCCGCGCGGCCGAGATCGGGAAGAGCTGCTTGTTGACCTCGTAGCAGACCGCGTCGACGACGTTGCTGGCCCCGTCGCGCAGCTCGACGACCTCCATGTCGTTCTCGAACAGGTCGGAGAAGCCGACCGCGAGGTTGACGTTCGGGACCAGGCCGGAGCCGATCACGTAGAAGCCGCCGCTGGCCAGCGTCGTGCCGCCCGGCACCGTGTAGACCGTGTAGGGCGTCGTCGCGGAGCGCTGGTCGAACAGCTGGATCGACCAGCCGGAGATGTCGACCGGACCGGTGCCCCCGTTGAACAGCTCGACGAACTCGAGGTCGTCGGTCGTGTTGTCGTCGTAGCTCAGCTCGTTGATCACGACGGTCGACTGGGCCGCGACCGGCGCGAGGAACGCCGCACACGCGGCGAGAATGGACCTTGGGATCTGCATGTGGAGAGGCCGCCTCGCGAACGGGCGGTCGAGGAGAGAGCTGTGGGAGGATCGGCCGGCGAGCGGGCGGCGGTCGGAACCGGCAGCGAGGGTCGATCTGGACCTGCGCGCGGGCGCACCTGGCCAACGGCCGAGGCTAGACGGGTGTCTCACGCTGTCAACTCGGCGGGAGCCCCCGATCGTCCCGACAATGCGGTCGGACGGACCACCCGATCGGCCCGCCGCGTGCACACGGTTCTCCACCCCGCGCCGGCTCCACGGTTCCGCCGGAGCCGCACGGCGCGGACGATACCCGGAGCTCCGCGATGTCCCTCCGCACGCCGACCATCCCCTGGATCGCCGCAGCCACCGCCCTGCTCGCGGCCGTCGCCTGGCAGGTCGTGGATCTGCGCGACCGCACCGCGCGCGAGCTGCACCGCCACGAGCACCACGCGCTCGCCCTGCTGAGCGCGACGGAGGCGATCGTGGTGCGGGAATGCCGCGGCGGCCGCGCCCAGGCCGACGAGCTGCGCGCGGCCCTCGACCGTGCGCGGGCGGCGTTCGAGCTGCGCGCGGTCGCGCTGCGCCGCCCCGACGGCACGCTGCTGGCCGAGTCCGGCGACGCGCCCTCGGCACCCGACCCGCGCCTCGCATTCGCGAAGACGTTCGAGCCGCTGCGCCCCCAATCGCGGTCGGGCGGGGCGTTCGGGGGACCGCCGTGGTCGGGCGGCGCCACGCGGCCCGCCGACGCGCGCACGATCGAGCTGCCCGACGCGCTCGAGCTGTCGCTCGTGCTGCACTCGGCGCCGCTCGACGAAGCGCTCGCCGACCTGCGCGGCCGCGCCGCGCTGACCACCGCGGCGCTCGCGGTCGCGGTGCTGCTGGTCGCCGGCAGCTTCTGGCTGCGCGGCCGCTCGATCGCACTGCGCTCCGACCTCGCCGCCAGCCGCGCCCAGCTCGAGGGGTTGTCGACGCTCGGGCGGCTCGGTGCAGGCCTCGCCCACGAGACGCGCAACCCGCTCGGGGTGGTGCGGGGCTTCGCGGAGCGCCTCGCCGACGGCAGGATCCCGGCGGCCGAGATCCCGGCAGCCGCGCGCGCGATCGTCGACGAGACCGACCGCACGCTGGCGCGACTCGACGAGTTCCTGCTGCTGAGCCGACCCGCCGAGCTGCGGCGGGCACCGGTCGAGGTGTCCGCGCTCTTCGACGAACTCTCGCTGCTGCTGCGCCCGGATCTCGACGACCGGCGTGCCCACCTCGAGCTGCGCTGCCGCGCCGGCCGGCTCGACGCCGATCGCGACCAGCTCCGCCGGCTGCTGATGAACCTGCTCCTCAATGCGATCCAGGCCGCCCGACCCGGCGGTCGCGTCACGCTCGGCTGCGAGTCCGCGCCCGCGGGCCGCCACCGGATCGTCGTCGAGGACGACGGTCCCGGCGTGCCGCCCGAGCTGCGCGCCAGCCTGTTCGAGCCGTACGTGACCGGCCGGCCGGGCGGTACCGGACTCGGGCTCGCGATCTGCAGGCGCATCGCGCTCGACCACGGCTTCGGGCTCCGCTACGAGCCGGTCGCCCCGCACGGCACCCGCATGGTCCTGGAGGTCCCGGCACCGTGACCCCGACCCGACTGCGCGTGCTCGTGATCGACGACGATGCAGCGCACCGCGACATGCTGCGCGCGGTGCTCGGCGACCTCGGCGCCGACGTCGAGACGGCCGCCGACGGCGACGCCGGGCTGCTGCGTATCGCGGAGCGCAGCCCTGACCTCGCGCTGCTCGACATGCGGATGCCGGGGCTGTCCGGGCTCGACGTGCTCGAGGCGCTGCGCCGGCGCGGCGATCCCACGCGGATCGTCGTGCTGACCGCGCACGCCGATCTCGACGACGCCGTGCGCGCGATGAAGCTCGGCGCGACGGACTACCTCCGCAAGCCGATCGACCTCGCGAGCCTGCGCGCGCTGCTCGACCTGCCGGGGCTGCGCGCCCGCGTCGCCGACAATCTGCAGCTCCCCGATGACGTGGTCGCCGAGTCGCCGCTGATGCGCGACGCGTGCCGCGACCTCTGGCGCGTCGCGCAGACCGACGTGCCGATCCTGCTGAGCGGCGAGACGGGCAGCGGCAAGGACGTGCTGGCGCGGCTGGCGCACCGGTTCGGTCAGCGGGCGGCGGGACCGTACATCGCGGTGAACGTGGCGGCGCTGCCCGACGCGCTCGTCGAGGGCGAGCTGTTCGGCGTCGAGCGTGGGGCGTTCACCGGCGCGGACGCGCGCCGCTCCGGTCGCTTCCAGGACGCCGACGGCGGCACGCTGTTCCTCGACGAGATCGGCGAGCTGTCGCTCGCGCTGCAGCCGAAGCTGCTGCGCGTGCTACAGGACCGGCGCGTCACGCCACTCGGTGGCGGTCGCGCGACCGAGGTCGACTTCCGGCTGGTGGCGGCGACCAACCGCGATCTCGAGGCGGCGGTCGCGGCCGGTGCCTTCCGCCAGGATCTCTACTACCGCCTCGCGGTGGTCGTCGTGGAGGTACCGCCGTTGCGCGAGCGGCCCGAGGACGTGCGCGCATTGGCGCCCCGCTTCCTCGCCAGTGCGGGCGTCGGCCGCAAGCGGCTGTCGCCGGCCGCGTGGAGCGCGCTGCTCGGCTACCGCTGGCCGGGCAACGTCCGCGAACTCGAGAACGCGATGCTGCGCGCCGCGATCCTGGCGCCGGGCGACACCGTGCTGCCCGAGCACCTGCCACCGGCGATCCGCGCGGCCGCCAGGGACGCATCCGGTGAGGACGAGCTGTCGCTCGCCGAGCTCGAGAAGCGCACGATCCTCGACGCGCTCGAGCGCACCGACGGCAACCGCAGCGAGGCCGCGCGCCTGCTCGGGATCAGCCGGCGCAAGCTGCTCTACCGGCTCAAGGAGTACCGCGCGGACGGCGCGGGCTCCGCCCCCGGTCACAGCTGAGCATCGACCGCCGCGTCGAGGATCCGACCGGCGAACCGGTTGGGCGCCACGTAGTCCCCGGCAGCGGTGTCGCGGTCCTCGCCGACGTCGAGCCGGTCGATCGGCTGCTCGTCGATCAGCCCGGGAGACGGCCCGGTCGCGAGCACGCGGTCTCCGCAGCGGATCGTCATCGCCGTCGCGGTGAGCTCGGCCGTCAGCTCGAGCTCCCCGTGCACCGGCGCCGCCGCGCGCAGCCGCGTCACGCGACCGGCGCGCCGCACGTCGAAGGTCGGAACGCCGGCGACCAGGTGCAGCGCGAAGCCGTGTTGCCGGCCGCCCTGGGCGACCAGCACGCCGGTGGCGGCGGCCTCGCCGAGCGTGTCGAAGCGGCAGCGGACCGTCAGTGCCCGCCCGGCGATCTGCGGCGCCGGGGGAGCCGGCGGCCGGTCGCTGCGCTCGAACGGCTCGGCACCAACGCGCCGCGCCCACGCCTCCCACTCGGCGACCAGCTCGGCCGTCAGCTCCGGGCGAGCCGCGGCGAGGTCGTGCAGCTCGCTGCGGTCGGCCGCGAGATCGTAGAGCTCCCAGCGCGCTGGCTCCGGCATGCGCTTGCCGAACACCACCTTGAAGCGCCCCCGGCGCAATGCGCGTGCGCCCTGGTGCTCGAACGCCAGTGACCGCTCGGAGAGCGATCCTCCGCTCCGGAGCACCGGCAGCAGCGAGAGCCCGGACGGCGGCGTCAATGCGCGGCCCGCCCGCTCGCGCGGATAGCGGGCGCCGACCGCCTCGAGCACCGTGGGGACGATGTCCATCAGGTGCGCAGGCTCACCGAGCCAGGCCTCGCGCGCCGGGACCCCGGCCGGCCAGTGCACGATCAGCGGACTCGCCAGACCGCCCTCGTGGCAGAAGTGCTTGTAGAGGCTCAGCGGTGTGTTGCAGAGGTTGGCCCACGCGGATCCGTAGCTCTGCCAGGTGCCCGGTTGACCGATCCGCGCCAGAGCGGCCCCTTCGTGCAGCGTCGTCTCGCCGCGCCGCGACGGACCATCGAAGCCGAACGGGCCCCACTCGTAGCAGGCGCCATTGTCGGACAGGAACAGGATCAGCGTGTGGCGCAGCTCGGCGTGCGCCCGCAGATCCGCCGTGAGGCGACCGACGCCGCGATCGACGTGCTCGACCATCGCGGCGAACGTCGCCATGCGCCGGGCGAGATCCTCGCGCCGCGCGGGCGGCAGCTCGTCCCAGGCGGGGTTCTGCAACCCGGAGTACCCGTTGGCGATGTCGTCGCGATCGACCGGCACCAGCGCGCGCGGTGGGAGCTCGGCCCCGGCCGGTACGAGCCCGAGCTGCTGCATGCGCGCGAATCGCTCGGCGCGCAGCGCGTCCCAGCCGCGGCGGTAGACCGGGGCCAGCCGGTCGATGTCCGCCTGCGGCGCCTGCAGCGGGAAGTGCGGGGCCGAGCAGGCGACGTACAGGAACCACGGCCGCTGCTGGCGTCGCGCCGCGGCCAGGAACTCGAGCGCGGAGTCGAAGAACGCGTCGGTGGCGTAGAACGGCTCCGCGCCGGTGGCCCGCGCCGGAACCGGCTCCGCGCCGGCGGCCAGCCGCACGTAGCGGGACGGATCCCACTGGTCGGCCGAGTAGGCGAGCGGGTCGGCGAACCCGTCGTAGGCCTGGAAGCCGCGCGCGATCGGCCCAGGCTCGCCGAGGTGCCACTTGCCGACCATCCACGTCGAGTAGCCGGCGTCGCCGAGCAGCTCGGCGAGCGTCGCGCAGGAATCGAGCAGGTGGCCGGTGTAGGCGGGCCCCGCGCGCTCGCGCGGCCGCGCGGTCGCGAACGAGCCGACGCCGGCCTCGTGCGGGTGGAGCCCGGTCAGCAGGCTGGCGCGCGACGGGCAGCAACGGGCCGACGTGTAGAACGCCGACAGCCGCACGCCGCCGCGAGCGAGCGCGTCGAGCTCCGGTGTCGCGAGCTCGCCGCCGTAGCAGCCGAGGTCCGAGAAACCGAGGTCGTCGGCGAGGATCAGCAGCACGTTCGGGCGTGCCGGGCTCGCGGCGACGGCCGGGGCGGGCTGCGCCGCGAGCGCGCCGGCGAGCAGCGCCGGCGCGAGCAGCAGGCGGGCGAGCGGGGACCGGTCGGACATCGGCGCGACGGCAGCGGGGTGGCGGGAGCCGCAGTGTCGGCGTGCGCCGGGCCGGCCGCCAGGGCCAGGACCGGCGCCCGTCGCGAGCGCGGGTGCCCGCCGACTGCGCAGATCGTGCGCAGTCGCCGCGTGCCGTTGCGCAGTCGACCCTGCCGACCAGAACCGGATCGCGCAGAGGTACGGGCATTGCTCCCGAGCGGGCGACGAGGCCCGGCCCCCTGGGCCCGACGAAAGGACCCCGATGATGCGACACCTGACCCTGATCCTCTCCGCATGCGCGCTGACCGGAGCGATGGCCTTCGCGCAGGGCAATGGCAGCGGCACCGGCAATGGCGGCGGCAACGGTGGCGGCGGCGGCACCGGCGATCTGCTCGGCACCTACCTCGCCTCGCTGCCGCTCGAGACCGTCTCTGCGGTCGAGCGCCAGGAGCTCGAGCACATGCGGCAGGAGGAGAAGCTCGCGCGCGACGTCTACCGCTTCCTGTTCTCGACCTGGGGCGTCGCGGCGTTCGGCAACATCGCGCAGAGCGAGCAGTCCCACATGGACCTCGTCAAGGCGATGCTCGATCGCTACGGCATCCCCGATCCGCTGCCGTCCGAGCGCGTCGGCGTGTTCCGCGATCCGCTGTTCACGCAGCTCTACCAGATGTTGACGACGTTCGGCGCCGCGTCGCAGCTGCACGCGGAGTACGTCGGACTGCTGATCGAGGACCTCGACATCGTCGACCTCGACCATGCGCTGGCGATCACCGACAACCGCGACATCGACACCGTCTGGCAGAACCTGCAGCGCGGCTCGCGCAACCACCTGCGCTCCTTCCACTCGCTCGTCGAGCTGCGCGGCTTCTACTACCCGGGCGTGTTCCTGACGCTGGCGCAGGTCCAGGCGATCGTCACCGGCGACCGCGAGACCGTGCCGGTCGACGAGAACGGCGTGCCGCTGCGCTGACCCGCGACGGCGCTCGAACCGCTGGAGTCGGGCAGGGTCGGAAGCCGATGACCCGACCATGGAGCGAGTCGAGCGACGCGATCTTGACGAGGGCCCGGACGGCGCCTTGCTGCGCGGGGACATCCAGGTGTCGATGGACTGGAACGCCCCGGATCGCGCGAACGCCAGAGCCGACAGCGGCCCCGGCCACCGCGACGTCAGCGAGGCTCTCGACGCGGTCCTCGGCAGCCTCGGCGTGCACCTCGGCACGTTCAGCGCCGACGATCTGCACTACGTCGAGCAGGTCGCGCGCGAGCGCGTGCTGCACGTCGTCGAGCACGTCGCCCGCCTCCGCGACCAGGAGAGCCGCAAGGAGGCGGCGCTCGCCGAGGCCCAGCGGGCGCTCGACAACGCCGTGCACGACGAGTGGCTGCGCAGCCTGTGCGAGCGGCCACCGGTGCTCGACGACCGGCCGACGACGGACGTGCTCCGCAGCGAAGCCGATCGCCTCGAGCGCGAGCTCGCCGCCCTGCGCGCGGCGCTCCGCGACCAGCTCGAGGCCCTGGCGGCGCTGCTCGGCGAGGGGCGCCGCGCGCGCATCCTCGGATTGAGTGCCTGAGCCCACCGCGGCGCGGACCGTCGCTCACGCGCTCGCGTCGGTCTCGCCCGCGCGCAGCAGCCGCGACAGCCGCGCGAGCGCCCGGTGCAGCAGGACCTTCACCGCGCCCTCGCTGCGCCCCATCGCGCGCCCGATCTCCGCACGGCTGGCGCCGATCAGGTGGGCCTGCGTGATCACCTCGCGATACTCGTCCGGGAGCTGCGCGAACGCCGCCTCGATGCGCTCCGCCTCCTCGTGCGCCATCGCCACCCCGCTCGGCGAGCAGAACGTCGCGTATTGCTCGAGCAGGCGCGCGGGATCGAGCGCGTCGGCGGCGGCTTCGGCGCCCACATCGCGGCGGGCGTCGCGACGCAGCCGCCGATGGTAGCGCGCGCGGTCGAGCACCTTGCGGCGCGCCGCCGTGAACAACCACGCCCGGAAGCTCGCCTCGTCCGTGTAGCTGTGCTCGCGCAGGTCCTCGAGCACCTCCCGGCAGGCCGATTGGGCGAGATCCGCCACCGACTCCCGCGCGAGCACGAGCCGGCCCGCGTGCAGCCGCAGCCAGGCGTGCAACGCACCGACGTGCCGCGCGAACAGGCACTCGAGCGCCTCGCGATCACCGTCCGCCGCGCGCCGCACCAGCGCGCCGGCCTCGCCGTCCGGATCGACCTGCGTCACACTCACCGCCACCCGGCGCCCGCCGCCCGCCATCGCGGCCGCCGCGCCGGAATGCGGCTCATGGTAGCAGCGTCAGCGAGGTCGGCGTCGAGAACGACAGGATCGACTGCGGCAGCGGTGCGAGCGGGTCGAGCACCAGGAAGCCGGCGTAGACGCGCAGGCCGGCGAGGGCCGGCAGCGGCGGCACCGTCCAGGCGACCGTGGCCGCGCCCGCCGGGTCGAGCGCGGCCTGGCTGCCGGCCAGTCCGAGCGCGGCGGCGATGCCCGGGTCGAGACAGGCGAGGAACAGGTCGTCGCCGTCGAACGGGACCCGGCGGCCGTCGGGCAGCGGAATGCCGGCCGTCGCACCGAGCATCAGCGCGAGCACGAAGGGCTCGCCCGGCAAGAGCGCGGCCTGCAGCGCGAGGTCGACCCGCCGGCCGATCCGCGCCGGGCCCGACGGCGTGACCGACGGCCACGACTCGCTCTTGCCGACGATCAGCGGGATGCCGGTCGTGGGTGCATTGCGGTAGTCCCACCAGACCAGGTGGAACCGGCCGTCCGCGTCGACCGCGACCGACGGCGTCGCGACACCGCCGGTCGGCAGGTCGGTCGCGCGCAGCTCGGGTCCCGGCGCACCGCGCAGGCGCAGCCGCAGCGTCCAGACCTGCGGCCACGAGCCCGGCCGATCGTCGCGCCAGGCGACCAGCACGCCGCTCGGTCCGGCGGCGAGCGACGGGGAGTAGACGGTGCCCGGGGAGTACGACAGCCGCGTCTCCGGCAGCCGGATCCGGGCCTGGGCGTCGAGCAACGCGAAGTGCACCTGTCCGCGCGCCGGGGTGTCGGCAGCGTCGACCCACACGACCCACACGCCGCCGTACGGATCGACGTCGAGCTGCGGCTCGCGCGCCGCCACCGGGCTGGTCGGCGGTCGCTCGCTGAGCTGCAGCTCGTCGCCGAGCGGTGCGCCGAGTGCGTCGAGCCGCCGGTAGCGGATGCGGCCATCGCTGAGGGTGGTCGACTCGCGCCAGGCGAGGTGCACGACGCCGGTCGCGCGATCGACCGCCAGCGTCGGCTGGTCCGCGATCCGCGGCGCGCCGGGATCGACGACGCGGTGCGGGGCGACGGCGATCGCACCCTGCGGATCGACCTTCGCGTGCCGGATGCCGGCGTCGACCCAGACGACGTGCACGGCGCCCGTCGCATCGCATGCGAGCACCGGGCTGCTCCCCTGCCCGAGGCCGGTCGCGATCGCCAGCGGCCCCTGCACGACCGTGCCGTCGGCGGCGAGGCGCTCGAGCTCCAGCAGGTAGCCACTCACCAGGTACCTCGCCCACGCGACCTGGACACCACTGCGCGGATCGGCCGCGAGCGCCGCCGACGACAGTACCGCCGTGCGCACGAGCTGGCGCTCGGGCTGCAGCCGGTGGCCGGCGCCGTCGAAGCGGGCATGGGACACCGCCATCACGCCCGTCGTGAAGTCGTTGGTCGTCCAGACCGCGTGCAGCACGCCCTGGACGTCTGCGACGACCAGCGGCCCCTGCACCGGCTGCGCGGAACCCTGGGACAGCACGACGTCCGGACCGAAGCCCGGCACCTGGGCGGCGATGGTGCCGGACAGGAGGCCGGCGAGGACGCCAGCCGACCACGCGGCGGAGCGCCGCGAGCGAGCATTGTGATTCGGGATCATTCGTGTCCTCCGTCGCGCATCAATAGATGCGGAGCTCGGCCGCGTCCGAAGTGAACACGTCATTGCCGTCGCCCGGGATGGCCCATTGGAAGTCCACGATCGCACCGGCGAGCGCCGGGTCGACCGGGATCGGTAGCGGCGGGACGATCACGCCGTTCAAGCCGCTGCCGACGTAGACGAGGATCGGCACGTCGAGGCGGATCAGCGCGAGGCAGCCGGTCGGCGGGATCGGCACGGACGCGCGGCCGATGCCCGCGATCAGCGCGCAGTTCTGGAAGTAGACCGAGCCGATCGGGACGGCATTCTGGAGCGAGAATGCCAGCGTCTCGGTCGTCGCGAACACGCCGATGCGCGGGCGGAAGATCGTGCTGCGGTCGCAGCCGGTGCCGTAGTAGGAGATCGCCACCGGCCGCGGGCTGAGCGCCCGGAACGAGCGGATCGACGCACTCTCGGCACCGCCGATCGCGAACGCGGTCGAGCCGGGCATCGCGACCTGGCGGACCGGTGCACCGCTCGCCGTCGCGGTCGGGTAGCTGCCGGCGAGGCCACCGCTGGCGAGGGCGACGAAGGTGATCGCCTGGCCGGTGCGGACGATCGCGAAGCGAGCGTCGGCCGACGCGTCGACGTCGAGTCCGCCGGTGGCGCTCGCGTAGGTCGCGAGCTCGCGGGGCAACGACGTCGAGATGTCGAACACGCGGACCGTGGCGTTCTCGGCGCCACCGAGCACCACCGCGCGGGTCGACGTCATCGCGATCTGCCGCACAGCGCCACCCGCGGTCGTGGTCCCGAAGCTGCCCATCGACCGGGCGGTCGCGAGATCGAAGAACCAGATGCCGGTGGACGAGGCGCCGGCGCGCACGCAGGCCACCCGACCATCGGGCGACACCGCGACGTCGCGCGGCGCCGTGCCGCTGCCGAACACCGCGAGCTGGACGGGTGGCGTGCTGCCGATGTCGAAGATGCGGATCGACGCGGCCTCCGCACCACCGACGACGACGGCGCGGGTGTCGGTCATCGCGATCTGGCGCGCTGCCGAGCTCGCGGTCGACGTCGCGAAGCCAGCGAGGAGCGCGCCGGTGCTGGTCGAGAAGAACCGGATGCCGTCGGTCTGCGCGCCCGCGCGCACGCACGCCACCGCGCCGCTCGGTGAGATCGCGACGTCGCTGCACGCGGTGCTGCTACCGTGCGTGCCCCGGATCACCGCGGTACCCGAGCCGATGTCGATCACGAGGATCGACGCCATGTCGGCACCGCCGATCGTCACCGCGCGAGCATCGCTCATCGCGACGTGCCGCCGCGCGACCGGCGAGCCGGTGGACGTGCCGAAGCTGCCGATCAGGCGGCGGTGCGCCATATCGAACACCTTGACCCCCGCGGGCTCCGCTCCGCAGCGCACGACGGCGCGCCGACCGTCGGGCGACATCGCGACGTCGAGCCCGGCCGTCGAGCTGCCGAACGTGCCGGCGAGCTGCGGCACCGCGCCGGACAGGCTGAAGATCCGGATCGACGCGGTCTCCGCCCCGCCGGTCACGATCGCGTAGTTGTCCGAGCTGGCGACCGACCGGCGCGAGAAGCTCGGATCGGGCGCCGTCGACGTCGCGAAGGTCCCGCTGGGCAGCCCGGTCGCGGCGTCGAGGAACTTGATGCCCTGGCTCTCCGCACCACACCGCACCACCGCCACCGCACCACCGGGCGGCATGGCGACGTCGACGCACGCCGTCGCCGACCCGACCGTGCCGAGCGGCCCGATCGTCTGCCCGACGAGCGCCGGGCTCGCACCCACCACGCTGACCGCCGCAATGACGACCTGACGCAGGCCATCGCGGGTTCTCCCTGCCGTCATGTTCCGAGCTCCATCCGGTCCGTCACGAACGCTCGCCACGACCACCGTGGCGCACCCCCTGACGCGCCGGCGGCGGCTCGCCGTTACACCCGGGACCTACCGTATTGGAGAGACCCTCGGTCCCGCGCCCGACGAAGCTCGGGCTGGCCGGCTGGAGCAGACCGACGCCCGTGCCGTCCGAGAATCCGAACGCGCTGCTCACCGTGGACTTACCGACTCCGGCCCGACCGCCACGGTCGTGCGCCGCACCCCGATTCCAGCGCCTCCACCTCCTCCTGAATGCCGTGGCGCGCCGGGTCCACGGCGAGCAGGCCCGGGCCGTCGCCGACCTGATCGAGGCGAACCGCGTGCTGAGGGAGCACCTCGCCGGGCAGCGACTGCGCCGGTCCCCGACGAGCGCGCGGCCTGATGCCGATCACGGGGGGATCGGGAAGGACGGACCGACTTGCACCGCGAGCCGCGACCACGGGTCTGCCTCCCGCGTCCGATCCTCCGCCCACGACCAGGCCGAACGACCGGCGAGCCGGGCCGTATCGCGCGCGGAACGCCCTCATTCGGCGGCTGCCGACTTTCCCGGACAGCACGCGCTGACCGCTCAGCCCGGAGCAGAAGCAGGCAGACGACTCGCTACCTCATGGCGACAGTCCGCCGACGCCGTGACGAACAGGCGCGGTACCGATCGGAAGTCAGCGGGCGCCGATGAGGTCGACGAAGGCGTCGGTCACGGTGAGCGGCAATGGGGCGGCGAGGGGGTCCGCGACGAGGGCCTGCTGGTAGAAGAGGCGGCCGACGAGGCGCGGGTCGGTGGGGATGACGATGGTGACGTGCGCAATCTGCCCGACCAGCGGCACGCCGCCGATGACGTCGGGCGAGACCAGCAGGTCGCAGCCCGGGATGCCGAGCGGACCGAGGTCGAACGGCAGCGGGGCGGGACCGAAGCTGCGGTTCGACAGGCCGGTCAGCAGCCACGCGCGATCGCTGCCGGGCGGGCCGGCGATCTGCAGCAGGAATGCGTCGCCCTGCCAGGGGAACGACTGCGGGAACGGCGCGAGCGTCGCGCGCGGGTTGTTCGCGCAGCCGACGGCGAAGCGGCCGTAGGCTGCCGGGCGCGTGGCGTACAGCTCCCAGGTGGCGACGACGGAGCTCGAGGTGTAGAGGCCGAAAGTCACCATGCGGCGGCGCTGGGTGTCGTAGACCATCCGGGAAGCGCCAACGCGCGGCAGGCCGGTGACGGTGCGCCGCTGCCAATCGATGCCGTCGTACTCCCAGACGGTGTTCTGCTCGATCGGATGCCCCAGGGGGAGACTGCCGCCGAGCATCACGATGCGCTGTCGGTGCGCGTCGTAGGCCATGCGGGCGGCGTACCGCGCCGTAGGCACGGTCGTGGTGTGGATCTGGGTCCAATTGACTCCGTCGAACTCCCAGTGGTCGTCCAGCTCCACGATCGCCGGGGACGTCAGGGTGCGACCGCCGAACAGCACAACACGTTCGCGTGCCACGTCGTAGGCCATCGCCGCGTACTCGCGAGGCGGCGGAACGACCGCCGGATCGAGCATTGTCCAGTCCGTACCATCCCACAGCCACGAGTCGTTGTTTCTCCCATCGCTGCGGAATGTCAACATGCCACCTAGACGACCACACCAGGCCATCTCGTACCCGAGAGCGCTCGGCGGCGCATGCTGTGGCGATCGCTGAGTCCAATTCGACCCGTCGAACTCCCAAGTATCCGGATAGTGGTTGATACTCCCATTCATCCCTCCATAGAGCACCACGCGATCCCGACCGGCGTCGTAAGCCATCGCGAAACGCAACACTGCGAGCGGCGACTGTGCGGTCGGCGCGAGGCTCCAGTCGGATCCATCCCACAGCCACGTCTCACGAAATGACTGGCTGAGCCACGTCCCTCCGAAGCACACCGTGCGCCCGCGCTGGACATCATCTGCCAGACCATGACCGCCGCGCACTGACGGCGAGTTGGCGGGATTGCGCCGCACCCAGCCCAGTTGCGGGGAGGACGGCGCAGCCAGGAGCAGGAGCAAGAGCAGGCAGCCGACTCGCACAATCACGGCAACGGTCCTCCGCAGCGAGTGATTTCGGCATTCTACAGCGAGAGAGCACCGCTACGGGTCGGTCGCGACGCGTTCAACATCGGTTCAGTCGGACTGATCGTGACGTCGACCGGGGCGACGGGCGTCCCGATCACGGTCACTCCCATCGACCGGTTCGGTGAAGCCAACGGCAACACGCCGTTCTAACGCAGCTACCCGTACGTCTTCTTCAACGTCAGCCTGACGGCGCCCGCGTCCTTCACGTCCGGTGGCACGACCTGGCTGTTCGACCGGTGGGCCATCAAGCAGGTGCCGGGCGCGACCAGCTACACGCTGCTGCCGCCCGGACAGACAACCTATCTGATCCAGACCCTCGGCACGCAGACGGACATCGCGGAGGCGCGCTACTACCAGGGCTTCGCGGCATCCGCGACCCAGTACGGTCAGGGTTGCCCGAGGGCGCCGATCATCTACGAGTTCTTCGGCGGCCCGCGTCCGTTCGACCTGTCGAACACTGCCTTCGAACTGCAGGCGAACGCCACCGGCGGCTGGAACGTATCCCGCGTATTCAATGCGGCGATCGACCCGAACTTCGCGAGCAACCGCGGCCTCGGCGACGACCAGCTCGCGCCGAACCTCCCGCTCGGCTTCTCGCTGCCGATGAACGGAGCCCTCTGGGACGACCTGAACCCGGCGGCCGGCGTTGGCGTGTTCTTCGATCAGCTCCCGGGCGTCACGATGATCACCTGGAGCAACGTCCCGGAGTTCCCGAACTCCGGCAGCAACACGGTGCAGGTGCGGATCCACCCGACCGGTCGGATCCTCATCGTCTACGGTCAGGTCAGCTCGGTGGACAGCCTGGTCGGCTACTCGCCGGGCACCCATGCGGCGGATCCCGGACCGACCGACCTGTCGCGCGCGCTGCCGGTCTACCTCGGCAACGGCCTGCCGCTCACGCTGGGCAAGGCGACGCGGCCGCTCGCCGGGACCACGGTGCAGTTGGCGACGACGAACCTGCCACCGAACCTCGTGCTCGGCGCCGTCGTGATCGGATCGCAGCAGGTCAACCTCCCGCTGGCGGCGATCGGGATGGACACCTGCACGATGCTGTCGAACGCCGACATCACGTCGTTGCCGTTCTCGGCCGCGACCCCGACCGCGCCGCTGCCGATCCCCAACAGCTCGAGCCTGCTCGGCGTGACGATCCGGCTGCAGTCCCTGGCGGTGGCGCCGGGAACGAATCAGCTCGGCGTCGTGACCTCGAACGGGCTGACGCTGGTCCTCAGCAACTACTGATCGACACCTCCGACGAGCCCGGTGCCGTACGCCGACTCGGCGGCGCGGAGGATCGAGTCTCACAGATGTCCCTTCGTGGCCGCATACGCGGCTACGCGGAGAGCGGAACGCCGGTCGACTCCCGCTCTCCGCGGCCACGGTCGCCGTCCAATCCATGACCAACGACATCGTTCCCCGAATGGCCGCCCTCGAGGAGCGGCTG
The DNA here is from genome assembly GCA_016716265.1 of Planctomycetota bacterium. GTDB lineage: Bacteria > Planctomycetota > UBA1135 > UBA1135 > UBA2386 > JADJWQ01. The sequence goes on from JADJWQ010000006.1 coordinate 3,646,271, forward strand.
AGCCGGCTCGACACGCAGAACCGCCGGTTGCGCATCGTCGCGGCGGCCGGGCTCGCGGGTCTGCTGGGGGTCGTCCCCCTGCCCGGCTTCGCGGTGCCCGTCGGCTCCGCAGTGCCGGGCCAGAGCTCCGACGAGCTGCAGCGCAACCGCCTGCACCTCGCGGTCGGCCGGCAGGGGCTCGACACGATCTCGTTGACCGGCACGGAGGGCACGATCGACGCCGGACTCGGGATCGACGCGGAGCGCGGGCCATGGCTACGACCCGTCGCTGCCGCGGCGACCGGCGGCGAGCGCGTTCGCTGACCGTGCAGCGTGCGCCGATGCCCCATGCGAGCGGACGGCGCGCTCGCGCGGCGTCAGGGGCCCGTAGGGAGGACCAGGGGTTCTTCCGCGCTGCGCCCAGGGAGCCCTGGCGCCGTGCGGTGGAGTGAGAGCCCCGACAGAGGCACACACCGGGAGTCCAGATCGGGAAGATCCTGCCGACCTGGGGGCACTCCCGACATTGACAGGCAGAGCCCGGGCACGACGCGACGGGGATTCCGATCCGAGTGCTGAGCATCGAGGCGTCCAGTCGGCCCACAGGCCCGGCCCATGGGGCGGTGCCCGGGGTGGGGCGAGCGGCGGGAGTTCGGCCGGCAGGTCGAGCCAGGTCAGCACCCTGACGATCGCGCGCGGGTCGGTGATGAGACCGCGAAGCGAGTCGCTGCATCCGCAGCCGACCAGCCTCCGCAGCAGGCTGCGACAATGCTGTCTGCGGCCAGGTGAGCAGCCGACGGCGGGTCTGACATTCCGGGCACACGGGGCCGTCGATGCCGAAGCTGCGGATGAGCAGTTCCCAATGCGTGTAGCGGTGTCGTGCTGTCGTGCGGCGCGGCGAACGAGGCTTCTCGTGCTCTGCCCTCGTATACGTGGGCCGGCGTCTTTGCAGCGCGCGGAACGCGGGAGGCGACTCGTCTTCGTCGGGCGGGGGAGGCACGACTCGCGAACCGGATATCCGCTGATAGCCCGAGGGTCGCAGGTTCGAATCCTGCCCCCGCTGTCGATCGAGAATCAGCGGACGCCCACGAGTCGGAAGGCTCGTGGGCGTTCTGCTTGGTGGGCTCACCTCCCCCCTGTCCGGAGGACAGCGAAGCTCAGGCGGCAGGTGACGCGGATGTCGACTCGGACCCGATCGGAGGCGCCGCCGCGGTGCGAGGGGTCGCCGTCTTCGTTCACCGGCATGCGGTCGCCGTCGATCACCTCGACCTCGATGGTCTCGAGGGGCTCCATGGTTCACTCCGGGGCCGTACGCGGCGATTCGAATGCCGATCCGGTTGCAGAACCGCAGCGAGCGCGCCACCGTGGGGGCGTCCCTCCCGCACGGACAGGGGACGTCCCCCCGCCTCGATGGGGTCGCCCGCTCGGGTGCGCCACCGTCCTTCCGACTCACGGTGACCTGCGGTCGAATCGAAACCGCTCGTCCCCCGGTACCTTCGATGATGATCTCCGCGCCACGGTCCACACTGCTCGCGACGCTCGCCGCGACGGCCATCGGGATCCCCGCCCCCGGGCAGTCGCTCACGACGCAATACGCGGCCAACAGCGGTGGCGCACTGGGTGGCGGCGTCTACTTCGACGTCCAGGTGTCGAACCCGGGTGGGATCTGGGTGACCGCTCTCGACACGAACACCCGGGCGACGGTTCCGATCTCGCTGGACGTCTACCTGGCGACGACCCACGTCGGGAACGTGACGAATCCGTCCGCCTGGGCGCTGGTCGCGTCAGGCGTCGGCGTCGGGCAGGGCGTCGACAATCCGACGCGCGTCGACGTCGCCGACTTCCGACTCCCGCCGGGCAACCACGGGATCGCTCTGGTGCTGTCGAGGAATGCCTCGCACGGCTATTCGATCGGCATCACGGGCAACCTGACCTACTCCAACTCCGACATCCGGATCGTGTGCGGCGCCGCGACGAACGTTCCGTTCAGCGGTTCGATCTTCAACCCTCGCGTGTGGAACGGCACGCTCTCGTACTCCGGTGCGGGCAACGCGGTGGCCTCCTACGGCGTGTTCGGCCAGGGCTGTCAGGGCACCAATGGCCAGGTTCCGCAGCTCACCTGCACACCTCTCCGGTTGAGCAGTCCGGCGACGCTGACCGTCACCGGACTGCCGACGCCCGCGACGGCGCCGGTCGGAGTCGTCACGTTCGGATTCTCCAGGAGTACCTGGGCCGGGGGGACGCTGCCGTTCGGTCTCGGGGTGCTCGGCGCACCAGGCTGCGACCTGCTCGCCGAACCCGTCGCGTCGGCGACGCGGGCGAACAGCTCCGGCTCGCTGACGCTGCAGATCCAGCTCCCGAATCTCGCCGCGCTCCTCGACGGCCGCATCTACAATCAGGCCATCGTCGTCGATGCCGGCGCGAACACCGCGGGTCTGACGGTCTCGAATGGCGGCGAAGGCACGATCGGCAGGTGACCGGATCGGTCCAGGGTCGGCGCCAGGCATCGGGGAGACGATTCGCGACCCGTTCCTGCGCGGGGTCCTGTCGGGGCAGCTGAGCCGGGGCAGCACGCGACGGGGATTCCGATCCGAGTGCTGTGATGGTCCAGCAGTTTCCCAGGCCGCGTTTCGAGTCGAGCGACACGCGTTGGGGCGCACCGGTGCACTGGATCGGGGACCGGACGGCCGCGATCGAGGGGCGCCGGCGGGGGTCGTGGGCGGATTTGCATCGGTGCGGGCGCAGGATGGCCGCCCACCGGCTCCACCAACCGACAACGGCGCAATGGTCAGGTGGCGGGCGAGAGCTCGACGATCGGCAGGTGCTGCCGGGCCGGCGCTGATTCGCGACCTCGTCGCGACCGCGCGCGCCTGCAGCAGGCCCTCGACGGCCTGCGCACGGATCGACTGCCGCGTCGAGGTCCTCGTTCTCGACGACGCGAAGGTCCGACGCTCGAGCTCATCGGATCGACCGCCCTGGCGGGCGTGACGCCCGCTCACCGAAGCGACGAACGCCACGGTAGGTCGGCCTCCAGCGCCCCGGATCGGAGCACCGGGAGGGCGATGCGGTCCGTCCGGATCGCCAACCCGGCCGGCCCGGCCGCGTGACCTCGGGCGTGGTGGTCCAGGCGGGAGTCGAGGTGGTCGGCGTCCGACTGGCCGTCGTGGCCGGACGTGAGGGCTCGTCACGGCGCGTTCGCGGCGCCGCATCGCCCGTCGACGGGGGCGCGGGCAGAACGAGCCGTTCGTCGTCGCGCGGACCGCGCTCCGGCCCGATCACGGCGCCGTGGTCGAGCAGCGCCATTTCGAAGAGCTCCGCTTCGCGGAGTTCGGGCGCCGCAGGGGGCGGAGCGAGAACGTGATGCAGTTCCAGCACACCCGTGCGTCGGTCCTGCTCGTTGCGCTCCTCAGGCACGGCTGATGGCGCGCGGTGCGAACGCGGGTAGTGGACGACGCCGAGCCCGAGGAACGTGTCGGCGAAGCTGCCGGGCCGGGCAACCTCGCTCGCGATCGCGAGGTGCGATGCCCGCACCATCTGGTCGGAGCCACCCCTCGCGACGTCGACGTCGCGGACGACGCGGCACGGATCGGCGGTCGGCTCGGCCGCACGGTCCGCGAGGTCGCGCACGCCGGACGAACTCACGGGACCGAGCCGGCTGCCGACCGGCCGCAGCACCGGGAACGAGACGGTCCAGTGGGCTTCGCTGAGCTGCGGCCGGGACGCGTCCCCCCTCCGGCAGGACGCGTCGCGGGAACCCGCGCGCCGCGAGCTCACGTTCGGCGAGGGTCGGCAGGCTCACGCGCCCTGGTGAGCCGTCGGCGTCCAACTGGCGGTCGCGCCGTTCGACGATCGACCCTGGGCCTCATTTCGACCTCGTCGCGGTTCGTTGAGACGTGCCGGCCAGGCGTCGAGAACTCGCGCGGGAGCGCGGGAAACAGCACCGGAGTGGCGAAACTCCGGCCTGCCCGCACCAGTTGCGCACGTCGTGGACCGAGCGACGGATGCTCGCCGATGACCTCCCGCGCCTCGACCGACGATCGACTGCGGCATCGCATCGCCGTCGCGCTCACATCTTGCGTCGGCTGTGCGGTGCTCGCCTGGCTCCGTTGGGGCGATGACGAGCCGGCTCCGGTGGCACGCCAGCCCGCCCGGGAAGTGGAAGTCCCGGTGGAGCGTGTCGAGGTGTCGGCTGCGATCGCACCCGAGATCGCGCGCCTCGACATGGCGGGGCCGTATCGCGAACGACTCGAACGTGCGAGTGCCGCGGACGCCGACGTCGATCCGGTCGCCGAGTTCGGGGCACTCGTCGGCGATTCGACTTGCCCCGGGGACGTCCGGGCTGCAGCCCTCGCCGAGCTGATCGCTCGCGGCGCGGGCGATCGTCGTGCGCGTGCGTATCTGCTCACGTACCTCGAGGCCGGAGGGGAAGTGCACCGTGCGGACTCGTTCGCCTGTGTGCTCCGGCACGGAGATCCTGGTGAGGTCGACGCGGGCCTCGCGTTGCTGCACACCGAGCGCGACCCGGGCACGGTCGTCGTCGCAGCGCGCGCACTCGCGGAGAACGTCGATCCGGCGGCTGCGCAGCGCGCGCTGTCGCTGCACTGGCGGCACCCCGACGCCGAGATCCGCGTGCGACTGCGGGCCCTGCGGATCGGCAGGTGACCGGGTGCCAGCCGCCGACCGGCTGTGCAGTGAGCGTACGCGCCGCGACGTTGACATTTCCGTGACAACGACGGAAAGTGCCGGTCACTTGGCGTGTTACGCCTGGTGCAGGTAGGGGGGGGACCGCCGTGCGGTCCACGCCCCGGACGCTCTCTCGACCTTCGTGGCGCGGTCCGCCTAGCCCCGCGGTGGGGCCCCGGTGCGCCACTCTTCCAGCTTGGAGGACCGAATGACCCGAAGAACCGCGCCAGTCTGGCTCGGTGTCGCTCTCGTTCTCGCCGCGGGCTGCAACAACGGCGGTGGCAATCCCAGCCCGACCCGGGTGTCGGGCGCGATCACGCGCGCGGGCACCGGCAGCGCGCTCGACGAATTCGTGATGCTACTGTTCACGCCGACGGGCGGCGGCAACGCAACGGAAGTGGCGGTCGACAACGCCGGCACCTTCGACGCGGAGATCGCCGCCGGCACCTACGACGTCGCCGCAATGCGTCCGGGCTACGAGGATGCGATGCAGTCCGACGTGCAGGTGGCCGCCGGGCAGACGACGACGGTCGATCTGACGCTGACCGCGCTGCCGGCCAACACCTACATCACGAGTGCCCAGTGCGCGGTCTGCCACGACGCGATCTACCAGACATTCCGGCAGACCGGCCACCCCTACAAGCTGAACAGGGTCGATGGTGCGGCGCCGGAGTACCCTTTCACGTCGCTCGTCGGTGTGGAGGCGAGGATCGACGACGACGACGGCTTGATGGGTGATCCCCATCCGGGGACGGACAACACGCTCGGCACGCCGTCCGGCTGGCCCGCCATGACGTACGTGATCGGTGGCTTCCACTGGAAGGCGCGGTTCATGGACGCGAACGGTTTCATCGTGACGGGTAGCGAGGTCCAGTACAACTTCGCGACCGACTCGATGGTGCCCTACGACGACAACGTCGTGGACAAGCCGTTCAACTGCGGCAACTGCCACACGACCGGCTGGCAGCACTTCGATGCGACCGTCAACAACCGGCGCCAGGACAACCTGCCCGGCATGGACGGCACCTTCACCGAGCAGGGTATCGGCTGCGAGTCGTGCCACGGCGCAGGCGCCGAGCACGCGCAGACGATGTCGGCAGCCCACATCACGAGGATCGCGACGCCGCGCCAGACGGCCGACTTCATGGACGGCAGCTACGGCTTCGGCAAGCCCGTTGCGTGCGGCGAGTGCCACACGCGCGATGGCGAGCGCGACTACCCGTCGTTCGCGAGCGGATTCGATACTGCGCTCGCCGGCGCGAGCAAGCCGGCGGTCGCGCAGGGCGGTCGCGTGCGGGCGAGCGGAGGCCTGATCCAGCACCACGAGCAGTTCGACGAGATCCTCGGCATCGATCCGGACACGCTCGATTCGACACGGTCGGTTGCGTTCATGGGTGCACACGGCAACTGCATGACGTGCCACGACCCGCACAAGGCCACTGTCAAGATCGGCGAGTCCGGCGTGGTCGAGTTCGGCGTCGACAAGTCCAACGCGGCATGCCTGAGCTGCCACCAGGCAGCGCAATACGATCCCGCCAACAACTCGCGTGGCTCGATGCGGAACCTGGACTGCGTCGACTGCCACATGCCGAGGAACGCGAAGTCCGCGACCTCGACGACGCTCCCGAACGGGGTGGTGCTCGGTGACGTGTCCTCGCACACGTTCACGATCGACGTGGACGGCACGCAGTTCACATCGAACGGCAGCTTCCAATACCCGTGGCTCGGCCTCGACTTCGCGTGCCGCAACTGCCACGGCGACGGGTCGACGTTCGACATCACCCCCGTTCAGGCGCAGGGCTTCGACTACCACCCGAACTAGTGGTCCGATGCAGCCATCCGAGGCATTTTGGAGTCGGCTTCTGAAGCCCCTCGCTACGTTGCGCCGCCTCGACGAATCCACGAATTCGCCTGCGGCGGCGCGCCTCGCGAGGGACTCCAGTTGCTGACTCCATGATGTCCCGTCTGACTGCATCACACCACTAGTGGTGTGAATCGGACAGTTGGAGCATTATCGAGGGCGGCGCGCGCGCGGCCGACCTTGGCCGGGATCGACTCCACGGTAGCGGTCCTGACGACAGCCTTCGGATCGAGGTTGTGGCGCTCCACGTAGTCGATGATCGCCGCGATGAGCGCCTCGACGCTGCGGAACGAGCCGCGGCGCAGCCGCTTCTCCGATAGATCGCGGAAGAACCTCTCGATCACATCCAGCCACGACGAACTCGTCGGGGTGAAGTGCATGTGGAAACGCGGATGGCGAGCGAGCCATCGCTCCACCTTGCCGTGCTCATGCGTGGCGTGGTTGTCGGCCACGATGTGGATGCTGAACTCACTCGGGGTCAACTCGTCGATGTGCTCGAGGTACTTGATCCACTCCTGGTGGCGATGCCTCGGGATACACTTGGCGATGACCTCGCCGTGCGCAAGATCGGTGGCGGCGAAGAGCGTCGTGGTGCCCTTGCGCTTGTAGTCGCGAGTCATCGTTCCGCAGCGACCCTTGATGAGGGGACGGCTCGGCTGCGTGCGATCCGGTGCCTGCACCTGAGACTTCTCGTCGACGCTGAAGACCATCGCGTTATCCGGTGGATTCATGTAGAGCCCGATCACGTCGACGAGCTTCTCCTCGAACAGCGGGTCGTTGCTGCGCTCGAACGTGCGAACGAGATGCGGCTTCAGGCCGTTCGCTCGCCAGACCCGTTGCACCATGGACTGCGTCGTGCCGAGCGCCGCAGCAAGCGGGCGCGTGCTCCAGTGCGTTGCGTTGGTGGGCATCTCCCGAGTCGTCTTCTTGATGATCTCGCTCTCGAGCCTGCGGCGCTTCGTCGGCTTCCTGCCCCCGCGTGGACTGTTCTTCTCGATGCCGGCCAGGCCCTGCGCAGCGAACCTGTTCCGCCATCTGCCGACGGTCGCTTGCGTGACGCCCACTTCCTCGGCGATCAGCTTGTTCTGCTCTCCAGCCGCAGCACGCAGCACAATCTGCGCGCGCTGAGCGAGACGCACTGCCGTGTTGCGGCCACGAACTCACTGCTTCAGCTGCTTCTCGTCGTCGTCGCTCAACATGATGGTCGGTGCGATGCGCATGGTGGCCTCGACACTCCATGCGCAGCCGCCACACGACGCAGCCTGGAATGTCTGGAGATTCTGCGTCACACCACTAGCTGCGCCCTCACGCATGGCCTGGCTCGCCGTCGCCTGCCCCGCCACGGATGGCGATGTGTGAGGACCGACCGGCGCCGTGGGAATCCAGGCTGGTTGTCGTCAATGCACAGGAGTAGTTGTCGCTGAGCAGTTCACACCGTTGGCGGCCACGCGTCGGCGGTGCGACGGCCAGCCGTTCGTGGAGCGCATCGGCTACTGGAGCGGCGGGGCCCGACTCGGGTTCCTGGCGGGGAACCCGGGGCGGCTCGCCACCCCGGTGACGACCGTGCCGGTCGATGCCGGGTCGATCGACCGGAGCGCGCTGCGCGCGGGCCGGCTCGCCGGTCGCGCTGCGGGTTCGCTGGATCCGCTCGATCCCGGCGGCGTACCGGCGCTTCGCGCGGAGGCGTTCGCACTGCGCGCGCTGATGCGCCGCGAGCTGGAGGTCGCCGACCTGCCGCAAGCCCGCGGGCCGGCGCGCGCGCAGCTGCGGCGCGATCCCGGTGACGCCGAGCCGTGGCTCGTGGCCGGCGCTGGAGATGGCGGCCCGACCTCCGCGGCGCTCGACGGGGCGCTGGCGCTCGACCCGACCCGGGTCGACCGGCCGTCGCGCATCCGCGACGCGATCCGCGCGGCGTTCGCGGTGCGCTGCGCGTTCGCCCTGTGCGGAGTCGCCGCGGCGCGGCCGCTCGAACGGGTCGCGGCGACCGTGCTCGCCCCGCTGCTCGACCCCGCGTCCTTCGACGCGCTCAGCGAGTCGGTGCGGGCGCGGCGGGGTGACCCGGCCGCGGAGCCGCTGCCGGTCGAGCGCCGCGATCTCGAGCCGAGCCCGACCGTCTAGGCCCTGTCGCGCGACCCCGACCCCACAGGGCGGCTGCGCAGCGGGGTCCGAGCGCAGCCGGCCCGACGGTTCCCCTGTCCGTAGCCGACGGACGAGCGCCAGGGGCGTCTCACGACGCGCCGGCTCCGGCGGTCAGGTGAACTGCGCCGCGAGCCACGCCATGCCGTGTCCCCAGCGCCGGTTGACGGTCCGTGGCGAGATCGAGAACAGCTCGGCGCACTCCTCGATGGTGAGTTCGCCGAAGACCCGCGCTTCGACGATCTGGGCTTCCATAGGGTCCTGCTCGGCCAGTCGCGACAGGGCCTCGTGGAGGTCCGCGAACTCGATCGGCGGCAGGCCAGTGACGATCAAGGAGGACCGGGCCGGGGTCTCGCGACGCATCAGGACCCTGCGCCGCTGTTCCCACAGCACGTCCCGGCACGCAGCGCCGAAGCAGGCCTTGAACACGCCGCCCGGCTTCTCGCCGAGCTCTGATCGGCCGGCCATCGTTCGGCGGGACTCCTCGCGCGCCAGCCGCAGGAAGGCCTCGCTCACGAGGTCGTCGGACAAGATGTCGACCTCGGGCCACCGAGCGAGCATCACCGCAGCGATCCGACAGAGCTCCAGATACAGCTCGGAGAATCGCTGGCGCACGCCGCGCGCATCCGGCTCAGGCAGGGATTCCATCGCGTTCTCGGCCGCGAGCTGGCGATCGGGCGGCGGCCGTCCGGGGACCTCGGATTGCGAGATTCTCCTCACGACGTCATGTTTCCGCGCCAGGGATTCGGAGTTCCTCGAGTCGAGATGACGATGATGGAAGCGAGCCGCGACCTGTTCCACGAAGCCAGGGACCTGCTCGACCGAGCGCTGGACCTGCCTGCCGACGACCGGTCTGACTTCGTTCGCCGAGAGGCCAGCCAGGATCGGGAGCTGTGCGAGGAAGTCCTGCGCTTGCTGCACCACTTCCCTCCGGAGGCGGATTCGGAGTTCGAATCGCCACAGCGCACCGTGCGCTCCACGGCCTCGGCCGAGCTCATGCGGAGCCTCGAGCGCTCGCCGCCCCTGGACGCCGAGCGCTTCCGGATGCGCGAACTCCTCGGCGAAGGCGGAATGGGCAGCGTGCACCGACTCGAGGATCTGCGCCTCAAGCGCACCCTCGCGATCAAGGTGCCCAGGGCCGGCCAGAGCGGGCGCATCTTCGCGAACGCGCGCGACGACAGCCAGCACCTCAGCCGCTTCCTCGAAGAAGCCCAGATCACGAGCCAGCTCGAGCACCCGGGGGTGGTTCCGGTCCACGACCTGGGGATGGACTCGGCAGGCCGGGTCTACTTCACGATGAGGTTGGTCTCCGGATCCACCGCCAGCGAGATCTTCGCGCAGGCACGGGCCGGTTCCGGTGCGTGGTCGATCACCCGCGGTCTGGAGGTGATCCTGAAGGTCTGTGACACGATCGCCTACGCCCACGACAAGGGTGTCCTGCATCGCGACCTGAAGCCGGACAACGTGATGGTCGGTGGGCACGGCGAGGTCTACGTCATGGACTGGGGACTCGCGAAGATCGCTGCGCAGGAGGATCGGCACGACCTCCGCGTGCGCACCGACCGGCACGCCGATGCCCAGTCCGATCTGGAGTCGTCGGTCGTCACCATGGACGGAAGGGCCGTGGGGACGGTCTTCTACATGTCGCCGGAGCAGGCGAACAACGAGGTGCTCGACGAGCGCTCCGACATCTACTCGATCGGAGCCATGCTCTACGAGTTGCTCTCGGGGCAACGACCGTACGGTGGCAAGACCTGGGTGTCACCGAAGCAGGTGCTGGACATGGTCCGGGCGGGACCGCCGCCGCGGCTCGACGAGGTAGCGCACGGCATCCCCGTCGAACTGCTGGCAATCGTCGACAAGGCGATGGCGCGCGAGCCTGCGAATCGGTACGCGCAGGCGAGCGAGCTGGCGACGGATCTGCGAGCGTTCGTCGACCGACGTGCTGTCCGTGCCTACCGGACCGGCCCGATCGTGGAATTGCGCCTGTGGATGAAGCGCAACAGGCTCCTCGCGACGACCTTCGCGGCGGCCTTCGTGATCCTGCTGGGAGGCGTCGTGAGCACGACGGCGTATGCGCGCGAGGCCCGTCGGCATGCCGCAAGCCTGGAGCAGCGCGCGATCGAGCTCCAGACGGTCTCGGATTTCCAGGCCTCCCAGCTGGCCGGCATCGATGTGCCGCAGTTGGCCGTGCGCATCCGGCGCAGTCTCGTCGATGCCGCCGACCCGGACGTGCGGGCGGAGCTCGAGACCGCGCTGACCGCTGTGAACCTGACCGGAGTCGCCGTGCGCGTGCTCCAGGAGAGCATCTTCGATCGTGCCGTCGCGACCATCGAGCGGGAGTTCGGAGAGCAGCCGGCCGTCCGGCGTCGGCTGCTGGTCGCCGTCGCCCGGACGATGACGCGGGTCGGGTCGGTCGAGGGGGAGGGGCCCGAGCTCATGGCCATTCTCTCCTCCGCGGTCGCCACGTATCGGCGCGCGGCCGAGATCGACGCCGTGCTCGGAAGCCGAGAGGACCGCGCGCGCACCTGCACGCTCATCGGGGAGGCGCTCGTTCTGCAGTCTCGCCACACCAAGCCCGAATCGGCCGCGGAACTCCTCGACGAAGCCGAGGCCTCCTGCCTCGACGCACTCCGAGTGTTCACGCCAACGGGGCATGCGCACGACTGGGGAGTCGCGCAGGAGGTGCTGGCGGCCGTGCTGCAGTGCCGGGCTGCGCACCTGGATGGCGTCGAGCGGATCGAGGCACTCGACGCGGCCACGAGCGCGCTTCGGAGAGCCTTGGATGCAGCCGACCCCTCGACGTCACCGGACGAGCGCGCCCGCCGGTATGCCAGCCTGGCGTCTCTGCAATACGAGCGAGGCATGTGGGCGGGAGACGACGACGCGTTGCGCGAGGCGTTGGCCAGCTGCGACGCCGCGATCCAGCTGCTGGACCGCGAGGCGTTCGCGCCGCTATGGGTCGGGGTCCAGACCAGACTCGGCGACATCAGGCTCCAGCTCGGCAATCGCGACCCGGGGGAAACCGGTGATCGTGGCATCGCAGATGCCGTGTCCGCGTACCGCGCCGCTCTGCAGGTCGCCACGCGGGAGCGGCTTCCGCAGGACTGGGCTGCCCTGCAGAACAACCTCGGCAACGCGCTGCGCGCCCAGGGCCGACGGAGCGCCGGAACGACCGCACGAACGCTGCTGGAGGCAGCCGCCCAGGCTTGCCGTAGCGCCCTCGAGGTCCATAGGCGTGACATGGCCCCGGCGCTCTGGGCAATGACCACCGCCAACCTCGGGAGCTGCCTGTACGATCTCGCGGCACAGACCCCGGGAAATGAAGGCGTTGGTCTGCTCGAGGAAGCGGCCACGATGTTCGGAAGTGCGCTGGAGGTTCATCGACGTGAACACCTGCCCGGGGCATGGGCGGCGACGATGGGGAATCTCGGCAACGCCCTGACTGCTCGCGGTCGACGGATCGCGGATGGACCGGGCCTCAGGCTCCTGGCGGAGGGGTGCGACGCCTACCGACAGGCCCTGGAGGTCACGACGCGGCAGACGGCGCCGCAGGCCTGGGAGTCGACCTCCCGAAACCTGGCGCTCGCGCTGCGTGACGTGCTGGAGCGTGTCTCGGATCGCGATGCCCCGGCCCTGCGGGAGGAGTTGTCGCGCATCGAGTCAGAACTCCAGGCCTACCGAGGCGACCGGTAGGGTCGAGGAGACAGTCCGCGCGGCGGGTATGCCGGGCTCGAGTCCGTCGCGACTTCGGTCGGTGTCGGTCCCGCCCCCCGCTGCCAGGGTGACCGCGGCGGACAGCGCTTCGCGAGCGTCGTCGGCGACTCAGCGAAATGCGGTGGCGCGATCCGACGGGTTCGGTCGGAGACGGGGGCAGATCGGGATGGACCCGGTCGACACCAGAACCGAATCGAATCTCCACCAGATCGAGTCATGAACCAACGATTTTCGATGGCAACGGCCGCTGCGATGGCGGTCCTCCTGTCTCCCTGCGAAGCTCGGACGCAAGGGCCCGAGGCCGCCGACGGCTGCCGCGGAACCAGTGCCAGCACACCACGGCTGACCATGGCGGCGGGCGGAACCTCGCTGCGACTCCTCGCGCCTCCGGATTCCTACGGCCTGCTCGCGGTCGGCCTGCCGGCCTCGAGCACGGATCAACCCGGAGGCATGGATGACGTGGCTTCCGTGCGGCTTCCGGGCTGCCGGCTGGCGGTGTCCCTCGATTCCACCATCCCGTTCCGCACGGACCGCACTGGCGCGGCGATCGTCGCCGTACCCGGCGCCGCGCTGAGCCAGGGTCTGCACGCTCAGGCGATTCTGCTCGACGGGAGTTCGAGCGCCTCCGCGACGGTCGTCGCGGTCAGCAATCGTGTGCAGCTGGCCCCGGGGACTCCGGACACGCTGCCGGTGTTCCTGCTCGAGGCTCCTCCCGCGGTGGAGCCCGCCAGGATGGACGGTCTGCTGGCGAGCGTGACGCACGGTCGTGGAAGCGGCGTCGTGTCCGATCTGGCGCTTCCGGGTTCGATCGGCCGACGCGCGGGCTCGATGGAGGTCGAGACGTACACGGCCAGCGGCGGCTTCTTCCTTCGGGACGCGGATCGCCTTTGGAACACCGAGCTCCGTCCGCGGGTTCCGAGCGAGACCGACACGCGGGCGATCGCGGACGGGTTCCTCGCGTCGAATGCCCTACTGCCGACGAACGACGCCCGAGTGCGGGTGCGCTTCTCGGCGTTCACGGAGACGGGACTCTCGCTGGACCTCCCTGGACCCGTCACGACCCAGGTGCTCGATCGGCAGGCGAACTACGACGTCGAGCTTCTGGTCCAGTCGGGGGGGCGCCTCGTCTCCGTGCCGGTCGTCGGCGGAGGTGGGAACTTCAAGGTGTCGGTCGGCGACGGTGGCGACATCGTCGGCTACCACGGAGTCTGGCGGCCGATCCGCGGCGTCGTCAGCCAGGAGCCGATCCTCTCGAAGTCCGATGCCGAGGCTCTCTATCGTGCGAATGCGCGTGAGCTCGACCTGCTGTCGGTCGATGCGTCGCTCGCCTACTACTCGGCTCCGGCGTTCGAGAAGCAGACCTACCTTGCACCGGTCTGGGTCGTCCGAGCGGTGGCCAACATCGCCGGGATCCCGACTCCGGTTCGCAGCACCTTCCTCGCAGCGACCCGGTACGGGCCCTCGTTCGGTGCGCCGAGCGCCGACGCTGCGCCCAGGTCGTCTGCGGCACCGGCGACGCGCGGCGGGTTCCGAGCCGGGACGTGGTGGCTCGGCTCGCCCTTCGGGTTGCCCGGGAGTCAGGGAAACGCAGCGGGCTTTCACAGCACCATGCAGGGCATGGCATCGCTGGGTTGGACCGTGGCGTTCGACTTCGGCAATCAGGCGGCCTGGGAGTCCGACTGGCGTCTCTACGACGACAACTACGTCGACACCTGCAACCTGGTCTTCTACACCGGGCATGCCAACCAGTTCGGGTGGCAGCTCGCGACCGGAGACGGCTTCCTGCACCAGAACGAGATCGGCTCCCAGCCCGAGAACCCGGGCGACTTCTACGGTCAGCAGCAGATGGACTGGTTGATCATCGCCGCGTGTGGCCCGCACCAGAGCACACACTTCCGCAGCGCGGGCACCACGAATGCCTTCGATCGTTGGCGCGGCATCTTCGACGGGCTGCACACGTTCATGGGCTACGGCGCGGTGACCTACGACAACTCGACCGAGGGCGGTCGCGTCGCGCAGCTCGCCGGTTCGGGATGGCCGATCATCGACGCGTGGTTCCGGACGGCGCTCGAAGTCCAGCCGACCACCAATGGTCTGGGGCAGCCGGATGGGCCGACGATCTACGTGACCGCCATGTATGCAGCGAACAGCCTCCTCGGGACCTCGATCATGCGCAACGACAGGATCTGGGGAACCGGGTTCACCAGCCCGGACGGCCGGATCCCGTATCAGGCCCGCGCATTCGTGTTCACCGGCACGTGAGTGTCCTGGCCGAATCCGTGCTGGCCGAGGAGTCCGCCGAGGTTGCGTGCGGGCTACGAGTGCTCTGACGGCAGCGCTGCCGCGGTCCGGATCGCGCGAGTTCGGCCGAGAAGTGTGGGCGGCGGCGGACCGGTGGCGGTGACCGCGGGCGTGATCGGAGCGGACTTCCCTTGCCCCGAGGCGGCGCTGGTCAGGCCGCACACTCGTCATGCCGGAGGTGTCCGCCCAGGCGCTCGGGCATCACGTCGTCGCCAGTGCCGAGCGCCGGCTTCCCGGCGTAGGCGTCCGGTAGAGCCCATCTGAACACGGACGTCCGCCAATGCGTGCCGGTCGCGCTCGGCAAGCGACCGGACCGAGCGGGTCGCGATCACCGCGACCTCGCTCGGCAACCTCGAAGTGAAGCGCGGCGAACTGCCGAAGGCAGGGGACTGCTACCGGCAGGCCCTGGCGATGGAGCGGAGGATCCTCCCCAGGGACGACGCGCGGCAGGCCCCGGCCCTGCAGGGCCTCCCCCGCTGCCAGCTGGCAGCGGGGCGGCTGGCCGAGGCGGAGGCCGCGGCCCGCGAGGCCTTCGACCTGCAGACGGCGAAGCTCGAGGGCTCGTGGCCGCACTTCGCCGCCATGGCGCTGCTCGACCGCGTCCCGCTCGCCCGGGGCAGGCTCGCCGAGGCCGAGCCGCTGCTGGTCGAGGCCTGCGCCAGGCTGCAGCCGCCGCCGCGCAGCACGAACGAACTACGCGACGCGCTGTCCGCGCTCGCCGAGTTCCGCGAGCGGCAGGGCCGCGCCGACGACGCCGCGGCGCTGCGCGCACGGCAAGAGGCCCTGAGCGCGACCGACCGCGGATGGCTCGTCCCCGCCGCGACGGCTCGCCAACCTCGTCCGCCATGGTCGATCCGGCACCGCCGACCACGCCGCTGCCCGGCCACGCCAGCGGCCTGCAGCGGTGGCTGCGCCTCGCGGGCCGGAACGTGGCCGCCGCGCTGGCCTGCCACGTCGACGGCTCGACGGCGCTGGTCCCCGGCATCCGCGCCGTGCCCTGGCACCTGGCCTGCACCTGACCGGCGCGGGTAGTCCGCCTATCGCGCGACGAACACGTCCATGAAGCTGCTGGTGTCGCCGACGACGAGATTCGTGGCGTCGGCAGCGGACAGCACCGCGGTCGCGGTGGGGTCGGGGATCACCAACCCGGCGGCGCAGGCGTGACGCGGCGAGCTCGAGGCGGGGGGCGGCGGACGGTGAGCCGAAGGCCGGGCACGCCGACGGCCAGCGTCTGCGGCTCGACCTGTGACTGCCTCAGCCGCGCCGGTGGTAGGGCGTATTCGCCTTGCCGTGGACGAGCACCGGGCTTCCACCGACAGCCGGAATCGTCCACGTACCGCCCGTGGAGGTCTGGCTCCAGTAGATGATGCGGCTGTCGTCGGACGAGAACGTCGGCATGCGTTCTTGGTCCGGCGTGTTGGTGAGCTGGACCGGGTTCTGCGGGTAGGCCAGGTCGATCAACCAGAGGTCGAAGTTGGCGCCCACCGCCCTGACGTCGAGGACGAGCCGGTCGCCCGCGTTGGACCAGCCGATGCCATAGGTACCGCCGCCGGGCGGCTGCGACACGAGCGTCTGGGCCGTGATCGCCAGCTGACCACCCACCACGCCGAGATCGGCCACCACCAGCGGACTCCACAGGGAGTCGGCAGTCACGTAGGCGATCCGCGTCGCGTCTGCTGACCATTCGTAGCCGGTGGCCGGCATGACGCCGGAGATCTCGTCGGTCAGCTGCGTGCGGCCAGAGCCGTCGAGATTGACGACGAACAGCTGTGGCCGCACCACGGCCGGATCCGGCAGATCGACGAACAGCAGCTTGGGCGCCTGATCTGGCGCCGGCACCGGCGACCAGACGACCCGCACCGGCCACTGCGCGGCGACGTACAGGCACGGCGTCACCGCATGCAGGCCGGTGCCGTCGACGTTGACGACCCACACCGCCGACACGCCGCCGCGGGTCTTGGTGAAGGCGATCTGCTGGCCGTCGGGCGACAACGTCGGGTATGCGTTGCTGCAGTCCTCACCGAGTACCTGCCTGGCATTGCTGCCGTCCGCCGACATCACCCAAAGCGACTTCGTGCCGGCGTTGATCTTGCCGTAGCAGAAGACGATGTCGGGGGTGGGAGGAGGTGTGCCACCGCCACCGCCGCCACCCCCGCCGCCGCCGCCCCGCTGGGCGACGAGAGGCAGGCTGAGGGACAGCGTGAGCAGGCAGGTCAGGATCGGGATGCGCGGCGTGATCATGGTTTCGCTCCGTGGGGCCGTCGTCGGCCGCTCGCAGAAGCGATGTCCCTCCGCGGGTACCGCCAGGATTGCGCCGCTTTCCCACCTTGCCGCCTCTCTGCGCCGGCAGTAGCGTCGGCCCGCCGATGTCAGGAACCGATCCGCTGGACGGCGCCGCGACGGACCATCACGCCCTCGACCGCTATCGTGAGCTGCGGGCGCTGGCTCGCCGGCTGCTGTTCACCGAGCGGCCCGACCACACCCTGGCGCCCACCGATCTGGCGCACGAGGTCTGGCTGCGGCTCGCCGGCACGACCCTGCCGGTCGAGCTGCCCATCGCCGAGTTCCGGCGCGTCGCCGCCACGGCGATGCGCCATCTGCTGATCGACTACGCCCGCACGCGGGGCCGACACAAGCGGGCCAGCAGCCGCAGGCGCATCAGCCTCGATGCCCTGGAGCTCGTCTCCTCCGGCAACATCGAGGAGCTGGTGGCCGTCGACGACGCCATCGAGCAGCTGGCGAAGAAGGATGCGGCCCTGGCCGAGCTGGTGCGCCTGCGGTTCTTCGCCGGCCTGACCGTCAAGGAGACCGCCAGGGTGCTCGGCAGCTCCACTCGCAGCGTCGACCGCGACTGGAACCTGGCCAAGGCCCTGCTGCAGCAGCTGCTGTAGTGGTGCGGGCCTGTATTCCTGGCGCACCTCGCCGGCGAACGACGCTTATCGTGCAGCACCGCCACGGCCCGGTTGCCTGGCCGGCGGACCGCAACGGAGCCTGGCCGATGCCCCCACTGCCGGATTTCATCGACGAGCGCGCGCGAGACCTGTTCGCCGATGCCCTGCGCCGGGACCAGGCGGAGCGTGCGGGATTCCTCGCGCAAGCATGTGACGGCCAGCCGGACCTGCTGCGCCAGCTGCAGCAGCTGCTGGCGGCGCACGCGGCGGCAGCCGACCGCCTCGTCGAATCCGGCGACCAGGTCGGCGAGCAGCCTGGCGACCGCATCGGCCGCTACAAGCTCCTGCAGGAGATCGGCGAGGGCGGCTTCGGCACCGTGTGGATGGCTGAGCAGGCGGAGCCCGTCCTGCGCAAGGTCGCGCTCAAGGTGCTCAAGGCCGGCATGGACACCGCCCAGGTGATCGGCCGCTTCGAGGCCGAGCGCCAGGCGCTGGCGATGATGGACCACCCCAACATCGCCAAGGTGTTCGACGGCGGCGCGACGCCGCAGGGCCGGCCCTACTTCGTGATGGAGCTGGTCAAGGGCGTGCCGATCACGAGGTACTGCGACGAGGCCGGACTCGGCATGCGCGAACGGCTCGAGCTGTTCGTGCCGGTCTGCCAGGCGGTGCAGCACGCGCACCAGAAGGGCGTCATCCACCGCGACCTCAAGCCTGGCAACGTGCTCGTCACGCTGCACGACGGCAAGCCGGTGCCCAAGGTGATCGACTTCGGCATCGCCAAGGCGACGCAGGGCCGGCTGACCGACCGCACCGTGTTCACGGGCTTCCAGCAGATGCTTGGCACGCCGGAGTACATGGCGCCGGAGCAGGCCGAGCTGTCGGGCCTCGACGTCGACACCCGCGCCGACATCTACAGCCTGGGCGTCTTGCTGTACGAGCTGCTCACCGGCACGCGGCCGTTCGAGCTGAAGACGCTGCTCGAGGCCGGCTACGCCGAGATGGTGCGCACGATCAAGGAGGTCGATCCGCCGAAGCCGAGCACCCGGATCAGCACGCTGGGCGACCAGCTGCTCGACGTCGCGCGGCACCGCAAGGTCCACCCGCGTGCGCTCCGCACGCTGATGCGCGGCGACCTCGACTGGATCGTGATGAAGGCGCTCGAGAAGGAGCGCAGCCGCCGTTACGAGACCGCGACGGCGCTCGGCGACGACGTGCTGCGCCACCTCGCCCACGAGCCGGTGCGCGCGAGCCCGCCGAGCCGGCTCTACCGCTGGAGGAAGTACGCCCGCCGCCACCGCGTCGGCGTCGCGGCGGGCGCGGCGATCACGCTCTCGATCCTGGCGGGCGGCGTCGCCGCCACCCTCGGCTACGTCGAAGCGCGCGAGCAGACGTGGCAGGCGCAGCGAGCCAGTTTCGAGGCGCAGCGCCAGGCGGACAAGGCAGAGGACGTCGTCGCGCTTCTCTCCTCGATTCTCTCCTGCTCCGGTGCCGTCGACGTCAGCCTGAACATCGACGACTTGCGGACTCCCGACTACCCGATGCGCCTCCTGCTGGAGGACGCCGAGCACACGCTCGGTCTGGAGCAGGTGCGTGACGCAGAGGTGGAGGAAGGAATCCGGTCAGTCCTCGCCGAGTGCTACGTGACGTTCTCGATGGCTGACCGTGCGGAGCCCCACGTGCAGCGCGCCCTGGCGCTGCGTCGGGCCTTGTACGGCGACTCCAGCCGTCAGGTCGCTGGATTGCTCCTGGTGGACGCGATCCGTCTCTTGATGCTCGGTCGCGCCGAGGAGGCCGCAGCGGTTGTCGACGCCGCTGAGATCGCATTGCCCCTCGGAGAAGCCGAGGACCCTGACTTCCTGCGCGGGAGGATCGCCGAACTCCGGCTGCACTGCCTGATGACGACAGGGGGACGGATCGCCGATTGCGAGCGAGCCGCCAGGAGCTTGCTGGCAGAAATCGCACAACGCGAAGGCGATCGGTCCCCGTTCGCCGATTGCCTCGATTTCATCGCATATGTGCTGCGGGAAGCTGGCGACGCGACCGGTGCAGAGCAGGTATCGCGTGAGGTCGTGCGCATTCTCCGGCAGAAGCACGGCGACCGGCACCCGGCCGTCGCGCTGGCACTCGTTCAACTCGCCGAGAAGTTGTCGGAGCAGGACCCCGCCAGCGCCGAACGACTCTGCCGGGAAGCCTTGGCGATGGCGATCGACCTCAGCGGCGAGGACAGCCGCGTGGTCTGTCGAGCGCGAGAGATGCTCGCGAAGTGCCTCCTGCGCCGCAGCATACGGGCCACGGGGCTCGGCGAGGTGGAGGCGCTGCTCGACGAGGCGGAGGTCTCCGCCCGCCGGGCCCTTGCCCTCGGCGAGCACCTGTGGCCTGCAGACCGTGGGCGGATCGAGGGCCTCTGCAACGTGCTCGCCGTCGTGCTCGGCGCTCGCCAGGACATCCAGGGAGCAGAGCCGCTGCTGCGTCGGAGCCTGGCCATCTCCCAGGGGCCCGGGGGCACTCCCTGGCGCGCCGCCAGGGCCCTCACGAACCTCGGGGCCATGCTGGTCGACCTCGGCCAGCTCGAAGAGGCCGAGGCGCTGCTGCGCCGGGCAGTGGACCTCCTGCAGCATCTCTGCGGGTCCGAACACGTGCGCGTTGCGGAGTGCTTCTGGTGGCTGGCGGTCATCCGCGCGAAGCGCGGCGACCCCGCCGAGGCCGAGGCGCTGCACCGGCAGGCGTTGGCCATGCGCCTCGAGCTGCTCGGCGAGGAACACCTGGATGTCGTCCTGAGCCTCGAGCGGCTGGCCCCTCTCCTGGACGCTCGCGGGGAACGGACCGAGGCCGAGCAGTGCTTCCGTCAGGCCTTGGCGCTTCGGACCAGGCTGTTGGGCGAAGGGGCTGCGCATACCGTGGAGGCGCTGTTCGAGCTGGGCAGGTTCCTCCATGACCGCGGCTCCCGTGAGGAAGGGGAGCGCCTGCTGCGCCGGGCCCTGCCGCTCATCGAGGCGCGCCACGGCGCAGCCAGCTGGCCATTCGCCCACTGCAGTGCCTTCCTGGGAGCCGCCCTCGTCGCGCGCGGCGCCTTCGCCGAGGCAGAGCCGCTGCTGCGCCGGGCCCTGGCGATCAAGTTGGCTTCTCCCGAACGCGATCCGGAGGGTTCGGCGGGCTACCTGATCGCCCTCGGAAGGGCACTCCTCGGCAGCGGCCAACCGCGGGAGGCCGAACAGGCAGTGCGCGAAGGGCTCGCGATCCTCTGGGGGGCGCTCGGGCCAGATCATGTCGCGATTGCGCGCGTGCTGGGGCACCTGGCGGAGATCCGCCGTGGTCAGGGCGACCTCGCCGAGGCCGAGGAGTTGCACCGCCGGGCCCTGGCGATGCTCGAGCGGGTTCTCGGTGCGGAGAACGGGGCCGTGGGAGTCCAATTGTGCAACCTCGGCGTGGTGCTGATTGCGCGCGGCGAACTGGCAGAGGCAGAGGAGAAGTTCCGCGCCGCAGCGGCGCTCCTGGAGGGGATCCTCGGACCGGACCACAGCGAGGTCGCGACGTGTCTGGTGAACCTCGGCAGCGTGCTATGGAAGCAGGCGAAGCTCGACGAAGCCGAGCCGGTCCTGCGGCAGGGCCTGGCGATGAGCGAGAAGGCGTTCGGCCCCGACAGCGAAGAGGTCGGCAGGGCTCTGTCCTGGCTCTCCCAGGTGCTGCGTGACCGGGGCGACCTTTCGGGGGCAGAGCAGTCCTACCGGCGGTGCCTCGCCATCCGCGAGCAGACCCAGGGCGACGGAGCTCCCGACACCGAGTCGGTCCGCAACTGGCTCGCGGTCGTCCTGCGCCGCCAAGGCAGACCGGCCGAGGCCGAGGCCCTCCATCGCCAGGGCCTGGCGCTGGCGAGGCAGAAGCACGGCTCGGACTCCGTCGAGGCCGCGAATCAGCTCGCCGGCCTGGCGGCCGACCTCCTGCAGCAGGAGAAGCTGCGCGACGCCGAGGAGACGGTCCGCGAGTGCCTGACCATCCGCGCAGTCAAGCTGCCGGGGAAGTGGCAGCACTACAGCGCCATGGCGCTGCTGGGCCGCGCGCTGCTGGGCCAGGGCAAGGCGGCCGAGGCGGAGCCCCTGCTGGTCGACGCCTGCACCAACATGGAGCCGCCAGAGGCTTCGCGGGAACTGTTGGTCGAAGCGCTGCGCGCGCTGGTCGAGGCGTGCGAGGGACTCGGCAAGACCGAGGCCGCGGCGAGATGGCGGGAGCGGCTGCGGCAGGTGGAGGAAGCCGCGAAGCCCGGCATGCGATGACGAGGGACACGGATACTGAACTCCGCACGGAGCCGCAGGTGCGGCCGACCGGGCCCTCGAGGTCGAGATCCTGCACCAGGTCGGCGCCGGCGCGGCGCGGCCCCGTCAGGACCACCGACGGAAACGCGCGCGCGGCGCGGACCAGCGTCGTCGCAAGCTCTCAGGGCACCATCCTCATGGCTGAGAAGTCTGATATTGGATGTTAGAAAATTCACATGCCAGGGACGGCTCCTCCGGCGCTCGGCTGGCTCGTCGAGCTCTGCGAGCAGAACGGCAGGACCGAGCAGGCGCAGGAGTGGCGCCGCGCCGGGCGGAGGCAAATCGCAGCGACGGCGGCGGGCCTCAGCGTCCGTGTTCGCGCGCCCGCACCACCACCCGCAGCTGCTGCCCCGCCACCTCGCCACCCACCAGCACCTCGGCCGGCTCGACCGCCACGTCGTCGGGCTCGACCAGCACGTCGTAGCGGCCCGGCCGGATCGCCGGCAGGCGCGCCCGGCCCACGGCGTCAGGGCCGACGCCCGGGATCACCCTGCTCGCGGCGCGCCCACCAGGCCTCCCACAAGCTCGCGTCCGGCCCGAGCCGCTGGCCGGTGATCTGCTGCAGCGCCCAATGGGCGTCGGCGGACTGACCCCGCTGCTCGCCGCGCAGCAGACCGATCAGGCGCGGAATGGCCTCGGTGGCGCGGAGCCTGCCCAGCACGAGGCAGGCCTTGCGCCGGATGGCCATGTCGGCCGCGTCGAGCAGCGCCAGCACGGCGGGGATGTCCTCGGCCTGTCCGCATTGCCACAGCCCGCTCAGTCCGGCCAATGTGAGATCGGTGTCCTGCGGCCACTCCAACATCGCCGTCAGCATCTCGCGCGCGGTGGAGCCGCCGATCCGACCGAGGAGCTGGCCGACCTCCGCGTGGTGGTCCAGCGCCTCGAGCTGGCAACGGTGCCAGGCCAGCAGATCCTGGTCCGGGTTCGCGGCGCGGATCCGGAGCACCGCTTCGACCACGGCCGACCGGACCTCCGGCACCCGATCGTCGAGCTTCGCGATCAGGCTCTCGAGCGCAGCCGTGCTGCCGAGCTCGCCGAGCGCGATCACGGCGGCCACCCGTTCGGAGACGACGCCCTGGTCCTGCAGGGCGACGAGCACGGCGATCGACTCGGCCGACGGATCGATGCGCGCCAGCGCGAGCGCGACGGGCGCGGCTTCCGCTCGGGCACGGCGCGCGGTCGAACGATCCTCCAGCGACTCGGCGAGCCAGCGGCGCAGCTCCGGCGCGGCCCGGGATCCGAGACCGGCGAGCTGTCGGGTCAGCTCCGCATCGTCGCGGCGCTCTCGCGCGAGCCACTCCCGGATCCAGCGGTCGACCAGCTCGCCGACCCGGACTCCGGCCGCGGCATCCGCCGCGAGGGTCTGCAGTAGCGCCATGAGCGACTGCTGGTCGCCGACCCCGGCCCGCCGGTCACTGAGCCACTGCAGGACACGCAGCTCGGGGTGCGCGCGCGCGAGCTGGACCAGCGCGTCGCGCGCGGCCGCGCGCACCGCCGGGAACGTGTCGTCGAGCGATGCGAGCAACGCGGGCAGCGCATCGTCGTTGCCCCACTCGCCCAGCGCCTGGACCGCGACCAGGCGGCGACCGATCTCGTCGGACTCGCGCAGCTGCGCGACCGCCGCCGCAGACTCGGGCTCCGTCGCGATCCGCGCGAGGGCGGACGCGACACCGCGCAGCGCGAGCAGGTCGAGGCGCGTCCGCACCAGCGACCGCAGCCGGGGCTCGGCAGCGACGCCGAAGCTCGCCAGCGTTGCCGTCAGCCGCTCCGCGGTGCGGTCGGTCGAGCGCCGCCAGGCAGCGATCGCGCGGTCGACGTCCGGTGGCGCGGCCGGCTCCTGTGCACGCGGTACGCCCGCGAGTAGCAATCCGCCGAGCACGAGCAGGGGAACGAGTCGATGTGGAGCCGTCATCACAACGCCTTCGCCTCCTGCGCGAAGCGCACGCGGAAGCCGCCAGCAGCCGAACCGGCGCCCAGCGACGTGTCGAAGTGGAGCCCGCCGTCGCCGCTCAGGTTGGCCCTGCGCGTGACGAACGAGCCGTACAGGTGGGATCCGCCGCTGGAGACGAACTCCGCCTCGGGTGCGTAGACCTGGCCGAAGAAGGCCGCACCGCCGGACAGCGTCAGCTTCTTCAGGCTCGCCGAGAACAGCGCGAGTCTCGACGGCGCCTCGTCGGGGTTGATGACACCACCGCCGGAAACCGTGAAGTCGCTGGCGCCGTGGTGGATCGTCAGCGTCGCGCCCGAGGACAGGACGATGGCCGAGCTGCCCGACGCCGTGAACTTGTCGTCGACGTAGAGGGTCACGTCGCCGTTGATCGTCAGGACGTCGCTGCTGCCGAGCGTCAGCGTGTCGTATCGATAGGTGCCTGTCGAGATCGAGCCCGCGCCCGTCCACGGTCCCGAAGACCCGATCGGCGGCACGTACACGTACGGATCGATGGCCCTCGCCTCGGCAGCCGGCGCGGTCGCCCCCATGACCTTCTCGGGGTGGAGAACCTGGAAGCCGGGCCCGGGAGTGGCGTCGCCGTAGACGATTCCGCCGCCCGCGGTGATGTCGCCATTGCTGGTGATATGACCGGTCTCGCCGGCGTGGTCGCCACTCACCTGGCTCGCGTAGGTACCGGCCCCGCTGTGGTAGCTGTCGACGGAGAAGCCGCCCGACATCGCGATGGAGTCGCGCCCGAACAGCCCCGAGGAGAGCTCGGCATCCGTCGCCACGACGACGCGGAGCCCCTCGCGCGCCGGCCCGAAGCCACCCACCACCTGGAGCGTGTACTGGGCCGGGCCGGCGAACGGCGGCGTGATCACGACCTGCAGATCTCCGCCGGCGATCGTCGCGGCCACGTTGCCGATCCCGTCGGTGCCGGTGTCGCTCGACGTGTTCAGCTCGAACAACGCGACGTCGAGCGCCGCCAATGCTCGCTCGTAGGCACGCTCGTGCTCCTGCAGCGCGCGCGCGGTGCTCTGCCGGAACAGCGACGTCGAGACGAGGGCCGAGCTGAGGCCGGCCAGGACGAGCACGAGGAACAGGGACAGCAGCAACGCGCTGCCGCGTTCGACCCCGCGTTCCGGCCGCGCCGCGTGCATCAGGGGTCCTCCCGGTTGATCAGCGTGGCGAAGGACTGGCCGGCGGTCTCCTGGGCGCCGCCGGACCGGGTCCGGCCGAACACGGTGAGCTGGATGTCCAATAGCGCTCCGGTGCGCGTGATCGAGAAGCTGTCGGCCAGCACGTTCCGGCACAGGACCCGGCTCCGACCGTCCTGCGTGCGGACCAGGCAGCCCTCGTCGGCGAGGCCGTTGCCGTTCAGGTCCTCGGCGACCGGCTGGTAGCGGATCGTGATGGTCGATGACCAGATGGGACTCTGGCCGTCGTGGCCCCGCGCCACCTCGTAGTCGATGCGCGTCGAGCCGTTCTGGGCGGTGATCAGCAGCGTCCCGGGCCGCGCCCAGCGCAGCTCGTCGGCGAGCTCGCACGCCGTCTGTTTCGCGGCCTGGTCGACGTGTCCGGCCACCAGGGTCGCGCTGGTCAGGTCGATCGAGGATCCCTCCAGGCGCGTGAGCAGCATCGCGAGCACGGCGACCACCGCGAGAGCGATCAGCATCTCGACGAAGGTCGTTCCGGACTGCCCTGCGACGTCGCTCATGGCTCGGTCAGGAAGAAGCTCGAGGTGGCGGTGCCGCCGGTCCAGCGCGCGGTCACCGTGACCGGCACGAGGCTCGCGGTGGCGCTGGCGGCGGTATCGAGGTCGACCTCGCCGTCGGCGTCCAGGTCGCGGTAGCGCCAGCCCGCCGGGATCGGCGCGCCGAGGAGCTCGGCGACGAGCTGCGCCGGGAACCGGACCTCCGCCACCACGGCGTTGACCGTCAGCGTCGGCGAGGCCTTGAACTCCGCGACCCGCGCGTCGAGGTCGCCGCTGCGCAACAGCGCGTGCACCTCCGCGATCACCCGGCTGGCGTCAGCGTAGGTCGCCGTCTGCTTCTGCAGCCGTTGGCCGTTGGTCATCGCCGCCAGGAATCCGACCGCCGCGATCGCGGCGACCGCCGTCGCGATGATCAGGTCGATCATCGAGAAGCCCCCTTGCCCCGTGAGGGACGCCGGATCTCGCTGCGTGGGCTCGGTGCGGAACGCCATGCGCCGGCCTCAGGAGACGACCGTGGCCAGCGGCTCGGCAGCGCGCTTCCGCGACCGCTCGGACAGCTCGGGGCAGAGCCTGCGGGCATCCTCGATACGCCCTTCGGCGAGGGCCCTCGACAGCTCGTCGTACAGCGCCTCCCGGCGCACGTCGGCCTCGCGCAGGTCCTGGCGCAACGCGGCGAGCTCCGCGGCGAGCGACTTCAGATGGTCCCGGCGCCGCAGCGTGAGGCGCAGCGAGTAGTCATGCTGCCGCATGCCGCGGACCGCCTGCTCGATCACGCGCGCCGGCCCGGCGATGCGGTGGGTCGACATCACTCCGACGAGCGCGCTCGCGACGAACACCAGCACGAAGTAGACGCCGGTCACCAGGTACGACATGCGCCGCAGCGACTCGCTGCTCGGTCCCATGTCGTTGCCGGTCGCGAGCAGCACTCCGACGAGGTAGACGGTCGTCAGGAACAGCGACGCGGCCCCCATCGGGACGACCACGGACAGCTGCATCCGGGCGTTGACGAGGCGCTCCTTCCGCGCGTGATTCGGCGGGCTGCTGGCGGCTGTCGCTGACATCGCGGCTCCTGGACTCCGTGCCATCCACGGATCGGCGCCGCGGGCCGCGATGCTTGAGGATCCGCTCCCGCGGCCGGTCCCATCCGTGGCGCGCGCTGGGCGATCGCGCGGGCGCTGGCCTCTGCCAGCGGTGGCACGGGCGCGCGGCCGCGCGAGACGCGAAGGTGCCCCCGGGTCAGGGCGTGGGCAGCCGAGCCCGCGGGATCACCGCGCGAAGGACTTCCCACTCGGCAGCTGGCCGAACCGCAGCGTCGGCATCGCCCCTGCGAGCGCGAGCACCACGCTGTCGTCGACGTCGAGGCCGGTCGCGTCCAGCACTTCGAGCGGCAGCGCGGACAGCGCGCCGATGCCGGCGGCCGTCGGGCCCGTCGCATGCTGGATCCCGAGGTTGCGCAGGGCGGGGAGCTCCGTCAGCCGCCGGACGAACTCGTCGCTCAGGTGGAGCGGCGCGCGCTGCGTGCCTCCGATCGACAGCGTCGTCAGTCCGCTCGCCTCGCTGATCACGTAGTGGAGCTGGGTCTCGGTCAGCGGCAGCCCATCGATCGCGAGACCACGGAGCCTCGCGGCGTGCTCGACGAGCGGGACCGCGACCGCCGAGGTCAGACCGGAGCAGCGCGCGATGCCCAGCTCCGCGAGCCGCGCACAGCCCGCGAGGATCCGCTCCAGAGTCGCGTCGTCGAGCCCGGCACAGCCGTGCAGGTCGAGGGTCTCGAGCTCGGCGAGCCGGGCGAGGACCGCGAGCGCGGACGCGTCGAGGACCGTGTCGTCGCGGAGCGCGAGCGAGCGCAGCCCGTCCAGCGCTGCGACGGCATCGAGCGCGGCCGCCGCCGTGTGATCGCCCGGCAGCCACAGGGTCCGCAGGCCGCGGAGGCGCGGCAGCTCGACCCAGGCGTCCGGCGCGACGCTCGGGTCCCTGAGCAGCAGCTCCTCGAGGTGGGGCAGCTCGGCGAGAGCCGCGAGGAAGCCCCGGCGGATCGAGCAGGTCCGCGACAAGAGCAGGTGGCGCAGCTCGCCGAGTTTCGCGAGCGCGCGGCCGGAGCGCGCGTCGAGCTCGACGTCGTCGAAGCCCATGCTCAGCACGCGCAGCTCGGGGAACGCCGCGAGGCGCGGCAGCGCGGCGGCGGTCATCCGGCCGATCGACAGGATCGTGACGTCGGCCGGGACCGACTCCAGCTCGGCGACGGACTCGATCGACACCGGCTCCTGTCGCCCGGTCGCCGGCGCCGGCCGGAACGACGGTTCCTTCAGGTAGGCGACCGTCAGCACGACGGACATCGCGAACAGCAGCAACGCTGCGGCCAGCCAGGTCCTGCGGGACCGGCGGACGAACACCGGGCGCTCCGCGCGAGCCCGGTCCGCGGTGAGCCGCCGCAGGATCTCCACGACGCGGTCGGGCGGAGCGGCGGTGCCGCAGAGCTCCTCGAGCCCGATGTGGATCTCGCGGTCGCGCGGGTCGGCGAGCGTGTCTCCATCGCGGTCGTTCATCGGTCGGCACCTCCGTGTTCGGGGCTGCGGCCGAGGCGCGCCTCGACGCACTCCCGGAGCGCCGCACGCACGCGCTGCAGCAGGGTCTTCACTCCGGTCTCCTTCATGCCGAGCTCCGCGGCGAGCTCGCACCGCGACGCGCCGTCCGCATAGAACCGGGACACCAGTCTGCGGGCTCGGCCGTCGAGCGACTCGACGCACGCGGCGAGCGCCTCGTGCCGACTCCCGCGACCGGTCGCGTCACCGTCCGCGCCGCGGTCGCGCCACAGCACGTCGACCGCGTCGCAGAACCGCGCGGCGTCGCGGCGCCGACCCCGGCGGAGATTCAGGAACAGATTGCGCGCGATCGTCCGCAGGTAGCCCGCGGTCGCGCAATCGCCGTGCACGACGAACGGCTTGCGCAACGCGACGACGAACGTCTCCTGCATCAGCTCGTCGGCGTCGTCGGGAGAGCAGCCAAGGTGCCTCAGGTAGCGCCACAACCCGGCCTGGTGCCGTGCGATGACGTCGGCCGAGGACGGGGATGCCGCGGCGTCGCCGCTCTCTCGCCGTGCAGATGGCTCCATCACTCTCATGCCGGCTCGATGTCGGCAGGCGCGCGCAGGGTATTCGGAAAGTCGCGCAATCGCGCTGCGCGCCGATGGCCGGCCGCGGTGGCGGCGGCTGCGCCCCGCCGCGCTCGGGCGATGCCTGCCGACACCGACCGGAGCCCCGCAGCTCGCCCCGGCGGGAACCGGCCACGGCGTGCGCCGCTGTCCTCCCCGGCATGGACGGTCGCCGACGGCTGCTGCTCGGGTTCGCGATGGTCGCCGCCGGTGCCGCGGTCAGCGCGCTGCTGCGCCAGGCCGCCGCGCCGCCACTCGCGGCAGCTTCCGCTTCGATCGCGTCCACGCCCCCCGCCTCGAGGGGGGATCGCGCGCCGACGCGGGTCCGCCTGCAGCGGCCGACGTCGCGGCGGGTGCGGACGGCGCCGACTCCGGGATGGCTGCGCACGGCGTTCGCGTCCGGGTCTTGACCGGACGGCGGGCGCCCGTCGCCGGGGTCCTGGTCGAGCTTCGCGGCAGCCTGCGCGGCAGCCCGTCGTCGTCCGACCGTTTCGGGCGGGCGCTCACCGGCGCGGGCGGGCGGGCCACGGTGGAGCCCGACGCCGGGAAGCTCGCGCGGCTCGGCGCGATGGTCGCGCAGGTCCCGTTCGAGGTGGCGGCCGACGTGCCGTTGGACGGGGTCGCGGCGGTGCCTCTCGAGCACGGGCCTGTCGGGAACCCGGAGATCGAGATCGTGCTGCCGCCCTTCGGCGCGGCGCGCGTGTCGCTCGAGCTGCCGTCCGGCCAGCTCGCCGCTGCGGATGGCGGGCGCGTCTACCTGTTCTGGCGTCCGCTCGGCAGCGACGCGGACTGGCATCGCGTCGGGATCCCGTCCGCCGCGTCCGCGGGAGGCGTCGCGGACTTCGCGGTCGTCCCGCTCGGCATGGAGCTTTGTTTCAGCGGGTCGGGCGACGAGCGTCGCGCGGCGAGCCAAGCGCTCGCTCCGGGACCGGTCCGGCCGGGCCAGCGGGTCGACGTGCGCGTGCGCGTCGGCGCTCAGAAGCCGCGGGTCGTCGCGACCGTGATCGACGAGTCGGGGGCCGTGCGCGGCGGCGCGAAGCTCAGCGTCGGCATCGCGAGACTCCGCCCGAGCGAGGCCGTCCTGCCCGCGGACCCGGCGCGCGCGCCGATGCGCTGGCAGGATGCGGACCCGACCGGCCGGATCCGGGTGTCGTTCGCACCGACCACCGACCCGGCGGAGCGGCTCGCCCTGATCGTCGAACTCGACGACCGTTGGGTCGACGGTGGCGAGACGCTGCGCCGCGGCGCGATCCCGATCCCCGCCGGCATTCTCGCGGGCGCCGACACCGACCTCGGCTCGATCGTGCTCGCACCGATCGCGCCGGCGCGATCGAGGGCGAGGGCCGGCGCGGCGAGCCGAACCAGTTCGGCGGCGGCTTCGGCTACGACGATCTGCCCGCCGGGCGCTACGACGTCGTCGGCTGAGTGACCGGGCGGCGCGACGGGTGGTCGGCAGCGCACCGCCACCCGCCGTTGCCGGGGTGGACCTGCCGAGCCGGGCGGACCGTTCGGCGCCTCGGCCGGGTCGGACCAGCCGATCGGCAGGCACCACACCCGGCCATTCGAGCATGCGTGGACGTCATTGATCGTGCCGCGTCGGGTCGCGACGGCCCGGGGCAACCGCACATTGACAATGTCGTCGTCCCGCATGCGGATCGGCGCCCGCTCGGCGAGACGACCGGCGGCGCGGATCGCGCCGTTCCACACGCGTGGGCTGAACGTCGGGGCGGCGAACGGGATGTTCGACGGGCGCCGGCCGCGTCACCAGATCCGGATCTGTTGGATGCGGCCGTCGGGTGCGAGTCGGAACGAGCACCAGTACGGGTTGCCATCGAGGCCGAGCTCGAAGCGCAGCAGCGGGCCGTCCGCGGTCGACTCGCGCTCGCAGAACGCGAATGACGTCAGCGCTCCGTGGGCGCGGTGCCACTCCCAGAAACCCTGGCCGGTCCGCGTCGCGAGGAACGTCCGCATCGCAGGCGTGAAGCGCGCCGGATCGTGATTGCCGTCCAGCAGCCCTTCGAGCACCTCGCGCAGCTCCTGCGTCGTGGTCGGTTCCGGATCCTCGCTCGGACCGGGCCGCGCGAGCCCCGGGTCGACGAGACCGGCGATATCGATCGCGAGGCGATCGAGCATGCGATCCGAACGATTGCACAGGACGGCGACCGTCAGCCGGTCGTCGAGGTAGCGGTACACGACCGACGAGAATCCCGGCGAGCCGCCACCGTGCATGGCGATCCGACCGCCGTGCCAGGTGTCGACGAACCAACCGAACCCGTAGTCGTACGGGGCGACTGCGCCATCGCTCGTCCGCATCGGCGTCCACAACAGGGCGCGGCGCTCGGCATCGAGCAGCCGATCTCCGCTCAACGCGGCGTCCCACCGCGCGAGGTCGAGCACGTTCGAGCGCACGGCGCCGGCCGCGTAGCCGACCTCGGGCGGCAGTGCCGGACGGTTCTCGAACGCGTGTCCGTTCCACTCGTAGCCGCGCGCGCGGTGCGGCACGAGCGGCCGCGCGTCGGTGCTGGCGGTCGCGTCCATGCCGAGGGGAGCGAACAGCCGGTCCGCGAGGAACTCCCAATAGCCCTGTCCACTCGCGCGCTCGACGACGTCGCCGAGCAGGTGGTACCCGGTGTTGTCGTACGCCCAGGTCGCGCCCGGCTCGAACTCACGTGGCAGCTCGAAGAACCTCTGCAACAGCTCGCGGCGGTGCGGAGTCGTATCGCCGAACAGATTCGTCCGGAACGAGCCGAGGAAGTCGGGCAACGCCACGTGGTTCCGGATCCCGGACGTATGGGTCAGGAGGTGACGCAGCGTGATGCCGTCGAGCGCGGGGGACGCTTCGGGCAGCCAGCGCACGATCGTGTCATCGAGCCCGAGTCGCCCGTCGCACTCGAGCATCAGCACGGCGACCGCGGTGAATTGCTTCGTCAGCGAGCCCAGCTCGTAGACCGTGTCGGGAGTCGCCGGGACGCGTTGCTCGACGTCCGCGAGTCCGTAGCCGCGCGCGAGGACGACGCGACCGTCCCGGATGACCGCGAGCGACAGGCCCGGCAGGTGGTGGCGGGCCATGTGCGCGGCGACGTGGCGATCGACGGCGTCGGCCGGCGTCGGGCCGCTGACGCACGAGGAGATCAGGAGGGTCCACGCCAGGAGTCGGGTTCGCATGCGCGGACCGGAAGTCTGGCACGCCCGCACGGCGCAGGCGAGGAGCGACGGCGGCCCGGTCGGGTCGGGTCGGGCTGCCCGGCGATCCCTCGGGGTTCGAGGAGGTGAGCGGCGCCGAGCGCGCGCTACCATGAGGGCGTCGCCTGCGTGCGAGGTGTTCCGTATGGCCGACCGCCGAGCGCACACCGGTCCCGCCGCCGAGCGCGGCGATCCCGTCGAGCAGCTGGTGTTCGAGTGTCTCGAGCGCATCGAGACCGAGGGGGAAGCCGCCGTCGACGCGCTGTGCGCAGAGCACCCGGAGCACGCCGAGGAGCTGCGCCGGAGCCTCCGGACGCTGCGCGGCCTGGGCGTGCCCGCGGGGCCGGTCGGGGTACCCGAGCGGCTCGGCGGATTCCGGCTGCTCGAGCGGATCGGCGAAGGCGGCATGGGGCTCGTCCACCTCGCGGAGGACGAGCGGCTCGGCCGGAAGGTCGCCCTGAAGCTGATCCGCCCGGAGAACCTGCTGTTCCGGAGCAGCCGCGAGCGGTTCCAGCGCGAGGTGCTCGCCGTCGCGCGGCTCCAGCACCCGGGCATCGTCCCGGTGTACGCGGTCGGCGAGGACCAGGGCATCCCGTTCTTCGCAATGCAATGGATCCAGGGTCGGAGCCTCGCGACCGCCCTCGCCGCCGTGGCCGATCGCGTGCCCGAGACCCTGACCGCGCGCGACCTCTGCCCCGGCGCGACGGCCGACGCCGACTCGCCGCTCGGCACCGGCTGGGTGGAGGCCTGCCTGCGGATCACGATGGGCACCGCCGAGGCACTCCAGCACGCGCACGAGCGCGGCATCCTGCACCGCGACGTGAAGCCCTCCAACATCATGCTCGCCGCGGACGGTCGGCCGCTGCTGGTCGACTTCGGTCTGGCCGCCGCGGAGGGCGACTCCCGGCTGACGCGCAGCGGGGCCGCCGCGGGCTCGCCGCTCTACATGTCGCCGGAGCAGATCCGTGGCGACCGACTGGACGCCAGGACCGACGTCTACTCGCTCGGCGTCACGCTGTACGAGCTGCTCACGCTGCGCTGCCCGTTCGCCGGCCCGACCGCCGAGGCGACGCGCGAACGCATCCTCGCCGGCCGCCCACACTCGATCCGCGCGGTCGATCGCGCGGTGTCGTGGGAAGCGGAGACGGTGTGCCTCACGGCGATGGATCCCGACCCCGAGCGCCGCTATGCGACCGCCGCGGCATTCGCGCACGACCTCGCGAACGTGCTCGCACTGCGCCCGATCCGTGCGCGCCGTCCGGGCGCGTGGCTCCGCGCGCGGCGCTTCGCGCAGCGCCACCCGGCCGGCACCGTCGCGGCGCTGCTCGGGTTCCTGCTGTTCTGCGTCGCCCCGACGATCGCCTGGCTGCGCATCCGCGCCGAGATCCGGCGGACCGTCGCCGCGCAGCAGGACGCCGAGCGTCGCGCGACGACCGCGCAACGCGTCGTCGGCCTGCTCGAGGGGCTGTTCGAGGCGTCCGACCCCTTCGGCTCGGAGCCGCGCGACGTCAGCGCGCGCGAGCTGCTGGAGCGCGGCCTGCCGCAGGTCACCGCCGGTCTGGAGGGCGAGCCCGAGGTGCGCGCGACGTTGCTCGGCGCGGTCGGCCGCGTGAGCCGTGAGCTCGGCGCCTACGAGCGCGCGAGGCCACTCCTCCTGGAGGCGCTCGCGCTGCGACGCTCGCAGCCCGGCACCGCGGTCCGGGACCTCGGGCAGAGCCTGATCGACCTCGCCGGCCTGCACGAGACGCTCGGCGAGCACGCCGAGGCGGTCGCGCTCGCGCGCGAGGCGATCGCGCTGCTGACACCGCTCGGCCCATCGGCCGCACCACAGCTCGCCGCCGCGGGCTGCGGGCTCACGATCGCCCTGCGCCAGCTCGGCGATCTGGAGGGCTCGGCCGAAGCCGGTCGCCGCGCCGTCGCGATCGCGCGCGGGATCGAGCCGGGCCCCGCCGCCACGCTCGGCAACTGCCTGACCGCGCTGGGTATCACGCTGGTCCATTCCGGCGCGGATGCCGCTGCGGAACCACTGCTGCGCGAAGCGCTCGCGACCGAGGAGCGGCGGCTCGGCCCGGACCACCCCGCGATCGCACATCAGCTCACGGCGCTGGCCGCGCTGCTCGCCGCACGGGGCGCGCTCGGCGAGGCGCAGGCCTGCCACGAGCGCGCATTGGAGATCGCCCACGCACATCTCGAGGCGGATCACCCGTGGATCGCCCGGTGTCTCGCGAACATCGCCATGCTGCACGCGATGCGCGGTGAGCTACCCGTAGCGATCGAGCGCTTCCGCGAGTCGCTCGCTGCCCTGCGCGCGCACTTCGGCGAGTCGCACACCGATATCGCGACGACGTCGATGAACCTCGCCAATGCATTGGCACAATCAGGCGAGTTCGGTGAGGCCGAGACGCTGTTCCGCGCCGCGATCCGCCTGTACGGCGAGCTGGTGGGCGAGGATCATCCGAACCGCGCGGTCGCGTTGAACTGCCTCGCCGCGCTGCTGGTGCAGACCGGCCGTCCTACCGAAGCCGTGGAGACCGCCACCGAGGCGCTCGCGATCCTACGCAGTGCCGGACTCCCGTACGCAGCCGACAGCCTCGCGGTCCTCGGCGAGGCGCAGCAGGCGCTCGGCGACGCGCCGGCGGCCGCGGCGACGCTCGCGGAGGCGCTCGCGGGGCTGCGGACGATCTGCAGCCCCGCGCAGGCCGAGGTGCTTCGCGTGACCGCGCAGCTGGCGGCGCTGCGTGCGCAGCTCGGCGACGTCGCCGGCGCCCGGGAGCTGCTGCAGGCGGCCATCGAGGCGGCGCGCACCGCCGGTGGCGCTCCGGACGGTGCGATCGAGGACCTCGAATCCGCGCTCGCCGAGCTGCACGACGACGGGATCTGAACTGGCCTCCTGGGCGCCGCTACACTCGCCTGCGTCATGCGCTCGCTCACCCGCTCCTGGCTCGGCGTACTCCTCACCGCGGTGCTGGCGACCGCCCAGTCACCGCTCGTCGTCAGCGGCGTGCCTGCCGGAGCCCCGTTCCGGATCGCCGCCAGCGCGAGCGGCACGGCGTTGTCCATCGAGCTCGAGCTGGCTTCCGAATGGCACGGCTACGCGCGCGACGTCGGCGGTGGTGAGCCGGTGCGCCTGACGCTGGACGCGACCTGTGGCTTCGCCGCCGCCGGCGACCTCGTCGCGCCGGATCGTGGCGACGGCGTGCTCGCGGGGTCGGTGCGGCTGACGCTGCCGATCCGCGCCACGCG
Organism: Planctomycetota bacterium; assembly: GCA_016716265.1. Taxonomy (GTDB): domain Bacteria; phylum Planctomycetota; class UBA1135; order UBA1135; family UBA2386; genus JADJWQ01. Next base: position 3,681,370 of record JADJWQ010000006.1, read on the forward strand.
TGACCCGGCCGGCGGGGCCTCGCGCGAGCTGCGCGCGACGCTCGCCCTGCAGGTCTGCGATGCACTGCAGTGCCTCGAGCCGATGTCGCTGCAGCTGCACGGCGAGGTGCCGCCGCTGTCGGTCCTGCTCGTGGTCGCAGCGCGCGACGAGCGGGCCGAGCGCATCGCCGGCTTCCTGCGTGCGCGCGGGTTCGCGGCGGCCGTCGACACCTACGCGGAGGTCACCGCGGACGTCTGCGAAGCACACGACGTCGTGATCGCGGATGCGGAGCGGCACGGCGTGGGCATCGGCCTTCTGCGCCAGTTCCCGCGGACCTCGTCGCCGCTGATCGGAATCGGCTTCGCCGGCACCGAGATCATCGAGGCGCACGGCCTGGCGATGACGAGCGGCTACATATGAATCTGCATGAACCACCAGGGCCACGGGCTGGCCCTGAACCACCCGATCTTCCGGACCCCGAACGCCGTCTCGTTCCCGACCCACACGGCGCCGCGTCGCCGTAATCACGAGGGCTACACGTCGCCGCTCTATCCGCACGGCATGGGTGAGACGTACGAGCTGGTCGACTTCGAGGTCTCGCCGCCCGCGTCGCCGAATCCGACCCTCGTGTCGCACGAGGGTTTCTTCACGGACGTCCCGGGATTCGAGAGCCTCGCGGAAGGCGAGAGCGCGAAGATGCTCGGCAGCCTCGCATTGGCCCGTCAGGGGCGCTACTTCTACTGGGGCTACCCGATCGACCCCGAGCGGCTGACCGAGCCCGCGAAGGACACGCTCGCGAACGTCGTCCACTACATGGCACCGCGGCGCGGTGAGGAGACGACGCCGTTCGTGTGCAAGACGCGCCGCACGCTGTGGGTCTACCTGGCATTGAACCGCGAGACCGGCTACCTGCGGGGCATCGAGGAGCACTTCATCGGCTCGGTCGAGGCGGGCTCGCGCGCGGACTACGTCGCGACTCCCGCGGGCCTCGAGCGCTGGCTCGACGACAACCTCGCCTACGTGTTCAGCGGCAAGGACGCGTCACACCGCGGCGAGCGCTACACCACGATCTTCGAGGTCGACGACGACGCGAAGCGGCTCGGCACGCCGAACGCCGAGCGGGCGAGTCTCGAACAGTGGCTCGCGCTGGCCGCCGGCGACGACCGCGAAGCCGACGCCGAGCTGCGCGAGGTCGCGCGCCGCCTGCTGGCGCGTTACGTGCATCCCGACATCGCCCCGCCGGACTGGGACGCCCCGGCCGCGTGGTACGCACGCTGGCAGGACCGCATCGTGTTCGTCGAGTCCGCGGGCTTCTGGTGGCTCGAGGACCCGCGGCTCGCGCACTCAGGTCGTCGTTGACCGCGCCCCGACGGCGGTCCGACCGAGCCGCGCGCGCAGCCAGTCGGCGAGCGCGTCGCCGGCGCCGGAAGGCCCCAGGAAGCCGAGCAGGTCGACGGACTCGCCGACCGTCGTCAGCGCGCGGACCCGGTGGCGCTCGACCGCACGACCGCCCGCCGTGCCGACGGAACGGCTCTCGGCCGTGATCGCCTGCACGTCCTGCCAATCGAGCTCGGCGGCGGCCTCGCCGGACCGCAGGCCCCCGACCAGGATGCGCCTGGTCTCGCCGTCGACCAGCGTGTGCCGCGCCGGCGCCTGGGCGCGCCGGCGCCACCATGCGGCGAACAGCGCCGACGCGACCGCGAGGCCGCCGATCACCTGCAGCACGTCACCTGCGCCGGCGCCGAAGCCCCACGTGAAGGCGACCACGAACGTGGCGAGGAACGAGAGCCCCGTCAACGCGATCACGAAGATCAGCGCGGGGGCCGTCGGCAGCGGTCTCAGCACCGCGCGCGTGCCGTCGTCGAACGCCACGAGGTTCGCGACCAGCGTCGCGGCGTCCGCCCGCGACCGACCGTGCCGCCGCGCGAGCAGCGCGATCGCGGGCACGCAATGGAACGGGACCAGGAACAGCAGCACGAGGAAGGGGAAGTGCTCGGTGCCGGGCTCGAGCACGGCTCGCGCCGGATCGTCCGGATCGACGAACGCGGTCACCTGGGCCCCGATCGGATGCGCGGCGACGATCCGCTCCGCGCGCTCCGGGTCCGACGTGCCCCACTCGACGTAGCTGACGGTGTCCGCCGTGTGGGTGACGCCGGCGAACTCGTAGCGGTACTCGACGTGCGCCGTGTAGGTCGTCGTGGTTCCGCCACGATTGCCGTGCGACGTCGTCGTCTCGATCTCGCTGGCGGTCACCGTCGCCGGCACCGGCACGAAGCGCGCCCCGGCGTCGGCACCGCGGTGGAGCTGGACCGCGATCACGACGTCGAACAGCAGCACGATCCCGCCGAAGAACACCGCGAACAGCACGGGCAGCGTCGACCCACCGCGCTGCCGCGGCGCACGGCCCGGACGTCGGATCACCATCCGCGCATGATGCGCGCTGCGCTGACCGCGCTTCAACGGCGGGCGGCCCGTCAATCCGCCGCGGCGTCGACGGACTGACCCCGCGCCCGTCGGATCGCCCGCGCGCGCGCCGCGTGCAACTCGTTGCGGAACGCGGCGAGGTCGGGGAACCGCTCGCGCAGGGCGCGCCCGTCCACCGACGCGCACGCCGCCCGCAGCGAGCGCAGATCGGCCGCGACCTGCGCGGCGGCGGCCTCGCCCTCGGCCTCGCAGCCGAGGCGGCCACCGACGTCGGCGCCGATCGCCAGTGCGAAGTCGTCCACCGGGAACTCGTTCGCGCGGAAGTGCTCGTCGTAGAGGCCGGCGAGGGTGCCCGGTCGCATGTCGTCGAGCCGCCGCACGGCCAGGTGTAGGCGGCACACCTGCTCGGCGAGGCGTCGGCCCGCGGCGTCGGTCAGGCCCGGCAGCCGGTCGAGCAGTGCGCCGACCGACGCGACGCCACGCTCCTCGTGGCCCGGGTGCGACGGCAGCTCGGCCGGTGGAGTCGATCCCTTGCCGAGGTCGTGGCACAGCACGGCGACCAGGATCGCGCCGCGGCGGTCGTCGTCGCGGTCGCGGCTGCGCCGCGCGGCCCACTCGAGGCCCAGCACCAGATGCAACGCCTGCGACAGCTCCGGGTGGTGGCGCTGCGGGCCGGCCGGCCGGCCGTCGAACTGCGGTGCGAGCTCGGGGGCGAGCTGCGCGAGGATGCCGGACTCGAACAGCTCGACGAACAGCCGGCCCGGCGAATCGAGCTCGAGCAGCGCGCGGCGCAGCTCGGCGGCGATCGCCTCGGCCGGCATCGCCTCGAGCCACGCTGGCTCGTAGCGCAGCCGGCGGAGCCCCGGGGCGAGGCGGAGCCCCCACGCGAACGCGCGGCGGTAGGCGCGGAGCAGCCGGATCGGGTGCTCGGCGACGCGCTCGCGGGCGTCACCGCACGGCTCGAGGCGACGCTCGCGCCAGTGCTGCAGTCCGCCGCACGGGTCGACGATCTCGTCGTCGACCAGCGACCAGGCGATCGCCGCGATCGTGCATTCGCGCAGCCACAGGTCGCGCTCGAGGCGCTCGCGCACCGGGCCGTCGCCGCCGCCGCGATACGACGTGATCTCGATCCGCTCCCCGCCGAGCCGGAATGCCAGCGTACCGCGCTCGCGCGAGTTGGCCGTGATCGGCAATGCCAGCCCGCGCTCCCGCAGCAGCCGATCACCGGCTTCGACATCGAGCGCCCACGCGAGGTCGAGATCGCCCGCGGTCGGAGCCGGCAGGCCGGCGCGGCGACAGGCCTCGGCCAAGGCCGTCGTGCCGACCACCGCGACGCCGAGCTCCGCGGCGAGCAGCCAGGGGGCGTGCGTCCCGACGAGCTCCAGGAGCGCGACGGTCGTCATCGGATCCCGATGCTGCGGCCGTTCTTCTTCAGCCACTCGCGCGCTTCCTGCGGTGTGTTGAAGCGCTGTCCGGTGATCTCGAACAGCGCCGCCTTGACGTCCAGGCGCCACACCTCCCACGCCTTCCAGCGCGCCTCCCAATACTCCGCCGGTGGATTGGCCGGTGAGTCGACGTCCTCCGGCACCGGCTGCCCGAGATTGTCGAGCAGCAGGTCGATCGCCTGGATCTCCTTGTGCGTCGCGATCAGCCGCAGGATCGCCTGCTGCAATCCGGTGCGCTCTGGCGAGTACTCACGCTCGAACATGCCGTCGAGCACCTCCCAGTCGCGCGACTCGTAGCCCGCGCGCGACAGCGAGTCGACCAGCGCGGCCAGCACGGCGGGCATGTCGTCGAGGTCGCGGTTCTGCAGGAGCTGGACGATCACGCGCTTCGCGTCCTTCGGGGGTTGGTTGCCGAGCAGCTCCGCGGCGCGCTTGCGCACGATGACCGACGACTCGCGCAGCACCAGCTCGGCCAGCGGCTTCACGAGCCGCTTGTTGCAGCCGGTCGCGAGCAGCTCGACGGCCGCGACGCGCTCCTTCAACGGCACGTCGCGCCCTTTCAGCCGGTCCTGCAGCTCGCGCAGCACGTCGCGCGCGCGGCGGTCGTCCCACTCCTCGACGACCGGCGGGGCGGGCTCCTGGGCGACGGGCGGCGGACCGGCCGGCGGGTCCTGCGGGCGCGCCGGCTCCGGGTCCTGGAGGACGAGAGACAGGGCGAGGGCGAGGGTGAGCATGGCCCGCCGATTGTACGCGCGGCCCGGCTCGCCGCCCGGCCCCGCGGTGGGCTCAGGCTCCGGGCCGCAGCAGGACCTGCGCCGCGACGTAGCCGGCGTAGGTGACCAGCAGCAGGGCACCGGCCGCACGGCCGACTCCATGGCTGTAGCGCAGCACGACGGCGAGCAACAGCGACATGCCGAGCGCCGCTCCCATCGCGTTGCCCTCCGCGGACCAGCTCATCGGCACCGGCGAGATGACCGCCGTCGCGCCGAGCACCATGCACAGGTTGAACACGTTGCTGCCGAGCACGTTGCCGAGCGCGATCTCGCCGTGGCCCTTGCGCGCGGCGATCAACGACGTCGCGAGCTCGGGCAAGCTCGTGCCGACGGCGATGATCGTCATGCCGATCACCACCTCGCTCATGCCGAGCTCGCGCGCGACGCCGGTCGCGCCGACGACCAGCCACTCACCGCCGAACTTGAGGCCCACCAGGCCGACCGCGACGAACGCGACGTGCAGCAGCGCGGCCAGCGGGCCGCGGCGGATCTGCGCCGGCACCGCCGGCGTCGGGTCGGCGCGGCGCGCGGCACGGTGGCGCTGCTCGCGGCGGATCAGCAGCAAGGTGAACACCACCAGCAGTCCGAGCAGCGCGATGCCATGGCTGCGCAGCACCGGCGTGCCGGCGAGCAGCGGCACGAAGCCGAGCACTGCGGTCAGCAGCAGGTAGCGCACCTCGAACTTCGCGCTGCGCGGGGCGTGGCGGATCGGACTCAGCAGCGCCGACAGGCCGACGATCAGTCCGATGTTCGCGATGTTGCTGCCGAACACCGCGCCGGTCGCGAAGCCCGGCTTGCCGTCGAGGGCGGCGGTCACGCTGACGACGAGCTCGGGTGCCGAGGTGCCGAAGGCGACCAGCGTGAGCCCGACCAGCATCGGGCTGAGGCCGAGGGCCAGAGCACACCAGACGGAGCCGCGCACCAGCAGATCGGCGGCTGCGATCAGCGTGGCGAGGCCGAGGGCGATCCAGAACCAATCCATGGAGCGGGGCCGACGCGGGCGCGGCCGGGCCGCATCATGGACCCGGGCCGGGGCGGGTGCCAGCGATCGGTGTCGGCTGCAGGAGCGACCACGATCTGGCCGATGCCACGGCCATGAGACGCCTCTGCCCCGGCTGGCGGACCGCCGGTCTGCTCGCGCTGAGTGCAGCGCTCCTGTCGCTGGGCGGCTGCTTCCGCCTGCGGACCGTCGTGCAGCTCGCCGCCGACGGCTCGGGCCGCCAGCAGCTCGACCTGGCGATGTCCGCGGCGACCTTCGAGCGGCTGCAGCTCGTCGCGCAGGCGCTCGACGGTGCGCGCGGCGGCCCCGGCGATCCGACGCGGATGTTCGACGCCGACGCGATCCGCGCGGAGCTCGCGGCGGCGGGGTTGCGCGCCGGCGAGCACCGGTGCCAGACCCAGGGCGCGGAGCGCAGCCTGGCGATCGACGCGACCTTCGAGCGCTTCGACGCGCTGCGCGGCAGCCCGCTGCTCGGCCCGGGCGCCGAGTGGTTCGTGCTCGCGGGCCGCAATCCCGGCAACCTGCGCATCGTGCTGTACCCGCGCGGGCACGCCGCGTGGCAGCAGGTGCGCGAGCGCGTCGACGAGCTCGCCCGGCAACCCGACGATCTGCGGCACCAGTACTTCGACGGCCAGCGCCGGCGGCTGGCTGGCCTCGACGTCGAGCTCGAGCTCGAGCTGCCCGGCGACGTCGACTACGCGTCGAGCGGCGTCGAGACCATCGCGCCGCGCACGGTGCGCTGGGCCGTGCGCGCGACCGACCTCGGGAGCGCCGAGGACGTCGTGCGGGCGCTCGCGCCGCGCATCGAGGTCGAGTTCGACGGCCGCACGTGCGCGGGCTGGCCGCTCGACGCGGAGGATCCCGGACCACGGCCGCGGCCGAGCGGCGGCGAGCGCTGACGCCGTCCGCCGCGGCTCACAGCCCGGCGACGAGCTCGGGCAGCGGCCGCAGGTCCGGCAGCAGGTGCGTGTGCGGCGACGCCTCGAGATCGGCGAGCGCGTGGGTGCCGCAGCCGACGCCGACCACCACGCGGCAGCCGGCGGCGCGGCCGGCCGCGAGGTCTGCCGGCGTGTCGCCCGCGGTGCCGGCCCGCGCCGGATCGCGATGCCCGGTGCGCCGCATCGCCTCGCGGATCAGATCGGGCGCCGGCCGGCCGCGCGCGACCTCGGTCGACGCGACCGACGCGAAGCCCGACCAACCGACCGTCGCGAGCACCAGATCCGCGGTCGCACGCGAGAAGCCGGTCGTGAACGCGATGCCGATGCCGGCGTCGAGCAGCGCGGCGATCGCGCCGCGCGCGCCGGGCGTCGGCTCCAGGCCACGCTCGCGGACGACTGCTGCGTAGTGGTGCTCGAAGCGCGCGGCGATCGCCGCGGCCGGCGCCACGTCGCGGCCGGCGTCGCGCAACCAGGCCTCGAACACGGCCTGCTTGTGCCAGCCCATGCGGGCGCGCAACCGGTCCTCGTCGACCGGCAGCCCCGCCTCGCGCGCGCAGCGGACGAAGGCCTCGCGCACGTCGCCGTCGTCGCGGACCGCGGTGCCGGCGAGGTCGAGCAGGAACAGGTCGAGAGCGCGTTCGGACATCGGGATCCTGCCGGCGATCATGCCGAGCCGCCGGAGCCGGCGCGAACGCGACGGTCGTCGTTGCGGTCGTGCGCCAGCGGCGGCGCGCGCCGCCCGCCTCCCCCGCCGAGGCGGCGCTGGACTAGACTCGCGGGCGCCATGGCACGCATTCCGTTCGGCCTCTCCGCGCCGCTCGCAGCGGCGCTCCTCGCCGCGCTGATCAACGCGCAGAACCAGGCACTGACGCTCGTCAACGGTGTCGACGGCTACCTCGAGATCCCGTACTCGGCGCAGGAGGTGCCGCAGAGCGGGATCACGTTCGAAGCCTGGATCACCTACGACGACACCACGCTCGGCAGCGGCTACCGGTGGCCCACGGTGTGCCGGCAGAACATCGCACCGGGCAGCGAGTCGTACTTCCTCCGCGTGGATGCCGGCAACACCGCCAATCGGTCGCTGCGCTTCAAGGTCGTCACGGCCGGCGGTGCGGTCGCCGCGAGCTGGCCGTTCGCCATCGGCCAGCTCAACACCTGGACGCACGTCGCGGGCACCTACGACGGTGCCACCGCATCGCTCTACATCAATGGCCAGCTCGTCGCGAGCGGCTCCGGGAGCGGACCGCTGCTCGACCGCGGTGGCGTGCTGCGCATCGGCAAGGGCGACGACTCGGGCGGGCCGATCGAGGTGTGGAACGGACAGCTCGACGAGGTCCGGCTGTGGCCGTTCGCGCGCACGGCCGCCGAGATCGCCGCGACGATGGGCCAGCAGCTCGCGAGCATTCCCGGGCTGGTCTCGACCTGGAGCCTCGACGGCAACGGGAGCGACGGCTCGTCGACGCTGCACGCCAACGTCGTCGGCAGCGCGACGTTCGGGCCCTCGACCGCACCGACCGGCACGATCCTCGTTCCGCCCGGCGTGCTGGCGCTCGGCACGAGCGCGCCGGGTTGCAACGGCACGATCGAGCAGACCGTCACCTCCATCGCGCAACCCGGCAATGCCGCGTTCGGCCTGGCTGCCTACCGCGCGTCGGCGGCAGCTCCGGGTGTCGCCGTGATCGGAATCCCCCGCTCCTCGTCGCTGGCGGTGCTCGGGATCACGGTCTACGTCGACTCGTCGGTGAGCGTCGGCCTGCCCTTCACGTACGACGCGAGCAACACCGCGCGCGCGCGGTTCGGGATCCCGACGAGCATCCCGGCCGGCATCTCGGTCGTGTCGCAGTTCGTGTTCCTCGATCCGTGCGGACCGTTCGGCCTGACCGCCTCCACCGCGCTCGGGATCTTCGTGATCCCGTGACGCTCCACGCGACGATCGCCCTCACCGGTGCACTCCTCCTGCCGGCCGCCACGGCACAGCAGTTCGTGGTCGCGCCCGAACGACGGGTCCCGGCGAGCATCGAAGGTGGCCGCGTCGCCACCGCGGACATCGACGGCGATGGCGACAGCGACTTCTGCGTCGTCAGGCAGGGCCAGGACCGGCTCTACCGGAACGACGGCCACGGTGCGTTCGACGACGTCACCGCGATCGCGCTGCCGCCGGACCCGGCGTCGTGGTCGCTCGGCGCGACCTTCGGCGACATCGACGGCGACGGCGACCAGGACCTGCTGATCGGTCGGTTCGGCCTGACCGGCGTCTACCTGAACGACGGCCAGGGTCGCTTCGCCGACTCCGGCCGCTGGTTCGGCGACGTGCTCGTGTCGCGGATCGTGCTCGCCGACGTGGACTCGGACGGGGATCTCGACGCGATCGCCGGCAATCCACAGCGCCCCGTGCAGATCCTGCTGAACGACGGTGTGGGGAGCTTCACGGACGGTACCGCAGGCCGGTTGCCGTCGTTCCGGTCGACGGTCCTGTGCGCCGTGGACGTCGACGGCGACGCGGACCCGGACCTGCTGTTCCAGAGGATCGATCGCGGTGAGCCCAATCTGTTCCTCAATGACGGCAGTGGCCGGTTCGTCGGTGCACCGGGACTGCTCCGGTGGGTCGGCCCGCCGACCGACATCGAAGCGGGCGACCTCGACGGCGACGGTGACGTCGACCTCGTCTTCACCGGCGTCAACGAGACCGGTGTCCCGACCGATCTGCTGTTCCTGCAGGAGGGCGGCACGTTCGCCGAGCGGACCGCCACGCACATGCCGCAGCACGGCCATCAGACGAGGGACATCGCGCTCGTGGACGTCGACGAGGACGGCGACCTCGACCTGTGGCTCGGAGTCGCCGACCTGATCGTCTCGCCGGCCCAGAACCGGCTCTACCTGAACGACGGCAGCGCGCACCTGAGGGACGCGACGACCGAGCGGTTGCCGCCACTTCTCGACCTCGCGGTCGCCGTGGCGGCGGCCGACTTCGACGACGACGGCGACATCGACCTGCTGACGAGCGAGACCACCGGAGGGATCCCGGGGCGGACCCGCGTGCTGCTCAACGGGCACCGGCAGCTCGACGCGCTCGCGGCACCGGTGCGCGGACTGCGCTACGAGTACCTGTTCCGCAGCCGTCCCGGCTATGCCCGGTTCTTCGCGATCGCCGTCGGCGCCGTCGCGCTCGGCCGCACCCGGATGGAGCTCGCGCCGTTCGGCACGTGGTATCTCGATCCGGCGTCGATGGTCGAGCTGCCGCCCGTCTACGTCCCGCCCGCCGCGGGCGAGGCGACCTGGTCGTTCCCGATCCCCGACGATCCGGCCGTCGTCGGCCGCGAGCTCGGCTGCCAGGCGGCCTTCCTCGATCCCCTCGCACCTGCGCGGCTGAGCTCGGCACTGTTCGAGCGCGTCGGCGGCTGACGCGTCGGCGGCGCGCAGAAGGCCACTGAGTCCCCGCCCGGCTACGATCCGCGGCAATGCTGTTCCGACTGGCGCGAGCGTTCGTGCTGCTGATGGCCGGTGGGCTGCTCGGCTGCGGACTCCTGATGATGGGGCAGGTGCACAGCCTGCACTACCTGCGGCAGGAGGTCCGCGACACGTTCTTCCTGTGGCGCGGCATCGGCAAGATCACGTTCGCGTGGCAGGACGACATGACGAAGGCGGCGCTGTGGGCGGACGACATTCCCGAGTCCGTCCTGCGCGAGTGGGAGCACGGCGCCTGGGCGTTCCTGGCACTCGGTGCGCTCGCGGCGCTGGTCGCGGCGACGATGCGCAGGCCGAAGCCGGCGCGCAGGGGCTGACCGTCGCGATCACGCGAGGCTCGCGAGCCAGCGCGCGAGGCAGGCGACGATCAGCGTCGCGAGCACGGCGGTGCGCGACCGCGCCGGGAGCCACCGCCACCAGCGGCCGGTCGCGGCGGGCGCGAGCGCCCACGCCAACGCGAGCGGCAGCAGCAGGAACGCGAACGGCTGCAGCGCGAACGCGGCGGACCAGTCCGCGTGCGTGATCGCGACGCACGCGCGCGTCATGCCGCAGCCGGGGCACCGGACGCCGAGCACCGCGTCGAACGGGCACGGGACGAGGTGGACATCGGCCGGCGGGACGCCGCGCAGCGCGGTCAGCACGCCGGCGGCCGCCACACCGATCAGGAACAGCCCCGCGAGGCCCCGCTCGGTCAGCCGGGCGCGTCGCGGCTTCTCACATGTCGACGTCATCGCCATAGAAGCGATTGATGGCCGACTGCTGGACCGCGATCGATGCGATACCGAGGCCGAACACCGCGAGCAGCACGCACAGCAGCGGCAGGTCCGACTGCACGCGCATGCCCTGCTCGTGCTGGATGTCGTTGATGGCGGTCGCCATCTTGTACTCGTAGTAGACGGCGAAGATCCCGCAGGTCAGGATCGACAGCAGTATCCACGTGACGAACGAGAAGCGTTCACTGCCGAGCCACGCATTGAGCACCTGCATCTGCTTGTACTGCCACCACAGGGCGTAGATGCCACAGGTCACGAGGCTCAGGATGATGCCGACGCCGATGCCGACGACCGCGTCGCGGCGCGGATAGGGATACCTGGTCATGGGGCGTTCGTCAGGAGAGCTGGTAGGTGGCGGCCGGCCGTCGGCACACCGTTGGGTCTGCGCGGATACCGTGACGGGACTGCGGACTTCGACCAAGATCCGAGGAGAAATGCCCGCCCCGCGACCGCGCGACCTCGAGCTGCTCGCGTGCCACGGCCGGACGACGACGTCGTTCCACGTCGCTGCACCGGCCGTGCAACGCTTCCGCTGTGCGGGGACGGCGGGTGCGGACGCCGTGGTCGGCTACGTCGACACCGGCTCGGCGTGGGTGGCGGTCGCCGGCCCGATCGCCCAGCCGGCGCGGATCCCCGCGGCGCTCGGTGCGTTCCGGGCGGCGGCGCGGGCGGCCGGCCGGCGGGCGGTGTGGTTCGGCATTGAGGAGCCCGACGCCGAGACGCCCGGGCTGCGGACCTTGAAGGTCGGCGAGCAGCCGGTGTGGCGGACCGCCGACTGGCCTGCCGTGCTGGCGCGCAAGCGGAGCCTGCGCGAGCAGCTCCGCCGCGCGCGCGCGAAGGGCGTCACCGTCCGGCGCGTCGCGCCGGCGGAGCTCGCTCGTCCGGAGGCTCCGCTGCGCCGCGCGATCGAGTCCCTCGTCGACCGCTGGCTCCGGACGCGCGCGATGGCACCGATGGGCTTCGTCGTGCGGATCGCGCCGTTCGAGCAGCTCGACGAGCGCAGGTTCTTCGTCGCCGAGCGAGCCTCCGAGCCCTGCGCGATCCTGATCGCCGTGCCGCTGCCCGCGCGCGGCCGGGCGGTGCTGCAGGACGCGCTGCGGGACCCGCGCGCTCCCAATGGCACGATGGAGCTGCTGTTCGACGCGGCATTGCGGCAGCTCGCGGCGGACGACATCCGGGACGTCACGTTCGGGCTCGCGCCGCTCGCGCGCGTGACGGCTGCGCCGCTGCAGCTCGCCGCACGCTGGTCGCGCTGGCTCTACGACTTCCGCGGTCTGCTGCACTTCAAGGAGAAGCTGACGCCCGGCTCGTGGCGGCCCGTCCACGTCGCCTTCGATGCCGACGTGTCGCCGTTCCGCGCGATCGTCGAGGTGCTGCGCGCGTTCGCCGGCGGCAGCCTGTGGGCGTTCGGATGGCGCACGCTGGTGCATCGCGCACCGGCGGTGGCCGGGCTCGGCGCGCTGCTGCTCGCGCCGTGGATCGCGATCCTCGCGGTCGCCGACGTCCCACACTGGTTCCCGTCGCGCGGCGTGCAGCTCGCCTGGATCGCGCTCGACGTCGTGCTGGCGCTCGGGCTCACCGCGCTGTGGTTCCGCTGGTCGGCGCGGCTCGCCGCCGGCGTCGCCGGGCTCGCCCTCGCCGACACGCTGCTCGGCATCGTGCAATTCGCGACCCACAACCACCCGCGCCTGCGTCACCCCGGCGAGCTGCTGGCCGCTGCGTTCGCGCTGCTCGCGCCGATCGCGCTGGCGGCGCTGCTGTGGGCCGCGCGGGACCGTGCCGGGTCGCTGCGGAGATCGGCCGCCCTGGCCGCGGGTGCCGGCGGAACCCGCTGACCCCCTGCCGCGCAGCGGCGCGACGCGAGGCCGATCGCGTCTCACCTCACGGCGAGGTCGACCGGCGCCGTCTCGCCGGCGACGACGACGACCGTCGCCGCGGGTCCGGCCGGGGCCTGCTGCACACCGAGCGGTCGCGCGCGGAGCTCGTAGGTGCCCGGCTCCAGGCCGTCGATCCGGAAGCTGCCGCCGTGCGCGATCTCGCGCCGCGCGGGCTCGGGCTCACCCGGGACCCGCACCTCGATCTCGGCCGCCTGCACCGGGTCGTCCGCGGTGAAGCCGGTCAATGCGCCGGCCACCGCGCCCGCGGTCGACATCGTCACATTGCCGAGCTCGGTCACCTGCTGATCGACGACGCGGACGCCGGGCCGCGACAGCGGCGCGTGGTCGTCGCTCTCGACGTGCAGGGCGTATTGGCCGGCGGGCACACCCTCGATGCGCACGGCACCATCGGCGTCGGTCTCGACCTCGCGCCGGCCGTCGCCCATCGTCAGCGACGAGAAACCGGCACCGGCATCGCCCGCACCGGCCGCGACGCCGATCATCACGACCGAGGTGCGCATCGCCTGACCACCGCCGGGCTCGGCCGTGCGCAGCGACACCCGGGCTCGCGGCACCGGCTGGCCGCTCGCCGCGTCCACGACGCGCAGCGTGACGACGCCTCCGCCCAGCAGCAGGTCGTGCAGCAGCTCGGGGGTACCGGCGGCGATCTCCAGCGTCGTGCGGTGCGGCACGAGGTCGTCAGGCCGGCTGTAGCTGAGCTCGTAGACGCCCGGCGGCAGCTCCTCGATCCGGTACGCGCCGGTCGCGTCCGACTTCGCCGCTCCCGCCGAGGCGAACGGCATCGCGTCCGCCGGCCGCAGCTTCACGTCGATGCCGGCGGCCGGCCCGAGCGCGTCGCGCACCACGCCGTGCAGCGTCGTGAGCACCGGTCGCTTCAGGACGACGCGTGCCGTCTCACCCGCGCGGACGTCGACCGCCACGACCGCGCCGATCGGCTGGGCGTCGCCGAGACCACCGGCCACCGCGAAGCTCATGCCGTCGCCGAGCGACAGCGGCTGCTCGGGCAGCAGGAGCTGGACCTCGTACGCACCGACGAGCAGCGGCCCGACGCGCGCGACGCCGACGTCGTCGGTCCGCGCCGTGGTCGGCTCGCTCTGCAACGCAGGCGCGGGGCGCACCGCGAACCGCGCCGCCGCGAGTGGTTCCCCATCCGCGTCGAACGCGCGCACGTCGAGGAAGCCGGCGGCACGCAGCGTCAGCACGGCCTCGGCGACGCCGGTCCGCGGGAGCTGCACCTGCTGCGGGCGTGGCGGCGCCAGCTCGGCGTGCGACGCTCGCACGATCGCGGTGCCGGCCGGGAGCCCGCCGATCCGCACGCGTCCCTCGGCGTCGGTCCGGCCCGAGCCGAGCCGCTCGCCGCGGCCGTCGTCGAGGACGAAGCCGCCGCCGGGCGCCGAGCGCACCGAGCGCGTCGCGACGCGGATCGGCCCGTCGCCCGGAGCCGGTCGCTCGTCGCGGCGTGCGAACACCTCGACGGTCGCGCCGGACACCGGCGTGCCGTCAGGTGCGAGCACCTGCACGGCGAGGCCCGCGCCAGTCTCGGCGACCAGCCGGACGTTGGAGACCACCTGGCCGGCGACGAGCTGCACCGTGCGGCCCTCGACCGGCAGGTGACCGGCGCCGCGCGCGGCCAGCGCGACCGCGCCCGGCGGCACTCCATCGAGCCGGAAGGTGCCGTCGGCGGCGGTCGTCGCCGACACCCGCCGCAGCCGATCGAGGTCGGCGAAGCGTCCGGCGTCGGGCTGCGGCGCCGTCGTGACCGCCGCGGTCACCTCGCTGCCGGCGAGCGGATTGAGCGCAGTGTCGACCAGCACGCCGGTGACGAGCCCGTAGCGCTCGAGCTCCAGGCGCACGTCGGCGGTGCCGACCGCGACCTCGGCGCGCGTCGCTCCGACGTGGCCGTCGGCCCACGCGCGGAGCGTCACCGTCTCGCCCTCGAGCCCGGACAGCACGAAGTAGCCATTGCCGTCGGTGGTGACCGCCTCGCTCGGATCGAGGTTCTCCGCGGACACGTCGGCACTGAGGCGACGCGCGCGGTAGGCGGCGACGCGCGCGCCCTCGAGCGGCCGGCCGAGGTCGTCGACGATCGTGCCGGCGACGCTCGCGCCGCGCGCCAGCGTCACGACGACGTCGTCGCGGCGTTCGCCGGCCGCCAGCTCGACGGCGACGGTCGCCGGCACGTAGCCGGGACACGCCGCCGCGACGCGCTGCGTGCCGGGCTGCAGACCGAGCAGCTCGAAGCGACCGTCGGCGTCGACCGCGAGCTCGGTGCCCGGCCGCCACGAACCACCGATCGCCGGATTGACGCGCACACCCGCCGCGGTGACCGGCGCGCCGCGCTCGTCGACGACCCGGCCGGCGATCGCGGCGGCGGCGGCGACCGTCAGGTCGCCGAGATCGACGTCACCGCGCAGCCGCGACACCTGCAGGCGCCGGGACTCGGACGACGTGAACAGCAGGTTCGCCGCACGCACCAGCTCGAGCTGTCCGGGCGAGGCTGCGTCGATCGCGAAGCGGAAGCGGCCGTCGGCGGCGGTCGTCGCACGGAGCTCGCCGGCGCCGTCCCGCTCGGCGAGCGACAGCGGGCCGATCGCGTCGTCGCGGCGCGGGCCGAAGGTCAGCTCGACGCCGGCGCGCGGCCCGCCGCCGACGTCGACCAGGCGTCCGCACAGCGTCGCGGGGCCGGCGGTCCCGGTCGGTCCGCCGGCGGTGTCGGCGCCGCCGGGAGCGACCGCCTCACGGCGTGCGGCGACCGTCTCGTCCTGGCCGGCGACGGCGCTGCGCGCGTCGCCGGCGTTCGCGCCACCGGCCGTCGAGGCGCCGGGCTCGCCCCCCGCCGGGCCGGGGCGGTCGGCCGGACCCGACGTCAGGATCGCGACGATGAGGACCCCGACCATGACGAGCAGGGTCAGGACGAGGAAGTTGTTGCGGCGAGCCATGGCGAGCGGGTTCGGTGAGCGGGCGCGCGCCCTGCGCGGAGCCCCCGGCGGTGACGCGACGCCCGCGCGGAAAACTCCGCGAGCAGCAAAGCTCCCGGACGCGCGGTCGCGGGGTGGGGATCGCCGGCCAGCCTATCGCATCCCTCTGCTACGCTCCCGCACATGCCGAGCGTCGACTTCCACCGTCGCCGTCGCGCAGCCCTGCTGCAGCGGCTCGATCACCCGGTCGTGCTGTTCGCGGGCGGGTTTCGCGCGCGCAACTACCCGGCGAATCCCTACGCGTTCCGCGCCGACTCGAGCTTCCTCTACCTGTTCGACCGGCCGGAGCCGGACGCCGCGGCGCTGTTCGATCCCGCCGACGGCACGGTGCGCCTGTTCGTGCACGAGCGCACCGCGCAGGACGCGCTGTGGCACGGTGCCCAACCGTCGTTCGAGGAGCTGCGCGCGCTGCAGGGGGTCGACGAGGTGCTCGCGATCGAGCGTCTCGAGGAGGTCGCGCGGCGGATCGCGGGCGGCCGGTCGCTCGGCTCGCTGGCGGTCGCCCACGAGGCGACGACGCGGCGCGCCGCGGCGCTGACCGGCGAGAGACTCGACTTCGAGTCGCCGGACGGACCGGGCTCCCGCACGCTCGTCGATGCGCTCGCGGAGCTGCGCATGCGCAAGGAGCCGGAGGAGCTCGCGGAGATCGGGCGCGCGGCGGCGGTCACGCGCGACGCGCACGTCGGCGCGATGGCGGCGACCCGCGTCGGCGGCAGCGAGGCGCACCTCAACGGCGTCGTCGACAGCGCGTTCGCGTTCGCGGGCTGCACGTCCGCGTATCCGAACATCCTGTCGGTGCGCGGCGAGGTGCTGCACAACCACCATCACGGCAATGCGCTGCGCGACGGCGATCTCGTGCTGCTCGACGCCGGTGCCGAGCGGGCCACCGGCTACTGCGCCGACGTGACGCGGACGTGGCCGGTCAACGGCCGCTTCGGCAGCGAGCAGGCCGAGATCTACGACATCGTGCTGGCCGCGAACCGCGCGGCGATCGCCGCGGTGAAGCCGGGCGTCCGCTACATGGACATCCACCGCACGTCGTGCCGCGTGATCGCGGACGGCCTCGTGCAGATGGGCCTCATGACCGGCAATGTCGACGGTCTCGTCGAGAGCGGGGCGCACGCGGTGTTCTATCCGCACGGCGTCGGTCACATGCTCGGAATCGACGTGCACGACATGGAGGGCTTCGGCGACCGCATCCACTATCCGAACGGTCGCAAGCGCAGCACGCAGTTCGGCACCGCCTTCGTGCGCATGGACCGCGACCTCGAGGTCGGCAACGTGTTCACGATCGAGCCGGGCATCTACTTCGTGCCGGCGATCCTGCACGAGCCGGAGCTGCGCATGCGCTTCGAGGGCAGCGTCGACTACGCGGCGGCCGAGCGGTTCCTCGCGCACAACGACGGCCGCGGCTTCGGCGGCATCCGGATCGAGGACGACGTGCTGTGCACGGCCGGCGGCCCCCAGATCCTGACCAGCGACGTCCCGAAGGACCGCCAGGACGTCGAGGCCGTGGTCGGCTCGGCGGCCGAGGGCACCGCCCGTTGACCGGACCGGAGCCGCTCGCGCGCTGCGGCTGGGTGACGGACGACCCGCTCTACGTCGAGTACCACGACCGCGAGTGGGGCGTGCCGGTCCACGACGACCACCGGCTGTTCGAGATGCTGGTGCTCGAGGGCGCGCAGGCCGGGCTGAGCTGGCTGACGGTGCTGAAGAAGCGCGCGCGCTACCGCCAGGTCTACGCCGGGTTCGATCCCGCGAAGGTCGCGCGCTTCACGCCGGCGCGCAATGCGAAGCTGCTCGCTGACCCCGGCATCATCCGCAATCGCCTGAAGGTCGAGGCCGCGATCGTCAATGCACGGGCATTCCTCGCCGTGCAGCGCGAGCACGGCACGTTCGCCGCGTGGCTGTGGTCGTTCGTCGACGGCGAGCCGGTCCGCAACCGGTTCCGCTCGCTGCGCGAGGTGCCAGCCGCGACGCCGCTGTCGGATCGGATCTCGAAGCAGCTGAAGCGCCGCGGCTTCAAGTTCGTCGGCTCGACGATCGTCTACGCATATCTGCAGGCGGTCGGCGTGGTCGACGACCACGTGGTCGGCTGCTTCCGGCACGGCGCGCGCTGAACGGCACCGTCTCGCTCGGCCGGTCACGGTCGGCGGGGTACAGTCCGGCCCAACCGGTGAGCCGACCATGCCGATCCAGACCGTCCGCCGTCCCCTCTCCGCCGTCGCGACCGCAGCGCTGCTCGCGCTCGGCACGGCGCCCGTTTCGGCCCAGGGCCTGACGCCACAGCAGGTGATGAACCTGCGCTACGTGACAGCGGTGCTGCCGAGTCCCGACGGTGCGCGCCTCGCGTGCGTCGTGCGCGGCGAGCGCGGGCCCGACGAGCCGCCCGGCCCCGGCCGCAGCGAGGCGTTCGTCATGCCGGCCGACGGCGGCGCACGGATCGCGGTCCCCGGCACGTCGGGCCTCGCGTGGCGGCCCGACGGCGCGCTGGTCACCTGGGTCGCGCGCCGCGACGGCGACCCGGCGCCGCAGCTCTACGGCATGCCGCCGGACGGCGGCGCCGAGCAGCGGCTGACGTCGTCCGCGCTCGGCATCGGCAGCTACGCGTGGCGGCCCGACGGTACCGCGATCGCGTTCACGCGGCTCGACCCGCTGCCGTCTGCGCGTGCTCAGGACGTCGAGCGAGGCTTCCGCCAGATCGTCGTCGACGAGGACGAGCAGCCGATCTCGCTGTGGCTGCTCGACCTCGCGACCGGCACCGAACGCCGGCTGACGCAGGGCGGGACGGTGCAGTCGTTCCGGTGGTCGCCGGACGGCGAACGACTGGCGATCGGTCTCTCACCGCACAACACGGTCGACGACAGCTACATGTTCGTGCGGCTGTGGCAGGTCGTCCCTTCGACCGGCGCCCTGACGCGCCTCGTCGACAATCCGGGCAAGCTCGGCACGTTCCGCTGGTCGCCCGACGGGCGCCGGCTCGCGTACGTGAGCGCGGCCGACCGCCGCGACCCGCACGACGGCATGCTGTACGTCGTCGACCGCGAGTCCGGCGCGGTCACGCCGCTGACCGAGGGCCTCCTCGGCATGGTGGAAGACGTCCATTGGCTCGACGACCGCCACCTCGACGCGCTCGTCGCGGTGGGCGTCGACACGTTCCTGCGCACCTTCTCGCTCGACGACGTCGCGCGTGTCGGGCCGGACCGCACGGTCGGGATCAGCGCGCCGGTCTACCGCGCGGCACCCGCCGGAACCGCGATCGAGCCGCTCGGTGCGACCGGCCGCTATGCGATCGCCGCGTCCGCGCCGGACTGTCCGCCGGAGGCGTTCGTCGAGCGCCCGGACGGCTCGTGGCGGCGGCTGACCGACTCGAACCCGTGGCTCGCCGACGTGCGCCTCGGCCAGCAGGAGGTCGTGCGCTTCCGCGCCCGCGACGGGCTCCCGATCGAGGGGCTCCTGCTGCATCCCGTCGGTCCCGCCAGCTCCGAGCGACGCCCGCTCGTCATCGTCGCGCACGGCGGCCCCGAGTCGCACTACAGCAATGGCTGGCTGACGCGCTACTCCGAGCCCGGCCAGGTGCTCGCCGGCCGCGGCTACCGCGTGTGGTATCCGAACTACCGCGGCTCGACCGGCTACGGCGTCGCGTTCGCCAAGGCCGACCACGGCGATCCCATGGGCCGCGAGTTCGAGGACCACCTCGACGCGATCGCGTCGTTCGACGCGCGCGGCATCGTCGACCCCGAGCGCGTCGGCATCATCGGCGGCAGCTACGGCGGCTACACGGCCGCGTGGGCGGCGACACGCCACAGCGAGCACTTCGCCGCGGCGGTGAGCTTCGTGCCGTTCGTCGACATCCGCACGAAGTGGCTGACCTCCGACATCCCGTACGAGTTCTACCACGTCCATTACGAGGAGCTGTGGCCGCACGAGCAGACGGGCTTCCTCGCCGACCGCAGCCCGCTGACCTGGGCGCCGCAATGCCGCACGCCGCTCCTGCTGTGCGGCGGAACCTCCGATCCGCGCGTGCACCCGAGCCAGCCGTTCATGCTGTACCGCGCGGTCAAGTTCGCGACCGACACGCCGGTGCGCTACGTCCAGTATCCGGGCGAGGGGCACGGCAACGCGACCGACGTCTACCGCTACGACTACATGCTGCGCGCACTGCGCTGGCTCGAGCACTACCTCGGCGAGCGCGACAGCCGGCGCCGCCCGCTGCCGCCCGCCGACCTCGAGCACCCGGCCTGGCGCTGAGGTCGCCGTGCTCGACGTTCCGGCGTTCGCGACGCGCGTGCTCGATGCGCTCCGGCCCGAGACCCGCATTCCGTCCGTCTTGTGGATGGAGGGCGGCGCGCTCCATTGTGGTGGCGCGCGACTCGAGCTGGCGGACTTCGGCTCGATCCACGTCGCGGGGCTCGGCAAGGCCGCAGCGCGCGAGGCCGCGGCGGCGGCCGGGGTGCTCGAGCGCACGGGGCTCGCCGTCCGGCGCGGACCGGTCGTCACGAAGCGGGGTCACGGCACCGGCTCGGCCGGCTTCGAGCTGTGGGAGGCCGGCCATCCGATCAGCGACGAGAGCTCGCTGCGCGCCGGCCAGCGGCTGGCGAGCTGGTTCGCCGGGCTCGCACCCGACGCGCTGGTCGTGTTCTGCGTGTCCGGCGGCGGGTCGGCGCTCGCCGTGCTGCCGCGGGCGCCGTTCGGTTTCGCCGACGAGGTGGCCGCGGGTCGCGCCCTGGTCGATGGCGGCGCGCCGATCTCCGACGCGAATCTGCTGCGGCGGGAGCTCTCGGCATTGCGCAATGGCGGGCTGCTCGTCGATTGCCGCGCGGCCACCGTCGTGACGCTGGTGACCGCCGACGTGCCCGGCGACGATCTCGCCGAGGTCGCCTCCGGCCCGACGCTGTTCCGCGAGCTGTCGCCGGACGCGCTGCGCCGCGCCGCGACGCGCTGGCTGCCCCCGGCGCAGCGCGACGCGCTAGTCGCGCAGCTCGACAGCGGTGGGCGCCGCGCGTGGCACGATCGGCTGCGGGCTGGAACCGGCCGCGGGTCGCGCGTGGCGATCCGCGTCGCCGATTGGCGCACGGCGGTCGCCGCCGCGCGCGCCGCCCTGCCGTTCGCGGCGATCGACGGCTTCGACCACGCGCTCGACGAGCCGATCGACCAGGGCGTGCGGCGGCACCTCGACTGGCTCGCCCGGCACGCGGCCGGCGGGCCGCGCGCGCTCGTGTCGGCGGGCGAGCTGCCGGTCGCGGTGCGCGGCACGGGCCGCGGCGGGCGCAACACCGAGTTCGTGCTCCGCACGGCGGTCGCGCTGTGGCTCGAGCGCAGCACCGCGCTGCCCGAGCCCGTGCTCGACCGGATCGTCGTCGCGTCGCTCGCGACCGACGGCAGCGACGGCCCGACCGACGCCGCCGGCGGCTTCCTGCGTCGCGCCGACGTCGACGCCGCGCTCGCGCGCGGCCTCGACCCGCGCGCGTTCCTCGCGGACAGCGACAGCCTGACCTACCTCGAGCGCTGCGGCCGGGCCCTCGCCACCGGCCCGACCGGCACCAATCTGATGGACCTGCGCGCCGTCGCGATCGAGCCACCTCCGGCCGCCGGGTAGACTCGCCCGCCATGCCGTCGCGCGGCGCCGTCCTGTTGCTGTTCCTCGCCGCGCTCGGTGTGTTCGCGCTGACGGCCCGGGGCCAGCTCGAGAGCATCGACTCGCTGATCACGCTGCACGCCGCGCAGGCCTGGTACGAGCGCGGCGATCCCGGCTTCGTCGCTGCCGACCGTCTCGCGCCCGGCGAGCCGTCGCTCGGCGTGCCCGAGCAGTTCATCGTCGCGGAGATCGACCCGCCGCGCGACGCGAGCGGCCAGCCGGTCCGCCAGCCGCGCTTCGGTCGGGTCGGCCGCGACGGCCGCGGCTACACGTGGTTCCCGATCGGCCACCAGGCGTTGTTCGTGCCGGCGGTCGCCGCCGACGGCTGGCTGACGCGCCAGTGGCCCGAGCCCGCCGCACGCCATCTCGCCGCGCTCGGCCCGGGCTTCGGCGTGCTGTTCTGGGGCAAGTTCGTCGCCAGCTTCCTGTCGCCGTTGTGCGCGGCCGGGTCGTTCGTGCTGCTGGCGTGGATCGCCGCGCGGCTCGGCGCGTCCTCGCGCCGCGCATTGGTTGCCGCGGCGCTCGGTGTGTTCTGCACGCAGCTATGGGCGAACAGCTCCGAGACGATGTCGAACGTCCCGGGTACGTTCTGCTACCTGGCGGGGGTCGCGGGCGTGATCGGCTACGCGCGCGGGGTCCCGGCGCGCCGCGCCCTGCTGGTCGGCGGGCTCGCCGGCGGCGCGGCCGTTCTGGTGCGCTATCCGCAATTGGTCGCCCTGCTGCCGTTCTGGCTGTGGGCCGCGGTCGTCGCGGTGCGCGCGCGCCGGCCCGCGCAGCTCGGCTGGCTCGTGCTCGGCGGGCTGCCGGGTGCCGTATTGTTCGCGCTCGCCAACCACGCCCGGTTCGGCGACCTGACCGAGACCGGCTACTCCGCGAGTGCCGGGTTCGGCGCGTTCCCGCTCTTGCACGGCCTGCCGTCGATCTTCGTCGCACCCGGTAAGGGCATCGTGTGGTTCAGTCCGTTGCTGATCTGGGCGCTGCTGCGGCTGCGGCGGCGCGCTGCCTGGTCCGTCGCGACCGCGTGCTCGCTCGCGGTGCTCGCCGCGATGGCATTGCTGTTCGGCGGCGTCGTCTACTGGGCGGCCGGCCAATGCTGGGGGATCCGCTACCTGTCGGCGCCGATCGCGCTGCTCGTCACCTGCGTGCTGGCGCGCGACCTCCCGACCGGTCGCGCGGCCCGCGCGCTGACCGCCGTCGCCACGCTCGGCTTCCTGCTGACGCTCGGCGGCCACCTGACCAGCTACTCGTCGCAACAGAAGGTCGCCGACCCCGCCGCGCGCACGCTGTGGGGCGACTTGCAGAACCTCGACAACAACCTCAACTGGGACCCGCGCCTGAGCCCGCTGCACTCGCATTGGACCTGGGCGTTCCACTCCGCGCGCGGCGACCTCGACGACTTCCAGGTCGCGACGGCCTCCCGCCTCGTGTTCGGCGTCGAGCCGACCTTCCGTGCCGGCCCCGCCGGTCCCGAAGGCACCCGCCTGGCCCGCGAGGACGTCCGCTTCCACCATCTGTGGTGGAACTGGCTCGCCTGGTGGATGCCCGGCTTCCCGGGCCGCGCGGTCGCGCTCGTGCTCGCCGTGCTGTCGGCGGCGCTCGGCGTCGTCGCGGTCCGGCGCTGGTGCCGCGCTCCGTCCCGGGGGCACACCGCGCCCGCCGGCTGACATCGCCCGTCGATGGCGCCGGGCACCGCCGTTCAGAAGTGCACGCGGACCGGGTCCGATGCGTCGAAGAACGACAGGCCCGGATTGGTCCTCAGCCAATACGCGTCGAGGTCGATCCCGTACAGTGCCGGCTGGGGGAAGGCGAGCTGCACCTCCAACACGTTCGCGCCGAGTGGCAGCGAGAGCGGCGTCGTGATGATCCACGAGGTCGTTCCCGCGAAGGCGAGCAGGAACAGATCGATCGACGGGGCCAGACAGCCGGCCGGTGGGCAGCCCACGAGCTCCAACAGGAAGCCCGTCGACGTGCGGGATTCGCCGATCGTCAGCATTCCGCTGGTCGTGACCAGCGGCGCCGGCAGCACTCCGGGCACCGGACCGCCGGGACCGATGTGCCAGATCGGCGGCGGTCCCGCGAAACCCGGATCGATCGAGCAGATCGCGTCGACGTCGTCGGTACCTCCCGTTCCCAGGCCGATGCGACGGGAGACCGGCACGGGACCGCCCGCCGCCATCACGGTGTAGACGAACGGGCCCAACGCCGGCGTGACGCCGTAGATCATGATCGGGTCGGGCCGGCCGTCACCGGTGGAGTACAGCATCCAGCGCACCGGCAGGAAGCGCGGCGCCACGGCGAGCGCATCGAGCTCGGCCGTCTCCTGCAGCCCGAGCTGCGAATAGGTGACGAACGGCCTGATCGGCGTCCACGCGGTGCCGGTCCAGCTGGTCCACAGCACGGTGGCTCCGCTCGGCCGCGTGCCGGCCCACCAGGCGGTCGGACACAAAGGCGCCGTCGCCGACGTCACCGAGAAGTAGTACTCGGCGGGCACGTGCGACAGCATCTGCAGCATGAACGGCGCGCCATAGTAGAGAGGTATGTACAGGTCGTGCGCATCCATGTCGCCGATCCGCCCGCACTCGAGCCGGATCTCGGTGCTGTCCTGCGCGAGATCGACCCGGTCGATCGGCCCCGGACCCCGCACGGTGTACGAGAACAGATCGGCGGCATTGCCGTCGGTCGCGCTCGACTCGGCCCGGATCGGGCCCGCCACACCGACCGTGCCACGCGTCACGGAGAACGACAGCAGGTAGGTCGCCGGCGGTGGCGGCGGGATCATCACACCCGACGTATTGGAGTGGATGAGGTCGAAACCGATGGAGATCGCATCGATGTCGATCACCGCGGCGGTCGCGGCCCCGACGATCGACGCGATCCGGTAATCGGGCAGCGCGCCACCCCCGGCCGTCGGGGCGATCGGTAGCGGTGCCGGAGGGCTCGCGGGGAAACCGGCAACCCGGATCCAGTTCTCCGCCCTGCTGAGCCCGCAGGTGGCGCCGTCGACGCTCAGCGCGTGCGTGACGCCGACGAGCGGCCCGCTCGACTTCGTGGTCGTCGCGACGGAAACCGGTAGCTGGGCGCTGGCGATGCAGGCGAGCGCGAGAGCACCTACGAGAGCGCGGACGGTGATCATCGGACCTCGATCGTGGGTTGAGTCACTTGGATGGAGCGAAGGAGGCCCGGCTCAGCGCCCGTCGGACCGGGGATTTCCGGCGGACGGCCGTCGCAGCCACTCGAGCTGCTCGCGGTAGTCCGCGCGGCCGGGCGCGAACCAGATCGCCTGGCGGACGAGCAGCTCCCGCAGCCGGCCCACCGCGGCGACGCCGAGCGGTGCATCGCCACGGATCAGGCCCGCGAGGTTGACGAGCTCGGCCGGATTGGCGACCTCGTCGCCGAGCCGGTCGAGGAACTCGAGCAACGCCCGCTCGCGGTCGTCGGCGACGATCGCCCGCGCGTAGGCCGCCGCCGCGGCGCCACGTCCAGGCTGCCCGTTCGCGGCGGTCTCCTCGTAGAGCACGACCGCCGCGTCGGCAGCGCGCCGCGCACCGCCCAGGTCGTCGCGGCGCAATGCGTCGAACGCGCGCTGCAGCGCGATGTGGCCGAGCAGATACGGCCGCATCCACCGCGCGCCGGGCGCGACCTCGTCGGTGATGGAGATCGCGAACCGTTCCGCCGTATCGAGGTCGTCCAGCGCACAGAACACGCGGGCGAGCGAGTGCATCGTGTTCCACATCTCGGGCCGCAGCCGGTGCGCGGCTTCGAGGACGGTGCGCGCTTCCTCCAGCCGACCCGCGCCGAGCAGCGCGGTGCCGAGATTCTGCAACGGTCCGTGTCGCTCGGGCTGCAGCTCGACCGCCTCACGGAGCGGCACGATCGCGTCGGCGTGGCGCCGCAGCGCGACGAGCGCCGCGCCGAGCACGTGCTGCGTGCGCGCGGTCTTGCCGCGTAGGGAAGCGACGTGCAGCGCTTCGTCGTACGCCGCGTGCAGGTATCCCTCGCGGCGCGCACGGTCGTCTCGCTCGTAGTCGCCGAGCATCAGGAGGACGAGCGCGCGGAGGTCGCGCGCCTCGACGAGCGAGTCGCCCACCTCGTCGAGCTCGCGCTCCAGCTCCGGCAGCTCGTCCAGCGCACGCGCGCGCACCGCATGCAGCGCGGCGACGTAGCGGTCGACGGGCGTCGCCCGCGGCGGCAGCACCGTCCGGTCGAGCGCGAGGATGCCGCGGCGCTCGCGTTCGGCCGCCGCGTAGCGGTCCGCGACCGCCGCCAGGTAGGGGCTCGGCCAGTCGCGGGCGAGCGTCGCGACGTCGGCCGCGGCGCCGTCGAAGTCGGCGCTGTCGAGCCGCATCGAGGCCCTCAGCAGCCGCGCCTCGAGGTCCTGGCCGAGCGCCAGGATCGCGTCGAGCCGCGCTGCGTCCAGCGCGATCGATCCGGCATCGCCGACCGGACGCTGGTCGGGCACGCCTTCGATCGTCAGCAGCGCGGGGATCCGGGTCCGCAGGCGCGCCTGCTCCGCGAGCTCTGCGCGAGCGCGCGCATCCGCGTCGCGCGACGAGAGCCGGTCCAGGACCCCGAACAGCGTGATCACCGTGGCACCGGCGACGACCGCCAGGATCGGCGCCGGACGGCGCCGGAACGCGCGCGCGCCCCGCCGCAGCCGCGACAACGGTCGCGCCCGGGTCGGCCGGTGGTCCAGGAAGGCCGTCAGGTCGTCCGCGAGCTCGCCAGCGTCGGCGTAGCGCCGCCGCGGGTCGAACTCGAGCGCACGGTCGAGGATCGCCTGGAGATCCCGCGGCAGGCCGCGCACGTACGCCGAGGCCGGCCGCGGCAGGTCCGTGCGCAGGCACCCGAGCACCTCCGCCGCCTCCCCGTCGAACGGCGGATGCCCGCTCACCAGGTGATGGAGCGTGGCGCCCAGCGAATAGACGTCCTGCCGCGCGTCCGGCGTCGCCCGTCCGGTCGCACGCTCCGGCGGCAGGTACCACGGTGTACCGAGCGTCGTGCCGGTCGCCGTCCACGCCGGGTCGGTCGTGCGCGCGGCGATCCCGAAGTCCACGAGCATCGCCCGGCCACCACGGTCGACCAACACGTTCGAGGGCTTGACGTCGCGATGGTGGACGCCGGCCGCGTGACCGGCCGCGAGTGCCTCGGCGATCTGCCGCGACCAATGCGCGGCGAGCCGGATCCAGCTCGCATCCGGTCGCACGTCGAGGAACGCGTCGATCCAATCGTCGAGCCGGCGCAGACGGCGGTCGGGTCCGACCGCGAACTCTGCCTCGGCGGCCGCCGCGATCGCCGCCAGCGACGCGCCGCGCACGAGCTCCATGACGAGGAACAGGATGCCCCCCGGCGTGCGCCCACGGTCGTATACGCGCACGACGTGCGGGTGCTCGAGAGCGGCACAGAGCTCCGCCTCGCGCAGGAAGCGCGCTTGCGCGGCCGGCGACGGGAACAGCCCCGGTTGCAGGAGCTTGATCGCGACCTCGCGCCCGAGCTCGCGATCGCGCGCCCGGTAGACCGCCCCCATCGCACCGGCTCCGATCCGTTCCGCGACGTGGTAGCGCTCGCCCAGCACCGTGCCTGCGAACGGGTCGTCCGCGAGGCGTCCGAGCTGGCCGAGCGAACGGGCGATCGCGAGACCCTCGCGGACCGCCCCGGCGAGGTTCGCACGCGCGCCGCAGAGAGCGACCAGATCCGGGTTCCTGCCGTGGTCGAGCTCCTCGAGAGCGCGCTCGACGAGCTCCGCGACGAGTTCGTCACGCTCCGCGGAGGCGGTGTCTCCGGAATCGCTCATCGGTCACCCGGTCTCGTTCGACGGAGCGCGTGGTGCGTCGGGTTCCGCTCCGTCGGCCGCGCGCAGCCCTGCCGCACCCAGCCGCACCGCGAGACGGGCCTGCGCGCGCAGGAACGCCTTGCGCGCCGTGTTCCCCGATGCGAGCCCCAGGCGATCCGCGATCGCGCCGAACTCGAGCTCGTCGACGAGCCGCAACTCGACCAGCTCGCGGTCGCGCGGCTCGAGCGTGGCGAGCACGCGCCGGAAGATGTCGAGCTGCTCGCCGAGCGACACCTGCTCGAGCGGCGTCGGGCCGCGACTCGGGCGAAGCTCCTCGATGCCGAGCTCGGTGTCGAGCGCGACGCGCCTCGATTCGTCCCGGCGCGCCGCCTCGTGGTGGCGCACCGCGTCGATCAACCGATGGGTCACGGCGCCAGCGAGATACCCCACCAGTGCCTCGACGTCACCCTCGAACGAAGTCATGCGGCGCAGCACCTGTCCGAGCACGTCGTGCACGAAGTCACTCGTGCTGAACAGCGGCAGGATCCAGCGGTGGTTCCGCCGGAAGCTGCGTTGCAGCTCGGCATGGACGAGCGCGCGGACGCGCGGGTAGACGCGCTCGATCAACGCTCTCTGCGCGTCGGGATCACCGGCGACGGCACGCTCGATCGGCAGGTCCGTGCCCATATGCGGGAAGGAACGAGAGACGGAGGCCCGGCGATTGTCCGACTGCTTCCCAAACACCGCAACCGGGCCGGACCGGGCACCGTCCGGCCGCCGCGGAGCCGACGCCACACCCCGCTCTCGGAGCGATTCCGACAGGTCGGTGTCCTTTCGCGGATCGACGCTTCGCCCTCGATCCCGCCGGCGGTCGCACCGGGCGACCGCCCCTTCGGACCTGATCCCGAGGAACCGACCATGAACCTCCGCTCCACACTGTGCACGACCGCCGTGGCGGCGCTCGTCGCAGCAGCTCCACTCCCCGCGCAGACGCTGTCCGGCAATGTGACCGTCAGTCGCGCCACGTCGACCGCGCTGTACACGATCGACTTCACCGGCAACCCGTACGAGAGTGCGGCGCTGTTCGTCGGCTTCCAGCTCAGCCCCGTCGGTCCCCTGCCCGTGCCGGGTCTCGGCACCCTGTACATCGATCCGAGCACGATGTTCCTCGCGACCATGGTGCCGCTCGACGGAAGCGGTCGCGGCACGCTGCTGCTGGTCCCACCGGTGCCGTCGATCGGCGTCGTGTTCCAGGCCGCGTTCCTCGGCGGCACGGGCGTGCGGCTGTCGACCAGCTTCATCGGCATGCAGCACCACATCGCGGCGAACGACGTCTGGACCGCGATCGCCAGCTCCTACAACGCGCGCACGAACACGCTGCGCGCCGGCGTCTGGGAAGCTCGCGGGAGCATCGTCGAGGTCGTCCTGGTGCGCGGCGGTGTGCGCACGGTGATCAGCCGTCACACGCTGCAGACGGACTCGTTCGAGACCTGGGACATCAACGTCGCGATCCAGGCGGGTGACGACATCGAGTTCGAGATCAACGGAGCGGTCGAGGCCACGCACCACTACTGACGGACCGCGGCGCGCCGGGGCTCGGCCGTGGCGAACGCGCACGGCGGACCACCGGACGATCCCCTGGGCACGCACCGATGTCCGTGCCGCGGTACGCTGCGGGGATGCCTGATCGAACGGCGCCGGCGGACACCGGTCCGAGCCTGGCACTCGTCACCGGCGGGACCGGCTTCGTCGGGGCCGCCGTCGTGCGCGCGGCACTCCGCGAGGGGCTCGCCGTGCGCGCGCTCGTGCGGGAGGGCAGCGACCGCCGCAACCTCGCGGGCCTGGACGTCGAGACCTGCGCCGGCGACCTGCGCGAACCGACGTCGCTGCGGCGGGCGGTGGCCGGCTGCCGCTACGTGTTCCACGTCGCCGCCGAGTACCGGATCTGGCATCCGCGGCCGGAGACGTTCGACCGCGTCAACGTCGACGGCACGCTGGCATTGCTCGATGCCGCACGGGCCGAGGGCGTCGAGCGCTTCGTGTACACGAGCAGCGTCGCGGTGCTCGGCGTCCGGCCCGGCGGGGAGCCCGCCGACGAGGGCGACGAGCCGCCCGAGGGCGGGCCGATCGGTGCCTACAAGCGCTCGAAATGGCGCGCCGAGCGGGCCGTGCGCGAGCTCGCCGCGCGCGCGGATCTCGACGTGGTGACCGTCAACCCGGCGGCGCCGGTCGGGCCCGGCGACGTCAAGCCGACGCCGACGGGGCGCACGATCCTCGAGGCCGCGAAGGGCAACATGCCGGCGTACGTCGACACCGGTCTCAACGTCGTGCACGTCGACGACGTCGCGGCCGGCCACCTGCTGGCATTGCGCCACGGCCGGCGCGGCGAGCGCTACGTCCTCGGCGGCGAGAACCTGTCGCTGCGGGCGATCCTCGCGGAGGTCGCGACCCAGTGCGGTCGCAGGCCACCGCGCATCCGTCTCGCGCCCGGGCTGCTGCTGCCGCTCGCGCACGTCGCCCAGGCCTGGGCTCGGCTGCGCGGCGGGACCGAACCGATGCTGACCGTCGACGGGCTGCGGATGGCGCGCTACCGGATGTTCTTCAGCTCGGCGAAGGCCGAACGCGAGCTCGGCTACCGCGCGCGCCCGGCACGGGAGGCGATCCGCGATGCGCTCGCGTGGTTCCGCGCACAGGGCTACCTGCCGGCTGCGCGCTCCGCGGCGAGCTCGGCCGCCCAGTAGGCGCGCTCGGCATCGTCGTCGACCGTCGCGAGCGCGCGCTCGGCGCGGTCGAGCAGCGCCCCGACCCGCGCCGAGTCCGCTCCATTGCGGCGCTCGGCACGCGCGAGGAACACGAGGTTGCCCGGATGCTCGGGCGCGAGCTCCACCCCCGTGCGCAGGTGCTGCAATGCACGCCGCAGGCTGCCGACGCCGACCGGCGGCGCCGGCGACTCCAGGTAGAGCCCACCCAGCACGCGGTGCGGGCCGCCACCCTCGAATGCCGGATCGAGCTCCGCGGCGCGGCGCGCGTCGTCGCGGATGCGCTGCATCGCGTCCATGCCCTGCATCTCGTCGGCCTGCGCGACGACGCCGGCCGCCACCGCGCGCAGGTAGTAGGCCTCGGCGCGATCGGGCGCGTCCTCGACCGCGGTGTTCGTCAGCACGAGTGCCGCCTCGCCGAACGTGCGCGCGTCGTATGCAGCGCCACCGTGGCGAGCGAGCCAGATCGCGCAGCGCGCCGCGGCGGTGAGCCGCTCGTAGCGATGCGGGTCGCCGGCCGGAGTGGCGCGCGCGGCGGCGTCGAGCTCCGCCCAGGCCGCCGCGACCTCGGCGACCGTGCGCGGCCGCGCCCGCCAGTGCGCGAGACCGGTGGCCGTCTTCTGCTCCGCGTCGACCGGCACGGCCGGAGCGCCGTCGGGCAGCGTCTCGCGCGTCAGCGCGCGGCAGCCGAGCGCGAGCGTCAGCGCGAACAGCGCCAGGCCACGGACGGTCGCGAGCGCCCCGCTCATCCGTCGCGCCCGCCGTCCCGCCGCTCACCACCGCGGCGCGCGGCGTCGCGCTCCCGCTCGGCGCGCTCGTCGTACCGTGCGGCCACGCGCGCCAGCGCGGCGAGGTCCGGCGCCGCAAAGCCCTCGGAGCGCATCAGCTCGAGCGCTTCGCGGCCGGCCTCGTCGTCGCCGAGCGCCAGCAATGCGTTGCGCAATGCCTCGCACGACGCGTCGCCCTGATCCGGACCGAGCACCACGACGAGCTCGCGTGGCAGCGCTGGGGACGTCCAGACGACCCGGAGCTGCGGCCAGGTGAGCTCGTCGTCCTGCAGGAAACGCAGCATCTCGGTGTCGACGAGGAGCGCATCCGCATGCGATTCGCCGTCGGCGGGCTCGACCACCGCGAACACCTCATCGGCGAGGTTGGTCGTGCGCCGCAATGCGAACGGAAGACCGGGTCCGGCGGAGTCGTCCTGGAACACCACGCGGCGCAGGTAGGCGTCGTCGGGGCCACCCTGCATCACGACCTCGCGACCACGCAATGCGTCGAGCGACGCCGGTGCGCCCTCGGCACGAGACACGACGAGTGCGTAGCGCTCGACCGACTCACCCAGGCGCGGCACGGTCGCGACGACTCGCGCGCGCGGTTGGTCGCCGCGCAGCCGCGCCAGGTACCAGTCGGGGGGAACGATCGCGAGGCGGGCCGCGGGCGCCGCGACGAGCCGCGCCGCCACCTCCGGATCGGCGGTCAGCCGCACCGTCACCCGCCGGTCCGAGAAGGCCGGCACCCGCCGTTGCAGCGCCTCGCGCAGCCGCCGCAGGAACGGCTCCGCACGCGTTTCGTCGGCGGCGTTCGGATCACCGGGCTTCACCAGCACGACGAGCGCCTCCGGCTGATCGGCCGGCTGCGCGCGCAGCACCGGGGCGGCCAGCAGGCCGAGCGAGAAGACGGCGAGCGCACGACGGGTCGTGGACATCAACCCTGCGACGATAGCCGGGCGCACGAGCACCGTCGATCGGCCGCTCAGGTCGGGCCGCTGCGGCGGGCGACGGGCAGCGCGATCGCGAGTGCCGCCGGCAGCAGCGTCAGACTCGTCGCCAGCACCAGTGCGCTGCCGAGCGTCAGCACGATACCGAGCGAGCGGACCCCGAGATGGGCGCTCGCCGCCAGCACGCCGAAGCCGATCAGCGTCGTGAGCATCGACACGATCACCGCACGGCGCGCGCTGCGATAGGCGACGGCGCCCTGTCCCCAGGCCTCGACGAGGTGGATGCCCGAGTCGACGCCGATCCCGATCAGGATCGACAGCGCGAAGAAGTTCGCGAAGTTCCACGGCACCGCTGCCGGCCCGTACCGCATCAGCAGCAGGAGGAGCCCCAGCGACGTCACGAGCGGCAGCAGCGCGAGCAGAGTGCGGCGCGGGCAGCGCACACCGAGGAACGTCAGCAGCATGACCGCGGCCAATGCGATCAGCGACGCCTCGCGGAAGCTGCGCACCATGACGGCCGAGTTGTCGTCGAGATTGACGACGCCACCGAACAGCCCTGGCTCCACGGCGAGCGCGGCCTGCACGAACCGCTCGCGCGCCGGGCCGTCCCAGGTGTCGAAGGCGGGATGCACGTAGAGCGCGAGCGTGCCGTCGGCGGCGACGTGGCGCTCGCGCAGCGGTGCCGGGATCCGTTGCGGATCGATCGGCGCCGGCGGACGGCACAGCGCGGCGAGGCCACCGAGCGCATCGCCGAGCGCCGCGCCCAGCTCCGTCTCGACGCGCAGCAGGCGCTCACCGTCGAGCTCCGCAGTCGCGGCGAACAGCGCGTCGACCGCGCCGGCGAGCGGGGCCAACGCCGTGTCCGCGCGCGGATCGGCCGCGGCGAGCCGGCGCAGCTCGGCGCGCACGCCGAACAGCGCGCGCCGCAGCTGCCGCGGATCGCCGCTCGCCGCCGGCGGCGCGACGCGGAGCGCGGCGAGGCGCTCACCGATCGGCAGCAGCCGCGCCCGGCGGGCGGCCTCGTCGCGCGGGAACGGCCCGTCGGTCGACGCGATCAGCTCCGGGTGGGCCTCGAAACGCTGCTGCGCGGATTCGAGTGCGGCGCGGTCGGCGAAGGTCGCAATGGCGAACTGGGTCCGGTCCTCGAGCTCCACCAGCGCGCCCTGCCATTGCGCAGCGGCACCGTCGGTCGGCTGCAGGCGGAGCAGGTTGGTGTCGAACCCGTACTGGCCGGCGACGAAACCCGCGGCCGCGAGCGCGGGCACCGCGGCGATCGCCGCGAGCCGCAATCCGCGCGGCGTGCGCGGCAGATCGCCGACCGGAGCGAGCGGCCTCAGCCCGCGGCGCCGCGCACCACGGTCGATGCCGAGCAGCAAGGCCGGGTAGACCAGCAGCATCGTCGCGAGGCACAGCACGAGACCGCCGCCGGCGATCAAGCCGAGCTCGCTGAGGCCGGGCGCCTCGGTGACCGCCGCGGCGCCGAACGCGGCCGCCGTGGTCAGCCCGCCCGTCGCGATCGCGCGGCCGACGCGCCGCAGCGTGCGCGGGATCGCGGTCGCCG
Source organism: Planctomycetota bacterium (assembly GCA_016716265.1). Lineage (GTDB taxonomy): Bacteria > Planctomycetota > UBA1135 > UBA1135 > UBA2386 > JADJWQ01. Next base: position 3,714,489 of record JADJWQ010000006.1, read on the forward strand.
GCGCATGGCCGGCGTGCAGCAGCCGCTCGTAGTGGGTCGCGAAGTGGATCGCGAAGTCGACGCCGAGCGCGACGAGCACGATCGCGAACACCATCGCGACGAGGTTCAGGTGGCCGACCGCGAGCCACGCGAACAGGAACGTCGCGCCGACCGCGATGCCGAGACACACGGCCGCGAGCGACGGTCGCAGCCACGAACCGAACGCGGCCGCGAACAGCAGCGAGACGAGCACGAGTGCGATCACCGCACCGCGGCCGAAGTCGGCCTGCGACGTCGTGACCTCCTCCGCCTCGAGCGCCGGCATGCCGGCGAAGCCGGCCTGCAACGGCGCCGCCGAAGGCGCGGCCGCCGACACGTCGGCGAGCGCGGCGTCGAGTGCCGCGCGCGCGAAGCCGAGCGCGTCGCCGTACTCGTTCGGCACACCCGCCGTGCCCCGCACCGCGACCGGCAGCAGCAGGAGCCGCTCCCCACCGACGAACACCGCTCCGGTGCGCGGGTCGTAGCCGTCGAGCGGCACCGCCGCCGCGAGGTGGTCGGCGAGCGCCGCACGGTCGACCGGCGCCTCGACCGGCCGGGCGAGCTCGTCGCGCAGCCAGACGACGCCCGCGGTCAACGCCTCGAGCCCGGCCGCCGCACGCTGCGCCGCCGCCTCGTCGGCCGGCTCCGCCGCATCGCGCAGCGCACCGCGCAGCAGCTCGAAGCTGTGGGCGAGCGTCGGCGCGCGAGCCAGCTCGGCGACGCTCGGCAGCAGCGCGTCGAGCGCTCCGGCGAAGTCGTCGAACGCACCGCCGGGCAGGTAGAGCAGCGCGTACGGGCCGCCGTCGATCCCGCCCGGCCGCGGCAGCTTCGGGAACCAGTCGGGCCGCGCGCGCAGGCGCTCGACCCAGCGCGCGGCGACGTCCTGCATCTGCACGCGTGTCACCGGGTCGGACGGCGCCGCCCCCGCGGAGGTGTCGGCGAGCTCGGCAGGCGGCGCAGCCGCGACGCACAGCAGCAGCTCCTCCTCGACGCCGAACTCGGCCCGGAACCGCTCGGCGCGCTGGTTCAGCGGCCGGTCGGGCGCCGACAGCTGGCGCCGTCCGCTCTGGATCTCCAGGCGCGTCGCGTAGACGAGGCCGCCCGCGACCGCCAGCAGCAGCGCGAGCGCCACCAGCGTGCGCGGGCGGCGGATCGGCAGCGTGGACAGCGCGGGTCGCGGCATTCCCGCCGATCCTGCCGCGCCGCGGGCACGCCGCCAACTGCCGGCAGCCGGTTTCGCGGTCGGGTCGGCTCCCCGCCGCCCGCTCGCCCGCGTCACGCGCCCCGCGGCCGCCGCGCTTCCGCAAGCATGTTGCAGAACCAGGCACCCTGCTCGCGCGCGTCGTCGAGCGCGACGTGCGTGTGCGACAGGTCGTCGAACCAGCGCCTCGGCATGCGGCGCTTCGAGCAGTCGCGGTAGTCGATGCCGAGCAGGGCCATCGCGAACGTCTTGATGTCGAGCGCGGAGTGCGAGAACGGGCTACGGCCGACGAAGCGGACCAGGTACCAGTAGACGAACAGGAAGTCGTAGGCGGCCGGGTAGCCGACGAAGACCGGTCGTCCCGGCAGGGCGACGAGCCAGTCGTGGTACGCCTGCATCGCCTCGGCGGGCGGCTTCGGGTCCCGCCGGCACGCCGCCCACGCGGCGGGCTGACGCCGCCACCACTCGAGCGTGTCGGGGTGGCCGACGGCGCCCGGCAGCGTCTCCAGGTTCACTTCGAACTCACCGACCTGCGTCTTGTCGGCGAGCCACGCGACCGACGCGAAGCTCAGCATCGAGTGCGGGCCGGGGATCGGACCGTCGGCCTCGACGTCGGTGCTGACGTAGACCTCGACCATGACGGCCAGGCTACCCGCCCGGCGAGCAGAGCCATGCGAAGTCGGTATTGCCGCCGGACACGATCAGGCCGACGCGGCGGCCGGCGAAGCGGTCGGCGTGTGCGAGCACGACGGCGAGCGGCACCGCGCCGGACGGCTCGACGACGTGCTTCGTGCGCTCGAGGTGCAGGCGGGCGGCGCGCAGGATCGTCGACTCGTCGGCAGTGAGGACCTCCACCCGCAATGCGCTGAGGATCGCGAAGTCGGGAACGCCGAGCGCGGTCAGCAGGCCGTCGCAGGCGGTCTGCGGCGACTCGACGCGGGGCTGGCGCACGCCGCTGCGCAGCGAGCGGGCCGCGTCGTCGACCGCGAGCGGCTCCGCGCCGTGCACGTCGACGTCCGCGGCGCGGGCGACCAGCGCGGTGCCCGACAGCAGGCCGCCGCCGCCGACCGGCGCGACCACCACGTCGAGGTCTGATACGTCGTCGAGCAGCTCGAGCGCCGCGGTGCCCTGGCCGGCGATCACGCGCGGGTCCTCGAACGGGTGGACGATCGTCGCGCCGGTCTCGGCGGCGAGCCGGGCGCAGGTCGACTCGCGCTCGGCCGGGTCGCAGCGGACGACCCTGGCGCCGTAGCCTTCGACCGCCGCGACCTTCACGGCGGGCGCCGTATGCGGCATCACGACGTGGCAACGGATGCCGCGACGGCCGGCCGCGAAGGCGAGCGCCGCCGCATGGTTGCCCGAGCTGTGCGTGCACACCCCGCGCGCGGCCTCGGCATCGCTCAGCGACAGCACGGCATTGGTGGCGCCGCGCGCCTTGAACGCGCCGACCTTCTGCAGGTTCTCGCTCTTCAGGAACAGGCTGCAGCCCGCCAGCGCATCGAGCTGGCGCGACGTGACGACCGGGGTGCGATGCACGTGACCCGCGATGCGCGCGGCCGCCGCGCGCACGTCGGCGAGCGTCACCGGCAGGCTCGCGGGCTCGGCGCTCACTCCGGCGTGACCCGCAGCTTGCCGTTCTTGCGCTCGACGACGAAGCGCTTGTTGCCGACCGGGCAGCCCGCGAGCTTGAAGTCGGGCATCTCGGCGATCACCGGATCGTCCTGGATCTCGCCGAAGCGGACCACGAAGCCGCAACCGACCCGGAATACGTTGTCGAGCAGGAACGAGTGCATGTACCAGTCGACGCCACGGAAGCGCGACGGCCGTCCGTTCTCGGGGTGGTAGTGCTCGAACACGCGCGCGACGTCGAGTCCCTCGGCCGCGCCCGAGCACATCGCGACGGTCTTCTTGAACAGCTCGCCGAGCAGCTTGGACGCCTGCTTGTTGCCGCGCTCGGCGACGTAGGCGAGGCCTTCCATGACGTGGCTGTTGATCATCGGCCACACCCGCCCGTTCCACGGGCAGCCGCGCCGCGTGCCCTTCCATTGGCCGTCCGGGTCGTAGGCCGAGTCGCTGGCCGCGAGGCTCGGGACCGGATACCGGGTCCAGAACTCCTTCTTGTCGCCGAGCACGGCGAGCATCGCGTCGATCTGCTGCGGCGTCGGGATGTCGGTGGCGAGCGGATAGAACCCGACCGCAGCCTTGACGCCCGTCTTGCGGCGCGACTTCGGGTCGACGTCGCCGAACATGTTTGTCTTCTCGTCCCACATCCGCTTGCGGATGACCTCGCGGATGTTCTCGGTCGCCGCCTCGAAGCGGTTCGCCATCGCCTTCTCCTGCAGGTCGTCGGCGACGCGCTTCAGGAAGCGGACGAGACGGTAGCGGAACACGCTGACGTCGATGCCCTTGAGCCGGAACTGCTCGGCGAACTCCTCGGCGCGGTCCGCCTTGTCGTCGATGACCGTGTAGCGCCGCGAGAACTCCTGTCCGTTCTCGAAGTGGTTGACGATGTCGGTGAGACCGCTGCCCTCCGGATCGCGGTGGTTGTCGAGCCACTTCGCATAGCGCTCCATGGCCTTCAGCACCGCACGCTTCGTCGCCCGGTCGTTGTGGACGTCGTCGAGCGCCTCGAAGCCGCCGCCCCAGTCGGCGTGGTAGAAGTCCGCGCCCTGCAGCGACGTCATGTAGATGCGTCCCGGCACCATGCCGTTCTGCTTGACGTTCTCGAAGAACGTCTTCAGGATGCCGCGCGCGAGCGACGGGTCGCTCAGCCAGCGAGCGTCGCGCACGATCGCCGGCGACGAGAACGAAATGGGCTCGTGGAAGAGGCCGTTGCCCTCGCATACGCACGGGTTGCTGACGTGGCCGACGCCGTTCGGGATGCGCAGCAGGTGCAAGGCCTCGAGCCGATGGTGGACGAGGCGCTCGATGTCCTTGTCCTCGCACGAGAACCGCGGCGCGCGCTCCATGAACGCCAGCCAGCCGTTCTCGTCCTTCGGGTCGGGGCGCCGCGGGCGGTAGTTGATGCCCTTGCCCTTGAACACGACGTTCGCCTCGAAGCGATGTGTCGCGCTCGCGCCGGCCTTGAGCGGCACGGTGCGGAACAACCCGCAATAGCACGTCGCCGTGTCGAGGATCGGGCTCGGCTTCACCATCGGCTTCTTGGCCTTCGGCGTCACCAGCTCCGCCCGGTCGTACCAGGGCGTCTCCTCCCAGTCGGGTCGGTCGCTGCCGCCCTCGGCGAAGAAGCCCTGCAGGCACTTCGCGCCCTTGCTGTCGGGGTTCGTGAACACGATCTCCGTCGGCACCGGCGGGAAGTCGTGCGTCTGCAGCTGGCGCTTGACGCGGAACGAATCGCCCTCGAACGACACCGGATCGCCCTCGACGTCGGTGGTCGTCCACATGACCACGTCGAGCTCGGTGTCGTTCTTCGACGAGTTCTCGAGAGTCAGCGTGCTGACGAAGCGGTCGTCGCTCGTCACCATCCGCTCCTCGACGATCTTCAGTCCCTTGCTCTCGGTGCCGTATTCGACCCGCAGCACATTGTTGGTCAGCGACCACTTGCCGGGCGTCAGCACGACAGGCATGCCGCCCTCGAGCACCGACAGCACGAACATCCGCGGCAGCTGCGCGTTGAAGACCAGACACTCGTCGGCGAAGCCCGGCGTGAGCTGGTACTTCGGGAAGCGAGGCGCGTAGAGGCAGTAGCCGCCGCCACCGAGGGCGAACTTGGACTTCTGGTTCATGCTGTCGGGCCTTTCGTGCCGGGGTGCCCCTCGCACCCCGACGGGATCGGACAGGGGCGCGGACGGGGGTCCCGCCCGACCGAGCCGCGGGCGGCCCGTGACGGCCCCCGGGGCGACCCGGGGAAGGCGCCATGACCCCCTGTCAGATCAGGATTTCCGCAGGTCGCGGCCAGCCGGCCCGCGATCGGGAGCTCCGCGGAAATACGGTGCAGCCGTATAGATCTCACGCGATCGGCTGCACCCTTACTCGCCGGGCGCTCTATGTCAAGGAAGCACTTGACAATCGGGCGAAGTTCATACAGGGCGCGCCGGCGCAGCTGGTCTCGTCCTGTCGGCGGCCACCAGCCGGCGCGCGGTCAGCGACCCTCGGCCGGCGCACCGTTCCCACGCGCATTGATCCGGTCGACGGCGGTGGCGGCTGCTGCTGCGATGTCGGGGTCGACGTCCTGCATCAGGCGGATCAGGAACGGCAGCGTCTCGGGCACGCCGAGCGTGCCGAGCGAGCGGATCGCGGCGAGTCGGATGCGAGGCTCGCCGCCGGCGCGCGCCTGCTGCAGCAGCGCCTCGGCCGCGCTGTCGGTACCGAAGCCGTCCTCGCGCAGCAGTCGGCCGAAGCGTTCGCGCTCCTCGAGGTAGTAACGGATCGCTTCGAGCGTCTCGCGCGCGTCGCTGCGCACGCCGTCGTCGGGGTCCCGCAGCAGCTCGAGCAGCGGCTCGACGTAGTCGCGATCCAGATTCGACCGGATCCGCACCGCGCCGTTCCGGCGGATGCTCGCGTCGGGGTCCCGCAGCATCTCGACGAAGATGGCACGGCGATCGGCGCCGGGGGCTTCGAGGCGGCTCGCGAACACCTGCTGGCGGACGACTTCCGAAGGATCCGAAGCGAATCGTGCGATCAGCTCGCCGGCGTCGGCGGACCGCACGGCGACCAGGTGGCGCAGCGCATTGCGCCGGTCGTACGGATCGTCGCTGGTCAGGAACGGGCGAACGCGCGACACCACCAGCTCGGCGCCGCGGAGCTCCGGCAACCCCTGCACGGCGTTCCAGAAGCGGCTCGGGTTCCGGTCGCGACGCGAGTCCCCCGCGAGGGCATCGAGCCAGGCGCCGATCACGGTCGCGTCGGGGCGCGACAGCACGGGGCCATCGCTCCGCGGTTTCCCCTCGAGCGCGAGCTCGCAGCTCCGCAGCGCCCCGTCGAGCGCGCTGCGCGACGCGCATGCCCGCCAGGAGAGCACCATGGCGTCGCGCAGCCACTCGAGCTCGGCACGCAACGGGGCGAACACCTCGCCGGCGGCAAGCCAGACCCGCGGGTTGCCCTCCTGCAACAGCGCGCGCACGACTCCGCGGACCGTCGCCCGGTCCCAGCCGATCGAGCCCTCGACGAACAGCCAGGCGGCACCGGTCGGCAAGCCGTAGCCCGCGGCAGTCTCTCGCAGCTCCGGCATCTCCTCCTGGACGACGCCCTCGTCGGCGGGCGCGGTCGGACCGGCGAGCGGCAGCGCGAGCGCCGCTCGGAACAGCTCCGCCGGCTCGGGCGCACCGCGTCGCGCGAGCCAGCCGAGACCCGCATTGCGCATCGCAAGGTCGTCGAACATCGGATCGAGAACGAGCGTGCGCACCGCGGCGAGCCGGGCGGGATCGGCACGCCGCGTCAGTCCGGCGAACAGCATCCAGCGCAGCCGCGTCGCACGACGGCGGTCATCCACCCCGAGCGACGTGTCGTGGCAGCCGGCGCGGATCCTCGGCAGCGCCCAGCCGAGCGCGTCGTCGCCGGACTGCGACGCCAGCAGGTAGCCGACCTGGTCCAGTGCCAATGTCAGCTCGGGATCGCGGGCCGCGGCAGCACCGGCGACGCCGCGGTCGAACCAGCCGCGCAACGCGGCGACGCTCGCGGCCTGCAGCGGTTCGGTACGGAGTGCGCGAGCGGCGCTGGCGAGCGCTGCCGGCCGGACCGCGCCCGGGCGTGCGAGCACGGCGCGCCAGCTCGCCGCGTCCAGGTGCAACGCGAGCCAGTCGCCTGGGATCGCGTAGCCGAGCAGCGTGAGATCGCGCGCGGCGGGGCCCGCGGCCGACGTCCAGCCGGGGAGCACCCGGTCGAGCACGGCCTGGACGAACTCCCGGTTGCCCGCCGGGTCGCCCACCTCGGCGAGGATGCGCGCAGCTGCCGACAGCTCGGCCGCCAGCGCGTCGGTGCCCGGCCGGTCCAGGGACGGCCAGCGCGACGCGTCGAGCCGGTCGCCCGACGTCGCGAGGCGCAGCAGCAGGCCGAGCCCGGCGACCTCCCCGTAGACCTCGGGGTCACCGACGAGCCGCGTGACGATGCGCTGCCGGATCGCTGGCTCGATGCGCGTGCCGCCGTCGCCGCACAGCGCGTCGACGATCGCCGCGGTGGCGCTCATGCGCTCGTCGCGCAGCTCGGTATTGCGCCACGGGGACGCCTGGCCGGCCAGCACCTCGAACGCCGCCGCGCGCACGCGCGGGTCGGCATCGGCAAGGCTGGGCGCGAGCTGGGCCGCGGTCAGCACCCGCCCCGGTCCGCCCTGCACGATCTCGAGCCGCACCAGCGGATCCGCGTCGCCGAGGAACGCCACGAGGCACGGTGCGAGATCGCGCGCGATCTCGGTGCGCATGTCGACCTGGATACCGGCGACGACCGCTCGCCGCTTCAGCGCGTCGAAGGTCGCACGCACCGTCCCGAGCCAGGCGACCGCCTCGGCACCGCCGACCCGCCACACGACGCTGGCGAGGGTCTTCACGTAGCGGATATCGCCGTTCTCGCCATCGATCGCACGCGTGACGACCGGCAGCGACCGCGCCCCGAAGAACACCAGCTCGCCGAACAGATCGGGCCGCGGCCCGTTCTTCAGCTCCGCGACGAGCTGCAGGATGCGAAGCTCGACCTCACGGTCGCCGGGCCCGCCCCGTTCCGGATCCTGCAGCAGCGCCCGCGCCTCGGCGGCCGCCGGTCCCTCGCCGGCGGCGGCGGCCGTCAATGCTGCGGAGAACGCCTGCGCGTCGCCCAGCTCGCGCATGGCCAGCGCCAGCCGCAATGCCGCCCGGGTGCGCAATGCGGCGGGCAGGCTCGCGTCGGCGACGAGCTCCCGGAATCGCTCGGCGGCCGCGGCGACGTCGTGCTCCGCCTCCTCGACGGTGATCGCCCGCTGGAGCCGCTGCTCGCCCGGGTCCTGTGCACACATGGCACCGGCGAGCAGCAGCGCCGTGCCGAACGTCCTCGCTGTCATCATGATTCCTCCGTGGTCCTCGACCAGGGCATCGGACGCCGCGCGGAGGCCCGGGTGGTGGCGTGGCTGCGCGATCGGTGTCCGGCGGATGTCAGGCCGGCTCGCGCCCGGTACGGTGTGCTCATCCGCCGCCCTCCGGCGCGACGACCAGCCGGTAGCCGACGCCGTGCACCGTCAGCAGGTGCTGCGGCCGGCGGGGATCGGGCTCCAGCTTGTTGCGCAGGTTGACGACGTGGGTGTCGACCGCGCGCGGTCCGACGAACTGCTCGCTGCCCCACACCTCGTCGAGGAATCGCTCGCGGCGCACTGCGAGGCCGCGCTCACGGAACAGCAGCGCCAGCATGCCGGCCTCCTTCGGAGTCAGCTCGTGCACGACGCCGGCACGACGCAGCTCGAAACAGCCGAGGTCGACCTCGGCGGCACCGACGTGGAACACGCTGGAGTCGTCGTGGCCCGCACCCACGCCGGGCCGGCGCAGCAATGCGCGCACGCGGGCGACCAGCTCGCGCAGGCCGAACGGCTTCGTCACGTAGTCGTCGGCACCGAGGTCGAGGCCGAGCACCTTGTCGGACTCGTCGCCGCGCGCGGTCAGCAGCAGCACCGGAGTCGCCAGCCGACGCTCGCGCAGCTCGCGCAGGATCTCGAGGCCACCGCGACCCGGCAGCATCAGGTCGAGCACGACGACATCGAAGTGACGTGTCAGCAGCAGCTCGCGTGCGGCATTGCCGTCCGCGACCGCCGTGACGTCGTAGCCCTCCTCGCCGAACGTCTCGCGCAGGCCGGTGCGCAGCGCGAGATCGTCCTCGACCAGCAGCAATCGGCGGCCGCTCATCGCACCTCCCCCGCGAGCTCCGTGAGCGGCAACGTGAATACGAACGCGGCACCGGGCCCGCCGTCGTCCGGTGCCGTGCAGCACAGCTCACCACCGTGCGCGCGCAGGATCGACCGCGCGAGGTGCAGCCCGAGCCCGACGCCGGGCACGGCGCCGTCGCGCTGCGCGACGCCGCGCGCGAAGCGCCCGAAGATCGCGTCGCGCTCGGCGGCCGGCACGCCGGGTCCGTGGTCGCGCACCGTCAGCGTCCACCCTGCCCCCGCACGCGCGGTGCGCAGCTCGACCGCGCCGCCGGGCGCGTACTTGCGCGCGTTCTCGAGCACGTTCACGAGCGCCTGGACGAGCGCACCGCGGTCGACCTTCCCGCGCGCGCCGGCCGCGCCGAGCGCTACGTTGATGCGCTGCCCGGCGGCTTCCGCGAGCGGCGCGAACAGTGCGGCGGCCTCACCTGCGACCGCGTCGAGCGTTTCGACGCGACGGTCGTAGGCGCGCTCGCCGCGCTCCGTGCGGCCGAGATCGAGCACGTTCTCGACCAGCACCGCCAGCCGCGCGGCCTCGCCCGCGAGCAGCATGTGGTGCTCGCGCAGCCGTTCGGCGCCGCGCACGCGGCCCTCGGCGAGGCGCTCGGCGAGCAGGCGTATCGCGGCGAGCGGCGTCTTCAGCTCGTGCGTGACCGACTGCAGGAAGTCGGCGCGCGACCGCACCGCGAGCGACTCGCGGTCGACCGCGCGGGCGGTCGCGCGCAGCGCGAGCGCGAGGGCGACGCCGCACGCTGCGAGCAGCAGCGCCAGGCCGAGCAGCGCGGTGCGACCGGGCGATGCATCGGGCACCACGATCCCCAGCCAGACGGCGCCGGGCAGCACCGCGACCGCGTCGGCGCCGGGCCGCGAGGCCGCGAGCCCCGGTTGTGGGGCCGGGGCGACCGCGCGCGCAACTGCGAGCGGATCGGCTGCGGCGATCCCGGTCGCGGCGCCCGGCCCGGTCGATCGCCACGCGACGACGTGCCCGGCGGCGACCAGCGGCCCGTCGCTGCCGCTGCCGCCGAGCAGCTGCGGCAACGTCGCGCGCACCGCCCGCAAGGCGGCGCGGCGGCGCACGACGTCGGTGTGGGAGGCGCGCAGGCTGGCGGTGAGGTCCGCGCGACCGCGGTCGGCGAGCCGCGCCGCGACTCCCTCGACCACCGCGGACTCGGCGCGCGCCAGCAGCTCGACGGTCCAGTCCGGCGGCTCGTCGCCGAGCGCCACCGCGAGCAGACAGGCCGAGTCGGCGAGCCCGCGCGGGCCCGGCTCCATCGGTGGCGCCGCGTCGACCGCAGCGAGCCAGCGGCGCGCGCCGGCCAGATCCCCGTCGCGCAGCTGCCGCCAGCCGAGCCACAGACGCAGCCAGCTGGCGGCGACCGGATCGAGCGCCGGCAGCAGGCCGGCGAGCCGCTCCGCGTCGCGCTGCGTGGCCGCGGCGGTCGCCAGCGCGCGCACCGCCATCGGCAGCTCGAGGCCCGCGTCGCCGGCGGGGTCGAGCGGCCACAGTTCGGGCGGCACCAGCAGCCCGCTGTCCCGTACCTCGAAGGCGACCGCGCCAGCGGCCCGCTCGACGAGTCGGCGCGGATCGGCGAGCAGCGTCCTCAGCTCGTCAGCGCTGGCGCGCGCGGCCCGCGAGGCCGCGTCGCGCGCCTCGCTCCGGGCCGCCTGGATCGCGCGACCGACTGCGAGCGCGCCGATCGCGAGCAGCCCGAGCGCGGAGGCGACGACCGCAGCCCAGGGTCCGTTGCGGCGGCCACCGCGGGTCCACTGCCTGCCGGTCCACTGCCTGCCGGTCCACTGCCTACCGGTCTGCTGCCTGCCGGTCTGCTGCCTGCCGGTCTGCTGCCTGCCGGGGCGCATCGAGGAGCGCAGGCTAGCACCACCACCGGGGCGCGTGTCAGGAAGCCGTCAGGCCGGTGCGATGGGCGCGCCGGGGGCCCGGAGGCCCCCGGCGACGGCAGGCGACGGCGCGCGCGCCAGATGCCGGGGTCATGCCGAGACGAGCACCGCGACGAACGTCAGCACGCGGAGCAGCCAGGGCACGAACTCGGTGAGGAACTGGTCATCGAGTCGGCGCATCGGACGGACAGGGAACGGTGGTGGTGGAAAGGTCCGGTTGGGATCGGTTGCGGGGCGCCGATCGCCGGATGCGGCGAGCCGCGGTGAGCGGTATCGGCCGCGCACGCGCACTAGCTGCATCACCTCGCTCGGTCACCTCGGCCGGTCCACGCCGGTCCAGCGGAGCTCCCCTCCGTGCGTCGACCGCCGCTCGGGGACCTCCTCTAGCCGAGATCTTGCCCGAAAACACACGGTCGACCGCTAGGGATGCCCCGTGATTCATCGTGAAAAGTGGCGTCCGCCGCGCACGGTTCCGGCGCAGCTCGGGAAGAACGCCCTGCCGAGCGCCCTCAGCCTTCGCGCCGCAGCACGACGACCCGGTTCGTGTTGGTGCCGCGCGCGTTGTTGTCGATTCCCCAACAGTTCGCCGTCTTCGTGAAGCGCTGCTCCTGGATCAGCACGAGCAACGGCACCAGACCCGCGTCCCGCGCGCTGTCGATCACGTGCTCCTCGAGCCGCGTCGCCCCGCCGCGCACCTCGCCGACCTCGAACGCGACGTGGCCGTCGTCGCGCAGCGCGCGCCGGCACTCGCGGAGCGCCGCCGTCATCGCCGCCTCCCAGTCGCCGACCTTGCGCGCCTGCGTGATCGCGACGCGCTGGGCGTCGATGCCGCAGAACCAGCAGCGCAGCCAGTTGTCGCTCGCGTACTGGACGACGTCGAGGAACGGCGGCGACGTCACCACCAGCCGCACCGAGCCGTCCGGCAGCCCGGCGACGTCGTCGGCCGGCGCCGTCGTCGCGACGGCGTGCCCGTCGACGAGCGCCGCGAGCCGCGCCCGCAGCGCGTCGTCGACGTCGGCGAGCAGCGCGCGCGACTTCCGCAGCAGGCGCTCGCGCACGTCGCGTCGCGGCGGCTCCTGACCGCGCCGCGCGTTGATCTTGCGCTGCGACTCGACCGACACCGCCTGGTTCGGCGGCAGCGTGTAGACCGACAGGAAGCCGGGCGAGTGACCGGTCAGCCGGTTGACGGCGACCATGCGCAGCCAGGCGTCCACCGCGTCGAGCTCGCCCGCCGCCTCGCGCGCGAGGAAGTGGTCGCGCAGCCGCACGATCTCCCGCAGCGTGTCGGGGTGGTAGAAGACGAGCAGGTCCTCGGGAAGCTCGGCCGGGCTCTCGAGGTCCAGCTCGCGCAGCCGGGCCGCGAGCGCGGCGAGCACGGGCGGCCGGAGCCGCGGCTCGAACAGCACGCGCGTCAGCGGGTTGACGTCCGACGCGTGCGGCCGCCGGCCGAGCAGCGCGGCCTCGAGCGGAGCGGTGCCGCGGCCGGCGAACGGGTCGTGCACGAGGTCGCCGGGCGCCGTGAGCCGCTCGACGAAGAAGCGCGGCAGCGCCGGCTTGAAGCAGGCGCGGTAGGAGACCTCGTGCAAGGAGTGCGCAGCGCGCTGGCGCGCGGTCCAGAACTCGTTGCGGAAGGTGAGGACCGGCGGCCCGTCGCCGCGCGCGCCGCGCGTCTCGGCGACCTCCGTCGCGCGCCCGAACTCGCGGAAGGCGCGCAGCTCGCGCGCGAGCTCGGAGCCGTCCGCCGACCGCACCCGCGCCCGACCGAACGCGCCGGTCTCACCGAACAGGAGACCCTGGCGGATCGTCGTCACGGCGCTCATGGTGTCGGCGCGCGCGGACCGATGCAACCGGGGCCGACGCGCGTCGGGGATGCGAGGTCAGGGTTGACACCACTCTCCCGGCACGTCTAACAAGTCCGGCCCACTCCATGGCCGCGAAGAAGCAAGGCGCCAAGCCCGTCGTCATCGTCGAGTCCCCCGCGAAGGCGCGTACGATCGCCCGCTTCCTCGGCAGCGGCTACGCGATCGAGGCGAGCGTCGGACACATCCGCGACCTGCCGGCGAACGCGGCGGAGGTTCCCGCGAAGCACAAGAAGGAGAAGTGGGCGCGGCTCGGCATCGATGTCGAGCGTGACTTCGCGCCGCTCTACGTGGTCCCGAAGGAGAAGAAGGACCACATCAAGAAGCTGAAGCAGCTGGTGCAGGACGCGTCGGTCGTCTACCTCGCGACCGACGAGGACCGCGAGGGCGAGTCGATCTCGTGGCACCTCGTCGACGAGCTGAAGCCGAAGGGCGAGATCAAGCGCCTCGTGTTCCACGAGATCACGAAGAGCGCGATCGAGCACGCGCTCGCCAACCCGCGCGACATCGACCAGAACCTCGTCGAGGCGCAGGAGACGCGCCGCCTCGTCGACCGCCTGTACGGCTACGAGGTGTCGCCGGTGCTGTGGCGCAAGATCAAGCCGCGGCTGAGCGCGGGCCGCGTGCAGAGCGTCGCCGTGAAGCTCGTCGTCGAGCGCGAGCGTGAGCGCATCCGCTTCGTGCCGACCGACTACTGGGACCTGATCGGCACCTTCCGCGCCGGCGAGCAGGACCCGTTCGACGCGACGCTGGTGGCGATCGGCGAGCAGCGCCTCGCGTCGGGCAAGGACTTCGATCCCGACACCGGCCGCCTGACCGACGCCGCGCGCGATCGCCGGCATCTCGACGAAGCCGGCGCCCGCGCGCTGGTCGAGCGGCTGACCGGCGTGGACGCCGTCGTCGAGAGCCTCGAGCAGAAGCCGTTCACCGAGCGCCCGCAGGCGCCGTTCACGACCAGCACGCTGCAGCAGGCGGCGGGCGGCCGGCTCGGCTTCCCCGCGCGCCGCACGATGCGCGCCGCGCAGCGGCTCTACGAGAACGGCTACATCACCTACATGCGCACCGACTCGGTCACGCTGTCGACCGAGGCCATCCAGGCCGCGCGGCGGCTGATCGCGGAGAAGTACGGTGACGCGTTCGTGCCGGAGAAGCCGCGCTACTACCAGCAGAAGGTCAAGAACGCGCAGGAGGCACACGAGGCGATCCGGCCCGCCGGCGCGACGTTCACGCCGCCCGACGCGCTCGGCGCCGACATGGGCTCCGACGAGCGCCGGATCTACGAGCTGATCTGGAAGCGCACGGTCGCCTGCCAGATGAAGGACGCGACCGGCAAGCGCACGACGCTGCAATTGAAGGTCGACGACGCGCGGTTCCAGACCTCCGGCCGCACCATCGAGTTCCCGGGCTTCCGGCTCGCCTATGCGAGCGACCGCGACGACGAGAACGGCGACCGCATCCTGCCGAAGGTCGCCGAAGGCGACGGAGTCGCGGTCGTCGAGCTCGTTCCCGACGGCCATACGACGAAGTCACCGGCGCGACTGACCGAGGCGACGCTCGTCCGCGAGCTGGAGCGCCTCGGCATCGGCCGGCCGAGCACCTACGCGTCGATCATCGAGACGATCCAGTCGCGCGAGTACTGCTTCAAGAAGGGGCAGGCGCTGGTGCCGACCTTCACGGCGTTCGCCGTCGTCAAGCTGCTCGATCACCATCTGAAGTGGCTGGTCGACTATGCCTTCACGGCGCGTATGGAGGACGACCTCGACGAGATCAGCAATGGCCGCAAGCAGCGGCTCGAGTACCTGCGGTCGTTCTGGATGGGCGACGGCCATCCCGGTCTCCGCGACCAGCTGAGCGAAGTCGACGCGAAGATCGACCCACGCGAGGTCTGCACGGTCGAGGGCTTCCATCTCGAGCCGTTCGACGGCAACGCCATCGGCGTCCGCGTCGGCCGCTACGGGCCGTTCCTCGCCTGCGGCGAGCTCAGCGCGTCGCTCCCCGACGAGTTCGCGCCGGACGAGCTGACGACCGCGCTCGCGCACGACCTGCTCGCGAAGGCCAAGGCCGGCCCGACGGCGCTCGGCAGCGATCCGCAGACCGGGCAGAAGATCTATGTCAAGGTCGGGCGCTACGGGCCGTACTTCCAGCGCGGGAGTGCCGAGGAGCTCGGCGACGAGAAGCCGAAGATGGCCTCGCTGCTGCGCGGCATGACGCCGGAGAACGTCACCCTCGAGCAGGCGCTGCAGGTCCTCGCCCTGCCGCGCGAGCTCGGCGAGCTGACGCTCCCGGACACCGAGTCGGCGGCCGGCGAACGGCACCCGGTCGTCGCGCACAATGGCCGCTTCGGCCCGTATCTGAAGTGCGGTCCCGCCACGCGCAGCCTCGGCCCCGACGACGATCTGCTGACGGTCACGCTCGAGCGCGCCGCCGAGCTGTTCGCGCAACCCAAGCAGCGCGGCGGCCGCGGCGGCCCCGCCGCCCAGCCGAAGGCGCTGCGGGAGCTCGGCGAGCACCCCGAGACCAGGGCCGCGGTCCGCATCCTCGACGGCCGCTACGGACCGTACGTGTCGGACGGCACGACCAATGCGTCACTGCCGAAGGACGAGGACGTCGAGTCGTGCACGCTGCAGCGCGCCATCGACCTGCTGAAGGAGCGCGCAGCGCAGGGCGGCACGAAGAAGAAGGCGGGCCGCAAGAAGGCGCCCGGGAAGAGCAGCGGCGGCAAGGGTGGCAGCGCGCAGAGCGGCGGCGCGACCCGCACCACCAAGAAGGCGAAGAGCGGCACGCGCAAGAAGTCCGCTTCGCCGCGCAGCGGTGGCTCGCGCAAGAAGGCGAGCGGCGGAGCCTGAGAGCGGGCGCGGCTGCCGCCGCGTGGAAGGCGACCGGCTGCGCCACCGTGGGTGATCCCGACGGCGAGGGATCGTGCGCGGCGGATTGTGCGGGATTCCGCGCCCGCCAGGGGCATGATGGCCGGCGTGCCGCGGGGTGGTCGGGCAACACCCCGCGGCTCGTCACTCGAGGAGCATGCGATGAAGGCCACGTCTCTCATCGGTCTGCTGCTGGCCGTTCTGCTGCTGGCCATCGTGACGGCGGGCTGCGCGACCTCCGTGCCGGCTGGTCCGTCGTCCTGGGATCCGAGCGGCCCGGACCGGTCCGCCCTGGCGCTGCGACCGGTAGACCGCTCGGCGGGGCGCGCCACCGCGGGCGACGCCGCGTTCCTGAGCGCGCCCCTGGCGTCGCCGGGCCACGCGGGCAACGTGCGCCAGGGCGAGGGTGGCGCCGGCGGCTCGTTCAGCGTGCTGCTCGGCGCGCGGCACCTCGACGAGGACTACTGGGACCCGCTGGAGAACCAGGGGGTGCTCGGTATCGAGGCCGAGTTCCGCCCGGGGCGCAGCCCGCTCGGCATCGAGTTCGGAGGCAGCGTCTCCGCCAACAGCGAAGACGACTACCTGAACAGCGGCATCGACCTCGCCGCGGCGATCGCCGAGTTCTACGTCGGTCCGCGCCTGACGGCGAACACCGAGGGCTCGGTGCGCCCGTACGTCGGTGGCGGCGTCACCCTGCTGACGGTCGCGGCAGAGGGCCGCACGACGCTCGGCGGCGTGGTGATCGACGTCGACGACGACGACGCGTCGGCGGCCGCCTACCTGCACGCCGGCCTGCAGGCGGACCTGACCCGCGGCCTGCACCTCGGCTTCGACGTGCGCGGCGTATTCGGCTCGGACATCACGCTGTTCGGCGCGAGCGGCGACGCCGACTACATCCAGCTCGCGCTGTCGGTCGGCGCCAACTGGTGACGTGCGCGACGGCCGTCCGCGGGTAGCGTGCGCGGACGCAGCCGACCGGTCCCGACCATGCCCGACGCCCGCTCCCCCGCCGTCCTCCGCCCACCACGCCTCCGCCGTGGCGACCGCGTGGCCGTCGTGTCGCCCGCCGGTCCGCTCACCGAGCGGCGCCGCACCGACCTCGACCGCGGTCTCGAGCGACTGCGCCGCCAGGGTCTCGTGCCCGAGCTGTCGCGCCACGCGCTCGGCGAGCAGGGCTTCCTGTCGGGCAGCGACGCGCAGCGCGCCGACGACCTGCAGCGCGCCTTCGCCGAAGAACGGATCCGCGCGGTGTTCTGCACGCGCGGCGGCTACGGCGTGACGCGCCTCCTCGACCGGCTCGACTTCGCCCCATTGCGCAGCGACCCGAAGCCGATCGTCGGCTACAGCGACGTGACCGCATTGCTGGCCGCGGCGTTCCGCCGCGTCGGCCTGGTCGGCCTGCACGGACCGATGGTCGCGACGTCGGACTCGATGGCGATGGGGGACGCCATGGAGGAGCTGCAGCGACGCCTGCTGAGCGAGGCGGACCGTCCGCCCCCGTTGCCGCGCGCCGGCCTCGGTCCGAAGCCACGCGTGCTGCGCCCGGGCAGGGCCGAGGGCCGGCTGGTCGGCGGGAATCTGACGCTGGTCTGCGCACTGATCGGCACGCCCGACCAGATCGACACGAACGGCAACCTCCTGCTGCTGGAGGACGTCGACGAGGCCCCCTACCGCATCGACCGCATGCTGACGCAGCTCCGCGCCACGGGCGCGCTCGACCGCTGCGCCGGCGTGCTGCTCGGCGACTTCCACCGCGAGGACTCGGCGCTGGCGAGCGTCGACCCCGACACGCAGGCGGTCCTCGAGGAGCGCCTCGGCGACCTGCGCGTGCCGGTCGTGACCGGTCTCCCGTTCGGCCACCGACCCGCGAGCTGGACATTGCCGATCGGTGGCCTCGCCCGCGTCGATGCGTCGAGTCCCCTCGACCCACCGCGCGTCGAACTGCTCGAACCTGCCGTGCGCTGACCGCGGCGGGTACGGCGCTGCCAGCCGGGCGAACGGCCGCGGTTCGCAGGGTCAGGGACTTGCCTCGGGGCAGCCGGCATCTTCAACTGCGCTGCGCGCTGCGCTCCGATCGGCGCCGGCCCCCGCTGCCGGCCGTGGACCGTTCCGCTCCCTTCGCCACCCGCCTGACCTCGCATGACGGAATCGAAGGATCACCGCAGTCCGTTCCGGCTGCTCGAGGGCAAGAGCCGGCGGCCCGTGCTGGGGCCGCTCGCGCGGCTGGCGGAACACACCCTCGGGTTGGCGCGACTCGGGCGGCTGCACCGGCTGGTCGGCGATGCACCGGATGCGCGGAGCTACGTCGATCGCTGCCTCGGCGTGCTGCGCGTCGCGGGCGAGGCACCGGAGAGCGACCGACAGCGCATGCCGAAGGACGGTCCCTGCGTGGTCGTCGCGAACCACCCGTTCGGCGTCGTCGAGGGGCTGCTGATCCTCGACCAGCTGCTGCGCGTCCGCTCCGACGTCAAGGTCCTCGCCAACCACGTGCTGACGCGCTTCGAGCGGCTGGTCGACCACATGATCTGTGTCGACCCGTACGGGGGTGCGCGCGCCGCCGCCCGCAACGTGCGACCGCTGCGCGAGGCGATCGCGTGGGTCAGGCAGGGCGGCCTGCTGGTGACGTTCCCGGCCGGCGAGGTGGCGCATCGCCGCTGGGGCGAGCGCACCGTGCTCGAGCCCGACTGGCACGGCACCGTCGCACGGATCCTGCGCATCACGAAGGCGACCGCGCTGCCGGTGTTCTTCGGCGGTCACAATGGCGCGCTGTTCCAGCTGGCGGGACTCGCACACCCGGCGCTGCGCACGTTGCTGCTGCCGCGCGCGATGCTGCACCGCATGGGCCGCGTCGTGCCGATGCGCATCGGCAAGCCGATCCCGTTCGACCGGCTGGAGCGGTTCGAGTCGGACGGCGAGCTGGTCGACTACCTCCGGCTCCGCACGTTGATCCTGGGCCGGCGGCTGGTCGGCGAGCGGCGCGGGCAGGGCGCGCGCAGGCTGGTCGCGAAGCTCAAGCCGAAGCCGAAGCTCGTGCCGATCGTGCCGCCGCTCGACGCCGCACAGCTCGCGGCCGACATCGCGACGCTGCCACCCGAGATGAAGCTCGTCGAGTCGTCGGGCTTCGAGGTGTGGATCGGCAGCGCCGACCGCATGCCGAGCGTGTTGCACGAGATCGGCCGGCTGCGCGAGGAGACGTTCCGCGAGGTCGGCGAGGGCACCGGCCGCTCGACCGATCTCGACCGCTACGACGACGACTACCTGCACCTGTTCGTCTGGCGGCCGGAGGAGCGCGTCGTGGTCGGCGCCTATCGCCTGGGTTGCGTCGACGCGCTGCTGAAGAAGGGCGGTCAGGGCGCGCTCTACACGACCAGCCTGTTCGAGTTCGACCCGGAGTTCCTCGACCACGTGCGCAACGGGCTCGAGGTCGGCCGGTCGTTCGTGCGCCGCGAATACCAGCGGAGCTACATGCCGCTGATGCTGCTGTGGCGGGGCATCGGCGCGTGGATCGTCAGGAATCCGCGCTACAGCAAGTTGTTCGGCCCGGTGTCGATCAGCGCCACCTACGAGCGGGCGTCGCGCGAGCTGATGGTCGACCACCTGCGCGAACACGAGTTCATGCCGGAGTTCGCGAACCACGTCCACCCGCGCCATCCGGTGCGCGGTGGCGTCGTGAAGCGCTTCGGGCTGCGGTGGACGGCGTCGATGCTGGGTGACCTCGGCGACGTGTCGGCGATGGTCGCGGAGATGGAGACCGACCAGAAGGGCGTGCCCGTGCTGATCCGCGAGTATCTGAAGCTCGGCGGCAAGATCGTCGGCTTCAACGTCGACCCCGCCTTCCGCGACGTCGTCGACGGGCTGGTCGTCGTCGACCTGCTGGAGACCGACCCCCGTATCCTCGCGCGGCACCTCGGCAAGGACGGTGCACGGTCGTTCCGTGAGTTCCACGGCGCCGGCGCCGAGCTCGGCGCCTGACCTGGGCGGCCGCGCGCCGAGTGACGCCACCCGCCGCCGGACCCCGCCGCCCAGAGAGTCCGACGGATCGGAACGCGCAGCGGCACCGGGCGCGCCGTATGGCATCGTGAACGGCGTTCGGTCCGCACCGGCGTGCGGGCATGGTCCTGCCGTTCGACTCTCTCGCCCTCCTCCGCGACATCCATGGAGCTCACGCGATTCCGCAGCACGGCGCTGTTGCTGCTCGCTCTCGTCCCGGCCCCCGCCCGCAGCCAGGAGAACCTGGAGCTCGGCAAGATGTGGACGGTCGAGAACCCGCCGCTGGCCTATCTCCGCGACGAGTACGGATTCTCCCCGACCAGGGAGTGGTTCGACGCGCTGCGCCTGGCATCGATCCGGTTCGGTGGCGGCTGCTCGTCGTCGTTCGTCTCGCCCAAGGGGCTGATCATGACGAACCACCACTGCGTCCGCGACGAGATCGCCGAGGTGCAGGGTGACGACGACTGGGTGCGCGACGGCTTCTACGCGACGACGCTCGCGGACGAGGTGCGCATCCCCGGACTGACCGTCCAGCAGCTCGTCGCGATGGAGGACGTCACCGCCGAGTACGACGCCGGCGTCACCGCGGACGACGACGACGCGACCGCCGCCGACAAGCGCCGCGCGAACGGGGAGCGGATCCTCGCGCGCGCGCGGAAGGAGACGCCCGAATACGAGTCACAGCTCGTCAAGCTCTACCAGGGGGCGCAGGTCGAGCTGTACCGCTACCGGATCTGGGACGACATCCGCCTCGTCTGCAGCCCCCATCTGCAGATCTCCCATTTCGGCGGCGACTACGACAACTTCACGTATCCGCGCTACTGCCTCGACTTCTCGTTCGTACGCGCGTGGTCGAACGGCGCGCCAGCCGACACCTCCGCACACTACTTCCGCTGGAACACCGACGGCGTGGAGCCCGGCGAGCTCGTATTCGTGACCGGCAATCCCGGCACGACCAGGCGACTGCTCACCAAGGCGCAGATGGAGTACCTGCGCGACGCCTACCACCCGATCGTCGACGAGCTGATCGACAGCCGCCTCGCGATCCGCCGGCAGCTCGTCGAGGAGAACCCCTCGCGCGAGAAAGAGCTGCGCACCGAGATCCTGAGCTGGGAGAACACCCAGAAGGCCTACGACGGCTACTGGGCCGGGCTGCTCGATGCGAGCCTGATGGCGCAGAAGGAGCGGGCCGAGCGGGCCTTCCGCGAGCGGGTCGCGGCCGATCCGGAGTTGCGGCAGCGCTACGGCAGGGTGTGGGACGTGCTCGCCGACGTCGCGCAGGCGCGCCGCACGCTCGAAGCACCCCTGCGCTTCCACCAGAGCGGCGGCCATCCGGTGCTGCAGATCGCGGAGCGCGTCGTGCGCGCCTGGGCGGCGGACGGTGACGCCAGAGAGCGCCTCGCGGCGGGCGCGCGCGGATTGCGCGAGCGCATCGCGAGCGAGGGTCTCGACCGGCTCGCCGTGCTCGAGTTCGCCGATCACCTGCACCGCGCCCGACATTGGTTGCCGGCCGACGATCCGTATTGCATCACCGTGTTGGGCGATCGTAGCCCGGAGCAGGTCAACGAACTGCTCGCGCGGAGCCCGTTGCTCGATGCCACGCGACTCGACGCGCTGCTCGCCGACGGTCGCGACATCGCCTCCCTGCCGCCAGCGATCCACATGGTGCAGGCCTACCTGCCGATGGCGGATCGCCATGCGGCGGAGAACAAGCGCCTCGCGTCGATCGAGGACACGCAGGGCGCATTGATCGGCCGTGCGCTGTTCGCGACCTACGGCACGAGCGTCAGCCCGGACGCCACGCTGACGCTGCGCTTCAGCGACGGCATCGTCGCCGGCTACCCGTGCAACGGCACGCGCGCGCCACACCGCACGACGTTCCACGGGCTGTTCGACCGCAACGCCGCCTTCGACGACACGCACCCGTTCGACCTGCCGCAGATCTGGAAGGACCGTGTCGACCGCCTCGACCTGACCACGTCGATGGTGCTCGTCAGCACCAACGACATCATCGGCGGCAACTCGGGGAGCCCGCTCGTGAACGCGAACCTCGAGGTCGTCGGCCTCGTGTTCGACGGCAACATCGAGATGCTGCCGAACCGCTACGTCTACCGCAGCGACCTGCCCCGCTCGGTGTCGGTGCACACCGACGGCATCCTCGAGGCGCTGCGCAAGATCTACGACGCGCAACGGATCGTCGCCGAGCTGGTCGGCGAGTGAGCGGCGGCCGGACCGGGCGCGGCGGCCGCACCGGCGGGACCGTGACACGGTCACGATCTCGCCAGCTCGAAAATCCACGGGGTTCCGGCCGATGAGGTCGCCGTGCGCGCGGGCATGATCAGCCGCCCCGACCGTCCGCCGCTGGCCTCGCACCCGATTCGACCCCGTTCATGTCGAACCCGTTCCTGTTCCTCAGCGAGTTCATCAAGTCGCCCGTCGACGTCGCCGCCGTGACGCCGAGCTCCCGTGCGCTCGGCCGCGAGATGCTGCGCGACCTCGACCTGCGGCGCGGCGACCTGGTCGTCGAGTACGGACCGGGTACCGGATCGTTCACCCGACTGCTGGCGCCGCTGGTCGAGCGCGAGGGGATCCGCTACCTCGGGATCGAGCGCAACGAGGCCTTCCACCGCCGGCTGACCGCGCGCTTCCCCGGCCTGCGGTTCGCGCTCGGCTCGGCCGAGCACGTCGCCGCGCACCTCGCGAGCCGCGGCCTGCCCGCGCCGCGGGCGATCGTGTCGGGCCTGCCGCTCGCCGCGATGCCGCGCCGCCTCAAGCACCTGATCGTCGACGAGACGGCCCGGACGCTGGCCGACGGCGGGTCGTTCCGCCAGTTCAGCTACTGGCACTTCTATCCGACGGCCGCGGCGCGCGAGCTCCGCGATCGCATGCGCGAGCGCTTCGCCCGCTTCGCGCTGAGCCGGCCGGTGCTCTGGAACCTGCCGCCCGCGCTCGTCTACCGCGGGCAGCGCTGAGCCCGCCAGCGGCGCACACGGATCGCCAGCCGGCGCCGCGCGCGGCGGCAGGACGACCGCGGATCATCGGCCCGCATCCGCTACGCTCCGCGCGTTCCGCATGAGCGCTCCCGAGACACCTCCGATCGACGACGACTCTGGCGGCCGCGACCTGCGTCCGGTCGTCATCGTGGGAGCCGGACTGGCCGGCCTGACCTGCGCGAGGGTCCTGCACGACGAGGGCGTGCCGGTCCTGCTGCTCGACGCCGACGACGGCGTCGGCGGCCGGGTGCGGACCGACCTGATCGACGGCCACCGCGTCGACCGCGGCTTCCAGGTGCTGCTGACGAGCTACCCCGAGGCGGTCCGCCAGCTCGACTTCGCGGCGCTCGACCTGCGCCGCTTCGAGCCCGGGGCGCTCGTGCACACCGGCGGCGGTCGCCTGTGCACGATCGCCGATCCGCTGCGCGCACCGGGTCGACTCCTCGCGACGCTGCGCGCGCCGGTCGGCAGCCTCGCCGACAAGCTGCGCGTCGCGCGGCTCCGGCTGCGGCTCGCCGGCGCGGATCTGGACGCGCTGCTCGAACGCCCGCAGCGGACGACCCGCGACCACCTCCACGCACTCGGTTTTTCCGACGCGATCGTCGAGCGGTTCTTCCGGCCCTTCCACGGCGGCGTGTTGCTCGATCGCGAGCTGCGGACCTCGAGCCGGATGTTCGAGTTCACGTTCGCCTGCTTCGCGCGCGGCGCCGCTGCGATCCCCGCCCAGGGCATGGCCGCGATCCCGGCACAGCTCGCGGCGCGGCTGCCCGCCGGCTCGATCCGGCTGCAGACGCACGTGACCGACGTCGATCCGCACGGCGTGACGACGGCCGCCGGCGAACGCATCGACGGCCGCGCGGTCGTGGTCGCGACCGACGGCGAGACCGCCGCGGGACTCTGCGACGATCCGGCGGTGCCCGCACCGCGCTTCAAGGGCACCACGCTGCTGGTGTTCTCGGCACCGCGCCTCGCGCGGCGGCCGCGGATGATCGTGTTGTCGGGCGATCCGCACGATGGCCCCATCGACCATCTCTGCGTGCCGAGCGCGATCGCGCCCGACTACGCGCCGGCGGGGCGCGACGTCGTCTACGCGACCGTGCTCGACGGCCAGCCGCCCGATCGAGCGCCGCTCGCCGAGCGCGCCCAGAAGCAGCTGATGCGCTGGTTCGGCGACGCGGCCCGCGCCTGGGAGCTGCTGTCGACGACGCGCATCGAGCGCGCGCTCCCCGATCTCGACGCGCTCGACGACGCGCCGGTCGTCAAGCCGGTGCGCCTCGCGTCCGGGCTGTTCGTGTGCGGCGACCACCGCGACAGCCCGTCGATCCAGGGCGCGCTGCGCTCGGGGCGGCGCGCCGCCGAGGCCGTGCTCGCCGCGCGCGGCACACGCTCAGCGCCCGCGTAGCTCCCGCCAGGCGCGGTCGACACCCTGCCCGAGCGCGTCGACCGCCTCGCGCACGCGCTCGCCGCCATCCTGCCAGCCCTCACCGCCGCGCTGTTTCAGGTCGTCGAGCTGGCGACGCGCTGCCTCGAGCTGCCGGGTCAGCGCCTCGCGGAGCTCGCGCGCGCGCCCGGCGACCTGCTCGCGCTGGTCGCGGGTCGCCTCGTCGAGCGCCTCGATCCGGTCGGCGAGGCGGTCGAGCCGCTGGTCGGCCTGGCCGCGGAACTCCTGCCAACTCGACGTGACCCACGCCTGGCCCTTGTCGAGGACGTCGCGGGTCGCGTCGCGCAGCTCGCGCGCCTCGGCGGAGTCGCCGCACGCGGCGAGCAGAACGGACGACAGCAGCGCAGCGAGAGCGACGGTGGTGCGTGTCATGATGCTTCCGCAACGAGCTCGGGCGGGCCGGCCGCGGTGGCCTGCGCATCCGCCGAAGTTCCAGGCTCGAAACCGCGACGCCGATGCAGCGACCCCGCGACGACCAGCGTAGCCCGCCGGCACTCGAGCTGCGCGGGGTGCACAAGCGCTACCGCGAGGGCGACGTCGAGCGGGACGTGCTGCGCGGCATCGACCTCACGCTGCAGCCGGGCGAGACGGTCGCGCTGCTCGGCCCGAGCGGCTCCGGCAAGTCGACGATCCTGCACGTCGCCGGCGGCGTCGATCGCCCGAGCTCGGGCTCGGTCAGGCTGGCCGGTCAGGACCTCGCCCGGCTGTCGGAGGCGGCGCGCGCGCGGCTCCGGCGACGGCAGGTCGGCTTCGTGTTCCAGGCCTTCCACCTCGTGCCGACGCTGAGCGCCGCCGAGAACGTCGCGCTCCCGCTCGAGCTGGACGGCCGGCTCGACGCGGCCGGCCGCGCGCGGGTCGCCGAGCTGCTCGCGCGGGTCGGCCTCGGCGACCGCGCCAGCGCCCGTCCCGACCACCTGTCGGGCGGCGAGCAGCAGCGGGTGGCGATCGCGCGCGCGCTCGTGCACTCACCGACGCTGCTGCTCGCCGACGAGCCGACCGGCAACCTCGACGAGGACACCGCGGAGGTCGTCATCGACCTGCTGACCGGGCTCGCGTGCGAGGCGGGCGTCGCGACCCTGGTCGCGACACACAGCGCCCATTTCGCGCGGCGCTGCGACCGCGCGCTGCGGCTCGACCACGGCCTGGTGCGCGATGCCACGGGAGCGGCGCCGAGCGGAGCGCCGGCGTGACGGCGCTGTGGCGGATCGCGCTGCGCGGCATGCTCGCGCGCCCCGGTCAGCCGCTGCTCGCGCTGCTGGCGGTCGTGCTCGGCGTCGCGATCGTGACCGGCGTCGACGCGGCGAACGGCAGCGCGCTCGGCGCGTTCCGCCGCGCGGTCGACGGTCTCGCCGGCCGCGCCACGCACCGCATCACCGGCGGGCCACGCGGGGTCGACGAGCGCGTCTACGCGCGGCTGCGCCGCGAGCCCGCGCTGCGCGCGGCGGGCCTGCGCGCACTCGCGCCGGTCGTCGATGGCACCGCGCGGCTGCTCGAGGCGGACGGCTCGCGCGGCCGCACGTTGCGGGTCGTCGGCATCGATCCGTTCGCCGAGGCACCGCTGCGCCCGTGGCTCGCGTTCGGCGTTGACTCCGGCGGCGGCTTCGACGTCGGCACGCTGCTGACGACGCCGGGCGGCGTGCTGGTGTCGGCGGCGACCGCTGCGTCGCTCGGCCTGGAGCCGGGCGCCGAGCGGACCATCGACGTCACCGGGCGCCGCCGGGCGGTGCGCGTCGTCGCGGTGCTAAACCCGCGCGACGACGTCGCCCGGCGTGGGCTCGACGACGTGCTGGTCTGCGACCTGGCGACCGGCCAGGAGCTGCTCGACCGGCGCGACCGCCTGGATCGCATCGACCTCGCGCTCGACGGCGAGGCCGCGGCCGCGGAGGTCGCGGCGACCCTGCCGCCCGAGCTGCGGCTCGAGCCGCGCGGCGACGAGCGCGGCCGGCTCGACGAGCTGACGCGCGCGTTC
This sequence comes from Planctomycetota bacterium, assembly GCA_016716265.1. Taxonomy (GTDB): domain Bacteria; phylum Planctomycetota; class UBA1135; order UBA1135; family UBA2386; genus JADJWQ01. The sequence goes on from JADJWQ010000006.1 coordinate 3,740,563, forward strand.
CGCCTCAACCTGCGCGCGCTGAGCATGCTGGCGCTCGTCGTCGGCGCGCTGCTCGTCCACAACGCGATGCAGCTCGCCGTGGTGCGCCGCCGCGGGCTGTTCGGGCTGCTGCGCGCCCTGGGTGCTGCGCCGCGCCAGATCCTCGCGACGGTCCTCGCCGAAGCGGCGATCATCGGCACCGCCGGCGCGCTGCTCGGGTTGCCGCTCGGCATCGCGCTGGCGCGCGGGATGCTCACGCTGGTCGGGGCGACGATCGAGGACCTCTACGCCCCGGTCGGCGTGCACGCGGTGGACGACCTGCGCGCCGCCGACCTCGCCACAGCGGCCGCGCTGGGCATCGGCGCGAGTCTGTGCGCTGCGCTCGGTCCGGCCCTCGAAGCGACCCGCGTCGCCCCGCGCGTCGCGTGGAGCCGCGCCGACCTCGAGCGCTCGGCGGGGCGCGCGGTGCGGCTCGGCGTCCCGGTCGGGCTGGCCGCCATCGCGCTGGGACTGGCCGCCGGCGAGCTGCCGGTCGGCGGCCTGCCGGTCGCGTTCGGCGCCGTGTTCCTCGTGCTGATCGGTGCCGCGTGCCTGACGCCAGCGGCGACCGGTGCACTGCTCGCCCTCGCGACCCGTCCCCTCGGCGCGCTGCTCGGGCTGCCAGGCAGGCAGGCCGCGCGCGGCGCGCGAGCCGGACTGAGCCGGACCGCGGTGGCGACCGCCGCGTTGTCGCTCGCGGTCGCCGCGACGGTCGGCCTCGGCGTGATGGTCCGCAGCTTCCGTAGCACCGTCACCGAGTGGCTCGACGGCACGCTGATCGCCGACGTCTACGCATCGGTGCCGACGACGATGGCGACGCGCACCGAGGCGAGGATGGCTCCCGACGCGCTGCGCGCACTGCTCGCGGTGCCGGGCGTGGCCGACTGGTCGACCTGGCGCCGCGTCGACGTCGCGAGCGAGCGCGGCCCGGTCGAGCTCGCGGCGGTCCGCACGGTGCCCGCCAGCCTGACCGCGTTCGCGCTGACCGCCGGCGACCGCGCAACCGCAGCCGCGGCGCTCGCTGGTGACGACGCGGTGCTCGCCTCGGAGCCGCTCGCCGTTCGACTGGGCCTGCAGCCCGGTGATCGGCTGCGACTGGCAGGCGACCATGGCCCCGTCGAGGTCACGGTCGCCGCGGTGTTCCGCGACTACGCGACCGAGCGCGGCTACGCGGTGCTGTCGCGCGCGGCCTACGACCGCCATTGGGACGACGATGCGGTCGCTTCCGTCGCCCTGTGGGCGCAGCCCGGCCTCGACGTCGACGGACTCGTCGACCGCCTGCGCGACGCCGCCGCGGGTCTCGATCAGGAGCTGGTGATCCGCTCGAACCGCGCGCTGCGCGAGGCCTCGCTGCGGATCTTCGACCGCACGTTCGAGGTCACGACGGCATTGCGACTCCTGTGCACGCTGGTCGCGTTCCTCGGCATACTCGGCGCGCTGACCACGCTGCAGCTCGAGCGCCGGCGCGAGACGGCCGTGCTGCGCGCGCTGGGCGCGACGCCGTGGCAGGCGGCAGCAGCGGTCGTCACGCAGAACGCGCTGCTCGGCGCGTGCGCCGGGCTGCTCGCGATACCGACCGGCATCGCGCTCGGCTGGCTGCTGGTCGACATCGTGCAGCGACGATCGTTCGGCTGGTCGCTGCTCACCTTCGACGTGCCGCCCGGCGTGCTCGCCAGCGCGGTGGCGCTCGCCACGGGTGCGGCGCTGCTCGCGGCCCTGTGGCCCGCGTGGCGCGTCGCCCGGCAGCCGCTCGTCGACGGACTCCGCGAGGAATGATGATCGCGCGGCTCACCACCATCTGCGTCCTCACCGCGTGCGCGATGAGCGCGTGCGCGCCGCGGCAGTCTGCCCGCGCGATCCGGGAACCGCTGTCGATCACCGACGTGCTGCGCGGCACCGCGGCCGACGACGCTGGCTACGCGCGCGCCGTGGACCCCAGGGCCTTCGCGTTCCCCGCCGACCACGGCCCACATCCGGACTTCCGCAGCGAGTGGTGGTACTTCACCGGCAACCTCACGAGCGCCGATGGCCGGCGCTTCGGCTACCACCTGACGTTCTTCCGCAATGCGGTGACGCCGGTCGAGCCGGCGGTCGAGCACGCCTCGGCCTGGCGGACGCGGCAGGTGTGGATGGCACATTTCGCGCTCGCGGACGTCGCCGGAGGTCGGGTCCACGCCTCGGAGCGCTTCGGCCGCGGCGCGCTCGACCTCGCCGGAGCGCGGGCCGAGCCATTCCGCGTGTGGCTCGACGACTGGTCGGTCATCGCCGAACCGGACGGCGATGGCGTATCGGCGCTGCGGCTGCGCGCCGCGACCGACGACGGCGTGACGCTCGATCTGCGGCTCGACGGCGCGAAGCCGCTCGTCCTCCAGGGCGACGCGGGCCTCAGCCGCAAGAGCTCGACCCCCGGCAATGCCTCGTACTACTACTCCGTGCCGCGCTTCTCCGCGGCGGGCACGATCACCGTCGGGGAGGGTGCGATCGCCGTCCACGGCTCCGGCTGGTTCGACCGCGAGTGGAGCACGAGCGCGCTCGACGCCGGCCAGGTCGGCTGGGACTGGTTCGCGCTGCAGCTCGAAGACGGCGCCGAGCTGATGCTGTACCGGATCCGGCGCGCCGACGGCTCGAGCGACCCGGCGAGCGAGGGCACGCTGATCACTCCGGACGGCGGCACGCGGCGCCTCGCACACGGCGAGTTCTCGCTCGCCGAGGAGCGGAGCTGGCGCAGCCCACGCAGCGGCGCGAGCTACCCGGTCGCGTGGCTGGTCACCGTGCCGTCACTCGGGCTGCGGCTGCGCGTGACGGCCGCGCTCGACGACCAGGAGCTCGACCTGGCGTTCCGTTACTGGGAGGGCGCGGTCGACGTGCACGGCTCGCGCGCCGACTCGCCGCTCGGCGGCGTCGGCTACCTCGAGATGACCGGTTACGCGGACGCGGCCCGGGCCGGCGGATGATCGGCACGGTGCGCTCGCAGCGGACGGATCCGGCCGGCGTTCCGGCCAGATGGGACGAACAGGTGGGACGGCCGGGTGGACGGATAGAATCCGGGTCGGTGTTCGCTCTCCCGCTCCGTCGACGGTCTTCCCTGCTGTTCGGAGTCTCCATGAAGTCCGCGTTCCTCCCCCTGGCGACCGCGGCGCTGCTCGCCGCGCCCGTCCTGGCCCAGGTCGCCATCCCGCCGCACGCGACGGTCTACAACGGCTACAGCCGCGGTTACAACTTCACCGCAAACACGAGGTTCATCATCGCCCAGCTCGGTCTGCCACCGGACGCGATGCAGGCCGGTGACACCGCGAGCTACATGGTGCGCGTCAATGGCGTCGAGGTCCTCCGCAGCGTTGGCAATGCCGGCAACATCTCGACGTCGATCCTCGTGAACGTCGGCGACGTCGTCGACGTGATCGGCAACTGGTCCCCCGTGGCGACGACCAGCTTCACCGCCCACAATTCGTACGGCAACGGGCCGTTCGCGACCACGATCGAGGGCGTGCCCCACACGATCACGCGCACCGGCTGGCAGTGGGACATCGGCGACCCGAGCTACCTGAGCGGCTCGTACCTCGCGCCGACGACGGGACAGCTCGGCCGCGTGCTGATGTGGACGGCACCCCCGCAGGGCTTCGCCAGTGCGATCCCGTTCGGCACCGGCTGCGGCGGCGGCACCCCGGCGAGCTTCTACGAGCTGTTCGACGGGGCGGCGAACATCAACGACCTGTCGAACTTCGTGGGCTTCACCGCGCTGTGGACCGGCAGCACCTACGTGATCACGCCGGGTGCCACGCCGATCGTGCCACCGACGGCCGGCCAGCTGACGCTCACGGACGACCAGACCGTGCAGGTGCCGCTGCCCTGGCAGCTGCCGACCGCCAGCGGACCGGTCAACAGCGTCTCCGTGTGCTCGAACGGCTGGGTCGGCCTGCAGCCGACCACGACGACGACCTACACCGAATCGGGCGCCGCGCTGGTCACCTTCGCGGTGCCGATCATCGCCTGCCTGTGGGACGACCTCAATCCGGCCGCCGGCGGCGCCGTGTATGCGGCGGTCGACCCGACCAACCCGCAGCTCTTCCACATCACCTGGGACATGGTCCCCGAGTTCAGCGTCGGCGGAGCGAACACGTTCCAGCTCTCCCTCAATGCGGGGGGCGGCTGGGAGCTCAAGTTCGGAGCCCTGAGCCTCGCCGACGGCCTGGTCGGTTACTCCCCCGGCGGCGGCGTCCGGGACCCCGGCAGCATCGACCTGACGAACCTGACGCCGTTCATCCTCGGTAACGACGCGCCGCCGCTGTCGCTCGGCAGCCTGGCGCGGCCGGTGCTCGGCCAGACCGCGCAGGTCCAGATCCGCGACATCGCGACCGGTTCGCTCGCGGGCGTCGTCAACTACGGCGTGGAGCTGCCCACCCCGATCGACCTCACGCCGATCGGCGCCACCGGCTGCCTCTACTACGTCGGCCGGCTCGCCGGTGCGGGCTTCCCGATCACCGGCACGGTCGCCACGCAGTCCCTGCCGCTGCCGAACACGCCGAGCTTCGCCGGCATCCGGCTCGGGCTGCAGGCCGTCGTCCTGAGCCCGGGCGTCAATGCGCTGGGAGTCGCCGCGTCGAACGGCCTGCGCTGGACGCTCGACGTCAATTGAGATCGGCCAGTGAATCGAGACCGGCCGCTCAGAGGATGTCGAGGATGCCGGTCAGGCCGTTGCGCAGCGTCGGTACCTCGGCGAGGTAGTTGACGTTCGCGGCGATCGGCTCGTTCCACGGGAGCAGGTCCTTGTCACACACGCCGCCGAGCGCCGCGGCCATGAAGGCGCGCGTCAGCGTCGACGTGTCGGGCGCGAACATCTGCCGCAGCAGCGGCTCGACGGCCGTGGCGTCGCCGACGTAGCGGTAGGCATTGGCGATTGCGGCGAGCCGCGCCAGGTTGGACGAGCCGTCGTTCATCACGCGCAACAGCTCGTCGGGAGCGTCGGCCTCTCCGTACAGCGCGAGCGCGACCGCGGCCTGCGCGATGAGCCGCGGGCGACGTACCGATTCGCGCAGCGTCTGCCGCACGACCGGCTTGCCCTCGGCGGACTGCAGCATCGCCAGCGCCAGCGCGAGATAGCCGGCCAGCTCCTCGCGCTTCTGGTTCCGGCGCAGCAGACGGATCAGATCCTCTGCGGCGGGTGCGTAGCCGCACAGCCCGACCGCGATCGCGGCGGCACCCTGGTAGTCCTCGTTGTCGACCCGGAGCAGCCCGGAGTGCAGCGCGTCGCCGATCAGCGCGTCGACCGGCTCACCCGCCTGCCGCCGCTCCCAGGCCAGCAGGCCGAGGCCGAGCGCCGCCCACGGCTTGTCGGTGCCCTGCCCACCTCGCCGGTGCTCCTTGACCAGCAGCTCGCGGTTCTGCGCGCCGCCGATCCGACCGAGCGCGACGAGGCAGAAGAACCGTGCCTGCTGGTCCTTGCCGCGGTGCAGGTAGTCCTCCAGCGCGGCCGACACGGCGGCCTGCGCGTCGTTGGACTCGCGCGGCAGGGCGACCTCGCCGAGCGCGAGCACGAGCGACTGCACGACGGAGATGTGCCGGTCCTGCCGCGGACCGATCGCGTCGACCCAGCTCGCGAGCAGGCGGCGGTGGTCCGGCGTGTCACCGCGCCCGACGATGCGCGCGAGCACCGTCGGCACGTGCGCCTGCAGCAGCTCCGAGCCGCGACCGAGGTCCTGGTCCCAGTACGCCTCGAGCGCCCGCATCGCGCGCCAGCGCAACCGCAGGCCGCGGGCGCCATCGATCTCGGTGACGCACAGCCCGATGCCGTGCACCAGCGCGACGCGCAGGTCGCGGTCGTCCTGCTCGCGGTCGGCGAGCAGCGGTTCGAGCACGTCGAGCGCGCGCTCGGCCCGCTCGGGATCGCCGAGCCGCCGCGCCAGGAGGCCGAGCGCGTAGACGGCGAACGCCCGCGTCCGCGAGTCGACCGAGCCGCGGTCCGCCAGGACGCGGCCGCGCCGGTTGTCCGCCACCAGCGCCAGCAGGTCTTCGAACGCCCCCGGCAGCCCGGCGACACCGAGGGCCAGCGCGGCGGTCTCGCGCACCTCCTGGTTGCCACGCGTCAGCTGACCGCGGATCAGGTCGAGCACGTCGAAGCTCGGATGCTCGCGGCCGATCTTCGCGAACGCCATGGCGCAGGCGGTCGCGACGTCGCGGTTGTCGGTCGAGTCCATCAGCCGCTTCAACGCCGGCAGCACCTCGTCGCGCACCTGCGCATCGGTCGGACCCCGACCGGTCACCGGCGCGCTGGTGCCGTCGCCGTCGTCGACCGGCTGCGGCGCCCCGCGCACCACCTCGCCGAGCCGCAGGTAGCGGTCCTTGTTGAACTCCCACCAGAACGACCAGCTCGTCAGCGCTGACGCCGGCGCGGCACCACCGCCGGTGGTCGGCAGTGCGGGCGTCGGTGGCGCTGGCGCGCCCGGCCCGCCGGGCACGAGCGGCAGGTACGGCACCGGCCCGCGGTACTGGCCGCCGTGCGCCGCGAGCGGGGTGGCGGCGCACAGCAGCAGCAGGGCGAGCGAGAGGAAGCGCAGGCGGTCGAGGGTCATCCGGCGGCTGGCTGGGTCGGGGTCGGGTGCGGGGCGCGCCGGGTCATCGTCGCGGACCGCGGTGCCGGCGGAAACCGGGGGACCCCGGGGTTCCGGTCCGAGTCGCCGCCGGGCGCTGGGTCACGGGACCGGGCACCGCTCCCGACCCGCGATCCCCACAGCGCGCTTTCCCGCTCCGCCCCGATCGGCGACGCTCGGGCCCCACCATGCGTTGGGAACCCGTCGTCGCCATGCTGGCGTTGATCGCCGTCGCCGGCTGGCTCGTGGCCCGCGGCGATCCGGAGCTCACTCCCCGCCCCGGCTCGCACACGGTCGAGCTGCGGCTCGCCGGTACCGCGAAGGGCGCGCTCGAATGGACCCCGGCGACCGATCGCTACCGCTTGCTGGTGCCCGGCCGCCACGGCGAGCCGCCGGAGCTCGACCGCGCCGAGGTCGAGCGGATGTTCGGTCCGACGGTGCTCGAGCACCTGTTCGAGGAGCCGCCGAACTGGCTGTTCCGGATCCTGAACATCACCAGCCTGAGCAGCCTCCTGTGGGTCGGGATCGGATTGCTCGGGCAGGTCGCGTTCTTCCTGCGGATGGCAGTGCAGTGGATCGCCTCCGAGCGCCGCAAGGAGAGCTTCGTGCCCGAGTCGTTCTGGTGGCTCAGCCTCGGCGGAGGCATCGCGTTGTTCAGCTACTTCATCTGGCGCAAGGATCTGATCGGCGTGCTCGGCCAGACGACGGGTGTCGTGATCTATGCGCGCAACCTGCGGTTGATCCACAAGCGCCGCACGCGGCAGCGGACGGCCGGATGACCCAGAGGCGGAACGCCGCTCGAACGCCGCCCGCGCCGCGTCTACACTGCTCGCCCTTCTTTCGACCGCAGCAACGCCGGAGCGCACCATGTCCTTCGCCCATCGAGGCCGCACCCTCACCAAGGTCGCCGTGATCGGATCGGGTCAGATCGGCCCGGACATCGCCCTCTACTTCACCAAGGTGCTGGCGCCGTTCGGCGTGAAGACCGTCGTCGTCGACGTCGCCGCGGCAGCATTGGAGAAGGGGCGCGCCAAGCTCGAGAAGAAGGTCGCGAAGGGCGTCGAGTCCGGCGCGTTCACGGCCGACCAGCAGGCGCAGATGGTCGGCCACGTCGAGTGGACGACCGACTACGCAGCGATCGCCGGCGCCGAGCTCGTCGTCGAGGCGGCCACGGAGAACGACGGGCTGAAGCGCAGGATCTTCTCGCAGGTCGAGGGGCTGGTCGCAGCGGACGCGATCCTCGCCAGCAACAGCTCGCACCTCGAGCCGGAGGTCATCTTCGCCGAGGCGAAGCACCAGGAGCGCACGACGGTCATCCACTACTTCTTCCCCGCCGAGCGCAATCCGATCGTCGAGATCGTGCCACAGGCGAAGACGGCCGGTGACGTCACCGCGTGGCTGATGTCGTTCTACGAGGCGATCGGCAAGGTGCCGATCCGGGTGAAGTCCCGCTACGGCTACGCACTCGACCCGATCTTCGAGGGGCTGTTCCAGGCCTCCGCGCTGCTCGCGCAGGACGGCGTCGCGACCACGAAGCAGCTCGACACCATCGCGACGAAGGCGCTCGGGCTGACGGTCGGCTCGTTCACGGCGATGAACCTGACCGGTGGCAATCCGATCACCGCGGTCGGCCTCGACCACTACACCACCAAGATCAACTCCTGGTTCGGCACTCCGCAGCTCCTGAAGGACCGCGTCGCGAGCGGCCAGCCGTGGGACGTGCCGAAGCGCGGCGAGCAGGTCGAGGTCCCGGATGCACTGCGGGAGCAGGTCACTCGACTGCTGCGCGGTGCGTACTTCGGCCTCGTGTGCGAGGTGATCGACGCCGGGTTGATCGACGTCAGCGACTTCGACATGGCGCTCGAGATCGCGCTCGACATGAAGCCGGCCTTCCGCTTCATGAACGAGCTCGGGACGGCCGAGGCGCTGAAGCTGTGTCGGGAATACGCCGCGCGCTACCCGAGCTTCCCGGTGCCGCGCTGCCTGCAGCAGATGGGCGCGACGAACGAGCCGTTCGAGCTGCACAACGTGTTGCGCGAGGACCGCGACGGGGTCGCCGTGCTGACGATCCGGCGTCCGAAGGTGCTCAATGCTCTCGACCAGGGCGTGTTCGACGAGATCGCCGATCGCTGCGCCGAGGCCGATGCCGATCCAGGCATCTCGGCGATCGTGCTGACCGGCCACGGCCGGAAGGCGTTCGTGTCGGGCGCCGACGTCGGCTTCCTGGCGAAGATCGAGAGCGTCGCGCACGGCACCGCGACGTCCGCGAAGTCACAGGCGTCGCTGAACCGCGTCGAGGATTGCCGCAAGCCGATCGTCTGCGCGATGAACGGCCTCGCGTTCGGCGGCGGCAACGAGCTCGCGATGGCCTGCACCGCACGGATCGCCCCGCGCGGGCTGAAGGTGCTGGCCTGCCAGCCGGAGGTCAACCTCGGCATCATCCCCGGCGCCGGCGGCACGCAGCGGCTGCCGCGTCTCGTCGGCCTCGCCAAGGCCGCCGAGCTGATGCGCACGGCGCGGCCGGTCTCGTCGGCGGAGGCGCTGCAGATCGGCCTGCTCCGCGAGGAGGTCGATGGCGACCTGCTCGACCGCGCGGTCGAGCTCGCGCGCGGGCTGGCGGCCGGCACCGAGCGCGTCACACCGATGCCGACCGGCCCGCTCGCCGACGTGCCCGACGCACTGCCGGCGATCGACATCGGTCACCGCAGCCGCGCCGTCGACGCGATCCTGTGCCGGGCGATCCTCGACGGCTGCAAGCGCGAGCTGCGGGCTGGCATCGCCTACGAGGCCGAGTGCTTCGGAGCCGTCTGCGGCACGCGCGACATGCGCATCGGCGTCGACAACTTCATCGGCAACGGCCCGCGCAGCAAGGCCGCGTTCGTGCACGCGTGACGCGCACGTGCGGCCTCACTGGCAGACGAGCGTCGTGCCGTTGCTGCTGCCGAGCTGCGGGGTGCCGAGCAGGTCGAGCGTCACGGCCTGGAAGCTGATCGTCAGCGTCAGTGCGGCGGCGACCTGCGGGAACTGCCAGCTCGCCTGGCCCTGACCGTCGGTCTGCCCCGGCAGTGTGACCATCGGATACACGAGCAGCTCGCAGCGGGTGCCGGGCAGCGGCAGCGGCGTGCGCAGGCGATCGCCGATCGCAAGCACCGCGATCGCGCGCGGCGCGGCCTGCGTCAGCCGCAGCACGAAGCCGGGCGAGCTGGCGCTCGGCACGTAGCCGTCGAGCCGGCCGGCGCACTCCGGTCCGAAGTTCGTGAACGTGCAGACCGTCCCGCCGATGCGCAGCACGACGTCGAGCTGGGCGTCGTAGCGGGCGCCGGTCAGGCTGCTCGGCGTGATCGCGACCCCGGCGTTGCCGGCGGTCTCGACGCCCAGCTCGAAGCCGTTCGGTCCGGCGACCACGCGGAAGGTCTGCGAGAGCTGCAGCGTGCCGTTGGTCACGCGCTGCGCGAAGTCCGGGCTACCGTCACCGTCGACGTCGACGCTGGCGGCCGCGAACGCTCCGAGCGACGCGGTGGCGTCCCAGGTGACGACCACCGCGCCGGTGGTGCCGGGGCGCGCCGGCACGACCCAGGCCAGCGCGTGCGGCGCCTGGCCGCCGAGCCGCGGGTCGTCGCTGGTGCCCGCGACCGCCGGCTGCGCCGGCCGCCACACGGCGGCGCCGGTCTCCTGGACCGTCACCGAGCGCACGCCGGCGCTGGTCGACAGCGTGTTCGAGTGCACCGCGGTGCTCGCCACGGCGCTCGGCACCGTGGTGCTGGAGCCACCGTCGAACGCACGGATCTGCAGGCCGGCGTTGCCGATCGGCGTGCCGGCCGGAACGCCCTGCACGACGCCGGTCCCAGCGTCGGCGTAGACGGCGTAGCCCGTCGCGGTCGACAGGCCGCCCTGGGCGGCGAGCGACGCGGCGACGGCGAAGGCGGAGAGGCTGCGGATCGCGAGGGTCTTCATCGGGAGAAGGCGGCCGAAGGCCGTCGGGGAAGGTCTCCCGATGGTTGTCGCGACGTGGCCCGACCGCCGGAACGATCGCCGCCGGAGGGATGCGACCGCGCCGGTCAGCGCCGGACGACCAGCGTCCGTGACGGCGCGTCGAAGTCGGCGACCGACAGCGGGTCGAAGTCGGTGCCGCGCACCTCGAAGGCGACCGGGCCGTTGCCGAGGCCGCCGAGCAGCACCTCGCCGCCCGCGTCAGCCTGGCCGTAGGCCCGGCACAGGCCGTCACCCTGGTCGGCCACGACGTGGACCCAGGGCTGCGGGACGCGCTCCTGATCGACGACGCGCAGGCGCAGCGGCTCCTGGCGCGGGCGCTCGAGCACCAGGTCGAGCAGGTCGACGTCGGAGTTGAGCGCGACGATCCGGCGCAGCCCGAGCGAGCCGCGGTGCGGGATCACCGTGACCGCCGTCTCGGTGGGGACGAGCCCCTCGCAGCAGAACTGTCCGCCGACGTCGCTGCGCACGACGCGCTCGGAGCCGGCGTTCTCGATCAGCACGCGGACGTCCGGGATCGGCTCGCCGGAGCGGTCGACCAGGCGGCCGCGCAGGCAGAGCCCCGGTTGCAGCACCAGATCGGGCAGCGGCACCTTGCCCTGCTGCCGGGTCGACCGCGCCTCGCTGGTCGCGACCAGCCCGCCGTCGTTCCAGGCGACCAGCGAGATCGGGCCCGGGCGCAGCGGCACGACGAAGCGACCGGTCGCATCGGGCACGGCCAGCGCGCCGTTCTCCGGCACGCGCACCCGGCCGCCGCTGAGGTCGGTGCCCTGCGGCGCCTTCAGGAAGCCCTCGCCCACCAGCAGCGGTGCGGCGCTCGCCGGCTGCGGCTCCGGACCGAGCTGCGGCCAGGGCAGCGCGTCCTGCAGCACGACCTGGATCTCGTCGAGACTCGGTGGCACGCGCACCGGCGCATGGCGGCCGGGCGCCTCGATCAGCAGCGAGCCCTGCAGCGCACCGGCCCAACGAACCTCGAAGCGGCCCTGGGCATCGGTCCGCGTCGCGGCATCGGTGTCGGACACGTCGTCCGCCCGACGACGGGCTTGCGCGGATTCGACCTGCCGGGATTCGACCTGCCGCGGATCGACGTGCCGGGCGTCGACACTGACCCGCGCGGACTCGACCGGCCAGCCGAGCCGGTCGACGACGAGGCCCTTCAGCACGTGGACCGCGACGCCGGGCGCCTGCACGTCGCGCCGCGGCACCACGCGCGCGGGCTGCGGCTGCGGCGCGACCGCCGTGCGCGGCCCCGCCGGAGCACCCTGCAGGTACTCCTGGACCCGACCCGTGGCGACGAGCGCGATGGCCGTCACGCCGAGCACGGCGAGGATCCAGTGCGACGGTCGATTCATCGGAGGCTCCAGGATAACAACGTGAGGCTCCCTCGCGACCTTCGACGTCCGATGCCGCAGCGAGGGTCCACTCGTTACGTTGCCTCCCGGCAGATCGGTCAGCCTTCCCCGCGGAATTGAACCCCGCCGCCGAGCCCACCGACGCGACGCGACCACCCGCGTCCATGACGATCGTCGTCCCGCTGTATCGGGAGGCCGACGCCGTCGCTGCCCTCGCTGCGGCGCTGCGGGCCTTCGTCGCCGATTGCGCGCGCCCCGTGGACGTCGTGCTCGTCGACGACGGCTCCGACGACGACACCGCGGCACGCCTCGCCGGCGCGCTGCCGCTCGACCGCCCGCCCTTCAGACTCATCCGGCACGACCGGAATCGCGGCCTCAGCGCGGCGCTGCGCACCGGCAGCGAGGCCGCGACCGGCGCGCTGATCGGCTGGCTCGACGCCGACCTCACCTACCCGGTCGACGTGCTCGCGCCGCTCGCCGACGCCGTCGAGCCGGGCGGCGCGGACCTGGCGCTCGCCTCCTGCCACCATCCGAAGGGTGGTATCGAGGGCGTCCCCCCGTGGCGCCGCTGGCTGTCGCGGCGCGCCTCGACCCTGCACCGCCTCGCGTCGGGCGCCCGCCTGTGCACGTTCACCTGCATGGTCCGCGTCCAGCGCCGTGAGCTGCTCGCCGCGACCTGGCCGACGCGCGGCGGCTTCGTCGGCGTCGCCGAGCAGCTGCACCGCGCGATCGCGCTCGGCGCCCGCATCGCCGAGGTCCCCGCCGTGCTCCACCGCCGCCGCACCGGCCGCAGCAAGATCCGCGTCGGGCGGGCCGCCCGCGGCCATCTCGCGCTCGCACTCGACGCCTGGCGCGGCCGGCTCCGGTGACGCGTCACGACCGCGGACGCAGTCAGTCGACGATCGGCCGGGGCTGCAGTCCGAGCAGGCGTGGCGACGCGATGCGGACCCAGTGGTCCGACGCAGCCATCCGCGACAGCTCGGAGTCGGCTTCCGAAGCCCCTCGCCACGTTGCGCCGCCTCGACGAATCCACCGATTCGCCTGCGGCGGCGCGCCTCGCCAGGGACGCCTGCTGCTGGCTCCTTGACGCTCCGTCCGACTGCATCACACCACCAGGAGGCTGGGTCAAGAGAGGCGAGGCCGCGCGTCGTCGAAGCCGAGACCGGCCAGGTCGGCGAGCTCGTCGATCACCTGCTCCGCGCGGGACGTGGCGATCGGCACCGGTGGCAGCCACCGCACGTCGCGATCTCGCGCGAGGACGACCCCCAGGCGCCCGGCCCGAGCCGACCCTGCGCGTCGTCGCGCATGTCGGTGGGCGACCGGAAGTCGTCGACGCCCCTGGTGGTCCGGTACGGACTCCGCACGTCCTGGACTCACGGCGGTGGGCCGGCCGAGCGGTACCGTCAGCGCCCGACGCGCCATTCCGCACCGGCCGACAGCGCGCCGCCGCCGATGAGCGCCAGCCCGGGCGCCTGCGGATCGTGCACGAGCCACTGCGTCGGAACGGTCGCACCCGCGAGACCGGGATCGGACGGGACCGCGCTGCGCAGGATCGCTGCTCCGTTCGCGTTGGTCTGGAACGGGATCGCGTCCCACAGCGCGGTCGGCTCGACCAGCAGCGTGCACGTCGTGTCGAGCGGGATGGACGCGCGCGCGCCGGCCAGGAACAGCACGGCGGCCGCGTTCGGACGGGCACGCGCGACGCCGAACCCGAATGCGGCATTGCCGAGGAACGGCAGCGAGTTCCAGCGCACCTCGAGCGGTCCGCTACCACCCGGGCAGCCGGCACCGTACAGCGCGATGGCCGCCGCCGGCACGCCACCGCCGCCGAGGTACCACGGCACGCAGGTCGGATCGGTCGTGAAGTGCCGGTCGAGCATCGCCGCCACCTTCTGCCGCCCGCTGGCGCTCGGATGCGTGCCGTCCGCAGCGAAGTCGCCGCACTCCCAGACGAGACCGTCGGCACGCGGCAGGAGCCCATCGGCCCAGGTGTACGGTCCCCAGCCGAGCCAGGCTGCGCGCACCGGCCCGCGGGCCGGATCGAAGTTCAATGCCGGATCGCCGGCGACCTGCGCCTCGAGCAGCCAGCGGACCGCGAAGCCGGACTCGAACGCGTACGGCTCCGGATTGAGGCCTGACGTCGCGTAACCCGCGTAGATGCGGCTCGACAGGTAGCACAGCCGCAGGTTGGGGTAGCTCTGCTTCAGGATCTGGCAGATCGTCGTCAGCAGCTGCTGCAGCTCCTGCGTCGCCGCCGGCCAGCCGGCGTTCGGACCGGCGATCGCCTCCTTCAGCCACACTGCCTGCACCTGCGCGGCGGTCACCTGTGCATTGGCGAGCCGCTGCGCCACGTTGCCCCAGAACGCGGCTGCCGGATTCGCGATCGTGCGCGCGTCCTGCCCACCCTGCGCGCCGTCGACCAGGACGACCGCCGGATTGCGGTTCGGGTCCGCATTGCTGATCGGCAGCCACGCGGAGAACTCCTGCGTGGTGTTCGACATGCCGATCGACAGCAGCACGATCCGGCCGTCCGTGGCGGGCTGACCGTTCGCGTCGAGCGGCTGCACGGCGGCGGCCGCGGCGAGACCGGCGGCGGCGTGCGCGGCCGGGACGTCGTTGGTGCCGGCACCCCACAGCCCGCCGGCGAGTCCGCGGTAGCTCGCCGCCACGGCGTCGAGCGGCGTGATGCCGACCGAGGTGTTGCTGCAGTTCTGCGCCGCGGCGCGGCCGGAGAGGACCGCCGCGAGCAGCAGTGCGAGGCAGGCGGCACGGCGGGACGGCGCGCGCTCGACCGCGCGACGGGGGGAGACGGACGGCATCGTTCGGGCCTCGGCCGGCGGCAGGGAGCGCGGCTCCCGCCAGCATACGCGGCGGCCGCCCGGCGCGCTGCCTCAGCCGACCGCCGAGCGCGCGGCCGTGCCGCTCGCGAGCCCGGCGCGTACGCGTGCGACGAAGCGTTCGGTGACCGGGTGGTGAGCCTGCAGCTCCGGGTGGAAGCAGGCGGCGAGGATCGCGCCCTGCTCGAGCAGCACCGGGTCGCCGGCGCGGCGGGCGAGCACGCGGCAGCGCGGGCCGACGTCGAGCACGCGGGGTGCCCGGATGAACACGGCGTCGAACTGCAGCGGCAGCTCGCTGTCGCGCTCCGCGGCGACCGGTACCGTGCCACTGTGGAGCTGGCGGCCGTAACCATTGCGGGCGACGCGACAATCGAGCACGCCGTAGCTGCGCTGGGCCGGCTGCTCGACTTCGCGTGCGCACAGGATCAGCCCCGCACAGGTCGCGAGCACCGGGATCCGGCCGCTCTGCAGCAGCGCACCGAGCGGCTCCTCGAGCCCCTCGACGCGCAGCAGCCGCAGCATCGTCGTGCTCTCTCCGCCCGGCAGCACGAGGCCGTCGAGACCGGCGAGGCCGGCCACCGACCGCACGCGTCGCGTCACGATGCCATGGCGGCGCAACGCGACCTCGTGCTCGGCGTAGTCGCCCTGCAGGGCGAGCACGCCGACCACCGGTGCGCGCAAGGAGCCGCCGCCGTCGCAGTGCGCGAGCGTCACCATCCGCGCACCGCGAGCCGCTCGCCCTCGGGCACCGAGCGCGCCGAGATGCCGACCATCGGCTCGCCGAGGCCGGCGGAGATCTCCGCGAGCGCCTTCGGATCGTCGTAGTGCGTCACGGCCCGGACGATCGCCTTGCCGCGCTGCACCGGATCGCCGGACTTGAAGATGCCGCTGCCGACGAACACCGACTCGGCGCCGAGCTGCATCATCAGCGCGGCGTCGGCGGGCGTCGCGACGCCGCCGGCGGAGAAGTTCGGCACCGGCAGCCGCTGCGCCTCGGCGACCCAGGCGACGAGCTCGTCCGGCACGCGGTAGGCGACCGCCCGCTTGTGCAGCTCCTTGTCGTCGAGCCCACGCAGCTCGCGGATCCCGGACATCACGGCGCGCATGTGGCGCACCGCCTCGACGACGTCACCGGTGCCGGCCTCGCCCTTCGTACGGATCAACGCTGCGCCCTCGTGGATGCGCCGCAGCGCCTCGCCGAGATCGCGGCAGCCGCATACGAACGGCGTGCGGAAGCGGTGCTTGTCGACGTGGAACTCCTCGTCCGCCGGCGTCAGCACCTCGCTCTCGTCGATGCAGTCGACCTCGATCGCCTCGAGGATCTGCGCCTCGACGAAATGGCCGATCCGCACCTTGGCCATCACCGGGATCGACACTGCTGCCTGGATCTCCTCGATCATCTTGGGATCCGACATGCGCGCGACGCCGCCGTCGCGGCGGATGTCGGCCGGCACGCGCTCGAGCGCCATCACGGCGACGGCGCCGGCTTCCTCGGCGATGCGGGCCTGCTCGGCATTGACGACGTCCATGATGACGCCGCCCTTGAGCTGCTCGCAGAATCCGATCTTCGCGAGGCGCTCCTCCGGCGTGAAACCGGGGACGCTGGCGAGATCGACGTTCGAAGGACTGCGGGTCATGACGGGGACCGTTGGGATCGGATGTTCGTTGGATCGCGGGCGATCAGAGGATCAAGGGAGTCGAGCCGAGCCCGGCAGCCGGGTCGGCGAGGCGCTCTTCGCGGACGCAGCGACCGAGGATCTCGATGCCGCTGTCGATCGCGGCGGGCGTCACGCGGCTCAGCGCGAGGCGCAGGCCGCGACTCGGGCGGCGCAACGGATCGAACAGCCGACCGGGCGTGACCTGCACGCCGGCGAGCGCAGCGCGGGTCGCGACGCGGTCCGCGTCGGCGTCCGGCGGCAGCTCGACCCAGATCGACAGCCCGCCGTCGGGCCGGCGCCAGCGGCAGCCCGCCGGCATGTGCGCGCGCAGGGCGCGATCGGCGGCATCGTGCCGCTCACGCAATGCCTCACGCAGCACGGTGAGGTAGCGGTCGAGCGCGCCCTCGACGACGAAGTCGCGCAGCGCGGCCTGCAGCAGCGGGCTGCTCTCCAGATCGCTGAATCGCTTCAATGCGCGCAGCGGAGCGACCAGCTCCTGCGGTGCTTCGATCCAGCCGATGCGGAGGCCGGGGAACAGCGCCTTGCTGAAGGTCCGCACCGTGATCGTCAGCCGGCGCGGATCAAGCTCGGCGAGCGACGGCGGCTCGCTGCCGGCGAAACGCAGCTCGCCTTCGAACTCGTCCTCGAGGATCGGCACGTCGGTCGCCGCGACCACGTCGACGAGCGCGCGCCGCTGCGCGGCGTCGAGCGTCACGCCGGTCGGATTGTGGAACGACGGCATGACGTAGAACAACCGCAGGTCCGGTCGCCGCAGCACGCGCGCGAGCGCGTCGAGGTCGGCGACACCGTCGGGCGCGTCGATCGGCACGAGCTCGACGCCGTGCGACGCGAGCACCCCGAACAGCTGGTGGTAGGTCGGCACCGACACCGCGACCGCGTCGCCCGGTGACGCGAAGGTGCGGATCACCAGCTCGATGCCCTGCTGCGCGCCGCTCGTCACCAGCACGCGCTCCGGATCGCCGATGCCGTGCCGCTGCGCGAGCACCTCGCGCAGCCCGGCGTCGCCGGCGGTCGAGCCGTAGCCGAGCGAGCCACCGATCCGACCGCTGTCGCGCAGCACGCGTACGACGCAGGCCGCGAAGGCCTCGATCGGGAACAGCGCCGGGTCGGGCTGCAGGCCGGCGAGGTCGGCGACCAGCGCATCGGTGTCCGCGCTGAGCGGCGGGAGCGCGGCGCCGTCCTGCAGCGCCAGCATCGCGGCGACCGCGGCGCGGCTCAGCGGCGGCCCCGCGATCGAGCCGGGCGCCGCGGCCCGCTCGGCGACCACGGTGCCGCGGCCGACGGTGGACTCGACGAGTCCCTCCTGCTGCAGGATGCGGAACGCGTTCTGCGCGGTCGCCCGCGTGACGCCGGCCTCCTGCGCGACGCTGCGGATCGTCGGCAGCCGCTCGCCGGCGCGCAGCAGGCCGGCGCGGATGCGCTCCCGGAAGCGCGCCGCGATGCGCTGCGCGCTGCCCTGCTGCGGTGCTGTCGCGTGCTCGGCCAAGGTTGCGAAGATAGCGGCGGGACAATCCGCCGCACAAGAGAGACAATTTGTTCTAGAGCGCCCTTGCCGCCGCGAGCCGCGCCTTCGTCCCGCATCGGGATCGCGCCGAGCCACCCGCCGGCCGGCTGGTTCCACGACATCCCGCCACGACTGTCGAGCGGGTCGACACCGAGGCTGCAGCGCGCGGTCCGCCAGTTCCGATCGCTGTTGCGGGACGCGTCGGTCGCCAGCCGACCGGTGTGGACCACGACGGGGGAGAACGCAGCATGTGGCAGAAGGCGACGGTCATCGGCCTGTCGGTGGCGCTCGGTGCGATCGGTGCGTGGGCCGGCGGCTCTGGCGAGTCACCCGGGCGACCGTTCCAGCCGCACGGCGGCGCGAGCGCGCCGGGTGCGGTCGCGGAGCTGCGGACGGCGGTCGGGCGGGTCGCGGTCGCGCGCGGCGACGATCCCGCCGCGCCGGCCGGGGTGGGCGGCCTGCCGATGCCGGCCGCGCCGGGCGGCGCCGCACCGGCCGACGACCCGGCCGCCGCCGGGTCGCGCGGTGCCTGCGAGCTGCTCGCCGACCCCGACGCGGCCGCGACCCTGCCTCCGCGGCTCGTCGACGAGCTGCAGCTCGGGCGGCTCGGCGTCGCCGCACGCCTCGCGCTGACGTCGACCCGCGCCGCCTCGGAACGGGTCGCGAGCGGCGACGCCGAGCTGGCGATCGTGGCGCGCGGTGCCTACGGGCCGTCGACGCGCACGACGGCGGGCGAACGGCTGCTCGGCGCGTGGCTGCCGGTGCTCGTCGCGCACCCGGACAACCCATTGCACAACGTTCCGAGCCGCAAGCTCCGCGACCTGCTGCGCGGTCAGCTCCGCTCGTGGCGGGAGCTCGGCGGCCCCGATCTGCCGATCGAGCTGGTCGTGCCGGCCGACGCGGACGCGCGGGCGATGATCGGTCGCGCGCTGATCCCGGGTGACCGCCTCGACGAGCGGGCGCGCACCGCGTCGCGCGAGGAGGACTGCCTCGCGATCACGCTCGCCGAGCGCGGCGCCGTCACGGTCGTGTCGCTCGCGCTGACCGAGTTCCACGCGGTCCGACCACTGACGATCGACGGCATCGCACCGAGCGCCGCCGCGCGCAATCGCGGCACCTACCCGTTCGGCGTCGACGTGCTGCTGCTGGAGGCGCGCGCCAAGGGCGCCGCCGCCCGCCGCCTCATCGCGCTGTTCGAGAGCGAGGACGGCCGCCGCCGGCTCGCCGAGCGGCTGTCGTTGCCGTGAGGGGCCGGTCGAGCGCGCGGCTCAGAAGCGCACGCCGCCGCCGATGAAGAAGCCCTGCACCTCGAGGTTCGCCGAGAAGCGATCGCCCTCGCTGCGGCCGTCGGCGTCGATCGACAGGTACCGGTAGCCCGCGAACAGGTCGAGGAACGGCGTCGGCGTCACGACGACGCGCGCCTCGGCATCCAGGAAGGTGCCGTCGACGTCGCCGAGGTCGAGGCTCATGGCGCCGACCTCGACCTCCGCCGACACGATCGACAGCTCGACCTCGCCCTCGACGAACAGCATCGGGACCGGCGCGAACACGTCGACTTCCTCGAACGCGCTGACCGGACCGACCGAGCGCACCGACGCGTTCACGTCGAACAGGTCGATGCCGATACCGGGCGCCAATCGCACCGGCCCGACGTCGACGAGGTCGTAGCTGTAGAACGCCTTCAGATTGCGCAGGTCGAGCTCGGAGTCGACCTGCGTGCCGGCGGGGATGTCGCCGAACGCCTGGCTGAGGCTGCCGCGACCGTCCTCCGACATGATGAAGCCGCCGACGCTCACGTTGCCGGCCACCGTCTCGATCTGCGCGTGGCCGTAGAGGGCATTGGCAGCATCACCGAGCCCGAGATCGCGATCGACATCCGTGCGCACGAACGTGCCGCCGCCCGACGGCTCGAGGCCGACGTCGCCCGACACGCTCAGACGCGCGAAGCCGAGCTGCGCTTCGGCGCTCGGGACGACCTCGCAGCCGGCGAGACCCGCGATCACGAGCGCAGCGCACAGGGCGGCAGAACGGCGAGCCATCGTCGACATGCGGGCCTCTCGAAGTCGTTGCCGGACCGCTGCAGTCGACCGGTCGGACCGGTCCGCGTCGAGCATCGCAGCGCTGTTTCCGTCAATCGCGGCGCTTCGACTCGATGCCGAAGCCGAGCCGGCGGAGGTCGTCGAGTAGTCGCTCGCGGCCCTTGGGCGGGCCGCCGCGCCCCCACAGCCACCACATCCGGTCGGTCCACCCGCGCGTCTCGTCGACCGGCCGCGCCCCGGGCCCGACGCCGCGCGCATTCGCGCGGCGGGCCTGGTCGCGGGCCAGCTCGTCCGCTCCGTCGAGCCAGCTGTCGATCGGAGCGGAGTCGTAGCGCTCCTCGTGCAGGACCGCGTCGAGCGGCATGCGGCCGCGCGGCTCCGGATCGTCGGCCGGCCAGCCGACCACCAGGCCGAACAGGACGACCGCGAGCGGCGGCAGGCCGAGCAGCTCGGCGAGCTCGACCGGGTGGTCGCGCGCCGCGCCGATCATGCACGAGCCGAGCCCCTCCGATTCCGCCGCGAGCTGCAGGTTCTGGCCGAACAACGCGGCGTCGATCACCGCCTGCAGGAACGTCTCGAGCGGGTCCGGATCGAGCCGGCCGCCGTGCCGCTCGCAGGCGCGCGCGATCTTGGACAGGTCGGCGCACACCGCGACGAACACCGGAGCGTCGCGGATGTGCTGCTGGTCCGCGCACAGCGTCGCGATGCGGTCCTTGCGCGCCGGGTCGCGCACGACGACGGCCGCGTAGGACTGTCCGAAGCTCGACGTCGACGCGAAGCGCGCCGAGTCGACCAGCCAGCGGAGCTGTGCGTCGCCGACCGGCTCGGGTCGGAACGCGCGCCGGCTGCGGTGGCGCGCCATCAGCTCGGTCGCCGGACCGCGACCGGCGAGCGCGCCGCGCGCCGCGAGCAGGTCGGCCGGCTCGTCGAGATCGCGCAGCACGAACCCGTCGTCGACCGCGACCGCGACGATGCGCGTCGGGTCGCGCCGCACGACGTCGCGCAGCGTCGCGGCGGTCGCCAGCTCGGCGGCGACCGCGGGCGTCAGCGCGAGCGGGTGTCCCGGTCGGCCGCGGCAGATCGGCAGCGCGATGCGGTCCGCGCGCGGCGCCGGTCCGGCGAGCGCCCGGAGCAAGGCACGCGGCACCTCCGCGTCGACCATCGCGAAGTCGACCGGTGCGATCAGCAGCGCCTCGGCGCCGGCACCGGCGACCACCAGCCCCGCGCGCAGGCTCTCGATCATCTCGTCGCTGTCGACGTCGACCCGCACGGCGTGCACCCCCGGCGGCAACGGCGCAGCACCCTGCCGCCGCACGACGACGACCCGTGCGCAGCCGGCGGCACGGCAATGCCGCACCAGCCGGGCCACGGCCGGCTCTCCGCCGAGGTCGACGAGCGCCTTGTCGGCGCCGAGCCGCTCGCCGCGGCCCGCAGCGAGAACGATCGCAACCGTCTTCCCGGGTTCCGCCATCAGCAGCTCCGTCAGTAGCTCAGGCCGTTCTTGCGGATGTGGACCATCGGCCGCCCCTCGCCGTCGCGGCGGGCGCCGGCCTGGACGGCCGCACCGAACAGCACGTGGTCGGACCACGTGACCTCGCCGAGCAGGCGGCACGACAGCCAGGCGAGCGCCTCGCTCAGGTATGGCACCCCGTCGGCGTCGAGCGCCGTCTCGACACCTTCGAACGCCGGCTCGCCGGGGTCGAAGCCGCGCGCGAAATGTGCGAGCAGGCCGGCCTGGGACTCGTCGAGCACCGACAGGCAGAAACGGCCGGTCGCGCGCACGGCGGTCTCGATGTGTCGCCCGCGCTTCAACGCGACGCTGAGCGCAGGCGGCTCGAAGCCGACCTGTTGGACGAACGACACGAGGCAGCCGGTCGCCGCCGTGCCGGTGCCGGCCGTCAGCACGAACAGCCCGCTCGGCACGCAGGCGAGCGCGCGCGCGAAGTCGGGCACCGGGCGGCGGGGCTCAGCCACGGCCGCGGATCTCCGACAGCGACAGCAGCGGGCGGACGTCGAACTCGGCGCGGAACGCGGCGGCGTCGGGGTCCTCACGGTCGGCGAGCGCGAGCACGACGACCGGCACCGCACCGACCTCGCGCACGGCGTCGATCGCCTTGCGCGCCGAGCCCCCGGTCGTGATCGTGTCCTCGACGATCGCGACCCGTTGACCGGGGGCGAGCTCGCCCTCGATGCGCGCGCCGAGGCCGTGTCCCTTCGGCTCCTTGCGCACCAGGAACGCGCCGAGCGGATTGCCGCGCTCCCAGCTCAGCGCGCACGCGGCGCTGGCGATCGGGTCGGCGCCCATCGTCAGCCCGCCGATCGCGGTGACGTCCGGGAACGCCCGCAGCTCGTCGAGGATCAGATGGGCCATGAGATTGAGGCCCTCGGCGTGCAGCGTGATGCGTTTGCCGTCGATGTAGAAGTCGGAGCGCTTGCCCGACGCGAGCTGCACGTCGAGCCCGTCGCGGTACGCGCGCTCCCTGACCAGGGCGAGGAGCCGCGCGCGGCGCGCGGCGGAGTCGGCGGTCGGGTTCACGACGCAAGGCATACGGCCTGTGCCGCGGACCTCCAAGCGCCGCGTAGACTGCCGGCATGTCCAAGTACGGCGTGACCCTGACGCCCGAACACTTCGCCTACATCCGCGCCCGCACCACCGCGGAGGACGAGTTCCTCGTCGCGCTCGCGCGCGCCGCGGACGCGGAGGGCATCCCGGCGATCTCGGTCACGCCCGAGCAGGGGGCGCTGCTGCAGATCCTGCTGCGCGCGGGCGGCGCGCGCGAGGTCGTCGAGGTCGGCACGCTCGCGGGGTGCTCGGCGATCTGGATGGCGCGCGCGCTGCCGGCGCTCGGCCGCGTGCGCACGATCGAGATCGAGCCGCGCCACGCGAACTTCGCGGAGAGCTGGATCGCGAGATCCGACGTCGCCGGCCGCATCGAGGTGCACCGCGGCGATGCGCGGGACGTGCTGCCGGGCTTCGCCGACGGCTCGGCGGATCTCGTGTTCCTCGACGCCGACAAGACCGGCTATGCCGGCTACCTCGAGCACGCGGTCCGCATCGTGCGCCGGGGCGGGCTCGTCGTCGTCGACAACGCGCTCGCCTTCGGCCACCTGCTCGACGACGAGGAGCAGGACGAATCGGTCGTCGCCGTGCGCCGCTTCAACGAGCGGCTCGCCGGCGACGCGCGGCTGCAGAGCGTGCTCGTACCGCTCGGCGACGGCATGTGGGTCGGCGTCCGCCGCTGATCGCTACTTGCCGAGCAGCGGTTGCAGCGGCGCGAGGTCCTTGGCGAAGCCGGCGTCCCACGGGAATCGCCCGCGGGCGTCGGGCCAGACGAGCTGCACGACCTCCACCGCGACCTCGGGGCCGGTGCCCGCGATGCGATGGACGAAGTCCAGATACTCGGCGACGCGCTGCGGGGCGACCGGGCGCACGGCGCAGGCGAAGCGGTCGACGAGACCCTCGACGAGCGTCCCGACCACGAAGCGCTCGCCGTCCCGCACGCGCTCGCCGGCGAGATCGAGCAGCTCGTGCAGCGGGCCGCCCTGCTCACCGTCGTCGAGCCCGAACACGACGATCTCCGGGTGGCGGTAACTCGACCACAGACCGACGGTGAAGCCGTACGCCGGGCCGCTGCCGTCGGATTGCACGAGCACGACGTGGAAGCCGTGCGCGCGGATCTCCTCGCGCACCTGGCGCTCGACCTCGGCCAGCGCGGCGGCGTCGGCCGCCGGGTCCGGCTCCGGGCTCGCGTTCGGTGTGGATCGCTGGTCGCGGCTCACGGCTCAGGCCTTCCCGCCGCCGCTCGCGGCGAGGCGATCCGCTTCGATGTCGGCGAGCACGCGCTCGGTGACGTCGCCGGTCGGGTAGTCGCCGTCGAAGCAGGCCATGCAGAACTCACGGTGGTCGCCGGTGACCTCGCGTACCGCGCGCACCATCGCATCGATGCCCTGGTAGATCAGATGATCGGCGCCGAGTTCCTTGCAGACCTCGTCGACGGTGCGGCCGCGCGCGATGAACTCGTTCTTGGTCGACATGTCGATGCCGTACGGGCACGGGTGCGTGAGTGCCGGGCTGTACGAAGCCATGTAGACCTTCGCAGCGCCCATCTGGCGCGCGATCCGCACGATCTGTCGGCTCGTGTTCCCGCGCACGATCGAGTCGTCCAGGATCAGCACGCGCTTGCCCTCGAACTCCATGCGGATCGGGTTCAGCTTGTGCCGGATGCTCGACCGCCGCTCGGTGTCGTTCGGCATGATGAAGGTGCGGCCGACGTAGCGGTTCTTGACGAACCCCTCGCGATACGGAATGCCGAGGACCTCGGCCATCTCCTGTGCCGCGGTGCGTGCGCTCTCCGGCACCGGAATCACGACGTCGGCCTCGAGGCCGGTGCGCCGCCAGCTCTTCGCGAGCTCGGCGCCGAGGCGGATGCGCGTCTGGTAGACGAGCGCGCCGTCGAGCACCGAGTCGGGCCGCGCGAAGTAGATGTACTCGAAGATGCAGGGGCGGTGCGGCCGCACGCTGACCTGGAACGAGTGCAGCCGGCGGTCGGTGTCGATCCACAGGAGCTCGCCCGCGTTCAGGTCGCGAACCGCCTCGTAGCCGGCGACGTCGAGCACGACGGACTCGCTGGCGACCGCGTAGAAGGTCCCGCGGTCGGTCTCGCGCTTGCCGAGGATGATCGGCTTGATCCCGTACGGGTCGCGGAACGCATACATGCCGGCGCCGGCGATCAGGCCGACCACCGAATACGCACCCTTGACGGTGCGGAACACCTCGGCGACCGCGTCGCGCACGTCCTCGGGCTTGATCCGCTCTGCCTTGCGCTGGAAGAGCTGGCCGGCGAACACGTAGAGGACGGCCTCCAGATCACAGTTGCTGGCGAGCCGGCCCTGCGGCGTCTGGCGCGGGAAGTAGTCGCGGCGCAGCTCGTGGAAGTTCGTGACGTTCCCGTTGTGCGCCATCGCGATGCCGACCGGGAAATCGACCCAGAACGGCTGGACGTCGGCGTCCTCGTTGCCGCCGACAGTCGGATAGCGCACGTGACCGACGGCCATCGGGCCGCGCAGGCGCTCGAGGTGGCGCGGCTCGAAGACGTCGCGGACGAGCCCGAGACCCTTCTTCGCCTGGAAGCGGTCCCCGCACGTGACGACGCCGGCGGCGTCCTGGCCGCGATGCTGGATGGCCAGGAGTCCGGTCAGGACCTCCTGGATCACGTCGGATCCTTCCGGACCCATGATCGAGATGAAGCCGCACATGTTCTGGTCGAGACGCCCGGCATCCTAGCCCGGACGATCCGCGAGTTCCCGGCTGCGGTCGCGCACGTCGCCCGCTGGCGTCGTCGTCGAGCCGAACCCGCGCTCGACGTGTCGCCCGAACACGCCTGCGCGCGGAACCGACTCGACTCCTCGCCAACCAACGACTTGCGCAACCTCGCCACGGGACCGCGCGGATCGTCCGGGCTCGCCCGCGCGATCCCCGAGTTCCCGGCTGCGATCGCGCACGTCGCGGGCTGGCATCGTCGTCGTGAGAGAGCTGCGCGCCGGGGGGCCGCGCCCTCCGTGACCACGGCCTCCTAGTCCTTGCCAGCTACGGCCTTGCACGCTCTCGCGGCGGTGTCTGCCGACGCGTCCGGGCCGACCCGACCGCGCGCGGGTCACACCATGGTCGGGTCGCGCTTCCGCCGGATCGGCCCGACCGCGATGCTGCGGCGCATGCCCGACGTGTGCTCCGTCGACGGGAGGATCCTGCCCGAGACCGACGCGACGATCCCGGTGCTGGATCGCGGCTTCCTGTTTGCCGACTCCGTCTACGAGGTGCTGCGGACCCGCGGCGGCGTGCCGTTCGCCTGGCGTGCGCACCTCGCACGGCTGCGCGCGTCGGCCACCGGCATCGCCCTCGACCGCATGCCCGCCGACGCGGACCTGCTGCGGGCGATCGCCGCGACGCTCGCGGCCGGTCGCGCGTGTGGGCCGCCACCGCCGCACGGCGAATACGTCCGATTGATCGTCACGCGCGGCGACACCCGGGAGATCGCACTGGACCCCGCCTTCGCCGTCGGACCACCGCGCGTCGTGGTGATCGCGCGCACGCTGACAGAGCCGCGCGGCGGCCGTCCGGCGAAGGTCGCGCTGGTCCCGCGTCGACTCGACGCCGGCGGCGATCGCCGCGATCCGTCGATCAAGTCCGGCAGCTACCTCGGCAATCTGCTCGGGCTGGCCGAGGCGCGCCGGGCGGGCGCGACGGACTGCGTGTTCGTCGAGGCCGACGGGCAGGTCAGCGAAGCGTCGACTGCGAACGTGTTCGCGGTGTTCGGCGATCGCGTCGTGACCCCGCCGCTGTCGACCGGCCTGCTCGCGGGCGTGACGCGCGGACTGTTGTTCGCCGCAGCGGACCGCACCGGCATCCCGATCGAGGAGCGCCCCATTCGGGTCGCGGAGTTCCGCGCCGCCGACGAGGCATTCCTCACTGGCACCCTGCGCGACCTGGCGCCCATTGTGCAGGTCGACGGTACGCCTCTCGGGCACCCCGGGCGCGACGGCGCGGGTCCCGTGACGCTGCGGCTGACGGCGGCATGGACCGACGAGGTCCGCCGTCAATCGGCCCGGGATGCCGCCGACATGGCGACGATCCTGGGCGCCGACTGAGGCCACGGGAAACGAAGACAGCGGGTCGCCGCGCGGCGGACGCCGGCGCGACCGCGGCTCAGACGACCGCGTCGAGGATCGCCTTGATCTTCAGCAGCGCGCTGTGCAGCCGCTCGCGCTCCGTCTCGTTGTGGCGCATCGCCTGGATCACGGCATCGAGGCCGTCACCCATGCCGGCCGCGGCAGCGCGCGGCGCGCGCGTCACCTTGGCCTTGCGGCCCCGACCGCGCGCCGGCGCGGCCTTCGGAGCTGCCGCAGCCTTGCGGCCAGCGGCCTTGCGAACCGCGGCCTTGCGGCCGCCCTTCGGCGCGATCAGGCCGAGCTGCTTCTTCGCGCGGCCATACATGATCGGGAAGATCTTCAGGCCGCGGCGATCGGCCGCTGCCTTGACCTCGGCGAACGAAGCACCGGTGTTCTTGCGAAGCACATCGAGAACGAATTCGTAGGCCGGCTTCGACTTGCGGGCTGCCATGTGCGATTCCTCCAGGCTCTTGAACGGACGGCTCCGTGGTGGAAGTGAGCGGTTGTCGTTGCGGAGCCGCGCTGACCGAATCAAATCCAAGATGCGCGTTTCCACTATGGTCGTCAACAGGCATCCCGGACCGCACGTCGCTTTTTCGACACGGCATCCACACCGATCCACACGACAACGGCACGGGTGTGCGCCAGGAATGCCACTGCATCGCGCGCAGTGAAAACCCCGACCGCCGCCGCCCGACGGCGCCGAATGCACGCCGCCCAGTTGCCGGATCGGCGACCGTCACTGCGGCCGGGAATCACCCCGACATGCGCCGGACCCGGCTGATGGGAATCGGTGCGCAGCACGGCCCCTGCAGCCTGCGCCCTCCCGCAATCGGGCGCTCGGTTGGCGGGGAATCCGCCACTCCGGGGAATCCCGTTCAGTCCCGAGCGGGCGCCACGTCCTGCGATTCACCCGGCGCCAGCAACAGCGAGCGAAGCGGGCGCAATCCGGCCTGGAGCGCCCACGCGGCGTCGAGCGGCACGCGGCCGGCGCTGCCCGGCGTGACGGAGCATTGCAGGACGTCGTCGAGCACGACCAGGTCCGGTTGCAGGCGCTGCGCGACGATCCGCGCGCGCGGGTGGTGCGGCGACAGCAGCAGCGCCTCTACCCGGTCGTCGGGCGTACGGGAGGTCTCGTCCAACTCCAGTGCGGAGACGACGAGATCACTGCCGTCCGGCCAACGGATCCAGTATCCGACCGTCGACGACACGTGGCCGTCCGCGTCCTTTCGACCGATCACGTCGACGGTCAGATCGGCGATGTCGATGCGGTTGCCGGGCACGACGAGGACCTGATCCGAGGCCGAGAACGCCGGCAGATGCGTCGCGAGGTGTTGCAGGATGCGGCGCCTCGGCGTGCCGCCGAGCAGGCGCAACGCGAGCTGGTCGTTGCGCCGCGACGGGTCGATCGCGCACGTGAGCAGCACGAAGTCGACCAGCTCGTCCAGCGACTTGTCGACGCCATACCCGGCCGGGTCGATCGCGAACGTCGCAGTCCGACTGCGCACCACCCAACCGCCCTGCGGGAGTCGGATCAGGCGATAGCCGGTGTCCGGCGGTGGCGCTTCGAGCGCCGGTTGCATGCCGGTCAGCACCGCGTCCCAGAACGACGGCAACCCCGCGGCGGCGATCCCGGCGCATTCACGGTTCATGCGCCGGTCGACACACATCTGGAACCGCAGGAAGTCCACCCGCGGGAAGTCCGCCAGGTGTCGCTCCAGCTCCTGGAGCGCGTCGCGGCGCTCGGTACCACCCGCCGCGGACGGATCGACGACCGCGCGCTCGACCACCACGGGTGTGGTCGCCTGCAGGCGGCGGCGCAGGTCCGCCCAATACTCCGGTGCCGGCGGCAGCGGAACGGTGCGCGGGGCAGGCTCCGGGAACGCAGGCATCGGGAAGCCGCCGACCCCCAGCTCGTCCGGGGTCACGTCCGCCAGCATCGCCGAGCCGAACAGCCCCGGGTCGATGCGCGTGCCCATCCCGAAGTTCCAGCCGGCGCGCGTCTGCGGCATCGGGTCGGTGGGCTCGTCGAAGTCATCGAACACGAATTGCACGTCGAACACCGTGCGCGGCTCGGGATGGCGGCCGTTGCCGAGCACCTCCGCCCACGGCAATCGCAGCTCGTAGATCGTCGTACGCCGTTCGTCGTCGCGGCCCACGCGCGCCTCGGCGCCCTCGACGAACGACGCCGAACCGCGATAGGTGTCCCACGCGATCACCTTGCTGCCCTGGTCTTCGACGTCGGCCAGCCAGATCGTCACGTCGTCCTCGCGGCCGCGGTCGGGGCCGATACCCTCCGTGTCGCGATTCGGATCGATCGTGATGGTCAGCGCGTCGGCCGGCGGGATCTCCAGCTGTTGCGGGCTCTGGCGGGTCAGCCGGACATGCCAGTCGTCCAGCACGACGGCCGCGAGGTACAGCGCATCGTCGTCCCACATGGCGAACAGGCGCGCGGCGAGGTCATCGCGACCGCGCAGTGCGCCGAGCGCCGTGCCCGACAGCTGGCGGAGGTCGTCGACGAGGATCGGCGGCAGCTCGGGCCAGTCCTGCAGGTTGCCGTCCACGTCGATCCGGTGGTCACCGCGGCGCAGGATCAGCGTCCGCGGGATCGGCAGGGGCTCGGGGGCGCGCGGCTGCTGCTGTGCAGCGGACGGGTCGACCTGGGGAAGGACGGCGGCGAGGAACGCGGCGGCGATCATGCGAGGGGATTCCGGCGGGACGTCGCCCGCGCGGCGACGTCGGAGACCTATCGTGCCGCGCGCGCGGCGTCACGGATTCGGCGCGAACCAGCGGGCCCGCGCCACGGGAGCGAGGATCGCGACCGCGCGACCGACGACGTCCTCGACACGGAACGACTCCCCGACCAGGTCGCGCGAGTCGGTGCTCTCGTGCACGTTGTCGCCGAGCAGGAACAGGTCGCCGACCTCGAGCTCGAACGGCCGATCCTCGGCGGGCACGTACGGGTCGTGCCGTACCGTGATCGCGTCGATCCACAGCACGGCTCCCGGCGCGCCGGCCGCGCCGACGTGCAACAGGTTCGGGTCCGGCCGCCGGTACGGCTCGCCCGGCGTCGGCTGCCGCGTGCCGCGGTCGGGAAGCGGCACCACCCACTCGGCGACCAACCGGCCGTCGACCACGACGAAGAAGCGGCCGTCGAGGTAGCCGAACCACAACGCGCGCGGCGCACCGTCGCGCGGCCACGGCGGCAGCGCGAAGCGCGGCCCGTCCTCGCGCCCCATCCGCAGGAAGCGCCCCTCGCCATCGAGGCCGATCCGCACCGCGTGCAGCACGTCCTGGTACTGGTGCACGAGATGCACCGCGGTGAGGCCGGGTCCGGGACGCGCGACGATCTCGATCCCGAGATCGCGCGGCCAGCGTCCCAGCGCGCCGCGGCGCCGGCCGCGTGAGTCGAGGAACGAGCTGTCGACCGGCCGCGCGAGCGACAGGTGGCCCGGGGGACGGACCCGGCCGCGCGCGTCGCACGCCGCGGCCGTGCGCGACGCCGCGAGCTCCGCCTCGGCGCACGCCACAAGTTCGAACGAGCCCGCGACGACGCTCCAGCACGCGTCCGCAGCCAGCTCGCGGACCGCGCTCGGGTCGCGCGGCTCGAGCCACAGCGCGACCGGCAGCATGTCGCGCTGGCGCACCGGGTCCTTGACGACCACGCGCGCGATCGCGCTACCAGCATCCCGCACCCACAGGTCGCCGTTGCGGAACTCGACGGTCGCCGGTCCCGACGCCATGACGCGCTTCACGAGCTGGTCGCCATCCGGATCGATGCGGTTGCGCACGACGACGACGTCGAAGCGGTGCAGCGGCGTGCCGCGCCAACCGAGCGACCGGTCGACGAGCAGCACGTCGCCCACTTCGTCACCTTCGGCGCCGTGTAGCGCGGGCTCCATGCTGTGCGAGCTGACCCGGTAACGCTCGAGCAGGTGGGCGCGCAGGGTCAGGAACACGACCCAGGCGACGACCACCAACCCGGTGATCTCCCCAAGGAGGACTCCGGGCCGGACCCGAGAAGAATCAGGAGACATTCCCGACCTCGATCCTTGCGGCCCAGCGCATCCAAGACGGCGGACCTTGCTGGGCAACGGGTTCCGAGCGGACCCTGGGAAGCTCCCCGGGACGCTGCCGACACCCCGTCTTGCACCGGCCGGAGCGCGCCGGTAATGGTGGACGGCTCGCCGCTTCGGCTGGTGCTAATTTCTGACTGACAATCACTTATGAAGGCCTCCCGACGAGGAGTCGCACTGCGGCAGCTGCTCGATCTGTGCGACGACCTGCAGCGCATCCGCACGCAGCTGGCCGGTGGTCAGCTCGCGCGTGACGCGCGGTCGCGCCTGCGGCGGCAAGAGCGCACGAAGCGGGATCGCCTCGCGCGCGATCTGCAGAAGTATCGGTTCCACGGTCCGCTCGCCCAGCTCCTTCGCGAGTTCCGCTTCGACCTCGTGCACTTCCAGCTGCTCGCGACACTGCTGCAGCGCCACCTCCGCTCCGAGGACCCCGCCACCGAGGGTCGCGCACTGCTTTCCTCGGTGTTCGAGAACTCGTTCGACGTGCTCGCCGGCATCGACCTCCTGCGCGAGGACGGCGTGCTCCGCGCGAGCGGCGTCGTCGTGCTGCAGGATCAGGAGGACGTCGCGGCCGACGATCTGCTCGGCGCGCGCTTCCGAATCTCCGAAGACGCGTTGATCGCGTTCCGCGACGAGATCGCCGGTCTGGTGGTCGAGGACCGCAGCGGCGCGCGGCTGACGTACGCGGGCAACCACGAGTACCTGGTCGACCTGCGCATCCTCCACAACCTCTACAAGCACCGCAGCGAGCGGGTGTTCCACCATGAGCGCTGGGACCGCGTGCACGCCGGTGGTGGCCACGCGCTCGGTCGCCAGCTGACGCGGCGCATCGAGCAGTTCCGGCACCGCATCGACGCGCGGCTCGCGAACACCCCCGACGCCACCGAGTTCCCCGCGGTGCGCTTCTTCCGCGAGCACCACCTCGACGACGACGAGCAGATCGTGGTCGTGCACCTGCTGTTCAAGGAGCTCTACGAGGGCAACGCCTACGCGGACGTCGCCGACCTGCTGCGCCTGTGCAGCGCCGACGAGCTCTCGCTGGTCCGCAGTCGGCGTCTCGTCGATCCGCACGGCCGGCTGCGCCGCGCGGAGATCCTGCAGATCGAATCGCTGGTCGAAGGGCGCGACCTGACCGGTGAGGCCTCGCTGAGCGACTGGGTCGTCAACCAGCTGTTCGGCGCGGCGATCGCGGACGAGCGCATCGACACCGATGCGCGCCTCGACTGGCACCTGTACCTGAAGAACCTCGAGGACACGCAGAGCTTCTTCCGCGACCTCGAGGCGAACTGAGGCGCGCGCTGCGGCCAGTCCGGCGGTGTCGCTCACTGCGGTGTCGCTCCCTGCAGTGTCGCTCCCTGCAGGCGTGGCGCCCTCCGGGGAGCCGGCGCGGGTCAAGCCGCGCCGGCCGCGGGGCCGATGAGACGGGTGCGACCGTCACGACGGCTGAGGCCACCGCATGACCGACCCCGCGATCGACATGGACATCGTCCAGGAGCTGCTCGACATCTCCGGCGAGGACGATCCGGAGCTGCTGGTCGACCTCATCGACATGTTCCTCGAGGACGGCCCGCTCAAGGTGCAGACGATCCTCGAGGGTCTGGCCGCGGGTGACCTCGACGCCGTCGAGCGCGCCGCGCACGCGCTGAAGAGCTCCGCCGGCAACCTCGGCGCGAGCTACGTGCAGGACCTGGCCGAGCAGCTGCAGATCGCCGGTCACAACCGCGACGCCGTCGCGGCCAGGGCCTGCGCCGACCAGCTCCGTTCGCGCTTCACCGAGGCAGAGCAAGCCCTCCGTGAGATCCGCGGTCGGTTCGGGCTCTGACCGACTCCCGCCCGCCGGCAGCGCGGCGGTGACCGGCGGCGCTCACGCGCCCGCGCTGCGCTCGCTGACCGGCTTCGCCCTGCCGACCTTCGGCTTCGCCTTCGAGCCCGACGCGGCCGGCGTGAACGGTGCCGGGAGATCGTAGGTCCAGTCGAGCGGACGCCCGCGGTAGACGCACCGATGACAGCGGTGGTAGTGCTCGTTCTGCCGCTTCGAGCACAGCGGCGCATCGATGCGGTGCGTGATCAGCGAGCGGCCGTCACCAGGCAGCGTCGGGCAATCCCGGCGCGCGGGATGATGCGCGGAGACGTCGTCGGGAATGGGCGCCTGGATCGTCGGGGCTCGTCGCGGCATGGTCGTCTCACCCTGGGGACGTTCGGGTTGCGCCCAGCGGGGTCACGGTTGCGCACCGTACCCTGCCCGGAGACGTGCGGCCAGAGTGCAGGCGCAGGGTCCCCGTCGGGTCGGGGTCAGCGCGCGCCGCGCCACGCGTCCCACACCGCGCGGCACGCGGCGACCGCGTCCGGTGCCCGGTGGCTCGACCGCGACAGCTCGAAGCAGACCGGCCCGGCGTAGCCGCCGTCGTGCAGTGCGTCGAGCACCGCGGGGAACGGGACCTCGCCCGCGCCCGGCTCGAGGTGCTCGTGCACCCCGCGGCGCACGTCTTCGAGATGGACCTGCGCACAGCGTGCGGCGCGCTGCCGGCACAGCGCGACCGGGTCTGCGCGCTCGGTGACGAACAGGTGCCCGACGTCGAGGCACAGCGCCGGCGCCGAGCCACCGAGCGCTGCGCACAGACGGTCGAACCCGGCCAGGTCCTCGACCGCCATCCCGGGCTCCGGCTCCAGCGCGGGATCGAGACCCGCGGCGCGGATCGCGTCCGCCGCGCGGCGCACGCCGTCGGTCAACCGCTCGGCGCTCCGCGGACCCGGTGCGCGGTCGACGCCCGCCCAGAACGAAACGACGCGCGCGCCGAGCGCCGCACCGAGCGCCGCGCAGCGCGCGTAGTAGTCGATCCGCCGCGCGACGCCGACCGGGTCGGCGGTCATCAGCGTCGGTTCGTGCTTGCGAGACGGATCGAGCACGAAGCGGGCGCCGGTCTCGATCGTCACGCCCAACGACAGCTCCGCCAGTCGCGCCGCGACCGCATCGATCTCGCGCGGCGTGCAGCGCAGCGGGTCGAGATGGCCGACGTCAGGCGTCAGCGCGACCCACTCGAAGCCGTGATCGGCGAGCAGCCGCAGCGCATCGTCGAGACGGTGGCTCTGCAGCCCATTGGTGTTGAAGCCGAGTCGCATGCGCGGCGTGCGCCGGTCACCGGAGCTGCATCACCTTCTTGATGCGCTGATTCAGCTTGTCGTACTCGCCGAGCCGCCGCTGCAGCGCGACGTATTCGCCGGGCATCGCCCAGCCGCCCATGTCGGCCTCCTCGAACCAGGTCGTGTAGCGGCGCAGCGCCTCGTAGCACTTCTGCATCTCGTCGAACGCGGCCTGGATCGACTCGGTGTACTCCTCGGATCGACCCCCGGCGGAGCGAGCCGTCTGCCCCTTGTTCCACAGCTCCTTCGCGGCTTCGTAATACCCGGCTGCCGCCTGCAGATCGGCGGCGGCGATCGCCGGCGCGGCGCGGTCGGGCGTCTTGCCGGCGCGCGCGGACTCGGCGGCGAGCGACGAGTTCGACGGGGTCGACCGCGGCGCCGCCGGTGCGGGCGTCGACGCGGCGGACGGCGTCGCGCCGGCCGGTGGGCCAGCCGTCGCGCCGCCGTCACCGTCGCCACCGCCGGCCACGACGAACACCACCACGACGAGCACGACGGCGAGCACGCCGCCGATCAGTAGCCCGCTGTTGCCGCCGCCCGTGCGGGCTGCCGAGCGGCTGGAGGGAGAGCTGCGGCGCGCGCTGGTCGCGCGCGAGGCGGTGCGTCGTGCTGCCATGTTCGGAGGTGCTGGTGGTCTGCGAGGGGCGATCCAGGTTAGCCCGGATGATCCGCGAGATCCCTGCTGCGGTCGGTCGCGTCGCCGGCTGGCGCGAACCCGCGACGCGCTCGCGGGGATCATCCAGGCGCGCGGACCGTCCGGTGCAGGATCGCGTGATAACCGCCGTCGTGCTGCGGCGGTGCGGGCATCGTCAGTCGCTCCGCCAGCAGCTCGGCACGGCCGGGGTGCGCGGCCAGCACGTCGGCGACGACGCCCGCGTTCTCCTCGTGCTCGATGCTGCAGGTCGCGTAGACGACGGTGCCACCGGGCCGGACGAGTCCGAGCGCGCGGTCGAGCAGTTCGCGCTGCAGGTCGCCGAGCGCCAGCAGCGCCCCGGGATCGAGCCGGTGCCGCACCTCGACGCGTCGCGCCAGCACGCCGGTGTTCGAGCAGGGCACGTCGACCAGCACGCGGTCGAGCGGCGGCAGGTCGCCGAGCGCCGTGCGCAGCTCGACGTTGGCGAGCCGCAGCCGCGCGACGTTCTGCTGCACGCGCTGCATGCGTTCCGCACTGATGTCGTGCGCGAGCACGCGCCCGGCCGGGCCGGCCCGCTCGGCGAGCAGCGCGGTCTTCGTGCCGGGCGCCGCGCACAGGTCGAGCACGACGTCGCCGGCCTCCACGCCGAGCGCGTCGGCGGCCGCCGCGGCAGTCGGGTCCTGCACGACGAACCAGCCGTCGCGGAAGGCGGCCCCGGCCAGCGGCGACGGCGGCTCCCCCGACCAGCGCACCGACCGCGGCGACGCCGGCTCCGGCTCGACCGCGACGCCCTCGTCGCGCAGGCGCGCACACAGCTCGGCGCCGTCGTGGCCGACGGCGCGCAGGTGGACGCCCGGCGTCGCGATCGACGCCACGCAGAGCTGCCGTGCGACCTCCGGGCCGAAGCGGGCCGCCCAGCGGCGCACCAGCCAGTCCGGCAGGCTCGCGCACAGCGCCGCGTGCGCGAGCGGCTCGGCGGTCGGGTCCGGCAGCGGCGCAGCGCAGCGCAGCGCGCGATCGCCGGCGCAGCGCAGCCAGTCGGCACCGGAGACGTCACCGGCCTCCGCGACCGGCACGAGCGCGCGGGCCAGCCGGCGCAGCACCGCGTTGACGAAGCCGCGCCGCGCCGCGGCGATCGCACCGACGGTCTCGGCGACCGCCGCGTGCGGCGGCACGCGGTCGAGGAACAGCAGCTGGAACGCCCCCGCGTAGAGCGCCGCGCGCAGCACCGGCGAGGTCGGCATGCCGCGCTCGCACAGCGCGGCGAGCAGGTAGTCGAGCAGCCGCAGGCGCCGGACGGCGCCGAGCGCGACCTCGCGCGCGAGGGCGCGGTCGCGGGCGTCGAGCGCGGGCGTCAGCCGCTCGACTTCCGCGCCGACCCGCCGCTCCGGGTCGGCGAGCCACGCGGCGAGCGCATCGACGGCGGCGCGGCGCGACGACGGCGGCGCCGGCTCGCTGCGCGCCGCATGGGCGCGCGGGCGACGGCGGGCGCCGCTCACGTGAACCGCGCGTCCGGGGGCAGCGGATGGCCGCGCACGAATTCGCCGGCCGACATGTTGCGGCCATTGTCCGGCTTGATGCGGATGATGCGCAGCAGGTCCTTGCCGGTGCAGACGCGGATGCCCTCCTCGCCGGCCGACAGGATGCCTCCCGGCATGCCCATGCCGTAGAGGTCGTCCTCGACCTCCGCCGAGATCACGATGTAGCGCTTCGCGCCGAGCCGCGTCTGCGCGCCCGGCTTCGGCGTCATCGCGCGCACGAGCCGATCGATCTGGACCGCCGGGCGACCCCAGTCGATCACGCCGTCCGGCTTCTCGATCTTCGGCGCGCGGGTCGCCTGCGTGTGATCCTGCGGCGCGTAGGTGTCGCGGCCGTCGCGCACGAGCTCGAGCGCCTCGCACAGCGCGACGCCGGACAGCTCCGCCATGCGGTCGCGCAGCTCGCCGGCCGTCTCGCGCGGTCCGATATCGGTCGGCTTCCGCAGCAGCACGTCGCCGGCATCGAGCTCCGGCACGATGCGCATGATGGTCACCCCGGTGCGCGTCTCGCCGGCGCGGATCGCGTGCTCGACCGGCGCGGCGCCGCGATACGCGGGCAGCAGCGACGCGTGCGCATTGAGCAGGCCCTTCGGCGGCAGGTCGATCAGCACCGGCTTCAGGATCACGCCGTAGCTGACGACGATGCCGACCGTCGGCGCGAGGCTGCGGAGTTCCGCGACGAACTCGGGCGCGTGCGGGTCCTCGGGCTGCGCACACGTCAGGCCGAGCTCCTCGGCCTCGAGCCGCACTTCCTGCGGGTAGATCTTGCGACCCCGGCCGCGCGGCGCGTCCGGCTTGGTCACGACCAGCTCCGGTCGGAACCCGCCTTCGACGAGGGCCCGCAACGAGGGTCGGGCGTAGTCACCACATCCGAAGAAGACGATCTTCACGGCCAACCTGCTGGCCCCGAGCCGCGCGCGATCCCGGGCCGCGAGGCTTGTCCGCGCGACCTTCACCGACGCACTCCAGGGGGGTGGCAGGCTAACCTCGCGGCTCGGCGCCTGCAAACCGAGCCCGGCTGCCCGCCGCGCGCGCCCCCGCGATGGAACCGCTGCCCGCCGACCCGTTCCGCCTCGTTCCGAGCACCGACTTCGCACCCGCCGCGCGCCGCGAGGTACCGCTGTGCGGCGCTCCGGTCGCGCTGCTGTGGCTACCCGGACGCCGCGCGCGCCGCGGTGCACCGAGCGCCGCGCGGCCGCCGTTCCCACCGAGCCACGTCCCGACGATCCTCGCCGAGGAGACCGTCTGGAGCGACGCGCGCCACGCGTTGACCCCGAACCGTCACCCGTTCGCCGACCGCCACCTGCTGCTGTGGGCGCGCACTCCGCAGCGCGAGCCCGACCGCACGATGCTGGCGACCGCCTACCGCCTGGCGGAGCCGCGCGGGGCCGCGGTGCTCGGCAACTCGATCGGCGCGGCGGCATCCATCGCGCACGCGCACGTGCACCTGGTCGACGGGCGCGAGGCGTTCCTGGCCGGACTGCCGCTCGCAGCGTGGACGCCGCCCGACGGTGCGGAGCTGCCGGCCGGCCTCGAGCTGCTCCGCGCGGCGGCGCCGTTCCCCGCCCTGCTCGTCGGGATCCGCGGTCCGCTCGAGGCGCGCGCCACGGCCGCCGCCCGCCTGCTGCAGATGCGCGCGGTGCCGGCCTTCAACCTCGTCGACCAGGACGGAGTGACCTGGCTCTACCCGCGCTCCCCGGTCGAGACGCCGCACCCGCACTTCCCGCAGGCGCTCGGCGCCGCCGAGCTGTGGGGGCGCTGGTGCCACCAGGAGCGCGAGGCGTTCGATGCCGCCGACGAGCGCACCATGCTCGGCGCGCTGGCCGCCGCCGGCTGCTCCGCGCCGGAAGCAGCGGGCTGACCAGCGCGCCGCCCGTTCAGTCGGCGCCAGCCTCGGCGCCAGCCTCGGCACCCTGGGCCGCGGCACCGCCGCGCGCAGCGGCGGCCGGCGGCCGCGGCAGCACGACCGGCGCACGCCGCTCGACGCTCGGCGCGGGCTCGTGGTCGTCGGCATCCAGGCGCTCGCCACCGGACAGGATGCGCTCCGCCGTGAGCGTGGGGTCGCCGACGAACACCACCAGGATGTCGCCGTGCTGCTCGCGCTGGTGCGCACGCAGCACGCCCTGCTTCATCATCTCGAGGATCGCGATGAAGGTCCCGATCAGCCCGTAGCGGCCGCCCTCACGCTCGAACAGCGACACGAACTCGCGCTCCTGCCCGTCGCGCACCTTCTGCAGCAGCAGCTCGGCGTAGTAGGCGACGTTCCGCCGGTCGACACCGATCGACATGCTGGCGGCCTGCTGCCCGGTCTCCGCCATCAGCCGCGCGAAGGCGGCCGTCAGCGTCCAGATCTCGATATCGCCGAGATCGAGCAGCTCCTCGTCCTCCTCCTGCTCGCGGTGCGCGCGATCGACCTCGTCGGGCAGCGGGATCGCGACATCGAACATGCGCGCGCGCCGCGCGGCGAAGCGCTCGAGCCGGCGCGACACGTCGCGGAAGCGCTTGTACTCCAGCAGCCGGCGGATCAGGTCGTCCTTCGGATCGAACTCGTCGTCGAGGTCGACCTCCTCGCGCGGCAGCATCTCGCGCGACTTGATCTCCATCAGCGTGCTGGCGAGCACGAGGAAGTCGCCGAGATCGGTCAGGTCGAGTGCCTCGAGCACCTCGAGGTAGGCGAGGTACTGGTCGAGGATCGAGGCGATCCGGATCTCGTGGATGTCGACCTCCTGCTGCTTCACGAGGTGCAGCAGCAGATCGAGCGGCCCACAGAAGACCGGCAGTTCGACCCGGTACGTCATGCGCGCTAGAGTCTAGCCCGGTTGATCCACGAGATCCCGTCGCGAGGTCGCGCCAGCCGTCGACGCGCGTGACCGCGGCAGGGAGTTCGTGGATCATCCGGGCTGGCCGCGCGGGCTGGACCCGCCATCCACCGGCCCGGGTCGTCCCCGCCCGGCTCTCCACTCCAGCTGCGCAGCGCGGGCGTCGTGCCCGCACCACACGCTCCCGAGATGGATCCGAGGATCGAACGAGCGCGCGAGATCGTCGCGAGCGAGGCGGCCGCCGTGCGTGGCGTCGGCGAGCGGATCGGCACCGACTTCCTGGCCGCCGTCGATCGCATCCTCGCGCTCGACGGGCGCGTGGTGACGGCCGGCATGGGGAAGGCCGGGATCATCGCGCAGAAGCTGTCGGCCACCTTCGCGTCGACCGGCACGAACTCGATCTACCTGCACCCCGCCGAGGCGATCCACGGCGACCTCGGCCGCGTGTCGCCGGGCGACCTGCTGCTCGCGCTGTCGAAGTCCGGCACGACCGACGAGGTGCTGCGCCTGCTCGCTCCGGTCAAGGCCGCCGGCTGCACGGTGGTCGCGATGACGCAGTCGCGCGAGTCGCCGCTCGCACGCCACGCCGACCTCGTGCTCGAGCTCGGCCCGATCGCCGAGGCCGGCTCGCTGGCGCTCGCACCGACCGCCTCGACGACCGCGATGCTCGCGCTCGGCGACGCGCTCGCGATCGTCGTCCAGGAGGGGCGCCGGTTCGGGCCCGAGGACTTCGCGCGCTTCCACCCGGGCGGCGATCTCGGCCGCCGCCTGATGCGCGTCGAGGAGCTGATGCGCACCGGCGATCGCAACCCGATGGTGCGCTCCGGCGCGACGGTGCTCGAGGCGCTGTCGGTGATGACGCGGACCCCGGGCCGCCCCGGCGCGACCAGCATCGTCGACGCCACGGGCCGGCTGCTCGGCTTCTTCACCGACGGTGACCTGCGCCGGCTGCTGGAGCAGGGCCACGGGCGGGACGTCGACACACTGCGGATCGACGCGGTGATGACGCGCGCGCCGCGGACCATCCCGCCGGATACCTTCGCGCTGGAGGCCGTCGCCTTCCTGCACCAGCTCCGTGTCGACCAGCTCCCGGTCGTCGACGAACGGGAGCGCGTGCTCGGCCTGCTCGACGTCCAGGACCTCCTCGACCTGCGCATCGGATGACGCCGCTCGACCCCGCCCGCCTGCGCGACGTGCGCATGCTGATCACCGACGTGGACGGCGTGCTGACCGACGGCCGCATCCAGTTCGACCACTCCGGCAACGAGGTGAAGAGCTTCCACGTGCACGACGCCGCCGGGATCGTCTACTGGCACCGCGCCGGTGGGCTGACCGGCTTCCTGTCGGGGCGCCGCGCCAGGGTCGTGGCAGACCGCGCCGCCGAGCTCGGCGTGCACGAGGTGCGGCTCGGCCACCTCGACAAGCTGCCGGTGTTCGAGGAGATGCTGCACAGCCAGGGCGTCGAGGCCGAGGAGGTCGCCTGCATCGGCGACGACCTGCTCGACCTGCCGATGCTCGCCCGCGCGGGTGTGTCGATCGCACCGGCCAACGCGCGCCCCGAGGTGCGCGAGCGCGTACACCTCGTCACGCAGTGCCGCGGCGGCGAGGGCGCGGTGCGCGAGGTGGTCGAGCTGCTGCTGCGCGCGCGCGGCGCGTGGGACCGGATCGTCGCGCGGGGCGGCCGGCCGTGATCCGCCGCCTGGCGATCGCCGGCGTCCTGTTCGCGGCCGGACTCGCGGTGCTGCACTTCGCGATCGGCTCGGAGAACTTCCTCAACACCGAGGCTGGCAGCCGCGGTGAGCCGTTCCGGCAGTCCGGTGACGCGCGCAGCGGCGTGGTGGTCGGCGGCTACGAGGGCGCCGAGGGGCGCTCGCCGGTCGCCGTGTCGATCTCCGGGGCGGGTCGCTTCCGCCGCGACGTCGAACGCACGCTGCCGGACGGCACCGTGCTGTTCCTGCCGCAGTGGATCGTGCGCTTCGGCGACAGCGAGACGGTCGACGAGGACCTCGTGCAACTCCGCGACGTGCAGTCGGAGCTGTTCCGCGTGCGCGGCGAGGCCGCCGAGGCCACGGCGCACCCGGTCGCCGCCGTGCACGCGCGCGAGGCACTCGTGACGATCGGGCGCGACGACGATGGCGCGCCGTCGATCCGCGAGGACCGCGACATGGAGCTGTTCGACGTCGAGGCGCGCTCGCTCGACCGCGACGCGTCGGGCGGCGACCTGCACTTCGAGGTCGGCCGCCTGCGGGCGCGCCACTCCGACGACGGGCTCAGCTTCGCGACGCCCTCGCCGGCAGAGCCGTTCCGCGCGACGCTCGACGCCGTAGTGCCGGCGGTCGCGTCGGGCCGCGGTGCGACCGGGCTGCTACCGGCGCGCGACCGCGACGGCGACGTGTCGCTGACGATCCGCAGCGAGCCGCTGGTCGAGTACGGCAGCTCGACGCTGCGCGCGGCCGGCTCGCTCGGTTTCCGCGAGGAGCCGCGCAGCGGCGCCGCGCGGCTCGATCTCGCCGACCGCGTGCGCGCCGAGTCGGTCGACGGCGGCGAGCCGGTCGTCGCGACCGCCGACCGGCTCGCGGTGACGTTCGTCCTGCTGCACCGGCGCCAGACCGCGGCGCTCGCCGCGCCGGCTGGCCAGTCGGGAACCGCGCGCGGCATCGCGCCGCTCGAGCTGCGCGTCGCCGGCAGCCCGGTGCGCGTCCGCGGCGCCGGACTGCGGCTCAGCTGCGGCGAACTCGAGGCCGTGCCGACACCGGCCGGCCGGCCGTTCACGGTCAGCGCGCGCGGGCTGCCGGCGCTGGTCGACGAGCGGCGCGGCCTGAGCATCACCGCCGCGACGGCGCTGCACGCGCTCGATCCGAGTGCCCTTCTCGCCGACGTGCACAGCGCGTTCGGCTTCGCGCCGCTGGCCCGCTGGCGCCGGGCGGGCGGCTTCGCCGCGGCGCCTGTGATCGCATCGGAAGGTTCGACGACGGTGCGGGACGACCGTGCGGACCTCGACATCACGGCGAGCGACGGCATGCGCGTCCAGCGCGCACCCGGGCGCGACGACCTGTCCTGGGCGCGCGGCCGCGGCGAGGTCGAGCTGCGGCAGCGGGGCCTGGAGGTGCGCGGCGACGGTGGTTGCGTCGCGATGCTGTGCGCCGGCGTGCAGACGGTCGAGCTCGGGCCTGCGGAGCCGGACCCTGCACACCACTTCGCGCTCCGGCAGGAGCGCGACGGGCACGTGCTGACGCTCGACGGCAGCGGCGCGTGCCGTGTGGTGCGCGCCGCGGACGGCGCCGTGGCCATCCGGATCCGCTCGCCGCAGGGTGACGTCGCGCTGCGCTACGACGACGCGGAGCTCGCGGCGGTCGAGACCCTCGACGTGCGCGTGCGGGCCGACGGCTCGCTGGCGGCCGCGGCGGTCCGCGGTGCGGCGTGCACGTTCGCGCTGAGCTTCGCCGGGCGCCGGGCGAGCGGCAGCTGCGCCGAGCTGACGCTCGCCGACGCCAGCCTGACGCTGACCGGACCGGAGGGCGCGGAGCTGTGGCGCGACGCCGAGCTGGTGCGCGGCGAGCGCATTGTCGTCGTGGGCTATGGGACCGATCGCGCCGCGCTGCGCGTCGACGGCTACGCCGACGGCCGGCCCGCGTTCGCGCGCCTGGTCGAACCGGCCGCTCCCGGCGGTCCCGCGCACGCCGTCGAGCTGGAGGCGCGCGAGCTGCGCCTGGTGCCGGGGCTCGTGCCGGCCGAGGTCGCCGCCTGGCACGGCATGCCGTGGCTCGCGCAGCGGACCGTGCTCGACGGCTGGTTCGTCGCGCGCGGCTCCGCCCACCTGCGCCGGATCGCACTGCCGGCGGACCCGGTCGCAGCGGGCGAGCTCGTCGCCGCCGCCGAGGGCGACCGCATCGACGTGCTCGCCGCGGCCGGCATCGCGACCGTGC
This sequence comes from Planctomycetota bacterium, assembly GCA_016716265.1. Taxonomy (GTDB): domain Bacteria; phylum Planctomycetota; class UBA1135; order UBA1135; family UBA2386; genus JADJWQ01. The sequence continues at coordinate 3,783,369 of JADJWQ010000006.1, forward strand.
GCGGGCTGCCGGCCCGGATCGAGTATCTCGACGCCTCGAACGGCCAGCGCGTCCGCGGCCGCGCGCACACCATCCGTGCGCTCGTCGACAGCGCGCGGAGCACCGCCGACATCGCGCTGCTGGCGGAGGACCGCGCGCTGCCCGAGGTCGACCTGCTCGGCGCGCGGGAGCGGTCCGGCACCGAGCGCGCGGGTGCCTTGCGCAACGTGCGCGCGATCTGCGACGGCGCGATCCGCTCGACGACCGACGGCCTGCGCTTCGACGGCCCGGTGCGACTGCTCGAGCTCGATTCCGACGGGGCCGTGCGCACCGGCGGGCTCGATCTCGCCGCCAGCGAGGTGCGCCTCGACTGGGATCCGGAGACCCGCGCGCTGCTGCGCGTGCGCACCGACGCCGGCACGCAGGTCGCGCTCGGCGACCTGCGCGCCGCCGCGGACCGCGTCGACATCGACTTCACGACGTCGATCTGCGCGCTGGCCGGCGAGCGCAACGACGTCACCGTCGACCTGCGCGGCCGCCGCCTGCGCGGCTCGCACTTCGTCGTCGACTACCGCCGGCTGGAGCTGCGCGCGTGGAACCTGCGCGGCTCCGGCACGCCGGAGGTCGCACGATGAGGGCGGCGCGCAGCGCGGTCGCCGCAACGATCCTCACCGTCGCGGCCGGCGCCCAGGATGCGCCCGCCGCCCCGCGCGAGTGGTGGGCCGCCGGGGTCACGGTCCGCACGCTCGGCGACGTCGACGAGCTGGTCGTCACCGGCGGCGCGCGCTACGTCCCCCCGGGGCTCGGGCTCGACGTCCGCGCCGACCGCGCCGTGCTGGTGCTCGACCGCCCGGAGACGATCCGGTTCGCGCGCACGCTGGGCGAAGGTGGCCTGCCCCGCCGCGAGCCGGAGCTGCCCGCCTCGCGCCGCAGCGTCGACGCGGCGGCGCTGCGCGATCGGTTGCTCGACTTCCTCGGCTCACTGCGCGGTGCCGGCGTCAGGCCGCCTCCGCCGGACCTGCAGATCGAGCTGTTCCGCTCGATCCATCTGGAAGGCGACGTCGCGGTGATCCGCAACGGCGTCGAGGCGCTCCGCGCCGACGAGCTGACCTGGTCGCTCGCCGACGACCGGCTGGTCGCCCGCAATGTGGTCCTGCGCCTCGTCGACGACACGCAGCAGCGGCCGCTGATCGTCACGCTGCGGGCGCCCGAGCTCGTGCGGCAATCGGGTCGCTTCGTCGGTCGAGACGTCGCGGTCACGACCAGCCGCGCCGGCGTCCCCCAATTCGAGGTGATCGCGGGCGAGATCGAGATCGTCGAGCGCGGCGACGAGTTCGAGATCCGCACGCGCGACAGCACGCTCGCGGTCGGCAGCCTGCGTATCCTGCCGATCCCGGATCAGACCTGGTTCACGTCCGACAAGGAGAGCTACCTGATCCGCAGCGCGAGCGTCGGCTATTCCGAGCGCGAGGGCGCCGAGCTGCGCGTCGTGCTCGGCAGCTCGTGGAACGAGACCGGCGGCAGTCTGCACGAAGCACTGACCGGACGGGCGCGGGAGGAGTTCCGCGGGGACTGGCAGCTCGGTGTCGGCGTCGTCGAGAAGCGCGGCCTGCCGCTGCGCCCCGAGCTCACCTATCGCGGTGGCGACCTGTACGAGGGCCGCGCCAAGGCGTTCCTGATGGACGACACCGGGCGCGACATCCGCGACATCCGCCGCAATCTGGACGGCACGCCGATCGACGCCGACTTCCGCAGCCTGGTGCGCACCGAGAACCGTGTGCACCTGAGCGAGGCGACGACGCTCGACCTCACGCTGTTCGACGCCAGCGATCCCGCTGCGCTGTCGGAGTTCGACCGCGGCGACTACTTCCTCGCCGAGCGCCCGGAGACGAGCGTCCACCTGCGGCACGTCGAGGAGAACGTGATCGGCACGCTGACCGGCCGCTGGAACCTCGACGACTTCGCCTACGGCGACGACCGCGGCCTGACCGACCGCTTCGTCGAGGAGCAGCCTCGGCTGACGCTCGATTGGTTCTCGGAGTCGATCGCCGACCTGCCGGGCGGAGCCCACCTGCTGCTGACGAGCTCGACCGACGCGGCCCGCTTCCGCGCCAACTACGACCCGCGCTCGCCCCTCGCGGCGTCCGGCGAGGAGACCTGGCGGATCGACCAGCGCGTCGAGCTCGCCGCACCGTTCCAGCTCGGCCCGCTGCACCTGCGCCCGTTCGTCGAAGGCCGCCTGACCTGGTACGAGGAGACCGCGCCGGCGAGCGGCGGCTCCGAGGACCGCTACGCGTTCGCGACCGGCGCCGAGCTCGGCACGCGCATCGCCCGCACGTTCCGCCTGCCCGGCGACGGCGAGCTGTTGCGCCACGTGCTGTCACCGACGGTCCGCTACGTCGATCGCTTCGCGGTCGACGACGCTCCGAGCCGGTTCCCGCAGTTCGACCAGGTCGACGCGCTCGACGAATCCGCGTGGTTGCGCTTCGGGTTGCTGCAGCGCGTGCTGTACCAGGACGGTGGCACGCAGAATGCCGGTGGCGAGTCGCCGCGCGCCCGCGAGGTCGCGTGGCTCGATCTGGCCCAGAACGTCGCCGTCGATCCCGATCGCGACAATGGCGGCGACACTCTCGGTCTGTTCGAGTTCGAGGCAGTGCTCCGCGGCGCTCCCGCGTCGCTCAGCGGCGTGCCGATCGAGCTCGTCGTCGAGGGCGAGCAGGACTGGAACGCCGGGGAGCTGCGCACCTTCAATAACTTCGTGCAGACGCGCACCGGCGACGTCCGCTGGATCGCCGAGTATCGTCGCGACCGCACGTCCGACGGTCAGATCGGCTTGGGCTCGATCGTCCCGGTGCGGCAGCGTTGGGAGGTGTTCGGCCGCATGCTGTACGACCTCGACCGCGACGAGTTCGCCAATTACACGGTGCGGCTGACGCGGAACGACCTCGATTGGCGACTCGCGTTGATCGTCGGCTACGACCTGATCACCGACAACCTGTCGGTGCGCGTCGACTTCCGGCCGACGCTCGGCGGGCTCGCAGAGGCGCAGCAGCGCTACCAGCTCGGCGGGGCGGACTTCGCGGCCGTCGATCACTCCGCGTTCTGATCGCCGTTCGCGGCCGCGCTCACAGGCTGTCGAGGAACTTGCCCGGCTCGTAGTTGCCGAGGTCGAGGATCTTCGTGCAGACGCGGTCGAGGAAGTAGCGGTCGTGGCTGACGATGACCATGCAGCCGGGGAAGTGCTGGATCGCCTCCTCGAGCACGCGGAGCGTGTCGAGGTCGAGATCGTTGGTCGGCTCGTCGAGCAGGATCAGGTTGCCACCGCGACGCAGCATCTTCGCGAGTTGCACGCGATTGCGCTGGCCGCCCGACAACGACCCGACGGTCTGCTGCTGCATCGGCCCCGTGAAGTTGAACTTCGCCAGGTAGCTGCGGCTGTTGACCTCGAACTTGCCGAGCTTGAGCACGTCCTGGCCGTCCGACACCTCCTGCCAGACGGTCTTGTCGGGATCGAGGGTCTCGCGCTCCTGGTCGACGTAGCACAGCTCGACCGTGTCACCGATCTGGACCGTGCCCGAGTCCGGCTTCAGCTTGCCGGTGATCAACTTCAGCAGCGTCGTCTTGCCGGTGCCGTTCGGACCGACGACGCCGAGGATGTCGCCCGGCGCGAGCTCGAACGACACGTTGTCGAGGACCTTGTGATCGCCGTCGTAGCTGAACTCCACCTGCTTGAACCGCACCACGACGTCGCCGAGCCGCCGACCCGACGGGATGTGCAGCTCGACGGTGCCCTCCTTCTCCTCGACCTCCTCCGCGAGCATCCGGTCGTAGTTCTTCAGGCGTGCCTTGTTCTTGGTGCTGCGCGCCTTCGGGTTCATGCGGATCCACTCGAGCTCGCGCTCGAGGAACTTGCCACGGGCTCGCTCCTCCTTCTCCTGCTGGTCCATGCGCTTCGCGCGCGCTTCGAGGTACTGGGAGTAGTTGCCCTTGTAGGGGATCGCTCGGCCGTGGAAGATCTCGAGCATCCAGCCGACGACGCGGTCGAGGAAGAACCGGTCGTGCGTCACGCAGATCACGGTGCCCTTGTAGTCGGCCAACGTCTGCTCGAGCCACGCCACCGAGTCGACGTCGAGGTGGTTGGTCGGCTCGTCGAGCAGCAGCAGGTCGGGGTGCTCGAGCAGCACCTTGCACAATGCGACGCGGCGCTTCTCACCACCCGAGCACTCCGACACGAGCTTCTCGCCGGGCGGCAGGTGCAGTCGCGTCATCGCGGTCTCGACGTGGCGGTCGAGCTCCCAGCCGTCGCGCGCCTCGATCTCGTGCTGCACGCGCTCGAGGTCGGCCATGACCTTGTCCATCGCGTCGCCGTCGAGGTCCTCGCCGAGCTTCATGCTCAGCTCCTCGTGCCGGCGCAGCAGCGCGCGGATCGGCTCGACTGCCAGCTCGACGTTCTCGCGGACGGTCTTCGCCTCGGCGAGCTTCGGCTCCTGCGGCACATACCCGATCGTCAAGTCGTCGGCCGGGCGAGCGACACCGTCGTACTCGTGGTCCTCGCCCGCCATGATGCGGAGCAAGGTCGACTTGCCGGCGCCGTTGGAACCGATCACGCCGATCTTTGCGTTCTCCAGGAACACCAGGCTGACGTCCTTGAGCACCGGCTTGCGGCCGTAGCTCTTCGTCAGCATCTCGAGGGCGAAGATGTTGCGATCGCTCATGGAAGGGGCGGAGAGGCTAGCGGAAAGCCGCTCCGGTTGACACTCCACCGTGGCGCTCGGATCATCCGGACAGATGTTCGACAGCGTTGGTCAGCTCGCCTACTTCCTGCCCGGCGGGCAGGAATGGCTCGTGCTCCTCGTGGTGGGCCTGCTGTTGTTCGGGCGCAACCTCCCCGACGTCGGACGCGCCGTCGGCAAGACGGTGATGGAGCTCCGGCGCGGACTCGACCAGTTCAAGCGCGAGATCGACCGCGACTCGTCGATGCGCAACGCGCGCGACTCGTTCCGCGACGCGAAGACCAGCTTGCGTGATCTGCGCGATACGATGCGCCTGCGCGATGCCGACCTCCGCCGGCAGATCACCGCGACGATCCAGCCGGATCCGAAGCCCGACGCCAGCGCGCCTGCCGGCGGCGATACGCGCGGGGTGTTCGACGACCTGACGGATCCCGACCGCTCCGTCGCGCCGCAGTCCCAGGACGCCGACCGGGCGGCGGACGACGGTGCGCAGGCCTATCCCGGCGCGCCTCCGCCGGGAACGATCGAGGCGGGCGTGGCCGATCCGGCCGGTGCGGACGACACCAGCAGGAACGACGCGTGACGCGCGCGCTACGGCCGCCGAAGGCCGTCCTGCACGTGCGCGTCGCCGGTGTCGAAGATGTTCTGCCAGTCGTCCTCGGACGCTCCCCCGGAGGCTGACTGGGGTGTCGCGCGTCGCTGGCGCGCCCGCTCCCGCTCCTCCAGGCGGGCCTTCGCCCACGGGAAGTAGTCAGCGAACCGCTCGCCGAGCACCTTCCGGTTCTCGCTGATCAGTCCGACGTACGGGAACACGTCGCATTGCGTCGCCTTGCGCACCTGCATCAGGATCTCGAAGGGCGTCAGGATCGGCATGGCGACGGTCAGGATGTCGCCGAGCTTGTCCAGCGGGACGAGCATGTGCCGGAACATCAGCTCTTTGGGGATCACCGACTTGACGTCCTCGGCGACGTCGTAGCTGCTCGCCATCAGGAACGGCACCTGGAAGTGCTCGACGACGAGCTTCGCCAGGTCCCACTCGGTGATCTTCCCCGACTCGACGAGGCTCTCGACGAACGACTCTCCGTGCCGGTCCTGGGAGTACAGCGCGTCGGTGATCACCTCGTTCGGCACTGCGCCCTTCTGCGTGAGCGCTTCGGCCAGACGGATGCTCGTCAGCTTGTCCAGGCCCTTCACGCATCCCTCTTCGGCCCGCGCACTGCCGGTGCTTGAGCCCCGGGCGTCACCCCCGGGGGCCCCGGCGCTGGCCGGCCCCGGATCAGCGGAACTGCAGGAGCGTCAGCAGGGCGTGCGTGAACAGGACGACGACCATCCCCGACACGATCGCCGAGTTGACGGAAACGCCGACGTCGCGACCCGAGCGCTTCGGTCCCATCGCGAGATGGTAGGTCTGGACCGCGATCAGGAACCCCGCGAGCAACGTCTTGGCCGCGACGAACCCGACGTCTCGCACGGACAGCTCGCCGACGTAGGCAGCTGCCCAGCCTTGGCCCTGCATGCCGGTCACCAGCCGGGTCGCGAGCCAGGACGCCGCACTCGCCATCACGATCCCTGCCGCGGTCAGCGCCGGCATCGCCAGGGTGCAGCCCCAGACCAGCGGGATCAGCAGGTAGTCGGCGGGGCGCACCCCGAGCATCCGCAGAGCCTGCACCTGCCCGGTGCGCTTCATCGTGCCGAGCCGCGCCGCTGCGCCGGCGGCGATCCGCGCCGTGAAGAAGAAACCCGCCAGCAGCGGCACCAGCACGGACACCAGCACCTTGCCCGCTCCGCCGACGACCGCCGCGGCGAACGCGCCCTCGAGCGGGTTGTTCCGCAGGGCGAAGAACGTCGCGAGACCACCGACCGTCGCACAGCCGAGCACGACGAAGAACGCGGATTCGACCACGAAACGACCGACGGTCCGCAATGCGATCGCCGCATGTCGGGGCAGGATGCGCGCGACGGCGTCGGCGAAGTTCAACCCGTAGTCGCCGACCTCGAGCAGCAGGCGCCGCACGCCGTGCAGGTCGACAACGTCACTCGTGGAGGACTCGGGCGAGGCGGTCGCCGCGTCCGCCGTCACGCCGGCACGAGGGCTCGCGGGCTCGAGCCGCAGTGCACGGCGCGCCGGATCGATGCGCAGCACACCATCGGCGAGACCCTCGAATGCACGCAAGTCGTGTGTGATGACGATCGTGTTGCGGCGCGCCAGGCCCGGCCGCTCGGCCCCGTGGCGCTGCGTGGCGGCGATCAGCTCGGCGATCTCGCGAGCGGCGGTCTCGTCCAGCCCCGCGGTCGGCTCGTCGAACAGCAGGAGTTCGGGGTCCCCGGCCAGCGCACGCGCGACCGCGACGCGCTTGCGCATGCCCCCCGACAGCTCGGCGACCTCGGCCGGCGGCGTGGCCAGCCCGGCCCCGGCGAGCAACGCGGGTGCGAGCCGCACGGAGCGACGCGCAGCGCGCAGCGCCATCTCGACGTTCTGGCGAGGCGTCAGCTCGTCGAGCAGGCCCTCGTCCTGGAACACCGCCTGCACGCGGCCGCGCAGCTGGCGGGCCAGCGACGAGCGCACCGGCACACCGAGCACCTCGCAGCGACCGCTGCGACGCGGCGCTGGCTCGCGCGTCTCCCATGCACCGGTGATCAGCTTCAGCAGCGACGACTTGCCGGAGCCCGACGGACCGACCAGCAGGTGCAGCCCGCCGGCCGGCACCTCGAGGTCGACGTGCTCGAGCACGCTGCGGAGCCTGCCGGCGGCACCCCGGTACGCGAGTGAGAAGTCGCGGAAGCGCAGGACGGGGACGGCAGCGGTCACGGGACCGGTCTCAGCTCGGCCGGCAGGATCGACAGGGGGACCGGCGCCGGCTCCAGGCGCTCGCGGCTGGTCTGCCCGAGGATCGCGACGACACGACCCTCGCGCAGCAGCGCTGCACCACGGCTGTCCGCCAGCGTCGGCACGACGTCGATCAGTCGCGCCGGGTGGTCCTCGCCCGGGCGGATCAGCTCCGCGGGCGCCGCGCCGTCGAAGGCGATGCGCGCCGGCGGCGTCACGATCACGTCCGCGGGTGCGTCGGGCACGACCAGCAGCGCGAGATCGAGCTCGTCGGGCGCGATCCACAGCCGCTCCGCGCGCAGCACACCGACTTCGGGCAGCGTCACGCGGATCGCCTCCGAGCCGATGTCCGGGTCGCCGAACATGTCCTCGAAGATGTAGTTGCCGTCGCACGCCGAACGTGCCGTCAGCACGACGCGGCGGCCGTCAGGAAGGTGGTACAGCAGACCCTGGCTCTCGCGCCTGACCCGGTCATTGGCATTGAACCAGTCCACCTCCTCGGCTTCGTAGGCGATCTCGACGACCCGGATGTCGGTCGCCCACTCGGCGGCGTCGCGCAGCGCATTGGAGCGCGCCACGGTGTCCGACGGCAGATCCTCTTCCAGGTCGGGCCGCTCCACCTCGGCGAGCACGACGTAGCCGTCCTCGACCGGCAGCCCTTCCCCGAGCGGAGTCGAGTAGGCGACGTAGGGGCTGAGCAGCGCACCCAGATCCTCGACCGAGAATCCGCCCACCAGCGCACCCGACAGCTTCGGACGCGCCTGCCAGAACCGGCTGCGATCGGTGACGGTCTTGCGGTAGCGGCGGTGGATCCGGAGCTCGACGCGAACGTGTGAGCCATCCTCGGCGAGCTCGAGACGCCGCACGTCGCCGACGACGATGCCGCGGAAACGGACCTCTGAGCCTGGCACGAGCCCATGGCTGCGCGCCACCAGCACGGTCATCCCGAGATCGCCTGCCTGTAGCGGGGCGGCGTCGCGGGCGCCGTCGTCACTCCACGGCGCCTCGGCCCCCACCACGAGGCGGTCGGCACCGAGTGGCGGACCGGCGTCCTCCGGCGAAGCGAATGCGATGTAGGCATCGCGGACCAGCGTCTCGAGGCCCGTGACTCCCGCCGGGAAACTGCCCAGCCGCGGTACGACGATCCAGAAGCGGCTGCGCTGCCGTGCGTCCCGCGCGTGTTCGCTGGCGATCGACAACATCGCGACCGCCTTGCGGCCATCGGCGCTCAGCGCGACCTCGCGGACCGCGCCGACCACGACACCGCGGTAGCGGACCTCCGCACCCGGCCGCAATCCTCGCGCATCGCGGAACTCCACGCGCACGCGGAGGTCCTCCGCATTGCCCCTCGCCGTCACCCATCCGTACAGGAACACCGCGGCGACGATCGTGGCCACGAGCGTGACGGACCCGACCAGATACCGGATCCGCTCCATTCAGATGTCGAGGTTGGTGGCCTCGAGGGCGTGCTTCTCGATGAACTCGCGACGCGGCTCGACATTGGGACCCATCAACACGGTGAAGATGCGGTCCGCCTCGACGGCGTCGTTGATCGTGACGCGGTACAGGGTCCGCCGTGCGGGGTCCATCGTCGACTCGAACAGCTGCTCGGGCATCATCTCACCGAGACCCTTGTAGCGTTGCGTGAAGACGTCCTTCTCGCACTCCGCCTGCACGCGCCGGAACACTTCGACGAGGTTCGGGACGTCCTGCACTGCCTTGCCGGTGTCGATCTGCAGGGTCGCGTCGCCAGCCGAGAGGAACAGGTGTGGCAGGAAGCCGCGCCGCGCCACGTCCTGCAGGTGCGAAGCGATGTGTTCGCCGATGTGCAGCGCGTGGACCTCCACGTGTGCCTCCTCGCGCGTGCAGCTCGACTCCGGCCCCTCGTAGACCTTCAGCGTCCCGAACCTGCCGCGCAGATCCTCCAACATCGCATCGAGCTGGGCCTGCGTGTCGAGGAAGCGGCTCTGGCCCGCGTGAACGACCCACCACCCCGGCAGCTGCATGTCGGGGTGCCGAGCCTCAGCGAGATAGCGCTCGAACGGGATGCCGGCGTCGTGCGGCAGCTGTCGTTCGTAGCTCAGCACCTTCCCGATCGCCGCGACGAGCTGGCGCAGCTCGGCGTGCTGCACGCGCTTCTCACCATCGGCGTTCCTCATCACGAGCGCGGTGTCGCCCAGCCCGAGCTCCGTCAGGAGCTCGAGCTTCTCGCGCTCCGTCACCACGTATCGCTCGTGTTTGCCCTTGCGGATGAGGTAGAGCGGCGGCTGCGCCACGTAGACGTAGCCGCGGCGGACGAGCTCGGGCATCTTGCGGTAGAACAACGTCAGCAGCAGCGTGCGGATGTGGCTGCCGTCGACGTCGGCGTCGGTCATGATGATGACCTTGCCGTAGCGTAGGCGCTCCTCGTCGAACTCCTCCGAGACGTAGCCGGTGCCGATCGCCGACACGATCGTCTGGATCTCCTCGTGATTCAGGATCGAGTCGACCGGCGCCTTCTCCACATTGAGGATCTTGCCGCGGAGCGGCAGGATCGCCTGCTGTGGCGCGCGGCCCTGCTTCGCGCTGCCACCTGCCGAGTCACCCTCGACGAGGAACAGCTCGGCATCCTCCCGACTCGTCCCCTTCTGGCAGTCTGCGAGCTTCGACGGAAGACCGATCCCCTCGAGTGCGGACTTCCGTCGCACGAGATCGCGCGCCTTGCGCGCCGCCTCGCGGGCCCGTCGCGCCTCGATCGCCTTCTGGAAGATCGCCTTCGGCGTCGCTGGCTTCTCCTCGAACAGGTTGCGCAGCCCGTCGCCGATGATGGTCTCGACGATGCCCTGCACCTCGCGATTGCCGAGCTTGATCTTCGTCTGACTCTCGAATTGCGGATCAGGGACCTTGATGGCGAGTACCGCGGTCAGGCCTTCGCGGAAATCGTCACCGGTAGGCGGCGTCTCCTTGGGCTTCAGCAGCTTCTCGGACCTGGCGTAGTTGTTCAACGCACGCGTCAACGCCGTCTTGAAGCCGATGAGGTGTGTGCCGCCCTCGATCGTGTTGATGTTGTTGACGAAGGTCAGGACGGTCTCGTTGTAGCCGTCGTTGTACTGGAGTCCGAGCTCGACCTCGTAGACCTTGCTGTCATCGTCGGGGTGGGTTCCGCGACCCTGGATCACGATCACGTCCCGGTGGATCGGGGTCTTGCTGTCGTTGAGGTCCGACACGAACTGGTACAATCCGCGCGGGAAGCAGAACTCCTCCCGCTCGTCGGTCCGCTCGTCGTGGATCGCCAGGCGGAGACCGACCGTGCCCATCAGGTACGCGAGCTCGCGGAGCCGCTTGCGCAGCACGTCGAAGCTGACGTCGATCGACTCCATGACGGTCCCGTCGGCACGGAAGCGCACCAACGTCCCGGTCGCTTCGGTGTCGCCGATCACCTTGAGTTCGCAGGTCTTCTTGCCGCGGGCGAACGACTGTGAGTAGACCTTGCCGTCGCGGTAGACCTCGACGTCGAGCCATTCGGACAGTGCATTGACCACCGAGATGCCGACGCCGTGCAGTCCACCCGAGACCTGGTAGCTGCCCTTGTCGAACTTCCCGCCGGCGTGCAGCTTGGTCATGATGACCTCGAGCGCCGGCACACCCGTCTCATGGAGGTCGACCGGGATGCCTCGGCCGTTGTCGCGCACGGACACCGATCCGTCGGTGTGCACGCGGACGTCGATCCGATCACAGCGGCCGGCGAGCGCTTCGTCGACGGAGTTGTCCACTGCCTCCCACACGAGGTGGTGGAGACCCTTCAATCCCGTGTCGCCGATGTACATGGCGGGGCGCTTGCGCACCGCCTCCAGCCCTTCGAGCACCTTGATCGAGCTGGCGTTGTAGACCTTCGGATCAGACATGGCCGGTTCCTTCCATGCGGAAGACGATCTCTGCGATCTGTTCGGGTGCGAGCTGTCGGTTGCAGGCCTCGCGGATCTCCTCGGCGCGGAATCCGCGGAGCTCGGCGAGCAGCGGGGCCGAGTCCACCTGCACGAACAGGCGGCCCCTGCGGAATCCGAGCACCTGCAGATGTGCGGCGAGCTCCTCGCCGACGGCTGTCTGCAGGGCTTCGACGAAGCGACGACGTTCGGACTTTGCCCCGACGTCGCGCAGGATCGAGCGGAGCAGGTCGCCCGCGTGCTTGGGTGTCGTCACGACCCGCTGATCGGCATCAAGACGTAGGTGTAGGTCTCGCCGAGCGCGAAGCGCGCCGGGGTGGAGTCGTCCGTCATGTCGATGCGGATGATCTCGCGATCGCTGACCTTGAGTGCGTCCAACAGGTAGTCGGGATTGAACGAGATCGCGCTGCTCGGTCCCTCGATCGTCGCATCGATCGTGTGCTTCGCGCGCCCGACCCCCGAGCTCTCGGCCGACAGCAGGAGCGCCGCGTCGCGGAACTCGAAGCGCACCATGCGCACGTCGCCGCTGCTGAGCACAGCGACGCGGCGCACGCCGCGCTCGAGCTGCAGCCGGTCGACCTCGATCGACGTCTCCGCGACCTTGGGGATCACCTGCTCGTAGGCCGGGAAGCGGTTGTCGAGCAGCTGACTGATGACGGTCGTCGTGCCGAGCTGGAAGGCAATCCGGTTGTCGCCGAGCTGCACGCGCAGGACGGCGTCCTGCTCGCCGTCGATGGCGCGACCGAGCGCCTGCAACGCACGCAGGGGCACGACGGCGCGCGCCGGCTCGTCCGGGCCCTCGATCTCCTGATGGCACAGCGCGAGCCGGCGGCCGTCGGTACCGACGAGCCGCAGGTTGCCGCTGTCGTAGTCGAGCAGCAGTCCGTTGATCGCGTAGCGCGTCTCCTCGCGCGCGACGGCGAACGACGTGCGCCGGAACATCTCCAGGAAGGCGCCGGACGTGACCTGGAGTTCGACGGTGCCGTCGAACTGCGGCTCGGCGGGGAACTCCGCGGGGTCGTCGCCGACGAGCTGGTAGGAGCCGGATCCGCACTCGATCGTCGTGCGGTGATCGTCGCTGCCGGCGAGCGAGACGGTCGGCTCGCTCAGCTCCCGCAGCAGCTGGCCGGTCTCGCGCGCAGGCAGGAGCACGGCACCCGGCTCGAGCACCTGCACCGAGGCCATCACGGAGCGGGCCGACAGCTCGTAGTCCGTCGCGAAGAACACGACCTGATCGCCCTCCGCTCGCAGCAGCACGTTCTGCACGATCGGGTTCGGGGTCTTGACCGGCGGGATGCCGCCGACCACCGAGAACGCGTCCTGCAGTTGCTGGCGGTCGCAGAGGATCTTCATCACGGGGGCCTCCAGCCCGTCAATCTACGCGACCCGCCCGCTCAAGGGAACGATGAGCGCGAGGGGCAGGACGGGCCGAGCGCCCGCTCGGAACGGTGGGGCCACGGAGGGTCCGCGGAGCGGCCCTGCAGGCTCTGGATATCAGAGGTGTTCTTTCTCTCGATCTCTCCTCATCAGCCCGTCGAGAGTGTGGAGAAACGGTTCCAACGAGCGGAGGTTTCGGCTCGGCAAGCGCAGCTCACCGGGGTGGATCGAGGTCGACGGACGTGTAGAGATCACCGCAACCATCCAGACCGGGTCGACCCGGTCTGGAGAGGGTGTCGACGTTTCGCCGTCAGTGGTCGATGGCCGTGCGAGGCTCTGGGCGTAGTTTGGAACGAGGCCACACGGGCGTCGCACGGTCGGCTTGCCGCGCCCGAACGCCACCGGTCGCGGCGATCGCGCCACCGGGCTGCGAGGCGCGTCAAAGGTCAAGGAACCTGGGAAGGACTGTGGAGAGCGGGCGAAGCGGAGGTGGGCTGCAGTCGAGGGGGCGGGGCGCTCAGAGCTGACCGAGCTCGCGCGCGAGCGCGTCGATGTCGACGCCCTCCAGCAGCCGGCGATCGATCGGCGGCATCGACTTGAACTTGCGGTACTCCTCGATCGTGCTCAGCTCGACGTAGTCGCGGTAGCCCATGCGGCTGGCGGCGGTCGAGCTCGCGCTCTGCGCGGGCGAGCCGGCTGCGAGCGAGCGATGGAGGGTCCGCTTCGCTCGTTGGCAGATCGCGAGGGTGTTCTCGAGGTTGACACGAACGCGCGTCAGGCGCTCCCGGTCGGCCTGCGGCGACTGCAAGCTGCGCGAGATCTTGGTGATCGCGACCTCGAGGACGGCGATCAGGCAGTTGAGCTTCGTCAACAGTCGCGTCCGGTGTTCGCGGGCGTCGAGATCGGCGTGGTCGGGGGAGGGGTTGCCGTCGTGGTTCCTGGGTTCCATCGCGTCGCTCCGTGGGCTCGGACTGCCGAGTCCGGCAGTGGTGGAGCACCGCGGGTGCCAGTTGCCGGAAACGACACGAGAGTCGTGGGAGTGCCCGCGACATCGACGTCTCGTGCACCGGGTCGGGACGGCGGTTTCGACCCGCGACAGCTCGCGTCCATCGCACGCGACACCCGACGTCGATCCCACGCGACGTGTGTCGGATTCTCGCGACGCTACCCGCTACCCACGGCGCTACAGTTCCGGCGTGTCCATGGACAGGCGAGAGACGGCACGCCGCGCGGCAGCGTTCTGGAATCGCGAGCACGCCGCTGGTGCGACCACCCACGACAACTTCCTGTCGCATCCGCTGGTGCAGTTCTACATCTCGATGCGGGCGTTCGGGCAGCCGGTCGGCCACATGGATGTCGTGATCGCCGAGCTGCGCAGCCGGACGCGGCCCGGGGACGCGGTCGTGTCCATCGGCAGCGGGCCCGCGCACAAGGAACGCGCTCTCGCGCGGGCGCTGCCGGACCGCTCTTTCGTGGGCATCGATATCGCAGCCGACATCGTCGCGACCGTGACGGCGGACGCCCGTGCCGAAGGGCTGACGAACCTCGAGCTCCGCGTGGGCGACTTCAATGCGCTCGAGCTGGAGACCGGTCGATACCGCGCGGTGCTCGGCCTCGGAGCGCTGCATCACGTCGAGAACCTCGAGGGATTCTGGGCGGCCAGCCGCGCCGGGCTCGCGCCGGACGGCGTGATCCTCGCTCAGGAATACGTGGGGCCCGACCGCTTCCAATGGACGCCGGCGCAGGTGGAGCACGGCGACCGGGTCCTCCGCGACGTGATCCCAGCCGAGCACAAGATCCACCACGATCACGTCGTCGCACCGAGCGTCGAAGCGATGCTGGAGATCGACCCGTCGGAGGCAGTGCGATCGAGCGAGCTCGTGTCGACGTGTCGGGCGGCTGGTTTCGAACTCGTCGGCTACGCCGGCGCCGGCTGCTCGCTGCTGCAGCCCGTGTTGATCGGACAGATCGAGACATTCGATCCGCTCGACTGGTCACACGGCCAGATCCTCGCCCGTCTGTTCGCCGAGGAACAGCGTCTGTTGGCCGACGGCACGCTCACCGACGACTTCGCGATGTTCGTGGCCCGACCGCGCTGACGCACAGCAAAGGACCACCGCGCCAGCGATCACGCTGCGAGGCGATCACTGCAGCCACCATCACTGCAGCTAGGCATCACTGCAGCCAGGCATCACCGCGGCGCGACGGCGCGGCTCAGCAGTTCGTAGGCGATCGAACCGACCCACACCTGGCCGCCGCGTCCGATCACCATGTGGCGCACCTGGTCGACGTGGAACATGAACTGGGCGGTGTTCATGTCGCGATAGGCGTAGAGTGCGTAGGTGTCGTAGGGGCCGGCAGCAGGCTGAGGTAGCGCAGGCGCAGGCGCATTGACCGTCGCGACCACGAAGATCTCGTCGATCCCGTCGGTCCAGGACGCGACGACGCTGGGCTCGTTGCGCAGATCGTCCTGCACGATCCGCACCGACCGGAACGCGAAGCCAGGTGGCAGGTCGCGAGGCTCGGGGAACTGGAAGTGCGCGTTCGGATAGCGATTCTCGGCGTCCCGGAGCGTCGGGTAGGACGTCGAGGCCAGCGACTCCTGCCACCAGTTCGCCGAGAACTCCGACGAGTTGCCGTCGTATTCGGAGTAGCTCGTCACGACGAGTTCGGACACGAGACGGCCGGTCGCGTCGTACTCGCCGCGGTAGAGCGGATAGCCGGTCGCGTCGTCGACCTCGAGGATCCACGGGTGGATGCCGAACTGGCGGGGGATGACCGCGACCTTGCGCACCGCACGGCCGAGCCGGACGGTGTTCTCGAGCGCGATCAGCCAGTAGTTGCTCGCCGCACGGATCGGATCGTGGATCCGTAGACTGCCGTGCAGGAACAGGTAGCCGACGTGCTCCTGGTAGAGGCGCTGCTTGGTGGTGAGTTGCGTCGGCGTCAGCAAACTCGCACCGCTGAAGCCGATGAACTGCAGCTCGAACCGAGGTTCGCCCTGCACGTCGGGAGCCGTCCGCAACTGCTCGCGCGCGGTCAACCACCGCATCGTGCCGTCCGGCGATCGATCGAGGACGCGCCGCTCCTGCTCGAGCAGACGGAAGCCACTGGACTGTGCGCGGGCGATCTCCTGGAACGACACCGGCCCCGGTCCGGATTGGGCGACGACCGGAATGCTCGCACAGCAAGCGAGCATGAGGGCAACCCTGGCGGCGAGCGGACGGCGGCTACCGCGCGAGGACCGAGGCGGAAGCCCGAGCGACCTGCCGGATTCGATCGGCTTCATCGCGAGCGCTCCTCTTGGCCACCGCCTTCGCGGCCACCACCGTCGTGAACTCCGCCTTCGTGAACACTGCCTTCGTGAACACTGCCTTCGTGAACACTGCCTTCGTGAACACTGCGCAGAGCAGCGACCGGGCTGAAACGAGCGTCGAAGGGACGGCTCGACTCGATGATCTCGATGTGGTAGCGGGCTCGATCGGGGTGGCGCGGGGACGGATCCATCCGCTCCGGCCAGATCGCGAGCAGCAGGAAGATCAGCGCTGCAGCGAGGGCGATGCGCGAAGCGAGGCGGATCCGCTGGGCGGTCCGCAGCGATCGGCGGTGTGCGCTCAGATCCGAGCGGATGCGAGCCCACAGCCAGCCCGGCGCGGACATGCGCTCACGGAGTCGAGTCGCCGTGCGCCTGGGCGAGCGCGCCACGTCGTGAACTCGCTTCGGCGAGCCGGTCTGCGCCGACGGCGAGCCTGAACCGACCGCGACCGCGTCGGACCGGTGCTCGACACCGGCCGCGCTCGCCGCCGTCCCGGCCGATCCGTCGCTCACGTCGCGGGCGATCCGGGGCGTCAACGATGCGGCGACGTCCGCCGTGAAGTCCTCGGCTGCGACGTCCTCCGGGATCGAGAATGCATGCCGCAGCTCCTCGGCGATCGTACCGGCACCGGAGTGAGCGTCCTCGAGTGCGGCTTCCCGCTCGGCGACCAGCCGCTCGAAGATCTGCTGGAAGCGTCGCTCCGCGTCGAAGCGCGCCGACTCGGGCACCGCGGAGTCGCTCAGCTCGGCGGACCAGGACGCCGCGCGCTCGAGATCCTCGAGTGCGGCATCACGGATCCGGTCCAGGCACGCGCGCTCGCCAGCCGGCGTCCGCCATTCCGCGGGCATGCGCCGCGAAGAGTCATCCGCGTCCAGCGCGTCGCGCAGCGCGGCGAGACCTGCGAAGGCGTTCGGCCACGGATGGCCGGCCGGCTGCGGCTCGCCCGCAGCGGACGGGTCGCGCGCTTCCCGGGCGGATCCGAAGAACGCCCGGTCGAACGACTCGAGTGCGCGCACTGCAGCATCGCTCACGGGTCGATCCGCGCTCATGCGACACCTCCCTTCCGGCGGACGGCAGCGGGGCGTCCCGGCTCCGTTCCCGACCGATCCTCCGCGTCGCGGGGCAGCTGGGCCGGGTGCTGGTCCCCTGCGCTCTGGTCCCCTGCGTTCTGGTCTCCAGCGTGCCGGTCCCCAGCGTCGTCCTGCGAACCCGTATCGCCGAACTCGGGGGCCTCGCCCGCGCGTCCAGCCGGGTAGCCGAATGCCTCGAGCGAGCCGGACAGGATCTGTTCGAGGGCCAGGTGGGCGCGAGCGAGCCGCGACTTGACCGTGCCCAATTGGACATCGAGTGTCTCGGCGAGCTGCTCGTAGCTCATCCCCTCCAGGTAGCGCAGCACCAGCACGGCGCGCAGCTTCGGGCTCAGGCGTGCGAGCGCGCGGTGGACGTGCTCGCCGAGCTCGCTGGAGCTCGCGGCCTCGAACGGGTCGCCGTCACTCGTCGTCGGCTCGAGGCGCGTCTGCAGGGAGGCGAGGCTCGTCGTCGGTCGGTGCGAGCGCGCTGCTTCTCGACGCTGCAGGTCGATGCTGCAGTTGACGACGATCCGGAACAGCCAGGTGCTGAAGCGCGAGTCGCTGCGGAACGAACCGAGCTTGAGGAACAGCACGCGGAAGGCGTCTTGGACGACGTCCATCGCGTCGACCGCGTTGCCCATCATCCGGTAGGCGATCGAGTAGACGCGGTCCCGGTAGCGGCGGTACAGCTCGGCGAATGCCTCGTCGAAGGCGTCGCTCTGGATGTCCCTGCAGGACTCCAGGAGGACCTCCTCGGGTGTCTTCGCGTCGAGCTGGAACACGGTTACGCCACTTTCCCCGATGGGACGATTCAGCTGCGGGAAAGGTTCCAACCGGGTTGCGCGCGGATGATGGATTTCGCGACAACGAAAGGAGCGATGCCAGCGGCACCGGGAGGCTCATTGCCCCGGCGCGACCGATGATCTGGCGACGATCTGCGACCGCTTCGGAGGGCGCGGAGCCGCGCGCGACCCGTTGGTGCCGAGTCGGCTGCGACGGGACCGGGGTCGGCGGGCCGCGTGTCGCGCCGCAGCCGGGGCTCAACGCCCGCCGGCCGTCACGATCCGCAGCCCGTCCGGGAAGAACAGGATGCGGCCGAGCGACGATGCGCAGGTGGGCGGGCAGACCGTGCTCGGCCTCCCCGCGATGCAGTCCGCAGCCTGGACCTCGGTGTAGACACCACCGAACCCGGTCGCGACCACCGACAGGGTCAGGAAGCAGATCCGGTCGGTGGTCCAGAACGGGTCGTCGACCAGACCGGGAGCGAGCGTCTGGAACACGCCGACGCCGGGTCCGGTCGGCAGGTAGCTCACGATCTCCCCCGACGTCGCGATCAACTGCGAACCCGAGGTGACCTCGCGCTGGTCGAGCAGCGCGGTCGCGCCGATCGTGCACGGCAGCAGGCCGAACAACTCGGACTCCTGGGCGAGGAACATCGAGAAGCAGACGTAGAGACCCTCGGTCGGGTGCATGCGCGACCGCAGGGCACTCGGCCCGCGGCCCAGGATCGTGGCGATCGGGAAGCGTTGCCCCTGGTGGTCGAGGAAGGGGTCGATGTGCCGCAGTGGCTCCAGCGTGCCGCCGACGAAGCGGAACAGGAAGTGGATCCAGATCTCGCTCCGACTCGATCCACGACCGCCGGTCACCACCACGCGCATCTCGTGGTCGAGCGTCGTCAACGTTGGCGGAGCGCCCGAGCCGAGGTCGGGGTAGCGCCCCTGGACCGCGTGCAGGAAGTCGTCGACGCCGTCCCCGTCGGTGTCGACCTCGTGAGGATCCAGCAAGAGGACGTGCTCGACGCTGTCGGGCAGGAGATCGTCGTCGGCGTCCCCGTCGCCCGACGCGGGCGCCGCCAGCACGCGCGGACCTGCGAGCGCCGCGAAGGCGCGACCGAGCGCCTCGGTCGTCGACGTCGCCCCGGCCGTTCCCCCGTCTGTCTCGTGCTCGCGAGCGGCCGCGCGCTGCTCCACGCCCGCGCGCCACGATGGATCGGCAGCGCAGACCGCGAGGAGGCTCGCGGCACCGGCAGCGATCAACGAGCTGGAAGGACGCCGGACCACCATGGTGCGAGGGCGATCGCCCGAGCAATCGCCGCGGAGACTACGCCCGGACGCTGTTCAGGAAACCGAGACTGTCGGATTTAACCTCAGCGCCCGGGTGGGGGCAAGCCGGCGCGGAGTCCCGATTCGAGGCATTCGCCTGTCGCGAGACCCGGCGCACCGGCCCGCCGGGAGTCAGGGTTGGCGCTGGCTTGCGTCCGGGAGCGGGATTCGGTAAGCCTGTCCGACCGTCCACTGCGGGCGGATCGAGCGCCCGTAGCTCAGCTGGATAGAGCGTCGGCCTCCGGAGCCGAAGGTCACAGGTTCGAATCCTGTCGGGCGTGCATCGTCCGGCCGCGCCCGGTCTCCAGCGCCGTGCGGGTCGCGGCGGTCCCTGGGCCGAGCTGGCCGTCGGGGTGCTGGCTGTCGGGGTGCCGGCCGTCGGGGTGTCTGCGGGCACGTGCCGGGTGTGGCGACGCCGGCCGTTGCTGCGCTGACTGTGGCGCCGCAGTCGCGCTGGCGCCGTCGCCGCGGGGTCCCCACGATGGCCCCATGCGCTACGCGATCCGACTCACCGAGCGTTCGAGGGGCTGGCTGGACGTCGAGCTCGGCCTCGATGCCCGGGACCTCGACAGGCTCGGGGTGCCGTCGACCCCCGCGGGATCCGCGGGGAGCGAGGTGGAGCTGTCGATGGCGACCTGGACTCCCGGCAGCTACCTGATCCGCGAGTACTCGCGGCACGTCGCGGGTGTCGAGACGCCGCTCGGCCGAGGCGACGGCGCGTGGCGCCGGACAGCGAAGAACCGCTGGTCGATCCGCTGTGGACCGACGCGCCCCGACGGGGAGTGGTGGGTCCGGTATCGGGTCTACGCCCGCGACCTGAGCGTGCGCACCTCGTTCGCGACGCACGACTGGGTGTTCTGGAACCACGCCTGCCTGCTGCTGTGGCCGAGCGCGGTGCCGCAGTGCGCAGCGTCGATCCGGGTCGAGCTCCCGGATGGCTGGCGCCTGGCTGCCGGCGGACGCGTGCTCTCGCGCGGGACCGACGGCTGGGCGAGCTTCGACGTCGACAGCCGTGCGCACGCCGTCGACACGCCCTGCCTGGCCGCGGCGTGGCGCGAATGGAGCTACGTCCAGCAGGGTATCGACCACCGCCTGCTCGCCGTCGGACTGGGGGACTTCGATCCACCGGCGCGGTTCGTCGACGACCTGGCGGCCTGCACGACAGCGGCCGCCGAGGTCTTCGGTGGCGAGCTGCCGATGCGTCAATACGCGTTCCTGGCGCTCTTCGGGCAGAGCGGCCGCGGTGGTCTCGAGCATTCGGACAGCAGCGTCCTCCAGGCCCCGCGGAACACGTTTCGCAATCGCGCCGACTACGAGGACTTCCTGGGTCTGGTTGCCCACGAGTACCTGCACGTGTGGAACGTCAAGCGCATGCGGCCCGCGGAGCTGTGGGACCACGATCTCGAGAACGAGACCCCGACAACGCTGTTGTGGGTCGCCGAGGGTTTCACCGCCTACTACGACGACCTGTGCTGTCGCCGCGCGGGACTGATCAGCGCCAGGCGCTATCTCGAGCTCCTCGTGCGCAACATCCGAAGTCTGCGTGACAATCCGGGGCGCTTCGAGCAGAGCCTCGCCGATTCGAGCTACGACGCGTGGATCCGGCTCTACCGTCCCGACGAGAACACGCGCAACGTCACACAGAACTACTACAACAACGGCGCGATCGCCGCGTTCGTTCTCGATGCGACGATCCGTCGTATCAGCGGTGGCGCGCGGACGCTCGATGACGCCTGCCGGCGACTGTACGGATGCTCGTACGGCCAGGGACGGGGCTATACCGAGACGGACGTCGTGGCGTCGCTGTCGTGGGCCGCGGGTCAGGATCTCGCACCGGTGGTGAAGGCGCTCGTCCACGGCGCGTTCGATCCCGAACTGGATGTCGCGCTGGAGCTGTTCGGGCTGCGCCTCGCCGAGGCGACCGAGTCGGCGGTGCCGTCGCTCGGCGCCGAACTGCGCAAGGACTCCACGGAGCTGTCGAGCGTGCGGCGCGACGGCGCGGCGGATCGGGCCGGGCTCCGCGCCGGTGACGAGCTGATCGCGATCGGCCGGCATCGGGCGCGGCCGGACGACTGGCAGGCGCTGTGGGCTGAGCTCGCCGTCGCCGGAGAGCGGATCGAGCTCCTGGTTGCGCGTGAGGGTCTGCTGCACGAGGTGCAGGTGGTCGCCGGTGCGGCCATCGGTCGGGGCGAGCGGATCGAATCGGTGGAGCTACCGTCGGAGGCGCAGCTCGCGCACCGCGAGTCGTGGCTCCGCTCGCGGAGTCTCGAGCCGGGGATCGTCGCGCCGGACGGGCCCGCTTCGTCACGTTGAGCCGTCCGACGCCGGCGCGGTGGGTGGGATCTCGACGGCGCGCGAGTGGCTGCCGTCGCAGAACGGCATGGCTCGCGATGCGCCGCAACAGCACCAGGCCACGAACTGCTCGGTGGCGAGATCGATCTTCAGCGGACGCGCGTCGCTCCCCTTGTGGCTGCCGTCGCAGTACGGGTAGCTACCGCTGCGGCGGCATTGGCAATGCGCGTAGCGGCCCGGTGGACACCGCACGAGGAACGGTCCGCGCTGAGGCCGGCCCGGCGGACATCCGGGCCGGAGTCTCGGCGCCCGGCGGTCACGATCGGGCGACGGCGGCACAGGGTCCGCGGAACCGGATTGCGACGGCGCCAAGATGGAGTGCCTCGGCGTCAGGCCCTGGCGCGGGCACGGGCTGGCGGTCGACGGGACGCGCGCTCGTCGGCCGGCTCAGCGGTAGCGGCGGACCACTCCACGTAGCACGCCACGGATCTCGAGTCGTTCCGGGAAGATCGGCTCCAGCGCGGAGTTGGCGGGCTGCAAACGGACGCGACCATGCTCGCGATAGTAGCGCTTCAGCGTCGCCTCCTCGTCGTCGATGATCGCGACGACCACGTCGCCGTCGCGGGCGCTGCTCTGGCGTTGGATGATGACCAGATCACCGTCGTCGATGTGGTCCTCGATCATCGACTTGCCGGACACGCGCAGGACGTAGTAGTCGTCGCCCGTCGGCACGAGATCGGTCAGCGGCACGCGCTCGACGTGTTCGACCGCCTCCAGCGGGCGACCCGCGGCGATCGTCCCGGCGATCGGGAGTTCTGGGATCGGTGACAGGGGCTCGTTGGTGTCGGTGTCGGGATCGTAGAGCACCGCGACGGAGCGCGCCTTGAGCGGGTCGCGCCGCACGGCGCCCTTGGACTCGAGGTTCCGGACGTGCTCGAAGATCGTGATCTTGCTGACGCCGAGCGCCTCCGCGACCTCCTCGAGCGTCGGTGAGATGCCGTGCGTGCGCCGGAAGTCGCGGAAGAAGCGAAGCACGCGCAGCTGCTTCTGGGTCAGGGTCATGTGCATGACATCACCGGGTTGGGCAGCGTTGCGGGAAGCGATCTCATAACCACGCCGCGGCGAGCAGGGCGACCGTCGCGGCGACGAACACACCGAGCGACTCGATGACGAGCATGCGCGCCGGCATGCCGGCGGACCATAGCGGTGCGGCAGTCTCGGCCGGGCGCTCGTCGCGCGCGTCCGCGACGCGCCGAGCACCGCAGGTGACGGCGCGCTCGGGTAGCCGATCGAGGGAGATGCGCCGCCGTCGGGGCGCCGACTGCGGCGCTTCGGAACCCAATGGCTGGGTGGGTGCTACGCCGACGGGTGCTACGCCGACGGGAGCGACACTGCCGGGAGCGACACTGCCGGGAGCGACACTGCCGGGAGCGACACTGCCGGGAGCGACACTGCCGGGAGCGACACCGACGGGAGCGACACCGACGGGAGCGACACCGACGGGAGCGACACCGACGGGAGCGACACTGCCGGGAGCGACACCGACGGGAGCGACGCCGGTTCGTGTCACGCCGGGCGGTTCCGCGCCGCGCCACGCGCGGGTCTCGAGTCTCGCCGCTTCGATCCGCGCACGGTGCCGGGGGCTGCGCGTGTCCAGGTTCAGGGGTCGCCGCAGCACCCAGTCCTTCGGCCTGTCGTCAGTCGGCCTGTCGTCAGTCGAACTGTCGTCAGTCGGCCTGTCGTCAGTCGACCTGTCGTCAGTCGGCCTGGCGTGCTTCGGCCTGGCGTGCTTCGGCCTGCCGTCAGCCGGCCCGCGATCAGCCGGCCGCTCGTCCAGCATCTGCTCGTCCGCCTGCAGCGGGCCGCCCGGCGACCGCTCCGGGTGGCGTGGTGCCGGCTGCGCGCGCGCGGCGCGCGCCGGGACCGCGAGGTCGAGCAGCAGCTGGCGGGGCTGCAGGGCCCCGCGATAGGGCGCGTTCGAGCTGGCGAGGGGCCGTGGGCGGGGGTTGGAGGTCATGGTCCGGTTCCTGTGTGGCGCGCCGGGCGCCCGGGCTCGTCGCCCGGCCGACCCGCACGATGTTCGGGATCCGGTTGGCGAACACAACCCTAATCCTGGTTTTTGTTCGGTTTCTGTCAGGATGATCTCGCTGGCAGTCTCACCGCAGGAAATCCTCCGGCGATCGACGCCATTCCTGCTGCGGATGGCCGGGCCCGTCAGATTCGTCGGGGGACTCTTGACCCAGACGCCCATGCAGATCCTGGAGCGCGAACACGGCGTGACCCGGCGCATGCTCACGCTGCTCGAGCGGCTCACCGCGCACGTCGAGATCGACGCGGGGTTCCCGGCGGCCGACGTCGCCACGGTGCTGTCGTTCTTCCGCGAGTTCGTCGAGCTCGAACACCACGCGAAGGAGGATCTCGCGATCTACCCGCTCGCGCTGGTGCACGGCGACGACCGGGACGCCGAGCTCGTCGGTCGGCTGGTCGCAGAGCACGACGAGACCAAGCAGCTGCTGCACTCACTGACGCTGTTCTGGGAGCCGGACGACCTGCTGCCCGAGGAGCGTGAGGGCTTCGTCGAACTCGCGCGTACCTACGTCCGACGCCTCGAGCGCCACATGCGGCTGGAAGAACGTCGGCTGTTTCCGTACGCGCGCCGGATGGACGCGGAGGAGACGGAACGCGTGCTTGCGTCCTTCGAGAGCATCGACGCGCGGGGGACGCTGGGCCTCGAGCGCTGGTGCGCGGTGGCCGCCGAACTCGAGGCGCGCTGGGCGAGCTGAGCTGGTATAAGCTCGGCGCACCGGGCCCGGAGGGGGTGCCGGCATCGACTCGAACCCGCCCGCGGCGCGCGCTCGCCGACGCGAGCCCCGCCCGCCGGCGACGCAGCAAGATCCCGGAGCAGTCATGATCCTGGCGTTGAGCAGGCCGCTCGTCTCTCTCGACCTCGAGACCACCGGCCTCGACACCGAGCGCGATCGCATCGTCGAGGTCGGTCTCGTCAAGCTCGCCCCGGACGGGTCGCGGACGTCTCTGCAGCGCCGCATGGACCCGGGCATCGACATCCCCGAGTCGGCGACGCGCGTGCACGGGATCCGCAACGACGACGTGCGTGGCCTGTTCGGCGAACCGCCGCTCGGCCGCATCGGCAGGGAGCTGCTCGACTTCATCGGTGATGCCGATCTGTGCGGCTTCAACCTGCTCGCCTTCGACCTGCCGCTGTGGCGGAAGGACCTCGCCCGCCACGGGCTCGAGTTCGCGATGGCGGACCGCTGGTGCATCGACGCGCGGACCGTCTTCCTCGCCAAGGAGCCCGGCTGGGATCGGTTCCTGCAGGGCCCCCGCAACCTGAACAACGCGGTGCTGCACTACTGCGGCCGCGACGTGGCCGCCGGCTTCGCGCAGCGGGACGCGACCGACGGCGACGGCTCCTTGCTCGGCGTGGACCTCGACGCCCAGGCGCGCCATTCGGCGGTCAAGGACGCCGACGCGACGCTCGACGTGCTGCTCGCGCAGCTCGCCCGCTACGGCGACCTGCCGCGCGACGTGCCCGGCCTCGCGGCATTCTGCGAGGAGCGCGAGAGGAAGAAGGAGGCGACCGCGACGAGCGCGTCGTGAGGACGGCGCGGCCGGTCAGTCGACGCGCACGACCCCGCTCGCGAACAGCGCATCCCGCGACTCGATGCCGCGCCAGCGCTCGGCGATCACGACGTGGCCGACCGGAGCGCGCAGGCTGGCACCGGGCCCCGCGCACAGCAGCACCTCGGGCTGGATCTCGCGGATCGCGGTGCGCACCGCGGCGGTGAAGTCGAAGGTCGTGCGCACCTGGGTGTCGAGCGTGTAGCTGCGCAGCACGGCGGGGTCGGCGGACCACGGCGTGTGGAGCTCGCCGCGCCCGTCGACGAGGTGCACCTCCGGCACGTCGATCGGCAGCGCGCCGAGCTCGGCGCTCGCCGCCGCCGCCACTCCATCGCACAGCGGCGTGTGGAACGGGCCGTTGCCGGCGAGCCGGAACGGAAACGTGCGCGCCTCGGTCTCGACCCGCGGCAGCAGCTCCAGCAGCATCGCGAGACCCGCATCGGTGCCGCCGAGCACCTCGTGGCCGCCGAGCCGGATCGAGCGCGCGACCAGGAAGTCGGGGCCGTGCTCGCCGAGCTGGCGGAGCGCGACGTCGAGCTCACCCTCGAGCTCCGCGTCGCGCCGCCAGTCGCCGTCGACCACGGTCGTCAGCACCTGGCCACCGCGGGCGAGGCGCTGCAGCCGCGCCATCGTCCGCACGAGCTCCGCGCCGTCGGACGGCGGCAGCGCGCCGGCCGCGACGAGCGCGGTGTACCAGCCGAGCGAGTTGCCGACCACGGCGAGCACGTCGAAGCGATCGCGCAGATCCTCGACGTGGGCGAGGGTCGCGAAGTAGATGAGCTCGGCCGCGTTCTCGCCGTCGAGGTGCAGGCCGGGTCGGAACGCCTCCGCGCTGTCGAGCGCGGTCAGCGTCGGCCGGCCCGCCTGCTGGCGGAGCGCATCGGCGTGCGCGACCGCGTCCCACACGGCGCCGGGCCGCAGCCGCTTCGCGAGCGAGCCGAGCTCCTCGCGGCCGTAGCTGCCGCGGCCGGGACAGAGCAGCACGGCGGTCGGCCGGCTCACCGCCCACCTCCCGCGGGCGCGAGCTGCACCAGCTCGCGCGCCGCTGCGACGATGTCGTCCTCCTGCACCATCACCAGGTTCGCGGCCGCGCCGAGCGGCACGTAGCTGTCGACCGCGGCGATCCGCCGCATCGCGATGCCGCGGGTCGCCGGATTCTGCGCGAGCTCGGCGAGGATGGCCGCCGACGGCCCTGCGGCGGTCGCGCGGCATTCGTCGACGACCAGCACACGCCCGGTCGCTGCGGCGTGCTCGGCCACGGCGGCGTGCGGCAGCGGCGCGAGCCAGCGCAGGTCGAGCACGCGCGCCGCGATGCCCTCGGCGGCGAGCCGGCGCTGGGCGCGCAGCGACAGGTAGAGACCGTTCGCCCACGCGACGATCGTCAGCCGGTCCGCCGGTGTCGCGCCGTGCAGCCGCGGTGCGCCCAGCGGCACGCACTCGCCGGGCGGCGGGTACGGCGACTCCCAGCCGCCGTCGCCCTTCTCGTGCAGGTCCTTGGTCATGTAGAGGGCGATCGGCTCCAGGAACACGCACACCTTGCCCGCCTTCGATGCGGCCGCGAGGCAGGTGCGCAGCATGCCGACAGCGTCCTCGGGCCGGGCCGGTGACGCGATCACGAGCCCGGGGATCTCGAGCAGCGCACCGATGCTGTTGTCGTTGTGGAAGTGCCCGCCGAAGCCCTTCTGATAGCCGTAGCCGGCGATGCGGACGACCATCGGATTGGCGTAGCGACCATTGCTGAAGAACTGCAGGCTGGCCGCCTCGCCGCGGAGCTGGTCGATCGCATTGTGGACGTAGGCGAGGTATTGGATCTCGGGGATCGGCAGGCAGCCGACCTGGGCCATGCCCTGCGCGAGCCCGAGGATCGTCGTCTCGTCCAGGATCGTGTTGAAGACCCGGCCGCTACCGAAGGCCTCCAGCAATCCGGCGGTCACATTGTACACGCCGCCCTTGCGCGCGACGTCCTCGCCGAACACGAACGCCTCCGGATACGCGGCGAGCTCGTCGCGCAGCGCCTGGGACAGACGGAACGCGAGGTGGCGGCCACGCGCCTCCTGTTCGGGAAGCTGGTCGCCGAACACGGCCCGGCGGCGCGCCTCGGGCGCGATCCGCACGGGCAACGAGTCGGGGGACGGGAGCCGCAGCGGGGCCGTGACCTCGGCGGCGGTGCGCAGCTTCGGCCGGAGGCTCGCCTCGACTCCGGCCCGGCGTACGCGCGACAGCATGTCGTCGCGCATCCGCTTCATCTCGTCCCGGGTGATCGCGCCGGTCGCGAGCAGCAGATCGGCGAACGCGAGCAGCGGATCCTGGTGCTCGGCTTCCTCGAGCTCCTCCGGCGTGCGATAGACGGTCTCGACGTCCGAGCCCGCGTGCCCGAGCAGCCGCACCGTGCGCAGGTGGAAGAACACCGGTCGACGCGTGCGCCGGCAGTGTTCGATCGCCGCGCCCGCCTGTGCGTAGGTCGCGGCCAGGTCGCGACCGTCCGCGGCGAACCAGGTCATGCCGGCTCGAGAGCCGAAGCTGCGCTGGATGTAGTCGACCGGCGTGCGCACCGAGATACCGATGCCGTTGTCCTCGCAGACGAACAACACCGGGCAAGGCTGGCGGTGCATCGCCGACGCGGCCGCCGCGGTGAACCCGGCCTGCGCGGTGGCATGATTGGAGGATGCGTCGCCGAACGAGCAATACACGATCGAGTCGCGCGGGATCGGGCACGGCAGTCCATGGCGCTCCATGCGCGCCAGCGCATAGGCGATGCCGACCGCCTTCGGCAGGTGGCTCGCGATCGTGCTGGTCTGCGGCGGCACCCACAGCGACGAGCTGCCGAGCACCTTGTGGCGTCCGCCGGAGACGGGGTCGTCGGCCGCCGCGGCGAACGACAGCATCGCGTCGAACACCGGAGTCTCGCCCGGCGCGCGCCGTTGCCGCGCGGCGAGGAACGCGCCGGAGCGGTAGTGCAGGAGCGCGGGGTCGGTCGTGCGCAGCAGATGGCCGAACACGGCGTTCGCCTCGTGGCCGCTCGAGCCGATCGTGTAGAAGCCGTCGCCGCGGTCCTTCATCTCGCGCGCGACGAGGTCCTGCGCGCGGGACTGCAGCGCGGACTCGAACAACCGGACCGCGGTGCGGCGCGTCAGCGCGGCACCGGGGACGATCGGCGCGTCGAGCGGCCCGACCCGCTCCGGGTCCGCGCCGGGATGGGCGACCAGCAGGGCGTCGAGGCGCCCGGCGACTCGGTGTTCACGGCGGACGGACATGGCGGCGGGCCGCGGATCCTACGTGAGCGGGCCGCAGAAGTCCGCCGGCCAGCGCCGCGCGACCCGGCGACGTCTCGCGTGCGGTGCGCGGTCCTGCGACGATCGACCGTCCCTGCCGATCGATGCTCGCCAACCCGACGCTGACCCTGACGCTGCTCGAGCTGCTGCTGGTGTTCGCACTCAGCGCCGGAGTCGGGCTGCTGTTCCACCGACTGCGCATGCCACCGGTGGTCGGCTACCTCGCCGCGGGCGCGCTGGTCGGACCGAACGCGGCCGGCCTCGTGTACGAGCGCGCGCTGGTCGAGGAGCTCGCGGAGGTCGGCGTCGTCGTGCTGCTGTTCACGGTCGGCATGGAGCTGTCGCTCGCCGAGCTGCGCCGCATGCGGCGCGCAGTGCTCGCGGTCGGCGGAGTGCAGATCGCCGGCACCGTCGCGCTCGGGGCCGCGACCGCCGCAGCGTTCGGCTGCGCGCCCGGCCCGGCGATCTTCGTCGGCTACCTGCTGAGCCTGTCGAGCACCGCCGCGATCACGCGGCTGCTCGCCGACCGCGGCCAGCTCGGCACGCCACCGGGCCGCACCGCGCTGTCCGCGTGCATCGCGCAGGACCTGGCGGTCGTGCCGATGGTGCTCAGCCTGCCGCTGCTCGCCGCCGGCACGAACGCCGGCCCGGCTGCCGCGCTGCGGGAGCTCGCGATCTCGCTGGCCGGGTTCGCGGCGATCGCCGCGGCAGCGTGGTTCCTGGTGCCCCGGCTCCTCGACGTGTTCGCGCGCTCGCGCAGCCGCGAGCTCTACGTGCTCGGCGTGATCGTGTCGTGCCTGTGCGCGGCCGTGTTCACCGCGCTGCTCGGCATGTCGCTCGCACTCGGCGCGTTCGTCGCCGGTGTCGTCATCGGCAGCTCGAACCACCACCATCAGGCGGTCGCGGAGATCGAGCCGTTCCGCGACGCGCTGTCGAGCCTGTTCTTCTTCTCGATCGGCATGCTGTTCGACGCGCGCGTCGTGGTCGCGACGCCGCTGCCGGTCCTCGCCGGGCTCGTCGCCGTCGTCGCCGGCAAGGCGCTGGTCGCCGGTCTCGCGGTGCGCGCGGGTGGCCTGCCCGCGTGGCTCGCGTGGCGCGCCGGACCGATGCTCGCCCAGGTCGGCGAGTTCTCGTTCGTGCTGGTCGGGATCGCCGCCGCGCACCGGCTGCTCGACCCGGCGCTCGAGCGGGCCTTCCTGTTCGTCGCGGTGGCGACGATCGCGCTGACGCCCGCGCTGTTCGCGATCGGCGAGCGCCTCGGCCGCGTCGCCGGCCGGCCGTCGCGCCCGCCTGGCGACCTCGACGAGCACGTCGTGATCGTCGGCTTCGGACCGGCCGGGCAGGGCCTCGCGCGCTCGCTCGGCGAGCTCGGCATCCCCTACCGCGTGGTCGAGCTGAACGCCGATACCGTGCGCGCGGCCCGCGCCCGCGGAGTGCCGATCGAGCAGGGCGACGCGTCGCGCGCGCCGCTGCTGCGCGCCGTGCGCATCGCGCGCGCACGGCTGCTCGTGATCGCGACCAACGACCCGGAATCCGCGCGCCGCATCGTGTTTGCCGCGCGGCAGCAGCGGCCCGGGCTCCGCGTACTGGTGCGCGCCAACTACCTCGCCGACGTGCCGCGACTCGCGGCGCTCGGCGTCGACGAGATCGTGCCGCAGGAGCTCGAGACCAGCGTCGAGATCACCGCGCGCGTGCTGCGCCACTACCTGGTGCCGGAGGACGAGGTCGAGCGCCGCGTCGCGGCGATCCGCGACGAGGCGTCCGGGCTGGCGCGCGCGACGCCCGCGCGCGCGGTCCGCGGCGTGCCGCTCGACGTCCCGGTCGAGGGTCTGCGCGTCGCCGCCTTCCGCGTCGAGCTCGGTGCTCGCCTCGCCGGCCGGACGCTCGGCGACAGCCACCTGCGGCACACGACCGGCCTGAGCGTGGTCGCGGTCCAGCGCGGCGGTCGCACGCTGCTGGGCGTCGGGCCCGAGACGCTGCTGGAGGTCGGCGACGTCGCGGTCGGCATCGGTCCGAGCGATGCGCTCGAGCGCGCCGCGCTGCTGTTCCGCGGCCCGGATCCGCTCGGCGCGCTGCACGGAGCGACGGAGGCGGTCCCCGACCAGGCCTCCGATGCAACGCCCGGCAGCTGACCCGCCTCGCGCGTCGGGGCCCGGGCCGAGTCAGCCGCGGTCGGGCGCCGAGCGTTCGACGCCGCGCGCGATCTCGGCGAGGAGCTGGCCGCGCGTGACCGCGGGGCTCGCCTTGGTGAACGGCAGCAGGCAGCGGTCCTCGAGCGTCACGGCGACCTGCAGGCTCGGCTGCGGCCAGCCGTGGCGGACCTCGATCCGCACGTCGTCGAACGCGAGCTCGACGCGGGTCGGTTCGAAGCACGGGCCGTGCCCCTCGCGGACCTCCTCGCGCAGCTCGGCGCGCAGCCGCTCCCGCAGCCAGCGACCGAGCTGGGCGACGGCAGCTCGCGTTCCGCACGTCCCGCTGTGCTGCACCGACGCGCGCACCCGCGTGACCGGCGGCCACGGCACGCTCTCGAACGCCTCGGCGAGCGCCTGCCGCCACGGCTGCAGCCGCACGAACGCCATGTCGGTCGCTGTCAACCCGTAGCCGGAAACCCGCTCCACGTCGGCCGCGGGGTCGGTGAACAACGCCGAGTCGTAGACGACCGAGTCGCCGAGCCGCGCGATCTCGTGAGCGAAGTCCGAGCGGCGCGGCAGCGGTCCCGACCAGAACGTCAGCGTCGGCAGGTCGTGGACGAGCACCGGCCGCAGCAGGCTCGGCACCCGCGGCCGCTCGCGGCGACTGATCCGCATCGTCACCTGCTCGAGCAGCAGCGTGCGGCCTTGCGCGGTCTCGCTGCTCGTCGACGCGAGCCGCACGTCGAGGTCGCTGTCGTCGTCGGTCAGCAGCAGCAGGAAGGCGAGGCACGGGTGCGTCGCCACCAGGTCGCGGAAGGTCGACGCGAGCAGCGACTCGTCCGCGAGCGGCGCGACGGCGATCACGTTCATCGTCAGCGCGCGGCAGGTCGGCCGATCGTCGAGCGGTCGCTCCTGGGCGTGGTCCCAGGGCCGGCGCAGACAGCGCTCGAGGTCGGCGATCGCGATGGGCTCCTCGGTCTCGACGATCTCGCGCTGCTGCGCCATGGCATCACCTCGCCGGGCTGTGGTCACCTCGCACTCCGGCAGTCTAGCGGGGGACCGCCCGACCCTCCGCTCCGGCGCGCGGGATCGCCGGGGGAATTCCCGGGTGCGCGCGGAAGCCGGTCGGCCGATGCTGGAGGGTCGGAGGGCCTCCCATGAGCCACGATCGCAAGCACATCCTCCTGACGACGGACCTGTCCGAGGAGTCGTTCGAGGCGTTCGGCCCGGTCGCGGAGCTCGCGCGCGCGTTCGGTGCCAAGGTCACGCTGCTCTACGTGCTGCCGAGCATCGACCACCACCCGACCGGCTCGCCGTTCATCTCGCCGGTCCCGATCCCGTCCGACGCGGAGCAGCTCGAGCGTGCGCGCCGCGATCTCGAGCAGGTGCGGCCGCGCTTCGCGAGCGACATCGAGGTCGAGACCGACGCCTGCACCGGGGAGGAGATCCCGCTCGAGATCCTCCAGTACGCCCAGGCGAAGCAGGTCGACATCATCGCCCTGTCGACGCACGCGCGCCGCGGCCTCAGCCGACTCGTGATGGGCAGCATCGCCGAGGAGGTGATCCGCCACGCGACGGTGCCGTGCTACGTCGTGCCGCAGCACCGGCACTGAGCGCTGCTGCACTGGCACGGAGCGCCGCAGCACGGGCACGGAGCGCCGCAGCACGGGCACGGAGCGCCGCAGCACTGGCACGGAGCGCCGCTGCCGTCGGCGGAGTCTCCCGAGCTCACGGTCGCCGCCACGCGCGACCCGGCCCGAGCAGGGCCTCGGCCTCGGCCGGACCCCAGGTGCCCGCCTCGTACGGCGCTGGCGCCCGGCCCCCCGCGGCCCAGCCGGCGACGATCGAGTCGACGATGCGCCACGCCTCCTCGACCTCGTCACGGCGGGCGAACAGCGTGGTGTCGCCGCGCATCGCGTCGAGCAGCAACCGCTCGTAGGCGTCTGCGGTGCTGCCGCCGAACGCGGTGCCGTAGCTGAAGTCCATCCGCACGCCGCGGATCTGGAAGTCGGGGCCCGGCACCTTCGATCCGAAGCGCAGGCTGACGCCCTCGTCGGGCTGGATGCGCAGCAGCAGCACGTTCTGGTCGAGGCGGTTGCGGTCGATGTCGCCGTACAGCAGGTGCGGCGGGCGCTCGAAGTGGATCGCGACCTCGGTGACGCGCCGCGCGAGGCGTTTGCCGCTGCGCAGGAAGAACGGCGTCCCGGCCCAGCGCCAGGTGTCGACGTGCAGGCGGATCGCCGCGTAGGTCTCGGTCGTCGAGTCCGGCGCGACGTCCGGCTCCTGCTGGTAGCCGGGGACCTCCTCGCCCTTGACGAAGCCGCGCGCGTACTGGCCGCGCACGGTGCGGTCGGCGACCTTCTCGGGCGTCAACGACCGGATCGCGCGCAGGACCTTGACCTTCTCGTCGCGGATCGAGTCACCGTCACTGGCGACGGGTGGCTCCATCGCGACCAGCGTGAGCACCTGCAGCAGGTGGTTCTGGATCATGTCGCGCAGGATGCCCGCGCTCTCGAAGTAGCCGCCGCGGCCCTCGAGGCCGAGCGATTCCGCGACCGTGATCTGCACGTGGTCCACGTACTTGTGGTTCCACAGCGGCTCGAAGATCGAGTTCGCGAAGCGCAGCGCGAGGATGTTCTGCACCGTCTCCTTGCCGAGGTAGTGGTCGATGCGGAACACCTGGTGCTCGCGGAAGGCGGCCGCGACCTGCGCATTGAGCGCGCGCGCCGACTCGAGGTCGTGGCCGAACGGCTTCTCGATGACGATGCGAGCGGTCGCGTCGCCCCGCTCGGCGGACAGCTCGCTCGCGCTGAGCTGCTCGAGGATCGTCGGATACGCGTTCGGCGGGGTCGCCAGGTAGAACAATCGATTGCCGAGCGTGCCCCGCTCGCGGTCGATCTCCGCGAGGCGCGCCGCGAGCCGGCGGTACGATCCCGGATCGTCGTAGGTGCCCTGCAGGTACTCGAAGCGCCCTTGGCATTGCGCGAACGCGTCCCGGGTGGACGCGCCCCGCGCGCCCTGCCGTCCGTGCTGCTCGATGCCGTCTGCCAGCTCGCGGCGGAAGTCGGCGCTGCTCATGTCGCTGCGCGCGAAGCCGATCACGCTGAAGCCGGTCGGCAGCAGACCGTCGGCGGCCAGCCCCATCAATGCCGGGACCAGCTTGCGGCGCGTCAGGTCCCCGGACGCGCCGAAGATCACCAGCGCGCAGGGGCCGGCGCGCGAAGCGGTGCGGAGCTCGTCGGCGAGAGGGTTCGACATCGGTGGTGGGTCTGGCGAGTCTACCCGTATCGCGAGCGCTAGACTCTGGCTCGATGTCGCCATCCGAGCACGCCGCCGAGTCACCGCAGCGCGAGGCCACCGTCGCGCTGCCGCACCGCGCGGCAGCGACGAACGCCGAGCCCGTGGCGGATCTCGTCGGCCGGCGGCTCGGCCGCTACGTCGTCTGCGAGGAGCTCGGCCGTGGCGGCATGGGCGTCGTCCACCTCGCCCGCGACACCGAGCTGCGCCGCGACGTCGCGCTCAAGGTGCTGCCGCTGACCGCCACCGGGTCCGCCGAGATGCGCGCGCGCTTCCGCCGTGAAGCACGCGCGATGGCGCGCGTGATCCACCCGGGCGTTGTGCGCATCCACGAGGTTCTCGAGGTCGACGGCCTCGTCGCGCTGGTCATGGAGCGCGTCGAGGGCTGCTCGCTGGCCGACCTCGTCGGTGAGCTGTCCGAGCGGTCGTTGCGCGGCGAGCGGCCGGATCTCGCCGCGGCGCTCCGCGCGCGCGGCGTGACGATCCGTGCCGCGGACGCTGCGAGTCCGTCGCGCTGGTTCGCCCGGCTCGGCAGTCAGCTCGCCGATGCGCTGCAGGCGGTGCACGACGCTGGCGTACTGCACCGCGACGTCAAGCCGTCGAACGTGCTGATCGATGCTGCGGGCCGCCCCTACCTGACGGACTTCGGCGTCGCCCTCGATCCGCAGGCGACCGACCCGACGCAGGGCGGCGTATGCGGCACGACGCCCTACTCGCCGCCCGAGCAGCTCCGTGGCGACGACGATCTCGACGTGCGCTGCGACGTCTACGGCCTCGGCGCCACGCTCTACGAGGCGATCGCGCTCCGGCCGCCGGCGACCGGCTCGCCCGCGACCGTCCAGCGCATCGTCGAGTCGCGGCGCGTGCCGTACCTCGACGCGCTCGTGCGCGGCGTGCCGCGCGATCTCGCGACCGTGGTCCACCGCGCGATCGATCCGCTGCGGACCGTGCGCTACCCGAGTGCCGCGGCGTTCGGCGCGGACCTGCGTGCGGTCGCCACCGGCGAGCTGATCGAGGCGCGCCGGGCGTCGCGGCTGCGCCGCGCAGGTCGCTGGCTCGTGCGCGAGCCGTCGCGGGCGGTCGCGCTCGCCGCGGCGCTGATGGCGGTGGCGCTGTCGGTCTCGCTCGTGCTCGTCCTGCCGTTCGTCGAGTCCGCGCGGCGCGCCGAGCGTCGAGAGCGCGCCCGGCAGCTGGTGGCGGAGGGTCTGACGCTGCTCTCGCTGCACGCCGACCAGGACGCGGCGATGGACCGGCTTCTGCAGGCGACGCGGGCTGCGCCCGACAGCGCCGAGGCGGTCGCGTGCGCGGCGCTCGCCTGGACGCTCGTCGGTCGGCCGCGGGATGCGGCGGCACTGGTGGAGTCGCGCCACGATCTCGTCGCGGCGACACCGGGGCTCGCCGAGCTGCTGGACAACGGCATCGACCCGAACCGTTGGCCCAGCGAGGAGCTCGCGAGCCTCCGCATCGGCGACGGCGACTGGTTCGTGCACTTCCTCGCCGGCTACGCGGCGCAGCAACGCGGCTACGGGTCCTCGCGCGAGGGTTGGGCACGGCTCGCGCTGACCTGTGCGCGGCGGGCGCGCGACCTGCCCGGGGGTGCCGACCAGGAGCTCGCGCGCGATCTGCTCGTCCTCGCGCTCGACACGCTCGACGACGCCGACCTGGTCGACTCCTGCGAGACGCTGGCCGCGAGCTTCCCCGACCGCTGGTCCGCGCAGCTCCACGTCGCGCAGGCGCTCGCGAGGCGGGACCCGGCCCGCGCCATGCAGGCCTGCGAGCGGGCGCGCGCGCTCGGCGCGCCGCCGGCCACCATCCTGCAGGTGGCGCACCGGATCCTCGACGAGCCGGAGGACCACGAACGCGTGCTCGCGCTCGCGGACGACCTGCTGGCCGCCCATCCCGACGAGCCGAGGCTCCTGACCCAGCAGCTGCAGCTCCGCCAGCGATGCGGCGCGACCCGCGCCGAGCTCGCCCCGCTGCGCAGCCGGGCCCTCGCCGCGTACGAGGCCCGCGTCGCCACCGGCTCGGCGTTGTCCGGCACCTGGCTCGCGCTGGCGCGGATCCACGAGGACGCCGGGGATCTCGCGGCGGCGGTCGAGGTGCTGCGGCGGGGCGCGGCGCAGATGCCCGACTCGTGGCCGGTGCTCACCGAGCTGGCGCGGCTCGTGATCACCCAGGTCGAGGAGCGCGCGGCGGAGATCCGGAAGACGCTCGCCGCCGGTCGGCGGCAGGTCCCGCCGGTGACGCTCGAGTCGATGGGCGAGTCGATCGCGGAGCTCGACCGCTCGATCGCCGAAGGCCGGGCGTTCTGCGAGCGCGCGTTGGAGCTCGCGCCCTACCACGGGCAGGTCGTGCAGAATGCGGCGCTGATGTACGCGCGGACGATCGGCGACCGCGAGAACGCCCACCGTTGTATCGAGCTCGCCGTGCGACTCGACCCGCGCGTCGCCGCGGACCGCCTGATGCTCGGCATGAGCTGCGTGAAGCTCGGCGACATCGAGGGCGCGATCGAGCAGTTCACGATCGCGCGCGAGCTCGACCCCGAGGACCCGCTCGCGATGTTCGAGCTCGGGCGGGCGCTGTTCCTCGCCGGGCAGCTCGACGCGGCCCGGCCGCTCCTCGCGGAGTCGATCCCGGCGATGAGCGCGCTGCCGAGGAAGCCCGTGCGGGACCTGCCGATCGCGATGGCGTGCCTCGCCAGGATCTGCATCTCGTCCGAGGTCCCGGACCGGGAGGCCGCCTACGCATGGCTCGACCGGATGCGCGCGCAGACGCGCATCCCACCCAATTCGGCGGTCGAGCTGTCGGCGGAGGTCTACCTGGCCTGCGGGGAACCGGATCGCGCCCGCGCGGCGCTCGAGGGCGCGGTCCGCTGCACGCGACAGCTCGCCGAGCTGGAGCCGATCGCCGCGCGCCGGCAGGTGTTCCTCGAGGAGCTCGCGCGCCTGGAGGGTCGCCTGGCCCAGCTGGGGCACTGACGCGTCGACGAGCTGCGGAGGTCGCCATGACGGAACGTACGCTGTCCGATCCCGAGCTCGGCCCGCCACCGGGCGAGCCGCGCTTCCGCTGGCGCGGTGGTGACGGCTCGCGGCTCGAGGCCCTCGGCGACGGCGTGTTCGCCCTGTCGCTGACGCTCTTGCTGTTGTCCTCGGAGGTGCCGCGCCGCACCGGCGACCTGTGGCGCGTGCTGCAGGAGGCCGTGCCGTTCGCGATCACGTTCGCGATCCTCGGCATGATCTGGTTCGCGCACTTCCTGTTCTTCCGCCGCTACGGACTGCGCGATCGACTCTGCGTGTTCCTCAACTTCGCATTGCTGTTCCTGGTGCTCGTCTATGCCTATCCGCTGAAGTTCGTGTTCTCGCTGGTCGCGCGCGGCCTGTTCGGTATGACCCGCGTCGATGTCGCGACCGACGACCGCAGCTTCCCGCTGATGGAGTTCTACGGGATCGGCTTCGGGCTCATCTACGCCGTGCTCGCGGCGATGTACGCGCACGCCTGGCGGCTGCGCGACCAGCTGCAGCTCGACGCGTACGAGCGGAACGTCACGCGCCAATGGCTGTGGCAGCACCTCGCGATGGTGGTCATCGCCGGATGTTCGGTGCTGGCCGCGGTCGTCCTGCCGGCGCGGCTCACGCCGTGGTCGGGCTTCGTCTACTTCGCGATCGGCCCGACGATGGGCCTGTTCGCCGTGGTGTGGGAGCGGCGGCGCGCCGCGCTGCGCGACGGTCAGGTCGCGTAGAAGCCGACCGCGGCGCAGGCGACTGCGGCGAGCGGCAGGATGGCGACCGCCGCGCGCGTCCAGCGCTCGTTGCGGTGCAGGCGGAGCTGGCGTCCTGTCCGAAAACTGGTCCGCGTTGTCATTACACGAGTTACGGCGTTGCGCCGGACCGTTTCGGGTGGTGCCCAGGCGACCGGCGCAGCCGGCGGTTTGCGATTCCGCCATCGTGGCGAATTCCGACTGAAGTGCCGATGTCGCCGCTCGAGCCCCCTTTGGTGCGGTGGACCGAAAGCCTCTAAGTCGTTCCGCAGCAAGCCAGTCGAGTTTCCGGACAGGACGGGATCCTCGAGACGGTCGGCCTGCACCAGGACGCGGCCGAGCGGGACGCCGCGGTCCGCGCGGTGATCGAAGCGAGCT
This sequence comes from Planctomycetota bacterium, assembly GCA_016716265.1. Lineage (GTDB taxonomy): Bacteria > Planctomycetota > UBA1135 > UBA1135 > UBA2386 > JADJWQ01. The sequence continues at coordinate 3,821,463 of JADJWQ010000006.1, forward strand.
TCGCCGAGCAGCCCGGGGACGAACGCGACCCGGCCCAGCTCGAGGCCGTTCTCCGCGAGAGCCGCAATGCCAACACGCCCTGGATGCACTGGCTGCTCGGTCACGATCCGACGGTTCCGCTGCGCGCGATGCGGTGCGACGTCCTCGCCCTGTTCGGCAGCAAGGACCTCCAGGTCGACCCGGAGCAGAACCGCGCGCCGCTGGCCGCCGCGCTGGAGGAGAGCGCATGCGACGAGGTGCGCATCATCACCCTCGACGGGCTGAACCACCTGTTCCAGAACGCGGACACCGGTTCGCCGTCCGAGTATGCATCCATCGAGGAGACCTTCGCCCCCGAGGCGCTGGATCGGATCTCCGGCTGGATCCGCCACGTCACCGGGTTGGGTGACTGACCCAGCGCCGCAGAAAGTCGTCACACGACCGTGAAACCACTGCGAGGGGTGTGGATCTCGTATTGAGCGAAGCCGCTCTTTTCATGCCGCGAGCGCTCGGACGGCGGTCCGCTGCGTAGCGAAGAACCGTGACATGGCAGCGTCCCATTGGTGGCTGAGCGCGAGCGCGCGGAGCTTGATCACGTGGTCGCCGGTATCCTGCTTCCAGCGCGATCCGGCGCGCTTCATGCGCACGCCGATGAGGCTCTTGCAGGTTGCCTCGACGGTGCCGTTGCCGATCGGCAGCCCTTTGGCGCGGGCGCCGGCGTAGTTCATGCGGTGCGCATGATTCGTGAGGTAGGTGATGGCCTCGTGGATGGGGCCGTGCTTGACCACGCTGCCGTCGACCGGGTCGCACCAGTGCGGTTCGAGGTCGGCGAGAATCTGCGTGACGGCGTCCTTCCTGCGCTCGAGGAGCCGGCGCCAGCCAGCCACGACCGCTCGGCTTTCGGCGCCCTGGATCGCCTCGGCTGCCGCAGACAGCTTCGAGGACGTGCCAGAAGTCGACCATCAGATGGCGCGGACCTAAGAGGCCTTCCGGGAAGCTCGACTCGAGCAGGTTCCACATCTCGTGAGCCCCATCAGCGAGTAGCTGAAGTCGCAGCTCGGGCTGCTTCTCGCGCAGCCGGTAGACCACGTTCGCCATGGCGTTGCACACGTCCAAGGGGTCGATGCAGGCATTTGTCCGAAGCGCATCGAGTAGAGCGCTCGGCCGTTGCCATCGTGCAACGTGACGGTGCCGCAATGCGCCATGTGGAAGACGCGCGTGATCTTCGGCGCGTTCCTCCTGGGCCGACCGGGCGGCCGCGGGATGGGCTCCTCCATCGGCACGCTCGCCCGGTCGAGCGATACCGAGATCGCGCGTGCCTCAGCCGGGATCTCGAGGCTGCTCACGATGGCGTCCTCGATGTTGACCTGGTGACGAAGGTACAGCGCCCCGAGCTCATGCGGCACGCGCTCGAAGCTCGCACGAGAGTAGGGAAGCCGGCGGGTCTGCTTGCCGCTCTGCTCACCCTCCCGCGATGGCGCCTTCTGCAGCTCGAAAGCCATCGCCCCGGCCGTCTGCGGTAGCCAGCCGTCGCCAATGGCTCCCGCACGCAGGCTGATCGCGTCCACCGTCGGTGCGTTGCCCTCGCCGAGCGGACGATACAGCGCTCGTCGCACCTCGACGGTCCCCGCGAGCGATCGGGCACCGGCCGTTGCCGTGCCCCGACCCGCGTGAAGGTCTTGCCGTCGATCTCGACTCGCGGCGCGTCGACCTCCAGAACGCCGAGCATGACCGCGTGCGCGTCCCGCTCCACCGCGCCGGTCAGCTCAACGACCATGACCTCCGAGACCGCGTAGTCGATCGCCTCCCCGGCCTGCCGCGCCACTTGCGGCGCGCGATGCGACCGCGGCGCACAGCGCCTCGATCGAACCCACCATGCTCTTGCACGCAGCCGGCACCGCGACGACGATCAGGTCTTCGACGGCGCCCCTCCCAGGACGCTTGGTTTGCATCCTGCATCCGATAGGGAGGGGCGTCGTTTTGTACAAGTTCTTTTTACACAAGATCTTGTGCTCGCTCCCCGCCCCCGCCGCACCGCTCGGTGTCAGCGCCGCGCCTCACTCAATCCGGGAGCCACACCCCGCAGGATGCGCCCCTGTTCGTGCGGCTTCAGGTGCCTGCGCCGCAGGTTCATCGACACGACGAACGTGAACGGGTCAATGTCGCCGGTTAGCTCCTCGAAGCCGGGCACGCCCAGAGCCGCATTGCGCGTTTCGTCACTCCTCGCGAGGCCAACCGCATGAACGTCTAGGCTTGCAGAGCAGCACTTCCAGCAGCATCTCGTGGAGAACGCGCCGGGCATCCGGACTCATACGCATCAACTCGAAGCGCGATACGCAATGCGAGAAGCGATCGCGTCGATCCCCGACCACGCGCGCGATGTTCCGAACCGCATACTCCAGCTCGATCAACTGAACGGCGTGCCTGCCGCTGCGCACATCCCCGAGGTGGCGACGCTGCTCCAGCGCCGTGCGCAGCGACCGGACACGCGCTTGCCGAAGAGCCTCACGATCAGCGGGAACCGCGATTCGCCGGGCTGCGGGTATCAGTTTCAGCGTGTCGGCGTCTGTGACATCGGGAGCATCCAGATTTCGGAGTTGCAGGTCTAGTCGATAGCACGTGCTGCATAGCCCCCGCATCCTATGCTGCGCCTTGGTCGTGCCACACACATCGCAGCGATCGGGGGGTCTATTCAAGCCCATAGCGCGCAGACCGGGTCGTGATCTGGGGCGGGGAGTCCGCTCCTGACAAGAAGGCGGGATACAATGTGGTTGCCGGGCATGGCAACAGGCTCACGTATTCGGCCCTGACGGGCAGACGTTGTGCTCCGGATCCCACCAGAGGATCCGCAGCACGCTCCCGAACAGGATGCCCCAGACCCGCGACTTGCCATTGAGCCGCAGCGAGAACAGCTCGTCGATGTCGTCCTGACCGATCTCCCGCAGCCGGCGGTGAGCCTCGGAGGCGAACTTCGGGTGCGAGAGCTTCACATTGTGGCAGCCTGCGCCCTGCTGTATCTCGGCCCACGTCATCCGCTCGAAATGCGAGAGCTTGCCGAGAATGGTGCCGAGGACGTCGCGCTTCTTCAGGTGCGACCAGCCGAACGGCCCCTCGTGGTCGAGCAGTTGCACGTTCCACGACGGTGGTTGCCTGCCAGGGTCTTCGGCGGGAGCAGTCCGGACCTTTCGCTCTGTCAGCAGATCCTCGGGCAAGCCCCTGACCTGCTTCTTCTGCTTGCGCCTCTTCTTCGCCACAGCCGTTCGACTCCTCGTGGCAGCGTCACAGCGCCGAGTAGAACTCCTCCAACGCCGCATGCGTGATCGGCTCGGAGGACCGCTCGCCGGGGGCGTAGCCCTTGCGGGCCTCCCGCCACGGATCCTCGCGGTGAGTCAGGTCGCTCAGCCACTGCGCGGTCTTGCCACCGAGGTCGCGCAGCACCGCGTCGACCGTGTCGCGCTGGTCCTTGTCGAGTGCGCTGGAGTCTCCATCGATCATCTCCGGCCGCACCTCGAACGCTCCCTGGTGCTGCCGATACAGGTCGGGGATCACCGGACCGTTCGCCCACGCCTGAATGGGCTCGGGGAACAGCGGTTTCTCGTCCCAGACCAGCGACCACGCCTGGGCGTAGTAGCAGAGTTTCTGGAGCTTCATCGCGGACATCGGGCCGCGCTTCTCCAGCATGTAGCGGGCGACGTCGAAGACCGAGGGCACGGTCACCTCGCAGGGCGGTAGGGGCGGAGCGGGGATGCGAGGATCATCGGCCGATCCGGCTCATGGACCAACCCGGGGTCTCCCGAATCGCGACCGAATCGGGTGGGCTGCGGCGCGGCGGATCGAGCGGGCGTCACCCCAGCCGCCGAACCGCAGCCACCCCCTCGTGGCCGTCTGCGCCCGACTCGGCGGACTCCCGCGGCCGCGCAGGCAGGAAGAAGCTGACACCACGCTTCCGCTTGTCGACCTGCCCGCGGACCTGCGGCACCTGGACGACCTGACCGGCCGCGTGCTGGAGCGCGTGCTGGTCACCGGAGATCGCCACGTGCCTGCGTAGCTCAGCGAATCCGCGTCGTCGACACGTTCGACAATCGAAGCTGCGAGCCGCCGATCAGCACACCGGCCTGGAACGGCAGCAAGATGTCGATCAGCGATGGATCGTTCGGTGCGCCGACGGTGAACGAGGCTACTCCCGACGCTCCGGCAGCTCCGGCCAGCACCGAATCGGCGGTAGGGCTCAACATCCAGGGCAGCTCCGTGCCGAGGAAGAGGCCACCGCCCTGCCACACGTCCAGCGCGACTGCGACCAGCGCGTTCGCATCCGTACGGACCTGCACCGTGCTCATCGAACCGCGCGGCAGGTCCGGCGGCAAGCCGACGAAAGAGGGCTGGCGCGGAATGATGAACGAGCCACCCCTGGCGCCGCTGATCACGACGGTGGGGTCGAGGAGTGCCAAACCGAAGATCGCGGCGCCGGGCGTGCCGATTGGGCATTGACACCACCCTGGCCTACCGCCCACGCCACCTCTTACGGAACTCCCTCCGAAGACGGATACCCGGGACGTGCCCTGCGAGACAATACCTATGCCACCGTCTCCAGCCGGGGCGATGCAGCTACCGAAGAAACTGCACACACCGTCGTTGCCATCGGCGCCTGCCACTTGGCTGTCATGAATGAAGACCGTAGCGTCCTCGCTGCGCAGCCCCACCGCCGGACCGAGTGGATTGCCTAGCAAGCCAGTGGAGCTGATGTTACAGTGTTCGAAGTGAACCAACGATCGCAGCACGAACACGCCGCCGGTCAGAGCGGAACGAGCCGTGCTATCCTCGACCAACACCGACCAGCAATCACGGATGAGCAGACTGTAGGCACCGCCGGTGCCCACCACGTCGCGAAGCAGGATCGGGCCGAGGCAGGCATCCAGTTCGAGCCTCGCCTGCGAGCCTCCGCCGGGGTTTGCATCGAAGTCGAAGCCCTCTACGCGTGCCCATTGGAATGCCGGCAGTCCGCGGATCGCGCTGGCCTCAACCGGCACGCTACCAGTATCCGAACGCAGGTCGATGCCCTTAGCGAGGGCGAACGAGGCGTAGGGTGTCGTGCCGTCTGCTCGCACCAGGATCCGATCACCGGGAAGCGCCACGTCGATTGCGGCCTGGATCGTCGCGTGCGTGGTGCCGGGTCTTCCGGCACGGTCGACGACGAAGCTGTGCTGGGCCGCCGGCTGGACGCCTAGAAGCAGGATGCAAGCGAGAGCGTAGCGCGCCATGAGTCGGGACGACTGTTGATCAGGGTGATCGATATAGGAACCGCCGGGCAGACGTGGCCTCCGTGGTCCACGAGTTTACCGCAAGAGGTGTTCTACGCGGTGCGGCGGCAGGTAGGAAGGACAAAGGGGTTTCCGGCGAGCCGCGCTGGGAGGGTCGGCGCGTTTGAGGGCTCGGGGAGCGCGAAAGCAGGCAATCGAGGGGAGGCAGGTCGAGGAGGTCTTGCGGACTTCGAGGCGTTGGAGACGGTGTGGGGCAGACCCCGGGCGCGGCGCGGCCTGGATTCCGGTCGCCGTGTAGAGGGTGTCCGCGATCAGTCTGCCCACAGGCCTGGTTCGCCGGGCGGTGGCCTCGCTGGTGCGAGCGGTGGGAGTTCCGCGGGCAGATCGAGCCAGGTCAGGATCCGGACGATCGTGCGCGGGTCGGTGATGAACCCGCGAAGCGGGTCGCTGCATCCGCAGCCGACCAGCCTCCGCAGGAGGCTGCCGCAATACGGTCTGCGGCCACATCAGGAGTTGACGGCGGGTCTGGCAGCGAGGGCACCCCAGGACGTCGATTCCGAAACAGCGCAACATGAGCTGAGCCCAGGAGTAGCGTCGTCGCGATCGTTTGTCGTCAGCACGCTTCTTTCGCGGAGTCGAGAGGCGTCGCTGAACCGACCGGAAGGCGGGCGGCGACTCGTCTTCGGTGGGCGGCAGGGGCACGACCCGGTCGCGGAAGGAAGCGCCGGGTGCGAACGCCCCGTGGTAGGTCACCAGGTTTCGCCGCGGGCGAGGCACCAACGCAGCACGCCGCTCGATCAGGACCAGCGGCTCGAACACCATCAGCTTCGTGCCGTCCTTCCACGGCCGCTCGAACCTGTAGACGACCTTGCCGTCGCGGGTCCAGGCCAGGCGCTCCTCGTCGATGGCCGGGCGCAGAACGTATCGGCACAGCCGCTCGAGGGCTTCGCGACGACCGGACTCGACCGCGGTCGCCGCGTGCAACAAGAAGCCCCGGTAGCGCGCCTGCTGATCGAAGGCAGCCACGCCGTCACGAATCGCGTCCGGATCGCGTCCGGATCGCGCCAGCGGGGCACCGCGCGACCAGCATGTTCACCGAACGCGATCCGACCCTGGACTGCGGCGGCCTGACACGCGTCGAGGGCGCTTCGCTCGTCGTCCAGCTGCAGACGACCCCCATCGTCCGGCAGAAGTCCTCGGTCACGAAGCGGGCGAGCCGCGCTTCCGCTGGCGCGATGGTGACGGCTCGCGGCTCGAGGCCCTCGGCGACGGCGTGTTGTGGGAGCGGCGGCGCGCCGCGCTGCGCGACGGTCAGGTCGCGTAGAAGCCGACCGCGGCGCAGGCGACTGCGGCGAGCGGCAGGATGGCGACCGCCGCGCGCGTCCAGCGCTCGTTGCGGTGCAGGCGGAGCTGGACCGCGAACCAGCCGGCCATGCACAGCATGGCGATGCCGACCCACGGGTGGCCGCGCGGCAGCTCGCGGCGCCCGAGCGCGAGCGCGTAGCTGACGACGAGCATCGCGACCGCGACGAGCGCGGCGCCGGCGAGCCTCGCGCGGCGGGCCGGGGTCGGTGGTGCGGGACCGGCCGGGGCACGGTCCATCAGCGGAACCTGCCGGCGGCGAACATGCAGCCAACCGCGACCAGCACGACGGCGAACGACCACAGCCGCAGCGGCGAGCCGCGGTGCTTCGCGGCGAACTGCATCGCGAGCCCGGCGGCGAGCAGCAGCGGCGCGACGATCAACAGCGGCGGCGGCAGCGGCTGCCCGTCGACGGCAGCGCGGACCCAACGCGGTACCGACGTAGCGAGCACGACGATCGCCATCGCCAGGTAGGCGGCGCGCAGCAAGGCCGGGCGCTCGCGCGGTGTCGGCGGCGTGCCGTGGCTCACGACAGCTCCAGCATCCGGAGCAGCGGGCGGGCGGCGCGCACGCGGAGCTCCTCGTCGAGCTCGATGCGCGGCTGCAGGTCGCGCAGCGCCAGGTAGATCTTCTCGAGCGTGTTCAGCTTCATGTGCGGGCACTCGCTGCACGCCGTGCAGCCCGCGCCCTGCTCGACCGGCGCCGGGATCAGCTCCTTGGCGGGAGCGGCGAGCCGCATCGTGTGCAGGATGCCGGACTCGGTGCCGACGATGAACGTCCGCGCGGCGCCGTCGCGGACCCGCTCGAGCAGCCGCCGGGTGGAGCCGACGAAGTCGGCGTGCCGCAGCACGTGCGGCTCGCACTCGGGGTGCGCGATGAACTCGGCGTCGGGGTGCTGCGCCTTCAGCGCGAGGATCTTGCGCTCGCTGAAGGTGACGTGCACCTGGCAGGTGCCCGGCCACAGGTCCATCTCGCGGCCGACGCGCCGCGCCAGCCACGCCCCGAGGTTGCGGTCCGGGGCGAACAGGATCGGCCGGCCCTCGGGCACCGCGCGCAGCATCTTCTCGGCGTTGCTCGACGTGCAGATCAGGTCGGACTCGGCCTTCGTCGCCGCGCTGCAGTTGATGTAGGTGACGACGAAGTGGTCGGGGTGCTCGCGCCGGAACGCGCGGAGCTGGTCGGCGGGGCACGCCTCCGCGAGCGAGCAACCGGCGTTCGCGTCGGGGAGCAGCACGATCCGATCCGGGTTCAGGATCTTCGCGGTCTCCGCCATGAAGTGGACGCCGCAGAACAGGATCACCTCGGCCTCGGTCTCGCGCTGCGCGGTGCGCGCGAGGTCCAGCGAGTCACCGAGGTGGTCGGCGATGTCCTGGATGTCGGGATCCTGGTAGTAGTGCGCCAGGATCACGGCGCGGCGTTCGCGCTTGAGGCGGTCGATCTCGGCGAAGAGATCGAGGCCCGGGTCGATGGTCGTCGTCGTCATCGGGGAGGGAGGGGCCGGGCATTGTCGGCCGCTTCCGGGGGAGCGCCAAGCCCGCGGTCCGCGGCGGTCGCTCCCCAGCCGTGCGCCGCGCGGCGCTCAGCCGCCCTCGGCGGCCGCGTGCGGCGGCCGCGGACAGCTGCGGGCGCCCGGTGCGACGCGGAAGTGCAGGCGGCCGTCCGGGCGCTCGTGCTGGTGGGCGCCCGAGTCGAGGTCGCGCTTCAGCGCGGCCGTCGCGCGGAACGACTCGTCGCGGACGAACGCCCGCACGACCCGGCGCACGGGCGGGGGCACGAGCCCCATCGGTCCGCGGGGATCCTCGGTCGGTCGCAGCAGCGCGCGCTGCAGCACTTCCTTGATGGTGTACGAGAGTCCCTCGACGTCGACCGGCAGGCTCGGCAGGCAGCTCCAGAACGCGTGCAGCTCCTCGCGCAGCAGCGAGGTCGTCGCCGGCTGGCGCGTCGCCGTGTCGACGTACTCGGCGAGCTGCACCGGCGACAGGATCACCAGGTGCTCGCGGCGCTGGATGTCGGCGAGGCGCTCGCGGTGGCGTTCGGGGTTCGCCGTCGCCTTGACCTGCACGCGCGCACCGCGGCTGCGCGCGAGACCCTCGTAGCGGACGCGCAGATCGGTCTTCTGGCAGAAGTCCTCGCGCAGTCGGGCGGGCCGCGCGCGCGGCTGGTTCTCGACCAGGATGTCGAGCATCAGCTGCTCGAACTGCCGGTCCTGGTGATTCGGGATCATCGGCACGACGGTCGGTGGCGGCCGGCGCAGCACCTTGCCGAGGTCGGTCAGGTCGCGGGCCAGCCGCGCGACGCCGACGCGGACCGCCTGGCGTGAGACCGCGTCGGTCAGGTCGACGTCGTCACCGACGAAGCCGAGGCCCCAGAAGCGTCGCGCGACGACCTGATCGAGCCGCTGCTCGACGGGCTCGCCGCCGACGTCCAGCGCCGTCCGGTAGACGGGGACGCCGGACGCCCGGTCGATCGCCAGCGTGCCCCAATGCTCGACGCGGAACACCTCGGCGTGCAGCTGGCCGAGCAGCGCCTGCACGACCGCGCGCCGGTGTAGTGGATCGCCGAAACGGCGGCGCTGCGCGAGGTTCTCGTAGACGCTCGTCAGCTCGGGTCCGACCGTCTCCGCGATCGCGTCGGCCTGCAGTCGGGTCGCCAGCAGGCCGGCCTCCCAGGCGGCCTCGAGGTCGAGCACCCCGTCCCGGAGCGCGCGAAACAGCTCGTCGAGCTCCCATGTGCCCGAGCGCGGCCAGGCGGCCGGATCGGCGGGACCGGACGGTTCGCGTCGGAGGATCAAGGGACACCTCTGCGGACGGCCGGGGCTGGCGACCGGATGGCGACGAGGGCCCGAACGGCTCGGGCCTCACGAGGATACGCGGGCGTCGCGAGAGGCGGAAGGCAACGCGTCCGGCGCGGGGTCACGGCGGCCCGGCGCGACCGCCACGACTCCAGTGACGGCAGCAGGTTGCGACGATCAGTGCCGATTGGAGCCGAACCGTCCGGCGCGCCGGACGCGGGCGCGAGGCGGGGCTGGCCCGGCAGCGGTCCGTCGCGGATCGAACGTTTGTTCCGATTGCGGTGCGCGCTCCGCCGTGCGGCGAGCAGGCGGGCTCAGCGGCCGCCCTCGGGCGGGCGGTCACCCTCCCAGGGCGGCTGGAAGGTCTCGCCGGCGCGCGTCGACTCCTCGCGCTCGGCGCGCGGCACCTCGGCGAGGAACACCGTGATGCCGACCGGCTCGCCGTCGCCCCGCCGGTGTCGCAGGTGCACCGGGTCGCCGGCCATGTGGGCGCCGAGCAGCACCTGCAGGTGGAACGGGTTGCGGACCTCGGTGCCGTCGATCGTGACGATCTCGTCGCCGGGGCGCAGGCCGACGCCCCGGGCCGGGCTCTCGGGCGCGACGTTCGCGACACGTGCGCCGGGGCCGAGATCGTCCGCCGCCAGACCGATGCCGAGCCAGCCGCGGTGCAGGATCTCGCCGGCCTTCATCCGATCGACGAGCTCGCCGAGGTTCGCGACGGTCGCGGCGAAACCGATGCCCGAGTCGTACCAGTCGACACCGGCATCGCGTCCCTGCGGCGACAGCGGCACCGCGATGCCGAGCACGCGCCCGCGCACGTCGATCACCGGCCCGCCGTAGTTGGCGGGCGACGTGTTGGCGTCGATCTGCACGGCACGGCCGAACAGCCGGTCCGTCGCCGACACGATGCCGACGTGCACGCTCGGCAGCGGCCCCCCGCCGAACGTGCGACCGAGCGCGAATGCCCACTCGCCGACGCGCACCTCGGTGGGATCGAGGAAGGTCGGCACCGGCAGGTCGGTCGCGTCGATCTTCACCAGCGCGATGCCGCGGCTGGTGTCCTCGCCGGCGCGCCGCGCCGTGAAGCTGCGGCCGTCCGGCAGCGTGACGAGGATCGTGGTGGGGTCGAAGTTCAGCGCGAAGCGCGACACCAGGATCCAGCCGTCGGGCTCCAGCACGACGCCGGTCGTCGCGCCCTGTGCCTGCAGGAAACCGGGGGGAGTCAGCGCGCCGAGGCCGCCGCGCTCCGGCCGTGGCGCGAACGGACCGCAGCGGTACTTGCGGAACAGCTGCTTCAGACGCGCGTCGCCGAGCCGCTGCAGGTCGCGCGCCTCGAACGGCTCGCCGGCTGGTTTCGGCTCGAGACCGGCGTCGCGCCACAGCTGCCCGAGCTCGTCGGGATCGATCTTCCCGAACAGCTCCTCGAGGTGCTTCGGTGTGTAGCGGAGCGGCGCGTCGCGCTGCGGGCCGGACACCGCGTCGGCGGGCTGGCCCTCCTCGGTGAGGATCTGCCGCGTGCCGCCGAACGTCTCGACGCGCACGGTCGACGGCGCGACCGCGCGCATGGCGGACCGCAGCACCGGCTGCAGCCGCAGCAGCTCGAGCGGATCGCTCAGCGCCGGATGCTGGGCCGGCAGGCCAGCACAGACGAGCAGTGCGGCCGGGACCCACCAGGGATTCGGGATCATCGCGGCGGCTCCGTCAGGACCAGGGTTCCGCGCAGCACGTCGTCGCCGCGCTTGTAGGTGAGCTCGACCTGCGCGCCGGGCGCGAGCCCGGCCATCGCCTCCTCGAACTCCTTGCAGCTCCGGATCGTCTGCTGGCCGACGCGCACGATCAGGTCGTCGGGCCGCAGGCCGAGCGCGTCGGCCGGCGATCGGCGTCGCACCCGCTCGACGTAGGCAGGTGGCGAGCGGCGACCGCCCTGGTCGAACAGCACGATGCCGTGGTAGCCCTGCACCGCGGGCACCGCCGATTCGTCCTCGGGCGTCACGACGACCGGCCCGGTGCCGGTCCAGCGCGCGACGTAGTCGCGCAGGTCTGCCGCGGGGATCGCGGCGTTGACCAGCGTGTTCGTCTCCGTCGATTCGACGATGCGGGCATTGAGGCCGACGAGGCGGCCGTCGAGCGTGAACAACCCGCCACCGTAGTGGCCCGGGTTGTTCGCCGCGTCGGTCAGGATCAGCTGGCCGTCGTAATCGAGGTCGGACAGCTGGTAGCGCAATCCGGTGGATGCCGTCGCCGACACGACGCCGAAGGTGACCGAGAGCTTCTCGGAGAACTCCGCGAGCCGGAAGGCATTGCCGATCGAGAACACGAACGTGCCGTTCTCCGGCACCGTGTCGGCGAGCTCGAGCGGCAAGAGAGGAATGTGAACCTCACGCGGATCGATCTTCAGGAGGCGCACGCCGAGCCTCGTATCGGGTGGCAGCAGCTCTGCCATGTGCACGGAGCCGTCGGCGAGGACGACGCGCGTCTGACCGGCCTGCACCATCACGAGGTCGAGGGTCAGGATGTGGCCCTCGGTGCTGACGATCACGCCGGTCGCGTACGGCACGATCGTCCGTAGACCGGATGCGCCGTGCACCTTGACGAGGCTCGGTAGCTTCGCGGCGATCATCGCCTCGAGCGGCGTGCCCGGCTCGCGCTCGTCGAATGCGTAGCCGTCGCCCTGCGCGGCGAGCGGACCGGCACCCAGCGCCGTGAGGAGCACGGCGGTGAGGAGCAGGGTGGCGGAGCGGATCATGGCGCGGGCCTCACGAATAGCTCCGCCGGTGGTGTCTCGTAGCGCGGCTCGCCGATCGACCAGCCGTCCGCGAGCGCGCCGTCCTTGATGATCCGCGACGTCGCCGCTCCCGGCGCGCGCCTCAATTCGAGCAGCGCGCGCTGCACCGGGTCGCGGTAGCTGCAGCCGGCTGGCGCACCGCCGAGCGCGAACCAGACCTCGCGCTGCCCGTCGCCCGGCAGCCGTACGCGAAACGCCGGGCGCGCGCCGACCATCACGCCGCCGACCAGCTCACCGCCGTCGAGCAGCGCGCGCCGCTGCGGGCCGCGCCATAGCCACGGGTTCGTGCTCAGCACGCGCTCGAGCTTCGCGCGCTCCTCGGCGGTGGCGTCGCGGGCGAGCCCGTCGGCCGCGACGGCGAAGGCGTCGCCGTCGCCGCGCAGGACCAGCGCGCCGTCGGACTGGTCGATCCGCAGCGCGCGGTCGCGCCGCCGCACCAGCACGCGCTCGCCGGCCGGGCCGCGGAACTCGAGCTCCGCACCGTCGGCCGGCTCGCCGTGGCCGACGTCGCGTGCGAGCGACTCGAGCGCGAGCGCGCGCGCCTCCGGCGACGCGAGGCGGTCGGGGTCGCGGCTCGACCCGGTGTCGAGGCGGCGCAGCGGGAACTCGGCGAGGCGTTCGGCGCCGAAGCTGCCGTCGTCGGCGCGCGGCCGGAAGCCGAGCCTCACCCAGGTGTCCGCCGGCAGCACGCCGACCAGCGTCGCGAGCTGGTTCGCGCTGTGCAGCGGCGCGTCGTTGAACGTCGTCAGCTCGTCACCGAGACCGAGGCCGAAGCGCGTCACCGTCGAGTCGTCGAACAGCGACTGCACGAACACGCCGGTGTCGCCGCCCGGCTGCTCGAGGAACCAGGCATTGAGGTCGAGCGTGCCGTGCTCGGCGAAGCGACCTGCCATCAGATCCGCGAGGAAGTTGCGGATCTGGTGGCTCGCGACGGCGAAGCCGACGCCCACGTTGACGCGGCCGCGCTGGTCCTGGATCGAGATGCGGCCGTTGATCCCGATCACGCGGCCCTGCATGTCGAACAGGGGGCCACCCGAGTTGCCGGGATTGACGGGCGCATCGACCTGGATGCAATCCGGATAGACGAGGCTGCGATTGCCCTGGCCCGGCTGGTAGCGCCGTGTGCCCGACACGATGCCGAACGTCGTCGTCGGCCGGAAGTCGGTCGCCAGCAGGAACGGATTGCCCATCGCGAAGACCGGCTGGCCGACCAGCAGCTCCTCGCTGCCGCCCAGCGGCGCGAACGGGAACTCGCGCGGCTCGCCGTCCTGCGGTCGCAGCAGCAGCACCGCGAGATCGGAGCCCGGGTCGACGCCGAGCACGTCGGCGCGGTACAGCCGGCCGTCGGGCAGGCCGATCTTCATGACCTTCACGTCCGGCTTGCCGACGCAGTGGAAGTTCGTCAGCAGGAAGCCGAGCGGGTCGAACACGACGCCCGAGCCGCCGCCGGGCGCGTCGAGCTGCATGACGGACGCGACCGCGGGGGCCACGCGCGCCATGACCTCGATGCGCGCGCGCTCGGAGCGCAGCACGGCGTCGAGATCGGCCGGGTCCGGCTGCTGCGGCGCCTGCAGCAGCGCGACGCACACGGACGTGAGGACGGCGTTCAACATGGTGTGGCCGGGCCATTCTCCGGATGCGGGACCGGAGCGCCAGCCGCGGCCAGCGCCGCGCGCCGGCGATCGCCGCCGCCGTTCGCCGCAGGCTCGCCGGTCCGCCGTGCTGCAGCCGGCCCGCAACCGGGCCGGGCGCACGACGTTCACCTCGAGAGCACGGGCTCAGCGAAGCGTGAAGTCGACGGCGTCGCTCAGCTTGATCGTGCCGAGGCACGGTCCCGCGCCGGCCGAGAAGCCCTGCGCCGACAGCGTCAGGCCGACGAGGACCGGCAGGTAGGGCACCTGCGAGGAGTACGGCGTAGCCACCGTCACCGCGTTGGCGACTCCGATCAGACAGCTCGGGCACACTCCGATCGGCACCATCGACAGCGGGTTGCCGAGCAGGAGCCCCCGCAGCGGATCGCTGCCGCCGACGGCGATCGAGAAGCTGTCGCCGAACGACGGGAAACCGGAGTAGCCGATCGGCAGTCCGCCACAGCCGCCGGCGCGCACGCGCCACGGCGCGCCGGACTGGCGGCCGCTGTAGACGTAGCCGACCACCGAGATCGCGCTGGTGCCGCTGACGATGCCGTAGGTGCGCGAGTTGGCGAGGCTGGCGCCGAAGTGGCTGACCATCGCCGGCGAGAACGCGCTCGGGCCGGTGTTCCAGAGCGGCACGCGCGCTTCGTGGGCGAGCAGCTGCGTGCCGTCGATGGCGACCGTCGACACGAACAGATCGTTGCGACCCTGGCCGGGCAGGGCGTTCTGCACCTCGGTGTGGGCGACGACGAAGCGCAGCCCGTCGCTGTCGACGGTCGGCTCGTAGGCCATGCGGTTGGAGGGCACGCCGAGCACGCCGGACAGGTCCCAACGGTTGATCAGCACCGCGTTCGGGTCATCGGTGATCGCCGCACAGTGCAGCCGGCCGACGTTGCTGAACGGATCGAAGTTGCGCTGCCAGGTGACGAGGAACGTGAAGCGGTTCGAGCCGGGCAGCTGGGCCGGCGTCGAGATCCGCGCCCGCGTGTCGTCGTCGTTCGAGGAGTCGACGAAGAACGGCGCGACTCGCTGCAGTCCGTTCATGTCGATCACCGCGGCCACGATGTTGCCGGCGCCGCCGGCGCCGTACTGGTGCCACGCGATACCGAAGCGGCCGTTGCCCGCCGACCTGGTCACGCTCGGCGCCTGATCGTCATACGGACCGACATTGATGGCGCTCACGGCACCGAACACCCACGAACCGTCGGCCTGAAGGTGGCGGGCGACGATGTCTCCATTACCTCCGATCGGATGGTATTCGTAGACGACCGTGAAGTAGGCGGGGCCGATTCCCTGGCGGGGATCCGCACCGATATCGGGACGGAAGCTGTCACCTGGCAGACCGAGCGACATCGTCTGCCGCTCGATGTCGAACTGCGGATGCAGGAAGCGGTAGCTGCCGACCGCCTCGTAGCGGCGGCCGCTGATCCAGTACGGCGAGACGCCACCGCTGTTGACCTGCGCGACGACGATGGACATCCCCTCGCGCAGCTTGCAGGCGACGCGTGGCCCGACCCAGCTCGCCGTCGTGTAGTCGATCCAGAACGGCGCGCCGATCGGGTTGAACGACGAGTCGGTGCGCACCGCCGCGACGTCCCAGTCGGTGGCGCTGAACGGCACGTTCCACACCACCAGGTACTCGTCGACCCCGGCGTTGTAGGCGACGTCCGGGTTCATGCGCTGGTCCGCCAGCGTCGCGATGATCCGCGTACCGAGCAGCGGGTCGACGACCAGCGGCAGCCGTGCTTCCGCGACGAAGTCGGCCCCGACCCGGAGGTGGAGGCGACCGTCCTCGAGCCTGATCGGCAGCTCGCGGCGACGGCCGCCGGCGTCGAACACGACCAGCTCGCGGTAGCTGATCTCCGCCTGCGGACCGCGGAACGACACGTCGTCCCCAGCCGTCTCGCCGACCAGCTCGCTGGTCGCCGTGAGCACGATCTCCAGCTCGCCGCGCGCCGCCGGCAGACGATCGAAGCGAAAGCTCTGCTCGAGGTGGTCGAGACCGGCGTCGTAGACCTCCGCGAAATCGGCGCGCCACACCGTCACGCGGTTGCCGTCGACGTCGACGCTGCGGGGCGCCAGGTCGAGCTTGGCCGAGCCGACGCGCACGCTCTGCACGGCCAGCCGCAACGGGAAGTCGCGCTCGGCAGCGGCGCCGAGGAACGGCACGAACGTGCAGGCCGCGCCGTCGATGCTGGCCTTGTAGCGGTCGCCCCGCACCCATACGGTCGGCTCGTCGGCGCGCGGGCGGTCGACGTGCACGGCGCCGAAGGGCGACACTCCGGGTGGGATCGCGTCCTGGGCGCGGAGCTCGACGGTGGTCGCCGCGAGTACGGCGACCAGCAACGGGACGGCGGACGACACGGTCGGCATGCCGGCATCAGCGGCGCGCGGCGGGAAACAACACACCGGCGGTGCGGCCCGCCGACCCGCGGCGAACCCGTCGGGTCGCCGGCGCCCGGTCAACTTCCGCGGACGCCGGCTTCGAGGTTGGCGAGTCGTGTCCAGGTCGGACCGCCCGCGGAGGGACGCGACCGCGGTGGTGGTGTTCGAGCCGCTGGTGCCGATCGAGCGCCACGCGGCGCCAATACGCAGGCCGCTTACGAGCCGGAGCAGCCGGCAATTGCGGTCCCTGGCTCCGCTGCCGGCGCAGCAGGCAGGATGGATGGTGTCCGCAGCAACCTCGTGAGCTGTCACCAGGCCCTCGCGCCGAACACCTCGTTGCGCGATCGGGTCGTGCCGACGCCGTACCGCCCCGTGCAGCGGCGTCCGTCGAGTCGACCCGTGCAGCGTGACGTCCGGCGACACGCGCGTCACCGCGACACCCGGACGCAGCCGATCGGCCGCCGTCGTGCGATCGACTTGCTCATGTGTCGTCGCGGCCACACCCACCGGCAGCTGCTCACATCGCCACGGGAGCATTGCCGCTGCCTCCCGCGGAGGTAGCGTGGTGCGAGGATGCAGCGGACGGCTACGCGGGTCCATCAGCGATCCGCAAGCAATGGGAGGATCTTGGAGCACGTCGGCCTGCTTTCCGAGCTCCCACCGCCGGCAACGGCTCGAGCGCCGCCGGACTCGATCGCGCAACCGCCACCCCGCGGCTGGCGGAAGCGCCGTCGTCGTTCCGACGCGCGGCGGCGTGGCGACATGTGATCCGCCCCGGCGGGGAGACTCGCGGTGTCCTGTCGGCTGGTCGCACACACACGAACGCCGCGACGGAACGGAGCAACGTGACCATGACGCCGCAGCGGGACGAGACGCCGTACTGAAGCTCCGTGCGGTTCCTCGCCGAGCAGTCCACGCCGACGCAGCAGCCCGCGCGGGCTGCGAGCCATGGCCCCTCGGGGCCGCGGATTCGCATACCGAGGATCGAGCTTCGCGAGTGCACGGGTGGAGGGGGTATGGAGGTGGTGCACAGGGTGCGCCATACGAATCTGGAGCTCGACGGCGAAACGGCGGAGGACATGGTCGCGCGGCGCGGCGGGCTCCCCGTCGCCGATGTCGTATCGATAGCCTGGGAATTGCCCGGCGGGCCGACCGCCGCCGGCATGCACGGCATGGTGCACCGCGACGTGACGCCCGCCAGCATCCTCGTCTCGAAGACCGGAACGTCGAAACTCCCCGATCCGGGCCTGGTCCGCAGGACCGCGGCGACGGCCGTGCGAGCAGCGGACGGCTCGGATCATCATCCCGACAGGAGGGTCTTGGGAACTCCGGCATTCATGGCAGCGGAGCAATGGGCGGTCGCCGATCGCGTCGGTCCACCTGCGGATGTCCGGGCGTTCGGCGCGAGCTTGCACCCTCTGCTCACCGGTGAGGTGCCGACACACCAAGGGGGAGACCCATATGGGACTCGATCCGCGAAGGCACCGGCGGCGTGCTCCGCGAGATCGACGTATTTCCCCGGGCACTGCCTCGAGGTCGCGACGGACGGCCTCGGGTGCACGCTCGTCGACGGCGGCACGGTACTCGCGGCCGTCCGGATCCGTGTCGAGTCGTTGCGCTGACCGACGAAGGCGACGAGCCTGCCGCCGCCGAAACAGATTCCACTCCACCGTGCCCGGTGAAACGGAACCGGCCTCCGCAGATGTGCGACCCGTCGACGGACGACCGGGTCGAACGTGAGCCAATGGCTCCATCAGGCCGCCGGCAGTCGTGACTGCCGGCGGCCACTCTCCTTCGCGGCTCCGGTCGGTCCACCGTTCACCGGAGCCACGCCTGGGGAAACCGGGGGTCTGGGGCAGAGGCCCGGCGGAGTGGGGCAGGTCGGGTCCGGCCGCGCTGGTCGATGCGCGATCCACGCGACGCGGACGACCTCGTACGGCGCGCGTCGTAGCCGACCTGGACCGGCTCCGCACGTCGACGAGCGCAGCTCCTCGCGCTGTCGGGACTTCGGCGGTCAGCCCGCTCGGTCGGACTGGAGAGGCGCCGGACGGACCAGCGCACCGAACGGATGCGAGCCCCGACCGCCTCCTCGGCGTGCGCGAGCGAGAGCCTCGCCTCCTGGGTTTTCCTGTCTGGCACGCGACGTCGCTCGCGATGGGGAGGCAGCGTGGATCGCACGTCGCGCATCCGCCTTTCCAGTCCCCACGAGCTACGAGACGTCCGATGGACAACCAGACGCTTCCCCGATCGACGGGCCATCCGTGTCCGCACACCCATTTCACCGGTCCGCGCCACCCGCGTCTGCGGCACCTGCTCCCTGCCGCAGCAGCCGCCGTATTCTCGGCAGCATGGGGCACGGCACAGGTGAACGTCGCCATCACCGCTGACAACGCCTACAGCTTCGGCTACGGCAGCGTCAGCAACATCCCGACGACCAGCCTGTTCGGGGGTGTCGAGAACTGCAATGCCGGTGCGATCTTCAACTGCGTCGGCGGCCCGGAGACGTACCTGAACGTCCCGGCCGGCCCTGACGACTACCTCTACATCATCGCCTACAGCGATGAGAGCAGCACGCAGGGCGTGCTCGGCCAGTTCGTGTCGGCGACCAACGCGAACAAGAAGGTCTACACGGGCACCTCGGCCTGGCAGGTGTTCGCGACCGGAGTCGACTACGACCCGTGCGGCAGTGGCGGTCCGTCGCTGGCCGTGATCAACCAGCAGATCGTTCTCGCCAATGCGGGTGGCGGCGGAGCCGGATCGAGTGGCGGCTGGGTCGGCGTCGCCGGCGGCGGATCCGGCACGGTTGGCGCGCTCGCGATCGGTGAGGCCAACGACAATGCGGGAGGCGACTTCCCGCAGGTGTGCACGTCGACGATCGACACTGCTGCGACGTGGATGTGGTACAATCCTGATCCGTCCTCGATCACCAATCCGTTCCGCGGCACCGTCGGCGGCGAGTTCCTGATCTTCCGACTTCCGGTGCAACAGGTGGTGAATCCGAGGGTCGTCAAGGTGAACAAGGACATCGAGAACACCACGGGCCAGACGGCGACCGGAATCGACATCTTGATCAAGGGCCATCCCGACGGAATCAACGACATCTTCCACGGAACGACGCCGAACTTCACTGTCGTGCAGCAGGGCGCCAATACGCTCCTGCGCTGGTCGGGCGGCAATATCCCACCGAACGCGATCCGCCACGTCGGCTTCTCGCTGACGCCGCCGCAGTCGGTGGAGATCCTCGGCTTGTGGATGACCAACAACGGCGTGCAGATCGGCTGCGCGCACCAGTGCAACAGCAATCTCCACCTCATCGGCTTCGGCGGCAACATCACCTACACCAACAGCACGACCGCCTGCGAGAGCGTGCCGCTCTACGTCGGTGCGATCAGCCTGGAGTACTACGAGAACGAGGTGCCGCTCGCCGTGCTCAACGGCACGTCCCCGCGCTCGCCGATCCACGTCGACAACCTGCCGGTCGCGCCCGTGCTGCTGCAGCCCGGCGAGAGCGTGAACGTCGCCGTGCCACCGCCGCCGCCCACGGCCAGGTATGTCGTGCTGGCGCACACCGTCAGCACGAGTCCCACGCTCGCCGGTCCGGGCAACACGCTGGATTGGATGGAGGTGACCGTCGACCAGGC
This sequence comes from Planctomycetota bacterium, assembly GCA_016716265.1. Taxonomy (GTDB): domain Bacteria; phylum Planctomycetota; class UBA1135; order UBA1135; family UBA2386; genus JADJWQ01. Next base: position 3,841,298 of record JADJWQ010000006.1, read on the forward strand.
CAGCGGTCCCGTGCTCGGCACGCTCATCGCGGGCGGCAACGGGGGCAACGCCGGCGGCGGCGTGTTCTTCGACCTCACGGTCGCCGCTGGTGGCGTCACGATCGACCAGATGGACGTCAATCTCGGCAGCGCCCCGGCGACCACGGGCAGCATCGAGCTCTGGGTTCTGCCGGGCACCAGCCACGTCGGTCGCGAGACCAGCAGTGGCGGCTGGCTGCTCGTCGGCTCGGGTCAGGTGACGGCTGCCGGTCGTGGTCTGCCGTCGCCGGTGCGGTTCGATCCGCCGGTCTGTCTGCCTGCCGGCAGCTATGGTGTCGGCCTGCACGCGGTCGGAGTCGCGCATGCCTACACGAACGGCACGACTTCGAATCGGAACTACGGCAACAGCGAGCTCTCGCTGGTCGCCGGGTCCGCCACCAACGGCTGGCTCACCACGGGCAACGTGTTCACGCCGCGCGTCGCCAACTGCGCCGTCTTCTACAATCCGGGTGCGTACTGCAGCCTCGCCAGCGCAGTCCCGTACGGCGCGGGCTGCGCCGGGCTCGTGCAGTCCGCAGAACGTCCGGTGCTGGGCACGACGGTGAACCTGACGATCTCTGGCATCCCGGCCGGCAGCAACGCCGGCGTCCAGTCGCTCGGCCTGGTGATCAATCCCGGGTTCGACCTGACGTTCCTGGGCATGCCAGCCTGCTTCCTGCTGGCGGACCCGTGGTTCCCCCTGGCGTTCAGCGTTGCCGGCGGCAGCGTGACGGTGCCCCTCGCCATACCGAGCAGCGCCAGTCTGGTCGGCGCGACCATCGGCGCGCAAGCGGTGACCATCTCTCCCGGCGTCAATCCGCTCGGCATCGCCACGTCGAACGGCGTTCAGCTGACGCTGGGCTCGCGATAGGTTCCGATCTCAGCCGTGGGTCTCGCAGCTCGGACGTGGCGCGAATCCCGGACGCCGAGCGGGATGTCTGACGAGACCCTCCGACACCGCCACCGACGAGCGCGGCAGGCTGCGGCACGCGGTCGTCGCCCGGTGCCCGACGACATCGCGACCCACGGCGGCCGCGGTGAGATTCGCCAAGGTCGAACCCGGCGCGCCCTCCCGCAGGCGCGAGCGCGTCGTCCGGTCCTCGGAACCGCGTCGCGGGCGTGCGCGGGCGAGCGCCTCGTCGCGCGGATTTCGTGTCTGACATCGGACGCGGCTCGCGATCGGGGGGTGGCGCGGAGCGCACGTCGCGCGGCCGCGCGCATTTCCCCCCGCAGGTCCGGAGACCTCCGATGAAGACCACGACTCCCGCGTCCGTCCTGCTCGCGCTCGGTCTGAGCACCGTCGCGATCGCCCAGTCCACCCAGATCGTCTACGCCACGCTCCTCGACGGAGCGCATGCCGTGCCGCCCAACGCGTCGCCGGCGCGCGGAGTCGCCCGACTCATGCTCGACCCGGCGACGAACCAGCTCGCTGTACGCGTGACGATCGATGCACCGTACACCGCGAGCGCGGTGTTCCTCGCGCTCGACAGCGCGTCCTCCATGCTCCTGCAGAGCACCCCCGATGGCTGGGTGGGCAGCGCCACGCTCACCTCCATCCAACGCGCAGCGCTCGATCGCGGCGAGTCCTACGTCCTCGCACGCAGCCCGGTTTGGTGGAACGGCACGTCCATCCGTGGTCAGGTCGCGCCCCGGTTCTACGGCATTGCGCAGCGTCCACTCGGCAATGCCGTGCTGCAGCTCGCGGCGGGTGGCGGCGTGACGGTCGCCGGGATCGGCTCGTCCGGACAGGATGGAGTCGAGTGCTCGATCCTCGGCACGATGGACGAGCGCACATTGGACCTTTCGATCGCCGGCGGATGGGATGCGGAGTGGAGTCCACTCGATCCGAATCGGACCGTGCCGGACGGGGCCTATCTGGATCTCACCGCCATCGGCACGCTCGGCGGCACGGCGCGCGGCACGATCGGTAGCGTGCGCGTGACCGACGTCGGCGCAGATCTGGAGATCCATGCGGACTTCGCTGGCGTCGGCGCGACCTGGCTCGAGGTCACGGTGTACGACGGCGATCGCTTCCTCTGCCGCGCCATGGTCCCTTCCGGTTCCTCCGGATGGGTAGCCAAGGCCGCCCAGTGGCCGGGCGACGTCCACAGCCAGAAGGAGGACGAGTGCGACAACCAGCACAAGAACAAGCACTTCCTCGGTCTCACCTGGCGCGGCTTCCGGTCGAGCATTGCATTGCCCAACAGGCCGCCGGTGATCGGCGACCTGCTCCTGGTCCGCGCCGCCGATGCGACCATCGACTCCAGCATCGACACGCTTCAGCTCCGCGCCAAGGACATCCCCCAGATCGCCTTCCGCTCCCAGCACCTGCGTGCGCTCGGTGCCGAGGTCGAATCGCTCGGCGATGCGTCGCTGCACGTCCGCGATGGCCACCTCGTCTGCAACAACCTCGGTGGCAGCGGAGCCGCGGGTGCGAGGTTCCACTTCGCCTCTGGCGATTGCGCGCGCGTCGACTTTGCCCCGTTGGATCCGAATGCACCGGTCGGCGCGAGCCTGACAGCGTCGTTCGAGGGGCAGCTCGGCCCGGTGCAGGGCGCCGACCTCGGCAGCACGTCGGTCACGCAGACCGCCAATGGACTGACAGCGAGCGCGGACTTCAGCGCGATCGGCTCCACCACCGTGCGCGTCGAGGTGTGGAGCGGCAACGCAATGGTCGCGAGCTTCCCGGGACAGACCGGCCCGCTCGCCGGACTCCCGAATTGGCCGCGGACCGGCTGCTGGCTGTTCCCACCGCAGTGCTACTACTATCCGTTCCCGGACGGCAGCCTGTTCACGGTCGCCGGCAATACGATCGTCGGCGACTCGCTCCGCATCTACCCGGAGAATCCCGCTGCGGTGATCGGGCCCTACAGCAGCATGTCCCTCGAGCTCACCGGCCTGCCCACGCTCGAGGTCACCAATCTGGCGTACGGCCAGGCCCTCGAGACAGCGCTGGCCCCGGACGACCAGGGCGCGGTGGGCGGTGCGGTGTGCTTCGATGTCGACGTCAAGCTCCCGACCGGTGTCGCGATCAACGACATCGACCTCCACCTCGATTCGCCGGCCGGCAGCGACGGTCGGATCGAGCTGTGGGTGCGAGCCAACGACACCAGCGTCGGATCCGGCGGCACGCTCTCCGGTTGGACTCTTGCTGCCGCGACGAGCGTCACCTCGCGGGGCCGTGACCGCGGCACGCCGGCGACCTTCGGGACGCCGGTGGTGCTGCCGCCTGGCACGCACGGCATCGCGCTGCGCGCGGTCGGTCTCGCCCACGCGTACACGATCGGCACCGGATCGAACGAGGTCTTCGACAGCGCGGCGCTGACGCTGCGCGCCGGCTACGCCACCGACACCTTCGGCCAGCCCGGGACGGTGCGGTCGCCGCGCGTGTTCGCCGGGCGCATCTTCTTCGCCGATGCCGCCCGGGCCTTCGCCTCCGCGGTCGCCTTCGGCACCGGCTGCGGTCCGGTCCTGAGCGCCACCAGTCCGGTGCTCGGCAGCACGCTGTCGCTCGCGGTCACCGACGTCCCGGCCGGGAGCCAGATCGGTATCGTGCTCCTCGGTCTGGAACAGTTCCCCGGCATCGATCTCGGCCCCCTCGGCGCGCCCGGCTGCCAGCTGCTCGTGAATCCGCAGTTCCTCACCATCGACATCGCCGTGAGCGGGTCGACCGCCGGCCTGTCCATCCCGATCCCGAACGTCCCCGCGCTCGTCGGCGCCTCGTTCGCAGCCCAGGTTCTGACTGTCTCTCCGGGCCAGAACGCGATCGGCATCGCGGCCACGAACGGCGAGCGACTGGTCATTGCGCGGCGCTGAGGGCGCCACGCCAGGGACCTCCGCGCGCGGCCCGCAGCCGACGGCGAGGTCGCTATGCTGCTGCGGCGTGCCGGTAGCGCTTCGATTGCCGGATCGACTCCGACCGCGCGCCGACGCCCGCCTCGGAGGACCATGTCCGACTCAGCCTCGCGTCCCGCCGATCCCGACCGACCGGCAGATCCCACGCCCCTCGACGTCCGCCGGATGATCGAGGAGATCTGGCAGATCGCGAGCGCCGAGGCGAAGCGGCAGGTCCAGGCGACGATGCGTGGCAACGAGCGCGCGTCGGACCTCGCCCAGTCGGTCGTGTGCGCCATGCTGGAGCGGGACGGGAAGCTCGAGTTCCGGGGCGACGCCGCGCTCCGCGGCCTGATCAAGACGATGGTCGTCGCGCGGCTCACGCAGAAGCACCGCCGTCGGCTGGCGCAGAAGCGCGATGAGCGCCGCAACGAGGCCACCCCATCGGAGCTGGGCGACGCCGCGCCGAGCGAGACCGGCGCCGGCCCCGCCAGCGTCGCCGTCTGGAGGGAGATGGTCGCGCACGCCGAGGCAGAGATCGCCAGGCTGAGCGAGCGGGAGCGGCGCGTGCTGGAGCTGGGCACCGCCGGGCGGACTGCGGCGGAGATCGCGGCGGCGGAGGGGATCTCCCCGGCCAGCGCCCAGAAGATCCTGTGGCGCGTGCGGCAGGCCGTCGGCAATCGCGTGTTCGGTGGCGGCGACGGCTGACCACCGGCCCGGCCGACGGCAGCCGCCGCAGCCGGGGAGCCGCGGCCGCGTCCTGCCGACGCCGAACGCTGGTGCGGCCCCCTCCCGACACGGCGGGGCGGAGCTCCGGTAGGATCCCGCGGCATGTCCTCCTGGACCGGCGGACTCGACCCCACGCAGCGTGCGATCGTCGACGCCTGGCTCGCCCGCGCCGAACGGGGCGAGGCGGAGAGCGCGGCCGAGTTCGTCGCCAGCCACGGCTTCGTCGGCGAGGTGCTGCGCTCGGTTCTCGCGCACCTCGACACCGGCGGCGGCGCGCCGGCGATCCATGCCCCGCCGATCGCCGAGCGCTTCGTCGTGCAACGCCTGCTCGGCGCCGGCGGAATGGGCACCGTGCATCTGGCGTGGGACACGCGGCTCGAGCGCGAGGTCGCGCTCAAGCGCATGCGCCCGGAGCTGCTCGGCATCGACGAGGTCCGCCGTCGCTTCGAGATCGAGGCCCGCGCGGCGTCGACACTGTCGCATCCCAATCTGTGCCCGGTGCACGACGTCGGCGAGGTCGACGGCGTCCCGTTCATCGTGATGCCGTTCGTCGAGGGTCGCACGCTCGCGGACCGGATCGCCGACGCCCGTGCGAGCGAAGCACCCCCGGTCGCGGCCGAGGTCGTCGATCTGCTCGCCACCCTTGCGTTGGCGATCGACCACGCACACGAGCACGGGCTGGTGCACCGCGACCTCAAGCCCGGCAACGTGATCATCCGGCCCGACGGATCGCCGGTGGTGCTCGACTTCGGGCTGGTGCACGACGAGAGCATCGAGGGACTCACGCGCTCGGGCACGCAGCCCGGGACGCGCGAATACATGGCTCCCGAGCAGGTGCAGCCGCGCGGGCGCAAGGTCGACCGCCGCACCGACGTGTGGGCGCTCGGCGTGATGCTCTACGAATGCCTGACGCTGCACCGGCCGTTCCGCGGCGATGGCGAGCACGAGCTGTCGACCTCGATCCTCGCCGCTCGACCACCCCGACCGAGCCGCTTGGGGCGGCGCGTGCCGCGGGATCTGGAGGTCGTGATCGGCGTCGCGCTCGCTCCCGAGCCCGAGCGTCGCTACCAGACGGCGCGCGCGCTCGCCGAGGATCTGCAGCGCTTCCGTCGCCACGAGCCGATCCACGCGCGGCGAGCGTCGCTCGGCCTGCGGGTCCGGCGCTTCTGTCGCCGTGAGCCCTGGGCGGCGACCACGCTGGGCGCGATCGCCGTGGCCCTGGTGATCGTCACCGTGTTGTTCCGCAGTGCCGAGACCAATCTGCGCCGCTTCGACGCGTTGAGCCGCATCACGAAGCTCGGCGATGCGGCGCGCAGCGCGGCCGGTCTCGTGCCGGCCGAGCCGTCGATGGCGCCCCGCCTCCGCGCGTGGCTCGACGACTACGGACCGCCATTGCTGCAGATGGCTGGGCAGATCGATCGACAGATCGACGAGCTGCAGGCGACCCTGCCGAGCGACTCGGATGCGCAGAAGGCGTCCGGGACGGGCTTCCTCCTCGACGCGCTGCTCGAGGCGCGGCCCGCCATGCTCGCGTTCGGAGCGCCCGGCGGACTCCACGAGCGGATGCGTGCGCGGCTGTGGTGGGCCGAGAACGTCACGCGACTGTCCGTCGACGAGCACCGCGCCGCGTGGGACGAGGCCCTCCGCGCTATCCGGGACGGCGATGGCGTCACCGTGCACGCCGCCTACCGCGGATTGCAGATCGCGCCGCAGCCGGGCCTGGTGCCGCTCGGTCCCGACCCGCACTCGAAGCTCTACGAGTTCTACGACCTGTGGACCGCGGAGCGCGGTGCACCGATCCCGACGCGCGACCCGCAGAGCGGTGAGCTACGGCTCGACGACCGCAGCGGCATCGTGCTCGTGCTGGTACCGTCGATCGCCACCTGGCTCGGCGCGCAGCGAACCGATCCCGCGGCCCCCTGCTACGACAAGGACTACGCTTCCGACGTCGAGGCCGAGGACACCCCGCGGCGGGTGCAGCTCGCGCCGTTCCTGCTCGGCAAGCACGAGGTCACGCAGTCGCAGTGGACGCGCCATGGCGACGCCAACCCGAGCCGCTACGCGATTGGCTACGTCGATTCGACGTCGGGCGAGACGATCACCGGCCGCAATCCTGCCGAGCAGATGAGCTGGACGCTCGCAGACCGATGGTCGAGAGCCGCAGGGCTACGGCTTCCGACCAACGACGAATGGGAGCTGGCCTGTCGCGCCGGCGCGAGCGACCCCTATTCGTTCGGAGACGACCCGCGCGCGATCGGGCGCTTCGGCAACGTCGTCGACGCGACCGCTTTGCGCTGGGAACCGGAGTGGCGGTCGATGGCGGCGAAGGAGCAGGACGGTGTGATGCCGAACGACGACGGGCACCTTCTGCACGCGCCCGTGGGCAGCTTCGCCCCGAACGCCTTCGGACTCCGCGACATGCACGGCAACGTCGGCGAGTGGACCGCGCAGGGACAGGACGACAGCAATCGCTTCGTGCGCGGCGGCATGTTCGACCAGCGTGTCGAGTGGGCGCGCTGCTGGCGGCGCGTGCCGCTCAATGTCGCGACGTCCCACCCGGCCGTCGGCCTGCGGGTGGCGCGCGATCTCGTGCCGCGCTGACGCCGGAACGCCTCACTGCAGCTCGAGCGATGCGCGGTTCGAGGCGAAGCCACCGAACGTCACCGCGTCGACGACCAGCGCCTGCACGGGGATCGACCACGCACCGATCGCGGCCGGGATCGAGAAGGTGAACAGGAAGCCCGCGGGAGAGCCGGTGTCGATGACGGCCACGCTGCCCAGGGCGATCCCCCATTGGCCGACGAGTCCGAACGGCGCGAGATCGAACGGCGGGATCGCCGGGCCGACGAACAGCGCGGCGAACTTGCCGGCCGGCGACATATCGAAGGGCAGGACGATCGGGAATTGGACGGTCGTACCGCCCAAGGCCGACGACACGCGCGACGGCAGGGCACAGGTGTCGATCCGCACGACCTCCGTGCCGACGCCCATACCGGCGGAGCCGCGCACGACGAACGTCGTTCCCGCGAACGTGGCCGCATCGTAGACCTCGCTCGCGGGATCGTCGTAGCCGTAGTCGAGCGGGACGACGCCCTCGTCACTGAGGCCGAACGGGTTCCACAGGATGCGGCGACGGGCGACCGGGCCCTCCTGGACGAGTGCGGTGACGGCGCTGCCGCCGACGTCGCCCGCGTGGCTCTCGATGCCGCTCACGCCCAGCCAGCCGATCAGGTTGCCCAGTGACGAGACGAACACCTGGGAACGTGTCGCCGGCAATGCCTCCGCGAACACCGTGGCATTGGGAGACAGGTCGAGCACGACCTTCTCGACCGTCGCTCCGAACACCGACGAGGAGGTGCGGCACGTCAGCCAGGTCGTCGTGTTGTCGCCGGAGAGAGTACCGTCCTCGATGACGAGGTCCGGGAAGTACTCGCCGGCGCTCCGGTTCGAGAACAGGCTGGGAGCGAGAAGGTGCGGTTGGTCGGTGACGGTGTCCTCGAGGATCGGCAGCCCCAAGCCGGTCGAGTTCGCGCTCGTCGTGTCGGAAACCGCGCGCGTGCCGTGCACGCGGCAGTTGATCGCGGTGATGTCCCCGGTATACACGATGAGCTGGTCCCGGCCGTCCCAGTCGTATGGGCGAGCCTGCCGGTCGGAGATTCCGGTCTGCTGGACGGTCATCAGCACGCGATACGGCAGACTCGATCCCGGCGGACTCGGCGCAATGCTGATGGTCTCGATGCCGTGCACACCGAGCGACGTCGCGGACAGCGTGGGGATCGGCGTCGGCGCGGAGAGAAACGTCGGAGTGTCGACGGACCCGGCCAGTGGAGCTTGCGCCACGGGCCCGAACACGAACGGCGAGAGCACGAGAAACGCGAAGGACGACGTCATTCGGGACTGCCTACTCGGGGCGACGCCACGACACAACTCCCCCCCATCCGTCTCGGCGCGAGTGCTCGATGGCTGACGCCTCACCGCGTCCCGGCCGCAAGCCGATCGGCGACGGACTTGCACACCCTGTACTCGAGCGACGTGAACGGTGTGGTGTAGCCGGCCGTGCGCAGCCGCCCCGTGCGCACCGCGGTGAAATGCCCGAAGCGCGACAGGTGCTCGCGCGTCGGCAGGAACCCGATGTCGGCCGGGACTTCGATTGCGGAGCAGGTGGCGTCTGCCAGGTGGAGGAACGTCTGTGCCCGGCAGCTCGGAGCTCCATTGCCTCTGCGACGCAGGTCAGGCGGTGTCGGGTGCGGTCGAGCTGAGCGCGAAGCTCGCGGAGTCGCGCAGTCTCCGCACCGATACGGCCGGCTCGCCGCCCGTTCAGCTTCCGAGCACGCCGGCACCGAGATTCGACACGACGAGCCCGAGCGCGTTCGCGCGCGGGGCCCGGACCGCGAACTGGACGAACAGCTCGCGGCCAGCGAGCCGCGGATCGCTCGGGATCGTCAGCGTGCGCGTTCCGCTGCCGCGCGCGTCGAGTACCAGCGGCAAGGCGTCGTCGGCGCTCGCGTAGGCGATGCAGGAAGGTGCGCCGAGGGGCGCGAGGTCGAACGGCAGCGACCTGCCGGCCCAGGAAACGCGGTCGGTGCCCAGCAGCGCGAACGCCACCGCACCGGGCACGGCGTCCGCGACCCGGATCGTGAACACCTGGCCGAGCCGCGGTGGCCCGGCGTCCACGACGTACGGCACGGCGGGTGTCGGCGCGGTGCACGAGACGCGGAACGCCGCCCGGTCGAACGACGGAGTCGGGGTCCACGCACCGTTCGCCACGCGGCTCCAGGTTCCCGCCGGACCGCGCGCGCCACCGGCATCGTGCGAGACCGAGCAGCCGCGGTAGGCCTCGTGCACGATCCAGAACGCGCCGCCAGGGGGCACGGACACCGCGGGCGCGAGCCCGGCCGCGCGCCAGTCGGCGTGCGGCGTCACCGTCAGCGCGCCGAGCGCCACCGGGCCGGCCGCCGGCTGCGAATGGGCCGTCGCGCCGGGCCCGGCGGCGTCGAGGAAGACCGCGACGCCGACCGTCTCGGTCGCGCCGAGGTGGTTCACCACGAACAGCTCGACGCCGACGACCTGGATCGTCGTGCCGCCCGTATTGCGGGCCGCGTACGCGTAGGTCGCCGGTGGCGTGGCCAGGGGCAGCACCGGTGCCGTGTCGTTCTGTCGGACGCAGTGCGCGACCGGCGAGCCGTTGCAGCCGCGTTCGATCGACCGGAACCACGCGGTCTGTGCCGGCGCGACGGTGCCGAGCAGGAACGGGAGCAGCGGGATGACTCGCATCGCGGGACCTCGGGTCGCTCCGTAGCGCGGCGGGGCGGGACGGTCACCGGGTCGACCGTGATATCCCCTGACCGGGGGCGATTCTCTCAGATCCGCTCGACCGCGCAGGGAACGCCCCATGCTCGCTCGGTCGAGTCCGGCGGCGGCACTCTATCGCACGGACTCCCGCGCAACGCGGAACAGTCCGCGACTCGAGTGATCGCAGCAGGGCGTTCGTGGATCAGCCGGGCTAGAATACGCATCGTCGGCACTCCCCGCGCAACTCTGCCCGACATCCATACCTCGGTATGCTTCGGTGCCAACACGCCGGCAGGCGCGGAACCGCCCGGGCAGAGCCGTCCGCTGTCCGTCGGGCCTGGCTCGCCGAGCGGGGGCCAGAGCCATTCTCGCTGGTCCTGGCAACAAGGAGCTTCCGATGCGCTGCGCGCTCGTGTTCGTCCTCCTCGCCTCTCTCTCCGTGACGGCTCGGGCCCAGGTCTTCACCGGTCGCACGATGGAAATGCTCGTGCCGGCCGTCGTCGGGCAGACCGCGAGCTTCCGCATTGCGGCCCCCAGCGCGGCCGCTGGCAACGTCTATGTCGTGTTCTGGTGCGCCCCGCCGTTCACCGGGCAGTCCCCGATCACGATCCCTGGCGTCACCATCCACGGCCTGCTGCGCGTCGATCTACACACCTCCGTCTCGCCGTTCAGCGGAGTGCTCGGTGCGACCGGCTCGGCGCCACACGACATCCCGATCCCGAACCAGGCGACGCTCGTCGGCTACGCCTGGAACCTGCAGTCCGTCGACGCGAACGTCGCCGCGCAGACCATGTGGCTCGCCGACGACGACCTGGCGCTGACGGTCGCCGGCGCGGTCCCATCGGATCTCGTGCCGATCGCGCCGGGCTCGTTCCAGATGGGCTCGACGCAGGGCCGACCCTGGGAGCAGCCCGTACACACCGTGCACATCACGAGGCCATTCTGGATCGGCAGCCACGAGGTCACGCAGGCCGAGTACGAGGCCGTGACGGGATCCAATCCATCGTGGTTCCAGCCGCCGCACGCCACCTACGACCCCGATCGGCCCGTCGATCGCGTCTCGTGGAACCTGGCGATGAGCTACTGTGTCGCGCTGACGGCCCTCGAGGCGGCAGCCAACCGGCTGCCGACCGGCTACGAGTACCGGCTGCCGACCGAGGCGGAGTGGGAGTACTGCTGCCGCGCCGGCACGACGACGGAGTGGAACGTCGGTGCGAGCCTGAGCTGCAGCCAGGCGAACTTCAACGACAACGGCAGCTACTGCGTGCCGCCCGGCGAGACGGTGACCGTCGGCAGCTACGCCCCCAATGCCTGGGGGCTCCACGACATGCACGGGAACGTCGAGGAGTGGTGCCTCGACTCCTGCACGAACGATACGCCGAACTACCCCTCGGGCCCGGTGTCCGATCCGTACGTATCGACCGGCTCGGACCGGATCCTGCGCGGTGGTGCGTGGGCCATCTACCCCATCGCGTGCCGCTCGGCCAACCGCTTCGGGCTCGGTCCGTCGAACCGGTCCTACGTCACCGGCTTCCGCGTCGTGCTCGCGCCGGTGCGCTGATCTGGAGGCCGCTCCGTCGATGGCGGACGGAGTCTTCGCCGCGCGATCGCTGGGGACGCGGTGGTCTCGGAATGGCGTCCATCGCGGCTCACCGCCGCCGATCGTCTCCCTGCGCCTCCGACACCGGGGGGATCGGCAGCTCGCAGCGCAGCAGCCACCAGCGCTGCCGAGGCTCTCCGCGTTGTTCGGGCCAGACCCAACGCGCGCCCGACCCGGCATAACCGGCCGACATGTGCTTCCACGGGTCGGCACCGAACCCGCCCAGGTCGGCGATCGGCACCGCGTTCGCCAGTGCCGCACCCGCGTCGACCAGCCAGCGCGGATCGACCGTCGGGTCGCACGGGATCGCCGTCCAATCGCCCGCTCCGGTGACGTGCAGTCGGCCCCCGACCCGGACCATCGCGATCACGCCGGGCCGGGGCCGGTCGCTGAAGACCTTCAGCGCGAGGACGCTCGTCGGTCCGTCGGAGAAGGTCTGGAAGGTCGGGGTCTCGACCCATTGGCCGGTGCGCGTGACCTCGCGCCCGTTCAGCCAGGCCTCGACGCGCCCGTCGCAGCCGACGGTGAGCTCGACGGGGACGCCGCGGACCGGCGGTGCGAGCGCGACAGCTGCGCGCGCGCCGAGCTCGCGGGCGTCGACACGCTGCACGTCGAGCAGCAGGCGGCTGCCGCCCCACGGGCGTGTGGACAATGGCACCAGCGTGGCGCGTTGGAATCGCCGGTCGCCGGCCACGAGCACGACCGGGATCGTGCGTCGCTCGGGCCGCGTCGCGGCCAGCAGCACCCGCGGGACGTCGTCCGGCCCGATCGATCCGGCGGCGAGCTCGCTTTCTGGCAGGCAGTAGAGCTCGCCCGCGGCGAACACGCGCACCGGCTGCCCCGGCACTACCGCGTCTCCGTACGGGCCGCGGAGCTCGACGACGTCGGGGAACTCGACCCGCCAGGTGACCGCGCCATCGGCGACCAGCTCGGCCCAGCCGTCCTCCACCTCGCACGTCCGACCGTCGACCTCGATGCGGCCGGCCCAGCCGGGGACGCGCAGCCGGACGCGGTCGGAGTCGGCCGAATCGAACGACAGTTGCCACACCGACGGGCCCTCACGCCGCGCCGTGACGGTGACCGTGCGGTCGCCGATCCGCAGCTCCGATTTCGCCTCACCGAGCCAGGTGACGACGATCTCGCCGCCGGCCCCCAGGATGCTCCAGCGAGCGACGTCGGCGAGGACCTGCGTGCAATGCATCGAGCAGCACCAGTAGGACTCCGAGGCGGCGGAGCGGATCCGTGCGCCGGCGTAGGCGTCGTCGCCGTGTGCGAGCTTGCCCCAATAGCAGTGGCCGAAGCCGCCGTTGCGCTGCTGGGTTCCAGCGAGGTGGTTGCGTATCGCGTGCTCGGCGGTGTCGAGGAACCGCACGTCGCCGGTCGCCTGCCAGAGGAGCACATTGACGCGAATCCAGTCACCTTCGCTGCAGCCCTCGTCGCGCGGGTCGTCGCGGTCGAACTGCTCGGTGATGCCGCCGGAGGGGAGGACGAGGTCGTCGGTGATCCTGCGGACCGTCGCCGCGACGACCGGAACGAACTCGGGTCGGACCCGGCCGCGGTCGAGGTCGAGCATGCCGCGGAAGGCGGTGAGGCGGCCGTGGCTGTGGCGCTTGTCGAGGGAGTCGTCGAGCAGCGACAGCCGGGCGATGAAGCGCGCCTCCTCCGAGAACCGCCGGTCACCGGTGACCTCGCCGAGCGCGGCCATGCCGTCGACGAGCGACGGATAGCAGGTCGTGAAGCCGGACGCGAAGTGACCGCCGACCCGCTCGAAGTTCTCGGGCCTGCCGTAGTACTCGCGCGTGGAGATCACGTATTCGCCGAGCTTCATCGCGGCGGCGAGGAGCTCGGGATCGTCCACGTCACGGAGGCGCTCGGCCATCGCGAGCAGCAGGCGACCATTGCCCCACAGGATGGGCATGTCACGCCGCTGGTTCACGTCGTCGAGGTCCTGCTCGCAGCCGAAGTGCCCATCGGCCCGTTGGGCCCCGGGAAACGCGGCAGCGAGCCGTTCGACCATGCCCACCTCACGGCCGAGGATCGGGCTGGCGCTCTGCAGCGCGCCGAGCATGCGCCCGGAGATGTCGCCGCTGTACTCGGTGAAGCGACGGGTCAGGTCGAGCTCGACGTCGGCGAGGACGAAGTCGAGGTCGCTCAGCGGCGGCGAGCAGAGCCTGTCGAGCGCTTCGGTGAGCCGGACCCGGGTCTCACCGAGCGCCGTCACGCGCTGCGGGTGTTCCGGTTCGACGGCGTGCCGATCCGGCACCGGTAGCTGGCCAGTGCAGACGGGCGACAGGGTCGATACGGCGAGGGCGACGAGGCCGGGGCAGCGCATGGGCTCCTCATGATGACGGAGCGGCGGAGCCGGAGCACTCCCGTACTGCGTCGTCCGGGCCGGGACCGACTGCCTTGCGTCCGCCCCGGCGCGAGCTCACTCGAGGTGGCTGCGCAGCATCCACGCGTTCTTCTGGTGGACCTCGGTCCGGCGCACGCCGAGATCGACGGACGCGTCGTCGCCGACCGCCTGCGCGGCGTCGATCACCTGCTTCGCGGAGGCGACGACCCGCTCGGCGTCCGCGACGAGATTCTCGATCATCGCGGTGGCCGTCGGCACGGTCGGGTCCTCCTTCACGGTCGAGATCGCCGTGAACTGCGAGTAGCTGCCGGGTGCAGGGGCGCCGAGCGTCCGGATCCGCTCCGCGATCTCGTCCACCGCGAGCGCGAGCTCCGTGTAGTGCGTCTCGAACAGCGTGTGGAGCGTCGTGAACATCGGTCCGGTGACGTTCCAGTGGTAGCTGTGCGTCTTCAGGTACAGCGTGTAGCTGTCGGCCAGCAGGCGCTCGAGGGCCTTGACGACTTTCTGCTTGTCCTTGCTCATTTGACGATTCTCTCTCGATTGCAGTCACTGCGGCACGCGCCGACCATCCGTAATCGACCCCACCTTGGTGAGTGTCAAGGCGGACGTCGGCCCGAGCCAGCGTCATGATGGTGGAATGCGCGCTGTCTCCGTCCGGTACCTCGTCGCCCTCGGACTCGGTTCGCTCGCGGTCCCCGCGCACGCGATCGCCCAGGAGGGGCCGCCGGCATGGCGACCCGTCGCGCCCGGCGTGTGGTCGGTTCGCATCGGCGTCCCCGAGGCGTTCGGTCTGCTCGGCGTCGCTGGCGGCGTGCCCGACCGCGCCGCGCTCGCCGGGCTGCCCGAACTGGTGTCGCCGCCGTTCCCCCCGCGGAGCTGCTGGCGACGGTGCACGGCACCCGGACCTCGCTGCGCTTTCCGCTCGGGCGCGACGAGGACATCTACGGATTCGGACTCGACTTCCAGCGGGTGCGGCAGAACGGCTCGATCCTGCGGCTGCACGTGGACCACTGGGGCGGTCGCCCCGGCCGCACCCATGCTCCGGTGCCGTTCTGGGTCAGCAGCCGGGGCTACGGCGTGCTCGTCGACAGCGCCCGCTACCTGGACGTCTGGGTCGGCACGTCGCTGCGCCGCGACGCCCCGGATCCGCCCCCGCTGCTCGACCGCAACCGCGACCGCAACTGGCAGGCGCAGCCGTCCTCCGACTCGCTCGACGTGCTGGTGCCGGCGCCCGGCGTCGACGTGCTCGTGTTCGGTGGACCGACCCCGCTCGACGCGGTGCGTCGGTTCGTGCTGTACACCGGCGGCGGCTGTCTGCCGCCGCGGTGGGGTCTCGGCTTCACGCACCGCACACCGACGAGCTACACCGCAGCACAGGTGCTCGCCGAGGTCGAGGAGTTCGAACGGCGCGGCTTCCCGCTCGACTTCGTCGGCCTGGAGCCCGGCTGGCAGAGCCACTCCTACCCGTGCTCGTTCGAGTGGGATCCGGAGCGCTTCCCCGAGCCACAGGGGTTCCTGACGGCGCTGCATGGCAAGGGTGTGCGGGCCAACCTGTGGCTGAACCCGTACGTGCGGCCGGGGTCGACCCTGCACGCGGAGCTCGCGCCGTACGCCGGCTCGCATTGCGTGTGGAACGGCATCGTGCCCGATTACGAGATCGCTGCGGCGCGCGAGATCTTCACCGGTCATCTCGACCGGCACGCGGTGTCGCTCGGCGTGGCCGGCTTCAAGATCGACGAGGTGGACGGCTTCGACAGCTGGCTGTGGCCCGACACCGCGACGTTCCCGTCCGGTCTCGACGCCGAGCAGATCCGCCAGACCTACGGGCTGCGCATCCAGCGCCTGGTCGACGACCTCTACCGCGCGCACGACCGCCGCACCTACGGGCTCGTGCGCGCCTCGAATGCCGGCGCGTCACGGCTGCCGTTCGTGCTGTACAACGACCACTACAGCCATCCGGACTTCGTGCGGGCGCTGTGCAACAGCAGCTTCTGCGGGGTGCTGTGGACGCCCGAGGTGCGCGAGAGCCGGACCGGGGAGGAGTGGCTGCGGCGCATGCAGACGGTGTGCTTCTCGCCGCTGGCGATGCTCAATGCGTGGTCGTCGGGCACGCGACCGTGGTCGTTCCCCGAGGTCGAGGAGCAGGTGCGGGAGGTGATGCTGCTCAGGCTGCAGCTGCAGCCCTATCTCTACACCGCTTTCGCGCGCTACCGCTTCGAGGGCGTGCCACCGGTCCGCGCGATGCCGCTCGTCGAGGGCTTCGCCACGGTGGCCGATGCGGCAGTGCGCCGGCGATTCCTCGACGATCAGTTCGTGGTCGGCGATGCGCTGCTGGTGGCGCCGCTGTTCGCCGGCCAGAAGAAACGCAGCGTCCTGCTCCCGGAGGGTGATTGGTTCGACTTCGTCACCGGTGCGCGCGTCGGTGGCGGCGAAGTCGTCGAGGTGGGGAGCGACACCTTGCCGGTGTTCGTCAGGGACGGCGCGCTCGTCCCGCTGATGCTGCCCCGGCTGCACACACCGGCTGCCGGCGAGCGATTCGCGCTCGAGGTCCGCCACTACGGACGCCGCCCCGGCAGCTACCGGCTGTACGACGACGACGGCGAGACGTTCGCCTACGAACGCGGCGAGCGGACCTGGACGACCCTGCGCGTCGAGCGCGACGGGGATGCCTGGCGCGGTGTCGTCGACGGTCCCGAGCCACCGCGCATCGCGTCGATCCGGTTCCGGTTCATGACGCCGCCGTAGCGGGTGCCCCGCTCACGCGTCCGCGCGCAGCGTGACGAGGCCCCACGCGGGGATGGCGACCGGCCCCTCGATCGCTGGTCCGCGCGACTCCGACGTGTCGCTCAGGAACGTGCGCGACGGCCGTGGCTCGGTCCACTCGATGCCCGTCTGCTGCGCCCGGTCCGACAGGTTCTGGAGCCGCAGCACGAAGCCCGCGTGGTCGTCGGCCGGCTTGAACGCGACCGCGACGACCCGGTCGTTCGACAGCCGTAGCCGCGGCTCGCCGTCCGGCGCCGCTCCCGCAGCCGGCAGCGCGAGCAGCGGCTGCGCCAGACCGGTCGCGAGGCGATGGGCGTCGGCCGCGTCGAAGGCGCCGTGCGGGCGGAGCGCGAAGCGGAACGCGACCGGGCCCTCCTGGAAGGCGCGGTAGTTCGTGCCCCAGTGGTTGTTCATCACCCAGCTGAACAGCGCCTGCGTCGGCGCGACCGACGCGCGCCAGACCGCAGGGTCGGCCTGCGAGTTCAGCAGGTTCGCGGTCAGGCCGCCGACCTGGATCAGCGGGGTGTCGAGCGTGACCAGCGTGATGCCGCGCGCGTCGCTCGCGACGTCGGCCCAGTCGCCGACCGTGAACCAGTTCTTGCACGACCCGGCGATCTGGTCGGCGTCCGGTCGGATCACGCCGCCGAGCGGCAGCCCGAGCCGCACCTGCCCGTCCGGCACGCGGAACGGGAACGCGAAGCTGACGCTCTCCTTGCTGGTCGACCCGAGCCGCTCACCGTCGGGTCCCGCCGGTGCGCGGAGCTTGTCGACGACCGCGCGCAGCTCGACGCGGTCGAGGCCCGCGGTCACCGCGACCTCGCGTGTCAGCCGGGTGACGCCGGGGGCGTCCGACCGGACCACGAGCGAGGCGACCAGCGGGCCCCGCTCGCCGACCGCGATGGTCGCCGGGCCGCTCGACACCGCCCGGCTGGCATCGCTGCCGGCCATGAACAGGTAGCGGAACGCGGTCCGGTCCGCTGCGGCGTCGACGAAGTCGCCCGGCTCGCCGACGGACGTCAGCGTGGTGACGTCGCCGCTGCCCGGATCGAGCGCGACCGCGATCGCACCATTGTCGAGCCGCGTGCCCGACGCGCTGGCGCCGGTGCCGTCTGGCGGCGTCGCGTTGCCTTCGACGACGCGGTAGCGGCGCATCGCGAACGGCGGCAGGTCGACGACGAGCACGGCCAGCTCGCCGGTCGAGAGGCGCTGCGACGGCACCGCCGTGCCGCGCGCATCGAGTACGCGGTCGCCGTCCCGCGACAGCGACGCCGGCACGCGCACGAGGTCCGTCCGCGCCCAGGACAGCGTATTGACGACGTCGAACGCC
The DNA here is from genome assembly GCA_016716265.1 of Planctomycetota bacterium. GTDB lineage: Bacteria > Planctomycetota > UBA1135 > UBA1135 > UBA2386 > JADJWQ01. Next base: position 3,859,214 of record JADJWQ010000006.1, read on the forward strand.
GACCGGGTGTGCGGCGCGGGGCTCGCGTCGGCGAGCAGCTCCCGTGACAGCCGGTCGGCGTCCTCGGCATAGCCGCGCTTGACGTCCCACTGGGCCCGGACGAACGCCGCGTCCGGCTGCGAGACGCTGTTCCAGGCACCCCAGGTGTGCTCGGTGTACAGCAGCACCTGCCGCCACGCCGCGTCGGCGCGCGCGACCGGCCAGGCCTCGGGCGACCGCAGGGCCCAGACCGTCTCCGCCGCGGTCATCCGGTCGGCGCTCGCCCGGTTCATCGCCGTCTCGCGCGCCGACGAGCCCGCGCCGTCCTCCCAATACGGCGTCCAATCGCCCCGCCGCACCGGCAGCTGCGCTCCGTAGCGCTGCTCGAGCGCGACGAACGGCGCGCGCTGATCGCTGATCACGAACCGCGGCCAGCGGAAACGCGCGTTCCACGCGCGCACCGCGTCACAGATCCCACCGTCGGGCTCGGCATTGTCGCCGAGTCCGGACCAGCGGATGTAGGTGACGTCGTACGGATAGCCGATCGCGGCGAGATGGTCGAGATAGGCGGCGACGTGGTCGTCGGTCAGCCGCGCACCCCACGTGTGCGACAGCGCGTAGCCCATCCACGAATTCCACGTGAGCACGCGATCGCGCCCGGATGGCCCGACCCACCAGAACGGCTGGTCGGCGGATGCGACCTGGACGGTCCCGATGCGGTCGAAGTAGTTCGGACTCGTGCTCAGGTAGCGGATCCCGGCCTGCGCGAGCGCGGGCACGATGCCCCATGTGTGGCCCGGGATGTCGCTGATCATCGCCGCGTCGATCGGCACGCCGAGCTCCGCCGCCAGCCGCGTCGCGAGCCGGGTCGATTGCACGAGCTCCTCCGGGCGGGCGAGGCCGGACAGGATGTTGAGGTAGAGGCCGTTCAGCGCGACCTGACCGGTGTGCACGGCTGCCGCGAACGCGTCGCGCTCCGCGGCGCCCATCCGCTGCAGGAACAGGTCGGCTGCCCACAGCACCTCGACGTTCCACACGAACCGCGCGCCTGCGGGGTAGTCCACGGTCGCTGCGGCGACCGCCATGCCCTTCCGCAGGTTCTCGACCTGGCGCCGTTCGACCTCCGCCTGCAGGTGCGTATAGCCGATGTCTGTGTGGGAGTGTGGCACGACGTAGATCGTCAGCTCCGGCACGGCCCGCATGCGCACGGCGAGCGCCTGCCCGTCGACGTCGAGCACCGCATCGCGCCCCGCTGGCGCGGCCGGCAGCAGCACCTCGACGTCGTGGCGGCCCGCCGGGAGCGCGGTGCGGAGCAGGTCGGTCCCGTCCGCGCGCACGGTCAGCTCGCGGGCGGGACCGGTGCGGACGACGTCGAGCGCGAGCGGCAGCCACAGACGGTCGTCCCGCTCGATCACGCCGGGCGCCGCCCGCGCACCGGCGACGAAGGTCGAGTCGGCGATCGCGGCCACGCTGGCGCCGGGGAGCCGCAGCGTCACATGCTCGTACAGGAACCAGCTACCGTGTCGGTTCGCGATCGCGATCACGTTGCGCCCGGTGTGGAACGTGCCAGCCGGCACGTCGACGCGGATCGCGCAGCGCTTCCCGGCCTCGGGGTGGCCGTCGATCGACGCGTCGCCACCGCCCGCGGGCAGCGCGCACCGGCCGATCGTCGTGCCGTCGACGCTCAGCTCGAGCTCCGGTGGGAGGCTCGCGTGCGTGTCGAGCACGCCGAGCTCGATCTCCCCCGCCGCATCGGCCCGCACGCTGGCGAGGTCGACGACGATGCGGAACACGTGCTCGCGGCTCCCCGCCCACGCGTCGCGCGGCCCCGGATGGACGTAGGGCCAGTCGGTGGCTGCCGAACTCCCTGCCAGGAACACCGCGTCGCGCGCGAAGCCGCGCCAGCCAGCGGGTGCGAGCGCGAGTGCGGCGTTACCCGCACCGGGCGCGCCGATCTGCACGAGCGGGTCGCCCTGTGCTGCCGTGCTCCCGGCAGCGGCGAGCATCGGGAGCAGGAGCTGGAGGGCCAGGCGAATCGTTCGCATTTCACGTACCTCGGACCGACGCCCTGAGCGTCGCGCACTCGGTGCCGACCGCGCGGCCGTGCGGCCGCACCGTGTAGCGGCCGACCGCGGCAGGCACGACGAAGGTCTCCGCGTAATGGACGACGAACGGCTCGAAGCAGCCGTCGGGGCTCTCGACGACGACCTCGTCGCCCTGCACGAGGTTGAGCACGTGCACGGTCTCCGCCGTGTCGTGCGGGGCCGTGCCGGTGAACCAATGGCGGCGCGTCTCGATGAACTGGAGCTCGTGCAGCCCGGTCCGCTCCTCGCGCCAGCCGTCGCCGCTGGCGATGGCCCGCACGCGGCCGATCAGCTCGCGGCGCACCCACGACGCGCGGCGGTCCCATTGGATGTTCGCAGCGCCGCGCTCGAGGTTGACCGGGCGCGGCAGGCCGTCGAGGCCCGGCCGCCCCCAGTCCCACAGCTTGAACGTGAAGATGTACGGCGTCGCGCTGACCTCGAGCACCATCGCGTCCGCACCCGAGCCGTGGACCGTACCCGCGGGGATCAGGAAGTGATCGTGTCGCCGCGCCGGCCACCGCGCGACGTGGCGTTCTGCCGCGAAGGCCGGGCCACCGCGCTGCGCCGCCGCGAGCTCGTCGAGCATCGCGCGCGGGTCGACGTCGTCGCGCAGGCCGAGGTGCACCGCGGCGCCGGGCCCCGCGTCGAGCAGGTAGTAGCTCTCGTCCTGGGTGTAGTGGTGTCCGAAGTGCTCACGCATGTACGCGGCGATCGGGTGGACCTGCAGGCTCAGGTTCCCGCCGCCCATGGTGTCGAGGAAGTCGAAGCGGATCGGGAACTCGGCGCCGAACCGCTCGACGATCCCGGCACCGAGCAGCTCCCGTGCGCGGTAGAACACGAGATCGAGCCCCGGAATCTCGACCGTGACGTCGCCGAACCGCAGGAGCAGGCTGTTCTCCTCCGGCACGCAGTCGAAGCACCAGCCATAGTTCGCGGCGTCGGCCGGCAGGTCGCAGACCGCCCGCATCCATTGTCCGCCCCACGGCGCCGGATCGAACAGCGGCACGAAGCGGAACGGCCGCTGCGCCAGGTGATCGAGACCGCGCCGCAGTGCATCGCCGGTCACCAGGCGCGGTTCGCCCTCACGCGTGCTGTCGAGCAGGTAGTCCTGGTGCGGCAGCGCCTGCTGCTTGACGCGGTCGGTCACCCGCCAGTCGATGAAGTAGCCGCGCTTGTATTGCAGCGACGCCGGCCGGCCGGCATTCGCGATGCCGAGATTGGACACCACACCGCGACGCTGGCGGAGCTGACCCTCCCAGCGGGGCAGGTCGGCGTGGACCAGGAGGTCGGGCGCACAGCAGCGTGTCGCACCCGTGCCGAACACGACGATCGGGCTCGCAGCGCTCGCCGCGCGCCGGCGCAGCGCATCGACGCGCGCCGGATCGAGGAACGCGTCGATGGTCAGCGGCGCGAGCACGCCGAACAGCGGATCGTCGCCGCCGAGCCACGGCGCGCACAGCCGCTGCACCTCCGCCTCGGGTCGCAACGCGTCCACCGTGTCGATCCAGGTCGCGGGAGCGAGCGCCGCGCGCAGGCGCTCGCGCACCTCCGGGAGCAGCCCGGTGCTGCACTCGACCGCCAGAACGACGCGCGCGCCGCCGGTGGCGCGGCGTTCGATCGCGGCGCGCAGCTCGGCGCCGACCGCCTCCCAGCCTGCCCACGCCGCACCGGTGCCGCCGGGCACGGTGACCGCGGGTCGCTTGTCGTAGCTCGAGGTGTGCATCAGAGGTCCAGCGGCTGCGAGCGCAGCACGTCGACGAGCGCGCCGGGCACCGACCACCCCGCCAACCGGCCGGCCTCGAGCACCGCGCCGAGCACCGGCGGCAGGACGGGTTCGACGACCGCGACGCCGAGCCCCAGGCGCTCGATGCGCGACGTCAGCAGCGGCGTGAACGGCGGTCCCGACTGCGCCAGCCCGCCGGTCAGGATCACCTGCGACGGCCGTGGAGCGAACAGCCGGGCTGCCGTCACCGCGACGAGCTGCGCCAGCTCGTCCGCCGCGCGGTCGACGATCGCGGCGGCGAGCACGTCTGTCGCGGCGAGCGCGACGACCGCGGGGGCCAGCGCCGCGATCCGCTCGCGGTCGACGTCGGACCGCGCCAGCCGCTCAGCGAGCGCGCGCGACTCGGTCGCAGCCCAGCGGTCGAAGACGAGGTCGCGCAGTCGGCTCGGTGGCAGGCGTCCATCCTCGACGCGCACCGCGGCGCGCACCGCCTCGACCGCGATCCAGTACGCGCTGCCGGCATCGTCGGCGAGGGACTCCCAGCCGCCGCACCAGTGCCGGCGGCCGTCCGCGCCGATGCCGAGGCACGCCGAGCCGGTCCCGGCGATCAGCACCATGCCCGGGCGACCGGCGAGCCCACCGGTGAGCGCGGCACACGCGTCGTTGTCGACGTGCACGCTCGCGTCGCGCAATGCCGGGATGCCGCGCGCCGTCGCCTCGACGGCCGCCGCGTCGTTCCGCGTCGAGATGCCGCCGAGCGCGAGGAAGGCGGTCGCGGGTGCCGTCGCGCCGCACGCGCGCTCGGCGAGCTCCGCGAGCCGGGCGCGGACCTGCTGCAGGTCGTGGTGGCGCGGGTTGATCGAGGCGCCGGCCGCGGCGCCCAGGATGCGTCCGCCGGCGTCGACGAGCGCCGCGCGCGTGCGGCTGCCGCCCCCGTCGATGCCGAGCACGGCGCTCATCGGCGGCTCCACGACGCCGCGATCTCCTCGAGGCGCCGGCCGCGCGTCTCGGGCACCAGCACGAAGACGAACGCGAGGCTCAGCGCGGAGCACGCCGCGTAGATCCAGAACGTCGCACCCGGCCCGAGCCGGTCCTTCAGCACCGGGAAGCTCTGCGCGACGACGAGGCACGCCGCCCAGATCGTGCCGACGCCGATCGCGACGGCCCGACCGCGGACCGGGCCTGGGAAGATCTCGCTGATCAGGACCCACGGGATCGGTCCCATCGCGACCGCGAACGCCGCGACGTAGACGAGCACCGCGACGAGCGTTCCCGCCCCGGCGCTCGCGGTGCCGAACGACGCGCCGACGAACGCCAGCGCAATGGTCTGCACGGCGGCACCGAGCAACAGCAGCGGCCGCCGACCGAGCCGGTCGATCGCCGCGAGCGCGACCAGCGTGAACGCCAGATTGACCGCGCCGACCCACACCGCCGACTCGAATGCCGCGTCGGTGCTCGCACCCGCGGCGCGGAACACCTCCGGCGCGTAGTACATGATCGCGTTGATGCCCGACGCCTGGCTGAGGATCGCGAGCCCTACGGCGATCGCGAGCGGCCGGCGCAGCACGGGTGCGAATACAGCAGAGAACGGCGCGGGCTCGTCCGCGCCCGCCGCGAGGATCTGCCCGAGCTCGCACCGCGCCTCGTCCGCGGTCGCCACGCGCCGCAGCGCGGCCTCAGCCGCGGCGACCTGCCCGCGCAGAGCGAGCCAGCGCGGACTCTCGGGGACCCAGCCGAGCAGCACGAGGAACAGCACCGCGGGGATCGACTCCGAGCCGAGCATCCACCGCCAGCCCGTCGAGGTGTTCCACTCGACGTCGCCGAGCGCCTGGATCTGCTGGTCGACGAAGAACACCAGGAAGATCCCGAGCACGATGCCGAGCTGGAACAGCGTGCCGAGCACGCCGCGCCGCCGCTCGGGCGCGATCTCGGCGATGTAGGTCGGGCACACCATCGACGAGATTCCGATCGCGAGCCCGCCGCCGAAGCGCGCCGCGAGGAAGCTCGGGAACGTCGGTGCGAGTGCCGACCAGATGCCCGACCCGGCGTACAGCACGCCGCAAGTCAGCAACATCCGCTTGCGACCGAAGCGGTCCGCGACGAAGCCCGCGGCCAGCGCACCGGGCAGGCAGCCCCAGATCGCGCTCGCGCCCGCCTGACCTTCCTGCACCGGGGTCAGACCGAAGTGGTCTCGCAGGGCGCCGATCGCGCCGGCGATCACCGCGGTGTCGTAGCCGAAGAGGAACCCGCCGAGCGCGGCGACTCCCGTGATGTAGCCGAGCCAGCGGACGTTGGCGGGCGTGCCCATCGGCGATCTGCCACCGGCATTCTGGTCGCGCTCGCGACCGGTTGCAACGCTCGCGGGAGCCGCCGAGGCGAGCGCGTTGGCCACGGCAATGGCATGGTGGCCGGCATGCGCGCCGATGCCGAGCGCCAGCGGGGTGGTCCGCTCCGGCAGGGGCTTCGGGCCGGCGGGCGTCCATCCGATCGGGATTCCTGGCTCCTGCGCTCCGCGACTCCCGGGGTGGTGGAGCCCAGGCCGCGCGCACTCGTCACCGAAGCGGTGAGCGACTCGTTCCTGGCCCCGCTACACTCCGTCGCCATGTGCTCCGCGGGCCGAGCAGACCTACTCCTCACGGCGGAAGCGTGGATTCCGCAGGCCACGATCGCCGACCCTGACGCCCGGTGGGCGCGAGGATCGTGACGCCGTCCCCGCCGGGCGGTGCGTCCGCTGTTGGCAGTGAGCTGGCCGCTGTTGGTGAGCCGGCCGTTGGCGGTGAGCCCGCCGCATGGTTCCCGATCTGCTTCCTGCGGGATCTACCGCGGGCGCGGCTGCGGCGCTTCACGCTGCACGGGCAGGGCCATGTGCTGCTGCGCGATGGCGACGACGTGCATTGCCATGTCGATCGCTGCCCGCATCGTGCGGCCCGACTCTCCGATGGTCGGGTGGTGGGCGACACGATCGAGTGCCTCTACCACGGCTGGCGCTTCGCCCGGGACGGTGCCTGCGTCGCGATCCCGCAGCTGCCCGAGCAGCTCGGCATCCCGGCGACCGCCTGCCTGCAGCGACGCGACGTGCAGGTCCGGCAGGGCATGGTGTTCGTGTGGTTCGGTGAGACCCCTGCGGACGCCGATGCCGTCCCCACCATCCCGGCGCTCGATGGCGACGTGCACAGCGTCGACTACACCATCGACCTGCCGTACGACCGCGACGCGCTGATCGAGAACGTCGTGGACCTCGCCCACATCCACATCGCCCATCACGGCGTGCGCGGCGGTGGAATCCGCCGGCTCGCCGGACCGATCGACTTCGAGATCGACGATCTGCCCGACGGTGGCGGCTTCACTGCGTCCTTCCGCACCCGTCTGGACGCAGCGCAGGGCCCGTCGACCGGTGCGTCGCTCACCGGCGCCAGGATGAGCTTCCGCGCACCTGGTCTGGTCCATTACGAGTCGCGATACCGTGACCCTGCATTGTGCTCGGGTCTCGCCTTGTATGCGGTGCCGATCGACCGCGATCGCTGCCGACTGCTCTACCGCGCCTACAGCAGCTTCCCGGACGCGGCTGCGGTGCGCCGCCCGCGCTGGCGTGAGCACCTGTTCCAGAACCGCCTGCTCGAGCAGGACATGGCGGTGGTGGCCGGCCAGGCCGAGGACTCCCGCCGCGACGGCCGCGCGCTGCGCGAACAGTGGCTGCCCTTGAAGACCAGCGACGCGCTGGTCATCCGCTTCCGCCGCTGGATCGACGATCTCGGCGCTGCCCGAGGTGACCGTCTCGGTTTCGTCGCCGAGCCTCCGCCGCCTCGACGCGGCGCATGCGATTCGCCTGCCGGCGCTGAGCTGCGCGACCGCTTGCACATGCACACCACGCAATGTGTCGACTGCAGCGCGGCGCTGGAACACCATCGCGTCGTGGAACGGCGTGCGCAGGCCATCGGTTTCGGTGCGCTGTGCGCGGCCGTCGTCGCCGCAGGGTTCGGCCTTGCGGTGTCGACGCTGGCGCTGACGGCGGTCGCCGTCGCGATGCGCGTGGTCGCCCATCGCGCGCGGCGAGTCACCGGCGAGCTCACCGGTGTCCATCCGCCGGAGTTCGTCGCACCGCCAGCACCGTGAAGAAGCCCGGGAAGTAGCGCGCGTCGTCCGTCAGCGCACGCACCGACACGCCCTCGTATTCGAGCTCCTTCGCGAACAGCTCGTCGAGAGCGGGCAATGGCGTGCGGAACGCATTGATGCTGGTGCTCCGCAGCTCCAGATCGTCCTCCTCCAGCCATTGGCACACCTCGCGGAGCGTGTGCTGGGTCTCGTGGGGATGCAGAACCTGGTCGCGGAACCAGGACTCCAGATGCTGGTCGTCGGGAGCGCGCACGCCGTCCAGGCGCCGGTATTCCTCCAGCGCGGCGGCTTCGCCCCGCCGTGCGATCACCCGCTGGAAGTGGTGCAGGAAGGGTCGTCGACCGGGCCGGTGGTAGAGCGCGACGTAGACCGCTCCCGCACTCTGCCGCTGGATGTGCCGGAAGGCTGCCCGGCAGTCCCGCGTGTGGTGCAGCACGCCGAGGCTCACGACCAGATCGACCGGTTCCGGCGAGCGGAACTCGAAGAGATCGGATTCCACGAACCGGACCCGTTCGCCGAGTCCGAGCAGCTCGGCGAGCTGTCGGCCGCGCGCCAGGGCCGGCGGGGTGAAGTCGACGGCGGCGACCTCGACGCCGTAGTGCAGGGCGAGGCTGCAGCTCAGCCAGCCCGTGCCGCAGCCGAACTCGGCAACCGTGCGCACGGCGCCGTTCGTCAGCAATGCGTGGAGATCGGGATAGCTGCTGGCAATGGGATTGGCCCGCACCGCACGGGCGACCTCGGCGGCCTCGCTGTGCATGTTGAAGGGCAGGCGGGTGTAGAAGTCCCGCACCGACCGGCCGACCGGGTCCTCGGCCAATGGCAGCTCGACGGCGGGTGCCGCCGGACCGACGAGCATGTCCACGAGCCGGGCCGCGAAGGTGGTGTGCCGCTCGACGACTTCGGTGGCTGACGTGGGCTGGAGCGGCGGCGGTGGCGACAGATCCACGAGGAACGCGGGGTCGACCACGTCGAGGAGGGTCCGCAGACTGTCGATCCGTCGCGACTCCGGGCCGCACAGCCGCGCCCAGGTCTCCGCGACGGCGATCGCCGGCAGCTCCTCCGCACGGCAGAACTCCTGCACCAGCAGGATCGCGCGCAGGCTCTCCATCACGCCGAGCGCCTCCGAGGCGTAGGCGAAGTGGCTGCGCGCGCGCTCCAGGCGACGCAGGGCGCGCTGCCGGTCGGGGCCGCGAGGGGTCGTCCTGCGGATGTTCCTCGCGGCGTCGCGGTCGAGGTCGGCCGGGCCGATCGTGAAGAAGCCGGCGTCGTCCACGCACTCGGCCAGGCGGTCGTCCGCGAACACCACCACGACGAGGTCCGGGCGATTCGCGGCGCATTCGATCAGGACCCGTCGCGCGATCGCCTGGTTGGACGCATCCGGCAGGGCGTGGTTGGTCAGCTCGACCGCGTCCGTCGCGAGTCCGAGTCGGCGGGCCCAGTGCTCGCGCAGGCGATCGACCCAGTGCGCCGCGTCGCCCGTCGTGGCCGCCGACCGGCCACCGAACACCGCGAGTCGCCGGCTCGACGGTGCCCCTGTCGTTGCGTCGGTCGTCATGCTTCCGCCAGCCGCGCGGGCTACCGCGTCTCGATCTGCGTCGCACGGACGGCGGCACTGCGTGCCTCGAACAGCGTCCTCGCGAAGGTCCGGTGCCGGCGGGCCGAGCAGTGTACGCCATCGGCCGCCGCCTCGCCGATCGGCTCGACCCGGAACACCGACGCATCCTGCACGAGGTCGCGGTCGACCAGCGCGAGCAAGGCGGCGAGCGACGGGGGCCCGTCGCCGACCGCGTCGACCAGCTTGTCCCACCCCTCGATGCAGGCGGCGGCCGGCAGCCGGCGGGCGCGAAGGAAGTACTGGACCGTGAGGATCGCCTGCAGGCTTCGGTGCGCACGGCTCACCACGCAGTGGTGCTGCAGCCAACGGCGACCCGCCTCGATGGCATCGCGTCGATCCGCCGGCGTCGACGGTGGCACATCGGCCGTCGCGAGCCAGGGCCCGACGCGCGCGACGTGATCGCGGAACGGCAGCTCGGACCGCAGCAGGGAGGCGAAGTCGACCAGCACGAGGTCCGGGCGCACCTGCGTACACCGCGTCAGCAATGTCCTCGCGATCATCTCGTTGGAGCCGCCGGCCTCGGCGAAGTTGACCACCATGGCACCTTCCGGATCGTGTCCCGTCGCCTCGCTCCAGAGCCTGGCGTATTGCATTGGCCAGGGTGCGGTCTCGTCCAGGCCGGTGCCGAAGGCGTTGCTCTCGCCGAACACGAAGATCCGTGGCCGCGAACGGGGGTCGTATTCCCGACCCCGGTAGCCAAGGGTGTTGAAGCGATAGTTGCAGCGCCCGCTCTGATCGGCGCCGAAGCGGTCCGTGTGCCAGGCTCCGCCGACCCGCAGGAGTCGAACCCGGGAATCGCCGTCGTAGCTCGGCAGTGCCAGGACCGAGCCGGCTCCCGCCGTCCCCCCGACCACGCCGACCGACGAGTCCGGCACGATCCCCGATCTCTGCAGCCGGTCCCACACGCTCGCTGCGAAGGCTGCATGGCGCCGGGGGCCCGGGTGCATCCCATCTGCCGCCAGGTCGGCCGACGGTGCCGCAGCCCGAATGTCGACGTCGAGCAGGAACGACGCATCGAGCAGGTCGACCCCGTTCCGGGCCGAATCGCCGCACGAGCTCGACAACTCGCGAAGGTCTGCCAGGCGGTTGCAGACGGCCACGGCCTGGATGCCGCGGGCCCGCAGATAGAACTGCACCTGCAGGATGTCACGCTGACTCGCCAGTGCGTCCTGCACATCGTGTCGGGAGGCGACCCACGCACGTGCCCTGCGTAGCAGGTCGGAGCGCAGCCCGCGTTGCTCCGGCGTCACGGCACCGAGCTCGCGCGCGGCCCGTCGGTCGCGCAGCGCGGCGATCAGCCGGGGGCCGGCGGTCAGCGGGCGATCCCCGGCCATGATCTCGGCACGCGTGTGGTCGGCGAAGTGCACCAGTACGAGATCGGGATGCAGCCGCTCGCACTGAGCCAGCACCTCGCCGGCGATCGTGCGATTGGAGGCGCCGCTCTCGGCGAAGTTCAGGACGCAGACGTCCTCGGCGGCCCAGCCCTGCGAGCGGCGCCAGGCGTCCGCGACCAGATGCGGCCAGCTCGCGGCCTCCGGCAGGCCGACACCGATCGCGTGCTCCTCACCGAAGATGCAGATCCGCCGTCGTGCCGCGGGTGCGAAGCTGGCACCGCGGTAGCCGTGTTCGTTGAAGCGGTAGGTCAGCAGTCCGGAGGTATCGCAGTCGTGGATGCGAACCTCGTGTGCACGTCCGACGCGCCGGCGGCGGGTCGGGTCCGCGCCGCAGTATTGCCGCGGACCGGCGCGAGTCACGGCGCCATCTTCGGTTCGATCGTCGCTCCGTTCGGTGGCCATGGTCGCCGTTGGAAGTCGTCGCCGTCGGAAGTCGCTGCGGTCGGATCGGAGTCACCAGCATGCCCCCCGAAGCTGCGCGACTCCCGATCGTCGCCGCGGCGATCTGCTCGGAGTCCGAATCCAGGACCGGCTCATCCGAACGGCCCGACTCGGCTGACCGCAATCTCCCGGGCCAGTGCGCCAGGACGAGACGGCCGCGGCTTGATTCGATCAGCGCCGCCTCCGCATCATGGCCCCAGCTCGTCCTGCCTCGCTCCCGGTGCGAGGCCCCGGCGCGCGCGTCGTGCGCCGGCTCACGCTCGTCTCTCCACTCGTTCCGTCGGCGCGCCGTTCCCGGCGGTGCGTAGATCCCATGTCGATCCGTGGCTCCGGTCCGATCTCCACGTCACCTATCGCACCTCGCGACGAGCGGCATTCGATTGCCTGGCGGTGGCTGCGCCGCTTCGGCGGGCTGTTCTCGCGCCTGCGCAAGCGGCGCGACACCACCCCGCCGAGCCATATCTATCCGCTCTTCTGATACGTCTCGTCCGCGAATGCCCGGACTCCAGGCCGGCGGACACACGGCGATTCCCGGCTGGTGGGCGGCGCGGGCGTCACTGGCGCAGCACTCGCGCGCGGGCGAACACGCAATGATCGCCGAGGTCGTAGCCCGGGCCGAAGTCGGCCTCCAGCGACAGCGAGGTCGCGTCGCGGATCGCCACGCGGATCGGTAGGGGAGCCGCACCTGCGAGGAGCGGGTCGACGACCAGCGCGGGATTGCCGTCGACGAGCACGCGCACGACGGCATTGCCGTGGTCGCCGGCGCGCGCGTCGATACCGAGGATCGCGTCGAAGACGTCGAACTGACCAGGCTCGAGTGTCCACGTGAGCCGCGTGCGTGGCACGAGGCACAGGCCGTTGTCGTAGCGCTCGGTACCGAGCGCGAGCCCGGGGCCGGCCGGCGTGGCGTCGCGCAGCCACGGACGGACGTGGTCGAAGGCCGGCACGTGCTCGACGGCGGTCGGCTCGAGCTCGGACAGCCACGCGACCTTCGCGGAGCGCACCGCGACCGCCGCGATCCGGTCGGTCGGGATCTCCAGTGTCAGCTCCTCGGCGGTCTGCACCGCGACGGTCTCGGCGCCGAACGCCAACAGGCGTCCTGCGATCGTACGCGCGTCGGCGAGGCGCACTTCGACGTACGGCCGCGCGAGCGGTGCGGGCGCGATGCCGTGGTCGAGACCGAATACGACGCCTTGCACGTTGCCGATCGGCAGCGTGTTCTCGCGGCCGCGGAACTCGACCTTCAGCCGCTCGCCGTCGAAGCCGAGCACGCGCACCGGCAGCCGAGTGATGCGCCCGCGCTGGCGATCGTGAGCGAACAGCAGGTCCTCGGTGCGCGCGGGTGCGTCGAGTGCGCTGACGAAGCCGGTCGGGTCCGCGGCGCCGGCCGCGTCGGTCGCGTCGAAGCGGAGCGCGCGAAGCCGCAGCAGCGGCAGGTCGACCGCGTCGGCGAGGCCGACGTCGGCGCGCAGGCCGCCCGCGATCGGCGCGACGAAGCGCAGCGGCAGCTCGAGCCCCGAGCGCAGCCACACGGCGCCGGGGAGCCCGCTCGCGCCCGGTGCGGGGGGCGCCGCGAGCGGCTCGATCGCCGACAGGTCGTCGAGCGCGACGCGCTCCGGTGCGCCGCGGCCCGCGAGCGACAACACGCCGTCGGCGAAGCCGAGCACGCGCGCCTCGAACGCGACCCCGTCGAGGTCGCGCAGCCGGAACCTGGCAGCCGTCGGGCCCTGCGCGGCGAGCGCCGCCGCGAGCGCGACCGTGGCGGCGAGGCAGCGAAGCGCGCTCGGGACGCGCGGCCTACGCAGGGCGCGTCGGCTCACTTCCGATCCTTGTTCAGCGACTCGAAGTACGACTCGACCAGCTGCCGCGCGCGGCCGTCGAGCCGCGTCGTCACCTCGGTCTCGATCGCCTCGCGCTCGCGGTCGGTCATCTCGCCCCAGCGGTCCGCGACGCCGGGCACGCGATCGAGCGTGCCGACGCGCGACGCGCCCTCGGGTGCGGAGCTCGACGCGGCCGGCGAGCTCGACGGGTTGTTGCCGCTCGGCGCGCCGCCGCTGCGGCGCTCCTGCTCCTCCAGCTCCTCGATGATCTTCTGCAGCTTCGACACGATCTCGAGCTGCTCGGTCTGCACCGGGTCGCCGGTGCGCGTCTTGCGCAGGTCGCGCTCGACGCCCTTCATCTGGTCGGCGATCTGGTGCAGCGGGTTGTCGAACTGCGCCTCGAGCTCGGCCCGCCGTTGCTGGGCGACGGCGCGGAAGCGCTCCGACGCGTCGGGGAACAGCGTCAGGAAGTCGGCGAACGCGCGCGCCGCGAACTCGGGCCGCGGGATGTCGGCGAGCGCGGTCGCGTAGAAGAACGTCGCCTCGGCGTCGAGCGCGGTGTGGTTGCGGTCCTGGCGCAGGTAATCGGCGAGCACCTCGACCGCGCGCTCCGGGTCGTCGGCGTCGAGGAACGCACGGCCGGCGTGGTAGCGCGCGTGCGCGCGCACCAGCGGATCGGCGTCGTCGGTCACGAGCGCCATCAGCGCGATCGGAGCGCGCGGATCGCCGTCCTCGGCGAGCGTCGCGGCCTCGTCGAGCGCCGGCACCAGCTCGCGCAGCAGCTCGTCCGCGGCGCGACCGGCCTGGCCGTCGTCGGCCAGCGCGACGAAGCGCTGCAACGCCTCGTCGCTCGCCCCGAGCGTCTTCACGTGCGCGACGAACGCGTCGCGGTCGAACGGGCGGAACGGCGACTCGCGTGACGTGTCGTCCTGCGCGCTGCCGTGGCCCGCGAGCAGCGCGACCAGCGCTGCCGCTGCGATGCCGATCCGCATCATCGGTTCCTCGCCTGCTCGTCCTTCTCGAGCTGCGTCGCCATGCGGCGCAGCAGGTCTTCGACGGTGCCCTGCTGGCGCGCGAGCTCCCGCGCGGCCTCCTGCGCCTCCTCGGTGACGCGGAGCTGCTCGGGGACGTCGCGGTCGTACTCGGTCGTGCGCCGGTTGACGCGCTGCTGCTTGATCATCACGAGCTTCAGCTCGGCCGACCGCGGCACCAGCACCGGTTGACCGTTGCACTGGCACTGCCCGCCGCCCTGGTTCGCCTCGATCTGGCGGCGCAGCGCGTCGATCAGGTCCTTGAGCGTCTGCTCGATCTCGGCCTGCAGCTCCTGCGTGGTGCGCCCGACGCGCGCCTGCTCGAGGCGGTCGGCGACCGCGTTGAAGTCGTCGCGCAGCATCTCCACGACGGCCGGGAATGCCGCCGTGCTGCCGTCCTCGGCGAGCAGCTTCAGCGCGTCGTTCGCCTCGCCGGCGAGCCCGCGCTCGCCGCCGCCGATCTCGGCGGCGCGGTCGGCGACCGCGCGCGGCACGGCGCCGGCGGCGCCGAGCGTCTCCTCGGCGAGGCGGTGCGCGGCGCGCGTGCGGGCGCTCAGGTCCTTCTGCACCTCGAGCATCTTCGCGAAGCGCTCCTCCAGCGCGCGCAGCACCTCGTCCTGCAGCTCCTGGCGGAGCTGCGCGAGGGCGTCCTCGAGCTCCTTCTTCGCCTGCTGGAGATCCTCGAGGGCGTCCTGCTGCTCCTGCGCGGCGTCGCCCGGCTTGACGTCCTTCAGCTGGCCGGCGGCGGCCTTCTGCTTCGGCACCGCCTGTTGGATCGGCTTCTTGCCCGGCGTGCTGCGCGGCTGGCCGGCCTCGTCGGCCTTCTGGTCGTCGGCCTCCATGTCCTGTGCGAGCCGGTCGGTCGACACGGCGGTGCGCTCCTGCGCCTTCGCCTGCTGGTCGAACGGCAGCGCCAGCAGCTTGCGGCGCGCCTCCTCGCTCATCTGCTCGAGCTGCTGCAACGTCTGCTGCAGTGCGCGCCGCGCGGCGTCCATGTCCTCGAGGGCCCGCTCGGGCTTGTTCTTCTGCAGCTTCTGCTGCGACTGGCCCATCGCGCCGGCCGCGGACTGACAGGAGCCGGAGCACGAGCCGCCCTGCGCGGCCTCCCCGGGCTTCGGCGCCTCGGCCGGCTTCGGCTGTGTGCCGAGCTTCTCGGCGTTCCGCTCGAGGTCGCGCAGGCGCGGCTCGAGGTCGGTCGCGCGCTGCTGCAGGTCCTGCTGCTCCTTCGCCATCCGCTCGGCTTCGGCCGGCTGCGCGGCGAGCCCGGCGCGGTTCGCCTGCTCGCGCAGCGCGTCCTGGGCGTCGAGCAGTGCCTTCACGTCCCGCTGCGCCGCCTCGAGACGCTCGAGCTGCTTCTGCAGGGCCTCCGCCTCGGCGGCGGCGTTCTTCTCGGCGCGCTGCTCGTCGATCAACGCCTCGACGCGCTCCTTGTAGGCCTCGAGCCGCTCGATCTCGGCGAGCAGCTCCTCCAGGTCGAGCTCGCGGTTCAGCAGCAGGTCGAGCAGGGCGTCGAGGTCCTTGCGCACGCCCCCCATCGCGTCGAGCGCCTCGTCGAAGCGCTCCTGCGTCAGCAGGTCGCGGATCGTCGCCATGCGGTCGTGGATCGAGCGCTCCTGGATCAGCCGGTTGCCCTGCTCCAGCGTGCGGCTCTCGTCGGGCTCCTGCTCGGCCTTGACGAGCTGCAGGCGCTGCATCCGCTCGTGCAGCTCCTGGAAGCGCCGCTGGGCTTCGGCCTGCAGCGCCACCGCGCGCTCCTGCGCGACGGCCGCGGGCGCGAGCATCCCGGACGCGAGGAATGCGGACAGGAGCAGCGCGCCACCTGCGAGTGCGCGCCGTGCCGACAGCAGAAGGGCTCTCATGGTTCCGTGGCTCTCACAGTGGGTCAGGCGCGCGGTTGCGGCCGCTCTCGAATCGCGATCGGACATCGGAACGCTCCGACCGGAGCTGCGGCTCATCGGCCGCCCTCCCGCCGTGGGCGGTCCGGGCGGGCGCCGGCGGGTGTGTCGAGGTTACCGCGATCGCCGTCCCTGCCTCCCCCCTCCCCCCCGGGAGGGTCGAAGATCCCGGCGCCGCTGGCGTCGCGGAGCTCCTCGATCAGGCGGGTGGCCTCGTCCTCGGTGCGGATCACGATCCGCAGCGACTCGACGATCGCGGCGATGTCTTCGGTGCGCTCCATGCCGGCCAGGACCGCCTGCAGCGTGCTCAGGATGTCGTCGACGGCCGCCACCACGGCGCCGCGCTCGGTCGCCGTGCCGCCGGCCGCGAAGCGCTCGCCCAGCTCGGCGGACGTCGGGAAATCCTCCGCGGCCAGGCGCTGCAGCGGCGCGACGACGCGCGCGGCCATGCTCCGCGTGACGGCCGGCTCGAACAGCCGGTTGTTCGTCATCTCGTCCAGGATGCGCTGGTAGCGCTCGGCGATCGTCTGGACGTTCCGGCCCAGCGCGAGCTGCCGCCGCGCGAGCGACTCGATGCGCACGCGCGCCTGCACCGGCTCGGCGGTCGCGGGGTCGGTCGGCGACGCGATGTCGCGCAGCACGTCGCGGGTCTCCGTGACCTGCTCGACGATGCGCTCGACCTCGCGCCGCTGCTCGCCGCGCCGGCGCCGCAGGTCCTCCAGCAGCGTGTCGCGCGTCACGATCCGCAGCGTCAGCACGTCGCTCAGGCCCTGGCCCGGCTCGCCGCGCGCGTCGGTCGCGTCGAAGCGCAGCGCGAGCAGCATGCCCGGTCGGAACCGGTTGCGTTCCGAGCCGGGGTCCGCGTCCGGCACCTGCGGCTGCAGGTCGAAGGTCAGCCCGAGCTCCTGCTCGCGCGCGTCGACCTGCAGTGGATCGTCCCAGCCGATCGGTGCGGCCTCGAACTCGGGTGGCGGGGCCGGCTGCTCGCCGGGCTCCGGCGGGCCCGGTTCGGCGGCGGTCGTGCGGAACCGGCCGGTGACCGCGCGCAGGCCCTGGTCGTCGCGCAGCCGCAGCACGCCGGGGATCCGCGCGATCGCCGTGATCATCGTGCCGATTCCGCGGGTCTCGAAGTCGAGCGTCGGCGGGGTGTCCGCCGTGACGCGCAGCGCGAGCCGCAGCGGCTGCGCCGGTCCGAGATCGTCGCGGTCGACGACGTCGAGCGACGCGGTCGTCAGGCCGGGGTCCGGCAGCTCCAGCTCTGCGCGCAGCGCGCGGCCGTCGGCGTCGATCGCGCAATCGACGCGCTGGTCCGGTCCGACGCGCAGCGTCGCCGTGCGCAGCGGTTTGCTCGCGCGCGCCGTCAGCGCGACCCGTGAGCCGGCGACCAGCGGCACCTCGCCGCCGGTCGGCACGATCGACTCCGGCTCGCGGCCGAGGTAGTCCGGGGCGCGGACCGTCAGCGTCAGCTCGCCGAGCTCCGGGCGCGGCACCAGCTCGATGCGCAGCACCTCGGTGCGGCCGTCGCCGCCGAACGCCTGCAGCTCGGCGTCGCTCAACAGCGTCTCGAGCTTCGCGATGAACTCGTCGTCGCCGACGCGGTCCATCGGCCGCTCCGACCGCGTGCCGTCGGCGAAGCGGGTGCGGAGCTCCAGCCGCTCGGGCACCACGCCGAGCGCGCGCACGCGGATCGTGAGGTCCTCGCGCTCCGCGAGGCGCAGCGGCCGGCCCGGATCGACGTCGACGAAGCGCAGGTGGGTGTCCTGCGGCCAGGCGACGTTCCCGAACAGCACGTTGCGCTGGAACCAGATGCCGGCCTCGCGCGGCTGCGCGACGGCCCAGGTCGACACCGCCGCGAAGCCGATCGCGAGCAGGCCGACGAAGCGCAACACGCGACGGCCGTCGAGCGCCCGCAGTGCGCGGAGCTGGCTGACGCGCGCCTCGACGTCGGTCACGACGTAGCGCATCAGCGCGACCGAGTCGCCGCGCACCCCGCCGGTGGCCGCGAGCGTGCGGTCGAACTGCACGGCGCTGATCAGTGCCTGTCGCAGCCCGGGCTCGACGCGCTCGATCGCGAGCGCCAGCTCGTCGTCGTCGAGCGCGAAGCCGAGCGGGCGCACCAGTCGGTGTAGCAGGATGCGCACGGCGACGGTCGCGAACACCAGCGCCAGCGCGGCGCGGTACGGGAGCTCGAGGTGCAGCCAGCGGTCGATGCCATAGCTCGCGAAGACGTGCACGGACAGCGCGACGCCGAGCACCGCGAGGCACTCGACCCCGATGCCCACCCGCGCGCGGGCCCGCAATCCCGCGAAGACGGCTCCGGCGGATCTCATAGCAGATTCGACCTCTTGCGCAGCCACCACTCGCACGCCAGCACGGCGGTCAGCAGGATCACGGAGTACCACGAGTCCCACAGCGTGCGCGAGCTCGTGAACGGCTGGATGCGCGTCTCGGCGCGGATCGTGTCGGCGGCGGCCAGCAGGTCGGCGGGCCGCTCGACCAGGGTGCCGCCGGGGACGCCGGCGATCGCGGCGAGTTCCGCGACGTCGACGGGCCCCTCCTTCTCGACCGCCGCGGGTACCACCTGGAAGCCGGTCTGCGCGTTCGCATTGCCCTGGCCGTCGCCGTCGGTCTCGCCCGGCTCGGGCAGCGCCTCGACCCGGTAGAAGCCGGTGCCGCGCGGTCGCACCCAGGCCTGGTACTGGCCCGGCTGGCCTTCGATCGGCTCGAGCCGTAGCTCCTCGGTGTGGCCGGCCTCGTCCCTCAGCGTCGCCCGGATCGCGTCGACGATGCGCGGCTCGAAGCTCGTCGTGCGCGCCTCGGCGAGCACGCGCACCGCCTGGCCGAGCTCGACCTCGGTCTCGTCGACGCCGAGGCGCAGCCGCCCCGTGCCGGCGCCGAGGCGGCCCTCGTACAGGTAGCGGATGCCCTTGACCCAGAAGCGGTCGTAGGCGTTCTCTTCGGTCTTGCGCCAGCGGTAGGTGTCGTCCGTCGCGGAGAACAGCACGCGCCCGACGCCGACGATCTGGGTCGCGATCAGCGGCTCGGTCCGCGCGCCGCCGGCCTCGTCGGCGCGCGTGTGCTCGATCAGGACCTGCGCCGCGGGCTTCGCGCGGTCGACCGGGAACGCGAAGTAGAAGCCGGGCAGCCGCTGCCACAGCGACGCGCTCTCGTTGCGGTCGGCGGCGATGCGCGCCGCCTTGTGCGTCGTGCCCTCGGGCGTCAGCCGGTACCGCCACGCGCGCAGCATCCCGCGCGCGAGCCCGACCGAGCCCGCGACCGCGCGCAGGTCGAACGTGACCGGCAGCAACTCCGCGAGCGGGCGGGTGTTGGCGTCGTCGCTCAGCGCGTCGAGCGACCAGGTTTCACCGCACACCCACCACAGCCCGGCGCCATTGCGCGTGACCTGCTCGGCGACCAGCTCGGCGAAGCTCCGATCGAGGCGGTGCGGGTCGGGGTCGATCAACACGAACACGTCGAACTTCGCCAGCTCCTCGCGCTCCTTCGGCAGCTCCTCCAGCGAGACGTTGCCGTCCTGCGGGAAGCGCGTCGACGCGCTCTGTAGCCAGCACGCGAGTTCGATGGTGTCGTCGCGCGTCAGCAGATTGCGCAGGATGCGGTACTCGTGGCTCGGTCCGCCGGCGAGCAGCAGCACGCGCGTGCGCTCGGCGAGCGCCTCGATGCGCGCGCGCCGGCGGTGGCGCTCCTCGGTGAACGGCTCGAAGCGCGGCGGCGCGATCTCGACGGTCCACTCGGCGACGCCGGGCTGGTCGACGCGCAGGTCGTCGAACTCGACCACGGTCTCCGCGCCGCGCGCGACCCGTGCCGTCGTCGTGCGGACCGTCTCGCGCGCACCGTCGGGGCCCTCGCGCAGCAGCTGCACCTCGAACTCGACGTCGTCGTAGCCCTCGCCCTCGATCGCCGCGGAGACGCGGAACGGATCGCGCTGGAAGACCTTGTCCGGCGCCTCCAGCCGCGCGATCCGCAGCGTCTGCAGCAGCGACGGGTCGCCGACCGGCACGACGAGCGTGCGCGGCACCGAGCGGTTGCGCAGGATGCGCGCGGTCTCCGGTCCCAGCGGGCCGAGATTCCGGCGGCCGTCGCTCAGCAGCACGACGCCGGCGATCTGCGCATTGCCGCTGCGGCCGAGCGCTTCGCGCAATCCGCCGCCGAGGTTCGACCACGCGCCGTCGGCGCGCAGCTCGCCGGGGTCGAAGGTCGCTGCCCCCGGCGGCGAGTCGGGGTCGGCGGACGCGGTCGGGGTCGCGATGCGGTCGAGCACGCCGATCGGCTCCGCGGTCGCACCGATGCCGTAGACCAGCACCTTGTTGCGCTCCCGGAGCCGTGCCAGCAGCGCGCCGTCGTCGCGCTCGAGGAGCTTCCGGACGAGCTCGATGCGCGGTGTCTCACCCGGCTGGGCGACGCCGACCTCGCGCCAGCTCGCCGCCAGCCCGGCGACCTCCGGCCGTTCGAAGCCGTCGGTGTGGCCCATCGACTGCGACACGTCGATCAGCAGCAGCGTGTGGCCGGGCTGCACCTCGCGGCGCACCGCGACGATGCGCGGATCGAGCAGCAGCAGCACCGCGAGCAGCACGGCCACCCCGCGCAGCGTCGTCAGCACGAGTCGGCGACCGCGCGACAGCCGGTGGGCGTCGCGCCGGTAGGCGCTCGCGACGAGGAACAGCGCGAGCAGGATACCGACCAGCACGAGCAGGCCGAGGCCACCGGCGGGGAAACCGGCCAGCTCGAGATGGAGCTCGCTGCCCGGTTCGAGCGGGATGTCCTTGGCGGCGGCGATCCAGCGGAGCAATTGCTGCACGTGTGTCTCCGGTTGCGCCGCTCAGCGACGTCCGAACCTCTGGGCCAGAATCGTCTCGGCGAGCATGGCGACGAGCATCAGCGCGCCGAGCCATCGCCACAGTCCGCCGTCGCCGCCGAGCGAGCGCACGCCGCCGCTCTGGCCGTCCGTCGTGCGGAGGATCGTCACGTGCTCCTGCGCGTCCTCGGGCAG
Organism: Planctomycetota bacterium; assembly: GCA_016716265.1. Classification (GTDB taxonomy): domain Bacteria; phylum Planctomycetota; class UBA1135; order UBA1135; family UBA2386; genus JADJWQ01. The sequence goes on from JADJWQ010000006.1 coordinate 3,880,317, forward strand.
CACGGCGCGCAGCTCGCCGGCGGGCAGCGGCGTCAGCAGGCCCTCGTCGAGCAGCGGATTGCGCGCGAGCAGCTCGCGGTCCGAGCCGCCGGCGTGCCGCTCGCGCCGCACCTCGAACAGCCCGTAGCCGCGGAGCTGCGCCATCGGCACAGCGACCGCGACCGGCTCGGCGCCGAGCGCGTCCGCCGCGGCGAAGGTCGTCACGTCGTTGCGGTCGGCGAGCGGCGCGACCGCGACGTCGGGCCGGTGCACGCCGGGATCGACGACCGTCCGCCACACGCCGTCCGGACCGAGGTTGCGCGCCGACGGGTCGTTGGCGCGCGCCGCGTAGGCGAGGATCTCCTGCACCAGCAGCGGGAAGGCCGGCAGCCGCGGCAGGTTCGTCCACAGCGCGTCGGCGCTCGAGGTCAGCAGGAACGTGCGCCCGCCGGCGCCCGCGGCCGCGTGGTACGGCCGCTCGACGAGCAGCGGCGGACCGTCGGCGCCGTCGATCCGGAGCACGATGCGGGCCGCCGGGTCCGGCTCGCCGGCGAGCTCGAACCAGCGGCCGACCTGCGTCAGGCGCGTCAGCAGGAAGCGCAGCGCGTCGAGGTTGCGGACCACGACCGGGTGGTCCTCGGCCGCGACGTAGGCCGGCGACGGGTCGTCCAGATCGCCGCGCACCGGACCGAGAGCGGCCGGCAGCAGGCCGGCGCCGTCCTGGAACAGGGCGCTCTGGTAGTGCGACGCGTCGACGCGATCGCCGAGGCAGAACACGATTCCGCCGCCCGCGGCCGCGAACCGTTGCAGGCGAGCGACGGTGTCGGCGTCGAACCGTGCGACATTGCACAGGAACACCAGATCGACGCCGGAGAGGTCGTCGTCCGTCAAGGCGCCGAGCTGCCGGTCGTCGAGCAGACGCTGGTCGACGCCGCTGTGGAACTCCGCGCCGGGGTCGAGTGCGGCCTGCAGGAACAAGGTCTCGGCGTCCGTGTCGGTCGCGCCCGGATCGCCGTCGACGACCAGCACGCGCGCCGCCGGCGCGACGTCGATGGCGAGGCTGCGCAGATCGTCCGTCGCGTAGCGGTCGGCGCCCAATGCGGCGCTCAGGCCGTGCGGCCCGTCACTGCGGAAGGTCTGCTCGAGCTCGATCGTCGTCTGCTCGCCGCCGCGCAATGCGGGCACCGGTCGCGTGACGCGCCCCAGGCCGTCCACCTCGATCGTCAGGTCGGTCGCCGCCTGCGGTCCCGCACCACGGTTGGCGACGTCGATCGCGAAGTGCACCGGCACGCCGGCGATCAGCAAGCGGTCGCGCACCGCGACGCGCGTGACGGCGAGGTTCGCATCGTCGGCCGCGCCGACGTCGAGCAGTGTGGCGTGCGTCCTGCCGTCGGCGAGTGCGGAGAAGAACGGTGCGAGCCCGGGGCGGAGCTGGCCGCTCGCGTCGAGCCAATCGCTGCGGCGCAGGTCGGTGACCACGTGGTACTCGGTCTCGCCCGCCTCTTCGGTCTCCGCGGCGCGCTGCGCGGCGGCCGCCAGCACGCGCGCGGGATCGAGCGCGCCGTCGCCGACGCGCCAGGTCGCGACCGCGTCGCGCACGCGCGACGGGAAACCCGGGCCGACCGGCACCGCGGCGAGCGCCGGCGCGTCCGGCCGCGAGGCCAGCAGCACCGTGCACAGATCACCCGGCCGCTGCGCCGCGAGCTCCTCGGCGAGCCGCACGACGGTGGCCGTCGCGCGGTCGAACGCTGCGTCCGCACCGCCGCGGTGCGCCATAGACGCGGAGTCGTCGACCACGAGCACGTGGTGCGCGAGACTGCCGCCGAGCAACGCTCCGGTCGCCTGCGGTCGCGACACCAGCAACACCAGCAGCAGCACGGCGAGCGTCCGCAGCAGCAACACGAGCCATTGCTCCATACGGAGCCTGCGCCGGTTGCGCTTCAGCGCACGGAGAAGGAATTCCATCGCCGCCCACCGCCGTCGGTCGAAACGCCGCCGATTCAGCAGATGGATGACGATCGGGATGGCCGCGAGCGGCAGACCCCACAGCAGCAAGGGATTGAGGAAGCCGAGCGCGAGGTGTCCCAGGCCCGGGCTCCCGACAGCGAAGCTCATCGAGCGGTCACCTCTGGTAGATCGGCAGGTAGGCGTACGGCAGCTGCAGGATGATCAGCGCGATCGCGGTGCCGTACGTGGTCCCGACGCCGTCCCCGACCCACGAGCCGTCGCGCCGCTGCTGGGCGATCAGGAAGTCGGAGATCCGGCCGTAGTGTTCGGCCCAGTCGGGGCCACCACGCTGGTAGAGCGCCTGGGCGAGGTAGAGCTGCGCATAGTAATGGTGCCCATTGCCGCTGCCGTTGACCGGCAGCGTGCGGCGTGCAAAGTCCAGCGCTCGTTCGGCGAGTGGATCGTCGTATTGCCCAGCATTGTAGAGCACCGCGACTGCTGCCGCGGTGATCGCCGGGCGACCGCCGCCACCGGAGCCGAGGCTGTAGCGGATCGAGCCGTCGGGATTCGCGCTCCGGCGGATGTAGCCTACCGAGCGCTCGATGGTCTCCGAAGGCACGAGGATGCCGGCATTGCGGCATGCGCGCAGCGCCTGGATCTGCGTGACGGTCACGCTACCCTCGTCGCCATTGGACTCGGGTGTGTAGAGCCAGCCGCCGGCCTTCGATTGCGACCGCGCGGTCAGCTCGACCGCCCGCTCCAGCACGCCCTGGATCCGCTGCCGCTGCCGGGCGTCCTCCTCCATGCCGTAGACCTCGGCGAGGAACATCGTCGAGAAGCCGTGGCCGTACATCGAGCGCCCCTCTTCGGCAGGAGCGGTGATCACGCCGTCGGGCTGCGCGCAGCGCAGCAGGAACTCCGCGCTCATGCGCACGTTCCACAGGTAGCGCCCGCGGGTCGGCGTCGATCCCGACGCGGCGAGCGCGGTGCCGGCGAGGGCCGTCATCGCGGTCGGGTAGCTGCCCTGACCGCCATTGGACCGCCACGAGCCGTCCCGGTTCTGCGTCCGCTGCAGGTACTGCAGGCCGCGGTGGATCGCCTGCTCGATGTCGGGGGTGACGTGCTCGGGTAGCGCGTCCGCCTCCTGCGCAGCCGTGGTGGGGGCAAGCATCGCCACCGCCGACAGCGCGGCGAGCACGATCCCGCGGGCGAGAACGGGAATCCGCGGCTCGCACCCGCGGTCCTCGCCGAGCCCGGTCGTCGTTCGCGCGGTACGCAGCTGCGAGCTCATCGTTCGTCCTCCTTCGTGCCGGTCGGTCGCTCGCTCCCGTGCTCCATCGCATCGTAGAGCGCACGTTGTTCCACGTAGACGCCGTCGGGATCGCCGAGCGTCTCGAACACCTCGACGCGCGCGAGGTGCCAGCGCAGCACGAGCTCTCGATCGTCGAGACGCGCGCGGGCGCGCTCGAGCAGCTCCAGTGCGCGGTCGCGCTCGCCGTGGCTCGCCATCGCGAGCGCGAGCTCGGAGCACAGCGACAGCATGCGCTCCTGGACGTCCGGCGGCGGGACCTCGACCTGCTCGAGCGCGGCCACCGCGCCGAGCAGGTCGCCCGCCTGCGCGAGCCAGGCGCTCGTGTCGACCGGATCGGACTCGCCGGCCGCACACAGCTCGAGCGCCTCGATCGTCGAGTAGGCTTCGATACCGCCCTCGAAGCACGCGAACAGGAACGGACCGTCAGCGAACAGGTCCATCGGACCCTGCAGCGGCTCGGCACCGAGCCGGAACTCCGGCAGATCGACGCTGGTCCAGTCACCGCCCGTGGTCGGCATGACGTGGATCCGGCGCTCCCCCGGCACCAGCACGCGCTCGCCGACCACGGTGCCGCGACCGCGCCACCGCGCGCTGCCGGCGTGCGGCGGCACCTCCACGCGCCATTTCCGCAGCCCGGTCGTCAGCCCGATGCAGTAGAGCTCGTCGCGGCCGAGCACGAACAGGTCCTCACCGTCGTGGCCGATCGGCACGACCATCTCGTTGCGGCTCAGCATCCAGACCGGCTGTCCGCTGATCGCATCGAGTGCGATGAGCGTGCCACCGTCGGTCGGTGCGAAGACCACCAGGCCGTCGCGCACGATCAGGTCACTCGGCGCGAAGCCCGGCAGTCGCTCCTCCTGGAACACGGCCCCGCCGAACATGTCGCGCGCAGACTGACGGGTGCGCGGCGGCTCCGGGCGATAGGGATGCGTGCGCTCGTAGCGGCGGATCCAGCGCAATGCACCGGTGTGCACCGCGACGGCCGCCAGGCAGCCGGCATTGGTGAGCACGTAGGCGATGCCGTCGTCGATGCGGACCGGCACCGTCGGCGGTCTCGCGAGGTCGGTGCCGCCGCGGTGCAGCGGTACCCGATAGATGACCGAGCCGTCCGCGGCCTCGAGGCAGCTCAGCTCGATGGTGCCGCGGTTCAGGGTCGGCACCAGCAGCCGGGTACCGAACGACGTCGGTGCCGCCAGGAACGTCGTGTCCGCGAACTCGACGTTCTCCCGGGTGCGCCAGCGGCACTGCGTGCCATCGCGGCTCCACAGCTCGAGCCCGTTCACGAGCACCGCGCGCATGCCCTCGGGCCGCTGCGACTGCGGGACGAGGATGCAGACGTCGCCGGTCCCGGTCGGCACGGCACGGAGTGCGCCGAAGTCGTAGGCGGGGATGCGCTGCCGAGGCTGGCCGGGCTGCGGATCGGGGATCGCGACCTCGCCCTCGTTGGCGGCGAGCGAACGCCCGGTCAGCGCGTCGACCGCACGGAGGCAGCGGTGCTCGACGAACGCGACGCCACCCGGGAGCCGGGTGACGACGGGGCCGGTCACGTAGTCCGAGTACTTCGGCGTCGGCGCGAGCCCGTCGCCCTGCACGACGGCGAAGCGCTGCTGCGTGTTGCCCGACACGCGGGCCGGGCGGTACGGACGCGGGTCGGCGAAGCGGAACTCCCACAGCGGGACCAGCGTGCCGTGCGCGACGTCCAGCACGATCGCCGCGGCCGTCCCCGCCGCGACCGGTTCCGGCGGCGGCGTGGCCGCGAAACCGCCCTCGGCGAGCCGCGCGAGCGACACCAGCTCACCGGCGACGCGCAACGTCGCGTCGGGATCCGCGGCGATCGCGCTGCGCAACTCGCCGCGCGCCTGCTCGTCGTCGCCGAGCAGGTGGAAGGCGAGCGCGATCTTGAAGTGCACCCAGGTCGGCTCGACGCGCGCGTCGGCCCACAGCTCGCGCGGGTAGATCTCCAGCAGGTCGCGGAACGTCCGCACCGCCTGCCGCAGCGAGCCGCGATCAAGCTCGGCATCGCCCGCCGCGAGCATCGCGCGCCCGGCCGCGACGGTCGCGAACCAGCGCTGATGGACCTCGTGCAGCGCCGCGACGTCGCCGGTCCGCAGCGCCGCGTCGAGCGCGCGCTCGGCCGCGACCTCGAACGCCGCGCGGTAATAGGCGAGCCCCGCGGTCGGCAGCGCGGCGAGCAGCTCGTGGCACAGCCGTTCGACCGGCCGGTACAGGCGCTGATCCTCACTGAACACGGCGTGCCGCGCGTCCTCGGCCCAGGCGTCGGCCGCGGTCGGCGCGCCGCCCTCGTCCGGTCCGCCCGGCTCGGGGGGCGTCCCGGCTGACGTCTCCGGCGGCACGGCCGCCGGGTCCTCGAGCGTGCGGCCCTCGATGACGTCCTGCAGCAGGCCGACGGCGGTCGGGTAGTCCTCACGCCCGAGGAAGTCCTGGGCGCGGCGCAGGAAGCGGTCGATGTTCGGGCTCTCGAGCAGCTGGACCGGCCGGCCTGGGTCCGCGCCGGGGTCGTGGTCGGGCTCGGTCAACGCGCCCTGCACGGCGACCGGCGCGCGCACCCCCGGCCGGATCTGTGCACCCGCGCCGCCGGCGAGGCCGAGCAGGCAGGCGAGTGCGCACAGCGCCGTCTGGGCACGTGGGCCTCGACGAGCGCTCGGGTTGTCGGAGGGCGGCGTCGCCACGACGGGAACGCTTGATCGGTCGGGTGCTGCGAGGGGGGGGTCGGCCGCACTCTACGGCCTGCCATCCGAACCGGCGAGAGCCCCGCCGGGTTCTGTATGGTGGAGGGCAGTCCGGCGCGCGCCCCCGCTTCGGTGCCGGAGCCAGCCACGGTCCACCGCGCGATGCGAATCTCCACGACGACGCTGTCGATCCTCCTCGCCGCCGCCCTGTGGGCGCCGCGCACGTCGGCCCAGGAGTGGTCGACCCAGGAGCTCCGCGCCCGTTCCCAGGGCTTCCTCCAGCCCGGCATCCGGGCCGAGCTCACCCAGATCGGGGAGCTCGTCGCGCGCGCCGACGCCTGCCGCTCGGCGCTCGCGCTGGCGATCCACGGCGATCACCGCGAGTACACGCTGAAGATCGCACGATACCTCGACCAGCTCGCCGATCCGCGCTGGCTCGCGCGCGAGGATGCGGAGCGCGCGCTGATCGAGATCGGTGGGCGCGGGCTGGCGCAGATCGAGGCGCGCGCGGTCGATGGCGCGACGCTCGAGGAGCGCATCCGCGCGCGTCGCATCGCCGAGGCGATCGAGCTGCGCGGCACCGACGACGAGGACAACCAGACCCGCATCCTGCAGGGGCTGACCGCGGCCGCACTCTACTTCGACGGCTCCGAGCGCCTGACCGACGCGCTGCGCAGCGCGCTCGGGCACACCGATGCGCTGGTCGTCGAGAACGCGTTCGTCGCGCTCGGCCACGGCGGCGGCGAGGCGGTCGTGCCGCTGCTCGTCGACCGCGTCACGCGCCGCGACGCGCGGGGCAGCGAGCGCGACGCCGCACGCATCGGTCTCGCGCTCTCGGACACCGCGGCCGCACACGCCGCCATCCGCCAGCTGCTCGATGCCGAAGGCGGCCTGGCGCGCAGCGAGGCGGTGCAGCTGCTGTGGGATCTGCGCGCCTGGCCGGACACCGGCGAGCTGGTCGCGGCGCTCGCCAGCTCCGCCGCGGATCCGGCGGTCCGCGCGCTGGCCGGCGTCGAGCTGCCCGCGCCGCGTCCCCTCGCGGAGCGCGCGACGCTGCAGCTCGCCGACCGCGACGAGGTCCAGGCGGAGCTGCGCGGGCTGAGCGGCTCGTTCGTCGAGGCGGCCGGGGTCGTCCCGAATCTGCCGGTCGCACGGCTGCGCCACTCGGCCTGTCCGATCCTCGAGTTCCCGCGCGAAACGCGGCCGCTCGCCGCCGCCGACTGCCGGGTGTTCCTCAAGCAGGGCAGCCTGCTGGTCGGCCGGCTGCGCGGCGCCGACCGCGATGCGGTCCGCTTCGAGTCGCCGCTGTTCGGGGAGGTCGCATTGCCGCGCACGTCGATCCAGGGCCTCGCCGTCGATCCCTCGGTGGACCGGCTGGTCGGCGCCGCTGCCTCGCACGATCGGATCCGCCTGCGCGACGAGCGCATGATCGACGCGCACGTCCTCGGGATCGACGGCGACGGGCTGCACTACGTGCCGGCGGACCAGCCCGGGGCCGCCGAGCTGGTCGTCGCGATCGCGGACGTCGCCGGCCTGCTGTTCGAGCGGCCGACCCAGGGCTCGACGAGCGACGAGCTGTACACGCGCATCGACCTGACCGACGGCGATCGCCTGCTCGCCCACGTCGGCGGCGTCGGCGGCGACGGCTCGTACGCGGTGTGGATCGAGGGCCTCGGAGCCGCGCGCCTGCCCGGCGACCACGTGCGGCGGCTGGAGTTCGCGGTCGGCGGCGGAGCGGTGTGGGGCTTCACGCTGATCGCCGACTACTCCGACAACCGCGTGGTCGAGGTCGACGAGCAAGGTCACGAGGGCTTCGCACTGGACGAGATCTACGGCGCGTGGGACGCCGAGTGCCTCGAGAACGGCAACCTGCTGATCACCGAGTTCGCGCTCAATCGTGTATCGGAGATCACGCGGGCCGGCGAGGAGGTGTGGATGTACGACGACCTCAAGAACCCCTACGATGCCGACGCGCTGCCCAATGGCAACGTGTTGATCGCCGACACGTTCGGCGAACGGGTGATCGAGGTCGACCGCGCGACGCGCGAGATCGTCTGGAGCTACACCGGCGTCAAACCGTACGACGCCGACCGACTGCCCAATGGAGACACGCTGATCGCCGACAGCGACGGCAAGCGCGTCATCGAGGTGACTCCGGACGGCACCATCGTCTGGGAGCGGGGTGACCTGCCGGGCGTGCACGACGCCGACCGGCTGCCCAATGGCAACACGCTGATCACGTTGCGCACGCAGCAGAAGGTCATCGAGGTCGACCGCACCGGCAAGGTCGTGTTCGAGATCGACGGCCTGAGCTCGCCGAGCGATGCCGACCGGCTGCCGAACGGCAATACGTTGGTCGCCGAGAACGGCGGGGTCCGCGAGTTCAATCGGCGTGGCGAGGTCGTGTGGCAGGTCGAGGCGGCGTGGGCGGTCGAGGTCAACCGCTACTGATCGATCCGGGGCTCAGTTCCGCCCGCCGATTGCCTGGGTGGCGGCGTCGTGCGGCTCGATCCGCTCGATCGCGCGCGCGACCTCGGCCGGGACGTCGGGGAGCGTGCGAAGGTGGGTCGCGCACCGCATCGCCTCCGGCGGATCGTCGTCGTCCAGGGCGCTGCACATCCGCAGCACGGTCCGGCGCACCGGCCCCGGCGCGGGCACCACGGTCGCGAGCTGGAGATACGGCAACGCCGCAGCCGGGCCGGCGGCGTCGAGCTCCCGCAACGCGCGCTGCCAGGCGCGATCGGCGAGGTCGTCGCGGAGCGAAGCCCAGTCGCCACCGGCTCCGGCGAGCTCGACTGCGGCGTGCACCACGGCGCGCAGGTCGCGCCAGTCAGGGTCGTCGTCCGAAGCCGCGTCGCACAGCGCGGCGGCGTGCCGGAAGTCGCCGGTCAGGAGCGCGACGCGGCAGCGATCGCCGGCCCAGCTCTGTGCGTGGGCGGAGACGTTCCACGCGATCGCGGCGGTGAGCAGCGCGACGACCGTGGCGCGCACCGCGCGCCCGCGGCGCGCGAAACGGCGGCGGAACTCGGGATCGGTCGACCACGCGCGGAGCGCGGCGAGTCGGTCGCGGTCGGCGGGGTGGAAGCCGGGCAGCCACGACGTGCTCGCCGGCAGCATCTCCGACACGCGTCGCAGCGCGCTGCTGGTGGGGGCGGCGTCGCCGAGGAGCTCCGCGGAGGCGAGGTCGGCCTCGTACTCGAGCCGGAACAGGAATGCCCGGCACCCGAGCCACGCGACCACCGCGACCGCGACCAGCGCGGCGAGCGCTTCGTCGGGCGCGAGCGAGCCGACGTCGAGCCGCGTCAGCGGGTGGACGAGGAACGCCGGCAGCAGCACGAACACCGCGAGCTTCAACGCGATGTGGTGACGCCGCGCGTGCGCGACCTCGTGTGCGATCACGCCGCGCAGCTCGAACGGCCCGAGCGTCGCGAGGATGCCGTCGGTCAGCAGCAGATAGCGGAACGGCCAGAACGTGCCGAGCAGCGCGGCGGTGACCATGCGTCGCTCGGTGTGCAGCAGGCGCACCGCGCGCGGCGGGAAGGCGAGCTCGCGGCAGAACGCGCGGATCGGCTCGAGCCACTCGGCTGGCAGCCGGCGGTCGGTCGGTAGCGCGATCAGCAACGCTGGAGGCAGTGCGGTCGCGATCAGCGGCACCGCCAGGAGGAGGCCGAGCGTCACCCCCAGGTCGGTGGCGGTCAGCCACACCTCGAGCGCGCGCCAGCGCCCGAGCAGGTCGAGCGCGAGGCCGACCGTGACCAGCCCGCACGCGAGCAGCAGCGAGGTGCGCGCGCGCGCCACCACGAGTGTCGACGGCGGCACGAAGCCGCGCGCGCGGAGCCAGTCGGCGATGTCCAGCTCGACGGCGCGCACCGCGAGCTCCATGGCGAGCAGCGGGCCGATCAGCACCGCGGTCCGGCCGGCCTCGGAGGCGGGCGCCAGCGCGTCCGCGAGGTCGAGCAGGCCGCCCCAGGCGATCGCGAGTCCGTAGATCAGCGGAATCGCGATGCGCTCGAGCACCGTCGTGACCTGCAGGGCCGCGCCGAGTGGCCGCCCGGCGAGCGAGCGCTCGACGACCGCGCGGCCGTTGCGGCGCGCCAGCCACGCGGGCACCGGTAGCAGCAGCGCGCAGCCGAGCAGCCGGGGCAGGTCGAGCGGGCCGGGCAACCGCGGCGCGATCAGCTCGATGCCGACGAGGATCGCCAGCCCGGCGAGGAACGGTCGGGACAGGATCACCGGCCGGACCGACCCGTTTCCCCGTCCGCGCCGGCGTCGACCTTCCGCTCACCGAACGCCGTGCGTACGGCGGCAGCGAAGCGCTCGTGCGGGCGGATCGCGCGCAGGTCCGGATCCGTGTCGAACATGGTGCGCGACAAGGGCTGCGGCGAGTCGTCCTGCCCGGCCGCGATACCGGCAGCGCAGCGCTCGATCGCCGCGAGCGCGTCGTCGGTCCGACCGGCGAGCGCGAGGCTGCAGGCGGCATTGTACTCGTCGGCTGGCGATGCGCGCTGCTCGATCGCACGGCAGCCGTTCAGGAATCGCTCCCACGTCGCCGCGGCGGTGGCGTAGTCGCGGAGCTGGTAATGGAGGAATGCGAGCAGGCGCACGAAATGCAGCTCGTCGCCATTGCGACCTTCCCCGGCATGGCTCGTCAGCTCGTCGATGCGCGCCTGCACGTAGCTGCGGCGGCCCCATTGTGCGAGCGCGTAGGTCAGCGCCTCGCGCAGGGCCTGCGCCTCGAAGTCCTCGTCCTCGACGATCTCGGCGAACCGCGCGAGCGCGCCGTCGCCCGGAGAGCCTGGATACACGTCGCGCAGCGCCGGGACGACCAGCGCGCGCAGGTCGTCCGGGAACCAGTCGGGCGTGTCGAGCACGAGCATCGTCAGGAAGCGGCCGCTCGCCGGCTGCAGGACGCGCAGGTCGTCGTACTGGCCCGCGAACACCATCCCGCTCGACGAGCGCTCGTCGAGGATCTTCAGGATCGCATTCGACACCAGCGTGTCGATCGCCGCGCGCCGCTCGCGCGGGGATTCCGGGCGCAGCTCGGCGAGCGCTCCGGCGACGAGGCGCAGGCCCGGCTCGCCGGCGGCGACGACGGCCCCGACCGCGCGGTCGAGCAGCGTCTGATCCGCCAGGTCGGAGGCGAGCCAGGCTGCGGTCGCCTCGCGCGCCGCGCGCAGCGGATCCTGCGCCGGCTCCGGCGGCGCGTCCTGGGCAGTGGCGGTGGCGGCGAGCGCCGCGAGCGTCGCGGCGTGCAGCACGCTCCAGGGGGACAGGGCCATGGGCGGACAGCGTAGCTTCGCGCCGCGCGGTCTGCCCGCGCCGTCCCGGCCGTCGTCGCCGCCGGGCTCAGTCGACCGGCCACAGCAGCGGGTCGTCCGGCGAGGCCGGGCTGCGCGCGAGGCTCGCGGCGAGCAGCGCGTCCACCACGCCGTCGAGCGGCTCGAAGCCGGCGGGATCGGCGCCGGGCATCGCGCGGCGGTTCGCCGGCGTGTCGATCAGGCCGGGCGTGATCACGCGCACGGCGAGCCCCGCCGAACCGACCTCGGCCTGCAGCACGCGCGCGTACTCGTGCAGCGCGGCCTTGGTCGCCGCGTAGAGCGCCATCCCCGGCCCGGCCTGCCCGACCGCGCGCGCACCGGTGAACACGAGGCTGCCGGTCTGCCGACGGAGCATCGGCCGGACGACGGCGCGCACGAGCGTGTGGGTCGCGGCGAAGTTCGCGTCGAACAGCTGGCGGTCGAGGCCCGCGGGGTCGTCGCCGACTCGGGCGAAGGCGAACGCCCCGGCCGTCGAGATCAGCGCGTCGACCGGGCCGAGGGCGTCCTCGACGCCCTTGACGAAGCCGGCGGCCGCCTCGGTGTCGTCGCTGTCGACGACCGCGACGAGGTGCGGGGCGGCGCCGAGGCGCTCGCGCAGGTCGGCGACCTGGCGCGGCTTGCGGACCGCGGCGGCGATCCGCGCGCCGGCGTCGCGCAGGCGCTCGAGCACGGCCCCGCCGACGGCGCCCGTGGCGCCGGCCAGCAGGATGCAGCGGTCGCGGAGCGCGGCGGGATCGACGGAATGCGAACGGGACGCTCGGGTGGACATGGTGAGGAATCCGGGAGCTGAGTCGGGTCCACCCGCGCGGCCCGCGCGGGTGGTGCAAGGCGCATGCCCCGGAACGGCGAGGCTACCCCGGTCGCCGGGCGGCGCCAGCGCGCGGCTACGAGCCGCGCTGCGGCGCGGTTCCGAGCGCGTCGAGATCGGCGGTGCCCTCGCAGACGAGCGCGCACGGGCCGGCCAGCCGGGGGCCGTCGGCGTCGAACTCGACCTGCAGCTCGCCGCCGCGCAGCTCGACCGCGATGCGGTCGCCGCGCACCCGGCCCTCGGCCCGCGCGACCGCGGCGGCGGCGGTCGCGCCGCTCCCGCAGGCGAGCGTCTCGCCGCTGCCGCGCTCGAACGTCCGGCAGCGGATGCGGTCGTCGGCCAGCACCGTGACGAACTCGACGTTCACGCCCCCATCGAAGCGCGCGTCGGCCTGGAAGGCAGCGCCGAGCCGTGCGACGGGCAGCATCTCGAGGTCGATCCCCGCCGGTAGCAGGACGACCGCGTGTGGATTGCCGGTCGCCGCGCGCCGCCATCGCAGCGCGCGCCCGGCGAGCGTGTCCGATTCCGATCGCGGCGCGAGCGTCAGCGGCGGCAGCGTCGAGCGACCACCGACGACCGCACCGCGAGGATCGCGACGGAGCTCGACGCGGACCCGGCCAACATCGGTGTCGATCTCGACCGTGTCGTCGGACACGTGGCCGCGCACGCGCGCCAGGTACGCGAGACAGCGCACGCCGTTGCCACAGAACGCGCCGCGGCTGCCGTCCGCGTTCCACATGACCATGCGGACCGCATCGCCGGCTCCGCGCACGAGCAGGATCACGCCATCGCTACCGACCCCGCGATGCCGGTCGCAGAGCGCGGCGACGTGCGGCGCGAGCAGCTCGGCCTCGAGCGTCGCATCGCGGATGCCGTCGACGAACAGGTAGTCGTTGCCGGCGCCGTGCAGCTTCGCGAACGCCAGCGGCGTCATGCCAGGACCCGTTCGGAGTTCTTGAAGTGCAGCTTGGCGACGCGCGCGAGCAGCGCGCGCCCGCCGATCGCGACGACGCGGCGCGCGGCGACGTCGACCGGCGGACCCGCACCCTTGTGCAGGTCGCTGCCGCAGTCCTCCTCGCAGCGGCGCAGGCCGTCGAGGAACGCGACCCGGGCGAGGATCGACGCTGCAGCGACCGCGGCGTGCCGCTCGGCGCGCGGCACCTGTACGAGCCGCGCGAAGCGGCGGCCGCGTCGCGCCAACGCGTCGCGCACGAGTGCCTCGTCGGCGAAGCGATCGACGATCGCGAGGTCGGTCGCGGCGCAGCGGGCGGTGAGGCGATCGAGTGCCTCGGCGTGCAGGTCCGCGAGCAGCAGGTTCACGTTGCGGACGTCTGCGTGCCGCCGGTTGTACTCGGGTGGGTCGAGGGCGACGACCTCGTACGGCAGCAGCGCCTCGATGCGACCGGCGAGCAGCCGGGCGCGGTCGTCGGACAGCGTCTTGGAGTCCGCGACGCCGACCTCGACGAGCGCCGCGCGCTGCGCAGGCTCCGCGCGCACGGCGGCGACCACCAGCGGGCCGAAGTAGTCGCCCTTGCCGGCCTCGTCGGACGCCGCGCACGCGACGTCGAACGGCAGCTCGGGATCGTCGCTGGCGATCGCGCCGGCCGCGCTCGCGTCGAGCCCGTCCAGGAAGCGCGCCGCGAACGTGTCGAGGTCGCTGCCCTGCACGACCAGCTTGCCGCTCGTGTAGCAGGTGACCACGACGCCGAGCGCCTTGACGGCGAACCGCGCGTGCGCGACGCGGCGCCACTCGGCGTCTTGGGGCAGCGCGTCCCGCAGGCGCGCGTGCAAGGCCACGGCCGTGGTGGCGTCGAGCGTCAGCACGCGTGTCTGCTGGGCCATCGCGTCTCCTGGTCGCCCTGTACTCGACGGTCCGCCCGCCGTCAGCGTTCGACCGTGACGGTCCGCGTCGTGACGGTCAACGGCAGCAGCAGAGGGGCCAGCAGGAAGTCGGTGAACGCCGACTCGGTGCGGATCCGGTAGCTGGTCGACTCCTCGGCGAGGCTCTCGGTGTCGACCTCGTTGAGGCGGAACAGCCCGAACAGGAAGAAGTACTGGCGCGCGGTCTCGGTGCCGACGCCGGTCGGGCCGAGTCCCACGGTGTGCTCGTGGATCGAGCAGGCAGACAGCGCCGCGCCGCACGCGAGCGTCCCCAGCACCACCGCGAGCCGCCGCCGGCCGGCACGGGCTCGCACGCTTCGTGTAGTCGGATCGCTGGCCGCCATCGCGCTGACTTCTACCATGCCGCGAGCTCCTTCTCCGCGAGTTCGTCCGCGGCGAGCAGCGCGGTCGACACCCGCGCCGCGAGCGCCTCGCAGGTTGCGGCATCGGCGCCGCTCGGCACCTCGATCGCCTCGCCGGGCACGCAGGCGACCCGCGCGAACGGCTTCGGGATCGCGAAACGGTCCCACGAGGACAGCCGGCGCGCCCGCGACGCGGCGAAACCCATCGTGCGGATCGGCCAGCCGAGCAGCCCGGCGAGCTGGACCAGACCGGGCTTCACGCTGGCGCGCGGGCCGCGCGGACCGTCGGGAGTGACCGCGACCGCGCCGTGGTCGCGCTTCTTCAGCAGCTCGCGGACCGCACCGGCGCCGCCGCGCGTGCTCGAACCGCGCACCGGATCGAAGCCGAGCCGCCGTGCGACCTGGGCGATCAGCTCGCCGTCGCGGTGTGTGCTGATCAGGATCGGCACGCCGATGTCGCGGTGCACGTAGGCCGACATCAGGATGTTGCCGTGCAGGAACACGTAGACACCCGGTGCCGGCGGGTACGTGATCCGATTGCGTATTCGCCAGGTCGCGCCGAGCCCGCGGAGGAAGACATTGCCGACGCGGCCCACCGCGCGCTGTTGCCACGGCTTGCGGAGTTTCAATGCGGGGTCTGTCCGTCGGTGGTTCCGTGGTCGGCGTGGTCGCTCGAGTCGGGCCGGGCCCCGGATTCGGCCGCCGCCTCGGCGGCCGCGGCCGTCTCGGCCAGCTCGGCGAGCTCCAGACGCTTCCGGATGCGGCTCTCGCGGTCGAAGCGTCGGATCGCGGCGAACGCGAGCAACCCGACCGCCGCGATCATCAGGTATTGGAAGCAGTTGTTGAAGAGGATGCGCCACGGCGCTCCGGACTCGTTCAGCAGGTGGTCGCGCCACGCCTCCATTTCGCGACCGAGGCCGTGGTGCGTCACGCGCAGCCATGCGGACGAGAAGCCCTCGTCGTCGAGTCGCGACACCGCTTCGAGGATCGTCTCCAGGCTGGTCTCGCGGACCAGGTAGGCCGTGAACGAGCGGGCGAACGCGTAGGCGCGCCGCCGTTGCAGGTCGTCGGCGGGAAAGTCGCGCTCCAGGTCGCTGAGGCGGGGCAGCCGGCCGATCGCCATCACGTAGACGAGCCCTTCTTCGGTGGTGCCGAGGTAGGTGAAGTCGCTCAGCACCTGCGCGAGGCCCTCGTGCAGCCAGCGCGGGACGAGCGGAGCGCGCTGGCCGGCGAACTGGTCGAGCAGCACGTGGACCATCTCGTGGCGCAGCACCGTGCGCAGGTCGCCGGGCGGCGCTGGAGCGATCTCGTCGAGCAGCAGGTGGATCTCGTCGTGGCCGAGCAGCACGAAGCCCGGCGTGCCCTCGTGCAGGTGCTCACGGAGCTCGGCGGGCAGCGAGTCGGCGTCGCGGTGCGCGGTCACGACGATCGGACGGCTCGGCGTGCCGGGGAAGCGCGGCGCTAGCTCGGCCAGCGTCTCGCGGGCCCGCTGCTCGAGCCGCGCCAGCCGCCCGGCGTCGAGCCCGAGCTCCCGATCGGCGCGCGCGCGGACCTCCGCCGGCGATCCGGGTAGCGCGGGGGCGGGTCGCTGCGGCGCGGCCGTCAGCAGCGGGAGTGGTGCCCAGATCAGGAAGAACAGCACCGCGAGCATCGTCACAAGGCGCGCGAGCCGGTCGTGCGCGGGCCGCGGCACGGCTCGCGCGAATCGCGCATCCGGGCGACGATCGGCGGCACACTGCAGCACGCCCGTGGAGGTTCCGTTGGTCCGTCGATCGTTCAAGCTCGCGTCGGGGCTCGCCGCCCTGGCCGTCCTGCCGCTACTTCTCAGCTTCGCACCCCAGGATCCCGGCGAGGTCCAGGATCCGTTCCGCCAGGAGATGGTCTGGAACTTCGCCGTCTTCCAGTACGTCGACTCACGCGGCAACCTCGTCGAGGTGCCGGCGCGGAACATCTCGCGGATGTGGTTCCTCGCGACGCGGGAGGATCGCCTGCGGATCGAGATCCTGTACGAGAATCGCGACTTCTCGTCCGTCGAGGTCAGCGACTTCCACATGATCCGCAGCAGTCCGAGCGCGTCGGCGGTCGATGTCCCGGTCGTCCGCTCGCGCTTCGCCGGCATGGCGTTCCCGTCGTTCCAGACGAAGTGACCGCGCCGCGCGCTGGAGGCGTGGGCGCTCGGGCGAGCGTCGCGCGCTGGCCCACCTGCCCGCGCCCTCTCAGCGATCACCGTCCGGGTTCCGAAGCCGGGTCGGCGTGACGAGGTTGGCGAACAGCCGGCACGCTCCCGGGTGCAGGCTCTTGAGCTGCCGGTGCAGCGCGAGGGCGCAGTAGATGAACTCGCCGTCGCCGGTCGGCCCGTAGATCAATGCACCGGTCTCGGCCGGCTGACCGGGATCCGCTAGCCGCAGGAGCGGAGTGAAACCCTCGCCCCACGAGTCGGCGTCGTACAGGCAGCGCTCCTGGGTCCAGCCGTCCCAGTCCACGGGGCGTATGCGATTGGGCCAGGCGAACAACGGATGATCGGGGATCAGGAGCTCGACCGGAGCATCCTCGCGAGTCACACGGCCCTTCCCGATCCGGAACGGCAGCTCGGCGGGATGGAAGCGACTGCCCGTCGATTCGAGGTCGAACTCGGTATCCTTGTGATACAGCATCACGAGGCGTCCGCCGCGACGTGCATAGTCGATCAACCGATTGAAGTCCGCTCGCGCGGCCGCGTGATGGCGCAATGCGCGGATGTCGATGAGGATCGTGTCGAGATCGTCGAGGCTCCGGATCGGCAGCTCCGACTCCGTCAACGGAACCAGCGTGCAGCCGAGCTGCCGCAGCGTGTGGTGCGACGCGTCGTCGACACCCTCGATGAGCCCGACGCGGAGCCCGGACGGCACCGAGACCGCGACGCGGTGCAGCTCGACGCGGATCGATGCGCGGCCCAGCTCGACGCGCAGCGGCTGCGGACCCGGGCGCAGCCCGGGCGGGATCGTGACGCGGAACAGGTGACCCTGCTCGTGCTCGGTGCGCATGTCGATCCGCACCGACGTCGGCTCACAGTCGAAGCCGGCCGGTGCCATCAGCCGCAGCCGGCCGCGCACCGGGCGGCTCCCGCTGCGGCGGATGCGAACGTTGAGCATCGCGCTGGTCTGGTCGTCGGCCACCAGCAGCAGGTCGCCGGGCACCGCGGTCAGCTCGACCGCGGGGCGCACCGTGCACGGCAGCTCGAGCGGTACGTCGAGCTCGATCGGCGCCGGGTCGGGTTCGTCGGGCCGGGCGTCGGCGTCCACGCGCACCGCGCAGCGGAGTCGGGCGAGTAGCGGCATCTCGAAGCGCTGGCGACGGAACAGTCCCTGCAGCGGGTGGTGGCCGAGTGCGTCGTCTGCCACGCGCCACGCGAACGGAGCCTCGCGGCCGCCGAGGGCGGCCTCGGCGAACGGCCCCAGCGCGCGCAGCTCCACGCCGGGGTCGACCGCTTCGAACGCGGGTTCGCCGAGCGTGACACCTGGCGGTAGGTCGTGGCGCAGCCGCACGCGGACCTGCAGCGTCTCGCCGGGGACGGCGATGGCGTCGCTGTCGACTTCCAGGTCGACGCGCATCCCGATCGCGTGGCGGAGCAGCCGCTCGACCGCCTCGCGGCGGCGCGCGACGCGCGTCTGTAGATCGAGGTCGGTCGCGCGCAGCGAGGCCAGATGTCGCAGATGGGCGAGCGCGAGCGCGACCAGCTCGGTGCGCTCGGCCTCGGTGCGCGGCAGCACGCGGCCGAGCTCCGCGCCGAGGCGATCGAGGTCCGCGGCGATCGCTGCGCTGCGGAGCCAGGCGTCGCCGGCCGGCGCGCCGAGCCTCGACGCGGGATGCTCCGGGGGAGTCATCTCGACGGGCAGGATCTGCAGGAAGCGGTCGGTGTCGCCGAAGAACGCTCCGAGCGGCCGGAACGGTGCCTGGCTCCGGTGCGACTCGACCAGCGCCCCGTAGGCGATCTCGCGGTAGCTGCGGCCGTGGTCCAGGTCGATCTCGTCGACCGGCAGGCGGAGTGATGCGGGTTCGCTCGGCAGCGCACCCCGCATCACGCGGACGATCGGCGCCGGCGGCAGGCCAGGCAGATCGAGCTGCGGGTCGGTGGCGAGCGCGATCGCGCGCGGCAGGATCGCGAGCAGTCCGAGGTCGTGGCCGTGGGTCTCTCCCGGGTTGTGGGTCGTCATCACGACGTCGGGACGGACGCGGCGCAGCAGCTCGGCGAGATCGTGCGCGGTCTGCTCCTCGCCCCACAGCTCGAGCGCCTCCGCGCCGGTCCGGCAGTAGCCCGCGTCGTCGCGGTTCAGGTGCAGGATCTCGATCCCGAGCCGGCGCGCGCAGGCCTCGGTCTCGAGGGCGCGGCGCGCACCCAGTGCGTCGCCGACCTCCGGGCCCTCGCTGTTCTGGCCGCCTTCGCCGCGCGTCAGCAGCACCACCACCACGCGGTGTCCTTCGCGCAGGCGCAGCCACGCGGCGGGGAGCACGTACTGGTCGTCCGGGTGCGACGCGATCACCGCGACGCAGGTGTCGGACTGCACGTCGCGCAGCGCCTGCGCGAGGCCGAGCCGGCCGCCCGGCGGGATCTCCGCGGCGCCGCCGGCGCGCGCGAGCGCGCACAGCGCGTCGTCGAGCTCCGGGAGCCGCTGCGCGTACGCCGCCGCACTCAGCGCGAGGGCTGCGAAGGCGATGAACCGTCGGCGTCGGAGGCAGGTGTCCATGGTCGCAGGTCAGCGCCGCGCGTCGCGGGACACCGGCGCTGACCGCCTCGATACCTCCGCGCCGCGGCGGGTCAACGGATGCGGATCGGCATGTCGGCGCCGCCGTCCATCGCGGCGAACACGCCGATGCCGGCGGCGACGGCGCCGCCGAGGATCACGAACATCTCGGGGCCGAACGGGCCGACGCCCGAGCTCGAGTAGCCGTCCGGGCTCACGCGGCTCCAGGTCACGCCGCCGTACAGGTGCTGCGTCAGCGTCGACTGCTCGGGCAGCAGCTCCGGCTCGAACGGGATGCTCTCGTCCATCGGCAGGAACATCGCGGCGCTCGCCACGATCGAGTACATGCCCTCGAACGACGACTTCCAGTCGGTGAACGACAGGCTCGACAGTCCCTCCTTCGGGATCTGCGCGAGGAACGGCGCGAACTCGGGGTTCGAGCGGATGTCGTCGGCCGGGTCGTCCTCGCGCTCCATGCGGGTCACCGCGCGCTTGACGTCACCGTTCGTGAAACCGGCGACCATGTAGCCGTCCTTGAACGTGAAGGTCGGCACGAACATGTCGGCGGGGTTGAAGCCGCCCATCATGCCGCCGGCGTCGAACTCGAAGCGGAGCTGCCACGTGCCGCGACGCTCGTTCTGCTTGAGCGACACGAATCCGTCGGACATGTTCGCGAGCGTCTGCAGCGTGCGCAGCACGGCCTCCTGGTCCTTGACGGAGACGATGATGCCCATCTCGGGAGCCGCCATCATGGCCGCGATCGGCATCGACCAGTAGACGAGGTCGTTGCCGAACGCTCCGAACAGGTCCTTCTCGAGCGACAGGCCGAGCTGCGACTCCATGTCCTGCAGCTGGCCCATCATCATCTCGGCCATGTTCTCGTCGTACGCGCGCAGCGCGGCGGTCAGCGTCTTGTAGATGTTGCCGACGTCGATCTTCATCGCCGAGAAGCTGACGGCGTCCTTCGGGATCCAGCGAAGGAACCCGAGATCGATCGTGCCGGCGGTGTCGGTCAGGAAGCCGCGCCGGTCGGCCGCGGGCGCCATCACGAACGACGACGACACCGCCTTGCCATCGACGTAGCGCTCGGTCGCGCCGATCCCCTGCATGCTGCGCAGGCCGAGCGCCTGTACGGCGCGCTCGACACCGTCGACGTCGAGCCACTCGGGGAACCCGGGTGCGTTCTCCTTCGCGAGCCGCAGCGTGTCCATCGCGAAGTCGATGAACCGGCCGGGGCGCAGGAACACCTCGGTCTCCGCACCACTGAACTCGACGTGGCGCGCCATCGCCTTGAAGTCGGCGGTCGACGTGAGGCCGCCAGCCGTCTCACCGGCCAGCCGCTGCAACATGCCCGCGACGTCGTCCTCGAGCGTGCCGATCAGCACGCCATTGCCGACGAACGCGACGTTGATGCCCATCTCGATCGGCTCGTTGGCCGGCCGCATCGTCGTGAGCTGCACGCCGCCGACGTCGCGCAGCGACGTCGTCATCTCGTCGCCGGCCATGCCCTGCAGCATGCCCATGCCCATCTGCAGCACCTGGTTCCAGATCGGCGCGGTGTCGCCGAAGTCGAGGTGCAGCACCAGGCCGAAGCGCGGCAACGGCTCGCGCTGACCCTCCGGCACGGCCAGCGCCATCGACGTGATCGCGAACGACGCGGCGCGGATCCGCGCCTTGACGAGCTGGTCGGGGTCGAACGGGAGCTGACCGTTCTCGTGGGCCTGACGAGCCTCGCTCATCATCTGCCCCCAGGCGTCGTCGGCCATCGCGAGGGCGCGGCCGAAGAAGTCCTGGACCTCCTTCTCGCGCCACATCTTCGCGAGAGGCATCGACTGGAATTCCTCCAGCGTGGTCTTCAGGTCCGGCGCGGACACGTACATCAACGTGTCGGCCGGGAGGGCGCGCGCGAAGGCGTTGGTGGGGGCCTGGGTCTGGGCGGTCGCGGGCGCGAACAGCGAGAGGCCGGCGACGGCGGCCAGCCCGAGGGCGCGGAAACTTGGACGGAGCATGGATCTCGGATGGAGTGGATGGAGGGTCCGACCCGGGACGAAGTCGGTCGGAACTCGGGGTCAGAGCGGTGGCTGCAGGCCGGTCGCGGCGCGGTCCCAGGAGCGTGCGACCGTCGTGCGCCAGCCGAGCGCGGAGTCCACAACGGACTCTGCAGCAAGGTCTTGCGTAGGAGGGGTCAGCTCCGGGCAGGTGCGGTGGGCCGGGGTCTCAGCGATGCCGCGCCTGCAGGGTGGCCGCTCCCACGGCGTTCCTGTCGGCAGCAGCCCCCGGGGAATCGGACCGAATCGTGACAACTCCAGGGTCCCGGTTCGACCGCGGGACGTGCCTCGCTCGCCGGCGCGCTGCCAGGCGGGCGCGCGCGGCCGGGACGCGAGCCCTGCCGGGGAGTCCTGCTCAGGAGCCCTGCACGATCGAGCGCAGGTGCTCGCGGAGGGCCTCCTCGGCGTTCGACACCTCTTTCTGCAGGTCCTGGAACGCGCGCGCGGCGCCGCGCGAGTCGCCCTTGGTGAACGCCTCGGTGACCTTCAGCATCGCCTCGGTCACCTTGGCGTTCTTGCCGCTCAGCGCGAAGTCGATGACGAGTCCGGCCTGGTAGATGTTGTAGTCGAGCTGCTGCGCGGTGAGGTTGCCGCTGATCTCGAAGCGCTCGAACCAGCCCTTGACGTCCTTGACACCGCCCTTCTCGAGGTGCTGGGTGCCGAACCACTTCGCGACCCCGGGGAGGTAGTGACGCTCGGCGTAGCCGCCGACGCCGCGCAGGAACCACAGTGGCGCTTCGATCTCGTTCTGGGTGCAGAGCGCGTAGACGTAGCCGAGGGCGCCGGCGTCGCGCGCCCAGTATTGGCCCCAGTCGTCCTTCCAGTTGCAGATGACCGGCCGGCAGGTCCCGAGGTCGCGCACCTCGAAGTCGGCCTCCGCGACGAACACCGAGTAGGCCGAGCCCTCCGCGCCGACCGCGGTCCCGAGCTGGCGGAACTCGTCATCGTCCTTGGTGATCAGGATGACCGGGCGGAACGCCGGCGACGGCATCGCACCCTGGAAGATCCGCGTGACCGATTCGATTCCGGAGTCGACGAAGCCCGCGATCTCCTTCAGCTGCGCGAGCGGCCGCGTGCTGATCAGCCACGAGTGGCTCGTGCGGATCAGCCACGGGTGCCGGGCGTCGGCGTGATAGTCGTTGGCTTCCGCCTCGTCGGCCCAGCGGCCGGCGACCAGGAACTGACCGGCCTCGGCTTTCGCGAGGTCGGCCGGATCGATGAACTCGCCGGTGCCGGGGTGCCGCACCTTGCCTTCCTGCAGCGCGCGCTTCTCGACCGCGGAGACGATCTCGCCGTCGTGATGGAAGATGCCCTTCTTGGCGTCGTCGACCTCGTCCTTCGTGACCCAGCAGCCGTCGACCTCGACCATGCCGCGGGCCTTCATCTCCTTCTCCATCGCCTTGCGGCGCAGCATGTCCGCCTTGCTCGGCGGCATCCACTCGCCCTCGTACTTGACGAGGCCGAGCATCGTGTTGGCGCGCTCGTTGTCGGGCTCGAGCTTCAGCACCTTGTCGAGCAGCCGCTGGCGATCCCGGATCAGGCCCTTCGACTTCGCCCATTCCGCGAGGTCGAGGAGCTGCTCGCAATCGTTGCCGGCGTCGCGTTCACGCTGCTGCAGCTCGCGCCGCAGCTCGGCGGGGCTCTGCGCGTGGGCCGCGGGGAGCGCGGCGAACAGCAGGGTCAGCAGACAGACGAGGGTCTTGGACATCGCAGGCTCGCTGGTTCGGGGAGGGCCAGAGGGCGGTGACCGCCGCGACCCACGACAACGTCCCCCGGCGCGGGCGAGTTGCGCCAGGGGCCCGGGCTCGCGGAGTGCCGCGGCGGTCCGTTCACGCTACGGGCTGCGGGCGCGGGCCGACGAGCGCGGGTCACAGATTTCGGCCGGTGCCGGCCGCGTGCCACGCGCGCGAGGCGCGGCCCGGGGGGGGCACATTCCCGGTTCCGAGGCGTTGATGGTGGTCCCGGCGGCCGCTATCGTCGCAGGACTTTCCACAGCGGATCCACGAGTGGCGACCATGCGCAATCGGCTGATCCACGTGCTGCGGCGCGGACACGGCGTCCCGGGTGCGCCCCGAACCCGGTCTGCGCGACCGGCCCGCGCCGGGTCCCGGCGCGCACGGTCGTCGCTGGGCGCCCTGACGCGTAGCCTCATGCTGGGCAGCCTGATGCTGGGCAGCCTGATGCTGGGCAGCCTGATGCTGGGCGCGGCGGCGTGCGTCGGCCCGCGCTCGGATGGCTCCACGGAGGCCGTCTCCGGGACGACGTTCCTGCAGTTCGATGACGTGCCGGTCCCCGACGGCATGGAGCTGCAGACGGGGATGAACCAGAGCTTCTCGCACGTCAGCGAGCCGTTCCGCTTCGGAGACTTTCATTACGCCGGATCTGTGCCATTCGGTCAAGTCGTCAGTGACATGCGAGCGAAGATGCCGTTGTTCGGTTGGTCCGAGGTCGGCATCCACGACAGCGATCAGCGGGCCGAGCTGGAGTTCCTGCGTCGTCCCTACCACGTGCGCTGCGAGATCGCCGCGCTCGACAGTGGCCGCGTGAAGATGCTCGTCGAGTATCGGACCGACTTCGAGAAGTGATCCTGCGCGGGACCGGCACTCCGCGGCCGGGACCCGCACCAGCGATCGGCCCCACCCACCGCTCAGCGGCCCGCCGCACGGTGCCGCGAGCCCCGGCCTCGCCGCCTGCGGCTCGGCCAGCCTTGGAAGTGCCAACATGAGTCAGACCGTCCCCCCCCGGATGCAGGGCCAGATCGAGGCTCCCAATCCGCTCGAGCTGTATTGGGAGAAGAACAAGCGCTGGCTGATCGCCGGCCTCGTCGTCGTCCTCGCCGCGCTCGGCGGCCGGGCGCTGCTGACGAAGATGGAGCAGTGGAAGCGCGACGAGCAATGGGCGACGTTCGCCGCGGCGTCCGGGCTCGATCGCGACTACACCGAGCGGGCCGCGATGTGGAGCTTCGTCGAGATGCAGCTCCGACCGGATACCGACCCGCGGACGCGGCAGATGATCGGGTATCAGTACGGGCAGCTCGCTCGGTTCGAACTCCTGCAGGATCTCGGCGATGTGGTCAAGGCGGCGAACGCGGCAGAGCTGCAGCAGCTGTCCCAGGGCAGCGACGCGCGGGCTCCGTTGGCCTGCTGGCTCCTGGCTGTCCGCGCGATCTCGGAGGAGCGCTTCGCGGACGCGGTCAAGGAACTCGACCGCCTTGAGAAGGACTTCCCGGATCACTTGCTGTGCCGTGGAACCGAGTTCCCGGTGCAGTTCCGCGCCGAGAAGGACGACGACAAGGACCAAAAGGAGCGCGAGGCCGAGCAGCCGAAGCGGAACGGAAAGGACAAGACGGAGTACGAGCCGCCGGTCGCGGGGAGCCCCGTCTCCCACCTCCGCGCCGCCATCGAGGCCGAGCTGGCGTTCCGTGCCGAGCATGCGGCCCTGTATCAGCTTCCCGAGGCCACTTCACCGGAGACGATCGTCTTCGTGCTCGGAGATGGCCGGGAGATTGCGGTGAAACTGTACGCGGACCGGGCGCCCACCCACGCAGCCAAGCTGCTCGAACTGGCCCGTGAGGGCTGGTGGAAGGGTCAGCGCGTGCACGAGATCCGGCGCTCAGCGGGCGACGACCCGTTCCTGTCGCAGTCCGCCGGGGAAGGCGAGTTCCGGCTCGGCTGGAAGAGCACCGAGGATGCCGACCCCTCCAAGTGGACGGCGGGCAAGATCGCCGAGGGCGACGAGATCGGCTGGGAGGACAGCGGCGTCAGCAACTTCCCAGGCGTGCTCGCGGTGGAGGCGGGCATCGGCGACAAGTCGCAGGTCGAGCGACTCGTGTTCACGTCGGCCGACGTCGCAGGCCGCTGGGACGGCAGCCGGGTCGTGGTCGGTCGCATCGTGAGCGGGCTCGACGTCGTGGAGTCGATCGTCGACTCCCCGTTTGCCGACGAAGAGTCGCAGCAGCGCGGCTTCGGTCGTCCTCAGGACGAGTTCCTGATCAAGGACGTGCGCGTCGAGTGACCCCGGTGGCCGTTCCACGTGGAACGGCCTGGCGCTCCGGCCTGCGTGCCAGCGGCCGCGAGCCCCGGCCCGGTGGGCGCCGTCAGCGCCGCTCGGGAGCCGCGCCGCGAAGCAGCTCGTAGACGCGCTCGAACTCGGTGCGTCCGTCGCATTCGATCGTGATCCGCGAGCGGCGCCGGCCGTAGCGGACCTGCACGTTCGCCTCGAAGATCGACGTCAGCGTGTCTTCGATCTCCTTGAGCCAGAGCGGTCGGTCCTTCTTGTCGACGGGCTGCGCGCGCTCCGCGGAGGTGGCCGGTTCCGTGCTGTCCGTCTTGGCCGCCTGCGCCAGCGACTCGACCTGCCGCACCGACAGCCGGTCGCGGATCGCGCGCTCGGCGAGCTCCTTGCGCCGGCCTGCGTCAGGGGCAGCGAGCAACGCGCGCGCGTGTCCCATCGACAGCGTTCCACGTGAAACGTGTGCCTGCACCTCGCCGGGGAGCTCGAGCAGGCGCAGGAAGTTGGACACCGTCGACCGATCGAGGCCGACGTGGCGGGCCAGCTCCTCCTGGCTGCTCTGACCCAGCTGCTGGATCCGTCGGAACGCCTGTGCCTTCTCGATCGGATTCAGGTCCTCGCGCTGCAGGTTCTCGATCAGCGCGAACACGGCAGCCTGCTCGTCGCTGGCGTCGCGGACGAGAGCCGGCACGGCCTCCAGGCCAGCGATCCGGGCAGCCCGCCAGCGCCGCTCGCCGGCGATGATCTGGAACTGCTCTCCCACCCGTCGGAGCAGGATCGGCTGGAGCAGGCCGGCCTCCCGGATCGAAGCGGCCAGCTCCTTGAGCTCCGCGTCGGCGAACTCGCGTCGCGGCTGGTGAGGGTTGGGGACGATCTTGTCGAGCGGCACCGACTGCACCGACTCGCCAGGCGAAGAGCCGGTCTCCTCGGCGGGGCTGCCTGAGAGGAAGAAGTCGAGTCCGCGACCAAGCCTACGCTCTGCCATGCTTCACCTCGCGCACCAGGGCGCCGTAGCACAGGCTGCCCTTCGCATCGATCCGGTAGTCGAACAGCGTGAGACCGTGGCTGGCGGCCTCGACTAAGATCAGATCTCGATACACCAGGCTGTCGAGCATGCGCGGTCCGAGGTTGCTGCGCAGGTCGTCGAGCACCTCGCGGGTGATCTCCTCGCGTGCGTCGACCATGGTCGCGACGACCCCGAGCAACTCGGCCCGTCCGGGGAACTGCCGTCGCGCGGACTCGAGCGTTTGGATCATCTGGCTCAGACCGTGCATCGCGAAGAACTCCGCCTGCACGGGGAGCAGCACCTGCTGGCACAGCTCGAGTCCGGCCCATCCCCAGGCGTCCATCCTCGGCGGGCAGTCGACGATCAGCCACTCGACTCCCTCGTCCTGGAGCTGGGAGCACAGCGCGGCCAGCTTCTTCGTGTCGGGGACCGTGCGCCGGTCGATGTTCCGGTGCACGCCGGGCGACGGCAGGATCCACAGCTGGTCGTCGAGCCGCTGGAGCGCCTGGAAGGCACTGTCGGCGTCGAGGTCCTCGCCGGTCTCGATTCCGTTGCGCTCGGCCATCCCCTGCACCCCGAGCGTGGCGTTCGCCTGTGGGTCCAAGTCGAGGATCACCGTGCAGTCGCCGGTCAGCGCGAGTCCGTGCGCCAGGTGCACGGCGGTCGTGGTCTTGCCGACTCCGCCCTTCTGATTCGCCAGTGCGATCGATCGCATCGTTCCCTCCACGCCGCGGCCCGCACGAAGGCCGACGCGCGGTGATGCCAGGCCCTGACCAGTCCGGATCATGCCGCTCGGCCAGGATCGCGGGCAAGGGTCGACGGCTGCGAAGCGCCCCTTTTCACTCGACAGCGGGCCGCGGGAGCTGCGCAATGGGACCACTCCATGGCGACCCTGGTGTGGCTCGAACTCCGTGCGGTCTGGCGAGCGAGCGCTCGTTGGTTCCTGCTCGGCACCGTGTTCTGGGCGATCATCATCGGGATCGAGGAGCCCGACTTCCTGGTCCATGACGCCGGCGCGCCTGCCTGGCCGAGCCTGACGGCCTGGCTCTGGGTGATCTCGGTGATCGAGCTGCTGACCTGGTCGCGCGTCGCCCGCACCGAGACGATCCCCCTGGTTTTGCGGTGGAGCGGACCAGCGCGACGCATCGCGGTCGGCACCTGGGCCGCGTGGGCGACGGCCTTGATCGCCCAGGCCTGCGGCGCGCTACTCACTTACGCTGCAACGAAACTACTGGTCAGCGGCGCGGTCCAGGGGGCGACGCTGCTCCGCGTCGGCGCGAGCTGTGCTCTCCAGGCCGCCGCCTTCGCGAGCGCAGCGCTCGCGATCGCGTGCCTGGCGCGCGATCTCGCCTCGCAGCTCGCGGTGTGGGCCGGGTTGTTCGCGGTGTCGCTCGCGACCGGTGTGCCGTGGCCGCTGCCGCTCGCCTGGCGCGAGATCCTGGACCCGGGCGCTCCGGTGGCGAGACTCGTCGTCGCAGCGGCCGCGACGACCGCTGCCGGACTCGTGTTGTCCTGCGACGGGCTTCGACGTTCGATGAGCAGGAAAGAGCGCACCGCATGCTGATCGGAATCCTGGGAGACGTGCACGGCAACCTCGAAGCGCTCGATGCGGTGATCGCGAGCGCTCGTCGAGCGAACGTGGATCATTGGGTGCAGGTCGGCGACCTCGTCGGCTACGGGGCCGATCCGGGTCCGTGCATCGATCGCATCCGCGAGCTCGGTGCGACAGTGTGTCTCGGCAATCACGACGCAGCCGTGATCGGCCGCATCTCGGCCGACTACTTCAATCACTTCGCCCGTGCAGCAATCGATTGGACGCGTCGCCAGCTGCGCGACGAGCACCTGCAGTTCCTCGCGTCCCTGCAGCTGACCGTGGAGCACGAGCATTACGATCTGGTGCACGGCTCGCTGCACATGCCCGAGCAGTTCGGCTATGTGTTGTCGCCGGTCGAAGCCGCCGAATCGCTCGCCAAGCAGACCCGCCGTATCGCGTTCGTCGGCCACAGCCATGTCCCGGCCCTCTATGTGCAGCACGACCTCGCCGCGCCGCACCGACTCGAGGTCGTCTACGAGGGCGAGTTCGCGCGCGATCTCGGTGACGGTGTCCGCGCGCTGCTGAACGTCGGGAGCGTCGGGCAGCCGCGCGACGAGGATCCGCGCGCAGCGTTCGCGCTCTACGATCCGGCCTCGCGCCGCGTCGAGGTTCGCCGCGTCGCCTACGACTGCGCTCAGGCGCAGGCGAAGATCCGCACGGCGGGGCTGCCGGCGGTGCTCGCCGACCGGCTGTCGCTCGGTGTCTGAGGCCCGCCGGGGCGGGGCTTCAGCCCGGGATGTTGGCGAGCGCCTCCAGCGCCGGGTCGGCCTCCTCCGGGACCGGCAGCAGGTCCCGCAGGAAGCCGCGCCGCACCGAGCGGAGCTCCAGATCGGGCCGGAACACGAGCACGACGCCCGGGAGCTCGATGTCGTTCGCCTCCCACGACAGCCCAGCGGACACGAAGTCCTGGAACGCGTAGCTGAACGAGATGCCCCAGTCGAGCTGGTCCGTCCACACGTAGGCCAGCACGATGTCGCCGGTCTCGGAGGCCCACACGATCTCCGGGGCGCCGAGCCGCGCGAGCGCTTCGCCGAACGACGTCCGACCGGGGTGGATCGAGTCGACCAGCTCGGCGGGCAACGGCGCGTTCGTGCGCGACCGGGTGACGTTGAGGTTGATGCACGCCGTGGCGAGCAGGCACAGCGCGATGGAGGTCACGGTGCGCAGGCCCCGAGCCGGACGACGACGGCGCACGCTCACTGCCCGCCCGCTCCGTCGCGGAGCGCCTCGAGACCCGGTCGTTCGGCGTCAGCCTCGCGCACGTCGGACTCCTCGTGGATGTCCGACCATGGCATCGCGTATTGCGCGCGGTGTGCCTCGAGGCTCGCGCCGACGTGCGTCAGGACGTCGTTCTCGTCGAAGAACAGCCACAGCCGATCGCCGCGGGTGTCGGCGTTCCCGACGATGAACACCACCAGCACGATGGCGGTCCCCTTGGTCAACGAATGGTCGTAGCGGTAAGCGCTGCGGGTGCCGAGCTGCACGACCTGGGTCGGCGCGCCGAGCAGCTCGACCGCCTGGCGGGCGGTCGTCATCCCGGGCCGAAGCTGCGCGATCCGCTCCGGATCGAGAGGCTCGTTGCGGTTCGCGCGGAAGAACGCGCAGCCAGAGGAAGCGATGGCGAGCGCCAGCAACGACAAGAACAGGGTCGGGGAACGCATCGGTTTCGGTCGCAAGGCGACCCTGGCATAGCGCCAGCGGACGCCCTTGCAACGGCCGCGGTCGCGTCGCCCGGCTACAACAGGCTCGCCCCGATCGCGTCCGCGACCAGGAGTCCGCGTGGCGTCAGCCGGTAGCGCGCGCCCTCGATCGCGAGGTGGCCCGACTCGATCCAGGCGGCGAGCTGCGCCCGCAACGGGACCGGCGCCGCCACGCCGAGCCGCCGTTCGGCCTGCGCCAGGTCGACGCCGTCGCGGCGGCGCAGGCCGAGCCACAACGCCTCTGCCAGCCGGTGGCGGCGCGACAGCGTCTCGGCTTCGCCCGATGGCACGAAGCCGCGCTCGACGACCGTCGCCCACGCGTGCAGGGGCTTCAGGTTCGTGCCGCGCCAACCGTCGCGGTGGCTCGCTGCGCCCGGTCCGGCGCCCAGGTAATCACCCTGGGTCCAGTAGTGGTCGTTGTGCAGGCAGGGGCCGCCGCGCCCGGCGAAGTTGCTGATCTCGTACGCATCGAAGCCCGCGGCGCCGAGCCGATCCCGGGTGTGCAGGAACAGCGCCGCATCGACGCGGTCCTCGTTCGGGGCCACGCGGCCCTGCCGGCGGTCGCGCTCGAGGCGCGTGCCCGGCTCGAAGGTGAGCGAGTAGCAGCTCAGGTGGTCGGGCTCGAGTGCGAGCGCCGCGTCCAGATCGCGATCCCAGTCGGCGAGCTCCTGACCCGGCACGCCGAAGATCAGATCGAGGCTGACGTTGTCGAAGCCCGCGGCGCGCAGCGCGGCGACCGCCCGGCCGACGGCCGCGGCGTCGTGCGGCCGGTCGAGGAAGCGGAGCCGCTCCGCAGCGAACGACTGGACGCCGACGCTGACCCGCCCGACCCCCGCGTCCCGCGCGATGCGCGCCTTCGGGAGGGTGACGCTCTCCGGATTGGCCTCCATCGTCACTTCGGTCACCCGCGGCAGGTCGACGTGCCGGGCGAGGACCGCGAACAGACGCGCGAAGCGTTCCTCGTCCAGATGGGTCGGCGTCCCGCCGCCGACGAACACCGTGCGCGGGACGCGCGGTGGCGCGAGCAGCGCGAGCTCCGCGTCGAGCGCTGCGAGGAACCGGTCGTGCTCGGCGACGTCGCGGCCCGCGAAGCTGTTGAAGTCGCAGTAGCCGCACTTCACGACGCAGAACGGCACGTGCACGTAGAGCGAGACGGCGCCCATCGGATCAGGTCCGGCAGCTTCGACCTGCCGCGACCCGCCGACAAGAGGTCGGGCTGAGCGCGCACGGTTCGCCGCGCCGCCGGCTGCCCGACCCTGGTCAGCGGCGCTGGCGACCCTGTGGCCCGTCGGTCTGGTCCTCGCCGAACTCGCGCAGCATCGTCGCCTGCAGCTTGCGGATCGCGTCGCGCTCCATCTGGCGTACGCGCTCGCGCGTCAAGCCGATGTGCTCGCCGATCGCCTTCAGCGTCATCGGCTCGCCGCTGTCGAGGCCGTAGCGCATGCGCAGCACCTCCTGCTCGCGCGGGTCGAGCACGCGGATCAGCTGGCGCAGCCGCTCGACTTCGTGGGCGCGGAACAGCCGCTCCTCGGGCTGCTCGGTGCGCGCGTCGACGAGGTGATCGCACAGGATCGACGAGGCGTCTTCGCTCATCGACACGGTGGGCTGCGAGTTGGCCAGCACCGTCTCGCGCACGACGTTCCAGTTGCTCTCCGGCAGCTCGAGCTCCTCCGCGACCTCGGCGCTCGTCGGCTGGCGGCCGAGCGCGAAGGTCAGCTCGAGGGTCGTCGCCTTCCAGCGCGACACGATCTCCGACATGTAGCTCGGGATGCGGACCGCGCGCACGGTGTTGACCAGCGCACGCCGGATCCCCTGCTTGATCCACCAGGTCGCGTAGGTCGAGAAGCGGCAGCCGGCGTCGGGGTCGAACTTCTCGGCCGCCTTCATCAGGCCGATGTTGCCCTCCTCGATCAGGTCCATGAACGACAGACCGCGGTTGACGTAGTTCTTCGCGATCGACACCACGAGCCGCAGGTTCGCCCGGATCATGTGCTCGCGGGCGGCCGGGTCGCCGGCCTGGATGCGCCGGGCGAGCTCGATCTCCTGCTCCGGTCTGAGGAGCGGCACCTCGTTGATGTCGGCGAGGTAGGTGTCCAGTCCGTGGTCGCGCATGTCCGGCTCCCGGTCTCTCCTGACCAGGGATCGGACGGCGTGTCGCGCGCCCTTGATCATGTGTCGTCAGGCGCGACACGATGGCGCGATTCGCGACAGCGCGGCCGGAACGCGCTCGTGCAGCGGCCCCCGCAGGCGCGAACCCGGAATCGGGCTCGCGCGCGGCCGCGCTCGCGGCGACCGGATCAGAACAGCGTGTAGATGAACGGGGCGGCCCCGGTGGCGCCGAGCGCGAGCAGCACGCCCAGCAGGCCGAAGACGATCAGGAAGGGGGTCAGCCACCACTTCTTGTTCTCACCCATGAACGAGAGGAACTCGCCCAGGATGCTCTTGCTCTCGCCCTTGCCGGCCTCGAGGAACTCGTTGTTCGGGTCTTGCTGGTCGGTCACGTCTGGATCTCCTGTCGGTGCGCGCGTCTGGGATGCTGCGGAGGGGCGCAGCCCGGCTTCTCAGTGCATCTGGAAGTAGCTCGCCGGGGAGCGCTGCGGGCCGTGGTCGTGCCAGTAGGTCGGGACGCCGTCGTCGGGCAGCCGGTGCAGCTTGTCGCGCCCCATCAGTCGGAAGGCGATGCCGAACGGCGTGAACAGACCATAGTACACCAGGCCCATCAGGACCCACGACACGACGAACCCGATCGGGATCGCGATCAGCGTCATGGCCATGTAGATCGGCAGGATCAGCCGGGGCCGGATCCGCGACAGCACGAGCGTCAGCGCGCCGATGCCACCGAGGATCCAGACGAGGTTCGGATTCAGGCCGAACGACTTCCACAGCGCCAGTCCCACCAGCGGGAAGCCGAACAGCGCGATCCAGCCGAACTGCGACAGCTGGCGGTCGGGCGGAGTCAGGTCGAGCTTGATCATCTCGGATTCCGTCGGGCGGCTTCGGGGGTCAGTCCAGGGCGAACGCGGCGAGGTACTTCTCGCGGTCGACGTGGGTCAGCTCCGCGCGCTGCGCGGAGCGGAGGATCACGAAGTTCTCGAGGACCAGCACGTCCATCTCCGTGCCGAGGAAGCAGCGCAGCGCGTCCTGCGGCGAGCAGACGATCGGCTCACCGCGGATGTTGAAGCTGGTGTTGATCAACACCGGCGTCCCGGTGCGCCGCTCGAACTCCTGCAGCAACCTGGCGAGCCGCGGGTTGCGGTGCTCGTCGACGGTCTGCAGGCGCGCCGAGTAGTCGACGTGCGTGATCGCCGGCACGTCCGAGCGGAGCTGCTTCAGCTTGTCGAGCCCGAAGCGGCCGGCTTCGACCGACTTGCGTCGCTCCTCGCGCACCGGGGCGACCAGCAGCATGTACGGGCTCTCCTGGTCCTCGCGGATCTCGAAGTACTGGTGCGCGCGGTCCCGCAGCACGATCGGCGCGAACGGCCGGAACGACTCGCGGAACTTGATCTTCAGGTTCATCACGCTCTGCATCTTCGGCGAGCGGGCGTCGCCGATGATGCTGCGGGCGCCGAGCGCGCGCGGGCCGAACTCCATGTGACCCTGGAACCACCCGATCACGTTCTCGTCGGCGATCAGCTGGGCGACGCGCTCGCACAGCGCGCCCTCGTCCGTGAGCTCCTCGTAGACGACGCCCTTCTCCTCCAGCACCGCGAGGATCTCGTCCCGCGTGTAGGCGGGACCGAGCAGGCTCGCGCGCTGATGGTCGAGCGTCGCGGTGCCCGTCCGCGGGTTGTTCATGAGCTGGTACCAGACCAGCAATGCGGCGCCGAGCGCGCCGCCCGCGTCGCCGGCGGCCGGCTGGATCCAGATGCTCTCGAAGGGTCCTTCGCGCAGGATGCGACCATTGCCCACGCAATTGAGGGCGACACCGCCCGCGAGGCACAGGTTGCGCTTGCCGGTGACCTCGTGTGCATAGCGCACCGTGCGCATCACGACCTCCTCGGTGACCTTCTGGACCGAGGCCGCGACATCCATGTAGAACTGCGTCAGCTCCGTCTCCGGCGACCGCGGCGGTGCGCCGAACAGCGCATGGAAGCGCGTGCTCGTCATACGCAGGCCCTGCGCGTACTGGAAGTAGCGCATGTCGAGCCGGTAGCTGCCGTCGTCGCGCAGGTCGATCAGGTTGTCGAGGATCAGATCGACGTATTTGGGCTCTCCGTACGGAGCCAGCCCCATCAGTTTGTATTCGCCCGAGTTGACCTTGAACCCGCAATAGTAGGTGAAGGCCGAGTACAGCAGACCGAGCGAATGGGGGAAGCGGATGTCCTTCAGCATCCGGATCCGGTTGCCCTCGCCGACCGCGACGCTGGTCGTCACCCACTCGCCGACGCCGTCCATCGTCACGATCGCGGCCTCGTCGTACGGCGACGGGAAGAACGCGCTCGCGGCGTGGCTCTCATGGTGTTCGGGGAACACGAAGCGGTGCTTCGGGCGCCCGCCGAGCTCGCGGCGCAGGATCCGCGGCACGTGCAGCTTGTCGCCGAGCCACAGCGGCAGGAACTTGGCGAACGACGAGAAGCCCGCGGGCGCGTAGGCCAGGTAGGTCTCCAGCAGCCGGTCGAACTTCAGCAGCGGCTTGTCATAGAAGGTGACGAAGTCGATGTCCGCGATCCCGACGCCGGCCTGCTCGAGACAGTAGGCGACCGCGTGCGACGGGAAGTCGGCGTCGTGCTTCTTGCGGGTGAAGCGCTCCTCCTGGGCCGCCGCGACGATCTCGCCGTCGCGCAGGAGAGCGGCCGCGGAGTCGTGGTAGAAGGCGGAGATGCCGAGGATGTAGTTGGCGGCCATGTTCGGTGGCGGTGGTTCGCCGCGGGATCCGAGGCCCACGGCGTCGCGGTCGGACCGGCGTCGGGTCCCAGCAGTCTCGAGTCCGGTCCGCGCAGGATCCGGTCTGCATCGGCGCCCCACGATCGGCCGATGCGACGGAGCACCGGTGCGCGGAAGCACCGACACCACGTAGCACCGACGCCACGGAGCACCGCTGTCGCGGAGTGCGGAAACGACGGCTCGACCCGGTTCACCCAGGGTGACGGACGGCCGACGAAGAGTAGATCGGCTCGCCGGCCCCGTGGGAAAAACCCGGACCGGGAGTGATACCATCCCCCGGCCTTTCCACAAGGCAAGCCGTCGTGAAGTCCACGATCCTCCGCCTCGCGCTGCTGATCGGCAGCACCGCCGTCTTCGTTCTGCTCGCGGAGCTGATCTACCGCGCGGTCGCGACCGGGATGGCGGGCGAGGGGGACCTGCACCTGCGCTACACCGTTCACTACGAGGACGACGACGGCCACGTCTACCGGGACCAGGCCGAAGGCGCGCAGGCCGGCCTCGTCGTGCCCGAGCTCAGCGGCCCGCGCCCCACGTTCCGCTTCGCTCCGGACGTGCGGTTCTACATCTGCTACCGGGGGCTCGACCACGCCGCGCGCGGCGCCGAGTTCGACCGCACCGGGAACGACGACAGTCTCTGCGTCGCCTGCCAGACCAACTCGCTCGGCATGCGCGAGCGCGAGGAGGTCTGCGGGCCGAAGCCGCCCGGCGAGCGCCGGATCCTCTGCGTCGGCGACTCGTTCACGTTCGGCTGGGGCGTGCGCGTCGAGCGCGCGTGGCCGCGCCTCGTCGAGGGGATGCTGCGCCGCGACGTCGACGACGGTGTGCGCACCGTGAACGCCGGCGCCGCGGGCACGATGTTCGTCGACGAATACCGGGCCGCGCTGGAGAAGCGCTTCTACGTGGTGCAGCCGGACATCGTGCTCGTCACGCTCTGCCTCAACGACCTGCTGCCGACCTCGCACGCGCTCGCGCACCAACGGCCGACGCCGTGGCTGATCCGGCACTCGATGCTCGCCCGCGCGCTGCTGCAGCGCTACGCGATGCAGTCGGCCCTGACGATCGATCCCGACCGCGATCTCGTGCAGGAGCTGCTCGACATCCCGGCCGACTCGCCTTGGTACCAGGCCGTGACCTGGCTGCAGGGCAACCGGGTCGGGCGCGCCGAGCTGTGGCCCGGCGGTGGTCCGCAGCGCGAGCTCCGCGCGATGCGCGACTGGTGCCGCGAGCGCGGGGTGACCTTCGCGGTCGCGATCTGGCCGCACTTCCAGGGCCTCGGACCCGACGAGCACTACCCGTTCGAGAAGATCCACCGGCTGGCCGGCGCGTTCTGCGCTGCCGAGAGCATCCCGTTCCTCGACCTGCTGCCGTCGTTCCAGGGCGCGGCGCCGACCGAGGAGCTGTGGGTCTCGCCCGCCGACTACCACGGCAACCAGCGCGCGCAGGCGCTCGCGGCACCGGCGATCGCCACGTTCCTCGCGCGGCTCCTCCGCTCGGAGTGACGGCCGCACCCCGGCGCGATCCTCGGTGAGACCGATGCTCGGCGGGGCGCCGATCCCGACGCGATGCGCCCCCGCGGGCCCGGAGACTCACGATTCCTCGCCGCCACAAGTCCCTTGCTATCGGCTACTTCGATGAAATGGCGATTTTCTGCCGACTCTGAAATTGAACCGGAAGGGTCGATCTTGTAGCACGACTCCGCCCCCGGCTCCGGGTAGTCCCCTGTCCGCCGCGCTGCTCCATCCCTGGGTGCGGCAAGGCTTTGTGCGGATCGATCCCCCTAGGAGCCTCCCCCCTCCCCGCCGGTTGCACCCGGGCTCCGTCGCAGGGTCGGCCGGCCCCACCGACCCGGCCGAGGTCCCTCGCTTCGCCGAGAGGTTGTGCCTTGAGCGTCATCTTCCCCAAGTGGACCAACCACCTGCCGACCATCGCGGCGGCCGCCGTCGTCCTCGGCGGTCTGTCCGTCGTGGGAATCGTCAGCTACTGGTTCTCGCCGCGCCACACGGACGTCGGCTACGCGCCCCCGCAGCCCGTCAAGTACAGCCACAAGCTGCACGCCGGTCTGATGGGGATGGACTGTCGCTACTGCCACACCGACGTCGAGGTCGGACCGCACGCGAACGTGCCGACCACCGAGGTCTGCATGAACTGCCACAAGGGCGTGCGCACCGACAGCCTCGAGGTGCAGAAGATCGCGCAGGCCCATGAGGCGAGCGAGCCGCTGCACTGGCAGAAGGTCCACCTGCTGCCCGACTACGCCTACTTCCACCATGGCGTCCACGTGAACGCGGGCGTCGGCTGCCAGTCGTGCCACGGCCGCATGGACGAGATGGAGGTCGTCCGGCAGGTCGAGCCGCTGAACATGGGCTGGTGCCTCGAGTGCCACCGGCAGCCCGAGGCGCACATCCGCCCGATCGCCCGCTTCGCGAAGCTCGAGCCCGAGTTGTTCGAGCGCGCGGTGGCGGCCGGCACGCCCGAGGGCGAGTTGCCGGCCCCCGCGCAGGTCACGCAGATGGGCTGGTCACCGAGCCTCGAGAGCATCGCGCTCGCGCGGCGGCTCCGCGACACCGGCACCATCAATCCCCCCGAACACTGCTCCGCCTGCCACCGATGACCGACCTGCACGTCTCCCGGACCCAGCCGACCCCGGCCGGCTCGGCGCCCGCCGAGAAGCGCTACTGGCGGAGCTTCGACGACCTGGCGCGCACGCCCGAGTTCGTCGAGGCCCTGTCACGCGAGTTCCCCGAGGGCGCAGCGGAGCACTCCGGCCTCGCCGACCCGGTGTCCCGCCGCAAGTTCCTCGGCGTCGTCGCCGCCGGCGTCGCGCTGGCGGGCATGACCTCGTGCCGCAAGCCCGGGCGCGAGATCCTGCCCTACACGCATCGGCCCGAGGGACTGATCCCCGGCCTGCCGCAGCACTACGCGTCGGTCCACGCCCGCCACGGCTACGGCATCGGCACGTTGGTGCGCAGCCACACCGGCCGTCCGACCAAGGTCGAGGGCAACCGCGACCACCCGGGCTCGCTCGGCGGCACCGACTCGTTCATGCAGGCCGAGCTGCTCCAGCTCTACGACCCGGCGCGCTCGCAGCACGTGCTGCACCGCGGCGATGCCGGGCTCGGTGGTGCTGGCCCCGTCGATGCGGGCCATGGAGGTGGCGACGGTCACGGTGGCTCGGGGCACGGCGAGCCCGGCGCCGAGCCGCAGGGCCACAGCGTCGCCGAGCTGCTCGCCGAGTGGGGGCCGAAGGTGCGCGAACTCGCGGCGTCCGACGAGGGCGCGGGCGTCCGCGTGCTGATGCCGCCGACCTCGTCGCCGACGATGGCGCGTCTGCTCGACCAGCTCGCCGCGGCCCTGCCGAAGGCGAAGGTGGTCCGCTACACGCCGCTCGACCGCGACGCCGTGCTCGACGGCGCGAAGCTCGCGACGGGCCGCGACGTCGACGCGCAGTACGACTTCGGCAAGGCGAAGGTCGTCGCCTCGTTCGATGCCGACTTCCTCGGCCTCGACGCGCCGACGCTCGCCTGGACGCGCAGCTGGGCCGACAGCCAGCGCGTCCGAAAGCCCGGTGACGTGCCGGCGCGGCTCTACGTCGCCGAGAGCTGCCACACGGTCACCGGCAGCAACGCCGATCATCGCTTCCCGCTGAGCGACGGCGAGATCGCCGACGCGGTGTTCGCGCTCGCCGTGGCCCTCGACGCCGGCGGTCCGGAGGTCAAGGCGGCGGTCGCGGCACGCGGCGGGCAGTCGCCCAGGTTCGTCGGCGAGCTCGCTGCCGACCTGCGCGCGAACCGCGGTGCCGCGCTCGTCGTCGTCGGGCCGCGTCAGCCGGCTGCCGTGCACGCCTGCGCGCACGCGATCAACCTCGCGCTGGGCGCCGCTGCGCCGAGCGGTCCGCTGTCGTTCACCGACACCCCGACGGGCCTGCGCGCCCACTGTCGCGAGGAGCTCCGCCAACTCGTCAACGACCTGCGCAAGGGCGCGGTCAAGGCGCTGATCGTGCTCGGCGGCAATCCCGTCTACGACGCGCCGGCCGACCTGGGCTTCGCGCAGCTCTACAAGACGCTGTCGCGCGACGGCACGACGATCCACCTCGGGCTGCACGTCGACGAGACCGCGCAGGTGTCGACCTGGCACGTGCCGCTCGCCCACGAGCTCGAGAGCTGGGGCGACCTGCTCGCCTACGACGGCACCGCCGCGATCTGCCAGCCGCTGATCAGCCCGCTCTACCCGGCGGCGCGGTCGCCGCTCGAGCTGCTCGCCGCGCTGATCGAGCACCCCGAGACCGAGGGCTACGCGCTCGTCCAGGAGACCTGGCGGGACAGCCCGGTCCGCTCCGGTACTCCGTTCGAGGACCTGTGGCGGTCGGGCCTCACCAAGGGCGTGATCGCCGGCACTGCCGCCGCGCGCGTCGAGGTCTCGCTGCGCGCGATCGAGCTTGCGGCGGCGATCTCGGCGACGCCGGTCGTCGGCGCGCCGACGGCAGCCTCCCTGGAGATCGGCTTCCGAGCCTCCCCCAACGTGTTCGACGGCCGCTACGCCAACAACGCGTGGATGCAGGAGCAGCCGTCGCCGCTCGAGAAGCTCACCTGGGACAACGCCGCGCTGATGAGCCGCGCGACCGCGGAGACCCTCGGCGTCTTCAACGACGACGTCGTCGAGCTGACGCTCGACGGACGCACGGTGCAGGCGCCGGTGTGGATCCAGCCCGGTCACGCCCCCTTCGCGATCACGCTGACGATCGGCTACGGCCGCCGGCTCCCGGCCGACTGCGAGGTCGCGGCCGAGCGTGGCTACGACGCCTGCGCCCTGCGGTCGTCGTCCGCGTGGTCGTTCGGCCGCGGCGCGACGCTGAAGCGCACCGGCGAGACGTGGACGCTGGCGTCGACGCAGGACCACGGCGTGATGGAGGGTCGGCCGCTGGTGCGCGAGGCGACGGTCGAGGAGTTCCGCGCCCGGCCCGACTTCGCCAAGCAGGCCTCGCCCGCCGCGCAGACCGCGGCGCTCGAGGGCGGCTCGGAGACCGACCTGCTGAAGTCGCTGTGGACCGAGCGCGACTACAGCACCGGCCATCAGTGGGGCATGGTGATCGACCTGAACACCTGCACCGGCTGTGGCGCCTGCGTGACCGCCTGCGTCGCCGAGAACAACATCCCGATGGTGGGCAAGGAGCAGGTGCTCCGCGGTCGCGAGATGCACTGGAACCGCATC
Organism: Planctomycetota bacterium; assembly: GCA_016716265.1. Classification (GTDB taxonomy): domain Bacteria; phylum Planctomycetota; class UBA1135; order UBA1135; family UBA2386; genus JADJWQ01. Next base: position 3,919,786 of record JADJWQ010000006.1, read on the forward strand.
GACCGCTACTTCACGGGCGAGGCGACCCAGGACGGCGTCCCGCTCGATGCGGAGCCGCGCGTCATGCACCAGATGGTGCCGTGCATGCAGTGCGAGAACGCGCCGTGCGAGTCGGTGTGCCCGGTCGGCGCGACCATGCACAGCCCGGATGGGCTGAACGACATGGCCTACAACCGCTGCATCGGGACGCGCTACTGCAACAACAACTGTCCGTTCAAGGTGCGCCGGTTCAACTGGTTCAACTTCCACAAGAACCTCGCGCCGACGACCAAGCTGCAGTTCAACCCGGACGTCACCATCCGCCACCGCGGCGTGATGGAGAAGTGCACCTACTGCACCCAGCGCATCAATGGCGCCCGCTTCCAGGCGAAGCTCGCGGGACGCACCCTCCGCGACGGCGACATCGTCACGGCTTGCGAGCAGGCGTGCCCTGCGCAGGCGATCGTGTTCGGTGACATCAATGACCCGCAGTCGCGAGTGACGCAGCTGCGCGGCAACACCGACCGCGCGACCGAGACGAACGTCGCGGTCGACGGTTCGCCGCTGAACTACGCGATGCTGTCCGAATACAACCTCAAGCCGCGGACCAGCTACCTCGCGAAGGTCCGGAACCCGAACCCGAAGCTGAGCTGAGCTGACCGATGACCACGATCACCGTCATCGACGAGGCGGAGAATCCGCTCCACCGCGCTCCCCTGGTGGAGAACGGGCGCACGTTCGCCGAGGTGACCGACCTGGTCGCCCGGCCGGCGGAGCGGCGCACGCCGCCGAGCTGGTACATGGGGCTCGGCATCAGCATCGCGATCCTGCTGAACCTGGGAGCCATGATCGGCTACCTGGTGTTCACCGGCGTCGGTGTGTGGGGCAACAACAGCCCGGTGGGATGGGGCTGGCCGATCGTGAACTTCGTGTTCTGGATCGGTATCGGCCACGCCGGCACCCTGATCTCGGCGATCCTCTTCCTGTTCCGACAGAAGTGGCGCACGTCGATCAATCGGGCCGCCGAGGCCATGACCATCTTCGCGGTCATGGCGGCAGGCATCTTCCCGGCGATCCACGTCGGCCGCATCTGGGTCATCTACTGGGTGTTCCCGGTGCCGAACCAGATGGCGATGTGGCCGAACTTCAAGAGCCCGCTGCTCTGGGACGTGTTCGCGGTCAGCACCTACTTCACGGTGTCCGCGCTGTTCTGGTACGTCGGTCTGATTCCGGACCTCGCGACGTTCCGTGACCGTGCGGTGAAGACCGGCCGGATGATCGCCGCGCGCATCTATGGCCTGTTCGCGTTCGGGTGGCACGGCAGCAACCGCCACTGGCTGCACTACGAGAAGGCCTACCTGATCCTCGCCGGGCTGAGCACGCCGCTCGTGCTGTCGGTGCACTCGATCGTGTCGTTCGACTTCGCGGTCTCGCTGCTGCCCGGCTGGCACACGACGATCTTCCCGCCCTACTTCGTCGCGGGCGCGATCTTCTCCGGCTTCGGCATGGTGCTGACGCTGATGATCCCGGCCCGGTCGTGGCTCGGCCTGCGGGACCTCATCACGCTCAACCACCTCGACAACATCGCGAAGATCCTGCTGCTGACCGGCACGATGGTCGGCTACGCCTACTCGATGGAGTTCTTCATCGCGTGGTACAGCGGGGTCGCCTACGAGAAGTACGCGTTCCTGAACCGCGCGTTCGGACCCTACTACTGGGCGTATTGGACGATGATCTTCTGCAACGTCGTCACGCCGCAGCTGTTCTGGTTCCGGAAGTGCCGGCGCACGCCCTGGATCCTGTTCACGGCGTCGATCTTCGTGAACATCGGCATGTGGTTCGAGCGCTTCGTGATCACCGTCACGTCGCTCCACCGCGACTTCCTGCCGTCGAGCTGGGACTACTTCACGCCGACGATCATCGACGTGCTGACCTATCTCGGCAGCTTCGGCCTGTTCTTCACGATGTTCCTGCTGTTCTGCAAGTTCCTGCCGGTCATCGCGATCAGCGAGGTCAAGGGCGTCATGCCGGAGGCCAATCCGCACCACGGTGACACGCATCACGCTCCGGGCCAGCACGGCCACGCTGCGCAGGGCCACGTTGCGCAGGGGGGGGTGCACTGACATGACGGCCGTCGAAGCGAAGACCGACGTGCGGCTGTGGGGCGTCGTCGCCGAGTTCGCGACGCCCAAGGCGCTCTACGACGCGGCTCATGCGGTCGCCGAGGCCGGCTATCGCCGGGTCGACAGCCACACGCCGTTCCCGATCCACGGCATCGACCGCGCGCTGCGTCACCCGCCGAGCGGGCTCGGCTGGTTCGTCGCGGGAGGCGGGATCGCCGGCATCGTCGCTGCGCAGCTGATGCAATGGTGGATGAACGGCGTCGACTACCCGTTCTGGGTCAGCGGCAAGCCGCCCTACGCGTGGGAGTCGACCATCCCGATCACGTTCGAGCTGATGGTCCTGCTCGCCGCGCTCACCGCCGTGTTCGGCATGTTCATCCTCAATGGACTGCCGCGGCTCCATCACCCGGTGTTCAAGCACTCGACCTTCCACCGCGTGTCCGACGACCGGTTCTTCCTGTCGGTCGAAGCGCGCGATCCGAAGTTCGATCGCCACGGCACTGCCGCGCTGCTCGAGCAGATCGGCGCCACGAACGTCGAGATCGTGGAGGACTGACCCGATGACCGCCGTGCCAATCTCCACCTGCTCCCGACCGACGGACCCGCGCAACGCGCGCGAGCCGTCGCCGGTCCGCCGACCCCGCCTGCTGGTCGCCGTCTGCGTCGGCCTGATCGCGCTGTCGTTCGGCTCGTGCCGAGGCGGTATCAGCGAGAAGCCGCCCATCCATCCGGTCCTGGACATGGACTTCCAGCCCAAGGTCAAGGCGCAGATGGCTTCGGACTTCCCCGGGTTCGCCGACCAACGCGGCATGCGCACGCCGCCCGCTGGCACCCTGGCGAGCGACGCGTTGGGCGAGGCCCCGCTGCACGTCTTCAAGGACGCCGCGGGCAACTACGTGTCGAACCCGCTGCCTGCCACGCGCGACGACGTGCTGCGCGGCCAGGAGCGGTTCAACGTCTACTGCTCCGCGTGCCACGACCGCAGCGGCGCGGGACAGGGTCTCGTGCTGCAACGAGCCAGGGTGTCGAGCCCGGCCGCGTTCAACTATCTCCTTCCGGACCTGGGGGCCGAGCCGCGTCTCCGCGACTCGGCGGACGGCTACTTCTACGAGGTGATCACGCAGGGCAAGGGCACGATGCCCGCCTACGGGCACCAGATCCCCGTTCGCGACCGTTGGTGCATCGTCCACTACCTGCGGGTCCTGCAGGCGCGCTTCCAATGAGCGCCATCCAGGCCGTCCGACCTCCCCACGCCTCCGACTCCCGTCCGCTTCCAACCGTCCTTCCATGACCGCCACGTCCATCGCACCGAACGTCGCGCCACCGATCGACGAGCTCGCCCCGGGGCTCGTGACGCGCGCGCGCGAGGGCGACCTGTCCGGCTCGATGCGGATCCTCATCGGGCTCGGTGTGCTCGGCCTCGGCGCCTCGTTGATCGGCGTGCTCGCGGGTGAGGAGGTACGCGGCCAGGCGCTGTTCTCCTACCTGGTCGCCTACATGTTCACGCTCGGCATCGCGCTGGGCAGCCTGTTCTTCGTGATGCTGCAGCACATCACGCGCGCGGGCTGGAGCGTGGTGGTGCGCCGCATCGCCGAGAACATGATGGCGCTGCTCTGGCCGTGGATACCGATCCTGTTCCTGCCGCTCGCGATCGGCTACCACGATGTCTGGCACCATTGGGCGGCGGCCGTGACCGATCCGACCGCAGCCGGCTACGACCATCTGCTGGCCGGCAAGGCGAGCTACCTGAACGCCGAGTTCTTCCTGGTCCGCGCGGCGATCTACTTCGCCGTCTGGGCCTTGCTGTCACGGTTCTTCCGCAACAGCAGCCTTGCCCAGGACCAGAACGGCGATCCGGGCCTGTCGATGCGCATGGCGCGGCGCGCGTCGATCGGCCTCCTGCTGTTCGCGCTGTCGGTCACCTTCGCGGCGTTCGACTGGATCATGTCGCTCGACCCGCACTGGTACTCGACGATCTTCGGCATCGTCTACTTCGCCGGCGGGGTGATGGCGTTCTTCGCGACCCTCGCGCTACTCGCCATGTGGATCCAGCGCCGCGGCTACCTGCGGAACGCGATCTCCCAGGAGCACTACCACGACGTGGGCAAGCTCCTGTTCGCGTTCATGGTGTTCTGGACCTACGTCTCCTTCTCGCAGTACATGCTGATCTGGTACGCGAACATCCCGGAGGAGACCGTTTGGTACGCGCATCGCGCCAACACCCACTGGGATCACGGTGTGACGGTGCCCTGGGGATACGTGGGCGCGACCCTGGCGATCGGGCACTTCATGGTGCCGTTCGCGTTCCTGATGTCGCGCCACATGAAGCGCAACCGGCTGACGCTCGCCATCGCAGCCGTGTTCCTGCTCGTGATGCACTGGTTCGACATGCAGTACCTGATCATGCCGAACCTCGAGTCCGCCGATCACGTCCACCACCACGGCATGAGCCTGAGCTGGCTCGATGCGACGACGATGGTCGGCATGGTCGCGCTGTTCCTGGGACTCACCGTCCGCAACATCGCTTCGACACCGTTGATCCCGGAGCGCGATCCGCGCCTCGCGGAGTCGCTGCGCTTCCACAACATCTGAGCCCGTCCCGTTGACTGCCATGGCCCACTCCGCCGAGCCGACGCGCACCAGCGACATCCCGGAGCACGATCCCACGCGGGACATCGACGGTCGTCTGACCTGGACGTGGCTGCTCGCCTGCACGATCGGCGTGTTCCTGACGGTGTTCGTCCTCCACCTCGTCTACGAGGAGCTTCGCTTCGCGCAGCACCGCGAGGTCGTGGAGCTCGCGCCGACGTCGGCGCGCGACGAGCTCCACATGCAGGAGCGCGCCTACCTGGACGCCGATCCGAAGGCGAACCGGATCTCCGTCGAGCAGGCGCTCGAACGCTACGTCGGCAGTCGTTGATCGACGGCCCGCCCCGCCGCGCCGCAGACGACCACCGCGGCAACCGTGGGCCACCCGCTTCCGAATCCTCTCGAGGGCGCCGACCGGGCGCCCGGCGCAGTTTTCAGAGACCCTCCCGAAGATCGCCACAGGCCGAACCGCGATGAACCCGCTCCGCCGACCACTTCGCCCGCTCGCCTTCGCCGCCGCCGCGCTCGCGGTGGCCGCAGCGCCGGTGCGCGCGCAGTGGGGGCCGCAGCAACCGGGGGTCGTCGACGAGCAGGCGACGATGGCGAACCGGCTCGGCGAGCGCGCAGAGCTGAGCGGTGTGTTCCGCGACGAGCTGGACCGGCCGATCCGCATCCAGGAGCTGATGTCCCCCGACCGGCCGCTGGTGCTCAACCTCGGCTACTTCAGCTGTCCCGGCATGTGCGGCATGGTCCTGAACAGCCTGCTGCGGGCGGTCGAGGACTCGGCAATGACGCCGGGCGCCGACTTCGATCTGGTGACCGTCAGCATCGACGACCGCGAGGGGCCGGCGCTCGCCAGCGACAAGAAGTCCACCTACGTCACGGCGCTCGGGCACCCGGCGTGGACAGAGCGCTGGCACCTGCTGACCGGTGACCGCGCGACGATCGACGCGCTGAGCTCGAGCGTGGGCTGGCGGTTCCGCAAGGATGCCGCGACCGGCCAGTACGACCACCCGCCGATGGTCGTGCTGGTGTCGCCGTCCGGGGTCACGACCCGCTACCTCGACGCTCGCTACCTCGACGGTCGGACGCTGCGCCGTGCGGTCGTCGAATCCAGCGACGGCAAGATCGGCACGTTCGTGGAGCGCGTGCTGGTCAGCTGTCTGACGTTCGATCCGAACACGGGTGCCTACACGGTCACCGCGATGACCGTGATGCGCATCGGCGGGCTCGTCGCGGTCCTCGCCATCGCCTCGATGATCATCGTGCTGTGGCGTCGTGAGCGCCGCAGGCAGGCGGCGACGACCGCGTCGCCGGCGACGGCGGGATGAGCGCACGACCCGAGGACGCCCAATCGACATTCAACAGCCGGTGATGACCTTGATCGCATTCCAAGATCCGCTCGGGCAGCTACCGACCCCGGCGTCGACCTTCGCCGAGGAGGTCGATCCGCTGTTCACGTTCCTCACGGTGATCAGCATCTTCTTCTTCACGCTGATCCTCGTCGTGTTGGTCTACTCGGCGATCCGCTATCGGCGGCGGCGTCCGGATCAGCCGCCGGCGTCGCAGATGACCCACAACACGACGCTCGAGGTCGTGTGGACGCTGATCCCGACCGTCATCCTGATGGTGACGTTCGCGTGGGGTCTGAAGGGCAACCTGGATCAGCAGATCGTGCCGGCAGACGCGCGGGCCTACACCGTCGAAGCGTGGAAGTGGGCCTGGGCCTTCCACCACCCCGGTGACGATCCGAACAACCCGCAGACCGCCGCCGAGGACCTCTACTGCGAGATCGGTGTGCCGGTGCGGATCACGATGACGAGTCGGGACGTGCTGCACTCGCTCTACATCCCGGCGTTCCGCGTCAAGCGCGACGTCGTTCCCGGTGTGCGGCAGATCCTCTGGTTCCGCCCGACCGAGCTGGGCACCTACGACCTGTTCTGCGCCGAGTACTGCGGTGACGGTCACTCGCTCATGCGCCGCAAGGTCCACGTCGTCGACGCCGAGACGTTCGCGAAGAAGCCGTGGATCGACATCCCACAGACCCCCGAGGGTCGCGGCGAGAAGTGGTACACGCAGGCCGGCTGCATTGCCTGCCACTCTCTCACCGACCAGATCACGGTCGGCCCGGTGTTCAAGGGCATCTGGATGCGGCCCGGCCAGTTGCAGAGCGGCGAGAGCTACGTCGCGGACGCGGACTACATCCGCAACTCGATCCGCAATCCTGCCAGCCAGCTCGTGGCCGGCCGCCCGAATTGGGTGGCGGGCGCGATGCCGCAGTTCACGGAGGCGCAGCTCACCGACGAGCAGATCGACGACCTCATCGCCTGGATGAAGACGCTGAAGTGACGTCGACGAGGTGAATTCACGATGACGACCCACACCCCAGCCATCGAGACCGCCCCCTCGGCGACGCGCAAGGAGCCCAGCTACCTCGACGTCACCAAGGGCTTCTGGTCATGGGCCGGCACGCTCGACCACAAGCGTATCGGCATCATGTACCTCGTGGGCGTGACGGCCGCGTTCCTGTGCGGCGGTCTGCTCGCCCTCCTGATCCGCCTGCACCTGTGGACCCCGGAAGGGATGCTGTTCGAGAACGGCGTCTACAACCAGGTGTTCACGCTGCACGGCGTGTTCATGGTGTTCCTGTTCATCATCCCGGCGATCCCGGCGTCGATCGGCAACTTCGTCTTGCCATTGATGCTCGGCGCCCCGGACGTGGCACTGCCGAGACTCAACCTGGCGAGCTTCTACCTGTGGCTCGTCGGGTCGATCCTGACCGTCTACTCGATCATCACCGGCGCGGTCGATACGGGCTGGACGTTCTACACGCCCTACTCGATCGAGACGCAGACGTCGGTGCTGTCGATGGGGCTCGCGATCTTCGTCCTGGGGTTCAGCTCGATCTTCACCGGGCTGAACTTCATCGTGACGATCCACAAGATGCGCGCGCGCGGGCAGGGGTGGTTCAAGATGCCGCTCTTCTGCTGGGCCATCTACGCCACGAGCGTCCTGCAGGTGCTCGCGACGCCGGTGCTCGGCGTCACGGTGTTGCTGCTCGCCTTCGAGCACATCTACAACATCGGCATCTTCGACCCGGCCTACGGCGGCGATCCGATCCTCTTCCAGCACTTCTTCTGGTTCTACTCGCACCCCGCCGTCTACATCATGATCCTGCCCGCGATGGGCGTGATCAGCGAGGTCGTGTCGGTGCACAGCCGGAAGCCGCTGTTCGGCTACAAGCTGATCGCGTTCAGCTCGATCTCGATCGCCGTGATCAGCTTCCTGGTGTGGGGGCACCACATGTACACCAGCGGCCAGAGCGAGTTCGTCATGATGGCGTTCTCGTTCCTGACGATGCTGGTGGCGATCCCGACCGCCATCAAGGTGTTCAGCTGGGTCGCGACGATCTGGGGTGGCTCGGTCGCGCTGAGCGCGCCGATGCTCTACGCGATCTCCTTCATCATCATCTTCACGATCGGTGGTCTGACCGGCGTGTTCCTCGGTGCCCTGTCGGTGGACATCCACCTGCACGACACCTACTTCGTGGTCGCGCACTTCCACGCGGTCATGATGGGCTCGACGGCGCTCGCCTTCTTCGCCGGCATCCACCATTGGTGGCCGAAGATGTTCGGTGTGATGTACGACGAGCGACTCGCGAAGATCTCCGCGGTTCTCATCCTGATCGGCTTCAACGTCACGTTCCTGCCGCAGTTCAAGATGGGCAGCCTCGGCATGCCCAGGCGCTACGCGACCTACGTCGAGCAGTTCCAGATCTACCACCAGGTCTCGACGGTCGGCGCGATGATCCTCGGCGTCGGGTTCGCGCTGATGCTCGGCTACCTGCTGCACTCGCTGGTCGCGGGCCGTAGGGCGCGCGCGAACGAGTGGGGCGGCGTGACGCTCGACTGGCACACGCCGACACCGCCGAACCTCTACAACTTCGACGACGAGCCGGTGATGGCCGGCAAGCTCTACGACTACACGGAGCTGGACATCAGCCCGACCGGTGAGGCGACGTTCAAGGCGCACAAGTCGACCGCCACCGTGGGGAGCAAAGCATGAGCGGACACGCCACGATCGTGACGCCGACGCCCGAGGGCTTCCGCCCGCATGCCGTCGCGCACCACTTCAAGACCGCGGAGCAGGAGTTCCAGGCCGGCAAGCTCGGTTTCTGGCTGTTCCTCGCCACCGAGATCATGCTGTTCGGCGGACTGTTCGCCGCCTACTTCCTGTATCACGGCGTCTATGCCGAGACGTTCCGCGTCGGCGGCAGCACGCTGAACTGGCACCTCGGGGCGTTCAACACGGTGCTGCTGCTGACCTCGTCCTGGACGATGGCGATGGCGGTGCGCGCCTCGCAGCTCAGCAATCGGAAGGCGCTGATCGGCTTCCTGTCCCTGACCTGGCTGTGCGCTGCCGGGTTCATGGTCGTCAAGTACTTCGAGTACACGTACAAGTTCTCGCACGGCATCGGGCCCGGCTACTTCTTCGCGCCCGAGGGCCATTACGCGGAGCTGTTCGCCGGTCTGCCGTTCCCGAACCTGTACTTCGCGCTCTACTTCACGATGACCGGCATCCACGGTCTGCACGTGCTGGTCGGAATGGGACTGATCGCGTGGCTGATCGTGCGGAGCTCGAAGGGCCACTTCCACTCCGGCTTCTACACGCCGGTCGAGCTCGTCGGCCTCTACTGGCACGTGGTCGACCTGATCTGGATCTTCCTGTTCCCCCTCCTCTATCTGGTGCCGTGATGTCCAAGCCCTCCCACGAGAGTCACGAGAGCCACCAGAGTCCCGACACGCACGGGCACGGCGCGGCCGTGGTCGATCACACCCACCATCCGCACGTCTGCGCGTGGCAGACCTTCGTCGGCATCTACGCGGCGCTGCTGTTCCTGACCTTCGTCACGGTCGGCGTCGCGGAGCCGGTGTCGGGGCTGCACCTCGGCAGCATGAGCATGGTCGTCGCGATGCTGGTTGCGGCGCTGAAGGCATCCCTCGTCATGACGGTGTTCATGCACCTGAAGTGGGACACCGCGATCAACAACATCGCGTTCCTCGGCTCGCTGATCTTCCTGTCGCTGCTGTTCCTGTTCACGCTGGTCGATCACTCGACCCGCGGCGAAGCCGACCCGCAGGCGGGCACGCCTGCACCGTACGCGCGCCAGGCGAAGTTCGTCGACGACTGACGGCCGTTCGGCGACCACGACGTCGCCGGATCGCCGGGGAACTTCGAACCCGTGACGGGGATCCGTCGCTTTCGGGCGGCGGACCCTTTTCGATGGGTGGTTCCCGAGCCTCGCACCGTGACGCCCGACCCCACACACCTCGACGCGGTCTACCTCCACGCCCGCCTGCCGGCCGATGCGCGCATCGCGTTCTACTCGGCGGCGGGCTGCGATGCCGCGCGGGCGTTGATCGCCCCGCACTTCGGCGACGTGCTGCGCGACGTCGAGCTCGAGATGGTGCTGCCGACCGAGGAGTCGACGCTCCGTCCCGTGCTGCGTGAGCCCTCGCCGCAGTCGGCGTCCTCGGAGCGCATCGTTCCGGGGATGTGGCGGCTGCCGGCGGTCGGGCTGCCGCTCCGCGACGCGTTGCCTTGGCTCGCCGAGCACCGACCCGCGTTGCCGCGCCCGGGTCTCGTGTTCCTGACCCACGCGGCCCGCCTCGCGCGCGGCATGATCGCGCGCGGCGACTTCGCGCCGGCCGACGCGAAGAGCTTCCTCGACTACGTGCCGGTGTGGTCGGAGCGCGCGCTGCGCGGGCTCGGTGCGATCGCGGAGCTGGTGCCCGGCTTCGCGCGCACCGCCCGCTTCGCGACGCAGGACGACCCGGTCTGGGCCGTGTCGGCGCGCACGCTCGCGTTCCGGGTGGTGGCACACGGCATCGACGCGCTCGCGCCGCTCGGCTCGCCCGGTCACGCGAGCGCGGAGCGGCTGCCCGACAGCTTCACGCGGCCGCGCGCCGAGCCGCTCGTCGAGATCCTCGCGCCGGAGCGCGAGCTCGAGGAGGGCGCACCGTGGGCGATCCAGCTGCTGTTCCGGCCGGTGCCCGGCGTCGACCTCCGCTACCCGCTCGAGGCGCTCGAGGAGCGTATCGAGCGCGATCCGCTCGGCGATCCGCTGATGCGCGAGACGCTCGACGAGCTCCGGCGTCACCTCGAGTCGGTCGCGGCGAAGATCCCGGCGATCCACCGTGCGATGAACATGGCGGACGGCCGGGCGTCACTGAACCGCGAGGAGCGCGACCAGGTGCTCGACCACCTCCCGCTGCTCGAGGACGAGGGCTTCCAGATCACGGTGCCCGGCGTCGAGTCGATGCAGCGGCTGTCGGCCCGCGTGTCGCTGGTCGAGCGCGCCGAGGTCGACGGCCTCCGACCTTGGTTCGACTTCCGCTGGTCGCTCGCGGTCGGCGACCAGCAGCTCGACGACAAGGACTTCCAGGCGCTCGTCGACGCGCGGTCACCGCTCGTGTTCCTCGAGCGCGGGCCGGTGCTGCTGACGCCGAAGGACCGCGACGCCGTCGAGCAGTTCAAGAAGCGCATCGGCCAGCAGGGTGACCGCATCAGCTTCTTCGAGGCGTTGCGACTGAAGCTCGGCGGTGCGACGCACCTGCACGGTCTCGCGATGGAGACCCTCGATGCGGGGCCACGACTCGAAGAGCTGGTCCAGAAGCTCGACAGCTCCCGGCGCGTCGAGGACCGTCCGCTGCCGCCGGGATTCGTCGGCGAGCTTCGCCCGTACCAGACGCGCGGTCACGCCTGGCTGCACTTCCTGATCGACCAGGGCTTCGGTGCCTGCCTCGCCGACGACATGGGTCTCGGCAAGACCGTGCAGGCGATCGCCGTGATCCTCGATTGGCGCAATCAGCACGCCGAGGCCGGCGCGGTCCTGCTCGTCTGCCCGGTGAGCGTCCTCGGCAACTGGCGTCGGGAGCTCCACCGCTTCGCACCCGGCCTGCGCGTCGAGCTGTTCCACGGCAAGCTGCGGCCCCGCAAGCCGGAGGAGTTCGCCGCCGTGATCCGGCAGACCGACGTCGTGCTGACCAGCTTCAACCTGCTGCAGCGTGACCAGGACCTGTTCATGTCGCTGGTCTGGGAGGGAGTGATCCTCGACGAGGCCCAGAACATCAAGAACCCGTCGACGCGGCAGTCGAAGGCGGCCCGCCAGCTCAGCGGGCGCTTCCGGCTGGCGCTGACGGGCACGCCGCTCGAGAACCGTCCGCTCGACCTGTGGTCGATCATGGACTTCCTCAACGAGGGCCTGCTCGGCAACCGCACGCAGTTCCTGCAGACGCTCGAGCACCCGATCGTCAGGCAACGCAGTCGCAGCAAGGCGTCGACGCTCGGGCGGCTCGTGCGACCGTTCGTGCTGCGCCGGTTGAAGACCGACCCCGACATCGTCTCCGACCTGCCGGAGAAGTCCGAGCAGGTCGTCGCGGCCAATCTGTCGCGCGAGCAGGCCGTGCTCTACGAGGCGGTCGTGCGCAAGGGGCTGGTCGAGGTCGAGAAGGCCGCCGAGGGCATGCAACGCCGCGGCGCGATCCTCACGACGCTGCTGCGGCTCAAGCAGGTCTGCAACCACCCGGCGCACTACCAGGGCGACGGCTCGGCGCTCGCCGATCGCTCGGGCAAGCTCGATCTGCTGACCGAGATGTTGCAGGAGGCGCTCGACGAGGGCGATCGTTGCCTGATCTTCACGCAGTTCAAGGAGATGGGCAGCCTCTTGAAGACGCACCTCGAGGAGGTGTTCGGCGCTGCCGTGCTGTTCCTGCACGGCGGCGTGCCGCAGCGCGATCGCGAGGACATGGTCGCCCGCTTCCAGGCCTCCGAACCCGACGGCCCGCGGATCTTCGTGCTGTCGCTGAAGGCCGGCGGCACCGGCCTCAACCTCACCGCCGCGAACCGCGTGTTCCACTTCGACCGCTGGTGGAACCCCGCCGTCGAGGACCAGGCGACCGACCGCGCGTTCCGCATCGGTCAGAAGCGCAACGTGTTCGTGCACAAGTTCGTCTGCATCGGGACGCTCGAGGAGCGCATCCAGACGATGCTCGAGCAGAAGCGCGACGTCGCGAACACGTTGCTCGGCGCCGGCGAGAACTGGCTGACCGAGCTGAGCAACGACGAGCTGCGCCGGCTCCTCGTGCTCGACCGCAAGGAGGCGCTGGCGTGAAGGAGCAGCAGCCGCTGTCGATGGCCGAACGCTGGCGTCGGATCGCCGCGGTCGAGGCCGACGATCGCGCACTCGACCGGGCGATGGCGTCGCTCGCCGCGCTCCGCAATCCGCGGGTGCGCATCCGCGCCGGGGCGATCCAGGCCGAGATGGAGGGCACCATGGGCGCGCTGCACGAGGTCAGCGTGCAGGCACCGCCGCTGCCGGCGCGCGTCTGGCCGCAGGTCGTCCGCGTGCTGCGGCGCTCGGCCAGCATGCTCGACGGGCTCCGCAAGGGGCTCGTGCCGCGCTCGTTCGACCGGCTGATCGCCCGGATCGCCGGCGAGGCCGTGTTCCCGGAGCCGCGCCGGATCAGCTCGGCGTGCACCTGCAGCGAACCGGAGCGACCCTGCCGGCACATCCTCGCGCTCCACGAGCTGTTCGCGCGCCGCCTGGACGAGAAACCCTACGAGCTGCTCGTGCTGCGCGGCGTGCCGCTGCGCGACCTGCTCGACAAGGCCTCGCGCCCGCCGGCGGAGGGCGAGCTGCCGCCGCTGGCGTTCGGCGCCCGCGAGGAGCCGGTCCTGTTCCCGGAGGGGGCCGGCATCGCGCTGGACACACCCCTCTCGCAGAGCGAGATCCGCGCGCTCCTCGGCAGCTACCAGGCCGGGAAGATCGAGACGGTCGCGGCGGCGATCGCCGCCTGCACTGCCCCGGCAGCCGAGTCCGTAGCGGACGGTCCGGGGCCATCGGCAGAGCGGGAAATCCCTGATCCAGGGTCGTCCTGACGGTCGAACGAGAGCCGACCGCGCGCCGCCCGGATCCCGCCCGTGACCACTCTGGCCACCACGTTCGCCGATTTCACCGACAGCACCGCCGGCCTCGCCGCGCTCGGCACCTTCGTCGTCGCATACCTGCTGGTGATCGGCGAGGACCTGCTGCACCTGCGCAAGTCGAAGCCGGTCATCCTCGCCGCCAGCGTCATCTGGATGCTCACCGCGCTCGCCTACAGCGGGGCGGGCGTCGAGCCGGACCACGTCGAGGAGCGAATCAAGCACCATATTGCCGACTTCGCGGAGCTGTTCCTCTTCCTGTTGGTGGCGATGACGTACATCAGCGCCATCGCGCAGCGGAACGTGTTCATGAAGCTGAACGCGATGCTCGTCTCGGCGGGCTTCGGCTTCCGCGCGGTCTACTGGACGACCGGGCTGCTCGCGTTCGTGATCTCACCGATCGCCGACAACCTGACCACCGCGCTGCTGATGGGAGCTGTGGTCACTGCGGTCGGACGCGGCAACAAGACGTTCGTCGGACTGTCGTGCATCAACGTCGTGGTCGCCGCCAACGCGGGTGGCGCGTTCTCGCCGTTCGGCGACATCACGACGCTGCTGGTCTGGAAGAGCGGCAAGATCCCGTTCATCGACTTCTTCGATCTGCTCGTGCCATCGCTGGTCAACTGGCTCGTGCCGGCCGCGCTGATGAGCTTCGCGATCCCGAAGGCCAAACCGCTCGCATTGACGGAGGACGTCGAGCTCAAGGACGGCTGGCTGAAGGTCATCATCCTGTTCCTGCTGACGATCACGACGGCGGTGCTGTTCCACACGGTGCTGCACCTGCCGCCGTTCATGGGGATGATGACGGGCCTCGGCTTCTACATGCTGTATGGCTACGCGCGGGTCGTGAAGGCGCGCTTCTTCGAGCACGTGCGCGTGTTCGACGTGTTCGAGAACGTCGCCGAAGTCGAGTGGGACACGCTGCTGTTCTTCTTCGGTGTGATCATGTGCGTCGGCGGGCTCACCGAGCTCGGCTACCTGGCGATCGCATCGCAATACCTGTATTCGGACCTCGGCGCGACGACCGCGAACGTCGGCGTCGGGCTGATCTCCGCGGTGCTCGACAACGTGCCGGTCATGTTCGCGGTTCTCAACATGGACCCGACGATGGCGCCGCCGGAAGTGCTCGCGACCGGTGCCACCGAGCTGATCGACGCGCACGACGTCTACCAGTGGCAGCTGGTCACGCTGACGGCTGGCGTCGGCGGCTCCCTGCTGTCGGTCGGATCGGCGGCCGGCGTGGCGCTGATGGGCGCCGCCCGCGGCCAGTACACGTTCCTCGTGCACATGCGCTGGATGTGGGCGGTCGCGCTCGGCTACGTCGGCTCGATCTGGGTCCACCACCTGATGCACGCGCCGGCGGCGGGATCGGCCGGCTCGTGAGCTTCCGACGACCCGGGACCGCAACCGGGATCCGCGTCCCGACCCGAGACCGGCCCGAGTCTGCGGGCTGGACGCCCGATGCGGCCCTGGCGCCGCGACTTCGGTCGTCGATGCTCTTGCGCGCAAGCGACGCGCGTTACGGCAGGAGGACTACGGGAATGGTCGCATTCCCTGCCAATCAGGCGGTGCGCCCCGATGCGGTCGGGCGTGTGCTAGGATCGAGAACCGTCCGCCACGGCGCTCCGCCCACAGGATCCCCCCGTGCCCAAATCGCATCCACAACGCCGTGAACTCGCCCACATCGTCGCCTCCCGGCTCCGTGAGCTCCGCGCCCGCAGGAACCTGACCCAGGACCAGGTCGCCCGCGCCGTCGGTTGCCACGAGTCGGCGGTGTCGCGTTGGGAGAGCGGCTCCCGGTTGCCCCCGTGCACCGACGTCCTCGCACTCGCGCGCCTCTACGAGGTGTCGTGCGACGAGTTGCTCGGCCGTCGCGAGCAGCCGGTGATGAGCAATTCCGCATTGGTCGACCAGGCGCTGCTCGACCGCCTGGCGAGTGCGCGCGACGTGGCCGAGTTCGATCGCATGGTCGAGGCCGCCTCCGAGCACGCTGCGTGGTTCCCGCTCGAGGAAGGCTCGATGATCGTGCCGGTCGCCGACGCGATGAAGCGCGCCCGTGACGTGGCCGACCGCTTCCCCGACAGCCGGTTCCGCGACCGCCTGTTCAGGCCCGGCCGCTGAGGCGTGCCGCTGCCGGCACGGCGAGCGGGTCGCGCACGGCGGCGCGACCCGCCGCGCGTCAGAGTTCCTTCACCTCGGCGATGATGCTCTGCAGCGCCTCCTTGGCGTCCGCGAAGAGCATCAGCGTGTTGTCGTTCTCGAACAGCGGGTTCTTGATGCCCGCGTAGCCCGGCGACAGCGAGCGCTTGACCATCACGACGGTACGCGCGTGGTCGACGTCGAGGATCGGCATGCCGGCGATCGGGCTGCCGGTCGGCTGCCGGGCGATCGGATTCACGACGTCATTGGCGCCGAGGATGATGACGACGTCGGTGTTCTGGAAGTCCGGGTTGATCCGGTCCATCTCCCAGAGCTTGTCGTACGGCACGTCCGCCTCGGCGAGCAGGACGTTCATGTGGCCCGGCATGCGGCCGGCGACCGGGTGGATCGCGTAGCGCACGTCGATGCCGCGCTTCTCGAGCAGCTTGGCGAGCTCGGCGCACGCGTGCTGGGCCTGTGCGACCGCGAGGCCGTAGCCCGGCACGATGATGCACGACGCCGCGCCGTCGAACAGCATCGCGACCTCCTCGCCGGAGGTCGACTTGATGTTCTTGTAGTCGCGCGCGTCGGCCGCGACGTTGTCGTCGCCGAGACCGCCGATCAGCACGTTGGCGAGCGAGCGGTTCATCGCCTTGCACATGATCATCGTCAGGATCAGACCCGACGCGCCGACGAGCGCACCGGCGACGATCAGCATCTGGTTGGCGACGACGAAGCCCGACGCCGCCGCGGCGACACCCGAGAAGGCGTTGAGCAGCGACACGACCACCGGCATGTCGGCGCCGCCGATCGGCGTCACCATGAACACGCCGGCGACCGCCGACAGCAGCACCAGCAGCACCATCGCGATGATCGCGCCGGTCGTGCTGCCGGTCAGCCCGACCCAGGCGCCGATCGCGACCAGCAGGATCGCGATCGCGATGTGCACCTGCGTGCGCAAGGAGCCGGACAGCGGGTGGTTGGCCTTCTTGCCGGCCAGCTTCAGGTAGGCGATACCGCTGCCGGTCAGCGTCGCGGTGCCGATGATGATGCCGGCGGGTACGCTGGCACCGAGCATCGTCGAGACATCCGCCAGACCACGGAAACGGTTCGCGGTCGCGGCCTCGATCAGGATCGCGATCGCGACCAGTGCCGAGGCGCCACCGCCGAAGCCGTTGAACGCCGCGACCATCTCCGGCATCGCGGTCATCGCGACGCGCGTCGCGGCGAGGTAGCCGATCGCCCCGCCGATCGCGAGGCCGATGACGAGGAGCCACCAGTTGATGGCGTGAGCCTCGACCAGCACGCCGATGATGGCGAGCAACATGCCGACCGAGGCGACGAGATTGCCCGAGCGCGCGGTGCGGACCTTGGACAGGCGCTTGATCCCCAGCACGAAGAGGATCGCCGCCACCATGTACAGGTAGATGAACAGTGAGCCCATCGTGTGGTCAGCCTTGCTTCTTCTTCTTGCCGAACATCGCCAGCATCCGGTCGGTCACCAGGAAGCCGCCGATCACGTTGATGGTCGCGAACACCACGGCGATGAAGCCGAGGATCTTCGCGGACCAGTGGAACTCACTCTGCACGGCGAGCACCGCGCCGACGATCGAGATGCCCGAGATCGCGTTCGACCCCGACATCAGCGGGGTGTGCAGCGTCGCGGGGACCTTCGAGATCAGCTCGAGCCCGAGGAAGGACGCGAGCACGAAGATGAAGACCAGTGTGGCCGCAATGTATTCGTATCCCATCACGAGACTCCGAGTGCTTCCTTCGCCTGGGCATTGAACGGCTTGCCGTCCTTCGCGACGCAGGTCGCGGCGATGACCTCGTCCTCCCACTTGGGCTCGAGCTTGCCGTCCTTCAGCATCAGCTCGACGAAGCCCAGCACGTTGCGCGCCCACATCCGGCTCGCGTCGCCGGCCTTGCGCGAAGTCAGATCGGTGTAGCCGATGATCTTGACGCCGTTGATCTCGACGATCTCGCCCGGCACCGTGCCTTCGACGTTGCCGCCATTGGGTGCAGCGAGGTCCACGATCACCGAGCCCGGCTTCATGCCCTCGACGACGTCCTTGGTCACGATGACCGGCGCCTTCTTGCCCGGGATCAGCGCGGTCGTGATCAGCACGTTCGACTCGACGATGTGCTTCTTCAGGATCTCGCGCTGCTTCTGCTTGTCGGCCTCGGACAGCTCCTTCGCATAGCCGCCCGCGGTCTCGGCGCTCTGCTCCGGCGTCGTGTCGACGAACCGCGCGCCGAGGCTCTCGACCTGCTCCTTGACCGCCGAGCGCACGTCGTTGGCCTCGACGTTCGCGCCGAGCCGCTTGCACGTCGCGATCGCTTGCAGGCCGGCGACACCGGCGCCGATCACGAAGGCCTTCGCGGGCCGGATCGACCCGGCCGCCGTCATCATCAGCGGGAACAGCTGCGGCAGCTCCGCGGCCGCGAGCAGCACGGCCTGGTAGCCCGCGCAGGTCGCCTGGCTCGACAGCACGTCCATCTTCTGCGCACGCGTGATGCGCGGGATCAGCTCCATGCCGAACGACACCACGCCGGCCTTGCAGGCGGCGTCGACGTCGGACTTCTGCATCGCGGGGACGAGGCTCGACACGACGAACGCGCCGCGTTTCAGCGTCTGGACGACGGCGGGCGCCGGCGTCGCGACGCCGAGCACCAGGTCGGCACTGCCGGCCGCGTCGCTCAGGCGGGCGCCGGCGTCCTGGTACTCCTTGTCGGTGAAGCCGGCCGCGAACCCCGCTCCGGGGGCCACGACGACTTCCAACCCGTGTTTGACGAACGCTTTGACCGTCTCGGGCGTGGCGGCAACGCGGCGCTCGCCCGGGGCGGACTCCTTCAGGACGAAGAGCTGGGTCATGGACGACCTCGAGAATCGGCGGGGTAGCGGTCTCGATGGGTGGACCCGCGGATGCCTTGCCGGCACGGCTCCGGGACGGGTCGCGAGCGGGCGCCGCGCGGTCGACGAGGACCGGCGGGCGCGGTGCTCCGGCACGTCGCCGGTCGCCGGGACGCGGTGGCGGCGCCACGGGCAGGGGGGTCAACTGCAAGGGAAGCGCTGGTATTGCCGTGAATCCAGAACGAAGGCGCCTTTCCCGCGGGGGGGGCACCCGCGCCGCCGTTCGGGCATCGTCCCTTCCTTGCCGACGGCCGGACCGATAGCCTCTGCCCAGCGATGGCAGCGAGCTACGTGGAGCGACTCGAGGAGCGCGTGTCCTCGGGCATGAGCCCTGCCTGCGTCGGCATCGATCCGCGACCCGAGCGGCTGCCGGCCGGCGTCGCGCCCGGGCGGTCCGCCGCCGAGCGGATCGTCGCGTTCGTCCGCGAGGTGCTGCCGTCGATCGCCCGGCGTGCGCCGGTGGTCAAGCCGAACATCGCGTTCTTCGAGGCGCTCGGCGCCGACGGTTGGCGCGCCTACGAGGAGGTGTGCCGGCTCGCGCGCGCAGGCGGCCTGCTGGTGATCGGCGACGTCAAGCGCGGCGACATCGGTAGCACGGCCGCTGCCTACGCGCGCGCCCACTTCGCCCACGCCGACGCACTGACGGTGAACCCCTACCTCGGCACCGACGCGATCGAGCCGTTCCTCGCCGCGTGCCGCGAGGCCGGGCGCGCCATCTACGTGTTGGTCCGCACCAGCAATCCGGGCGCGGCGATGTTCCAGTCGCTGCGCGACACGCGCGGCCACACCGTCGCCGAGGTGGTCGCGCGTGCCGTCGACCGCTGGGGCGAGGACACCGCCAGCCCCGGTGGCTTCGCGTCGGTCGGTGCCGTGGTCGGCGCGACGCGCGCCGACGAGCTGCTCGCGCTGCGCCGCGCGATGCCGCGGGCGCCGCTGCTGATCCCGGGTGTCGGCGCGCAGGGCGGTCGCATCACGGATCTGCGCGCCGCCTTCGATGGCCGTGGCTTCGGGGCCGTCGTCAACCAGAGCCGCGCCATGCTCGAGTGCTTCGAGCCTGGCGACCCCGATTGGCGCGACCGCATCGATGCGGCGCTCGACGCCTTCCACGCCGAGCTCCAGGACCTGCTGCGCGACCGCGCCGCGACGACGGCGAACCCGCACCCGTGAACGCCCGCCTGCGCCACCTGTCGTTCCGCCGCTTCGGGACCTCCGAGCTGCACCTCCGTTACCTCGAGGACGATCCGGACCTGCAGGAGCTGACCGGCGCGCGGCCGCGCGACGCGGACGACCTGCTGCGCCGCGCGCCGCTGTCGGCACGGCGGCTCGTGCCCCCGGTCGAGCTCGGCCGGGCGCTGCGCGCCTACGCCGAGCGCCACGGCGCACCACCGGCGGTGCTCGACAACGCCGATGCGATCGCGCGCGGCGAGGCGGTCGTCGTCGTCACCGGCCAACAGCCGGGGCTGTTCGGCGGCCCGCTCTACACGCTGTACAAGGCCGCGACCGCGATCCGGCTCGCGCGCGAGCTGTCGGCGCGGCCCGGCGCCCCGCGCGTGCTGCCGTTGTTCTGGAACCACAGCGACGATCACGACCTCGACGAGGTGAACCGGGCGTTCCTGGTCAACCCCAACCAGGAGCTGCAGCGCTACCGGCTCGAGCTCGCGCACGCCGGCGAGCCGATCCGCAACCTGCCGGTCGGCCGGGCGCTCGCGCCCGTGCTCGCCGCTGCGGGCGACCTGCTGCCGCGCACCGAGTTCCGCGACGACGTCTGGCCGCTGTTCGCGCCGGGCCACGACGACGAGACCTTCGGCGACGCGCTGGCGCGGCTGCTGTTCGGGCTGTTCGGCGCGCACGGGCTCCTCGTCATCGAGCCGCGCGACCTGCCCCCCTCGGCGTTCGAGGTGCTGCCGCGCTGGCGCAGCGCCACGCGCACGGTGCGCGACGCCGTGCGGCAGATCAGCGAGCACCTGACCGACCTGGGCCTCGACGTGACGCTCGATCCAGGCACCACGCTGATGTTCCAGTTCGGCGCCGGCCAGCGCCGCGCGCCCTTGCTCGACGGCGAGCCGTTCGACCGCGCCGAGCAGCTCAGCCCCGGCGTGCTGCTGCGGCCGCTGTGGCAGGACGCCTGTCTGCCGAGCATCGGCTTCGTCGTCGGGCCCGGCGAGCTGTCGTACCTCGCCGTCGTCGCGTCGCTCTACAAGCAGCTCGGCGTGCCGCGCCCCTGCCTCGTACCGCGCGCGTCGCTCACGCTCGTCGAGCCGTCGATGGTCAAGCAGCTCGAGCGCTTCGGCTGGGACATACCCGACCTCGAGCCGGGCCCCGACGAGCTGGCGCGCGTGCTCGAGGGCGACGACGACAGCGGCCCCGAGGGCGCGCTCGCCGAGCTGTCCGAGGACCTGCGGCGGCGGCTCGGCGAGGTCGGCGAGCAGCTCCGGGCGACCGACCGGCAGATGCTCGGCCCGCTCGAGCGCTCGCGCGGCAAGATGCTCGACGAGCTCGACAAGCTGCGGCAGAAGGTCCGCAACTCGCGCCAGAACCGGCAGGGCACCGGGCTGCGGCAGATCCGTCGACTGTGCGCGAACCTGCGCCCGCGCAGCCGCCCGCAGGAGCGCGTGCTCGGTCCGCTGTCGTACGTCGTCAGCCACGGCCCCGGGCTCGCCGACCTGCTGATCGACGCCTGCGATCCGTTCATGGTCCAGCACGGGGTGCTCGAGCTGTGACGGCCGCCGGCGACCGAGGCGATGCGGCCACGGTGGACGCGCTGGTCGTCGGCGCGCACCCCGACGATGCCGAGATCGGCTGCGCCGGAGCGATGCTCAGGATGACCGACGCGGGCCTGCGCGTCGCCGTCGTCGACTGCACGCGCGGCGAGAGCGCGAGCCGCGGCACCCCGGCGCTGCGCGCCGAAGAGGCCGCGCGGGCGGCGGCGCTGCTCGGCCTGTGCGCGCGCCAGAACCTCGGCCTGCCCGATGGCCGCGTCGCCGATGACGAAGCCGCGCTGCGAGCGCTGGTCGGTGCGCTGCGCCGGCTGCGCCCGCGGCTGCTGCTCGCACCGTTCCCCATCGACGCGCACCCGGACCACGAGGCGGTCGCCGCCGCCTGCCGGCGCGCCTTCTTCCATGCCGGGCTCCGCAATCTGCTGCCCGAGCTCGGCCCACCGTGGCGGCCGCGCGCGCTGCTCCGCTACGCCGGCAACGATGGCGCCGTCCCGACCTTCTGCGTCGACATCGACGTGCTCGTCGACCGCAAGCGCGCGGTCCTCGAGTGCTACGCGTCGCAGATCGGCCGCAGCCCGGACGAGCGCGCGCACTACCTGCGCGGCGCCGACCACGTCGAGCGCGCACTGGTCCGCGACCGCTACTACGGCACGCTGTGCGGATGCGGTCACGCCGAGCCGTTCTGGACCGACGGCCCGTTCGCACTCGACGCGCTCGCTCCTCTGGTGACCGCCGGCGCCGGTGTGGACCGCGCGACGACCCCGCCGCCAGGAGGCAATCCGCCGTGAAGATCGTTGCGGTCATCAATCAGAAGGGCGGTGTCGGCAAGACGACGACCGCCGTCAACCTGGGCGCCGCTCTGGCGCGGCTCGGCCGCACGGTGCTGCTGCTCGACATGGATCCGCAGGCGAACCTGACGCTGCACGTCGACCAGCGGCCGGACCTGTCCGGCGGCACCGTCACGGAGCTGCTGCTCGAGGACCGGCCGCTCGCGGGGCTGCTGCGCGCGACCGCCACGCCCGGCCTGTACGTCGTGCCGACCGACACCTCGCTCGGCGGACTCGAGCAGGTCCTCGCCAACCGCATCGGCCGGGAGACGATCCTGCGCGAGGCGCTGGCCGCGTACCGTGGCGACGTCGCGTTCGACTTCGTGCTGTGCGACTGCCCACCGTCGCTCGGCGTCCTCTCCGCCAATGCGCTGGTCGCGGCGGACGAGGTGCTGATCCCGATGCAGACCGAGTACTTCTCGCTGCAGGGGATGGCCAAGCTCACCGAGGTCATCGAGCTCGTGCGGCGGCGGCTGAACCCGGTGCTCGAGATCCTCGCGGTGGTGCCGTGCATGGTCGACCTGCGCACGCGGCTGACCGGCGAGGTGCTCGACAACATCCGCCGCTACTTCGGCGACAAGCTCGCCCGCTCGATGATCCGCAGCAACGTGAAGGTCGCCGAGGCGCCGAGCTTCGGCCTGACGATCTTCGACCACGCGCCGGACTCGAACGGCGCGCTCGACTACTGGGACCTCGCGGTCGAGTTCCTCGAGCGGCACGGCCAGCCGGTCTCGGCGGCCGAGCTGCGGTCCGCGTCGGGCCTCGACCTGTGGACCGACGAGTCCACCGCGACGCTCGCGCGCGAGGACGACCTCGCACCGCAGCCGCGATCGGTCGACAGCTCGACCGATGGCAGCGGCGCGATCTGAGCACGGCGACCCGGCGCCGGGAGGGGTCGCGCGATGGTGCGGCCGACCGCCAGCGAACCCTGGAGGCGTCGCTCCAGCAGACCGCCGCGTCGCGCCCCCACTGGATTACGAGCGGCGTCAGCAAGCAGATTCCGTGACCTGTCGACAGCTGACGGCTTGCCCATACGGAATCGTCTCGCATACGACCAGGCTGACGAGATTGGCACGGGACCCAAGGGGTTCGTTCCTGGTCCGACAATATGGGACGAACAGGGCAGGTGGTCTGCGCCATTGTTCTCACGATCGTCGCTTTCAGAGAGCTGTTGACCGGATCATGCACCGTTCAGGCACGATTCGGAGGGTGAATCGTTGCATCAGATCACGATGCTCTGGAGAGATGCCATATGAACGAAGGCCAAGATAGCGAAGCAAGATCCAGAGCAGCCTGGCGAACCGGGCAGGAATGATCTGCCCGATCGTGAGCATGACGGCCTGAATAGCGCACTCTTCGTGGATGTTTGGATCCGTACAACGCGATCATCGAGGATCCTCGCGTGATTGGTCCTGGAGTCGTTGGGATCCTCTTTCGCGGGCGAACGATGAGCATGGATCCACTCATCAAATTCCTTCGCTTTCGGAGTGTGGATCGACATGTAGATGGAGGATGTGCCCGATTGTGCCTGCCCAGACGACACGGGGATTGTTCGGATCCCCTCGACCTCGAGGGCATTCGAGCGCCTGGCCATTTTTCGTCGGCCTCGAGCCCATAGCGGCATGAATCGAAATGCCTCGCGAACCCCAGCCAGGGCTTCGATCGCCGCGTGCAACGAGGAGTCGCGGTAGCGGAGCTGCTATCGCCATCTCGCACGGTCGCTCGCGTCGGTCGCGTAGGGAATCAAGGAGCTCGCGTGGCGGGTCGCGCCGCGCTATCGACCGGCTGCAGCGTGACCTGCCAGTAGCCGACGTCGATCCATCGGCCCAGCTTGAAACCGACTTCGCGGAAGTGCGCCACCTTGCGGAGTCCGAACTTCTCGTGGAGCGCGACGCTCGCCGGGTTGGGTAGCGCGATGCCGCCGATCGCGGAGTGCATCCCACGTCCGCGAAGATCCGGCAGCAGGCGGCCATAGAGGTGCGAGCCGATCCCGCGCCGCGTCCAGGCGTGGTCCGCGTAGACCGTGATCTCGACCGAGAACCGGTAGGCGCAGCGCCCCTTCCACTTGCTCGCGAGTGCGAAGCCCACCACCTCCTCGCCACACTCCGCGACCAGCCAAGGGAGCGCCTCGGCAGCGGTCGCCGCGATCCGACGCGCCATCTCCCCGGGCGGGACCAGCTCCTCCTCGAACGTCACGATCGTGTTCGCGACGTAGTGGTTGTAGATCCGTGCGAGCGCTTCGGCGTCCGCGCCGGTCGCGGCTCGAACCAGGGTCTCTTCCGGAGGCGGGGCGCGCATCGTGCGATGTGCTGCGAAGCGAGGCACGCGGAGTGTAACCGGTATCCTGCGCTCGGCCTCACCCGCGCGCGGCGCACGTCGCCGAGGCTGTGCGCGACG
This sequence comes from Planctomycetota bacterium, assembly GCA_016716265.1. Lineage (GTDB taxonomy): Bacteria > Planctomycetota > UBA1135 > UBA1135 > UBA2386 > JADJWQ01. Next base: position 3,944,456 of record JADJWQ010000006.1, read on the forward strand.
ATCGCGGCGGCCCCTCCGCTCGGCAGCCGCATGCGGGCATCGAGGCCGGGTGTACCGGCCTACCGATCCTGGACGTCCGGCCGAGAACGCGCCATCTGAGCGAGCCGGGTTCCTCGCTGGGCGAGTCGGAGTTCCAACCCAGCGAGCGGGGTCGTGACACGAGGAACCGAACCGGCGCTGGCTGGTGCCGTACGGGCGCTCGTGGCGCATCGACGGCCTGCGTGCCGGGCAGATCGCACGCTCGGCTGCAGCGTGCTCTTCGCACATGGCTGCTCCTCCAGGTCGATCCCCAGCGCCACCTTCCATCGAAGGTCGAATGCGTTGCGCCGGCTCGCGTGATCGTCCGAGACGTCGTCCTCGGCCCGTAGCAACAGCGCAACGCACAGCTGCGACGATGGCACACTCGGCCGGCCACGATTCTCGCGACACAGACCAGCGTCGCCTCGTCGCGGAACATCCGATGCCGCTCGTTGGCCAGCACCCCGCATAACGAATCCCGGCCGACGTGGTCCAAGTAGATTTTCCCTGGGCGAAGCAGCTCGCCCTGAGACGAATGCCGTCCGAGTATGCGCTCCCTACTGCTGCGCGAAGGCCAGCGAACGCTCGCGGAAGGGCAACGTGCCGTTGTTCGGTCGGGCTACGGGCACCAGCTCGGAGCGCCTTACCGTGTCGACCTGCGAGCCGTCGCGCGCGTGTAACCGCAGCCGGTCGCCGCCGGTGCGGAGTGCCGAGACTTCGGACGAGCTGGGCCCGACCCAGACGTCGACCGCGCGCCACGTGCCGGCGGCCGTGCCGCGGGACCGTTGATGGGCAACGGCCGCTCGCTAATCTGCGGGCGGAGGAATCCAATGAGAATGTCCAGCCTCGCGCCGCTCCTGGCGCTCCTGACGGCCTGCCCGGCGACCGCCCAGGTCACCGCGTCCGCGTTCGCCGATACCGAGCTGGTCGCCGTCGCCAACGGCGTGCGCACCACCCTGCCTCGCGGCACCAGGCTGCTCGACGGTATGGGTGTGTCGGCGGACGATCCCAACTTCTCGTGCCCGGCGAACTCTGCGGCGTCGATCCGGATCCTGCCGCAGGGTTCCGACCTGACCTTCCGGTTCGCCAACGGCGCGACCGCGAGCGGCAACGTGTTCGCCTGCCTGGGCAGAGCTTCGGCAGGTTCGCACGCCGTCCTGGTGACGCTGGCCGCGAGCCAGCCGACGCGCGGGCGCATCCGGATCACGACCACCGTGCCGCGCGCGCTCGAGGCGATGTTCAGCGTCGACGTCGGCAACGACGGTGTGATCGAGATGGCCTCGGACCTGTTCGCCGCAGGCCAGGTCGCCGGCCTGCTCGAGATGCCGGTCACGCTCGATACCGCGGGTCTGCCCATCCGCATCGTGGCGAATGCGGTCGCGGTCGCGTCGCCGGTGTTCCCCTTCGCCACGGCGCAGATGGACGTCGAAGTGAAGTTCCTCGCCGGCGACGGCCGACTGGTGCCGATCGGCCAACCGTGCGGTCCGGCGCTCGGCGGCTTCCTGGTCGACCACCCGGTAGACCGTCACGCCCTGGTGCTCGGGGTGACCGGCTCGCCGGTGACGCCGCACGCGTTCTTCGGGCTCGGCATCACCCAGATCAACCTGCCGATCCCGCCGCTCGGCTGCGTCCTGCGCACCGACATCCTGATCCCGGTGCTGACACCGGTGTCGTCATCGGGCACGGCCGCGCTGCGTATTCCGTTGGGCGCGAGCCTGCCGCGCGGCGACGTGATCGTCCAGTATCTGGCGGCGACTGTGGGCACCGGCGGCACGGTATGGCGCACGTCCGACGCGCTCCTCGTGCACCTGCCGTAGGTCACGGCTGCACCGCCAGGCATCGCCGCTCCCGTGTCCTCGAGGCGCAGCCAGGCCTTTCAGCCGACCTCGTGCGGCTCTGCTTGCGGCCCTCCCCGGCCCGGCATCACGGCCCGCAGGAAGCACGGCGCGACCGTGCACGCTGGTCGGCGCGGAGTGAAGACCGCGATGACTTCACGCAACTTCGTCGGTCGCCCAGCGACCGAGCCGCGATTCCGACGACCATCGCCCTCGAACCGCGTTGCCGGTGGACGATCCCGAACGATGACGACGCCACGCGCGTCGGCGACCGCCGATTGCACGTCACGCAGCTCGGGGCGTCGGCACGTGCCAATCGTGAGCTCACGGCCGCAGCGTGAGCTTCGAGCAACCGGCTGAGCGCACGAGCGGGATTCGTTTGCTCACTCCGACGAGCTGCGGCCGAATGCGCCGTCAGTCCCGTGGCCACCGCGCCGTTCCACCACCATCGCGAGATGTACGGGTCCGCCGAATCCGGCAATGCAGCCCGATACCCGGCTCCGGAAGCCCCCGGACCGGTACGCCGCGGACGACGAGATCATCGAGTCCGCTGTCATCAGCTGTCCGATCGGCTCCCAGACCGTCGGCTGACGCGTCGACTCGGTGCCAGTCACGAAACCACGTCGATCGCGTGCCCGGCACGGAATCGACGCACGGCCTCGCGGTCATCGGCCCGTGGTGTGGATCCGCTGGATCGCGGCGCGGGCGGCGGTCGCGACCTCGGCGTCGGCGTCCTTCGTCCACTCGATGAGGAACGGCAGCGTCTCCGGTGCCGCGAGAACGCCGAGCGAGCGGATCGCGAGCACGCGGGTCGCGGAGTCGTTGGCCGGTGCCGCCTGCCTGAGCAGCGCCTCGGCTGCGCTCGTCGCGGTGAGGCCGGCCTCGCCGGCGAACACCCGATCCCAGTGCGCCTTCTCGTCGTGGTAGAAGCGGATCGCCTGTAGCGCGTCGGTCGCGGCGGTGCGCACGTGGGAGGCGGAGTCCCGCAGGGACTCGAGCAGGTCGGGCACGACGTCGAGGGACAGCGTCGCGCCGAGCGCCTGGCACGCGGCCGCGCGGACGTCGGGGCTCGGGTCGCGCAGCGTCGGGCGCACGACCTCGGCGAGGTCGGCCGTCGATGCCGCGTGCTCGACCGCGAGCAGGCGCACCTCCGGGTTCGTGCTCGTGAGCCCGTTGCCCACCATGGCCGCGTCGATCGGAAGGCCAGCGTCCTCGTGCAGCGCGTTCCACGCGCACCGTGCGACCGCGAGGCTCCGGTCGCCGAGCAGCCCGACCAGCCGGCCGGCCACCACGTCGTCGACGATCCCCCGGCTGGCAGTCGCCGCGCGAACACGGACGAAATCGGACGGCGCGATCCACATTGCGTCGCTCAGCTCCCCCAGTGCGGCTACCAGCTCGGCGTCATTGCGCCAGTGCACGCGCGTTTCGACCGAGCGCAGCCGGTCGAGCGCGTCGAGCAGCGGTGGCGGCCAGTTCCCGCCCTCCGAGGAGATCCGCGTCGCGAACGCACCACAGAGCGCGAGCACGACCTCACGCGGAAGCTCGGTTGCGCACGCAGGCACGTCGTTCAACAGATCGGCGAGCACGTCCCAGTCCTGGGCCCAGCGCCGGGAGCTTCCGGTGCGCGGCGATAGCAGTCCCGTCCAGACCGTCGCGAGCCCTACTGCGTCGTAGCCGTGCCAGTAGATCGTCTGCCCGCCGTCCTGGACGCGGGCCGTCAGCCAGCACGCGAGCATTCCGCCGACGCCGAGCGCTGCAAAGCGCACGTCGTCGTCCAGGTCGGAGCAAGCCACGCGACTCTGCAGGCAGCGCGCGTCGAGCGCATCCGGGTCGGCGAACACGGCGACGTCACCCATGCGGACGAGTCGGCCGAGCAGCCGCGACGCCGCGAACCCGAATCGCCCCGGCTCGATCGCGAGCAGCGCCGTCCGCAGGACGTCGCGTGTCGCGGCGTCGTTCCGGCGGCGGCCGGCCGCGACGAGACCGCTGAACGCGGGGTCGGCCCCGTCGCCGAGCCGCGTGACGGAGTCGAGCAGGAACGGCGCCGCGTCCGGGTGGCCGGTGCGGCCGATCGCGGTCAGCAGCATTGCCAGCTCGTCGTTGTGCGGGCGGCTGCCGTGCGCGACGAGGTCGTCGAAGCTCCTACGCAGGATCGGGAACAGATCCGGTGCGAGGTCCCGTCGAGACAGCCACCCCAGGATCCCGCCGCGTTCCCGGGTGGCCGGCAGCAGCGCCGCGAACTTCATCGCGTCGGCGTCGTCCGCGTGCCGGTCGAGCCACTCCCCGTCGAGATACACGTACTCCGCGCGTGCAGCGGCGAGGACCGTGCCGGACGCGGTCCGATCCCAGCCGTCGTACACGTATCCGCCGATCAGCGACCGCAGGCAACGTTGCGCTGCCGTCGCCGTGCTTCGCCCAGGCATCGGCCCGAGCTCTTTGATCAGCGCGGCGATCCCGGCCGCGTTCTCGTCCGGGGTCGCGAGCTCCGGGTCCTCCGGCCATCGCAGTTCCGTCGCGTCGTCACCGAGCCGCGCCAGATACGCGATCAGCAGCGCGCGGCCCTCGGCGCACAGCGTCGCGACCCGGCACAGCATCGTCGCGGCGAGCCGGAACTCCTGCGGGTCGGTCGCCTGCAGCGGCATCCGCAGGTGCGCGACGATCCGCCTTGCTTCGATCCGGCGCTGCGGATCGTTGAACTCGGTTCCGGCGAACGTCCTCTGCGTGTTCTGCTGCAGCCGCTGCAGCGCCGCGAGCCGAACCTCGACCCGGTCGTCGGAGATCAGCGGAGCGAGGTCGTCGACCTCGAGCAGGTCGCCGGCCCGCAGCACGTTGACGACGACGAGGGCGTCGTCGTCGAGCAGCGCCCTGCGCGCGAGCGCGAAGGTCGTGTCGGGCATGTCGCTCGTCGGTGGCACACTCGCGGTGATCCGTTGCCGCGCCTCGACGTCGTCGCTCGCGAGCTTCTCGGTCAGGAACGTGCGCGCGACGGCGCTGTCGAGCCGCCACAGTGCGTGCCTGATTCCCCAGTCCCCCCATTGTCCTCCGGTGGACTCGTACTCGCGCACGAGGATCCTCGCGGCGTGGTCGCCGAACCACTGCAGATCGCGGATCGCTCTCGCGTCCGACGGGTTGCTCTTGTAGCTCCTGAACGCCACTTCCGCCCGCTCACGCAGCTCCGCCTCGCGCCTCGGGTCCTGCGGCTCCTGCGCGAGCATCTGCTGCGCGCGCCGCGCGAGCTCGTCGTCGCCGCGCGCCGCGCGTTCGAGAACGATGCGCGCGGCCTTCTCGTCACCCATCCGCCGCGACAGCCGCGCGAACCAGAGCCACGCGTGTCGCTTGACGTCCATCGGCACGGCCGGGTCCTCGGCGATCGCGACGATCGCGTCGCGCGCGGCCGCGTCGTCGTGCTGCAGCTCGGCGAGCGCGATCGCTGCCTGCAGCGCGTCGTTCGTCGGCAGCTCCTGCGCCGACGCGGTGCCGGCCGCCAGCAGCAGCACGGAGAGCAGGATCGTCTTCGTCGTGTCCATGGCGCACAGCTCAGCGCGGCGCGGAGCCCCGTGGGTCACGCCGCGCTCCATTCCGTGTCAAGGTCCGGTCGAGGCGTCGAGGACGAGGCGGTAGCCGACGCCGTGCACGGTCAGCACGTGGCGAGGGGCCTTCGGGTCGTCCTCGACCTTGTTCCGCAGGTTCAGTACGTGGGTGTCGATCGTGCGGTGCGTGACGTAGGCCGAGCGGCCCCAGACGACGTCGAGGATCTCGCTGCGGTGCACGGCGCGTCCCTTCTCGGCGAACAGCAGCGCGAGGATGCCGGCTTCCTTCGGCGACAGCGCGAGCTCGGTCCCGTCGCGGACGACGCGGAACGAAGCGAGATCGACCGTCACCCCGCCGAGGGAGAACGGCTCGACCGCTCGCGCGTCGCGGTCGGCGGCCGCGCGGCGCAGGTGTGCGCGCACGCGTGCGAGCAGCTCGCGCAGCCCGAACGGCTTCGTCACGTAGTCGTCGGCGCCGAGCTCGAGGCCGACGACCTTGTCGGTCTCGTCGCCGCGCGCGGTCAGGATGATGACCGGCGTGCGCGCATCACGGTCGCGGAACGCGCGCAGCAGCTCGAGGCCGCCCGGCCCCGGCAGCATCAGGTCGAGGATCACGAGGTCGGCGCTGCCCGCGTCGAGCGCGCGCCGACCCTCGTGCCCGTCGGTCGCCGTCGTGACCTCGAAGCCCTGCCCGCGCAGTGCCTCGCGCAGGCCGTCGCGCAACGTCGCATCGTCCTCGACGACCAGGATGCGAGGTCGCGTCATGTCGTTCCTCCGCCGTCCACGGACGGCAGCCGGAAGACGAACTGCGCGCCGCCGCCGGCCGGTGCCTCGCAGGTGAGCGTGCCACCGTGCCGCTCGGCGATCGTGCGCGCGAGGTGCAGGCCGAGACCGACGCCGGGCACCGCACCGTGGCCGTGCGCCGCGCCGCGACGGAAGCGATCGAAGATCGACTCGCGTTCCGTGTCGGGGATCCCCGCACCGTGGTCGCGCACCGCGATCTCGATCGTCTCCTCGCCGTCGCGAACCGCCACGTCGAGCGGCGAGGCGCCGTACTTGCGCGCGTTGTCGAGGACGTTGACGAGCGCCTGGCGGAGCGCGTCGCGGTCGACGTCGGCCCACAGCGCACGGCCGGGTAGCTCGGTGCGCAGCGCGAAGCCGCCGCGTTCGGCGAGCGGCGCGAACAGCGCGGCGGTGTCGGCGACGAGCGCCGCGACGTCGGCGCGCTCCGGCGCGTGCGGGCGATCACCGCGCTCGAGGCGGCCGAGGTCGAGGACGTTCTCGATCAGCACGCCGAGGCGGACGGCCTCGGCGTTCAGGCGGCCGAGCCACGCGCGGCGTTCAGGCTCGCCCGTCACGTGGTCGTCGGCGAGCAGCTCGGCGACGAGGCGGATACCGGCGAGTGGGGTCTTCAGCTCGTGCGTGACCGTCGTGAGGAACTCGGTGCGCAGCCGAAGCGCGGCGGCCTCGCGGCGCAGCGCGCGGAACGCGACGAAGCTGCCGCCGCCGCAGACGAGCGCGAGCGCGGCGACCAGTAGCGCGGTGCCGGTCGGTCCGGACAGCAGGCCCGCGGGCTCGGTCGCCGCGGGCGCGACCGCGCACAGGCCGGCGGCAGCCGGCGTCGCGCCGGCGGGGCCAGGTGCGGGCCCGAGCGAGGCGTCGGCCGGCGCGAGTGTGCGGCAGAGCTCGAGCACCGCGTCGCGCGGCAGGACGGCGCCGGTCGACCGTTCCGGCCAGAACAGGACGAGCGGGCTGCCGTGGACGCGGACGATCGGCTCGCTCGTCGCGGTGAGCACCGGTGCGAGCGCGGTCGCGACGCGCAGCACCTCGCGGCGCGCGGCGACCGATGCGAGGGCAGCGCGGAGCGGAGCGGCCGGGGAGCCGTGTGCCTCCAGCGCGTTGCGGAGCAGTTCTGCGTGCTCGTCGGTCGCACGTGCCGCGTGCGCGGCGAACGCCGACGCGAGCTCCTCTCCGGCGAGCGCGCCGGTCGCCGCCCGCAGCAGCACGGCCGACGGCTCGTCGCCGGCGTCGTCGAGCAGCGCGTCGCGGCACGCACCGTCACCCGCACGGTGCGCGGTCCAGGCCATCCGCGCGGCGAGCCACCGCCGACCGCGTTGCCCGACCGCCGGATCGTGGCGCAGCGGGGCGAGCTCGGCGAGCGCTGCGGCCGCGTCCGTCGCCGCGGTGGCGCGGCGCAGGCGTTCGAGTGCGACCGCGTCGAGCGCAACCTCCGGGTCGAAGCCCATCTCCCCGTCCAGCGCGACCGGCGGCGCGACGCTCGCCCGCCCGCCGTCGAGCCGGAAGCGACGATCCGGCGGCACGCGCTCGATCGTCGCCGGGTCGTGCAACGCCGCGTCGACCTCGCGCGCGACGCGCGCCGCGTCGCGGATGGCCAGCTCGCGCGCCCGCTCTCCCTGCTCGTCGACCGTCCGCCGCAGGTCGAGCACGACGACCGCGACGAGCGCGACCCCCGAACTCGCGACGACGGCGAGCCAGGCGAGCGCGGCGTTCGACTTGTGTAGGCGGCGGGCGATCCACCGAGGCTAGTGGCCCCGCCGCCAGGGGTGTCAAGGATCGGTCAAGCCTCGACGCATCGCCTCGGAGGCGGCCAGCTCCGGCGCACGGGCCTTCTCCGAAGGCGTGTCCCGGCCCCCGGTCGTGCCGACCCGGACTCGTGCCGGACCTCACGCTGTCCTTGTCGATCGTCGCGTTCGGATCCCGACTCCGTGGCTTTCGAACGGTGGCCGAGCGTGTGCTCCATCTGCTCGCCGACGTCCGTGGTCGACTCGCGTGATCGATGCCCGGGAGGGGCAGCCATCCGGCATGACGTCTCCGCCTGCCCCGGCCAGTGTCCGTGGCCAAGCCAGCCGTCCTCGACGGCGACCCGTCTGCCGCAACAGCTGCTCGAGTACCGCGTTCGCACCGCCGCGTCAGGCCCGCCGTGGCGCGGTTGAGGGCAGGGTCTGGGCGCGCTAGATTCGGGGCATGCCGAAGACCGAACCCGATCTATACATGCGGGTCGTCGATATCAACCGGCGGGCCTGTCACCATCGCGGCCTGCGGTCGAACTACGGATACGATTCGATTCTGGACGTCGACCTCGAGCAATGCTGCCGGTCCTTGCACGGGCGATTCCCGCCGCCAATCCGCGTTCTGGATATCGGATGTGGAGACGGACTGGCGCTGGCCCAGCTCGCGGAGGGCTTGGCAAAGGACGGTGCCGATCCGCGGGATTTCGAGCTCTGGGGGATGGGTCTCAACCGCTACGACGAGATGTATATCCCGCCTGGCCGCTTCATAGAGAGCGGCCTGAACGCGTATAGGTCGGACGGAATGCAGTTCCATCTCGTGATATCCGTGTTCACGTTTCACTACATGTGGCACAAGCTCGAGGGGCTGGAGAAGATCCACAACCAGCTGCTCGCAGACAACGGGATGGCCTACCTGCACTTTCCCGGCTATCTGGTGCGCTCGGGAGAATCGTACGATGCGCTCAACCAGACCGAGGAGAGCGGCAACCGGCTCTTTGCAGATTTCCTGCGCCGTCTGGAAAGCGACGGGGCGATATGCCCCATGAACTACCGTCTGATCCCTTATACGAGCGACGACGAGGACTGTGCTCTGCTGGCCGAGTTCGGGAGTATCTTCTTCTGCAAGCGCCCGGGTCGTTCCATTCGGTTCGGTCAGACGTTGAAGGCGTTCGCGTTGTTCACCAGGGGGTTCTCGTGCGGGCGCATGAACGACAACCCACCGACCTATGTGGCATCTCATTATGCGCCGGTCGTGCCGGAGCGAGAGTTCGCCCCCACGAGAACGCCGCCACTGCCCCCCTATCGCATCGCGTCCATCCCGAGCACCATTCCCAGGGGGACTTTCCAGGTCGATCTCGCCATCCACGCCCAGGAGAGCGACCGCGTGGTCGTGATCTGTCCCGGGGCCTGCGATTCGCTGGCGGGCCAGGCGCTCGACTACGCACCGGTGGCGGAGGAGATCATCCGCACCGGGTTGGGGGCAGCGGTGCGGTACGACGATCCCTACGATCATCGCGGCGACTACGCGGCTCTGATCCTGGAGAGCCTGCGGCAGGTGCTGGCGTTCACTCTCCGGGAGGCACACAGCTTCTGTATCACCTCCGACCCGCGCCTGCAGGTCATGGCCTACTCTTCCAGCGCCGGCGCGGTGGCGGCCCTCGCCGCCGAGTATCCCTGCATCGACGCGATCCTGCTGGTGGCCCCCTCGTTCGACGTACCCCGCGAGCTCATTCTCCCGGGGCTGAGGCGATTCCGCGGCGACGTGCGGGTACTGATCGGCGACAACGACCGCGTCGTCCTGCCCCAGCAGGCGTTCTGGTATTACGAGAACGCGGACTCCGCCCGTTCCCGCGAGTATGTGGAGATCTCCTGCTGCGGCCACGACTTCGAGCAGCCTCACAATCGGCAGCTGTTCATCCGCTCTCCCCTCTGGGCCTTCGGCCACACCCGACCAGAGGGCTTCCCCCCGGCGTGCACGACGTTCTCTGATTGCTGTTGACTTCCGGCTGGCCGTCTCGCGAACCGCGATGGCATCGAGCCGCCACGTGGCTCGTGGGCGTGCAGGATCGTGCCCGGTCCGCGTAGCGTGACAGGACGGCGCACGGGATCTCCATGCGGGATCGCTCCGCGAGCCATTTCCGCGCTCGCGCAGCAGTGAGCTCGTGACCGATATTCGACCAGCGGTGTGGCAGCGCTACGGTAGGCGTTCGAGGCAGTGGACCGGAACGCGTGGGTGGGGCATCGTCGTCCGGGTATCGTCGTCCGGGCATTGCCGTCGGGGTACTGTCGTCCGTGTAGTGAACGCTCCGCGCGACCCAGCGCGCCCGACTGCGAACCCCCGGTCACGAACGAAGTGCCGCCGCACGAACATGCTCCGCACCGCGAGCAGCAGCTCGGGGTCGCGGGCGAGCAGAACGCGGAGTTCGCATGGCAGGCCGAGGACGACCTGGCGCGCGGGGATCTCGGGGAACACCTGATCGATGCTCCAGGCAGCCGTGGCGGCCATCCGACGTCCACCGCGGGACGGACCGAATCCGGATGCTCGCAGCGGAACGCCACGAGCTCGTCGAACGCGCAACCGGGGCAGTCGACCGTCGCCGAACACGCCGCGAGCTGGCCGCAAGCAGGTCGTCGTGCAGCTCGCGCCACGCGAAGCGGGGGGACGGACACCACCCAGGGGTCGAGGTCCGCATCGGTGCGGGCGAGGGAGGTCGCGAGGTACTGCTGGAGTACCCGGTATCGAGCGCCGGCCGGCCTCCGTCGATGTTGGTTCAGCCACGGATGGACGGCCACGCGGACCAGTGGCGGGGACCGCGGCACGGGTCACGGTCGGTGCGGAGAATCCTGCGAGGCATGCGGCTCGAGTCCAGGCCGGTGCCTGCGAGTCAGACCGGCGCCACGTTCTGATCGACTCCTTCGCGGCTCTCTTCCGCAAGGCCGGCAACGCTGACGACCCGTCCACGAGGTGGTCACGGAGACCGATCACCGGGTAGCACGGGATGCCTGGATCGCGTGGGCCGGACTCGCGATCCAGCGGATCCTCCCGTCGCGCCACGGCGGTGCCAGTGCGCGGGCAGCGGCGACCCGAGGTGGCCGCCGGCTGGCGAACCGACCACGCCGACGCGGCGTGGGTCGACGCACCATTTCCATCCTATTGCGCCGCGTGCGTCCGGCGAGATCGAGGGAACTCCGCGTCCTCGAGAGTCAGTGAGCCGGCCGTCCGGGTATCCGCTCGTCGTCGCGGAACGACGCCGCGATGGAGATCGGCAAGCAGCGTCCTCCATGTCGACGCCGTGGAGGGGCGGCTGCGACCGCCCGTCCACGATTCTCGCGCCGGAGGCTACGCGAGCTGCAGCTCGGACGTTCGCCGCCCGCGAGTCGCGCGGTCCCAGCGGGCGTGGTCCGGTCCTGCGTGGAGAGCGACAGGCAGGTCCGGCCGGGTCGACCCCCGGACGATCGTGCGCGGATCGGTGCTGGACCCGCGAAGTGGTTCGCGGCATCCGCCGTCCGCCAGCCTCCGCAGAAGGCTGCAGCCACTGCGCGGCGGCCACGTCAGCAGCTGACGGCGAGCCTGGCACTCCGGGCACACCGGAACGTCTCCCAAGAAGCCGCGGGCCATCAGCTCATGCGAGGCGCAGCGGCGCCGCGATCGAGGTTCCGTGTGCGGTGTCTTCGCGCGTGTCGGCTGCCGTCCTCGCAGCTCGTCCGCGACGCTGGCGCGCGAGGACGACTTCACGCTGCGGCCGTGATCGGTCGATAGCTCGACCGATGGCAGCGGCGCGATCCGAGCACGGCGATCCGGCCCCGGACGGGCCCCGAGATGGTGTGGCGGACCGCGAGCGCGCCCTGGATGCGTCGCTCGAGCGGATCGTCGCGACGCTGCGGCGCGCGTCCGCGGGCATCGACACGGCGCTGGCCCCCGAGCTGCTCGAGAGCCTCGACGACGATCTCGGTGAGCTCCAGTGCGCCCTGGATACGTTCCTGACCGCGCTCCAGCAGGGCGCGCCGGGCGAGCCGCCGCCGTTCCACCGGATCGTCGCCGCGACGCTGTTCCACGTGCTCGGCGGTGTCTCGAAGCCGCTCGTCGTGCGCACGGCGTTCGCGGACGACGCCCGCGCGCCGCGCACCGCGGGGCCGGCGCTGCTCGCCGCGATCGAGCGCGCACTGGGGCTGGCGATCCGTGCGGCGACCCCGGGCGACGAGGTGCGGGTCGAGACCGTCGCGGGCCCCACCGAGCTCGGACTGCACATCGCCGTCGTTCCGACGCGCCCCGAGCGCAGCCGCAAGCGGATCGCCGGTCTCGCGCCGTCCTGCGCGTCGCTGGTCGACGTGGTCGAGCAGCTCGGCGGCCGTGCGACGATCGCTGCCGGCGAGCAGCTCGCGATCGCGTTCGAGCTGCCGGTGGTCCCCGATCCCGTGTGAGCGGCGCGACGCCGGCGCGCGGCGTTAGACTCCGCGCATGTCCGCGGAAGCGCCGCTCAGGATCGGTGTCGTCTGCTACCCCACGGTGGGCGGCAGCGGGGTCGTCGCGACGGAGATCGCGCTCGAAGCCGCGCGGCGTGGCCACGAGGTGCACCTGCTCAGCTACGACCGGCCGGCCCGCCTGTCGCGACCCGCGCCCGGGCTCCGCTTCCACGGCGTGTCGGTGTCGGCCTACCCGCTGTTCCGCTACCCGCCCTACGACCTCGCGCTCGCGACGCGCATGCTCGAGGTGCAGGAGGAAGCCAACCTCGACCTGTTCCACGTGCACTACGCGATCCCGCACGCGGTCAGCGCGTACCTCGCCAACGCGATGGGGAAGGGGCAGCTGCGCTGGATCACCACGCTGCACGGCACCGACATCACGATCGTCGGCGCGGATCGCGCCTACATGCGACCGACGCGCTTCGCGCTCGAGCAGTCGGCCGCCGTGACCGCGGTCAGCCGCTTCCTGGCCGACGAGACGCAGCTGATGTTCGGGTTCCGCGAGCCGCTCGAGGTGATCCCGAACTTCGTCGACACCGCGCGGTTCAAGCCCGGCACGGCGGGACGCTTCTACGACCGGCCCGATCGCGAGCGGATCCTCGTGCACGCGAGCAACCTGCGGCCCGTCAAGCGGGTCGCCGACATCGTGCGCGCGTTCGCGATCGTCGCGTCGCGCGTGCCCGCGCGGTTGCGCATCGCAGGGGACGGCCCCGATCGCGAGCACGCGCTGGCGGTCGCCGCCGATCTCGGCGTGGCGGACCGCGTCGATGCGCTCGGCTCGCTGTCGATCGACGCGCTCGAGAAGCTGCTCGCGGACGCCGACCTGTTCCTGTCGGCTTCGGAGACCGAGAGCTTCGGTCTGTCGATGCTCGAGGCGATGAGCTGTGGCGTGCCCTGCGTCAGCACGAACGTCGGTGGCGTCAGCGAGGTCTTCGGCCCGACCGGTCGGCTCGTGCCGCTCGCGGACCCCGCCGCGATGGCCGAGGCCGCGCTGTCGTTCCTCGACGATGCCGCCGCCCACCGCGCCGCCAGCGCGGCGGCGCGCCAGCGCGCGGTGGACGAGTTCGAGATGTCGCGCGTCGTCGAGCGCTACTTCGCGCTGTACGACCGCGTGGTCCGCGCCCGGTGACCAGCGGCGAGGGACGATGCACGCGAGCGAGCGCGCCTACCTCGACCACAATGCGACCACGCCGGTCGATCCCCGCGTGCTGGCGCGCTTCCTCGAGGTCGAGGCCGCCTACCCCGGCAACGCGAGCAGCCTGCACGCGAGCGGCCGGGCGGCGCGCGCCGCGCTGGAGGCCGCCCGCGCCGAGGTCGCGGCGGCGCTCGGCGTCGACGCCGACGGCGTGGTGTTCGTGGCGAGCGGAACCGAGGCGAGCAACCTCGCCGTGCACGGGCTCGGCGCTCCGGATCGCGCCGTGCTGTGTGCCGCGGTCGAGCACGCCGCGGTCCACGAGCCCGCGCAACGGCGCGGTATCCGGGCGTGGTCGGTCGACGCCGAGTCGCGCGCGGTCGTCGCGGCGCCGGCGGCCGACGCGCAGCCCCCGATCGGACTCGTGTGCCTCGTGCACGCGCAGAGCGAGACCGGCGCGCTGCAGCCGATCGGCGCCGCCGCAGCGGTCGCGCGCGCGCTCGGCGCGCCGCTGCACGTCGACGTGGCGCAGACGCTCGGCCGCGTGCCGCTCGACGACGTGCTCGCCGGTGCCGACTCGATCGCGTTCTCCACGCACAAGTGCGGTGGGCTGCGCGGCGGCTCCGTGCTCGTGCTGCGCGGTGGTCGGCGGCCGCGGCCGCTCCTGCTCGGTGGCGGTCAGGAGCGGGGGCTGCGCGCGGGGACGCCGAGCGTGGCGCTCGCGGCGGCGACGGCGCGCGCGTTGCGACTCGCGATCGACGAGCAGGAGCAGCGCGCCCGCGCGATGCGGGCTGCCCGCGATGCGTTCGCGGCAGAGCTCGCGTCCCTAGCGAACGTCCGTTCGATCACGCCGCCCCAGCGCGCGCTCCCGAACACCTGGACGGTCCGGGTCGACGACGTCGAGGGACGGTCGTTGTTGCCCGCGCTCGACCTCGGCGGGATCGAAGCATCGCAGGGCTCGGCGTGCTCGTCCGGCGCGGCGTCGGTACCGCGCATCCTGACCGCGCTCGGCCTGTGCGACGACGACGCGCGCAGATGCGTGCGCTTCAGCTTCGGTGCGCGCGACAGCGCGGAGTCCGGCCGCTCCGCAGGGCGTCGCACGGCAGCGATCCTCGCGCGTCTCGCGATGCGCCGCAGGTGAACGACGTGAGAAGTTCGACGATCTAGGGAAGAAGGGTATCGACCTGCGCGGGATTGCTGTTCCGGCAACGCGCGTCGCGCGCGAGGATCCGCGCCGCGCGTCGCGCGGGTCACCCGCGTGGTGCGACGTCGCGCGCGCCCCGGCTCCAAAAAAGCCGAGCGCCGAAAGAGCGCTTGTGCTGCAACGGTTTGGATGCGCGCGGTGCCGGTCACCGCACGTCTCGCTTTGCGTCAAGACGCGATGAAGGGTATGACGCCCTCCCCTCGCGGCGCGGCATTCCGGGCGTGCCTGGCCGGCGCGTGCCGCGAGGGCTCTCGCGGCCCGCGGCGGACGCCGTGCCCGGTCTTCGTGCCCGGTCGGTGTGTCCGGACCTCGTGCCCGCTCTCCGTTCGCGGTCTCCATCCCGAGTGGCCCGCGCCGACCACCCCCCGATCGGTCGACGCGAGCTGCGCCAAACCCCCGGCCCCAGAGAACTCGCGTGTCCTCCCACACCGAGCGGTCCTCGTTCGATCTTCCGGCAGTCCACAGACAGGTTCAGGAGCAGCTTCGCAGCCGGGTGCGTGCCGATCATTTCGAGTCGTGGTGTCAGAACATCGAGCTCGTCGCGGCGGACGGGTACGAGTTCTCGTTCCGCGCGCCGAGCGTGTTCGCGCGCGACCGCATCCGGCGGAACTTCCTGGGCCCGCTCCGCGCGAGCCTCGTCGCGGTGCTCGGCATCGATGCCGAGGACGTCGTGATCCGGGTCGACGCCGCGCCGGACCGCGTGCCTGGGGCGGCCGAGCTCGCCGACGCGGTGCTGCCCGCGCGGCGCAACGGCGCGCTGCCCGCGGCCGACGCCGATCCGGGTGCGGATCCGGACGGTTCGTTCGAGCGTGCGATCGACGCTGCGGAGCCGGCCCACGAGCCGGCGGTGCGGGTGGATGCGGTCGGCCTGCAGCCCGGCAGCGCGGGCCCGTCTGCGGTGCTGCGCGCTCCACTCGGCGGCGCGGTCGATCCCGACGTCGAGGCGGAGCCGGGCCGACAGGTCGCGCGCACGGGCGAAGGCACGAGCGCACTGAATCGCAACTACACGTTCGAGACCTTCGTCGTCGGTCCGTGCAACCGGTTGTCGCACGCGGCGGCGCTCGCGGTCGGCGACAACCCGGGTCGCGCCTACAACCCGCTGTTCATCCACGGCAACGTCGGGCTCGGCAAGACCCACCTGCTGCAGGCGATCTGCCACGCGGTGCGCCGGCGCCGCGAGTCCGCGCGCGTGCTCTACATGAGCTGCGAGGACTTCACGAACCGGTTCATCCACAGCATCCAGAACGGCGCGCTCGACGCGTTCCGCGAGTTCCACCGCAGCGTGGACGTGCTGGTGATCGACGACGTGCAGTTCCTCGCGAACAAGGACAAGACGCAGGAGGAGTTCTTCCACACCTTCAATGCGCTCTACAACACGAACCGCCAGATCGTGATCTCGTCGGACCGCTCGCCGACCGAGATCCCGACCATCGAGGAACGGCTCGTGTCGCGCTTCAAGTGGGGCCTCGTCGCCGAGATGGAGCTGCCCTGCTTCGAGACGCGCGTCGCCATCGTCAAGCGCAAGGCACGGCTGCGCAACACCGAGATGCCGGACGACGTGGCGTGGTTCATCGCGGAGCGCATCGACACCAACATCCGCGAGCTCGAGGGTGCCGTCATCAAGGTGATCGGCGTCGCGTCGATCACCGAGCGCGAGCTGACCCGCGAGCTGGCCGAGGAGGCGCTCAAGGGCGTCGTCGTGTCGCGCTCCCGCAAGCTCTCCCTGAGCGACATCATGGGCGCCGTGACCGCGCACTTCTCGGTGTCGGCGCGCGAGCTGACCGGCAAGGGCCGCACCCAGGCGGTCAGCCTGCCCCGTCAGATCTGCATGTATCTGTGCCGCAAGAACACCGAGCACTCGCTCGAGGAGATCGGCCGGTTCTTCGGCAACCGCGATCACACCACGGTGATCTACGCGGTCAGCAGGATCCAGAAGCGCGTCAAGGAGGACCGGATGTTCCAGGAGCTGGTCACCGCGCTGACGACCCGGCTCAGAAGCTGACGCCGCCGCCGAGGAACCAGCCCTGGATCACGAGGTCGGCGACGAAATCCTGGTCGTCGACGGTGCCGTCGGCGTCGAGGCTGATCCAGCGGTAGCCCGCGAACACCTCGACGTGCTCGACCGGCTCGTAGTAGACCAGCGCCTCGATGTCGATGAAGGTGCCGGAGAAGTCGCCGTAGCCGACGTCCATCCCGCCGATGTCGACGATCGCGCCGACCGGCCCGACCTCGACCTCGCCCTGCAGGAACAGCATCGGGATCGGGAACAGCTCGTCGACGTCCTCGGTCGTCTGCGTCAGGCGCTCGGTGACGCTCGCCTTCATGTCGAACAGGTCGACGCCGATGCCGGGCGAGATGCGCACCGGGCCGAGGTCGAGGATGTCGAACGTCGCGGCCGTCTTCAGTGCGACGAAGTCGAGGTCGCTGTCGACGTCCGCATTGATCGGGATGTTGCCGAACGACGACGTCAGCGTGCCGCTGCCGCTCTCGCTGTACTGGAACGCCGACGCCGTGACGCGCACCGGCCCGGCATCGAGCTCCGCGCGCACCAGGACGGACGGCGCCGGCTCGTCGAGCCCCAGCCCGCTCTCGACGTCGATCGCGAGTGGCGAGGTGAGCGGCAGCCCGCTGGACGGAGCGAGCGCGAGCTCGCCCGAGACCTGCGATTGCATGTAGCCGAGATGGACGCGCGCCCCGGGGGCCGAGCAGCCGCAGGCGACGGCGCCGAGGGCGAGCAGCGAGAGCAGCGTCGCGCGATGGACCATGCCGGTCCCATCGGCCGTAGCGCGCCCGTGGATGGAGCCGATTCCGGGCCGGTCGCGCGGCGTGCGGCCGCCGTCAGCCGCCGTCCTTCGGCAGCGCAGCGTCGACCGCGGCGCGGACCTTGGCGGCGATCTCGTCGCTCGCGCCGTTCTCGCGCAGCACCAGGGTGCCGTCGCCGTCGAACACGAGCAGCAGCGGCACGCCGGTGAACAGGTGGATCTTCTTCTGGAAGGCCAGCCCGGCCGGGAACAGCCGGTAGCGCAGGCCGTGTTCCTCGCGGAACTTCGCGATCGCCGCGACCTTCCGCTGGCGGTCGCGCGCGAGCTCGAGGCTCGCCGCGATCACGTGCACGCCGCGCTCGGAGTAGTCGCGGTGCAGCGCCTGCAGCAGCTCGCTGGTGTGGACCGCCTCCGGGTCCCACGTCGAGGTGAGCGCGAGGACGACCGGCGCGCCGCGCAGATCCGCGAAGCGCAGCGTCTGCCCGTCGACGTCGTCCTCCTCGAACGCGAACCCGACGTCGCCGTCGCCAGGCTTGAAGATCACGCCGGCGGGCAGCGGCTCGGGGGTGTCGTCCGGCTCGTCGAACGCGTCGGGCGGCGCTGGCCGCCGCTCGTCCCCGCCGGCCGCCGGATCGCCCTCGGGCGCCGGCGCGTCGAGGCCGAGCTCGACGCGGATCCAGCGCTCGAGCTCGCGCTCGAACTCCGGGCCAAAGCCGACGTCGAGCTTCCGGAACTGCAGGCCACGCCCGAAGAACAGCAGCGTCGGGTAGCCGCGGAAGCCGGGCACCTGCGCCTTCTCGGCCGGCGTGCCGAGCGCGAGCGGGTAGGTGAGCCCGCGAGCCGCCGCGAACTCGCGCAGCTGCGCGGCAGCCTGCTCGGGGGGCGCGTTCTCGTACGCAAAGCCGACGATCTCGAGGCCGTGGTGCTTGTACTTCGCATACATCCGCTGCAGTGCAGGGACCGCGCTGACGCAAGGGCCGCACCAGGTCCCCCAGAAGTCGACGAGCAGCACGCTGTGCTCGAACTGTGACTGCTGGATGCGCTGGCCGCCGAGCGTCGTCAGGTCGAAGTGGAAGGACTCGATCTGCTGGGCGGCGAGCGAGGCCGCGAGCAGCGGCAGCGCGAGCAGTGCGCGGTGCGTTCGGTGGCAGGGCATGGCGGGTTCTCCTCGGGGCCGGGGGCGACGGCCGGCTGCACATGATGACCGACTGGCGCCGCGCCGGCGATCCGCCCCGCTCCTCTGGGTCCGCGGCGGGGAGATCCGCCAGCGTGGGGCGACCGCCTGCCGCGCTGCCGTTCGCGCCGGCCGTCCAGCTTCTGCTTCACCTCGGTGCGCGCCGCGACCGATCAGGTTCAGGGAGCCCATGAGCGTAGGACTGCAGAGCCGAACCGGGGAAGCTGCGATCGCGACCGGGCGCGAGCGGGTGCGCATTCTGGTGTGCACAGGCTCGGCCGGAGCGGAGAGCGACCTCGTCACGCTGTTCGCGCAACACGGCGCCACCGTGCAGGTGGCGACCGACCGCGACAGCTACGTCGCCGCCGCTTCGCGCGAGGAGTTCGACGCAGTGCTCGTCGATCTCCCCGGCCAGCCGTCCGCGTCGAGTGCGTGGCGCGACGAGGTGCTCGACGAGCGCGTGCGGACCGGCACGATCGTGATCGCCGCGCCGGCGGAGCGCGAGGCGGACGCGGTCGACGCGCTGGGCCGTGGCGCGCGTGCGTACCTGACGAAGCCCTGCACCGCCCGCCAGGCGGTCGCCGCCCTGCTGGTCGTCGCCGACAACCACCGCCTCGCGCGGCGGCTGCGGGCGCTCGAGTCGCGGCTGGCGGAGAGCGGTGGCAACGGGGGGCCTGGCGAGGCGCCCGCCGAGCTGATCGGCTGCAGCCCCGCGGTGCGGCGGCTCGGCGGTGTGATCAGCCGTGCCGGACTGAACGACGCGACCGTGCTGATCGAGGGCAAGCCCGGCGTCGGCAAGTCGCTGATCGCCGAGCTCGTGCATCGCAACGGGCGTCGCTCGTGCGGGACCCTGCGCGCGGTCGACTGCGACGGGCTCACCGAAGCCGGTCTCGACGACGCGATCCAGAGCGCGGCCGGCGGCACGCTCGTGCTCGAGGACGTCGATCGCCTGTCGTCGCGCTGCCAGTCGCGGCTCGTGCGCTACCTGAAGGACGCCGGCGCCGGGCGCGACGTGCGCATCGTCGCGACGACCGCCGCCCGCCTCGCCGAGCTGACCGCGAAGGGCACCTTCCGCGAGGACCTCTACTACCGGCTGAACGTGTTCCCCGTCGTCGTGCCCGGCCTCGCCGAGCGCCGCGAGGACATCCCGCTGCTCGCCCGCCACTTCCTGGCCCGCTCCGCGGAGCGCGAAGGCCTGCCCGATCGCGGCTTCACTCCCGGCGCGATGATCCTGCTCGAGGCGCACCCGTGGCCCGGCAACACCGCCCAGCTCAAGCAGGCGGTGCTGCGGGCGCACCAGCTCGCCGACGGCGGCCCGATCGACCGCGTGCACCTGTTCGGTCCGTCGACCGGCGTGCAGCCGCCGCCGGACGTCCAGGGCCTGACCGACCAGATCGGCGGTGAGGACGTCGATGCCGCGCTCGGCGAGGACGACATCCGGCCGTTCCAGGAAGAGGAGAAGCGGCTGCTGGCGCGCGCCCTGAAGGCGACCAAGGGCAACGTCCGCCGTGCGGCCCAGCTGCTCGGGATCGGCAGGGCGACGCTGTACCGCAAGATCCAGGTCTACCAGCTGCGGCTGAACTGACCGGTCGCGGCCCCGGCCGGCGCGACGACGCCATCGCGATACGGCCCCCCGCCCGCGCGCTCGGAGCGGCGCATCAGGTGCCGCAGCGCGCGAGCAGCCGTAGCTGCAGCTCGAGCGCGGCCGGATCGGCGGCGTCCCAGGCGAGCACGCGCTCGACGTAGCCGAGCGCCTCGTCCCAGCGGCCCTCCCCGGCGAGCAGCTCGGCGTGCAGCCCGAAGGTCTCCGGCCAGTCGCGCCAGCGGCCCGCGAGCAGCGTGCGCAGCGCGTCGTCGCCGGCACCCAGCCGGGCCTGCACCTCGGCGAGCGCCACCGCGGCCTGCCCGTAGTCGGGCTCGAGCGCCAGCGCGAGCCCCAGCTCGCTCGCCGCCTCGTCGAGCCGACCGAGATCGGCCAGCAGCGTGCCGAGCTGGAAGCGGTAGTCGGGGAACGTCGGTCGCTGCGCCACGGCGGCCTCCAGGTGTGGCAGCGCCTCGGCGAGTTCGCCGGCCTCGGTGTGGATCAGCGCGGTCTCGACCTGTGCCTCGTGGCAGTCGTCGCTGACGGTGGCGGCCGCGCGCAGCGAGCGCAGCGCGTCGTCGCGCCGGCCGTCGGCCGCCGCGAGTCGCCCGAGCTCGAGCAGCAGGCGCCAGTGGCCGGGGAACTGGCGCCACGCCGCGTCGAGCGCGGCGCGCGCCGAGGTCTCGTGGCCCGCGCGCAGCCGCTCGCGCGCCCGCGCGATGCGCACGGCGATCAGGCCCGGCGCGGCGAAGCCGTCGGGGAGCTCGGCGCGCAGCGGCTCGGGCGGCTCCGCGCCGAGTGCGCGGGTCGCCTGCCGGGTGCGCTCGAGCCAGCGCTCGGCCTCGTCGTCGTCGCCGGTGGCGGCGCGCGCGGCGGCGAGGTGGAGCGCGACGAACGGCAGCCGCGGAGCGAGGCCGGCCGCGCGCTCCAGCTGCTCGATGCCGGTCGCGACCCAGCCACCGCGCAGGCAGTACACGCCGAGCGCGAACGGCGCGAGCGGATCGTGCGCGGCGATCGGGAACAGCCGGCGGAAGGCGGTGAAGCCCGCGCTGAAGTCGACGCACTCGCCGAGCGCGAACGCGAGCCCGATCGCGGCGTCGCGGTAGCTCGGATTGATCTCGAGCGCGCGCTCGTAGGCCGCGCGCGCCTCCGCGGCGCGGCCGGCGCTCGCCAGCGCGTCGCCGAGCAGGCACAGCCCGTCGGCGTGGCGGGGTCGTTCGCGGGTTGCGCAGGTCAGCTCGTCCAGCCACTCATCCATCAGCCGATTCCCCCGTCGCGGCGCCGGCGGTCCCGACGTCCTCGCCCCGCGCGCCGTCGTCGCCGAACAGGCTGACGCGGCGCTCCGCGGGCACGAGGCGGCCCTCGCCGTCGCGTACCCAGTTATCGAGATCGAACGCGACTCCCTTCACATCGCGGATCCGGAGGATCTCGGACCGGAGCACATCGAGGAGCGACGCCGAGGGATCAGGTGCCGACGGCACCGCCGCGCGGAGCTCTCCGCTCACGCGCACGACGCCCCGGAACGCGCCGAAGCGGACCCGGTCGAGATCGATCCAATGGCGCGTCAGCACCCGTCGGATCGCCGCCTGGATCTCGTACTGCGAACCTGACATGGCGGGCGGCGCCGCTCGCGCGGCTTCGCTGGGGTATCGGCCAGCCGGCCGCCTCGACTCGAGCCGACCGCGGTGCGGCGACGGGCGACGGCCGGCGCCGACCGCCGTGCGGATCGCGGGCTCGGGCTGGCGGCGGGCGCCCCGGCGGGGGACATTGCCCGGCCCTCCCACCATGAGCGCAACCGTCCACAAGATCGCGGTCATCCCCGGCGACGGCATCGGCACCGAGGTCGTCGCCGAGGGCGTCAAGGTGCTCGAGGCGCTGCGCGACGCACGCGGCCGCCCGCTCGAGCTGCTGCACTTCGATCTCGGTGCCGACCGCTACCTGCGCGACGGCACGACCTTCCCCGCTGCGGTGCGCGACACGATCCGCGACGAGTGCAGCGCCGTGCTGCTCGGCGCGATGGGTGACCCCCGCGTGCCCGGCATGGAGCACGCGCGCGACATCATCTTCGGGTTGCGGTTCGGCTTCGACCTGTACTGCAACATCCGCCCGGTCGCGTGCCTGCATGACTCGCTGATGCCGCTCAAGGGCCGCACCGCGAAGGACTGCGACATGGTCGTGTTCCGCGAGAACACCGAGGGCGTCTACGTGGGAATGGGCGGGCAGTTCAAGCGCGGCACGCCCGACGAGGTCGCGATCAACGAGGACCTCAACACGCGCAAGGGCGTCGAGCGGATCATTCGCGCAGCGTTCGACTACGCGCGCCGCCACGGCCGGCGCAAAGTGCACGTCGTCGACAAGTCCAATGCGATGCGCCACGCGCACGAGCTGTGGGGCCGCGTGTTCCGCGAGGTCGCGACGGACTACCCGGAGCTCGAGACCGGGCACCAGTACGTCGACGCGTTCTGCTTCAACCTGATCCGCGACCCCGCGCAGTTCGACGTGGTCGTCACCTGCAACCTGTTCGGCGACATCGTCACGGACCTCGGGGCCTCGCTGCAGGGCGGACTCGGTATGGCCGCGAGCGCGAACGTGCGCCCCGACGGCGTCGGCATGTTCGAGCCCGTCCACGGCAGCGCGCCCGACATCGCCGGTCAGGGCAAGGCCAATCCGCTCGCCACCGTGCTCACGGTCGGCATGCTGATGACCCACCTCGGCCACGCGGACGACGAGGCGCTCCTGATCGAGTGCGTGCGCACCGCGATCGACCGGCGCGTCTGCACCGCCGACGTCGGCGGTGATCGATCGACCCGAGAGGTCGGCGACTTCATCGTCGAGCTGGTGCGGCGCGGCTGAGTCGCGAGGTCGCGCGATGACCGAGGCGACGGGCACCACGGGCCAACGGGCGACGCCATTGTTCGTCTGCGGCTCCGGCCGCAGCGGCACGACGGCATTGCACCGGCTGCTCGCCACGCACGACGAGCTGGCATTGACGAACGAGGCCGGCGTCGCCGACCTGCTGCGCGTGATGACCGAGCTCGCGGCGGTGCCTCACCTGCAGCCGTTCCGCATCGCGCGCGGCGAGGAGGTCGTGCTGCACGGCTACGTCGGTGCGCCCTACGTCGATACCGCCGCCCGGATCGTCCGGCAGCACGCGATCGCGGCATTCGAGCAGTTCTACCGCGAGACGTTCCCGGACCGCGCCTATCGCTACTTCGGCGACAAGCTCCCCGAGCCCGAGACCGCCATCGCGTTGCAGGCGGTCTACCCCGACCTGCGGCTGATCGTCCTGGCGCGCGATCCCCGCGACGTGCTGTGCTCGATGCGCAGCTTCGGTGCCCGCACCGAGGTCGCCCGCGAGAACCGCTTCCTCGGCGAGGCGACCGCCGCGAGCGTCGGCCCGTACTGGGCCAACGTCTACGACGGTCTGACCCGCTACGGCCGCCACGTCTTCACGCTGCGCTACGAGGACCTCGTCGGCGCCCCGGTAGAGCACGCCGAGCGCGTCCTCGCGTGGCTCGGCCTTCCGGTGGACCCCGCTCAGCGCGCGCGGATGGCGGACGCCTCCGGCTACACCGCGCACGGCACCGCCCGCTCCGCCGCGGCGAGCGTCGGCCGCTGGCGCCGCGAGCTGTCGGCAACGGAGGTCGCGGAGATCGAGGCGGTCGCCGGCGCCGTCATGCAGCGCTTCGGCTACGAGCTGGCAACGAGCTGAGCTCGGGAGATCCGCCACGCTCGCCGCGTGGCGAGCGCGCACCGGGGCTGTCGTCGCCGTGGTGCGTCCGCTACCGTCTGCCCGCCGCGGTGCCCGGGCGAGTCCGGGCGCGAGCCGCGGCCGGAGAGCGGCCATGACGGACAGCCCACAGCTCGCGCCGGTGATGCGGCAGGTGCACCGCCTGACGGGCGGCCGGCGCCGGGCCCGCTTCGTGTCGACCCTCGCGGCGCTCGTGCTGCCGGCGAGCTGCGCGATCGCGCTCGCGACGCTGTGCGCGACGCCGCTCGGCTGGATCGACTTCGGTGCACTCGGCCTCGCGGTCGTTGCCGTTTGCGCGGCGGTGCCGCTGATCGCGGCCGTGCGGGCACTCGCCACGCGTGTCGATCCGATCGCGATCGCGAAGCGCTACGACGACGCGATCGGCAGCCGGGACCTGCTGAGCAGCGCGCTCGGTGTCGCCGAGGCGCAGGCCGGCACGCAGCGCGCGTCGTTCGTCGCGGCGATCCGCGAGGATGCGGCGGCGGCCGCCGGGCGCGACGTGCGGGTCGGCTTCGCGCCGGCGCCGGTGCGCTCGCTGCGCTGGGCCTGGGCGCCGCTCGCCGTCGCGGTCGTCGCGATGGGTGCCTGGTATCTCGACCGGCCGACCCCGCCTGCGCCGCCGCCGCCGGTGACCGACGCCGAGGTGCTCGCCGAGGCCGACCGCCTCGACGAGCTGCTCAGCGAGCTCCCGGGGACGGCGCTCGATCGCATGCCGGGTGACCTCGCCGACCGTCTGCGGGAGCTGGCCGAGCGCCTGAAGAACGGCGAGCTCACGCGCCGCGACGCGATGGCCGAGGTCGCGCGGCTCAGCTCGCAGCTCGACCGCGAACGCCAGGATCTCGACGGCAAGCGTCTCGAGATGCAGGAGCGCGCGGCCCGGCTCGCGAAGGGCGAGGACGCGCTCGACGCGAAGCGCGACATGGACTCGGGGCGCTTCCGCGAGGCCGCGAACAAGGTCAAGAAGAAGCTCCGCGAGCTCGAGGAGCAGCTCCGCGAGGCCGAGGAGAAGAACGACGGCAAGATCGACATCGAGGCGTTGAAGCGGCGCATCCAGCAGCTCCGCGAGCTGCTCGCCGAGCTCGAGCAGCTCGACGCGCTGGGCAACGAGCTCGGCTTCACGCTCGACGTGCTGAACGTCCTCGACCGCATCGACGGGCGGCTCGGCAAGCTGCGCGACTTCGACGGCGACACGTTCGACGACGTCCAGCTCGGCCGCGCCCCGCGGCGCCCGGCGCCGCCGCAGGACGGCCAGAAGCCGAAGCGGCTGCTGGTCGCGCCGTCGAGCGACGCCGGCAAGGGCCACGTCGAGAAGGTGCTCGGTCCGTCGCGTCGCGGCCTGAGCGAGGGCCCCGAGCGGGAGGTGCAGATGACCGAGGGGGAGGGCCGCTCGTCGTTCGGCCAGGTGCGCACCGCCAATGACGGCAGCCGCAGCCGCACCGCCTACCAGGAGGCCTTCCTCGCCGCAAAGCGCGCCGCCGACGACGCGATCTACCGCCAGGACGTCCCGGCCAGCTACCGCCGCTACATCCGCGACTACTTCGACCGCATGCAGCCCGACGACCTGCCGGCGGCCGACGCCGCCGCCGGCGAGCCGGCCGCGGCGGGCGACGGTCGCTGACGCTTCGCGGCGCCGCCGACCTGCACGTTGCAATTCTCCCGAACTCGCGTCGGGGGAATGGAACCGGGACGAGATCCTGCGCCCCCGTCCGGCGTCGACGACGCTCGCGACCGCGACAGGCCATCGCTCCGTCCAGCCGCCCGCACGGTCGTGACCTGTCGGACGCCTCACCCCGGACGCCTCACCCCGCCAGTCGCGCGACGGAACGTGCAGGCGGAGCGCGCCGCTCACGCCGTTGGGCGTGCAAAGCGACACGATGCTCTGCAGGGTCGCGACGTTGTCGAGCCCACGACCCGACCCCGAACTGCACAGGCAAGCTCCATCCGCAGATGCCGGCCGTGCGCGTCCGTTCGGCTGCCGCTCCGCCGACGTCCCCGTCGTGCCGCCGTCGGCCGGCCGCCGTGGGCCGGATGGCGAAGGGCGCGAGGCGGTTGCTGGTTCAGCGGGCCCCGGCAATATCGAGAGCCGCGCGTCGACGCGAAGGCCAGCGGGCCGCCGGGTTGTCGAGCGCGCCGAGGGGAGTCACGGATTGACGCGCGAATCTCCGCCTCGCTACGTTCGCGGTCCTCGGGGCGAGAGGCGGCATCCCGCGGACGGCTCCGAGAAACGGGAGACGACATGATCGACGCGTTACGGAGTCGAGCGGAGTGCGTCGCGCGCCACACGTTTTTGTATTCCTTCGTGACTCGTCTGCTGGACGACGGCTCGGACATCCGCACCGTGCGGGAACTCCTGGGCGACGCGGACGTGTCGACGACGATGATCTACACGCACGTGCTGCGGCGGAGGCCGTCAGGTGTGCGGAGTCCCGTGGATCGGCTGCCCGGAGGTGACAGCGGTGGACCGCGTCAGGCAGACCCGTCCAAGTCGGCACGCCGCGGAGGTGCGACTCCCCGGCAGTCCCCCGGTCGGCCGGTCGGGTCTCGGCGCCGCTCGGTGCGCCGGGGCGTCAGGCGGGCGAGCACGCTGCCTGACTCTGGATCATGCGGACCTGTCGAATAAAAGTTATCCAGACGAAGATGATCGCGGAACGACGCTCCATCCGAAGAGACGAGATCGACGTGATCCGAGCGACACTCGAGCGTGCTGGCGTGCAGGCCGTCGTGGCGTCTACGGCCACATCAATTCACGGCCTTGCCATTGTGGGGCAATGCGAGTGCGGGTGCGCGAGCGTGGACTTCGACGCAGCCCATTCGGAGGAGCGATCAGTACCGGTCGGAGATGGAATCGGCAGAACGCCGCGCGGTGGTCAGGTGGGCGTCATCGTCTGGGGCCGTGCCAATGCCATCACCGGCCTGGAGATCCATGATCTGGGTGCAGGAGACGATGATCTGGTCTTGCCGGGCCCCGACTCAATCGTGTCATGGGATCGCGCGGGAGCTGGCTAACAAGACGCAGCAGCCGACGGCCTTCGGCCGCGGCTGAGCGGCGACCCGTTGGACAGGAGATCATGGCAGTCATCGTGGACCGGGTTGAGCAGGGCAAACCAGGGGACGAGCTTCTGCTCGGCTCGCAGCCCGAAGATGGCCGAGCAGCGGTAGTCTTCGAGGATGATGGGGAGACGGGATACTTCTACGCGTGCGAGTCAGTGAACGGACCGATCCTGGACGCTCTTCACATCTACAACGTCGCATCGGTCACGGATCGGGATCGTCCATCGGAGTACAAGATCGGATGGTCTCCGTCGGGGCGGCAGGCCGTCCTCATGATCAACGGGTACCCTCACGCGGTGTTCGACTTTGATCGTCAGAAGGGCTGGTGTCGAAATGGATTCCCACCCAGCAACGAAAAGTGGTCACTCGATGGCCATGACTGGGATGAGTCATGCCTCGCGGCCTTCAGGTGAAGCGCTGTCCAACAGGGCATTGCAGCGGGCGGGCTGCGCCCGCTGCTGAATGCCCAAGCGTTACGCTGCAGAATGCAGGCCCTCGCCCACGGGAGGTGTGAGAAAGGGAACAGATGTTTGACCACATCAAGTTCGGTGTCCGCAACTTCGCAGTGAGTAGAGCCTTCTACCTCCAGGCGCTCGAACCACTGGGAGTAACGGTGGCGACCGACTGGCCGCCGAATGGCGTCGAGCTTAGTCAACCTGAAGGAACGAGCTCACTCTGCCTCTACCAGACGGAAGAGACCCCCGCCCACCTTCACATTGCCTTCGTGGCCAAGAGTCGACAACAAGTCGACGCCTTCTATCACGCAGCCATGAAGGCAGGTGCCAGAGACAACGGAGCGCCGGGCATACGCCCACAGTACAGCGGGCAGTATTACGCCGCGTTCGTCCTCGACCCGGACGGGCACAACATCGAAGCCGTCTGTCATGAAGCTGCGGGATGACTAACGGCTGAACCCGCCGGTCGGTTCCGTCACGGGCCTTGCGAAGGACGCAAGGACCGCGCCGGCCCCGCCTGCGGGTCAGCCGTGCGTTCGGCGTGCGCGGCGAGCCATCGCTGCAGCCGCCGCTCCGAGATTTCACCGGATGAGTCTTCGAAGCAGGTTTGCACGCGGCTGGCGGCAGCGCGGACGGGATCCACTCGCTGCTGGTGGCCGGCGATGCTGACCAGTGCCTCGGACACGATCACGAAGCGGCACACCGCTTCGCTCGACGGTGGAGTGGGGTCGGTCATGTGCAGCGGCACGGGAGAGTGCTGCATGACCCGTGAGCGACGTGTCGTCCCACTCGCATCACAGCGCAGCGATCGGGTCCGGCCCCGGTCCGGCGCTGGCGCGCGCGTGTCGACGCACCGAATCGGCATCCTCCCGGTCGACCGGGTTCAGGCGGACTCCGTGCGCGCCAGGTCGGCGCTGCTACGCGCGCAGCCGGAAGCGGTGCTTGTCGAACAGCCGGAACGACTCGGCGTCGACCTGGTCGAGCGACACGTCGAGATCGGCGAACTCGGCGGCGGCGTCACCCCACCAGTGGTCGAGGACGTCGACGCGATGCCCGGCGTGGACGAGCCGGACGAGCACCGCGTACAGCTCCTTGGTCGCGTCGAGGTCGTCCTGGCCCTCGGGGTACCAATCCACCGGCGGACCGAACCAGAGGTCGGCGCAGGGCGTGGCCACGTGGCGCAGCGTGCAGCCGCAGCCGGACCTCGTGCCGACGCACCACAGGTGCGGCAGTTCGACCAGCGAGCGGCCGTGCCGAAGCGCCTCCTCGAGCGACGCGACCGTCGCCCGCTCGAAGCGGACCAGCGGTGAATCGTGCACCGAGAGGTCGGCTGGCGAGTCGGTCAGCAGATGGACGACGTAGCACATGCGACTCGGGGTGCGCCTCAGTCTATCGTCGCCGGCCGCGAGCGGTGCGGGACGGCGGTCCGCGCGCAGGCGATCAACTCTGCGGACGCACGCAGGAGGTGCCGCATGAGAGCTCCGACCATCCGTACGGGCAACGGCCGTCCCGGGACGGACGGAGACGTGAATCTCTGCGAATCACCGGAGGCTGCCGCGCAGAGCTGGTTCGACCGCCGTCGACGGGTGATCTTCGTCAATGGGATGTCGAACACGCCCGAGGATCACGCGAGCTCCGCGCTCGCGTTGCCGCTGCTGCAGGGCTGTCCGGTCATCGGCGCGTACAACAAGACCGACGGCTTCTGGGCGGACCTCGGCCAATGCATGACCGACAAGGCCCGGCTGGTCGCCGTGCAGGACCAGGTCGGCCTCACATTCGACGGCCGGGTCCGCACCGTCGACGCGATGTTCCAGCTCGCGCGCCGGAGCACGCCGGGCCTCACGAGGATCGACTTCGTCGGGTCGCCGAACGACCCGGCAGGTAGTCGCCGACGGTCCGCTGCTCGACTACGCGTTGACATTCGAGACCAGGAACGGCGACGAACTGATCCGCGCCAAGAAGCAGAACGCCACCGGCAAGGCGCCGGTGGTCCTGCCGCGCCAGGCGGATACGGTCAGCTTCCTGCGCCTGAGCCTCGACACCTACGAGCGCGCCAAGCACGTCGCCGCGGGCCACGACATCTACTTCCTCTACGAGCAGTGGAAGGCCGCGTGCAGGCGATCTGGCGAGCACATCCGCAACCCGGATAAGGCGTTCCTGGCGTACTGCGCCGCAGCGGCCGGGAGATCGACGTTCCGTCGCGTGTCCTGAACCGCGGCGAGTTGCTGGCGACTCGGTCGATCGGGCTACGCGGAGCCGGACCGTCGATCCACTTCGAAGCCGGGATCCGCAACGATGCCAGGATGTTGGGGCCCCGAAACTCTCTCCAAACTCCCGGAAACGACTCCAACGTGCGTCGGGGTGTGCGCTACCCTTAGCGCGTGCCAGCGAGGCCACTCGGTCGAGCCGTCGCAGTCCGGATCAAGCCAGGCGCCGCGCGTCTGCGGGGCGGAAGCACCCGCGGGAAGCGCCGAGCGGGGCCCTCTGGTTGTGAGCCCTCGGCCCCGGCATCATCCGGAGTTCAATCGGCACGCCAGCCGTTCTACAACACCCGTGCTTCTTGCCGCCGTCGATGCCCGAAGTCCGGACTCTCAAGAACCCTCCGATCACGGAGGGGCTGATCGACCTACGAGTGGATGCCTGCAAGTTCTCGCGAGAGAAGCTGGCTGGCATCGCGGATTCGGTACGCACCGACTACCCGCATCGCGTCGAGCAGCGGCAGTTCCAGACCAAGCTCGAGGCGATTGGCGAGGAGCCTCCCAAGGCCCAGACCAGGGACCTCGGCCTACTCGGCGGACGATTCTTCTCCGCGGACAAGCTTCAGGTCGCCCAGTTTCGATCCGACGGATTCACTCTCAACCGGTTGCGCCCCTACACCGGTTGGGACACGGTCTTCCCGGAGGCGATGAAGTTGTGGCGCCTGTTCGTCGATGTCTTCGAGCCGGAGACCGTGAAGCGAGTTGCCGTTCGATACATCAACCACATTCGACTTCAAGGGATGCACGTCGAGCTGGGACAGTACCTCCGTTCGCCGATTCCGGTGCCCGCGGAACTGGATCATGACCTCACGGGCTTCCTAACCAGCGTCGTGATCCGCGATCCCGAATCGCACAGCCTGGTGAAGGTCACTCAATCGCTCGAACCGCCTCATCCGGCTTCTGACCTGGTGCTGTTGTTCGACATCGAAGCTTGGGAGCACGGAGAATGGAGTCCCATGGATGCCGGCATCGAGGCGACACTCACGCACCTCCGTGCGCTCAAGAACAAGGCGTTCTTCAGCAGCCTCACTGAATCAACCCTCGCGAGCTTCGGATGACAGCAATCAGCATTCCGCTCGACCTCCGCTACCCCGTTGCGGACCGTGCGATCAGCGAGGACGCGGATCGACTGCGTGGCTCACTTCGAGATGCGGCTCGGCCCGACACCAGCGTGTCGCTTGCTGACGCCGAGGAGAAGCTGCAGGCGGCGCTTGCCGAAGCGTGGAAGATCGACGCCGACGTTGATCTTGCGACAGAAGAGTACGCCCGCAGCTTTCTGAACGCCCTGCCCCTCGCACTGCAGAGGTCGGTCGATGTCCAAGTCGAGCCCGCGGGCGAAGTGGTGTTCGAGTGGGAATCGTCGCCGCGCTGGATCCTCACACTAGCGATCAATGAACGAGGTCGAATCGCCTACTCCGGGATCTTCGGATCGGGTCGAACTCGCGGCAGCGAGATCTTTGAAGGCACCGTTCCAGATGCTGTCGCGCTGTCGCTCGCTCGCGTCTGTCAGCGTTAGGCGAGCGCTCAAGCTCGGGGTCGGCCGCGGCGAACAACTTGCGCGATTCCTCACATCGAGCAACCAGTTCGCGAGGACGAAGAAGAGGGTAAAGCCATCCGGCGTGATGCCCGCCAAAGACGGAAAAACGTCGGTCTTCCGGATTGGCGGCCTCACCGACCGGTCTGTGCTCGCGATCGGCAAGCGTCAGGTGGGCGAGAAACGAGGGTTGCACGGATGGGGAGTCTTCGCGGCTCGAGCGGTTCTCGATGTCGGCCTTCGGTTCGAACCGGACGACGATCCGCCACGCCACGCCAACATCGTTGGCTGGCCCGAGGACAAGGAGGCGATCATCGAGATGGCACAGGACCTGTCGGCTCGCGCGATCGATCTGAAGTTGGTCGAGGGCTCGTGACTCGTGCGTCGACGGAGGGCGCACATCGGTCGCAAGGTCCTCGGACCGAGAAAGCGGTGACACGCCCTTCGGATAGCTGACGCATCGACTCAGCGCTGCTAGGCCACCGCACTCGAAGCACCGCTGGTTGCGTCGCACGGTCCGCACATTGAAGTCGGACGCGGTCGCGACCTCGGTCTGCAACGCCTAGCCCTGCTCAACTAGATTGACTATCGCGTATGCAGCTTCGCCCATGCGGTCGTCCGCGGCGTTGAGCCAGCGTCAACCCGCCCGCCGGCACGACGCGGTAGCTACCGCCGGTCTGGACCCGGCAGCGGCTGTTGTGATCGGCACGATCCACTCTGCCGTTGCCAGCTGATCGAAAACAATGCCGCCACGTTCGCGCTCTACTCGTTGCTGGTGGGTGTCGGTGGCGTGGATCGGCAGCGCGTCGCTATCTATTGCCACAGCCAGGGTAACCTGATCATGTCGAATGCCCTGACCGCGGTGGCTATCGCGATGGGGAGCGAGGCGCTGAAAGGGGGTCGAGGTCAACAGCTTCGGCTCGCCGTGCCGCTATTGGCCACCGAACATCACGCGCGTCAACAACGCATTCACGTTCGACCCTGGGAGCTGGCTCGACCTGCAAACGGACCTCTCGAGCTCCAAGGTCGGCTTCGTCGCGGGCCACGCCTTCCAGCACTACATGCGGCACGACGCGGAGTTCGTCGTGAACCGGTTCCGCTGGGGCGGGTTCGGGCTGACGGTCGGCATGGACGAGCAGGGCCTCGCGGAGTACCTCGTCGGCATCGGCAACAACCCCGCTCGGACCAGGCGCATCTTCGAGCGGCTGCGGGACGCTCATCCGTCGGACAGCGACGACGTTGCATTCGAGTACGTGCAGCGTGCACCCGACCGGCTGCTGCGTGTGCTGAAGGCCGCCGACCCGGGACTGATCGAGCTCCTCGTCGACCTGATGGAGTCCGGCTACACGAGCCGCTCCGAGCGTGAGGCGATCGAACGATTGCGGTCGATCTGAGCCTCCACTCGGCGGCATCCGCGTGCATCAGGGGGAGTCCGGCGCGACGCCGGTGAACACCGGCCGGCGCTCGTGCGCCAACGACTCCGCGGATCCCTGCCACGGCTGGGTGCCCAGGGTCGCGGCGGACCCTTCCGGATGCGACCATTCGACCGCGGTGCCCTGCCGCTTCCGGCGCCTGTCCGCCCCCACGACGGGTGCGGCCCGAGCCGTTGCCGCCGCCACCTCTTGGGATCCCATCGATGCGACACCCTCGTCCGAACTCGTCAGCACGGCTGCTCGCCGGCCTCTCCGCGGTGCTCGCCGGGATGGTCCTACCGACCGCGAGCGCGCAGGAGTGGCGGCCGCCGAACGTCGTGATCGTGTTCACCGACGACCAGGGCTACGGCGACCTGTCGTGCCAGGGCCATCCGACGCTCCACACGCCGCACCTCGACGCGCTCGCGACCCGCGGTGTGAAGCTCACGCAGTTCTACGTCGCCGCTCCGTTGTGCTCGCCGTCGCGGGCGGCGCTGCTGACCGGCTGCTACCCCAAACGCGTCGGGATGCACCGGCACGTCGTGTTCCCCGGCGACGATCGTGGACTGGCTCCGAGCGAGGTGACGCTCGCCGAGGTGTTGCGCGCGCGGGGCTATGCGACCGCCTGTTTCGGCAAGTGGCATCTCGGGCACCGGCGCGGACTCCTGCCGACCGACCAGGGCTTCGACGAGTTCTTCGGCGTGCCCTACTCGAACGACATGGCGCAGCAGCACAGGCGACCCGACAACGACTATCCGTTCCGGCTGCCGCTGCTGCACGGGACGGAGGTCGTCGAATGGGAGCCGGACCAGCGGCTGCTGACGCGGCGCTACACCGACGCGGCCATCGCGTTCATCGAGGCTCACCACGACCGGCCGTTCTTCGTCTATCTGCCACACTCGATGCCGCACATCCCGATCTACGCCTCCGACGAGTTCGCCGGGCGTAGCCCGCGCGGCCTGTACGGCGACGTGATCGAGGAGATCGACGCCAACGTCGGTCGGCTCGTCGCGACGCTCGATCGACTCGGTGTCCGCGACGACACGCTGCTGATCTTCACGAGCGACAACGGACCGTGGCTGCAATTCGGCGAGAACGGCGGCTCGGCCGGACCGCTGCGCGGCGGCAAGGGCACCAACTGGGAGGGCGGCCAGCGCGAGCCCGCGATCGCGTCCTGGCCCGGCACCTTGCCGGAGGGCGCCGTGTGTCGCGAGGTCGTCACCAGCATGGACCTGCTGCCGACGATCGCCGCGTGGGCCGGTGCCGCGCTCGACCCCGAGCGGACGATCGACGGCCACGACGTCCGTGCGCTGCTGCGCTGCGAGCCCGGCGCGCAGTCGCCGACCGACGCGTTCCTCTACTACGCGTCGCGCGGCGAGCTGGCCGGCATCCGGCGGGGGGCCTGGAAGCTGCTGCTCGAACCGGGCGAGCTCTACCACCTGGAGCACGACATCGGTGAACAGCGCGACGTCGCCGCGCGGCACCCGGAGCTGTGCGCCGAGCTGCGCGCGCTCGCGCTCGAGCGCGACGCGGCGATCACCGCCGCGGCCCGGCCGGAGGCGCACGTCGAGGAGCTGGTGTTCGATCCGCGGAAGTGAGCGGAGCGCGCGGCCGTGCCCCCGGCCGGTGCGCGCCGCCCGGGCGATCTGCCGCGCTGGTCGGGACTGTCGCCCGGGCCGGGCGTCGGCTACCGTCGGCCCGCCGCTGGGGCCCCGCGAAGGCCCGATCGCAGCGGGATCGTGTGCCGTCCCGACCGCCCCGCCGCGAGGCCCCGCACCCTCGCCGCAGCCCGGCAGCCGGTGGCTGCGCGCCCCCCGTCGCCTGCGGCGCCGACGGCCAGCCCCGGCCACCCCCGAACCGTCTTCCCCTCAGACGAGCTGCCCCGTGAGCGACGCCACCGCCGAGGTCCGCCGGAAGGTCGAGGCCTTCCGGACCGACTTCCACCGCCTCGTCGACGAGATCCAGAAGGACATCGTCGGCTATCACGAGATCGTCAAGCTCGTCTGCGCGAGCCTGTTCGCCCGCGGGCACGTGCTGCTCGAGGGCGTGCCGGGCCTCGGCAAGACGCGCATGGTCAAGGCGCTGTCCGCCGCGATCCACACCGCGTTCTCACGCATCCAGTTCACGCCCGACCTGATGCCGGCGGACATCGTCGGCACCACGATCGTGGTCGAGGACGAGGCGGGTCGGAAGTCGTTCACCTTCCAGCGCGGCCCGATCTTCGCGAACGTCGTGTTGGCCGACGAGATCAACCGCGCGACGCCGAAGACCCAATCGGCGCTGCTCGAGGCGATGCAGGAGCACGCGGTGACGATCGGCGACCGGACGCACCGCCTCGACGAGCCGTTCTTCGTGCTCGGCACGCAGAACCCGCTCGAGATGGAGGGCACCTATCCACTGCCGGAGGCGCAGCTCGACCGCTTCCTGTTCAAGGTGGTGGTCGACTATCTCGACGAGGACGCCCTGTGCGAGATCGTCGACCGCACGACCGCGAACCAGCAGAGCCGGATCGAGCCGGTGCTCGACGTGCCGCGCATCATCGAGATGTCGGAGCTCGTCCGTGACGTGCCGATCGCGGACCACGTCAAGCGCTATGCCGTGCGCCTGACGCGGGCGACGCACCCGCGTTCCGACGTCGCGCCGGGAATGGTCAATCAATACGTCAAGTTCGGCGCGAGCCCGCGGGGCATCCAGTCGATCATCCTCGGCGCCAAGGTGCGCGCGCTGTCGCACGGTCGCTTCCAGGTCGCGTGCGAGGACGTCCGCGAGATCTGCAAGCCGGCATTGCGCCACCGCCTGATCCTCAACTTCGAGGGTGAGGCCGAAGACGTGTCGACCGACCAGGTGCTCGACTCCGTGTTGCAGGCGGTGCCGGAGATCCGCGAGAGCCAGCCGGCGTGACGGCGTCGCCGATCACGCTTCCCCCGAGCGCACGCTGACGATCTGCAGACGAGCAGCCATGTTCGACGTCGAGTTCCTGCGCAAGCTCGAGTACCTCGACGTCGTGGCGCGCAAGATCCTCGCCGGCCGCATCCGCGCGGACCGGCTCTCTTCGCGCCGCGGCACGAGCGTCGAGTTCGAGGACTTCCGCCAGTACGCGGTCGGCGACGACCTGCGCTACGTGGACTGGAACGTGTTCGGCCGTCTCGAGGAGTTCTTCCTCAAGCTCTACCGGGAGGAGGAGAACCTGCACCTGACCGTGCTGCTCGACCAGAGCGCCTCGATGCGCTTCGGGACGATCGACAAGTTCGACTATGCACGGCAGGTGGCGGCGGCCATCGCCTACATCGGTATGAGCAACCTCGACGACGCGAACGTGCACGCGTTCGGTCCGGACGTCGTCAAGTCGATGGGGCGCATGCGCGGCAAGGGGAAGGTCCGGCAGATGTTCGACTTCCTGACCGCGCTCGAGCCGGGCGGTGAGACCGACCTGAAGCGGTCGTTCCGCCGCTTCATCGGCGAGGAGCGGCGGCGCGGGGTGGTCGTCGTCGTCAGCGACCTCTACGACGTCGACGGTGTGATGCCGGCACTGCGCTACCTCAAGAGCCGCCGCCACGAGATCTACGTCGTGCACGTCACGGACCGCAGCGAGGCCGAGCCGGCATTGCGTGGCGACCTGCGCCTCGTCGACGGCGAGACCGGAGCGTGGCGCGACCTGACCATCACCGACGCGCTGCGCAAGAAGTACGTCGACGCGTTCGAGAGCCACGCACGCGGCGTCGAGCAGTTCTGCCGGCAGAAGGAGATCGGCTACGCGCGCGCCTGGACCCACGTCACGTTCGACGAGCTGGTGCTGCGGATCCTCAAGCGCGGAGGGCTCGTCGCGTGAGCTTCGCCGCCCCCGCCGGCATCTGGCTCGCGCTGGTCGCGGTGCCGGTCGTCGTGCTGTATCTGCTGAAGATCCGGCGCCACCGGCGCACCGTCCCCTACCTGCGGCTGTGGGAGCGCCTGGTCGGTGAGCGCCAGTTCACGACGCTGTTCCGGCGGCTGCAGAAGTGGCTGTCGCTGCTGCTCCAGCTCCTGATCCTCGCCAGCATCGTGCTCGCGTTTGCGGCGTGGACGCTGTCGGACTCGTTCCTGAAGGAGGAGTCCGTCGTGCTGGTCGTCGATACGAGCGCGAGCATGTCGGGTCGCACCGCACCCGATGACGCGCGCACGCGCTTCGAGTCGGCGGTCCAGCGCGCCCGCGAGCTGGTCGAGGGGCGCTCGGCGGAGGACCGTTACGCCGTCGTCGCGGCGGGTGCGGAGCCGGAGGTCCTGCAGGGCTTCACCCGCTCCACGCTGCGGCTGCGGGAGGCGCTCGACCGGTTGACGCCGACGCGCGCGAGCGGCGATCTGCCGGGTGCGGTCGCATTGTGCCGCGACCTGCTCGCCGATGCCGAGCATCCGGTGATCCTGCTGCTGTCGGACGTCGCCGGTGGCAGCGCACCCGAGCTCGCCGCTGCCGACGACGTCGTGCGCTGGCTGCCGGTCGGACGCAGCACGCCCAATGTCGCGATCCGGCGCTTCCAGGTGCGCCGCAACATCGCGCTCGGCACCGATGATCTGCTGCTCGTCGTCGCGAACGAGTCGGACGAGCCGCGCTCGGTCGAGGTCGAGATCGCCGTGTCCGGCAACCTGCGCACCGTGCTCCCGCTCGAGCTCGCGGCGCGCGAAGTGAAGACCGAGCACCGCGACCTCGGTGCGCCGGTCGGCGGCTTCCTCGAGGCGCGGCTGGTCCACCCGGCCGGCGCCGACGGCACGCCGGGCGCCGACGGCCTCGCGCAGGACGACGTCGCGTTCGCCGCGATCGAACCGGCGAAGGCGTTCCGCGTGCTGCTCGTCACGCGCGACGAGGCGGAGCAGGCGCCGTTCCTCGCCGCGCTCGAAGCGCTCGGCCCGCTGATCGACCGCGACGAGACCGCCGGCACCACCCCGGAGCTGTGGCCGTCGCTGCCGCCCTCGACCATCGCGGGCTACGACCTCGTCGTGTTCGTCAACGAAGCCCCCGCCAGCCTGCCGGCGACCGGTCGCTTCCTGTGCCTGCATGCGCTGCCCGGGGGGCTGCCCGCGCGCGCGGCGGCCGACGAGCAGGCGCCGCAGATCACCGAGCTCGACCGCGACCACCCGATGAACCGCTTCCTGCAGGAGCGCAGCCTGCGGCCGCCGGGTGCGCGGCCGCTCGACCTGACGGCGGGGGACGTGTTCCTGTCGACTGCCGGAGGGCCGGTCGGCGTGGTGTTCGACGCACCGGGGCGCCGCGTCGTCTACGTCGGGCTCGACCTGCTCGCCGACCTGTTCTTCCTGCAGGTCGCGTTCCCGATCCTGCTGCGCAATGCGCTGGCGTGGATGGACGAGGAGGCGACGCGGATGCTGGAGCCGACCTATCGGCCCGGCGAGCCGCTGCGTCCGCGATTGCGACTGCCCGACGACGTGCGCGAGGCCGAGGTCGGTCGGGCGACCGGGCTCGGTGCCGGCGACGGCACGCGCGAGCGCACGATCGTGCCGGTGCGCGACGGCCGGTTCACCTTCACCGACACGCAGGAACCCGGCCGCTACTGGGTACGGGTCGGTGATCGCGCGTATCGCACGACCGTCAATCTGTTCGACGCTGCCGAGTCCGACCTGACGATGCCTGACGCGGGCGGTCCGGTCGATCCGGAGCTCGAGCGCTCGGGCTTCCTGTTCGGTCGCGACCTGTGGCCGATCCTGGCGCTCGTCGCGCTCGGCTTGTGGCTGTGCGAGTGGCTCCTGTTCCACCGGAGGGTCACGGAATGACGCCGCTGCTCGCCCTCGACCTGCAGCTCGAGCATCCGGAGTTCCTGTGGGTCCTCGCCGGTGCCGTGCCGGTGCTCGTCGTCGCCTCGCTCCGCAGCTACGCGATCCAGCCCCGTTGGTTGCGCGTCGCGTCGTTCGCGCTGCGCGTTGTCGGGCTCGCGGCCCTGACGCTCGCGCTGTGCCGGCCCGTGCTGCGTCACGAGCGTCCCGATGAGGCGGTCGTGTTCGCGCTCGACGTGTCGGACAGCGTCGACGAACCCGCATTGCAGGCGGCCGTCGAGCACGTCGCCGCGGCCACCCGCGCGCTGGCGGAGCACCAGCGCGCGGCGCTGCTGGTGTTCGGTGGGCGTCCGGAGATCGTCCGGCCGCTGCTCGCCGAGCCGATCGCGGTGGCGGGCCCGGAGCTCGTCGACAGCGTGTTCCACCGCCGCGAGGTAGCCGTCACGAAGGCGCGCATCCAGGAGCTGGAGCGCGACCTGTCGGCCGACGGTGCGGGCGCCCGCCTCGACGAGGCGAAGGCGCGCCTCGCCGCGCTGCAGGCGCGCGAGGCGGCGCTCGACACCAGGCAGTCGAGCCTGCGCGACGCGCTCCGGCTCGCGCGCAGCGTCATGCCGGAGGACGCGTTGCGGCGCATCGTGCTGTTCAGCGACGGCAACTGGACGCGCGACGACCCGGCCGCGGAGCTCGGGCAGCTCCGGCGGGCGGGGGTGAGGGTCGACGTGGTCGTCGCGACCGCCCGCGAGTCCAAGGAGATCGTCGCCGAGCGGCTCGATGCACCCGGTCAGGTGCGCGTGCGCGAGCCGGTCGAGCTCGAGCTGGTCGTCGACGCCGCCGAGGCCGCGGACGTCGAGATCGAGCTCTATCGCAACCAGTTCAAGCTCACGACGCAGCCGATGAGCCTGCGTGCGGGCCGCAACGTCGTCAACATCCCGAAGCAGGAGCTCGAGGAGGGCTTCCACGTGTTCGAGGCGGTCGTGCGGTCGAAGGACGACCCGCGCCCGGAGAACAACGTCGCGCGCGCCGTCGTCGTCGTGCAGGGCCGACCGAAGGTGCTGTTGATCGAGGGCGACGAGCAGGACGCGCGCTACCTGGAAGCGGCGTTGCAGGACGAGGACATCCTCGTCGAGGTCCGGCCGCCGGTCGGCTTCCCCGAGGACCTCAACGGCTTGCTCGCCTTCGACGTGCTGATGATCAGCGACGTCGCGGCGACCGACCTGCACTCGAGCCAGCTCGATCTCGTCAAGCGCTACGTCAAGGACTTCGGCGGCGGTCTCGTCATGCTCGGTGGCGAGCGCTCGTTCGGCCTCGGTGGCTACTACCGCACGCCGGTCGAGGACGCGCTGCCCGTGCGCATGCCGATCCAGAAGACGATCGAGAAGCCGAGCTTCGCGATGGTGCTGGTGCTCGATCGCTCCGGCTCGATGGCCGGCGAGAAGCTGGCGCTCGCGCGCGAGGCGGCGATCGCGTCGGCCGAGCTGCTGAAGAAGCAGGACCAGATCGGTGTGGTCTGCTTCGACGAGGCCGCCGACTGGGTCGTCGAGCTGCAGTCGGCGCAGAACCGCGACGAGATCGTCACGCAGATCGCGCGCATCAGCGAGGGCGGTGGCACCTACATCTACGCCGGGCTCTACGAGGCGTACATGGCGCTCACCGAGTCGACCGCCAAGCTCAAGCACTGCATCGTGCTGAGCGACGGCCACACGACCGGCTCGCGCGAGGAGCACCTCGACATCGTGCATCGCATGGCCGCCGAGCAGATCACGGTGTCGACCGTCGGCATCGGCGATGCGGACCAGGCATTGATGTCCGCGATGGCCGACGCCGGCGCCGGCGAGGCGTACTTCACGAACGACTTCGGCAACGTGCCGCAGATCTTCACGAAGGAGACGCTGCGCGCGAGCCGCAGCATGCTGGTCGAGGAGCCGTTCATCCCGGCGGCGACCGACGCCTTCGCGGCCGATCCGATGATGCGCGGCATCGAGCCCGCCGACTTCCCGCTGCTGCTCGGCTACGTGTCGACGACGCCGAAGGAGCGCGCGCGCGTGCTGCTCGTGTCCGATTACGGCGATCCGATCCTGGCGACCTGGAGCTACGGCCTCGGCCGTTCGGTCGCGTTCACCTCCGATGCGCGCAATCGCTGGGCGTCCGACTGGATCGGCTGGGAGGGCTTCGGCAAGTTCTGGTCGCAGGTCATCCGTGGCGTGATGGCGCGGGGCACGACCTCGGCCCTGCAGCAGGAGGCCGACATCCGGATCGATCGCGGCGAGGTGCGCATGACGATCGACTCGCGCGACCGCGATGGCCGGTTCGTCGACGAGGTCGAGCCGGTCGTGGCGGTCGTCGAGGCGTCGGGCGAGACGCGCGAGATGCCGAGCGAGCACACCGCGCCCGGTCTCCGCGAGCTGCGCTTCCCGCTGCAGACGTTCGGCGAATACGTGCGGCTGCGCGTCGAGTCCCGTCTGAACGGCGAGACCGTCGCCCTGAACCGCTATGCGCTGATCGAGTCCTATCCGCCCGAGTACCGGGCGGCAGCGCCGGACCGCGCGTTCCTCGAGTCCGTCGCTGCGACCACCGGCGGGCGCGTCGATGCGCCTGCGGACCGTGCGTTCGCGTTCGACGGCCCGCCGGCGCGCGGCCTCGAGGACCTGTGGCGCCTGCTGTTGCTGGTCGCCGGCCTGCTGCTGCCGCTCGATATCGCTCTGCGCCGGCTCGCCTGAGCCGCCCCGAGCCGGCGCGGCGTACGGTGGGTCATTCTGATTTGCGCTCGGTCGCCGGCATGCCCCGGGCGGTGCGCTCCGCCTCGTTGCGGCGGTCGATGCGATCCAGGTGGCGCAGCAGCCCGCGCATGTCGACGAGGTGTCGCAGCACCCACAGGGTCCGGCCCCAGCGCATGCGCTTCTGCAACGGGTAACCCATGTAGTCGCCCGGTTCGGTGACGTCGGACAACAGCACCGAGTTGCCGCCGATGCGCACTCCGGCCGCGACCTTCAGGTGGCCGGCCACGACCGTATGTCCGCCGATGACGACGTCGTTGCCGACCGCGGTGCTGCCCGAGAACGCCGAGAGGCCCGCGATCGCGCAGCGCGCGCCGATCTCGCAGTTGTGGCCGAGATGCACGAGGTTGTCGATCTTGGTGCCGCGGCCGACGCGCGTCGTGCCGATCGTGCCGCGGTCGATCGTGACGTTCGCGCCGAGCTCCACGTCGTCCTCGATGACGACATTGCCGATCTGCGGGACCTTGATCCACTCGTCGTCGCCTCGCGCGTAGCCGAAGCCGTCGGCGCCGAGCACGGTGCCGGCGTGGACGATCACGCGGTTGCCGATCGTCGCGCCGTCGTAGACGACGACCCGAGGGTGCAGCAGGCAGTCGCGGCCGATCCGCACCTGCGCACCGATGTGCACGCCCGGCTCGAGGATCGTGCCGGCACCGATGCGCGCGCCGGCTCCGACCGTCACGTGGGGGCCGATCCGGACCGGCGGCTCGAGCCGCGCGTCCGCAGCGACGACGGCGGTCGGGTGGACCGCGTGCTCGGTGGCGGTCGGCCGCGGGTGGAACCGGGCCGCGATGCGCGCGAACGCGGTCGACGGGTCGGCGACGACGATCTGCGTCATCGGCAGCTCCAGTCGGCTGGGGACCAGCACCGCTCCCGCGCTCGAGGTCTCCGCCATCGCAACGAGCCGTTCCGAGCGCAGGAAGCCGAGCTGCCGCGGTCCGGCGAAGCGGATGTCGCCGACGCCGTCGATCTCCAGGCCCGGATCGCCGACGACGTTCCCGCCTACCAGAGCAGCCAGGCTGCGCACCGTCTCGACCGTCATGGCCGATGTTATAGAGCCGATCCGCCGTGCCGGCCCATGGCCGGCCAGCGGAGTGCGTCGGCCGATCGGTGCGGAGCGGCGGCCCGAAACGCGACGCTCCTGCTCGGCCAGCCTGCGTTGCCCAGCGCGGTCCGCTAGGCTATCGAGCCCCTCCTGACCCGCCGCGTCGGGAACGCGGCGTGGTTCGCGCTGCCCCCGTCGGCCCTGCCGCTCGACCCGTCTCCATGGCCTCCCTGCTTCGCCCCACCTGCACGCTGCTCGCCCTGCTGCCGGCGCTCCCGGGCCAACGCTTCGACGAGCTGGCCGGCCTCGGACTGCCGCGCAACTCGATCGACGTGCGGGCGGTCGCGCTGGTCGACGTCGACAGCGACGGCGACGCGGACCTGGTGGTCGGCATCGACGCCTATTTCCCCGGTGCGCCGCTGCAGCTCTGGGAGAACGTCGGTTTCGGCCGCTTCGTGGTCGGCGCTGCCGCGCGGATGCCGAATCGCAGCGTCGTGACGGCCGGAATCGCGGTCGGTGACGTCGACGGCGACAACGATCCCGACCTGTTGATCGCGGTGCAGGACGGCGGACTCGACCTGCTGTTCCTCAACGACGGCCTCGGCAACTTCAGGGACGCGACCGCCGGTGCCCTACCCGCGCTGCAGACGGACAGCCGGGCTGCCGCGCTCGCCGACCTCGACGGGGACGGCGACCTCGACGCGGTGATCGCGGTGGCTGGTGCACCCGATCTCGTGCTTTGGAACGACGGTTCGGGCGTGTTCTCGCGCGGACCCGACCTGCCGACCCGGGCGTTCGACCTGCCGGTCGGCGTGCTGGTGGCCGACGTCGACGGCCAGGGTCGCCCGGAGATCCTGGTGCTGGAGTCGCTGTCGGCCGACCGGCTGTGGTTCTTCGGTGCGACCACCGGCGCCTACGACGACCGTGCCGCCACCTGGCTGCCACCGGGCTCGGTGCGCTCCACGGCAGCGGCGATCGTCGACGTCGATGCCGACGGTGATCCGGACGTCGTGCTCGGCACGGCGGCCGGCAATCCAGAGTTGCTGTTGCTCAACGACAATCACACCCGCTTCGTCGGTGCCCCGCTCGCGGCCGCGGGTGACACCTCCGCCGTCGTCGCCGCCGACGTCGATGGCGACGGGGATCCGGACCTGCTGATCGGCGACCGCTCCGGCCCCGACCGGCTGCTGCTCAACGATGGTGCCGGCTCGTTCTCGGCCGCGCCGGCGAACCGGTGGCCGAGCGACCCGGTGCCGACGAAGGCGTTGGCGGTCGCCGACGTCGATGCCGACGGGGACGTCGACGTCGTCGTCGGCGAGGGCGTCGGTCTGGGCCGTCCCGGCCGGCTGGAGCTGCTCCTGAACGACGGGGCCGCGGCGTTCCTGACCGAGACCGGTCTCGCGTGGAGCGCGCCGTTCGCCGACAGCACCGCGATCGCGGTCGCGGACCTCGACGGCGACGACCACCCCGACGTGATCGCCGCGCGGGTCGGCGGTCCGGTCGCGGTGTGGTTCGGTGCGCGCGACGGTCGCCTCACGCAGGGTCCGACGTCGCTCGGCAGTGCGCGCGAGATCGTGCGCGCCATCGCGACCGGTGACGTCGACGGTGACGGCGATCCGGACGTGCTGCTCGGCGTGACGGGATCGTCGCGACTGTTCCGCAACGACGGCGCGGGTGTGTTCACCGACGTGTCGGCGACCGCGTTTCCGCTGCACGCGGCCGACACGGTCGATTGCGCGTTGGTCG
Organism: Planctomycetota bacterium; assembly: GCA_016716265.1. Lineage (GTDB taxonomy): Bacteria > Planctomycetota > UBA1135 > UBA1135 > UBA2386 > JADJWQ01. The sequence goes on from JADJWQ010000006.1 coordinate 3,988,471, forward strand.
ACGTCGATGGCGACGGCGACCTGGACGCCTACTTCGTGCACGCCGGTCCGTCGGTGACCTTCCCGCAATCCGACGCGCTGTGGTCGAACGACGGCAGCGGCGTCTTCACCGACGTGTCGGCGGCCCGCCTGCCGGGACCAGCGCGGCTCGGCGCATCGGTCGACGCCGGCGATGTCGATGGCGACGGCGACGTCGATCTGCTGATCGGCAATCGATCCGTGCTGCCACGTCTCTACCCTGCGCAGCCCGACGTGCTGCTGCTGAACGACGGGTTCGGCCGGTTCACCGAGGCGCCGGCGAGCCGCTACCCGCTCGACGCCTCCGCGACCGTGCGCGCGCTGCTTCGCGACGTCGACGGCGACGGCGACCTCGACGCGGTCGCGGTCGCCGACGGCGAGCCGATGCGACTGTTGCTGAACGACGGCACCGGCGTGTTCGCTCCCGCCCCGCCGACCAATCTGCCGCCCTACCCGATCCCCGCGCGCTGGGTCGAGGCGGTCGACGCCGATGACGACGGCGACGTCGACCTCGTGCTGGCGGTACCGCTCATCAACGACTGGTTGCTGATGAACGACGGCACCGGCGTGTTCGCCGGGCAGCCTCTCGACTCCCTGTACGGCACCACGGGAACGTCTCTCGCGTACCGCGCGGCGGACTTCGATGGCGACGGTGACCAGGATCTGGTGCTCGCGAACGGAGGCGGCGAGCGCGACCGGCTGCTGTTCAACCTGACCCGCCACATCGATCTTCCATACCGACCGCGACCCGGCCGCACGTTCCGCATCGACATCCATGCGACGGATCTGGCCGGTGCGGGGGACGCCCTGCTCTGGGTCGGCCTGCAGCTCGCCCCACGGCCGATCCTGCTGCCGGGTTTCGGCGCGCTGCAGCTCGACCCGGCGCAGGTGTTCAATGGCGGCATGTATCCGATCGGCGGCAACGGCGACGTGCAGATCACGCTGCCACTGCCGAACGCGCCGATGTCGATCGGCACACCGTTCCACGTGCAGGCGTTGGTGTTTCCGACCGGCAATCCATTCGCTGGTCGCTTCACTCCGGCGCGGAGCGAGGTGATCCGGCTCTGACTCGGCGATGGGCGACGCTCGCGAGCGAGGCGCGGACAAGCGGCCGGTGGCCGAGGTCGCGGTCCTGTTCGCCGACGAGCACCTCGCCGTCGTCGACAAGCCACCGGGGCTGCTCGTCGTACCGGCGCCCGGGCGTCGCGGTCCGACGTTGATCGACTTGCTCGGCCGGCAGCTCGGCGCGCGCGTGTTCGCCGTGCACCGGCTCGACGAGGACACCTCGGGTGTGCTGGTCGTCGCGCGGACCGACGTCGCGCGAGTCGCCCTCGAGGCGGTGTTCCGCGCGCACGCGGCCGAGCGGATCTACCGTGCCGTGACCGCCCGCGCGCCGAGCCCGCTCGCCGGGCGCATCGAGTCGCGGCTGCGCGAGGGCCCCGACGGTGTCGTGCGCTCGGCGCGGCGCGGCGAGGACGGCGAGCGTGCGGTCACCGAATACCGGCTGCTCGAACGCCATCGCCGCCACGCGCTGCTCGAGTGCCGGCTGGAGACCGGCCGCCGCAACCAGATCCGCGCGCACCTCGCCGAGCTCGGCTGCCCGATCGTCGGCGATCGCAAATACGGCTGGCGCCGTCAGGGCGCCGACGCATTGCAGGCCCGGCGACCGCTGCTCCACGCGTGGCACGTCCGCTTCGTGCACCCGCTGACCGGCACCGAGCTCGCCGTCTGCGCGGTGCCCGCCGAGCCCGCCCTGCGCGCGCGGACGGATCCGCCGGCCTGACGACCGCCGCGCGGGAGCCCCGCCGTCACAGCGGGACCGGTCGGCCGAGCTTCTGGCTCAGCACGTCGCGCAGCACGTCGAGCAGGGCACCGCGACCCTTGGTGTCCTGCCACTCGCCGGCGTCGTCCGGGGCGAAGTGCCAGGCGCGCGCACCCTGCGCGAGCCAGATCTGGTGGGCGGCGCTCTGCCGGTTCAGGATGCACTTCGTACCGTCGGCGAAGGTCATCGACAGCACCCCCATCGCGAGGTCGGTGTCCAACTCGTCGGGATCCTCGTCCTCGAGCCGCTCGAGGATCTCCTCCATGAAGGCGTCGGCGCGCCGCGCGAACTCGATGTCGTCGACCATCGTCGCCCGGTGTAGCCCGGCGGGCGCGCGCAGGAAAGGCACCGGGAGCCCCGCCCGACGGCGTGCGCCGCCGGGCGAGGCTCCCGGGTGCGGGTCCTGGCCCGCCCTCGTTGCAGGCCGCACCTCCCTGCTGGTGCGACCTGCGGGGGCCAGGACTCTCGTCCCATGCAGGCGCCCAGACGATCGAGGTGGCCGGATGTTGGCGGACGGTCGCAGAATCCTCGCGTCGGTCCGCAGGTCGAGCCCCGCGGCTCGGGTGTTTCGCGCCGGACCGTGGAGATCGACCCGCCCGCGTATCGGAACCGGTCAGCCCGCGCGCTCGAGCGCCTGTGCCGACCAGCCCTCGAGCAGCTCCGCGATGCGGACGTCCTCGGCCTCGGCCTCGAAGGTCAGCACGACGCGGTGCCGCAGCGCCGGCAGCAGGCAGCGCGCGAGGTCGTCGCGCTCGACCGAGGGCCGGCCGTCGAGCAGCGCGCGTACCTTGCCGCCGAGCACGATCGCCTGCGCGGCGCGCGGGCTCGCGCCGTAGCGGACGAAGCGGCGGGTCGGCGCCGGCGCGTCCGGCAGGTCGGGGTCGGTCGCCGCGATCAGCTCGGCGACGTAGCGCAGCAGGTGGCGGCCGCACAGCACCTCGCGCGCGAGCTGCTGCGCGCGCAGCAGCTCCTCGGCCGACAGCACGGGCGCCAGGGCCTCGCCCCGCGGCGCGGTCGTCGCCTCGAGGACCTCGACCAGCGTGTCGACCGACGGGCGCGGCACGACCAGCTGGAACATGAAGCGATCGAGCTGCGCCTCCGGCAGCGGGAAGGTGCCCTCGAGCTCGATCGGGTTCTGGGTCGCGACGACGACGAACGGCCGGGGCAACGGGCGGGTCGACTCGCCGACCGTCACGCTGCCCTCCTGCATCGCCTCGAGCAGCGCCGACTGGGTCTTGGGCGTCGCGCGGTTGATCTCGTCGGCGAGCAGCAGGTTCGTGAACACCGGACCGGCCTGGAAGCGGAACGTCAGCTCGCCACCGGCGCGCTCGTCGACGATGCGGGTGCCGGTCACGTCCGCGGGCATCAGGTCTGGCGTGAACTGGATCCGCGCGAACTGCAGCCCGAGGCCCTCGGCGAGCGCGTGCACCAGCGAGGTCTTGCCGAGTCCCGGCATGCCCTCGAGCAGCACGTGGCCGCCCGCGACCAGCGCGACGAGGCAGTCGTCGATCAGCGCCGGCTGACCGAGGATGCGCCGGCCGAGCTGCGCGCGCAGCCGGTCGACCGCCGCGGCGATGCGGCGCACCTCGCTGGCGATCGCGCCGTCGCTCACGGCTGCTCTCCGCCAGTCGCGTAGCAGGCGTGCTCCTCGTAGCGCTCGCCGCGGTCCGGCAGCACGACGACGATCGTCGTGCCGGCGGCGCTGTCGCGCGCCGCGAGCCGGCGGGCCGCGGCGAGCGCCGCGCCCGACGCCGGCCCGGCGAGCACGCCCTCGAGGCGCGCCAGCTCGCGCGCCGCGCGGAAGGCCTCGGCGTCCTCGACCGCGACGATCTCCGCGAGATCGGTCGGCGTGAGGATGTCGGGCACGAAGCCCGCGCCGAGTCCCGGGATGTCGTGCTGGCCGGGCTGGCCGCCGCTCAGCACCGCGGAGCGCGCCGGCTCGACGCCGACGACGGCGACCCGCGGCGCGACCTCACGGAAGAACGCGGCGCACCCGGCCGCGGTGCCGCCGGAGCCGACCGGCACGACGACGGTGTCGACGCGGCCCTCGCAGTCCTCCCAGACCTCGCGCGCGGTGGTGTCCTGGTGGATGCGCGCATTGGCGCGGTTGGTGAACGGCTGCAGGATCAGCGACGGCTGGATCTGGCGCGCGAGCTCCTCGGCGCGCTGCAGCGCGCCGCGGATCCCGCGCTCGGCGTCGGTCAGCACGAGCTCGGCGCCGAGCGCGCGCAGCAGGTTCGCGCGGCCCGGTGCGACGCCTCGCGGCATCGTCAGCACGAGCCGGTAGCCGCGCGCGGCGCACACGGTCGCCAGCGACAGCGCCGTGTCGCCGGCCGAGCATTCGACGATCGTCGTCGCGGGCGTCAGGAAGCCGTGCCGCTCGGCGTGCTCGATCATGCCGAGCACCGCGCGGTCCTTGTTGCTGGCACCCGGGTTCTCGAGCTCGAGCTTGGCGACGATGCGCGCACCGAGCCCCGCACCGAAGCGCTGCAGCTCCAGCAGAGGGGTCCGGCCGATCAGCCAGGTGACGTCGCGCGCGATCCGTGGCATCGCCGCGGATGATAGGCGACCCGGCTGCCACACCAGGATCGCGAATCGCACGGAGCCGCGGCGGTGCCGCGCTATCGTGGCGCCGCATGGTGTCCCGCTCGCCGTGGCTCTGGTGCGCCGCGCTCGCCGCGGCGTGCAGCGCGCCCGCTCCCGATCCGCTGGCGATGCGCGACGACCTGCCGGCGGCCGTCGACGTGCCGGCCGAGCGCCGTCCCGCGCTCGATGCAGCCGCCGCAGCGGCGCGCGCCGAGCTGCGCGCCGGCGAGTTCCCGGCGGCGCGGCGCGCGGCGGCCGAGGTCCTCGCGGTCGACCCGCGGCACGCGCGCGCGCGCGCCGTGCTCGGCGCCGCGCTCGCCGGCGAGGCGCAGCGCGAGGCGCCGCCCGAGCTCGCGACCTGGCGCCGGGCCGAGGGCGAGCTGCTGCGCGCGGACCGGCTCGCACCGGACGACCCGGTCGTCGCCGCCCTGCACGTCGGCTTCCTGATCGCGGACGGTCACCTGAGCGCGGCTGCCGAGCGCGCCGAGCGCGGGCTCGCCGCGGTGCCGGACGACCTCGAGCTGCTCGAGCTCGCCGGCCGCGCGCGCTTCGATCTCGGCGACGAGCAGCGCACGCGCGAGCTGGCGCTGCGGCAGGTCGCGCGCGATCCCCAGGCGGCATCGGCGTGGTGGCGCGCCGCGTGGTGTGCCGCGCGGCTCGCCGCCGGAGCGTTGGACGACGCCGAGCGGACGCCGCTGCTCGAGGCCGCTCGCGACGGCTTCCGCGCCTACCGCGAGCTCGCCCCACTCGATCCCGACGGCTACGCCGGCGAAGCGCGCGTGCGGCACGAGCTGCTGGCGTCGAACGCTGCGCGGTCACCCGATGCGGTCCGCCCGATCCTCGAGCTGTGGACCGCCGCCGAGCTGCTGCGGCCGCAGGCGGGCGACTACGCGTTCGGCCGGGCGGTCGCGCACGAGCTGGTCGGTGAGCGCGACGCCGCCGAGGCCGAGTATCGCGACGCGCTCGCGATCGACGCGGCGCACCTGCCGTCCTTGCTGAACCTCGGCGCGCTGCTCGCGGACGCCGAGCGGCCGGCCGAGGCGGCTGCGGTGCTGCGGCGCGCGCTCGCGCTCGGCGTGCATGGCGACGAGCGCGACCGCATCGAGGCGTGGCTCGCGCGCCATGCGGAGGGCACCGCGGCCAGCCCGGGTGATTGGCGAGATCCCGTCGCGAGGTCGCGCATGTCGCTGGCTGGCGAGGAGTCGAGTCGGTTCCGCGCGCAGGCGTGTTCGCGCGACACGTCGAGCGCGGGTTCGGCTCGATGACGACGCCAGCCAGCGACTTGCGTGACCGCAGCAGGGATCTCGTGAATCATCCGGGCTGGTCAGACGCCGACGATCGAGTAGCCGGAGTCGACGTACAGCGTCTGCCCGGTGATGCCGCTCGCCAGGTCGGACAGCAGGAACGTCGCCGCCTTGCCGACCTCGAGCTGCGTCACGTTGCGGCGCAGCGGCGCGCGCTTCTCGATCGCGTCGAGGATCCCGGAGAACCCCGAGATGCCCATCGCCGAGACCGTCTTGATCGGCCCCGCCGACAACGCGTTCACGCGCACGCCACTCGGGCCGAGGCTCGCCGCGAGGTAGCGCGTCGTCGCCTCGAGCGAGGCCTTGGCGACCCCCATCACGTTGTAGCCCTCGACGACCTTCTCCGCGCCGTAGTAGCTGAGGCACACGATCGAGCCGTCGCGCCCTTCCATCAGCTTCGCGCCGTGGCGCGCGAGGGGGATCAGCGACCAGGCGGAGATCTGCTGTGCGAGCGCGAAGCCGTCCCAGCTCGTGTCGTGGAAGCTGCCGCCGAGCTCCTCGCGCTTGGCGAACGCGATCGAGTGCACGAGGCCGTCGATCTGGCCGAACTCCTGCTCGAGGCCCGCGAAGAACGCGTCGACCTGCCCCTCGTCGGTGACGTCGCACGGCGCGAGCCACGGTCGCTCGGGCAGCTCCTCGACGAGCTTCTCGACCGACTCGCGCATGCGCTCGTTCTGGTAGTTGAGGGCGAGCCTCGCACCATGCTCGACGAGCGCCTGCGTGATGCCCCAGGCGATCGAGCGCTTGTTCGCCACGCCGAAGATCACCACCACCTTGCCGTCCATCAATCGCATGGGTCAGCGCTCGCGAGTCGTTGCGTCGGTCCGGGGCGGCCGCGTCCGTGGCCCGGCCGAGAACCGCGCAACATAGGGAGATCCTGGTCGGGAATGAACTTGGTCGGGAATGAACCTGGTGGGGAATGAGCCGGGCGGCGTCGCGGTTCAGCGCGCGACGGCGTGCAGCGCCTTCCGCGCCGGGGTGCTCCAGGGAGCGGTCGGGTCGTCCGCGGCGTGGAACGCGAGCAGCGGTCCGCGCGCGCCGAGCAGCTCGCCGTCGTGCACGACCAGCGTGATCCGGTGGTGCGTGATGCCGTGCTGCACGCGCGCGCGCTCGGCGCCGACCGCGAGCCGTGCGCCGTAGCGGGCGAGCAGCGCGCGGTCGAGCTCCGTTCCGGTCCGCGGCTGGTGCACCAGCACGCCGGGCGTCGGCAGCTCGAGCTGGCCCTCGTTGACCTCGCCGGCCGGGATGCGCGCGGCGAGCACGCGGCCTTGCCGGTCGCGCACCAGCACCGCCCGCGCGGTGACCGGCACCGCGGCCCGGCGCGGCGGCAGCTTCGGCAGCTCCTGCTGCCGGCCCGCCGCGCGCGCCGCGCAGTCCGCGGCGACCGGGCAGTCCGCGCAGCGCGGCCGGCGCGGGGTGCAGACGGTCGCGCCGAGGTCCATCAGCGCCTGGTTGAAGTCGCCGGGCCGGTCCGCGGCGAGGCGCGCGCTGGCGAGCTCGCGCAGCCGGCGCCGCCCGACGGCGGTCTTGACGTCGTCCTCGAGCAGCGCGTGGCGCGCGAGCACGCGCTCGACGTTGCCGTCGATCGCCGGCAGCGCGACGCCGAACGCGATCGAGGCGATCGCCGCGCGCGTGTAGTCGCCGATGCCCGCGAGCGCGCCGAGCGCAGCGGGATCGGCCGGCACGCGGCCGGCGTGGCGGTCGACGACCTGGCGGGCGCCGTCGCGCAGCAGCCGCGCGCGGCGGTAGTAGCCGAGCCCGCGCCACGCGGCGTGCAGCTCGTCGTCGCTCGCCGCCGCGAGGCTGGCCGGGTCGGGGAAGCGCTCGGCGAAGCGCGGGAACGCGTCGAGCACCACCTCGACGCGGGTCTGCTGCAGCATGATCTCGCTGACCCAGGTCAGCCACGGGTCGCCGCAGTCGCGCCACGGCAGCGTGCGGCGCGCACGGTCGTACCAGGCGAGCAGTCGCGCGGCGAACGATGCGCCGGCCGCCGGCGTCCCCGCGGATCGGCGCGCGGTGCTCACGCGTTCTCGGAGCGCTGGCCGCGCGTGACCTCGAGGCCGAGCCGCGCGCGCAGGTCGGCGGTCGCCGAGTCGAGCTGCTTGCGGAGCTGCTCGGCGTCGGTGCCCTCGACCGACAGCGAGATGCGGATCGTCAGGTTGTCCTCGGTGCCCTGCAGCCGTGCGCGCGAGTGCACATGGGGGTGGCGCCGGGCGAGGTCGCCGAGCAGCCGCGAGATCATCGACTCGTCGCCGCCCGGGTAGTCGATGTGCACGACCTCGCGGACCGCGGTCGCGCCGTGCTGCTCGAGGTGCGGCTCCACGTACAGCGTGAACAGCCGTCGCAGCTCCTCGGGCTGGCCGGGGAGCAGGAAGAACGTCACCCCCGCGGTCTCGAAGCGCACCGCGGGCGCCGTCCCGCTCGGGTTGTCGAACACCTCGGAGCCCTGCGGCACGGTCGCCATCTTCAGGCGCTCGGGGGTCAGCTCGACGTCGTCGACGACGCCCTTCGCCAGCAGCCGGCGGTAGGCGGCGGCGAGGAACTCGCGGGCGCGCTCGTCGACCACCAGCGGCACACCGGCGGCCTTCGCGAGGCACTCGCGCGTGATGTCGTCGAGCCCGGGCCCCATCCCGCCGGTGACCAGCACGTAGCGCGGCCGTGCGGCCACCGCGCCGCGGAACGCCTGCACGACCTCCTCCTCGACCTCGTCGAGCACCTGGATCGTCCGCACGCGGAAGCCGAGCCGCGAGACGTGCCCGGTCATGAAGTGGGCGTTGCGGTCGAGGACCATGCCCTCGAGCAGCTCGCGGCCCATGCAGAAGATGATCGCGGTCCGGTCGTTCACGGGTGGGCTCCTCGAGGCGTGCGCCTCGGCGTTCGGGGGGGCCGGGGCCGGCCGCGTTCGCGCGCTGCGCGCGCGCCGGGCCCGGGAGACGGGGGCGCGCAGGATAACCGACGGAGCCGCGCCGTTGATAGCGTTCCGACGGGTCGCGAGAATGGCGCGACGCATCGTCGTTGACGGTGCGCCCAAGTGCGATGACCGAGACTCCGCCGGACGCCCCGGGAGGTGGCCGCATCTCCGATCTGCTCCTCGAGAAGGAGATGACGGAGAGCTACCTCAACTACTCGATGAGCGTGATCTACAGTCGCGCTCTGCCCGACGTACGCGACGGCCTCAAGCCGAGCCAGCGGCGCATCCTCTACGCGATGCACGAGCTGAACCTCGGCCCGCGGGCCAAGTTCAGGAAGTGCGCCAAGATCTGCGGCGACACCTCGGGCAACTACCACCCGCACGGCGAGTCGGTGATCTATCCGACGCTCGTCGGCATGGCGCAGCCGTTCACGACGCGCTATCCGCTGGTCGACGGCCAGGGCAACTTCGGTGCGATCGACGGCAGCCCGCCGGCGGCCATGCGCTACACCGAGGCCCGCATGACGCGGCCGACGGTCGACCTGCTGGCCGACATCGACCAGGACACCGTCGACCGGGTCGCCAACTACGACAACACGACGACCGAGCCGGTCGTGCTGCCGGCGCGGTTCCCGGCGCTGCTGTGCAACGGTTCGACCGGCATCGCGGTCGGTATGGCGACGAGCCTGCCGCCGCACAATCTGCGGGAGGTCGGCGCGGCGCTGCTGATGCTGCTCGACGACCCGCATGTGACCGTCGACCGGCTGCTCACGGTCGTCCAAGGGCCGGACTTCCCGACCGGCGGTACCATCATGGGCCGCGCGGGCATCATCAATGCCTACCGCAGCGGCCGTGGTGCGGTGACGGTGCGCGCGAAGTACCACGTCGAGGACTACCGCGGCCGCAAGCAGATCGTGTTCACCCAGGTGCCCTACCAGGTCAAGGTCGGCACGATCCTCGAGCGCATCGTCAATCTCGCGAAGTCCGGGCAGATCGACACGATCGCCGACGTCAACGACGAGAGCAATCAGCGCGTCGGGCTGCGGCTGGTCGTCGAGCTCAAGCGCGGCATCGACGACGAGACGATCACGGTCAATCAGCTGTTCAAGCTGAGCCCGCTGCAGACGACCTACAGCATCATCAATCTCGCGATCGACCGCGGCCGCCCGCGCACGCTGAGCTTCAAGCAGCTCCTGGAGGCCCACCGCGACCACCGCATCGACGTGATCACGCGGCGCACGCGCTTCCTGCTGAAGCGCGCGCAGGAGCGCCTGCACGTCCTGGAAGGACTGCGCGTCGCGGTCCAGAACATCGACGAGGTCGTCGAGATCATCAAGACGTCGGCGTCTCCGGACGAGGCGCGCGTGCGGCTCGGCGAGCGCTTCGGGCTGTCCGAGATCCAGGCGCGCGCGATCCTCGACATGCGGCTCGCGCGACTGACCGGTCTCGAGATCGAGAAGCTCGAAGCGGAGTACGACGAGGTCCGCCAGAAGATCGCCAACTACGAGTCGATCCTGCGCAACCGCAGCGTGCTGCTGGACCTGATCCGCACCGATGTCCGCGACATGGTCGAGCAGTACGGCGACGACCGGCGTACCGTGATCTCGGACGAGGAGGTCGGCGAGTTCATCGCCGAGGACCTGATCCCCGAGGAGCTGATGGTCGTGACCGTCAGCCACCAGGGCTACATCAAGCGCACGCCGCTCGACCAGTACCGCAGCCAGGCGCGCGGCGGGAAGGGCGTCAGCGCGGCGGACATGAAGGAGGGCGACTTCCTCCATCAGATCTTCGTCGCCAGCACGCACGACTACTTCATGTTCTTCAGCGACCGCGGTCGCGCGTACTGGCTCAAGGTCTACCAGCTGCCGCAGTTCGCGCGCGCGGCGCGCGGGCGGGCGCTCGTCAACGTCGTGCAGACGCAGGTCGAGGGCGAGCAGATCACGTCGATCCTGCGCGTGCCGAGCTTCGACGAGGACGGCTACGTCGTCACGGCGACCGCGGCCGGCTACGTCAAGAAGACGCCGCTCGAGGCGTTCAGCCGCCCGAAGAAGGGCGGCATCATCGCGGTGTCGCTCGATGAGGGCGACCGCCTGATCGGCGTCAGCATCGCGCGCACCGGGCAGACCATCCTGATGGGCACGCGCACCGGCAAGGCGATCCGCTTCGCCGAGGACGACGTGCGTGCGATGGGACGCAATGCACGCGGCGTCCGCGGCATCAAGCTGAAGGCGGGCGACCAGGTCGTCGGGCTCGTGATCGCCGACGAGGACGCCGCGCTCCTGACGGTCTGCCAGCGCGGTTACGGCAAGCGCACGTCGCTCGAGGAGTACCGGCTGCAGGGCCGCGGTGGGCAGGGCCTGATCGACATCCGCACCACGGCGCGCAACGGCGAGGTCGTCAACATGGTGGCGACGTCGCCCGGCGAGGACGTGATGCTGATCACGAAGCACGGGCAGATCGTCCGCACCGGTGTCGACGGCATCAGCCTGATCGGGCGTGCGACCCAGGGCGTGCGGATCGTCAACCTCGCCGACGACGACCAGGTCGTCGCCGTCGCGGTCGTGCCCGACGACGAAGCGGCGACGTCGAGCGAGACCATCGCGGCGGCCCCTCCGAGCGTCCCGCGGCCGCCGGTCGTCCGCGCGGACGGCGAGGAGCTCGACGACGACGAGTCCGACGACGGCGAGCCCGACGACCAGGAACTCGATGACGGCGAGCCCGACGACGAGCCCGACGACGAGCCGGACGAGGACGAGCCCGAGGAGGACGCGACGTGAACGTGCTGCAGACGCGCCTGGTCGCCGACATGAAGACGGCGATGAAGGCGGGCGACAAGGAGCGGCTCGGGACGATCCGCCTGATGATCGCCGAGCTCAAGCAGGCGCAGCTCGCGCAGGCGTCGGACGACATGGACGAGGCCGGCGAGCAGGCCGTGCTGCGGCGGATGATCAAGGCCCGCCGCGACGCGATCGAGCAGGCCAGGCAGGTCGGGCGCGACGACGTCGCCGCGCGCGAGGCCGCCGAGGTCGCCGTGATCGAGGGCTACCTGCCGCAGCTGCTGCGCGGCGAGGAGCTCGCCGCCAAGGTCCGCGAGGTGGCCGCCGAGATCGGCTACCAGGGGCCCCAGGACACCGGCCGGTTCATGAAGGAGTGGATGGCGCGCTTCCGCGAGCTCGCCGAGGGCCGCGACGTGCAGGCCGCGCTGCGCGCGCTCGGCTGAGCGGTGCGCGCCGCGCGCGATCCGTTACATTGCGCCCGCCGCCGCCCGACCCGCCGCCGATGGACCGGAACCCGAAGCCGACGTTCGCCGCCCTCTTCGTCGCCGCCCTTCTCGCCTGGCCCTGCGCGATCAGCGCGCAGCAGGACGTGCCGGCACCGGTCACCGCGGTCGTCCTCGATCCGACCGGTGTCCTGCGCGTCGGCGACGACTTCGAGGTGCGCTTCCCGCTGCTGCAGTGGCCGGCTGCCGGCGCGTGGCAGACCGGAGCGGAGGGCGCCCCGCAGTTCGGCCTCGTGCGCGACGGCGAGCTGACCGCGCCGGCCGGCGCCACCCTCGAGCTCCGCAGCCTGACCCCCGAGCGCGTCGCGCTGCGCGCCGTGCTCGGCGACCGCACCGTCGCGGTCGACGCCGCGCCGGAGCTGCGCCGCATCGAGCCACCGCGCGTCATCGGTGCGCCCCCCGACCGGCCACGCCCACCGGCGGGGCTCCCCGCCACCGAGCCCGAGAACCTGCTGTTCGTGGCGCTCGGCAGTGGCGGCACCGGGCTGCCGGGGCAGCGGCGCGTGGCCGACGGCCTCCGGCGCTTCGCGGCGCGCCACCCGGTCGACTTCGTGCTGCTGCTCGGCGACGAGCTCGGCCCGCAGGGCGTGGCGAGCCGCGGCGATCCGGCCTGGCTGCGCTGCTTCGAATCCGTGTACGACCCGCAGGCGCTCGCGCTGCCGTTCTACGCGGCGGTCGGCGACCTGGAGCACCGCGGCGATCTTCCCGCGCTCGTCGAGTACGGCGTCCTCAACCTGCGCTGGACGATGCCCGACCTGTCCTACAGCTTCGAGGCCGAGGCCCACGGAGTACGGTTCGCGTTCATCGCGATGGATACGCCGGCGTGCGCCGGCAACACCCGTGATGCCTACACGCGGCGGGCACAGACCCTCGTCGCGCACGCGCTCGAGACCTGCCACGCGGATTGGCGCATCGTGTTCGGTCACGATCCGCTGCTGTCGCACGATCTCGAGGGACCGGTCGACCGTCGCGACGTGCTGCGCCTGCGCATGGCCCCGTGGCTCGAGCGCTACCACGTCGATCTCTACATCGCTGGCGGCGACCGCAGCCTGCAGCTGATCGACAGCGCGGGCGACGTGCCGCTGCAAGTCGTGTCGGGCGGCGCCGGCGGTCCGGAGGTCGCGTCGCCGGTCGCCTGGGGCGAGGACACCTTGTTCGCCGCGACCGGCGGCGGGTTCACGTCGTTCCGCTTCGACGGCGAGACCCTGTTCGTGGTGTTCCACGACGCCGACGGCGCGCCGCTGTTCGTCCACGAGCTGCGCAAGTAGCGCCGCCCTGCCCGCGAAGGTCCCCCACCGTGACGATGCCCGACGGATCCACGCTCGAGCCCTGGCCCGAGGAGGCGCGTCAACGCCTCGCGCGGTTCCGCGTGTTCGACGTGCAGATCGCCCGGCGCCGCTCGCCGCGCACGGGCCGCAGCCACGAGTTCTTCGTCGTCGACACGCTCGACTGGGTCAACGTGCTGGCGTTCACCCGCGCCGGGGACCTGATCGCGGTCCGCCAGTATCGCCACGGCAGCCGCAGCTTCACGCTCGAGATCCCCGGCGGCGCGATCGACCCGGGCGAGGACCCTGCCGACGCCGCCGCGCGCGAGGTGCGCGAGGAGACCGGCTACGCGAGCGACCGTCCGCCGGTGCACCTCGGCGCGGTGTCGCCGAACCCGGCGTTGTTCGGCAATCGCTGCCACACCTACCTGATCGAGGGCTGCGAGCTGGTCGGCGATCTGCAGCAGGACCACGGCGAGGACATCGAGGTCGTCACGCTGCCGCTGCCGGCCTTCGAAGACCTCGTCCGCACCGGCGCCGTCGACCACGCGCTGGTGCTCGACGCGCTCTACCTGCTGCGGCTCCACCGCGGGGCGTGACGCGGGGCGCGCCAGCGGTCGGATCGCCTCCGCCGCGGGCCGGCCTCGGGCAATCCCGTACAAGAGCCCCGTACAAGGAGCGCGGTCCGTTGACGCGATGCGCCACCGGACCGCGCTGGTCTCGGGAAAGGCAGGAGCCGCTCTCTACTCCGGACGTCTCGGGCCGGAGCCGATGTCTCGGCAAGGTGCACTCCCGTCGAGAGCGGCTGCCCTCCCTACGCAGCGCCGCGCGGCGGGGGTCAGCTTTCCTTCGTGGAGCTCGCCGAGAAATCGAGCTCGCGCACGCGGCCGTCCAGCTCGCCGATCAGCACCCGCGGTGCCATCGCGACGAACAGGCCGCACTCGACGACGCCGGGGATCGCGTCGAGCGCCCGCTCGAGCGCCGCCAGGTCGGCGACCGGGCCGAACGACGCGTCCAGCACCAGGTTGCCGCCGTCGGTGCGCACCGGCTGGCGGTCCGGTCCGAGCCGGAGCTCCGGGCCGAGGCCGAGTGCGCGCACCCGCGCCGCGGCCTGGCGCCAGCCGAACGGCAGCACCTCGATCGGCAGGCGGAAGCTCGCGCCGAGGTGCGGCACGAGCTTGTCGGGTGACACGACGATCACGAGTCGGTCGGCGGCGGCCGCGACGATCTTCTCGCGCGTCAGCGCGGCCCCACCGCCCTTGACGAGGTTGCCGGCCGGGTCGACCTCGTCGGCCCCGTCGATCGCGATGTCGAGCCGCTCGAGGTCGTCGAGGCTCGCGAGCGGGATGCCGAGCTCGCGCGCGCGCGCGGCGGTCCGCTCGCTGGTCGGCACGCCAGCGACCCGGATGCCCTGCGCGATGCGCTCCGCGAGCCGCTCGAGCACGAACGCGACCGTCGAACCGGTCCCGAGTCCCACGCGTTGGCCGTCCCGGACGAGGTCCGCCGCCGCCCGACCTGCGGCACGCTTCGCCGCAGCCTGCTGATCCGCCATGGTCTCCGAGCGTATCCTCGTCGCGGTCCCCCCGCCGCAGCCCTCCCCCGCCGAGCCGCCCTTGACCGCCGAGCCGTCCTCGACCGAACCCGCCGCCGCGACCACGAAACCCGCGCGCTCGCGCCGGCACCGCCGCGACACCTCGCGCGTGCCGGTGACGATCCGGTTCGGGCTGCCGCTTCTCGCCGTCGTCCTGCTCGGTCTGTGGCTGTCCGGACTGCTCGGCCCCGCGAGCGACGTCCGCTTGCAGCTCGTCGGCCTCGACCGACGACCGCTCGACATCGCCGGTGGCCGCTACCAGGTCTTCCCGTTCGACGACGACCCCGCGGCGCCATCCCCGCTGCCGCCGCTCGGCGAGCCGGTCGCGTTCGAGGGTGCCGAACTGGACCTCGACGCCGACGAGCTCCCGCCCGCCGCGATGCTGCGGATCGAGGCCGAGGGGCAGGGGATCGGCTACGCCGACGTCGAGCACGGCCAGCGCTCGTTCGTCGTGCTCGGCCCGCCCGTGACCGTCGGCGGTCGCGTCGTCGACGAGGAGCAGCGGGCGGTGCCCGGCGCGCGCGTCATGGTGCTCGCGGTCAGCGCGCGCGGCGTGCCGCTCGCCGAGACCCGCACGGGCCCGCAGGGCGAGTTCGCGATCTCGTCGATCGCCGCCGGGGTGACCTCGTGGTGCTTCCGCGTGCTCGCGCCGCGCTTCGAGGTCAAGAACCAGGACTGGATCTACGCGCCGGGCGAGCCCGTGCAGATCACCGTGCGGGCCACGCAGCCCGTGCGTGGCCGCGTGTTCGTGCACGGCGACGCGTTCGATCCCGCGGACCGCGAGCTGCGCGTGTTCCGCCTCCCCGGCGTGTCGGCGATCGTGCAGCCGGACGGCAGCTTCGAGATCGACCACCTGCCGCCGCCGTCGCAGCGCGCCCATCTGCTGCTCGACGTCCCGCCCGGCTTCACGTTCCGCCGCACGACCGTCGCCGCGGGCGACACCGACGCGCGGATCGACGTCCAGCGCGCGGTGCCCGTGCACGGGCGCGTGGTCAACGGTCACACCCGCGAGGGCGTCGTCGGCGCGCAGGTGTTCCACGACCATGGGCCACGCGGGATGGAGGGCGCGCGCACCGGTGCCGACGGCAGCTTCGACCTCGTCGAGGTGCCGCCCGGACCGGTCACGGTGCAGGCGATCGTGCGCGTGCCGGTCACCTCGCTGCCGCCGGAGCGCCGGGCGGCGGTCGCCGACGACTCGGTTCGCTTCGTGGAGGTCTCGGGCATCCTGAACTTCGTGGCGGTGCCCGAGCATCCGATCACCGACTGCGAGATCGTCGTCTGGTGAGCGTCATGCGGAACCGGCTCGCACTGGCCGCCCTGCTGTTGTTGCTGCCGCTCGTGCAGGACCCGCAGCGCACGGCGCCGGGCGCGCCGACCGCGCCGGCAATGCAGGATCCGGCGCCGCAGGATCCGCCGCTGCTCGGGCCACCGGTGCCGGCGCTGCCGCCGGCCGACGCCCGGCCGTTGCCCCCGGTCCCGGACCTGCCGCTGAGCGCCGTCGACCGCCGCGATCTGATCCAGCGGTTCCTGCCGCCGACCCCGGTCGAGGGCTTCTGGGAGCTGCGCCGGATGGTGGTGCGCGGGCACGACGTCGAACCGGTGCGCGGCTACGCCTGGTTCGGGCAGCGCCACATGACGCTCGACATCGTGCAGGGCTCCCCCACGGGCGGCGAGCCGCTCGTGCAGGCCGGGGTGCGCCGCTACCGGCTCGACGGCGAGCTGTTGTCGACCACGGCGCTGATCGGCCACGACAACCACGCGGGCGACGAGCTGCGCTTCGACGCCCCCGGTCTCGTCGAGCAGCGCCGCGCGGTGGTCGCCGGCCCCGCGCTGCGCATCGAGCGCGACGAGCAGACCTGGCTCGAGTTCTTCCGCATCGAGTGAGCGGCGGCCCGCGTCAGGCGCGGCGCGCGAGCCTCCGCAGCAGCGTGCGCGTCTCCTGGCCGCCGAGCGCATGGTGGGCCAGCGCGAACACGGCGGCGCCGAGCGCGATCGGCATCGCGAGGCCGAGCGTCGCGAGCTCGAGCCGGCCGACCGGCTCGACGAGCCCGCGCACGCCGAGCACGGCCGCGCACATCGCTGCGGTCGCCGCGCCGGTCCGCAGCACGGCGCGCCGCGACGCGCGCGGCGGCTGGATCGACTGTCGACCGAGCGCTCGGTGCAGCAGCACGAGGTTGAGCCACGCCGTCGCCGTCGTCGCGAGCGCGAGGCCGGGCGCGTCGAGGTGCACAACGCGCGTCAGCACGATGTCGAGTGCGGCGTTGACGAGCACGAGCCACAGTGCGATGCGCGCGGGCGCCCGGGTCTCGCTGAGCGCGTACATCGCGCGCGCCATCAGCTGTGCGCTGCCGATCGCCGGGAGCGACGCGACCAGCGCGGCAGTCGTCCAGCACGTCACGTCGGTGTCGCGCGCAGCGAAAGCGCCGTGCTCGAACGCGACGCGGATCAGGTCCTCGGCGACCAGCGCCATGCCGACGGCGGCCGGGAGCGCGAGGAACGCCGTGAAGCGGATCGCCCGGTCGAGCTGCTCGCGCAGCGCGCCGAGGTCGTTGCGCGAGGCGTGCACCGCGAGGCGCGGGAACGCCGCCGTAGCGAGCGGCAGCGCGACGAGCGCGTGCGGGAACAGCAGCAGACGATTGGCGAGGTAGAGCGAGCTGTTGGCGCCGTCGCCGCACAGCCACCACGCGACGCTCTGATCGACCAGCACGTTGATCTGCAGTGCCGACATGCCGACGACCGTCGGCAGCATCGTGCGGAACACAGCGCGCGAGCCGTCGTCCGCACGGGGCCGGACCGGGCGCGGCAGGAAGCCCTCGCGCCGCAGGGGGCGGGCGATCGTCGCGAGCTGCACGACGCCACCGACGAGCAATGCGACGGCGACCAGCCGGACGATCGCGCCCTGGTCGTCGCCGAACGTGCGCATGCCGACCAGCAGCGCTCCGATCCACACGATGTTCAACAGCGCCGGTGCGCCGGCGCCGGGTGCGAAGCGGCCGAGCACGTTCAACGCGCCGGACCACGTCGCCAACAGGCAGATCGGCAGCGCGTACGGGAACAGCGTCGCGAGCAGGGTCGCCAGCAGCGCACCGCGCTCGGCGTCCCCCTCGGCCCACCACCCGGGCGGTAGCACGAGCGTCGCCGCGACGACCAGCGCGACGAGCCCGCCGAGCCCGACGAGCAGCGCCCAGGTCACGGCACCGAGCAGGCGGCGGGCGGCGTCGTCGCCATCGCGCTCCCGGCGGCGGGTCAGCTCCGGCACCAGCGCTGCGGCGAGCGCACCCTCGCCGAACAGGCGCCGCAGCATGTTCGGCAGCATCCACGCGACGATGAAGGTGTCGAGCGCGATCGAGCGGCCGAGCGCGTGGGTCGTCAGCGCGTCGCGGGCGAGACCGAGAACGCGCGATACCAACGTGAGTCCCGACACGAGACCCGCCGCGCGCAGCACGCTGTGCCGCGGCCGACCCGGCGACCCCGCCGGGGCCGCTGAACCGCCCACCATGCGGCGCATTCTGGCATCGGGTCGCCATCGCCGCACGCGACCTTCCCCTCGTCCCGTGTCGGGGGGAGAATCCGGACGGCCCGCCCTGCCTCCTTCTCCATCGCGAAGCTCCCTCATGCGCGCCGCACTCACCGTTCTGTTCGCCCTGGCGTCGCTGTGTTCGGCGCAGACGCCGCCGAGCCAGGAAGATCCCGGCACCAGCTATCTGTACCGCGTTCCGGGGCCGATCTCTCCCGCGCTCCACGCGCTGCTGCACTCCGAGTTCGACGTGCTCGGCAGCTGCTCGTCGTCGGTCGGGGCGCCGCCCACCGAACTGCGCGTCGTCGTCCAGCCGGGCGACGAGCGACGCCGCTTCCTGACGATCGTCCCGGGGGCCCAGTTCCTCGAGCGCGGCCGCCCGTTCCACGCGGTGCTCGCCGAGATGATGGCCGCGGGTCCCGAGGCCGCCGACCCCGCCTACTTCACGCCGGCGGAGATCGAGGCCGAGATGGACGCGCTGGTCGCGAGCTACCCGACGCTCGCGCGCAAGGTCGATCTGACGACGTTCCCGGGGGCCGCGCGCACGCACGGGAACCGCTCGATCTTCGCGTTGAAGGTGTCCGACAACGTCACCGCGGACGAGGACGAGCCGGCGATCCTGATCGCGGCGCAGCACCACGCGCGCGAGCTCAACTCGCCGTACATGGTGATCGGCGCGATGCGCCGCGTGCTGCAGGGCTATGCGACCGACCCGACGCTGCGCGCCGTGGTCGACGACAAGGAGCTGTGGTTCGTGCCCTGCGTGAATCCCGACGGCGTGCAATACGTGTTCGACGTCGACCAGTGGTGGCGCAAGAACCGCCGCAACAACGGCGGCAGCTACGGCGTCGACCTCAATCGCAACTACACGTCGAACTGGGGGCTGTGCGGCTCGTCG
Source organism: Planctomycetota bacterium (assembly GCA_016716265.1). GTDB lineage: Bacteria > Planctomycetota > UBA1135 > UBA1135 > UBA2386 > JADJWQ01. Next base: position 4,007,662 of record JADJWQ010000006.1, read on the forward strand.
TCGCTCGCCAGCTCCGAGACCTACCGCGGCCCGTCCGCGGCGAGCGAGCCGGAGACCCGCACGATGCAGGCCGCGGTTCGCGCGCTGCGCCCGGAGATCTACTTCGACTACCACAGCTCGGGCCGGGAGGTGCTGTTCCCGTATCCGACCTGCTCGACCTACAGCGGCACGATCTCGACGTTCGTCCGCCGCTACGTCGACGATCTCCGCAATCAGAGCGCCTACGGGACGCGGTCGCCGTCCGGCTCCGGTGAGGCACCCGAGGACCACTGGATCCAGAGTGGCACGCTGTCGTTCCTGACCGAGATCTCGACTTCCTTCCAGCCGGCGTTCTCGTCGACGATCGCCGAGGAGGCGATCGTGTGGCCGGGCATCCGCCGGGCATTGACGACCTGGGCGCCGGCGCTGCGTGGCCACGTGCGCTCGATCTACCAGGGCCAGCCGGTCGCGGCCTCGGTCCGCTTCACGCCCAACCAGTTCTCCGAGGGCGAGCAGCGGTTCGCGCGCGACCGCGACGGCCGTTACGGGTTGTGGCTTCCGCTCGGCACCTGGCAGGTGATCTTCGAGGCGCCGGGCTTCGTCACCGAGACGCGCACCGTCACGGTCAGCACCTACGACAGCCCCCAGACGCTCGACATCGACCTGGTGCCGGCGTGGCCGACCGCGACGCTGACGCCGAGCGGCAACCCGCGCCTCGGTGTGCCGGCGACGCTCACCTACCAGAGCCCCGGTGACGGCGGCCTGTTCGGCTGGGTCGCGCTGTCGGACGGCACTTCGCCCGGCATCGCGCTCGGCTCGCGGACGCTGCCGATGAACGGCGACGACCTGATGGTCGCGTCGATCAGCGCGGCGCCGCTGCTGACCGGCAACCTGCAGAACCTGTCGGCTGCCGGCGATCTCGTCGCCACGCTGACGATGCCGCCGTTGCCGTTGCTCGTCGGCGTCGACTTCTACGCATGCGGCATCACCTTCGAGCCCGGCTACGTGCTCGGCGTCAAGCGCTGGTCGCAGCCGGTCCTGCTGGTCGTCCAGCCATGACGCGCAGTCGGTCGTGATGCAGACCCTGCGCCGCGGACGGTGATGACCCGGCGAGCGTCCACCGCCGCGGCGAAACCTGCCCGCCGGATCTTCGTCGGCGACGTGCAGGGTTGCCGCGCGCCCCTGGAGCATCTGCTCGCGGCTGTCGCCTTCCGGCGCGACGTCGATCGGCTGCTCCCGACCGGCGATCTCGTCGCCAAGGGCCCCGACTCGCTCGGCGTGCTGCGCCTGATGATCGAGCTGGGTGCGGAGCCGGTGATCGGCAACCACGACTTGCACTGGCTCGCCAACGGCTGGATCCCCGACGAGCGGATGGCTGCCTGGCTGCGTTCACAGCCGGTCGTGCGGCTGTTCGACGACGTCATCCTCGTGCACGGCGGCCTGCATCCACATTGGACCGACGCCGACCTCCCTGACCTCCGTGGCCCGGCGGTCGACTACGCGGTGACGGTCCGCTACTGCGATGCCGAGGGCAATCGGCCGCCGACCGACTGGCCACCGCCGGGTCCACCGTTCGCGCCGTGGGACACGTTCTACCGCGGCCGCCGCCGTGTCGTGTTCGGGCATTGGGCGCGCCGCGGGCTCGAGGTCACTCCGCGCGTCGTGGCGCTCGATTCCGGCTGCGTCTACGGCGGGCCGCTGTCCGCGTGGATCGCCGAGGAGGACCGCATCGTGCAGGTCCCCGGGAATACGCCGTGAGGCGGTGGCCGCGCGCGCTCAGTGCGCGATCTGGCTCAGCCGCTGCAGCGATTCCGGCGTGAACAGCGCGAGTGCATCCTCCTCCGGGGTCCCGATCGCCTGCACCTCGAGCAGATGCTCGTCGCCGATCACCGTGGCGATCCGCGTCATGGTGCGGCCGCGCTGCACGAGCACCGCGAAGGTGTCGACCTCGACGACCTCGGTATCTTCACGCTCGTCGGCGGCGACGATCGCGATCCGCGTCGCTCGCACCTGCGACGAGCGCGGCGCGAACACGACGCGCAGCACGCTGTGGCCGTCCGGGCCGCGGTAGCGCGATTCGACCGGCATCAGCGTGGCCGTGCCGAGCAACGGCGTCAGCGACGCGGCTCCCGACGGCGCGGCCGGCGGCTCGTCGAGCAGGTAGTCGGGCTGCGGCGTCGGCAACGCAGCCCGCACCGCCGCGACGAAGCGCTCGGCTGCCAGGTCGCGCGCCGCGGCGAGCGCGTCGACCGTCGCCAGGTAGCGCTGCCCGTTCCAGGCCGCCTGGGACTGCTGCAGCAGTGGCGTCAGCACGCGGTCGCTGTTCGGCGCGCGGGCCTGCGGGTCCTGCGGTGCGAACGTCGACAGGGCGAGAACAGCGGCCAGCGCCGCGGGAAGATGACTCGTGAGACCGTGCATCGTGCGCTCGTCGGCTCGTTGAACTCGGCGGATTCCATTCCGGCATCGGCCGTCCGGACCGCTCCGCTGGAGCCCACTTCCAGCCCGCCGTCCCGACCCGGCACTCCCGGGGCGGCAGCGCCGTCGGTGTGGGCTTGAGTCGGCGGCAGGGTGGCGATCCGATCGGAAGATGCTCCGACTGCCGCTCCCCGCCGGTCTCGCCTTCTCTCTGGCGTTTGCCGCGCCGGGGATCGCCCAGGACCTGACGCTGCGCGATGCGCGCCTGCCGGGCTCGGACCGCGCCGTCACGATCGTCGTCCGCGGCGGCGCGATCGCGGCGATCGAGGACGCCTCGGGGGAGCCCGGCGCTGCGGCGCTCGATGTCGGTGGTGCGACCGTCTGCCCGGGCCTGATCGACGCGCACACCCACCTGCTGCTGCGCCCCTACGACCAGCTGCGTTGGGACGACCAGGTGCTCCGCGAGTCGCTCGAGCTGCGCGTGATCCGCGCGACCGTGCACGCGACGCAGACGCTCGAGGCCGGCTTCACGACGATCCGCGAGCTGGGGACCGAGGGGGCCGGCTTCGCCGACGTCGCGCTGCGCGACGCGATCCGCGACGGCATCGTGCCCGGACCGCGGATCCTCGCCGCGACACGCGCCCTCGTCGCGACCGGCTGCTACGGCCCCGCCGGGTTCGACCCGCGCTGGGACGTGCCGAAGGGTGCGCAGGTCGCGGACGGCGTCACGGGCCTGCGCATTGCCGTGCGCGAGCAGATCGCGGCCGGCGCGGACTGGATCAAGGTCTACGCCGACTACCGCCGGCGGCCGGGCGACCCGGCGACGCCGACCTACTCGCCGGAGGAGCTCACGGCGGTCGTCGCCGAGGCGCGCTCGGCGGGCTTGCGCGTGTCGGCGCACGCGGCGACCAGCGAGGGGATCCGACGCGCGGTGCTCGCCGGCGTCGCGAGCATCGAGCACGGCTACGAGGCGAGCGACGACGTGCTCGCTCTGATGCGCGAACGCGGCGTCGTCCTGTGCCCGACGCTCGCGGCCAACGAGGCGGTCGTGCGTTACGCGGGAGCCAACCCGGTCCTCGCGCGGCGTCTCAACGTCGCGCGCGTCACGTTCCAGCGCGCACTGCGAGCCGGCGTGACGATCGCCTGTGGCAGCGATGCCGGCGTGTTTGCCCACGGTGACAACGTGCGCGAGCTGGAGCTGATGGTCGACTACGGCATGACGCCGGCCCAGGCGCTCGCGGCCGCCACGACGACCGCCGCCGAGCTACTCGGCCTCGGCGACCGCGTCGGCCGCGTCGCGGTCGGCTACGACGCCGACCTGGTCGTCGTCGCCGGGAACCCGCAGGCCGACATCACGGTGCTCCGGCGACCGCTGCTGGTGATCCGCGCGGGACGGATCGTCGTGGACCACCGCGCGAATTGACGCTCACTGCGCCTGGAGCCGCACCAGCACGCCATCGCTCGCGTTCAGGCAGCCGGCAGCGCCGAGCGCCACGGACTGCAGGCAGAGCTCGGCGTGAGCGAGCGCGGAGATCGACGGGATCGGCACGCACGTGGTGGCCGGATTGCCCGGTGCCGTGAAGCCGGTCATCGTCGCCGGGTTGACCCAGAGGTCGATCTGCTGGCACAGGTACGGCAGCGAGAGCTGGATCGGTGGCGACTGGCAGGGGCCCGGCGACAGCAACAGCAGGCCGACGCTGGCAGGGCTCGGGAACGATACGCAGAGCTGGCTGCCGACGTACGGGACACGCGTGCAGCTCAGCGCGAAGCCGCCGGTCGCCTGGCCCCGGCCGACCGAGTCGCACCAGGCCTCGTATTCCCAGGTCGTGGCGCGCGAGTCCGTGCCGGATGGCGGCAGGCCCCCGAACATCACGACGACGTTGCGCGCCGTGTCGAACGCGAGAGCGTCGTAGTAGCGGCCCGGCGGCGACACGGTCGGCGACCGCAGGGCCCAGTTGGTGCCGTTCCACTCCCAGGTCTCCTGCATCGGCGTGGCGCCGGAGCCGAACAGCACCACCTTGCCGCGCGACGGGTCGAACGCCATTGCGTGCTCGTTGCGCGCCGATGGACGGTTCGCCGGATTGCGGAGCAGCCAGTTGTTGCCGTCCCACTCCCACGTGTCGTTCAGGCTGGTCGAATTCACGCCGCCGAACAGCACGACGCGCCCGCGGACCGAGTCGTACGCCATGCGGTGCGCGTAGCGTGCGGACGGAGCGTTCGCCGGGAACCGCTGCACCCAGTTGTTGCCGTCGAACTCCCAGGTATCCCCGTAGGTCTGCGCCGTGCTGGTTCCGCCGAACAGCACGAGGCGCTGGCGGGCGGAGTCGTACGCCAGCGCGACATGACGTCGCGGCTGCGGGCGATTGACCGGGAAGCGCTGCGTCCAGTTGTTGCCGTCCCACTCCCAGGTGTCGTCGAAGAACTGGAGCGTCACGCTCGAGAAGCCACCGAACAGCACGGTGCGGTTGCGGATCGAGTCGTAGGCCATCGCGTGCGTGAAGCGCGGTGACGGAGCGAGCCCTGGAAGGCGCTGAATCCAGTCGCGGCCGTTCCACTCCCAGGTCTCCGCGAGCAGCACCTGGCCGATGCCCCCGAACATCACCGTCCGACCGCGACCGGCGTCGTACGCCATCGCGTGGCCGAATTGCGCGGCGGGTTGTGCGACCGACGGCATCCGCTCGGCCCACGCGGAGCCGTTCCATTCCCACGTGTCGCTCTCGCCGAAGCCGCCGAACAGCACCGTCCGTTGCCGGGCGGAGTCGTAGGCCATCACGTGCGTGCCGCGTGCGGACGGTGCCGAGCCGGGATTCCGCTGCGTCCAGCTCGTCCCGTTCCACTCCCAGGTGTCGGCGAGGAACCCCGCGCTTCCATTGCCACCGAACAGCACGGTGCGTTGGCGGCCGGAGTCGTACGCCATCGCACAGAACTCGCGGCCTGGGGGCCGCACGGCGACGCTGCGCTGGGTCCAGGCCGTGCCGTTCCACTCCCAGGTGTCGTCGAGCTGCACCGCGCCCGGGCCGGTGCCCCCGAACAGCACGCTCACGGAGCGCGAGGCGTCGTAGACGAGTGCCCCGAATGCCCGCGCGGGCGGCCGTGTCGCGACGGTCCGCTGCGTCCAGTTGGTGCCGTCCCACTCCCAGGTGTCGTTGACGAAGCCGAATTCGTTGCCGCCGAACAGCACCGTCCGGAAGCGGCCGCTGTCGTAGGCGAGCACGGCCTGCGAACGGGCCGGCGGGCGCGTGGTCGGGCTGCGCTGCGTCCAGGTCGTGCCGTTCCACTCCCAGGTGTCGTCGAAGTAGTTGCCGTTGCCGTCCGTGCCGCCGAACAGCACGACCCGTTGGCGGAGGGAGTCGTAGGCCATCGCGTGCTCGCTGCGTGGCGACGGGCTCGTCGCCGGGAACCGCGGGATCCAGTCGTGGCCGTCCCACTCGGCGGTCAGGGCTTCACCGGTCGGCAGCCGTCCGAACAGCAGGGCGCGGCCGCGCGCCACGTCGTAGGCGACCGCGGGCGCGTACATCGACTCCATGGAACGCTGACGCCAGGTGACCTGGGCCGTGGTCGCCGGACCGAGCGATGCGCACGCGAGCGCGATCGCGAGGACCCGGGCGCCGCGCGGAGAGCGGTCGAGAACAGACAGACGCATTCGAGCTCCTGGCGGGTCACCAGGACACGTCGCATCGGCACAGATCACGATACGAACACGAGCCCGGCCGTCATCTGCACCCGCCTGCAGTCGGCGGGAGGATGTCGGTGGGGTTCGCGGTGCGCAAGTGGGCTGCGGGCCCTGCCGCACCGGCTGCTCGGCGGTGCGTATCGAGCGCTGGGTCGGGCGTACGGGCACTGACGGTCGGCGGCGCCCGACCGTATCCTGTCGGCCGACCGGCGCCCGGAGTGCGCCGCCCGAAGCCACCCGCGCATGTACGAAAACCGCCCCGGCCTCGAGACCCGCAGCAAGATCGTCGCGACGCTGGGCCCGGCGTCCTGGAACGAACCGGCGCTGTCGAACCTGCTGCGCGCCGGCGTCGACGTCTGTCGGATCAATGGCTCCCACGCCGATCGTGCGACGATCCGGCGGCTGGTTGCGGACGTGCGCAGCGCGGCCGCCGCATTGCGCCGGCACATCGCCGTGCTGCTCGACCTGCAGGGGCCGAAGATCCGGGTCGGCGAGCTCGCGAGCCCGCTGGCGCTGCGCGGGGGCGACACGCTGACGATCGTCATGGCCGAGTCTTGTCCGGCGGATGGGCTACGCGTCGGCACGACCTGGCCCGAGATGGCAGCCGACCTCGTCGTCGGGGCGCGGCTCTTGTTCGCCGACGGCGCACTGTCGGGGATCGTCACCGACATCCGACACGAGTGCGACCCGGCCGAGGTCGACGTGCAGATCGTCGATGGCGGCGTGCTGAAGTCCCACCAGGGCATCAACTTGCCAGGCATCGCGACGTCGGTCCCGTCGTTGACCGAGAAGGACCTCGGCGACGTCGCCGTCGGTGTCGAAGCAGGTGTCGACTACCTGGCGCTGTCGTTCGTGCGGAGCGCTGCGGACGTCGTCGCGCTGAAGGAGCGGCTCGCCCGGCTCGGCCGCCCGGAGCTGCCGGTCATCGCGAAGATCGAGAAGCCACAGGCGGTCGCCGCGATCGACGAGATCCTCGTGGTCGCGGATGGCGTGATGGTGGCGCGTGGCGACCTCGGCGTCGAAGTGCAGCTGGAGGAGGTGCCGGTGCTGCAGAAGCGCATCCTCGCCGCGGCGCGCCGCCATCGGCGGTTGGCGATCACGGCGACGCAGATGCTCGACTCGATGGAGCGCAACCCGCGTCCGACGCGCGCGGAGACGACCGACGTCGCCAACGCGATCCTCGACGGCACCGACGCGGTCATGCTGTCTGGCGAGACGGCGACCGGGAGCCATCCGATCGAGGCGGTGCGCACGATGGACTCGATCGCGCGATCGGTCGAGAGCTCGGAGTTCTTCATGGCGGCGGAGCGCCGCTCGACTGACGGAGCGCCCGTGGACGTGGTGATTCGCGCGGCCGTCGCGGCGGTCGCCGATCGGCCGCGGCCGCTCGTCGTGTTCACGTTGAGCGGCGCGACCGCCGTGAAGGTGTCGAAGACGCGACCGATCAGCCCCATCTTCGCGTGCACGCCTGATCTGCACGTCGCCGATCGACTCGCCTTGTGCTGGGGCGTGACACCGGTGGTCGTCGAGCGGACGACGTCCACCGACGCGATGATCGCCTCCGGCGTCGACGTGCTGCGCGAGCTCGGGCACGTGCACGTGGGCGAGGAGATCGTCGTGGTCGGTGGGCGGGCGCACCACGCGGGCGCCAACCTGCTCGTGTTCATGACCGTGACGACCAGCGGCTATTGAGCGGGCAGCAGCCCGTTCTCGCGCAGCACCTCGCGGACGATCGGGCCGAGGGTCTCAGCCAATGCAGCGTTCGCATAGCCGGCGAACGCGACGTTGGTCGTGGTGTCGAGTGGTGCGTCCAGGGTCGCGCCGTCCGGAGCCGTCACCACGCAACCTGCCGCGGTCGCGCAGAGCAGCGTACAGACGTCGTACGGTCGCGTGCCGAGCGTGCCGTGGTGGCCGAGGTGCCGGTGGACGAGCGGCCGCACGTCGAGCACGAAGCGGTCCCGCCCCAGCGCGAGCTCTGCCAGCTGGCCGCCGGAGCAGATGTATTGGTCGGTGTACACCTCGGCCTTCGCCGCGGCCCAACCGCCCAGCGCGCGCCTCACGATCTCCTCGTCGATGCGCGCGGTCAGCTCCTTGCCGCCCTGGAAGAAGTTGCTGACGGTCGCGAAGCCGTGCCGCAACCCGGTCGCCCGGGACGGCCGGACCGGCAGCGGTCGCACCGACCCGTCGCGCAGGTCCACCCGGTCGCCGCACGTCGCGCTTCCGCGCCGTGCCCACAGCCGATCGGCGAGCCCCTGCCGCGTCGTCGGCAGCTCGGTCATCACCGCGAGCTCGAGATCGGCCAGCCCGGTCACCGGCCCACGATTCGGTGCGACCGCCGCCAGGCTCCAGGCGCTTCGCTTGTCGAACATCAGCCCCCGCGTCCCGTCGATCGGGTCGACGATCACGCGCACCCTCGCGTCCGCGTCCCGCGCGCAGCCCAGCGCCCGCCCGCTCGTCGGCTCGAGCCCCTCGGCGATCAGCACGAACGGCTCCTCGGCCGCCCACCGTTCCGCGTGCCGCAGCAGGAGCGCCTCGGCGTCGACGTCGATCGCGAAGATCGTGTCGCCCGCCTCGTCGCGCTCCACCCGACTCGTCGCCTCGAGCTCCTGGGCCGCCATCCGCGCCCGCAGCGCCTCGCGCGTCGCCTCCTGCAGCACCCGCAGCCGCTGCAGCCACCGCTCCGCGCCGACGTCGTCCAGCTCGTTCATCGCCCGATCCTACCGGATCCGACCACGGAGCTGGTATAACGGCAGCCTCGGGGCCCTTAGCTCAATCGGTCAGAGCAGCCGTCTCATACACGGTGGGTTGCAGGTTCGAGTCCTGCAGGGCCTAAACTCCAGGTGCCCGAGTTCGGCCGAGAAACCCCGGTTTCCGGCCGATCTGCATTTCGCGGCGGGCGAGTGTGCAATGGAGTGTGCATTGGCCCGCCACACCGGGGCACGGTCTGGCACGGCCTGGCACGGTCTGGCACGGGGCGGTGGGGCGCGGATCGCGAGGTAGGCCCTGCGATGCTGGGGCACGGTGGCCGAGCCGTGGACGCGGCTGCTGGCACTGATCGGGTCGCGAGGTAGGCCCTGCGACGATCCTGCTCGGATCCTGCAGAGCCAACTCGCGCGGCGTCGCGGAGGGGGGCTGCGCGTCAGGCCGCACGAAGGCGCACGTGCGCGCGTGTGGCGTGGGCGCCCCAGGGGCCGCGCCGGAGGGCCGCGGCGGCACGTCGGCGAGCGTGGGCCGCCAGAGCGGGCGCGTCGCAGTCGAGGCCGTCGGTGCCGTCGACCGGCCGGGCCGGCCGCGCGACCGCCGAGCCCGCCGGGTTCAGCCAGCGCGGTCCGTGCTCGTCGGCTCGCCCCCCGTCGCGAACATCCGCGGCACCGGGAACGTCCCCGGCAGCTCGCGGAACAGGTCGCCGTCGCCGAGCTCGCCGTAGAGGTCCATCGTCAGCCGGATGTCTGAGTGCCGCAGCACCTGCTGGATCACCTTCGGGTGGACCTTCAGCTCGATCAGGATCCGCGCGCAGCTCTTGCGCAGGCAGTGGAAGTCGACCCGCTTCCGTCCAGCGCCGCGCTCGGCGGTGAGGCCGGCGGTTTCGGCGTCCTTGCGCACGATCGTGGCGATCTTCGACGGCAGGCGGAACACGCAGTCCGCATCCCGCACCGGGTCGTCGCCGCGCCTGGCGTGCAGCGCATCGCGTCGCGCCCGCATCTGCAGGAGCGAGTCGACCACGAAGCCCTGCAGCGGGATGACCGCGTCGACGCCGTTCTTCGTGAACCTCCCGTCGAGCCGCACCGAGGGCCGTGCGCTGTCGAGGCGCAGGTCGTCCCAGCAGAGCGACGCGCACTCGCCGGCGCGGAACGCGGTGGTCAGCACGAACCAGTAGAGCACCTGCCGGTCGCGCACCGCCTCGCAGTAGTCGGGCCGCGACTGCAAGCCGCCGAGCGGTCGCTCCGCGACGTAGCGTGTCCAGGCCGCTTCGACGAGCCGCTCCGCCTCCTCGAAGCGGAAGCCGACGCGCTTGAAGATCCGGAACCTGTCGCGGTTCGAGGTCCGGACCGCGAGGTTCCTCAGCGGGTCGCACTCCCAGCGCCCGGTGCGCTCCAGCCACTTGCTGAAACCGCGCAGCGCGCCGGCGTAGTGGTCGCGCGTCTTCGCGCTGCGCTCGGCGCGGATAGCGGTGAGGAACCGCTCGGCATCGGTGATGTGGAGCTCGGGCAGGTGCTTCACCTTGGCGAAGGCGAGGAACTGCCGGATCTGCCGGATCGTGCCCGCCACGTAGCGCGGCGCCGACTCGTTCGCCTCCAATGTTGCCTTGTACTCGTCGACGAGCTGCTGGATCGGGACGGTGCGGTTGCGCGCGAAGCGATCAACGTGGCCGAGCCTCGCCTGCTCGACCCCGCGCAGGGTCTCGGCCAGTCGCTCGCGCGCGATGCGCACGTCCTTGGTCCTCGTCGATCGGCGCCGCGTGACGCCATCCGCATCGGTGAACACGATGTGCCAGAACGGGCTGTTCGGCCGCCGATACGGATTGCCATTCCAGGGGCTCTGCGCGGCCTGCCTCATTGCGACGTCCTCAATCCGAGGAACGCGAGCACGTCCTCGCGCACCAGCAGCGTGCGACCGCGGATGTGCTTGCGCTCCGGGAATCCTGATTGCGGGTCAGCCATCAGCCTCCACACAGTTCGCTTCCCGACGCGCAGTAGGGAAGCGGCTTCCGGCACCGTGATCAGGAGATGTTCGGGTCCTCGCAAGATCTCCGACTCGCCGCTTGATGTGCGCGCCCGAGGGTGGATGTCGCTTCCTACCGCGAGCGCTGCGGATTCGACCGGACGCGGCCGGTTGGGGGGATCAGCGGCCATCGTGCTGCCCCTCCTCCGCGCCGATGCCGAGTGCCTCGAAGATCGCCGCCTCGATGGCCCGCCGCGCGCGATCGTCGATGGGTCGGCAGAACGGGTGCCGGCGGCCCTGGCGATCCGTCCGTGCGGGGAAGCTCAGCGCATGCCGGCCGGTCGCGGTGATTCGGAGGGCGATCCCGTCCAGCCGGAGGGCGTCGGCGAAGACGCAGGTCACGTAGCCGAGCATGCCGTCGCGGGCGTTGCCGTCGCGCACGGGCGTGAACGACACGGCTGCTATGTTGGTCTGCAGCGCTCTCGGGTCAGCCATGCGCACCTCCCTGCTCGTGGATCTGCGTCACGCGCCTGCGCAGCCGTTCGAGACGCACCCAGAGGATCAACGCCCAGCCGCAGACGTCCTCGAGCTCCTGCTGGACCTCGTCGACGAGGTCGACCTCCGGGCGTTCGAACGAGGCGTCGCCGTACGTGGCGGCACCGGCTTCCAGGCGAGACCGGAGGCGGGCGACGAACCGGTCCAGGGCGTCGTCGAGCGAGTTCATTCGTCGCCTCCACGCGTCGGATCGCCGGCGGTCGGAGTCGGGAGCGATTCGCCCCCGTCGGGAACCGGCCCCCAGACGAGCTGCCTGGGCTGGCCACGTCTCGATCGGCAGAGGCGGAGGTGGGCAAGGGGGATCAGGGGGACCCTGGACGCTCGTCGGGGGGTCGATCGCCTACGCGGCGGACGGCGACACGCACTGGAGCGCGAGCCGCGAAGCGACCCGAGACCTGAAGCCGAGGGTCCCCCTGGTCCCCCTGGCCCACCTGTGGCCGCGCGAGTGCTAGACACGCTCGATCCTCCAGGTCGCCGATCCACCGCGAGTCCCCGCGCGAACGATGCGCAAGCCGCCTTCCAGGCGCCGCTGGACGGTCTGGAAGAACCTACCCAGACACTGAGCGGCACTCTGGTGCTTGCCAGATTCCGCCCGGACGAGCTCGACGGCCTCGTGCAAGCTCGACCGAATCTCATCGCGGTCGCTCTCGTCGCCGGCCGCCAAGGCCTCTTTCACCTGGAAGACTCGATCTTCGAACCTCCGCTCCAGGGCGACGAGCAACGCGGACAGCTGCAGCCTGACCGGGTCGATCTCTTCGACCTCGCGTCGTGTCTCGCATGGATCGGGCAGCCCGAGCCAGACGAGCGCAGACCGCACCCAGCTCGACCACTCCTCGAACCGTCCGAACACCGGCAGCTGCATGCTGGGGCGTCCCGCAGCGTGGTAGGCACGCAGGATTGTCAATCCCGCCGCGACCAGCTTGCAGCGGTGCTGAGGGATGTGGTCGTAGAGGTTAACCTCGAACCGCCGCTCCTCCGGGCGCTCACAGCTCGGATCGAGCTCGCAGGCCAGCATTCGGGACGTGATGTCGCCGACGAACTGTACGTTGTTCCCTGTGACGATCCAGGTGGTGTTTCGGGTCGGCAGGCTCATCGTTTGCGACTTGCCGAGGACTCGATCTCGCCAAGTCGTCTGGGTGAGTATCGAGCACAATGCCGCCCCGCCGAACGGTCGGTCGACGTTGTCTATGACGGCGACGGGATCCCCCTCGGCGAGGATCGGGAGCATTCGTTTCTTGTCCTCATTCTCGTCGGCACCTTGGGACATCACCGCTGCTGATCGGCCGGTCGCAATCATCGCCACCACATCCGCCAGGAGCGACTTGCCGGAGCCCATCTTGGCGGCCAGAAAGGCGAAGAGAGGCGCTGTACGCAGCGACGGGCGTATGAGGGCGGTCAGGATGGCGGCAACGGCAACGGCACGGTGGGCCGGCGTTCTGAAGGGGAAGCCACTCAGCGGCTCACAAAGCACGGCCAGGGCTGCCCGCGCGTCATCGCAGCTCGGATCCTGGGGTATGCCGGGCCACGCCCGCCCGCCGAGGCTGAGGTAGAGCCCGCTCTGTGGGTCGTAGCCCTCGGCGGATAGAATGCCGCCGTCGTATCGCAGCGTCGGGCGATCGATGACCCCGAGCAGCGGCGGCAGGCGCCATGCGCCAGCCCGGCTAAGCAGCACGTTGGCGACCCGCTCGGGACAATCCACTGCGTATGGCTTGCCGGTCTGCCGGCTGATCTTCTCCCAGCGAATCAGCTCGGTGAGCTTGTCGATCAACGCGGTCGTCGTGACCTCTTGAATCGATAGCCGCTGGCGCACCGACCCACCGACGCCCGTTTCGACAATCCGAACGACTCGCACGAGCTGTGTCTCCCGTTGGAACAGGACCGGCGGATCCTGCTCGAGGACGATCCCCTCGGCCTGTGAGACGGCTTCGTGGATCGCACCCGCCTCGAGCAACACGGCAGGGCGCGTGTCTGCGGGTGTCTCCATTCCGGCGGCTAGGCCGCTCTCGATCGTCGCAGCCACTTCGGACGCCGATAGCCCAGCCTCGGTGCCCGCGGCATGGAGCGCTCTCCGGACTTCATCGGCGCTCAAGAGCCTCGCGCCGACCAACCGGCCGAGCTCGAACGCGCTCCTGTTCAGGGTGTCGTTGCGAGCGCCTACCTTGCTGTCTCTGACGCGCCGGATCGCTCCTTCAAACCGAGCTACCACGTGCCAGGGCGTGCCCTCCGCAATCGCCGTAGGCTCGGCGCTTCCTTCCACGGCAGCCGCCCGCCGCGGGCGTGGCCCAGCGGTATTCCGCTTGCTTCGAGGCTTCTTCTCGGGGGCTGATGCTCGGCGCAGGCGATCAACCAGGTCTGCGGGCAGCGACGCAACGCCAACATCGTCCGGAGATCGCCCCGGGAGCCAGCGGTACGGTCTCCCCGTGTCGGGATGGATCGAGCCGGGGAACACCACCTGCCCCCCGTCGCCCCGAATGTCCAGGTCGCGAGCGAGCCTCTTCACGGAGTTGCGAACCGAGAAGTCGGCCGGCGCCTGGAAGTACAAATGGAGCCTGCCGCTACCCGTGACGACCGTCGCGGTCTCGGGGAGGTTCAGCGCGGCACTCGCGCTGCCGTTCGGCGAGTCGTCGTCCACGACGATGACCCCCGAGACCTTGCCGGTGCGGAGGCCGAGGTTGTAGCCCGACCGCACCCATTGCTCGGCGTCCTCGGGAGTGGCCGGCGCGCCCTTCTGCCAGCCCTTCAGAACCGGGATCTTCCCGTTGAGCGGGATGAGCGCCCAGCCGCGCTCGATGGCTGGTAGGGCCTCGCCGAGAAGGTGGCCGCTCGGATCATCCTCACCCACGGGGCTGCGCGCGTCATCCACGGGTGAAGCCCCCCTTCAGCTCGCAGCGGAAATCCTCGGTGAGGAATCCAAGCGCGGCCGGGGCTCGCTCGAACTTGCCGCGATGCGAGAGCCCGCGCCTGGCCACGACCGCGCGCGGGTGTGCGACCCGTGCGCGCCGAGCCGTCTCGGAAGTCCACGGCTCCGTCGAGAGCCCGACTCGGGCTACGGTGCCAGTCGTCAGTAGCGTGCTGGAGTTCATGTCCGTCGGCCGACGTCGTGTCGGGTCGACGGAGGGTCAGCGGAGCCGCCCCATGGTTCTAGGTGCCCTTGGGGCACCTCGAGGTCACCCCGAGGTCACCCTTGAGGTCACCCTGATGTTCCCCAAGGCATGCCCCGAGGTATCGCGATCAGGCGCCGACCGGTTCTCCCCACCTTCTCCGCGAGTCCGAGCCGCTGAAGTTCCTGTGCGGCCTTCTTGTCGTGCTGGTTGGGAGTCTCGCGGCCTCGCGACTTCTCGGCGAGCCTGGCCACTTCGAGGACCGCGCCGGGTCCCGTGTCTACGAAGACCTTGAGCTGCTCTCGAGCGATGGGGGACAGCACCGTCCAGTGGACCGTCGGATGCTCAGGTGGAGGCCAGGAAGCGGAGGCACTGTGCCCCTGCTGGGCGGGCTCCGGCGACGGTGCCGTCCAGCGCGCATTCGGGCCACCGGCTCTCAGATCCATCGCCAATCGACGGCAGACGTGGGCGCACGCCCTACCCACATCCGCGAAGTACATCACTGTCGTCGCGAGGCTTCTGTCGGCCCAGTCAAAGCACAGGGTCTGAGGTGGGCCTGGCGGGCCAACGGGCACATGCATGTATGCGTAAACGACGGGCGTCCTCAGGCGCGTGTTGCACGCGAAGCGTCTCCCCAACCATCCTGAGACGGCTTCGAGGAACACGTGACGGTGACGAAATGCGTCCGGCTCATGCTCGCGAGGCCGGCGCGGCCGCTTGTCGGCGGCGAGTCGGTAGACGTCGATCGCGGCGATCAGCTGGCTGATGCTCATTTCCGGAGAGCATCGATACTGCTGCCAGTGCCTTCCGACGAAGGTGTCGACCCGGTCGAAGTACGGTCGCCGTCCATACCGTCGAAGCGAGCACGAGAGCCAGAACGGCGCGGGCTCCGGAGCATCGACGGCACCATGACCGATCAGGCGGATCAGAAGTCGCCCGGCCGTAGCCATGTGCTCACGCACCTCGGCCACAGCCAGTTCGCCGGCTCCCGATGTGCAGAGGCTCGCGGCCGAGCTCTCGAAGGCAGTGGCCAGCCGTTGGAGTTCCGAGGCGGGTTCGGCGACCGCCTCGTGGGGGAATGCGCGCTCGCCCATGCGCACGCTCCTTGAGCTTGGAGTGGATGCTGTCCACTTCTCATTCTGGCCAGCTGAGATCGGGATCGCACGGGCTTCTCGAACATTGGATGCCGCGCTAAGTGGTCGAAAGCTCGCGCAAGATGGAGCAGTCCGGCGGCATCACCTGACGGACGTTCGAGTCGGTCGCGCAGCTGGTGATGCACGACGGCGGCCGTTGAGGCGTTCACGCCCCAACAGCGGCTCGCAGTCGCGCCCGATCGACCTGGGCGTAGATCGTCGTGCTGACGATCGATGCGTGGCACATCGCGGCCTGGACGAGCCTCAGATCGCCGGTCCGCGCGAGGAGCGCGGTCGCGTAGCTGTGCCGCAAGCTGTGCGCGGACCGCCCCGAGATTCCGGCCTGGGCGAGCCAGCTCCCGATGCGCCTCTGCGCGTGGCGGACGCTGATCCGCCGACCCTCAGCGAGGAACACCGGCCCGTGCGCGCGGTCACCCAGCCAGGCCTGGAGCCGCGAGCCGAGGACGCGGGGCAGCGCGACGACCGACGGCCGGTTGTTCTTCGTCGTGCGCAGGGCGATCTCGCCGTGCTCGAAGTCGATGTCCGAGACGTCGAGTGCGACCGCGCTGCCGATGCGGATGCCCGTCCCGAGCAAGATCTCGATCAGCACCCGATCGCGCTCGTCGGCCGGTCCGGTCGCGGCTGCGAGCACGTCCAGCAACCGCTTCTGCTCGTCGGCGTGCAGCGCCCGCGGTGGAGGTGTGGCGCACCGCGCGCGCCGGAGCAGGCGAGCCGGGTTCGTCGGGAGGAGACCCGCGTCGTGCAGGTGGCCGAGGAGGCAGCGGATGGAGGTGCGCATCGCGTTCAGCGACGTCGCCTTCTTCGTGGTGCCGCGGCAGCTGGTCCGCGTCTCGGCCGCCGCGAAGAACCTCGCGATCAGCTCCGGCGTGATGGCGGCGATGTCGGTCGTCTCCGCCGTGGTCAAGAGCCAGTCCGCGAAGGCGGTGCCGTGCCGGCGGTACTGCCCGATCGTGTGTGGCGATCGGCCGTCGGCCTCAAGCTGCACGAGGAACGCTTGGAGGGCTGCTTGGAGTTGCATGCTGACGTCGATCACCGTCGTCGTCGGCGCCGACAGCAAGCACTCGTCGGTCGATCATCGGGCCGTCCTGCGAGGCGGCTCGACGGCCGAGGACCGCGCGGATTTCCAGGGAATGTTTCCCCGATTCACCGTTGATCCACCGTTGGTCAACGGTGAGGGGCCACGGAGCGGCACGGAACGTGCTTGCGAGCAACGGCGCCGCTGCTGCGGGACTGGTCAGGGGGCGCATCTCCCCAAGCATGCGACCTACGCCAGCTGCGCCAGGAGCCGCCCTCCGCGCATCAGCTCGCAGAGCCGCGCGGTCGCCGCCGCCCGCTCCGATCTCCGTGCCCGGGCGACCGCATCGAACGCCGCGATCAGCTCGGCGTCGCCCCGGCCGAGGTAGCTCGCGGTCAGCGCGAGCTGCTCGCCGTCGATCAGCGCGACCTCCCGGGCTTGCACGGCATCTGGCAGCTCGCCGCGATCCCTGAACGCGAGGATCGCCTCGCCGAACGCGTCGAACCAGTCAGGGTCGCTGCGGTCGATGCGGCACCGCACGACCTCGAGCCGCGCGATCAGCCGGCGCGCCTGACGCACGTAGGGCGGCCGCACCAGGCACTCGGGGAAGCCGAGCATCGCCAGGCCGGTGGGCCCGAACTCTGCGGCGGGCTCGCCGTCGAGGAAGTCGCGGGCGGTGACGTCGATGCCGACGCGTGCGCAGACTTGGAGACACGCGCGTGCGGCCATCCGAACGATCTCGTGGGGATGCACCGCTTCGCGTAGCAGCCGCTCGCGCGCCGGCGGGAGCGGTGGCGTGCCGGGCGTGTCCGGCATCGAGCGCAGCGTCTCGAGCCGCGCCGCGATTTCGTCCGCCCACTTCAGCAACCCTCCGGGTCCGAGAGGCTCGTGGGCCCATCGGGCCGAGGACAGGGTGTGATTGATGACCGCCTTGGCCAGCCGGTCGGCTTCGGGCAGCTCGCCCGTCCTACGGAAGTGCTCGAACGCGCCATCCAGCACGTCCTTGTGAATCGGCACCTCGTCGACTGCGCGCGCGACGCGGTCCAACCGGCTCTTGAGTCGCTTTGCCATGGGTCCTCATGCACGTCGTGGGCGCCCGTGTCGCGGTGGATCGAGCGCTTGTGCTGTTCGCTCGACCTCGGCCAGGCGTTGCTCCATATCGCCCATCTCGATTGCCCTCATGCGGGCCTGGACCGCGTCCAGCAGCAGCTTCGCCACGTCACGATCGACAGCGCCGCTGCATAGCGAGTCGATGACCACCGCGATCGCGTTGTTGCAGTCCGCAGCCGTTTGCAGGCGGGGTATCGCGATGTCGAGAGGCTCGGCCTCCACCGGGGCGTCGGCGGCGCGACCGCAGACGCGGTCGAACACGAAGCGCATCGCCGAGAGATCACCTTCGAGACCCATGCGGGTCGCCTTGCGGATCATCGCGGCGATGTGCTCGGGTGCTACGGCCTGCTCGGCTGCGCGGCGCAGCTCCGCGGCACGGCGACGAGGTCCGCCCGGCCCACCTGGGTTGCCCGAGGCGAAGCGGCCGCGCCCGTCCCGTCCGTTGCTGTCGCCGCCCTCCGCCACCGGTCAGGGCTCCTCGTGCGTGTCGCCTTCCGCACGCTCAGCGGCGATCTCGTCGAACGTCCGCCCGTCGCCGTCGAGCGTCGCCGCCTCGCCCGACGCCGTCTGCCAGCGCCGGACCGCGACGTCGACGTAGCGAGGATCGAGCTCCATGGCGAAGCAGCGTCGCTTTAGCCGCTCGGCCGCGACGATCGTGGTGCCCGAGCCCACGAAGGGATCGTAGACCGCGTCCTCCCGCGTTCCGTGGTTGCGGATCGGCCGGCCCATACACTCCGCCGGCTTCTGCGTGCCGTGCTCGGTCGCCTCGTCGTCGGCCGCGGTGCACGGCTCGATGTCCCAGACCGTGCTCTGGCTGCGGTCGCCGCACCACTTCGAGGACTCGCCATCGCGCACGGCATACCAGCACGGCTCGTGCTGCCAATGGTAGTGGCCACGGCTGATCGCGAAGCGCGGCTTACGCCAGACGATCTGGGCGCGGATCTCCATGCCGCAGCCGTGCAGGTGCGTCGCGACCTCGGCGGCGAAGCGGCCGGCGTGCCACACGTAGGCGACGGTGCCGGGGAAGAGCGCGTAGGCAGCGGACCAGTCGACGCGATCGTCGTTGGCAACTGCGCCGGTGCGCTTGGTGTCGCAGAGCCCGGCCTGGTTGCGCCACGCGGGATCGTAGGCGACGCCGTATGGCGGATCGGTGACCATCAGGAACGGCGCGCTGCCGTCGAGCAGGCGATGCACGTCGTTGTGAGATGTCGAGCTGCCGCAGAGCAGGCGGTGCCGACCGAGCAGCCACAGGTCTCCAGGACGAGACGCCGAATGCTCGGGCAGCGCCTCGACCCTGTCCTCCCCGAGGTCGGCGGACTCCGCATCGAGCTGCGCGATCAGGCGATCGATCTCGCCCTCGTCGTAGCCGACGCCGTCGAGCGAGTCCTCGGCGCGTAGCTCCTCGAGCAGGCGCACCAGGGCCGGGTCATCCCACTCGGCGAACTCGTGGCTGCGATTGTCCGCAATTGCGAATGCAGCCGCATCGATGTCGGAGCCGTCGAACCACCACACCGGCACCTCGGTCATGCCGAGCTGCTGGGCGGCCTTCAGCCTCGTATTGCCCGCGATGACC
Organism: Planctomycetota bacterium; assembly: GCA_016716265.1. GTDB lineage: Bacteria > Planctomycetota > UBA1135 > UBA1135 > UBA2386 > JADJWQ01. Next base: position 4,026,899 of record JADJWQ010000006.1, read on the forward strand.
TCGCCGGATCGCCGAGCGACGATGGGCTGCTGCCAGCCGAAGCGGCGCAGCGAGGCGGCGACGTGCGGGACCGCGACGTCGTTGCGTCGTGGGTTGGTCGGGCTGCAGTAGAGCCGGTCGATCGGAACGGTCTCGACGGGCGGCGAAGCTGGCTGGTCCAAGTCGATAGTCCATGACGGGGCTGAGCCGCTTGGAGGTGGACTTGGACGGGTGGCTCGATGGAGTGATGGTAGCCGAGCCTTGACCGACTGTCACTGCGGCGCCCGGGCCGGAGCGGGGCACCGGGCGTCTGCGCTCGCATGCCAATGGGAATGCGCCCGTCGTCGGCCCGAGGCGAAGCTGGCCGAGTGCGCGTTCGGTGACGAGACTGCATGGCTCGAGCGACTCGGCGGCATCACTCAAGTAGCCACGATGATCGCGCTGAGTAACGCCGATGCGGCCGTCGTCGAACCGGATCGGCTCGGCGGGCTGCACGTCCGCGAGTGAGGCCACGAGCCGACGAGCGGCGCGTGTCCGGACCTGATGCGGCGGATGACTACCAGCCCTGGGCACGTTCGCGCATGTCCCGAACCTCTTGAACGTAACGGTTCTCCGCCACAGCTTCGTCCTTCAGGTTGTTGCTGAGCACCAACCGACGAGTCTTGTCTCGCTCATCGAACTCGTGACAAAGTCGCAGCACTTCCGCCTTGTTACGCTCGTTGAATCTCGCCGCTATCGCGTTGCGGAGTTGCTCCAACGGGACGGACCAGAAGGCTCGCATTTGAGCGGTGGTGCCAGCATCGATGCTCTCGCGTGCCCATCGCTTTCGAAAGTAGTCACTTTCAAGATCCACTTCCATACGCGCGCGCACTATCGATGCGAATTCATAAAGCAGCGCCGCATGCGGCCAGTCTCCGCTGGCGAAGGCCTCCGGGGCAAGCGTTTCAAACTGAGTAGCGAAGGCCGTGCGGGAAATGGGCGAGTCGGTTGCGTTCCGGAACAGGACGAGCAGTTCGTCCGACATGCGGTTCTGGCCGTATATGGCTATCAGGTAAGCAATCACGTGGTCGAAGCCGAGTTGTCGAATACCGTCCTTGCATATTTCAACAGCATCCTCAACCTCGCCGGCGTTGCGGGCCCTTGATGCGGCCAAAATTACGTCTTCTTCCGCGGACGTAATTATGTATGGCTGGCTAGAGTTGCTTCGGGGCTTGATTGCATATCCGGTCATTAATAATATGGCGGTAATTGCGAATGCTGCGCCGAGCGCGAGGGACAGGAGGCGATAGAATCGCAGTCGCCGACGTAGTCGGCATGCATTGACCTGGCTGAGGTCGTCCGTGGGTTCGGTCATGGGCGATTCGGCCTGAGCATGTGCTTGAGGTGGTGAATCCGCTGCAGTTGAGCGCTGTTCGGGCATATGTGGATACTGTGAGCAATGGTAGGTTGAAGGAAACCGCTTCGCGGTAGCTGCGGGCGAGCGGGCGGTCGCCGCGTGCGAACGGCGTCGCGCGTAGCCCAAGGGAAGCAGGCCAAGTTCCCGACGAGGTGCGAGCGGCCCGCAGGGTGTGGCTCTCGGATTGCAGGAGGCGCGGCGCGGCCTCCAACGGGCGCGGCGGGGGCGGGGAGCGAGCACAAGATCTTGTGTAGAAAGAACTTGTGCAAAACGACGCCCATCCCTATCGGATGCAGAATGCGAACGAAGCGTCCTGGGAGGGGCGCCGTCGAAGACCTGATCGTCGTCGCGGTGCCGGCTGCGGGCAAGAGCATGGCGGGTTCGATCGAGGCGCTGTGCGCCGCGGTCGCATCGCGCGCCGCAAGTGGCGCGGCAGGCCGGGAGGCGATCGACCACGCGGTCTCGGAGGTCATGGTCGCCGAGCTGACCGGCGCGGTGGAGCGGGACGCGCACGCGGTCATGCTCGGCGCTCTGGAGGTCGACGCGCCACGAGTCGAGATCGACGGCAAGACCTTCACGCGGGTCGGGTACGGCAACGGCCGGTGCCCGATCGCTCGCGGGGACCGTCGAGGTGCGACGTGCGCTGTATCGTCCGCTCGGCGAGGGCAACGCACCGACGGTGGACGCGATCAGCCTGCGTGCGGGCGCCACCGGCGACGGCTGGCTACCGCAGACGGCCGCGGCGATGGCTTTCGAGCTGCAGAAGGCGCCATCGCGGGAGGGTGAGCAGAGCGGCAAGCCGACCCGCCGGCTTCCCTACTCTCGGGCGAGCTTCGAGCGCGTGCCGCATGAACTCGGGGCCCCCCAGGACGCTTGGTTTGCATCCCGCATCCGATACGGAGGGTCGTCGCCTTGTAAAGTGCTTTTCGCACAAAATCTTGTGCTCGCTCCCCGCTCCCGCCGCGCCCGTTGGAGGCCGCGCCGCGCCTCATCCAATCCGAGAGCCACACCCTCGGCGGTCGGCGGAGAGACGGCGGGAAGCTCTGAGTAGACGGCGACGCGGCTCTCGGGAGGGACGGGAGCAGACCAAGCGACACTTGGAGAAGGTGTCATGCCGTCGCGGCGAGACGGATTCCGCAAGGTCGGCCGTTCGGGTCTTGGATCGCACAAGGTCCGGTACCGCACTTCAGCGTGTTCAGGCGTTCGCGCGACGGTATCCTCGAGCCACCACCTCGCCGGATGCTGGACCTCGGCAGCGGTGGCAGTGATGCTACGAGTAGCGTGCAACGCTTCTCGGCTGGTCATCCTCGGCTGTGCTCGATTCTCGCGACGACGAGCCCCGGTTCGCGGGTCTGCCACGAACCTCTGATTCCGATGCGTTATCCGGTCATGGATGAGGATAGTTGATGGAATTACGAGATGTCGTTCTGCTGTCAGCGGGCTTTGTGTTTTCGGTCGTTGCGGCACTCGTTGGCGCATGGGTGCAGCGAAAGTTCGATCGATACCGGGAAATGGGCCCGCTGAATCGCCTGCTCAACTTCGGAGCGGATCAACTGCTGTTCGTGTTTCCGCACCGTGACGAGACGCCCGAGGCCATTCTACCCAGAACCTCAACGGAGGATTTCCTCGCGATGAACAACTTCATCAGCGCTCTGTTGAGAATAGCGTGGAGTCGGAAAGTGGGAGTGCGAGACACCAAGAGGGTCACTGACAGCGATAGAAGGCGAAACCTAGTGATCATATGCAGCCCAAAGTCGAACAAGCTGTCCGAGGACTTCCAGACTGAGCTCAGGAGACGTCACCCCTCCGCATTGTATTTCGAGGAGGATCGGCGCAAGCATGAGTGGTGCATATGTGACGGAGACGGCGCGAGATATCGCTCACCCAGCTGGGCCCAAGAGCGGCAATACCTCAGTTCTGGCGTGCCCCGAACAGATCTGCCCAGTCAGAAATTCGAGGATTATGCAGTGATTACCAAGACAGAGAATCCATGGAATACAAGTGCCATGGTCATACAGGTCGCGGGCATTCGCGGTATCGGAACGTGGGGCGCAGCTGAATGCATCAAGAAGGAATGGCGACAACTGTACGACCATCTACCAACGGACGCGAAAGACGGCGAATTCTCTGCGCTCGTGAGGATAGAGTATGACAATTGCGACATCACTGCCATAGATGTGCGACGTGTCATATTGCTCGGTGGGTAATGGCAGCGAGCGGCGCACCGTGGAGGAGACGCGATCTCCGTGGGCTTGTGATAACAGGGGCGGCCGTGGTACGGCTCGGCCACGGTGGCCGCCTATCGCTTACGGTTCAGCGGCGAGCTGCACGGCACGACCCTGAGGGGTCGGTCCCGCGGTGTCCGAAAAAGCCCGTCGACGTCGCTCCATGGCTACGCGCGCTCTTGAGGCCGAACGCGGTGGATCAGGATCGAGCGGGTTCGGCCGAGCAGTATGTCGGGCGGCGGAGCGGCGTCGTCCCTTCTCCGGGCGCGGGCATGGTCAGGCCGCGCGCTCGTTCTCGCGGAGCAATCGGCGTACGTGGTTTCGCGCCGTCGCGGCCGGAGAGCGTCCGATTCGGAGGGAAATGCGACGCTTGGCGACGGTCGAGGCACGAGCGTCGGTGCGCCGAGCTGCCGGTCCGCTGGGACCGTTCGACCGGATGGCTGGGCGCCCGACCGGCGACGTGGACGGGCACGGGAGCGCGCCACTTGCCGAGTCGGGGCGCGTGTGCCTTCGATGCTGCCAGCCGCCGCGGCTCTGGTCGTCGGGGACTGCCGAAGTCGCCTCCATCCGAGGTGCTCGTTCAGGAATCGGTCCTCTTCGATCACGTCGGCGATGGGCCGGGCCTGCCCGCGGTGGAAGCAGCGGTTGATGGCTGTCAGGAGGCGGTGAAGGGGCTGGAATCGAGGAACGGCCTGGGCGATCGCAGCGGTCGAGCGCGAGTCCGCAACTCAATAGAGCGCTTTGCGGTCGAGCGTCCGGTCAACACGAGGTTACGGTCGAAACGCAGTCTCTGCAGGACGTTGCGTCGGGCGGCCAGAGCGCCTTACCAGGCTGGGTGCCGTGGGTTCGACCCTGATCACCCGCTCCAGTTTCTGTCTGTCGCACGGAGGCTAGAAAGCCCGTCCTGCCGCCGCTCTGGAGCAGCTCTGCGCGTCGACAGGTCGCCGGTGCAGCGTGACGTCAGACGGCCGCCGCTGGCCCGGGGTCAGACCGGAGGTCAGAGTTCTAGAATGGGGCACGCGCCGGCTGAACAGCGAGCCACGCGCGGCGTCTCGGCACGTGGGCAACGGAGCGATGCGCCGGCCCAGAAAGTGTTGGCGCGATATTCCACTTTCGCATACTCTCTCGTCGATGTCGAAGAGCACGGTCACGCTCCTCGTGGGCGAGTTCGAGCGGATCACGGGCCACGCGCTGGACCTGCCGGACGACTTCCGGGCTGAGTTCGAGGCCCTCTGCGCCTACCTCCAGCAGCAGAAGCTCCGGCCGGCAAGGGAGCGGCGTCGCCAGCTCATCGCCAGCATCAATGCCAAGTTCGGCTTCAACACGAAGCGAGTGGCCGCTGTCTACGCCTTGGCCGCGTCGGCCGGCTTGACCTTCAATTACCACGAGAAGTGCGCCATTGAGCGCGCGTTCGACCTCAGCGATCGCGCACTCTTCACCGCAACCCTCGACGAAGCGAGTGTCCCCGCCGACCTTCGCGCGGCGCTAGCGAAGCAGTTCCGGCCGATTGCGCCCGAGGAATCGGTCGCCGCGTTCGCCGCAGAAGTGGACGCACCTTCCAAGCTCCGCAAGGAACACGGAGAGCGCCCGATCGGTCGCGAGATCCTGCTTGCGGCGCTTGCTGCGCTTGCATTCGGCTCGGCCGACGAGCGCACCCTGCACGCGTATTTCGACCCGGAGTTGCCGGAGCACCAGTACGACCGGTCGTTCTGGGTGCAACTTCGCCGGATGCACCCTCAGCTCTACGAGCGGCACAGGACTCTTGACATCGCGCGGTTGCCTCCCGAGACGGCACGGGCGAGTTCGTTCGCCCAACTGCGGGAGCAGTTGTTTACGCTTGTTGCCGACAGCTACCGGCACCTCAACAACCACGGGCACCTTGCAGTTTGGCTCGACCCTATTCGCCAGGATGGCGTCGCTCGCACCTGGGAGCTCGCAGCCGACGTGATCTTCTTCGCAGAGAAGCACGACCTCGTAGCCCTTGATCGCGCCTACTTTCGCCACCGGCAGGTTGCTCAGGAGACGACGAACTACGTCGACGGTGTCGACCCAGAGTCCGCCAAGTTCGACCTCGCGAATGAGGGCTTCACTTACCGTGACACCTTCGTCTGCCTGCCGAACCACGCGAAACAGGGAGACGAGGCGCTGCTCCTGCTGTTCCAGAAGAACCAGCGTGACGAGACCTTGATCCCGTGCCCGGCCTGCCGCTCGCGCAACGTGCAGGGCAACTCGTACCCGTCCCTTGGCGTGCGAAGCTGGGAGTGCGGTAACCTGCTCTGCCCGGACCGCAGCAAGTACAACCGAGGCAAGCGCTACTCCTTTAAGGCCCTTCTCATGCAGGAGGCCATCGCCGATCCCCGGAACGCGATCCCGACCGAGTCGGTGCGTTCGTGGGCGCGCGATGTTCAGCCGAATCGCACCTTCGCTAGCGCTGTCGAAATGCTGCTGCGTCACTACTCGCTACACGGCGACGGCGTGCATTTCTGGGGTGTCAGGGAGCCCGGCGACACGCTCGGACGCGAGGCTTCGCATCACGAACTGCCGACACCCGTAGCTCTGGCTGACGCCTTCTACTCGTCGCCTTGGTTTGCACGATATCTGCCGGCCCAAGCCGTCAGGGCCGAAGTTGCTGGCAAGCACGAGGTCCACCGCCGGCCCGGGTTCTCTCTCATCGAGGGAGACGCGCGCTGGTCACTGCGATCTACGCCGGCAGCCTCCTTCGACGCCGCAGTGACGTCGCCCCCCTACTACAACGCTCGCGACTACGCGACGTGGCCGAACATTTACTGCCACCTGCACGACATGTTCCTTGTGGCGCAGGAGTGCTGCCGAGTCCTTAAGCCGGGCGCCGTCTACCTCTACAACGTCTTCGACTACTTCGACAACGAGCGCAGCATCGTCTTCTCGGCGATGGGCAACAAGCGCCTGCCGCTGAGCGCGTACACTGTTGACCTATTCCGTCGCGCCGGCTTCCTTTTGTTGGGCTCTGTTACCTGGGACAAGGGCGACATCGAGGGCAAACGCGCATTCAACGCTGGCAACTTCTCGCCCTATTACCAGTCGCCGTTCAACTGCTGGGAGCACGTCCTCGTTTTCGCGAAGCCGCCGCGGTCTGCAGTTCACCCAAGGTCGCTCGCCGCACTACCGGCGGTGCTTCGAGCAAAGCCCGTGTTCAAGATGAAGAACGGCGAGAACGTTCACGGTCACACGGCGCCCTTCCCTGAGGACATCCCGCTTCTGCTGCGCGAGGCCCTTCCGGCAGGCGCTCGGGTCCTGGACCCGTTCGGCGGCAGTTGCACGACCGCACGCGCCCTGTGTCCGCTCGGCTTCGACGTAACTTGCGTAGAGCGCAACAGTGACTACGTGCACCTTGGGCTCAGCCTGTTCGACCGTCTTGCCGCGATCGCTGCGCAGGAGAAGCGTCAACTTCGCCTATTCGGTGGCTGACTCGTCTCCGCCACCGTCCGGCGCGTACTTGCTGGTTGCGTCGATCACGTACTTCCCGATGCGGTTGAGCCAGCGCGCCATCGCCCACGCTTCCTCAAAACGGATGCTGGCCATGGACATGCCGTAGCGCCGGCAGATCTTGGCGAAGTCGTCGTAATTCGCGGGCTGCTTTACCAACAGAAGCCACATGAGGCCAGCTTCGGCTGTCAGGAACGTCTTGCCGCCCTGGGCGTGAGAGGGTCGGCGGATCACGTTGCAGCGTCGACAACGCAGGACGATGTTGTCCAAACGGTCCGCGGTCCCCGACAGTGAAGCAAGGTCTGTCTCACCGTCGGCGAGCGCGTCGGCCACTTCCGAGGCGAGCGCGTCGTACAGTTCCGGTTTCACTGTCGGCGGGTTCCTCGTTTCAGCAACGAGCTGCTCGAGTGTCAGTGCCACCTGCGTTCGGGCACGGTCGACGTTCTCAGACGACACGACTTCGAGTTCTTGCAGCACCTTCTTCGCCGCAGCAGTGACGATCTCCTTGGGCACTACGTGATCGGCTTGCAGCTCGAGCCTCGTGCCGCAGTCGACACACTTGCCCGCCTGCTCGAAGTGCCAGCGTCGAACTGCCTGCCAACACTTCCTTTTCGGGAAATGCTTTTGAAACGACGGCTTGGACGCGATCGAGGTGCCGACCTGCGAGGGGTTGAGGTGTCCCAACGTTAGCGAGGCCACTTCGCGCCAAGACAAGATCCCGTCGGCTACCAGCTTCTCCAAGAGGGTCAACCAGTCTCTGTCGCTCCAGTCACAGTCCGCTTCCGGGAGGCCCTGCATCGGATCAGCCCTCCCCCTGCTGCAGCGCTCGCTCGAAGCGCCGAGCGAAGGTCACCAGCGTGGTACCGAGCGCATGGCAGACGCGCCGCAATTCGGCAACGTCCAGCCGGCGTTCCTTGCACTCGACCTTGCTAACAAGAGACTGGTCTACACCGAGACGCTCCGCGAGTTCGGCCTGAGTGATCCCAGCCTCCTGCCGAAGCTGGCGGACAAGCTGAACCATCGCGGCGTAGTCCGCGTCGTGGAGTGCATGCGACTTCATCCGCGTGCACTCGTACATGCGAAGTTTGAGTATCCCAAAATCGCATGCTCAACTTGCCCCCTGTGATCGAGCCCCGGCCCTAACAACCGACGAACACTCCGCGTTGTGGCCCGGACGACGTCGCAGCCCTGTGCCGGAGCGCACCGGCTGCAAACGAGGCTTGCGCGTCAGCCCGAAGACATGACCTACAAGGTCAGATCAGACGCTGAACTGCGCTCTCCTCGCGGTGCGCGGTAACTGTTCCGGCAACCACGTCTGGACGCCCCCCGCGGAGGTCGATCACGATGTGACAGGGAGGCCGTGCACGCTGCGGCTGCAGTCGAAGGAGCGAGGACGGCACCGGCCCGCCTGCCGGTTTGCAACTCGCATGGTCGGCCCTTCTTCCGGTGCGCTCAGCGTCCGCTGAGGAGTTCTTCCACCACCGTGTCGATCTCGTGGCGCTCGCGCTCAACCTGCGCAGGATGTAGGGCATGACTTCCGCTTGAGCGGGGTCTCCGGGGTCTCGCTTCGTCGCGAGGCCCGCCGAGGGACCGGCGTGCGCTCCGTGATCGACCGCGCTCGACCGTGACCGCCCCGCCGGACTGGCGGCCTCCGGGTTCCCGCGATGCCTTCCGCGCGACCGCGCGCCTTGGCGCGCGACACCTAGGGTTGTCATCATGGTGCGAAGCGGGATTCCACGCGGTATCGAGCGCGAGCGCGTAGTGCTGGCGATACAGGACTACCTCGCCGGCGAGCCGCACCACTTCGGGCCATCGACGAGGTTCGATCTGGTTCATGAAGGTCGCCGACTGCCTCCGAAGGCGATCGTCGGGCTGGCGGGCAAGCGCGCGACCGGGGAGCTGCTGAAGCCAAGAGACTTCTCCGGTGGCAAGTGGTCATGACATCCCGGAACAGCGCCTGCGTGTCGAGGCTCGGTCCGGGGGGCGAGGCGTACGCTGTCGCGCTGCGTTCGCGGTGCGGCCCCCACCCGGGCCTCCGGAGCCGCTACCGAGGCGGCTGTCCTGGCACGACAAGTACCGGCGGGGCGGAGACGAAGCCAGCAAGTGAACGGAGCGCAGCGCGAGTGGCCCACCTCTGCCGAAGCAGAACACAGCTCGGCCGCGCGGACATCGGTCGTCGCTGTGCCGAGTCCTGCGGGCTCTGCGCGCCGGACCGGGCGCCCCTACAGTGGTAGCCTCCGACGGCCGGACTCGCGCTGGTACGCCATTGACGACGCCGATAGCCGGTGGAGAGTTCGGCATCGTCCCGGCGCTGACGACTACCTGCGGCCACGAGATTCCCAATCTGCCGCGCGGTGTGCCAGCACTCGCGTGACGAGGCTCCGAGCTCTCTGGTCGGTCGCGCGCAATCGTACTCGACGTCTGAATGTTTCCGTACCCAACTCCAGAAGCAACCGGCCCAGCGCCTCGTCGACGAAGCTCGGCGTGATTTCGGAGACGCCGTCGAAAGATACGTAGATCAGGGAATCTGGAGGGGACTCCGTGAGCCTCCTCGAGAGCGCCAAGCGGACCTTCGCACCCTGGTCTCGAAGCAGCAGGCGCTCCCCGAAGTTCACCAGCAAAATCGTGCTTTCGTCGTTGTTAGTCATCGAAGAAATCGGAGTCGTCGTATCCTTCTATGTGAGGCAGCCTGGAGTAGACTTCGGAGATGGGCAGCAGATTGTCTAGCCGCAACAGTAGGTGTATCATAGTGCCTTTCCATGCCGGGTGGTCCACGTATTCCTGCGCTCTTCGGGAGTTGCCCCTCCGGGTCTTGCGGTACCTCAGAAGTGTCGATGACCCGGATGTCAACGAAAAGGTCCCGCCGTTTAGGTACGCAAGCTCCGATACCACGAAAAGTCCATAGCCAGCGTGCCCTATGCCTTGGTTATCAGATCGAACCGGCTTTGACGTCACCAGAGGCCTGCAAACCATTTCCAGGAGCGGCTTCGCGGTCCCGTGCTGGATAGAGGGGTTCCATCCGGAAGCGACGCTCGCCTCGATGCCCATCCCAGCGTCGACGATCGCCACGTGTAGAACACGCCGCGCTGGATGCAGTTGGGCCGCTACGAAGCCATGATGTGGATCCCCGGCGTGACGAATGGTGTTCTCTATGAGCTCAGCTAAAGCCGTGACAAGCGCACCGTAGTCACGCTTTCCCATAAGCCCGTGGCCGTCACATATGCTTGCTATTTTGTCTGCAAGTATGTCGGCTGGTTGCCCGCGGCCGATCGGCGACAGTGCCACGCTAAGATCGTTCTGTCGATGGAAGCTGGGGCCGACCGCGTTGCCGATCCGCTCGAAACCGATCCGCTTCAAATATAGGTCTGTGTGGGGGCTGAGGCCTTCGGTGGACACTGTGGTTTGCTTGGCGTGAGCCCAGCACGCCAGCGTGGTCAGTCCTCCAATGTACAGGTGATCGACGTTCTCGACTTCGAGAACTAGGTGCCTCTGTGTGCCTATTGCGTCAAGCGCGCGGAGGAGGCGCGGAAGCCCGGCTAGGCTAGTGCCCTCCGTTGTGAGGCGCAGTCGTGCCGGACGGAAAAGGGAGCTCGACTGCGTAACCAACCCGGCCCCGACTTCAGTGTGGCGGACATCGATGCCCATGTCCCGCGGGGACTCATCGGGCATTGGGCGCGCTACCCCCGGCGGATGTAGGCGGGCGTAGAGAGTCGAACGGAACTTCGCGGGGCAACGTCCTCGTTTTTTTAGGCTCTTCCAGACTATGCGGTCCCACTGCGAGTCGCGGCCTGCAAGGACTGCGAGAATCTCCACAAGTCGTGCGCGCACAAAGCGAGACTCAGAGAATCTAATTATTCTGAACAGGGTCTTCGCCACTCGCCGAGGCGAGTGAGCTAACAACTCCGTCGCGATGCGCTCGCTGTGGATCTCGCGTCGCGATTCGTCAAGCAGGTCGTGAAGAACAACCTCGACACTGCGAGGCTGTCGGATATCCGTTCCTTGTTTATCAGCCATACTTGTTATTAGTTCTAGGACCAGCTGGGTGTTGGGCGCACGCAGGTTCGACCGTAGCCGGTGTAAGGTCGTTCTGTGCGAAACCTAGTCCGACACGTTCCGCCAGACTACCTGACCGGAGCGACCGAATGCCATCATCCAACCGGGATCCTCTGGACCTTTGGACGACGGCGGGCCAACAGGTCACGCGGCCGTAGTCGCAGAGTGAACCCCGCGGTGTCCGAGAACGCGGCCGAGGTCGTTTCGGGGCCGAACGCGGTCTCAAGGCCGTGTCGTTGCGACCGGGTTGGCGCGAGTTGTGCCGAGCCACGACCGGGACGGGCAGACCGGTGGCGCGACTTGCGGCGTGATCAGTTGCCTGCTTTCCCTGTTCCCGACGCGACCGTGGTCAGGCCGCGCGCTCGTGGTGCCGAAGCGCGCCCACCGAGGTGCTTGACCGGGACCGTGGCGGTACTGACGACCGATACGGGTGGAGCGCATCCCTGGGGAGACCCCGTATCCGAGGCGGAGCTTCTCGGGTGAGGTTCGCGATCTTCCGCGTCTATTCGCGGTGGACGCAGCCGGCGACGGCGGTCAGGAGGAGCTGGAGGGGCTGGAACCGGAGCACGTCGCGCACGATCGTGGCGGTCGAGCGCAAGTCTGCAAACCCTTGGAGGGCAGCGCGTTCGACTTTTCGGACAGCACGGGGGGGGCGGCGAGTTCGGACAGGCTTTCGCGGATCGTAGCGATCCGCGCCGATGCGTGCTTCGCCATGCGCCACAGCCTGGGTGGCGTGACGGCGGAAAGTAGATGGGGGCTACCCGACGCCTACATGTCGCGCGGGTCCCTACGGGTCATCCGTGACCATTCGAGCAGCACGGACCCCCGTGAGAAGGTGGTGGTAGGTCTTGGGCTCTGCGTCGCGGACGGACGAGCGGGCGTCTCGCGCTGGATCGGCGTAACCGCCTCCTCGGAACACGACGCGCACAAAGCTCCAGGGATCGCCTCTTAGCCCATCACCCTGCCGTGGAGGATCCATTACATATGCGTCTAGCACCCATTCGCGCACGTTGCCATGAACGTCGTATAGGCCGAACGCGTTTGGCCGAAATGACCCGACTGGCGCGTGAACGATGAAGCTGTCGTTCCATGGCTCGCATTCCCAGGACGTCAATGGCGGTCGGGCGCTTGAGTCAGCCAAATTCGCATGAAACTGTAGCTTGTCGCGAGCGCAGTTCCACGGCGTGGTCGTTCCTCCGCGGCAGCCGAACTCCCATTGGGCCTCAGTCGGAAGGCACAAGCGATGACGTGCAAACAAATCATAGCACTGTGCCCATGAGACCTGCTCGACGGGGTTTGTCTCCGTTAATTGGCATTCCAAATGCCGACCGAGGCTGGAAAGGCGCTGACCAGCCCTGTGGTAGCTCGGATTCTGGCCGGTCAGACGATACCATTGTCCCTGGGTGACTTCATGTGCCGCGAGAAAGAAAGCGTCAAGTCGTACCTCGAAGGGGCGTTCGTCAAGACTCGCTTGGGAGTCGAAGTTTGGGGCCGCGGAATGGTCGTTCTGCGCGCCCATCAAGAAGCGCCCACCGGGAACTAGCACGAACACTATGCCTGTTTCTCCGCCGACCGGAATCCGGCCCTCGGCGTCCCGTTCGGGGATGGCGAGCGTATCCGGAACGCTCATGCCATCCCACGCCGAACGCAAGTGGTAGAACTCGTACAGGTGCGTCTCCGGGTTCTCGCCGATCGGCCACAGGCCCGTCTGTGGCCTCAGCCGGGCGATCGGCGCAGCCGCATACCTCTCGTTCGCGGCGATCGACTCCGCCGCCCTCGCCCAGGCCAGCAGCCAGTCGTGGTCCGTCTGCAACGATCGTAGATAATCCGCCCAGCGCAGCAGCTTCTCGCGCACCTCCGCGACCTGCGTCGACTCCAGCGCGTCGAGCTTCTCCACCAGCTCGCCCAGCGTTCTGAACAGGAACCCGTCCTGCTCGTCCGCGAACGCCCAGGTCTGCCGCGTCGCGACTTCACGGTCGAGTGCCTGTAGCTGCTCGCGCCGGTCCCGCAGCACCTGCTCACTCCGGCCCAGCTCCTTCGCCAGCGCCAGCCGATAGCCTTCGTAGTCCTGCTTCGACGCCGTGGGCGCCGCGTCGTACGCCTCCTGGCTCACCGCCTGCGCGCGTGCGTCCTGACCCGTCGCCACCAGCGCCCACGCCAGCGTGTCGAGGAACTGATACAGCTCCGGATCTCCCGCCTCCCGCGCCCGGGCCACCGCCCGCTCCGCCGCAGCGAGCGCCCGGAACTCCTCGCCGAACACCTCGCGCTCCTCCGCCTGCGGCGCGACCCGCGGCCAGGCGAACGCGTTCAGCGTCCTCGCGTCCGCATCGCGCAACGCCTCCGGCAACTCGACCGGCGGCAGCTCGCCGCCAGCCCGCACCGCCGCCGCCCGCTCGAGACTCGCCACCTCGTCCCGCAGCCGCTGCCACTCGGCGTAGCTCCCATGGCCCTCGCGGTCGGCCCGCTGCTGCTCCTCCGTCCACGGCAGCGCGCGGTCGCGCAGCTTCCGCAGCGTCTTCTCGATCTCCGGCCGCAGCTCCCGCAGCCGCTTCACGTCGCCCTCGAGCCACGCCTCGATCGCGGGGATCTTGTCGGGCCACGCCGGATACAGCTCCTCGATCCCCGCGACCGCCCGCTCGTGCACCACCACGCCCGCCAACTGATCGAATTCCGCCTTCCGTTCGGTCGCGTCGCGCGCACTCGCCTCGGCGCGTACAGCATTGTCCTCCGCACGCTCGGCGTTCGCCTCGGCCCGCGCTGCGTTGTCGCGAGCCTGCTGCGCATTCGCCTCCGCTTCCGTAGTCTTGCGCGCCAGACTGTCGTTCGCCTCCGACAGCTCGGCCGCCCGGGCGCTCGCCCGCCTGAAGCCGATCGACGCCGTCGTGCCGCCTGCGACAATCGCCAGCAGCACTAGGATTCCCGCGATGGACTCGACCCGGTAGCGCCGAAAGAACTTTCGGGCGCGATACCGCCAGCTGGGAGCGTGCGCAGTGACCGGCTCGTGTTCGACGTACCGCTGTAGATCAGCAGCGAGCTCCGCCGGCGAGCCGTAGCGCCGTTGCGGCTCCTTGCGGAGCGCCATCATCGTGATCAGATCGAGGTCACCACGCAGGTGTTGCGCTGCCCCCTGATCGAGGCGGCGGAGCCGGTTTCCGGTCGAGTTGCTCGAGGTCATCGGGAGAGCCGAGGAGCGCGCCACTCTCGCCGAGCGCGACGAGCGAGACCTCGTCCATCGTGACCAGTAGGCTGGGCGCTCCGAGCAGCCGGCGTGGCTGCGAGCGAGCCTCGTTTCCCCGAAAGAGAAAGGAGGCGAGGACGGGCGCAAACATTGTTTCAGCGCATTGAAAACGCCCGCCCTCGCTCCAGGTGGTCGTGATCGTACGTGCGTTCCCCGTCCCCGTCGAGTGTCTGAGCAAGTGGTCGACGATTCCGAGCGTCGATGAGCTCCGCCCCGCGTGGTGCCCGTCGTGCGGGCAGCCGGCCGGCACCCGGGCTTGCGGCGGTCTGGGCATCGTCGGCCACGGCAGCTACGAGCGGCAGGTCGCGGGGGGCGTGGCAGGCGCCCGCGACCTCCTGGTGCGGATCCGGCGCTACCTGTGCCGCGGCTGCGGGCGCACGCTCAGCGTGCTGCCGGACGTGCTGTACCCGCGCCGGTGGTACGCCGCGACGACGATCCTGCTGGCGCTGGCGCTGCGCCTGCTGGCGGGCGTGACGGCGCGGGAGATCCGGAGCCAGCTGGCGAGCGACGGCGACGGCCGCGGCTGGAAGAGCCTCGACCGCTGGCGGCAGCAGCTGTTCGCGCCGCTGTGGAGCTGGCTGGGGGCGCAGGTCGGAGTGCCCGCGCGCCGGACGAGACCCGGGCAGCGCACCTGGCTTCGCCGACTGCTGGCGCTGCACGGCGTGACCGCCCGCGACCCGACCGACCAGGTCGCCAGCGTTGCGCGTCGGCTGGGTGCTGACACCGCCCACGACGGGGTGTGCGGCCGGCAACTGCACCGCGATCCGAGGGAGGCAGCGACCGCACGGTGAGCCTCGGCAGCGCGATTCCGACATCCACAGAGGAGGTCTGGCGAGCCCGCGGCGCGCCGCTGGGAAGGTCTGCCCCCGCGTTGGCGTGGTTGCCGACGCGGAGGTTGCATTGCATGACTGCTGATGATCGAAGGCGCGACATCGCGCTGTTCCGCATGGGCGTGCTCGGCGACATCGCCCACGTCGAGTTGCGCCGCGGCAAGCTGCGCCGCGCGTTGAAGGAGAAGTCCGAGACGCTCTGGTGCTGCCCGGACGGCAAGTCCCGCCGCTTCGCGGCGAAGACCATCCAGACCTGGCTCTACGCGTACAAGCGTCGCGGGGGGTCCCAGAGTGGCCTCGGCTACTCTGCGATTCCCACCGCGACGGAACCGGCCGACCCCTCTCCCAGCCCGCTGTCCTACGGTACGAGAATCGGGGCGAGCGCGACCCGGAAGCCGCATGAGGAATGGGAGCGGCCCGGGCTGCCTCCGACCCGGGCTGCAGAGCGGCAGCGAAGGGCATCGCAGGCGAAGCAGCCGCCGCGTTGGACACGCAAGTAGCCACTACTCACATAAGGATCCGACACCGTGTTCGCAGGGTAGTTGGAACTTCCGTCCCAGCTGTCGAGACACCACTCCCACACGTTGCCGTGCGTGTCGTGCAGGCCCCACGCGTTGGCGGCGTAGGTGCCCACATCCGTAATCCGGCCCACACAGCAGCCTGTTGGGCTCGGGGCCGCGCAGAAGTTCGCGTCTGTGCACGTCAGAGCGTTGCCCGCCCAGTACTCGGTCGTGGTCCCCGCACGGCAGCAGTATTCCCACTCGGCCTCCGTCGGCAGGCGGTACTGATAGCTTGTCGGTAGACGGCCCGCCAACGCCTCCCGCGCGGTGAGGGTTGCGCAGTACGCCATGGCGTCATGCCACGACACGGTCTCTACGGGTTGATCCGGCCCGGGGAACTGCGAGGGGTTGGTGCCCATCAGCGCCTGATACTCGGCCTGCGTCACCTCGTGCTTGCCGATCCAGAACGGGCTCGTGATGTGAACCGTGTGAACGGGAACTGCCGTTTCGCCCACAATTGTAGACCCCATGCGAAACGAGCCCGCGGAGATCAGCACCATGTTCGGCCCGCCAACCGGTCCGACCAGGCCCCTCCCCGCATTGGTCGTCGTGATCAGCAGCGATCGACCAGACGGAGCGTCGAGGCTCACGTACTGGTTGTAGAACGTAAAGCCCATCACTGTCGGGTCGATCGGGATTCCCAGGGTCAAGGCCGCCAGCCCCTGTGCACCCGAGGGCAGGAGTTCCACGACGGCCCCCGTCGCCGGGTCGCTGTTCACATTCACGTAGCAGCTTGGCGCACCCAGGAACGCGAGGTCCATGGGAAGCAGGTTCACCCCGAGGTAGTCGTCGCGAAACGCGAAGATCACGTAGCCGGCCGTGTTCGACCGGAGGTTCGTGACCGTCAGGGTCCATGGGAAGCCAGCGTTCGGCACGTCCGCCCTTAGCTCCGGAAGTCCGACAGAGCTGGGGCACGACTGCCGGTAGGTGGTGTAGGAGCCTGTGCGGTGCTCACACCGGCTAGCAGAACAGCGGTGCAGGCAGCGGCGGCCAGTGCACGCATGATCGAGGCGAAGAACAAGGCTGGATCCTCGTAGAGAACGCTTGGACGGATGCCTTGTACTTGATCCCGACTGCAGCAGCAATCGGTCAGTCCCCGAAGCGGCGACGCGGTCGAATGCCGAAGCTCTCGCTCATCGCTCCGCTGTCGATCGCGTCACGCGCGAACCGTTCGTCGAGGAGCGCGGCGGAAGCGAAGTCGGTGGCGGATCGAGGTGGGTAGATTGACAACTCTGAACCTCCTGGCTCTGGCTGTTACGGGGTGTTACGGAGCACGCCCAATGTCGGCAGCCGAGCGTTCTCGTTGCACGTTCCGTGGCGGGACGCGCGGGGGGTGGATCAGCGAGCTCGGCACCGGTGTGCCGGACCTGCCGCTCATCGAGAACGTTGCCCTGATAGTCGAGCACGCAGACCTGGTGCGTCTCGGTGGCCCAGTCGACTCCGACGAAGAAAAGGTTGCTCTCGGTCATTGTGTCGCTGCTGGAGGGTCGAGAAAGACTCGACGACACCGCGTTCTCCGGCTGCCCTGTGCTGGCGCTCGTGGCGCAACTCCCCACGGGTTGTGAAACGCGCCTGCCCGTCGCGGCGCGGGTCCCCCCGAGGAGCTCGAAGCTCAGGGGGCACATGGCTGCTCGCGCCGGGCCGCCGAGGTCCGTCCGAGGCTACAACGGCGCAGGTCTCGGCTGGACCCCTGAAGAGGTATAGGGCGGATGCTCGGGGCGCTGCGAAGCACGCGGCACATTTCGGAATTCGGGTTCCCGGCCGTGACCCCGCCTTCGGAAAAAGGTCAAGCCCGATCCGCCTACGGGACGAGAATCGGAGCGAGCACGATACGGAAGCCCAAGCCATTTCCCCGGCCACGCGGGTCCGTCCCGCGGCGGTACGCGCTACGGCAGTAGTAGTCGGTGTCGGTCCAGCTACCACCGCGGCTGATTCGGTTGAAGCCGCTGTTCACATATGGATCCGACACAGCATATGAGGGGTAGTTTGCGCTCAAGTCCCAGGCGTCGAGACACCACTCCCACACGTTGCCGTGCGTGTCGTGCAGGCCCCACGCGTTGGCGGCGTAGGTGCCCACATCCGTGGTCCGGCCCACACAGCAGCCTGTTGGGTTCGGGACCGCGCAGAAGTTCGCGTCTGTGCACGTCAGAGCGTTGCCCGCCCAGTACTCGGTCGTGGTCCCCGCACGGCAGCAGTATTCCCACTCGGCCTCCGTCGGCAGGCGGTACTGATAGCTTGTCGGTAGACGGCCCGCCAACGCCTCCCGCGCGGTGAGGGTTGCGCAATACGCCATGGCGTCATGCCACGACACGGTCTCTACGGGTTGATCCGGCCCGGGGGAACTGCGAGGGGTTGGTGCCCATCAGCGCCTGATACTCGGCCTGCGTCACCTCGTGCTTGCCGATCCAGAACGGGCTCGTGATGTGAACCGTGTGAACGGGAACTGCCGTTTCGCCCACAATTGCAGACCCCATGCGAAACGAGCCCGCGGAGATCAGCACCATGTTCGGCCCGCCAACCGGTCCGACCGGCCCCCTCCCGCATTGGTCGTCGTGATCAGCAGCGATCGACCAGACGGAGCGTCGAGGCTCACGTACTGGTTGTAGAACGTAAAGCCCATCACTGTCGGGTCGATCGGGATTCCCAGGGTCAAGGCCGCCAGCCCCTGTGCACCCGAGGGCAGGAGTTCCACGACGGCCCCCGTCGCCGGGTCGCTGTTCACATTCACGTAGCAGCTTGGCGCACCCAGGAACGCGAGGTCCATGGGAAGCAGGTTCACCCCGAGGTAGTCGTCGCGAAACGCGAAGATCACGTAGCCGGCCGTGTTCGACCGGAGGTTCGTGACCGTCAGGGTCCATGGGAAGCCAGCGTTCGGCACGTCCGCCCTTAGCTCCGGAAGTCCGACAGAGCTGGGGCACGACTGCCGGTAGGTGGTGTAGGAGCCCTGTGCGGTGCTCACACCGGCTAGCAGAACAGCGGTGCAGGCAGCGGCGGCCAGTGCACGCATGATCGAGGCGAAGAACAAGGCTGGATCCTCGTAGAGAACGCTTGGACGGATGCCTTGTACTCGGCCCGGCGAGCAGCGGCAAGCGGTTGGCCCCCAAGCCCTCGGTCGAGCGGAATCATGACTTCGAGACTCAATCCGCCCGTCGTCGGAGTTGGCCTTGTGTTCGGTGCCTATGGGCCACGATGGTCGAGACGGCCGAGGCTGATTCAAACGAGGAAATCCGGGTGGGCCAGGGAACCCGAACGAGCGCCGCCTCGCCGAGCTCGTGGTGTCCGCAGAACGCGCCGACGTACTGCGGTGGCTGCGCGTGGTCGCGCAGGCGTGTCGCTGCGATCGGGGTCGCACCGGTTCGGCCGAGCAACGGCCCGGAGGGGCAGACCGGTGCCGCGACTTGCAGCGTGGTCGGTTGCGTGTCTTGCTCTCCCGGCGCGACCGTGGTCAGGCCGCGCGCTCATCGTGGCCGAGCAGTCCGTCGAGGTACTCGCGGGTGGCGATCTCGCCGGTGCAGGCGTTCGGCGGACGCTTTGCGGCGCGGTGCTCGCGGGCCGAGTGTGCAACGGAGTGTGCAATTGCCCGGGCCACAACCTGGCACGATCTGGCACAGCCTGGCACGACGGTGCGCCGCCGGAACCGCCACAACCTCCGCCGCGTGGCACACATGGGCACTCCCTGACGCAGCCTGGCACGACCTGGCACGATGACCCGCTCATGGTTCGAGTCCTGCAGGGCCTAAGTTCCAGGTGCCCGAGTTCGGCCGAGAAACCCCGGTTTCCGGCCGATCTGCATTTCGCGGCGGGCGAGTGTGCAATGGAGTGTGCAATTGGCCTGGCCACATCACGTGCGCGCGTGTGGCGAGGGCGCCCCAGGGGGCGCGCCGGAGGCCGCGGCGGCACGTCGGCGAGCGTGGGCCGACTCAGCGGGCGCGTCGCGGCCGAGGCCGTCGGTGCCGTCGATGGGCTGAGCCGGCCGCGCGATCGCCGATCCGGCCGGGTTCAGCCAGCGCGGTCCGTGCTCGCGGGCTCGCCCCCCGACGCGAATGTCCTCGGCACCGGGAACGTCCCCGGCAGCTCGCGGAACAGGTCGCCGTCGTCGAGCTCGCCGTAGAGGTCCATCGTCAGCCGGATGTCCGAGTGCCGGAGCACCTGCTGGATCACCTTCGGGTGGACCTTCAGCTCGATCAGGATCCGCGCGCAGCTCTTGCGCAGGCAGTGGAAGTCGACCCGCTTCCGTCCAGCGCCGCGCTCGGCGGTGAGGCCGGCGGTCTCGGCGTCCTTGCGCACGATCGTGGCGATCTTCGACGACAGGCGGAACACGCGGTCCGCATCGCGCACCGGGTCGTCGCCGAGCCGGGCGTGCAGCGCATCCCGTCGCGCCCGCATCTGCAGGAGCGAGTCGACCACGAAGCCCTGCAGCGGGATGACCGCGTCGTCGCCGTTCTTCGTGAACCTCCCCGTCGAGCCGCACCGAGGGCCGTGCGCTGTCGAGGCGCAGGTCGTTCCAGCAGAGCGACGCGCACTCGCCGGCGCGGAACGCGGTCGTCAGCACGAACCAGTAGAGCACCTGCCGGTCGCGCACCGCCTCGCAGTAGTCGGGCCGCGACTGCAAGCCGCCGAGCGGTCGCTCCGCGACATAGCGTGTCCAGGCCGCCTCGACGAGCCGCTCGGCCTCCTCGAAGCGGAAGCCGACGCGCTTGAAGATCCGGAACTTGTCGCGGTTCGAGGTCCGGACCGCGAGGTTCCGCAGCGGGTCGCACTCCCAGCGCCCGGTGCGCTCCAGCCACTTGCTGCCGCGCAGCGCGCCGGCGTAGTGGTCGCGCGTCTTCGCGCTGCGCTCGGCGCGGATCGCGGTGAGGAACCGCTCGGCGTCGGCGATGTGGATCTCGGGCAGGTGCTTCACCTTCGCGAAGGCGAGGAACTGCCGGATCTGCCGGATCGTGCCCGCCACGTACCGCGGCGCCGACTGGTTCGCCTCCAGCGTTGCCCGGTACTCGTCGATGAACTGCTGGATCGGGATGGAGCGGTTGCGCGCGAAGCGATCGACATGGCCGGCCCTCGCCTGCTCGACCGCGCGCAGGGTCTCGGCCAGCCGCTCGCGGGCGACGCGCACGTCCTTGGTCTTCGTCGACCGGCGCCGCGTGACGCCATCCGCATCGGTGAACACGATGTGCCAGAACGGGCTGTTCGGCCGCCGATACGGATTGCCATTCCATGGGCTCTGCCCGGCCTGCTTCATTGCGACGCCTCCGCACCGACGAACGCGAGCACCTCGTCGCGCACGAGCAGCGTGCGCCCGCGGATGCGGCGAGGACTCGGGAATCCGGACTCAGGGTCGGCCATCAACCTCCACACAGTTCGCTTGCCGACGCGAAGTAGGGAAGCGGCTTCCGGCACCGTGATCAGGAGATGTTCGGGCGCTCGCAGGATCTCCGACTCGCCGCTTGATGTGCGCGCCCGAGGGTGGATGTCGCTTCCTACCGCGAGCGCTGCGGATTCGACCGGACGCGGCCGGTTGCGGGGATCAGCGGCCATCGTGCTGCCCCTCCTCCGCGCCGATGCCGAGGGCCTCGAAGATCGCCGCCTCGATCGCGACTCGTGCAGCGTCGTCAGCAGGCCTGAAGTAGCTGTGCTTGCGGCCGGCTCGATCGGTGCGGGCGGGGAACGACAGTGTCAGCCGGCCGGACGCGGTGCGGCGCAGGGTGATGCCGTCCAGGACCAGCGGGCCGATGAAGACGCTGAGGAAGCCGAGCAGACCCGTCCGGATGTCTTGGTCGGACGCGCGGACCCAGGAGCGAATGCGAAGCGACGGCTCAGCCATGGCGCGCTCCATTGGCTGCCGCGAGCGCGGACGGGTGCGCAATCGCGTGTCGCGCGGGATGCATGCGTCGGCTCGCTGCGCAGCCGGTGCCGGTGAGCCGCCCGGACATCCGGTCACATCGGATTCGGGCAGGGGACCAAGGGGACTCAGGGGACCTGGACACCCGGATGCTGGAAAGTGTCAGGACGGCTCGTCCCGTCGGCGCGCCGGCCAAGAGGCGGTGGCGACACGAGTGGCCTGAGACGCAGCACGTGCCGGTGCTGCGCGGTCCGGCGTCGGCTCGCACTGACACTTCGGCCGGAGCTGATGCGTGAAGTCCCCTGACTCCCCTTGGTCCCCTGCCGAAGTCAACGTCGACGCCGCAGGAGCATCCGTGCTCGGCCGCGTCGGCAGCCCGTCGGCTGTCGACGAACGGGACGCGGGGCGGGGACTCAGGGGATCCGAGGACCCGGGTCGCGGAGAGCGTCAGCGGAATCCACGGCAGGGCTCGTCGAGCGCGGCAGCGACCAGGACCCGGGAGTCGGTCGCTGGAATGCGGCACGGCGCCATCCCGTGCTGACACTTTCGTCCGGCCCGGCAGTCCAGGTCCCCTGAGTCCCCTTGGTCCCCTGCTACGAGGATCGTCACACATGCTCGATCCTCCAGAGCCGGGCGCCATCGCGCAGGTGCTCGGTACGAACGAGCCGCAGTCCTCCCTCCAGCCGACGGTCGATTCGCTGGAAGAACATGCCCAGCGCCCGCGACTCGGACTGACGCGTGCCGGCCGCTGCCAGAATCGGTGTCAGGGCCTGACCGAGCGCGTCGTCCCTCGTCCTCGCGACGAGCACGTCCGCCACCCGGAACGAGTGCTCCGTGAATCGATGAACGAGGGCTCGAAGCAGCTCCGCGATCTCGAGCCGGACGGGGTCGACCTCCTCGATGCGCTTCCGGGTCTCGCAGGGATCGGGCATTCCGAGCCAGACGAGCGCCGACCGGACCCAGTCGGACCACTCCTCGAATCGCCCGAACACTGGCAAGGCCATCTCGGGTCGGCCTGCGACGTGATATGCACGGAGCACGGTCAGTCCGGCGATGACGAGCGCCTCGCGGTGGGCGGGCACGTACTGGTGCAGGTTGACGTCGAAGCGTCGCTCTTCTGGCCTCTCACAGCGCGGATCCAGGTCGCACACAAGCGTTCTGGTGCATATGTCGCCCTGGAACACGATGTTGTTGCCGGTCGCCAGCCATGTAGTGTTCGTGGTGGGCAGTGTCAGCGTCCGCGACTTGCCGAGGACGCGGTCGCGCCACGTGGTCTGCGTGAGGATGGAGCAGAGCGTGGCGCTCCCGAATGGCCGCTCGATGTTGTCGATGACTGCGACGGGCTCGCCTTCGGCGAGGATCGGCAGCATCCGCTTCCTGTCCTCGTTTTCGTCGGAGCCCTGCGACATCACGGCGCCGGGCTTGCCCGTGGCGATCAACGACACGACGTCGGCGAGAAGCGACTTGCCGCTACCCATCTTGGCAGCGCGAAACGCGATCAGTGGCGCCGTCCGCAGCGAGGGCCTGATCAGCGCGGTGAGGATTGCCGCCATCGCGACGCTGCGGTCCGCCGCGTCCAGGAATGGAAAGCCCTGGACCGGGACGAGTAGCCGATCGAGCGCTGTGCGGGCCTCATCGATTGTCGGCTCGGGCGGTACGTGTGGCCATATGCGTCCTGCGAGCGCGACGTAAAGCCCACTGCTCCGGTCGTAGCCCTCGACCTCCAGGATGCCACCGTCGCTGCGCAGCGTCGGGCAGCCGATGATCCCGGTCAGCGGCGGCAGCGACCACCTCCCCGAACGGCTGAGCAGGGTCTGAGCGACGCGCTCCGGGCAGTCGACCGGGAACCACTCGCCGCTGCGCCTGTCATGCCGGAGCCACCGGATCAGTGCCGTCAGCCGGTCGACGAGCGCATGGGCGGTCACCTCCTGAATGGTCACCGAGTGCCGGATCGACAGGCCCGCGGCACCTTGCGTGATCCTGGCGAGCCGGACCAACGTCGTGCCGCGCTGGTAGACGATCGGCGGTGTCTGTCGTAGGAGGACGCGTTCGGCCCGACTCGCGATCTCATGCAGCCGGCCGCCGACCAGCTGGATCTCCGGCCGATCGTCCTCGATCTCGGCATCCGATTGTTCGTGGTCCTCGTCGTAGCTCTCGAGCGCGGCAGTGAAGTCGCGTGGCTCGCCGCGACCCGCGATGATTCCGCTCGCGATGGTGGCGGTGGCTTCAGACTCCGACAGCCCGATCGACGTCGCCGCATTCAGCAGCGAGTCGATAGTCGAATGCTCGTCAAGCGCACCGGCGCCGATCAGCTGCCCGAGCGCGAAGGCGCTTCGATTCAGCGTGTCATTGCGAGAGCCCTCCGTGCTGGAGAGCACGTTGTGGATCTCGCCGTCGACGGCCGCCTGCACGTACGCAGAGATCCTTGGGCGCAGGCGTAGGTCTTCGACTCCGCGGTGGCCGGCGAGGTCGTCGGCGGAGACGATCCGCAGCGCTGGCTGGGCCTGCTTCAGCGCCGGTCGGAGGCGTTCGAGAACGTGCTCCGGTAGCGCTGCGATGGGGACGTCGTCGGGCGACAGGCCGGGCGCCCACGTGTACGGACGGCGAGTGTCCGGGTGCAGCGAGCCGACGAAGACGACCTGGCCGCCATCGCCACGAACGTCGATGCCGTCGGCCAGCGTCTTGACGGAGTTGCCGATCGAGAAATCGGTGGGTGTGCGGAAGTAGTAGTGGCGCTTGCCGCTGCCTGTGATGACGGTCAGCGTGACCGGCAGGTCCAGCGACGCCGTCGCGCTGCCGTCCGTCGTGTCGTCGTCGATGACGACGATGCCGGAAACCGTGCCGGTTCGGAGGCCGAGGTTGCTGCCCTCGGCGAGCCAACCGAGGACCGTCTGCTCTGTCGGCGGATCCTCCTGCTGCCATCGCCTGCGGATCGGGCGCTTGCCGTCAAGCGGAGTGAGCGCCCAGCCGCGAGCCAAAGCGGCGATCGCCTCGTGACGGCGCAAACTGCCGGCGGGCGCCTGCGGCCGGGGATCAGCCATGAATGACCTCCCGTTCCGGCCGGGTGCGGAGTTCGTCGTAGAGCAGGGCCGCGAGCTGAGCTGCCTGGACGAGGTGGTCACGCGACCACAGTCGGCGCCCACCCAGGATCGGCGCCGGGAGGGCGACCTGGCGGCGGACGACACCGTAAACGGAGGCGTGGGGGGCTCCGAGATCGCGGCTGCGGCTGTGCTCGCCGTACGGCTTCGAATCGGAGCTCAGTCCGGATCTTGTCAGATTTGTTGCTTGCTGTCGCATGTGGCGCGCCGGCTGGGCTTCTCCCGCGGCGTGCACGCCAGCAGATCGCGGTATCGCGCACAGTCGCGCATGCGCGACTTACTTCGCGATTCGCGACCTCGTTCACGGCAGCCAGTACTCGGTCGCGCGGCCCTTTCCGTCGGTCAGGACTAGGCCTTGCTGGACGAGCGTGCGCATCCCGTTCTGGTGAGCGCGCATCTCGATGTGCTTCGGGTAGATTCGATCCCAGAGGTCTGCCGTACGAAGCCGACCGTCCCGCCGCAGCACCTTGAGCACGAGCTGCTGATGAGCGGAAGGTGTCCAGTGGTTATCCGCTACCGGCTCAGTTGCTGCGTGGCCGGTTTCCACCGACCCTCGGTCAGGACCGTCGTTCGACGTCTCCAGTTCGACTTCGAACATCGCGATCAGATCGTCGACTGCGTCGAGCAGGCGAAGTTGCTTGCGGAGGGTTGGAGCGATGGTCCGTTCTGTGGCGTGGGTCCAGTCGGGCGCCCTATGCAGTTGCCGCGCGAGGTACAGGGCAGCCTTGATGTCTGCAGTTCGATCTCGTGCGCGGTAGGCTGTTGCCAATGCGCGGCAGGCGATCGCCAGCGCGAGCGACGCTCCGGTCCTGGATGGCCAGTGCTCGAGGTCCACGGACCAGTGTCCGAGGCGGAACAGTGCGGTCTCCCGCTCACTCGCGATGACGTAATGGTCGCCGCCAGGGCGCACTTGAATCAGCGGCTGAAGGCTTCGCCAGCGCTCCATGGCTGAACGGCACGTCTCGACGAGTCGTTCAGCAGTGGCGTCTTGCGGAATTGTGGCGCGTGCGACTCCTTCGAGACATGCCTTTTGCTCTGCTGGAAGGTTCGTCCTGGCCAGTAGCCTACGTGCGGTGGCTCGGTCGCCGATGGCGTCATGCGAAAGCTGCAGGAAGGCATTCTCGGACCGCAGCGCACTCGGTAGCCAATGTCGAAGTCGGCCTTCCAGTTGATCGATGGCCCTGTGGAAGTCCGGGTCTCGTCGTCTCCACCTGGGTCCCCACCTTCGCCGCCCTCGCCTGAAGCCCGCCGCGCACAGGAACCGCTTGTAGTGGCGAAGGAGATGAAAGGCGCGGTCGACGTCGTCGTCGAGACGCCCGGGCGGCGCGGCCGGAGCGGGCTCCGTCCGCTCCCCGGCCCCGACGCTCCGTGCCCGCCTGATCGTGGACATGTGCTGGTTATACCGATCGGGATTGCGTAGCGCATCGGCGGTGAGGAGGCGGTCTGGGTGAGAGGCGCGGAGCCGCCCGCTACGCCTGCACCGCCTCCCGCAGCCGGGCCCGATCGATGTGCGCGTAGATCGTCGTGCTGACGATCGACGCGTGGCACATCGCCGCCTGGACGAGCCGCAGGTCGCCGACGCGCGCGAGGAGCTCGGTGGCGTAGCTGTGTCGTAGGCTGTGCGCAGATCGACCGGAGATCCTGGCCCGACCGAGCCAGCCTGCGATTCGGCGCTGGGCGTGCCGCACGCTGATCCGTCGGCCGTTCGCGAGGAACAGCGGTCCGAGCGAGCGGGCGTCGAGCCAGGCGCGGAGCTTCGCGGCGAGCTGGCGAGGGAGGATCACGACGGCCGGACGGTCGTTCTTGGTCGTGCGCAGCGTGATCTCGCCGTGGTCGAAGTCGATGTCCTCGACGTCGAGGGCGATCGCGCTTCCGATCCGGATGCCGGTGCCGAGCAGCAGCTCGATAAGCATCCGGTCGCGGGCGCCGTCCGGACCCTCGGCGGTCGCGAGCACGTCGAGAAGCCGCCGCTGCTCGTCGTCGTGCAGCGCGCGTGGCGGTGGAGGAGCGCAGCGGGCGCGACGCAGCATCCGTGCCGGGTTCGTCGGGACGAGCCCGGCGTCGTGGAGGTGGCGGAGGAAGCAGCGGATGCTGGTCCGCATCGCGTTCAGCGACGTCGCCTTCTTCGCGCCACCGCGGCAGCTGGTGCGCGTGGCCGCGTCGGCGAAGAACGCCGCGACGTGATCCGGCGTGATCGCGTCGACGTCGGTCGTGCCACCGTTCGTGGCGAGCCAGTCGGCGAGCGCGGTAGCGTGCCGCCGGTACTGCCCGATCGTGTGGGGGGAACGGCCGTCGGCCGCGAGCTGCAGGAGGAACGCCTGGAGGGCTGCTCGGACGTGCATGCTGCACCCCATTCAGGCGATGACGGGCGGCCGTCAGCAAGTCGGGTTCAGAGATTGTGCTCTCGGCCCGGGCCGCGGGGTCCTGCGGCGATGGATCGCCCGGCGCCGTTGAAGTTCCGTTGCTTGTCGGCTGCGGATCGTGCGGACGCGGGGCCGGGCTCGGTGTCAAGTGGGGCGTTCGCGCCCGCTGGGTAGGCGAATCAGCCCGCCAGCGCGACTACGCGCCCGGGATCCGGGTCGCATTTCCCCGAGCACGTGACGCGGGACTCGCCAGTAGGCGGTGCGCGGTGGCACGCGGCGTCACGCGCAGCGCCCGCCGTCATCGCGCTCGAGCCGTGCGATGCGGCTTTCCAGGTCCATGATCTCGATCGACTTGAGGCGGGTCTGGATTGCGTCGACCACGACTGCGGCGGTGTCGCGATCGACCGTGCCTTGCACGAGGCCGTCGATGATCCGCTGCATGGCGACGTTGCAGTCAGCTGCGGTCCGCATCGGCGGTAGCTCGACGTCGACGGGCTCCGCTTCCGTCGGGGCGTCTGCCACGCGGCCACAGACGCGCTCGAGCACGAACCGCATTGCAGCGAGATTTCCTTCCAGGCCCATCCGGGTCGCTCGACGAATCATGGCCGCGACATGCTCCTCCGTGACGGCTTCCTCGACGGCTCGCCGAAGCGCGAAGGCGCGAGGCCGCGAGCCGCCCGGACCACCTGGATTCCCCGGTGCGAAACGACCGCGCTCGTCTCGACCGCTGCTCGTGCCGCCGTCGATCATGGCTCAGGACTCCTCGTGGCTGACGCCTCGCGCTCGCTCTGCAGCGATCTCGTCGAACGTTCGCCCATCGCCATCGAGCGTCGCCGCCTCGCCGGTAGCCTTCTGCCAGCGCCGGACTGCGACGTCGACGTAGCGCGGGTCGAGCTCCATCGCGAAGCAGCGTCGCTGCAGTCGCTCGGCCGCGACGATCGTGGTGCCCGAGCCCACGAACGGGTCGTAGACCGCGTCCTCCCGCGTGCCGTGGTTGCGGATCGGCCGGCCCATGCACTCGACTGGCTTCTGGGTGCCGTGCTCGGTCGCCTCGTCGTCGGCTGCGGTGCACGGCTCGACGTCCCAGACCGTCGACTGGCTGCGGTCGCCGCACCACTTGGAGGTCTGTCCCTCGCGCACCGCATACCAGCACGGCTCGTGCTGCCAGTGGTAGTGTCCTCGCGAGATGGCGAACCGCGGTTTCCGCCAGACGATCTGAGCGCGGATCTCCATGCCGCAGCCGTGCAGGTGCGTCGCGACCTCGGCGGCGTACCGGCCGGCGTGCCAGACGTAGGCGACGGTGCCGGGGAAGAGCGCGTAGGCTGCGGACCAGTCGACGCGATCGTCGTTGGTGACTGCGCCGGTGCGCTTGGTGTCGCAGAGGCCGGCCTGGTTCCGCCATGTGGGATCGTAGGAGACGCCGTAGGGCGGATCCGTGACCATCAGGAACGGCACGACCCCGTCGAGCAGGTGATGCACGTCGCCGTGCGACGTCGAGTTGCCGCAGCGGAGCCGGTGCCGACCGAGCAACCAGAGGTCCCCGGGACGGGCCGTCGGATGCTCGGGCAGCTCCTCGACCCGGTCCTCGCCGAGATCGGCGGACTCCGCGTCGAGCTGCGCGATCAGGCGATCGATCTCGCTCTCGTCGTAGCCGACGCCGTCGAGGGCGTCCTCGGCGCGCAGCTCCTCGAGCAGCCGCACCAGGGCCGGGTCATCCCACTCGGCGAACTCGTGAGTGCGGTTGTCCGCGATCGCGAACGCAACTGCATCGATGTCGCTGCCGTCGAACCACCACACCGGAACCTCGGCCATGCCGAGCTGCTGGGCGGCCTTCAGCCTGGTGTTGCCCGCGATGACCTCGCCAGATCGCCGCGCGACGATCGGCTGCTGCCACCCGAAGCGGCGCAGCGAGGCGGCGACGTGCGGCATGGCGGCGTCGTTCCGCCGCGGGTTGGTCGGGCTGCAGTAGAGCCGCTCGATCGGGACGGTCTCGACGGGCGGCGAGGCGGGCTGGTCCAAGTCGATACTCCGGGACGGGACTGAGCCGCTTGGAGGTGGACTTGGACGGATGGCTCGACTCCATGGTAATTATAGCAGCAAGAACCCCGCCCTGAGGTCATCCACGACAACGATTCCATGTTGAAGACGAACAAGAACGTCCTGACGCAGATAGAGGGGCAGCACCGTGTAGCGGCGGAGCTGAGTGCGCGATCCTATCTGCCGTCGATCCTCCCCGAGCGCTGCTACCAATGTGACGCACTCATCCTGTCCCCGGCAGGTGCGAGCTTCGGGATAGAGGTCAAGACGAATCGAGAGCGGAATTCCTGGTGGTGCCATCGCCCCACCGAGGACAGCAGGGCACTCCTGTGGGTCTTCGTCGAGCTGCGCCCGATCGTCCGCTTCTTCATTCTGACCAAGGGCGAAGTGGAGGCTGAGTATGATGCTTACCAAGCATCAGCCGCCCGTAAGGCAAATGACCACGGGTTCACCGCGAAGCAGCTAGGAGCCTGGGTCACGGGATGACCCCGGAGCGCTGAAGTTTCGGTGGATTGTCTCACCCTTTCTGGGTGCTGGTACGTAGGGAGGGCATGGCGCGGTTCAAGCGGGGTCTCGACATCGACCAGGGTCTGCTCCTTCCTCCTCGCTACGGGATTGGCTCCCCGAGGACCATCTGGCCTGGTTCATCAAGGACGCGGTCGACGAACTGGACATCGACAAGCTGGTCGACGCCTACCGGGTCTGCGGGAAGGGCGAGCTGCCGTACCACCCGCGGATGATGCTGCGCGTGCTGATCTACGCGTATGCGACCGGCACGTTCTCCTCGCGCAAGATCG
This sequence comes from Planctomycetota bacterium, assembly GCA_016716265.1. Classification (GTDB taxonomy): domain Bacteria; phylum Planctomycetota; class UBA1135; order UBA1135; family UBA2386; genus JADJWQ01. The sequence goes on from JADJWQ010000006.1 coordinate 4,056,779, forward strand.
TGAGCCAGCTCCGCGACAGCGTGGCGTTCCGGGTGCTCGCGGAGAACCAGGTGCCGGGTCACCGTTCGATCAGGCGCTTCCGTGCGAACCACCTGGAGCAGTTCAGCGACCTGTTCGCGCAGGTCGTGAAGATGGCAGCGGAAGCGGGCCTGGCGAGGATCGGTACGCTGGCCATCGATGGCAGCAAGCTGAAGGCGAACGCGAGCAAGCACAAGGCGATGAGCTACGCGCGCATGAAGGAGGAGGAGGAGCAGCTGGAGCGCGAGATTGCCGCGATCATGAGGCTGGCGCAGGAGAAGGACGAAGGCGAGGACGTCGAGTTTGGTCCTGACTTCCGCGGGGACGAACTGCCCGAGGAACTGCGGCGCCGCGAAGAGCGCCTGGAGCGCATCCGGGCGGCGAAGGCTCGACTGGAGAAGCGCAAGGCCGAGGAAGCCCAGGCGGCGGACGAGGCCAAGAAGGCGCAGGCGGAGAGTGAAGAACGCGAGCCGCCCCGGGAGCGGCCTCGAGCGCGGAAGACACCGAAGGGCGAACCGAAGCCGAAGGACCAGGAGAACTTCACCGACCCGGATAGCCGGATCATGAAGACTTCGAAGGGCTTCGAGCAGTGCTACAACGTTCAGATCGCCGTCGACGGGGACTCCCGGCTGATCGTCGCCAACGTCGTCAACAACTGCGCGTCCGATGCAGGGCAGCTGATCCCGGTGATCGAGGCACCGAGGAGGGTCGCGAGCGCTACCGACAACGCAAGCACGTCGCCGAGCCACCGTTCGGGTGGCTGAAGAGCATCCTCGGCTTCAGGGGCTTCAGCCTACGTGGCCTTTCGAAGGTCACTGCGGAGCTCAATCTCGTGGCGCTCGCGCTCAACCTGCGCAGGATGAAGGGCATGACTTCCGCGTGAGCGGGGTCTCCGGGGTCTCGCTTCGTCGCGAGGCCCGCCGAGGGACCGGCGTGCGCTCCGTGACCGACCGAACTCGACCGTGACCTCCCCGCCGGACTGGCGGCCTCCGAGTTCCCGCGATGCCTTCCGCGCTACCACGCGCCTTGGCGCGTGGCGCGCTGGCCTTCCGTGGCCCAGGCTCCTAGATCCCTACGAGGCCCACTGGCACAAGCTGCCGGAATGAGCTCTCTGCCCTCACGGTCCTCGGTTGCCAGATTCCGGCGGGGACGAAGTCGGGGGAAGCGGATGGGCATGTCAAACTTCCCTGGGCTCTTGCCACCGCATTCCAGCGCAAATGTGACCTGCGGCCTCATGCGCGTCTCGTCGCCAGCTAGTCACCTTCGTCACGGACCCGCGCACGATCGTTCGGATCCTGCCCCATCTCGATCTGCGTAAGCGTCCGGTAGCCCCCATCTACTTTCCGCTGTCGCGCCGCTCAGGCTAAGGCGCATGGCGAAGCACACCCCGGCGCGGATCGCCGAGATCCGCGAACACCTGTCCACTCTCGCGGCCCGCCGCATCGCGGTAGCCGACTACGCGCGCGAGATCGGCGTGGCGGCCTGGACGATCTACTCGTGGCGGAAGCAGTACGGTACCGAGGCGCTGGCCGAGCAAGTCGCGCCGCGGTCCACGCGGTCGGCTGCGGGCGTCGACCTGGTCGAGGTCCGCGGCGTTCGAGTCGGCTCGGCGTCGTGCATCGAGATCCAGGTGGGTGACGTCACGGTCCGGGTCCCGCCGGCGTCGACTGCCGATGACGTCCGTGCCGTGCTGGAGGCGGTGAAGTCATGCTGAGCCTGCCGCCCTCGGTCCGCATCTTCCTCGCGCGTGGCAACACCGACATGCGCAAGCAGATCGACTCGCTCGCCGGGTTGGTGGCGCACGTCCTCGAGGAGGATCCGATGAGCGGCCATCTGTTCGTGTTCTGCAACCGGGCGCGCAGTCATCTGAAGATCCTGTACTGGGAAGAGGGCGGGTACTGGCTGCTGCAGAAGCGGCTGGAGCGCGGTCGGTTCGCATGGCCTGATGCGGACACGCCTGCGCTGCAGCTCAGTGCGACCGAGCTGCACGCGCTGCTCGGTGGGCTCGACTTCCGACAAGCGAAACGGCTACCACGAATCGCGAAGATCTCGAAACCTCCCGAGCCACCCGCCGCCTTCGCTTCGTAGTCTGCGGCGAGTGGCGGTTCACGAGCAGCAGCACACAGACGTCGACATCGACGCCGCGGCGGTCATCGCAGGTCTCCGCGTCGAACTCGAATCGCTCCGCAACAAGTACGAGATCCTCAGCGCGCGGCATGACGCCCTGCTGCGCAAGCTGTACGGGAAGCGGAGCGAGCGCTATTCGGTGGATGGCGAGGAGCCGCTGTTCGCGGGGCTGGAGAACCCGGAAGCGCCTCCGCCGCCACATGTCGACGAGGCGCCGGACGCGGAAGAGCCGGACGACGAGCCGCGCGGTCGGGGCGCCAAGGAGCGGCGCCACCGCGGTGCGTCGCGGATCCCGGCAGACATCCGCCGCGTGGTCGAAGTGGTCGAGCCGACCCCGGAGGAACTGCGCTGTCCGTGTTGCGACGACGATCGTGAGCGACACGTCATCGGCTACGAGGAGACCGAGCGGCTCGAGTACGAGCCGGCGAGCGTGTTCGTTCGAGTGATCCGGCGGCCGAAGCTCGCCTGTCCGCTACATGAGGAAGCCGGGATCGTCACGCCCGAGCTGCCCGCACAAGTCATCGAGAAGGGTCTGGCCGGCGCGTCCATGCTGGCGCAGGTGGTGACCGCGAAAGCAGCGCGACCACCTGCCGCTGCATCGTCAGACCGGCATCTTCGCTCGCCACGGCGTCGATCTCGCGCGGTCGACGTTGTGCGACTGGATGGCAGATGCGGCTGCAGCGACGCAACCCATCGTGGACGCGATGCTGGAGGCGGCGATCGCCTCGGGCTACGTGGCCACGGACGACACGACGGTCACGCTGCTGCAGAAGGGCTGCGCGCCGAAGAACAGCCAACGGTCGCACCTCTGGGTCTATGTGGGCGAGCAGCCGGGCGACGTCGTGTTCGACTTCACGGCGGGTCGCAGCGGTGCAGGCCCCGAGCGCATCCTGGCGGGCTTCGAGGGCTATCTGCAGGCGGACGCCTTCTCGGGCTACCACCGGCTCTTCATCGATCGCCGGATCCTCGAGGCGGGCTGCATGGCGCATGCGCGTCGCAAGTTCTACGACGCGCTGGACAGCTGTTCGGAACACTCAGAGCCGGTCTTGCGGGCGTTCAAGCACCTCTACCAGGTCGAACGCCAGGCCAAGGTGGAGGACCTCACTCCCGACCAGCGACTCGCACTTCGGATTGCCGAATCGCAAGACATCTTCGATTCCCTCCGAAGCTGGCTCGCCGAGCTGAAGGCCCACGTGTTGCCGAAGAGCCCGATCGGCAAGGCCGTCGGCATCTCGACCGGAATGCGGATGCGCTCGGTCGGTTCCCCTGAGAACGGACACCTAGAGATCGACAACAACCGCTACGAACGCGCGATTCGGAAGGTCGCGGTGGGCAGGAAGAACTGGCTGTTCGCCGGCAGTGAAGCTGGTGGTCGGACCGCGGCCACTCTGTACTCGCTGACGGTCGGCTGCTGGGAGCTGAAGATCGATCCCTTCACGTACCTGAAGGATGTGCTTCAGCGACTCGGGTCGACGCCGAACTCCCGCATCGGCGAGCTCACGCCGCGCGGCTGGTTGGCGGCGCGCCAGGGCTGAGCGCAGCGCCCGCATCTGCGCGGCGACCGCCGGGTCGGCTGACGGGAACACGTTGGACGGCGACGTCGATCCGGTCAGCCGCTCGGGCGCACGAACGGAAGCTCGTCCATGCGACCGCGACGGCGCCCGGAACGAGCGCCGGTGGCAGTTGGCCGACTCCGCCTCGTCGACGATCGCGCTGCCGAACGGCGGCCGAAGGAACCCTGCGCCGTTCGAGGATGCCGAGTTGTCCGGGGATGCTCGCGACCCGCTCGGTCCAGCCGCGTGCCGAGCGCGACAGGCACTCACTGGCGGACGTCCGTGTTCAGATGGGCTCTACCGGACGCTTACCGATCTGCCCGCGGAACTCCCGCCGCGCGCACCAGCGAGACCACCGCGCGGCGAGCCAGGCCTGTGGGCAGACCGAACGCCGCCACGCTCAACACCGCGACGGGAGTTCGCGCCGCGGTCGGGGTATGCCTGTCACGGTCCGAAGCGCCCCAAGTCGGCAGGATCTCCCCGATCTGACTCCCGGCCTGTCCCCCTGACGGGGCTCTCGCTCCACCGCACGGCGTGGTCGCTCCCTGGCCGCTGTGCGGGAAACCACCCATTCCTTCCTAAGGGCGGACCGGCGGACCTGCGTGGAGCAGCACCCCCTTGATGCGGATGCACCCGGGAACGTAACGTCCTTCTCGACGGACCGACGACTCGCACCGGGACTTCCCCCGTTGCGTCGCGAAAGCGGAGTTGGCCCGGGGAGGCCCGCATGGGTATCCGGAGTTCTGTTTCCGTCGTCGTCGCCACGCGCAACCGACGCGTCTTGCTCGTCGACCTGCTGACCAGCCTCGCGCGCTGCGACCCGCTACCTGGAGAGGTCGTGGTCGTGGACGACGCGAGCGACGAGCCGATTGAGCCAGGGGCGCGCGGGGACGGACATCCCTTCCGGCTGCGCGTCGTTCGAAACGACTGCTGCGTCGGCCCAGGAGCGGCCAGGAACCGCGGCGTCCACGCGAGCAGAGGCGACCTGCTCCTTTTCACGGATGACGACTGCGTCGTGCGGCCCGGATGGGTGGGCGCGCTAGCCGACGCACTCGAAGGGCGGGCGGACGAGATGCTGGGCGGTGTGGGTGGGCGCGTCCTCGCGCGCGACGGCGACGTCTTCAGCCGCTACTTCGAGTTCCACGGTATCCTCGAACCGCGGCACCACGATTCGGAGCACCCGCGTCGGATCCCGTACCTGGTGACCGCGAATTGCGGGATCCGCCGCGACGTGTTCATGCGGGCGGGCGGCTTCGACGGCCGCATCCCCGCTGCGGGCGGCGAAGACGCTGCCCTCTCCATGCGGATCGTGAGAAGCGGCTACCACTTCGAGCGCGAGGACAGCGCCGTCGTGGAGCACCGCTTTCGTCCCGGTCTACGCGAGTTCGCTCAGACCTTCTATCGCTACGGCCTTGGAGGACGCTATGTCGTGGATCGATATCTTCCTCGCTGACGGCGACCCGCACCGGGTCTACGGCGCAGACGCGAAGAAGGCGCTCTCGCGCATTCTAAGGCTACGCGACCTGCCTTACCTCTGGGCCGACTATCGCCGTGCGGGGCTGCCGGTCCGTGACCAGTTCGCGTTCCTGTTCCTCGACGTCGTCCGGGGCCGCGCGTACCGCCGGGGTTTCCGTGACGGCGCCACGTTCCCGTGGCCGGAGGAGCCGCGATGACGCTTCCACAGCCCGCCCACGTGTTCCTCGAAGTCCACATGGAATGCAACCTGCGTTGCGTCCAGTGCGACATACACGCGCTTTACAATCCTGCCGACGAGTTGAGCGAGGCCGAGCGCCGCGGGGTCATCCGGCAGGTCGCCGACTGGCACCGCGACATCCGTGTGGTCCTCGGCGGCGGTGAGGCGTTCGCCCGCAAGCCCATGCTCTACGCAGTCGGCGAGGAGGCGCGGACCTGCGGCGTCTACACGACGGTCAGCACGAACGGGACGCTCCTCCGCGATCAGGACTTCGAGCGCCTGCCGGGCTCGGGCATCCGGTGCGTTGTCTTCTCGGTCGACTCCGACGAACCCGACGTCCACGATCGGATTCGCGGCATCCCCGGCACGTTCGACCGTGCGACCCGCGCGATCCGCGCGCTCGTGGCGGCGCGGGACCGCGCACGAGAGGACTTCACCGTCCTAACGAGTTCGATACTCGGCGCGCATAACCTCCGCCGTATCGAGCCGCTCGTGGGCTTCCTCGAGGGGCTCGGCGTGGACACGACGCTCTACCAGCCAATCCAGCCGGCGTTCGCCCGAACTGTCGCGGCCCGGTGGTGGGAGGGCGACACGCTGTTCCCGAGCGACACGCGCGAGGTCGAGTCCGGCATCGACGCGCTCGTCCGCCTTCGCGCGGCGGGCCGCCGCATCTTCCAGACCCCGGAGCAGTTCGAAGACGCTCGGCGTTACCTCCTGGATCCGTCTCGTGCGGTTCCGGGACAGTGCGCGTCGATGGAGAAGCACCTCATGGTGGACATGCGGGGAAACGTCCGTCTCTGCTTCAACATGGAGCGGATCGGTCTGCGTCCCGTGAGCAACGTGCGCGAGCACGCTCTTCAGGATCTCTGGCACGACGAGACCGTCGAAGACGTGCGGCAACGCATGAGGGGGTGCAGCGAAGGCTGCGGCTCAATGATCTGCCATGCCCGCTGAGCCCTTTTCGCTGGCAGACGCGACCCGCGTACTCGCTCACCCCGACACTCCCTCCGCTTACGTGGCCTGGAACGAAGTCCTGCCGCTGACCGGTGCCCGGGACCGGACGCACCTCGGAAACCTGCTCGGATGGTCGCACCGGACGGCGCGCACACCGCTAGGTGCGTCGCGCGGTCTCTTCGCCCGGGCGCTGAACTTGGACGACGAGGACCTGGTCGATGCATGGATGGCGTCGCTGGCCGGCGTTCCGATCGACGACTTCGTCGATCACCACATACCCTTCCTGCGCAACGTCGCCTCAGTCGGACGCGAAGAAACGGCATCCTGGGTGATGGCGTTCCTCGAAGCAGGAGGTCTCGTCCTGGAGGGCTCCGCGCAACGGAAACCCCGGCGAGAAGTTCCCCGTGGGCCGGACAGCGTAATCTTGGAGATCACGCGCAGCTGCAACTTCGCGTGCTCGATGTGTTCGTCGCGAACGGGCGGCTACTTGGCCGAGCGGACGATGCCGTTGGCTGTTTTCGGAGAACTTGTGCACATGTTCGGATCCGGTGCGAAGTCCGTGCGCCTGAACGGCTATGGCGAGACCACGCTGGTGCCGGGTCTCGATAGCTACATCGCGTGCCTCGACGAATTCGGCTTCCAGGGCATCCGCGAGATCATCACTAACCTCTCCGCTCCCACTTCCGTGTATCAGAATCTGCTTGCGCGTGGTTTCGTGGTGCTCGCCTCGTGGGACGCTGCGAGCGCGGAGACCTTCGAGCGCATCCGCGCGGGCGCCGACTACACCGTGCTGGAGCCGCGCCTTCGCGCTCTTGGAGCCGCGGCAGCGGATCATCCGGAGCGCCTCGGGCTGCTCTTCACGGTGCAGGAGGCGAACCTCGGCGAGGTCGTCCCGGTGGTCGAACTCGCGTCCGCCGCGGGGGCAGGACTCGTCATTTTCAACATGGTCAAGGAGTCCGAAGGCTCTCCGTGGATGGACGCGCGGTTCGACGAGATTGCCGATATCTTCGCTGCGTCGGACGAGACCGCGCAGCGGCTTGGCGTCGTCGTTCGCATCCCGGACCACGTCGGGTCGCGGCGTCTTCGGCTCTCGCAGACGCACAGATCGTCGGCGACCTACTGTGACCGGCCCTGGCGCGAAATTCTCGTCAGATGGGACACCGAGGCGACCGTCTGCAACATGTTTCACCCGTGGTCGTACGGCCTGCTCGTACCCCCCGGTCCCGCGCGTGATGTGCCGCGGAGGTTCGACCGCATATGGCGCGGGCCGAACGCTTCGGCCATTCGCCGGCGCATCAACCGGGACGTAGCGCACCCCTACTGCCGCAACTGCTACTTCCTGTACGCGTGAGGGCGTGATGCATCCGAACCTCGACGACCTCCGCGATGCGCTCGAGTCCGGTCCAGCGGTCCTCCTCCTCAGGCATGCGCCGCGGGGCGAGATCTCCGATCCGCGCACCGGCAACGACGTGCCGCTGACGCCGGAGGGCCGGACGCTCGCTACCCAAACTGGCGTTCGTATTGCGGAGCTTCTGAGAGACGACGATTCAGTCGTCGTCGGGCACTCGCCCGTTGTCCGTTGCGAGCAGACCGCGATCGCGATCTACGAAGGGCTTACCACTGCGGCGAGACCGGCGAAGGTCATTGGGAAGCGCAACCACCTCGGTGGCCCCTACCTCGTCGACCCGAAGCCTGCCCTTGACGAGGCCGCCCGCCTCGGCCATCGCTTCGTGCGGGAGTGGTTCGATGGTGCGTTGCCCGCGTCGCTCGTTCAGCCGCGGCGGGAGGCTGCGCGCGACCAGGTCGTCCACGCGCTGCAGGCGCTCGACCGTCCCGAGCGTCCGCGGCTCGCGGTGCTCGTGTCGCATGACTGGAACCTCATGCTCGTCAGGGAGCACGTTTTCGGCATCCGCCATGAAGACGCGGGATGGATCGACTACCTCGATGGTGTCGCGATCGGCAGGTCGGCCGACGGTGCGTGCCTTTGGTACCGACGAGCGCACGTCGGCTGCTCTCTCGCCTGACGCCGCGCACGGCGGGCGGACGCGCACGCCGTTGGCAGCCCGATGCGACGAGTTTGGCCTCGCCCGATGTTACCCCATGCGCTGTAAGAGGTTATCCCCTACCGTCCGAGAACGCGGACGCGGTCGTTTCGGAGCTGAACGCGGTCTCAAGGCCGTGTCGTTGTGATCGCGTTCGCGTGGTTTCGGCCGAGCAACGACACGGGCGGGCAGATCGCCGGCGGGACATGCGACGTAATCGGTTGCCTGCTCTCTCTTCGCGGACGCGATCGTGGTCACGCCGCGGGCTCGTAGTGGCTGGGTACGCCACGGAGGCGCTCGTGCGCTGCCGGCGTCCGGCGTGAGCCAAGGTCACATGAGGGGAGGAATGTGACCTCGCCACGGGACCGCGTGCCGGGCTACCTCCGAGCACGCCCGCGACGCGTGTGGGGAATGGACCCCGTAGCGCGGGCCTTGGGTGGGACGGAGTGCTGCAGCGTCTCGCTCAACACCCCAGCCTGTATCGCCCGCCAGGCGATGGCAGCGCTGGCCGTGGCGTCGGACAGCGGGTCGTGGTGCTGCAGGGTAATCCCGAGCTTCCGGCACGCGCGGTCGAGCCGCGAGTGGTTCCAACCGCACAGCGACCGAGCGAGTTGCAGGGTGCACACGTATCGGAGTCGCGGCGGCGAGATTCCGGCCCGGTCGCAGCAGGCGTGAAGCACTCGAAGTTCGAACGCGAGGTTGTGCGCGCAGACGAAGTCCGCGGCTGCGATCAGGCGCTCGGTCTCTCTCCACGCCTCCGTGAACGCCCCCGCGCTGGCAACGTCCTCCGCTCGAATGCCGTGGATGCGCGCGAACGGGAATCGGCTCTCCGGCGGGCGGATCAACCGCCGGAGGCCCGAGACGACCACGCCGTCGACCACGCGCACGGCGCCCACCGCACACGCGCTCGCGGGTCGCCGATCAGCCGTCTCGAAGTCGATCGCTGCGAAGGTGATTCCGACCACTTCGGCGTCTAGCCTATCCCGGGTCGTGAGAGGCGAAACCGCATGGAAGGCTCGCCGAGTGGCTTCTGGGGCAAGCTCGACCGGGACTCGACCGGAAACGTTGTCGCGTGGCACCCGCTGGTGGACCACTGCGCCGATGTGGCGGCCGTCCTCGAAGCCGTGCTCGGCGTCACCACGATCCGGCTCCGCCTGGCGCGACTCGCCGGCCTGGACGAGCTTGACGACGTCACGCGAGCTCGCCTGTGCTTCCTGGCGGCTGTTCACGATCTCGGCAAGGCGAATCTCGGCTTCCAGGCCAAGGGCCGGCCGGAGCTAGGCGCACCGGCCGGGCATGTCAGCGAAGCCGTGGCGCTCCTGCTGCACGGCCCAGATCGTTTCGCCGAGGCGCTGCAGCTCGCTCGATTGGACGAGTGGGGGCCGGGCGCTGGCGGCCTCCTCATGGCGTCTATCTGCCACCACGGCCGGCCGGCGGGCGAGTCAGCGTCGTTCCAGGAGAGCTGGTGGCGTCCGCGCTGTGGACTCGATCCGCGTGCCGAACTCGAGACGCTGAGCCGCCGGGCCGGGGAATGGTTCCCGGCCGCATTCAGCGACGGTCCCGAGCTCCCGAATGTCCGCGCGTTCGAGCACGCGTTCGCTGGGCTCGTGATGCTCGCCGACTGGCTCGGCTCCGACCGCAGGGGCTCGCTGTTCCCCTACAGCGGCGACCGCGCCGGCGATCGGATCTGCTTCGCACGTGAGCGCGCGGCGCGGGCACTCATGGCGATCGGCCTCGACACCAGCCCGGCCCGGCCGCTGGTGGTCGGACGCGACCCGTTCGGGTTGGTCGCGCCCGGCCTCTCCCCGCGGCCGGGCCAGCAGGCGCTTCTCGATCTGCCCCTGCCCGACGGGCCGTCGGTCACCGTGATCGAGGCCGAGACGGGTTCCGGGAAGACCGAGGCGGCGCTGGCGTGGTTCGTCCGGCTGTTCGCCGCGGGACTCGTGGACGGAATGGTGTTCGCTCTCCCGACGCGCTCCGCTGCGACTCAGCTCCACGGGCGTGTCGTCGATGCGGTGCGGAGCGCGATTCCCGACGACAACGCACGTCCGCCCGTGATTCTCGCGGTGCCTGGCTACCTGCGGGTCGACGATACCGACGGCCGACACCTCCCCGGTTTCGAGGTCCTCTGGCCGGACAGCAGCTCAGAGCGGGACAGACATCGGGGATGGGCCGCCGAGACGCCGAAGCGCTTCATGGCCGGACCGGTGGTGGTCGGCACCATCGACCAGGTGCTCCTGTCTGGCCTCATGGTGCCCCATGCCCATCTGCGCGCGGCAACCCTGTTGCGCCACCTGCTCGTGGTCGACGAGGTGCATGCGTCGGACGACTACATGACGCGCGTCCTCGGGTCAGTGCTCCTCAAGCACCGGCGGGCCGGGGGCCACGCGCTGATGCTCTCCGCCACGCTTGGCGGTGAAGCGCGAGCCGGATTGGTTGGCGGCAGCCGACCAACCCTCGCCGCCGCGCTCGCCACCCCATATCCGCTCGTCACCATCGCGGACGGCGCCGGTGTGTCGATCCGATCGATCGAGCACGGTGCGCGAAACCGCCACGTGCACCTGGAGATCCAACCGCTGATCGATGATCCCACGGCGATAGCGCTGATAGCGCTCGGCGCCGCGCGACGGGGCGGCAAGGTCGTCGTGCTGCGCAATACGGTTGCTGCTTGCCTGGCGACCCAGTCCGAGCTGGAGCTTGCCGCCGCCACCGAGGACCTCCTGTTCCGCTGCATGGGAGTCGTGACGCCGCACCATTCGCGCTATGCGCGTGAGGATCGGCACGCGCTCGACCGGGCCCTCGAAGGCCGGCTCGGGAAGAGCCGGGACGATCGCGCGTGCGTGGTGGTCGCGACCCAGACCATTCAGCAGTCGCTCGATCTCGATGCCGACCTCCTCATCACCGACCTCTGTCCGGTCGACGTGCTCCTACAGCGGCTCGGCCGCGTTCATCGGCATGTCCGCTCCCGACCAAGCGGATTCGAAGCGCCCCGCGTGGTGGTTCTGGCTCCGGCTGACCGGGGCCTCGACGACCTGATCGAGCCGGACGGTCTGGCGCGTGGTAGCCACGGGCTCGGGACCGTGTATCGCGATCTCCGCATCCTGGAAGCGACGTGGCGGCTGATCGAGAAGGGGCCGGATTGGGCGGTGCCCGGAGACTGCAGGTCGCTGGTCGAGTGCGCGACGCACTCCGAAGCACTCGACCGCATCGTTGCCGAGGGCGGCGTTGCGTGGCGAGCCCACGCGCAGCGCATCCGCGGCAGCCGCTCTGGAGACCAGCGGCTTGCTGAGCTGAACCTCGTGGATTGGGACGTTCCGTACTGGGAAAACCCCTTCCCGAACGACCGCCGCGTGCCGTCACGATTGGGCGAGCGGGACCGCCGGGTGACGTTCCCGGGCAGACCCAGGGGACCGTTCGGCTTCGCGACCGCGGAGTTGACGCTCAAGGCGCTGTGGGCTGCTGCGGTGCCGGCAGACGTGTTCGAAGCTTCCGACGTCTGCAACCTGGAAGTCGGCTTCACCTTCCGCTACGGTCCGTCCGGGTTCATCTATGATCGCTACGGAGTGAGACCCACGGGTGGAGCCGCAGGATCGCCAAGTCCGCGGGAAGAGGATGACGACGAGACATAACCTACTCGAAGAACCCCTGCTGAGCTGGCGCGGCCGGGACCGGATCGCGCATCGAGCGTCGCTCCCGGGGCTCCTGACCGCCCTCTCTCGCGGCGTGGTCGTGGACTTCCCGCGCGCGCGCGCTCACCAACAGCAGCCGTGGTCGATGTTCCTGACGCAGCTCGCCGCTATTGCGATGCGACGCTCTGGGGTCGCGACGCCTCCGCTCTCCGAGAACGAGTGGAACACGTTGATCGTCGGCATGACGGATCGTGCCCGCGAGCCGTGGTGTCTGGTCGTCGATGACATGTCCAAGCCAGCCTTCTTCCAGCCGCCGGTGCCCGAGGGGGACGTCTCGGGCTGGAAGGAGGTGGAGACACCCGACGGTCTCGACCTGCTGGTCACGGCGAAGAGCCACGACGTGAAGACGTGCCTGATCAACGCTTCGGATGCCGAGGCATGGGCGTATGCGATATGTAGTGTGCAGACGATGCAGGGCTATCCAGGGCGCGGCTACAATGGAATATCGCGTATGAACGGAGGATACGGGAACCGCCCGCGGGTCGGCCTGTCGCCGAGTTTGGCGATGGGTGAGCGGTTCCTTCGCGACGTGACTGTGCTGCTCGACGAGTGGCCGGCTCTACTGACGCGCGGGTTCCGGGACGACGGAGTGGCACTGGTCTGGTGCCTGCCCTGGGACGGCAGTGAGTCGTTCGCTCTCAATGCGCTGTCCCCGCATTTCATCGAGATCTGCCAGCGGCTACGAATCATTTTCGACAATGGCGCTCTCACGGGGCGCCGGACGACCTCGTCGGCACGTCGGTGTGCACCCGAAGTCCAGCATGGCGATGTGGGTGATCCATGGTGCCCGATTGAACGCGAAAGTGCCGAAGCGCTCACGGTGGGGCCTCGCGGCTACGACTATCGCCTGCTTGTGGACGTGCTTTTTGCGAACCGATTCGCGCCGGGAGCCGCCCAGCGAGTCCGCACGAGCGACTCCGATGGCCTCCTACTATGGGTAAATGCGCTGGCCCGAGGACAGGGTAAGACCGAAGGACTTCACGAGCGGATTCTGCCACTGTCAAGCGTGGTCCAGCGTCGGTTGCTTGCGCGAGAACAGCAACAGGGGCTGGGCCAGCGAGCGCGAGATCGGGTTCAGCGAGCTGAGGAGATGAGATCAAAGGTCCTGTTTCCGGCAATCCGCCTCCTCGCGCTTGGCGAAGCGCTACCGGAAGGCCGTTTCGAGGCCCGCGTCGACGAGTGCTTCTTCCATGCACTGTTCGGCTCGGCCGACTGGGCGGACGACATCGCACGGCGCGATTGGGAGGACCGCCTGCTTCGTATTGCGGAGTCCGAGCTCAACCGTGCGATCGAGCGCGTGCCGCTATCGGACGCAGTCCGTTGGCGAGCCGTGACGAGTGCCACGCGAGTGCTTTGGGGCTGTATGAAGAAGCGTTTCCCCGACGCATTCGAGCGGCGTCGGGGGCCATTCGAAACAACAGCGACCGAGGCGGAGTCAGCATGACGAGCACCGTCGACGAAATCGAGCTGCGCGATACGCGATCGCTGTTCCACTCGCTAGCGTTGAACCTGAGAAACCGCGCGCTCACGGCGGGCGATGTGGCGGGTCTGCGCCGGATGAGCCCGGAGCGCCTCGACGCGCCCGGCTTCTGGAAACTCGCGGGACTTTGTCTCGACGAGCACTTGCCGGGCGATGCCAGGGCTCGCGCGCGGGCGGAGACCGCGTGGGGTGCCGTCGTGGTCGGCTTGGCGGTCCTCGGCGACCTGCAGCGTGACGGCGAACGGCTCGGCCGGGCGCTCGCGCACGCGGGTTACTCGGAGCTCCGTTTTGTTCGTCTGCTAAGAGCCGACGCCGAGTGGCTCGTAGATGAGATACCGCAGGTCGCTCGGTTCCTAGCTGCCAAGCAGCAGCCGGCTGGATTCGTGGACGCCGCCCTGCTCGTCCTTGGTTCCGACGCCGTCCGCGAAGCCACGCGCCGTCACCTTGCGCGCGACTACTACTCGAGCCTGAACGAGTGACACCATGACAGAAGACGGAACTCCAAGCGCGGCTCCCCGATTCCTCCAGATCCACACGCTAACGAGCTACCCGGCGAGCCTCCTGAATCGAGACGATGCCGGGTTCGCGAAGCGTATCCCGTTCGGCGGCGTCACGCGAACTCGCATTTCCTCGCAATGCCTGAAGCGGCACTGGCGGATTTTCGACGGTGACGTGTCCTTGCGGAGCATCGAGGCCCCGCTCTCGGTCCGGTCGCGGCGCTCGTTCGAGGAGTTCGTCGTGAAGCCGCTGGTCGAGGAGGGTGTCGCTCTTGATATGGCCAGAGCCGCCACCGACAAGCTGATGGGGATAGTCCTCGGCAGCGAGTCGAAGAAAGAGCGCGCCGCGAAAACCAAGCGCAACGCCAAGCAGGCCGCCGACGAGCCGACGGCGGATTCGGTCGACGCTGCGGTTGAGACGGCGCAGGTCACCGTCCTAGGGCGGCCGGAGCTCGACTACCTCGCGAGCCTCGCGCGGGAGGCCTGTTCCGCCGCGGGCGACGTGGCTGGGGTGCGGGCGGCCCTCGAGGCGAGGCTGAAGGACAAGGCGTTGCGGCAGAACATCGATGCGCTCTGTCCCGGCAAGCTCGAGGCTGGCTTGGGAGCGGCGCTGTTCGGACGGATGGTGACTGGAGACATTCTGGCGCGAACCGATGCCGCGCTGCACGTCGCCCACTCGTTCACCGTCCATGCCCAGCAGAGCGAGAGCGACTACTTCTCCGCAATCGATGACCTAGCGCGTGAGGACGGCGAGCAGGGCAGCGGCCACATCAACGCGTCGGAGCTCACCAGCGGGCTGTTCTACGGCTACGTCGTGGTCGACCTCAGGCTCCTGCACCAGAACCTTGGCGGCGAGCGCGGCCTTGCAGGCGCGGTGATCCACAGGCTGATCCAGATGGTTGCGACGGTGAGTCCAGGAGCCAAGCTCGGCTCGACCGCGCCGTATTCCTACAGCCATCTCGTGCTCGCCGAGTCCGGGCGCGCCCAGCCTCGGACGCTGGCGAACGCGTTCCTTTCCCCAGTGCGCGCCGATGGCCTCCTCCTTCTCAATGCGTATCGCGCGCTGAGCGGGCACGTCCGGGGGCTGGATGGCATGTACGGGGCGGACGGCGAGCGGGCGTTCGCTGGGATCGAGACGGATGGGATCTTCGAGGAGCTCGCCCCGAGGATGACGCTGCGCGAGCTCGCCGGCTGGAGCTGCGAGCGGGCGATGCAGGCGGTGGTGGGCTGACGATGCGCGCGCTCATTCTGCGGCTGGAGGGCCCACTGCTGAGTTTCGGAGGTCCGACCGTCGACCAGAACGGGGTCACTCAGCGCATGCCAGCCACATCTATGCTGACGGGGCTGCTTGGCAATGCACTTGGTTATTCGCACGGTGATGCGGCGGCCCTCCAGAGTCTGCAGGATCGCATCCGCTTCGCCGCCCGCAGCGATCGGCCGGGCGAGCCGGTGGTCGACTATCAGATCGTGGATCTCGGCCAGCCCTGGATGGACGGCAAGGCCAACGGGTGGACCACTCGCGGGCGGCTCGCCGGCCGCGGAGGAGGAAGCAGCGACAAGCTGCACATCCGGCACCGGCACTACCAAGCCGACAGCGTGTATACTGTTGCGTTGACGCTGGACCCGCCCGACGACGCTCCGGACCTGGATCGAATCGCCGCTGCGATGCTGCAGCCCGCTCGGCCGCTCTTCATCGGGCGGAAGACGTGCCTCCCTGCGACCCCGATCTTCGTCCGAATCGCGGAGGCGCCGAGCGTCCTTCACGCGTTGGCGGACGAGCCGAGGGGCCGACGGACCGTCGCCGGGCCGTTGGCCGCATGGTGGGACGATGGCCTCGACGAGTCCGGCCTAGCAGTTGCACCGCACTCGATCGCCACGACGGACGAGCGCGATTGGCAGAACCAGGTGCACACCGGTCGGCGGATTCTCCGAGAGGGGCGGCTCGACCCGCCGGGAGCACGAGATGTCTGATGGTGAGCTGCACCTCGTGAAGATCGCGCTGCGACTCGACGCCTTCGCCCGAATCGCGCGTCGCCGCGGTCTGCCGGTCCATCGCATGGACGAGGGATACCTGCTGCATGGGCTGCTCCGGGAGCTGTGGCAGGCGTCAGCGCCCAGCCCGTTTGACCTGCGAGGCTCAGGTCGATGCGGAGACGTCTGGGGATACTCCAATGCAAGCGCGGAGCAGCTCCGCAGCCACGCGTTGGACTTTGGCGATCCCGCCCAACTCGACATGCTCGACGGCGGCGTGGAGGGGATCGCATCGAGGCCCGTGCCACGGCTGATGCCGGGGCGGCTCGTCGGCTTTCGGCTGCGTGTCTGCCCGGTTGTCCGCCTCTCGGGTGGTCGTGGTGGGAAGCGAGGCCGAGAGGTTGATGCTTTCCTCGCGCGATGCTGGGCCGGTGATCGGGATACCCCGGTGTCGCGAGAGGACGTCTACCGCGATTGGATCGCTGCGCGGCTTGACGGCGAGGGCTCCGGTGCGCGGCTTGAGCGCGTCACGCTGGAGAGCTTCCAGCGCGAGCGATTCGTGCGGCGGTCCAAGCCTGGTGCGGACGGAGAGCGGCGTGCTCATTGGATCGAGCGTCCTGACGTGCGAGTTCGGGGCGAGCTGACCGTTGTCGATGGGGCTCGTTTCGCGGAGACGCTGCGTCGAGGCGTCGGTCGCCACCGCGCCTTCGGCTTCGGAATGATGCTGCTGATTCCACCAGAGTCGGCCGCGGCGGGCGCGTCGCTCGGCACGGAGAGTAGCCGGTGGTCCTGAAGGGCAGGCTAGGACTCAAGACGGCTCGCGTTCCGCACGGGGATCGTCACGGCTGCCTGTGGCTGGGTCGTGGATCGCTTTACGTCGAGGACGGCACGCTCCGCTTCGCAACGACGGGCGCTGGAGACCTCGCGGCCGGCGACTACGCCATTCCGTTCCAGACGGTCACCACGCTCATCCTCGGGCCCGGCACGTCGTTGACCCACGACGCGCTCAGGATCTGTGCCCGCCATGGCGCAGGTCTGGTCTTTACCGGTGAGGACAGTGTTCGATTCTATGCTTCGATGCCGTTCGGAGCTGACAGTTCTCGGCTCGCCCGGCGTCAGGTGGAGCTCTGGTCGGATCGCGATGCTCGCAACCACGTGGCGAGGCAGATGTATGCCACGCGCCTCGGCGAGCTGCTGCCGAGTGACGACCTTGCGGCATTGCGAGGGATCGAAGGGTCGCGGGTCAAGGCGCTGTATGCACGACTTGCGGAAGCGCATGGCGTGCGCTGGGATGGTCGGCGCTACAACCGAGACGACCCCGAAGGCGCGGACTTGTTGAATCAGGCGATCAACCACGCGACCACGGCGCTGCTCGCCGCAGCACGGGTCGCGGTGGCATCCACATCGACGATTCCGCAGCTTGGCTTCATCCACGAGGACAGCGGAATCGCCTTCGCGCTGGACGTCGCGGACCTGTTCCGCGAGGAGATCGCCGTCGACTGCGCGTTCGCAGCGGTCAAGGAGGCGGAAAACGACAGATCCATGTCATTGGAGGCGAGGGTCCGCAGGAAAGTGGGCAGGACCATGCATCGCAAGCACGTCGTTCCGTCCATGATCGATCGGATCAAGGAGCTGTTGGGCGACGGCGACTCCGAGAACAGAGCGGAATCAGATCCGGCCGCGGAGCCGAGCGGGGTTGAGCCTGCGTAGCGGATGACGTGCTCCGATGCCTTTCACGGTTGTTATCACGCGCAGCGCGCCGCCACGGACCCGGGGCTTCCTCGCATCGGCCATGCTCGAGATCGCGCCGGGGGTTTATGTTGCACCGCAAATGTCGCGCGGAGTTCGAGAGCGCGTCTGGGGCGTCATGCTCGAGTGGGCGAGCCTTCTGCCTGCGGACGGTGGCGTGCTCATGTCGTTCTCTGACAATTCGGCACCGGGAGGGCAGGCGATCCGGCTTCTCGGCTTCCCCAAGACTGAGCTCGTCGACCGAGACGGCTTCTGGCTCGTTCGGCGAGATGTTGCCGAGGACAAGAGCTCGAGGCGGGAGGCAAGCGTGTCGTCCGATCCCGAAGCGTGATGGCGCCCCGCCGTCGCGCGAGCGGGCGCAGGCGCTCACCGGATCGAGACGTCGAGCAAGATCCTGGCTTGCTGTCGTCGGCTCGGTAGATTCTCCGTAGAGGCTCCCCCGCGCACGCGGGGATGGACCCGATCTCGACGCGTTAGTCCAGGCGGCGGACAAGGCTCCCCCGCGCACGCGGGGATGGACCCGTCTTCGGCATCATCTCGGACTTCGCGGCCGGGGCTCCCCCGCGCACGCGGGGATGGACCCTGGGCGATGCGGCTACAGCAGACGATCGACGCGGCTCCCCCGCGCACGCGGGGATGGACCGTCGCGGACGCGATCTCTTGCCCCGGGGATCTTGGCTCCCCCGCGCACGCGGGGATGGACCCCTGAGCGGCGTCGACCTGTGCGGCGCCAACCTGGCTCCCCCGCGCACGCGGGGATGGACCGCTGAGAGACTGCAGCAGCCGACCGGTGTCGCGGGCTCCCCCGCGCACGCGGGGATGGACCCCATCATCGGCCTCTCACTGTTTGGCGTTCGACGGCTCCCCCGCGCACGCGGGGATGGACCGTATCAGAGGCAGTTCGCGCGCCGGATCGAGGAGGCTCCCCCGCGCACGCGGGGATGGACCCAGCAATACGCGACTGTCGATCGACGCATACGCGGCTCCCCCGCGCACGCGGGGATGGACCGGCAAGGAATCTTCCGCCGATCCACGCGAAGTCGGCTCCCCCGCGCACGCGGGGATGGACCGCGACATTTCCGCGCCCCACGACCGCACGTCGGGGCTCCCCCGCGCACGCGGGGATGGACCCCAGCTCCATGTGCCCTCGGCTGTCGCCTCGCGGGCTCCCCCGCGCACGCGGGGATGGACCCATGAGCGGGTGCATGCGCGGCAGCCCCCGCGCGGCTCCCCCGCGCACGCGGGGATGGACCGTCGTTCGTCTTCCGGTGCGTGAAGCATCCTTCGGCTCCCCCGCGCACGCGGGGATGGACCCACGATCGCCGCAAGATGGAGCATCGCGCCCACGGCTCCCCCGCGCACGCGGGGATGGACCCGTGAAGTTCGGCACCGCGACGTTGAGCGAGTCGGCTCCCCCGCGCACGCGGGGATGGACCCTCGACGTAGCGAGGTGACAGGCCGAGATCGTCGGCTCCCCCGCGCACGCGGGGATGGACCCCCAGCCCGGCCGCCCGACCGCGCTCATGCGTCGGCTCCCCCGCGCACGCGGGGATGGACCCGTTCGTCCGGAGCGTCGCCGACGGATCGCCCCGGCTCCCCCGCGCACGCGGGGATGGACCTCCTCGCAGCAGACCGCCACCGACCGTGCCCTGGGCTCCCCCGCGCACGCGGGGATGGACCGTAGTCGCGCACCTCGCGGAGGCGCGACTCCAGGGCTCCCCCGCGCACGCGGGGATGGACCATGCTCGGCAATGTTCCCCTCGGGCTCCCCGTCGGCTCCCCCGCGCACGCGGGGATGGACCCGCGCTCTGCTTGCCCCGCAGTCGGCGGAACACGGCTCCCCCGCGCACGCGGGGATGGACCCTCCTGCATCGCGCAGGCACGCAGCAGCTTGCCGGCTCCCCCGCGCACGCGGGGATGGACCCGAGACGTCGTGAAGGTGGGCATCTCGGAAGTCGGCTCCCCCGCGCACGCGGGGATGGACCCAGATCGACGACTCGCAGCTTGTCATTCACGGTGGCTCCCCCGCGCACGCGGGGATGGACCGGAGTGGGGCCTCCAACCAGCGAGCGCGGGAGAGGCTCCCCCGCGCACGCGGGGATGGACCCGAGTAGCGGAGCGTGACGAACCTTGCGGTCAGGGCTCCCCCGCGCACGCGGGGATGGACCGTGGCGTTCCGTGCTGGACGCCATGCTCGATGCGGCTCCCCCGCGCACGCGGGGATGGACCCCTTCCTCGATCAGCGCCAGCAGCGCCGCGAGGGGCTCCCCCGCGCACGCGGGGATGGACCCGCCGATGCCTGCTCTGCGTGGTAGCGCTGTGGGGCTCCCCCGCGCACGCGGGGATGGACCCACGGTGCGTCCCTTGCGTTCCGTCGACACGATGGCTCCCCCGCGCACGCGGGGATGGACCGCTCGACGCTGGCGCGGTAGCCGTGCCGTTTTTGGCTCCCCCGCGCACGCGGGGATGGACCGTGGCGTTCCGTGCTGGACGCGATGCTGGCTGCGGCTCCCCCGCGCACGCGGGGATGGACCCGGCGCGCTCGACAACGGGCGGCGCCTGCGCGTGGCTCCCCCGCGAACGCGGGGATGGACCGGCAGCTGAGGCCGAGATCGAGTCGGCCGAGCTGGCTCCCCCGCGCACGCGGGGATGGACCCGTCTCGGCCTTCGCGTAGGACTTCCATACGCCGGCTCCCCCGCGCACGCGGGGATGGACCGGAAGCCCTCCGCTGGGACCGCGATAAGGTCTGGGCTCCCCCGCGCACGCGGGGATGGACCCGTCTCGGCCTTCGCGTAGGACTTCCATACGCCGGCTCCCCCGCGCACGCGGGGATGGACCCCGCGCCGCCAGCGGATCGAGACGCGTCCACGCGGCTCCCCCGCGCACGCGGGGATGGACCCTCACCCGCCCGATCATCCGGCAGGTAGCCGTTGGCTCCCCCGCGCACGCGGGGATGGACCCGCCGCAGTCAACACCACGCCAGCACCCACAGCGGCTCCCCCGCGCACGCGGGGATGGACCGGCAGCGATTGAGCGGATCGTCGGCCGGGCCGTGGCTCCCCCGCGCACGCGGGGATGGACCCAGGGTCCCCGGCGGCGCCGACGTCGAAGGCACGGCTCCCCCGCGCACGCGGGGATGGACCGCCGGGAAACGTGCTGGTGTGCATGCAGATCGCGGCTCCCCCGCGCACGCGGGGATGGACCGCCGGTCGCGGGGACGTGATTCAATGCTCGGGCGGCTCCCCCGCGCACGCGGGGATGGACCTCCGCAGCTCCCGCTCCACACGCCGACGAGACGGGCTCCCCCGCGCACGCGGGGATGGACCCTTGTCGAAGGGGCGAGCTGCGGACGCGAAGCGGGCTCCCCCGCGCACGCGGGGATGGACCGTCCTCGCCGAGGTTGTTGTTCCACTCGTAGTCGGCTCCCCCGCGCACGCGGGGATGGACCCACCGCGCGGCTACTTCCGCCGATCGTCCAATCGGCTCCCCCGCGCACGCGGGGATGGACCGCTGCACGGTCAGGACGTTCGCCTGCGTCGTGCGGCTCCCCCGCGCACGCGGGGATGGACCCACGGCGCACTCCCGCATCGATCTGATCGCACAGGCTCCCCCGCGCACGCGGGGATGGACCCCGGCGGCTGCATCTCCACGCTCTGGTGGAGTGGGCTCCCCCGCGCACGCGGGGATGGACCCGAGTTCGTCGCGCACATTCCGCACCCGCGGCAGGCTCCCCCGCGCACGCGGGGATGGACCCCGGCGGATGGTGTTCTTCGCGGCACCGCAGACGGCTCCCCCGCGCACGCGGGGATGGACCGGAGAGGGCCTCCAACCCTTCACCGCGACGGCAGGCTCCCCCGCGCACGCGGGGATGGACCCATCCGACTGACGGTTTCATCCCAGCCAGCCGGGGCTCCCCCGCGCACGCGGGGATGGACCGCGCGACCGTGGCGCTGTCGAACATCCAGAACAGGCTCCCCCGCGCACGCGGGGATGGACCCGCAAGGCCGTAAGGAACGCCGCCAACAGATGAGGCTCCCCCGCGCACGCGGGGATGGACCCCGCGATGCCCAGCGCTGGTCGCTCACGATGCGGGCTCCCCCGCGCACGCGGGGATGGACCGCACGCGAAGGCGCTGGAGGTAGCGGACCTGGAGGCTCCCCCGCGCACGCGGGGATGGACCCAGACCGAACGTGCCCGGCGTCGGAATGCCGCGGGCTCCCCCGCGCACGCGGGGATGGACCCCACCGGCACCAATGCGGCCGCGCGCTACTCGTGGCTCCCCCGCGCACGCGGGGATGGACCCGGCGACGACAAGGCGTTCCGGTTCCCGAGCGGGGCTCCCCCGCGCACGCGGGGATGGACCCGTGCACCCGACGCGTCGTGCTCAGCTTCTCGAGGCTCCCCCGCGCACGCGGGGATGGACCCACGCCGTAACCGATGGACTCCACGATATCGAGGGCTCCCCCGCGCACGCGGGGATGGACCCCGGCCGCCGCGATCACCTGAGAGGCCGTCTCCGGCTCCCCCGCGCACGCGGGGATGGACCGTTGAGCCCGGCCGCAATGGCCACCGAGTTCGCGGCTCCCCCGGGCACGCGGGGATGGACCGCGATCGCGCGACAATCCGGACTACCAGGAAGCGGCTCCCCCGCGCACGCGGGGATGGACCGGCGATGAACGTGTCGCCGTTCGGCGACGCGTAGGCTCCCCCGCGCACGCGGGGATGGACCTCGGCTACGACGCCTCGGGCTACGACCTGCCGCGGCTCCCCCGCGCACGCGGGGATGGACCCGGTTCCCAGTCCGTCCAGATACCCTCACCGTAGGCTCCCCCGCGCACGCGGGGATGGACCCCCGACCCTACTCGCGACCACAACACCCCCGGCGGCTCCCCCGCGCACGCGGGGATGGACCCTGTCGCGACATGCGTTCGTGGAGTTCGTCTGGGGCTCCCCCGCGCACGCGGGGATGGACCCCGGACACGGCCGCATGGACAGGCAACGCATGGGGCTCCCCCGCGCACGCGGGGATGGACCCCGCCCACGGCATCGGGTCCGTTCTTCTCGGGTGGCTCCCCCGCGCACGCGGGGATGGACCCCCGAGACATGGAGCGCCCGTGTGCCCGAGTAGGGCTCCCCCGCGCACGCGGGGATGGACCCTCGGCAATTGGGAGGCGATCGTCGAGTGCTCGGGCTCCCCCGCGCACGCGGGGATGGACCCCCCGAGACAAGCGGGCTGCGGCGCGTTGCTGCGGCTCCCCCGCGCACGCGGGGATGGACCCCCGGCCCGCTCCGGGATCGCATGATCGTGGTCGGCTCCCCCGCGCACGCGGGGATGGACCGTAGTCGCCCGGCTCCCTCGCCTCCCAGTCGCCGGCTCCCCCGCGCACGCGGGGATGGACCGCGATACCCAGCAGTGGCGAAGGAGTGCGAGATGGCTCCCCCGCGCACGCGGGGATGGACCCAACCAGCAGCACCGCAGCGCCCGCCGCGGCCGGGCTCCCCCGCGCACGCGGGGATGGACCCGAACGCCGTCCTGCTGCGCTCCACGAATACCGGGCTCCCCCGCGCACGCGGGGATGGACCGTGCCGGGGGAGATCGGCACAGGTCTCGACGTCGGCTCCCCCGCGCACGCGGGGATGGACCGTAATTCACCGCCGCGACTGCAGGACGACCAGCGGCTCCCCCGCGCACGCGGGGATGGACCGCGTCGGAGCCAGGACAGCTACCTCGCCGACCGGGCTCCCCCGCGCACGCGGGGATGGACCCTACCCGCGCGCCCCCTTTCCCCGCGACGACCCGACTCCCCCGCGCACGCCAATGGGACCTTGCGCGCTCAGTTGAGCAGCTCGCGGCAGCCGTACAATTCGTCACATGCTAATGGGAATTCGACCCGGAGGATCGGGGAGCGGGAACCGACGACGATGCACCTACCACGGTCGGCACGGGGCGGGGTTCGCGAGGCGGCGGCGCCGGCCGTCGGTCATGCAGAGTCGCCGGCTCCGAGCTGCTTTCGGAGAACGCCGTTCTCCTCGATCAGGTAGGTGATGGTCCGCGCCTGCTCGCGGTGGACCCAGCCGGCGACGGCGGTCAGGAGGAGGAGGAGGGGCTGTATTCGCGGCACGGGGCGGCCGATCGTACCGGTGAAGCGCAAGTGCGTAAGTCCGAAGATCCCAGTACGTTCGAGAGTTCGGACACCACGGGCGGGCGATGACCGCCCGGTCCCTGTCCTCCCGAACGTCTCTGTCGTGTGTCCACATCGCGGCGCCGGACGGCCCCGGAGCTACGGTTTTGCCGGTAGAAATTCGGTACCACCGATGTCGTTTTCGCGGCATCCGGCTTTGGTTCTTCCAACGGTCCGCCTCGGACGTCGTCGCGTTCCCTGATTGATTTCGCCGCGTCTACCGGTTTCACCGCCTCGCACCGCAGGGGATACTCCGGGGACCTACGGCGTCATCACGATCGGCTTGGCGAAAGGTATCGCAATGAAGAAGTGCCTGAGTCTTGCTCTCTCCGTATCCCTGGCGGCAACCGCCGAGGCGCGGAGTCAGACGAACTGGTTCGACGTGACGCCGGCCGCCACCCCGCCTTCCGGCTACCACAACGCAATGGCGTTCGACTCTCGCAGGGGCGTCAGCGTAGCCTTCGGCGGAAACGCGGGACCAACCAACACATGCGAATGGGACGGAGCGACCTGGACGGAGCACGTAATAGCATACCAGCCAAGCGAGCGCTGGGCCCACGCGATGACCTTTGACAGCCTCCGTGGCAGAACCGTGCTGTATGGGGGCATAGGTCCCGGGGGCCTGTTCCAAGACACATGGGAGTGGGACGGCAACGTGTGGGTTCGTGCCTTTCCGTCGCGAAGGCCCTCCGCTTCGTTCTGGATGACGATCGCGTACGATAGCTACCGACATGTTACCGTACTTTTCGGAGGTGCCAACCTAAGTCGAGACTCCACAGACGAGACGTGGGAGTGGGATGGAATTGCATGGACGCAGCGCCACCCCGTCCATTCGCCAAGCCCTCGTCACGTTCACGGAATGGCGTACGATCAACATCGGCGCGTCACCGTAGTCTATGGAGGAACACAACAAATCGGTGGGGCCACAGCCGTGTTGCTGAGCGATACATGGGAATGGAATGGAGATGACTGGGCGCTTCGCTCGTCCTCGAACACGCCCGGCGAGCGAGCGTCTCCCAACATGATGTACGATTCACGGCGCCGCAGAGTCGTGATGTTCGGTGGCTGGAAGCCGCCTCGTAACGCCCAGAACGATACGTGGGAGTGGGATGGACGCGATTGGGTAGAAATTCTCCCTTCGACTAGCCCAACGCCGCGCCAGACTGTAGGATTCGCCTACGACTCCGCCCGTGGGGTAGGGGTGATGTTCGGGAACAGTGGAATCAGGGACACCTGGGAGTATGCCCCTGTCACGCTCGCAGCCGCCACGTCGTACGGCGCTGGGTGTGCAGGCTCTGCTGGTACTCCCGTGCTCGCGCCGAGTCGCGAGCTTCTCCCGTGGATTGGTGAGACATTTGAGACTGCTCTCTATTCCATTCCCGGGGGACCAGTGAGCACTCCCTTCCTCGTGGCCGGGTTTTCCAACGCGGCCTGGGGTTCCACGCCGCTTCCGCTGAATCTGTCTTCGATCGGGATGACTGGTTGCTCTCTGTACGCGAGCGCCGAGGATACGTTTGTTTTAGTTAATACGGGGGGCTTGGCAACCTGGACCGCGCCGATTCCAGCACAGCGATCGCTCATGGGACAGCCGCTATTCATACAGGGGCTTGTCCTGGACGTGTTCGCGAACCCGCTGGGGGTTACGGTGTCGAATGCACTTGAGCTCACACTTGGGTATCGGTAGGTATTCAGACGGGCGCGAAACTGCTTGCGCGTGATGTCCGAGAACGCGGCCGCGGTCGTTTCGGGGTCGAGCGCGGTCTCAAGACCCGTGGTGTCCGAGAACGCGGCCGAGGTCGTTTCGGGGCCGAACGCGGTCTCAAGGCCGTGTCGTTGCGATCGGGTTGTCGCGAGTTCTGCCGAGCAACGACCGGGACGGGCAGGACGGTCGCGCGACTTGCAGCGTGATCAGTTGCCCGCTATCCCTTCACCGACGCGAGGGTGGTCAGGCCGCGCGCTCGTAGTGGCGGAGCAGGCCACCGAGGCGTTCGCGCGCAACGACGTCCCCGGTTCCCGCGGCGGGTATCCCGGCGATGAGCTCGTTGCCGATGCCTTGGTGCGGACGCTCGGTGTGGTAGTGCGTGACGAACTCCCGAACGGCGCGATCGAGGTGGCCAGTGCCGAAGAGGATGAGCCGATCGAGGCACTCGCGCTTGATCGAGAGCGCGAAGCGCTCGGCGAACGCGTTCATGTTCGGCGCCTGGTAAGAGGTCGTCACCGGACACACGCCGGCGTCGGTCAGGATGCGCTTGAAGCGGCCGCTGAACTTCGTGTCGCGATCGAGGACCAGGAACCGCTTCGCGCGGAGGAATCCGTCGACGTGGTCGGTGAGGTTGCGCGCGACCTGCGCCATGAACGCGGAGTCAGGGTTCGTCGTGATGCCGGCGATCTCGACGGCTCGCGTCGCGTGGTCGATCACGAACAGCACGTAGAGGGTGACGAGCCCCCGAGCCGTCCACACCTCAGCCGTGAAGAAGTCGATGGCGGCGATGACGTCGGCGTGGGAGCGGAGGAAAGCGCGCCAGCTGGTCGGCCGATCAGGGCTCGGCTTGATGCCGTGCTCCTTCAGCGTCTTGGCGACCGTCGACGTGGCGACGCAGTGTCCGAGCTTCTTCAGCTCGCCCTGGATGCGGCAGTAGCCCCAGGTCGAGTTCTCGGCGGCCATGCGGACGATCAGTGTCCGGATCTCCTTCATGATCCCGGGCCGACCGACGCGGCGAGACGGGTAGGTCCACTTGGCGGCGATCAGTCGGCGGTGCCAGCGCAGAATGGTGTCGGGCGTGACGATGGTCGCGACGCGGGCGAGGAGTCGCCGGCCCAGTGCGGCGCCCTTGGCCGCGAGACGGCGGCGCTGGTCATCGGTCAGGCGGAGTCGCCGGCTGCCGAGCTGTTCTCGGAGAACGCGGTTCTCCTCGATCAGGTAGGCAATGGTCCGCGCCTGCTCGCGGTGGACCCAGCCGGCGAAGATGACGAGGAGCAGGCGGAGAGGGGAGAAGTCCGGCATCGCGACCGATTCTCGGGGCGTCGCAAGTCGTGGCGTTGCAGTGCAGTCGAGTTTTCGGACAGCACGAGCAAGCCCGATCGACGTCGGTGGTGCTGCGATCGGCGGTCTCCGAAGCGGAGCCGCGGGTGCCCGCGGCCGCCTGCTGACCCGACGCGCACTCGTGCTTGCGTCGGCAGAACCTGGCCGAGGGAACGGCGACGGACGCCGGCTGAAAGCCCGCCGCGTCGCGCGGGATCGCGAATCCGCCTCCTCGGAGCCCCCGAGCAACACGGGCAGCCTGTGAAGCCGCGAGAGTGGTCGTCCGCTTGCGCACTGCGCACGGCTACTGAAGCGTCAGGCGAACCGCGTTGCTAGCCTTATGGCAGTCGGTGCCGAGAAGGCCGATGGCCTGAACGAAAAGCAACGCGTGGGCCAGCGCCGGCGAAGTGGGAATCGTGATCCGCCAGTAGCCGACACCGAAGTTGTCGAGAGCAACAGCGAGTGCGTCGTCGATTGAGACGAGAAGATCGCAACCGGAGGCCCAGCCCAGAGTGCTGAGATCAAAGGGAAGTCTCATCGCACCCCAACGCGTGCTATCAAGCCCGATCGCGATTAGACCAGCCGGAAGGGAGGAATAGCGGGGCGGATACTGTCGAAGGTCGACGCGCAGGCGCAGCTGGCCGCCGAGGCGAGGCCAACCGGAGTCATAGTCGAGCACTGCCGCTCCGAGGGAGTCGCAGCGCCATCCGCGATTCTCGCACCCGGTCCCGAACGACTCGACAGCTGAGGGCCGCGCGGACCGTTCCGCAATGCCGCGGTAGCCATCCGTGGGCTCCTGGTCGTTCCAGCCGCCAACGCAGAAGCCTGGGTAGAACGCCATGTGAACGACGTCCTCGCCGATCGGTAGGGTCCCGGGCTCACCGGGGCACCACGCTGTGAACGTAAGCGGCTCACCTGAAACCCACTCGAACTGGTTGTCGCGATCGAAGTCCTCAAGCCCAATCCAGAGGTTCTGCTGGCCGAACGTCTCCCACAGCCAGTTCTGCATGTCTTGCGACCGAACGGTCGCCAACTCGCCGCCGAGCCGGTGCGCGGCACGCCGAGCCTCGAACCAAGTCGCGGGCTCGGTGAGGCAGTACCAGTGCATGTCAATAGGGCACTGTCGCCAGTCGAGCTCCAATCGGTCGAGCGCGAAGAGGTGGTTGCCCGTGCCGTCGTTCGCGAGCCAAACCGCATGATCCGCGACCGCGTGGACGTCATGTGGGTCCGAGCCGGCCGGGCCGCGGCGCAGGTCGGCGATCATGCGGGTCGATGCGGCGGTCCCGGCAGTGAACCAAAGCTCATGGCCGTGGGTGCCGTCGTCAGCCGTGAACAGCATCCCGTCGGCGAACGCGATGCCGTCGCTCGGCGAGGTCGGTGCGCCCGCGATTAGCACGGTGCTAATTCCGGTAGAATACCCGAAAGCGATGAGTTTGTATCCCGTGGCGGAATCTCGGGCGCTCACTAAGACCAACTCGTCGAGTTCGCCGACGAAAGACAGATCGTCCATTCCGAACAGGTCAGGGACTGGCGACCAGGGCCCACCGACGGGCGCACTCACGATGCGACGCATGCCGGCCGTGGTTGCATCCGCAAGAAAAACCTGGGCGTCTGCCACCCAGAAAACGGAATGTACGATGTCGCCTGGAGCGAGATAGCGAGTATTTCCGAGCAGAAACGGAACGAACTCAGGAACGCGATTAGACTCCAGCCAAGGCTGTCCGATCGCGTCCTCGCGCACGACGAAGTCATAGCGACCCCAGCCCCAGGTATGCGGTACGCCGACCTCTCCTGATGGTCCAAAGTCCTCGAAGTAGACGATTCCGTCGTCGCCGAGTGGCTCAGAGCACATGATTGGACCGCCGCTCCATCCAGAGGTCCACGAACAATCGCCTGTGCCCGTGCCCCCGTAGCGTGCGCCCGTGAACAGGTCAATAACATAGGTGCTACCAACCGCGTTCCATAGGACGAGATAGCGGTCGGGCCGCACGCGGACTGTTCGGACTTCCTCGATCCCACCCGGGTCGGCGATGCCGCTGGTGGACCGCTGCCACCCGCTGCCCGACCAAGTGTAGATGTCGAGAATCTCCGCGTGCAAGTTGGACGTGACGCGGCGCCACACTCGAAAGCCGACCGGCATCGCCGCCATCATAAGGGACAGGGGGCACCCGAGTCATAACGTTGCCCCGGCTGTCGATCCTTGACACGCGGTCGCCCGGATAGAGAAACAAGCCGCCGGAACAGACGGCTCGTTCGGGGGCGACGAGCTGCCCGGTGTCCACGGGCAGGCTCAATCCGTCGGTCACCCACACGGTGCCCGACTTCTCGAACCAGACCGCCTCGGAGGTCGCGCCGAGAACCCGAGTCGCGTCGGTGGCAACGCGGACCTGAGGGATCGCTGGAACCGCTGGATTCAAGAGCAGGCCGAGGGCAAGTGCAGCGCGAGGCGACATGGATCCTCCGGGCTCAGCATACCAAGTGCGCACGTTGCCTCGCCTGCGGGCGTGGCGACGCTGGACGCGGACCCGGTGAGCCGTCTGTTGTAGGGGGACTTCGGCCTGAGGTGCCGCGATCGGCGCCGAACGACGTCAGGTCGTCGGCTGGCGTCAACCGTGCCGTGACTTCGGATGTTAGCCACCAGCGCGTCGGCGTCGAGGTTGTACTGTGCGCCGTGCGACGCTCGGCGTCGTCTCCGGGCGCGGGGCAGAGCTCGGGCGTCGTCGCCGCGTTCACGAAGGGGCGGGGCGGCGGCGCGACAGCATGCCGACGGCCCCGGCACTGGCCCGACAACACGATGATGTACACGCCGCGGATCGATCCCTGGGGCTTTGCGGCCTCCAGGCCGGCGTTCGGGCTGCTTCATCACCGGAGCACCACGGGGGGCGGCCCGGGGACCCGTTGCCACGAATCGGCAGGGGTTGGGGCGTGCCGTCGCCGGCAGAGGCTGCTCCTCCTCCGCCCTCGGCGGCCGTCGCGGGTGCTTTGCGTATGCGGCGTGCGCTCCTCCGCTCGCGCCCGAGGCATGCCGGGGGGGCCGACCTAAGTCGGTCGGCGGGTCGTGCGCAGGCACCGTCACCGGCCGAGTGTGCAACGGAGTGCAATTGCCCGGGCCACAACCCTGGCACGATCTGGCACAGCCTGGCACGACGGTGCGCTCTGCGTACCGCCACAACCTCCGCCGCGTGGCACACATGGGCACACCCGGACGCAGCCTGGCACGACCTGGCACGATGACCGGCTCATGGTTCGAGTCCTGCAGGGCCTAAACTCCAGGTGCCCGAGTTCGGCCGAGAAACCCCGGTTTCCGGCCGATCTGCATTTCGCGGCGGGCGAGTGTGCAATGGAGTGTGCAATTGGCGCCACACCGGGGCACGGTCTGGCACGGCGTGGCACGGTCTGGCACGGGGCGATGGGGCGCGGATCGCGAGGTAGGCCCTGCGATGCTGGGGCACGGTGGCCGAGCCGTGGACGCGGCTGCTGGCACTGATCGGGTCGCGAGGTAGGCCCTGCGACGACCCCGTTCGGATCCTGCAGAGCCAACTCGCGCGGCGTCGCGAAGGGGGGCTGCGCGCCAGGCCGCACGAACGCGCACGCGCGCGTGTGGCGAGGGCGCCCCAGGGGGGCGCTCCGGAGGGCCGCGGCGGCACGTCGGCGAGCGTGGGCTGCCTGAGCGGGCGCGTCGCGGTCGAGGCCGTCGGTGCCGTCGACCGGCCGGGCCGGACGCGCGACCGCCGAGCCGGCCGGGTTCAGCCAGCGCGATCCGTGCTCGTTGGCTCGCCCCCCGTCGCGAACATCCTCGGCACCGGGAATGTCCCCGGCAGCTCGCGGAACAGGTCGCCGTCGCCGAGCTCGCCGTAGAGGTCCATCGTCAGCCGGATGTCCGAGTGCCGGAGCACCTGCTGGATCACCTTCGGGTGGACCTTCAGCTCGATCAGGATCCGCGCGCAGCTCTTGCGCAGGCAGTGGAAGTCGACCCGCTTCCGTCCAGCGCCGCGCTCGGCGGTGAGGCCGGCGGTCTCGGCGTCCTTGCGCACGATCGTGGCGATCTTCGACGGCAGGCGGAACACGCGGTCCGCATCGCGCACCGGGTCGTCGCCGCGCCTGGCGTGCAGCGCATCGCGTCGCGCCCGCATCTGCAGGAGCGAGTCGACCACGAAGCCCTGCAGCGGGATGACGGCGTCGTCGCCGTTCTTCGTGAACCGCCCGTCGAGCCGCACCGAGGGCCGTGCGCTGTCGAGGCGCAGGTCGTCCCAGCAGAGCGACGCGCACTCGCCGGCGCGGAACGCGGTCGTCAGCACGAACCAGTAGAGCACCTGCCGGTCGCGCACCGCCTCGCAGTAGTCGGGCCGCGACTGCAGGCCGCCGAGCGGTCGCTCCGCGACATAGCGTGTCCAGGCCGCCTCGACGAGCCGCTCGGCCTCCTCGAAGCGGAAGCCGACGCGCTTGAAGATCCGGAACTTGTCGCGGTTCGAGGTCCGGACCGCGAGGTTCCGCAGCGGGTCGCATTCCCAGCGCCCGGTGCGCTCCAGCCACTTGCTGAAGCCGCGCAGCGCGCCGGCGTAGTGGTCGCGCGTCTTCGCGCTGCGCTCGGCGCGGATCGCGGTGAGGAACCGCTCGGCGTCGGCGATGTGGATCTCGGGCAGGTGCTTCGCCTTCGCGAAGGCGAGGAACTGCCGGATCTGCCGGATCGTGCCCGCCACGTAGCGCGGTGCCGACTCGTTCGCCTCCAATGTTGCCTTGTACTCGTCGACGAGCTGCTGGATCGGGACGGTGCGGTTGCGCGCGAAGCGATCAACGTGGCCGAGCCTCGCCTGCTCGACCCCGCGCAGGGTCTCGGCCAGTCGCTCGCGCGCGATGCGCACGTCCTTGGTCCTCGTCGATCGGCGCCGCGTGACGCCATCCGCATCGGTGAACACGATGTGCCAGAACGGGCTGTTCGGCCGCCGATACGGATTGCCATTCCAGGGGCTCTGCGCGGCCTGCCTCATTGCGACGTCCTCAATCCGAGGAACGCGAGCACGTCCTCGCGCACCAGCAGCGTGCGACCGCGGATGTGCTTGCGCTCCGGGAATCCTGATTGCGGGTCAGCCATCAGCCTCCACACAGTTCGCTTCCCGACGCGCAGTAGGGAAGCGGCTTCCGGCACCGTGATCAGGAGATGTTCGGGTCCTCGCAAGATCTCCGACTCGCCGCTTGATGTGCGCGCCCGAGGGTGGATGTCGTCCGCTCCGGGGAGTGCGGAGGATTCGGCCGGAGGCGGCCGGTTGCGCGGCTCAGCGGCCATCGCGCTCTTCCTCCTCGCCGACGGCCAGGGCATCGAAGACCGCCGCCTCGAGGGCGCGTCGCGCGCGATCGTCGATGGGGCGGCAGAATGGGTGACGGCGGCCCTGGCGATCGGTCTGCACGGAAGCAGTTCAGCGGCGAGCGCGGCAGTTCCCGGACGCCCGGCGAACGAATTGCGGGTCGCCCAGGCGCTGCGCCCGTCATGGCGTAGACATTGGTCAATGATCTCGCGCCCAATCGCAGACCCTCGTCGTGGTCCGATACCAGCGGGAATGCGACGCAGCGGGGCGCACAGCATCGGCGTCACCCTCACGGTGGAGGGCTGAGCCAACGTCGCGTGCGGGATGCCCCGGGGCGCAACGCCGCGATTCGGCGTCGGACGCGGGGCTGCTTCCAGGCACCCGGCCCGCAGCAGGACTCGGTCGGCCGAGCCGCGTCGACCGCGTCGGAGCCGGGGAGGCCACGTCGCCACTCTCGAGTTTCGCCGCCTCCACAGTGAATGGATTGGAGGTAAGGCGTGGAGGCGAAGCCAGCAAAGCGCACGCCCAACTGGGCCGATAGGTCCTGTGGTGGATCCGCATTGTTAGCCGCAATACCGAGCTCTGTGGCCGAGTCCGCGAAACCAAACGAAACGCGCGTGTCTCGCCTTGCTGGCCGGAAGCTCGTGTTTCCCCGTACAGGGTTTGCTTCAGGCCCGAGCGGGCGGCACTCAGCGTAATCCACCATGCACTCCCGAAACGCGTCGGGAGAAGCCCTTAGTATCGCCGCCCTTGACATGTTCTGGTCTGTCGGTGCATCACGAGGAGCGAGCCAACATATGCGCGGCGCGCGCGGTCCCGAGCGGAAATCCTGCGCGGGGCGTGAAACCTCGTCGGCATCGCGGGGTTGAGGCCACAGTCTCTCAGAAGGAACCCTGGTGGAAACCCGAGTCGCGCTCTCCCGCTCCCGGTGGGTGCACGGTGCACTCCCGCTCGCTACGCTCGCAATGGTTGCCTGCGTGTGCGGTTCCCTTGTCGCGCAGACGACGAACAATCGTCCTCGCATAGACGACGGCGGCGTCGGCGCCGACGACCATTGCCACGGAGGCGTGCTGGGTGCGGGAGCGGCGCAGGTGTTCTTCACGCCGTCCAGCCCCTACACCGGAGCGGTGCCGAGCGACCTGACGCACAATCCGGAGCCGGGGTCGGATCCGATGACTGTCGCCGATCCGCACCTTCCGAGCGCGCAGGGCAGCACGATTGCGCTCGACGGCAGCTCATTTTACCACTTCGATCTGCCCGCAGTTCCCGGTATCGCCGGATTCTCTCTCCCCATTGGTCTGTCGTATCGGACATTCACGGCGAACGCCCACAACGAGGGCTCGGCATCGTTCGGCCTGGACGATTCGCTCCACCTGTCGATGGTGGACAAGATCCACGAGGTGTCCGGCGAGCGGATCCAGTGGATCACCGGAACGGGCGATGTGAACTACTTCGTACCGCAGACGGTCGGTGTCCCGACCGACGACCCATACTACACCTGGTTCAGCGTGGAGGACAACTACGCGCTGTCGCGCCTGCGGCTATACGATCCTCCAGGCGGCCCCCGGGGGCTCGAGCGCTATCGTCCCGACGGCTCCGTGATGCGCTACGGATGCGTGGAGTCGGACGACTTCTGGCGGCCGGATGTGTTCTACGACGCCTATGACAATGCGTGGAGCTACTCCTGGGCGAGCTCGACAGCGGCGAGCCGGCTGCATTCGATCGTCGGTCCGCGAGGCATCGCGGCGACCTTCACGTGGACGTCGGCGGGATCCGGGCTGCTCTGCTCGGTGACCTACTCGAATAGCACGACCGCGTTCACGGCGTTGAGCTGGTCGTTCAACGTAGACGCGAGCGGCAAGCTGCTGCACCTGACCCTGCCGGTGACCGAGTACGTCACGCAGCCTCAGAACGACCCCCTCTACGATCTGAGCACACCACATAGCGACGCCCGGATCCTCACCTTCTCGTATTACACCATCGGCGTCGGCGAGGGCTTGCTGGACACGATCGAGGACTCGCGTCTCAGCGGCAGCGGTCAGGGTGGCGGCTACATCCTGCGCAAGCACATCTACCGAAACGACCTGAGCACGGCGAAGCCGCAGGTCATCGAGCAGATCGACGAGCTGGGCATCGTGCATCGGTTCACGTACACTGTTGGCCAGGACACCGTGACGGTGACCTACGAGGCATCCGAGAATCAGACCGGCACCACGATGACGTACGTCATGCCGGTCTCTGTCCTGTCGTCCGGCAGCGCGCCGTGGCTGCCCACCAAGATCAGGGTCACGCCAGGATCAGGAGGACGACCCAGGGCTGCGAACAATGATCTGCCGGAGCCAGACTACCTGGAGTGGGAGATCCAGTACGCCGGCTGCAGCTGTGGGCTGATCACGCAGGTCGTCTATCCTTCGGGTGCGACGTACTCGATGGAGTACGACGCCTTCGGCCGGCGCACGAAGTGGACAGGCCCCGATCCCGACGGCAGCGGAACGGTGGACTTTCAATGGGCCTACCATGACATCAGCCGCGGCTGCCGCGTCGCGAGCTTCGACGCTCCGATCGGCATCGACGTGACGTACGACTACCTCGACTCGTGGACGCCACGCTCGTACAACCTGTACGGCGAGAAGCCCGGAGCGCTGCGGGTCTCGACCTCCGCGATCACCGGCTCCTCGGTGTCTCCGCAGGCGATGACGGTGGAGGCGAGCTTCGACTCTGCGGGGCGCACGACGAGCGTTGTCGATTCTGGCGGCATCACGTTCACGCATTCGTACGGCACGAGCTCGCCCGGCTACGGATTGCTCGAGAGCGTCGCGCGCGCGGTGCCCAGCAACGACACCACGATCCCACCCAACGACCAGGCGCGCACCCTGACGATCGTCTACAGCGACGACCTGGGTCGGATCGAGCAGCTGAGGCTCGGCACGTCGGGCAACGAGACGGTCGTGGATGTCGACCAGGATGGGCTCGGTCGGATCACCGGCACCGAGGTGGCGACGGGCACGGGCCGAGCTCCGATGATCACGCGGTCACTTCCGGGACGCGTTCGAGAACGTGTGCGTGGTGCAGCATCGGAACCTGGATCACACCGGCCAGGATCCTGATCCGCAGGCGCGGGACTGGACGCGGAGCGAGTCCCACTACTTCTACGGGCGGCTCCTGGAGGCGCTCGTCGACCGCGCGCCGCTCGACCGTCCCGAGGACCTGCAGGATCCGCTGGGCACGGCGCTGCAGGGGGACGACCGCTACCTGGCGTGGATGGCCCGCTACGCGTTCAGCTACCGTGACGACGGCCAGATCCTGGAGGTGGAGCTGCCGAACGGGTCGACGAACCGCTATGAGATCGACGGGTACGGCACCCTCTACCGCATCATCGCGGACTTCGGCGGCGAGAACGTCGAGCTGGGCCGCAGCTACTACGACGACGACCTCGTCCTCGCGCGGCGGAGCCGCCTGCTGGAGTCCGGCCCGCCGGAGGAGTACGCGACGTGGGTCTACGCGCGCAACCACAACGGCCAGGGCTGGATCGATCGGGTGCTCACGCCGACGGGCCTGCAGGAGGTGGTGACGCTCGACGAGCTCGGCCGGCCGGTGCACGTAGTCCAGCAGGATTCGGCGTCGAATCCGCTGGCTGCCCTGTGGACGGATGCGACGAGGCCGGCCGAGTGCTCGAGTCCAGGCGGGTGCTCTACGATGCGCAAGGGTCGGTGATCGACGAGGCACCCACGACCTTCGACTACGACGTGCGCAGCAACCTGCTCGGGGTCGTCGATCCGAACGGCCGCAGCATCCGTCGCGAGTACGACGCCTACGGCCGGCTGCGCATGATGCGCGACGAGCTGAACCAGGATCCGAGCGACTGCGACGAGGTGGAGCTCACCTACATGCCGGGCCGCGACTTCGTCGTGAAGTCGACGCGCCGCTTCTACGACGACCTGTCCGCGTCGCGGCAGAGCTACGTGACCGAGGTCGAGCGGGACCTGGTCGGGCGCGTGGTGACGCGGCAGGTCAAGGGCCTTGACGGGCAGTCAGCTCCTCAGGTGCACGAGTACGGCTACGATAGCCTCGGTCACCTGAGCTTCTACCAGGACCCCGACCAGGTGGGCGACTCGAACCGCATGCGCATCGACGCTGTTCGACGCGGACGGCCGCTGGGTGCGGCTCGTGCGCAGCGCCAGCGCGAACGAGCAGATCACGCTCCAGACCCGGCACATCGATGCTCCGGACTCGGGCGCGAGCTTGGCGATGAGCCGCTACGACGGCCGCGGGCTGGCGACGACGTGGCTCTACGATGCTGCCTACCGACTGAAGGAGGTTCGGAGGCCGGGCTACACGAGTGGCACGCCGCACCGGACCACGATCAGCTACGATGCCGGCTCGAGGCCACGGCAGATCGTGGATGGCAACGGCAGCGTGATCTCGCAGGAGTGGGACCTGGCCGCACGGAAGTTCGAGCGGACGCTGGAGCAGGGTGCGAACGTGTCGGTCCTGGCGACGCGCGAGACCGTGCTGTTCGACCTCCTGGGCCGCGTGGAGTCAGCCTGGACGATGTCGGGCCTCGCGCACGACGGCTACATCGGCGGGGTGCAGATGACCTGGGACAGCCTGGGCCGCAAGCTCGGCGAGTCGTTCACCTACGCTGGCGTCGATCCGTTGCGCCCCGTGGACATCACGTCTGGCTACGACGACCCGAACGGCCCGGACTACGGCGACGTGACCTTCCGCCGCACGCTGACGCACTCGAGCGGATTCGAGATCTCGAGCGCGCCGGACGCCATCGGCCGGCTGAGCGAGCGCACCCTCCAGGTGCCGGGTGCTGGGTCCCCCTTTACCCTCGGCACGCATGCGCCTGGAGCGGTGGCGTACCACGGGAGCGGACAACGAGCGTGGGTGGCAGCGGGAGCATCGTGCGCGCGGTGGCGCTCGACTCGTTCCGGCGAGTCATGACGATCGAGCACATCGTGACGGGGGCGCAGTCGCCGTACGAGTCTCGCGGCTTCGCGTGGACGCCGGGGGGTGATCTGCTCCGGCGGGCTTGGGAGAAGGTCGGCCACACGCAGCAGTCGCCAAGCACCGGGGACCAATTCCATGCGACGGCTTCCATCGAGTGATCGGCGCCAAGGTGGGCGTCGAGGACGTGCTGGACCCCTACTTGAGCTCGGTCGCCGACTCGACGGTCGACTACGATCTCGAGCCGGGGCAGAGCCGCGACTCCGTGACGATCACGCTGAGCGGACAGCAGCCGCAGACTGTCGACTACACCAACGAGGCGAGCAGCGCACGCTACTCATGCGTGGGGGCGATCGCACCGCTGTACGACGGCGAGGGCAACCTGGTCTTCGACGGCCGGTACTACTACCTGTACGACTTCCGGAATCGGCTCTCGCAGGTCTTCGAGCTCGTGGCGGACTCCGGCCAGAGCGCTGCGGCGATGCGCAGCGCAGGTGGCGCGATCGTCTCGACGAGCGCGCTGACACAGGCCCGCGACGACATCCTGAGTCGGCTCTCAGGGTCTCCGGTGCAGGCGATCCGGAACGCGTCGCGCGCCGAGCGAAGCAGCTCGACTCTGCGGGCGGTCGTTCCGTCGCCCTACGGCAGCAGCCGCGCCGGGACGACGGTCGAGGCTCAGCTGGTGCTGATCGCAGCGCATGGCTACGACCCGTTCAACCGCCGCCTGGTGCGCGTGGTGCCGGACGCAGACGTCGATGCCCGCACGCCTACGATGGGTGGCGCGAGGTCGAGGAGTGCGAGCCGGTGTGGGAGGACTCGACGTGGGTTGCCAAGGCGCAGAAGGTGATGGTCTGGGGCGCCAGCTTCTCGGAGCTGCTGTCCTACCATCGCTGGAACGGTGAGTCGTGGGACAGCTACATGGTGACGCAGGACGAGCAAGGCTCGGTCACGCGGCTCCACGATGCTGATGGAAACGAGGTCGAGCGTGTGGAGTACGACCCGTACGGGGCGCGGACAGTGTACGTGCCGGCGGGAGGTGGCTCCTACACCGCGATGGCGCAGTCCAGCGTCGGGCTCGAGGTGGGCTACACCGGACACCGGCATGACCCGGAGACGGGGCTGATCTACGCAAGAAACCGCTACCTCCACACGGAGTGGGGGCGGTTCATGACCGTGGATCCCATCGGTTCCTGGGCGGATTCCGCGAATCTCGGGAATCCGTACGCCTACGTCGGCAACAACCCGGCGTCGGCGGCAGACCCGAGTGGCAAGTTGAGCCTATTCGGCACAGGCGCGGGCGGACGAGGCGACGCTTACCTCGGTGGTGGTGGTGGGTTCGGCGGCTTCGGATTCGACAACATCAGCGGGATGGGCACAGGCGGCGCGCTGTCGGGCGGGCCGCCAACAGGACCCGACCCGGATCTGATCTATAGCGGTTCCGGAGCGACAATCTCTACGCCGGGTGATGCGCAAGCATCGGGGACGTGCACGCAGGAGGACCCCCAGCTCACGCTATGCGAAGTCCTAGCTCGAGAGCTAGACAAACTTGCCAACGAGGCGCTGGACTGGGGCGACTTCCTCGAGGCGGCTGAGAACAGCTGCGGATATGGCGAACGATACAATCTCGGGCATGCGCTCTACGACAAGAATAGGAAGTCAGACAACCCGCTGCCACTCGGATTCGCAGATGAAGTCGCAGCGAATGCGCGGGACAATATGGCTCACTACCTTTCCGGACACGCATTTGGGCAGATCGCGCTGGTCGCGCAATACCATATCGATCTTCTGGAACTCCTGACGGAAGGAGATGAGGAGAAGGAGCAGAATCGCGCGGAGATTGCAGCGGATTGTTACACCGGGGCAGCATTGACCATGCTGGTCATCAAACTGAATCTCGAGGATTCTAATCGTTTTTGGCCGATTGCATCAGATGACACGGCATGGTCGGCTTCGAAGCACCTGGTCGGTGGTCTTTGGAGGGAGTTCTTCTGCAAGCGCCGCGATCAATCCCGTGGCTGACGGTTCGACATGAGGCGCAACGGAGACATGGCGGAGAATTAGACGATGTCAGCGTTTGTCTATACATCGCGCTCGGGCGTTGCACTAACAATCGCCCTACTATACGCTTGCGAGCCGTCCAACTCGGATGCGGGCACTCTCCGTCATTTGAACGATGCCCGCGCCCTGATGCACGCACTCTCGGCGTTGGAAACCGAGGCCAGACTGTGGGGCAACGGCGAGGGGCCTAGGATCCTCGAAAGGCGCCGAGCGATGTGGGAGCAGATCGAGCGCGGCGGCGGTGCTCCGAGTGGCGAGCTCGCAGCCCTCACGCGGGAGGACGATGCTGTCGATCGGCTCTTATGGGCCATACATGACACGAGGGTGCTGGCAATGCCGCTGGCGCTGGCGAGGTCGGATGATGCCCGCGAGCTTTGTAGCGCGCTGCGACGGCTATTGCTCACCCTCGACGCAACTCGGCATGACGCGGCCGACTACCTCGGTGAGGAGCATCTCGCACGAGTCATTGGTGCGTATACGGCGATCGAGTCCATACTCGCGTCTATAGAACGGACACGGTGAGGCGGTCGGAGGCAATGACAAGCGCGTCCTGTCCGAAGAATACTCCCGCTATGCACCGAACGCGAGTACAGCGTCGCCGAGCACGCGCTCCGCGGGACGATGCTCGACGTGGAGCTGCCGAATGGTTCGACGAACCGCTACAAGATCGACGGCTACGGCACCCTGTACCGCATCATCGCGGACTTCGGCGGCGAGAACGTCGAGCTGGGCCGCAGCTACTACGACGACGACCTCGTCCTCGCGCGGCGGAGCCGCCTGCTGGAGTCTGGCCCACCCGAGGAGTACGCGACCTGGGTCTACGCGCGCAACCACAGCGGCCAGGGCTGGATCGATCGGGTGTTCACGCCGACGGGCCTGCAGGAGGTGGTGACCCTCGACGAGCTCGGCCGGCCGGTGCACGTAGTCCAGCAGGATTCGGCGTCGAATCCGCTGGCTGCCCTGTGGACGGAGTACGACGAGGCCGGCCGAGTGCTCGAGTCCACGCGGGTGCTCTACGATGCGCAAGGGTCGGTGATCGACGAGGCACCCACGACCTTCGACTACGACGTGCGCAGCAACCTGCTCAGGGTCGTCGATCCGAACGGCCGCAGCATCCGCCGTGAGTACGACGCCTACGGCCGGCTGCGCAGGATGCGCGACGCGCTGCACCAGGATCCGAGCGACTGCAACGAGGTGGAGCTCACCTACATGCCGGGACGCGACTTCGTCGTGAAGTCGACGCGTCGCTTCTACGACGACCTGTCCGCGACGCGGCAGAGCTACGTGACCGAGGTCGAGCGGGACCTGGTCGGGCGCGTGGTCACGCGGCAAGTCAAAGGCCTGGACGGGCAGTCCACTCCTCAGGTGCACGAGTACGGCTACGATGGCCTCGGTCACCTGAGCCTCTACCAGGACCCCGACCAGGTGGGCGATTCCAACCGGTACACCTCGACGCTGTTCGACGCGGACGGCCGCTGGGTGCGGCTCGTGCGCAGCGCCAGCGCGAACGAGCAGATCACGCTCCAGACCCGGCACATCGACGCACCGGACTCGGGCGCGAGCCTGGCGATGCGCCGCTACGACGGCCGCGGGCTGGCGACGACGTGGCTCTACGATGCTGCGTACCGGCTGAAGGAGCTTCGGCGGCCGGGCTACACGAGTGGCACGCCGCACCGGACCACGATCAGCTACGATGCCGGCTCGAGGCCACGGCAGATCGTGGATGGCAACGGCAGCGTGATCTCGCAGGAGTGGGACCTGGCCGCACGGAAGTTCGAGCGGACGCTGGAGCAGGGTGCGAACGTGTCGATCCTGGCGACGCGCGAGACCGTGCTGTTCGACTTCCTGGGCCGCGTGACGTCAGCCTGGACGATGTCGGGCCTCGCGCACGACGGCTACATCGGCGGGGTGCAGATGACCTGGGACAGCCTGGGCCGCAAGCTCGGCGAGTCGTTCACCTACGCTGGCGTCGATCCGTTGCGCCCCGTGGACATCACGTCTGGCTACGACGACCCGAACGGCCCGGACTACGGCGACGTGACCTTCCGCCGCACGCTGACGCACTCGAGCGGATTCGAGATCTCGAGCGCGCCGGACGCCATCGGCCGGCTGAGCGAGCGCACCCTCCAGGTGCCGGGTGCTGGGTCCCCCTTTACCCTCGGCACGTACGCCTGGAGCGGTGGCGTACCACGGGAGCGGACAACGAGCGTGGGTGGCAGCGGGAGCATCGTGCGCGCGGTGGCGCTCGACTCGTTCCGGCGAGTCATGACGATCGAGCACATCGTGACGGGGGCGCAGTCGCCGTACGAGTCTCGCGGCTTCGCGTGGACGCCGGGGGGTGATCTGCTCCGGCGGGCTTGGGAGAAGGTCGGCCACACGCAGCAGTCGCCGAGCACCGGGGACCAATTCCAGTACGACGGCTTCCATCGAGTGATCGGCGCCAAGGTGGGCGTCGAGGACGTGCTGGACCCCTACTTGAGCTCGGTCGCCGACTCGACGGTCGACTACGATCTCGAGCCGGGGCAGAGCCGCGACTCCGTGACGATCACGCTGAGCGGACAGCAGCCGCAGACTGTCGACTACACCAACGAGGCGAGCAGCGCACGCTACTCGTACGTGGGGGCGATCGCACCGCTGTACGACGGCGAGGGCAACCTGGTCTTCGACGGCCGGTACTACTACCTGTACGACTTCCGGAATCGGCTCTCGCAGGTCTTCGAGCTCGTGGCGGACTCCGGCCAGAGCGCTGCGGCGATGCGCAGCGCAGGTGGCGCGATCGTCTCGACGAGCGCGCTGACACAGGCCCGCGACGACATCCTGAGTCGGCTCTCAGGGTCTCCGGTGCAGGCGATCCGGAACGCGTCGCGCGCCGAGCGAAGCAGCTCGACTCTGCGGGCGGTCGTTCCGTCGCCCTACGGCAGCAGCCGCGCCGGGACGACGGTCGAGGCTCAGCTGGTGCTGATCGCAGCGTACGGCTACGACCCGTTCAACCGCCGCCTGGTGCGCGTGGTGCCGGACGCAGACGTCGATGCCCGGTACGCCTACGATGGGTGGCGCGAGGTCGAGGAGTGCGAGCCGGTGTGGGAGGACTCGACGTGGGTTGCCAAGGCGCAGAAGGTGATGGTCTGGGGCGCCAGCTTCTCGGAGCTGCTGTCCTACCATCGCTGGAACGGTGAGTCGTGGGACAGCTACATGGTGACGCAGGACGAGCAAGGCTCGGTCACGCGGCTCCACGATGCTGATGGAAACGAGGTCGAGCGGGTGGAGTATGACCCGTACGGGGCGCGCACCGTGTACGTGCCGGCGGGAGGGGGCTCCTACACCGCGGTGGCGCAATCCAGTGTCGGGCTCGAGGTGGGCTACACCGGCCACCGGCATGACCCGGAGACGGGGCTGATCTACGCCAGGAACCGCTATCTCCACACGGAGTGGGGCGGTTCATGACGGTGGATCCCATCGGGTCCTGGGCTGATTCCGCGAATCTCGGGAACCCGTATGCCTACGTCGGTAACAACCCCGCGTCGGCGGCAGACCCCAGCGGGCAGTTGAGCCTCTTCAGCACGGGTGCCGGCGGACGCGGGGAAGCCTACGCCGGTGGTGGTGGCGGCGGCTTCGGCGGCTTCGGATTCGAGAACATCAGCGGGACGGGCATGGATGGCGCGCTCGCGGGTGGGCCGCCGATGGGGCCCGACCTAGGGCTCACGTTCAGCGGTGGCGCAGGACCCGGGAGCGGAGTAGGGTCGACTCCATATGAACATTCAGCAAGTGAATGCTGCTCACAGGAGCCGAACATCGTTATCTTCATCAAGCGGTTGTTTGAGTGCCGCATGATCATGATGATGCTTGACTTGGCCGAGCGGCACGAAGCGGACGCATATGAAGACGAAAGCGGGGAGCCGTATCATGTTGGCGGCGACACCGCCGCCGGACAATTGGAGTGGGTGGATGACGTCGAGAAGGCCGAGGCCGAAAATATGGACGCGGAGGGCCTGGCGAGTTTTCTCTCTGATCATCACGTCCAAGAACGCGGGACGTTCACGTTTCGTCTCGTGACCTCGGGAATTATGATAGAAACGTCGGGCGTCTTCATGATCAACACAACCTCGGGCCGAATCGTCGCTCTGCGTGAGAGACGCAACCGTACGGAAAACTATCATCACTCCCACAGAAAATACTGCAATCAGAAGGCGCAGGCGATCACCAGGCTATTCTCGTGGATGCATGTCATATCAGGCTTCCATACACATCCGGCAGGCAATACATGGATGCTCAGGACCAGAACGCAGTCAATGACCCAAGCAACAACCCTTTCCCAGCAGAGGTAGTGATTTCTCTCGGGAGAAGGACCACGTGGAAGGACGGCTGGTTCACAACCTCCGTCGTAGTCAGGGACTAGAGAACGCCGTGCGCAGAAGTGGAGAGGTGATGAAATGAGCATGCTACAGATGTTCAATGCAAGATCTACGCTGGGGCAATGGCTGCGCGCGGGACTGGCCGCGGTCGCGGTGTGCGTGGTAGCAATCGGAAGATGGTCGCCGACGAGCACGGAGAAGACCGTGATTCGCATGGTCGAGGGGAGAAGATCGTAGAGATTTCGTCTGACGGCGTCATCATACGCGCTGGATCGAATGTGGCCGAGCTGCGCGCGAGTGGGCTGATCGTTCGTCGACAGGTGACCGCCGCGGACGGCGTAACAACCACGTACACGACGTTTATTGGCGCGGCGATGTTCGATGCCGTCAGCGAAGATGGTGTCGACATGCGCTCTGCGGATGATGCCGAACTTCCTCAGTATCGCGGCGGAGAGCACTGCAGGATCTCACGGAACCGCGCAACTGGGGACGGACGGCCTGCTTCGATCTCGTGAACGGGGTCAGTACGAGTCGGGGTCTAGAGTTGAGCGTGAAGCAGAATCCAGCAATCGATATGCATCGGCCAG
The DNA here is from genome assembly GCA_016716265.1 of Planctomycetota bacterium. GTDB lineage: Bacteria > Planctomycetota > UBA1135 > UBA1135 > UBA2386 > JADJWQ01. The sequence continues at coordinate 4,101,010 of JADJWQ010000006.1, forward strand.
ATGGAACGTCTCGCCGAATCGAATGAGCTGGGATGTCTGCAAGCCAGTCGTCGCGTGGGCCGGGGCCGGCAACGGCCCCGGTCCGCTGACCGCCCACGTCGTCCGGGGGTCCCGAGCATGCGCGCGACCGCGTCCCCGTGGTGTCCGAGAACGCGGCCGAGGTCGTTTTGGGGCCGAGCGAGGTCTCTAGGCCGTGTCGTTGCGATCGGGTTCGCGCGGTGTCCGGAAGCAGCGCCGATGTCGTTCGAGGGTTACGCGCGCTTGAGGCAGTGCGCGGCGGCAGACCGGTGGCGCGAGCCGCGGGTCTCATCTGGGGTGGCGTCGCTTCTCCCGGGGCGGGCCTGGTCCGGCCGCGCGCTCATCGTGGCCGAGCAGACCGTCGAGGTATTCGCGGGTGGCGATCTCGTCGGTGCAGGCGTTCGGCGGACGCTTCGCGGCGCGGTGCTCGCGGGCCGAGTGTGCAACGGAGTGTGCAATTGCCCGGGCCACAACCTGGCACGATCTGGCACAGCCTGGCACGACGGCGCGCCGCCCGAACCGCCACAACCTCCGCCGCGTGGCACACATGGGCACTCCCTGACGCAGCCTGGCACGACCTGGCACGATGACCGGCTCATGGTTCGAGTCCTGCAGGGCCTAAACTCCAGGTGCCCGAGTTCGGCCGAGAAACCCCGGTTTCCGGCCGATCTGCATTTCGCGGCGGGCGAGTGTGCAATGGAGTGTGCAATTGGCCTGGCCACACCGGGGCACGGTCTGGCACGGCCTGGCACGATCTGGCACGGATCGGATGGCGAGGGAGGCGTGAGGTAGGCCCTGCGATGCTGGGGCACGGTGGCCGAGCCGTGGACGCGGCTGCTGGCACTGATCGGGTCGCGAGGTAGGCCCTGCGACGATCCTGCTCGGATCCTGCAGAGCCAACTCGCGCGGCGTGGCGGACGGGGCTCGGCGTCAGGCCGCACGAAGGTGCACGTGCGCGCGTGTGGCGAGGGCGCCCCCAGGGGGCGCGCCGGAGGGCCGCGGCGGCACGTCGGCGAGCGTGGGCCGACTCAGCGGGCGCGTCGCGGCCGAGGCCGTCGGTGCCGTCGATGGGCCGAGCCGGCCGCGCGATCGCCGATCCGGCCGGGTTCAGCCAGCGCGGTCCGTGCTCGCGGGCTCGCCCCCCGACGCGAATATCCTCGGCACCGGGAACGTCCCCGGCAGCTCGCGGAACAGGTCGCCGTCGTCGAGCTCGCCGTAGAGGTCCATCGTCAGCCGGATGTCCGAGTGCCGGAGCACCTGCTGGATCACCTTCGGGTGGACCTTCAGCTCGATCAGGATCCGCGCGCAGCTCTTGCGCAGGCAGTGGAAGTCGACCCGCTTCCGTCCAGCGCCGCGCTCGGCGGTGAGGCCGGCGGTCTCGGCGTCCTTGCGCACGATCGTGGCGATCTTCGACGACAGGCGGAACACGCGGTCCGCATCGCGCACCGGGTCGTCGCCGAGCCGGGCGTGCAGCGCATCCCGTCGCGCCCGCATCTGCAGGAGCGGAGTCGACCACGAAGCCCTGCAGCGGGATGACCGCGTCGTCGCCGTTCTTCGTGAACCTCCCGTCGAGCCGCACCGAGGGCCGTGCGCTGTCGAGGCGCAGGTCGTTCCAGCAGAGCGACGCGCACTCGCCGGCGCGGAACGCGGTCGTCAGCACGAACCAGTAGAGCACCTGCCGGTCGCGCACCGCCTCGCAGTAGTCGGGCCGCGACTGCAGGCCGCCGAGCGGTCGCTCCGCGACATAGCGTGTCCAGGCCGCCTCGACGAGCCGCTCGGCCTCCTCGAAGCGGAAGCCGACGCGCTTGAAGATCCGGAACTTGTCGCGGTTCGAGGTCCGGACCGCGAGGTTCCTCAGCGGGTCGCACTCCCAGCGCCCGGTGCGCTCCAGCCACTTGCTGAAACCGCGCAGCGCGCCGGCGTAGTGGTCGCGCGTCTTCGCGCTGCGCTCGGCGCGGACCGAGGTGAGGAACCGCTCGGCGTCGGCGATGTGGATCTCGGGCAGGTGCTTCACCTTCGCGAAGGCGAGGAACTGCCGGATCTGCCGGATCGTGCCTGCCACGTACCGCGGCGCCGACTGGTTCGCCTCCAATGTTGCCTTGTACTCGTCGACGAGCTGCTGGATCGGGACGGTGCGGTTGCGCGCGAAGCGATCAACGTGGCCGAGCCTCGCCTGCTCGACCCCGCGCAGGGTCTCGGCCAGTCGCTCGCGCGCGATGCGCACGTCCTTGGTCCTCGTCGACCGGCGCCGCGTGACGCCATCCGCATCGGTGAACACGATGTGCCAGAACGGGCTGTTCGGCCGCCGATACGGTTGCCATTCCATGGGCTCTGCCCGGCCTGCTTCATTGCGACGCCTCCGCACCGACGAACGCGAGCACCTCGTCGCGCACGAGCAGCGTGCGCCCGCGGATGCGGCGAGGACTCGGGAATCCGGACTCAGGGTCGGCCATCAACCTCCACACAGTTCGCTTGCCGACGCGAAGTAGGGAAGCGGCTTCCGGCACCGTGATCAGGAGATGTTCGGGTCCTCGCAAGATCCCCGACTCGCCGCTTGATGTGCGCGCCCGAGGGTGGATGTCGCTCCCTCCGCGCCGTGCTGCGGGCTCGGACGGAGGCGGCTGGTTGCGGGGATCAGCGGCCATCGTGCTGCTCCTCCTCCGCGCCGATGTCGAGGGCCTCGAAGATCGCCGCCTCGAGGGCGCGTCGCGCGCGATCGTCGATGGGGCGGCAGAATGGGTGACGGCGGCCCTGGCGATCGGTCTGCACGGAAGCAGTTCAGCGGCGAGCGCGGCAGTTCCCGGACGCCCGACGAACGAATTGCGGGCCGCCCAGGCGCTGCGCCCGTCATGGCGTAGACATTGGCCAATGATCTCGCGCCCAATCGCAGACCCTCGTCGTGGTCCGATACCAGCGGGAATGCGACGCGGGGAGGGAGGTGGGCATCGGCAGGGCAGCTTCCGTGAGGGACAGTCCGGGTCTACGGCGGTCGTCGGGCGACAATCCGCAGCTCGCCGTGGAGGACGGCGTCGAACGGGAGCCGACTGGCGCGCGGCGCGAGTCGCAGCACCTGAGCGCTGGCCGTGACGTCGACACCGCCATCGGCAGCCAGGCCACGCCAATCTCGACGCGGCAGCACGAGTGCTGCGGCCACGCGCGATATCGGGCGCCTGCGTCACATGACCCGCCAGCAAGGCATATGGACGGCATTCCTCAATGCGCCGTATGAACAGCGCGGGCCTGACCGCTCCTTGTGGCTGTGGCAGGCGCAGGGGCGGACGGCCGAGTGGGCGTCGTGGGCAGGCGAGCTTCAGCGGCGCCGCTGGCCGGCACTGGATACGTCGGGTGTGCCTCATTGATGCTTACCCGAATACGGTGCCTCGCAGGTCGGGGCACAACGGGCAGCATGCGAAGCCGAATGCAGCCGCAGCGCGACGGTCGATCCGAGAGCTCTCGCTCTTGATGCGATCTTTGTGGGTCGCCGTATTTCGTGCGAGCGACAGCACCTATGTGCGAGGCGCGCGCTACTCATGGATATTCCTGATGGCCTGCGAGCGCGCGATCCGCCATGCTCGCCGCTCGATTGCTTGGCAGAGCTGCGCGCTGCGCCTGCATCGGTGCAGCCTGTGCACTGGACCAGCGGCCTCGCACCAGCATCGAGCCATCGACAGAAATCTGCTGTCCAGGCGAAAGCTGTCCGAAGTGGGGCCGTTGCTCGCGATGAGTCGGTCGGAGAAGATCTCATAAGCTTGGAGCCCCCTCGCCTTCGCTCTCGCCACGTGTCGTCGCGGCTGGTCGCCGGCCTGCGTCACGTCGGTCTTGCGCTCCTGCCTGCGCTCATCGCGCTGCCGCTGGCAGCGCAGGGTCTCTCGTCCGCTCCTCCGACGTCCGGTCCGGTCTTCGACGACTGTCCAGACCCTTCGGTCTACCGATCCCTCACGCTCGACGTCGGTGTCGAGATCGTCGTGGATCGCTCCGGAGAGGGCCACGTGTTCCTGCCCCGTCCCAGGCCGCTCAACACCGGCATGCACTGGGAGCCCGGCTTCCGGCTGAACCACATCCACCAGGTCTCGGCGCTCGAGAACCAAGCTCCCGTCGATCAGCGCACGCTCGGCTACGGCGTCGCTGGCGAGCTGCCGACTCCCACCAGCCCACCGGAAGCCGGCGGGGTGGGACGACGCTCCCGGTCACCACGGTGTTCAGCGCACCGCCGAACTGCCTCCGCGCGTTTGTCCCAGGGTGCGAGCCGCCGATCTGGTCGATGGGGTCGCCGAGTGTCGGCACTCCCGCCAGCGGCGCTGCTGCGGGACCGCTGAACGGCACCTGCTTCGACTTCAAGACGGCGAGCAGCTACCAGGGCCGCTACGCAGCGGTGTTCGACGGTGACAACGACGCCCTCCGTCTGGTGCACTACATCGACGGCAACGACACCGACCAGGCGCGGATCATGCTGCCGAGCGGTGCGATTCTGGACTTCGTCCGCCTCCTCGGGCTCTCTGGTCCCGGCGGTCGAACAGTCTGGCAGCTCGACCGCATTCGAGACGCGTGGGACAACGAGCTGGTCATCCAGCGCGACTCCGGGGGCCGCATCCAGTCGATCGACTATCCGTCGGGCGCGCGTGAGATCTGGAGCTGGCAGATCCCGGCCCCCGGAGTGTCTGGCGTTTCGCGCATCGAGATCGACTACGACCTGGACGGAGACCCCAACAACGTCACCCTGCTCGAGCAGCAAGCGAGCTGGGGGATGGAGTTCGCGCATGAGGTTCATCAGCCGGACGGAGGCCTTCCCGCCGAGACTCTGATGGTGCCGTTCGGTGGCGCACGTCTGTCGAGCATCGTCTACCCCGAGACCGCCTGGGTCACCGCTGCGAACCTCGACACGCCGTTCAGCACCACACCGAACACCGGCCGGCTGGTCGTCGAGCTCGGCTGGGACACCAGCGGCAGCCGCCCGCGCGTGGAGTCGGTGAAGGAGTATCGCCAGGCCGACCGCTGGTCGACCCCGATCACGTCCGTGACCGCGGCGGCTACGATCGCATACACGGTCGAGGACGGGTTGGCGCGGATTGACTCGCTGACCGATCGTCACGGCGCCACGACGACATTTGACTACGTCTACACGGCCGCCCATCTGGTCGAACGTGTCGAGTGTACCGACCCCCGGGGCACGCGGACCGAGACGTCGCTGGACGACCTCGGCCGAAAGACACAGGTAACGGTTACTCCACCGACCACCACCGGCTCCGACACGAGGCCGCGGACTAACGACCCGCTGTTCAATGGCGACCCGAGCCTGTACGAGCCGGCAGCGGTAACGTGGACGTTCGAGTATGGCGGCACCGGCTCCTGCGGCTGCGGCAAGCCGGTGCGGGTCCACGCTCCTGGCCCAGCGGGAACACGGGACTCAGCATACACCTGGGATTCGTGGGGCCAGCCTCTGACGGCAGACGTCCCCGATCCGAGCACGGGAGCGGCACAAGGCGCTACGGTCCAGTACACCTGGACCTGGGAGCGGAACCTGGAGTCTGGCACGCCGACCGCGCTGCTGAGCCATTCGGCCGCCTTGCTGGCTGGCTACACGACGCCCACTGCGACCTGGACCGAGGATGCGATCAGCTGGACGCCGCGCGACAGCGCCAACGCGTCGTACGGCGGCAAGCCCGCTGGCCAGAGCCTGGAGATCACCGTCCAGAAGCCGGGTCCGACGATCGCTGAGGTGGTGACCGAAGCGCGCACGTGGACGGCGGATGGATGGCCGCTGACGGTGACGTCGGGCGATGGCGTGCGGCTGAGCTACGACTACACCGGCTCGCCGGCCGGATTGCCGGCGAGCTCGACGCGGCGACACGAGAGCAACAACGGTCCCGCGGTCGTCACGGGCTTCAGCTGGGATGCGCTCGGTCGGCTCTCGCAGCAGGTCGACAACCAGGGTGCGGGCGCGCTCGAGCGCACGACGACCTTCACGCACGATGGCGAGGGCCGGCTGCTCGGCGCCTCGGTCTCGCTGAGCGATGAGGACGTCACGGGCGTGACGAGGACGATCGTTCACGAGCGGCAGCTCCTGCGGGACTTCTGGGGCAACGTCGCCGTCGACCGGCTCCGTAACCTGGACAGCGCCGGAGCGGCTCCGGAGCGCTTCGGGGCGTCGACGGGCGCGGCCCGTGCCTGGATCGAGACGCACCGGCACTTCGTCGGCGAGCGGCTGGTGCGCGAGCAGGTCGATCTCCGGCCGCTGAACGAGGACGAGTCGGGTCCTGTCAGCGATGCGACGAATGCCCGCTTCCTCGAGTACACGTTCGACCACTACCCCGACGGCACGCTCCATCACGTCTACCTGCCCAACGGCGCCACGCGGACGCTGCTGGTCGACGGCTTCGGCACGCTCTACTCGTCGACGGTTGCCAACGCGACCGAGGAGCTCGTCGAGGTCCGGCGCTTCATCGACGCCGCCCTCGACGTGGTGAAGGTGCACCGCGGCGATCCGACCGCTGGTCCGAGCCTATGGACCGAGCTCGTCCGCGGCGCGGAGTCGGGCGTGGTCGAGCGGATCGTCGAGCCGACCTACGACCCGATCGGTGGGGCGTTCTCGTACGGCGGCTCGCTTGGCGGCGCCGAGCACGTGCTGACCCGCGACGCCGGCGGTCGAGTGCGGCAGGTGGAATCGATGGACGGCGCCAACGTCCTCGCCCACGTCGAGATCGACTACGACGAGCTCGATCGGATGGTGCAGCGACGGGTGCACGCTCTCGATGCCGGGAGCACGGTCGACACGACGACGTGGTACTACGGCGGTGCCACGCGGCTGGAGCAGCTCGTGCGCCCCGGCGGCCGGACCTGGACCTGGACCTGCGACGAGCTGTCGAGGCCCCGCTACATCGACGACTCTCTCGCCCCGACCAGCAACCGGACCGAGCTGACCTACTGGTCTGGCAGCGACCTCGTCTACGAGCGCATCACCCGCCTGGTCGAGGAGGACGTCGACGGCTCGACGACATCTCGGAGCTTCACGACCCGCTTCGACTGGGACGCCCTCGGCCGGCTTCGGCGCGTCGAGGACCGTGGTGAAGGGGGCTCGCAGCCGCCCGAGACGGATGCATTCTGGTACTACGCCACCGGCGACACGCAGTGGCACGTGCGCTGGAAGGGCTCGACGCGTCCGCAGCTGGGCTCCAATGGGTCTCGCGAGCAGCGATTCCTCCCCGACGCGCGCTCGCGGTTGGTGGAGCACGCGCTGCTCGGCGACGGAGGTACGACCGACGACATCGTTCTCGATCTCGCCTGGCTCGACTGGACCGACGCCAACACTGCGCGCACGCGCCTCGAGCGTGAGGACGGCCTCGACCACCGGACGATCACCCACTACGACTTCGCCGGCCGGCCGGACATCGTGCAGCGTCCCGGGGCGCCGAGTGCTTTGCCGCAGAAGGTGCCGGCCAACCACACGATCCTCGGCACCTACGACGCCGCGTCGCGGCTGGTCGAGCTGGTCCATGGCGCCGCGCAGGCGAGCCTGGCGCCGACGACCGAGCTCCTGTGGAACGGTGCGGGGGATCTGATCGCGAGGCAATTCCCGTCCGTCGACTCGTTCCCGCTGCACTCGGCGATGGCGAGCCGCGAGGTGCTCGAGCGCGACGCGATCGGGCGGATCGCTCGGGCAACGACCTACTCTGGTGATCTGGGCGCTCCGCTGGAGGCCGTCTCGGTGGCTCGCGACGAGGACTCGATCGGACGCGTGCACGACGAGACCTACTCGTTCGGCTGGCTCGACTATGCGGAGACGGATACCTGGTCGGTGACCAGCACGTTCGATGCGGGTCTGATCGATCGGCGCGCGACGCTCGGCTACGAGTCGGGTCTCACCATCGAGCACGGCTGGGACGCGATCGGTCGTCTGGACGGCCTGAAGTGGAATCCTCAGGGCTCGAAGCGAGGTAATGGCCGACTACACGCATTTCGGCCAGCGCACCGCGTCCCGCGCCCTGAAGCCCGATGACGTGACCACCGATCTGCGGATCGTCAGCGAGATCGGGCATGACGCCTATGGGCGCACGGCGAGCATCCTGGACCGACGCTTCGTCGGCGGCTCGCCGAGCGCGACGCTGGCGAGCTACGAGCTCGTCTACGACGGATTCGGCAATCTCGTCGAGGAGCGCTACGACCGGCTGGATGGCGACCCGCAGACGCAGAATGACGGCGACCTCTTCGAGTACGACCGATTCCACCGGCTGCACGAGGCCATCCTCGGCGCCGTGGTGGATCAGCAGGGGCAGGTGCAGAGCTTCGTCAGGGCGCTGACCTACAGCCTGGACGAGGCAGGCAATCGCACGAGCGTGCGCGACGAGGTGTCGGGAGGTGCCACCACAGACACTGCATACGCCGGCTACAACAACCGCTACGACTACATCGAGCAGCTGCCGATCCCACCGAATCCCGAGCAGATTCTGTATGACGATCGCGGGAGTCTCGCCTGGGACAAGCACTTCCTCTACGTATACGACTTCAAGGACCGGCTCTCGGAGGTCTGGCTCCTCGTCGAGGACGAGGAGACGGCGGAGCAGACGCGGCTTGGTGCTGTCGGCGCCTTCAGGAGCCAGCAGCTCGCGGGCAGCGTTGCCGACCTGGATCCGTTATGCGCCGCACGGCAGCGGGTGCTGGAGCGCTTCGAGGGCGATGTGGGACGGATCGCCACGGACGTCGTGACGCTGCAGCGGCGTGGCTTCCTCACCGAGCGTGTCGCGCTCGCGCCAGGGGCTCGGCTGACGACGGCCTCCGGGGCTGCTGTGAGCACCGGGGCGCAGACGGCAGGCACGAGCGCTGTGGCGCTGCAGCCGCTGGCGATGTACGCCTACGACCCGTTCGATCGTCGGGTGGGGCGCGTGCTGCTGAGCGGCGACGAGATCTGGCTGCACGTCTACGACGGATGGCAGGAGATCGAGGAGCTACAGGTCGATCAAGCAGGATCGAAGAGCCCGACCAAGCAGCTCGTCTGGGGTGAGCGGCTTGATGAGCTGGTCGCGTACCGGAGCTACGGCGTGCTGCCCGGCGGCGGGATGGGCTGGCAGAGCTACCACGCTACCCAGCTCGGACATGGAGTCGGTGACGAGGCTCGTCGACGCGAACGGCGACGTGGTGGAGCAGAGCGTCTACGACCCGTTCGGGACGCCGTCTGTCTACGGGCCGAACGAGAGCTACCTCGGTGCCTCATCCTCGGTCGGGCTGCCGTTCCAGTGGAAGGGGCATCGCGTCGATCCGGAGACTGGTCTCGTCTACATCCGGCACCGCTACTACTCGCGGGAGTGGGGCAGATTCACTTCCCTGGACCCGCTCGGGATCTGGTTCGACGAACACACGCGCGGAAACGCGTACACTTACGGTGCCAACGCACCTGGCGTGTATCGGGACGCCGATGGTCTACAGGGCCAAGTCAACATGACGAACGACGCGGAGGAGGCGTTTCTGTCCGTCGCGGCGGAATTCGGCAAACAGGTGTATAACCAGAACATCAAGCCCGTACTCAAGCGGCTCGGTAAGAGTATTTGGAGCGCGATACGGCTATGGTGGAACGATGAGCCTCCATGTAGGCTGGAGTTCGAATGGCAGCACCGTTTTCAGTTGGAATGGCGGGAGTTCGACGAAGCCCGCTGGCTGAACGACAGACGGCGAGAATGGCCCCGGTCGGGCTGGTCGGACTACGATTACGATCCCTACTTCCCGTCGGTTACGGCTCCCGGACTTCCCGGAAGGTCCTTCGTCAACATGCGCATGGACATCACAGATGGCTGGAAACTCGACATCGGCTGGGGTGATTTCGACTGGGGAAGCGGGTCTCTTGATACGAGCGCTGCGCACGTCATGTTTGAGATCGAATTCGGATCTCCCAGAGGAGCCGGAGGTTGATGACTCTTGCGGTAACTGATCTCGTCGATTTCCGATCCGGAGCAGCTCCTCAAGGCGCGATTGGACAGGCTCCCCCGCGGTCATCCGCTTAGCGATTCCGCCGACAGTCGCCGGCTCACCGTAGTCTGGCTCGTCAGCTGCTCGAAAGGCGCGATGAAGCTCTGCAATGGCCAGCCGATGTCACTATCGTGCTGGACCCACGGGACGACCTCCATGACCACCCGGTTCAGGGCCGAAGGCCGGGTCGTCGATGTGGATCGCACCCTCGAGGCCCTAACGCGTCCCCACCGCGGCGGACGTCGCAAGCGTGGCAACGAGTCGACGAACGTCCGAAACTGGCGCCACATGGAGGCGTAGGACATCGAGCAGGGAGAAGTGCCGTCGGAGGTGCGACGAGTGCCAGAAGGGCGCCGGCGTGGACGGAGTCTCGCCTGTGAGCACCGCTCTGGCCCCTCCCCCCGTCGGCCCGGATAGCTCGCGCGCAGCGCTTCCGATTCCGACTTGGACGTCCGCGCGGAGTCTCAGTCAATGTCCTTGACGGCAGTGTTCGCATGGGTAGAGTTTCTTCCTCTTCTTCTTCCTGCGAGAGGCTGTTCAGATGATGTACCGTTCGCTGGCGCGATTTCTGATGGTCGCGGGCACCGCCTTTGCTGCCGCCTGGGCGGGGGCACATGTGCCGGCTGCAAGAGGGGGCGTGCAGGATCCGGCAATGCACACCCTGAAGCTCCGAGACTCCGAAGGCAGAGTTCGCGTGATCGTTGGGGAGTTGGAGGACGGAGAATTCGGGATCGGCATGCTCGACGAACACGGTGAGAGGCGTGCATCGCTCCGAGTCAGCAAGTCCGGGTCGACCCTTACCATTAATGGCGGTGACGGCGCGAACCATGTGACGCTTGGTGACGACGCAGTTGGAGGCCGCGCGCGTCTTTACATCACGTCCGGAGACGCCGGTCACCCGAGGCTGCCGATACACATCGAATCACTGCCCGAACTCGCTCGTATCGCGATCGGGTCAGATACGAGTTTCGACGACAGTCTGAACCTGCAAGTTGAGTACGCGAAGCGGCAGAGTATTGTCATCCACGAGAGCGGGAGGCCGCGGATCGGTTTGTATGCCCAAGACAATTCCGCCGGTATGCTGGTGTGGGATGAAAACCGGGCTCCACTGATGAGCCTTCAGCACAAGCCAGGCGATCCGCAGGCGCGTCTGGAAGGATGCGAAGTGAAGGGCCAGTGATGCGCGCGATGTCGTGCGTTGCACCTCGTGCAGCGCGCTCGCCATGCTGATTGAGACGCGTGCTCCCGTGGCCGAACGCGCTGGCTCCGGAGCCCTGCGCGTCCTGTCCGAAAACTCGAACGCGCGGCGCTCTCGGCACTTATGGAGTTGCACTCGACCGCGACGATCGTGCGTGCCGTGGCCGGGCGCGGGCGCCTTCACCTCCCACCGTAACTGTTCCGGCAACCACGTCTGGACGCCTCCCGTGGAGGTCGATGACGATGTGACCGGGAGGCCGTGCACGCTGCGGCTGCAGTCGAAGGAGCGAGGACGGCACCGGCCCGCCTGCCGGACGGCAGTTCGCATGGTCGGCCCTTCTGCCGGTGCGCTCAGCGGCCGCTGAGGAGCTCTTCGACCACCGTGTCGATCGCGCGCTGCGCCTGCTCGGCACGCTGCTGCATCGCGAGGTGCTCCTGCCACGCTCGCGGGGTCAGCGACGCGACCTGCGAGGCGGGGGTGGTGGACACGGCACGAATCACGTGCCCGTGGTGTCCGAGAACGCGGCCGAGGTCGTTGCAGGGCCGAACGCGGTCTCGGTGGGTCTCAAGGCCGCGTCGTTGCGATCGGGCTGGCGCGAGTTCTGCCGAGCAACGACCGGGACGGGCAGACCGGTGGCGCGACTTGCGGCGTAAGCGTCCGGTAGCCCCCATCTACTTTCCGCCGTCGCGCCGCTCAGGCTGAGGCGCATGGCGAAGCACACCCCGGCGCGGATCGCCGAGATCCGCGAACACCTGTCCAAGCTCGCGGCCCGCCGCATCGCGGTAGCTGACTACGCGCGCGAGATCGGCGTGGCGGCCTGGACGATCTACTCGTGGCGGAGGCGGTACGGTACCGAGGCGCTGGCCGAGCAAGTCGCGCCGCGGTCCGCGCGGTCGGCTACGGGCGTCGACCTGGTCGAGGTCCGCGGCGTCCGCGTCGGCTCGGCATCGTGCATCGAGATCCAGGTGGGCGACGTCACGGTCCGCGTCCCGCCGGCATCGACTGCCGATGACATCCGTGCCGTGCTGGAGGCGGTGAAGTCATGCTGAGCCTGCCTCCCTCGGTCCGCATCTTCCTCGCGCGTGGCAACACCGACATGCGCAAGCAGATCGACTCGCTCGCCGGGTTGGTGGCGCACGTCCTCGAGGAGGATCCGATGAGCGGCCATCTGTTCGTGTTCTGCAACCGGGCGCGCAGTCATCTGAAGATCCTGTCTGGGAAGAGGGCGGGGCATCTGGCTGCTGCAGAAGCGGCTGGAGCGCGGTCGGTTCGCATGGCCTGATGCGGACACGCCTGCGCTGCAGCTCAGTGCGACCGAGTTGCACGCGCTGCTCGGTGGGCTCGACTTCCGGCAGGCGAAGCGGCTACCAAGAATCGCGAAGATCTCGAAACCTCCCGAGCCACCCGCTGCCTTCGCTTCGTAGTCTGCGGCGAGTGGCGGTTCACGAGCAGCAGCACACAGACGTCGACATCGACGCCGCGGCGGTCATCGCAGGGCTCCGCGTCGAGCTCGAAGCGCTCCGCAACAAGTACGAGATCCTCAGCGCGCGGCATGACGCCTGTTGCGTTGCGTGCCCGTTGACGCGGTTGGTTGCATTGAATCTGGCACGGAAGCCTGACGTTCTGGTGTTCCGTTCCGAGCGCCCCCCGGGGGATCACGGAACGGAACGGTCGTAGCGGGGCCGTGGCGAGCCACGACTGGGGCGCTGCCCCAGGCCCCGAGGTTTTCCGAGGCATGGCTCCGGTGTCTGATGGTGGATCAGGGTGGATGAAAAGGAAGGGGCCCCTGACAGCCTGGGCTGCCAGAGGCCCCCTGATGCACCATCAGCGCACCGTCGACCCGGCTATCCCTTGGCAGGTTGCTCCTCAGCAGAGCCTGCCTCCGTTTCGCCGGGCAAGTCTCGTGGTATGTCCTCAGCTCACGGCATGAGTCGTCCAGCCGCGCTCGGTCCGCGACACGCGACGGGTGTGCTCGAGCTGGTTGAGCACGATGCCGAGGCGTTGGTTGTTGATGCCCAGACGCGCGCGTAGCGCCGTGCGTGTCATGGGGCCGTCGGCAGCGACGAGCAGGGCCAGGACCTGTTCTTCGAGAGGCCGGGTCTGCGGCGGCGCCGCAGCGGTGTCGGCGCGCACGCGAAGATGTGTGGCGTTGCCATTGGCATCGGCGACCAGGTCGAGGGTCAGCGGCTCGGGAGATCTGGCCGCGCGGTGTTCGATGGTCAGGACGATGTGGTTGCCGTGGCGGGCGAGGTAGGCATTGCAGTCGCCGATCGCGTGCAGATCGCTGCTGCCGCGCAGCGCCTGGCCGGGCTGCGAGCGCTGCTTCTTGCTGGCGTGGTGGACGAGCACCACGGCGGCGTCGAAGCGGCGCTGGAGGTCGCGGATGTAGCCGAGCAGTCCGGAGATCTCCGCGGCGCTGTTCTCGTCGAGGCGGTGCAGCCGCACGAGCGGATCGAGGAGCAGGAGCCGGGGTCGGAGCCGTTCGACGGCTTCGGCGAGCCGCTCCTGATCGCTGCGCAGGTCGAGCCGCAGGACCGGTGCGGTGATGACGTGGAGATCGAGCGCCGAGATGTCGATGCCGCGGTGGCGGCACAGCGCGTCGATGCGCGAGCGGACCTGGGGCAGGCCGTCTTCGGCCAGGTAGATGAGGGCCGGACCGCGGGTGCTGGTCTCGAAATGACCGAGCGCCCTGGTGCCGGTTGCGACGCTGACCGCGAGGTCGAGGCCGAACCATGTCTTGCAGCACTTGGGCGCCCCGCCGATCAGGCCGATGGCGGCGCGGGCCCACAGTCCTTCGATGAGCCAGCGCTGCTCGGCTGGCTCGGACTCGAGACAGGCGGCACGGACGACCGGAAGCGGGGGCGAGATCACGGCCACAGCAGCTTCCGTGCTTGGACGACGTGCATTGCCTGGCACACGTCGTGGTCCTGGTCGTGCGCGATCTCGAGCGTCTTGCGGGCGAGTTCGTCGGTGGCGCGCAGGTTGCCTCGGCCGATCTCGAAGAGTGCGTCGATGCCGCCGGCGTCGAACGGGCACTCGACCGCGCCGGCGATCGTGCAGCGGTGCTCGATGTAGCGGTCGGTCTCTTCGCGGGAGAGCCCGCGCAAGGTCGCGCAGTGCGACAGCCGCCGGGTGACGTCCTCGAGCTCGTCGCGTCGCAGCATGTCGCGCAGCGGCGGCTGGCCGGCGAGGACCACGCTGAGGACGAGGCGGCTGTCCATGTCGAAGTTGGTCAGCAGTCGGATCATCGCGAGCGTCTCGACGCGGAGGTCGTGTGCCTCGTCGAGGATGAGCACGGGCCGCAGACCAGCCGAGTCGACATCCTCGACGAAGCGGCCCTGGAGGTTGCGCACGAGGCTCGGGAAAGAGCCGGCCGGCGTACGCCGGCGGCGTAGGCGATCTCGCGGCACATGTCGCGCTTGGACAGGCCGGTGACCTTGACGTAGTGCGTCGAGTAGCGCGCCTCGGGGAGTCTTGCCACGACGGCGCGGAGTACCGAGGTCTTGCCGGTGCCGGCCGGCGCGATGATGGCGCACGACATGCGTGCGTCGAGCGTGCGGAGCACGGCGTCGATCGCCTCGTCGAGCTCGGGCAGGGAGAAGCGGTCCTTGATCGCGACCTCGCGTGTGAACGGGGGTGGTGTGGAAGCCGAAGCGGCTGCGGTAGTCCTGGATCTTCATGGTCGGGTGATGGGTCAGTCGTCCGCGGGGAAGTCGTCGGGGATGGACGGGAGCACGCCGCCGTGCGCGTCGACGACGGGGCGGAAGTCGCGCTCGAAAGCGAGGTCTGCGGCACTCTTGCGAGGCATGGGCAGCGGAGGCTCGTCGCCGCTCGCCGTGCGCGCCCGCGGTGCTCGCGCATTGGCAGCCGTATCGACCACGCGCAGCTCG
The DNA here is from genome assembly GCA_016716265.1 of Planctomycetota bacterium. GTDB lineage: Bacteria > Planctomycetota > UBA1135 > UBA1135 > UBA2386 > JADJWQ01. The sequence continues at coordinate 4,116,070 of JADJWQ010000006.1, forward strand.
ACGAGCCGGCCGTCGTGCATGGCGCAGATGGCGCCGTCGAGCAGTCGGCGGCGCAGGAGCACCCTCTCCTCGGCGTGGCCGCGCGGCATCTCGTAGCCGAGCCCGTCGACCTGGACGATGTTGTCCTTCGACACCAGGCGCTCGAAGCAGATCTCGAACTTGCGGCGCAGCACCACCGTATCGTCGGGGAGCCGCAACGGACGCGGATCGCCATGGAACCGCTGCCAGGGCGTGTCTCCGCCGAGGCTCTCGTGCGGCTGGTGCGCGTAGCGCTGCTCGGTGTAGTGACGCAGGCGCAGCTCGAAGCGCATCGCACGACGGATCGACGTCGGGGCGTCCGTCGAGCGCGCGCAGCACGTCGGCCTTGGCGGTGCGGGTTGAACCGCTCGATCTTGCCGCGGCCCTCCTTGTAGCCGGCCTCGCCGTGGATCAGTGGGATGCCGAGCTGGGCGAACACCGCGGCCGTGCCGGTGCTGATGAACCCCGGTCCACGATCGAGGTAGGCAGCACCCATGTAGCCGTGCTTGACGATGCACTCGTACAGACCACGCAGGAACAGCAACTCCGACTCGGACGTGCCGACCACGGTGTGCAGCGGATAGCGCGTCGCGTCGTCGAGGAAGAACAGCGCGACGCGCTTCGCACGATGCTCGCCGGCGCGGAAGTGCTTGCCGTCGCAGAGCACCATCTCCATGCGATGCGCATAGGCGAAGCGCCGCGCATCGCGATGCCTGGCCTGCTTGCCCCGCCTCGGTCGGCAGCCCCAGCCGCTTGCACGTCCGGTAGACGGTGGCGCGGGTGCACGCGCTCGCCGGGTCGGATGATGCCGCGCCCCTCGCGCGGCGGATCAGCTCGGGCATCGATGCCTGCTCACCGGCGCCGTGCTCGCCGCGCAGGAAGTCGATCATCTCGGCGGAGAGCGTCCACGGCGCAACGGCGCGCTGCTTGGGCTCGAGTCCGGCAATGCCATGTCCGGCGTGCGCGGCGAGCCAGCGCTGCAGCGTTCGCTCGGAGATCTCGCGGAACGAGCCATCGAAGCAGGTGTGCAGGCGGCTGGCTGCAGCGCGGACGACATCCGCTCGCTGCTCGCCGCCGGCGATCCTGGCCAGGACCTCGGACACGATCACGAAGCGGAACAGCGCTTCGCTCGACGGTGGGGTGGGGTCGGTCATGTGGCGCGGCACGGTAGGAACCGGGTCCGTCGCGGCGCAGGTCCCGAAGTCGTGGAAGACGCGACTTCGGATCGGACCTCACCCACCCGGCGGCGTTCCACCGCGCCGGAACGCCGAGCGCTCGACGACCTGCCGCCCCGGATCCCAGCACCACGGTCGCCCCAGCGCCGGATCAGGTGACCGCAGACCAGCAGTTGCACCGCGCGGCGCGCACCGCCGCGTAGCCGCCGCAGGACCTCGCACACCGCTCGACCGACGGCGCGGTAACCGTTGCCCTGGACAGCTCACGGAGCACCAGCACGCCGACCGACAGCACCGCGGCGATCGCCTCGCGCGTGCGGTGGCTCGCGGTCGCCGCGACACCCATCAGCAGCGCCGCGGCCCGCAGCTGCCGGCATTGCGTCCCCACGAGTCGTCCTCCACCGCCGCGTCCGTGGATCGCGACCACGCCCGTCCCTGCTCCGCGTCGACCGCGGCCTCGAACAGAGTGCCGCGCCACTGGTGAGCGGGTCTTCGGTGGACTCCGGTGCGGCCGCGACGGGCCTGCGGCCATCGGGCGACAGCCGCTGGAGCGACCGACGAGCGGACGGCGCAAACGCGGGTGGCATAGCGTGAAGGCGATCCGGTGCGCCGCGCACCGCGCCACCGTCAGCGGGCACTCCCCGGCCCTGACTTCCGGTGGCGCAGGTGGTGCACCGACACCTGCAGGTCTCACCAGCCACCCAGCGTGGGCAGCAGGTCGGCAGCTCGGCCGTCAGCCGCCCATCGGCGCCGGCGACGGATGCGGGGTGACCAAGAAGGGGATGCACGACGGCCGTCGCGCCGAGTAGGATCCGGACATCGCAGCTGTGCGAAGTGCGGCCGGCCCCGCGACACGGTGAGACGGCGGCACGAACCAGCCCGCGGTGCTGTTACACCGCGGGCTTCGGCTTTTCTGGGGAAGTGAAACGGGGGCGAGATCCTACGCCCCAGCCGCCGCCCGCGCGGCCCGCGCCCGATCCCGGTCACTCCACCACGGACCGGTCGATGCCGACGCCCGGCAGCGCCGATTTCACCCCCGCGCGGCCCGCCACGGAACGTGCAACGAGAACGCTCGGCTGCCGACATTGGGCGTGCTCCGCAACAACGCCCTGCTGCGCAAGCGTCGGGAAGCGGAGCGAGCGCTATTCGGTGGATGGCGAGGAGCCGCTGTTCGCGGGGTTGGAGAACCCGGAAGCGCCTCCGCCGCCACATGTCGACGAGGCGCCGGACGCGGAAGAGCCGGACGACGAGCCGCGCGGTCGGGGCGCCAAAGAGCGGCGCCGTCGCGGTGCGTCGCGGATCCCGGCAGACATCCGCCGCGTGGTCGAAGTGATCGAGCCGACCCCGGAGGAACTGCGCTGTCCGTGTTGCGACGACCATCGTGAGCGACACGTCATCGGCTACGAGGAGACCGAGCGGCTCGAATGACGAGCCGGCGAGCGTGTTCGTTCGAGTGATCCGCCGGCCGAAGCTCGCGTGTCCGCTGCATGAGGAAGCCGGGATCGTCACGCCCGAGCTGCCCGCACAAGTCATCGAGAAGGGTCTGGCCGGCGCGTCCATGCTGGGCGCAGGTGGTGACCGCGAAGATGAGCGACCACCTGCCGCCTGCATCGTCAGACCGGCATCTTTGCTCGCCACGGCGTCGATCTCGCGCGGTCGACGTTGTGCGACTGATGGCAGATGCGGCTGCAGCGACGCAACCCATCGTGGACGCGATGCTGGAGGCGGCGATCGCCCCGGGCCATGCGGCCACGGACGACACACGACGGTCACGCTGCTGCAGAAGGGCTGCGCACGCCGAAGAACAGCCAACGGTCGCACCTCTGGGTCTATGTCGGCGAGCAGCCGGGCGACGTCGTGTTCGACTCTTCACGGCGGGCCGCAGCGGTGCCGGCCCTGGAGCGCATCCCGGCGGGCTTCCAGGGGGCTATCTGGCAGGCGGACGCCTCTCGGGCTACCACCGGCCTCTTCATCGATCCCCGATCATCGAGGCAGGCTGTATGATGCATGCGCGTCGCAAGTTCTACGACGCGCTGGATAGCTGTTCGGAACACTCAGAGCCGGTCTTGCGGGCGTTCAAGCACCTCTACCAGGTCGAACGCCGCGCCAAGGTGGAGGACCCTTACCCCGACCAGCGACTCGCACTTCGATTGCCGAATCGCAAGACATCTTCGATTCCCTCCGAGACTGGCCCGCCGAGCTGAAGGCCCACGTGTTGCCGAAGAGCCCGATCGGCAAGGCCGTCGGGGGCATTTCGACCGGAATGCGGATGCGCTCGGTCGGTTCCTCGAGAACGGACGCCTGGAGATCGACAACAACCGCTGCGAACGCGCGATTCGGAAGGTCGCGGTGGGCAGGAAGAACTGGCTGTTCGCCGGCAGTGAAGCTGGTGGTCGGACCGCGGCCACCGCATGCGCTGACGGTCGGCTGCTGGGAGCCGGAAGATCGATCCCTTCACGCACCTGAAGGACGTGCTTCAGCGACTGGTCGACGCCGAGCTCCCGCATCGGCGAGCCGACGCCGCGCGGCTGGCTGGGGGCGCGCCAGGGCTGAGCGCAGCGCCCGTATCTGCGCGGCGACCACCGGGTCGGCTGACGGGAACTCGTCGGACGGCGACGTCGATCCGCCTTAGCCGCCCGGGCGCACGAGCGTAGGTTCGTCCACGCAACCGCGACGGAACCCGGAGCGAGCGCCGGTGGCAGCTGGCCGACTCCGCCTCGTCGACGATCCCGCGGCCGAACGGTAGCTGCAGGAACCCTTCGCCGTTCGAGGTCGCCGGAGTCGTCCGGGGTGCCTGCGGCCCGCCCGGTCCAGTCGCTTGCCGAGCGCGACAGGCGCTCACTGGCGGACGCCCGTGTTCAGACGGGCTCTACCGACGCTTACCTTGCGGCGTGATCAGTTGCCTGGCCTCACTCCCCGACGCGAACCGTGATCAGGCCGCGCGCCGTAGTGGCGGAGCAGGCCGCACAGGCGTTCGAGGGCGACGACGCTACCGGGCGTGGTGTTCGTCGAGGCCGCGTTGCGCTGTGCTTCCCAGGCCAAGTGTGCAATGGAGTGTGCAATTGCCCGGGCCACAACTCGCACGATCTGGCACAGTCCCGGGACGACGGCGCGCCGAACCGCCACAACCTCCGCCGCGGGCAATACATGGGCACTCCCTGACGCAGCCGGCACGACCCCGCACGATGACCGCCCATGGTTCGAGTTCCGCAGGGCCTAAACCCAGGTGCTCGAGTTCGCCGAGAAACCCCGGTTTCCGGCCGATCTGCATTTCGCGGCGGGCGAGTGCAATGGAGTGCATCTGGCCTCGCCACACCGGGGCACGGTCTGGCACGGCGGCACGGCCGGCACGGCGATGGGGCGCGGATCGCGAGGTAGGGCCCTGCGATGCTGGGGCACCGGTGGCCGAGGCAGACGCGGCTGCTGGCACTGATCGGGTTCGCGAGGTAGGCCCTGCGACGACCCTGTTCGGATCCTGCAGAGCCGGAATCGCGCGGCGTCGCGAAGGGGGCTGCGCGTCGTGCCGCACTAACTGCGACGCGCAAGGTAGATGAGGAGGATACCTAGGGGCAAAGCCGCAGAGGTCGCGGCGGCACGTCGGCGAGCGTGGGCTGCCTGAGCGGGCGCGTCGCGGTCGAGGCCGTCGGTGCCGGGCCGACCGGCCGGGCCGGACGCGCGACCGCCGAGCCGGCTGGGTTCAGCCAGCGCGATCTGTGCTCGGTCGCCCCGTCGCGAACAACATCCTCGGCACCGGGAATGTCCCCGCAGCTCGCGCAAACAGGTCGCCGTCGCCGAGCTTCGCCGTAGTCCATCGTCAGTCGATGTCCGAGTGCCGGAGCACTCTGCTGGATCACCTTCGGTGGACCTTCAGCTCGATCAGGATCCGCGCGCAGCTCTTGGGTGCAGGCAGTGGAAGTCGACCTGCTTCCGTCCAGCGCCGCTCGGTGAGCCGGCGGTCTTCGGCGTCCTTGCGCACGATCGCAGGATTCGACGGCAGGCGGAACACGCGGTCCGCATCGCGCACCGGGTCGTCGCCGCGCCCGGCGTGCAGCGGCATCGCGTCGCGCCCGCATCTGCAGGAGCGAGTCGACCACGAAGCCCCGTAGCGGGATGACGGCGTCGTCGCCGTTCTTCGTGAACCGCCCGTCGAGCGCACCGAGGGGCCGTGCACAGTCGGCGCAGGTCGTCCCAGCAGAGCGACGCGCACTCGCCGGCGCGCGGAACGCGGTCGTCAGCACGAACCAGTAGAAAGACCGCCGGCCGCGCACCGCCTCGCAGTAGTCGGGCCGCGACCGCAGGTTGCCGAGTTGGTTGCTCCGCGACATAGCGTCCAGGCTGCCCGACGAGCCGCTCGGCCTCCTCGAAGCGGAAGCCGACGCGCTTGAAGATCCGGGGGAACTTGTCGCGGTTCGAGGTCCGGACCGCGAGGTTCCGCAGCGGGTCGCACTCCCAGCGCCCGGGTGCGCCGCCGGAGCCACTTGCTGCCGCGCAGCGCGCCGGCGTAGTGGTCGCGCGTCTTCGCGCTGCGCTCGGCGCGGATCGCGGTGAGGAACCGCCTGGCGGCGATGTGATCTCGGCAGGTGCTTCGCCTTCGCGAAGGGGAGGAACCGCCGATCTGCCGGATCGTGCCCGCCAC